>NZ_CP071320.1:0-5102941 GCF_017309605.1 Serratia ureilytica
GTGCCGGTTGCGCTGGTGGTCGACGAAACCAAAGTGAAGGCCAAACCGCAGCCGAAGCCAAAGGCTGAAGCAAAACCGCGCCTGTCGCCGGAAGAAGAGCTGGCGAAGCTGGAAAATGACGAACGTCTGAACGCGCTGCTGGATCGCATCGACGATGGCGAAACGCTGAACGCGCAAGAGCAGGCGTATGTCGACAAGACGCTGGATCGCATCGATGTGCTGATGGACGTGCTGGGCATCGAGCTGGGCGATGAAGACGACGAGGAAGAAGAAGAGAAGCAGGAAGATATTCTGAAGCTGCTGAAAGGCGGCAACCCGAAGGACGCTTTTTAACGCGCCATGTGGCTGATCCCGACAATAGCCCTACTCTTGATGTGTTATCTGCTGTGGTTATTCGGTAAACTATGGCGGCTGTCTAAGCGCAAAGCGCGTTTTCGCAGCGCTTCCGTGGCCAGACAGCGCAGACAACCGCCTCTCTCCCGGCCCGGTAGAAAAAGATATCGGAAGGAGTGAGCATGTCAGAGCAGACGATTGTCTGGGATTTGGCCCTGATCCAAAAATATAACTACTCAGGGCCGCGTTATACCTCATACCCCACGGCGCTGGAGTTTAACCAGCGCTACGACGAAGCGGCGTTTCAACGCGCCGCGGCGCGCTACCCTGAGCGCCCGCTGTCGCTGTACGTGCATATCCCTTTCTGCCATAAGCTGTGCTACTTCTGCGGCTGCAACAAACTGGTGACGCGTCAGACGCACAAGGCCGATGAATACCTGAATGTCCTGGCGCAAGAGATCGCCAGCCGTGCGCCGCTGTTCGCCGGCCGCAAGGTTGGCCAGATGCACTGGGGCGGCGGTACGCCAACCTACCTGGACAAGGCGCAAATCAGCCGGCTGGTGGCGCTGCTGCGCGAACATTTTGATTTTCTGCCCGATGCGGAGATGTCGATCGAAGTCGATCCGCGCGAGATAGCGCTGGATGTGCTCGATCATTTACGTGCCGAAGGCTTTAACCGCCTGAGCATGGGGGTGCAGGATTTCAACAAGCAGGTGCAGGCGTTGGTCAACCGCGAGCAGGATGAAGCCTTTATCTTCGCCCTGATCGAGCGGGCCAAAGCGCTGGGCTTCCGCTCGACCAATATCGATCTGATCTACGGCCTGCCGAAACAGACGCCGGAAAGCTTCGCCTTCACGCTGCAGCGGGTGGCTGAACTGAATCCCGATCGCCTCAGCGTGTTCAACTACGCGCATATGCCGAATTTATTCGCAGCCCAGCGCAAAATCAAAGACGCCGATCTGCCCAGCGCGCAGCAGAAGCTGGATATCCTGCAGCAGAGCATCGCGTTCCTGACTGACGCCGGCTATCAGTTTATCGGCATGGATCACTTTGCACGCCCGGACGATGAGCTGGCGATTGCGCAACGCGAAGGCAAGCTGCACCGCAATTTCCAGGGCTATACCACCCAGGGCGACAGCGATCTGCTGGGGTTGGGCGTGTCGGCCATCAGCATGCTTGGCGACAGCTATGCGCAGAACCAGAAAGAGCTGAAGCGTTACTATGAGAGCGTACCGGCGCAGGGCAACGCCCTGTGGCGCGGGTTGGCGCTGACGGACGACGATTGCCTGCGGCGCGATCTGATCAAAACGTTGATCTGCAACTTCCGGTTGGCGTATCAGCCACTTGAACGGCAATACGGCATCGATTTCACCGCTTACTTCGCCGAAGACCTGCAGCTGCTGGCGCCGTTTGAACGCGATGGGCTGGTGGAGCGAGACGAGCAAGGCATTCGCGTCACGCCGCGCGGGCGCTTGCTGATCCGCAATATCTGCATGTGCTTCGACCGCTATCTGCGGCAACAGGCGCGCAGCCAGCAGTTCTCTCGGGTGATCTGAGGATGAAAAAACAGCCGCTGATGCGGCTGTTTTTTTAACTGAAGAAGTTAATCAGCGCGGCGCACAACACCGCGGCGACCGCCGCCTGCGGGGTGTGGCTGGCGGCGGAGCCCAGCTCCGCGCCCTGAGAAATGAACACGATGAATGAGTCCAGCATCGTCAACCTCCAGAGTGTGCGACACGATCATACTGCGCCCGCACCGGCTGTAAAGTCTGCGGTTGGCGTTTTTTTGTGCGCTGGGCTGCGTTTTTTATCATCAACCTCAGTGCCTATTCCATGCCCAGTTCTTTGAGCTTGCGGGTCAGGGTATTGCGGCCCCAGCCCAGCAGGCGTGCGGCTTCCTGTTTGTGCCCCTGGGTGTGACGCAAGGCGGTGGTGAGCAGTGTGCGCTCCATCTCCGGCTGGGCTTCCGACAGCAGATTTTGATGACCGGAACGCAGCGCGCGATCGGCCCACTGCGCCAGCAGCGTGGCCCAGCTGTCCGGCAGGCTGTGGCTGGGGCTCTCCGGCGCGGCGGTTTCGAACAGTTCGCTCGGCAGATCCTGAATCAGCACCTCTTGCCCGGCGGCCATCACCGTCAGCCAGCGGCAGGTATTCTCCAGCTGGCGCACGTTCCCCGGCCAGGGCAGGCGGGTCAGCGCGGTTTCGGTTTCCGGATGCAGGTTCTTGGCCTCTACGCCCAGCTCCTTGGCGGCGATCTGCAGGAAGTGGCGCGCCAGCCGCGGGATGTCTTCCCGGCGCTCGCGCAGCGGCGGCAGGTGTACGCGGATCACGTTCAGGCGGTGGAACAGATCCTCGCGGAACTTGCCTTCCTGTACCCGTAATTCCAGGTTCTGGTGCGTGGCGGCGATGATGCGCACGTCGACCTTCACCGGCGCATAGCCGCCGACCCGGTAGAACTGGCCGTCCGCCAGCACCCGCAGCAGGCGCGTTTGCACGTCGAGCGGCATATCGCCGATCTCGTCGAGGAACAGCGTGCCGCCGTCGGCCTGTTCAAAGCGCCCCTGACGGATTTGGTTCGCGCCGGTGAAGGCGCCTTTCTCGTGGCCGAACAGCTCGGACTCGATCAGATCCTTGGGAATAGCGGCCATGTTCAGGGCGATGAACGGCGACTTGGCGCGCGGGCTGTGGCGGTGCAGCGCATGCGCCACCAGCTCTTTGCCGGTGCCGGATTCGCCGTTGATCAGCACGCTGATCGACGAACGCGACAGCCGGCCGATGATGCGAAACACGTCCTGCATCGCCGGCGCTTCGCCGATGATGTCCGCCGCCGGATCGCTGGCCGGCTGGCTGCGCACCGGCTGCTGCTGCTCTTGATAATGGCTGATGGCGCGCTCGACCAGCGCCACCGCTTCGTCGATGTCGAACGGTTTCGGCAGGTAGTCGAAGGCCCCTTGCTGATAGGCGCTGACGGCCGCATCCAAATCCGAATGCGCGGTCATGATGATCACTGGCAGCATCGGGTGGCGCTGTTTGATCTGCTTGAGCAGCGCCAGACCATCGATACCCGGCATGCGGATATCGGACAGCAACACGTCGGGAGTTTGCGTGGCCAAGGCTTCCAGCACGTCATTGCCGCCTTCGAAGGTGGCGCAGCTCATGCCCGCGCCGGTGAGCGCGCGCTCAAGCACCCAGCGGATGGAGCTATCGTCATCGACGATCCAGACTATCCCTCGTTGCATTGCAAACCTCACTGACGAATGGGCAGGTAGACCGAGAATTCGGTATGACCTGGCCAACTGTTGAACTCAATTTTTCCGCAATGCTGATCGATCAGATTGCGGGCGATGGATAATCCCAGGCCGGTACCGCCTTCACGGCCGCTGACCATCGGGTAGAACAGCGTGTCCTGCAGCTGCGCCGGCACGCCGGGGCCGTCGTCTTCGACGTCGATACGCGCCGCCAGGCGGTAGCGGGTGCCGTGCAACGTAATCTGAAACGCGGTGCGGGTGCGCAGCGTGATGGTGCCGCCCGCCTCACCCAGCGCCTGCAGCGCATTGCGGGTGATGTTCAGTAGCACCTGTTCTATCTGATCCGGGTCGTGAGCCATTTCCGGCAGGCTGGGATCGTAGTCGCGCACCAGCGTGACGTTATCCGGCATTTCCAGCGACACCAGCTGGCAGACGCGCTCCGCGACCTGATGAATGCTCTGGGTGATGTGCTGGCCGGGCCGCTGCGGGCCGAGCAGGCGATCTACCAGATTGCGCAGCCGATCGGCCTGCTCAATGATCACCTTGGTGTATTCGGTCAGCGCCGGATCGGGCAGCGCTTTGGCCAGCAGCTGCGCTGCGCCGCGCAGGCCGCCCAGCGGATTTTTAATCTCGTGCGCCAAACCGCGCACCAGATCGCGGGCCGCCACCTGTTGGGCATGCTGCAGCTGTTCCTGGCTCAGGCGGCGCTGATTGTCCATCGGCGCCAGCTCGACCAGGATATAGCCTTCCGGCAGCGCCTGAGCGGTCAGGGAAAGGATATGCGCGCGGCCATCGACCACCAGGGTCACTTCGTTGTCGGTGAAGCCCTGACCGGCGCGCAGGCTTTCACGCATCAGAGAGACGTTCAGCGAAAAATAACCGAGCAAATCGGGCAGCGGCGTGCCGAACAGCTTGCGGGAGCTTTGCGCCAGCAGCTGCTGTGCCGCCGGGTTGGCGTAGTGAACCGCCAGTGAGTCATCCAACAGCAGGATGCTGTTGATGAGTGAATTGAGGATCTGCCCAGCATCGGGCAGCTTGCCAGTTGCCATACAGCAGACTCCTGCACCTTTTTAGTGCATCTATCCTACTCCATCCGGGATCGGTGCGGTATGGAATAGTTTTGCAGAAAATACGGTGGAGAAAAAAACCCATCCGAAGATGGGCTGAAAGTTTCCACGGCAACAAAAAAGCGATAACAAAAATATAGGCGCCGTCCGCCTGAGCAGACGGCGCGGGTAGGGCTTAGACGCTGTAGTACAGTTCGAACTCAACCGGGTGTGGCGTCATGCGAACGCGGTCCATCTCTTCTTTGCGCAGTTCGATGTAGGCATCGATCGCATCGTCGGTGAACACGCCGCCGCGGGTCAGGAATTCGCGGTCTTCGTTCAGTGCGGCCATCGCCTCGTCCAGGGAGCCAGCCACTTTTGGGATCTCGGCTTCTTCTTCCGGCGGCAGGTCGTACAGGTTTTTGTCCATGGCGTCGCCAGGGTGGATCTTGTTGATGATGCCGTCCAGGCCGGCCATCAGCAGTGCGGCGAAGCACAGGTATGGGTTAGCCGCTGGATCCGGGAAGCGGGCTTCGATGCGGCGCGCTTTCGGGCTGGCGACCACCGGAATACGGATGGACGCGGAGCGGTTACGGGCGGAGTAAGCCAGCATCACCGGCGCTTCGTAGCCCGGCACCAGACGTTTGTACGAGTTGGTGGTCGGGTTGGCCAGGGCATTGATCGCCTTGGCGTGCTTGATGATGCCGCCGATGTAGAACAGCGCGGTTTCAGACAGGCCGCCGTATTTGTCGCCGGCGAACAGGTTGGTGCCGTTCTTGGACAGCGACATGTGGCAGTGCATGCCGGAACCGTTGTCGCCGAACATAGGCTTCGGCATGAAGGTCGCGGTTTTACCGAAGGCGTGCGCCACGTTGTGCACCACGTACTTGTAGATCTGAATTTCGTCGGCTTTCTTGGTCATGGTGTTGAAGCGGGTCGCCACTTCGTTCTGACCGGCGGTCGCCACTTCGTGGTGGTGCGCTTCAACCACCAGGCCCATCTCTTCCATGGTCAGACACATGGTGGAACGCAGATCCTGCGAAGAGTCGACCGGTGGAACCGGGAAATAACCGCCTTTCACCGCCGGACGGTGGCCTTTGTTGCCGCCGTCGTATTGAGTGCCGGAGTTCCAGGCGCCTTCGATGTCGTCGATGGCCACGTGGGAACCGCGGATGCTGCTGCCGAAGCGGATGTCGTCGAACAGGAAGAACTCAGGCTCTGGCCCGAACAGCACGGTGTCCGCGATGCCGGAGGAGCGCAGGAAGTCTTCGGCGCGTTTGGAGATGGAGCGCGGGTCGCGATCGTAGCCTTGCATGGTGCCCGGCTCGAGAATGTCGCAGCGAATGATCAGCGTAGGTTCTTCGAAGAACGGATCCAGAACCGCCGTGCTGGCATCCGGCATCAGTACCATGTCAGATTCGTTGATGCCCTTCCAACCACCGATAGAGGAGCCGTCAAACATTTTGCCTTCTTCGAAGAAGTCGGCGTTTACCTGATGAGCCGGGATAGTCACGTGCTGTTCCTTACCCTTGGTGTCAGTGAAACGCAGGTCTACGAATTTCACTTCATGCTCATTCAGCATCGTCAAAACGTGTTCAGCGGACATACTTAACTCTCCCGGTTTATCATTGTCGTCGTCGTGGAACGAATCTGTGGAACTGGCTTTTTTTCGCCTTGAAAAGACTAAAGCGAAAAGCGTGCCAACTTTTTAAAAAGGCTTTCATCGCCTTTCTGCGCGGGTTTTACCCAGACACAGTATGCACCATCAGTGATAATTTGCACTGTTATGGTGCAATAAGGGTGGGGGTGGGCACTGAAATGGTGCAAAAGTGCAACGATTGCGGCTTTTTGCACCGTGAAAGGGATCACAAACTGACCGGTACGCGGTTGTTTATAGGAGATGGTTGTGATCTTGTTTAGTCCCTCGCTTAATACGTGTACAATAGCGCGCTATTTCTAATGCCCGAGGCAAAGCTGTGATCGAAAATTTGCGTAACATCGCCATTATTGCCCACGTTGACCATGGTAAAACCACCCTGGTTGACAAGCTGCTGCAACAATCCGGTACTTTCGGAGAGCGTGCGGAAGCCACCGAACGCGTAATGGACTCCAACGATTTGGAGAAAGAGCGTGGGATTACCATCCTCGCAAAAAACACCGCCATTAATTGGAATGGTTACCGCATCAACATCGTGGATACCCCAGGACACGCCGACTTCGGCGGTGAGGTAGAGCGCGTGATGTCGATGGTTGACTCGGTGCTGCTGGTTGTGGATGCAATGGATGGCCCTATGCCGCAAACCCGCTTCGTGACCAAAAAGGCGTTCGCCAACGGTCTGAAGCCGATCGTGGTAATCAACAAGGTTGACCGCCCTGGCGCGCGCCCTGACTGGGTTGTGGATCAGGTGTTCGACCTGTTCGTGAACCTCGACGCGACCGACGAGCAGCTCGACTTCCCGATCATCTACGCTTCTGCGCTGAACGGCATCGCCGGCGTCGACCACACCGACATGGCGGAAGACATGACCCCGCTGTATCAGGCGATCGTCGACCACGTGTCTGCGCCGCAGGTTGAGCTGGAAGCGCCATTCCAGATGCAGATCTCCCAGTTGGACTACAACAACTACCTGGGCGTTATCGGCATCGGCCGCATCAAGCGCGGTAAAGTGAAGCCGAACCAGCAGGTCACCATCATCGACAGCGAAGGTAAAACTCGCAACGGTAAAGTGGGTAAAGTGCTGGGTCACCTGGGGCTGGAGCGTATCGACAGCACCCTGGCGGAAGCGGGCGACATCATCGCCATCACCGGCCTGGGCGAGCTGAACATCTCCGACACCATCTGCGACACCAACGCCGTAGAAGCGCTGCCGGCGCTGTCCGTCGACGAACCGACCGTAACCATGTTCTTCAACGTCAACACCTCGCCGTTCTGCGGTAAAGAAGGTAAGTACGTGACGTCGCGTCAGATCCTTGACCGTCTGAACAAAGAGCTGGTGCACAACGTGGCGCTGCGCGTTGAAGAAACCGACGATGCTGACGCCTTCCGCGTATCCGGTCGTGGCGAGCTGCACCTGTCGGTGCTGATCGAAAACATGCGCCGTGAAGGTTTCGAGCTGGCGGTTTCCCGTCCGAAAGTTATCTTCCGCGAAATCGATGGCCGCAAGCAGGAGCCATTCGAGAACGTGACGCTGGATATCGAAGAGCAGCATCAGGGTTCCGTGATGCAGGCGATGGGTGAGCGTAAAGCCGACCTGAAAAACATGGATCCGGACGGTAAGGGCCGCGTGCGTCTCGACTACGTGATCCCAAGCCGCGGTCTGATCGGCTTCCGTAACGAATTCATGACCATGACTTCGGGTACCGGTCTGCTGTACTCCACCTTCAGCCACTACGACGACGTGCGTCCGGGCGAAGTGGGCCAGCGTCAGAACGGCGTGCTGATCTCCAACGGCCAGGGCAAAGCGGTCGCGTTCGCGCTGTTCGGCCTGCAGGATCGCGGCAAGCTGTTCCTGGGTCACGGTGCGGAAGTGTATGAAGGCCAGATCATCGGTATTCACTCACGTTCCAACGACCTGACCGTAAACTGCCTGACCGGTAAGAAGCTGACCAACATGCGTGCTTCCGGTACCGACGAAGCGACTACCCTGGTTCCGGCCATCAAAATGACCCTGGAGCAAGCTCTGGAGTTCATCGATGACGACGAACTGGTAGAAGTGACGCCAACCTCGATCCGTATCCGTAAGCGTCACCTGACGGAAAACGATCGTAAGCGTGCCAGCCGCGGTCCAAAAGACGCTTAATCGCTGATTGAGTGTCTCATGCTTAGGGCGCGGCTCTCGCGCCCTGAGTTTTTTCCTCTGTTGTTCCCCGTTTGTGCGGCGCGCTATGCGCTTTTCCGTTCGCTCCCTGTTCAGCTGTTCCTTTTCCCGCTACAGTGAAATCTCACCGGCCCATCAGGAGAGGACTATGCTGTATATCTTTGATTTAGGTAATGTGATCGTCGATATCGATTTCAAGCGTGTGCTGGGCGTGTGGAGCAATTTGAGCGGCACGCCGTTGGCGGTGTTGTCCGATCGTTTCACCATGGGTGAGGTGTTCCAGCAGCATGAGCGCGGTGAAATCAGCGATGAAGACTTCGCCGGCAAACTGTGCGATGAAATGGGCATCGCGCTCAGCTTTGAGCAGTTCGCCACCGGTTGGCAGGCGGTATTCGTCGCGCTGCGCCCGGAGGTGATCGACATCATGCAGCGCCTGCGCAACGAAGGCCACCGGGTGGTGGTGCTGTCGAACACCAACCGTCTGCACTGCAATTACTGGCCGCAGCACTATCCTGAAGTGGCCGCCGCCGCCGATCATCTCTATTTGTCGCAAGATCTCGGCATGCGCAAACCGGAAGCCAACATCTACCGGCATGTGCTGGCTGCGGAAAACACCGCCGCCGCCGACGTGGTGTTCTTTGACGATCACCCGGCGAACGTCCTCGCCGCGCAGGCGCTGGGGATCAAGACGGTGCACGTCACCGATCGCGACGTGGTGCCGGCCTATTTTGCTCAATGAGCGCAGGGCGCGTTAAGCTTAAGGCGTATCAACGGACATCAAGGAGTGACCATGTCGTTTTTCCGCCGCAAGAAGCTGCCTTCTGCGATTAAGCCAAGCGTCACCTTCGGACGGCTGCTGTACCAACGCATCGACCACGATGGCCTGACGATGTTGGCGGGCCATCTCGCCTACGTTTCCCTGCTGTCGCTGGTGCCGCTGGTCACCGTGGTGTTCGCGCTGTTCGCCGCTTTCCCGATGTTTTCCGACATCAGCGAACAGCTGAAGAGCTTTATCTTTTCCAATTTCGTGCCGGCCGCCGGCAACGTGATCCAGAACTACCTGGAACAGTTCGTCGCCAATTCCAACAAGATGACCGCCGTCGGCACCTGCGGGCTGATCGTTACCGCGTTGCTGTTGATCTCCTCGGTGGACAGCGTGCTGAACACCATCTGGCGCAGCAAGAACAAACGGCCGATCGTCTTCTCCTTCGCCGTGTACTGGATGGTGCTGACGCTGGGGCCGCTGCTGGTGGGCGCCAGCATGGCCATCAGTTCCTACCTGCTGTCGCTCAACTGGCTGGCGCAGACCGGCGTCAACGGCCTGGTGGATCAGGTGCTGCGCATCTTTCCGCTGATTTTGTCGTGCATCTCCTTCTGGCTGCTGTATTGCATCGTGCCGACGGTGCGCGTGCCGCCCAAAGACGCGCTGATCGGCGCGGTGGTGGCCGGATTGCTGTTCGAACTGGGCAAGAAGGGATTCGCGCTGTACGTCACCATGTTCCCCTCCTATCAGCTGATTTACGGCGTGCTGGCGGTGATCCCGATTTTATTCCTGTGGGTCTACTGGAGCTGGTGTATCGTGTTACTCGGCGCGGAAATCACCGTGACCATCGGCGAATACCGCGACTACCGCCGGCAGAAGGCGGAGCAACAGGAACAAAAACCAGAAGGGCAGCAGGAATGATTGCGTTGATTCAACGGGTGTTAAACGCCAGCGTCACGGTAGGTGGCGAGACGGTAGGCAAGGTTGGCCCCGGTTTGTTAGTGTTATTGGGCGTGGAGCAGGGCGATAACGAGCAAAAAGCGCAGCGCCTGTGCGAACGCGTGTTGGGATACCGCATTTTCGGCGACGAGAACGACAAGATGAATCTCAACGTCCAGCAGGCCGGGGGCAGCGTGCTGGTCGTTTCGCAGTTTACCCTGGCGGCGGACACCCAGAAGGGCATGCGGCCCAGCTTCTCGCGCGGCGCCGCGCCTTTGGTCGCCGATCGGTTGTATCAATATTTTGTTGGCCAGTGCCGCGAACGCGGCGTAGAGACCCAGACCGGCGAGTTCGCCGCCGACATGCAGGTGGCGCTGGTCAACGATGGTCCGGTGACATTCTGGCTACAGGTCTAAGCATTCGGAGAACAGGCGTCTATGTATCACCTACGAGTACCCGTAACAGAGCAAGAACTGAAGGAGTATTACCAGTTTCGCTGGGAAATGCTGCGCAAGCCGCTGCACCAGCCGGTGGGTTCGGAAAAGGATGCCTATGACGCCATGGCCCATCACCAAATGGTGGTGGACGAGGCCGGTAAAATCGTCGCCATCGGGCGGCTGTACATCAATGCCGACAACGAGGCGGCGATCCGTTTTCTGGCGGTAGATCCGACGCTGCAGGATAAAGGGCTGGGGACGCTGGTGGCGATGACGCTGGAGTCGGTCGCGCGGCAGGAAGGCGTGAAGCGGGTGGTGTGCAGCGCCCGTGAAGACGCGGTGGATTTCTTCGCCAAGCTGGGCTTCGTCAATCAGGGCGAGATCACCGCGCCGCAGACCACCCCGATCCGTCATTTTTTGATGATCAAACCGGTGGCGACGCTGGACGATATCCTGCATCGCCCCGACTGGTGCGGCCAATTGCAGCAGGCCTGGTATGAACACATCCCGCTGAGCGAAAAGATGGGCGTGCGCATCAGCCAATACACCGGCCAGCGCTTCGTCACCACCATGCCGGAGATCGGCAACCAGAATCCGCACCATACGCTGTTTGCCGGCAGCCTGTTCTCACTGGCGACGCTGACCGCCTGGGGGCTGATTTGGCTGCTGCTGCGCGAGCGCCATCTGGGCGGCACCATCATTCTGGCGGACGCGCACATTCGCTACAGCAAACCGATTACCGGCAGGCCGCGGGCGGTGGCGGATCTCGGCTCGCTGAGCGGCGATTTGGCGCGTCTGGCGCGCGGCCGCCGCGCGCGCGTACACGCCGAAGTGCATCTGTTCGGTGACGAGGACAAGGGCGCAGTGTTCGAAGGCACCTATATGGTGTTGCCAGCCGAGCCGGATGTGCCGTTGGATCAGGGCGGCTCTGAAGCGCTGGAGGAGTAAGGCGGCGGCCTGCCCTGAGGGCGGGCCGCGCAGTGCACTACGGCAGTTTTTGGTTCACCGCTTGGCCGTCGCCGGCGGTGGCCTGCAGATTGCCTTTCAATGAGGCCTTGAACGGCCCATCGCTGTTCAGCAGCCCTTTCAACTGCAGCTCGAGGTTGCCGTCTCCCGTCAGCGGCACCGGCTGCCATCCCCATTGCTGCAAGGTGTTGATCGGTACCGAACGGCCGTGCAGCGTCAACTGGAACGGCTTGCCCGGCAGCTGATCGACGGTCGCTTTGGCCTCAAGCAACCCATTGGGCATAAAGGCGCTGAGCTCGGTGACGGCGATCTGGTTGGCGTCGGCGTTCAGCGCCAGCGAAGGGCGTCGCACGTCGATTTTGTTGAAGGTGGCCTCGCTGCCGTTCAGGTTCAGCGAACCGGACCAAATGCCCCACTGGTGGTCGCGCGCCAGCAGCAGGTTGCTGCCGTAACCGTCCAGCGCGGTGATCTGGAACGGGAATGCCGGGTTGATATCGATAATCAGATTGCGGTTGGTGGTCAGCTTGGTGACGTACACCTCCGCCAGCCAGTCCGGCAGCGGTTTCAGCCACAGCTCGCGCCAGTCGATCGGCAGGGTGTACTCCAGCGCCGCCATGGCCACTTCATCCAGCTGCAGGCGTTTGCCGGCGCGCAGCCAGTTGCCGGAGGTGCGTAGCAGCCCGCCTTCCCAGCGGGTGGTGAACTGCTGAATGGCGATGCCGGCGGAAGAGAGCCGCAGGGTGGCGATCGGATCGATCAGGTGGAAACCGCCGTTGACCACGTCGCTGGCGTTGACGTTGAGCGAGCCGTCTTCACTGCGCCAGTCGCCTTTTTCGACGCTGACGTTTTGCAGCGACAGGTCGAGATCGTTAACCGCCCACGCCTTGCCTTCCAGGCGCGCATCGATCAGATCGAAACGCTTGAGGGTGACCGGCGGCAGAGTGGTGAAGCGCCGCATGAATTCCGCCAACGTCATCGGGGTCTGCATGCGCACGCCGCTCAGCCGCAGGCGATCCACCTGCCAGCTGCCGTCGGTGGCGCGGCTGGCCACGCCGGTCAGGTCGCCCTGCGCCAGATCGGCGCCGAAGTTGTTCAACAGCAACTGGCCCTGTTTTTGCTCCCCCTGCACCAATACCTTCGAGGCGGGGATGCCGTTCAGCGTCATCGAACCGGCGCTGAACTGGAACTGGTTGTTGTCCCCCAGCAGATGGCCGGCCAGCGGGCGCCACGGCGTGATGCCGGCATTGACCTGCTGCGCGTTGAGCTGCCACTCGCTATCGTTGGACTGCAGCGCCATGTTGCTCAGTTGCAGCACGTCGGCCTGTACGGGCAGCGCAGCAGCCTGTGGCTGCACGTTCAGCGTGCCGTCGCGCAGCGTGACGCTGTAAAAATAGCGCGGTTCGGTGATTTGGCGCAGGCTGAGGCCGAGATCGACGCGTTTGGCGACCAGCGCCTGTGGTTGGCCGCTGCGCGCCAGCTGCACGTCTTCCAGACCGATCTGGCCCGGCTGATTCCACGAGTGGGTGATTTTTCCTATCGACAGGCGGTATTCGCTGTTGTCGCTGATCCAGGCGCTCAGACGGCCTGCCGCCCAGCGGGTTTGCCCCACCAGATACAGCACCACCACCGCCAGCACGATCAGCAGCAGCAACGTCAGCAACAGCTTTCCGATAAATTTCATCGTCTACATCCGCATCGGTCAAAAAAGATACCCTGTTTATGCCGCAATTGGCCGGGCATCTCAAGGGCAATGGTCTGATAGACAATAAAAAACGGCCGCAAGCGGCCGTTTGAACGCCAATGGGCGGGTTACTTTTTCTCGTGTTCCTGCGGGAACACCAGGTTCAGCACGATGGCGGTAATGCCGCCGGCGGCGATACCGGAAGAGAGCAGGGTTTTCAGCCAGTCCGGCGCGAACTGCAGGATCAGCGGCTGCTGGGAGACGCCCATGCCGACGGCCAGCGACAGCGCCATGATCATGATGGCGCGCCGGTTCAGGCGTTCGCGCGACACGATGCGCACGCCGGAGGCGGCGATGGTGCCGAACATCACGATGGTCGCGCCGCCCAGTACCGGCTCGGGGATGTGCTGCACGAAGCCGGCCACCGCCGGGAACAGCCCCAGCGCGATCAGCATCAGCGCCACCACGAAGCCGACGTAGCGGCTGGCGACGCCGGTCAGCTGGATCACGCCGTTGTTCTGGCCGAAGCAGGAGTTGGGGAAGGTGTTGAACACCGCCGACAGCATCGAGTTCAGGCCGTTGGCCAGTACGCCCCCTTTCAGACGCTTCATGTACAGCGGCCCGCTGACCGGCTGTTCGGAGACGTCAGAGGTGGCGGTGATGTCGCCGATGGTTTCCAGCGAGGTGACCATAAAGATCAGCATCAGCGGCAGCAACAGGTTCCAGTCGAAGCCCAGGCCGTAATAGAGCGGCGTTGGAATGGTAATCGCCGCCGTCGGCGCCGCCGGAGCGTCGGCGGGCAACATGTCCATCGCCCAGGCCAGCAGGTAGCCGACCGCCATGGCGATCACCAGCGAAGCGACGCGCAGGTAAGGGTTGCGCTGGCGGTTCAGCAGGATGATGACCACCAGCACCGCGCCGGCCAGCAGCAGGTTTTTCGGCGAGCCGAAGCTGTGGTCGTTCATCGCGGCATAGCCGCCGCCGATCGAGGTCAGGCCGACCTGAATCAGCGACAGGCCGATGATCATCACCACGATGCCGGAAACCAGCGGGGTGATGATGCGGCGCGCCAGATGCAGCACGCGCGACAGCAAAATTTCGGTGCAGGAGGCGACCATCAGGGTGCCGAACAGCGCGGCCATCATGGTCGGCACGTCGGCGCCGCCGTTTTTCAGCGCCAGGCCGCCCATGATCAATGGCGAAACGAAGTTGAAGCTGGTGCCCTGAATCGACAGCAGCCCGGAGCCCACCGGCCCCCAGGTTTTGATTTGCAGAATGGAAGCCAGACCGGAAGCGAACAGCGACATGCTGATGATGTGTTGGGTATCCTGCGCCGGCAGACCCAGCGCCTGGCAGATCAGCAGCGCCGGAGTGATCACCGCAACGAACATCGCCAACAGGTGCTGGCCGGCGGCAAACAGCGTTTGTGGCAGCGGCGGGCGGTCTTCGAGGCGATAAATCAGTTCGCTGGCGCGGGGTTCAGAGGCGGTTTGGCGTGCGGCATCAAGCTCGGAGGATGACATGCTCATGGTGTGGCGTTTCCAGATACGGCAAAGCAGGCATTTTAATGCGCCGCCCCGCAAAAGCAAACGGTTGCGCCTAAATATTATGTTGCCGACTTTCCCGTTTATGTCGCATTTTCATTCATTTTTTCTTGTCATCTCAGCGTTTTTTACTTCTAATCCTGCACTCATCAAGTTTAAAAACTACGTGGTTTTCTATAACTTATTATTTTTATTTGGATCTTTTCCCTTACATGGAGTACCTGGATGTTTCATCTTGATACTTATGGCACGTTAGTCGCGGCGACGCTGGTTTTGCTCCTTGGGGGCAAGTGCGTCAGAAGTATTCCTCTGCTGCGAAAATATACCATTCCCGCTCCCGTCGCCGGCGGTTTGCTGGTGGCCCTCCTGCTGTTTGTCCTGAAAAAATTCGCCAACTGGGAAATCAGCTTTGACATGTCGTTGAAGGATCCGCTGATGCTGGCCTTCTTCGCCACTATCGGCCTGAACGCCAACCTGGCGCGGTTGCGCGCCGGCGGCAAAGCGCTGATGGTATTCCTGTTCGTGGTGTTGGGGCTGCTGCTGGTGCAGAACGCCATCGGCATCGGCATGGCGAAAATGCTGGGGCTGGATCCGTTGATGGGCCTGATCGCCGGGTCGATCACCCTGTCGGGCGGCCACGGCACCGGGGCGGCCTGGAGCAAGCTGTTCATCGAGCGCTACGGCTTTGAAAACGCGACGGAAGTCGCCATGGCCTGCGCCACCTTCGGCCTGGTGCTGGGCGGCCTGATCGGCGGCCCGGTGGCGCGCTATCTGGTTAAACACTCCTCTACGCCGGAAGGCACGCCGGAAGACAGCGTGCAGCCGAGCGGCTTCGAGAAGCCGGAAAGTGGCCGCCTGATCACCTCGCTGGTGATGATTGAAACCATCGCCATGATCGCCATTTGTTTGAGCCTGGGGCAACTGATTGCCGGTCTGCTGAGCGGTACGGTGTTTGAACTGCCTAACTTCGTTTGCGTGCTGTTCGTCGGGGTGATCCTCAGCAACACGCTGGCCTTCACCGGTTTCTATACCGTGTTCGAGCGGGCGGTATCGGTGCTGGGCAACGTCAGCCTGTCGCTGTTCCTGGCGATGGCGTTGATGAGCCTGCGCCTGTGGGAGCTGGCTTCGCTGGCGCTGCCGATGCTGGCGATCCTGGCCGTACAGACGCTGGTGATGGCGCTGTACGCGATCTTCGTCACCTACCGGGTGATGGGCAAGAACTACGATGCGGCGGTGCTGGCCGCCGGCCACTGCGGCTTCGGCATGGGCGCCACGCCGACGGCGATCGCCAACATGCAAGCGATCACCGATCGCTTCGGCCCGTCGCACCTGGCATTTCTGGTGGTGCCGATGGTGGGGGCGTTCTTTATCGATATCGCCAACGCCATCGTCATCAAGCTGTATCTGCTGTTGCCGGTGTTCCCGGCGGTGGGGTGATATCGCGAGTCATCATGAGAAGGGCGCCTGCGGCGCCCTTTTTTATGCGTTGGAGTAGCGCGCCTTCTCCGGCAACCAGCGTTCGATCAGCGCCTGGGCGTGTTCCGGGTAGTGCTGATGGAGATGGCGAGCGACGCGCTGCACTTCGGGGATCATCGCCTGGTCGCGCAACAGGTCCGCCACCTTGAATTCGGCGCTGCCGGTCTGGCGGGTGCCCAGCAGCTCGCCCGGGCCGCGGATCTCCAGATCGCGCTGCGCGATGACGAAGCCGTCGTTGCTGTCGCGCAGCACCTGCAGGCGCGTTTGCGCGGTTTTGCTCAGCGGCGTTTTGTACAGCAGCACGCAGTGTGAAGCCACCGCGCCGCGCCCTACGCGGCCGCGCAGCTGGTGCAGCTGCGCCAGGCCCAGCCGCTCCGGGTTTTCGATGATCATCAGGCTGGCGTTCGGCACGTCGACACCGACTTCGATCACCGTGGTGGCGACCAACAGCTGCAGCTCGCCCTGTTTAAACGCCTGCATCACCGCCTGCTTTTCCTGCGCTTTCATGCGGCCATGTACCAGCGCTATCTTCAGCTCCGGCAGCGCGGTTTTCAATTCTTCCCAGGTGGCTTCCGCCGCCTGCGCTTCCAGCAGTTCGGACTCTTCGATCAGCGTGCACACCCAGTAAGCCTGCCGCCCCTCTTCCAGACAGGCGCTTTTCACCCGTTGAATGATGTCGGCGCGGCGGGTATCGGGAATGGCCACGGTGGTCACCGGCGTACGGCCCGGCGGCAGCTCGTCGATGACCGAGGTATCGAGATCGGCGTAGGCGGTCATTGCCAGCGTGCGCGGGATCGGCGTGGCGGTCATGATCAGCTGATGGGCGTGGAAACCTTGCTCTTCGCCTTTCTCCCACAGCGCCAGCCGCTGATGCACCCCGAAGCGGTGCTGCTCATCAATGATCACCAGCGCCAGGCCGTTGAACTGAACCTGCTCCTGGAAGATGGCGTGGGTGCCGACCACCATCGACACCTGGCCGCTGGCGATGGCTTCCTGCTGCGCGATGCGCGCCTTGCCTTTCTGTTTGCCCGCCAGCCAGCCGACCTCCAGCCCCAGCGGCTCGAACCACTGGCGGAAGTTGTTGGCATGCTGTTCGGCCAGCAGCTCGGTCGGCGCCATCAGCGCCACCTGCTTGCCGTGCGCGATGGCGCGCAGCGCCGCCAGCGCCGCCACCAGCGTTTTGCCGGAGCCGACGTCGCCCTGCACCAGCCGCATCATCGGGAAGTCTTTTTGCATATCGGCTTCGATGTCGGCCACCACGCGCGTTTGCGCGCCGGTTGGCGAGAACGGCAACTGGGCGAGAAAACGGTTTTTCAGCCGATCGTCCGGCAGCAGCGGCTGCGCCTGATAACTCTGCGCGCCGGCACGCACCGCCAGCATGCTGAGGTTATGCGCCAGCAGCTCTTCGAGGATCAGACGCTTTTGCGCCGGGTGTTTGCCCAGCTCCAGATCCGCCAGCTGGATGTCCGGCGGCGGGCGATGCAGGGTGTGCAGCGCCTGCGGCAGGCTCATCAGGCCGCCGCTCAGCTCCGGCGGCAGCAGTTCGGCGATGGCGCAGGTATCCAGCAGCTCCAGCGCCTGGTCGGTCAGCTTGCGCAGCGTGGCCTGCCGCACCCCCTCGGTGGTGGGGTAGACCGGCGTCAGCGACTCCTGCAGCTCAACCTCGCTGGTTTCGCCCTGAATACGGTACTCCGGATGGATGATCTCCGCGCCGTGGTTGCCGCGTTTGATCTCGCCGTAGGCGGTCACGCGGCGGCCGGTGGCCAGGCTGTTCTTCATTGCGGCGTTGAAGTTGAAGAACCGCATGGTGAGGATGCCGGTGCCGTCGCTGATCTGGCAGGTCAGCATGCGGCGGCGGCCGAAGCTGATGTCGCTGCGCAGCACTTCCCCTTCTACCGTGGCGTAGATGCCTGGCAGCAGATCGTTGATCGGGTAGAGGCGGGTGCGGTCTTCGTAGCGCAGCGGCAGGTGCAGCAGCAGATCCTGAATGGTGTCGAGGCCAAGCTTGGCCAGTTTGCCCGCCTGGCTGGCGCCAACCCCGGAAAGCGTGGTGAGTGGGACAGCATCCAGCAGGCGGCCTTTCATTTGCGCACCGTCGCCTGCATGGCCGCCCACCATTCGGCGCTGGCGACCACCTGGCCCTGTTCGTCGATCTGCGGACGCGGCAGCCCCTTGCGCTTGGCCACGTTGGCCAGCACCGGATAGCCGCCTTCGAACAGCAGACGCTGCTGCTCTTCTTCGTCCAGCATGCTGTTGTCGCGGCGATACAGGCCGGCGTTTTGCCGCTGGCGCTGCGCCTCATACAGGATCAGCGCCGAAGCCACGGAGACGTTGAGCGATTGCACCATGCCGATCATCGGAATGACGATGTCTTGATCGGCGAGCGCCAGCGCTTCTTCGGTGATGCCGGTTTTTTCCTGGCCGAGCAGCACGCAGGTTGGCCGAGTGTAGTCCACCTCGCGGAAATCGACCGCGCGCGCAGACAGGTTGGTGGCCAGAATTTGCATGCCCTGCGCTTTCAGATGGCCGACCGCGTCGCCGATGGTGCGATGGGTCTTGACGCTGACCCAGCTGTTGCTGCCGGCGGCGGAGGAAACCAGGGTGCGCATGCGGGTGGTGGGCCACACGGCGTGGACCTGATGCACGCCGACGGCGTCGGCGGTGCGGATAATGGCGGAGACGTTATGCGGTTTGTGCACTTGCTCCAGGCAGACCGTCAAATCCGGCTGCCGGGTCGCGAGCATTTCACAAATCCGCGCATAGCGTTCAGGACTCATAAGCGCTAGTTTCGGTTGCGGTTAACTTTGATCACATCCGGCATGATACGGATTTTACGCATAATGTTTGCCAAATGGATGCGATCGCGGGTGGTCAAGCGGATAAAGGCGCTATAAACCCGACCGTCTTTCTCTTCGGTGTTCAGGCTCTGAATATTGGATTCGGCCGCGTTGATTGCCGCCGTCAGGTTGGCCAACGCGCCCTGGTGGTTAAACATATCCACCTTGATCTCGGCGATGAACTCCTGCTCGGTCTCTTTATCCCACTCGACCGCCATGAACTTCTCAGGCTCTTTCTGATAGCCGCGAATATTGCGGCAGGATTCATGGTGGATCACCAGCCCTTTGCCCGGGCTGACGTGAGCGATAATCGGGTCGCCCGGAATCGGACGGCAGCACTTGGCGAAGGTGATCAACACCCCGTCGGCGCCCTTGATGGCCAGGTTGCGTACGCCGGAGGTGGTGCCCAGGCTGGACTGATCGCCCTGCAGGTTCTTCGCCACCACTACGCTCATGGCGTTGCCGAGGCCGATTTCCGCCAGCAGATCGTCCAGCGTCGCCAGCTTCATGCGGTCCAGCTCGTGCTGAATGTTTTCCTGCGGGATTTCGGCCAGCTTGCGGCTGCCGCCCAACGCATGGTTGAGCAGACGGCGGCCGAGGCCGACGGAGTCGTCGCGCTTGAGGTTCTTCAACATCTGGCGAATCTTGGCGCGCGCTTTCGAGCTGACCACGAAGTTCAGCCAGGCGGCGTTGGGCCGTGCGCCCGGCGCGGTGATGATCTCGACGGTCTGGCCGCTGGTCAGCGACTGCGACAGCGGGTATGGCTGACGATCGACGCGTGCGCCGACGCAGGCATGGCCGATATCGGTATGCACCGCATAGGCGAAGTCGACCGGCGTGGCGCCGGCGGGCAGCTCGACGATGCGGCCTTCCGGGGTGAAAACGTAAATCTCATCCGGGAACAGATCGGATTTGACGCTCTCGATAAATTCAAACGAACTGCCGGCGCTTTGCTGCAGCTCCAGCAGGCTTTGCATCCAGCGTTGGGCGCGGATCTGCGCCGTGGTGCCGGTTTCGCCCTGTTCTCTTTCCTTGTAAGCCCAGTGCGCGGCCACCCCCATCTCAGCCATCTGGTCCATGTCTTCGGTGCGGATCTGCACTTCGACCGGCACGCCGTGCGGACCGATCAGCGAGGTATGGAGCGATTGATAGCCGTTGGCCTTGGGAATGGCGATGTAATCTTTCACCCGCCCCGGGCGCGGTTTATACAGGCTGTGCACCTGGCCGAGCACGCGGTAGCAGGTATCGACCTCTTTCACGATCACCCGGAACGCGTAGATATCCATGATGGAATGGAAACGCTGTTCTTTCAGGTGCATCTTGAGGTAGATGGAGTAGAGGTGTTTTTCCCTTCCGCTGACGCGGCAGGCGATGCCGGCCTCGGTCAGCCGCCCTTCGATCTCGGAGAGGATTTTTTGAATCATCTCTTTGCGGTTGCCGCGCGCGGCTTTCACCACTTCCTTGATCACGCGATAACGGTTTGGGTACAGCGCCTCGAAGCCCAGCTCTTCCAGCTCGGTTTTCAGGTGATGAATACCCAGACGGTGGGCGAGGGGGCTGTAGATTTCCAGGGTTTCACGCGCGATGCGCCGGCGTTTGTCGGGGCGCAGCGAACCGAGGGTGCGCATGTTGTGCGTACGGTCGGCCAGCTTGATCAGCACGACGCGGATATCCTGCACCATCGCCATGATCATCTTGCGGAAGTTTTCCGCCTGCGCTTCTTTCTTGTCCTGGAACTTCAGCTTGTCTAGCTTGGAGACGCCCTCAACCAGTTCGGCGACGCTCTTGCCGAACAGCTGTTCCATATCTTGATAGGTGGCTGGGGTGTCTTCGATGACGTCGTGCAGCAACGCCGCCATCAGCGTCTCGTGATCGAGACGCATTTCCGCCAGGATGCAGGCCACGGCGACCGGGTGAGTAATGTAGGGCTCACCGCTGGAGCGTGTCTGGCCCTCGTGCGCGTCGCGCGCGACGAGGTATGCCTGTTTGAGGCGCTTAATCTGCTCCTCGGGCAGGTAACGTTGAATCAGCAGATTCAGGCTTTCAAACAGGTACAAGGCGGACTCGCAGTCTAATTAACGACGACCTTCAGCAATCGCGGTAACCGCTTGAATCTCTGCGGCTTCCTGCTCTTGCTGTTCCTGGCGCTCACGCACGTCGAGGATCTGGCTGGTGATCAGGCCTTCTTCGATTTCGCGCAGGGCGATAACGGTGTACTTGTCGTTCTCTTCCGGAACCAGTGCATCTTTGCCGCCGGTCTGGATCTGACGCGCCCGACGAGCAGCGACCAACACCAGGTCAAAACGGTTACCAATTTTCTCTACAGCGTCTTGAACAGTTACGCGTGCCATATTTGTGCTACTCCACAGGTGACGAAAAGACTGGGCATGATACTGAAACTGCCTTCAGTCTGCCAATAGTTTGCTGATTAAAGCGTCATGCCGCAGCAACTGGCGGCCCAAACGCAGGCGTTCGGCGCGAATGATGGTCTTCAGATCGGACAGCGCCAGATCGAAATCATCGTTCACGATCAGGTAATCGTACTCCGCGTAATGCGTCATTTCCGCCACGGCCTGAGCCATGCGTTTGGCGATCACCTCTTCGGAATCCTGCCCGCGCCCACGCAGGCGGCGGCCCAGTTCTTCCTTCGACGGCGGCAGAATGAAGATGCTGCGCGCCTGCGGCATTTTGGCGCGGATTTGCTGCGCGCCCTGCCAGTCGATATCCAGAAACACATCCACGCCGGTCGACAAGACTTGTTCGATGGCGGCGCGCGAGGTGCCGTAATAGTTGCCGAACACTTCGGCGTGCTCAAGAAACGCGTCCTGCTCGATCATCCGGCGGAATTCGTCTTTCGAGACGAAGAAATAGTGCTCGCCGTGATTTTCACCCGGGCGACTGTCGCGCGTGGTGTGCGAAACCGAAACCTGCGTGTCGTACAGCGGTTGCGTCTTTAACAAAGCCTGAATCAGACTTGATTTACCTGCGCCACTGGGAGCAGAGACAATATAAAGCGTGCCTTGAGCCATGATGATGTTCGTTGATAACGGTTGATATGCCAAAAACAGCGGATGTGTATTTTCTCCGCACAGTATACACGGCTAACGCGCCGGGTGCAGCGTTAGCTCGCATTTTGCCCGCGGCTTTGCGTGGAAAAAGCGCCGAAAGGGCGAATATGCGCGCTGAAGGGCGACATTTTTGCAGTTTTGGCCTCGGCGGCGGCGCGTTGCCGCCCCGAGATCAGTGATCCGGATGCTGGTAGTTGAACACCGGCAGGCCGAGGCGGAAGCGCAGGGCGATAAGACGCGCGCTCAGGCCGGCGATCAAGGTGAGGATCACCACCAGATTGTGCGGCAGGCTAAGGTGCTGCAGGCCGATATACAGCCAGGCGGCGCTGAAGGAGATGCCGGCGTAGATCTCCTTCTGGAAAACCAGCGGGATGCGGTTGCAGAACATATCGCGCAGCACCCCGCCGAAGACGCCGGTGATCACCGCGGCGATGGCGGCAATAATGGCGCTGTGCCCCATATCCAGGGCCACCTGAGCGCCGATGATGGAGAAGACGATCAGGCCGACGGCGTCGAGCACCAGGAACAGGCGGCGCAGATGGCGCATCAGAGGAGCCACCCAGGTGGTGACGATCGCCGCTATCGCGACGATGACGATGTATTCCGGGTGTTTGACCCAGCCCAACGGAAAATGCCCGAGCAACATATCTCGCACCGACCCGCCGCCGATTGCGGTGACAGAGGCGATGATGATCACGCCGAACATGTCCATTTGGCGGCGGCCGGCCGCCAGCGCGCCGGTCATGGCTTCGGCGGTGATGCCGATGATATAAAGGATGCTCAGTAACATAAGGGGGTCACAGCGTAATTGCGTCAGAATGATGGCCGGCAGGGTAATCGCCGCCGAGGACGCGCGCCACTGAGTTTTTTTCACCGATGGCGTTTCGGATTAATATAGCTAATCCAAACTCCATTTTTATTGCCGATAACCAGCCTTTTTTAACATCTGGCTGTTAATGAAAGCATTAGAAATTTCGCGCTAATTTCCATCGCTGACTATGATTTTTGCAGCGAATCCTTCAACCGAAAAATCGAGATTGCAGATGAAAAACTCCCCGAGACTGGCCGCCGGCGCCATGGTGGCCGCCCTGCTGCTGAGCGGCTGCGTGGCGCCAGGCCACCAGGCTGTTTCCCCCGCCCCGGCTTGTCGCACCGGCGATCCGCTGGTGCAGACAACGCTCTACTTCGGCCTGAACCGGCCGGCGGGGCCGGCGATCACCGCCGCCGAGTGGCAAACCTTCGTCGATAGCCAGGTGACGCCGCGTTTTAAAGACGGGCTGACGGTGTTTGATGCCAAAGGGCAGTGGCTGGGTCACGACGGCAAGCTGGCGCGCGAGAACAGCAAGGCGCTGCTGTTGATCCATGCGCCGGGCAAAGAGAGCGAGGCGAATATCGAGGCGCTGCGCAGCGGCTATAAACAGCAGTTTGCGCAGGATTCGGTAATGCGGGTGGATGCGCCGGTGTGCGTGGCGTTTTAAAGCGAACTCCCGGCCCTGCGGCCGGGAGTGGGGATTACAGCACCAGGCCGGCGATGGCCGCCGACAACAGGCTCACCAGCGTCGAGCCGTAAACCAGCTTCAGGCCAAAACGGGAAACCACGTTGCCTTGCTGCTCGTTCAGTCCTTTGATGGCGCCGGCGACGATGCCGATGGAGGCGAAGTTGGCGAACGACACCAGGAACACCGACAAAATGCCCAGCCCGCGCGGCGACAGCTCCGCCGCGATCTTCTTCAGTTCAATCATCGCCACGAATTCGTTGGCCACCAGTTTGGTCGCCATGATGCTGCCCGCCTTCAGGGCCTCCTCCGCAGGGATGCCGATCAGCCAGGCCAGCGGATAGAACACGTAGCCGAGGATCTGCTGGAAGCTGATGCCGAGCACCGCCGAGAACAACGCGTTGACGGCGGAGATCAGCGCGATAAAGCCGATCAGCATCGCCGCGATGATCATCGCAATCTTGAAGCCGGCCAGAATGTACTCGCCCAACATTTCGAAGAAGCTCTGATCTTCGTGCAGCTTGTTCAGCTTCAGCTCCGGCTCGTCTTCAACCTGATACGGGTTGATGATCGACAGGATGATGAAGGTGCTGAACATATTAAGGATCAACGCCGCCACCACGTACTGCGCGTCGATCATCGACATGTAGGCGCCGACGATGGAGAGCGATACCGTCGACATGGCGGTCGCGGCCATGGTGTACATGCGGCGCGGCGAGATGTCGCCGATGATGCCCTTGTAGGCGATGAAGTTCTCTGACTGCCCCAGCACCAGCGTGCTGACGGCGTTGAACGATTCCAGCTTGCCCATGCCGTTGACCTTGGACAGCAGGGTGCCCACCAGGCGGATGATCAGCGGCAGGATGCGGAAATGCTGCAAAATGCCGATCAGGGCGGAAATAAAGATGATAGGGCACAAAACGCCGAGGAAGATAAACGCCAGGCCATCTTTGCTCATGCCGCCGAACACGAACTCCGACCCTTGTGCGGCGTAGGCGAGCAGGGTGTCGAAGAAGCCGGCGACGTGTTTGATCACGCTGAGCCCGCTGGCGGAGTGCAGGAAGAAATAGGCCAGCGCGCCTTCGATCACCAACAGCTGGATGATATAGCGCAGGCGGATTTTCTTGCGATTATTGCTGACCAGCAGCGCCAGGGCGATGATCACCACCAGGGCCATAATAAATTGCAGAATTTGTGGCATAAACGGTCCGTACGGTTCACGGGCAGGAAAAAAACATATTTAGCCACAGCATCGCCGTCCTTTCATTACCTTGCGTGATAATTAGAACAAAATACTTATGGCGTGCGGGATATCTTGCCGATTGTCATCCGCACGCGCTGCTCGGCAGTTTTTCATAAGCCCCCGAAGTGCCTTAGTGAGCCGTCTTCCATGATGCCTGCCGGCTCGCAGCCTGATGCAACCACCGTCCCGCACGTTCAGGCACCTGGAATCTGGCTCGCAATGGGCGATTTTTCATGGCGCAAAGCGTGGCTTTCTTGGCTGAGGAAGAGAAACATGTTTGGACAAGGCGCCGGTCGCGATCGGCGCGCATTTTATCGAACAAGGAGGCGAACGATGAATATCGGCACGTTGCTCAGGGCGCTGGCCAACGGCGTTAATCCCGACACCGGCGAGCTATTGAGACCGGCTTCAGCGGCCTGCGCGCCGGAGGCTATCCGCCTGCTGTTCGCGTTGGCCGACGAGTTTGACGGTGAATCTGAACTGCAGAAAAAAGCCAGGCTGACGCCGGAAGAAAAGCGGCAGAAGAATCTGGCCGAGGGCCGGCCGGCCAATGCCTACTTCCCTTGGTCGGAAGAAGAAAAACTGCGGCTGCGCGAGAGCCATGCAGCCGGGACGACGCTGGAGGCGCTGAGCGATGAGTTCGAGCGTTCAACCTGGAGCATTGCGGTGCAACTGCAGAAAATGGGGTTGATCGGTGAGGAACAGGCGGCCGCCTATCGCTGATCTATAGCCATAAAAAAGCCCGCGTGGCGCGGGCTTGATGGCGTGCGGAGCGGATCACTCGATGTTCTGGATCTGCTCGCGCATTTGCTCGATCAACACCTTCAGCTCGATGGCGGAGGCGGTGACGTCGGCATTGATTGACTTGGAGGCCAGGGTGTTCGATTCGCGGTTGAATTCCTGCATCATAAAGTCGAGGCGGCGGCCGACGGCTTCTTTCTTCTTCAGGATGTTGTGCGTCTCTTTCACGTGCGCTTCCAGGCGGTCCAGCTCTTCGGCGACGTCGATGCGCTGCGCCATCAGCACCAGCTCTTGCTCCAGGCGAGTGTTTTCCAGCTGCACCTGCGCCTCTTCGAGCTTGCTGACCAGGCGCTCGCGCTGCCATTGCAGGATGTTCGGCATCTGGGCGCGCACTTTGACCACTTCGGCGCTGACGCCGTCGAGGCGCTGTTCGATCAGCGTTTTCAGCGCGGCGCCTTCGCTTTCGCGTGCGACGATAAAGTCATCCAGCGCGCCGTCCAGCGCCTTCATCAGCTCGGCGCTGATGGCGTCCAGATCCTGCTCCTGCGCGGACATCACGCCCGGCCAGCGCAGCACGTCGATCGGGTTGATTTCCCCTTCGTCGCTCTGCATTTTCACCCAGTTGGCGGCTTCGACCAGCTGTTTGGCCAGTTTTTCGTTCAGGATCAGCGAGCTTTGCGCGCTTGGATCCAGTTCGAAACGCAGGTTGCATTCGACTTTGCCGCGGGTCAGGCGGCCACGGATACGTTCACGGATCACCGGCTCCAGGCTGCGGAATTGCTCCGGCAGGCGGATGTAGGTTTCTAAGTAGCGCTGGTTAACGGAACGCAGCTCCCAGGCTGCGCTGCCCCATTCACCCTTGATTTCACGCCGGGCGTAGGCGGTCATGCTGCGGATCATTGATGCGTACCCGTAATAGGAAAAGATGGGGCGATTATAGCGTCGTGGCTGCGGGCAGGATAGGCATTACGTCACGAAGCCCGTATAATGCGCAGCCAATAGTTGATTTGAAGCCGGAGAGAGCCCATGCGTCCTGCAGGCAGAGCACCACAGCAAGTTCGCCCCCTGACACTGACCCGTCACTATACCAAACACGCTGAAGGTTCAGTGCTGGTTGAGTTTGGCGATACCAAAGTCTTGTGCACCGCCACGGTAGAAGAGGGCGTTCCGCGCTTCCTGAAAGGCCAGGGGCAAGGTTGGATCACCGCCGAGTACGGCATGCTGCCGCGCTCCACCCACAGCCGCAACGCCCGTGAAGCCGCCAAAGGCAAACAGGGTGGCCGCACGCTGGAGATCCAGCGCCTGATCGCCCGTTCGCTGCGCGCCGCGGTGGATCTGAAAAAGCTCGGTGAATTCACCATCACTCTCGACTGCGACGTACTGCAGGCCGACGGCGGTACCCGCACCGCTTCCATCTCCGGCGCCTGCGTGGCGCTGGCCGATGCGCTGAACACCCTGGTGGCCAACGGTAAGCTGAAAGCCAATCCGATGAAGGGCATGGTGGCGGCGGTTTCCGTCGGCATCGTCAACGGCGAAGCGCTGTGCGATCTGGAGTATGTGGAAGATTCCGCGGCGGAAACCGACATGAACGTGGTGATGATGGAAGACGGCCGCATGATTGAAGTGCAGGGCACCGCCGAAGGCGAGCCGTTCAGCCACGATGAGCTGTTGGCGCTATTGGCGCTGGCCCGAGGAGGCATCGAAACCATCTTCCAGGCGCAGAAAGCGGCGCTGGCGGACTAATTTTTCAAGGCGACTGAGAAGTCGCCTTTTTTATGCCCGCCGATCGGGCGGCAGTAATGACAAGACCCAAGCAGATTCAGACGAGGAGAAGCAGTAATGAAAGCCTATCAGCGCCAGTTTATCGAGTTCGCGCTTAACAAGCAGGTATTGAAATTCGGCGAGTTCACCCTGAAATCCGGCCGCACCAGCCCGTATTTCTTCAACGCCGGCCTGTTTAATACCGGGCGCGATCTTGCGCTGTTGGGGCGCTTCTATGCCGAAGCCCTGATGGATTCCGGCATCGATTTCGATCTGCTGTTTGGCCCGGCCTATAAAGGCATTCCTATCGCCACTACCACGGCGGTTGCGCTGGCGGAACACCATGAGCGCGACGTGCCTTACTGCTTTAACCGCAAGGAAGCCAAGACCCACGGCGAGGGCGGTTCGCTGGTGGGCAGCCCGCTGCAGGGCCGCGTGATGCTGGTGGACGATGTGATCACCGCCGGTACCGCGATCCGTGAGTCGATGGAAATCATCGGCGCCAGCGGCGCTTCGTTGGCGGGCGTGCTGATCTCCCTCGACCGTCAGGAACGCGGCCGCGCGGATATCTCAGCCATTCAGGAAGTGGAACGCGACTATCACTGCAAGGTGATTTCGATCGTGACGCTGAAGGACCTGATCGCTTATCTGGAAGAGAAACCGGAAATGGCGGACCACCTGGCGGCGGTGCGCGCTTACCGCGAGCAGTACGGGGTATAAATAAAAACGCCGGGCATGCCCGGCGTTTTCGTTATTGCAGCTGTGCCGCCAATAGCGGCCAGCGGGCGTCGAATTCCTGCGTTGGACGATAGCGGAATTCCGAACGCACATAGCGCGACAACATGCCTTCGCAGAAGGCCAGCAGTTGGCTGGCCAACAGCGTTTCATCGACGATGAAGCCTTTGCCTTCGCGCAATTTGCGCTCTTTCAGCACCTGACGCAGCTGCGCCTCGATACGTTCGAACAGCTGGTTGATGCGGCCCTGCAGGCGATCCTGTTCAAACATCAGCGCGTGGCCGGTCATGATGCGCGTCAGCCCCGGGTTACGTTCCGCAAAGCCCAGAATCAGCAGTAAAATCAGGCGCAGACGATTAAACGTCTCTTTCTCGTCCTGCAAGATCAGGTTGATGCGGGTGATCAGGCTGTCTTCGATAAACTCGATCAGACTGTCGAACATCCGTGTCTTGCTGGGGAAATGCCGGTACAGCGCAGCTTCAGAAACACCCACGTTTGCGGCGAGCTTGGCGGTGGTAATGCGCTGGCTGCCGTCGCTGGATTCCAGCATCTGGGCTAACGCCTGCAATATTTCCTCGCGCCGATTCCTTTTCGTATTTTCTTTTTCTGCCATGTCTGATTAGACCCTTGCTAAAACTTAACTGACGGAAACCCGGGCACCGGCCGCTGCAGAGCAGGCTCTGTGCGGCTTATGTGATAGCTTTTTTACGATGCTGGGGTCAGCGGCCTTCACGGCCTTTTTCCGCGCTGCCTGGTGTGCGCTGCAATTGTCGCGGTAAAACCTTGCCGCAGAGACATCCTTCTCCCCGGAAAGGCAAGGTTCAGGCGACGTTTCCCTGCCGGCCATCGTGCATTGGGTGGCGCTTAGTGGCGCCCCGAGTGGCCGAAGCCGCCTTCGCCGCGCTCGCTACTGTCGAACTCTTCCACCAGGTTGAATTCGGCCTGCACCACCGGCACGAAGACCATCTGCGCGATGCGTTCGCCCGGCTCGATGGTGAAGTGCTTCTGGCCGCGGTTCCAAACGGACACCATCAGCTGGCCCTGGTAATCGGAGTCGATCAGGCCGACCAGATTGCCCAGCACGACGCCGTGCTTATGGCCCAGGCCTGAGCGCGGCAGGATCACCGCCGCCAGGCCGGCGTCGGCGATATGGATCGCGAGACCGGTAGGCAGCAGCGTGGTTTCACCCGGCGCCAGCTCCACCGCGCTGTCCAGGCAGGCGCGCAGGTCGAGACCGGCGGAGCCCGGAGTGGCGTAGGTCGGTAGCGGGAAATCCTGACCGATGCGCGGGTCGAGGATCTTAACGTCGATTTTTTTCATCATAACGGCTGACTATCTCGTCTATTAAACGTTGGCCAAGGAGTGCCTTGTCGCTCAGCGCCAGGCGTTTCTCTCCATCCTGCCAAAAAAGGTGCAGGGCATTGGTGTCGCTGTTGAACCCGTGCTCTGCGAGCGATACATCGTTAGCGCAAATCAAATCCAGCTTCTTACGCGCCAGTTTTTGCCGCGCGTATTCTTCCACATTCTGGGTTTCGGCGGCAAACCCCACGACAAACGGTCGATTTTTGGTCATCGCCGCCACGCCGGCGACGATATCGGGGTTTTTTACCATCTTGAGGACGATTTCATCACCCTGTTTTTTTATTTTTTCATCGGCGATCCGCTCGGGACGGTAGTCGGCTACGGCGGCGCAGGAGATGAAAATCTGCTGCTGAGCGGCGCGCTGTTGCACCGCCTGTTCCATCTCCAGCGCGCTGGTGATGTCCACGCGTGTGACCTTCGGCGGCGTCGGCAGGCTCACCGGCCCGGCGATCAGCGTCACCTGCGCGCCGCGGGCGGCGGCGGCGCGGGCGATGGCGAAGCCCATTTTGCCGGAGCTGTGATTGCTGATGAAGCGTACCGGATCCAGCGCTTCGCGCGTCGGGCCGGCGGTGATCATAACCTGCAAATGTTGCAGATCCTGCGGGGCGGAGAAATGACCGTTCGCCAGCTCGACGATGTCCAGCGGATCCAGCATGCGGCCCGGGCCGACGTCGCCGCAGGCCTGGCTGCCGCTGTCCGGCCCCCAGAGCAGCATGCCGCGCGCCTGCAGCGTTTGCAGGTTGGCCTGCGTGGCGGCGGCGCGATACATCTGCTGGTTCATGGCGGGGGCGGCGGCGATAGGGGCGTCGGTCGCCAGGCAGACGGTAGTCAGCAGATCGTTGGCCATGCCGGCGGCGACGCGCGCCAGCAGATCGGCGGTCGCCGGCGCCAGAATCACCAGATCCGCCCATTTGCCGAGTTCGATGTGGCCCATGGCGGCTTCGGCGGCGGGATCCAACAGATCGTCGGACACCGGGTGGCCGGAAACGGCCTGCAGCGTCAGCGGCGTAATGAACGCCTTGGCGGCGTGGGTCATCACCACGCGCACTTCCGCGCCCCTGTCGCGCAGGCGGCGCACCAGCTCTGGGCATTTGTAGGCGGCGATGCCGCCGCTGATGCCAAGCACAATATGTTTGCCGGAAAGTCCCGTCATCATCATTGTCCGATTGAAAGCCGAAAGATGCGCCATTTTAGCATATCCGCCGTTCAGGTGAGCGATTCCGCAATGGCTGCAGGGCGTTACATTGTGCTTTGCGAAACACTTCGCAATGTTATCAAACACCTGTCGAACGCGCCGGGGGGCGCATGGCATGCTGTAGCCCTTTCAGGGAGGAACACGATGAGCAACCCGACTGTGGCGTGCTGGCCGGGCGCGCTGGCGCCGCGTGAAAAGCTGTTGATGCAGGGGGCCGCGGCGCTGTCCGACGCAGAGCTGTTGGCCATTTTCTTGCGCACCGGGTTGCCCGGCGTGCACGTAATGCAGCTGGCGGAGCAGCTGCTGCGCCGATTCGGCTCGCTTTACCATCTGATGTCGGCCGATCATCAGGCGTTTTGCAGTCAAAAAGGCCTGGGCGACGCCAGCTATACGCAGCTGCAGGCGATTGCCGAGCTGGCGCTTCGCTTCTTTTCCAGCCATCTCTCGCAGGAAAACGCCATGCTTAACCCGCGCGTCACCCAGCATTATCTGCAAAGCCTGCTGGCGCATCGTGAGCGAGAGGTCTTTTTGGTATTGTTTTTAGACAATCAGCATCGGGTTATTCGCCATCAGGAGATGTTTGCTGGTACCATCAGCAGCGTCGTCGTCTACCCGAGAGAAATTGTGCGTGAAGCGTTGAAGGCTAATGCCGCCGCGCTGATTCTCGCGCATAATCACCCCTCGGGTAAGGCTGAACCCAGTCATGCCGACCGTTTGATAACTGAACAGGTGGTGAAAGCCTGCCAGTTATTGGAGATCCGAGTGCTCGATCATTTGGTGATCGGTCGGGGTGAATGCGTCTCTTTTGCCGAGCGCGGATGGCTTTAAGCGATTTTTTCGCGATCCTTGTGGGATCTTTAGCTGTTCGGGACTTGAGCACTTACGCTTCAGAGCGTATACTACGCCACCTTTGAGAATCTTGGGTTTGGCGCAAGAGCCTATCTCAGCAGGTTTCTGACCTGATGTGTGGTTTCTACCTGATGACGAGAGTCTCCTCAGTATGAAGTTTGCTGAGATGGGCTCTAAAAGCCTGACGAGGCGGCCATACCCTATACGAAGCTCGAGCTGATTTGATTTTTGGAGAATAGACATGTCCCGAGTCTGCCAAGTTACTGGCAAGCGCCCGGTGAGCGGTAACAACCGTTCCCACGCAATGAACGCGACCAAACGCCGTTTTCTGCCTAACCTGCACTCACACCGTTTTTGGGTTGAGGCTGAGAAGCGCTTTGTAACTCTGCGTGTATCTGCTAAAGGTATGCGTGTTATCGATAAGAAGGGTATTGAGACGGTTCTGGCCGATCTGCGTGCCCGTGGTGAGAAGTATTAAGGAACTGAATCATGGCTAAAGGTGTTCGCGAGAAGATCAAGCTGGTTTCTTCTGCTGGTACTGGTCACTTCTATACCACCACGAAGAACAAGCGTACTAAGCCGGAAAAATTGGAACTGAAGAAATTCGATCCAGTTGTCCGTCAGCACGTAGTATACAAAGAAGCTAAAATTAAATAATTTTAGTGGATTAATGAAAAACCCGGCCTTGGCCGGGTTTTTTGTTTTATAAAGGGTAGAAAACATCGGAGGGGAAGCCAGATGCCTGAATTACCGGAAGTTGAGACGAGCAGACGCGGTATAGAGCCTTATCTTGTCGGCCACAGCATTCAGTATGCGGTGGTGCGCAACGCGCGCCTGCGCTGGCCGGTTTCCGAGCAGATCCTGACGTTGAGCGATCAGCCGGTGCTCAGCGTGCAGCGTCGGGCCAAATACCTGCTGATTGAGCTGGAGCGCGGTTGGATTATCGTGCATCTGGGCATGTCGGGCAGCCTGCGCATGCTGCGTGAGGAAAACGAAGACGAAGCCGGCAAACACGACCACGTCGATCTGGTGATCAACAACGGTATGATCCTGCGCTATACCGATCCGCGCCGCTTCGGCGCCTGGCTGTGGTGCGAAGACCTGGCGACCAGCAGCGTGTTGTCGCATCTGGGGCCGGAACCGCTGAGTGAGGCGTTCAACGGCGACTACCTGTATGAAAAATCACGTAATAAGCGCACGCTGATCAAACCGTGGCTGATGGATAATAAGCTGGTGGTCGGGGTCGGTAACATTTACGCCAGTGAATCGCTGTTCAGCGCCGGGATCCTGCCCGATCGTCCGGCGGGATCCTTGACCAAAGCCGAAGCGGCGCTGTTGGCGAAGACCATCAAGGCGGTGTTGCAACGCTCCATCGAGCAGGGCGGCACCACATTGCGCGACTTTTTGCAGTCGGACGGCAAACCGGGGTACTTCGCGCAGGAGCTGCAGGTTTACGGGCGGGCGGGAGAACCGTGCCGCACATGCGGCACGCCGATTGAATCCGCCAAGCACGGGCAGCGCAGCACCTTCTTTTGCCGACGCTGCCAGCGCTGAGCATCACGCGGCGGCGAGCTTCGCCATCAGCGCCTGAGTGACCACATCGGGCAGGAAAGGCGCGATATCGCCGCCGTGGCGGGCGACCTCCTTCACCAGTGAGGAGGAGATGAACGACCACTCTTCGGAAGGCATCAGGAACACGCTTTCCAGCGTCGGCATCAAATGGCGGTTCATGTTCGCCAGCTGCAGTTCGTACTCAAAGTCAGACACCGCCCGCAGGCCGCGCACCAGGATATTGGCATTCTGGTGAGCGGCGAAATGCGCCATCAGCTCGCTGAAGCCCAGTACCTCCACATTGTCCAGATGCGAGGTGACCTGCGTCGCCAGCGCCACACGCTCATCCAGGCTGAACAGCGGCTTTTTGCTCGGGCTGGCGGCGATGGCCAGAATCACGTGATCGAACATCAGCGACGCGCGCGTCACTAAATCCAGGTGGCCGTTGGTCATGGGATCGAACGTCCCGGGATAGATGGCTTTGCTGGTCATGATTCATTTCTCTGAGTAGTTGCGGCCCAATGCCCATAATGCGGCATATTTATTGAAGGTATATTGCGCGTTGACCACCGCTAACAGCAACCCCTGTTTACCGTCGAGGAAGCCGGCCCGCAGCAGCCAGGTTTTGACGAAGGCGCCGAGCGTGTGGGTCAGGATGGACAGATAGCCGCAACGCTTGCCGGCCCGGTGGCGCTGTGTGGCCCATTCTTCGGCATAGCGCAGCTGTTTGCGCTGAAAGGCGAAGAAGTCGCGGCAGGTCAGGTGCAGCATATCGCCGCTGAGGGGGATGACTTTGGCGTCGCCGATGTTCAGCGACTCGTGCACCAGATCGTCGTTATAGCGATAGCGTGAATTGGCGTACAGGCGGTTGACGCGGTCGGGATACCAGCCGCTGTGGCGCATGAAGCGGCCAAGGAACAGGTTGCGCCGCGCGCAGCTGTAAACGGCGCCGTCGTCCGGCGCGTTCAACACCCGCTCGATGGATTGCCGCAGTTCGGGGGTGACGCGTTCGTCGGCGTCGATCATCAATACGTAGTCATGGCTGGCGTAGCTTTGCGCCAGCTGGCGCTGCTTGCCGAATCCTTGCCAGTCGGTGTGCGTGAAGACTTTGGCGCCCAGACTTTCGGCGACGGCGACGCTGTCGTCCTCGCTGCCGGAGTCCAGCACGATGATTTCATCGGCCCAGGCGACAGAGCGCAGGCAGTCCGGCAACAGCCCGGCTTCGTTTTTGGCGATCATCACCACCGACAGGCTTTTGCGGCTGCTCATTCAGTGACTCCGGGGCGGCAGGTGCGGTTCCAGCAGCTGCAGCAGGCGCTGCAACGCTCCCTGATTCTGATACAACACTTCCACCGCATGGCGGCCGTAGTAACGGCGGTAGTCTTCGTCGGTTAACAGGGTTTCCACTTCCTTTACCAGCGAATCCACGTCGGTCACGGTGATCAGGCCTTCGGCCTGCGAAAGCTTGGCGCAGATGTCTTTAAAGTTGAAGGTGTGCGGGCCCATCAGCACCGGGATGGCGTGGGCGGCGGCTTCCAGCGGGTTATGCCCGCCACGTTCCACCAGGCTGCCGCCGACAAAGGCCAGATCGGCGATGCCGTACAGCAGCATGAGTTCGCCCATGGTATCGCCGATCACCACCTGGGTGCTGCCGGACGGGATTTCGCCGCTGCTGCGCAGGGTGTAGCTGAAGCCGGCCTTCTGTACCAGTTCCTTGGCGGTCGGGAAGCGTTCCGGGTGACGCGGCACCAGGATCAGCAGCAGGTCGGGGTGTTTTTCCAGCAGCTTGCGGTGCGCTTCGAGCAGGATGGTTTCTTCGCCTTCATGGGTGCTGGTGGCGATCCACACCGGGCGGCGCGGCGCCCATTGGCGGCGCAGCGTAACGGCGCGGGCGGCCAGTTCCGGGGTGACGGAGATATCGAATTTCAGGCTGCCGGTAACGGCCAGCTGCGAGCGTTTCAGGCCCAGTTCGATAAAACGATCGCCGTCTTCCTGGTTCTGTGCGGCGATCAGCGTAATGCGGCGCAGCATATCGCGCATGAATCCGCCAATTTTCTTATAGCCGGCGGCGGATCGCGCCGACAGGCGCGCATTGGCGATCACCAGGGGGATTTGCCGCTGATGCAGTGCGTTGATCAGGTTAGGCCATAGCTCGGTTTCCATGATGATCACCAGCTTGGGATTCACCTGGTCGAGGAAGCGGTTCATGGAACCGGGCAGATCGTAGGGCAGATAGACATGATGCACGTCTTTGCCGAAAGCGGACTGGACGCGTTCTGAACCTGTCGGGGTCATTGTGGTCACAGTTATCGGCAAAGCGGGGTAACGATGGCGCAGCGCCCGCACCAGCGGGATGGCCGCCAGCGTTTCGCCGACGGAGACGGAATGCAGCATAATGCCGCCCGGCACGACTTTCCCGGCGCAGAAGCCATAGCGTTCCGCCCAGCGTTTACGGTAGGCTGGAGCTTTGCGGCTGCGCAGCAGTAAGCGGAGCCAGATCAGGGGTTGGATGAGGTAGAGTAGTACCTGATATAAACGCAGCAACATTCTATCAATTTCATTTATATGGGTTATTCGGAATAGTACCATAACTGGAAGGGAAAGGCGCTAATTTGGTAACCTTGGGTGTCAGTTTCAGACAACCGGCGAGCGATTTCGCCGATAGGCTCGGAATGAAGAATATTTTAATTATTCGCCGCGACAACATCGGCGATCTTGTTTGCACCACGCCTCTGATTGAAGGGGTGAAAATTGCCTATCCAGACGCAAAAGTTTATCTGCTGATCAATAAAGTCAGCCAGGACGTTGTTAAAAACAACCCTCATCTCGAGAAAGTCTTTGTCTATAAAAAGGCCAAGCACAAGGCGAAAAATGAAACGACGTTGGGCGTTTATTTCGAACGTCTGATGATCTTCCTGAAGCTGCGAAAAATAAAGTTCGATGCGGTCATTCTGGCCAACCCGGTGCCTTGCAAATACAGCTTGCGTTTAGCGAAAATGGCCGGCGCCACCCATATCATCGGCGCCGATTTGGGCACGAAAGATATTCAGCGCCCGTTCCGCAAGGACGATTTCCGCGGTCTACATCAGGTCGAACACACCTACAGCTATTTATCGGCGATAACCGATCAAGCCATTCCGATCCCGCCGGTGCGGGTATTCCTGACGCCGGAAGAGCGGCAGCTGGCGGCGCAGCGGCTGCAGGAACGCCTGCCATCGGTCGAACGGGTTTGCGCCGTGCATATCAGCAGCCGTAGCCCGAAAAGGCGCTGGCCGGTTGAACGCTATGCCGAAATCATCAACCGCCTGACCGCCGATCCCCGCACCGGCGTGCTGATCTTCTGGTCGCCGCAGGGCACGCTGGCGCCGGACGACATCGGCGATCAGCAGCGCGCAGAACAGCTGTTGGCGCTGTGCCAAAACGAACGCGTCGCGCTTTATCCGACGGCCTCGGTGCGCGAGCTGTTGGGCGGGTTCGATTTATGCGATCGGGTGCTGTGCAGCGACGGCGGGCAGATGCATCTTGCCGCCGCGCTGAATAAGGATATGGTGGTGTTCTTTGGCGATACCGATAAAACGTCCTGGCATCCATGGACCGGCCGTCATCATATTTTGCAGAGTGAGTCGGGGCACTGTGAAGATGTTTCTGTCGATGAGGTTTGGCAGAAAATGCAGGCGCTAAGCTAGCGAAGAAAATAAGGCAGGCATCACCTGCCTTATTTATTAATTTATTATTTTTCTTTCAGCTCAATATATTGACGGCAAATAGGCTCCAGCCCATAGCTCAGCAATGGCTGTTGATTTATCTGCGGTGGGTTGGCGTAAATTTCCGCCATTTTTTCTGCCAGCGACGCTTCGTTTAATTCCGCCAACGCGTTAGCCATGCCGGCTTTTTCCAGAATTTCCGCAGGGCCGCCCGGACAGCGGGTGCTGACCACCGGCGTGCCGCACAACAGCGATTCTACCAGCACATTGCCAAACCCTTCGCTATCGGAGCTGAGCACCAACAGCGAGGCATGGCGGATAAACGGATAGGGATTGGCCTGGAAGCCGAGGAACAGCACGCGCTCTGCGATCCCCAAGTCTGCCGCCAGACGCTTGACCTCGGCGACGCGGGCGTCATCCCCGGTGCCGATCAAAGCCAGCGGCGCCTGAATGCCGGATTGCGCATAGGCTTTCAGCAGGCGGTCATGCCGCTTGGTGGCGTGAAAGCGGCCGACGTGCACCAGATAGTCCTGACCGGCCAGTTCGCAAGGTGCCGCCGCCTGTTGCCGGATGGCGTCGATGTCGAACGGGTTATTGATGACCGCCAGCCGACGTGGGCGGATCGGCAAATTCTGCTGCAGATCGCCGCCGACCGCCTGTGAAACGGCGACGATATTTCTCCCCTGGTAAACGTTGGCGATTTTACGTTGCTTGAGCCAGCGATCCAGGCCTTTGCGGTGGCCGAGGTAGGAAGTGGAGAGAATGCCGTGAATGCAGAACCACAGGCGATCCGAAGCCAGCCGCTTGCTGCGGCTGACGATGCGATCGGTTTTGTGCAGGTTGGAGAACACCAGATCGAACGCGCCGTGTTGGCGCTCGTGTTCGGCTACCGCCCGATCCAGCGCGGCGGCGCGGCGCGACAGCTCGGTCAGCTTGCGCCAGGGGGCACGGCTGCGATCGGCCACCACCTGATAATCAATGCCTGACGGGATAGGGTAATTGCAGACGTCACGCAGCGAGATCAGACTGACGTCATGCCCCTGTTGCTGCATGCCTTGGCACAGGGTCAGCACCACTTTTTCCGCGCCGCCTCCCGGCAGGCCATCGATGATCATCAGAATACGCATAGCTAATCCAGTAACCGGTTATAGAGGGAAATGAGCTGTTCGGAGAGATGCGCCGGCGTAGCCGTCATAATGCGCAATCTTGCCGCTTCGCCCATGGAGGATCCCAGCGCCTGGCGCGGCAGCGCCCGAATGGCTTCTGTGATGGCCGGCACGTCGAGCGCGTCGGTCACGAAGCCGTTCTGGCCCGGGGTGATAAACTCGGCGCCGCCGCAGGTGGTGCTGGTGATAACCGGCAGGCCGCAGGACATCGCTTCCAGAATCACATTCGGGAACGGATCGTACAGCGTCGGCAGCAGCAGCGCATCCGCGGCTTGATAGAACGGCAGAGTCTGCTTCTGCACGCCCATAAAGTGAATGCGATCGCCGCAGCCCAGCGACTGCGCCAGCGCCCGGTAACGCTTTTCGGCTTTGTCTTTACCGACCACCAAGAGGTGGCTGTTGGTCGCCGCCACGGCGCGGATGGCGGCGGCCAGCCCTTTGCGCTCGAAACCGGAGCCGACGAAGATCAGGCAGTGCGCCTGTTGCGGGATCTGATATTGCTCACGCAGGCGTCGGCGCTGGGCCTCGTCGGCGGGCAGGAACTTTTGATTGTCGATGGCGTTATAGATCACCGTGATTTTGTCGGCGGGCACGCCAAAGTCGGCGATGATTTCCCGTTTGATCATTTCGGCGTTGCAGATGACGGCTTTCAGCTCCGGTGCGGCGTACATGGCGCGCTCGGCGCACATCACATAGCGGTGATAACGGTTGGAAAACAGCCACTTGCGGCGCCACTCGGGCAGCAGCCGCGCGCGTTGCAGCAGCCAGCGGCGGTGTACGCCGTCGCCGGCGCGGTAGATATCGCAGCCGGGAATGCGCTCATGGCTTTGCACCAGATCGAAGCGCTCTTTCTGCCACAGCGCCCTGGCCGCCACGGCGAAGCCCCGTTCGCGACTGATGCGGCCTAGTTTCAACGGGTTACACAGGTGGATATGCCAGTTGGGATTGGCGTCACCCTGCCATTCGCGGGTGATGACGTTCAGATCGAGATCCTGTTGTTCCAGCGCTTCCAGGGCGCGGGAAACGAAACGTTCGGCTCCGCCGTCCGGGCGGTATTTTTGGCGAACGATCGCCAAACGAAATGCTTTCATGCCAGCGTGCTCCGCGCGGCTGCAATCACCGCGTCTGTAGGAATAAGGTCGAGATACCGTTCGTCGGTGCCGGTATCAATGGCGTCCGGATCGGGTAGTTCGCCGAAGTCGCCGGCCCAGATCACGGCGCCGGTAGCCTGCCATGGCCGCCAGAAAGTCAGCTTGGAAGGGCCGAACAGCGCCACGCACGGCGTTTGCAGCGCGGCGGCCATGTGCATCGGCACCGAATCCACGCCGATAAACAGCTTGGCGTGGTCGATCAGGGCGGCCAGCTGGCGCAGCGTCAGCTGGCCGGCCAACGAGATCACGCCCTGCGGCGGGCAGAGCGCCAAAATGCGCTCGACCATGGCTTTTTCTCTGGCGTCGGGGCCGGAGGTGATCACCAGCTGGTGGCCGTCGGCCTGCAAGGCGGTGAGGGTGGCGGCCATTTTCTCTTCGCTCCAGCATTTGAAGAACCAGCGCGAGGTGGGCTGCACCACAATATAACTGCCGGCGACGCCCTGTTTCTGCAACCGTTGCTCACAAGCCTGCCAATCTTGTGGCTCATAACTCATGGTCACATGTTCGCTGAGCGCGGGCAGGTTCAGCGGCGCCAGCAGCGAGAGATTTTGTTCGACGGTATGCAGGTGGGCGTGATTGTCGACCGGCACCAGCTGCGTGTGGCAGTGGCGCCACAGGAAGCCGCGGCGTTTAGGGAAATCGAAGCCCAGACGGATGCGCGCGCCGGTCAGGCGCGTGATAATGGCGCTGCGCCACTGATCGGCCAGGTTGACTACCAGATCGTAGCGCTGCGCCTTCAGACGACGCAGCAGCGCCAGCTCGTGCCCCAGATGCGCGCGGGCGCCCTGTTTTTTCCATTGGCGGTCGATGGCGAACAGCGTCGACAATTCCGGATTACTGGCCAGCATCTCCTGCGTTTCCTGATACAGCAGCACATCGATCTGCGCCTGCGGGTAGTGTTGCCGCAGGCTGCTGATGACCGGCGTGACCAGCAGCATATCGCCGTGATGGCGCAGTTTTATGATCAAAATACGCTGTACGGATGGGGCGGAAGTTGGGGCTGGCGCGTCGTTCATCATGAGTCGCTTTCTGGGAAACCAATCTTTGATTCTAAATGACCCGATCGCATGTGGCTACTGTTGCACGGTTTTCTTGCCGGGCCGCAAAAAAATCGCCGAGCCGGGGACGAATGCGCTTCAACGTTGTCCAAACCAGGCAGCAAAGTCGTTTGCCCTGGCGAAACGGGCTGCGTAACATAGCGTATTCTGTTGATATCAGGTTCGATATTCATGACTAAACCGGCGTTTCTCATCACCATTGATACCGAAGGCGATAATCTGTGGCAAAACCACGATCGCATCGCGACCGAAAACACGCGTTTCTTGCCGCGCTTTCAGGCGCTGTGCGAGAAATATGCCTTCAAGCCGGTTTATCTCACCAACTATGAAATGGCGATGGATCCGGCTTACGTCGAGTTCGCGCGTGACGTGATCGCCCGCGGTGCCGGTGAAGTCGGCATGCATCTGCACGCCTGGAACAGCCCGCCGCTGACGCCGCTCACCGATGACGACTGGCGCCACAAGCCTTATTTGATCGAGTATCCCGCCGATCAGATACGCGCCAAAGTCGACCACATGACCAAACTGCTGGAGGACGCCTTCCAGACCAAAATGCTCAGCCATCGCGCCGGCCGTTGGGCGTTCAACGAATACTATGCCTCACTGCTGCTGGAATACGGCTATCAGGTGGATTGTTCGGTCACGCCGCGGGTCAACTGGCAGTTTTCGCCGGGCAACCCGCAGGGCAACGGCGGTACCGATTACAGCCGGTTCCCGTCGCAGGCCTATTTCATCGATCCGCAGAACATCGCCAAGCCGGGCGCTTCGTCGCTGCTGGAAGTGCCGATGAGCATCCAGTACAAGCATTCGGCGCTGATGAATGCGTTCAAGCAGGGCTATGATCGGCTGCGCGGCAAGCGGCGTTCGCCGTCCGTCAACTGGCTGCGGCCGAGTGGCGGCAACGTGGCCAAGATGATAAGCGTGGCCGAGACGTCGTTGGCGCAGGGGCATGACTACGTCGAGTTTATGCTGCACTCCTCCGAGTTTATGCCGGGCGGCAGCCCGACGTTCAAAACCGAGCAGGATATCGAAGTGCTGTACCGCGATCTGGAGCAGCTGTTTGACTGGCTGCAGCAGCGCACGGTGGGCATGACGCTGGCCGAGTATTATCAACTTAAAGCGAACTAAGCACGCACATGTCGAAGAAATGGAAAATTAAGGTTGCCGACTGGTTTTTGCGGCGCTATACGGCGAAGTACGGCCGTTTTCAGGACAAGGCGACGTTCGACGGCGCCCAGCAGTTTGACAATATCGTCATCTATTCCACCACGGCGTTGGGCGACTTCATGTTCAACACGCCGGCATTGAGGGCGATGAGGGAACGCTATCCCAACGCGCACATCACGCTGGTGGTGCACAAGAAAAACCGCGAACTGGTGGAGAACGGCCGCTATTACGATCGCGTGGTGTATTGGGACAGCAAGATCAAGACGATACGCCCATTGCTGAAATCGCTGCGCGAACATCAGCCGGATTTGGCGCTGATCCTGCACTCTCACCTGCCTTATGACATCATCAGCGCCATCATGGCGGGGGCAAAGTACATCATCAGGGATAACTACAGCTCGGGTATTTGCGGGCTGGAACCTTGGTTAACCAACTATATCTTCCATTATTACGGCCATTTCGTGCGCCGCAAACTGGAGCTGATTTCCATTTTGGGCTGCCGTAGCGACGATCCGACGATGGAAATTCCCGTGGACTATCAGCGCGGCGTCAAAAGCAGCGACCATCCCACCATCGGTTTTCAACTGGGGGCATCGACGGAGTCGCGTTGCTGGCCGGTGTCGCACTATGCGCGCCTGGCCGATGAGCTGGTGGCGAAGCACCCCAATGTGCGCATCGTGCTGATTGGCGCACCGCTTGACGACGGCAAGGCCCAGCAGTTTATGAGCCTGATCGGCCCGCAAACGCAGGCCTGCGTGGATAATCAGATCGGTAAAACGGGGCTGCAAGGCTTGCTGACGTTGCTCGACAGTTTCCATGTTCTGGTCACCGGCGACACCGGGCCGCTGCATCTGGCGGTGGCGTTGAAGGTGAAAACCATCAGCCTGTTCGTGACCGCCGATTCACGCTCCACCGGGCCGATTCAGGATCCTGAACTGCACCGCATCATTCAGGTGTCGCGCACCGGCTATACGATGCCGCTGGAGGCGGAAAGCCCGATGGGGGTCATTCAGCCGCAGCGGATTTATGACGAACTGGTCGCGCACGTGCCTTTAGCGCGCTAGAGGTGCGGCGACGCATCGGCCGCCAGGCCGATGCGGTTAGCGTGGTTTGCGCCCGCGCAGCTTCGAAAGAAAGGTATCCACTCGCGCATAGCGCATCTGGCGGACTTTTTTGCCCGGCACGTCGCTGTTGCGGCAGACAGCGGCGGCGCGGCGCAGAATTTGCAGCGTTGCCGGCGCGTAATGATAATAACCGTACACCGCCTTCGACATGCTTTTCACCTCGGAAAAGCAGTTGGCCAGCATCAGGGCGGCCAACCGGCGCAGCGGCTCATCCCCAGGATGCTGCGCCACAAAGCGCAGCATCTTCTCCATGGCGAACAGCAAATCTTCAATATCTTTAGGTTTGATATTGCGGGTGATGCCCTGGCTGTTATCCCGGTAGAAATAGAGTTCGCAGTCAAGATGGGCGATGCGGCGAGTTTTGAAATACTGAAAAGGCGTGAAAATCACGTCTTCATAACGCCTGCCGTCTTCGAACGTTTCCCCTGCCAGCAGCGTGCGCTTATATACCCGGCTCCAGAGATGCCACATCGAGCGTGCGAACAGCGGTTGCAGGCTGCCCAGCCCCAACGAGGAAAAGTCGTAGGCTGCGGGCTGCGTCGCGCGGTTCTCGGGTTTCGGCGGTTGTTCGGTGAACTTCTGATAATTAAAATCGATCAGGTCATATTCATCGGCGATCAGCAGGGGCCGCAGGATCGCCAGATAGTCGTCGCTCAGCAGATCGTCGCCGTCGAGAAAGGTGACGTAGCGGCCGGCGGCATGCTGCAGGCCGACATTGCGGGCGTGCGCAATGCCGCCGTTGGCCTGTGAAATAAAAGCCACGTGCGGATGCTGCCGCTGCGCCAGATACCGGCTGACCAGCGCCCCTGACGCATCGGTAGAGCCATCGTCGATGATGACCACCTCAATCTCATCAGAAATCTGCGTAAATAACGAATCCAGCGCAGCGATGACGAACGCTTCGTTATTGTAAAACGGCACGATAACGCTGAGCAGCGGTGGCTGATGAGTTTTCACGCGGTCTGCTCCTGGGCGAAAGGCGGTTTCGCCACGGAGAGCACCCCAGCGATCAGCGCCAGACAGAACATGACGGTGCCTTCCGTGCTGAAGAAGATGACGTCGCTAAGACCGTAAACGAACAGGCTGGCGCTCACGCTCAGCAGCAGCGCGTTGCGCTGCGGCCGGAATGAAGAGAAGAACAGGCCGATATACAGCGCCAGCAACAGCAACGCCCCCCAGACCCCCTTGAGCGAATAGGTTTCCAGCAGCTCGTTATGCAGATGCACGTTGATGTAAGGCATGACGCCAGACAGGCGAGGTTGCTGCGCGACGATGGCGCGGATCTCTTCACCGCGCTGCTCGGCGGATTGACCCCAAGGAGCTTGTGAGCCGGTGCGCCATGCCAGCGTTTGCATCGACAGTCGGGAAATGATCGAGTTTTCAGTCTGTGGCTGATCCATCAGACGCATGTCGGTCTCAAAGGCCTGAATGCGTTCTTCTATCTGCGGTTTGAACACCAGGCCGCAGGCTACGAGCAGCAGCGGTACCGAGGCCATCAACGCGAGCTTGTGTTTCCTGGAAACCAGATGCTTGGTCGCCAGCAGCGACAGACAAATCGCCACCGGGTAAACCAGCATCGCCGCGCGGGTGCCGGTCAGCACCAACGCAGAGAAGGAAAGCAGGAACGCCGCAATGTACAGCACCAGGCGGTAGCGGGTGCGCAGCATCAGGATGGCTTGCATCATCACCAGATCGATGGCGGTCATCAGATAGGCAGCGACCGTGGCGCGATCGAAGTTAAGCTCCACGCGAGGAATATCCAGCCGCAATCCCTGATAGAGAGAATAGCCGTTGATCGCCAGGCCGGTAACGAGGGCCACGACGATCAGTAGGCGCTGCACGCACAGCCGCTCATTGAGCGCAATCAGCAAGATGAAAGCGGTTGCGAGCTGCAGTTTGCCGGTCGACATATAAGAGCGATAAATGTTGATGTACTCACCCGGCTGTTTGAAGTGATGCATCCACAGGATGGTGCCCATGCCGACGCAGAACATCAGCGCGGGCAACAGCAGATTTTTAACGTTGCTGAAGTAGTAGCGCGGATACAGGCAAACGGCGATAAAGGCGATGTAGCTGGAAACGTAAAACAGATTGCGTCCGGTCGCGGAACCGAAAGGAATGGTGCAAAAAGCGATGGCGCATCCCAGATAAATCAAATAACTGAAGGCAGGGTGCGGCGTTTTTTGTTTTAGCATCGGGCGTGTTTTCCGGCTCACGTGTTGATTAAACGATGAAGGATCGCAGCGTGTCGTCAAACTCAGCTTTGAACTGAGCATAGTTGAAATGTTCAGCAGGATAGCGCTGCGCGTTTCGGCTCAACGTCTGGTAGGTTTCGCCCGCCAGCAATGCCTCAACGGCATCCGCACAGTCGATATGCGACAACAGCTTGGGCGACACCAGGCTGTCGGTTAACGGATCGTAGACTTCATGCGGGAAGTCGACCTCGATATCGGTGAGCTGCCGGTGTTGTTCGATGGTGACCGACGGAACCAGGCCAATGCCGCAGACGCCGTCTTTCACCGCTTCCGGCTGGCCGTCAACCTGCGGGAAGATGACCGGCACGCCGAAATAGAGCGATTCCATGCAGGACAAGCCGAACGGCTCGGTGATCGGCGTGCTCATGTAGATGTGCGTGCGATTGAAGAAGCCGGCGACGTCATCCTGATAACCGCTGAAAGTGATGCGGTCGCCGAGCTGAAGCCGAGTCGCCAGCGCCTCGAACGCCGCGCGATCCGGCCCTTTGCCGGCCACTTCCAGCGTGACGTCATGCCCGCGCCGCCGCAGCTCCTGCATCATCAATAATGAAACGCTGATGCCTTTCAGGCTGACCAGGCGTGAGGCCGTGCCGATCCTGACCGGTTGCGACAGCGTTTTCGGCGCAGTGTCGATCCCCGCCGGCGTCTTGATGCGGTTGATCACCACGTGATTGGGGCAAGGCAGATTAAAGCGCAGCTCCATCACCCGCTTCGACGCGTGTGAGGCGGAAATCACGCCGTCCAGCATGGCGAAGAAACGTAGCGTCTTTTGATTTTTCGGGTAGCGCCAGGAGCAGCCGTGATCGTAGTAAACCAGCTTGCCGCGCTTGGGTTTGGCTGCCAGCCCCGGCACCAGATCCCAGACGATCACCACGTCGGCGTTGGCCCGCTCGATTTTCCACTTCAACAGAAATTTTCGCAGGAACTGCGGGCAGCGCAGCGGCAGTGCATTGATCAGGCGGTTGGCGAAGGTGACGGGCTGATGCGCAGGCAACTGGCGGCGGATCTCTTCGCCAATGTCGCCGCTGATGCACAAGACCTGGTTGCTGCCGTCGGTGGTATCGTTGATGTACTGCAGGAACAGGCGCTCGACGCCGCCCATTTTACCCAGGTTGATAATATGCAGTTTTTTCATGCTATAACCTTTTGCAACGCCTGCCATGCCGTATCGGCGTCGATTGTCGCCATGCTTTTTTCCGGCGAAATCAGCGAGTGCTGATTTTGCCCATAGCCGCCGATCAGGCCGGGATCGGTTGGCCCGAACAGCGTGATGTTCGGTCTGTCGAGCGCGGCGGTCAGATGACTTAGCCCGGTGTCGACCGAGACCACGCCCCTGGCGCCCGCCAGCACGTCAGCCACCTGCTGCAGGCTGAGCTTCGGCAGCACCTCGACATGTGGGAAACCTTCCGCCAACCGCAGCGCGCGCTGATGTTCATGCTCCGCCCCCCAGGGCAGTTTGATCTTCAGCCCGCTGTCGGCCGTCAGCGCGATCAGCTCGCGCCAGTTCTGCTCCGGCCAATGCTTGTCGTCGCGGGTCGTAGCGTGCAAAAACACCAGATATTGACCGGCATCGACCGGCGGCTGGCTGAGAAAACGCGCGGCGATGGCATAGTCGCCGTAGCTGCCCGGTTTATCGTAGCCGAGGCTTTTGGCGAACAGCTCGCGCGTGCGTTCCACCGCGTGCTGCCGTTTGTCTATCTCATGGCGCACGTTGTAGAACCAGCTGGCGAACGGTTCGCGCGCGCTTTTGCAGTCCGGGCCATGTTTGTTGCCCTTGGCGACGCGCGTGATCAGCGCGGCGCTTTTCATCAGGCCCTGCGCGTCGATCACCACGTCGTAACGGCGTTCTTGCAGCGCGCGCTTGAAGTCGCAGCGCTGCTGTCGGGTGTCGCTGCCGAACCAGTTTTTGCGCCAGCGGCGAATGGCCACCGGGATCACGCGATCCACCGCCGGGTGCCAGGTGGGGATTTGGCTGAAACCTTCTTCCACTACCCAGTCGAAGCGGATATCGGGAATGGCCTGCAGCGCATCGGTCAGGGCGGGCAGCGTATGCAGCACGTCTCCCATCGAGGACGTTTTTACGATTAACACCTGCATGACTATTCCTCGCTGGCGACAAGCAACGGCGTCAGCGCATCCAACACTTGCTGCGGCTGAATATCGATCAAACTTTGGTGATACCCCTGTTCGGCATCGCCCTTACGCACCTTGTGGTAGCCGCTGATCAAGCGAATCACCCGCGCCTTGTCGGAGAGCGGCGGCGTGAAGTCGGGGCTGCTTGGGCCGTACAAGGCTATCAGCGGTTTGTTCAACGCTGCGGCAACGTGCATTAAACCGGAGTCGTTGCTGACCACCGCCCGGCAGGCCGCGATCAGGATCACCGCCTGCTCCAGCTGGGTTTTTCCGGCCAGATTAAGGCAGAAATCGCGCGCGTCGTCCTGCAACGCGGCGCGGATCTGTTCGCCGGCCTCATGGTCTTTTGCCGAACCGAACAGCGCGATTTGATAGCCGCTCTCGATCAGCCGTTGAGCCAGCGCCGCGTAGTGATAGTGCGGCCAGCGCTTGGCGGGGCCGAACTCCGCGCCTGGGCAGAAGCCGACGATCGGGCGGCTGTCGGTCAGGTTGAAGGCTGAGGTGGTTTCGGCGATCTCTTCGTCGCTCACCCGCAGCTGCGGCCACAGCAGCGGCTGCGGCAGATCGTCGGCGCGCTGAACGCGGCCTTTGTCATAGGCCAGCGCCACATAGCGCTGCACCATCAGCGGGAAAGCCGCCTTGTCGAGCACGCGCACGTCGTTCAGCAGGCCGTAGCGCATTTCGCCCCGCCAGCCGGTGCGCTGCGGGATATCGGCGAAGAAAGGCACCAGCGCGGATTTGAACGAGTTGGGCAGAACGTAAGCGCGATCGTAACGGTTGGCGCGCAGAGCGCGCCCCAGGCGGCGGCGTTCGCCGAGCCCCAGCGCGCCGTGGCCCAGCGGCATCGCCAGCGCCTGATTGACTTCCGGCATGCGCGCCAGCAACGGGCGGCACCAGGCCGGCGCCATCACATCGATCTCCGCCGTCGGATATTCGGCCTTCAGGGTGCGATAGAGACTTTGCGACATCATCATGTCGCCAACCCAAGAAGGGCCGATAACCAGTATTTTCATACCCAGCGTTAATTCCTTCAGCTTATGCGGTGCGGTTCAACCAGGCCATGTACTCTTTCACGCCTTCGGCGACCGTTTTGAACGGTGCGTCGTAGCCGGCGGCGCGCAGCTTGGTCAGATCGGCCTGGGTGTACGCCTGATAGCGGCCCTTCAGCTTCTCCGGGAACTCGATGTATTCCACCGCGCCTTGCTGATGGAAGTCCACCACCGCGTCAGCCACCGCCTGGAAGGTTTCCGCCCGACCGGTGCCGCAGTTGAAGATGCCGGATTTGCCGGTTTCCCAGAACCACAGGTTGACCGCCGCCACGTCGCCGACGTAGATGAAGTCACGCTTGAAGTTTTCGCTGCCGGCGAACAGTTTCGGGTTTTCGCCGCGGTTGATCTGGGTGTTCAGGTGGAAGGCGACGCTGGCCATGCTGCCTTTGTGGCCTTCGCGCGGGCCGTAAACGTTGAAGTAGCGGAAGCCGCAGATCTGCGAGTCCGCTTCCGGCAGGATCTCACGCACGTACTGATCGAACAGGAATTTGGAATAACCGTACACGTTGAGCGGCGCTTCATACTGACGCTCTTCGATAAACTCTTCGCGGCCGCCGTAAGTGGCGGCGGAGGAGGCGTACAGGAACGGAATTTCGCGATCCAGGCAGTAGTGCAGCAGGTCTTTGGAGTACTGATAGTTGTTGTCCATCATGTACTTGCCGTCCCACTCGGTGGTCGCAGAGCAGGCGCCTTCGTGGAACACCGCTTCGATCTCGCCCAGATCGTCGCCGGCCACGATGCTGGCGATAAAGTCTTCTTTATCGATATAGTCGGCGATGTCCAGATCGACCAGGTTGACGAACTTGGTGCCGTCTTTCAGGTTGTCCACCACCAGGATATCGCGATATCCCTTGTCGTTCAGTGCCTTAATGATGTTGCTGCCGATCATGCCGGCGCCGCCAGTAACGATAATCATTGGGTTACCCCTGCTAAGCTGCCTGGTGGGGCACAATGCCCCACGCTCAATGGCGGTTATCATAGCATTTCATGCCGCGGCAAACAGCGGAAGGGCTCCGAATATCCCGCATTGCCATTGAAGTCCGCCGTTTGCCGTGATATCTGCTGCAATTTTAATATTCTCTCCCGCGCATTCTCGTCAGTTTGGTTACAAATCAGTAAAATATGCCGCAATTAGTCCAATCCTGGAGATAACCGAATGTCAGCGTCTTTTTATCAGCAGTTGGAACAACAGCTTGCCGCCACGCGCAGTGAAGGGCTGTTCAAGGAAGAACGCATCATTACCTCCGCGCAACAGGCGGACATCGCCGTCGCCGACGGCAGCCATGTGATCAACTTCTGCGCCAATAACTACCTGGGCCTGGCCAACCATCCGGCGCTGATCGCCGCCGCCAAATCGGGGATGGACAGCCACGGTTTCGGCATGGCGTCGGTGCGCTTCATCTGCGGCACCCAGGACAGCCACAAGCAGCTCGAACAGAAACTGGCGGCCTTTTTGGGCATGGAAGACGCGATCCTGTACTCCTCTTGCTTCGACGCCAACGGCGGGCTGTTCGAAACCCTGCTCGGCCCGGAAGACGCCATTATCTCCGATGCGTTGAACCATGCGTCGATCATCGACGGCGTGCGGCTGTGCAAGGCCAAGCGCTATCGCTACGCCAATAACGACATGGCCGAGCTGGCCGCGCAGCTGAAACAGGCCAAAGCCGACGGCGCGCGCCACATTCTGATCGCCACCGACGGCGTGTTCTCGATGGACGGCGTGATCGCCAACCTGAAAGGGGTTTGCGATCTGGCGGACGAGTATCAGGCGCTGGTGATGGTGGATGACTCCCACGCGGTGGGCTTTGTCGGCGCCAACGGGCGCGGCACCCATGAATACTGCGAAGTGATGGGCCGCGTCGATATCATTACCGGTACGTTAGGCAAGGCGCTGGGCGGCGCGTCCGGCGGCTACACCGCCGCCAAGAAAGAAGTGGTGGAGTGGCTGCGCCAGCGCTCGCGCCCGTACCTGTTCTCCAACTCGCTGGCGCCGGCGATCGTCGCCGCGTCGATCAAAGTGCTGGAACTGTTGGAAGAGGGTGATGCGCTGCGCGATCGCCTGTGGGCCAACGCGCGTCTGTTCCGCGAAAAAATGACCGCCGCCGGCTTCACCCTGGCCGGCGCCGATCACGCCATCATCCCGGTCATGCTGGGGGAGGCGAAGCTGGCGCAGGAATTCGCCAATGCGTTGCTCAAGGAAGGCATCTATGTGACCGGTTTCTTCTATCCGGTGGTGCCGAAAGGCCAGGCGCGCATCCGCACCCAGATGTCCGCCGACCACACCCCGGAGCAAATCGAACGCGCAGTGGCGGCGTTTACACGTATCGGTAAGGATCTTGGCGTTATTGCATAAGGTAAAACCATGAAAGCACTGTCAAAACTGAAAGCGGAAGAAGGGATTTGGATGACCGACGTGCCTCAGCCGGAGCTGGGCCACAACGACATCATGATCAAAATCCGCAAAACCGCGATCTGCGGCACCGATGTGCATATCTACAACTGGGACGAGTGGTCGCAAAAAACCATTCCGGTTCCGATGGTGGTCGGCCATGAATACGTGGGCGAAGTGGTGGCGATCGGTCAGGAAGTCAAAGGCTTCAGCATCGGCGATCGCGTGTCCGGCGAAGGCCACATCACCTGCGGCCACTGCCGCAACTGCCGCGGCGGCCGCACGCACCTGTGCCGCAACACCATCGGCGTGGGCGTGAACCGTCCGGGCAGCTTCGCGGAATATCTGGTGATCCCGGCGTTCAACGCCTTCAAGATCCCGGATAACATCTCCGACGAACTGGCTTCGATCTTCGATCCGTTCGGCAACGCGGTGCATACTGCGCTGTCGTTCGATCTGGTCGGGGAAGACGTGCTGGTGTCCGGCGCCGGTCCGATCGGCATCATGGCGGCGGCGGTGTGCAAACACGTCGGCGCCCGTCATGTGGTGATCACCGACGTTAACGAATACCGTCTGGAACTGGCGCGCAAGATGGGCGTGACCCGCGCGGTGAACGTCAGCAAGGAAAACCTCAACGACGTGATGGCCGAGCTGGGCATGACCGAAGGATTCGACGTCGGTCTGGAAATGTCCGGCGCGCCGCCGGCGTTCCGCACGCTGCTGAACGCCATGAACCACGGCGGGCGCATCGCCATGCTGGGCATTCCGCCTTCGGATATGTCGATCGACTGGAACCAGGTGATTTTCAAAGGGCTGTTTATCAAAGGGATTTACGGCCGCGAAATGTTTGAGACCTGGTACAAGATGGCGGCGCTGATCCAGTCCGGTCTGGATTTGACCCCGATCATCACCCACCGTTTCTCGATCGACGAGTTCCAGCAGGGCTTCGACGCCATGCGCTCCGGCAAGTCGGGCAAAGTGGTGCTGAGCTGGGATTGATCTCGGCAGGCGTGAAAAGGGCCGGAATTCCGGCCCTTTTTTTATGCTTGCGGTTTGGTTTGCGTCCAGTGCTGCCAATGACGCTTGATGAAGGTCACCGGCGGCGAGGTGGCAATGCTGTCGGCGATAACGCCCAGCGCGGTGCCGGCGTTGGTTTTTTCCTTCGGCGGTTTGACCTTGCACTGTTTGATGCCGCCGCTGAACGGGTTCTTCGGCTGCGGTTTTTGCGGTTTGACCGGCGGCGGGACGTAGCTGCCGCCACCGTTGCCCTGCGGTTCGTTCAGCAGCGCGCTCGGTTTGACCAGCACGATATCGGCGGGCAGCGACGGCAGCATCTGCTGCAGCACTTTCACCGTTGCCGGGCGCGGGTGGCCGATGGCGATGGCGGAACCGTTGCGCCGCGCCAATTCAACCGCGCGGTTGAACTGACGGCGGATATCGGCTTCGTTCGCGGTATCGTCGAGGAACACCTTGCGTTTGATCACCTTCACGCCGGTGCCGGCCGCGGCGCGGGTCGCTTGGCTGTTGCCGATGGTCATGCTGTCGAGGAAGTACAGACGGTAGCTTTCGAGCGCCTGCATCACTTTCTGCATGCCCGGCAGGCTGGAGGTCATGGCGCTGCCCATGTGGTTGTTCATGCCGACCGCGTAAGGCACGTTGTTCACCGCGTTGCGGATGATGCGCTGGATCTCGTCGCTGCTCATGGCGGGCTGCAGCGTATCGCGCTCCAGCGGCTGCTTGCTGAGCGGCGCCATCGGCATGTGGATCAGCACTTCGCGGCCCTGGCTGTGGGCGCGGGTGGCCATCAGGCGGGCGTGCGGCGCGTTGGGCAAGACTGCGACCGAGATCGCCGTCGGCATTTGCAGCACCGCGTTTTCTTCGTGGGGGCGGTAGCCCACGTCATCGATGACGATGGAGAGTTTTCCTGCCTGCGCAGCGTAAGCCTGCAGCAGACAGCCCATTAACAGAGCTGTACGGGTTTTGACATAGCGCAAATCTATCTTCCCAACCACGGCAGTGGGTTAACCGCCTGTCCCTGACGACGGATTTCGAAATAGAGCGACGGCGTTCCCTGGCCGCCGCTGGTGCCGACCAGAGCGATCGGCTGGCCGGCGCGCACCTGCGCCCCGACGTTGACCAACGCGCTTTGGTTATAGCCGTACACGCTCATGTCGCCTTTACCGTGTTCGACCACCACCATCAGGCCATAGCCTTGCAGCCAGTCGGCCAGCAGCACGCGGCCATCGGCGACGGCTTTCACTTCACTGCCTTCGCGGGCTTCGATCACCATGCCTTTCCAGCGTAGCTCGCCCTGCTGCTGCTCGCCAAAGCCGTGCAGCGTGCGGCCGCGCACCGGCCACATCAGCTGGCCGGCCGGCCGGCCGAGGCCGCCGGTTCGCGCCATCAGCGAGCGATCGGCTTCGCTAGGTTTGTAGGTGGTGCCGGTTTTCTTCGCCTGCTGTTCCTTGATGCGCACCTGTTCGCGCACCTTGGCCGCTTCACGCGCTTCGCGTTCGGCGCGCGCGCGGGCTTCGCGCTCCGCCCGGGCGATCTTGTCGCGCATGCGGGCTTCGTTTTGGCGCAGTTCCACCAGGCGTTGTTGGTCTTTTTCCAGCGAGGCTTCCAGCGCGGTCAGCGTTTTCTTGCGGGCGCCGCGCGCCTGCTCCAGCTTCTGCTGCTGCGTCTGTTGTTCGCTCAGTAAGGATTTTTGCTGGCCCTGTTTGGCCACCAGCGTGGTTTTTTGCTTCGCCAGCTCGGCGCGGGTCTGTTTCAGCTCTTCGATGGTTTTCTGGCGCGCTTCGTTCAGATAACCGAAATAGGCCAGAATACGTTCGCTGCGCTGGCTTTCTTCACCGCTGAGGATCAGCTGCACGGCGCTGTGCTGCCCTTGCCGGAAGGCGGCGTCAAGCTGTTTGGCGAGGAGGTTTTGCTGGGTCGATTGCTGCTTTTGCAGCTTGGCGATCGAGGCGTTCAGGCCGGAAATGTCCTTGCCCAACTGGGTGAGCGTGCCCTGGGTGTCGCGCAACTGGCGGCTGGCCTGGGCGATGGTTTTTTCCTGCTGCCGCAGCTGATCCTGCAGCGAGCTGCGCTGCTGTTGCTGCTGCTTCACCGCTTTTTCTTTCTCGGCGATGCTCTGCTGAATGTCTTTCAGCTGGGATTTATTGTCTTCCGCCGCCTGGCCGGCGAGCGGCAACAGCAAGACGCCAGCGCAAAATACGCTGGCGCACATGGCGGTGAACGTCCTTGGCGCGGTGCGTTCAGGCAGCGGCCGGCTGCCTGCGTTTGCGCTTCGGGTTACCCTTGATAGTGCAAAAAACGCCTTCTCCCTCATGGAGAAGGATTATTCCACGATGAACAGCGGCTTACCAGTCATCTCTTGCGGGATTTCCATTCCCATCAGCGTTAACAGGGTTGGCGCGATGTCCGAAAGCTTGCCGCCTTCGACCGCCTGCGCCGGTTTGCCGACGTAAATTAGCGGCACCGGCAGGCTGGTGTGTGCGGTATGCGCCTGGCCGGTGGCCGGATCGCGCATCTGCTCGGCGTTGCCGTGATCGGCGGTGATCAGCAACTGACCGTCGACGTCGCGCACCGCGTCAACCACCTGGGCGATACAGGCGTCCAGCGTTTCCACCGCTTTGACCGCCGCTTCATACACGCCGGTATGCCCCACCATGTCGCCGTTCGGGTAGTTGCAGATAATGGCGTCGTATTTGCCGCTGCGGATGGCGGTCAACAGTTTGTCGGTCAGCTCGGCGGCGCTCATCTCAGGCTGCAGATCGTAGGTGGCGACCTTCGGCGAATTGACCAGCACGCGGTCTTCCCCTTTGAACGGCGCTTCCACGCCGCCGTTATAGAAGAAGGTGACGTGGGCGTATTTTTCGGTTTCCGAGATGCGCAGCTGGGTTTTGTCGTGCTTCATCAGCCATTCGCCGAAGGTGTTGGCCAGCGACGCCGGCGGATAGGCGCAGGCGGTGTCGATGTCGGCGGCGTACTCGGTCAGCATCACGAAATCGCCGAACTGCACCTGTTTGGCGCGTGGGAAACCGTCGAAATCCGCGTTCACGAAGGCGCGGGTGATCTGGCGCGCGCGGTCAGCGCGGAAGTTCATGAAGATCAACGCATCGCCGTCCTGCATCGCGGCATCGGCCTCGCCGGCGGCGCGAATGACGGTCGGTTTGACGAACTCGTCGTTTTCACCGCGCTGGTAGGCGGCCTGCAAACCGGCTACCGCATCGTCGGCCACGTAGTCGCCTTTGGCCGCGGTCAGCAGGTCATAGGCCAGCTGCACGCGATCCCAACGGTTGTCGCGATCCATGGCGTAGTAGCGCCCAATGAGTGAAGCGATGCGCCCGACGCCCAGCGTGGCGAAGGCCTCGCGGCAGCGCAGCAACGGGGCTTCGGCGCTGCGCGGCGGCGTGTCGCGTCCGTCGAGGAAGGCATGCAGATAGACGGCTTTGGCGCCGCGCCGGGCGGCCAGTTTAATCATGGCCAGGATGTGCTCGTCGTGGCTGTGCACGCCGCCCGGCGACAGCAGGCCCATGATATGCACCGCTTTGCCGGCCGCCACGGCCTTATCGACGGCGGCGGTCAGGACCGGATTGGCGAAGAAGTCGCCGTCGGCGATCGCTTTGTCCAGCCGGGTCAGATCCTGGTATACGATGCGCCCGGCGCCCAGGTTGACGTGGCCGACTTCGGAGTTGCCCATTTGGCCGTCGGGCAGGCCGACATCCAGCCCTGAAGCGGCGATCAGCGTATGCGGCTGCTCCCGCCACAGGCGATCCATCACCGGGGTGCCGGCGTTCAGGATCGCGTTGTCCTGCCGCGCTTCACGGTGGCCGTAACCGTCCAGGATCACCAGTACCATCGGTTTTTTGTTGCTCGACATTGCATTGACCTCTTATGAACTTTTTAAGCTGCGAATAGCCATGCGCCCGCCGGAGGCATGGCTGTTCGCCCTCGAAAAACCGGCTGATTTTACACCGCCGCCGGCGATAAATAGCCCAAAGAGATCAAGGTTGCGGCGAATCGCGCGGGCTTTTATGCTCTGACCTCGGGAATTTCTCAGCGCAGCCCGCAGTTTCTACAATCGCGCTTGCTTATTGGCTGTATTTGCCGCACTCGGCAGGTATACTCTGGAACCTTGACTTATTTATCCCTTAACTGACGGGAGTTGTTACACCCCATGCTGCAAGAAATTATGCCATTCGTAAGCAGACACCCTATTCTGAGCCTGGCTTGGATCGCTCTGCTGGTCGCCGTGATCGTCATGACCTTCAAAAGCCGTTTCTCCAAGGTCAAAGAGATCGCTCGCGGTGAAGCTATCCGCCTGATCAACAAAGAAGATGCCGTGGTGGTTGACACCCGCAGCCGCGACGATTTTCGCCGTGGTCACCTGGCCAGCGCCATCAACCTGACCGCCAGCGAAATCAAAAGCGGCAGCCTGGGCGAGCTGGAAAAACACAAAGCGCAGCCGATCATCGTCGTGTGCGCCAACGGCACCGCCTCCCGCGAACCGGCGGAGAACCTGAGCAAGGCCGGTTTTGAAAAGGTGACGATGCTGAAAGACGGCATCGCCGGCTGGAGCGGAGAAAACCTGCCGCTGGTGCGCGGCAAGTAACCGTTAAACCTATTTGAGGTGGCAATCCATGGCTAACATTGATATCTACACCAAAGCGACTTGCCCGTTCTGCCATCGCGCCAAGGCGCTGTTGAACAGCAAGGGCGCGGCGTTTAACGAGATCGCCATCGACGGCGATAACGCCAAGCGCGAAGTGATGATCGAGCGCAGCGGGCGCACCACCGTGCCGCAGATTTTCATCGACGGCCGGCATATCGGCGGCTGTGATGATTTATATGAACTCGATGCTCGCGGCGGCCTGGATCCGCTGCTTTAAGCAGCTTGCCGGTTCACCGAGTGTCAATAAGGACGTTTAACCAAGGGTATTACTCACATGTCAGAACAAAACAGCACTGAAATGGCTTTCCAGATCCAACGTATTTATACCAAGGACATCTCCTTCGAAGCGCCGAACGCGCCGCAGGTTTTCCAGCAGGAATGGCAGCCGGAAGTTAAACTTGATCTGGATACCGCGTCCAGCCAACTGGCTGACGAAGTGTATGAAGTGGTACTGCGCGTAACCGTGACGGCGACCCTGGGCGAAGAGACGGCGTTCCTGTGCGAAGTGCAACAGGCGGGCATCTTCTCGGTAGCAGGCATCGAAGGCACGCAGCTGGCGCATTGCCTGGGCGCATACTGCCCGAACATCCTGTTCCCGTATGCGCGCGAGTGCATCACCAGCCTGGTTTCCCGCGGCACATTCCCGCAGCTGAACCTGGCACCGGTCAACTTTGACGCGCTGTTCATGAACTATCTGCAGCAGCAGGCGGAAGGCGAAGGTGCCGCACCACATCAGGATGCCTGATGAACACCGTCAATGCTTCAATGACTGTCATCGGTGCCGGCTCGTACGGCACCGCATTGGCCATCACGCTGGCGCGTAACGGCCACACCGTGGTGTTGTGGGGGCATAACCCCGCGCAAATTCAAACGTTGCAGCGCGATCGCTGCAATCAGGCGTTTCTGCCCGACGTTCCTTTCCCCGATACCCTGCTGCTTGAAGCCGATTTGGCGCGTGCGCTGGCTGCCAGCCGCGACGTGCTGGTGGTGGTGCCGAGCCATGTGTTCGGCGACGTGTTGCGCCAGCTGAAGCCGCATCTGCGCCCTGACGCCCGCATCGTGTGGGCCACCAAGGGGCTGGAGGCCGAAACCGGCCGGTTGCTGCAGGACGTGGCGCGTGAGGCATTGGGCGAGGCGATCCCGCTGGCGGTGCTCTCCGGGCCGACGTTCGCCAAAGAGCTGGCCGCCGGCCTGCCGACGGCGATTGCGCTGGCGGCGACCGATGCGCAGTTCGCCGACGATCTGCAACAGCTGCTGCACTGCGGCAAGAGCTTCCGCGTCTACAGCAATCCCGACTTCATCGGCGTTCAGCTTGGCGGCGCGGTGAAGAACGTGATCGCCATCGGCGCCGGCATGTCCGACGGCATCGGTTTCGGCGCCAACGCCCGCACCGCGTTGATTACGCGTGGGCTGGCGGAAATGAGCCGTCTGGGTTCTGCGCTGGGCGCCGATCCTTCGACGTTCATGGGCATGGCGGGGCTGGGGGATCTGGTGCTAACCTGCACGGACAACCAGTCGCGCAACCGCCGCTTCGGCATTATGCTGGGGCAGGGCAAAGGCGTGCAGGAAGCGCAGGACAGCATCGGTCAGGTGGTCGAGGGCTATCGCAATACCAAAGAGGTGTTGGCGTTGGCGCAGCGGCACGGCGTTGAAATGCCGATCACCGAACAGATCTATCAGGTGCTTTACTGCCACAAGGACGCCCGCGAAGCGGCGCTGAGCCTGCTGGGGCGAGCCCGAAAGGACGAAAAACCCAGCGCGTGACATAAAACGATATGTCGGGGCAGCGGAATGCTGACCCCGCAAATGACCTGGGCCGCTCCGCGCCACCGTGTGAAGCGGCCCGTTTGGCAAGGTAAAGGGGTATGTGATGTCGTCAGAAGAGTTGGAGCAGGTCTGGAACAGCATTAAATCAGAAGCGCGAGCACTGGCTGATTGTGAACCGATGCTGGCCAGCTTTTTCCATGCGACGTTGCTCAAGCATGAGAACCTGGGCAGCGCGCTCAGCTATATGTTGGCCAACAAGCTGGCGACGCCGATCATGCCCGCCATCGCGGTGCGCGAGGTGGTGGAAGAGGCCTACAAGTCCGACAATCAGATGATCGTTTCGGCGGCGCGCGATATTCTCGCGGTGCGGCTGCGCGACCCGGCGGTCGATAAATACTCCACGCCGCTGCTTTACCTGAAAGGGTTCCACGCGCTGCAGGCTTACCGCATCGGCCACTGGCTGTGGCAGCAAGGGCGGCAAGCGCTGGCGATCTACCTGCAAAATCAAATTTCCGTCGCCTTCGGCGTAGACATCCACCCGGCGGCGACCATCGGCTGCGGCATCATGCTCGACCACGCCACCGGCATCGTGATTGGTGAAACGGCGGTGGTGGAAAACAACGTCTCTATTCTGCAGTCGGTCACCCTGGGCGGTACCGGGAAAACCAGCGGTGACCGTCACCCGAAAATTCGCGAAGGGGTGATGATTGGCGCCGGCGCCAAAATTCTCGGCAATATCGAAGTGGGCAAGGGCGCCAAGATCGGCGCGGGCTCGGTGGTCTTGCAGGCGGTGCCGCCGCACACCACCGCCGCCGGCGTACCGGCGCGTATCGTCGGGCGCCCGGAGAGCGATACGCCGTCGATGGATATGGATCAATACTTCAACGGCACCAACCACGGATTCGAGTACGGCGACGGCATCTAAGCCGTGCCTGCGGGTCCATTCAGGGGGAGCTTCGGCTCCCCCTGTGTTTTTCAAGCGGCGGTCAGCCCTGTTTCGGGAACTGGGTGATATCGGTAACGATATCGTCGATCGCCGCCTTGACGTCATCCGCCGTGACCGGCGTGCTGTCGTTGTTGACGGTTTTACCGTAGGCCTTGCGCACCACTTCCATCACCGTTTTACCGGTATCCTGGTCGATCAACTCGCCTTCGATATACAGCGCGGTATTTTGCGTCCGGTGCCCGGTAGCCGCCATGGTGCTGGCAACCACCGCAGCGACCGGCACCACCTCATAGAACTTCATGTCTTCGTTTTCGGCCGAAACGGCGGTGATGGCGAGTTTGGCCACCAGCACGCGCGAGCCCGCCGGGCTTGGCAGAATGGTAAAGCGGTTCTGCAGCGCGGTTTTGATCCGCTGGGTCGCGTAGGCCTTAATCTTGTTCAACGTGTCCTGGCTGACGCGCGCCGTGGGTTTCTCCGCCGGGAAATAGACCACCGGTTGGAAATAGATGCCGCGATAGTTGGATTCCTTGTAGCTCGGATCTACCCAGCGCAGCGTTTTATGACCGCTTGGCGAGGTGGTTTCCTGCAGTTTGCTGTAATCGGACAAGAAGCCCGAATATTGCGACGTTTGGGTGACTTTGGACGAACAGCCCGCCAGCAACAGGCCCGCTGCCAGAACGGCCATGGCAACGCTCAAGCGTTGTTTTTTCATGTGGTTTCCTATGATGAGTGGTGATTACCCTTACAAAACATAGCGCATTATCTGCGGCGTAGCGGGCATTTTCGGGGCCGGGCGTGCCCTGTCGCGGCCTTTTTTCAGGATCGTGATGCGCCGCCGGTTTTTGTCGCCAGCGTCGGTGATAAGGCGGCGAGTGAGGCATCCGCTCTGGCCAGCGTCAGGCGTAGCTCAGCTTGCCACTGTGGCAACAATGGCCAGAGATCCGCCTGATGTTCGGCTTGCAGGCACCAAACCTCCCGGTCGTGCCAATCACCGAGGGCATTTTGCGCCGCTTTCAGGCTCGCCATCGCGGCGGGAGAAAGGGGAAGGCGTTGCGGGTAGGCTTCGGCCGCGTAACGCAGGCGTTTAACCAGCAGCCGCAGACGGTGGCGATCGTAGCCGGTATCAGCCAATGCCCGGCGCAATTGCCGCTGCTGGCGCTGCAGGCGTCGGTTCACACGGTGTTTGGCGGCGCGTTGCGCGGTGCGGCGAAAGCGGTGCGGCCAGGCGTGCAATAGCGAAGGGAAGCTGATGAGCTGCGGGTTGGCGAGCAGTTGGCGGCAGCGGGCCTGAAAATCGCTCTGGCGCACGTTGGCCTGCCAATCCAGATGATGGTGCGCCAGTTCGGCGATCAGCACCTCGAGATCGCGCAGCGGCGTCGTGAGCCTGCCCAACTGGGCGGCGGCCCGATCGAGCCGCGTTGCGCCGGGGCAACCGTGCAACGGGCGCAGCAGGCTGCGGATACGGCGCAGACTGACGCGCAAATCGTGCAGCGCTTCGCTGTCCGGCGCCTGTTGCAGCCGCTGTAGCGCCTCGTTCAGCGCCGACTCGAGCCGGCGAAGCGGGGTGACAATATCCTCGACGAAAGCCATGTGCCGTTCCTGGAGAGAGCATCGCAACGATGCCTCCTTCAGTATGGCGCGTCGTTGTGGATTACGCCTTGATCAGCGCGCCGGCATAGTCCAACTGCCGCCAGGCTTCATAAACCACCACCGCGACGGCATTCGACAGGTTCATGCTGCGGCTTTGCGCCTGCATCGGGATGCGGATTTTTTGCTGCGCGGGCAGCGCATCGAGGATGTCGGCGGGCAACCCGCGCGTTTCCGGGCCGAACAGCAGGTAGTCGCCGGCCTGATAGCTGACGGCGCTGTGCGCCGGCGTGCCTTTGGTCGTGAGAGCAAACAGCCGTTGCGGATCCTCGGCGGCGAGAAAAGCGGCGTAGTCGGCATGACGGTGGACGCGGGTGAACTCATGGTAATCCAGCCCGGCGCGGCGCAGACGCTTGTCGTCCCACGGAAAACCCAGCGGTTCGATCAGATGCAGATTAAAGCCGGTATTGGCGCACAGGCGGATGATATTGCCGGTATTGGGTGGAATTTCGGGTTCAAATAAAACGATGTTCAGCATGTTGCAGGCCCCTCGTGAACGAGGGGCGCAGGATAGCAAACTCTTACTGTTCTGTCTTAGACGATAGGCGTTGATGATGCAGCGGCAGCCACAGCACCAGCCGCAGGCCGCCAAGCGGGCTGTCTTCGGCCTTCACCCAGCCGCGATGCTGATTGACCGCCGCCTCGACGATAGCCAGGCCAAGGCCGGTGCCGCCGGACTCACGGTCGCGCGCCTCATCGGTGCGGTAGAACGGGCGGAAAATCTGCTCGCGATCTTCGGCGCTGACGCCGGGGCCGTCGTCGTCAACCTGGATGGTCACGCCCTGATTGTCGGCGCTGAACGCCACGGCGATGCGGGTGTGCGAATAACGCAGGGCGTTGCGCACGATGTTTTCCAACGCGCTGTCCAGCGCGCTCGCGTTGCCGAACAGCGTCCACGGGCCGGGCGGCGCAGCGATCTCCAGCTGCTTGCCCATCTGTTCCGCTTCGAAACGGGCGTTGTCCAGCACGTCGGCCCACAGTTCGTTGGCCTTCAGCTGCTCGCGCGCCAGCTCGCCCTTCTGCTGCCCGCGCGACAGCGCCAGCAGATCGTTGATCATCGAATCCAGCCGCTGCGCTTCGGTTTCGATGCGCGCCAGTTCGTGGCCTTCGCCGTGGCGGCGGCGCATCAGCGCGGTGGCCAGCTGCAGGCGAGTCAGCGGCGTGCGCAGCTCGTGCGAGATGTCCGAGATCAGCCGCTGCTGCGCGTTCATCATGCGCTCCAGCGCGCTGACCATTTGGTTGAAGCTGGCGCCGGTGGCCAGGAACTCCTGCGGACCGGCCTCCAGCTCCGGATGCTGCTTCAGGTTGCCGCGCGCCACGTCATCGGCGGCGTTCTTCAGCTTGCGCGCCGGCTTCGCCAGGCTCCAGGCCAGCCACAGCAGCAGCGGGGCGCTGATCAGCATGGTGACGATCAGCAGCAGCAGCGGCCGGTCGAACATCAGGTTGATGAAATCGGATTGCGGGCTGTTGGCGGGACGGATCAGGTACAGCTGGTAGTTGTCTTCGCCGTCGCGTACCGCGAACGGCCCGACCAGCTCGACGCGGCCGTATTTTTTCTTCTTCGGATGATCCGAGTTATCGGATTGGCCGATGAAGTTGCGGACGATCTGCATTTCGTTGCGCTGCGCGCCGATCACCCGGCCTTCGCTGGTGACCAGCAGCAGGCGTTGGCCCGGCGGCGCCCATTTATCGATGGCGCGGAACAGGCGGCGCCACCACATCAGATCGTTGGCCGGATCGTTTTGCAGCTCGGCCTCGACGTGCTGTTCCAGCATCAACCCCTGCCGCTGCTCGCTGTCGAGCAGCGAGGTCATTTGGCGGGAGTCGAGCTTGGGCACCATCAGCACCAGCATTAGCACCAGGGCTAACGTGAACCAGAAAATGGCGAAGATGCGTGCCGTCAAACTGTTGATCATGTTGCAGATACCATCAAATAACCACGCCCGCGCAGGGTTTTGAACCACGGATGCCCGTCTTTGCGATCCGGCAGCTTACGCCGCAGGTTGGAGATGTGCATGTCGATAGCGCGATCGAACGGAGTCAGGCGTTTGCCCAGCACTTCCTGGCTCAGCAGTTCGCGCGACACCACCTGGCCGAGATGCTGCGCCAGCAGATACAGCAGGGTGAACTCGGTGCCGGTCAGATCCAGCACCTGGCCGTCGAAGCTGGCCTCCTGGCGGCCGGGGTTCAGCTGCAGGCCATCGACATCCAGCGTCGGGGCGCCGCTGTCGACCTGTTGCTGCTGTTCGCTCCAGTTAGAACGGCGCAGAATGGCGCGAATGCGCGCGACCAGCTCGCGATCGTTGAAGGGTTTCGGCAGGTAATCATCGGCGCCCAGCTCCAGGCCCAGCACGCGGTCCAGCTCGCTGCCGCGCGCGGTCAGCATGATGACCGGCGTTTGGTGATGTTGGCGCAGTTCTTTCAGCGTATCGATGCCGTTTTTCTTCGGCATCATGATGTCGAGCAGCAGCAGATCGACGGAGCTGTCCAGCAGCGACAACGCCTGCTCGCCATCGTGCGCGACGACGATATTAAAACCTTCCATTTCAAGCAGTTCTTTTAACAGCGAGGTCAACTCGCGGTCGTCGTCAACTAACAGAATCTTGTTCATTATGATTTACCTCCAGACGCAAAATACGTCATCAACTGTTGCCATTCCATGACTTTACGTAGTTTTACATGCACTGACGCAGGTTTTCAGGTGTGGCGGTACACTGCTCCTCGTTGATTCGCAAAGTGAGAAAGCTTGAGGAGTTGAAATGCGTAAGGTGACCGCATTAGTTATGGCATCACTGCTGGCAATTGGTTCGACCGCTGCCTTCGCTGCCGACACTATACCGGACACAGCCCAACCTCCCGGCAACGACGCGATGACCCGAATACCCGGCCAGCACCATATGTTCGACGGTGTCAGCCTCAGCGAACAGCAGCGCCAGCAAATGCGCGATTTGATGCGCCAGGCCCGGCACGATTTGCCTGGTGTCAATGTAGCTGAAATGGAAGCCATGCATAAACTGGTGACCGCAGAGAAATTTGACGAAGCCGCCGTGTACGCCCAGGCGGAAAAGATGGCCCAACAGCAGGTCAAGCGCCAGGTCGAAATGGCCCGGGTGCGCAACCAAATGTATAACCTGCTGACGCCAGAGCAAAAAAGTGTTTTAGACCAGAAACATCAGCAGCGCATGCAGCAGATGGAGCAACAAATTTCTGGTTTGCAGCAAGCTTCTGCCCAGAAGTGAAGTACGACTGAGTAGTCCCCTGTTTTTCCTTGCCATAGACACCATCCCTGTCTTCCCCGCCATGATGGCGGGGTTTTTTTTATCCGACATTTCGCTATATTGAGCGCCACACCTTTTGGCCGGGACCCCTTATGGAACAGCGCTATGCACGCCTGGTAAAGTCCGCCGCGTTGGCCGCAACCGCGCTGGCGTCGTCGCTGCTGTTGATTAAAATCGTCGCCTGGTACCACACCGGTTCGGTCAGCCTGTTGGCGGCGCTGGTGGATTCGTTGGTCGATATCGCCGCCTCGCTGACCAACCTTCTGGTGGTGCGCTATTCGCTACAGCCGGCCGATGCCGAGCACACCTTCGGCCACGGCAAAGCGGAATCGCTGGCGGCGCTGGCGCAAAGCATGTTTATTTCCGGCTCCGCCCTGTTTTTGTTCCTCACCGGCTTCCAGCACCTGTATGCGCCGCAAACGCTGCGCGATCCCGGCGTCGGGGTCGTGGTGACGGTGATCGCGTTGGTCAGCACGCTGATTCTGGTCACCTATCAACGCTGGGTGGTCAGAAAAACGCGCAGTCAGGCCGTACGCGCAGATATGCTGCATTATCAGTCAGATGTCATGATGAATGGTGCTATTCTTATCGCTCTTGGGCTAAGCTGGTACGGCTTCCAACGGGCGGATGCGTTGTTCGCGCTGGGCATCGGCGTTTACATCCTCTATAGCGCGTTGCGCATGGGCTATGAAGCGGTGCAGTCGCTGTTGGATCGGGCGTTGCCGGATGACGAACGCCAGGCGATTATCGCCGTGGTTTCCTCCTGGCCCGGCGTGAAAGGCGCACACGATCTGCGCACGCGTCAGTCGGGGCCGACGCGTTTCATCCAGCTGCATCTGGAGATGGAGGACACGCTGCCGCTGCGCGAGGCGCACCGGTTGGCCGATCAGGTGGAACAAGCCCTGCGGCAACGTTTTGCAGGGGCGGACGTCATCATTCACCTGGATCCGTGCTCCGTGGTGCCGCCGGGTAGGCAGGGGCATTGGGAGCTATAATCATATAGAGGCATAGCGCAACGTATTATCATGAATATCTGAGTTAGCTCAGCGTGCCATGCGGTGTTTTAACCGTTATATTGCGTGACTTGAATCAATTCAGCTGGGTGTTTTTGATATAATATCCAGCAATAAGCCGTAAAGCTGGTTTTCTGCAGCCGGAGAGGTTTCAAGACGATCGGCGGAGACAGAATTCTTAAGAAATTGCATCTACACAGTTCAGAGGTAGTCATGATCAAGAAAATCGGTGTACTGACGAGCGGCGGTGATTCGCCGGGTATGAACGCTGCAATCCGCGGCGTTGTGCGTTCTGCGCTTTCAGAAGGTCTGGAAGTTTTTGGTATTTACGATGGCTACCTTGGCTTGTACGAAGATCGCATGGAGCAGCTGGACCGCTATAGCGTGTCCGACATGATCAATCGCGGCGGCACCTTCCTCGGCTCTGCCCGCTTCCCGGAATTCAGGGATGAAAACGTGCGCGCCAAGGCGATTGAAAACCTGAAGAATCGCGGTATCGACGCGCTGGTGGTGATCGGCGGCGACGGTTCCTACATGGGCGCCAAACGCCTGACGGAAGAAGGCTTCCCGTGCATCGGCCTGCCAGGCACCATCGATAACGATGTCGCCGGTACCGACTACACCATCGGTTACTTCACCGCGCTGGAAACCGTGGTGGAAGCGATCGACCGCCTGCGCGATACCTCCTCGTCGCACCAGCGCATCTCTATCGTGGAAGTGATGGGCCGTTACTGCGGCGATCTGACGCTGGCGGCGGCGATTGCCGGCGGCTGCGAATTCATCGTGCTGCCTGAAATCGAATTTAATCGCGAAGATCTGGTGTGCGAAATCAAGGCCGGTATCGCCAAGGGCAAAAAGCACGCCATCGTAGCGATAACCGAGCACATCTGCGACATCGATGAGTTGGCGCGCCACATCGAGCAGGAAACCAAGCGTGAAACCCGCGCTACCGTGCTGGGCCACATTCAACGCGGCGGTTCACCGGTCGCCTATGACCGCATCCTGGCCTCGCGCATGGGCGCCTACGCCATCGAACTGCTGCTGCAGGGTTACGGCGGCCGCTGCGTCGGTATCCAGAACGAAAAGATGGTGCATCACGACATCATCGACGCGATCGAAAACATGAAGCGTCCGTTCAAGGGCGACTGGCTGGAAACGGCGAAAAAGCTGTACTGATTCGCCGCTCACCGCGCGCCGAAAGCCTCCGCTTGCGGGGGCTTTTTTATGCTCGCCGGTGACATATTCCAGAATCATCTAGCCCAAAATTTTTTATTCTTTAATTGCCGGGAAAGTTTCTGGCAGGCTCTGATGCTAAATCAACCGATTGAGGTTGCGTTAATTTTCTGGGAGAGCCTGTCGATGCGTAAATGGGGTGTAGGTCTGACATTGGTGCTGTTGGCGTCCGGCGCCATGGCGAAGGATATTCAGTTGCTGAACGTGTCATACGATCCGACGCGTGAGTTCTATCAGGCTTACAACACGGCATTCAGCAAGCACTACCAGGCGGAAACCGGCGACAAGGTGACGGTGCGTCAGTCGCACGGCGGCTCCGGCAAACAGGCGACTTCGGTGATCAACGGCATCGAGGCCGACGTGGTGACGCTGGCGTTGGCCTATGACGTCGACGCCATCGCCGAACGCGGGCGCATTGAGAAAGACTGGATAAAACGCCTGCCGGACAACTCGGCGCCTTACACGTCGACCATCGTCTTCCTGGTGCGCAAAGGCAACCCGAAACAAATTCATGACTGGCCTGACTTGATCAAGCCGGGCGTGTCGGTGATCACCCCGAATCCGAAAACCTCCGGCGGCGCCCGCTGGAACTACCTCGCCGCCTGGGGCTACGCGTTGCATCACAACAACAACGATAAGGCCAAGGCGCAGGCGTTCGTCAAAGACCTGTACAAGAACGTAGAAGTGCTGGATTCCGGCGCGCGCGGCTCGACCAACACCTTCGTTGAGCGCGGCATCGGCGACGTGCTGATCGCCTGGGAAAACGAAGCGCTGCTGGCGGAGAAAGAGCTGGGCAAAGACAAGTTCGAGATCATCACCCCGAGCGAATCGATTCTGGCCGAACCGACGGTGTCGGTGGTGGATAAGGTGGTCGATAAACGCGGCACCCGCGACGTGGCGACCGCCTACCTGAAGTATCTGTATTCGCCGGAAGGGCAGACTATTGCGGCGCAGCACTATTATCGCCCGCGCGATGCGGCGGTGGCGGCCAAGTTCGCCGGTCAGTTCCCGCAGCTGAAGCTGTTCACCGTGGATGACACCTTCGGCGGTTGGACCGAAGCGCAGAAGGTGCACTTCGCCACCGGCGGCGTCTTCGACGAGATAAGCAAACGCTGATCCCGTTTGAGCGGCAATAAAAAACCCCGGCTTGCCGGGGTTTTTTTATGGCAAGCCTAAGACAATCAGGCTTTTTTCGCTGCGGCAGCGGCTTTGACGATCACGGCGAAAGCGTCGGCTTTCAGCGAGGCGCCGCCCACCAGCGCGCCGTCGATGTCCGGCTGGGAGAACAGCTCTGCGGCGTTCTTGTCGTTCACCGAACCGCCGTACTGGATGATGATTTCAGCGGCGACCGCGGCATCGTGTTTGGCGATGTGATCGCGGATAAATTTGTGCACGGCCTGCGCTTGCGCAGGGGTGGCGGATTTGCCGGTACCGATGGCCCAGACCGGCTCATAGGCGATCACGGTGCCTTTCATCGCCGGTGCGCCCAGCGTTTTCAGTACGGCGTCGATCTGGCGCGCACACACTTCTTCGGTTTTGCCCGCTGCGTTTTCCGCTTCGGTTTCACCGATGCACAGCACCGGGATCAGACCGGCTTCTTTCAGCACGGCGAATTTCTCGGCGATCACTTCGTCGCTTTCTTTGTGGTAGGTGCGACGCTCGGAGTGGCCGATGATGATGTACTGAGCACCGACGTCTTTCAGCATGTTGGCGGAAACTTCACCGGTGAAGGCGCCGGACAGGTTAACGTCCACGTTCTGCGCGCCCAGCGCGATGCGGCTGCCGGCCAGCGCGTGCTTGGCCTGATCCAGATACATCACCGGCGGGGCGATGGCGACGCCACAGCCGTCAACGCTGCTCAGCTCACTGCGCAGACCGGCGATCAGTTCGTTGACCATGTGGGTGCTGCCGTTAAGCTTCCAGTTACCCATAACTAATGGATGACGCATGTTTTTTCCTCCAACTAGGGAACGCGAGAGTCGAAATGACAACTGCCGGACCGGCAGTTTACCTGCCCAACAGTATAGAGATCATTAAGCGCGAAGGCTTTGCTTTTCGTCATTAAATGCCGCGCCGTTACGGCTCGGAAAGCGCCAGCTTAATCGGTTCAACCGCGAAGGTGACCCCTTTATCGCCGTTGTCCGAGACGACATAGCGAATGGCGCCGACCTGCTGTTGGTAAAAACGCGAGCCTTTGCCTTTTTCCAGCAGGCTGTTCACCTTGTTCTGACTCTGTTCCACCGTCAGCGCCGGTTCGAACTGACGCATCAGCGCCGCCATGTAGTTGATGGCGATGGCGCGCGCGGCTTTTTCTTCATTGGCCTGCTGCAGCGGCAGATGTGTGATCTGCAACGTTTTGATTTTACCGGTACCTTTCTCCAGTGCGGTGGAGGCGTACAGGTTTTCGTTGAGTTTACTGGCGGCGCGCGTCAGCAGCGGCGAATCGTCTTCGGCGGCGGGAATGGCGCGGAATTCGCCAATCGGCAGCTTCGGGTTATCGCGGTTGTACTTTTCGCGGAATTTAATCACCGTCAGGTCGAACGTCGGCGCGCCGGCCAGCAGGTAAGGCGCGGTCGGTTTCGCTTCGGCGGCGGGCGGTTCGGCCCAGGCGCTGGCGGCGGCCTGCAGCAGGCAGGCGATGGCGAGGGTTTTTCTCAGCATGGCGTATGGCATCAAGGACAAAGATGGCTCCGATTAAAGCGATAACCCGCAGGCCTTGTCAAAGATCCCACGCCATTATCGGTTCGCTGACGAGAAAGCTGTGCGGCGCGCCGCGTTATGCGAGGCGGAAAACTCGGCCCGGCAGCGCCTATGTTACACTGCGGCGCAGAATATGGGCAGGCTTAGAGCGCAGGAATCGATGACGTTACAACAGTGGTGTTTTTCTTTTAAGGGCCGCATCGGGCGGCGCGACTTCTGGATCTGGATGGGGCTGTGGCTGGTGCTGATGGCGGCGGCGTTTACGCTGGCCAACTATCAACTGATCGCCATCCAATCCATCGCTTTCTTTATCGTGGCGCTGCTGTGGCCGACGGCGGCGGTGCTGGTCAAGCGCCTGCACGATCGCAACAAGGCCGGCTGGTGGGCGCTGCTGCTGATCCTGGCGTGGATGCTGGCGGCGGGGAACTGGCAGATGCTGGCGCCGATCTGGCAATGGGGCGTCGGGCGTTTCATTCCGACGCTGATTATCGTGATGATGATGATCGATTTGGGTGCCTTCGTCGGCACGCCGGGAGACAATCGGTTCGGCCCGGAAGCCGAACCGGTGAAGTTCCGCTGATCCCCGCCGGGTTACCAGTAGTGTTCGCTGGTGATATGGCCCGGCTTGCGGCGCAGGTGCTTGCGCATCTGGCGTTGGTCTTTCAGCGTTTGCTGCGTATCTCGCACCATTTGCGGGTTGCCGCACAGCATCACGTGGCTGGTTTCGGCGTCGATGGTCAAGCCGATCGCCGCTTCCAGTCGGCCGTCCTCGATCAGCGCCGGCACGCGGCCGGTCAGTGAGCCGGGCGTCTCTTCACGGCTGACGACGGTCTGGATGCGCAGCTTGCCGTTGTAGCGTTGCTGCAGTTGCTGCATCAGCGGCAGGTAGCTCAGGTCGCGCGCAAAACGCGCGGCGTGCACCAGCACCAGGTTGTTAAAGCGCTCAAGGCCGGCGCCTTGCTGCAGAATCGATAAATAGGGGCCGATGGCGGTGCCGGTCGCCAGCATCCACAGCGTGTCGCAGTCGGGCACCTCGTCCAGCACGAAGAAGCCGGCGGCTTCTTTGGTCACCATCAGGTCCGATCCCGGCTGCAGCTGATTGAGACGCGGGCTCAGTTTACCTTCCGGTACCGTGACCAGATAGAACTCCAGGTTGGCGTCATCGGGGGCATTGACGTAGGAGTAGGCGCGCTGCACCCGTTCACCGTCGATCTCCAGCGCCAGCTTGGCGAATTGCCCGGCGGTGAAAGGATCGATGGGGGCATTGACCACCAGGCTGAACAGCCCGTCGGTCCATTGTTTTACCTGCGTAACCTTGCCGTTTACCCATTCAGCCATACTCTAAAGCTCCCGTGGTCGAATCAAATAAGCACAATGTCGTGAGCCGGAAATGGCGTGCGCGGTGCGCTCTACCCGGTAGTCGTTGCCGAACAGGCGGTGAAACAGCTGCAGCTCGGAATTGCACAGGCTGCTGCAGTTGGAACCGGCCACGCCGATCGGACAGTGGTTTTCCACCAGCAGCGCACCGTGCGGATGATCGAGCAATTCGGCCATGTAACCGTCGTGTTGCCGCAGGCGAACCAGGCGGGTTAGCCGATCCTGATGGCTGCGCTCGGCGGACAGCTCTTCGGCATAGCGCAGATAAAGCTGCTCTTCGCGCGCGATGAGCAACGGTTCCACGCCGGCGCCGCCAAACAGCTGCAGCGCGGATTCCCGCAGTCGCTCCTGATCGTCGGCCGTGTAGGCGTGCCCCCGCTCGGTCAGCGACCAGTAGCGCGTCGGGCGGCCGACCTTGCTGCGCGCTTCTTCGTAACAAACCAGCTCACGTTTTTCCAGGGATTGCAGATGTTGTCGGATGCCCATCGGCGTGATGTCCAGACGTTCCGCCAGCATTTTGGCGGAGTGCGGGCCGAGAGCCTTTAACTGCAATAAAATCAGCTCAGGTGTTTTCATGAACCAAATCCCTATGGTGTTATTTTATTTCAAGTTGATGAAAATAATTATCGATTAAATGCTAAAGCGCAGCTACTGCAAACGCGCTAATTTTTACCCCCAAAGCGTTAGACGTACAGTTTAATTTACGAGCCTGGTCGGGTTTGCTGCCAGTGTGACCTGGATCAATATTTGTCTGAAACTCGCTAAAAAAATCAGATTTGATTAGCTTATGCCGCCATAGAGGGCTGCTCGCCGTTCTGGCTGCTGCAACGGCCATACCGGGACGCTGTGACGAGTTGAAACGTTAACGAAGATAATGAGAAAACTAGAGAACTTTCACCTGCTGGTGATGCTTATCCTGTTGGTCGCCGTCGGCCAGATGGCGCAAACCATTTATGTTCCCGTTATTGCTGACATCGCTCACGATCTGTCGGTGCGCACCGGCGCCGTGCAGCGGGTGATGGCGGCGTATTTGCTGACCTACGGTTTCTCCCAGCTGATTTACGGGCCGATATCGGATCGTATCGGGCGCCGTCCGGTGATCCTGACCGGCATGATGATCTTCCTGGTGGGGGCGCTGGGCGCGCTGCTGTCCACCAACCTGACGATGCTGGTCGCCGCCAGCGCCATCCAGGGCATGGGCACCGGCGTGGCGGGCGTGATGGCGCGCACCATGCCGCGCGATTTGTATGCCGGCACCGCGCTGCGCTATGCCAACAGCCTGCTGAATATGGGGATTTTGGTCAGCCCGCTGTTGGCGCCGGTGATCGGCGGCGCGCTGGCGATGGTGTTCGGCTGGCGAGCCTGCTATGCCTTCCTGCTGGCGCTGTGCGCCTGCGTCGCCTTCGCGATGTTCCGCTGGCTGCCGGAGACCCGTCCGGTCCAGACGGAAAAACGCCGCATGCTGGCTAGTTTCCGCCAGCTGCTGAGCGACAGCACCTTCAGCTGCTATCTGGTGATGCTGATCGGCGCGCTGGCGGGGATTGCGGTATTTGAAGCCAGCTGCGGCGTGTTGATGGGCGGTGTGTTGGGGCTGAGCGGCCTGACCGTCAGTATCCTGTTCATTCTGCCGATCCCGGCGGCGTTTTTCGGCGCCTGGTACGCCGGGCGCGACGGCAAGACCTTCCACACCCTGATGTGGCATTCGGTGATTAGCTGCCTGCTGGCGGGAGCGATGATGTGGATCCCGGGCTGGTTCGGCGTAATGAACATCTGGACGCTGATCGTGCCGGCCGCATTGTTCTTCTTCGGCGCCGGCATGCTGTTCCCGCTGGCGACCACCGGGGCGATGGAGCCGTTCCCTTACCTGGCCGGCGCGGCGGGCGCATTGGTGGGCGGCATGCAGAACATGGGGTCCGGTCTGGCGACCTGGCTTTCCGCCATGCTGCCGCAAACCGGGCAGTTCAGCCTCGGCTTGCTGATGTTCGCGATGGCGCTGCTGATCCTGCTGTGCTGGTGGCCGCTGTCCAATCGCATGCAGCATCAAGGACATACCGCATAACGACAGGGCGCCATTCGGCGCCCTCATACCGTTGACAAAGGGAAGAAAAAGCGTGGTTTTTCTCCCCCTTTGTGGTTATTAGCCGAAAATCAATAAATTGATTTTCCTTGTTTTTTATTCACTGTTCTCTGCCGACCCGGCAAGGGCATGAGGTTTGCCATCAATCATCAGGGCGCCCTTCGGCGCCCTGTTTCGTTACAGCAGAAACTCGTGCAGCGCCGGGTCCTTGCGATCCAGATAGTGGGTCGAACGGATGCGGCGGATGGTGCGCGACTTGCCGCGGATCAGCAGGGTTTCGGTGGTGGCCATGTTGCCCTGGCGGCTGATGCCCTCCAGCAGATCGCCCTTGGTGATGCCGGTGGCGGAGAAGATCACGTTGTCGTTGCGCGCCATCTGATCCAGACGCAGCGCCTGACCGGCTTCGATCCCCATTTCCCGGCAGCGCGCCAGTTCCTGCTCGCCGATGCGGCGGTTCTCGGCGCTGTCGCCTTTCACCTCATGGCGCGGCAGCAAACGCGCCTGCATGTCGCCGTCCAGCGCGCGGATCACCGCCGCTGAGATCACCCCTTCCGGCGCACCGCCGATGCCGTACATCACATCGACCTCGCTTTCCGGCATGCAGGTGAGAATGGAGGCCGCCACGTCGCCGTCGGGAATGGCGAACACCCGCACGCCCAACTGCTGCATTTGCGCGATGACGCCGTCGTGGCGCGGTTTGGCCAAGACGATCACTGTCAGCTGCGACAGCGGTTTGCCCAGCCGTGCGGCGACGTTCTGCAGGTTCTCCGCCAGCGGCAGATTGAGATCGATGGCGCCGCGCGCCGCCGGGCCGACCACCAGTTTCTCCATGTACATGTCCGGCGCGTGCAGGAAGGTGCCGCGATCGCCCACCGCCAATACCGCCAGCGCGTTGGACTGGCCCATGGCGGTCATGCGGGTGCCTTCGATCGGATCGACCGCGATGTCGACCGCGTCGCCCTGGCCGGTGCCGACCTGTTCGCCGATATACAGCATCGGCGCTTCGTCGATCTCGCCTTCGCCGATCACGATGCGGCCATCGATGTCCACTTTGTTGAGCATGATGCGCATGGCGTGGACCGCCGCGCCGTCGGCGGCGTTCTTGTCGCCGCGTCCCAGCCATTTGTAGCCCGCCAGCGCGGCGGCTTCGGTAACGCGGGAAAATTCGATGGCTAATTCACGTTTCATGGCAAACCTGTCTGTGAGAAAGGGAGGAAAATATCGGCAAAGTCTATCACAGCGCGGCGGCGGCGGGGCGGGGCAAAAAAAAGCGCCGCCCGCAGGCAGCGCAATTTGGGGGTAACGGCAAGGCTGGGTTTAATCGTGATCTTCCCACGCCTGCGCGCGAGCCACCGCTTTTTTCCAGCCGCTGTAGCGGTAGTTGCGTTCGGTGGTTTCGATGCTTGGGCGGAATTCACGCTCAATCACCGCTTTGCTCTTCACTTCATCCAGATCGTTCCAGTAGCCGATGGCCAGGCCCGCCAGGAACGCGGCGCCCAACGCCGTCGATTCACGCACTTCAGGGCGCTCTACGCGGGTGCCGAGGATATCGGACTGGAACTGCATCAGGAAGTTGTTGGCGACCGCGCCGCCGTCCACGCGCAGCGATTGCAGGCGGGTGCTGGCGTCGGCCTGCATGGCGTCCAGCACGTCGCGCGTCTGGAAGGCGATGGATTCCAGCGTGGCGCGGATGATGTGGTTGCTGTTGGCGCCGCGGGTCAGGCCGAAGATGGCGCCGCGGGCATACGGATCCCAGTAGGGCGCGCCCAGGCCGGTGAAGGCCGGCACCACATAGACGCCGTTGCTGTCTTTCACCTTGGTGGCGAAATATTCGGAGTCGGCGGCGTCGCTGATCAGTTTCAGCTCGTCGCGCAGCCACTGGATAGACGCACCGCCGATGAACACCGCGCCTTCCAGCGCATAGTTCACTTCGCCGCGCGGGCCACAGGCGATGGTGGTCAGCAAACCGTTTTTCGAGCGCACCGCTTCTTTGCCGGTGTTCATCAGCAGGAAGCAGCCGGTGCCGTAGGTGTTCTTCGCCATGCCCGGTTGAACGCACAGCTGGCCGTACAATGCCGCTTGCTGGTCGCCGGCGATACCGGCGATAGGAATACGCGTGCCGCCCTTGCCGCCGATGTTGGTCTGGCCGTATACCTCGGAGGAAGGACGGACTTTCGGCAGCATGGCGCGCGGAATGTCCAGCACTTCCAGCATGCGTTCGTCCCAGTCCAGTTCGTGGATGTTGAACATCATGGTGCGTGAGGCGTTGGTGTAATCGGTGACGTGTACGCGCCCCTGGGTCATCTTCCACACCAGCCAGGTATCGACGGTGCCGAACAGCAGTTCGCCGCGCTTGGCGCGCTCGCGGGCGCCTTCGACGTTGTCCAGGATCCATTTCACCTTGGTGCCGGAGAAGTAGGGGTCAACCACCAGGCCGGTGTTGTGACGGATGTACTCTTCCAGGCCGTCGCGCTTGAGCTTCTCGCAGATGTCGGCGGTGCGGCGGCACTGCCAGACGATGGCGTTGTAGACCGGCTTGCCGGTCTCTTTTTCCCAGACGATGGTGGTTTCGCGCTGGTTAGTGATGCCGATGCCGGCGATCTGATCGGAATTGATGTCGGCCTTCGCCAGCACTTCTACCAGCGTCGAGCTTTGCGACGCCCAGATCTCCATCGGGTCGTGCTCAACCCAGCCGGCCTTTGGATAGATCTGCGGGAATTCGCGTTGCGATACCGCAACGATGTTGGCGTCGTGATCGAGTACGACGGCGCGTGAGCTGGTGGTCCCTTGGTCGAGTGCGACAATGTATTTTTTTTCTACAGTCATGGTAATTATCCTGCTGTTGTTAACCGTTTAAAACTGCACCCATCACGCTTTACGCTGCTGGGTCTTGGCGTCGGGCTCTTCTTCCGTCACGCAGACGTCGCACGGCAGGTGGCGGCCAATCAGCGCGCGGTAACCGAAAGCGCCCAGGCCACAGCCGACGATAGGGGCGAAGATCGGCACCAGGAAGTACGGGATGTCGCGCGCGCCGGTGAAGGCGACTTTGCCCCAGCCGGCCAGGTAGGCGAACAGTTTCGGCCCGAAGTCACGCGCCGGGTTCAACGCAAAGCCGGTCAATGGTCCCATGGAGGCGCCGATCACGGCAATCAGAATACCGATCAGCAGCGGCGCCAGCGGGCCGCGCGGAATGCCGTTGCCGTCGTCGGTCAGCGCCAGGATCAGGCACATCAGGATCGCAGCGATCACCATTTCTACCAGGAAGGCCTGGCCGACGGAGATGTGCGCGTTAGGGTAAGTCGAGAAGATGCCGGCCAGTTCAAGGCTTTCGTTGCTGCCGCGCACCATATGGTGAGCCGCTTCGAAGTCGAAGAACAGGTTGTAGTACAGCCCGTAGACCAGGGCGGCGGCGCAGAAGGCGCCGGCGATCTGCGCAATGATGTAAGGCACCACTTTGCGCCCGTCGAAGCAGGCGAACAGCCACAGGGCGAGGGTGACCGCCGGGTTGAGATGCGCGCCGGAAATGGCGGCGGTCAGATAGATGGCCATGGCGACGCCGAGGCCCCAAATGATGCTGATTTCCCACTGGCCGAAGCTGGCGCCCGCCAGTTTCAGTGCGGCAACGCAGCCTACGCCAAAGAAGATCAGCAGCGCCGTGCCGAGGAACTCGGCGATGCACTGGCCTTTTAATGTCGGACTGGTGGTTTGGCTCATAATGTTGGTGTCCTGCAAAACGGCGGTTGTTGGTTTATAGGTTCAGCCAGGTATACATCTGACCTATGGGCACAGTTTTTTTCATCTCGTCCAATTATTGAATGAGGACGTGATGTAAATTTATCGTTAACGAACATAAACGAGAAATAGCGAAATCAAAATGTGTGTGGCGCGTCATAAAATTGAGCGATTTCGCGTCGTTCAGTGTTCTTTCTGAGCCATAAAAGTGTGATCTGACCAGTGGTTTGGCGAGTGGCGTTAACAACTCGCGGCGGCGGCGGCGGGGATTTTCAGTTTTTACTGATGGCGAGGGCAGGAAAATTGCAACAGACTGCGCGATGATCCGGTATGTTGCTAGACAGGCGGAGACTGGCTACTTACAATCGTTTTTAACGAATCGAGACTGGCGCGCCTTCCGTAACGGCGCGCGTCACTGAGCGCGATGCAATATTCGCAGTAGCTGCAGCCGACGTTGCGGCCGCTACTTATAGATGTACGCCTTGCTATCATGAGGGGACTGAAGCATGTCATTTGAAGTATTTGAGAAACTGGAAGCAAAAGTACAGCAGGCGATTGATACCATCACCTTGTTGCAGATGGAAATTGAAGAGCTGAAAGACAAAAACAACTCTCTGTCGCAGGAAGTGCAGGCTGCCTCCGGCAACCACGAAGCGCTGGTGCGCGAAAACCAACAGCTGAAAGAAGAACAGCACGTATGGCAAGATCGCCTGCGCGCGCTGCTGGGCAAAATGGAAGAGGTTTGATTCCTTACGCCATGCAGCAACGAAAAGGGCGCCTGAGGCGCCCTTTTTCATGTCCGAAAATCACTCGATGTCGAGCGGGTCTTCGGAGAGGATGATGCCGGTGTTGTCGGCATACAGGTGGTCGCCGGAGAAGAAGGTGACGCCGCCGAAGTTGACGCGGATATCGCTTTCGCCCACGCCTTCGCTTACGGCACCCGCCGGGATCGCCGCCATCGCCTGAATGCCGATGTCGAGCTCTTCCAGATCGTCCACCTGGCGCACCGCGCCGTACACCACGATGCCTTCCCATTCGTTCTGGGCGGCCAGGCGCGCCAGTTCGGCGTTGATCAGCGCCCGGCGTACCGAACCGCCGCCGTCGACCAACAGCACGCGGCCGCGACCGTTTTCTTCAAGCAGATCGAATAACAGGCCGTTATCCTCAAAGCATTTCACCGTGGTGATCTGCCCGCCAAATGAAGTACGCCCGCCAAAATTGGAGAACAGAGGTTCAACAACGTTCACCTCTTCATGATAGATGTCGCAAAGTTCGGAAGTATCGTATTTCATAGGATTTTACGTCTGTTTGCCGCAGGAATGTTCAGTATATCCCTTTATTCGCCCTGTTGGCAAAATCATCAGTTTTTAACTGAGCGCCACGCCGATGGCGAACAGCAGGTTGGCCAGCAACGCCGCCTTGACCATATGCTCCAGCATCGGCCGCATGCCGACCGGCGTCGGATCGCGCAGCACGCGCAGGCCGTGGCGCACCAGTAGCGGGATCGCCAGCACGAACAGCCAACCCCACAGGCTGTGGAGGTTGAACAGCGTAAACAGCGCGAAACACAGCACCGCGCCGCCGAGCAGCAGGGCGTGGTAAATGCGCGCCTTGTGCGGGCCGAGACGCACCGCCAGCGTATTCTTGCCGTTTTCGCGATCGCTTTCGATATCGCGCAGATTGTTGATGTTGAGTACCGCCGTCGCCAGCAGGCCGCAGGCGGTGGCCGGTAGCATCACGACGCTGTCGAAGGTGTGCGTCTGCAAATAGTAGGTGCCGGCCACGCTCAGCCAGCCGAAGAACACCAGCACCGAGATGTCGCCCAGCCCCAAATACCCGTAGGGTTTGTTGCCGACGGTGTAGGTGATGGCCGCCACGATAGACAGCCCGCCCAGCACCAGGAAGCCCACCACGTCGCTGGGTTGCTCGCAGGCGACGGCGATCAGCGAACAGCCGGCGATGGCGATCAGCACTACCGTCACCACCAGCGCCCGTTTCATCTGCGCCTGGGTGATCATGCCCTTTTGCATGCCGCGCAACGGCCCGATGCGATCTTCTTTGTCGCTGCCTTTGACCGCATCGCCGTAGTCATTCGCCAGGTTGGAGAGGATCTGCAGCAGACCGGCGGTCACCAGCGCCAGCAGCGCCACTTCAGGTTTCAGGCTGCCGTGCCAGGCGGCGATCGCCGAGCCGACCACGATGGAGGCAAAGGCCAACGGCAGGGTGCGGGGGCGTAGACTTTCGAGCCAGGCGGAAATCGGGGTGGTGGAGGTTGATGAGCTCATGTTTCGCTTCTGTCAGTAAGTTGCGGTGTCCGTTAGAAATAATTGTGGGAGGCAATGCCTCCCACACAGATGACTGACAAGACAATGATTGAGCGATTATAGGATAAAACGACTCAAATCTTCATCCGCCACCAGTTCATCCAGATGACTGCGCACGTAATCCGCATCAATTGTAATGGATTGGCCATTAATTTCACTCGCATCGTAGGAAATATCTTCCATCAGACGCTCCAGCACGGTGTGCAGACGACGCGCGCCGATGTTCTCGGTGCTTTCGTTGACCTGCCACGCGGCTTCGGCGATGCGGCGGATGCCGTCGGCGGTGAACTCGATATTGACGCCTTCGGTGCCCATCAGCGCTTTGTACTGTTCGGTCAGCGACGCGCTCGGCTCGGTCAGGATGCGCTCGAAGTCTTCGGTGGTCAGCGCCTGTAGCTCAACGCGGATCGGCAGACGGCCCTGCAGTTCCGGGATCAGATCCGACGGATTGGCGGTCTGGAACGCGCCGGAAGCGATGAACAGAATGTGGTCGGTTTTCACCATGCCGTGCTTGGTGGACACGGTGCACCCTTCCACCAGCGGCAGCAGATCGCGCTGCACGCCTTCGCGGGAAACGTCCGGGCCGGAGCTTTGGCCGCCGCGCTTACAGATTTTGTCGATCTCATCGATAAATACGATGCCGTGCTGCTCAACCGCTTCGATCGCCTGCTCTTTCAGCTCTTCCGGGTTCACCAGCTTGGCGGCTTCTTCTTCCACCAGCAGCTTGAAGGCTTCTTTGATCTTCAGCTTGCGCGGTTTTTGCTTTTGGCCGCCGAGGTTCTGGAACATCGACTGCAGCTGGTTGGTCATCTCCTCCATGCCCGGAGGCGCCATGATTTCCACGCCCATCGGCGCGGCGGCCAGATCGATTTCGATCTCTTTGTCATCCAGCTGGCCTTCGCGCAGCTTCTTGCGGAATGCCTGGCGGGCGGCGGACGGTTCCTGGCCTTCTTCCGGCTGGCCCCAGTTGTTTTTGGCCGGCGGGATCAGCACGTCGAGAATGCGCTCTTCGGCCAACTCTTCGGCACGGGTGCGATTTTTCTCGATCGACTGCATGCGCACCATTTTGATGGCGGCATCGGTCAGATCGCGAATGATGGAGTCCACTTCTTTGCCCACATAGCCCACTTCGGTGAACTTGGTGGCTTCAACCTTGATGAACGGCGCGTTGGCCAGCTTCGCCAGACGGCGGGCGATTTCGGTTTTACCGACGCCGGTCGGGCCGATCATCAGAATGTTTTTCGGGGTCACTTCGTGACGCAGCATCTCGTTGAGCTGCATCCGGCGCCAGCGGTTGCGCAGGGCAATGGCGACAGCGCGTTTGGCCTTGTTTTGGCCAATGATATAGCTGTCCAGTTCGCTGACGATCTCGCGCGGGGTCATTTCAGACATGGTATTCGATCCTTACGCTTTGGAAGGCAATTCTTCAATGGTGTGGAAATGGTTGGTGTAAATACAGATGTCGCCGGCGATGTTGAGGGATTTCTCAACGATGTCGCGGGCGCTCAGCTCGGTATTTTCCAACATGGCGCGGGCGGCGGCCTGGGCGTACGGGCCGCCGGAGCCGATGGCGATCAGATCGTTTTCCGGCTGCACCACATCGCCGTTGCCGGTGATGATCAGCGAGGCGGTTTCATCGGCGACCGCCAGCAGCGCTTCGAGCTTGCGCAGCATGCGGTCGGTGCGCCAGTCTTTCGCCAGCTCGACGGCGGCTTTCACCAGGTGGCCCTGATGCATTTCCAGTTTGCGTTCAAACAGTTCAAACAGCGTGAAGGCGTCAGCGGTGCCACCGGCGAAACCGGCGATCACTTTGTCGTTATACAGGCGACGCACTTTCTTGACGTTACCCTTCATCACCGTATTACCCAGGGTTGCCTGGCCATCACCACCGATGACGACCTGGCCGTTGCGGCGTACGCTTACAATTGTTGTCACGAGCAGACCCTCGTTAAAGACGGAAAGAAGTCCCCGCAGCGCCTGCTTTCGCAGACGCTACGAGGCATATTGAGAGTATAGATGGGGGGGGATTGACGCTTTTCAACCCCCAACGGAGAGGGGAATGCAACTCGACATGCCGACGCCCTTCAGGCGCGAAAGGGTTTTGTCCGCTGCGGCGCGGCTGCTGTAGGGGCCGAGCACCACGCGATTCCAACCGCCACCGGCGGTGATGCGGCTTTCGATGCCCTCGAACGCCAGGCGCGCACGCACGGATTCAGCCTGATCGGTGGCGCGGAACGAACCGCATTGCACCATCCACTTCTGTTTCGATTCCGGTTTGGTGTCCTGCTTGGCCGTTTCCTGTTTCACTTCCGGTTTGGGCTCCGGCTTCGGTTGCGGCTTCGGCTCAGGCTGTTTCACCTGCGCCGGCGGCGGGGTGACTTGCTTCGGCTGCTGGTGCTGCTGCACCGGCGCGGTGGTGGCTCCGTTGTTGAACGGGTTGCGCGGCGCCTGAGTGACCTGCTGCTGTTGCTGTACCGGCTGCTGCTGCATTTGCGGTTGTTGCATCTGCTGCTGGCGGTTGCCGCGCGCGTTGGCCTGGCCCGGATCGTTATACGGCACTTCATTCAGCTGCGTCGGGCGCTGTTGCATGTCGGCCTGCATCTGCTCCAGCAGTTGCCGTTGTTCGGCGGTCAGCTGAGTTTTGGAATTGAGCTCGCCGCCGGCCGTCGGTTCGGTCGGGGTTTGCACGCCGATCTGTCGGTTTTCCAGCTCTTTGATATAGCGCCAGCGCTCTTCCGGCTTCGGCGGCAGGCCGTTGCCTGGGCGAGTGGTGTGCGCAGGCAACAACGGCGCGTCTTCCGGCTTGTTGTGCGTAATGAAATAGAGGCCACCGACAAAGACAACCAGCAACGCGACGGCTAACGCCAGCACGGTTTTGGAAACCTTCGGAGAACTGCGTTTTTTACGGCTGGGGGTTTTGCGCTTAGCTCCTGCTGCGCGCCCACGGCTTACATAGTCTTTTTGTGCCACTATTATTCCGCTGTGTCCTGATGAGAGGATAAGTCCGTCATGTTACTGAACCCTAAAATATTTGACTAGCGTTTCGGAGCAGCGGTGCTGCCTCTGATAATCAATTCACTGTCCAAGAGTCGGGAGCCGCTGGCCACCGTCTGGCCGTTCAACTGCTCCAACAGCAACAACATCGCCTGCTGGCCGATCTGGAAGCGCGGCTGCGCCACCGTGGTCAGCGGCGGATCGCAATACTGCGCCAGCTTGAGGTCGTCAAAGCCGACGATCGACAGATCCTGCGGTACCCGCAGCCCCATTTTCTTCGCCTGGGACAGCACGCCGATCGCCATGACGTCGCTGTGGCAGAACACCGCCGTCGGCGGTTTCGGCTGAGCCATCAACTGGGTCAGCGCTTGCGCGCCGGCTTCGTAGGTAAAATCACCCCGGGTAATATAGCTGCTTTCGACGGTAATGCCATTACGGCGTAGCGCTTGAACATAACCTTGCAGCCGATAATGGCTCAGCGGCATCTGTTCCGGCCCGGCGACGCAGGCGATCTGCCGGTGGCCCAATTGATGCAAATAATGCACGGCTTCAAAGGCGGCGGTCAGGTTGTCGATATGCACCGTCGGCAGTTCCAGCTCGGGCGCGAACTCATTGGCCATCACCATCGGCGGCAGGTTGCGCTGCTCTTCCTTGCTGGCGTCGAACGGTAGATTAGAGCCCAGCAGCAGCATGCCGTCGATCTGTTTGGTGATGATCAGATTGACGAAGGTGCGTTCTTGCTGGTTCTGCTGCGCGCAGTCGCCGATCAGCACCAGATAGCCTTGTTGGGCGGCGGTCTGTTCGATCCCCTGGATCACATCCGCGAAAAACGGATCGCAGATGTCGGGCACGATCACCAGGATGGTGCGAGATTCGTTGCGTTTGATATTGCGTGACAGAGCATGAGGAGAATAACCCACGGCCAGCACGGCCTGTTCCACTTTCTGACGCGTTGGCGTTGACACCTTTTCCGGATTCATCAGCGCACGCGATACGGTAGCCGTTGAAACGCCCGCCATTTCGGCGACGTCTTTCATGGTCGCCATGGATAACTCTTTCTTGTGTTCCAACGCCTTTCTCCTTGCGTCAGCCCCATGCCGACGCCACTACTGCTGTTTGCTCACAATGTCCGGCATGCGGTGGCGGGATTGTTGTCATTGAGCGCCACTCGCGTTCGAGCACTCCGTCGCGCTGCGATGTGGCGACAAAATTTGCCCTCGCAGACATTCTAAACAGAATACGCCCCGCCTTTGTTACCTAATTTGCATAAAAAATGTGACCTGAGAAGGTTTTTTAGCGTTCACTCGCAATTTAAAGGGTAAACGTTTGCATGACGGCAGCTAAATCGGACTTTTCCGGGATCAGCTGTCGATCGGATCGACATCCAGCGTCCATTTCACCTTGCGCGTTTGCGGCAGGGTGCCGATCAGCGGCAGCGAGCTTTTCATCAGCTGTTGCAGGACGCGCCGTGTCGGATGCTGCAGCAGCAGCTGCCAGCGGAAACGGCCGCCGCGTTTGGACTGCAGCGCCGGCACCGGGCCCATCACCCACAGCGAATCGTCCTTAAGCGGACTGGCTTCCAACAGATTGCGCAGCTGCTGCAGGAACAGCGGGGCCTGTTGGTTATCGTGATCTTCGGCGCGCACGATGATGTGGCTGGTGTAGGGCGGTAGAAACACGCTGTTGCGCTCCGCTAGCGTCTGTTTGGCGAAGGCGTCGTAACCTTGTTGCAGCAGCACCTGCAATAACGGGTGCTCCGGGTGGTGGGTTTGCAGCAGCACTTCACCCTGTTTGCCCGCTCGCCCCGCGCGCCCGGAGACCTGGGTATAGAGCTGAGCAAAACGCTCGGCGGAGCGGAAGTCGGCGGAGAACAGCGCGCCGTCCACGTCCAGCAACGCCACCAGCGTGACGTCGGGAAAATGGTGGCCCTTGGCCAGCATTTGCGTGCCGATCAGAATGCGCGCTTCGCCGCGATGAATATCCGCCAGATGCTGCTCCAGCGACCCTTTGCGGCTGGTGGTGTCGCGATCGATGCGGGTGATCGGCGTGTCGGGGAACAGCGGCGCCAGCTCATGTTCCAGCTGTTCGGTGCCGACGCCGACCGATACCAGGTGGGTGGAGCCGCACTGCGGGCATTGGTGCGGCACCGGTCGCTGGCTGTCGCAGTGGTGACAGCGCAGCTGGCGCTGATGCTGGTGGAAGGTGTAATAGTGATCGCAGCGCTGGCACTCGGCGATCCAGCCGCACTCGTGGCACAGCAGCGCCGGGGCGTAACCGCGGCGGTTGAGGAACAGCATCACCTGATTGCCGGCTTTTAAATGGTGCTGCATGCTTTTCAAAAGCGGCTGCGACAGGCCGACCTTCAGCGGCAACCCTTTCAGATCGATCAGATGCTGCGCCGCCGGTTTGGCGTTGCCCGCGCGCTGGGTGAGCTTCAACTGGCGATATTTGCCCAGCTGCACGTTGTGCAGTGTTTCCAGTGCCGGCGTGGCGGAGCCCATCACTATCGGGATATCTTCTTCCCGGGCGCGGAACACCGCCAGATCGCGGGCGTGGTAGCGCCAGCCTTCCTGCTGTTTATAAGAGCTGTCGTGCTCTTCGTCGATGATGATAACGCCCAGTTGCCGGAACGGCGTGAACAGCGCCGAGCGGGTGCCGATGACGATAGCGGCTTCGCCGCTGCGCGCGCGCAGCCAAACCGCCAGCCGTTCGCTGTCGTTCAGCCCGGAGTGCAGCACGTCCACCGGCGCGTTGAAGCGCTCGCGAAAGCGGGCGATGGTTTGCGGCGTCAGGCCGATTTCCGGCACCAGCACCAGCGCCTGCCGGCCTTTGGCCAACACGTTTTCCAGCACGCTGAGATACACCTCGGTCTTGCCGGAGCCGGTGACCCCGGCCAGCAGCCAGGCGGCAAACTGCTCATCTTCGCTTCGGATCGCCCCGACGGCGGTGGCCTGTTCGGTATTCAGCCGCAGCCGCTCGCCGAGCACCGCAAAGTTGGGGCGCCAGTCCTGCGTGGCCGCGACCTGAGCGCGCAGATCGATCAGCCCTTTGGCGCGCAGCGCCTGCAGGGCGCTTTCCGTCAGCTCAAGCTGGCTGACCTGATGGCGATAGACCGGGCGTTGCAACAGCGCCGCCAGCGCCTGCTGCTGTTTCGGCGCGCGTTTCAGGCTTTCGGGCGGCGTGGCGCGCCCCTCTTCGGTGGCGAACCACTGCCACAGCGGCGCGGCCTCGGCCGGTTTGCCTTGGCGCAGCAGGATCGGCAGCGCGTGGAACAGCACTTCGCCGATGGGATAGTGGTAGTAATCGCTGGCCCAGCGCAGGATGCGCCACAGGCTGGGGGAGAACAGCGATTCCGTGTCGATCACGCTGTCGATCGGTTTGAGCTTGTCCAACGGCAGTTCGCTGGTGTCGCTGCAGCCGGTGACGATGCCGATTGCATGCTGCCTGCCCCAGGGCACGCCCACGCGCGCGCCGGCCACCGGCTGCATGCCGGACGGCAGCAGATAGTCGAAGGTGCGGGCGAGGGGGACCGGCAAAGCAACGTGTACGACGGGCATGATCTCATCCAAATTGAAAAAAAGTGGGCATCAGTTTACACGGCGCATCGTCAAATGTACGGTTCCGATTGCGCGCCCCGACTAATGCTGTATAATTTGCCGCCTTTGGTATAATTCGATACCAAAATTCTATTATCAACCACGTGTGGTGTCTGGCGAAACAGGGCTGGATAGCGACACGGCCTTAACTGAGGTTTCCCATGAAACAAGGTATCCACCCAAAATACGAAGAAGTTACTGCTAACTGCTCTTGCGGTAACGTGATGAAGATCCGCTCCACCGTGGGCCACGATCTGAACCTGGACGTTTGTGGCGCATGCCACCCGTTCTACACTGGCAAGCAGCGTGACGTTGCTACCGGTGGCCGCGTTGACCGCTTCAACAAGCGTTTCAGCGTACCAGGCGCTAAGAAATAAGATTTCTTATCGACCGATGAAAAAGGCGCCCTGGGCGCCTTTTTTCTTTTCTGCCGCCGACGTTCGCCGGGCGGTTCTCAATATTCCCAGGTATCGGGATCGACACCCAGTTCGCGCATCAACGCTTTTGCGGCTTCCGGGATTTCATCGCTGCGCTCTTTGCGCAGGTCTTCATCGTTCGGCAGCGGCTGGCCGGTAAAGGCATGCAGAAACGCTTCGCACAGAAGTTCGCTGTTGGTGGCGTGGCGCAGGTTGTTCACCTGGCGACGGGTCCGTTCGTCGGTGAGGATTTTCAGGACCTTCAGCGGAATGGATACCGTGATCTTTTTGACTTGCTCGCTTTTTTTACCGTGTTCAGCGTAAGGGCTGACATACTCGCCGTTCCACTCAGCCATGGGACACCTTAACTTTGTCAGAAAAATTACAAAATTCTAAAAACCGGCCAATTATGCCCGATCTTCACTGTTCTCACTAAATAAATGTCAATTTTACGCGACCAGGGTCACTGAATGCCCCGCTTCGGCCAGGCATTGCCGCTTAACATCTTATCGTCATGTCATATCGGCATAATTTTAGCGGGTATTGTGTCATTGCTCAATCTATACGCAAAGAAGTTTAGATGTCCAGATGTATTGACGTCTATCAATCCTGCGATTACTCTTTAGGCCTCATTCACCGAACCGAGAGCCGAGCGAGCCCATGACGCGTAAACCAGCCACGATTGCCGTACGCAGCGGCCTGAACGACGACGAACAGTACGGCTGCGTTGTCCCGCCGATTCATCTGTCCAGCACCTATAACTTTACCGACTTCAATCAACCTCGAGCTCATGACTACTCGCGCCGCGGCAACCCGACGCGCGACGTGGTGCAGCGCGCGTTGGCGGAGCTGGAAGGCGGCGCCGGCGCGGTGATGACCGGCAGCGGGATGTCGGCGATCCATCTGGTGACCACCGTACTGCTGAAGCCCGGCGATCTGCTGGTGGCGCCGCACGACTGTTACGGCGGCAGCTATCGGTTATTCGACAGCCTGAGCAAGCGCGGCGCTTATCGCGTGCTGTTCGTCGATCAAGGCAATGAGGCCGCCCTGCAACAGGCGCTGGCGCAAAAGCCGAAGCTGGTGTTGATAGAAAGCCCCAGCAATCCGCTGCTGCGGGTGGTGGACATCGCGGCGATCTGCGCTGCCGCGCACGCGGCGGGCGCGTTGACGGTGGTGGACAACACGTTCCTCAGCCCGGCCCTGCAACAGCCGATCGAACTCGGTGCCGATCTGGTGGTCCATTCTTGCACCAAATACCTGAACGGGCATTCGGACGTGGTGGCCGGCGCGGTGATCGCCAAAGATCCTGAGCTGGCGGTCGAGCTGGCCTGGTGGGCGAACAACATCGGCGTGACCGGCGGCGCGTTCGACAGCTATTTGTTGCTGCGCGGCATGCGCACGTTGTCGCCACGCATCAAGGCGGCGCAACAAAACGCTGAAGCGATTGTTGACTATTTACAGCAGCAACCGCTGGTGAAAAAGCTGTATCATCCCTCCCTGCCGGAGAATCCGGGGCATGAGATCGCCCGTCGTCAGCAGCGCGGTTTCGGCGCGATGCTGAGTTTTGAACTGGACGGCGATGAAGCGGTGCTGCGCCGTTTTCTCTCTGCCCTTGAGCTGTTTACTCTGGCAGAATCGTTGGGCGGCGTAGAAAGCCTGATCTCGCATGCAGCGACCATGACTCACGCCGGCATGGCGGCGGAGGCGCGGGCAGCGGCCGGCATCTCCGAGAGCCTGCTGCGCATTTCCGTGGGTATTGAAGACAGTGAAGATTTGATTGCCGATCTGGAACGCGCTTTCCAGGCGGCGGCAACGAGGTAAGCATGAATGCAATTGCTGTAGCAGGGCCGGTGAGCGGGCGTCAACTGCACAAGTTTGGCGGCAGCAGTCTGGCGGATGTGAAGTGTTATCTGCGTGTGGCCGGGATTATGGCGGAATACAGCCAGCCGGGCGACATGATGGTGGTATCGGCCGCCGGCAGTACCACCAACCAGTTGATCAACTGGCTGAAGCTCAGCCAGAGCGATCGCCTGTCTGCGCACCAGGTGCAGCAGACGTTGCGTCGTTATCACAGCGATCTTATCAGCGGCCTGTTGCCGCCGGAAAGTGCCGAGCCGCTGATCGCCGAGTTCATTCAGGATCTGGAACGCCTGGCGGCGCTGCTGGACGGCAATGTCGACGAGGTGTGCTACGCCGAAGTGGTCGGGCACGGCGAGATTTGGTCGGCGCGCCTGATGGCGGCGGTGCTCAACCACCTGGACATGCAGGCGGCCTGGCTGGATGCGCGTGACTTCCTGCGCGCCGAGCGCGCCGCGCAGCCGCAGGTGGATGAAGGCCGTTCTTACCCGCTGTTGCAACAATTGATGGCCCAACACCCGGGTAAACGCCTGGTGGTGACCGGGTTCATTTCGCGCAACGACGCCGGGGAAACCGTGCTGTTGGGGCGTAACGGCAGCGACTACTCCGCCACTCAGGTCGGCGCGCTGGCCGGCGCTGCGCGCGTCACCATCTGGAGCGACGTGGCCGGGGTTTACAGCGCCGATCCGCGCAAGGTGAAAGACGCCTGCCTGCTGCCGCTGCTGCGTCTGGACGAAGCCAGCGAGCTGGCGCGTCTGGCTGCGCCGGTGTTGCACACCCGTACCCTGCAGCCGGTCTCCGGTAGCGATATCGATCTTCAGCTGCGCTGCAGCTATCAGCCGGAGCAGGGCTCGACGCGCATTGAGCGCGTATTGGCTTCCGGCACCGGCGCCAAGATTGTCACCAGCCACGACGATGTGTGCCTGATTGAACTGCACGTTGCCGCTCAGCATGACTTCAAACTGGCGCAGAAAGAGTTGGATCTGGTGCTCAAGCGCGCGCAGATCAAACCGCTGGCGGTGGGTATCCACCCAGACCGCAACCTGGTGCAGCTGTGCTACACCTCCGAGGTGGTCAACAGCGCGCTGGCGACGCTGCAGGCCGCGGTGCTGCCAGGCGAGCTGCGCCTGCGCGAAGGGTTGGCGCTGGTGGCGATGGTCGGCGCCGGGGTGTGCAAGAACCCGCTGCACAGCCACCGTTTCTATCAGCAGCTGAAAGATCAGCCGGTCGAGTTTATCTGGCAGGCGGAAGATGGCATCAGCCTGGTGGCGGTATTGCGCCAGGGGCCGACCGCGCTGCTGATCCAGGGGCTGCACCAAAGCCTGTTCCGCGCCGAGAAGCGCATCGGTCTGGTGCTGTTCGGCAAGGGCAATATCGGGTCGCGCTGGCTGGAGCTGTTCGCCCGTGAGCAGACCAATATCTCCGCGCGCAGCGGCTTCGAATTTATCCTGGCGGGGGTGGTGGACAGCCGCCGCAGCCTGCTGAACTATGACGGGCTGGACGCCAGCCGCGCGCTGGCATTCTTTGAGGACGAAGCGCAGGAGCTGGATGAAGAATCGCTGTTCCTGTGGATGCGCGCGCACCCGTTCGACGATCTGGTGGTGCTCGACGTGACCGCCAGCGAAGAGCTGGCCGGGCAGTATCTGGATTTCGCCAGCTACGGTTTCCACGTGATCAGCGCCAACAAGTTGGCGGGGGCCTCGTGCAGCGACAGCTATCGCCAAATACGCGACGCCTTCGCCAAAACCGGCCGCCACTGGCTGTATAACGCCACCGTCGGCGCCGGCCTGCCGGTCAACCACACGGTGCGCGATCTGCGCGACAGCGGCGACAGCATTCTGGCGATCAGCGGCATCTTCTCCGGCACGCTCTCCTGGCTGTTCCTGCAGTATGACGGCACGGTGCCGTTCACCGAGCTGGTGGATCAGGCCTGGCAGCAGGGGCTGACCGAACCGGATCCGCGGGTCGATCTCTCCGGCCAGGACGTGATGCGCAAGCTGGTGATCCTGGCGCGCGAGGCGGGCTACGACATCGAACCGAACCAGGTGCGGGTCGAGTCGCTGGTGCCGGCGGGGTGCGAGCTGGGCTCCGTCGATCAGTTCTTCGAGAACGGTGAGGCGCTGAATCAGCAGATGCAACAGCGCTTTGAGGCCGCCAGCGAAATGGGCCTGGTGCTGCGCCATGTGGCGCGTTTCGACGCCAACGGCAAGGCGCGGGTCGGCGTAGAGGCGGTGCGCCCTGAGCATCCTCTGGCCTCGCTGCTGCCGTGCGACAACGTGTTCGCCATCGAAAGCCGCTGGTATCGCGATAATCCGCTGGTGATCCGCGGGCCGGGCGCCGGCCGCGATGTGACCGCCGGCGCGATCCAGTCAGACCTTAACCGATTGGCGCAGCTGCTTTAATCCTCTGCGGGCGCGGGCTCACCGCGCCCCTTGGCTTTTCCTGCCATACTTATCTTTGTCGCGATCATGAAATTCCCTCGTTGAGCGGGTGAGGATTAATCATCTTATTCCCCTCATTTTCCTGTTGACTCTTTAGCCAACATGCGGCATTTTCTATCTAGACGTCTAAACGTATAGACGCTCATCAAGATGAAATAAAAACAGTGATCGATAAGAGGTGAGCAGGGTATGAGTTTTTTCCACGCAAACCAGCGGGAAGCGCTGAATCAGAGTCTGGCGGAGTTGAACGGCCAGATTAACGTATCATTCGAGTTCTTCCCGCCACGCACCAGCGAGATGGAAGAGACCCTGTGGCAGTCGATCGATCGTCTGAGCATCCTCAAACCTAAATTCGTTTCCGTCACCTACGGCGCCAACTCCGGCGAGCGCGATCGCACCCACAGCATCATCAAAGGGATCAAGGAACGCACCGGCCTGGAGGCGGCGCCGCACCTGACCTGCATCGACGCCAGCCCGGCGCAGCTGCGCGACATCGCGACCGATTACTGGAACAGCGGCATCCGCCATATCGTGGCGCTGCGCGGCGATCTGCCGCCGGGCGGCGGCAAGCCGGAAATGTACGCGACCGATCTGGTGGCGCTGCTGAAAGACGTGGGTGACTTCGACATTTCCGTCGCCGCCTATCCGGAAGTGCACCCGGAGGCGAAGAGCGCCCAGGCCGATTTGATTAACCTGAAACGCAAGATCGATGCTGGCGCTAGTCGCGCGATTACCCAGTTCTTCTTCGACGTTGAGAGCTACCTGCGCTTTCGCGACCGCTGCGTCGCCGCCGGTATCGACGTGGAAATCGTGCCGGGCATTCTGCCGGTGTCCAACTTCAAGCAGCTGCAGCGCTTCGCCACCATGACCAACGTGCGGGTGCCAAGCTGGATGACCAGCATGTTCGAAGGGCTGGACGACGATGCGGAGACCCGCAAAATGGTCGGCGCCAACATCGCCATGGACATGGTGAAGATCCTGAGCCGCGAAGGGGTGAAAGATTTCCACTTCTATACGCTGAACCGTGCAGAGATGAGCTACGCGATCTGCCACACGCTGGGCGTGCGCCCGGTGGCCGCCGCCTGACGGGCTTGTTCCATTGAAAAGGGCGCCGCTTTACCGCGGCGCCCTTTTTTTGTGGGGGAAAGGCATAAAAAAGCGGCCCCGATAAACGGGGCCGCGATGAGGCTCACTAGCCGGTGTTGCGCATCCCGGCGGCGACGCCGGCGATGGTAACCATCAACGCCTGCTCCACGCGGGCGTCTGGCTGCTCCTGCTGGCGCGAACGGTGCAGCAATTCGGCCTGCAAGACGTTCAACGGGTCAGTATAGACGTTGCGCAGCGCGATGGATTCGGCGATCCACGGCAGGTCTTCCATCAGGTGCGCATCGTTGGCGATGGTCAGCACCACCTTGATGTCGCTTTCCAGCTGATCGCGCAGCTGTTGGCCCAGCGGCCACAGCGATTTATCCACCAGGCGCTGATCGTAGTATTCCGCCAGCCACAGGTCGGCTTTGGCGAACACCATTTCCAGCATGGCGATGCGGGTGGAGAAGAACGGCCAATCGCGACACATCGCCTCCAGCTCCGCCTGTTTGCCGGCTTTCACCGCTTCCTGCAATCCGGCGCCGGCGCCGAGCCAGGCCGGCAGCATCAGGCGGTTCTGCGTCCAGGCGAAGATCCACGGAATGGCGCGCAGGCTCTCTACGCCGCCGTTCGGTTTGCGCTTGGCCGGGCGCGAGCCCAGCGGCAGTTTGCCCAGCTCCAGCTCCGGCGTGGCCGCGCGGAAGTAAGGCACGAAGTCCGGGTTTTCACGCACGTAGCCGCGATACATTCGGCAGGAGGTCTCGGACAGGTCGTCCATCAGCGCCCGCCATTCTTTCTTCGGTTCCGGCGGCGGCAGCAGGTTGGCCTCGAGGATCGCGCCGGCATACAGCGCCAGGCTGCTGATGGTGACTTCCGGCAGGCCGAACTTGAAGCGGATCATCTCGCCCTGTTCGGTGACGCGCAGGCCGCCCTTCAGGCTGCCCGGCGGCTGCGACAGCAGCGCCGCATGCGCCGGAGCGCCGCCGCGGCCGATGGAACCGCCGCGGCCGTGGAACAGCGTCAGCGCCACGCCGGCCTTTTCACAGGTTTTGATCAGCGCGTCCTGCGCGCGGTACTGCGCCCAGGAAGCGGCCATCACGCCGGCGTCTTTCGCCGAGTCGGAATAGCCGATCATCACCATCTGTTTGCCCTGGATGAAGCCGCGATACCAGTCGATGTTCAGCAACTGGGTCATTACGTCGTCGGCGTTGTTCAGGTCGTCGAGGGTTTCGAACAGCGGGGCGACCGGCAGCGCGAACGGGCAGCCGGCCTCTTTCAGCAGCAGGTGCACCGCCAGCACGTCGGAAGGCGTGCGCGCCATAGAAATCACATAGGCGGCGATCGAGCCCTGCGGCGCTTCGGCAATCACCCTGCAGGTTTCCAGCACTTCCTGCGTGTCGGCGCTCGGTTGCCATTTCAGCGGCACCAGCGGGCGTTTGGAGTTCAGTTCGCGGATCAGGAACGCCTGTTTATCGGCTTCCGACCAGCTTTCATAATCGCCCAGCCCCAGATAGCGGGTCAGCTCGGCGATGGCTTCGGTATGGCGGGTGCTCTCCTGACGCACGTCGATGCGCACCAGCGGCACGCCGAAGCAGCGCACGCGGCGCAGGGTATCCAGCAGTTGACCATTGGCGATGATGCCCATGCCGCAGGCCTGCAGCGACTGGTAGCAGGCATACAGCGGCTCCCACAGCTGCTCGTTGTTCACCAGCAGGTCGTGCGGTTTCAGCACGCGCTCGCCCTTCAGGCGACCTTCCAGATAAGCCTGGGAACTCATCAGCTGGCTGCGCAGCTGCTTCATGATTTCGCGGTAAGGCTCCTGCACCTCATCGCCGCCGGCGCGGGCGCGCAGCTCCGGGGTGCACTCGGTCATCGACAGCTCGGAGACCAGCACCTGGATGTCGCGGGTAAACAGGTCGCAGGCTTTCCAGCGGCTGAGCAGCAGCACATGGCGGGTAATTTCGGCGGTGACGTTCGGGTTGCCGTCGCGGTCGCCGCCCATCCAGGAGGTGAAGCGCACCGGCACCGCTTCCACCGGCAGGCTGTAATCGATGGAGTTTTCCAGCTGTTCGTTGAATTCGCGCAGGAACGCCGGCACGCCTTCCCACAGGCTGTTTTCCACGACGGCAAAACCCCATTTGGCTTCGTCGATCGGAGAAGGGCGGTGTTTGCGAATTTCATCGGTGTGCCACGACTGGGCTACCAGCTGACGCAGGCGGCGCATGATCTTGTTGCGCTCGTAGTCGGCCAGATCGTTGTGATCGAGCTGGCTGAGGCAGGTGTTGACCTCCACCAGCTTGTGGATCAGGGTGCGGCGGGTGATCTCCGTCGGGTGCGCCGTCAGCACCAGCTCGATGGAGAGTTGCGACACCGCGTGCTGCAGCTCTTTGTCGCTGAGCTTTTTGTCTTTGAGGCGGCTGAACAGTTGAGCCAGCGCTTCCGGATTGCTGGCGGCTTCGCCGTTGGGCGAAATGCTGTGGTACTGCTCGGCGACGTTGGTCAGGTTGAGGAACTGGCTGAAGGCGCGCGCCACCGGCAGCAGCTCGTCGTTGGACAAGTTCTGCAGGGTAGAAAGCAGCTCCTGGCGATGCGCTTCGTTGCCGGCGCGTGAGGATTTGGAAAGCTTACGGATGGTCTCAACGCGATCGAGAATATGCTCGCCCAGCGCTTCTTTGATGGTATCGCCGAGCAATTTGCCGAGCATACTGACATTACTGCGCATTGCCGAATATTGTTCGTTCATATAACCCCTGACCCAGTTCTGTATGTATGATTTTTATCTTGTAAATAAATTTCACGCGTCAGGCGCAGACCGCCTGCCTGATCCCATCGCGTTCCTGTCCAATCGTCAATTGACACTATTTTTAGCAAAAAAACATCAAAATCGGCGCATTTTCTGAAATTTAATTACGCCGCGTGGGTTATCAGCGTGGCTTATTTCGCTGCTTTCTACTTATTTTGAGTTAGGGGAAGCATAAAGCATTTCCCCTGCTAAATGTCGGGTTTATTGCCGGCAAAAGTGATTGACCAGCTGGCCCAACAGTTTGCGCGTCGGTTCGATAAACGCGGTGTCGATGTATTCGTCCGGCTGGTGGGCCTGATCGATGGAACCGGGGCCGAGCACCAACGTCGGGCATACCTGTTGCACGAACGGCGCTTCGGTGCAGTAGTTGACCACCTGCGTGCGGGTGCCCAGCAGTTCCTCGATCACCGCCACCATGCGGTGGTCGGTCGGGCATTCGTAGCCCGGCACCGACGCGTGCAGCTCTTCGATGGTCAGGCGGCCCGGCCAGCGTTGGCTCACTGGCTCCAGCGCCTGATGCATCAGTTCGTTGATGTTGTCGAGCGTCATGCCGGGCAGCGGGCGGATATCCAGGTGCAGTTCGCAACAGGCGCAGATGCGGTTGGCCGCGTCGCCGCCGCTGATATGGCCGAAGTTCATGGTGGGATAAGGCACGGCGAACGCCGGGTTGTTGTAGCGCTCCTGCAGGGTCTTGCGCAGCTCCATCAGGCGGCCGATGGACTCGTGCATCAGATCGATGGCGTTGACGCCGCGCGCCGGATCGCTGGAGTGGCCGGACTGGCCGACGATGCGAATGGCGTTGGCCATGTGGCCCTTGTGCGCGCGCACCGGCTGCAGCGAGGTCGGCTCGCCGATGATGGCGAAATCCGGACGAATGGCGGTAGAGGCGGCGAAGTAACGCGCGCCGGCCATCGTCGTTTCTTCATCTGCGGTGGCTAAAATGTACAACGGCTTGGTCAGCTTGCTCGCGTCGATATCGCGCACCGCATCCAGAATAAAGGCGAAGAAGCCTTTCATGTCGGCGGTGCCCAGCCCGTAGAGCTTGTTGTCGTGCTCGGTCAGGGTGAAGGGATCGCGCGTCCAGCGGCCTTCGTCGTAAGGCACCGTATCGGTGTGGCCGGCCAGCAGCAGGCCGCCGCTGCCTTCGCCGATGCTGGCCAGCAGGTTGAATTTGTGGCGCGACTCCGGCACCGGCTGTACGTCGACGCGAAAGCCCAGGTCGGCAAACCATCCGGCCAGCAAGTTGATTAACGCCTCATTGCTCTGATCGAGGCCGGCATCGGTGGCGCTGATTGACGGAGTGGCGATCAACGCCCGGTACAGCTCAATAAATGGAGGTAATTTCATCTTCACTGTTGACAGCCTTAGGTTAGGATAGTATCAATATTCATGCATTTATTTTGAATAAAAATACAGTAAGCCGAAGCGTAAGGGAACCCGATGCCCGGATGTTTATAAAAGCATCAACGCCTGGCTCCGTGGGTGAACGGCGCAACAACGCTGGCTAGCCCTGTTACCTGGGTCGCAAGCGACCGCACGTCAGTTTAGAAGGTGAAAGGCCACATGTTGAATACGCTGATCGTTGGTGCCAGCGGTTACGCCGGAGCGGAGCTCACGGCTTACCTGAATCGCCACCCACACATGAACATAACCGCTTTAGCGGTTTCAGCGCAAAGTGCAGATGCAGGAAAGTTGCTTTCCGATCTCCATCCCCAGTTGAAAGGCATCGTCGATCTGCCGCTGCAGCCGTTGACTGACGTCGCCAAGGCGGCGCAGGGCATCGATGTAGTGTTCCTCGCCACCGCCCATGAAGTCAGCCACGATATCGCACCGGCTTTCCTGGCGGCGGGCTGCGTGGTGTTCGATCTGTCCGGCGCCTTCCGCGTGCAGGACGCCGGTTTTTATAGCCAGTACTACGGTTTCGAGCATCAGCATGGCGCTCTGCTGGAGCAGGCGGTGTACGGCCTGGCGGAGTGGCAGAGCGACAAGATCAAACAGGCGCAGCTGATCGCGGTGCCGGGCTGTTACCCGACGGCGGCGCAGCTGGCGCTGAAACCGTTGATCGAAAAACAGCTGCTGAATCTGGATCAGTGGCCGGTGATCAACGCCACCAGCGGCGTTAGCGGCGCCGGGCGCAAGGCCAGCATGACCACCAGCTTCTGCGAAGTGAGCCTGCAGCCGTACGGTATTTTCACTCACCGGCACCAGCCGGAGATCGCCGCGCACCTGGGCGTGCCGGTCATCTTTACGCCGCACCTGGGCAATTTCCCGCGCGGCATCCTTGAAACCATCACCTGCCGTCTGAAAGCCGGCGTGACCGCGCAGGACGTCGCGGCCGCCTATCATGCCGCCTATGACGACAAGCCGCTGGTGCGGCTGTACGACCAGGGCGTGCCGGCGCTGAAATCGGTGGTGGGGCTGCCGTTCTGCGACATCGGTTTTGCGGTGCAGGGCGAGCATCTGATCGCCGTGGCGGTGGAAGACAATCTGCTGAAAGGCGCGGCGGCGCAGGCGGTGCAATGCCTGAATATCCGTTTCGGCTTCCCGGAAACCCAATCACTCCTTTAAACCAGCGTGAGTAAACAGCAATGAACCCGTTAATTATCAAGTTAGGTGGCGTGTTATTAGACAGTGAAGAAGCGCTGGAGCGTCTGTTTACCGCGTTGGACAGCTATCGGCAGCAGCACCAGCGCCCGCTGGTGATCGTGCACGGCGGCGGCTGCGTGGTGGACGAACTGATGAAGCAGCTCGCTTTGCCGGTGGTGAAAAAGAACGGCCTGCGGGTCACGCCGGCCGATCAGATCGACATCATCACCGGGGCGCTGGCCGGCACCGCCAACAAAACGCTGCTGGCGTGGGCGATTAAACATCAAATCAACGCCGTCGGCCTGAGCCTGGCGGACGGCGGCAGCGCGGTCGTGACCCCGCTCGATCCGGCATTGGGCCACGTCGGCAACGCGCAGCCCGGTTCGCCCGCGCTGCTCAATACCCTGCTGGGCGCCGGCTACCTGCCGGTTGTCAGCTCCATCGGCATCACCGCCGAAGGGCAGTTAATGAATGTGAACGCCGATCAGGCGGCGACGGCGCTGGCGGCGACGCTGGGGGCGGACCTTATCCTGCTGTCGGACGTCAGCGGCATCCTCGACGGCAAGGGCCAACGCATTGCGGAAATGACGGCGCAAAAAGCGGAACAACTGATCGCGCAAGGCATCATCACCGATGGTATGGTGGTGAAGGTGAATGCGGCGCTCGACGCTGCCCGCACCCTCGGCCGCCCGGTGGATATCGCCAGCTGGCGCCATGCCGATCAGCTTCCTGCTTTGTTTAACGGCGTGTCGATTGGCACCCGGATCCTCGCTTAATTTTAGAATTAGAAAGGAATAGATCATGCAAAACCAAGGCATCAAAAAAATCGTTCTGGCGTACTCCGGCGGCCTGGATACCTCGGCCATCATTCCATGGCTGAAAGAGAACTACGGCGGCTGTGAAGTGGTGGCGTTCGTGGCGGACATCGGCCAGGAGCGCAGCGATCTGGAAGGCGTGGAGCAAAAAGCCCTGCAGTCCGGTGCCTCTGAATGTCACGTGGTCGATCTGCGTGAAGAATTTATCCGCGATTACGTTTATCCGGTGCTGCAGACCGGCGCCCTGTACGAGGGCAGCTACCTGCTGGGCACCTCGATGGCGCGGCCGATCATCGCCAAGGCGCAGGTCGAGCTGGCGTTGAAAGTGGGCGCAGACGCGCTGTGCCACGGCGCGACCGGCAAAGGCAACGATCAGGTGCGTTTCGAAACCACCTATACCGCGCTGGCGCCGCAGCTGAAAGTGGTAGCGCCGTGGCGCGAGTGGAACCTGCGTTCCCGTGAAGCGCTGCTGGATTACCTGAAAGAGCGCAATATCCCGACCACCGCATCGCTGGAGAAAATCTACAGCCGCGATGAGAACGCCTGGCACATCTCCACCGAAGGCGGCGTGTTGGAAAGCCCGTGGAACGCGCCAAACAAGGATTGCTGGGTATGGACCGTCGATCCGCAGGAAGCGCCGGACCAGCCTGAGCAGGTGACCGTTACCGTCGAGAAAGGCCGCGTCGTGGCGGTTAACGGTAAAGCGCTATCGCCGTACCAGTGCCTGGAAACCCTGAACGCGCTGGGCGCCAAGCACGGCGTCGGCCGTATCGACATCGTGGAAAACCGTCTGGTGGGCATCAAATCCCGCGGCTGCTATGAGACCCCGGGGGGCACCATCATGGTGGCGGCGCTGCGCGCCATCGAGCAGCTGGTGCTGGATCGCGACAGCTTCAAATGGCGCGAGCAGCTGGGCCTGGAGATGTCCTATGTGGTGTACGACGGCCGTTGGTTCGCGCCGCTGCGCCGCTCGCTGCAGGCCTCTGCCGAAGCATTGGCTGAAGAGGTGAACGGTGAAGTGGTGCTGCAGCTGTACAAAGGCCAGGTGACGGCGACCCAGAAAAAATCCGCCAACAGCCTGTACTCCGAAGAGTTCGCCACCTTCGGCGAAGACGAAGTTTACGATCACAGCCACGCGGGCGGCTTTATCCGCCTGTTCTCTCTGTCTTCACGCATCCGCGCGTTGAACGAGAAAAAGAATAAATAACCGATTGGCGTGACTCTGCAAGGGCGCAGCATGCTGCGCCCTTTCGCATAAAAATTCAGGAGTAAAGGTATGGCACTTTGGGGCGGACGGTTCACTCAGGCGGCGGATCAGCGGTTCAAGCAACTCAACGATTCGCTGCGGTTCGATTATCGCCTGGCGGAGCAAGATATCGTGGGCTCGGTGGCTTGGTCGAAGGCGCTGGTGACCGTTAACGTGTTGACGGCAACGGAGCAACAGCAGCTGGAGCAGGCGCTGAATGCCTTGCTGACGGAAGTCCAGGCCGATCCTTTGGCGATCGTCCAAAGCGATGCCGAAGACATCCACAGCTGGGTGGAGCAGAAGCTGATCGAGAAGGTCGGCGATTTGGGCAAGAAGCTGCACACCGGCCGCAGCCGCAACGATCAGGTCGCGACCGATCTGAAGCTGTGGTGCAAACAGCAGATCGGCGATCTGCATCAGGCGATCGTCCAGCTGCAGCAGGCGCTGGTGGAGACCGCCGAAGCCAACCAGGATGCGGTGATGCCGGGGTATACCCACCTGCAACGCGCGCAGCCGGTGACTTTCGCGCACTGGTGCCTGGCCTATGTCGAGATGCTGGCGCGCGATGAAAGCCGCCTGCAGGATACCCTGAAACGGCTGGACGTCAGCCCGCTGGGCAGCGGCGCGCTGGCCGGCACCGCGTATCCTATCGATCGCGAGCAGCTGGCCGGCTGGCTGGGTTTTGCCTCGGCGACCCGCAACAGCCTGGACAGCGTATCCGATCGCGATCACGTGCTGGAGCTGCTGTCCAACGCCGCCATCAGCATGGTGCACCTGTCGCGCTTCGCCGAAGATCTGATCTTCTTCAACAGCGGTGAGGCGGCGTTTGTCGAGCTGTCTGACCGCGTGACCTCCGGCTCTTCGCTGATGCCGCAGAAGAAAAACCCGGACGCGCTGGAGCTGATCCGCGGCAAGTGCGGCCGCGTACAGGGCGCGCTGACCGGCATGATGATGACGCTGAAAGGCCTGCCGTTGGCGTACAACAAAGACATGCAGGAAGACAAAGAAGGGCTGTTCGACGCGCTCGACACCTGGATGGACTGCCTGCAGATGGCGGCGCTGGTGCTGGACGGCATTCAGGTTAAGCGCCCGCGCTGCCGGGAAGCGGCGGAGCAGGGTTATGCGAATGCCACCGAGCTGGCGGACTACCTGGTCGCCAAAGGCGTGCCGTTCCGCGAAGCGCACCATATCGTCGGTGAGGCGGTGGTAGAAGCCATTCGCCAGGGCAAACCGCTGGAAGCGCTGCCGCTGGCGGATTTGCAGCAGTTCAGCGCGACGATCGGCGACGACGTCTATCCGATCCTGGCGTTGCAATCCTGCCTGGACAAACGTGCGGCCAAAGGCGGCGTCGCGCCGCAGCAGGTGGCCGCGGCAATCGCCGCAGCGAAACAGCGTTTGGCTTGACGACGAGGGCGGCCTGGCGCCGCCCTTGAACCTTTACCCCGCCAGGCGTGCGCAGAGATAACGGTTCAGGCTCACGCCTTCTTCCATCGCGCCGATCGCCAGCCGGCGATGCTGTTCTGCCGCTGTTGCAAATCAGCGATGTCATCCCTGATCTCGTTCAGTTGCCTTTGTTTTAGTATCGTTATTGATATCACTTCAATATCGAAGCATAAAAAATGAGCGCAGGAGGGCCGTGAGGCAAGAGGAGGGAGGAAAATCTGGAAAGCGCTGCGCAAAAAAACCGGGCCTGAAGGCCCGGTAGGTGTGAACGGATAAGAAGGCGTTATTCGCCCGGACAGCGCTGACAGCGTTCGATTTCGGCCGTGCCGAGTTTGAGCTTCGCCTGCAGGTCGCGCAGCGCAGTGCGCAAGCCTTCTTCGATCACCGGATGATAGAACGGCATGTCCAGCATCTGATCGACGGTCATCTGCTGTTGGTGCGCCCAGGCTAACAGGTGCGCAATGTGTTCGGCGTCCGGGCCGATCATTTCCGCGCCGAGGAAACGGCCGGTGCCTTGCTCGCCGTAAACGTGCAGAACGCCCTTGTTGCGCAGCATCACCCGCGAGCGGCCCTGATTCTCAAACGAGACCTTGCCCACTTCAAAACATCCGCAGGCGCTGAACTTCTCGCTCAGCTCGCGGAAGGTCGAGCCGACCATGGCGATCTGCGGATCGGAGAACACCACCGAAATCGCGCTGCGGCGCAGACCCGGATTGATCTCCGGGAAGCTGCCGGCATTGGCGCCGGCGATGCGTGCCTGATCGCTGGCCTCATGCAACAGCGGCAGTTGGTTGCTGGCGTCGCCGGCGATAAAGATATGCGGCACGCTGGTTTGCATCGTCAGGCGGTCGGCCAGCGGCACGCCTCGAGCGTCGAGCTGCAGGCCGGTGTTTTCAAGACCCAGCCGATCGACGTTGGGGCGGCGGCCGGTGGCGGCCAGCACGTAGTCCACCAGGATCTCCTGCGACTGGCCCTGCAGATCCTGATAGCGGATAAATACGCGGTCGCCTTCGCGCTGCATCATCTCCACTTTCACGTCGGCGTCGAGGTAGAATTCTTCCCCCAGCGCCTTCGCAGCGTAATCGCGCACGGCGCTGTCGGTCAGCGGCCCGACGGCGCCGCCGATGCCGAAGACCTTGGTGTCGACGCCGAGGCGGTGCAGCGCTTGCCCCAACTCCAGCCCGATCACGCCAGGGCCGAATACCGCCACGGACTGCGGCAAGTCATCCCAGTTGAACAGATCGTCGTTGACGATCAGGCGATCGCCCAGTTCATTCCACGGCGCCGGCCAACTGGGGCGAGAGCCGGTGGCGATCACGATGCGCTGCGCCACGATGCGCGTATGGTCATCGACCTGCAGCGTGTTGTCGTCGATAAAGCGGGCATAGCCCTGAATTTTGTCGGCGGCCGGGATCTCGTCCACGCCTTCCAGCACGAAGCCGACGAAACGATCGCGTTCGCGTTTGACGCGCGCCATCACCTCGCGTCCGTCGATACGCGTTTTGCCGGTTGGGTGCACGCCAAAGCCCGGCGCACGTTCGATTTGATGCACCGCTTCGGCGGCGGCGATCAGTAATTTGGATGGCATGCAGCCAACGCGCGCACAGGTGGTGCCGTAAGGCCCGCCTTCAATCATCACCACGCTGGGGGTAGACAGTTTGGCCGCGCGATAGGCGCCGAGCCCTGCGGTGCCGCCGCCGATGACCGCGACATCAACGTTCAACAGTTTCATATCCGCTCCTGAAAGGTAAAAAAAGGGCGGGCCGTAGCCCGCCAAAGTTCACGTTGGCTTTGTTATTACTTATTAAGCTGACAGGAATGTTTCCAGATCGTCGCTGCCGCCAATGTGACGGCCGCCGATGAAGACCTGCGGCACCGTGGCGCGGCCGCTGACGGCGCGCAGGCTGACGGTGGTAGCGTCTTTGCCCAGCACGATCTCTTCATACTGAATGCCGCGCTCTTGCAGCATCTGCTTGGCTTTGGCGCAGAATGGGCAGCCCGGTTTGGTGAACAGGGAGACCGATTCCTGCACTTTGAATTCCGGCGCCAGGTATTTCAGCATGGTGTCGGCGTCGGACACTTCAAACGGGTCGCCCGGCTTGTTCGGCTCAACAAACATTTTCTCGACCACGCCGTTGCGTACCAGCATCGAGTAGCGCCATGAACGAGGGCCAAAGCCCAGATCCGCTTTCTCGACCAGCATGTTCATGCCTTTGGTGAATTCACCGTTGCCGTCCGGCACGAAGGTGATGTTTTCCGCATGTTGGTCAGCTTTCCAGGCGTTCATGACGAAGGTATCGTTCACGGAGACGCAAAGAATGCTGTCGACGCCGTGCTGCTTGAATACGCTGGACAGTTCGTTGTAGCGCGGCAGGTGGCTCGAAGAACAGGTTGGCGTGAACGCGCCCGGCAGCGAGAAAACAATGACGGTTTTGTTTTTGAACAGGTCATCAGTGGTCACATCAATCCATTGGTCGCCCTGACGGGTGTGGAAAGTAACCTGAGGAACTTTCTTGCCTTCTTGACTGGTAAACATTGATTAACCCCTTAATTAGGAAAAGTAATTTTTAGCATTTAGCGCGATATCGCTTCGTTGGGACACATTATTGTCGCTGGGGCTTGATAGATCTAATCGCTCATTGCTATCTTATCTATCGCCATGAGCTATCATGGAATGGAGGGAAACAATGAATATTCGTGATTTAGAGTATCTGGTCGCCTTGGCCGAGCACCGGCACTTCCGCCGCGCGGCCGATTCATGCCATGTAAGCCAACCCACGCTGAGCGGGCAGATCCGCAAGCTGGAAGACGAGTTGGGCGTCATGCTGCTCGAACGCACCAGCCGCAAGGTGCTGTTCACCCAGGCGGGTCTGTTGCTGGTGGAGCAGGCGCGCACCGTGCTGCGAGAAGTGAAAGTATTGAAGGAGATGGCCAGCCAGCAGGGCGAAGCCATGTCCGGACCGTTGCACATCGGCCTGATCCCGACCGTGGGGCCTTATCTGCTGCCGCAGATCATCCCGACGCTGCACAAAACGTTCCCGAAACTGGAAATGTACCTGCACGAAGCGCAAACCCATCAGCTGCTGGCGCAACTCGACAGCGGCAAACTGGACTGCGCCATTCTGGCATTGGTGAAGGAAACCGAGGCATTTATCGAAGTGCCTCTGTTCGATGAACCGATGAAGCTGGCGGTGTACTCCGATCACCCGTGGGCGCAGCGCGAGCGCGTGCCGATGCCGGATTTGGCGGGTGAGAAACTGCTGATGCTGGAGGATGGCCACTGCCTGCGCGATCAGGCGATGGGCTTCTGCTTCCAGGCGGGCGCGGACGAAGATACCCACTTCCGCGCCACCAGTCTGGAAACGCTGCGCAATATGGTCGCGGCCGGCAGCGGCATTACCCTGCTGCCGTCACTGGCGGTACCGCCGCAGCGCGAACGCGACGGCGTCTGCTATCTGGATTGCTACAAGCCGGAGCCGAAGCGCACCATCGCGCTGGTGTACCGCCCCGGCTCCCCTTTGCGCAGCCGTTATGAGCAACTGGCCGAGGCGATCCGCGAACACATGCAGGGCTACATCGACAGCGCGTTAAAACAGGCGGTTTAAGCCGTTTAGCGCCGCCACCCGGTAGGCTTCGGCCATGGTCGGATAGTTGAAGGTCGTATTAACGAAATACTCGATAGTATTGCCTTCACCTTTCTGTTCCATGATCGCCTGGCCGATGTGGATGATCTCCGCCGCACGCTCGCCGAAGCAGTGGATCCCGAGGATCTGCAGGGTGTCGCGATGGAACAGGATCTTCAGGCTGCCGACGTTCATCCCGGCTATCTGCGCGCGCGCCAGATGCTTGAACTGGGCGCGGCCCACTTCATACGGCACCTTCATCGCGGTCAGTTCCTGCTCGGTTTTGCCGACGGAGCTGATTTCCGGAATGGTGTAGATGCCGGTCGGGATATCTTCGATTAAGTGACCGCTGGCTTCGCCGGAGGCGATCGCCTGCGCGGCGATGCGGCCTTGATCGTAGGCGGCGGAAGCCAGGCTCGGATAGCCGATCACGTCACCGACCGCATAAATGTGCGACAGCGCGGTTTGATACATGCTGTTCACTTTCAGCAGCCCGCGGCTGTCCGACTCCAGGCCGACGTTCTCCAACCCTAACGAATCGGTGTTGCCGGTACGGCCGTTGGCGTACAGCAGGCAGTCCGCTTTCACCTTCTTGCCGGACTTCAGGTGCACGATCACGCCGTCTTCGGTGCCTTCGATCTTCTCGAATTCTTCGTTGTGGCGGATCACCACGCCGTTGTTCCAGAAGTGGTAAGAGAGCGAATCCGACATCTCCTGATCGAGGAACGCCAGCAGACGATCGCGGGTGTTGATCAGATCGACCTTGACGTTCAGGCCGCGGAAGATGGACGCATACTCGCAGCCGATCACCCCGGCGCCGTAAATGATCACGTGGCGCGGCTCATGGCTCAGCTCGAGAATGGAATCGCTGTCGTAGATGCGCGGATGGTTGAAGTCGACGCTGGCCGGATGGTAAGGACGCGAGCCGCAGGCGATCACGATGTGATCGGCGCGGATGGTGTCCTGGGTGCCGTCCATGTAGCTGACGCTGACGGTGTTGGCGTCGATGAAGCGCGCGTCGCCGGCGAACAGTTTGCACTGGTTCCGCTCATAGAACCCTTGGCGCATTCGGGTCTGCTGGCTGATGACGTTATCGGCGTGGCGTAAAATGTCAGGGAAGGTCGCGCTGAGCGTGCGCGAGTTGTTGTAAAGCGGGTTCTGGTTGAATTCGATAATGCGGCTGACGGCGTGGCGGAGGGCTTTGGAGGGGATGGTGCCCCAATGGGTACATCCGCCGCCTACGTTATTGTACCGTTCGATAACGGCCACGCGGGCGCCTTGTTTCACCAGCCCCATGGCGGCACCTTCACCACCAGGGCCCGAGCCAATCACAATGGCATCAAATTGATAGTGCTGTTGCATGTAGGAGAGACCTGTTTTTTTATACAAGATTACAACGGTATCTTAACATCATAGCGCTGCTCACCCAATCACCATTAGGCTTTTTGAGTCAAAGCACAATCGGCTCAGGGCGGAAGTGTGATAGAGCGCGTTAGTATAAATGCTGTTGCAATAAAATTTGCTATATTGCCGAGTCTAGGGCGTTAGACTGAGAAAATGGAACCTATCCGGATATGCATATGGGCGTCAGAGCACAACAAAAAGAACGGACTCGTCGTTCCCTGATCGAAGCCGCTTTCAGCCAGCTGAGCGCCGAACGCAGCTTCGCCAGTCTGAGCCTGCGGGAAGTTTCACGCGAGGCGGGCATCGCGCCCACGTCGTTTTATCGCCATTTCCGCGATGTGGACGAGTTGGGGCTGACCATGGTGGATGAAAGCGGCCTGATGCTGCGTCAGTTGATGCGCCAGGCGCGCCAACGCATCGCCAAGGGCGGCAGCGTGATCCGCACCTCGGTGTCCACCTTTATGGAGTTTATCGGCAACAACCCGAACGCCTTCCGCCTGCTGCTGCGCGAGCGCTCCGGCACGTCGGCGGCATTCCGTGCGGCGGTGGCGCGCGAGATCCAGCATTTCATCGCCGAACTGGCGGACTACCTCGAGTTGGAAAATCACATGCCGCGCAGCTTTACCGAAGCGCAGGCGGAAGCGATGGTCACCATCGTGTTCAGCGCCGGCGCGGAAGCGCTGGATATCGACGTCGAGCAGCGGCAGCAGCTGGAAGAACGGCTGGTGCTGCAACTGCGGATGATCTCCAAAGGGGCGTATTACTGGTATCGTCGCGAACAAGAAAAAGCTTCTGTGTCCCACGTATAAAAAAGGTAAAAAATGATGGAAAAACCAGGCCGTGAAAATGGCACCTTACTGCTGGCGTTGATTGCCGGCCTTTCGATCAACGGTTCCTTTGCCGCGCTGTTCAGCTCGGTGGTGCCGTTTTCGATCTTCCCGCTGATCGCGTTGGTGCTGGCGGTGTACTGCCTGCATCAGCGTTACCTGAACCGCGCCATGCCGGATGGCATGCCGAAGCTGGCGGCGGCCTGTTTCCTGCTGGGGCTGCTGTTGTACAGCGCCATCGTGCGCGCCGAGTATCCGCAGATCGGCTCCAACTTCCTGCCGTCGGTGATCTGCGTGGCGCTGGTGCTGTGGATCGGCATGAAACTGAAGGCGCGCAAGGCGCCGGATGCGCCGACTCAAGAATCGTAATGAAACGGGGCGCCATCATGGCGCCCCTGTCATATCAGCGGTGCTTTTCCAGCAACACGCCGCACTCCATGTGATGGGTATACGGGAACTGATCGAACAGCGCCAGACGGCTGACCCGGTGGGTGGCCTGCAGCGTTTCCAGGTTGGCGCACAGCGTTTCCGGATTGCATGAAATATACAGAATGCGCGGGTAAGCCTGCACCATCTTCACCGTTTCATCGTCCAGCCCGCTGCGCGGCGGATCGACGAAAATCGTCTCGCAGTTGTAGCCGCTCAGATCGATGCCTTTCAACCGGTTGAATTCGCGTACTCCATTCATCGCCTGAGTGAAGTCTTCCGCCGCCATGCGGATGATCTGCACGTTGTCGATATGGTTGGCGGCGATGTTGTACTGCGCCGCCGCCACCGACGGTTTGGCGATCTCGGTCGCCAGCACGCGCTCGAAATTGCGCGCCAGCGCCAGCGAGAAGTTGCCGTTGCCGCAGTACAGCTCCAGCAAATCGCCTTTGGAACCGGCGGTGACCGCCAACGCCCACTCCAGCATCTGCACGTTCATGGCCGCGTTGGGCTGAGTGAAACTGTTTTCCACCTGGCGATAAATCATGTCGCGGCCGGCGACCGGCAGCACTTCGTCAACATAATCCTGGTCGAGCATGATCTTGGTCTTCGACGCTCGGCCGATCAGCTGCAGGTCGAAACCCTGCGCGCGCAGCTCGTCGCGCAACTGCTCGGCGCGCTGTTGCCAAACGTCATCCAGCTTGCGGTGATACAGCAGCGAAGCGATGATTTTGCCGCTTCGCGTCGACAGATAATCTATCTGGAACAGCTTGTGGCGCAGGATCGGCTCCGGTTTCAGCGCGGCGATCAGGGCGGTCATCAGGCGGTTGATCAGCTCGCTGGCCGCCGGGAACTGATCGACGCGAATACGCTGCTTGGTCTGCTGATCGAACATGATGTGATACATGTCGTCTGCGTCGTGCCAGATGCGGAATTCGGCGCGCATGCGGTAGTGGTCGACTGGCGAGCGGAACACTTCCGGCTCGGGCGCCGCGAACGGTGACATCAACGTCTTCAGGCGGGCGACTTTCTCCGCCAGTTGGTCATCGTAACGTTCAATAGGCAAATTCTCGGGCGTCATGTGTTTCTTCTCGTCAGGCAAATTTGATCAGCGGGGATTGTAGGGAATCAGCCCGTGAAGTCCAGTTTTGTCGCGTTTATTATTTGTAACATTAATGGCAGTCTAGACATCTATTTGCATTGATCGTAGCATTGCCGTCCGGCCTCAAGCAGCGAGTGAAAAGGGAATCCGGTGTGAATCCGGAGCTGACGCGCAGCGGTAAGGGGAAGTCACGGCGATAGCGTTTCGACGCAGACACTGTCCACTGCAGGATGGGAAGTCATCGCCCGTTGCCGGTCGCGCCCTGCGGCCCGCAAATCCCAAGCCCGAAGACCTGCCGGTGTTACGTCGCAATGTCCGTGGCCGTCGCGAACTACCGGCCATGATCCTGCGGCATCCGCCAATTAAGTTTGGATGCTTTTCTCATGACAATTACAAAAAATACGCTGCTGGCGGTGGTCTCTTCCGTCACGGCTTTTTCTGGATGGGCGCAAGACAACACCACAGCCACGAATGGCGATAACCTGGTGGTTACCGCCAACCGTTTCCCGCAGCCGGTTTCTTCCGTGCTGGCGCCGACCACCATCGTCACCCGCAACGATATCGATCGCTGGCAGGCCAAGAGCCTGACCGACGTGATGCGCCGTTTGCCGGGCGTGGACGTTGGCCAAAACGGCGGGTTGGGGCAAAAGAGCTCGCTGTTTATTCGCGGCACCAACTCCAGCCACGTGCTGGTGCTAATTGACGGCATTCGCCTTAATCAGGCGGGCGTCAGCGGCTCTTCTGACCTTAGTCAAATCCCGATTTCGTTGGTGCAGAAAGTCGAATACATCCGCGGCCCGCGCTCGGCGGTATACGGTTCCGACGCCATCGGCGGCGTAGTCAACATTATTACCACGCGTGAAAAGAACGGCACCACGCTGGCTGCCGGCGTCGGCTCCAACGGCTATCAATCCTATGACGCGTCGACCCAACAGCAGTTGGGCGACAGCACCGTGGCGACGGTGGCGGGTGACTACACCTACACCAAAGGGTATGACGTGGTGGCCTACGGCAGCACCGGCATGCAAAGCCAACAGGATCGCGATGGCTTTATGAGTAAGTCGCTGTATGGTGCGCTTGAGCACCAGTTCAGCGAATCGGTCAGCGGTTTTGTGCGCGGGTATGGTTACGACAACCGCACGGCGTATGATAGTTATTATTCCTCACCGACCAGCCCTCTGCTGGATACGCGCAAACTGTATAGCCAAACCTGGGATACCGGATTGCGCTATAAAGAAGGCATTTACGCAACACAAGTGATTGGCAGCTACAGCCATAGCAAGGATTACGATTACGATCCTCGCCTCGGCATGCATGACAGCTCGGCCAGCCTGGTGGATTCCGAACAGTACAACCTGCAGTGGGGCAATACGCTGCAGGTTGGACAGGGTACCGTAAGCTCTGGCGTCGACTGGCAGCAACAGAAAATCAAACCGGATTCCACCACCGTGAAGGGTGAAAAAAGCCAACGTGATGCAGGCATCTATCTGACTGCGCAGCAACTGGTTGGCCCGGTAACGTTGGAAGGTGCGGTTCGAGGTGACGATCATTCCGAGTTTGGCTGGCATGGCACCTGGCAAACCAGCGCGGCCTGGGAATTCGTCGAGGGATACCGTTTTATCGCATCGTATGGCACGGCGTTCAAAGCACCGAATATGAGCCAGCTATACGGCAACTTCGGTAACAACACCGATCTGAAACCGGAAGAAAGCAAGCAGTGGGAAGGTGGCTTTGAAGGGCTGACCGGCCCGGTGACCTGGCGCATCTCCGGTTATCGCAACGACATCGACAATTTGATCGATTCCACGGGGGAAACCAACTACGTCTATTACAACGTGGGTAAGGCGACCATCAAAGGGATTGAAGCTACGGCCTCGTTTGATACCGGCCCGTTGACGCATCAGATTGGTTATGACTATGTCGATCCTCGCAACGCCAAGACCAATGAAGTGCTGCTGCGGCGCGCCAAGCAGCAGGTGAAATATGAGCTGGACTGGCAGCTGTATGACTTTGACTGGGCGGTGACTTATCAATATCTGGGTCAACGTTATGACAAGGATTACAGTACCTATCCGGAACAAAGCGTTAAACTTGGCGGCGTGAGCCTGTGGGATCTCGCAGTTTCGTATCCGGTCACATCTCATCTGACAGTTCGTGGTAGAATTGCCAACCTGTTTGATAAAGATTATGAGACGGCCTATGGCTACGCTACTCCAGGAAGAGAATACTACCTCACTGGAAGCTATACCTTCTAACAGCACCGCCACACCTCGCCCGACGGTGCTGGTTTTCGATTCCGGCGTCGGCGGGCTGTCGGTGTATCAGGAGATTCGGCAGTTGCTGCCGGATCTCCACTATATATACGCGTTCGACAACGTGGCGTTCCCCTACGGCGAGAAGTCCGAAGAGTTTATCGTTGAGCGCGTGCTGGAGATTGTCGGCGCGGTGCAGCAACGTCATCCTCTGGCGATTGTCGTCATCGCCTGCAACACCGCCAGCACGGTCTCCTTGCCGGCCCTGCGCGAGCGTTTCAGTTTCCCTGTCGTGGGCGTGGTGCCCGCCATCAAACCGGCGGCCCGTCTTACCGTTAACGGCATTGTCGGCCTGTTGGCGACCCGCGGCACCGTACAGCGCAGCTACACCCACGAACTGATTTCCCGTTTCGCCACCGACTGCAAGATTGAACTGCTGGGCTCTTCAGAACTGGTGGAGCTAGCGGAAGCCAAGCTGCATGGCGAAGCCGTGCCGCTACCGGTGCTGAAGAAGATCCTGCATCCGTGGCTGAGCATGCGCGAGCCGCCGGATACCGTCGTGCTGGGCTGCACCCATTTCCCTCTATTAGCTGAAGAGCTGATGCAAGTGTTGCCGGAAGGCACCCGATTGGTGGATTCCGGCGCGGCGATTGCCCGTCGCACCGCCTGGCTCATCTCTACGCAGGAAAACCTGGTCTCGAGCCAGGAAGAGAATCTGGCGTATTGCATGGCGTTAAATGAAGATACTGACGCTTTATTGCCCGTTTTGCAGGGCTATGGCTTTAAATCGTTGAAAAAACTGCCGCTTTAACGGTGTTTTGGTTAAACATTCAACGGTCAGAAAAAATATTGAAAATAGGGGTTGCGGCCCGCCGAGAACTCCCTATAATGCGCCTCCACTGACCGGGAACAACGACTGACAAGCCGCCGGGTCAGCGAGAAGAAAGCGAAATAAACGCTTGACTCTCCGGGTGAAAAGCGTAATATACGCAGCCCGCGCCGATGAGTTTCTCGGCACTGCTCTTTAACAATTTATCAGACAATCTGTGTGGGCACTCCACAAGACGATATCCAGCATCTTCGGATGCAAAAAAATATCAAGTCTTGAAGAGTGACTAACTGAAGTAAAATTCATGCAGTAAATCTTTGAGCATCGCTTCTCGAGTGGAAGCAAATCAAGCTTTTAATTGAAGAGTTTGATCATGGCTCAGATTGAACGCTGGCGGCAGGCTTAACACATGCAAGTCGAGCGGTAGCACAGGGGAGCTTGCTCCCTGGGTGACGAGCGGCGGACGGGTGAGTAATGTCTGGGAAACTGCCTGATGGAGGGGGATAACTACTGGAAACGGTAGCTAATACCGCATAACGTCGCAAGACCAAAGAGGGGGACCTTCGGGCCTCTTGCCATCAGATGTGCCCAGATGGGATTAGCTAGTAGGTGGGGTAATGGCTCACCTAGGCGACGATCCCTAGCTGGTCTGAGAGGATGACCAGCCACACTGGAACTGAGACACGGTCCAGACTCCTACGGGAGGCAGCAGTGGGGAATATTGCACAATGGGCGCAAGCCTGATGCAGCCATGCCGCGTGTGTGAAGAAGGCCTTCGGGTTGTAAAGCACTTTCAGCGAGGAGGAAGGTGGTGAGCTTAATACGCTCATCAATTGACGTTACTCGCAGAAGAAGCACCGGCTAACTCCGTGCCAGCAGCCGCGGTAATACGGAGGGTGCAAGCGTTAATCGGAATTACTGGGCGTAAAGCGCACGCAGGCGGTTTGTTAAGTCAGATGTGAAATCCCCGGGCTCAACCTGGGAACTGCATTTGAAACTGGCAAGCTAGAGTCTCGTAGAGGGGGGTAGAATTCCAGGTGTAGCGGTGAAATGCGTAGAGATCTGGAGGAATACCGGTGGCGAAGGCGGCCCCCTGGACGAAGACTGACGCTCAGGTGCGAAAGCGTGGGGAGCAAACAGGATTAGATACCCTGGTAGTCCACGCTGTAAACGATGTCGATTTGGAGGTTGTGCCCTTGAGGCGTGGCTTCCGGAGCTAACGCGTTAAATCGACCGCCTGGGGAGTACGGCCGCAAGGTTAAAACTCAAATGAATTGACGGGGGCCCGCACAAGCGGTGGAGCATGTGGTTTAATTCGATGCAACGCGAAGAACCTTACCTACTCTTGACATCCAGAGAACTTTCCAGAGATGGATCGGTGCCTTCGGGAACTCTGAGACAGGTGCTGCATGGCTGTCGTCAGCTCGTGTTGTGAAATGTTGGGTTAAGTCCCGCAACGAGCGCAACCCTTATCCTTTGTTGCCAGCGGTTCGGCCGGGAACTCAAAGGAGACTGCCAGTGATAAACTGGAGGAAGGTGGGGATGACGTCAAGTCATCATGGCCCTTACGAGTAGGGCTACACACGTGCTACAATGGCATATACAAAGAGAAGCGACCTCGCGAGAGCAAGCGGACCTCATAAAGTATGTCGTAGTCCGGATTGGAGTCTGCAACTCGACTCCATGAAGTCGGAATCGCTAGTAATCGTAGATCAGAATGCTACGGTGAATACGTTCCCGGGCCTTGTACACACCGCCCGTCACACCATGGGAGTGGGTTGCAAAAGAAGTAGGTAGCTTAACCTTCGGGAGGGCGCTTACCACTTTGTGATTCATGACTGGGGTGAAGTCGTAACAAGGTAACCGTAGGGGAACCTGCGGTTGGATCACCTCCTTACCTAAAGATATTAGTTCGAGTGGCGTGCTCACACAGATTGTCTGATAGAAAGTAACGAGCAGAAATACCTTTATAGGCTTGTAGCTCAGGTGGTTAGAGCGCACCCCTGATAAGGGTGAGGTCGGTGGTTCAAGTCCACTCAGGCCTACCACTTCTTGTAAGTGGAAAAGGTACTGCACGTGACTGTATGGGGCTATAGCTCAGCTGGGAGAGCGCCTGCCTTGCACGCAGGAGGTCAGCGGTTCGATCCCGCTTAGCTCCACCATATAGTCCGGTATTGAATACTTCAGAGTATATTGGCGACAGTATGCTGCGAAGTATTTTGCTCTTTAACAATCTGGAACAAGCTGAAAATTGAAACATGACGGCTGAAATTTATCCCTCCGTAGATGTACTGGGATGAAGAGTAACCTGTCATAGAGTCTCTCAAATGTTTGCAGCGCGAATGATGGAAACATCTTCGGGTTGTGAGGTTAAGTGACTAAGCGTACACGGTGGATGCCTAGGCAGTCAGAGGCGATGAAGGGCGTGCTAATCTGCGAAAAGCGTCGGTAAGGTGATATGAACCGTTATAACCGGCGATACCCGAATGGGGAAACCCAGTGTGTTTCGACACACTATCATGTCATGAATACATAGTGGCATGAGGCGAACCGGGGGAACTGAAACATCTAAGTACCCCGAGGAAAAGAAATCAACCGAGATTCCCCCAGTAGCGGCGAGCGAACGGGGAGGAGCCCAGAACCTGAATCGGCTTGTGTGTTAGTGGAAGCGTCTGGAAAGTCGCGCAGCAAAGGGTGATAGCCCCGTACACTAAAATGCACAGGTCGTGAGTTCGATGAGTAGGGCGGGACACGTGACATCCTGTCTGAATATGGGGGGACCATCCTCCAAGGCTAAATACTCCTGACTGACCGATAGTGAACCAGTACCGTGAGGGAAAGGCGAAAAGAACCCCGGCGAGGGGAGTGAAATAGAACCTGAAACCGTGTACGTACAAGCAGTGGGAGCACCTTCGTGGTGTGACTGCGTACCTTTTGTATAATGGGTCAGCGACTTATATTTTGTAGCAAGGTTAACCGTATAGGGGAGCCGTAGGGAAACCGAGTCTTAACTGGGCGATTAGTTGCAAGGTATAGACCCGAAACCCGGTGATCTAGCCATGGGCAGGTTGAAGGTTGGGTAACACTAACTGGAGGACCGAACCGACTAATGTTGAAAAATTAGCGGATGACTTGTGGCTGGGGGTGAAAGGCCAATCAAACCGGGAGATAGCTGGTTCTCCCCGAAAGCTATTTAGGTAGCGCCTCGTGAACTCATCTTCGGGGGTAGAGCACTGTTTCGGCTAGGGGGCCATCCCGGCTTACCAAACCGATGCAAACTCCGAATACCGAAGAATGTTATCACGGGAGACACACGGCGGGTGCTAACGTCCGTCGTGAAGAGGGAAACAACCCAGACCGCCAGCTAAGGTCCCAAAGTCATGGTTAAGTGGGAAACGATGTGGGAAGGCATAGACAGCCAGGATGTTGGCTTAGAAGCAGCCATCATTTAAAGAAAGCGTAATAGCTCACTGGTCGAGTCGGCCTGCGCGGAAGATGTAACGGGGCTAAACCATGCACCGAAGCTGCGGCAGCGACGCTTAGCGTTGTTGGGTAGGGGAGCGTTCTGTAAGCCGTTGAAGGTGGCCTGTGAGGGTTGCTGGAGGTATCAGAAGTGCGAATGCTGACATAAGTAACGATAAAGCGGGTGAAAAGCCCGCTCGCCGGAAGACCAAGGGTTCCTGTCCAACGTTAATCGGGGCAGGGTGAGTCGACCCCTAAGGCGAGGCTGAAAAGCGTAGTCGATGGGAAACAGGTTAATATTCCTGTACTTGGTGTTACTGCGAAGGGGGGACGGAGAAGGCTAGGCTAGCCGGGCGACGGTTGTCCCGGTTTAAGCGTGTAGGGGGTGTGACCTGGTAAATCCGGTTGCATACTAACCCTGAGGCGTGATGACGATGCACTACGGTGCAGAAGTAGTTGATGCCCTGCTTCCAGGAAAATCCTCTAAGCTCCAGGTAACATTAAATCGTACCCCAAACCGACACAGGTGGTCAGGTAGAGAATACCAAGGCGCTTGAGAGAACTCGGGTGAAGGAACTAGGCAAAATGGTGCCGTAACTTCGGGAGAAGGCACGCTGGCATGTAGGTGAAGTCCCTTGCGGATGGAGCTGAAGCCAGTCGAAGATACCAGCTGGCTGCAACTGTTTAATAAAAACACAGCACTGTGCAAACACGAAAGTGGACGTATACGGTGTGACGCCTGCCCGGTGCTGGAAGGTTAATTGATGGGGTCAGCCGCAAGGCGAAGCTCTTGATCGAAGCCCCAGTAAACGGCGGCCGTAACTATAACGGTCCTAAGGTAGCGAAATTCCTTGTCGGGTAAGTTCCGACCTGCACGAATGGCGTAATGATGGCCAGGCTGTCTCCACCCGAGACTCAGTGAAATTGAACTCGCTGTGAAGATGCAGTGTACCCGCGGCAAGACGGAAAGACCCCGTGAACCTTTACTATAGCTTGACACTGAACATTGAGCCTTGATGTGTAGGATAGGTGGGAGGCTTTGAAGCGTGGACGCCAGTCTGCGTGGAGCCATCCTTGAAATACCACCCTTTAATGTTTGATGTTCTAACTCGGCCCCGTGATCCGGGGTGAGGACAGTGTCTGGTGGGTAGTTTGACTGGGGCGGTCTCCTCCCAAAGAGTAACGGAGGAGCACGAAGGTTAGCTAATCACGGTCGGACATCGTGAGGTTAGTGCAAAGGCATAAGCTAGCTTGACTGCGAGAGTGACGGCTCGAGCAGGTACGAAAGTAGGTCTTAGTGATCCGGTGGTTCTGAATGGAAGGGCCATCGCTCAACGGATAAAAGGTACTCCGGGGATAACAGGCTGATACCGCCCAAGAGTTCATATCGACGGCGGTGTTTGGCACCTCGATGTCGGCTCATCACATCCTGGGGCTGAAGTAGGTCCCAAGGGTATGGCTGTTCGCCATTTAAAGTGGTACGCGAGCTGGGTTTAGAACGTCGTGAGACAGTTCGGTCCCTATCTGCCGTGGGCGTTGGAAGATTGAGAGGGGTTGCTCCTAGTACGAGAGGACCGGAGTGAACGCACCACTGGTGTTCGGGTTGTCATGCCAATGGCATTGCCCGGTAGCTAAGTGCGGAAAAGATAAGCGCTGAAAGCATCTAAGCGCGAAACTTGCCTCAAGATGAGTCTTCCCTGGGCCTTTAAGGCCCCTGAAGGAACGTTTAAGACTAAGACGTTGATAGGCTGGGTGTGTAAGTGCAGCGATGCATTGAGCTAACCAGTACTAATGATCCGTGAGGCTTAACCTTACAACACCGAAGGTGTTTTTAGAGAGATTTTCAGCGACGTTCCAAGATTGGTTCTGATGGCTTCACGGAAGTGAAGCGGTTGGAATGAAACAGAATTTGCCTGGCGGCAATAGCGCGGTGGTCCCACCTGACCCCATGCCGAACTCAGAAGTGAAACGCCGTAGCGCCGATGGTAGTGTGGGGTCTCCCCATGCGAGAGTAGGACACTGCCAGGCATCAAATAAACGTTATCAGTGTGACGACTGGTAATGCGCAAGTCGCAAAGCGCGATATTGCCGGTATCGAAAGATACAACGTAAAAGAATCGGTGGAGCGGTAGTTCAGTTGGTTAGAATACCTGCCTGTCACGCAGGGGGTCGCGGGTTCGAGCCCCGTCCGTTCCGCCACTTATTTAATTATGCCTGCTTTTTTAGCAGGCATAATGTTAAGCGAGATTTAGGGGCGTAGCTCAGTTGGTAGAGCACCGGTCTCCAAAACCGGGTGTCGCGAGTTCGAGTCTCTCCGCCCCTGCCATATTAAGAACCCTTTGCGAAAGCAAAGGGTTTTTTTTTACCTATTATCCCTTCCCTTGGAGCATTCCCGCTTTGGAAAAGAGCGTATTGGCTGCTCTATGCTGATGTCTATCTGATCCGAGTTGCCTTATGATCTTTCGATCTTTACCCCCGCAGACCTCCTGATTCTCCTACCGTTTTGCATTTTCTTCTCTCAGAAGGCGATGGGCGGTTTTTGGTATGATAGACAGCCATGACCACGGCGGCGGCTTTTAAGGCCGCCATAGCGCTTTAGGCTGCGGTATTTAAAGGTATTTTAAGTAATTGCCGAATCAAAGGCTGTTGATCGCTGTTTTGCAACCAGACGGCATACAGTGGGCGGACAATCGGCGGGATCTCGGCGGCGGCAAGCAACTGCGGATACTCTTTTTCCCACTGGCTGGGCAGGAAAGCGCATCCGCCTGTGGTTTCCAGCAACTGACGCGTCAGGTGTGCCGAGGTGGTCGTGAGTACCGGCACGTTATCACCTTCCAACATGCGGTTTTCCTGTTGGTGGAAGTCGGCCCCCCATTCCAGCTTGATGTAAGGCATGGGGGATTGTTTGTCACGACGCGCGGATGAGAACAGGCGTAATGAGAAATTGCCCAGCTGCTGGCTGGCCAGTTCGTCCATCTTTGGCGGCTCAGTGGTGATCAGTAAATCGAGCTGCCTTTCATGCAGTTGCTTTACCAAAGAGTGCCTTAAGGCCACCCTGGCTTCGAGCTGCAGCGCCTCTCTTTGTTGATAGAGAGATTGCAACCAGGGGGTCAAATAAGCCTCCCACAACGAGGCAGTCGCGCCGATCGACAGCTCGGTATGTTGCAGTGAACGCACGACCTCTTTCTTCGCCAACTGCCAGGTGTTCATCAGGCTTTCGGCATAGGGCAGAAGCCGCTCGCCGGCAGGCGTCAGGCGGATGTTATTGCGATGACGGGTAAATAAATTTGCGCCCAACTGGTTTTCTAACTGACGGATGCGGAAACTGACCGCGGACTGCGTTAAGTACAAAGATTCTGCGGCTCTGCCAAAGTGACGCGTTCTACTGACCTCCAAAAAGGTTTTCAGTAATTCGGTATCCACACCTATCTCCAAAAAAATTTGTCGTTAAGATTTAAATGTTTTGTTTTACACGCTGTCAAGCCTATCTAATACTCCGCGCCATAAACAGCACGGCCATAAGAGAATTAGGAGCGTGTCAGATGGCGGATAGCTTCACCACGACCAATCGTTTTTTTGATAATAAACATTACCCTCGCGGGTTCTCCCGTCACGGCGATTTCACCATTAAAGAGGCGCAATTGCTAGAGCGCTTCGGCTACGCGTTTAACGAGCTGGACTCGGGCAAACGCCAGCCGGCCACTGAAGAAGAACAGCTGTTCGTCGCAGTGTGCCGCGGTGAGCGCGAAGCGGCTACCGAGCAGGAAAAAGTATGGGCTAAATATCTGGCGCGCACACGTCGCCCGAAGAAATTCCATACGCTGTCCGGCGGTAAGCCGCAGGCTGACGCAGTAGAAGATTACAGCGACAGCGAAGACTAAAGACGATGGGGCCTTCGGGCCCCATTTTCTATTCCAGACTACGATGCAGTTGTAACAGCAGACGGTCCATACTGCGATAGCTCAGCGCTTCGCTGAGGTGGCGCCTGCCGATCTCGGCATCCCCCGCCAAATCCGCCAGCGTGCGCGCCACTTTCAAGATGCGCTGCCAGGCGCGGACCGATAACCCCAACGCGTTTAATGTCACTTCCAAAAACTCGGCGTCTGCCGCCTGCAACACGCAATCCCGTTCCACTTCACGGTTGTTTAACAGCGCGTTGATTTTACCGGCGCGTTCGAGCTGCCGGGTGCGTGCCTGTCGCACTCTTTCCCGCACCTGCTCGCTGCTTTCTCCCTGAGTTTGCCGCTTACTGAGCGTACCTGGAGGTAACAGCGGCACTTCGATAGACAGATCGAAACGATCGAGAAAAGGCCCTGACAGCCGGGCCAGGTAGCGCAGCACCTGCTGCGGCGAGGCGCGATTATGCATGCCCTGGTAATGCCCGGTTGGGCTGGGATTCATCGCCGCGATCAATTGCACCTTGGCCGGGAAGCAGACCTTGGCGTTGGCGCGTGAAATCACGATCTCGCCGGATTCCAGCGGTTCACGCAGCGCATCCAGTACCTTACGCTCGAATTCCGGCAGCGCATCCAGTACCTTACGCTCGAATTCCGGCAGCTCATCCAGAAACAGCACGCCGTTATGCGCCATAGATATCTCACCCGGGCGCGGCAGTGAGCCGCCGCCGACCAACGCCGCCATCGATGCGCTGTGATGCGGTGCGCGAAATGGCCTCTGGCGCCATGGCAAAGCGGTGAGAACAGGATGCTGCAAGCTGGCGACCGCCAGGCTTTCCAGCGCCTCAGGTTCCGTCAGCGGCGGCAGTAAGCCCGTCAGTCGGCTGGCCAGCATGGTTTTACCGGTGCCCGGCGGCCCAATCAGCAGCAGGTTATGCCCGCCGGCGGCGGCGATCTCTAATGCCCGCTTGGCCTGCTCTTGGCCGATGATGTCGCGCAGATCGGCGTTTTCATGCGGGTTGTCTGCCGCGGGAGGCGTGATGGCTACCGGCAGCTCGCCCTGACCGAGCAAAAAGGCACAGACCTCCAACAGGTGTTGGGCTGTATGGGATTGTGACTGCGCAATCAGGCCGACCTCGGCGGCGTTGTCCGTCGAGAGGACCAATTGTCGCCCGGCGTCAGCCGCCGCCAGCGCCGCCGGGATGGCGCCTCTGACCGCGCGCAGCGCGCCGGACAGCGCCAGTTCGCCAAGAAACTCGTAGCGTGCCAACGGGGCGAGGGGCAGTTGCTCGGAGGCGGCGAGGATCGCCAGCGCAATCGGCAGATCGTAGCGCCCGCCTTCTTTCGGCAGATCGGCCGGTGCCAAATTGACGGTGATGCGGCGGGCGGGAAAGGTGAAACCGTTGTTGATCAGGGCGCTGCGCACCCGATCGCGCGCCTCTTTTACCGTGGTTTCCGGCAGGCCAACCAGCGTCAGGCCGGGCAGGCCATTGCTGATATGCACCTCTACCGTTACGGAAGGGGCCTGAACGCCGATGATGGCGCGGCTATAGATTACCGCCAGTGACATATCGCTCTCCTTGCTGAGGGCGGCATGATGCGCGATTTATCCAGGTGCCGCGCGGCGTTCTTGGCATTTTTTCCATGAAACTCGCAGCATAATCACTGATTTTCATCGAATTGAAAAAGATTGTGCGAACCGCCTCGCAGCCTGTGGCAATACCCATTAACAATTCGCTGAAGCCTGCAACACATTAGCGGCCTGTACGCATTGCAGCCATAGGCTTGATGGGTGTATTTAACAATTGATTAAAAGAAAAATCACTTCTTTAACACACTCCGACCGCCGCGGCAGTCTGCCCGGCAGCCGCTAAATCTCCTGACTTCGTACTCTACGGTAGGGATAACACTATGTTTGGTTGGACCCCGCTGCAACGCAATGCGGCAATCGCCAGTTTTTCAAGCTGGACGCTCGACGCTTTCGATTTTTTCGTACTGGTATTCTTACTCAGCGACATCGCACAATCCTTTCACGTCGGCCTGGAACAGGTCACGTTGGCGATTCTGCTCACGCTGGCGGTGCGGCCGATCGGCGCGCTGATCTTCGGGCGCGCTGCGGAAAAATATGGCCGCAAACCGATCCTGATGCTGAATATCGTCTTCTTCTCGGTGTTTGAGCTGCTCTCCGCCGCCGCGCCCTCGCTGACGGTCTTCTTGCTGTTACGAGTGTTGTACGGCGTTGCGATGGGCGGTATCTGGGGCGTGGCGTCATCATTGGCGATGGAAACCATACCGGACCGCTCGCGCGGCTTGATGTCGGGCATTTTCCAGGCCGGCTATCCGTTCGGTTATCTGCTGGCGGCGGTGGTGTACGGCCTGCTGTTCGAAACGGTCGGCTGGCGCGGCATGTTCGTCATCGGCGCGGCGCCGATCCTGCTGCTGCCGTTTATTTATTATTGCGTGCAGGAGTCGCCGGTGTGGCTGGCGGCGCGTGCACGTAAAGAAAGCAGCGCCTTGCTGCCGGTGTTGAAGAGCCACTGGAAGCTGTGCTGCTATCTGGTGCTGCTGATGGCGGCGTTCAATTTCTTCTCTCACGGCACGCAGGATCTGTATCCGGTATTTCTGAAAGTTCAGCACGGTTTCGATCCGAAAACCGTCAGTATCATCGCCATTAGCTACAATATCGCGTCAATTATCGGCGGCGTTTTCTTCGGTTCGTTATCGGAAAAAATCGGCCGCAAAAAAGCGATTATCATCGCCGCATTGTTGGCGTTACCGGTGATCCCGCTGTGGGCGTTTTCCAGCGGTTCGCTGATGCTCGGGATCGGCGCTTTCCTGATGCAATTCATGGTGCAGGGCGCCTGGGGCGTGGTGCCGACCTACCTGACCGAGCTGGTACCGGCCAACACCCGCGCGGTGCTGCCGGGGTTCGTGTATCAGCTGGGCAACCTGATCGCTTCGGTCAACGCCACGCTGCAAGCCACCCTCGCCGAGCATCATGGGCATAATTACGGCCTGGCGATGGCCATGGTTGCCGGGACGGTGGCGGTGGCGATCGCTCTGTTGGTGTTCTTCGGCAAGGATACACGCGGCAAGGCCATCACCGGCGCGGTGAAAAATCCAGGTATGCGCGCCAACGTGTGAAATCCGGGCGATTCGCGTGAGGTATGACCAGATTGCGCCGAATAATAACGCAAAAAAAGTGTTGTCATGTCGCGCGCGGCTGTGGTACCTCTGTAAGCATTAGTTCTGAATGAGCACAGTGAACAAACCCATTATGAAAGCCTTTGCCCAAGTGATTAGCCTAGTCGTGATTAGCGTGGTGGTGATTATTATCCCACCGTGCGGGGCTGCACTTGGACGAAGAAAGGCTTAGCAAACAAGCCGGAATCGCAAGAGAACCCCCGCACCGTCAGGTCCGGGGGTTTTTTATTGGCAAGAGAAAAGTGGAGCAAGGGGCAGAGCATGAAAAACAGAACAAAATCCTGCGGTTGTCGAAGTAAGGCGGGGAAATAACTATGAATGGCGCTCAGTGGGTAGTTCAAGCGTTGCGTGCGCAGGGTGTGGATACCGTATTCGGCTATCCGGGCGGGGCAATCATGCCGGTGTACGATGCGCTGTACGACGGCGGCGTGGAACACCTGCTGTGCCGCCATGAACAGGGCGCCGCCATGGCCGCCATCGGTTACGCCCGCGCCACCGGCAAAGTCGGTGTCTGTATCGCCACTTCCGGTCCCGGCGCCACCAACCTGATCACCGGGCTGGCGGATGCGCTGCTCGATTCCGTTCCCGTTGTCGCCATCACCGGTCAGGTGGGATCCGCGCTGATCGGCACCGATGCCTTTCAGGAGATCGATGTTCTCGGCCTGTCTCTGGCCTGCACCAAGCACAGCTTCCTGGTGGAATCGCTGGATGCCTTGCCGGGCATCATGGCGGAAGCTTTCGCCATCGCCGCCGGCGGCCGTCCTGGCCCGGTGCTGATCGATATCCCGAAAGACATCCAGCTGGCGCAAGGCGACCTGCATCCGCATTTGATGCCGGTCGATGAAGCGCCGGCATTACCGACGGCGGCGTTGGCCGAGGCGGCTGAGCTGCTGGCGCAGGCGCATAAACCGATGCTGTACGTCGGCGGCGGCGTGGGCATGGCGCAGGCGGTGCCGGCGCTGCGCGAGTTCATCGCCGTGACCCGCATGCCGAACGTCGCCACCCTAAAGGGGCTGGGCGCGCCGGATGCGCAAGATCCGCTGTACCTTGGCATGTTGGGCATGCACGGCACCAAGGCCGCTAACCTGGCAGTACAGGAGTGCGATCTGCTGATCGCCGTCGGCGCGCGTTTCGATGACCGCGTGACCGGCAAGCTGAATGCCTTCGCGCCGCACGCCAAAGTGATCCACATGGATATCGACCCGGCGGAGATGAGCAAGCTGCGCCAGGCGCATGTGGCCCTGCAGGGCGATCTGAAAGCGTTGCTGCCGGCGTTGCAGCGCCCGCTGAACATCGCCGCCTGGCGGCAACGGGTGACGGCGCTGAAAGCCGATCACGCCTGCCGCTACGATCATCCCGGCCAGCCGATTTACGCGCCGCTGTTCTTGCGCCAGCTGTCCGCCCGCAAGCCGGCCAACAGCGTGGTGACCACCGACGTCGGCCAGCACCAGATGTGGAGCGCGCAGCACATGACGTTCGAGCGCCCGGAGAATTTCATCACCTCCAGTGGCCTCGGCACCATGGGGTTCGGCGTGCCGGCGGCGGTCGGGGCCCAGATCGCGCGTCCGCAAGATACGGTGATCTGCGTCTCGGGCGATGGTTCCTTCATGATGAACGTGCAGGAACTGGGCACCATTAAGCGCAAACAGCTGCCGCTGAAGATCGTGCTGCTGGACAACCAGCGCCTCGGAATGGTGCGCCAATGGCAGCAGCTGTTCTTCGACGGCCGCTACAGCGAAACCAACCTGTCCGATAACCCCGACTTCCTGATGCTGGCCGCCGCCTTCGGCATTCCCGGCCAGCGCATCAGCCGCAAGGATCAGGTGGAGGGCGCGCTCGAGGCGCTGTTCAACACCGAAGGCCCTTATCTGCTGCAGGTCTCTATCGACGAACTCGAAAACGTCTGGCCGCTGGTGCCGCCGGGCGCCGGCAACGAAACCATGTTGGAGGAAATATCATGATGCAGCATCAACTCTCGATCCAGGCGCGTTTTCGCCCCGAAATGTTAGAGCGCGTATTGCGGGTCGTGCGTCATCGCGGCTTTCAGGTTTGTGCTATGAATATGGTTTCCCCGGCCAACGCCGACAGCATCAATATCGAATTGACCGTTGCCAGCCCGCGTCCGGTCGCCCTGTTGTCATCTCAATTAAGCAAACTGATGGACGTCTCCTGCGTCGAGATCCAGCAGCCAACATCACAACAAATACGCGCCTGAGGCGCCGAGAAGGATAAATAACAATGACAAAGAAAGCCGATTACATTTGGTTCAATGGTGAGATGGTTCCTTGGGCCGAGGCCAAAGTGCACGTGATGTCGCACGCGTTGCATTACGGCACGTCGGTGTTTGAAGGCGTACGCTGCTATGACTCGCACTTGGGGCCGGTGGTATTCCGTCATCGCGAGCATATGCAGCGCCTGCACGATTCGGCGAAAATCTACCGCATGCCGGTGTCGCAAAGCGTCGACGAGCTGATGGAAGCCTGCCGCGCTACGCTGCGCAAGAACAACCTGGTCAGCGCGTACATTCGTCCGCTGGTGTTCGTCGGCGATGTCGGCATGGGCGTCAACCCGCCGGCCGGTTATAAAACGGACGTGATTATCGCGGCGTTTCCTTGGGGCGCTTATTTGGGTGAAGAAGCGCTGGATCAAGGCATCGATGCGATGGTCTCCTCCTGGCACCGCGTCGCACCAAACACGATCCCCACTGCGGCCAAGGCCGGCGGCAACTATCTTTCCTCCCTGCTGGTGGGCAGCGAAGCGCGCCGCCACGGCTATCAGGAAGGCATCGCGCTCGACGTGCACGGCTACATTTCCGAAGGGGCGGGCGAGAACCTGTTTGAAGTGAAAGACGGCGTGCTCTATACCCCGCCGTTCACCTCGTCGGCGCTGCCGGGCATCACCCGCGACGCGATCATTAAGCTGGCGAAAGACATGGGCTTCGACGTGCGCGAGCAGGTGCTGTCGCGCGAATCGCTGTACCTGGCCGACGAAGTGTTCATGTCCGGCACCGCGGCGGAAATCACGCCGGTGCGCAGCGTGGACGGCATTCAGGTCGGCATCGGCAAATGCGGCCCGGTGACCAAACAGATCCAACAGGCGTTCTTCGGCCTGTTCAGCGGCAAGACCGAAGACAAATACGGGTGGCTGGATCCGGTAAACCCGTAACGACAAGGCTCGCCGCGCAGCGTGGCGGACGACAAGACAGACAAGATAAGAAATATCCAGGCGGTTCGTTCGCCGCCTGCCATAAATACATTTGGAGTGAAAAGAGCATGCCTAAGTACCGTTCCGCCACCACCACCCACGGCCGCAATATGGCGGGTGCCCGCGCATTGTGGCGCGCGACCGGGATGACCGACGCCGATTTCGGCAAGCCGATCATCGCCGTGGTCAACTCCTTTACCCAGTTCGTGCCGGGCCACGTGCATCTGCGCGATCTGGGCAAACTGGTCGCCGAACAGATCGAAGCTTCAGGCGGCGTGGCCAAAGAGTTCAACACCATCGCGGTGGATGACGGCATCGCCATGGGCCACGGCGGCATGCTCTATTCCCTGCCGTCGCGCGAGCTGATCGCCGACTCGGTCGAATACATGGTGAACGCCCACTGCGCCGACGCGATGGTGTGCATCTCCAACTGCGACAAAATCACCCCGGGCATGCTGATGGCGGCGTTGCGCCTGAACATTCCGGTGATCTTCGTTTCCGGCGGCCCGATGGAAGCCGGCAAAACCAAACTCTCCAACCAGATCATCAAGCTGGATCTGGTGGACGCGATGATCCAGGGCGCGAACCCGAACGTCAGCGACGCCGACAGCGAGCAGATCGAGCGTTCCGCCTGCCCGACCTGCGGCTCTTGCTCCGGCATGTTCACCGCCAACTCGATGAACTGCCTGACCGAAGCGCTGGGCCTGTCGCAGCCGGGCAACGGTTCGCTGCTGGCCACCCACGCCGATCGCAAGGAACTGTTCCTCAACGCCGGCAAGCGCATCGTCGAGCTGACCAAACGCTATTACGAGCAGGACGACGAGAGCGCGCTGCCGCGCAATATCGCCAACAAGGCGGCATTTGAAAACGCCATGACGCTGGACATCGCCATGGGCGGCTCGACCAACACCGTGCTGCACCTGCTGGCTTCGGCGCAGGAAGGCGAGGTGGACTTCACCATGGAAGACATCGATCGCCTGTCGCGCAAAGTGCCGCACCTGTGCAAGGTGGCGCCGAGCACGCAGAAATATCACATGGAAGACGTGCACCGCGCCGGTGGCGTGATCGGTATCCTCGGCGAGCTGGATCGCGCCGGCTTGCTGAACCGCGAGGTGAACAACGTATTGGGGCTGACCCTGCCGCAGACGCTGGAAGCCTACGACGTGATGCTGACCCGCGACGAAAGCGTCAAGAAAATGTACTCCGCCGGGCCGGCCGGTATCCGCACCACGCAGGCATTCTCCCAGGATTGCCGCTGGGATTCGCTGGACACCGACCGCAAGGAAGGTTGCATCCGCACCCGTGAGCACGCTTACAGTCAGGACGGCGGGTTGGCGGTGCTGTACGGCAACCTGGCGGAAAACGGTTGCATCGTCAAAACCGCCGGCGTCGACAAGGAAATCCTCACCTTCCGCGGCCCGGCCAAAGTGTATGAAAGCCAGGACGACGCGGTAGAAGCGATCCTCGGCGGCAAAGTCGTGGCGGGCGACGTAGTGGTGATTCGCTACGAAGGGCCGAAAGGCGGGCCGGGCATGCAGGAAATGCTTTACCCAACCACCTACCTGAAATCGATGGGGCTGGGCAAGGCGTGCGCGCTGATCACCGACGGGCGTTTCTCCGGCGGCACCTCCGGGTTGTCCATCGGCCACGCTTCGCCGGAAGCGGCTAACGGCGGCCTGATCGCCCTGGTGCAGGACGGCGACATGATCGCGATCGACATTCCTCATCGCGGCATCCAGCTGGATGTCAGCGAGCAGGAGTTGGCGGCGCGGCATGAGGCGGAACTGGCGCGCGGCGACGCGGCCTGGACGCCGAAAAATCGTGAACGTCAGGTGTCCTTCGCGCTGCGCGCCTACGCCTCGTTGGCCACCAGCGCCGACAAAGGCGCGGTGCGCGACAAGAGCAAACTGGGGGGATAAGCAGCATGGCGGTCTCTCAACCCCTACCCAGCGCCCCCTGCGGCGCGGAATATCTGCGAGCGGTACTGCGCTCGCCGGTTTACGAGGTGGCGCAAGTCACCCCGTTGCAGGCCATGAGCAAAATCTCTTCGCGCCTCGGCAACACCATTTTGGTGAAGCGCGAAGATCGCCAGCCGGTGCACAGCTTCAAGCTGCGCGGGGCCTATGCGATGATCGCCGGGCTGGACGAAGAGCAGAAGGCGCGCGGCGTCGTGACGGCTTCGGCCGGCAACCACGCGCAGGGCGTCGCCTTCTCCGGTAAACGGCTGGGCATCAAAACGCTGATCGTGATGCCGGTGTCCACCGCGGACATCAAGGTGGATGCGGTGCGCGGCTTCGGCGGCGAAGTGTTGCTGCACGGCGCCAATTTCGACGAGGCAAAAGCAAAGGCGATCGAGCTTTCCCAACAGCAGGGCATGACCTTTGTGCCGCCGTTCGATCACCCGACGGTGATCGCCGGGCAGGGCACGCTGGCGATGGAGCTGCTGCAGCAAGACGCGCATCTGGATCGGGTTTTCGTGCCGGTCGGCGGCGGCGGCCTGGCCGCCGGGGTGGCGGTGCTGATCAAACAGCTGATGCCGCAGATCAAAGTGATCGGCGTCGAAGCGGAAGACTCCGCCTGCCTGCGCGCGGCGCTGGATGCCGGCCATCCGGTGGATCTGGCGCGCGTCGGGCTGTTCGCCGAAGGCGTGGCGGTGAAGCGCATCGGCGACGAAACCTTCCGCCTGTGCCGTGAGTATCTGGACGACGTGATCACCGTGGACAGCGACGCCATCTGCGCGGCGGTCAAAGATCTGTTCGAGGACGTGCGCGCCATTGCCGAACCTTCCGGCGCGCTGGCTTTGGCGGGGCTGAAAAAGTACGTCCAGCAGCACAACATTCAGGGTGAGCGTCTCGCGCACGTGCTGTCCGGCGCCAATCTCAACTTCCACGGGCTGCGCTATGTTTCCGAGCGTTGCGAACTGGGCGAACAGCGCGAAGCGCTGCTGGCGGTGACCATTCCGGAACAGCAGGGCAGCTTCCTCAAGTTCTGCCAACTGCTGGGCGGGCGCTCGGTGACCGAATTCAACTACCGCTACGCCGATGCCGACAACGCCTGCATTTTCGTCGGCGTGCGGCTGACGCGCGGCCACGCCGAACGGCGGGAGATCATCGACGAACTCAACGCCGACGGTTATCAGGTGGTGGATCTGTCGGACGACGAGATGGCTAAACTGCACGTGCGCTACATGGTGGGCGGGCGTCCGTCGAAGCCGCTGCGCGAACGGCTGTACAGCTTTGAGTTTCCGGAGTCGCCGGGCGCGCTGCTGAAGTTCCTGCAGACGCTGGGCACGCACTGGAACATCTCGCTGTTCCACTATCGCAGCCACGGCACCGACTTCGGCCGGGTGCTGGCGGCCTTCGAACTGGCGCAAAGCGAGCCGGAATTCGAGCGGCACCTGCAGGCGCTGGGCTACGATTGCCACGACGAAACCGACAACCCGGCGTTCCGCTTCTTTTTGCAGGGGTGAGTCGGATTGATAAGTAACCGTGACGCATTAGTCAGTTTATGGGTTGCGCGGTTGTGATTTTGTCGTGCATTTTTATACTGCCAAGACTTCTGACGTATAGGGATGCACGACAATGAAAACTGCTTTTTCTACGCCGTTCGGTTCTCCCGAAGACGATTTGACCAACGCCGAGTTTGCCCGCCTGTTGGGCAATACCGGCGTACAAGAATTCTATCGCGATATTAATCTGCAAGCCCTGCAGGACTCTCTGGACTGCAGCCTCGCCTTTCATGGCGTGGGGATTATTTTTTCCGACGGGCAAAACTCATTTTTAGTTCGTCCGACGCAGCACACCGGTTATTCGAACGCTTCGCAGGTCACTCATGTGGTCATCAGCAAAACGGTGGCTCATACTTCGCGCGTTGCCGCAACCAATACGCTGTCGGAAGCGCTGAGCAAACCCAGCGTCAGCAAAGAGTTGGCCTCGGCCGCGCTGTCGTGCGGAACGCTGCTGGTATCGGTATTTTTACTGGCGTCGGGCAGCGTCGCCGTGCCGTTTACCGGCGGCACCAGCTCAGCGGTGGCTTATCTGGGCTATGCCGGCATGGCCGCCAGCGCGCTGCAGTGCGGCAATGGGCTGTACCGCGTCAACAAGCTTTATGACGGGAAAGGGGATGAATTGGCTCAGCTCGATTCAGAGCAGTGGTATATCGCCACCAGTACCGTGCTCGATGTGATCTCGCTGGCCAGCGCCGGGGCCGCCCTGAAGGAAGCGACGATGACCTATCGCGCCATGCGCCGCATTTCGGCGCGCAAGGCGACGGAATGGCTGAAAAGCATGCCCCGCAGCGAAAGGAAGCGGCTGACCGAAAACATCATTCGGGCGGAAAACCCGGGGATTTCCAATAACGTCTTGAAAGAGATGGTGAAGAACGGTTTATACCCGAAGCGCTATCCGACGGAAGCGATCCAAAACGGGTTGCGTCAGCAATTGCATTCGGCGCTCAATAACTCATTGACGTTCGTGGGCAGCGGCATCAGCGGCACCCTGTCTGCACCGGTGAATGTGAAAACCACCGGGCAGTATTTTGTGGGCATTATGCAGAAATTGCCGCAGATGGTGAGGTAATGGCGGACTGGATGATTAAACGCCTGATCGTGCAGGGCCGGGAGATGGAAAGCCAAATCGCGGCGCGCGATCGTGCGCTTTTCGCCGGCGTGGATGCGCAGCTCGAGCAGCATTTCATGACGCCGGGCCAGCGGCTGTCACCGCCGGGCGTCGGCAACGTCATGCTGCTGATGGTGTGCCTGATGCTGGGCCTGGCGGGCGTGATGGGTCTGGTCACGGATGTGGCGGCCGCCTGGAGCGGCAAGACCTCCGCCGCCGTGTTGATGGGCAGCGGCGCGATCGTGGCGGTGTGGATGACGCTGATCCTGTTCCAACTGGTGCAGGGTAAAAACAGCGGGGTGGTATTGCTGCAATATTACCTTGGCATGCTCGGTCTGTGTTGCCTCGGCGCCGCGGCGGCGTGGGCGGCGGGCATGACCGGCATCGCCACCGGCGCCCTGCTGCTGGGGGGCGCGGTTGGCGGGGCGCTGTTCAGCAACCGGGCGGCGTTCTACCTGTATGTCGCCTATTTCCGCACGCGTCGGCGCGTGTTTATCAAACGCCGTTGGCAGAGGGAAGATCTGCGCAATACCCGATAAACCGTCAGAACGGAAAAACTTATGACGCAACCTTTCTCCGGCTTTAGCCAGCAGGGCCTGAATTTCCTGCAGCAGGTGCGGATCGAGAACGATAAGGCGTGGTTCGACGGCAACCGCGACATCTACGATCGCGAGCTGCTGGCGCCGTTTCGCGCGCTGGTGGAGCAGCTTGCTCCCGGCATGCTGGCGATCGATCCGCAGTTCGAGACCCGCCCGGCGATCGGCAAAACGCTGTCGCGCATTCATCGCGATACGCGGTTTTCTCACGACAAGTCGCGCTACCGCAGCCGCATGTGGCTCACGTTCAAGCGCCCGAGCAAAGACTGGAAAGATGCGCCGGTCTACTTTTTCGAACTGGGGCCGGACATGCTGCGCTATGGGCTCGGTTACTACAGCGCCAACAAGCCGACCATGGATCTGTTCCGCCATACGCTGAAACAGCGGCCGCAGCTTTTCCTGGAGGTGGCCGCCTGTTGCCGGCCGCCGTTCGAGCTGGTGGGCGAGAGCTACAAGCGTCCGCTGGTCAAGGAGCAGGCGGCGGAGATCGCCACCTGGTACAACCGCAAATCGTTCGCGGTGATGGTGACGGACAGCGAAGTGGAAAAGCTGTTCAACGCCGATCTGGCGCCGCTGCTGGCCGGGGCATTTTTGCAGCTTGAGCCGCTCTATCACTGGCTGATGCAGGTGGAGGCGATGAAGCAGGTCGATCCGGCCGACCTGTAAAAACCCCGCGTCAGCGGGGATGCAGCAATCGCCAAAAGGCGTCGATCAGCGGATCGCTGAGGCGTTTTTTCTGGACGCAGACCCCCAACTCGAACGGTTCGACCATCGAGATGTTATCCAACTGCGAGATGCGGTTGCGCACCGGTTCCGGGCTGTTGTCCACCACTACGCTCGGGATCAGCGCGATGCCGCAGCCCAGGGCCACCATCGACACGATGGCTTCGTGGCCGCCGACGGTGGCGTAAATCAGCGGATTGCTGATGCGGTGACGGCGGAACCACAGTTCGATGCGTTTTCGCGAAGGGCCGTGCTCCGGCAAGATGAAGGGGATCTCGGCCCAGTCGGGCTTGTCGGCGAACGCCTGGCTGCGCACCGCGCAGGGCAGCGCCGGCGCGATCAGCACCAGCGGAATTTCGCCGATTTTGGTGAACGCCACGCTGGCGGGCAGCGTTTCCGGCCGGCCGGCGATGCCGAGATCGGCCTCGTTGGACTGCACCTTGTCGACCGCGTCGGCGGCGTCGCCGGTGGTCAGCTTGATCTCTACCAGCGGGTGCTGTGCGCGGAAGCGATCGAGGATCGGCGGCAGGTGGCTGTACGCGGCAGTCACCGAGCAGAACAGCCGCAGTTCGCCGCTCAGCGAAGGGCCGTGCTGGCCGAGCGAGTGCTTGAGCTGCTGATATTGCAGCAGCGTTTGCTGGGCGAATTCTTTCAGCTGTTCGCCGGCGTCGGTGAGCTGCACGGTGCGGTTATCGCGCAGGAACAGCGGCTGCCCGAGGATCTCTTCCAGCCGCTGGATCTGGCGGGAGAGCGTCGACGGGCTGACGTGCATCGCCTTGGCGGTGCGCCCGAAGTGATGGCTTTCGGCCAGATGCAGGAACAGCTTTAAATCACGTAAATCCATATCGATACGCTCGCAGTGAGAGTGTTGCAAAAATTGCAATATCACGTTCTCAATATATCAATTTAAGCAACGCATTTCCTGTTATACATTGAGTTTAACGAATCTCCGCACAGACAGGGCGGGGAATGAAAATAACAATGCAAGACAACATCAAACCGGAGTACCACCATGGCTAACTATTTCAACACATTGAACCTGCGTCAGCAGTTGGCGCAATTGGGTAAATGCCGCTTTATGGCGCGCGACGAATTTGCTGACGAAGCCGGCTACCTGAAAGGTAAAAAAGTGGTGATTGTCGGCTGTGGCGCCCAGGGGCTGAACCAGGGTCTGAACATGCGCGATTCCGGTCTGGATGTCGCCTATGCCCTGCGCAAAGAAGCGATCGACGAGAAGCGCGCTTCCTGGCGCAAGGCGACCGAAAATGGCTTCAAGGTCGGCACCTACGAAGACCTGATCCCGCAGGCAGATCTGGTGGTCAACCTGACGCCGGACAAGCAGCACTCTTCCGTAGTGCGCGCGGTGCAGCCGCTGATGAAAGACGGCGCGGCGCTGGGTTACTCCCACGGCTTCAACATCGTTGAAGTGGGTGAGCAGGTGCGTAAAGACATCACCGTGGTGATGGTCGCGCCGAAATGCCCGGGCACCGAAGTGCGTGAAGAGTACAAGCGCGGCTTCGGCGTGCCGACCCTGATTGCGGTTCACCCGGAAAACGATCCGAAAGGCGAAGGCATGGCGATCGCCAAGGCCTGGGCGGCGGCGACCGGCGGCCACCGCGCCGGCGTGCTGGAGTCTTCCTTCGTTGCCGAAGTGAAATCCGATTTGATGGGCGAGCAGACCATTCTGTGCGGCATGCTGCAGGCGGGTTCGCTGCTGTGCTTCGACAAGCTGGTTGCTGAGGGCACCGATCCGGCTTACGCCGAGAAACTGATTCAGTTCGGCTGGGAAACCATCACCGAAGCGCTGAAGCAGGGCGGCATCACCCTGATGATGGATCGCCTGTCCAACCCGGCCAAGCTGCGTGCCTATGCGCTGTCCGAACAGCTGAAAACCATCATGGCGCCGCTGTTCCAGAAGCACATGGACGACATCATTTCCGGCGCGTTCTCCAGCGGCATGATGGCCGACTGGGCGGAAGACGACGTGAAACTGCTGACCTGGCGCGAAGAGACCGGCAAAACCGCATTCGAGAATGCGCCGCAGTTTGAAGGCAAGATCAGCGAGCAAGAGTACTTCGATCACGGCGTGCTGATGGTGGCGATGGTGAAAGCGGGCGTTGAGCTGGCGTTCGAAACCATGGTCGATGCCGGCATCATCGAAGAGTCGGCTTACTATGAGTCGCTGCACGAGCTGCCGCTGATCGCCAACACCATTGCGCGTAAGCGTCTGTATGAAATGAACGTGGTTATCTCCGATACCGCAGAGTACGGCAACTACCTGTTCGCCAACGCGGCGGTGCCGCTGCTGAAGGACTTCATGACCACCCTGCAGGCGGGCGATTTGGGCAAAGCCGTGGCGGGTACGGCGGTGGACAATGCGCAGCTGCGCGACGTGAACGAAGCGGTGCGCAGCCACCCTATCGAAACCGTCGGCCGTAAACTGCGCGGCTACATGACCGATATGAAACGCATCGCCGTCGCGGGCTGATTTTCCGCAAGGCAAAGCACAAAGAGAAAGAGCCGGCAGCGATGCCGGCTTTTTTTATGCCTCCGGCATCATTGCGGCGGGAATGATGGCGCCGCGATGCTGGATCACCGTAGCGGCCAGCAGATGGCCGCGCTGCGCCGCCCGTTGGGCGCTGCCGCCGTTCAGGCGGGCCGCCAGGTAACCGGCGCTGAAAGAATCGCCCGCTGCGGTGGTGTCGACGACACGCTCTGGCGGCAGCGCGATCGCCGGCACCTCAAGTTTCTCCCCTGCCATACTGAACACCAGGCAGGCGTGCGCGCCGCGTTTGATGACGATCTCGCCGACGCCGAGCGCCTGCGTGCGAGCTACCGCCTGTTCGATAGGCTGCGCTCCCCACAGCAACTCTTCGTCATCCAGCGTCAGAAAAGCGATGTCGGTACAGGCCAGCACCTCGCGGTAGGCCTGCTGCGTTTCCTCACGGCTTTGCCACAGGCGCGGACGGTAATTGTTGTCGAAGATCACCTTGCCGCCGTTGGCGCGACAGCGGCGCAGCAGCGCCAGCAGTTTCATGCGATCGGCAGGCGCGAGGATCGCCAGGCTAATGCCGCTGAGGTACAAGTAATCGAACTGCGCCAGCCGTTCGCACAGTGCGTCGGCCTGCGGTCCCGCAAGCCAATACCGGGCGGCGGCGTCATTGCGCCAGTAGTAGAAAGTACGTTCGCCGGCGGCGTCGGTTTCGATGAGGTACAGGCCCGGCAGCTTGTTGTCGAATTGCTGAATCAACCCGGTCTCGATCTTCTCCTGCCGCCAGGCCTGCAGCATGTCGCCGCTGAAACTGTCGGTGCCGAGTGCGGTGACATAATGCACCCGTAGCGTCTGTTCCGGCATTTGGCGGGCGAGGTAGACGGCGGTGTTGAGGGTATCGCCGCCAAAGCCGCGCGTCAGCTGTGCGCCCTGCTGCGACAGCTCGATCATGCATTCGCCGATCACGGCGAGATTTCGGATAGTCATCGTCAATAAGCCCTGGCTAAAGAAGAAGCAATAGCTGTCAGTCTCCACGCAAGGCGGTCAGGGAGTCAATAAATTAAAACGGCGTTTTAATTTTTTATGATCGCGATCGGCGAACGCGGGCAGGACGGAGGCGAAACGGGCGGCAATTCGGCTTAAAGTTTTACGCTGCGTTGCCGATAAGCTGGGTAAAGAAACAGCGGCAGCGCTCTCATTTCCCCGCCACGGCGATAGTACCGATGATAACCAATCTGATCTCTGGTCTGCTGGCGCCTTGTTTTGCCCTCTATGCCTGCGCCAAATCGCGGCGCTACTGGCGGCAATGCCGGCGCTTGTATACCTTCCAGCCGATTTATCGCACCAGCGGCGCGCTGCTGGCGGTGGAACTGCTGACGGCGGTGTATCACCCGAATGAGCCGGACAAGCGGCAATCCCCGGAGCATTATTTTTCCGCGCTCGGCGTCGCCCAGCGCTTGCGGGTGATCCAGGAACAGCTGGCGCTGTTGCAGCGCTGGCAGGCGTTGTTCATTCGTCACGCGGTGATGGTGTCGGTCAATATCGACGGCATCGCGCTGCAAGCGTTGCAGCGCCATAGCGCGTTGCAACGGCAGATCGCCGAGATGCCTTATCTGCGCTTCGAGCTGGTGGAGCACGCCGAAACGGCGTCAAACCGCCCGCTGCAGCAGATCGTCGGCGGCGAGCGGCTGTGGCTGGACGATTTCGGCAGCGGGCTGGCCAACTTCTCCGCCGTCGGCGCCTGGCGTTATCAATACATCAAGGTGGCGCGCGAATTGTTTACCTTGCTCAAACAGTCGGAAGAGGGTGTCCAGCTGCTCGGCACCCTGATCAAGATGATGAACCAGCACAGCGACGGGGTGATCGTCGAGGGCGTGGAAACCGAACAAGAGTGGCGGCTGGTGCAGCGTTCCGGCGCGTTGGCCGCTCAGGGCTACTACCTTTCCCGCCCGGCGTGCTTTGAAACTCTGCACAGCGTGCCGACGCTGTTCGCCGCGCCCGGCACGCCGGCGTGAACTCCGGCCTATCCTCAGCTAGGCTTAAACGGGGCTGCTAACTCCTTTTCCTTTCATTCGGCAGCCCGATTTATGCGCTGAGGGAGCCGCTATGACAAGAACAGGAAAGGTTTTCAGCTGGCTGGGCGGCATTGTGCTGCTACTGATCGTCGCGCTGGCGATCTTCATTGCTACCTTCGACTGGAATCGACTCAAGCCTACCATCAACGACAAAGTGTCGGCCGAACTGCGGCGACCGTTCGCCATTCGCGGCGATCTGGGCGTCGACTGGTCGCGCAATCCGGATGAGGGCGGCTGGCGCGCCTGGGTGCCCTGGCCGCATATTCACGCCGAAGACGTGTGGCTGGGTAACCCGAAAAACATGCCCGGCGACAGCATGGTGACGCTGCAGCGCGTCGACGCCAGCATTGCGCCGCTGGCGCTGCTGGGTAAAGAGCTGCTGATCCCGCGCATCTGGCTGAAGCAGCCGAATGCTTCGTTGCAACGTCTGGCCAACGGCGACAACAACTGGACGTTTGACCTGGCCGCCGGCCAAGATCCCAAGCAGCCGCCTTCCGACTGGTCGTTCACCGTTCACGACATCGTATTCGACAAGGGGCAGATCGCCTTTAAAGACGCCACGCTGAAGGCGGATTTCCGCGCCGTCATCGATCCGCTCGGCAAGCCGTTGCCGTTCAGTGAAGTGACCGGCAAACAGGGCGGCGACAAGACCGCGACCCCCGATTACGTTTTCGGCTGGCAGGTGAAGGGCAAATATAACGGCGAACCGTTGAGCGGCAGCGGCAAGATTGGCGGCATGCTGTCGCTGCAGAGCGCCGATTTGCCGTTCCCGCTGCAGGCCGATGTGCGCTCCGGCAGCACCCGGGTGGTGGTCGCGGGCACCTTGTCCGATCCGCTGAACCTCGGCGGCCTGGATGTACAGCTGAAATTTTCCGGTGAAAGCCTGAGCAACCTCTATGGCCTGACCGGCGTGTTGTTGCCGAATACCCCGCCGTATGCGACCGATGGTCATCTGACCGCCCGTCTGCATCAGCCGGGCGGCGCGGTGTTTGAGTACCAGAAATTCGACGGAAAAATCGGCGACAGCGACATTCACGGCAGCTTGAAGTACGTTGCCGGTAAACCGCGGCCCACGCTGAGCGGCGCGGTGAACTCCCGGCAGCTGAGGTTGGCGGATCTGGCGCCGCTGATCGGCGCCGACTCCAACGCCGCCAAAGCCGGGCGCGGCGAGAAAAGCCGTCAGCCTGCGGATAAGGTGCTGCCGGTCGAACAGTTCGATACGCAAAGCTGGAGCAAGATGGATGCGGACGTGAAGTTTGCCGCCGCGCGCATTGAACGCGGCAGCGATTTGCCGCTGAGCGATCTGGCCACGCACCTGAAGCTGAACAATGGCGAACTGCGCCTGGATCCGCTGCGCTTCGGCATGGCGGGCGGCAGCCTGAACGCCGTCGTGCGCCTCGACGGCGGCAAAAAGCCGATGCGCGGGCAGGTGGATATGCATGCACGCAAACTTCAGCTTAAACAGCTGTTGCCGAATGTGGAGGCGATGAAGCGCAGCCTCGGGCAGATGAACGGCGACGCCAGGCTGACGGGCAGCGGCAATTCGGTGGCCGAGCTGCTGGCGACCAGCAACGGCGATCTGCGCCTGCTGATCAATAACGGGGTGATCAGCCGTAGCTTGATGGAGATCCTCGGTCTGAACGTCGGTAACTATCTGGTGGCGCAGCTGTTCGGTGACGACGTGGTGGGCATCAACTGCGCGGCGGCGGACGTCGGCATCCGCAGCGGCGTCGCCGCACCGCGACTGTTCGTGTTCGACACCGAAAACGCGGTGATCAACATCACCGGCAACACCAACCTCGCCACCGAACGGCTGGATTTATCCATCGATCCGGAAAGCAAGGGCATGCGCGTGCTGACCCTGCGATCGCCGCTGTACGTGAAAGGCACCTTCAAGCATCCGGACGCCGGGGTCAAAGCCGGGCCGCTGATCGCGCGCGGCGCGGCGGCGGTGGCGTTGGGGGCGGTGCTGACGCCGGCGGCGGCGCTGCTGGCGCTGGTCTCGCCCAGTGAAGGCGGCGAGGAGAACCAGTGCGGGCAGATCCTGCGGGAGATGAAAGGCAAAAAATAATCAGGTGCGCGGCGGCGGCGTGAGCAGCCGGCAGTCGTGATCCTGGATCTCTTCCGCCGAGGCCAGGGTGAACGGCAGCAGGCTGCGCTCGGTTGCCAGCAGCAGGAAATCCCCGTCCGGCAGCGCGGTCATCGCCAGGCCGAAGCTGCCCATGCGCCCGTCGGCGCGCGGCAGGCCGGAGGCCAGCAGGCGGAAGGCGCCCTGTTGTTCCAGTTCGGCGGGGGTCACCCGCCGCCCCAGATAGTCATGCCCCAACAGGCCGCCGGGCAGCGGTTGCCATTGCTCGATGAAATGGGGGCCGATCTGCGCCAGCCGCTGTTTTACCGCCGGCAGCAGGCAGGAGATATGAATGTGCAGCTGGTTTTGCGTGCGGCCATATTCCGAATTGATCGCCAGTGAAATATCGCCGTCGTCGATCGGTTTGCCATAGCGTTCCGCCATCACGTGGCGCGCGCGCCAGGCCTGGGCGAAGAAATTCGGCGTGGCGGCGTCCAGCACCGCCGGGCTTTCGATACCGGTGATTTTGGCGCTGGGCATCAGCAGGTATTGCAGCGGCCCGTTGCGATCTTTAAACACCACGAAACCGGCCTGCACATCCACCTGCGCGCAGGGCGCCGGGTTGTCATGCGCCTGCTGATTGGGCAGACATTGCTGGCTGACGATGCGCCACAGCGCATCGGGATGGTCGGGTTTCAACCCGTAATAGAGCGCGATGGCGAGAGCCGCCAGCAGCGCCACGCAGACAAATACCCCACGACGCAGAGACATCGGCCGATCCTGTTACCGAGAGAAACGTCCAGCATAGCCCGGTTTTATGACAGGAAACGAACAACGCGTGCGGCCCCCCGCAGTGAGGGGGCCGCAGAGGATCACAGCGACTGGTGGCGGGTTTCTTTCATCAGCAGGAGGGCCAGCAGCGTCAGCCCGGCCATCGCCGCCAGGTACATGCCGACGTAAAACAGCCCGTAGTGGGCCGCCAGCCAGGTGGCGATGTAAGGCGCCACGGACGCGCCGAGAATCGACGCGACGTTGTAGGAGAACGATGCGCCGGTATAGCGCACTTCGGTGGGGAACAGCTCCGGCAGCAGCGCGCCCATCGGGCCAAAGGTCAGCCCCATGATGCTCAGGCCGCACAGCAGGAAGCCCATCACCAGCGCCTGGTTGCCGGAACCCAGCAGGGTCGGGAACAGGAACGCGAAGCCGATCATCAGCAGGGTAATGGCGATCATGGTCTTGCGACGGCCGAACGCGTCCGCCAGCAGGCCGGCGATGGGCACCATCACGCCGAAACCGATCACCGCCACCATCAGCATCCACAGGAAGCTGTTGCGGGAGTAACCGAGCCCCAGCGGCTGCGGCGCAGTGCCGTAGGTCATCGAATAGACCGTCATCAGATAAAACAGCGTGTAGGTCGCCAGCATGATGAAGGTGCCGAGGATGGTGGCTTTCAGATGCTTGCTCAGCAGCGTGCCGAGCGGCACTTTCACCTGTTTGCCGGCCTTGGCCGCTTTGGCGAACACCGGCGTTTCATGCAATGACACCCGGACGTACAGGCCAATCAGCACCAATGCGGCGGAGAGGATGAACGGCACGCGCCAGCCCCATTCCATAAATTGCTGGTCGCTCAGCAGCCACGAGAGCAGCAGGAAGGTGCCGTTGGCGAAGAAGAAGCCGATCGGGGCGCCCAACTGGGGGAAGGAGCCGTACAGCGCACGTTTTTTGGCCGGCGCGTTCTCCGTCGCCAGCAAGGCGGCGCCGCCCCATTCGCCGCCCAGCCCCAGCCCCTGGCCAAAGCGCGCCAGCGCCAGCAGGATAGGGGCGAAGATGCCGATGGTTTCATAGCTCGGCAGCAGGCCGATCAGCACGGTGGAAATCCCCATGGTCAGCAGCGAGGCGACCAGCGTCACCTTGCGCCCCACGCGATCGCCGAAGTGGCCGAACAGCGCAGAGCCGATAGGGCGCGCGACAAAGGCGACGGCGAAGGTGGCCAGCGACTGCAGCGTCGCGGTGGTCGGGTCGCCCTGCGGGAAGAAGATGTGCGGGAACACGATCACCGCGGCGGTGGCGTAGATGTAAAAGTCGAAGAACTCGATGGCGGTGCCGACCAGCGAGGCGACGATGACTTTCCCGCGGGAATTCACCGGTGTAGACGCGTCGTCGGCGTCGAGTGGGGGTGCGATGGTGGCTTGCATATCTATTTCTTATTGTTGGAGGGGGTAAAAATCCATCTTAGTGACAGCATTCCGCCTTTTCAACGCTGGAACTCTGGGCAGCGCCGCCGCTAACCGGTTAAAAAGACTAATGTTTTACCTGACTTCTTTTCTGTAGCGTTAAACGTTGAGAAATGGGGTTCATACAGTGTGAATGGCTGTAAAAACGGGAAAGAAAAGTGACTGGGTAGTTTGTTATGCTGGTTTTTCGAATGCCATGCCGCATGATTTAGAGAGATTGACTGGTTTTTTGCTTGTTAACCAGAGGAAAGTGCCGGCGCGTGCGATAACACCGGCACGATTGCATGGCTTCAGCGTGCCGGCGGCTCGCGTTCCGGCAAGGCTTTGTCGCCTTTGTAGTCGGCCGTTGCGATCCAGGCGGCGCAAAACAGCGTCAGGCGGGCGAAGAAGTAGAAGAACGCCATCAGCCCGATCACCGAGCCGAAGGCCGCGCCGGAGGGCGATTTCGCCACCTGCGGCAGCGTCATCGTCATCACGAACTTGATCACCTCAAAGCCGATAGCCGCAAGCAAGGTGCCGCGCAGCAGCGCTTTTTTCTTCGGTTTGTGGCGCGGCAGCATCCAGAAAATCCACAGGAACAGCAGATAGTTGGCGAAAATCGAGATCGACAGCGCGATCGTCGTCAGCGCCGGCCGCAGCCATTCGATGCCGTCCAGCCCCAGTGCGTTGACGATCGCCGCCTGCGCCGAGCCGGCGACCGAGGTCAGCGACAGCGTGATAATCAGTGCGACCACCAGGCCGGTCAGCGAGATGAAGTCGCGGGTGTACTTGAAATAGATTTTCTCCTGATCCTGCGGATTGCGCTCCCAGACGTCACGCGATTGCGCGCGGATCGCTTCGCGCAGGTTGCCCATCCAACTGATGCCGGAATAGAGCGCCAGCGCCAGGCCGGTCAATCCCACGGTGGTGCGCTGCTGAATGGCGGTGTTGACGGTGTTCTTCAGCGTGCTGGCCAGCGTCGGATCGCTGATGCTGCCGACGATCCGGTTGATCAAACGGGCCAGCAGATCCGGATTGGAAGCCAGCACGAAACCGGCGGCGGCGAACGACACCATCAGGATCGGGATCAGCGAGAGGAATGAAAAATAGGTGATGGCGGCGCCGAACTGGCTGCCCAGCCGATCGTTAAAGCGTTCGGCGGCGCGCAGCAGGTGCGCAACGCTCGGCCAGGCTTTGATGCGTTCAATCAGACGTGAAAAACCGCTGATGCGGCGGTCGAGCGTTTCATGGCCGGTCTTGATGGCGATAAGCGGCTTCGGCGGCGTGTCTTGTGCGGGCTGGCGGCGTTCCTGGTCTGGTCCTGTAGGCATTACTTCACGATTTCCTTAACGTTAAACGGCATGTATCCGCGTTGATTATAGCCAAAGCCCCGCGGCGTTTTGAGCGCCGGGGCGGCAAACGGTCATTTTCCGAGCTTAACGCGTTAGCGCCCGGCATGAAATGCCAGGAGGCGGCCGATAGGTAAAATTCCTATGAAAACCCCGCCGCGCCTCGGTTTTTTTCACTTCCCTACCTCCAATTTTTATCTGTTTCGTCGGCGAGAAAGCGTTTACTCATGATGTGGCGCCACGCGTTGCCGAGCGCCGCTCCGCTGCAGCCGTAGGGGCTGGAACGGTCTCACCCGTCATCAACAGAAAAACTGGAAGGTCTTATGAAATTGCTTAATCACCCCACCTGCCGTCCGTTTACCGAAGCGGGCAATCTGTCGCAGCTTTCCGCCTACTATGAAGAGGAGAGGCATATCATGTGGATGCTGCTGCGCGCTGCGCCGCGTCCTTGCTTTAATCAGGCGCTGATCGAAGACATCATGACGCTGGCGCAGGCGGCGAAAGAGTCTTCGCTGCGGTTCGATTTCTGGGTCACCGGCTCGCTGGTGCCGAACATGTTTAACGTCGGCGGCGATCTGCAGTTCTTCGCCGAAGCCATCAAGAACCGCAAACGCGAGGCGATGATGGCCTACGCGCGTGCCTGCATCGACTGCGTGCATGCGGCGGCGCGCGGTTTCGATACCGGCGCGGTCAGCATTGCGATGATCGAAGGCAGCGCGCTGGGCGGCGGCTTTGAAGCGGCGCTGGCGCACCATTTCGTGTTGGCGCAGAACAATGCGCGCATGGGGTTCCCGGAGATTGCGTTCAACCTGTTTCCCGGCATGGGCGGTTACTCGCTGGTGGCGCGCAAGGCGGGCATGCGCTTGGCCGAAGAACTGATTTGGGGCGGCGAGTCGCACACCGCAGAGTGGTTCGAGAGCCGTGGGCTGGTGGATCAGCTGTTCCAGCCCGGCGACGCCTACATGGCGACGCGCACTTTCATCGATACCATCCGGCCGAAGCTCAACGGCATGCGCGCCATGTTACGGGCGCGTCAGCGCGTGCTGCAGCTGACGCGTTCCGAGCTGATGGACATTACCGAGGATTGGGTGCACTCGGCCTTCACCATTGAGGAAAAAGATCGCGCCTACATCGAGCGGCTGGTGATGTTGCAGGATCGCCACACCCTGAACCTGCGTCGTGCCGGCTAACGTTAACGCGCCCGCCTCACGCGGAAGGTGAGCGCGGGCGATAGGACTGCAGCCAATGCTCCAGCTGTTCCGGGAGCATTGGCCGTGCAAACAGAAAGCCCTGCTTTTCGTCCACGCCGACCTCGTCGAGGAACTGATTTTCGCTCTCGGTCTCCACCCCTTCGGCGATCACGCGGAAGGCCAGCGCCTCCGCCGCCGCGACGATCGCGCGCACCAGCGATTGCGAAACCGGGTTGAAATTCACCCCGCGCACGAAGCTTTTATCCAGCTTGATGGCGTCCAGCGGAATACGCGCCAGCTGCGCCAGCGACGAATAGCCGGTGCCGAAGTCGTCGAGATGCACCTGCGCGCCCAGCTCGCGTAGCCGGGTGATCAGCACGCGCGCGCGGTTTTCGTCTTCAATCAGGCTGCTTTCAGTCAACTCGAAGTCCAGCAGACAAGGGGCCATGCGGTGACGGCGCAGCACCCCGAGCAGATCGTTGACGATGCCGTCGTCTGCCAGCTGCCGGGCGGAGAGGTTGACCGCCACCCGCAGATTCAATCCCCGCTCTCGCCACTGCGCCGCCTGGCAGGCGGCGGTCTGCAACACCCATTGGCCCAGCGGGCCGATCAGGCCGGACTCCTCGGCATAGGAGATGAACTGCAGCGGCGGGATCAGGCCGCGCTCCGGCGAATCCCAGCGCACCAGCGCTTCCACGCTGTGCACTTCACCGCTGCGCGCGTCGATTTTAGGCTGGTAATACAATACCAGCTGATTTTGCTCCAGCCCTTTACGCAGGTTGGTGTCCAGCCACATGTATTCGGCGACGCGCTTGTTCATCTCCGGCGAGAAGACGGTATAGGTGCGCTTGCCGTGCTCCTTGGCGACGTACATGGCGGTATCGGCGCTGCGGATCAGGCTGTCGAGATCGTTGCCGTGCTCCGGGCACAGCGCGATGCCGATCGAACAGCCGGTATACACTTCGATCAGGCCGATGCGGAAAGGGGTCTTCAGCCGATCGATGATGCGCTGCGCCAGCGTTTGCAAACGTTCGCGATCGGTCTGAGGCGCCAGCACCAAAAATTCGTCGCCGCCGAGGCGGGCGAGCACCTGATCCGGGCTCAGGCAGCCGAGGATCGCCAGCGAGACCTCAACCAGCAGCCGATCGCCGAACATATGGCCGTAGGCGTCGTTGACCTTTTTGAAGTTGTCGAGATCGAGGTACACCAGGCCGAAACTCTCTTCGCCGCGCGTGGCGATGGCGTGGTTGATCTTGTCCTGGATGGCGTTACGGTTCGGCAGGCCGGTGATGATATCGGTGTTGGCCAGCACCCGCAGCCGTTCCTGCGCGCGACGCTCTTCGGTGATGTCGGTTCCTGAGCAGATCAGAAACACCTCGTTCTTACCGCTGCCGCTGTGCACGAACTTATTGCGAAACAGGAACAGTCGCTCGCCCTTGACCGTCTTTACCCAGCGTTCCACCTCATACGAAGAACCGTTGCGGAAGAAGCCGGCGATGTTGCGCCGCGAGGCGGCGGCTTCTTCCGGGCTCATAAACAGCTGGAAAACGTTCTTGCCGATCACCTCGTGTTCGTGCAGCCCGGTGTACTCCTCGCTCAGCCGATTGAAGCGCTGGATGCGGCCGTGCTGGTCGACGATCACGATCACCGAGTTGGCTTCGGACACCACCTGCTCGGCGAAGGAGAGCCCATGCACCAGATCGCGCGCCACGGATTGGGTATCGCTGAACGCGGACGCGGTGCCCGCCCATTCGAGGTTATTGACGCGGCGCCCGACCAGATGCAGATGCAGCGGTTCGCCGGCCAGCGTAATGGTGAGTTCAAGGCTGGCGGTCACGCCGGTCAAACGGCGAATTTTCGCCGCGTCCATGGCGCTCAGCGCCACCGCGACGTGGGCTTTGCCCTTAACGGCGGACAGCTCCAGGGCATTGCTGTCAAACGCCAGCCGCCAGTGGGGGCTCTGGGTGCCGAAGTGGGCGTTAAGAAGCTCAGGGCCTTGGTCTGCGGACATGATGATTCCTCAAAAGAGCACGGGCGGCCGGTCAGCACGAAGAACCGCTGGCGGCCTGTGGGCCCGAAAGTGGTCGCCGTGCGCGTCTGTGCATCATATAACAGGTTTTTACAGGCGGGGCGGGTAATGGAAACTATTCTATAAGCAATGATTAGTTTTGCGGTGTACGCGCCACCCGGCGACCGGTTGCCTTAAAGTGTAGGAGGAGAACATCGGGTCGTGCGAAGTTTGTACCGGCTTCCCCGCTAACGAAAAACGGTTGATGCAAGGTTGCCTTGTGGGCGAGTAAATTATAGCGGTGAGAGGGCGGCTGAAAAATAACCCTGTCGGGGAGATTTTTGCCGGGAAATTAAAATTTCCATCAAATAAACGCCTTCTTCATAGTTTTCTCATAATTGGTGAATAAACCCGTGACGGGTTTTAAAAAGTTTACACACCCTCGCATTACTTGAATTTTATCAGCCTATTATTATCTTCGACGAACGAATGAGCCTGTTAACGTACAGCGCTCCTGATGAAGAAAAATTTTTAAGGAAATGATTATGCGTAAATTGACGGCTTTATTTATTGCTTCCACGCTGGCTCTGGGTTCTGCTTCTGCGGCGTTCGCCGCTGATACGACGGCGGCCCCGGCTGCGGATGCCGCGCCGATGAAAATGATGCATCACAAGGGTGAAGGTAAAGGCGGCCCGTTCGCCGGGCTGAACCTGACCGAGCAGCAGCGCCAGCAAATGCGCGATATCATGAAAGAGTCGCACTCGAAACGCGGTCCGGGCATGAAAGAGGAACGCCAGGCGCTGCATAATCTGGTGGCTTCCGACAGCTTCGATGAAGCGAAGGCGAAGGCGCAAATTGACGCGATCGGCAAAGCGCAATCCGAACGCATGCTGGAACGTGCCAAGGCGGAAAATAAAATGTATAACCTGCTGACCCCTGAGCAGAAAAAACAATACAATGAGAATTATCAGAAACGTGAGCAAAAGATGATGGACCATATGAATAAAATGAAGGAGCAGATGTCCTCCGGTCAGTAATATACGCTCGCGGTAAATAAAAAAGGGCCAGACTATTTGTCTGGCTTTTTTTTCGGCGTTATCTCCGGCAGGCCCGGCAGCGAGTGATTATCATTCCCCACCGGCAATATGTCGGAACTGTTCGGCAACGGCCTGCGCAAAGCGCGGATCGTTAATATGGTAAGGCGTTTTTATTAACCGGCGCTTATGGGTGGCGTGCACCGTCTCCTCCAGCGTTTGCGTAAAGGCGGCCAGCGCTGCTGGATCCCAGAACGGTTGCCCAGGGGCATCCAGCGCCGACACGCCGCCCGCCGGGATCACGAAGCGCACTTCGCCCGCGCAGGCGTTGATTTTCTCGCCAATCCAATGTCCGATTAGCGCATTTTCCCGCGGGCTGGTGCGCACCAGCGTCACTTGCGGATTGTGATGATGGCGCAGGCGGTTCGCGTAGCGAGCCGGCACCGTATTCAGCGCGCCGAAGTTGATCATGTCGATCGCGCCGCAGGAGAGTACGCACGGGATGCCGGTACGCGCGATAGCACCGAAACGATCTGCATTGCAGGGCAGCACACCGCCAAACAGGTAATCGGTCACTTCGGTGGTGGTCAAATCGATGGCGCCGTGCAGTTGCCGGCTATCGATCAGTTTTTCCAGCGCTCTGCCACCGCTGCCGGTCGCGTGAAACGTCAGGCAGTCCCATTGCGGCTCAAGATCGGCAACCAGCGCCTGAATGCAGGGGGTGGTGACGCCAAACATCGTCAGGCCGATTGCGGGCTTGTCGTCGTGATGATCGACAGCGGCGAAGCGGACTGCGCCGGCTATCTGGCGCGCCGCATTGCCCAGCACCCGGCGCGAGATACGGTTCAGGCCGGCGAGATCGGTGACCGAATACAACATGCTGATATCACTGGCGCCGACATAGGCGGAAACGTCTCCCGCCGCCATGCTCGAGACCATCAATTTCGGCAGGCCAATCGGCAACTGCTGCATTGCCGGCGTGATGATGGCGGTGCCGCCGGAGCCGCCCAGGCCAAGCAGGCCGGCGATATCGCGGCGCGTCAGGATAAAACGTTCGAAAGCGGTCGCCATGGCGGCGATTGCCTGGCCGCGGCTGGCTAGAAAGACCGCGCCTGCGCCCGCCGGATGGTGGCGAGCGACCTCTTCTGGGCCGATATCGGCCGGGGAGTCAAACGGCAAGCTTCGGGTGGAGAGATCGACGGTTCGCGTGGGTAAATTCAGGCTGGCAATCAGCCGCCGCACATACTCCAACTCTTGTCCTTTCGTATCTGCTGTGGTAGCAATATAGACAAAATTTGAAGTATCTTTCATGGATTTTTCCGGGGTGTTTCTAATTTTTATTTAAAAATTAATGTATTATGTTTTTTTAGGTGCCCTGGTGTTGGCATTTAAATTAAATTGGTTAATGTATTTATATAATGAGACGGCAGTATCATTTTTGCAAGGGCAGCTCAGTGCAAAATGGGACTCCTGTCTCATTTTTGAGCTTTTTGCGCGGCCAACCCTTTGTCGTCAACCTGTCGGCAGTGGCGTCTCGCCTGTCGCGCAAGCGTGTACAGATGTATGAGGTTTAAGTGCCGATAAATGCTTTTCCCACCCCGTCCGACCTTTCTCTGACCTCCGCCCGGGCGAAAACACATCGTTTGTTGCTGGCCAGCGCAATGACGCTGTATGGCGAGGGCGCGTTTCCATCGATCACCGATCTGGCGGCGCATGCGCAGGTATCGCGCGCGACCGCCTACCGCTATTTCCCGACCCAAAGCGCATTAATTACTGCGGTGGTGGCGGAAAGTCTGGGGCCTATTCTGGCGTGGCGCCCGCAGGACGACGATGCCCTGAAGCGCATCCAGCAGTTGCTGACGTTGGCCTATCCTCAGATGGAGCGACACGAAGGGGCGCTGCGCGCCGCATTGCAGCTCTCTTTGCAGCAGTGGGCGCACGCCACGCCGGGCGAAAAGTTCGTGCGCGGCAACCGCAAGCGGCTGCTGGCGCTGGCGGTAGAGCCGTTGCAGGGTAAACTGCCGCCAGATTCTTTACAGAGAGTGATTCATGCTTTCTCGCTGATTTACGGTTCTGAGGTGTTCCTGGTGCTGAAAGATATCTGGGGGCTGGAGCTTGAGGGTATCCAGGATGTCACGCAATGGATGGCCAAAGCCATCCTGCGTCAGGCGGAAGAGGATGCGATGAACAGCAAAAAAACATCAGCAGGATAATCCAATTTTTGCCGCTGCCTGAGTGAAAAATCAGCATAATTCACTGAGTAAATATTGGCAAAAGTTATAATTAAAAGTGATAAAAAGCGCCTGTTAAGCACTTTTCAGGCGACGCTTTCTTTGGTTGTCTTTTAATTAAATATCATTATTTATCATTGTATTAATTTAATTATCCCCCGCGAATAAATGCCGCCTCAGCGCTGAGCGAGATCATTCTCTTTCCTTATCGTCCCCCGTCTGATTCATCCCTGAAACGTTCTCTCCGCCCACCGAACTGCCGAGTGACACATTAAGCGCACTTGAGATTGTTGTGCTTTATTTATTTGGTGTTACCAAACTGTTACACAAAAAATCTTATAAAACATTTGCAAACAACAACGGACGGTATCTGGGATGGAGAAGAAACTTAGAGGAGTTAAATCCGCTCGGGCGGCCTTCGGCTGGCCTGAAATCGGAGTTCATCGCGCACAATGGAGCGCGATGCTGATCTGCCTGACGGCGATCGGCGGCGCGCAGGCCTCCAGCTATATAGAGAACGGCAAATCGGGCGATCCGGCCAGCTGGCGCAGCAGTGAGTTCAACGCGGAATGGGGGCTGGGGGCGATCCACGCCGACCAGGCCTACGCCGCCGGTTATACCGGAAAAGGCATCAAACTTGGCATTTTCGATCAGCCGGTCTACGCCAAGCACCCGGAGTTTGCCGGTGAGAATAAGGTGATCAATCTGGTTACCGAAGGCATCCGCGAATACACCGATCCCTATATTCCGGTGAAAAAAGGCGACACTTTCCGCTATGACGGTACGCCGAGCGTGGACTCCGATGGCACGCTCGGTTCGCACGGTACCCACGTGGGCGGCATCGCCGCCGGCAGCCGCGACGGCGGCGCCATGCACGGCGTGGCGTTCAATGCGCAGATCATCAGTGCCGAAAACGGCGATCCCGGCCCGGAGGACGGCATCATCCTCGGCAACGACGGCGCGGTGTACCAGGCCGGTTGGGATGCGCTGGTGGCCAGCGGCGCGCGCATCATCAACAACAGCTGGGGCATCGGCATTACCGAAAAGTTTGATGAGGGGGGTTATGACCCGGCTTATCCGCATTTCACAGTAAACGATGCGCAAAAGCAGTTCGATCAGATCAAAACGATCCTGGGCACCAAGCCCGGCGGCGCCTATCAGGGCGCGATCGACGCGGCGCGCAGCGGCGTGGTCACCATCTTCGCCGCGGGTAACGACGGCAATCTGAATAACCCCGATGCCATGGCCGGCCTGGCCTATTTCGTGCCGGAGATTGCACCGAACTGGCTGTCGGTCGCCAGCTTGCAGGATCCCACCAATACCGGCGACTACAGCATCAGCACCTTCTCTTCCCGCTGCGGCTACACCGCCAGCTTCTGCGTTTCGGCGCCGGGCACCCGGGTATACAGCTCGGTGATTGAAGGCACCAGCGTGGAGAATCTGACGACCGGCTACGCCAAATACAGCGGCACCTCGATGGCGGCGCCGCACGTGGCCGGCAGCGTTGCGGTGCTGATGGAGCGTTTCCCGTATCTGAGCGGCGCACAGGTGGCGGAAGTGCTGAAAACCACCGCCACCGACATGGGCGCGCCGGGCATCGACGCGCTCTACGGCTGGGGGATGATCAACCTGGGCAAGGCTATCAACGGGCCAGGCATGTTGGTGACCGCCGAGGATATTCCGGCGGAGTTCCGTATTCCGGATCCGACGGGCGTGGCTTACGGCCCGACCCAATTCGTGGTGGATCTGCCGGGCGTCGGCGCGGTGCTGGACAAGGGCAAACCGACCGAGCGCGTCTGCAGCGATGTGCTGTGCGGGCTGGACGTCTGGAGCAACGATATCTCCGGCCACGGCGGCCTGACCAAGCAGGGTATCGGCACCCTGGTGCTGACCGGTAACAACACTTATTCCGGCCCGACGCTGGTCAATCAGGGGCGGCTGGCGATCAACGGCTCGGTCACCTCGGACGTCAGCGTGCAGAGCGGCGGCATCGTCGGCGGCAGCGGCACGGTCGGTTCGCTGACCGCCCGCCGCGGCGGCACCGTGGCGCCGGGCAACTCGATCGGCACCTTGAACGTGGCGGGCAACGTCAGCTTCGAGCCGGGTTCGCGCTACGCGGTGGAAGTGGGGCCGAACGGCCAGAGCGATCGGATCCAGAGCAGCGGATCGGCGACGATCGGCGGCGGCGAGGTGGCGGTGACGCTGGAGAACAGCGCCAACCTGCTGACGCAAAGCGAGGTGCGCAGCCTGCTGGGCCAGCAGTACACCATCCTGAGCGCGCAGCAGGGGGTGAGCGGGCAGTTTGACGCGGTGGCGCCGAACTACCTGTTCCTCGGCACCGGGCTGAGCTACCAGCCGGCCGGGGTGACGCTGAGCGTCGGGCGCAACGGCACGAGCTTCGCCAGCGTGGCGCAGACGCCGAACGAGCGGGCGGTGGCGGCGGCGGCGGATGCGCTGGCGGCGGGCAACCCGGTGTACGAAAGCGTTCTTAACAGCGGTACGGCGGGCGAGGCGCGGCAGGCGTTCCGTCAGCTGTCGGGGCAAATCCATGCGGATATCGCGTCGGCGCTGGTGAACGACAGCCGCTACCTGCGTGAGGCGCTGAACGGGCGGCTGCGTCAGGCGGAAGGGCTGGCGAGCTCGTCGGCCATCAAGGCGGACGAGGACGGCGCCTGGGCGCAGCTGCTGGGGGCGTGGGACCACGCGTCGGGCGACGCCAACGCCACCGGCTATCAGGCCTCGACCTACGGGGTACTGGTGGGGCTGGACTCGGCGGCGGCGGCCGACTGGCGGCTGGGGGTGGCGACCGGCTACACCCGCACCTCGCTGCACGGCGGCTACGGGTCGAAGGCGGACAGCGACAACTACCACCTGGCGGCGTACGGCGACAAGCAGTTCGGGGCGCTGGCGCTGCGTGGCGGGGCGGGCTACACCTGGCACCGCATCGACACCAAACGGTCGGTGAACTACGGGATGCAGTCGGACCGTGACACGGCGAAGTACAGCGCGCGTACCGAACAGCTGTTCGCGGAAGCGGGCTACAGCGTGCGGGGCGAGTGGCTGAACCTGGAGCCGTTCGTCAACCTGGCGTACGTGAACTTCGAAAACAACGGCATCGCGGAAAGCGGCGGCGCGGCGGCACTGCGCGGCGACAAGCAGCACACGGACGCGACGGTGTCGACGCTGGGACTGCGTGCGGACACCGCGTGGCAGGTGACCCCGGGCACGACGGTGGCGCTGCGTAGCGAGCTGGGATGGCAACACCAGTACGGCGGGCTGGCGCGTGGCACCGGGCTGCGGTTCAACGGCGGCAACGCGCCGTTCGTGGTGGACAGCGTGCCGGTGTCGCGTGACGGCATGGTGCTGAAGGCGGGGGCGGAAGTGGCGGTGAACGAAAACGCCTCGCTGTCGCTGGGCTACGGCGGGCTGCTGTCGCAGCACCATCAGGACAACAGCGTCAACGCCGGCTTCACCTGGCGTTTCTAAGCAACATCGACTCAATCCTTGTACGGGAACCGCCTGCGGGTGGTTCCTTTTTCACATCCTGCTAATGAGAACCCGGCGCACCTGGGGCGTCGGCCAATAACAAGCAAAAGGTAAGGAAATGACAACAACAATGGGTTTTGATAGCAAAGGAAACGTTCGTCGCTCGCCGTGGCGGCTGAATGCGCTGGTCTGCTGCATGGCGCTGGCAGGGTATGCGCAGGCGGCGCCGCACGAGGTGAATGGCCAACCCGGCGATCCGGCCAGCTGGCGCAGCGCTGAATTCAACGCCAACTGGGGGTTGGGGGCGATCCACGCCGATGAGGCCTACGCCGCCGGCTACACCGGCAAAGGGCAAAAGGTGGGCATTTTCGACACTCCGGTTAACCGCCATCCCGAATTCGCCGGCGACGGCAAACTGATCAACGTCGTCACCGAAGGCTACCGCGCCTATACCGATCCGCACCGGCCGGGAATTAACGCCGGCGATCGCTTTTACTTCGACGGCACCTTCCACTTCTACAGCGGTTCGCAGGGCATGCTGAGCAATCACGGGGTGCACGTCGCGGGGATCAGCGCGGCGAATCGCGACGGCGTCGGCATGCACGGCGTGGCCTTCGATTCGCAGGTGATCAGCGTCGATAATGACAACGACGGCCCGGCGTACGGCGAATTCCTCGGCCTGGACGGCGCCGTCACCAATGCCGGCTGGCAGGCGATGATCAAGAGCGGCGTGCGGGTGATTAACAACAGCTGGGGCGTCAGCATTCCCGATTTCCTGTCCGACGGCGGCCGCGATCCTAACGCGCTGCACTTCGAGCTGAAGGATGCGCAGGAGCAATTCGATCAGGTCAAGCCGCTGCTCGGTAGCCTGGCCGGCGCAGGCTATCAGGGCGCCATCGACGCGGCGCGCAAAAATATTCTGGTGCTGTTCGCCGCCGGTAACGACGGCAATTACAACCAACCGGATGTGATCAGCGGGCTGGCCTACTTCGTACCGGACATCGCGCCGAACTGGCTGTCGGTCGCCAGCGTGGCGCAGGATGCGGCATCGGCCAACAGCGTGCCTTATACCATCAGCAGCTTCTCGTCCCGCTGCGGCTATACCGCCAGCTTCTGCGTCTCGTCGCCGGGCAGCAAAATCTACAGCACCGTGGCCAACGGTTCCGATCCGGCCAATCTGGTGTCGGACTACGGCAATAAAAACGGCACCTCGATGGCGACCCCGCACGTCACCGGCGCAGTGGCGGTGTTGCTGCAGCGCTTCCCGTACATGAACTCGGCGCAGATTGCCGACGTGCTGAAAACCACCGCCACCGACATGGGCGCGCCGGGCATCGACGCGCTCTACGGCTGGGGGATGATCAACCTGGGCAAGGCCATCAACGGCCCGGGCATGTTCTATACCGTCGAGGATATTCCCGCAGAGTTCCGCATCCCGGATCCGACGGGCGTGGCCTACGGCCCGACCCAGTTTGTCGTCAATATTCCGGGACTGGGCGCCGAGGTGGATGCCGGTACGTTGCATGCCAGGAAGTGTGACGATATCAGCTGTGAGTTGGACGTTTACTCCAATAACATCTCCGGCCACGGCGGCCTGACCAAGGAAGGGATGGGCACGCTGGTCATGACCGGTAACAACACCTATTCCGGCCCGACGCTGGTCAATCAGGGGCGGCTGGCGATCAACGGCTCGGTCACCTCGGACGTCAGCGTGCAGAGTGGCGGCATCGTCGGCGGCAGCGGCACGGTCGGTTCGCTGACCGCCCGCCGCGGCGGCACCGTGGCGCCGGGCAACTCGATCGGCACCTTGAACGTGGCGGGCAACGTCAGCTTCGAGCCGGGTTCGCGCTACGCGGTGGAAGTGGGGCCGAACGGCCAGAGCGATCGGATCCAGAGCAGCGGCTCGGCGACGATTGGCGGCGGTGAGGTGGCGGTGACGCTGGAGAACAGCGCCAACCTGCTGACGCAAAGCGAGGTGCGCAGCCTGCTGGGCCAGCAGTACACCATCCTGAGCGCGCAGCAGGGGGTGAGCGGGCAGTTTGACGCGGTGGCGCCGAACTACCTGTTCCTCGGCACCGGGCTGAGCTACCAGCCGGCCGGGGTGACGCTGAGCGTCGGGCGCAACGGCACGAGCTTCGCCAGCGTGGCGCAGACGCCGAACGAGCGGGCGGTGGCGGCGGCGGCGGATGCGCTGGCGGCGGGCAACCCGGTGTACGAAAGCGTTCTTAACAGCGGCACGGCGGGCGAGGCGCGGCAGGCGTTCCGTCAGCTGTCGGGGCAAATCCATGCGGATATCGCGTCGGCGCTGGTGAACGACAGCCGCTACCTGCGTGAGGCGCTGAACGGGCGTCTGCGTCAGGCGGAAGGGCTGGCGAGCTCGTCGGCCATCAAGGCGGACGAGGACGGCGCCTGGGCGCAGCTGCTGGGGGCGTGGGACCACGCGTCGGGCGACGCCAACGCCACCGGCTATCAGGCCTCGACCTACGGGGTACTGGTGGGGCTGGACTCGGCGGCGGCGGCCGACTGGCGGCTGGGGGTGGCGACCGGCTACACCCGCACCTCGCTGCACGGCGGCTACGGGTCGAAGGCGGACAGCGACAACTACCACCTGGCGGCGTACGGCGACAAGCAGTTCGGGGCGCTGGCGCTGCGTGGCGGGGCGGGCTACACCTGGCACCGCATCGACACCAAACGGTCGGTGAACTACGGGATGCAGTCGGACCGTGACACGGCGAAGTACAGCGCGCGCACCGAACAGCTGTTCGCGGAAGCGGGCTACAGCGTGCAGGGCGAGTGGCTGAACCTGGAGCCGTTCGTCAACCTGGCGTACGTGAACTTCGAAAACAACGGCATCGCGGAAAGCGGCGGCGCGGCGGCGCTGCGCGGCGACAAGCAGCACACGGATGCGACGGTGTCGACGCTGGGGCTGCGTGCGGACACCGCGTGGCAGGTGACCCCGGGCACGACGGTGGCGCTGCGTAGCGAGCTGGGATGGCAACACCAGTACGGCGGGCTGGCGCGTGGCACCGGGCTGCGGTTCAACGGCGGCAACGCGCCGTTCGTGGTGGACAGCGTTCCGGTATCGCGTGACGGTATGGTGCTGAAGGCGGGGGCGGAAGTGGCGGTGAACGAAAACGCCTCGCTGTCGCTGGGCTACGGCGGGCTGCTGTCGCAGCACCATCAGGATAACAGCGTCAACGCCGGCTTCACCTGGCGCTTCTGACGTTCAGCGGTCATTACAACGACAACGGAGCCGGCATGCCGGCTCCGTTTTTATTTGCGGCGGTGGGGGGAGAACGTATGATGGCGCGGCGTCAGGACAATAAAAAACCGGGACCCTGACGGATCCCGGCTCAAAAGTGGGTAAAACAGATTAGCGCTAAAGGCTCAAGCCCCGTTTTGCTTATGCAGTCCGAGCGATGTGAGCATCGTCTCAGTAGCGGCAACGGAACAAATTTTCCCTGGTGTTACTATGGTTATTATTAAAAAACGTGCTGGTGTTGTTTTTTTATAGTGTATTGCTGTATGTCTCTTTTGATACCATGTTTGACGATGCAACATGGTATGTCAAGCAACGTTTTTAACGCATAATTGCATGGGATGCTAGTTTTAGATGTGGCTTTTTCAGCAGAAATAATCAAAACGACTGATAAATCAGTAAAAAAAATCGAAGGAACAAATGGATAACAATCACCAAAAATTCGATTCACAGTCGATTGCCAATCGGGTCAGAGAGCTGTTTTTACATTACGGGATTGGAAAACGTCAGCATGCCCGAGAGCTCAGCCGCATCTTGGATCTGAGTTTTTCACATGCGCACCGCAAATTGAAAGGGCAAAGCCCCTGGACGCTGGAACAGATCAACAGCGTCGCGGCCGCGCTCGGAGAAACGCCGGCGGCGATCGCCGATTTGAGTGCCGAACACGAGGCGGCCGAACCGAACATGGCGCGCGATGCCATCTTTTTTGTGGCAGGGGTCGCGATGCCTTGCGTCGGGCACATCGGCGACGAGCTTCCCGCCGGGCGGCCGGCGGAATTTGTGGCGCTGCGCATCGAGGGGCAATGGCATATCTATCGCGCCGATGAGGCGCCGGCAGGGCCGCGTTATGGCGTCGAGCTGATCGAAATCCGGCCCGGCTATGGCGACGACGAGCGTCTGAGCATTGCGGTATTGGACGATTCGCATCAGGCGGCCGATGAGTTGGCCAAGTATCTTGGCGGCTGCGGTTTCAACGCGGTGGCGTTTTACGACGTCGACAGCTTCTGTCAGGCGTTGCAGCAAAGCCTGTTCGACGGTTACGTGGTGGACTGGCTGATCGGTGAAGAAACGGCGGATCGCTGTATCGCCACCATCCGCGCCTCCGACAACCCGGACGCGCCGGTACTGGTGCTGACCGGTGAGTTGGGCACCGATCGACGCGAATCGGAAATCGCTCAGGCGATGCGCGAGTACGATGTGCTCGGCCCTTATGAAAAACCGGTGCGGCTCCATGTGATCGAAGCCGCACTGCAACGCTGTTTTAATCTTTAGCGGGGAACACCTCGGCCAGCGCGTTCGACAGCGCATCCAGCCGAACCGGCTTCATCAGGTAGTTGTCGAACAGCGCGCGCTGATCCGCCGTGAGCTGCTCCGGCGTGTAGGCGCTGATGCCGATGATCGGCACATGGCGGTTGGGGCCGCGACGATTGCGCAGCTGCCTGGCCAGGGCGGCGCCGTCGATGCCCGGCATCTGCAGATCCAGCAACAGCGCGTCGTAAGGGCGTCTGAGCAGTTTCTGCAGCGCGCGCTCCGGCGAGTCGCACAGTTCGTGCTGGTAACCCAGCTTATCCAGCAACGCCGCAAAGGCGTCACCCACCGACTTGTTGTCATCCACCACCAGCACCTGCTGCGGTTTCTGCTGCAGAGAGGCATTGGCGGCGGCGGGCTCGTCGGCGCGTTCTTCTTCACTGATCTGCACCGGAATGCTGACGATAAAGGTGCTGCCCTTCTTGATTTCGCTGTACACCGTGATGGTGCCGTCGAGCAGCGTCACCAGGCCGTGCACGATCGCCAACCCCATCCCCACGCCGGCATATTGCTTGGTATGCGACTGATCCAACTGGGTAAAGGGTTTGAAGATCTGATCGAGCTGGTCTTTTTCGATACCGATGCCGGTGTCGGTCACTTCGATAATCAACGAACTGCCGCCGGGTTGACGGCGCAGACAGCTGTGCAGCGTAATGCTGCCGCTTTCGGTGTATTTGTAGGCGTTGGTCAGCAGGTTGACGATAATCTGCCGGATGCGCAGCGGGTCGGAATGCACCAACAGGTGGCTGCACTCCACCTCGCAGCTCAGTTTGACCTGCTCTTTGCGGGTCAAAGTAGCGATTTCGTTGGCGGTCTCCGCGATCAGCTTCTGCGCGTCGAACGGCACGATGCGCAGCTCCATCATGCCGCTGTCGAGGTGCGCGTAGTCGGTCAGATCTTTCATTTGGCTTTCGATCTGCTGCGCGGCGGTCTCCAGCCGCTGGAAGGTGTCCGCATGCTCCGCCGATACCCGGGTATTCACCAGCACGTCGATGGCCGACATCACGCTCTGCAATGAGGTGCGCAGTTCGTGGCCGATGGCGCCGAGGAAGGCGTTTTTGGTGCGGGTCGCTTTCTCCGCCTCGATCGCCTTGGCCTGCTGGCGAATGGTCAGCCGCTGCTGACGGAACACGATCAGGGTGATGGCGATCAGCGCGATCACCGAGAACATGACAATCACCAGCCCATAGAAAATGATGTGCCGTTTCTCGATGTAGTCCTCATAGGCGGCGGTACGCTGCTTCACCTCGGCGTGGTCGGTCAGGTTGGCCATTTCGATGGCGTAAGGCTTAATGGCCTTCATGGCCGCGAAAACCTGATTGAAGTCGATTTTCGGGTTATCCAGCAGTTTATCGATGCGATCCATCTGCAGGCGCATCTGCTTGACCACTTCCGGGTAGCCCGGCTCGGCGTACAGCGGTTGCGTGGATTCGGAGACGGTTTCCAGCACGTAAAAGCGCGAATAGAGGATTTCGAACCGCAGCCGCAGGTTGTCGTTGTCCACCTGCGGCGCGTGGCTCTGCTGCTCGACGAACGTGTCGAATTCCGCCAGCTTGATGGAGAACTTGGCGATCGACCAGGAGTAGTTCTCCTGCGTGCCGGCGATGGCATACAGCCCTTTCTTCGACAGGGTGGCGCTGTAGTAATAGAGCGTGACGGTCGAAGCCACCAGAAACAGCGCGGCGAAGATGGCCGGTATCGCCAGCCTGCTGCCGTTCTTAAAGGTCGTCAGCTTCATTTGATCACGATCCTGTCGACTTGCCAGATAAAGCGCGAGTTGTACAACGGCGAGTTCAGCTCAGGCCCGGCGGCGTCACGCGGGTAAACCAGGAACAGCGGGCCGAAGTTTCTGAGCTTCAGCATCTCCCCGTCCATCTTGTAGGCCAGGATCATGTTGTACTTCTTGACGTCGGACAACGGCACGTCGATGTAATAATCGTTCAGCGCGTAGAAGGTCAGCGTCTCGCCCTTGGCGCCGACGCGCTCCAGGATGTCGGCCACCGAAATCCCTTCAAACTTCCTCTGCGGCGTCCAGGAGGTGGAGGTCGTGATGCTGTGCACCGGCATCGCCAACAGCTGTTTATCGGTGAACAGATAGCTTTTTTTGACCGGATCGGTCACGTTGTCGATCTTGCCCGCCACTTCCAGGGTAAAGCTGAGCGCGCTGCTCTGGGCGATAATCAGGGCCACGCAGGCCATCGCAAGGGTTTTGCATAGTTTGAACAGCATCGGCGTTCTCCAGAGGCGCGGGGAGGTTTGTATCAGTCCCGCTAATTTATCAGGCAGAATAATGGCAGAAAAAGCAGGCGGGTGCGAAGGGAATAGTAAACCGCACAAAAAGAACAGGCCGGTATTTACCCCGGCCTGAGAGAGGGATAAACGTAGCGCCTCAGCGCATGGTGACGAACTCTTCCGCCGCGGTCGGGTGGATCGCCACGGTGTTGTCGAAGTCCTTCTTGGTAGCGCCCATCTTCACCGCCACCGCGAAGCCCTGCAGGATTTCATCCATGCCAAAGCCGATGCCGTGCAGGCCGACGATCTTCTCTTCTTTACCCGCGCACACCAGCTTCATGCGGCACGGCTGACGGTGCTGCGTGACGGCGCTGTACATGGCGGTGAAGGAGGATTTGTACACCTTCACGTTGTCCGCGCCGAATTTCTCGATGGCTTCCGGCTCGGTCAGACCGACGGTGCCGATCGGCGGGTGGCTGAACACCACGGTGGCGATGTTGCTGTAGTCCAGGTGCTCGTCCGGCTTGTTGTTGAACAGGCGCTCGGACAGGCGGCGGCCAGCGGCCACGGCGACCGGGGTCAGTTCTACCGCGCCGGTGTTGTCGCCCACCGCGTAGATGCCTTTGACGTTGGTGTTCTGGAACTTATCGACGTCGATGTAGCCTTTCTCATTGGTTTTCACCCCGGTCACGCCGAGGTTCAGGTTGTCGGTCGCCGGTTCGCGGCCGATGGCCCAAATCAGGCAGTCGACGGTGAATGCCTTGCCGTTTTCCAGCTGCAGCGTCAGGCTGCCGTCGGCGTTCTTGACGATTGCTTTCGGCACCGATTCGGTATGCAGGCTCGGCCCCTCGGTGTTCATCACTTCCACCAGGGTGTCGACGATCATCGGATCGAAGGTGCGCAGCGGCGCGTGCTTGCGCACGAACAGGTGCGTTTCCGCGCCCAGCGCGTTCAGCACGCCGGCGATCTCTACGGCGATATAGCCGGCGCCCACCACGGCGACGCGTTTCGGCATGGCGTCCAACTCAAAGAAGCCGTCGGAGTCGATACCGTATTCCGCGCCCGGAATAGCCGGATGGCTTGGGCGGCCGCCGGTGGCGATCAGGATGTGATCGGCGGTGATGGTTTCGCCGTTCACTTCCACGGTGTGCGCATCCACGAAGCGCGCGAACCCTTTGATCACGTCAACCTTGTTCTTGCCCAGCACGTTATCGTAGGAGTTGTGAATGCGGTCGATATAGGCGGTGCGGTTGGCGACCAGCTTTTTCCAGTCGAAGGCGTTGACGGTGGTGTCGAAGCCGTAGTCCGGGCCGTACTGATGGATGGCCTCGGCGATCTGCGCCGCGTGCCACATGACTTTTTTCGGTACACAACCCACGTTTACACAGGTGCCGCCCAGCTCTTTGGCTTCAATCAGCGCACACTTTTGGCCGTACATGGCTGCCCGGTTGATCGATGCGATACCGCCGCTGCCGCCGCCTATTGCTAGATAATCGTAATGTTTCGTCATCTGGGATTTCCATGAGTTGTGAATTTGAAGAGGGTAAGAGTTTAACGCCTGACCGGGGTTTGTCGCAAAGATTGCGTCGATGGCTGCGATAGGTGGACGCAGGGCGCGGCAAACCGCGCCCTGCTGGGGATTATTCCGGTACCACCCAGTTCACCAGATGGTGACCGATGCCCGACGGCACCAGCACCTTGTGCAGCCACGGCAGCACGTTTTTCATCTGCTGTTCCAGCTTCCACGGCGGGTTGATGACGATCATGCCGGAAGCGGTCATGCCACGCTGATCGCTGTCGGGTTTCACCGCCAGTTCGATCTGCAGAATGCGGCGAATGCCGGTGGCTTCCAGATCGCGCAGCATGCGTTTGATCTGCTGGCGCATCACCACCGGGTACCACAGCGCATAGGTGCCGGTGGCGAAACGTTTGTAGCCTTCCTGAATGCCTTTGACCACGTCCTGGTAATCGGTCTTCATTTCATACGGCGGGTCCATCAGGATCAGGCCGCGGCGCGACGGTGGTGGCAGCTGGGATTTCAGCTGCTGATAGCCGTCGGCGCGCTGCACTTTGGCGCGCTCGTCTTTCTGGAACTCGCTGCGCAGCAGCGGGTAATCGCTCGGGTGCAGCTCGGTCAGGTGAATTTTATCCTGCGGGCGCAGCAGCTGGCGGGCGATCAGCGGCGAGCCGGGATAGTAGCGCAGCGTGCCGGAACGGTTGAAGTTGTGCACCACGCTCATGTAGGCCGCCAGCTCCTCGGGCAGATCGTCGCGTTGCCACAGCAAGCCGATGCCTTCCAGGTATTCGCCGGTGCGCTCGGCGTGTTCGCCGCTGAGCTGATAACGGCCCGCGCCCGAGTGGGTATCCAGATACAGGAACGGCTTCTCTTTTTCCTTCAGCGACTCGATGATCAGGCTCTGAACGGTGTGTTTGAGCACGTCGGCGTGGTTGCCGGCGTGGAAACTGTGGCGATAACTTAACATGACGGGTGGCGGTTCCTTGTGCTCCGCAGACGGAGCATTCAATGCAATAAGGCTTATAATCTGCACAGTATAAACTGTCTGGCCGGGAAAAACCGGACTCCGTTGCCGCAGACGTTAACAGAAAGGGACAGGACGATGAGCAAACAGGCGATTTTGGCGAATTACCCCGACGCGGCGCGCTGGGCGTTCGGCGACGGCCCCGCGTTAGCCGACGAACTGCTGGGGTTGGTGCTGAGCGGGGATAAAACCGCCACCTGCAGTTCCTATGCGAGCTATCGTCGGGAACAAACCCCGAGGATCGGCGATTACAGCATCGTTCTCGATGGCCGCGGCGAACCGGCCTGCGTGATCAGGACCCTGGCGCTGCGCCTGGTGCGCTACGACCAGGTGACCGCCGAGATGGCGGCCAAAGAGGGCGAAGGCGACAAAAGCCTGGCATTTTGGCGCGAGGGGCATCAGGCATTCTTTACCCGCGAGGGGAGCTTTGCGCCGGACATGTGGCTGGTATTCGAAGAATTCGAACGGGTTGAAACGCTGTGAATCACAAGGAGAAAGGATGAGCTGCATTTTTTGCGACATCGTGGCGGGCAAGGCGCCGTGCCATAAAATCTGGGAAGACGACGACCATCTGGCGTTCCTGTCCATCTTTCCCAACACCGACGGCTTCAGCGTGGTGATCCCCAAGGCGCACCACCCGAGCTACGCGTTTGACCTGCCGGACGAGGTGCTGAGCGCGTTGATGCTGGCGACCAAGCGGGTGGCAAAGCAGCTGGATCGCGCGTTCGACGACGTCGGCCGCTGCGGCATGGTGTTTGAGGGCTACGGCGTTGACCATGTGCACGCCAAACTGATCCCGCTGCACGGCACCGCGTCGCTGGAGCAGTGGCGGCCGATCGAATCGACCTCGCCGAAGTTTTTCACGCGTTACGAAGGTTATATCTCCTCCCACGATGCGGCGCGCGCCGACGACGAACAGCTGGCGGCGCTGGCCGCCCGCATTCGCCAATGCGCCGTTTAAGGCACGAACGATCAACGCCGGGCATTGATTTTCCTGTTGCCTGGCTCCATGTTAGAGATTCATACGCATTTTAAGGCTCGCCCCCGTGGCGGGCCCCAACGCTAATCAGGACTGCCCTATGACAAATCCGTTGCTGACCCCGTTTTCCCTGCCGCCGTTTTCGGCGATCCGCCCTGAAGATATCGTGCCTGCGGTGCAATCCGCGCTGGCGGACTGCCGCGCCGCGGTAGAGCGCGTGGTCGCGCAGCCGGGGCCGTTCACCTGGGACAATCTGTGTCAGCCGTTGGCGGAGTCGGACGATCGCCTGTCTCGCATCTGGTCGCCGGTCGGGCACCTGAACTCGGTGAAAAACAGCCCGGAGCTGCGCGCCGCCTATGAGCAGGCGCTGCCGCTGCTGTCCGAGTACGGCACCTGGGTCGGCCAGCACGAAGGGCTGTACCAGGCCTACCGCAGCCTGAAAGAGGGCGCGGCGTTCGAGACGCTGAGCGTGCCGCAGCGCAAGGCGGTGGACAACGCGCTGCGCGACTTCGAGCTGTCGGGCATCGGCCTGTCGGCGGACAAACAGCAGCGCTACGGCGAGATCGTCGCGCGCCTGTCCGAGCTGGGTTCCACCTACAGCAACAACGTGCTCGACGCCACCATGGGCTGGAGCAAACTGATTACCGACGAAGCCGAGCTGAGCGGCCTGCCGGAAAGCGCCCTGGCGCAGGCCCAGGCGATGGCGCAGGCCAAAGAGCAGGACGGCTGGCTGCTGACGCTGGACATGCCGAGCTACCTGCCGGTGCTGACCTACGCCGACAACCGCGCGCTGCGTGAAGAGATGTACCGCGCCTTCGCCACCCGAGCCTCTGACCAGGGGCCGAACGCCGGCAAATGGGACAACAGCGAAGTGATGGCGGAAACGCTGGCGCTGCGCCACGAGCTGGCTCAGCTGCTGGGCTTTGACACCTACGCCGACAAGTCGCTGGCGACCAAGATGGCGGAAAGCCCGGAGCAGGTGATCGGCTTCCTGAGCGATCTGGCCAAGCGCGCCCGCCCGCAGGCCGAGCAGGAGCTGGCGCAGCTGCGCGCCTTCGCCAAACAGCACTATGGCGTGGACGAGCTCGACGCCTGGGACATCACCTATTACGGCGAAAAACAAAAGCAGCACCTGTTCTCCATCAGCGACGAGCAGCTGCGCCCGTACTTCCCGGAACAGCGGGTGGTGGAAGGGCTGTTCGAAGTGGTGAAACGCATCTACGGCATCACCGCCAAAGAGCGTAAAGACGTGGATACCTGGCATCCGGACGTGCGCTTCTTCGATCTGTTCGACGCCGACGGCGAACTGCGCGGCAGCTTCTACCTCGATCTGTACGCCCGCGAAAACAAACGCGGCGGCGCCTGGATGGACGACTGCGTCGGCAGCCTGCGCAAGGCTGACGGCACGCTGCAAAAACCGGTCGCTTACCTGACCTGCAACTTCAACCGCCCGCTGGGCGACCAGCCGGCGCTGTTCACCCATAACGAAGTGACTACGCTGTTCCACGAGTTCGGCCACGGTCTGCACCACATGCTGACGCAGATCGATACCGCCGGCGTCTCCGGCATCAACGGGGTGCCGTGGGATGCGGTCGAGCTGCCGAGCCAGTTTATGGAAAACTGGTGCTGGGAGCCGGAAGCGCTGGCGTTTATCTCCGGCCACTACCAGAGCGGCGAGCCGCTGCCGAAGGCCATGCTCGACAAGCTGCTGGCGGCCAAGAATTACCAGGCGGCGCTGTTCATTCTGCGCCAGCTGGAGTTCGGTCTGTTCGATTTCCGCATGCACTTCGAATACAGCCCGGAGAAAGGGGCGCAGATCCTGCCGACGCTGGCGGAAGTGAAGAAAATGGTGGCGGTGGTGCCTTCGCCGAGCTGGGGCCGCTTCCCGCACGCCTTCAGCCACATCTTCGCCGGCGGCTACGCGGCGGGTTACTACAGCTACCTGTGGGCGGAAGTGCTGTCGGCCGACGCCTACTCGCGCTTCGAAGAAGAGGGGATTTTCAACGCCGAGACCGGCAAATCCTTCCTCGACAACATCCTGTCGCGCGGCGGTTCGGAAGAGCCGATGGCGCTGTTCAAACGCTTCCGTGGCCGCGAGCCGCAGCTGGATGCTATGCTGCGCCATTACGGCATTAAAGGATAACCCGACACGTGAGCGTGTGTTTATTGTGTGAAGCAGGCGCCGATCCCGGCGCCTTGTCTGTTTTGGCGCAGCGCTGGCGGCTGACGTCCGACGACGACGCGCCGATGGCGCTGGTACTGACCCCGCAGCGGCTGGAGCTGCGCAAGCGCGACGAGCCGAAGCTTGGCGGGATCTACGTCGATTTCGTCTCCGGCGCCATGGCGCACCGGCGCCGCTTCGGCGGCGGCCGCGGCGAGGCGGTGGCCAAGGCGGTCGGCATCAAGGGCAGTTACCTGCCGGACGTGGTGGACGCCACCGCCGGGCTGGGGCGCGACGCCTTCGTGCTGGCGGCGCTGGGCTGCCGGGTGCGGATGCTGGAGCGCAATCCGGTGGTGGCGGCGTTGCTGGACGACGGCCTGCAGCGCGGCTATCAGGATGCGGAAATCGGCCCGTGGCTGCGCGATCGTCTGACGCTGCTGCACGCCTCCAGCCTGACGGCGCTGGCGGATCTCAGCCCGCGCCCGGAGGTGGTGTATCTCGATCCGATGTTCCCGCACAAGCAGAAAAGCGCGCTGGTGAAGAAAGAGATGCGGGTGTTCCAATCGCTGGTGGGCAGCGACGATGACGCCGACGGCCTGCTGGAACCGGCGCGCCGTTTGGCGACCAAGCGCGTGGTGGTGAAACGCCCGGACTACGCGCCGCCGCTGGCCGATGTGCCGGCGCACGCCGCCACGCTGACCAAAAGCCACCGTTTCGATATCTACATGCCGCTGTAATGTCTGCCGGGCCCGCGGTGTCGGGCCCTCAGTTTTCCTCCCGCAAACTTTTCCCCACGCCGCCGCCCGGATGCACCGCCAGCAAGGTGTCCTTATCGTAACCGCTGCGCGTCATCAGGCAGGTGCAGGCGGCGTCGAAGATCGCCAACACCAGCACAATTGAGGTGGTGGCCAGCATGTTCAGCGGATCTATCTCCTTTTGCACCCCGGTGGCGATCGTCAGCTGCGCCGCCTGCGCGATGGCGGAATGCGGGTTTTCCGTCACCGCGATCAGCGTCACCCCCTTGGCCTGCAGCGTCGGCAGCAGGCGGGTCAGCTCGTCGGAATTGCCGCCGCGCGAGATCAGGATCAGCAGATCGTCGGCGCGCAGAAAACCCAGATCGCCGTGCGCAGCGCCGGTGGCGTCGAGGTAGACCGCCGGCCGCTCCACGCAGGCCAGCATATGGGCTATCTTGCGCGCCGCAATCCCCGAGGTGCCGACGCCGGTGACGGCGATTTTACCGCGGCAGTCGGCCAGCAGCGCCAGCAGCCGTTGCCAGGTGCGCGCATCGAGGCGTTCGCCCAGCTGCGCCAGCTCCTGGCTGTAGGTTTGCCAGCCCTGCACGGCCTGCCGCCACTCTTGCTGCATCACGCCTCCTCCTGCATCAACCGGCGGTATTTCATGTGGTCGTTGTACAGCTCGTGGAACACCCGGTATTTGCGATCGTAGTAGCTTTTTATCTGGTTGGTCTGCGGCGTCACCGTCTTGCCGATGCGGCTCATGGCGCTCATCGCCTCCGGCAAGGTGTCGAACACGCCGGCCGCCACGGTGCCCATCATCGCGCCGCCCAGCAGCATCGCTTCGCTCTCCTCCGGCAGCAGCATGGCGCAACCGGTAGCGTTGGCGTGCTCTTGCACGAAGATCGGGTTCTTGGTGCCGCCGCCGCTGGCCATGATGGTGTCGATGCTGTAGCCGCTGTGGTTCATGGTTTCGATGATGTGGCGGGTGCCGAGCGCGATGGCCTGAATGGTGGCCAGGTAGTGCAGCGCCATGTCCTCCGGCGTGCGCGACAGCTTCAGCCCGGTCAGGATGCCGGTCAGCGTCGGGTTGGCGCGCGGCGAGCGGTTGCCGTGGAAGTACGGCAGCATGTGAATGTCCTGCGTCAGGAAGGCGATGTTCTCCGGCTCGCCGGCCATGCGGCGCAGAATGGCGTTCAGCACCTCATAGATGGTCTGGCCCTGAGTTTTCGCCTGCGCCAGCAGCTCCTGATAGCACGGGTGCGACTGGATGACGTGGTCGATCAGCGCGCCGGTGGCGGACTGGCCGCCTTCGTTCAACCAGTATTCCGGCAGGATCGCCGAGTAATACGGCCCCCAAACGCCGCCGATAAAGCGCGCGGTGCGCGACATCGCCATATGACCGGTGGAGGTGCCGCCGATCAGCGCGACGCGGCGGTTGAAGTCGGCCACCTCGCCGGAGACGCCGGTGGCGCCCAGCGTGCCGAGGGTGCCGGCGTGGGCGTCGATGATTGACACGCTCACCGCCGTGCCGGCGATCAGCCCCATCTCGCTGGCGGCGCGCTGAGTCAGGCCATGGCCCAGCGGCTCGCCCATCATTTTGACGTCGCTGCCGATCTTGGCCGCGTCGTGTTCCAGCACGTCTTCCAGCCCGATCTGCTGGAAGTAGCTCTTGTCCCAACGCTGCTCGTGGCCGAGATAGGTCCACTTGCACACCGTCGAGCACAGCGAACGGGTGGCGTCCTGGGTAGCGCGCCAGGTGAGGAAGTCCGGCAGATCGAACAGGTAGCCGGCGTTGGCCCAGGTGGTGGGCATGTGCTGTTTCAGCCACAGCAGTTTCGGCGTCTGCATCTCCGGCGAGATAATGCCGCCGACGAAGTCCAGCACCCGGTGTTTGGTGGCGTTGATGCGTTCGGCCTGGGCGATCGCCCGGTGATCCATCCACACGATGATGTTCTGTTCGGTGCGGCCGGAGGGGCTGACGGTCAGCGGCTTGCCCTCTTTATCCAGCACCACCAGCGAACAGGTGGCGTCGAAGCCCAACCCCTTGACCTGGATCGGGTTGATGTCGGCCTGGTTGACCGCGTCGCGCACCGCATTGCACACCGCCTGCCAGATGTTATCCGACGACTGCTCGACGAAATCCGCCTTCGGCCGGTACAGATCGATGGCCCGGCTGGCCTGGCCGACCATGCGGCCATTGAGATCGAATACGCCTGCGCGCGCGCTTCCGGTGCCCACATCTACGCCAATAAAATAGCTCGCCATTATTTTCTCCTCAGGCTTTTCGATTCTGTAACGCGATAAACAGGATCAGCACGCCGCCCCACAGGGCCATGGTCAGGTAGCTGCTGACCCCCAGCAGATTGAGGCCGCTTTCCAACATTTGCAGTACGATCAGCGCCAGTACCAGCCCCAGAATACGGCCGAAACCGCCGTCCGGGTTAATGCCGCCCAGCACCGAGGCCAGAATGGTCACCAGCAGATAAGATTCGCCGTAGCCGGCCTTGGCCGAGTTGAACTTGGCCATCATCAACAGGGCGGCGCCCCAGCCGAGCAGCGCCGACAGGATATACACCGCGATCTGCACCCGCGCGGTGTTCACGCCGCTGAAGCGGGTGGCCTGCTCGTTGGAGCCGATCAGGTACAGGCTGCGCCCCAGCGTGGTGTGCTCCAGCAGCAGCCACAGCACGACCGCCACCAACAGGAACAGGATCAGCGCCACCGGCACGCCGAGCACGGCGCCGTTGCCGAGAAATTGAATCGCCGCCGGGAAGCCGGAGATCACCGCGCCGTTGGACAGCAGGATATTCAGGCCGGTGATCAGGGTCATGGTGCCGAGCGAGGCGAGGATGGGCGAGACGCCTATCCAGGCTACCAGCGCGCCGTTGAGCGCGCCGATCGCCACCGCCACCAGCAGGCCGGCCAACAGCGCCAGCGCCAGGAACAGCGGCTGGTCGGGATGGCTGACGATGATCGCCGCCATCACCAGCGAACAGGCGTTGGCGCCGGCGATGATCGACAGGTTGATGCCGCCGGTCAGCATGGTGATGCCCATGCCGAGCGCCAGCAGGCCGAGGATCGGCAGCTGCGAGGCGATCGACTGGAAGTTGCCGAGGCTGAAGAAGCGCGATCCGAGCAGCCCGGCGAACAGCAGCGCCACCGCGATGATGATCGCGCCCTGCAGGCGAATGATCCGATCGTTTGGGATCAACCGAGTTAACTGCGTCATGTCAGATCTCCTTGAGCAGCTTGCGTTTTTCGTTCCAGGCGGTGGTGCTGATGCTGATCAAAATGATCGCGCCGCTGAATACCTGGTGCCAATAGGCCGAGACGCTGAGCAGCGTCAGCCCGTTTTGCAGGAAGGCCAGCAGCACCACGCCGAGCAGGGTGCCGGTCAACGATCCGCGGCCGCCGCTCATGCTGGTGCCGCCCAGCACCACCGCCGCCAATACCGTCAGCTCGAAGCCGAGCAGCGAGTTGGGCGCCACCGACTGGGTGATCTGCGCCTGCACCACCGCCGCGACGCCGGCCAGAATGCCCATATAGCCGTAGACGCAGAAGTGCAGCCGCAGCAGGTTCAACCCCAGGCGCGACGCCGCGTCGCGGTTGCCGCCCATGGCGTAGATCTGGCGCCCCAGCCGGGTGCGGTTCATCAGCACGCCGGTGACGACGATGGTTGCCAGCAGGCACAGCAGCGGCAGCGTCAGGCCGTAGTCGTAACCGTCGGCGCCCTGGAACGAGAACCAGTTGATGCCGTTCATGAACCAGTCCGGGAAACCGTACAGCCAGGTGCCGTTGGTGGCGTATACCAGCAGGCCGTAGAACAGGTTAAGGGTGGCGATGGTGATGATGATCGCCGGCACCTTCAGCCAGTACACCAGGAAACCGTTCACCAGCCCGAGCAGCAGGCCGACGCCAATCGCCAGGGCGAACGCCAGCGGGAAGCTGCCGCCGTGCTGGATCACCCAACTGGCCATCACATACTGCGCGATGGCGGTGACCGCCGGGAACGAAATGTCGATGCCGCCGGCGATCAGCACCACGAACAGCCCGCAGGCCAGGATGCCGAGAATGGCGTAGCTGGTGGCGACGTCGGTCAGGTTGCCGAGCGTCAGAAACTCATCGGTGCCGGCGCTTAGGCCGATCGCCAGCAGCAGCACCAGCAGGCCGAGATAAAACTCGTGCCGCCCGGCCAGGCGGGCCAATAATGACTTATCCATTCACCACCTCGGCGATCTGTTGTTCGGTACTCTGGTGCGGCGCGAATTCGGCGATCAGCTCGCCTTTGCGCATCACCATCACCCGATGGCTGTTGTAATAGGCTTCCGGGATCTCGTCGCAGATCATCAGCACCGCCATGCCCAGCTGCGCCAGATCGCGGGCGATCTGATAGATCCCCTCTTTGTTGGCGATGTCGACGCCGACGGTGGGCGAGTCGAGGATCAGGATCTTCGGCTGGGTCGCGACCCATTTGGCGATGGCGATGCGCTGGGCGTTGCCGCCGGACAGGGTTTTCACCGGCAATGCGCTGTCGGACACCTTGATGTTCAAATCGCGGATCAGCCGGTTGACCAGCTCGGTCGCCTTGGCGTGATCCAGCAGCCCGAGCGAGGTATGCAGCCGATCGAAGACGGTGACGATGGTGTTGTCGTAGATCGATTGCTCCATGATCAATCCCTGCGTCAGACGATCTTCCGACACGTAGCCGATGCCGTGGCGCACCGCTTCGCGGTTGTTGTGCAGCTGCACCGACCGGCCCTCGATGCGGATCTCGCCGCTGTCCGGCCGCGTCATGCCGAACAGGCTGAGGCACAGTTCGGTGCGGCCGGCGCCGAGCAGGCCGACGATCGAGACGATCTCGCCGCCGCGCAGCGCCAGATTGACGTTGCGGTATTTCTCGCCGCGGCTGAGGTTGCGCACCTCGAGCAGCGGCGCCTGTTCGGCCGGCGGCAGCGGGGGCAGCGGGCTGTAATGAAAGCGTTGGCCGGTCATCAGGAACGCCAGTTCATGGCTGTCCAGTTCGCTGGCCGGCCAGGTGCCCACCAGCTTGCCGTCGCGCATCACGCTGATGCGATCGGCGACTTCCATCACTTCATCCAATCGGTGGCTGACGAACACCACGCAGATGCCGGCCGCCTTCAGTTCGTTGACCACCCGCAGCAGGCCGTCGACCTCCTGGCGGGTCAGCGAGGCGGTCGGTTCGTCCATGATAACCAAGCGCGCTTCGGCGGCGATGGCGCGGCAAATCGCCACCAGCTGCCGATCGGCGATCGACAGTTTTTCTACTTTTTTATCGGGATCGATGTGTACGCCGACCCGCGCCATGGCGTCCAGCGCCGTCTGGCGCATCACCCGCTTGTGCACCCAGAAGTGGCCGCCGGGCAGGTAACGGTGGATGGCGATGTTTTCCGCCACCGTCAGGTTAGGGAACAGCGACAGGTCCTGGTAGATCACCTGTATGCCGTAATAACCGGACAGCTGCGGCGTCAGGGCGTGGAAGAGTTTGCCTTCCAGCGAAATATTGGCGCCTTTTTCCGGCTGATAGACGCCGGAGATGATTTTAATGATGGTGCTTTTGCCGCAGCCGTTTTGCCCGGCCAGGCAGTGCACTTCGCCTTTATTCAGCGTCAGGTTGATCTGGTCTAATGCCAGCACGCCTGGGAATCGCTTGCTGATATTCTCCAGGGTGATAAATGCGGGGGAGGCTGTCATAACGTTAACCTGTGCTTGCGTAGCGGCCGAAGCCCTGGGCGCAGCGTTGCTGCGCCCCTACGAGGGTTTAACTACTTTCCCGGTGTGGCGAAATTACGCGAAAAATCAGAATCCGAGCGATTGGGCGTTGTCTTTGGTCACTTCCAAAATCTTATTAAACCGAATCACTTTGTGTTCCATATCGACGTCGGCTTTGCCGAGGCCCTCGATCGACAGGTCCTTATTCACTTCTTTGCCCTGCAGCAGCTGGTCGGCCACCGTCACCAGCGCATAACCGGCGTCTTTCGGATCCCACAGCAGCGCTTTCTTGATGTCGCCGCGCATCAGGTAAGGAGCGGCCTGCGCCGGCATGGCGATGCCCACCACCGCGATTTTGTCCTTGGCGCGTTTCTTGGCCACCGCCTGGCCGGCGCCGATTGGGCCGAGCGAACCGAAGCCGATGATGCCCTTCATCTGCGGATAGGTTTTCATCAGATCCAGCGTGGTGGCGTAGGATTTGTCGATGCTTTCCGCCACCGGCAAGCGCGAGGTGACTTCAAACATGTCCGGGTATTTTTCTTTCTGGTATTTGATGGCGGAATCGGCCCAGGCGTTGTGCAACGGCACAGTCAGCGAGCCGACGTAGATCGCGTAGCCGCCTTTGCCGCCCATGTCTTTCGCCAGCTCATCGACGTTGGCCTGCGCGTATTTCTCGCTGTCGATGGTCTCGATGTCCCACTGGCCGATCTGCTGGTCCGGGGATTCATGGGTCAGCACCACGATGCCTTTGTCGCGCGCTTTTTTCAGCACCGGCTCCAGCACCTTGGCGTCGTTCGGCACCACGATGATGGCGTTGACGTTCTTGGCGATCAGATCCTCAATCACCTTGACCTGCGCAGCCGGATCCGGCGTAGACGGGCCGGTCTGGTAAGCGTTGACGTCGAGTTTTTTCGCCGCTTCGTTGACGCCCACTTCCATGCGGTTGAACCACGGAATGCCGGTCACTTTGGCGACCACGGCAATCTCATATTTATCAGCGGCGAACACAGGTGTTGTCGATAACATGCACGCAGAAACCACACATGCATTTAATAATGCGAGGTTAAATTTCATTAGCTGTACCTTTTTTTATCTGTAGGGGTGGCGGTTTTTCCACCGCTGCAGATTACAAAGGAATGGAAGAGGGGGCGTAGCTGAAGTTAATAAAATGTGATCTGCGCACATTTAAGTAAAATACTGGCGTATTTAGTGTTAAATAAATGTTTAATTATTTGGTGGTGGTAAACTTACTACCAATTAAACGGCCATAAATAACTTTTTATTAACCTTTAATTAACTTTCATGCATCATTTTGATGGCTTGGACGCGGAAAAAAATGCCGGCGCAGAGGCCGGCATTGAAGCATTTAATCGATGTGTGAACAAGATCACCTTTGCGCCCGATTACAGCACGCCCTGGGCCAGCATCGCCTCCGCAACCTTAACGAAACCGGCGATATTCGCGCCGTGTACATAGTGGGTTTGCTTGCCCTCGCCGCCGTATTCCACGCAGGCATGGTGAATATCCGCCATGATATGTTGTAAACGTACATCCACTTTTTCCGCCCGCCAGCCGATGCGCGCGGCGTTTTGCGCCATCTCCAGCCCCGAGGTGGCTACGCCGCCGGCGTTGGCCGCCTTGCCGGGCGCGAACAGCACCCCGGCGTCGAGGAAGGCGTCGGTGGCCTGGATGGTGGTCGGCATGTTGGCGCCTTCCGCCACCGCTTTCACCCCATTGCGGATCAGCGTCTGCGCCGCCTCGAGGTCCAGTTCGTTCTGGGTGGCGCACGGCAGGGCGATATCCACCGGCACGTTCCACGGCTGCTGGCCCGCCAGGTAGGTCAGGCCGCGTTCGCGGGCATAGTCCGCCACCCGGCCGTAGCGCTGGTTTTTGATCTCCGCCAGGTGCGCCAGCTTCTCGGTGGTGAAGCCGTCTTCGTCCACCAGAGTGCCGCCGGAATCCGACACGGTGATCACGCGCGCGTCCAGCTCCAACGCTTTCTCGATGGTGTACTGCGCCACGTTGCCGGAGCCGGACACCGCCACCCGCATGCCCTCAAAGCCCAAGCCGTGGCGCTGCAGCATGGCGTCGGTAAAGTACACCAGGCCGTAGCCGGTCGCCTCGGGGCGGATCAGGCTGCCGCCGAAGGAGAGCCCTTTGCCGGTAAACACGCAGGCGGTGTTGTTGGACAGTTTCTTCATCATGCCGGCCATAAAGCCGACTTCACGGCCGCCGACGCCGATGTCGCCGGCCGGCACGTCGGTGTCCGGGCCCAAGTGGCGATACAGTTCGGTCATCAGCGCCTGGCAGAAACGCATGATCTCGCCTTGGCTTTTGCCCTTCGGATCGAAATCGGAGCCGCCTTTGCCGCCGCCCATCGGCAGGGTGGTCAGCGCATTCTTGAAGGTCTGCTCAAAGCCGAGGAACTTCAGGATCGACAGGTTCACCGACGGGTGGAAGCGCATGCCGCCCTTGTAGGGGCCGATGGCCGAGTTGAACTGGACGCGAAAGGCGCGATTGACCTGCACCTGGCCGCGATCGTCCACCCAGCTGACGCGGAACTGAATGATGCGCTCGGGCTCCACCAGGCGCTCCAGCAGCGCCTGTTCGCGATAGCGCGGGTTGCGCTCGATAAATGGCCACAGCGAGGTGAACACTTCGCGCACGGCCTGCAGATATTCCGGCTGGTGGGGGTTATGGCGTTGTAATGAGGACAGGAAAGACTCTACCGATACGGCATATTCCATGGATAACTCCTTTTAGCATTAAATTTTCCCCCGCTATTTCTTATAGATTTGGGTATAGGTGATGCTCGGGGGAGGATGTTGTGTCTTTAGCGACTATATCATCGGAGGGCGGTTGATTATCAAGCGATTAATCGGCGTAGCGGCATGAAAAACGCCCGCAGGGCGCGGGCGTTGGGCAGTTAAGTTAGCAAGCGCTTACTTTATTCGTCTTCTTCGTCGCGCAGCGGCACGATCAGCATATCGATGTGCACGGTATTGATCAGCTGGCGAGCGGAAGACATCAGTTTGCTCCAGAAGTCCTGGTGGTGGCCGCACAGCACCAGGTCCATGTCGTATTTCTTGATGGCGTCCACCAGCACCTGCGCCAGATCGCCGCTGCCGCTCAGGGTCTCGGTGATCGGGTAGCCGGCGTTTTGCGACAGCTCGGTCAGCGCCTGGTGGGTTTCTTCAGAGATGCGCTTTTGCATGTCGCCGAGATTGACGTCGATAAGGCCAGTATAGAGATCGGAATAGTTGACATCGACGTGGATCAGAGAAACTTTGGCGTTATACGGCCGCGCCATAGAGACGGCTTTTTCTACCAGGATCTTGCTTTCCGGGGATAGGTCTACCGCGATCAATATGTGTTTGTAAGCCATAAGAATACTCCTTCCATAAACATGCCGATTAAAAAGGGTTAGCAGGCGTTCCGTGTACCCGCCTGGCGCTTTTGGTTCCATAGTATCATTCGGATAACGCAATGATATGTTGGGGCGATCACACTGCGCCGCATCGAAAATCTCTGCGCACGATACCTTTCGTTGTACACCCGCGCGGCGTAAAAGCCTAAGGGTTATGCGGGTTTTAACGGTCTGACCGCTTGAATTATAAGCGTTATTAAACAAAGTATAGCGCTAAATGTGCAATCAGCGCTCCAGATGCGGTTGCAGCAGGCTTTCAAACCACTCATGAAACACCGCCAAACGGCGGGAACGCTGGCGGCGATGGGGGTAGATCAGGGCGATCGGCATGGAGGCGGCGCGGTAATCAGGCAGAACTTCCACCAGTTCGCCGGCGTCGAGCAGGTGTTGTACGTCGTAGCGCGGGATTTGCATCAGCCCCAGCCCCGCGCGGCAGCAGGCGATATAGCTTTCGGCGTTGTTGACCACCACCCGGCTGGGCAGTTCGAGCCGGTGGCTATGGCCGTCGTCGGTCAGGTATTCCCAGGGGGATTCGCGGCCGGTTTTGGGCGAGGCGTAGCCGATGCTCCAGTGCCCCTCGGCGAGATCGGCGGGATGAAGAGGATGGCCGAATTCGCTCAGGTAGGCGGGGCTGGCGCAGTTGATCAGCGCGATATGGCCGAGCGGGCGCATCACCAGGCTGCTGTCGTGCAGATCGCCGACGCGCACCGCGCAGTCGACCCCTTCCTGCACCAGATCGATGGCGCGATCGGCGGAGCCGAGCACCAGCTGCAGATGAGGGTGGCGCCGCAGCAGGCTGGGCAGCGCCGGCGCGATCAGCCGACGGGCGATGCGGCTCGGCACATCGACGCTGAGCCGCCCGGAGGCCTGCCGTTGGCTGGCCTGAAACGACTGATCGATATCTTCCACCTCGGCCAGCAGCGGGCGCAGCCGTTCGAGCAGCTGTTCGCCGTCGGCGGTCAGCCGCACTTGCCGTGTGGTGCGGTGCAGCAGGCGCACGCCCAGCTGCGTTTCCAGTTGCTGAACGGCGGCGGACACCGAGGCGCGCGGCACCTCCAGCGCATGGGCCGCCCGGATAAAGCTGCCCATCTCCGCCACCTGCACGAATACGCGGTATTGATTGAATCTGTCCATCTCGTTGACCTGCTGTTCCTTGGCGCCGTTTCTGACAGAGAGTGTAGCCGCATGGCGCGGTTGCGCGCGAGCAGGTGCGGGGGCGATAGGTGCCCCCGCCGGGTTTATTTGGTGGTGTAGCCGCCGTTGATCAGGATGGTTTGGCCGGTTATCCACCAGCCGTCGCTGACCAGATGACGGATGAACGGCACCACGTCTTCGATATCGGTCAGGCCGGTTTGGCTGAATGGCGACAGCGCCGCCGCCGTCTTGTGGTAGGCCACGGCGTCCGCGCCTTCCGCCGGGTAGAAGAACGGGGTATCCATCGGGCCGGGGCCGACCGCCGTCACGGAGATGCCGCGCTCGCCGAACTCCTTGGCGGCGGCGCGGGTGAAGTGCTCCACCGGCGCTTTGGTGCCGGCGTAAGCGGCGTAGAACGGCGTGAAGGCGCCGAGCAGCGAGGTGACCAGCGTGCAGATTTTGCCGTTGTCGTTAAGGTGCTTACCCGCTTCTTTCAGGAAGAAGAACGCGGTTTTGGCGTTGACCGCAGTCATCTCGTCGTACTCGGCTTCGCTGATGTCGATCAGCGGCTTTTTCAGCACCTTGCCGACGGTATTGATGGCGATATCCGGCTTGCCGACGGCGGCGACAGCATCGGCGAACAGCTTCTCGACCGCGCCCGCCGTGGTCAGATCGGCCTGCAGCGCGACGCCTTGCGCCCCGGCGGCCTGAATGGCGGCGACGGTTTTCTCCGCCTCGGTTTTGGAGGCGGCGCTGTTGTAGTGGATCGCCACCGCTTTGGCGCCTTGCTCAGCCAAATCGCGCGCGATCAGCCCGCCGAGGTTCTTGGCGCCGCCGGCGATCAGGACGGTTTTTCCCTTGATTGAATGGTTTGCCATAACAGTTTCCTTGGATAAGCGTAACGGAAACCTGAGTCTAGCCAGCGTGGGGGGAAAGATCAGCGGCGTGGCGCGGGATAGACTATCCATAAAAACAGCCTAATCGAAAACGGGCGGTTATCGCTTATAACGCCCCGGCAGGTGACTTTTCGGCACAGGGCGGTAAATTTTATCCACTGCTCAGGCCAGTTTGCGTTTCATTAACCTACAATGATGGATATGGGCCTCATCATTTCTCCTCTGAGTAGAACCATGCCGTGCAAATCTCATCGTGCGGTGCGGCAACGTCTTCGGAGGCGGTGGGTTATGGGCGTGGCCCGTGCAGGCAAAAAAAGGGGATGAGAGCGGTAAGCTCCAGCAGAGTATCGGGTAATGAGGTAGGGCGGTTGGACCCGGCGGATGGCCGCGGATAACAACGCCTTGAGGGGGCAATCATGATCAGTACCGTCGCGCTGTTTTGGGCCTTGTGTGTGGTGTGTGTGGTTAACATGGTGCGGTATTACTCTTCTCTGCGCGCGCTGCTGGTGGTATTGCGCGGCTGTGACCCGCTGCTGTACCAATATGTCGACGGCGGGGGTTTCTTTACCGCCCACGGCCAACCCAGCAAGCAGCTGAGGCTGGTGCGTTATATTTTCGCGCAGCGCTATGTCGAGCACCACGATCCGGAGTTTATTCGCCGCTGCGAGCGGGTGCGCGGGCAGTTTATGCTGACTTCGGCCCTGTGCGGCCTGGTGGTCATCTGCCTGATAGCGATGATGATTTGGTATTAATGCCTTTCTGTTTCCCTTGATGCAGGCAAAAAAAAAGGCGACCATGCGGCCGCCTTCCTCATGATGCTTGTCGCTTAGATCAGCTTCAACGCGACCCAATACAGCGCACCGGAAAGCAGAATCGAGATTGGCAGGGTGAGCACCCAAGCCAACAGGATGTTCTTCACGGTTTTGCTCTGCACACCGCCGCCGTCCACGATCATCGTCCCGGCAACCGCCGAAGAGAGAACGTGGGTGGTGGAGACCGGCATGCCGGTATAACTCGCCACGCCGATCGACAGCGCCGCGGTCATCTGGGCCGATACGCCCTGGGCGTAGGTCATGCCTTTCTTGCCGATCTTCTCGCCGATGGTGGTGGCTACGCGTTTCCAGCCCACCATGGTGCCGAGCGACAGCGCCAGCGCGACGGCGACGATGATCCACATCGGCGCGTACTCGACGGTCTGCAGCAGATCCTGACGCAGGTTCTTCAGGAAGCGCTGGTCGGCGGATGAGGTTTCCGGCAGCTTGGCGACTTTATCCGCCGTGTCGGTCACGCACATCAGCAGGCGGCGCAAATGGCTGCGCTGCTCAACCGTCAACTGATCGTAACTTTGCAGGTTGGTCAGCATGCCCTGAGCCAGCTCGATCGCCGGCATGGCGCGCGAACTGTCGCAGTGGAACTCGGCCGGTTTGCCAGGCGTGGCTTCGTCATCCGGGCTTGGCACCAGCGGCGTCAACGACACCGCATGCGACAGCGCGTCGCCGTGCTGCTGGTAATATTGCTGCAGGTGGGTCACGGCGTCACGCGTACGGGTGATGTCATAACCGGTTGCATTCATATTGACCACGAAGCCGGCCGGGGCAACGCCGATCAGCACCAGCATGATAAGGCCGATGCCTTTCTGACCGTCGTTGGCGCCGTGCGAGAAGCTGACGCCAATCGCCGACAGGATCAGCGCGATACGGGTCCAGAACGGCGGCTTGCGTTTGCCGTCGACCTTTTCACGTTCCGCTGGGGTCATGTGGATACGCTGGCGTTTCTTGGTGCCACTCCAATAGCGGCGCAAGGCGAACACCATCACTCCCGCCACCATCATGCCGACCAGCGGCGAGAACAGCAGAGAAAGGAAAATGCCAATCATTTTCGGGACGTTAAGCGCATCCACGACCGAAGTGTGGGTCATCAGGGCGTTGGTTAAACCGACACCGATGATTGCGCCTATCAGCGTATGGGAACTGGACGCCGGCAGACCGAAATACCAGGTGCCGAGGTTCCAGATGATTGCCGCCAACAGCATGGAGAAGACCATGGCTAATCCGTGTGCTGAACTGACGTTCAACAACAGATCGGTAGGCAACAAGTGGACGATGGCGTAAGCAACACTCAAACCGCCGAGCATTACGCCAAGAAAGTTGAACAAACCTGCCATCACGACCGCAAGTTGCGAGCGCATGGCGCGGGTATAAATAACTGTAGCGACCGCATTGGCCGTATCATGAAAACCGTTGATGGCTTCATAAAACAACACGAACAACAATGCGAGAATTAACATCAGGCCGGTATGGAAATCCAGGCCAGCGAACAAATGCAGCATAAGCGTTACGCCAGTTTGTGGACATGAACGCCGCGCATTATCAGTGACAACCGGTGCCGGGGAAAAGGAAAATATGACGTTTTTTTGATTTGGACATGACGAAATGGTGGCGTGTCTATAACAAAAATATGGAATATCAATGCGTTAATCTGCTCTGACCTCTGTAATATTTTCTTACTATGGCGTTGGCGGCGCGGGGGCTTTACAATCTGCCGCCGTGAATTTGGCGGTGACCGGCGGCGAAACGGCGTAATATGGCGCTCTTTTGTCGCGATTGTGGTTTTGATAAGTGAGGCTCAGGTGGAACAGTTTGATGTCGTAGTGATTGGGGCGGGCGCCGCCGGCATGTTTTGCGCCGCGCAGGCGGGGCAACTCGGTTGCCGCGTGTTGCTGCTCGACAACGGCAAAAAACCGGGCCGCAAGATCCTGATGTCCGGCGGCGGGCGCTGCAACTTCACCAACATGTACGCCGAACCGGCGGCCTATCTGTCGAACAACCCGCATTTTTGCAAGTCGGCGCTGGCGCGCTACACCCAGTGGGACTTCATCGATCTGATCAACCGTTACGGCATCGCCTACCATGAAAAAACGCTGGGGCAGCTGTTCTGCGACGATTCGGCGCAGCAGGTGGTGGATCTGCTGGTCAAAGAGTGCGAGCTGGGCCAGGTGACGATGCGCCTGCGCAGCGAAGTGCTGGGCGTGGAGAAAACCGAGAACGGCTACGCGCTGGCGCTGAATGGCGAAAAAGTAAGTGCTCGCTCACTTGTGGTGGCCAGCGGCGGATTATCCATGCCGGGGCTGGGCGCCTCGCCGTTCGGTTACAAGCTGGCGGAGCAGTTCGGCCTCAGGGTGCTGCCGACGCGCGCCGGGCTGGTGCCGTTTACCCTGCATAAGCCGCTGCTGGAGCATGTGCAAACGCTGTCCGGCGTGTCGGTGCCGGCGGTGATCACCGCCGAGAACGGCGTCAGCTTCCGTGAAAGCATCCTGTTCACCCATCGCGGCCTGTCCGGCCCGGCGGTATTGCAGCTGTCCAGCTACTGGCAACCGGGTGAGTATGTGAGCATTAACTTACTTCCTGAGCTGGATCTGGCGGGCTTCCTTGATGAACAGCGCCTGCAGCACCCGAACCAAAGCCTGAAAAACACCCTGGCGCTGCACTTGCCGAAGCGGCTGGTGGAATGCTTGCAGACCCTGGGACAATTGCCGGAGGCGACGCTGAAGCAGCTGAATGCGCCGCAGCAGGCGGCGCTGGTGGATCTGTTGCAGAACTGGCGCGTGCAGCCGAACGGCACCGAGGGTTATCGCACGGCGGAGGTGACGCTCGGCGGCGTCGACACCAACGAACTTTCTTCCAAGACGATGGAAGCCCACAAGGCGCCGGGGCTCTATTTTATCGGCGAAGTGGTGGACGTGACCGGGTGGCTGGGCGGTTACAACTTCCAGTGGGCCTGGAGCTCGGCCTGGGCCTGCGCCCAGGCGCTGGCGGCGCAGGGGCGGTAAAACGCCGCTTGGCCTTGAAACGCGCCGGGTCACATCGACCCGGCATTGAGCTGACTCATTAATTTAATTTTAGTATCGCCGTCGAGAAAACTCGCCTCCAGCGCCTGTCGGTTGCTGCGGTTAAAATCGTCATCCTGCCAGCCGAAGGCGTCATGCAACAGCTGGTACTCCTTGTTCAGCGTGGTATCGACGACGGTGCGCGCATCGGTATTCACGTTTAGCCGCACCCCCCACTTTTTGAGCCGATCTATCGGATGATCGTCGATGCTGTCGAACAAATTGCAGGTGAGATTGCAGCTGGGGCAGATCTCGAGCAGGACGCCGGTGGCTACCAGGCGCTCGACGAGCGCAGGGTCCTCGATGCTTCTGACGCCGTGGCCGATGCGTGACACCTGCAGCCTATCTAGCGTCTCCCGCACGCTGTCGGGGCCTTTCGCCTCACCGGCGTGGGCGATGACGTTGCCGCCGGCGGCACGCACGGCGCGAAAGGCCGCCACATGGTGGGTCAGCGGGTAACGCGCTTCATCGGCGGCCAAATCCAGCGCCACCACGCCGCTTCCCTGATAATCGATAACCAGCTTCGCCGTTTGCAGGCTGGCGGCCGCGTCGAAATGCCGCAGCGTGCATAGGATAAGCCCGGCGGCGATGCCGTAAGCCCGCGAGGCGTTATGCATGGCCGCCAGCACCGTCTCGACCACCGCTTCACCGCTTAACCCCAGCCGGGTATGCAGCAGCGGCGCGAAGCGCAGCTCGGCATAGATGACATTATCCGCCGCCAACTGCGCGAATAAGTCCTCGACGGCCAGCGTTATCGCCTGGCTTGTCTGCAATAGATCTATTTGCGGCGCTATCTTGCTTAGAAAGTCCCCCAGATCGGCGCATCGTTTCGGCGCGACAAATTGCCGATTAAATGCCGTTCTGGTTATTTGCGGGTCGACCTTTTTTAAATAGTGGTAGCTTAAACAGGTATCCAAATGGACGTGTAATTCCACTTTCTTCAATTTTCTTGGATCGAATTTCATGCGGGTCACTTATTTCATTAACGGCTGAGATAACAACGAGAACAGTTTTTCTTTAAACAGGCCGGGCTTAATGCGGGTAATCACGCGCGCATTGGCCGGTTCGCCGGTAAGCTGAGTGGAATCGATGACGTAATGGCCGTAAGACCTCTCACTTTTATATTCTACCCATGAATACGCCTCCAGACTGGTCTCGACGATATCCGGATAGAGCGCCACCGCCATGGTGGTCGGATCGGGCAAATCAAACCCTTTGCGTTCGGTGCGCCGTGCGTTGAACGCCATCAGCGCGCGATTGCAGCGCACGGCAAAGCGTCCCAGTTCGCCGAGGTTATTCAATCGTTCTATATCGCGTTCGTCGATAAACGCTTCCCCCATGCCGATCTCCCAGCCGACGAGAGTGAGCGGCAGCCCGGCAGTGAGCACCAGATGCGCAGCCTCGGCGTCGGCGTAAAAATTAAATTCGGCCAGCGGGGTGATATTGCCTGGCGTCAGTCCGGAACCGCCCATGACATACACGCGCTTCACTTTTTCGGCCAGCGCGGGCGCTTTCAGCACCGCCATCGCGAGATTGGTCAGCGGCCCCAGGGTGACGATTTCCAGCTCGCCCTTGAGCCGTGCGGCGCAGTCGATGATGGCGTCCACGGCATGAACGGGTTCTACGGCCAAGCGTGGGGTCGGCAAGGCCATGTCGCCCATGCCGTCTTCACCGTGAATATGGTGCGAGTGATAGCGCGTGCGAAACAGTGGTTTCGCCATGCCGGCGTAAACCGGAGGAGCATAGGTTCCCGCTTTTTCCACGCAAATGAGCGCATTTTTGACGCAGTGTTCTAGCGGGCAGTTTCCGGCGACCGCGGTGATCGCTTCCACTTTCACGCCAGGTTCGCGCAACGCCATCAGCAGCGCAACGGCATCGTCGGAAGCGGTATCGGTGTCTATCAGAATGTGTCGCATGGCAATCTCCTCGTAGGGGGTACGGAGAAAATACCCAGGCGGCCCAAGGCAAAAAAGGTCAGATGTCCTTTTTCGTTCTGAAGCGCGTCGGCTATGCTGAACGCAGTCGAAAGCGAGGAGGCAAGACGTTTAAGGATGAACCTTGGGAGTGAATCGCCTTGAAAACGGTCGGTGACAGCAAGCTAAAAGAAGCGTTCATTGAGGTTCACGATCTGCAAACGGCGCTTTCGCCCACGCTGCTCGCCGCACTGCGCCTGGTGAGCGTCGAAGCCGGCGAATACCTGGTGACGCAAAGCGATCGTTTGACCCACCTGTTTTTTCTCGTGCAGGGAAAATTGCAGGTTGAGAATTTTGATGTGAATGGCGCGCACATTGTCTTTTCCTTCGAAACGGATTTCTCGGTAATTGGCGATCTGGAGCTGTTCTCCCAGGCGCAGCGCACGCTGTTCAGCACCGTGCAGGCGGTGACCGACGCGCTGCTCCTCGCGGCACCGATAGAGGTCATCAACAATCACGCCCTGAGCGACCCGGCGTTTCTCACCTTTATCTGCCGGCAATTGAGCAATAAGCTGCTGCATTCCTCCTTGCTGCATGCGAACGGCGTTTTGACGGCGGAATATAAACTGCGAAAATTTTTATTATTCAAGATAAAGAGCGAAGGGGAATTGATTGAGCTGGAAAACCGGGAGGCGCTGGCGGCGAGATTGGGCATCTCCGTCAGACAGCTGAGCCGCGCGTTGGCGCAGCTCGCGGCGGAAGGCATCATTCAGTTTAAAAACAAATCACTGCGGGTGACGGATCGCCAACGGCTGTCTGCTATCGAAGGTAACCAAAGCGGTTAATCGAGCGCCGGCCCTTTCAATTCCACGCGATTGCCGTCCGGATCGCTGAAATAGATGGACGGCCCGTCGCCTTCCGCGCCGTAGCGCGATTCGGCGGGATCCGCGTCGATCCCCTGCGATCGCAGGTAGGTCAGCAACGCGTCTTCGTTGAACGGATCGATGCGCAGGCAAAAGTGATCGACGTTCTGCTGTCTGGCATCGGGCGGCATGCCGCCTTTTCTTCCTAGCATGCCGTTGACGTCCACCAGATCGATCATGGAGGCGCCGGTGCGCAGGTGCACCAGCCCCAAATCCGGCCGCTGTTTGGCGATATCACAACCGATGACCTGGGTATAAAAACGCAGGCTGTTCTGCATATCGCGCACGCGCAGAACCACATGATCCAACTGTTGCAGGTTGAAAGGGCGCACGGTCATCTCCTCAAATGAACATCTCCTTTACAGCATAAGCGGCGATGGCGGATTTATCCTGTTTCGCGGCGTTGCCGCTTCGCGCGGCCAAACCAAAAAAAAACGGCCGATGGGTGTAGCCATCGGCCGTGGGGCTTGAGTGTTCAAGCGTTAACGAGGGAAGTTACCGCTCAGCGCATCCAGGCCGCCCTGGTAGATGCCGCTGAACAGGGCGATGGCCTCGTCGTCACTGATGTTGACCGGCGTGAAGCTGCCCGACCATTCCACGCGCGCCACGTTGGCGTCGTCGGTGGCGTGCACTGACAGGGTGGACAGGTAATTCACCACCGGGAACGGCGCCTGCATGATGGAGTAGCTGTAGCTGCGTTGACGGTTATCGAACGCTTCCAGCCGCTCGATGACGGTGCCGCCGTCGGCGGTGGTCAAAGTGCGCACGCGGCCGCCTTGCGAAATGACGCTTTTCGGAATGAACGGCAGCCAGTCAGGCAGGGCATCGAAGCCGCCGATCAGTTGCCATACGGTGTCGGCGGATGCCGGGATGTCCATTGAGACGGATGTAGTAGCCATTTTCTTTCTCTCTCTCTTAATATCGGTTTCGGGTACAGGGTTACATTGCCAGCGTATCTACGACGCCGCCGTCGACGCGCAGCGCCGCGCCGGTGGTGGCCGAAGACAGCGGAGACGCGAGGTAAACGGCCAGGTTGGCCACTTCATCGACGTCCGCCGCGCGCTGAATGATGGAGCTTGGGCGTTCGGTTTTAACGAACTCGTCGGCCTGATCGCGGGCGCTGCGACCGGATTTGGCCGCCGCATCCGCCAGCATGTCTTGCAGGCCTTCGGTAAAGGTCGGCCCCGGCAGGATGGCGTTGACCGTCACGCCGGTGCCGGCGAGGCGTTTCGCCAGGCCGTGGGACACCGCCAGGTTGGCGCTTTTGGTGACGCCGTAGTTGATCATGTCCGCCGGGATGGCGACGCCGGATTCGGACGACACGAAAATAATGCGTCCCCAACCCTGCTCGGTCATGCTCTGCGCATAGTGGCGCGCCAGCCGCACGCCCGAGAGGACGTTGACGTTATAGAAGTGCATCCACTCGCTGTCGGGCACGGTAAAGAAGTCGTTATCGTTGAAAATGCCCAGGTTGTTGATCAGCACGTCGGCTTTCGGTTCCGCGGCGAACAGGGTAGCAGCCCCGTGTTCCGTCCCGAGATCCGCGACCACGCCGCGCACCTGCGCGCCGGGCACGTTGGCGCTGATGTCGGCGATGGCGTTATCGACCCCGGCTTTCTGACGGCCGACGATCACCACGGTGGCGCCCGTTTTGGCGAGCCCGCGCGCGATGCCGAGGCCGATGCCGGAGGTGGAGCCGCTGACGACGGCGACTTTGCCTGAAAGATCCAGTTTCATCATGTATCTCATCGAGTTAATGGGGGTAATGGGGCCATGCGGCCCCATAAAACTTAACGAATCGGCAGCGGCGCGTTGTCGGCCACCAGTTTCTGACGGCGCATTTCGGCCCAGAATTCAGCCGGGATAACGGCGTCCAGCGCGGCCAGATCTTCGGCCATGCGGCCAGGGCGGCTCGAACCGGGGATCACGGCGGCGACCGCCGGGTTAGCCAGCGAGAACTGCAGCGCGGCGGCTTTGACGTCGACCTGGAAGCGAGCGGCGATCGCTTTGATTTGCGCCACTTTCGCCAGCACCGCCGGGGATGCTTTCTGGTATTCGTAGTGCTCGCCACCGGCCAGCACGCCGGAGTTGTAAGGGCCGCCGACGACGATGTCGACGTTGCTCGCCAGGGCTTCCGGCATCAAACGTTGCAGCGCGCGTTCATGATCCAGCAGGCTGTAACGGCCGGCCAGCAGGAAGGCGTCCGGCTGCGTTTCGCTCAGGCCCAGCGCCAGTTCGCAAGGCTCGACGCGGTTGACGCCGAGGCCCCAGGCCTTGATCACCCCTTCTTCACGCAGACGGGTCAGCGCGCGGAAAGCGCCGGTGCGGGCGATGTTGAACTGTTCAATCCAGTTGTCGCCGTAGAAATCCTGGGCCGGATCGTGGATCCAGACGATATCCAGGCGGTCGGTTTTCAGGCGCTTCAGGCTGTCTTCGATGGAACGCAGCGTGGCGTCGGCGGAGTAGTCGTTGACTATTTTGTTCTTCAAGCCGTGTTCGAACAAACCGCCTTTCTCGCCCAGATCGCGGGCGGAAGTGTCTTCTTCTTCGTCCAGCATGATGCGGCCCACTTTGGTGCTCAGCACATACTCATCGCGTGGGTAGTGCGACAGCACTTCACCCATGCGGATTTCCGACAGGCCGGAACCGTAGAGCGGCGCGGTGTCGAAGTAGCGGATGCCCAGATCCCAGGCGCCGCTGACGGTGGCTTGCACGTCGTCTTGCGGGATGTTGCGGAACATATTGCCGAGCGGTGCGCCGCCCAAACCGATCTTGCCGGGTAAAATATTTCTGATGCTCATGTCAGGTCCTCAATACGTTATCTTTTCAGGGAAATTGGGGGGCGCACAGTGCGTCTGCCCCGTCACGAGGCTAAAGATAGCGTGGCAAGTTGTGACTTGATAGGACATAATTTGTCTAAGTTAAGTCCTTTGAGGTCTCACATGATCGATTTACGTCAGTTGAAATACTTCGTCGCGGTGGCGGAAGAGGAGCACGTCGGCCGCGCTGCCGAACGGCTGCACATTTCCCAGTCGCCGCTGAGCCGGCAGATTTCCCAGCTTGAGGAACGTCTCGGATTGATGCTGTTTGAGCGCAATCAGCAGCGCATTCGCCTGACCGCTGACGGCCAGACGTTTCTGGCCGAAACCCGCGCGCTGTTGACGCACGCCAACCGGCTCGAATCGCTCGGACGCCGCCTGGGGCGGGGTGAAGACGGTGGGCTGTGCATCGGCTATATCGAAAATGCGATGCACTCCGGCGTCTTGTCGAACGCCTTGCGGTCGCTGCGGGTGTCCCGGCCGGATGTGCACATCGTGCTTTACAGCCAGCCTTCTTCCATGCAGTTGGAAGGGCTGCGGCAGCGTAGCCTGGACGTGGCGCTGGTCAATACGGCGCCGGATCGCGACGATCAGGATTTGGACTATACGCAGGTGTTGGACGATCGCATGTTGCTGGCCCTGCCGCAGACGCATCCGCTGGCGGACAGGGAAACGCTGCAGCCGGCGGATCTCACCGATCAGGCCTGGATCTCGGTGATCCACAAAGAGGATGCCCATTCGCGCGACGATTTCGTGGCGGCCTGCGTGAAGGCCGGGTTCGATCCGGATATTCGGCTGGAAGCGGGCGAGCCGCTGACGGCGCTGGGGCTGGTCGCCGCCGGGTTGGGGATGACGCTGATCCAGCACAGCCTGCGGCATAACGCGCCGCAGGGCGTGGTGCTGCGCGAGCTGCCCTGGATGCAATACACCACGCAGCTGTGGGCAGTGTGGCACAAGGCCAACCTGCGCCCGCTGGTCACCCACTTTCGCGAAGTGATGTCGGCCGGGCCGGCCTGCCACTGATCGCGCGGCGGCGTCCGGCCCGGATGGCGCCCACTACGGCGCAGCGCGCAGGGCCGCGACGATCGCCGCCAGGTCGGCGCGCTGCTCGTCTGCCAGCGCGGGCTGCGCCTGCGCGGCATTCTCCGCCAGCAGGGTTTGCAGGCCGATCAGCCAGTCATAAATATAAAACGCGGTATTCTTGGTCGGCGTCGGCGCCAGCCGGGTTAGCCGCTGCTGGCCACTCCAGTCCACCGCCGGCTGCGGCGGCGGGGTAAAGATCGGCTGGCCGGGATTGACGCGGCTCTCGGGGCGCGTGGCCGTGTCGCGCCGCTGGAAGCCGAGCCAGGCGACGAAGTCGCCCAGTAGCGCCAGCGCCTGGCTGATCTGCCGATCTTCACCCTGTTCCGGCAAGCTCCCGGCGCACAGCGCGCGCTCCAGTTCGTCGTCGAGCCGCAGGCGGCAGGCGGCGCCGATCAGCGCATCGACCAGCAGTTCGAGGTGCGGCCTGTCGACGCCGAGCAGATCCAGCAACCGGCGGCTGTCAGGCAGCGCGCGCAGATGGTTGACCCAGTCGGCGAAGATCCGCGCGGCGAAAGGCGATGCGGGCTGCTCGCCGGGCGCCGCAGGGTCTTGCGCACCGAACAGATCGATATCCAGCCCAAACGGCGAAGTCGGCGTCGTCTGGGACGGCGTCGTATGCTGCTGTTGCTGATAAAGCTGGCGCAGCGTATCGCGCTGGGGCAGCAACCGTTCCAGCAGTTCGCCGTGGCGGCCGGCCTGCGCCTGCAACGCGCGCAACAGCTGCTGGGCGCGTTGCTGCGCCGCGTGCGGATCGGAGACGGAGAGCCAGTTGCCGAGCAGGCTTTCCGTCAGTTCGCGCTGCAACTCTTCACGCTGTTCGAGCAAGCGCGCTTGTTTGTGGGCCGGGCGCGCCTGTGCAGCCAGGTAGTTCACCATCCGGCGGCAGTCCTGTTCATCCAGCGCCAGCAGCGTGGCCCAGCTGTCGCCGGGCTCGCCGACCTGACGCTGGACGGCATCGTCGGGCCGCGCTTTGCCTTCCTGACGCAGGTCGAACGGCGTGATCGCCCAGATTAAACCGGGCTTGCGGCGCTGGCGCAGCGCCGGGGTTTCCCCCTGGGTGTGGTTGACCCAATCGGCGAGCGCCTGGCCGACGCGCGCGGTGTCCTGCGGCGTGGCGGCGGCATCGGTCACCAGCAGCAGGCTGGCGTGCAGGCCGTCGGCGCAACGGGCCAGTAAATGGGCGCGCTTCGCCTGCTGCAGACGCTGCGCCGGCTCCGCCTGCGGACAGATGCGGCTGCCGGGCAGGTCGATCAGCGCCACGTCGGCGGGCAAGCCTGCCTGCGTCGTCTGCGGCAGCAGGGTGGTCAATTCTGCGGTCAGCCAGGCCAGATCGCTCAGTGCGATCTCCCGTTCATCGCCGTTTTCGGTCATGACGGCGATCGTGGCGTTTTCCGGTGCGGCGCTTGCGGTCAGCAGCGCCAACGCACGGCGCGGGGCATGAACCCGTCTGCTGCCGTCGAGCGCCTGCAACGCGTGCGCCAGCTGGCGGTAACGCGCCGTCAGCGTCGCTTCCTCTCCCCACAGCGGCGCAAACAGGCGCGCGCGGTCATCGATGCTCAACTGCGGCGCCAGCGTCACCGCCTGCGGCCAGAAGTGCCTGTCGAGCGTGGATTGCTCTTTGTCGCCGTGGCGGCGCAGGCTGTCCCACAGCGCCAGTACGGCATTGCCGTCGAGGCCATCGATGGCGACCGCCTGTCGGTGGCGCGTCAGCGCTTGCAGGTGGTCGGCGATGGCGCGGGCGTCCCAGTCCGGGCGGAAGCCGCTCATCGCGGCGGCGTCAATCGTCATGGCCAACCACTGCGCTTCATCGAGCAAGGCGAGGGCGATCGGATAATCGGCGGGCCCCGCCTCGGCCGCCGTGCAGTAGCGCACCGCGAGCGAAAGGTCCGCGTCGAAGCGCTTCGCGCCGGGCGCCAGCGCCGCCAACAGATGGGCTTTGGCGGCGGCGTTGTGGCCATATAAACCGATGGCGACCTGCGCAGACTGTGTGTTTTCCAACAGTGCGGCGCGGTTATGGCAACGCCGCAAACGCTGTATCAGCCGATCGGCTTCCCGCTCCAGGCGGGCGGAGTGACGGCGTGCGGCGTCCACCCAGTCGATCGCCTGCAAAATGCCGGCGCTGAGCGCGTTATTCGGAGCCGCTGGGGCGAGGGTTTGCGTGTTCATCGTGGGTAAATGCTCCCGCTGTCTATCCAGTAGTGGGTCGCACCGGAGGCGCTGGCAGCCAGGGTATTGAGTTTCAGTTGCAGGTGGTGCGCCGGGACGGGGCTGCCGTCGGCCAGCAGCGCCTGGGCGATCTTGACGCTCTCGGCGCCCTGCTCGGCGCTGGCGGTGATGGCCAGCCGCAGGCCGATCACCGCGTCGCCGGCCAGCTTGCGCGCCAGCTGGGCGTCATTGATGGTCAGCGTATAGAGCGGCGAGGCCGGCCAGCGTTCGTTGTCCAGCTGGCGGAAGCCCAGACGCAGCGGGCCGCGCAGCTGGAAGCTGCCGGCGGGATCGAGCGCGAAATCGGCGCGATCCAGATCGATGTCGCGGTAATAGACGTTATCGTCCGCCAGCATGTTGTTGCCGTCCAGCATGCCCAGATAGCGAATGGTGGAGTAGGGCTGGAAATCGCCGACGTTGAAGTAAAAGCTCTCCAGCCGCAGATCGATCGCCAGCAGGCACAGCATGGCGCCCACGGCAGCGGTGGATTTCGGGTTGTCGATGCGGCCGCGTTTGTTGAATGGGTACCAGCTGCGGGTGTGGTAGCCCTCGAGCGGCAGAATGCGGCTGGCGGGCAGCGGCTGCAGATGGCGCAGCAGCGCCTGCACGCCGGGGAAGCGCGCCGGGCGGCCGGTCAGCAGCAACACGTCGCAGGTGTACAGCGCCACCACTTCGGCCAGCAGGCGCAGACAGCGGCCGATGCCGATGCGATCGGACAAGAAAGCGGCGTGCAGGTCGGCCAGACGGATCACCAGCGGGGTGTGCAGGATATCGAAGGCGTCGCTGTCGGCTTCGCGCTGCACTTCGCCGTTGATAAACGCCAGCACCTGCGGCGTCGGCCGCTGCGGCAGCAGATCGCCGAGGCCGGCGGCGATTTCCGCGCGGCTGTCCAGCGGATCGTACTGCTCATAGGCGGCGAGCAGCGCGCGTCCGGCGGGCATGAAGATCTGCAGCGCGGCCTGTTGACGCAGGGTGGAAAGCCCGTCCATGCGCCCTTCGTTGCCGAACAGTTTGTCCATCAGCGCCGCGGCGGCGTTCACGCCGGCGGCCTCGAAAGCCTGTTGCACGGCGGGCAGAACAAATTGCTGGATGATATCCAGCAGGATGTCGTCGCCGGCGACCTTAAAACCTTCGCGGAACAGCAGGCGCGGGTTGATTTTGATGTTGTTGCCCACGCCGTCATCGAGCGAGTAGTGCGTGATCGCCAGATCGGTGGTGCCGCCGCCGATGTCGATGGAGGCGATGCGCAGCGTTTTTCCGGGCTGTTCACCCGGCGCCAGCGGCCGATCGGGCCGCGCCATGGCGGCGAAGAAGGCGTCGGTGCGGCCGGCGAAGTTCACCTGGGTTTCGTTGTACAGATAGACCATCTGGCCGCAGGTGGCTTCGTCCCACTCGATCTGCACCTGCGGCGCCGGGAAGCGAGTGTGCGCGCCGTCGAACGGCGCATCCTGCGGGTGCCAGCCGAGGGCTTTCCACACCAGCCCGATCGCTTCCTGCATGCGGCGGCGGAAGATCTCCCGCTCCGGCTTCGGCATCGCCGACGGCAGCGTCAGGATGATGGCGCGTAAACGGCGCGGGGCGGCGGCGTTCGGCATGCGGCTGCGCTGGGCGATGCTGTTGATCTGCATCAGCGCCTGCGCCAACAGCTCGCTCAGCATCAGGCTCATCACCGCGCTGCGGCTGTAATGGGCGGCGAACACCGGCAGCCGTTCGGCCGTCGGCAAGGCGGACAGCGGCACGCCCTCGTCGTTGATCAAGGTGGTCAACGGCGCGGCGGCGGCCATCGGCTCGTGCCGCTCGTTGAAGCGCCAGCCGGGCGCATAGCGCTCTTCGTCCCACAGATAGCGGCGCGGGCTGGAGATGCCGGTGGTGCCTTCATGCCCTTCGCGTCGCTGCGCCAATTGCGCGGCTTCACGGCCGATGCGGGTGATGGACGGCCATTGGAAGGCGTCGTCGCGTCCGCTCTGGAAGGACAGATGCGGCTTGCCGAACGCGGCCCGAGAAAACTCCACCCGGCTCTCGAACAGTTCGTTGTAGACGCAGTGCGGTTCGGACAGCGAACGCAGCTGCAGCTCATAGGTTTGCTTCAGGCCGTTGCTCTCTTCCGGATGGTCTTCGACCAGCACGCCGCAGGTGTGAGAATTGCCGACGTCCAGCACCAGATCGACGTCGATCGCCGGCTGTTGCAGCGTCGCCGCCGCCATTTTTATCTGCGGCACCGTCAGCTGATGGCCGAGCATGTGCAACAGGTTGAGGTAGTGCGCCTGATACTCGAAGGTTTTCAGCCCGGCGTTGATCTCCGCCTCGGCGCGCTGTTCCCGCTCGGCGGCGCGCTGGCTGAACGCCTCGCACAGCCAGCCATCCACCCAGGTAAGATCGAGGAACTCGCCCAGTTCGTGGTTACGGTGCGCCAGCGCGAAGCTCAGATCGGCGCCGAGATCGCTCTCGCCCGGCGCCAGCGCTTCCTGGCCGGGCACGGCGGCGCGGGTATCGAAGGCCAGCACCACCCGCAGCAGGTTGCCGTCCTGATCCGGTTCATCCAGTTGCACCACCTGCAGGCGAGCCCAGTTATCCGGGCCCGACAAAAATATCCCCGAGGCGGTATAGCGCAAGAACGGCAACGGCAGCCAGAGCTTATCCAGCAGGCGCAGCGACTGCTGCAGCGGGTAGCTGAACTCCGGCCGCACCACTTCGGCGGCTTGCCCGCCCTCGGCCGGCAGCTGATATTTGCCGCTCTCGGCCTCCCATTGCAGGCGCAACAGCGGGCCGCTGGCGGTCTTGCGCACGAATTTGCCGGGAAACTCGGCGTCCAGCCGCGGGGTCAGGGCAAAGTCCATAAACTGAATGCCGCTGTCCTGAATCAGCGTAATGCCGTGTTTGTAGTCCGTAAGGGGTGCCAGCATCATTTACTCTCGCGCTTGAACGTCATGGGATAGGTGGTGTCCGCATCGTAGCGGCCGGTGCATTCCGCGGTCCCGGTCTCGCCCTGGCGGCAGACGATTTCCGGGATCTGGTAGCGGCTGCCGTCGCTGCAGCGCGCTTTGGTGCGGCTGTTGATCACCAGATTGCCGGACTGCATCAGCCCGGCCTCGACCGCCACCCGGCAGGTGACGCCGTCGCCGTAGGCGATGACAGCGCTGCCTTTGCCCGCGTTCAGGCGGTATTGCAGGCTGGGGCGCTTGCCGGTGATCGGATCTTTCAGCGCCACCGTGGCGCGCCATTTGCCGTTAAGGAAACGGGTGGAGCCGGCCTTCACCGCCTCGGGCGGCAGCACCAGCGCATTTTTGTCCGCCGGCTGCGGGATGATCGGCGCCGGGGGCGGCGGCATCAGCGTGGCGTGCGCCAGCGGCAAGCGCAGCTCAGGCAACGGCGCGGCGGTTTTTTCCGGCGGTGCCGGATGGCGCACCTCAGCCGGCATCGCCGGTTGCGGCGGCGGTGAGCGGTGCAGCCAGGCGGCCAGCGCCGCGCTGCCTAGCAGCAGTACCGGCAACAACCACAGCGCGTGGCGTCGACGCGGGCGAACAACGGCGGGGGATTCGGCGTGCGCCGTCGGGGCGGGCACCGGTTCAGGCTCGGCGGCCGGGGGCGGTTTTACCGGTTCGACAACGGCCGGTTTGCGCGGCGCGGCGGCGATCGGCGCCGGTTTTTCCACTTCCGATTCGAGCGGGCGCAGGCAGGCTAACGGATCGTCCGGGCTCTGCGCCTGCGGTTTGATAAAGCCCCAAAAGGTCAGCACCGGTCGGTCGTCTACCAAGTAGACGTGGTTGGGATCGGGAATATGCATCGCTTTGGCCAGCAGCGCGCCGAACAGGCGGTGGCTGGGATGAGCGGTCGCCTGGGTCTGCTCCGTCAGGCTGCGGAAGGTCGCCAGACAGTGTTCCAGGTGGCGCACCGCCTGCGCGCGCTGGGCGTCGCTGGCCGCCAGCCAGGAGGTGACCTTGCCCGGGAAGGGCGCATACCAGTCGATGCGGGTGCCGCTTTCGTTCGGCTGGGGGATCGCCAGACAGTCGGCGGCCTGCGGCTGCCGGCGAAGACGCAGGGTTTCCCGCAGCTGCTGCGCGCAGGCGTAGATCGGTTGCCCGTTCTCGCCTAAAGCGAGCACATCATCCAAACTGCCACTGCGTAAGAAGGGTTTCACCACGGCACCGCACCTTGTCCTGTTCTGCAAAAACGCATAAAAGTCCATGATACCCCGCAGGCAGTGCCGTCAAACGGCCAAGGACAGCCCGAAAAACGCCCTTCTCTGGCGTTAGCGGCGCGCTTTGGCAACCGGCACAGTGAAAATCTCGCTATCTGGACCTGTCTGTGAACCGCTTTATCTGAAAAATAGAACGCAGCCCCGGCAAGCGACGCCGGGGAACGATGTTCTCTTTCACTATGACCTCGCCTCGCGGGTTGCCGATTTCGGTATGCCTCAGGCGTGCGGAGCATTCGCATGATGGACAGTCAGTCTGAAAAAACGCTTGTTGTTACCCCTGCTCATCCCGCCGTCGGGCATTCGGCTCAGGGCTGGATGAACGGTTTCCTCGGCATGATTATCTTCAGCGGCTCGTTGCCCGCCACCCGGGTGGCGGTGCTGGAGCTCGATCCGCTGTTTCTGACGGCGATCAGGGCGGCGATCGCCGCTTTGCTGGCCCTGTGCGCGCTGCGGATCACTCGCCAGGCGCGGCCGACGCGGGCCGATTTGCCGCCGTTGCTGTTTGTAGCGCTCGGCGTGGTCATCGGTTTTCCGCTGCTGACGGCGCTGGCGCTGCAGCACACCACCTCGGCGCATTCGCTGGTGTATATCGGCCTGCTGCCGCTGGCGACCGCCGGTTTTGGCGTCTTGCGCGGCGGTGAGCGCCCCAAGCCCGCTTTTTGGGCTTTTTCGGGCATTGGCGCCGCGCTGGTGGGGGCGTTCGCGCTGAGCCAGGGGAGCGGCGGCGCCTGGCAGGGAGATGCGCTGATGGTCGGCGCGGTGCTGCTGTGCGGTTTGGGTTATGCCGAAGGCGCGGTGCTGTCGCGCCGGATCGGCGGCTGGCAGGTGATCTCCTGGGCGCTGGTGGCGGCGTTGCCGTTGACGCTGGCGGCCGCATGGTGGGCGGCGCCGGCCGCTTGGCCCGTCGTCAGCGGCGCCGCCTGGCTGTCGCTGGCTTACGTCTCGGTGTTCAGCATGTGGATCGGCTTTATCTTCTGGTATCGCGGCCTGGCGCAGGGCGGCATCGCCGCCGTCGGGCAATTGCAGCTGCTGCAGCCGTTCTTCGGCCTGGCGCTGGCGGGCTGGCTGCTGCAGGAAACCGTCCAGCCGATGATGATCGCCGTGATGGCCGGCGTGGTGGTTTGCGTGTTCGGCGCCAAGCGCTTTTCTCGCTAGGCCCCGTTGCGGGCGCAGGTGCGGATCACCTCGCCGAGTCGTTCTACCGCCTGCTGCACCTGGCGGTCATCGTAACCGCCCAACCCCAGCACCAGACCCGGCTCACCGTGGCCGGGCGCATACATCGGCGATACCGCCCGCAGCGCCAATCCGGCTTCGTTGGCCTGCTGGGCGACCTGCACGTCGTCGAGATCTTTCCTCAGCCACAGCACCATGTGCATGCCCTGATCGCAGGGCTGCACCCTCCCCAATTCGGCCGGGATGCGCGCGTTGATCGCCTCGATCAGCACCCGGCGTTTCTCGGCGTAGACGCCGCGCATTTTGCGGATATGCCGGTCGAGATACCCTTCGGCGATAAAGGCGGCCAGTACGTGTTGATCTGCGCTGGGCGGGTGACGATCCATCAGGATCCGGGCGCCGCAAAAGGCGTCGACCAGCGGCGGCGGCACGATGGCGTAACCCAATCGCAGCGAAGGGAACAGCACCTTGCTGAAGGTGCCGAGATAGAGCGTCCGCTCGGGCGCCAACCCTTGCAGCGAAGGGAACGGGTGGCCGGCGTAGCGCATCTCGCTGTCGTAATCGTCTTCCACGATCCAGGCCTGCCGTTCTCTGGCCCAGGCCAGCAGGGCGCTTCTTTTCGCCATGCTCATCGGCATGCCCAGCGGATATTGATGAGACGGCGTGACAAAAGCGGCTCGGGCGTCGGCGGCCAGGCGCACGCCGGCGGCGACGTCGATGCCGTCGTCGGCGACAGGCACTCTGATCATGTGTCGATCGCGAAACAGGCTGTTAAAAAGGGCGGTGATGCCGGCGTAGGCGGGGTCCTCGACCCAGGCGCTGTCGCCGGCGTCCAACAGGATCTGCGCGGCCAGATACAGTCCCTGCTGGGTGCCGGCGGTGATGAGGATTTGCTGCGGCGTGCAGTTTACCGAGCGGGAACGGCGCACATAATCGCAGATGGCTTCGCGCAGCGGCAGGGCGCCCAACGGATCGCCATAGCCGGATGGGGCGCCGGGGCCGCGCGCCCGGATGCGGTTGCCGAGCCGCCGCCAGATATCGTCGGGCGCGGTATCGCCGATCGGGACCGACACGGTGAATGGCACCGACGGCAGCGCCCGCACCTGGGCGGCAAAACGCGCCAGATGCTGCGCCTGTGAAGAAAGCGGCACGGCTGTGGCCGGAGCGGTTTGCACCGTGGCGTGTGGCGTGCGGCGCGGCGCCTGATAGTGGGCGACCCGGGTGCCGGAGCCGGGCTGCGGTTCAAGAAAGCCTTCCGCCGTCAGCTGAGCAAACGCCTCCAATACCGTGCCGCGCGCCAGATTCAGCGCCGCCGACAGCCGGCGCGTCGAAGGCAGCAGATCGCCCGCTTTCAGATCGCCTTTGTGGATGGCCCGGCGCAGTGCCTGCGCCAGTTGGTGGCTTAGCTGCCCCGCCTGGCGGTCAATCTCGCCGAGGGCGGGGACGTCAACGACTTGGGCTGTTCTGGGCATGCATTCCGGCTCGCTGTGCAGTGCAAAAATGAGTATTCAGAGTAAACCACTCTGTCGGCACTCGCGAGTCCGTTGTCAGTCAACTCAGCCCGCGCTGATTCAGCAGCACCTTATTCAGCTCGCTGTTTTTACGCACGTTGAGCTTGCGCATCGCCGAACGCTTATGGGCGCTGATGGTTTTCTGGCTGCGCTGCAGCAGGCCGGCGATGCTGCAGGCGGACATGCCGCTGCTCATCAAACCCAGCACCTTTTTCTCGCAGTGGCTGAGCGCGGCGATGCGGCAAGCCTGGCATTTCCACTGGCCGGCGGCGTGCAGCGCCACCCACGGATGCAGGATGAACTTTTCCAACGCCATCTGCAGCTTGAGGCGAATGGCGTAGGCCGAATCGCGCCGATGGATGCTGAACAGCGGCGGCAGGTTTTTCACCTGTTGCTGGGTCGCGTCGTCGAGGATCAGCAGGGTCAGCTGCCGCTGGCGCGGAACGCCGTGAGGGCTTTGATAACAACAGGCGCAGCCCCAGCGCTCTTCCGGCGTGCGGAACACGATTTCGATGTTATCCAACGCCTGCAGCGCCAGCGGCGAGAACTGCGGGTACCGGCGGTGGCATTCGTTCAGGGAGTGCAGATAGTCCTGCAGCAGCAGACGCAGCCCCTGCTGGTAGAAGTTATCGCTGTCGAACAGCGTGAAGCGAATATCTGGCATGGGTGACTCCTTAAAAAGCCGTGGCGCCGCGCCGGAGCAAACGGTGACGGCCCATCGCCGGCGTTCGCGCGCCGGTCGTTTTCCTGATTTCCCTGGGACGGTGCGAGGCTTATTGGTACGCCAGCACAAAATTGGCGATGGACGTGAATTCGCCTTCGGTAATGCTTTGGTTTTGAATCGCGCTGGGCCGCCCTTGCACATAGGCGGTGAAGTTCAGGCTGTTGGGGCCGTTTTGCAGCGCGACGGCGCTGGTGGCCTTATTCAAATCGATGTCTGCGCCCTGATGATCGAACAGGGCGATGGCGGCGCCGTTCGCGCCGTTGTTGATCGCCAGCTTGCCCGGCATCTCTCCGTCTTCGGTGCCGCTGAAGGTCACGCTGACGGATTTGAACACCGTGGTCTTGCAGTCGGTCAGCTTGATGCTGAACGGCACCGGCGTGGTATGGCCGTAGCGGTACAGGGTTTTGACGATCACCGTGCCCATCTCCACCAGCTGATCGGCGGACTGCGGTTCGATATTGCACGGCCGGCTCACCACGGTGCCGTGGAACTGCACCGGCGCGCCGATAAGCTCGGTGTTCGCCGCCGCCGGCATGGCGGCAAACCACCAGGACGCGCAGCTGAGCAGCGCTAAAGCGCGTAGACGCATTTTCCGTTCCTCCCTCGGTTACTGGAATGCCGCCACGATGGTGGCCGACGCGTTGAATTCCCCTTCGCCGATCTCCGCGCCGCCGTTGGCGAACGGCGCCGCCACCAGGTTCCAGGAGCCGCCGTTGCCGATGTTCGGCACCGGGTAAAACTCGTTCGGAATGACCAACTGGCCGTTGTGCGTCAGCCGGATGCCGAGATCGTTCTTGTCGGTTTTGAACACCTCGTTGCTGAAGGCGGCCGCCGTGCCCGACACCGCCAGCTTGATGTTCAGCGTGCCGTCCTCGAAGCTGCCGCCCTCGCACTGGAAGCGCACCGGAATGCTTTGCGGATAGTTCGAGCCGTTGAGATCGCTGCCGCCGATCTCGCCGAACTCCACGTTGATCAGCTGGCCTTCGTTCACCACGCATTTATCCGGCACGTAAAGGATCGCGGACTGGATAAACACCTGCGCCATCGGATTGGGGCCGAAACCGCCGTCGGTCGAGCCGAGGCGGCCGAACATCTCGATGATCTGCCGATCGTTAATCTCGACGCCGTTGATGATCTTTTTGCGCACCCGGAAGGTGATGCGGCCTTTTGAACCGCTTTCATAGTTGTTGACCTGCACATAGGGCGGTGAGCAACTGTGATTGGGATACTCGTTGGATTCGTTGTAAAAAGGCACCGTGACATAGGCCTTCTTATTACCTGCAATCCACACTTCGGCTTTTAAATCCAGGAAGTCGTTCAACTGCAAGAAGCCGTTGCCGTAGTCAGAGGGGGGCAGCGCCGAATCCGACTTGTAAAAGTGCGGGCTTCGGGGGATCGGCGTATCGCAGTAGGCCTTGCCGGTATAGGTACCGCCTAATGAATAGGGAAACTGTTTGGTGAACCCCACCTGGTTGGTGATGTTGCTTTGATTCAGATCGATATAGAACTGTTTGGGGCCGCCGTCCGGCGTGACGTAGCCGTTGGCCCAGGCGGCGGGGGCCGCCAGCGCGATCGCCAGCGGCAGGCAGAGTTTGGTCAGTTGTGTTTTCATCGCGTTCTCGAGCCTCACAGGTAAATCACCTGAATGTGCGCCACGGCAGCGAACCCGGCCGCCATCACCGCCCGCTGGGTGGATTCCACGCTGGCGCTGAACCACAGGGTGTTGCTACCGGGTTGCAGAATGTAAGGGCGGCTGCGTTGATTCAGCTCCAGCGCCTGGCCTTGTTGGTCTTGCAGCCGCAGGCCGATGCCCTGCACGCCGCCGTTCAGCTTCAGCAGCGATGGGTTATCGACATCGCTTTCGCCGAGAAACACCAGCGTGGCGGCCTGCTCTCCCTGCAGGTAGAGGCGGCCGGCGTCGCCGTTGCGCGGGCCGGCCGGGTTATCCGCCAGCGCGCGCGCGCCCAGCAGGCAGTTGCGGAACGAGAGGCGAAAACGCACCGGCGCGCTGCGATCGCCGGCGTTGCGGAAGTCGCGTGCGCTGACGTCGCCCAGATCGACGGATTGATCCCGGCTGTCCGGCGTCAGGCTGCAGGGAGAGCTGAGCAGGCCGCCGTGAAAGCTGACGGTGCCGGTGGTGCCTTCGATCACGCCCAGCGGCGTTGCCGCCATCGCGCCGCCGCCGCACAGCAGTGCGCCGAGCAGCAGCGGGCGCAGTCGATCGGTGAATTCAGCCATGCTGGACCTCCTTATTTTTTCTCGGGCACGGCGGTGCAAACGCCGCCATTGCAGACGAAGCGCAGCTCCGGATGGCCGCCGTAGTCGTTGATGTAGGTGATGACGAAGCTGTTCATGCCGGTCTCTTGCAGCTTGAGGCTTTCGCTGGATTTCGGCTTCAGCATCAGCGGCTGAAAACCGCCGATCGCGCCGCCGCCCTGTTTTTGCGTCTGCCGCGTCATGCCGGTCAGGGTGATGTAAAACGGCGTCGGGTTGTCGACGGTGATGGCGCCGCCGCTTTTACGGAACACCAGCTTTTCCTGCCACACCTGGCCCTTGGGCGCGACGATGGCTTTCGGCCGATAGAACAGTTTGATCTGCGTTTGCAGCGCCAGCTGCATCACGTTGGTTTTGGTGCTTTTCGGCGGAATTTCGCGCAGGTTGAAGTAGAACACCGACTCGCGATCCTGTGGCAGGCGATCCGCCTCCGGCGTCTTGGTGATGCGCACCACGCTGCGCTCGCTTGGTTCCACGCGCTGCAGCGGCGGCAGCACCACCAGCGGCGAGGTGATTTTCTGGTGCTGCTCGTTCTCAAGCCAGGATTGCGCCAGGAAGGGCAGCTCTTTGTTTTCGTTGACGATATTCAGGCTGATCGATTTGGCGTCGCTCACATAAACGGCGCGCGTGCGATCCAGCGATATCGCCGCGTCGGCGGTGGGCAGTACGGCGCTCAGGGCCAGGCCGGCGGCGGTCAGTAGCGTTATCGGGTGTTTGTTCATGTCATCATTTCTCAGCGTTACGGATTACAGGGTGGCGCACGGCAGCAGCAGCTGGTCCAGCGGCTTGGCGGCGCCCGGGATCACGATGCGGCAGCGGCGTTGGCCTTCCCAGGCGACGTCCAGTTTTTCCTCCGGCTGCACGCCGGTCAGGTAAACCGAGCCGCCGTCGTTGACCACCGCGACCTCGCGGCCTTTCTCGCTCAGCACCGCGGCGCCGAACGGCGGTTCGCTGCCGTCCGCGAGGCGAATGGTGGCCAACAGCTTGCTGCCTTTCACCACCTCGAAGTGGCGGTAACCGATGGCGCCTTCGGTCAGCGTGCCTTGCACCACGGCGCGAGTGGCCTCGACGTCGTCCGCCAGCTTGTTGACGTCGATGCGGGTGTCGGTGTTGTAGTAGCTGGTGATGTCGGAAATCACCGCCAGCCCGAAACGGTTGCTGTAGGCGCGGCCGTTGTTGATCGGCACGCCGGCGATGCCGTCGGTGTCGAGCATCATGCGGCTGCCGCCGTTGCTCGAGTTCTGATGCGCCGCGATGCCGTGCCGGGTCGCAGTGAGGCCGCCGCGGAACGAGCCACCGATCGACGAGTAGCTGTCCTGCTGGTAAGAGGCGCTGGCGTTCAGCGAGCCAAACGAGGCGTTGTGGGTGTAGTACCCGCGCGCCAGCGATTTGCCGGACTGATTAAAGCCGCCGCTGACCTGCCAGGTATTGTCCGGATCGCTGTAGTCGTTGTACGACGCGGTCTGCGTGACATCGCCGTTGTTGGTTTGCAGCGCATAACCGACGCGCCGACGGTCGCCGATCGGCACGGTGAAGTTGAGCATCACGCTGTCGTCGGTGCGGCCCTGGTAATAGGTGCGGTAAGCCGACAGCGAGGCGGTGATGTTGCTGATATCGCCGACGCTGAACAGCTTGCTGGCCGACAGCCCGTAACGGTCCTGGGTTCGCGCATCCCAATAGGTCTGGTGCGAGTAGGTCAGGTAGGCGGTGATCGCCTTGGCGCTGTCTTCCGCCATAAAGGTTTTGCTGGCGGTGATGGTATACAGCTCTTTCTGGCGGCCGTTGTAATTCTTGTCGTAATCGCCGTAACGCTCCTGCAGGTACTGCGACATGTTCATGAACTTGCGCTGCGAGAAGCGGTAGCCGGCGAAGGTGATCTGGCTGTTCAGCTCATCGAACCGTTTGGCGTAGTTGAGCTTGAACGACATGCCGCTGGCGGTCGGCTCGCCGGGCAGACGGGCGATCGACTGGGTGACGTCCAGCGACATGGCGCCGAACACGTTCAGATCGCGGCCGAGGCCGAGCGCCCAGGCGTTATAGTCGCCGCCGAGCAGCGCCCCGCCATACAGCGACCAGGCGTTGCTCAGCCCCCAGGAGAAGTCGCTGGCGGAAAACAGCGGGCCCTGGGTGCGGTGGTCGTAGGCCGAGGTTTTGCCGAGCGCCACGTTGTAGCGCACGTAGCCCGGGCGGGTCAGGTACGGAATGGTGGCGGTATCCACCTGGAAGGTCGAGACGGTGCCGTCCTGCTCTTCCACCTTGACGTCCAGCTTGCCGCGCACCGAGCTGTTGAGATCCTGAATGGCGAACGGCCCGGCGGGCACGGTGGTTTCGTACAGCGTGCGGCCTTCCTGCGAGACGGTGATCTTGGCGTTGCTCTTGGCGATGCCGCGCACTTCCGGCGCGTAGCCCTGCAGGTTCGGCGGCAGCATGCGCTCGTCGCTGGCCAGATTGAGGCCGGTGAAGCGATAGGCGTCGAACACCCCGGAGTCGAGATAAATCTCACCCAGCGTCAGCTTGGCGGCCTGCATCGGCAGCGCGCGGTAGGCGTAGATCTGGTTCCAGTCGAAGCCGGTGCTGCGATCGCCGGCCTGCTGATTGTAATTGGCCTGGTAGTCCGCGCGCAGGCGCCAGGGGCCCAGGTTGGCGCCCAGCGTGCCGTAGCTGCTCAGGTTCTGGGCGGTGTTGTTGTTGTGATTCTGCTTGCCTAACTGGCCGCTCAGGTTGTAGTCCAGCAGCAGGCCGGGAATGCCGTCGTCCCACTGCTCGGGCGGCGTCCAGTCGGGATCGGAGTATTTCATCCACGCCTGCGGGATGGTGATCGCCAGCACGCCGCCGCCGATGCGATCGGAGACGGTCGCGCCTTTGATGCCGCGAATGTCGGCGCACTGGTTGTCGTGCCACAGGGTGACTTTTTTGGCCGCTTCTTCTTTCAGCGCCATTTTTTCCACCAGATCAGGCGGCAGGCACACCTGGCTGCCGCTCTTGTTATCCGGCGACGGGAAATACTGAATGCTGCGCTGGGGCAGCGTTTTCTGGTTGATCTTGATGTCCAGCAAATAAGCGCCGGGCATGACGTAGTCGGCATCGGAGAAACGCGAAAGATCCACTTTGCTGCGCTCGCCGATATCCAGGACGTCGGTATTGAATTCCGTGGCGGAAAATGCCGGACGCACCCAGAGGAAAGATAGAATGACGAGAAGAGGTAGGTGTTTCCGTGTCAGTAATGACGTCATAGCATAATCACTCATGGCAAGTCCGCGCCCAATAGCAGGTCATCCGTGCGACCTGAATACGTAATGCTGTGCAGCGCCCGCCGGCGCTAGAGATAAGACAGGGTGAATTTGGCCAGAGAGCTGAAGCCGCCCGCCCGCGCCTTATCGGGATGCAGGCGCAACTGCGCGCCAAAGTGCAGCGTGTTGTCGCCGGCGACGATCTGGTAATCCGCCGTTGTGCTGCCGAGCGGGATCGGGGTGCCGGCATCGGTCAACAGCTCGATAGCCACGCCTTGCGCCTCGCCGTAAACGCCCAGCAGGGAAGGATCCCGGCTGTCGGCGGTGCCGTCGAAGGTGACGTTGGCCGCGCGATAGATGAAGTCAGGCTTCACCTGGCTGGCCAGTTCGCAGTTCACCAGTTTGATCGTGAAATGACGGCGGCTGCCGATCAGCACCGATTGCCCGTCCTGCGAGGCATCGGTCATGGCGATCAGACCGAAATCGACGGTTTGATCCAGGCTGTCGCTGGCGATGCCGCACGGCGTTTCAACGATGGTGCCGCCCAGGCTGACTTTGCCGTGGCCCTGATTTTTCACTGCCGCCGCCGCGCTGCCTACGCTGAGCGCGATGAGCAACAGGCCGCAAAGGCGGATAGTCATGCTGGCGTCTCCCTGTCTTGCCCTGTTCCCTTGCCGCTCTCGTCGGCATGCAATCAAGCGGGGGATGCCCTGAGACATCCCCTGTGGGGTATTACAGGTAAGCCAGGGTGAAGTTGGCCACGCTGGTGAAGTCGCCCGGCACCACGGCGGCGGAGGCGCTGCTGCCCTGCAGGTAAGCGGCGAATTTCAGCGAGTTGTCGCCGTTGTTCAGGCCCTGACCGTCGGTCGCCGTGCCCAGTTCCACTTCCTTGGAGTGCAGGTTGTCGTAGATCACGATGCCGGCGCCGGTTGCCGTGCCGCTCAGGGCCAGCAGTTTGTTGTTGACCGGATCAGGCGTGCCGGTAAAGGTCACCTTGACGTTTTTCATGGTGGAGATGGAGCAATCTTTCAGTTCGATGTTGAAAGGTTGCATGCTGGATTTACCCTGGTTAGCCAGGATGCGGCTGCTGATCTGGCCCATTGGTACGGTTTGGTCAACGGATTCCGGCGCGACGCTGCATGGCGCATCGATAATTTCGCCGGTAAAGGTGACTTTACCGCTGCCCTGATTAGATGCGGCGTGAGCAACAGATGCAGAAGCGAAAGCAATCACGGTTGCCAGCATTAATTTATTCAGTTTCATTTCTCAGGTTCCTGTAGAGAGTTTTTAAATAAAAAGAACAGCACATCTAAATCCCCCGCAGCGGCGGCAACGTCATGTCGCCGGCCGTACGGTTGGAGCCAGATCCTTTTGCTCTGGGCAATACGCCAACATCCGTTATTTATGAGAAATAACGAGATTGGGAAAATCGACAATGGATTTTCTGGTAAATAAAATACGAGTTTTACGTGTGGCGTGTTGCTGGGAATATTCTTGCAAATAATAGTATTGCTTGGAAATAGATTTTATTAAATTAAGTCAAATTCAGAATATAAAACCAAAAGGAAAAAGAAATATATTTGCTTTAAAACCAATAGATCGTATACAAATATTATCCAGTATAAATCACTGTATAAATAACGATATGCGAGATATTAGATCGGGGGAAATAGGCTGATACCTACAATTCGCCATATTGTTTTGCTAATATCGCCCTGAGGCAGCAGATGATGAATTTCCCTTTAGAAACAAAATATAAAACATAATCTATTGTTTTTATTGTTGTTTCGTGGTTTTCTTCTCCTAAGGGATTGGTTTTTTTATTCGTGTTTAGCCCGCGTTTAGGTCTAATTCATTAACAATTAAATAACAATGTCATCGGTAGTGAATTATTCTATCGCACTGCGGTATAGGGATTTTTCACTGCCTAACCCATTTTGATTAATCAAATTAAGGCATGTGCTGTTGCCGTTCGCCACATAATGATGACCTAAGTGACAATTAAAGGATTATAAACGGAATGATAACGATGATTAATGCTTGCGGCGGCCGCCGCACGGTAGTTTCTGCTATATTTTTACTGTCTGTCATGTCGCTGTCAGGCTGCGTGGGCGGTAGCAAGACAAACCTGAATTCCGTGAAAAAACTTTCACAGAACAATCCTAATGATAAATCCGATGAACAACGTATCGCGCTTTGCCAGCAACGGGTTAACTCATTAAAAAATATTAATCCGCAGAGTTACCAAAAACGCATTGCCTATTTTAACGGTCTGCTTTCCAACGCTTCCGGATATGCCGGCGTGCGCGGCAATGTGGATGAAAGCACCCGTAAAGCGATTGATGCTCTTTATCAATATAAAACCGAGAAATTCTGCGCCGACGTTGAACATGAGCTGATGTCCGATCTGTCCAACCGGGTCGAGAATCTGTAGCCATGAAGCGATGCGCGCAAAGATGGGCGATGGGGCTTTGGCTGTTGGCGCTGAGCGGCGCCGTTTGCGCCGCTGACGACGGCATTCCCGCCCTGTTGAAATTTGCCGAACAGCGGCAGGCTCCGCCGGCCGCGCTCAAGGAGGAAACCGCGCGTAAACCGGCGCCCGCACCGGCCGCCAAACCGGCCGCCGTCGCGGGGGCAGACGGCGCTCGTTTAACTTCTCTGAAGCACTCTGTACAACAGCAGGCGGAGAAAATCCGTCAGCTGGAGCGCCAGTTGGCGGCGGCTCAGGCCGCCGCGGCGCCGAAAAGCGAGCGGACCGATGTCGATATTCGGCCGCTGGCCGATGCCCTGAAGGCGTTGCGGCAGGCCGTTGCGCCGTTGCCTGAGGTCACCGCGCTGGCCGCTTCGCTCACGCGGGCCGAACAGCGCAGCGCAAGCTTGACGGCGCAGTTGGCACAGCAACGACAGCGGGTAGACACCTTGCTGGCTGAGCGGCGGCAGGCGGCTGAGGCCCCGGTGCTGGCCAGCGAGGCGGACAAACAGGCGTATGCCGCCGGCGTGTCTCTGGGGCGCGACATTTTGCATCTGCAGCAGGAGAACCGGCGCGCGGGGCTGGAGGCAGACCGGCAGCTTTTGCTGGCCGGCATCGCCGATACCCTGGCCGGGCGGTTGCGGCTGGATGAGGCCGCCATCGACGGCGCGCTGCGCGCGGCTCAGCAGCGTTTGCAGCAGACACAGGCTCCTCCGCTGGACGGCAAGGCCTATCTGGCCGATTTCGCCCGCCAGGAAGGGGTAAAGCGGGATGCACTCGGTTTCTACTACCGGGTGGACTATGCCGGCAGCGGCGCGATCGGCGCCGACGATCGGGTGGATATCGTGGTGCGCGAAAGCCTGACCGACGGCCGGGTGGTCAAAGATATGGAGCTGGCGGGGACAGTGATCTCGCAGCCATTGACGCGCTATCCGCCGCTGTTTCGCGCCGCTATCGAGAAGCTGCAGCGCCACGGCTCGATCACGCTGGCGGTGCCGCCGGCGCTGGCGTACGGCAAGCAGGGCAGCCCGCCGGCGATCCCCCCGAATGCCACCATGATTTACACCCTGCGCATCGCTGACGTGCAGCCGTGAGCGGGGTGCTCAGCAGTAACCACTCAGGAGGAATGCTATGGCCAAGGCGCCGAAAACGTTTGAAAGCAGAAAATCGCTGATGCTGAATGTGTTGCAAGGATTGTGCAGGGAGCGTGTGGAAGGATCTGGGGGCCACCATCCCCCGCCGGAACAGTGGCCGAAGACGCGCGAGCTGGCGGATAAATGCGGCGAAAATATTTATACCACCCGCACCCTGCTGCTGGCGCTGGAAAAGGAGGGCAAGGTTCACTGCACCCACCGCAGCATCAACAATTCTCTCCGCTGGTACAGCTGCGACGAACAGGCAGCGATAAAAAAAGAGTGATTCGACCCTGGCGGTCGCTTTTGACTATTCCTACAGCTAATCATTAATTAAATTTATCATTTGACGGGGCGTTTCGCTCCGTCAATCCTCCCTCTTCGTTCGCTGCCATCCGTACAGGCATTGCTAAGATGTTTTTTGCAGCCATATACTTATCGCTCAGACGGGAACAGGTGTAGGGAGCCGGCATCGTAATGAAGGAAAAGAAAGACATACTGAGATTGGATGATATTCATTATCAAATAGACCGCCAGGTGATCCTGGACTCCGTCTCTTTCACGTTGGGTGAGGGCGAGTTCAAACTGATCACCGGGCCTTCCGGCTGCGGAAAAAGCACGCTGCTGAAAATCATCTCTTCCTTAATGAATCCGACCAGCGGAAGCCTCTATTTTGACGGCCAGGCGATCGACGAGATGTCGCCGGAGGCGTATCGCAAGCAGGTCTCTTATTGCTTCCAGACGCCGGCGCTATTCGGCAATACGGTTTACGACAATCTGGCGCTGCCGTATCAGATCCGCCAGGAACCGCCGGCCGAGCGAAAAATGAAGGCCGATCTGGCGCGTTTCGGCCTGCCGGAGGCGATGCTGACGAAAAGCATCAATGAACTGTCCGGCGGGGAGAAGCAGCGCGTGTCCCTGATCCGCAACCTGCAGTTTATGCCGCGGGTGCTGTTGCTCGATGAGATCACCAGCGCGTTGGACGAGGAAAATAAGCGCAACGTCAACGAAATCGTGCATCAGCTGGTGGCGGAACACCGGCTGGCGGTGCTGTGGGTGACGCACGATACCGAAGAGATAGCGCATGCGGACGAGGTGATCACCCTGCGCGCGCACGGCGCCGAGCCACAGGAGCAACAGCATGAATCAGCATAATATCACCAACGAATCCTTGGGCTTGTCGATGGTGCTGGTGGTGGTCGCCATCCTGATCAGCCACCGGGAAAAGCTGGCGCTGGAAAAGGACATCATCTGGAGCATCTGCCGCGCGGTGGTGCAGCTGATCATCGTCGGCTACGTGCTGAAGTATATTTTCGACCTGGATAACGCCGTTCTCACCGTGTTGATGGTGCTGTTCATCTGCTTTAACGCGGCCTACAACGCCAAGAAACGCAGCAAGTACGTCGAACACGCGTTCGTGACGTCGTTTATCGCCATCACCACCGGCGCGGTGCTGACGCTGGCGGTGCTGGTATTGACCGGCTCCATCGAATTTACGCCGATGCAGGTGATCCCCATCTCCGGGATGATCGCCGGCAACGCCATGGTGGCGGTGGGGCTGTGCTATACCAACCTCGGCCAGCGTTTCAAAAGCGAGCAGCAGAAGATTCAGGAGATGCTCAGCCTGGGGGCGACGCCCAAGTTCGCGTCGGCGGCGCTGATCCGCGACAGCATCCGCGCTTCGCTGATCCCGACCGTCGACTCGGCGAAAACCGTTGGGCTGGTCAGCCTGCCGGGCATGATGTCCGGGCTGATCTTCGCCGGCATCGATCCGGTGAAAGCGATCAAATATCAGATTATGGTGACCTTCATGCTGCTTTCCACCGCCAGCCTGTCGACCATCATCGCCTGCTATCTGGCCTACCGTAAGTTTTACAATGAGCGCCATCAGCTGGTGGTCGGCAACCTGAAGTAACGCCATGAAAAACGGCCTCCGCGGAGGCCGTTTTGTTTACCCTTGCAGCAGGGCGATGCTCTGGCGGATTTCCCGTTCGATATCCGCCTCGCTCCAGCGGTCCAGCTGTGAAGAGAACGGTTCGAAAGCATAGACGCCGGTGTAGCCCAGGCGTTCCAGGTTCTGCACCTGGCGGCGGCTCTCCAGCCGATCGCCCTCGCTCAGCATGATGCGCTCTTCGTCGCTCAGCGCGCTTTTATCCCGCCCGTCCTCCACGCCGGACAGATGCACCAGGCCGATCTGCGCCACCTGGATCTGCGCGTCGAAGTCGGCCTGCGCCACATCGCTCAGATAGTGGTGGAACGTATCGAGCACGATGCGGTACGGCGCGCCCGAGTCGCGGATAAGCGCCTGGGTCAGCAGCGACGATCGCAGCGAGCTGATGCCGAAGCCCAGCGGTTCGACGTATCCCTGTACGCCATAGCGGGCAAACAGCGGCGCCAGCAGCCGCAACGCCGCGAGGGTGTCGTCCCGTTTTTGCTGCTCGCTGCGCGTGTCGTCGGCGCTGCAGTGCGGGCATAGCACCAGCGCCCGGCTGCGGATGGCCTGCGCCTGCGCCAGCATCGCTTCGGCGCGCTGTTGCAGCGCCGCCGGGTCATCCATCAGATTGAACCTGCCGAGGGCGTTGATCGTGACGATCTCGATGCCGTATTGCGCGGCGAGCGCGTTGAGCTGCGCGTCGCTCAGATCGTCGGTCACCTTGCCGCTGGGCATGTCGTTGCGCAGCTCAACTTTGCTGAGCCCGCAGCGTTTCACCAGGCGGAAAAAATTGTCCAGATCGAGATTCGGCGCGATCTTGCGGTTAATGCAGAAGCGGTCCAGCGCAATGTTCATGGGCATGACTCCAGCGGTCAGGGTTGAGAGATCAGGATTTGCCGTTTTCCAGCGGCAGCGGCTTGCCTTCGGGCTGGGATTGGCGGTGGCGTTTGGCCAACACCACCTGCTCCATTTTTTCCAGCGAGACGCCTTTGGTTTCCGGGATATAGCGGCCGATAAACCAGTAGCTGAACAGGCAGCAGGCGGCGAAGATCCACATCGGGAAGGCGCCGTGGAAATGCGAGAACAGGTAAGGGTGATCGTTGATCATCGGGAACGACTGCGACACCGCGAAGTTGGCGACCCACATGCAGCCGACGGCGATGCTCATCCCCTGTGCGCGCATGCGGTTCGGGAAGATCTCCGACACCAGCACCCAGGCGCCGACGCCCCAGGAGAGCGCATAAAACACCATGAAGAACAGCATGCCGAACAGCGCGAAATAGCCGGTGGCCTGGGTGTAGAGCGCGTACGAGGTGAGCAGCAGGCCCGCGATGGCGCCCAGCGTGCCGTAACGCATCAACGGAATGCGGCCCATGCGATCCATCAGCATGGCGCCGATGACCGAACCGACCAGCTGCAGCACGCCGATCCAGATGGTCTGGAACAGCGCTTCCTGCGCGTTTTCGGTGACGGTTTTCAGCACCACCGGCGCGTAGTACATCATCACGTTAACGCCGGTGACCTGTTGCAGCATGGCGATCATACAGCCGACGAACAGGATGAAACGCACCCGCACATCGCCGTAGTTCAGCTTCCGGTGCTGCTGCTGTTGATCCTGCTGCAGCGAGTCTTTGATTTCTTTCAGCAGATTCTGCGCGTGGGCGGCGTTGGAGACTTTGGTCAACATCGCCAGCGCCTGATCGTCGCGGCCCATCATCACGTTCCAGCGCGGCGATTCAGGAATGACGAACACCAGGATGCAGAACAGAATGCAGGGGATCACGCCCGAGGCGAACATCCAGCGCCAGCCCATTTCCACCAGCCAGGCTTCGCTGGCGAGGCTGGCGATTTTGAAGTTGACGTAGAAAATCACGATCTGACCGAAGACGATGGCGAACTGCTGCATGCTGAGCGCCCGCCCGCGCATGTCTTTCGGCGACACTTCCGACATGTACATCGGCGACACGGTGGCGGCGATGCCGACCGCCAGCCCGCCGATGATGCGGTAAATGACGAACCAGGTGAAGGTCGGGGCCAATGCGGCGCCGACGGCGGACACGGTGAACAGCAGCGCCGCCAGCATCAGCGCCTTTTTACGGCCCCAGCGCGCCGCCAGCGGCCCGGCGGCGAAGGCGCCGACCACGCAGCCGATCACCACGTTGGAGACGGCCCAGCCGGTTTCGGCCGGGCTGAGATTGAAATAGGTTTTCAACGCTTCGATCGCGCCGGAGATCACGGCGGTGTCGTAGCCGAACAGAATGCCGCCCAGGGCGGCGATGCCGCAAATTCGCAATATGTAACCGGTATTGTGCTTACGCTGATATGACATGTGTTGCTCCGATTTTTATCCTGGCTTCCGTCCGCACGGTTGGGGTGTCGGGAAGAGGGCGAGCGGAAGGGTGTGAACCGTGCCTGTCATCAAGGCGATGTCGTTGATAAATGCTGGAACAAACAAGAACATTTATTTCATAATTAGTGAATAATGGAATATTGATTTTTAGATCCAGTTCAAAAAAAACCGTCGCGAGCGATCCGGGCGCCTTGGGCGCTCGGAGGGAGGCGGTAACGGCCGCAGGTCAGGCGCAGTGCGGATTTTCTGTAGCAAAGTCAGTGTGCATTAGCGATGGACTCTCCTGCGAAACCGCGCCTTGATTGGCGCGGTAATGAAAGCGCCAACCCGATCGACACCGCAAAATTGCGACCTCACGCACTAAAAACAAATTTTTCAAAACAATTTATTTGAAACTTTTTTTTCAATGAAATAGAGTTTGCTGCATCCGGTCAGGATGTAGCCGGCTTGCCGACGGGGTTTGGCGAGCGGGACGATTAACGCCGCGCCGCCTGCGTGTGGCCAGGCGACAGCGGACTTGAAAAGAGGGCGTGACATGAAAACCGTGGGTAATTTTATTGACGGGCAGGTGTGCCTGAGCAGCAGCAATCAAACCGTCGACGTGCACAACCCGGCCAGCGGGCAGGTTGAGCGGCGCGTCACGCAGAGCACTGCTGCCGAAGTCAAGCAGGCCATCGACGTGGCCCACCGGGCGTTCGCCGACTGGTCGCGCACCACGCCGCTGCGCCGCGCGCGCATCATGTTCAATTTCAAGGCGTTGCTGGAACAGCACCGCGACGAGTTGGCCGAGCTTATCGTCAGTGAGCACGGCAAAGTGTATTCGGATGCGCTGGGCGAACTGACGCGCGGCATGGAAGTGGTCGAATTTGCCTGCGGCATCCCGCATCTGATCAAGGGCGAGTACTCATCTGATGTCGGCAGCGGCGTCGACAGCTTCTCGCTGATGCAGCCGCTGGGCGTGGTGGCGGGCATTACCCCGTTCAACTTCCCGGCGATGGTGCCGATGTGGATGTTCCCCATCGCGCTGGCCTGCGGCAACACCTTTATCCTCAAGCCGCCGGCGCTGGTACCTTCGGCCTCGGTGCGCTTGGCGGAACTGTTGAAGGAAGCCGGTTTGCCGGACGGCGTGTTCAACGTGGTGCACTGCGCCAATGAAGACGCAGCGCAGCTGTGTACCGATCCGCGCATTCAGGCGGTGAGCTTCGTCGGCTCCTCCACCGTGGCGGAACATATCTATACCACCGCCAGCGCGCACGGCAAGCGGGTGCAGGCCTTCGGCGCGGCGAAGAACCAGGCGATCGTCATGCCGGACGCCGATCTGGACGCCACGGTCAACGCGCTGATGGGCGGCGCGTTCGGCTCTGCCGGCGAGCGCTGCATGGCGTTGCCGATCGCCGTGGTGGTTGGTGACGACACTGCCGATAAACTGATCGCCAAACTGAAGCCGCTGATCGCGCAGCTGCGCGTCGGGCCGGGCTTGCAGCAGGGCGGCGAAGAGAATGAAATGGGGCCGCTGGTGTCGTCCGCTCACCAGAAAAAGGTGCTGGGCTACATCGATTTGGGCGTGGAAGAAGGCGCCACCCTGGTGGCCGACGGCCGCAACTATCAGGTGCCGGGCTATCCTGAAGGCTACTACGTCGGCGGCACGCTGTTCGACCATGTGACGCCGAACATGCGCATCTACCGCGAAGAGATTTTCGGGCCGGTGCTGGGCATCGTACGGGTGCCGGACTACCGCACCGCCATCGACACGGTGAACGGCCACGAATTCGGCAACGGCAGCGCCATCTTCACCGGCAGCGGCCACTATGCGCGCCAGTTCGTGCAAGACGTGCAGGCCGGAATGGTCGGCGTCAACGTGCCGGTGCCGGTGCCGATGGCGTTCCACAGCTTCGGCGGCTGGAAGCGCTCGGTGTTCGGCGCGTTGAACGTGCACGGCACCGACGGCGTGCGCTTCTACACGCGCATGAAGACCGCCACCGCGCGCTGGCCGGCCGGGCAGCAGACGGTGTCCGAATTCAGCATGCCGACGCTGGGCTAAGCGCTTTCACACTCAGGCCAGGCCGTTGCTCCTTCGGGGCAACGGCCTTTGCACTGCGAGTTAACAGGAGAATCGAAATGTCTTCACTGCTTGCCAAATGTCAGACGCCGAACGCCGAGGGGCGTATCCAGCACGTGACGCCGGAAAATGCCGGTTGGTGCTATGTCGGCTTTGACGTTTACCGCCTGGCCGCCGGGCAGTCGCTGCAGCTGGAATGCGGCGACAAGGAACTGTGTCTGGTGCTGGTGGCCGGTATCGCCTCCGTCGCCACGCGGCGCGCCGAATACCCGCATATCGGCAAACGCATGAGCCCGTTCGAACGTACGCCGCCTTACGCGGTGTATGTGCCGCACCACGATCGCATCGACGTGCGGGCGGAAACCGATCTGGAGCTGGCGGTGTGCAGCGCGCCCGGCGGCGGCCACCTGCCTTCACGGCTGATCACGCCGGCGGATATCGGCGTGGAGCGGCGCGGCAAGGGGCGCAACCAGCGGCTGGTGCACAACATTCTGCCGGACAGCGAGCCGGCCGACAGTCTGCTGGTGGTGGAGGTTTACACCGACGAGGGCAACACCAGCTCCTACCCGAGCCACAAGCACGATCAAGAAGACTCGCCGGACGAAACCTATCTGGAAGAGACGTACTATCACCGCATTCAGCCGGAGCAAGGGTTCTGCATGCAGCGCGTCTATACCGACGACCGCACGCTCGACGAGTGCATGCCGGCCTACAATCGCGACGTGGTGAAAGTGCCGCGCGGTTATCACCCGGTGGCGACCCTGGCGGGTTACGACAACTATTACCTCAACGTGATGGCCGGGCCGGTGCGGCAGTGGAAGTTCACCTGGGAAAAAGACCACGCCTGGATTAACGGCGACGGCTACCCCGCCGCGCAATAGGCGCTTGAGGCCCGGCTTGCCGGGCTTTTTTGTCAGCTTTACTCGTCCCGGGCGTTATTCAGCGCCAGTGAGACCGCCAGCGTCTGCGCCAGGCACATCGAAGCCACCTGCGAGCGGAATCCGTCCACCTGCGCTTCGCGCACCACGAAACAGACGTCACTGAAGGCGGCCAGCGGGCTGACCTGGCTGTCGGTGATGGCGATCTGCTGCGCGCCGCGCTTGGCGCCCAATTCCACCAGTTCCACCGCCTCGCGGGCGTACGGCGAATAGCTGATGGCGATCACCACGTCCTTCGGTTTCACCATGCTCAGCTGTTCGGTGAACATCCCGCCCAGGCCGTCGATCAGAAACGCGCGGCGCTCCAGATGGCGCAGCGCATAGGTGAGGTAGGAAGCGACGCTAAACGAGCGGCGCAGGCCGATCACGTAGATGTTTTCGGCGTTGTTGAGCAGCTCGACGGCGCGATCCAGCTGCTCGGGGGCGATCTGCATCGCCAGCTGCTGCAGCGCCTGCGCGTTGACCATGGTGAACACGTTGAGAATCTCCGCCGGTTTCTCCGGCGCGACGTTGTCGTCGGTGGAGGTTTGGCGGAACAGGCGCGCGCGCTCGGTATAGTTCACCGTCTCTTCCATCAGATGCTGACGGAACACCTGCTTCATTTCGTTGAAGCCGCTGAAGCCGAAGGCGTTGGCGAAACGGATCAGCGTGGAGGGCGGCACGCTGGCCTGTGCGGCGATGGAGGCAACGGTATCGAAAGCGATGCTGTTACTGTTATCCAAAATGTAGCGCGCCACCTGCTTCAAACGCTTGCTCAGCGTTTCATAACGGTGGCGGATCTCGTCCTGTAACAGCGAAAGTTGAGTTGGGTTGTTCATCCATTCGGCTCGCAGTGGGGTGAAGGCGCATTGGCCTGACGCCTGAAATATTGACAGGGTATTTTAACAGACGGAGCGGAAATTTCATTTCCTCAAAAAGCGATTTATTCGATCGCACATTGCGCGACTTCACAGAAAATGGGCAAAAAAATCCCCTTAAAGCGGCGAAATGGCCTTAAGGGGACGTGAACCTGCTGTTGCTGTCAGTGCGCGCCGCCCGCCTGCGGACGGTACTGGCGCCAGAAACCGATCAGCGTCAGGTATTTTTGTTTCACCTGCTCGATCAGGGCCGCGTCGTCGATTTCCCCCTGTAGCCAGCGGCGCGAAGGTTGGCCGAAAATGGTGCGGCCGACGGCGAAACCTTTCACCCAGCGCGCATCCGCGGCGGCGGCAAAGCCCGCCTTCAGCACCGCCTCCGGGGAGTCGAGCCCCAGGATCAGCACGCCGCGGCAGTCGGGATCGCAGGCGTCGATCAGCGCGCCGACCCGCTGCCAGTTTTCCGCGCTCAGCGGTGGCAGTTTCCACCAGTCCGGCTGAATGCCCAACTGGTAGAAGTGTTCAATCATCTCCAGGTAATAGCGCTCGTCCTTGTCGGCATTGCCGTCCGGCAGGATCACCTCCAGCAGCAGCTCATGGCCGGATTTGCAGCAGCCGCGGTAGACGTCGGCGATCAGCGCATCCTGTTCGCGGCGCAGTTCCGCCGCGTCGTGCGGGTGATAAAACACCAGGCACTTCACCACGTGCTCCTGCGGCCAGTCGATCAATTGCGAGCCGATATTGCCGTGCTCCAGGCGCAGCGGGCGCGAGCTGGGCAGCTCCACCGGCCGGCCGATCCACCATCCCTGGCCGGTGATCTCGTTCAGCGCCGCCTGCCCGTAGGTGGTGTCGGCCAGAATGCCGCTGTTGCCGTTGAGCCCGGCCTGCGCGGCAGCTTGTTGCGCCGCGGTGAGCAGCAAGGTCTTCAGACGCGGGATGCGTTCCTCGCCGACGCCGGCTTCGCGCGCCATGTCCGCCAGCTGCTTGCGGTGATCGAAGGCGAACACGCACAGTTCCGGCCACTGTTGCTTGCGGGTGGTGACCCGGTGCAGGTGGTTCAGGCGCGCGTCGCGGTCCGGGCGCGTGACCTGGTGTTCACGCTGCAGGTAGTCGTCCAGCTCCCGTTTGGTCGGCATGGCCGGCGCGCAGCCGTGGCGCGAGACCACCAATGCGCCGCAGGCGTTGGCGTAGCGGCAGGCCTGATCCCAACCCTCATCGTTCAGATAGCCGCGCAGCAGACCGGACATAAAGGCGTCGCCGGCCCCCAGCACGTTCAGCACCTCCACACGCACGCCGGCGTGCAGCTTCACCTGCGCCCAGTCGTCGGCGATGTCATCTTCGAACACTGAGCAGCCCTGCGCGCCGCGCTTGCACACCAGCGTGGCCGCGGTCGTCCGGCGCACGTTTTTCAGCGCCGTCAGCGTATCGGTGCTGCCGCCGGCGATATGAAATTCCTCTTCGGTGCCGACGATCAGATCGAATTGGTGCAGCACTTCCTGCAGCTCGCGGGTCACCTGTGCCGATTCCACAAAGCGGGTTTCGCCGTCGCCCAGCGACGTCAGCCCCCACAGCACCGGGCGATAATCGATGTCGAGCGCGGTGCGCAAACCGTGGCGGCGCGCGTATTCCAGCGCCTTCAACACGGCGGCGCGGGTGTTCGGGTGCGACAGGTGCGTGCCGGTGATGGCCAGCGCGCGCGCGCTGGCGATGTAGGTTTCGTCGATGTCGTCCGGCGTCAGCGCCATGTCCGCGCAGTTTTCGCGGTAGAAGATCAGCGGGAAGGTTTCCTGATCCTTGATGCCGAGGATCACCAGGCCGGTTAACCGGTGTTTGTCGGTGATCAGACAGCGGGTATCGGCCCCGACGCGCTGCAGCTCTTCACGCAGAAAGCGGCCCATGTGTTCATCGCCGACGCGGGCCAGCATGCCGGATTTCAACCCCTGAATGGCGGTGCCGTAGGCCACGTTGCCGGAAGAGCCGCCGAGGTATTTGGCGAATGTGCCGGCGTCTTCCAGACGCGCGCCGATCTGCTGAGCATAGAAATCGACGGCGATGCGCCCGAGACAAATGACATCAAGCTGTTTTTCTTGTGTAGCCATACCCGTTTCCTTCTGTTTAAGCAAAACTCCGGCGGCGGCCCGAGCGTGGCGCCTTGCAGGAAGAATGGGAACAGTATGGGGAATGAAAATTTCAATTTCAATATGGAATGAAATTTACACCCCAAAAATGTGATGCGTTTAAAACATCGACGGAGGAGCGGAAAAAGCGGATTAAGTCGCCATGAGAGGGTGGCGGAGGGCGTGTGGCAAAGAGGCGCCGGGGCAGGATGAAAGACGGTCGCCCTGCGTGCTGATGGCATTCCCCGGCCGGTGCGCGGCGCTAAGCCGGTAAAGGCCAAACCACGAGATGAAACGGGCTTTTCATCTAATATGCGATCTTTATCGCAAAATGAAATGTTTCTTCTGTAATGTGATTTTATGAAAAATATATTTGTTTATAATCGCTTCACGTTTCAGGTTGTCGACTTCGTGAGCAGCGGGCATCGCCTGCTCAAGATAATAGCTGCCGCCGCGTAACACAAACACGGGATTGTCGGCTCGGCGCGAGCCCTTTCCGGGGCGGCCCTCAATCTAAAGGGTGAGTAAATGGGCAAGATCAGGCTAACCATGGCGCAGGCGCTCGTCAGATTTCTCGATAACCAGTATCTGCTGGCCGACGGGGTGGAAACCAAATTCGTCGCGGGCATTTTCGCGATTTTCGGCCACGGCAACGTACTGGGGTTGGGGCAAGCGCTGGAACAGGATAGTGGCGATCTGCGGGTGCACCAGGGCCGCAACGAACAGGGGATGGCCCACGCGGCGATCGGCTTCGCCAAGCAGAAATTGCGCCGGCAGATTTACGCCTGCACCTCCTCGGTCGGCCCCGGCGCCGCCAATATGATCACCGCCGCGGCTACCGCCACCGCCAACCGCATCCCTTTATTGCTGCTGCCAGGCGACGTTTACGCTTCCCGCCAGCCGGATCCGGTGCTGCAGCAAATCGAACAGTCTTACGATCTCAGCATCAGCACCAACGACGCGTTCCGCGCGGTGAGCAAGTACTGGGACCGTATCGTGCGGCCGGAGCAGCTGATGAGCGCCTGCATCAACGCGATGCGCGTGCTGACCGATCCGGCGGAAACCGGCGCGGTGACGCTGTGTCTGCCGCAGGACGTGCAGGGGGAAGCCTACGACTACCCCGACTATTTCTTCCAAAAACGCGTACACCGGCTCGATCGCCGCCCGGCGACCGATGGCATGTTGGCGGACGCCTTGGCGCTGCTGACGGCCAAACGCAAACCGCTGCTGGTGTGCGGCGGCGGCGTGAAGTACTCGCAGGCCGGGCGGGCGCTGCGCGAATTCGCCGAGCGCTTCGGCATTCCGTTCGCCGAAACCCAGGCCGGCAAAGGCGCGGTGCCGAGCGATCATGAATTCAATCTCGGCGGCATCGGCGAAACCGGCTGCCTGGCGGCCAACACGCTGGCTCGACAGGCCGATCTGGTGATTGGCGTCGGCACCCGTTACACCGATTTCACCACCTCGTCCAAATGGCTGTTCCAACATCCGGACGTCAGCTTCCTCAATATCAACGTCAGCGCCTTTGACGCCGGCAAGCTCGACGGCGTGCAGGTGCTGGCGGACGCCCGCGAGGGCCTGAGCGAACTGAGCGCGCTGCTGGCGCAGGCTGATTATCGCGCCGGCTGGGGCGACGCCATCGCCGCGGCGCGCGGCGCCCAGCGTGAAGAGACCGAGCGGGTTTACGCGGTGGAATACAGCGGCGCAGGCTTTGTGCCGGAAATAGACGATCACCTCGATCGCGAACGGGTGTTCGCCGAATTTATCGCTCAGACCGACTCGGCGATGACGCAAAGCCGGGTGCTGGGGGTGCTGAACCGCGAGCTGCCGCCGGACAGCGTGATTGTCGCCGCCGCCGGCAGCCTGCCGGGCGACCTGCAACGGGTGTGGCACAACCATGGCGAGCACGGTTACCACGTGGAATACGGCTACTCCTGCATGGGGTACGAGGTGAACGCCGCATTGGGGGTCAAGCTGGCCGAGCCGCAGCGCGAGGTGTACGCGATGGTGGGCGACGGCGCCTTCATGATGCTCCATTCCGAGCTGGTCACTTCGATTCAGGAAGGCTGCAAGATCAACGTGGTGCTGTTTGACAACATGACCAACGGCTGCATCAACAACCTGCAGATGGAACACGGCATGGACAGTTACACCACCGAATTCCGCTTCCGCAATCCAGAGGGCGGCAAGCTCGACGGCAAACTGGTGCCGGTCGATTTCGCCATGCTGGCGGCGGCTTACGGCTGCAAAACCTATCGCGTCACCACCGAGCAGCAGCTGCTCGACGCGCTGGCCGACGCCCGCAGGCAAACCGTGTCCACGCTGCTCGACATCAAAGTGCTGCCGAAGACCATGGTGCACAAGTACCTCAGCTGGTGGCGCGTGGGCGGCGCTCAGGTGGCCGACAGCGAGAAAATCGTCGCAGTGGCGCGCAAGCTGCAGGAAAACATCGATAAGGCGCGCGATTACTGATTCGTTTTCGAACACAACACACTTTCCAGAGGGTAGCGAAAATGACTTTGAACATTGGGGTTATCGGCACCGGCGCCATCGGCCGCGATCATATCCGTCGCTGCAGTCAAGTTTTGCAGGGCGCCCGCGTCGTGGCGGTGAACGACATCAATCGCGACAACGCCGCCAAGGCGGTGAACGATCTGCAGCTGGATGCGCGGGTGTATGACAGCGGCCACGATCTGATCAAGGCCGCCGACGTGCAGGCGGTGCTGGTCACCTCCTGGGGGCCGAGTCACGAAGAATTCGTGCTGGCGGCCATCGCCGCCGGCAAACCGGTGTTCTGCGAGAAACCCCTGGCGGTGACCGCGCAGGGCTGCAAAAACATCGTCGATGCCGAAGCGAAGTACGGCAAGCGGCTGGTGCAGGTCGGCTTTATGCGCCCCTATGACCAGGGCTATCGCGCGCTGAAACAGGTGCTGACCAGCGGCCAGATCGGCGAACCGCTGATGTTGCACTGCGCGCACCGCAACCCGACGGTCGGCGAGGCTTACACCACCGATATGGCGATCACCGACACCCTGATCCACGAAATCGACGTGCTGCGCTGGCTGCTCGACGACGACTATGTGTCGGTGCAGGTGGTGTTCCCGCGCAAGAGCCCGAAGGCGTTCCCGCATCTGAAAGATCCGCAGATTGTGCTGTTCGAAACCGCCAAAGGCACCCGCATCGACGTCGAGATTTTCGTCAACTGCCAGTACGGCTACGACATTCAGTGTGAAGTGGTGGGGGAAACCGGCATCGCCAAACTGCCGGAGCCGTCCTCGGTGCAGTTGCGCAGCGGCGCCCGCCTGTCGACCGAAATTCTGACCGACTGGAAGGATCGCTTTATCGACGCCTATGACGTCGAGCTGCAGGGGTTCATCAACGACGTGGCCGCGGGCCAACTGACCGGGCCTTCCGCCTGGGACGGCTACGCCGCCGCCGTGACCGCCGACGCCTGCGTGACGGCCCAGCTCAGCGGCGAGATCGTACCGGTGACCCTGCCGGCGCGCCCGGCGTTTTACAACAAGCCATCGGCTTGAACCCCGTACCCACGATTGCAGAGGAGTGACCATGAAGATCGCTTTTGATGTCGACGTTATCCGGGATTTGGGCGTGACCAAAATGGTTCAGCAGGTGGCGGACTGGGGCTATAAGTACATCGAGCAGTCGCCGCACCCGCAGATCAACCCGTTTTACAAGCATCCGAAGGCCAGCCGCGAAATCATGGCGGAGTATAAAAACGCCCTGAAAGCGACCGGCGTGGAAATATCCTCATTTATCGTGGTGTATCGCTGGTCCGGGCCGGGGGAAGATCGCCGTCAGGCGGCGGTCAAAAACTGGCGACGGATGATCGAAATCGCGGTGGAGATGGGCGTGCAGGTGATCAACACCGAGTTGGCCGGTAACCCCAACGAGCCGGAGATCTGCGAGGAGCTGTGGTATCGCTCGATGGAGGAGCTGCTGCCGATCGTCGAGCGTGAGGGCATCCGTATGGAGATCCAGTCGCATCCGTGGGACTTCTGTGAGCTGAGCAACGAAACCGCCGATCTGGTGAAATCGCTGCGCAGCGACCACGTCAAATACCTCTACAGCGTGCCGCACACCTTCTACTACGACAAGGGGCAGGGCGACGTGGCCGGCATGCTGAAGTACGCCGGGGACGATCTTTCCCACGTGCTGATCGCCGACACCATGAACCACACCAAGCACTGCCGCTATATCGTCAACCCGCCGGGCGTTGACGCCGCGGTGCACCAGCATGTCGGCATCGGCGAAGGCGAGGTGAATTTCGATGCCCTGTTCCAGACGCTGCGCGACATGGAATTCGCCAACCGCAGCTTCAAGGTCGGCGGCGAATCGATCATCTGCACCTCGCTGTTCGGCTATCCGGAAAAGATGCCGAGCCAGGCGGTGGCGACCAGAGAGCGCATCGAAAGAGAGCTGTTGGGCAACTAATCTTATTCGGCTCGCCGGCGGCGTTTGCACCGGCGGCCCTCCAAGGACCGAGGCAGACCATGAATAAAGACAACGTGAAATTGGCCATTGCGCCGATCGGCTGGACCAACGACGATATGCCCGATCTGGGCAAGGAAAACACCTTTCAGCAGTGCGTCAGCGAAATGGCGCTGGCTGGCTTCACCGGCAGCGAAGTGGGCAGCAAATATCCGCGCGATCCGGCGGTGCTGAAGCCGATGCTGGATATTCGCGGCATCCAGATCTGCAACGCCTGGTTCAGCACCTTTTTCGCCGATGGTCAGAAAGACAAAACCATCGATGAATTTATCAACCACATGAATTTCCTGCATGCCATGGGCGCCAGGGTGATCGGCTGTTCTGAACAGAGCAAGAGCATTCAGGGCACCACCAAAGGCGTGTTCGAAGAGAAGCCGTACTTCAGCGATGAAGAGTGGCGGCGGGTGGCCGACGGTTACAACGAGCTGGCGAAGATCGCCGCCGGCAAAGGCATGCAGGTGTGTCTGCATCACCACATGGGCACCGGCATTCAGACCACCGCCGAAATCGATCGCTACATGAGCATGGTCAACGACGACGTCTACCTGCTGTTCGATACCGGCCACGCCTACTATTCGGAAGGCAGCCAGCAGGCGATGATGGCGATCCTGGAGAAGTATCTGCCGCGCATCAACCACGTCCATCTGAAGGACGTGCGCGATGAGGTGGTGGCGGAAGTGAAGGCCAACAAGCTGAGCTTCCTCGACGGCGTGAAGAAGGGCACCTTTACCGTGCCGGGTGATGGCGTGATCGACTTCAGGCCGGTGTTCAAGCTGCTGGACGAGCGCGGTTACAAGGGATGGATGGTGGTGGAAGCCGAGCAGGATCCGGCGCTGGCCAACCCGTTCGAGTATGCTGTGAAAGCGCGCCGCTATATTCGGGAAACCGCCGGCATTTAAGCGGTAAGGGGCAATAAAACTCGAGGGGCGCCGCCAGCGCCCCTTTTTGATGGCGGCGCGTTAGCCGCCGAGCGTTCGCCAGGTGGCAACCTGGCTGCCTGGCCACGGTGTGGCGGCATACACGCCACGGGCGATCGCCCGAGCGAGGGTGTCCGCCGCCAGCGCGCCGATTTGCAGCACCGCCAGTTCGCGGCTGCCCTGTACTTCGCGCTGCCCGGTGGACAGGGCGAACACCACGTCGCCGTCAAACGGGCTGTGCAGCGGGCGAATAGCGCGCGCCATGCCGTCTTGCGCCATGATGGCCACCCGTTTCAACTCCACGCGCGTCAGCGCCAGATCGGTGGCGATGCAGGCCAGGGTGGTGTTCTTTCTGCCGCCCTGCGGCTCTTGCACCATCCAGTCTTCGCCCTGAGCGCGTAGTTGCGCCAGCGCCGCCGCGCCGCCGTTGCCGAATTCACCGTCAATTTCATAGGGCGTCGCCCAGAAGGCGCGGGTGCCGGGCGCTACCACCGCACCCAGGCTGTTGACCGCCACCAGCGCGCCGACGGTAGCGCCGTTGGCGGCGACGATAGACGCCGAACCGAGGCCGCCTTTCAGCTTGCCCATGCCGGTCATGGCGCCGTAGCCGGCGCCGACGGTGCCCAGCGGAAAGTCCAATCCAGCCTTGCCGACCGCGTCGATGCCCAACTGGCGATACGGCGGCGTGAGCTGCCAGTTTTTGTCACCGCCGTTGGCCAGATCGTACAGGCAGGCGGTGGGCACGATCGGGGAGACCGGCACGCCGGGCGCTGGGCGCAGCGCGTAGCCTCGGCCCTGTTGCCCCAGCCAGGCCGCGACGCCGTCCGCCGCCGCCAGGCCGTAAACTGAACCGCCGCTGAACGTCAGCGCATCGATGGTTTGCACCAGATTGTCTTCGCCCAAGGCGTCGGTTTCCCGGGTGGCGGGGCCGCCGCCGCGCACGTCCACGGCGGCCATCGCCGGGCTGTCCGGCAGGATCACCGTCGCGCCGGTGCGCACCCGGCTGTCTTGCGCCACGCCGACCTTCAGGCCCGGCACATCGGTAATCAGGTTGCGGGCGCCAGGGCGCCCGGTGGCGGAAGTTGGCATAGCGGCACCTAATGGGGTGAGGGGAGAGAACATGCCGGCGGCGGCCGTCAAGCCGGCCAGCGCTTGTAAAAAGGTTCGGCGGTTGATGTTAAGGGGCCGGCGCAGCGGCCCCTGCGGGGGGATGAGATCACGCATCTGCGCGTGGCTGCCCGGAGCGCAGACGCGCCATATGGTAGGCATCGACCAGCACGCCGTCGCGCATGGCATAGGCGCGGCTGGTGCCCTCTATCTCAAAGCCGAATTTGCGGTACAGCGCGATGGCCGCCGGGTTATCGGTGAACACCGTCAGTTCGATGCGCTCGATGGCCGCCCAGTTGTCGCACAGGTCGAGCATCGCCTGCATCAGGCGGCTGCCGACGCCTTTACCGTGGTAGCGCGGATCGACGCCGATGCCGAAGGTGGCGACGTGGCGGCGGCGAACGCGCTGATTCAGCATCACAACCAACTGGCCGGCAAGCTGCCCGTCGATGATGGCGGCCAGGTTATGCGTGCCCGGTTCGGGATTGGCGAGGCGTTTCTGCCAGGACTCGACGGACGGTAGCGGGAGCTGCAGCGTATCGCGGTAGACGGGCGTCTGAGAATAAAGATGATGCAGGGCCTGCGCATCCGTTGTTTCCACGTGGCGTATCACGATCTCGCTCATCTTGCTGCTCATCTCGCTGCTCCTGTCGCTTACCGGTTGAATAACCTATGAATTTATCCGTTTACTGCCTTGAGTCAATATTATTTAAACGGGTCAAAAAAAACGCTTTACAGGTGCGAATGATAATGATTATTATTGCGATGCGTTCCGGGGAGGGCATCAACCCTTGATACTCTCGCTGCGAAGGCACGACATTGCTCACATTGCTTCCAGTGTTTACTTAGCCAGCTCGGGTGCTGGCTTTTTTTTTGCCATTTTTCAGCCGTTCCCGCTTTCAACAAATCCGCTGCCCATCCGCCGTTTCATTTCATCGAAATTTTTGAACAGAGGCATGAGTTTTTTACGCTTTCTTATTCTGCTGGCAGGACTAGACTGTAAAAAAACATTGAGGAGAGTTGAATATGATTTATGTACGTAAAGCGGAAGACCGCGGCCACGCCAATCATGGCTGGCTGGATAGCTGGCACACCTTCTCATTTGCCGATTACTACGATCCGAACTTTATGGGGTTCTCGGCGCTGCGGGTGATCAACGAAGATGTGATCGACGCAGGGCAGGGGTTCGGTACTCACCCGCATAAAGACATGGAAATCCTGACCTACGTGCTGAGCGGCACGGTGGAACACCAGGACAGCATGGGCAACAAAGAGCAGATCCAGGCCGGCGAATTCCAGATCATGAGTGCGGGCACCGGCGTGCGTCACTCCGAGTACAACGCCAATCAGGATCGTCCGTTGCACCTGTACCAGATTTGGATCATCCCGGATCAGGTCGGGCTGGAGCCGCGCTACGAACAGCGCATGTTCGACGCGCCGCAGGGCCGTCAGCTGGTGCTGTCGCCGGATGCGCGTGACGGCTCGCTGAAGGTGTTCCAGGACATGACGCTGTCGCGTTGGGCGCTGAATAAAGGTGAGCAGGCGGAATACGCGATCGACGCCGGCCGCCGCATTTGGATCCAGGTGGTGCGCGGCAAGGTCTCGGTCAATGGCCAGGCCGCCGGCATCAGCGACGCGTTTGCGGTGTGGGATGAATCGGCGCTGACGATTCAGGCCGACGAAGAGAGCGAAATCCTGCTGTTCGATCTGCCGCCGGTGTGATTAAGCGGTAAATATCAAGGGCTCACGGTGTGAGCCCTTGAAGTGAGTGATTCGCCTGCCGACGTTGCCTGACTTAATGCCGGCAAAACATATAAAAACAAGGAAAATCAATTTATTGATTTTCGGCTGCTCGTCACAAAGGGGGAGAAACCACGCTTTTTCCCCTTTGTCTGCGTATGAAGGGCTCACGGTGTGAGCCCTTTTTGCGTTGGCCGTCGCATAACCGACAATATCGGCGCGCCGTTTTTTTTGCTAAAATGACTGCCCATTCACGGTTAGTCAGTTCATTGATAATGAAGAAAAAACGGCCGGTACTCCAGGATGTGGCGGACAAGGTGGGCGTGACCAAGATGACGGTGAGCCGTTATCTGCGCAATCCCGACCAGGTTTCCGCCGCCCTGCAGCAAAAAATCGCCGTCGCGCTGGATGAGCTGGGCTACATCCCCAACCGCGCGCCGGACATTCTCTCCAACGCCACCAGCCGGGCGATTGGCGTGCTGTTGCCGTCGCTGACCAACCAGGTGTTCGCCGAAGTGCTGCGCGGCATCGAAAGCGTGACCGACGCGCACAACTACCAGACCATGCTGGCGCACTACGGCTATCTGCCGGAGCGTGAAGAAGAGCGTCTGACCTCGCTGCTGTCTTACAATATCGACGGTTTGATCCTGTCCGAGCGACACCACACGCCGCGCACCCTGAAGATGATCGAGGTGGCGGGCATTCCGGTGGTAGAGCTGATGGACTGCGTCTCGCCGTGCATCGATCTGGCGGTGGGCTTCAACAACTTCGAGGCGGCGCGCCAGATGACGCAGCAAATCATCGCGCACGGCCACCGTCACGTGGTCTACTTCGGCGCCCGTCAGGATGAACGTACTATCATCAAACAACAGGGGTATGAGCAGGCGATGCGTGAATCCGGCCTGGAGCCGTACAGCATCATGACCGCGCGGTCTTCCTCCTATTCCGCCGGCGGCGAGCTGCTGCGCCAGGCGCAGCGCGATTATCCGCAGATCGACAGTATCTTCTGCACCAACGATGACCTGGCGATCGGCGCGGCCTTCGAGTGCCAGCGACAGGGGCTGTCGATCCCGCAGGACATGGCGATCGCCGGTTTCCACGGCCATGACATCGGTCAGGTGATGGTGCCGAAGCTGGCCAGCGTGCTGACCCCGCGCGAGCGCATGGGGCAGATCGGCGCCGAGCGCCTGCTGGCCCGGCTGCGCGGCGAAACGGTGTGCCCGCGCATGGTGGACGTCGGTTTCACCGTGATCCCAGGCGGCAGCATCTGAGCCATTTTAACGTTCTGTTTTAACACCCTTTCTTTTTGCAGCGCGTCCTGAGGCGCGCTGGTTATCCCGCCTGTAAGCCCGCCGCTCGTTGCCGACATAAGTTTGATCTCTGTCCCAGAACGCGAATTTTAGCCGCTTACCCGGTTCCGAGGCTTATGTTGTTACCGGTATCATGATACCGGTAACAACGAGTGGGCGGTCATCTTGCTGCAAGACTGAACCTCTGAATCAACAACACCTACAGCTCTTCTTAAACACCGGGAAAGAGCCTAAAAATAAAACAACCGCACGCTTTACGCCTATCGTAAAGAGAGTCGCGATAAAAGGTTGGAGAAAAACTATGCCATTAGTGATTGTTGCAGGCGGCGTAGCGCTGCTGCTGCTGCTGATGATCCGCTTCAAGCTGAACGGCTTTATCTCTCTGGTTCTGGTTGCTCTGGCGGTCGGGATTGCACAGGGGATGCCGGTCGATAAGGTCATCGGCTCCATCAAGGCCGGCGTGGGCGGCACGCTGGGCAGCCTGGCGCTGATCATGGGCTTCGGCGCCATGCTCGGCAAGCTGCTGGCGGACTGCGGCGGCGCACAGCGCATCGCCACCACGCTGATCGACAAGTTCGGCAGAAAACACATTCAATGGGCGGTGGTGCTGACCGGTTTCACCGTCGGCTTCGCGCTGTTCTACGAAGTGGGCTTCGTGCTGTTGCTGCCGCTGGTGTTCACCATCGCCGCCTCCGCGCGCATTCCGCTGCTGTACGTCGGCGTGCCGATGGCCGCTGCGCTGTCGGTGACTCACGGCTTCCTGCCGCCGCACCCGGGCCCGACCGCTATCGCCACCATCTTCCATGCCGACATGGGTAAAACCCTGTTGTACGGCACGCTGCTGGCGATCCCGACGGTGATCCTGGCCGGCCCGGTCTATGCCCGCTTCCTGAAAGGCATCGACAAGCCGGTGCCGGAAGGCCTGTACAACCCGAAAACCTTTACCGACGCGGAGATGCCGAGCTTTGGCGTCAGCGTCGCCACGTCGCTGGTGCCGGTGATCCTGATGGCGCTGCGCGCGGTGGCTGAAATGGTGTTGCCGAAGGGCCACAGCCTGCTGCGCTTCGCCGAGTTCTTCGGCGACCCGGTGATGGCGACCCTGATCGCCGTGCTGATCGCCATCTTCACCTTCGGCCTGAACCGCGGCCGCACCATGGATGAAGTGATGGGCACCATCACCGACTCGATTAAAATCATCGCCATGATGCTGTTGATCATCGGCGGCGGCGGCGCCTTCAAACAGGTGCTGGTGGACAGCGGCGTCGAGCAGTACATCGCCGGCCTGATGGAAGGCAGCAACGTTTCGCCGATCCTGATGGCCTGGTCGATCGCCGCCGCGCTGCGTCTGGCGCTGGGTTCCGCCACCGTGGCGGCGATCACCGCCGGCGGCATCGTCGCCCCGCTGATCGCCACCACCGGCGTCAGCCCTGAGCTGATGGTGATTGCGGTCGGTTCCGGCAGCGTTATCTTCTCGCACGTTAACGATCCGGGCTTCTGGCTGTTCAAGGAGTACTTCAACCTGAGCATCATGGAAACCATCAAATCCTGGTCGGTGCTGGAAACCATCATCTCGGTGTGCGGCCTGGTGGGCTGCCTGCTGCTGGCGACGGTCGTATAATCGTTATCCGACGCCCTGCGGGGCGTCGGCGTTCCAGAGTATCTTTATCAGTTGGGACGCATTTGGCGCGCTCGCGCCAGTTCCCATAAGGGCATGACACAATGAGTAATCCGCAGAATCACGTATTTATCCTGATGGGGGTGTCCGGCAGCGGTAAATCCGCCGTGGCCAGCGCCGTCGCCCGGGAAGCCGATGCCGCCATGCTGGACGGCGATTATCTGCATCCGCGCGCCAACATCAACAAAATGGCCGCCGGGCATGCGCTGGACGACAACGATCGCGTTCCGTGGCTGGCTGCGCTCAACGACGCCATCTTCGCCATGCAACGCACCAATCCGGTGTCGCTGCTGGTGTGTTCGGCGCTGAAAAAAAGCTATCGCGACCGCCTGCGCGAAGGGAATAGCAACCTGCATTTCCTCTACCTGAAAGGCGACAAAGCGGTGATCGAGGAGCGCCTGAAGCAGCGCAAAGGTCATTTCTTCAAACCGCAGATGCTGGTTTCGCAGTTCGCCACGTTGGAAGAGCCGGGCGAGCAGGAGCCGGATGTGCAAGCGATCGACATCAACCAGCCGCTGGACGGCGTGGTCGCCGATACGCTCGCCTATATTCGCCGCGTTACCGCCCGCTGAGCGCGGGCCGTTGTCGGCGCCGCCAGGCGCCTACAGCTTCATGTAAGCCCGCACGCCGTCCAGGAACATCTGGGTCGACAGCATCACCAGAATCAGCCCCATCAACCGCTCCAGCGCGCTGACGCCTTTGCTGCCCAGCAGGCGCAGGAACAGGTTCGACATCAGCAAAATGGCCGCAGAGAGGCCCCAGGCGATCAACAGCGCCGCCACCAGATGGGGCAGCTGATGTGGATACTGGTGCGACAGCAGCATCAATGCAGCCAGAATCGACGGCCCGGCCACCAGCGGGATCGCCAGCGGCACCAGGAACGGCTCCTCGCCGGCGGACAGCCCGGAGCTGTTTCCTTCCTGCGAGGGGAAAATCATCTTGATGGCGATCAGAAACAGGATGATGCCGCCGGAAATGGAGACGGTTTCGGTGCGCAGGTTGAGGAACGCCAGAATTTTCTCGCCGGCGAACAGGAAGATCAGCATCAGCAGCAGGGCGATCAGCAGCTCGCGAATCAACACCACGCGGCGGCGGCGCGGTTCCAGGTGTTTGAGCACCGACATGAAAATCGGCAGGTTGCCCAGCGGATCCATAATTAAAAACAGCAATACCGTAGCGGAAATCATCTCTGTCATGGTGACCTCGTGATCGGGAAAACGCCTCGGCCTTTTCGGCCGCGTCCTTGCCTATAAGAAGGATTGCTGAGAAATCCCCAGCCATCGAATAAATTCACTTTGCGCCCGCGCCGACATTTTGTAAGGTGAGGAGATATTGCACACAACTCGTTATCACCTAATAAGCCCTTATCCGGGCGGGACACAGATATTATGAAAAACGTTGGTTTCATCGGTTGGCGCGGAATGGTCGGCTCGGTTCTCATGCAACGCATGACGGAAGAGCGCGATTTCGACGCCATTCGCCCGGTCTTTTTCTCCACCTCGCAGCACGGTTCTGCCGCGCCGGCCTTCGGCGGCCAGCAGGGCACGCTGCAGGATGCCTATGACATCGACGCCCTGAGCGCGCTCGATATCATTATTACCTGTCAGGGCGGCGATTATACCAACGAAGTTTACCCTAAGCTGCGCGCCAGCGGTTGGCAGGGTTACTGGATCGACGCGGCCTCGTCGCTGCGCATGCAGGATGACGCCATCATCATTCTGGATCCGGTCAACCACGCGGTGATCCAGCAGGGCCTGGACAAAGGCATCAAAACCTTCGTCGGCGGCAACTGCACCGTCAGCCTAATGCTGATGTCCCTCGGCGGCCTGTTCGCCAACGATCTGGTGGAGTGGGCGTCGGTCGCCACCTACCAGGCGGCCTCCGGCGGCGGCGCTCGCCACATGCGCGAACTGCTGACCCAAATGGGCATGCTGCACGCCGATGTGGCGAAAGAGCTGCAGGATCCAGCCTCCGCCATTCTGGATATCGAACGCAAGGTGACCGAGGCGACCCGCAGCGGCAAACTGCCGACCGACAACTTCGGCGTGCCGCTGGCCGGCAGCCTGATCCCGTGGATCGACAAGCAGCTCGACAACGGCCAGAGCCGCGAAGAGTGGAAAGGCCAGGCGGAGACCAACAAGATCCTCAACACCGGCAGCGTGATCCCGGTCGATGGCCTGTGCGTGCGCGTGGGCGCGCTGCGCTGCCACAGCCAGGCGTTCACCCTGAAGCTGAAAAAAGACGTGTCGCTGCCGGAAATCGAGCAGATGCTGGCGACGCACAACGACTGGGTGCGCGTGATCCCGAACGACCGCGAGCTGACCATGCGCGAACTGACGCCTGCGGCGGTGACCGGCACGCTGAATACGCCGGTCGGCCGTCTGCGCAAGCTGAATATGGGGCCGGAGTACCTGTCGGCGTTCACCGTGGGCGACCAGCTGCTGTGGGGCGCGGCCGAGCCGCTGCGCCGCATGCTGCGCATCCTGCTGTAAACCCGCTCGCCAGTTCATCTGTTGTATTTCAAAGCCCGCTTATTGCGGGCTTTTTCATATGAGCGGAGTCATGTCGGTATGGTCTGAATGTGGTTACAAGTTAATCTTCCCTGTGATATTTATAAGCGCATTGGCAACATAGCGCAGGTATAGGGATATGATTTCCAACGAAGGATTACAGGTCGCGCTTTCACCCGTGCAGCTAGCGGCCGTGATGTCGGATAGCACGGTCACAGAAGGGGAAACCTGGGGTAATCGGCTCATGGGTGGACTGGGTTTAGCGGGGGGAGTCGTCGAACTTCTTGGGGCTGGGGTGATGTGCTATGCGCCTGACCCAACATTGTTAACCAAAGTGGGATGCGTGGTCGTTGGCACTCATAGCATGGATAGCATAAAAACCGCATCAAATCAGATCATTACCGGCCGATCATTGACTACAGACACTTACAAGTCGGCGGTTTTGCTGGCTCAGAGTCTGGGGGCCGACGAAGATATGGCTTACAACGTCGGTTTAACGGTAGATATTGCCGTTCCTTTGGTGTTTGCAACCGCTTTAGGCGCTGTACGCGTGGCTTCCGTTCGGGTGGGGCAATTAAAATTGCTTGAACACGAGTCTATAGCCGGTGCAAAAGGAGGTGGGCACACCATTGCTAAGCATGTTGCTAAAAGTTCAGAAGAGCTGCTGGAGCGCTTGGCAAAGAGTCCTGGTTTACAGTCAGCCTCGACATTTACAGATTTACGTACTGCTGAAGACGCGATTAGTCGGGCGTTGAAAGTGAATAACGCGCTTATTAAGCGCTGGGCGCAACAGCCTACTTCGGCCAACGTGCTTGAACTCACGCATAAGGTGGGTAAGCGGTTGGTTTTGGCTACAGGCAAGGAAGCACAATTCAATTAACGTCCAACAGCGTGCGGGTTGTCTTGCTAAAGAAAATTTACAACGGTAAGCCGTATTACATTTTAACCGCTTACCCCATTATCAGATAAGGGACCCTATGGGCTTTTCAGTCGCTAATCTCGGTACACTTGTGCGTGTTTTTTTTGGGCAAGATTATGATTTATTTGGAGAGTCTGTAGAAGAGATCCTGGCCTCTTATCGGGAGACGGAAAATACCGCGACAGTGAGAAAAACCGTCGATGAAGCACGAGCGTTGCTGGCGCAATATCCTGAGGAACAACAGCTTGAACTTGCTGTTGCTGAACTTGCTGATGGGGAGTTTGCACCAGCGCCATGGGGATACACAGCGCGATCGTTTCTTGAGAAGGTGATCTCTGCTTTGGAATAGGCGATACCTGCTGCTTCTGTACTTTGTTGTAAACCCATACTTCCTGGGGGCTGAGCGCTTTCAGCCCCCTAACGCCTTATTTTCCGCCTTTTTGTTCGCTGCGCGCCGCGTCGGGCAGCGTTATCGCAAGTCTCGTTTCATTGGGCTGTACCCCGCATCTCTTCTCGTCGGCCGCCGCATGCAGATGCCGTCAGGCTGGCAGTTTTCTTAATGAAGAATTTTCCTCACCAATGCCGAGCAGTTTTTAACAGACATTGGCTATGCTTAACGCAGGGGTGAACACTTTTTCACCATGACTGAAATATTTCAAAAAATAAGCATAAAGAGCGAAATTCAGGTCGGCAGAGTAAAGATTGGTCAATAACCGACCGCAATCACGCTTTAGAGTCCGAATGCATTGCATGATGACCAAAACGGCCAAGGAATAACCAACAAGCCGTGCTTAGATCATGCTGTTAATCTAAGGAAGAAGACTATGCCTGTACTTCCCGATCGTGACGTGATTGATCAGATCATCTCCGGCCATTATGCCGATCCCTTTGCTCTGCTTGGCATGCATGCGACCGATAACGGTCTGCAAGTGCGCGCGCTGCTGCCGGACGCCGGCGCAGTCTGGCTGGTGGAACAGCAAACCGGCCGGCGACTGGTGCAGCTGAACTGCGACGATCCGCGCGGTTTCTTCAGCGCCGTGGTGCCGCGGCGAAAAAATCCTTTCCGCTATCAGCTGCAGGTCAGCTGGCGCGATCATCAACAGATCGTCGACGATCCCTACCGGTTCGGCCCGCTGCTGCAGGATATCGACAGTTGGTTATTGGCCGAAGGCACGCATCTGCGCCCCTATGAACGGCTGGGCGCTCACCTCGTCACGCTGGATGGCGTCGACGGCGTCAGCTTTGCGGTCTGGGCGCCCAACGCGCAGCGCGTCTCGGTGGTGGGGGAATTCAACTTCTGGGACGGCCGCCGCCACCCGATGCGTCTGCGGCGTGAGAACGGCATCTGGGAGCTGTTCTTGCCCGGCGTGCGGGCCGGGCAGCTGTACAAATATGAAATCGTCGATTGCTATGGCAATACCCAACTGAAAGCCGATCCTTACGCCTTTGAGGCGCAGATGCGCCCGGATACCGCCTCGCTGGTGGCGCCGCTGCCGGAGGTGGTGCCGTCGACGCCGGCGCGCCGCCGCGCCAACGATTTTGACCAGCCGATCGCCATTTACGAGGTGCATCTCGGCTCATGGCGCCGCCACACCGATAACCACTTTTGGCTCAGCTACGGTGAACTGGCGGTGCAGCTGATCGACTATGTGAAGGACATGGGATTCACCCATATCGAGCTGCTGCCGGTCAACGAGCACCCGTTCGACGGCAGCTGGGGCTACCAGCCGCTGGGGCTGTATGCGCCGACCCGGCGCTTCGGCACGCCGGCCGACTTCAGGGCGTTTGTGGCGGCGGCGCATGAGGCGGGCATCAACGTGATCCTCGACTGGGTGCCGGGGCACTTCCCCAGCGACGCCTACGGCCTGGCGAATTTCGATGGCACTGCGCTGTACGAATACGCCGATCCGCGCGAGGGCTACCATCAGGACTGGAATACGCTGATTTACAACTACGGTCGCCACGAGGTGCGCAACTACCTGGCGGGCAACGCGCTGTATTGGCTGGAGCGCTTCGGCATCGACGCGCTGCGGGTGGATGCGGTGGCGTCGATGATCTATCGCGACTACAGCCGCGCCGACGGCGAGTGGGTGCCGAATTACTACGGCGGCAACGAGAATCTGGAGGCCATCGCCTTCCTGCGTTATACCAACCAGACTATCGGCCAGGCGCAGCCGGGCGCGGTGACGTTGGCGGAGGAATCCACCGACTATCCCGGCGTCACCCTGCCGCCGGACGCCAACGGCCTTGGGTTCCACTACAAATGGAACCTCGGCTGGATGCACGACACGCTCAATTACATGAAGTGCGATCCGGTGCACCGCAAGTATCACCACAACCAGATGACCTTCGGCATGCTGTACGCCTATACCGAGAACTTCGTGTTGCCTATCTCGCACGATGAAGTGGTGCACGGCAAAAAATCGGTCCTCGACCGTATGCCGGGCGACGCCTGGCAGAAATTCGCCAACCTGCGCGCCTATTACGGCTTTATGTGGGCGCATCCGGGCAAGAAGCTGCTGTTTATGGGCTGCGAATTCGCACAGGGGCGCGAGTGGAATTTCGATACCAGCCTCGACTGGCATTTATTGGAAGGGTTGGATAACTGGCATAACGGCGTGCAGCGGCTGGTGCGCGATCTGAACCACTGCTACCGGCAGCAGGCGCCGCTGTACGAGCGCGACTACCGGCCTGACGGCTTCGAGTGGCTGGTGGTCGACGATCACGACAACTCGGTGTTCGCGTTCGCGCGCTACGATTCGCAGGGCAATGAGCTGATCGCCATCAGCAACTTTACCCCGGTGCCGCGCTACCGCTACCGCATCGGCCTCTCGCGCGCCGGTGACTACCGCGAGATCCTCAATACCGATTCGCACCACTATCACGGCAGCAACGCCGGCAATCAGGGGCGGGTCTCTTCCGAAGCGGTCGGCAGCCACGGCCGCGACTTTTCCATCTGCGTAACGCTGCCGCCGCTGGCGACCATTTATCTGCTGCGGGAGGCGCCATGACGGAGCTGACGGCCGGCCTCGCCGCGCCGCTGGGCGCGCATTACGACGGCGAAGGCATCAACTTTACCCTGTACTCGGCGCACGCCGAGCGGGTGGAGCTGTGCCTGTTCGACGGCCAGCAGCGCGAAGTGCGCCTGCCGCTGCCGGCGCGCAGCGGCGATATCTGGCATGGCTACTTACCGGGCGGCAGGCCGGGGCAACGTTACGGTTACCGGGTCTACGGCCCGTTTGACCCGGCGAACGGACAGCGTTTCAACCCCAACAAACTGGCGCTCGATCCGGCCGCGCGCGCGGTGGAAGGGCCGGTGGCGGATCACCCGCACCTGCACGGCGGTTACGAGCAGCCGGACCCGCACGACAGCGCGGAGCTGATGCCGAAGTGCGTGGTGGTGGACGAACAGTATGACTGGCAGGACGATCGCCCGCCTGCCACGCCCTGGGGACAGACGGTGATTTACGAAGCGCACGTGCGCGGCCTGACGCTGCTGCATCCGCAGATCCCGCCGGCGCTGCGCGGCAGCTTCGCCGCATTGGGGCACCCGGCGATGATCGCCCACTTCAAACGCCTCGGCATCACCGCGCTGGAACTGCTGCCGGTGCAGCAACATACCTCCGAACCGCGCCTGCAGCGGTTGGGGCTGATCAACTATTGGGGCTATAACGTGCTGGCGCCCTATGCGCCGGACAACCGCTACGCCAGCCTGAGCACCGATGCCACGCCGCTGAACGAATTCCGCGATGCGGTCAAGGCGCTGCACAAAGCCGGCATCGAGGTGATCCTCGACGTGGTGTTCAACCACAGCGCCGAGCTGGATATGGACGGGCCGATGCTGTCGCTGAGCGGCATCGATAACCTGAGCTACTACTGGCTGACGCCCGAAGGGGACTATGTCAACGACACCGGCTGCGGCAACACGCTGCGGTTGGATCAGCCGCAGGGCGTGGCCTGGGTGATGGATTGCCTGCGTTTTTGGGTGCGGGAGTGCCACGTCGACGGCTTCCGTTTCGATCTGGGCAGCGTGCTCGGCCGCACGCCGGGGTTCGATCGCGATGCGCCGCTGTTCCAGGCGATGCTGGCGGACGATGTGCTGTCGCGCTGCAAGCTGATCGCCGAACCCTGGGACATTGGCCCCGGCGGCTATCAGGTGGGGGCGTTTCCCGGCCGCTTTGCCGAATGGAACGATCATTACCGCGATGACATGCGTCGTTTCTGGCTGCAGAGCGGCGTGTCGCTCGGCCAGTTCGCCCGGCGTTTTGCCGCTTCCAGCGATCTGTATAACCAGCGCGGGCGAGCGCCTTACGCCACCGTCAACATGCTGACCGCCCATGACGGTTTTACCCTGCAAGACGTGGTCAGCTTCAACGAGAAGCACAATCAGCCGAACGGCGAGGGCAACCGCGACGGCAGCGATCGCAATTTCAGCAACAACCACGGCGTGGAAGGCCTGGTCGCCGACGACGCCGTTGTCCAACGCCGCAGGGCCAGCCAACGGGCGATGCTCGCCACGTTGTTGCTGTCCCAGGGAACGCCGATGCTGCTGGCCGGCGATGAACAGGGACACAGCCAGCAGGGGAACAACAATGCCTATTGTCAGGACAACGCCACCACCTGGCTCGACTGGGCCACGGCGGACGACGCGCTGACCGATTACGTCGCGGCGCTGATCGCGCTGCGCCGCCAGATCCCCGCGCTGCAGCAGGACCGTTGGTGGCAGCAGGACGACGGCAGCGTGCAGTGGCTGAACGCGCAAGGTCAGCCGCTCGATGCGCAGCAGTGGGAGCAGGGCGAGCTGCGCATGCAGATCCTGCTGTCGCAGCGCTGGCTGCTGCTGGTCAACGCCACGCCGCAAACGACGGAGATGAGGTTGCCGGAAGGCGATTGGCAGGTTGTCGCCCCGTTCACTCAGGAAGACTCACGGGCGGTATTGCCCGCCTGGCACCAGGCCGCGCGCTCGCTTTGCGTACTGGTACGGAAATAATAAAAGGAGTCCGCTATGGTTAGGTTTGAAAATAAAGACCCCCTGATGTTGGCGCGCCAGCTGCCGATTAAATCCGTAGCGCTGATCCTGGCCGGCGGCCGCGGTTCACGTCTGAAAGATTTGACCTCCACCCGCGCCAAGCCCGCCGTCCACTTTGGCGGCAAATTCCGCATCATCGACTTCGCCTTGTCGAACTGCCTGAACTCCGGCATCCGCCGCATCGGCGTGATCACCCAATACCAGTCGCACACGCTGGTGCAGCACATTCAGCGCGGCTGGTCGTTCCTCAACGAGGAGATGAATGAGTTCGTCGATCTGCTGCCGGCCCAGCAGCGCCTCAGCACCGAGCATTGGTACAAGGGCACCGCCGACGCGGTGTACCAGAACCTGGATATCATCCGTCGCTACGAGGCCGAATACGTGGTGATCCTGGCGGGCGATCACATCTACAAGATGGATTATTCGCGCATGCTGATCGACCACGTCGAGAAGGGCGCTCAGTGCACCGTGGCTTGCCTGCCGGTGCCGCGCAGCGAAGCCGGCGAATTCGGCGTGATGAAGGTGGATGAAAGCGACCGCATCATCGAGTTTCTGGAAAAGCCCGCCGATCCGCCGGCGATGCCGGGCAACCCGGATATGTCGCTGGCCAGCATGGGCATCTATATTTTTAATGCCGCCTACCTGTTCCAACTGCTGGAAGAGGATATGTCGACCCCCGGCTCCAGCCACGATTTCGGCAAGGATCTGATCCCGAAAATCACCGCGCAGCAGGCGGCGTGGGCGCATCCGTTTACCTTGTCCTGCGTGACGTCCAACCCCGACTTGCCGCCTTACTGGCGCGACGTGGGCACGCTGGACGCTTACTGGCGCGCCAATCTCGATCTGGCGTCGGTGACGCCGGAGCTGGACATGTACGACCGCGCCTGGCCGATCCGCACCCACATGGAACCGCTGCCGCCGGCCAAGTTCGTGCAGGATCGCTCCGGTAGCCATGGCATGACCATGAATTCGCTGGTGTCCGGCGGTTGCATCGTCTCGGGCTCGGTGGTGGTGCATTCGGTGCTGTTCCCGCGCGTGCGAGTGAACTCGTTTTGCACCATCGACTCTACCGTATTGTTGCCGGACGTGAACGTCGGCCGTTCCTGCCGCCTGCGGCGCTGCATCATCGACCGCGCCTGCCATATTCCGGAGGGCATGGTGATCGGGGAAAACGCCGATGAGGACAGCAAGCGTTTCTATCGCTCGGAAGGCGGCATCGTGCTGGTGACGCGCGAAATGTTGTCAAAATTGTGAGTTAACGTGGGGGGCAGAACGATAGCCTGCCGCCCGATGAACGGTTCGATGGCTTGCGCAACGCGGCACACATAACAGCGGCAAGCCTGCTTTATTTCTTATCCAGAGGCCTTCGGCCGACTTTCAGGAGTGATAATGCAGGTCTTACACGTATGTTCTGAAATGTTCCCCCTGCTGAAAACGGGCGGACTCGCAGACGTGGTTGGCGCGCTGCCGGCGGCGCAAATCGCCGAAGGCGCCGATGTTCGGGTACTATTGCCCGCTTTCCCTGACGTACGCAACGGCATACCCGACACCGTGCTGGTGGCGGAGATAGACTCGTTCGCCGGCCGTGTCGGCCTGCGTTACGGCACCTACCATGGCGTGGGCATTTACCTGATCGATGCGCCCTGGCTGTATGACCGGCCGGGCAGCCCATACCACGATCAGTCCATGTACGCCTACCCCGACAACCACCGGCGCTTTGCGCTGCTGGGCTGGATGGCCTGCGAGCTGGCCAAGGGGCTGGATCGCTACTGGCGCCCGCAGCTGGTGCATGCCCACGACTGGCATGCCGGCCTGAGCTGCGCCTATCTGGCCGCCAACGGTCACCCGGCGCGTTCGGTGTTCACCGTGCACAACCTGGCCTATCAGGGCCTGTTCTCCGCCCATCACGTGACCGAGCTGTGGCTGCCGGCGTCGTTTTACGATGTCTATGGCCTGGAGTTCTACGGCCAGATGTCGTTCCTCAAGGCCGGGCTGTTTTATGCCGACCACGTGACCGCCGTCAGCCCGACCTATGCGCGCGAGATCACCCGGCCGGAGTTTGGCTACGGCATGGAGGGGCTGCTGCAGGAGCGGCAGCGGCAAGGCAGGTTGAGCGGCATCCTCAACGGCGTGGACGACAAGATTTGGGATCCGGCCCACGACCCGCGGCTGAGCGCCCGCTACGACGCCGACGATCTGAAAAGCAAGGTCAAAAACAAGCTGCATCTGCAAAAGGCCATGGGGCTGAAGGTGGACGAATCGCTGCCGGTGTTCGCGGTGGTGAGCCGATTGACCAGCCAGAAAGGCCTCGATCTGGTGCTGCAGGCGTTGCCCGAATTGCTGGCGCAGGGCGGGCAGTTGGCGCTGCTGGGCGCCGGCGACGCGGTGCTGCAGCAGGCGTTTCTGGCCGCCGCCGCCGACTACCCTGAGCAGGTCGGCGTGCAGATCGGTTATCACGAATCCTTCTCCCACCGCATCATCGGCGGCGCCGACGTCATTCTGGTGCCGAGCCGCTTCGAGCCCTGCGGCCTGACGCAGCTCTACGGCCTGAAATACGGCACGCTGCCGCTGGTGCGCCGCACCGGCGGACTGGCGGACACGGTCGTGGACTGCGCGCTGGAGAACCTGGCCGACGGCACCGCCAGCGGATTCGTGTTCGACGATTGCGACGCTGTCGCGCTGGGCAACGCCATCCGCCGCGCCATGGTGCTGTGGAGCCGGCCGAAACACTGGCGCCACGTTCAGCGCCACGCCATGAGCGTGGACTTCGGCTGGCCGGTGGCGGCGAAAGAGTATTTATCGCTTTATCAACGCTTGTAGTCCGCGATTCGCGTCTCGGGTTGACGCGCGGCGGGCAACCGTAAGGGTAGATTGTCGGGGCGCAGCGTACCGCGCCCATGTTCAGCGGGGCCAGCTATTCCGCGGCGGATGGCTGGGCTCCCCATTAGGGATTAAAAGCCATGACTTCACCGTTTAGTTACACCTCACCTACGGTCAGTGTGGAAGCGCTGAAACATTCCATTGCCTATAAGCTGATGTTTATCGTCGGCAAGGATCCGGCGATCGCCAACCGTCACGACTGGCTCAACGCCGTCCTGTTCGCGGTGCGCGATCGCATGGTGGAGCGCTGGCTGCGCTCCAACCGCGCCCAGCTGTCTCAAGACGTGCGGCAGGTGTATTACCTGTCGATGGAGTTTCTGATCGGCCGCACGTTGTCGAACGCGCTGCTGTCGATGGGCATTTATCAGGACATCGACAACGCGTTGAACGAGATGGGGCTGAACCTGGCGGAGCTGCTGGAGGAAGAGAACGACCCCGGGCTCGGCAACGGCGGTCTGGGCCGGCTGGCGGCCTGCTTCCTCGACTCGCTGGCGACGCTGGCGCTGCCGGGGCGCGGCTATGGCATTCGCTATGAGTACGGCATGTTCAAGCAGAACATCGTCAACGGCCAACAGATGGAATCGCCGGACTACTGGCTGGAGTACGGCAATCCGTGGGAGTTTCCGCGCCATAACACCCGCTACAAGGTGCGCTTCGGCGGCCGCGTGCAGCAGGAGGGGGCCAAGGCCCGCTGGCTGGAGACCGAAGAAATCGTGGCCATCGCCTACGATCAGGTGATCCCCGGTTTCGACACCGACGCCACCAACACGCTGCGGTTGTGGGGCGCGCAGGCCAGTAACGAGATCAACCTCGGCAAGTTCAATCAGGGCGATTACTTCGCGGCGGTGGAAGATAAAAACCATTCGGAGAACGTGTCGCGCGTGCTCTATCCGGACGATTCGACCTCCTCCGGGCGTGAATTGCGCTTGCGACAAGAGTATTTCCTGGTGTCGGCCACGGTACAGGATATTCTCAATCGCCATTGGCTGATGCACAAAACCTTCGACAACCTGGCGGACAAGATCGCCATTCACCTCAACGACACTCACCCGGTGTTGTCGATTCCGGAGCTGATGCACCGGCTGATCGACGAGCACAAGTTCAAGTGGCTCGACGCCTGGGAAGTGGTGGAGCAGGTATTCTCCTACACTAACCACACGCTGATGAGTGAGGCGCTGGAGACCTGGCCGGTGGACATGCTCGGCCGCATCCTGCCGCGCCATCTGCAGCTGATTTTCGAGATCAACGATCACTTCCTCAAAATGGTGCAGGAGGTGGCGCCGGGCGACAACGATCTGCTGGCGCGGGTCTCGATCATCGACGAAACCAACGGCCGTCGGGTGCGCATGGCGTGGCTGGCGGTGGTGGCCAGCCACAAGGTCAACGGCGTTTCCGCTCTGCATTCCGAACTGATGGTGCAGTCGCTGTTCGCCGACTTCGCCCGGCTGTTCCCGACTCGTTTCTGCAACAAAACCAACGGGGTGACGCCGCGTCGTTGGCTGGCGCTGGCCAACCCGCCGTTGGCGGCGGTGCTGGACGACTGCATCGGCCAAACCTGGCGCACCGATCTCAGCCAGCTGAGCGAGATCAAGGCCAACATCGATTACCCGAGCTTCCTGCAGGCGGTGCAGCGCGCCAAGCGGCAGAACAAGGAGCGGCTGGCGCTGTACATCGCCAAAACGCTCAACGTGGTGGTTAACCCGGATGCGCTGTTCGACGTGCAGATCAAACGCATCCACGAGTACAAACGGCAGTTGCTCAACGTGTTGCACGTCATCACGCTGTATAACCGTTTGCTGGCCGACCCTGATATCGAGCGCGTGCCGCGGGTGGTGATCTTCGCCGGCAAGGCGGCCTCGGCCTACTATGCCGCCAAGCAGATCATCCGCCTGATCAACGACGTGGCCAAAGTGATCAACAACGATCCGCGCGTGCATACCCAGTTGAAGGTGGTGTTCATTCCGAACTACGGCGTCAGCCTGGCGCAGATCATCATCCCGGCGGCGGATCTGTCGGAACAGATCTCGCTGGCGGGCACCGAAGCCTCGGGCACCAGCAATATGAAGTTCGCGCTGAACGGCGCGCTGACCATCGGCACGTTGGACGGCGCCAACGTCGAGATGCGCGAGCACGTGGGGGAGGAGAACATCTTTATCTTCGGCAATACCGCCGAGCAGGTCGAGGAACTGCGCCGCAACGGTTACAACCCGCGACAGTACTACGAGCAAGACCCAGAGCTGCATCAGGCGCTGACGCAGATCGCCACCGGCATGTTCAGCCCTGAGGAGCCGAAGCGCTATGGCAATTTGTTCGACTCGCTGGTGAACCTCGGCGACCACTATCAGCTGTTGGCGGATTACCGCAGCTATGTGGACACGCAGGACAAGGTGGACGAGGTGTATCTCAATCAGGACGAGTGGACGCGGCGCGCGGTGCTGAATATCGCCAATATGGGTTACTTCTCATCCGATCGCACCATTCAGGAATATGCGGATGAAATTTGGCACATTAAGCCGGTGAAGCTGTAAAGCGGACAGAAAAAAAGCAAAGGGCCGGATAACCGGCCCTTTTTCGTTACGCTGCGGCTCAGGAAGCCAGCGACAGCGCTTTCGTTTTCGCGTGTTCCGCCAGCCAGGCTTTCACGCGCGCCTGCTGCGCTTCGTCCAGCCACATGCCCAGCTTGGTGCGGCGCCAGATAGCGTCGTCCAGCTCCACGACCCACTCTTTCTCGGTCAGGTAGCGCAGTTCGGCTTCATACAGACCGTGGCCGAAATCTTCGCCCAGATCGGCGAGGCCGTTGGCGCCGGCCAGGATCAGCTCGCTCTGGCTGCCGTAGGTGCGGGCATAGCGGCGCGCCAGGGCTTCCGGCAGCCAGCCGTGCGCACGGCGCAGTTTGGCCGCGTAACCGTCGCGGTCGCCGTCGATGTCACCGCCCGGCAGCGTGGCGTTTTTGGTCCACGCCGGGCCGCAGCCTGGGTAGTAGTGGGCCAGTTTTTCCATCGCATGTTCGGCCAGCTTGCGGTAGGTGGTCAGCTTGCCGCCGAAGACCGACAGCAGCGGCGCCTTGCCTTGCTCGTCGTGCACGTCCAGCGTGTAATCGCGGGTGATCGCCTGCGGTGAATCGGATTCGTCGTCGCACAGCGGACGCACGCCGGAGTAAGTCCAGACGATGTCGTCGCGGCCCAGCTGCTTCTTGAAGTGATCGTTGTACACTTTCAGCAGATAAGCGATTTCGTTCTCGTCGATCTTCACGTCTTTCGGATCGCCTTTGTACTCCACGTCGGTGGTGCCGATGATGGAGAACTCGTCATTCCACGGGATCACGAACACGATGCGGTGGTCTTCGTTCTGCAGAATGTAAGACTGCGGCTGATCGTGCACGCGCGGCACCACGATGTGGCTGCCTTTGATCAGACGGATGCCGTAAGGCGATTTCAGCTTCAGGCCGTCGTCGAAGAAGTTTTTCACCCACGGGCCGGTGGCGTTCACCAGGCCTTTGGCGCGCCAGGTGAAGGTTTTGCCGCTGTCGATATCGACCGCTTCCACCATCCACAGGCCGTTTTCGCGCCATGCGCGGGTCACTTTGGTGCGGGTGCGCACTTCGCCGCCGCGTTTTTCCACTTCCTGCGCGTTCAGCACCACCAGGCGAGCATCGTCGACCCAGCAGTCGGAATATTCGAAACCGCGCTTCAGTTCAGGCTTCAGCACCGATTCTGGTCCAAAGCGCAACCCCTTGCTGCCCGGCAGGCTGGTGCGTTTGCCCAGGTGATCGTACAGGAACAGGCCGATACGGATCATCCAGGCCGGACGCAGGTGCGGCTGGTGCGGCAGGCGGAAACGCATCGGGAACGCGATGTGCGGCGCCAGTTTCAGCAGCACTTCACGTTCGGCCAGCGCTTCGCTCACCAGACGGAATTCGTAGTGTTCCAGGTAGCGCAGGCCACCGTGGATCAGTTTGGAACTGGCGGAAGACGTAGCACAGGCCAAGTCTTGCGCTTCCAGTAGCAGTACCGACAGCCCGCGCCCGGCAGCATCCGCCGCGATGCCGGCACCGTTGATGCCGCCACCGATAACGATCAAGTCTTTGGTTTCCACGTCATCTTCCTCCAGATGTTCGAAATGGCTCTTTCATGTTCGTTTTCGCTCATGATTGTAATCAAAAACCAACAAGCAAGCCAAGACTTAACCAAACAAAAACATTTAGGCGTGATAGAGGTAACAGTTTGGTGATGATAGTCACACAAGTAGCATGGATATGGCGCGGGCGCGCAAACGGCTGTCGGTGAGGGGGTTAAAGGGATGAAACGGGGCGGCGGCGCGCCCCGCAGGTTAAGGCCGAATCAGCACAGCTCCAGCTGCACGTCGTACTGTTCGATGATTTTCATCACGCTCGGCGGCGGCAGCTGGTCGGTAAACAGGTAGTCGATCAGGTTCATGTTGCCCAGGTTGACCATGGCGTTGCGGCCGAATTTGGAGTGGTCGGTCACCAGCATCACGCAGCGGGAATTTTCGATAATCGCGCGTTTGGTGCGCACTTCGTGATAGTCGAATTCGAGCAGTGAGCCGTCCATATCGATGCCGCTGATGCCGAGAATGCCGTAATCGAGACGGAATTGGGAGATGAAGTCCAGGGTGGCTTCGCCCATGATGCCGCCGTCGCGGGTGCGCACTTCGCCGCCGGCCAGGATCAGGCGGAAGTCTTCCTTGGCGGTCAGCAGGGTGGCGACGTTAAGGTTGTTGGTGACCACGCGCAGGTTCTTGTGGTTCATCAGCGCATGGGCCACCGCCTCCGGCGTGGTGCCGATATCGATGAACAGCGTGGCGCCGTCCGGGATCTGGCTGGCGACGCGCTGCGCGATGCGGGCTTTCTCTTCCGACCACATCACCTTGCGATCGTTATAGGCAGCGTTGACCGAGCTGGAAGGCAGCGCCGCGCCGCCGTGGTGACGCTGGATCTTGTTCTGGTCGGCCAGGTCATTCAAATCGCGGCGAATCGTTTGCGGGCTGACGTCAAAATGCTCGACCAGCTCTTCCGTGCTGACGTAACCCTGCAGGCGCACCAGCTCGATAATTGCGTCATGACGCTGTGTTTGCTTCACGATAATCCCCTAAAACGCCCGCTATGCCCGCTGGGCATAGCTCCCGGCTGTTATTGTTCGTTGTGTGCGCGATGACGCGTATCCCAAAATGCCATCAATAACCCTAACACTAAACCGGCTACGTGTGCCGCGTTGGCGATCGACATTCCTAAAATATCGAAATATCCGGCCACCAGCCACAGCACCGAGAACACCATCAGGCCGCGCGGCAGCATCAGGCCGCGCTCCGGCGCCCGTTCGCCCGACAGCCAGACATAGCCCATCAGCGCATAGACCACGCCTGACAGCCCGCCGAACAGCGCGCCGCTGAACAGCGATTGCGCCCAGCCGCTGAAGAACGCCGACACCACCGCCAGCACGAACAGCTTGCCGGCGCCGAGGCGTTTTTCCATCTGGCCGCCGAGATACCACCACCACATCAGGTTAAACAGGATATGCAGCAGGGAGAAATGCAGGAACGCATGGCTGATCCAGCGCCACAGCTGGGTGTATTGGCTGCTGTCCTGCGGCCAGGAGAGCCAGTACATCACGGTATCGTCACCGAGCGCCTGCATCAGAATATAGACTGCGATGCACAGCACCATCACGCCGAGCGTCAGCGGCCCGGCTTTGCTGCGCAGGGTGTGCAGGTAGGACTCGCTCTGATAGTGCAGGCCGGCGTCGGTATGGCCGGTCTGCCAGCTGGCGGCCTGATAACGGCGGTTGAGCGGATCGACCAGAAACTGCTGCAGCTCGTGTTGCACCTGCTCGAGATGACCTTCGTCGGCCAGCCAGATTTCCGCCGCCTCGCCGCTGTTGCGCAGCTCAAGCCGGATGCCCTGGGTCGCCATATAGTCGACAAAGGCCAGCGCCAGGCGCGGGTTGGATACGGCGATTACTCTAACCATTGCTCTTCCGTCGTAAGTGAATGATTTTGGCCGCCGCTTGCGCGCCGGCGACCCTGACGGCCGATTATAACGTCGAAATCCTGAGCGCTGGCAAACGGATCTGCGAAAAACCCGCGAAAACGCGCATAAAAACGAAGGGGAAGCCCGCCGACGCACGGCGGGCGGCGGGGATCAGGCAGAGGTTTCCACGTCTTGCGGATACTGACGGGCCCAGGCCTCGAAGCCGCCGTCGATGCTGTAGACCGCGTCGAACCCCTGGTGCAGCAGGTATTGCGCCGCGCTGCGGCTGCTGTTGCCGTGGTAGCACATCACCATCACCGGCCGCTCGAAGTCGTTTTGTTGCATAAAGGCCGACAGGGTGGCGTTGGTGAGGTGAAAGGCGCCCGGCGTATGCCCGGCTTCAAAACTTTGCGGATCGCGGATGTCGACCAGGGCGGCGCTGCCCTCTTTCCAGCGGGTGTAAGCCTGTTCAACGTTGATCGCTTCGAACTGTTCCATACTGCTGACTGCCTCATTATTGGGGGACGCCGCTATTGTAACCAACTCTGCGGCGTTTAAGACCAGAGCAAGGTTGTGGTTTTCTCACACCAGCAGCACTTCCACCCCTTGTTGACGCAGTTGCTCAACGATCGCCGAATCGGCGGCGCGGCCGGTGATCACCATGGCGATTTGCTCGGTGCGGCTGAACAGCATGCCGGCGCGTTGGCCGACTTTGCTGCTGTCGACCAGCACCACCAGTTTACCGACGTAGTTGAGCATCTTCTGTTCCGCCATCGCGGTCAGCATATCGGTTTTATACAGGCCGTCAGCGGTGAGGCCGATACCGCTGGTGAACATCCAGTGCCCGGCGTACAGGGTGGCGTCGCCGTCCTGGGGCGCCAGAGTAATCGACTGGGTTTTGTTGTACTGGCCTCCCATGATCACCACGCTGTCGTGTTCCTGCTCGATCAGGTAATTGGCCAGTGGCAGATAATTGGTGATCACCTGAACCGGCTTGCCGCAAATTTCACGGCCCAACAGAAATGCGGTGGAGCCGCAATTGATCACCACGCTTTCACCCGGCTGACAGAGCTGTGCCGCAGCCGCCGCAATACGCATTTTTTCGTCCAGATGCTGGGTTTGGTGGATATTGAGCGGCGTCCAGGCCGGGCGCGGAGTTTGTGTGGCTTCGGCGCCGTTGCGCACTTTGCGCAATTTGCCGATTTCATTCAGTTTGTTGATGTCCCGGCGCGCTGTAGCCGGAGAGATATCAAACGCCGCGATGACGTCCGCCACGGAGATTTGCCCCTTGCGCTGCAAGAGATCGAGAATGGCGTTGTGGCGTTGGGACTCTGTCATGCGGGCTCCGTCGGAGAGAGAAAACGTCGTTGCCTATGATTATATGCGCGCCGTTTGACGATTTGAATCATTCCCGTTCAAAAGCGCGCATCCGTATGCAACACCGGTTGATTACAAGAAAGACTTGAAGGGCAGATCGGGTTCGAGGGTGAAGCAATCATCGAAACCGCGCGGGTAGTGGTACTCCAGATTGTCTTTATCCTGCGGCCAGATGAACTTGCCGCCAACCTGCCAGATAAACGGTTTAAAACCGTATTTGAGCCGGTCTTTCTTCATTTCCCACAGCACGCGAATTTCTTGCGGATCCGCCTGGAAATTCGACCATATGTCATGGTGGAAGGGGATAACGACCTTGGCGTTCAGCGATTCCGCCATGCGCAAGATGTCGGCGCTGGTCATCTTGTCGGTAATGCCGCGCGGGTTCTCGCCGTAGGAACCGAGGGCGACATCGATCTGATGATCGTTGCCGTGCTTGGCGTAATAGTTGGAGTAGTGGGAATCGCCGCTGTGATAAAGGTTGCCGCCCGGCGTTTTGAACAGGTAGTTGACCGCCCGCAGGTCCATGCCGTCCGGCAGAACGCCCGCTGCTTTTTGTTCCACCGGCAGTGTGATGAGCGCCGTGCGATCGAAGGCGTCCAGCGCATGAATTTCAATGTCTTTGATTTTTATCACGTCGCCAGGTTTGACGGTGATGCAGCGCTCAGGCGGCACACCCCAACCAATCCAGATATCCACGCAGCTTTGCGGCCCGATAAACGGAACGGTGGCGGCGCAATTTTGCAACACCGCCGCGGCGACGTTCACATCGATGTGATCGTTGTGGTCGTGCGTGGCCAAGACGGCGTCGAGCTGGGTAATCGCGAAGGGATCCAGTACGAATGGGGTCGTGCGCAGGTTAGGCTGTAGCTTGCGCACCCCCGCCATTCGCTGCATTTGGTGGCCGGTTTTCATCAGTGGGTTGCCGTGGCTTTGCTTGCCGGTACCGCACCAAAAGTCGACGCACAGATTGGCGCTTTCTTCGGATTTGAGCCAGATACCGGTACAGCCCAGCCACCACATGGCGAAGGTGCCGGGCGCAACTTTCTCCTGCTCTATCTCTTCGTTCAGCCAGGTGCCCCATTCGGGAAAGGTGTTCAATATCCAGGATTCGCGGGTGATGTCGTTGACTTTACTCATGGGTCGTTCCTCGTTGGCGGTGATAATGCAATCACAAATAATCATTTAAAGATTTTATGTGATTTGTTTTGATCGAATCTAGCACCGTTTTTTTCAACTGACAACGATCGAAATACACGTTAACACCGCCGGATTTACGTGCTGCGCCATCCTTTTATCTCCTTTTTGTTTGATTAACTGCTATTAAATTCAATGAGTAATAAAATGTAAGCCGTCTAATTCATTGAATGTTAGTGGAATTGATTTTTAACTTGCGAGGTTGTTCACAAATAATCATTTATGATCTTTTTGTGATTTCTTGTGATTGGTATGGTGAAGGCGTTACCTGCATGCCAACCTTTTCGGGAGAGCCGTATGGAAACTCTTTACACCATCTTCACCGTCTTTTTTAACCAGGTGATGACCAATGCGCCGCTGCTGTTGGGGCTGGTTACGCTGCTGGGTTACACGTTGCTGCGCAAAAGCGCGGCGGTCATTATCAAAGGCACGATCAAAACCATTATCGGTTTCATGTTGCTGCAAGCCGGTTCCGGCATCCTGACCGGCACGTTCAAACCGGTGGTGGCGAAGCTGTCCGAGGTGTACGGCATCAACGGGGCGATTTCAGATACCTATGCCTCGATGATGGCCACCATCGATCGGATGGGGGAGGCCTATAGCTGGGTCGGCTACGCGGTCTTGCTGGCGCTGGCGCTGAACATACTCTACGTGTTGTTGAGGCGCATTACCGGCATCCGCACCATCATGCTTACCGGCCATATCATGTTTCAGCAGGTGGGGTTGATCGCGGTATTTTTCTACATTCTGGGCTACGGCATGTGGACAACGGTATTGTGCAGCGCGCTGTTGGCTTCACTGTATTGGGGCATCACGTCCAACATGATGTTCAAACCGACGCAGGCGGTGACGGAAAACAGCGGTTTCTCCATTGGGCACCAACAGCAGTTCGCTTCGTGGCTGGCGTATAAGGCAGCGCCGTATCTCGGTAAAAAAGAGGACAGCGTGGAAGATCTGAAGCTGCCTGGGTGGCTGAACATTTTCCATGACAACATCGTTTCCACCGCCATCGTGATGACGCTGTTCTTCGGCATCATTCTTTGCTCGTTCGGCTTGGATACCCTGCAGGCGATGGCCGGTAAAACCCACTGGAGCATCTATATCCTGCAAACCGGGCTGATGTTCGCGGTGGCGATTTTCATCATCGTGCAGGGCGTGCGCATGTTCGTCGCCGAATTGACCGAGGCCTTCAATGGGATTTCCCAACGCCTGATCCCCGGTGCGGTACTGGCCATCGACTGCGCCGCCATCTATAGCTTCGCGCCCAACGCCGTGGTGTGGGGCTTTATGTGGGGCACCATCGGCCAATTGATCGCCGTCGGCATCCTCCTGGCGTGCGGCGCTTCCATCATGATCATCCCCGGTTTCATTCCCATGTTCTTCTCTAACGCCACCATCGGCGTGTTCGCTAACCACTTTGGCGGCTGGCGCGCGGCGATGAAGATCTGCCTGGTGATGGGGATGATAGAGATCTTGGGCTGCGTGTGGGCCATCAAGCTGACCGGGCTGAGCGCCTGGATGGGAATGGCGGACTGGTCGATTCTGGCGCCGCCGCTGATGCAAGGGCTGAGCTTCGGCCTGTGGTTTATGGGCGTGGTGATCGCCATCGCGCTGCTGTACATGTTCTTCGCCGGGCGCACCCTGCGCGCGGAGGAAGATGCTGAAAAACAATCGGTTGAACCAGCGTCACGTTAATAGGAGTGCAGATTATGACGGTACGAATCCTGGCGGTGTGCGGTTGCGGACAAGGCAGTTCCATGATCATGAAAATGAAAGTCGACCAATTTTTAACGCAGCAAGGCGTGGATCATTCGGTCAACAGCTGTGCGGTGGGGGAATACAAATCCGAGTTGAGCGGGGCTGACATCATCATCGCTTCCACCCATGTCGCGGATGAGATCGTCGTCAGCGGCAACAAATACGTGGTCGGGGTGCGCAATATGCTCTCGGCGGCCGACTTTGGTCCGAAGCTGATGGAAGTCATCGGCGCGCATTTTCCGCAAGATTTGAAGCAGTGAGGAGCGAGTCATGAAGCTGAGCGATTCGTTGGCGCAGAACAACGCTATTCACCTGCAGGCGGAGGCTGCCGACTGGCGTCAGGCGGTGCGGCTGGGGGTCGATCTGCTGGTGGCCGCCGGCGTGGTGGAGCCTCGCTATTTCGACGCCATTCTGGCCGGCGTCGAACGGCACGGCCCTTACTTCGTGTTGGCGCCCGGCCTGGCGATGCCGCATGGTCGGCCGGAGGAAGGGGTGCTGAAAACCGGCTTCGCCTTGGTCACCTTGAAAACGCCGGTGTGCTTCGGCGATGAGGACAACGATCCGATAGATATCTTGATCACCATGGCGGCGGTGGACGCCAAAACGCATCAGGAGGTGGGCATCATGCAAGTGGTTAACCTGTTCGAAGATGAGGCGAACTTCGATCGCTTGCGGGCCTGTCGCCGGGCGAGCGAGGTACTGGCGTTAATCGACAAAACGTCCGCGGCGGCGGCGAATTGAAGGAGACATGCAATGAAAACGCATTTACCGATGCTGCAAGTGGCGCTGGATAACCTGTCCATGGCCGCGGCTTACAATACGACGCGCCTGATCGCGGCCGAAGTCGACATCATTGAGGTCGGCACTATTTTGTGCGTGGCGGAAGGCGTACGGGCCGTGCGCGATCTGAAAGCGCTGTATCCGGATCGCATCGTGTTGGCGGACGCGAAAATCGCCGATGCGGGGCAAATTTTGGCGCGGATGTGCTTCGAGGCACACGCCGACTGGATCACGGTGATCTGCTGCGCTGACATCAATACGGCCAAGGGCGCGCTGCAGGTGGCGCATGAGTTCGGTGGCGACGTGCAGATCGAACTGACGGGATTTTGGACCTGGGAACAGGCGCAGGCGTGGCGTGAGGCGGGTATTGGTCAGGTGGTGTATCACCGCAGCCGTGACGCGCAGGCGGCGGGCGTCGCCTGGAGCGATGACGATATCCGCGCGGTTCATCGCCTGAGCGAGATGGGTTTCAAGGTGACGGTTACCGGCGGATTGTCATTGGCGGATTTGCCTCTGTTCCGGGGCATTCCCATCCATGTTTTTATCGCCGGGCGCAGCATTCGCGATGCCGCCGATCCGGTCGCGGCGGCGCGGGAATTTAAACGCGTCATCGCCCAACTGTGGGGCTGAGGAGCGGTTATGTTGCAAAAATCCGTACCGTTGGGCATCTACGAGAAGGCGTTGCCGCCGGGCGAGGATTGGCTGACGCGCTTGCAACTGGCGGGGGAGTTGGGATTCGATTTCGTTGAAATGTCGATCGATGAAAGCGACGGCCGTCTGGCGCGGCTGGATTGGAACAGCGAGCAGCGACTGGCGCTGATCGGCGCCGTTGCGGCCAGCGGTGTGCGCGTCCCTTCTTTGTGCCTTAGCGCCCATCGGCGTTTTCCGTTGGGCAGTGAAGACGACAGGACGCGCGAGCGGGGGCTGGAGATCATGCGCAAGGCCATCCGGCTGGCGCAGGATACCGGCATACGGGTGATCCAACTGGCCGGATATGACGTTTATTACCAACAGGCTACTGCGCAGACCCGCGCCCGGTTCCGCGCCGGCTTGGCGCAGGCGGTGGAGATGGCCAGCCGCGCGCAGGTCATGCTGGCGATGGAAATCATGGATTATGCGCTGATGAATTCGATCAGCAAGGCGCTGGGTTATGTCCACTACCTGAATAACCCATGGTTTCAGCTGTACCCGGACATCGGCAATTTGTCTGCCTGGGACAACGATGTGCAGATGGAGCTCGTAGCCGGACGCGGGCATATCGTAGCGGTGCACGTTAAGGATACGCGGCCGGGAGAGTTTAAGAACGTGCCGTTCGGCGAGGGCGTGGTCGATTTCACCCGCTGCTTCGAAACGCTGCTTGCGAGCGGCTATCGCGGCCCCTATCTGCTCGAAATGTGGAGCGAGAAGGCGCCCGACCCGCTGCAGGCGGTGCGGGAGGCGCGTGCCTGGGTGGTTGAACGCATGGCAGAGGCCGGGTTGGAAATAGGGAGCTAACATGCTGGAACAACTGAAATGGCAGGTCTACAAAGCCAATATGGCGCTGCCTGAGCACGGGCTGGTGACCTATACCTGGGGCAATGTCAGCGGCATCGATCGGGCCAGCGATCTGATGGTGATAAAACCCAGCGGCGTGCCTTATGAAACGATGCGGGCGGAAGATATGGTGGTGGTGAATGCGCGAGGGGAGGTTGTTGAGGGGCAACTGCGGCCTTCATCCGATACGCCGACGCATCTGGCGCTGTACCGGGCATTCCCACAACTCGGCGGCGTCGTGCATACGCACTCCACTCACGCCACCGCCTGGGCCCAGGCGGGTGAGGCGATACCGGCGTTTGGCACCACCCATGCCGACTATTTTTCCGGCGACATTCCTTGCACCCGCGCGCTGACGGCGGAAGAGGTGGCGGGGGAATATGAATTGAACACCGGGCAGGTGATTATCGAAACCCTGTGCGGGCGCGAGCCGTTGCACATTCCCGGCATTCTGGCGTATCAGCATGGCCCGTTTAGTTGGGGCTGCTCGCCGGATGAGGCGGTGCATAACGCGGTGGTGCTCGAGGAGGTGGCTAAGATGGCGTGGATCAGCCGGGGCATTAACCCCGGCCTGCGCCGGATCGATGAACACCTGTCGGCGAAACATTTCAGTCGCAAACATGGCGCCGGCGCTTATTACGGCCAGCGCTGACTATCAGGCGCCGTACCCCATCATCTTCAGCAGCTGCTGCGCTTGCTGCACCGCTTCCTGGCGATGGGCCACGCCCAGCTTCTGGTATAGATTGCGGATATGGGTCTTGATGGTGGTGGCCGCTACATCCAACTCACCGGCGATCTGGTCGTTGCTGTAACCGGAATAGATCAACCCCAGCACCTGCCATTCGCGTTGGGTCAACGGACTGGTGCGGATCAGTTCCGGCACCTGCGGATGGGTCAGCAGCTTATCGACGAAGTTCTCGTCGAAATGCGCGAATTTGTGCCGATGATGCTGGTTGATGTCGCGCAGGATGCGCTGGGCGCGATGCTGTTCCAGCTCCGGCAGCGTGTTGAGCTGGATCAGCTGGCGCAGCTGCTGCGCCATCGCTTCGCCTTCGATGACGAAGTGGCTGATAAAGCCGGTGCGGTTGGCCAGCGACAGCGCTTCGATCAGCGCCTGCTGCGCTTCGCCCTTGCGCTCTTGCAGCCAGTAGAGCTGGTTGCTGAGCAGCAGATTGCGGTTGAGATCGCTCACCAGCCGCAGGCGGCGGGCGTTCTCGTTCAGCTCATCCAGCACCACCCCGGCCTCTTCATACTGGCCGAGCAGGATTTGCACCCGCGCGATGTTGCGCCATTGGCCCTGCGTGAAGTGGTTGTCCGCCATGCCGGGCTTTTCGGTGTGGCGCAGCCACTGGGCGGCGGCGGTGATGTCGCCGGTCATCTGCCAGTGGATCACCCGCGACTTGTCGGTGTTGGTCAGCCAGTCGCGATGATAGTGGGCGCCGTGCAGCAGGGTTTCGCAGCGCTGCAGATGGGTATTGGCGTTGTCCAGATCGCCGCGCGCCAGCGAGCATTTGGCCAACATGGCGATGCACTGCAGCTGCTGCTGCGGTTGGTAGTTGGCCAGAATTTTCAGCCCGGCGCGCGCCGCGTCTTCCGCTTCGTCCAAGCGCGACCATGACCACAGGATCTGGGCGCGGATGCGCAGCAGAAATTCGTGCATCGGCAGCTGTTCCAGGTGCTGCTCGCGGATCAGTTCGAACGCCTTATCCTGGGTTTCGTAAGCGGCCTGCAGGAAGCCTTGGGCGATAAGGATTTCGCTCTGCTGCAGCAGCGCCCAGAGCGCGTAATGGTTGGCCTGATGACGACGCGCCATCTGCTCGGTCTGCTGCATCATCGGCAGCGCGCGCGCCAGTTCGCCCTTGCAGTGGTGCACTTCGCCGGTCACCGAGGTGGCGACGATGCGGCTGTAGTAGCTGGACAGCGGCAGGAATTTCAACGCTTCGGTCGCCAGCCGCTCGGCTTCTTCCGGTTTGCCGGCGTTGATCGCCACCTGGGCGCGCAAGGCGTCGAACTCGGCGTGCAGCGTTTGGTCTATCTCGATTTTCTGTTCGCGCATGGTGCGCTCGGCGCGCTCCAGCAGGGTGTTGACCTCGCTGTAACGGTGCTGGCTCTGCGCCAGCCAGGCCTGCAGCAGCGCCAGCTTGGGGTTTTGGATCAGGCGCTCATACGGCAGCGCGTTGAGGCACTCCTCCAGCAAGGCCAGTTCGCTGTGGTGGAACAGCGACCAGGCGTGTTGCAGCAGGATATCGCGCAGCATGCTGACGTCGCTGGCCGCCAGCGCGTGGTGAATGGCCTCCGCCGGATACCCCAGCGCCAGCCAGCCTTCGGCGGCGGCGCGGTGCAGCCCCGGCAGCTCCAGCGCTAGCTCCCACTGGCAACGCTGGCGCAGGAAAGAGGCGAACAGCGGATGGAAGTTGAACCATTCGCCGGTGTCGTCCATGCGGTGGATAAACAGCCCCTGGCGCTCCAGCTCCTCCAGCCGCTGCTGGCCGTTGTCTTCGCCGGTCAGCCGCACGATCAGCGCGTCGTTCATTGAGCGCAGCACCGAACAGCGCAGCAGGAAGGCGCGCGCATCGGCATCGACGTGATCCAGCACTTCGTCCACCAGATAGTCGGACAGGTGACTGGCGTTCAACCCCGCTAGCCGCTTGGCCGACAGTTGAGCGGACGAAGCGGATTGGCGGGCCGACAGCGCGATCAGCTGCAGCGCGGTGGCCCAGCCTTCGACTTCGTCGCACAGGCGGCTGCTGTCCTGCTGTTCCATCGGCGCCGCCAGGCGGCAATCGAAGAACTGTTTGGCTTCCTGATGGGTGAACGCCAGCTGCTGCGTGCCCATTTCCAGCAGCTGATCGCGCACCCGCAGGTTGGCGATGCCGAGCGGCGGCAGGGTGCGCGAGAGCAGGATCAGCGTCAGGTTTTCCGGCTGATGGCGCAGGAAAAAGCGCATGGCTTCGTGAATGGCGTCGTTGGTGATCAGGTGATAGTCGTCGATCACCAGGTACAGCGGCTGATGCCAGTCGGCCAGCTCGATAAACAGCTGGGCGAACAGCGCCGACAGGCTGGCGTACTGGTGCTTCTGGCTCAGCGCTTCGCTCTTGACGCAGCGGCCGCCGCTGGCCTGCTGCAGCGCCGCGATCAGGTAGCTGGCGAAACGCTCCGGCTGGTTGTCGCTCTCATCCAGGGAATACCAGCCCAGATCGGCCTTGCCGGCCGCCCATTGGGCGATCAGCGTGGTTTTCCCGTATCCCGCCGGGCAATTGACCAGTGTCAGACGATAGTTGCCCGCGCTGGCCAGTTTGGCCAGCAGGCGATCGCGGATCACGGTATTTTGCAGCCGTACCGGGCGGCTCAGTTTTGATGGGATCAGCATAGTATTCCAGGATATAAATCGCGGTTCCCGCCGGGATTGGAGTGGCGCTAATTATTTTATGGTTCGTAATTAATAGCTCCCCCTAACTTCTGCCAACCCTAAACGTATTGCAACAAGCTTCCGCATCGGCTTGGAGTTAAGTTGCTATCGATCACACTTTTTTACGTTTGGCGTCGGAGTACGGCGATGCGGTTGCGGATCGCATTTCCGGCCATGGACAAAACTTCAGCAGCGCGAATACTTGTGCTAACGTCATGGTTAACGTTCTCAGTGCTCGCCGCACGCGTTGGCGGGCTTTTTTGCATCGTTGCAAGGGAGTCAAAAAGTGCCTGAGATCACAATTCCAGCTACGCCCCAATCCTCCTCCCCAGCTAATCCCCAGGCGGGATGATGCCGTCAGGCTTTCTCACCGGCACGATAGCGGCAATTTGACCCACTTACTGGATAGAGAGTTTTCCTTATGTCACAGCCTACGCTCAAGAAGGATGCTTTTCTGGCGGCGCTCGCCCGTCAGTGGCAACGGTTCGGCCTCAGTTCCGCGCAGCAAATGACGCAACATCAATGGTGGGAAGCCGTCAGTGCGGCGCTGGCCGAGCAGTTGGCCGCACAGCCGGCGCCGCGCAAAAGCGCCAAACCGCTGCGTCACGTGAACTACATCTCGATGGAGTTTTTGATTGGCCGGTTGACGGCGAACAACCTGATCAACCTGGGCTGGTACGACACCGTCGAGCAGGCGCTGGCCGAGCAGAACGTCAAGCTGGCGGATCTGCTCGAGCAGGAAACCGATCCGGCGTTGGGCAACGGCGGGCTGGGGCGTTTGGCGGCCTGCTTCCTCGACTCGATGGCGACGGTGGAACAACCGGCCACCGGCTATGGGCTGAACTACCAGTACGGGCTGTTCCGCCAGTCGTTCCAGGGTGGGCAACAGCAAGAGGCGCCGGATAACTGGCAACGCGAGAGCTATCCGTGGTTCCGCCACAACGCCGCGTTGGCGGTGGACGTGGGCATCGGCGGCAAGCTGGAGAAGCAGGCCGACGGCCGCGAACTGTGGCGCCCGGCCTTCACCCTGCGCGGCGAAGCCTGGGATCTGCCGGTGCTGGGGTATCGCAACGGCGTGGCGCAGCCGCTGCGTCTGTGGCAGGCGACCCATCAGCATCCGTTCAACCTGGGCGATTTCAACGACGGCAAATTCCTGCAGGCTGAGAAGCAGGGCGTAGAAGCCGATAAGCTGACCAAGGTGCTTTACCCGAACGACAACCATCAGGCCGGCAAACGCCTGCGCCTGATGCAGCAGTATTTCCAGTGCGCCTGCTCGGTGGCGGACATTTTGCGCAAGCACCATCAGGCCGGCCGCAAGATTGAAGAACTGCCGAAGTATGAAGTGATCCAACTGAACGACACCCACCCGACCATCGCCATTCCGGAAATGCTGCGCATTCTGCTGGACGAGCATCAGCTGGAGTGGGAGGCGGCCTGGGCGATCACCAGCAACACCTTCGCCTACACCAACCACACTTTGATGCCGGAAGCGCTGGAGCGCTGGGATGAAAAATTGGTGCGCAGCCTGCTGCCGCGCCATTTCTCCATCATCAAACAGATCAACGCCAGGTTTAAAAAATTGGTGGATAAGCACTGGCCGGGCGACGAGGCGGTGTGGGCCAAGCTGGCGGTGCACCACGACAAGCAGGTGCGCATGGCCAACCTGTGCGTGGTCAGCGGCTTTGCGGTTAACGGCGTGGCGCAGCTGCATTCGGATCTGGTGGTGAAGGATCTGTTCCCTGAATATCACCAGCTGTGGCCGAACAAATTCCATAACGTCACCAACGGCATCACGCCGCGCCGCTGGCTGAAACAGTGCAACCCGGCGCTGTCAGGCCTGATCGACGAGACGCTGAAGGTGGAGTGGGCGGGCGATCTCGACGCGCTGCGCGGGCTGGAGAAATTCGCCGACGACGCGGCGTTCCGCCAGCGTTATCAGCAGATCAAACGCGACAACAAGGTGGCGCTGGCTCATTACGTGCACGGTGTGATGGGGCTGACGCTCGATCCGGACGCGATCTTCGACGTGCAGATCAAACGCCTGCACGAGTACAAACGCCAGCACCTGAACCTGCTGCACATCCTGTCGCTGTATCGCCAGCTGCGCGACAACCCGAACCTGGACATCGTGCCGCGCGTCTTCCTGTTCGGCGCCAAGGCGGCGCCGGGCTACTACCTGGCGAAGAACATCATCTACGCCATCAATCAGGCAGCCGAGAAAATCAATAACGATCCGTTGGTGAAAGATCGCCTGAAAGTGGCGTTCATCCCGGACTACCGCGTGTCGGTGGCCGAACTGATGATCCCGGCGGCGGATATCTCCGAGCAGATCTCCACCGCCGGCAAAGAGGCCTCCGGCACCGGCAACATGAAACTGGCGCTGAACGGCGCGCTGACGGTCGGCACGCTGGACGGCGCCAACGTCGAAATCGCCGAGCAGGTGGGCGAAGACAACATCTTTATCTTCGGCAATACCGTGGAGCAGGTGAAGGCGATAGTGGCGAAGGGCTACGATCCGCTCAGCTACCGCAAGAAGGACAAGCACCTGAAGGCGATTTTGGATGAACTGGCGAGCGGCGCTTTCAGCCATGGCGACAAGCACGCGTTCGACATGATGCTGCACAGCCTGCTGGAAGGCGGCGATCCCTATCTGGTGCTGGCGGACTTTGCCTCGTACTGCCAGGCGCAGCGCCGGGTCGATGAGCTGTATCGCGATCGGGACGAGTGGACGCGGCGGACTATCCTTAACACCGCGCGCGTCGGCATGTTCAGCTCGGATCGCTCGATCCGCGATTACCAGCAGCGCATCTGGCAAGCCAAACGTTAAGGAGAGCGAATGGATCGCAAGCGTATCGATCAGGCGGCAGCGCAGGCGGGGATCGCTGCCGATTTCATCAATGCTCACGGCAAACGGCAGGCGATTGAGCCGCAGACCAAGCGCAAGCTGCTGGCGGCCATGAAGTGGGCCGATGATGCGGTGCAGGATACCGCGCCGCCGCCGTTACCGGCGGTCAAGGTGTTCTATCAGGGTGCGCCGTTGGCGCTGACGCCGACGGGCGAAGGCGAATACCTGTGGGCGCTGCAGCGTGAAGACGGCGAATGCCTGCAGGGGCGCGTCGGCGCGCGCAAGACCCTGACGCTGCCCGGCGAGCTGCCGGCGGGTTACCACCAATTGACGTTGAGCCAGGGCGCACGGCAGTGGTCATGCCGAGTGATCGTCGCGCCGAGGCGCTGCTTCGAGCCGGACGCCTTGTTGACCGGCAAAAAGCTGTGGGGCGCCTGCGTTCAGCTGTATACGCTGCGCTCCGATCGCAACTGGGGCATCGGCGATTTCGGCGATCTGCGCCTGATGGTGGAAGAGGTGGGAGAACGCGGCGGCGCTTTCGTCGGCCTCAACCCGATCCATGCGCTGTACCCCGCCAACCCGGAGAGCGCCAGCCCTTACAGCCCCTCGTCGCGCCGCTGGCTGAACCTGGCGTATATCGACGTCAACGCGGTGGAGGATTTCCAGCGCAGCGACGCGGCGCAGCGCTGGTGGCAGAAGCCGGCGACGCAGAAACAGCTCGCCAAAGCGCGCGCTGCGGAGTGGGTGGATTACACCGCCGTGATGCAGCTGAAACTGGCGGCGCTGAAGCTGGCGTTTCCGGTATTTCAGGCGCGCAAGCCAAACGACGCGCAGCGTCAGGCGTTCGAGCAATTCGTGACGGACGGCGGCGACAGCCTGTACCGGCAGGCGGCCTTCGACGCGCTGCATGCCCATTTGGCGGCGGATGACATCAGCCAGTGGGGCTGGCCGGCCTGGCCCGAACGTTATCGGCAGGGGGATAGCGAAGCGGTGCGGCAGTTCTGCACTGAACACCAGGAAACGGTTCGTTTTTACCTGTGGCTGCAGTGGCTGGCGGCCACCCAGTTCGCGCAGTGTTTTGACCAGAGCAGGCAGCAGCAGATGCCGATCGGCCTGTATCGCGATCTGGCGGTCGGGGTGGCGGAAGGCGGGGCGGAAACCTGGTGTGACCGCGAGCTGTACTGCCTGAAAGCGTCGGTCGGGGCGCCGCCGGATATTCTGGGCCCGCTGGGGCAAAACTGGGGCCTGCCGCCGATGGATCCGCATGTGATGGCGGCGCGCGGGTATCAGCCGTTCATCGATCTTTTGCGCGCCAACATGACCAGCTGCGGCGCGCTGCGTATCGATCACGTCATGGCGCTGCTGCGGCTGTGGTGGATCCCGTATGGCGAAACCGCCGATCGCGGCGCCTACGTCAAATATCCGGTGGACGATCTGCTGGCGGTGCTGGCGCTGGAAAGCCAGCGCCATCGCTGCATGGTGATCGGCGAGGATCTCGGTACGGTGCCGGTGGAAATCGTCGGCAAGCTGCGCGACAGCGGCGTCTATTCCTACAAAGTGCTCTATTTCGAAAGCGACGGCGAACACCATTTCCGCGCGCCGCAGGCCTATCCGGTACAGGCGATGGCGACCATCACCACCCACGATCTGCCGACGCTGCGCGGCTACTGGCAAAGCGACGATCTGACGCTCGGCAACCGGCTGGGTCTCTACCCGGACGCGGAAATCCTGCGGGCGCTGTTCGCCGATCGAGAACGCGCCAAGCAGGGGCTGCTGGATGGATTGCATCGTTATGGCTGCGTGCCGCAGAAGGTGGGCAAGAAGGCGGCGCTGCTCGGCATGAGCCCGCTGCTCAACCGCGGCCTGCAGCGTTATGTCGCCGACAGCGCCAGCGCCTTGCTTGGCCTGCAGCCGGAAGACTGGCTGGACATGGCCGATCCGGTCAACATCCCCGGCACCAGCGATCAGTACCCTAACTGGCGGCGCAAGCTGACCCGGACGTTGGAGGAGATGTTCGCCGACCCGCGGATAAACCGGCTGCTGAAGGATTTGGACAAGCGCCGACGCAAGGTGTCGGTGGGGTGACGATGAGGTGTCGTTGTATTAGGTCAAAGGATGAGAACTTTAGTCCCATCCAAATGACGGATACCCGAATTAATTGGCGTTGCAGCTAGGCGGCAAGTGCGTAAAACCCCAGGAGCTTACTTAAGTAAGTGACTGGGGTGCGCGCATGCGGCCAACAACGCTGCAACTTCAAGTAAGAAGGGTATCAGTAGTAGGAGTGCTCGCCGCGCTGGTGCTCGGTCAAATCACGCACGCCCTTCAGCTCCGGGAACTTCTGCAGCAGCTCTTTCTCGATGCCTTCTTTCAGCGTGACGTCGACCATCGAACAGCCGTTGCAACCGCCGCCGAACTGCAGAATAGCCATGTTGTCGTCGGTGATCTCCATCAGCGTTACGCGGCCGCCGTGGCCCGCCAGCTGTGGGTTGATCTGCGACTGCAGCACGTATTCCACGCGTTCCATCAGCGGCGCGTCGTCATCGACCTTGCGCATCTTGGCGTTCGGCGCCTTCAGCGTCAGCTGAGAACCCAGCTGGTCGGTCACGAAGTCGATTTCGGCGTCTTCCAGATACGGCGCGCTCAGTTCATCGACATAGGCGGACAGTTTGTCGAACTTCAGTTCGGTATCCGTCGCTTCTACCGCGTCCGGCGGGCAATAAGAGACACCGCATTCGGCCGTCGGCGTGCCCGGGTTGATCACGAATACGCGGATTTGGGTGCCTTCTTCTTGATTTGCCAGCAGTTTGGCAAAGTGTTCCTGTGCAGCATCTGTTATACGGATCATAGCATTAGCTCAATAGTTGACTTCTATAGTCGGTTATAATACGCCCATTGCCGTGGCACTACAACGTGCGGCAAACGCACCATATCTGCACCGAGGCGGCGCCTTGCCGCCGCAGCAGCGCCGCGATCTCCGAGACGGTGCTGCCGGTGGTCACCACGTCATCCACCAGGGCGATATGCCGGCCGGCGACCGGCACGGTACAGGCGAACGCGCGCTGCAGATTGCGTCTGCGGGCAGAGGCGCTCAGCCGCTGTTGCAGAGCGGTTTTGCGCACCCGGCGCAAGGCGGCGGGCCGGTAGGCGCAGCCCAGCCAGCGCGCCAGCGGCCGGGCCAGCAGATCGCTCTGGTTATAGCCACGGCGCCAGCAGCGTGTTGCATGCAAGGGTACCGCCAAAATCAGGTCGGGTCTGTTCAGATACTGCTCTCTGCGCGCCTGCTGCCAGCGCAACAGCATCAGGCGCGCCAGCGCCGGCGCCAGCTCGGGCGCGCGGTGGAACTTGAACCTTTTTACCAAGCCGCTGAGCGGCGTCACGTAGTCGCCGACGAACACCAGCCGTTGCCAGGGCGGTGGCCGTTGCAGGCAGCGGCCGCAGGGCGTGCGCGTCTCCCCGGCGGGCAGCCCGCAGCGCGGGCAACACGGCGGTCTGGCCGGCAGGTGACGCAGGCAGCAGCTGCAGAGGCCATGACGCATCAGGCTCAATGGCTGTCGGCATAGCCAACAGCGGCTGCGGATTGATAGCATAGTGTCTCCGAGACGGGTAAGCATGAAAGGACAATAACCAATGACAGCGCTGTACTGGCAAACAATAGGTGAAGGTGAACGCGATCTTGTGCTGCTGCACGGCTGGGGATTGAACGCCGAAGTGTGGAGTTGCATTCAGGCGCGGCTGACGCCGCATTTTCGCCTGCACCTGGTCGATCTGCCGGGGTACGGCCGCAGCCAGGGGTTCGGCGCCCTGTCGCTGGCGCAGATGACGGAAATCGTGCTGGCGGCTGCCCCGCCGCAGGCCTGGTGGCTCGGCTGGTCGCTCGGCGGGCTGGTGGCCAGCCAGGCGGCGCTGATGCAGCCGCAGCGGGTCAGCGGGCTTATCACCGTGGCCTCCTCGCCGTGCTTTGCCGCCCGCGATGAGTGGCCGGGGATCCGTCCGGACGTGCTGAGCGGTTTCCAGCACCAGCTAAGCCTGGATTTCCAGCGCACCGTCGAGCGTTTTCTGGCGCTGCAGACGCTGGGCACCGAGAGCGCGCGTCAGGATGCGCGCCAGCTGAAAGCGGTGGTGCTCAACCAACCGACGCCGAGCGTCGAAGTGTTGAACGGCGGGTTGGAGATCCTGCGCACCGCCGATCTGCGCGCGCCGCTGGCGGAGTTGAATCTGCCGCTGCTGCGGATCTACGGCTATCTGGACGGGCTGGTGCCGCGCAAGGTCGCCGAGCTGCTCGACGCCGCCTGGCCGAACTCCACGTCGCAGATCGTGGCTAAAGCCGCCCATGCGCCGTTTATCTCTCATCCCGATGAATTTGTGACGATGATCGAAGCGTTTATTGCAGCACATTGAATGCAGCGTGAAAACGCACGATAGAGCGCGAAAAAAAACGCTGCCGGGTGGATAAAAGACAAAGCTGTTCAATACTTAGTGAGTCAATGCGTTGGCTGCAAAATGAAAAGACCGCGTGCGGCGATTTTCATTTTGGCGTTTCGTCTCTGGGAAACAGGCCCCGTCAGGGAAAGCAACGAGGCCTGAGGATGTCGCGGCAGCCTGCAGTACTACGCATGGATCCTGGACGGCTTTCATAACAGATAAATTATCCATTGAGAGGTTAGTGTCATGAAATCATTGAAGATGATTATTGCAGCGGCAGTGCTGGGTTCGGTGTCTTTCGGCTCCATGGCGGCAACCCTGCTGACCAAGGAAGATCTGGATAAGAATCCGGGTAAATACGAGAAGATCGGCACCGTGACCACCACGGCGGAAACCACGTCGCCGATGGATGCCAAGGAAGAGCTGTCCAAACTGGCGGACGAAAAGGGCGGTCAATACTACGTGATCCTGGCGGGCCGCGAACACGGTAAATTCAGCGCCATCGCCGAAGTTTACAAAGACAAGCAATAAGCCTTGAACGGCAAGGGGGCGCCCGCAGCGGCGCCCCTGAACGTCAGGCCTTCAGCCGGTAGAACACCGTGCTGCACCCCTGGCCCTGCGGGCAGCTTTTGCAGCCGCCGCTCAGACAGGCGCCGTCATCCTGTTCGATGCGTTCCACTTTCCCCATCGCCGTCAAACGGTCCAGCATCGCCTGCACCAGCGGCAGCGGCGTCGCCAGCGATTGGCTGAGCTGCTGCGCCTGAGCGCTGCCGCGCAGCGCCAACGCATCGCGCACCTGCAGCAGCCCGGCCATCAGTGGCAGCTCCCTTTGGCGCCCTGACAGCAGGCCGCCGGCGTGGCGTTGCCCAGGCGAACCGTGACGCGGCTGCGCGCCCGGCGCAGGCCGAACAGCACCAGCAGGTTTACCAGCACCACCGCCAGGATCGCCGTCAGGCTGTACTGCGGATGTTGGTTGAAGGTGGCCGCCTGATAGAACAGCGTCGCCAGCGAGTAGGCGACGTTCAGCCCCCACAGGATTGAGAAGGTCATCCAGCCGCGGCTCGATTCACGGGCGATGGCGCCCATCACCGAGACGCAAGGCACGTACAGCAACACGAAGATCAGGTAGCTGTAGGCGGAAATGCCGGAGCCGAATTTGCTGCTCATCACGCCCATCGAGCCGACGCCCATCTCGCCGTCGCCCTTGCTGGCTTCGATCGGGTTGGAGAGCACGCTCAGGCTGAAGGTGTTTTTCAGCCCGTCCCAGGTTTCCTGCAGCGCCCCGCCCAGTTCATCGAGCAAGTTGAAGTTGGCGGCGTCGAACGCCTCTTTGTTGATGTGCTCGGCGGTATACAGCGTGTTCAGCGTGCCGACCACCACTTCTTTCGCCATCGCGCCGGTCACCAGCCCGACGGTGGCCTGCCAGTTATCGCTGTGGACGCCCATCGGCTGCAGCAGCGGCGTCAGCACCTTGGAGACCGAGGCCAGCGCGGAGTCGTTGATGTTGTCGACCGTCTTGCCGCTGAACGAGAAGCTGTTCAGGCCGCCGATGAACATGCTGGCGACCACGATCACCTTGCCGGCGCGCAACACGAAGCCTTTCAGCCGCTGCCAGGTTTGCAGCAGCAGGCTTTTCAGGTGCGGCACGTGGTAAACCGGCAGCTCCATCACGAACGGCGAGGCTTCGCCGCGCATGAGGGTGTATTTCAGCACCAGGCCGGTCAGGATCGCCACCGCGATGCCGAGCATATACAGCGAGAACACCACCCCAGCGCCGTCCTGGCCGAAGAAGGCGGCGGCGAACACCGCGAAGATCGCCAGACGGGCGCCGCAGGACATGAACGGCGCCATCATGATGGTGATCAGGCGCTCGCGCTGGGCGTCCAGCGTACGGGCGCCCATGATGGACGGCACGTTACAGCCGAAGCCGACGATCAGCGGCACGAAGGATTTGCCCGGCAGCCCGAGCGCCTGCATCAGGCGATCCATCACGAACGCCGCGCGCGCCATGTAGCCGGAGTCTTCCAGGAACGACAGGAACAGGTACATCATGCCGATCTGCGGCACCAGCGGTAGCACGGTGTTGATGCCGCCGCCGACGCCCTGCGCCAGGAAGACGGTCAGCCAGTCGGGGAAGTGCAGGGTGTAACCGAGCCACTGAATGCCCTGAATGAAGATCGCCGCCGAGCCGATATCGAAGATCGGCTGCAGCGCGCCGCCGATATTGATCGCCAGCAGGAACATCAGGTACATCACCAGCAGGAAGATCGGTACGCCCAGCCAGCGGTTGAGGATCACTTTATCCAGCATGTCGGTCAGGCGGTTGGGCATCGCCTGCTGCGAGTTGCTGACTGCGTCGCACAGGGCGGCGATGGACTGGTAGCGTGCGTCGGCGATCACCAGCGCCGGGTCCTCCTGCTGCTGCTGTTGCAGCGCCTGAATGGCCGCTGGCAGCCGCGCCACGGCGGGGCCGGCCAGACGGTGGCTGTAGATGTCGCCCTCCAGCATCTGCAACGCCAGCCAGCGGCGCTGCGCCGCCGGCAGCGTTTGCGGCATGGCGTCGCTCAGCGTGGCGACCTCTTTCAGCAGCAGCGGCGGGTAGTTCACCAGCGCCTGCTGTTCGTTGATGCGATGATTGTCGATCATTTGTTTCAGCACGCCGATGCCATCGGCGCGGGTGGAGACCATCGGCACTACCGGGCAACCGAGGCGCGCCGACAGAGCGGCGACGTCGATATCGATATGCTGGCTTTTGGCGATGTCGAGCATGTTGAGCGCCACGATGCAGGGAATGCCCAGCTCCAGCAGCTGCAGCGTCAGGTAGAGGTTGCGTTCCAGGTTGGAGGCATCCACCACGTTGATCAGCAGATCGGCGTCGCCGCTCAAAATGTAGTGGCAGGCGATCTGCTCATCGAGCGACGTCTGCTCCGAAATGGTGGTCAGGGAGTAGGTGCCGGGCAAATCGACCAGCCGCACGTCGGACTGCGGGGTGGTGAAATGGCCTTCCTTGCGTTCGACCGTCACGCCCGCCCAGTTGCCGACCCGCTGGCGCGCGCCGGTCAGTTGGTTGAACAGCGTGGTTTTGCCGGAGTTCGGGTTGCCGATTAAGCCGATGGTGAGTTTTTTCATAGTTCTGCGTGTCGTCTTCAAGGAGAACAGCGCCGGCGCAAAGGCGCACCGGCAAACGGAGGGCGCGCCGGCTCAGGGCTGGCCGTCGAGCTGCAGCAGCGCCAAATCCTTCCTGCGCAGCACCAGGCTGACGCGGCGGGTTTTAATTTCTATCGGATCGCCCAGCGGCGCGACGCGCACCACGTCGAACGAAGAGCCGGGCAGCATGCCGAGCGATAACAATTTTTGGCGGTAGGCCGGCGCAATCTCGCTGGAAAAGCCGACAATCTTATATGTGCGTTTAGGTTGAAGCTGCATGTCATTAACCTTCCGGGTGCCGATGAGCATCGGGCTGATGATAATTGGACGTTGCCGGCGAAAATGCCACGCCGTCGGCGGTATTCATCCATAAGGTCATGCAATAAAGTGAGCGAAAATAATAGTAATTATCATTATCGCGTTCAATACAAAAAGTAAGGGTATTGTAACCAATTATTTTGGCGGCGGCCGCTTTTTGGCTGGTCCCCTTGATAATCCCCGTTTTACCACCGCTTATACGCGGCGACAAATGAGAATGGTGAGTTAAATCAGTTATGTATTTGTAGCCAGGGTTTCTCGTTTGCAAATGGCGATGGCGTTTTTTCCTTTTTTATTTCTGGTGAAAGGCAATTCAATAACATTATTCCGCCGTAATGCGAGCGGTAACCATTTGTGTTTCTCTCACAATTCGCGAGATGAAAAATGCGTGTTAACGAAGTTGTTAATAAATGGCTGCAGGAGGCATTTTTGTTGCCTGAATAATGGGAGGGCGGTCACGCAGGAACGGGAAATAAAAAGATGATGGTTTATTGAGACGGGTCAAGAAATGCCGCAAGTTTTATTCATCAGAAAGGGCGGAGCAGGCTCCGCCCTGTTGGCTCTGGCTTAGCGTTTCTTGCCGAACGCCGCTGCCAGCGCGTCGCCCATGGCGCTGTTGCCGGCCGGCGTCGCATTGCGCGGTTTGGCCTTGTTGCCGCCTGCCGAACGGTTGGCGTTGTCGCGCGCCTGTGCAGGCGCGTTGCCGCCGCGGCGCGGCGAGCCTTCGCCCGGTTGCTCATCCAGGCGCATGCTCAGCGCGATGCGTTTCCGCTGCAGATCGACTTCCATCACCTTCACTTTGACGATGTCGCCGGCCTTCACCACGGTGTGCGGATCTTCGACGAACTTGTCCGCCAGCGAGGAGATGTGCACCAGACCGTCCTGATGCACGCCGATATCCACGAAGGCGCCGAAGTTGGTGACGTTAGTGACCGACCCTTCCAGGATCATGCCCGGCTGCAGATCGTTGAGGGTTTCCACGCCTTCGGCAAAGGTGGCGGTTTTGAACTCAGGACGCGGGTCGCGGCCCGGCTTCTCCAGCTCTTTCAGGATGTCGGTGACCGTCGGCACGCCGAACTTGTCGTCGGTGAAATCGACCGCTTTCAGGCTGCGCACCGCCGAGGCGTTGCCCATCAGATCCTGCAGCGCCTGCTCGGTGGCGGCCAGAATGCGCTGCACCACCGGGTAGGCTTCCGGGTGGACGGTAGAGGCATCCAGCGGGTTGTCGCCGTGGTTGATGCGCAGGAAGCCGGCGCACTGTTCGAACGCTTTCGGCCCCAGACGGCTGACTTTCAGCAGCTGTTCACGGTTGCTGAAGCGGCCGTTCTCGTCGCGCCAGTTGACGATATTCTGCGCCATCATGCGCGTCAGGCCGGCCACGCGGGTCAGCAACGGCACCGAAGCGGTGTTCAGATCGACGCCGACGGCGTTCACGCAGTCTTCCACCACCGAGTCCAGCTTTTTCGCCAGCTGGCTCTGGCTGACGTCGTGCTGATACTGGCCGACGCCGATGGATTTCGGGTCGATCTTCACCAGCTCCGCCAGCGGATCCTGCAGACGACGGGCGATGGACACCGCGCCGCGCAGCGACACGTCGAGATCCGGGAACTCCTGCGCCGCCAGTTCGGACGCGGAATACACCGACGCGCCCGCTTCGCTGACGATCACTTTTTGCGCCCGGACGTCGCTGAACTGCTTTTGCAGGTCGAGATAGAAACGCTCGGTTTCACGCGAAGCGGTGCCGTTGCCGATCGCCACCAGCTCCACGTTGTGTTTGATGCACAGCGCCGCGACGATGGCGGCGGCTTTGGCCGCTTGCCCGGTGTGCGGATAGACGGTGTCGGTGGCCACCAGTTTGCCGGTCGCGTCGACCACGGCGACTTTCACCCCGGTGCGCAGGCCCGGATCGAGGCCCATGGTGGCGCGCATGCCGGCCGGCGCGGCCATCAACAGATCATGCATGTTGCGGGCGAAGACGTTGATCGCTTCATCCTCCGCGCGTTCGCGCACCGTGCCCATCAGTTCGGTTTCCAGGTGCAGCAACACCTTGATGCGCCAGGTCCAGTTGACCACCGCCTTGCGCCAGGCGTCGGCCGGAGCGTTGTTCAGGCGCAGATTGAGGTGATTGATGATGATCAGCTCCGCCTGGCTTTCGCGCGGCGCTTCCTCAAACTGCGGATCGGCGTTCAGCGCCAGCTGCAGCACGCCTTCGTTGCGGCCGCGGAACATCGCCAGCGCGCGGTGCGAAGGCACCTGGGAAATCGGTTCGTGGTGATCGAAATAGTCGCGGAACTTGGCGCCTTCGTCTTCCTTGCCCTCGACCACTTTGGAGACCAGATGGGCGTTTTTCCACAGGTAGTCGCGCACCTTGGCCAGCAGCGCGGCGTCTTCGGCGAAGCGCTCCATCAGGATATAGCGCGCGCCGTCGAGGGCGGCTTTCACGTCCGCCACGCCCTTCTCGGCGTCGACGTAGCGTTCAGCCAGCTGTTCCGGCTGCTGTTGCGGATCCTGCCACAGCGTGTCCGCCAGCGGTTCCAGACCGGCTTCGATGGCGATCTGGCCACGGGTGCGGCGCTTGGGTTTGTACGGCAGGTAGAGGTCTTCGAGTTCGGTCTTGCTCAGCGTGGCGTTGATCGCCCCCGCCAGTTGTTCGGTCAGTTTGCCCTGTTCATCGATCGACTTCAGGATGGTCTGACGACGATCTTCCAGTTCACGCAGATAACCCAGGCGGGTTTCCAGCTGGCGCAGTTGGGTGTCGTCCAGGCCCCCGGTGACTTCCTTACGATAGCGTGCAATAAAGGGCACGGTATTACCTTCATCCAGCAGACGGATGGCGGAGTCGACTTGCTCCGGCCGGGCCTGCAGTTCTGTTGCAATAATGCGGCTCAGTGGGTCATTCATAGGTCTGGTATCTGTATTGAGAACGGTGAATAAACAGGGGACAGTTATACGGATTGATCGCGGAAAATGCCAGCGGAGCGGGCCGCCGCCGCGCGGCCGCGGCGTGGAGAACAGCTCAGGCGGCGGCGTTGGCGGCGGTTCGGAAAAAGCTGAAAGCTTACTTCGGGTAGTTTATCTCGTTAACGTACCACTGCGCCTCGCCCAGCGGGGTATTGACGGTGGCGACGTCCCCGACCTCTTTTTTCAGCAGGGCGCGCGCCATCGGCGCATCGATGGAGATGTAATCCTTGCGGCCGAAAATCTCGTCGTAGCCGACGATGCGAAAACGTTTGATCTCGCCGTCGTCATTCTCCACCTCCACCCAGGCCCCGAAGAACACTTTGCCTTCCTGCTGAGGGGAGTAATCGACGATCTTCAACTGCTCCAGGCATTTGGTCAGATAGCGGACGCGGCGATCGATCTCGCGCAGCCGCTTCTTGTTGTATTGGTAATCGGCGTTTTCGCTTCTGTCGCCCAGGCTGGCGGCCCAGGTCACTTTCTTGGTCACCTCGGGGCGTTCTTCGCGCCAGAGGTAATCCAGCTCTTGTTTGAGCTTGTCATACCCTTCACGGGTTATCAGTTGAGTTCTCATCGTGATTTATCTTTATGGGGCCACCGCCACAGTGTACGTGAATGCGGAGGGCTTTAAAAATGGCGCGCGGGCCTGCGCCTTGTCGCACGGTTTTTATTCAGTTTGCGCAGCTTTTAACAATCGGGAGTATGCTTAGCGATAGCGGAAAAAGAATGTGACGAAAGGAGGATATCTGGCGAGAGAGACAAGGAATTTTGGCGCACAACCCAACACATTGAAGGTATTACCGCATGGAATTTAAAGATTACTACGCCACGATGGGCGTTGAGCCCAACGCCGATCTGAAAACCATCAAAACGGCCTACCGCCGGCTGGCGCGTAAATATCACCCTGACGTGAGCACCGAAGACGACGCCGAGAGCAAGTTCAAGGAACTGGCCGAAGCCTATGAGGTACTGAAGGACGACGAGCGCCGCGCCGAGTACGATCAGATCCGGCTGCATCGCAACGATCCGAACTTTGGCCGCCAGGCGCGCGGCGATCACGGCGGCTATCAGCAGAGCGCCTCATGGCACGGCGGCGGCGCCGACGCGCAAGACTTCTCCGACTTCTTCGAGAGCATGTTCGGCGGGCGGGCGGCGGGCGGGCACCGTTCCGCTTCGCACTCGCACGGCGGGCATGGCTTCCGCGGCCAGGATCTGGAGATGGAGGTGCCGCTGTTCCTCGAGGAAACGCTGCATGGTCAAAGCCGCGAGATTTCCTACAAGCTGCCGGTGTACGACGAACTGGGGCGGCAGGTAAGCGAAGCCAGCAAGACGCTGAACGTGAAAATTCCGGCCGGCGTGGGCGACGGCGAGCGCATTCGCCTCAAGGGGCAGGGCGTTGCCGGCGTGGGCGGCGGCCAGAACGGCGACCTGTATCTGGTTATCCGCCTCGCGCCGCACCCGTTGTTTGAGATAGACGGCCACAACCTGAGCATCGTGGCGCCGCTCGCTCCGTGGGAAGCGGCGCTCGGCGCCAGCATTGAGGTGCCGACGCTGACCGGCAAAATCGCGCTGACCGTGCCGGCCGGCAGCCAGAGCGGCAAACGGCTGCGGGTCAAAGGCAAAGGGCTGGCGGGCAAGAAAGAGCCCGGTGACCTGTACGTTATTCTCAAGGTGGTGATGCCGCCGAAGCCGAACGAGAAGGCCAGCGCCCTGTGGCGGGAACTGGCTGAACAGGCGGCATTCAACCCGCGCGCGGAATGGGAGTAAAGCAGATGATGAAAAAAGAGATCACTTTCACCGTGGTGGAATTGTGTCAGAGGGTGGAGATTTCAGAGGACGAGCTGGTCGAGATCGTCGGCCTGGGCGTTATCGTGCCGCTGGAGCCGGCGCAGCCGCGCTGGGAGTTTGATTATCCGGCGCTGAGCCATCTGCAGCGCGCACGCAGGCTGCGGGCGGAGCTGGATCTGGACTGGCCGGGGATCGCCATGGCGCTGACGCTGCTCGACCGGGTTGATGCGCTACAGCAAGAGAACCGGCAGCTGCGCAGGCAGCTGGCGCGTTTCCTGCAAACTTCCTGACCCGAGAGCTGAACGCCACCGGGCGCTTCCCGGTGGCGAAATTGCACAAAATTGGGCCGTCGCCCCACATTGCGCCGATAAAGGGCGAAATTTTGACGAACCCCCGTCGACATTCACTGAAAATTGTTGATAAATGGGGAAAAGAATAAGCTTTGTAACAATTTCGTCTAGAATACATACCATTAAACGCTGTCTCAAATGGCAAGGTTTTCTAACAATATTCGAGTCAGGCAATAAAGCCTTTGGGAGTAATACCATGCAAGAGAATCATAAGATCCTGGTTGTCGATGATGACATGCGCCTGCGCGCGCTTTTAGAACGTTATTTAACCGAGCAGGGCTTCCAGGTTCGCAGCGTTGCCAACGCTGAGCAAATGGATCGCTTGCTGACTCGTGAATCCTTCCATTTGATGGTGCTCGATCTGATGTTGCCGGGCGAAGACGGCCTGTCCATCTGCCGCCGCCTGCGCAGCCAGAGCAACCCGATGCCGATCATTATGGTCACCGCGAAAGGCGAAGAGGTCGATCGCATCGTGGGCCTGGAAATCGGCGCCGATGACTACATTCCTAAACCGTTCAACCCGCGTGAGCTGTTGGCTCGTATCCGCGCGGTGCTGCGCCGTCAGGCGAACGAACTGCCGGGCGCGCCTTCGCAGGAAGAAGCGGTGATCGCTTTCGGCAAATTCAAACTGAACCTCGGCACCCGCGAGATGTTCCGCGAAGACGAGCCGATGCCGTTGACCAGCGGCGAGTTCGCGGTACTGAAGGCGCTGGTCAGCCACCCGCGTGAACCGCTGTCGCGCGATAAGCTGATGAACCTGGCGCGTGGCCGCGAATACAGCGCCATGGAACGCTCCATCGACGTGCAGATCTCTCGTCTGCGCCGTATGGTTGAAGAAGATCCGGCGCATCCGCGTTATATCCAGACCGTGTGGGGTCTCGGCTACGTCTTCGTCCCGGACGGCAGTAAGGCATGAGGCGATTGCGCTTTTCACCGCGTAGCTCGTTTGCCCGAACCCTGTTGTTGATCGTCACCTTGCTGTTCGTCAGCCTGGTGACGACCTATCTGGTGGTGCTGAACTTCGCCATCCTGCCCAGCCTGCAGCAGTTCAACAAGGTATTGGCCTACGAAGTGCGTATGCTGATGACCGATCGGCTGCAGCTGGAGGACGGCACGCTGCTGGAGGTGCCGCCGGCGTTCCGCCGTGAGATCTACCGCGAACTGGGCATCTCTCTCTACACCAACTCGGCGGCGGAGGAGAGCGGCCTGCGCTGGGCGCAGCACTACCAGTTCCTCAGCCAGCAGATGGCGCAGCAGCTCGGCGGGCCGACCGATGTGCGGGTGGAGGTGAACAAGAACTCCCCGGTGGTGTGGCTGAAAACCTGGCTGCAGCCCGATATCTGGGTGCGCGTGCCGCTGACGGAAATCCACCAGGGCGATTTCTCGCCGCTGTTCCGCTATACGCTGGCGATTATGCTGCTCGCGATCGGCGGCGCCTGGCTGTTTATTCGTATTCAAAACCGCCCGCTGGTGGAGCTGGAACATGCGGCGCTGCAGGTGGGCAAGGGCATTATTCCGCCGCCGCTGCGCGAGTATGGCGCTTCCGAAGTGCGGTCGGTGACTCGCGCATTCAATCAGATGGCGTCGGGCGTCAAACAGCTGGCGGATGACCGCACTTTGCTGATGGCCGGAGTCAGCCACGACCTGCGCACGCCGTTGACGCGCATCCGCCTGGCGACGGAGATGATGAGCGCCGAAGACGGCTATCTGGCCGAGTCGATCAATAAAGACATCGAAGAGTGCAACGCCATCATTGAGCAGTTCATCGATTATCTGCGCACCGGGCAGGAAATGCCGACCGAAAGCAGCGATCTGAACGCCATTTTAGGCGAAGTGGTCGCGGCCGAGAGCGGCTATGAGCGGGTGATTGAAACCGCGCTGTCGCCGGGCGAGCTGATGATGAACGTGCATCCGCTGTCGATTAAACGGGCGGCGGTGAATATGGTGGTGAACGCGGCGCGTTACGGCAACGGCTGGATCAAGGTCAGCAGCGGCCGTGAGCTGCAGCGCGGCTGGTTCCAGGTGGAAGATGACGGCCCGGGCATCAAGCCGGACGAGTTGAAGCACCTGCTGCAGCCGTTCGTGCGCGGTGACAGCGCGCGCAGCACCAGCGGCACAGGCCTGGGGCTGGCGATCGTGCAGCGTATTATCGACGCGCATGATGGCGAACTGGATATCGGCACCAGCGAGCGCGGCGGGCTATTGATCCGCGCTTATATTCCGTTGCCGATGGAGAAAAAAGAGTCGACCAACGGCCATCAAACGGCCAGGGAAACCGCCTGACCTCTGATGTGGGCCGCGCCGCTGCGGCCCCGTCAGGACTTTCTGCTCATCACGTAGTATTCCGCCGCATCCTCATGCAACCGGCGGCCGGTCGGCGCCTGCCACGGATCGATTAATTCGATGCCGCAGTGGAGGAAGTCTTTGGTATTGCGGGTGGCCAGGGCGGCGCCGTAATGCAGGCAGGTGGCGGCGATTTGGGTATCGGGCACGCTCATCGCTTTACCCAACAGCCGATTCCTTGCCGTCAATTCCGCGTATTGCATCGCGCACAGCCCATCAAACGGCAATATCTGCCCCTCGAACTTCAATTCAATGGCGTCCGCCAATTTCAGCTTGAGATCCCGCTGGCGTTTGCCGTCAGGCATGCAGGCCACGCCGCTGAACAGTTCGGCGAGGACAATGGCGCTGAGATAGAGCTCGTCATTGTCCTTTTCATTTAACCAGTTAATGACGTTGTAGTACGGGCTGGGACGCAGCGTTTCTGAAATGACGTCGGTGTCGATAATGATCATGCGTTGTCATCTTCATCATCAAAGGTGACGATGCGTGGCGGCACGGCGTCACGCGGTGGGATCTCCAGCTCAACGCCGCCGAATTCGGCGAAGTGCTGATGCATCCAGGTACCCAATCCATAGCGCGGCGGCTTTTTCACCAGCGCCTGTTTCAGGATCATGCGCGCTTCCTCTTCCATGGAATGGCCGTTTTTCGCCGCTGAGATACGCAGCAGCTCTTTGATTTCGTCGTCCAGATTTCTGACGGTGATAGTAGCCATTGAAACCTCCTTTGCTATCAATGATTGCATTGACTTATTCTCTCGTCTCACCGATTAAAAAGCAATCAATTGAAATAAAAAAAGGCGCGGGATCCGCGCCTTAGCTGAAGAGGTAACGCTACCGAATTACAGCTTCGGGCCGGCGCTGACCAGCGCGGCGCCCGCAGGCGTGTCGGTGTATTTGTCGAAGTTGGTGATGAAGCGCTCGGCCAGATCCTGCGCTTTTTCCTGCCACTGCTCGAGGCTGGCGTAGGTGTTGCGTGGATCGAGGATCTCCGGGTTCACGCCAGGCAGCGCGGTCGGCATCGCCAGATCGAAGATAGGCAGGGTAACGGTTTCCGCCTTGTCGATTTCACCGCTCAGGATGGCGTCGATGATGCCGCGCGTATCTTTGATCGAGATGCGTTTGCCGGTGCCGTTCCAGCCGGTGTTGACCAGGTAAGCCTGGGCGCCGGCGGCCTGCATGCGTTTCACCAGCACTTCGGCGTACTGCGTCGGGTGCAGCGACAGGAATGCGGCGCCGAAGCAGGCGGAGAAGGTTGGCGTCGGCTCGGTCACGCCGCGCTCGGTGCCGGCCAGCTTGGCGGTGAAGCCGGACAGGAAGTGGTACTGAGTCTGGTTGGCGGTCAGGCGCGATACCGGCGGCAGCACGCCGAAGGCGTCGGCGGTCAGGAAGATCACCTTGGTGGCGTGACCCGCCTTGGACACCGGCTTGACGATGTTCTGGATATGGTAGATCGGGTAAGAAACGCGGGTATTCTCGGTTTTCGAACCGTCGTTGAAGTCGATGCTGCCGTCGGCCAACACGGTGACGTTTTCCAGCAGCGCATCGCGTTTGATGGCGTGGTAGATGTCCGGCTCGGCTTCTTCAGACAGCTTGATGGTCTTGGCGTAGCAGCCGCCTTCGAAGTTGAACACGCCGTCGTCGTCCCAGCCGTGCTCGTCATCGCCGATCAGCTGACGCTTAGGATCGGTGGAGAGGGTGGTCTTGCCGGTGCCGGACAGGCCGAAGAACACCGCCACGTCGCCTTTCTCGCCCACGTTGGCCGAGCAGTGCATCGAGGCGATGCCTTTCAGCGGCAGCAGGTAGTTCATCATCGAGAACATGCCTTTCTTCATTTCGCCGCCGTACCAGGTGCCGCCGATCAGCTGCATGCGCTCGGTCAGGTTGAAGGCGACGAAGTTCTCCGAGTTCAGGCCTTGCTGCTGCCAGTTCGGGTTAGTGCATTTGGCGCCGTTCATCACCACGAAGTCCGGTTCGAAGTCTGCCAGCTCTTCGTCGCTCGGGCGGATGAACATGTTTTTCACGAAGTGCGCCTGCCAGGCCACCTCGGTGATGAAACGCACTTTCAGGCGCGAGTCGGCGTTGGCGCCGCAGAAGGTATCCACCACGAACAGGCGCTTGCCGGACAGTTGCTCGGTGACCAGGTGTTTCAGATCGGCCCAGACTTCCGGGCTGAGAGGTTTGTTGTCGTTTTTGCCTTTGCCCTGATCGGCCCACCACACGGTATCGCGGGTGATGTCGTCGCGGACGATGTATTTGTCTTTCGGCGAACGGCCGGTGAAGATGCCGGTATCGACGGAGACGGCACCCAGCTTGGTGACTACCCCACGCTCAAAACCTTCCAGAGATGGGTCTGTTTCTTCCTTAAACAGCAGTTCATAGCTCGGGTTGTGAACGATTTCGCTGACGTCGTGAATGCCGTAAGCGGCCAGATCCTGAGGGGTTATACCTTTAACGCGCATGTTACTACTCCTTGGTCACAGAATTTCTGGCGGCAATTGTAGGGATCTAACGGTGCGTAACCGCGATGGGTATCAAATATTTAACGTTTTAGGCGGTATTTCGTTACGATCTGAGAGATAGCACACGGAAAAAAGCAAACGTGCAAACGGCGGGGCTTGGCGGGCGCCGGGCGCGCCCGCCGAGAGGGTGTGACTTAGTGCAACCGGTCGCTTTCGCCGGCGTTGCCCGCATACAACGCGGCAACATCAACCGGGTCAAAGACATAGTGGCTGCCGCAGTAGTCGCAGTGCATGTCGATATTGCCGTCCTGCTCCAGCATGTCCGCCACTTCGTCGGTCGGCAGCGTCAGCAGCGCGTCGGCGCAACGCTGGCGTGAACAGGTACAACGGAATTGCACGTCCTGCGGTTCATACAGGGTGACTTCTTCCTGATGATACAGACGGTACAGCACCTCGTTGGCCGGCAGGCCGAACAGCTCTTCGCTTTTGACCGTGTTGGTCAGTTGCACCAGGTGATCGAAATCATCGAGGTTGCCGTCTTGCGCCGGCAGCACCTGCAGCAGCATGCCGGCCGCCGCGGCATTGCCTTCCGCTTCGCCGGTGCGGATGAACAGGCGGGTCGGCAACTGTTCAGACTGGCGGAAGTAAGCTTCCAGGCATTCGGCCAGCGTTTCCCCTTCCAGACCGACCACGCCCTGATAGCGTTCGCCTTCCGTTGGGGAAATGGTGATGACCATGACGCCGTTGCCGATCATCTGATGCAGGGTGCTGTCGTCAGCGATAGGCGCCTGGGTGCGCGCAACGCCGCGCATCTCCTGGCGGTTGTTGCCGTTGATCACCGCCAGCTTCAGCGGGCCGTCGCCTTGCAGCTGAACGGTGATGTCGCCGTCGAACTTCAGGGTTGCGGTCAGCAGACTGGTGGCGACCAGCAGCTCGCCCAGCAGTTTTTGCACCGGTGCCGGGTAGTCGTGGTTGTTCAGGATCTGCTGATAGGTTTCGCTGACGGTAACCAGCTCGCCGCGCACCGCGTAGTTTTCAAACAGGTAACGGTGCAATTGGTCATGGTTGGACATAATCTTCTCTCATTGCGGTGAGGGGTTATTCCTGCTCACCAAATTTAAATTTCATCAGGTCGCGCCGCTCCTTTTTGTCCGGACGTCGGTCCGGATGCGGCATGGTCAACGCGTTCATCTTGCGCGCCAGCGCCATTTTTTCGCGGTTGGCGATGCTGGCTTCGGTTTCCTGATACATTTGCTGCGCCTCGTTGGCACCGCGGCGTTGGCTGGTCAGCGCCAGCACGATCACCGTACGTTCTTCGTTGCCCTGCCGCAGTTTGAGCTCGGCGTTGAGCTCGACAATCTTGCTCGGCTTGCCGCGCTGGCCGTTGTAATGCACCTTGCCGCCGTCGATCATTTCGCGCGCCAGCGCGCGGGTCTTGTAGAAGCGTGCGGCCCACAGCCACTTATCCAGTCGGACCGCGTCGTCGCGCGTCGCTTTTTCCTTCATGCTTCCCCCTTGGCCAGCGCCGGTATCAGCAGGCGGTAGTCGCGCATCGACGGATGGCGCTGGAAGCTTTTCTCCGCCGTGCTGGAGTCCGGGTTTTGCACGCCCAGGCAGTAACGAATGCCGAAAGTGCGCGCCGCGTCGAGGATCGGCTCGCCGTCGTCGACAAACAGCGTGCGCTGCGGGTTGAATCCGGTGTGCTGTTGCACTGCCTGCCACAGACGCTGATCTTCTTTCGGATAACCAAATGTGTGGGTGGAAAACAATAAATCAAGGTGCCGATCGAGGCCGGTATGCTCGATTTTCACCGCCAGGCTGTGCGGATGGGCGTTGGTCAGCAAAATGGTTTGCAGGCCGGCGTCGCGCAGCGCCCGTAAAAAAGGCTCGGTGTCTTCGCGCAGCCGGGCGCGGCTGCCCACTTCGCTGGTCATGCGGTAAATGTCCAGATCCAGCCGCTCGCTCCAGTAATCGAAGCAATACCAGTTCATGGTGTGCTGCACCGCCTGATATTCCCGCTCGATGATGTGGCGGGCTTCGTCGAACGGAATGGCGCGCCTTTCGCTCAGCGCCTGCGGCACCAGGCTGAGCCAAAAGTGGCTGTCGAACTCCAGATCCAGCAATGTGCCGTCCATGTCCAGCAGCACGGTATCGATCTGCGGCCAATCAAACTCGGGAACCATAAAAACTCCACGGGCGGACCGACGGGCAGTCCGCAGATGAGAATAATAGCGTTAGCGTAGCATAAGCGGATGACAGGGCCGAAGCCCCGGTATCAGGTTCAGGCCATCGGCCGCATCGACATCGGATTGAGCTGCGGGTTGAAGCAGCTGTCGTAGTAACGCTGGATATCGGCGACGCGGTGCTGATTGATGCGCCGACGCTGCACCAGCCGCCAGGCGTTATAACCCAGGCTGACCACTACGGCCAGCAACAACAGGCTGGTGCCGAGATAGCGCCACAGGGTGATCATGTCCGGTTCGCTGTGCAACGCCACGTGGCGAGTGCCGTTGGCGTCAACGCTGAGGCTGGTGATCACGCCCTGCGCCTGGAATGGGGTATGCAGCAGCAGGTTGGACTGGCGCTGCAGCTCATTCCACTGGTCGAGCGCGTTGTATTCGCTTTGCGGCGTCTGCGGCTGGGGGTGACTGACCCACTGGCGGCCTTCGTCGCTGCGGATCAGGAAACCACCTGGCGGCGGGCTGTTAAGCGCAGCGGCGGCCAGTCGCGTCTCATTGAAGATGAACGACGAGGTGGCCACTTTGGTCAGGTTTTCCAGCGATTCGGCGCTGACCGGACGAAGCAGGACGTTGACGCCTTGCAGCGCGCCGGATTTGGCGCGTTTCACCAGGCTGCTCCAGTTTTTCGCGTTGCCCAGGTTAACCAGCGCGTTTTTCAGCCGTACGCAGTCGTTTTCCGTCTGGCACAGATCCTGCGTTTTCAGCACGATATCGGAGAAATCGTCCAGCAGGATCATGCCGGATTTCTCGATGGCGCTGGCCAGCTGCGGGTTGACCTTCTGATCGGCGCCGCTCGGATGCAGCTGACCGCTGACCGTCGCCAGCAGGGCTGTCGCTTTGTCTATGACTTCCGATTCCGGCTGCGGCAGCGGGGCGGCGGTGTTCCAATAGATGCCGGAGCAGTCGAACGGCGCAAAATTGACGGCGCCGCCGCCGTTGGCCGGCGGCGGGACATAGCACATGCCGCTGCCGCGCACTTTCAGCGTGTCGCCGATGCGCAGCGGCGTGGCCTCCAGCGCCTGTACGCTGGTCACTTCCACTTTTTGCGCGCCTTGCAGCCAGGCCATGCTGAGGGTCAACGGCAGGTTGAGCGGGATATAGATCAGCAGCAGCAGCAGAACCAGCGCCGAGCTGGCGACCAGCACCGCATTGCGGCCCCACTGCTGCAACGGGAAATTCTTCACTTCGTCATGCAGCGACAGGAAACGCCCCTGCCGCACCACCTGACGGTTGAGATAGACGTCCACATCGGTGGTTTTGCCCAGATCCTGCGTCAGGTACGGTTGCCAGTGCGGCGGATAGATCAGATCGATAATGCCGAGCGAAATATTGCTGATCTGCCCCTGGCCGGATTCGCCGAACAGGCCCCAGCGCTTTGGCGTGCCGCGCAGGCAGTGGATCTCTTTCAACTCGCGCGACGCCGGGCGGCGGAACAGGTTCCACCCTCCCCAGGCGATCATCAGCACCGCCACGAAAATCATCCAGGGGATCACCAGCACCGGGCTGATCAGGCTGAAGAACAGCAGCAGCAGCGCGGCGGAGATGATGACGGCTTCACGGATGCCGTTCGGCCGGTTCAGCGCATGCTCTTCCGGCGTTTCCTTGCGAATGTTCACCAGCTCGACATGCTCGCTCTCTTCCTTGCGGATGGAGGCGTTTTTGGTCGGCGCGGCGGTCACGACCGGCGGCTGCGGCCGGTCGTGGATATGATCTTTCAGCGAGTGCCCGTTGAGCGAAATCACCAGCGGCAGCGTCTGGGTTCGGATCACTTCCACATGGTTGTCGGCGGTGATGTAGGGTTCCCAAAATGGCGGCAGATGTACCTCTTCGGCATCGAGGTAATAGCGCCATTTATTGGGATCGTCGCTGGCCAGCCCGTAACGGGTGATGGCGTGCGTCACGGGATAAACGTTATCGCTTTGCGGGGTGAGCGCCAGTTTGGCTGCGGGCAGCGTAGCGCCGCCGCCGGGCAACAGTTTGTTGCTCAGCTTGTTTTGTTGATTAAGGTAGAACTCGACCGCCGCGCGTTCTTCGTCGGTCAGTTTGCGGTGGGCGGGTTTGATAAACGGCAGCGTGCGCGCCAGCGCCGTCGGGTGGCGGGCCTTGAACCACAGGTACAGGCCGGCGGCAATCAGGCAGACAAGCACTAAGGCCAATATCAACACTATTGTGCTCATGCAATCCCCATCTCACACCCGTGAATTTCGCCAACCTGATGAAAAGCTGAATATTATACGGAGTAAACCGCCAGGAGGCACCCAGAACTAATGAGGGAACAAACAGATTTTCGCTTTGGATCTCATTCCTTCATGAAGCAAGGTCATTTTATCACTGATTCTTGCCTGCGTGATACTAGCAACCGGCCCCTGCTGTCGATATCGGCATTATCCTATTTTCATGCGCGCTGTTTGCTGAATCAGTGCAGAAAATCGCCCGCGGCTGGCGACGCTTGTTAAAAGAAAGTAAATTACTGTTCATGCGCGTTGCGGCCGAGCTTGCCCTTAACGCACAATGTGATCAAGATCGAATTTGGTCAGCGTTTGAGCGCCAACGAGCCGTGCGTTACGCCAATCATTTTTTCGGTTGCCCTGTCCGCGCCTGGGCAACCTCTTTGAGGCAATCATGGATAAACACCTGCAAAAACCTAAAATTCTGAAAGTGGAAACGGTCGCGCGTTCGCGTTTGTTCAACGTCGAGTCGGTCGATTTGGAATTCAGCAACGGTGTGCGGCGGGTGTATGAGCGCATGCGGCCTTCGGATCGCGAAGCGGTGATGATTGTACCGGTGATTGGCGATGACCTGCTGCTGATCCGCGAATATGCGGTGGGCACTGAATCCTATGAGCTGGGCTTCCCGAAAGGGTTGATCGATCCCGGCGAGGGGGTGCTGGAGGCGGCCAACCGCGAGCTGATGGAAGAAGTGGGATTCGGCGCCAGACGCTTTGATTTCCTCAGCAAGCTGACGATGGCGCCATCCTACTTTTCCAGCAAAATGAATATTGTGCTGGCGCACGATCTCTACCCGCAGAGCCTGGAAGGGGACGAACCGGAACCCCTGCCGCAGGTGCGCTGGCCGATCGCCAACATGATGGCGCTGCTGGCGGAACCGGATTTCCGTGAGGCGCGCAACGTCAGCGCGCTGTTCCTCTCCGAGGCGTTTCTGCGCGCTTCGCGCTGAGACGCTTCGCGCCGCATAAAAAAAGGGCCAGATTTCTCTGGCCCTTTTCGATCAGAACAGCTCGTGGCTTTCGCCGCCCGGATCGGTCAGCGTGGTGCCGGTATCGCGCGATGGGTAGTCCGTCGGCTGCGTTCCTTCGATAAAGTACTCGGAACGGCTGCCGCCGCCACCGCCAGAGAGCTTGCCGCTGCTCTTGTCGATGGTGACGCTGATGATGCCCGGAGGCGGCGTGACTTTCTGCTCCGGAATGCCTTCCAGCGCGATCTTCATGAAGTCGTCCCACGCCGGCTGGGCGCTCTTGGCACCGCCTTCGCCGCCGGAAATCTGATCCGGGATGGCGCCGGACACCGTCGAACGGCCCAGATCGCGGCGGTGATCGTCGAAGCCGATCCACACCGACGTCACGGTATCCGGGCCATAGCCGGAGAACCAGGCGTCTTTGGAACTGTTGGTGGTACCGGTTTTGCCGCCGATATCATGACGTTTCAGATCGCGCCCGGCGCGCCAGGCGGTGCCCATCCAACCCGGTTCACCGAAGATGTTGCTGTTCAGCGCGTCGTGGATCAGGAAGGCCAGCGGCGTGCTGATCACGTGCGGCGCATACTGTTGGTCGCCGTCCTGCTGCACCTGAGCCGGGGTTACCTGCTCCAGCTGCGGCATCGGCACCGTGCTGTTGCTGCCTTCCTGCGAGGTGGCGACGTTTTCGATGTTGTCATCGGACAGCACGGCCGAACGGTGAGTATCACCGTAGATCACCGGCAGGTTGCAGCTGCTGCAAACCACTTTAGGTTTGGCTTCGAACACCGTATTGCCGTTGTCGTCTTCAATTTTGGTGATGAAGTACGGATCGACCAGGTAACCGCCGTTCGCCAGCACCGCGTAACCGCGCACCAGCTGCATCGGGGTGAAGGAAGCGGAGCCCAGCGCCAGCGATTCGGTATGCACGATGTTCTGTGCCGGGAAGCCGAAGCGCTGCAGATATTCCGCCGCGTAGTCGACGCCCATCGCACGCATCGCGCGCACCATCACCACGTTCTTCGACTGCCCCAGCCCTTGACGCAGACGAATCGGGCCATCGTAGGTCGGCGGCGAGTTCTTCGGCCGCCAGTCGGTGCCGGCGCCGGCATCCCAACGGGTGATCGGCAAGTCGTTCAGGATGGTGGCCAGCGTCAGGCCTTTATCCATCGCGGCGGTATACAGGAACGGTTTGATGTTCGAGCCCACCTGACGCAGGGCCTGCGTGACGCGGTTGAACTTGCTCTGGTTGAAATCGAAGCCGCCGACCAGCGCTTTCACCGCGCCGTCGTTCGGGTTGATGGAAACCAGCGCCGAGTTGACGTCCGGCACCTGCGACAGCCACCAGGCCTCGTTCACTTTACGCACCCAGACCTGCTGGCCTGGCTGCACCACGTCGGTGACGCGTTTCGGCGTTGGGCCTTGCTGAGTGTCTGAACGGTATGGCCGCGCCCAGCGCATGGTGGCCATCGGCAGGGCAATGCTGCTGCCGTCGGCCAGCATCGCCGTCGCTTCCTGCGGGTTGGCGGCGGTGATGACCGCCGGCGCCAGCGGGCCGTAGTTCGGCAGGTTTTTCAGCGAGTCGACAATCTGTTTGCGATCCCAGGCCGCTTCGCCGACTTTCCACAGCACGTTTGACGGGCCGCGATAGCCGTGGCGCATGTCATAGGCCAACACGTTATTGCGCACCGATTCCTGCGCCGCCAGCTGCAGCCGTTTGGTCACGGTGGTGTAAACCTTATAACCGTCGGTATAGGCGTTTTCACCGTAGCGCTTGATCATTTCCTGACGCACCATCTCGGAGAGATACGGGGCGGAGAAGCTGATTTCCGGCGCATGGTAGTTGGCGACCAGATCTTCAGAACGCGCCTGATCGTACTGCGCCTGCGTGATGTAGTGTTCGTCCAGCATGCGCGACAGCACTACGTTGCGACGGGCAACGGCGCGATCGTGCGAATAGAGCGGGTTGAAGGTGGACGGCGCTTTCGGCAGGCCGGCGATGGTCGCCATCTCGCTCAGGGTGAGCTGGCTGACGTCCTTGCCGAAATAGACCTGCGCGGCGGCGCCCACGCCGTAAGCGCGATAACCCAGGTAGATCTTGTTCAGATACAGCTCAAGGATTTCATCTTTGGTCAGCATCTGCTCGATGCGTACCGCCAGAAAGGCTTCCTTGATTTTACGCATCAGGGTGCGTTCCGGGCTTAAGAAGAAGTTACGCGCCAGCTGTTGGGTAATGGTGCTGGCCCCCTGGGAAGCGTGGCCGGAGACCAACGCGATGGAGGCCGCGCGGAAGATGCCGACCGGATCGACACCGTGGTGATCATAGAAGCGGCTGTCTTCGGTGGCGATAAATGCGTGCACCATCACCGGCGGAATTTGATCCAACTTCAGCGGAATGCGGCGCTTCTCGCCGTACTGGGCGATCAGTTCGCCATCGGCGCTGTAAACCTGCATCGGTATCTGCAGCCGCACGTCTTTCAGCGTTGCGACGTCGGGCAGCTGCGGCTCGACATATTTGTACAAGCCGAAAATCGAGGCTGCTCCCAGCACGATGCAACATACTGCAAGGATTAGTAAATACTTTACGAACTTCACCTGAGATTTCCCATTTCTAAGTCATTTGGGCAGTTTATAAACAACCGCGCGGTAGTATAAAGGCAAGCCTGCGACATGGATATGTTCTTTTATCATCGGATGTTATGGAGGCTTGTGAAACATGTTCCCTCAAGCATGGCAGGTGGGGCTGGATATACAAATCGACTGCGTGCGGGCGCTGGCGGTCCAACGCCGCCGCAACGGCTGGCAACTGCGTCACTGGTGGCAACAGACGCTGCCGCAGGCGGTTTTACGCGACGGCTGCCTGGCACCTTCCGAAGCCCTGATCCGGGCGCTGCGGCAATGGCGCGTCCAACTGCCGCGACATATTTCCTTACGCATTGCCCTGCCGGCGCAGCGGGTGTTGCAACAGTGCATGGCGCAGCCGGACGCGCGGCTGCGCGAGCCGGAACGCAGCGACTATATCGTTGGCCACGGCGTGAAGCAGTTCCCACTCGACGGCCAGACGCTGGCGCTCGACTATCGCGCCGCGCCGGCGGAGGGGGCGGCGCTGCTGTTGACCGCCGCGCGGCGGCAGGAGCTGCAGCAGTGGCTGCACTGTCTGCGCCAGGCGGGCCTGCATCCGCAAGCGGTCGATATTACGCCCTGCGCGCTGCGGATGATGGCGACGGCGGCGGGCGTGCCGCACACCGCAGGGCTGATGCATCGTCTCGAGCGAGAATGGCTGTGGGTGGCGCCGGCCGACGGCGCGTTCGCGTTCGGGCTGACGCCGGGCGACGATGACGCGCAGGCGCTGCGGGCGCTGCAAGCCCAGACGCCGGCGGACGATGATCGACCGGTCTATGCCGGCAGCGTGCTGGCAGGAGCCTTGCCCGTCGGCTGCCTTTCCTGGTCGCCGCTCAGCGCCTTCACGCAGCTGCGTCCGCCGTTGCCCGTGCATCCCTCAGCGTTCGCGTTGGCCGGCGGTCTGGCGCTGCGCGAGGAGGACCGCTGATGTACCAGGTCAACTTTTTGCCCTGGCGGCAACGTCGCGATCGGCGGCGCGGCTGCTTCTGGCTGGGCGTGTTGCTGTTGCAGATAACGGTGCTGTTGCTGGCAGGGGGCCTCGTCGCCGGTCAACTGCGTCATCAACAGGCGCAGCGTCAGGAGCGGCTGGCGCTGTTGGAAGAAGAGCTGGCGGCAGTGACGCTGCTCGTCCGTCAGCAGCAGCAAGAGCGGGCGCAACGGGCGCGATACAGCGCCCTCGCTGAACGGCAGGCGCGCAATGCCCAACATAACCGGCGTTATTTGCAACTGCTGCAGCAACTCTCCTCCTGCCTCCCCCCACCGCTGTGGCTCACGGCGTTGGACAGCGATGCGGCGAACGGCCTGCGGCTGCGTGGATTGAGCCGTTCTCCTGCCGCCATTTCGCAGTTCGAACGGCGGCTGGCGGGGATGCCCGCGTTACCGCGGCTGCGTTTGGCGGAGGTGGCGCAACGCGACGACGGCCTGTACGCCTTTCATCTGGTGGCGCAATGGGGGCGTGATGGATAACCGTTTGCCATCTGGGCTGCGCTTCTTGCTGGGCCTGTCGGGCCGGCGATTGCTGGCCGCGCAATGGCTGGGCATCGGCACGTTGGCGTTGTTGGGTGGGGGCTGGATGCTGCAAGACGAATGGCGTCAGCGGGAAAGTGCGACAGAGCGGCAACAGCGCTTGCTGCAACAGATCGCCGTGGCGCAGCGTCAACTGGACGAGGCGCCGGTCGCCCTGATACCGCCGACGCCGCTCACTCCGGCCGCCACCGGCGATCTGACGAACGGGCTGCAACGTGCGGGGGGCGCCTTATTGCGCTGGCAGCGGCAGGAAAAACCGCCGCGGCAAACGCTGAGCTTGCGCATTGACTACCCCGGTTTGTTGGCGCTGCTGGAGGCGCTGCCCGCCGATTTGCGTCTCGAACAATTGAGCGTGGAGACGCCGCCGCAGGGCATGACGGCGCGGTTGGTTTTACAGGATGCCGCCGAGGAGCTGGCCGATGAGTAAAAGATCCGGCCGTTGGTGGTGGCTGCTATGGCCGTGGGCCTTATGCGCCGAACCGCGCGACCCGTTTGCGCCGCCTCCGATGCCTGCTTGCGCCCAGACAGAGACATCCCCGGCGGGCTGGCGATTGAAAGGCGTCATCGGGCAACCGATGCAGCGCTATGGCTGGGTGGTGACGCCGGCGGGGCAATGGTTGCGCCTGCGGCCGCAACAACGGGTGCTTGCCGAGCGCTGGCAGGTGACGCAGGTGCAGGCGCGCAGCCTGACGTTGAAGGCGCTGACGGCCGAACCGGAGTGCCCGACGAGCCGCGACGACATATCGCTGATGATCGACGACAAGGATGACAAATCATGAAAGGACGCGCTGGACTGGGCTTGGCGCTAGGGTGTTTGGCGCTCGGCACCGCGCAGGCTCAGGATAAACAGATAATCTCATTGGAGTTTCAGGATGCGCCGGTCACGGTCATCCTGCAGGCCTTGGCGGATTATCGGCAGATGAACCTGATCGCCGCGCCGGGCGTGAGCGGCAATCTGACGCTGCGGCTGGAGGATGTGCCCTGGCCCCAGGCGCTGGCGCTGACCCTGCGTATGGGCAAACTGACGATGACGCGGGAGGGTAACGTGATGCTGATCTCCCCGGAGCCGGATGCGCGGGAAAAAAGACAGCAGCAAGAGGCGCTGGCGCAGCGGCAACCCTTGCACAGCCTGACGATGACCGTGCAAAACGGCGATGCGGCGGAAATTGCCGAAAGCCTCAACGCCCAACGTGGCGCGTTGCTGAGCGAGCGTGGCAGCGTGTTGGCGGATAAACGCACCAATACGCTGCTGCTGCGCGACACCGCGCCGATTGTGGCGCAGTTGAAAAAGCGGATAACGGAAATGGATGCGCCGCTGGCACAGGTGCAACTGGCGGCGCATATCGTGACCATCAACAGCGAAAGCCTGCGTGAGCTCGGCGTGCGTTGGGGATTGGCGCCCGACGACAGGCCGGCGCGGCCGCTGCGGCCGGGCAATATCGGCGTTAACCTGCCGTTGGAGCGCAGCGCGGTGAACGCCGGTTTCCATCTGGCGCGCATCAGCGGGCGTTTGCTGAGCCTGGAGCTGACGGCGCTGGAGCAGGAAAATCAGGTGGAGATCATCGCCAGCCCGCGTCTCCTGACGGCGCATTTGCAAACCGCCAGCATCAAGCAAGGGACGGAGATCCCTTATGAAGTGTCCAGCGGCGCCAGCGGTGCGACCGCCATCGAGTTTAAAGAGGCGGTGCTGGGCATGGAGGTGACGCCGAAGGTGTTGCCGGACGGGCGCATCACGCTGACGCTGCAGATCAGCCAAAATATGCCGGGGCGCGCCATCAGCCGGGGCGCGGGTGAAGCGCTCACCATCGATAAACAGGAGATTAAGACGCAGATCACGGTGAAAAACGGCGAAACCCTGGTGCTCGGCGGCATTTTTCAACGGCATCGCGGCAAGACGGCGGACAAGGTGCCGGGACTGGGGGATGCGCCGCTGCTGGGGGGCTTGTTCCGGCAGAGCGGCGCACAACAGAAAAAACGCGAGCTGGTGATCTTTATTACGCCAACCCTGATTAAGGGATAAGCGGCGGCCTGTCGGCCGGGCGGCAAATCGCCTAAAGTTGATGAGCAGATACACTTTTTTATCCCCTTGGGGGGATCTGCGTTTGACGCTGCGGCCGATTTAGCTTACAAGGGTTACCGAATTGAGCACCGAGGTTTTTTGTTAGCGCCAAGACGCCGTTAAAAACATATGGTTTCCCTCCCGCGGCGTGGATTGCGATTTATTCGGTTGCCAAACTACCAAGAGTGTTGAGATAATTTTTCGTCTGATCTCGCACTATCGCTCATGAGGTTTCAGTTTAGGTCCCGCCGCTGATTTGATTGGCGGGGCGGGTTAACATTAACGAATTGTCTTAGTAATACCGAAAAACATGGCAGAGAAACGCAATATCTTTCTGGTTGGGCCTATGGGTGCCGGCAAAAGCACTATTGGCCGTCAGTTAGCTCAGCAACTCAATATGGAGTTCTTCGACTCCGATCAAGAAATTGAGCGACGTACCGGAGCTGACGTGGGCTGGGTATTCGACGTGGAAGGGGAAGAAGGTTTCCGCGATCGTGAAGAAAAAGTCATTAATGAACTGACGGAAAAACAAGGGATTGTGTTGGCGACCGGCGGCGGTTCGGTGAAGTCGCGCGAAACGCGCAACCGTCTGTCCGCGCGCGGCGTGGTGGTTTATCTCGAAACCACGATCGAAAAGCAGTTGGCTCGTACCCAGCGTGATAAAAAACGCCCGCTGCTGCAGGTTGATTCTCCGCCGCGTGAAGTGCTGGAAGCTTTGGCGAAAGAGCGCAATCCGTTGTATGAAGAGATTGCCGATGTCACCATTCGCACCGACGATCAGAGCGCTAAAGTGGTTGCCAACCAGATCATCAACATGCTGGAAAGCAACTGATTGCTGATTTTCGCGTTCGCCGTCGGCCAATGCGGAAAACTGATTTGTGTTCCCCGCCGTTGCGGGGATCAACCACCGCCGTACCATACAGAGAACTAAGCGCGACATGGAGAGAATTACTGTAACGCTTGGGGAGCGCAGCTACCCGATTACCATCGCCGCCGGATTGTTTGACGATCCGGCTTCTTTTATGCCGTTAAAGGCGGGTGAACAAGCGATGTTGGTCACCAACCAGACCCTGGCGCCGCTCTATCTGGAGCGTGTCCGGCAGGTGCTGGAGCAGAGCGGCGTCGTGGTGGATCAGGTGATTCTTCCCGATGGTGAGCAGTACAAATCTCTGGCGGTGTTGGAGCAGGTGTTTTCGGCGCTGCTCGAAAAACCGCACGGGCGCGATACCACGCTGATCGCGCTCGGTGGCGGCGTTGTCGGCGATCTGACCGGCTTTGCCGCCGCGTGCTACCAACGCGGCGTGCGCTTCATTCAGGTTCCCACCACGCTGCTGTCGCAGGTGGACTCCTCCGTGGGCGGCAAGACCGCCGTCAACCACCCGCTCGGCAAAAACATGATCGGCGCTTTCTATCAACCCGCTTCGGTGGTGGTTGATCTGGATTGCCTGAAAACGCTGCCGACGCGTGAACTCTCTTCCGGCCTGGCCGAAGTCATCAAATACGGGATCATTCTCGATCGCGAGTTTTTCGTCTGGTTGGAAAATAACATCGATGCGCTGATGGCGTTGGATATGCAGGCGTTGGCCTACTGTATTCGCCGCTGCTGCGAGCTGAAGGCCGAGGTGGTGGCCGCAGACGAACGCGAAAGCGGTCTGCGCGCCCTGCTGAATCTGGGCCATACTTACGGCCATGCTATCGAAGCCGAGATGGGCTACGGCGTGTGGCTGCACGGTGAGGCGGTGGCTGCGGGCATGGTGATGGCGGCGGAAACCGCGCACCGTCTCGGCCAGTTCTCCGTTGAAGACATCGAGCGCATCAAAGCGCTGCTGCTGCGCGCCGGCTTGCCGGTCTGCGGGCCGCAGGAAATGACGCCGGAATCCTACTTGCCGCACATGTTGCGCGACAAGAAAGTGCTGGCGGGGGAACTGCGTTTGGTGTTGCCGACCGCGATCGGTGCGGCGGAAGTGCGCGGCGGCGTAGGGCATGAGCTGGTGCTGGCGTCGATCGCCGCCTGCTTGCCTGAGCGGAAGCGTAATTAAATCGGACTAAGTAACAGTGGCTTAGCCGCCATTAGCATCTATATTAATACAGTGAGCAGAGCACGACGGGTGTCGCTTTGCCATCATCGGGTTAATCCGCCCGTGCCACGGTAGGTCTACGGTGGTGGGCTTTTGCCTCTAGTTGGAGGGTTTCAGATGGACGAGTTTAAACCGGAAGACGATCTCAGACCTGATAGCAGCGATCGTCGTCCTACGCGTTCGCGCAAGCCGGCCGCCGCGCCGCGCTTCGCCGTTTCGCGCCAGCATTTGATGATTGGCATCGGCATTTTGGTGCTGCTGCTGCTGATTATCGGCATCGGTTCAGCCCTGAAGGCGCCGACCAAACATGAAGCGGCTCAGGAGAGCGGCGCGCAAAACGGCGCGGCCCGCGATATCAACCTGTCCGGTTCTTCGTCGCTGACCACCGCCAATAACGGCGTGCCGGGCGGCACGACGGATACCCACGATAATAACGGCGTGAGCGCGACTCAGCCGCAGCAACCGCAGAACGTCAGCGTTCCGCCGATCTCCGGCACGCCTACCGAAGCGCAAACGCAGCCTCAGCAAGGCGGTGCGCAGCAGCGCGTCGATTTGCCGGGCAACATGGCGGATGCGCTGTCGCAGCAGCAGGGGCAGGTTGACGCCGCTACGCAGGGCATGACCGGCGCAGCGTCGACGTTGCCGACCGCACCGGCCACGGTGATGAGCGGCGCCGCAGCGCGCGAAGCGACGCGTCCTGTGCAGGGCACTGCCCCGCAACAGCATAAAACGCCGGCGAAAACCGCCGCCGCCAAACCGACCGCAACGCAGCATAAATCACCGACTACGGTGTATACGCCGCCGGCCAAGCCGTCTTCCACCGCGAAAGCGGGAGCGGTCGCCAGCAGCGGCAGTTCTGTGCAGTCTGCGCCGGGCAGCCACTATACCTTGCAGCTGAGCAGCGCTTCGCGTTCCGATACGCTGAACGCCTACGCCAAACAGCAGAAGCTGCAGAATTACCTGGTGTATGCCACCAAGCGTGACGGCAAGCCGTGGTACGTGCTGGTGAGCGGCAACTATGCGTCTTCTGCTGAAGCGAAGCGCGCCATTGCTTCGTTGCCGGCCGATGTGCAGGCGAAAAAACCATGGGTTCGACCTGTACACCAAGTGCAGCAAGATCTTAAAAAATAAATCATTTAAATTTGTGCGCTGATGTGCTGTCTGAAACAGAGTACAATCCGCCGCTCTGAATTGTATAAGTAGCTAATTGACGGCATGAAGAAAAACCGCGCTTTTTTAAAATGGGCTGGTGGAAAATACCCGCTGGTAGATGAGATTCGTCGCCATCTGCCGGCGGGAGACTGCTTAATCGAGCCCTTCGTGGGTGCGGGATCCGTCTTTCTGAATACGGATTACGACGCCTACATTCTCGCCGACATCAATAGCGATCTTATCAACCTGTATAACATCGTTAAGCTGCGCACGGATGACTTCGTGCGCGATGCCCGCACGCTTTTCGCCGATGAATTCAATAACTCGGATCAGTTTTACCTGCTGCGAGAAGAGTTCAATACTAGCACCGAGCCTTACCGCCGGGCGCTGCTGTTCCTGTACCTGAACCGTCACTGCTATAACGGCCTGTGCCGCTATAACCTGCGCGGCGAGTTCAATGTGCCGTTTGGCCGGTACAAGAAACCGTACTTCCCGGAAGAAGAGCTCTACTGGTTTGCTGAAAAATCGCGCAATGCCACTTTTGTCTGTGAGCATTACCGCGATACCATGGCGAAGGCTGCAGCCGGCGCCGTGGTGTATTGCGATCCGCCTTATGCGCCGCTGTCGGCGACGGCGAATTTCACCGCTTACCACACCAACAGCTTCAGCATCGCCGATCAGCGGAGCCTGGCGCATCTGGCGCATCAGCTCTCGGTAGAGAGCCGGGTGCCGGTATTGATTTCCAATCACGATACCGAGCTGACGCGCGACTGGTACCAGCATGCTGCGCTGTATGTGGTGAAAGCGCGCCGCACGATCAGCCGCAATATTCTCGGCCGCAGCAAAGTGAACGAGCTTTTGGCGCTGTATCGCTAAGCCGGGGCACCCCGGCGCATAACAACTCGACCCTACGTTTGGAGAAGCGGATGAAAAAGTTTTTGATTGCCCCGTCCATTCTGTCGGCAGATTTTGCCCGGTTAGGTGAAGATACCGCTAACGTGCTGGCCGCAGGCGGCGACGTGGTGCACTTCGACGTCATGGACAACCACTACGTGCCCAATCTGACCATCGGTCCGATGGTGTGCGAAGCGCTGCGCAACTACGGCATTACCGCGCCGATTGACGTGCATCTGATGGTCAAGCCGGTGGACCGCATCGTGCCTGACTTCGCCAAGGCCGGCGCGTCTTATATCTCTTTCCACCCTGAAGCCTCCGAACATGTCGATCGCACCATTCAGCTGATCAAAGAGCACGGCTGTAAGGCCGGCCTGGTGTTCAACCCGGCGACCCCGCTGAGCTATCTTGATTACGTGATGGATAAAATCGACGTGATCCTGCTGATGTCGGTCAACCCGGGCTTCGGCGGCCAGTCGTTCATCCACGGCACGCTCGACAAGCTGCGCCAGGTGCGCAAGCTGATCGACGACAGCGGCCGCGATATCCGTCTCGAAGTCGACGGCGGGGTGAAGGTGGACAACATCGCCGAAATCGCCGCCGCGGGCGCCGATATGTTTGTCGCCGGTTCCGCCATCTTTGGCCAGCCGGACTACCGCAAGGTGATCGACGAAATGCGCAGCGAGCTGGCGAAGGTTTCCCATGGCTGATTTCGGCGCGATCCGCGCACTGGCCTTCGATCTTGACGGTACGCTGGTCGACAGCGCGCCGGGCCTCGCGGCCGCCATCGATATGGCGCTGGAAGAGAGGGGGCTGCCGCAAGCGGGTGAAGAGCGAGTTGGCACCTGGATCGGCAACGGCGCCGACGTGCTGGTGCAGCGCGCGCTGCGCTGGGCGGAAGCGGAAGACACGCCGGAGCAGTGCAGCCGGCTGCGTGAGCGCTTCGATCATTTCTACGCGCAGACTGTTGACAGCGGCAGCCGCCTGTTCCCGCAGGTGCAAGAGACGCTGGCCCGCCTGGCCGCGCACGGTTACCCGATGGCATTGGTGACCAACAAGCCGACGCCGTTCGTGGCGCCGCTGCTGGCATCGCTGGGCATTGGCGAGTATTTTTCGCTGGTGATCGGCGGCGACGACGTGACGGAAAAGAAACCTCACCCGGCGCCGTTGTATCTGGTGCTCGGCAAGCTTGGGTTGCGAGCGCATGAACTGCTGTTCGTCGGCGATTCGCGCAACGATATTCAAGCCGCTCAGGGCGCCGGTTGCCCGAGCGTCGGTTTTACCTACGGTTATAACTACGGCGAATCGATCGCCCTGAGCCACCCCGATCGGGTGTTGGAGCGCTTCGCCGATTTGTTGCCCGCTCTTGGGCTGTCATCTTTAGAGAATCAGGAAATTTAAACATGAGTAAGCCCATCGTATTTAGCGGCGCGCAGCCGTCCGGCGAACTGACCATCGGCAACTACATGGGGGCGCTGCGTCAGTGGGTGCAGATGCAGGACGACTACGACTGCATCTACTGCATCGTCGATCTGCATGCCATCACCGTGCGCCAGGACGCCGAAAAGCTGCGCAAAGCCACGCTGGATACGCTGGCGCTGTATCTGGCCTGCGGTATCGATCCGGAAAAAAGCACCATCTTCGTGCAGTCGCATGTGCCTGAGCACACGCAGCTGAGCTGGGTGCTGAACTGCTACACCTATTTCGGCGAACTGAGCCGCATGACGCAGTTCAAAGACAAATCCGCACGCTACGCGGAGAACATCAACGCCGGGCTGTTCAGCTATCCGGTGCTGATGGCGGCGGACATCCTGCTGTATCAAACCAATCAGGTGCCGGTGGGCGAAGACCAGAAACAGCACCTGGAACTGAGCCGCGACGTGGGCCAGCGTTTCAACGCGCTGTACGGCGACGTGTTCAAAGTGCCGGAGCCGTTTATTCCTAAATCCGGCGCGCGCGTGATGTCGCTGCAGGAACCGACCAAGAAGATGTCCAAGTCGGACGATAACCGCAACAACGTGATCGGCCTGCTGGAAGATCCGAAAGCGGTGACCAAGAAGATTAAGCGCGCAATGACCGACTCGGAAGAGCCGCCTGTCGTGCGTTACGACGTGGTCAACAAGGCGGGCGTCTCTAACCTGCTGGATATTCTCGCCGGCGTGACCGGCAAGAGCATCGCGCAGCTGGAAGCCGAGTTCGAAGGCCAAATGTACGGCCACCTGAAAGGCGCGGTGGCGGAAGCCGTCTCCGGCATGCTGGCTGAGCTGCAGGAGCGTTACCACCGCTTCCGCAACGACGAAGCCTACCTGCAGCAGGTGATGCGCGACGGCGCCGCCAAGGCTCGCGCACGCGCGCAGGAAACCCTGGCGAAGGTTTATCAGGCCGTCGGTTTCGTACCGCCGCAGGCGTAACGCCGGCGCAAATAAAAAAAGCGGCCTTGGGCCGCTTTTTTTACGTCGGTATCACGCCATTTGCGCCAGGCCGGCGGGCGGGGCTTCGCTGGCGAACCAATTGAGCTTGCTGCGCAGGCTGACCACGCTGCCGACGATGATCAGGCTGGGGCTGGCGGCCTGCAGGGACAAGGCGCCCAGTTGGCCAAGCTCGCCTTCGATCACCCGCTGACGACAGGAAGTGCCGTTTTCCACCAGCGCCACCGGCGTGGCGGCCGGCAGCCCGTTCGCGATCAGCCGGCGCTGGATCTCCGCCGCCTGCGACAGCCCCATATAGAACACCAGCGTCTGTTGCCCGGCGGCCAGCGTCGCCCAGTCCAATCCACCGTCGGCCTTGGCGTGGCCGGTCACCAGACGCACGCTCTGCGCGTGGTCGCGGTGGGTGAGCGGGATGCCGCTGTAGGCGGAACAGCCGGAGGCGGCGGTGATGCCCGGCACCACCGAGAACGGCACGTCGGCGTCCGCCAGCGTTTCCAGCTCTTCGCCGCCGCGGCCGAAGATAAAGGGATCGCCGCCCTTCAGGCGCACCACGCGTTTGCCTTGCCGCGCTTGCTGCAGCAGGATGTGGTTGATCTGCTCCTGCGGCACGCAGTGATGGCCGGCGCGTTTGCCAACGAAGATGCGCTCGGCGTCGCGACGCACCAGCGTCATGATCGCTTCGGAGACCAGCCGGTCGTAAACCACCACGTCGGCCTGCTGGATCTGTTGCAGCCCTTTCAGCGTCAGCAGGCCGGCATCGCCCGGCCCGGCGCCCACCAGCACCACTTCACCGCGATCCTCCGGCCGTTCGCTGAACAGCTGTTCGAGCTGGCGTTCGGCCAGAGCCGCGTCGTCATTGGCCAGCGATTGCGCCAGCCGATCGTGAGCGAACAGCCGCTCCCAGAAGCGGCGGCGCGCGCCGAGGCTGCTGAAGCGCTGTTTCACCCGTTGACGCAGCGATCCGCCGAGCTGCGCCAGCTTGCCGAGGTGTTGCGGCAGCAGCGCTTCCAGCTTCTCGCGCAGCAGCCGCGCCAACACCGGCGCTTTGCCGCCGGAGGACACCGCCACCACGATCGGCGAACGATCGATGATCGACGGCATGATAAAGCTGGCGCGTTTCGGGTCATCGACCACGTTGCAGAACACCCGCTGCTGGTTGGCGCACTGGTACACCCGCGCGTTGACCTCCAGCCGGTCAGTGGCGGCGATCACCAACCATTTTTCCGTCAGCAGGGCCGGGCTGAATTCGCCCTCGGCCAGCGTCAACAGGCCTTCTGCCGCCCACTGGTGGAACTGCGGGCTGAAGGCCAGGGCGTTGACGGTCAGCGCCGCGCCGGCGTCCAGCAGCAGGCGCGCCTTGCGTTCGGCGATCTCGCCGCCGCCGACCAGCAGGCAGGCTTTGTGTTGCAGTTGGCAGAAGATAGGCAGGTAATCCATCGGCACTCCTCGGGGTAATCAGTGTGGGGGCGAAATGCGCCCCCGAAAACTCAGGCGGTCTGGCGTGCAGCGGCTTTCGCCGCCTGCGGGCGTTCGGCGCGCGGCGTGGCGTACCAATACCCCAGGCCCATCAGCACCGAGCCGGACAGGATATTGCCCAGCGTCACCCACAGCAGGTTGTGGCCGATGCCGGCGAGGGTGTAGGCCTCGCTGTGGTTGCCGAACCAGGAGAGGGCGAACAGCGTCATGTTGGCGACGGAGTGTTCGTAACCCGAGGCGATAAAGGCCAGCAGGCACCACCAAATGGCGATGAACTTGGCGGCGCCTTCTACGCGGATCGCCATCCAAATCGCCAGGCAAACCAGCCAGTTGCACAGCACCCCCTTGAAGAACAGCACTTCGGCCGGCGCGGTGGTTTTCGCCAGCGCGGCGCTGTGCACCAGGCTGGTATCCACCGGCAGCAGGCTGCCGCCGCCGTAGTAATACATCAGCGCCACCAGCACCGAGCCGAGCAGGTTGCCGAGCCAGGTTTGCGGCAGCACCGCCCACATCTGGCTTTGGCGGATGGTGCCGGCCTTGACGCCGAGCGTCAGGAACATCGTATGGCCGGTGAACAGCTCGGAACCGGCGATGATCACCAGCGTCAGCGCGATGCCGAAGGTGGCGCCCATCACCAGCGGTCGCACGCTTGGGTCGACCAGGTTGCCGAGGGTGAAGATCAGGATGATGCCGAGGCCGACGTAGGCGCCGGCCATCGCCGAGCTGATCCAGAAGCCGAGCGGGCTCTCCTTCGCCAGCCGGACGATGCGCGCCGCGTTGGCGGCGCATTTATTGATCGTGTCGGTAAACATGTTGCCTCCCGAAAGGTTATGCCGCGACTTGCACGATGCCGTCGACCACCCGGCTGGTGAAGCTGGCGACGGAACGGCTGTCGTCTTCCAGACAGTGGCCGTCGTACAGGCGGAAATGTTGTTTCTTCAGCGGGCTGGCGACCCACAGCTCGCCCTGATGCTCGGCGATGAGGCCGCGCGACAGCACGCTGGCCTGGGCGAACGGGTCGATATTGCTGATGGCGAACACCTGCTCGTCGGCATAGGGGCGGAACACCGCCACCTGCCGATCGCCGATCAGGGCGCACACGCCGGTGCCGGGCAGAATGTCGGCGACGGGACAAACGGTAATCCACTGGCTCATGCGTGGCTCTCCTCGGTATCGATCAGGGTGACGGGAATGCGCTCGTCCGGGCGCGCCGGGCGGTGCTGGTCGCGTTCGGCCACCACCTGTACATTCGGATCGCGCAGCGGGCTGTTGATGAAGTGGGCGAAGCGCAGCTGCGTTTCCGGATGCTCGACGGTCTCTTTCCACTCGCAAATCACCGCGTCGCGCAGGCGGGCGATCTCCGCTTCCAGTTGGTCGTTGATGCCGAGCTTGTCGTCGACGATCACCTTGCGCAGGTAGTCGATACCGCCTTCCAGGCTTTCCAGCCACACCGAGGTGCGCTGCAGTTTATCGGCGGTGCGGATATAGAACATCATGAAGCGGTCGAGATAGCGCACCAGCGTCTCGCGATCGAGGTCGGCGGCCAGCAGGTCGGCGTGGCGCGGTTTCATGCCGCCGTTGCCGCAGACGTACAGGTTCCAGCCGTTCTCGGTGGCGATGATGCCGACGTCCTTGCCCTGCGCTTCGGCGCATTCACGGGTGCAGCCCGAGACGCCGAACTTCATTTTGTGCGGGGTGCGGATGCCTTTGTAGCGATGTTCCAGCGTGACGCCGAAACCGACGCTGTCGCCGACGCCGTAGCGGCACCAGGTGCTGCCGACGCAGGTTTTCGCCATGCGCAGCGCCTTGGCGTAAGCGTGGCCGGTTTCAAAGCCGGCGGCGAGCAGCTTGCGCCAGATGGCCGGCAGATCGTCTTTCTGCGCGCCGAACATGCCGATGCGCTGCGAGCCGGTCATTTTGGTGTAGAGATTGTACTCCTTGGCGATCTGGCCAATGGCCAGCAGGCCGTCCGGGGTGATTTCGCCGCCGGCGGAGCGTGGGATCACCGAGTAGGTGCCGTCTTTCTGGATATTGCCGAGGAAGTTGTCGTTGGTATCCTGCAGCGGCGTATGCTGCGGCTTGAGGATGTATTCGTTCCAGCAAGAAGCCAGCAACGAGCCGACGGTGGGTTTACACACTTCGCAGCCGTAGCCTTTGCCGTATTTGGCCAGCAGCGTCTCGAACGACTTGATGCCTTCGACGCGGATCAGGTGGAACAGCTCCTGGCGCGAATAGGCGAAGTGTTCGCACAGGTGGTGGTTGACCTCGATGCCTTGCTTGCTCAGCTCGGCGTTCAGCACTTGGGTGAGCAGCGGGATGCAGCCGCCGCAGCCGGTGCCGGCCTTGGTTTCGGCCTTCAGCGCCGCTACGGTGTGGCAGCCTTTGTTGACTGCCTGGATGATGTCACCTTTGCTGACGTCGAAGCAGGAGCAGATCTGCGCGCTTTCCGGCAGCGAATCCACGCCGATGGCCGGTTTGCTGCCCGCGTGGGCCGGCAGGATCAGGCCGTCCGGGTTTTCCGGCAGTTCGATGCCGTTCAACGCCAGCTGCAGCAGGTTGCCATAATCGCTGGTGTCGCCCACCAGCACCGCGCCCAGCAGGGTTTTGTTGTCGGCGCTGACCACGATGCGTTTGTAGACTTCTTTGCTTTCATCCAGATAAACGTAGCTGCGGGCGCCCTCGGTGCGGCCGTGGGCATCGCCGATGCCGCCGACGTCCACGCCCAGCAGCTTCAGCTTGGCGCTCATGTCGGCGCCCTGGAAGCCGTTTTCGCGGCCCAGCAGGTGATCGACGGCCACCTGCGCCATTTTGTAACCCGGTGCCACCAGGCCGAAGGTGCGATCGCGCCAGGCGGCGCACTCACCGATGGCGTACACGTCCGGATCCGACGTCTGGCAGCTGTCGTTGATGGCGATGCCGCCGCGGCGGCCAATCTCCAGCCCGCACTGACGCGCCAGCTTGTCCTGGGCGCGGATGCCGGTGGAGAACACGATGAAATCGACTTCCAGCAGGCTACCGTCGGCGAAATGCAGGGTTTTGCGCGCCGTGCCGCCGCCGTTGACGATCTCCTGGGTATTTTTGCCGGTGTGTACCTTGACGCCCATGCGCTCGATCTTGCGGCGCAGCTGGTCACCACCCATCGGGTCGAGCTGTTCGGCCATCAGCACCGGAGCGAACTCGATCACGTGCGTTTCCACCCCCAAGCTTTTCAGCGCGCCGGCGGCTTCCAGCCCCAACAGTCCGCCGCCGACTACCGCACCGCGTTTGCTGCGGCGCGCGCAGGCTTCGATGGCGTTCAGGTCTTCGATGGTGCGGTAAACGAAGCAGTCCTGGCTATCCGAGCCTTTAATCGGCGGGATCCACGGATAGGAGCCGGTGGCCATGATCAGCTTGTCGTAATAGACGGTGCGGCCGGTGTTGGAGTGGATCACCTTCTCGTCGCGATTGATGGTGATGGCGCGCTCGCCGACCAGCACCTTCACGCCGTGTTTTTCGTAAAAGCCTTCGCGCACCAGCGACAGCTCTTCGGCGGTGTGGTGCGAGAAGTAGGAGGAAAGGTGCACGCGATCGTACGCGATGCGTGGCTCTTCGCAAAATACGGTGATTTCGAACTGGTCTTTGTCTGCTTTATCCAACAGATCTTCGATGAACCGGTGGCCGACCATGCCATTGCCGACGACGGCAAGTTTGACTCTGCTCATTATTGCCTCAAAATTCTGGTTTCCTAGGCTTACCTTATCTCTCCCGATGGGCAATTTATTGATGCAAATCAATCACACCCTTATATACCTCTAACGTGGTATATGGATGATTTTTCACGTTTTTTGATAAGTTGCGGATTTTATTCACCTTTAGCTGAAGCGAGTCAGTTTGCATGCAAATTACCCCGCAGGGAGTAAACGCAGGGGGTAGGCAGGCAACGGCGACTTTGTCAGCGCGATCCGCTGCCAGTATGATGAAGAAAACCAGCGCAACGGCAGAGGTGAAGGGTGGCGAAACGTCCATTGAAGTTTATCGACAACCTGTGTTTAAGCGGGCATGAAGGGTTGTGGCAACTGGCGATCGAACAGGGGCGCATCGCGCATCTGGTGCCGCAGCCGGAAGGGCAGGAGTGGCGCAGCGACGTGTTGGATGCGCAGGGCGGGCTGGCGTTGCCGGCGTTCGTCGAACCGCATATTCACCTGGATACCACGCAAACCGCCGGTCAGCCGGCCTGGAACCAGTCCGGCACGCTGTTCGAGGGCATTGAGCGCTGGGCCGAACGTAAAGCGTTACTGACCCATGAAGACGTCAAACAGCGCGCCTGGCAAACGCTCAAGTGGCAGATCGCCAACGGCGTGCAGTATGTGCGCACCCACGTCGATGTTTCCGATCCCACGCTGACCGCGCTGCGTGCCATGCTGGAGGTGAAGCAGGAGGTGGCGCCCTGGGTGACGCTGCAGATCGTCGCCTTCCCGCAGGAGGGGATCCTTTCCTATCCTAATGGCGAAGCGCTGCTTGAAGAGGCGCTGCGGCTGGGGGCCGACGTGGTGGGTGCCATTCCGCACTTCGAATTCACCCGCGAATACGGCGTGGAGTCGCTGCATAAGGCGTTCGCGCTGGCGCAAAAATACGATCGGCTGGTGGACGTGCACTGCGATGAAATCGACGACGAGCAATCGCGCTTCGTCGAGACCGTGGCGGCGCTGGCGCTGAAGCTGGAGATGGGGGCGAAAGTTACCGCCAGCCACACCACGGCGATGCACTCTTACAACGGCGCTTACGCCTCGCGGCTGTTCCGCCTGCTGAAAATGTCCGGCATCAACTTCGTCGCCAACCCGCTGGTGAACATTCACCTGCAGGGACGTTTCGACAGCTACCCGAAACGGCGTGGCGTGACGCGGGTGAAGGAGATGCTGGAGGCAGAGATCAACGTCTGCTTCGGCCATGACGACGTGTTCGATCCCTGGTATCCGCTCGGCACCGCCAACATGCTGCAGGTGCTGCATATGGGGCTGCACGTGTGCCAGCTGATGGGCTATGGCCAGATCGACGATGGGCTGAAGCTGATCACCCACCACAGCGCGCGGACCCTTAACCTGAGCGACTACGGCCTGGCGGCCGGCAACAGCGCCAACCTGGTGATCCTGCCGGCGGAAAGCGGCTTCGACGCAGTGCGCCGCCAGACGCCGGTGCGTTATTCGATTCGCCAGGGAGCGGTGATCGCCGAAACGCGGCCGGCGGAAACCACGCTGCATTTGCAGCAGGATGAGACGGTGGATTTTCGGCGTTAGTCGATGATTGCCTGAAGCCGTGCCAGCGCGTCGGCGATGACTTCGCCAGGAGCACGTTCAACGAATTGCGCGCTGCGCCCGGCCAGATCCATCATGCGAACCTGGTTGATCAAGATGACGCCCTGCGTTGCGGTGCCGCTCCCGCTCAGGCTGACGGTGAAACCCGCTGTACGGGCAAAATTAGCCCCTTGTGAAATAGGGGCAACTAGCACCATGCCCAGCGCATTAAACTCGCGGGGAGAAAGCACCAGTGCCGGACGAAAGTCGCCTTGCTGCTCACGGCCAACCACGGGATTCAGGCTGACCCGGATAAGATCTCCGCGCTGAAAAACGGGGCGCTTCACCATACTTCTTTCCCCGCCGGCGGCATGTGTTCCCAGTTGTCGTCTGCGGCGGCCGGCGCTTCACCGTCACAGCTATCGAGCAATTGCTGCAGTGAATAGCGTTTCTTAACCGGTTTAATGACCAACGTTCCATCGATGACCTGCATGTCCATTTCCTGACCTACCTGGAGTTCCAGCTCGTTCATTAGCGCTGAGGGCACCAGCATTCCTGCGCTGTTGCCCCATTTTTTGATAAAGACTTTCATGAGCAATCCCTCTCCATTGTTCATGTATAAACAATGTATAATTAAGTGTGAAAAATGTACATAAAAAAGGGCGCCTTGCGGGCGCCCTTGGTGCATTTAATAAAAAGAAATCAGTGCGTCACGTGACCGTGGCTGCGGTGCTTGGTTACGAAGCCCAGCAGCAGACACATCACGAACACTGCCAGGTACAGGCCGTTGGCGGTGGTTAGCGCTGCGTGCGCGCCGCCTTTCGCCACGATCGGGCCGGTGACCACGAAGGTCAGCATGGTGCCGATGGTGCCGCAGGTCAGGATAAAGTTGACCAGCTTCGGTGAGGAGACCTTGGTCTGCAGCGAGCCGAGGGTGATCAGCGTGGTGTAGATGGCGCTGGAAACGAAGCCCAGGGCCATGATGTAGTAGCCCAGGTGCTCCGGGTTGTCGGTGCTGACGAAGAGGTACATCGCGCCGGTAGCCAATGCGGCCAGCACGGTAACGATGCGCTGCAGATCGAAGAAGCGCAGGATGAAGCTGAACACCCACATGCCGACCATGTAAGAGGTCCAGAAGTCGCTCACCAGCTTACCGGCCTGGCCGATGTCCATGTTGAACGACTTGGTGGCGTACTCAGGCACCCACTGAATGAAGCCCAGCTGGCCGAGGATGTAGCACAGTGCGGCGATCGACAGGAACAGCACGCCGATGCCCCATTTTTCTTTTTCGACCGGCTGACCGGCGTCGGCGCCTTTCTTGCCCAGCACCGGGAATTCGGAGCACAGGGTCAGCACGAAGATCCCCACGTACAGCAGGCCGATGCAGGCATAAACCCAGTACCAGCCGATGTGGCGGGCCAACAGCATCGCGGCGACGATCGGGAAGATCATCCCGGCCATGCTGAAGAAGGAATCGGTGAACAACAGGCGTGAACCGCGCTGGCGGCCGGCATACATGTGGGTGATCAGGAAGGTGCCGATCGACATGGTGATACCGCTAACCACGCCAAGGATAAACATGCACAGCGAGAACATGGTCAGGCTCTTGCCGAGCATCAGCCCTGCCACCGCCAGCACCATCAGGACAAAGCCGAAGATCAGCTGACGCTTCAGCGGGATGATTTCCATCAGCCAGGCATTGAGGAAGATCGAAATCAAAATGCCGGCGTTGAGGAAAGTAAAGGTGTTACTCATGCTGGAAACCGGCAGATTAAAGTACTCTGCAATGTTTCCCATCACCATCCCTGTGACGATCACTAAAGCACCGGTCAGCGCGTACGAAAAGAAGCTGATCCAGGTAAGCCGTATGCGGTTACTGTCATTCATTATATAGGCCTGAATATGTCTGTTAGAGGTTTTAAAACTGGCATAAGGCCGCTGGCTTTTCCTGGCAAACGCAGAAAAAAGTCCCGTTCAGGCCACCAGGGGGCGGATCCTAGCACAGACAACGGGATTTTTTGTGATGGTTGTCGATTTTTTGATGCAACCCATGAAGGGATGATACGCATTATTGTGATCTATTTGCGTACCGTCACAATGGAATCACGGTTGATGATCGTCGGCTCAAAACGGTGCGTCGGGGTGGCGGGATCGATCAACCTGCGCGCCGCGTATTGCGCCATCTCGCTGATGGGAAAGTGTACGCTGCTCAACGCCGGGCGGACGAAGGGCGCGCGTTCGCCGCTGTCGTAGCAGATCAAGGAGATATCCTGCGGCACCCGCAGGCGGTGCTCGTTGATCGCCAGCAGGGCGCCGATCGCCATCTCTTCGTTGCAGCAGTAGATGGCGCTGGGCGGCGCGGCCTGCCGCAACAGGCGATCGGCGCAGCGGTAACCGCTTTCCAGATCGTAAACGCCCTCCAGACAGGCCACCGGCTCGATATTCGCCGCCTGCATCGCCTCTTCAAACCCTTGCAGCCGCAGGCGGCTCGACGGCCGCTCGCGCGGCCCGCTGATGCAGGCGATGCGCCGGTGGCCGGCGTCGAGCAGTTGCTGGGTCGCCATGCGGCTGGCGAGCGGATGATCGAAGGTGACGCAGCGGTCTTCCAGCCCCGGCACCAGACGATCGAGCAACACGAAATGACGTTGCTCCGCCGCCAGCTGGCGCAGCCGATCGTCGCTGAGAAAACGCACGTGCAGGATCACGCCGTCGCAGCGCAGGCTGAACAGCCGCTGCACCGCCTGCCATTCGTTTTCGGCGCTGTTGCGGCCCTGGGTCACCAGCAGCTGCTTGCCGTGGGATTCGGCCTCGGTTTGCACGAAGTCCATCAGCGCGCCGAAGAAGCCGCCGCGATACGACGTGGTGACCAACCCGAGGGTATTGCTATGGCTGGAGGCGAGCGCGCGGGCCGCCGGGTTGGGGGTGTAACCGAGCTGGGCGACGGCGCGCTCAACCTTCTCGCGGGTCGGCGCTTTGACGTTGCTGTCGCCGTTCACTACCCGCGATACGGTGGCGCGCGATACGCCCGCCAGCGCCGCGACATCTTCCAGTGTCACCATCGTCCAACTCCTGATTACGGCTAAAAAAATGGGTTCGGCGCGCCGAACCCCTGTCATACCGCGCGCAGGTGCTTACCTGAACTGCGGCAAATACGGCGCGTTTATCGTCAACACCTCGTCCAGCAACGGCTGCGCCAGATTGGCGTTGCCCACCAGCGGGTTGGCGATCAGCGCTAGCAAGCCGCTGCGGCGATCGCCGTGCACCGCGGCCTCGATGGTCAGGCGTTCGTAGGCTTTCACCTGCTGCGTCAGCGCCTGCATCGGTTCCGACAGCGGGCCGAAGGTCAGCGGATGCGCGCCCTGAGCATCGACGATACAGTTGATTTCTATCACAGCATCGTCCGGCAGGCCATGGATTGCGCCGCGGTTTGCGGTGTTGACCACTAATTGCGTGCCGAGATTATTATGGATAGCACGGATCAGCTCCAGCGCAACTTCGGAATAGAAAGAACCGCCGCGGAAGCTGAGCTGCTCCGGCTTACTGTTCAACAGCGGATCGGCATACAGCTCGAACAGCTCTTTTTCTACCTGCATCACCTGCTCGGCGCGGGTGCCGCGCTCGCCGGCGGCGGCCATCTCTTCCGCCAGCATCTCGCGGGTCTGGTAAAAATAGCGGTGGTACGGGCAGGGGATGGCGCCGAGCGCGCGCAGGAAGTCCGGCTGCCAGGGCTCTTCCTTGATGTTGTTCATGGTCAGCGCCGCGCCGTCACACAGCATGTCGATCACGTTGCCGGTGACGTCGCGCCCCTGCTGCGTGACCTGATGCACCCAGACCATGTGGTTCAAACCGGCAAACCGCAGCTGCACGTCGGCGTAAGGCGCCTGCAGCATGTTGGCGATCATGTGATGCATGCTGATCGGTACGTTGCACAGGCCGATGATCTTCGCTTTGGTAAAGCGGGACACCGCCTCGGTGACGATGCCGGCCGGGTTGGTGAAGTTGATGATCCAGGCGTCCGGCGCCAGCTTTTCCACCCGACGGGCGATATCCAGCATTACCGGAATGGTGCGCAGCGCTTTGGCGAAGCCGCCGACGCCGGTGGTCTCCTGGCCGAGCAGCTGATATTTGAGGCCCAGCCGTTCGTCGGCGGCGCGCGCCGGCAGTTGCCCGACGCGGAACTGGGTCAGCACGAAAGCGGCGCCGCGAATCGCTTCGTCCAGCGCGAAGTGCACGCTGACCTTCACCTGTTCCAGCCCGTGGCGCGCCAGCATGCGGCGGGTCAGGGCGGCGATGGTTTCCACTTTTTGGCGGCCTGGCTCGACGTCTACCAGCGCCAGTTCGGTGACCGGCAGCTCATCGATGCGTTGGATCAGCCCATCGACCAGTTCGGGAGTGTAGCTGCTGCCACCGCCAATCACCGCGATTTTGAGCGTGCTCATGAGCGGCCCTCCGTTTGCGACTGACGGCGATAGAGCTCGATCATGTCGTCGGCCAGATCCTGGATCACCATGGCGTTCATCAGATGATCCTGCGCATGTACCGTGATCAGGTTGATCGCCAGCTTGCCGCAGCCTTCGTCCAGGCCGATCAGCTCGGTCTGGATCAGGTGCGCCTTCTTCACCCACTCTTTGGATTCGACCATGTGTTTGGCCGCGGCGGCGAAGTCACCGGCGCGCGCTTGCCGCAACGCCATCAACGCATTACTGCGCGCGCTGCCGGAGAACACCAGCAGTTCCATGATGGTGCTTTCAAACTCGGGGCTGACTTCAGTCATCAATTCACTCACGTCATTTCTCCAGGGGGTTGCGCGGCGACGCCGCCGTGGGATACCTCAGTATCCGTTCTTTTTATAATGAGAGCGCTCTCATTTATATAGGGTAACGGCAACGGGTGTGCAAACTGGGAGGCAGATCGCAAAAACCGACCCAGGGTGGCGCGGGGCAAAAAATGCGTGACGCGGTTGGCAAAAAAGCCTTCTGCGCCCATACTTTCCGCAGCAAAATTCAGGGCCACCTAGGATATGTCCCGTAATTGGGTAAATATAGGTAAATGGCTGGCACTTGCCGATACAGCTCTTTAGAATCAAAGCGCTTTTCCGTTGTTTGTCTCTCAGAGAAAGGACCCGTTAATGTTCAAACGTACTTTAGTGACCTTCGTCGCGCTGTGTTCCCTGACAGCGATGGCGCCAGCGGCGCTCGCCGCCGGTGAAACTCATGTCATGCTGACCACCTCGGCAGGGAATATCGAGTTGGCGCTCGACAGCCAGAAGGCACCGGTTTCCAGCCAGAACTTCGTCGACTACGTGAACAGCGGGTACTACAACAACACCATCTTCCACCGCGTGATCCCGGGCTTTATGATCCAGGGCGGCGGTTTCACCGCTGACATGCAGCAAAAATCCACCAAGGCGCCGATCAAGAACGAAGCCGACAACGGCTTGCGCAACCTGCGCGGCACCATCTCGATGGCGCGCACCGCCGACAAGGACAGCGCCACCAGCCAGTTCTTCCTGAACGTGGCGGATAACGCCTTCCTGGATCACGGCCAGCGTGACTTCGGCTACGCGGTGTTCGGCAAAGTGGTGAAAGGCATGGACGTGGTGGACAAAATTGCCCAGGTGCCGACCGGCAACGTCGGCCCTTACCAGAATGTGCCGACCAAACCGGTGGTGATTCTGTCGGCCAAGGTACTGCCGTAAGTTTTTTGGCCGATCCCGCCGGGATCGGCCGCTCCTTCCTCCCGAAGCCTTGCCTTCATCACTGTTTTCTCCCGCGCCCCATGCTCTAATCGGCAGACAATAATCAGACCGGAAATCCGGCGTTCGCCCTTTGTTGTCTCTGGATGAGTTGCTGCCATGTATGAATTTAACCAGGTGCTGTTGCTGCTGCAGCAGATGTGCGTCTATCTCGTTATCGCCTATCTGCTGAGCAAAACCCCGCTGTTCATCCCGCTGATGCAGGTGACCATTCGCCTGCCGCACAAGCTGCTGTGTTACGTGATTTTCTCGGTGTTCTGCATCATGGGCACCTATTTCGGGTTGCACATTCAGGATTCGATCGCCAATACCCGCGCGATAGGCGCGGTCCTGGGCGGCTTGCTGGGCGGGCCGTCGGTAGGCTTTCTGGTCGGGCTGACCGGCGGGCTGCACCGGTATACGCTCGGCGGCATGACCGACGTGGCCTGCGCGATCTCCACGGTGTCGGAAGGTCTGGTCGGCGGTATCGTACACAGCATCGCCATGCGCCGCGGGCGCATCGAGCTGCTGTTCAATCCGCTGTTCGTCGGCGGCGTGGCGCTGGTGGCGGAAGTGTTGCAGATGGCGATCATTCTGGCGGTGGCGCGTCCTTACAACGAGGCGTTGCAGCTGGTGGAACACATCGCGCTGCCGATGATGATCGCCAATACCGTCGGCGCGGCGATGTTTATGCAAATCCTGCTGGATCGGCGCGCGATGTTCGAGAAATACACCAGCGCTTTCTCTTCCAAGGCGCTGAAAATCGCCGAGCGCACCGAGGGTATCCTGCGGCAGGGCTTCGATCAGGAAAACAGCATGAAGGTCGCCCGGGTGATTTATCAGGAACTGGGTATCGGCGCGGTGGCGATCACCGATCGCGACAAGCTGTTGGCGTTTATCGGCATCGGCGACGATCACCACCTGCCGGGGACGCCGATCGCCTCGGTGCATTCGCATCGCGCCATCGACAACAACGAGGTGGTGTACGCCGACGGCAACCAGCTCTCTTACTGCTGCTCGATCAATCCGGCCTGCAAGCTGGGATCGACGCTGGTGATCCCGCTGCGCGGCGAAAACCAGCGGGTCATCGGCACCATCAAGCTGTACGAACCGAAAAGCCAGCTGTTCAGCACTATCAACCGCACGCTGGGCGAAGGCATCGCCAGCCTGCTGTCGGCGCAGATCATGGCCGGACAGTACGAGCGCCACAAGCAGCTGTTGGCGCAGTCGGAGATCAAGCTGTTGCATGCGCAGGTCAACCCGCATTTCCTCTTCAATGCGTTGAATACGCTGGTGGCGGTGATCCGCCGTGATGGCGAGCGCGCCTGCGAGTTGGTGCAATCCCTTTCGACCTTCTTTCGCAAAAACCTCAAGCGCTCGGATGATGAAGTCAGCCTGGCGGACGAGATAGAACATGTGAACGCCTACCTGCAGATCGAGAAAGCGCGTTTCGCCGATCGGCTGGAGATTGCGGTATCGCTGCCCGAGGCGCTGCTGGCGGCGCGGCTGCCGGCGTTTTCGCTGCAGCCGATCGTCGAGAACGCCATCAAGCACGGCACCTCGCATCTGTTGGGCGTAGGCCGCATCGAAATCGGCGCCTGCTGCGAAGGCGAGCATCTGCTGCTGCAGGTGACGGACAACGCCGGGCTGTTCCAGCCGAAACCGAACTGCAGCGGGCTGGGTATGAATCTGGTGGATAAACGCATTCGCGTGCGCTACGGCGAAGGCTATGGCGTGCAGGTGGATTGCCGGCCGGACGCCTATACCCGCATTACGCTCAATGTTCCCATGGAGAGGGCCGCCTGATGTTAAACGCACTGATTGTTGACGATGAGCCTTCCGCGCGCGACAACCTGCGCCATCTGCTGGAGGCCGAAGCGGGGATCACGATCATCGGCGAATGCGCCAACGCCATCGAAGCCATCAGCCAGATCCACCGGCTGCAGCCGGACGTGGTGTTTCTCGATATTCAAATGCCGCGTATCAGCGGGCTGGAAATGGTCGGCATGCTGGATCCCAATCGGATGCCGCACATCGTGTTTCTGACCGCCTACGACGAATATGCGGTGCAGGCGTTCGAGGAGCACGCCTTCGACTATCTGCTGAAGCCGGCGGAGCCGAAGCGGCTGAACAAGACGCTGCAACGCCTGCGGCAGCGCAGTGCACCGCAGGACGTGACGACGCTGGATGAGAGCGCCGGCTACCTGAAATACATTCCCTGCACCGGCCACAGCCGCATCTATCTGCTGCGGTTTGACGAGGTGCTGGCGATACGTTCCAAACTGAGCGGGGTATTCGTGGTGCGCAGCGACGGCATGGAGTGTTTCACCGAGTTGACGCTGCGCACGCTGGAAAGCCGTACGCCGCTGGTGCGCTGCCATCGGCAGTATTTGGTCAACCTGGAGCAGGTGCGCGAGATCCGCTTCGAAGAAGGCGGCGCGGCGGAGATGATCATGTCCGCCGGCGATCCGGTGCCGGTCAGCCGGCGCTATTTGAAAGCGCTGAAGGAGCAACTGGGGCTGCGGGGGTGACGCAGGTCTTAGGGGGATTCTGAAAAGACAGGCATCATGGGCGTCCCGACGGCGCCCTTTTTGTTTGTCCTTGACGGGGTTACGCGGCACTTATAGCTTTATTGCATCAACAGGCGCGTTTCGCGCCGCGTCAGCGTCAAAGGAACAGAAAATGAGTGAACCACGGATTATCGCCAAGGCGATGAAAGACGGAAAACCGGAACAGGATCTGGTGATTTTGCCGGCGTTGGCCAACCGCCACGGGTTGATTACCGGGGCAACCGGCACCGGCAAGACGGTGACGCTGCAAAAAATGGCCGAACAGTTCTCGCGCATCGGCGTGCCGGTGTTCCTGTCGGACGTGAAGGGCGATCTTTCCGGCATCGGCGCCGAGGGCGTGCCTTCCGAGAAGCTGCAGGCGCGCCTGGCAGCGATTGGCGTCACCGACTGGCAGCCGCAGGCCTGCACCATTATCCCGTGGGATATTTACGGCGAAAAGGGCCACCCGATCCGCGCCACCATTTCCGATCTCGGGCCGCTGCTGCTGGGGCGCCTGTTGGATCTGAACGAGGTGCAAAGTGGCGTGCTGCAACTGGTGTTCAAAATCGCCGATGACAACGCGCTGCTGCTGTTGGACATGAAAGACCTGCGCGCCATGGTGCAGTTCGTCGGCGATAACGCCAAACAATTCCAGACTCAGTACGGCAACATCTCTGCCGCGTCGATCGGCGCCATCCAGCGCGGGTTGCTGACGCTGGAAGAGCAGGGCGCCAACCAGTTCTTCGGCGAGCCGATGCTGGACATCAACGATCTGATGAAAACCGACGCCAACGGTCATGGCGTGATCAACCTGCTGGCGGCGGACAAGCTGATCAATCAGCCGAAGCTGTATTCAGTGTTCCTGCTGTGGCTGCTGGCCGAGCTGTTTGAACATCTGCCGGAAGTGGGCGACCCTGAACAGCCGAAGCTGGTGTTCTTCTTCGATGAAGCGCACCTGCTGTTCAACGACGCGCCGGCGGCGCTGTTGACCAAGATCGAACAGGTGGTGCGCCTGATCCGCTCCAAAGGCGTCGGCATTTACTTCGTCACCCAGAACCCGCTGGATATCCCGGACAGCGTGCTGGGCCAGTTGGGCAACCGCGTACAGCATGCGCTGCGCGCCTTTACGCCGCGCGATCAGAAGGCGGTGAAAACGGCGGCGCAAACCCTGCGTGCCAATCCGGCCTTCGATGCCGAAACGGCGATCACCGAGCTGGGCGTGGGTGAAGCGCTGGTGTCATTCCTCGACGAAAAGGGCCGGCCGAACGTGGTGGAGCGGGCGATGGTCATCGCGCCGGAATCCAAGATGGGCATGCTCGGCGCGGAAGGGCTGAACAGCGCGATCAACAAGTCGCCGCTGTATGGCCGCTATGAAGACATGATTGACCGCGAGTCCGCCTACGAGAAGCTGTCGTCGGGCGGCTTCGCCACCGTCGGCACTGCGCAGCAGGGGCAGCAACCGCAGGCGCAAGCGCAGCAACAGACGGGCGGCGGCCTGATGGACGGATTGAACGAGCTGCTGTTCGGTTCCACCGGCCCGCGCGGCGGCAAACGCGACGGCATCGTCCAGACCGCCGCCAAGAGCATGGCGCGCGATCTCGGCCGGCAGATCCTGCGCGGCGTACTGGGCTCGATCACCGGCGGCCGTAAAAAGTAAGCGGAAATTATCGTCGGCAGCGGCGGGTTAAATCAGTAAACTATGGCGGCGTTTTTCTCTGCCGGACCTAACATGCTGCTGCTGATCGATAACTACGACTCCTTTACCTATAACCTTTACCAGTACTTCTGCGAGTTGGGCGCCGAGGTGGTGGTGAAGCGCAATGATGAGCTGCAGCTGGCCGATATCGAGCGGCTGGCGCCGCAGCATCTGGTGATTTCCCCCGGCCCTTGTACCCCGAACGAAGCGGGCATCTCGCTGGCCGCCATTCGTCATTTCGCCGGCAAGCTGCCGATCCTCGGCGTGTGCCTGGGGCACCAGGCGCTGGGGCAGGCGTTCGGCGCCGAGGTGGTGCGCGCCCGCGCGGTGATGCACGGCAAAACCTCGGCGATTCGCCATCTGGGCGTCGGCGTGTTTCGCGGCCTGAGCGATCCGCTGACCGTGACGCGTTACCATTCGTTGGTGCTGAAAGCCGATACGCTGCCGGATTGCTTTGAAGTGACCGCCTGGAGCGAACGCGACGGCGTGCGCGACGAGATCATGGGTATCCGCCACCGCACGCTGGCGCTGGAAGGGGTGCAGTTCCACCCGGAAAGCGTGCTCAGCGAGCAGGGCCATCAGCTGTTGGACAATTTTCTCAGGCGTTAATCCCTTCGCATTTTTTTCGCCCGTCAGGCGTTTTGCATTTGCGCTTTAGTGTTTTTTTATGCATATTTCGTGATTACATTTTCATTATAACATCGCGATAGCGCTGAAAAACCTTCAGGGTGGAGCCGAAAATGACTGACAAATCCGCAGTGAGCCGCAGCACCTTTGACCAGGTGATCCTGCCTGTTTATGCACCCGCCCAGTTTGTGCCGGTGCGCGGCCAAGGCAGCCGGGTCTGGGATCAGCAGGGAAAAGAGTACATCGATTTTTCCGGCGGCATCGCGGTGACGGCGCTGGGGCACTGCCATCCGGCGCTGGTCGAGGCGCTCAAACGCCAGGGCGAAACCTTGTGGCATACCAGCAACGTCTTCACCAATGAACCGGCGCTGCGCCTGGCGAGCAAATTGATCGACGCCACCTTCGCCGATCGGGTGTTCTTCGCCAACTCCGGCGCAGAGGCCAACGAGGCGGCGTTCAAACTGGCGCGTCATTACGCTATCACCCGCCACAGCCCCTATAAAACCAAAATCATCGCCTTCTATAACGCGTTTCACGGCCGCACGCTGTTCACCGTGTCGGTGGGCGGGCAGGCCAAATATTCCGACGGGTTCGGGCCGAAGCCGGCCGACATCGTGCACGTGCCGTTCAACGATCTGGCGGCGGTGAAAGCGGTGATGGACGACCACACCTGCGCGGTGGTGATGGAGCCGATTCAGGGCGAGGGCGGCATTACGCCGGTCGACGCCGACTTCCTTAAAGGCGTGCGCAAACTGTGCGACCAACATCAGGCGCTGCTGGTGTTCGACGAAGTGCAAAGCGGCATGGGGCGCAGCGGCAAACTGTTCGCCTATATGCATTATGGCGTGACGCCGGACATTCTCACCACCGCCAAGGCGCTGGGCGGCGGTTTCCCGGTCAGCGCCATGCTGACCACCGAAGACATTGCGTCGGTGATGCAGGTGGGCACCCACGGCACCACCTACGGCGGCAACCCGCTGGCCTGCGCGGTGGCGGAGGCGGCGCTGGACGTGATCAATACGCCGGAGGTGCTGAGTGGCATTGAGCAGCGTCATGCGCTGTATGTGCAGGTTTTGCAGCATATCGGCGATAAATACGGTATTTTCACCGCGATTCGCGGCATGGGGCTGCTGATTGGCGCCGAGCTGACGCCGCATTATCACGGCAGGGCGCGCGACTTCCTCACCGCCGCCGCCGCGCGTGGGTTGATGATCCTCAATGCCGGGCCGAACGTGATCCGTTTCGCGCCGTCGCTGGTGGTGGAGCTGCAGGATATCGAGGCCGGCATGGCGCTGTTCGAGCTGGCGGTGCAGGATGTGATCAACGCCTGAAGCCCGCGCGGCATATAACGGGGCGCGGCATGCCGCGCCCTTATTGATCGCGCAGTTTGCGCTTGAGCCAGATGCCGTGGTGCGGGCGCTGGCGCCAGGCCAGCGACGAAATGGTGTGCATCACGCTCAGGTGCGACAAAATGCGCCGCAGATGGCGCTCCATCTCGGTAACGGGCATGTCCGGATGCAGATCCGGCGGCTGCATGATGCCGCTGTTGCCGCTGCTCGGGCCGTCGTATTCCAACCGCTGCTGGCAGCTTTGCAGCGCGATTTCACAGGTCTGCAGATACTCTTCCGCCAGTTTCGGCGTCAGCATGTAGTGCTCGCGTGCCAGAATGGTCATGGCGTTCAGGTGTTCGACGATGAACTGGCTGTGAGTGACCCACAGCCGCATGTCCGCCAGATAGTTTGACGCGAACCCCGGCTCTTGCATCGCCTGATTGAGCGAGGTGAACAGCGCGTTGTGTGCCTGGTTGACCTGCATGCGGGTATAGGCCAACGCGGTGGCGTCCGGTTCCGGTTGCTTCAGCATCAGCCGCAGCGCGGCTTGATCGTTCTCCAGCGCCTGATGGGCATTCTTGCGCAGCAGCCCGCTTTGCCACTGCGGCCACAGCCAAATGGTGCCGCCGAACGCCAGCACGCAGCCGATCAGCGTATCGATCAGGCGCGGTACCAGAAAATGCGAGCCGTTCAGCGCCAGCAGCTGCAGGGTGTAAACCGCCGTGACCGTAAAGCCAATCACCGACAGCCCGTAGTTCTTGCGCGAAACCAGGTAGGCCAGCAGCGTGATCACCAGCATGATGCTCAGCGTTTCTCCCTCCGGCAACTGCAGCTGCAGCAGCCCGGCTGCCAGCAATAGCCCGGCAATCGTGCCCAGCGCACGGTGCTGAATACGCACCCGGGTGGCGTTATACCCGTTTTGGCTCACCAGCATGATGGTGAGCAGGATCCAGTAAGGCTTCGGCAGGTTGAATACCGCACCCAGGCTGCTGCCGACCGCCAGCGTTACGCCCAGCCGCGCGGCGTTGCGCAGGGCGGTGGATTTGAACGACAGATAGCTGACCAGCGCCGGCCAAAACGGCAGGCGGTGCTGGCCGGGCATCAGGTCGCGGCGGTACAGCGGATGCTGGGTGCGCAGCAGGCGGGCGATGCGGCTGAAGTGGTAATAACAAAACTGGCCGACCGGATTATCGGGATGCTGCGCCGCCATTTTTTCCAGCGCCGCCAGCTCGTGGGTCATGGAGAAGCGCTTCGAATATTGATGATAGAGAATATCGTGCGCCACCACGCGCAGCCGGCCGGCGATCACCTGAGCATTGCGGCGAATGATCGCTTCGGCCTGGCTCTGCTCCACCAGTTTTTGCACCTCTTCCGGCAGATGCAGGCTGACGGTGATGTGCTCCTGCAGGTCCATCGCCACCTGAAAGGCGCGCTGCAGGCGCTTTTGCTCGAGATTGTTGGCGTGCGGCAGGAAATTAAGCTGTTGGTACAACAGGCTGATCAGGTCCATCACCTTTTGCTGGCGCACCAGCAGCGGCGGCAGCGCGGTCTGCGGATCGGTGTGCTGGGTCAGCAGCGAGTATTTGGCTTCGAAATAGTCCGCCAGTTCCAGATAGAGCTGGCTCAGCGTCTCGCGCATCGGCTGCTCTTTCCACAGCTTGAACCAGAACCAGGTGAATAAGCCATACCAGGCGGTGCCGATCGCGTACAGCAGCGGCGCCTGCCAGATAGGCACCGTGCCGGCCGTGCTGAGGGCGAAGATGGCGGCCACCAGCGCCGCCGGCAACAGCCGGGCGTGCAGCGGGCTGATTTCGCCGGTGACGCCGAGCAGCAGCGCCAGGCCCAGCATCAGCGCCGGCAGCGGCACGTGCCACAGCAGGGCCTGTTGCAGCAGCACGCTGCTGAAGGCGAACAGCGAACCGCCGACGATCAGTCGTTTAAAGAAGCGCTTATGCGGCGTATCCAGCCCGGCGATATTGCAGCAGGCGGGCACGAGGGAGAACATCAGGCCGAGCTGCAGCTGGCCTATCAGCAGGCCGAACAGCACCGGCAGGCACAACACCAGCGTTTGTCGCAGTGCGTAGTTGATTTCCGGGTGGTAGATCAGGCGGCGCCACATGGCAGAGAGCAGACAAAAAAACGGCGCAGACTGCGCCGTTTTTTCAGGGATTAACGGGTGCCGTAGACGACAATGGTTTTGCCGTGGGCGGAAATCAGGTTTTGATCTTCCAGCATTTTCAGAATACGGCCAACGGTTTCACGCGAGCAGCCGACGATCTGGCCGATCTCCTGACGGGTGATCTTGATCTGCATGCCGTCCGGGTGAGTCATGGCGTCGGGTTGCTTCGCCAGATTCAGCAGGGTTTGCGCGATGCGGCCGGTAACGTCCAGGAAGGCGAGGTTGCCCACTTTTTCGGAGGTGACCTGCAGGCGGCTCGCCATTTGGGCGGACAGACGCATCAGGATGTCCGGGTTCACCTGGATCAGCTGGCGGAATTTCTTGTAGGAAATTTCGGCCACTTCACAGGCGGTTTTCGCGCGAACCCAGGCGCTGCGCTCCTGGCCTTCTTCGAACAATCCGAGCTCGCCGATGAAATCCCCCTGGTTGAGGTAGGACAGGATCATCTCTTTACCTTCTTCATCCTTGATCAGCACCGCGACGGAGCCTTTCACGATGTAGTAAAGCGTTTCGGCCTTTTCACCTTGGTGAATCAGCGTACTCTTCGATGGATATTTGTGGATATGGCAATGAGACAGGAACCATTCGAGAGTAGGGTCTGTTTGCGGTTTGCCGAGAACCATTCGCTGTTATCCTCTGTTGTTATCGCTGCCTTGTGTCACAGGGGTCAGAGTTCCCTGTAAAACCCGCCTGTAGCCGCAGTTATGAGCGAGGGCTACCGGCAAGTTTTGAGGCGTGTCATAAAAATACGCTGTCGCTCTAGCATATTAACTTGCCGTAAGCGCTGCAAGCTACATTCTGTTAACATACCGGTAAAGGAGCCTTTCTCTGGGCGTTTCCCTGAAATTCAGTGTCCCGGAAAGATTTATTGCGGCTCTGTTTGTAGCACAGAGTAAGGCGGGTGTCTCGTGTTGTCTCGCTTCAGCATGATTAGCATCAGGTTACGTTGCCTGTTTCTATGCGAAAGCGTACTCTGATTTTAAGAAATCAACCGGAGTGACGAGAATGCAGGCAAGAGTTAAGTGGGTGGAAGGGTTAACGTTTTTGGGTGAATCGGCCTCCGGCCACCAGGTGCTGATGGACGGCAACGCCGGCGATAAAGCGCCCAGCCCGATGGAAATGGTGCTGATGTCGGTGGGCGGCTGCAGCGCGATCGACGTGGTGTCCATCCTGCAAAAAGGGCGCAACGACGTGCGCGACTGCGAGGTGAAGCTGACCTCCGAGCGCCGTGCAGAAGCCCCGCGGTTGTTCACCCATATCAACCTGCACTTCATCGTCACCGGCCAGGATCTGACCGACAAAATCGTAGAGCGAGCGGTGAACCTGTCGGCGGAGAAGTACTGCTCGGTGGCGCTGATGCTCAACAAGGCCGCCACGGTGACCCACAGCTTCGAGATCCGCCAGCCGGCGTAATCGAGACGGAGCGCGGCCCGCCGCCGCGCTCAACGCGTTTATTCGATCTTCTTGCCTTCCAGCAGCCGCTGCACCAGCGGCGCCATGATCAGCTCCATCGCCAGCCCCATCTTGCCGCCCGGCACCACTAACGTATTGATGTGCGAGATAAACGAGCCCTGCAGCATCGCCAGCAAATAGGGGAAGTCAATCTGATCCAGCCCGCGGAAGTGGATCACCACGAAGCTTTCATCCAGTGAGGGAATGGCTTTGGCGGCGAACGGGTTGGAAGTATCCACCGTCGGTACGCGCTGGAAGTTGATGTGGGTGCGCGAGAACTGCGGCGTGATGTAGTTGATGTAGTCTTCCATCGAACGCACCACCGAGTCCATCACCGCCTCGCGGGAGTGGCCGCGTTCGCCGGTATCGCGGATCAGCTTCTGTATCCACTCCAGGTTGACGATCGGCACCACGCCGACCAGCAGATCGACGTGGCTAGCCACGTCATGGTGTTCGGTGACCACACCGCCGTGCAGCCCCTCGTAGAACAGCACGTCGGTCGGCGCCGGCAGCGGCTCCCACGGGGTGAAGGTGCCCGGCACCTGATTGTAGGGTACCGCTTCGTCGTAGGTGTGCAGGTACTTGCGCGAACGGCCGGTGCCATTTTTGCCGTACTCGATAAAGCTCTGCTGCAGCAGACCGAAGTCGTTGGCCTCGGGGCCGAAATAGCTGATGTGTCTGCCCAGATCGCGCGCCTTGCGGATCGCCGCGTCCATTTCCGGCCGGGTGTAGCGGTGGAAGCTGTCGCCCTCCAGCTCGGCGGCGCGAATGTTGAGCTGTTGGAAGATTTTGCGGAACGCCACGCTGGTGGTGGTGGTGCCGGCGCCGCTGGAACCGGTCACCGCGATAACGGGATGTTTGGCAGACATGGTGGTTGTCACTCCGTGTTGAATGCGCCGGCGTCAGGGGATTATTGTGGCTCTTGTTGACGCTCTCTATGTCAGGAAAAAATGGCGCGCGCTGGTTTGCAATGTCCCATTGTTACCTGATTTTTTCCGTCAGTCATAGAACCGGGCGCCACTAAATTTCTTCCTGCCCGGCGCGGATCTGACCGCGCGGCATGATGTTGACGCTCTCATGCAGTTCCGACCACACCAGCACCACCTCGCCGTTTTTCAGCTGGCGGCGCACGTCCTCCACCTTCTGCTCCAGCGATCGTTCGTGCTCGCCGTAATCGGTGCCTTCACGCAGCACAAAGGATTCGATCAGGCTGTTCAGGGTGTCGGTTGCCAGTTCTTGCCAGGGAATGATCACGTCGGGATGTCCAGAGAAGGGGAAAGCCAGGCCGGAATGCGATGCTCCAGCCACATGTGCGGTTTTTTCAGCGTGCCGCCGACAAAGCCGACGTGGCCGCCGAACTCGGTCAGCTGATATTCGATATTGCGCGGCAGGCCGGCGACGTCGGGGATCACCTCATGGGTCATGAAGGGATCGTCCTTCGCATGGATGATCAGCAGCGGCGTTTGGATCGCCGGCAACAGCGGCAGGGCGCTGCAGCGGCGATAATAATCGGTGGCGTCGCTGAAGCCGTGAATGCGCGAGGTGATGGCGTCGTCGAATTCGCGGATGCGCCGCAACCCGTTCAGCTGTGACAGCTTGAGCGGCAGGGTGTCCGGGTAGTGCAACAGCTTGCGGGTGGCGTTTTGTTTCAGCTGCCCCAACAGGTAGCGCTGATAGACGCGGGAGAAACCTTGCTCCATGCGATAGGCGCAGGGCTCCAGCATCAGCGGCGCCGAGACCACCACCGCCGCCTGCAGCAGGCTGTCGGCGCCTTGCTGCGCCAGATAACAGGCCAGCATGTTGCCGCCGAGCGAAACGCCTACTGCCGCGGTTGGCACCTCGCCGTAGCTGTCGTGCAGCCAGCGCAGGAAGAAACGCGCGTCTTCGGTTTCGCCGGAGTGGTAGATGCGCTGTTTGCGGTTGGGCACGCCGCTGCAGCCGCGAAAGTGCATCACCACCCCGAGCCAGCCACGTTCGCGCCAGGCGTTGAGCAGGCCATGCGCGTAGGGGCTGTAGAAGCTGCCCTCCAGACCGTGGAACAGCACCGCGCGCGGTTTATCGCGCGCCTGCGCCGGATCCTCGCTCCAGGCGAGATCGACGAAATCGCCGTCGGGCAATTCCAGCCGTTGCCAATGCGGTTTCAATAACACGCGGCGGCGCACCAGCCGCGGCAACAGCGTTTGCAGGTGCGGGTTACTGGCCCCGGTCAGGGGGCGAAAGACGTCATGCATAGGCGGAGTAAAAATGTTGTTGGCGACTATTGTGAGATCCCAGGCGCACTGTTAGCTTCAATACCAATAACTGACAATGATACTGCAAAAAAGCGCCTTGGGTGAGGAGCACCCGTGCCATGGAACCGAGTTTATTCCTTTCGATGCTGGGCTTCCTGTGGGTCGCCGCCATCACGCCTGGCCCCAATAACCTGCTGCTGACCACCTCCGGCGCTCATTTCGGCTTTATGCGTTCGCTGTGGCTGATGATCGGCATCATGCTCGGCATGCAAAGCATTTTGCTGCTGGTGGCCTTCGGCGTCGGCAGCCTGATCCTGGTTTACCCGTCGCTGCACCTGATCCTGAAAATCCTCGGCAGTTTGTACCTGCTGTGGCTGGCGTGGAAAGTCGCCACCGCCGCCTATGAAAAGCTGGAAACCGACGTGGCGCCGCCGCAGCCGGTGCGGCTGTATCAGGGCTGGCTGTTGCAGTTCCTCAACCCGAAAGCCTGGCTGATGGCGCTGGGCGCGGTGGCGAGCTTCAGTCTGGCGGGCGATAAGTACAACGGTTCCATTGCGGCGATCGCGCTGGGCATTTTGGCGGTCAACATCGTCGCCGGCGTTATCTGGCTGGCGTTCGGCACGGTGATCGGCCGCCTGCTGCGCAGCAAAAAGGCCTGGATTATCTTCAACGTTTCCATGGGGCTGCTGACTGCAGCCTGTGTATTACTGATTTGGCATTAAGGAGCGGAACGATGGCGGAAAACTATTATCACGTGGTCGCCTTTACCGGTGAGGGGCTGCGCGGCAACCCGGCCGGGGTCTGCCTGCTGACGCAGCCACTGCCGACGGAGCGGCTGCAGGCGATCGCCAACGAGATCGGCCTGCCGGAGACCAGCTTTGTCTGGGATGACGGCGACATGACCGCCATTCGCTGGTTTACCCCGGAGCGTGAGGTCGATCTTTGCGGCCATGGCACGCTGGCGGCGGCGCATGTGATGTTCAGCGCGGTTAACCCGGCGCTGAAGGATATTCGCTTCAGATCGGCCGGCGGCGAGCTGTTCGTCAAGCGCGATGAGCGGGATGGGGAGCGGCTGGTGCTTGATTTCCCCGCCAGGCCGCCGCAGAAAGTCGCCGAACCGGCGGGCCTCGCGGCGCTGCTGGGCGTGCAGCCGCAGGAAGTGTGGCAGGCGAAAGCGCTGCTGGCGGTGGTGGAAAATGAGGCGCAGGTGCGCGCGCTGCGCCCGGACATCCCGGCGCTGATCGCATTGGCCGGCCGCGCGGTGATCGTCACCGCGCCGGGTGACACCGTGGACTTCGTTTCGCGCTATTTCACGCTCGACGGCGGCGAGGATCCGGTGACCGGTTCCGCGCATTGTACGTTGATGCCTTACTGGACGGCGCGTCTCGGCCGCCATCGGCTGCACGCCCGGCAGATTTCGGCGCGCGGCGGCGAGCTGTTCTGCGAACTGCAAGGGGACCGCACGCTGCTCGGCGGCTACGCTCACGTGTTCTTGCGCGGGACGATCGTGCTGTGATTCGCTTTAATATTACCTAAGGTAATAAAGAAGACTTTTTTATTCTTTTATCGCCCGTCATCGCTCAGATAAAACTGTCAGCAACTGAACAGATTTTTATCAACGGAGCGGAACATGGCGGGCAAACTCTTTTCTTTACGCAACGCGGCGCTGCTGGCGCTGTCGCTCAGCGCTGCCAGCGCCTATGCGGTGGACGTCACCGTGGCGTACCAGACGTCGGCGGAGCCGGCCAAGGTGGCGCAGGCGGAAAACAGCTTCGCCAAACAGTCCGGTGCGACCGTCGACTGGCGTAAGTTCGACAGCGGCTCCAGCGTGTTGCGCGCGCTGGCCTCCGGCGACGTGCAGATCGGCAATATCGGCTCCAGCCCGCTGGCGGTGGCCGCCAGCCAAAAACTCCCCATCGAAGTGTTCCTCATCGCCTCGCAGCTCGGCAGTTCCGAAGCGCTGGTGGTGAAGAATGACATCAAAAGCCCGCAGGATCTGATCGGCAAGCGCATCGCGGTGCCGTTTATTTCTACGACTCATTACAGCCTGCTGGCCTCGCTCAAACATTGGGGCATCAAGCCTGAACAGGTGAAGATCCTCAATCTGCAGCCGCCGGCCATCGCCGCCGCCTGGCAGCGCGGCGACATCGACGGCGCCTACGTCTGGGCGCCGGTGGTCAACGAACTGGCCAAACAAGGCAAGGTGTTGACCGACTCCGCGCAGGTGGGCGAATGGGGTTCGCCAACCCTGGACGTGTGGGTGGTGCGCAAAGACTTTGCCGAGAAACATCCCGACGTGGTGACCGCCTTTGCCGCCAGCGCCCTGCAGGCGCAGAAGGCCTACCTGGCGGCGCCGGAACAGTGGCTGAAAGATCCGAGCCATCTCAGCACCTTGGCGCGCTTGAGCGGCGTGCCGGAAGCGCAGGTGCCGGAGCTGGTGAAGGGGAACCGTTATCTGCCGGTTGCGGATCAGGTCGCCCAACTCGGCCAGCCGGTGGACAAGGCAATCCGCGATACCGCCGAGTTCCTCAAGCAGCAGGGCAAGATCCCGCAGGTCGACAGCGATTACAGCGCTTATGTGACCGACCGTTTTGTGAAACAGGTGCAGGCTGCGCCGCAGTCGTAAGGAAGCAGGATGCTAAACGTCAGCCATCTTTCAGCAGAATATCAGGGGCGGCCCGCGCTGCGTGACGTGTCGTTCCAGATCGCCGCCGGGCAACTGGTGGTGGTGCTCGGCCCGTCGGGCTGCGGCAAAACCACGCTGCTGAATTTAATCGCCGGGTTTATCGAGCCTTCAGCTGGCAGCATCACGCTGGATGGAACGTCCGTTCATGGCCCAAGCGCCGAACGGGGCGTGGTGTTCCAGCATGAGGGTTTACTGCCGTGGCGTAACGTGGTGGACAACGTCGAGTTCGGCCTGCAGCTGGCTGGCGTCGGCAAGGCGCAGCGCCGCCAGGTGGCGGAGCAGATGTTGCAGCGCGTCGGTCTGGCCGGTTACGAGCGGCATTTCATCTGGCAGCTTTCCGGCGGCATGCGCCAACGCGTCGGCATCGCCCGCGCCCTGGCCGCCGATCCGCGTCTGCTGTTGCTGGATGAACCGTTCGGCGCGCTGGACGCGTTCACTCGCGAGCAGATGCAAGAGCTGCTGCTGACCATCTGGCGCGATACCGGCAAGCAGGTGCTGCTGATCACTCACGATATTGAAGAGGCGGTGTTCCTCGCCAGCGAGCTGTTGCTGCTGTCGCCGGGGCCGGGGCAGGTGGTGGAGCGGCTGTCGCTGAACTTCGGCCAACGCTATGCCGACGGCGAAGCCTGCCGCTCAATTAAGTCCGATCCTGAATTTATCGCGCAGCGCGAATACGTGCTGGGCAAAGTTTTCCAACAGCGCGAGGCCTTGTTATGAGCCTGCATTCCACGTTAAAGGCCGCGGCGCAGCCGCAGGGCAAAGCGACGCGCCGTTTCAGCGTGCCGCGCAACGTTTGGCTGAGCGGCGCCACGCTGTTGACGGTGTTGATCGTCTGGTGGGGCGTGACGGCGCTGCAGCTGATCAGCCCGCTGTTCCTGCCGGCGCCGCAGCAGGTATTGCATCAGCTGATCACCATCGCCAGCCCGCAAGGCTTTATGGACGCCACGCTGTGGCAGCATCTGGCGGCCAGCCTGGGACGCATTTTGGTGGCGCTGCTGGCGGCGGTGATCGTCGGCATTCCGGTGGGCATCGCCATGGGGCTGAACGACACGGTGCGCGGCATCCTCGATCCGCTGATTGAGATCTATCGTCCGGTGCCGCCGTTGGCGTATTTGCCGCTGATGGTGATTTGGTTCGGCATCGGCGAAACCTCGAAGATCTTGCTGATTTATCTGGCGATTTTCGCGCCGGTGACGCTGTCCGCCGTGGCCGGCGTGCGCAGCGTGGCGCAGGTACGGGTGCGCGCGGCCCGCGCGTTGGGTGCGACGCGTTGGCAGGTGCTGCGTTTCGTGGTGCTGCCGAGCGCGCTGCCGGAGATCCTGACCGGCATTCGCATCGGGCTGGGCGTCGGTTGGTCGACGCTGGTGGCCGCCGAACTGATCGCCGCCACGCGCGGCCTGGGATTTATGGTGCAATCCGCCGGTGAGTTTCTGGCGACCGACGTGGTGCTGGCCGGCATCGGCGTGATTGCGGTGATTGCATTTGGGTTGGAGCTGGGGCTGCGCGCCCTGCAGCGCCGATTGACCCCGTGGCATGGAGTACAGCAATGAACGAACGTCTGAATATCACCCCACTGGGGCCTTACATCGGGGCGCTGGTGGAAAACGTCGAGTTGGCCCGGCCGCTGGGCGACGGCCAGTTTGAACAGCTTTATCATGCGCTGCTCAAGCATCAGGTGCTGTTCTTCCGCAACCAGCCGATCACGCCGCTGCAGCAGCGCGATCTGGCCGGCCGCTTCGGCGATCTGCACATCCATCCGGTCTATCCGCACGCCACCGACGTGGAAGAGATCATCGTGCTCGATACCCACGACGACAACCCGCCGGACAACGACAACTGGCACACCGACGTGACCTTTATCGAGAACCCGCCGCTGGGGGCGATCCTGGCGGCCAAGACGCTGCCTGCCACCGGCGGCGATACGCTGTGGGCCAGCGGCATCGCCGCCTATGAGGCGCTGTCGGCGCCGTTCAGAACGCTGCTCGCGGGGCTGCGCGCGGAACATGACTTCACCAAGTCGTTCCCGGAGCACAAGCATCGCGGCAGTGAAGAAGAGCATCAGCGCTGGCAACTGGCGGTGCAGAAAAACCCGCCGCTGTTGCATCCGGTGGTGCGTACCCATCCGGTCAGCGGCCGGCAGGCGCTGTTCGTCAATGAAGGGTTCACCACGCGGATCGTCGATCTGGCGCCGAAGGAGAGCGACGCTTTACTGAATTTCCTGTTTGCTCACATCACCAAACCGGAGTTTCAGGTGCGCTGGCGTTGGCAGGAGAATGACGTGGCGATCTGGGATAACCGCGTGACGCAGCACTACGCCAACGCGGATTATCTGCCGCAGCGGCGCATCATGCACCGCGCGACCATTCTGGGGGACAAGCCCTTTTACAAGGCGTAACAACGGTTAGGCGTCGAACGCCTGCGTTAACTGCTCCAGCTGTTCCTGCGCATCCAGCCAGGTCATTTCCGTCTCTTCGAGCGCGGATTTGGCCTGGCTTTGCTTTTGCAGGCAGTCGGTCAGTTCGGCCTTGCGGCTGATGTCGTACAGTGCGGAATCCGCCAACTGCTCTTCCACCGCCGCCAGTTCGGCGCCCAGTTTTTCCATCTGCTGTTCCAGCTTGGCGATCTGCTTGCGCAGCGGTTGGGTTTGCGTACGGAACTCCGCCTCGCGGCGTTTTTGATCCTTGCGCGCCTGCGCGCTGTTGCTGCCGCTCTCTTTTTCCGGCGCGTCCTGTTGGCTTTCCTGGCGCTGCAGATCGATCAGCCACTGCTGATAATCGTCGAGATCGCCTTCGAAAGGCTCGACCTGGCCATCGTGCACCAGGTACAGATCGTCGGTGGTGGAGCGCAGCAGGTGACGGTCGTGCGAGACCACCACCAATGCGCCTTCGAAATCGATCAGCGCTTCGGTCAGCGCCTGGCGCATGTCGAGATCCAGGTGGTTGGTCGGTTCATCGAGCAGCAGCAGGTTCGGGCGCTGCCAGACGATCAGCGCCAGCACCAGCCGCGCCTTCTCGCCGCCGGAGAAGCGTTCGGTGATTTCACTGACCTTGTCGCCCTGGAAGCCGAAACCGCCCAGATAATCGCGCAGCTGTTGCTCCAGTACCCGTGGCGCGATGCGGCTCAGGTGCTGCAGCGGCGATTCGTCGGCGCGCAGGAATTCCAACTGGTGCTGAGCGAAGTAACCCAGCTTGATGCCTTTCGCCAGGCCGATCTCGCCGCTCAGCGGCTCCAGGGTGCCGGCCAGCAGTTTGATCAACGTCGATTTACCGGCGCCGTTGCGGCCGAGCAGGCCAATGCGTGAGCCGGGCACCAGGTTCAGTTTGATGGACTTCAGGATCACCTTGTCGCCGTACCCGGCGCTGACTTTTTCCATGCGCAGCAGCGGGTTCGGCAGGCTTTCCGGCGGCTGGAAGCTGAAGGTGAACGGGTTGTCGACGTGCGCCGGGGCGATCAGCTCCATGCGTTCCAGCATCTTGATGCGGCTCTGCGCCTGCTTGGCCTTGGTCGCCTGCGCGCGGAAACGGTCGATATAGCTTTGCAGGTGCGCCACTTTTTCTTGCTGGTGCTGATACAGCGACTGCTGCTGCGCCAGTTTGGTGGCGCGTTGGCGTTCGAACGACGAGTAGTTGCCGGTGTACTCGTTCATCGTCTGCTGTTCGATATGCAGGATCTTGTCGACGATCGGATCGAGGAAGTCGCGGTCGTGCGAGATAAGCACCAGCGTGCCGGGATAGCTTTTCAGCCAGCGCTCCAGCCAGATCACCGCATCGAGATCCAGGTGGTTGGTCGGTTCGTCGAGCAGCAGCAGATCGGAACGGCACACCAACGCCTGCGCCAGGTTAAGACGCATGCGCCAGCCGCCGGAAAAGTCGCGCACCGGGCTTTGCAGTTGTTCGTTGGAGAAGCCGAGACCGTGCAGCAGGCTGGCGGCGCGGGAACGAATGGTCCAGGCGTCGATGGCGTCCAGCTTGCCGTGCAGGGTGGCGATGGCGTGGCCGTCGTTGCGGTCGTTGGCGGCCTGCAGTTCGGCTTCGAGCTGGCGAAACTCGCGGTCGCCGTCGATAACATACTCGATCGCCGACACGTCCAGCGCCGGCGTCTCCTGGTTGACCCAGGCCAGCGCCCAGTTGCCGGGGAAGGTGAAGCTGCCGCCGTCCGCCGCGATCTCGCCCTTCAGCAGCGACAACAGCGTGGATTTGCCGCAGCCGTTTTTGCCGACCAGGCCGACCTTCTGACCAGGATTAACCGTCGCCGTGGCGTTGTCCAGCAGGACGCGGATGCCGCGTCGGATTTGTAGCGAGGAGAATACAATCATAAAGCGCCGTATGTTCAGAGTATGTTAAATTATCATTAAGGTAACAGAACGCGCACCGCGCGCTGTTTTTGTCTTTGCGATGCATGGTAACGGAAAACCGCTACCCTGACGACGCTTTGGAGGGGAATGATGTCGCAGCCGCCCAAGGTCTTGCTGCTGTATGCCCATCCGGAATCCCATGACTCGGTGGCGAACCGGGTTTTGCTTCGACCGGCGCAGCAGTTGGAACATGTCACCGTGCACGATCTCTACGCGCACTACCCTGATTTTTTTATCGATATTCATCACGAACAACAGCTGCTGCGTGAGCATCAGGTCATCGTGTTTCAGCACCCGCTGTATACCTACAGCTGCCCGGCGCTGCTGAAGGAATGGCTGGATCGCGTGCTGGCGCGCGGCTTCGCCAGCGGCGTGGGCGGCAATGCGCTGGCGGGCAAATACTGGCGTTCGGTGATCACCACCGGCGAGCCGGAAGGCGCCTACCGCACCGGCGGTTATAACCATTATCCGATGGAAGATATCCTGCGGCCGTTCGAGTTGACCGCCGGGATGTGCCATATGCACTGGTTGACGCCGTTCGTGGTCTATTGGGCGCGGCGGCAAAAGCCGGAGGTGCTGCGCAGCCACGCAGACGCCTACGGGGAGTGGCTGAGCCACCCGCTGCCGCACGGGGGGCGGTGATCATGGAAGGATCGACCTTACTGACCGCCATTTTACTGTTCCTGTTTGCCGCGGTGGTGACGGTGCCGATCGCCCGTCGCCTGGGGATCGGCGCGGTGCTGGGTTATCTGATCGCCGGCATCGCCATCGGCCCGTGGGGATTGGGTTTTATTCGCGACGTTGACGAGATCCTGCACTTCTCCGAGCTGGGCGTGGTGTTCCTGATGTTCATCATCGGCCTGGAGCTGAACCCCAGCAAGCTGTGGGAGCTGCGGCGCTCGATTTTCGGCGCCGGCGCCGGCCAGGTGCTGATCACCGCGGCGGTGCTGGGCGCATTGCTGTACCTGACGCACTTCGCCTGGCAGGCGGCGGTGATCGGCGGCGTTGGCCTGGCGATGTCTTCCACCGCCATGGCGCTGCAGCTGATGCGCGAAAAGGGCATGAACCGCAACGAAGGCGGGCAGCTGGGTTTCTCGGTGCTGCTGTTCCAGGATATGGCGGTGATCCCGGCGCTGGCGTTGATCCCCATTCTGGCCGGCGCCGGCGGCACCAGCGACGACTGGGCGAAGATCGCGCTCAAGGTGGCGGCGTTCGGCGGCATGCTGATCGGCGGCCGCTTCCTGCTGCGGCCGCTGTTCCGCTATATCGCCGCTTCCGGCGTGCGCGAGATCTTTACCGCCGCGGCGCTGCTGCTGGTGCTCGGCTCGGCGCTGTTTATGGAGACGCTCGGCCTGTCGATGGCGCTCGGCACCTTCATCGCCGGCGTGCTGCTGGCGGAGAGCGAATACCGCCACGAACTGGAGATCTCCATCGAGCCGTTTAAAGGGCTGCTGCTGGGGCTGTTCTTTATCTCGGTGGGCATGGTGTTGAATATCGGCGTGCTCTACACCCATCTGGCCGAGGTGTTGATCGGCGTGTTGGCGTTGGTGGCGGTGAAATCCGGCGTGCTCTACGGCGTATCGCGCCTGTTCGGCCTGCGCAGTTCGGTACGCCTGCAGTTCGCCGGCGTGCTCAGCCAGGGCGGTGAGTTCGCCTTCGTGCTGTTTTCGGCGGCGGGCGCCCAAAAGGTGCTGCAGCCGGATCAACTCTCTTTGCTGCTGGTGGTGGTGACGCTGTCGATGATGACCACGCCGCTGTTGATGCAGGCCATCGATCGCATTTTGGCGCGCCGCTATAACGCCAAAGACGAAGACGAGGAGACGCCGTACGTGGAAGATGACGATCCGCAGGTGATCATCGTCGGCTTCGGGCGTTTTGGCCAGGTGATCGGCCGCCTGCTGATGGCCAACAAAATGCGCATTACCGTACTGGAACGCGACGTCAGCGCCGTCGGCGTGCTGCGTCGCTACGGTTACAAGGTCTATTACGGCGACGCCACCGAGCTGGAGCTGCTGCGCGCGGCAGGCGCAGAGAAGGCCAAGTCGATCGTGATCACCAGCAATGAGCCGGAAGACACCATGGCGATCGTGCGGCTGTGCCAGCAGCACTTCCCGAACCTGAGCATCCTGGCGCGCGCGCGCGGCCGCGTGGAGGCGCATGAGCTGCTGCAGGCGGGCGTAAAACAGTTCAGCCGCGAGACCTTCTCCAGCGCGCTGGAACTGGGGCGCAAGGCGCTGATGGAATTGGGCATGCACCCGCATCAGGCCTTTCGCGCCCAGCAGCATTTCCGTCGTCTGGATATGCGCATGCTGCGTGAGCTGATGCCGCCGCATCAGGGCGACGTGGCGCAAATTTCTCGCGTGAAAGAGGCGCGGCGCGAGCTGGAAGAGCTCTTCCATCGCGAAATGCAAAAAGAAAGTCGCCAGTTTGACGGCTGGGATGAATACGAATAAGCGGGAGCATAACGATGTCTGCAACACGTAAGAGATTTATCGCCGGAGCGGTGTGCCCGAGCTGTAGCGCCATGGATACGCTGGCGGTATGGCGGGAGGATCAGGTGGAAGTGGTGGAGTGCGTCAAGTGCGGCCATCACCAGCGCCAGACCGAACAACAGGTGGAAAAACACGTTCGACCGCAAGAGCAGGTGATCGGCATTTTTCAGCCGAAGTAGCGTTTTTTTATCCCGGAGGGTACAGCGAGGCAGATTTCCGTTACAATCTGTCCGGAAAAGGCGCGCATCCCGATAACGGTGCGCGTCCTAGTAGCCAACGGTAGGAGATATCATGAAAGTAGCAAAAGACTTGGTGGTCAGCCTGGCTTACCAAGTACGTACAGAAGACGGTGTTTTGGTTGATGAGTCTCCGGTGAGCGCACCGCTGGACTATCTGCACGGGCATGGTTCTCTGATCGCAGGTCTGGAAAAAGCGCTCGAAGGCCACGACGTTGGCGATCGTTTTGACGTTCACGTCGGCGCGAACGACGCGTACGGCAACTACGACGAAAACCTGGTGCAGCGCGTACCGAAAGACGTCTTCATGGGCGTTGACGAACTGCAGGTCGGCATGCGTTTCCTGGCTGACACCGATCAGGGCCCGGTACCGGTTGAAATCACTGAAGTTGACGGCGACCACGTTGTGGTTGACGGCAACCACATGCTGGCCGGCCAAAACCTGAACTTCAACGTGGAAGTTGTCGCGATCCGCGAAGCGACCGCAGAAGAACTGGCGCACGGTCACGTACACGGCGAGCACGATCATCACCACGAGCACGGTGAAGGCTGCTGCGGCGGTCACGGCCACAGCCACGATCACGACCATGGTCACGACCACGGTAAAGGCGGTTGCGGCAACGGCGGTTGCGGCTGCCACTAAGCAGAACGCAATCCCGAGACGAGAGGGCAGCCATTGGCTGCCCTTTTTTATGCGCGGCGCCCCTCAATAGTGCGGCGGAGGGGTTTCTTCCGATTGCGAGGCGATCATCGAGGTTTGGGTCGAGCGCAGTTTGTCGGTCAACATGCGCAGGTGCTCGCGCATCTTCAGCATTTCCATCTGATGCTGGGTGACGGTCTGGTTAAGCTCTTCGATAGTGAGCTCTTGAAAAGCCTGACGGCTTTCCAGTTCTTCAAGCCGCTGTAGCAGGCTTTGAATGTCGGCGTTGTGCATGAGGCTACCTCTGACGCGATAAAATCCTGATTCGGCGCTATGGTAACAGCTGGCGTCGGGTTTGCCCGCGCTATTTCTTTGGGCGGCGCGCAACGTTGCGATCGGCAGTGTAAAGTGCTGAAAAGCTGCACGCCTGATTCGCCGTTTTTTGCTAACCTCGCCGAATATTCTGCAAGAAAAATCTGATTTATCATGTGAGTAGCACGCAGCGGGAAACTTCTTGGCAAAGCGGGAGTCACACTTTGACTCGATTGGTTACCTGTGCGACTGTTTTGTTTTGTTTCAGGCAGCTATAGTAGCCCGGTTATCTTACCTAATGATTGTTTGGGGCATTGCTTCAGACACTGGAGAAATGGATGAAATCTTTGTTTAAAGTCACGCTTCTGGCAACCACCATGGCTTTTGCTCTGAATGCGACCCAGGTCATGGCAGCCGATGCCGCTAAACCGGCGGCAGACGCGGCAGCAGCGCCAAGCACCGGCAAGTTCAAAAACGACGACGAGCAAGCGGCTTACGCACTGGGCGCCTCTCTTGGCCGTTACATGGACAACTCTCTGAAAGAGCAAGAGAAGCTGGGCATCAAGCTGGACAAAGATCAGCTGATCGCCGGCGTTCAGGACGCTTTCGCTAACAAGAGCAAGCTGAACGACGCCGACATCGAAAAGACCCTGCAGGGCTTTGAAGCGCGCGTGAAGGCTTCCGCTCAGGCGAAGATGGAGCAGGACGCCAAGGACAACGAAACCAAAGGCGCCAAGTATCGCGACAGCTTCGCTAAAGAAAAAGGCGTGAAGAAAACCGAATCCGGCCTGCTGTATCAGGTAGAGAAACCGGGCGCGGGTGAAGCGCCGAAAGACAGCGACACCGTGGTGGTGAACTACAAAGGCACCCTGACCGACGGTACCGAGTTCGATAACTCCTACACCCGCGGTGAGCCGCTGTCATTCCGTCTGGACGGTGTGATCCCTGGCTGGACCGAAGGCCTGAAGCACATCAAGAAAGGCGGCAAAATCAAGCTGGTGATCCCACCGGCGCTGGCCTACGGTAAAACCGGCGTTCCGGGCATCCCGGCTAACTCCACGCTGGTCTTCGACGTCGAGCTGCTGGATGTGAAAGCGGCGCCGAAAGCCGACGCTAAAGCCGAAAAACCGGCCGACGCCAAAGCCGACGCCAAAGCGAAATAATCTCGTCGCTCTGTTTGCCACCGCCGCGGATGCCCTCCGCGGCGGTTTTCATTTCGGCAGCCGCTACCGCTCTCTCCATTGAACGCTTGACGCCTGCCGGGCATCGGGCTTAACGTCAATACCACGCGCAAACGCAAGGACTTTGCTCCGGCCGCTTTGCTAGACTAATAATTCTGACTTATCAGTCATGCGTCTGCCCCTTAGGGCGTGTACCTAAAATTGTTCCCGGCCGCCTCGCCCGCGGATGTCATCGCGCCGTTTTATGCCGCTCTCAGCCAGCCGCGCTGCAGCGCGCCGACGACGGCAGCGATCCGGCCCGAGCGGTTTTAGCTGCGCCCCCTGGCACAGGCGATCTATGAGGGTGGTATCTTCGATGTCGAATTCGCTTTTATCCAGCGAAGCCAGCGAACTTGATTTGCTGAATGAACGTCCGTTTACTCAAACGGATCATGAAATCCTGAAATCCTATGAAGCGGTGGTCGACGGGCTGGCGATGTTGATCGGCGGCCACTGCGAAATCGTATTGCACGCGCTGGAAGACTTGAACAGCTCGGCGGTGCGCATCGCCAACGGGGAACACACCGGGCGCAAAATCGGCTCGCCGATCACCGACCTGGCGCTGCGCATGCTGCACGACATGGCCGGCGACGACAGCAGTGTGTCGAAAGCCTACTTTACCCGCGCCAAGAGCGGCGTATTGATGAAATCGGTGACTATCGCCATTCGCAATCGCGAGCAGCGGGTGATTGGTTTGTTGTGCATCAACATGAACCTCGACGTGCCGTTCTCGCAGATCATGCAAACCTTTATGCCACCGACAGCGCAGGACGTGCCGTCGTCGGTGAACTTCGCCTCTTCCGTCGACGATCTGGTGGCGCAGACGCTGGAGTTCACCATCGAAGAGGTGAACGCCGACCGCTCGGTGTCCAATAACGCCAAGAATCGACAGGTGGTGCTCAATCTCTATGAGAAAGGCATCTTCGACATCAAGGATGCGATCAACCAGGTGGCGGATCGTCTGAATATCTCCAAACACACCGTCTATCTGTACATTCGCCAGTTTAAAAGCGGCGACCTGGTGGGAAGCGACCGTTGATGCTCGACTATTGTCTGTTGGTTACCGGCCCGGCTTATGGCACGCAGCAGGCCAGCAGCGCCTATCAATTCGCTCAGGCTTTACTGGCGAAAGGGCACCGTCTTTCCAGCGTCTTTTTCTACCGTGAAGGGGTGTTGAACGCCAACCGGTTAACCGCGCCCGCCAGCGACGAATTCGATCTGGTGCGCGGCTGGACGCAGCTCGCACAGCAACACGGCGTAGCGCTCAACGTCTGCGTGGCCGCCGCGCTGCGTCGGGGCGTCACCGACGAACAGGAAGCGCAGCAGCAGGGGCTGGCCGGCGCCAACCTGCAGCCCGGTTTTACCCTGAGCGGGCTGGGTTCCCTGGCCGAAGCGTCGCTGAGTTGCGACCGTCTGGTGCAGTTCTGAGGAAATGATGAAACGAGTCGCTTTTGTTTTCACCCACGGGCCGCATGGCGGCGCCGGCGGCAGGGAAGGGCTGGATGCGCTGCTCGCCACGTCGGCGCTCAGTGAAGATTTGGGGGTGTTTTTTATCGGTGATGGCGTGTTGCAGCTGTTGCCGGGCCAGCAACCGGAAAAGATTTTGGCGCGCAATTATATCGCCACTTTCGGCGTACTGCCGCTGTATGACGTGGAGCGGTGTTATCTGTGCCAGGCTTCGCTGCAGGAACGCGGGCTGAGTCAGGTGACCGATTGGGTGCTGGATGCCGAGGTGCTGGCGCCGGACGAACTGCGCCGTGAATTGGCCGGCTACGACGCCGTAATGACGTTTTAGGAACTTCTGATGTTGTATACCCTGAGCAATTCGCCAAACCAATGTGACCTGCCCGCGCTGTTGCGCCTGACCGCGGAGGGCGACGCGCTGCTGCTGCTGCAGGATGGCGTGCTCGCAGGCCTTGTTGGTAGCGCCCATCTTGAATCGCTGCTCGCCGCCCCCATATCCCTTTATGCGCTGCAGGACGACCTGGAAGCCAGGGGATTGGCTGGTCATTTTTCGCACAAAATCACTGTCGTCGGCTATAATCACTTCGTTGAATTAACCGAACAACACCGCAGCCAAATGGCCTGGTGATGACGGTGATGTTGTATATTTCTTGACACCCATACTGGTCAGCCCTAAAATTCTGCGTCCTCGTACTTTGCCAGTAGTGCATACGAGGGGATTTATCACATGTTTACGAAGCTAGTACGAAGCAAAAACCAGGAGCTTTTTTAATGGCAACAATTAACCAGCTGGTTCGCAAACCACGCTCTGTGAAGGCTGCTAAAAGCAACGTTCCAGCGCTGGAAGCCTGCCCGCAGAAACGTGGCGTATGCACCCGCGTATATACCACTACCCCGAAAAAACCAAACTCCGCACTGCGTAAAGTTTGCCGTGTGCGTTTGACCAACGGTTTCGAAGTGACTTCCTACATCGGTGGCGAAGGCCACAACCTGCAGGAACACTCCGTAATCCTGATCCGTGGCGGTCGTGTAAAAGACCTGCCAGGTGTGCGTTACCACACCGTCCGTGGTGCACTTGACTGCTCCGGTGTTAAAGACCGTAAGCAAGCTCGTTCCAAGTACGGCGTGAAGAAGCCAAAGGCTTAATGGTTCTCCGTTAAGTAAGGCCAAACGTTTTAACTTTAATGTCAAAATAAACTCGTAGAGTTTTGGACAATCCTGAATTAACAACGGAGTATTTCCATGCCACGTCGTCGCGTAATCGGCCAACGTAAAATCCTGCCAGATCCTAAGTTCGGATCTGAGCTGCTGGCCAAATTTGTAAATATCCTGATGGTAGACGGTAAAAAATCTACTGCAGAAGCAATCGTCTATACCGCGCTGGAGACCCTGGCTCAGCGTTCTGGTAAAGATCACCTGGAAGCTTTCGAAGTCGCTCTCGACAACGTTCGCCCGACTGTAGAAGTTAAGTCGCGTCGCGTTGGCGGTTCTACTTATCAGGTACCAGTTGAAGTCCGCCCGGTTCGTCGTAATGCTCTGGCAATGCGTTGGATCGTTGATGCTGCACGTAAACGCGGTGATAAATCCATGGCTCTGCGCCTGGCGAACGAGCTGTCTGACGCAGCAGAGAACAAAGGTTCTGCTGTTAAGAAGCGTGAAGACGTTCACCGTATGGCCGAAGCCAACAAGGCGTTCGCCCACTACCGCTGGTAATCATCTGGCTGTAGTCATGCTAACCAAGCGGGCGCGTCAAATCGGCCCGCTTGGGTTAACTGAACTTGAACGCCCTAGGAATAGAGGAATCAAATGGCTCGTACAACACCCATTGCACGCTACCGTAACATCGGTATCAGTGCTCACATCGACGCCGGTAAAACCACCACTACCGAACGTATTCTGTTCTACACCGGTGTAAACCACAAAATCGGTGAAGTTCATGACGGCGCTGCCACCATGGACTGGATGGAACAGGAGCAGGAGCGTGGTATTACCATCACTTCTGCAGCGACGACTGCCTTCTGGTCTGGTATGGCCAAGCAGTTCGAACCGCACCGCGTAAACATCATCGACACCCCAGGGCACGTTGACTTCACCATCGAAGTAGAACGTTCCATGCGTGTGCTGGATGGCGCGGTAATGGTTTACTGTGCTGTTGGTGGTGTTCAGCCACAGTCTGAAACCGTATGGCGTCAGGCTAACAAATACAAAGTGCCACGTATCGCGTTCGTTAACAAAATGGACCGTATGGGCGCTAACTTCCTGAAAGTTGTTGGCCAGATCAAAACTCGTCTGGGCGCTAACCCTGTTCCTCTGCAGCTGGCTATCGGCGCAGAAGACAAATTCACCGGCGTTATCGACCTGGTGAAGATGAAGGCGATCAACTGGAACGAAGAAGACGCAGGCGTTACCTTCGAATACGAAGACGTCCCGGCTGACATGATGGAACTGGCTGAAGAATGGCGCCAGAACCTGATCGAATCCGCTGCGGAAGCTTCCGAAGAGCTGATGGAAAAATACCTGGGCGGCGAAGAGCTGACCGAGGCAGAAATCAAGTCCGCTCTGCGTCAGCGCGTGCTGAACAACGAAATCATCCTGGTTACCTGTGGTTCTGCGTTCAAGAACAAGGGCGTACAGGCGATGCTGGATGCGGTAATCGAATACCTGCCGGCGCCAACTGACGTTCCTGCGATCAACGGTATCCTGGACGACGGTAAAGACACCCCGGCTGAGCGTCACGCAAGTGATGACGAGCCGTTCTCTGCTCTGGCGTTCAAAATCGCTACCGACCCGTTCGTAGGTAACCTGACCTTCTTCCGCGTGTACTCCGGCGTTGTTAACTCCGGCGACACCGTGCTGAACTCCGTTAAGGCTGCGCGCGAGCGTTTCGGCCGTATCGTTCAGATGCACGCCAACAAGCGTGAAGAGATCAAAGAAGTTCGCGCAGGCGACATCGCCGCTGCGATCGGTCTGAAAGACGTGACCACCGGGGACACCCTGTGTGATCCAGACTCTCCAATCATCCTGGAGCGTATGGAATTCCCTGAGCCGGTAATCTCTATCGCCGTTGAACCAAAAACCAAAGCTGACCAAGAGAAAATGGGTCTGGCTCTGGGCCGTCTGGCAAAAGAAGACCCGTCATTCCGCGTATGGACTGACGAAGAGTCTAACCAGACCATCATCGCCGGTATGGGTGAACTGCACCTCGACATCATCGTTGACCGCATGAAGCGTGAATTCAACGTTGAAGCTAACGTGGGCAAACCTCAGGTAGCTTACCGCGAAGCGATTCGCGCGAAGATTACCGATGTTGAAGGTAAGCACGCCAAGCAGTCTGGTGGTCGCGGTCAGTACGGTCACGTTGTGATCGACATGTACCCACTGGAGCCGGGCTCTAACCCGAAAGGTTACGAGTTCATCAACGACATCAAAGGCGGCGTAATTCCTGGCGAATACATCCCTGCCGTTGATAAAGGCATCCAGGAGCAGCTGAAGTCTGGTCCGTTGGCTGGTTACCCGGTAGTAGATATGGGTATTCGTCTGCACTTCGGTTCTTACCACGACGTTGACTCCTCTGAACTGGCGTTTAAACTGGCCGCATCTATCGCCTTTAAAGAAGGCTTTAAGAAAGCGAAACCAGTTCTGCTTGAGCCTATCATGAAGGTTGAAGTTGAGACTCCAGAAGAGAACACCGGTGACGTTATCGGTGACTTGAGCCGTCGTCGCGGCATGCTGCGCGGTCAGGAATCTGAAGTGACTGGCGTTAAGATCCACGCTGAAGTACCGTTGTCCGAAATGTTCGGCTACGCAACTCAGCTGCGTTCTCTGACTAAAGGTCGCGCATCATACACCATGGAATTCCTGAAGTATGATGATGCACCGAACAACGTCGCTCAGGCCGTAATCGAAGCCCGTGGCAAATAAGCCGCAGGGTTAAAACCAAAGTCCCGTGCTCTCTCCAGAAGGGGAGAGCGCTATAGTAAGGAATATAGCCGTGTCTAAAGAAAAATTTGAACGTACAAAACCGCACGTTAACGTTGGTACTATCGGCCACGTTGACCACGGTAAAACTACCCTGACTGCAGCGATCACCACCGTTCTGGCTAAAACCTACGGCGGTTCTGCACGTGCTTTCGACCAGATCGATAACGCGCCAGAAGAAAAAGCTCGTGGTATCACCATCAACACCTCTCACGTTGAGTATGACACCCCGACTCGCCACTACGCGCACGTTGACTGCCCAGGGCACGCCGACTACGTGAAAAACATGATCACCGGTGCTGCTCAGATGGACGGCGCGATCCTGGTAGTTGCTGCGACTGACGGCCCAATGCCTCAGACCCGTGAGCACATCCTGCTGGGTCGTCAGGTTGGCGTTCCTTTCATCATCGTATTCATGAACAAATGCGACATGGTTGATGATGAAGAGCTGCTGGAACTGGTAGAAATGGAAGTTCGCGAACTGCTGTCCGCGTACGACTTCCCAGGCGACGACCTGCCAGTGATCCGCGGTTCCGCGCTGAAAGCGCTGGAAGGCGAAGCTGAGTGGGAAGCGAAAATCATCGAACTGGCCGAAGCCCTGGACAGCTACATCCCAGAGCCAGAGCGTGCTATCGACAAGCCGTTCCTGCTGCCAATCGAAGACGTATTCTCCATCTCCGGTCGTGGTACCGTTGTTACCGGTCGTGTTGAGCGCGGTATCATCAAAGTTGGCGAAGAAGTTGAAATCGTTGGTATCAAAGACACCGTTAAGTCTACCTGTACTGGCGTTGAAATGTTCCGCAAACTGCTGGACGAAGGCCGTGCTGGTGAGAACGTAGGTGTTCTGCTGCGTGGTATCAAACGTGAAGAAATCGAACGTGGTCAGGTACTGGCTAAACCAGGCTCCATCAAGCCGCACACCCAGTTCGAATCTGAAGTGTACATCCTGAGCAAAGATGAAGGTGGTCGTCACACGCCATTCTTCAAAGGCTACCGTCCACAGTTCTACTTCCGTACTACTGACGTGACCGGTACCATCGAACTGCCAGAAGGCGTAGAGATGGTAATGCCAGGCGACAACGTGAACATGGTTGTAACCCTGATTCACCCAATCGCGATGGACGACGGTCTGCGTTTCGCAATCCGTGAAGGCGGCCGTACTGTAGGCGCTGGTGTTGTTGCTAAAGTTATCGCTTAATCGCGAATAATTTTTCGACACAAAAAAGGGCACTTCGGTGCCCTTTTTTTATGCAATTTGTACAAATCTTAATTGAAATAAAAACCATTCCTATTTAGACTCAATGCATTGGTTAAGAAGTGAGTCTCTCTATGTATGTATGTCTGTGTAATGCGGTGACTGACAAAGCGATCCGTAATGCGGTGCGTCAGCACAATCCCCATACCATGAAGCAACTGCGTGAACTTGTGCCGATTGGTACCGATTGTGGAAAGTGCATTCGTCAGGCAAGACAGATTATGGTGGAGGAACGCGGAACTATCATCCCAATGCATGAAGTTGCCTAACAAAGGGTAAGGTTATTTTTGACTCTTGGCTTACAGGTTCTACACTTTTAGAACTGGCCAGGAGGAGTTACCTATGAAAGGCGATAAAAAGATCATTGCTCACCTCAATAAACTGCTTGGCAACGAGCTGGTTGCCATCAATCAATATTTCCTGCACGCCCGAATGTTCAAGAATTGGGGCTTAATGCGCCTCAACGACAAGGAATATCACGAGTCGATCGACGAAATGAAACATGCCGATCGCTACATCGAGCGTATCCTGTTCCTGGAAGGGATACCGAATCTGCAAGATCTCGGCAAGCTGAATATCGGCGAAGACATTGAAGAGATGCTGCGTTCCGATCTGGCGCTGGAGCTGGCGGGCGCCAAGAACCTGCGCGAAGGCATCGCCTATGCCGATTCGATCCACGATTACGTTAGCCGCGATTTGATGATTGATATCCTGGCCGATGAAGAAGAGCATATCGACTGGCTGGAAACGGAGCTGGATCTGATTGCCCGTCTCGGTATTCAGAACTATGCCCAGGCCCAGATTTTAGAGCGCAAAGAGTAAACCTTCCGTCCATTCGTCATAGTCTCTCCTGCCGGCGGCCGTTTTCTCGGCGGGGCAGGGGAGAGTGTTCCCGCCAAGCCTAATTCATACCCTGTTTACCGTGTTAACACGCCAACTGCCACTGAACGCGCAAAAATGACGATTTCCTGAGCATATTTCCAACTGCAGCTTGCTTCCTGGGCCATTTTGCGTATAATGCGCGGGCTTACCTAATCTTGGTAAGCCTGATTTTAGCGAATCAGTCGATTGGCAGGCCTTTTTTGCCTTTCGAACAATACTCCCGATATGGGGGTTATATGTTGACGATTACACTCCCCCATCAATCGAAATGGGTGTGAGGAGTAATTATTTACGTTTATAAATAATTGGAGCTCTGGTCTCATGCAGAACCAAAGAATCCGTATCCGCCTGAAAGCGTTTGATCATCGTCTGATCGATCAATCAACCGCGGAAATCGTCGAGACTGCAAAGCGCACTGGTGCGCAAGTCCGTGGTCCGATCCCGCTGCCAACTCGCAAAGAGCGCTTTACCGTTCTGATCTCTCCGCACGTCAACAAAGACGCGCGCGATCAGTACGAGATTCGCACTCACAAGCGTCTGGTTGACATCGTTGAGCCAACCGAGAAAACCGTTGATGCTCTGATGCGTCTGGATCTGGCTGCCGGTGTAGACGTGCAGATCAGCCTGGGTTAATCAGGTCATTGAGCGATTGAGAGGTTGAAACAATGATTGGTTTAGTCGGTAAAAAAGTGGGTATGACCCGTATCTTCACTGAAGATGGCGTTTCTATCCCAGTAACCGTAATTGAAATTGAAGCGAACCGCGTGACTCAGGTTAAAAGCCTGGACACCGACGGTTACCGTGCCGTTCAGGTTACCACTGGTAGCAAAAAAGCTAACCGTGTAACCAAGCCGGAAGCGGGCCATTTCGCTAAAGCTGGCGTTGAAGCTGGCCGTGGTCTGTGGGAATTCCGCCTGGAAGAAGGTCAAGAATTCGCTGCAGGTCAGGAAATTAGCGTAGAAATCTTCGCTGACGTTAAAAAAGTCGATGTTACCGGTACTTCTAAAGGTAAAGGTTTTGCTGGCACTGTTAAGCGCTGGAACTTCCGTACCCAAGACGCTACCCACGGTAACTCCTTGTCTCACCGCGTTCCGGGTTCTATCGGTCAGAACCAGACTCCGGGCAAAGTGTTCAAAGGCAAGAAAATGGCTGGCCACCTGGGTGATGAGCGCGTAACCGTTCAGAGCCTGGACGTAGTACGTGTTGACGCTGAGCGCAACCTGCTGCTGGTTAAGGGTGCTGTACCGGGCGCAACCGGTGGCAACCTGATCGTTAAACCAGCTGTGAAGGCGTAAGGGGATAGCAATGGAATTAGTATTGAAAGACGCGCAAAGCGCGCTGACTGTTTCCGAAACTACCTTCGGTCGTGATTTCAACGAAGCGCTGGTACACCAGGTTGTTGTTGCTTATGCAGCAGGTGCCCGTCAAGGTACCCGTGCTCAGAAGACCCGTGCTGAAGTAACTGGTTCCGGCAAAAAGCCATGGCGTCAGAAAGGCACCGGCCGTGCGCGTTCAGGTTCTGTAAAGAGCCCGATCTGGCGTTCAGGCGGCGTGACCTTTGCTGCTAAGCCACAGGACCACAGTCAGAAAGTAAACAAAAAGATGTACCGCGGCGCGCTGAAAAGCATCCTGTCCGAGTTGGTACGTCAAGATCGTCTGATCGTTGTCGAGAAGTTCTCTGTAGAAGCGCCTAAAACTAAGCTGCTGGCACAGAAACTGAAAGATATGGCTCTGGAAGACGTGCTGATCGTGACCGGTGAACTGGATGAGAATCTGTTCCTGGCAGCTCGCAACCTGTACAAGGTTGACGTGCGCGATGTAGCAGGTATCGATCCGGTTAGCCTGATCGCCTTCGACAAAGTGGTTATGACTGCTGATGCTGTGAAGCAAGTTGAGGAGATGCTGGCATGATCCGTGAAGAACGTTTGCTGAAAGTGCTGCGTGCACCGCACGTATCTGAAAAAGCATCCGCTGCGATGGAAAAAAGCAACACCATCGTTCTCAAAGTTGCCAAAGACGCGACCAAAGCAGAAATCAAAGCTGCAGTGCAGAAACTGTTTGAAGTCGAAGTCGAAGACGTGAACACCCTGGTTGTTAAAGGGAAAGTGAAACGTCACGGTCAGCGTGTTGGTCGTCGTAGCGACTGGAAAAAAGCTTACGTCACCCTGAAAGAAGGCCAGAATCTGGACTTCATCGGCGGCGCAGAGTAAGTCGGAGGAGTAAGAACAATGGCAATTGTTAAATGTAAACCTACATCTCCGGGTCGTCGCCACGTTGTTAAAGTGGTTAACCCTGAGCTGCACAAGGGTAAACCTTATGCCCCGCTGCTGGAAAAACTGAGCAAAAGCGGTGGTCGTAACAACAATGGCCGTATCACCACCCGTCATATCGGTGGTGGCCACAAGCAACATTATCGTCTGGTTGACTTCAAGCGCAACAAAGACGGTATCCCTGCTGTGGTTGAGCGTCTGGAGTACGATCCGAACCGTTCCGCGAACATCGCGCTGGTTCTGTACAAAGACGGCGAACGCCGTTACATCCTGGCGCCGAAAGGCCTGAAAGCTGGTGACCAGATTCAATCTGGCGTTGATGCTGCAATCAAAGCGGGTAACACCCTGCCGATGCGCAACATTCCAGTTGGTTCAACGGTTCACAACGTAGAAATGAAACCAGGCAAAGGCGGCCAGATGGCTCGCTCCGCTGGTGCCTACGTTCAGATCGTTGCTCGTGATGGTTCCTACGTAACTCTGCGTCTGCGCTCCGGCGAAATGCGTAAAGTTCCAGCTGATTGCCGCGCCACCCTGGGTGAAGTCGGTAACGCTGAACACATGCTTCGCGTTCTGGGTAAAGCAGGTGCTGCACGTTGGCGTGGTGTTCGTCCTACCGTTCGCGGTACGGCGATGAACCCGGTAGATCACCCGCACGGTGGTGGTGAAGGTCGTAACTTTGGTAAGCACCCGGTAACTCCGTGGGGCGTTCAGACCAAAGGTAAGAAGACCCGTAGCAACAAGCGTACTGATAAGTTCATCGTACGTCGCCGTAGCAAAAAATAATTAGAGGATAAGCCATGCCACGTTCTCTCAAGAAAGGTCCTTTTATTGACCTGCACTTGCTGAAGAAGGTAGAGAAAGCGGTGGAAAGCGGTGACAAGAAGCCTTTGCGCACTTGGTCCCGTCGTTCAACGATCTTTCCTAACATGATCGGTTTGACCATCGCTGTCCATAATGGTCGTCAGCACGTACCAGTGTTCGTTTCCGATGAAATGGTCGGTCACAAACTGGGTGAATTCGCGCCGACTCGTACTTATCGCGGCCATGCGGCTGATAAAAAAGCTAAAAAGCGCTAAGGTAGGAGGAAGAGATGGAAACTATCGCTAAACATCGCCACGCTCGTTCTTCTGCTCAGAAGGTTCGCCTTGTTGCTGACCTGATTCGCGGTAAGAAAGTGTCGCAAGCTCTGGAAACTCTGACCTACACCAACAAGAAAGCTGCTGGTCTGGTTAAGAAAGTGCTGGAGTCTGCCATTGCTAACGCAGAACACAACGATGGCGCTGACATCGATGATCTGAAAGTTACGAAAATCTTCGTAGACGAAGGCCCAAGCATGAAGCGCATTATGCCGCGTGCAAAAGGTCGTGCAGATCGCATCCTGAAGCGCACCAGCCACATTACTGTGGTTGTGTCCGATCGCTGAGACTCTGGAGACTAGCAATGGGTCAGAAAGTACATCCTAATGGTATTCGCCTGGGTATTGTCAAACCTTGGAACTCTACTTGGTATGCGAATACCAAAGAATTCGCTGACAACCTGGACAGCGACTTTAAAGTTCGTCAATTCCTGACTAAGGAACTGTCGAAAGCTTCCGTTTCTCGCATCGTTATCGAGCGTCCTGCGAAGAGCATCCGTGTGACCATTCACACTGCTCGTCCAGGCATCGTTATCGGCAAGAAAGGTGAAGACGTCGAAAAACTGCGCAAGGTCGTAGCGGACATCGCTGGCGTTCCTGCACAGATCAACATCGCCGAAGTCCGTAAACCGGAACTCGACGCTAAATTGGTTGCTGACAGCATCACTTCTCAGCTGGAACGTCGCGTTATGTTCCGTCGTGCTATGAAGCGTGCAGTACAGAACGCAATGCGTCTTGGCGCTAAAGGTATCAAAGTTGAAGTAAGCGGCCGTCTTGGCGGCGCTGAAATCGCACGTACCGAATGGTACCGCGAAGGTCGTGTTCCATTGCACACTCTGCGTGCGGACATCGACTACAACACATCTGAAGCGCACACCACTTATGGTGTAATCGGCGTTAAGGTATGGATCTTCAAAGGTGAGATCCTGGGTGGTATGGCTGCAGTTGAACAACCGGAACCGGCTGCTCAACCTAAAAAGCAGCAGCGTAAAGGCCGCAAGTAAGGAGAGTCGCTGATGTTACAACCAAAGCGTACAAAATTCCGTAAGGTGCACAAGGGCCGCAACCGTGGTCTGGCGCAAGGTACGGATGTTAGCTTCGGCACTTTCGGTCTGAAAGCTGTTGGCCGTGGCCGTCTGACTGCTCGTCAAATCGAAGCAGCTCGTCGTGCAATGACTCGTGCAGTTAAGCGTCAAGGCAAGATCTGGATCCGTGTATTCCCGGACAAACCGATCACCGAGAAGCCGCTGGAAGTGCGTATGGGTAAAGGTAAGGGTAACGTGGAGTATTGGGTTGCCCTGATCCAGCCTGGTAAGGTCCTGTACGAAATGGACGGCGTGCCAGAAGAGGTTGCCCGCGAGGCATTCAAACTGGCAGCAGCGAAACTGCCGATCAAAACCACCTTTGTAACTAAGACGGTGATGTAATGAAAGCACAAGAGCTGCGTGAAAAAAGCGTTGAAGAGCTGAATGCCGAGCTGCTCAACCTGCTGCGTGAGCAATTCAACTTGCGCATGCAGGCGGCCAGTGGCCAGCTGCAACAAACTCACCTGTTGAAACAAGTGCGTCGTGACGTCGCACGCGTTAAGACTTTACTGACTCAAAAGGCGGGTGTGTAAATGACTGAAGTTATCCGTACCCTGCAGGGTCGTGTTGTTAGCGATAAAATGGAGAAATCCATCGTTGTTGCTATCGAGCGTACTGTGAAGCACCCAATCTACGGGAAATTCATCAAACGTACGACCAAGCTGCACGTACATGACGAGAACAACGAATGTGGTACCGGCGACGTGGTTGAAATCCGCGAATGCCGCCCACTGTCCAAGACCAAGTCCTGGACGTTGGTTCGCGTTGTAGAGAAAGCGATTCTGTAATAGAGTAGCTGGCTCTCACTTAATAAACGGCTCAGAAAATGAGCCGTTTATTTTTTCTACCCATACCAAGTAAGCGGTGTTATAATGCTGCGCCCTCGGTTATGGGGCTTTTCAACGGCCTAATTTTTACTTGGGTCTTTAAAGTAGTAGTTGACATTAGCGGAGCACTAAAATGATCCAAGAACAGACTATGCTGAACGTCGCCGACAACTCCGGTGCACGTCGCGTAATGTGTATCAAGGTTCTAGGTGGCTCGCACCGTCGCTACGCAGGCGTCGGCGACATCATCAAAATTACCATCAAGGAAGCAATTCCTCGCGGTAAGGTGAAGAAAGGCGATGTTCTGAAGGCGGTAGTGGTGCGCACCAAGAAGGGTGTACGTCGCCCGGACGGTTCTGTCATTCGCTTCGATGGCAATGCATGCGTTATTTTGAACAATAACAGCGAGCAGCCAATCGGTACGCGTATTTTTGGGCCGGTAACTCGTGAACTGCGTAATGAGAAGTTCATGAAAATTATCTCTCTGGCACCAGAAGTACTCTAAGGAGCGAACATGGCAGCGAAGATCCGTCGTGATGACGAAGTTATCGTGATTACCGGGAAAGACAAAGGTAAGCGCGGTAAAGTAAAAAATGTCCTGTCTGCTGGCAAGGTCATTGTTGAAGGCATCAACCTGGTTAAGAAACACCAGAAGCCGGTTCCGGCTCTGAACCAACCAGGCGGCATTGTTGAGAAAGAAGCTGCAATTCAGGTTTCTAACATTGCTATCTTCAACGCGGCTACCGGCAAGGCTGACCGTGTAGGCTTTAGATTCGAAGACGGCAAAAAAGTCCGTTTCTTCAAATCTAACAGCGAAACTATCAAGTAATTTGGAGTAATACGATGGCGAAACTGCATGATTACTACAAAGACGAGGTAGTCAAACAACTGATGTCTCAGTTTGATTACAACTCTGTCATGCAAGTCCCTCGGGTCGAGAAGATCACCCTGAACATGGGTGTTGGTGAAGCGATTGCTGACAAGAAACTGCTGGATAACGCAGCAGCGGACCTGGCAGCTATCTCCGGTCAAAAACCGTTGATCACCAAAGCCCGCAAATCCGTTGCAGGCTTCAAAATCCGTCAGGGCTATCCGATCGGCTGTAAAGTAACTCTGCGTGGCGAACGCATGTGGGAGTTCTTTGAGCGTCTGATCTCCATTGCTGTTCCACGTATCCGTGACTTCCGTGGCCTGTCCGCCAAGTCATTCGATGGCCGTGGCAACTACAGCATGGGCGTGCGTGAGCAAATCATCTTCCCAGAAATCGACTACGACAAAGTCGATCGCGTTCGTGGTTTGGATATTACCATTACCACTACTGCGAAATCTGATGATGAAGGCCGCGCGCTGCTGGCTGCTTTTAACTTCCCGTTCCGCAAGTAAGGCAGGGTTACTGATGGCTAAGCAATCAATGAAAGCACGCGAAGTCAAGCGCGTGAAATTAGCTGACAAGTTCTTTGCAAAACGCGCTGAACTGAAAGCTATTATCTCTGATGTGAACGCATCCGATGAAGATCGTTGGAATGCCGTTCTCAAGCTGCAAACTCTGCCGCGTGATTCCAGCCCGTCTCGTCAGCGTAAACGCTGCCGCCAAACTGGCCGTCCACATGGTTATGTGGGCAAATTCGGGTTGAGCCGTATTAAGCTTCGTGAAGCCGCTATGCGCGGTGAAGTACCAGGCTTGAAAAAGGCTAGCTGGTAATTACCAATTGAATCACGGGAGTAAAGACAGATGAGCATGCAAGATCCGATCGCGGATATGCTGACCCGTATCCGTAACGGTCAAGCCGCGAACAAAGTTGCGGTCACCATGCCTTCCTCCAAGCTGAAAGTGGCAATTGCCAACGTGCTGAAGGAAGAAGGTTTTATTGAAGATTTCAAAATCGAAGGCGACGCCAAGCCTGTTCTGGAACTGGTACTGAAGTACTTCCAGGGCAAAGCTGTGGTAGAAAGCATTCAACGTATCAGCCGTCCAGGTCTGCGCATCTACAAGAAAAAAGATGAGCTGCCAAAAGTTATGGCCGGTTTGGGTATCGCTGTTGTTTCTACCTCTAAAGGTGTTATGACCGATCGTGCAGCTCGCCAGGCTGGTCTTGGTGGCGAGATTATCTGCTACGTAGCTTAATTCGGGAGGAAAGAATGTCTCGTGTTGCAAAAGCACCCGTCGTCATTCCTGCCGGCGTAGAGGTAAAACTCAACGGTCAGGTTATTTCGATTAAGGGTAAAAACGGCGAGTTGACTCGTACTATCCACGACGCCGTTGAAGTGAAGCAAGAAGCTAACGCACTGACTTTCGCTCCGCGCGAAGGTTTTGCTAACGCATGGGCCCAAGCGGGTACCACGCGCGCTCTGCTGAACGCAATGGTTGTTGGTGTTACCGAAGGCTTCACCAAGAAGCTTCAACTGGTAGGTGTTGGTTATCGTGCTGCCGTTAAAGGCAACGTGGTGAATTTGGCCCTGGGCTTCTCTCACCCTATCGATCACCAGCTGCCGGCAGGTATCACTGCTGAATGCCCAAGCCAAACTGAAATCGTGCTGAAAGGCGCTGATAAGCAGGTAATTGGCCAGGTAGCAGCAGATCTGCGCGCTTACCGTCGTCCTGAGCCTTACAAAGGCAAGGGTGTTCGTTACGCCGACGAAGTCGTGCGTACCAAAGAGGCTAAGAAGAAGTAAGGTAACACTATGGATAAGAAATCTGCTCGTATCCGTCGTGCGACCCGCGCACGCCGCAAGCTCCAAGAGCTGGGTGCAACCCGCCTGGTGGTACATCGTACCCCGCGTCACATTTACGCACAGGTGATTGCTCCAAACGGTTCTGAAGTACTGGTAGCCGCTTCTACTTTAGAAAAAGCTATCGCGGAGCAACTGAAGTATTCCGGTAACAAAGACGCAGCAGCAGCCGTAGGTAAAGCTCTGGCTGAGCGCGCGTTGGAAAAAGGGATTGCGAAAGTATCCTTTGACCGTTCCGGTTTCCAATATCATGGTCGAGTCCAGGCACTGGCAGATGCTGCCCGTGAAGCTGGCCTTCAGTTCTAAGGAAGAGGTTTAAGATGGCTCACATCGAAAAACAAGCTGGCGAACTGCAGGAAAAGCTGATCGCGGTAAACCGCGTATCTAAAACCGTAAAAGGTGGCCGTATTTTCAGCTTTACCGCACTGACTGTAGTTGGTGATGGTAACGGTCGCGTTGGTTTTGGCTACGGCAAAGCACGCGAAGTTCCAGCAGCGATCCAGAAAGCGATGGAAAAAGCCCGTCGCAACATGATGAACGTCGCGCTGAACAGCGGCACCCTGCAGCACCCTGTTAAGGGCGCTCACACGGGTTCTCGCGTGTTCATGCAGCCTGCTCATGAAGGTACCGGTATCATCGCGGGCGGTGCAATGCGCGCCGTTCTCGAAGTTGCTGGGGTGCACAACGTATTGGCTAAAGCTTATGGTTCCACCAACCCGATCAACGTGGTTCGTGCAACTATCGACGCTCTGGCGAATATGAAGTCTCCTGAAATGGTCGCTGCTAAGCGTGGTAAATCCGTTGCCGACATTCTGGGGTAATTGACCATGGCTAAGACTATTAAAGTTACACAAACTCGCAGCTCAATTGGCCGTCTGCCGAAGCATAAAGCTACTCTGCTCGGTCTGGGTCTGCGTCGTATTGGTCACACCGTAGAGCGCGAGGATACTCCTGCTGTTCGCGGTATGGTCAACCTGGTTTCCTACATGGTTAAAGTTGAGGAGTAACAGATGCGTTTAAATACTCTGTCTCCGGCTGAAGGTGCCAAGCATGCGCCTAAGCGTGTAGGTCGTGGTATTGGTTCTGGCCTGGGTAAAACCGGCGGCCGTGGTCACAAAGGTCAGAAGTCTCGTTCTGGCGGTGGCGTACGTCGTGGTTTCGAAGGTGGTCAGATGCCTCTGTACCGTCGTCTGCCGAAATTCGGCTTCACTTCACGCAAAGCGATGATCACGGCAGAAGTTCGTCTGTCTGAACTGGCTCTGGTTGAAGGCGATGTTATCGACCTGAACGCGCTGAAAGCCGCTAACGTAGTTGGTGTCCAGATCGAATTCGCGAAAGTTGTACTTTCTGGCGAAGTCGCTCGTCCGGTAACCCTGCGTGGTCTGCGTGTCACCAAAGGCGCTCGTGCTGCTATCGAGGCTGCTGGCGGTAAAATTGAGGAATAAGTAGCAGATGGCTAAGCAACCAGGATTAGATTTTCAAAGTGCTAAAGGCGGGCTCGGCGAGCTGAAGCGCAGACTTTTGTTTGTCATCGGCGCGCTGATTGTCTTCCGCATCGGCTCTTTCATTCCGATTCCTGGTATCGATGCCACTGTGCTTGCCAAATTGCTTGAGCAGCAGAGAGGCACTATCATTGAAATGTTTAACATGTTCTCTGGTGGTGCCCTCAGCCGTGCTTCTATCTTTGCTCTGGGGATCATGCCGTATATTTCGGCGTCGATCATTATCCAGCTGCTGACGGTGGTTCATCCGGCGTTGGCGGAAATCAAGAAAGAAGGGGAGGCTGGCCGTCGCAAGATTAGTCAGTACACCCGTTACGGTACGCTGGTATTGGCCATATTCCAGTCGATCGGTATTGCTACCGGTCTGCCGAATATGCCTGGTATGCAGGGCCTGGTGTTAAACCCAGGCTTTGCATTCTACTTTACTGCGGTTGTGAGCTTGGTCACCGGGACAATGTTCCTGATGTGGCTGGGTGAGCAGATTACTGAGCGCGGTATCGGCAACGGTATCTCGATCATTATCTTCGCGGGTATTGTAGCGGGGCTCCCGCCGGCAGTGGCCCATACTATCGAGCAAGCGCGGCAAGGCGACCTGCACTTCCTCCTGCTGCTGTTGGTTGCAGTATTGGTGTTTGCAGTAACCTTCTTCGTTGTTTTCATTGAGCGTGGTCAACGTCGTATCGTCGTTAACTATGCGAAGCGTCAACAAGGTCGTCGTGTTTATGCAGCACAGAGTACACACTTACCGTTGAAAGTGAACATGGCGGGTGTTATCCCGGCGATTTTCGCTTCCAGCATTATTCTGTTCCCGGCCACGATTGCATCATGGTTTGGGGGCGGTACCGGTTGGAACTGGCTGACTACGATTTCGCTGTATTTGCAGCCAGGGCAACCGCTTTATGTGTTACTCTATGCGTCTGCAATCATCTTCTTCTGTTTCTTCTACACGGCGTTGGTATTCAACCCGCGTGAGACAGCAGATAACCTGAAGAAGTCCGGTGCCTTCGTACCAGGAATTCGTCCGGGAGAGCAAACGGCGAAGTATATCGATAAAGTAATGACGCGTTTAACCCTGGTGGGCGCGATGTACATTACTTTCATCTGCCTGATCCCGGAGTTCATGCGTGATGCAATGAAAGTACCATTCTACTTTGGTGGTACCTCGCTACTGATCGTGGTTGTCGTCATCATGGACTTTATGGCTCAAGTGCAAACTCTGATGATGTCAAGTCAGTACGAGTCTGCATTGAAGAAAGCAAATCTGAAAGGCTATAACCGCTAGTCAGATTCGTTTGAGAAGTTACGGAGAGTAAAAATGAAAGTTCGTGCTTCCGTCAAGAAATTATGTCGTAACTGCAAAATCGTTAAGCGTAACGGTGTCGTTCGTGTGATTTGCAGCGCCGAGCCGAAGCATAAACAGCGTCAAGGCTGATTATCTCGCATATTTTTCTTGCAAAGTTGGGTTGAGCTGGCTAGATTAGCCAGCCAATCTTTTGTATGTCGCACTGCAACACTATTTGAGTATCCTGAAAACGGGCTTTTCAGAATGGTGTTGCTGTATAAAATAGTAGGAGTGCATAGTGGCCCGTATAGCAGGCATTAACATTCCTGATCATAAACATACCGTTATCGCCTTAACGTCGATCTTCGGTATCGGTAAAACCCGTTCACAGGCTATCTGTGCATCCACGGGTATTGCTGAAAATGTTAAGATCAGTGAGCTGTCTGAAGAGCAAATCGAAAAGCTTCGTGATGCAGTTGCCAAATACACCGTTGAGGGTGATTTGCGTCGTGAAATTACCCTGAGCATCAAGCGTCTTATGGACCTTGGTTGCTATCGTGGTTTGCGTCATCGTCGTGGTCTGCCGGTACGCGGTCAGCGCACCAAGACCAACGCTCGTACCCGTAAGGGTCCGCGCAAGCCGATCAAGAAATAATCGGGGTTATTGAATAATGGCAAAGGCACCTGTTCGTACACGTAAGCGTGTAAGAAAGCAAGTCTCTGACGGCGTGGCTCATATCCATGCTTCTTTCAACAACACCATCGTTACCATCACTGATCGTCAGGGTAATGCTTTGGGTTGGGCAACAGCCGGTGGTTCCGGTTTCCGTGGTTCTCGTAAGTCCACTCCGTTCGCAGCACAGGTTGCAGCAGAACGTTGTGCTGACGCAGTAAAAGAATACGGTATCAAGAACCTGGAAGTTATGGTTAAAGGACCTGGTCCTGGTCGTGAGTCTACTATCCGCGCTCTGAACGCGGCTGGTTTCCGCATCACTAATATTACTGATGTGACTCCGATCCCTCATAACGGTTGTCGTCCGCCGAAAAAGCGCCGCGTGTAACGCAGCTTTTAGGATTGTTGGAGAAAGAAAATGGCAAGATATTTGGGTCCTAAGCTCAAGCTGAGCCGTCGTGAGGGCACAGACCTGTTCCTTAAGTCTGGCGTTCGCGCGATCGATTCCAAGTGTAAAATTGAACAAGCACCTGGTCAGCACGGTGCGCGTAAACCGCGTCTGTCTGATTACGGTGTTCAGTTGCGTGAGAAGCAGAAAGTTCGCCGTATGTACGGCATTCTGGAGCGTCAATTCCGTAACTATTACAAAGAAGCAACCCGCCTGAAGGGCAACACCGGTGAAAACCTGTTGCAGCTGCTGGAAGGTCGTCTGGACAACGTTGTTTACCGTATGGGCTTCGGCGCTACTCGTGCAGAGTCACGTCAGCTGGTTAGCCACAAAGCAGTTATGGTAAACGGTCGCGTTGTTAACATCGCTTCTTATCAGGTATCTCCGAATGACGTAGTCAGCATCCGCGAGAAAGCTAAAAAGCAGTCTCGTGTTAAAGCTTCTCTGGAGCTGGCTGAGCAGCGTGAAAAGCCGACTTGGCTGGAAGTTGATGCTGCTAAGATGGAAGGCGTGTTCAAGCGTATGCCTGAACGTACCGATCTGTCTGCGGACATTAACGAACACCTGATCGTCGAGCTTTACTCCAAGTAAAGCTTAGTACCAAAGAGAGGACACAATGCAGGGTTCTGTGACAGAGTTTCTAAAACCGCGCCTGGTAGATATCGAGCAAGTCAGTTCGACGCACGCCAAGGTGACCCTTGAGCCTTTAGAGCGTGGCTTTGGCCATACTCTTGGCAACGCACTGCGCCGTATTCTGCTTTCATCTATGCCGGGTTGCGCGGTGACCGAGGTTGAGATTGATGGTGTACTGCATGAGTACAGCACCAAAGAAGGCGTACAGGAAGATATCCTGGAGATCCTGCTCAACCTGAAAGGGCTGGCGGTGAGAGTTCAAGGCAAAGACGAAGTTATTCTTACCCTGAATAAATCTGGCATTGGCCCTGTGACCGCTGCCGACATCACCCATGATGGTGATGTCGAAATCGTCAAGCCTCAGCACGTGATCTGCCACCTGACTGATGAGAACGCGGCTATCAGCATGCGTATCAAAGTTCAGCGCGGTCGCGGTTATGTGCCGGCTTCTGCCCGAATTCATTCGGAAGAAGATGAGCGCCCAATCGGTCGTCTGTTGGTTGACGCCTGCTACAGCCCTGTAGAGCGTATCGCCTACAATGTTGAAGCTGCGCGTGTAGAACAGCGTACTGACTTGGATAAGCTGGTCATCGAGATGGAGACCAATGGCACGATCGATCCTGAAGAGGCGATCCGCCGTGCGGCCACCATTCTGGCTGAACAACTTGAAGCTTTCGTTGACCTGCGTGATGTACGTCAGCCGGAAGTTAAAGAAGAGAAACCGGAATTCGATCCGATCTTGCTGCGCCCTGTTGACGATCTGGAATTGACTGTCCGCTCTGCTAACTGCCTCAAGGCAGAAGCTATCCACTACATCGGTGATCTGGTACAGCGTACCGAGGTTGAGTTGCTGAAAACGCCAAACCTGGGTAAAAAATCTCTTACCGAGATTAAAGACGTGCTGGCCTCACGTGGTCTGTCTCTGGGCATGCGCCTGGAAAACTGGCCGCCGGCAAGCATTGCTGACGAGTAACCGGATCACAGGTTAAGGTTTTACTGAGAAGGATAAGGTCATGCGCCATCGTAAGAGTGGTCGTCAACTGAACCGTAACAGCAGCCATCGCCAGGCTATGTTCCGTAACATGGCCGGCTCTTTGGTTCGTCATGAGATCATCAAGACGACCCTGCCAAAAGCAAAAGAGCTGCGTCGCGTTGTTGAGCCGCTGATTACTCTTGCCAAGACCGACAGCGTAGCTAATCGTCGTCTGGCATTCGCCCGTACTCGTGATAACGAGATCGTGGCAAAACTGTTTAACGAGCTGGGCCCGCGTTTCGCGAGCCGTGCCGGTGGTTACACTCGCATTCTGAAGTGTGGCTTCCGCGCAGGCGACAACGCGCCGATGGCATACATCGAGCTGGTTGATCGTGCTGAGTCTCAAGCAGAAGTAGCAACTGCAGAGTAATCTGTAGACGCGTAAAAAAACCGGGCTTGCCCGGTTTTTTTACGTCCAAATCCAGCCAAATGTGCTCAATTCCCCCGGCGAGCTTAAGATCCCCGCTCCTATCCGTTATGCTTAGACTCATTCAATAAGTTCACTGAGGCTGTCTGTTATGGGGTTGCTCGACCAATGGGCGGAACGTCATATCCTTGATGCCCAGAATAAAGGCGAGTTCGACAATCTGCCCGGCCAGGGACAACCGCTCGTGCTGGACGATGACAGCGCGGTGCCTGCTGAGCTACGCGCCGGTTACCGCCTGCTGAAAAATGCCGGATATCTGCCGCCGGCGCTGGAAGATCGCAAAGAGGCATTAACCGTTGCTCACTTACTGCAAGGGATCAACAGTGAGCATCCGGACTATGTCGATCTCAGCAAGCGCATGGCGCTGCTGGAACATCGGTTGCGTCACGCTGGAATGAGCACGGACTTCTTGCATGGCGAATATCAGCGTGCGCTGGACGGTAAACTCACCCGAGAGGAGAAGTAATGTTCAAGATAGGTCAGTTGGCCAAGCTTGCCGAAGTGACGCCGGATACCGTGCGTTACTATGAAAAGCAGGGCATGATGGATCACAATGTCCGTACTGAAGGCGGTTATCGGCTGTACACCGAGCAGGATCTGCAGCGGCTGCGTTTTATCCGCTATGCCAAGCAGTTAGGCTTTACTCTGGAAACGATCGCCGAGCTGCTGTCGATCCGGGTCGATCCGGAACATCACACCTGCCAGGAATCGAAGTCTATCGTTGATGCGCGCCTGAGCGAAGTGGAAAGCAAGTTGGCGGAGCTGACCCGGATGCGTGAATCGTTGAAACGGCTGAGCGATGCCTGCTGCGGTACCGCCCATACCAGCAACTACTGTTCGATCCTGGAAGCTTTGGAACAGGGCGCCAGCGATGACAAAGGCAAAAAAGGTTGCTGACGGCACTTTAATTTTTATATCGCCGGCAGTATTATCGCCCCGTTTTATCCCTCATATTTTACAGGAGCATTATCATGACGAAATATCGTCACACCAAAGGCCAGATTCAAGATAACGCCATTGAGGCGCTGCTGCATGACCCGCTATTCCGTCAGCGGGTAGAAAAGAATGTGAAAGGCAAAGGCAGCTATCGGCGTAAAGAAAAACACAACAAAGGCGGTAACTGGGAGGCCAGTGGCAAACTATCAAACGATAATTTACCACTGGCCTTCTGGTTTTAAGGCATTAAAAAAGCCACCTTCATCCGGTGGCTTTTTATTGGCATAACCAAACGCTGTCTTACAGTTTTGGCTGCTGTTGATGGCTCAGCAAATCACGGATTTCCGTCAGCAGTTTCTCTTCTGCAGTAGGTTCTGGCGGCGCTGCCGGAGCTTCTTCTTGTTTGCGTCGCATTTTGTTCATCAATTTAATCGCCAGGAAGATGGCGAAGGCGACAATCACGAAGTCAAATACGGTTTGGATGAATGAACCGTAGTTCATTACCACCGCCGGTACGGCGCCCTGAGCTTCACGTAATACCAGATGGAACTGTTTAAAGTCGACGCCGCCGATCAGTAAGCCCAGCGGTGGCATGATGATATCAGCCACGAAGGACGAAACGATCTTGCCGAATGCGGCACCGATAATCACACCGACGGCCAGATCGACCACGTTGCCACGCATGGCAAATTCGCGAAACTCTTTCAACATACTCATAGAACGCACCCCTTGCAGAATTAATAACTCAAGTTTAACAAAGCAATTTCCCTTTGCCACAAAAGGAGAGAAGTTTTATCTCCTCCCAAGGCAGAGAACAACCACGCGATTATAGACCATAGCCAAATAAATTCGTTCTACAAGAAGAATGGGCTCGGTTGGAACAGGCGTTCAACGTCCGGCACGAATTTCTTGTCGGTAATAAACATGATGACGTGATCGCCCTGTTCGATTTTGCTGTTGCCGTTGGCAATGATCACGTCGTCGCCACGCACGATCGCGCCGATGGTGGTACCCGGCGGCAGCTTGATGTCTTCGACGATGCGGCCGACCACTTTGGACGTGCTTTCATCCCCGTGGGCAATCGCTTCGATCGCTTCCGCCACGCCGCGGCGCAGCGACGAAACGCTGACGATATCCGCTTTGCGCACATGCCCCAACAGGGCGGAGATGGTCGCCTGTTGTGGTGAAATGGCGATATCGATCACGCTGCCCTGTACCAGATCGACATAGGCGCGGCGCTGGATCAATACCATTACCTTCTTGGCGCCCATGCGCTTAGCCAGCATGGCGGACATGATGTTGGCCTCATCGTCGTTGGTGATAGCGATGAAGACATCCACCTGCTCGACGTGCTCTTCGGCCAGCAGTTCCTGATCGGAGGCATCACCGTAGAACACGATGGTATCGTGCAGTTGCTCGGCGAGTTCGGCGGCACGTTGCTGATTCCGCTCGATCAGTTTGACGTTGTAGTCTTTTTCCAGCTTGGCGGCCAGGCCGGCGCCGACGTTGCCGCCGCCGACGATCATGATGCGCTTATAAGGTTTTTCCAGCCGTTGCAGTTCGCTCATCACCGCGCGGATGTGCTGTGAGGCGGCGACGAAGAACACTTCATCACCGGCTTCGATAATGGTCGAGCCTTGCGGCCGGATCGGCCGATCCTGGCGGAAAATAGCGGCGACGCGGGTGTCGATATGCGGCATGTGTTCGCGCATCGAAGAGAGCGCATTGCCGACCAGCGGGCCGCCGTAATAGGCTTTAACCGCGGCGATGCTGACCTTGCCTTCGGCGAAGTTGACCACCTGCAGCGCGCCGGGGTATTCAATCAGCTTGTAGATATAGTCGATGACCAGCTGCTCCGGCGAAATCAGATGGTCGATCGGCACCGCTTCCGGCAGGAACAGTTTCTCCGACTCGCGGATATATTCCGGCGCGCGGATACGGGCGATACGGTTGGGGGTATTAAACAGAGAATAGGCGATCTGGCAGGCGATCATGTTGGTTTCGTCGGAGTTGGTGACGGCGACCAGCATGTCGGCATCTTCTGCGCCAGCTTCGCGCAGCACCCGGGGGTGAGAACCATGTCCCTGAACCACTCGCAGATCGAATTTATCCTGCAGCTGACGCAACCGGCCGGAGTCGGTATCGACGACGGTGATATCGTTGTTTTCACCTACCAGGTTTTCCGCCAGCGTCCCGCCAACCTGCCCGGCACCAAGAATAATTATTTTCATCGTGTTCTCTGCTTCACACTGAAAGACTTAGGGCGCGTGGGCACCCTGAAGAATTACATTTTAATCAGCTTAGCGTAAAAGAAGCCATCGCCGTCCTCGGGATGCGGGATATTCTGCCGTCCCGGCCGCTGCGCATCGCCGGTTTCAACCAGCTTGGCATCGGCATGGCGCTGCAAGAACGCGGCGATCTGACTACTGTTTTCATCCGGCAGAATAGAGCAGGTTGCGTAAACCATCACGCCGCCTGATTTCAGATGCGGCCAGACGGCCTCCAGGATATCGGCCTGCAGGGCGGCGAGTTCGGCGATGTCGCGATCGCGGCGCAGCCATTTGATGTCGGGATGACGGCGGATCACGCCGGTGGCCGAACAAGGCGCGTCCAGCAGAATACGGTCGAACTGCTTGTCACCGCACCATTGCTGCGGTGTGCGGCCATCGCCCAGTTTAACCTCTGCGTGCAAACGCAGACGCTGCAGGTTTTCTTTCACCCGCGCCAGACGCTGTTCGTCGATATCGACGGCCATAACCTGTGCTTTCGGCGCCGCTTCCAGAATATGCGTGGTTTTGCCGCCGGGCGCGGCGCACAAATCGAGGATCTGTTCACCGTCTTGTGGATCCAACAGATCAACACAGCCTTGGGCTGAGGCATCTTGCACGGTGACCCAGCCGTCGGCGAACCCTGGCAGATCGGTCACGGCGCAAGGTGCCAGCAACCGCACGGCGTCGGCATAGTCTGCATGAGGCTCCGCGGCGATGCCGGCGTCGGTCAGCAGCTGCAGGTAAGCCTCACGGGTGTGATGCAGGCGGTTGACGCGCAGCCACATCGGCGGCTTCTGGTTATTGGCGTCGACGATCTGTTGCCAGTTGGCGGGATAAGCCTGTTGGATGCGTTTCAGCAACCAGCTCGGGTGCAGGTAGCGGCTGTCATTGTTGGCGGCGCGCTGCAGAAGTTCTTCCTGCTGGCGCTGGAATTGCCGCAAGACGCCGTTAATCAAACCTTTCAACTGTGGGCGTTTCAGCGCCACCGCACCTTCCACGGTTTCTGCGAGTACGGCGTGCGCCGGGATACGGGTATACAGCAGCTGATACAAGCCGACCATCAGCAAATAGTGAAGTGTACGTTGCTTGCCGGTCAGCGGTTTGGCCATTAATTGCTGAATGCACCATTCGAGCTGCGGCAGTACGCGTAACGTGCCGAAGCACAGTTCCTGCAGCAACCCGCGGTCTTTATCGCTGATGGAGGTTTGCAGCGCCGGCAGAACAGTACTCAGTGACTGCCCTTGATCCAGCACCTGGCCGATGGCTTTGGCAGCGATGCTGCGGAGATTGTAATTATTTTTCATAGGCTGAAGCTGATAACGATCGGCATTAAGAAAATAACGGCCCGGCGATGAACGGCCGGGCAGTGGGGTGACTTACAGCCGGTTACCCGGGGTAAACCATTCACGACGTGAATTTAACAGGTCTTGCGCCGACATCGGTTTCTTGCCGGCGGGCTGCAATTGGATCAGATTGAGGATACCGTCGGCGGTCGCCACCTGAATGCCGTGCTTGTCGGCATGGACAACGGTGCCCGGCTCCGCGTTGGCGCTTTCCGCCATTACGCTGGCCTGCCACACTTTCACCGGTTGCTCATCGATGGTGAAGTAGCTTATCGGCCAAGGGTTGAAGGCGCGGATGCAACGCTCCAGCTGTGCGGCGGACAGTGTCCAATCCAGGCGAGCTTCTTCTTTGCTCAGCTTCTCGGCGTAGGTGACCTGCGACTCGTCCTGCACTTCGCGGGTGGCGCTGCCGTCGGCCATTTGGCGCAGCGTCGTCAGCATGCCCTGCGGGCCGAGCTGCGCCAGCTTGTCGTAGAGGCTGGCGCTGGTATCGCTGCTCTCAATCGGGCAGGCGATTTTGTGCATCATGTCACCGGTATCGAGACCGACATCCATCTGCATGATGGTCACGCCGGTTTCGCTGTCACCGGCCCAGAGCGAACGCTGGATCGGCGCCGCGCCGCGCCAGCGGGGCAGCAGCGAACCATGTACGTTGATGCAGCCAAGACGCGGCATATCCAGCACCGCTTGCGGCAGAATCAACCCGTAGGCAACCACCACCATCACGTCGGCGTTGAGATCCGCCACCAGACGCTGGTTCTCTTCAGGGCGCAGCGATTTAGGCTGAAATACCGGCAATTGGTGTTGTTCGGCCAGCATTTTGACCGGGCTGGGCGTTAGCTTGTTGCCGCGGCCTGCCGGACGGTCGGGTTGAGTGAATACGCCGACAATCTGGTGCTCAGATGACAACAGCGCGTCAAGATGACGCGCTGCGAAGTCTGGTGTTCCGGCGAAAATAATCCGTAAAGAGTCAGACACGTTGATTTCCTGATCGGTTAGGCGCGGGCTTGAAGCTTGGCCATTTTTTCCAGTTTCTGACGAATGCGCTGACGCTTGAGCGGCGACAGGTAATCGACGAACAGTTTACCCATCAGGTGATCCATCTCGTGCTGGATGCAGATCGCCAGCAGATCGTCCGCTTCCAGCTCGAAAGGTTTGCCTTCGCGATCCAGCGCGCGGATCTTCACCTGCGCGGCGCGCGGCACCAGCGCACGCTGCTCGGGAATGGAAAGACAGCCTTCCTCGATGCCGGTTTCGCCGCTTTTTTCCAGCAGCTCCGGGTTGATCAGCACCAGGCGCTGATCGCGATTCTCGGAGACGTCGATCACGATAATGCGCTGATGGATATCCACCTGAGTCGCAGCCAGGCCAATGCCTTCCTCTGCGTACATGGTTTCAAACATATCATCCACGATGCGCTGGATATCTGCATTGACTTCTTTTACCGGCGCTGCGACTTTGCGCAGACGCTCGTCTGGGAAATGTAATACCTGCAAGACTGACATATATCTTTAGATCTGTATCCGAGTAATGAACGAGGTTTAACCTCTATTCTAGACATTTCCCGACCTGATTGACAGCATTGCGCACCAATTGCTCAGATTGGCAATACCACCGTTTTTGCTGAGGGAACAGACGATGCGGCCGGAAGAGATCGCTTTACGGATGCGGGGAGTCACGGGGCTACAGACCGTCGTGGCCAGTCGGCTCGTGCGACAGTTATCGCAAATGAGTGGCGAGCCTCGCCGCGTGTTGCATGAGCTGGGATTGAACGAACGGCAGCAGGCACAGTTCAACCGAGTGGATCCCGTCTATCTGGCGGCCACCTTGCGTTGGCTGGAGGAGCCGGCGCACCGTATGCTGAACTATGGGGCGCCCGGCTATCCTGAAAACCTGGCTCAGATCGACGACGCGCCGCTGTTTCTGCTGATCGAGGGCGATCCTCGGGTGCTGTTGCAACCTCAGCTCGCTATGGTCGGCAGCCGGCAGTTCAGCCATTACGGCGAGCGTTGGGCGAACCATTTCGCCGAGGAGTTGGCGCGTTGCGGTTTCACCATCACCAGCGGTTTGGCGATCGGCATCGACGGCATTTGCCATCGTGCGGCGCTGGCGGCCGATGGCTGCACGATTGCGGTGTTGGGCAGCGGGCTGGGCAATATCTATCCGCGCCGGCACCGCCGGCTCGCGGAGCAGATAGTCGAGCAGGGCGGCGCCGTGATTTCAGATCATTTAGTCACCGATTTGCCTCTGGCCGACCATTTCCCACGCCGTAACCGCATTATCAGCGGGCTCAGCCTGGGGGTTCTGGTCATAGAAGCTTCGCTGCGCAGCGGTACCCTGGTGACGGCTCGCTACGCGTTGGAGCAGGGGCGTGAGGTATTCGCCTTGCCTGGGCCATTAGGAAACCCGATGAGTGAGGGGACGCATTGGTTAATCCAGCAGGGCGCGCATCTGGTCACCGGGCCGAAAGATATCGCCGAATTGCTGGGAAGCGGCCTTCAATGGCTGTCACTGAACGAAAATACAACTATTTGTGCGTCGCAAGCTGAAGTTGAATTGCCATTTGGCGATGTGTTGGCTAACGTAGGAGATGAGGTGACACCTGTTGACGTCGTCGCTGAACGTGCCGGCCAACCTGTGCCAGTGGTGGTAATCAAGTTACTCGAGCTGGAGTTAGCAGGGTGGATCGCAGCTGTACCCGGCGGCTATGTCCGAATAAGGAGGGCAAGCCATGTTCGACGTACTCATGTACTTGTTTGAAACTTATATCCACAATGAACCAGAGATGCGCGTCGATCAGGATCAACTGACCGATGATCTCGCTCAGGCGGGGTTTCATCGGGATGATATCTACAACGCGTTGAATTGGCTTGAGAAGTTGGCTGACCTGCAAGAGGGTCAAAATGCCCCTTACTTTATGGATGCCGATCCGCTGGCAATGCGGATCTACACCGAAGAAGAAGGTGCACGTCTGGACGCCGGCTGCCGTGGTTTTCTCCTGTTCCTGGAACAGATTCAGGTATTGAACCTCGAAACCCGTGAAATGGTTATCGACCGCGTTATGGCTTTGGATAATGCGGAATTCGATCTCGAAGATCTGAAATGGGTCGTGTTGATGGTGCTGTTTAATATCCCCGGATATGAAAGCGCCTATCAGCAAATGGAAGAACTGTTGTTTGAAGTGAACGAAGGTTATCTGCATTGAGCCGATAACGCGCATAGAAGACGTTATGACAAAAAACGCGATTTTTGCCGCCAGGCAAAATGAACCCTGTCCGGAATGCGGGGCCGAACTGGTGATCCGTAGCGGTCGCCACGGCCCCTTCCTCGGCTGTTCCCAGTACCCTGAATGCCAATATATTCGGCCGCTGAAAGCGCAGGCCGATGGACATATCGTTAAGGTCTTGGATGGGCAACAGTGCCCGAAATGTCAGGCGACGTTGGTGCTGCGCCAGGGGCGCTATGGCATGTTTATCGGCTGCAGCGATTATCCGCAGTGCGATCACACTGAAGTGATCGATAAGCCTGACGAAACCGCCATTACCTGTCCGCAGTGCGGCCAAGGCAAACTGCTGCAGCGCAAGTCGCGTTACGGCAAAGTTTTTCATTCCTGCGATCGTTACCCGGAATGCCAGTTTGCCCTCAATGTTAAACCTGTCGCCGGTGAGTGCGCCTATTGCCATTATCCGCTGCTGATGGAAAAGCGCACGGCAAAAGGCCCCGTCCTGTGCTGTGCCAGCAAGCTGTGCGGAAAACCCGTCGCGACTACAGAATAATCACATCATGAACTCAGAATTAAGCCCGAACCTTTTATCTATCATCGATGCTTTGCATCAACAGCAGGTGATTGCGTATCCCACCGAAGCCGTATTCGGCCTGGGTTGCGATCCCGACAGCGAGCAGGCGGTCAATGCATTGCTGGCGCTGAAACAGCGGCCGTGGGAAAAGGGGCTGATTTTGATCGCCGCCGACTATGCACAGCTTAAACCTTATATCGACGACAGTGCGCTCAGCGAACAGCAGCGCACGACGATGTTTGCCAGCTGGCCTGGGCCGGTAACCTGGGTTTTGCCCGCTCGGCCGGAGACGCTGCGTTTGCTGACCGGACGCTTCAGCTCGCTGGCGGTGCGCGTCAGCGATCATCCGTTGGTGCAGCAGCTGTGCCGGCAGTATGGCAAGCCGCTGGTGTCGACCAGCGCCAATCTCAGTGGGCTGGAGCCATGCCGCAGTGCGGATGAGGTTACGCGGCAGTTCGGCGAAGCTTTCCCGGTATTGCGCGGCAAGGTGGGTGGCCGTCTTAATCCTTCCGAAATCAGAGACGTTCTGACCGGCGAACAGATCCGTCAGGGCTAGAGGTAATGGGCATGGAGAAGTTTGCGGTATTTGGCAACCCTATCGGCCACAGCAAGTCGCCGCGAATTCATGCGCTGTTTGCTGCCCAGACCGGCATTGAACATCCTTATGGGACGGTGTTGGCGCCGTTAGACGGTTTTGAAACCAGCCTGCAGGCGTTTATCCGCGCCGGAGGGCTGGGGGCGAACGTCACGGTGCCTTTCAAGGAGCGTGCTTATTCGGCCGCTTCTGAGCTGAGCGAGCGCGCAGCGATGGCCGGTGCGGTCAATACCCTGAAGGTATTGCCGAATGGCGAGCTGTTGGGGGATAACACCGACGGCATCGGGTTGCTGACCGATCTACAGCGTCAGCAATTGATCCGGCCGCAGGATCGCATCCTGCTGATGGGCGCCGGCGGCGCAGCGCGCGGCGTGATCCTGCCGCTGCTGTCTTTCGGCTGTCGGCTAACGATCACCAACCGCACCTTCAGCCGAGCTCAGGCGTTGGCAGACGCTTTTCGGCATCTGGGGGAGATCTCGGCGGCGCCGATGGATCAATTGGATCAGCAAGCGTTCGAACTGGTGATCAATGCGACGGCGTCCGGCATCAGCGGAGAGATCCCGGCGTTGCCGGCGGGCGTAGTTAATGCACACACTCGTTGCTATGACATGTTCTATCAGCAGGGCGCTACGCCATTCCTGGCCTGGGCGCAGCAGCAGGGGGCAACGGAATATGCCGATGGGCTGGGCATGCTGGTGGGGCAGGCGGCGCATGCTTTCCTGCTTTGGCATGGAGTGATGCCAGAGATTGAGCCGGTATTGCGCCAGTTGCGCAGCGAACTGGCGGCATAAATCCTGCCCCGTTCTCTTTATTTATAGAGAACGGGGTTCCCGTCAGATGTCTTCCGACAGGTACTCATCTTTCCAGCGTACATAGTTGTTCGAAGAATAAAGCAATCCTTCCAACTCGGCGGCGGTCAACGGCCTAACCTGGCGTGCCGGGCTGCCCATATAGAGATAGCCGCTGACCAGGCGTTTGCCCGGCGGCACTAAACTGCCGGCACCAATCATCACGTCGTCTTCTACTACTACACCGTCCAGCAGGATCGATCCCATACCGACCAGCACCCGGTTGCCGATGGCGCAGCCGTGCAGCATCGCTTTATGGCCTACGGTCACGTCTTCTCCAATCAACAGGGGATAACCGTCGGGGTTATGTTCGGAGCGGTGAGTCACATGCAGTACGCTGCCGTCCTGTATATTGCTGCGCGCGCCGATCTTTACCGCATTGACGTCGCCCCGAATGGCGACCAGCGGCCAGATGCTGACGTCATCCGCCAGATCGACGTCGCCGATCACCACGCTGGAAGGATCGATCAAGACGCGTTGACCGAGTTTGGGGGTGTATTGAAGATAAGAACGTACTGCATCGGACATGGTGCTTGCCTCACGTCGGGATCATATTTACCGGCAATACTAGACTCTGACGATGGAATTACAACCAATCGCAGCGCCGGATCCTGCGGAAAATGGCCCTGATCGCACAAGATCCACTCGGAAGGGCTGAAAAGTGTGCAAACAGAAAGAAAAGATCAAAAAAGGGGTTGTGCAAAAAACTCGGATCCCTATAATGCGCCTCCATCGACACGGCGCAAGTGATTCACTTCACACAGCGGCCGGGAAGAAAGAGAAAAAATCCTGAAAATTAGGGTTGACTCTGAAAGAGGAAAGCGTAATATACGCCACCTCGAGTTAGCAAGCGAAAGCGCCTAACTCACTGCTCTTTAACAATTTATCAGACAATCTGTGTGGGCACTCCACAAGACGATATCCAGCATCTTCGGATGCAAAAAAATATCAAGTCTTGAAGAGTGACTAACTGAAGTAAAATTCATGCAGTAAATCTTTGAGCATCGCTTCTCGAGTGGAAGCAAATCAAGCTTTTAATTGAAGAGTTTGATCATGGCTCAGATTGAACGCTGGCGGCAGGCTTAACACATGCAAGTCGAGCGGTAGCACAGGGGAGCTTGCTCCCCGGGTGACGAGCGGCGGACGGGTGAGTAATGTCTGGGAAACTGCCTGATGGAGGGGGATAACTACTGGAAACGGTAGCTAATACCGCATAACGTCGCAAGACCAAAGAGGGGGACCTTCGGGCCTCTTGCCATCAGATGTGCCCAGATGGGATTAGCTAGTAGGTGGGGTAATGGCTCACCTAGGCGACGATCCCTAGCTGGTCTGAGAGGATGACCAGCCACACTGGAACTGAGACACGGTCCAGACTCCTACGGGAGGCAGCAGTGGGGAATATTGCACAATGGGCGCAAGCCTGATGCAGCCATGCCGCGTGTGTGAAGAAGGCCTTCGGGTTGTAAAGCACTTTCAGCGAGGAGGAAGGTGGTGAACTTAATACGTTCATCAATTGACGTTACTCGCAGAAGAAGCACCGGCTAACTCCGTGCCAGCAGCCGCGGTAATACGGAGGGTGCAAGCGTTAATCGGAATTACTGGGCGTAAAGCGCACGCAGGCGGTTTGTTAAGTCAGATGTGAAATCCCCGGGCTCAACCTGGGAACTGCATTTGAAACTGGCAAGCTAGAGTCTCGTAGAGGGGGGTAGAATTCCAGGTGTAGCGGTGAAATGCGTAGAGATCTGGAGGAATACCGGTGGCGAAGGCGGCCCCCTGGACGAAGACTGACGCTCAGGTGCGAAAGCGTGGGGAGCAAACAGGATTAGATACCCTGGTAGTCCACGCTGTAAACGATGTCGATTTGGAGGTTGTGCCCTTGAGGCGTGGCTTCCGGAGCTAACGCGTTAAATCGACCGCCTGGGGAGTACGGCCGCAAGGTTAAAACTCAAATGAATTGACGGGGGCCCGCACAAGCGGTGGAGCATGTGGTTTAATTCGATGCAACGCGAAGAACCTTACCTACTCTTGACATCCAGAGAACTTTCCAGAGATGGATCGGTGCCTTCGGGAACTCTGAGACAGGTGCTGCATGGCTGTCGTCAGCTCGTGTTGTGAAATGTTGGGTTAAGTCCCGCAACGAGCGCAACCCTTATCCTTTGTTGCCAGCGGTTCGGCCGGGAACTCAAAGGAGACTGCCAGTGATAAACTGGAGGAAGGTGGGGATGACGTCAAGTCATCATGGCCCTTACGAGTAGGGCTACACACGTGCTACAATGGCGTATACAAAGAGAAGCGACCTCGCGAGAGCAAGCGGACCTCATAAAGTACGTCGTAGTCCGGATTGGAGTCTGCAACTCGACTCCATGAAGTCGGAATCGCTAGTAATCGTAGATCAGAATGCTACGGTGAATACGTTCCCGGGCCTTGTACACACCGCCCGTCACACCATGGGAGTGGGTTGCAAAAGAAGTAGGTAGCTTAACCTTCGGGAGGGCGCTTACCACTTTGTGATTCATGACTGGGGTGAAGTCGTAACAAGGTAACCGTAGGGGAACCTGCGGTTGGATCACCTCCTTACCTAAAGATATTAGTTCGAGTGGCGTGCTCACACAGATTGTCTGATGAAAAAGTAACGAGCAAAAGCGTCATAAAAGTACGGTGTCGTGTCCCCTTCGTCTAGAGGCCTAGGACACCGCCCTTTCACGGCGGTAACAGGGGTTCGAATCCCCTAGGGGACGCCAAGCTTCCGACCCACCCGGTGAAAGCGGCGGTCTCAAGTGTCTGACGATACACCATATCTTAAAGATGACTTCCGAGTCATGTTTAAGATATTGCTCTTTAATAATCTGGAACAAGCTGAAAATTGAAACATGACGGCTGAAATTTATCCCTCCGTAGATGTATTGGGATAAAGAGTAACCTGTCATAGAGTCTCTCAAATGTTTGCAGCGCGAACGATGGAAACATCTTCGGGTTGTGAGGTTAAGTGACTAAGCGTACACGGTGGATGCCTAGGCAGTCAGAGGCGATGAAGGGCGTGCTAATCTGCGAAAAGCGTCGGTAAGGTGATATGAACCGTTACAACCGGCGATACCCGAATGGGGAAACCCAGTGTGTTTCGACACACTATCATGTCATGAATACATAGTGGCATGAGGCGAACCGGGGGAACTGAAACATCTAAGTACCCCGAGGAAAAGAAATCAACCGAGATTCCCCCAGTAGCGGCGAGCGAACGGGGAGGAGCCCAGAACCTGAATCGGCTTGTGTGTTAGTGGAAGCGTCTGGAAAGTCGCGCAGCAAAGGGTGATAGCCCCGTACACTAAAATGCACAGGTCGTGAGTTCGATGAGTAGGGCGGGACACGTGACATCCTGTCTGAATATGGGGGGACCATCCTCCAAGGCTAAATACTCCTGACTGACCGATAGTGAACCAGTACCGTGAGGGAAAGGCGAAAAGAACCCCGGCGAGGGGAGTGAAATAGAACCTGAAACCGTGTACGTACAAGCAGTGGGAGCACCTTCGTGGTGTGACTGCGTACCTTTTGTATAATGGGTCAGCGACTTATATTTTGTAGCAAGGTTAACCGTATAGGGGAGCCGTAGGGAAACCGAGTCTTAACTGGGCGATTAGTTGCAAGGTATAGACCCGAAACCCGGTGATCTAGCCATGGGCAGGTTGAAGGTTGGGTAACACTAACTGGAGGACCGAACCGACTAATGTTGAAAAATTAGCGGATGACTTGTGGCTGGGGGTGAAAGGCCAATCAAACCGGGAGATAGCTGGTTCTCCCCGAAAGCTATTTAGGTAGCGCCTCGTGAACTCATCTTCGGGGGTAGAGCACTGTTTCGGCTAGGGGGCCATCCCGGCTTACCAAACCGATGCAAACTCCGAATACCGAAGAATGTTATCACGGGAGACACACGGCGGGTGCTAACGTCCGTCGTGAAGAGGGAAACAACCCAGACCGCCAGCTAAGGTCCCAAAGTCATGGTTAAGTGGGAAACGATGTGGGAAGGCATAGACAGCCAGGATGTTGGCTTAGAAGCAGCCATCATTTAAAGAAAGCGTAATAGCTCACTGGTCGAGTCGGCCTGCGCGGAAGATGTAACGGGGCTAAACCATGCACCGAAGCTGCGGCAGCGACGCTTAGCGTTGTTGGGTAGGGGAGCGTTCTGTAAGCCGTTGAAGGTGGCCTGTGAGGGTTGCTGGAGGTATCAGAAGTGCGAATGCTGACATAAGTAACGATAAAGCGGGTGAAAAGCCCGCTCGCCGGAAGACCAAGGGTTCCTGTCCAACGTTAATCGGGGCAGGGTGAGTCGACCCCTAAGGCGAGGCTGAAAAGCGTAGTCGATGGGAAACAGGTTAATATTCCTGTACTTGGTGTTACTGCGAAGGGGGGACGGAGAAGGCTAGGCTAGCCGGGCGACGGTTGTCCCGGTTTAAGCGTGTAGGGGGTGTGACCTGGTAAATCCGGTTGCATACTAACCCTGAGGCGTGATGACGATGCACTACGGTGCAGAAGTAGTTGATGCCCTGCTTCCAGGAAAATCCTCTAAGCTCCAGGTAACATTAAATCGTACCCCAAACCGACACAGGTGGTCAGGTAGAGAATACCAAGGCGCTTGAGAGAACTCGGGTGAAGGAACTAGGCAAAATGGTGCCGTAACTTCGGGAGAAGGCACGCTGGCATGTAGGTGAAGTCCCTCGCGGATGGAGCTGAAGCCAGTCGAAGATACCAGCTGGCTGCAACTGTTTAATAAAAACACAGCACTGTGCAAACACGAAAGTGGACGTATACGGTGTGACGCCTGCCCGGTGCTGGAAGGTTAATTGATGGGGTCAGCCGCAAGGCGAAGCTCTTGATCGAAGCCCCAGTAAACGGCGGCCGTAACTATAACGGTCCTAAGGTAGCGAAATTCCTTGTCGGGTAAGTTCCGACCTGCACGAATGGCGTAATGATGGCCAGGCTGTCTCCACCCGAGACTCAGTGAAATTGAACTCGCTGTGAAGATGCAGTGTACCCGCGGCAAGACGGAAAGACCCCGTGAACCTTTACTATAGCTTGACACTGAACATTGAGCCTTGATGTGTAGGATAGGTGGGAGGCTTTGAAGCGTGGACGCCAGTCTGCGTGGAGCCATCCTTGAAATACCACCCTTTAATGTTTGATGTTCTAACTCGGCCCCGTGATCCGGGGTGAGGACAGTGTCTGGTGGGTAGTTTGACTGGGGCGGTCTCCTCCCAAAGAGTAACGGAGGAGCACGAAGGTTAGCTAATCACGGTCGGACATCGTGAGGTTAGTGCAAAGGCATAAGCTAGCTTGACTGCGAGAGTGACGGCTCGAGCAGGTACGAAAGTAGGTCTTAGTGATCCGGTGGTTCTGAATGGAAGGGCCATCGCTCAACGGATAAAAGGTACTCCGGGGATAACAGGCTGATACCGCCCAAGAGTTCATATCGACGGCGGTGTTTGGCACCTCGATGTCGGCTCATCACATCCTGGGGCTGAAGTAGGTCCCAAGGGTATGGCTGTTCGCCATTTAAAGTGGTACGCGAGCTGGGTTTAGAACGTCGTGAGACAGTTCGGTCCCTATCTGCCGTGGGCGTTGGAAGATTGAGAGGGGTTGCTCCTAGTACGAGAGGACCGGAGTGAACGCACCACTGGTGTTCGGGTTGTCATGCCAATGGCATTGCCCGGTAGCTAAGTGCGGAAAAGATAAGCGCTGAAAGCATCTAAGCGCGAAACTTGCCTCAAGATGAGTCTTCCCTGGGCCTTTAAGGCCCCTGAAGGAACGTTTAAGACTAAGACGTTGATAGGCTGGGTGTGTAAGTGCAGCGATGCATTGAGCTAACCAGTACTAATGATCCGTGAGGCTTAACCTTACAACACCGAAGGTGTTTTTAGAGAGATTTTCAGCGACGTTCCGAGATTGGTTCTGATGGCTTCACGGAAGTGAGGCGGTTGGAATGAAACAGAATTTGCCTGGCGGCAATAGCGCGGTGGTCCCACCTGACCCCATGCCGAACTCAGAAGTGAAACGCCGTAGCGCCGATGGTAGTGTGGGGTCTCCCCATGCGAGAGTAGGACACTGCCAGGCATCAAATTAAGCGTGCTGATATGGCTCAGTTGGTAGAGCGCACCCTTGGTAAGGGTGAGGTCCCCAGTTCGACTCTGGGTATCAGCACCACTTTATTTAAAGTGGGTTTAGAAGTTCGGCAGAAAAAAGAATTTGCTTGGCGGCAATAGCGCGGTGGTCCCACCTGACCCCATGCCGAACTCAGAAGTGAAACGCCGTAGCGCCGATGGTAGTGTGGGGCCTCCCCATGCGAGAGTAGGACACTGCCAAGCATCAAATAAAACAACAAGCCTCATGCGAAAGCATGGGGCTTTTTGTTTTGTCTGTTATCTGGCGTTCTGCTCGAGCATGGGCATGCGAAAGGCCCGTTCCCGACGGGCCTTAACGCCGCTTGCGGCGGCCCCGCAGGGGAGAGTCTCAGGATGAGACGAATACTGTAGGACACTGCCAAGCATCAAATAAGCCAAGAGGCCATCCGAAAGGATGGCCTTTTTGCTTTCCGTGCCTCTCATCCTCCCTGCCAAGATCCTGACGCAGATCGCGCAATGAAACATTTTCACCTTTCCGCTGAACGCTCGACATCGACGGAAAAAAACGCTATCTTCGGGCATCTAGAAGTCTAAACGTATAAATGGATGTGTGAGGGTTAAGCAATGCCGATTCGTGTTCCTGATGAGTTACCTGCGGTCAATTTCTTGCGCGGTGAGAATGTCTTCGTGATGACATCCTCGCGGGCAAAAACACAGGAAATCAGGCCGCTGAAAGTGCTGATCCTCAACCTGATGCCAAAGAAGATCGAAACGGAAAACCAGTTTTTGCGCCTGCTGTCCAACTCGCCGCTGCAGATTGATATCCAGCTGCTGCGCATCGACAGCCGCGAATCGAAGAACACGCCGGCCGAGCATCTGAACAACTTCTACTGCGACTTCGAGGATATTCAGAACGAGAACTTCGATGGCCTGATCGTCACCGGCGCGCCGCTGGGGCTGGTCGATTTCTGCGATGTTGCCTACTGGCCGCAGATCGAGCGTGTGATCGACTGGGCTAAGAACCACGTTACCTCCACGCTGTTCGTGTGCTGGGCGGTACAGGCGGCGTTGAATATCCTGTACGGCATTCCCAAGATGACGCGCGAAGTGAAGCTCTCCGGCGTTTATCCGCACCAAACGCTGCAGCAGCATGCGTTGCTGACGCGCGGCTTCGACGAAAGCTTCCTGGCGCCGCATTCGCGCTATGCCGATTTCCCGACCGAGGTGATTCGCCAATATACCGACCTGGACATCCTGGCCGAATCCGAGCAGGCCGGCGCCTACCTGTTCGCCAGCAGGGATAAGCGACTGGCGTTCGTCACCGGCCATCCGGAATACGATACAATGACGCTGGCGGGAGAGTATTGTCGCGACAACGAAGCTGGCCTCGATCCTGCCGTACCGCTCAACTACTTCCCCGATGACAACCCCGCACTGACACCGAAAGCCACCTGGCGCAGCCATGGCCACCTGCTGTTTTCCAATTGGCTCAATTATTACGTCTACCAGATCACGCCTTACGATCTGCGCCATATGAATCCGACTCTCGACTGATCTTTTCTGCCTGCCGGCGGCTGAATCGAGGCCGCCGCACTGCTCATCCTCTGCACGATCCTCTTTTTACCCGTCAATTCTCCCAAAAAACCATTGCCTAACAACGCGTTAGTCCGTCTTTGCAATTCTATTGGAACCGATTTCCTTACCTGTTGATCGTGTTATTTATCCTAACCAATTGATAATAAAGTGTTAATAAAATATTTAATAATAAAATGGAAATGGTTTTTGATTTTTATTTTTTGTTGGGTATTCTTAACGCTATCGGGATGAGATCTGACCAGTTTAGGATCGTTTCATCCGCCCTGATCCACAGTGATTTCTGATGAAAATGCGCCGGTCGCCCGGGTGCAACGATGGGAAGGAGCAAGGTCATGACGCAACAGATAGCAGGCACGGAGTTAAGGTTTACGCAGGGTTTCGCCGCTGCGGAGCGCCAGGTGTTAACGGATGAAGCGGTTGAATTTCTGGCGGAACTGGTGGGGAAATTCACGCCACGTCGCAATGAGCTGTTGGCGGCGCGTGCCCGCTGGCAACAAAATATCGATCGCGGCGAATTGCCTGGGTTTATTTCGGAAACCACTTCCATTCGTGAAGGCAATTGGCAGATCCGCGGTATTCCGCAAGACCTGCGCGATCGCCGGGTAGAGATCACCGGGCCGGTCGAGCGCAAGATGGTGATCAATGCGTTGAACGCCAACGTAAAAGTGTTTATGGCGGACTTCGAAGACTCGCTGGCGCCAAGCTGGGACAAAGTCATCGACGGTCAAATCAACCTGCACGATGCGGTTAACGGCACCATTTCCTACACCAATGAAGCCGGCAAAATCTACCAGCTGAAACCGAACCCGGCGGTATTGATCGCTCGCGTACGCGGTCTGCATCTGCCGGAGAAGCACGTGCTGTGGCGTGATGAGGCCATTCCCGGCGGCCTGTTCGATTTCGCGCTGTACTTCTACCACAACTATCGCCAGCTGCTGGCCAAGGGCAGCGGCCCGTATTTCTACCTGCCGAAAACCCAGTCCTGGGAGGAAGCTGCCTGGTGGAGCGATGTCTTCAGCTTTACCGAGGATCGTTTCGATCTGCCGCGCGGCACCATCAAGGCGACCGTGCTGATCGAAACTCTGCCGGCGGTGTTCCAGATGGACGAGATCCTGTATCACCTGCGCGATCACATCGTCGGTCTGAACTGCGGCCGCTGGGATTACATCTTCAGCTACATCAAAACGCTGAAGAACCACGGCGATCGCGTGCTGCCGGACCGTCAGTCGGTGACCATGGAAAAACCTTTCCTCAGCGCCTATTCGCGCCTGTTGATCAAAACCTGTCATAAGCGCGGCGCCTTCGCCATGGGCGGCATGGCGGCGTTTATCCCGAGCAAAGACGCCGAAAAAAACGCCTGGGTGCTGAACAAGGTACGGGCGGACAAAGAGCTGGAAGCCAACAATGGCCACGACGGCACCTGGGTGGCGCACCCGGGCTTGGCGGACACGGTGATGGAGGTGTTCGGCAACGCATTGGGCGATCGTCAAAACCAGCTGGACGTGCTGCGTGAGCAGGATGCGCCGATCAGCGCCGCGCAACTGCTGGAACCGTGCGACGGCGAACGCACCGAAGCGGGGATGCGCGCCAATATCCGCGTGGCGGTGCAGTACATCGAAGCCTGGATCTCCGGTAACGGCTGCGTGCCGATTTACGGTTTGATGGAAGATGCGGCGACGGCGGAGATCTCCCGTACGTCTATCTGGCAGTGGATCCACCACGAGAAGAGCCTGAACGACGGGCGCCCGGTCACCAAGGCGCTGTTCCGCCAGATGTTGCAAGAAGAGATGTTGGTGGTGCGTGAAGAAGTAGGGGAAGCGCGCTTTAACGCCGGCCGGTTCGAAGAGGCGGCGCGCCTGATGGAGCGCATCACCACGCAAGATGAATTAATCGATTTCCTGACGTTGCCCGGCTATGAGCTGCTGGCCTGAACTTTCCCAATCAACCCTACATGACTGAAAGGATAAAAATTATGTCTACCTCTCGCTCTCAACAGATCCAGCAGCTGGAACAGGAATGGAAATCGGCCCGTTGGGAAGGCATCACTCGCCCTTACAGCGCCGAAGACGTGATCAATCTGCGCGGTTCGGTCAACCCGGAATGCACCCTGGCGCAAAACGGCGCCGCCAAACTGTGGGCGTTGCTGAACGGCAAGGCGCGCAAAGGCTACGTGAACTGCCTGGGCGCGCTGACCGGCGGCCAGGCGCTGCAGCAGGCCAAAGCCGGCGTCGAGGCTATCTACTTGTCCGGTTGGCAGGTGGCGGCCGACGCCAACAGCGCAGCGGCCATGTACCCTGACCAATCGCTGTATCCGGTGGACTCGGTGCCGAAGGTGGTCGAGCGCATCAACAACACCTTCCGCCGCGCCGATCAGATCCAATGGGCGAACCAGATTGAGCCGGGCAGCAAAGGGTACACCGATTATTTCCTGCCGATCGTCGCTGATGCGGAAGCCGGCTTCGGCGGCGTATTGAACGCCTTTGAGCTGATGAAAGCGATGATTACCGCCGGGGCCGCCGGGGTGCACTTCGAAGATCAGCTGGCGGCGGTGAAGAAATGCGGCCATATGGGCGGCAAAGTGCTGGTGCCGACGCAAGAAGCGATCCAGAAACTGGTCGCCGCGCGCCTGGCGGCCGACGTGCTCGGCGTGCCGACGCTGGTGATCGCCCGTACCGACGCCGATGCGGCCGACCTGCTGACCTCTGACTGCGATCCGTATGACAGCGCCTTCGTCACCGGCGAGCGTACGGCGGAAGGCTTCTTCCGCACCCATGCCGGCGTCGAGCAGGCGATCAGCCGCGGTCTGGCTTATGCCCCTTACGCCGATATGGTGTGGTGCGAAACCTCAACGCCGGATCTGGATGCCGCCCAGCGCTTCGCCGACGCCATCCACGCCAAATACCCAGGCAAGCTGCTGGCCTACAACTGCTCGCCGTCGTTCAACTGGAAGAAGAACCTCGACGACCAGACCATCGCCCGCTTCCAGCAGGCGCTGTCGGACATGGGCTACAAGTATCAGTTCATCACGCTGGCGGGCATCCACAGCATGTGGTTCAACATGTTCGACCTGGCGCACGCCTATGCGCAGGGCGAAGGGATGAAACACTACGTCGAGAAGGTGCAGCAGGCGGAGTTCGCCGCGGTGGAGCGCGGTTACACCTTCGCGTCGCACCAGCAAGAGGTGGGCACCGGCTACTTCGACAAGGTCACCACCATCATTCAGGGCGGCGCCTCTTCGGTCACTGCGCTGACCGGTTCGACGGAAGAACAGCAGTTCTGATGCGGCAAGCTTGAAGACGTTTCACCCGGAGCCTGCATGCGCAGGCTTCTTTTTCTGGCGGGGGTAAGGATGGCGGCAAAACTGGAGTTGTTGATCGCACAGACGATCCTGCAGGGCTTCGATGCGCAGTACGGCCGCTTTCTGGAAGTGACCGCCGGCGCGCAGCAGCGCTTTGAGCAGGCGGATTGGCCGGCGGTGCAGCAGGCGATGAAAAAGCGCATCCATCTGTACGACCATCACGTCGGTCTGGTGGTGGAGCAGCTTAAATGCATCACCGGGCAGAAATATTTCGACGCCGACTTCCCCAGCCGGGTCAAAGCGGTCTATATCGACCTGCTGCCGGACTACCCGCGTTTTGAGATCGCCGAAAGCTTCTTCAACTCGGTCTATTGCCGGTTGTTCAAGCATCGCGATCTGACGCCGGACAAGCTGTTCGTCTTCAGTTCGCAGCCGGAACGGCGTTTTCGCGACATTCCGCGTCCGCTGGCGCGCGATTTTACCCCCAATGGCGATCTGCCGGCGATGCTGCGCAGCATCTTGAGCGATCTGCCGCTGCGGTTGCCGTGGGAGGATCTGACACGCGACATTCGCTACATCAATCAGGCGCTGCAACGCGCCTTCAGCCCACAGCAACTGACGGGGGCGACCTTCCAGATCGCCAACGAGCTGTTCTATCGCAACAAGGCCGCCTGGCTGGTCGGCAAGTTGCGCCTGGCCGACGGCGTTTACCCGTTCCTGTTGCCGATTCACCACAGCGAATCGGGCGCGCTGTTTATCGACGCCTGCCTGACCGGCAAGGCCGAGGCCAGCATCGTCTTCGGTTTCGCCCGCTCTTATTTCATGGTCTACGCACCGCTGCCGGCGGCGATGGTGGAGTGGCTGCGCGAGATCCTGCCGGGCAAGACCACCGCCGAGCTGTACATGGCGATCGGCTGCCAAAAACACGGCAAAACCGAATGCTATCGCGAATACCTGACCTTTATGGCGCACTCACAGGAACAGTTCATCATCGCGCCGGGCGTGAAAGGCATGGTGATGCTGGTGTTCACCCTGCCGTCCTTCGATCGGGTGTTTAAAGTGATCAAGGATGAGTTCGCCCCGCAGAAAGAGGTGACGCAGGCGCAGGTGATGGCTTGCTATCAGCTGGTGAAAGAGCACGATCGCGTCGGGCGCATGGCGGATACTCAGGAGTACGAAAATTTCGTCGTCGACAAGGCGCGTCTCAGCCCTGAGCTATTGGCGGAGCTGCGGCGTGAAGTGCCGGGCAAGCTGGAAGATCTCGGCGATCGCATCGTGATCAAACATCTGTATATGGAACGGCGCATGACGCCGCTGAACCTGTATCTGGAGCAGGCCAACGACCAGCAAATGCGCGATGCGATTGAAGAGTACGGCAATGCGATCAAGCAGTTGGCCGCCGCCAATATTTTCCCCGGCGATATGCTGTTCAAGAACTTCGGCGTGACGCGCCACGGGCGTGTGGTGTTCTACGACTACGACGAGATTTGCTACATGACCGAGGTCAACTTCCGCGACATTCCGCCGCCGCGTTATCCGGAGGACGAGCTGGCCAGCGAGCCGTGGTACAGCATCGCGCCCAACGATGTGTTCCCGGAAGAGTTCCGCCACTTCCTGTGCGGCGATCGGCGCATTCGGCAGGTGTTTGAAGAGTTGCACAGCGATCTGTTTACCGCGGAGTATTGGCGCGGGTTGCAGCAGCGCATCCGCGAGGGGCATGTGGAAGACGTGTTCGCTTATCGCAAGAAGCAGCGGTTCAGCCAGCGCAGCGGGGCGGCGCTGCCGGCCGCCACCGCTGCGATGTAAATCAGGCCTGGGCGCCCGCGACGGCGGCGCGCGCCAGTTCGGTAATGCGCGCGTAGTCGCCGCTTTCGAGCGCGTCCGCCGGCACCAGCCAGGAGCCGCCGATGCACAGCACGCTTTTCAGCGCCAGATAGCTGCGGTAATTGTCCGGCGAGATGCCGCCGGTCGGGCAGAAACGCACCTGCGGGAATGGGCCGCCGATCGCCTGCAGCGCTTTTACGCCGCCGTTGGCTTCCGCCGGGAAGAATTTAAATTCGCGCAGGCCGTAATCCATGCCCTGCATCAGCTCGGAAACGGTGCTGATGCCCGGTATAAGGGGAATGGAACCGGCGGTGGCGGCTTTGAGCAGCTCGTCGGTCAGCCCCGGGCTGATGGCGAACTGCGCGCCGGCCTCGGTCACTTCCCGCAGCTGCTGCGGATTGATCACCGTACCGGCGCCGATGATCGCTTCCGGCACCTCTTGGGCGATGGCGCGAATGGCGTCCATGGCGCAGGCGGTGCGCAGCGTCACCTCCAGCACCCGCACGCCGCCGGCGACCAGCGCTTTCGCCAGCGGCACCGCATGTTCCAGCTTGTTGATCACGATGACCGGCACCACCGGCCCCGCCGTCAGGATCTGCTCGGCGCTTGTTGTCCACTTGTTCATGCTGACGTTCTCCTCTGTGGCCGCCGCCAGGCGGCGATGCGGCCAGGCTATCGATTAAAATTTGATGCAGCAGGCGCCCTGCTCGGCGCCTGACAGCTGGCTGCGCAGCGCGCCGAACAGCTCGCGGCCGCAGCCGATGTGTTCGGCGCTCAGATCGGGTTGGCAAGGCGTGCGCCGCGCCAACTCGTCAGCGTCGACCAGCACCTGCAGCTCGCCGCTGCGGCCGTTGACGCGGATCGGATCGCCGTCGCGCACTTTCGCCAACAGGCCGCCGGTATAGGCTTCCGGGGTGACGTGAATGGCGGAAGGCACCTTGCCGGAGGCGCCGGACAGGCGGCCGTCGGTCACCAGCGCCACTTTGAAGCCGCGATCCATCAACACGCCCAGCGGCGGCATCAGCTTGTGCAGCTCTGGCATGCCGTTGGCCTGCGGCCCCTGGAAGCGCACCACCACCACGCAATCGCGATCCAGCTTGCCGGCTTCGAACGCCGGCACGATATCGTGCTGGCTGTCGAACACCACCGCCGGTGCTTCGATGATCTGGTTATCGGCGGGCACCGCCGAAGTTTTCATCACTGCGCGGCCCAGATTGCCGGCCATCACTTTGGTGCCGCCATGATGTTCGAACGGCTGGGCCACGCTGGCGATCACGCTGGCGTCGAGCGAGCCGGCCACGCCTTCGCGCCATATCAATTGGCCGTTGTCCAGCCACGGTTCCTGGGTGTAGCGGCGCAGGCCGAAACCGGCCACGGTGTGCACGTCTTCGTGCAGCAGGCCGTGTTGCAGCAGCTCGCGCACCACCAGCGGCACGCCGCCGGCGGCCTGGAATTGGTTGATGTCGGCCGGGCCGTTCGGGTAGATGCGGCACAGCAGCGGCACCGCCTCCGACAGCTCCGAGAAATCGTCCCAGGTGATGATGATGCCCGCCGCCCGCGCCATCGCCACCAGATGCATGGTCAGGTTGGTGGAGCCGCCGGTGGCCAGCAGCGAGACGATGCCGTTCACCACCACTTTCTCGTCCACCAGGCGGCCGATCGGCAGGTAGTTGCCGGCGGTATCGGTCAGTCGGGTCACCTGGCGCGCGGCGGCATCGTTCAGCGCGTCGCGCAGCGGCGTGTCCGGATGGACGAAGGAGGCGCCCGGCAGATGCAGACCCATCACTTCCATCACCATCTGGTTGGTGTTGGCGGTGCCGTAGAAGGTGCAGGTGCCGATGCCGTGATAAGAGGCCGCCTCGGCCTCCAGCAGCGCCAAACGGTCGGCCTTGCCCTCGGCGTACAGCTGGCGCACGCGCACTTTTTCCTTGTTCGGCAGGCCGCTGCTCATCGGGCCGGCCGGCACGAACAGCGCGGGCAGGTGGCCGAAGGAGAGGGCGGCCATCACCAGCCCCGGCACGATCTTGTCGCAGATGCCGAGGAACAGCGCGCCGTCGAACATATTGTGCGACAGGCCGACGGCGGCCGACATGGCGATCACGTCGCGGCTCATCAGCGACAGCTCCATGCCGTCCTGCCCCTGCGTCACCCCGTCGCACATCGCCGGCACGCCGCCGGCCACCTGGCCCACGGCGCCGACCGCCTTCAGCGCCTGCTTCAGCCGCTGCGGGTAGTGTTCGTACGGCTGGTGGGCCGACAGAATGTCATTGTAAGCGGTGATGATGGCGATATCGCTGCGCACCATGTTTTTCAGCGACGCCTTGTCATCGGGCTGACAGGCGGCGAAGCCGTGGGCCAGGTTGCCGCAGGCGAGCTGCGCGCGGTGGACGGTTTGGGAGCGGGCCGCCTCGATACGCGCCAGATAGGCGGCGCGGCTGGCCTGGGAACGGTCGATGATGCGCTGTGTGACACGGGACAAGGTTGGATTAATCATGCCTTCCTCACATTGCTGTTGTTATAGTCGCCGCCTGTGGCGGTGCCCCCGGGGGTGATTTGCAGCCCTGGTGTGCAAGGCCGGGGGCGATTTAGGATTTAAAACATCGTGAATGCAATCATGCCGATGGCGCCGCCGACGCTGCCCAGAATGGTTTCCATCACCGTCCAGGTTTTCAGCGTTTGCAGTTCGTTGGCGCCGGTGAATTTGCCGAACAGCCAGAAGCCGGCGTCGTTGACGTGGCTCAGCACGATGGAGCCGCCGGCGATGCAGATGGCCAGCGCGGCCAGTTGCCCGCCGTTCAGACCGAGCTGACTGGTGACCGGCAGCACCAGACCGACGGTGGTCAGGCAGGCGACGGTGGCCGAGCCCTGAATCACCCGCACCATGGCTGACAGCGCGAAGGCGGCCACGGCGATCGGCAGGCCGGCGCCGATCATGGCGTCACCCAACGCCGGCCCGACGCCGGAATCCACCAGGATCTGCTTGAACACCCCGCCGGCGCCGGTCATCAGCAGGATGATCCCGGCCGGCTGCACCGCAGCGGAACAGATGGCCAGCGTCTGTTCGTTGCTCATGCCGCGCGGCTTCGCCAGACCGTAAATCACGATCAGGCAGGCCAGCAGGATGGCGGTGAACGGGTGGCCGATAAACTCCAGCCACTGCTGCAGCTGCGAGCCGGGGGTGACCAGCCGCGCGCCGATGGTTTTCATGCCGACCAGCACCAGCGGGCACAGCACCAGCGCCAGGCTGAAGCCGAACGACGGGAGATTGCCCTTGGTCAGCGTCGGCTCGTTCTCTTCCGGCGGCATTGGCCAGTTGACGAAACGGCTGATAAAGCTGCCGTACAGCGGGCCGGCGATCAGCATGCCGATCACCGCCGCCACCAGGCCGATGGCGATCATCCAGCCGAAATCGGCCTTCATCTGCGACGCCAGCAGCATCGGCACCGGCCCCGGCAGCAGGAAGGAGGCGGCGGCGGCCACGCCGGCGAACAGCGGGATGGCCAGCTTGACGATATTGCCGTCGGTGCGGCGTGCCACGGCGAACACGATGCCGATCAGCAGCACCACCGCCACGTCGAAGAACAGCGGCAGCGCGCAGATCAGCCCGGCGATGCCGAGCGCGTAGTGCGCCTTGCTTTGTCCGAATCGTTTCAGCAATTGCGCCGCAATTTGGTCGAGTGCGCCGACCTCATGCAGGATCTTGCCGAACATCGCCCCGAGCGCCACCACGATCGCCAGGAAGCCCAACGTGTCGCCCATGCCTTTTTGCATGGTGTCGGCGATGTGTTCCAGCGGCATGCCGGAGAAAATGCCGGCGGCGATGGACACCAGCATCAGCGCGACGAAGGCGTGCATGCGCGCCTTCATCACCAGGAATAACAGCAGTAAAACCGAGCCGACTGCGGTACCGACCAGCGTTACGGTACTCACGCGCACACGTCCTGCGGCAGGAAGCTCTGGATATGGCGCACGGTATCGGCGATCACCGCGTCCAGCGGCTGATTGATGTCGATCGCCATCACGTCGTTCTCGTCGGCGCCCGGTTGCTCCAGCGCGGCGAACTGGGTGACCAGCATCTGCGGCTTGAAGAAGTGGCCGTTGCGCGCCGCCAGGCGGGATTCGATCACCGGGAACTCGCCGTGCAGATAGATGAATGACAGGTTGCCGTTGCCGGCGCGCAGGCGGTCGCGATACTGCTTTTTCAACGCCGAACAGACGATGATCGACACGTTGTTGGTGCGCTGCATGGCGAAGGCGGCGTCGTTGAGCGCGGCCAGCCACGGGGCGCGATCGTCGTCGTTCAACGCTTCGCCGGCGGCCATCTTCAGGATGTTGCTGCGCGGGTGCAGGAAGTCGCCGTCGAGGAAGCCGGCAGAGAGTTGGCGGGCCGCGGCGGCGGCGACGGCGGACTTGCCGCTGCCGGAAACGCCCATAACGACGTAAATGCGATTTTGATTGTTGGTCATGTCTTGGCTCCAAAACACCGGGTGACGTTACCTTCGTTCAGCTTGATTGTTACCGGTAACATGTTATCGGTAACATTGTCGAAGGAAGTTTGAGCGGTTGCAATGGGCTTTCGCCGTGAGGATCGTTAACTGTGATCGGCTTCAAGCTTTTTTCCTGTGCGCTAAACAGGATGCCGACAGCCTGTTACATGCTGACAACAGAGCATGGCAGGGGAGCAGGGGCGCACTGGGGCGCCCCTCGGATGAGCAGGATTAGCGCACGCCGCCGTAGGCCAGGCTGATCTCTTTCGCCGCGTGGATCACCAGCGCGCCCAGCTCGATCACACGATCGTCGGTGATGCGCGACACCGGGCCTGAGATGGAAATGGCGGCGAAGGCTTCGCGGTGCTCGTCGAAGATGCAGGCCGCCACGCAGCGCAGGCCGAGCGCGTGCTCTTCGTCGTCAAAGGAGAAGCCCTGTTTGCGGATCTGCGCCAGCCCCTCTTTCAAGTTGTGCGGCGTCAGGGTATGCGGCGTGTAGGTGTGCATGCCTTTCTTGTGCAGCAGTTTGGTCACCTGATCGTCCGGCAGGGTGGCGAGGAACGCTTTGCCGGCACCGGAGGCGTGCATCGGCAGTTTGCCGCCGATCGGCGCCGACATGCGCATCAGCGCCGTGCACTGCACCTGATCGATGATGATCGCCTGGTACTCGCTGGTATCCAGCACCGCCAGGTTGACGGTTTCGCCGGATTCCTCCATCAGGCGGCGCAGCGTCGGATGCACCATCGCCAGCAGGTTGCGGCTTTGCAGGAAGCTGCTGCCGACCACAAAGGCGTGCGAGCCGATGGTCCACAGGCCGAGATCGCCGACCTGGCGCACGAATCCCTGCTGCTGCATGGTGGTGAGCAGGCGGTGAGTGGTGGAGTTCGGCAGGCCGGCCTGCTGGGCCAGATCGGTCAGCGCCACGTTGCCCTGGGCTTCCGAAATGTATTCCAACAGTTTCAGGCCACGGGTCAACGATTGTACCTGACCGGTCGCCGCACTGGCGGCGGGGGCTGCTGCGCGGGGCTTCTTGCCGCGCTTGGCGGGAGCAGGGGTGGCCATGGGTGAGATTCCTTTTTCCGTATGATGGAATTCATTTTCGTTTTTTGTCGATGAATTGCAAGCCGCCGTCAGCTCATCGGAGGTGTTGGCGCACAACCTGAAAAACTCTCAATTGTCGCCTGGCCCTTTGTCCTTACAAGCTGTGCTAGGATGACTCGTTGGTTTTTGCGGCAGTTGAGCAATGGGCTGGATGGCAATGGAAGGGGTTACAGTGACGAATCGAGTAGAACAACTGCGCCGCCAGTTAGCGCAGCGCATTTTGGTGTTGGACGGCGGCATGGGCACCATGATCCAGAGCTATCGCCTGGACGAGCGCGATTTCCGCGGTGAGCGTTTCGCCGATTGGCGCAGCGATCTGAAAGGCAATAACGATCTGCTGGTGCTGACCAAGCCGGAAGTGATTACCGCCATTCATTACGCCTATCTCGAGGCGGGCGCCGATATCCTTGAGACCAATACCTTCAACTCCACCTCCATCGCCATGGCCGACTACCACATGGAGTCGCTGTCGGCCGAGATTAACTATCAGGCCGCCTGCCTGGCGCGCGCCTGCGCCGACGAATGGACGGCGCGCACGCCGGAAAAACCGCGCTACGTCGCCGGGGTGTTGGGGCCGACCAACCGCACCGCGTCCATCTCGCCGAACGTCAACGATCCGGCGTTCCGCAACATCTCGTTCGATGAACTGGTGGCGGCTTACCGCGAATCGACCCGCGCGCTGGTGGAAGGCGGCGTCGATCTGATCATGATCGAAACCATCTTCGACACCCTCAACGCCAAGGCCGCCGCTTTTGCGGTGGAAACCGAATTCGAAGCGCTGGGGGTGGAACTGCCGATCATGATTTCCGGCACCATCACCGACGCCTCCGGCCGCACCCTGTCCGGCCAGACCACCGAAGCGTTTTACAATTCACTGCGCCACGTCAAGCCGCTGACCTTCGGCCTGAACTGCGCCCTGGGGCCGGATGAGCTGCGTCAGTACGTCGCCGAGCTGGCGCGCATCTCGGAGACCTACGTCACCGCACACCCGAACGCCGGTTTGCCGAACGCCTTCGGCGAGTACGATCTGGATGCGGCCGAGATGGCGCGCCAGGTCGGGGAGTGGGCGCAGGCCGGCTTCCTCAATATTATCGGCGGCTGCTGCGGCACCACGCCGGAACATATCGCCGCGATGGCCAAGGCGGTCGAGGGCGTGCCGCCGCGCCGGCTGCCGGATATCCCGGTCGCCTGCCGCCTGGCCGGTCTGGAGCCGTTGACCATCGACGCCAACACCCTGTTCGTCAACGTCGGCGAGCGCACCAACGTCACCGGCTCGGCGCGTTTCAAACGCTTGATCAAAGAAGAGAAATACAACGAGGCGCTCGACGTGGCGCGCCAGCAGGTCGAGAGCGGCGCGCAGATCATCGACATCAACATGGATGAGGGGATGCTCGACGCCGAAGCGGCGATGGTGCGCTTCCTCAACCTGATCGCCGGCGAGCCGGATATCGCCCGGGTGCCGATCATGATCGACTCCTCCAAGTGGTCCGTTATCGAGAAAGGCCTGAAGTGCATTCAGGGCAAGGGCATCGTCAACTCGATCTCGATGAAGGAGGGCGAAGAGGCCTTTATCCACCACGCCAGGCTGGTGCGCCGCTATGGCGCCGCGGTGGTGGTGATGGCGTTCGACGAAGTGGGCCAGGCGGACACCCGCGAGCGCAAGTTCGAGATCTGTCGCCGCGCCTATAAAATTTTGACCGAACGCGTCGGTTTCCCGCCGGAAGACATCATTTTCGACCCGAACATCTTCGCCGTCGCCACCGGCATCGACGAGCACAACAACTACGCCGTCGACTTTATCGAAGCCTGCGCCGACATCAAAACCCACCTGCCGCACGCGATGATCTCCGGCGGGGTGTCCAACGTGTCGTTCTCGTTCCGCGGCAACGATCCGGTGCGTGAAGCGATCCACGCGGTATTCCTGTATCACGCCATTCGCAACGGCATGGACATGGGCATCGTCAACGCCGGGCAGCTGGCGATTTACGACGATCTGCCTGGCGAGCTGCGCGAGGCGGTAGAAGACGTGATCCTCAATCGTCGCGAGGACGGCACCGAACGCCTGCTGGAACTGGCGGAAAAGTACCGCGGCAGCAAAGACGGCGAAGCGGCGGTGCAGCAGGCGGAATGGCGCGGCTGGCCGGTGGAGAAGCGGCTGGAATACTCGCTGGTGAAGGGCATCACCGAGTTTATCGAACTGGACACCGAAGAAGCGCGGCAGCAGGCCGAACGCCCGATCGAAGTGATCGAAGGGCCGCTGATGGCCGGGATGAACGTGGTCGGCGATCTGTTCGGCGAGGGCAAGATGTTCCTGCCGCAGGTGGTGAAATCCGCCCGCGTGATGAAGCAGGCGGTGGCCTACCTGGAACCGTACATCGAGGCCAGCAAGCAGCAAGGCACCTCCGCGGGCAAAATCCTGTTGGCGACGGTGAAAGGCGACGTGCACGACATCGGCAAGAACATCGTCGGCGTGGTGCTGCAGTGCAACAACTATGAAATCGTCGATCTTGGCGTGATGGTGCCGACGGAGAAAATCCTGCGCACCGCGCGCGAGGAGAATGTCGACATCATCGGCCTGTCGGGGCTGATCACGCCGTCGCTCGACGAGATGGTCAACGTGGCCAAAGAGATGGAGCGCCAGGGCTTTACGCTGCCGCTGCTGATCGGCGGCGCCACCACCTCCAAGGCGCACACCGCGGTGAAAATCGAGCAGAACTACAGCGGCCCGACCACCTACGTGCAAAACGCCTCGCGCACCGTGGGCGTGGTGTCGGCGCTGCTGTCCGCCACCCAGCGCGACGAGTTTGTGGCGCGCACCCGCAAAGAGTATGAAACGGTGCGCATTCAACACGCGCGCAAAAAGCCGCGCACGCCGCCGGTCGATTTGCACAAGGCGCGCGCCAACGCCATGGCGCTGAACTGGGCCGACTATCAGCCGCCGGCGCCGCGGCAGCTTGGCGTGTTTCCGGTGTCGGCCGGCATCGAGACGCTGCGCCACTATATCGACTGGACGCCGTTCTTCATGACCTGGTCGCTGGCGGGCAAATACCCGCGCATCCTCGAGGATGAGGTGGTGGGGGAAGAGGCCAAGCGCCTGTTCCATGACGCCAATCAGATGCTGGATCGGTTGGCCGCCGAGCGTAGCCTCAACCCGCGCGGCGTTTACGGCCTGTTCCCGGCCAACCGCGTCGGCGACGACGTGGAGGTATACCGCGACGAACGGCGTGACGAGGTGCTGGCGGTGAGCCGCCACTTGCGGCAACAGACGGAAAAAACCGACTTCCCGAACTACTGCCTGGCGGACTTTGTGGCGCCGAAAAGCAGCGGCAAAGCCGACTACTTCGGCGCCTTCGCGGTGACCGGCGGGCTGGAGGAAGACGCGCTGGCGGCGGCGTACGACGCGCAGCACGACGATTACAACAAAATCATGGTCAAGGCGCTGGCGGATCGTTTGGCGGAGGCTTTTGCCGAATACCTGCACGAACAGGTGCGCAAGCTGCACTGGGGCTATGCCGCCGACGAGAGCCTGAGCAACGAGGAGCTGATCCGGGAAAACTATCAGGGCATCCGGCCGGCGCCGGGCTACCCGGCCTGCCCGGAGCACACCGAAAAAGCGACCATCTGGCAGCTGTTGGACGTCAACCGCCACACCGGTATGGAACTGACGGAGTCCTTCGCCATGTGGCCGGGGGCGGCGGTATCCGGCTGGTACTTCAGTCACCCCGAGAGCAAGTACTTCGCGGTGGCGCAGATCCAGCGCGATCAGGTGGAAGACTACGCGGCGCGTAAAGGGATGAGCGTGAGCGAGGTCGAGCGCTGGCTGGCGCCAAACCTCGGCTACGACGCCGACTGACTTTCCTCTTTAAGGGCGCAGCGATGCGCCCTTGTCATTTACAGCGCTTCCACATCGATGTGCAGCGCGTCGTACCGCCAATACTCCAGGTCACAATCGATCACCCTGTCGTGCTGATCGCGATTCACCCGCGTAATGAACAGCGCCGGGCTGCCGTAGGTCACCTTCAGCATGGCGGCGGCCTGCTGCGGCAGCAGGGTGGGCAGCATGTCGAAACGCACCCGGCCGTAGTGAATGCCGTAGCGCGCGGCGTACAGCGCGGTCAGCGACTGGGTCAGATCTTCGTCCAGAATGCCGGGGAAATAGGCCGGATTGAGGTAGTGCTCGCAGTACAGCACCGCGCGTCCGTCGATGTAGCGCAGCCGGCGAATGCGATAGGCCTCGGCGCCGGGGAGCAGCGCCAGGCGGCCGGCCAGCGGCGCGTCAAGCGTGACGACCGCGCTGTCGATCGCTTCGGTATGGGCGGCGCGTCCCTGTTGCTGCGCCATGGCGTGAAAATGGCTGCGCTGCAGCGGGTTGTAGATAAGACGTGGAGGCGAGATGAACCAGCCGCGCCGCACCTGACGGTAGATGACGCCCTGCGCCTCCAGCTGGCCTAGCGCCTCCTGCAAGGTAATGCGGGTGGTGGCGAACTGTTCGCTCAGGGCGCGTTCGGAGGGCAGCTTGCCGCCTACGGCAAACTCGCCCGCGGTGATGCGGGCGTTCAGCGTTTGGCAGATGGTGGCGACGGTCGTCGGTACTTCACTCATACAGCGGGTGTCCCGTTTCAGTGCGTTTGGCCTTCCTTAAGGTAGACCAGCGTCGCGTTTTCGCCGTTGCAATGGGTGATAAAACTGTCGCTTTTTTAAGCTGACATATAATTATCACATTCGTCCGTTAGATTGGTTTGGTCCTTGCTGGACTAGTCCAGCCATCCCCACACTACCACCTGGAGCATCAGTTATGAAACGTTTGTGCGCTTCTGTGTTAACCAGTGCCATCGTGTTATCCAGCCAGATGAGCTGGGCCGCAGATACCGATCTGGCGGCGCTGGAGCAGGCCGCTAAAAAAGAAGGCGAAGTCAACAGCGTCGGCATGCCGGACAGCTGGGCCAACTGGAAAGGCACCTGGCAAGATCTGTTGAGCAAATACGGCCTGAAGCATGTCGATACCGACATGAGCTCCGCACAGGAGATCGCCAAATTCGATGCGGAAAAGAACAACGCTACGGCGGACATCGGTGACGTCGGCGCGGCCTTCGGCCCGGTGGCGGTGCAGAAGGGCGTAACGCAGCCCTACAAACCCTCTACCTGGGATCAGGTGCCGGACTGGGCGAAAGACAAAGACGGCCACTGGGCGCTGGCTTACACCGGCACCATCGCCTTCATCATCAACAAGCAGCAGGTGAAAGACATCCCGCACAGCTGGGCCGATCTGCTCAAGGGCAGCTATCAGGTCACCATCGGCGACGTCGGCACCGCGTCGCAGGCGGCCAGCGGCGTGCTGGCGGCCACCTACGCCATGGGCGGCAACGAGAAAAACCTCAAGCCGGGCCTGGAATTCTTCGGCAAGCTGGCCAAGGCCGGCCGCCTGAGCCTGAGTAACCCGGTGATCGCATCACTGGAGAAAGGGGAAGTGCAGGTTGGCGTGGTGTGGGACTTCAACGGCCTGAACTACCGCGATCAGATCGACAAAACCCGTTTTGAAGTGCTGATCCCGTCGGACGGCTCGATCACCTCCGGCTACACCACCATCATCAATAAATACGCCAAGCACCCGAACGCCGCCAAGCTGGCGCGCGAATACATCTTCTCCGACGCCGGCCAGATCAACCTGGCGCGCGGCTATGCCCGCCCGATCCGCGCCGAACATCTGACGCTGCCGGACGACGTCAAGGCCAAGCTGCTGCCGGCCGAGCAGTACAAGAATGCGCACCCGATCGCCGATCCGGCGACCTGGGAACAGAGCGCCAAAGCGCTGCCGCGTCTGTGGCAGGAAAACGTCATTATGTTTATGCAGCAGTGAGTTAACGCACCATGAAAACGATCCTCGTGCTGCTGGACGGCCTCAACTACCGGGTGGCGCACGACGCCATGGGGTATCTGCAGGCCGAATGCGCGGCGGGACGCGGGCGGTTGTACCTGCTGGAGAGCGAGTTGCCCTCGCTCTCCCGGCCGCTGTATGAATGCATCCTCACCGGCGTCACGCCGGTGGAGAGCGGCGTGGTGCACAACCACGTCTCGCGCCTTTCTCATCAACAAAGCGTGTTTCATTACGCGCGCGCCGCCGGGCTGACCACCGCCGCCGCCGCGTATCATTGGTTCAGCGAATTGTATAACCGTACGCCGTTCGACGCCGCGCGCGACCGCCACACCGACGCTCCCGAACTGCCGATTCAGCACGGCCATTTCTATTATGACGACGGCTATCCCGACAGCCATCTGTTCGACGACGCCGAAAGCCTGCGCCAGCGTCATCAGCCGGACTTCCTGCTGATCCACCCGATGAACATCGACGACGCCGGGCACCGCTTCGGCCTCTCTTCGCCGCAGTACCGCAACGCGGCGCGCCGCGCCGACGGCTCGCTGTCGCGCTACCTGCCCGAGTGGCTGGCGGCCGGTTATCAGGTGCTGGTTACCGCCGACCACGGCATGAACGACGATCGCAGCCACGGCGGGGTGTTGCCGGAAGAGCGCCAGGTGCCGCTGTTCGTGTTCGGCGCGGGCTTCAGCCTGGACGACGCCGATCCGCAGCAAACCGAGCTGTGCGGCACGATCTGCGATCTGTTGCAGGCGCCGCACGACAAGCCGCGCAGCCGGGCGCTGCTGGCGCAGGATGCGCGATGAACAGCAAAACCAAATGGATCGCCGCGCTGTGCCTGCTGCCGTTTATCGTGCTGTTCGGCGCGTTTCAGATCGCCCCGCTGGTGTGGATCGCGGTTCACAGCTTTTTCAGCGAGAGCAGCGGCTGGGGATGGGGCAACTATGTCGATATCCTCACGTCGCCGTTCTACCTGCAGGCCTTTCAGTTCTCGCTGGAGATCTCGCTGTGGTCGAGCGTCTACGGCTTGCTGATTGCATTAGTGGGCAGTTACTCACTTCGCCAGCTCGGCCAGACCCGCTTTCATGACTTCGTGATGTCGTTCACCAACATGACCAGCAACTTCGCCGGGGTGCCGCTGGCGTTCGCCTTCGTCATTCTGTTGGGGTTGAACGGCTGCCTGACGCTGCTGCTGCGCAAATACGGTTTGATGGAGAGCTTCAACCTCTATTCCAAGAGCGGCCTGATCGTGCTGTATACCTACTTCCAGATTCCGTTGGGCGTGCTGTTGCTGTATCCGGCGTTCGATGCGCTGCGCGCCGATTGGCGCGAGTCGGCGGCGCTGCTCGGCGCCGGCCCCTGGCGCTACTGGCGGCATATCGGCCTGCCGGTGTTGGCGCCGGCGCTGATGGGCACCTTCGTCATCCTGCTGGCCAACGCGCTGGGCGCCTACGCCACGGTGTACGCGCTGACCACCGGCAACTTCAACGTGATCCCGATCCGCATCTCAGCGCTGGTGGCGGGGGACATCTCCCTCGATCCGAACCTGGCCAGCGCGCTGGCGATGCTGCTGGTGGCGATGATGGCGTTTATCACGGTGATCCACCAATGGATGCTGCGCAGGAGCTACCTCAATGCGCGCTCATAATCGGATGGAGAATGCTCATGTCGCGTGTTGAACGCCTGTACCACCGCACGGTGACCGGCCTGCTGCTGTTGATTCTGCTGCTGCCGCTGGCTGCGACGCTGGTTTACGCGCTGGCCACCCAGTGGGGCGCCACCATTTTGCCGGACGGTTTTACCCTGAAGTGGCTGACGGCGCTGTGGAGCGATTCGCGCTTTTTGCTAGCGCTGTGGCACTCGCTGCTGATCTGCTTTGGCACGTTGCTGCTGTCAGTGGTGGTGATCCTGCCGGCGATGTTTGTGATCGCTTACTACTTCCCCAAGCTGGACGCGGTGATGAACGTGCTGATCCTGCTGCCGTTCGCCGTGCCGCCGGTGGTGTCGGCGGTGGGGCTGATGCAGCTGTTCGCCGCCGATCCGCTGCCGCTGCTCGGCACCCCCTGGATTTTGGTGGGCTGCTATTTCACCATCGCGCTGCCGTTTATCTACCGCGCCATCAGCAACAACATGCAGGCGATCAACCTGCGCGATCTGATGGACGCCGCGCACCTGCTCGGCGCCAGCACCTGGCAGGCGGCGCTGTGGGTGGTGCTGCCGAACCTGCGCAAGGGCGGAACGATCGCCGTGCTGCTGTCGTTTTCGTTCCTGATCGGCGAGTTCGTGTTCGCCAACCTGCTGGTAGGCAGCCAGTATGAAACGCTGCAGGTCTATCTGTTCAATATGCGCAACGGCAGCGGGCACTTTACCAGCGCACTGGTCATCTCCTATTTCGCCGTGGTGCTGCTCGTCACCTGGCTGGCGAACCTGCTGAATAAAAACAAGGGCTAACCCGATGGCTTATCTCAACGTCACCCGCCTGAACAAACACTATGGCCAGACCCAGGTGTTTCAGGATATCGATTTCACCGCCGAAGAGGGGGAGTTCGTCACCCTGCTGGGGCCTAGCGGCTGCGGCAAATCGACGCTGCTGCGCTGTCTGGCCGGCCTGACCCCGGTCGACAGCGGGCAAATTTTGCTGCAGGGCCAGGATCTGGTGCCGCTGGCGCCGCAAAAGCGCGGCATCGGCATGGTGTTTCAAAGTTATGCGCTGTTTCCCAATATGACGGTGGAAGGCAACGTGGCCTTCGGCCTGAAAATGCAGAAGCTGGCGGCCGGACAGATCGGCCAGCGGGTGCAGGAGGCGCTGGCGCTGGTGGAGCTGACCGATCTGGCGAAGCGCTATCCGCATCAGCTGTCGGGCGGCCAGTGTCAGCGCGTGGCGTTGGCGCGATCGCTGGTCACTCGCCCGCGTCTGCTGCTGCTCGACGAACCGCTGTCGGCGCTGGATGCGCGTATTCGCAAACACCTGCGCGAGCAGATCCGGCGCATTCAGCGCGAGCTGAACCTGACGGCGATCTTCGTCACCCACGATCAGGAAGAGGCGCTGACCCTGTCGGATCGCATCGTGCTGATGAACAAGGGGCAGATCGTGCAGAGCGGCGATGCGGAAACCCTGTATACCCAGCCGGCGGATGCCTTCGCCGCCGGGTTTATCGGCAACTACAACCTGCTGAGCGCCGAACAGGCCGGCCGCTTGACCGGGCGCAGCTATGTCGGCAAGGTGGCGATCCGCCCCGAATCGATCGGCCTGTTGCCGGCCGGACAGGGGATCGGCGGGGTGATCCTGGGTCACAGTTTGCTCGGGAATGTGGTACGGTATCGGATTCAGGTTTGCGAGGTAGAATTGCTGGTTGACGTGCTCAACCGTTCGGTGGCCGACCTGCGGCCCGACGGCGCGGAAATTGGGCTACACTTGGAACCTGTTGTATTGCGGGAAGTTGCATGACTTCGCAGCGCGGCGCCGGGGCCTTCTCGCCGCCGCATTAACCCTTCTCTTCTGCGGTCTGCCGCCCGCCCGCTGTCCTGCCAGACCCACGCCCGGCAGGCGGGACCGCGCGCTGTATCCGTCATCCTTTGGCTCGCCTCTCTGCGTCGCGTGACAAGCATCGGGTATCAGCCTCCTTTGGCCGGGCGTTAATGGAGCGTATCTTCCGTGCTGACCCTTCTTCACCTGCTTTCGTCCGTGGCGCTGTTGGTGTGGGGCACCCACATCGTGCGCACCGGGATCATGCGGGTTTACGGTGCCAATCTGCGGCGCGTGTTGAGCGACAGCGTTGAGAAAAAACCGCTAGCGTTCGTTTCCGGCATCGGCGTGACCGCGCTGGTGCAAAGCAGCAACGCCACCGCGCTGCTGGTGACCTCTTTCGTCGCGCAGGGGCTGGTGGGGCTGGCGCCTGCGCTGGTGATCATGCTGGGCGCCGACGTCGGCACCGCGCTGATGGCGCGCGTGCTGACCTTCGATCTTTCCTGGCTGTCGCCGCTGCTGATCCTGGTCGGCGTCTTCCTGTTCCTCAGCCGCAAGCAAATGCGGATCGGCCAGATCGGACGCGTCCTGATCGGCCTTGGGCTGATCGTGCTGGCGCTGGAGCTGATCGTCGCCGCCGCCACGCCGATCACCCAGGCGGCCGGGGTGAAAGTGCTGTTCTCGTCGCTGACCGGCGACGTGATGCTGGATGCCCTGACCGGCGCGCTGTTCGCTATCGTCAGCTATTCCAGCCTGGCGGCGGTACTGCTGACCGCCACTCTGACCGCATCCGGCGTGATTTCGCTGAAGGTGGCGCTCTGTCTGGTGATCGGCGCCAACCTCGGCAGCGGCCTGCTGGCGATGATCAACGCCAGCGGCCAGAACGCCGCGGGGCGGCGCGTGGCGCTCGGCAGCCTGCTGTTCAAGCTGGTGGGCTGCATACTGGTGCTGCCGTTCGTCTCCTATCTGGCGGATTTGATGGCTCAACTGCCGGGCGGCAGCGAAGAGCTGGTGATCTATTTCCACGTGTTCTACAACCTGATCCGCTGCCTGGTGATGATCCCGCTGGCCGGGCCGATGGCGACGCTGTGCGAACGGCTGATCGTCGACGAAGCGGCCGACGATCCGCGCATGCGGCCGCGCCATCTGGACGCCAGCGCGCTGGACACGCCGACGCTGGCGTTGGCCAACGCGGCGCGCGAAACGCTGCGCATGGGCGACGTGGTGGAACACATGATGATCCTGCAACGTGAGGTGCTGCACGGTAAGCAGGGGGTCGATAAAGAGGTGCGGCGCCTCGACGATGACGTCGACGTGCTGTACACCGCCATCAAGCTGTATCTGGCGCAGATCCAGAAGGAAGATCTGGGCGAGGAAGACTCGCGCCGCTGGGCGGAGATCATCGAAATGGCGCTCAACCTGGAACAGGCGGGCGACATCATCGAGCGCATGGCCGGCGACGTGGGCGCCAAGTCGCACGCCGCGCGCCGCGCCTTCTCGGCGGAAGGGTTGGCGGAGCTGGACGGGCTGCACGAACGGCTGATCGGCAATCTGCGCCTGGGGCTGTCGGTGTTCCTGTCCGGCGACGTCACCAGCGCCAAGCGCCTGCGCCGTTCCAAGCACCGTTTCCGCATTCTGGATCGCCGCTACGCGCACGCGCACGTCGATCGTTTGCACCAGCAAAACGTGCAGAGCATCGAGACCAGTTCGTTGCATTTGGGATTGTTGGGGGACATGAAGCGCCTGAACTCGCTGTTCTGCGCCGTGGCTTACAACGTGTTGGATCAGGATGCTAAGGACGACGATCGCGACTGGGAAGACACCCCGAGCACGCTGTAAAAAAACGCCCCCGGTTTTAACCGGGGGCGTTGCGTTGGGGCACGTTATTTGCCGCTGAACACCCCGGCTTTGGCGTCCGCTTGCTGAGTTGAAGCATGGCCGCTGGCGAACGGCACGTTGCCGTCGACGCTTTGCTTCGCCGCGCCGCCTAGCAGCCCGCCGATCGTGGCGGCCGCATCGACGCGGCCGCCGCCCTGATAGCGCTGGCCGCTGACGTCCTGCTGGCTGACCTTGCCGCCGCCCAGTTCCACCTTGCCCTGCTGGCTGCGGATCTCGCCGCCGGTCAGTTGGGTTTGGCCGCCGACCTGCAGCGCCACGCCGTTCTTGCCGGTAATCGCCGACTGCTCGCCAACCGCGTTGTTGTTCACCACGTCGGCATTGACCTTGAGGTGCCCCTGGCGACCGGCCGGCCCGGTGATGCTGTCTTTCACCGCGCCGCCGACGGTGCGTGCGCCGCGATCCCACAGCGGGCCTTGCGGTTTTTCACCGGCCGGCGTTGCCGGCAGCGTGACTTTGCCGTCGGCCTTGCTGAAGCTGACCGCGCCGGTGGTGTCCTGCTGCGGATCGAGGCGACGCGCCACGCTGTTGTACTTGTCGGTGGTGGCGTCGGCCACTTTGTTCACTCCGGCCTCCAGTTTCTCTTTCACCTTACCGGCGTAACGCGGTGTGCCGACCTTCGACAGCTTGGAGGTGATGCTGCTGCCCGGATCGTTGCTGTGGCTCAGGCCGGCATCCACATCGACCTTCACACCGTTCTCAACGTCTTTGCGGCTTTCAACGTGCAGATTGCCGCCCACCTTGCCTTGTACGCTGTCGGCATCGACGCGCGCCCCGGCGAGACGGGTGTCTTTGCCGCTGTTGATCGCCACGTCGCCCGCGGTGATGCCGGTGTTGGCGTGGATGGTTTTATCCTGCTGTTCCACGCCGACCTTCAGACCGGCGCCCAGCGTGTGGGTATCTTTGCCAGTGTTCGGGTCGACCTTGCCGCCGGCGTCCTTGTTGAAGGTTTGGCCGCCTTTGGCGTTGGCTTTGATGCCCAGGCTCCAGTTGTCCTTATGCTGCTCGTTTTTGGCGGACTCCAGCAGGATGCCGCCGTTTTTCGCCTCGAGCGCGGCGCTGCCGCCGCTGACTTTGGCGCCCTGCAGATGCAGCGCGTCATCGCCTTTGCCGTTGGCGGACAGGGTGACCTTGCCGTCTGAGGCGATAGTGGCGCCCTGACGCTCGGTCGTGGACTCATTCACCTTGGCGATGTCGAAGGCGCCACCGGCGGAGAGGTTGCCGCCGGTTTTTTCCTTGCTGTCGCTGCTGCCGGCGCCCAGATCGATATTGCCGGACAGCTTGCTTTCCTTACGCGTTTGGGTCGATTCCGCCGCCTGCAGTGCGACCTTGTTACCCGCGCTCAGGCTGACGTCGCCCTGGCTCTTGACGTTGGTGCCCTGCAGCGTCAGATCGCGGCCCGCCTTCAGCTCAACGCCCTGTTGGCCACTGACGTTGCCGACCTGCGCGGTGCTGCTGCTGCTTTCGCCGTTGTGGGTGCCGCCGCCGAACCCGGCGCCGAAGTTTTTACTGTCGGCGGTGAAACCGCCCTTGGCGGAGGCTTTGACGTTAAAGCCGCTGTGGCTTTCGCTCTGCTTGTCGCTGGCCTGATCAAGGCGGATATCGCCGCCGGCGTTGACGGCGGTTTTACCGCTGCCGCCGTTCAGCGCGGTGCCCTGATAGACCGCGTCTTTTTTCACGTTGACGTTGATGCCGTTGGCCGCGTCGATCGAGCCGGTCACCGCCTGGCTGGCGCTGCTGTTGCTGCGCTGGGTGCCGCCTTCGCCCTTGGCGTCCACGGTCAGATCGCTGCCGGTGGAGGTGTAGACGCGCACGCCGGCGCTGCCGCGGGTATCGCGGCTCTGCTCTTCCTGACGATTTGTCGCAGCTTCGCTGCGGTGGCTGTCCGCCGTCAGCGTGACCGCGCCTTTGCTCGCCTGATATTGCGTGCCCTGATCGCGCACTTCGCCTTTGGCGTTGATGCCGATGCTGCCGGCTTTCACCGAGCTGACCACCGCCTGCGAGCTGCTGCTGCGTTTTTCGCTGCTGCCGCCCTGTGCGCCGATATCCAGGCCGACGTTAGGCGCGCCGATGCCGCCGATGTCGTTGATGACGCCGGTGGCGTCCAGCTTGGCCGCCTTGCCGACCGCGCGTTCGACCGGACGGGTCACGGCGCTGTAATCGACGTTGGCGCCGATGTTCACGCCGACGTCGGTTTTGGTGGTGGTGCTGCTGGTGGTGTCGGCAGCGGCCAGGTGATCGACGTCCGCGGCGTTTTCTTGATAGGCGCCGCCGACGCTGTGCTGTGCGCCTTGCTGGGTCAGCTTGTCACGGGCGTTGACAGTCAGGTTGCCTTTGACGTCGCTGCCGGAGGTGACGGCCTTGCTGCTCTGCGCCTGCGTTTTGCTGTTCTCGTAACCGGCCTCTACGCCGCTGCCGAGCTTGTCGATGCCACCGGTGTAGTAGAAACCGCCACCGACCTTGGTCTGCTCGGTGTTCGAGGTGGTTTTGTCGTCGGCCGCCAGGAACGAAACCTTATTGCCGCTGACGCTGGCGTCGCCTTTGTCGGCGACCAATTTGGAGCCGCTGAAGGTCACGTCCTTATCCGCTTCGAGCTTCACGCTGCCGCCGCTGAGGGTGGCGCCACGGTTCTCGGTGCGGGTAGTTTTCTCGCTGTCGCGGGTGTGTTCGATGCGTACACCGGCGCGGTATTGCTTGTCGCCGGCTTCTTTGGCGTAGCCGTTGACGGTAAGCGCGGTCTTCTGCTCGTCGATGTTCTGCTGCTGCTCGGCGGCCTTGACGTTGATGTTGCCGGTCTGTGAGGTGACGTTCAGTTCGCCGCCGCTGGCGACCTGGCTGCCGATCACGTCGGTATCCTTACGGCTGACCAGCTTCAGGTTGGTGTCGGACTTCAGTTCGCTGGCGGTACTGCTCTGGTAGCTGTTGTCTGCCTTGTGCGAGCTGCTGGTGATGTTGAACACGGTGCCGGTGCGCGCGTCGATTTTGTCCACGGTGGTGCTCAGCGCGTTGTCGATGCGCAGGCCGCCGTGGGTGGCGGTGACTTCGCCACCTTTCTGGCCGCGCGCCTTGCTGCCGGTGATGGTGACGCCCTGCTGGCCGTTCAGGCGCAGGGTGCCGCCGCTGGTCAGTTCGGAAGCGTGGCTGACTTCGCGGCGGTTGCTGTTGTTCTTGTTGTCGCCGCCGCCGATGCCGCCCCAGGAGGTTTTGTCATCGCGCACCGCTTTGGCGTTGGCGGTTTTCTGCACCCCGATCTGGATCTGGTTGTCTGCGTCGATCGTCAGATCGCGCTGGGCGTGGACCCTGGCGCCCTGGGTTGCGACATTGCGGCCGGCTTTCAACGTCAGTTCGCCCTGGCTGCGCAGTTCGCTGGCCTTCAGGCTTTCGCTTTCGTCGCTGCTGCTCCAACTGCCGGTGCGCAGGCTGGAAGTGTGATTGCGCTGGTAGCCGCGTTCGGTGGACTTATCCTTCTCCACCAGCCCGGCGAGGTGCACGTCGCGTGCCGCTTTGATGCTCAACGCCCGGTCGGCGCTGACGTTGGCGCCCAACAGTTTCACATCTTCCTGGGTGCTGATGAGTTTGGCGTTGCCGCTGGCGGCGACGGTGCTGCCCGCCTGTTGTTGTTGCTCATGCTCGCGGGTGACGTCGTATTGCCAGGAATAGAACCAGCGGTCGTCGGTGTGACCCTGAGTCTGCTTCAACTGCTGACCGTCGAGCGTCAGCTTGCCGCCCTGGAGGGTGATGTCTTCGCCGCGAATATCGGTGGCGGTAAGGTGTGCGTGGTTATCCGCCACCAGACTGATGTTTTTGCCTTTCAGCTCGGTGCGGGTCAGCTTCTGGCTGCTGCTGCGATCGTTGACATAGATGCCGCCTCGGTAGTTCTGGTAGTTGTCGCCGCCGTTGCGGTTGCTGCTGGCATCCTCAACGCGGCTTTCGCTGCGAATATCGTAGGCCTTCACCTTGAGCTCGTCGCCGGCGGCCAGCGTGCCGGCCAGCTTCACGCCGCTGCCCTGCGCGGTGTTGATGATGTTGATGCGCCCGGCCTGCATGCTGCCGAGGTAGTAGCTGTCCAGCGCGGTCGTCGGTTGTTCGCTGGCCAGCACCTTGCCGTCGCGCGCCACGCGGTTAAGGCCGCTGATGGCGTTGATCGCCGCCGGCGTCACGCTGCCGTTGCGATGGGTGAAGTCTTGTACGATCACGTCACCACGGCTGTCGATCTTCGGTGCGATCAGATCCAGCACGCCGCCGGCGTTCAGTGTGCCGCTGAGGCTCAGGGTATTGCGGTTGCCCAGGGTGCTGTAGCCCTGCAGCAGGCCGTTCTCCACCAGCGGGTTGCCGACCACCAGCGAGGAGCGGCTGGTGTTGATGAACCCGCAGCCCTGGCAGCTGATGCCGTTCGGGTTGGCGAGCACGTAGTCGGCCGCCATGCCGAAGATCTCTTGCTGGCCGTGCAGCAGAGAAGGGTTACGGCCGATCACTTCGTTGAGGATCACGTTGGCTTCACGTCCGCCCAGATTGGGGTTGGCGCCCAGCTGGCCCGCCAGCTGCGACAGTCCCGCCTCGCGGGAGTTGTTCAGCACCGCGCCGGGCTGGTTGACGTTGAAGTCCTGATACTGGTTGTGCGACAGCCCGTTACCGTTCGGCGCGACGATGTCGACCACCTGGGCACCGGTCGCGGCGGTGGAAACGCCGGGGCCGTTGGCGCCGTTGGCCGCGACGATCTCACCGGCGTAGGCGCCGGCGGAAGCGGCGAGAATTATCGCCAGCGCGGCGGCCAGTTTGCCTGCCGCCGAAAGTCTGAAGTTATTATTTTTCATCCATGTATCTCCGTATATTGCCGTGGGGTCCTGCAAAACTGCTGATTAAAAGGTGTAAGAAAAGCGCGCCAGCACCTGAACGGGATCTTCAGGCGTGGCGTGGTTCGACAAAATCCAGCCGCGGCTGACCTCCAGATCGACCAGCGCCTGCCGGTAGCGTAACGTGGCGCCGCTGCTCACCCCGGCGCTGCTGCGCCAGCCCGAGTTGTCCTGACGCGGCAGAATGCGGCCGACGTCGGCGCCAAGGCGCGGCGTCAGCGTGGCGGCACCTAAATTGAAGCTGCGCGACAGCGTGTTCTGCAGATACCAGCCGTTGTCGCCGGACTGGGTGCTGCGGCTGAAGCCGCGCACGGCGCTGCGATCGGTGAGGCTAAGCCACTCCACGCCGGGCAGCGGGTCGCGGCTGTATTGGCCGTAGAACAGGTTGTTGAGCTGATAGGTGGCGTCACCCAGCTTGAGGCGCTGGCTCAGGTTGGCGAACAGCTTGCCCTTGGTGAATTGACTGTCGAGGTGTACCGAACTCGGGTGGCGATCGGCGCCCAGCCAGGGCAGGCCCTGCTCGACGCTGAGGTTGGCGCTGAATACCCCATGGGGCAGAATTTGCAGGTGGCTGGCGCTCAGCTCGGCCAGGGTCAGCGTTGGGCTGCTGACCTCAAGACGCACGCTTTCGAAGTAGTTGTCTATGCGCTTGTAGGTCAACTGGCCGCTCAGGCTGTCTATCTGATCGTGGTCGCGATAAAACACGTAGTCGCTGCGCAGCCCGTACTGTTGAGTCTGACCGTGCAGTTTGACCACGTTGTGCGGCAGCTGCTGGTGGTTCTCATAGGACGAGAAGCTGGCGAACCCGCTGAAGGTGAACGCGCCGTACGGCAGCGAATAGAGCAGGGTGTAGGCGCGATTGTAGCGGTGAGCCGGGTTTTCCAAGGTGCTGTTGGCGTTCAGGCTGACGAAGTCCGACAGGCCGAACGGGCTGTCCAGCGTGGCGGTGGCGCGCGCCAGCCACTGGCCGGTGCTTTTCTGGCCGTAATTATCCGTGCCGGCGGTAATCAGCCAGGGCTTGGCGTGCTGATTGCGCAAACGAATGACCGAACCGCCAACCTGGCGGCCGGGTAATATATCCAGCTTGGTGGTATTCGATTGCAAACGATTGGCCTGATCCAATCCTTGATCGAGTTCGGTTAATTTCAGCGGCTTGCCTTCCAACCCAGGAAATAATAATCGGCTGTTGACCCAGCGATCGCCGCCTTCTATTTTCTCGATAAATCCTTCGGTCACGCTCAGCCCCAATTCCCCCTGCGAATTAGGGCGAACAATTTGCACGCGCGCGGTGATATAGCCTTTTTGCACATAAAGGCGCGTTAATTCGCGGGTCAGGCGATTGATATCGTTGCTGCTGATGCAGTTTTCCGGCAGCGCGCTCAGGGCCGACAAATCGGCCGGCGAGAGCAGGGTAATGCCTTGCAGGTAAACGCCGGCGATCGGCAGGCACTGCGCGGATTGCGGCAGGGCGGGCGCGGCCGGTTCCGGCTCCGCCAGCAGGCGCTGTTGCTTCAGTTGCTGATAGCGGCGCTGTTCAATCAGCTGGTTGACTTCACGCGTGCTGTCTTGCAGCGCGCGGCGTGATTCCCCCATCGACATATCCCGCATCATGTGGGCATCCGGCAGGGTTTCAGCGGAAAGGGCCGTGCTGACCAGCAGCATCAAGGCGGTGATTTTTTTTATCATTGTAATCCATTATGAGAGGCTGCCGGGGCAGCCAGCCCAATCCATGAGGTTAACCACGGGCGACCGACGGCCGGCCCGAAATAATGAGCGACATGCACATTGCGAGATATCTTGATTTGCCGCAGCAAATAAGACGGTGGGTATAGATCTAAATAATAATTAGGCTGCTTCTTTTATGGCGGGCAACCCTGGTGACTTAATTAATTAAAAAAGTGGAGCATCTCTTCCTCTTGCCAACATTATCGGCATGGATAGGAAGAATCTGAATTTTTATTTTTCACGGATGATAGGGGATGAGGGGAATTATGACAATCCGACCAGTGGGAAATACGAAATTTCGCAGAGAAGAACGGGGACGCAATTGTTTGCGTCCCCGCAGGTGGTTTATTTTTTCTTGATGGGGCGGCCGGACCAATAACCCGCCAGCAGCGAACCGGAGAGGTTGTGCCAGACCGAGAACAGCGCGCCCGGCAGCGCGGCCAGCGGCGAGAAGTAGATTTTGCCCAGCGTGGCCGCCAGCCCGGAGTTCTGCATGCCGACTTCAATCGCCAGCGTGCGGCAGGTGGATTCGTCGAAGCCGAACAGCTTGCCGCCCCAGTAGCCGCTCAACAGACCGATGCCGTTGTGCAGGATCACCGCGACGATCACCACCAGGCCGACCGAGGCGATGTGGCTTTGGCTGCCCGCCACCACCGCGCTGATGATCGCCAGGATGCACACCATCGACAGCGCCGGCAGCAGCGGTTCAATGCGCTTCACCGTTTGGGTCAGGGTATGGTGGACGATCAGGCCCAGGCCGATCGGGATCACCACGATCTGCAGGATGCTGAGCAGCATGCCCATGATATCGACGCTGATTTCGGCATCGACGTACAGGCGGGTCAACAGCGGCGTGGCGAACACCCCCACCAGCGTCGAAACTGCCGAGATGGTCACCGACAGCGCCACGTCCCCCTTGGCCAGGTAGATCATCACGTTGGACGCGGTGCCGCTGGCCACGCTGCCCACCAGCACCATGCCGGCGGACAGATCCGGCGGCATGCGGAACAGCATCGCCAGGATCCAGGCCGCCAGCGGCATGATCAGATAATGCAGGAAGATGCCTGCCGCCACCGGGCCGGGGCGCGCCAGCACGCGTTTGAAGTCGTCGAGCCGCAGCGTAACGCCCATGGCGAACATGATCAGCATCAGCAGCGGGCTGACGTAGGGGCCGATGCCGGTAAAGGTGCTCGGCGTGTAATAGGCGGCGACGGACAGCAGTATCGCCCAGAGGGGGAATAAGCGCGTGAGTATTGCCAGCATGCAGGTTTTCCTTAGCCAGATTGAGAACGGTGGGGGTGGTTGTGTTTTTTGCGGGTTCAACAAGCTGAACCCCTGCCGGTTTTGAACGGATTTTTTAGACGCAGGGGCGCAGCATGCTGCGCCCGCAATCAGGGATAATGACTTATTCGAACAGGTTGTGGTGCAGGGTGCGCACCACCTGCTCGGCTTCTTCGCCCGGCACCAGGAAGCACAGGTTATAGCTGCTGGCGCCGTAGCAGATCAGGCGGATGTTGAACGGATCGAGCACGCCGAACACCTCTTTGCCCACGCCGCAGGCCCGCGACAGCTGGTTGCCGATGATCGCCACCAGCGCCAGGTTTTCTTCCACTTCCACCCGGCACAGCGACGACAGCTCGGTCAACAGCGAGGTGGTCAGCAGGCTGCCGCCGACGGAGGTGGCGCCGGTGGTGTCCATGGTCAGCGCGATGCTGACTTCCGAGGTGGTGATCAGATCGACGGAGATATTGTGGCGCGCCAGAATGTTGAACACCTCGGCCAGGAAGCCGCGCGCGTGCAACATGTTCAGGCTGTGCAGCGTCAGCAGCGTTTGCTTGCGGCGCAGCGCCAGCGCGCGGAACAGCGGCGGGTTTTCGGTGGTGTTGCACACCAGCGTGCCGCCGGCCGCCGGATCCTTGCTGGAGCCGACGAACACCGGAATATCGCTGCGCACTGCCGGCAGCAGGGTGGCCGGATGCAGCACTTTGGCGCCGAAGGTGGCCATTTCCGCCGCCTCTTCGAAACCGATTTTATCGATGCGCTTGGCTGCCGGCACCACGCGCGGATCGGTGGTGTAGATGCCCGGCACGTCGGTCCAGATATCCACCCGGCCGACGCCGAGCGCCTCGCCGAGCAGCGCGGCGGTATAGTCGCTGCCGCCGCGGCCGAGCGTGGTGGTGCGGCCTTTCGGTTCGCTGCCGATAAAGCCCTGGGTGACCACCAGCGCCTCTTGCAGACGCGGCCGCAACTGCGCCTGCGCCAGTTCGCTGAGCGCGGCGCTGTCCGGCACGGCGCGGCCGAAGTGATCGTCGGTGCGCATCACTTTACGCACGTCGAACCATTCGGCCTGCACGTTGCGGGCGCGCAGGATTTCAACGAACAGCAGGGTGGACATCAGCTCCCCATGGCTGACCAGCTCGTCGGTCAACGCCGTCGAGGTGGCCAGCGACGCGGCCTCCGACAGCATGGCGATGTTTTCCAGCAGGCGGTCTATCTCGTCGCGGATCACCGCAGGTGCCGCGAGGCGATCGAGGATGGCGTACTGGATGCGACGAATTTCATCAAGCTGGTAGTTGCGCTTCTCGGCCTCGCAACCTTCGGCCAGGGCGACCAGCAGGTTGGTGACGCCCGCCGAGGCGGACAACACCACCAGGCGGACCTGCGGGTTGGCCAGCACGACGTCGGCGCTGCGGTTCATGGCTTCAAAGTCGGCGACGCTGGTGCCGCCGAACTTGGCTACCACGGTGGAATTCTGGGGTACTGCTTGGTTCATGTAGAAACCTCGTGTCAGGGATGCCCGTTTGGGGGCACTGTAATTCCATAGCCTTGGCACAAGGGGAGAGCGGTAAACAGGGGGCAGGCGTAGAGGTCAGGCTACGATACACCCAGAAGCGCCCCACCTTGTCGATCGCCCTGCGGGCGATCCCCTGGTGACAACCCAGGGGATTCAGCCCCTGTAGTCGATACGATAATGGCCGGCCATTACCCTACCTCGGCGTCGCTCCCCCTCGGGTGCCGTCAACGGAGAAACGGCTCCTCTGACACTCTACCTGGGCGACGCGCCTCTTCTGGCTTGCGCACCGGGTGCGCAAGTAGGCTGTTAGGAATAGCCGGTTATCGTCATTATGTCAACGTACAGACGGTGAGGGATTTTCATCTTGCACCAGCGCGATAAGCGTACAGGGCATCGCAGGCGTGGAACCGGCGCCAATCGGTTGCAGAGAACCGTCTTCCTTTTGGCTGAATAACGGGATAACGCCCTGATGTTTTTCCAAATACTCCAACCAACCGAAATTTTCGTTCAATTTGGTCGCTTTGATGGTGGCCCCCCTGGCGAGCAGGCTGCTCAGACGGCCGTAGGTGGCTTCCTGATTAAATAAAATTTCGTGCCGGCGGAAACGCGAACTTTCTGCGCTGCCGCCGCGCCCTTTCAACGGCGCCCCCGAACGAATGGCGAACACGTGATCCTCGCCGAAGAGGTGGCCGAAGTGATAGACGGCCAGCGCGTTTTGGTGACGATTGGGCGACAGCGCCAGCACCTGGGCGATATTGCTCAGATCGAGATAGTTCTCGGCGTGTTCGGAGTAGGCGTGGCCATAGTAGGCCGGAATGCCGTCCATGCGCGCCTGACGGTAGTATTCCCAGCTGCTGTCGGTGACGATCACCGGCACGTTCAGCTTGATCAGCGCCTGCGCCAGCATGCGCGCCACGCTGTTGGCGCCGACGATCAGCACGCCGCGCGGTTTCTGCTGCTGCACCCGCAGCCAGCGCGCCATCATGCCGCTGGTCAGGCTTTGCAACACCACGGTGCCGATGATGATGGCGAACACCACGGTCACCAGCCGGTCGGCGCCCTGATAGCCGCTGCGCTGCAGCGTCAGCGCGAACAGCGAGCTGACCGCCGCGGCGACGATGCCGCGCGGGGCGATCCAGCACAGCAGCAGCCGATCGCGCCAGTGCAGGGAAGAGCGCCAGGTCGACACCGCGATGCACAGCGGCCGGGCGATGAACTGCACCGCCAGCAGCAGCAGCAGCAGCGGCCAGCCCATGTTCCACAGCGCCTGGATGTCGAGCCGCGCCGCCAGAATGATGAACAGCGCCGAGATCAGGATCGCCGACAGCTCCTCTTTGAACGCCAGAATATCGCTGGTATCCACGTCGCGCATGTTGGCCAGCCAGATGCCCATGACCGTGACGGTCAGCAAACCGGATTCGTCGGCGATGGCGTTGGAAACGCCGAAGGCGGTCAGCATGATCGCCAGCACCGCCAGGTTCTGCAGGTAGCGCGGCAGCCAGACGCGGCGCAGCGCCAGGCCGAGCAGGTAGCCGAACAGCGCGCCGGCGATCAGGCCGACGGCGGCGGTCACGCCCAGCGTCCAAAACAGGTGGGTATAGGATTCCGCATTCTGCTTCAGCACGATGAACTCGAACACCAGCAGGGTGAAGATGGCGCCGACCGGATCGATGACGATCCCTTCCCAGCGCAGCACCTGGTTGATATTGGCGTTCGGCCGCACGACGCGCATCAGCGGGGCGATCACCGTCGGCCCGGTCACCACCGTCACCGCGCCGATCAACGCCGCCAGCTCCGGCGGGAAATCCAGCAGCCACCAGCTGGCGAGGCTGATGACCAGAAAGGTGACCAGCATGCCGACGGTGACCAGATTGCGCACCACGCCGCCAAGGCCGCGAATTTCCTCGAAACGCAGCGTCAGCGCCCCTTCGAACAGGATGATCGCCACCGACAGCGACACCAGCGGAAACAGCAGATCGCCAAACAGCAGATCCGGCTGCACCAGATGCACCGTCGGGCCGAGCACGATGCCGAACAGCAGCAGCGGCAAGATGGCCGGCAGGCGCAGCAGCCAGGCCAGCCACTGCGCCAGCAGCGACGCCAGGCCGATAAGCACCAACATGAGTGGGGCGGATAATTCCATAAGCGAGATCCCTTTCAAATGACGAAATAAGCGACGATGACACAGCCTGATGACAATTCGGCAACCCCGATAACAGGCCGTTAGCCAAAAGTATAGAGTGAAAGCTGAAACGAGGCGGCAATGCGTTGACAGTTAGCGCCTATCGCAAGAAAAGCGATCATAATCACAGTCGAACAGGCTACAATCGGACAAACGCGTCATTTTTATTCTCAAGCCTAAGAGTGTTGCTATGAAAAATATCAATCCTAGTCAAACCGCTGCTTGGCAAGCCCTGCAGCAACATTATGCACAGATTAAAGACGTACGGATCGCCGACCTGTTCGCCGAGGACAGCGATCGTTTCTCCAAGTTCTCCGCGACCTTCAACGATCAAATGTTGGTGGACTATTCCAAGAACCGCATCACGCAGGAAACCCTGGAGAAGCTGCAGGCGTTGGCGAAAGAAACCGATCTGCAAGGCGCCATCAAATCGATGTTCGCCGGTGAGAAGATCAACCGCACCGAAGATCGCGCGGTGCTGCACATTGCCCTGCGCAACCGCAGCAACAGCCCGATCCTGGTCGACGGCAAAGACGTGATGCCGGAAGTGAACGCGGTGCTGGCCAAGATCAAACAGTTCTGCGCGCGCGTCATCGGCGGCGAGTGGAAAGGTTACACCGGCAAGCCGATCACCGACGTGGTGAACATCGGCATCGGCGGTTCGGATCTCGGCCCTTACATGGTGACCGAAGCGCTGCGCCCTTATAAAAACCACCTGAACATGCACTTCGTCTCCAACGTTGACGGCACCCACATCGCCGAAACGCTGCAGCCGCTGAACCCGGAAACCACGCTGTTCCTGGTGGCGTCCAAAACCTTCACCACTCAGGAAACCATGACCAACGCCCACAGCGCGCGCGACTGGTTCCTGAGCAGCGCCGTCGATCAACAACACGTGGCCAAGCACTTCGCTGCGTTGTCCACCAACGGCAAAGCGGTGGCCGAGTTCGGCATCGATACCGACAACATGTTCGAATTCTGGGACTGGGTCGGCGGCCGTTACTCGCTGTGGTCGGCGATCGGTCTGTCGATCGCGTTGTCCATCGGTTACGACAACTTCGAGCAGCTGCTGAGCGGCGCGCACGCCATGGATAAGCACTTCGCCGAAACGCCGGCGGAGAAAAACCTGCCGGTGCTGCTGGCGCTGATCGGTATTTGGTACAACAACTTCTTCGGCGCCGAAACCGAAGCCATTCTGCCGTACGATCAGTACATGCACCGTTTTGCCGCTTACTTCCAGCAGGGCAACATGGAATCCAACGGCAAGTACGTCGATCGCAACGGCAATCCGGTGGATTACCAGACCGGCCCGATCATCTGGGGCGAGCCGGGCACCAACGGCCAGCATGCGTTCTACCAGCTGATCCACCAGGGCACCAAGCTGGTGCCGTGCGATTTCATCGCGCCGGCCATCAGCCATAACCCGCTGGGCGATCACCACGCCAAACTGCTGTCCAACTTCTTCGCCCAGACCGAAGCGCTGGCGTTCGGCAAGTCGCTGGAGACGGTGGAAGCCGAGTTCGCGGCGCAGGGTAAAACCCCTGAGCAGGTCAAACACGTGGCGCCGTTCAAAGTGTTTGAAGGCAACCGTCCGACCAACTCGATCCTGCTGCGTGAAATCACCCCGTTCAGCCTGGGCAGCCTGATTGCGCTGTATGAGCACAAGATCTTCACCCAGGGCGCAATCCTGAACATCTTCACCTTCGATCAGTGGGGCGTGGAGTTGGGCAAACAGCTGGCCAACCGCATCCTGCCGGAACTGGCGGGCAGCGAGAAAATCAGCAGCCACGACAGCTCGACCAATGCGCTGATCAACCGCTTCAAGGAATGGCGCTAATTGCCTGATCTGAGCCAATAAAAAAACCCGCCGCGGCGGGTTTTTTTACGTCTGCGAAAAGTTACAGGTTGATCGGCACTTCGAAGCTGACGCCGGCGCCCACGTCATCGGCGGTGCTGTGATCGTTGTCGGTGTACCACAGGCTGGTGTCGAACTTAACTTGAGACGGGAAGGTGTAACCCCAGCCGAGCTGAATGCCCTTCAGCGTATCGGATTTCGGGAACGCCTGGTTGATGCTTTGGCTCAGTGGGTTCACCTTGGCGTAAACCACGCGGGTGCTCCAACGCTGGCTGTCGTCCAGCACCAGCTCGACGCGGCCGGACAGCATCTGGCCGTCGCCGCCCATCGCGTGGCCCAACGGGTAACCCTGTTGGTAGTAGCCGCCTTTGTAAGTGTAGTGAGTGTACACATAGTTTTTACGGCTCATATCCGAACGGGTGTCTGACCCTTCGATATACCAGTTGATGGTGGTCGGGCCCCATTCCGGGTGGCCTTCCAGACCGAGCAGATAGGTATTTTGCGACGGCAGATAGCCCGCTTCATCTTCGCCCACCAACTGACCGTACAGGCTGACCGGCAGGCCGATCAAAGGCTGCATTTTCAGCTTGAAGTCGAAACCGGCCAGCTGGTTGCCCGGATCGTTGCCTTTACCTGAATCATCGTTATCTTTACCGGTAAAACCATCCCAGAACGAGCTCCATGACTGCGGACGGCCTTCACCACCCCACATCATGATGCGCGATGCCCCTAATTCCAGGAAGTCGGTCGGCATCATGGTGAAACGGCCACCGATCAGTTTGGTGTGCGGTACAGAACTGTACTGCGACAGCTGGCCGGCGGACAACTGGTATTGCCAGCGGCCGATCCACGACAGCCACGGGGTTTCAAACGGCGATTGGTCGGCGCGCTGCAGCATGAAGCCGGCGACCGGGCGCGCGGCATCGGAGCGGATCAGGCTGCCGTCGTAACCCGGGCCCCACCACTGGGAGACCTCGCCGAAGGAGAGCCATTGGTTCCAGATTTTCACCGCGCCGTAGGAGCCGTTCATATTGAATTTGGAGCCATCGCTGACGCGCTGGTCGCCTTCCACCGAGCCTTGCAGACGCACGTCCCAGAACTCGCCGTTGGCGCCGGCGCCGATGGTCAGGCGATCGTCGGCGTACTCGTTTTGGCCGAAGCCCTGCGGGGTGCCGGGTTTATCGGTCGAGGCGTAACCGCTGACGCGGATGTTGGCTTTCAGGGCGTCAACGCGGCGTTGCACGCGGTCGATGACGTTTTTCTCAGTATTGGTGACCGGTTTGGCCTGCGCGATAACGGAACTGATCTCTTCCTGACTCAGCGGCCAGGTGGACAGGCTGACGTTGATGACGCCGCGGTCAGACAACCAGGCGAGATCGTTACGCAGATCGTTGTCAGGGGCTACCAAGCCGGCGGCGTGACCGGACAATGCACAGGTAAACAGGCCCGCAGCGACCAGTCCGTTAAGTTTAGCGCGCATAAAGAATTCCCTTGTTAATTCGAGGTTATTGGTTTTATGTAAAGATCTCTGTGACCCATGATAGTTGACATTTCGATTTGCTACAAATCTATAAGTCAGAAACATCTTATTATAACTTTATGAATTAAATGGGGTTTAAAGTGCTTTCGCGAAGGGCGTAATTTTTAGGACAATGCCTATATTGGCAAGCTTGAATCATATAAGCGGTATTCAGAGAGAGGTTTTATGGCAAAAACGTCGCGTTCGATAATGATAGCGAAAGGGCTGCAGCGAGTGCTGAACGTGGGCCTTCTGCTGCTGGCGGCAATTCTGGTGGTGTTTCTGGTCAAGGAAACCATCCATCTGGCGAAGGTGTTATTTATCAACAGCGAAGAGTCGTCCTCTTACCTGTTGATTGAAGGCATCGTGATTTATTTTCTGTACTTTGAATTTATCGCCTTGATCGTCAAGTATTTTGAGTCGGGTTATCATTTCCCGCTGCGCTATTTTATTTATATCGGCATTACCGCGATTATTCGTTTGATTATCGTGGATCACAAAAATCCCATCGACACCCTGATCTACGCGGCGGCGATATTGGTGCTGGTGGTGACGCTCTATCTGGCCAACACCGATCGGCTGAAACGGGAGTAGCGATAAAAATGGCGGCCAAAGGCCGCCAAAGACACAGGATTGCCGCTATCGCGGAAAAACATCAAACGCACTGCAGTGGCACAAATTACCCCTTCACGCCGCCGGCCGTCAGGCCGCCCACCAACCAGCGCTGCGCCAGCAGGAACACGGCGGTAATCGGTATCGCCGACAGCACCGCGGCGGCGGCGAAATCGCCCCACAGGTAGTTCTGCGGGTTGAGATATTGCTGCATGCCCACCGCCAGCGTGTAGCTGTTTACATCGCGCAGCAGCAGCGACGCCACCGGCACCTCGGTGATGGCGGCGATAAACGACAGAATGAACACCACCGCCAGAATCGGTACCGACAGCGGCAGGAGCACCAGCCGGAACGCCTGCCACGGCGTGGCGCCGTCCAGCGCCGCCGCCTCTTCCAGCGAATTGTCGATGGTTTCGAAATAGCCCTTGATGGTCCAGACATGCAGCGCGATGCCGCCCATATAGGCGAAGATCACGCCGCCGTGGGTGTTGAGGCCGATAAACGGAATGTACTGGCCCAGGCGATCGAACAAGGCGTACAGCGCCACCAGCGACAGCACCGCTGGAAACATCTGGAAGATCAGCATGCTTTTCAGCAGCGTGCTCTTGCCGCGAAAACGCATGCGGGCGAAGGCGTAGGCGCAGGTGGTGGACAGCGTCACGATGCCGATGGCGGTGATCGCCGCGATCTTGACTGAGTTCCACAGCCACAGCAGCACCGGAAACGGCGGCGGCGTCACGCTGCCGTCGGCGTGGGTGACGCTGAAGCCGAGCGCCAGCCGCCAGTGATCCCAGGAGAGGGTTTCCGGTATCAGGCTGCCGGTGGCGAAGTTGCCGGCGCGCAGCGAGATGGCCACCACCATCAGCAGCGGGAACATGATCAGGGCGATAAAGCACAGCATCAAAATGTGGGTCATCCACAGGCGCAGGCGCTGGGATTTGGGTCGAACCATGGCCATCGTTATTCTCCCTAATCGAAGTTCATCTTGCTGGCTTTCAAATTCAGGATCGCCAGCGCGCCCACCAACAGGAAGATCAACGTGGCGATGGCGGCCGCCAGCCCGAAGTCTTGCCCGCCGCCGCCTTCGAAGGCGATGCGGTAGGTGTAGCTGACCAGCAGATCGGTATAGCCGGCCGGCGTGGTGGTGCCGATCATGTCCGGGCCGCCGTTGGTCAGCAGCTGGATCAGCACGAAGTTGTTAAAGTTGAAGGCGAAGCTGGCGATCATCAGCGGCGTCAGCGGCTTGATCAGCAGCGGGAAGGTGATGCGGAAGAAGTTTTGCCACGGGTTGGCGCCGTCCATCGCCGAGGCCTCGTACAGATCGTCCGGGATGGCCTTCAGCAGCCCCATGCACAGGATCATCATGTACGGGTAGCCGAGCCAGGTGTTGACGATCAGGATCATGCTCTTGGCGGTGAGCGGATCGCTGAACCAGGCCGGTTTGATGCCGAACAGGTGGCTGAGCATCATGTTGATCTCGCCGAAGCTCTGGTTGAACAAGCCTTTGAAGATCAGGATCGAGATGAACGACGGTACCGCATAGGGCAGGATCAGCAGCACGCGGTAGATAGCCTTGCCTTTCAGCGCCTCCCACTGCACCACGCAGGCAAGCACCATGCCGACCGCCACGGTAAGGATCACCGTCATCACCGAGAACACGAGGGTCCAGATGAAGATCGACACGAACGGTTTTTTGATGCCCTCGTCCTGCAGCACCCGCAGGAAGTTTTTCCAGCCGGTGGTGACGGTATAGCCTGGGCTCAGGGTTTCCTGCGCCCAGCCGCCGTCGGCGTTGATCGCCTGATAGAAGCCGATGTCGCCGTTCGGCCGGTAGCGCACCTGAGTCTGGTTATTGGTCAGCGTGCTGCCGTCTTTGTCCAGCGCATACAGCGGACGGGTGCCGGAGAACTGGCGCAGGGAGCTCATGCGCAATTCATCGCCGTCCGGCAGCTGCGCCACCAGTTGGCTCAGCGCCTGCCGGTTCTGGGTGATCACCCGCAGCGTGGCGGGTTCGCCCTGCGGCGCGGCGCTCTGGGCCGTCAATTTCAGGGGGAGCGGCGGCGTCGCGTCGAGGCGGAAAGGCCCGGAAATCAGCGGCTGCTCACTGTCCGGCGAGGTCAGCTGCAGGCGCCACTGCTGGTTTTCCGCCGGGTAGAGGCCGAAGGTGAACGTTTTGCCGCTTTGGAACTGACGCTGCATCAATACCGATTGCGCGCGCTCAAACGTCAGCTGGTTGGTGCTGCTGTAGTTGGTAAAGGCGATGGCGATGGTGCAGATCAGCGGGAACAGGACGAACAATCCCATGCCGGCGACGCCGGGATACACATAGCGCCAGGCGTAGGCGCGGCGGTTGGCGAAGACGTAAAGCCCGGCGCTGACCAGGATCAGCGTCAGGATGGCGAACAGGTATTCACCCTGTGCATACATCAACACAATCAGGTAGCAGGTCACCAGGCTGAACAGGCCGACCACCAGCCATTTCAGCGCGTCGCTTTGCCACCACTTCGATTTTTTACGCGCGGGCGTCCCGGCGTGAGCGAATTGCATAGGGCGTTCCTTTCTGTGAAGCAACGGCGGGGCGCCACGGCGCCCCGCACGACGACATTACTTGGTGATACGGGTCTGCACATCGTCCAACGCGGCTTTCACCGTTTGGCGGCCGCTGACGGCGTTGAGCACCGCGCTGCGTTCGGCGTACCAGAAAGCGCTCATCTGCGGAATGTTCGGCATGATCTCCCCGTTTTGCGAGTTCTGCATGGTGGCGGCGATCTTCGGATCTTTGGCCAGCGTTTCCTGGTAGGACTTCAGCGCCACCGCGCCCAGCGGTTTGTCTTTGTTGACGTCCGCCAGCCCTTCGTTGGTCAGCAGATAGTTCTCGAGGAACTCGGTCGCCAGTTCTTTATTCGGGCTGGCGGCGTTGATACCGGCGGTCAGCACGCCGACGAACGGTTTGGACGGTTTGCCTTTGAAGGTCGGTAGCAGCGTCACGCCGTAGTTGATTTTGCTCTGCTCGATGTTGTTCCAGGCCCACGGGCCGTTGATGGTTATCGCGGTCTGGCCTTTGTTGAACGCGGCTTCGGCGATCGAGTAATCGGTATCGGCGTTGATGTGTTTGTTTTTCACCAGATCGACGATGAACTGCAGGCCGGCCTGCGAACCGGCGTTGGCGACGCCGACATCCTTGATGTTGTATTTGCCGTTCTCATACTTGAAGGCATAACCGCCGTCGGCGGCGATGATAGGCCAGGTGAAGTAGGGTTCCTGCAGGTTCCACATGATGGCGCTTTTGCCGCTGGCGCGCAGCTGTTTGTCCAGCGCCGGGATCTCTTCCCAGGTCTTCGGCGGCTGTTTGACCAGGTCTTTATTGTAAATCAGCGACAGCGCTTCGACGGCGATCGGGTAGCCGATCAGCTTGCCGTCATAGCGCACGGCGTCCCAGGTGAACGGGAACAGCTTGTCCTGGAAGGCTTTGGACGGGTGGACTTCGGCCAGCAGGCCGGACTGCGCATAGCCGCCGAAGCGATCGTGGGCCCAGAGGATGATGTCTGGGCCGTCGCCGGTGGCGGCCACCTGCGGATATTTCTCTTCCAGCTTGTCGGGATGCTCGACGGTGACTTTGATGCCGGTGTCTTTTTCGAATTTCTTGCCGACTTCGGCCAGGCCGTTATAGCCCTTGTCGCCGTTGATCCAGATAACCAGTTTGCCTTCCTCTATCTTGGCGAAGGCGGAAGAAGAGAGCACCAGAGTAGCCAGTGCCGAGAGCGCCAGCGTACGGGCGAGGGTAATGCTGCGAGTCATAATCCAGTCCTTCTTTTTGTGGGCACATAAATCAAGGAGAGACGTTTCGCGATCATAGTGGGTCACAACGCGACATATTCTCATCCTCCCCCCCTCTACGCCCCTGAGATGAGGAGTGTGATCCAGTTAACGTTGCGCTCTATTCTGTGGCGTCAGGCACAAAATAGGGGGGCGATTTTTGCCGGCTTGATCACAGATTTGCCTTAAGCGCGGAACTTCTCATCGCCGCGGTCGTTCTCTCATCCTCCCGTCTCCTCCCCCATGAAAAATCCTGTTACGGATGATTACCCTTTCCGGCGACTCCCGCACTATCGGCCCATTGATTTTTAACGCCACGCGCAGCAGGGATACCGGATTTATGTCGTCAATGCCTATCGCCACTCAGCCCACCCTGTACCGGATCCATCCGGCCAGTTTCCGTGACGGAAACGGGGACGGCGTGGGCGACGCGTACGGCATGCTGGCGGCGCTGCCGTACCTGAAAGCGCTGTCGATCGACGGTCTGTTGCTGCCGCAGACGCTGGCGCCGGAGGCCGAAACGGCGGTGACGGGCGAAGGGCTGACGCTGTGGTACGCCGACGAAGCCCATCGCGTTCGTCATGCCGCCGACGTGCAGCGGTTCGTCCACGGCGCGCTGGCGCTCGACGTGATGCCGTTCAGCGCGGAAAAGCTGGTGGCGGTGCTGCACGCCCGCCGCGCCACGTTGGCGGACAGCCTGTGGAGCACCGGCGACGCCGATCAGCCTCGGGTGGTCAGCCGCTGGGGGCAGGGCGACCTGCGTTCCGCCGCCGCCTTTTTGACGCTGCTGGCGATGTTGCCGGCGCCGATCTGCCTGTACCAGGGCGAGGAGTTGGGGCTGCCGCACGCCGCCGGCCTGCAGGATCCGCGCGGCGCGCAAACGCCGATGCCGTGGCATGAAGCCCCCGAACAGGTCACCGCCGGGGAGATCAGCTGGTATCAGCAGGTGGCGATCGAACACCGCGCGTTGGCCATCAGTCGCCAACAGCACGACAGCCACTCCACCTTGCGTTACTGCCAGACGCTGCTGGCCCTGCGCCGTTCGCCGCTTTTCCAGCGCGGCGAGCTGAGCGCGGTCAGCCAGCGCGATGGCGTGGTGCGCTTACTTATTACCCATCAGGATCAATGCCTTGAAGCGCTGATAAACCTGCAGCCTTATACTCAGGCGGCCGCGCCGTCTGAGGCGACCTTGCCGTTGGCATGGCAGCACGGCGCGCAGCAAGAGGGTCATCAATGGGTTTTGGCGGGCTTTGCCTCCGCCATTTTCACACGACATGTTAACTGCGAAAGCAGGGGAGTAACGCATGGCTAGCGTGACACTGCGCAGCGTTTATAAGGCCTTCGGTGAGGCCGTGATTTCCAAAGACGTCAATCTGACCATCGAAGACGGCGAGTTTGTGGTGTTTGTCGGGCCGTCGGGCTGCGGCAAATCGACGCTGCTGCGCATGATCGCCGGGCTGGAGGACATCACCTCCGGCGACCTGCTGATCGGCGAGAAACGCATGAATGAAGTGCCGCCTTCCGAGCGCGGCATCGGCATGGTGTTCCAGTCTTACGCGCTGTATCCGCACCTGTCGGTGGCGGACAACATGTCGTTCGGCCTGAAGCTGGCCGGCGCCAAGAAAGCGGAAATCAATCAACGGGTGAACCAGGTTTCCGAGGTGCTGCAGTTGGCGCACCTGCTCGATCGGCGGCCGAAGGCGCTGTCCGGCGGGCAGCGTCAGCGCGTGGCGATCGGCCGCACGCTGGTGGCCGAGCCGGACGTGTTCCTACTCGACGAGCCGCTGTCCAACCTCGACGCCGCGCTGCGGGTGCAGATGCGCATTGAGATCTCCCGTCTGCACAAGCGCCTGCAGCGCACCATGATTTACGTCACCCATGATCAGGTCGAAGCGATGACGCTGGCCGACAAGATCGTGGTGCTCGACGCCGGTCGCGTGGCGCAGGTCGGCAAGCCGCTGGAGCTGTATCACTACCCGGCCAACCGCTTCGTCGCCGGGTTTATCGGCTCACCGAAGATGAACTTCCTGCCGGTCAAGGTCACCGCGGCGGAGCCGCGACAGGTGCAGGTCGAACTGCCCAACCGCCAGCTGGTCTGGCTGCCGGTGGAAGGCGCGGGCGTCCAACCCGGCGCCAACCTGTCATTGGGCATTCGCCCTGAACATCTGCTGCCCGGCGAAGCCTCTGAAGTGCGGCTTACCGGCGACGTGCAGGTGGTGGAGCAGCTCGGCAACGAGACGCAAATCCATATCCAAATCCCGGCCATCCGTCAAAACCTGGTGTACCGCCAGAATGACGTGGTGCTGGTAGAAGAAGGTGCCACATTCGCCATCGGCCTGCCGCCTCACCGCTGCCACCTGTTCCGTGAAGACGGTACGGCATGTAAACGGCTGCACCAGGAGCCGGGCGTTTAAAGCATCAAAGTCGGTATAACAGGAGAATAATGATGACTACTCTGCGCAAACTTCCTCTGGCACTGGCTGTCGCCGCCGGTGTTCTCTCTACTCAGGCGCTGGCCGTGGATTTCCACGGTTACGCCCGTTCCGGCATCGGTTGGACCGGCAGCGGCGGTGAGCAACAGTGCTTCAAGGCCACCGGCGCCGCGAGCAAATACCGTCTCGGCAACGAGTGCGAAACCTACGCCGAACTGAAACTGGGGCAGGAAGTGTGGAAAGAGGGCGACAAGAGCTTCTATTTCGACACCAACCTGGCCTACTCGGTCTCGCAGCGTTCTGACTGGGAAGACGTGACCCCGGGCTTCCGCGAAGTGAACGTGCAGGGTAAAAACCTGATCGAGTGGCTGCCGGGCTCCACGCTGTGGGCCGGTAAGCGTTTCTATCAGCGTCATGACGTTCACATGATCGACTTCTACTACTGGGATATCTCCGGCCCGGGCGCCGGTCTGGAAAACATCGATCTGGGCTTCGGCAAGCTGTCCGCCGCCGTGACCCGCAACTCGGAATCCGGCGGCTCTTACGGCTACCTGGATAACGAATGGAAACAGCGTCCGACCGTCAACGATACCTTCGACGTGCGCTTGGCCGGGCTGGAGCTGAACCCGGGCGGCACCCTGGAGCTGGGCGTGGACTACGGCCGAGCCAATGCGCAGGATAACTACCGCCTGGCCGACGGCGCCAGCAAAGACGGCTGGATGTTCACCGCCGAACACACGCAAAGCATCCTGAACGGTTACAACAAATTCGTGCTGCAGTACGCCACCGACTCGATGACCTCGCAGAACAACGGCCGCAACGAAGGCGCCACCATCGATAACAACGGCAAGATGATCCGCGTGCTGGATCACGGCGCCATCGACTTCAACGATCAGTGGGCGCTGATGTACGTCGCCATGTTCCAGGACATTGACCGCGACAACAACAACGGCACCACCTGGTACACCGTGGGCGTGCGCCCGATGTACAAATGGACGCCGATCATGAGCACCCTGCTGGAAGCCGGCTACGACAACGTCAAATCTCAGCGCACCGGCGATCGCAACGGCCAGTATAAAGTGACCCTGGCGCAGCAATGGCAGGCGGGCAACAGCATTTGGTCGCGTCCGGCCATCCGCCTGTTCGCCACCTACGCCAAGTGGGACGAGAAGTGGGGCTACGCCACCGGCGATGACACCGGGTATAACGCCGGCACCGCTTACAACGACACCAGCATGCATACCTTCAGCCGCGGCAAGGATGACGAAGTCACCTTCGGCGCCCAGATGGAAATTTGGTGGTAACGACAGGACGGGGAGGGCCGCCGGCTCTCCCCCAACCGCATTCGCCGTGGCCCGATCTCTTGCCTGATCCGCCGCGGTGCTGAAAGAGGATATAACGATGAAAAAGAATCTGCTGTCACTCTGCCTGTCGCTGGCGCTGACCGTCGGCGCGCCTTTGGCGGCCAACGCCGATACGCCGGCCAACGTTTCCGTCGCCCCGGCCATCAGCGCCGCCACGCTGCAAAGCCTGCCGTGGCAGCCGCTGCAACCGCCGGTGTCGCAAGAAGTGAAGCTCGACGCCGTTAGCCCGCAGCTCAATCAGGGCGACATTCAGGGGGCGATCGCCGCCTATACGCTGCCGGCCGATCGCGGTTCGCTGGAAGTGACGCTGAGCAGCCTCGCCAAGAACAATTCGCTGTACGCGCCGAGCGTGCTGGTGCTGGACGAGCATCTACGCCCGGCGGCGTATTACCCGAGCAGCTATTTCCCTTACCAGCCGCCGGGGGCGATGTCCTCCGATCGCCTCGAAGGCACGTTGAAACTGACGCCGGCGCTCGGTCAAAAACAGATTTACCTGCTGGTGTACACCACCCGTCAGGATTTGGCGAAAACCACGCAGCTGACTAACCCGGCCAAGGCCTACGCACAGGGCGTGGGCAACGCAGTGCCGGATATCCCGGATCCGATCGCCGGCCACGCGACGACCGGCACGCTGAAGCTCAAGGTGACCGCGGAACAGGGCACCGGCAACGTGATGATCGGCATGCTGCAGCCTGCGCCGACCGTGGCGCCGGTGGTGGTGGGATCAACCGCACCGGCCACCGTGGCGGCGCCTGCACCGACGCCGGAGAAACCGGCGGAGCCGATGCTCAACGATACCGAAAGCTACTTCAATAACGGCATCAAGCAGGCGGTGAAGGCGGGCGATATCGACAAGGCGCTGAAACTGATGAATGAGGCCGAGAAACTGGGCTCGACCACTGCGCGTAAAACGTTTATCAGCAGCGTAAAAGGCAAGGGGTAACACCCGACGCTGCCGATGCTGGCTCGATGATTGGTGCGCCTTGGCGCACCTTTTTTCATCCGCGGGCCAGCGTTGCGCCGATCAATGCCAGCAGACGGGCGTTATCGACCTGCTGCATGATGCGCACCGGCTTGCCCTGCGGCGGCGGCATGCCGACCGTCAGGCGCAGGCTGTCCGGCCGCCAACGGCGTGAGCTGCCGCGCGTCAGCGCCCCTTCCAGCGCCACATCCACATGGAACATTTCGGTCGTGACCAGCTGCGGTGCCAGCAGCCAGGCGATCACCAGCGCATCATGGATCCAGCAGCCCGGCAGGCGCCGCGTATGGCGCGAATAATCGATCCACGGCTGCGTGGTGGCGCGCAAATAGCGGCACAGCGGCGTATCCGGCTGCGTCAGTGCGGCCAGATCCGCCTGGGTCAGCATGGTCTGGGTGGTGACGTCCAGCGGCGCCAGCGTGATAGCGGCACCGCTGTTCAGCACCAGCCGCGCGGCTTCCGGATCCAGGCCGAAATTGGTGTCCTTGATGTATCCCTCGACGTTGAACACGCCGCCCATGATCACGATCTCTTTCACCGCCTGCGCCATCTGCGGGTACAGCTGCATGGCGTGCGCAACGTTGGTCAGCGGGCCGATCGCCGCCAGCGTTATCTCGCCGGGATGGCGGCAGATCAGCTCGCCGATGGCGATGGCGGCGTCCGGTGCGGGCGCGTTGGCGAGTGAGGGCGCAGGCAAGTCGCGCCACAGCGCCGCCAGCTTGGGATCGGCGATCGGCCTGTCCAGATGCGCGCGCCATGGCTCCGGCGGCTCGCTCAGGGCGCGCGCCGCGCCGAGGGCGACCGGCACCTGGTAGCCGCTTTGCGCCAGCAGCTCGCTGGCGACGGCGAAGCCCACTTCGCGCGGGGTATTGCCGGCCACGATGCTGATCAGTTCCAGCTGCAGTTGCGGTTTGGCCGCCAGCGCCAGGGCCAGCGCCAGGCCGTCGTCGACGTTGGCACCGGGAACGCCGTTGCCGGGATCGCAATCAATGATCAAACGCATAGAAGGTGTCCTGAAAAACCGCTAACAGCCGCACGAGCGGCGGATGCGCAGTTGAAAAGCGAATTCATGCAGCTCGGCGGGCGCGGCGCCGGCGGCCAGCATGGCGATGGCCCGCTTGGCCATGGCGTCGATAGGCTGCTCGACCGCGCTGAGCGGCGGCACGCTGAATTCGGATTGCTGCGTGCCGTTAAAACAGATCAGCGCCAGATCGTCCGGCGCGCGCAACCCATGCTCCGCCAGCGCCGACAGGCAGCCGAGCGCCTGCTGCTCGTTGGAGGTGAAAACGGCGCGCGGGCGCGGGCCTTGCACCATGCGCTGGGTGGCCTGGTAGCCGCCCTGGCGGGTGTAAGGCGCCTCGAAAATCCACTCGTCGCGCGGCGCAATGCCCGCCTCCAGCAGCGCATCGCGCCAACCGTTCAGGCGATCCTGCGCGTTGAGCATGGTTAGCGGACCGATAAAAATGCCGATGTCGCGATAGCCGTGCTGCAGCAGATGGCGGGTCGCCTGGCAGGCGGCGTCGCGCTCGTCGACGCGGATGGCGCAGACGCCGGCCTGGCTGTCGATAGTGTCTATCATCACGCAGGGCGTGCCGGAGGCGCGGATCAGCTCGAACCACGGATGGCGATCGACGCTGGTGTACAGCAGGCCGTCGACCTGGCGACGCAGCAGGTTATTGATCAGCTCATACTCGCGCTGCCGGTCATCGCCGGCGTCGCCCAGCAGCAGCACGCGGCCGCGGCTGAAGGCCTCCTGCTGCAGCGCCCGCGCCAGCGTGGCGAAGAACGGGTTGGAAATATCCGGCACCACCAGCCCGTAGGTTTGCGTGCTGCCGGAGGCCAATGCCCGCGCGATGTCGTTCGGCCGGTAGCCGGTCTGCTCGATCGCCGCCAGCACGCGCAGCCGGGTGGCTTCCGCCACCGGGCGCGGGCCGTTGTTGATCACATAGCTGACCACGGCGACGGAGGTGCCCGCTACGCGGGCCACGTCGGCGCGGGTAACGCGTCGCGCGGAGTGATTATCCAAATTGAGGTCCTGTTCGCCTTCTCGCTACGCGGCATCCTGCGGCAGGTTGAGATCGCGGCCGCGGGTTTCGGGAGCAAAGAAGGTGGTGATTAAGCCGATGGCCGCCATTACAACAAAATAGCAGGCGACAGGCCACCAGTGACCGAAACCGGACAGCAGCGCGGTGGCGATCAGCGGCGCGGTGCCGCCCGAGAGGATCGAACCGAGCTCTTTGGCGAACGCCATCTTGGAGTAGCGATTCTTCACGCCGAACAGTTCGACGCCGTAGGCCGCCTGAACGCCGAAGATCCCCAGCGACGCGATGCACATGCCGACCACGATCACCGAGATGACGATAGCCGGTTCACGGCTGTCGAGCAGCCAGAACGCCGGGAAGGCGTACAGCACCAGCAGCAGGCAGAACCAGCGGTAGGTGATGCGGCGGCCGAAGCGATCGGACAGCCAGCCGGCCAGCGGGATCACCAGAAAACCGCACAGCGAGGCGATCAACACCGCCAGCGCCGGCACCGATTTATCGACCATCAGCACCTTGGCGACGTAGCCGACGATAAAGCCCTGGCACAGGTAGGAAGGGCCGTTTTCGCCGATGCGCAGGCCGAGCATCACCCAGAACGCTTTGGTACGTTGCAGGTAGCTGCGCGTATCCGGCGCGGCCTGGGCGGCGTCCAGCATGCGCTGGTGGTTTTGCTGCAGCTCGCGTTCGAACACCGGCGTTTCCCGCACGTGACGGCGCAGGTACAGCGCCACCCCGGCGATCAGAATGCTGGCGAGGAACGGAATGCGCCAGCCCCAGCTCATCAGATCTTCCTTGTCCAGCTGCAGCACCAGCAGCCATACCAGCGACGCCAGCAGGGTGCCGCTGTTGGAGCCGATGGCGATGATCGACGCCACCAGCCCGCGCCGCTTGGCCGGCGCGTATTCCGCCAGCATCACCGCGCCGCCGGACAGCTCCGCACCGGCGCCGAACCCCTGCGCGAAGCGCAGGATCACCAGGCAGGCGGGCGCCCAGACGCCGATTTGCGCATAGGACGGGATCAGGCCGATCAGCGTGGTGGAGAGGCCCATCAGCGCCACGGTGGTGATCAGCACCACGCGGCGGCCTTTGCGGTCGCCGATCCAGCCGAACACCAGCGCGCCGATCGGCCGCGCGACGAAGCCGACGGAGTAGGTGGCGAAACTGGCCAGCAGCGCCACCAGCGGCGTGGCTTCCGGGAAGAACACGTCGCCGAACACCATGCCGGCCGCCAGGCCGTACAGCGCGAAGTCGACGTATTCCATGGCGGTGCCGAGCCAGCAGGAGAAGGTGGCGCGCCAAAATTGGCTGCGCCCCTCTTTGGTCGCCAGGCGTTCATCGGCCACCAGCGCGGCGTCGGCGGTCTGTGAAGGGGCAAGCGTTGTTTCGCTCATGGCAGTGCTATCCTCTTTTGTTCTGCGCCTGGAGGGGCGCGGTTAAAGATGGTTTCCCTGGTGCCGGCAACAAAGGTGTGCCGACAAATCATGTCGGACGCATGGCGATTCAACGCTGCTGTATCAGGGTATCTACGCGCGTAGATAACACAACGCGAGGAAGCTGAAACTTTGCGGGCGATCACAGAATCGTCAGCGCGCCGGGAAATGAAGATAGAGAATGCGGATGGCAAAAAGATGACAGAACCCCGGTTTTTCCGGCCGATAGGCCTGCCGTTTTCGCCACGAATCAGCCTGCCGCTTTCGCATTTCTGCGCTACAATGGGGGCCTGTTAACAGTTTGTATCGTCTGGCGCGCCGTACCGGCTGCGGTTCAGGCGAGGAGTAAAGCAATGTCTGGCATCAGGGATTCCATCCTGCCGCCGCTGGAGTGGTTATCCGAACAGGATCCTCCGGCGCCCGCCGCCGTCAGCGACTGGCTGATGGAGTTAGGCTCCATGACCCGCCGATTTGAACGCCATTGCGCCCAGGTGCGCGTTGAACCGCAGCGCGAATGCTTCGTCACGCGCGAGGCGCTGGGCGACGAGGCGAACCACCTGCCCGACAGCCCGCGCTACTGGCTGCGCGAAGTGGTGCTGCTGGGCGACGACCAGCCCTGGCTGCTGGGGCGCACGGTGATCCCGGAACATACGCTGACCGGCCCCGATCAGGCGTTGGTGGATCTGGGGACGCTGCCGCTCGGGCGCTATCTGTTCAGCAGCGGCGATCTGACCCGCGACTATATCCATATCGGCCGGCAGGACGCGCTGTGGGCGCGTCGTTCACGGCTGCGGCTGGCGGGCAAGCCGCTGCTGCTGACCGAACTGTTTTTACCGGCTTCGCCGCTGTATTCAGCGGTTCCCGCATAAGAGAGGAGAGCAAGACGTTGGAGGGAAGCGTGACTCAAAGTAAATGGCGGGCTTACAGCCATTTGATGCGCATTGATAAACCGATCGGCACGCTGTTGCTGCTATGGCCGACGCTGTGGGCGCTGTGGCTGGCCGGGAAAGGCGTGCCGCCGCTGTCGATTCTGGTGGTGTTCGTGCTCGGCGTGTTCCTGATGCGCGCCGCCGGCTGCGTGGTGAATGATTACGCCGATCGCGCGGTGGACGGCTACGTAAAGCGCACCGCCGGGCGGCCGATGCCGAGCGGCCGGGTGAGCGCGAAAGAGGCCAAGGTGCTGTTCGTGGTGCTGGTGCTGATCTCGTTCTGCCTGGTGTTGACGCTGAATGCGATGACCATCTGGCTGTCGCTGGCGGCGCTGGCGCTGGCCTGGGTGTATCCTTTTATGAAGCGGGTGACCAACCTGCCGCAGTTCGTGCTGGGCGCCGCGTTCGGCTGGGGCATTCCGATGGGCTATGCGGCGGTCAGCGAATCGCTGCCGCTCAGCTGCTGGCTGCTGCTGCTGGCGAACATCTGCTGGACGGTGGCCTACGACACGCTGTATGCGATGGTCGATCGCGACGATGATCTGAAAATAGGCATCAAGTCCACCGCTATCCTGTTCGGGCGTTATGACAAGCTGATCGTCGGGCTGTTGCAGTTCGCAACGCTGCTGCTGCTGGTGTGGGTCGGTTATCTGGCGCAGCTCGGCGGCGCGTTTTACTGGTCGCTGTTGCTGGCGGGCGCGCTGTTCATTCACCAGCAGAAGCAGATTGCCGGGCGCGAGCGCGAGGCCTGTTTCAAGGCCTTCCTGCAGAACAATTATGTCGGGCTGGTGGTGTTTATCGGCATCGCGCTCAGCTATCTGCCGGCGTAGCGGTTTCCTGCAGCAAGAAAAAAGGCACCCCTCGGGGTGCCTTTTTTGTTTTCGCGCCGGGCGAAATCACTCGTCTTTCTCTTCTTGCGCATCGGTTTGCGGCAGAGCGTTGGTCTCTTCCGGCATGTTGACGCTTTCGATAGTCAGCTTGATTTCCGGCGTGATCAGATCGCTCAGCATGTTGTACACCTCGAGGGTGTGCTCGCGGATCGCATCGCCGCTGTCGTTGATGTAGCCTTCTTCGCGCAGCGTCGCCACCAGGGTGGAGAACACCGCCTTGTCGAAGAATTCCGGCGCGTTGATGCCGTGCAGCACCGACAGACGCTGCGCCATGATGCGGCTCTCTTTCTCCAGCGCGCCGCGGTTGATGCTCGGGTTGGCGCTGAGGATCGACATAGTGATGGCGTAGCGTTGCAGGGTTTCGCGCACCCCGGCGGCCAGCAGCTGCAGCGGGCGAATGCGCGCCGGGTTCAGCACCAGCTCGTCGCCTTTGTCGCAGATCAGCTGTTGGCGGATCAGCTCGTCGATCATCGGCCGCAGCACGTCCGGCAGCTGCTCCTTGTCGTTATGCAGGAACAGCTCGGCTTTCAGCATCGGGTAAATCATGCCAATCTGGCGCAGCAGTTCGGCGCGCGATACCCGGCGATGATGCATGACGATGCTGGCGATCAGCGACGGCAACACCAGCAGGTGGTGGATGTTGTTGCGGTAATAGGTCATCAGCACCGCCTGCTCGCGCGGCAGAATGATGATGTCGCCGATGTTGTCCTTTTCCACCTCGAACTTGTTCATGTTCAGCGCGTGATCCAGCAGCTCGTCCGGCGTCTGCGTCGGTACGGTGACGTCATGCGCGTAAGGCGCGTTGCGCATCAGCTGCAGGTAGCACTCGAGCTGCTCGAGCAATTGTTCGCGGGTCAGCGAACGCTGGCGCGAGGCCAGCAGCGCGGTGGAACACAGGTTCATGGCGTTGGCCGCGGCGGCATTGTTAATGCGCACCATGATCTGGCCGGCGAGATCGTTGACCGTCGGCGTCAACCAGCTTGGGCGCTGAGCTTCGATCGGATCGATCGACTCGCGCCACTGCGGCACGTGCTGGTTGAGGTAAGCGGTCAACGGCAGCGGTTCGCCGAAGTTGACGTAACCCTGGCCCAGATTGCGCAGTTTGCGCAGGCCGCGCAGCATCTGCAACAGGCTCTCTTTTTCCTTGGTGGCGCCGCGCAGCTCTTTGGCGTAGGTGCCCACTTCCATCACATGCTCGTAGCCGATGTAGATCGGCACCAGCGTGATCGGACGGGCGCCGCCGCGCAGCATCGCCTGGATGGTCATCGACAGGGTGCCGGTTTTCGGTTCCAGCAGACGCCCGGTGCGGGAGCGGCCGCCTTCCACGAAGTATTCCACCGAGTAACCGCGGGTGAACAGCTCGCCGAGGTATTCGCGGAACACCGTCGAGTAAAGCTTGTTGCCCTTGAAGGTGCGGCGGATGAAGAACGCGCCCAGGCGACGGAAGATCGGGCCGGCCGGCCAGAAGTTGAGGTTGATGCCCGCGGCGATGTGCGGCGGCACCAGGCCCTGGTGATACAGCACGTAGGACAGCAGCAGATAGTCCATGTGGCTGCGGTGGCAGGGCACGTAGACGATCTCGTGGCCGTCCTGCGCCAGCTGGCGCACGCGCTCGGCGTTGGTGACGTTGATGCCCTGATACAGCCGGTTCCAGGTCCAGCTCAGCACGCGATCGGACAGACGCACGGTTTCGTAGGAGAAGTCGGCGGCGATCTCTTCCATCAACGCGATGGCGTTCTGCTGGGCCTTCTCGTGAGAGATCTTTTTGCTGCGCGCTTCGTCCTCGACCGCTTTTTCGATCGCTTTGGACGCCAACAGCTTGTTGAACAGATCCTGACGGGCCGGCAGGCTTGGGCCTACAGCGGCCAGGCGCTGACGCGAGAAGTGCATGCGCGCCACGCGCGCCAGTTTCTGCGCGATGGTTTTATCCGTGCCGTGTTCGGTGGCCATGCGGCGCAGCGAAACGGTGTTGGAGAAGCGCACGAAGCTGTCGCGGCCGAGCCACAGCACGGCGAAGAATTTTTGCACGCCGTTCAACAGACGCAGGTGCGGCGTGCCGTGGCCTTCGCGGCCCGGCGAGCGGCCGAACATGACCGAAACCGGCAGCATTTGAATGTCGAGATCCGGATTGCTGCGATGCAGATCCAGGTAGTCGTGGAACAGCTTTACCGACTCTTCTTTCGGGGTGTAGTAGCGGAACACGCGCGGGCCGTCGTGAATGAACACGTAGCTCGGCAGCACGGTGCCGTCGATCTCCAGCGCGTTGAGCGGATCGGGCAGATCCTGCGCCAGGCACTGGGTGCGCAGCGTCAGCAAATCCGCCTTGGAATTGTAAGGTAAAACATACAAAATCGGCCGTGAGGGATCCAACCCTAGCTCGGTAACCGGATCTGAAGGGATGACCTTACTTCTTACCAACAATTTAAGTGGTAAATTCAATATTTTATAATAAATTTTACGCCAACCTGACATAACAACGTGAAGCCTCTTGTTAGCAATGCGCCGCAAGCATACCAGAAACCGGGTAGCAGATCTGTGGTGTTCGAAAACCGAGAGCCGTCAGCGCGGACTGTTCTAGACTCTTTTTATTATGACCGACCTCTGAGAAAGGCACGAAAACATGGCAAACCAAGCAACCGGATTGACCCGCATCATCAAGGCCGCCGGCTATTCTTATAAAGGGCTTTCCGCCGCCTGGCAACACGAGGCGGCGTTCCGCCAGGAACTGGTGGTGACCCTCCTGGCTATCATACTGGCTGTCTGGCTGGACGTGGGTGCGATAGCGCGCATTTTATTGATCGGATCGGTGGCGCTGGTGATGATCGTCGAGATCCTGAACAGCGCGATCGAAGCGGTGGTGGATCGCATCGGCAGCGAACACCATGAGCTGTCCGGGCGGGCCAAGGACATGGGATCGGCGGCGGTGTCGCTGGCGATCGTACTCGCGCTGTTCGTTTGGGGCACGGTCTTGTGGCAGCATTTTGGCTGACGCAAAGCGCCTACTGACTGATTTTTATTTATTCTTCGGTTCCCAATCCGCGCTTACCTGTATATACTCACAGCAAGACTGTATAAACAAACAGGGGGCGGAATGAAAGCACTAACTACCAGACAGCAAGAGGTCTACGATCTGATTCGCGATCATATTTCGCAAACGGGCATGCCGCCGACGCGTGCCGAGATCGCGATGCGTCTGGGGTTCCGTTCGCCTAACGCCGCCGAAGAGCACCTGAAGGCGCTGGCACGCAAAGGCGTGATCGAAATCGTCTCCGGCGCGTCGCGCGGTATCCGCCTGCTGATGGAAGAAGAAGAAGGGCTGCCGCTGATCGGCCGCGTCGCCGCCGGCGAGCCGCTGCTGGCGCAGCAGCACATCGAAGGGCACTACCAGGTGGATCCATCCCTGTTCAAACCGAGCGCCGATTTCCTGTTGCGGGTGAACGGCATGTCGATGCGCGACATCGGCATTCTGGACGGCGATCTGCTGGCGGTGCACAAAACGCAAGACGTGCGCAACGGCCAGGTCGTGGTCGCGCGCATCGAAGACGAAGTGACGGTCAAACGCTTGAAAAAGCACGGCAACGTGGTTGAACTGCTGCCGGAGAACAACGAATTCCAACCGATCGTGGTCGATCTGCGCCAGCAGAATTTCACGATCGAAGGGCTGGCGGTCGGCGTGATCCGCAACGGCGACTGGATTTAATCGCCGCGCCATCACCGCCGCTCCCTGTATCAATCGCCCCTGTTTTGGGGCGTTTTTGTTTCTGACTTCGCCCTTCGTCACTCTGTCACAGGAACATCCCATCATGCGCCTGATTTCCGCCTTCACCAGCGACACCGATAAAGCCCTGTGGCGCCTCGCCCTGCCGATGATTTTCTCCAATATCACCGTGCCGCTGCTCGGGCTGGTGGACACCGCGGTGATCGGCCACCTCGACAGCCCGATCTATTTGGGAGGCGTGGCGATCGGCGCGGTGGCGACCAGCTTCCTGTTCATGCTGCTGCTGTTCCTGCGCATGAGCACCACCGGCCTCGCGGCGCAGGCGCTGGGAGCGAAGAACCCGCAGGCGCTGGCGCGCGCCTTTATGCAACCGCTGCTGCTGGCGCTGTTGGCCGGGGGGGCGATCGTCCTGTTGCGCTACCCGCTGATCGAACTGGCGCTGCGGATCGTCGGCGGCGATGGCGAGGTGCTGGAGCAGGCGCGGCGTTTTCTTGAGATCCGCTGGTTGAGCGCGCCGGCGGCGCTGGCCAACCTGGTGCTGCTGGGCTGGCTGCTCGGCGTGCAGTACGTGCGTGCGCCGGTGATCCTGCTGATCGTCGGCAACCTGCTGAACATCGTGCTGGATATTTGGCTGGTGATGGGCCTGGGTTGGAACGTGCGAGGGGCGGCGGCGGCCACCGCCATCGCCGAATATGCCACGCTATTGCTCGGCCTGTGGCTGGCGTGGCGGGTGATGCGTCTGCGCGGTATTACCCTGGCGATGTTGCGTCAGGCCTGGCGTGGCGATCTGCGTCGCCTGCTGGCGCTCAATCGCGACATCATGCTGCGTTCATTGTTGCTGCAGCTGTGCTTTGCGTCGCTGACCATTTTCGGCGCTCGCCTGGGGAGCGATGTGGTGGCGGTTAACGCGGTGTTGATGAACCTGCTGACGTTTACCGCCTATGCGCTCGACGGCTTCGCTTATGCGGTGGAGGCCCATTCCGGCCACGCCTACGGCGCTCGGGACGGCAGCCAACTGCGTAAGGTGTGGCACGCGGCCTGCAGGCAGGCGGGGCTGGTCGCGTTGGCCTTCGGCCTGGCGTATGCCGTTACCGGCCAGCAGATCGTGGCGGCGTTGACCTCTCTACCGGAGCTGCGCGCGTTGGCCGCCCACTATTTACCGTGGCAGGTCATTTTGCCGCTGGTCGGGGTGTGGTGCTATTTGCTGGATGGCATGTTTATCGGCGCCACGCGCGGCGCTGAGATGCGTAACAGCATGGCGGTGGCCGCGGCAGGGTACGGTCTGACGCTGTTCAGCGTGCCGTTGCTTGGCAACCACGGGCTTTGGCTGGCGCTGGCGGTGTTTCTGACGTTGCGTGGCGTGGCATTGGGCTGGATTTGGCACCGTCACCAGGTGCGCGGCAGCTGGTTTACTGCACATTAAACCGGACGTTTTGTTGGGTTAATGGTTAGTTTTTCTTATGATTTTGGTCATGTTTGCTTACATGTTTTCAGCCTTGGTTTGTTCGCGTTAGTTCGTTGTTTGTTAGCGTTTTTTGTTTTTATTTTGTTTGTTAATGGTTTTTTATTCTGTGTTTTGGCTTTTTTATTTCCATGTTTAACTAGAATGAATCATGTGGCTGGTAAATGAAGGGGAGCGGTGCTTCTTAAGGTGAAGGAAGCATCGGCCAGAAAAATTTCTGGTTAACCCCGACCGGCAACAGGGATCACTGATTCACCACAGGTTAACGGAGAGACTATGAATAAAGATCAAGCCGACGGTAACTGGAAGCAGCTGAAAGGCAAAGTGAAAGAGAAATGGGGCAAGCTGACCGATGACGATCTGACGGTCATCGAAGGGAAACGCGAACAGCTGGTCGGCAAAATTCAGGAGCGCTACGGTTACCAGAAAGAGGCGGCCGAAAAAGAGGTGAAGGCCTGGGAAGATCACACCAAACACCGCTGGTAACACGCAGGGCCGCCACTGACGGCGGCCGGCAACAGCGCAGGCCGGCGTCGCTCCATCCTCTGGCGCCCCGGCCGCAGGTACAGGGAAGTACCTGACTTCGTCTTACTTCTTCTTGATGGCGATGCTGTGATCGTGTTCGGCGCAGTCATGCTTGCTGTCACAAGCTTCAACTTCAACGCAACCGGCGCACAGACCGTGCGCTTCCACCACGCTGTGCCGCAGTGCAAATCCGGCTTCCTGTGCCAGCTTCTGCAGCGTTTCCTCCACGCCTTCGGTGGTGCGTTCGGTCACCTGGCCGCAGCGGTCGCAGATAAACAGCGCGGACGTATGCATCGGCTGTTCGAAATGGTGGCACAGCACGTAGCTGTTGGCCGATTCCACTCTATGGATAAACCCTTGCTCCAGCAGAAAATCCAGCGCGCGGTATACCGTCGGCGGCTTGGCCTGCGGTTCGGCGACGCGCAGCAGATCGAGCAGGTCATATGCGCTGATTGCACCGGGTTGCTGAGTCATCAGACGCAGCACTTCCAGCCGTTGCGGCGTCAATCGCACATTGCGTTGCTGGCAGAGGCGTTCAGCCTGCGCCAGCAGCTTTTCCTGGGTGGTTGAGTTCATCGCAAATATCCCGGTACGTAAAAAAGCCGATTTTACCATGATTACGGCGAATCGCCGAGAGTTGCCCCCTTTTCCCCTGATGATAGCGCAGGGAAAGTCGCGCCGATCGCGCTAAAAGAGAGATGCGTCACAACTTTTCCCCGCCGTCGGGCGGCAAATCAACGTTGCCGGTTTTAGCGCTGGAGAGCGGGGGGCGAGCGCGGTATAACGCCTTTTACCCGCGTGATGAGCAGGAGCCCTGTGTGATGACGGAAAGAGAGAAGCTGTTAAGCGGCCTGGAGTACAACAGCCGCGATGAAGAACTGATCGGGATGTACCATCGGGCGAGGGCGTTGATCAAAAGCTTGGGGGCGCTGGACTCGCATCAGGCGGACGAGAAAAACCGCCTGCTCGGCGAGCTGTTCGGCGCCTGGGGGGAAGCGAGCTGGATTGAAACGCCATTCTGGTGTGACTACGGGCAGCATGTCCGCATCGGTAAAAACTGCTTTATCAACGTCAACGCGGTGTTCCTCGACTGCAATACCATCACCATCGGCGACAACACGCTGATCGGCCCCAACGTGCAAATCTATACGCCGAGCCACCCGCTGAAGGCCGCAGAGCGCTTCACCGGCGATCCGGATTTCCCTTTCCGCACCTCGGCGCAGCCGGTGTCCATCGGCAACAACGTCTGGATCGGCGGCAACGTAGTGATCCTGCCGGGAGTGACTATCGGCGACGGCACCACCATCGGCGCGGGCAGCATCGTCACCGGCGACATCCCGGCCAACGTGCTGGCGCTGGGGCAGCCATGCCGGGTTATCCGCTCGTTGGAATAGGGCGTTATCGACGAGCAGGAGGCAAGGGGGCGGGATGGCGCTCTTTGCGGTGCGGGCCGTCGTTTGCCAACGGGCGGTCATCGGCCAATGCCAGACGTGCGGCCGCCAAACGGCTCATGACGGTGCCGATCGGCACCGCCAGCACTTTTGCGGCCTCCCGGTAAGACAGCCCTTCGACATACACCAGAAACAGCGCGTTGCGCTGGGCCGTCGGCAGCCGGCTGATGCGCCGCATCACTTCATGGAGCCAGACCGGCTGTTCGCCGTTGTCCGCATCGCCCAGCTCTTCCGCCGCCATGCAGCCTTGCCCCTGGCGAAGATGTTGGGCGCGAACTTCATTGAGCCAAATGGAGTGCAAGATGGAAAACAGCCAGCGATCCAGGTGTGAACCGGGGGTGAATTGCGCGGCGCGCTCCAGCGCACGCAGGCAAGTGGCCTGCACCAGATCGTCGGCGACATCCCGCCGGTGCGAGAGCACCAGCGCATAGCGCCACAGGCGGGAGAGATAGTGGCCGAGTTCATCGCGTATCGCATCGCCGCTGATAGTCACCTCCGCAGGCGCGTCAGATCACGATTCCGGGTGGCGGTCGATGGCCGCCGCCAAATCGCGGTACTCCTCGCACCCGGTGCCGCACAGCGACTGGATCACCTGCAGCTGTTGGCGAGCCAGATCGGGTCGGCCTTTCAGCATATAGGCTTCCCCCAGGTACTCGCGCACTTTGGGGTATTTCGGATCGAGGGCTACTGATTTTAAATAATAGCCGATCCCCTCATCGGTGCGGCCAAGTTTGCGCATGGCGTAGCCACGATAGTTCAGCGCAACGGCGGTGTTGGGATTTTTCAACGTATTGAGCATATCGAGCGCTTCCTGATAACGGCCGCTTTTCGCCAGTACATAGGCGTAGTTAGTGCGGTCGGCGTCGTCGACCTTGCCGCTTTTATCTACCATGCAAGTCTGAGTTTTGCTGTCGTAGACCTGGCCTTTCGGACAGGTTGGCGGGGTTTGGCCGCTGCCGTCGCCGCCCATCGCCAGCGCCGCGCCGGACAACAGCAGGCAGCCGGCAATGGCCGATGCCAGCAGGCGTTTAATGAAGCTGTTCATGGTTATGTCCTCAAGGCAGAGGCGCCGTGCGCGCCCGTAATGAGATAACACCTGAACGAGCGGGTTTATTCGCCTTGTCTCCGCTTATTTTTGCCGGCGGCAAGCGGGTTTTCCCAACGGCGCCGATTGTCGTTATAATAGCCGTTTGCGGCCGCGTGCCGTTCGTTGAACCCAGACAGACTCAGGTAGCCAGTAACTCAGCATGACGAAAGACAACCACGCCCCAACCTACGCCGCCAATCGTTTCTCCATCGCGCCGATGCTCGACTGGACCGATCGTCATTGCCGTTACTTCCACCGCCTGCTGACCAAGGAAACGCTGCTGTACACCGAGATGGTGACCACCGGCGCGATCATCCACGGCAAGGGCGACTATCTGGCCTACAGCGAAGAAGAGCATCCGGTGGCGCTGCAGCTGGGCGGCAGCGATCCGGCCGCGCTGGCGCATTGCGCCAAGCTGGCGGAGCAGCGCGGTTACGATGAGATTAACCTCAACGTCGGCTGCCCGTCCGATCGGGTGCAAAACGGCATGTTCGGCGCCTGTCTGATGGGCCAGGCGGCGCTGGTCGCCGATTGCATCAAGGCGATGCGCGACGTGGTGTCGATCCCGGTGACGGTGAAGACCCGCATCGGCATCGACGATCAGGACAGCTACGCCTTCCTGTGTGACTTTATCGAGACCGTCGCCGGGCGCGGCGAGTGCGACATGTTCACCATCCACGCGCGCAAGGCCTGGCTCTCCGGCCTCAGCCCGAAAGAAAACCGCGAAGTGCCGCCGCTGGACTATCCGCGCGTCTATCAGCTGAAGCGGGATTTCCCGGCGTTGACCATCGCCATTAACGGCGGGGTGAAAACGCTGGAAGAGGCGCAGCAGCACCTGCAGCACTTGGACGGCGTGATGATGGGGCGCGAGGCGTATCAGAATCCGGGTATCCTGGCGCGGGTCGACAGCGAACTGTTCGGCGCGCAGACCGCGGTGCCGGACAGCGTGGCGATCGTCGAAGCGCTGTATCCGTATATCGAGCGCGAGCTGTCTAACGGCACCTATCTTGGCCACATTACTCGCCATATTCTCGGTCTGTTCCAGGGCGTGCCGGGCGCGCGCCAGTGGCGTCGCCATCTGAGCGAGAACGCCCACAAGCCGGGCGCCGATGCGCGGGTGGTGGAGCAGGCGCTGGCGCTGGTGCGTCAGCCGCGCGTCGAAATGGCGTAATCCACAAAAAATTTGACCAACAGTTAGTGTTTTTCACCAGGCGTTCGGTGCGTTACCGGATGCCTGCCTTCGGTTTTCAATAGGTTAGCCCATCCGCCGTTCTGGCACGCTTCTTGTAATCCACTCTGCAGATACGTTGTATTGCAAAGGAGCAATCATGTTGGAAATCTTCTTTCTCATTGGTTTTGTGGTGATGCTGATGGTGACCGGCATCTCGCTGCTGGGGATCTTCGCAGCGCTGTTGGCGGCGGCGGCATTCATGCTGTTGGGCGGGCTGTTCGCAGTGGTCATTAAGCTGCTGCCGTGGCTGATTTTGGCGGTGGTTGGGGTATGGATTTACCGTTCAATGCAGAAACCCCAGATCCGGCGTTACTGATTTTTTGCTGAATAATCAGACAGTCACACTGAAACTTGCACAATTTCCCGCACCGCGAATGCGGCAGCGATCACAGCTTGGCAGTTTTCCCCGGCGATGTGGCACATAAAGCGTGTTTTTTGCCGGACGGGGCTGTTAGGATGTGGGTCGATGCAGTGATGCGACCGATTTCATCACCGTGAGAGACACCTAAAATTCGTGTTGCTAAAGCAACCCCTGTCTCTGGCGGACTCTGCTCTACCCCTACAAAACGCAGTAACAGAAAGGGCTCCGCAAGGAGCCCTTTTCTTTGGCCGCGATCAGGGGATCAGCAGGCTGGAACCGCTGGTGCTGCGGCTTTCCAGCACCTGGTGCGCACGCTGGGCGTCGGCCAGCGCGAATTTCTGATCGTCTCTCACCTCCACCCGAATGGCGCCGCTGCCGATCAGCGAGAACAGCTCGTTGCTGGCGTACTGCAGCTCGGCGCGGTTGGTGATGTAGCCGTTGAGGGAAGGGCGGGTGACGTACAGCGAGCCCTTCTGATTCAGCAGCGCCAGATCGACGCCGGTCACCGGGCCGGACGCGTTGCCGAAGCTGACCATCAGGCCGCGCCGCTTCAGGCTGTTGAGCGAGGCCTGCCAGGTGCTTTGCCCCACCGAATCGTATACCACGCCGACCTTCTCGCCGTGCGTCAGCTCGGCCACCCGCTGGGCGATATCCTCTTTATGGTAGTTGATGGTGGCCCAGGCGCCGGCCTGCTTCGCCAGCGCCGCCTTCTCGTCGGAGCCGACGCTGCCGATCAGGCGCGCGCCCAGCGCTTTGGCCCACTGACAGGCGATCAGCCCGACGCCGCCGGCGGCGGCATGGAACAAAAATACTTCACCCGGCTGCACTTCGTGGGTCTGGCGCAGCAGATAGTGCACCGTCAGCCCTTTCAGGAAAGAAGCGGCGCCTTGCTCAAAGCTCAGGTTGTGCGGCAGCAGCGCCACTTTCTCTTCCGGCACGTTGTGGATCTCGCTGTAGGCGCCGAGCGACGACTGCGCATACACCACCCGGTCGCCCGGTTTGATCGCGCTGACCCCGGCGCCGACCTTGACCACCACGCCGGCCGCTTCGGTGCCGAGGCCGCTCGGCAGGCTGGCCGGCGCGTACAGCCCGCTGCGCACATAGGTGTCGATGTAGTTGATGCCGATCGCCTTGTTCTCGATCTGCACTTCACCGGCAGCCGGATCGAGCGGTGTAAAATCAACGTATTGCAAGACTTCCGGTCCGCCGACGGCGGAGAATTGAATGCGCTTGGCCATAGGGTTACCTCGTTGGAGTGTCTGATTTCACCCTATTCTTTTTATTATCGGAGATCCAGTTCGCCCGTGCGGGGGTCAATACCTTTTTTGCATCGGTTATGACGCAAAAATCACGTATACTCTCGCGTCAGGATCCTTCATTCGCAACCGGATAAAGACTACGTTTCATGGCAGGAAAAAAACCAACCAACAAAACAAACGCGGACGAAACCAGAGAGCGTTCCAGAGATCGTCAGATGGAAGGGCTGAAGATGCCGCCGCACTCGCTGGAGGCCGAGCAGTCGGTGTTGGGCGGTTTGATGCTGGATAACGAGCGTTGGGACAACGTGGCGGAACGCGTGGTCGCCAACGACTTCTTCAGCCGCCCGCATCGCCTGATCTTTACCGAGATGCAGCGTCTGCTGGAGATGAGCAAGCCTATCGACCTCATCACCCTGTCCGAATCGCTCGAACAGAAGGGCGAACTGGACTCGGTGGGGGGCTTCGCCTACCTGGCCGAGCTGTCGAAAAACACCCCGAGCGCCGCCAACATCGGCGCCTACGCCGACATCGTACGCGAGCGCGCGGTGGTGCGCGAAATGATCTCGGTGGCTAACGAAATCGCCGACGCCGGCTACGATCCGCAGGGGCGCAGCAGCGAAGACCTGCTCGATCTGGCGGAATCCCGCGTATTCCAAATCGCCGAGAACCGCGCCAGCAAAGACGAGGGCCCGAAGGGCATCGAACGCATCCTGGAAGACACCGTCTCGCGCATCGAACAGCTGTATCAGCAGCCGCATGACGGCGTGACCGGGGTCGATACCGGCTATCAGGACCTCAACAAGAAAACCGCGGGCATGCAAAAGTCCGATCTGATCATCGTCGCCGCCCGTCCATCGATGGGGAAAACCACCTTCGCCATGAACCTGTGCGAAAACGCCGCGATGACCCAGGAGAAACCGGTGCTGATCTTCAGCCTGGAGATGCCCGGCGAGCAGATCATGATGCGTATGCTGGCGTCACTGTCGCGCGTGGATCAGACGCGCATCCGTACCGGCCAGCTCGACGACGAGGACTGGGCGCGCATTTCCAGCACCATGGGCATCCTGCTGGAGAAGCGCAACATGTACATCGACGACTCCTCCGGCCTGACGCCGACCGAGGTGCGCTCGCGCGCGCGGCGCATTTTCCGTGAGCACGACGGGCTTAGCCTGATCATGATCGACTACCTGCAGCTGATGCGCGTGCCGGCCTTGTCCGACAACCGTACGCTGGAGATCGCCGAGATTTCGCGCTCGCTGAAGGCGCTGGCGAAAGAGCTGCAGGTGCCGGTGGTGGCGCTGTCGCAGCTGAACCGAAGCCTGGAGCAGCGCGCCGACAAACGCCCGGTCAACTCCGACCTGCGTGAATCCGGCTCCATCGAGCAGGACGCCGACCTGATTATGTTCATCTATCGTGATGAGGTGTATCACGAGAACAGCGATCTGAAAGGGATCGCGGAAATTATTATCGGTAAGCAGCGTAACGGCCCAATCGGCACCGTGCGCCTTACCTTTAACGGCCAGTGGTCGCGTTTCGATAACTACGCGGGGCCACAATACGATGACGAATAATCAGCTAAGGAACTGAAATGAAAGCGGCAACCGCTGTAATCGACCGCCGCGCTCTGCGACATAATCTGCAACAGGTGCGCCGCCAGGCGCCGCAAAGCCGCCTGATTGCCGTTGTGAAAGCAAACGCTTATGGACATGGCCTGCTGGAAACAGCACACACCCTGCAAGACGCCGACTGCTACGGCGTAGCGCGCATCGGCGAGGCGCTGATGCTGCGCTCCGGCGGCATCGTCAAGCCGATCCTGCTGCTGGAAGGCTTCTTCAGCGCCGAAGACCTGCCGGTGCTGGTGGCGAACAACATCGAAACCGCGGTGCACAGCATCGAACAGCTCGAGGCGCTGGAACAGGCCGAGCTGGCGCGCCCGGTGCCGGTGTGGATGAAGCTCGATACCGGCATGCATCGGCTGGGGGTGCGTCCCGAACAGGCGGAGGCGTTTTATCAGCGCCTGTGCGCTTGCCGCAACGTGGCGCAGCCGGTCAATATCATGAGCCACTTCAGCCGCGCCGACGAGCCGGAGTCCGACGCCACCCTGAAACAGATCGCCTGCTTCGAGCAGTTCGCGCGCGGCAAACCGGGCCAGCGCTCGGTCGCCGCTTCCGGCGGCACGCTGCTGTGGCCGGACGCCCACAACGAGTGGGTGCGCCCCGGCATCATTCTGTACGGCGTGTCGCCGTTGGATAGCGGCAGCGGCGCCGAGCATGGTCTGCAGCCGGCGATGACGCTGAAATCCAGCCTGATCGCGGTGCGCGAGCACAAGGCTGGTGAAGCGGTGGGCTATGGTGGCACCTGGATCAGCCCGCGCGATACTCGCCTTGGCGTGGTGGCGATGGGGTACGGCGACGGCTACCCGCGCAGCGCGCCGACCGGCACGCCGATCCTGATCAACGGCCGCGAAGTGCCGATCGTCGGCCGGGTGTCGATGGACATGATTTCGGTCGATCTCGGGCCGGACGCCGCCGATAAGGTGGGGGATGAAGCGGTGCTGTGGGGGCCGGCGTTGCCGGTCGAGCGCATCGCCGCCTGTACCGGCATCAGCGCTTATGAACTGATCACCAAGCTCACGCAGCGCGTGGCGATGGAATACATTGGCGACTGATACGCCGCAGGGGCCGACGCGCGTCGGCCCCGTTTCTCAGCGGGTTACTTCTTTACCGCCAACCACTTGTCGATAACCTTCTGATACTCGCCGGTCGCCTTGGCCAGGTGCAGCCACTGATCCACATACAGTTTCCAGCTCAGATCGTCGCGCGGCAGCATGTAAGCCTTTTCGCCGTACTGCATCGGTTTGGTCGGATTCACCGCGCACAGCTTCGGATAGCGCTTCTGCTGGTACAGCGCCTCGGAGGCGTCGGTGATCATCACGTCCGCCTTGCGATCCACCAGCTGCTGGAAAATGCTCATGTTGTCGTGCGTCAGCGTCAGCTTGGCTTTTGGCAGATAGGCGTGCACGAAGGCTTCGTTGGTGCCGCCCGCCGGTTCCAGCAGACGCACCGACGGTTTGTTGATCTGTTCTATCGTGCGGTATTTCTTCACGTCGGTGCAGCGCACCAGCGGAATTTTGCCGTCGGTATCCAGCTTGTCGGCGAAGAACACCTGTTTTTGGCGCTCCAGCGTGACGGAGATGCCGCCCATGGCGATGTCGCACTTGCCGGAGGCGAAGTCCGGCGTCAGGGTTTTCCAGCTGGTTTTCACCCACTTCACCTTGGCGCCGAGGCTCTTCGCCAGCGATTCCGCCATGTCGATATCGATGCCTTCATAGCTGCCATCTTCCTTGAGGAAGGTGTAGGGCTTGTAGTCGCCGGTGGTGCAGACCTCCAGGGTCTTTTGCTGCAGCACTTTGTCCAGGTGGGATTGCGCGCCGGCGCTGCCGGCGGCGAGCAGCAGCGCGAGAGGGAGTAACTTTTTCATCTGGCGTCCTTTTTATACATTCGTGGTTTTATGCGTTACTTCGCCGTTAATTGTCGTTTGCCTGCATGAGTTAGCCGTTTTTTATGCCGCTTACCGGCGAAAACGCCGGGCGTTGCTGCTGTACGCGATTTAAGCGCCAGGGTGTGACGTCGGCAACGGTAAAAAAACTGGTAGGCTGTAACGTCAACATTTATTAACACAGTTTACAGGTGGCTATGTACAACATTGACGATTTTGATATGAAAATCCTGACGCTGTTACAGGCCAACGGCCGTTTGACCAATCAGGAGCTGAGCGAACTGGTGGGGCTTTCCGCTTCCCAGTGTTCACGGCGGCGCATCAGCCTGGAGCAGGCGCAGCTGATCCGCGGCTACCACGCGCGGCTGGCGCCGGAGGCGGTCGGCCTGGGGCTGGTGGGGCTGATTGAAGTCAGCCTGATCACGCACGCTCAGGAGCAGATCGACAGCTTTCATCAGATGCTGGAGGACGTGGACGCGATCCTGGACGCTTACAAGACCACCGGCGACGCCGATTACCTGCTGAAAGTGGCGGTGGCGGACCTGCCGGCGCTGAGCGAGTTCATCAGCCAGACGCTGTCGCCGCACAAAAGCGTGGCGCATATCAAAACGGCGGTGGTGCTCAATCGCATCAAGGAAAACGGTTTGTTGCCGGTGACGCGAGAAAGCTGAAACCGAATACGCTTTTCCGTCTATATTAGGAACGTAACGCTGTGCCCAAACCACAATAAATAAACCAGGAGAAAAAAACGTGTTCCAGAACGTTGACGCCTATGCCGGCGATCCCATTCTGTCGCTGATGGAAAAATTCAAACAAGACCCGCGCGCGCACAAGGTGAACCTGAGCATTGGCCTGTACTACGATGCGCAGGGCGTTATTCCGCAGATGCGTGCGGTCGCCGCGGCGCAAGCGCAGTTGAACAGCGTCGAGCACGGCGCCTCGGTATACCTGCCGATGGAAGGGCTGCAATCCTACCGCACCGCCATCCAGCATTTGCTGTTCGGCGAGCAGCACCCGATGCTGCAGCAGGGGCGCATCGCCACCATTCAGACCGTCGGCGGTTCCGGCGCGCTGAAAGTGGGCGCGGACTTCCTGAAAAGCTACTTCCCGAATTCGCAGGTGTGGGTCAGCGATCCCACCTGGGAAAACCACGTAGCCATCTTCAGCGGCGCCGGTTTCAAGGTGAATACCTATCCGTATTTTGACGGCGAAAGCCTGGGCGTGAAGTTCGACGCCATGCTGGCTGCGCTGAAACAGCTGCCGAAGCACAGCATCGCGCTGCTGCATCCGTGCTGTCACAACCCGACCGGCTCAGACCTGACCCCCGCCCAGTGGGACGAAGTGATCAAGGTGATCGCCGATCGTGAGATCATTCCGTTCCTCGACATCGCCTATCAGGGCTTCGGCGGCGGTATGGAGCAGGACGTCTACGCCATTCGCGCCATTGCGGCGGCCGGCTTGCCGTGCCTGGTGAGCAACTCGTTCTCGAAGATCTTCTCGCTGTACGGCGAGCGCGTCGGCGGCCTGTCGGTGGTGTGTGAAAGCGAAGAAGCGGCCGGGCGCGTGCTGGGCCAGCTGAAGGCGACCGTGCGCCGCAACTACTCGAGCCCGCCGAACTTCGGCGCGCAGCTGGTAGCTAAAGTGCTGAACGACGCTGAGCTGAAAACTCAGTGGCTCAATGAAGTGGAAAGCATGCGCACCCGCATTCTCGAAATGCGCCACGCGTTGGTGGACACCCTGAAGAGCGCGCTGCCGCAGCGCAACTTCGATTACCTGCTGGCGCAGCGCGGCATGTTCAGCTACACCGGCTTCAGCGCGGCGCAGGTCGATCGCCTGCGCGAAGAGTTCGGCGTCTACCTGATCCACAGCGGCCGCATGTGCGTGGCCGGCCTGAACCACGACAACGTGCGTCAGGTAGCCGAGGCGTTTGCTGCGGTGCAGTAACGCCTGTTAGTCTGAATGGACGTTCATCGGGAGCGATAGCGATATCGCTCCTTTTTTATTGCCGGCGCGCCGCCGAAGTTGCCGCAAACCGGAGAGAGAATATACTGATTGAGGGGCGCTCACTCATGTGGCATCAGCAAACGCTAATCCTCAGCGCAAAAGCGCGTGGCTTTCATCTGGTTACCGACGAGATCACCAACCAGTTAACCCACTTACACCGCCTGCAAACCGGCCTGCTGCATCTGTTGCTGCAGCATACCTCGGCCTCGCTGACGCTCAACGAGAACTGCGATCCCACGGTGCGAGCCGATATGGAGCAGCATTTTCTGCGTCAGGTGCCGGAAAACGCCCCCTATCAACATGACTACGAAGGGCCGGACGACATGCCGGCGCACATCAAATCCTCGCTGCTGGGCGCTTCCTTGACGCTGCCCGTCAGGCACGGGCGGCTGATGTTGGGCACATGGCAGGGCATCTGGCTGGGGGAGCACCGCATCCACGGCGGAGCACGCCGTATTGTGGCCACATTACAGGGGGAATAACCCAATGAATAACAGCGCATTGCTGGAGTACTGCATGGCGAAGCCGGGCGCGGAGCAAAGCGACCAGAACCAGTGGCAGGCCAGCCAGATCAAGGTGGGCGACGTGATGTTCGCCATGGTGTGCGAAGTGGAAGGGCGGCCGGCGCTGGCGGTCAAGTCCAGCCCGGAGCTGGCGGAAAGCCTGCGCGAACACCACCCTGAGATCGTCGCCTGCGACGGCCTGAACAAGGCGCACTGGAATACGGTATTTCTCGACGGCAACCTGCCGAACTCGCAGTTTTATACGTTGATCGACAGCTCCTATCAGCTGGTGGTGGAAGGCCTGCCCGAACACGTGCGCCAGGAACTGCGCGCCTGATTGCCGGGCGGCGGCGCCGCCCGTTTTCTCCTGCTTTCTCGCGTTAAACCGTGATCGCGGTTTTAAATTGGGAACGTTCCCTTTTTATTGCCGGGCTAAAGCGGCTACGCTTGGGCATTCAAGAAACGCGGATGAAGGAGGCCGACATGGCCATGAGCGAAGAAAAGCGCAAGATGATCGCCGGGGAACTGTACGACGCCGGCGATGAACTGCTGCGCAGCGAGCGTCGGCGCGCGCGCCAGATAACGCATCGCTACAACCACTCATCGCCGGAAGAGGGCGAGCTGCGCAAACAGTGGCTGGGCGAGCTGCTGGGCGGCTATCAAGGCGGCGCCATCGAGCCGACGTTCCGCTGCGACTACGGCTATAACATCTATCTCGGCAAGAACTTCTACGCCAATTTCGACTGCGTGATCCTCGACGTGTGCGAGGTGCACATCGGCGACAACTGCCTGCTGGCGCCGGGCGTGCATATCTACACCGCCACTCATCCGCTGGACGCCGAGACCCGCGTCGGCGGCGCGGAGTTCGGCAAGCCGGTCAAGATTGGCAACAACGTGTGGATCGGCGGGCGCGCGGTGATCAATCCGGGCGTGACCATCGGCGATAATGCGGTCGTGGCCTCCGGCGCGGTGGTGACCAAAGACGTGCCGGCCAACTGCGTGGTGGGCGGCAACCCGGCGCGCGTGCTGAAAACGCTGTAAGCCCTCGGGCGGATTAAAACATGCTGCCATGGCGCTCGAAGCCGTGCATCTCGATGTCTTTGAGCGCCTTGAAGCGTTTGACCATCACCGCATGGTCTGACAGCAGATTGCTGATGCGAACAAACAGCTCCTTGTTCTCTTCTTCGCACTGCTCCAGCCAGGCCTGCGGATTCACGCCGTGCTGCATCCAGGGGCCGACGGCCAGCAGCCGCACCGTGTTGGCGTAGCTCGGGCACACCGCGAGCGCCACGCGATCGGCGGAATACTCCTGCGCGCGAGTGGTCGCCAGGCCGGGCAGCACCAGCGACTGCGGCACAACGCCGATCGCCAGACGCCACAGCGACACGTGCCGCAGCTTGTGATGGGCCAATTCATGGGCCAGCACGAACTCCACGATCTCCGGCGCGGTGGGCATCAGCATGGCGATTTCAGCATGGATCACCACGTAGCGCTGGCGGCGGTTGCATTCCAGCGCGAAGGCGTTGACCACGCCGTTGCCGTTGGTCAGATAAAGCTTGGGCAGCGTCTTGAGTTCCAGCCGACGGCCGATATCCTGATACAGCGCGAACAGTTCCGGAAATTGCGCCGGCCCGATGCGCAAGGCGTTGGATTTCGCCTGTGCGGCGAGATAGAAACGGTAAATATAGAAAGCGATCGGGATCAGCGGTAATAACGCGAGCAGGCTGAGGGTATCCAATGTTTCCTTGGCGTCGTCTCCCAACCCAAGTGCAGTTCCATCCGTATTTACCACGACGGCGGCGATGCCAAATAAAAAACCGAACAAGGTAATTATCGCCGATAGCCAGATCATGGGCATTTCCCAGCGGTGGCGAAATGCGGTGAAATTACGACATTCCGTCGCATGATGTTGACACATAAAATATCCTTAATAAGGGAAAGCCACGCCTGACATTGTCAGGTAAATAATGAATGTTTAATTATCCATCCGTTTACCTGACACTCAGCTAAACTGTAGTTCGTTTTTTAATCATGGCGTTTATCCCTTCCTGCACAGACTTAGGCAAAAACGTCAAAAACTGTAGCTGGCGCTGGTGAAGGCCATGCCCGAGGTGGTTTTCTCAACGATGGGGCTGTCGGCCGCGTCGCCCAGCAGGCGCGTTACGCCGACGCCGGCCTGGAAGGCCACGTTCGGTCGCCATTGGTAGTTGAGTGCGGCGGTGAGCGTCGCGTCCTTGAAGCCGCTGCCCGGCCGATATGCGCTGAAGGCGCTGTGCTGCGCCTGCTGCGACGTCACGCCGAAATAGCCGCGCTGATAGCCGCTGTTGGCCCAGGTGGTGGAGAGATTGCCGATAAGCGTCAGCTGTTCGCTGAGCGGATATTGCCCGGTCAGTCCGCTTTCCACATAGGCGGTGTGGCCCAGTTCTTCCCCGCCGTAGCTGCGTTTGCGCGTCGCCTGCATCCCTTTGACATAGGCGCGGAAGGGGTCGAGTTGGTAGCTCAGCTCAGCGCCGGCTTCCAGCGCGCCGCCCAGTTTGCCCATGCCTTTGAGTCGAGTGTTGCGCCCGCGCAAGGTTTTGATTTCCTCGTCACGGCCGGCGTCATAGTTGAGCAATAACGCGATGCCGACGGGCCCGGCGATGGGGAATTGCCAGCGCGCCCCTTCGCTGCCCGCGCTGAATTCTCCCCAACTGGCGTTTTGATAGCCGGCATTCACCTGATACAGCGGTTCAATGCTGTAAAAAGACGAGCCTTCATAGGCGGGAGCGACGGCGAGGCCGCCGGCGAGCGTTAAAGACGCTTCGCCGTCCTGCGCCTGACCGGCGAGGGGAAAAAGAAAGAGCAGGGCGGCGGCAGAGGTACCCAGTTTATTATCCACGTTAAACACCTTTATATCATCCCATTGAATAAACGGCCCGCAGGCCCACGTTTAAATGACGGCTTATTGATAAACGCCATGTTTATATTGATTAATCGACAGGCGACGGCGCGCCATTGGCGTTATTTCACCGCAATAGTGAAACGCATGGGGAATAAACAAAAGCCAAACAAATGGCATGATGGGGCGAGTTTATTATTGGCTGGGTCCAAAGCGCCTGTTTTTAAAGGAATGATGCAGAGAAGGGTATTTAATGTTTCTCGCAGAGGGATAGGTTGATTGCTCAACGAGGCGGAATAGGGCGCCTCGTTGAGCGTATCATCCGCCGTTATTTTTCCAACAGCGGTTTCAGGAAGCGCGCGGTGTGCGATTTTTCACACTCGGCGACCGTTTCCGGCGTGCCGGCGACCAGGATCTCGCCGCCGCCGCTGCCGCCTTCCGGCCCCAGATCGACGATCCAGTCGGCGGTTTTGATCACGTCCAGGTTATGCTCGATGACCACGATGGTATTGCCCTGATCGCGCAGCTGATGCAGCACCGCCAACAGCTGTTGGATATCGGCGAAGTGCAGACCGGTGGTCGGCTCGTCGAGAATATACAGCGTCTGGCCGGTGCCGCGTTTCGACAGCTCGCGCGCCAGCTTGACGCGCTGCGCCTCACCGCCGGAGAGCGTGGTGGCCGACTGGCCGAGGCGGATGTAGGACAGGCCGACATCCATCAGGGTTTGCAGCTTGCGCGCCAGCGCCGGCACCGCGTCGAAGAAATCGCGCGCTTCTTCGATGGTCATCTCCAGCACTTCGTGGATGCTCTTGCCTTTGTACTTCACTTCCAGCGTTTCGCGGTTATAGCGTTTGCCTTTGCACTGGTCGCACGGGACGTAGATGTCCGGCAGGAAGTGCATCTCGACCTTGATCACACCGTCGCCCTGGCAGGCTTCACAGCGCCCGCCCTTGACGTTGAAGCTGAAGCGGCCCGGCGTATAGCCGCGGCTGCGCGACTCCGGCACGCCGGCGAACAGCTCGCGCACCGGGGTGAAGATGCCGGTGTAAGTGGCCGGGTTGGAGCGCGGCGTGCGGCCGATCGGGCTCTGATCGATATCGATCACCTTGTCGAAATGTTCCAGGCCGGTCACTTCGCGGAACGGCGCAGGCTCGGCGATGGTAGCGCCGTTAAGCTGGCGCTGGGCGATCGGGAACAGCGTATCGTTGATCAGCGTCGACTTGCCGGAGCCGGACACGCCGGTGATGCAGGTAAACAGACCGACCGGCAGCGTTAGCGTCACGTCCTTCAGGTTGTTGCCGCGCGCGCCGCTCAGCTTCAGCACCTTGGTCGGATCGGCCTGCACGCGCTGCGCCGGGATGGCGATCTCGCGTTTGCCGCTGAGGAACTGGCCGGTCAGCGATTCCGGCTGCGCCATGATGTCATCGACGGTGCCTTCCGCCACCACCTGGCCGCCGTGCACGCCGGCGCCGGGGCCGATGTCGATCACGTGGTCGGCGGCGCGGATGGCGTCTTCGTCATGCTCCACCACGATCACCGTGTTGCCGAGGTTGCGCAGGTGGATCAGCGTTTCCAGCAGGCGCTCGTTGTCGCGCTGGTGCAGGCCGATCGACGGCTCATCCAGCACGTACATCACGCCCACCAAACCGGCGCCGATCTGGCTGGCCAAGCGGATACGCTGCGCTTCGCCGCCGGAGAGCGTTTCCGCCGAACGGGACAGCGACAGGTAGTTCAGGCCGACGTTCACCAGGAACTTCAGGCGATCGCCGATCTCTTTCAGCACTTTCTCGGCGATCTTGGCGCGCTGGCCGCTGAGCTTCATGTTCTGGAAGAACGTCATCGCATGGCCGATGCTCAGATCGGAGATCTCCGGCAGCGTGGTGTCTTCGACGAACACGTTGCGCGCCTCTTCACGCAGGCGGGTGCCGTGGCACGAGGCGCAAGGGCGGTTGCTGATGAACTTCGCCAGCTCTTCGCGCACCGCGCTGGATTCGGTCTCTTTATAGCGGCGCTCCATGTTGTGCAGCACGCCTTCGAACGGGTGGCGGCGCACGGTGGTGTCACCGCGATCGTTGATGTATTTGAATTCGATCGACTCTTTGCCGGAGCCGCTCAGCACCGCCTTCTGCACGTTGGCGCTCAGGGTGTTGAACGGGGCTTCGACGTCGAACTCATAGTGCTCCGCCAGCGAGCGCAGCATCTGGAAGTAATAGAAGTTGCGGCGATCCCAGCCGCGGATCGCGCCGCCGGCCAGCGACAGCTCGGGGTTTTGCACCACGCGATCCGGATCGAAGAACTGTTGCACGCCCAGGCCGTCGCAGGTCGGGCAGGCGCCGGCCGGGTTGTTGAAGGAAAACAGGCGCGGTTCCAGTTCGCGCATGCTGTAGCCGCAGATCGGGCAGGCGAAGTTGGCGGAGAACAGCAGCTCGTCCGCTTTTTCGTCGTCCATGTCCGCCACCACCGCGGTGCCGCCCGAGAGCTCCAGCGCGGTTTCGAACGATTCGGCCAGGCGCTGCGCCATGTCGTCGCGCACCTTGAAACGGTCGACCACCACTTCGATGGTGTGTTTTTTCTGCAGCTCCAGCTTCGGCGGATCGGACAGATCGCACACTTCACCGTCGATGCGCGCGCGGATATAGCCCTGAGCGGCCAGGTTTTCCAGCGTTTTGGTGTGTTCGCCCTTGCGATCTTTCACCACCGGCGCCAGCAGCATCAGGCGCTTGCCTTCCGGCTGGCTCAGCACGTTGTCGACCATCTGGCTGACGGTTTGCGCCGCCAGCGGCACATGGTGATCCGGGCAGCGCGGCTCGCCGACGCGGGCGAACAGCAGGCGCAGGTAGTCGTGGATCTCGGTGATGGTGCCGACCGTGGATCGCGGGTTGTGCGAGGTGGATTTCTGCTCGATGGAGATCGCCGGCGACAGACCTTCAATATGGTCGACGTCCGGTTTTTCCATCAGCGACAGGAACTGGCGCGCATAGGCGGAGAGTGATTCGACATAGCGCCGCTGCCCTTCGGCATACAGCGTATCGAAAGCCAGCGAAGACTTGCCGGAACCGGACAGGCCGGTGACGACGATCAGTTTGTCACGCGGGATGATCAGGTTGATGTTTTTCAGATTATGGGTTCGAGCACCACGAACTTCGATATTGTCCATTTACACTTCCCGTCTTGATGATACACCGCGCCTGTCGCGATTTTTGCGGGGGATTTTGTGATGGATCTCGCAAAAAACCGGCACAGCCAGGTCGAAACGCATAATTATGACACAAAAAAACCTGAATGGATATCCAGTATGCGAATGCAATAAGGTCGATTGGAAAGACAATTCTGGAATGCAATTCGCACTTATCAACACGGGTGTGGTTTCGTACTCAGCGTGGTAAACTGACGCGTTTATACTGTGTAGAAATCAATCATCGGGAGAAGTGCTCATGGCCAGCAGAGGCGTAAACAAAGTAATTCTGGTCGGGAATCTGGGTCAGGATCCAGAAGTCCGTTACATGCCGAACGGCGGCGCAGTGGCCAACATTACCCTGGCGACCTCCGAAAGCTGGCGTGACAAAGCGACCGGCGAACAGAAAGAGAAGACCGAGTGGCACCGCGTTGTGCTGTTCGGCAAACTGGCTGAAGTGGCGGGCGAATACCTGCGCAAAGGCTCTCAGGTCTATATCGAAGGCTCCCTGCAGACCCGTAAATGGCAGGATCAGAGCGGCCAGGATCGCTACACCACCGAGATCGTGGTTAACGTCGGCGGCACCATGCAGATGTTGGGCGGCCGTCAGGGCGGCGGCGCACCGGCCGGTCAATCTGCCGGCGGCCAGGGCGGTTGGGGCCAGCCTCAACAGCCACAGGGCGGCAACCAGTTCAGCGGCGGCCAGCAGCAGTCTCGTCCGGCGCAGAACAGCGCTCCGGCGACCAGCAACGAACCGCCAATGGATTTCGACGACGATATTCCGTTCTAAGCCTGGCAACAGCGCTAAAAAAACCCCGCTCAGGCGGGGTTTTTTGTGGGCGCTCACTGCCGATTTTCTACGGCGGTGTCGCCAATCAGTAAATTGCTACCGGGTTGATGTTGACCTGGGTTGAGCCGACATACAGCGGTTGCCCCAGTACGAACAGGAATTCCCAGGTTTTCGTGCGCACCAGTGGGCGGCTGTCGATCAGTTCCAGGTTATAGACGCCGCGTTTGGCCAGCAGGTATTGGTTGACCGGGAACTCTTCGTCATTTTTCGGGTTAGGGTATACTTCGGAAGCCCAGGTATCACCGCCAAAGGCCACGATACCTTGGTCAGCCAACCACTTCGCCGCTTCCATGCCAATACCCGGCTCGACCTCCAGGAATTTTTTATTGTCCTTACCAATCAGCTCCAGCCAACCGGTATTAAATAAAACAACGTCGCCTTTCTTTAAGCTAATGCCCTGCTTCTTAAGCACCGCTTGAATATCCGCAACGGAAAATTCGGTGCCGCCCGGAACGATGTCTTTATGATAATAAGCCGTCATATCGAGTACGACGCCGCGTGTGACCATGGGCGGCACTTTTTCCACGCCCAATTTTTTCACGCCATCTACGGTGACGAAATCCGCCGCCTTATTGCCGTTATAATAAACATTGTCGATGCCGATATGGCCAATGCCATTCAACTGAGTGCCGACGCCGGTCCAGGCATTCACCAATTCATCATTAAAGGTGAATTTATTTGGGCCAAGCGTTTTACCGTCCTGCTGACCAGGCTGAATATTATATAAGCGGAAGCTGCGGTGGCGGAACGCCGGGAAATCTTTATCGACGGGCACCGCCAATGACAATGTCTTGCCTTGTTTTACCAACTGCACGGACTGTAATACCCCTTCTGGCGTGAGCAGGTTGGCCGCGCCGATTTCGTCTTTTGCACCGTAAACGGAAGGATACCAGTCTGACGGCTGAGCGGCGGACTCTGCGGCGTGTGCAGGCACTGTGGCAAGCAAAGGCAGCAAGAGGGAGAGGCGATACAATGATTTCATCAGTGACTCATCCTTATAACAACGTATTGCAGGGTGAATGAAAATGAGCCGTCCGGACATGGGCGACATCAGGCCGCCGAATAATAACCGGTGGAGAAAGAAGCTCATTTTTGGGTGCGCGGGGTGTATTAGCGTAATGCCTTATAACAAGGCGTGGTGAATAACCACCCGACGATGACTTCTTTATGCGGAAATAAATAACGCCGGGCGAGCGGCGTCATTGATATTATTTTTTCAGCTCAGCACTCATGGTGACGAAATTACCCATATAGGCGCTGGTGATTTTGTAGCCGCTTGCGCCGGCCTCTTGCGCTTTTTTAGCGATGAGGGCTTCGGTGGAATCCAGCGTGCTGCCGGTTGCGGTAACGCTCTCTGCTGCAGCGTTAAACGACAGCGTGGAAAACAGAGCGAGTGAAATAACGGTGGTCATGGTTTTCATATCTTTATCCTGTGTTCGATGATTCGAAAAATAAGGGTGTCCGGTACGACACGATGGAGCGAAGGATAAAGGGGGCAGTGAGGTGAATAAATAACAGAATCGTCAATAAACTATTCCGTTTTTGTACATAAACTGATTCGATTGTTGTATTTCACGCGGGATTGGCGGCGTAAAGCGTGGGCAGGGGAAACAAGCGTGCATCGACGTCGTCAGGCTTGCATACTGCGGCAAGCCAATAAAAAGCCCCTCGCGGGGCTTGGATGTTACGCCGAGAAGCCGCCGTCGATGCTCAGGCTGGCGCCGGTGATGTAACCCGCCTGTGGGCCCGCCAGGTAGGCGACAAAACCGGCGATCTCTTCATCTTTGCCGTAGCGGCCGATCGCCATCAGCTGCTTGAGCTGATCGGCGAACTCGCCGGCGTCCGGGTTCATTTCGGTGTCCACCGGGCCGGGCTGCACGTTATTGACGGTGATGCCGCGCGGGCCGAGATCGCGCGCCATGCCTTTGGTCAGGCCGACCAGCGCCGATTTGCTCATCGCATACACCGCCGCGCCGCCGAACGGCACGCGTTCGGCGTTGGTGCTGCCGATGTGGATGATACGGCCGCCGTCATTCATGTGGCGCGCCGCCTCTTGGCTGGCGACGAATACGCTGCGCACGTTGACCGCCAGCATGCGATCCAGATCGTCCAGCGCCAGCGCTTCGGTGCTGCCCAATGTAAACACCCCGGCGTTGTTCACCAGAATATCCAGGTTGCCGAAGTGGCTCACCGCCTGGCGAACCGCCTGCTGCAGCGCCGCTGCATCGGCGCTGTCGGCCTTGATGGCGAGGGCTTTGCCGCCGGCGGCGGTCACGGCGCTCGCCACCGCTTCGGCGCGATCGGCCGAGGCGGCGTAGGTAAAGGCGACGGCGGCGCCTTCGTTCGCCAACCGTTTCACGATGGCGGCGCCGATGCCGCGGGAGCCGCCCTGAACGAATGCGACTTTGCCTTGCAGAGGTTGTGCTGTCGTCATGCTATTTCTCCAAAGTGGGTGAGGGTATTGCGCTGTCATTCAGTATGGGTGAAATGAATGGCGATCACTGTCCACAAAGAGCTCTGGCCGCCTGAAACGAGAAAAGCCCCTTGCGGGGCTTCTTTCTTCCGTCGATTGGCTGTCCGACGATCAGTTGAAGATTTCTGCGGTGCCGTACAGTTTGTTTTGGCCGCCGGCGGCGACGATGCGGTAGGAACTGGCGCCCGACGCGGCGGCTTTGCTGGCCAGTTCGCTTTCCAGCGCGCTCAGGTTGGCGGCGCCGCTCACGGTGACTACGCCGATTTTCTGCGCGTCTGCGGCTGGCTGGCTGGTTGGCAGGTCAGCGGCGAAGGTAGAGAAAGAAGCGGTAGCCAGCAGTGCAGCGGTAGCAAAAATTTTGACGTTTTTCATGATGTGTTCCTCAGAGTATTTATTAGGTGAGAGCGCGTTGTCTCTCGATGTGTTAAATACTAGTGCACCGGGTGTGAATAAAAAATCGGAGAGTTTTGAGTATCTCTGTCAAATAAATTGACGGTTTTTCAGCCGTTGGCGTGCGGCAAAAATTGCCACTACCCTTTACAGACGATCCTTAACCGGAGAAGCGTCATGACGGTAAACGCGTTTATCGGCAGCTGGGCGTTGGTGTCGTCGGCGTTCAAAAACCAGAACGGCGAGCTGAATTACCCGCTGGGCGAGCAGGTGTTGGGGCGCATCCACTATGAGGCCAACGGCACAATGGCGGCGCAGCTATACAGCGCCGTGCGGCCGCGTTTCGTCGCCGACGATTTGGCGCAGGGATCCGAGCGGGAGATCCATGCCGCCTTCATCAATATGATTTGCTATTTCGGCCGTTATCAGGTGGAAGAAAGCGAGCAACGGGTGGTGCATCAGGTTGAAGGCTGCTCGTTCCCCAATTGGATAGGCAGCCGTCAGGTGCGCTTTTACGCCTTTAACGCCGATCGGCTGACGTTGCGCACGGTGCCGCTGCAGCTCGGCAACGGCGTGCAGATCGGCGAACTGGTGTGGCAGCGGACGGGAGCGTCATCATGATCATTGTTCATCATCTCAATCACTCGCGGTCGCAGCGCATTCTGTGGTTTTTGGAAGAGCTGGGCGTGCCCTATCAGGTGCAACGCTACGAGCGCGATCCGCACACTCTGCTGGCGCCGCCGGCGCTGAAAAAGATCCACCCGCTGGGCAAATCGCCGGTGATCGTCGATGGCGATCTGGCGCTGGCGGAATCCGGCGCCATTATCGAATACTTGCAGGAGGCCTACGACGCACAGGGCATGTTTATGCCGACGGACTTCCACGCGCGCCAGCAATACCGCTACTGGTTGCACTACGCAGAGGGATCGCTGATGCCGCTGTTGGTGATGAAGCTGGTGTTCAGCCGTCTCGGCCAGCCGCCGATCCCCTGGCTGCTGCGGCCGGTGGCGGGCGCGATCGGCAAGGGCGTACAGCGCGAATACCTCGACAAACAGATCGCGCCGCACTGCGAGTATCTCGAACAGCACCTGAACAAGGGCAGCTGGTTCGTCGGCAACGATTTCAGCGCGGCGGACATACAGATGAGCTTCCCGCTCGAGGCGATGGCGGCGCGCGGCGCGTTGGACAATTGCCCGAAACTGCGCGGCTTCCTGCAGCGCATCCACGCCCGGCCCGCTTACCAGCGGGCGCTGGAACAGGGCGGCCCTTACGACCTGCTGAGTTAAGCGGATGGGCTATACTCGATGGGGTCATTCTTCATCGGAGGTAGCCCATGGCTACGCAAATCTTCGTAAATCTGCCCGTACGCGATCTGCCCGCCTCTATGGCGTTTTTCACCCAGCTCGGCTTCAGTTTCAACCCGCAATTTACCGACGATACCGCCGCCTGCATGGTGGTCAGCGACACGATTTACGTGATGCTGCTGACCCACGACAAATTCAGGATGTTTACCCCGAACCCGATCGGCGACGCCAAACAGGCCACCGAAGTGTTGGTGTGCCTGTCGCAACCCAGCCGGGCGGCGGTGGACGAACTGGTGCGCAAGGCGATCGCCGGCGGCGGCAATACCTATCATCCGCCGCGGGACTATGGCGTGATGTACGGTCACGGATTTCAGGACCTGGACGGCCATATCTGGGAATTGATGTATATGGATCCCGCAGCGGTGCAGGCGCAATAAGATCGCCGTGAAACAGGCTGGCAGGGGCGCCGGATCGCCCCGTCTTTTCGCGCAGAAGCCCTTCCCGCCGCTTTCTGCATAAATTGCCGCGATCTTTAGTTGATTAGACGCTAGGGAAGGCAGGATAATCGTTTGCCTTGAATAAACCACCATAAATCACCCGTACCGCGCGCTGCGAGTTAAACGTTTGCCTTGGTGCGCATCGCCGTTGGCGGTGCGACGGAAGGGCAAGGAAGCGGAACGTGACGTAAACGATTACGTGGCGATCAGGCGCGGGCGAGATTACAGGCCTGCTGCGACGGGCCGATTCATGAAACACAGGGGAAGTAACCTATGTCGAACTCTCAAGCGAACCACGCCGCAAAACCAACCGGCGGGCTTGATGGCTATTTTAAAATTTCCGCGCGCGGCAGCAGCGTGCGTCAGGAGGTGGTGGCGGGGCTGACCACCTTCCTGGCGATGGTGTACTCGGTGATCGTGGTGCCGAGCATGCTGGGCAAAGCGGGCTTCCCGCCGGCGGCGGTGTTCGTTTCCACCTGTCTGGTGGCCGGTCTGGGCTCGCTGCTGATGGGGCTGTGGGCTAACCTGCCGATGGCCATCGGCTGTGCGATCTCGTTGACCGCCTTTACCGCTTTCAGCCTGGTGCTCGGCCAACATATCAGCATTCCGGTGGCGCTGGGCGCGGTGTTCCTGATGGGCGTGCTGTTCACCGTCATCTCGGTCACCGGCATCCGCGCCTGGATCCTGCGCAACCTGCCGATGGGCGTGGCGCACGGCACCGGCATCGGCATCGGGCTGTTCCTGCTGCTGATCGCCGCCAACGGCGTCGGCCTGGTGGTGAAGAACCCGCTGGATGGCTTGCCGGTGGCGCTCGGCGCGTTCACCTCTTTCCCGGTCGTCATGACGCTGGTCGGCCTGGCGGTGATCTTCGGCCTGGAGAAACTGCGCGTGCCCGGCGGCATTCTGCTGGTGATCATCGCCATTTCCATCATCGGCCTGATCTTCGACCCGGCAGTGAAATATCAGGGGCTGTTCGCCATGCCGAGCCTGGCGGACGCTGACGGTAAATCGTTGATCTTCAGCCTGGATATCATGGGCGCATTGCAGCCGGTGGTGTTGCCGAGCGTGCTGGCGCTGGTGATGACCGCGGTGTTCGACGCCACCGGCACCATCCGCGCGGTAGCCGGGCAGGCCAACCTGCTGGACAAAGACGGCCAGATCATCAACGGCGGCAAGGCGCTGACCTCGGATTCCCTGAGCAGCATCTTCTCCGGGCTGGTGGGCGCCGCGCCCGCCGCAGTCTACATCGAGTCCGCCGCCGGCACCGCCGCGGGCGGCAAGACCGGCCTGACCGCCACCGTGGTCGGCGTTCTGTTCCTGCTGATCCTGTTCCTGTCGCCGCTGGCCTATCTGGTGCCGGTCTACGCCACCGCGCCGGCGCTGATGTACGTCGGCCTGTTGATGCTGAGCAACGTCACCAAGCTGGACTTCAACGACTTCGTCGACGCGATGGCCGGCCTGCTGTGCGCCGTGTTCATCGTGCTGACCTGCAACATCGTCACCGGCATCATGCTGGGCTTCAGCTCGCTGGTCATCGGCCGCATCTTCTCCGGCGAATGGCACAAGCTGAACATCGGCACCGTGCTGATCGCCGTGGCGCTGGTGGCGTTCTACGCCGGCGGCTGGGCGATTTAAGCCTCTTGGGTTTCCCTCGCCCATCGGGCGGGGGAGCCTGTGACGGCAATTCCCTTCTTAAGATAAGTCTTCTTCTGCTCTGCACCGCGTTTTGAAAGGCACAACAAGCTTTAACGGCTGTAAAAAAAGTGATCTACTATCGGGACCAACGCAGGCCCTGAGCCGATGTCGTCTGAATCGTAGAGTCTAAGGAAAGCATGGAAATCTTTTTTACAATCCTCATTTTGATCCTGGTGGTCTCCCTGTCCGGGGTGGTGACGCGCATGTTGCCGTTCCAGGTGCCGCTGCCGCTGATGCAAATCGCCATCGGGGCCCTGTTGGCCTGGCCGCATTTCGGGCTGCACGTCGATTTTGATCCCGAACTGTTCCTGGTGCTGTTCATCCCGCCGTTGCTGTTCGCCGACGGCTGGAAAACGCCGACGCGCGAGTTCCTGCATCACGGGCGTGAAATTCTCGGCCTGGCGCTGGTGCTGGTGCTGATCACCGTGGTCGGCGTCGGTTATCTGATCTACGCCATGGTGCCGGGCATTCCGCTGGTGGCGGCCTTCGCGCTGGCGGCGGTGCTGTCGCCGACCGATGCCGTGGCGCTGTCCGGCATCGTCGGCAAAGGGCGGATTCCCAAGCCGATCATGGGCGTGCTCGAGGGCGAGGCGCTGATGAATGACGCGTCCGGCCTGGTGTCGCTCAAGTTCGCCATCGCGGTGGCGATGGGCACGATGGTGTTCACCGTGGGCGGCGCGACCCTTGAATTCCTCAAAGTGGCGATCGGCGGCCTGTTGGCCGGCGTGGCGGTCACCTGGACTTACAGTAAATCGCTGCGGGTGATGAGCCGCTGGAGCGGCGACGATCCGGCGACCCAGATCGTGTTCCTGCTGCTGCTGCCGTTCGCGTCCTACCTGATCGCCGAACATATCGGCGTTTCCGGCATCCTGGCGGCGGTGGCGGCGGGGATGACCATCAGCCAATCCGGCGTGATCCGCAACGCGCCGCTGGCGATGCGCCTGCGCGCCAACAGCGTGTGGGCGATGCTGGAATTCGTGTTCAACGGCATGGTGTTCATCATGCTGGGCCTGCAGCTGCCGGGCATTCTTGAAACCTCCATCCTGCAGGCGGAGCTGGATCCGACCATCCAGACCTGGTATCTGTTCGCCGACGTGGCCACCATCTACGCCGCGCTGCTGGTGCTGCGTTTCACCTGGCTGTGGGTGATGAAGAAGGCCAGCAACCGCTTTATGAAAAAGCGTCCGCTGCAGTTCGGCGATTACAGCACACGTGAGCTGTGGGTGGCGTCGTTCGCCGGGGTGCGCGGGGCGATTACCCTGGCCGGCGTGCTGTCGATACCGCTGTTGTTGAGCGACGGCACCGCCTTCCCGGCGCGTTATCAGCTGGTGTTTATCGCCGCCGGGGTGATCCTGCTGTCGTTGATTGTCGGCGTGCTGGCGTTACCGCTGCTGTTGCGCGGCGTGCAGGTGACCGACAAGAGCGCCAGCAAGCAGGAAGAGCGCATGGCGATCGCTATGGCAGCCGAGGTGGCGATCGAGAGCGTGAATAAAATGGAAGAGCGCCTGGTCGCCGATACCGAAGAGAATCTCGATCCGCAGGTGTTGAAAGAAGTCAGCTCGCGGGTGACGGGCATGTTGCGGCGGCGTATCGCGTCGAAAGACGATATCGAGAATGCGCTGGCGATGGAAAACCTCGAGCGGCGTTTCCGCCTGACGGCGCTGCGCGCCGAGCGCGGCGAGCTGTACCACCTGCGCGCCACGCAGAAAATCAGCAACGAGACGCTGCAAAAACTGCTGCACGATCTCGATTTGCTCGAAGCGCTGTTGATCGAGCGCGAGGGGTAAACGCAGAGGGAGGAATAAACGTTTTTCCTCGTTATCCCCATCCTGAAGGGCCGCCTGTGCGGCCCTTGTTTTTTGGCTACTTGAGCGGCGGCCAGTAGTCGCGGCAGCAGGCGATCCAGGCCTGCGCGCTGTGCGACAAATAGCTGCCCTGGCGCCAGATCAGGCCGATTTTCCATTCCATGCGCGGTTCCAGCGGCAGCCAGACCAGGTTTTCCTTATCCAGCCAGCGGCAAACCGGCTCCGGCAGCATGGCGATGCCCACGCCGGCCTGCACCATCGAGGCGAGGAAGTCCCATTGGCCGCTGCGCACCGCGATTTGCGGTTCAAAACCGGCCAGGCGAAACGCCTTCATCAGCATCTTGTACAGCGCAAAGTCTTCGTTATAAATCAGGATCGGGCTGTCGGCCAATTCGGCGATATTGATGCTGGTGCGGTTGAGCCACTGCGGCGTGCGCGGCGCCACCACGCACATCGGGTGGCCCAGCAGCGGCAGAAAGGTCAGCGGCTGCTCCGAGTCGAAGGGCAACACCGTCATCGCCAGATCCAGTTCGCCGGACATCACCGCCTGTTCGACCGACAGCCCGCCCAGCTCGGAAATCTTCAATTCGATGCCGGGGTAGGTCTGACGAAAGCGGCGGATCAGATCGGCGATCTGCCTGCCGACCATCGGCGGAATGCCCAGCCGCAACACGCCCTTTTTCACCGAGCTGATGTCTTCCAGCTCCGCCTCCAACTGGCGGAATTCGTCGAGGATCGTCAGGCCGCGCTGATACACCGCCTGGCCGCTGTCGGTCAGGCGCAGCTTGCGGCCTTCGCGGATCAGCAGCGTGCATTCCAGCTCCTCCTCCAGATGCCGCAGCATTTTGCTGATGGTGGGCTGGGTGACGAACAGTTTTTCCGCCGCGCGGGTGAAGCTTTGCTGGCGCACCACTTCAACGAAGTAGCGCAGGGTGCGGACATCCACGTTAGGGTTCTCCTTGGGGACGCTACCGGCGGGAAACTATTCCCGGACGGCATGATGTCGATAATTTTAATTCATTTCAGGCGTGGTTTCCCGGCTGCGTATACTGTAGGCCGTCAATTATTGTTTGAGGTCATCTTTCATGTCTCTGGCGTTACGCCGCGTTGCCCCCTCCCTGCTGACCCGTTTGCAGGTGCCGATTCAGGTGGCGTTGTATGCGGCGCTGTTCCTGATCGCCGATCGCCTGGTGCAACAATTCCACCTGCCGCTCCCCGCCAATATCGTCGGCATGCTGATGCTGCTGGCGCTGATCCTGCTGCGCATTCTGCCGCTCAGCTGGGTCAAGGCCGGCTCCCGCTGGCTGCTGGCGGAAATGCTGCTGTTTTTCGTGCCGGCGGTGGTGGCGGTGGTCAACTATGCCCAGCTGCTGATGGTCGAGGGCTGGAAGATCTTTCTGGTGATCGCAGTCAGCACCATGCTGACGCTGGGCGCCACCGGGCTGGTGGTGGACAGGGTGTATCGGCTGGAGATTTGGCTGCAGCGGCGGAAGCAGCGCCATGAATGATTTTATCCTTAGCCTGGCCTGTTTTCTGGCGACGCTGGCGCTGTATTTCGCCAACAAGAAACTCTATCGCCGCCGCCGCACGTTGCTGCTGATGCCGCTGGTGCTGACGCCGATGATTCTGGTGTTGCTGCTGGTGGTCACCCATATCTCCTATCAGGACTACATCGGTGAAACCCACTGGCTGCTGTGGCTGCTGGGGCCCGCGACCATCGCCTTCGCGGTGCCGGTGTACGAGAATCTGCATATCATCCGTCGCCACTGGCTGTCGCTGACCGCCGGGGTAACGACCGCGGTGCTGGTGGCGGTGTACAGCTCGGTGTGGCTGGCGCGCCTGTTGACGCTGCCGGAAGAGGTGCAGCGCAGCCTGGCGGTGCGGTCGATCACCACGCCGTTCGCGCTGGAGGCCGCCAAACAGATGGGCGGGCAGCCGGATCTGGTGGCGCTGTTCGTGGTGATCACCGGGGTGTTCGGCATGGCGGTGGGGGATATTTTGTTTTTGCGGCTGGCGGTGCGCAGCCGTCTGGCGAAGGGCGCCGGATTTGGCGCCTCGTCGCACGGCGCCGGCACTGCCCGCGCCTATGAGCTGGGGTCGCAGGAGGGCGTGGTGTCGAGTTTGGTGATGATGCTGGCCGGCATCATCACGGTCGTGGCCGCGCCATTGATCGGCCGGCTGATGTGGTAAGACCTCTTGGGGCGGGCTCTGCCGCCCCATTGACATTGTCTGCGGTTGGGAACGGTGCCGTTGATTTGCGCACGAAAAAACGCAAAATTTTTTCAGCATAATTTTTCCCATTGTTATAACAAAAAGCGATAGAGCCGCTGCCGATAAAACCGGGCATAAATTTCGATGACAATGAATTAATTAAATTATTAATTATTGTTTTTAAAACAATAAAGTATAACTTATTGATATGGAGAGGCTCTTATCGTAAGAATTGCTGCATATTAACCTCTTTGAATAATACAAAAAAATATTAATTATTCTCTAATCATCTCAGGTTAATACAAGTTCAATACCCTCGTCATCCCTGAGTAATATCGGGGAAATAAAATGGTCATTTATTCCCTTTCGCACGTTTCGCCAAAAAAAATATCCTCTCCTATACTTCACAGCTCAGCAAATTGAGGCGCAGGGGGGACCTCTGGATTAGCCATTCTATCCTTTCTTAGTTGGGGGAGACCCAGCTTTTCTACGGTTTTTTTATTCTGACTTGAACTGTCGGGCGGCCAGTCTTTGCCTAAATCCTGACGGTCTATTTCATTAACGTAATGAAAACGTGCTAGAGAATATTATGAACAAACAAACTGATGTGAAGAGTGGGGAATTCCGTGCAGGGTCTCAGGCCGCAACGGAGAAAGTTGAGCTGCATGAAATAACAACCGCCCAGCGTGAACTCTGGCTGGGGGAAAACATCTCCAAAGATTTGTCGTTCAATATCTGGGGCTACGGACAGGTCGACGGGCCGCTCAACGTTAAACTGCTGCGGCAAGCCATCGACGCCATCGTCGAAGAAACGCCGGCTCTGCAAGCGCATTTTGTGGAAAAAGACGGTGAGCTTTATCAATACCGCGCGCCACGTACACATGAGCCGCTGTTCACGCTCGATCTCAGCAAGGAGCCCGATCCACTGCAGGCGGCCAGACGTTGGATGGTGGCGGATTCGGCGCTGCCGCGCCGCGCTACGGGAGAAGAACCTTTTAGTTTTTATGTCATTACGCTCGCACCGCAGCGCTACATCCTCTATCGCCGTTTCCACCATATGATCACCGACGGCCGCAGCGCTGAGGAAGTGATGCGGCGCATCGCGGCTTACTATAACGCGCTGGCGTCCGGCGGCGTCATCCCTGAATTCGCCAACTGCAATTTCTCTCTGCTGTATGAAAACGACATCAAGTACCGCGACTCTTCGCGCTTTTCTTCCGATCAGGCGTTTTGGCGGGAATACACCGCCGCCGCGCCGCAGAGCTTGTCACGCAGGGCCGTATTGACGCCGGACGCTGCGATGCACCACAACACGCAGCTGCTGGAAAAAGACGCCCTGGATCGGCTGCAGCGGCAGGCCGACAATATCGGCGTACACCGTGCGCATATATTGGCCGCCGCCGTAGCATTATGTTTCTACAGCTTAACCGGCAGCGAATATCTTAATTTCAGCATGCCGGTGACCGGGACAAGGGAACGAAACAGTATTGGTATGACCTCTAACGTTGTCCCTTTGATTATTAAGGTTGAACCTCAACTAAGTCTGGCTGAATTTATCCAGAAAGTGGCGGCTGAAATAGCGAAAGTGGTTCGCCATCAATTATATCGCGGGGAGGATATTCGGCGTGATAATGGCGCGACGGATTCCGCCTGGTTTGGCCCTTCAATTAACATCGTTTCTTTCGACCACGGTGATCCTTTCTGGGGATGCCGCACCCGTTGGTATTACGGTGGCAATATTCCGTCCGGCGATCTACAGATTATGCTGTATGAAGACCAGCAGGCGAATGAACTGGACGTCACTTTTTCTGACGCCGCCTATGCAAATTCATTAGACGATCTGGATGTTTTGCAGCGTCGTTTCCAGTTCATTTTACGCGCGCTGAACGCTTCAACGACGGGAACGATCGAAGCGTTGGATCGGCAAGTGGCGACGTTGGCGGATGCCGAGGCCGGCGGCAGCTTTTACGCCAACCGGCGGCAACCGCCTGCCGGTGGTATCATCCGTTGGGATCGCCCGGCTCAGGCGCTGCAGCGCCTGGTGAGCTCGCTGAGCCATGGCGCGGGATGCGCGGCGAAGATACTGTTGGCGGAGCGCGTGCTGGGCGTGACGACGCTGCTGGCGGTGAGCGATGAACGCCAGGCCGAACCCGGCACCCTGCTGCGCATCGAGACCGACGGCTGGGAGATCGCCGCGCATCCCGGCGTGGTGCGCGTCGGGCCGTTCTTGCGCGCCGACGACTCGATTCAGCCGGGTGATGCGCTGGCGCAGGCCTGCGGCCTGTCTGTCGGCTCGGTCTTGCCGACGCTTAGCGATGCCGAAGCTTCGCTGTTAGGCGCGGCGTATGGCGCCAGCGCTGACAGCGCCGCTTTCTGGCAACCGCGTCTGACACGCTTTTATCCGGCGCCGTTCCCGCCAGGGCCTGACCGCCGGGCGGCCCTTCCCGCACGCTGGCAGGCCACGGCCTGGCAGCGCCTGGAAAAGATTGCCGGCGAGCAGGTGCTGGCGGCAGCAACCCTCTATCTGGCGCGCATGTGTAATGAAACCGATTTTCAGCTGGGTTGGATTACGTCGAACGATCGGGATTGGGGACGTTGGGCTCACCTGAGCGCACGCGTGCTGCCGCTGCAGGTCTCAGTTGATCACTCCTACAATTTCCAGCAGGCATTGGCCGCGCTGGAACAAGAATACGGCCGGTTGCGCGCTCATGCTGATTATCATCCCGCGTTGCTGACGGGCGATGCGGATCTGCGGGCGCCCCAAGCTTGGCCGACGGCGGTATCGATCGTCAGCCGGCGTTCAGAGACAGGGTTGCAGCCTGAAGACGAGGGCGTGGCTGCCATCATGGCTTCCGGCTCGCGCGCGGTATTGCAAATCTGCAAGGCTGACGGCGCCTTCCGTTGGGTATACGACGCCGCCTCAGTGGCTGACGAACAGATGTTGCGTGCGACGCAACATCTGCTGATGCTGCTCAACGACGCGGTGAGAGCGGGCTCTCATCGTCGCACCATCGGCGAACTCAATCTGGTTTCCGAGGAAGAACGCACGCAGTTGCTGCAGAGCCTCAATCACACCGTTGCTTCGCACTCGCCGGCGGCGTGTCTGCATCGGCTGTTCGAAGCGCAGGTCAAACGCACGCCAGATGCGACGGCGATGACATACGGCGACGACAGCCTGACTTACGCTGAATTGAATACCTGGGCGAACCGATGGGCCCATCGGCTGGTAGAGCTTGGCGTACAACCGGACAGTCTGGTGGCGCTGTGCGCCGGACGCGGTCTGCCGATGCTGGCCGGGTTGCTGGGGATCCTCAAAGCCGGCGGCGCCTATGTGCCGTTGGATCCCGCCTATAGCGGAGAGCGGCTACAGTACATCCTGGCGGACTCCGCGCCGGTGCTGCTGTTGGCGGATGAACTTGGCAGGCAAGCGCTGGGCGGCTGCGAGGTGCCGGTATTGGCGCTGGAACAGCCGTTGACGGGGAACAGCGACGATCTGCAGGACGTCGAGGTGCGGCCATCACACCTGGCGTATGTGATTTACACCTCCGGTTCGACCGGCAAACCGAAAGGGGTCATGGTGGAGCATCGCCAGGTCGCGCGCTTGTTCAGCGCCACCAACGCCTGGTTTAACTTCAGCGCCGCCGACAAGTGGTGCCTGTTCCACTCATTCGCCTTCGACTTTTCGGTTTGGGAGATCTGGGGCGCCTGGTTGTATGGCGGCCAGCTGTTCATCGTACCGCAGGAGATCGCCCGTTCGGCGCCGGACTTTTATCATTTCGTCTGCCGCAGCGGCATCACGGTACTGAATCAGACGCCGAGCGCCTTCAAAGCCTTTATCCAGGCTCAGGCACACAGCGAAGCGCGCCATCAGCTGCGCGAGATCGTGTTCGGTGGTGAAATGCTGAAGCCTTCCGATCTCGCGCCGTGGTTTGCTCGTCCAGAGAACCGGCAGACGCGATTGGTCAACATGTACGGCATCACCGAAACCACGGTGCACGTGACGTACCGGCCGCTGTCGGCACAGGATACGGCGATCGTCGCCAGCCCGATCGGCTGCCGTATTCCGGATTTGCGGCTGTATCTGCTGGGCGGCGATGGCGAACCGGTGCCGATGGGGGCGATCGGCGAACTGTACGTCGGCGGTGAAGGGGTGGCGCGAGGGTACCTGAACCGGCCCGAATTGACGGCGGAACGTTTTCTCGAAGACCCTTTCAACCGGGCGCCGGGTGCGCGCATGTATCGCACCGGCGATCTGGCGCGCTATCTGCCGGGGGGGGATATCGAATACCTGGGGCGCAACGACCAGCAGGTGAAAATCCGCGGCTTCCGCATCGAGTGCGGTGAGGTGGAAGCGCAGCTGAGCGCCGATCCGCGCGTGCGCAGCGTAGCCGTGGACGCTATCGACGATGGCGACGGGAATAAGCGACTGGTGGCATGGGTGGTTCCGGCGCCGGAGACGGAACGCGCTACGCTGGCGACCGAATTGCGCCGGCATCTGCAGGCGCGGTTGCCGGACTATATGGTGCCGGCGGCTTACGTTTGGCTGGAGGCGTTGCCGCTGACCGGCAACGGCAAATTGGACAAGCGCGCCCTGCCGGTGCCGCAGGTCGACGCCTGTGCGCGCGAGGCCTATGCGCCGCCGCAGGGCGAGGCAGAAAATCTGTTGGCGGCTATCTGGCATGAGCTGTTGGGCGTAGAACGGATTGGCCGTTACGACCACTTCTTCGAACTGGGCGGGCATTCGCTGATGGCGGTGCGCCTGGCGAACCGCGTGCAACAGGCCGGATGGCAGCTGCCGTTGCAGGCGCTGTTCGCCAGTCCGGTGTTGCACGTGTTGGCCCAGGCGCTGCAGGTTGCGCCGACGCAGGAATCGATCCCGATGCTGCCGGTGGCGCGCGATGGGGAATTGCCGCTGTCGTTTGCTCAGCAGCGTCTGTGGTTCCTGACCCAGTTGGAGGGGATGAGCGAAACCTACCATATCCCGCTGGCGTTGCGGCTGCGCGGTCGGTTGGACCGGCAGGCGTTGCAACAGGGGCTGGACGCGCTCTATGCGCGCCACGAATCGCTGCGCAGCCGGTTCATCACCCGGGAAGATCGGCCACAGGTACAGATTTTGCCGGCAAACGGGTTACCGCTTGCGTTCCACGATCTGCGACGTCACCCCGCGCAGGCTGAAACGCTGTGTCGTCAGGCGGCCACTCAATCGTTCGATTTGACGCAGGGGCCGCTGGTGCGCGCCGCGCTGCTCCGCCTGGCGGATGAGGAGCATCTGTTCCTGCTCACCTGCCATCACATCGTCTCCGACGGCTGGTCTACCGGCATACTGCTGCGCGAATTGGGCGCGCTGTACGGCGCTTTCCGTCGAGGCGAGGCCGATCCGCTGCCGCCGCCGACCTTGCAATACCCGGATTACGCAGCCTGGCAGCGTCGCTACCTGACGCCGGAACGGCTGGCGGCGCAGGCGCAATACTGGCGTGAAACGCTGAGCGATGCGCCGGCGCTGCTGACGTTGCCGACCGACCGGCCGCGTCCGACGGTACAGTCTTTCAGCGGCGCAGAAGTGCCGATCGCGATCGACGCCGAGCTGACGCAGGCGCTGCGTCAATTCAGCCGACAGCATGGCGGTACGCTGTTTATGACGGTGCTGGCGGCCTGGAGCCTGGTGCTGGCGCGCATGGCCGGACAGCAGGAGCTGGTGATCGGCACGCCGGAGGCCAACCGCGGCCGGCTGGAAACCGAATCGCTGGTCGGTTTCTTCGTCAGCACGCTGGCGCTGCGCATCGATCTTCGCGACGATCCGGATCTGCCGACGCTGCTCGAACGGGTCCGCCACACGGTGCTGGCGGCGCAGGAAAACCGCGATCTGCCGTTCGAGCAGGTGGTGGAGCTGGTCAACCCGCCGCGCCATCTGGGCTATACCCCGCTGTTCCAGGTGATGCTGGCCTGGCAGGACGGCTCGGTGCGCGATATTCCGCTGCCTGGGCTGCAGGCCGAATTGGCCGGGCTGGAATACAGCGCGGCGAAGTTCGATCTGACGCTCGATCTGGCCGATACCGGCGAAGGCATCAGCGGCACGCTGAATTTCGCCACGGCGTTGTTCGATCGCGCCACCGCCGAGCGTTACGGCGTTTACCTGGTACAGGCGCTGCGGGCGATGACGCTGAATAACCCGCGATCGGTATCCCATATCGATTTGCTGCCGCTCGCCGAACGGGAGCATCTGCTGCATGGCTGGAACCGCACCGAGCGTGATTACCCGCTGGATCAGACGCTGGCGGCGCTGTTCGAGCGGCAGGTGCGCCGCACGCCGGATGCCATCGCGCTGGTGAGCGGGGCGGAAAGCCTGAGCTACGCCCGGTTGAACGCCCGCGCCAACCGGCTGGCACACGCGCTGATAGCGCGCGGCGTCGGCCCGGACAGCCGGGTGGCGGTGTGCGCCGAACGCGGCCTGAACATGGTGACGGCGCTGTTCGGCATCCTCAAGGCCGGCGGCGCCTATGTGCCGTTGGATCCGGCCTATCCGGGCGAGCGCCTGCAGTACATCCTGCAGGACGCCGACCCGGTGCTGCTGCTGGCGGACGCCGCCGGCCGGGCGGCGCTGGGCGAACCCGCGACGCCGCAGCTGGCGCTGGAGGCCGCGTTGCCGGAGACGCTGAGTGCCGAGAACCCGGCGCCGCGCGCGCAGGCGTCGCACCTGGCGTACGTGATTTACACCTCGGGCTCGACCGGTAAACCGAAGGGCGCGATGAACGAACACTGCGGGGTGGTCAACCGGCTGGTGTGGATGCAGGAGGCCTACGGCCTGACGGCGGCGGACACGGTGCTGCAAAAAACGCCGTTCGGCTTCGACGTCTCGGTGTGGGAGTTCTTCTGGCCGCTGATGGTCGGCGCGCGCCTGGTGATGGCGAAGCCGGAAGGGCACAAGGATCCGGACTACCTGAGCCGCGCTATCGAAGAGTACGGCGTCACCACGCTGCACTTCGTGCCGTCGATGCTGCAAAGCTTCCTGGCAGATGAGCAGGCGGCGACGCGCTGTGGCAACGTGGTGCGGGTGATGTGCAGCGGGGAAGCGCTGCCGGCGGCGCTGGTGGCGGAGTTTTACCGCCGGCTGCCGCAGGCGGAGTTGCATAACCTGTATGGGCCGACGGAGGCGGCGGTGGACGTCACCGCCTGGCACTGTTCGCGGGAGGCGGACCGGGTGTCGGTGCCGATCGGTCGGCCGATCGCCAACACGCGCATCTATCTGCTGGACGAGCACGGGCAGCCGGTGCCGCTGGGGGCGGTGGGCGAGCTGTATATCGGCGGGGTGCAGGTGGCGCGGGGCTACCTGAATCGGCCCGACTTGACGGCGGAGCGTTTCCTGAGCGATCCGTTCGCGCCGGGCGGGCGCATGTACCGCACCGGCGACGTAGCGCGCTATCTGGCGAACGGTGACATCGAGTACCTGGGGCGCAATGACCAGCAGGTGAAAATCCGCGGCTTCCGCATCGAATGCGGCGAGATAGAAGCGACGCTGGCGACGCACCCGGCGGTGCGGGAAGCGGTGGTGGATGCGCGCGCGGTGGGCGACGACAAACGGCTGGTGGCGTGGGTGGTGCCGGCGGCGGACGTGGCGGAAGAGACGCTGGCGGGCGCGCTGCGGCAGCATGTGAGCGCGGCGCTGCCGGACTACATGGTGCCGTCGGCCTGGGTGGTGGTGGCGGCGTTGCCGCTGTCGCCGAACGGCAAGTTGGACCGGCGGGCGCTGCCGGAGCCGCAGGGGATGCAGAGCCAGGCGGCGTACGAAGCGCCGCAGGGTGAGCGCGAAACGCTGCTGGCGGAGATCTGGCGCGAGTTGCTGAACGTGGAGCGGGTTGGCCGCCACGATAACTTCTTCGAACTGGGCGGCCACTCGCTGCTGGCGGTGAAGTTGATGGCTCAACTGCGGCGTGCCGGTTTGGCGGCGAACGTGCAGACGCTGTTCTCAACGCCGACGCTGGCGGCGCTGGCGCAGGCGGTGAGCGCGCAAGGGGAAATCGACATACCGGAAAACCGCATCTTGCCGGGTTGCGCCGCCATTACGCCGGAGATGTTGCCGCTGGCGACGCTGAGCCAGCCGGAGATCGACGCGGTGGTGGCGCAGGTGCCGGGCGGCGTGGCTAACGTACAGGACATCTACGCTTTGTCGCCGCTGCAGGAGGGGATTTTGTTCCACCATCTGCTGGCGGAGCAGGGCGATCCGTACCAGCTGTCCGCGGTGTTGCGTTTCGACAGCCGCGCGCGCCTGGATGCCTGGCTGGCGGCGATGCAGCAGGTGATCGATCGCCATGACATTCTGCGCACCGCGTTCATCACGCAGGGCGTGTCTTCGCCGGTGCAGGTGGTGTGGCGCAAGGCCGAACTGGCACTGAGCGAGCGGCGTTTCGATCTGGCCGACGGCCCGGTTTGGCAACAGTTGGCGGCCGGTTTTGATCCGCTGCATCAGCGACAGGATCTGACCCGTGCGCCGCTGCTCAACTTTACCGTCGCGCAAGAGGAGGATGGCCGGTGGTGCGCCTTGCAGCAGTGGCACCATCTGATTGGCGATCACTCCACGCTGGCCTTTATGGAGCAAGAGGTCAGCGAAATCCTCGCCGGTCGCGGCGCACGGCTTGGCGCCGCCCAGCCGTTCCGCAATGCGGTGGCGCAGGCGCGCCTGACGCTCAGCGAAGCAGAGCATGAACGTTTCTTCCGCGACATGTTGGCGGATATCAGCGAGCCGGTCCTGCCGTTCGGTTTGAGTGATGTGCATGGCGAGGGACGGCAGATCGTCAGCCGCTACCAGGCGCTTTCTTCGGCCTTGAACCTGCGGCTGCGGCGGCAGGCGCGGCGGTTGGGCGTCAGCCTGGCCAGTTTGTGCCATCTGGCCTGGGCGCAGGTGCTGGCGCGCGTCAGCGGGCGAGACGCGGTCGTATTCGGCACCGTATTGCTGGGGCGCCTGCAGGGCGCTGAAGGCGCGGAACGGGCATTGGGGCTGTTTATCAACACGCTGCCGCTGCGCCTGGACATCGATCGGCGCGGCGCGGAGGCGGCGGCAAGGGAGGCGCATGTGCGGTTGAGCGGGCTGCTGGCTCATGAACATGCGCCACTGGCCTTGGCGCAGCGCTGCAGCGGCGTCAGCCCTGGAGCGCCGCTGTTCAGCGCCCTGCTCAACTATCGCCACAACAACGGCGAGGCCGTGGCGCTGCCCGAAGGCGTCAGCCTGCTGAGCGCCGAAGAGCGCACCAACTATCCGTTCGTCTTGTCGGTGGAGGACGGCGGCGATTCGCTGGGCATTACGGCGCAGGTAACCGAGGCGATCGATGCGCAGCGCGTATGTGACTATATGGTGCAGGCGCTGGACTCACTGGCGCAAGCACTGGAGCAGGCGCCGGATACGCCGGTGTGTTCACTGGCGGTGGTGCCGGAAGCGGAACGCGAGCTGCTGCTGCATGGCTGGAACCGCACCGAGCGTGACTACCCGCTGGATCAGACGCTGGCGGCGCTGTTCGAGCGGCAGGTGCGCCGCACGCCGGATGCCATCGCGCTGGTGAGCGGGGCGGAAAGCCTGAGCTACGCCCGGTTGAACGCCCGCGCCAACCGGCTGGCACACGCGCTGATTGCGCGCGGCGTGGGCCCGGACAGCCGGGTGGCGGTGTGCGCCGAACGCGGCCTGAACATGGTGACGGCGCTGTTCGGCATCCTCAAGGCCGGCGGCGCCTATGTGCCGTTGGATCCGGCCTATCCGGGCGAGCGCCTGCAGTACATCCTGCAGGATGCCGACCCGGTGCTGCTGCTGGCGGACGCCGCCGGCCGGGCGGCGCTGGGCGAACCCGCGACGCCGCAGCTGGCGCTGGAGGCCGCGTTGCCGGAGACGCTGAGTGCCGAGAACCCGGCGCCGCGCGCGCAGGCGTCGCACCTGGCGTACGTGATTTACACCTCGGGCTCGACCGGTAAACCGAAGGGCGCGATGAACGAACACCGCGGGGTGGTCAACCGGCTGGTGTGGATGCAGGAGGCCTACGGCCTGACGGCGGCGGACACGGTGCTGCAAAAAACGCCGTTCGGCTTCGACGTCTCGGTGTGGGAGTTCTTCTGGCCGCTGATGGTCGGCGCGCGCCTGGTGATGGCGAAGCCGGAAGGGCACAAGGATCCGGACTACCTGAGCCGCGCTATCGAACAGTACGGCGTCACCACGCTGCACTTCGTGCCGTCGATGTTGCAAAGCTTCCTGGCAGATGAGCAGGCGGCGACGCGCTGTGGCAACGTGGTGCGGGTGATGTGCAGCGGGGAAGCGCTGCCGGCGGCGCTGGTGGCGGAGTTTTACCGCCGGCTGCCGCAGGCGGAGTTGCATAACCTGTATGGGCCGACGGAGGCGGCGGTGGACGTCACCGCCTGGCACTGTTCGCGGGAGGCGGACCGGGTGTCGGTGCCGATCGGTCGGCCGATCGCCAACACGCGCATCTATCTGCTGGACGAGCACGGGCAGCCGGTGCCGCTGGGGGCGGTGGGCGAGCTGTATATCGGCGGGGTGCAGGTGGCGCGGGGCTACCTGAATCGGCCCGACTTGACGGCGGAGCGTTTCCTGAGCTATCCGTTCGCGCCGGGCGGGCGCATGTACCGCACCGGCGACGTAGCGCGCTATCTGGCGAACGGTGACATCGAGTACCTGGGGCGCAATGACCAGCAGGTGAAAATCCGCGGCTTCCGCATCGAATGCGGCGAGATAGAAGCGACGCTGGCGACGCACCCGGCGGTGCGGGAAGCGGTGGTGGATGCGCGCGCGGTGGGCGACGACAAACGGCTGGTGGCGTGGGTGGTGCCGGCGGTGGACGTGGCGGAAGAGACGCTGGCGGGCGCGCTGCGGCAGCATGTGAGCGCGGTGCTGCCGGACTACATGGTGCCGTCGGCCTGGGTGGTGGTGGCGGCGTTGCCGCTGTCGCCGAACGGCAAGTTGGACCGGCGGGCGCTGCCGGAGCCGCAGGGGATACAGAGCCAGGCGGCGTACGAAGCGCCGCAGGGTGAGCGCGAAACGCTGCTGGCGGAGATCTGGCGCGAGTTGCTGAACGTGGAGCAGGTTGGCCGCCACGACAACTTCTTCGAACTGGGCGGCCACTCGCTGATGGCGGTACGTCTGACCAACCGTCTGCAACAGATGGAATGGCAGCTGCCGTTGCAGACCCTGTTCGCCAATCCGACGCTGCACGTAGTGGCGCAGCAACTGCAAAGGACGAGTGAAGCGCTGCCGCCGATCGAAGCTCTGCCGCGCGACGCCGCATTGCCGCTGTCGTTTGCTCAGCAGCGCTTGTGGTTCCTGACCCAGTTGGAGGGAATGAGTGAAACTTACCATATCCCGCTGGCGCTGAGCCTGCGCGGCGAGCTGGATCTGCCTGCCTGGCGGCAGAGTCTGGATGCGCTCTATGCCCGTCACGAAGCGTTGCGCAGCCGGTTTATCACCGTCGAGGGGCAGCCGCAGACGCACATTCTGCCGGCAGACGCGCTGCCGTTGACAGTTCACGATCTGCGTGGGCAGCAGGATGCCCAAAGCCGAGCGCGGCAACTGGCGCAGCACCTGGCGGAGGCGCCTTTCGAGCTGAGTTCCGGTCCGCTGGTGCGCGCCGCGCTGCTCCGCCTGGCGGATGAGGAGCATCTGTTCCTGCTCACCTGCCATCACATCGTCTCCGACGGCTGGTCGACCGGCATACTGCTGCGCGAATTTGGCGTGCTGTACGGCGCTTTCCGTCGCGGCGAGGCCGATCCGCTGCCGCCGCCGACCTTGCAATACCCGGATTACGCCGCCTGGCAGCGTCGCTACCTGACGCCGGAACGGCTGGCGGCGCAGGCGCAATACTGGCGTGAAACGCTGAGCGATGCGCCGGCGCTGCTGACGTTGCCGACCGACCGGCCGCGCCCGACGGTGCAGTCTTTCAGCGGCGCAGAAGTGCCGATCGCGATCGACGCCGAGTTGACGCAGGCGCTGCGTCAATTCAGCCGACAGCATGGCGGCACGCTGTTTATGACGGTGCTGGCGGCCTGGAGCCTGGTGCTGGCGCGCATGGCCGGACAGCAGGAGCTGGTGATCGGCACGCCGGAGGCCAACCGCGGCCGGCTGGAAACCGAATCGCTGGTCGGTTTCTTCGTCAGCACGCTGGCGCTGCGCATCGATCTTCGCGACGATCCGGATCTGCCGACGCTGCTCGAACGGATCCGCCACACAGTGCTGGCGGCGCAGGAAAACCGCGATCTGCCGTTCGAGCAGGTGGTGGAGCTGGTTAACCCGCCGCGCCATCTGGGCTATACCCCCCTGTTCCAGGTGATGCTGGCCTGGCAGGACGGCTCGGTGCGCAATATTCCGCTGCCTGGACTGCAGGCCGAGAGCGCCGAGTTGGGCTACCGGATCGCCAAGTATGATTTGACGCTCGATCTGGCCGATAACGGCGAAGGCATCAGCGGCACGCTGAACTTCGCCACGGCGTTGTTCGATCGCGCCACCGCCGAGCGTTACGGCGCCTATCTGGTGCAGGTGCTGCGGGCGATGGCGACAAACGCTTCGCAGTCTGCTTCGCATATCGACCTGCTGCCGGCCGCTGAGCGCGAACTGCTGTTGTATGGCTGGAACCGAACCGCGGAAGCTTATCCGGCGCAGAACCCTGTTCACGCCCAGTTTGAACAGTGGGCGCGGCGTACGCCGGATGCCATCGCGTTGGTAAACGAGGCGGACAGCCTTAGCTACGCGCAATTGAACGCCCGCGCTAACCAACTGGCGCACCAACTTATCGGACAGGGCGTACGCCCCGGCGACCGCGTGGCCACGTCGCTCGAACGCAGTTTCTCTCTGGTCATTGCCCAGTTGGCGATCCTCAAGGCGGGCGCCGCTTATGTGCCGCTCGATCCGCACCTGCCTGTTGCGCGGCAGGCGTGGATCATCGGCGACAGCGGAACGACGTTGATCCTGTGCGATCGCGATCTCGATCGCGAGATAGCCGGCGAGATCGAATGTCTGCGTATCGATCGTCTGCGGCAGGATCCGACCCACGATCCGGCGGTGGCTCGCGCCGGCGACGCACCGGCTTACATCATGTATACCTCGGGCTCGACCGGCACGCCTAAAGGCGTGATGGTGACGCATCAAGGCATCCTCCGACTGGCGATTAACAATCGGTTTGCGGCGTTCGAACGCGGCGATCGCTTTGCTTTCGCCGCTAATCCGGCATTCGACGCCAGCACGTTGGAAATGTGGGGCGCGTTGCTCAATGGCGCCAGTCTGGCGATCATTGCGCCGGAGGTGTTGACGGATGCCGATGCGTTGGCGGCAGCGCTGGTGCGGCAAGAGATTAACGTCTTGTTCCTGACCACGTCGTTGTTTAACCAATATGTCCATAGCATCGCCGCGACGTTGGCGCAGCTGAAATATCTGATCAGCGGCGGTGAAGCCGCGGATCCGCACGCCTTTGCTCGTATGCTGAAAGAGGCGGGGCCGGTGCGTCTGGTCAATGCTTATGGGCCGACGGAAGGCACCGTTATCGCCACTGCGGCGATAGTTGAACAAGTGGGGCCATGGCAACGCCTGCCGATCGGCCGGCCGATCGGCAATACGCACATCTATCTGCTGGATGAGCATTTGCAGCCGGTGCCGCTCGGGGCCACCGGTGAGCTCTATATCGGCGGTGCCGGCGTGGCATTGGGTTATCTCAATCGCGCCGAACTGACGGCAGAACGGTTCCTGGCGGATCCCTTCAATCCCGGAGACCGGATCTATCGTACCGGCGACCTGGCGCGCTACCTGCCGGACGGCAATATCGACTACCAAGGCCGTAACGATCGGCAGGTGAAAATTCGAGGCTTCCGCATCGAATGCGGTGAAATCGAGGCGCGAGTGGCTGGTCATCCGGCGGTGCGCGAAGCGGTGGTGGATGTCCTCGGCGAAGCGAACAATAAACGGCTGGTGGCGTGGGTGGTGCCGGAGGCTGAAGCGGACCGTCAGACGTTGGCGGTGACGCTGCGGCAGTATCTGGCGGGCATGTTGCCGGAGTTTATGCTGCCGACGGCCTGGGTTGCGCTGGATACGCTGCCGCTGACGCCGAATGGCAAGTTGGATCGGCGCGCGCTGCCTGAGCCGCAAGAGGACGCCTACGTGCGTGAGGTTTACGCCGAACCGGAAGGCGAGCTGGAAACGCTGCTGGCGGGGATCTGGCGCGAGTTGCTGGGCATTGAGCGTGTAGGACGTCACGATAACTTCTTCGAACTGGGTGGCCATTCGTTGCTGGCGGTCAAACTGATGGCGCAGCTGCGCCGTGTGGGGTTGAGCGCCGGGGTACAAACGCTGTTCACCGCGCCGACGCTGTCGACGTTGGCGCAGACATTGGTCACGCAGCAAGAGGTGAGCGTGCCGGCCAACGGTATCCAACCGGGTTGCGCTTCCATTACGCCGGAGATGTTGCCGCTGGCGGCGCTGAGCCAGCCGGAGATCGACGCGGTGGTGGCGCAGGTGCCGGGCGGTGTGGCCAACGTACAGGACATCTACGCTTTGTCGCCGCTGCAGGAGGGGATTTTGTTCCACCATCTGCTGGCGGAGCAGGGCGATCCGTACCAGCTGTCCGCGGTGCTGCGTTTCGACAGCCGTGCGCGTCTGGATGCCTGGCTGGCGGCGATGCAGCAGGTGATCGACCGCCATGACATTCTGCGCACCGCGTTCATCACCCAGGGCGTGTCTTCGCCGGTGCAGGTGGTGTGGCGCAAGGCCGAGTTGTCGCTGCAAGAACTGCGGCTCGATCCGGCGCAGGGCGATATCGGTTCGCGGCTGACGGCGTTGTTTGATCCGCGCCGCGTACGGCCAGACCTGACGCGCGCGCCGTTACTGAGCTTTGTCGCTGCACGGGAAGAGGAGGGCAGTTGGTGTGTGCTCCAGCAGTGGCATCACCTGATCGGCGACCACTCGACCCTGGCGGTGATGCAGGAGGAAATCAATCTGATCCTGGCCGGACGCGGAGACGAATTGGCCAAGGCGCCGCCGTTCCGCAACGCGGTGGCGCAGGCGCGGCTCGGCGTCAGCAACGCTGAACACGAGCAGTTCTTCCGCACTCTGCTGGCGGATATCGATGAACCGTCGCTGCCGTTCGGCCTGAGCGATGTGCATGGCGAAGGGCGAGATATCTCGACGGCGCACCTGGCATTGCCGCATGCGCTCAATCAGCAGCTGCGGCGGCAGGCGCGACGGATGGGCGTCAGCCTGGCCAGTCTGTGCCATCTGGCCTGGGCGCAGGTGCTGGCGCGCGCCACCGGCCGCGATGAGGTGGTGTTCGGCACCGTGTTGCTGGGCCGCATGCAGGCCGGAGACGGGGCGGAACGGGCGCTCGGACTGTTTATCAACACCTTGCCGCTGCGGCTAGATGTCAATGAGGTTGGCGCAGAATCGGCGGCGTTGCAGGCGCATATCCGGCTGAGCGGACTGCTGGCCCATGAGCATGCGCCGCTGGCCTTGGCGCAGCGCTGCAGCGGCGTCGCCGCGGGCACGCCGCTGTTCAGCGCCCTACTGAACTATCGGCATAACAGCGGCGAGGAGACTGCCTTGCCGGCCGGCGTGACGCTGTTGGATAGCCAGGAACGCACCAACTATCCGTTCGTGTTGTCGGTCGAGGACGGCGGCGATTCGTTGGGCCTGACGGCGCAGGTCAGACAGCCGATTGAAGCGCAGCGCGTGTGCGGTTACATGGCGCAGGCGTTGAGCGCCTTGGCGCAGGCGCTGGAAGAGGCGCCGCAGACACCGATCTGCGAACTGGACGTGATGCCGGATGAGGAGTATGCGCTGCAGCTGTGCAGCTGGAATCATACGACGGAACCTTACCCGGCGGATACCTGCGTGCACGAACTGTTTGAACAACAGGCGCAGTTGACGCCACAGGCCGTCGCCGTGATCCAGGGGGCGCGGCAGCTCAGTTACGCGCAGTTGAATGCGCGCGCTAACCGGTTGGCGCACCGGCTGATTGAGCGCGGCGTACAACCGGGCGATCGGGTCGCGGTGCGGCTGACGCGCAGCATCGAACTGGTTTGCGCCCAACTGGCGATCGTCAAGGCCGGTGCGGCGTATGTGCCCCTCGATCCGCAACTGCCGACCGCGCGTCAGGCGTGGATCGTCAATGACAGCGGCGCGTGTCTGATGCTGGCAGAGACCGCCGGCAATGAGGGCATTCCGCAGCTGCCGGTCGAGGATTGCGAAGGCAATGACGGTAATCCGGCGTTGCGATTGTCGAGCGGCACGACGGCCTACATCATGTATACCTCCGGTTCGACCGGTACGCCGAAAGGGGTCATGACGCCGCACCAGGGCATTACTCGTTTGGTGCGCAACAATCGCTACGCCGCCTTTGACGCTGAAGACCGCGTTGCCTTTGCCGCCAACCCGGCGTTTGACGCCAGCACGATGGAGGTGTGGGCGGCCCTGCTGAACGGCGGTGCGCTGGTGGTGATAGCGCCGGAGGTCATGATGGAAGCCGAACGTCTGGCGGCCGAACTGCAGCGTCATCGCATCACCACGCTGTTCTTGACCACCGCGTTGTTCAATCAGTATGTGCACAGCATCAGCGGCGCGCTGGCGCAGCTGAAATATCTGATCAGCGGGGGGGAGAAAGAGGATCCGGGCGCTTATGCGCGGTTGCTGCAAGAACAAGGGCCGGTGCAACTGATCCATGCCTATGGGCCGACGGAGACCACGACCTTTGCGACCACGGCGCGTATCGAGCGGGCCGAAGGGGAGGCGCGTTTGCCGATTGGTAAACCGATCGGCAATACCCGCGCGTACTTGTTGGACGCCCGTGGGCGCCCGGTGCCGATGGGGGCGATAGGAGAACTGCACATCGGCGGCGTGGGGGTGGCGTTGGGATACCTGAACCGGCCGGAACTGACGGCGCAGCGTTTCCTGAGCGATCCGTTCAACCCGGTCGGCGGCGGCCGCATGTATCGTACCGGCGATCTGGCGCGTTATCTGCCGGACGGCTGTCTTGAATACCAAGGGCGGTGCGACCAGCAGGTCAAGTTGCGCGGGTTCCGCATCGAACCGGGCGAGATCGAGGTGCAGCTGGCAGCGAGCCCGTGGGTGCGGGAAGCGGTGGTGCAGGTTTGTTCGACGGAGCACCACCCGCGTCTGGTCGCCTGGATCGTACCGGCGGCCGAGGGGGAACGCAGCGCGCTGCAAGGGCAGTTGCGGGCCTATTTGAGCGAACGGTTGCCGGAGTACATGGTGCCGTCGGCTTATGTCTGGCTGGATGCGCTGCCGTTGACCGCCAACGGTAAGTTGGATCGGCGCGCCTTGCCGGAGCCGGAGTGTGCGGCAGTCGGCGCTCGGGAGTATGCGGCGCCTCAGGGTGAGACCGAAACGACGCTGGCGCGGGCATGGTGCGAGCTGCTCGAGATTGGCCAGATAGGACGCCACGACAATTTCTTCGAGCTCGGCGGCCATTCACTGCTGGCGGTGCGTCTCTCCAGCCAACTGCGTCAGCAAGGCATCACCTTGCCGGTACAGGCGATCTTCAACCATCCGATCTTGGCCGAATTGGCCGAACGGATCGATCGTCGCACCGCCGAGGCTCCGCTGTGCAAAGCGGTGCCGGCTCGCAGCAGCGGCAGCCGACCGCCGCTGTTCTTCGTCCCGACCGGCTTTGGCGATCACTCTTATGTATTTGAATTGGCCAAGGAGATCGATGAAAGCTTCCCGGTCTACGCTGTGCCGTGGCCGGCGGTGGAGGAGAAGCCGGCGACCATGAGCGACATGGCCGCCAGCGCCGTGGCGTTGATTCGCGAAGTGCAGCCGCAGGGGCCCTACCATCTGGCGGGGTACTCTTCCGGCGGGGTGTTGGCCTATGCCATCGCCGAGCAACTGCAATCGAGCGGGGAAGCGGTCGCTTTCCTGGGGCTGATTGACACGTTGCGGCCGGTGGAGGCGATGCACAGCCCGGTCCAGCTGTTGCTGAACTGGGTGGAATCCACGCAGGAGAGGCCGGATCCGCAGTTCTGTCAGCAGTTGGCCGAGCTGCCGCTACCGGAGGCGATAGCGGCCGTGCAACGCGCCGGGATCAAGACTCAGCGTGCGGAAGTGGCCGACGAGGCGGCCCTCTGGCAACAGCGACACCATTACGCCAAGCTGGTGGAGGCGACTCAGGTGCAGCCTGCATCGCTCAAGATCCATCTGTTCAAGGCGAAGCAGGAGCAGGTTTCCGCCAATTCGCAGAACGAGCAGTTCCAGGTGTACTGGCAGAAGATCAAGCAGGCGGGATATTGCCGCGAAGACGCTTCCGCGCTGGGATGGGATAGGCTGTTGCCGCCGGCGACCGTCCGCGTCAGCCAGGTCAACGGCGACCATGTGTCGATGATGGAGCATCCGGTTCACCGGCGTGAGCTGGGCCAGCACTTCAATCTGGCGTTGCGCGATCTCGGACAGGCGTAAGTCGGCGGGATAGACGATCAGAAAGCCCTCGCAAGAGGGCTTTTTTTATCCGGTGACAACGCCCCGATGGCGCCGATGAACCTTTGTTTACCCGTTGGCGGCTTTGACGAGTTCCACCACCAACGGTGAAAGCTCGCCGCGCAGCGCGGCGCGTTCCGACTGGAACAGCGTGGCGGCGTAAAAACGCCGGCCCGGCAGTTCGATGGCGCGTACGTCGCCTTTGGTGTCGTGGCCGCTGATGATCAGCGGGAAACGCTGCAGATCGGCGACGAAGTCCGGATTCACGCCGAAGTTGCAGTGGTAGCCTTCATGGGCGTTCAGGCTGCCGTAGGCCTGCGCGACGCGGGTGTCAGGCTGAAAAACGATGTCGCCGGTTTTTTCCACCAGCGAGCAGCTCAATGGGGCGATCACCAGCCGGCCACCGCTGTCGGTTTCCGCATGACCGGCGTCGTGCCAGCCCATCACATTGCGGGCGTATTCGACGATGGCGTATTGAAAACCGCCGCAGGAGCCGAGGAACGGCACGTCGTTTTCCCGCGCATGACGGATCGCCATAAAGGCGCCGTCGTCGTGACGATACGGGCTGCCCGGCACCACCCAGATGGCGTCGAAATCTTGCAGCGCGTCGGGGGAGGTCAGGGTTTCGGTCGGGAGCCACTGGGGCTGAACGTCGATGTCGAGGTGGGCGGCGGTGAGCTGGAGTGCCACGGGGATAGCCTGGTGGGCCACGGCTTGCGGGTTGTAATCACCGACCAGAGCAATGCGGACTTGAGCTTTCATCATTTCCTTTCCTGTGCGGGTAAAAAAGGAGATTACAGGAAAGCGGGAGCCCGAGCCGCAGATTTTTTAAACGCGGCGCACAAAAAAGCCCGGCGTTGGCCGGGCTGGAAATAAGGGGGTCAGTACAGCGAGGGCGCGCCAGCCGGTCGGGTTTTGAAACGGCGGTGCAGCCACATGTATTGCTCCGGCGCCCGCATGATCTCTTTCTCGATCACTTTGTTCATGTAAGCCGCGGCCGCCTGTTCGTCGCTGAGCGGATAGTCTTCCAGAGCCGGTTGGATCAGCAGGTCGTAGCCGCGGCCGCCCTCGCGGCGGATCAGCACCACCGGCACCAGCGCCGGGTTGGCCATGCGCGCCAGCATGAAGGTGCCGCTGGTGGTGGCAGCCTTATCGACGGCGAACAGCGGCGCGAATACGCTGCCGCGCGGGCCGTAGTCCTGATCCGGCGCGAACCACACCGCCTCGCCGCGCTTGAGCGCATGCACCATGCCGCGCAAATCCTTGCGATCGATCATCGCCTTGTTGGAACGCATGCGGCCTTTGGTCTGCGCCCATTCCATCGCCTTGTTGTTATGCGGACGGTACATCGCCATCATCGGCTGACACAGGCCCATCGCCCGGCCGCCCAGCTCCAGCGACATAAAATGCACGCCGATCACCAGCACGCCGCGATCGTCGCGCTGCGCCATTTTGAGGTGGTTGATGCCGGAGACGTTGAACCAGCGCTTGACGCGTTTATCTGACCAGAACCAGGCCATGCCGGTTTCCAGCAGGCCCATGCCGAGGGATTCGAAATTGCCCACCACTTTGCGCTCGCGCTGCGCTTCGTCCATCTCGGGGAAGCACAGCTCGAGGTTGCGACGGGTGATAGTGACGCGGCGCTTGAGAAAACGCATCGAGGTGCGTCCCATCCACACCCCCAGACGGTAGAGCAGCGGATAGGGGAGCTGTACCAGCAGGAACAGCAGAGCGAGGCCGAACCAGGTTAGCCAGTAGCGCGGGTGCAGCAAGGCCAGTTGAAATGCTTTGGCTGATTTCATAGAAACTCGTTTTATACGTTAAAAGGGGCAGCAAGCTGTAACGCATAAAGGTTCCACTCGATAGCGATACGACTGCTCAGACACCCGGGTACGGCCAGGGTTTAGTCGGAATTCCATAATTGACTAAACATTTACATTCGAAGGGCGGTTTGCGCTGCTATCAGGCTTCGGAGGGATAGCTGTTGGCCAGCGGAGGCGGCTCTAGGAATGCTTATGCTAACACAGGGTACGGGGTGTGGCGGAAGAGGGGCATGCGAATATTCTCATTCGCGTTGCCCCTGAGTTGAGGATTGGCGCGTTTTACAGGCTGGGAATGATAATCGCGGCGAAGATCGCGGCGATCACCAGCCATTTCAGCAGGTAGTAACCGCGGCGGTTGCGCGCTTTCAGGCGTTGGCCGGCATCGCGCACCGCGTTGACGTATTTGAAGATGCGGTTGATGCCGCCGGTGCGGTCCTGATCGTCGTTCGGCGAACTGGCCGCCGACATCAGCGTAGCGCCGACCCAGTGGTTGACTGCCTGCGCCCAGCGCCATTTCATCGGCCGCTCGACGTCGCAAAACAGAATGATGCGCGTCTGATCGGTGGCGTTCTGCGCCCAGTGCACGTAGGTCTCGTCGAAGATCACCGCCTCGCCGTCGCGCCAGCTGTGCTGCTCGCCGTCTACTTCGATGAAGCAGCGATCGTCGTTGGGCGTCATCAGCCCCAGGTGATAGCGCACCGAGCCGGCGTAAGGATCGCGGTGTTTACCCAGGTGGCTGCCGGGCGGCAGCTCGGCGAACATCGCCGCCTTGACCGACGGGATGCGGTTGAGCAGCTCGACGGTTTTTGGACACAGCGTCTGCGCCGAAGGGTGACTGTCGCTGTACCATTTCAGATAGAAACGTTTCCAGCCGCGTTTGAAGAAGGTGTTGAAGCCGGCATCGTTATGCGACTGCGCCTTTTTGATATGATCCTGCAGGCGCACCGCTTCTTCGCGGATCGTCTGCCAGTTGTCGGTCAGCGTCTGCAGCTCCGGGAAGCCTTTTTCGTCGAAATAGGGCTGTTTGGCGGGCAAACGGGAGAAACCGGTCATAAACATGTTGATCGGCCCCATAAACGTGGAGTGATCGAACAGCTGACGGGTAAGCTTTTGTTTCTCTTTGCCGCGGGAGTGTGCGTAGAGGAAGCTGATGATAAAAATGCCGATAATGATCGCGGCAACCATAGAATCCATCCCTGTTAGTGCTTGTTAAAAATTCGTACAAATTATAGTTTTGTGACAGGAAAAATTTAACTTTTTCGTGCGCTTTCCCCGCTCATGCTGCTTAGTGGCATAAAAAATCAATAAAACTGTTTGTAATAAAATTTTATATCGATTTTTTTGGTTTTAGTCCTATTCTTAAATCGTTCAAGGGGCGTTTCATGCCATCTTGTTTCATGACGAATGGCACGTATCTGAGAAAAGAGGGACTTATGAAGAAATCAATCATTGCCTTGTCTGCACTGCTGCTCGCTTCCCCGGTGTTCGCTGCTGAAACCGCGACCAACACCGCCGCTCACGCCAGCAACGAGGTTGTCGCTGAGGCGCATAAAGGGGCGGATACCGCCAAAGAAAAGCTGCACCAGTCTCAGGACAAGGGTGAAGAGCTGAAGCTGAAAGCCAAGCACGCCGCCGAAGGCAAGAGCGATAGCGTTGGCAGTAAAGTGAGCGAAGGCTCGCAAAAAGCCTGGCACTCCACCAAACAGGGTACGGAGAAGGCTTGGGACAAGACCAAGCAAGGGGCGGAAAGCCTCAAAAACAAAGCGACCGAGTAAGGTCTCCGCTTTTTACCCCAAGGGCCGCGTTGCGGCCTTTTTTATTGCCTGCAAACCGGGCGTGCCCCAAAGAAAAAGGCGCTTATCAAATGAGATAAAGCGCCTTTTCAACACGTTAACTGACTAGTATCAGTTCATGCCGTATTTTTTCAGCTTCTTGCGCAGCGTGCCGCGGTTGATGCCCATCATCAGGGCTGCGCGGGTTTGGTTGCCACGGGTGTATTGCATCACCATGTCCAACAGTGGCTGTTCAACTTCAGCCAGTACCAGCTCATACAGGTCATTTACGTCTTGACCGTTCAGTTGAGCAAAATAGTTCTTCAGTGCTTGTTTAACCGAGTCACGCAGAGGCTTTTGAGTCACCTGATCTTGTGAGTTAACGGTAGAAACGGTCAGTACGTCAGAATTTACGCGTTGTTCGAACATAGTTCTGTCAGCTCTTTTTTTACGCTAAGATTTTCGAAATATGCCTCCAACGCCTCCAGCTGTTCGCTGGCATCCTCTATGGCGTTGAATGTGCGCCGAAACTGGTCATTCGGAGCGTGTTCCTGGAGATACCAGGACACGTGCTTACGAGCAATCCGGAATCCCTTGCCTTGGCCATAGAAGCCGTGCAATTCCCGAATGTGCCCAATCAACAAGCGCTTCACCTCGCCAAGCGGCATCGGCGGCAGCAACTCCCCAGTGTCCAGATAATGCTGGATTTCCCGGAAGATCCAGGGTCTCCCCTGAGCAGCGCGGCCTATCATCAGGGCATCGGCCCCGGTGTAGTCGAGCACTGCTCTGGCTTTATGCGGGTCAGTAATATCCCCATTCGCGATAATCGGAATGGAAACACTCTGCTTAACTGCCCGAATGCTGTCGTATTCCGCGTTGCCGTTAAACAGACAGGCGCGGGTTCGGCCGTGAATCGTCAGGGCCTGAATACCACAGTCTTCGGCCAGTTGGGCAATCTCTACACAGTTACGGTGCTCTGGCGCCCAGCCGGTGCGAATCTTCAGCGTTACCGGCACATCCACCGCGTCGACCACCGCGTGGAGGATCCGTTTAACCAGATCCGGGTACTGCAACAAAGCGGACCCGGCAAGCTTCCGGTTCACTTTTTTGGCCGGGCATCCCATGTTGATGTCGATGATCTGCGCGCCGCTGGCCACGTTGATACGCGCGGCGGCGGCCATATCATCAGGATCGCATCCGGCAATTTGCACGGAGCGGATCCCAGGTTCATCGCTATGCACCATACGCAGACGCGACTTATCCGTCCGCCACACCTCCGGGTTGGAGGAGAGCATTTCGGATACAGCCATCCCAGCACCCATTGCATGACAGAGGGTTCTGAACGGGCGATCTGTAATACCGGCCATCGGGGCCGCAATCAGGCAATTAGTAAGCTGGTGGTGTCCAATGCGCATAGACAAAGAGTGACCATACTGTGTCCGCAAGGGCGCGTATATTACGCATTTTTGCGTCGAGATGAAAGGCCAAACTTTAACCAATTGGCCCGATATTAGGACGGAAAATACGCTACGCGGCGATTCATAAAAATATTATATATATTTTACAATAAGTTGACGAAAAGTGCTTATTTTGTGTGCGGCAAAATATTCGCCTTTGCGCAGGATATTATCTGCATTCGCCCGCTATTTTTGCCGGGATAGCCTGCCTGGAAGGCGCATTCTCAGGGCGATCCGTCGTTGAGCGGCGAAAAATTGCATAAAATTTTGTGCCGCCCGAAGGCCGATCGCCGGACAAAAAAAATCCACCGGCGCAGGGCCGGTGGACGAGAGGGGCACTATACCGTGACGCTTACTTGCGGCGGCCGGTAATGCGGCACCACTCTTCGCGCTCGGCGACCGGGTCGAGCGTGAACTTCTCTGCGTAGGCTTCCGCTACGCTGCTCGCCTGGCTGGCCAGCACGCCGGACAGCCCCAGATGGCCACCGGCCTTCGGCAGACAGCCGATCAGCGGCGCCAGCTCGCGCAGCGGGCCGGCGAGGATGTTGGCGACCACCACGTCCGCCAGCAGGTCGGCAGGCTGGTCTTTCGGCAGATACAGCTCCAGACGCTCTGAAACGCCGTTACGCTGCGCGTTGTCGCGGCTGGCCTGAATGGCCTGGGGATCGATGTCGATGCCGATAGCGCGCGCCGCACCCAGCTTCAGCGCGGCGATCGCCAGGATGCCGGAGCCGCAACCGAAGTCGATAACGGTTTTGCCGGCCAGATCGAGGCCGTCCAGCCACTGCAGGCACAGCGCGGTGGTCGGGTGGGTGCCGGTGCCGAACGCCAGGCCCGGATCGAGCATCACGTTGACCGCGTCGGGATCGGGCACGTCACGCCAGCTCGGGCAGATCCACAAGCGCTCGCCGAAGCGCATCGGGTGGAAGTTGTCCATCCACTCGCGCTCCCAGTCCTTGTCTTCCAGCTGTTCTATCTTGTGGCGGAAACCGGCGCCCAGCAGCGGGTGCTGTTCCAGCATCGCCACCACCTCGGCCATATCGGTTTCGGCGTCGTACAGGCCGATCACATCGGTGTCGCCCCACAGCAGGGTTTCACCCGGCAAGGGTTCGAACACCGGATTGTCGTGGGTGTCCTGGAAGGTCACCGACACGGCGCCGCTTTCCACCAGCGCGTCGCTCAGGTCTTCCGCCTGGCTGCCGGTGGTGTTCAGTTTGAGTTGGATCCAAGGCATAGCAATTCTCTTCAAGAGGGTAATGATGACGCCGCCCGGCGCTTTTCGCCGACGACGTTACCGAGATAAAACGCCAACAGGCTGAGCAACAGCGAAGGCACGATAGGGTGCAGCCCCGCCGGTTGCAGGTTGAAGCTGGCCAATAGCGTATAGCATACCGCACCCGACACCATTGAGCTAAGCGCTCCCTGTGCATTGGCGCGTTCCCAATACAGGCCCAGCACCAGCGGCCACAGGAAGACCGCCTCCAGCCCGCCGAAAGCCAGCAGATTGAGCCAGATGATCATCTCAGGCGGCCGCCAGGCCGCCAGCAGCACCAGCAGACCGAGGATCAGCGTGGTCAGGCTGGAGAAGCGCTTGATCAATCGCTCGTTGTGGATCTGCTGCGGCCGCACGCCCAGGTAGAGATCCTTGATGATGGTGGCGGAGGATTGCAGCAGTTGGGCGTTGATGGTCGACATGATCGCCGCCATCGGCGCCGCCAAAAAGATCCCGGCGGCGTACGGCGGCAGCACGGTGATCATCAGCGTTGGGATCACCTGATCGGGGATCTTGAGATCGGGCAATACCGCGCGGCCGAGCGCGCCGGCCAGGTGCATGCCGAACATCAGCACCGCCACCACTACGGTGCCGAGCAGAATGCCGCGATGCACCGCCTTGCTGTCCTTGTAGGAGATGCAGCGCACGGCGGTGTGGGGCAGGCCGATCACCCCAAAGCACACCAGGATCCAGAATGACGCCATAAACGGCAGGCTGAGGATCTGATCGCCGCCCTGCGGCGACACCAGCGCCGGATCGATCTGCTGCAGTTTGCTTACTGCGCTGTCCAGTCCGCCGGCGGCATGGATCACTGCCACCAGCAGCAGCACGGTGCCAAGCAGCATCACCAGCCCCTGCATGGCGTCGTTCAACACGCTGGCGCGGAAGCCGCCGAAGGCAGTGTACAGCGCGATGCTGATGCCGAAGATCAGCAGGCCGGTGTCATAAGGAATGCCGGCGGCGGTCTCCAACAGGCGGGCGCCGCCGATGAACTGCACCGTCATGGCGCCGAGGAACGCCACCAGCAGGCTGAGGCTGGCCAGCCACACCAACAGGCGGCTTTGGTAGCGGCCATACAGCATGTCATTGAGGGTAATGGCGTTGTAGCGCCGCGCCAGGATGGCGAATTTCTTGCCCAGCACGCCGAGCGACAGCCACACCGCCGGCAGTTGGATCATCGCCAGCAGTACCCAGCCCAGGCCGTATTTGTAGGCGGCGCCGGGCCCGCCGATAAACGAACTGGCGCTGATGTAGGTGGCGGTCAGGGTCATCGCCAGCACAAAGCCGCCCATCGAGCGGTTGCCGAGGAAGTATTCGCTGAGGAAATTTCCGTTCTGACGGCGGCGATAGGCATACACCGACAGGCCGAACACCAGCAACAGGTAGGCGACCAGCGGCAGGATCACTTCAGTTTGCATCGCTGTCCTCCAGCGAAATGTCGCGGAACACCGTGCGCACCATCAGCCAGCACAGGCCGATGAACAGCAGCGGCACCAGCAGGCAGGCCATTTCGAACCAGTGCGGCAGACCGGTGACGCCGATGGCGCTGTCCGGCAGGTAGGCCGCCAGCCCCCAGGCCAGCAGGTAGAGCAGCGTCAGCCCCAGCGCCCAGCGCGCTTCGCGGTGCGCCTGAATAAAGCGTTTGTCCATCCGTGTCTCCCATAGGTTTACGGTGATGGATTCATCAAAGGTAGGGAATTTTACGGCATGACGGCGTTTTGCCAAGCCGTTACTGGCGTCAGCGCCAAAGAAAAAGGCCGGTGATTAACCGGCCTTTCGTCAGACGATGCTGCGTGCCTGCTTAGGTTTCCTGCAGACCCAGCTTCTTCTCCAGATAGTGGATGTTGGTGCCACCGTGCTGGAAGTTTTCGTCGTTCATGATCTTCTGCTGCAGCTCAACGTTGGTTTTGATGCCGTCGATGATCAGTTCAGCCAGGGCGTTTTTCATGCGGGCAATCGCCACGTCACGGTTTTCGCCGTAGGTGATCAGTTTGCCGATCATGGAGTCATAGTACGGCGGTACGGTATAACCGGCGTAGATATGAGATTCCCAACGCACGCCGAAACCGCCTGGCGCGTGGAAGCGGGTGATCTTGCCCGGGCTCGGCAGGAAGGTGTTCGGATCTTCGGCGTTGATACGGCATTCTACCGCATGGCCGTGGATCTTCACTTCTTCCTGTTTGATCGACAGCGGCTGACCAGCAGCGATGCGCAGCTGCTCTTTGATCAGGTCCACGCCGGTGATCATTTCGGTAACCGGGTGCTCTACCTGAATACGGGTGTTCATTTCGATGAAATAGAACTCGCCGTTTTCATACAGGAACTCGAAGGTGCCCGCACCGCGATAGCCGATTTCCACACAGGCTTTCGAGCAGCGCTCGCCGATATAGCGGCGCATTTCGCTGGTGATGCCCGGCGCCGGCGCTTCTTCGACCACTTTCTGGTGGCGACGCTGCATGGAGCAGTCGCGCTCGGCCAGATAGATGGCGTTGCCCTGGCCGTCGGCCAATACCTGAATCTCGATGTGACGCGGATTCTCCAGGTATTTTTCCATGTACACCATGTCGTTGTTGAAAGCCGCTTTGGCTTCCGCTTTCGTCATGTTGATGGACTGCTCAAGGTCTTTGTCGCTGCGCACGACGCGCATGCCGCGGCCGCCGCCGCCGCCGGAGGCCTTGATGATCACCGGATAACCGATGCGCTTGGCGAAGGCACGGTTTTTATCCATGTCATCGGTCAGCGGGCCGTCGGAGCCCGGTACGCAGGGCACGCCGGCTTTTTTCATGGCGTTGATCGCGGAAACCTTGTCGCCCATCAGGCGGATGGTTTCGGCTTTCGGGCCGATAAAGATGAAACCGGAGCGTTCAACCTGCTCGGCGAAGTCGGCGTTCTCGGACAGGAAGCCGTAGCCCGGGTGGATCGCCACTGCGCCGGTGATTTCCGCCGCCGAGATGATGGCCGGGATGTTCAGATAGCTTTTTACCGATGGCGCAGGACCGATGCAGACGGTCTCGTCGGCCAGCAGAACGTGTTTCAGATCGCGGTCGGCCGCGGAGTGAACCGCAACGGTCTTGATGCCCAGTTCTTTACAGGCACGCAGGATGCGAAGCGCGATCTCGCCGCGGTTGGCGATAACAATTTTATCAAGCATGGGGGCGCCTCGTTATTCGATGACGACCAGCGGCTCGTCATATTCGACCGGCTGGCCGTTTTCCACCAGGATGGCTTTCACGACGCCGGACTTGTCCGCTTCGATCTGGTTCATCATTTTCATGGCTTCAACGATGCACAGGGTATCGCCGGCGTTCACTTTCTGGCCCACTTCCACGAAGGCTTTCGCGTCCGGGCTTGGGGTGCGGTAGAAGGTGCCTACCATTGGGGAACGAACGACGTGGCCACTCACGGCCGCCGGTGCTGCAGGGGTTTCTGCCGCAGGCGCGGTGGCAACGGCGTTAGCCAGGGCTGGCTGCTGCTGTGCCGGCATCGCGTAGGCCTGCTGCATGACGGGATAAGCCTGCGCCGGTGCGGCACGGCTGATGCGAACCGATTCTTCGCCTTCAGAGATTTCCAGTTCAGAAATGCCTGATTCTTCAACCAGTTCGATCAGTTTCTTGATTTTACGAATATCCATGAGTGTGATTCCGTACTCTTTTTGTGGAGCAATTAGTGGGTTTTCGACAGACGGTTAACCGCTGCCTGTAAAGCGAAAGCGTAGCCATCCGCGCCGAGGCCGCAAATCACGCCTACCGCTACGTCTGAGAGATAAGAGTGATGGCGGAAAGGTTCGCGGGCGTGCACGTTGGACAGGTGGATCTCGATGAACGGGATCTGCACCGCCAGCAACGCATCGCGCAGCGCCACGCTGGTATGCGTGAACGCCGCCGGATTTATCAGAATGAAATCGGTATTGCCGCGCGCCTGATGGATGCGATCGATCAGCTGATGCTCGGCGTTGGACTGCAGATGGCTCAGGGTAATATCCAATGCGGATGCCTGGTTTTCCAATCCGTTAACAATCTCTGTCAGCGTCGTGCTGCCGTACTTCTCCGGCTCACGCGTCCCCAGCAGATTGAGATTGGGGCCGTTCAGAAGCAAAATGTGAAACTTATCCGCCATTGTGCTGGTATCTCCGGCAATAAAACCATCATCGTAGAAAATAACCCGATGTTACCGATTTGTCACCTGTTAAGGGGCAAATTCACCCTGAGAACAGAAACAAGGTCGGGCATTATAACGATATCGTAGCAATTCGCAGCTAAATACTGGTCTTATCAGCGAAGATATTCAACCCCAAATCGACGAACTCGGGGAGCCGTGACAGGAATATGAGCGCTGGAACACAAAAAAAGTTCCCGCCGGCGGCGCGCGTTTTTCAGCGGCAATCCCACGCGCCGCCGCGCGATTCAGCGCCACCAGGCGCGGAATTTCTTGTAACGCAGGCCTAACAGCGCCACCGCCAACAGCGCGTAAATGAACGGCTGGGGTGAAAACGTTTTGACCGACCACAGATAGTGGATGGGCGCGAGGATCGCCGCCAGATAGACGAAGTTGTGCAACGTTTGCCATTTGGCGCCCAGTTTGCGCATCGCCCACAGCGTCGAGGTGGCCGCCAGCGCCAGCAGGATCAACCAGGTGAGGATGCCGAGCGTCAGATACGGGCGGTTCACCAGCTCGCTGCCCAGCAGGCCGAGATTGCTCAGCCCCAGTTCCAGCGTAGAGTAGCTTATCAGGTGCAACGTGCCCCAGGCAAAGCACCACAGCCCGACCAGGCGGCGGCAGCGGATTAGCAGCGGCTGCCGGGCGTAGCGCGCCAGCGGGGCGATAGCCAGCGTGGCCAGCAGCAGTTTCAGCGTCATTCTGCCGGTAAAATGCTGAATGTCCTTGGACGGATCGGCGCTGAACCAGCCCTGATCCACCGCCAACACCAGCCAGAGAAAGGGCAAAAACGCCACCAGATGCAGGGCGGCTTTCAGCCATTTGATATGAACAGGCGTCAGGCGCACTTAGAAATTCTCCCGCAGGTCCATGCCGTGATACAGCGACGCCACCTGATCGGCATAGCCGTTAAACAGCAGAGTCGGTTGGCGTTTGACGTCGAGTATGCCGCCGGCGCCGATGAAACGCTCGGTGGCCTGCGACCAGCGCGGATGATCGACGTGCGGATTCACGTTGGCGTAAAAACCGTACTCGTTCGGCGCAGATTGGTTCCAGGTGGTCGGCGGCTGATCGCGCACCAAACGGATATGCACGATCGACTTGATGCCTTTGAAGCCGTATTTCCACGGCGTAATCAACCGCAGCGGCGCGCCGTTTTGCGGCGGCAGGGTTTTGCCGTACACGCCGACGGTCAGCAGCGCCAGCGGATGCATCGCCTCGTCCAGCCGCAGCCCTTCGACGTAGGGATATTTCAGGCCGCCGCCGATAAAGCGATCTTTCTGGCCGGGCATCTGTTCCGGATCGTACAGCGTCTGGAAGGCCACGTAGCGCGCGTTGCCGTTCGGCTCGGCCAGCTTGAGAAGCTTGCCCAGCTCGAAACCGATCCACGGCACCACCATCGACCAGGCCTCGACGCAGCGCATGCGATAAATGCGCTGCTCCAGCGGGAAACGCTTCATCAGATCGTCGATATCCAGCGTTATCGGCTTCGCCACTTCGCCGTCGATGCGCACTTTCCAGCCTTCGGTCTTCAGCCCGCCGGCGTTGGCGGCCGGATCGGCCTTGTCGAGGCCGAACTCATAGAAGTTGTTGTAGCCGGTGACCTTGTCTTCCGGCGTCATCGCCAGCTGCGCCTGCCAGGCGGCCGGTTTGCTGAATTCCAGCGCTTTGCCCGGCGGCGCCTTGGGACGATCGTTGCCTTTGAACCACGACAGCAGGTCCGCCTGTGCGCCGGTAGGCAGCGCCAGCGTGGCGGCGGTGATGCCGAGCGCCTGCAGCACTTTGCGCCGCTGGTGGAATACGCTCTCCGGCGTGACGTCGGCCTCGGTCAATTTGGGGTGTTTGTTCATGCTTATGTTCTCTGCGACTGATGCCCGCCGCCCGCGAGCGGTTAACGGGGCTCCATGAAATAAGCATGGCGCTAAAGCCGGCCGGAAGCGAGGGGACGCGGGAAAATATGAAATTTCGCAGACGCCGGTGAGCCCCCCGTCGCCGGGGGGAGTCCGTCAGCGGATTTTCACCAGAGTGCGGCCGGTGATTTGGTTGTTCAGCAGCGCGGCGGCGGTGGCCGGCGCCTGTTCGAGGGTGATTTCGTGCGTGGCCTGCTGATAGAAACTGTCCGGCAGGATGCCGGCCAGCCGTTCCCAGGCGGTTTGGCGGCGATGCAGCGGCGTATGCACCGAATCCACCCCTTGCAGGCGCACATTGCGCAGAATGAACGGCATCACGGTGGTCGGCAACTGATAACCGCCGGCCAGGCCGCAGGCGGCGACGGTGCCGTTATAGTTCATCTGCGCCAGCACCCGGGCCAGCAGTTTGTCGCCGACGGTGTCCACCGCGCCGGCCCACAGCTGTTTCTCCAGCGGACGCGGCGTGTCGATATAGCCATCGCGCGACATCACCTCTTTGGCGCCGAGCGCTTTCAGGTAGTCGGTATTGCTGTCGCGGCCGCTGATGGCGGTCACCCGGTACCCCAGCGCCGCCAGCAGGGCGATGGCGGTGCTGCCCACGCCGCCGCTGGCGCCGGTAACCAGGATATCGCCGTCGTCCGGGTGTACCCCGCCTTCCTCCAGCGCCATCACGCACAGCATGGCGGTAAAGCCGGCGGTGCCGATGATCATCGCCTTGCGCTCATCCAGGCCGTTCGGCAGCGGCACCAGCCACTCGCCGGAGACGCGAGCCTGCTCGGCCAGGCCGCCCCAGTGGTGTTCACCCACGCCCCAGCCGGTGAGCACCACGCTTTGCCCCTCTTTAAAGCGAGCGTCACCGCTGTGGCGCACGGTGCCGGCGAAGTCGATGCCCGGCACCATCGGGAAATGACGCACGATCTTGCCTTTCCCGGTGATCGCCAGCGCATCCTTGTAGTTCAGGCTGGACCAGTTGATGTCGACGGTAACATCGCCTTCCGGCAACCGATCGCTGCCGATATCTTTGATATGAGCCAGAGTTTGGTCGTCTTGTTGTTCCAATAACAGTGCACGCATGTCACTCTTCCTCTCGTTTACACTTTTCTATCAATGGCTGAATCACATTTATTTGACTATATGCATAATAAGCGGCCCAAGTCCTGATAAAGGACAAAAACGGCGCTTGCAGGTTTAATTCCTCAGCAAGGCTTGTTAGGGTTGGACGGCCCCTTTTAGCTAAAGGGTGAACACTCACTTAACCATAGCGGACAAGGCACAGGGATGCGATTTACCACCAAACTCTCTGCATTGATCACTCTGTTGGTCGCGCTGGCGATGTTTTTGATGCTGATGGGATGCTCATACAGCTTCTTTTACGTTACCCAGGATCGCCAGGAGCGTCGCTTTGATTCGCTGGTCACGTCTCTCGATCAAGCCATGTTGCGCGAGTCGCCGCGCGATCAGGAGAAATGGTTGCCGATTGTCATGCGCCCGCTCGGCATTGTGTCGATCCGCGTAGAGGCCGGCGCCAGCAAGCTCCTCGACTATAAATTGCCGACGGCGAAAAAAGAGCCCTGGGATGCGCTGAACGGCTATCGTCAGGTCTCGCGCCCGCTGTTGCAGCACCCGGGCAGTACGCTGCAAATCACCTACCTCGATCCCTTCGCCAGCGATGTGCGCACGTTGCAATCCACGGCCGCCGTCACGCTGTCGATCGTCGTTATGGTGGTGATTTTGCTGTTCAGCCTGCGCTGGCTGCGTGAACAGGCCGACGGCGAGGATCGTCTGGAGCGCCGCGCGCGGCGCATTCTGAACGGCGAGCGCGAAAACGTCATGCAGGGCGACGTGCGCGAATGGCCGGCCAACGTCAGCGGGGCGCTCGACCGCCTGCTGGCCGATCTGGCGGAAGCCCGGGAGGAGCGCAGCCGGGTCGATACGCTGATCCGCGCCTTCGCCGCGCAGGACGCCAAAACCGGGCTGAACAATCGCCTGTTCTTCGATAACCAATTGACCACTCAGCTGGAAGAGGAAGGCTCGCACGGCATCGTGATGATGGTGCGGCTGCCCGATTTCGAGACCCTGCGCGACACGCACGGCAGCGTAGCGGTGCAGGAGCTGATGTATTCGCTGGTCAATCTGCTGTCTACCTTCGTGATGCGCTATCCGTCGGCGCTGCTGGCGCGCTATTTTCACAGCGATTTTACCGTCTTGCTGCCGCATCGCACGCTGAAGGAGGCCGACGGCATCGCCTCACAGCTGGTCAACGCCATCGATGCCTTGCCTTCCACGGCGATGATCGACCGTGAGGCTTTCCTGCACATCGGCATCGTGGCGTACCGCAGCGGCCAGACCACGGAGCAGGTGATCGATTACGCGGAGCAGGCGACGCGGCACGCTACGCTGCAGGGCGAAAACGGTTGGTACGTGTACGACAGCCAGGTGCCGGAAAAGGGGCGCGGCAGCGTCAAGTGGCGCACGCTGCTGGAACAGGTGCTGGCGCGCGGCGGCCCGCGGCTGTATCAGAAACCGGCGGTGACCGTGGAAGGCGAGGTGCACCACCGTGAGATCATGAGCCGAATTTATGACGGCGCCCAGGAATTGCTGCCGGCGGAATATATGCCGCTGGTGGAGCAATTGGGGTTGGCGGAGAGTTACGATCGCCAACAGGTGAGCCGCATCATCCCGTTGCTGGCGCAGTGGCCTGAAGAAACGCTGGCGTTCCCGCTGTGCGTGGACTCGATTTTGCAGCGCTCTTTCCAACGCTGGCTGCGGGATACGCTGTTGCAGTGCGAAAAAAGTCAGCGTCGACGAATTCTGATTGAACTTGCGGAGGCAGATGTGTGTCAACATATCGACCGTTTGCGTCCGGTGCTGAGGTTGCTGTCAGGGCTGGGTTGCCGCCTGGCGGTGTCCAAAGCGGGGTTAACCGTGGTCAGCACGTCCTATATCAAGTCGTTGCAGGTGGAGATCGTCAAGCTCCACCCGGGGTTGGTGCGGAGTATCGATAAGCGGGACGAAAACCAACTGTTCGTGCAGAGTCTGACCGGCGCCTGCGCGGGCACGCGCGCTCAGGTGTTCGCTGCCAGCGTACGTACGCGCAACGAATGGCAGACGCTGAAAGAGCGTGGGATCCATGGCGGGCAGGGCGACTTTTTCGCGTCGCCGGAACCGATCGACATGGGGCGTAAAAAATATTCACGTCGTTATCGTGTTTAAGCTGATTGACGGACAAAAATTGACGTAGAATGAGGACCGGATCCATCTGGGCCTCGTTACCGTCTTTTTGGGGTTTTTTCCAAACTGCCTGCGACAACAACGCCTATTTGAGATAGGCTCTTGTCTGCCTTTATCTGGTTGACGTTGGTAGGTGCTTACCACCGGCGGCAATCAGGGAATATGTTAGATTTTATGAGCTGTGTTACGCCGTTTCGTGCGTTGACAGGGTGGTAAACTGAGCCTTTGTTCAGGGAATTCAGGCCTCATCCAATTTCCGTGCATTCGAGCAGAAACAATACAGACTATTTTTCACCGAAGTAGAACGTTTTTGCGCCTTGTCGCTGCTTCGTGTGGTTGGTAAAGTAGGCGGATTTTATTTTCCGCCCCCAGCTTGCAGGATTATCCTTTCGTTATGTTTAAGAAATTTCGTGGCATGTTTTCCAACGACTTGTCCATCGACTTGGGTACCGCCAATACCCTGATTTATGTTAAAGGGCAAGGCATCGTACTGAATGAACCTTCGGTGGTTGCCATTCGCCAGGATCGTGCCGGCTCCCCAAAGAGCGTAGCGGCCGTCGGTCATGACGCCAAACAGATGCTGGGCCGCACCCCCGGCAACATCGCGGCTATTCGCCCGATGAAAGACGGCGTGATCGCCGACTTCTTCGTGACCGAAAAAATGCTGCAGCACTTTATCAAACAGGTTCACAGCAACAGCTTTATGCGCCCAAGCCCGCGCGTGCTGGTCTGTGTGCCGGTCGGCGCAACCCAGGTTGAACGCCGCGCTATCCGCGAGTCTGCCCAAGGGGCCGGCGCGCGTGAAGTGTTCCTGATTGAAGAGCCGATGGCGGCGGCGATCGGTGCAGGCTTGCCGGTTTCCGAAGCGACCGGCTCCATGGTGGTGGATATCGGTGGTGGTACCACTGAAGTGGCGGTGATCTCGCTGAACGGCGTGGTGTACTCCTCTTCCGTGCGCATCGGCGGTGACCGTTTCGATGAAGCCATCATCAATTATGTGCGCCGCAACTATGGCTCGCTGATCGGCGAAGCCACCGCAGAGCGCATCAAGCACGAAATCGGTTCTGCCTATCCGGGCGACGAAGTGCGCGAAATCGAAGTGCGCGGCCGTAACCTGGCTGAAGGCGTACCGCGCGGCTTTACCCTGAACTCCAATGAAATCCTCGAAGCCCTGCAAGAGCCGCTGACCGGCATCGTCAGCGCGGTGATGGTTGCGCTGGAGCAGTGCCCGCCAGAATTGGCCTCCGACATTTCCGAACGCGGCATGGTCTTGACCGGCGGCGGCGCGTTGCTGCGCAACCTCGATCGCCTGCTGATGGAAGAAACCGGCATCCCGGTCGTGGTGGCGGAAGATCCGCTGACCTGCGTGGCGCGCGGCGGCGGCAAGGCGTTGGAAATGATCGACATGCACGGCGGCGATTTGTTCAGCGAAGAATAGTCAGCCCCTGGAAGGAGGAATCGTATCGGATGAATGCGCACAGCGAAAATCGGGTACGGTTCCTCTTTCTGTTGTCGAGGAACTCGCATAATTTATGAAGCCGATTTTTAGCAGGGGGCCTTCCCTGCAACTGCGACTTTTTTTGGCGGTGATCGCGGCCATTGGCCTGATCGTTGCCGACAGCCGGCTCGGCACGTTCGTGAAGATACGTAACTACATGGACACCGCAGTCAGCCCTTTCTATTTTCTGGCCAACGGGCCGCGTAAAGTTTTGGACAGCGTGTCGGAAACGCTGGCCACCCGCCAACAGCTGGAGCTGGAAAACCGAGCTCTGCGGCAGGAACTGCTGCTGAAAAACAGCGATATTCTTCTTCTTGGCCAATTCAAGCAGGAAAACGCCCGCTTGCGCGAGCTGCTGGGTTCCCCGCTGCGCCAGGACGAACACAAGATGGTCACCCAGGTGATCTCCACCGGTTCCGATCCGTACAGCGACCAGGTCGTTATCGACAAAGGGTCGGACAACGGCGTCTATGAAGGCCAGCCGGTGATCAGTGACAAGGGCGTAGTTGGCCAGGTCGTGGCGGTGGCGAAGGTGACCAGCCGCGTGCTGCTGATCTGCGATGCCTCGCACGCGTTGCCGATTCAGGTGCTGCGCAACGATATTCGGGTGATCGCCGCAGGCAGCGGCTGCGCCGACGATCTGCAGCTGGAACACCTGCCGAACAATACCGATATCCGCGTTGGCGACGTGCTGGTGACCTCCGGCCTCGGCGGCCGTTTCCCGGAAGGGTATCCGGTGGCGGTAGTCTCTTCGGTCAAGGTCGACAATCAACGCGCTTACACTGTGATTCAGGCACGGCCGACCGCCGGTCTGCAGCGCTTGCGCTACCTGCTGCTGCTGTGGGGCGCCGATCGCAACGGCGACATGCCGTTGCCGCCGGACGAAGTTCACCGCGTGGCCAATGAGCGCCTGATGCAGATGATGCCGCAGGTGTTGCCGCCTGCCGGTTCGGTCGGGCCGCAGCTGCCGGCGCCGGCCACCGGCGTGGCGCCGCAAACCGTCGCTCCGGCGTCTGCCCAGCCTCCAGCCCAGCCTGCCGCGGCGGGAGTGGTGCAATGAACAGTTACCGCAGCCACGGGCGCTGGATCATCTGGCTGTCGTTCCTGGTGGCGTTGGTGCTGCAAATCATGCCGTGGCCGGAACAGATCTACATGTTCCGGCCTTCGTGGCTGGTGCTGATCCTCATTTACTGGGTGATGGCCTTGCCGCACCGCGTCAACGTCGGCACCGGTTTCGTGCTGGGGTTGATCATGGATCTGATCCTCGGCTCCACGCTGGGCGTGCGCGCGCTGGCGCTGGGCATCATCGCCTACCTGGTGGCGTTCAAATTCCAACTGTTCCGCAATATGGCGCTGTGGCAACAGGCGCTGATCGTCGTGCTGCTGTCGCTGTCGATGGACGTGGTGGTGTTCTGGGTTGAGTTTTTAGTGATCAACGTCTCTTTCCGCCCAGAGGTGTTCTGGAGTAGTGTGGTAAACGGCATTTTGTGGCCGTGGTTATTCCTGTTGATGCGCAAAATCCGCCGTCAGTTCGCCGTACAGTAAGGGTATCTCAATGACTTCGCTTTATCTGGCCTCCGGCTCCCCACGTCGACGTGAACTGCTGACCCTGCTGGGCGTATCGTTCGACATCCTGTTGACGCATACCGAAGAGCAGCGCCGGGAAGGCGAAGCCGCAGAAGCCTATGTGCGCCGCCTGGCGCAGGACAAGGCCAAAGCGGGCGTGGCGCTGGCGCAGGAAGATCGGCCGGTGCTGGGCGCCGACACCATCGTGGTGCTCAACGGCCGGGTGCTGGAGAAGCCGCGCGACGAAGCCCATGCGGCACAGATGCTGGCGGCCCTGTCGGGCAAACAGCATCAGGTGATGACGGCGGTGGCGATCGCCGATCGCCAAGACGTGCGTTGCCAGCTGGTGGTGACCGACGTGACGTTCCGCAGCCTGTCGCAACAGGATATCCGCGACTATATTGCTACGGGCGAACCGATGGATAAAGCGGGCGCCTACGGCATTCAAGGAAAGGGTGGTTGTTTCGTCAGAACGATAACCGGGAGTTATCACGCGGTGGTCGGTCTGCCACTGGTCGAAACACATGAGCTGCTCAGTAATTTTGTCGCATTACGTGATGTAAGAACCGGTTGATGGGCGCTGCCATTATCGACCGGCTCTGAGGAGAAGGCATGACAGCTGAGCTACTGGTTAATATCACACCGTCTGAAACGCGGGTCGCCTATATCGATGGCGGCATTCTGCAAGAGATTCATATCGAACGCGAATCCAAACGCGGCATCGTCGGCAATATCTATAAAGGGCGCGTCAGCCGCGTCCTGCCGGGGATGCAGGCGGCGTTCGTCGACATCGGCCTGGACAAGGCCGCCTTCCTGCACGCCTCCGACATCATGCCGCATACCGAATGCGTCGCCGGCGACGAGCGGAAAAACTTCCACGTGCGCGACATCGCCGAGCTGGTGCGCCAGGGGCAAGACCTGATGGTGCAGGTGGTGAAAGATCCGCTCGGCACCAAGGGTGCGCGTCTGACTACCGACATTACGCTGCCTTCGCGCTATCTGGTCTTCATGCCGGGCGCGGCGCACGTCGGCGTGTCGCAGCGCATTGAAAGCGAAGCCGAGCGCGAACGCCTGAAGTCCATCGTTGCGCCGCACTGCGACGAGCTGGGCGGTTTTATCATCCGCACCGCGGCGGAGGGCATCGGCGAGGAGGAGCTGGCGCAGGACGCTGCGTTCCTCAAACGCCTGTGGACCAAGGTGATGGAGCGCAAGAAGCGCAACCAGACCAAATACAAGCTGTACGGCGAGCTGGCGCTGGCGCAGCGCATCCTGCGCGACTTCGCCGGCGCGGCGCTGGATCGCATTCGCGTCGATTCGCGGTTGACGCACGATCTGCTGGTGGAGTTTACCGGCGAGTATATCCCGGACATCACCCGCAAGCTGGAGCTGTATACCGGCAGCCAACCGATTTTCGATCTGTACGATGTGGAAAACGAGATCCAGCGCGCGCTGGAGCGCAAGGTGGAGCTGAAGTCCGGCGGTTATCTGATCATCGATCAGACCGAGGCGATGACCACCGTCGACATCAACACCGGCGCCTTCGTCGGCCACCGCAACCTCGATGAAACCATCTTCAATACCAACATCGAGGCGACGCAAGCCATTGCCCGCCAGCTGCGGCTGCGCAACCTGGGCGGCATCATCATTATCGACTTCATCGATATGAACAACGAAGAGCATCGCCGCCGGGTGCTGCACTCGCTGGAGCAGGCGTTGAGTAAAGATCGGGTAAAAACCACGATCAACGGCTTCTCTCAGCTAGGCTTAGTTGAAATGACGCGTAAACGAACGCGTGAAAGCATTGAACATGTGCTCTGTCACGATTGTCCTACTTGCAATGGGCGCGGCACCGTGAAAACGGTGGAAACCGTGTGCTACGAGATCCTGCGCGAAATTGTGCGCGTGCATCACGCCTACGATTCCGATCGCTTCCTGGTGTACGCCTCCGCGGCGGTCGGCGAAGCGCTGAAGAGCGAAGAGTCGCACGCGCTGGCCGAAGTGGAGATTTTCGTCGGCAAACAGGTGAAGGTGCAGATCGAACCGTTGTACAGCCAGGAGCAGTTCGACGTCGTCATGATGTAGCCCGCCCGACATCGGTAGGGGCCCGGCACGCCGGGCCCGTCAGTGCATAGATATTCCCGTTGCCAGGCAGCGGAGCAAGGAGAACTGCGTGAGGCGACTGCCTGGGATTCTGTTAGCAACAGGCGCCACCCTAATTGTGATTGTGGCGCTGCTGATCAGCTGGCTGCGCCTGATGCTGCCGAAGCTGAACGACTACCGCCCGCAACTGCTGGCGCAGGTGGAGAAGCTGTCCGGCGTGCCCGTGCGGATGGATTTCGTGCAGGGCAGCTGGGAAACGTTCGGCCCGCAGCTTGAAATGCGCAACCTGAGCGCTACGCTGCCCAAAAGCGATGTGCATATCGAGCGCGTGACGCTGGCGTTGGACGTGTGGCAGTCGCTGCTGCACTGGCGCTGGCAGTTCCGCGATCTGACCTTCTACCAATTCCGCCTCGACTTGAACGCCACGCTGGGCGGCGACCAGCAGGGCGAAGGCCTTGAGCCGGGCAAGATCAGCGATCTGATGCTGCGCCAGCTCGATCATTTCGATTTGCGCGACAGCCGTATCTCGTTCCTGACGCCCGCCGGCGCGCGCGCCGAATTTGACATTCCCCAGCTGACCTGGCTCAACGGCCGCGATCGCCACCGCGCCGAGGGGCAGATCAGTCTGTCTACGCTGAACGGCCAACACGGCGTGGTGCAGCTGCGCATGGACCTGCGCGATAATCAGGGCCTGCTGGATACCGGCACGGTCTACCTGCAGGCCGATAACATCGACATGAAACCCTGGTTTACCCGCTGGCTGCGCGCCAACACCGGGCTGGAAAGCGCCGACTTCAGCCTGGCGGCCTGGCTGCAGGTGCAGAACGGCCAGATCGCCGGCGGCAATGCGTTGCTCAAGCAGGGGGCGGCCAACTGGGACACCGGCGCCGCGCAGCACCGGCTGGACGTGGATAATCTGGCGCTGTCGCTGCGCCGCCAGGGCACCGGTTGGCAGCTCGACGTGCCGCAACTGCGTTTGAGCACCGACGGCCAGGCCTGGCCGCAGGGCGGGCTTTCCGCGCTGTGGCTGCCGGAAAACACCGAATTCATGGGGCCGGCGCAGAATGAAGAACTGCGTGTGCGCGCGACTGATATTCAGCTGGAGCGTCTGTCGGCGCTGTTGCCGACCTTCTCGTTCCTCAGCCCGGACGTGCTCGACCGCTGGAACGATCTGCAGCCGCAGGGGCAATTGGAAGCGCTGGCGCTGGACATTCCGCTCAAGCAGCCGGAAAAGAGCCGTTTCCAGGCGCTGTGGCGCGATGTCAGCTGGCAGCGTTGGGAACTGCTGCCGGGCGTTAACCACTTCTCCGGGGCGTTGAGCGGCGGGGTGGAGAACGGCCGCCTGACGCTGGGGCTTACCGACAGCACCCTGCCTTACGGCGACATGTTCCGAGCGCCGCTTGAAGTCAGCCGCGCGCGTGGCGCGCTGACCTGGCGTTACAACGATCAGGGCTGGGAACTGGCGAGCCAGGGGCTGGACGTCAAGGCGAAGTCGCTGTGGGTCAACGGCGATTTCCGTTATCAGCAGCCGGCCAAGGGCGATCCGTGGCTGAACATCCTGGCGGGCATCCGCCTGTATGACGGCGCCGACGCCTGGCGCTATTTCCCGGAACCGTTGATGGGCAAGCATCTGGTGGACTACCTGAGCGGCGCCATTCAGGGCGGCCAGGTGGATAACGCCACGCTGATTTATTCCGGCGATCCGCAGCACTTCCCGTATCGCAAAAACGAAGGGCAGTTCGAAGTCTTCGTACCGCTGCGCCATGCCACCTTCCAGTTCCAACCGGGCTGGCCGGCGCTGACCGATTTGGCGATCGATCTCGATTTCGCCAACGAGGGGCTGTGGATGCATGCGCCGCAAACCCGGTTGGGCAAGGTGGCGGGTAAAAATATCAGCGCGGTGATCCCGGATTACCTGAAAGAGCGATTGCTGATCGACGCCGAAGTCGCAGGCGCGGGCAGCGATGTGCATGACTACTTTATGCAGACGCCGTTGCACGATTCGCTGGGGGCGGCACTGGAGCAGCTGCAAATTGGCGGCGATGTCAGTGGGCGCTTACATCTGGATATCCCGCTGGACGGCGAGCAGGTCAAAGCCACCGGTGAAGTGGCGCTGAACAATAATTCGTTGCTGATAAAACCGCTGGAAAGCGAGCTGCAGAAGCTCAGCGGCAAATTCCGTTTCAACAACGGCAATCTGGAGAGCGACACCCTGTCGGCCAACTGGTTCGGGCAACCGGTGGCGGTCAACTTCACTACGCAGGAAGGCGAGCGTGACTACAAGGTCAACGTTGGTCTGAAAGGAGACTGGCAGCCGGGCAAGTTCCCCGGCCTGCCGAAAGAGGCCGCCGATGCGCTCAGCGGCAGCGCGCCCTGGCAGAGCCAGGTGGCCATCACGCTGCCGCACCAAGGTTCGGCCAGCTACGATATCGGTCTCGACGCGGATTTGAAGAAAGTGAGCAGTCACTTACCTTCGCCGCTGGACAAGGCGCCAGGAGAGGCGCTGCCGGTGAACGTCAAGGTCAAAGGCGGTTTGAACGGCTTCATGTTGACCGGTAGCGCGGGCAAACAGAACCGTTTCAACAGTGAATGGAACTTCGATAAAAAACAGGTGAATCTGGCGCGCGCCGCCTGGCAAACCAACGGGGGCGGCACGCCGCCGCTGCCGGCCGGCAAGTCGATGACGCTGAATCTGCCGGCGTTGGACGGTGAGCAGTGGCTGGCGCTGCTCGCGCCGGCGCTGAAACAGGGCGGCGGCAGCGGCCAGGTGGGCGGTTTCAGCTTCCCCACCACCGTGGCGCTGACCACGCCGCAGTTGCTGTTGGGCGGCCAGGCCTGGCATAAGCTGACGCTGTCGGCCGAGAAACAGCTTGGCGCTACCCTCGTGAGCGCCAAGAGCGACGAAGTGGACGGCAGCCTGCGGGTGGCCGATCGCGGGCCGTGGCGCGCCGATATCAATTATCTGTATTACAACCCGCAGTTCGCAGAGACGAAAAGCGCGGCGGGCACGCCGCCGCCGTCGACCGAAAAAGTTTCCTTCCGCGACTGGCCTTCGCTGATGTTGCGCTGCAAGTCGTGCTGGGTACTGGGGCAGAACCTCGGCAAGGTCGAGGCGGATCTGACTAATCGGGGCGATACTCTGACGCTGGATCACGGCCTGGTCGATACCGGCCAAGGGCGCATGACCGCCACCGGCCTGTGGAAACAAAACGCGCAGGAAGAGCGCAGCTCGCTGAAAGGCAAGCTGCTCGGCGGCAAGATTGATGAAACCGCCGCCTTCTTTGGCATCACCATTCCGCTCAAGGGAGCGCCTTACGACGTGGATTTCGATCTGTACTGGCATGGCACGCCGTGGCAGCCGCGGGTCGATACGCTGAGCGGCGCGTTGCAGGTCAAAATGGGCAAGGGCGAGATCGACAGCATGGGCGGCGGCCGCGCCGGTCAGCTGCTGCGGCTGGTCAGCTTCGACGCTTTGCTGCGCAAGCTGCAGTTCGACTTCAGCGATACCTTCGGCAAAGGCTTCTACTTTGATTCCATCCGCAGTACCGCCTGGCTGAAAGATGGCATAATGCATACTGATAATCTATTGATCGATGGCTTGGCGGCGGATATTGCTATGAGCGGCCAGATCGATTTGGCGCGCCGCCGCATCGATATGGAAGCGGTGGTGGCGCCGGCGATTTCAGCGACCGTCGGCGTGGCCACGGCGTTTGTCGTTAACCCGATCGTCGGCGCGGCGGTGTTCGCCGCCTCGCAGGTGCTGGGGCCGCTGTGGAGCAAGATTTCGCTGATTCGCTACCATATCGGCGGCGATCTCGACCAGCCGAAGATCAATGAGGTACAGCGTAAGTCAAAGGAGGATAAGGCGTCATGAGGAATGCTAACGTTGCGTTGTTGCAGTTGTGCAGTGGCGATCAGGTGCGCGATAACCTGGCCCAGATTGAACAGCAGATTAAGCAGCTCAATGCCGGGGTAAAACTGGTCATGACGCCGGAGAACGCGCTGCTGTTCGCCAACTCCGCAGCCTACCGCCAACAGGCGGAAAAACAGGGCGATGGCCCGCTGCAGAATGCGGTGCGCGAACTGGCGCGCCGCTATGGCGTGTGGTTGCTGGTGGGCTCGATGCCGCTCGTCAGCCGTGAGAACCCGGAGCTTATCACCACCAGCAGCCTGTTGTTCGACGAGCAGGGCGAGATCCGCGCCCGCTACGACAAGCTGCACATGTTCGATGTGGACATCAACGACGCGCACGGCCATTACCGCGAGTCGGATACCTACCAGCATGGGCAGCACCTGACGGTGGTGGATACGCCGGTCGGGCGTTTGGGCATGACCATATGCTACGATCTGCGCTTCCCCGCGCTGTTCCAGGCGCTGCGGGCGCAGGGCGCCGAACTGATTTCGGTGCCGGCGGCCTTTACGCGGGTAACCGGCGAGGCGCATTGGGAAATCCTGCTGCGCGCCCGAGCGATCGAGAACCAGTGCATGATCCTGGCGCCGGCGCAGGTGGGGCGCCACGGGCCGACCCGTCGCACCTGGGGCCACACGCTGGCCGTCGACGGCTGGGGCAAGGTACTGGCCGAGAACCCGGACGCCGTGGCGGCACTGAAGGTGCGCGTGGACGCCGCAAGCCTGAAAAATATTCGTGCGCAGATGCCGGTGCTGCAGCACAACCGATTCCAGACGTCGCTGACGGCGCCGTCTGACAAGTTATCCTCCAATCAAGAGTGAAACCATTATGAGTCTGACGTTTGTCAGTGAGCAGTTACTCGCTACCAACAAGCTGAGTCATCAAGACCTGTACTCGGTACTGGGTCAACTGGCAGAACGCCGTATCGACTACGCCGATCTCTATTTTCAGTCCAGCTATCACGAAGCCTGGGTGATCGAGGACGGCATCATCAAGGATGGCTCTTACAATATCGACCAGGGCGTCGGCGTGCGCGCCGTCAGCGGTGAGAAGACCGGGTTCGCCTATGCCGATCAGATCACTCTGAATGCGCTGCAGCAGAGCGCCCAGGCGGCGCGCAGCATCGTGCGCGAGCAGGGCGACGGGCGGGCGCATACCCTGGGCGAAATCGGTTATCGAGCGCTGTACCCGCTGCTCGATCCGCTGCAAAGCCTGCCGCGCGAAGAGAAAATCGCCCTGTTGCACCGCGTCGACAAGGTGGCGCGCGCCGCCGATGCGCGGGTGCAGGAAGTGAACGCCAGCATCACCGGCGTTTACGAGCAGGTGTTGGTGGCCGCCACCGACGGCACGCTGGCGGCGGACGTTCGTCCGCTGGTGCGCCTTTCCGTCAGCGTGCTGGTGGAGCAGGACGGCAAGCGTGAGCGCGGCTCCAGCGGCGGCGGCGGCCGTTTCGGCTATGACTACTTCCTGGAAACCGTCGACGGCGACGTGCGCGCCGACGCTTACGCTAAAGAAGCGGTGCGCATGGCGCTGGTCAACCTCGGCGCGGTAGCGGCGCCGGCCGGCAATATGCCGGTGGTGTTGGGTGCCGGCTGGCCGGGCGTGCTGCTGCACGAAGCGGTGGGCCATGGCCTGGAAGGCGACTTCAACCGGCGCGGCACCTCGGTGTTCAGCGGCCATATGGGCGAGCGGGTGGCGTCTGAGCTGTGTACCGTGGTGGACGACGGCACCCTGCAAGGGCGCCGCGGTTCGCTGGCGATCGACGACGAAGGCGTGCCGGGCCAGTACAACGTGCTGATCGAAAACGGCGTGCTGAAAGGCTACATGCAGGACAAGCTCAACGCGCGCCTGATGGGCGTCGCGCCGACCGGCAACGGCCGCCGCGAGTCCTACGCGCATCTGCCGATGCCGCGCATGACCAATACCTACATGCTGGCGGGTAAATCGACGCCGGAAGAGATCATCGCCAGCGTTGAGTACGGCCTGTACGCGCCGAACTTTGGCGGCGGCCAGGTGGATATCACCTCCGGCAAGTTCGTGTTCTCCACCACCGAAGCCTATCTGATCGAGAAGGGCCGCATCACTAAACCGGTGAAGGGGGCGACGCTGATCGGCTCCGGCATCGAGGCTATGCAGCAGATCTCGATGGTCGGCAACGATCTGGCGCTCGATAAAGGCGTGGGCGTGTGCGGCAAAGAAGGCCAGAGCGTGCCGGTGGGCGTCGGCCAACCGACGCTGAAACTGGACACGCTCACCGTCGGCGGCACGGCGTAATTTTTCCTCCAGGGGCCACGCGTTGGCCCCTCAATCATGCTCCATTTTGCGGCCTTTCTCGCATTCGTAACGCTAAGCGCGGCAGGACGCCGTAGCCTGCACGATATAATGGAATAAAATTGACGTGGCGAAAAAACAGAGCAATACGATGATGACGCGTCTGGCTATACCCGCCCGGCGTTGGCTGCTGGCGCTGGGCGTCCTGTCCCTGACGGGCTGCGCCCGCTCCGATGCGCTGTGGGGCGTGGTCGATAAGCTTTGCATGGCCAATTATCAGCAAAAGCGCGATCCGGCGCCCTGTGAGCAGATTTATATGCCGCAGGGGAAGGCCCAGGGCTTTAGCGTGCTGCAAAATCCGCGTTACCCCTATCATTTTATTCTGGTTCCGACGGCGCCGCTCTCCGGCATCGAAAGCCCGCAGCTGTTGGCCGGGGAACGGACGGACTATTTTGGCTATGCCTGGCTGATGCGTTATCGGCTGGCCGCCGAATATGGCGGGCCGGTGCCGGATGATATGTTGGGCATGGCGATCAACTCCGCATACGGCCGCAGCCAAAACCAATTGCATATTCACCTGACCTGTCTGCGTGAGGACGTGCGGCGTCAATTGCAGGCGGAACGTCCCTACATACAGGAACAATGGCGGCCCTTGCCGGATAAGCTGTTGCGCCACACCTACTACGCGCGCCGCGTGATGCAGCCAACCGCGATGGGCGTTTACCCGATTAAGGATCTGGCGGATTATTTCCATCTGTCGCCGCCGCAGATGGCGGAATATGGCGTGGCGTTAGTGCCCACTACGTTTGGCGGCCAACGGGGGTTTATTTTGCTGGCCTCGAAGCGCGGCTGGGACGTCGGCAACCGCGCTTCGGTAGAATCGCTGCTGGATAAAGAGTGCGCGATTTTGCCGCGTTAATTTTGCGACATAAAATGACGCAGGTGGGAGCGGCGAAGCATCGCTCTCACCTCGTTGTCCCTACCTGAACCGCGCATCCCGCGCAAACAGAAAAGCGGCTTCCCGCTGGCGAGCATCGGCTTGTGCCTGATCCCCCTGATAGCGCAAGATCATGATCAGCGTGGCGTAGACGTTGGCGTCGATGCGGTGCTGCAGATAGGCATTGGCCCACTGCCGATAGCCGGTCAACAGGGCATCATCGCGCGTTTGGTTATAGACCAGCAGCGCGTGAGATTGCTCGTCGAAGGTTTTGCGCTCCCGGTAGATCCAGGCGGCCGGCGGCGGCATCTGCTCGATGCTGTCGATGTTGGCCAGCATAGTGCGCTCCGACTGAGTGAGCGCCATGCGCCCTTGCCAGGCGAAGGCCGCCATCACCAGCACGCCGAGCGCCGCAAGCGCCACCGGCAGGCTCAGGGCTTTGGCGAACGGCAGCGGGCGGGGCTCGCCGGTTTGGCCGTCCAGCAGCGCCAGCAGCAGCAGAAACGCCAGCCAGTGCGGCGCAGACAGATAGAAAGGGTATTCCAGCTGAGTGTGTATCAGCATCGGCAGCAGCACCAGGAACAGGCCGACGCGCGCACCGTTCTGCTGTTCTCGATCCCGTTGCCAGGCGCTTTTCAGCAGCCGTACGCCGGCGGCAAGGACGATAGCGATACCCGCCAGCGCCGTCAGGCCGCCCTCGACCCACCACAGCAGGATTTCATTGTGCGGATGCCCGGCGACTTCCAGCACTTCTCTCCAGGGCATTGTCTGCAGGCGGAAGTGCGCGAAGCTGTATTCAAAGCCGCCGTAGCCCCAGCCCAGCAGCGGCTTGGCCAGGATCATGGCGCCGACGTCGTGCAGCATGGTCAGGCGCGCGCTGTTGGAAAGCTCCCGTCCGATCAGGCCAGCGCGGCCATCCAGACCAAAACCGGTGAACAGCACCGTCAGACCGATCGCGGCGCCCAGCAGCAGCGCGCCGCCGGCCCAGCGGCTTGCGGCCGGGCGTTGGCGGGCAAAGCGCCACAGCAGCAGCGCCGCCGCCAATGCGGCCCCCAACCAGGCGGCGCGCGACTGGATCAGCACCAGCAGGGCGGAGAAAGCGGCCAGCAGCGCGAGCAGCGGGATTTGCCGCCGTGTCGGCGCAGAGAAGGGAGCCAGCAGCAGCCAGAGCGCCAAAGCCAGCCCGGTGGCGATAAAGCTGCCCAGCACGTTCGGCTGCTGAAAGACGCCGTAGACCCGGCCGCCGTTAGGGGATACCCAGGCCAGCGCGGGGGCGAACAGCTGTAAAGCCGCCAACAACGCCTGAATGCCGACGGCAAACAACAGGCCGAACAGCAGCAGCTCGCGCTGCCGTGCGGTGACGCGCAGCTGCAGGCAGGCGACATAGAACAACCAACCGCCGAGCAAACCGGCGCAGCGCCACAGGGCGTCTTCGCGCCATTCGGGGCGGGTATACAGCAACGGCAGCGCCAGCACGGCGATGCCGAGCAGCAACAGGCGCGCGGTGGGCGTGAGCGAAAGGTGGATGCGACCCAGGCAAACGGTAAACGTCACGATCAGCGTAGTGAGCGCCATGACGCCCCAGGCCAGAATGTTTTGCGGCAGCGCCAGACCGTCGCCGCCCATGTTGGGATGATAGACCGGCAGGACCGCCGCCATCCAGATCAGCAGCAGGGGCAGCACGGCGATGGTCGCTGCGTTAGCGGGAGATTTATCGGCCATGGTTAACCTGCCAAGGCCTGATAGCGTTTATTAAATGCATGCTTTGATTATTCCCTATCCTTTATCCTGGTGTTGAAATGCGTGTAATGTTGAAATCGAAAATGTCTCACGGGAAATTTAAACCGTCTTTATGGTAAAGCGATAAATAATGTTTGCCCTGAGAATGCGCGAGGCTGTTTGCCCAAAGAAAGGTTAAGTCGTATTTTTCACTCGCAAAAGGCATTTTTGTTGTTTGCAAAAACAGACGCGCTATTTTCTCAAATCTATTGTGATTCAGTCAATTTTTAATCTTAATGTTGTTTTTATTAATTAAAATCAATTGGTTGTTTGTGGTTCTTGCGTGTGTGGATATCGTGGGGTATCCCGGCAACGGCCTAGATTGGCAGGCAGTGTGAAGAATAAAAGAGGTATCTGCTTGTTTAATTGATGCCGTCAATGGCGGCGTGAGGGCGGAGATTTACTTCATCGTTTTCCATTGCTGATTTTTAAATTCAATGTGATTTTCATGGTTTTAATTTTATTAAGATTCTTCCTGCCTTTATCTGTTTTTTTAAATTTTCATGAAATAATTTATTATTAGGATTGTTCTGCTGCATTGGAAATAAAAGCGGTTATGACTTGAGCCTCCCCGTTGCCGCGGCAGAATACAGACTAACGCGCCTGCCCAAGCGCGTTAATCTCGTCTCTTGTGCGCTTACTCCACGTCGCCGATCCGCTCCAGCGCATCCACCACCAGATCCCAGAATTTATCCTGATCCAGTTTGACCGCGACCTGGGTGTGGCAGTCCGGCGGCGGCGGCGCGCGGAAGTCCGCGACCGTCATGCCCAACGTCAGGGTGCCGGTCAGCTCGATATCCACCGGCACTTTGCGCACCGACATAACGCTCGGATCGATCACATAGGCCACTGCGCAAGGATCGTGCACCGGCGGGGCGCTGAAGCCCTGCGCCTGCTGATACATATGGCCAAAGAATGCCAGCAGTTCGCCGACGAAGGCGGCCGGCCGGGTGCCGAGGGCGGCGATGCGTTCGCAGACTGCCGGCGTGGCCAGCGCCTGGTGGGTGAGATCCAGCCCGACCATGGTCAGCGGCCATTTTTCATTGAACACGATGTGCGCCGCCTCGGGATCGATTTTGATATTGAACTCCGCCACCGCGCTCCAGTTGCCCACATGATAGCCGCCGCCCATCAGCACCACTTCCTTGACCCGCTCGGCAATGCGCGGCTCTTTACGCACCGCCATGGCGATATTGGTCAGGCCGCCGGTCGGCACCAGCGTCACGCTGCCGGGCGGGTGGGCCATCACGGTATCGATGATCAGATCCACCGCGTGGCGCGAGTCCAGCTGCAGGTGAGGCTCCGGCAGCACCGGGCCATCGAGGCCGGAGTCGCCGTGAATGTCGGGTGCCACTTCGATATTGCGCACCAGCGGGCGCGGGCAGCCGGCGGCGAAGGGCACGCCGGTGATATTGGCGATGCGCGCCACCGCGAGGGCGTTGCGCGTCACTTTGTCCAGCGTTTGGTTACCCACCACGGTGGTGACCGCCAGCAGGTCGATCTGCGGATTGCCCCAGGCCAGCAGCAGGGCGATGGCGTCGTCATGCCCCGGGTCACAGTCCAGTATGATTTTTTTCATGGTTATTCCTGATGCAGGGAGAGGTGCCCGCAGCATAACGCAGCGCAGCGGCGTGGGATAATGCCGATGATGCTTTTGTTAACGGCATCAAAGCCTTGCCATTATTACGATGTAATGAAACGTAAATCCTCATCGCCGGGCTTTACCCTGGAGTTTACTCCAGGGTTTACAGTGAGCTTCAGCGTGAATGCACAGAGGAGAGGCGGGATGAGCTTACTGAAAAGGTTGTTGGGGCAAGGCGGTATTAACGGCGGTCATCGGCGCGCGGGCCACGGCGGTGGCCACCATGGCAACCGCTATAGCCAGCATGGCGAACAGGGGCCGCAGTGCCCGGAATGCCGGGCCGTGAATAAGCCGGGCGCGCGTTATTGTCACCGCTGCGGCCAGCCGTTTGCTGCGGTGAGCGCCACCTGCGGACAGTGCGCCGCGCCGTTGCCGCCGGGCAGCCGCTTTTGTCCGCAGTGCGGCGGCGGTGTGCCGTGAATCGGGGCGGCTGGACGGTCGCGCTGCTGCTCGGCGCCATGGCGCTGTGGACGTTGCTGGCCTGGGGCGTATCCGGCCTGCTGACCTGGCTGCCGACGTTGGCGGAGGCGGCCGGAAACGCAACGTTGCCGGTGAACGGTGCGCTGAGCCTGGTGCCGCAGACGGTGTTGGACACTTGGCTGCCGTGGCTGAAACAGCTGGGCAGCGGGCTGGCGAGCTATTTTCCTCTGCTGCTGGCCTGGGCGGGCTACGCCGTCTGGCTGCTGTGGGGCATCGGCATGTTGGCGCTGATGCTGCTGGCCGCGCTGGCGCGCCGCTATTTAAGCGCTGCTCAGCGATAACCCTGATAGACCGCCGCTACGCGTTCGAAATAGTCGGTTAAATAGTTGATGCACACCTGTACCTTCAGCGGCAGTTTGTCCTTCTCGGTATAGAGCGCGTAGATCGGCCGCGGATCCGAATGGTAGCTTTTGAACAGGATCTCGATCTCGCCGCGTTTGATCTCTTCGATCACCCACATCAGCGGGGCGTAGGCGATGCCGGCGCCGTTTTTCAGCCAACGGATCATGGTGGAGGAGTCGTTGGTGACGAAGCGCCCCTGCGGGGAAATGCGCGTGGTGATGCCTTCCGGCGACATCAGTTCGAATTCGCTGTCGGGCCGCACGCTGTACTCCAGCCAGGAAAAGTTGACCATGTCGCTCGGCTTCTGCGGCGTGCCGTGCTGGCTCAGGTAGCTTTTGGCGGCGCACACCACCATCGGCATCTGCCCCAGGCGGCGCGAGAACAGACTCGAGTCTTGCAGCGCGCCGGTGCGGATCACCAGATCCAGACCGTCGGTGATCAGATCCGGCGCCGGTATACCGGTCACCAGGTTGACCGTCAGACCCGGGTACTCTTTCATCATCTCGGCGGTCATGTTCGCCAGCACGTTTTGCGCCATGGTGGACGAGCTGCCGATGCGCAGCGTGCCGGCGGGCGTATTGTTAAACGCGTACAGCTGCTCATGCACTTCGCTGACTTCCTGCAGCATGCGTCGGCAGCCCTGATAGTAAATCTTGCCGGCCTCGGTCAGGCCGATGCTGCGCGTGCTGCGGTTCAACAGCTTGACCTGCAGCTCATTTTCCAGTTTCGAGACGGTTTGGCTGATCGATGAAACGCTCATGTCGAGTTGGCGCGCGGCCGCGGTAAACGACCCGAACTCAACCACTTTGGCGAATACCGACATGCGTTTTAATCTTTCCATTATTCACTCTGGCTTAAAAGTGATTTAGATCACAGATTGTTGATGCCTTGATAGTAAGCAGGCTAATATAACGTGGTCGGGTGAATAGACCTCACCAACGTGCGAGAGCGAGCGGCGACGTCATCCTGCCGCTCCTCCGGCACCCTCGCAATCCCTGTCGTGGATGTCTGCCCCAAAGTTTAACCTTTTTTCGGGTTCGTGACCTGGACAAGCTGCCTGGTCAAGATTTGTGGCGCGCGCACGCTAAAATGTAAAGAGAATGTGAATGGCGAGACCTGTCTTTCCCCGGCGCAGTGAACAATAAGGAAAAAGTGATGAGTTTGCTTCCGGTTATGGTCATCTTCGGACTGTCGTTTCCGCCGGTGTTTTTCGAGCTGCTGGTGTCGCTGGCGCTGTTTTTTCTCTTGCGCCGCCTGCTGCAGCCGACGGGGATTTACGATTTTGTCTGGCATCCGGCGCTGTTTAATACCGCGCTGTATTGCTGCTTGTTTTATCTGATTTCGTGTCTTTTTGTTTGAGGTCGCTGTGAAAAATTTTTCGATAAAAATAACCCGAATCGCGATCACTTTGATTCTTGTGCTGCTGGGCATTGCCGCGGTATTCAAGGCCTGGGTGTTCTACACCGAGTCGCCGTGGACGCGTGACGCCAAGTTCACCGCCGACGTGGTGGCGATCGCGCCGGACGTCAGCGGCCTGCTGACCGACGTGCCGGTAGTGGACAACCAACTGGTCAAGAAAGGCCAGGTGCTGTTCGTGGTCGATCGGCCGCGTTATGAGCAGGCCTTGGCGGAAGCCGGCGCCGACGTCGCCTACTATCAGACGCTGGCGGCGGAAAAACGGCGTGAGGCCGGCCGCCGCGTGAAGTTGGGCGTGCAGGCGATGTCGCAGGAAGAGATTGACCAGTCGAACAACTCGCTGCAGACCGTGCAGCACCAGCTGGCGAAGGCCATTGCGGCTCGCGAGCTGGCGCAGTTGGATCTGGAGCGCACCACGGTACGCGCCCCGGCCGATGGCTGGATCACCAACCTCAACGTACACGCCGGTGAATACATCACCCGCGGGTCGGTCGCGGTGGCGCTGGTGAAGAAAGATTCCTTCTACATCCTGGCGTACCTGGAAGAGACCAAGCTGAACGGCCTGAATAAGGGCGATCGCGCGGAGATTACCCCGCTCGGCAGCAACCGCATCATGCATGGCACCGTCGATAGCGTGGCGGCGGCGGTGAACAACAGCAGCAGCACGGTGAACAACAAAGGGTTGGCCTCGATCGACAGCAACCTGGAGTGGGTGCGCCTGGCGCAGCGCGTGCCGGTGAAGATCCTGCTGGACGCCAAGGACCAACAGCATCCGTACCCGGCCGGCACCACCGCCACCGTGGTGATCGTCGGCAAGAACGATCGCAATGCCGACAGCGGCTCGCCTTTCGTGCGCCTGATGCACCGGCTGCGTGAGTTCGGCTAATGAGCAGCCCAACCTTTATCCGGCTGAGATTTGCCTTCAAACTCAGCTTCGCGATTGTGTTTGCGCTGTTCGTCGGCTTCCATCTCAATCTGGAAACCCCGCGCTGGTCGGCGATGACCGCCGCCATCGTCGCCGCCGGCCCGGCCTTTGCCGCCGGCGGTGAACCCTTCTCCGGCGCCATTCGCCATCGCGGCTGGCTGCGCATCATCGGCACCTTTATCGGCTGCTTCGTCGGCCTGCTCATCATCATCACCACCGCCCGCGCGCCGGTAGTGATGCTGATGCTGTGCTGCATGTGGGCTGGTTTCTGCACCTGGCTCTCTTCGCTTATCAAGGTGGAGAACTCCTACGCCTGGGGGCTGGCCGGCTATACCGCGCTGATCATCATCGTGACGGTCGCCACCAGCGAGGCCCACCTGCTGGAAGCGCCGCAGTTCGCCATCGAGCGTTGCAGCGAGATCGTGCTGGGGATCGTCAGCGCCGTGTTGGCCGATCTGCTGTTTTCGCCGCGTTCGATCAAGCAGGACATCGATCGAGCGGTGGATAAGCTGCTGGTGGATCAATACCGCCTGATGCAGATGTGCATCAGCCATGCCGATAAAGAGGACATCGACCGCGCCTGGAGCAATCTGGTGAAGAGCACCACGGCGCTGGACGGCATGCGCAACAACCTGATGATGGAATCCTCGCGCTGGCAGAAGGTCAACCGACGGGTGAAAGCGCTGCATACCCTGTCGCTGACGCTGATCACCCAGGCCTGTGAAACCTATCTGATCTTGTTGAATCACCCGCAGGCGCTGAAAGAAAGTTTGCGGGAACAGCTGATGGTTCCGGCGGAGACCCCGCAGGAGATCCACAAACGCATGAAGCTGTTGCGTCAGGTGCTGACCACGCATCGCTCCGAGGAAACGCTGCCGACCATCACCGGCTGGGTCGGCGCGGCGACGCGCTACCTGCTGCTGTCGAAAGGCGTGCACACCAACTGCAGCATCAGCGCGGTGGAAGAGGGCGTATTGAGCAATGAAACCGTGGTCAAGCCGACCTCGGCGGAAGGGCATCACGCGATGATCAACGGCCTGCGCACCTTTGTGGCGACGGCCTTCGGCTGCCTGCTGTGGCTGTGGACCGGCTGGACGTCCGGCAGCGGTTTTATGGTGATCATTGCGGTGATCACCTCGCTGGCGATGCGCACCCCGGCGCCGCGCATGGTGGCGATGGATTTCGTGCTGGGCATGCTGGCGGCAATCCCGGTCGGTTCTCTGTTCTTCATGGTGATCCTGCCGGCGACCCAGCAGAGCATTTTGCTGCTGTGTCTCAGCCTCGGCCTGCTGGCGTTTTTCATCGGCATCGAGGTGCAGAAGCGGCGGCTCGGTTCGCTGGGGCTGTTGGCGGGGACCATCAACATTCTGGTGCTGAGCAACCCGATGGAGTTCAACGTGACCCAGTTTCTTGACGGGGCGCTGGGCCAGTTCCTCGGCAGCTGCGTCGGGCTGATGGTGCTGCTGCTGATCCGCGATAATTCGCGCGAACGCACCGGCCGCACGTTGCTCAACCAGTTCGTCAGCAGCGCGGTGTCGGCGCTGACCACCAAGGCGGCGCGCCGTCGGCAAAACCACCTGCCCGCGCTGTATCAGCAGCTTAATCAGCTGCTGATGATGTTCCCGAACGACATCGCCAAGTATCGTCTGGCGCTGAACCTGATCATCGCCCACCAGCGCATGCAGCGAGCGGAAATTCCGGCCAGCGAAGAGCTGTCGGCCTTCCACCGCCAGATCCGCAGCACCGCCGATCGGGTGGTCTCCGCCAAGAACGACGTCAAGCGCGCCTACTACTACGATCGCTTGCTGGGCGAAATGAACGAGTACCAACAGAAGCTGGTCGACAATCAGGCGCCGCTCAGCGTCACCGGGCCGGTGAAACGCCTGGCCGACATGCTGCACCGCTATCGCCACGCCTTGATCGATTGATGCGTTCCCTCCTGTTGCGCCGCGCTGTGCGGCGCCTTCCCTGACTATACTGTAAGCAGTCGTTGTTCGGCGGGCCGTCTCAGAGCAGGCGGCTCGTTTTCAGAGAGACTCCGAGTGCCAGAACGGCTGGAAAGTGGCATCATTGACATGAATGGATGAAACCCTCACCGCCGCGAAAACGCAACGTGTCGGTCATCTTAGTTTCATCCAGCTCGACTATATACCTAACTAGCCTGGGGGAGCTGCGGCGCCTCCGGCGGCATAATTTCAGGGAATGTCATGAACAAGCGGATTCTGTTGGCGATTGTCATCGCCGTGGTCATCGCCGTCTTCAGCGCGTTGCGCGGCAACGAGCACCGTGCGATCGGCGGCAATGCGGCGGTGGTGCAAGCGCCTGCGGGGCAGCAACAGAGCATCGATCGGCTCACGCAGCAGCAAACGGTGGTGAGTTACCTACAGCAGCATCAGCGGCTGCCGGATTATTACATCACCAAGAAGCAGGCGCGCGAGCAGGGCTGGGACCCGCGTTCAGGCAACCTCTGTTCGGTATTGCCGGGCAAGGCGATTGGCGGCGATCGATTTTCTAACCGTGAAGGGCAACTGCCGAGCGCCGGCGGCCGGGTCTGGCGTGAAGCGGACATCAATTACCAGTGTGGCCGGCGCGGCGCCGATCGCCTGCTGTATTCGAGCGACGGTCTGATCTTCGTCTCGCGTGACCATTACAAAAACTTCATTCGTGTGGAGTGAGTTTGATGGCAAAAGTAGAGTTTGATTTTGAGCAGATCCAGGATGTGCCGGCCTTCTACCGCGATTTCGCGCATAAGTTTGCGCTGGACGAGGGGTTTGGCGCCAACCTCGACGCGCTGTGGGACGTGGTGACCGGCGATATCGGTCTGCCGGTGGAAATCGAGTTCACCCACCTCAATGCCCGCAGTAAACGTCGTTTTGGCGCGATCATTCTGCTGTTTGAAGAAGCGGAAGAAGAGCTGGAAGGCAGCCTGCGTTTCAATATCCGCGAAAGCAGCGGCGAACCGGCGCATCACCGGGGATGAAACGGGTTCATCCCGGGATGGCGGCGGCGCTTAGTCAGCCGCTTCGGCCAGCTCGCGCAGGTATTGGAAGATCTGGCGGTAAGCCTTAGGCGGCTTGTTGGCGGCCTTCTCTTTCTGCGCATTGCGCACCAGTGAACGCAGCTGTTGACGATCGGCGGCCGGATACAGATCCAGAATCGACGGAATGACGTCATCGCCTTCTTCCACCAGGCGGTCGCGCAGCGCTTCCAGCTTATGGAACAGCGAAACCTGTTGGTTGTGGCGGTTTTTCAGCTTGTCGAGCGCGGTCTGGATCGGCTCGATATCGCGGGCGCGCAGCATCTTGCCGATCAGCTGCAGCTGACGGCGACGGCCTTCTTTCTTGATCTTCTGCGCCAGCTCGATGGCGGCGCGCAAATCTTCGTCCAACGGAATGCGATCCAGCGCGTTTTTGCCCAGATCGACCATTTCGGCCCCCAGGTCTTTCAGCGCTTCGGCATCACGTTTAATTTCACTTTTACTGACCCAGATAATCTCGTCATCGTCCTCGTTTTCATTCTCCGGGACATCGTCGAGCCAGTCTTCAGGCTGTTTGTTCATGGTAGGCTCCGTTAAAAAGAGGCTAATCCTAACAGGTTGCCGGCTTTATGCGAAATTCAACGCGGTTCCTGTTAGACTCAACGGCAGAGATCTCAGGATTTTTGCGCGCCGCCCCGCGTGCACAACTACGCCGCTCCGGCACTTTTCTCAACGATTTTCTGATTAATTATGGCAGATTGATGAAAGTAGTCACTCAAGTTGCAGAACAGCGCAAGGCGCTGGAACAGGCCGTTTCTCAGGCTCTGGAGCTGGCACGCGCCGGTTCCGACGCGGCGGAAGTCGCGGTCACCAAATCGACCGGCATCAGCGTCAGCACCCGCTTCGGCGAGGTGGAAAACGTCGAGTTCAACAGCGATGGCGCGCTGGGCATCACCGTGTATCACCGTCAGCGTAAAGGCAGCGCCTCTTCCACCGATCTCAGCCCGGATGCCATCGCCCGCACCGTACAGGCGGCGCTGGACATCGCGCGTTACACCTCTGAAGATCCCTGCGCCGGCCCGGCGGAGAAAGATTTGTTGGCGTTTGAGGCGCCGGATCTCGATCTGTTCCACCCGACCGAGCTGGACGCCGAGCGCGGCATCGAGCTGGCGGCGCGCGCCGAGCAGGCTTCGCTGGCGGCGGACAAACGCATTACCAACACCGAAGGCGGCAGCTTCAACAGCCACTACGGCATCAAGGTGTTCGGCAACAGCCACGGCATGCTGCAAAGCTACTGTTCCAGCCGTCACTCGCTGTCCAGCTGCGTCATTGCGGAGCAGGACGGTGACATGGAGCGGGATTACGCTTACACCATCGGCCGTGCGATGGGCGATCTGCACAGCCCCGAGTGGGTGGGGCAGGAGTGCGCCCGCCGCACGCTGGCGCGTCTCGCGCCGCGTAAACTGTCGACCATGAAGGCGCCGGTGCTGTTCGCCTCCGAAGTGGCCACCGGGCTGTTCGGCCATCTGGTGGGGGCCATCAGCGGCAGCAGCGTCTACCGCAAATCCACTTTCCTGCTGGACGCGCTCGGCAAGCAGATCCTGCCGTCGTGGCTGACCGTCGAGGAACACCCGCATCTGCTGAAAGGGCTGGCGTCAACGCCGTTCGACAGCGAGGGCGTGCGCACCCAACGGCGCGATATCGTCAAGGATGGCGTGCTGCAAACCTGGCTGATGACCAGCTACTCGGCGCGCAAGCTGGGCCTGCACAGCACCGGCCATGCCGGCGGCATCCATAACTGGCGCATTGCCGGGCAGGGCGCAGACTTCGCCGGCATGCTGAAACAGCTTGGCACCGGCCTGGTGGTCACCGAATTGATGGGCCAGGGCGTCAGCGGCGTCACCGGCGATTATTCTCGCGGCGCCGCCGGTTTTTGGGTGGAAAATGGCGAGATCCAGTACCCGGTCAGCGAGATCACCATCGCCGGCAACCTGAAAGACATGCTGCGCAACATCGTCAGCGTCGGCAGCGATATCGAAACCCGCAGCAATATCCAGTGCGGTTCGGTGCTGCTGCCGGAAATGAAGATCGCCGGCCAGTGATCCTCTGTGCGGTCGGCGCCCGCCGGCCGCGCGTTATCCCGTCTCAACCTTGCTTACAAATCTCCGGTTTCGATTTTGCCCGGCCTTGCCTATGGTAGCGGTGGGTTAACTAAAACAATAACTGGAAGGTGAGCAAACATGCAGAATACCCTGAAAGCGCTGGCGGCGTTGACGCTGCTGGCGGCCAGTTCGCTGGCGGCCGCCGCCGATCTGGGCGACGATATGGACACCCTGGCGGAAAACTACAAAACGGTGCTGAATACCGACTCCGCCGCCACCCTCAAACAGAGCCTGCAGAACATGCGCGCCGCCGCGCAGGATGCCAAGCAGGGTACTCCGCCGAAACTGGAGAGCAAAGCCGCCGACAGCCCGGAGATGAAAGATTTCCGCAGCGGGTTGGATACCCTGATCGGCCAGATCGATCAGGCGCTGGCGCTGGCCAATCAGGGCAAAGTCGCCGAAGCCAAGCAGCTGGCGCAGGGCTTCAAGCAAACCCGCGACGCCAACCACAAGAAATTCCGCTAACCCGTCAACCGTCGCGCCCGTCTTCCGTCAGATAGGAGGAGGGCGCCTGCCCCAGCACGCGGCGAAACATGGTTGAAAACGCCGCGCTGCTGTCATATCCCATCTCCATGGCCACCTGCGTCACGCTGCGCCCTTCGGCCAGCAGCGCCAACGCCAGCACCACGCAGGCGCGCTGACGCCATTGCGAAAAAGGCAGGCCGGTCTGCGCGCGAAAGAAGCGGCTGAAGGTGCGAATGCTCATGTACAGACGAGGGGCCCATTGCTGCGCGGAGTCGTGGGCGTCGGGGTGCTGCAAAAAGGCGCGGCACAGCTCGCCCAGCCGAGGATCGGCGGGCAGCGGGATGTGCAACGGCAAGGGTTGCAGCCGGGCCAGCTCGTGCAGCAGCAGCGTCGCCAGCGCCCCGTCGCGTCCCTCCCGCTCATACTCCAGCGGCATGTCCACCGCCGCCATCAACAGTTGGCGCATCAGCGGGGTGACGCTAACCACCTGGCAAACCTGAGGCTGTTCGGCGGGCAACGCGCCCGGTTCGAGGTACAGACTGCGGGTAGTGACGCCGACCATTCTCACCGCGTGCGGCATCTGCGGCGGCAGCCACACCGCGTGCTGCGGCGGGACGATCCAATTGCCTTGCTGCGTGAAAACGTGCATGACGCCGGTGGCGCCGTACAGCAACTGCGCGCGCCGGTGGCTGTGCATCGGCAGCAAATGCCCCGGCGGATAATCGGTGCCGATGGCGATTACCGCGCGCGCTACGTGGTCGATGTCATCAATGCGGACGTTGCGCATGTGTCCTCTTTGGCGGCAGGTTGGCCGAAACGCAATGATAGTTGGCCTTTCATATAAAGCAAGCCAGCGGCGGTCGCCCTACTATCGGGGCAGAAAAATAACGCTTGTCCGGGGCGCCGTTATTTTATCGGCCATAAAGCCCGCGCAAGTTTTCACACCGGGGTGAGAAGAAGGTTTTCGTTCTCGCAATACAAGAAGTTAATAAGGAATAAATCGTCATTTTATTCCAACACCTGAAGCAATAGTTCTTAGCGCAGTTCAATGACTATAAGGTGATATTTCATGTATAAGTTCGGTGTGATTGGCGGCGGAGCCGCCGGCATCTCTTTTGCGTATAACTTTATAAAAAATAAGTCGGTTAATCATTGCAAAAGGCCGCTTTCCCTGACGGTGTTCGACAAGCAGGGCTTCAAGGGCGGTATGGCATACAGCAGCGATTTTGACAGCCATATATTAAATATGACGCCAGAAAATATGTCGGCGGATATTTTCGACGACGCGCACTTCGTTGATTGGATCGCCATGCATTTCCCGCAGTTTTGCCAGGATCGTTATCCGCCGCGTTGGCTGTATCGGGAATATCTCGATTTTATTCGCGACATGACGATGTATATGGCGGCGGACAGCAACGTGGCGCTGAATTTCGTGACCGCCGAAGTGAATGCCATTGCGCCGCACGAGGCAGGCTATCGGCTGACCACCGCCTGCGGCTCCGCCGAACAGATGAACGCGCTGGTGTTGTGTTCGGGGCATAACCCGCCGGAATGTCTCTATCCGGTGGACGGGGTGATCGCTTATCAGGCCCACCGGGATCTGCCGCCGATCAACCCTTACTCAACCATCGGCGTGATCGGCTGCAGCCTGACGGCGATCGACGCCATCGTTGAACTGATGGAGCGCCTGGGGGCCACCGATATCTGCGCCCTGTCGCGTTCGGGCCTGTTCCCCAGCGTGCAACCGGCGTTGATGCGTCCGCCGCCGGAGGCGTTTGTTGAGGGGCTGCGGCGCTTTGTCGCCGGTAACGATTTTATTGATGCGCATCAGCTGGTGCATGCGGTCAACGCCGCGCTGGCGCGTCACTATCCGGGGCCGGAACGATTGACGGTGCTCTCGGCGCTGGGGGAAAGGCGCGATTGCTACCGCGATCTGGCGGACAGCCTCGACCGGGCGCGCTTTGCCCGTGAGCACATCTGCAGCTACCTGGCGGCGATCCATCCGACGGTGTGCGCCGCCTGGGTCAAAATGGATGCCAACAACCGGCAGATCTTCATGCGCTTTTACAACTCCTCCTGGATGCGCAATCGGCACGCCATGCCGATCAAGAACGCCTACAAGATCGTGGCGGCGTTGGAGAGCCAACGCCTGCGCGCCTGCGGTGGCCTGGCGGATATCAGCAAGGGGGCGGACGGATTTATCCTTCGTTGCCATGAGACGCGGGTGCATGCGCAGTATCTGTTCAACTGCACCACGCCTTCTTATCAACTGCCGCCCAACCGCCTGAGCCATCAACTGCTGCAAGACGGGGTGGTGCAGGAGAACCTGTTCGGCGGCGTGAAGTGCAACCCGCACACGCTGAAAATCGCCGATCGCCGCGGCCGCGAGCAGCATCTCTACTCGCTCGGCGCGCCCGCCAAGGGCGACCTTTTTTACACCTCGGCGATGGAATCCATCACGCGAGATATCAGCAAAATCGTGTTTAACAACCCTATTTTCAACGCAAAGAAGGCTGAAGCATGAAAAACGTAGCGCTCTTTGTCGGCAACGACATTTTCTCCTGGCTGGTATGTCAGGATCTGATCGCCGCCCTGAAAGGCGAGTGTGCTTTTACGGTGTATTTCCCCCTGGCGAAAAGCGGCGGCCGCGCCCAGGAGCCGGCGGTTCGCCGCCTGGGGCTGTATGAGCGCGAGGTGCTGAACGATTTCGTGTTCCCGTTCGTTGGCCGCAACGCCGCCGCCTGTGAGGGCGCCTATCAGCCGCCGGCACTGTTCCTGGCCGCCGCCGGGGTCAAAGCGCATCGCGTTCTCGACATCAATGACGCCGCGTTTATCAGCAGCCTGGGTCATATGGACGGGGTGATTTCTTTGCGCTGTTATCAGAAATTTTCCGCCGACTATGTGCGCGCCTTCAGCCGGCGCGGCAAGCTGCTGTGGAACCTGCATCCGGGTGACTTGCCGCGCTATCGCGGGGTGATGACGCTGTTCCGCGCGATGATGAACGGTGACAAGGACTGTGCGGTGACGCTGCATGAAATGGACGAACATTGGGATGCCGGCCCGGTGCTCGCCCGCCTGCCCGCCGAGCTGCGCCACGACCTGTCGTTCCTGGAAAACATGATGTTGCTGGGCGTGCAGAGCGGCACCTTCCTGGCGCGCCAGCTGATGCGGGCGGAACGGAGCGAAGCGATAGCGGCGGAAAAGCAGGGCGATTCGCGCTATTGGGGCTTCCCGGATGCGCAGACGCTGGCGCAGGCGGAACAGGCGGGCATTGAGCTGGTGGATCACGACGCCGTGCGCGAGCAGTATCTGGGGCTGTTTGTCGGCGATCGTTTCCACCCGCTGGCGGGGCAGTTCTGCGCCGGGTTCGACGACTTCGTGCGGGCGCACGGCCATGATTGAAATGTTAATCGTTCTGGGTGCCGGTTTTCTGACCGGCATCACCACCATTCTGTTCGGCTTCGGCGGCGGCTTTGTGGTGGTGCCTTTCGTTTACCATTTGATCTCCGCCTCAGGCGAGCAGCCCGGCCAGGCGATGCATATTGCGGTGGCGACCTCGACGGCGGTGATGATCCTCAACGCAGGGTACGCCACCCTGACCAACTGGCGCAGCGGCAACCTGCTGCGGGAAACCATCGTGCCGCTGATCTTTTTCATCGGCATCGGCGCGGCGCTGGGCGCGTTTGCCTCCTCGCTGCTGGCGGACGGCGTGATCCGCGTGTTGTTCGTGGCCTATATGGCGGTGACCATCGCCGACTGTCTGTTCCGCCGGGGGTTCCTGACCAAACCGGCGCGCGCTGAACTTTCCCCTGCCACGCTGTGGGGCGGCGGGCCGCTGATCGGCGGCATCGCCACACTGCTGGGGGTGGGCGGCAGCGTGATGACCGTGCCGCTGCTGCGCCGCCATGGCTATGACATGAAGTATTGCGTCAGCGCCGCCAACCCGCTGTCGATCCCGGTGGCGGTGATCGGGGCGCTGATGTATATCGTGTTGGGGTGGCGCGAGATGAGCGGGCCGCAGTATCTGGGCTACGTCAATCTGAACATTCTGGGGCTGCTGGTGGTGGCGGGGATTGCGGGGATCGTGTTTGCCAGGCGCTGTTTGCCGAAGGTGAGCGATGCGCTGCATGCCAAAATCTATGTGCTGCTGCTGATCGCCGTGCTGATCGCTATCTGCCTCTGAAACAGAAAGGGCGGCCGGATGCCGCCCTGAGAACCGCTTAACGGTGGTATTCGCCCGCCGCTTCCGGCTGGTACAGCAATTCCAGCACTTCAATCCGCGCTTCTTCACCGTTCGGCAATTGCCAGGAGATCTGCTTGCCGACGTGCATGCCGAGCAGCGCTGCGCCCAGCGGCGCCATCACCGACAGCTGATCGTGGCTGTCTTTCAGCGAGGCCGGGTAAACCAGCGTGCGCACGTGCTCTTCATCGGTGTGCAGATCGCGAAAACGCACGCGGCTGTTCATGGTCACCACGTTGGCCGGCATTTTCTCCGGTGGCAGGATTTCCGCGCGATCCAACTCGTCGTTCAGCGCGGCGGCGACGTCGGTGTTGGCAAAGGCCGGTTGTTCCAATAGCGCATCCAGGCGTTCCGCATCCAGCTCATTAATAGTAATGATGGGTTTGGTCATTCCACTCTCCAGTCAAATCAAAGGGCGCCAGTCTGTGCACCCATAAATTCGGAAAAACAACACAAAGCAACACCCCCGCGCCAGAGGAGCGGGGGTGTGGGTAATGTCGATTTGTCCCATTGATAGTAGGCGGTTGGGGCGAGAAAAGAAAGAGATCCCGATCACGAAGGCTTTTATCGTCAATCGAGGCAAAAAAAACCGTTAGCCGGGTTATGTAATTGTTATCTCATTTACTTTTTCGCCTTAACGCCGTTTTGCGAAATGGATCTCCGCGCGTCATTCGATTTCCACTTCGAACTGGAAAAAACCGGTCTCCACAGAAAATCTTACCGGGGGTAGGGTAAAGACATCACAGAAAGCGGGTTATTCAGGTGATGCGCTTTACGGCTTACTGATTAATGTGGGATCTAGGGGTACTGAAAAGTGAATGATGGATCTGCTTCGATAAAAGAAATTGAACAATCCGATATCAGCGAAGCCGGTGAGATCACCGCTCGGGTGCTGGCGGATATTACCGCGATGCTGAATGCTGAGAATATTTATACCAATGCGGTGCAGCAACAGATGCTGGAATCGCATATTCGCGCCATGGTGCTGCGCTCAATAACCGGTGAGCCGTTGCCGGAGGTGGATAAATCACTGTTCGACGAAATTTCCGCCGAGTCCATGCAAATGGCGGAGCGCGTGGTGGATCAGTTTGGCACATTGCCTATCGAAGAAGCCTATTTGCTTTCAGTGCACTTCGAAGTGGCGAAAGATAATAACGCATAGCGGTTAACGCATCGATTTCAATCAGGAGAATATACCATGGGTCAAATTACCGTAGTGATCGGCGATCGTTTGGGAAAAGGGCAAAAAGTCGGCCAGGGCGTTGAAAACGCAGGCGGAAAAGCGGTGGTTATCCCCGGCGTGGCGGCGGATATGAAGCTGGGCGACGTCATGAAAGCGGAAAACGCGCAGCTGGGCATCTCTTTTTGCGGCAGCGGCGGTGCCGGCGCGATTACCGCGCAAACCAAATACGGCTACAAAGCCAAATACGGCATGCGTTCGGTGGAAGAGGGCGTGACGGCAATTAACGAAGGCTGCAACGTGCTGGGGTTCGGCTTTATGGATAAAGAAGAGCTGGGCCAGAAACTGGTGGAAGCCTACGTCAAAAAACATGGCAACCCATAATGAAAGAGCAATATACCACATCGGTAAAGGTGGAGGGTAAAGGCGACAGCAAAGCGAAAGCTTTTGCTTCCGCCTTGGCTAATGTGCAGGGCGCGGTATTAAAGTCCACCAACAATATTCTGCTGCGCATCGAGCCGCAGGACGTCAGCGTGGTGAAAGCGGAAGAGAAAATAACAAAAGAGAAATTTCTTTTCTTCTTTTTGCCGCGTGAAAGAAAGAGCTATGCCGTTTCTCTGGAAATAACCGTGAACGTAACCATTATCAATACCGAGAAGGTTGTCTTCGTCACGAAATAAAAACGTTAGCATAAATGAAAGGGTATACTGATGTTTTTAATCATCTTATTTAAATCGATTATTATCGGTGGGCTGGTGGGGGTCGGCGTAGGGGCCGGCGCCGCACGCATGTTCCACGCGCCGACAACACAGGGCATGGGGGCGTTTCGCACCCTGGGCGAGCTGAACTCCTGCGAGGGCGATCCGGCTTCCCACTTCTCATTCGGTCTGGGCTTCTTCTTCAACGCCTGGGCGTCTTCCGTGGCGGCGGGCTCCTTCACGCAGGACGTCGATCACCGCATCATCCCGCACTGGGGCGCGGCGGCCCTGATGGTCAAGAACCGCAATCTGGCGCAAACGCTGCACGATCCGAAAAAAATGGCCATCGCCTGCGGCATCATCGGCATGCTGGTGGTGGCTTTCCTCAATACCACCGCTTCCGCCGTGCCTGCCGCGCTGCAGGTCACCGCGATCAAGGTGCTGGTGCCGGCGGCCAACCTGCTGGTGAACACCGTGATGCCGGTGATCTTCTGGCTGGCGGCGATCGACGCCGGGCGCCGTTCCGGCTTCTGGGGCACCATTTTCGGCGGCCTGGCGCAGCTGATCATGGGCAACGCCGTACCGGGCCTGGTGCTGGGCATTCTGATCGGCAAAGGCGTGGAAGAGAGCGGCTGGAACAAAATCACCAAGATCATGATGGCGGTGATCGTGCTGCTGTTCGTGCTGAGCGGCTTCTTCCGCGGCTTCGACATGAAAGTTCTCGAGTCCTTCAGCCTCGGCGTGCCGGGCTGGCTGGAGGCCATTCACAACACCCTGAGCGGTAAATAAGGAGCGGGATGATGGAAGAGCAAACCCAAAAAGGCTTCTGGTACGCCGACTGGTCATTCCCGATTTTTGTTGGCCTGCTGTCCTCCGGCGTGTTCGCCGGGACGCACATGTACTACCTGTACGGCATCGGCGCCTTTAACGAAGTGGCCTTCGTCTCCATGCTGCGGGCGGGGATGGATACCGGCGTGTACGGCGCGGTGGCGGCGTTCGGCGCCAGCTTCCTGTTCGCGCGCATCATCGAAGGTTCGCTGGTGGGCATCCTCGACATCGGCGGCGCGATCCAGACCGGCGTCGGGCTGGGCGTACCGGCGCTGCTTTTGGGGGCCGGCATCGTGTTCCCGGTCGCCAACTTCGCCGCTTCGCTGGCCACCGGCCTGATCATCGGCCTGGCGATCGGTTATGTGATCATTCTGGCGCGCAAATTCACCATCAATCAGAGCAACTCCACCTACGGGGCTGACGTGATGATGGGCGCGGGCAACTCCTCGGGCCGCTTCCTCGGGCCGTTGATCATCCTGTCGGCGATGACCGCCTCGATCCCGATCGGCATCGGTTCGCTGCTCGGCGCGCTGCTGTTCTATATCTGGGGCAAACCGATCACCGGCGGAGCGATCCTCGGCGCGATGATCCTGGGGGCGATCTTCCCGGTAGCCATTTCTTAAGAGGCCTGCGCCGGGCGCCGCCCGAGGCTGCGGCGGCGCCCGGGCTAACAGGAGCAATGCGGTATGTATGACTTAGTAATCAGAGGCGCCAGACTGGCGGACGATACGCTGATCGATCTGGCGGTGAAAGACGGCAAAATAGCCTCGGTGGGGCGATTGGCGGCGGACGTCAGCGCCGTTCGCCAGCTGGATCTGGCGGGCAACTGCCGCCTGAGCGCCGGTTGGATCGATGCGCACGTGCACTGCTATCCCGAATCGCCGATCTACCATGACGAGCCGGATCGGGTCGGCGTCGCCAGCGGCGTCACCAGCGTGGTCGATGCCGGCAGCGCCGGTGCCGACGATATCGACGCCTTTTATCAGCTGACGCGCAGCGCCAAAACCAACGTTTTCGCCTTCCTCAATATCTCGCGCATCGGCCTGCTGCGGCAGAACGAGCTGGCGGAGTTGACGGACATCGACAAGCGCGAGGCCGGCCAGGCCATCGCCAACCACCCCGGCTTTATCATCGGCATCAAGGCGCGCATGAGCAGCAGCGTGGTGGGCAAGAACGGCACCCGGCCGCTGGTGTTGGCCAAAGAGATCCAGCAGGAAAACCGCCAGTTGCCGCTGATGGTGCATATCGGCAACAACCCGCCGGATCTGGACGACATCGCCGATCTGCTGACCCGTGGCGACATCATCACCCACTGCTACAACGGCAAACCGAACCGCATTCTGACGCCGGCGGGCACACTGCGCGAGTCTATCCAGCGCGCGCTGCGGCGCGGCGTATTGCTCGACGTAGGGCACGGCACCGCCAGCTTCAGCTTCGAGGTGGCGCGCCAGGCGATCAAACTGGGCATTTTGCCGCACACCATCAGCTCCGATATTTACTGCCGCAACCGCATGAACGGGCCGGTGCACAGCCTGGCGACGGTGATGTCCAAATTCTTCAGCGTCGGCCTGACGCTGCCGCAGGTGATCGCCTGCGTGACGGAGAACGCCGCGTCGGCGCTGCAGCTGAGCGGCAAAGGGCGGCTGGAGCCGGGCTATGACGCCGATTTCACGCTGTTTGAGCTGCGCCGCGAACCGCAGGTCTTCGCCGACGCCGAAGGGCAAACCGCCGAGGGCGAACGGCTGCTGGTGCCGCTGGCTGCGGTGGTGGCCGGGGAAATCCTATTAACCGAACAAGGGGAGGCAAGCCATGTCTTCGATTTATGAAAAATACGGTTTGAAGCAGGTGATCAACACCTCCGGCCGCATGACCATTCTCGGCGTTTCCACGCCGCGCCAGGATGTGATCGACGCCGTTGATTACGGCCTGAACCACTATTTCGAAATCAAGGATCTGGTCAACAAGACCGGCGCCTACATCGCCGATCTGCTCAACGTGGAGGATGCGGTGATCGTCTCCTGCGCCTCGGCGGGCATCGCCCAGTCGGTGGCGGCGGTGATCGTTAAAGATAACGCCAATCTGCTGGTGAACCTGCATTCGGCGCCGATCGCCGTGCCGCGCGAGATCGTGCTGCCGCGCGGTCACAACGTCAACTTCGGCGCGCCGGTGGACACCATGGTGGCGCTGGGCGGCGGCAAGGTGGTGGAGGCGGGGTACGCCAACGAATGTTCGCCGGAGCAGATTGAAGCCTGCATCACGCCGCAGACTGCGGCGATCCTGTACGTCAAATCGCACCACTGCGTGCAGAAAAGCATCCTGTCCGTCGAACAGGCAGCGGTGGTGGCGCGCAAGCATAACCTGCCGCTGATCGTCGACGCCGCGGCGGAAGAAGATTTGATGTGTTACTACCAGATGGGGGCCGATCTGGTGATTTACAGCGGCGCCAAAGCCATCGAGGGGCCGACCAGCGGTCTCGTGATCGGCAAGAAACAGTACGTCGAGTGGGTGAAGTTGCAATCCGGCGGCATCGGCCGGGCGATGAAGGTCGGCAAAGAGGGCATCCTCGGCCTGACCCAGGCGATTGAAAGCTATCTGACGCTTGAGAAAACCACCGGGCAACAGATGGTGGAGCGGATGACGCCGTTCCTCGACAGCCTCAACACCCTGACCGGCGTCAGCGCCAGGACCGTCTGGGACAGCGCCGGCCGCGATATCGCCCGCGCCGAGATCGCCTTTGACGAAGCGGTGCTGGGGCGGTCGACTTATGACATCGTCCAGGCGCTGAAAACCGGCGATATCGCCATCTACTTCCGCGGCTACAAGGCCAACGAGGGCAAGATTGAGGTCGACGTGCGCAGCGTCGACGAGCGGCAACTGATGACCGTCTTTACCTGTATCAAAAATCTGTTTACGGAGAAACAAGCATGAAGCTGCAGCCTAACTACTATCGCGACCGCGTCTGCCTGAACGTGCTGGCCGGCTCCAAAGCCAACGCGCAGGACATCTACGCCGCGGCGGAAGGCCATGTGCTGGTGGGCGTGCTCTCCAAGAACTACCCGGACGTCGACAGCGCGGTGACCGACATGCTGCGCTATGCGCGCCTGATCGAAAACGCGCTCTCGGTCGGCCTGGGCGCCGGCGATCCGAAGCAGTCGGCGATGGTCAGCCTGATCGCTCAGCAGGTGCAGCCGCAGCACGTTAACCAGGTGTTCACCGGCGTCGGCGCCAGCCGCGCGCTGCTGGGCCAGAACGACAGCGTGGTCAACGGCCTGGTGTCGCCGACCGGCCGCGTCGGTTGGGTGAAGATCTCTACCGGCCCATTGAGCGCCGCGGCGCCGGATGGCATCGTGCCGGTGGAAACCGCCATCGCCCTGCTGAAAGACATGGGCGGCAGCTCCATCAAGTATTTCCCGATGGGCGGCCTGAAGTGCAAGGACGAGTACCAGTACGTAGCCAAGGCCTGCGCCGAGCATGACTTCATGCTGGAGCCGACCGGCGGTATCGATCTGGAGAACTTTGAGCCGATCGTCGAGATCGCGCTGGCGGCCGGCGTGAAACGCGTGATCCCGCATATCTACAGCTCGATCATCGACGCCGCCAGCGGCGATACGCGTCCGCAGGACGTGGAAGCCCTGCTGGCGATGACCAAAAAGCTGGTGGGCTGAACGCACAATGGGATGAGGTAAACGCTGGGAGGCGAAGGTTTTCCCGTGGCGCGGCATGCCGCGCCGTTACCTATATTGAGGACTACTATGCGAAACTGGCAGGCTCCAACCCGACGCACCGCGTTGTTTATAGCGCTGCTGGCCGTGACCGGCCCGGCGCTGCATGCTGAGGATGCAATGAACTCCACGTCATCTCATTTTGCCTATATCGGCACCTACAATCCCAACGGCGAAGGCGTTTACCGAGTGCGGGTCGATCCGGCCAGCGGCGCGTTGAGCCAGGTTACGCTGGTCAGCAACGTGCCGAATCCGGCGCAGCTGACGCTGGGCGTCGGCGGCAAGACGCTGTATGTCGCCAGCGAAGTGGCCGATTTCAACGGCGGCAAGCACGGCGGCATCACCGCCTACCGGATCAATCCGGCCGATGGCGCACTGACGCAGCTCAACCAGGTGGATTCGCAGGGGGCGGGGCCGGTGTATCTCACCTCGACGCCGGACGGGCGGCATCTGCTGGTGGCGAACTACGTCAGCGGCAGCGTGGCGGTCTTCCCGATTGAAGCGGACGGCAGTCTGGGCGCCGCCAGCTCGGTGCAGCAGCAACAGGGCCCGGCGGGCGCGGCCAAACCGGCGGCGGCGGTGAACGGCAGCTTCGCCATCAGCGATCACAACGGCCCGCATGCCCATATGATCGCCAGCGATCCGAGCGGCAAGTTCGTGTTCTCCACCGATCTGGGGTTGGATCGCATCTACCAATGGCGCTTTGACGCCGCGAGCGGCCGGCTGATGCCGAACGATCCGCCGTGGATCGCCGCCTCTTCCGCCGGCGCGGGGCCGCGTCACTTTGTGTTCCATCCGGACGGCGAAACCGTGCTGCTGGTGAACGAAGAGGCCTCGACGTTGACCAGCTACCGTTTTGATCGCCAAAAAGGTACTCTGAAACAACTGCATGCGGTTTCCGCGCTGCCCGCCGACTATCAGGGCACCAGCTTCGCTTCGGGGCTGGCGCTCAGCAAGAACGGCGACACGCTGTACGTCGCCAACCGGCTGCATAACAGCATTGCCCAGTTCAGCGTGGGCGCTGGCGGTGAGTTGAAACCGGTAGCGGAAACCTGGACGCGCGGCGATTATCCGCGTTCGCTGGCGCTGAGCCCGGATGGCCGCTATCTGTATGCGTTGAACCAGCGCAGCGATAACGTCACCCGCTTCAGCGTCAACCCGACGGACGGCAAACTCAGCTTTGTGGGCGGCTATCTGCCGATCGGCAGCCCCTCGCAAATGGCGTTCCTGCCGCCGCCGAAGTAACCCGTGGCCCGCCCGGTTCACCGGGCGGGCCGCCTGATTGACGGACACAGAATGGTGCGATTTCCTTATCCGCGTTTGGCTTACTTGTTCGATGCTTTGCAAACCGAGACTTTGCCGCAGGATGAGCTGGCGAAGCGTTTCGCCGTGTCTACCCGCACGGTGCGGGCGGATATCACCGCGCTGAACGAGATCCTGGACAAATACGGCGCGCGCTTCGTGCATAGCCGCGGGGCCGGCTATCGTTTGCAGGTCGATAATGCTGCGCTGTTCAGCGCCCTGCAGCATCAGGAGCGCCGCAAACACGCCACCCCGCGCAGCGCGCAGGAGCGGGTGCATTATCTGCTGGTGCGTTTTTTGACCTCAGCCTTCTCCCTCAAACTGGAAGATCTGGCTGACGAGTGGTTCGTCAGCCGCGGCACGCTGCAAAACGACATGGCTGAGGTGAGAGAGCGTCTGGCGCACTATCAATTGACGATCGAAACCAAGCCGCGTTACGGCATGAAGCTGTTCGGCGCGGAGATGGCGATCCGCGCCTGCCTGACCGACCTGCTGTTCCAGCTGCAGCTGGCCGACGCCGAGAACCCGCTGCTCAACAACGAGATCCTGCTGCAGCCGCAGGTGGCGGCGTTCGCCGGCTTGCTGCACCCGCTGCTGTCGCAATATGCCATTCGTCTGACCGACGAGGGCGAGCAGTACCTGATTTTCTACTGCGCGGTGGCGCTGCGGCGCATCAACGATGGCTATCCGCTGTCGGACTTCGAGGTGGAGGACGGCGACGAGGCGGTGCGCCAGGTGTCGACCCGCCTGGCGGCGGAGCTGCGTGCGGCCTCCGGCAAAGAGATCTCGATGGCCGAAGAGGCCTATCTGCGGGTCAATATCGCCGCGCGCCGCGTGCAAGACGTGCAGCCGACCGAAATCAACGCCGACGATGAAGAAGCGCTGGTGGACTACATCCTGTCCTACATCAACGCACACTATAACTACAACCTGCAGGGCGACGAGCAGCTGCGGGCCGATCTGCTTACCCATATCAAGACCATGATTACGCGGGTGAAATACCAGATCAACATCCCCAATCCGCTGTTGGCCAACATCAAGCAGCACTATCCGATGGCTTACGACGTGACGCTGGCGGCGGTCTCCAGCTGGGGCAAGTACACGCCTTATACGCTGAGCGAGAACGAAATCGGTTATCTGGTGCTGCACATCGGCGTGGGGCTGGAGCGACATTACAACATCGGTTATGAACGCCACCCGCAGGTGATGCTGGTGTGCGACACCGGCAACTCGACGGTGCGGATGATCCAGGCGCAGATTGCGCGCAAGTATCCGCAGCTGGTGATGACGCGCATCGTCTCGCTGCGCGATTACGAGATGCTCGCGCACATCGACGAAGACTTCGTGATTTCCAACGCCCGCATCGGCGAAAAGAACAAGCCGGTAGTGGTGATGTCGCCGTTCCCGACCGATTATCAGCTGGAGCAACTGGGCAAACTGGTGCTGGTGGATCGCACCCGACCGTACATGCTGGAGAAGTTCTTCGACGCCGAGCATTTCATGGTGCTCAACGAGCCGCTGACGCAGGCGGAACTGTTCAGCCGGGTGTGCGGCCAGCTGGAGCGGGAAGGGTACGTCGGCGCGGACTTTTATCCGTCGGTGGTCGAACGCGAGGCGATCGTCTCCACGCTGCTGGGCGAAGGCATCGCGCTGCCGCACTCGCTGGGGCTGCTGGCGAAAAAGACCGTGGTGGTGACGCTGCTGGCGCCGCAGGGCGTCGCCTGGGGCGAGGGCGAGGTCGCGCACGTGATTTTCCTGCTGGCGATCAGCAAGAGCGACTATGAAGAGGCGATGGCGATCTATGAGCTGTTCGTCACCTTCGTGCGTGAACGCTCAATGAGCCGCCTGCTGGGCAGCGACAGCTTCGACAGTTTTAAGGCGGTGGCGCTGGACTGCCTGAGCCGGAGTTGAGGGGGATTAATCCGCTTCCGGCAGGAACAGGGCTGGAGGCAGATTGAAGCGTTTGGCCAGCGCCATAATGTGCGGAATGGTCAGCGATCTTTTGCCGTTCAGGATTTGGTTGACCAACGACTTTTTGCCGATCTCATGTTCAAAATCACTTTGGCTGAGTTGGTGCTGTTCCATCAATACGCGAAGCGCGGCCACCCCCTGCGGGAGTTGGGCGATACGCTGGTTGAATGCGGTAAATTCGGCGCTGTTGTCTTCATATTCGGCGATTTTTTTTGCCAACATGTCAATCAGCGGATGGCGTTCATCGTTTTCCAGCAGATATTCCACCAATTCGAGCGCTTCTCGGTAGTCTTGCTGAGCGTGGCTGCCCTGCAATAAGGGTACGGCGCGCAGTAGCGCATCGGCCGCCTTAATGGCATCTGTAATCATGACGAACTCCTTCGATAGTGCTGCATCAGCTTGTCGTATTCGGCGTGGCTAACGATATGCTTTATGAAGACTTTCTGTGTCTCGAAGCTGGCAAAGAACAAGATCCGCAGGTGGTTGCCGCCGACGTCAATGACCCACCATTTCTCTTTGTACTTCATACGATCGAGCGAAGGAAAAAGCGCTTTTAACTCGTCCGGCGTGCGGAACTCGCCCCGTCGCAACGCTTTATAAATGGCCTCGAGAGCAGTGGCTTCATTGGGATATTGCTTCGTTGCGTTATTGAACGGTTCCCTGGAAATGATATGCATCGTTCCTTCGATTCCTACCCGGTGAACATTATAGCGACTGCCGGTGAAGTTCACAAATTGTAAACTTTCTGTTGTCCCGCAAGCAAAGCGTGGGGAAACATCCGCCTGTTGTCTGTTTTTGCGTTACACACTATTGCGATTACCGTGGTGGGGGTAAATCCATGACGTGAATTTACAGGCGGTTACGGCTGATTCTGGAAGCGGATTCGCAAAATGAGAAACGGGAGGGCTACACTATGGGAGGGGCGGAGGCAACACATGCGCCGAGGCGACGCATGGGAAGAGTCTCAGCGACTAATCTTCATCAAACCCGGAGTTGAACAGCTCGACCACCGCCGCCAGCGCGTTGACTTCATCGGGGCCGGTCGCTTCGACTTCGATGTGCCGACCCTGGGCGGAGTCCAGCATCAGCAGCGCGATGACGCTGCTGGCTTCGGCTTCGGTGCCGCTTTCGTTGCGCAGCATCACTTCGGCGTCGAAGCTTTGCACCAGTTCGAACAGTTTCATCGCCGGGCGCGCGTGCATGCCCAGCTTGTTTTTGATTTCAACCGTCTGTTTGACCGTCATTGTTTACGCTTTTCCAGCGTGCGATGGCGCGACTGCACGTTCTTGCCGCGCGAGCGGAAGTAATCGGCCAGCTGTTCCGCCACGTACACCGAGCGGTGTTTACCGCCGGTACAGCCGATGGCGACCGTCAGGTAGCTGCGGTTGTTGGTTTCCAGCATCGGCAGCCATTGTTCCAGGTAGCTGCGGGTCTGGTAGATGAAGTTGTGCACTTCGGTATGGCGATCGAGGAACGACGCGACCGGCTTGTCCAAACCGGTCATCGGCCGCAGCTTCGGATCCCAGTGCGGGTTCGGCAGGAAGCGCACGTCGAACACGTAGTCGGCGTCGATCGGAATGCCGTGCTTGAAGCCGAAGGATTCGAACACCATGGTCAGCTCACGCTCACGCTTGCCCAGCAGGCGGGTGCGCAGCATTTCGGCCAGTTCGTGCACCGACATTTCCGAGGTATCGATAATCAGGTCAGCCCGCGAGCGCAGCGGTTCGAGCAGATCGCTCTCTTCGTCGATGGCGCTTTCCAGCGACAGGTTTTTGCTGGAGAGCGGGTGCAGGCGGCGGGTGTCGCTGTAACGGCGGATCAGCGTGTTGCGATCGGCGTCGAGGAACAGCAACTGCGGCGAGAAGCTGTCCGGCAGCTGAGTCATCGCGTATTCGAACACTTCCGGCGATTCCGGCATGTTGCGCACGTCGATGCTGACCGCCGCGGAGATATTGCGTTCCGCCAGCGTATTGGCGAGCTGCGGCAGCAGAACCACCGGCAGGTTGTCAACGCAGTAAAAACCCATGTCTTCCAGCGCCCGCAAGGCGACGGATTTTCCGGAACCGGAACGGCCGCTGACAATCATCAGCACCATGTTGCAACTCCCCTGGCATCGCGGCGGCGTTCATCGCCACCGTTAAACTTTGTTATTCCGGCCGTAGCCGGATCCATCATCGTAAAACAGTATCGTTATCCGGGCTGGAAGTCACGCCGGCCGGGCATCACTCGGTGATGATTTGGTAAAGTTCTTCGTCGCTCTGCGCGGCGCGCAGGCGGCGGCATACGGTTTTGTCTGCCAGGCGTTTGGCGACCAGCGACAGCGTATGCAAATGGGTTTTGCACTGATCGGCAGGCACCAGCAGCGCAAACAGCAGATCGACCGGCTGATTGTCGATAGCGTCGAAAGCGATGGGTTGGTCGAGACGGATAAACACGCCAACGGCCCGCAGTGTGTCCTCTTCCAGTTTGCCGTGGGGAATGGCGATACCGTTGCCGATACCGGTGCTGCCCATGCGCTCCCGGGTGAGAACCGCGTCAAACACCACCTGCGAAGGCAGATTGAGCTGTTTGGCGGCCAGTTCGCTGATAATTTCCAAAGCCCGCTTCTTGCTGGTGCAGTGTACCGAGCTTTTGGTGCACTCGATGTTTAACACCGAGCTTAATTGCATATATTCGTTGTTCATCTCATCTTCACTTAAAACCGCGCCGCCGGGCGAACCCGGCAAGGCGGTTTTTCGTCGGTTTTGACCCTGATTACCGTTCGGCGCGTCACCCATGCGGGTCACGCGCCGAAGGGAGAGGCGGCGACGGATGCCGCCTCACGGAATGGGTCAGGGTGTCAGTGTTGCTTCAATTTGTCTTTATGTTTGTTCAATTGACGTGCCAATTTGTCGATCAGCGTATCAATTGCGGCATACATATTCTCGTCTTCCGAGGTGGCGTGCAACTCGCCTCCATTCACGTGCACCGTTGCTTCCGCAATTTGCTGCACTTTTTCCACACTTAATACAACATACACCTGATTGATGCGATCAAAATACTGTTCGAGTTTGGCGAACTTGTTGTTCACGAACTCGCGCAACGGATCGGTGATTTCGATGTGGTGTCCGGTAATGTTGAGCTGCATAGTGTCTTCCTTCTCAATAGAGGTCAAACCAACTGTTTGCGCTGGTTCGACGGCGGGATGGACAAAGACTCTCGGTACTTGGCGACGGTGCGCCGGGCCACGATGATCCCCTGATCGGCGAGCAGGGTGGCCAGCTTGCTGTCGCTGAGTGGTTTGGCGGGGTTTTCCGCCGCAATCAATTTCTTCACCAACGCGCGGATCGCCGTCGAGGAGGCTTCGCCGCCGCTGTCGGTATTCACGTGGCTGGAGAAGAAATATTTCAATTCGAAAATGCCGCGCGGGCTGTGCAGAAACTTCTGCGTGGTGACGCGCGAGATCGTCGATTCATGCATCTCCACGGCCTGGGCGATATCCGCCAGCACCATGGGTTTCATAAACTCTTCGCCTTGCTCGAAGAACGCCTGCTGCTGGCTGACGATGCAGCGGGTGACCTTCAGCAACGTCTCGTTGCGGCTCTCCAGGCTTTTAATCAGCCACTTGGCTTCCTGCAGGTTGCTGCGGATGAACTGGCCGTCGGCTTCGCTGCGGGCGCTGTTGCCCAGCGCGGCGTACTGCTGATTGATCTTCAAACGCGGCACGCTGTCGCCGTTGAGCTCGACCGTCCATTTGTTCTGCGTTTTGCGCACCAGCACGTCCGGAATGACGTATTCCGATTCGCCGGTATTGATCGACTGCCCTGGGCGCGGATCGAGCGACTGAATCAGCAGCATCGCTTCTTTCAGTGTATCTTCTTTTAGCCGGGTTGATCGCATCAGGCTGCGAAAGTCGTGGTTGGCCAACAGATCCAGATGCTCGCTGATGATCAGCCGCGCTTCGGCCAGATAAGGCGTATCTTTGGCGTATTGGGAGAGCTGCACCAGCAGGCAATCGCGCAGATCGCGCGCGGCGACGCCGATCGGATCAAAACGCTGCACGCGCTTCAGCACCGCCTCGACTTCCTCGAGGGTCACGTTCTCGTCGCCCAGGCTTTCCAGAATGTCTTCCAGCGGGACGGTGAGATAGCCGGTGTCGTCCACCGCGTCGACGATGGAAGTGGCGATGGCGGCGTCGGTATCGGAAAACGGCGTCAGATCCACCTGCCACATCAGATAATCCTGCAGCGTTTGGGTGGTCTCGCCCTGATAGACCGGCAGCTCGTCGTCGCTGTAGTCGGTGCCGGTGCCGGACGGCGTGCCCGCGGTATAGATTTCATCCCAGGTGGCGTCCAGAGGCAGCTCTTCCGGCATGTCTTTCTGCTCCAAGGCCTCGCGGGTATCGAGCCCCTCGGTCTCCTGGGTTTCTTTGGCGTCGATTTCGTCGTGCAGATCGGTCTGTTCAAGCAGCGGATTGCTCTCCAGCGCCAGCTGGATCTCTTGCTGAAGCTCAAGCGTGGACAACTGCAGCAGGCGGATCGCCTGCTGGAGCTGAGGTGTCATGGCCAGCTGTTGGCTGAGCCTGAGTTGCAAACCTTGCTTCATAGTTTTCTGTCTACTTCCGTTAACGGTGTCGTCCCGCAGGACGCGCCGGCGCTTAGAGGCGGAACTCTTCGCCCAGATAAACGCGTTTAACCTGCTCGTCGGCCAGAATAGCATCCGGCGTGCCGTGGGCAATCAGTTTGCCCTGGCTGACGATGTAGGCGCGTTCACACACGTCCAGCGTCTCGCGCACGTTGTGGTCGGTGATCAGCACGCCCAGGCCGCTGTCACGCAGGTGCTCGATGATTTTCTTGATATCGATAACGGAAATCGGATCCACCCCGGCGAAGGGTTCGTCCAGCAGAATGAATTTCGGGTTGGCCGCCAGCGCGCGGGCGATTTCGACGCGGCGGCGTTCACCGCCGGACAGCGCCTGGCCGAGGCTGTCGCGCAGATGGGAGATATGGAACTCTTCCATCAGCTCTTTGGCGCGGTCTTCGCGCTGTTCGCTGGTGAGATCGGGACGGATCTCCAACACCGCCATCAGGTTGTCGTACACGCTCAGGCGGCGGAAGATCGACGCTTCCTGCGGCAGGTAACCGATGCCGCGGCGCGCACGGGCGTGCAGCGGCAACAGGCTGATGTCTTCCTCGTCGATCACGATGCGCCCGGCGTCGCGCGGCACGATGCCGACCACCATGTAGAAGGTGGTGGTTTTACCGGCGCCGTTCGGGCCGAGCAGGCCGACGATCTCGCCGGATTTCACTTTCAGGCTGACGTCTTCGACAACTTTACGGCCCTTGTAGGCTTTCGCCAGGTTTTCTGCGATGAGTGTTGCCATAAGTGATTAGTTACTCTTTTTTTGCCCGTTTTTGTCTTGCAACTGCGACGGTACCAGAACCGTTGTCACGCGTTTGCCTTTGTCGCTAAACGCCTGCATTTGCTGCTGTTGCACCAGATAGGTGATGCGATCGCCTTTCACGTTGCTGTCGAGCTGCTCCAGATAGGCGTTGCCCGTCAGGGTCACCAGCTGGGTCGCCACGTCGTAACGCACTTTCTGCGCGTGGCCTTTGACCGGCTTGCCGCTGTCCTGCATCTGGTAGAAGGTTACCGGGTTGCCGAACGCTTCAATATAGGTCTTATTCTGATCTCCGCCCGGACGGGTGACCACCACCTTGTCAGCGCGGATATCGATGGTGCCCTGTTTGATCACCACGTTGTCAGTAAAGGTGCTGACGTTGCTTTGCATATCCAACGACTGCTTGAGCGAGTCGATGCTGACCGGCTGGCTGGAGTCGGATTTCAGCGCCAGAGCAGGGGCGCTGGCGGCCAAAACTAAGCTGCCGATCAACAGATTACGGAGTTGGTTTTTGGTTCTGGATTTCATAGTTGGTCTTAACCTTATCAATCAGCTCAGCGGTTTTGGTCCGCAGGTTCCCACGCATTTTCATGCCGTTAGAGGTAAAATTGGTCCCGTAAAGCGTGACTTCGTCATCGGAGGTGACGTCCTGGGTGACCAGGTTTACCTGAGCGTTGTCCGTCTTAATTTTTTCCAGCTGCGAGGTGGTGGTCAGGCTGTTTACCTCGACGTGGCCATACAGATACAGCATCCGGTCCTTCGTCAGTTTGGCGCGATCGGCGCGAACTGACCAGGTGGCCACCGCATTCTCGTCGAACAGCGTCATCACCGGCTGGGTGAACCAGCTCAGCTCGCCGGCGGTGTAATACTTCGCGTCTTCCGCCACCAGCTTATAATTCAGTTTACCGGCCGGATTGTACACCACGGTGACCGTGTGCTGGCTCTGGTAGGTCGGATCCTGATCGTTAGCCGGGCCAGGAGCCGTATCGTCGCTGAAGTCCGTCATGTTCCAGCCGATCAGCGCCAGAACGATCACCGTCAACAGGATGGTGATCCAAAGTTTGGTTTTACTCATATCGACAGCCCTTTGGCGTCCTCCAGCTTATTTTGAGCCAAAAGAATGATGTCGCACAGTTCGCGCACCGCGCCGCGGCCGCCGGCAATGCGGGTGACGTAGTGGGCTCGCGGCGTCAGCAGCGGATGAGCGTCTGCGACCGCGACCGCCAGGCCCACCTGCGCCATCACCGGCCAGTCGATCAGGTCATCGCCGATATAGGCGACCTGATCCGCCGTTAACGACAGTTTATCCAACAGTTCGCGGAAGGCCAAAAGCTTATCGGATTGCCCCTGATACAGATGGGTGATGCCGAGCGTTTGCGCGCGGTCTTCCAGCAGCTTGGCGGAGCGACCGGTAATGATCGCCACCTCGATGTCGGAGGTTTTCAGACAGCGGATGCCGTAACCGTCGCGCACGTTGAACGCCTTCAATTCTTCACCGTTGTTGCCCATGAAGATCAGGCCGTCCGACAGTACGCCGTCAACATCGCAAATCAACAGGCGGATGTTCCCGGCACGCGCCATAACCTCTTGTTCTACCGGCCCGTAGCAGGTTTCTACCATACCCATTCCGTTCTATTCCTTAATTAAACGACGCCGGCGCGCAGCATGTCATGCATATGTACCACACCCAGCAACTGGTCGCCATCGGCAACCAGCAGCGCGGTGATGTGGCGTTGCTGCATCAGATTCAGCGCATCGACCGCCAGGAGGTTGGGACGCACCCGCACGCCGCCCGGCGTCATGACATCGGCGATCTTGGCTTCGTGCAGGTTGATGCCCATATCGAACACCCGGCGCAGGTCGCCATCGGTAAAGATGCCGGCGATTTTCATCAGATCGTCGCAGATCACCGTCAGACCCAGATTTTTGCGGGTGATTTCCAGCAGCGCGTCGCGCAATGAGGCGTCGGCGCTGACGTGGGGCATTTCGTCGCCGCTGTGCATGATATCGCTAACCCGCAGCAGCAGCTTGCGGCCGAGTGCGCCGCCCGGATGCGACAGCGCGAAATCTTCCGGCGTGAAACCGCGCGCCTTCAGCAGCGCGACGGCCAGCGCATCGCCCATCACCAGCGTGGCGGTGGTGCTGGTGGTCGGTGCCAGCCCCAGCGGGCAGGCCTCCTGCGGCACCTTGATGCACAGGTGGATGTCCGCCGCCTTGCCCATCGAACTTTCCGGATTGTTGGTCATGCAGATGAGGGTGATCCGCTGCCGTTTCAACACCGGGATCAGCGCCAGGATCTCGCTGGACTCACCGGAGTTGGAGATGGCGAGTACGATATCCTGCGGAGTGACCATGCCCAAATCGCCATGGCTGGCTTCCGCCGGGTGCACGAAGAATGAGGGGGTGCCGGTGCTGGCGAAGGTCGCGGCGATCTTGCAGCCGATATGGCCGGATTTGCCCATGCCCATCACCACCACTTTGCCGCCGCAGGCGGCGATCGTTTCGCAGGCGCGGGTGAAGTCTGCGTTGATGTAGCTGTCGAGCTGAGCCAGCCCGTCACGCTCTATCTGAAGCACTTCTTTGCCGGCCTGTTGAAAATCGAAGCCCGGTTGCAACTCAATGTTCGACATACTCATTCCCGTCGGTTTAGCCGAAAGTACTGAAAGGGTTAAAGAACAGCACCGCAAGATACGCAATAAAGCCGCATAATAACAGCGCGCCGGCCAGGTGGCCGATGCGGTGTTTGCGGCCGATGCACAGCACGCTCAGCAGCACGCTGGCCGCCAGCATCACCCAGTAATCGCGCTGGAAGGCGGCGGCGTCCACGCTGCCCGGCGACAGCAGGGCGGGGACGCCCAGCACGATCACCGTGTTGAAAATATTGGAGCCGATGATATTGCCAATCGCCATATCATCTTCGCCCTTTAATGCTCCGGCGATGGACGTGGCCAGCTCGGGCAGGCTGGTGCCGATGGCGATAATGGTCAAGCCGACCACCAGTTCGCTCAGGCCGAAATAGTGCGCGATCACCGTCGCGTTATCGACCACCATTCTGGAAGAGAGCGGCAGAATGATAAACGCCAGCACCAGCCACAGCACCGCTACGGTATTACTGCTGTCCTGCGGCAGTTCGGCGATCTGCTCCATGGTCAGGCTGTCGCTGCCCTCGCGCTGCGCCAGCCGGGCGATTTTCAGCATCAGCAGGATGAAACCGGCGGCGGCGGTCAGCAGCAGCACGCCGTCCAGCCTGCTTAGGGTGCCGTCCATCAACACGAAACCGCACAATACTGTGACCGCTAACATCAGCGGCAGTTCGCGCCGCAGTATTTCCGATCGTGCAGCCAGCGGGTGAATCAGCGCTGCGACGCCCAGGATCAATAAAATGTTGGTGATGTTGGAACCTAATACGTTGCCAACGGCCATATCTATCTGCCCGTTCAGCGCGGCGGTGGTGGACACGATCAGCTCCGGCAGTGAAGTGCCGATGCCGACGATGGTCATGCCGATGATCAACGGCGGCACGCCAAGCGAACGGGAAATCACGGCAGCACCATAAACTAAGCGGTCTGCACCATACACCAGTAGAAATAAACCAACGATTAATAATGCTATTGCGAGAAACATGCAGGGTCCTTTGTCGGGTATTATCCCGGTTCGTTGGTTAAAGCCGTCAATGCGGCGGTATTGCTTGCCCTCCGGTGCGTGCGCTTGAACGCAGCACCGGTTTTTCCCGGCTAATTGTTGAACACTTTCGTTTTTTTTCGTTATGGCGCCAATTTTGACCGGGTGGCGCGGAAAAGTAAAACCAATGGCATCATTGGTTGCGAAATGGCAGTAAGTTTTTGTAAAGATGAGACGGATTGCGCCCATTGCTTTAACATCACGGGTAGATTCTGCAAAAGATGAGTCGTAAAGGGTCCATTAACATGCTCCAAAAGGCAGATAATTTGGTCGAAGTGCGCGACATGAGCTTCTCGCGCGGCGACCGGCGGATATTTGAAGACATCAACCTGACGGTGCCTCGCGGTAAGATCACGGCGATCATGGGGCCGTCGGGCATCGGCAAAACCACGCTGCTGCGTCTGATCGGCGGTCAGCTGACGCCGGACCGCGGGGAGATTTGGTTTGACGGCGACAACATTCCCGCATTGTCCCGCCGTCAGTTGTACGACGCACGCAAAAAGATGAGCATGCTGTTCCAGTCGGGCGCGCTGTTCACCGATTTGACCGTATTCGAAAACGTGGCCTACCCGTTGCGTGAGCACAGCAACCTACCTGAGCCCCTGCTGCGCAGCACGGTGCTGATGAAGCTGGAAGCGGTCGGGCTGCGCGGTGCGGCGCAGCTGATGCCCAATGAACTCTCCGGCGGCATGGCGCGCCGGGCGGCGTTGGCGCGCGCGATCGCGCTGGACCCGGAGATGATCATGTTCGACGAACCTTTCGTCGGCCAGGATCCGATCACCATGGGGGTGCTGGTCAAGCTGATCGACGAGCTGAACCATGCGCTGGGCATTACCTGCATCGTGGTGTCGCACGACGTGCCGGAGGTGCTGAGCATCGCCGACTACGCCTATATCGTGGCCGATCACCGGGTGATTGCCGAAGGCACCACGCAGCAATTGCAGAACAATCCTGATGCGCGCGTGCGCCAGTTCCTGGATGGTATAGCGGATGGACCGGTGCCGTTCCGCTATCCGGCCGGGGATTATCAGACTGAACTGCTAGGCTTAGGGAGTAAATAAGCTCATGTTATTAAGAGCGTTAGCGTCTCTGGGGCGCAGTGGCATCAACACCAGCGCCAGCTTCGGCCGCGCCGGGTTGATGCTGTTCAACGCATTGATTGGCCGGCCGGAACCCGGCAAGCAGTGGCCGCTGTTGTTGAAACAGCTTTACAGCGTCGGCGTGCAGTCGCTGCTGATCATCATGGTTTCCGGGCTGTTTATCGGCATGGTGCTGGGCCTGCAGGGGTATATCGTGCTTACCACCTACAGCGCTGAAGCCAGCCTCGGCATGATGGTGGCGCTGTCGCTGCTGCGCGAGCTGGGGCCGGTGGTGACGGCGCTGCTGTTCGCCGGCCGCGCCGGTTCCGCGCTCACGGCGGAAATCGGCCTGATGAAGGCGACGGAACAGATCTCCAGCCTGGAAATGATGGCGGTCGATCCGCTGCGGCGCATCGTGGCGCCGCGTTTCTGGGCGGGGATGATCAGCATGCCGCTGCTGACCATCATCTTCGTGGCGATCGGCATTTGGGGCGGCTCGGTGGTCGGCGTGGATTGGAAAGGCATCGACAGCGGCTTCTTCTGGTCGGCGATGCAAGGCGCCGTAGAGTGGAAAAAAGATCTGCTCAACTGCCTGATCAAGAGCGTGGTGTTCGCCATTACCGTAACCTGGATTGCCATTTTCAACGGGTATGACGCCGTGCCTACCTCTGAAGGGATTAGCCGGGCGACGACGCGTACCGTGGTGCATTCGTCACTGGCGGTGTTGGGATTGGATTTCGTGCTGACCGCACTGATGTTTGGGAATTGATTCGATGCAAACGAAGAAGAGTGAAATCTGGGTTGGGGCATTCATGCTGATCGCGCTGTGCGCCATCGTGTTTATCTGCCTGCAGGTGGCGAACCTTAAATCGATCGGCAGCGAGCCGACCTACCGCGTTTACGCGACGTTCGACAATATCGGCGGCCTGAAACCGCGTTCGCCGGTGAAGATCGGCGGCGTGGTGATCGGCCGCGTGGCCGACATCGAACTCGATCCGAAAACCTACACGCCGCGCGTGGCGCTCGATATCCAGAAAAAGTACGACGAAATCCCGGATACCAGTTCGCTGGCGATCCGCACCTCCGGCCTGCTGGGCGAGCAATATCTGGCGCTTAACGTGGGCTTCGAAGATCCTGATATGGGCACCACCATTCTGAAAGACGGCGGCACCATTCAGGACACTAAATCAGCCATGGTTCTGGAAGATCTGATCGGCCAGTTCCTGTATAAAAGCGGCGGTCAGGACAGCGCCAAACCGGGAGACGCGGCCGCTGAGCCCGCTGCCGGCGCTGCACCGCAACCCGCTGTTCCAAATCATTAAGAGAGGATACCTGCATGTTTAAACGTTTACTGATGGTGGCTCTGCTGGTGGTTGCGCCGCTGGCGAGCGCAGCCGACCAAACCAATCCTTACAGCATGATGCAAGACGCGGCGCAGAAGACCTTCAGCCGTTTGAAGAACGAACAGCCGAAGATCAAGCAGGACCCGAACTACCTGCGCTCCATCGTGCATCAGGAACTGATGCCGTTCGTGCAGGTGAAATACGCCGGCGCGCTGGTGCTGGGCCGTTACTACAAAGATGCGACGCCTGCGCAGCGCGAAGCTTACTTCACCGCTTTCCAGGCTTACCTGGAGCAGGCTTACGGCCAGGCGCTGGCGATGTACCACGGCCAGACTTACCAGATCGCGCCTGAACAGCCGCTGGGCAACGCCGACATCGTGGCCATTCGCGTCACCATCATCGACAACGGCGGCCGCCCGCCGGTGCGTCTGGATTTCCAATGGCGCAAGAACAGCAAAACCGGCTACTGGCAGGCGTATGACATGATCGCCGAAGGCGTCAGCATGATCACCACCAAGCAAAACGAGTGGGCGTCTACGCTGCGTACTCAGGGCATCGACGGCCTGACCAAACAGCTGCAGGCCGCTGCCGCGCAGCCCATCTCGCTGGACAAGAAAAACTGATGTCGGCAGCGCTCAGCTTCGAATCAGAGCAGCAGACGCTGATCCTGCGCGGTGAACTGGACCGTGAAACGCTGCTGCCGTTGTGGCGGCAGCGCGACGCGCTGATGGCGGATAAAACCGCGATCGACGTGGCGCAACTGCAGCGCGTGGACTCCTCCGGGCTGGCGCTGTTGCTGCATCTGCAGGAAGAGCAGCGCCAACGTGGCGTCGCGCTAAAAATTTTCGGCGTCACCGAGCGTCTGAAAACGCTGATCGCGCTCTATAACCTGCAGGCGATAATGCCTGTCGATACCGCCGGTTAGCGGCGTTTTACACCGCCTTTGCGTGGTTAAACGATACAAAGCCCCTGTTATGCAGGGGCTTTTTCTTTAGTTTAAGAAAACATCGTATTCCACTAAGATACTAGGCTGTTTATGATCCTTTAGCGGCAGAACTGGATACTATGGAAACCAACGAGATTAAAGACGTGCTGATGCAGGCATTGGCACTGGATGAAGCGCACGTGACGGGCGACGGCAGCCATTTTCAAGCGATCGTGGTCGGCGAACTGTTCGCCGGCATGAGCCGCGTCAAAAAACAGCAGACGGTTTACGCACCGCTGATGGAATACATTGCGGACAACCGCATTCATGCCTTGTCTATCAAGGCGTACACCCCTGAAGAGTGGCAGCGAGACCGCAAACTCAACGGATTTTAAGGCTGTTTGCCCTGCCGGGCGGGCAGCTTCAGATTAGATAACAGAGAGTAGTCAGATGGATAAATTTCGTGTGCAGGGTCGGACCCGCCTGAGCGGTGAAGTGTCTATTTCCGGGGCCAAAAACGCCGCCCTGCCGATCCTGTTCGCCGCCCTGTTGGCGGAAGAGCCGGTCGAGCTGCAGAATGTCCCCAAGCTGAAGGACATCGACACCACCATTAAACTGCTCAGCCAGTTGGGCACCAAGATTGAGCGCAACGGTTCGGTCTTCGTGGACGCCAGCGGCGTGAACGAGTTTTGCGCGCCTTACGATCTGGTGAAAACCATGCGCGCTTCCATCTGGGCGCTGGGGCCGCTGGTGGCACGTTTCGGCCGCGGCCAGGTTTCCCTGCCGGGCGGCTGCGCGATCGGCGCGCGTCCGGTCGATCTGCACATCACCGGCCTGGAGCAGTTGGGGGCCGAGATCAAGCTGGAAGAAGGTTACGTCAAGGCGTCCGTCGATGGCCGTCTGAAAGGCGCGCACATCGTGATGGACAAGGTGAGCGTGGGCGCGACCGTGACCATCATGAGCGCCGCGACCCTGGCGACCGGCACGACCGTTATCGAGAACGCCGCGCGTGAGCCGGAAATTGTCGATACCGCCAACTTCCTCAATACGCTGGGCGCGAAGATCAGCGGCGCAGGCAGCGACAAGATCACCATCGAGGGCGTCGAGCGTCTGGGCGGCGGCGTGTATCGCGTGCTGCCTGACCGTATCGAGACCGGTACCTTCCTGATCGCCGCCGCGGTTTCCGGCGGCAAAGTGATGTGCCGCAACACCCGTCCGGATACGCTGGATGCGGTGCTGGCCAAACTGCGTGAAGCCGGTGCCGATATCGAAGTGGGCGAAGACTGGATCAGCCTGGACATGCACGGCAAGCGCCCGAAAGCGGTCACCGTGCGCACCGCGCCGCACCCGGGCTTCCCGACCGACATGCAGGCCCAGTTCAGCCTGTTGAACCTGGTGGCGGAAGGCACCGGCGTTATCACCGAGACCATCTTCGAAAACCGCTTCATGCACGTGCCGGAATTGATCCGCATGGGGGCGCACGCGGAAATCGAGAGCAACACCGTGATCTGCCATGGCGTTGAACAGCTGTCCGGCGCTCAGGTGATGGCGACCGATCTGCGCGCTTCCGCCAGCCTGGTGATCGCCGGCTGCATCGCCGACGGCGTGACCGTCGTCGATCGCATCTACCATATTGATCGCGGCTATGAGCGTATTGAAGACAAGCTGCGCGCGCTGGGTGCGAACATCGAGCGCGTGAAAGGCGAGTAAGGCATTAGCGCCGGCGCGGCTGCGTCGGCAGGATGAAAATCAAAGGGCCGGCTATCAATGCCGGCCCTTTTTTAATTGCTGTCTTCCGGGAATTCACCCACCGTCATTTTCAACGTAATGCGCTTGCCGTCACGCAGCACGATAACCGGTATCTCGGTGCCCGGTCTGATCTCCGCCACCTGATCCATGGTCTCCAGCACGGACACCGCCGGTTTGTTATCCACGTTGATGATGATGTCGTTGATCTGGAAGCCGGCGTTGCTCGCCGGGCCGTTTGGCGTAATCTCGGTCACGATGATGCCTTGAAGGCGATCGATGCCGGAATTGGACGAGCGCAGCGGAATGATCTCTTTGCCCTGAATGCCGAAATAGCCGCGGATGACGCGGCCGTCGCGGATCAGCTTGTCCATGATTTTGGTGGCCAGTTCGATCGGAATGGCGAAGCCGAGGCCCTCCGGCGTTTCGCCGTCGGTAATTTTGTCATAGGTCAGGGTGTTGATGCCGATCAGCTCGCCCAGCGAGTTGACCAGCGCGCCGCCGGAGTTGCCGCGGTTGATGGAGGCGTCGGTCTGCAGGAACGTCTGTCGGCCGGTGGTGCTCATACTGATGCGGCCGGTGGCGCTGAGGATGCCCTGTGTGACGGTCTGCCCCAGGTTATAGGGGTTGCCGATCGCCAGCACCACGTCGCCGACGTGGGCAACGCGATTTTTATTGGTCGGGATCACCGGCAAATTGCCGGGATCGATCTTCAGCACCGCCAAATCGGTCAGGCCGTCCGAGCCGACCAACAGCGCTTCGTAGCGGCGGCCATCCTGCAACACCACGGTGATCTGCTGAGCGTCTTTGATCACGTGGCGGTTGGTGATGATATAGCCGCGTTCATTCATGATCACGCCGGAACCGAGCGACAGCACGTTGGCGGCGCCGTTCAGGTTGCGGTTGTAAATGTTCACCACGGCGGGCGCGGCGCGGCGCACCGCTTTGTTGTAGCTCACTGGCGTTTCGTCGCTGGTGCTCTCAGGTTTGTCTGCAAACAGGCCGTTGGAAGAACGCAGCATGGGCAGTGCGGCCAACAGCAGGCCGGCAACGATGAGACCGATAACGACAGAACGCAAGAGCTTAGCAAACATGGAGTTTTCGTGGTGTGATGAACGATGTTCGGAGGATAGCATGAGTTAACCGGGCGCAGTATGTCACCGAGCCCGGTTTTTGCACAAATTAACGCAGCAGCAGATAAATGGTTTCGTTGCCGCGCACGATATTGAGCGCCATCACCGGTGGCTTGGCCTCCAACACTTTACGCAGCGTGGTGATGTTGTCCACGCGCTGACGGTTGACGCCGATGATCACGTCGCCTTTCTGCAGGCCGATCTGCGCCGCCGTTGACCCTTTATCCACGTTCTCCACCTTCACGCCCTTGTCGCCGCTCGGCAACGCGCCATTGCTGAGGGAAACACCCTGCAGCGCCGGCGACAGCGTTTCGGCGTTGGTCGAGGCGCTCTCGCTGTTGTCCAGCGTGACCGAGACTTCCTGCGGTTTGCCATCGCGCAGCAGGCCCACCTTGAGGGTTTTGCCCGGCGCGGTGGTGCCGACTTTGGCGCGCAGTTCGGCGAAGCTGCTCACCGGTTTACCGTCGACGGAGACCAGGATATCCCCGGCCTTGATGCCCGCCTTGGCGGCGGCGGATTTCGGCAGCACTTCGCTGACGAAGGCGCCGCGCTGCGCGTCGGTGTTGAAGGCTTTGGCCATATCCGGGGTCATTTCGCTGCCTTTGATGCCCAGCAGGCCGCGTTTCACTTCGCCGAATTCAATCAGCTGCTGGCTCAGGTTCTGCGCCATATTGCTCGGAATGGCGAAACCGATGCCGACGTTGCCGCCGCTCGGCGCCAGAATGGCGGTATTGATGCCGATCAGCTCGCCGTTCAGGTTAACCAGCGCGCCGCCGGAGTTGCCGCGGTTGATGGAGGCGTCGGTCTGAATGAAGTTTTCCAGCCCTTCCAGATTCAGGCCGGAGCGGCCCAGCGCCGAGATAATGCCGGAAGTGGCGGTTTGGCCCAGGCCAAACGGGTTGCCGACCGCGACGGCAAAGTCGCCGACGCGCAGCTGATCGGAGTCGGCCATCTTGATGGCGGTCAGGTTTTTGGTGTCGCTGAGCTGCAGCAGGGCGATGTCGGATTGCTCATCGCGGCCGACCAGCTTGGCGTCCAGCTCGCGACCGTCGTTCAACTGCACGCGGATTTTATCGGCGTTGTTGATGACGTGGTTGTTGGTCAGCACATAGCCTTTGGCGGCGTCGATGATCACGCCGGAACCCAGCCCTTCAAACGGACGGGAGCTTTGCTGCTGGCCGGGGAAGTTAGGGCCGAAGAAGCGTCTGAACTCTTCCGGCAGTTGTTGACGCTGCACCTGAGTGCCGGCGACATGCACGCTCACTACGGCGGGCAAGACTTTTTCCAGCATCGGCGCCAGGCTCGGCAGCGGCTGCCCCTGAACGGCGACGGGCAGGGCCGCGTTGGCCACCGGTACGGAGCTGAGCGTCAGGCCGAGGCTCATTGCCAATGCACTAAGAATTAACGACTTTTTCTTCATTGATGATAACTCTCTCAATACCTGCCGATGAAAATTTGATGATAAGGCAATCACCTTGTCATAGTGAAGGGTAAGACCGTGAATTTGCGTGCAAAGTTCAGTAAAGGTAATACGAGGGAAGGTCAAGACGGTAAACGGAGGAAGCCCGCGGGTGGCCCCGCGGGCGAAGGGGGTCAGTCGCGGCGCGCGCTTTGCCCGCGCAGCAGGCCGGAGGCGCCTTCCGAATAGTCGCGCGGCATTTCCACCGGCGCTTGATCGTTGTCTGCTTCCGCTTCGGTCAGGCGATAGCGGAACGGATTTTCCTGCATCGGCAGATCCGGCAGCAGGTTGTTCGAGCTTTTCGCCATGTGCTGATACAGCTGACGATAATCGCGCGCCATGTTGTCCAGCAGCTCGGCGCTGCGGGCAAAGTGGCCGACCAGCTCCTGACGGTACTCTTCCAGCTCGGTTTTGCTCTTGTCCAGCTCGTTCTGCAGGACTTGTTGTTGACGTAATTTACGGTTGCCAAAACGCATCGCCACCGCACCAATCACGATACCGACGACCAAACCAATCAGCGCATACTCCCAGGTCATGATGACTCCTATTTTGACTTCGTTGTTCCGCAGGGATTTTTCACTTAATAATATCCACTATAACCGTTAACCTTGTCCGAGTGGAATCCTGATGCGCTTCCACCTAATTTTTACAGGGTTTTCAGCGGCGCCCGCAGCGGGCATTTGTGGCGATAACGGTGCGAATCGGCATCAACTTGCCGCCAACGTTGGCTAAATAATTTCTAAGCGTTCTTAGGGAACATCGAACAGATGCAGGCACTATCACCGTTATCTCGCTACCAGCAGGCGCTGGATGCGGGGGAATATCAGGCCGATGAGGTTCAACGCCGGGCCGTCACTCAACTGGATCGCATTTATCAGGCTCTGTTGCAAAAGCCGGCGGCGAGCGCGCCTGCCGGCGGGCTGCGCGGTAAGCTCAGCCGCTTGCTGGGCAAGGGCGGCGACACGGCGCCGCAGCGCCCGGTGCAGGGGCTGTATATGTGGGGCGGCGTCGGGCGCGGCAAAACCTGGTTGATGGATATGTTCTTCCACAGTTTGCCGGGCGATCGCAAAATGCGTCTGCACTTTCACCGCTTCATGCTGCGGGTGCATGAAGAACTGACCGAGTTGCAGGGGCGGGAAAACCCGCTGGAAATCGTCGCCGACGGCTTTAAGGCCGAGACCGACGTGCTGTGTTTCGACGAATTCTTCGTGTCCGACATCACCGACGCCATGCTGCTGGCCACGCTGCTGCAGGCGCTGTTCGCGCGCGGCATTACGCTGGTGGCCACGTCGAACATCCCGCCGGACGATCTGTACCGCAACGGTCTGCAGCGGGCGCGTTTCCTGCCGGCCATCGATCTGATCAACGAGTACTGCGACGTGATGAACGTCGACGCCGGCATCGACTATCGTCTGCGTACCCTGACCCAGGCGCACCTCTACCTGACGCCGCTGAGCGACCAGACGCGCGAGACGCTGGATCGGATGTTCGTCAAGCTGGCGGGCAAGGCGGGGGAGGACGCGCCGGTGCTGCAGATCAACCATCGGCCGCTGCAGGCTATCCGTTCGGTGGACGGCGTGCTGGCGGTGGATTTCCACACGCTGTGCGAAGAGGCGCGCAGCCAACTGGACTACATCGCACTGTCGCGGCTGTATCACAGCGTGATCCTGTATAATGTGCGGGTGATGGGGCCGCTGAAAGAGAATACCGCGCGCCGTTTCCTGGCGTTGGTGGACGAATTCTACGAGCGGCACATCAAGCTGGTGATCGGCGCCGAAGCGTCGATGTTCGAGATCTATCAGGGGGTGCAGCTGAAATTTGAATTCCAGCGCTGCCTGTCGCGCCTGCAGGAAATGCAGAGCGAAGAGTACCTCAAGCTGCCGCATTTGCCCTGAGTCTGCCGGGCTTGCCGCCGCCGTATCGCCGGTTGTCCGCCGCCGGCGATAAATTTATTTTCCATTCAAAAACCGTTCGATCTTTGTGAGCGACTTCTCTATAATCTTGCGACCCCACGTTACAACAAAGTTTTTTTTCCCAAAAACTTTATAGTGCCGGCAATGGCTATTCGAAGGGGTAGGTTTGCTGGACTTGTATGGTCGTGTGAGCCTCAACTGTTTTCGAGCGTTTGGGTGTTCACCAACGTGTAACTAATTATTGGGTAAGCTTTCTAATGAAAACTTTTACAGCTAAACCAGAAACCGTAAAACGCGACTGGTACGTTGTTGATGCAGATGGTAAAACTTTAGGCCGTCTCGCTACTGAACTGGCTCGTCGCCTGCGCGGCAAGCATAAAGCGGAATACACCCCGCACGTGGATACCGGTGATTACATCATCGTTCTGAACGCTGACAAAGTTGCTGTAACCGGCAACAAGCGTACAGACAAAGTGTACTACCACCACACCGGCCACATCGGTGGTATCAAGCAAGCGACCTTTGAAGAGATGATTGCCCGCCGTCCTGAGCGCGTGATTGAAATCGCGGTTAAAGGCATGCTGCCAAAGGGCCCGCTGGGTCGTGCTATGTTCCGTAAACTGAAAGTTTACGCGGGCACCGAGCACAATCACGCGGCACAGCAACCGCAAGTTCTGGACATTTAATCGGGATTAATGGCAATGGCTGAAAATCAATACTACGGCACTGGTCGCCGCAAAAGCTCCGCCGCTCGCGTCTTCATCAAGCCGGGCAACGGTAACATCGTTATCAACCAGCGCAGCCTGGAACAGTACTTCGGTCGCGAAACTGCCCGCATGGTAGTTCGTCAGCCGCTGGAACTGGTCGACATGGTTGGCAAACTGGATCTGTACATCACCGTTAAAGGTGGTGGTATCTCCGGTCAAGCTGGCGCCATCCGTCACGGTATCACCCGTGCACTGATGGAGTACGATGAGACTCTGCGTTCTGAACTGCGTAAAGCTGGCTTCGTCACCCGTGACGCTCGTCAGGTTGAACGTAAGAAAGTCGGTCTGCGTAAAGCACGTCGTCGTCCGCAGTTCTCCAAGCGTTAATTTCCGCTGCTTCGGCAGTGCGATTTACGCAAAAAACCCGGTGCTTCACCGGGTTTTTTTATGCCTGAAATCCGCCGTCCCCGACTAAAATCTGTGGTATATCAGACAATTCAACATGAATTCGCCGCAGCGCCCCCACAAAACAAGCAAAATCTGGTAAACTATCACCCACTTTTGCGCCTGTTCGCCGTGCAGTTGACCTCCTGGGCCGGTTTTTTATGGGTTCGGGTCGCGCTGCGTGCTGCCGGCCTGCGGCAAGATTATTCAGGATAGCAGCCTGTCAGTTGGCTATTCGCAGTATTTTCTAGATAACTTGGAGGTTTTCATGGCTGTCGCTGCCAACAAACGTTCGGTAATGACGCTGTTCTCTGGCCCGACCGACATTTTTAGCCATCAAGTACGCATCGTACTGGCGGAGAAAGGTGTCAGCGTCGAGATCGAGCAGGTCGAAATGGATAACCTGCCGCAAGATCTGATTGACCTCAACCCTTACCAGACGGTGCCTACGCTGGTCGATCGCGAACTGACCCTGTATGAATCCCGCATCATCATGGAATACCTGGATGAGCGCTTCCCGCACCCGCCGTTGATGCCGGTTTACCCGGTTGCCCGTGGTGAGAGCCGTCTGATGATGCTGCGCATCGAGAAGAACTGGTACTCGCTGATGGACAAGATCGAGAAGAGCAGCGGTCAGGAAGCAGAATCCGCCCGCCGCCAACTGCGTGAAGAGCTGCTGGCGATCGCGCCTATTTTCGGCCAGGCGCCGTATTTCATGAGCGAAGAGTTCAGCCTGGTGGATTGCTACCTGGCACCGCTGTTGTGGCGTCTGCCGCAGCTGGGCATCGAGTTGAGCGGCGCCGGCTCCAAAGAGCTGAAAGGCTACATGACCCGCGTCTTCGAACGCGACGCTTTCCTGGCTTCCCTGACCGAAGCCGAGCGTGAAATGCGCCTGCAAACCCGGGGCTAAGCGCGATGGACATGTCTCAGATGACGCCGCGTCGCCCGTATCTGCTGCGGGCGTTCTATGACTGGCTGCTGGATAACCAGCTGACGCCGCACCTGGTGGTCGACGTGACTCGCCCTGATGTTCAGGTGCCGATGGAGTTCGCGCGCGATGGCCAGATCGTGTTGAATATCGCGCCGCGCGCGGTAGGCAACCTGGCGTTGGGCAACGAAGACGTGCAGTTCAACGCGCGCTTCGGCGGCGTGCCGCGCCAGGTTTCGGTGCCGATGGCCGCCGTGCTGGCGATTTATGCGCGTGAGAACGGCGCCGGCACGATGTTTGAACCGGAAGCCGCCTACGACGAAAGCGAAGGCGTGTTCGAAGGTTTGGACAATGAGACGATCCCTTCGGAAACGTTGATGTCGGTGATCGACGGCGATCGCCCGGATACCGCGGAAGATGACGGCTCGGACGACGAACCGCCGCAGCCGCCGCGCGGTGGCCGCCCGGCGCTGCGCGTGGTAAAATAAGCCCGCGTGAACAAACGAAAAAGCACCCCGTGGGGTGCTTTTTTTTGCCCGGACGAAGCGGATCAGCCTTTCAAGGCGGCAATGCAGGCATCGCGCGGCGCGCTGAGATCGCCTACGCGCACGGTGGACAGCGCGCGGGCCGCGCGCTCACGGAAGCTGGTGATGGCGGTGTCGCCTTGCACTTCCGGCGGCGCGGTGCAGATGTCATTGAGCGGCAGATCGTTGCCTTTGTTGAGCGCCTGCAATACCGCCGCCGGGTTGTAGATCAGGGCGGCGGAGAGGGCAGATTTAATGCCGGCGGTAAATCCGGCATTGCCGCCGCCGGCCAGCTTGGGTGCCAGGGCAATCCAGTTGTCGTCCCCCAACCGGATACTGTTTTCCACGGCGCTGAACTGCCCGGCCTTGCCCAACTGCGCCACGACCGGCCGTGCGCCGCGCGCTTCGATATTGTAACCGACCTCCTGCGAATCCAGCGCCAGGGCTGAGGCGCTGAAACTGACGGCCAGCAGTGCGCCGGCCAACAGGGAAATGGAGCATTTCATGTTCGCTATCCTTATCTCGGTGTCAGGCGCAGCCGCGCCCTGCAATGGTGCTAACTCAATACTATAGCGCGTTGAGGCAGTGAGTAGGGGGGAGGTTGTTACAAAGCGTGGCCGGTTAAAACAAAGGCCCGGCAATGTGCCGGGCCTTTGGCGGTACGGAAGGTTTACACTTCCAGGTAGTTCATGATGCCGTCTGCCGCTTTGCGGCCTTCGGCGATCGCCGTCACCACCAGGTCGGAGCCGCGGACCGCGTCGCCACCGGCGAAGATTTTCGGGTTGCTGGTCTGGAATGCGTTGTCGCTGCCTTCCGGCGCCACGATGCGGCCCTGTTTATCGAGCTGCACGTCGTGCGCCGCCAGCCAGTCCATGCGGTGTGGGCGGAAGCCGAACGCCATCACCACCGCGTCGGCGTCGATCACGTGCTCGGAACCCGGCACCTGCTCCGCCGCCTGGCGGCCGTTGGCATCCGGCGCACCCAACTGAGTGCGCACCATTTTCACCCCGGCCACGCGGCCGGCGCTGTTCAGTTCGATGCTCAGCGGCTGCAGGTTGAACTGGAAGTCCACCCCTTCTTCCCGGGCGTTCTTCACTTCGCGCTTGGAGCCCGGCATGTTGGCCTCGTCGCGGCGGTAGGCGCAGGTGACCTGCGTCGCGCCCTGACGCACCGAGGTGCGCACGCAGTCCATGGCGGTATCGCCGCCGCCCAGCACCACCACCCGTTTGCCTTCCATGCTGACATAAGGCTCGTGCTGCTCGGTTTCATACCCCATCAGCTGCTTGGTGTTGGCGATCAGGAACGGCAGCGCGTCGTACACGCCCTGCGCATCCTCATTCTCCAGCCCGCCACGCATCGATTGATAGGTGCCGACGCCGAGGAACACCGCATCGTACTCGCTCAGCAAAGTCTCCATGCTGACGTCTTTGCCCACTTCGGTATTCAGCTGGAACTCGATGCCCATCTCGCTGAAGATGCCGCGGCGTTTGACCATCACTTCCTTTTCCAGCTTGAAGGCCGGGATGCCGAAGGTCAGCAGACCGCCGATCTCAGGATGACGATCATACACCACCGCTTTGACGCCGTTGCGGGTCAGCACGTCAGCGCAGGCCAACCCGGCGGGGCCGGCACCGACGATCGCCACGCGCTTGCCGGTCGGCTGCACGTGCGACATGTCCGGCTTCCAGCCCATTTCGATGGCCTTATCGCTGATGTAACGCTCGATATTGCCGATGGTGACTGCGCCGAACTCGTCGTTCAGGGTGCAAGACCCTTCGCACAGGCGATCCTGCGGGCATACGCGGCCGCACACCTCCGGCAGGCTGTTGGTCTGATGCGCCAGGTCCGCCGCTTCCATGATGCGGCCTTCGTTGGCCAGCTTCAGCCAGTTCGGGATGTAGTTGTGCACCGGGCACTTCCACTCGCAATACGGGTTGCCGCAGGACAGACAGCGGTCCGCCTGGGCTTTGGCCTGGGTTTCCGAAAACGGTTCGTAGATCTCGACGAACTCGATTTTGCGGATCTTCAGCGGTTTCTTAGGCGGATCAACACGCTGCAGGTCGATAAATTGATAAACGTTCTGGCTCATTAATGACCTACCTCTTACTGCGCCTGCACCCGCAGCTCGGCTGCGGAACGGCTACGGTGACCCAACAGCGCTTTGACATCGCTGGACTTCGGTTTGACCAGGGCGAACTTCGGCGCCCACTCCGGCCAGTTGGCCAGGATCTCTTCCGCGCGGGAAGAGCCGGTCGCCTGCACGTGTTCGGTGATCAGGCCGCGCAGATGCTCCTCATGGATCGCCAACTGATCGACATCCAGCACTTCCACCAGCTCCGGGTTCACGCGCTTGCGGAACTCGCCGTCTTCGTCCAGCACGTAGGCGAAGCCGCCGGTCATGCCGGCGCCGAAGTTGATGCCGGTTTTACCCAGCACGCAGACGATGCCGCCGGTCATGTATTCGCAGCCGTTGTCGCCGATGCCTTCCACCACGGTGATGGCGCCGGAGTTGCGCACCGCGAAACGCTCGCCCGCGCGGCCGGCGGCGAACAGCTTGCCGCCGGTGGCGCCGTACAGGCAGGTGTTGCCGACGATGCTGGCTTCATGGCTGCGGAAGGCGGAGCCGATCGGCGGACGCACCGCGATGCTGCCGCCGGCCATGCCTTTGCCGACATAGTCGTTGGCGTCGCCGGTCAGGGTCAGCTCGACGCCGCCGGCGTTCCAGACGCCGAAGCTCTGCCCGGCGGTGCCGGAGAAGTGCGCCTTGATCGGATCGGCCGCCATGCCCTGATCGCCGTGCACGTTGGCGATAGCGCCGGACAGCATGGCGCCCACGGAGCGGTCGGTGTTGCGAATGTCGAAGTAGAAGGTTTTACCCTGTTTCGCTTCGATATGCGGCTGCGCCTGCGCCAGCAGCTCTTTGTTCAGCAGGCCCTTGTCGAACGCCGGGTTGCTGCTTTCGGTGCAGTACACCGCTTTGCCCGGATGCGGCGTGGCGGTTTTCAGCAGCGGCGACAGATCCAGCTTGTTCTGCTTGGCGGAGATGCCGTCCAGCTCGGTCAGGAACTCGGTGCGGCCGATCAGATCCACCAACTGGCTCACGCCCAGTTGCGCCATGATCTCGCGGGTTTCACGCGCGATAAACTGGAAGTAATTCGTCACGCGTTCCGGCAGGCCGTGGTAGTGATCGCGGCGCAGCTTGTCGTCCTGAGTCGCGACGCCGGTCGCGCAGTTGTTGAGGTGGCAGATGCGCAGGTATTTGCAGCCCAGCGCCACCATTGGCCCGGTGCCGAAGCCGAAGCTTTCCGCGCCCAGGATCGCCGCTTTGACGATGTCCACGCCGGTTTTCAGGCCGCCGTCCACCTGCAGGCGGATCTTGTGGCGCAGACCGTTGGCCACCAGCGCCTGCTGGGTTTCCACCAGGCCCAGTTCCCATGGGCAGCCGGCATATTTCACCGAGGACAGCGGGCTGGCGCCGGTGCCGCCGTCGTAACCGGCGATGGTGATCAGATCGGCATAGGCTTTCGCCACGCCGGTGGCGATGGTGCCGACGCCCGGCTCGGACACCAGTTTCACCGAGATCACCGCCTTCGGGTTGACCTGCTTCAGATCGAAGATCAGCTGCGCCAGATCTTCGATCGAGTAGATGTCGTGGTGTGGCGGCGGGGAGATCAGCGTCACGCCCGGCACCGAGTAACGCAGTCTGGCGATGTACGGGGTGACTTTGTCGCCCGGCAGCTGGCCGCCTTCGCCCGGCTTGGCGCCTTGCGCCACCTTAATCTGGATCACGTCGGCGTTCACCAGGTAGGCCGGTGTTACGCCGAAGCGGCCGGAGGCCACCTGTTTGATGCGCGACACCTTGTTGGTGCGGTAGCGCGCCGGATCTTCGCCGCCTTCGCCGGAGTTGGAGAAGCCGCCGAGGCCGTTCATGGCGATCGCCAGTGATTCGTGCGCTTCCGGGCTCAGCGCGCCGATCGACATCGCCGCCGTGTCGAAGCGTTTGAACAGCGATTCCGCCGGTTCGACCTGATCGACCGGGATCGGTTCGCCTTTCGGCGTGATGGCCAGCAGATCGCGTAGCATGGCGACCGGCCGCTCGTTCACCAGCTTGGCGTAAGCCTGATAGTCGCTGTACTCGCCGCTGTGTACCGCTTTTTGCAGCGAGTTCACCACGTCCGGGTTGTAGGCGTGGTATTCGCCGCCGTGCACGAATTTCAGCAGGCCGCCTTGCTCCAGCGGTTTGCGTTTCAGCCAGGCGCGCTTGGAAAGGTTCTGCAGATCCTGCTGGAAATCGCTGAAGCTGGCGCCGCCAATGCGGCTGACCACGCCCTGGAAGCACAGATCCGCCAGATCGCGGTGCAGGCCGACCGCTTCGAACAGCTTGGAGCAGCGGTAAGAGGCGATGGTCGAAATGCCCATCTTGGACATGATCTTGTACAGGCCTTTGTTGATGCCGTTGCGGTAGTTCAGCATCACGTCGCGGTATTTCTTGTCGATCGCCTGGCTGTCCACCAGCTTGGCCAGGGTTTCATAGGCCAGATACGGATAGATGGCGGTCGCGCCGAAGCCGAGCAGTACGGCGAAGTGGTGCGGATCGCGGGCGCTGGCGGTTTCAACGATCAGGTTGGCGTCGCAGCGCAGGCTTTTTTCCACCAGGCGGGTTTGCACGGCGCCGACTGCCATCGGAGCAGGCACCGGCAGGCGGCCGGGCGCGATGGCGCGGTCGGACAGCACCAACAGCACCGCACCTTCACGCACCTTGCGTTCCGCTTCGTCGCACAGGGCGCGAATGGTCTGCTCCAGATCCTGCTGCTGCGGATCGAAGGTCAGATCGAGCGTCTCGGCGCGATAGTATTCGCCTTCCAGCGTGGTGAGCTGTTTGAAATCGGAGTACAGCAGGATCGGCGATTTGAAGCTCAGGCGGTGCGCCTGGCCTTCGGCTTCGCAGAACACGTTCATTTCGCGGCCGATGCTGGTGGCCAGCGACATGACGTGCGCTTCACGCAGCGGATCGATCGGCGGATTGGTGACCTGCGCGAACTGCTGGCGGAAATAGTCGTAAACGATGCGCGGCCGGCTGGAGAGCACGGCGAACGGGGTATCGTCGCCCATCGAACCGGTGGCCTCCTGGCCAATTTCGCCCAGCACGCGGATCACCTGATCCAGCTCTTCACTGCTGTAGCCGAACTGTTTCTGATAGGTTTCGAGCTGCGCGTCGTCGAGCTCGCGGCTGCCGACCTGATCGTCCGGCAGATCTTCGAACGGCACCAGGCGTTTGACGTTTTTCTCCATCCACTCTTTATACGGGTGGCGGCTTTTCAGATCGTTGTCGGTTTCCGCCGAGTGCAGGATGCGGCCGCTGCGGGTGTCGATCACCATCAGCTCGCCGGGGCCGACGCGGCCTTTTTCCACCACTTCATCCGGCTGGTAATCCCAGATGCCGACTTCGGAGGCGCAGGTGATCAGCTTGTCTTTGGTGATCACGTAGCGCGCCGGGCGCAGGCCGTTGCGATCGAGGTTACAGGCGGCGTAGCGGCCGTCGGACATCACGATGCCGGCCGGGCCGTCCCACGGCTCCATGTGCATCGAGTTGAAGTCGAAGAAGGCGCGCAGATCGCCGTCCATGTCCGGGTTGTTCTGCCAGGCCGGCGGCACCAGCAGGCGCATGGCGCGGATGAGATCCATCCCGCCCGCCAGCAGCAGCTCCAGCATGTTGTCCAGCGAACTGGAGTCGGAGCCGGTTTCGTTGACGAACGGCGCGGCGGCCTGGAGATCCGGGATCAGCGGCGTTTGGAATTTATAGGTACGGGCGCGTGCCCACTGGCGGTTGCCGGTGATGGTGTTGATTTCGCCGTTGTGCGCCAGGTAGCGGAACGGCTGCGCCAGCGGCCAGCGCGGCACGGTGTTGGTGGAGAAGCGCTGGTGGAACAGGCAAATGGCCGACTCCAGGCGCAGGTCCGCCAGATCGAGATAGAAGCGCGGCAGATCCGCAGGCATGCACAGGCCTTTATAGATCGTCACCAGGTTAGAGAAGCTGCAGACGTAGAAACTGTCGTCCTGCACGCGTTTCTCTATGCGGCGACGCGCCACGAACAGGCGGCGTTCCATATCACGCGGGCGCCAGCCGGCCGGGGCGTTAACGAAGATTTGCTCGATGCGCGGCAGGGAGGAGAGGGCGATTTCACCCAGCACGTCCGGGTTGGTCGGCACTTCGCGCCAGCCGACGATCGACAGCGTTTCGTTTTGCAGCTCTTCTTCCACGATGCGGCGGCTGAGGCGCGCTTCCTCTTCATTCTGGCTGAGGAACATCATGCCGACGGCGTAGTTCTTGGCCAAACGCCAGCCGCGCTCTTCCGCCACCATGCGGAAGAAACGATCGGGTTTTTGCAGCAACAGGCCGCAGCCGTCGCCGGTCTTGCCGTCGGCGAGGATCGCGCCGCGGTGCTGCATGCGGGCCAGCGCGTGAATGGCGGTGCGCACCACCTTGTGGCTAGGTTCGCCTTCTATGTGGGCGATCAGGCCGAAACCACAGTTGTCCCTCTCTTGGGATTTATCGTACAACATATCGTGAACCTCCCCAGGCTCTGCGTGACTCTCACAACCTACTGCGAGGGGGCTTCCCAATTTCAGGCAGAAGTCCAATCAGCAAGTTAACCCCGCCAATCTGCTTTTCCGCCCTCCATCAATGGCCTCTCGTGACGGTCTCACAAGTGGTATAGGACTTGTTTTAAGAGGGAGTCTTCAATTACTGCATAAATATGACGAGACGTTTGCCCGTCCAGAAAGCTTCCAGCGGACTTCCAACTTAGCGAGAAAGAATTCGCAGGTCAAATGTGGGCTTAAGATAGATTCTTATCGAATTACTGATGTTTATTTATTTGATAAATAAGTAATTTAATGCATTTTTGCACTATCGTGGGGCAACGCCGATCCCTGCAGAAGTGTGAGCTGTCTCACTATAGTGCAACCTCTTAATCTCTGCACCATGCTAGTGCGGGGGGTAATGCCAGAATTTTATTCTATAAGATATTGCTTAGCTGATGTTTATGACTATTTTTCACCGTGTTGTCATATTGCCGTTAACGGTTGCGTGACGATTAGAATAATTCATCAGAATTAGAGTGAATTGATTTGCGTTTATGATGAATAGTTATGCCTGATGGCGCCTTGCGGGGAAAGCGTTGATCTCTGTCATCGCGGGAAAAACCGTTTCTTATTAGCATCGCGGCTTTGAACACAGAGAACCACCAAGATTATGCAGTTGCCGCAATTAGTCAATATGTTTGGCGCGGATCTCCAGCGCCGCTATGGCGAAAAGATCCATAAACTCACGCTGCACGGCGGATTCAGCTGCCCTAACCGCGACGGCACGTTGGGGCGCGGCGGCTGTACGTTCTGCAATGTCGCCTCGTTCGCCGATGAAGCGATGCAGCGGCAGAGCATTGCCGAACAGCTGGCGCAGCAGGCCGCGCGGGCCGATCGGGCGCGGCGCTATCTGGCCTATTTCCAGGCCTATACCAGCACCTATGCGGAGGTTGAACGGCTGGAGACGATGTATCGGCAGGCGTTGGCGCAGAGCGCCATGGTCGGCCTGTGCGTCGGCACCCGGCCGGACTGCGTGCCGACCGCCGCGCTGGATCTGCTGACGGGATACCGCGAGCAAGGCTATGAAGTGTGGCTGGAGCTGGGGTTGCAGACGGCGCACGATAAAACGCTGAAGCGTATTAACCGCGGCCATGATTTTCGCTGTTATCAGCAGACTGCGCGACTGGCCCGGCAGCGCGGGCTGAAGGTGTGCTGCCATCTGATCGTCGGGCTGCCGGGGGAAACTCAGCGCGATCATCTGCTCACGCTGCAGCGGGTGACGGAGACCGGCGTGGATGGCATCAAACTGCATCCGCTGCACGTCGTCACCGACAGTACCCTGGCGCGGGCGTGGCATGCCGGGCGGTTGCCCGAACTGGCGTTGGAGGACTACGCCGCCAACGCCGGGGAGATGATCCGCCATACGCCGGGCGGGGTGGTGTACCACCGTCTTTCCGCCAGCGCCCGTCGGCCGACGCTGCTGGCGCCGCTGTGGTGCGAAAACCGCTGGAGCGGCATGCAGGCGGTCGGTGCTTATCTGCAGCAATACGGCGGGCAGGGCAGCGCGCTGGATGAAAAGCGGCGCTACCGCCCTGGAATGCCGCTCTGAAGTGCAATCTTTGCCACACTTCGGCGTTTGCCGCCTTATCTCATCGCGGTTTTACGGTATGATTCAAAAGATTGTGTCTGATGGGAGCCGCTATGAAGCAAATCCGGGTGTTGGCCCAGTACTACGTTGATTTAATGGTGAAACTGGGGTTGGTGCGCTTCTCGCTGCTGCTGGCCTCGGCGCTGGTGGTGCTGGCGATGGTGGTGCAGATGGCGGTGACCATGCTGCTGCGCGGCGAAGTGGAAAGCATCGACGTGGTGCGTTCAATCTTCTTCGGTCTGTTGATCACCCCGTGGGCGGTCTACTTTCTCTCGGTGGTAGTGGAACAGCTGGAAGAGTCGCGCCAACGGCTGGCGCGGCTGGTGGACAAGCTGGAAGAGATGCGCCACCGCGATCTGGAGCTTAATCAGCAGCTCAAAGACAATATCAGCCAGCTGAATCAGGAGATCGCCGACCGTATCAAAGCGGAAGAAGAGCGCCTGCAGGTAATGGAAAAGCTGACGGAAGAGATGGAGCAGCGCGAGCAGGCGCAGATTGAGCTGGGCCAGCAATCGGCGCTGCTGCGTTCTTTCCTCGATGCCTCGCCGGATTTGGTCTACTACCGCAACGAAGACAAAGAGTTTTCCGGCTGTAACCGCGCGATGGAACTGCTGACCGGCAAGAGCGAGAAACAGCTGATCGGCCTGACGCCGTTCGACGTCTACGGCCAGGAGATCGCCGAAAAGGTCATTGAGACCGACGAGAAGGTGTTCCGCCACAACGTTTCGCTGACCTACGAACAGTGGCTGGTGTATCCCGACGGCCGCAAGGCCTGTTTCGAGCTGCGCAAGGTCCCGTTTTACGACCGGGTGGGCAAACGCCACGGGCTGATGGGCTTCGGCCGCGATATTACCGAGCGTAAGCGCTACCAGGACGCGCTGGAGAACGCCAGCAGGGAGAAGACCACCTTTATCTCCACGATCAGCCACGAGCTGCGTACGCCGCTTAACGGCATCGTCGGCCTGAGCCGCATTTTGCTTGATACCGAGCTGAACGACGAGCAGCTGAAATACCTGAAGACCATTCACGTCAGCGCCATCACCCTCGGCAATATCTTCAACGACATTATCGAAATGGACAAGCTCGAGCGGCGCAAGGTGCAGCTCGACAACCAGCCGGTGGACTTCACCGGATTCCTGGCGGATCTGGAGAATCTCTCGGGCCTGCTGGCGCAGCCGAAAGGGCTGCAGTTCATCATGGAGCCGCAGACGCCGCTGCCGCAGCAGATCGTGACCGACGGCACGCGCCTGCGGCAGATCTTGTGGAACCTGATCGGCAACGCGGTGAAATTTACCCAGCAGGGGCAAATTGTGGTGCGCGTGCGGCGCGAGGCGCAGGAGAAGCTGGTGTTCGAAGTGGAAGACTCGGGCATGGGCATCCCGCAGGACGAGCAGGACAAGATCTTCGCCATGTATTATCAGGTGAAAGATCAGCGCGGCGGCCGTCCGGCCACCGGCACCGGCATCGGGCTGGCGGTCTCCAAACGGCTGGCGCAGAGCATGGGCGGCGACATTACCGTGCGCAGCGAACAAGGGCACGGTTCTTGCTTCACTTTGACCATCAAGGCGCCGGCGGTGCAGGAAGCCGTCAGCGCGGCGCCGGAGGAAGAGGAGCTGCCGTTGCCGGCGCTGCACATCCTGCTGGTGGAAGATATCGAACTGAACGTGATCGTGGCGCGCTCGGTGCTGGAGAAGCTGGGCAACAGCGTCGAGGTGGCGATGAACGGCCACGACGCGCTGGCGATGTTCGATCCGGACGAGTTCGATCTGGTGCTGCTGGACATCCAACTGCCGGACATGACCGGGTTGGATATCGCCCGGGCGCTGCGCGAGCGTTACGCCGGACAGGCGCTGCCGCCGTTGGTGGCCCTGACCGCCAACGTGCTGAAAGACAAAAAAGAGTATCTCGAGGCGGGCATGGACGATGTGCTGAGCAAGCCGCTGTCGGTGCCGGCGCTGACCAAGGTCATCAAACACTATTGGGATCATCAACCTTCTCACACTTCTAAGAAAACGGAGCACAAGGCGATGCAGATTAATGAGTCGTTACTCGATACCGCGATGCTGGAGCAGTACATGGACCTGGTTGGCCCGCAGTTGATCCATCAAAGTCTGGAGATGTTCGAACAGATGATGCCGGGTTATCTGGCGGTGCTGGATTCCAATATGACGGCGCGCGATCAGAAAGGCATCACCGAGGAAGGGCACAAGATCAAGGGCGCCGCCGGTTCGGTCGGCCTGCGTCACCTGCAGCAGTTGGCGCAACAGATTCAAACGCCGACGCTGCCGGCCTGGTGGGATAACGTGCAGGACTGGGTAGATGAGCTGAAGCAAGAGTGGCGCAACGACGTGCAGGTACTGCGGGCTTGGGTAGAGAACGCTGAAAAAAAATGACCCCGACGTGAGCCGGGGTGCGCGAATATTGCGCCAACACCAGGGAAATTGTGAACCTGCGTATTGGTTTCAGTGTTCTGGTCGAGCAGGTTGTAGCGAATTCCTAAACATCATACAGCCAACAACATAGCAAATGTAAGCGCTCTTGTTAGAAGATTCATTAAAATGTGTGATGTAGATTAGTGTTTGTCAACTCCGAGCACGAACCAGTTGACAGCAGCGACAGGAGGAAGAGTGATGAAAAAGGTGGGTGTAGTCCTCAGCGGCAGCGGCGTTTATGACGGTACGGAGATCCACGAAGCGGTGCTGACGCTGCTGGCGCTGGACCGTGCCGGCGCGCAGGCGGTGTGTTTTGCGCCTGATAAACCGCAACGCCATGTTATTAATCACTTATCTGGTGAGGAGATGGCGGAATCGCGCAACGTCCTGATTGAATCGGCGCGCATTGCCCGCGGCGCAGTGCAGCCGTTGGCGCTGGCCGAGGCCGCGCAGCTGGATGCGCTGATTGTGCCCGGCGGCTTTGGCGCCGCCAAGAATCTCAGCAATTTCGCCGAGGCCGGCGCGGAATGTTGGGTCGATGAAACGTTGGCGCGTCTGACGCGCGAGATGCATAAGGCCAACAAACCAATTGGCCTGATGTGCATCGCACCGGCGCTGTTGCCGAAGCTGCTCGATCAACAAGCGCGGCTGACCATTGGCAACGATCCCGACCTGGGAGAAGTGATTGACGCCATGGGCGGCGAGCCGGTGATTTGCCCGGTGGACGACATCGTGGTGGACAGCGAGCACAAGATCGTGACCACGCCAGCCTATATGCTGGCGCCGTCGATCGCGCAGGCGGCCGTCGGCATCGATAAACTGGTGGCGCGGGTGCTGGAACTGGCTGAATGAGCAAATCGGTCGGCGGATGGCGGCGGCTGCGTCCGTGGTATTGGCTGAAACGCGGCGTCATCGCGATTATCGGCCTGTGGGTGTTGGGCATTGTGGCCTTCGCCTTCCTGCCGGTGCCGTTTTCCGCCGTGATGGTGGAGCGGCAGATCAGCGCCTGGCTGAGCGGCGACTTCGGCTACGTCGCTCATTCGGACTGGGTGTCGATGGACGACATTTCGCCGCAGATGGCGCTGGCGGTGATGGCGGCGGAAGATCAGAAGTTTCCAGACCATTGGGGCTTCGATGTGGCGGCCATTGAAAAGGCGCTCAGTCACAACGAGAAGCGCCCGACGCGCATTCGCGGCGCGTCCACGCTGTCGCAGCAGACCGCCAAGAACCTGTTTCTTTGGGATGGCCGCAGCTGGCTGCGCAAAGGGTTGGAGGCCGGGCTGACGTCGGGCATCGAGCTGGTGTGGACCAAGCGGCGTATTCTGACGGTGTATCTGAACATCGTGGAGTTCGGCGACGGGGTGTTCGGCGTGGAAGAGGCTTCACAGCGCTTTTTCCATAAGCCGGCCAAGCGCCTGACCGCGGCCGAAGCGGCGCTGCTGGCGGCGGTATTGCCGAATCCGCACCGCTTCAGGGCCGATGCGCCGTCCGGTTATGTGGCGCAGCGACAGCAGTGGATTATGCGCCAGATGCGCCAGTTGGGTGGGGAAGGTTTCCTGAAAGAGAACAAGCTGGATTAACCAAGCGATACCCTGCTTTCGGGCAAGGTATCCCTCTCTTCGGTGGCTAATGCCGCATCAGGGCTTTTCGCTGATAAATGCAGTTAAATCCGCGTGCATCTTTTTAAGCGATAGTTCATCCACGTACGGCATATGCCCGGTGTCATACCAATAGAAACGGATATTGTCGCGTAATTTGGGCGACACGGGCAGATGGCTCATCTCATATTTGGCGACGAAGTAAGGGGTGGCCAGGTCGTAAACCCCGCCAATCACCATCACTCTCATTGTCGGAGTCATTTTCATCACTCGCGACAGGTTCGGCAACACGTTAAATGATCTGTCCCGGCTGTTGCTGGACATGTTCCAGTCATAGACCTCATTGGAAAATGCGCGATAGTTTTGGTCGGCGCTAAAATGCAGCGTTTTGCCAAGATAATCGTGGAATTGCGCGACGTAGGCGGAAGTAATTGCACTGACGTTGGGATCGTAGTTGGACGTTTCAGCGATATTATCCAGCGACGACCCACGATAGCGGGTATCGATTCTGCCAATGGTCTCGTCTTGGCTGCGCAACAGTTGCTTGGCGAAGACCGGTCCACTCAGGCGCAAATTGGCATTGAGCCAATAATCGGCCGGAATGCCGGTAAATTGGTAAAGCTGCTCGGCGAGCGTTTGGCGATCTTTTTCAGGCAGATTGGCACCTTGCAGTAAGGCTGGGGCATAAGTCCCCAGCGCAAACTGCTCGGCCTGGTCTAACAGGGTTTTCAGGCTCTGGTGTTTGCCCGGCAGCCGCTGGTGGTACCATGCGCTGGCTGCGTAGGTTGGGAGCGCCAGATAGTAAGGTTGATCGACGCCGGGGTTTTGATTGGGATCGTCGACGTTATTGTCGTAGTTCAGAAACTGCGACATCAGGATAATACCGTTAAGATCGATATTCTGATTTTTTAGCGTCTCGGCCAATACCACCGAGCGGGTAGTGCCGTAGCTTTCACCCAATAAATATTTAGGTGAGTTCCAGCGTTGGTAATGCGTTAAAAACTGAACGATAAATTGAGAAAAAGCCTGAGCATCACCGTTGACGCCATAGACGTTGCTGGCACTCTGTGCTTTTTGCTGCGCTCTCTCCGGCTGGCTGGCGGCACTGCTGGAAAAGCGGCTGTAACCCGTTCCGGGGGCATCGATAAACACCAGATCGCTGACGTTGAGCAGACTGTATTGGTTATCGGTGAGTTGGTAAGGCGCCAGCTGTGTTTTCTCTGGCTGAGTAGCGATAACCCGTTTAGGCCCCAGCGCCCCCATATGCAGCCACAGCGAGGCGGAGCCCGGCCCGCCGTTGTAGATAAAGGTAATCGGCCTGCTTTCGTTCTTATTCTCATTCTTTTTGAAATACGCAACATAGAACATGCCGGTCACGGGATCTTCCGGATCCTCTTTACTCAATTCCAGCACCCCGGTTTGCGCCTGATAATTGATTTTTACCTGGTCGACCGTGATCGCGCCTTGAGTAGCAACGGTTTGACCGGTCATCGGGGGCGGGGCATGTTCGGCGCGGGGCGTATCCTGAGTGGGATTGGCGGCGGAAACTCCGGCGGTGAATAAAGAAACGGCAGTGAGAAAACCGATTAAAATTCTGTCCATTTGAATTTTATCCGTAATGAAGTGAGAGATTACTTTAAACGCGGCTCATTAAACCAGGGTAAAACAGCGGGAAGCGTACAGAAAATCGGCAAGGGGAAGCCCCCTTGCCTGAAGGATCATTTCACATAGGTAAAGGCGGTGGTGACGTGCTTCACGCCGCTGACCTGGCTGGCGATCTGCGCCGCCGACTGTCCTTCCTGCTGAGTGACCAGGCCCAGCAAGAACACTTCGCCGTTTTCGGTGGTGACTTTCACGTTGGACGATTTCACCGTATCGCTGGTCAACAGCTGCGAACGCACTTTGGTGGTGATCCAGGTGTCGGAGGACGCGGTGCTCAGGCTGACAGGCGTGCCCTGGCGAATTTCGTTATACACTTCGGTCGTGCCTTCCACGCCCATGGCGATCTGCTTGGCGCGCGCGGTGAGATCGGCGTTAGGCGACTGGCCGGTCAACAGCACCTTGCCCTGATAGGCGGTGGCGACCACCCGGGCCTCTTTCTTCAACTGCTGGTCTTTGCTCAGGGCGCTTTCTACCCTGGCTTCCAGCGTGCCGTCATCCACCTGGGTCCCTACGCTGCGCGGGTCGGTGGCGGTTTTGGTGGCGACGGCCGCACTGCCGACGACGACGCCGGCGATACAGCCTTGCAACAGCAGGGCGCTGGACAGCACTGCAAATGTGGCTTTTAGCTTCATCTCAGTTCCTTAATCGTCCTGGTGGGGGAATAACGTATTGTCTATCAGGTCGCACAGGCAGTTTACGGTCAGCATATGCATTTCCTGAATGCGCGAACTGCGGTGCGACGGGATGCGGATCTCGACATCCTGTTGGCCGAGCAACCCGGCCAGCTCGCCGCCGTCGTAGCCGGTGAGCGCGACGATGGTCATATCGCGCGTGACGGCCGCTTCGACCGCTTTCACAATATCACGGCTGTTGCCGCGGGTGGAAATCGCCAGCAGCACGTCGCCGGTGTGCCCGAGCGCGCGCACCTGCTTGGCGTACACTTCGTCGTGCAGGCGATCGTTGCTGATCGCGGTCAGCACCACGTTGTCGGCGTTGAGGGCGATGGCCGGCAGGCTGGGGCGCTCGGTTTCAAAACGGTTGATCATGCTGGCGGCGAAGTGCTGTGCGTTGGCCGCCGAGGTGCCGTTGCCGCAGCACAGGATTTTGTTGCCGTTGAGTAAGGATTGAACCAGCGTCATCGCAGCGCGGGAAATGGCGTCAGGCAACGCTTCCGCCGCCGCGATCTGGGTTTGGATGCTTTCGGTAAAACAGACTTTAATTCTATCCAGCACGTTGTATTAATCCACTAAGTCAAAGGGCCGGTCTGCGCCGCAAAACCCCAATTAATCCGCATTGAAGGCGTTGGGTATCCATTCTAACTGGCTACCGGTAATGGCCAAAACATCAAAACGGCAAGATGATGTGTCAAAACTGGCGCCGCGCCCCGCCAGCCAGACGGCGGCGGCGTGCAGCAACCGCTGTTGTTTGCGAGAGGTAACGCTGGCGGCCGCGCCGCCGAAGGCGTCGTTGCGGCGGTAGCGCACTTCGACGAACACCCAGGTGGCGCCGTCGCGCATGATGAGGTCGAGCTCACCGCCGCGCACCGCGACGTTGGCGGCGCAGAAGGTGAGCCCGGCGCGTTCCAGATGACGGCGGGCCAGTAACTCATAGCCCGCCCCGGCGGCGCGTGGGTTCAAGAGACCGGCACGACCGTACCCTGACGATATTGCAGCCAAGGCAGCTTGCGGTTGATCACGCAGTTCGGCGACGCGCTCAGCGTGCCGGTGGTGCCGGAAACCTGGAAGCCCGGCAGCTGGCGCATTTCAGCAAAGTGGTTGGCCAATGTCCAGGCATCCATCCCCATCGCATACAGGCGCACCAGCGAGTAATCGTTGCGGAAACGCGCGCTGGCCTGCTGCAACAGCTGAGGGTTTGAGCCCGCCAGCAGAGGAATATCGCTGAACTGCAGACCTTCCATTTCCAGACGGAAGTCCGGGCCGGCGCCGGCCTGGTAGCTGCGCGAGCTGGCGTACATCGCCGGTTTGCCGCGCGAGCTGGTGGCCATGTCGATCATCGGTTTGATCAGCGTCAGCTGGGACTGGGTAGCGACGATATACACCGCGTCGACGCTGCCGCCGGTAGCGGCGGGCACGTCGCTCGGCGGCGCCGGAATGGTCAGCCCGGCGATGGTCACGCTCTGCGGCGCCGGGGCGCTCGACATCGGCGTGCCGGTCATGCGGATGCCGCCGCTGTTCACCATCTGGCGCAGTTCACCGGCGGAGCCGATGTCCTGACGCAGCACGGTTTGTCCACCTTGCTTCTGCCATTCCTGGTTAAAGGCCTTGGCGACGCGATCGCCGAAGGCGCCGCGCGGCACCAGCAGCAGCGGTTGATGCTTCTGTTGTTCCCAGATGTGGCGGGCGGCGTCGCGCGCTTCATCTTCCGGCGACAGGGCGAAGTAACAGATGTTCAGATTGTCCTTCGGCGTTTCGGGCTGGTTGAGCGCCAGCACGTTCAGCGTGGTGGTGCTGGCGGACAGCTGATCGACGTTCTCTTTCAGCAGCGGCCCGACCACCAGAGTGGCGCCATCCTGCTGCGCCTGGCTCAGCAAGGCGGCCAGCGGCTGGCTGGTGGTGTCGTACACTTTGACCTGCGCATTAGCGGCCTGCAGCGGCGTTATCGGCGCGCTGGACGGCGTAGCGGGTTGCGCGGCGGTCACGGCCGGCTGGCTCTCTTGCGCCGAAGGGCTGACCGCGCCGTTGGCGTTGATGTCACCGGCAGCGGCCTGATCGGCCGGCGCCGTTTGGGCCGGCGCGCCGACCGGTTGCGCGGCTTGAGGCTGCGGCGCCGGCAGGGAACCGCCGTTTTTCGCCGCTTCGAACCCTTGCTGGATGGCGTCGGCGAACACTTTCGCCTGGCCGTTCAACGGCAGCAGCAGGGCGATTTTCGAGGTGGAGGCCTGGGTGAAGTTCAGCACCTGATTCAGGCGAGCCGGCAGCGTTTTGGCCGCCGGGTTCTTCGGATAACGGTTCTGCCAGTCTTTGATGCCGGCCTTCAGCAGATCGGGATCCTGCTTGTTGTCCTGATAGACGCGCAGCAGATCCAGCCAGCCTTGCAGCACGTTCTCGTCGGCGTTGATCACCAGGCTGTTCATCTCCTGCGGCGTCAGCTGCAGCAGGGCCTGCCAGGTTTGATCCAGATTGTCCTGGTGCGCCTTGCCGGTCAGCAACGGCTCCTGAGCGATATAGGCGCGGATCAGCGGCAGCGATGCTTTGCCCTGGTTGGCGGCGATCTGCGCCTGGTAGTAACGCACCTTCTGATTCGGCGACAGCGTACCGCTGTCCAGGTGGCCCAGCGTACTGCGGGCGCTGACGTAGCTCTTGTTGGCGATCTGCAGTTCGGCGGTCAGCAACTGGCGTTCGGTCTGCTGTGCGCCGCTGAGGTTTTTCGGCAGCTGATTCAACTGGTCGCCGGCCTGCGGCAGTTTTCCTTCACGCAGCAAGGCGCGAATAGCAAGTAATTGCCAGTCAGCCTTGTTATCATCGCTGCTTTGCTGCAACTGCTGCAGGTAGTAATCGGAGCTGGCGCTTGCTTCGTCCTGTATATTGGCGGGCGGCGTTTGCGGGGCCCGACTCGGACAGCCTGCCAGGAAAAGGGCGGCCGCGATGACTGCGGTAAGTCGGACAGGCTTGGAACGCCCTGCTTTGGTACGAACGAATGTTGAGGAAAGCATACTGTATCCAGTGATGTTTTTTTCAAGATGCTCAATATTAAATCGGCAACCCGGATGAAACAATGAATCAACACCAACAATCAGTCATTTCTGCATCAACGCTGTATGTGGTACCCACCCCAATCGGCAATCTGGGCGATATTACCCACCGCGCGTTAGAGGTACTGAAAAGCGTTGATCTGATCGCGGCGGAAGACACGCGCCATACCGGATTGCTGCTGCAACACTTCGCGATCAACGCGCGTCTGTTCGCGCTGCACGACCACAACGAACAGCAAAAGGCCGATCAGCTGCTGGCGAAACTGCAGGAAGGCCAGAGCATCGCGCTGGTTTCCGACGCCGGCACGCCGCTGATCAACGATCCCGGTTATCACCTGGTGCGCCGCTGCCGCGAGGCCGGCATTCGCGTGGTGCCGCTGCCGGGCGCCTGCGCCGCCACTACCGCGCTGTGCGCCGCGGGCGTCGCTTCCGACCGTTTCTGCTACGAAGGTTTTCTGCCGGCGAAAACCAAGGGGCGCAAGGATACGCTGATGGCGCTGGCGGAGGAACCGCGCACGCTGATTTTCTACGAATCCACTCACCGCCTGTTGGAAAGTCTGCAGGACATGGTCACCGTTTGGGGCCCGCAGCGTTATGTCGTGCTGGCGCGTGAGCTGACCAAAACCTGGGAATCCATCCACGGCGCGCCGGTGGGTGAGCTGCTGGCGTGGGTGCAGGAAGATGAAGTGCGCCGCCGCGGCGAAATGGTGCTGATCGTCGAAGGCCACAAGACGCAGGAGGATGCGCTGCCGCTTGAGGCGCTGCGCACGCTGGCGCTGCTGCAAAAAGAGTTGCCGTTGAAAAAGGCGGCGGCGCTGGCGGCGGAAATCCACGGCGTGAAGAAAAATGCGCTGTATAAGTACGCGCTGGAGCAACAACAGCCGTAAAGCGGTTGACCTGCCGCCGCCGCGACGCTACTATCCGCGCCGGAGTTGACCAGACAGTCGCCGCTTCATTGCCGTCCTCTTCGGGGAGACAGATGGAGGGGAGGAAAGTCCGGGCTCCATAGGGCAGGGTGCCAGGTAACGCCTGGGAGGCGCAAGCCTACGACTAGTGCAACAGAGAGCAAACCGCCGATGGCCCGCGCAAGCGGGATCAGGTAAGGGTGAAAGGGTGCGGTAAGAGCGCACCGCGCGGCTGGCAACAGTTCGTGGCACGGTAAACTCCACCCGGAGCAAGGCCAAATAGGGGTTCACATGGTACGGCCCGTACTGAACCCGGGTAGGCTGCTTGAGCCAGTGAGCGATTGCTGGCCTAGAGGAATGACTGTCCACGACAGAACCCGGCTTACCGGTCAACTCCCTCGACAAAAGAAAACCCCGCGCAACGTCAGTTGCGCGGGGTTTTTCGTTTTCCGGCCGGCTTACACCGGCAGATCAATCAGCAGCGCGCGCAGCGGCGTCTCGGCGCGGATCGTCAGGCGATTCTCCTCGCGCACGAAGGCGCCGTCGCCGCAGGTCAGGCGTTGTTCCTCGTGGCGCTCGCCGGTGGCGGCGATGGTGCCGTGTATCGACTGCAGATAAGCGCGCGGCCCGTTAATCGTCAGCGTTTGTTCTTCGCCCGGCTGCAGATCGAGATGATGGATCCAGACCTGTTGACGCAGCTGCAGGCTGCCCTGCGCGCCGTCCGGCGAAGCCAACAGCAGGCTGCCCGCCGCCGGCAGCGCCAGGCGCTGCACCCGTTCGTTGCTGCGTTCCGGGCAGGCGTCCAGCCACAGCTGCAGGCGGGTGAGCGGCGTATCACTGCTGACGTTCTGCTCGCTGTAGCTCAGGCCCGGGTGGGTGGCCAACAGCAACGCTTCGCCGGCTTTAACGCGCGTGGTGTTGCCGTCGCTGTCGCGGTATTCCGCCTCGCCCTGCAGGATCAGGTTCAGGATATCCACGTTGGGATAGGTGCGCGGCTGGAACGACGCGCCCGGCGCCAGCACCTCCTGATTCAGCACCCGCAGCGACGCGTAGCCCATCAGTTTGGGATCGAAGTAGTGACCAAAGGAAAAGGTGTAGCGAGCCTGCAGCCAACCAAAGTCAGCTTGCCCGCATTGTTGTGCTGTTCTGCATGTAATCATGGCAATCGGCTCTCTAAATTCATTATCCAAATGGTAAGCATCTGGACGTCGGATTGTTAGCCAGTTAATCTGGTCGGCATATTCAAATTTCCTGACAGAGGGATGCGATGGCCAGAGATCGGGCGCTCACGCTTGAGGCACTAAGGGTGATGGATGCAATCGACCGGCGCGGCAGCTTCGCCGCGGCCGCCGACGAATTGGGCCGGGTGCCGTCGGCACTCAGCTACACCATGCAAAAATTGGAAGAAGAATTGGACGTGGTGCTGTTCGACCGTTCGGGCCACCGCACCAAGTTCACCAACGTGGGGCGCATGTTGCTGGAACGCGGTCGGGTGCTGCTGGAGGCGGCCGATAAGCTGACCACCGACGCCGAAGCGTTGGCGCGCGGTTGGGAAACTCACCTGACTATCGTCAGTGAAGCGCTGTCGCCGCCGAGTCTGCTGTTCCCGCTGGTCGACAAGCTGGCGCTGAAGGCCAACACCCAGGTGTCCATTTTCACCGAGGTGCTGGCGGGCGCCTGGGAGCGGCTGGAGCAGGGGCGCGCTGACATCGTGATCGCGCCGGACATGCATTTCCGCGCGTCGTCGGAGATCAACACCCGCAAACTGTATAAGGTGATGAGCGTTTATGTCGCCGCGCCGGATCACCCGATCCACCTGGAGCCGGAGCCGCTTTCCGAAGTGACCCGCGTGAAGTACCGCGGCATTGCGGTGGCCGACACCGCCCGTGAGCGCCCGGTATTGACCGTACAGCTGCTGGACAAGCAACAGCGCCTGACGGTGAGCACCATTGAAGACAAACGCCTGGCGCTGCTGGCCGGGTTGGGGGTGGCGACCATGCCGTACCCGATGGTGGAGAAAGATATCGAAGCCGGGCGGCTGCGCGTGGTCGGGCCGGAATACAGCCGCGAAGCCGACATCATCATGGCCTGGCGGCGCGACAGCATGGGGGAGGCGAAAGCCTGGTTCCTGCGTGAGATTCCGCGCCTGTTCGCGCAGCGTTAACGTCGGTTGGATGAGATCCCCTTGCCGGGCGGCAAGGGGATTTTTTTCGCCTTAACCGAAGCGCTGGTCGCGGCCGTGTGGCTCGTCCAGATCCTGCGCCGGCCCGATGGAAATGATGCCGTGCGGGTTGATGGTGGCGTGGCTGCGATAGTAGTGGTTGCGAATGTGCGGCAGGCTGACCGTCTCGGCGATGCCCGGCATCTGGTAGATGTCGCGCAGGAAGCCGTACAGATTGAGGTAGTCGCTGATGCGGTGTTTGTCGCACTTGAAGTGGGTGACGTACACCGGATCGAAACGCACCAGCGTGGTCCACAGACGCAGGTCGGCTTCGGTCAGCCGATCGCCGGTCAGGTAACGATGCTGCCCCAGGATCTGCTCCAGGCGTTCCAGCGCGTTGAATACCCCGTTGACCGCTTCGTCATAGGCTTCCTGGCTGGTGGCAAAACCGGCCTTGTACACGCCGTTGTTCACTTGATCGTAAATCCAACCGTTAAGCTCATCGATCTTGCCGCGCAGCGCGGTCGGGTAGTAGTCGCCTGCCCGAGCGCCGACGCCGTCAAACGCGCTGTTGAACATGCGGATGATGTCGGCGGACTCGTTGCTGACGATGGTTTGCCGCTGTTTATCCCACAGCACCGGTACGGTCACGCGCCCGCTGTAGTGCGGATCGGCCCGCAGGTAGATCTGGTACAGGAAGTCGGCGTGATACAGCGGATCGCCGGTGGTTTCAGGAAAATCCTGGCCGAAGGTCCAGCCGTTTTCCAGCATCAGCGGGTGCACCACCGAGACCGGAATGATCTGCTCCAGCCCTTTCAGTTTGCGCATCAGCAGCGTGCGATGCGCCCAGGGGCAGGCGAGAGAAACATAAAGGTGATAACGGCCCGCTTCGGCCTGGAAGCCGCCCACGCCGTGTTCGCCCGGCTGACCGTCGGCGGTCACCCAATTGCGAAACTGAGCGGTTGAACGTTTGAAACGGCCGCCGGTAGATTTGGTGTCATACCAGATGTCTTGCCAAACGCCATCGACGAGTTGTCCCATGGGAATCTCCTTGGTGTCCGAGTTAAAAAACGACAAGGCCCGGCATGCCGGGCCCTGAATGACAGTTTAGATTACCATTTCTTGTTCAGAAGACGGTCGATGCTGAAGCCGCCCGGGCCTGCGACCGCCAACACGATGAAGCCGCCGGCGATGGTCAGGTTTTTCATGAACATCAGCTGGTTTACTTCGTTCGCAAAATCAGTGTGGAACAGCAGCGCGGTCAGGATGGTGAAACCGGCGGTGAACAGCGCCACGGTGCGGGTCAGGAAACCGAACAGGATCGCCAGACCGCCGCCAAATTCCAGCAGGATGGTCAGCGGCAGCAAGAAGCCAGGCACGCCCATCGATTGCATGTACTGTTGGGTACCGGCGTAGGCGTCACCCATTTTGCCGTAGCCTGCCACGATAAACAGGATTGGCATCAGAATACGAGCAACCAACAAACCTGTATCTTCTAATTTTTTCATCATCTACTCCAAAGTGTTTTTGTATGCCTGTTCGGCGGAAGCCATGTCAACGAGCGGTATATCAGGACATTCGCCCTGTCCGGCTCGTATCGTATTGATGGAGTGAATGTTAAGCGGGAAGTGCTCAGGTTGTTAGCAAGTAAAACTGTCGTAATTTTTCAAAAAATCTGAATCTTTAGCGTGCTAATAAAATGCCGCCGATCAGCAGGTTGCCCGGCCCCGGGGTTGGACGCGTTGTATCAAGGGAGAAAATGCGGGCAGAGCAACAGGAGGTTTGAAGGAAAGACCAAGCGGCTTACTTGGCGGAAAACGTCTTTTTAAACAGACGGATAGCGCTCCAGGCGCCGAAAGCGCGACGCGACCAGCGGATCATCTTGCTGGGATGGCGGATGCCGTACAGCGCCATGACGCTGGAACCGAGCACCAGATAGCGGCGCAGGCCAAACACCGTTTGCCAGCCGCGGTCGATGCGTTCGGTCTTTTCCAGCCACAGGGACTTGTTTTCGGCCAGATCCAGACGCTGTTGCTGGATCTGCCGAATCAGCCTCTCTTTTTTCCATTCCAGATAGCGGCGGCGGCTCATGGCTCTCGCTCCAGTTCGGCGCGATCGAGCTCCAGTTGCTTGCGCGTGGCGCCCAGCAGCGTGGTGCGACGGGCCTTGACCAGCGTCCAGATGGTGCCGACTACGGCGAGGAACAGCAGCACGCCGGTTGTCGCGCCCAGCGCCACCAGCCGATAGACCGGATCGATGGCCCAGAAGATCAGGATCAGCAGGCTCATCAAACCGAAGGCGGTGAACAGCAGCGTCATGCCGGCCATGATCAGCAGCTGAATGAGGTTGGCTTTCTCCTCTTCCAGCTCGACTACCGCCAGCCGGACACGGGTTTCCACCATGCCGACCAGGATCGTGATGATGCGCTGACCGATATCCAGGACCCCTTTAGCGGGGCCCTGCGCGCGCACTTGCGGTTGTTCAGCCATGATTAACGACGCGCGAGCAGCACGCCCAACACCACGCCGACCGCCGCGCCGATACCGATGCCGGTCCACGGGTTGTCGCGCACATAGTCGTCGGCCTGGCCGGCGATCTGTTTGGTTTGCGAAGCCAGCTTGTCACCGGCGTCGCTCAGGCGAGCGCGAGTCTCTTTCAGCGCGCCTTCCGCCTTCGATCGCAGCTTCTCCAGCTCGGCTTTCGGCTTGTCGGTGGAGGAGTTCAGCACTTCCTCCAGCGTATCGGCTAAGGACTTCAGTTCAGCGCGTAAGTTTTCTGCATTTGAATCATGTGCCATGTGATTATTCCTTAACGTTTATTTCGACAGACTTTTAACATAGCGGATTTTTTCGCCGGAGCAAAGGGGTGATGACCAGCAGATAACACCAGACATCAATTCCATATGCTTAAGAAATCCCGTGTGATGGGGCTTCTCATCGATAAATCCGCTGGTGTAAAAAAATTATTCCGCCTGGGCGCGTTTCAATTCAGCCTGCGCTTCGGCCAGCTTTTGCTGCTTCTTGGCGACCTTGTCCAGCTTGCCGGTTTGTTGCGCTTCTTTCAGCTCTTCCCGGCGCTCGTCCACCTTGCGCTGTTTCTCTGCGATATTTTTCTGGCGTTCGGCCTGCAGGCCGGCTTCGGTGCAGTGGGTCTGCACTTCGCTCAGCGCTTTTTTCAGCCCATCCACGCGGTGGGTGTTGCCGTGCTGAGTCGCGTAGTCGATTTGCTGCTGGATATTTTGCGCTTTGGCGGCGCAGCCGCCCTCAGCGGCCGAGGACAGCGTCGGCAGCGCGCAGAGTGGCAGCAGCAGTAACAGTGAGTGGCGAAATTTCATTTCTCAGTTCCTTTTCATGGGATGCCTGAACAGGCATCCGCTTTCCTGACTGCCGGAGGCGGCAGCGCGAGAGGAGGGCGTTCATCGCCGGCTGAAGTTATCCTTCAGCATAGCCATGAAACCGGCGCGCCCCCAAAGAATCAGCCGAAATTCGGCGCGACTGATTGTTTTTTGAGCTAAATGATGCGAATGAAAATGAAGATAACGGCAATGAAAGGAATCCCCTTCATTTGAAGGGGATTATCCCAGATTGAGTGGGGAGCGCGCAAATTCGCGCACCCAGTGCGTTGGCACGGGAGATTCGCTCAGCGCGATGTGGTAACCGGGAGGCAGGATGGTTTGCAGCGCTTCACGCGCCAGCAACTGCTGCTCCGGCGAATCCAGACGAATAACCAAGCCATCGCCTTCCGGCGTGATGCTTTTGATGCGGATACCGCGCTCATCCAGGCGCTGGTAGACATAAAAACCGTCGGGCAGCGACAGCCCTTGCTGGCTGGCGCGAATGCGCAGCTCGCTCTCGGTGCGCACCATGCAGGGCACCAACAGCGTCGCCAGCGCCAGCAGGGCGAGCGCGATCATCAGGACGTATTGCCAGCGCGGGCGCTTTGCTGTCACGCCCCTTTCCCCGGGTTCTGGCCGCTGGCGCGTTTCTTGCGCCACAGCACGATCAGCGAGCCGACCAGGCCGACCACCAGCAACACCAGCGGCAACATCATCAGGCAGAACATCAGCTGGTCTTCATACTTGCGGAATACCGGGGTTTTTCCGAGGGCGAAGCCCAGCGTCGTCAGGATCAAGACCCACAGCAGGCCGCTCATCCAGTTGAAGAACTGGAAGCGTGCGTTGCTCAGGCCGGACAGGCCGGCGATGGTTGGCAGCAGGGTGCGCACGAAGGCCAGGAAGCGGCCGACCAACAGGGCGGAAAGGCCGTGGCGGTGGAACAGGTTATGCGCACGCTGATGGTAGTGGGCCGGCAGATGCGAAAGCCAGCCTTGCACCGTTCGCGTATTGCCGAGCCATCGGCCCTGTATGTAACTGACCCAGCACCCCAGGCTGGCGGCGACGGTCAGGATAACGATGGTCAATGGGAAGCCCATGGTGCCTTTGGCGATCAGCACGCCGACCAGGATCAGCAGGCTGTCGCCCGGCAGAAAAGCGGCCGGCAGCAGGCCGTTTTCCAAAAACAGGATCATGAACAGCAGGATGTAGAGGGTCCACACCAACGAAGGGTTCGCCAGCGTCTCAAAATCCTGCTGCCATAAGGCATGTATCAGTTCTTTAATGATGTCCATCCGGTGTTCCTAAAACGTCATTGTTTATTTTTATCTCAGCGGCGGAGCGGGCGTGGGCTGAAAGCGCGCGGCGATCCTGAATGCTGATAACGATGAAACGGCGTTGCTTTAAGGTTTCTAAGCGGTGCGACACCGGTCATAGGTGGTAAGTCAGCGTGCCACGGTACTGCATGTTGCTTTCTTTCCAGCCGGCCTGCCGACTTTGTTGCCTGGAGGCGTCCAGCATCCAGTCGACCTGGGCAAGCCGGTTGGGGGCCGGGGTGTCCTGGCGGGGGAAACGAATTCGGTAGCCCGGCTCTGCGGCCAGGGTATAGACCGGCGCCGGCAGGGAGGACGCGAGCAGCGAACCGGGGAAAGAGTACGCTCTGGGCAGCAGCAGCGGCAACTTGCCGGGCGCTTTGCGGCGCGCTTCGGCCGGCGCCCGATACACATGATCATAGGGGGAAAGCGCCGGCTCCGCCAGCAGCGGCAGGCTGCTCAGCGCGCTGGGGGTGGGCTTGGATGACGCCACGCATAGCTGTTGGCCGGAGACCGAACCGGTCCAGCAGAAAAGAGCAATCAGCATGGCAAACAACCAGCGCATTTATTCGCGTCCCGCCCCCGCAGCAATGGGTAAAAAAGTGGGCTAACTCTACCAAAATAGCACGATTGGCAACAGGGAAATCTACGTTGCCGACGGTGAAATAGTACACGGCAAACGGCGGTTCCGGCATCGATTCAGCGGATTTTACATTACCTGACATAAGCCGACGGTTTTTGACCGCCGTGGCTATTTCGGCTCGTGGCTCACGCCGTCCAAGTGCACCACCGGGTTCTCGGCGAACAGATAGCGGTCGGCGTTGTATTCGAAGTCGTCGCTGGTGGCGTTGAACAGCATCTGCTTGGTGTTCTCCAGGTGCTGCCACATCGCCAGTTTGGCGGCGTAAGGATCTTTGCGCATCAGCGCCTTGAGGATCTGATCGTGATCGTCGCACCAGCTGGCGATCGAGCGTTCGTCGATATGCTCGTGCAGTTTCTTCCAGTAAGGGTTGTTGACCCGCTGCACCCACATTTTTTCCACGATGGTGGCCATGGCGGTGTTCTGGGTGGCCAGCGCCACCTGCACGTGGAACTTCAGATCCCACTGCGAGTCGCGGAAACGGTCTTCTTTGCGGGCGTGCTCCTGGATCTCCATCAGTTGCACGATATCCTGCTTGGTCACCTGGGTGGCGGCGAATTCGGCGATGTTGCTTTCTATCAGCTGGCGCGCCTGCAGCAGCTCAAACGGGCCGGCGGTGGCGAACTCGATGCTGTCGCCCGGCACCACCAGGTGCTTTTGCTGGTTGGACACCACGTGGATCCCGGATCCCTTGCGCACGTCCACATAGCCTTCCACTTCCAGCATGATGATCGCCTCGCGCACCACGGTGCGGCTGACATTCATCTCTTCGGCGATGTATCGCTCGGCCGGCAGCTTGTCGCCTACCGGGTAACGGCCGCTTTCGATGCGTTGCTTCAGCTCGGCGGCCAGTTGCTGATACAGGCGTCTGGTTTCAGTGAATTCCATAGTGAATGCTCTATACGGTGCGGTGGGAAGGGGCGCGTGGCCATCGGACTTGTTATACCACTTATTCGGCACCGCTGCCAGAGGAGCAAGGGGCCCGGCGCAGCGGCCGGGCGGGGGATCAGCTGCGCGCCGGGGTGGGCTGCAGCGCGGCCGGCTGCGGTTCGGCGGCCGGGCGGTTTTGCAGCACCGTCCAGATGACGATGGCGCCGAGAATGTCGAAGACTGACAGCGCGGCGAACAGCGGGCTGAAGCCGAGGGTGTCTGCCAGGGCGCCGACCACCAGGGCGAACAGCGTGCTGGCGGTCCAGGCCGCCATGCCGGTCAGCCCGTTGGCGGTCGCCACCTCATTGCGGCCGAACACGTCGGAAGAGAGGGTGATCAACGCGCCGGACAGCGCCTGATGGGCGAAGCCGCCGACGCACAGCAGTGCGATAGCCGCGTAAGGGCTGGTGAACAGGCCGATCATGCCGGGGCCGATCATCAACACCGCACCCATCGTCACCACCAGCTTGCGCGAGACGATCAGGTTGACCTTGAAATACTTCTGGAACAGCGGCGGCAGATAACCGCCGACGATGCAGCCGAGATCGGCGAACAGCATCGGCATCCAGGCGAACATGGCGATCTCTTTCAGGTTAAAACCGTAGGCCTTGAACATGAACAGCGGAATCCAGGCGTTGAAGGTGCCCCACGCCGGCTCCGCCAGAAAGCGCGGCAGCGCGATGCCCCAGAACTGGCGGTTGCGCACGATCTGCCAGGCGGACATCTTTTTGGCGTTAGAGGTCTGGTGCTGCGCTTCCTGGCCTTCGAGGATGTAACGGCGTTCTTCCTGGCTCAGTTTCTTCTGATCTTTCGGGTGTTTGTAGAACAGCAGCCAGCAGATAGCCCAGATCAGGCTCAGCACGCCGGTGATGATGAACGCCATCTCCCAGCTGTGCGCGACGATGGCCCATACCACCAGCGGCGGGGCGATCATGCCGCCGATCGACGAGCCCACGTTGAAATAGCCGACGGCGATCGAACGCTCTTTGGCCGGAAACCATTCGCTGCTGGCCTTCAGCCCGGCGGGGATCATCGCCGCTTCCGCCATGCCGACCGCGCCGCGCGCCAACGCCAGCCCGCCCCAACTGTTGGCCAACGCGGTGCCCATGCAGAACAGTGCCCACAGAATGGCGAACATGGCGTAGCCGACCTTGGTGCCCAGCACGTCCAGCACGTAGCCCGCCACCGGTTGCATCACGGTGTAGCACGCGGAGTAGGCGGCGACGATATAGGAATACTGTTGGGTGGTGATGTGCAGCGTATCTTCCAGCGTCGGCGCCGCCACGGCGATGGCGTTGCGGGTCAGATAACCCAGCACGGTGCCGATGGTCACCAGTCCGATCATGTACCAGCGTAACCCTTTAATTTTACGCATCCGAAGTGTCTCCCCGTTTGAAGGTGTGGCCGTCGATGCGGCTGGCGAGACAATAACTTGTCATACAGGTTTAAAAGTTGAGTGATATCACAAAAGGAATTATTCGCCTGAGTGATACTGTGGCCGGTGAAACAGGGCATTTTTGCCGGTAAATTGAGCGAAAAAGGGCGTGGAGAGAGGATGAACGGCAGACATCGGGAAAAATTTGCTGGACGCTAGTAAAAATTGGTGTGATAACTTTTGTGATTCGAACCCCGTGCCGCACGGCAAGTAAGGAGCCCGAGATGGCGACGTTTTTGAGCGAAGATTTCCTGCTGGACAGCGAATTTGCCCGGCGCTTGTATCACGACTACGCGGCGCAGCAGCCGATTTTCGATTACCACTGCCATTTGCCGCCGCAGCAGATCGCGGAGAATACCCGCTTCAGCAACCTGTACGATATCTGGCTGCGGGGCGATCACTACAAATGGCGGGCGATGCGCACCAACGGCGTGGCGGAGCGGTTATGCACCGGCGATGCGGGCGATCGCGAGAAATTCGACGCCTGGGCCGCCACGGTGCCGCACACCATCGGCAACCCGCTCTATCACTGGACGCATCTGGAGCTGCGCCGCCCGTTCGGCATCACGGATATGCTGTTGTCGCCGGCCACGGCGGATGAAATCTGGCAGCGCGGCAATGCGCTGTTGGCGCAGGATGCGTTTCGCGCGCGCGGCATCATGCAGCAAATGAACGTGAAAATGGTCGGCACCACCGACGATCCGATCGACGATCTGCGTCATCATCGGGCGATCGCCGACGATCGCAGTTTCGCTATCAAAGTGCTGCCGAGCTGGCGGCCGGACAAGGCTTTCACCATCGATGCGCCCGGCTTCAACGACTATCTGCGGCAGTTGGAGGCGGCGGCGGACACCGCTATCGGCCGCTTTAGCGCGCTGTGCGACGCCCTGTACAAGCGCATGGATCACTTTGCCGCCCACGGCTGCAAGGTGGCCGATCATGCGCTGGACGTGGTGGTGTTCGGCGAGGCCGATGAAGCGGCGCTGGATGCGATCCTGCTGCGCCGCCTGAACGGCGAGCTGCCGACGCCGGAACAGAGCGCCCAGTTCAAAAGCGCGGTGCTGCTGTTTTTGGCCGGCGAATACCGGCGTCGCGGCTGGGTGCAGCAGTATCACATCGGCGCGCTGCGCAATAACAACAGCCGCATGTTGGCCGCCGTCGGGCCGGATATCGGCTTCGACTCGATCAACGACCGGCCGCTGGCGGAACCGCTGTCGCGGCTGCTGGATGCTCAGGCGCGGCAGGGCGGTCTGCCGAAAACCATTCTCTATTGCCTCAATCCGCGCGATAACGAAGTGATCGGCACCATGATCGGCAATTTTCAGGGGGAAGGCACGCCGGGCAAGATGCAGTTCGGCTCCGGCTGGTGGTTCAACGATCAGAAGGACGGCATGCAGCGCCAAATGACGCAGCTGGCCCAGCTCGGGCTGCTGAGCCGCTTCGTCGGCATGCTGACCGACAGCCGCAGCTTCTTGTCTTATACGCGCCATGAATACTTCCGCCGCATCCTTTGCCAGATGCTCGGCCGCTGGGTGGCGGACGGCGAAGCGCCGGCGGATATCGCGCTGCTGGGCGAGATGGTGAAAAACATCTGTTTCGACAACGCCAAAAACTATTTCGCCATTGAACTGGCGTAGCCGTTATCCGGGACCGGTTTATGCAAAGTACGATAAAGATTCACGAGCAGGATAACGTGGCGGTGGCGCTGCGCGATCTGGCTGCCGGAGAGCGCGTTGAGCTGGAAGGCGCGGTCGTCAAACTGGCGCAGCCGGTGGCGCGCGGGCACAAGTTTGCACTCGGCCCGATCGCCGAGGGTGAAGACATCATCAAATATGGCCAGCCGATCGGCCATGCGCTCGCGGCCATTGCGCCTGGGGAGCATATTCATTCGCAAAACGTCAAAACCAACCTGAGCGATCTGGACAGCTACCGTTACCAGCCGCAGTTCCCGACGCTGCCGCCGCAGGCGGCGGATCGCGAGGTGCAGCTGTACCGCCGGGCCAACGGCGAAGTGGGGATCCGCAACGAGCTGTGGATCGTGCCGACCGTCGGCTGCGTCAACGGTATCGCTCGCCAGATCCAGCAGCGCTTTTTGCAGCAAACACAGGCGGACGGGATCGACGGCGTGCATCTGTTCAGCCACCCGTTCGGCTGCTCGCAGCTGGGGCAGGATCATGCCAACACCCGCATCATGCTGCAGAACATGGCGCGCCATCCCAACGCCGGCGCGGTGCTGGTGATCGGGCTGGGGTGCGAGAACAATCAGGTGGATGCCTTTCGCGCCACGCTGGGGATAGGGGACGAGCGGCGGTTGCGCTTTATGGTGTGCCAACAGCAGGACGATGAAGTGGAGGCCGGGCTGGCGCTGTTGCACGAGCTGTATCGGGAGATGCGCCACGATCGCCGCGAGCCGGGCCGCCTGAGCGAGCTGAAGTTCGGCCTGGAATGCGGCGGTTCGGACGGGCTGTCGGGCATTACCGCCAACCCGCTGCTGGGGCGCTTTTCCGACTATGCGATCGCCAACGGCGGCACCACGGTGCTGACCGAAGTGCCGGAGATGTTCGGCGCCGAGCGCATTCTGATGAGCCGCTGCCGCGATGGAGAAACCTTCGACAAAACCGTCGACATGATCAACGATTTCAAACGCTATTTCATCGCCCATCAGCAGCCGATTTATGAGAATCCGTCGCCGGGCAACAAGGCCGGCGGCATCACCACGCTGGAGGAGAAGTCGCTTGGCTGCACCCAAAAGGCGGGGCTAAGCCAGGTAGTGGACGTGCTGAAATACGGCGAGCGGCTGCGCGTGCCGGGGCTGAATCTGCTCAGCGCGCCGGGCAACGACGCGGTGGCGACCAGCGCGCTGGCCGGCGCCGGCTGTCATATGGTGCTGTTCAGCACCGGGCGCGGTACGCCGTACGGCGGCTTTGTGCCGACGGTGAAGCTGGCGACCAACAGCGAGCTGGCGGCGAAGAAACCGCACTGGATCGATTTTGACGCCGGCAGCCTGGTTCACGGCGTGGCGATGGAGACGCTGCTCAGCCGCTTCATCGATCTGATTGTCGAGATTGCCAACGGGCGTCCGGCGCGTAATGAAACCAACGACTTTCGCGAGCTGGCGATCTTTAAAAGCGGGGTGACGCTGTAAAGCTGACAAAAAAGGCGCTCGAGGGAGCGCCTTTTTATGAAGCAACGCGCGATTAACGCACCTTCAGCGGGTCTTCGTTCGCCAGCCGCTGGTCTTCCGCCTGGCAGGCGGCGGCGGTGAACAGCACGTCGGTGGAGGAGTTGAGGGCGGTTTCCGCCGAATCCTGCAGTACGCCGATGATAAAGCCGACCGCCACCACCTGCATCGCCACGTCATTCGGAATGCCGAACATGTTGCACGCCAGCGGGATCAGCAGCAGCGAGCCGCCGGCCACGCCGGAGGCGCCGCAGGCGCACAGGGCGGCCACCACGCTCAGCAGCAGGGCGGTCGGGACGTCCACCGCGATGCCCAGCGTGTTTACCGCCGCCAGCGTCAGCACGGTGATGGTGATCGCCGCGCCGGCCATGTTGATGGTGGCGCCCAGCGGGATGGAAACCGAGTAGGTGTCCTCATTCAGGTTCAGCTTTTTGCACAGCTCCATGTTCACCGGGATGTTGGCGGCGGAGCTGCGGGTGAAGAAGGCGGTCACGCCGCTCTCGCGCAGGCAGGCGAACACCAGCGGATACGGGTTGCGGCGGATCTTCCAGTACACGATCAGCGGGTTGAGCACCAGCGCTACCAGCAGCATGCAGCCGATTAACACCATCAGCAGTTGCGCATAGCCCCACAGCGCGCCGAAGCCGGTTTCCGCCAGCGTGGAGGCCACCAGGCCGAAGATGCCGAGCGGCGCACAGCGGATCACCGCGCGCACCACCAGCGTGACCGCATGGGACATGTCGTTGATCAGCCCCTTGGTGGTTTCGGAAGCGTGGCGCAGCGCCAGCCCCAGCCCGACGGCCCACGCCAGAATGCCGATGTAGTTGGCGTTAATCAGCGCATGGAACGGGTTGGCCACCACGCTCATCAACAGGCCCTTCATCACGTCCACGATGCCGCCTGGCGGGGTGATGTCGGTTGCGCCGGTGGTCAGCGCCAGCGTGGAAGGGAAGATAAAGCTGACGACGACCGCCACCAGCGCCGCAGCGAAGGTGCCCAGCAGGTAGAGGAACAGGATGGGGCGAATGTTGGTTTTCTGCCCCTGTTTATGGTTGGCGATCGAGGCCATCACCAGTATCAGCACCAGCAGTGGCGCTACCGCCTTCAGCGCGCCGACGAACAGGGTGCCGAGCAGGCCGACGGCCGCCGCGGCCGCCGGCGAAACCAGCGCCACCAGAATGCCGGCCACCAGGCCGACCATGATTTGTTTAACCAGGCTGCCCTGAGTCATCCTTTGTAGTAGTTTTTGCATAGTGCTTCTCTTCCTGATGTTATCTGGCCGCCGCGGCGGGAACGACGCCGGGCAGCTTTATATGATTCTGTAACTAAGTGTGTTTGCCGAATCAGTATTCAGTAATCGAATGATGTTGGAAAGAGGCGAGGGTGAAATTCTGAGCGCGGATCAACACTTGATAACATACTGGTTACATTTGTGTGATCGTAATAACGTTTGGCGTTTTGGGGGAATTGCCAAACAATCGCGGGGCGACTAGCGCCCCGGATAACAGATTATGGTTATTTCTTCGCCAGGCGATCGTTGCGGCGATTGACCCAGGCGTTGATCAGCAAGGTGAGCGTCAGGATGCCCGCCACCACGCCGAGCGAGATACCGATCGGGATGTGGAAGAAGTCGATTATCAGCATCTTGATACCGATAAACACCAGGATCACCGACAGGCCGTATTTCAGCATCGAGAAACGTTCCGCCACGTTGGCCAGCAGGAAGTACATGGCGCGCAGGCCCATGATGGCGAACAGGTTAGAGGTCAGCACGATGAACGGGTCGGTGGTCACGGCGAAAATCGCCGGGATGCTGTCCACCGCGAAAATCACGTCGCTCAGTTCCACCAGGATCAGCACCAGCACCAGCGGGGTGGCGAACAGGATGCCGTTGCGGCGCACGAAGAAACGCTCGCCTTCCAGGCTGTCGGTCATGCGCAGGCGGCTGCGCAGCCATTTCACCAGCGGCTTGTCGCCGATTGCCGAGTCGTCTTCCTTCGCCAACGCCATCTTGATACCGGTGAACAGCAGGAAAGCGCCGAACAGGTACAGCAGCCACTGGAACTGGCTGACCAGCCAACTGCCGGCGAAGATCATGATGGTACGCAGCACGATCGCCCCCAACACGCCGTAGATCAGCACCCGCCGCTGCAGGTTGGCCGGCACGGCGAAGTAGCTGAACAGCATCAGCCAGACGAACACGTTATCCACCGCCAGCGCTTTTTCGATCAGGTAGCCGGTCAGGAAGGCCAGCGCCTGGGTATCGGCGACGGCGCGCCCGGCGGTTTCATTCAGGTAGTACCAGAAACCGAAATTAAACAGCAGAGAGAGGCTGACCCACACCAGCGACCAACTGGCGGCCTGCTTCATAGTCATGGTGTGCGCGCCTTTACGGCCCTGCAACAGGAGATCGATTGCGAGCATCACGACTATGACGGCGGCGAAGCTGCCCCACAACCACGGTGTGCCAACGGAATTCATCATCAGAGGTATCCTTCAAAAACAAAAACGGCCAACGTCGGAAGACGCCAGCCGCTCTGTGAACGCTGCAAGCAAACCTCGCCTTCCGGCAAGGTCTCACTTACAACGTTGATGAAGGTGGTTACACCTTTGACATCAGGTTGCCCGGTAACCGGATGCTTGCGCATCGTAATGACGATTAACCGGCAATGAAGTTACTCCCCTTTGCAGAGCAGAAAGTAATGCAAAATGTGTCGGCGGTCAACGTGAATCGCGTTAGCCGGCCAACGCTTTTTGCGCGCCCAGGCTGACGACGAATCCCTGCAGCAGCAGGCGGCTGAACGGCGTGTCGCTAACCTGTTGTTGTTGTTGCTGATAGCGGGCCTGCTGCTCGGGATGCAGCTCGCCGAGCCACTGCAGATACTGGCTCATCACCGCGCCGTTGAATTCCGGGTGGAACTGGGTGGTCAGGGCATGATCGCCATAGCGCAGGATCTGGTGCGCGTCCTGCTGCGAACGCGCCAGCGTCTGCGCGCCGGCGGGCGGCGTCAGCACGCTCTGCGAGTGGATCAGGTTGGCTTTGAAGCGCGGCGGCAGCAGGGTGAGCCGCCGGTCTTCGGCCGCGGCGGGCAGCAGTTCGATCTCCAGCGTGCCCACCTCCATGCCCTGCGGGTGGTAACCCACTTCGCCACCGAGCGCGTAGGCCAACAGCTGGTGGCCGTAGCAGACGCCGAACAGCGGCAGTTTGATCGCCATCGCCTGGCGCAGCCACTCGGCCGCCGCCTCGCTCCACGGCAGCTGTTCGGTCACCATCGCCGGCGAGCCGGTGATGACCACGCCGCAATAGGCGGCCGGCGGCAACGGCCGCTTGCCGGCAGGCAAGTGTACGATGTGCGCGCGTTCGGCGTCGATATTGCCCTGTTGCAGGAACATGCCATCAAAGTTGGCCAATTCCTGACGAATGGCCTGCGGCGCGTCGCCGGTTTGCATCACGAGCAGCGGTTTCATCTCATTCTCCGTCGGCGGGGAAGACGACGCCGGTCTGGCGGCGGATATCGGTCAGCAGGCGGGCGACGATCAGCGAATTCTCCAGCCCCGGATATTCCACCCGGTGATTTTCCACCAGCTCGGCGAAGGCCAGCGCTTCATACAACATGGTGTTGATGTGCTGCGGCTGGCTCAGATCCTGGCGGTTGCCGCCGCGCGGCGTCAGCGCCACGCCCTGGCACTCGGAAATCTTGTCGATAATCAGCGTGCCTTCCTCTCCCTGGATCTCGCTGGGGATCTCCGAGTCGCTGACCTTGGAATGGGAAAGCGTGACGTCGAAATCGCCGTAGTTCAGGCAGACGGTGCCGTGTGCGTCCACGCCGGTCTCCAGCAGCGTGGCGCTGGCGAGCACCGACTGCGGCGCGCCGAACAGCGCCACCGCGCTGGCCAGGCAGTAGTAGCCGATATCCATGATGGAGCCGTTGGAGAACTGCGGGTTAAACGTGTTGGGGTTCTCGCCGGCCAGGTAGCGCGGGTAGCGCGAAGAGTATTGGCAGTAGTTGATGAAGGCTTTGCGCAGCCGGCCGACTTTCGGCAATGCCTGCTGCAGCGCCAGAAAATTCGGCAGATAGGCGCTTTTGAACGCTTCGAACAGCACCACCTGATTTTCCCGCGCGCAGGCCGCCAGCTGTTCCGCTTCGCGCTGGTTGGAGGCCAGCGGTTTTTCGCAGATCACGTGCTTTTTATGGCGCAGGAACAGCAGCGATTGCGGGCAGTGCAGGGAATTGGGGCTGGCGATATACACCGCGTCTATGGCGTCGGACTGGGCCATCGCCTCGAGAGAGTCGAAAAACTGCGTGACCTGATAGTTGGCGCCAAACGCCTGCGCCTGTTCCAGCGAGCGTGAATACACGGCGCTCAGCTTGAGTTTGCCGCTTTCATGGGCGGCATCAATAAAACGTTCCGTAATCCAGTTGGTGCCGACGACGGCAAAGCGAATCATGGCGAGCTCCGGTCCAAGCTTAAAACCGCAGATTATCACGCCCTCATTCGCTATGCATACAGCTCGCCGAACAGCGAAAGGTGCGTCAGATACAGCCGGGTATCGAACTCCAACTGGTGGTAATCCGGTTCCATATGGCAACACAGGCTGTAGAACGCCTTGTTGTGATCTTTCTCTTTCAGGTGAGCCAGCTCATGCACCACGATCATGCGCAGGAACGGTTCGGGCGCGACCTTGAACACCGTCGCCACGCGAATTTCCGCCTTGGCTTTCAGCTTTCCGCCCTGCACGCGGGAGATGGCGGTGTGCAGGCCCAGCGCGTGCTTCATGACGTGGATCTTGCTGTCGTAGGCCACCTTGCTCAGCGGCTGGGCGTTGCGCAGATACTGGTTTTTCAGATCGACGGTAAACTGATACAGCGACTTGTCGGTGGTGCAGTCGTGTACCTGCGGATAGCGCTGCAGCAGCACGTCTCCCAGCCTGTTCTGGTGGATCAGTTGCTGCACCTGGCTTTGCAGATGCGTTGGGTAGCCTTGCAGGTAGGTCAATTCAGACATTCTTGTTCCGTATCAACGGCCATTCAGCCGGTCATTCTATGCTGTTTTTTCGCTCAAATCCTGACATACGCAATTTATCCGAAAAAACATTTTACTGACGGGCGTTTTTAGGGGATAAACAGCCCAAATTTTATCAGTCAGGAGGGGCAATGAGCCAACTCGATCTGGGAACACAGCAACTTGAGCTGGAGCGTTATCCCCAACAGGAAGAATCCACCCAACTGCAGGCGTGGGAAGCGGCGGACGAATATCTGCTGCAACAGCTTGAAAACGTAGATATCGGTGGCCGCCCGGTGCTGATTTTCAACGATAACTTCGGCACCCTGGCCTGTGCGCTGCACGCGCATCGTCCTTACAGCGTCAGCGACTCGTACATGAGCCAGCTGGCGACGCGTCACAACCTCAAGCTCAACGGTCTGGATCCTGAGCAGGTCACACTGTTGGACAGCCTGGCCGAGCTGCCGGCGGCGCCGGCGGTGGTGCTGATTCGCGTGCCGAAAGCGCTGGCGCTGCTGGAACAGCAGCTGCGCGCGCTGCGCCACGTCGTGACCGAAGACACGCTGATCGTCGCCGGTGCCAAAGCGCGCGACGTGCACACCTCGACGATGCAGCTGTTTGAAAAAGTGCTGGGCCCAACGCGCACCAGCCTGGCGTGGAAGAAGGCGCGCCTGATCTTCTGCCAGGCGGCGGACATCGTCCCGCCGGCGGCGGCGGAAACCACCAACTGGACGCTGGACGGCACCGATTGGCTGATCCACAACCACGCCAACGTCTTCTCGCGCGGCAGCCTGGATATTGGCGCGCGCCTGTTCCTGGAGCATCTGCCGCGCGGCCTGAACGGCCATATCGTCGATCTGGGCTGCGGCAACGGCGTGATTGGCCTGACGGCGCTGGCGCAGAATCCGGACGCGCAGGTGACTTTCGTCGATGAATCCTACATGGCGGTGGCCTCCAGCGAGCTGAACGTGGAGCACAACCTGCCACAAGAGTTGGACCGCTGCCAGTTTGAGGTGAACAACGCGCTGGCGGGCATCGAGCGCGAAAGCGTGCAGGCGGTGCTGTGCAACCCGCCGTTCCACCAGCAACACGCCATTACCGATCACACCGCCTGGCAGATGTTCTGCGACGCCAAGCGCTGCCTGCAAGTGGGCGGCGAACTGCGCATCGTCGGCAACCGTCACCTCGACTACCATCAGAAGCTCAAACGTCTGTTCGGCAACTGCACGCTGGTGGCCTCGAACAAGAAGTTCGTGATCTTGAGAGCGGTGAAATCCGGCGCGCGTCGCTGAGCGTGAATAACAAGGGGCGCGATACGCCCCTCAGGCTGTAGACAAAGGGGGGAAAAAGCGTGGTTTTTCCCCCTTTGTGGTTATCAGCGGAAAATCAATAAATTGATTTTCCTTGTTTTCTATTCGCTGCTCTCTGCCACCCCGGCATAGGGATGAGGTTTGTCATCAATATCAGGGGCGCGATGCGCCCCTTTTTTACAGCGCCATCGCCAGCCGCGTGCCCTGATCGATCGCGCGGCGGGCGTCCAGCTCGGCGGCCACGTCGGCGCCGCCGATCAGATGCACGGTTTTCCCCATCGCCAGCAGCGGCTGCTGCAGTTCGCGGCGCGGTTCCTGCCCGGCGCAAATGACCACCGTGTCCACCGGCAGGCAGCTGTCTTGCTCGGCGCGGGTGATGTGCAGCCCTTCGTCGTCGATCAGCCGATAGCTGACGCTATTGAGCATCTTCACGCCGCGCATCGCCAGGCTGGCGCGGTGGATCCAACCGGTGGTTTTCCCCAGGCCTTCGCCCACCTTGCTGGTTTTGCGCTGCAACAGGTAGATCTGCCGGGCGGCGCGTGGTGCCTGCGGGCCTTGCGCCGCCAGCCCGCCGCGCTGTTCAAGGCGGCCGTCGATGCCCCATTCGCGGTTGAATTCCGCCTGATCCAGGCTGCTGGAGACGCCGTGCTGGCTAAGGTACTCGGCGGTGTCGAAGCCGATGCCGCCGGCGCCGATGATCGCCACCCGCTGGCCGACCGGTTTTTTATCGCGCAGCACATCCAGATAGCTCAGCACCTTGGCGTGCCCGATGCCGGGAATATCCGGGGTGCGCGGCACGATGCCGCAGGCGAGGATCACCTCATCGAATTCGCTTAAATCCGCCGCCTCGACTTTGGCGCCCAGTTTGACCGTCACTTCACGCAGCGCCAGCTGACGGCGGAAGTAACGCAGGGTTTCATGGAATTCTTCCTTGCCGGGGATTTGCTTGGCGATGTTGAACTGGCCGCCGATCTGCTCGGCGGCGTCGAACAGCGTTACCTGATGACCACGGCTGGCGGCGGTGGTGGCAAACGCCAGCCCGGCGGGGCCGGCACCGACCACCGCCAGTTTTTTCGGCTTTTCCGCCATCGTCAGCGGCATTTCGGTTTCACGGCAGGCGCGCGGGTTGACCAGACAGGAAGTCAGCTTGCCTTCAAAGATCTGGTCGAGGCAGGCCTGGTTGCAACCGATGCAGGTATTGATCTCGTCGGCGCGCCCCTCGGCGGCTTTCTGCACAAAGGCGGCGTCGGCGAGGAACGGACGCGCCATCGACACCATGTCGGCGCAGCCGTCCGCCAGCACCTGCTCGGCCACCGCCGGATCGTTGATGCGGTTGGTGGTGATCAGCGGGATGCTGACCTTGCCCATCAGCTTGCGGGTCACCCAGCTGAATCCGGCGCGCGGTACCATGGTGGCGATGGTCGGGATGCGCGCTTCGTGCCAGCCGATGCCGGTATTGATGATCGTGGCGCCTGCCTGTTCGACCGCCAGCGCCAGCTGCTCGATCTCCTGCCAGCTGGAGCCGTCTTCCACCAGATCGAGCATCGACAGCCGGTAGATCAGAATGAATTCCGGGCCCACGGCCTGGCGTACTGCCCTGACGGTTTCGACGGCGAAGCGCATGCGGTTGGTGAAGCTGCCGCCCCATTGGTCGTCGCGCTGATTGGTGCGCGTCGTCAAGAATTGGTTGATCAGATAACCCTCGGATCCCATCACCTCAACGCCGTCATAGCCGGCCTGCTGCGCCAGCGCCGCGCAGCGGGCGAAGTCGGCGATAGTCTGCTCGATCTCCGCTGCGCTGAGCGCGCTCGGCGTAAACGGGTTGATCGGCGCCTGCAGCGCGGAAGGGGCCACCAGCTTGGGTTGATAGCTGTAGCGGCCGGTGTGCAGGATCTGCAGCGCAATTTTGCCGCCCGCCCGGTGGACGGCTTCAGTCACCGGGCGGTGGTGAGGCAATTGCTCCTCGCTGTTGAGGATCGAACCGCCGCGAAACACCACGCCCTGTTCGTTCGGGGCAATACCGCCGGTGACGATCAGCGCCACGCCAGCGGCGGCGCGCTCGGCATAGAACGCGGCCAGGCGCTGCGGGCCGTCGGGCAGCTCTTCCAGGCCGGTATGCATCGATCCCATCAGCACCCGGTTTTTCAGGGTGGTGAAGCCGAGATCCAGCGGCGCCAGCAGGTGAGGGTAATTGCTCATTGCACTCTCCATCGTTCATCCCCCGCCTCTTTCAACCTGCAGCGTTGTTGCCTGCGTTCGCTCGCCCCAGTCACTTACTTGAGTAAGCTCCTGGGAACGCCCGAACTTGCCGCCTAGCTGCAGGTTGAAAGCGATTGGGGATGAGCATCTGTTATTATTATGTGAATACAAGTGGTCGGATGAGATAAATCTAGCCGTTGTCGCGCCGCTTGGGAATCTGCGTTGCGCCGAATGTGATAGATGTCATGAATCTCAGACTCTGTTTGCATAACGAACAAAAGATCGGTTAGCCTTTACGCGTTGTAAATTCCTTCTCTCTGCGGAGCCATTACCGAAAATGAACACCCACACCTGTTGATATCGTGTCCCACGCTGTGCGCTCTCGCGCCCTGTGGGGATGTTTTGATCTCATTCAGGAGTGCTTATGGCTCATTCAGCGCAGTCCCCTTATTTCGTTTTACATCAACTGACCTGCCAATTTGCTGACGGCGAAACGCTGTTCGGCCCGCTGGATCTTGCTTTCGACCGGCAGCGCTGCGGCCTGGTAGGGCGCAACGGCGTCGGCAAAACCCAGCTGCTGCGCCTGATCGCCGGGCTGGATCAACCGGGCAACGGGCACGTCGAATCTCATGCCGCAGTAGCTTACGTTGCACAGCAACCGGAGATCGCCGCGGACACCACGCTGGCCCAGCTGTTGGGCTATGGCGAGGCGTTCGCCGCGCTGGCGCGTCTCGAGCAGGGGCGGCCGCTGGCGGACGATATCGATCGTCTGGAAGGGCGATGGGATCTCCACGATCGCCTGCAAAACGCCTTCGCCGCTGCCGGGCTGCCGGCCTTCGATCCGTTGCGATCCGCCGGTTCGCTGAGCGGTGGCGAGCGGATGCGCGCGGCGCTGTGCGGCGCCTTGCTCGGCGAGGCGGATTTTCTGCTGCTGGACGAACCGACCAACCACCTCGACAGCGTCGGGCGCGCCTGGCTGTATCAGCAGCTGGATCAGTGGCGGGGCGGGTTGCTGATCGCCAGCCATGACCGGCAGCTGCTGGCGCGCATGGAGCGCATCGTCGAACTGACGCCCGGCGCGCTGCGCAGCTACGGCGGCAACTATGATGACTACCGGCGCCAGCGCGATACAGAGCAGCAGGCGGCGCGCGCCGATCTGGAGCATGCGCGCGAGGAGCGCCGCCGCACCCGCGCCCGCCAACAGAAAGAGCACGACATGAGCCAGCGGCGCTCGGCGCAAACGCTGCGCGTCGTCGATACGCTGAATATCGCCTCTTTCGAGCGGGTGGCCTACAAGTCGGCGGCGAAAGAGAGCCTCGGCACGCTGCGCAAACAGCATCAGGATCGGCGCGACAGCCTCGATGCGGCGGTGCGCGAAGCCTACCAGCGGGTGGAAGAGGAACAGCCGGTGTTGCTGGCGCTGCCGGGCAGCGAAGTGAACGCGAACAAGCAGGTGCTGGTGCTCGAGCGGCTGCAGCTGCCGTTCGTCAGCGCGCCGCCGCTGGATCTGCGTATCGACGGCCCGATGCGCGTGGCGTTGACCGGCCCCAACGGCTGCGGCAAATCCACTTTGCTGAAGACTATTCTCGGCCGGCTGGCGGCGCTTTCCGGCCATTGTCATTGTCCGCTGTCGACCGCCTACCTCGATCAAACCCTGTCGCAGCTCGACCCGGGCCTGTCGGTGATGGAGCATCTGGGGCTACAGGATTCGCCGTTGGCGGAAGGCGCGTTGCGCACCCGGCTGGCGCAGCTGCAGCTTGGCGCGGATCGCATCGCGTTGCCGCTGGGCTCGCTGAGCGGCGGTGAAAGGCTCAAGGCGGCGTTGGCCTGCGCGCTGTGGCGGCGACAACCTGCGCAGCTGCTGTTGCTCGACGAGCCGACCAACCACCTGGATCTGGCGTCGTCGTTGGCGATCGAAACCGCGCTGGCGGATTTCCCCGGCGCGATGATGGTGGTGTCGCACGACGAAGACTTCCTGCAGGCGCTGCGGCCGACGCACCGCCTGCACCGACAGGCGGATGGATGGCGGCTTCAGGCCTGGTAATGCGCGAAGGCGGCCCTAGGGGGCCGCCTTTTTCATCTCGGGCGTGTTGATGCAGGCCAGCAGCTGGGTGAAGGCGGCGGCCATCTGCTCTTCCGGCACGCAGGCAAAACCCATCAGCAGGCCGCGCCGCCGATTGGGCAGCATGTAGTAGCGCGACAGCGGCCGCACCAGCACCCCTTGCGCGCCGGCGGCGGCGGCGATCGCCACGTCGTCGGCCTCGTCCGGCAGGTTGAGGATCAGGTGCAATCCGGCGTTGCTGTTGAACTCGCTGAGCGCCTGTTTGCCGAGGTGCCGTTCGATCAAGCCGGTCAGGAAGGCGCGCCGCCGGGCGTACAGCAGCCGCATGCGGCGGATATGCGCGGTGTAGTGCCCCGCCTGGATGAACTCCGCCAGCGCGCTCTGGATCAGCAGGTGCCCGCCGCGGTACAGCTCGGCGTGGGCGGTTTTCAGCGCCTGCACCAGTGGCGGCGGCAACACCACATAGCCGAGGCGCAGCGCCGGGTAGAGTGTTTTGCTGAAGGTGCCGATGTAAATCACCGGCGCGTCGGCTTCCAGCCCTTGCAGCGCCGGGATCGGTTGGCCGGAAAAGCGGAATTCGCTGTCGTAGTCGTCCTCGACGATCCAACCGCCGGCGTTGCGCGTCAGCGCCAGCAGCCGTTGGCGGCGCGCCAGGCTCATCACCGAGCCGAGCGGATACTGGTGCGACGGGGTGACGAAGATCAGCCGCGGCGGGTTGGTCGGCTGCTCCGGCGGCACCAGCCCGGCTTCGTCCACCGCCAGCGGGCAGATGTTCAGCGCATTGATGCGCAGGATATTGCGGATCCCCCAATAGCCCGGCTCTTCGATCCAGGCGTCATCCCCCGGATTGCACAACATGCGCGTCACCAGATCGATCGCCTGATGGATGCCCTCGGTGATCAGGATCTGTTCCGGCGAACAGCGCACCGAGCGCGCCACCCGTAAATACTCCACCAACGCATGCTGCAGCTCCGGGCTGCCGCCCTGATTGCTGTAGGTCAGCCGCTGCGGCGTCGGGCGGCGGCTGAGGCGCGCCTGGATCTTGCTGAACAGCTGATGGGGAAAGGCGTTGACGTCAGGCACGCCGGGAATGAACGCCCCCCACTGTTTGGGGCTGGCGCTGGCGTGGTGCAGCAGCGTGGCGCCGCGCTCCGACAGTTCGACGCGCCGCGGTTGCCCGCTGCCGTCCGCCGGGGCGCCGCCGGTGGAGAGGCAGCTGTCCGGCACCGTGTCGGCGACGAAGGTGCCGCTGCCGGCGCGCGCCGACACGTAGCCTTCCGCCAGCAGTTGTTCATAAACGGTTAACACGGTGTTGCGGGACAGGCTGAGCTCCTGCGCCAGATCGCGTGAGGCGGGCAGGCGGCTGGAGGGCGGCAGGCTGCCGTCGAGAATGCTGGTGCGGATCGCGTTGTAAAGCCGCTTGTGCAGCTTGTCATCGGGCTGTTCGCCGAGGCGCTGCAGCAACAGATCACCACTCAATGAGCGCAATTGGATCCCTCAATTATTCGTAACTGGCACTCGATTATAGGGCCACATCCTGTGTAAATAAACGGCATTGTTTCACGAATGTGAACGAAACGTGTAACTGGCACCGACCGGAGAGAACAGCATGAAAAACGCAGAATTGAACCAACGCCGTCAGGACGCCACCCCGCGCGGAGTGGGCGTGATGTGTGGTTTTTACGCCGAGCGCGCAGAGAACGCCACGCTGTGGGATGTGGAAGGCAAAGAAGTGATCGACTTTGCTTCGGGGATCGCCGTGCTGAACACCGGGCACCGTCACCCGAAGGTGATCGCCGCAATTGAAAAGCAGCTGCAGGCCTTCACCCACACCGCCTATCAGATCGTTCCTTACGAAAGCTATGTTTCTTTGGCGGAGCGCATCAACCAGCGCGCGCCGATCGCCGGTCCGTGTAAAACCGCTTTCTTCACCACCGGCGCGGAAGCGGTGGAAAACGCGGTGAAGATCGCCCGCGCTTACACCGGCCGTCCGGGCTTGATCACCTTCGGCGGCGGCTTCCACGGCCGCACCTATATGACCATGGCGCTGACCGGCAAAGTGGCGCCTTACAAACTGGGCTTTGGCCCATTCCCCGGCTCGGTGTTCCACGGCCAGTACCCGAACGCGCTGTACGGCGTGACCACCGAAGACGCGATGAACAGCCTGGATCGCCTGTTTAAAGCGGATATCGATCCCAAGCAGGTGGCGGCCATTGTGCTGGAGCCGGTGCAGGGCGAGGGCGGTTTCAACGTGGCGCCGGCCGATTTCATGCAGGCGCTGCGCGCGCTGTGCGACCAGCACGGCATCCTGCTGATCGCCGACGAAGTGCAGACCGGCTTCGCCCGTACCGGCAAGCTGTTCGCCATGGAGCACTACAGCGTTAAGCCCGATTTGATCACTATGGCGAAAAGCCTGGCGGGCGGCATGCCGCTGTCGGCGGTGGCGGGCCGCACCGAGGTGATGGACGCGCCGGCGCCGGGCGGGCTGGGCGGCACCTATGCCGGTAACCCGCTGGCGGTGGCCGCCGCGCACGCGGTGCTGGACGTGATCGACGAAGAGCAGCTGTGCCAGCGCGCTCAGCGCTTGGGGCAGCATCTGGTGGAAGTGCTCCAGCAGGCGCGCAAAACCAGCCCGGCGATCGCCGATGTGCGCGCGCAGGGATCGATGGTGGCGGTGGAGTTCAACGATCCGGTTACCGGCAAGCCTTCGGCGGAGATCACCCGTCAGGTGCAGCAGAAGGCGATGGAGGAAGGGCTGCTGCTGCTGAGCTGCGGCGTGAACGGCAACGTGATCCGCTTCCTCTACCCGCTGACCATCCCGGACGATCAGTTCACCAAGGCGATGGGCATTCTGTCCCGCGCGCTGGCCCACTAAGGAGCGATCGGCATGAAATTGAATAATCCCGAGCTGTTGCGCAGCCAGTGTCTGATCAACGGCGAGTGGTGCGATGCCCTGAGCGGCAAACGTGAAGCAGTGATCAACCCGGCCACCGGCGTCGAACTGGCCAGCATTCCGCTGGTCAGCGAAGAGGAAACCCAGCAGGCGATCGCGGCGGCGCAGCGGGCGCAAAACGACTGGAAACAGCTGACCGCCAAGCAGCGTTCCGCGCTGCTGTTGGCCTGGGCCGACAAAGTGTTGGCCGCGCAGGAAGATCTGGCGCAGCTGATGACCGCCGAGCAGGGCAAATCGCTGGCGGAAGCGCGCGGCGAAGTAGCCTACGCCGCGTCGTTCATCACCTGGTTCGCCGAAGAGGCCAAGCGGGTGGACGGCGCGGTATTGCAGGCGCCGCAGGCTTCGCAGCGCCTGGTGGTGGTGAAGCAGCCGATCGGCGTGTGCGCGGCCATCACCCCGTGGAATTTCCCGGCGGCGATGATCACCCGCAAGGTGGCGCCGGCGCTGGCGGCCGGTTGCGCCATCATCGTCAAACCGGCCGAGCAAACGCCGCTGACCGCGCTGGCGCTGGCCAAGCTGGCACAGGACGCTGGCATTCCCGCCGGCGTGTTGCAAGTGGTGACCGGCGAAGCGGCGCAGGTGGGCAAGGTGCTGTGCGACAGCCCGGTGGTGCGCAAACTGAGCTTTACCGGCTCGACCGAGGTCGGCCGCATCCTGATGGCGCAGTGCGCGCCGAGCATCAAGAAACTGTCGCTGGAGCTGGGCGGTAACGCGCCGGTCATCGTGTTTGACGACGCCAATCTGGACGCGGCGGTGGCGGGCATCATGGCCTCCAAATTCCGCAACAGCGGCCAGACCTGCGTGTGCGCCAACCGTATCTACGTGCAGGACGGCATCTACGAGCGGCTGGCGGAGAAACTGGTGGCGGCGGTCGAGCAGTTGAAAGTGGGAGACGGCAGCCACGAAGGCACCACCCAGGGGCCGTTGATCGACAGCGATGCGGTAGCGAAGGTGCAGAGCCATATCGACGACGCGCTGATCAAAGGGGCGCAGATCGCCACCGGCGGCCAGCCGCACGCGCTCGGCGGCACCTTCTTCCAGCCGACGGTGGTGACCGGCGTGACGCAGAAGATGCGCTTCGCCAAAGAAGAGACCTTCGGGCCGGTGGCGCCGCTGTTCCGCTTCCATGACGAGGCGGAAGCCATCGCCATGGCCAACGACACCGAATTCGGCCTGGCCGCCTACCTGTTCACGCAGAACGCCGCGCGCCAGTGGCGCGTGCCGGAAGCGCTGGAGTACGGCATGGTCGGCATCAACACCGGGCTGATTTCCAACGAAGTGGCGCCGTTCGGCGGCGTGAAACAGTCAGGGCTCGGGCGTGAAGGATCGCGCTACGGGATAGAAGAATATCTGGAGCTGAAATACCTGTGTATCGATGTGAGCCGTTGAGCGTCAGGACGTTAACCCATCCCGGCGGCCAGCGTCGCCGGGCGATAAAGGATGATGCATGTCTGATAATATCTCTGTTTCTCCGGCGCTTGCCGCCGGGGTGCGAGCACCTGCACCCGCCAAATCGTTAAGTTTCCTCGAAGGGGTGGCGATGATCGTCGGCACCAACATCGGCGCCGGGGTGCTCTCCATCGCCTACGCCTCCAGCAAGGCCGGCTTTCTGCCGCTGCTGTTCTGGCTGGTGCTGGTGGGAAGCCTGACCACCATCACCATGCTGTACGTTGCCGAATCCACGCTGCGCACCCGCGCGCATCTGCAGCTGAGCGGGCTGGCGAAGCGCTACGTCGGCGGCCTGGGCGCCTGGCTGATGTTCGCTTCGGTGTGCGTCAACAGCGTTGGGGCGCTCACCGCCTATATGACCGGCAGCGGCAAGCTGCTGCAATCGCTGTTCGGCATCTCGCCGGCGCTGGGCAGCCTGCTGTTCTTCGTGCCCGCCGCCGGCGTGCTGTACCTCGGTTTGAAAGCGATTGGCCGTGGCGAGAAGTTCATCAGCATCGGCATGGTGGTAATGTTGACCGCGCTGGTGGCGGCGACGCTGCTGAAAGACACCACCCAGATGCGCAACCTGCTGGACGGCGACTGGCGCTATATGGTGCCGGTGTTCAACGTGGTGGTGTTCTGCTTCTCGGCGCAGTACATCGTGCCGGAAATGGCGCGCGGCTTTGCCGACAAACCGGAGCAACTGCCGAAGGCGATCATCGTCGGCATGGTGGTGACGTTCATTTTGCTGGCGGCGGTGCCGATGTCGGTGATTGCGCTCAGCGGGCTGAATGATATCTCCGACGTGGCCACCATTTCCTGGGGCCAGGCGCTGGGGCAGTGGGCGTTCTTCTCCGCCAACATCTTTGCGCTGTGCGCGATGCTGACCTCGTACTGGGGATTGGGCGGCAGCTTCCTGACCAATATTTTCGACAAGTTCCGGCTGGGCAACGACGAGCTGCCGCTGCGCCGCTTCGGCGTGCTGCTGCTGGTGGTGGTGCCGCCGTTCGCGCTGGCCTACAGCGGGCTGGTGTCGTTCGTCAACGCGCTCTACTTCGCCGGGGTGTTCAGCGGGGTGATCCTGTCGATCATGCCGATGCTGATCCTGCGCGGCGCGCGCAAACACGGCGACCAAACCCCGCGCTGGCAGTGCAACTGGATCACGCATCCGCTGCTGCAGATCAGCATTGTGTTGCTGTACCTGGCCAGCGCGGTGTACGCCATCGCTTCATTGTTAGGCTATCTGCCCTCTGGATGGTGATTTGCCTTCCCTCAAGCAGTGATGTTGTTTCTCGGCATTGAGAACGGCGGCGTCGTGGCCGCCGATTTTTTTCTCACGCGCGCCGCTTTTCCGACAACGCCAGCCAGGCCTGCACCGACGGGCGCTGCCACTGCTTGTGCGCATAGTGGCGCACGCGCTCCGGCACCGGATCGCCGTGCATCACCAGCCGGTTGAGCATCAGCGCCAGATCGGTGTCGGCGATGCACCACTCCCTGAACAGATTGTCCTGCCCGTGGCTCAGCAGCTTTTCCACGGCGGCGATCAGCTTGCGCGCGGCCTCCTGCGCGGCTTCGGACAGCGGCGGGAACTTGCCGTTGTTGAACACCACCTCGGTCGAGCGCTCGGCGCGGATCGGCAGCAGATCGCTGCGCAGCCAGGCCTGGATCTCGCGCGCCTTGGCGCGCAGCTTCACGTCGCGCGGGTATACGGCGTGGGCCGGGTGGATGTCTTCCAGGTATTCGGCGATCGCCGAAGACTCCGAGAGCTGGAACTCGCCGATCGCCAGCGTCGGCACCCGGCGGGTGAGCGACAGCGCCGCGTAGGCCGCCTCTTTGTTCTCTTCTTTCGCCAGGTCCACCGGCTTCACGGTGAACGGAATGCCTTTTTCCGTCAGCACGACAAAGGCGGACATGGCGTACGGGCTGAAAAATTCACTGTCGGTGTAAAGTTCGATGATCGGTTGAGACATCGGCGGTTCCTCGGGGTTAAGGGGGGAACATTCATCATTGTTGAGGGGAGGCTAAAAATCAATCTGTTAGCCTAAAAGTTCTTTTATGACGCGGCGGACGGCGGCGCTGGCGCGACGTGATATATTTGTTGCCAACACGTGAATTGAGCCGTATCGGGTAACATGAAGACGCAGTGGATAGAACGGGTAAGAGTGGGAGTTGCGCGCCTGTGGCCGCACCCGCTGGCGGTGGGCAAGCGAGAGATGCTGATTTCCAGCGTTGGCGCCGGTTTGGGGCTGATGCTCGCCGGCTGGATCAGCCACTTTATTTTGGGCGAGGTGAACCTGTGGTTTATCGCGCCGATGGGCGCTTCGGCGGTGCTGCTGTTCGGCGTGCCGAACAGCCCGCTGGCGCAGCCTTGGTCGATCGTCGGCGGCAATGCGCTGGCGGCGACGGTGGGCGTGAGCGCCGGTCTGCTGATCCCCGATCCGGGCCTGGCCTGCGGCGTTGCGGCGGCGGTGGCCATCGGCCTGATGTTCAAGCTGCGCTGCCTGCACCCACCCGGCGGCGCGGTGGCGCTGACCGCCATCCTCGGCGGCCCCGGCATTCATCAGATGGGCTACCACTTCGTGTTGTACCCGGTGCTGCTGAACTCGGTGCTGCTGGCGGCGCTGGCCATTCTGTTCAATAACCTGGCCGGGCGGCGCTACCCGCACGCGCTGGCGCCGGCGGAGGCCAAGCCGACCAATCTGCCGATCGATGCCGTTGCCATCACCCGCGCCGATCTGCACGAGGCGCTGATGGAGGGAGATCTGTTCGATATCAACGAGGACGATCTGCAGGAGATCCTGCTGCGCGCCGAGCAGCTGGCGCATCAGCGGCAAAGCAAGGCCGCCTGATCAGCCCAGCGTTTTGCGGTAAAACACCACCCGTTCCGTTTCGGCAAAGCCCAGCGCCGCATGCAGGCGTTGGGAGTCCAGATTGGCGATGTCGGTATCCGACGCCAGCTCGCTGCACCCCTGTTGCTTGGCCCACTCCTGCACCTGCGCGATCAGGCGTGCGGCCCAGCCATGGCGGCGGGCGCGCTCGACGGTATAAATCCCTTCCAAAAATGCCACCGGCGACGATTCGCAGCCGTTGACGTAATCGTAGCGCAGCGCGACCTCGGCAAAGCCAACGAAAGCGCCGTCCAGCCCCCGCGCCATAAACGCGGTGTGGTGCGGCGAAGCCAATATTTCGCGCATCTCCGCGCGGTGATCTTCAGGCGAGCTGGACGGCCACAGCGCCGAGCGCAGCGCCAGCCAGGCGTCGAGGTTGTCGTGGTCGCAGATGACGATCATGCCGGGTCCTTATGAGTCGGAATAAATCAGGAATGCCGAGAGGAAAGTGTGGCACGGCAGCGGGAAACAAAAAAGCCATTATGCCGAGGGGCGCCCTTCATTAGGATGAAAGGGGTGTTGATATTTTAAGCGAAGTTAGTATAGGGTACGGCCAGGGCGCTGATAAGGGATTGTTATGGATGCGAAAGCCGTAGCTCAAGGAATTCTTGAGGGAATAGAGTCTTTACCAAGGGGCATTGCCTATAGTGCTCGTAGGACATGGCAGGGAGCAGGGCTCGGCGGTCGAGAGCTTAAGCGCCGCAATGAAATCGAAACGGAACGGTTCATCAAGGTCGTTCGTGCCGGCTATGGTATCGAAGCCCCGCTACGTGAGCTGATAGCGGTGATTATCCGTGACTGCTATCAGCGGATGGATCTGCAAACACAAACCGTGCTAAGCCAAAAATTAAACCATGTAGAGGGTTATCTTACAGGACGTATGGGGACGCAGTTCATTCTGGTTCAGCAAATCACACACCATATTTTGAAAAAGGTTATCGGCAGCATACTTTTCAAATGGGTATTCAAAGGTGTCACCATTGCTGGGCTAAACATCATTCTTTTACAAGGAATTATTGAACAGGCCTCCGTTTCTTCGCGTCGTTTGCGGGAACAATATCCCTCAACGTACCATAAGCTCACGCCACGAAATTTGGACATGATCTACTTTCTGGCGGAGGAGTATCTTGAACCCTTTGTTGCCTATACCAGCAAATCGAAAATGTTCTGTGAAGGTGTGAATCATGAGCTATCTAAAGTCTTGGGGCAGTAAGCTCGGTAAAGGATTGTCGCACCTTGTGGAAGCGATTTTGGGCGGGATATTTTCTGTCGCTGCGTTTGGCTCACTGTTCTGGTTCGACGAATGGTGGCAACGAATTCTGAGCGCGGCAATATTCCTGTTGCTGGTGTTTGTCACTATTGCTTTGTGTAGCCTTGTGAGAGGCGAGCGATAGCGGATAGATCAATCAAAAGCCAGCGGTTGGATTTTAACTAATGGTTAAGTGATGATGACTTCCTATCGTTAAGTAATAAAATCAATGAACTGGCTAAAATCCTTTCTTGTGAAGTTCGTTAAATTTGTTGGCCGACAAACTGCTGACTTGGCTGAGTCCATAGTCATTGGCCTGTTCTCTATAGCGGCATTTGTTGCCTTGTTCTGGTTTGATGAGTGGTGGAAATCTATCGCTGCGGCTGTCGCGATCTTCTTTGCCGGCTTCCTGGTAAGTCTGTCTATAGGCTGGTTAAGAGGGGAAAGATAGCTGAGAGTGTTGGCATACTGCCGCCATTTTGCCGCCACTGTGAGCAAGAAATAAAAAAGCCACTTCAAGAAAAGTGGCTTTTTTATATGATTTTAAAGCTAAAATTTGGTGGCCCCTGTTGGGTTTGAACCAACGACCAAGCGATTATGAGTCGCCTGCTCTAACCACTGAGCTAAGGGGCCAAGCCGCGAGATTATAGGGAATCCTTAAGCGGCGGTCTACTGTTACCCGCCCGTATGTTGCTTTTCTGCACAGTTCTAGCCTGTTGTAATTGCTGGCGGATTTTGCGATAACCGCAGTAAATCCCTGCAATGGACTCACGATACTCATGGAACTTCTGGCGCCTGGCCTGCGGGTGGTGTTTTGCGGCATCAACCCCGGCCTTTCTTCCGCCCATCAGGGCTACCCTTTCGCCAACGGCAGCAACCGCTTCTGGAAGGTGATCCATCAGGCCGGCTTTACCGAGAGCCAGTTGGCGCCGGAGCAGTGGCAGCAGCTGAAGGATAACGGCTGCGGCATTACCGCGCTGGTGGCGCGCCCGACGGTGGCGGCCAGCGAGCTGTCGCGTGACGAGTTGCGCAGCGGCGGTGAGGCGCTGCAAGAGAAGATCCTGCGCTACCAGCCGCGCGCGCTGGCGATTTTAGGCAAGCAGGCGTTCACCACCGCCTTCGGGGTGAAAAACGCGCCCTGGGGCAAGCAGGCGATGATGCTGGGGCAAACCGAGGTGTGGGTATTGCCCAACCCCAGCGGATTGAACCGCGCCACGCTGGAGCAGCTTACCGCCAGCTATCGCGAGCTGTTCCTGGCGCTGCAATGACATAAGGGAGTATGCGATGACATCGATAATGAAAGGCTGTGTGATGGCGCTGTTATTGGTGACCGGCGCTGCACAGGCGGGGCATTCGCCACAGGAAGCGCGCAACAAGCAGAACGTGCTGGAGTTTTATCGGCAGGGGCTGAACAACAAGGATTTTGCGGCGGCGCGGCCGTTTTTGGGGGAACAGTACAAGCAGCATAACCCCAACGCCAAAGACGGCGTGGCGGGTTTTCGTCAATTTGTCGAGCTGCTGAAAACGCGTTACCCCAACTCGCACAGTGAGGTAAAACAGGCGTTCGTCGACGGTGACTATGTGATTTTGCATGTGGAAGTCAGCGGGCGCGAGGCCGGCAAGACAGCGGCGATCGTCGATATCTTCCGTCTCGACGGCGCCGGAAAAATCGTTGAGCACTGGGACGTGACGCAGCCGGTGCCGGAGAAGACCGCCAGCGGCAACAGCATGTTCTGAGGCATAAAAAAACCCCGGCAGGCCGGGGTTTTTGTTTTGAGTGCAACCGCCGGACTTAGTCGTCCAGGAAGCTGCGCAGCACTTCGGAGCGGCTTGGGTGACGCAGCTTGCGCAGCGCCTTGGCTTCGATCTGACGAATACGCTCACGGGTAACGTCAAACTGCTTGCCAACCTCTTCCAGCGTGTGGTCGGTGTTCATGTCGATGCCGAAACGCATGCGCAGCACTTTCGCTTCGCGCGCGGTCAGGCCGGCCAGCACGTCGTGGGTGGCGGAACGCAGGCTTTCCGAGGTCGCGGAATCCAGCGGCAGCTCGAGGGTGGTATCCTCGATGAAGTCGCCCAGATGCGAATCTTCGTCGTCGCCGATCGGCGTTTCCATCGAGATTGGCTCTTTGGCGATCTTCAGCACTTTGCGGATCTTGTCTTCCGGCATCAGCATGCGCTCGGCCAGCTCTTCCGGCGTCGGCTCGCGGCCCATCTCTTGCAGCATCTGGCGCGAAATACGGTTGAGCTTGTTGATGGTCTCAATCATATGCACCGGGATACGGATGGTGCGCGCCTGGTCGGCGATGGAGCGGGTGATAGCCTGACGGATCCACCAGGTGGCGTACGTCGAGAACTTGTAGCCGCGGCGGTATTCGAACTTGTCTACCGCTTTCATCAGGCCGATGTTGCCTTCCTGGATCAGATCCAGGAACTGCAGGCCGCGGTTGGTGTATTTCTTGGCGATGGAAATAACCAGACGCAGGTTGGCCTCAACCATCTCTTTCTTCGCGCGGCGAGCTTTCGCTTCACCGATCGACATGCGACGGTTGATGTCTTTGACCTGCTCGATGGTCAGGCCGGTTTCTTCTTCGATCTGACGCAGTTTCTGCAGGCTGCGCTGCACGTCTTCAGCCACGTCTTTCAGCTTTTCCGACCATGGCTTGGCCATCGCCAGTGCGGCTTCGAACCAGGAGTCGCTGGTTTCGTTGCCGGCGAACAGGGTGACGAAGTTTTTCTTCGGCATTTTGCACTGTTCAACGCACAGCTTCATGATGATGCGTTCCTGGGTGCGAACGCGATCCATCATGGTGCGCATGCTGTTGACCAGGAAGTCGAACTGTTTCGGCACCAGGCGGAACTGCTTGAACACTTCAGACAGCTTCAGGATCTCGTCCGCGGCGCTGGCGTGGCTGCGGCCGTTCTTTTTGATCACCAGACGCGTCGCTTCATACTGATCGCGCAGTTCGGCGAACTTCTGACGCGCCAGCTCAGGATCGATGCTGTTGTCGTCTTCGGTGTCGTCGTCTTCGGCATCCTCATCTTCTTCGTCGTCGTCTTGCTCTTCGCTCGACAGTTCGGAACCGATGTGGGTCGCGGTTGGGGCGATGTCCTCTTCCGCGTTAGGATCGACGAAGCCGGTGATCAGATCGGACAGGCGCGCTTCGCCCGCTTCGACGCGATCGTACTGCTCAAGCAGATAGGTAATGGCTTCCGGGTATTCGGCAACCGAGCACTGCACCTGGTTGATGCCGTCTTCGATGCGCTTGGCGATGTCGATTTCGCCTTCGCGCGTCAGCAGTTCGACGGTACCCATTTCGCGCATGTACATGCGCACCGGGTCGGTGGTGCGGCCGATTTCGGATTCCACGCTGGACAGAACCTGTGCGGCGGCTTCTTCCGCATCTTCGTCCGTGCTGTTCGAGTTTTCGGCGAGCAGCAGGTCATCGGCGTCCGGTGCTTCTTCCATCACCTGGATGCCCATGTCGTTAATCATCTGGATGATGTCTTCGATCTGATCGGAGTCGACGATATCTTCCGGCAGATGGTCATTGACCTCAGCATAGGTCAGATAGCCTTGCTCCTTACCACGGGTGACAAGTAGCTTCAGCTGTGACTGCGGGTTTTGCTCCATAAGACGGTATCCACACTTCAGAGTATTTAGGTTGGTGTCGGTCGGCGAAACCGCCAACAATAGCATTTGGGGCGTTTTCGTTATCGCCGCGGCCCACTATGGCGGCACTGTGCAGGGCTCTGCCCTCGCAATTATCGGCACTTAAGCCGTTTGGTATTCAGTTTTTCTTCGCTAAAACCTGGTTGAGGGAACGGACTTCTTCACGTTCCTCCGGGCTCAGGCCGCGCGTTCTGGCCTGCGCGATCAGCGTTTCCAGCCGTTGCTCGAGCACCGAGTCGTACAGGCTGGCCAACGTATCCAAAAAGGTCTGTTCGACCATGTCCTCAACGATCATATGGTTCCAGGTCGCCAAGGTTTCAAGCTGCTGGCTGAATTTGTTGTCGCGATACAGCTCCAGCAATTGCCCGGTTGTCAGGCCCGGCTGCGCCAAACAGGTCTGCACCAGTTCGACGAACAGCGGCAATCCCGCCTGTTTGGTCTGCTCCAACCCTTCCAGCGAAGGGATAAGTGTAGCCAACTGCGGATTTTGCACCAGTAACCCTATCAGTATACGCATGGTTGTGCGTTTTAGCTGGGGCGCCTGATAAGGATTCGCATTTTCAGCCTGCTTGGGCATCAGCTTGTCGAGCTGGCTGTCGTCCAGCAGCCCCAGCTTGTTGCCGAGCTCCTGACGCAGGTACAAGCGCAACGTTTCGCCCGGCACCTGAGTAATCAGCGGCAGCGCCAGCGTGCTCAGCTTGGCGCGCCCGTCCGGGCTGCTCAAATCCACCTGCGGCAGCAGGCTTTCGAACAGGAAAGTGGACAGCGGCTGCGCCTGCTCCATTCGCTGCTCGAAGGCTTCTTTGCCTTCCTTGCGCACCAGGGTGTCCGGGTCTTCGCCATCGGGCAAAAACATGAACCGCAGCTGGCGCCCGTCGTTCAGGTACGGCAGCGCGGTTTCCAGCGCCCGCCAGGCCGCTTCGCGGCCGGCGCGGTCGCCGTCGTAACAGCAGACGACGTTGTCGGTGGCGCGGAACAGCAGCTGAATGTGTTCAGCCGTCGTCGAGGTTCCGAGCGAGGCGACGGCATAATCGATGCCGAATTGCGCCAACGCCACCACGTCCATATACCCTTCCACCACCAGCAGCCGCTGCAGGGTAGGGTGATTCTGCTGTGCTTCATACAGGCCGTACAGCTGGCGGCCCTTATGGAAAACTTCGGTTTCCGGCGAGTTCAGGTACTTGGGCATGCCGTCGCCCAGCACGCGGCCGCCGAAGGCGATGACGCGCCCGCGCTTGTCGCGGATGGGGAACATCACCCGTTCGCGGAAACGGTCGTACGAACGCCCCTGATCGTTAGTCACCAGCATGCCGGCATCGTTCAATGCGCGGCGCGAGTCGGCGTCGCGGCCGAAACGCTTCAGGGCGTTGTCCCATCCCGCCGGCGCGAAGCCGATGGCGAAATGGCGAATAACGTCGTCACTTAATCCGCGCTGCTGCAAATAGCTGCGCGCCGGCGCCCCGGAGGACTGCTGCAGTGACTGTTGATAGAACGCGCTGAGCTGTTCCATCAGTTGGTATAGGCTCTGGCGCTGATGGCGTTCGATCTGGGTCGGCCCGGTGCCCGCTTCGTAAGGCACTTCCAACCCGTGCATGGTCGCCAGCTCTTCGATGGTTTCGACAAACTCGAGTCGGTCGTAATTCATCAAAAAGTCGACGGCGTTGCCGTGCGCACCACATCCAAAACAGTGATAAAACTGCTTTTCGCCATTAACGGTAAATGAAGGCGTCTTTTCGTGGTGGAACGGACAGCACGCGTGGTAGTTCTTGCCTTGCTTCTTGAGCTTCACGCGGGCGTCGATCAAATCGACGATGTCGGTGCGAGCCAGCAAGTCATTGATAAATACGCGCGGAATTCGTCCAGCCATAAGCCCTTACTTCATTAGCCTATAAACGAGAACAAGCCGCGCATTCCTTTCGGAAAGCACGGCCTTCGTATGCAACTACTCGGTCTGCGCGATTTTGAAAATCAGAAATTCACGCGGTGGGGTTGCCCCCGAAGAATTAATACAGACGAGTGCGGCGTGCGTTTTCGCGAGCCAGTTTCTTCGCGTGACGTTTCACAGCAGAAGCTTTAGCGCGTTTACGTTCGGTAGTTGGTTTTTCATAAAACTCACGACGACGAACTTCAGCTAAAACACCTGCTTTTTCGCAAGAGCGTTTGAAACGACGCAGAGCAACGTCAAATGGCTCGTTTTCACGTACTTTAATTACCGGCATGTGCCTCTCACCTCAATAAAATTCGGTTTGTTGCTGGCCAAGCGCCAGCCTTTTCAAAATGGTGCGGAATTTTACTCCAATGGATGCTGCTTTGTAAAGCATCACCGCAAATTGAAACCCGCGTCGCTCTGCCGCAACGTGCGCAATTTTGCACCGGGCGCTGATTATAGACTAATCAGAAAAAAATGCTCGTGTTTAATCGCTCGGGCATTTTCTGGATGAATCATCGACATAGGCGCAAGCCGGTGACAAGATGCGCCGCATCGGCGGTAAATGCGGCGGAATGTGGTAGACTGGCGGCCGCACGTGAATGATGGGAAATGTAATGCGAGTACTGGGTATAGAAACGTCCTGCGATGAAACCGGAATTGCAGTGTATGACGATCAAACCGGTTTGTTGGCCAACCAATTATACAGCCAGGTGAAGCTGCACGCCGACTACGGCGGCGTGGTGCCGGAACTGGCCTCCCGCGATCACGTGCGCAAAACCGTGCCGCTGATTCAGGCGGCGCTGAAAGAGGCCAACCTGACCCCGGCCGATATCGACGGCGTGGCTTATACCGCCGGGCCGGGCCTGGTAGGCGCGCTGCTGGTCGGCGCTACCGTCGGGCGCGCGCTGGCGTTCGCCTGGAACGTGCCGGCGGTGCCGGTGCACCACATGGAAGGCCACCTGCTGGCGCCGATGCTGGAAGATAACCCGCCGGCGTTCCCGTTCGTCGCGCTGCTGGTCTCCGGCGGCCACACTCAGCTGATCAGCGTCACCGGCATCGGTGAATATGAACTGCTGGGCGAGTCGATCGACGATGCCGCCGGCGAAGCGTTCGACAAAACCGCCAAGCTGCTCGGCCTGGATTATCCCGGCGGGCCGATGCTGTCGAAGATGGCGCAGCAGGGTACGGCGGGGCGTTTCACCTTCCCGCGGCCGATGACCGATCGTCCGGGGCTGGACTTTAGCTTCTCCGGCCTGAAAACCTTCGCCGCCAACACCATCCGCTCCAACGGCAACGACGATCAGACGCGTGCCGACATCGCCCGCGCCTTCGAGGATGCGGTGGTGGATACGCTGGCGATCAAATGCAAACGCGCGCTGGAGCAAACCGGCTTCAAACGCCTGGTGATGGCCGGCGGCGTGAGCGCTAACCGTACGCTGCGCGCCAAACTGGCGGAGATGATGCAGAAACGCGGCGGGGAAGTGTTCTATGCCCGCCCGGAATTTTGCACCGACAACGGCGCGATGATCGCCTATGCCGGCATGGTGCGGCTGAAGAGCGGCGCCAACCCGGAGCTGAGCGTGTCGGTGCGGCCGCGCTGGCCGCTGGCGGAACTGCCTGCGGTATAAAACAAAGGGCCGGATTATCCGGCCCTTACGTTATTCGTCTTTCGGCTGGTCGCCGTTATCCTCATCCGCGTCGTTTTTCTTCTTGCGGAACTTGCCCCAAATCTTGCCTTCCTGGCCGCGCCACAGGCGCTGAATATTGTCGTGATGCCGCATCAGGATCAGGCAGGAGAGCATCGCCACCGGGAAGGTGAACTGCGGTTTGAACCACCAGACGTAGAACGGGGCGATCAGCGCGCTGACGATGGCGCCGAGCGAAGAGTAGCCGCTGAGCAACACCGTCAGCAGCCAGGTGCCGGTCATCAGGCCGGTCAGATCCCAGCCGATAGGCGCGATGGCGCCAAACGCCGTCGCCACGCCTTTACCGCCGCGGAAGTGGAAGAACACCGGATAGATGTGCCCAAGACAGGCGGCGATCGCCGTCAGGCCCAGATACAGCGGCGGCACATTGAGTTTGTAGGCCAGCCAGACCGGCAACATCCCTTTCAGAATATCGAACACCAGCACCGCCGCCGCCGCCAGCCGGCCGCCGATGCGCAGGACGTTGGTCGCCCCGGGGTTTCCTGAGCCATGTTCACGCGGGTCCGGCAGCCTGGCGATCCGGCAAACCAGGATCGCGCTCGAAATCGAGCCGCACAGATACGCGAAGATAATCATGCCAAGCGCGGTAGCACTCATAACGCGGTTCCGTTTAATAATGGTCGTTTTACTCGCAACATCTATGGATAATACGCACATTCCGCTGGAAGTGGTATCCGGCAAGGCCAAAAACAGAGAATGACGTGATGGATATCGTATTTATTGAAGAGCTTACCGTAATTACCACCATTGGCGTTTATGAGTGGGAACAGGGCATTCGTCAGAAGCTGGTGTTCGATATCGAAATGGGCTGGGATAACCGGCCGGCCGCCGCCAGCGACGACGTAAATGACTGTCTGAGCTATGCCGACGTCAGCGATGCCGTGATCCAACACGTGGAGTCGAACCGGTTCGCGCTGGTGGAGCGCGTGGCGGAGGAAATATCTGAAATTTTGCTCCAGCGCTTCAATTCCCCCTGGGTCCGTATTAAGGTCAGCAAACCGGGCGCTGTAGCACATGCCAATCGGGTCGGCGTGATCATTGAGCGCGGCACCCGTCCCGCATGATTTTATGTCATCTGCTTGCAACGAAAGACCGTTAACCTGGTCTTAATCCTGAGAATTGTTTTAGCGGCATTGTCTTTAAGCATTGCCGCTTTTTTATGTGATAGCCGTTATTTTATGGGGTGAGCGAAGCACATGGCAGACATGCATTCACTGTTTATTGCGTTTGTTCTTGGGGTTGTCGAGGGATTAACCGAATTTTTGCCGGTGTCTTCCACCGGGCATATGATCATCGTCGGCGAGTGGCTGGGCTTTACCGGCGACAAAGCCAAAACCTTTGAAGTCATTATCCAGCTGGGGTCGATCCTGGCCGTCGTCGTGATGTTCTGGCGCCGGTTGTTCGGTCTGATCGGCATCCATTTCGGCGGCAAGCCGGTGGAGCACGAAGGCAAAACCAGCGGCCAGCTGAAGCTGGGGCACATCCTGCTGGCGATGATCCCGGCGGTGGTGCTGGGGCTGGCCTTCCATGATTTCATCAAGTCGCTGTTTGCGCCGAAAAACGTGATGTACGCGTTGGTGGTCGGCGGCCTGCTGCTGCTGGCGGCGGAATGGCTGAAGCCGAAGAAGCCTAGCGCGGAAGGGTTGGATGACATCACTTACCGTCAGGCGTTCATGATCGGTTGCTTCCAGTGTCTGGCGCTGTGGCCGGGCTTCTCCCGTTCGGGTTCCACTATCGCCGGCGGCATGCTGGTGGGCGTGAACCGCTATGCGGCGTCCGAGTTCTCCTTCATTCTGGCTGTGCCGATGATGATTGGCGCCAGCGGCCTGGATCTGTATAAGAGCCTGCACTTCCTGACCTGGGGCGACCTGCCGATGTTCGCCGTCGGTTTCGTCACCGCCTTCGTGGTGGCGCTGGTTGCGATCAAGACCTTCCTGTCGCTGATCAAACGCATCTCGTTCGTGCCGTTCGCTATCTACCGCTTTATCGTGGCGGCCGTGGTTTACATGGTGTTCCTGTAAGCCTTCACGCCAAGAAAAAACCCCGCTCCGCGGGGTTTTTTTATGCCTGATCGTTGATGATGGTTTGGGTGAGCTTCCACTCGGCCAGCGCCTGCTGGCGGCGGCGTTTGAGCTCGTCGCGGATCGCGGTGCCCTGCAGCCCGCTGGCCACCACCTCTTTAATCGATACCGCGTTCGCCACCTGATACGCCTGGCGCAGATAGTCGCCCTGTGGATAGGGATTCTCCTCAAAGCCGGTACGGCCGCGCGCGTCCGCCTCGCTGGTCAGGATCATCTGCTCCAGCCGGTGCGGCTTGCGCCAGACGTCGATGGCGTCGAACAGCTTCAATAGGGTCTCCGGCCGCAGCTTGTTCACGGTGTGGATCAGATCATGGTACTCGGCCACCAGCTTGCTCAGATCGCGCACCGGGTTGGGCACCCGCAGCCGCTGGCACAGCGCCTCAACCAGCCGCACACCGGCCGGGCCGTGGCCGTGGTGATGCGGCCAGAACTCTTTTGGCGTCAATCCCTTGCCGAGGTCATGGCACAGGGTGGCGAAGCGCACGTCCACCTCCGGCGTGAGGCGGGCGGCGATCGCTAACGCCATCAGCGTGTGCACGCCGGTGTCGATCTCCGGGTGCCACTTGGCGGGAGCCGGCACGCCGAACAGCGCGTCGATTTCCGGGAACAGCACCGCCAGCGCATCGCAGTCGCGCAGCACCTGAAAATAGACCTGCGGGCTCTGGCTTTGCAGCGCCTTTTCCGTTTCTTTCCAGACGCGTTCGGCGGTCAGCGCGGCCAGTTCACCGCTGTGCGCCATCCGGCGCATCAGGCCGAGCGTTTCGTCGGCGATGCGAAAACCCAGGTGGGCGAAGCGGGCGGTGAAGCGCGCCACGCGCAGTACGCGCAGCGGATCTTCGCCGAAGGCGTCGGAAACGTGGCGCAGCACGCGCGCCTGCAGATCGGCCACGCCGCCGTAAGGATCAATCAGCTCCCCCTCGGCGGAACGGGCGATGGCGTTGATGGTCAGATCGCGCCGCAGCAGATCCTCCTCCAGCGTGACGTCCGGCGCGGCATAGCAGGTAAAACCGGTGTATCCCTGGCCGGATTTGCGCTCGGTGCGCGCCAGCGCGTACTCCTCGTGGGTGTCGGGATTGAGGAATACCGGAAAGTCTTTGCCGACCTGCTGGTAGCCCAATGCCAGCAGCTCGGCCGGCGTGGCGCCCACCACCACCCAATCATGATCGACCACCGGAATGTCGAGCAGGCTGTCGCGAACGGCGCCGCCGACCAGATAAATCTGCACTGTTGACTCCTGAATATCGTGTAAGGCTCTGTCTATCAGATTACATGAATTGGCCGCGGGATGTCGGCGCCAATGAAAAGGGCGCCCGCAGGCGCCCATACTCAAACTGAACGATACTGAGATCAGTTCATCCAGCGATTGTTGTTCTTGCGGCGCGGGATCAGGTGCGGCAACAGCAGGCCCAGCAGCAAGCCGACGCCGGCGACGCCGCCGCCGTACATGAACCACTGCAGAATAATGGTGCGCTGTTTGTCGTCGAGCTGCAGGTTAACGGCGTTAACCTTCTTCTGCGCGACCACCAGCTGGTTTTTCAGATCCTGGTTTTCCTTCTGCAGGCTGCTGATGGTGCTGTCGCTGCCCGCGACTTTTTCCTGCATTTCCGCCGTGCGCTGGTTCCAGGTGTTATCGATGTTGGCCAGCTTGTCGGTCAGGGTTTTCACCTGCTGTTCCAGCTCGGGCACGCGGGTGCGCAGGCTCGGCGTCTGGCTGAGCTGATCGAGTGGGATCCAGGTGGTGCGGCCTTTCGGATCGCGGATCTGGCCGTAGTTGGTGCTGTCGTTGACGCTCAGCAGGGTGACTTCTTCACCGGCGTTCAGAGTGCCGACAATACGGTACTGATTACCTGGGCCGCTATGGACGTAAGTGCTTAACTCATCGGAGATATAGCGTTTATCTTCGGCATGTGCGCCCCAAGTGATGCTGAAGCTCAGCGCGGCAAGGCAAATCAGGCGTAATTTCTGCATTAGTTCATCGTTTCTTGGTGAATTTATGGAACGATAGTAGAGCGTTCAGTCTGACGACGCAACGCCAAAACCGGAATGAGAACTATCTTACTGTGGCTGATTCTGTGAGTTGCGCGGCGTTTTATAACGTAACAGGTTTTTTCTACAGTTAGCAGGGTTAAGGCGCCGGGAATCGCGGTAAGATAACGGCAACTGTGCGTCATTGGGCAGTATGCGGCGGCCGAACGCGCCGCGCTGAAACAGACGTGAATGCATAACTTATTGGTGTTAAAGAATTATGACCGTTGAAATTGAACTGAAATTCATCGCCGCGCCGCAAGCGGTGGCCGCTCTGCCGCAATGGCTTGCCGCCTGGCCGCATCAGCATTCCGCGCCGCAAAAACTGACCAACATTTACTTCGAAACGGCCGATAACTTCCTGCGCAATCACGACATGGGGCTGCGCATTCGCGGTTTCGACGATCGTTATGAGATGACCATCAAAACCGCCGGTAAAGTGGTGGCCGGCCTGCACCAACGTCCGGAATACAACGTCGCTATCGCCGAGCCGCAGCTGGCGCTGGCGCAGTTTCCTGCCGACATCTGGCCACAGGATTGTGATATCGCGGCGCTGCAGCAGGCGTTGCAGCCGCTGTTCCGTACCGACTTTGCGCGTGAAAAGTGGGTGGTCACTTACGGCCAAAGCGAGATCGAGATTGGTTTGGATCAGGGAGAGGTGCGCGCCGGTGACCTCAGCGAAGCCCTCAGCGAGATCGAACTGGAGCTGCTGAAAGGCAACACCGCCGATCTGCTGGCATTGGCCGGCGAGCTGGCGGCCCATGGCGGGCTGCGTCAGGGCAGCCTGAGCAAGGCGGCGCGCGGCTACCACCTGGCGCAGGGCAATCCGCCGCGCGAGGTGCGCCCGCTGCGGGTGCTGAAGCCGGCGGCGAAGGCGACCGTGGAGCAGGGGATGATCGCCGCCTTCGAGCTGGCGCTCAACCATTGGCAGTACCATGAGGAGCTGTGGCTGCGCGGCGATGCGCAGGCGCGCGGGGCGGTCCTCGAAGCGGTCGGCACCATCCGCCAGGCGCTGGTGATCTTCGGCGGCCTGGTGCCGCGCAAGGCCAGCGCCGATCTGCGCGCCCGCCTGACCGAGCTCGAACCGCTGTTGGCGGACAAAGCCGCGCAACCGGAAAGCCTGTGCTACAGCGCGGCCTATCTGCAATGTAAGTTGGCGCTCACATCATGGCTGGTGCGCGGCGCCTGGCGGCCGTTTATCGACGCCAAAGGGCAGGCCAAACTGGACGGTTCTTTCAAACGCTTCAGCGACATCATGCTGGGGCGCAGCGGCGCGGAGCTGAAAGAAGCCTTCAGCCGTACGCTGAACGAAGATGAATATCAGGAACAATTGCCGCGCCTGACGCGTCAGATTTCGGCGCTGGTCCTGCTGTCGGGTGCTTACCCCGACGAGCAGACCGGGCCTTATATCGACGCCTGGCGCGAGCTGCAGGCGGCGCTGAGCGAGCGCCGCCAGGGCTGGTATGAAGCCAGCCGCAAACAGGCCTTATCGCATGCGCCATTCTGGTTAAACGGCGCGCTTCGTTAATCCAGCCGGCCCGCCAGCCGTGGGCCGCAGAACGGGTCATACACTATGTCGCCACTTTCAGCCGCGTTACAGGCTCAGGCACAGCAGGTTGTGCAGCGTTTTCAGGAAGTTCACGGCGCGGACTGCGCCTTTAGCGAGCAAGAGCAGTGGGTGCTGGCGTCGAGCGACTTCGTCAGCGACGCGCTGCTCGCCCAGCCGGCCTGGCTGGCGACGCTGCGCGAACAGCCGCCGGCGCCTGGCGAGTGGCAACACTACGCCGCCTGGTTGCAGGACGAGCTGGAAGAGGTGCGCGACGAAGCGCAACTGATGCGCACGCTGCGTCTGTTTCGCCGCGAAACGCTGGTGCGCATCGCCTGGGCGCAGGCGCAGGGGCTGTGTTCGACCGAAGAAACGTTGCTGCAGCTGAGCGGGCTGGCGGAGACGCTGATCGTCAGCGCGCGCGACTGGCTGTACCAAACCTGTTGCCGCGAGTGGGGCACGCCGTGCAATGCCGACGGCGAACCGCAGCCGCTGCTGGTCCTCGGCATGGGCAAGCTGGGCGGCGGCGAACTGAACTTCTCGTCGGACATCGATCTGATCTTCGCTTACCCGGAAAATGGTCAAACCCAGGGCGGGCGGCGCGAGCTGGATAACGCCCAGTTCTTCACCCGTCTCGGCCAGCGGCTGATCAAGGCGCTGGATCAACAGACCATCGATGGCTTCGTCTATCGCGTGGACATGCGGCTGCGGCCGTTCGGCGACAGCGGCCCGTTGGTGATGAGCTTTGCGGCGCTGGAGGATTACTACCAGGAACAGGGGCGCGACTGGGAGCGCTATGCGATGGTGAAGGCGCGCCTGATGGGCGGGGCGGAAGACGCCTACAGCCAGGAGCTGCGTAAAACGCTGCGGCCGTTCGTGTTCCGTCGTTACATTGATTTCAGCGTCATTCAGTCTCTGCGCAACATGAAGGGCATGATCGCCCGTGAAGTGCGGCGGCGCGGCCTGAAGGACAACATCAAGCTGGGCGCCGGCGGCATTCGCGAAATCGAATTCATCACCCAGGTATTCCAGCTGATCCGCGGCGGCCGTGAACCGGCGCTGCAGGGGCGTTCGCTGCTGCCGACGCTGCAGGCGGTGGGCGAGCTGGGGCTGCTGGAAAGCAAGCAGGTGCGGGCGCTGAGCGCCGCCTACCTGTTCCTGCGGCGGCTGGAGAACCTGCTGCAGGCGATCGGCGATCAGCAAACCCAGACGCTGCCGCAGGAGGCGCTCGATCAGGCGCGGTTGGCCTACGGCATGGGATTGGCGGATTGGCCGGCGCTGATGGCGGCGCTGGACGTGCACATGCAGGCGGTGCGCGCGGTGTTCGACGACCTGATCGGTGACGATAGCCCGGATGTCGGCGAAGATCCCGATTACCAGCACTATCACAGTCTGTGGCAGGACGCGCTGGAGGAGAACGAGCTGGCGCCGCTGACGCCGCACCTGGACGAAGAGGCGCGTCGACAGATGCTGCGCACCATCGCCGATTTTCGTCACGACGTCGACAAGCGCACCATCGGCCCGCGCGGCCGCGACGTGCTCGATCAGCTGATGCCGCGCCTGCTGGCGGAGGTATGCCCGCGCCAGGACGCACCGACCGCGCTGGTGCGGCTGGCGCAGCTGCTGCTGAGCATCGTCACCCGCACTACCTATCTCGAGTTGCTGGTGGAGTACCATGCGGCGCTCAGCCATCTGATCCGCCTGTGCGCCGCGTCGCCGATGGTCGCCAACCAGCTGTCGCGTTACCCGCTGCTGCTGGACGAGCTGCTGGATCCGGCCACGCTGTATCAGCCGGTGGCGCTGGACGCCTACCGCAGCGAGCTGCGGCAGTATCTGCTGCGGGTGCCGGAAGACGACGAAGAGCAAAAGCTGGAGGCGCTGCGTCAGTTCAAACAGGCTCAGCAGCTGCGCATCGCCGCTGCGGATATCGCCGGCGCGCTGCCGGTGATGAAAGTGAGCGATCACCTGACTTATCTGGCTGAGGCGATCATCGACGCGGTGGTGCAACAGGCCTGGAGCGACATGGTGGCGCGCTATGGCCAGCCCACCCATTTGCAGGAGCGGGAGGGGCGCGGCTTTGCGGTGATCGGCTATGGCAAACTGGGCGGCTGGGAGCTGGGGTACAGTTCCGATCTCGATCTGGTGTTCCTGTTGGATTGCCCGCCGGAGGTGATGACCGACGGCGATCGCTGCATCGACGGCCGCCAGTTCTACCTGCGGCTGGCGCAGCGGGTGATGCATCTGTTCAGCACCCGCACGTCCTCGGGCATTCTGTATGAGGTGGACGCGCGCCTGCGGCCTTCCGGCGCCGCGGGGATGCTGGTCAGCACCGTCGAGGCGTTCGCCGACTACCAGCAAAACGAAGCCTGGACCTGGGAGCATCAGGCTCTGGTGCGCGCGCGCATCGTGCACGGCGATCCGGCGCTGCATCAGCAGTTCGACGCGATCCGGCGCGAGATCCTGTGCAAAACGCGCGATGCGCAGACCCTGAAGCGCGAAGTGCGCGAGATGCGCGAAAAGATGCGCAACCATCTCGGCAACAAGCAGCGCGATCTGTTTGATATCAAGGCCGATGAGGGCGGCATTACCGACATCGAATTTATCGCCCAATATCTGGTCTTACGCTATGCGCCGGGTGAACCGCGCCTGACGCGTTGGTCGGACAACGTGCGCATCTTCGAGCTGATGGCCAATTACGACATTATGCCGGAAGAGGAGGCGCGCGCGCTGACCCAGGCCTATGTCACCATGCGCGACGAGATCCACCACCTGGCGCTGCAGGAACATTCCGGCAAGGTCGGCAGCGGGCTGTTTGCCGCCGAGCGCGAGCAGGTGCGCGCCAGCTGGGTCAAATGGCTGGATTAATACCTTTTTGCGGGTATTCCGGCGGTCTGTGGTAATATCTGCGCCACTAAAATTTTGTTCTTTTTTGGAGTTATCGGATGAAAGTTACGCTGCCTGATTTTCGCCGCGCCGGTGTGCTGGTGGTCGGTGACGTCATGTTGGATCGCTATTGGTATGGGCCGACCAGCCGCATTTCACCGGAAGCCCCGGTGCCGGTGGTCAAGGTCGATACCATCGAAGAGCGTCCCGGCGGCGCGGCTAACGTGGCGATGAACATCGCTTCGCTGGGCGCCACTTCCCGTCTGGTGGGCCTGACCGGCATCGACGATGCGGCGCGGGCGCTGAGCGCCAAGCTGAATGAAGTCAACGTGCGCTGCGACTTCGTCTCGGTGCCGACCCATCCGACCATTACCAAGCTGCGCGTGCTGTCGCGCAACCAGCAACTGATCCGTCTCGACTTCGAAGAAGGCTTCTCCAACGTTGATCCGCAGCCGATGCTGGAGCGCATTCAGCAGGCGCTGCCGCAGATCGGCGCGCTGGTGCTGTCCGATTACGCCAAGGGCGCGCTCAGCCAGGTGCAGGGCATGATCCAACTGGCGCGCGCCGCCAAGGTGCCGGTGCTGATCGATCCGAAAGGATCCGATTTCGAGCGCTATCGCGGCGCGACGCTGCTGACGCCGAACCTGTCCGAGTTCGAAGCGGTGGTGGGCCACTGTAAGGATGAAGCGGAACTGGTGGAACGCGGCATGAAGCTGGTAGCGGATTTCGAGCTGTCGGCGCTGCTGGTTACCCGTTCCGAACACGGCATGACGCTGCTACAGCCGGGCGTTGAGCCGCTGCACTTGCCGACCCAGGCGCAGGAAGTGTTCGATGTGACCGGCGCCGGCGACACCGTGATCGGCGTGCTGGCCGCCTCGCTGGCCGCCGGCAACTCGCTGGAAGAGTCCTGTTTCCTGGCCAATGCCGCCGCCGGCGTGGTGGTGGGCAAGCTCGGTACCTCCACCGTGTCGCCGATCGAACTGGAGAACGCGGTGCGCGGCCGCGCCGAGACCGGTTTTGGCGTGATGACCGAAGCGCAGTTGAAACAGGCCGTCGCGCAGGCGCGTCAGCGCGGCGAAAAAGTGGTGATGACCAACGGCATCTTCGACATTCTGCATGCCGGCCACGTCTCTTATCTGGCCAATGCTCGCAAGCTGGGCGATCGCCTGATCGTGGCGGTGAACAGCGATGCGTCGACCAAACGCCTGAAAGGGGAAAAACGCCCGGTCAACGCGCTGGAGAACCGCATGATTGTGCTGGGCGCGCTGGAAGCGGTGGATTGGGTGGTGCCGTTCGAGGAGGACACGCCGCAGCGCTTGATCGCCGACATCTTGCCGGATCTGCTGGTGAAAGGCGGCGATTACAAGCCGGAAGAGATTGCCGGCAGTGCGGAAGTGTGGGCCAACGGCGGCGATGTCAAAGTGCTGAACTTTGAAGACGGCCTGTCGACCACCAACATCATCAAAGCGATCAAAGACGGGCGCGGCTAACGCCGGGCGACGTAAAGAACAAGGGCGCGCGGTGCGCGCCCTTGGCGGGAATTATTCGTCTTCCTGTTTGGCGGCCGGCGCCGCGCTCAGCTTGCTTTCCAGCTCGGCCATGCGCTGTTCCAACAGCGCCAGCTTTTCGCGGGTGCGCAACAGCACCTGAGTCTGCACGTCGAACTCTTCGCGGTTAACCAAATCCAGGCGGGTCAACTGCGACTGCAGCACCTGACGGATTTTTTTCTCAACGTCTTCCCCGAATTCACGAACGCCTTTAGGCATGGACTCATGAACCTGGCGTGCGATTTGTTCGATTTTTTTCGGGTCAATCATGGCGTATCCCTTTCAGAGTTTAATAGCTGCCGCTTAGTGTAATGCGAGTTGCCCGCCGGATAAACACCATTAAGCGCATTCGCCGCGCGTGGCCGAATTGTGCTTTTGCCAATTGCCCTGTCTATCCATTAGCGTTATAGTCATCTTGCTTATTCTCAGGGCGGGGTGAAAGTCCCCACCGGCGGTAAATCACCTTCTACGGTGAAAGCCCGCGAGCGCTCAGCCAGCCTGTAAAGGCCGGTTAGAGGTCAGCAGATCCGGTGTAATTCCGGGGCCGACGGTTATAGTCCGGATGGGAGAGAGTAACGGTATCTGCCGGGCATGCGCCCGCTTGCGTTATTTTTTTAGCTATTGCTAGCTACTCCTCAAGATCGCCCTGGTTCTGGTAATCCATAATTTTTAATGAGGTTTTTTACCATGAATCAGACGCTACTTTCAGACTTCGGCACGCCGACAGAACGCGTTGAACGCGCGATCGACGCACTGCGCAACGGGCGCGGCGTGATGGTGCTCGATGATGAAAACCGTGAAAACGAAGGTGACATGATCTTCGCCGCGGAGACCATGACCGTTGAGCAGATGGCGCTGACCATTCGCCACGGCAGCGGCATTGTGTGCCTGTGCATCACCGAAGAACGCCGTCAGCAGCTTGAGCTGCCGATGATGGTGACCAACAACTCCAGCCAGTTCCAGACCGCCTTCACCGTGACCATCGAAGCGGCGCAGGGCGTAACCACCGGGGTTTCCGCTTCCGATCGCCTGACCACCATCCGTGCGGCGGTGGCAGACAGCGCCAAGCCGAGCGACCTGAACCGTCCGGGCCACGTGTTCCCGCTGCGCGCGCAGCCGGGCGGCGTGCTGAGCCGTCGCGGCCACACCGAAGCGACCATCGATCTGGTCTCCATGGCCGGTTTCAAACCTGCCGGCGTGCTGTGTGAACTGACCAACGACGATGGCAGCATGGCGCATGCGCCGGAAGTGATCGCCTTCGCCAAACAGCACGACATGGTGGTGCTGACCATCGAAGATCTGGTGGCCTACCGCCAGGCGCACGAGAAAAAAGCCAGCTGATAGCCGGCCGCTTTCAACGATAAAAAAGCCGCGTAATGCGGCTTTTTTGTATCTACCGTTCTGACAGGCGTTCGCTGATGCGGCTGGCGTAATTCATCACGTGGAAGGTGTAGTTCTCCTCAACCGTACCCTGGAACAGATGTGCCCAGGGGCCGATGGCGTAGATGCCGAGATCTTCCCCGCCGTGCGTCTCGCTTTTCAGCGGCACCAGCGCCGGCTGAATAAAGTCGGGCGCGGTGGTTTGCTCCATGGTCAATGCCGGGCGCTCGGTCAGCGGGATCGCGCCGCCGGGGCCGTTGGCGAAACCGAGGGTGGTGTAGGGCTTGCCGTCGCTGCCCAGCCGAGGTTTACCGTCGACGCCGACGGAAATGCCGAGGATAGGATTGCCGCGCTTGGCATAGCCGGCGATGGTCAGCGTGTGGCTGTGATCGCCGGTCACGATCACCAGCGTTTCGTCCAGGTTGACCTTGCCGACAATGGTTTTCACCGCCTCGTTCAGGGCGACCGCGTCGCTTAGCGTGCGGTAGGCGTTGCCGTTATGGCTGCCGTGATCGACGCGCCCGCCTTCCACCAGCAACAGATAGCCTTCGGGATTCCTGGCCAAAATATCGATGGCCTTGCCGGTCATTTCCGCCAGCGAAGGCTCTCCCGCCGCGTCTTGCCGCCGGTCATGCTCGAAGTTCATGTGCGACGGCTCGAACAGGGCCAGCAAATGGTCGACGTTGCCCGGTTCGATTTTGTCGAACTGGGCCTGATTCCAGACGTATTGTCCGCGCTCGCCGTAGCGTTGCAGCCAGGCCTGCGTCAGGTCACGGCCGTCCCTTCTGGCGCCTTTCTTGCCGGGATATTCAGGATCGCTCACGCTGTCGGGCAGGAAGTTGGCGCGCCCGCCGCCCATCGCCACGTTCAGGCCGTTGCCGTATTTCATTTCCACCAGCTGGCGCGCGATGTCGCGGCAGCCTGCGGTCAGGGCATCCGCCGGCATTTTGGCGTCAGACTCCCAGTCGCGGTTGGCGATATGGGCATAGGTGGCGCCCGGCGTGGCGTGGGTAATGGTCGCGGTCGTCACGGCGCCGGTGGACATGCCGAGCGTTGCGGCCATCTCCCACAGCGTGGTGACGGCCTTGGTTTGCTGATCCTCGCAGTTGTTGAGGGCGGCCGTATGGTTGAGACCCATCAGATCGTTGATGGTTTTGACGCCGGTGGTCATCGCCACCGCGCTGGGCGCGGAGTCGGTGATTTGGGCGTCGGCGGAATAGGTTTTGGCTGCCGCCAGATAGGGGAAGGCTTCCCAGGCCAGCACGTTGGATTCGCCGTCCACGCCGCGCTGCTGTCCTTCAAAAATACGGGCGGCGGTCACGGTGGAAAACCCCATGCCGTCACCGACCACCAGAATGACGTTTTTAGCGCGGTTGGTGTTTGGGGTCTGTTTCAGTCGCTGTTGCAGCTGAGCTTGCGCCTGAAGGAAGTAAGGGTCTTCGCGCTGCGTCAGCGGCGCGTTGTCCGTCGCTTTGGCGGCTGCCGCCCCGGTGGCTAACAAGGACATGGAAAGCGCCAGGCGGGTTGCCAGTGTGAGTCTGAACATGAATTCCTCCTTGGTGAGACGTGATTCCCGTAGCGCCGACGGGCTGCCAACACCCTGTCGACGGCAGGAGGAGTGTATCGATTGTGTTAACAAAAAATACATAAATTGTTCACAATTTAGATCTGTGTGGCAGTAATGCCATGGTATTCATGATTTTTATTAATCATTTGAAAATCATTCATTTTTTAACTTTTTGTTTGCCGGTGCATTTTTGCGATTTTTAATTCAAATTTATTGAATATCTTCATCACGGTTATCCGGCTGTGTTGCTGCGGCAAAGCGCGTAATGTAACGCCATAGCACAATTTGAACTAAGGATCGCTCTATGAACACCTCTCGTATGCCGGCACTGTTTCTTGGCCACGGTAGCCCGATGAACGTGCTGGAAGACAACCGCTACACCCAGGCATGGCGTGCGTTGGGTGAGTCATTGCCGCGTCCGAAGGCGATCGTGGCGGTTTCTGCGCATTGGTATACCCGCGGCACTGCGGTCACCGCGATGGAAAAACCCAAAACCATTCACGACTTCGGCGGGTTCCCGCAGGCGCTGTTTGATACCCGCTACCCTGCGCCGGGTTCCCCCGCGCTGGCTGCGCAGCTGCAGCACATTCTGGCGCCGGTGCCGGTAACGGCGGATCTCGGCGAGTGGGGGTTGGATCACGGCACCTGGGGCGTATTGATCAAGATGTATCCCAATGCCGATATCCCGGTGGTGCAGCTCAGCGTCGACGGCACTCAGCCGGCGGCTTACCACTATGAGCTGGGCCGCAAACTCGCGGCGCTGCGGGATGAGGGCGTGATGATCGTCGCCAGCGGCAACGTGGTACACAACCTGCGCATGGTGAAATGGCAGGGCGATACCAGCGCCTATCCGTGGGCGGAGTCTTTCAATAACTTTGTCCGGGATAACCTGCGTTATCGGGGCGATAACCACCCGCTGGTGGATTTCATGCGCCATGAGGGCGCGGCGCTGTCGAACCCGACGCCGGAACACTATCTGCCATTGCTGTATGTGCTCGGCGGCTGGGATGGAAAAGAGGCCATCAGCGTGCCGATCGACGGTATCGAAATGGGAGCGCTGAGCATGCTGTCGGTGCAGGTGGGCTAAAGAAAAACGCCAGTCAGAGACTGGCGTTTTTGCCTTCAGCGGGGCGATCAGCCGAGGATTGTGTGCGGATAGAAGCGCGACAGATCCTGCGTGATCAGTTCGCGATCTTCGCGCAGGCCGATGCCGCAGGGTTGATCGTTCACCAGCCAGCTGCCGATCAGCGTGTAGCTGTCTTCGAACTTCGGCAGCGGATGGAACTGCTGCACGATCATGCCTTCTTCACCGTACGGCCCATCGACGCGCGCCACTTCCTGACCGTTTTCGACGATCTGGATATTGGCGCCTTCGCGTGAGAACAGCGGTTTGGTGACGTAATGATCCATCGGCGGATGATCGTCTTGCGCGAAATAAGCCGGCAGCAGGTTAGGGTGATTCGGGAACATTTCCCACAGCAGCGGCAGCAGCGCCTTGTTGGAGATGATGCTTTTCCAGGCCGGCTCCAGCCAGCGCACGCCGGCGTCTTCCAGCTTGGTGGAGAACATCTCGCGCAGCATGAATTCCCACGGATAGAGCTTGAACAGGTTGCCGATCACCTGATCCTGCAGATCGGTGAACTGGCCTTTCTCGCCGAGGCCGATCTCTTCCATGAACAGGAACTCGGTCGGCAGACCGGCTTCCTGCGCGCAGTCCTGCAGGTATTGCACCGTGCCGCGATCTTCTTCGCTGTCCTGGCAGCAGGCCAGGTGCAACAGGCCGAAGCCGTGATGCGCTTTCAGCTCGGCGAAACGCTCGATCAGTTTCTCCTGCAGGCTGTTGTACTGATCCGATTCCGGATCCAGCTTGCCGGCGTTGATCTGGTCTTCCAGCCACAGCCATTGGAAGAAGGCCGCTTCATACAGTGAGGTGGGCGTATCGGCGTTGTTCTCCAGCAGCTTCGGCGGATTGACGCCGTCGTAGGCCAGATCGAGACGCGAATACAGCGACGGCTGGTTGGTGCGCCAGGAGCTGCGCACGAATTCCCAGGTGTGTTTCGGGATGCAGAACTTGGCCATCAGCTCGTCGCTGGCGACCACTTTCTCCACCACCTGCAGGCACATCTGATGCAGCTCGGCGGTGGCATTTTCGATCTCTTCAATCTGCGCCAGCGTGAACTGGTAATAGGCGTCTTCACACCAGTACGGCTCGCCGTACATGGTGTGGAAACGGAAGCCGAACTCGGTCGCTTTTTCGCGCCAGTCCGGGCGCTCGGTAATGGCAATACGTTTCATGCATCAACTGCCCATGCTGCGAGAGCCGGAGTTGGAGGTGGCGCTGCTGCGCTGCATGCTGGTCTGCTTGGCCACGGTCTCGCCGAAACCGCCGCGGGTCACGGTGTTGGTGACCGCAGGCTTCGGCGCCATGGCGGTTTTCGGCACCGTCATGGTGCGACCGCCGGCGGTGGCCGGGCCGTAGCTCTTGCCGCTGGCGTCGACAAACTTGCCGTTCGCCGGGCTGGCGGCGTTCTTGGAGGTGAACAGCGGCTGCTGCGCGAAACCGGAACCGCCCATCAGGCGGCCCATCATGTAGCCCGCCATCAGCGGCATCCAGAAGCTGCCGCTGCTTTGCGATTCCGCCGCCATGCCGGCCTGCGCCGGAGCCGGCGCCTGGGTGCACTGCGCTTCGCCGAACTCGGCGACGCAGTCTTCGCGGGTGGCGTATTTCGGCGCGGTTTTCGCCGCTTCTTTCAGGGCGTTGTTGTAGGCGGTGGTGCACTGCTCGCTCATCGAAGGGTTGGCGCGCGAACAGTCATCGGCATTCTGATACAGGGAGACCGTTTCATCGCTCTTCTCGCAGCCGGCCAGCATAAAGACGGCGCTGATCGCCAAGGCCACGGGCGCGACACGGTAGCTGCGCCAGGATTTGCGGAACGTCTCTTGGTTGATGTTTTTTGTCCGTTTCATCGTTATCAATCCCATCATGCGGGCTGTTTTCGCCCTTTCCCAGTAGTGGCGCTAAGGATAGGGGAAACATGGTCAAAATTAAAGCTGAAACGCCCGCAGAATCCACTCTTTACGCAGTTATACGTTGGGGTGTGCGCCAGTTCGCTTTCGCGGCGAAAAAACGCGCATTGGCGTTTCATCATGAAACGTTATCGCTATGATGATGTTCCATAATGGAACAAAAATCGCGTGGCTCGCCAGGCGGGCGGCAGGCGCTCATAGTCGAAGCACAACAACAAGCCGGCGGCGAAGTCGGCGCGTCATCACCTGATATCTGAACGTTACCATCGCCAACTCCCTACAAGGATCCGGTTATGTTGAGAATCATCCAGTCACCAGGCAAATACATTCAGGGCGCCAATGCGCTGGCCGCCGTCGGCGAATACGCCAAATCCCTCGCCGACCATTATTTCGTGATCGCCGACGACTTCGTGATGCAGTTGGCGGGCGACACCCTGATGGGCAGCCTGCAGCAGCACGGCGTGAAACATCATGCGGCCCGCTTCAACGGCGAGTGCTGCCGTAAAGAGATAGACCGGCTTGGCCGCGAGCTGCAGACCCACGGCTGCCGCGGGGTGATCGGCGTCGGCGGCGGCAAGACGCTCGACACCGCCAAGGCCGTCGCCCACTACCAACGGCTGCCGGTGGTGCTCATTCCCACCATCGCCTCCACCGATGCGCCGACCAGCGCGCTGTCGGTTATCTACACCGAACAGGGCGAATTCGCCGAATACCTGATCTACCCGCGCAACCCGGACATGGTAGTGATGGACAGCGCCATCATCGCCAAAGCGCCGGTACGCCTGCTGGTAGCCGGCATGGGCGACGCGCTCTCCACCTATTTCGAAGCGCAGGCCTGCTTCGACGCTCAGGCCACCAGCATGGCCGGCGGCAAATCGACGCTGGCGGCGCTCAGTCTGGCGCGGCTGTGTTACGACACGCTGCTGGCCGAAGGGGTGAAGGCCAAGCTGGCGGTCGAGGCCGGCGTGGTGACGGAAGCGGTGGAACGCATCATTGAGGCCAATACGTATCTGAGCGGCATCGGCTTCGAGAGCAGCGGGCTGGCGGCGGCGCACGCCATTCACAACGGTTTCACCGTGCTGGAGGAGTGTCACCACCTCTATCACGGCGAAAAAGTGGCGTTCGGCACCCTGGCGCAGCTGGTGCTGCAGAACAGCCCGATGGCGCAGATTGAAACCGTGCTGGCGTTTTGTCATGGCATCGGCCTGCCGATCACGCTGGCGCAGATGGGCGTTACCGGCGACGCGGCGACGAAGACGATGGCGGTGGCCGAGGCCAGCTGCGCCGCCGGCGAAACCATTCACAACATGCCGTTCAAGGTCACCCCTGCTGGCGTGCAGGCGGCGATCCTGACGGCGGATCGGCTCGGCGCCGCCTGGCTGCTGCGTCATTGATACCGTTGGGGCGCGGTGCGCCGCGCCCCTGGCTTACAGAGGAAACCATCGTGAAAAAACTGATTAATCAGGTCGAGTCGGTGTTGGAAGAGCAGTTGCAGGGGCTGGCAGAGGCTCATCCCGAGTTGCTGGTGCATGCGGATCCGGCGTTCGTCACCCGCGCCGACGCGCCGGTAGCGGGCAAAGTGGCAATTCTGTCCGGCGGCGGCAGCGGCCACGAGCCGATGCACTGCGGTTTCGTCGGTGAAGGGATGCTCGACGGCGCCTGTCCGGGCGAGATTTTCACCTCGCCGACGCCGGATAAAATGTACGAGTGCGGTCAGGCGATCGACGGCGGCGCCGGGGTGCTGCTGCTGATCAAGAACTACACCGGCGACGTGCTCAACTTCGAAACCGCCACCGAGCTGCTGCACGACAGCGGCGTCGCGGTGGCGACGGTGCTGGTGGATGACGACGTGGCGGTCAAGGACAGCCTGTTCACCGCCGGGCGGCGCGGGGTGGCCAACACCGTGCTGATGGAGAAATTGCTGGGCGCCGCCGCGGCGCGCGGTGACGATCTGGACAGCGTGGTGACGCTGGGGCATCGCATCAACAACCACGGGCATTCGATCGGTATCGCGCTGGGCGCCTGTACCGTCCCCGCCGCCGGCAAACCCTCGTTCACCCTGGCGGAGAACGAGATGGAGTTCGGCGTCGGCATTCACGGCGAGCCGGGCATTGCGCGCCGTCCGTTCACCACGCTCAACGCGGCGGTGGATGACATGTTCCATACGCTGATCGACCACGGCCACTATCAGCGCACGATCCGCGTCTGGGATCGCCAACAGGGTGAGTGGCGCGACGAGATGCAGACCAAGCAGCCGCTGACGCGCGGCGATCGGGTGATCGCGTTGGTCAACAACCTGGGCGCCACGCCGCTGTCCGAGCTGTACGGCGTGTACCATCGGCTGGCGGAGCGCTGCGCCGAGGCGGGCATCATCATCGAACGCAACCTGGTGGGCGCGTATTGCACTTCGCTCGATATGCAGGGCGTGTCCATCACGTTGTTGAACGTGGACGACGAACTGTTGTCCTTGTGGGATGCGCCGGTGAAAACGCCTGCGCTGCGTTGGGGTTGCTGAGGAGGAATTATGGCGTTGACCAAACCACAGGTCGTCGATTGGCTGATGCGTTGCGGCGAAGTGTTCAGCCGAGAGCGCGATTTTCTTACCCAACTGGACACCGAGATCGGCGATGCCGACCACGGCCTGAACATGAATCGCGGTTTCAATAAGGTGGTGGAAAAGCTGCCGTCGGTGGCGGACAAGGATATCGGCTTTATCCTGAAAAACACCGGCATGACGCTGCTGTCGAGCGTAGGCGGCGCCAGCGGTCCGCTGTTCGGCACCTTCTTCATCCGCGCGGCGCAGGCGGCGAACGCCAAGCAAAGCCTGGATCTGGCGGAGCTGCATCAAATGATGCAGGAAGGGGTGGAAGGCGTGGTGATGCGCGGCAAGGCGGAGCCGGGCGACAAGACCATGTGCGATGCCTGGTGGCCGGTGGTGGAAAGCCTCGGCCAGTCCGCGCAGCAGAACCTGAGCGTGGCGGAGGCGCTGCAGCGCGCCGCCGACAGCGCCGAGCGGGCGGTGGAGAGCACCATCACCATGCAGGCGCGCAAGGGGCGGGCCAGTTACCTGGGCGAGCGCAGCATCGGCCACCAGGATCCCGGCGCCACTTCGGTGATGCTGATGATGAAAACGCTGGCCGAGGTCGCCGGCAGTTAGCAGGAGGCGAGATGATTAATATCGTGGTGGTGTCGCACAGCGCGTTGCTGGCGCGCGGCGTTGAGCAACTGGCGCGGCAGATGATGCGCGGCGACGGCTGCAAGTTGGCGCTGGCGGCGGGCGTGGATGACGAGGAGCACCCGATCGGTACCGACGCGGTCAACGTCATGGAGGCGATCGAAGCGGTCGCCGACGGCGATGGCATTCTGGTGCTGATGGATCTGGGCAGCGCGCTGCTCAGTGCCGAAACCGCGCTCGATCTGCTGGATCCGGAGTTGGCCGCCAAGGTGCGGCTGTGCGCCGCGCCGCTGATCGAAGGCACGCTGGCGGCGGTGGTGGCCGCCAACTCCGGCGCTTCGCTGGAGCAGGTGGTGGCGGAGGCGCAGGGGGCGCTGCAGGCCAAGCAGGCGCAGCTGAGCGAGGCTTCACCTACGGCGAAGCGCGCGGCCTTGCCGCTGGCGCAGGGCAAAAGCGCAACCTGGACGGTGCAGAACCCGCACGGACTGCACGCGCGCCCGGCGGCGCGGCTGGTCGAAGCGCTGGCGCCGTTCAAGGCCGAGCTGGTGCTGGAAAAACAGGGGCAGTGCGTCGATCCGCGCAGCCTCAATCAGCTGGCGCTGCTGCAGGTGCGCCACGGCGACACCATCCGTTTGATCGCCGACGGCGCGCAGGCGGACGAGGCGCTGGCGGCGTTCAAAACGCTGGCGGAGCAGCATTTTGGCGAGACGGTCTCCGAGCGGCAGCAGCCCTCGCTGCACGGCATTCCGGTGGCGGAAAGCGTCACCAGCGGGCCGGTGTTCCAGGCCCGCAGTGTCTGGCCGTCAGCCGCCGAGCGCCGGATCGGCGCGGACGAGGTGTTGGGCGAACAGCAACGCCTGCGGGAGGCGCTGCAGCACACGTTGAGCGATCTCAACCGGCTGGCGGAGCGCACCGGCACGCTGATCGGCAAGCCGCAGGCGGCTATCTTCGGCGCCCACAGCATGCTGCTGGACGATCCGGATCTGCAGCAGGCGGCTTACACCCGCATTGCGCAGCAGTTGTGCAGCGCCGAGCAGGCCTGGCGGCAGGTGCTGGAGGCGATCGCCGAAGAGTACCGCGAGTTGGATGACGACTACATGCGGGCGCGCGAACTGGACGTGCGCGACATGCTGCGCCGCACGCTGTGCCACCTGCAGGGGCAGCCGCTGCCGACCATTGCGCTCGCAGAGCCGTCAATACTGGTGATGGATGAGCTGATGCCCTCAGAGGTAGTGATGCTGGATCGCCGACTGGTGCTCGGCATCTGCCTGAGCGGCGGCAATGCCCTCTCGCACAGCGCCATTCTGGCGAAGGCGATGGGCATTCCGATGGTGGTCGGCATGCAGGATTGCCTGAGCAAAACCCGCAGCGGCCAGAAGGCGATGCTGGACGCCGCGCGTGGGGTGTTGCAGCTCAGCCACTAGGCGCGCAGCTTGAACTGGCGGATGTCGATCCCGTGTTGTTTGATCTTCCGCCACAGCGTGGTGCGGCCGATGCCCAGCAACTGCGCCATTTCCGTCAGTTGGCCGCGGCTGACGGTCGCCGCCCGCAGGATCGCCTGGCGCTCCATGTCCGTCAGCGTCAACAGCGGCGCGCCGGGCTGCGGATCGCTTTCCAGCAGCGACGGTTGGCCGAGCAGGTGCGCCGGCAGGTCCGCCAGCTGGATGTGGTGGCCGTGGCAAATCATTGCCGCGCGCTCCACCACCCCTTTCAGTTCCAAATCGTTGCCCGGCCACAGATAGAGCGCCAGCTGAGCCATCACCTCGTCATCCACCCGGAAGCGACACTGAAAATGTTGCTCCAGCGTGCGCAGATGGTGTTTGACCAGCAGCGGAATATCGCTCAGCCGCTGACGCAGCGGCGGGATTTGGATCTCGAACGCCTGCAGGCTGTAAAACAGCTGGCGGCGGAAGCGGTTTTGCTGCACCAGCAGCGGCAGGTCGGCGGCGCTGCCGGCGATCACCCGCACATCGACCGGGATCACCCGGCTGGAATTGAGGCGGATCACCACGCCGGTTTTCAGCACCTGCAGCAGCGCCGACTGCATCTCCGCCGGCAGGTATTCGATCTGTTCCAGGTACAGCGTGCCGCCGTTAGCCAATTCGAATTTACTGAGCTGGCCCGCCTCTTCTTCGCTGGCGTCGCTGCCCAGCAGCTCACGCAGCCCCTGCGCCTGCGGCAGCAGTTGGCAGTTGAGGGCGATATACGGCCCGGCGGCGCGTTCGCCGGCGTTGTGGATAGCCTGGCTGAGCAGCTCTTTGCCGACGCCTTCTTCTCCGCGCAACAGGATCGGATGCTGGCCTTTGGCCGCCTGCTGCCCGTAACGGATCAGTCGCCGCATTTCCAGCGAGGCGGAAGGCATCTGTTCGAAGCTGTGGCTGACGCGCCCCAGCTGGCTGCTGACATACTGGCGCAGCCGTTCGAGCGGGTGCAGCAGGGCGATGAAACTGCAGCGATCGCCGTCGAAAATCGGCTTGAGCGTCAGCAAGGCGGCGATAAACTGCCGCTGGCTTTCGAAGGTGACTTCGACGTGTTGCAGCGGTTGGCGATCGGCGATGGCGCGCTTGAGCAGCGCGGGCAGCGTCAACAGCTGCGCCAACGGCTTGCCCTGGCTCTGCTGTTCGTCCAGCTTCAACAGGCCGGCGGCGCGCTGGTTGATGTATTGCAGGTAGCCGCGGTGATCCCAGGCCATGACGCCGTCGTCCACGCCGTCCAGCAGGCCGTAAAGCTGATTCAGATGGCGGTTGGATTCCGCCAGCAGGCCGTCGGCGTTCAGCGAGTTGCCGATTTCGCGGGCGATGGCCAGCGTCAGCGACAGATCGCCGGCGGCGCAGTCGGCCAGCAGACAGCCCAGCGCGATCGAGCCGCGCTGGCGGCCGCTGTTGTCGTAGACCGGCGTGGCGCAGAACGACCAGCCGTGCAGCGCTCGGCGCACGTGTTCTTCACCGCTCACCCGCACCGGGTGGCCTTCCGCCGCCGCCAGCGCCGGGGCATTGGTGCCTATCAGCCCTTCGGCCCAGTAAGCGCCGGGGGCGAACCCCAGTTGCTGCAGATGTTCCCAGGTTTGGGCGTCGCCGCAGCGCCACAGCATGCAGCCGCTCTCGTCGAGGATCATCAGCAGGCAACGCCGCGGCTCCATGTATTCACAGGCGTCTTCCAGCGCCGCCTGGCCGAGCGTCAGCAGATCGTTCTTGCGGCGGCAAATCGATTCGAAGGTGGCGCCCTGCGCACGGTGCGGCGCTTGCCAGACATCGGGCTGCATCAGGCTGCGGCAACGCAGCCAGGAGGCGTACACCGCCGGCGTCGGGCGCAGCGGCGGCGGCAGTTCGCCGTCGTTAATCAGTTGCTGCCAACGTGAATCGTTGTCCATCGAACCTCATCCAACTGCGAAAACGAGAGTGACGATGATATCACCTGGCGCAGCGGCGGCTGTGAGGCGGCGGGCAGAAGCGGGGAAAATCGGGACAAAAAAAACGGGGCGCGGCGCAGGCCGGACCCCGTGTTTGTCAGCGTGCGGACATCAGTTGCGGAATGGGTTGCCGCTGTGGCGAGCCGGTTGGCTGGTGGTAACGGCCGGCGCGGATGCGCGAGTGGCCGCCGGTGCCGGCGCCGCAGTCTGTTGCATCGGCGCATTGTCCTGATAACCGTCCGCATAGGCGTCCTGCGCGCGGTTTTGCGGTGCGACGGCGTCAGGCGCGGTCGATACCGGCTTGCCCAACGCGCCGTTCAGCAGCAGCAGATCGTTCTGGTTCAGCGTGCCGAGCGCCGACTTGATGTTCAGCTGGTTGATCAAATAGGTATAACGCGCGTCGGACAGCTGACGTTTGGCGTTATACAGCGTGGTGGTGGCGTCCAGCACATCGACGATGGTGCGGGTACCGACCTGATAACCGGCTTCCATCGCGTCCAGGGAGCTCTGTGCGGAGATCACCGCCTGTTTGTAGGCGTTGATGCTGCTGATCGAAGCGTTAACGTTGTTGAACGATGAACGCACGGTCTGCACCACGCTGCGGTGAGCGCTTTCCAGCTGCTCGCTGGCGCCGACGAAGCCGTACTGCGCTTGTTTAACCTGCGAGTTGGTCGCGCCGCCGCTGTACAGCGGCAGGTTGAAGCTGATGCCCACTTTATTTTGGCCCGCATCGGAGTCGCTGTAGCGTGCGGCATTCGCGCCGCCGGTGTTTGAGCCGTTATATTTGGTATTGCTGATGCCGGTTGACGCGCTGACGTCAATCGTCGGCATATAGCCGGTTTGGGCTGCGCGGATCTGTTCGCGCGCCAGATCCTGGCTCAGGCGGGCGGACAGCAGGCTCAGGTTGCGCGCTTCAGCTTCTTTCAGCAGGTTGTTCACCGCTTCCGGGCGCTGGGTGCTGAAGCGATCGGTATTCAGCGAGGCCAGCTCAGGGTAGAAGCTGCCGGTGACCTGACGCAGCGTTTCCAGCGCGTTGTCCAGATCGTTGCGGGCGGAGACTTCCGCCGCCAGCACGGTGTCATAGTTCGAGCGGGCGTTCTGCACGTCGGTGATCGCCACCAGGCCCACGTTGAAGCGCTGAGTGGTTTGATCCAGCGTGCGGTACACCGCGTCTTTCTGCGCCTGGGTGTACGACAGCGTGTCGATCGCCTTCAGCACGTTAAAGTAGGCGGTGGCGGTGTTGAGAATCAGCGACTGCTCTGCGGTCTGGAAGGTGACGTCGGAGATGCCGGCGCTCTTTTCCTGCAGCGTCAGCTGGCGCCATTTCGACATGTCGAAGAGGGTCTGCGTCAACGCCAGCGAACCGCTGGTGACGTTGCTGTTAACGCCATTGCTGTCACGATAACCGTTGGTGTAATCGTAACCTGCGGTTAAACCGAGCTGCGGCAGCAGCGGGCTGCGCGCTTCATTGATCTTTTCGAATGCGGCGTCGCGGTCAGCAGCACTTTTGCGCAGATCCGGGTTACTTTCCCTGGCCTGTTTGTAGACCTGCAGCAGGTTCTCTGCCTGGCTCATTGCACTGAAGCCGCCCAGGCTCAGTCCGATAAGAAGGGGGAGCAGTTTCTTCATTTGCATTCCTTGTTGTGCAGCAATATTGCTATGTTAGCGCTGACGATAGACGAAATAGTTGCCGATTCTAGCAGAGTCTGCGGTACGCATCAGGTGGCTGAATGTGCCATCTCACGTAACTTTTACCTTTCAGACCGCCCATTTACCTTGGCGTACTGCCCGGGCCGACTGCAGCTGATATTATGGCTGACAATCAGGATTGTTTCCCGCTATTACCCGCGAGCGCACAAACGCGCCGCGTCCGGCGGCGAAAAACAGCCTAACATAAAGCGGCGGCGGTGAGACCCGCTGTTTCTGTCATCAAAACCGTTTATTTTATCGGCATACTCACGCAGGAGAATTCGCGCATGAACCGTTCGCAGCCGTCACCCGTCACCTTCGATAAAAAAGATGTAGAAATTATTGCACGCGAGACGCTGTACCGTGGTTTTTTTTCACTCAATTTATACCGGTTTCGCCATCGCTTGTTCAATGGCGAAATGAGTCCTGAAATCACGCGTGAAATTTTCGAGCGCGGCCATGCGGCGGTGCTGCTGCCCTACGACCCGGTGCGCGATGAAGTGGTGCTGATTGAACAACTGCGCATCGCCGCGGTCGATACCAGTAATTCGCCCTGGCTGCTGGAAATGGTGGCGGGTATGATCGAAACCGGCGAAAGCGTCGAAGACGTGTGCCGCCGCGAAGCGCAGGAAGAAGCCGGCGTGGTGGTCGGGCGCTGCAAGCCGGTGCTGAGCTATCTGGCCAGCCCCGGCGGCACCAGCGAACGCTTGTCGATCATGGTCGGCGAGGTGGATGCCGGCACCGCCGAAGGCATCCACGGCCTGGCGGAAGAGCATGAAGATATTCGCGTCCATGTGGTCAGCCGTGAGCAGGCTTACCGCTGGGTGGAAGAAGGCGCGATCGATAACGCCGCATCAGTGATTGCATTGCAATGGCTGGCGTTGCACCATGAATCGTTGAGAAAAGAGTGGGCCAACTAATGAAACAGCGCTATACCCCTGATTTCCCCGAAATGATGAGATTGTGCGAAACCAACTTCGCGCAATTGCGCCGCTTGCTGCCGCGCAACGACGAAGCGGGCGAAACGGTGACTTATCAGGTGAACGGCGCTAGCTATCGTTTGACCATTGTTGAGTCCACGCGTTACACGTCGCTGGTGGAGATCGAGCAGATCTTTCCGGCGGTCAGCTACTGGAGCCTGCCCGCGATGACGGTGCGGTTATACCATGACGCCATGGTTGCGGAAGTGTGTTCCAGTCAGCAGATCTACCGCTTTAAAGCGCGTTATGATTATCCTAATAAAAAGTTGCATCAACGCGACGAAAAGCATCAAATTAACCAGTTTCTTGCTGATTGGCTGCGCTACTGTTTGGCGCATGGAGCGATGGCGGTTCCGGTTTGTTAGACAGACTGAAATAACAAAGGACACCATTTGGAAAGCCTGTTTAAACTGCCCGTGGCGAGTGGGGCCGCGGTCAGGATTCTACAAATAACAGATACCCACCTTTTTGCCGGCGAACACGAGACGTTGCTCGGCATCAATACCTATCGCAGCTATCACGCGGTGCTGAACGCCATTCAGGCGCAGCGCCGCGATGTCGATTTGATCGTCGCCACGGGAGATTTGGCGCAGGATCATTCGCAGGAGGCGTACCGCCACTTCGCCGCCGGAATCGCGCAACTGCCGGCCCCGTGCGTGTGGCTGCCGGGCAACCACGATTTCCAACCGGCGATGGTCGACGCGTTGGCCGCCGCCGGCATCGCCCCTTCCAAGCAGGTGCTGCTGGGCGATAACTGGCAGGTGCTGATGTTGGACAGTCAGGTGTTCGGCGTACCGCACGGCGAGCTGAGCGAATACCAGCTCGAGTGGATGGAGCGCTGCCTGCAGGCGCACCCCGAGCGTTACACGCTGTTGCTGCTGCACCACCATCCGCTGCCTTCCGGCTGCACCTGGCTCGATCAGCACAGCCTGCGCAACCCGCATATGCTGGGCGCGATCCTGTTGCGCTACCCGAAGGTGAATACCGTGGTGTGCGGTCATATTCACCAGGATCTGGATCTGGAATGGCAGGGCCGGCGTCTGTTGGCGACGCCGTCCACCTGCGTGCAATTCAAGCCGCACTGCACTAACTTTACCATCGACGACGTCTCCCCCGGCTGGCGTTACCTCGATCTGCTGCCGGACGGCCGCGTCGAGACGCAGGTGTTCCGCCTGGAAAACGACGATTTCCGCCCCGATATGGACTCGGATGGATACTGATGCCTTCGACACTGCTCTACCTGCACGGTTTCAACAGCTCGCCGCAGTCGGCCAAGGCGGTGGCCTTCAAGGCCTGGCTGGCCGAACACCATCCCGCTATCGAGATGCTGGTGCCGCAGCTGCCGGCCTTTCCGGCGGAGGCCGCCGAAATGCTGGAAAATCTGGTGCTGGAACGCGCCGGACAAACGCTCGGATTGGTGGGGTCCTCGCTGGGCGGCTATTACGCCACCTGGCTGTCGCAGTGTTTTTCGCTGCCGGCGGTGGTGGTCAACCCGGCGGTCAAGCCGTTTGAGCTGCTGGTCGACTATCTCGGCGCCAACGAGAACCCCTACACCGGCCAGCAATATGTGTTAGAGTCTCGTCACGTTTACGATCTGAAAGTGATGCAGATCGATCCTTTGGAGTCGCCGGATTTAATCTGGCTGCTGCAGCAAACGGGCGATGAAATTCTCGATTACGGCCAGGCAGTGGCGTATTACACCGCGTGTCGGCAAACGGTGGAGTCGGGTGGAAACCACGCCTTCGTCGGTTTCGAGCACTACTTCCCCCAGATTGTGGATTTTTTAGGGCTAAACGCGGTCTGACGGACCGTTCCGGCACCTCCCTTTAACCACGAAAAAATAATCAACGATGACTCAATCCAGCTATAACGCTGATGCCATTGAAGTACTCAGCGGTCTAGAACCAGTGCGCCGTCGTCCCGGCATGTATACCGACACGACGCGCCCAAACCACCTCGGCCAAGAGGTGATCGATAACAGCGTCGACGAAGCGTTGGCCGGACACGCCAAGCGTATCGACGTGATCCTGCACGCCGATCAGTCGCTGGAAGTGATCGACGACGGCCGCGGCATGCCGGTGGACATCCACCCGGAAGAGGGCGTGCCGGCGGTTGAGTTGATCCTGTGCCGACTGCACGCCGGCGGTAAATTCTCGAATAAAAACTACCAGTTCTCCGGCGGCCTGCACGGCGTGGGGATCTCGGTGGTCAACGCCCTGTCGAAGCGGGTAGAAGTCAACGTGCGCCGCGACGGCAACGTCTACGGCATCGCCTTCGAAAACGGCGACAAAGTGCAAGATCTGACGGTGACCGGCACCTGCGGCAAACGCAACACCGGCACCAGCGTGCACTTCTGGCCGGACGAACAGTTCTTCGACAGCCCGCGTTTCTCGGTATCGCGCCTCACTCACCTGCTGAAAGCCAAAGCGGTGCTGTGCCCCGGCGTTGAGATCTATTTCATCGACAAGGTGAACAACACCGAGCAGCGCTGGTGCTACCAGGACGGCCTGACCGACTATCTGATGGAAGCGGTTAACGGCCTGATCACCCTGCCGGAAGCGCCGTTCGTCGGCAATTTCGCCGGTGATACCGAAGCGGTGGACTGGGCGCTGCTGTGGCTGCCGGAAGGCGGCGAGCTGCTGACCGAAAGCTACGTCAACCTGATCCCGACCATGCAGGGTGGCACCCATGTCAACGGCCTGCGTCAGGGGCTGCTGGACGCGATGCGCGAGTTCTGCGAATTCCGCAACATCCTGCCGCGCGGCGTGAAGCTGTCGGCGGAGGATATTTGGGATCGCTGCGCTTACGTGCTGTCGGTGAAGATGCAGGATCCGCAGTTCGCCGGGCAGACCAAAGAGCGTCTCTCTTCGCGTCAGTGCGCGGCCTTCGTTTCCGGCGTGGTGAAAGATGCCTTCAGCCTGTGGCTGAACCAGAACGTTCAGGCGGCGGAACAGCTGGCCGAGCTGGCGATTTCCAGCGCCCAACGCCGTCTGCGTGCCGCCAAGAAAGTGGTGCGCAAGAAGCTGACCAGCGGGCCGGCGCTGCCGGGCAAGCTGGCGGACTGCACCTCGCAGGATCTGGCCATGACCGAACTGTTCCTGGTGGAAGGGGACTCGGCGGGCGGATCGGCCAAGCAGGCGCGCGATCGCGAATATCAGGCGATCATGCCGCTGAAGGGCAAGATCCTGAATACCTGGGAAGTCTCCTCGGACGAAGTGCTGGCCTCGCAGGAAGTGCATGACATTTCCGTGGCGATCGGCATCGATCCGGACAGCGAAGATCTCAGCCAGTTGCGCTACGGCAAAATCTGCATCCTGGCGGATGCGGACTCCGACGGCCTGCACATCGCTACGCTGCTGTGCGCGCTGTTCGTGCGCCACTTCCGTTCGCTGGTGAAAGGCGGGCACGTTTATGTGGCCATGCCGCCGCTGTACCGCATCGATCTCGGTAAAGAAGTGTTCTACGCGCTGGATGAAGAAGAGAAGGCCGGCGTGCTGGAACAGCTGAAGCGCAAGAAAGGCAAGCCGAACGTCCAGCGCTTTAAAGGGCTGGGCGAGATGAACCCGCTGCAGCTGCGCGAAACCACCCTCGATCCGAACACCCGCCGTCTGGTGCAATTGACGGTCGCGGAAGATGATGTCGATCAGACGCTGGCGGTGATGGACATGCTGTTGGCCAAGAAGCGTTCGGAAGATCGCCGCAACTGGCTGCAAGACAAGGGCGACATGGCCGAATTGGCGGTCTGAGCCTGACCCTGGCCCGGTGAAACGCCGGGCCGGCTTTCCCGCAGGGCGTTCATGCGGCGCCCGATAACCTGGGCCGGAATGCATGAAGATCACGCTCGAAGAATTGCTGGCGTTCACTTCGGTGGTCGACAGCGGTTCCATCACCGCCGCCGCCGATCGGCTCGGCCAGACGACTTCCGGCATCAGCCGCGCGCTCAGCCGCCTGGAGAATAAGCTCGATACCACCCTGATGCGCCGCACTACGCGTCGCCTGGAGCTGACCGAAGAGGGGCAAAGCTTCCTGAGCCATGCGCGTACGATCATCAACTCGGTGGAAAATGCCGAAGAACAAATGGCGGTGCGCCGGCAGATGCCGGCCGGGCGACTGCGGATCAATGCGGCTGCGCCTTTTATGGAGCACGTCATCGTGCCGCTGGTGGCGGGGTTCAGGGAACGTTATCCGCAAATTTCGCTCGAGCTGAACACCGACAATCTGATTATCGATCTGCTGGAAAAACGCACGGATATCGCCATTCGCATCGGCGCGTTGCGCGATTCGACCATTCATGCGCGCGCGCTGGGCGCCAGCCGGTTGCGCATCCTCGCCAGCCCGGCTTATCTGCAGCAGCACGGCACGCCGCAGAGCGTGGAGGCGTTGCACCGGCATTGTCTGCTCGGTTTTACCCAGCCGGAATCGCTGAACCAGTGGCCGTTGCGCTATCGCCAGGCGCCGCATTTCACCATCACGCCGACGATCTCGGCGTCCAGCGGTGAAACGCTGCGGCAATTGGCGCTGCGGGGCGAGGGGATCGTACAGCTGGCAGACTTTATGACCCGACGCGATCGGGAAGCGGGCAGGTTGGTGACGTTGCTGGAGCAGGAGACGCTGGACGTGCGCCAGCCGATTAATGCGGTGTATTACCGCAATACGCAATTGGCGGCGCGCATCACCTGTTTTCTTGACTACGTCAGCGCGCACATCGACGCGCAAACGTTATAAGGCGGAGCTTACAGGGCGTTTTCCAGGATGTAGATCTCGGTGTCCAGCACGCTGTCTTTGAGGGTGTCGCGGTGTTTGAGCATATGCTCAATGGCCAGATGTTTTTCCAGATGCGCCATGCTTTCCCATTTCTCCAGCATGAACACCGAATCCGGCGACCGCTTCTGCCACGGCGCCTGGGTATTGCTGTCGACCATCGGCGTGTATTCGCCGCAACCCTCTTCCGCCAGCACCAGCGGCACCAGCTTTTCAATGGCTTGCAGTACGGTGGCGCGGTGGCCGGGTTTCACTTTGATTTCTGCGATTACGGTGATCATGCTTACCTCGTTGATGAGTATGTTCTGCGTCAGTTAAGCAAAAATTTTCGCCAGATGCTCGCGATAACGTGCGATGTCCGCTTCGATATCCGGTTGTTTTATCACGTCATTGCAGATAAAGGTCGGCAGCGCTTCCATTCCCAGGAACTGGTTGGCCTTGTGGAAGTGCAGGTAAACGCCGTCGACGCCGACGCCGTGGAAGAACTGATCGGGATCGGTGAAGGCCTCCAGCGGGGCGTTCCAGGTCAGGCTCAGCAGGTATTTTTTGCCCTGGATCAGGCCGCCGGAGCCATATTTTTTGCTTTCGTCAGAACGAGAGCGGCCGTCGCTGGCATACAGGCTGCCGTGACCGGCGGTGAACACTTCATCGATGTATTTTTTCAGGATCCAGGGTTCGCCCATCCACCAGCCCGGCATCTGGTAGATGACCGCGTCGGCCCACAGGTATTTCTTTACCTCTGCTTCGATGTCATAACCGTCGTCGACCACGGTGACCTGCACATCGTGCTGCAGATCGCGCAGGAAGCTTTCCGCCACGTCGCTCAGGGTTTGGTTGAGTTCGCCGTTGGAATGGCCGAATTGTTTTTTAGCGTTGATAATCAGGATATTGCTCATCTTTCGCGGCTCCCGTCAGAGTTAAGATATGGCATGCTTCCCGCCGAAAAGGCGGAAACCAGCTCGCTGGCGACGAGTGTAATCGTTAGGCGGGCAAGTAAAAATGCGATCCAGCGCACAACAGTGTTGACTGCCAGTCAATAAACGGGCCGCCAGGCAGCGAAATTTTGCATAAACCGCATCGCGCAACCGGCCGCCGCCGGCGATCCTTGCGCCAACTGTGACAGCCACCCTGCAGATGGGTTACTATCGCGGGCAGAATCGACAAGCGATGCCTTTTGTCGTCCAAGGGATTGCCAAGCCACGGTCTGAGGATAATTGAGTAATGAGTGATCTGACTCATGACGGTGTAGAGCGTTTACCGCTGCACACATTCACTGAAAACGCCTATCTGAACTATTCCATGTACGTCATCATGGATCGGGCGTTGCCGTACATTGGCGACGGTTTGAAGCCGGTACAACGCCGCATCATCTACGCCATGTCTGAACTGGGGCTGACCAACAGCGCCAAATTCAAGAAGTCCGCCCGCACCGTGGGCGACGTGTTGGGTAAATATCACCCGCACGGCGACAGCGCGTGTTATGAAGCCATGGTGCTGATGGCGCAGCCGTTCTCGTATCGCTATCCGCTGGTGGACGGCCAGGGGAACTGGGGTGCGCCGGACGATCCCAAGTCGTTCGCGGCGATGCGTTATACCGAATCGCGCCTGTCCAAATACGCCGAGGTCTTGCTGGCCGAGCTGGGCCAGGGCACGGTCGACTGGATCCCGAACTTTGACGGCACGCTGCAAGAGCCGAAGATGCTGCCGGCGCGCCTGCCGAACATCCTGCTGAACGGCACCACCGGCATCGCGGTCGGCATGGCGACCGACATTCCGCCGCACAACGTGCGCGAAGTCGCCGCCGCCGCGGTGGCGCTGCTCGACAAGCCGGGCGCCTCGCTCGATGACCTGCTCGAGTTCGTACAGGGGCCGGACTTCCCGACCGAAGCCGAGATCATCACCCCGCGCGATGAAATTCGCAAAATTTACCAGAGCGGCCGCGGCTCGGTGCGCATGCGCGCCGTGTGGAAGAAAGAGGATGGCAGCGCGGTGATCACCGCCTTGCCGCATCAGGTTTCCGGCGCCAAGGTGCTGGAGCAGATAGCCAGCCAGATGCGCGCCAAGAAGCTGCCGATGGTCGAAGACCTGCGCGACGAATCCGATCACGAGAACCCGACGCGTCTGGTGATCGTGCCACGTTCCAACCGCATCGATCTGGAGCAGGTGATGAATCACCTGTTCGCCACCACCGATCTGGAGCGCAGCTACCGCATCAACATGAACATGATCGGTCTGGACAACCGCCCGCAGGTGAAAGGGCTGGTGGAGATCCTCACCGAATGGCTGGCCTACCGTCGCGATACGGTGCGTCGCCGCCTGAACTACCGCCTCGAGAAGGTGCTCAAGCGCCTGCATATCCTCGAAGGCTTGCTGGTGGCGTTCCTCAACATCGACGAGGTGATCCACATCATCCGCAGCGAGGATGAGCCGAAGCCGGTGCTGATGCAGCGTTTCGGCATCTCCGATACTCAGGCGGAAGCGATCCTCGAGCTGAAACTGCGTCACCTGGCCAAGCTGGAAGAGGTCAAGATCCGCGGCGAGCAGGACGAACTGGCGAAAGAGCGCGATCAGCTGCAGGCGCTGCTGGCGTCCGAACGCAAGCTGAATACGCTGATTAAGAAAGAGATCCAGGCCGATGCGCAGACCTACGGCGACGATCGCCGTTCGCCGCTGACCGAGCGCGCGGAAGCCAAGGCGATGAGCGAGCACGACTTCGTGCCGTCCGAACCGGTGACCATCGTGCTGTCGGAAATGGGCTGGGTGCGCAGCGCCAAGGGCCATGACATCGATCCGACCGGGTTGAGCTACAAGGCTGGCGACAGCTTCCGCGGCGCGGCGCGCGGCAAGAGCAATCAGCCGGTGGTGTTTATCGACTCTACCGGGCGCAGCTATGCGCTCGATCCGATGACGCTGCCTTCGGCGCGCGGGCAGGGCGAGCCGCTGACCGGCAAGCTGACGCCGCCGCCGGGCGCCACCATCGAGCAGGTGCTGATGGCGGCCGACGATCAGAAGCTGCTGATGGCGTCTGACGCCGGTTACGGTTTCGTCTGCACCTTTAACGATCTGGTGGCGCGCAACCGCGCCGGCAAGGTGATGATCACGCTGCCGGACAACGCCAGAGCGCTGCCGCCGATGGAAATTCACGGCGCAGACGATATGCTGCTGTCGATCACCGCCGCCGGGCGCATGCTGATGTTCCCGGTCGCCGATCTGCCGCAGCTGTCGAAGGGCAAGGGCAACAAGATCGTCTCCATTCCGGCGGCGCAGGCCGCCGCCGGTGAAGACAAGCTGGCCTGGCTGTTCGTGCTGCCGCCGCAGGCGTCCGTCACGCTGCACGTCGGCAAACGCAAGCTGACGCTGCGCCCGGAAGATCTGCAGAAGTTCCGTGCGGAACGCGGCCGCAAGGGCACCCAACTGCCGCGCGGCCTGCAGCGCATCGATCGCGTCGAAGTGGATGCGCCGGTGCGGGCGTCGGGTGGCGACAGCGAAGAGTAAGCGTTGGCACCAGCGTTAACGGGCGGTCGCAGCATGCTGTGGCCGCCTTATTTATTTTTGCTGGCGTTTATTTTCCAAATAGTTAACATTTCTGCGCATAAAATTATTGTGCGTACTGCCGCCTGGCGGGAAAATAGCGAGAAATGCAGGCGACATAGGCGTGCTTTCCGCCTGGTCGGCAAATAATGAGTAAAGGAATCTGCGCAGCGAAGTAAACTGCGTTGGCAGTGTGCTAATGAGGTTGTTATGTTATTGATTTTGCGTGCCGTTCTCGCCACTCTTTTCTGTATTCTGGTGTGTATTTTCGGTTCGGTTTATTGCTTGTTCAGTCCGCGTAATCCTCGCCATGTGGCGACCTTCGGCCATCTTTTCGGCCGTCTGTCGACGCTGTTCGGCATCAAGGTTGAAACCCGCGTGCCGGCCGATGCGGCCAACAACGGCAACTGCATCTATATCGCCAACCACCAAAATAACTACGACATGGTGACGGCCTCTAATATCGTGCAGCCGCGCACCGTGACGGTCGGTAAAAAAAGTCTGGTGTGGATCCCGTTTTTCGGCCCGCTGTATTGGCTGACCGGTAATCTGCTGATAGATCGTGATAATCGCGCCAAGGCGCACGGTACCATCGCCCAAGTGGCGGAGCAGTTCAAGAAGAAAGACATTTCGATCTGGATGTTCCCGGAAGGGACCCGCAGCCGCGGCCGTGGGCTGATGCCGTTTAAAACCGGCGCGTTCCACGCGGCCATCGCCGCCGGCGTGCCGATTGTGCCTATCTGCGTATCCACCACCAGCGGTAATATAAATCTTAATCGCTGGAATAACGGCCATGTGATCGTCGAGATGTTGGCGCCGGTGGATACCAGCAAATACGGCAAAGAAAACGTGCGCGAGCTGGCGGCCCATTGCCGCGAGCTGATGGAGGCGAAAATCGCCGAATTGGACGCCGAAGTCGCCCAGCGCAACGCCGCCAAAAAATAAGAGTCTACCGGCTTCAAAGAAGAGTTCTTTAATTGGCGTTCAGCGCCGTTAACGCCTGAGCGCCTGCTAATCTTGATTGGCGGGCGTTTGGGTTTTGCACACGGTTTAGTTATTGCTTTTCATGGAGAAAATATGTCACTCAGTCGACGTCAGTTTTTACAGGCATCGGGCCTGGCGCTGTGCGCGGGCGCCGTGCCGCTGAGGGCTGAGGCGAGCGGAACGCAGACCCCATTACCCATTCCCCCGCTGCTGGAGTCTCGCCGCGGTCAGCCGCTGTTCCTGACCTTGCAGCGCGCCCACTGGGCGTTTATGGATAACCGCAAAGCGGCGGTGTGGGGCATCAACGGCATGTACCTGGGGCCGACGGTGCGGGTTTACAGCGGCGACGACGTCAAACTGATCTACAGCAACCGCCTGCAGGAGCCGGTGGCGATGACCATCAGCGGTCTGCAGGTGCCGGGCACGCTGATGGGCGGCGCGCCGCGCATGATGTCGCCCAACGTCGACTGGTCGCCGGTGCTGCCCATTCGTCAGGCGGCGGCTACCTGCTGGTACCACGCCAACACGCCAAACCGCATGGCGCCGCATGTGTATAACGGGCTGGCCGGATTGTGGCTGGTGGAGGATGCCGTCAGCAAAGCGCTGCCGCTGCCCAACCACTACGGCGTCGACGATTTCCCGCTGATCATTCAGGACAAACGCTTCGATAACTTCGGCACGCCGCAATACGATGCGCCGTCGCAGGGCGGCTTCGTCGGCGATACGCTGTTGGTCAACGGCGTGCAAAACCCGTATGTCGACGTGTCGCGCGGCTGGGTGCGTTTGCGTTTGCTCAACGCCTCCAACGCGCGGCGTTATACCCTGCAGCTCAGCGACGGGCGGCCGTTCAACGTGATCGCCAGCGATCAGGGCTTCCTGCCTGCGCCGGTTGCGGTGCAGCAGCTGTCGTTGGCGCCGGGCGAGCGCCGGGAAGTGCTGATCGACATGTCGAAGGGCGACGAGGTGACCATCACCGCCGGTGAAGCGGCGGGCATCATGGATCGCCTGCGCGGCCTGTTCGAGCCGTCGAGCATTCTGGTGTCCACCCAGGTGCTGACGCTGCGCCCGACCGGCCTGCTGCCGCTGGTGACCGACAACCTGCCGATGCGCCTGCTGGCGGATCAGCTGTTGGACGGCAGCGCCAGCCGCACCCGCGATTTCCGCCTGGGCGACGGCGGCGTCGGCATCAACGGCGCAATTTGGGACATGAACCGCATCGACGTACAGGCGCAGCAAGGCACCTGGGAACGCTGGAACATTCATGCGGATACGCCGCAGTCGTTCCATATTCAGGGCGTGCAGTTCCTGATTAAACGCGTCAACGGCGCGCAGCCGATGGCGGAAGATCGCGGCTGGAAGGATACCGTCTGGGTCGATGGCGACGTCGAGCTGCTGGTGTATTTCAACCAATCCACCTCCGAACACTTCCCGTTCCTGTATTACAGCCAGACGCTGGAGATGGCCGATCGCGGCACCGCCGGCCAGCTGATGGTGCAGCCGACGATGTAACCCGCTCTGCGGGCCGCTTAGGGCGCCCGCAGCATCGCCAAAAAAGCCTGCACCACCGGCGTGACGCTGTCGGTACGGTATACCGCATACAGATCCGCCGGGGGCGCCTGCTGCAGCGAGCAAAACCGCACGCCGGGCCACGGGATGCGGCCGTAGCTGTCCGGCAGCAGCGTAATGCCGCAGCCTTCCGCCACCAGCGCCAGCAGGGTTTGCGGTTCATTGACCTGATAAGCGACGTCCGGCAAAAATCCCTGCTGCAGACACAGATTGTGCAGATACAGCCCCAGGCTGGCCTCATGCGGCGGCAGCACGATGAAGCTGTTGTTTTGCAGCGCCGCCAGCGGGATATTCTCCTGCTGCGCCAGCGGATGATCGAGCGGCAGCACCACGGCGATGCTTTCGCGCGCCAACCGTTGGCAGGTCAACCCCGGCAGCGTCTGTTGCTGCGCCTCTCGCCAGACCCCGATATCGATATGCCGCTTTTGCAGCGCGGTGATTTGCTGGCTGGGCGTCAGCTCATTCAACGACCAGGTAGCGCCGACGCTCTGCTCGCTGAATCGCCGCAGCGCCGCGATCAGCCCGCCCCAGGCCGAGGTGCCGACCATGCCGACCACCATGTGGCCGCCTTCGCCGCGCCCCATTTGTTGCACCTGATGCAGCGCGCTGTCGGCCTGATCCAGCAGCCGCTCGACGTTGCGCAGCAGCGTGCGGCCAGCCGGCGTCAGCGTCATGGAGCGGGTGGTGCGTTTGAACAGTACCACGCCGAGCTGGCTCTCCAGTTCCTTGATGTGCTTGCTGAGCGGCGGCTGTGACATATTCAACCGCCGCGCCGCCTGAGTGAAATTCATCTCTTCCGCCACCACGCGGAAATAGTGCAGTAGGCGGAAGTTAATCCGACCGGGATCGGGCAGGGCATGGGGCGGGTTCATCCGGGGTATCGCCTCCTGTGACGCAGCTCAACTTATAGATAAATGGAATAAATCGGCCGCCAAGAATGTATTGGTCTCGGCCGCGCCTCGCTCTCTACTATGGGGCTTATTGTCCCCCGCTTAAAGAGAGAATACGATGTTTAATCAAGAAGATGCTTTTATCTGCGCCGATGTTGTCCGCGCACGTCTGCCGGGTTTTCAGCCGAAAGCGGCCTTGATTCTCGGCTCTGGGCTCGGCGCTCTGGCGGAGGTGATGACTGAAACCGTCACCCTCGATTACGCGGCGCTGCCGGGCTTCCCGGTGAGCGGCGTCGCCGGCCACGCCGGGCAACTGGTCGCCGGCAAGCTGGAGGGCGTGCCGGTCGTGTGCATGAAAGGGCGCGGCCACTTCTATGAAGGGCGCGGCATGCAGGTGATGACCACCGCAGTGCGCACCTTCAAACTGCTGGGCTGCGAATTCCTGTTGGCGACCAACGCCGCCGGTTCGCTGCGCCGCTCGGTAGCGCCGGGCAGCCTGGTGGCCATTACCGATCATATCAATTTCATGCCGGAATCGCCGCTGGTCGGTGCCAACGACGAGCGCTTCGGGCCGCGCTTCTTCAGCCTGGCGAACGCCTACGATCGCGATCTGCGCGCCCAACTGGCGGCGGTGGCCGAAAGCGCGGGCATCCCGCTGGCGGAAGGGGTGTTCGCCGCTTACACCGGGCCGAACTTCGAAACGCCGGCGGAGATCCGCATGATGCAGACCCTTGGCTGCGACGTCGTGGGCATGTCGATCGTGCCGGAAGTCCTGACGGCGCGCCACTGCGGCCTCAAGGTGCTGGTGGTGTCCGCGATGACCAACTACGCCGAAGGGCTGTCGGATACGCCTCTTTCTCACGAACAAACGCTCAGCTGCGCGGCGCTGGCGGCGGACGATTTCATGCGTCTGATCCGCGAGCTGTTCAAAACGCTGTGACACCGTAAGCAAACCGGCGGCGGGCTGCTGGGGGCCCGCCGCACCAATCATCGTTGAAAGCATAATAACAAGGTGATGGCGATGGCGATAAAAACACGATTGAAGGTGATGATTTTCCTGCAGTTCTTTATCTGGGGTGCCTGGCTGGTGACGCTGGGCTCCTATATGATCAACACGCTGCATTTCAGCGGCATGCAGGTGGGAATGGTTTACAGCGCCAAGGGGATCGCGGCGCTGATCATGCCGGGCCTGGCGGGCATCATCGCCGACCGTTGGATGAGGGCCAACTACCTGTATGCGCTTTGCCACCTGCTCGGGGCGTTGGCGCTGTACTGTGCGGCGCAGGTTGAGCAACCGATGCTGATGTTCTGGGTGATGCTGTTCAACGCCATGGTCTATATGCCGACCATCGCGCTCTCCAACGCCATTTCCTATTTTTGCCTGGAGAAGCACGGCTTTGACACGGTAAAGGACTTTCCGCCGGTGCGGGTGTACGGCACCGTGGGATTCATTCTGGCAATGTGGCTGGTCGGTTTCAGCCAAATCGAGCTCAGTAATCTGCAGCTGTATCTGGCTTCTGCGGCGTCGCTGCTGCTGTCCGCCTATTCGCTGACGCTGCCGCGCTGCCCGACCAACCGCGCGGCCGAGTCGAAGCGCTGGGTGAGCGTGCTGGGGCTGGATGCGCTGGTGCTGTTTCGCCAGCGGCGCATGGCGCTGTTTTTCCTGTTCGCCATGTTGCTCGGCGCGGCGCTGCAGATAACCAACACATTCGGCAACCCGTTCCTGCACGATCTGTCGCTCAATCCGCTATATCAGGACAGCCTCAGCGTCCGGTATCCGGCGGTGCTGCTGTCGCTTTCGCAGATCTCTGAAGTGTTCTTTATCCTCACCATTCCCTTTTTCCTGCGCCGTTACGGCATCAAGCAGGTGATGCTGATCAGCATGGCGGCCTGGACGCTGCGTTTTCTGTTCCTGGCCTACGGCACGCCGGTCGGTTTTGGTTTCGTGCTGCTGCTGTTGTCGATGATCGTTTACGGTTGCGCGTTCGACTTCTTTAATATTTCCGGCGCCATTTTCGTCGAGAAGGAGGCCGATCACCGCATCCGCGCCAGCGCGCAGGGGCTGTTCATGACCATGGTCAACGGTCTGGGCGCCTATGTGGGGGCACTCGCCAGCGGCGAAGTGGTGGATTTCTTCAGCCGTGACGGCGTGAAAGACTGGCAGAGCATCTGGCTGGTGTTTGCGCTGTATACGCTGGTGCTGGGGATTGTGTTCGCGTTGAGCTTCAACTATCGCCACTCGCCGCAGGAGAGTGCGGCGGCGGCGCAGTAAGGCTGAGGGCGCTGGATGGCGGCGCCCTGAAACGTCAGGCCTGCGGGAAGCGTTGTTGCAGTTGATGCCGGTCCGGCGGATTGGCGGCGCCGAGGCTGGCCACCACGCAGGCGGCGACCCGGTTGGCCAGATCGACCGCCCGCGGCAGCGGCCAGCCGGCGGACAGCCCCGCCAGCAAACCGGCGCAGTGGGCATCGCCCGCGCCGATGGTATCGATGACGTCCACCGGATAGGCGGGAACGTGCAGCGGCGGCGTGCGGCCGTCACAGATCCAGGCGCCGTCGCGATCCAGGCGGCAGATCAGCGTCAGGTTACGGGCGGCGGCATAGCGCTGCGCGGCATCCACGGCGTCGCCGGCGCCGCACAGCGCGGCCACTTCGTCGCGGTTGAGCGTCAGCAGGGTGTGGCTGTCGCTGAGCATGGCGAAGAAATCTTCGCTGAGCTGGGCGATGCGCGGGCCGGGATCGATCAGACGCGGTTGGTCGAACGGCATGCGCGTCAGCCACTCGCGCAGCGCTTCGCCGTTTTCGCCCGCCAGCTCGTAGCCGCTGGCGTAGATCAGGGTGTGTTCCGTCAGCGGCAGCGTGGCCAGCTGCGCTTTATTCCATTGGCTTTCGCAACCGGAAACCGTGATGAAGGTGCGTTCGCCGTTCGGCTCCACCAGCGCCAGGCACCAGCCATTGTCCATCTGGCCGTGGCGCAACAGCACCTCCAGCCCCAGTTCGCCCATGGCGGCTTCGATCGCCGCGCCCCATTCGCCGTTGCCGACCGGCATACCGTTGATCACCGGCACTTCAAGGCGCGTCAGCGCGCGCGCCACGTTGAACGCGCAACCGCCGATTTGCCGCGCCTGCGGCTGGGCTTCGATATCTTCGCCGCTGGTCGGCAGGCGCGGCAGCGTCATCACCAGATCGCCGACCGCGCCCCCTATCACCAGGACAGGCGTTACAGCTTCCCATTCATTCATTGATGTTCTCTGCGTTGGGTCAGGTACAGACCGTAAGCGATCAGACTAACCGCAAACGACACAAACAGCCCCAGACTGGAGTCGGCAAACAAGCCTTTAGCCAGCGGGCCGTCGATAAAACCGGTTTTGGTGACCAGCAGGCCGCACAGGGCGCCGAGGAACCAGCAGAACAGCGGGGCTTTGCGCACGCCGCGGTTCTGGCCATGCAGGCCGTACAAAGCGTTGCCATCATACCCGTGGTGGCGGCGCAGGCACAGGTAATCGAGCAGGAAAATCGCCTCCCAGGCCGCCAGGAACACCCCGCAGAACACCAGGAAGGAGATGAACGGCCCCATAAAATCGCCGGAGATGAACAGCACATACAGGGCGATACCCAGCACCACCACGGCGTCGATCGATACCGCCAACCACTGTTTGACCTGCACGCCGATGGTCAGCAGGTTAAGGCTGGCGGAATACAGGCTGAGCACCGCGATGGTGACGATGCCGGCGGTGGCGGCCAGCAGATAAGGGATCGCCATCCAGGCGGGCAGCACTGAGCCTATCAGCGCGATGGGATTGGCGGCGTTGGCCAGATCGGGCAGCTGCACGGAAAGCAGAATGCCGGCCAGCATCAGCAGCATCAGCGGCAAACAGGCGCCGCCCATCACCGCGGCGAAAATGCTTTTGCTCGACGAATTCGGGCTTTGATAGCGGCTGTAATCGGCGCCGGCGATCGCCCAACTGATGCCGGTACCGGCGGCGATCACCGAGACCGCCGGCAGGAAGCCGGTCAGCCAGCTGCCGGAAGGCAGCGCCAGCACCTGGCTCCACTCGGTGTTGAACAGGATATAGAGCACCACGATCAGCGTCATGGTGCCGAAGATGCGGCTGAACCAGCTTTGCATCCAGACTACGGTATTCTGCCCCAGCAGGCTGACGACGATAGTGAGCCCGGCGAACAGCAACAGGCTGAGCGCGGTCAGCAGATGGCTGGCCCCCAGCCCGAAGGCCTCGAACAGCGCCGCCAGCGTCAGGGTGCCGGTGATCACGTTGACCGCTTCCCAGCCCATCAGATTGATCCAACTGAACAGGGTAGGCGCCACGTTGCCCTTCAGCCCGAAAATCACTCGCGACAGCGTCAGCGTAGAGGTGCGCCCGCGCTTGCCGGCGAAGCTGGTGAGGCCAACCAGCACGAAGCTGGCGACGCCGAACAAGGCGGCGAGCACCGATTGCAGGAAGGATAAGCCGAAGCCGACGATGATGGCGCCATACACCACGCCGAGAATGCCGATATTGGCTGCCGACCAGATCCAAAACAGCTCGATGGGCCGCCCGGTCTGTTCCGCATCCGGCACCCGGTCGATACCGGTGCTCTCTACCTTCCATGCTTCATTGCGATTGATATCGGTCATAGCAATTGTTCCCTGTTGCGCAGGGCCTTGAGGGCCGCCGCAGTTAACTGAAAAGCGATTTTGTTGGCGCTGCGGCCGCCGCCTCGGATGAGGCTTGCCGACCGCACGGCGCCAATGAGTGTAGACAAAGAGTGGGTCTGCAGCGGAGTTTGGAAGAGAGAGAACGTTTTTATTTGCAGGCATCAGTCCGTTTCACCCGGCGCAAGGGGGATCGCGCGAGGGGATGATGAGCCGTGAGCAAGCTATCCATTAGCACCGTTGCTTATTATTTGTCATTTGTAGTGGCGTCTTGGGCAACGTGACCCATCGGGTACGGCGAGAAGCAGGCAATTCATCCCAAAGGGTCGCCCATCCGCTTCAGCGAACGGGATGCGGACAGTGTATGCCCGCTGCCTGACCATCAGGTGCGTCCTGTCTGGTCGGCAGCGGATTTTTAGTTGTTTTAAAGGTGGATCCCTAGTGTTGGTGCTATTGATGTTTCAACATCAATAAGCACAGATTACGCGCGATCTAGATCCAATGAAAGTCCATTGAATAAAAATTGTGATGTCCCTCTGAAAACATTAGCAATATTTTAGTTATGGTGAGAGGCTTTATCGCCGGATCGGCGATAGGAGAAAGCGAAGTTTGGGCATAGGGCGGAACAAGAGGGCGGGCGAATGACGGATTTTATGGCCTGGCTGCGTGAACATCTGGCGCAGGGGGCGGCGGCGCCGCGCTATATTCAGCTGGCGACGGCGATAGAAACCGCGATCAGGCAGCAGGTGCTGGCGGCGGAGGCATTTCTGCCGCCGGAGCGACACATGGCGGAAGGTTTGGCGCTGTCGCGCGTCACCGTCAGCAAGGCGATGAAACTGCTGGAGGAGAAGGGGCTGATTTCGCGGCAGCAGGGCGTTGGCACCCGCGTGGCGATGCGTATCGGCTATTCCCTCGATAAGGACAGCGGTTTTACCGCTCAGGCGCTGCGTCACGGCAGCAGCGTCAGCAACCGATGGCTGCTGCGCGCACGGGTCGGCGCGCCGGCCAAGGCCGCGGCGGCGCTGGGGATCGCGGAAGGGGATGAGGTGGTCAAACTGCGGCGTTTACGCTTGCTGAACGGCAGCCCGGTCTCGCTGGAAACCACCTATATTCCGCTGCGCTTCCTGCCTGAACCGGCGCAGCTGGAGCATTCGCTGTATGCGTTATGGCAATCGCGCGGCATCGTGCCTGAAGATAAACACTTTTTGTTGAAGGCGGTGTCCTGCAGCGGCGAGGTCGCCGAGCTGCTCAACGTACCGTGCGGCGCGCCGTTGTTGCACATCATCCAAACCAGCCGCAACGCCCGGGGCGAGGCGCTGGAGTTCAGCGATATCTTGTGCCGCAGCGACGTTTATGAATTCGAGGTGAATGGTTAGCGAAATAACCATGCTCTTTTTGCCACTAGTGCGTATAATCGCCGCCCGGCGATTAATTAACCTGTAAAAAGAGCAGCAGAATGAGCACCACCAGCCTGATCCAACCCGATCGTGAACTGTTTTCTTATAAGCCTTATTGGGCGGAATGTTATGGCACCGCGCCGTTTTTACCGATGTCGCGAGCAGAGATGGATCAACTGGGCTGGGACAGCTGCGACGTGATCATCATCAGCGGCGACGCCTATGTCGATCACCCGAGCTTCGGCATGGCGATCATCGGCCGCATGCTGGAAGCGCAGGGCTTCCGCGTCGGCATCATCGCGCAGCCGGATTGGAGCAACAAAGAAGACTTCATGCGGTTGGGGAAACCGAATCTGTTCTTCGGCATCACCGCCGGCAACATGGATTCGATGATCAACCGCTATACCGCCGATCGCAAACTGCGCCACGACGACGCCTACACCGCCGGCAACGTCGGTGGCAAGCGCCCGGATCGCGCCACCCTGGTTTACAGCCAGCGCTGCAAAGAAGCCTATAAAGACGTGCCGATCGTGCTGGGCGGCATTGAAGCCAGCCTGCGTCGCATCGCCCACTACGACTATTGGTCGGATACCGTGCGCCGCTCGGTGCTGGTGGACTCCAAAGCCGACATGCTGATCTACGGCAACGGCGAACGCCCGCTGGTGGAAGTGGCGCACCGTCTGGCCGCCGGCGAGAAGATCGGCGATATCCACGATATTCGCAATACCGCGGTGATGCGTAAAGAAGCGCTGCCGGGCTGGAGCGGCGTGGATTCCACCCGCCTCGACAAGCCGGGCCGCATCGAACCTATCCCGAACCCGTACGGCGAGGATCTGCTGTGCGCCGACGGCGCCAAACCGAAGGAGCCGGAAGCCAAGCCTGTCACGGTGCGCGCCGCCAAACCGAAGCCGTGGGAGAAGACCTACGTGCTGCTGCCGTCCTTCGAGAAAGTGAAGGGCGACAAGGTGCTGTATGCGCACACCTCGCGCATTTTGCACCATGAAACCAACCCCGGCTGCGCCCGCGCGCTGATGCAAAAACACGGCGATCGCTACGTGTGGATCAACCCGCCGGCGATCCCGCTGACCACGCCGGAGATGGACAGCGTCTTCGCCCTGCCTTACCAGCGCGTGCCGCACCCGTCCTACGGTCAGGAACGCATTCCTGCCTACGACATGATCCGCTTCTCGGTGAACATCATGCGCGGTTGCTACGGCGGCTGTTCGTTCTGTTCGATCACCGAGCACGAAGGGCGCATCATCCAGAGCCGTTCGGAAGATTCGATCGTTCGCGAAATCGAAGAGATCCGCGACAAAGTGCCGGGCTTTACCGGCGTGATCTCCGATCTGGGTGGCCCGACCGCCAACATGTACATGCTGCGCTGCACCAACCCGCGCGCCGAGCAGACCTGCCGCCGCGCCTCGTGCGTGTATCCGGAGATCTGCACTTATATGGATACCAACCACGAGCCGACCATCAAGCTTTACCGCCGCGCGCGTTCGCTGGAGGGCATCAAGAAGATCCTGATCGCCTCCGGGGTACGTTACGATCTGGCGGTGGAAGATCCGCGCTATATCAAGGAACTGGCGACCCACCACGTCGGCGGCTACCTGAAGATCGCGCCGGAGCACACCGAAGAAGGCCCGCTGTCGAAAATGATGAAACCGGGCATGGGCAGCTACGATCGCTTCAAACAGCTGTTTGATCACTATTCGAAGCAGGCGGGCAAAGAGCAGTACCTGATCCCGTACTTCATCTCTTCGCACCCGGGCACCCGCGATGAAGATATGGTGAACCTGGCGCTGTGGCTGAAGAAGAACCGTTTCCGCCTCGATCAGGTGCAGAACTTCTATCCTTCGCCGATGGCCAACTCCACCACCATGTATTACAGCGGCAAAAACCCGCTGAGCAAGGTGGGGTACAAGAGTGAAGACGTGGTGGTGCCGCGCGGCGAGCGCCAGCGTCGCCTGCATAAGGCGCTGCTGCGTTACCACGATCCGGCCAACTGGGCGCTGATCCGCACCGCGCTGGAAGAGATGGGGCTGAAGCACCTGATCGGCAGCCGCCGCGAGTGTCTGGTACCGGCGCCGAGCATCGACGAGCAGCGCGAAGCGAAACGGCTGCAGCGCCACACCCGACCGGCGTTGACCAAGCATACCGACATCAATCGGCAGCGCACGCCGTCCAACCGGCCGCCGCGCAAACCGATTCGCAAGGCCAAGCCGTAACGACGAGGCCCGCGCGCAAACAAAAAGGAGAACCCTCGGGTTCTCCTTTTTACTTTGGCTAATTACAACCGTTCGTAAGCGGCTTCCACTTTCATCAAATGGCGCGGCGCCTGCGGGGCGGGATGGTATTTGCGCACGTGCCAGTTAAAGGCTTCCGGCGACAGGTTGTTAATCATCGCGATCGCCTGCTGGCGGTTGCTGGAGAAGGTGCGCAGCAGCGCCCCGGTACCGTTGACGTAGGCGATGATGGTGGCGTAGCGCAGCGTGACGGGATTGGCGATCCCTTTAAGCTGTTGTTTTTGCAAGGTGGCCAGATAGGCGGCGCCGAGATCGATATTGGTGTCGGGATCCCGCAGGTCATCGTCGTCCGGGCAGCCGCGTTTGCCTTTGTAGCGGTAGGCGTCGCAGCCGGCGGTATCGGCTTTCAGCTGCATCAGACCGATCGCATTGGATCTGCTCACTGCGGAAGGGTTGAAGCCGGACTCCACCTGGATCATGGCGGTGATCAGCTTGGCGTCCACGCCGTATTCGCTGGCGGCGTCTTGAATGGCGCTATCGAAGGCGTGGCGATCGTAGCTGACGCGCTGTTTCTTGCCGGCGCAACCCGCCAGCACCAGCATGATGCAAAGCATGCCCAGCCGTGACCCGTGTGAGAAAGAGAATTTCATGGTGCTCCGTGCTTGTCTGTTTTTTTAACGGCGTTAACCGGTGGCCGGAGCCTCCGGCGTCGTCATCATAACGTCAGGCGGCGCAAAGGAGCAATGTGCGGGAAGGAAAAGCCCCCTCCGGCGGGAGAGGGCTTGAGGGGGTTACAGGGTATCCGGATCCGGCCCCAGGCGGTTGCCGACGTCCAGCTTGGCGATCTCGCCCAGTTCGTCCTTATCGAGTTTGAAATCAAACACCTCGAAGTTTTCGCGGATGCGCGACGGCGTGACCGATTTCGGGATCACGATAAGGCCGCTGTCCAGGTGCCAGCGCACCACGATCTGCGCCGGAGTCTTCTCGTATTTCTCGGCCAGCGCCTTGATCAGCGGCTGGTCGAATACCCCTTCACCACCCTGCGCCAGCGGGCTCCAGGATTCGGTGGCGATATGGTGCGTGGCGTTCCAGGCGCGCAGCTGGCGCTGTTGCAGCAACGGGTGCAGCTCGATCTGGTTGACGACCGGCGCCACGTTGGTTTCATCCAACAGACGCTGCAGGTGCGGCGTATGGAAGTTGCACACGCCGATGCTTTTCACCAGACCTTGTTCGCGCAGTTTGATCAGTTCGCGCCAGGCGGAGACGTATTGATCCTGCTGCGGGCGCGGCCAGTGGATCAGATACAGATCCACGTAGTCCAGCTTGAGCTTTTCCAGACTGGTTTCCAGCGCCGCCAGCGGATCGCCCTGATCGTCGTTCCACAGTTTGGTGGTGATGAACAGGTCGCTGCGCGGCAGCGCGCTGGACTGCAGCGCGGCGCCGACGCCTTCCTCGTTCTTGTAGATCGCGGCGGTGTCGATGGAGCGGTAACCGATCTCCAGCGCTTTGCTGACCGCGTGGGTGGTCTCTTCAATACTCGCCTGCCAAACGCCGAGACCCAACTGCGGCATCAGATTACCATCGTGGAGTTTGATGATGGGTTGTTGCGTTGTCATGCGCATCTCCTTGTGTACGGATTGCGGCGCCTGCGGCACCGAAACGGCTATAGATAAATTCTAGTTGGCAAAATGGGCGGTTGCCGGGTTTGCCAGCCTAATTTCAGCGGTGGCGGGAGGGCGATTTTCTCCCCGCTCTCCCTGCGAATGAGCGGTAAGACGAAGGGTACGAAACGAGCGGCGGCGCGCTGAGGCGCCCGACTGCGCCCGGCGATCGGCCGGGCGCAGGATGCGGCGAAAAATGGCTGGCGGAGACTAAAGCCTAGCAAAAAATCGCCGTTTTGCGATTAACGCGCCGCTTCATAAATGCGGCGGCTGACGTCCAGGGTGATGTCCTGATGCTCGCCCAGGGCGGTCATGCCGTGCTGCTGCAGCTTGTCGAGCAGCGCGGGAATGCTGCTGCCGTCGAGCTGATAATCCGCCATGCGGGTCGGCACGCCCATCTGCTCGAAGAAGGCGCGGGTGGCGGCGATCGCGTCGTCGATTCGGCTGTCTTCGCTGCCTTCGCGCAGGCCCCAGACGCGTTCAGCGTACTGCAGCAGCTTTTCGCGTTTCTGCGCTTTCTTCTCGTGCAGCAGCGCCGGCAGCACGATGGCCAGCGTTTGCGCGTGGTCGAGGTCGTGCATGGCGGTCAGCTCATGACCCAGCATGTGGGTCGCCCAGTCCTGCGGCACGCCGGCGCCGATCAGGCCGTTCAGCGCCATGGTGGCGCTCCACATCACGTTGGCGCGCACCGCATAGTTCTCCGGCTCGGCCAGCGCGCGCGGGCCGTCTTCCAGCAGGGTCAACAGCAGGCCTTCGGCGAAGCGATCCTGCACCTTGGCGTCGACCGGGTAGGTCAGATACTGTTCCAGGGTGTGTACGAAGGCGTCGACCACGCCGTTGGCTACCTGGCGCGGCGGCAGCGAGTAGGTCACCACCGGATCCAGCACGGCGAAGCGCGGCTGCACCAGCGGTGAGAAGAAGTGCTGCTTGTCGCCGCTGCTCTTCCGGGTGATCACCGCGCCGCTGTTGGATTCTGAACCGGTGGCCGGCAGCGTCAGCACGCAGCCCATCGGCACCGCGTCAGTGATGTGGCTGCCGACGGTCTGCAGAATATGCCAGGCATCGCTGTCGGCCGTATAACGGGCCGCGGCGGCGATGAACTTGGTGCCGTCAACCACCGAACCGCCGCCGACCGCCAGCAGGAAATCGATGTTTTCCGCTTTCACCACCTCGACCGCTTTTATCAGGGTTTCGTAGGTCGGGTTAGGTTCGATGCCGGAGAATTCCCGCACGTCGCGGCCGGCCAGCGCGCTATACACCTGGTCGAGCACGCCGTTTTTCTTCACGCTGCCGCCACCGTAGGTGATCAGAATGCGCGCGTCCGCCGGGATCTGGCCGGCCATTTCGGCGATTTGCTGCTTGCCGAACAGGATTTTGGTTGGGGTATGCAGAATGAAGTTTTGCATGGTTGATTTCTCTCTTTCTGTCAGGCGGGCGCCAAAGCGGCGCAAAGGTTTCTGGCCCGTATTGTCAGCAACCTGGCGGTAACGCACAATGCACATTCCTGTTTGGTTCTTGCCTATTTCTACAGCTGACTGTAGAAATAGAGAGTTTTAAATTATGATTTATGCCGAATCGTTCTGACTGTAAGAGGGTGTTTCCGTGATTGAAATCGATGCGCTGCGCAGCCGCATGGCGCGCCAGGCGATGGCTATCGCCACCGGCAACGGCTATACGCCGTCACCGGTGCCGCGGGTGAAGATCCTGTATGTCGATCGCCACTGCCCGCGCCAGCCGGTGATGTACGAACCGGGGATCGTCATCATCTTTCAGGGGCACAAGGTCGGCTATTGCGGCAACAAGGTGTTCCAGTACGATCCGCGCAACTACCTGCTGATGACGGTGCCGCTGCCGTTCGAGTGCGAAACCTTCGCCAGCCCGGAGCTGCCGCTGGTTGGATTGGCGGTCAATATCGATACCCAAATGCTGCAGGACTTGCTGATCGACATCGGCGACGACGACTACCTGATGCAGCCGCGCGCGGAGAGCAACGGCGTAAACCTGGCCGAGCTGACGGAAGAGCTGTTGTGCGCCACCGAACGCCTGCTGGACGTGATGGCCAAGCCGCTCGACGCTCGGGTGTTGGGGCCGCAGATTGTGCGCGAGATCCTCTACTACGTGCTGCGCGGCGCCTGCGGCGCGTCGCTGCAGGAGCTGGTCAACCGTCATACCCATTTCAGTCAGATCGCCAAGGCGCTGCGGCGCATAGAAAATCAGTATGCCGAGAGTCTCAACGTCGAGCAGTTGGCCGGTGAGGTCAACATGAGCGTGTCGGCGTTTCACCATAACTTCAAGGCGGTGACCAACACCTCGCCGCTGCAGTACGTGAAGTCGTACCGGCTGCACAAGGCGCGTTTGCTGATGGTGCATGACGGCCTGAAGGCCAGTACCGCGGCGATCCGCGTTGGCTACGAGAGCGCGTCGCAGTTCAGCCGTGAATTCAAACGCCTGTTTGGCGTCACGCCGGGGGATGAAGTCGCCCGGCTGCGCGACGCCAATCCGCTGATGCTGGAGGGGTGAGCCGCCGCCGGGCGGCGGGCTATGGGGTTAGCACGATCTTGCCGAACGGGCCGCGATCGAGGTGATCCAACGCCTGCGGCAGTTGATCGAGCCGGTATACCTGGTCGATCACCGGCTGCAGATTGACGGCGTCCACGGCGCGCACCAGATCTTCCAGCGCGCGGCGGTGGCCGACGCCGATGCCCTGGATCTCCGCCGATTTCAGCAGCAGCAGGCCGGCGGGGGCGGAGATCTCGGCGCCCGCCAGCACGCCGATCACTGAGATGCGGCCGCCCACCGCCACAGCGTGCACCGAGTTGCCCAAATTCGGGCCGCCGACGGTATCGATCACATGGTCGATGCCGCGATCCTGCGTCAGCGCATAAATCGCCTCCACCCAATCGCCGTCCAGCCGGTTGATGCCATGATTGGCGCCCAATGCCAGGGCTCGCGCCAGCTTTTCATCGCTGCCGGAGGTGACATAGACCTCCGCGCCGTGGGCTTTGGCGATCTGCAGCGCGAACAGCGCCACGCCGCCGGTGCCTTGCACCAGCACCGTCTCGCCGGCATGCAGTTTGCCCTGTTCCACCAGCGCGAACCAGGCGGTCAGCCCGGCGCAAGGCAGGGTGCTGGCCTGCACGTCGTCCAGCGACGCCGGCGCCGCCACCAACCAGTCTTCATGCAAAATCACGTATTCCGCCAGCACGCCCTGATAGAAGCCGCCAAGGGTGTGGTAAGGCACCTGGCGCGCATTGCCGTACGGTTTTTGCCGGCCGTCGATCCAGCCGGGGCTGAAGGTAGAAATGACCCGGGCGCCGGGTTGGAAACGGCTGACGCCGGGCCCGACGGCGTCGACCTCGCCGGCCATGTCCGAGGCGGGGGTGAACGACTGCGGCAGCGTCAGCCCCATGCCGCTTTCAATCATCATTTTGTCGCGGTAGTTGAGCGCTACCGCCTTCACTTTCACTCTGATCTCGCGCGGCCCCGGCTGCGGGATCGCGTCGGTGGTCAGCTGCAGGTGTTCACGCCCCAGGGCGTCCATCGTCCAGCGTTGCATCGTGTCGGTCATGATGTTCTCCAAAGTCTGCGATTAACGACCTGTCGATAATATCGTTGATGAAGGTTCGCCAGTGGCGATAAGATTTCCGCAGATTGTTTCTTTTAGAGCGACAAACCATGAGCGATCGATTGAGCGGTATTTCGGTATTCGTCACCGCCGTGGAGGCGGGCAGTTTTGCGTTGGCGGCCAGTCGGCTGCACCTGTCGCGCTCGGCGGTGGGGAAAACGATCGCCCGGCTGGAACAGCGGCTGGGCGTGCGGCTGTTTCATCGCACCACCCGCAGCCAGAGCCTGACCGACGACGGCGCGTTGTTCTATGAGCGTTGCCTGCGGGCGCTGGAGGAGATCCGCGGCGCGGAAACGCTGCTGGAGTCGGGCAAGCGGCAGGTCAGTGGCCGGCTGCGGGTATCGATGCCGGTGTTGTTTGGCCGCATGTGCATCGCGCCGCTGCTGACCGGGCTGACGCGTGAGCATCCCGGCCTGGAGCTGGAGCTGTCGTTCAGCGATCGGGTGGTGGATCTGATTGAGGACGGTTTCGATATGGCGATCCGCAACGGCACGCTGGCCAACAGCAATGGGCTGGTGGCGCGGCGCATCGGCGATCACCGCATGACGCTGTGCGCCTCGCCGGCCTATCTGCAGCGGTGCGGCGAACCGCACAGCATTGAGCAACTGGCTCAGCACGAGGCGGTGACCTATATGCGCGCCGGCGCGCGGCGCAGCTGGCGGGTGCTGGACGAGAACGGCGAGCCGCAGGAAGTGATGCCGAATAACCGATTGCAGATGGACGATTTGCAGGCGATTGCGGATGCGGCGACGGCCGGGTTCGGCATCGCCTGGCTGCCGTGTTGGCTGGTGCGTGAGCAGCTGTTGAGCGGGGCGCTGGTGCGCCTGCTGCGCGATCGGCCCGGCGCCGCCTTTGAAGCGCATGCGGTGTGGCCGCACACGCCTCACCTGCCGCTGAAGGTGCGGCTGGCGGTGGATACGCTGGTGAGCAAGTTGCCGCCTCGCCTGGCGTTGGTCGAGAAAGCGCTGTAGCGCGCCGGGATCAGGAAGAGGAGGCGCGTTTTTTACGCCAGACCACCAGCATGGCGCCGAGCAGGCCGACGAACAGCAGCAGCAGCGGCAGCAGCATCAGGCCGGTCATCACCTGGCTTTCGTGGCGTTTCACCAGCGGAATTTGGCTGAAAGCGTAGCCGAGGCCGACCAGCGCGCAGACCCAGATCGCTGCGCTCAGCCAGTTGAAAACCTGGAAGCGCGAGCTGTTGAGCCCGGAAATGCCGGCCATGGTCGGCAGCAGCGTGCGCACGAAGCCGAGGAAGCGGCCGATCAGCAGCGCCGTCAGCCCGTGGCGGTTGAACAGGTTATGCGCGCGCTGATGGTATTGCGCCGGCAGTTGCAGCAGCCAGCCTTTCACCAGGCTGGTGTGGCCCAGCCAGCGGCCCTGGATATAGCTCAGCCAGCAGCCGAGACCGGCGGCGGCGGTCAGAATCAACAGGGTGGGGGCAAAGCCCATCACGCCTTTGGCGATCAGCGCGCCCGACAGCAACAGCAGGCTATCACCGGGGAGGAAGGAGGCGGGCAGCAGTCCGTTTTCCAAAAACAAGGTGGTGAAAAGTACGGCGTAAACCACCCAAATCACGCTGGGATCGGCGAGGGCGATGAAGTCCTGCTGCCAAAGCGCATGAATAATCTCTCGTAATACATCCATTTTATGTCCTGTTGCATGCCGGTTGCGCCCGGGGTCACGTTCTCCAGGATGCGGCGGTTACCGTATCTGACAGTTACCCGGTTAGTGTACCGCTAATAGCTTAAGCCGACATTAAACGAGACGAAGAAAATTACCGGAATCCGCCTTAGCGCACGCCGTTGAGGCGATCGAAGCCGGCCGCCAGATCGGCGATCAGGTCTTCGACGTTCTCCAGACCGATATGCAACCGCACCAGCGTGCCGGAAAAATCGACGCCGCCCGCCGGGCGGATCGCTTCCAGTTCTTCCGGCTGATTGGCCAGGATCAGCGACTCGAAGCCGCCCCAGGAGTAGGCCATGCTGAAGTGGCTGAAGTTGTCCAGGTAAGCGGCCAGCTGCGCCTCATCCAGCCGCTCTTTCAGCACGAAGGAGAACAGCCCGTTGCAGCCGCTGAAGTCGCGGCGATAGAACGCGTGGCCTTTGCAACTGGGCAGGGCCGGGTGATTGACCGTCGCCACCTCCGGCCGTTCGGCCAGCCAGTTGGCGACCTCAATGCTGCTGCGTTCGTGCTGCTTCAGGCGCACGCTCAGGGTACGCAGGCCGCGGCTCGCCATGTAGGCGGTGTCGGCATCCACCATCTGCCCCATCAGATAGGAGTACTCGCGCAGTTGATCCCAACAGCGCGCGTTGGCGACGGCGGTGCCGAGCATGTAATCGGAATGGCCGATCAGGTATTTGGTGCCGGCCTGAATGGAGATATCGATGTCGAAATCCAACGCCTTGAACAGCACGCCCGCCGCCCAGGTATTGTCGATCATGATCACCACCTCCGGCGCCACGGCGCGAATGGCCTGCACCATCGCCGGAATGTCCTGCACTTCCAGGGTGATGGAGCCGGGGGATTCCAGGAACACCACGCGGGTGTTGGGTTGGATCAACGTGGCGATATCGGCGCCGATCAGCGGATCGAAATAAGTGGTGCTGACGTTCATGCGGCCGAGGATATGGGTGCAGAAATCCTGGGTCGGTTCGTACGCCGAACCAGTGACAAGCAAGTGATCGCCGGCGCCGACGAACGACAGGATCGCATTGGCCACCGCCGCCGCGCCGCAGGGGTACAGCACGCAGCCGGCGCCGCCCTCCAGCTCCACCATCGCATCCTGCAGGGCGAAGTGGGTCAGGGTGCCGCGTCGGCCGTAAAACAGCTCGCCGTGGGCGCGTTGCGCGGTGGCGTGTTTTTTGGCAGCGACGGAGTCGAAGACCAAAGAAGAGGCGCGTTGCGTGACGGGATTGACGGAGCCCTGGGTGTAACGCTGGCTGCGGCCGGCGCCGATCAGCGTGGTTTCGATATGTTTTGACGTCATGGTACCTGGCTCACCTCTGGTTGCTCTGCACGTGCCCGTTTGCGATAGCCCTTACGTTAACATGAGTTAATATAGCCATCCAGACGTTTTAACTTCCAGATATAGAAACGGCTATAATTGTCTGTCGGGCGCGCATTTCTCGCCTCATCCTTCTGCCGTGGTGCGAGAGAGAAGCCCATTCATCGGTCAAGACGCCGTTCGGCAGCGCGGCGTTGTTGCGTCGTTGTGGGAGAAAAGTAACGAAATAACCCTATAAAAGGGGCAGTTGGCGGTGAACGGACGCAGATTGGCGCTTTATGCCGGGGCTGGCTAAAATTTTCTCGTTTATTTGGTAAATAATAATGAGAACTACTATCAATCCCCGGTTGGTTTGATATGATCGCACGCTGAATTATTCCTTAATTTTGATCGGTAATGGGTGGAGGCACAGCGTGAAAACGGCTGGCAAGAATTTAAATCAAGGATCGTTCGGCCAGGGCCGGGCGCAGTGGGGCAAGGCCTTCGGCCGCAGCCTGATGGCTTCTATGGTGCTGGTCGTGGGGCTGGCCGGCAGCGCGCAGGCCGCGCCGGCGAGCAATCCGGCCGTTGCCGAAAGCGTTGCGCCGACCACCGCGCCTGCACCTGCGGCAGCCGCCGCGCCGGAGAGCATCACGCCGGTGAATCCGGCGCCAACGATCCAGCCACCGGAAACCCGCGGCATGGACCTGTCCGTTTGGGGCATGTACCAGCACGCCGACGCGGTGGTGAAAGCGGTAATGATCGGCCTGGTGCTGGCCTCGATCGTGACCTGGACCATTCTGTTCTCCAAAGGCAGCGAACTGCTGCGCGCCAAGCGCCGTCTGCGCCGCGAGCAGTTGGCGCTGGCCGAAGCGCGCTCGCTGGATGAAGCCTCCGAGCTGGCGCAAAACTTCGCCCCGGAGAGCGTCAGCGCGGTATTGCTGAACGATGCGCAAAACGAGCTGGAGCTGTCTGCGGAATCCAACGACAACAATGGCATCAAAGAGCGCACCGGCTTCCGCCTCGAGCGCCGCGTGGCGGCCTACAGCCGCAACATGGGCCGCGGCAACGGCTTCCTCGCCACCATCGGCGCCATCTCGCCGTTCGTCGGCCTGTTCGGCACCGTGTGGGGCATCATGAACAGCTTCATCGGCATTGCCCATTCGCAGACCACCAACCTGGCGGTTGTGGCGCCGGGCATCGCGGAAGCGCTGCTGGCGACCGCGCTGGGCCTGGTGGCGGCGATCCCTGCCGTCGTTATCTACAACATCTTCGCCCGCGTCATCAGCGGCCATCGCGCCCAGGTGGGCGACGTGGCGGCGCAGGTCATGCTGCTGCAGGGCCGCGATCTGGATCTGGCCGCGACGGCGGAAGCCAAGCGCTCACAGCACGCGCACCAACTGCGGGCGGGGTGAGTTATGGCGATGCGCTTAAATGAAGATCTGGACGACAGCGGCGAACTGCATGAAATCAACGTGACGCCGTTTATCGACGTCATGTTGGTGCTGTTGATCATCTTTATGGTGGCCGCGCCGCTGGCAACGGTAGATATCCGCGTCGATCTGCCGGCTTCTTCCGCCAAGCCGCAGCCGCGGCCGGAAAAACCGGTGTTCCTGTCGGTGAAGGCCGACAAGCAGCTCTACGTCGGCGATCAGCCGGTGAATGCCGATCAGCTGACTTCGGTGCTGGATCAACGTACCCAGGCTAACAAAGAAACCACCATCTTCTTCCAGGCGGACAAGAGCGTGGACTATGAAACGCTGATGAGCGTGATGGACACCCTGCGTAAAGCCGGCTACCTGAAAGTGGGGCTGGTGGGCATGGAGGGCGCCGCCAAGTAGCGGCAGCAAAACGATAAAGGGCGCTCAGGCGCCCTTTTTTATTGATTCTGAGATATCACTCCCCGGCTAACAAAGCCCGGGAACCGGCATGACGCCAGTGGATACGGCCCGGCAGATAAAGCGCGCTCTGTTCCAGCGGCCGTTCGTCGATAAGCGAGGTGACTTGGTCGAAGCTATGTTGCGCCAGTGCCAGGCAGTCTTGCGCGACCGTGTCTATCTTCAGCGTCATGCAGTCGAACAGGTAGTGATCGTCGAAGCTGCACAGGTGAATATCGCTCTCCATCAGCTGATGCTGAGTCAGATAACGCAATACGCCTTCCAGCAGGCCGCAGGCGGCGGTAAACAGCGCTTTAGGCGGACGCCCCAGCTGTGCGCACAGCTGAGCAAACATCTCGTAACCTGAGCTGGGGTGATAGTTGCCGTTGATGATCCATTCCGGTTTGCATGTGATGCCGGCGCGCTCCAGGCCAAGCTGGAAGCCGGCGAGGCGATCGCGGGTCGGCGAAATGCGCGGTTGCCCGCCGAGAAAATAGATCTCATCCGGATGTTGGCGCGCGACCTTTTCCACCAGGTCGGCAGTCGAATTGACCGAATCGGTGATCACCAGCGGCAGTTCGGAGCCGGCGATCAGACGGTCCATCTGCACCACCGGCAGCCCGGCGTTGATCTTCTGGTATTCCGCGTCGTTCAACTGGCTGGAGGCGACGATCAAGCCATCCACCTGCCGCTGCACCAGACTGTTCACCGCCATCATCTCCTGCGCCGGGTTTTCATCGGTGCAGGCGATCAGCAGCTGCAGACCGGCTTCGCGGCACAGCGTTTCCAGCTCGCGCGAAATCACCGCAAAGCCGTAGTTGGTCATCTCCGGCACCACCAGCCCCAGCGTGTGGCTGCGGTTGGAGCGCAAAGAGCGGGCGTGGATGCTGGGCTGATAATGGTGTTCGTGCGCCAGCGCCAGAACGCGATCGCGGGTGTCGTCGGACACCCGATATTCCTTGCTGCGGCCGTTCAGCACCAGGCTGGCGGTCGATTTCGACACCCCGGCCAGCGTGGCGATGTCACTGATGGTAATGCGTTTATTTTTTTTCACTGACGCCATCTGAAGTCATCGGAGGATGCGTCATTCTAGCATGCATGGCGTCAGCGGCCAGTATTCCAACGCCAGCGGCGCGCTCCCGCACAGCCGCAGTTGCGGCTCACCAGCCGGGAAGTAGCGCGCGCTCATCACCGCCTCGCCGCGGTTGATGAAAATTTCCACGCTGGAACGATCGAACAGCAGTTGCAGATGCGTGACCGAGCCGCGCCAGTAACGGTGCTCCGGCCGGCCGTCGGTCAGGGAAGTGCGCGTCAGCTGCAGCCTTTCGCCGTCCCAGTTCAGCGTCATCGCGTCGCCAAAGGTTGCGCTGAACGCGCCCTGCGGCGTCATTTGCAACTCCGCGGCCCCCAGCGCATAGGCGGGGGCGTCATCGGCGCGGCCTTGCCAGCCTGCTCGCTCACCGCGCAGCTGTTGCAGCTCGCGCGCCGGGCGCTGGTGGAGGCGGCCATGCCGCAGCGACAGCTCGCGCGGGCAGGTCATGGTGTGGATCCAGCCGTAACGGCGCGTCGGATGGGCTTCTTCATCTTGATCGGGCACGCCCATCCAGCCGAACAGCAGGCGGCGGCCATCTTCCGCCAGCGTCGTCTGCGGCGCGTAGAACTCGAAGCCGGCGTCCAGCTCGCGGAATTCGCCGTGGCTGAAGGCCGCCTGCCGGTAATCCAGCTTGCCGAGCAGATAGCCGGCCTGATAACGGTTGAGATAGCGTTCCGGCTGCGGCGCCAGCCCCTGCGGGCAGCAGATCAACACATCGGCGCCGTCCAGCGTGAACAGATCCGGGCACTCCCACATGTAGCCGAATTCCTCTAAGCCGTTCAGACCGGAACCGGCGATCTCGCCCAGCGATTGCCAGTCACGCAGATTGCTGGAACGAAACAGCAGCACCTTACCGCGATCCTGCAAGTCACGCGCGCCGAGCACCATGTACCAGTCATTTTGATGACGCCACACTTTCGGATCGCGTACGTGACCGCTGTAGCCCTCCGGCAGCGGCAGCACCGGCCCGAGCTTGCGGTATTCGCCCCGTTCGCTTTCCTGAGCCAGGCATTGGTAAGCGGTGCGTGAGCCGTCTGGGAATTTCACGTTGCCGGTGTAGATCAGCGTGATTTTGTCTTCCGCCGCCACCGCCGAGCCGGAGTAACAGCCGTGGCTGTCGTAACAGGCGCTGGGCGCCAGGGCGATTGGCTGGTGCTCCCAACGCAGCAAATCGGCCGACTGCCAGTGTCCCCAGCATTTGTTGCGATGATCGCAACCCAGCGGATTCCACTGATAAAACAGATGATAAACGCCGTTGTGCTGGATAAAGCCGTTGGGATCGTTCAGCAGGCCAACGCTGGGCGCCAGATGCCAGGCCGGGCGGTGCGGATCGCGCAGCGCGAGCGGCTGGCCGTTCATGACCGCCCGCATTGCCTGTTTGATTAAGCTGAGTTCTTCCATCATTGCGCGTCCGTTTTGTATTTCAGCAGCAGAGAGAGGACAAAGGCGCTGCCAAACGCGATCGCCAGACCGATGATATAGCTGACCAGAGAACTGGCCTGCACGATCGCCATGCCGGGGATCGCCGTCAGCCCGACCGCGTTCATGCCGACATGGTTGGCCACCACCCAGGCCCCGCCGAGCGCGCCGCCCGCCAGCGCCGCCAGAAACGGTTTCACGAAGCGCAGATTGATGCCGAACAGCGCCGCCTCGGTGATGCCGAGCATGGCGGAAAAGGCCGAAGGCACCGCAATGGCTTTGATTTTGGCGTCGCGGGTTTTGAAATAGACCGCCAGGCAGGCGCCGCCCTGAGCGATGTTGGCCATCGACCAGATCGGCAGCAGGAAGTTGACGCCGATAGTGGGGTTGCCGAGCAGCCCGGCCTCTACCGCGTGGAAACTGTGGTGGATGCCGGTGATGACGATAGCGGAATAGAGGCCGCCGAACAGCAGCCCGGCGAACCACCCCGCATGAGCGATCAGCGTGCTGAGCACGAAGGAGATGCCGTCGCCCAGCGCACGGCCGGCGGGGCCGATAAACAGCAGGGCGACAAAGCCTGAGATCACCACCGTCAGGAACGGCGTCAGGATCAGATCGAGCGCGTTGGGGATCACCTTACGCAGACGTTTTTCCAACAGGCTCATGAACCACACCGTCAGCAGCACCGGAAATACCGTGCCCTGGTAGCCGATCATGGCGATGTCCAGACCGAAGAAATTCATGGTGTGGAACCCGCCGGCGACGCCCCAGGCATTGGTCAGCGCCGGATGCGTCAAAATGCCGCCGAGCGTGGCGCCCAGATAGGGATTGCCGCCGAATTCGCGTGCGGCGGTGAAACCGATCAGAATCGGCAGGATAATGAACGCCGCCGAGCTGAACATATCCAGCATGATGAACAGCGCGCTGTTGGCATCGGCCCAGCCGTAGGTTTTCACCATGCCGAGCAGCCCCATCAACAGGCCGGAAGCGACGATCGCCGGGATGATTGGCACGAAGATGTTCGACAGCAGGCGCGCGATGCGCTGCAGCGGGTTGAGCTTTTTCGCCGCGATATCGGCGGCTTCGGCCTTGCTGGATTCGCTGACGCCCGCCGCCTTGATGAATTCCGCATGCACCTTGTTGACCAGTCCGGTGCCGAAGATCACCTGGATCTGACCGGCGTTGCTGAAGCAGCCTTTAACGCCGTCCAGTTTGCCGATGGCCTCTTTGTCCACCTTGCTGTCGTCCACCAGCACCAGGCGCAGGCGCGTGGCGCAGTGGGCGGCGCTGGCGATGTTCTCTTTACCGCCGAGCAGCGGCAACAGCGCGTTGGCGGTTGCGGTAATGTCCATGTTGTCCCCTTGCTAAATAAAAATACCGCCGCGCAGTTTGCGGCGCAGCGCCGTGAATCGATGTCAGAAGAAATACTTGAATCTGGCGCGCATGCCGTAACGCTGGTCGTTGTCGCCGTTGGCGATCTTGTTGTCGGCGTTGGCTTCCAGCAGCGACACATAGGCGCCTAAATACAGGTTGAAATTCTTCATATTCATAATGTTAGGTATCTGATACGACGCGTGAACGGTGTGGATGTCGTAGTTGCCCGGTTCGCTGAGCGGGTTGTGGATATCGGCGGCGATCCCGGCGGTATTGAACTCTTTGATATTGTTATGGGCATAGATATAACCCAGTTCGAAGCGTCGCCACAGCACGTTGACGCCGGCGGTGAAGTCTTGCTCGCCTGAGGCATCCAGATAGGCGGTGCTCAGGTTGGCCACCACGCCGTTATCCGGGTTGGCGGCGCTGTTGTTCCAACTCATCGTCATGCCGTAGCCGTTGCGCTTGGATTGGTCGACGAAGCGGCCCTGGCTGTCCTGATAGCCGTAAGCGTTATTCACCACGTTGCTTTCCATCGCCGCCGCGATGCTGAGGGCGTCTTTCTTCCAGGCGATCACCGGGCGCAAATAGGCGACGTTTTTCTTATTTTCCAGCGCATTGCCGTGGTAGCTGTTGTCCTGGAACAGCGAGGTGCCGTCTTCCACCAGCGTGTTCAGTTCGAAATAGACATCCCCGGCGTATTTGCTCAGCATCAGGTTGCCGCCGCTGCTGCTGCGACCGCGGCCTTCTTTCATCATGTAGATATAGCCGAAGCCGTCGGCGTACAGGTCGTTGGCGGTATTGCCGGAGTATTGAATGAAGGTGTCCTGATTCAGCGGGAACATGTCGTAGGCTTCGAAGCGGCCGATTTTGGTTTGCCAGTTCTTTTCATTGCCGAAGAAGAAAGCGGCGTCGTCCAGGTTCATTTTGCCGCTCATGTCCGCCAGCGGCTGGACGCTGAAGCCGGAGAAGTTGCCGTCCGGATTGCGGCGGTAGCCGTCCAGCCCGACCAGAATGCGGCCATTGATGTCCCAGCGCTCTTTGTTGCCGGGTTTCCAGTCCTTGTGGTCGCTGCCTTTCAGCGACGTCAGCTGGCCGCTGCGGCTGGCGCCGTCCAGATTGAACTCCACGTCGCCGTACAGTTTCAGATCGTTGAAACCGTTCAGTTTCAGCGCGCTGGTCGGAGAGGATTGCGTTTCAAGCGCGGCGGCGCGCTGCACGACCTGCGCGGTTTGCCTTTCGGTGCTGGCGGTGCGCTGTTCCAGCTGTTGCGCCCGGCGTTCCGCCGCCGTGGCGCGGGTTTCAGCCTGAGCGGCGCGCTGTTCCGCCTGCGCCAGACGTTGTTCCAGCGCGTTAAGACGCGCCTCGATACTGCCGTCGCCGGAGGCTGCAGCGGCAGAAGTGGAGAGGAAAAGCCCTGTTGTTATCGCCAAATAGCTGAGTTTTTTCGTCATCGTCTATCATCCGGGAAGGGTTGTTATTATTTTTTGCTAAATTGCTAAACCGGTTTTTCATGGCGAAAGATAACGATCGAGAAGCGGACTGGCAATCAAGTTTGCTAACCCGATTCAGCTATTGTGATCGAGTGCGCAAATCGTGGGGTTAAAAGACCACGGCGCCCAGGGGATCGCCGTGGATGCAGGGGATCAGCGCAGAAAAGCGGCGAGCTCTTCGGCGCGCGGCAGGGCGGTCATGGCGCCTTTGGCGGTGGTGGCCAGCGCGCCGCAGGCCTGAGCCTGAGCGATAATCGCCGGCCATTGCGCTTCTTGCGGCAAAGCGTGAAGGCGCGCCAGGGCCGCTAACAGCCCGGCGACAAACGCGTCGCCGGCGCCGGTGGTATCGACCGGCACGACAGGCGCCGCGCGGAAATGACGCAGCCGTTGGCCGTCATGCACGTAGACGCCGTCGCCGCCCAGCGTGACCAGCAACAGGCGCAACGGGTAGGTTTGCATCATCCAGCGGATGCCGTTCTCCACATCGTCAAGATGGCTGATGAAAACCAGCTCTTCGCGCGACAGTTTCACCACGTCCGCCAGCAGCAACGCCTTTTGCAGGCAGGGGCGCAGCGCTTCCGGTTGGCGCCAGATCTCTTCGCGGATATTGGGATCGAAACTGACCCGCCCGCCGGCCGCCCGAATGTTTTCCATTGCCGTAAAGGCCGCGCTGCGGCTGGGCTCCTGCGACAGCGCGATGGAGCAGAGATGCAGCCACTCGCCGCGTTGGAAGGCCGGCAGATCGTCAGGCTGTAAAAACAGATCGGCACTGGGCTGTACCATGAACGTGAATGAGCGTTCACCGTGCTGATCGAGATCCACCACTACCGTGGAGGTGTGGTGTTCGGGATCCGAAAGCATATGGTCAATATCCACCCCTTCTTCGCTCAGCACCTGCTGCAGAAAGGCGCCGAAGCTGTCTTGCCCCACTCGGCCGATAAAGGCGCTGTCGCCGCCCAAGCGGGCGACGCCCACCGCCACGTTAGCCGGCGCGCCGCCGGGGCATTTAAGATAACTGTTTGAATTTTCTGGCACCAAATCGACCACTGCGTCGCCCAGCACCCATACGCGATTCGCCATGCTTAATCCCTGTTTCTACCGATGTCTGATGGGTTGCTAAAATAGAAGAACCGGTTTAGCAAAGCAATGAAATAATGCGTCAGGCGTTTGGGGAGTGAGGAAGATCAAAAAATAGGGCGGGTCAGGCGCAGGAAATACCGCCCGCGATGCGAGCGGGCGGTATGGATGAGCGAAGCGCCTGTAGTGGGCGCTGGGGGTCAGAATGCGACGGAACCCTGCACGAAGAAGGTGCGCGGTTCACCGACGTACTTGCCGAAGTTATTGTCGTTGGAGCGGGTAAAGTAGCGCTGATCGAACAGGTTTTTCACTCCGGCCCCCAGCGTCAGGTTCGATAGCTGCGGCCCGAAATTATATTCCCCGCGCATGTTCCACACCATGTAACCGGCGATATTGCCGAACTGACCATCGGCGCTTTCCTGCGTGACGTACTCCGGCCCGGTGCCCGGCGAATGCTGTTTGGACTGCGCGTAACCGTCCAGATTCCATACCCAGCTGCCGGTGGCGTAACGCGTACCGACGGTATAGACCTGGCGCGAGTAGAACGGCAGATCTTTACCGGCGAAGTCGCCCTTGTCGGTGCTGGCCTTGGTGTAGGTATAGCTGGTGTAGACGCTGGCGCCGTCGAGCGCGCGGTTCAGCTCGCTGAGATCGTAGCTGAGCGCCAACTCGATGCCTTTGTGCTTGGTGGCGCCCATGTTGGTCCAGCCCACATCGTTGCTGATGTATTGCAGCTGATTATCGAAGTCGATATAGAACAGCGTGGCTTCGGCCTTGACCACGGTGTCGTCGTAGCGGGTGCCGAACTCATAGGTATGCGCTTTTTCCGCCGTCAGCCCCGGCGCCGGCTGGTTGCCGTTGCCGCCTTTGGTCAGTTGGAAATACTGCATGCTGCCGAACGAGGTGTTGGCGTTGGCGAACAGTTTCCAGGCGTCAGACAGGTGGTACATCACGTTCAATGACGGCAGCGGCTCGCTGTAGCTTTTCTCGCGGCTGATGTTGTTGAACGAATCGTCCACGTGGGTGCGAATGCTTTCATAACGCAGGCCCGGCGTGACCGTCCAGTTGCCGACGTTAATGGTGTCGTCGATATAGAACGCGTTGGCTGCGGTGCCGCCAGAGGTGTGCTGGTAATAGTCCGGGGTCTCCGGCGTCGAGCCGATATTCGCCGGGTTATACCAGGCCGAACGCGACGCCTTTTCATCCATGGTTTCATTCAGGTAGCGGTAACCGAGGGTGATCTCGTGCGCCATATCCCAGAAACGGAAGACCTGCGAGTAACTTGGTTCGATCGCCCAGGTTGAATAGTGGCGCGGATAGGAGACCATGCGCCGCTGGCCCGCGTTTTTGCCGGTGCCTTCCGATTCGATGTTGCTGCCGCGGTAGCTGTCGGTGAAGTAGGTCAACACTTCGAACTGTTTGTCGTCTTCCTGATGTTTGTACTTGAACGACATATCCTTGCGGCGGCCTTCGAACTGGTCCCACGGCCGCGTGGACTGGAACGGGTTCTGCGCGTATTGCGCGCTGCTCAGCCCGCCCGGCATGCCGGCTTTGGCGTCGTAGTAGTGGAAATTGGCCAACAGTTCGTCGCGATCGGTAAACGCATAACGCGTTTTCAGCATGAAATCGTCGATGTCGGTGTTGTCGTTGTTGTCGCGGTAGCCCTGGCCGTGCAGGCCGGAATAGAGCAGTTCGGCGCCGAGACCGTTGTCTGCGGTGCCGCCCACGGAGGCGCTGGTCAGGGTCTTCAGGCCGCCGTGGCTGGCGCCCTGGGTTTGTACGCTGGCGGTGCCGCCAAACGTTTTGGGAATGTCTCGGGTAACGAAGTTGATCACGCCGCCGACGTTCTGCGGCCCGTAGCGCACCGCGCCGCCGCCGCGCACCACGTCAACCGATTGCAGGTTGCCGATCGACAGCGGCGCCATCGACAGCTGTGGCTGGCCGTAAGGCGCGACGGCCAACGGAACGCCGTCCATCAGAATGGTGGATCGCGGAGAAAGGCGTGAGGTCAGGCCGCGCACGCCGACGTTGAGCGAAATGTCGCTGCCGCCGGTGCCGTTGCTGTCGCGCACCTGCACGCCGGGCACACCGCGCAGGCTGTCGGCGATGGTTTGGTCGCCTTGCTCATGCATCTGCTGCTGAGTGACGATGGATCGCGCGCCCGGATGGTTGAGCAGCACCGAACTGGTATCAGGGTTGTCCAGCCAGTTGCCGACGACGGTTACCGTATCGGCATCGTTTTGAGATGAGTTATCAGCAGCAAGGATGGGGAAAGCAACGGCGATAGAGGTCGCCAGCAGGGAGAGGCGAAAAAGAATTGACATAATAATGCCTTAGAAGTTTCAGACCCGGATGTGTTTTTTTAGAAACGACAATCTTAATGATAATTATTGGCAAGTAAATAGAATTGTTATGGAATAGTTAAGCGGGTAACTACATGAAGGATGCCGGTAGCAGGGCCCGGTTGGCGGGCCCTGGCGGGGATTATTGCGGCGTAAGCCAGAAGACCCCGCTGTAATCCAGCGCGGTGAATTTCTGGTGCACGCTTTCGATATCCGCTTGCGGATCAATATCTTTAAACAGCGCCGGGTGCAGGAATTTGGCGATCGCCTCGACCGCGATAAAGTTGAGCGGCGTGTCGTAAAATTGATGATAAATCGCCATCACGCGTTTTTCTTTCACCGCTTTCAACACGTTAATGCCGGTGCGATCCAGCAGATGCGCCAGTTTCTTTTGGCTGGTGGCCATATCGGTGGTGTAGCCCAGCGGCACGGCCAGCGTACCGCGATGGCCACGGCTCCAGTCGGCGCCGGTCAGCAGATAGAAATCCGGATTGCTGGCGATCACCTGTTCGACGTTCACTTCACCGCCCATGTCTGAAAACAGTTTGCTGCCGATATTGTCGCCGCCGGCGGTATCGATAAACTGCCCGAAGCTGCCTTTGCCGAAGGTATTGCAGCACTGCTCGCCTTTGATGCCGGCGCTGCGTTCGATGAAGACGCTGGGGCGCTGCTCCGGTTTCAGCGTGGCGACGCGCTGGCGCACCAGCTCGAGGCGTTGCTGATAGAAACGGATAAAGGCGTCGGCGTTGGGCTGCTCGTCAAACACTTTGCCCAACAGCGCCATGCTGGCGACGGTGTTGGTCAGCGGCTGCTGGCGGAAATCGATGATCAGCACCGGGATGCCGACTTTTTCCAGCTGGGTCAGTACGCCGCTGTCCTTCAATTTGCTCAGCAGACCGATGTCGAAAATGATCAGGTCCGGTTGGCGCACCACCGCGCTCTCCACGCTGAAGTCACTGGTGTAGGGGTTGTCGAAGGTGGGGATTTGCATGACCTGCGGGAATTTTTTCGCATAGGCCTCAACCAGATCCGGCGCTTTGACCTTCAGCGAGTTGTCCCAGGCGATGATGTTTTTCAGCGGCTCCTGCGGATGCAGAATATTCAGCGCCAACAGCGCGCGGGCGTCGGCCAGGATAACGCGCTTGGCCGGTTGCGGCAGCGTAACCTGACGGCCGGCGACATCGGTAACGACGATCGGCGCGGCTTGAGCGGCGCCGGCCAACAGCAAAACGCAGGCGGCCAGCCAGCGGCCGGCTTTGGCGATAAGAACAGCGGACATGGAGATCCTTGAGTAATCGGCTAGGAACGAGAACGCAATGATAAGCGATATCCTTTCGCTTTTTGAACCTCTTCGCTGTCGATAGGCTACTCCTGGCCCATCAGCGGGTCGCTGACGCTGTGTTCGCCATCCTCCAGTCGGCCCGCCAGGCGGCGCCGCCAGCCTCCGGCGCTGTGCAGCGCAAGATCATACCAACCGCCGCTAGCGCGGGCGTCAAACGTTTGGCGGTGGCTGCCGCCCGCAGGCAGCGTGATGGGCCACGGGCCTTGTTGCGAGTAAGGGCAGCGGTCGAGAGTGACCGTCACCGTTTCGGCACCTGGGTTATCCAACTGCAGCAGCAGGCTGCGGCCCGTCGGGCGCAAACGCACTTCCGGCTGCGGCCGGCTCAGCGCGCCGCGCATTTCACGATGAAAACCGTTGGGGCCGAGCAGCCACAGATGGTACTCGTCCTCCGTCTGCCAGTCGTCGCTGACCGCCTTGCCGGCCTCGACGGTATAGCGGCGCGGGATATGCGTCAGATCTCGCCGGTCGTAGACGTGAAACACCGCTCCCTGCTCGCCGGTGTTGAACAGGTTCAGCGTCACGCGGCGCTGCTCGGTCGCGACGCTGGCCTCGACGTGCAGCTGGTAGGGCAGAGCGCGGGAAGGGCGCGCCAGGCGGCGTTGGTGGGGTAAACGCTGGTGGGCGGGCGGCGGCAGCGGCACCTGCGGCAGCTGTTCCTGACGCTGGCGCAGGCCGTCGGCGGCGTGGCGGCTGGTGGCGGGCAGGCTCGGCAATGCTTCGCCGTTAGGATCGACAAAGTTGAACGCCGAAGTGAGATCGCCGCACACCGCGCGGCGCCAGGCGCTGATGTTGGGTTCATGCACCTGAAAGCGCTTTTCCAAAAATTGCAGCACCGAGGTGTGATCGAAAATCTGTGAATTGACCCAGCCGCCGCGGCTCCAGGGCGACAGCACCAGCATCGGGACCCGCGGGCCGGGGCCGTAGATGCGGCCGTCCGGCGGCGGTTGATCCTGCGAGCCGGGCGGCGCCACGTGCTGGAAGATCTCGGTGTCGAACGGTACGGTCGATTTACCGGCGAAGCTGCCGTCTTCGCGCAGCGACGGCGCGGAAGGCGAAGGCATATGGTCAAAAAAGCCGTCGTTTTCGTCGTAGTTGACCAGCAGGACGGTTTTACTCCACACCTCCGGGTTGTCGGTCAGCGCGTTGAGGATCTCTTGGGTGAACCAGCCGCCCTGCACCGGGCTGGAGGGATCGGGATGTTCCGAATAGGCCGCCGGCGCGATGATCCAACTGACCTGCGGCAGTTTGCCCTGCTGCACGTCGGCGCGGAATCCGGCCAGCATGGCGTCCAGGTCGTTGCCGTCGGCGGCCGGCAGGGTGTTGCCGTTGCCTTTGTAGAGCGGTGCGGCCTCGTTGAGCGCATCGCTATAAGGCACGAAAGCGTTGAAGTCTTTCGACGGCCGCGCCGGGTTGCCCACTTGAATGCTGGCGGCGCGGTATTGGCGAAAACCCGCCAGCGGGTTGTCGGTAAAGTTGTCCGGCAGGAATTGGTACACCTTCCAACTGACGCCGCTCGCCTCCAGCCGTTCCGGATAGGTGGTCCACCGGTAGCCGATCTCTGCCGGGCCGGGGCTGTCCCATTCGTTGACCACTACCGCCACGTCGGCGGCGGACGGGCCGTTGGTGCCGGTCCAGTGGAACAGCCGATTGGTGTTGGTGCCGGCGTGGATGGAGCAGTGATAGGCATCGCACAGGGTGAAGGCGTTGGCCAGCGCGAACTGGAACGGCAGCTCCTGCTGGCGGTAGTAGCCCATCGAGGCCGGCGTTTTGTAGGTGGGCCAGGCGCTCATACGGCCGTGATCCCAGGCGGCTTGCTCATCCACCCACGAGTGCGGCGTGCCGGTGACGCGCTGGGCGTTGCCGCGTTTGCTGTCCAGATGGTAGGGCAGCACCAGCCGTTCGGCGCCTTGTTGCTGCCAGACCAGGCGATCGCCGGGCAGTGGAATGGTAAATCGATCGCTGAAGCCGCGCACGCCCGGCAAGGTGCCGAAGTAGTGATCGAAAGAGCGGTTCTCCTGCATCAGGATCACCACGTGTTCGACGTCGCGCAGGGTGCCGGTGCGGTTATTGGCGGGAATGGCCAGCGCTTTGCGAATCGAGGCGGGCAACAGCGAGAACGCCGATCCGATGGCGGCAGCCCGCAGGATGTCTCTGCGAGAAAGGTCAGGCATGCGTCGTTAATCTCCGTCAGTGTGCTTTGAAGATAGCCGCTGACGACGATAATGGCGAAAAATAACAGGGAGATGAAAGCGAGAGAAACAATGCTCCCTGGCGGGAGCATTGGGGGATGAGGCTTACTGTCTGATCAGGCGGCCGAGCGTCGGCGCCGTTTCGAAATCGCTGCGGAAGGGGTTGATGTCCAGGCCGCCGCGGCGGGTGTAACGCGCGAACACGCTGAGTTTTTCCGGGCGGCAGCTCTGCTTGATGTCGTTGAAAATGCGCTCGACGCACTGCTCGTGGAATTCGTTGTGCTGGCGGAAGGAGATCAGGTAGCGCAGCAGGCTTTCGCGATCGATTTTGCGGCCTTCATAGTGGATCACCACGCTGCCCCAGTCCGGCTGGTTGGTGACCAGGCAGTTGGATTTCAGCAGATTGGAAGACAGCGTCTCCGCTACGTGCTCCCCTTGATCGGCCGCGCCGCTCAGGTATTCCGGTTTGAAGGCGAAGTCGTCGACCGCGATATCCAGATCGTCGATGTTGATGCCCGGCAGACGATCGATCTGCGCCGGATAACCTTCCAGACCCGGATAGAGCTTGACGGTGACCTGGCCATTGGCCGCCTGCGACAGATCCTTCTGCATGGCGGCGCTCACCTGTTCCACGCTGTCGAAGCGCGTTTGGTTGAAGCTGTTGAGATACAGCTTGAACGATTTGGATTCGATCAGGTTGGAAGAGGAGTGCGGGAAGGTAAATTCGCCGATGCCCACCACCGGTTTGCCCTTGCCGTTGAGCCACGACAACTCGAAGGCGGTCCACAGATCAAAGCCGCTGAACGGCAGCTGCCGTTCGTCCACGCCGATCAGATCGCGGCCGCGTGCGCGCGGCAAGGCTTCGAGCAATGCGGGAGCATATTGGTCCGGATAATCGGAGTTCGCGCCAAGATGGGTGATCTTATCTTGCTTTTGGATATGCATATTCATTGCCCTTTGCTTGTTCGGTATTGATGTAGCGGTTAAACAGACTGCGGGTGGCGTAAATCGGCCCGACGCCCAGCAGGGCGTAAACCACCTTGATCAGGAACTGAGACAGGATCATGGTTTTGATGATGTCCCAGCTCAGCACGTTGTAGAACGCCAGCGTACAGAACACCACGCTGTCGATGGCCGATGCGATTACGGTGCTGGTGATCACGCGCACGAACAGGTAGCGGGAGTTGGTCAACTCTTTGATCTTGCAAAGCAGATAGGAGTTGACGTTCTCGGAGATCAGATAGGCCGCCGAAGAGGCCACCAGCACCGCCATGATGCTGTGCACGATGCCGTTGTAGGTCTCGCTGTACTCCCACTGTGGAATGCTCGGCACCAGCGTCGTCACCCAGACGCCGAGAACGAAGGTCAGGTTGGCGATGAACGAGATGATGATGGTGCGTCTGGCCAGCCGCAACCCATAGAACTCGTTGAGAATGTCCACCAGAATGAACGTGAGCGGATAGATGAAGATCGCCGGCGGCGTGATGAGATTCAGCACCGGAATTTGGATCGGCTTGACGCCGCACAGCGTCGAGAAGATATAAATCACGCTGAGCGCCACGGTAATAATCAGGTAGGCGTACCAGGAACGTTCATGGCGATCGCTGAGCTCATAGGCGGTTTTTTGTTGATTGTCGCCGTAGAGTTTACGGTACAGCGCCTGCAGCTCGTGCCGGCTCAGATCTTCCGATATTTCGCTGTCGGCCAGCTCATTGAGCCCCATGGTAATGGTTTTGCCGGTGGCCAATACCATGACATTGGCCGCGATGGTGCCATGTCGGGTGAAGCCCAACAGCTTGAACTTCTGATTCGGTTCCATTTATAACCTTTCTCCAACGATATAACCCAGGAATTGCACCGTCTCCTGAAGGCGTTTGTCCATGCTTTCGCTGTCTTTGTCGTCAACCACAAAGAAGCCGCTTTTTCCCGAGTGATACAGCAAAGGTGAATCGCAAATCAGTACCGGCGGACGTTTGATGATAATGACTTCGCCCGGAATGAATGACCCTTTAATTTCGGTCTCTATTTTCATTGCCAACATGTTCGACTCATCGCCGAAGAAATAAGTCAAAGGAAACTCGGTGACCAGCTGCCCGATCTTGCGCTGCGAGACGGCCAGATAGCGCGACTGCGGGATCACCGGAATGGCGGAAGGGTTCTTGTTGCCTTCGGTGGACAACGTTTCGTTGAGCAGCTCCAGTTTTTCCAGATCGTAGTCTTCGATCTCTTCACAGGAGACACCGAAAAAATCTGAAATCCGATTAACGGTGGATTGCTGAACGTTGTTCACTCTTCCATCAAGAATTTTGTATAGGGTAGTGCGCGTCAGGCCGCTGCGGTTGGAAAAGGAAGCCTTGGTTTCACCGCGGGTACGCATTAGATATTCAATATTTTTAATGATGTTGATTTTGCGCTGTGCGTTGGGGGTTTTCATAGGCTGTCCTTACAAACATTACGCTGGCTTCACTATATCTTACGCGTTGGCGTTGTCCAGATAAAAAGGCGCAGGGAATAGGATAACAGACTGATTATTTTCGTTAATTATTGCTTTCTGTCAGCGGCTTGGCGAGGGGTGGGCGACGTGGATGCGGAAGGCGGGTTGGGGAAATGATAAAGCTGTGCAAATCAATTGATTAGCTTTTGCTTATGGAAAAGTGAACACAAAAGCCAATTTTATGTTCACTTTTATGTTGACCAAAGGCGATTTCATGGGCTACTGTTCATGCAAGCTGAAGTTTTTCTTTACGATCAAAACACTGAAGCTAACGACTTTTATAATAAAAAGCTCAGAGGGGGATGTTCCCGCACTCTGAGCATAATGGATAGCTTGCTACCGACACCAGGGACCCTCATCACCACGGCCGTTTGTCTGCGCGATCGGCCTATTCCTTTGCGCTGAACTCCGCACTTTGCGAGCAATAAAACACTCCCCCGTCATCGGAGGAGTGCGTTAACGCCTGTGCGAAAATCAGAGCGACTTCTGCGAGGCCAGGGGTTTTTGCGCCCGACTGAAGGCCAGCTTGAGCACCCAATACAGCAGGCTGGCGGCCACCAGTGAGTTGATGGTCGGTACGCCCCATTCGGTCGCCAGGCCAACGGCGCCGCCGGCGATGCTGGCGACGATCGCCGCCCAGCCGATGGTTGGGGTTTCGTTCGGCAACTGGCCCGTACGGCGGCTCTCGTCCAGGATTTTGCGGTGGCTGCGCAGCAGGTAATAGTCCACCAGCATGATGCCGATAATGGGCGGGAAGACCACGCCAAGCACCGTCAGGAAGTCGACGAAGCGGTCGAGAATACCCAGCACCGACAGCGTGGTGCCCAGAATACCGATCGCCAACGTGGTGTAGGTGTACTTCAGCTTTTTGCCGGTGATGCCTTCCACCGCGTTGACGATGCCCAGCGAAGAGGAGTACAGGTTGAGATCGTTGACGCGCAGGGTGGAAAACACCACCACCAGCAAACCGGCGCCGCCGGCCGCTTGCGACATGATGGTGACCACATCCGCGGTGCCCAGGGTTTTGGCGATCAGGATAGCCAGGCCATTAACCACGAACTCGCCGGCGACGATGGTGAAGATCGTAACGCCGAGCACGTGTTTGCCGTTTTTGGAGTAACGGGTCAGATCGGGCGTCATCAGGCTGGCCACGATGGCGCCGCCGACGACGATGGTGATGCCGGCGCTGATGGTCAATGGTTCACCCGGCGGCGCCAGCTGGATGATCTCCTGCAGGTTATGGCCGGAAAGCGCGGTCACTGAAATATAGGCCACCAGCATAATGAACATCGGCACCGCGATACGGGCGGCGATGCGCAACGCCTTGAAGCCGAATGCCACCAGGATGGTCAACAGCGTGCCCGAGAGCCCGGCGGCCAGGCCAAAGCCCAGCTTATTGCCGAGCGCGAAATCGAGCGACTTGGCGAAAATGGCGTTTTGAATGCCGAACCAACCCAGCAGGCTGACGGCCACGACCACGCCGATCAGCACCGAGCCCAGGCGGCCAAAGCCGCACCAGCGCGCCAGCAGGCTGCCGGAAATCCCTTCGCGCATGCCCGCCATCCCAAGCCCATAGGTCACCACGCCGAAGATCAGGCTGCCGACGAAAATGGCGGTGAAGGCGTCAATCAGCGTCATGGAGTTGCCGAGCACGGCGCCGAGCATGAACTGGTCCAACGCGGTCAGCATGCCCATATGCACGATGGCCACGCTTAAAAACGAGACTCTTTTATCCTGCGGCACCCGGGTGAGCGGATAATCTTCGATCTTTATCACGGTGAGATCTTCCTTGCGGTTCAAATAAACTGAATGCCCTTGGTTATCAGGCGATCGGGAATGTAGTTATCCAGGTTGGCGTATTTGCAATACTCCTCAAACTGTTGCTGAGTATGCACGTTGGCCTTCTGGTAAATATTATAAATGCGGTTTTCGATGGTCTTATTGCTGACGTTATAGATTTTGGCGATCTCTTTCACCGTAAATCGCTGCAGCATAAGGAAAATGACATCGAGCTCGGCGCGGGTGAACAGCTCGTTGTTAACTTCGGTGGTCAAGATGCTGGGTTTTTGCTGATTGATGTATTTCAGCGGCGACAGGCTGTTCATCGGCTTGGCGTTCCAGATCACGCCGATCACCTGTTTGTCATCGTTGTAGACCGGCAGCTTTTCGCTGATAAACGGCGTCAGGCTGTCTTTGCCATACCAGTAGTGCGTCTCGATGACCGTGACCCGATCGCGCGCCGCTTCGGTCATCTTGTCATGCTCGATAAAGTCGGCGGCGGAATCGGCCCAGTCGGCGGGGAATTCGTGGTCATATTTTCCCGCGACGTCGAAATTCAGCGGCGTATTGGTATAGAGATAAGCGGCGCGGTTCATATAGAGGTGGCGGGACAGCTGGTCTTTGATGCCCCAGGGCTCGCTCAGGTGCTCCATCATGGTAATGAGGCCCTTGAAATAAGATTCATTATTTTTATGCGATGAACCCATACCCACCTCTGCGCCGCTCAGGCCGCGTTACAGGCTTTTAGCCAGGTAATGGCGGGTATGGCGATGCGCATAGTCACCCAGCTCGCCATAGACTCGGTAGCCCAGTTTTTCGTAGAAGCCTCTGGCCTGGAAATCGAAGGTATCGACGTAGGCCATATGGCAACCGCGCTTGCGGGCTTCTTCTTCGGCTAGCTGCATCAGTTGGCGACCGTAACCGCTTTTGCGGCATTGATCGCCGACCCAAAGATACTGTACTTCCAGGCCGCCCCACCAGGTACGTGCGACCAGACCGCCGACGATCTGCTGGTTGTCGTCGGTGACGGTCAGGAACAGCGGGTGAATGTCTACGGGCTGGGTTTTATGGTTGTGCGCCCAGAGGCTGTCGATAACGAACTCTTCATCCTGCGGGTTGGGTTTGTCGGTGATATTAATATTCATTTTTAATATAATTCCCTGATTTAATTATTCAAATCTGAACTAGACGCTTTCGCCCCAACCGCTTCTATTATCACTTTTATTAATGTATTTCAAGGGTGGTTTTCACCCTTTTCCGCCGTGCAGGCGGGCGCTTATAGTAAGCATCACAGGGTGAAGAAAATAGCGAAACAGGCAGTATTAAAACGCTGAAATGCCCTGCCAACACCATCTTTTCCTACTTGCGCCTCACCAGGGCCCCACCGGGAAAACTGCAGTACTGTACGGCTCCACCGGATAGAGCAAGCTAACTTGCCGACGGGGGAGCCACTTTGTTTTTGCGCATCCGTTCCGCGATGACTGCGCGCTGTCTCAGATATTAAACGCTCTTCTTATCAGAAGATATGAGCCGCCGATGAAAATGCGGTCGATACCCTCCTTTAGTCTTCATATGCCACGCTGCTCAGTGCCGGCTCGATGGCGGCACCCAGCATGGCGCCGTGTCCCAAGCCGGGCCACTCCCGATAGCCGACGGTAAGACCGTCGAGCTTTGCCAGGCGTTCCGCCAGCATTTGCGCCGCGTTCGCCGGCAGTGCAGGGCTCTTCACGCCGGGCGGGGCCGCGCGCTCGCGCTCCGCCAGACCCACCCACAACTGCAGCCTTGCCGCCGGCGTCGGATGCCGTTCTGCCCACTGCTGCGCCTCTTGCAGGATCATGCCGTTGCCCCACCACAGCGAGGGTTCCACGGCGATATAATGCTGGAAGGCGGCGGGATGGGCGAATAACGTATGCAGAACGAAGAGCCCGCCGTAGGAATGGCCCCATAGCGTTTGCCGCTGCTGATCGACCGCCAGTTTGGCGGCGATCGCCGGTTTGATCCGCGTTTCAATCAATTGCAGGAAGGCCTCCGCGCCCCCGCCCGCCTGCGGCGGTTTCTTCATGCCCGTCGGCAGAGGCAGCGTATAGTCGTAGGCGCGGCCGGCGGCATCGATGCGCAGATCGTTGTCATAGCCGATCATCACCAGCACCGGTGGCCGCTTCGCCGTCGCCAATCTGGCCAGTAAGCTGGCGTTCAGCTCCATCAGCACCGCATTGCCGTCGAGGAAATAAATCGTCGGATAGCCGTCAGGCGCAGGCGCCCGACGCGGCTGGGCGATACGGACGCGGTAACGCCGTTGACCATCGGCGGAGGTGAAGCGCAGATCGCTGAAGCGGTAATCCGCAGAGTCGCTATCGGCGACGGTCACGCCGATCCTGCGTTCCAGATCGGGCCTGGCCTGCACGGCCCCCGGCAACCAAAAGCCGATGGCGAGCGCCAGAAGCGTGCAGATAAAATGCCGGTGAGACAATAACATGCGGGTCAGCGTCCTCGAAAAAAGCCGATATTAGCATCGGTACGCGCCCAGTAAAAACCTCTCCTTCGGGCGGGTATTTCAGTGGCGAAGTGCGGCCGGGGTCAGGCGGTGGCTGCCTGATGCTTCGCAGGGTTAATAGCAACTCATTGTTATTATTGGCAAGTCAGGAATAAGAAGGGTTACGATTAATTAGAAATGATTATGTTTTTTTGAGGGGGTAATCTGCTGATGGGTGCAAGAACACTCAATCATCAATGGGTGTTAGCGAAAAAAAAGCCCTATAAAATAGGGCAAAGACACACAACAACACCAGGGAAACTTTCCGGTATCTTATATTATAGCTTCCTATACATATAGAACATTTTATTATAAATATGTAAACGATTCTTATTAATGTTCTAATGCCATTGTTTTTCAAGGGGTTATGTCGCCCAAGGGGGAACGTTCCCGATGGCGGTGCAAGCCACTCCGCAGTGGATAAAGCGCAGGTGGCGGGGCGGTGCCGGCCCGCCGCCCCACAGTGAGATGCCGGCGGGCGGCCTGCGAAAACGCCGGCCGGTATCTCCTGTTTGATGGATGCGCAGGGGAATTGCGCCGCCTTTTGTTGATGATAATCAGTGCTGTTGCAGCGTCAGCATCTTGCCAAGCAAAACATCGGTCGGTGGCAGAATATCCGTATCCAGCCCGGCCGAGGGGGTAAAGGTCAGCTCACCGAAAATGATTTGGCCCTGAGAGATGTAGAAATCAACGCGCACGAACTCGAAGGGTGCTGACAAACGAGCGGCATACTCAAACAGCTCATCGTATCCCTCCGGTTTCACGAAGGCGTCTATCTCCTCCTGGCTCAACGCCAGGCAGTCCTCGCTATAGCAAAGGAACTTGAAATCTTTGTCGAAGAAGTAATATTTCGGCGTCCCGGTATCCCTGCCGACGCACAGCAAGGTGCAGTAAGGCACGCCGCGAAAACAATAAATTTTGTAGTCTTCAGGCCCGTGACCATTGGCCGATTCGATATACTTTTCTCCAATGATCTTTTTTTGTATCCCTTTGTAGTTGAGTTCTACATAGGTTTTCCAGTAATCGTCTTTCATCCAGCCATCGATCAGCTGGGAGGCGCTTTTAATGTTCAACGATTGTTTATTCTGGCAAATTAAATTATATCCTGAGCCGTGATTTCCCTTGATGACAAATTTCTCAGGCAGCGTTTCCCATGGGATCTCCTGTACCGAATCACAGGCAAAGTACAGCTCATTAAGGATCTCTTCACATCCTTTTGCCTTGATGTACTCTCTAACCGCATATTTATCTGCGCATTGAGTGACTAAGGCATTTTTACTGTAGTCATTCAACTTAAGGTGATTGATTTTTTCATTCCAGGTCGATGGCGCCTGCAAGTTCAGCGGTTTGCCAAATGCTCTTTTGTAGATCAATCTGGCCTTGAATTCGGGGGCCAATACGGCCAACTGATTCATAATGAACTTGTTTATTTGTCTTTTCATATCCGTAATTCCATCAAAGCATAGTGACAATGATTAAGACGTTCTTGTATTTAAAACGCGGGTGGCGCACCTTCACTGCGCCATTGAATGGCTGTCGGCGTTGTTCCCAAATCAAATGGCTGGTGGTCTAACGCCCGATTAAGAATGCGGGCCGAACGCCACGCCATCAGGCTCAGCTGAGGATCGGCAATGCCGTGATTATGCATACTGGCGTTCATCGCAAATAAGCAGTTCTCCGCCGGGCCTTCCCACTCAAAGGTAAAGTCCGGGGCTATGCGGTACTCGCCGTCCGCCGTGGTCAACAGTCGGTGGGCCAGAGGCGCAAGGAACTCAGGCGTCGCCGATTGATAACCGGTAGCAAAGATCACCACGTCCGCCTTGAAGGTTTCCTCGCCGTGATCGAGATGATGACGCGTTTCGAGTTGGTAGGCGTTATCCAGCGTGTGTTTTACGGCCGTCAGCGAACGGCTGGGCAGCAGGCGCACCCATAATTTCTCGCGCAGTACGTCGAAGCGGTGGTACATGGCGCGATAGATGGCCAGCAGCGACTCGCTGGTGATGCCGTCTGAGGTCATCTTTTGTTCGGCCAGCATATGCCGCTTGGCCGCGCTGTCCAGTGAGTAGAAACTCTCGACGTAATCTGGCGTGAAATATTCATTGGCAAAGGCCGCCTCATCAAGCGCGTTGTAATTGTTGCGTCGCGATATCCAGTCGAGTTGTTCCGGCTGGCCCCATTCCCCTTTAAAAATATTCAGGAACAGATCGGCGCCGCTCTGGCCGCCGCCGACGATCGCCACGCGTTTGCCTGCCAGATTAGGGTTGCGCAGCATCATTTCGCTGGCGTGGAAACAGCGATCGTTTTGCGCCGTCACGCAATCCGGTAACTTTATTTTCTTGCCAATACCGATGCTTACGTGTCTGGCGTGGAAGACCTCCCGTGAGGTGGTCACCACGAACTGGCGTTGCCGATCGTCAAACTCGACTCGCTGAACGTCTTGACTGAACGCCAACGATCCCATCCCGCTTGCGGCCCAGGTGAGGTAATCGGCGAACTCTTCACGCGATGCGGTACGCTGTTCGGTCGTCAGGAAACGGTAGAATTTTCGGTTTTTTACCAGATAGTTGAGAAAGCTGTAGGGATTGGTTGGGGCAACCGCGCTCACCAAATCCTTTAAAAAGTTGGTTTGCATGTTGCAGTCAGCCAAAATCATGCCCGGGTGCCAGGAGAAATGAGGTTTGCGCTCAAGGAATTGCCCCGTAAATCCCTCGATTTCGCTCCCTAAGGCCGCCAGGCTAAGATTCGACGGGCCAAGGCCAATACCGATGATATCGAAACGCTGATTCATTAATAAGCTCCAGTATAATGAGAATAATACCCAGAAATACGGCTGCAAAGGGGTTGGCTTATAGCAACCAGGCTGCCTTTTTCTTATAAGTAAACGACATGAATTAAAAATAATTAAAAGATATGCGGGTTAAAAATGCGTCATTTTTAAATACCCGTTTAGAATTCGGTAGCACATCAGGTAAAGGCTACGGGTGTATTTCTTTCCATGAAAGTCCCTGCGAAAGCTTGCGTATGTGTTTAATTAATATTCTTAAGCAATAATCTTAGAAACCGCGTTCATCATTCCATGTAAACGACACTCCGCAAAGAGGATAAGCCGCATGGGATTGGCATCGACTATTGACTGTTAACGTGTATACGCCGTTCTGCGTTCGGCTTGTGTTTCTTGAATCAGGTATTCGCTGCTTAGAATAGCGTTAAAAGGGATTCTGGGAAGGTGAAATAACATGATATTAGGCGTTGAGCGCTTTTTGAAAAGATGAAATTAAAGTGAAATTATGAAATCAGGCCGTTTTGATGGTATTTTTATCATTATATTCAATGTGTTATTATCTTTTGGATGCGAGAGCTATTGCGTCTGGGCGGCATGGGGTATCCGCTTTCACATCGGCCAATGCGCCCAGTTTTGTTGTTTGCGGGCCTGTGCAGCGGGAAATTATCCCTATATGCATTAATTTCAATGAGTGAATGTTCATGTTATATACAGAGGCGCCTGTTGACGTTGGAAAAGCGCCAATTAAAAACCGATTGGCCGACAGTTGGACGTTTAGGTTCGTTTAGGTTCAGCGACGGCGTGACGTGCAAGGATATCCGTGTGCCGCCGGAACTTACCTGAATGTAGCCGCCATGATATCAACCCGGTTTGAATTGTTTTGGCGTTTCTCTTTTATAATTCCTTTGCCGCTGATGATGATTCTCATTACCTGAGCGTTCACGTTATCGACACGTTAAACGCCATGGGAATGGGGTAAAGTATGGCGCTCGTGTGGGCAAGAGAATCGATGTTGGCGCTGCGACAAACGGATTGCCGCAGCAATAATTTACTCGTGGATAAATTTAACGTCAGTTGGCGTACCTATCTGGACGCTTACGCCGTTGCCATATAATTCGCCGGTATCCAGATCGCGTTGTAATACGGTAACGTTATTACTAAACACATTGGCGACTAGCAAAAACTTTCCGCTTTTATCGAAGGCGAAAGCGCGCGGTTCGATTCCGCCGGAAAGCGTGCGGCCAATCAGCGTGAGTTTGCCATTCTTCGGGTTAATTTTATAACCCACGATTTCGTTGGTTTTTTGGCGATTGCTCGCATAGAGGTATTTTCCGTCAGGGGAAAACGCCAGCCCGCCGCCGCCCTTTGCATCCGCGCGGGCGCTTTCCGTCAGCGCTAATGTCTGGATGTTCTCCAACCGATCGTTATTAATCTGGTAGGCAAAAATATTCGCCGACATTTCGCTGATCACGTAGGCGAATCTGCCATTTGCGGAAAAGATCATATGTCGCGGGCCGGTGCCCGGCGGAAACGACAAATCGTAATCCGGCGCGAGCCTGAACGGCGCGGCCTTATTTGCCGCGTCGTAGAAGAAGGCATGAATGATGTCGCCGCCTAAATCGGCGGCGTACATCATGCGCCCGTCGGGGGTGAAGTTGACGGAGTGAATATGGGCGCTGGCTTGCCGCTCGGCAACGGCCTCTGAGCCCTTGGTGAAGGGAAAGCGCTGCAGCACCTCGCCGAGTTCACCGTTCTGGAGAATGGGGGCCACGATGACGCTGGCATGCCCGGGGGCGTTGGAGTAATTGGCGGCCAATAAGTAGCGCCCGTCTGGACTGATGGCGGCATGCGTCGGCTCTTGTCCCTGCGAGTCGATGCCGCTGATGCGTTGCGGGTCGCCGCCTTTGCCGAGCCTGAGCGTGCTGATTTGGCCTTGCTGAGTTTCATTGGTGGTATAGGCAAATTGGCGATTTTTGCTCAGAACTATCCAGGAAGGGCTGTCCATTTTTATGCGATTCAATGGCAGCAGGCTGCCGTCTTCGTTGAGCGCCAACCGATACATCCCCTGGCTGGGATAAACGGGCGGCTGAACCCGATCGCCGTCTCTTTCCCCTGTCCAGGTGCCAATCAAAACGATTTGCGCGGTGCTGCCCGGCTGCGGCTGCGGGGGAGCGGCCTGGGTGATCCAGGCCGGCAATAATAAAGACAGAAAGGAAAACTTGGCGATGCTGGGGAACGTTGCGTTTTTCATGGTCGGGCTCCTGGCGTGATTGACTGTGTTTTGTGACCGAGGCGAACGGTGTACAGGGTTTATCGTCGTAGCGAGGCACCGCCCAGAATGAACAGGCAGACATAACCAAAATAGTGCAAAACGCCGGCGGGGCCTATTTTTAGCACATCATTGGCGTATGGCATCAGAGCCTTGCGCGCCGGCAGACAAGCTCCCTGCGGCCGCCAGCGTAGGGAGCTTTAATTGGCATGAATCACGCGCCGCGGCGTTTGCGCACCCGCCACGCGATGGCGGCCAGTAGCGCCAGCGCGCCGCCGCCCAACCCCGGTGCCATATAGGGCTGCATCTCGGCCAGCAACGGCGCCGGGCCCCCTCGTCTGAGGATCGCAACGTCTTCGGCGGTGACGTGCGCCGCGGGGTTGCCGTAATGTTGCAAGACATAGTTGCCGATCGCCGCAATCTGTTGGTCGTTCAAGGGATTGACATAGGATTGCGGGCCGAAATTCGGCATCAGGATATGTTGATCCCCGACGCGGCGCTCGACGCCGAACAAAATGGCCGAGATCAGATTGGAGGGATTGCGCGAGCCCGTCGCCGTGTTGTTGAACAGCGATGGATAGGCCTGGTTTTGACTGCCGCTGCCGTCGGGTTGGTGGCAGCTGGCGCAGTTGCCGCTGAACAAGGCGGCGCCGTCAATCACCGTCTCGTTGGCGGTCGGCGGATGCGCGCCGCGCAGCTCGGGTTCAACGTTGAACGGCTTGCCAAAGCTGTCTGCCGGCCGCGTATCGCGTCGATCTCTGATCGGCGGACTGTTTTTCAGGTAAGCGGCAATCGCGGCCAGATCGTCGTCCGACAAATATTGCAGGCTGTTTTCTATCGCTTCCGCCATGCCCCCCGCCGCCTGGTTTTTTCCCGCCGCGCGCCCGGTTTTCAAATACTGGATTAGCTCAACCTGGCTCCATCCGCCAATGCCGCTGATCGGGTCGGAAGTAATATTGGGCGCATACCAACTGCCGACCATGGCGCCGGAAAGCGGTTGCCCGCTGTATTCAGCCAGTAACACGTTGCGCGGCGTATGGCAGGTATCGCAGTGTCCAGGGCCGTTGACCAGGTAGGCGCCGCGGTTCCATTGCGCATCTTCGCTGCTGTCGGCGCTGAAATGCCCCTCTTCCAGAAACAAACTGTTCCAGGCCGGCATGATAAAGCGCAGGTTAAAGGGGAAGGGCAGTTCGGTTCGCCTGTTGTGCTGAACGACGGGGGCGACGCCGTTCATAAAGTAGGCGTACAGCGCGTGAATGTCCTCGTCGTTCAATTTGACGTATGACGTATAAGGCATTGCCGGGTACAGCGGGGTGCCGTCCGCGCGAATGCCTTCACGCACGGCGCGGGCGAATTGCGCTTCGCTGTAGCGGCCAATGCCGGTTTCCTTGTCGGGGGTGATGTTGGTGGTGTAAATCACGCCTACCGGCGTGGCGATGCTGTAACCGCCGGCAAATCGCTCGCCGCCTCCCGTTTGGGTGTGGCAGGCCTGGCAGTCCGCCGCCACCGCGAGCCGCTCGCCTTTTTCAATCAGCTCGGCGCTGAAATACGGTCCTTCGTCGGCGGCGAACGCCGAGCCGCCGCCCGCCGCGAGGAGCAGCGCCAGCCAGGCTATCCTTGCAGGTTTTCTCATGATTTCACCGCCAGTTTGCGGGCAATGTCGTCCGCCGCTTTAAGGCCCAGGGCCGCCATCGTCAGCGTGCTGTTCACCACGCTGGCTGAAGGGATGGCGCCACCGCCGGGCAGCCACAGGTTCGGATGATCGTGCGCACGGCAATCGCCGTTCACCACGGAATTTTTCTCATCGTTGCCCATGATGGTGCCGCCCATAATGTGATTATTGGCATTCAGGCTGGTGGTGATGCTGAATTCATCGGCATCAAACAATTGGCCAATATGCTTGAGCTGCCGGTGCGCCGCTTCAGCCCCTTTTCGCACATAGTCCCCCACGTCATAGTAAATGTCGGGGCAAGGCAAACCGTGGGCGTCTTTGCGCGTTGCGCTCAACGTCAGACGGTTATTGGGATCGGGCAGCGGTTCCAGACTGATGGACAAATCGACGCCGTACGCCGCGCGGCGGCGGATCTCGTCATCCAGCGCTTTCCCCACCAGGCCCTGCGCCAGGGCCTGACGCGTAGCCGGCAAAACGCGGTTGATGTTATTGAGGATCATCTTGTTGGCTGAGTAATGCTTGCGGAAATCCCCATCGCGCGGGCCGACCAAACAGCTGCTCTGCGCCGGGCCGCGTCCTGGCCACAGCGGCTCTTTCGCCAGGAAGGTGCAGTGAAAGCCGGAGTGATCCATCATATTGCGGCCAACCTGATCGGAGCTGTTGGCGATCCCATTCGGGTTTTGCGCATTGGCGGCCATCAACAGCAGGCGCGGGGTTTCGATGCCATTGCATGCCAGGACGAACGCGCTGGCTCTGGCTTTGTGCGACCGCTTTTGGTTGTCCAGCCAATGCACGGCGGTAACCTGATTTTGTCCATCGGTATCGATTTTGTACGCCACCGCTTCCGCCAGCACGAGCGCTCCTTTCATTTCGGCGCGTTCGATGTGATGGATGCCGTTATACATGGCGCCAATCGGGCAGATAGGTTGGCAGTTATTGTTGCCGCAGCAGGTGGGCCGCCCCTGCCATGGTCGCGTGCTGCGCCCTTGGGGGATCGGTACGGAGCGGTAACCGTGCAGGTTGACCACTTCGGCGAAGCGCGTATCTCCGTGGGCCCAGGGCACCATATCCATGGGATAAGGCTTGCTGCGCGCTGAAGGCGATTGTTTGGCCGGATCGTTTGGGCCGGCGACGCCAATCGCCTCCTCCGCGCGGCAGTAGTAGGGCTCGAGATCGTCATAGGCGATGGGCCAGTCGCGGCCAACCCCGTACAGCGTTTTCATTTTGAAATCGTTTGGCAGATGGCGCCAGCAGGAGGCCGCCCAGTGCCAGGTTGTGCCGCCCACGGTGCGTAAATAGCCCTGCTTAAAGCTGTCCGCGCTTGGGCCACTTAACGCGACATAATCGTTTGGCGGAAAATAGAGCGGCGCGGTGGCGTAGGCTGATTGCGGGTACAAGCCTTGAAAATCGGAGCCCGCACGGTTATCAAACGGCATATTGCGCCAGTTTTCGACGGCCTGCGCGCGATCGATACGCAGGCCCGCCTCCAATACCAGCACGGAATAGCCTTGGCCGGCCAACTGGTCCGCCATCATGCCGCCGACGATCCCCGAGCCGACGATGACAATATCGGCCGAGGCATCGCCATCAGCCGTGAATACCGGTTTTTTCATGATTCAGCTCTCAGAGGGCAGTAAGGCGTTAACCTCAGGTGGGGCGACGGTCCACCAAAGCGGGCCGTTGCCGCAATAGGTGGGCACAATCAAGGCGTCTTTAACCGGGCGATACATCAGGGCATCTTTATAAGCGATGAGACTGGCGTTTGCCCCCTGGCCCACGGTACCGGTATACCAGGCGGTGACGATGGCCGAGACCAATGCCGAGAGCCCCAGTTGGCCGGCGATTTGCTGAAGTTGCCGGGCGCTTTGTCCGGCCTTCACGCGTGCGCTTAATCGCTCAACCTGTGATGAGAATTGCGGGTTTGCGAGGCTCAACGCAGTGAAAATACGAGCCGAAAGGCCAGGGTCAATATCCTGACGTTCTGTCAATTGCAGGGAGAGCGCGAAGAAACGGGCAAAAAGCAGGGGGTTTTGCGCGGCGGTATGCTGTTCCGCCAGCGTGAGGAATGGGGCGCCGGCCAATGCGGTGGCGACAAGCGTTGACGCCAGGCCGAGCAAGACATTTCTGCGGCTGACGCCCTTGCCATGTTGATCCGGCTGTTCGCCATTGTCTGATAAACCATATTCCATATGTTTTTTCTCAACGGGTGTTTAATGCCAGAGCCAAAAAAGGCCAAAATATCAGTGGGTGAGCAGGCTAAATTAAGCGTTCTATTACGGTGATATGACGATCTTCACCGATGTGATGTTTTAAGAACGCCTGTCGGTAAATTAGCAGCGGCAACGGACGGTATTTATCAAAAAATCACAAGGTGAGTGCCGACCGCATTTTTGGTTTATTTTTAATAACGGCAGGGGATTATGTGATGGGGCTCTGTTTAATTGATTGTTATTTAATGTTTTTATCGGTTTGTGGCTGTGGGTTTTTATCAGGCGCAGAATGAAAACATTAATGGTATCCCGTGTTTGCGTATTAATTCAAATGACGGCGAAAATAAGGAGGGTTGGGTTATGGCGCAAATGGAAATAATACAGTGCCGTAAACACAGGGCAGGGGGCGAGCATCAATTAAGACTGCGAATATAAAGGCCGAGATTTAGGTTAAAGAGATAGGAACAGGAGCACTTCTGCTCGGTATTCAAGGTCTCAGCGCTGGCGCCGCGTTGAACAGCGCTTTAGAGCTGGCCCGTAGGGTGAGGCCCTTGGCCGAATAATCGAACGCAGTTCGATGGAGAGTCCGTACCCCAGAAAGCGAAAAACCCAGCCATAGGCTGGGTTCTCTAAATATGGTGCCAGGACTCGGACAACCGGCGCTGGCGCCGCGTTGAACAGCGCTTTAGCGCTGGCCCGTAGGGTGAGGCCCTTGGCCGAATAATCGAACGCAGTTCGATGGAGAGTCCTGTCCCTGCAAAGCAAAAACCCAGCCATAGGCTGGGTTCTCTGAATAGGGCGACCGGACTCGGACAACCGGCGCTGGCGCCGCGTTGAACAGCGCTTTAGCGCTGGCCCGCAGGGTGAGGCCTTTGGCCGAATAATCGAACGCAGTTCGATGGAGAGTCCGTATCTCAGAAAGCGAAAAACCCGCCATAGGCGGGTTCTTCTAAATATGGTGCCCGGACTCGGAATCGAACCAAGGACACGGGGATTTTCAATCCCCTGCTCTACCGACTGAGCTATCCGGGCAACGGGGCGCATTAAACCGTATTGGCCGGATGGCGTCAATCGCTTTCTGTCACAAAGCCGATCGGTTGCTCTATTTTCAGGCAGCGAACCCGAGGCGCTAGAGCCTGTGGCGATATCGGCACCCAATAAATATGCATAAAAAACGTGTATTTATACCACTTTATCAATGTTGTTTTTCATGTTTATTGTTAAGTAACAATAAGTTATGCTTGCGTTAACGCAAGCTCAACCCAGATGATTCTCGCTTGAACCTCGTAACGAATCATGCAATCATTGCGCAAATTTTAGCACTCTCCGTTCCCTGACGGTGTTCCCGCTTCTTATAAGTCAGAGGGTTATTGGCATGACTGGTTTTGTCGCTCAAGCGCTGTCGCGCACCAGACCTCTGACGCCGCCACCGTTCCGTCTTTGCTTGCTCCGAACGCCATCCGTCCGAATACGCCTGCCGATCATGCGGTAAGGCCGCCTGATGCTCGCTGTTAGGCATGCGTAAAGCCAGCGCTGCGGCCCTGATTTTACTGATGCCTGTCGGACGCTGCCAAGACCAGTTCCCCCGATAGCTGCCTGATGGTCCCCGATCATGAGGCGGTCACGCACGCCGCTTATGCTGCCGTGCCCGGGTATCGCTTTTACCGGGATAACCGCGTTATCTCATTACCGTGCCGGTGGCACACCCTCATCCTTCACCGTTTGAGAGTCAGCATGATGAAAGAATTGAAAATCGCAACCAGCGCCAGCCTGGTCGCCACCATTGAGACGCTGCGCCAGATCGTGCGCGTAGAGCAGACGGACTACACCGACGTGGCGGCAGTGGTGGTGTCGGTCGCCGACGTGGATGCCGGCATTCTGGCGCGCTTGCAGGCGACGGGGTTCGATATTCCGACCTTCGTGGCGGTGGAAGGGGACGAGCATCTTTCCCCGGATTATCTGCCGTTTGTCAGCGGGGTCTTTGCGCTGCTGGCCGGCGCCAGCAAGCCATTCTACATGGCGCAGCTGGAGGCCGCTGCCGACGCCTACGAGCAGGCGCTGCTGCCGCCGTTCTTCAAAACGCTGAAGACCTACGTCGAGATGGAGAATTCGACCTTTGCGTGTCCAGGACATCAGGGCGGCGAGTTCTTCCGCAAGCACCCGGCCGGCCGGCAGTTTTTCGATTTCTACGGTGAAACCCTTTTCCGTTCCGACATGTGCAACGCCGACGTTAAGCTGGGCGATCTGCTGATCCACGAAGGCTCGGCCAAGGATGCGCAAAAGCATGCGGCGCGGGTGTTCAACGCTGATAAAACCTACTTCGTGCTCAACGGCACCTCGGCGGCCAACAAGGTGGTGACCAACGCGCTGCTGACCCGTGGCGATCTGGTGCTGTTCGATCGCAACAACCACAAATCCAATCACCACGGGGCGCTGATCCAGGCCGGCGCCACGCCGGTGTATCTGGAAACCGCCCGCAACCCGTTCGGCTTTATCGGCGGCATCGATGCGCGCTGCTTCGATGAGCGCTACCTGCGCGAGCAGATCCGCGAGGTGGCGCCGGAGAAGGCCACGGCGGCGCGGCCGTTCCGGCTGGCGATCATTCAGCTTGGCACCTACGACGGCACGATTTACAACGCTCGCCAGGTGATCGACACCATCGGCCACCTGTGCGATTACATCCTGTTCGACTCCGCCTGGGTGGGCTACGAAGGTTTTATCCCGATGCTGAAAGAGTGTTCGCCGTTGCTGCTGGAGCTGGACGAACACGATCCGGGCATTTTCGTCACCCAGTCGGTGCATAAACAGCAGGCGGGGTTCTCGCAGACGTCGCAGATCCATAAGAAAGACGACCATATCAAAGGGCAAAAGCGCCACTGCAACCATAAGCATCTGAACAACGCATTCATGCTGCATGCGTCGACCAGCCCGTTCTATCCGCTGTTCGCCGCGCTGGACGTCAACGCCAAGATGCACGCCGGCCCCGCCGGGCGCCGCATGTGGATGGACTGCGTCAAGCTGGGCATCGAGACGCGCAAACAGCTGCTCACGCGCTGCTCGCAGCTGAAGCCGTTTATTCCGCTGCAGGTGGCGGGCAAGGACTGGCAGGATTACGATACCGATCTGATCGCCAACGACGCGCGCTTCTTCACCTTCGTACCGGGGGAGACGTGGCACGGCTTCGAAGGTTACGCCCAGGATCAGTATTTGGTCGATCCGTGCAAGCTGCTGCTGACCACGCCGGGGATTGACGCCGCGACCGGCCAATACACCGAGTTCGGCGTGCCGGCCACCATTCTGGCCAACTTCCTGCGCGAGAACGGCATCGTGCCGGAGAAGTGCGATCTCAACTCGATCCTGTTCCTGCTGACCCCGGCGGAGAACCCGGCCAAGATGGAACAGCTGGTGGAGATGCTGGCGCAGTTCGAACGCTATGTCGAAGAGGATGCGCCGCTGAGCGTGGTGCTGCCGACGGTGTACCGCAAGAACGAGCAGCGTTACCGCGGCTACAGCATTCGCCGGCTGTGCCAGGAGATGCACGATCTGTACGTCAGCTTTGACGTTAAGCAGCTGCAAAAGGAGATGTTCCGTCAGGATCATTTCCCGCCGGTGGTGATGAACCCGCAGGACGCCAACGTGGAGTTTATCCGCGACAACGTCGAGCTGGTGCCGATCGGCCAGGCGGAAGGGCGCATCGCGGCGGAAGGGGCCCTGCCGTATCCGCCGGGCGTGCTGTGCGTGGTGCCGGGCGAAGTGTGGGGCGGCGCGGTGCAGCGCTACTTCCTGGCGCTCGAGGAGGGCATCAACCGCCTGCCGGGCTTCTCGCCGGAGCTGCAGGGGGTCTACATCGAGAAAAAAGATCACGGCTGGAAGCGCATCTTCGGCTATATGATCAAGCCATGAAAAAAGGGCCGGTTCGCACCGGCCCTTCTTCTATCCACGCGGGAAGCGCTACTTTCTGCGGTAGCTCTTCTGCGCGGTATTCACTTTCACCAGATAGCGGCGCGACTCGGCTGCCGGGTGCTTGGTGGTCAGCGTTTGGTACACGTCGCCCGGCTGCATGCCGTTGATGATGCCCACCGCGCGCGTTCTGTCGCTGGAGAACACCCGCAGCACGCTGCCGGCGCCGCCGTTGTAAGCGGTGATCACCGCATAGCGGCGCGAGGTCGGGTTCTGAATGCCGCCCAGGTAGTTGTTCTGCAGGATCGCCAGGTAGGCGGTGCCGGTATCGATGTTGTTCTCCGGATCGAACAGGTAGCTGCGGCTCGGGGTGCCCCATTTACCGCGCATCTGGAACACATCCTTACCGGCGGTGTGCTGCACCACCTGCATCAGGCCCAGCGCGTCCGAACCGCTCACCGCATACGGGTTGAAGCTCGATTCGGTCTGCATGATAGCCAGGATCAGCGACTCGTCCACGCCATATTTTTCCGACGCCTTGCGCACCATCGGCAGATATTTATGCGCACGTTTGTCCAGGTGGTTCGGCACCAGTTGGATGGTGACCGAGTAGATGACGTGCAGGCCGGAGGTGCGTTTTTGCAGCTTGGTCTGCAGCAGGTAATCGGCGAAGTGCGCCGCGCGCCATTCCCAGCGGATCGGCGCCCCTTTGTTATCCAGCACCTGGCCGTACAGGAACGGCTCTTTGCTGATCTGGATATCGTTGGCGTCGGAATAGAGGTCGATCGAACCCGGATCGTCACCCATCAGCAGCGTGCTGATGATCGCCTGGCGCAGGTGCGCGGCCGGATCGGTGGTGGCGATGGTCTCGACGGTGATGGCGCCGGTGTCGAAGTTGATGTGGCTGCGGGTTTGGTATTGGTCGGTGTACTTGACGTAGTCTTTCGGCCCGGCGATCAGAACTTCGTTCAGACCCCAGATGTTCTCGATGTTGTGGGCGAATTGGCCCATCAGAATGTCGAAGCCGTTGGTGTCTTTGATCCAGGCTTCGTTGATTTCTTCACTTTTTTTGCCGGAACAGGAGATCAGCAAAGGCGCTATTACGAGCAAAGCTAAAATTTTCTTCATCTTAAAGCCGTTTGGAAGAAGTATAAGAGGATTGAAGCGGGCCAGCGCCTGGCCCCAACAGCGTTATTCGCTCGGCGGCGTATAGCCTTCGATGTGCACGTCGTGCCCTTCGAACAGGAATTTGATCATTTCCTCTTCCAGCAGTTTGCGGTCATCCACGTTCATCATGTTCAGCTTCTTCTCGTTGATCAGCATGGTCTGCTTCTTCATCCACTCGCCCCAGGCTTCCTTGGAGATCTCGTTGTAGATGCGTTTGCCGACGTCGCCGGGATAAAGCTGGAAGTCCTGGCCTTCGGCGTCGCGTTGAAGGAAAGTACAAAAAATGGTGCGGCTCATGCTAATTCCTCATCGATGGCGCTATCGCCATATAAGTTTTGTTGGATCGGGGGCTGCTTCGCCAGCTGTTGCAACAGGCGGTCCACCGGCGCTGCCAGCCCGACCGACGGCGGCTGCGCTAAGTTATACCAGAGACCCGCGCCCTCATCCATGCCGCTGCCCGCCGCGTCGAGCGACAGCCACATCGGCACGATATCGAGATGGAAATGGCTGAACGTGTGGCGAAACGCGGTCAGCTGTTCCAGGCGCTTGCCTTTCAGACCGCGCTGCTGCAGCCAGAGTTCCAAATCCACGCGCGCGCTGAACTGCGGGAAGCAGAACAGGCCGCCCCACAGGCCTACCGCCGGGCGCTGCTCCAGCCACACGCGGTCGCCGTGTTGCAGCAATAAGAAGTAGGCGGTTTTTTCCGGCAGGGTCTGCTTGGGCTTCTTGCCGGGGTAGTTGGCCCAGCTGTGGTTGGCGTAAGACAGGCAGCCGACGTTGAGCGGGCAGAGCTCACACTTGGGCTTGGAGCGGGTGCAGACCATGGCGCCCAGATCCATCATCGCCTGGTTGAACTGGCCGACGCCCTGGGCCGGGGTGACTTCTTCGCTGATTTTCCACAGCCGGTTTTCGACCTCTTTTTTGCCCGGCCAGCCTTCCACCGCGTAGCAGCGAGCCAGCACGCGCTTCACGTTGCCGTCGAGGATCGGATAGTGTTGGCCCAGCGCCAACGACAGCACCGCGCCGGCGGTGGAACGGCCGACGCCCGGTAAATCGGCGATTTCTGCGAAGGTTGTCGGGAACTCGCCGCCGTGCTGTGCGACAATGGTCTGCGCCGCTTTGTGCAGGTTACGGGCGCGGGCGTAATAGCCGAGGCCGGTCCACAGATGCAGCACTTCGTCCAGCGGGGCCTCCGCCAGCGCGCGCACGTTGGGAAAACGGGCCATAAAGCGCTGAAAATAAGGAATGACGGTGGCAACCTGGGTCTGTTGCAACATCACTTCGGAGAGCCATACTTGATAGGCGGTTTTCTCCAGCTGCCATGGCAGGGTTTTGCGGCCGTAGCGCTGGTACCAGTCAAGCACCACCTGTGCGAATTGTTGTGCTTGCATCATGAAGAGTCGTTATCCGGCAGAAAATGAAGCGAGATTGCAGCATAGAGTCATGATGCTGTAAACCGGAACTTTCCGACGCCGCACGGCGGGTACAGAAGATGAACACTTGCTAAACCAATGTATCTTTGCATAATGCGCGTTTCCCTAATTGGCAGCCAAACAGACAGAAAGCACTATGATTAATGACGTCATCTCCCCGGAATTTGATGAGAACGGCCGCGCGATGCGCCGTATCCGCAGTTTTGTCCGCCGCCAGGGGCGGCTGACCAAAGGCCAGCAGCACGCGCTGGAGAACTATTGGCCGGTGATGGGCGTGGAGTATCAGGCTGACGCTGTCGATCTCGCCGCGCTGTTCGGCCGCGAAGCGCCGACGGTGCTGGAGATCGGTTTTGGCATGGGCGCCTCGCTGGTGACCATGGCGGGCAACAACCCGCAGCAGAACTTTTTAGGGATCGAAGTACACTCGCCGGGTGTGGGCGCCTGCCTGGCCGACGCCCATGAGGCGAAGCTGAGCAACCTGCGCGTAATGTGCCACGATGCGGTTGAAGTGCTGGAAAACATGATCCCGGACGGCTCGCTGGACATGGTGCAGCTGTTCTTCCCCGATCCGTGGCACAAGGCGCGCCACAACAAGCGCCGCATCGTGCAAACGCCGTTTGTCGAACTGGTGCTGCGCAAGCTGAAGACCGGCGGCGTCTTCCACATGGCCACCGATTGGCAACCTTATGCGGAACATATGTTAGAGGTTATGAACGGGGTCGCAGGCTACCGTAATCTTTCCAGCGATAATGATTATGTGCCGCGTCCGGATTCGCGCCCACTGACGAAATTTGAATTACGCGGCCAGCGCCTGGGACATGGCGTTTGGGACTTGATGTTTGAGAGGAAAGAATAATGGCTAAGAACCGCAGTCGTCGTTTACGTAAAAAGTTGCACATTGAAGAATTTCAGGAGTTGGGTTTCTCCGTAGCCTGGCGCTTCGCCGAAGGCACGTCGGTGGAAGATATCGACAGCACGCTGGATACCTTCATCGATGAAGTGATCGAGCCGAACGGTCTGGCGTTTGACGGCAGCGGCTACCTGCAGTGGGAAGGTCTGATCTGCCTGCAGAAGATCGGCCACTGCACCGACGAGCAGCGCGAGCTGGTGAAAAACTGGCTGGAAGCGCGCAAACTGACCGACGTTAAGGTCAGCGATCTGTTCGATATCTGGTGGGATTGATCGCGCTTGCCCGATGAGCGCGGCTTCGCGCCGCGCCGTTTTATTGATCTAAGGTGCCTTAACGGCGCCTTTGTTTTGCCCGGAGTGTGACCGAGGTGGTAACAACATTGGATAACGCGTTGCTGGAAGAGATCCTGCAACAGGTGCGCCCGCTGATTGGCCAGGGAAAAGTGGCCGACTACATCCCGGCGTTGGCGGAAGTGCCCGCCGATCGGCTGGCGATCGCCGTGTGTACGGTGGATGGCGAACTGTTCCAGGCCGGCGACGCCGCGGAGCGCTTCTCCATCCAGTCGATCTCCAAAGTGCTGAGCCTGACGCTGGCGCTGACGCGCTATCAGGAGCATGAGATCTGGCGGCGCGTCGGCAAAGAGCCTTCCGGCCTGCCGTTCAATTCGCTGCTGCAGCTGGAGATGGAGCAGGGCAAACCGCGCAATCCGTTTATCAACCCCGGCGCGCTGGTGGTGTGCGACATGCTGCAAACCCGGCTCAGCGCCCCCAAACAGCGCATGCTGGAGGTAGTGCGTCAGTTGGCCGGTGAAGACGACCTGGCCTATGATCTGCGGGTGGCGCGCTCCGAGTTCGAACACTCCGATCGCAATGCGGCCATCGCCTATCTGATGAAATCGTTCGGCAACTTCGAAAACGACGTCATCACCGTGCTGCAAACCTATTTCCACTATTGCGCGCTGCGTATGAGCTGCGTGGAACTGGCGCGCAGCTTCGTCTATCTGGCCAATCACGGCCGCGATCTCAGCGGCGAGGCGGTGATCAGCCCGCTGCAGGCGCGGCAGATCAACGCCCTGATGATGACCAGCGGCATGTACGACGGCGCCGGCGAATTCGCCTATCGGGTGGGGATGCCGGGCAAGTCCGGCGTGGGCGGCGGCATCGTGGCCATTGTGCCGGGCGAGCTGTCGATCGTCGTCTGGTCGCCGGAGCTGGATGCTTCCGGCAACTCGCTGGCGGGAACTGCGGCGCTGGAACTGTTGTCTCAACGTATCGGTCGTTCGATTTTTTAATCCCAATCTGGATGGGAGTCAGGAGAAGCTATGTTGAAGAAAACCGGGTTAGCCTTACTGCTGCTGGCGGCGACTGCCGCGCAGGCCCACGCCGAGTACCAATGCAGCGTTAAACCCCAGGACGATGTGATCATCAGCCCGCAGAGCGTGCAGGTGAAAGGCGCCAGCGGCGACCTGCAAATTTCGCCGGATGGTGACGTGATCCGCAACGGTCAGGCGCTGAGCCTGAGCGACAGCCAGCGGCAGAAAGCCTTCAGTTACCAGAGCGCGCTGCGCAAGCAGCTGCCGTGGATCGACGACGGCGCGCAGAAACACCTGGAGAAAGCCCGCGCAGCGCTGGATAAAGTGATCGTTAAAGAGCTGGGCAGCAACAGTAACGTGCGCAACCGGCTGACCACCCTGAATGGCCAACTGAAACAGCAGATGAACCGCATCATCGAGCACCGCAGCGACGGCCTGACCTTCCACCACAAGGCGATCGACCAGGTGGAGCAGGACGGCCGCAACATCGTGCAGCAGAGCATGGGCGGCGTGCTGCAGGACAGCCTGAACGAGATGGGCGTCAAACAGGCCGCCAACAGCGGCGGCAACCCGCTGCAGGCGATCATGGGCAATTTGGGCGGCTTGCAGAAGGCGATCCAGAACGAATGGAACAACCAGGAACAGGACTTCCAGAACTTCGGTCATGACGTGTGCAACCGCGTCACCGCACTGGAAACCCAGCGCAAGGATCTGCTTAACGCGTTGAAGTGATTTAAGAATCTTCTTGGTAGACCGTTTTTTGACCTTCTGAAGCTTATCTGACAGACTGATCAAACTACGTACAGATTTATGGATGTTTACGGAGGACGCTATGAGCCATACACGTTACGAAACCGATGTTGTTGCCTGGGCAAATGAACAGGCCGCTCTTTTGCGCTCCGGAAAATTGTCTGAGATCGATATTGAAAAGATCGCCGAGGAGATTGAGGACGTGGGGAAGAGCGAGCAAAGGGAACTTGCTAGCCGGATGACGGTGCTGATTGCACATTTGCTTAAATGGAAATATCAGCCGGCCAGGCGCGGAACCAGCTGGGAAAGAACGATTAAAGCGCAGCGCAAAGAGGTGCTTTACAGCTTGAAAGAGTCGCCCAGCCTAAAAGGTAAACTGAGCGATGCCGATTGGCTGGATGTCGTCTGGTCGAAGGCCGTTGCGCTCGCCACGGCCGAAACCGGGCTGGATGTGTATCCGGAAAACGGCATCTGGGAAACTCAGCAGATTCTGTCTCAGACGTTTTACCCGGATTAACACCAATAAAAAAGCGCTGATCATTCAGCGCTTTTTTTTTACTCGTCGTCCGCCAGGAACAGTTCCAGCAGCGAGTTGAGGAACAGTTTGCCCTTCTCGGTGATCTGCCAGTGCTCCGCGGTTTCTTCCAGATAGCCTTTGGCCAGCGCTTCGTCCAGCTGCGGGCGAATGATGCTTTCTGCCAGCCCGGTGTAGTTGGCGAAGTCGGCGCGCGGCGCGGCTTCCAGCAAGCGGAAGCGGTTCATGAAGAATTCGAACGGCCGATCCGCCGCCACCACCTCATGCTGCTTGTCCATGTAGTCGCCGCGCATAAAGCCGCGCGGGTGCTTGGTCTTGGCGGTACGCAGGATGCGTCCGTCGCTGAAGGTCACCTTGCCGTGCGCGCCGCAGCCGATCCCCAGATAGTCGCCGAAGCGCCAGTAGTTGAGATTGTGCTGGCATTGGTAGCCCGGCTTGGCGTAGGCCGAGGTTTCATACTGCTGATAGCCGGCGGCGCTCAGCAACTGGTGGCCGCGCTCGAAGATGTCCCACAGCGCATCGTCGTCCGGCAAAACCGGCGGGCGCGAGCTGAACAGGGTGTTCGGCTCGATGGTCAGCTGATACCACGACAGGTGCGGCGGATTGAGGGCGATAGCCTGGCGCAGATCGTCCAGCGCCTCTTCCAGCGACTGATCCGGGAGGCCGTGCATCAGATCGAGGTTGAAGCTGCGCAGGCCGAGGCCGGTCGCCAGCGTCGCCGCGCGTTTGGCTTCTTCCGGGCCGTGGATGCGCCCCAGACGGTTCAGCTTCTCGGCGCTGAAGCTTTGCACCCCGATGGAGATGCGGTTGACGCCGGCGCGCTGGTAGCCGCTGAAGCGATCGGCCTCCACGGTGCCGGGATTGGCTTCCATGGTGATTTCGGCGTCGTCGGCGACGCGAATGCGCGCCCGCACGCCGTCCAGCAAGGCTTGCATCGCCTCGGCGCTCAGCAGGCTGGGGGTGCCGCCGCCGATAAAGATAGTGCTGATTTCCCGGCCGCCGGCCAGCGGCAGGTCGGCATCCAGATCCGCCAACAGATGATCGACATACTCCTGATGCGGCACGTCACCCTTCAGCGCATGGGAGTTGAAGTCGCAGTACGGGCATTTCTGCACGCACCACGGGATGTGGATGTAGAGACTCAGCGGGGGCAGCTTAAGCATTGCGCATGGCTTCCAACATCAGCTTCAGCGCCTTGCCGCGGTGCGAAATCGCCCGCTTCTCGTCGCGGCTCAGCTCGGCGGCGGTGCGGCCCAGCTCCGGCACGTAAAAGATAGGATCGTAACCGAAACCGCCTTCACCGGCGGCCTGTTCGGTGATTTCACCGGCCCAGCTGCCGTGAAACACCAGCGGCGTCGGATCTTGCGCATGGCGCAGATAGACCAGCACGCAGTGAAATTGCGCGCCGCGCCGGCCCGGCGCCACGTCTTTCATCGCCGCCAGCAGCTTGTCGAGGTTCTGCCGATCGTCGGCGTCTTCACCGGCGTAGCGCGCGGAGTAGATGCCCGGCGCGCCGCCCAGCGCATCTACCGCCAGACCGGAGTCGTCGGCGATCGCCGGCAGGCCGGTAACCTGTGCCGCATGGCGCGCTTTCAGAATGGCGTTTTCGATAAACGTCAGGCCGGTCTCTTCGGCGGACTCCACGCCCAGATCGGTTTGCGCGACCACGTCCAGGCCGAAATCGGCCAACAGGTCGGCGAGTTCGCGCACTTTGCCCGGGTTACCGGTGGCAAGAACGACTTTTTGCATAATGACTACCTTGAAAATTATTCGATGAGCGCCGCGACCACGGCGGGGATCTGTTGCGGATTCACGATGCGTAACTGTTTATGCCGCCCCAGTTCGCCTTTCTCGATGGTGACGTTGCTTTTCGCCACTTTGAACTGCTTGGCGATAAACTTGATCAAATGGGCGTTGGCTTGGCCGTCGACCGGCGGGGCGGTGATGGCGACTTTCAGCTCGTCGCCATGCAAGCCGATAATTTGGTCGCGGCTGGCTTTCGGCTGAATATATAGCCTGATCGCCAGCCCGTCCAGCACGGGAGTGACTGCACTCACAGCAGGAACCAGATCTCGCCGAACACATCCATGCCCAGGTAGTTGATCAGATAGAGGATCAGGATCACTACCATGGCGGAAAAATCGATGCCGCCCATCGCCGGGATGATGCGACGGATCGGCGCCATCAACGGTTCGGTCAGTTGGTACATCACGTAGTCGATCGGGCTGCGGCCCTGGCTTACCCAGCTCATCAGCGCACGAATGATCATCACCCAGAAGATCAGGTAGCCGGCGGACTTGACCAGCGAGATCAGGCCGAACAGCAGGTTATACGGGCTGAGCGACAGCGCGTGGCTTTGTATCAGCAGCAGCAGCGGGTACTTGATGGTCATCAGCAGGAACGCCAGCAGCAGCGAAGCGCTGTCGATAGGCCCAAGCGCAGGGATGATGCGGCGCAGCGGGCCGACCACCGGTTGGGTGATCTTCACCACAAACTGCGAGAACGGATTGTAAAAATCGGTGCGCGTCCATTGCATCCAAATGCGCAGCAACAGCACCATCACGTATAGATCAATAACGGTCTTGACCAGGAAAGTCAGCGTTAGCATGAAGTGGTCCTTCTCCTTAACTCGGGGTTATTTAAAATAATTTTTCCATTTCTTGCGCACGGGAAACGGCGGCCTGCATCGCTTGCGCCACGGTTTCCGGCAGTTGGCGTTCGTTGAACACCCGCAGCGCTTCGGCGGTGGTGCCGCCTTTGGAGGTCACCTGCTCGCGCAGCGTGCCCAGCGGCGTATCCGGGTTGGCTTCAACCAGCGCGGCGGCACCGGAAGCGGCCTGCTGCACCAGATCGCGCGCGGTCTGGCTGTCGAAGCCCATGCGTTCGGCTTCTTTTTGCATCGCTTCCATAAACAGGAAGAAATAAGCCGGAGCGCTGCCCGCGGCGGCGATCACGCCGTTGATGCCATTTTCGTCATCTACCCAGCAAACTTTACCGACCGAGGCCATTAAATCGCCGGTGTAGTCGCGATCCTGTTGGCTGACCTGCGCCGGCGCGTACAGCCCGCTCATGCCCTTGCCGACCAGCGACGGGGTGTTGGGCATGATGCGCACGATGTCCAGTTGGTCGCCGAGCAACTGATAGAAACGGCTGACCTGAATGCCGGCGGCGATCGACAGCACCAGTTTGCCGCCGAAATCGACCTGTTCGTGCAGCGGCTGACACACGTCGGCCATCATTTGCGGTTTGACCGCCAGCACCACGACGTCGGCTTCACGCGCGCAGGCGACGTTGTCGCCGCTGCTGACGATGCCGTAGTCCGCCGCCAACGCGTCACGGTTTTTCGGCGACGGGGCGCAGACGCTGATGGATTTGGCCGGATAGCCGCCCGCGACCAGGCCGGCGATGATTGCACGCGCCATGTTGCCGGCGCCGATAAAGGTAATCTTGCGATGTTGCATCAAATCCCTCGTCTGTTTGTCAGGCCTGCGAGTAGTCGCGGGCGCCAAAAATTGCGGTGCCGATGCGCACCAGGGTGCTGCCTGCGGCGATCGCCGCCGCCATGTCGTCCGTCATGCCCATCGACAGCGTATCGGCCTGCGGATAACGCTGACGCAGGGCGAGAAATGCGTCGTTCATCCGGCTGAATACCGCCAACTGCCGCTGATAATCCGTTACCGGCGCCGGGATGGCCATCAGGCCGCGCAGCGCCAGATTCGGCAGCGCCGCGATCGCGTCGGCCAACGCCGGCAGTTCGTTCAACGCGATGCCGGATTTGCTCTGCTCATCGCTGATGTTGATTTGAATCAGCACGTTGAGCGGCGGCAGGTCGGCCGGGCGCTGATCGCTCAGACGCTGGGCGATGCGCAGCCGATCCACGGTATGACACCAGGCGAAATGTTCCGCCACCAGCCGACTCTTATTGGATTGCAGCGGGCCGATAAAGTGCCACACCAACTCACCGCCCTGCGGCGACTCGGCGAAATGCCGGATCTTGTCTACCCCTTCCTGCACGTAGTTCTCGCCGAAGGCGCGCTGGCCGGCGGCGATGGCTTCTTCGATCGCCGCCACAGGTTTGGTTTTGCTGACTGCAAGCAGAGCAACGTCTTCCGGCGCCCGTGCGCAGTTTTGCGCGGCGGCCGCGATGCGGTTTCTGACATCCTGCAGGTTCTGTTGGATAGTGCTCATTATTGACCCGGGAGAGTGATATGGATATCGATGAATTCGTGGCCCTTAGTGTAAAGCATAATGCTTCCGATCTGCACCTTTGTGCCGGTCATCCGCCGATGTTGCGCATCGACGGTGAACTGCAGCCGCTGGCGGCGGCGCCAACGCTGACGGCGCAAGGCGCGCAGGCCCTCTGCGATGGATTGCTGAATGCGCAGCAGCGCGAGAGCCTGCGGCGGCTGGGGCAGGTCGATCTGGCGTTGCACAGGCCGAGCGGGGAGCGGTTGCGCGCCAACGTTTTTCAACAAAGCGCGGGGATTTCTCTCGCGTTGCGGCGTATCGCCGGGCAATCGCCTTCGCTTGCCGAGCTGGCGGCGCCGGCCATCGTCCCGGCGCTGCTGCGGCGCGCCGACGGATTGATCCTGGTCACCGGCGCCACCGGCAGCGGCAAGTCCACCACGCTGGCGGCGATGATCGACGAGATCAACCGGCACCAGCAGCGGCATATTTTGACGCTGGAAGATCCGATCGAGTTCCTGCATTGCAGCCGGCGATCGCTGATCCAGCAGCGGGAGATCGGCCGCGACAGCCACAGCTTCGATGCGGCGTTGCGCGCCGCGCTGCGCGAAGATCCGGATGTGATCCTGCTGGGCGAGCTGCGCGATACCGCCACCATCCGGCTGGCGCTCACTGCGGCGGAGACCGGCCACCTGGTGCTGGCGACGCTGCATACCCGCAGCGCGCCGCAGGCGGTAGAACGGCTGGTGGACGTGTTTCCGGCGGAAGAGAAACCCTACGTGCGCGCCCAGCTGGCGGGCAGCCTGCAAGCGGTGATCGCGCAAAAGCTGATGAGGCGCCCCGGCGGCGGACGAGTGGCGATCTTTGAAGTGCTGACGGCGACGGCGGCGGTCAGCAACCTGATCCGTGAAGGGAAAACGCATCAGTTGGCGAGCGTGTTGCAAACCGGCGCGCAGTCCGGCATGCAAACCTTTGAGCAAGGTTTGCAGCAGCGGATCGACGCCGGTGTGTTGGGGGACTGCGCGGGGGAGGGAACGGGCGTTTAGCCCAGCTGCCGTTCGAACCAGCTTTCGAGGATAACCACCGCGGAGGCGGAATCCACGCTGCCTTTATCAAGCGCGCGGAAGCCGCCGCGATCGAACAGGTTGGCGCGCGCCTCCACGGTGCTCAGACGCTCGTCATGCAGATCGATCTGGATGCCGAAGCGGCCGTGCAGGCGGTTGGCGAACTTGCGCGCCTGGGCGGTAACGGGCTGTTCGGTGCCGTCCATGTTCAGCGGCAGGCCGACCACCACCAAATCCGGCTGCCACTCCTTCAGCAGTTTTTCGATTTTCAGCCAGTCCGGCGAACCGTCCTGCGCTTTGAAAGCCGGCAGGGCGCGGGCGCTGCCGGTCAACTCCTGGCCGACGGCCGCGCCGATGCTTTTGGTGCCAAAGTCGAAGGCGATAATGGTGCGGTTACTCATCAGGCGTGTCCTGCGTGGTTGGCGATGCTGCGAATGTCGATACCCAAAAGGTTCCCCGCCTCGCGCCAGCGGCTGGCGATCGGCGTGCGGAACAAAATGTCGGTGTTGGCTTCGATGGTCAGCCAGGCGTTTTCCAATACTTCCTGCTCCAACTGGCCCTTTTCCCAACCCGCATAACCCAGCGCCACCAGCACGTCGTCCGGTTGCTCCGGCGTGCCGAGCGTTTCCAGCACGTCTTTCGAGGTGGTGATCATGGTGTTGGGGGAAATTTGAATGCTGGCGCCAAAGCCGTGGCGCGGCGTATGCAGGATAAATCCGCGATCGTCCGCCAGGGGGCCGCCGGCGAACACCGGCTTGTCCAGGCTGATGGCCGGATCGCGCGCAGGCGGCATGATCTTCAGCTTGCTCAGCACCGTGGCTACCGTGAACTGCTCCACCGGTTTATTGATCACCAAACCCATGGCGCCTTCTTCATTGTGCTCGCAAATGTAAATCACCGAGCGCTTGAAGCGAGGATCCTGCAGCGTTGGCATGGCGATCAGAAAATGGTGCTGTAAATTCATGGCGTTAGTATAAGGTAATCAATGGGTGAGAAAATAAACAGCCGCCAGTATGCGGCTATACCCGCCGCCTTTCAAGCCGCGTTCAAAGGCGTGCTTTGGCGGGCGCGATGCAGGATAGCGGGCGGCAGGCCGCCCGCATGACGCATTACTTCGCCGCCAGGCGCTTTTCAATCGCGTCCATCAGCATGCCGGTAATCGAGATCGGGAATGCCGCCTCAATTTCGCGCGCGCAGGTTGGGCTGGTCACGTTGATTTCGGTCAGGCGATCGCCGATCACGTCCAGGCCGACGAAGATCAGCCCTTTCTCTTTCAGCGTCGGCGCGACAGCGCGGGCGATTTTCCAGTCGCTCTCGCTCAGCGGACGCGCTTCGCCGCGGCCGCCGGCCGCCAGGTTGCCACGGGTCTCGCCCTGCGCCGGAATGCGCGCCAGGCAGTAAGGCACCGGCTCGCCGTCGACGACCAGAATGCGTTTGTCGCCGTCCTTGATCGCCGGCAGGAAGTTCTGCGCCATGCAGAAACGGCTGCCGTGTTCGGTCAGGGTTTCGATGATCACCGACAGGTTAGGATCGTCCTGCTTCACGCGGAAGATAGACGCGCCGCCCATGCCATCCAGCGGCTTCAGGATGACGTCGCCGTGCTGCTGGTGGAATTTGCGGATGTGCGCGGCGCTGCGGCTGACCAGCGTATCCGGCGTCAGTTCCGAGAACCAGGCGGTGAACAGCTTCTCGTTGCAGTCACGCAGGCTTTGCGGCTTGTTGACCACCAGCGTGCCTTTGACTTCGGCGCGTTCCAGAATGTAGGTCGCGTAGATGTATTCGGTATCGAACGGCGGATCCTTGCGCATCAGGATCACGTCCAGATCGTGCAGCGCCAGATCCTGCTCGGCGCCGAAGCTGAACCAGCTCTCCTTGTCTTCCTTCACGCTCAGCAGGCGGGTGCGGGCGCGCCCGTCACCGGCGTGCAGATAGAGATCGTTCATCTCCATGTAGTGCAATTCGTAACCGCGGCGCTGCGCTTCGAGCAGCATAGCGAAGCTGGTGTCTTTCTTGATGTTGATGGAATCGATAGGATCCATCACGATGCCGAGCTTAATCATCTTTTCTCCTTTAACCCAGGTCGCCGAAGCGGACCTGCAGAGCGGTAATGGCGGTGAGCGCTGTGGTTTCGGTACGCAGAACGCGTGGTCCCAGCAGAATATCAGTAAATCCGTGGTCGGTGGTCATGGCGATTTCGTCGGCGGACAAACCGCCTTCCGGGCCGATCAGCAGGCGAACGCGGTCTACCGGCTGCGGCAGCGTGTTGATGCTGTGGCTGGCGCGCGGGTGCAGGTTGAGTTTCAGGCTGCCGTCCTGCTCGGCGCACCAGGCCTCCAGCGACATCGCCTCGCGGATTTCGGGAATGCGGTTGCGTCCGCACTGTTCGCAGGCGGCGATGGCGATCTTCTGCCATTGTTGGATTTTCTTCGCCAGACGCTCGCCGTCCAACTTGACGCCGCAGCGCTCGGAAAACAGCGGGGTGATGACGTTGACGCCCAGCTCGATGGATTTCTGGATGGTGAACTCCATCTTCTCGCCGCGCGAGATCACCTGGCCCAGATGCAGGTTGAGCGGCGATTCGATGTCCTCCACGCGGGCGTCGCCAAGGCGCACCAGCACGCTCTTTTTGTCCACCCGGACTATCTCGGCGTCGAACACCTGGTTGCTGCCGTCGAACAGCTGCAGCGCCTGGCCGGCGCTCATGCGCAGCACGCGCCCGACGTGGTTGGCGGCGTCCTCGCTGAGGGCGATCTCCGCCCGGTCGGTCAACGGCTGCGGATGGTAAATGCGGGGTATGCGCATGGGTAGTCTGATCCTGACGAAACGGCGCCGCGGGTTGGCGGCGCCATGAAAGATAAAGGCTATAGTAGGTTAGCTTTTCCGCTGCTGACAAGCCTGTTGAATATAGGGGTTGTGGTTGCCCTGCACCTTGGCGATACGTGCTTCACGCTGACATTCCCATTGGCTCACCGGATATTGCCGGTTCCACACCTCGAACAGTTGGGTTTGCTGGCGTGACAGCCGCAGCTGGTAGCGATCGCGCATGTAGAAGTAGGTGCGGGCAATGGCGCCGCGGGCGCGGGCGGGCGGCTCCGCCTGTTTATTCTTGAAGTCCACCTTCATTGGGCACTGCCCGTATTGGCCTGCGCCGCCGTTCCATTGGCTGTACATGAAGTTGTTGCGGTCGCCGTTCACTTCGCCGATCGCCGGCTGCAGGTTGTGCAGATCGGTTTCTATCTGGCGATAGGTGGCGTCCTTATTGCAGTTTTTGCGTCCGCCGTCTTGCCAGCACTGCAGTTGGTGGCCGAACTGCCAGGCCGGCACCACGTGTTCCCACTCGATGCGCTGCGCGCGCTGGGCGTTTTTACGCACCTGATAGCCGCAGCCGGCGAGATCCGGGATGCCCTTCTTGCCTTGCCAGTCGATGCGGCAGCCGCAGTAAAAGCTGCCCGGCGCATCCCGGTTAATCTTGGCCGCCGCCGCTTTGGCCTGAGAGAAGTTATTGATGCCGTGCGCCTGTACGGCGCCTGCGGCGAAAACCGCCATAAACAAAATTCTGCGAAGCATATTCCAAAACAGCTCAAAATTGGAAAAGCAGGCAGGGTAACGGAACTTGCCGGTAGTGGCAAATGGCGATATTTGCTTGTTTTAACGTATAAATCGTTTAACTAAAGGTTCTCGCTAGCAAGAAATTTCAGTTTTTCGCCGCACCGGCGGCAGCGGTATTCGCTTTCGCCGCGCAGCACGCGGTTATGGCGGCGAATGGTGAGCTGGTGCTGCCCACAGGCGCAGCGGTAGGGGAAGGTCTTGCTTTGCACCGAGGCGGTTTCGAAACGGTGAGTGCGGCTGGCGGGCGTCAGCAGCACGCTTTCCATCATCCAGCGCCATTCGCGGCCGTGCGGCGCCACCCGGCCGAATTGGCGAAACACCAGCAGGTGCGCCAGTTCGTGCGGCACCACTTCATCGATAAACGGCTGTTGGTTTTCCAGCAGCAGCACCGGGTTCAGGCGGATTTCCCAGCTTTGCAGCCAGGCGGTGCCCGCGCTGGTGCCGCGTTGCTGGTAGACGATGCTGGGTTCGGGGAACTCGACGGCAAAATGCCGGCGGGCCAACTGCAGCTTTTCTCGCAGGCAGCGCATCACCGCTTGTTGCAGCGCGATGGGGATTCTCGGTTTGTTCATTGCGGCTAGCTTAAGCAATGGCGCGGCGGCTGACAATACGCACCGGCGCAAATCGCATCCGGCGCTTTTTCGCCACATTGATAAAGCGATCGCCACCGATGGATTGTAATCAATGTGTTAACTGCGGGATAATAAAGCGTGCATGATGAGCCTGTACCCGCAGTTCTCACCGAGCAAGGTTGAAACGCCGCCTGTGGCAATCCCTTACGCAAAGAGCGGTTATTTTGCGATTTGGCGCAATAACTGACTGATTAAAAATACGTAAGGTGAAGGCAGTTTTTTGACAAGGCGCCGCCTCGCGCGCCGCAAGTGTGAATTTAACGCAGCTGATGTTGCAAGTGAGAGATCAATGTCGAATAAACCGTTCCACTATCAAGATCCGTTCCCGCTGAAGAAAGACGATACCGAATATTACCTGCTGAGCCGCGACCACGTTTCCGTGAGCGAGTTTGAAGGCCAGGAAATACTGAAAGTTGCCCCTGAAGCGTTAACCCTGCTTGCCCAGCATGCGTTCCACGACGCGTCGTTCATGCTGCGCCCGGCACACCAACAGCAGGTGGCCGATATCCTCAAAGATCCGGACGCCAGCGAAAACGACAAGTACGTTGCGCTGCAATTTCTGCGTAACTCAGAAATCGCCGCCAAGGGTATTTTACCGACCTGCCAGGACACCGGCACGGCGATCATCGTCGGCAAAAAGGGCCAGCGCGTCTGGACCGGTGGCGGCGATGAAGAAGCGTTGTCGCGTGGGGTGTACAACACCTACATCGAAGAGAACCTGCGCTATTCGCAGAACGCCGCGCTGGATATGTACAAAGAGGTCAATACCGGCAGCAACCTGCCGGCGCAGATCGATCTCTACAGCGTTGACGGCGAAGAATACAAGTTCTTGTGCATCGCCAAGGGCGGCGGTTCAGCCAACAAAACCTATCTGTATCAGGAAACCAAGGCGCTGCTGTCGCCGGGCAAGCTGAAAAACTACCTGGTCGACAAGATGCGCACGCTGGGCACTGCGGCCTGCCCGCCGTACCACGTGGCGTTCGTCATCGGCGGCACCTCGGCGGAAGCGACGCTGAAAACCGTCAAACTGGCCTCGACCAAGTATTACGATGGCCTGCCGACCGAAGGCAACGAGCATGGTCAGGCGTTCCGCGATCTGGAACTCGAAGCTGAACTGCTGCAAGAAGCGCAGAACCTGGGGCTGGGCGCGCAGTTCGGCGGCAAATACTTCGCGCACGATATCCGCGTCGTGCGTCTGCCGCGCCACGGCGCCTCCTGCCCGGTCGGCATGGGCGTTTCCTGCTCGGCGGACCGCAACATCAAAGGCAAGATTAACCGCGACGGCATCTGGCTGGAAAAACTGGAGCACAATCCGGGTAAATTCATTCCTCAGGAGCTGCGCCAGGCCGGGGAAGGCGAGGCGATCAAGGTCGATCTCAACCGTCCGATGGCCGAGATCCTCAAACAGCTGTCGCAGTACCCGGTTTCCACCCGCCTGTCGCTGAGCGGCACCATCATCGTTGGCCGCGATATCGCGCACGCCAAGCTGAAAGAGCGCCTGGATCGCGGTGAGGGCCTGCCGCAGTACGTCAAGGATCACCCGATCTACTACGCCGGCCCGGCTAAAACGCCGGAAGGCTATGCGTCCGGTTCCTTGGGGCCGACTACCGCCGGGCGTATGGATTCCTACGTCGATCTGCTGCAATCTCACGGCGGCAGCATGATCATGCTGGCGAAAGGCAACCGCAGCCAGCAGGTGACGGATGCCTGCCACAAGCACGGCGGCTTCTACCTCGGCAGCATCGGCGGCCCGGCGGCGGTGCTGGCGCAGCAGAGCATCAAGAGCCTGGAGTGCGTGGAGTACCCTGAATTGGGCATGGAAGCGATCTGGAAAATCGAAGTGGAAGATTTCCCGGCGTTTATCCTGGTGGATGACAAAGGCAATGACTTCTTCCAGAAGATCCAGGCCGGCCAATGCGGCAGCTGCCTGAAATAAGCGTTGCCCCCTTCGCCGCTCGCGGGCGGTGAAGGGGGACTGTGTAAAGTCCTGTAGCTTGCTGGACGGCGAGTTTTAACCTGTATACCCTACGCGGATAGCACTAAAATTCGACTAATGGAATATCGGTAACATAAGGTTCGGCAAGCACATGGGTACGCAGGAAAGTCACATCAGGGAATTGCTGGTCTGGATTGAAGACAACCTGACCAATCCGCTGTCGTTGGATATCGTTTCCGCCAAGTCAGGCTATACGAAATGGTACCTGCAGCGCATGTTCAAGAAGCAGACCGGATTGTCGTTAGCCTCCTACATCCGCGCTCGTCGCCTCTACCTCGCCGCCTTCGCCTTGCGCTTCACGCAGAAGAGCATTCTGGACATTTCGGTTGAATATCAATTCGATAATCAGCAGACGTTCTCGCGCTGTTTCAAGAAACACTTCGCCGAGTCGCCCAGCGTTTATCGTCATGCCCGCAAACAGGACTTCAGCAATCTGGTGCGTTCACTCGCGGCCAGCCAGCCCGGCGATATTGAGGTTGAACGCGTCAGCATCGCCAGAGGGCAATACGCTTTTCACGGCAAGCAGTACGCTTACCACCTGGACATAGAGAGGTTGGATAAGTCGCATCTGCCGCAGCGCAGCGCGCTGCGGGCGCAGTTTTACACCTTGTTGGGCGAGCGCCCGGCACAAACCTATTCGTTTACCCAACTGGTGCCGGACGGCGAGCGGGTCAGGGTCGACTATACCCTGGGCGTGACGACGGACTACCCGTTGCGTGAAGGCGTGGCGCTGGAGCCGCTGCCGGAGATCCACGGCGAGTTTTGCCGTTTTCGCTATTCCGGCAAGCCGGTGGCGCTCAATGATCACATCATTAAAATTTACACGCAGGTGCTGCCCGAAATGGGGCTGGCCCGCGGTGACGGGCCGGACATGACGGTGTTCAGCTATTCGCTGAGCGGGAAAGAGGAGCTGCATCTGGAGCTGCAGCATCTGGTGCCGGTGGTGCCGCTGCACTGATCCCGTCGGCGGCCGGCCGCCGGTTTTTCTGCTGCACGATCGCCGCCATCACCGCCAGGGCGATCTCCGCCGGCGTTTTGCTGCCCAGCGGCAGGCCGATCGGCGCATGGATGCGTTCCAACTCCTGCGGCGTGAATTCGGCAATCTGCTGCAACCGCTGGCGCCGCCGCGCGCTGTTTCTCAGCGATCCCATGGCGCCGATGTAAAACGCCGGAGTGTGGATCGCTTCCATCAGCGTTAGATCGTCCATACGCGGATCGTGGGTCAGCGCCACGACGGCGGTATTGGCGTGGCAACCGCCGTCCTCAATGAACTTGGCCGGAAACTGGCGCAGCAGCGTCACGCCCGGTTTTAACTCGGCGGCGAAGTTATCCAGCGCCTCCGGGCGGTTCTCGCACACCAGCACCTCAAACCCCAGCGCTACGGCGAAATCGGCGCAGTACAGCGCCACGCTGGACAGCCCGGCGATCAGCAGGCGCGGCGCGGCCGCGATATGCAGGGTAATCTGTTCGAGCCGGCGTTCAACCTGAGTGGCGCTGGTGAAATGGCTCTGCTCAAGGCTATGGCAGGCGTTGGGCAACGTCAGGCGTTTGAGCAACGCATGATGCCCTTCCAGCGCGCCGGCGATGCGCCGCAGGTAAGCGACGCTGGCTTCTCCCGCCGGCAGATACTCGATCAGCACGTCCAGCACGCCGCCGCACGGCAGCGCCACATTGGGCGTCATGCCGCCTTCGCCGTAGCGGATCACTTGGCTGGCCGCCTGATACTCCCCGGCGGCCACGCGCCGCAGAAAGTCCTCCTCCACGCACCCGCCCGACAATGAGCCGCTGTAGCGGCCGTCGCGGGTCGCGGCCATCAACGCGCCCGGCGACCGCGGCGAAGAGCCATAGGTGCTGAGCACGGTGCATAACCAGACCGGCTGTTGTTGCAGCCAGCTTATCGCCTGGCTGACCACGGTGACATCAAGATGTTGCATAGGTGAATTTACTCGCTGGCCGGGAGTTGCGATGGAAGATCAATATCCCGCACGACGCCGGGGTGTTCAAGCGGCAGCAGGTGCACCGCTGCGCCTTGCAGCAGCCCACGGGCGCCATTATCGCCGCGCAGTTGGCAAAGTTGTTTGCGCAATAGGGCGGAAAAGCCGACCGGGTGACCGGGCTGTTGCGCATAGCTGGGGCGTACGATCGCGTGTTGCCGTAAGGCGCTCGCCACCTGCCGGAAGACATCGGCGCCGACGAACGGCATATCGGCCAGATGAATCAGCCAGCCTTGCCAGTGCGGCGTGGCCGCAACGCCTGCGGCGATCGAGTCGCCGAGGCCCGCGCTGGCGAGCAGGGTAACCGGCACCTGATTGGCGGCGCAGGCTGCCAGCACCGGCAGATTATCCGGACGGGTCACCACCTGCACCGGCAGCTCGGAAGCCAGCGCCTGGCGCAGGGTGTGTTCGAACAGCGAACGCCGCTCGCCCGCCGCATCGGCAAACCCGGCGTTCAGTTTGTTGCCCTGGCCGCCGGCCCGAATAAAGCGCTCCCCGCGTCCGGCGGCGGTAATAATGATGCCCGTGATCATGGTTCAAGCCCGCGTTTGCGCAAATTATTTATTAGCGTACAAACCTTATGTGTTTTGCAAATGTTTTTTTGTTGAAAACAGCCTGTTAATCATCACATAATTTTAGTTATAAGCATATGCTTATGACGTCTACGGCAAGGTCGTCAGCGTTTGCGCAACAACACCGCGAACAAAAACCAATTACAAGAAAGACGTGAAGGACTTATTTATGAGCAATTTCAACCCGTCGCGGCGTCGCTTTATCAAAAGCGCCGTGATTGCGGGGGTATCCGTGTACCTCGCGCCCCTGTACAGCCGCGCCTACGCCGCGCTGTTCGAGCAAAAAATCCTCCAGTCGCCCAATTGGGATCCGCAGGCCAAGCGCGTGCGTTTCCGTATCGACGGCCGCGCCAAGGTCATGGGGCAGAAGGTGTTCGCGCGCGATATCCGCGCGGTGGACATGCCGCACTGGCCGCAGAAACAGGCGCACGCCTTCATTCTGCGCGTGACCAAGGCCGACCGGTTGTTCGAAGGGGTCGATCTGTCGCTGTTGGGGGACGATCTGCAGCCGGATCGCCTGGTGACGGCGGAAGATCTGGCGCGCGACGGCCTGGCCTTTCCGGCGTTCTACGGTGACGACATGCTGCTGCCGAGCGGCAAAACCCCGGCCTACCTCGGCCAGGCGGTGGCGATCCTGATCTATCACGACTTCGCCCGTTTCCGCTTCGCCAAGGACAAGCTGAAATTCCGCGAAGAAACCATCAAATACGGCGCGGTGACCGGCCCGCTCGAGCGCGATCCCTGGGGCAGCTTCCGCTATGTGCGGGTGGGGGGAGAACAACCGTTCGACGACGATCGCTTCTCCAGCCTGAAGGACACGCCGATCTTCCCGGTGTCGATGAAAAAACACCTGCCGGTGTGGCCGGAAGGGCGCGAGGGCGGCAAGCTGGATCAGGAGGGCATGCGCTATGCAGGGATGATCGCCGACGAGTTGGCGAATCCGCCGGCCGACTGGCTGGTAATGTCGCGCCGCTACACCACGCAGTCGATCGACACCTCGGCGCTGGAGCCGGACAACGCCAACGGCTGGTTCGACGCCGAGACGCAAACCCTGCATCTGGTGGTGCCGACGCAGTCGCCGCAGGAAGTGGCCGACGAGATGCCGCGCATGCTGGCCAAGCGCAATCCGCCGGTGAAACAGCTGATCCTGCACCCGTGCTACACCGTGGGCTACGGCTCGAAAGACCACTACAACTTCCCGTATTACGGCGCGGTGGCGGCGATGTATGGCGACGGCCACCCGGTGCGTCTGGCCAACGATCGCTTCGAACAGTTCCAGACGGCGTTGAAGCGCCACGCGTTCGACATGAACTACCGCATCGCGGTGAATAAGCAGACCGGCGTCATGCAGTCGTTCCTCGGTGACATGACCGCGGACGGCGGCGGCCGCAGCAACTTTACCCCTTCGGTGGTGATGGTCGGCGCAACCGCCGCCCAGTCGATTTACTACTTCCCGAAAAGCGATCTGTCGTCGGTCGGGCTGGCTTCACGCGCTATCGACGCCGGTTCGGCGCGCGGTTACGGCACGCTGCAGAGCATGGCCGCCACCGAGATGATGGTGGATGAGTTGGCTGCCGAGCTGAAGATTGACCCGATCGAGTTCCGCCTGCGCAACGTGCTGAAATCCGGCATGAAAAACACCCAGGGGGCGATCCCGGCCGGTGCGATCCGCGCCGATGAAGTACTGGAAAAGGCGGCGAAGCATGAGATATGGCTTAAGCGCGCCGAACGCAAGGCCGAGTTTGAGAGCCGCCATCCCGGCAAGCGCTATGGCGTCGGCTTCGGCTGCGTGCAGAAAGACTTCGGCACCGGGGCGGAAACCTCGTTCGCCCGGGTGGAGCTGAGCGAAGACGGCCGCATCACCCTGCATCACAGTGGCGCGGAGATGGGCACCGGCATGTCGACCTCGCAGTCGGTATTGTGCGCGCAGTGGCTGGGTAAACCGGCCGACGAAGCGCACTTCTCGGTCACCGACTGGTCGGTATTGCCGATGGTCACCAGCGGCGATCCTTACCTGATGTCGCAGGAAGAGCAGGATAAGCTGCAAACCAACCCCAACTGGACGCCGAGCTACTGTTCGCCGTCGAGCGCCAGCAACTCGGCCTATTACTTCTCGCACAGCACCCGCGAAGCGGCGCGCCTGATCTTCGATCACGGCCTGTGGCCGGCGGCGATGGCGCTGTGGCAGGCCGGTATCGGCGGCGGCCAGGCGGCGCCGCTGGTGGTGCGGCGCGAAGATGCGCGTTGGGTCGAAGGCGGCCTGACGGCGGCGGGCATGTCGGTGCTGAGCCTCGAGCTGCTGGCCAAGACGGCTTATCAGATGGGCGGCGTCACCGGCGCGGCGGTGCATGTGTTCAACCGCTGGCAGTGGGCGGAGGCCGATTTCACGTTGAACGGCAAAAGCGAACGCCTGCCGATCGACGGCATGGCGCTGCGCAACGCCGGCGGCGAATTCAAACCGCTGGCGCGCGGGCAGGTCTACTACCCGCCGACCCAGCGCAACAATGCGGCGGTGACCTACTACAGCGCCGTCGGCACGCTGGCGGAAGTGGCGGTGGATATCGCCACCGGCCAGGTGGAGTTGCTGAATCACCACTCAATCATGGAGTGTGGCAACCTGATCGTGCCGGAACTGGTTTCCGGCCAACTGCAGGGCGGGCTGGCGATGGGCATCGGCCATGCGCTGCACGAATATTTACCGCTGTACGAAGACGGCCCGGGCAACGGCACCTGGAACTTCAACCGTTACCACCTGCCGCGCGCCAGCGACGTGGCGGTATGGAAACAGAGCGGCGACATCCTGCCGGCGCTGTCGGAAACCGATCCGCCGAAAGGCATGGCGGAAGTGGTGATGATCCCGATCGTGGCCGCACTGGTCAACGCCATTGCCGACGCCACCGGCCACCGTTTCCGTGATTTGCCCGTTCGTGCAGAAAATATTCGTGAGGTATTACAATGAGCATTAAAACCCAGCCGATTTCCCTGACCATCAACGAGAAACAGTACGGCCCGATCGAGGTGCCGGAAGGCTTGATGATGATCGATTTCCTGCACGAGTATCTCGATTTGACCGGTTCGCGCCTCGGCTGCGGGCAGGGCATTTGCCACGCCTGCGTGGCTATTGTCGATCACCCGAGCGGCACCAGCGAAGAGGTGCGCACCTGCATCACCGGCGCGCATTTCTTCAACGGCAAGAAAGTGCGCACCGTCGAAGGCCACGCCAGGGTGGACGAACAGGGGGAGGTGGTTGAGCTGTCGCCGATCCAGCAGGCGTTTCTGGAGCACTACAGCTTCCAGTGCGGCTACTGCACGCCGGGCTTCGTCAACGCCGCCACCATCTTCGTGGAAAAGCTCAAGCGTGAACCGATCGCCCGCGATCAGCTGGAGAACGCCATCGAGCAGGCGCTGGACAGCCACATCTGCCGCTGCACCGGCTACGTGCGCTACTACGAAGCGGTGCGCGACGTGGTGCTGAAAACGCCGGGCCTGCTGAAGGAGACGGCGCAATGAAAAAACGTCTCGCAATGTTGATTGTGCTGGTGGCGATCGTGGTGATTGCGCTGTTGTGGTGGCGGGAAAACCGCCGTTACGACGGCCCGGTGCAGCAGGTGACCGCCAGCGCCGAACAGATCGCGCGCGGCCGCTATCTGGCGCAGGCCGCCGACTGCGCCGCCTGCCATACCGCCAGCGACGGGGCGCCGTTGGCCGGCGGCTATCCGCTGGACACGCCGTTCGGCACGATTTACGGCAGCAACCTGACGCCGTCGGCCGACCACGGCATCGGGCGCTGGAGCAAGGACGACTTCTTCCTGGCGCTGACGCAGGGCGTGGCGCCGGGCGGACGGCACCTGTACCCGGCGATGCCTTACACCTCGTACAAGGGCATTTCGCGTCAGGACGCCGATGACATCTACGCTTACCTGATGACGCGCCCGGCGGTGGACGTGGCCATTCCGGCCAACGAGATGCCGTTCCCGTTCAACCAGCGCATGGCGCTGATCGGCTGGAATCTGCTGTTCCGCAGCCAGGATCCGCTGCCGGCCAGTTCGCCGGGCAGCTCGCCGCAATGGCAGCGCGGCCGCTATCTGGCCGACGTGCTGGGCCACTGTGGCGAATGCCACACGCCGCGCGGCGCGCTGGGACAGATGGATCTCGGCAAGCCGATGCAGGGCGGCGATCTCGGCCGCTTCATGGCGCCGGACATTACGCCGCACGGCTTGGCGCAGCGCGGCTGGACGCCGCAGGACGTCAGCCGCTTCCTCGGCACTGGCCTCGCGCCGCAGGGTTCGGCCTTCAGTGAGATGCATATGGTGGTGGATCTCAGCACCCGTCATTTGACGCCGGAAGATCATCAGGCGCTGGCGCTGTATCTGATGGGCGAGCAGCCGCCGGCGGCGGTGCCGGTGAAAATGGGCCAGGGCAGCGATGCCGGGCGCATGACCTATCTGGATCAGTGCGCCGGTTGCCATGCGCGCGAAGGTGAGGGCAAACCGCATGTGGCACCGGCGATGCGCGATAACGCCACGCTGCGCCAGGCGGACGGCAAGAACCTGATCGTGTCGGTGCTGGACGGCCTGCCGGCCCAGCAGTTCCCGAACGGTGAAAGCATGCAGAGTATGCCGGGCTTCGGCGAGCGTCTGAGCGATGCTGAAGTGGCGGAACTGGTGAATTACCTGCGGGTGACCTGGGGCGGTTTGCCGGCGGACGTCACCGCCGAGCAGGTGAAAGCGCTGCGCAAGTAAGCGGCGTTCAGACGAAAAAAATGGCCCGCATCTGCGGGCCATTTTATTGCGCGGTCACGGGATTCAACGGCTGGTGACGCCGTCGACACGTTGGCTGCGCTGTTTGATGGCGTAACCGACGGCCAGGATCGCCACCCATACCGGGATCAGCAGCACCGAGATTTGAATGCCCGGCGTCAGGTACATGATCACCAGGATGCCGGCCATGAACAGCAGGCACAGGTAGTTGCTGAACGGGTACCAGAACGCTTTGAACTTCGGCACCACGCCTTCGCGGTTTTTGGCGGCGCGGAATTTCAGGTGCGCCAGGCTGATCATCGCCCAGTTGATCACCAGCGCCGATACCACTAACGCCATCAGCAGTTCGAAGGCGCGGCCCGGGATCAGGTAGTTAATCAGCACGCACAGCGCGGTGGCGAGGGCGGAAATGCCGATGGCCACCACCGGCACGCCGCGGCCGTCGACCTTCAGCAGGCTTTTCGGGCCGTTGCCCTGCTGCGCCAAGCCGTACAGCATGCGGCTGTTGCAGTAGACGCAGCTGTTGTAGACCGACAGCGCGGCGGTGAGCACCACGATGTTCAGCACGGTCGCCACCAGGTTGCTGTTCAGCGCGTGGAAGATCAGCACGAACGGGCTGCCGCCTTCAACCACTTTGCCCCACGGGTACAGCGACAGCAGAATGGCCAGTGAACCGATATAGAAGATCAGGATGCGGTAGATCACCTGATTGGTGGCTTTTGGAATGCTTTTTTGCGGGTTGTCGGCTTCGGCGGCGGTGATGCCGACCAGCTCGAGGCCGCCGAAGGAGAACATGATCACCGCCATCGCCATCACCAGGCCCATGACGCCGTTCGGGAAGAACCCGCCCTGCGCCCACAGGTTGGTGACGGTGGCTTCCGGGCCGCCCATGCCGCTGAACAGCAGGTAGGCGCCGAACACGATCATGCCGATAATCGCCACCACTTTGATGATGGCGAACCAGAACTCCATCTCGCCGTAAACTTTCACGTTGGCCAGGTTGATGGCGTTGATCGCCAGGAAGAATACCGCGGCGGAAACCCAGGTGGGGATCTCCGGCCACCAGTACTGTACGTAGATGCCGACCGCGGTCAGCTCCGCCATCGCCACCAGGACATACAGCACCCAGTAGTTCCAGCCGGAGGCGAAGCCGGCGAAGTTGCCCCAGTATTTGTAGGCGAAGTGGCTGAAGGAGCCGGCGACCGGCTCTTCCACCACCATTTCCCCCAGCTGGCGCATGATCAGAAACGCGATGAAGCCGCCGATGGCGTAGCCGAGGAGCACTGACGGGCCGGCCATTTTTATTGTTTGAGCGATACCGAGAAATAACCCGGTGCCGATTGCGCCACCTAAGGCGATGAGCTGAATATGGCGGTTTTTCAGGCCGCGCTTCAGCTGGTCACCATGCTGTTGACCATCCATCAATCTAACCCTCTGTCGTTGTGAATGCCCACCTGCCTGTAAAGCAGTGGTTACGATGTGTGTTTTGTTTTATTTACGGCGTTATAGCTATTAATTCCACGGCGCCGCTACCGTTTGGCAGAGAATAATGTTATGCGCGTCGGTTTGCACCTGCTTTGTCGTGTGAGTGATTAAGATTGCAGCAGTTTAGGAAACAAAATGCGGGTTGTGTGACGGCAGGGGGGATTCAGTGCATGAAATAAGCAACAAATCACATAATGCGCAAAAATAACGTAGATCTGAACGGTAGGCCGCGTTCAAATAATGAACGAACCGCCGTTGCGCTGCTCGCCAAATAGCCATTCATTAAAGCGTAATAACCATGCAATAAAACTCGGGCAAAAAGTTTGCACTCTGCCTTGCGTAAGGTTTGGTAAAAGTTAAATCCCCAACCCGCCGCGTAAATGGTAATACCATCACGGCGTTACCGGTTTGCAGCGGGGTTTTCAGCGGGGTGTTAAAATGTGCGGGTAACCTGATTTCGATCAAGGCCCGTATGGACAGGAGGTGAATACTTTGTTACTTTACCGTCACGTTTTTGAAATTGGTATTACCAATTGACTCCGCGCCATTCGCAGAGAAGAATTCACTCATGGCCTACAGCAAAATCCGCCAACCCAAGTTGTCAGATGTTATCGAGCAACAGCTCGAATACCTGATCCTCGAGGGGACACTGCGCCCAGGCGAAAAACTGCCTCCGGAGCGCGAGCTGGCGAAACAATTTGATGTCTCCCGTCCTTCTCTGAGAGAGGCCATTCAGCGCCTTGAAGCGAAAGGGCTGCTCCTGCGCCGTCAGGGCGGCGGCACCTTCGTGCAAACTAATCTGTGGCAGAGCTTCAGCGATCCGCTGGCCGAGCTGCTGGCCGACCATCCCGAATCACAGTTCGATCTGCTGGAAACCCGTCACGCGCTGGAAGGCATTGCCGCCTATTACGCGGCGCTGCGCGGCACCGATGAAGATCTGGCGCGCATCCGCGATTGCCACATCGTGATTCAACAGGCTCAAGACAGCGGCGATCTCGACGCCGAAGCCGATGCGGTCATGCAGTATCAAATCGCCGTGACTGAAGCCGCTCACAACGTTGTGTTACTTCACCTGCTACGCTGCATGGGGCCGATGCTGGAACAGAACGTGCGTCAGAACTTTGAATTGCTCTACTCGCGCCGTGAGATGTTGGCAAAAGTGAGCAGCCACCGCGCCGGAATTTTTGAGGCGATTGTGGCACGCGAGCCGGAAAAGGCCCGTGAAGCCTCGCATCGCCACTTGGCGTTTATCGAGGAAATCTTGCTGGATCTCAGCCGGGAGCATACTCGGCGCGAGAGATCGCTGCGGCGTCTCCAGCAACGCAAGGATTAAGAGCTGTCCTCTTCAGGGTACACCAGCCTGCGGGGGTTAAGTTCGAGGTACTTAGTTAAGTACTTAAGCGGCAACTAAACTGATGGGCCTGTCTTCGTGTGTTTTTTCACAGAGCACAGGAAGACAGGCTCCAAACAAACCATTAGACAGATAAGGAATACCACCATGTCAGAACGTTTAAACAATGACGTGGATCCGATCGAAACCCGCGACTGGCTGCAGGCGATCGAATCGGTCATCCGTGAAGAGGGTGTTGAGCGAGCTCAGTTTCTGATTGATCAGGTATTGGGAGAAGCCCGCAAAGGCGGCGTTAACGTTGCGGCCGGTGCTGCAGCGCACAACTACGTCAACACCATCGCGGTAGAAGACGAACCGGCTTACCCAGGCAACCTGGATCTGGAACGCCGCATTCGCTCTGCGATCCGTTGGAACGCGATCATGACCGTTCTGCGCGCATCCAAGAAAGACCTGGAGCTGGGCGGCCACATGGCTTCCTTCCAGTCTTCCGCGACCTTCTATGAAGTCTGCTTTAACCACTTCTTCCGCGCACGCAACGAGAAAGACGGCGGCGACCTGGTCTACTTCCAGGGCCACATCTCTCCGGGCGTTTACGCGCGCGCCTTCCTTGAAGGCCGCCTGACCGAAGAACAGATGAACAACTTCCGTCAGGAAGTGCACGGCAACGGCCTGTCCTCTTACCCGCATCCTAAGTTGATGCCGGAATTCTGGCAGTTCCCGACCGTATCCATGGGCCTGGGCCCAATCAGCGCCATCTATCAGGCGAAGTTCCTGAAATACCTGGAACACCGCGGCCTGAAAGACACCTCTGAGCAGACCGTTTACGCCTTCCTGGGCGACGGTGAGATGGATGAGCCGGAATCCAAAGGCGCCATCACCATCGCCACCCGCGAGAAGCTGGACAACCTGGTGTTCGTCATCAACTGCAACCTGCAGCGCCTGGACGGCCCGGTCACCGGTAACGGCAAGATCATCAACGAACTGGAAGGCATCTTCTCCGGCGCAGGCTGGCAGGTGCTGAAAGTGATCTGGGGCGGCCGTTGGGACGAGCTGCTGCGCAAAGACACCAGCGGTAAACTGGTTCAGCTGATGAACGAGACTCTGGATGGCGACTACCAGACCTTCAAATCCAAAGACGGCGCTTACGTGCGCGAGCACTTCTTCGGCCGTTACCCGGAAACCGCGGCGCTGGTCAAAGACATGACCGACGACGAAATCTGGGCGCTGAACCGTGGTGGTCACGATCCGAAGAAAATCTTCGCTGCACTGAAAAAAGCGCAAGACACCAAAGGCAAACCGACCGTTATCCTGGCCCACACCATCAAAGGTTACGGCATGGGTGAAACCGCGGAAGGTAAAAACATCGCTCACCAGGTGAAGAAAATGAACATGGAAGGGGTTCACCACTTCCGCGATCGTTTCAACGTGCCGGTTGCCGATGCTGACATCGAAAAACTGCCGTACATTACCTTCGAGAAAGATTCCGAAGAGTACAAATACCTGCACGAACGTCGCCAGGCGCTGAAAGGCTACGTGCCTACCCGTCTGCCGGAGTTCACCCAGAAGCTGGAAATGCCAGCGCTGGAAGATTTCAGCTCGCTGCTGGAAGAGCAGAACAAAGAGATCTCCACCACTATCGCTTTCGTGCGTGCCCTGAACGTGATGCTGAAGAACAAGTCGATCAAAGATCGCCTGGTGCCAATCATCGCCGACGAAGCGCGTACCTTCGGTATGGAAGGTCTGTTCCGTCAGATCGGTATCTACAGCCCGAACGGCCAGCAGTACACCCCGCAGGACCGTGAGCAGGTTGCTTACTACAAAGAAGACGAGAAAGGCCAAATCCTGCAGGAAGGCATCAACGAACTGGGCGCAGCCTCTTCCTGGCTGGCCGCAGCGACCTCCTACAGCACCAACGATCTGCCGATGATTCCGTTCTACATCTACTACTCGATGTTCGGTTTCCAACGTATCGGCGACCTGTGCTGGGCAGCGGGCGACCAACAGGCGCGCGGCTTCCTGATCGGCGGGACCTCGGGCCGTACTACCCTGAACGGCGAAGGTCTGCAGCACGAAGATGGCCACAGCCACATTCAGTCTCTGACCATCCCTAACTGCATCTCTTACGATCCGGCTTACGCGTACGAAGTGGCGGTGATCATGCACGACGGTCTGGTGCGCATGTATGGCGACAACCCGGAAAACGTGTACTACTACCTGACCACGCTGAACGAAAACTACCACATGCCTGCGATGCCGCAGGGTGCGGAAGAAGGTATCCGCAAGGGTATCTACAAGCTGGAAACGCTGGAAGGCAGCAAAGGCAAGGTGCAGCTGCTGGGCTCCGGCGCCATCCTGCGCCACGTGCGCGAAGCTGCGCAGATCCTGGCGAAGGACTACGGCGTGGGTTCCGACACCTACAGCGTGACCTCGTTCACCGAACTGGCGCGCGACGGCCAGGATTGCGAGCGTTGGAACATGCTGCACCCAACCGAAGCGCCACGCGTGCCTTACATCGCTCAGGTGATGAACGACGCGCCGGCGGTAGCCTCTACCGACTACATGAAACTGTTCGCCGAACAGGTTCGTACTTATGTGCCGGCCAGCGATTATCGCGTACTGGGCACCGACGGCTTCGGTCGTTCGGACAGCCGCGAAAACCTGCGTCACCACTTCGAAGTCGATGCGTCCTACGTGGTGGTTGCTGCTCTGGGTGAACTGGCTAAACGCGGTGAGATCGAAGCTTCTGTGGTTGCTGATGCAATCAAGAAATTCGACATCAACCCGGAAAAAGTTAACCCGCGTCTGGCCTAAGAGGTACTGAATAATGTCTATCGAAATCAACGTACCGGACATCGGTGCAGATGAAGTCGAAATCACCGAGATTCTGGTGAAGGTCGGCGATAAAGTTGAAGCGGAACAATCGCTGATCACCGTGGAAGGCGACAAGGCTTCCATGGAAGTGCCCTCCCCGCAGGCGGGCGTGGTGAAAGAGATTAAAGTGGCGGTCGGCGATAAAACCGAAACCGGCAAACTGATCATGATCTTCGAAGCGGCAGGCGCAGCGGAAGCTGCACCGGCGGCGAAAGCGGAAGAAAAACCGGCGGCAGCAGCTGCCCCGGCTGCCGCTGCGGCCAAAGACGTTGCCGTGCCGGATATCGGCGCTGACGAAGTCGAAGTGACCGAGATCCTGGTGAAAGTGGGCGACAAGGTGGAAGCCGAGCAGTCCCTGATCACTGTGGAAGGCGACAAGGCTTCCATGGAAGTCCCTGCGCCGTTCGCGGGCACCGTGAAAGAGATCAAGATCGCGACCGGCGACAAAGTGAAAACCGGTTCCCTGATCATGGTGTTCGAAGTGGCCGGCGCCGCTTCCGCTGCGGCCCCGGCTGCGGCGCAAGCACCGGCTGCCGCTGCAGCGCCTGCGGCCTCTGCGGCCAAAGACGTCGCCGTGCCGGATATCGGCGGTGACGAAGTCGAAGTGACCGAGGTGATGGTCAAGGTGGGCGACAAGGTTGCCGCCGAGCAGTCTCTGATCACCGTGGAAGGCGACAAGGCCTCCATGGAAGTGCCTGCACCGTTCGCGGGCACCGTGAAAGAGATCAAGATCGCGACCGGCGACAAAGTGAAAACCGGCTCCCTGATCATGGTGTTCGAAGTGGAAGGCGCTGCGCCTGCCGCTGCCGCCGCTCCAGCCGCTAAAGCGGACGCTGCGCCGGCGCCGGCCGCCGCTAAAGCCGCCGCTCCGGCTGCGAAAGCTGAAGACAAAGGCGAGTTCGCCGAGAACGCGGCCTACGTGCACGCGACTCCGGTCATTCGTCGTCTGGCGCGTGAATTCGGCGTTAACCTGGCGAAAGTGAAAGGCACCGGTCGTAAAGGCCGCATCCTGCGCGAAGACGTTCAGGCTTACGTGAAAGACGCGGTGAAACGCGCTGAAGCGTCCCCGGCTGCTGCCGGCGGCGGTCTGCCAGGCATGCTGCCATGGCCGAAAGTGGACTTCAGCAAGTTCGGCGAGATCGAAGAAGTCGAAATGGGCCGCATCCAGAAGATCTCTGGCGCGAACCTGAGCCGCAACTGGGTGATGATCCCGCACGTGACTCACTTCGACAAAACCGACATCACCGATCTGGAAGCGTTCCGCAAGCAGCAGAACGAAGAAGCGGCCAAGCGCAAGCTGGACGTGAAGTTCACGCCTGTCGTGTTCATCATGAAAGCCGTCGCTGCCGCTCTGGAGCAGATGCCGCGCTTCAACAGCTCGCTGTCCGAAGACGGTCAGAAGCTGACGCTGAAGAAATACATCAATATCGGCGTGGCGGTAGATACCCCGAACGGCCTGGTGGTTCCGGTGTTCAAGGACGTGAACAAGAAGAGCATCACCGAGCTGTCTCGCGAGCTGATGACCATCTCCAAGAAAGCGCGCGACGGCAAGCTGACCGCGGGCGAGATGCAGGGCGGCTGCTTCACCATCTCCAGCCTGGGCGGCATCGGGACAACTCACTTCGCGCCGATCGTCAACGCGCCGGAAGTGGCTATCCTGGGCGTCTCCAAGTCTGCGATGGAGCCGGTCTGGAACGGTAAAGAGTTCATGCCGCGCCTGATGATGCCGATGTCGCTGTCCTTCGACCACCGCGTTATCGACGGTGCCGATGGTGCGCGCTTCATCACCATCATCAACAACATGTTGTCCGACATTCGCCGTCTGGTGATGTAATGCAAAAGGGGCGCAGCATGCTGCGCCCCTGACGATTCTGTAGCAGTTTTGTCGGATTTTGCATAACTCGACAAAATTGTTGAGACACGGGTCACTCGAACACGCTTTGCAGATTATTAACAATTCTGTAAACTGCTCGCGGTGTAAGCGTCCCGGTGGATGAAGGGCGTTATGAGATCGATTAGCAATAAAAATGACGTCTGACCCGCCGGACAATCAATTAAGAGGTCATGATGAGTACTGAAATTAAAACTCAGGTCGTGGTACTTGGGGCGGGCCCGGCAGGTTACTCTGCAGCCTTTCGTTGCGCTGACTTAGGTCTTGAAACCGTTCTGGTTGAACGTTATTCCACTCTGGGCGGGGTTTGCCTGAACGTGGGATGTATCCCTTCCAAAGCACTGCTGCACGTTGCCAAAGTGATCGAAGAAGCCAAAGCGTTGGCCGAACACGGCATCGTTTTCGGCGAGCCGAAAACCGACATCGACAAAGTGCGCGTCTGGAAAGAAAAAGTCATCACTCAGCTGACCGGCGGTCTGGCTGGCATGGCGAAAGGCCGTAAAGTGAAAGTGGTCAACGGCCTGGGCAAGTTCACCGGCGCTAACACCCTGGTTGTTGAAGGCGAAAACGGCCCAACCACCATCAACTTCGACAACGCCATCATCGCTGCAGGTTCTCGTCCGATCCAACTGCCATTCATTCCTCATGAAGATCCACGCGTGTGGGATTCTACCGATGCGCTGGCGCTGAAAACCGTCCCAGAGCGTCTGCTGGTTATGGGCGGCGGCATCATCGGCCTGGAAATGGGCACCGTATACCATGCGCTGGGTTCACAGATCGACGTCGTTGAAATGTTCGATCAGGTTATCCCGGCGGCAGATAAAGACGTGGTGAAAGTCTTCACCAAACGTATCAGCAAGCAGTTCAACCTGATGCTGGAAACCAAAGTGACCGCGGTAGAAGCCAAAGAAGACGGCATCTACGTCACGATGGAAGGTAAAAAAGCGCCGGCAGAGCCACAGCGTTACGACGCGGTGCTGGTGGCGATCGGCCGCGTGCCGAACGGCAAACTGCTGGATGCCGGCAAAGCCGGTGTTGAAGTTGACGAGCGTGGCTTCATCAACGTCGACAAACAGCTGCGCACCAACGTGCCGCACATCTTCGCCATCGGCGACATCGTCGGCCAGCCGATGCTGGCGCACAAAGGCGTGCACGAAGGCCACGTCGCCGCAGAAGTTATCGCCGGCATGAAGCACTACTTCGATCCGAAAGTGATCCCATCCATCGCTTACACCGAGCCGGAAGTGGCGTGGGTGGGTCTGACCGAGAAAGAAGCGAAAGAGAAAGGCATCAGCTACGAAACCTCCACCTTCCCGTGGGCGGCTTCCGGCCGTGCGATCGCTTCCGACTGTGCAGACGGCATGACCAAATTGATCTTCGACAAAGAAACTCACCGCATCATCGGTGGCGCGATTGTCGGCACCAACGGCGGCGAGCTGCTGGGTGAAATCGGTCTGGCTATCGAGATGGGCTGCGACGCGGAAGACATCGCGCTGACCATCCACGCTCACCCGACCCTGCACGAATCCGTGGGCCTGGCGGCGGAAATCTACGAAGGCAGCATCACCGACCTGCCTAACCCGAAAGCCAAGAAGAAGTAATTCTGCTGGTTTGACCGGTTAACAAGCGGCTCCTGAGAAGGGGCCGTTTTTTTTTGCTCAGATGCAGAACGCGGTTTTTTGTGGCCGCTGCGCCAAATTCCGATCCTAATGCTTATATCCATTTTAATTATGTGGATATAATGCCCTGTTTGTCCGGCAGCCGATTACGCTGCGCTCAACGATTCAGCAAAGATTTAATGTTGCTTTTATGTGAACGAATTAACAACCGTTTCAAATCCTGATATGCTGGCTGAGCGGAACCGGGCACTGTACCTTACAGTCCAGGACATCGACAGCAGTGCCCCGTCAGGATAGATGGCATCAATATCGCCGTGCGCTCTACCCATCAGTCTTTCATGCTGTAACGCTGTTTGACCGTGCTTGTTTGCCCCAATCACCGTTTCGGGGCCTTTACGGGCCGATCGCCTAGCCACAGAGTGAAACCCAAAGGGTATAAACCCGGTTTGCATATACGCCAGGCACAATAAATGACAATGAGAGCGAGGAGAACGTCGTGCTAGAAGAATACCGTAAGCACGTAGCCGAGCGTGCTGCTGAGGGCATCGCCCCTAAGCCGCTAGACGCCACCCAAATGGCCGCGCTGGTCGAACTACTGAAGAATCCGCCAAAAGGCGAAGAAGAATTCCTGTTAGACCTGCTGATTAACCGTGTTCCACCGGGCGTCGACGAAGCCGCCTACGTCAAAGCAGGTTTCCTGGCGGCCATCGCCAAAGGTGAAGCGACATCCCCCCTGGTTACCCCCGAGAAAGCCATTGAACTGTTAGGCACCATGCAGGGCGGCTATAACATTCATCCGCTGATCGAAGCCCTGGACAACGAAAAGCTGGCGCCGATCGCCGCCAAAGCGCTGTCCCACACGCTGCTGATGTTCGACAACTTCTACGATGTGGAAGAGAAGGCGAAAGCCGGCAACGCGCACGCCAAGCAGATCATGCAGTCCTGGGCCGATGCCGAATGGTACCTGTCGCGCCCGGAGCTGGCGGAAAAGATCACCGTCACCGTGTTCAAAGTGACCGGCGAAACCAACACCGATGACCTGTCTCCGGCGCCGGACGCCTGGTCGCGCCCGGATATCCCGCTGCACGCGCTGGCGATGCTGAAAAACGAACGTGAAGGCATCGTGCCGGATCAGCCGGGCAGCGTCGGCCCGATCAAACAGATCGAGCTGCTGAACAAGAAAGGCTTCCCGCTGGCCTACGTCGGCGACGTGGTCGGCACCGGTTCCTCCCGTAAATCCGCCACCAACTCGGTGCTGTGGTTCATGGGCGACGACATCCCGCACGTGCCGAACAAGCGCGGCGGTGGCGTGGTGCTGGGCGGCAAGATTGCGCCTATCTTCTTCAACACCATGGAAGATGCCGGCGCCTTGCCGATCGAAGTGGACGTGTCCGAGCTGAACATGGGCGACGTGATCGACGTTTACCCGTACAAAGGTGAAGTGCGCAACCACGAAACCGGCGCGCTGATCGCCAACTTCGAGCTGAAAACCGACGTGCTGCTGGATGAAGTGCGCGCCGGCGGCCGTATCCCGCTGATCATCGGCCGTGGCCTGACCACCAAGGCGCGTGAAGCGCTGGGTCTGCCGCACAGCGACGTGTTCCGCATCGCCAAACCGGTAGCCGCCAGCAACAAAGGCTTCTCGCTGGCGCAGAAAATGGTCGGCCGCGCCTGCGGCGTCGCCGGCATTCGCCCTGGCGAATACTGCGAGCCGAAGATGACCTCCGTCGGCTCTCAGGACACCACCGGCCCGATGACCCGCGATGAGCTGAAAGACCTGGCCTGCCTCGGCTTCTCCGCCGATCTGGTCATGCAGTCGTTCTGCCACACCGCCGCGTACCCGAAACCGGTCGACGTGACCACGCACCACACGCTGCCTGACTTCATCATGAACCGCGGCGGCGTCTCGCTGCGCCCGGGCGACGGCGTGATCCACTCCTGGCTGAACCGCATGCTGCTGCCTGACACCGTCGGCACCGGCGGCGATTCCCACACCCGCTTCCCGATCGGCATCTCCTTCCCGGCCGGTTCCGGCCTGGTGGCGTTTGCCGCCGCGACCGGCGTGATGCCGCTGGATATGCCTGAGTCGGTGCTGGTGCGCTTCAAAGGCAAAATGCAGCCGGGCATCACCCTGCGCGATCTGGTGCACGCCATCCCTTACTACGCGATCCAGCAAGGGCTGCTGACCGTCGAGAAGAAGGGCAAGAAAAACATCTTCTCCGGCCGCATTCTGGAGATCGAAGGCCTGCCGGATCTGAAGGTCGAGCAGGCGTTTGAGCTGACCGATGCGTCCGCCGAACGTTCCGCCGCCGGTTGTACCATCAAGCTGGACAAGGCGCCGATTGAAGAGTACCTGAACTCCAACATCGTGCTGCTGAAGTGGATGATCTCCGAAGGCTACGGCGATCGCCGTACGCTGGAGCGCCGTATTCAGGGCATGGAAAAATGGCTGGCGGATCCGCAACTGCTGGAAGGCGATGCGGATGCGGAATACGCAGCGGTGATCGACATCGATCTGAACGAGATCAAAGAGCCGATCCTGTGTGCGCCGAACGATCCTGACGATGCGCGCCTGCTGTCTGACGTGGCCAACAGCAAAATCGATGAAGTGTTCATCGGTTCTTGCATGACCAACATCGGCCACTTCCGCGCGGCGGGCAAGCTGCTGGATCAGCACAAGGGCCAGCTGCCGACCCGTCTGTGGGTGGCGCCGCCAACCAAGATGGATGCGGCTCAGCTGACTGAAGAAGGCTACTACAGCGTCTTCGGCAAGAGCGGCGCGCGTATCGAGATCCCGGGCTGCTCGCTGTGCATGGGCAACCAGGCGCGCGTGGCGGACGGCGCGACGGTGGTTTCCACCTCAACCCGTAACTTCCCGAACCGTCTGGGCACCGGCGCCAACGTCTATCTGGCGTCTGCCGAACTGGCCGCGGTAGCGTCCCTGCTGGGCCGCCTGCCGACGCCGGACGAGTACCAGACCTATATGGCGCAGGTCGATAAGACGGCGGCGGATACCTACCGCTACCTGAACTTTGACCAGCTGGGCCAGTACACCGAAAAAGCCGACGGCGTGATCTTCCAAACCGCCGTGTAAGCCGCTATATTGCGCAACTGTTTAACGGGAGGCCTTGGCCTCCCGTTTTATTTTGCTCAGTTGCCAACTTTGCGAGCGCTCACTGAGTTAGTCCGCCATTTATGTTTACACTAAGAAAAAGGGCTCAGGAGGGCATGCTATGGATTACGAATTTCTGCGTGACGTCACCGGTCAGGTGATCGTCAGATTTTCGATGGGGCATGAAGCGATTGGCCACTGGATCAATGAAGAAGTCAAAGGCGATTTCAACCTGCTGGACCGCATTGAAGCCGGCGCGGCCGAGGTCAAAGGCAGCGAGCGCCAATGGCAGCTGGAAGGCCATGAATATACGCTGCTGATGGATGGTGAAGAAGTGATGATCCGCGCCAATCAGCTGGAGTTCGAGGGCGACGAAATGGAAGAGGGGATGAACTACTACGACGAAGAAAGCCTCTCATTCTGCGGCGTTGAGGATTTCCTGCTGGTGTTGAAGGCCTATCGTTCTTTCATGCTGAAGTACTAAGCATCAGGGCGCGGCGCGCCGCGCCCTTTCCATCACAGATGCGGAATATTGCGGCCGTAATAGATTTCCTGCATCTCTTTCCATAACAGATCGGTGATCTGCTTGCGTTCGGCTGCGCTCAACGCCTCCGGCTCCGCGTTAAACAGGTAGTGCTTCAGATCGAAATCCTTCAGCAACATCTTGGTATGGAAGATATTTTCCTGGTAAACGTTCACGTCCATCATGTGGTACAGCGCCTTGATGTCTTCCGACATAAAGTTCTGGATCGAATTGATCTCATGATCGATGTAATGTTTCACGCCGTTCACGTCGCGGGTAAAACCGCGCACGCGATAGTCCATGGTGACGATGTCGGATTCCAGCTGGTGAATTAAGTAGTTCAGCGCCTTGAGGGGCGAAATGACGCCGCAGGTCGAGACCTCGATATCGGCGCGGAAGGTGCACAGCCCGCCTTCCGGATGGCTTTCCGGGTAGGTGTGCACGCAGATATGGCTCTTGTCCAGGTGCGCGACGACCGTATTCGGTAGCGGACCGGGGTGTTCCGACGTATCGACGTCTTTCGGATCGATCGGCTCTTCGCTGACCAGGATGGTGACGCTGGCGCCCTGCGGCTCGTAGTCCTGACGCGCGATGTTCAGAATATTGGCGCCGATGATCGAGCAGGTTTCGCTCAGGATCTCGGTCAGCCGGTTGGCGTTATATTGTTCGTCTATGTAGGCGATATAGCCATCGCGATCGTCCGCGGTTTTGGCGTAACAAATATCGTAAATACAAAAACTCAGGCTCTTGGTCAGGTTGTTGAAGCCGTGCAGTTTTAGCTTATGCAATTTGGGCCACCTCCTTTATCTTCTCGCTTAACGTGTTACGTTCAGGGCATTGAGCAAATATTGCGGCAGGGCAAAGCTGCCGACGTGAATTGCCGGGTTGTAATAACGGCAGTGTAGGCCGCTTTGGTTAAAGCGCTGTTGCAGGGTTGGCAGATCGCGCTGGCGCAGCGCCGGGTTCTGGCTCGCCCAGGCGAAGGTCATGATGCCGCCGTAATAGGTCGGGATCGCCGCCTGATAGAAGCTGACGTCGCTAAAGTAGCGGCTCAGTTTGGCGTGGCTGTTGACCGCCTCGTCCTGCTGCAGGAAACAGACGCCGTTTTGCGCGACGAAAATGCCGCCCTCATTCAGGCAGCGGGCGCAGCCTTCATAAAACGCCGAGGTGAACAGGCTTTCGCCGGGGCCGATCGGATCGGTGCAGTCGGAGATGATCACATCGAACGTTTCGTCGGTTTGATTCACGAAGTTGACGCCGTCGTCAATCACCAGCTTGAAGCGCGGATCGTCATAGGCGCCGGCGCTGTGGTTGGGTAGGTACTGGCGGCAGAACTCGACGACGCCGGCGTCGATTTCGACCATGGTGATCTGCTCAACGCCAGGATGCCGGCTGACTTCGCGCAGCATACCGCCGTCGCCGCCGCCGATGATCAGCACTTTCTTCGCCTGGCCGTGCGCCAACAGCGGCACGTGGGTCAGCATTTCGTGATAGATGAACTCGTCACGCTCGGTGGTTTGCACCACGCCGTCGAGCGCCATCACGCGCCCCAGCACCGGGTTCTCGAAGATCACCAGATCCTGATGATCGGTCTTCTCGCGGTATAGCACCTTCTCTACCGAAAAGTACTGGCCGAAGCCCGTATGCAGCGTTTCGTACCAAATTTCTTTCTGGGTCATGTGCGGGAAACTCCGTAATAACAGCCATGAAAAATCGGCGCAACATCATAGCTAACTCTGCCTGGCGATGCACGGTTGAATTTCAGACAGAGAGAGCGGAGGGCGGACGGGCGAGGGGGAAGATTAATTGGCGTAGGCCAGCAGGCTCAGGGAGTCGCGCGCCAGCGATTTGCACTTCTTGGGCGTTGGAATGGCGATGCCGCTCAGATCGCGATAGCTGTCTTCGCCCAGCGCCTTCATGTTAAAGCTGTTGTAGTTGCTCAAATCCCAGCGGTTTTGTTGCGCGAAATAGACGATGGCGCGCTTGATTTGCGCATTTGGCAAATCGTTGTAGCCGCAATCATTTTTCAAATAAATAAATACCGCCGTCAGATCGGCCAGATCTTCCGCCTCGGATTCATTCAGCGCCAGACTGGCGTTGGAGAAGCCCAGCATCGCCAGCAACAGCATCGTTAACGTTGTTTTTTTCATCATGAAATAGGCCTGTTTGTCGTCTGCAGACGTTACCACACTTGCCTGTAAAGGCACCAAATTTTATTGCTGACGGGCGCTGCCATAGCGCTCACCCACGGCGCGCTCTTGATTGTGAGGCATAGCTTAAAATACCGCCAGAAAAGGCTTGACCTTCCGCCTGGGGGAAGGTTTAGGCTGGCCGCGTTGAGTTATGTCACTGAGAAAAGGGAGTCAGCGATGTTACGCCGTGATTTTATTAAATTGACCGCTGCATTGGGCGCCGCGAGCGCATTGCCGTTATGGAGCCGGGCCGCCTTAGCGGCCGAGCGGCCGGCCCTGCCGGTGCCCCCGTTGTTAACGCCCGACGCGCAGGGAAAGATTGCGCTGGCGCTGCAGGCGGGGGAAACCCGCTGGTTGCCCGGCGCCGCCACCAAAACCTGGGGATTCAACGGCGCGCTGCTCGGGCCGGCGGTGAAGCTGCAGCGGGGTCAGCCGGTGACGGTCGATATCAAAAACCGCCTGGCGGAAGCCAGTACCGTCCACTGGCACGGTCTGGAAATCCCCGGCGACGTCGATGGCGGCCCGCAGGCGTTGATCCATCCCGGCGCAACGCGCACGGTGAATTTCACCGTCGATCAACCGGCGGCCACCTGCTGGTTCCACCCGCATACCCACGGTAAAACCGGCAGCCAGGTGATGATGGGGCTGGCGGGGCTGGTGCTGCTGGAAGACGATGAAAGCGCCAAACTGCCGCTGCCGAAAACCTGGGGGCAGGATGACATTCCGGTGATCCTGCAGGATAAGCGCTTGGGCAAAGATGCCCAGATCGAATATCGCCTGGACGTGATGAGCGCGGCGGTGGGTTGGTTTGGCGATCGCATGTTTACCAACGGCGCGCAGTACCCGCAACATCTGGCGCCGCGCGGTTGGCTGCGTTTGCGTTTCCTCAACGGTTGCAACGCCCGCTCGCTGAATCTGGCGGCCAGTGACAACCGTCCGCTGTACGTCATCGCCAGCGACGGCGGTTTCCTGGCGGAACCGGTGAAGCTGACCGAGCTGCCGATGCTGATGGGCGAGCGCTTTGAAGTGCTGGTCGATGCCTCCGACGGGAAAGCGTTCGACATCGTGACGTTGCCGGTGAAACAGATGGGCATGACGCTGGCGCCGTTCGATCGGCCGCTGCCGGTGTTGCGCATTCAGCCGTCGTTGGCGCAGGGCATCAAAACCATGCCGGATAGCCTGGTGAAGCTGCCGACATTGCCTGCCACCACCGGCATCCAGGAGCGTTGGCTGCAGCTGATGATGGATCCGCAGCTGGATATGCTCGGCATGCAGGCGCTGATGGATCGTTATGGTCACCAGGCGATGGCCGGCATGAGCATGAATCATGGCGCGACGGGCGCTGGAGACATGAAAGGTATGGACCACGGTAACATGAAGGGCATGGAGAAGGGCGGCATGCAGGGCATGGACCACGGCGACATGAGCAGCATGAAAGGCATGAAAGGCATGGATCATGGCAAGATGGCCGGGATGGATCATGGCGGCGCGCAGGGCAACGCTAAACCGTTCGACTTCAGCCACGGCAACATGATCAACGGCAAGGCCTTCGACATGAACAAACCGATGTTTGCCGCCAAACGGGGCCAGTATGAAAAATGGACCATTTCCGGCGAGGGCGACATGATGCTGCACCCGTTCCACATTCACGGCACCCAGTTCCGTATCCTGTCGGAAAACGGCAAACCGCCGGCGGCGCATCGCAGCGGCTGGAAGGACACGGTGCGCGTCGAAGGTTGGCGCAGCGAAGTGCTGGTGCGTTTCGATCATCCGGCAAGCAGCGAACATGCGTATATGGCCCACTGCCACCTGTTGGAACACGAAGATACCGGCATGATGATGGGCTTTACCGTCGCCGATTGATCGCGGCCTATCGCTCAGGTGGCGGTGCGCTCGCGTCGCCACCGGCGAAAGGCTATGCTAAACTCTGCGCCTTTCTTCCGGCAACTGACCTGAATACTATGAAACACACTGTAGACGTAATGATTTCCGAGCAGGAAGTTAAGACCCGTATCGCCGAACTTGGCCGCCAGATCACCGAACATTACCGCGACAGCGGCAGCGACATGGTGCTGGTTGGGCTGCTGCGCGGCTCCTTCATGTTCATGGCCGATCTGTGCCGCGCGATTGACGTGCCGCATGAAGTCGACTTCATGACGGCTTCCAGCTACGGCAGCGGCATGTCCACCACTCGCGACGTGAAGATCCTCAAGGATCTGGACGAAGACATTCGCGGCAAAGACGTGCTGATCGTGGAAGACATCATCGATTCCGGCAACACGCTGAACAAAGTGCGCGAGATTTTGGCGCTGCGTGGGCCGAAATCGCTGGCGATTTGCACCTTGCTGGACAAGCCTGAGCGCCGTGAAGTGCAGGTGCCGGTCGAATACGTCGGCTTCTCGATCCCGGATGAGTTCGTGGTGGGGTATGGCATCGACTACGCCCAGCGCTACCGTCACCTGCCGTACGTCGGCAAAGTGGTGCTGCTGGACGAGTAATTGATGTGGGGCGCGGCCTGCCGCGCCTGCGGCGGGATTATACGCCTTTATCCTGCTTCAGTTTGGCTATCGCTTTGCGGTAGCCCATCTCCAGGCTCTCGCGGCTGGTCGCCAGCACTTCCATATCGCGCAGACGGCCGTCCTGAATGCCGTACACCCAGCCGTGGATCATCACCTTCTGGCCGCGTTTCCAGGCCGATTGCATGATGGTGGAGTGGCCCAGGTTGTATACCTGCTCAATGACGTTGATCTCGCACAGCATGTCGAAACGCTGTTCCGGTGGCAGCTCGCCCAGCAGCGAACTGTGCTTGTACCACAGATCGCGAATGTGCAGCAGCCAGTTGTCGATCAGCCCCAGCTCCGGGTTTTCCACCGCGGCCTGCACGCCGCCGCAGCCCAGGTGGCCGCAGATGATGATGTGTTCGACCTCCAGCACATCTACCGCATACTGCACCACCGACAGGCAGTTAAGATCGGTGTGGATAACGAGGTTCGCCACGTTGCGATGGACGAACAGTTCACCCGGCTCGAGGCCGGTCAGGCGTTCTGCGGGAACGCGGCTGTCAGAGCAACCAATCCATAAGAAGCGGGGCTTTTGCGCCTGGGCTAAACGTTCAAAAAAATCCGGGTCTTCCTGACTGATATTGGCCGACCAGGCCTGGTTGTTGGCGATAAGCTCTTCGATTTCTTTCATGGAGGTGATTGACCCGTAACGAACAGATTGCGTTGGGGTAATATAGGGTAAGCGTCACAATTTGGAAATCGGAACAGTGGTGCAACCTCATTTACCGCACGGATTCGACGCAGTGAAAACGCCGTCGATGCTAGGATTATTGTTATTGTTTCAAGCCTCGCAAACAGGGGGCGCGGCGGCATACTCATCGTTATAAGGTACTATTTTACATATGAATTATGCACTGGAATTAGCGCAGCTGACCAAGACTTACGCCGGTGGCGTCAAGGCGCTGCGCGGCATCGACCTGAGCGTCGAGGCGGGGGATTTTTATGCCCTGCTGGGGCCAAACGGCGCCGGAAAGTCCACCACCATCGGCATCATCAGCTCGCTGGTGAATAAAACCGCCGGCAGCGTGCGGGTGTTCGGTTACGACATCGATAAAGACATCGTCAACGCCAAGCGCCAGCTTGGCCTGGTGCCGCAGGAGTTCAACTTCAACCCGTTTGAGACCGTATTGCAGATCGTGGTGAACCAGGCGGGTTACTATGGCGTCACGCGGCGTGAAGCGATGGCGCGCGCCGAAAAGTACCTCAATCAGCTGGACTTGTGGGGCAAGCGCAACGAGCGTGCTCGCATGCTGTCCGGCGGCATGAAGCGCCGTCTGATGATCGCCCGCGCGTTGATGCACCAGCCGAAGCTGCTGATCCTCGATGAACCGACCGCCGGGGTGGATATCGAGCTGCGCCGCTCGATGTGGGGCTTCCTGAAAGAGCTGAACGCCCAGGGCACCACCATCATCCTCACCACCCACTATTTGGAAGAGGCGGAGATGCTGTGCCGCAACATCGGCATCATCCAGAACGGGGAGCTGGTGGAAAACACCTCGATGAAGGGGCTGCTGGCCAAGCTCAAGTCGGAAACCTTTATCCTCGATCTGGCGGCGAAAAGCCCGCTGCCGAAGCTGGACGGTTACCGCAGCCGCCTGACGGATACCTCGACGCTGGAAGTGGAGGTGATGCGTGAACAGGGGCTGAACGGCCTGTTCGCCCAGCTGAGCGCGCAGGGCGTGCAGGTGCTGAGCATGCGCAACAAGGCGAACCGCCTGGAAGAGCTGTTTGTCACCCTGGTTAACGGCAATGGAGAGAAAGCATGACGCGTTTGTATTGGGTGGCCTTACAGAGCATCTGGGCCAAAGAGGTGAACCGCTTCGCGCGCATCTGGATCCAGACCCTGGTGCCGCCGGTGATCACCATGACGCTGTACTTCATCATCTTCGGCAACCTGATCGGGTCACGCATCGGCGATATGCACGGCTTCAGCTACATGCAGTTCATCGTGCCCGGCCTTATCATGATGGCGGTGATCACCAACTCCTACGCCAACGTCGCGTCGTCGTTCTTCAGCGCCAAATTCCAGCGCAACATTGAGGAACTGCTGGTGGCGCCGGTGCCGACCCACGTGGTGATCGCCGGTTATGTCGGCGGCGGCGTGGCGCGCGGTATCTGCGTCGGCGTGCTGGTGACCATCATCTCGCTGTTCTTCGTGCCGCTGCAGGTGCACGCCTGGTGGGTGATTGCGCTGACGCTGTTGCTGACGGCGATCCTGTTCTCGCTGGCGGGGCTGATCAACGCGGTGTTCGCCACCACTTTCGACGACATCAGCCTGATCCCGACCTTCGTGTTGACGCCGCTCACCTACCTGGGCGGGGTGTTCTACTCGCTGTCGCTGCTGCCGCCGTTCTGGCAGGCGGTGTCAAAGCTGAACCCGATCGTCTATATGATCAGCGGTTTCCGCTACGGTTTCCTCGGCATCAACGACGTGCCGCTGGCGTTCACCATGGCGGTGCTGGTGGCGTTTATCACGGTGTTCTACCTGCTGTCCTGGTACCTGATCGAACGCGGCCGCGGCCTGCGCAGCTGATCCTGATGCGCCCTCGTTTTCCCGGCGGGGGCGCTTTTCCCGATTTGGCGCAGGCGGCGCGTAAATCAATAGAATCGCTCAAATAACCGCTAGTTCCCCGCTGTTCAAATCGTGCTATGCTGGCGCTCCACATTTCCTTCATTTTTGTCATTACGCACTCGTAAGCAGAACATCATCATGCGGCCTCAATACAAGTTGGCGACTGGGTTACTCGGCATTCTGATGTCGTTGGTTTCCCCTGTGAGCCTGGCGAATCTGCTGTCGGAAGACGGCGCGGTTAAATCTGAATACATGGAAGCGCAGCGCGACAGCGAAGTCTATTCGCTGGTGGGCGAGCATGTGATCCCGGTAGGGGAAGTGAAGCGCGGGCAGCTGATCCAGGTGTTCCCGGCGGATGCGGAATACTACGAATTCAAATTCGGGCACGGCACCGGCTTTATCGATAAAGACGACGTGCGCGAGCTGAAGAAGTCGCGCAAGGTGCAAGACGATCTGGGCGAGCTGAACAAGCCGCTGACCAACCAGAATCTGATCACCCAAAAGGCGATCGACGTATACACCGCGGCGGACAAGGACAGCGAGGTCTTCGGCACGCTGGAAGGCAATCTGCGTTATCCGATCATCGGCAAGCTGAAGGATCGGCTGAACAATACCTGGTACGAGGTCAACATCGGCGATCGGCTGGGGTTCGTCAATGAGCTGGACTGCGAGATCGATAACGGCATACCGGTGCTGACTTACCATCACCTGCTGAAAAACGAAGAGAACAAGCGCTTCCGCCATACTTCGACCACCACCTCAGACGTGGCGTTCAGCAACCAGATGACCTACCTCAAGCAGGCGGGCTACGACACCATTTCGCTGTATCAGCTGGAAGCCTACCTGAAGAATCAGATCAACCTGCCGGGCAAGGCGATCGTGCTGACCTTCGACGACGGGCTGAAATCGGTTTATCGCTACGCTTACCCGGTATTGAAGGATTACGGTTTCCGCGCGACGGCGTTCATCATCTCTTCGCGCATCAAGCGTCATCCGCAGAAATGGAACCCGGACTCGCTGCAGTTTATGAGCGTCTCGGAGCTCAAGCAGATTCAGGACGTGTTCGACGTGCAGTCGCACACCCACTTCCTGCATCGCACCGACGGCAATCGCCAGCCGATTTTGCTGAGCCGTTCGCTGCACAATATCGAGTTCGATTTTGAGCGTTCGCGCCGCGCGCTGTCGCAGTTCAACCCGCACGTGCTGTATCTGTCCTACCCGTTCGGCGGCTATAACCAGCGGGCTATCCAGGCGGCGCAGGACGCCGGTTTCCATCTGGCGGTGACCACGGTGCAGGGCAAGGTGAAGCCGGGGGATAATCCCTATACGCTGAAGCGGCTGTATATTCTGCGCACCGACTCGATCCAGACCATGGCGGATCGGATAGCCAACAAGCCGGGTACGGTGGTGCAGTAAGGAAAAGAACGGGCGCGCGAGGCGCCCGTTTTACCGTCAGGCGACCTGAACCGGCACGGCTTTCGCCTTGCGCTGCAGGTTGTTGTCACCCTCGAAATAGGCGACCTTCGGGTGATGTTGGCGGGCGTCAGCGTCGGTCATTTGCACATAGGAGCAGATGATCAGTTTGTCACCCACGCAGGCGCAGCGCGCGGCGGCGCCGTTGACCGAAATGATGCGCGAACCGCGCTCGGCGGCGATGGCGTAGGTGGAGAAGCGCTGGCCGTTATCCACGTTGTAGATATCGATCGCTTCATATTCCAGAATGCCGGCCGCTTCCAGGAAATCCTGATCGATGGCGCAGGATCCTTCATAGTGCAAGTCAGCCTGAGTGACTTTGACGCGATGCAGCTTGCCTTGCAGCATAGTACGTATCATAGCTTTACCTAACTGAATATCGGCCTTCACAGGCGTTGGGGTTGAACATCTCTCCTGCATCCCTGCAATCTCTATCGTCACCGATCGTCCCGCCATTGTCTACCTATGGTCATGGCGGCAGGGTGACGACAGTATAAAAAATGACTTACAGCGTCAGGTCAACCTGCTGGTTGTCGATAAGCCGCGCTTTGCCCAGCCAGGCGGCCATCAGCACCACCGCCCGTTGGCTGTCCACCGTCAGCGGCTGCAGGCTGTCGGCATCGCGAATAAACAGCTCATCCGGCGTAAAGCCGGCGGCGCGTAGTTGCTCGGCGGTCTGTTCCAACAGCGTTTCGACATGGCGCTCGCCATTGGCCAGCTGCTGCGCCAGCGCGTTCATGATTTTGCTCAGCTGCGGCGCAACCTTGCGCTCTTCGGCGGTCAGGTAACCGTTGCGTGAACTGAGGGCCAGGCCGTCTTTGGCGCGCACGGTCGGCACGCCGACGATGTCGATGTCGTAACCCATGTCCGCCACCATTTTGCGGATCAGCGCCAATTGCTGGTAGTCCTTCTCGCCGAAACAGGCCAAATCAGGCTGCACCAGGTTGAACAGCTTGCTGACGATGGTGGAAACGCCGCGGAAGTGGCCCGGCCGGCTTGCGCCTTCCAGAATGGTGGAGATGCCCGGCACGTCGACGTAGGTTTGCTGCTCCAGCCCCTGCGGATAGACCGCGGCCGGGGCCGGCGCGAACACCAGATCGACGCCGCGGCGGGTCAGCTTCTCGCTGTCTTCCTGCAGCGTGCGCGGGTAGCGCGCCAGATCGTCCGGGCGATCGAACTGCATCGGGTTGACGAAGACGCTCACCACCACCACGTCGGCGCGGGCGCGCGCTTCATCGACCAGCGTCATATGGCCGTCGTGCAGGTTGCCCATGGTCGGCACCAGTGCGATGCGCTTGCCTTCCTGGCGCCAGCGGCGGATCTGCTGACGCAGCAGCGGCAGGGTTTCGATAATAATCATTGGGTGACTCCTGGAACCATCGCTTAGTTAAAAGAGTGTTCAGCCGCCGGATAGAGGCCTTGCTCCACTTCCTGAATGTAGTGTTGCACCGCCGTGCGGATATCGCCGCTTTGCGCCAGGAAGTTCTTGGCGAATTTCGGCGTGTGGCCGCCGGTGATGCCGAAGGCGTCGTGCATCACCAGGATTTGGCCGTCGGTGCCGTTGCCGGCGCCGATGCCGATGACCGGAATGGAGAGCGCTTCGGTGATCTGGCGTGCCAGCTCGGTCGGCACGCACTCCAGCACCAGCAGCTGAATGCCGGCCAGCTCCAGATTCTGCGCGTCCTGCAGCAGCTGTTTGGCGGCCAGTTCGTCGCGCCCTTGCACCTTATAACCGCCGAACACGTTGACCGACTGCGGCGTCAGCCCCAGGTGGCCGCATACCGGCACCGCGCGTTCGGCGAGCATTTTCACCGTGTCGCACAGCCAGCTGCCGCCTTCCAGTTTCACCATGTTGGCGCCGGCGCGCATCAGCTCGGCGGCGTTGGCGAAGGTCTGTTCCGGGGTGGCGTAACTCATGAACGGCAAATCGGCCAGCAACAGGCAGGCCGGCGCGCCGCGGCGCACGGCGCGCGTGTGATAGGCGACGTCGGCGACGGTGACCGGCAGCGTGGAGTCGTGGCCCTGCAGCGTCATGCCCAGCGAATCGCCCACCAACAGGACTTTAATGCCTTGCTCTTCAAACAGCTTGGCAAAGCTGGCATCGTAGGCGGTAAGGGTAGCAAACTTGCGTTGCTCCTGTTTCCACTGGCGCAAATGGGTCACGGTGGTGGGTTTCATCACAACGTCTCCTGAAACGGGCCGTGCGGCTTACGCAGGCCCAGGCTGCAAAAAAGTGCAGCCATTCTACTGTAACCCGATCGGGGTGGGTAGCGCGGATCGCCATGCTTAAGCGGTTCTTAAGAACCTTGTGGTGCAATGGCGTCATGACTCAAAAGGGATACTCATGCGAATTCTGCTGATCGAAGATGACAAACTGATCGGGGACGGCATCAAGGCCGGGCTGACCAAACTCGGCTTCAATCTGGACTGGTTCACCGACGGCGCGGTTGGTAAAAACGCCCTGGGCAGCGCGCCGTATGACGCGGTGATCCTCGATCTCAGCCTGCCGGGCCTCGATGGACTGGATCTCCTGCGCCAGTGGCGCCAGGCCGGGCAGGATGTGCCGGTGCTGATCCTTACCGCCCGCGATGCGTTGGAGCAACGGGTCAGCGGGTTGCAAAGCGGCGCCGACGACTATCTGTGCAAACCGTTCGCGCTGGCCGAAGTGGCGGCGCGCCTGCAGGCGCTGATCCGCCGTCGTCACGGCCAACTGATGCCACAGCTGACGCACGGCAACGTGGTGTTCGACAGCGCCACCCGCAGCGTGAGTTGCAACGGCGAACCGGTGACGCTGACGCCGCGCGAATTGGCGGTGCTGGAGCTGTTTCTGCACAACAAAGGGCGCGTGTTGGCGCGGCCGTTGATCCAGGAGAAGCTGTACAACTGGGACGACGAGGTGAGCAGCAACGCGGTGGAGGTGCATATTCACCACCTGCGGCGCAAGCTGGGCAACGGCTTCATTCGTACTATCCACGGTGTGGGCTATACGCTGGGGGATGCCCCGTGAAGCGCCTCAGCCTGCGGCTGCGTCTGATCCTGATTTTCAGCCTGTTGGCGCTGCTGACCTGGTGCACTGCCAGCGTGGTGGCCTGGGTGATGTCGCGCAATACCATCAACGAAGTGTTCGACACCCAGCAGATGCTGTTCGCCAAGCGGCTGGCGACCGCCAACCTCGGCGATCTGCTGGCCGATGAAAGCGCGCGCAGCCTGCCGAAAACCAAGAAGCTGGTGCATCATGGCAAACGGGGCGAGCAAGATGATGACGCGCTGGCGTTCGCCATCTTCGATCGCCAAGGCAAGATGCTGCTCAACGACGGCGAGAACGGTGCCGACTTCCTGTTTGACGGGGCGCGTGAAGGTTTTACCGACGGCGAACGCAAAGGCGATGACGACAGTTGGCGCCTGGTATGGTTGACCAGCCCGGACGGGCGCTACCGCATCGTGGTCGGCCAGGAGTGGGATTACCGGCGCGATATGGCGCTGGGCATGGTGACTGGCCAATTGGTGCCCTGGCTGGCGACGCTGCCGGTGCTGATGCTGCTGATTGCGCTGATGGTCGGGCGCGAGCTGCGGCCGCTGCGTGCGGTGGCCGCCGGTTTGCGTCGGCGCGCACCCGATGACGCCACGCCGCTGGATGCGCGCCAGGTGCCAACCGAGGTGCGCCCGCTGGTGGATGCGCTCAACGCGCTGTTCGCCCGCATCAATGCGTTGCTGGTGCGGGAGCGGCGTTTCACCTCCGATGCCGCGCACGAATTGCGCAGCCCGCTGGCGGCATTGCGGGTGCAGACCGAAGTGGTACAGTTGGCGGGGGAGGATGCGCCGATGCGCGAGCACGCGCTGGACAATCTGACGGTCGGCATCGATCGCGCCACCCGGCTGGTGGATCAGCTGTTGACGTTGTCGCGGCTGGATTCGCTGTCGGATCTGGCCGAGCTGGCGCCCATTGACTGGAACGAACTGGTGATGATGACCCTGGCGGAACAGGATCGGCTGGCTCATGCGGCGGGCGTGACGCTGCGTTATGAACAGCAGGGAACGCCGCCGGTGCGTCAGGGGCAGACTCTGCTGCTGTCACTGTTATTGCGCAACTTGCTGGACAACGCGGTGCGTTACACCCCGCAGGGCGGCGCGGTCACCGTGACGTTGAGCGAGCGCTCGCTGACGGTAGAGGATGAGGGGCCGGGGGTGACGACAGAGCATCTGGCGCGGTTGGGGGAACGCTTCTATCGCCCGCCGGGACAGGAGCAAACCGGCAGCGGGCTGGGGTTATCGATCGTGCAGCGTATCGCCGGCTTGCATGGTTTACAGGTCAGTTTCGCCAATCGCCCGACAGGCGGGTTCGGCGCGCGGCTGGCGCTGTAGGCGGGTCAGGATTTCGGTTTTGACGAGTGCCACAGCGCCATGCCGTTTTCCGGCACGCGCTTGAGGCAGCTGGCGAGCGGTTCGCCATCGGGGAAAATCAGATCGGGGGCGATTTCCGCCAGCGGGTAGAGCATGAATTCGCGCTCTTTCAGGCCGTAATGCGGTACGGTCAGGCGATCGGTATGGATCACCTTGTCACCGTACAGCATGATGTCTAAATCGAGCGTGCGCGGCCCCCAACGTTCATCCTTGCGCACGCGCCCCTGATTGCGTTCTATCGCCTGGGTATGGTCGAGCAGCTGTTCGGGCGGCAACAGGGTATCCAGCGCCACCACCGCGTTGAGAAAGTCCGGCTGGTTTTGCGGCCCCAGCGGCTTGGTGCGGTAAAACGAAGAACAGGTGACCAGCCGGGTGCGCGGGAGATGCTCCAGCGCCTCCAGCGCGGCGTTAACCTGTTGCAGCGGTTGCGCCAGGTTGCTGCCCAGCGCGATATAAACGCGGATCATTATGCCCCTTCTTTACGCGGTGCCCGGCGACGAGGACGGCGTTGACGCGCGCGACGCGGCGCCGGATCGTCACCCAGGGTGCTCAGCATGGCTTTCTGCCGTGCCGGCGTGGCGTCCTGGAACTCACCCCACCACTCGGCCAGACGCAGCATCTCCTGATTGTCTTCCACTTCCGCACGCAGCGCCAGCAAATCATAGGCGGCACGGAATTTCGGATGTTCCATCAGTTTGTGCGCGCGTTTGCCCTGACGACGAGACAGGCGCAGCTGAAGCTGCCAGATATCGCGCACCAGCGTGGTAATGCGTTTCGGGATCGCCAGCGAGCGGCACTGCTCGTCGAGCACATCGTTCATCGCCAGCGCGAAGGCGTCGTAGTACGCCAGGCCGCTTTCCTGCGCCAGTTTCTGCGCGTGCTCCAGCAGCGGGTACCACAGCATGGCGGCAAACAGGAAGGCCGGATTGACGCGCATGTCGTTCTGCAGGCGATGATCGGTGTTCTTCAGCACCTGCACCAGAATGCGCTCCATCGGCGTATCGTGGTTCGGCGTGAAGTTGCGGGCGATCAGCGGGAATAGCGGTTGGAACAGCTGATATTCGCATAGCTTCAGGTAGGTCTGGAAACCGTAACCCGCCTGCAGCAGCTTGAGGGATTCTTCGAACAGACGCGCCGGTGGGATCTCATGCAGCAGCGAAGCCAGGCGCGGGATCGGCTCGGCGGTCTCTTCACTGATGCGCATATCCAGCTTGGCGGCGAAGCGCACCGCGCGCAGCATGCGCACCGGATCTTCGCGGTAACGGGTTTCCGGATCGCCGATCAGGCGGATCACGCCTTGTTTCAGATCGTTCAGGCCGCCGACGTAATCGCGCAGGGTGAAATCCGCCACGCCGTAGTACAGGCTGTTGATGGTGAAATCACGGCGCTGGGCATCTTCCTCGATCGAGCCGAAGATGTTGTCGCGCAGCAGCATGCCGTTTTGCGCCTGCTGGGACGAGTTCTTGTCGGATTCCTGATTCTGTTCGTGGTGGCCGCGGAAAGTGGCCACTTCGATGATCTCCGGCCCGAACATCACGTGCGCCAAGCGGAAGCGGCGGCCGACCAGGCGGCAGTTGCGGAACAGCTTGCGCACTTGCTCCGGCGTAGCGTTGGTGGTGATGTCGAAGTCTTTCGGCTTTTTGCCGAGCAACAGATCGCGCACGCCGCCGCCGACCAGATAGGCTTCGTAGCCGGACTTGTTCAGGCGGTAAAGCACTTTCAGCGCATTTTCGCTGATGTCTTTGCGGGAGATCGAGTGCTGTTCGCGCGGGATCACGGTCATCGAGTCGTTGCTCTCGGCGATAGGAAAAGGCGGACGCTTGCGCGGCGTTGAGCGGCGGGCAGGGGCGTTGCTGCCGTTATCGGCGGCGCGCGGCTGCGGCGCAGGGCGGCTTGGCGCCGCGGCACGCTCTTCGCGGACTACGTTTTTATCGCCGGCCGCCGCGTCGTCGCGGGGCAGCTTGTCATCGCGGGTCAGTACCTTACGACAGAAGTTGGCTACTCGGGTAAAAATGGTACACCTCGATAGTGACTGATAAAAATGGAGCTAACAAAAAATAGCGGCTAATCATAGCTCACCATGGCTCCTTTGAGAATGCCGGCGTGTTTTCATCCAGAGGGATAGCCTCCTGACGCGGCACGTTTTCCAACCGCCAGTGTTCGATCGCCCAGCTCAATAATAATGGCAGGTCAAGATCTTGCCAGCTTTCCGGCAGCGGTTGGCGCAGAAATTTCAGCGCGGCGATCAGCACCGGTCGCGGATCGCCAGCGGGCAACGCCGGCGCATGGTTTTGCTTCGACAGTTTGATGCCGTTGGCACCCAGCGCCAGCGGCAGATGCACATAGGCGGGCACCGGCGCCTGCAGCTGGCGGTAAAGGGCAATTTGGCGCACCGTCGGTTCGATCAGATCGGCGCCGCGGACAATCTCGGTCACGCCCTGAAAATGGTCGTCGATCACCACCGCCAGGTTGTAAGCGAACAGCCCGTCGCGGCGGCGAATGATAAAGTCTTCTCCCGCCAGCGCCGGATCGGCGTGCAATTCTCCCTGCAGGCGATCGTGGAACCGGTAAACGGGGGCGGTCTGACGCAAGCGGATGGCGGCGCCCTGCGGGCCGAGCTGCAAATCGCGGCAGTGGCCGTCGTACAATCCGCCGATTTGCTGGATGCGGCTGCGGGTGCAGGTGCAGTAATAGCTGAGCCCCTGGCGCTGCAACAGATCCAGCGCGGCGCGATAGGCGTCGTGACGTTGCGATTGATAGATGACCTGGCCGTCCCAGTGGAGACCATAATGTTCCAGCGCGGACAGGATGCGAGCGGCGGCGCCGGGGACTTCGCGCGGCGGGTCGATATCTTCGATGCGAACCAGCCACTGCCCGCGTTGGGCGCGAGCTTGAAGGTAGCTTCCCAGAGCGGCAATCAGCGAGCCGAAATGCAGATCCCCGGAAGGCGATGGGGCAAAGCGCCCCACATAATGACTTTCTTGCATATCAGAGGGGAGGGGTTCCCTTTTCTCTGTGCGGCGCACGCGGATGCGCACGCCGCAGCGGTAACATACTCGTTATGCTTGAAACTGCATCTGTGTTAGCTGCGCCTGCTTACCCGAATCACTTACTTGAGTAAGCTCATCGGGATGCGCATTCTTGCCGCCTTGATGCAGCTCCAATCATGTAGAGTAGCGGTATTAGCCGGCCATCTGCTTTTCGCGGATCTCAGCCAGCGTCTTGCAGTCGATGCACAGATCGGCGGTCGGACGCGCTTCGAGGCGACGAATACCGATCTCCACGCCACAAGATTCGCAGTAGCCGAAATCATCGTCTTCCACTTTCTTCAGCGTTTTCTCGATCTTTTTGATCAGTTTGCGTTCACGGTCACGGTTACGCAGTTCAAGGCTGAACTCTTCTTCCTGAGTAGCGCGGTCGGCCGGATCAGGGAAGTTGGCTGCCTCTTCTTGCATATGCGATACAGTACGGTCCACTTCGTCCCTGAGCTGGTTGCGCCACGCTTCAAGAATGCGCTTGAAATGCGACAACTGGGCGTCGTTCATGTACTCTTCGCCCGGCTTCTCTTGGTACGGCTCCACCCCAGCGATGGCGAGAATGCTCAAGGACGAGGTTTTACGGTTTTGCCCTTCTTGCATGTTGCTTCTCCTACATACACACGCACTATCGAATCCCCAATGCGGGGGAAAAACAGGCCGCTATAAATAACAGAAGGAAGGTAGGTTGGCAATTATTCCTGTCGCCCGCTTGACAATCGTGTGAAGGAAGGCGTATTTGGCGATCGTGCTGGCCGGTTGTCTATTTATAGGGACCCGGCAGCGCTAATCGATAAAAAACGGCAGCTTATCGCAGAGATAAATACCGTCAGGTGATAATTTTGCCCCATAGCAAACCACTTCCACTCCCAACTGCCGGACCTGTGCCAACAGCGCCGCATAGCGCTCATCTATATGATGTGCCGGTGCGACCTGCTCAATACCGCTGTGTAACACGGCAAAGAACAATACCGCCCGTTGCCCGTTTTCAACCACGCTGAGCAACTCACGCAGGTGCTTTTGCCCTCTGAGCGTTACCGCATCAGGAAAGTAACCACGTTGTTGTTGCAGTAATGTGACTGACTTAACTTCAATATAGCAGTTAACCCGATTTTCTGCCTGTAATAACAAATCGATACGGCTGTTTTCACCGCCGTATTTCACTTCGCCGCTAATTTTACTGTAACCGGATAATTCATTGATTAAATTGTGTTCAATTGCCTCGCGCACCAGCGCGTTGGCGCGCAGGGTGTTGACGCAGATCCAGTGTCCCTGTTGGGTATGGGTCAGCTCCCAGCTGTGGGCGTATTTGCGTTTGGGGTTGTCCGAGGTGGAGTACCACACGGTGTCGCCGGGCGTGGCGCAGCCGGTCATGGCGCCGGTATTGGCGCAGTGCAGCGTAAAGGTTTCCCCTTCCGGGGTGATCACGTCAGCCAGAAAGCGTTTGTAACGTTTGATCAGCGTGGCGGAGCGCAGCGGTGGAGAAAAAATCATGGGGATGCCTGCTTGGCCAGCGGCCACTGTTCAAGGTGTTGGTAACGGGTGCGGCCGTTTTCGAACACCGACTCATACAAGGAAAAGGCGTCGGCGCTGAACGCCCAGCCCGGCGTCGCCGGCGGGATCGCCACCGGCTGGGTGGCGGCGCGCAGCAGCGTGATGTGCGGATGGAACGGCAGCGCGCTTTGATGGCAGCCGCTGCGCGCCGCCTGCGAACGCAGCAGCTCGGCCAACTGCAGCAACCCGCGCGGCGCGCGGCGGGTGCCGAGCCAGACCACGCCGGGGCGCGGCCAATGGCCGAGATCGTCGAGCCGCATGCTAAAGCCGGGTTGGGCGATGCGGCCGGCCAACTTACGCAGCGCCAGTTCTTTCTGTGCGCTGACTTCACCGAGAAACGCCAGCGTCAGGTGCAAATTGGCCGCCGCCACCGGCCGACCGGCCTCAGGTGCAAACGCCTCGGCGCGCCAGCGGACCACCTGCTGTTGCAGGGCGTCAGGCAAGGACAGGGCGAAAAACAGGCGGCGCGAATTGGACATAAGGGCTCGGCAAATGCATGACAATACGGTCGGGAACAGCGGTAAACGTTACTGGCAGCGGCCCCGCGAGGGGCGCGGTGCACGAATGAGCTCCGTACTATAGCTAACGCCGCAACAGTTTGAAAGGTTACGGGGATAAAGCTAATGCTACACTGTACGCCGTTTAACGTTAACCACCACGGAGAGTTCAGTGTCTTCATTGCCCGTCAGCGCGGTGCTTGATGAGTTGCTGGCTGCGTTGCAGTCCGCTCCTCAGGTGCTGTTGCACGCCCCGACCGGCGCCGGTAAATCCACCTGGCTGCCGCTGCAGATCCTGGCTAAGGCCGGGTTGCCGGGGCGCATTATCATGCTGGAGCCGCGGCGGCTGGCGGCGAAAAACGTCGCCTATCGCCTGGCGCAGCAACTGGGGGAGGAGCCCGGCCAGACCGTGGGCTACCGCATGCGCGCCGAAAGTAAAAGCGGGCCGCAAACCCGGCTGGAAGTGGTGACGGAAGGCATTCTCACCCGCATGCTGCAGCAGGACGCCGAACTGCAGGGCGTGTCGTTGGTGATCCTCGACGAATTCCACGAACGCAGCCTGCAGGCCGATCTGGCGCTGGCGTTGCTGCTCGATGTGCAGCAAGGGCTGCGCGACGATCTGAAACTGCTGATCATGTCGGCCACGCTGGATAACGCTCGTATGACGCAGCTGCTGCCGCAGGCACCGGTGGTGGTGTCCGAGGGGCGCAGTTTCCCGGTTGAACGCCTGTATCAGCCGTTGGCCAGTCATCAGCGGCTGGAGGATGGCATAGCGGCGGCGGTGAAGCGCATGCTGGCCGAACAGCCGGGGTCTTTGCTGCTGTTCCTGCCGGGCGTAGCGGAGATCAACCGGGTGCTGGAGCGTTTGAGCGGCGAAATGGCGAGTGATACCGATCTTTGCCCGCTGTATGGCGCTCTGCCTCTGGCGCAACAGCAAAAAGCGATTCAGCCGGCGGCGCCGGGCCGCCGCAAAGTGGTGTTGGCGACCAACATCGCCGAGACCAGCCTGACGATCGAGGGCATTCGGCTGGTGGTTGACAGCGGCCTGGAACGCGTAGCGCGCTACGACGTGCGCAACGGTCTGACGCGGCTGGCGACACAGCGCATCAGTCAGGCCTCGATGGTGCAGCGCGCCGGGCGCGCCGGGCGTCTGGAACCGGGCATTTGCTGGCATCTGTTCGCCAAAGAGCAGGCGGAGCGCGCGGTGGAACATGCTGAGCCGGAAATTTTACAGAGCGATCTCACCGGCTTCTGGCTCGAGCTGCTGCAGTGGGGGTGCCATGATCCGGCGCAGCTGACCTGGCTTGACGCGCCTCCGGCAGCGGCATTGGCGGCGGCCAGGGCGTTGCTGCACCGGCTGGGAGCAACGGATGACGGCGACAAACTCACCGCGCCGGGGCGCCAAATGGCCGCTCTGGGATGTGAACCGCGGCTGGCGGCGATGCTGGTCGCCGGCGCGGCGCTGAGCGCCGACGACCTGGCGACGGCCGCGTTGCTGGCGGCATTGCTGGAAGAACCGCCGCGCGGCGGGCAGATGGATATCGGTTATTGGCTGAGCCGCCCGCAGCCGAACTGGCGGCAGCGCGCCGCGCAGTTGACCAAACGCCTGCCGCAACGTGCGGGGCAAGTCGACGTCGATCTGGCGCCGCGCCTGTTGGCGCAGGCATTTACCGATCGCATCGCCCAGCGCCGAGGCCAGGACGGCCGTTACCTGCTGGCCAACGGTCTGGGGGCGGCAATGAACCAGGACGAGGCGCTGTCGCGCGCGTCCTGGCTCATCGTTCCCAGCCTGTTGCAGGGCCACAACAGCCCCGATGCGCGCATCCTGCTGGCGTTGCCGGTGGACATCGAAGCGCTGGCGGCGCAGCTGCCGGCGATTGTCATGCAGCGCACGGCGGTGGAATGGGATGAAGAGAAGGGCACGTTGCGCGCCTGGAAGCGCCAGCAGATCGGTCGTCTGACGCTGCGCGCGCAGCCGCTGGCCAAACCGGCGGACGAAGAGCTGCAGCAGGCGCTGCTCGACTGGGTGCGTGCGCAGGGGCTGGCGGTGCTCAACTGGGAGGGCGCCGCCGAACAATTGCGGGTGCGCCTGCAGTGCGCGCAAGCCTGGCTGCCGGAAGCGGAGTGGCCGGCGATGGATGAAGAGCCGCTGCTGGCGGCGCTGGAGCAGTGGCTGCTGCCGTCGCTGAACGGCGTGCGCGATCTGCGCGGCTTGAAGCAGGTCAACATCGCCGAAGCGCTGTCCCGTCTGCTGGACTGGCAGCAAAAGCAGCGGCTGGATAATGCGCTACCCACTCATTACACTGTGCCGACCGGCAGCCGCCTGCCGATCCGTTATGAGGCCGGCAAACCGCCGGCGCTGGCGGTGCGTTTGCAGGAGGTGTTCGGCGAGCAGCGCAGCCCGATGTTGGCGGAGGGTCGCATCCCGGTGGTGCTTGAGTTACTCTCACCGGCGCACCGGCCGTTGCAAATCACCGGCGATCTGGCGGCCTTCTGGCAAGGCGCCTATCGCGAGGTGCAAAAAGAGATGAAGGGCCGCTACCCGAAACACGTTTGGCCGGACGATCCGGCCACGGCGGTACCGACGCGCCGAACGAAGAAATATCAGTAGGCCGCGATCGTTTAAGGTTTGGAATTCAGATGTTTCTTCTGGTCAGCGCTGCGGCGTAGGCACAGATTAAGCGACTCATTATGGCCGGCAGTGTCGGCAAGCTCGGAGAACAACAGCCATGGCTGGGGATGACCGCGAGCCCATCGGGCGCAAAGGAAAACAACCAAAAAGCACCGCGTCGCGCAAGCCGCCGCGCCGTCGCCGAGACGACGATTATGACGATTACGAAGAAGACGAGTATGACGATGACGAGTATGAAGAGGAGGAGGAACGCATGCCGCGTAAGGTGAAAGCGACTCCGCCGCGTAAAAAACGCCGCTGGCTCGGCCTGTTTATCAAACTGATCCTGGTGCTCGCCGTCCTGTTGGCGATCTATGGCGTCTACCTGGACTCGCAGATCCGCAGCCGCATCGACGGCAAAGTCTGGCAGCTGCCGGCGGCGGTGTACGGCCGCATGGTCAACCTGGAACCGGGCATGCCGTACAGCAAGAAGGAGATGGTTAACCTGCTGGAAGGCATGCAGTACCGCCAGGTCAGCCGCATGACGCGTCCGGGCGAGTTTACCGTGCAGGCCAACAGCATCGAGATGCTGCGCCGCCCGTTCGACTTCCCGGATGGTAAAGAAGGGCAGATCCGCGCCCGCCTCGATTTCCAGAATAACCGCCTGGCGAAGATCGAAAACCTGGACAGCGGCCGCAGCTTCGGCTTCTTCCGCCTCGATCCGCGTCTGATCACCATGCTGCAGTCGCCGAACGGCGAACAGCGGCTGTTCGTGCCGCGCTCCGGTTTCCCGGATCTGTTGGTGGATACGTTGATCGCCACGGAAGACCGCCACTTCTATGAGCATGACGGCATCAGCCCGTACTCCATCGGCCGCGCGGTGCTGGCCAACCTGACCGCCGGCCGCGCGGTGCAGGGCGGCAGCACCCTGACGCAGCAGTTGGTGAAGAACCTGTTCCTGACCAACGAACGTTCGCTGTGGCGTAAGGCCAACGAAGCCTATATGGCGCTGTTGGTGGATTACCGTTACAGCAAAGACCGCATCCTGGAGCTGTATCTGAACGAGGTATACCTCGGCCAGAGCGGCAGCGACCAGATCCGCGGCTTCCCGCTGGCCAGCCTGTATTACTTCGGCCGCCCGGTGGATGAGCTGAGCCTCGATCAGCAGGCGTTGCTGGTCGGCATGGTCAAGGGCGCGTCGCTGTATAACCCGTGGCGTAACCCGAAACTGGCGTTGGAACGCCGCAATCTGGTTCTCAAACTGCTGCAGAACCAGGGCGTGATCGACGGCGAGCTGTATGACATGCTGAGCGCGCGTCCGCTGGGCGTGCAGCCGAAAGGCGGCGTCATTACGCCGCAGCCAGCGTTTATGCAGATGGTGCGTCAGGAACTGCAGACCAAGCTGGGCGATAAGGTGAATGACCTGTCCGGCGTGAAGATCTTCACCACGCTGGATCCGGTGTCGCAAGACGCGGCGGAAAAAGCGGTCGAAGACGGCATCCCGGCGCTGCGCGCTGCGCGTCACCTGCAGGATCTGGAAGCGGCGATGGTGATCGTCGATCGCTTCAGCGGTGAAGTACGCGCCATGGTCGGCGGCGCCAACCCGCAGTTCGCCGGTTTCAACCGCGCCATGCAGGCGCGACGCCTGGTCGGCTCGCTGGCCAAACCGCCAACGTACCTGACCGCGCTGTCCGAGCCGGACAAATACCGCCTCAACACCTGGCTGGCGGATGCGCCGCTGTCGCTGAAACAGCCGAACGGCGCCGTCTGGCAGCCGAACAACTACGATCGCAAATTCCGCGGTCAGGTGATGCTGGTGGATGCGTTGGCCAACTCGCTGAACGTGCCGACGGTGAACCTCGGCCTGTCGGTCGGGCTGGATCAGATCAGCGCCACGCTGCAACGCCTGGGGATCCCGAAAGCGGAGATCAATCCGGTGCCTTCGATGCTGCTGGGGGCGATCGGCCTGACGCCGATGGAAGTGGCGCAGGAATACCAGACCATCGCCAGCGGCGGTAACCGTGCGCCGCTGTCGGCGGTGCGTTCGGTGATCGCCGAAGACGGCACGGTGCTGTACCAGAGCTTCCCGCAGGCGGAGCGCATGGTGCCGGCGCAGGCCGCTTACCTGACGCTGTACGCGATGCAGCAGGGCGTGGCGCGCGGGACCTCCCGCTCGCTGTCGGTGAAGTTCCCGAACTACAACCTGGCGGCGAAAACCGGTACCACCAACGATCTGCGCGACAGCTGGTTCGCCGGCATCGACGGCAAGGAAGTGGCGATCGCCTGGGTCGGGCGCGATAACAACGGCCCGGCCAAGCTGACCGGCGCCAACGGCGCGTTGACCCTGTATCGCCGCTATCTGGAAAATCAGACGCCGCTGCCGCTGATGCTGCAGCCGCCGGAAGGTATTAACCAGATGAGCATCGACTCCGCCGGCAACTTTATCTGCGGCGGCGGCAGCTGGCGCACCATCCCGGTCTGGACCGACAATCCGCAGGGACTGTGTCAGGCCAGCCAGGCGGCGGTGCAGCAACAGCAGCAACCGGCGGCGGGTGAGCAAAAAGATGGCGATGGCGTCGCCGGCTGGATCAAGGATATGTTCGGTCAGTAATCGCTGCCGGGGCGTCGGCCCCGGCGAAAATTTTTGCTTTGTTATTAAGCCCGTAACCTTGGTTGCGGGCTTTTTTATTTTTCCGCTCGTTTTATTTCCCTGTTAACCGCAAGGCTAAGCGCCTAATCCTTAACCTATTTGCCCTATGAATTCGGCTTGCAGTTTAATTTGGCTTCTGCATAAAATGCGACGCTTATAATAATTATTATCGTTTACATTCGTCATTTAATAATTCATCAGAGAAATAAATCATGCTGACCAAGCGTCTTTCATCATCCGCGGCCAAGCAGGGCCGTCTCCCCGTCAGCGCGTTAGCGATCACCGTCGCTGCGGCGTTGGGTACGCTGGCGATGCCGGCTTTTTCCGCCGACGCCAAGCCGGCCGCCAAGGAAGACACGATTACCGTTGTGGGCAGCAGCAACACCGCCCAGCAGGAAAGCGCCTGGGGGCCGGTCGGCACCTATGTCGCCAAGCGCAGCGCCACCGGCACCAAAACCGATACGCCGATCGAGAAGAACCCGCAGTCCGTTTCCGTGGTAACGCGTGAAGAGATGGACATGCGCCAGCCGGATACGGTGAAAGGCGCGCTGGCCTATGCGCCGGGCGTATTCGCCAGCCGCGGCAGCTCCACGACCTATGACGCGGTGGCGATCCGCGGCTTCCCGGCCACCAACACCACCCAGTATCTGGATGGCCTGCGGCTGCTGGGCGACAACTACAGCGAAGCGTCCATCGATCCTTATTTCCTCGAGCGCGCCGAGCTGCTGCGCGGCCCGGTCTCGGTGCTGTACGGCAAAAGCAACCCCGGCGGCCTGGTCGCCCTGGTCAGCAAGCGGCCAACCACCGAGCCGCTGCGCGAAATCCAGTTCAAGATGGGCACCGATAACCTGTTCCAAACCGGTTTCGATTTCAGCGACGCGCTGGACGATCAGGGCATCTATTCCTATCGCCTGACCGGCCTGGCGAAAGACAGCGATACGCAGCAGAACATGAGCAAAGAGAAGCGCTATGCGATCGCGCCGTCCTTTAGCTGGCGCCCGGATGACAAAACCAACTTCACGCTGCTGGCCAACATTCAAAACGATCCCTATACCGGTTACTACGGCTGGTTGCCGAAGCAGGGCACGCTGATCCCGTTGCCGAACGGCGGTAAGCTGCCGACCGATTTCAACGAAGGCGAAGCCAGCAACTATACCTCCCGCAAACAGCGGATGATCGGGTACAGCTTCGAACACGCCTTCAACGATACCTGGGCGGTGCGCCAGAACCTGCGCTATCTGCAGCTGGACACCGACATGAAGAGTATTTATGGCAGTGGCGTTTCTGCTGCGACGCCGACGACGATTAACCGCGCCTATGTTCAGTCGAAAGAGCACCTGAACAATTTCTCGGTGGATACCCAGGCGCAGGCGAAGGTGAAAACCGGCGATATCGACCACACGCTGTTGTTCGGCGTGGACTACATGCGCATGCGTAACGATATCAATGCCGCATTTGGCACAGCGGACGGGCTGAGCATGACCCATCCGCAATACGGGAATGACGCGGTCAACATCAACTTCCCCTACCATTATCTGAACCGTCAGGAGCAAACCGGCCTGTATGTGCAGGAGCAAGGGGAGTGGAATCAGTGGCTGTTGACGCTGGGCGGGCGCTATGACTGGGCGAAGACCTCCGCTTACAACCGTGATGCGAGTTCGACGAGCCAGCAGACCGACCGGCAGTTCACCTGGCGCGGCGGCCTGAACTATCTGTTCGACAACGGCGTGACGCCGTATTTCAGCTACAGCGAGTCGTTTGAGCCGAATTTGGGCACGACGCAAGGGGGCAGTACGTTCAAACCTTCGATCGGCAAGCAGTATGAAGCCGGCGTGAAATACGTGCCGAAGGATCGCCCAATCGTGCTGACCGGCGCCCTGTATCAGCTGACCAAGAACAACAACCTGACGCCGGATCCGGATAACGCGCAGTTCAGCGTGCAGAGCGGCGAGATCCGTTCGCGCGGCGTGGAGCTGGAAGCCAAGGCGGCGTTGAATGCCAACGTCAACCTGATCGCCTCCTATACCTACACCGATGCGAAGTACACCAAGGACAACACCTATCAGGGCAAACCGACCGTCGAAGTGCCGAAACACATGGCGTCGCTGTGGGCGGATTATACCTTCCACGAAACGGCGGTGAGCGGTTTGACGCTGGGTTCCGGCGTGCGTTACGTTGGCTCCAGCTCGAGCTTCAACAGCGATAACACCACCTTCAAGGTGCCGGACTACACGCTAGTGGACGCCACCATTAAATACGATCTGGCGCGCTTTGGCCTGCCGGGCTCGTCCGTGGGCGTCAACATCAACAACCTGTTCGACAAGACTTACGTATCGAGCTGCTACCGCGACTACGCCTGCTACTGGGGCGCAGAACGCCAGGTGGTCGCCACCGCAACCTTCCGTTTCTAACCGGATAGCCGGGGCGGCGGCGCGTCGCCCCGGAAAAAGCAGGATCTATGCAGGACAAACTTCTTAATCCCGGCGCGACGTTCGCACTGGATAACGCCAGCTTCGCCGTTCCCGGCCGGGTGCTGTTGCAACCGCTGTCGCTCCGTTTTCCTCAGGGCAAAGTCTGCGGCCTGATCGGCCATAACGGTTCCGGTAAATCCACCCTGTTGAAACTGCTCGGGCGGCACCATGCGCCCAGCGGCGGTCAGGTCTTGCTCAATCGGCAGCCGTTGGCGCAGTGGGACAGCAAATCCTTCGCCCGCCAGGTGGCCTACCTGCCGCAGCAGTTGCCGGCGGCGGAAGGCATGACGGTGCGCGAGCTGGTGGCCGTCGGCCGCTATCCGTGGCATGGCGCGCTGGGGCGTTTTGGCGCCAACGATCGCCAACAGGTGGAAGAGGCCATCGCGCTGGTGGGGCTGAAGCCGTTCGCCCACCGCCTGGTGGACAGCCTTTCCGGCGGCGAGCGCCAACGCGCCTGGCTGGCGATGATGGTGGCGCAGGATAGCCGCTGCCTGTTGCTCGACGAGCCGACGTCGGCGCTGGACATCGCGCACCAGGTCGAGGTGCTGGCGCTGATCCAGCGCCTGAGCCGCGAACGCGATCTCACGGTGATCGCCGTACTGCACGACATCAATATGGCGGCGCGCTACTGCGACCATTTGGTTGCGCTGCGCGGCGGTGACATGATCGCTCAGGGCGGCCCGCTGGAACTGATGCAGGGGCCGGTGCTGGAGCAAATTTACGGTATTCCTATGGGCACGTTGCCGCACCCGAGCGGCGGCGCGCCGGTGAGTTTTGTCTACTGATGTCCTCTGCATTCACTTCTTCTCACGATCCGCTGCGCCGCCGCCTGTTGATGGCGCTGGCGCTGTCGCCCCTGTTGGGATCGTTGCCCGGGCGAGCGGCGGATGCGCCGCCGGATATCGCGCGCGTTGCGGCGCTGGAATGGCTGCCGATCGAGCTGCTGTTGGCATTGGGCGTGACGCCGCTGGCGGTGGCCGATGTCCATAACTACAACCTGTGGGTGGCGGAACCGAAGCTGCCGGCGACGGTCGTCGACGTCGGGCAGCGCACTGAACCGAATCTCGAACTGCTGCAGCAGCTCCAGCCTTCGCTGGTGTTGCTGTCGCAAGGCTATGGCCCGACGCCGCGAAAAATCAAACCCATCGCGCCAACCATGAGCTTCGGCTTCAACGACGGCAGCGGCAAACCGCTGACCGTCGCCCGCCAGTCGCTGCTGGCGCTGGGGCAACGATTAGGCATAGAAAGCCGGGCGATAAACCACCTGGCGCAGTTCGACAACTTTATGCAGGATGCGCGCCAGCGCCTGCAAAGCTACACCCGGCAACCGTTGCTGCTGTTTTCCCTGATCGACACCCGCCATGCGTTGATCATCGGCCAGAAAAGCCTGTTCCAGGAAGCGATGGACCAACTGGGCATCCGCAATGCCTGGCAGGAGCCAACCGACTTTTGGGGCACGGCGGTGGTGGGGATTGAACGGTTGGCCACGGTGCGTAACGCCCGAGTCATTTATCTCGATCACGGCAATCAGGCGATGATGGACAAGGTCAGCGCGACGCCGCTGTGGCAGTCATTGCCCTTCGTGCGGCAAAACCAGCTGCGGCAGGTGCCGGCGGTGTGGTTCTACGGTGCCACGCTGTCGACGATGCGGTTTTGCCGCCTGTTGGCGCAGGCTCAGGAGAGTGCGGCATGAATGCGGGCATTCGGAAATTGCCGCTGACGCTGATCCTGCTGTTGCTGGCGGCGGCAGGCGGTTTGACGATATACAACCTGACGCAGCAACTGCCGCCGGCGCAATGGGCGCGGGCGCTGAGCGCGCCGGACATCGACGACGTGCGGCAAATGCTGTTCCATTACAGCCTGCTGCCGCGGTTGACGGTGTCGCTGTTGGCCGGGGCCGGTCTGGGATTGGTCGGCGTATTGTTCCAGCAGGTGTTGCGCAATCCGTTGGCGGAACCGTCGACGCTCGGCGTGGCCGCCGGCGCGCAGCTCGGCCTGACCATCGCCACGCTGTGGGTGCTGCCGGGGGGCGAGTTCACTCGTCAGCTGGCCGCTATGGTGGGGGCGATCGCGGTGGGCGGGCTGGTGTTCGGCGTCGCCTGGGGCAAGCGGATGTCGCCGGTGACGCTGATTCTGGCCGGGCTGGTGCTGGGGCTTTACTGCGGCGCAGTCAACAGCCTGTTGGCGCTGTTTAATTACGATCAGCTGCAGGGCATGTTCCTGTGGGGCACTGGCGCGTTGAACCAACAGGACTGGAGCGCGGTGCAGTTTATCCTGCCGCGTTTGCTGGTGGCCGGTGCGCTGGCGGCGCTATTGCTGCGCCCGCTGACGCTGCTGGGGCTGGACGACGGCGTGGCGCGCAACCTGGGGTTGGGGCTGTCGATGGCGCGCTTCTGCGCCCTGGGGCTGGCCATCATTTTCAGCGCCATGTTGGTGAGCGCGGTGGGCGTTATCGGCTTTATCGGCCTGTTTGCGCCGCTGATGGCGAAGATGCTGGGCGCTCGCCGCCTGGCGCATCGCATGATGTTGGCGCCGTTGCTGGGGGCGTTGCTGCTGTGGCTGACCGATCAGGTGATGATTGGGGTGGCGCAGGTGTGGCGTGAGATCCCGACCGGGGCGGCCACCGCGCTGTTCGGCGCGCCGCTGCTGCTGTGGTTGCTGCCGCGTTTGCGCAGCGCCGCCACGCCGCCACCGATGAACCTTGGCGACAAGGTGCCTGCCGAGCGCGGGAATCTGCCTGGCTGGGCAGCGCTGGCCGGCGTCGTGCTGTTGATCGGCCTGACGTTGGCGCTGATGCTGGGCAAAAACGCCGGCGGCTGGCACTGGAGCCTGGGCGAGGAGCTGGACGCCTTGCTGCCGTGGCGCTGGCCGCGGGTGCTGTCGGCGTTGGCTGCGGGCATGATGCTGGCGGTCGCCGGCACGCTGATCCAGAAGCTGACCGGCAACCCGATGGCCAGCCCGGAAGTGCTGGGCATCAGCTCCGGCGCCGCTTTTGGCGTCGTGATGATGCTGTTTATGGTGCCGGGCGACGCCTTCGTTTGGCTGTTGCCCGCCGGCAGTCTGGGGGCGGCCGTTACGCTGCTGATCATCATGATTGCCGCCGGCCGCGGCGGTTTCTCGACCGAACGCATGTTGCTCGCCGGCATCGCGCTCAGCACCGCCTTTACCACCGTCATCTTCCTGCTGCTGGCCAGCGGCGATCCGCGTATGGGGGGCTTGCTGACCTGGCTTTCCGGTTCAACCTATTCGGTGGAGCCGGCGCAGGCGCTGCGCACCGCGCTGATCGCCGGCGGATTGATGATATTGGCGCCGCTGTGCCGTCGCTGGCTGACCATTCTGCCGCTCGGCGGGGCCACCGCCCGTTCGGTGGGGATTGCGTTGACGCCTGCGCGATTGACCATCCTGTTGTTGGCCGCCACGCTGACCGCCATGGCGACCCTGACCGTGGGGCCGCTGAGCTTTGTCGGGCTGATGGCGCCGCACATGGCGCGCATGTTGGGCTTCCGCCGCGCGCTGCCGCAAATGGTGATCGCCGCGCTGTTGGGCGGTTTGCTGATGGTATTTGCCGACTGGTGCGGGCGGATGCTGCTGTTTCCGTATCAGATCCCCGCGGGGTTACTGGCGACCTTTATCGGCGCGCCGTACTTCGTTTATCTGTTGCGTAAGCAGACGTCGTAAGCTTCACCCCTACTTTGCCTTCTCCTCCATCAAGGGCCCAGCGCTGCTGGGCCTTTTTTCAACGCCTTGCAAGGCGTTGCGTGTCGCTGCGCAAGAAAGACATTTAACGTGAAAAGGAACGCGGGAAGAGAGGGGGAGGTGAATATACTGCGTGCGGGTGCTCTGGATCTTTGTCTCTGGAGCCTGCGTGAAAGATACAAAGAGAAAAGCCCCGAGTCGATATCCATCAACCCGAGGCCTACTCTAACGCATCACAACGCTAAGTTAGCCTCTTACCCGCCGCGAGGCAAGGAGAAGAAGGCATGATGCCGAACAAACGGAGCCTGTTAAAATTGGTGGTTATTTGTGCCACGGTGATATCACTGGCATGGATAACCCGCAGCACGCTGTGTGAGCTGCGTATCCGATCGGGCACTACGGAGGTTGCGGCCATTTTGGCTTACGAATCCGAACGGTAAGGCAACCCGGCGGCGGGGGCTTTGCCTCCGCCGGCCGGCAGTCGATGCGTTGATCCATGAGCACCCATCCGTTCAAAAAAAACGGCGAGCCTTGGCTCGCCGTTTTTCATGTTGATGTCGGGGCTTATTTCAGGCCGGCGGCATCGCGCAGCTGCGCAGCTTTGTCGGTCGCTTCCCATGGGAAGTGTTCGCGGCCGAAGTGGCCGTAGGCGGCGGTTTCGCGGTAGATCGGCTGCAGCAGATCCATCATCTGGATCAGGCCGTATGGGCGCAGATCGAAGAATTCGCGCACCAGCAGCGTCAGTTGTTCGGTTGGCACTTTCTCGGTACCGAAGGTTTCCACCATGATGGAGGTCGGTTCCGCTACGCCGATAGCGTAAGACACCTGGATCTCGCAGCGATCGGCCAGGCCGGCGGCGACGATGTTTTTCGCCACGTAGCGCGCCGCGTATGCCGCGGAACGGTCAACCTTGGACGGGTCCTTACCGGAGAAGGCACCGCCGCCGTGGCGAGCCATGCCGCCGTAGGTGTCGACGATGATCTTACGGCCGGTCAGGCCGCAGTCGCCCATCGGGCCGCCGATAACGAAACGGCCGGTCGGGTTGATGTGGTATTTGGTGCCCGCCGTCAGCCATTCCGCCGGCAGTACCGGCTTGATGATCTCTTCCATCACCGCTTCTTGCAGATCTTTCAGCGAAATGTCTTCTGAGTGCTGGGTGGACAGAACGACGGCGTCGATGCCGACGATTTTGCCGTCGTCGTATTGGAAGGTCACCTGGCTCTTCGCGTCCGGGCGCAGCCACGGCAGGGTGCCGTTTTTACGCACTTCGGATTGGCGCTGCACCAGACGGTGCGCGTAGGTGACAGGCGCAGGCATCAGCACGTCGGTTTCATTGGTGGCGTAGCCAAACATCAAGCCCTGATCGCCGGCGCCCTGCTCGAGAGGATCGGTACGGTCAACGCCCTGATTGATATCCGGAGATTGCTTGCCGATGGCGCTCAACACTGCGCAGGAGTTGGCGTCAAAGCCCATGTCCGAATGAACGTAGCCGATCTCGCGCACGGTCTTGCGGGTGATCTCTTCGATATCGACCCAGGCGCTGGTGGTGATTTCACCGCCGACCAGCACCATACCGGTTTTCACGTAAGTTTCGCAGGCGACGCGCGCTTTCGGATCTTGTTCCAGGATGGCGTCGAGGACGGCATCGGAGATCTGGTCGGCGATTTTATCTGGATGTCCTTCGGAGACGGATTCGGACGTGAAGAGGTGTTTAGCCATTGTGTTCTTTACCTTGCATAAGACGGGTTAGAAATTACTGCACAGCGCTGGAGATCCGGCATCGAAGCGAAGGGTCTTCCGCTGATGGCGCGAGATGCATCCTGCAACGCCCCTCAGGCAAAGCCGTTAAGCAGTTTATCAGTTAACCAGTATAGATGGATTAACATCTGGACGTCTATTTTAGGTCAGGGTTTAGCCAGATTGCCAGTAATTTTTTGCGCTTTCGCTCTTTTGCGCAAACGGGTTGGCGCCATTTTCATCGCTTGAAACAGTTTTCGGCGAATTTTCATTTTGCTTTTTCACCTGCTTACCGGTATAAACTGCGCGCGCGGTTCATTTGCTGCACAGTACGGCGGTCTGGCGTGGGGGAAGGTACGGTAAACTTCCGCTTTGCATTCGTCGGCATTGCGCTATTATCCGTCGCGGGCGTTCGCCGTGGCGCCGCCGCTTCATCGAACGGTCACGTTCTTACACTATTTTAGAGGCTGGGTCGTTCACTCCGAACGGCGCGCGTGGAGGTGGTTGGATTAATGATCCGTTGTCTACCGGTTGTTGGTTCTCAACAGCAGTGCCGTTCTGGCGCACATTCTTCTGCTATTTCCCGTCTTGTCTCTCTGTCACTTACCAGGTGCGATAAACACTTGGCCGCTACTCAGGATTCTCGGGCCGGCTAACGGTCGTCTGAAGAACTGAACAAGGGTAGCCTGCAGCCTTCCTGTGGGATGTTTCTTGGCCCGATTCACGAGGTTTGAACAGGGTGTCTTACAATTATATGAGTGATAAACCGATCGCTGACCGCGAACGGCAGTTCTCTTCGCTGCCGCCGGCGCGGCTTGTTGGGTTGTTCTCGCGGGTTGTAGCTGCGATAGTGGCTGACGGTTTCGTCAGTACGGAATGTGAGGCGAACCATGTCTGATGATCTGTTGATTCACCGTCCGCCGGTTGCGGGCGAGTCTTTATCTTTGCGCTCCATGCAGGAGGTTGCCATGAATGATCGTAATGCCAGCAAGATGCTGCGTACTTATAACGTCGCCTACTGGGGCAACAATTACTATGACGTCAACGAGCTGGGCCATATCAGCGTGTGCCCGGATCCGGATGTCCCGCAGGCGCGCGTCGATCTGGCAGAACTGGTGAAAACGCGCCAGAAAGACGGCCAACGTCTGCCGGCACTGTTCTGCTTCCCGCAGATCCTTCAGCATCGCCTGCGCTCTATCAACGCCGCGTTCAAACGCGCGCGTGAGTCCTTCGGTTACCAGGGCGGCTATTTCCTGGTGTATCCGATCAAGGTGAACCAACATCGCCGCGTGATTGAATCGCTGGTGAACTCCGGCGAACCGCTGGGGCTGGAAGCCGGCTCAAAGGCCGAACTGATGGCGGTGCTGGCGCATGCCGGCATGACCCGCTCGGTGATCGTCTGTAATGGTTATAAAGATCGTGAATATATTCGTCTGGCGCTGATCGGGGAAAAGCTGGGGCACAAGGTGTACCTGGTGATCGAGAAGATGTCCGAGATCAATCTGGTGCTGGAAGAAGCCGAGCGGCTGAACGTCATACCGCGCCTGGGCGTGCGTGCGCGTCTGGCATCGCAAGGCTCCGGCAAATGGCAGTCGAGCGGCGGCGAAAAATCCAAGTTCGGTCTGGCGGCGGTGCAGGTGCTGAAGCTGGTGGAAACCCTGCGTGAAGCGGGCCGCCTCGACAGCCTGCAGCTGCTGCACTTCCATTTGGGTTCGCAGCTGGCCAATATTCGCGACATCGCCACCGGCGTGCGCGAATCGGCGCGCTTCTACGTTGAGCTGCACAAGCTGGGCGTCAACATTCAGTGCTTCGACGTGGGCGGCGGCTTGGGCGTCGACTACGAAGGCACCCGTTCGCAGTCCGATTGCTCGGTCAACTACGGCCTGAACGAATATGCCAACAACGTGATTTGGGGCATCGGCGACGCCTGTAACGAACACGGCCTGCCGCACCCGACGGTGATCACCGAGTCCGGTCGCGCCGTGACCGCGCACCACACGGTGCTGGTCTCCAACGTGATCGGCGTAGAGCGCAACGAGTTCAGCGAACCGCAGCCGCCGGAAGCCGATGCGCCGCGCGCGCTGGAAAGCATGTGGGAAACCTGGCTGGAAATGAACGAGCCGGAAAACCGCCGCTCGCTGCGCGAATGGCTGCACGACAGCCAGATGGATCTGCACGACGTGCATACCCAATACGCGCACGGCATGCTGGACCTGACCAAGCGCGCCTGGGCCGAGCAGCTGTATCTGAACATCTGCAACAAGATCCAGCAGCAGCTCGATCCGAGCAACCGCGCGCACCGTCCTATCATCGACGAACTGCAAGAGCGCATGGCGGACAAGTTCTACGTCAACTTCTCGCTGTTCCAGTCGATGCCGGATGCCTGGGGCATCGATCAGCTGTTCCCGGTGCTGCCGCTGGAAGGGTTGGATAAGCCGCCGGAAGGCCGTGCGGTGCTGCTCGACATCACCTGCGATTCCGACGGCACCATCGACCATTACGTCGACGGCGACGGCGTGGCGACCACCATGCCGATGCCGCCATACGATCCGGAGAACCCGCCGGCGTTGGGCTTCTTCATGGTCGGTGCGTACCAGGAGATCCTCGGCAACATGCACAACCTGTTCGGCGACACCGCTTCGGTTGACGTGTACGTGTTCCCGGACGGCAGCGTCGAGACCGAGCTGTCCGACGAGGGCGATACCGTGGCGGACATGCTGGAGTACGTGCAGCTCGATCCGAGCGCGCTGCTGTCCAAGTTCCGCGATCAGGTCAAAGAAACCGATCTGGACAGCGAGCTGCAGGCGCAGTTCCTGGAAGAGTTTGAAGCTGGCTTGTACGGCTACACGTATCTGGAAGACGAGTAACCGCCTTCTTCAGGGGGGCGATATCGGCCCCCTTGAAGCATGAACAAAATGCGGCCATAATCTGCCGTATCGGTAGCACCGAAACACACATCGAATAAATCCCTTTCTCGTCGGGCTAACGACGCGGGAGGGATTTTTTTTTGTCACGGCCCGGCGTCTGCGCCCGGCAACTTGTTGAACTACGAGGGTTTACTATGAGCACCTTAGGCCATCAGTCCGATAATTCATTAGTGTCCAACGCCTTTGGTTTCCTGCGCTTTCCGCTGAACTTCATGCCTTACGACAGCGATGCAGAGTGGGTCATCACCGGCATTCCGTTTGACATGGCGACCTCCGGTCGCGCCGGCGGCCGTCATGGCCCGGCGGCCATCCGCCAGGTGTCCACCAACCTGGCCTGGGAAGGCAACCGTTGGCCGTGGAGCTTCGATCTGCGCGATCGCCTGAACGTGGTTGACTGCGGCGACATCGTGTTCAACTTCGGCGATGCGCAGGACATGAGCGACAAGCTGCAGGCGCACGCGGAGAAACTGCTGAAGGCCGGTAAGCGCATGCTCTCGTTCGGTGGCGACCACTTCGTCACCCTGCCGCTGCTGCGTGCGCACGCCAAGCATTTCGGCAAGCTGGCGCTGGTGCACTTTGACGCCCATACCGATACCTATGCCAACGGCAGCAAGTTCGACCACGGCACCATGTTCTATCATGCGCCGAACGAAGGCCTGATCGACCCGCATCACTCGGTGCAGATCGGCATTCGCACCGAGTTCGATCACGACAATGGCTTTACCGTACTGGACGCCGCGCAGGTGAACGATCGCAGCGTGGACGACCTGCTGACCCAGATCAAAGGCATCGTCGGCGATATGCCGGTGTACCTGACCTTCGACATCGACTGCCTGGATCCGGCGTTCGCACCGGGCACCGGCACGCCGGTGATCGGCGGCCTGACTTCCGATCGCGCGCTGAAACTGGTGCGCGGCATGCAGTCGCTGAACATCGTCGGCATGGACGTAGTGGAAGTGGCGCCGGCCTATGACCAGTCCGAGATCACCGCGCTGGCCGCGGCGACGTTGGGTCTGGAGATGCTGTACCTGCAGGCGGCCAAGAAACACGCCTGACGCCAGGCCACGCCTCGCTGAAAAAGCGGCTCCCATCGTATGGGGGCCGCTTTTTTTATTTCATTTGTCGCCATCCGTGCGGCGATTTTCAGTCTGTTGCAACGCCTTTGCGCAATTTTGCGCAGAAATGAAACTGAGTCGGAGAAAAGGAACCGGGACAATGGAGAGGATGAATATACTGCGGGCGGGTGCTCTGGATCTTTGTATCTGGAGCCTGCGTGAAAGGTACAAAGAGAAAAGCCCCGAGTCGATATTCATCAACCCGAGGCCTACTCTAACGCCAGCAACGTTAAGTTAGCCTCTTACCCGCCGCGAGGCAAGGAGAAGAAGGCATGATGCCGAACAAACGGAGCCTGTTAAAACTGGTGGTTATTTGTGCCACGGTAATATCACTGGCATGGATAACCCGTAGCACGCTGTGCGAGCTGCGGATCCGATCGGGCACTACGGAGGTTGCGGCCATTTTGGCTTACGAATCCGAACGGTAAGGCAACCCGGCGACGGGGGATGTCCCCCGTCTGCTGGTTGTTGGCGTCCAGATCCATGAGCACCCTCTCAAGGCCATTGGCTTTCTCTGCCGCAACGGTGCGGGAACAGGCTATGCCCGCTTCACCTGGCGCGCCAGCAACATGCGGCCAAACAGTGCGCCGCCCGCCAGCAGCGTCAGCAGCTGCGAGGCGATCAGTACCGCAAAGCCCGAGGATACCTTGCCCTGGCTGGCCATCACCATGCCCATCGCCATCGGCACGAACGCCGAGAACAGATTGCCGATGCCGTTGATCAGCCCATAGGCGCTGCCGACCGCCTCCGGCCGCGCATAATGCTGCAGCAGCGTGGGGATCGCCGCGCCTTGCGCGCCCCAACAGGCGTTGGCCGCCAGCAGGAAGAACGCGATCCAGCCAAGCTGATGGCTGTTCATTACGCCATAGATGCACAGCGCGGTCGCCGCGCCGCCAAAGACGAAGATCAGCGGCGCCTGATAGGGGCGGGTACGATCGAGCAGCACGCCGCCGAGGTATTTTGAGGCGATGCTGACGATGAAAGGCAGTGCGGCCATCCATCCCATCTGCTTGATGGAGAATCCTTTTTCATCGGTCAGGTAGGCCGGCAACCAGGCGCTGGACCCCCACAGATAGCTGAGCGTGGCGATCTCGATCAGCAGGATCCAACCGAGCATCGGCGTGCGCCAGGCCAGCGCGAAGGTATGCCAGACGCGGCTCAACACCGGCTGAGGATCGGCGGGGCGTGAAGATGAGGGTAAGGCGAGCGGATGAACGAACAGCCGCACCAGCGCCAGGCCCAACAGCAGGTTGAGCAGCGCCAGCAGGTGAAACGACATCGCCCACCCGAAGTGCGCCATCAGAAAACTCACCAGCGGAAAGCCGATCACCAGCCCCAACGAGACGCCCAGCGCGCTGACCGCGTTGGGTTTGCCGCGCTCGTCGGCGGCGAAATGATCGCTGATGTACATGGTCTTGAGCGAGAACAGCGGTCCTTCGCTGACGCCAAGCAGCGCGCGCACTGCGCACAGCAACAGCAGCGATCCCGCCAGCGGCGACGCGGCGGTGAGCAGCGCCCACAGCACGACGCTCAGCGTCAGCGCGCGGCGGTAACCCATCAGCGTTTCCAGAAACGGCGTCAGCAACATGGCGGACAGGCCGTAACCGAGTAAAAACACCGTCATCAGCGTGCCCTGATGGGCGCGGTCACCGCCGAGTTGAAAGTATTGCAGGAAGTCGGGATTGACCAACATCACGGCGATATTAACCCGATCCGCATAGGCGATAACGATCAGAAACAGCAGGGCGATCACCCCAAACCAGCGTTGACGTTGTTGCACGGCGCGTTCCTCAGTGCGAGCGGTTGACGAATTCAGGCAGCAGTAAACTCACCTGCGGATGCCATTACGTGCAAACGCGGGGATGAGGCCGATTTATGTAAATTTATTGTTATAAAATTGGGTGTAAAAGACAGCGAGAGAACTCTTTTACGCGCAATGCGCCGGCAGGATCAACGCATTTTTTGCCATAAATTAGCTGAAGAGCGCACAACTGACATAGGTTTTTCATATCGGTGCATTATTTCGTGATCCCTCCCGCATTTGTCATTTTTAAACAACCTTTCATTAACATTTGCCGTTCCGCTAGCTTGACGAAAGTTTCGCCAGACTTATAGTGGCTGTATTAAATAAGAAACTGAGTTTCATATATGAAACAATCAGATAGAGGATAAAAGCAATGAGCTGGAAGAATGTGTGCGAAGTGTCTCAGGTGAAAGAAGATTTTCCTTTCTCCGGCAAAGTGGAAGGAAAAGAGATCGGGGTGTACCTGCTCGACGGTAACTACTACGCGCTGGAAGACGTCTGCCCGCATGCTTATGCCTTGCTCAGCCAGGGGTTTGTAGACGACGGCAAGGTTGAGTGCCCGCTGCACGAAGCGCTGTTTGACGTGCGCACCGGCCAGTGCCTGCGCGAGCCAGGCGGCCGCGATCTGCAAACCTATCCCACCCGGGTGGTCGACAACCAAATCCAGATCACCTTTATCGCGGAGGAGTAATCATGCAGCACATCACCGATTTCAATCCCTGGCTGCCGGACACCCAACAGGTGACGCCGGCCCGCGAAGGCGGCAACGGCCAAATCCATCAGCCGGGCCAGTTCCGCAACGTTGTGTGGCAAAACCGCGCCCGGGTGCCGGACGGTTTCGAAACCGCGCTGGTGGCGGCGCTGGAAACGATTTTCGATCAGGGCGCGGAAGAGCTGGAACAGATCGTCAGCGCGTTGAATCAGCGCCGCCTGTTCGATCGCAGCGGCCAGCCGTGGAATGAAGCGACGTTCCGCGAATTCCTTCACGTTAACGGTTTCTGATCGACACCCGGGAGAAGACAATGACAGCAAACACAACATCCTCCGAACAGAGCTTGCAGGACTATCTTGACCAGGGGCTGCGCGGCATGTGGTATCCGGTGCTGGCCAGTTGGGAAGTGGGCAACAATCCGGTCGGCATCACCCGCCTTGAGCAACAAATCGTGGTGTGGCGCGACGGTGAAGGCCAGATCCACGCGTTGGAAGATCGCTGCCCGCACCGCGGCGCGCGGCTTTCCATGGGGTGGAACCTCGGCGATCGCATCGCCTGCTGGTATCACGGGGTGGAAGTCGGCGGCGACGGGACGGTGAAAGACGTGCCGGCGGTGGATCGCTGCCCGCTGGTGGGGCAAAAATGCCTGCGCGCTTACCCGGCCAAAGAAGCCTACGGCGCGGTGTTCCTCTATTTTGGCGTGACGGCGGATGAAGCGCCGGCGGAGCTGACTTTCCCGCAAGAGCTGGCGGACGAAGCGTCGTACAGCCACTTCTTGTGTACCGCCAGCTGGAACTGCAACTACCAATACGCCCTGGAAAACGTGATGGATCCGATGCACGGCACCTACCTGCACTCTTCCTCGCACTCGATGGCGGAAGGGGATCGCAAGGCGGACATGGGGCTGGAGCCGACCGACAGCGGGTTTATCTTCAAGAAAAACGGCCAGATCGGCGTCAACTTCGACTGGGTGGAGTTCGGCAACAGCGGCGCGTATTGGATGCGTCTGTCGATCCCGTACAAGAAACGTTTCGGGCCGGGCGGCCACTTCTGGATCATCGGTATGGTGGTGCCGGAAGACAAGGATCACTGCCGGGTATTCTTCTGGCGCATCCGTAAGGTCCAAGACTGGCAGCGCGACATGTGGCGCTTCATGTATCGCAATCGCCTGGAATCATTGCATTGGGACGTCCTCGAGCAGGATCGCATCGTGCTTGAAAACATGGCGCCTAACGCCCGTCGCCGCGAATACCTGTACCAGCACGACGTCGGTCTGTCGCGCCTGCGCCGCCTGATGCAGAAAGAGGCGCAGAAACAGCTGGCGACGCTGCGCGAGCGGGAGGCGGCGCAGTGAACGGCCTGCTGAACGGCAAGCGCATCGTGGTCACCGGCGCGGCGCGCGGTCTGGGCTACAGCTTCGCCGCCGCCATTGCCGCTGCCGGCGCGCAGGTGGTGATGTGCGACATTTTGGCGGATGAGCTGGCGGCGAGCGGCGCCGCGCTGCGCGAGCAGGGCGCTCAGGTAGAAACGCAAATCATCGATCTGGCCTCACCGGATTCGATCCGTTCGGCGTTCGAGAAGATCGCCACAGGCGGCGGGATCGACGGGCTGGTGAACAACGCGGCGCTGGCGACCGGCGTCGGCGGTAAAACCATGATGGAATACGACATCGATCTGTGGGATCGGGTAATGCAGGTCAACGTGCGCGGTACCTGGTTGGTGAGCCAGGCGGCAGTGCCGCTGCTGGCGCGCAACCCGCACGCCAAGATCGTCAACGTGGCGTCGGACACCGCGCTGTGGGGCGCGCCGCGCCTGATGGCCTATGTCGCCAGCAAAGGCGCGGTGATCGCGATGACGAGATCGATGGCGCGCGAGCTGGGCCCGCAGGGCATCTGCGTCAACGCTATTGCGCCGGGCCTGACGCGGGTGGAAGCCACCGAGTATGTGCCCGCCGAGCGCCATCAGCTGTATGAGCAGGGGCGCGCGCTGGCCGGGGCGCAGCATCCGGACGATGTGAACGGCACGGTGCTTTATCTGCTGTCGCCGTTGGCGGATTTCGTCACCGGCCAACTGCTGCCGGTCAACGGCGGCTTCGTATTCAACTGACGGCCCGCAGGGCAGGCGCACAGCGCAGGAGCGAGAGATGGCGGACGAGCAAGCATGTAAGTATCTGATCCCGGGACTGGATCGCGGATTGCAGTTGCTGCTGGCGTTTGGCGAGCAGCATAAGGAAATGACCTTTGCCGAGTTGCATCGCCTGGTTGATATGCCGAAGGCCACCGCCTACCGCGTGGTGCAGACGCTCGAGCACCTGGGCTTTCTGGAGCGCAATCCGCGCACCAATACCTTCGCGCTGGGCATCAAGGTGCTGCGTCTCGGCTTCGAATACATCGCGTCGCTGGACGTCGCGCAGGCCGGCCAGCCGGTGATCGAACAGCTGCGCGATCGCAGCCAGTGCAGCAGCCATCTGGCGATCCGCGACGGGCGCGACGTGATCTATATCGCCCGCGTCAGCGCCGCCGGTTCTCAGATCAATCAGGTCAGCGTCGGCACCCGTTTGCCGGTGCACCAAACCTCGCTCGGCCGCATGTTGTTGACCAGCGCCACCCGCAGCGAGTTCGAACAACTCTATCCGGACGAGCAGCTGCCGGGCAACGCGCCGGGCACCCCGGCGGATCGCGAAACGCTGTGGCAGATGGTGCAGCAAGACAAGGCGCGCGGCTATGTGATCGGCGAATCATTCTTCCGCCACGGCATCTCCTCGATCGTCTACCCGATCTTCAACCGTGAGCAGCGGGTCGAGGCGGTGGTCAGCATCATGGTGCCGTCCGATGAGATCCCGAAAGCGGATCGCGAGCGGCTGCGCATGGAAGTGCGCGATGCGGCGGAGAAAATTTCCGGCTTCCTCGGCGCGCCGCCGCAGGCCAACGTCGGCTAACCGACAGGACCGACTCTTTCACTCAGGCAGGGATAAGGCCCACAGCAAACAGGGGCCGGGGTTCAGTCATGCCTGAAAACCGTATACAGCGAGAACGTGAGGCTGAGCAATGAGCGTAATCGGAATCGAAAAACTGGAGTTTGGCGTCGAAGATCTGCCAACCTGCGAAAAATTCATGCATGACTTTGGCCTGCAGCCCGCCACGCAACATTGGGGCGAACCGCAGCGCGAATTCACTACCCTGAGCGGGGCGCGGGTCGTTCTGCACCCGTTGCAAAGCGCGGCGCTGCCTGCGGCGTTTGAAGGCGGTTCCACCCTGCGCCGCATGACCTGGGGCGTGGCATCGCCCGCGGATCTGGCGCGTCTGCAGCCGCGTTTGGCGTTGATGCCCGGCTTTCGTCAGGTGGGGGAAGAGCTGGAATGCCGCGATCCCAACGGCATGACGCTGCGCTTCGTCGTCAGCCGCCAGCAGGCGGTCGAAGTGCCGGTCACGCCGATCAACCAATGGGGCGACGTGCGCCGCATCGATCAACCCAGCCCGGTCTACTCGCAGGCGCAGCCGATCAATATCGGCCACGTGGTGTTCTTCGTTGACGATCTGGCGGCGACCGAGCGTTTCTACCGCGAGCTGTTGGATTTCCAGGTTTCCGATCGCTATATCGATCGCGCCGTCTTCCTGCGCACCCAGGCGCGCGGCGGCCACCATAATCTGTTCCTGCTGAAGCTGCCTAACCGCCCACGCGGCCTGAACCATGTGGCGTTCACCGTGCGCGATATCCATGAAGTGATCGGCGGCGGCATCGCCATGAACAAAGAGCAGTGGAGCACCTTCATCGGCCCTGGCCGCCACCCGATTTCCTCGGCGTATTTCTGGTACGTCAACAGCCCGACCGGCGGCGCGTTCGAGTACTACACCAACGACGATTATCTGACGGAAAACTGGCAGCCGCGCGAGCTGGAACATTCGCTGGTCTCCTTCACCGAATGGGCGGTAGAAGGCGGCATCGATCACGATACTCGCCGCCAGCATAAAAAGGCGGAGGCGTTATGAACCGGCCGGAACAGGCGGGTATTGTCATCGTCGGCGGCGGCCAGGCCGGCGGTTGGGCGGCCAAGACGCTGCGTGACCGGGGATACAGCGGCCGGCTGACGGTGATAAGCGACGAACCCTACGATTTTTACGAGCGGCCGCCGCTGTCGAAAGCGGCGCTGCTGGATACCGTGGCTCCCCTCAGTCGGCTGTTCAGCGAACAGGCGGTGGCGGAGCTGAACATCGACTGGCGTCGCCCGCTGCGCGCCGAGTCTATCGATGCCGAACAGCAAATCGTCACGCTCAGCGACGGGCAACGGCTGCAGTTCGAGCAATTGCTGATCGCCACCGGCGGGCGGCCGCGTTTGCCGGGCGCCGCCTGGGCGCAGCACCCGCGCGTGATGACGCTGCGTTCCTGGGATGATGCGGCCCGGTTGCGGCAGGGCCTGCAGAGTTGCCGTCGCCTGGCGATCGTCGGCGGCGGTTGGATCGGGCTGGAGATCGCCGCTTCTGCGCGCCGTCTCGGCGTCGAGGTGACGGTGTTTGAGCGCCAGCCTGCGCTGTGCATGCGCAGCGTCGGCGCCGATGTCTCACAGGCGTTGCTCGAACTGCATCGCCGGCAGGGCGTGACGGTGTTGTGCGGCTGCGGCGAGATCTCGCTGGAAGATCGCGACGGCGTCGCCTGGATCGGCAGCGAAGTCAGCGATCCGCAGGCCTTCGATCTGGTGGTGGTGGGGATCGGCGTCGAGCTGAATCTCGAACTGGCGCGCAGCGCCGGGCTGGCTATCGAGTCCGGCATCGTGGTCGACGGCCAGGGGCGCACCAGCCATCCGGCGATCTTCGCCGCCGGCGATGTGGCGCGCCACCCGACGCTCGGCCTGTGCCTGCAGTCCTGGGCCTACGCGCAAAATCAGGCCATCAGCACCGCCTGCGCAATGCTCGACGCCTTCGCCGCTCCGTATGACGACGTGGCCTGGCTTTGGTCGGATCAATACGACGTCAATATCCAGATCCTCGGCGTGCCGAGCGGCGGCGTGCACCATGTGGTGCGCCGCACGCCGCAGTCGCAGGTGTTCTTCACGCTGAACGCCGATCGGCAACTGGTGCAGATGGTGGCGTTCAACGACGCGCGCACCATCAAACTCGGCAAGCGTTGGCTGGCGAGCGGCCGGGTGCTGGATCCGCAGCAGCTGGCGGATGCGGAGTTTTCTTTGATGGCGTTGAAATAACGCCCGAACCTCGGGAGCGTTTTATGACTACGCAAGACATTGACGCCCGCGCTGGACGGGCGGGGGAAACCGTTGCCGAAAATCCGCAGCAGCGGGTGCGCTGGTCGGTACCGATCGCGCTGTTCGCCTGCGTGCTGCTGGCGTTTTTCGACAAAATCAGCATCGCGGCGCTGTTTTCCGACGCCGAGTTTCAGCAGGCGCTGGGCATCGGTTTTGACCCGGCGCGGCTGGGGTTGCTGATGAGCGCGTTTCTGTTCTCCTACGGCATCTCCTCGATGCTGCTCAGCGGCATCGGCGATCGGCTTAATCCGGTCAAAGTATTGATTGGCATGATGGTGGTGTGGGGCGTGCTGATGGTGTTGATGGGGCTGGTGCGCTCCTATCACGCCATGATGACGCTGCGCATTCTGCTCGGCATCGCCGAAGGGCCGCTGCTGCCGATGGCCTACGCCATTATTCGTCAGGCCTTCCCGCCGCAGCTGCAGGCGCGCGCCACCATGCTGTGGCTGCTCGGCACGCCGCTCGGGGCCGCGCTCGGCTTCCCGGTCACCCTGTACATCCTCAATACCTTCGACTGGCAGGCCACCTTCTTCTTTATGGCGTTTCTGACACTGCCGGTGATGTTGCTGGTGCTGTTCGGCATGCGCCACCTGAACGTCGCGCGTCCGGCGGCGGCGGCCAAGCCGGCGGTGTCCGAACGCCAACAGCATCGCCGCGAGCTGTTGCGCAGCCCGCATTTCTGGATGATTTGCCTGTTCAATATCGCCTTCCTGACCTACCTGTGGGGCATGAACGGCTGGTTGCCGAGCTATCTGATCAAGGGCAAAGGCATTCATCTGGAACATGCCGGTTACCTCTCTTCGCTGCCGTTCATCGCCATGCTGCTCGGTGAAGTGCTGGGCGCCTGGCTGTCGGACAAGCTGGATCGGCGCGCGCTGGCCTGCTTCCTGTCGCTGTGCGGCGCCGGCCTTGGCCTGGCGGTGGTGCTGCACCTGCAGGGCACTTACAGCGTGATCGCCGCCATGGCTTTCAGCACCTTTATGTGGGGCGCCGGCGCGCCGAATATTTTCGCGCTGTTGGCGAAGGCGACCAGCAGCAAGGTCAGCGCCACCGCCGGTGGCATTTTCAACGGACTGGGCAATTTTGCCGGCGCGCTGGCGCCGGTGCTGATGGGGGCGTTGATCGCCGCCACCGGCAATATGGATAACGGCCTGCTGTTCCTGGTGGTGATGGCGTTCGTCGGCTGCCTCATTCTGCTGCCGTTGCTGAGAAAGTACTGATTAATCAATCATTTCAACAGAGGAGTGACAACATGTCTCAGGTTGAGAACAAAGCCGGCGTCAAGCCGCAGGATCTGTCGATGGAAAACTGGGTGGAGTCGCGCATCGCTCGTTTCGAAGGCCGCAAATACGACTGGAACGCGCTGAAATTCCAGGCCGATTTCGACCCGAAATACCGCCGTGCGCAGATGCGCTACATCGGCACCGGCGCCACCGGCGTGGCCAGCGACGCCAACACCATTCCGGCGGGCAATTTCACCTTCTCCACCATGGTGTTGCCGTCGAAGTGCGAGGGCCCGTTGCACCTGCACGACGACGTGGAAGAAGTGTTTTTCATGCTGAAAGGCAGCATCACGCTGATGATCCAGGATGGCGAAGAGTATTACGAAACCAGGCTGAAAGAGCGCGATTTGATCTCGGTGCCGGCGGGCGTGTATCGCGGCCTGTTCAATCACGGCGAGGAAGAGGCGCTGATGTGCGTGATGCTGGGCACCGCCAAGCCGGAGATCCCGACTTATCCGGCGGACCACCCGCTGTCTAAAGTGAAGCGTAACTGATGAATGGTTTGGCGCAACGCCAACGGGCGCGCTGCGGGGCGTATACCCTGAGCTGGCGCGAGGCCGGGCAGGGGCGGCCGGTGGTGTTGCTGCACGGCATCAGTTCCGGATCCGCCTCGTGGATCAAGCAGTTTAACGACAGCGGCCTGACGGACGGCCATCGTCTGTTGGCGTGGGACGCGCCGGGCTACGGCGGCAGCCTGCCGTTGGCGGATCCGCAGGCTGACGCCGCCGGTTATGCGGCGGCGTTGGCGGCGCTGATTGATGAACTGCAGCTGGCGCAGCCGCTGATCGTCGGCCATTCGCTGGGAGCGCTGATCGGCAGCGCCTACGCCGCCGGCTATCCGGACGGGCTATGTGGGCTGGTGTTGGCGGATCCGGCGCAGGGCTATGCCGCGGCGCCGGAGGAAAAACGCCGACAGGTGTACGGCCAGCGCCAACAGATGATGGAGACGCTGGGGCCGGTGGGCTACGGCGAGCAGCGGGCGGCGGCCTTGCTGCGCGAAGGTGCGGATCCGCAGGATATCGCCTGGGTGCGTAACGGCATGCAGCAGCTCGATCCCGACGGTTTTCTGAGTGCCGCCTGGATGCTGGCCAACGATGATATTGGCCGCTATCTGGCGCGCTATCGCGGCCCGCTGGAAGTGTGGTGCGGTGAACAGGATCGCATTACGCCGCCGGAGAAGGCGGCCGAGCTGGCGCGTGAGCAAGACGCGACGCTGCGCCTGATTGCCGCCGCCGGTCACGCCAGCTATCTCGATGCGCCGGCGTGTTTCAACCGCTATCTGCGGGATTTTACGGGAGCAATCCAACGATGAATTTTCAGCTTGAGGATCGGGTGGCGGTGGTGACCGGCGGCTCATCGGGCATCGGTTTCGAAACCCTGAAACTGCTGCTGGCCGAAGGGGCGAAGGTGGCGTTCTGCGGCCGCGATCCGGACAAACTGGCCGGCGCGGAGGCCAGCCTGCGCGCGGACTTCCCGCAGGCGGAGATCCTGGCGCTGCGCTGCGACGTGCTGGATGCGCAGCAGGTGGCGCAGTTCGCCGCTCAGGTGACGGCGCGTTTCGGCGGCGTGGATCTGCTGATCAACAACGCCGGTCAGGGCTTCGTCGCCCACTTTGACCAGACGCCGCGCGAAGCCTGGCTGCATGAGGCAGAGCTGAAGCTGTTCGGCGTGATCAACCCGGTGCAGGCGTTTTTACCGGCGCTGGAACGATCGGATATCGCGTCTATCACCTGCGTGAACTCGCTGCTGGCGCTGCAGCCGGAAGAACACATGATCGCCACCTCGGCGGCGCGCGCCGCGCTGCTCAATATGACGTTGACGCTGTCGAAAGAGCTGGTGGGCAAAGGCATTCGGGTTAACTCGATCTTGCTGGGGATGGTGGAGTCGGGCCAATGGCGCCGCCGTTTCGACGATCGCAGCGATAAAGATCAAAGCTGGGAGCAGTGGACGGCGGCGATCGCCGAACGCCGCGGCATCCCGATGAAGCGCCTCGGCAAGCCGCAGGAACCGGCGCAGGCGCTGCTGTTCCTCGCTTCGCCGCTGGCTTCCTTTACCACCGGCGCGGCGCTGGACGTTTCCGGCGGCTTTAACCGCCATGTGTAACAGGGGCCGAAAAAGATGAAGAAGATCATGATGATTGGCTATGGCGCGATGGCGAAGGAAGTGATCGCCCGTTTGCCTGAAGGCGTGGAGGTCGGCTGGATCCTGGCGCGCGCAGCTCATCATGCGGCGATCGATGAGGCTTTTGCTGGGCGCGTGCAGGCACTGACCCATCCGGAGCAGTGTTCGCAGCGGCCGGATCTGGTGCTGGAGTGCGCCAGCCAGCAGGCGGTGGCGGAGTTTGGCGAAGCGGTGCTGCAGCGCGGCTGGCCGCTGGCGCTGATCTCGACCGGCGCGCTGGCGGACGCCGCATTGCAACAGCGGTTGCAGCAGGCCTGCCGCAGCCATCACGGGCAACTGATCGTGCTGTCCGGCGCGGTGGCGGGCATGGACGGGCTGGCGTCGGCGCGCGAAGGCGGGCTGGAGAGCGTGACCTATCAGGCCAGCAAAAGTCCGGCCAGCTGGCGCGGCAGCCCGGCGGAACAGTTGATAGATCTCGATGCGGTGAGCGAAGCGCAGGTATTTTTTGAAGGGTCGGCGCGTGAAGCGGCGCGTTTATTCCCGGCCAACGCCAACGTGGCGGCCACCATTGCTCTCAACGGCCTGGGGATGGACGCCACTCGGGTACGCCTGCAGGTCGATCCCGCCACCCGACGCAATACCCATCGCCTGCAGGTGTGCGGCGACTTTGGCGAGTTTCACATCGAGCTGAGCGGCACCCCGCTGGCGAGCAATCCCAAAACATCAACCCTGGCGGCGCTGAGCGCGGTACAAGCCTGCCGCCGTCTGGTGGACGGCGGTTTTATTGCCTGAACGGCAGGAGCGGAGCATGGAACGATTGAATATTTTTGTCGCCGGGCGCTGGCGTGAAGGGCGCGGCGAAGAGATGGCTTCGGTATTCCCGGCCGACGGCAGCGTCAACGCGCGGCTGCGCGCCGCTAACGTCGAGGATGTCAACGAGGCGGTTGAGGCGGCGGAAAAGGCCTGGCGCGCGCCGGAATGGCGTGGGCTGGTGCCGCACCAACGCGCCTCAATTCTCTACCGCGTGAGCAACCTGATCCTGGCGCAGCAGGAACAGCTGGCTGAGCTGCAGACGCGCGACAACGGCAAGCCGCTGGCGGAGACCCGCGGGCTGGTGGCCAGCGCGGCGGCGACCGCGCGTTACTTCGCCGCCACTTGCGAAGTGCTGGAGGGCGAGCTGCCGACCCCGCGCAGCGCCGAAGTGATGACGCTCAGCCAATATCAACCGATGGGGGTGATCGCCGCCATTACGCCGTGGAACTCACCGATCGCCAGCGAAATGCAGAAGGTGGCGCCGGCGCTGGCGGCGGGCAACGCGGTGGTGCTCAAACCGGCCGAAGCCACGCCGCTGATGGCGCTGAAGCTGGCCGAGCTGTTCGAACAGGCGGGGCTTCCTGCCGGGCTGCTCAGCGTGCTGCCGGGCAAAGGTTCGGTGATCGGCGAGGCGTTGGCACGCCATCCGTTGGTGAAAAAGATCGCCTTTACCGGCGGAACCAGCACCGGGCGCCATTTGGCGCACATCGCCGCCGACAAGCTGATCCCCACCTCGCTGGAGCTGGGCGGTAAATCGCCGACCATCGTGCTGGAGGACGCCGATCTGGAGCAGGCGGCGCGCGGCATCTGCTACGGCATTTTCAGCTCCGCCGGCCAGGCGTGCATCGCCGGTTCGCGGCTGTTCGTGCATCGTTCGCTGTATCAGCCGCTGCTGGCACGCTTGACCGAACTGACGGCGGGGCTGCGCATCGGCAACCCGCTGGTGCCGGGCGTGCATCTCGGCCCGCTGATCAGCGCCAAACACCGGCAAAGCGTGGCGGACTACGTGGCGCTGGCGCGGCAGGAGGGCGGCCGGGTGGTCATCGGCGGTGAAGCGCCGGCCGATCCGCAACTGGCGAGCGGCAGCTATTACCTGCCGACCATTATTGAAGGTTTAAACAACGACGCCCGCGTCTGCCAGGAGGAGATCTTCGGGCCGGTGCTGGTGGCGCTGCCGTTCGACGACGAGCGACAGCTGATCGAACAGGCCAACGACTCGGTGTACGGCCTGGCGGCCGGCATCTGGAGCCGCGATTTCCCACGGGCGATGGCGCTGGCGGAGCGGCTGGAAACCGGCACCGTCTGGGTCAACACCTACAAAACGTTCTCGATTTCCACGCCGTTCGGCGGTTTCAAGGAAAGCGGGCTGGGCCGCGAAAAGGGCCTGAACGGCATCAAGGCCTACATGCAGCAGAAAAGCGTGTATCTGGCGCTGAGCCATCAGGTGAACCGCTGGAGCGACTAGGCCGACACCTCTACGCATAACCCTAATAACGACTACCCTAAGAAGGCAGATGATGAGCGATAAAATCACGGTTGGCGAGGCGATAGCCCGGACTCTGGAACAGTACGCGGTGTCGGCGATGTACGGCATCATTTCGATTCATAATCTGCCGATCGCCGATGCGGTGGGGCAGCGCGATAAAATTCGTTTCGTGCCGGCGCGCGGCGAAGCGGGCGCGGTCACCATGGCCGATGCGCATGGGCGCTTCTCCGGCCTGGGCGTGGCGTTGACCAGCACCGGCGCCGGCGCGGGCAACGCGGTGGGGGCGATGATTGAAGCGCTTAACGCCAACACGCCGCTGTTGCATATCACCGGCCAGGTAGAAAAAGCCTATCTGGACGCCGACGCCGGGTTTATTCATGAAACCCGGGATCAGCTCGGTTTTCTGCGCGCCTGCTCCAAGCGCGCCTACCGGGTCAATTCGCCGGAACAGGCGGTGGCGGTGATCCAGCGAGCGATCCTGGATGCGCAAACCGTGCCCTGCGGCCCGGTGGCGGTCGAGATCCCGATCGATATCCAAAGCAGCCTGGTTTCCCGCTCGGTGCTGACCGAAGCGTTGGCGCCGGCGCCGCTGCCGAAGGCGGACGATGCGGCGGTGGAGCGGCTGCATCAGCGGCTGAAACAGGCCAAGCGCCCGTTGCTGTGGCTGGGCGGCGGCGCGTTGGCCTGCGGCGATGCGGTGCGCAAGCTGGCGGACGCCGGCGTGGCGGTGATCTCCAGCACCCACGGGCGTGGCATTCTGCCGGACAGCCATCCGCGCAGCCTGCGGGCGTTCCACAACTCGCCGAGCATCGAGGCTATCCTGACGCAGTGCGACCTGACGCTGGTGGCCGGTTCACGGCTGCGCAGTAATGAGACCCGCACCTGGACGCTGCCGCTGCCGCGCCCGCTGGTGCAGATTGATATCGATCCGGCGGCGGCCAACCGCAACTACCTGGCCGATGAGCAGATCAATGGCGACTGTGCGGCGCTGCTGGCCGCGCTGGCGGCGCGGCTGAGCCCCGGCGAGAAGGTCAACGCCGAGTGGGATGTCGAGATCGCGGGGGCGGTGCAGCAGGCGGAGAGCGCGTTGCGTCAGCAGTCCGGTGAATACGCCAAACTCAACGACGCCATCGACGCCGCGCTGCCGCAGGACGGATTGCTGGTGCGCGATATCACCGTATCCGGCAGCGTCTGGGGCAGCCGTTTGTTCCGCGCGATCTCGCCGCTGTGCAACATTCACTCGCTGGCCGGTGCTATCGGCATGGGGCTGCCGATGGCGATCGGCACCGCGATCGCCAACCCGCAGCGCAAGGTGGTGGGGCTGGTGGGCGATGGCGGTTTGGCGCTGGGCCTGGGGGAACTGGCGACCATGGCGCAGGAACAGGTGAACATCACCCTGCTGATCATGAACGACGGCGGCTATGGCGTGATGCGCGGCATTCAGGACAAGTATTTCGCCGGGCGCCAGTATTACAACGAGCTGCATACGCCGGCCTTTACTCAAATAGCCGAAGCGATGGGGCTGAAAGCCTGGAAGGTCGAGGCGGCGGCGCAGTTCAACGGCGTGCTGGCCGAAGCGATCAACTACCCGGGGCCGTCGGTGGTTGAGGTGGACATGAAGCAGGTCGGGCCGCTGACCTTCGCCGGGCCGCCGCAGAAAACCCTGTATTGATACGATAAAAAACGCCCGGCGGTTGCCGGGCGTTCTCGTTGTTACTTCTCTGCCGCGATGCGATCGCGAATGTGCTGCGCGCGCGCTTGGGAAGACGGGTGATCGTCGAACATGCTGCTCTGACGGCCGGCTTCCATTTGGGCCAGTTTTTCGAAGCTGGTGGCCAGGCCGTTCGGATCGATGCCGCGCTTTTTCAGCAGATCGAACGAGTAATCATCCGCTTCGCTTTCCTGCTTCTGCGAGAACTGGGCGCTGACCAGCTTCTCGCCGATGTCCGCCAGCTGCGACTGCGACAGCGAGCCGATAACGCCGCCGGCGGAGGACGCCGCGGTGCGCAGCGCCACGGTGCCGTAAGCCACCTGCATCGCTTTACGGGTGTGGCCCAGCGCCACGTGGCCCATTTCGTGGCCCAGCACGCCTTCCACTTCGTTGTCGTTCATCATGTCCATCAGCCCGCTGTAGACGCGGATACAGCCGTTGGCCATCGCCCAGGCGTTGACGTCTTTGGTCACGTAGACCTTATAGTTGGCCGGGGTGCCGTTGATGTTGTCGCCCAGCGCCGCAGCGATTTTGTTGAGACGCTTGGCATAGGTGCTGTCGGCCGGCGCGATTTGTGCCTTGCTGTCCATCTCGGCGCAGGATTTATCACTCAGGGCCTTAACGTCGTTGTTGCTCAGGGTCGCCGCCTGGAACGCCTGCGCGCCGGACTGCATCAAGGTTTCGGTATTCAGGTTTTGACAGCCGGTTGCCAAGGTAGCAATGCCCAACGCAATCAAAGAGGTACGGATCTTCATAACGCCATCTTCCTGTGAAGGTAACAAGGTAAAAGAGTCATTTTGCTTGGAGGAAATCTTGTCGCAAGAGCCTAGTGTACGCCAGCCAAGGCGAGAATAGTGTTATTCCGAAAAAGCGTCCAATCGTGCTAATAAGTGGTGAACTCGCTCTCATTTGGCATTAGGGATTGCCGTTGTGATGTGGAGTCTGAGAAAATAGGGAACTTGACTGCTTTTTTTATCCGACCTGGAGTAAAACATGTCCTCTCGTAAAGAGCTTGCCAACGCCATCCGCGCACTCAGCATGGACGCCGTACAAAAAGCAAATTCCGGCCACCCGGGGGCCCCTATGGGCATGGCGGACATCGCCGAAGTCCTGTGGCGTGACTACCTCAACCACAACCCGACTAACCCGCACTGGGCTGACCGCGACCGTTTCGTGCTCTCCAACGGCCACGGCTCCATGTTGATTTACAGCCTCCTGCACCTCACCGGCTACGACCTGCCGATGCGCGAGCTGGAAAACTTCCGTCAGCTCCATTCCAAAACCCCGGGCCACCCGGAGTACGGCTACACCCCGGGCGTTGAAACCACCACCGGTCCGCTGGGCCAGGGCATCGCCAACGCCGTCGGCTTCGCCATCGCCGAACGCACCCTGGCGGCGCAGTTCAACCGCCCGGGCCACGACATCGTCGACCACCACACCTACGCCTTCATGGGCGACGGCTGCATGATGGAAGGCATCTCGCACGAAGTCTGCTCCCTGGCCGGCACCCTCAAGCTCGGCAAGCTGACCGCCTTCTACGATGACAACGGCATCTCCATCGACGGTCACGTCGACGGCTGGTTCACCGACGACACCGCCCTGCGTTTCGAAGCCTACGGCTGGCACGTGGTGCGCAACGTCGACGGCCACAACCCGGACGCCATCAAGGCCGCGATTGAAGCAGCCCGCAAGGTGACCGACAAGCCGTCGCTGCTGATGTGCAAGACCGTTATCGGCTTCGGTTCGCCGAACAAGGCCGGCACCCACGACGTGCACGGCGCTGCGCTGGGCGCCGCCGAAGTGGCCGCCACCCGCGAAGCGCTGGGCTGGAAATACGCCGCCTTTGAAATCCCGCAGGACATCTACGCCCAGTGGGACGCCAAAGAAGCCGGTCAGGCTAAAGAAGCGGCCTGGAACGACAAGTTCGCCGCCTACGCCAAAGCTTTCCCGGAGCAGGCTGCCGAGTTCAAGCGCCGCATGAACGGCGAGCTGCCGGCTGACTGGAAAGCCGACGCCAAAGCGTTCGTGGAAAAACTGCAGGCCAACCCGGCCAACATCGCCAGCCGCAAGGCGTCGCAGAACGCGCTGGAAGCGTTCGGCAAGGTGCTGCCGGAGTTCCTGGGCGGCTCCGCCGACCTGGCGCCGAGCAACCTGACGATGTGGTCCGGCTCGAAAGCGCTGAACGTTGACCCGGCGGGCAACTACATTCATTACGGCGTGCGCGAGTTCGGCATGACCGCCATCACCAACGGCATCGCGCTGCACGGCGGCTTCCTGCCGTACTCGGCGACCTTCCTGATGTTCGTGGAATACGCCCGCAACGCGGTGCGCATGGCGGCGCTGATGAAGCTGCGCAACGTGTTCGTCTACACCCACGACTCCATCGGTCTGGGCGAAGACGGCCCGACCCACCAGCCGGTGGAGCAGCTGGCGAGCCTGCGCGTGACCCCGAACATGAGCACCTGGCGCCCGTGTGACCAGGTGGAATCGGCGGTGGCGTGGCAGTACGGCATCGAGCGCAACGACGGCCCGACCACCCTGGTGTTCTCGCGCCAGAACCTGACCCAGCAGCCGCGCACCGCAGAGCAGCTGGCGAACGTGTACCGCGGCGGCTACGTGCTGAAAGACTGCGCGGGCACGCCGGACGTCATCCTGATTGCCACCGGCTCCGAAGTGGGTATCACGGTGGAGGCGGCGGACAAACTGACCGCGGCGGGCCGCAAGGTGCGCGTGGTGTCGATGCCGTCGACCGACGCGTTCGACAAGCAGGATGCGGCGTACCGCGAGTCGGTGCTGCCGGCGGCGGTAACGGCGCGCGTGGCGGTGGAAGCGGGTATCGCGGACTACTGGTACAAGTACGTGGGCCTGAACGGCGCTATCGTGGGCATGACCACCTTCGGTGAGTCGGCGCCGGCGGAGCAGCTGTTCGCCGAGTTCGGCTTCACCGTGGACAACGTGGTGGCCAAGGCGCAGGCGCTGCTGAAGTAAGCCGCCGGGTGCAAGCCGATAAAAAAGCCGGTCATCATGACCGGCTTTTTTTATGGGCGGAAATCGCGATTACGACGCGGCCTTGACGCTTTCGGCGCTGCGCAACCGGTCGTAAGCCGCCGCCAGCAACAGCACCAACAGCGTAGGCTGCAGCCAGACCAGACCCTGCTCGGCCAGCGGCAGCTTATCGAACCAGGCGGGCAGCAGGCCGCTGAAGCTTGAAGCCTTCAGGCCATCGGCCAGGCCGAACACCAGGCTGGTAGCGATCACCGGCGCGAAGACGCGTCTGGCGCTGCGCCAGCGGTTCTGGCTGAAGCTGAGCAACACCAGCGCGATGCAAGGCGGGTAGATCGCCGTCAGTACAGGCAGTGAGACGCGGATCAGATTGGCCAGCCCCATGTTGGAAACCAGCATGGCGAAGAGGGCGAGGATGACCACCAGCGCGCGATAAGAGAGCGGCAGGTAGCGGGAGAAGAAGTCCGCGCAGGCGCAGGTCATGCCGACCGCCGTCACCAGGCAAGCGATGAACATCAGCACCGCCATAAAGACGCTGCCCAGATCGCCGAAGGTGTGCTGCACATAGGCGTGCAGGATCGCTGCGCCATCCTGAGCACCGCTGCCGATCAGGCTGCCGCTGCCGGCGCCGAGCTTGAACATGCAGATATAGACCAGCGTCAGGCCGACGCCGGCGATCAGGCTGGCCCACAGGGTGTAGCGCAGCAGCAGGCCGCTGTCGCTGACGCCGCGTGAGCGGGCGGCGGTGACGATAATCGAGCCGAACATCAGCGCCGACAGCGTGTCCATGGTTTGATAACCCTGCACGAAGCCGGTGGAAAACGCCGCGGCCTGATAGCTGCCGACGGCGGAGACCGGCGCACCGGCGGGCCACACCAGGGCGGCGATGCCGAGCGCGGCCAGCGCCAGAATTTTCAGCGGCGCCAGAATATGGCCGACGTTATCGAGCAAGCGGCCGGGATACAGCGACACAACCATCGCCAGGGTAAAGAACAGCAGGCTGTAGATGAACTGCGGCAGGGCGCCGTTGCCGGTGAAGGGCGCGATGCCGAGGGCGAAAGAAACATTGGCGGTTCGCGGGGTGGCGAACAGCGGGCCGAGCGCCAGATAGCAGACGGTCGCCAACAGCAGGCCGGCGGTGCGGCCGATGGGGCCGGTCAGCAGGCTGATGCTGCCGCCGACGCGCGCCAGCGCGATCACGGCGATCACCGGCAGAGCGACGGCGGTCACCATAAACCCGAGTGCGGCCGGCCACAGATGTTCACCGGACTGCAGCCCCACCAGCGGGGGGAAAATGATGTTGCCGGCGCCGACAAACAGGGCGAAGGTCATAAAGCCCAGGGCGATAATGTCTTTCGGGGATAAACTCTTGGTCATAACGGTATGGCACTGCCTGTATTCATGAAATAAACGGCCTGGCTGCGAAATGAAGCGCTGCAGAAGGAGGCGCGTGGGGCTGCGTACGCCCGCAAAAATTTTCGTCCGGCAGGATATAATAATTCGGCGACAAAAACCTGATTAATACAGCGCTGTTTATCCTGGCGTGAACCGGCTGCACAGAGGGATCATGGCGGCCGACCCGGCAGCGCGTTAGCGCGCCACCCTGTCTATCGACAGCGGAATTTCGATGTGCGGCTTGAAAGAGACGTGGCCGTCTTCGACCGGTTTACGGGGGAAAAAGATCGGCATATCGCGGGTCGAATGCCGGCTTTGTTCTGACGTTGCAGGGTCGCCATCGTACAGCGAATTCGCCTGCTGCGGCGTTCTCGCCTGGCCGAATAGTTTGCGACAGGAAGCGCCGTAAAGCCCGCGCCGCCGGGCGTGGGTATTGACTGAAAAACGTCCAACCTCACAAAACCGAAAGATAACAAGCAACGCCGTTGCCTCGTCGCAATTATTAACTGTATGTTAATTTTTGGTTTATTAAATGTGATCTGGGGATGGATGATGATGAAAAAAATCAGCGCTACCGTGGCTGCAATCACCTTACTGGGCTCCGTTTCCGCCTATGCGGCCTTCCCGGCGGGCTACCCCGCCGACTACCAGAAACTGGTCGACGGCGCGAAGAAAGAAGGCAAGGTGGTGATTTACTCGACCACCGACACCAAGGCGGCGGCGCCGCTGATCCAGGGGTTCGAGGCGTTGTATCCGGGCATCAAGGTCGAATACAACGACATGAACAGCACCGAACTGTATAACCGCTTTATCAGCGAGCAGGCGGCCGGCGGCACCAGCGGCGACGTGGTGTGGAGTTCGTCGATGGACACCATTTTGAAACTGGCGGGCGATTACGCGCAGGAATACGCCTCTCCCGAGCAGGCTCAACTGCCGAAATGGGCGGTATGGCAAGATAAGGTGTATGGCACCACCTATGAGCCGGTGGTGTTTATCTATAACAAACGCCTGATCCCGCAAGGCGATGTGCCGGATTCGCATGCGGCGCTGGCCAAGCTGATCGCCGGCCAGACGGACAAATTCAAGAAGAAAGTCACCACTTACGACATCGAAAAATCCGGCGTCGGCTTCATGCTGTCGGTGCAGGACTTCAAGGCCGATCCCAACTACTTCAAAACGCTGGCCGACGTGGCCAAGGGTGGCCTGGCGGTGCAATCCTCCACCGGCACCATGATGGAACGCGTTTCCTCCGGTGAAAACCTGATCGGCTTCAATATCCTCGGTTCATACGCCGAGGCCCGCGCCAAGAGCGATCCGTCGCTCGGCATCGTCTATCCGAAAGACTATACCCTGGTGCTGTCGCGCGTGAGCTTCATCGGCAAAGAGGCCGGCAACCCTAACGCCGCCAAGCTGTGGTTTGACTATGTGCTGTCGGAGAAAGGGCAAAATATTCTCGCCAATCAGGCGGATATCCCCTCGATCCGCAACGACATCGAAGGCAAGAACGACATCGATGGCATGACCAAGCTGTTGGGTAACGCGCTCAAACCGATCCCGGTCGATGACAGCCTGCTGGAATATCTGCAGCCGGCCAAGCGTCTCGACTACATCAAACAATGGCGCGCCGCCGCGGCGAAATAACAGGGACTGCATTCGGACGCGCGCCTGACGTACAGGCGCGCGCCCTTTGGTCGTCGTTTACAACCATAGGGAGCATTTATGCAAGCATGGCGCAGAAAGTGGCAGAGCCTGCCGCGCGGCCTGGTGGTGTTGATAACCGCGCTGGTTATCTATGTCCCCCTGTCGTTTATCATCATTCAAAGCTTCCTCTCGGCTCCGTTTTTCTCTCCCTCCAAGGTCTTCAGCCTGGAGGCCTTCGAGTTCATCTTTACCGATCCGGATTTCTACAAGGCGCTGAGAAGCGGCTTTATTCTGGCATTCGGCCTGGTGATCATCGCTATCCCGCTCGGCGGCATTTTGGCCTTCCTGATGGTGCGCACCGATCTGCCGGGGCGGCGGCTCATCGAACCGCTGATTTTGGTGCCGATCTTCGTGTCGCCGATGGTGCTGGGCTTCGGTTACGTGGTGGCGGCGGGGCCGGTGGGCTTCTTCTCGCTGTGGGCGGAGGCGCTGCTGGGCTTCGTGCCGTGGAACATCTATTCGATGGCCAGCATCGTGGTTATCGCCGGGTTGACGCACGTGCCCCACGCCTACCTGTACATCTCCTCGGCGCTGCGCAGCGTGGGCTCCGACGTTGAAGAAGCGGCGCGCACCGCCGGCGCTACGCCGCTGCAGGTGATGACCGCCGTCAGCCTGCCGATGGTGCGGCCGTCTATCCTGTACGCCGGGGTGCTGCTGTTCTTCCTCGGGCTGGAGGTGTTCGGCCTGATGCTGGTGTTGGGCGATCCGGAAGGCAACCTGGTGCTGGCGACCTACCTGTATCAGTTGACCAACAAGCTGGGCACGCCGTCTTACCACCTGATGGCGGCGGTAGCGGTGGTGCTGATCTGCATCACCATTCCGTTGGTGATGCTGCAGCGCAGGCTGATGCGTACCGCCAACCGTTTCGTCACCGTCAAGGGCAAAGCCTCGCAGGCGCGCGCGTTGCCGCTGGGCAAATGGCGCTGGGTGGCCGGCGCGGTGGTGATGTTCTGGCTGACCGTGACCATCGGCGTGCCGCTGATCGGCGTGGTGCTGCGCGCCTTTATCTCCAACTGGGGCGTGGGCGTTTCCGTCTGGGACGAACTGTCGATCAACACCTTCCGCACCATCTGGGCGCAGCCCAACCTGCTGCGCGCCATCGTCAACTCGATGGCGATCGGGGTGATCGGCGGGGCGCTGGCGGTCGCGTGCTATCTGTTTATCGGCATCGCGATGCACCGCAAGCCGGACGGCGCCACGCGCTTCCTCGACTACAGCGTGCTGGTGCCGCGCGCGGTGCCGGGGCTGCTGGCCGGTTTGGCGTTCCTGTGGGTGTTCCTGTTCCTGCCGATGTGGCTGGATAAATCGCTCAAGGAAGGCTGGCTGTCCGTGCTGCCGATGGCCGAATGGCTGCGCGAGAACGTGATCGTCTGGCTGCGTTCGCTGCGCAGCACCATCTTCAGCGTCTGGCTGGCCTACACCGTGGTGTGGATGGCCTATGGCCTGCGGCTGATCTCTTCCACGCTGCTGCAGGTAGGGCCGGAACTGGAGGAAGCCGCGCGCAGCGCCGGCGCCAGCCGCGGCCAGATCACCCGACACGTTACCATTCCGCTGTCGCGCTACGGCCTGATCGGCTCCTGGCTGCTGATGTTCCTGATCTTTGAACGCGAATATTCCACCGGGGTGTATCTGCTGTCTCCGGGCACGGAAACCATCGGCTCGATGCTGGTTTCCCTGTGGGCCGCGGGCGCCATCGATATCGTCGCCGCGCTGTCGTTCATCAATATCCTGCTGGTGGTGCTGGGGCTGGGGATCGCTTTGCGCTTTGGAGTGAAATTACATGATTGAACTTTCGGTAGAGAACCTGCATTTGACCTATGGCGACAACCCGGTGCTGAAAGGGGTGTCGATGGATCTGAAACGGGGCGAAGTGGTCTCACTGCTGGGCCCGTCGGGCAGCGGCAAAACCACGTTGCTGCGGGCGGTGGCCGGGCTGGAGAAGCCGAGCCAGGGGCGAATCGTCATCGGCGACAGCGCGGTTTACAACGGCAGCGCGCGCAGCGAAATTCCCGCCGAAGAGCGCAACCTGGGGCTGGTGTTTCAGTCCTACGCCCTGTGGCCGCACAAAACGGTGTTTGAGAACGTCGCTTATCCGCTGAAGCTGCGTAAGACCGCCTCGGCGGAAATAGCCCAACGGGTACAGGCGGTGCTGGATCAGCTCGGGCTGGGGCATTTGGCCAAGCGCCATCCGCACCAGCTCTCCGGCGGCCAGCAGCAGCGGGTGGCGATCGGCCGTGCGCTGGTCTACAACCCGCCGGTGATCCTGCTGGATGAGCCGCTGTCCAACCTCGACGCCAAGCTGCGCGAAGAAGCGCGGGTATTTCTGCGCGAGCTGATCATCAAGCTCGGTCTGTCGGCGCTGATGGTGACCCACGATCAGAACGAGGCGATGGCCATTTCCGATCGCATCCTGCTGCTCAATAACGGCAAAATCGAACAGCAGGGCACGCCGCAGGAGATGTACGGTTCGCCCGCCACGCTGTTCACCGCCGAATTCATGGGCAGCAACAACCGGTTGCCGGGCAAGATCGTGGCGCTGGAAGACGGCCGGGCGCGCATCGAAGGTAAGGATTGGGCGCTGTGGGGCAAAGCGGGCGAAGGCGTGCAGGTCGGACAGGAGGGCACGGCGGTGATCCGCGTGGAGCGCGTGCGGTTGGGTGAAGATCCACAGGGTAATCAGCTTGAGCTGCCGTTGCTGACCAGCATGTATCTCGGCGATCGCTGGGAATACCTGTTCCGCACCGTGGCCGAAGATTTCGTGGTACGCGCCTATGGCCACGAGGCGCGCGATCGGGCGCTGTGCCGGCTCTCCCTGCCGGCCGAGCATCTGTGGATATTCCCGAAAGCTTAACCAGGACGCCCGCCGTTGCGGGCGCTCCTTTTACAAATCCAGCACCAGCCGGCTGCCTTTGGCGCGCGAGCAGCAGATCAACAGGGTCTGCTGCGCCGCGCGTTCTTCCTCGCTGAGATACTGATCGCGGTGATCGGCTTCCCCTTCGACGATGCGGGTTTCGCAGGTGCCGCAAATGCCTTCGCGGCACAGGCACTCGACCTTGGCCGCCTTGCTGTTTTCCAGCGCCTGCAGGATGGTCATGTCTTCCGCCACTTCAAGCTCAATACCTGAGCGGGCCAGCACCAGCGTAAAGGCACCGCCCGCCGTGTCTTCGGCGGCGAAGGCTTCGCTGTGCAAGCGACCGGGGGCGATGCCCAGTTCGGCGGCGATCCGGTAAACCGCTTCGTTCAGCGCCGCCGGGCCGCAGACGTAGATATGGGCACCGGGTTCCACATCGGCCAGCGTGCGCGCCAGATCCAACCGGCCGCCAAGGCTGGAGACATGGCAACTGACGTTGTCTGCGAACGGCGCTTGCATCAGCTGCTGCTGGAAGGCGTTGTGCTCTTCACTGTGGAAGCAGTAGTGCAGATGGTAGCGTTGGCCGCTGCGTTGCAGCTCATGCAGATGGGCCATAAACGGCGTGATGCCTATGCCGCCGGCGATCAGCACGTGATGTTGCGCTTCCGGCGCCAGCGCGAACAGGTTATTCGGGGTGCTGATGGTCAGCGTATCGCCGACCGCCAACCGGTCATGCATGAAGTCGGAACCGCCTTTGGAAGGAGACTCGCGCCGAACGGCGATCTGGTAATGCTCGAGTTCAAACGGTGAGCTGAGCAGCGAATAGGCGTTGCTGTAGCGCTGCTCGCCGTCCTGCATTTGCACGATGATGTGGCTGCCGCCGCTGAAGGCGGGCAGCGGCCGGCCTTGCGGATCCGCCAGGGTAAAGCGCTTGACCCGTGCGGTGACGGTTTCGATGTCGACGACGCGGACATCAAGCATCTGATAGCTGGTCATTCATTGGCTCCAAAGCGCGGGCGTCCCCGCGCATGAAAAAGTTATACCGCCTGGCACAGGTATTTGAGCTCCAGATAGTCTTCGATGCCGTATTCGGAGCCTTCACGCCCCAGCCCCGACTGTTTCACCCCGCCGAACGGCGCCACCTCGTTGGAGATAAGCCCGGTATTGATGCCGACCATGCCGTACTCCAGCCGTTCCGAAACGCGCCAGATGCGCGCCGCATCACGGGTGTAGAAGTAAGCGGCCAAGCCGTAAATGGTGTCGTTGGCCTGGCGGATCGCCTCGGCTTCGTCATCGAATATCACCAGCGGCGCGACCGGGCCGAAGATCTCTTCTTCCAGCAGCAGCGAGCCGGGCTGCACGTCGCCCAGCACCGTCGGGGTGAAGAAATTGCCGCCCAGCGCGTGCGGCGTGGCGCCGGTCAGCACCTGAGCGCCTTTGCTCAGTGCGTCATCGAGCAGCTCCAACACCTTATCGCGCGCCTTGCGATTGATCAGAGGGCCAATCTGTACGCCGGCTTCGAAGCCGTTGCCGACCTGCAGTGCCGCCACGCGGGCGACAAACTTCTCGGCGAACTGCGGGTAAACGCCGCGCTGAACGTAGAACCGGTGACGCAGACGCAGGTCTGCCCGGCGTTGCGATACTTGGCGATCAGCGCGCCTTCCACCGCGGCATCGATGTCCGCATCGTCAAATACGATGAACGGCGCGTTGCCGCCCAGCTCCAGCGACACTTTCTTGATGGTGTCCGCGCTCTGGCGCATCAGCAGCCTGCCCACCGGTGTGGAGCCGGTAAAGCTGAGTTTGCGCACCTGCGGGTGGCGAGTCAGCTCGGCGCCGATCGCCTGCGAATTGCCGGTCACCACGTTGAACACCCCGGCGGGAATGCCGGCGCGTTCTGCCAGCTCGGCCATCGCCAGCGCCGAATAAGGGGTTTCGTTGGCGGGTTTGACCACCAGCGTACAGCCGGCCGCCAGCGCCGGCGCAGCCTTGCGGGTGATCATCGCCGCCGGGAAGTTCCAGGGCGTGATCGCCGCGCACACGCCGATGCCCTGTTTCAGCACCATCAGGCGTTTATCGCTGCTCGGCGAAGGAATGATGTCGCCGTTGGCGCGCTTGGCCTGTTCGGCGAACCATTCGATAAAGGAGGCGGCGTAGCGGATCTCACCCAGCGATTCCGCCAGCGGTTTGCCTTGCTCCAGCGTCATCAGGTTGGCCAGATCCTGCTGGTGTTCCAGCATCAGTTCAAACCAGCGCCGCAGCAGCTGCGCGCGCTGTTGCGCCGGCAGCGCGCGCCAGCCTTCCAGCGCCTGCTGGGCGGCGTCGATCGCCCGTTGGGTTTCGGCCGTCGCCATGTTGGGCACGCTGCCGATGAGTTGGCCGGTGGCGGGATCGCTCACCGGCAGGGTTTCCTGGTTGTCGGCGTCGCGCCATTGGCCGTTGATATATGCCTGTTGGCGGAATAGCGCCCGATCGGAAATTTTCACAAGAACCTCACAAGTCAGGGGAAAGGGGCCCGCGGGCCCCGTCGCATCAAGGTTGATAAACCTGCGCCAGCAGGTTGTGGAAGTGGGCGATGCCGTGTTCGCTGACGCCGCTGCCGGCGCCGTCGGCCATGATGCGCCCCTGGCCGCGATAGCCGCGCGACTTCAGGCCTTTTTGCACGCTTTCCACCAGCCGCAAATCTTCCGGGCGGAACACGTCGCGGTACCAGTCGATCAGTTTGAGCTGTTCGTCGCTCAAATCGGTGTTGGTGAAGTAGATGTCGTAGTGCTGCAGGGTGGTTTCCGCATCGACCGGGAACTCATAGATCACCGTCATCATGCCTTCCAGCGGCGGCATGTTGAACATGGTGCACGGCCACAGCCAGATGCCGTGGAAGCTGGATTCTTTGCCCTCTTCAAACTTGAACGACTGCTCGGAAGGGCGGGCGTAGCCGAACTGCAGCGTCCAGTTGCCGTGCAGGGTGTGCCAGTAGCGATCGACCTGCACCGAGTCGGCGAAACCGGGATGCGCCGGGCCGCAGTGGTAGCACTCGAGGTAGTTGTCGACGATGTTCTTCCAGTTGGCCGGGGTGCGGGTGACGAAACGCGCCGCCAGCTTGAGATCGTCGACCTGCGGGCAGGCTTCGCGCACTTTGGCGCCGAGGCCCGGCAGTTGGTCTTCCACCGTGCCGGCCTGCGAGTCCAGATTGACGTAAATAAACCCGGCGTACTCTTCGACCCGCACCGGCACCAGGTGCGAGTTTTCTTTATCGAAGTTCTGCACGTTTTCACAGTTGCGCGCGTGCGCCAGCTCGCCGTCCAGCTTGAACGCCCAGGCGTGATAAGGGCAGGTGATGACGTTTTTCGCCCGGCCGTCGCCCGCCAGCAGTTGGTGGCCGCGGTGCGGGCAGACGTTGTAAAAGGCGCGCAGCACGTTATCGCGGCCGCGCACCACCAGAATGTTTTCACCGATGATCTCGCGGGTGATGTAGTCGTTCGGTTGGGCAAGCTCGCTGCGGTGCGCCACGCAGATCCAACTGGTGGCGAACACCTGCTCTTTTTCGTGCTCGAACGCCGCCTGGTGGGTGTAGAACCGGGCCGGTATGGTGTAGGCCTCGCGTGCGTCGGCGCAGAAATCTTTCGGTAAGGTAAATTCAGGGATCAGAGTGCTCATAAGTTAACCTTCCTCTTTTCTTATTGTCATTTCGCCATAGGGCGCGGTTGATACGACGATGGAGCGGAGAGTTCGCCGGCCGGCGGCGCTTCGGGCAGCGTTGGCGGGCTGCTTTCGATCAGGTGCGCCGGGATGGCCGCGTAGTCCTGCTTCAGCCAGCGGGCGAAACCGTAGGTTTTCACCAGCAGCACCAGCAGGAACGGCAGTGCGGTCAGGATCACCGTGGTTTTCATGGTGTCCAGCGAGGCGCCGGTAAACAGGATCGACAGCGGGATCAGGGTGATCACCACGCACCAGAACAGGCGCAGCATCGGGCTGGGATCTTGCCCCTCCTGCAGGTTGCGGGTGCTGGTGGCGGCCATGGTGTAGGCCACGGCGTCCATGTGCGAGGCCAGGAAAATGATCATGATGAACAGATAGGCGGCGAGGAACAGCTTGCCGAGCGGCAGCGCCGTCAGCAGCATCTGCACGGCGGTTTCGCCGCCCTGGGTGCTGAGGATCTCCGGCACGTTGAGCTGCCCGCTGATGAACTGGTGCATGGCGTAGCTTTCCAGCGAGCCGAAGAAGAACCAGCAGCCGAGGGTGCTGCCGAGCAACAGCGCCCAGATCACCTCTTTAATCTTGCGGCCGCGCGAGACGCGGGTGACGAACATCGCCACGCCCGGAGTATAGGAGATCCACCACAGCCAGTAGAACACCGTCCAGCTGCGGCTGAAGCTGCCGTCGCCCATCGGATCGGTGAACAGACTCATCTGCAGGAAATTTTGCGCCGTCAGGCCGATGGCGTTGATGGTGTTGTTGATGGTGAACTCGGTGGGGCCGACCAGCAGCACCAACCCGGCGAAAGCGAATGCGCCCCAGCCGACCATTTTGCTCAGGCGCTGCATGCCACCGTCGATGCCGATGTAGGAGCTGAGGCAGAAAATCACCGCCGCCAGCAGGATCACCGTCGCCTGCACCGCGAAGTTGTCCGGGATGCCGGTCAGCGCCGTCAGCCCGCGGGTAAAGGTGGAGGCGGTCAGCACCAGCGAAATGGTGAGGGCGCCGACGGTGGCGACCAGGAAAATCAGGTCCACCATCCGCCCGATCGGGCCGTTGGCGCGCACGCCGGTGATGGCGGAAATGATCCCCGACAGGCTGAGCCCTTTGTTCTTACGCACGTGGAAGTGGTAGGCCATGATCAGCGAGGCGAGGGCATAGGTTGCCCAAGCGCTCAGGCCCCAGTGGAAGAAGGAGTAGCTGATGCTGTATTCCAGCGCCTTCGGGGTGCGCGGCGCGATGTTCAGCCCCGGCGTCTGGTAGTAATACGCCCACTCCATTACCCCCCAATACAGGGTGGACGAGCCGAGGCCGGCGCAGATGAACATGAACAGCCAGGCCAGCGTGGAGTATTGCGGTTTGCCTTCGCCGAGGCGGATGTTGCCGTATTTGCTCAACGCCAGATACAGCACCACCAGCAGGGCGATCAGCACCAGGATTTGAATGGTTGAACCGAACAGCCGGGTGACGCCGTTGAAAATGGTGTTGGCGATAAGCGCGGATTGAGCCGGAAAGAGCATCAGGCAAATGGCGATCAGCGCAATACTGCACAGGCTGATGGCGATGAGCGTGACATCCTTTTTGGGATTGCTCTGCATGGGAGTGAACTCCTGTTATCGGTGGTGGGCCGGTGCGCAAAGCGTAGGGTGCGCCCGGGCCTTATTGGCTTGAACCATTTGTTTTGTTACACCGCGAGGAGCAAACCGCCCGGTGGGTCGCTACCGGGAATATTCACTCTTCATTAACATTTTCGAGTGTGCACAAATTACAGGAGGGCCACAATTGGGGCATCTGTAAAAGGATAAAACACAGTATGTAAACAATTTGTTGTGATCTTGACCGGGGTATTGGCGTGCCTTCTGCGGTGGTTTTCAACGGATTTGCGGCAGCGATCGAAGCGGAAAAACGGACGTGGCAAAGCAGGGCGCGGAAGGGCGCCCTGCGCGGGAAAATCTGCGGCGTTCAGCGTTGCAGCAGGGCGGCGATCGCCTGGCCGACTTGCTGGGTGGAGGCGTCGCCGCGCATGTCCGGCGTGCGCGGCCCGTCGGCGATAATGCGCTCAATCGCCTGCAGGATGCCGTCGTGCGCCTGGCGGTAGCGGGCATCGCCGTCGCCGAGGAAGTCCAGCATCATCGCGCCGCTCCAGATCATGGCGATCGGGTTGGCGATGTTTTTGCCGAAAATGTCCGGCGCCGAGCCGTGCACCGGCTCGAACAGCGACGGGAAGTTGCGCTCCGGGTTCAGGTTGGCCGAGGGGGCGATGCCGATGGTGCCGGTGCAGGCCGGGCCGAGATCCGACAAAATATCGCCGAACAGGTTGGAGGCGACCACCACGTCGAAGCGTTCGGGGTTCAGCACGAAACGCGCGCACAGAATATCGATGTGCTGTTTGTCCCAGGCGATATCAGGGTATTGGCGCGCCATCTCCGCCACGCGCTCATCCCAGTACGGCATGCTGATGGCCATGCCGTTGGACTTGGTGGCGGCGGTCAGGCGTTTGCGCGGGCGCTGTTGCGCCAGCTCAAAGGCGTACTTCAGGATGCGATCCACGCCCTGACGGGTGAAGACCGATTCCTGGATCACCATCTCGCGTTCGGTGCCTTCGAACATCCGTCCGCCGAGCGAGGAGTATTCCCCTTCGGTATTTTCGCGCACCACGTAGAAATCGATATCGCCCGGCTGCTTGTTCGCCAGCGGGCAGGGCACACCGGGAAACAGCCGCACCGGACGCAGGTTGACGTACTGTTCGAAGTCGCGCCGGAATTTCAGCAGAGAACCCCACAGCGAGATATGATCGGGCACCGTGTCCGGCCAACCGACGGCGCCGAAATAGATGGCGTCGAAGCCTTTCAGTTGCTCGAACCAGTCGTCCGGCATCATCTGGCCGTGGTGCTGGTAGTAGTCGCAGCTGGCCCACTCGAAGGTGGCGAATTCCAGCGACAGATCCCAGCGCGCCGCCGCCGCCTGCAATACTCGTATGCCTTCCGGCAACACTTCCCGCCCGATCCCGTCCCCGGGGATGGCGGCAATCTTGTAAGTTTTGCTCATACAGAGGTCTCATTTGTAGGTAGGGGAGATTGACAACACTGTTATCCTATAATTGACTAACTGTTAATCAATCCTGAAAACGGTGAAACATAAAACACGAATCATGAACAATATGCCGATCCTGAGTGACCTGCGGGTGTTCGTGCTGGTGGCGCGCCGCGCCGGGTTTGCCGCCGCCGCCGAAGAGTTGGGCGTTTCGCCGGCCTTTATCAGCAAGCGCATCGCGCTGTTGGAGAAGACGCTGGACGTGTCGTTGCTGCACCGCACCACGCGGCGGGTGGCGATCACCGAAGACGGCGAGCGCATCTACGAATGGGCGCAGCGCATTCTCAACGATGTCGATCAGATGATGGACGAGCTGTCCGAAGTGCGCCAGGCGCCGCAGGGCATGCTGCGAGTGGTCAGCAGCTTCGGCTTTGGCCGGCGTTTCGTCGCGCCGGCGCTGTCGGCGCTGGCGCGGCAGTATCCGCAGCTGGAACTGCGGCTCGACGTTTCCGATCGGCTGGTGGATCTGGTCAGCGAAGGTTTCGATCTGGATATCCGCATCGGCGACGATATCGCCCCCAATCTTATTGCGCGCAAGCTGGCGGACAACCAGCGCATACTGTGCGCTTCGCCGGCGTACCTGCAGCGCCACGGGGCGCCGAAAAACCCGGCGGAACTGGCGGGCCGTTCCTGTCTGGTGATCAAAGAACGCGATCATCCGTTCGGGCTGTGGCGGCTGCAGGGGCCGAGCGGTGAAGAAACGGTAAAGGTGACGGGCGCGCTGGCGTCGAACCACGGCGAAATCGTGCATCAGTGGTGCCTGGACGGGCAGGGCGTCGCGCTGCGTTCCGCCTGGGACGTGAAAGAGAACATCGACAGCGGCCGACTGGTGCACATCCTGCCGGAGTATTATCAGCCGGCCAATATCTGGGCGGTGTACGTTTCCCGGCTGGCAACGTCGGCGAAAGTGCGGGTGACCGTCGAATTTCTGCGCGACTATTTTTGTGAGCACTACGGCGAAACGGTGCCGGCGAGTGAAAATCCGTCGCGGTCTTAAGGCCAAAAATGTGCGCCAGATCATCTTATGCTCGTAAAATTCCCATCCGTTACCTGAGGAACTGTCGCACGTGTTCCTTTTGCCAAAACTTTGGTTTATGCTCAGCTGAAGCGTTTCAGTTGAAGCACTCTTCGACAGAAATGCCGATGTGACGGCGGTGAAAAACCGCTGAAGCGCGGGAATAATGCAAACTCGGCGATTCACAGCGGGCGGTACGATCCACTACTCTATGCGGGTTAGTGAGACAACCAGTCAGCGCCGGGCGGCGCCGGTGAGTCAACCCGGCGTGGACGGCCCTTTTTTCAGGAGCAGCATGACCATCCGCATAGCGATAAACGGCTTTGGCCGCATCGGCCGCAGCGTATTGCGCGCACTGTACGAATCGGGCCGACGGGCGGAAATCTCCGTGGTGGCGATCAATGAGCTGGCGAACGCCGAAGGCATGGCCCATCTGCTGAAGTACGACTCCAGCCATGGCCGCTTCGCCTGGGATGTGCGGCAAGAGTGCGACACGCTGAGCGTCGGAGACGACGCGATTCGCCTGTTGCACCAACCGGCGGTGGAGCAGTTGCCCTGGGGCGAACTGGGCGTCGACGTGGTGCTGGACTGCAGCGGCGTGTACGGCAGCCGGGCGGATGGCGAGGCCCATCTGGCGGCGGGGGCGAAGAAAGTGCTGTTCGCCCATCCGGGCGGCAACGATCTGGACGCCACCATCGTGTTCGGCGTCAACCATCAGACGCTGCTGGCGGAACATCGCATCGTGTCCAACGCCTCGTGCACCACCAACTGCATTATTCCGGTGATCAAGCTGCTGGACGACGCCTACAGCATCGAGTCCGGCACCGTGACCACCATTCACTCGGCGATGAACGATCAGCCGGTGATCGACGCGTATCACGCGGATTTGCGGCGCACCCGCGCGGCGAGCCAGTCGATCATTCCGGTCGATACCAAGCTGGCCGCGGGCATCACCCGCATCTTCCCGCAGTTTTGCGATCGCTTCGAGGCTATCTCGGTGCGCGTGCCGACCATCAACGTGACGGCTATCGATCTTAGCGTCAGCGTGAGCGCCGCAGTGAAGGTGGCGGAGGTCAACCAGCTGTTGCAAAAGGCCGCACGGGAATCATTTCGTGGTATAGTTGACTACACGGAATTACCATTGGTCTCGATCGATTTTAACCATGACCCGCACAGCGCTATCGTCGACGGTACGCAGACCCGGGTCAGCGGGCAGCACCTGATAAAGACCTTGGTCTGGTGCGACAATGAATGGGGCTTTGCCAATCGGATGTTGGATACAACACGGGCAATGGCCGCCAGCGGTTTCTAGTACGGCGGCGCCGGCGTGATTGGCGCGCTGCTCAGGCAATTTTATAGAGATTCAATAAAGAGGGTTCACCATGTCTGTAATTAAGATGACCGATCTGGATCTGGCGGGTAAACGCGTACTGATCCGCTCCGATCTGAACGTGCCGGTAAAAGACGGTAAAGTGACTTCCGACGCGCGTATCCGCGCTTCCCTGCCGACTATCGAAGCTGCGCTGAAGCAAGGCGCCCGCGTGATGGTAACCTCCCACCTGGGTCGTCCTACCGAAGGCGAGTACAACGAAGAATTCTCCCTGCTGCCTGTGGTCAACTACCTGAAAGATCAACTGAAATCCCCAGTGCGTCTGGCGAAGGATTATCTGGATGGCGTCGACGTCGCCGAAGGTGAACTGGTGGTGCTGGAAAACGTCCGTTTCAACAAGGGCGAGAAGAAAGACGACGAAACCCTGTCCAAGAAATACGCGGCGCTGTGCGACGTGTACGTGATGGACGCGTTCGGCACCGCGCACCGCGCGCAGGCTTCCACCCACGGCGTGGGCAAGTTCGCGCCTGTCGCCTGTGCCGGCCCGCTGCTGTCCGCCGAGCTGGAAGCGCTGGGCAAAGCCCTGGGTAACCCGGCCCGTCCGATGGTCGCCATCGTGGGCGGTTCTAAAGTCTCCACCAAACTGACCGTGCTGGATTCCCTGTCCAAAATCGCCGATCAGCTGATCGTCGGCGGCGGCATTGCCAACACCTTCGTGGCGGCGCAGGGCAACAACGTGGGCCAGTCCCTGTACGAACCGGATCTGATCCCGAACGCGCAGAAACTGCTGGAAACCTGCGACATTCCGGTGCCGACCGACGTGCGCGTGGCGACCGAGTTCTCTGAGACCGCGACCGCGACCGTGAAGCAGGCCAACGAGATCCAGGACAACGAGCAAATTCTGGATATGGGCGACGTCTCTGCCGAGCGTCTGGCCGTTATCCTGAAGAACGCCAAAACCATTCTGTGGAATGGCCCGGTTGGCGTATTCGAGTTCCCTAACTTCCGTAAGGGCACCGAAATTGTCGCCCGCGCGATCGCCGATAGCGACGCTTTCTCTATCGCTGGCGGCGGCGACACTCTGGCAGCCATCGATCTGTTCGGTATCGCTGACAAAATCTCCTACATCTCCACCGGCGGTGGCGCATTCCTGGAATTCGTTGAAGGGAAACCGCTGCCTGCAGTCGTGATGCTGGAAGAGCGCGCTAAGCAGTAATTCAGACAACGGGAGGCGAAAGCCGCCCGTTTGTTTTATACCGCGCGGCAAATGCTGCGCGGCGTGAAAACATCGATTTACATCCATCTACGGCCGACGAAACAGGACAAAGTAACATGTCTAAAATTTTTGATTTCGTAAAACCGGGTGTCATCACGGGTGATGACGTTCAGAAAGTCTTCGCAGTTGCTAAAGAGAACAACTTTGCGCTGCCAGCGGTAAACTGCGTGGGTACCGACTCCATCAACGCAGTGCTGGAAGCCGCGGCTAAAGTGCGCGCGCCGGTCATCGTTCAGTTCTCCAACGGCGGCGCCGCATTCATCGCCGGCAAAGGCGTGAAGACCGATGTGCCTCAGGGCGCAGCGATTCTGGGCGCTATCTCCGGCGCACACCACGTTCACCAGATGGCTGAACACTACGGCGTGCCGGTGATCCTGCACACCGACCACTGCGCGAAGAAACTGCTGCCATGGCTGGACGGCCTGCTGGACGCCGGCGAGAAACACTTCGCCGCTACCGGCAAACCGCTGTTCTCTTCCCACATGATCGATCTGTCTGAAGAGTCTCTGGAAGAAAACATCGAGATCTGCAGCGCCTACCTGAAGCGCATGGCCAAAATCGGCATGACGCTGGAAATCGAACTGGGCTGCACCGGCGGTGAAGAAGATGGCGTGGACAACAGCCATATGGACGCTTCCGCTCTGTACACCCAGCCGGAAGACGTGGCTTACGCGTACGAAAAACTGAACGCCATCAGCCCGCGCTTCACCATCGCTGCATCGTTCGGTAACGTGCACGGCGTGTACAAGCCAGGCAACGTTAAGCTGACTCCAACCATCCTGCGCGATTCTCAGGATTACGTGTCCAAGAAATTCAACCTGCCGCACAACAGCCTGAACTTCGTGTTCCACGGCGGTTCCGGTTCTACCGATGCAGAGATCAAAGAGTCTGTGGGTTACGGTGTGATCAAGATGAACATCGACACCGACACCCAATGGGCGACCTGGGACGGCATCCTGCAGTACTACAAAGCGAACGAAGCTTACCTGCAGGGCCAGCTGGGCAACCCGAAAGGCGCCGATCAGCCTAACAAGAAATACTACGATCCACGCGTATGGCTGCGCGCAGCGCAAACCAGCATGGTGACGCGTCTGGAGCAGGCCTTCAAAGATCTGAACGCGGTAGACGTTCTGTAATCTTCGGCACCTGTTGCATGATGTACAAGGCTCCCTGCGGGGAGCCTTTTTGTTTATGGCAAGCCTGATGCGTGGCTTGGCTTGCCGTAGGCAAAATATAAAAAATAAGGAAAATCAATTTATTGATTTTCGACTGATGATCACAAAGGAGGAAAAACCACGTTTTTTCCTCCTTTGTTTGCAATTTAAAGGCTCCCTGCGGGGAGCCTTTTTCGTTTTCAGCCCAACAGGCCGGCGCCGACGTTGATGGACAGGCCCAGGATCAGCATGTTGAACGCGAAGGAGATCACCGACTGCAGAAGGGTGATCTTGCGCACCTCTGCCGCGCCGACCGCCACATCGGCGGTTTGCGACGCGACCGCGATGGTGAAGGAGAAGTAGGCGAAATCCAGATAGGTGGGATCGGCGAGATTGCCGGGGAACAGCAGCGGCAAAGGATCCTGCTGTGCGCCCTGGCGATAAAACTGATGAGCATAGTGCATGGTGAAGGCGGTCGGCAGAAGCAGCCAGGAGACCGCCAGCGTGGCGCCGGTCAGGAGCAAATGCAGCGTTTTCAGAGAGCCGACCACCTGTTTGGCGCTGCTCAATTCAAACAGGATCGCCAGTAAGCTGACCAGGCAGCCGAGGCTGACTAACGCCAGCACCATGCTGGCGCTTTCGTCCTGCCGCCGGGCGATTTGGCGAATGTGCTGCGGCGTGCTGACCAGCATCAGCCGCCAGAGAAACAGCAGGTAGAGCCAGGCCAGCGTATTCCAGCCGATCATCAAGCGTTGCAGCAGCGAGAGCTGGGCGGGCAGCAGCAGAAAGCACAGCAGCCCGGCGCCGACGGAAAACAGCAGCCTGGGCCGCACTTGCCAATAGTGTTTGAGCGAAGAGCGAATGTGCATGAAGAACGGATCCCTTGTCGTGAAATGGCCAACGCGCTGTTCTCAGCATAGAAGAAGCGGCGGGCAGTTTCGGCTATTTTTAATGCTGATGGTTGGCATGAGCCTTTAATGTTGGTTACCCTTAGGCGTGGTTTCCTACTGGCCGCCGAGGCCAGTGTATTTTTGCGAGTTTCTCCCGTTAGGGACTGAGTTAGGACGACACGAATGAAAGATTTGAATGTAGTAGACGGCATCAACGGTGCCGGCGACTGGTTGGTGAAGAATCAGGATCTGTTGATCCAGTACGCGGTGAATATCGTCGCCGCCATCGTTATCCTGATCATCGGTTCGATCGTGGCCCGCGTGGTCGGCAATGCGCTGAACCGCGTGATGAAGCTGCGCGGCATCGACGCCACGGTGGCCGACTTCCTGTCGGCGATCGTGCGTTACGGCGTGCTGGCGTTCACCTTCATCGCCGTGCTGGGGCGCGTCGGCGTGCAGACAACCTCGGTGATCGCGGTGCTGGGTGCCGCCGGTTTGGCCGTCGGCCTGGCGCTGCAAGGCTCGCTGTCCAACTTCGCCGCCGGCGTGCTGCTGGTGATCTTCCGTCCGCTGCGCGTGGGTGAATATGTCGATCTGGGCGGCGTGGCCGGTACCGTCGATCAGGTGCAGATTTTCTCCACCACCCTGCGCACCGCCGACAACAAAACCATCGTGGTGCCGAACGGTAAAATCATCGCCGGCAACATCATCAACTACTCCCGCGAACCGAACCGCCGCGTGGATATCGTGGTGGGCGTGGCCTACAACGCCGATATCGACGTGGTGAAGAAGGTGCTGGGCGACGTGATCGCCGCCGACAAACGCATCATGCACGCCAAAGGCGTGACCGTGCGTCTGAACGAGATGGCGCCGTCCTCGCTGAACTTCGTGACCCGTTCCTGGACCACCAATGCGGAATACTGGAACGTGTACTTCGATCTGATGGAAAACTTCAAGCGCGCGCTGGATGCCCACAACATCGGCATTCCGTTCCCGCAGATGGATGTGCACCTGTATCGCACCGAAGACGCTTCCGCCAAGGCGGAATAACAGAGAAGGGGGCCTTGCCCCCTTTTTTATTGCTATTTTCCCCGTATTAGCCAGGCAGCCATTCAATCTGTCTCCGCTGTATCGATATTGGCGCCAAGCCGATATGCGCCTTCGGAAATTGCGGCCTATGACAAGTAGATGCGGGCGTAATAACGAGAAGCTCAATAAGTCGCGGTAAAAACGACTTTTCGTTGTTACTGTTTCCTTCTCTGATACCATAGCTTTCTTGTGGATTGTCGATAGGAAAGGGATGAAATGAAAAGGGCTGTTATTGCCGCATTATTGAGCGTCTTGATCTCTGGATGTGGGCCAAAAGCATTGTCGCCTGAACAAATACAGCAAGTAGACGATTTAAAGTCAGAGCTGGTGAGTACGGATGCCGAGATTGAAAACGCAGCTAAACAGCAGGACACGTTAAACGGCGGCTTGATTAAATCTCTGGTGATGGCGCGACTGGAAATTCTGAAAACGAACAAGGCGCTTATTCAGCAACGAATCAATGCGATCGAGTCTGGATCAAAGGTTGAGATTGTCACGAACCAGACCGCGCCGGATCTGAAGCTGGCGGAAAAGCTCACCGCCGAATTGGCAATGCTGACTCGGGAAATATCGACCGCTAAACAAGAGGCTGCACAATACGATGGTGGTCTGATGGGGTCGATAAAAAAGGCAACGATAGCCACTCAAGAGCAAAGTCTGGCGATGTTGCAGCAAAAATTGCTGTCGGCGAAATATGGCCTGGCCGTTCCGACGATAGCCCATCATGCAACATCAACCGCTTCAAAATCCAATCAGCGGGAAGAACCGGTGGCGAAAGACGCGTTGCTTCCGCCCGGCATTGGGCCGTTTGGACTGCAAATGGGGTTGACGAAAAAGAACGTCGAGGACATGACAGGCGTTACCTTAACGGCAATACCGAATCGTCTTAATATTTATACTACGGAGGTCGTCCCCAAAACGTATTACGCCTTTGAAACCTACATTTTGCTCATCTCTCCCAAGGTTGGTTTATGCCGAATTCGCGCGCTTAGCGGTGATATCAATACAGACAGTTATGGGGTGGAGTTAAAGTCCAGGGTGAAGGACATTGCTAAATCATTGACCGCTAATTATGGCAAAGGAAATGCTACTGATTTGCTGTTGCCGGGGTCGTTATGGAAAGAACCTGGTGATTGGATGATGGGGCTGCTTAAAAAAGAACGCTATTTCGGTATTGACTGGGAAGAGAAAAAAGATAAACCGTTCAAGAACGATTTGCAGGGGATTATGCTTGAAGCGACCGCCGTCAATAGTGGGATTGGGAGCGTTTATCTGCAATATGATTTTAAAAATGTCGATGAGTGCATAAAGGAAGCCAATGACAAGGAAAACAGTGCACTATAGCGGCACGCGCTTTTGAAAAATAACCGATAGGTTAAGGGTTTCTCATGAGAGGCCGAGATGCTACCGATGGCGTCTCGGCCTTTTATTTTCCGCGAGGTCAGATGCCCGCAGCCGGTTCCGTGAGCGGCGTGCGGCGGCGCAGGCTGAGGCGATAGAGCAGGAAGATGGCGGCGGCGCCCAGCAGCGCCGGCAGCGCCAGCCAGAGGAAGAACACTTCCGTCGAGCCGGCGGCGGCCATCATCCAGGCGCCGAGCATCGAGCCGACAATTGAGCCGAAGCGGCCATTGGCCATGGCCCAGCTGACGCCGGTGACGCGGGCTGCGGTCGGATAAAGGGTGGCGGAGACCAGGTTCAGGCCGTTTTGCGCGCCGGCCACGCCGAAGCCGATAAGGAACACGACGGCGGCCAGCGTGTAGACGTCGCCCATCAGATACCCGGTCGCGCCAATTACCAGTGCGGCGCCCAGGTAGGAGACGGCCAGTACGCGGTATGGCCCGATCCGATCCATCAGCAGCGCCATCAGGATGGCGCCCAGGGTGCCGCCGAGCGGCACCATCGCGCCGATGCGCGAGGCGTGGGCGATATCGTAACCGGCGTCTTTGAGCAGGGTCGGCAGCCAGCTGGTGAGCAGGTAGAACACGAACAGCGAACAGAAGAACGCCACCCACAGCAGCAGGGTGCGTACGGCGCGGCCTTCGATAAACAGGTGTGATATCGGCGACCTGGCCTGCGCCGGGCGCTCGTCATCGACGATGGTTATCCCCGTCCAACGCTGGCCGGTGATGCGTTCGACCACCCGGCGCAGCCGATCGGCATGTTTGGCGCTGGCGGCCATAAAGCGTACTGATTCGGGCATCTGCCAGGCCAACAACGGCAGCAGCGCCAACGGCGCGATGCCACCGACCAGCAGCAGGCCGCGCCAGCCGAACGCCGGGATGATCTGCCCGGCCAGCAGGCCGCCCAGGGCCAACCCGGCGGTAAAGCCGCTCCAGCTCAAGGTGACCATCAGCATGCGGCGGCGCGCCGGCGAGTACTCCGAGCTGAGGGTGATGCAGGTCGGTATCGCGCCTCCGAGGCCAATGCCGGTGATGAAGCGCAGCAGGGTCAGGGATTCGATCGAATGCGTATAGGCCGAAGCCAGAGTACAGCCGCCAAACACCAGCACCGCGACGAGCAGCACGCGTTTGCGGCCAATGGCGTCGGCGATCGGCCCGAACAGCAGGCTGCCGATCAGCAGGCCGAACAGCCCCGCGCCGAAGGCGGGGGAGAGCTGAGCGGGCAGCAGATCCCACTCTTCGCGCAGCGCCGGCGCGATATAGCCGATGATGGCGGTATCGAAACCGTCCAGAAGGGCAATGAGGAAACACAGGGTCAGGATCAGGATTTGGTAGGGGGAGATCCTGGCGCGATCGATGATTTCGCTGATGCGAGCGGTATTTGGGCTCATGGTTATTCCACTGTTATTCGGCTTGTGTGGGCTGGCTGAGGGCTGTTCAGGCCAGGCCTGAACCAAAACCGCTGTGGCTGGCATCGCGTAGAAATCCGAGTATACACCAGAGCGGGGGCGTTGCGGGGAGGGGGAATTGCTGATAATCGCCCGCCGCAGGAGGTGTCTGTGGCGGGCGCAGGCAAGGTTATTTGGCTTACAGCTCTCGGCGCACGATCTCGGCGCCTGCGCTTAACGCATTCAGCTTGCCGCGGGCGACCTGACGGGGCAGGGGGGCCATGCCGCAGTTGGTCGACGGATAGAGTTTGTCGGCATCGACAAACTGCAGCGCTTTGCGCAGCGTGTCGGCCACTTCCTCCGGCGTCTCAACGGCATGATTCGCTACGTCGATGGCGCCGACCATCACCTTTTTGCCGCGGATCAGTTCAAGCAGATCCATGGGCACATGCGAGTTATGGCACTCCAGCGAGATGATATCGATGTTGGACGTTTGCAGTTTCGGAAACGCCTCTTCATATTGTCGCCATTCCGAGCCCAGCGTCTTTTTCCAGTCGGTATTGGCTTTAATCCCATATCCATAGCAGATATGTACGGCGGTTTCACACTTAAGCCCTTCAATGGCTCTTTCCAGGGCGGCGATGCCCCAGTCATTCACCTCGTCAAAGAACACGTTAAATGCGGGCTCATCAAACTGAATAATGTCGACGCCTGCGGCCTCGAGCTCTTTGGCTTCCTGATTGAGGATCTTCGCGAACTCCCAGGCTAATTTCTCGCGGCTTTTATAGTGGTTGTCATAGAGTGTGTCGATCATGGTCATCGGCCCCGGCAGGGCCCATTTAATCGGCTGTGTGGTCAGCTGGCGTAAAAATTTGGCGTCTTCAACGAAAACGGGTTTTTGACGCGAGACCGCCCCCACGACCGTCGGCACGCTCGCCTCATAGCGATTGCGGATTTTAACCACTTCGCGTTTTTCGAAATCGACGCCGCTGAGATGCTCGATAAACGTCGTGACGAAGTGCTGACGGGTTTGTTCGCCATCGCTGACGATATCGATGCCGGCCTGTTGTTGCTCTGCCAGTGACAAACGCAGAGCGTCCTGTTTCCCTTCGATGAGTTCTTCATTCTGCAATTTCCAGGGCGACCACAGGGTTTCCGGTTGGGCCAGCCAGACCGGTTTGGGCAAGCTGCCGGCGGTCGATGTGGGGAGCAATATTTTCATGATAGGTGACCTGTATTTAAGTGAATCAAAGCGCGTAGTGAGCAGACCATTGCTCAAGAATAGGCTTGTAGGGTTTGATAAATTGCTCTTCCGTAAATTTCCCCTGCTCAATCGCTAACTGGCTACGCTCTTCGCGATCGTAAACAATCTTGGTTAATGAATGATCCTGGTTATTCAGGCTTGGCTGATAGCATTGCCCCGCCGCCGAATTGGCATTGTAAATTTCAGGCCGATAGATTTTCTGGAAGGTCTCCATCGTGCTGATGGTGCCGATCAGTTCCAGATCGGTGTAATCGCTCAGCAAATCCCCAGGGAAATAAAACGCCAGGGGCGCAACGCTATTTTTCGGCATGAAATAGCGCACCTGCAGGCCCATTTTTTTAAAATACCGGTCGGTCAATGAAGCGCCGTCTTGCCGATACTCGTCGCCCAAGACCGGGTGTTGATTGCCCGTCCGATGGTAGGTGTCTTTGCTGGATACGCTGAGGCAGATCACCGGCGGTTTGCTGAAATTTTCATGGTATTCGTTTGAATTGACGAAGTGCTTAAAGATATTGCCGTGCAAATCGCCGAAATCATCCGGAATGGTAAATTCCGCCGCGTTTTTATTGTGCGCCGGCAGCAAGACGCTAAAGTCGTAATCGCGCACGTAAGACGAGAAATTGTTCCCGACGATGCCCTCGATACGCTTTTGCGTTTTTTTATCGATGATGTTGGTTTTCAGGATTTCGATAACTGGAAAGCTGGCGCCCTGATCTTCGATGCGCATCTCAACCGAGATGATTTCCAGCTCGACGGAGTAGCGATCGGCCTTGGGGTTATCCCAATAGGCTAATGCATTAAAGCGATTGTCGATCATCACCAACGTGTTGCGCAGGTTCTCCCGGCGGTTTTTCCCTCTGGCCAAATTGGCAAAGTTGGTGGTGATACGCGTATTTTCAGAAGGGTTATAATCTTCGTCGAAAGAACTGCTCTTAATCGTAAAGGTAAAGTCTGTATTCATCGTCTTATAGCATCCTGTTATATGATATGAAGGCTGGATTTATCCATTTCTTTCAATGGCTTGTTTTTCTATTTTTTTATTCAGCCGATTTCATATTGTCTGTCGTTAATGAGGTCTATTTTTGCCAGAGTCCCGGAGGGAGTGAAAGAGACTTAATTTCATTACCACATGAGCGGTATTCATGATCGGGCGTTCGGGCCGTTTTACCGCCGTTGCTCTGCGGCGCAAACCGCCGATGGGTTGGGCCGGCAACCTGGTGCAGCCTGAAAAATTACGGGTATAATCCCTCCATGATCCCACGGCTTCAGACACGAACATGACAAAACTCACCTTACAAGAGCAGATGCTCAAAGCGGGCTTGGTAACCAGCAAGAAAATGGCCAAAGTCCAAAGAACGGCTAAAAAATCACGCGTTCAGGCCCGCGAGGCCAGAGAGGCGGTGGAAGAGAATAAAAAGGCGCAGCTTGAGCGCGATAAGCAGTTGAACGAGCAGCAAAAGCAAGCCGCGCTGTCCAAAGAATACAAGGCGCAGGTGAAGCAACTGATCGAGATGAATCGCATCGTGCTGGCGAAAGGCGATATCGGTTTTAACTTTACCGACGGTAACCTGATCAAAAAAATCCTGGTGGATAAGGCGACGCAGACCCAACTGATCAATGGCCGCCTCGCCATTGCGCGTTTGCTGATCGAGAACCGGGAAGAGTGTGAATACGCGATTATCCCCGCGAGCGTCGCCGATAAAATCGCGCAGCGCGATGCGGGCAGCATTGTGTTGCACAGCGCGCTGAGTCAGGAAGAGCAGGATGAAGACGATCCGTACGCCGACTTTAAAGTGCCTGACGATTTGATGTGGTAAGCCGCGTTCAGAACGGCGCGGCGTGACGAGCGGTTATCCGCTCTCCGCGGATGGGGTGCACAAAGTCCAGTTCGCTGGCGTGCAGCATCAGCCGCGGCGTCTGCTCGGTACCCGGCAGCAGGCGCCCGCCATACAGATCGCAGCCTAAAATAGGATGGCCCAATTGCCGGCTGTGAATACGCAGCTGGTGGGTGCGCCCAGTCTCTGGGGTAAGCTGCACCCGCGTCAGCGGCAGCGAGATCCCGCCTTCCGTTTCACGATAAAAACGCTCGACGACCCGATAGCGGGAGCGAGCGGGCTTGCCGTGAAGGGCGCAAATCGACATCAGCGGGAACAGCGCCGGATCTTTGGCGATCGCCGCGTCTATCACCCCTTCGTCATCCGCCACATGGCCGCAGAGCAGCGCGCTGTAGACTTTACCGACGGTGCGCTCGCTGAACTGCCGGCAGAGCGCGGCATTGACGGCCTTATTGCGGGCCACCACCATCAACCCGGACGTGCCGAAATCCAGGCGGTGCGCCAGCGTGCAGCCGGGGAAGATCTGCACCAGCCGGTGGTGTACCGAATCGAGATTTTGCGGATTTTTGCCCGAAAGGCTGAGCAACCCGGCGGGTTTATTGATCAGCGCCAGATGATCGTCCTGATAGAGGATCTCTATCTGGTCATGACAGGGCGGGGCGATGAAGGTATCGGTAATCGTAGACATCGGTCGGCCGGCTGGAGTGGAGAGGGGCGGATGATAGCGAATTTTTCGCCGATGGGCGAATCTGGCGGCGCTGGCCTGGCGCCCACAGGGTATTAGCATCTCTGATACTTGATTAGAAACATCAATTTCACCTAATGATCGCTTCCTCGTATGATGCGCGTGTTGACCGATACGCGCCCACGTCCGGCGCCTTTTATCATTCGAGGAATTTCCCATGCTAGCCGTCTTCCTGCAGGGCTTTGCCCTGAGCGCCGCCATGATCCTGCCGCTGGGCCCGCAGAACGTATTCGTGATGAATCAGGGCATTCGCCGTCAGTATCATCTGATGATCGCCTCATTGTGCGCGCTGAGCGATATCGTGCTGATCTGCGCCGGTATTTTCGGCGGCAGCGCGTTGCTGACCCGCTCGCCGCTGCTGCTGGCGTTGGTGACCTGGGGCGGGGTGGCGTTTCTGCTGTGGTACGGCTGGGGCGCGTTCCGTTCCGCCTTCAGCCCGCAACCGGCTCAGGCCGCGGCGCAGGAGCTGGCGCAGAGCCGCTGGCGCATCGTGGTCACCATGCTGGCGGTCACCTGGCTGAATCCGCACGTCTATCTGGATACCTTCGTGGTGCTCGGCAGCCTGGGCGGACAGCTGACGGCGGACGTGCGTTCCTGGTTCGCGCTTGGCGCGGTCAGCGCGTCGGCGGTGTGGTTCTTTGGTCTGGCGCTGCTGGCCTCCTGGCTGGCGCCGTGGCTGAACACCCAGCGGGCGCAGCGCATCATCAATGCGCTGGTCGGTCTGGTGATGTGGGGCATCGCGCTGCAGCTGGCCTGGCAGGGGGCAAATTTATAAGAATTTGTCACTAATCCGAATTCAAAACGCCGTGCGATATGCTACGTTTGATGCCAGGAAACCGGCGGTTCTCGCAGGGAAAAGCCGGCGATCAGAGACAGCCTGTCATTAAGGAGACACTGTGAAGCTAAAAGCATTGGCTATGGCCGCAATGGTCGGATTAGGGACGCTACCGATGGCGCTGCAGGCGGCTGAATTGCCTGAAGGGCCGCACGTCGTCACCTCCGGCACCGCCAGCGTGGACGCCACGCCGGATATCGCCACTCTGGCGATCGAAGTGAGCGTTTCCTCCAAAGACGCCGCCCAGGCGAAGAAGCAGGTGGACGAGCGCGTGGCGCAGTACTTTGATTTCCTGCAGAAAAACAACATCGAGAAGAAAGACATCAGCGCCGCCAACCTGCGCACCCAGCCGGAATACGATTACCTGAAAACCGGCGAGTCGGTGCTGAAGGGCTACCGGGCGGTGCGTCAGGTGCAGGTTACCCTGCGCCAGTTGGACAAGCTGAACGAGCTGCTGGACGGCGCGCTGAAATCCGGCCTGAACGAGATCCGCGCGGTGGAGCTGGGCGTCGCCAAGCCGGATGTGTATCGCGAGCAGGCGCGGCAAAAAGCGATCGAGAACGCGACTCAGCAGGCCGAATCCCTGGCCAAGGGCTTCCACGCCAAGCTGGGGCCGGTGTACAGCATTCGCTACCGGGTCGCCAACTACCAGCCGATGCCGGTGGCGCGGATGTATAAGGCGGCCGGCGCGGCGGCGGAAAACGACGCGGCGCAAACCTATGAACAGCAAAGCATTCACTTCGACGATCAGGTGGATGTGGTGTTCGAGCTGCAGCGCAACGCCGCGCAGTAAGGGTGTTGTCATGAAGAAAAGGTTCGCTGCGGCGAACCTTTTTTCGTTTTAATCCTGGCGCAGCACCTGGTGACCGTGCTCCAGCAACGCGTCGGTCACTTTACGCATCATGCGGCTCTCCGGCGCGAAGCGGTGCCAGTACAGCATGCGGCGCTGGTACAGCCCCGGCGTCAGATCGATCAGTTCGCCGGATGCCAGCTCTTTTTCGATCTGCAGATGCGGGATCATACAGCAGGTGGTGCCCTGACGGGCCAGCTGCACGAAGGCTTCCGATGAGTTCACGATGTGGCAGGGCACGCTGCCCGGCGACAGATCGAAGTTCTGCTGCAGAAATGCCTGGTGCATGTCGTCGAGATGATCGAAGGCCACCGCCGGCGCTTTCAACAGCGCGGAGCGGGTGACGCCGTTCGGGAAATAGCGCTCGGCGAAGCCGCTGGAGGCCACGAACAGGTAGTCCAGCGCCCCCAGCCGATCCACCAGGCAGCTCGGCAGCGGCTGCGGCTGAATACTCACCGCGCCCACCACCTCACCACGGCGCAGCCGCTCCTGGGTGCGGGTTTCATCTTCCACCTGCAGATTCAGACGAATGGGGGAGTCCGCCAGCACCGGCTTCAGCGCCGGCAGCAGCCAGGTCGCCAGACTGTCGGCGTTGACCGCCAGCGACAGCAGCAGCGGCGTATCGACGCCGGTGTCGTTGCCCAGCCACTCTTCTTCCAGCAGCTCCACCTGATGCAGCAGCGCCAGCAGCTTTTGCCCCTGTTCGGTCGGGCGCGGCGGCACGGTGCGGACCAGCAGCGGTTGGCCGAACAGGTTTTCCAGCTGTTTGATGCGTTGGGATACCGCCGATTGCGTGATGCAGAGTTTTTGCGCGGCGCGCTCGAAGCCGCGCTCACGGATCACCGCGTCCAGCGCTTGCAGCGTACGATAGTCTGGGCGTTTCATCGGAAAGATATCCCTTAAATTAGAATGATACCGGCACTATGCCACATTTTGCGTGCGGCGCAGGTGGAAAAATCACGCCCCCAGCTCGCCGCCAAGCGGGTAAAAATGCGGGCTGCGGTAAATAAGTGTGATCCTGCCGGCGTGAAAAACAGCGTTTTACCCTATAATACGCACACGTTTTCGTACAGAGGCAAGGGACATATTATGACGCAGGATGAACTGAAAAAAGCGGTGGGCTGGGCGGCGCTGGAATACGTGACGCCGGGCACCATCGTCGGGGTGGGCACCGGCTCTACCGCCGCCCACTTTATTGACGCGCTGGGCTCCATCAAGCACCAGATTGAAGGCGCGGTGTCCAGCTCAGACGCCTCCACCGCCAAGCTGAAAAGCCTCGGCATCCATGTGTTCGACAGCAACGAAGTGGACTCGCTCGATATCTACGTGGACGGCGCGGACGAAATCAACGGCCACATGCAGATGATCAAAGGCGGCGGCGCGGCGCTGACGCGCGAGAAGATCATCGCCGCCATCGCCAAGAAATTCATCTGCATCGTTGACGCCAGCAAGCAGGTGGACGTGCTGGGCAAATTCCCGCTGCCGGTGGAAGTGATCCCGATGGCCCGCTCCTATGTGGCGCGCGAGCTGGTGAAACTGGGCGGCCTGCCGGAGTATCGCCAGAACGTAGTGACCGACAACGGCAACGTGATCCTCGATGTGCATAACCTGAGCATCACTGATGCCATCGCGCTGGAGAACAAGATCAACGGCATCGCCGGCGTGGTGACCGTGGGGCTGTTCGCCAACCGCGGCGCGGACGTGGCGCTGGTCGGCACCCCGGAAGGCGTGAAAGTGGTCAAATAAGCCTCTGCGGCCTGTGGCCCGGCAGTGCCGGGCCGCATATTTCTTCGGTTAAAACATCTTTTCTAAAAAGCGGCAAATTTGGTGACTTATGTCACATTGTGAAAACTGACTCCCCAAAGCTTCTGCCGAAAACTTTCCCTATGGCATTTTCTGCCGTAAACCGCCATCAACGCTGCGCCTTGTCCTGCCGGGCAGGCAATCGTTTGTATTGCCGCCCGCGTTATTTTTGTTATGTTGGATGGGAGCTGTGTCGTCACAGCCGCTTCTGAAGTCTGAACATAGGGTCGGGTAAATGGCAAAAGTATCATTGGAGAAAGACAGGATTAAATTCCTGTTGGTGGAAGGGGTTCATCAGAGCACGGTCGATAATTTGCGTGCCGCCGGTTATACCAACATCGAATACCACAAGGGTGCGTTAGACACCGAATCGCTGAAGGCCTCCATCCGCGATGCGCACTTCGTCGGCATCCGATCGCGCACGCATCTGACCGAAGAGGTGTTCGCCGCCGCAGAAAAACTGGTGGCGGTGGGCTGCTTCTGCATCGGCACCAACCAGGTTGACCTGAAAGCGGCGACCAAACGCGGCATTCCGGTCTTCAACGCCCCGTTCTCCAATACCCGATCCGTGGCCGAAATGGTGCTGGGCGAGCTGCTGTTGATGCTGCGCGGCATTCCGGCCGCCAACGCCAAGGCGCACCGCGGCGTGTGGCACAAACTGGCCGTGGGCTCCTATGAAGCGCGCGGCAAAAAACTGGGCATCATCGGCTACGGCCATATCGGCACCCAGTTGGGCATTCTGGCCGAAGGGCTGGGCATGAAGGTGTTCTTCTACGATATCGAGAACAAGCTGCCGTTGGGCAACGCGCAACAGGTGCGTCATCTGTCCGATCTGCTCAATATGAGCGACGTGGTGACGCTGCACGTGCCGGAAACGCTGGCGACCAAGAACATGATGGGAGCGGAAGAGCTGGCGCTGATGAAACCGGGCGCTATTCTGATCAACGCCTCGCGCGGCACCGTGGTGGATATCCCCGCGCTGTGCGACGCGCTGGCCAGCAATCACCTGGCGGGGGCGGCGATCGACGTCTTCCCGGAAGAACCGGCGACCAACAGCGATCCGTTCAACTCGCCGCTGTGTGAGTTCGATAACGTGCTGCTGACGCCGCACATCGGCGGTTCCACTCAGGAAGCGCAGGAAAACATCGGCGACGAAGTGGCCGGCAAGCTGGCGAAATATTCCGATAACGGTTCGACCCTGTCGGCGGTCAACTTCCCGGAAGTGTCGTTGCCGGCGCATGGCCCGAACGCCAGCCGTCTGCTGCACATCCATGAAAACCGTCCGGGCGTGCTGACGCAGATTAACCAGATCTTCGCCGAAGAGGGGGTTAACATCGCCGCGCAGTATCTGCAAACCGGGCCGGAAATTGGCTATGTGGTGATCGACATCGAAGCGGAAACCGCGCGCGCCGACGCCGCGCTGCAGCGTATGAAGGCCATCGACGGCACCATTCGCGCCCGTCTGCTGTTCTGATTCGGCGGCTCGCCGCAACGAAAAAGGCCGGAGCGATCCGGCCTTTTGCTATTTGGGTTCGTGCCACGCCCAGCTGCAGAGCGGGGTGAGGATTTCCGGCAGCGGGATATCCCAGTGTTCGGTCGGCAGGCGCTCCACCTGCTGGCAATCATGGGCCAGGCCGATGGGATAGGGGCCGCCGCTGCGCCAGTTTTGCAGGGTGCGATCGTAAAAGCCGCCGCCCATGCCCAGACGCTGTCCGGTATGATCGAATGCTACCAGCGGCGTCAGCACCACCTCCAGTTCACCCAGCGGCAACACCTGGCGCACATCGAGACGCGGCTCGAGAATATTGAAGCGATTGCGTACCAGCGGCGTTTCCGGCGCATAGCGCAGGAACAGCAGGTGACCCGGGCTGAACGGGTGCAGCACCGGCAGGTAAACCCGTTTGCCGAGCGTCCACAGTTGCTCGATCAGCGGCCCGGTATCGAGTTCGCCGTCAAACGACAAAAATACCGCGATGCTGTGCGCCGCCTGAATGCGTGCATGTGCGGCAAGGCGCTCGGTTATCTTGTCTGCGGCAAAGCGTTGCTGATCCGGCGTAAGTTCGCGTCGGCGTTGGCGAATGAGTTGGCGAATGGCTTGGCGCTGCTGCGCGAATTGGGGTTGAAAAGACATCGTATCAGGCTTGCTCAGTGTGGCGTTCAGCACACATAAACCGCTGAGAAGGGGAATCTCCGAGATGCCGTCGCAGGCTGTAACCCTTGAACCCATGGTTCAAGGTGAACGTGCCGTCGCAATCTTAAGGCTTCTCGGCGCACCGAGCGTGCTCACCGATCGCGGAGCAACACATTCTGTTTGTACTAAATATCGGCTCAGGGGACTGGCCCGCTGGCGAACATCTCAGAGAAATTTTGTACTCGTTGCCGAAAACTTGGCTTTCAACAACTTAAGTTATTCGAATTGTGCATCCTGACGTTCAGAGATGCGACCTTGTTCAAGCAGCGCTTGTTCAATGGTTTGCTGCAGCATCCGTATGCGTTGTTCCATATTGGACGCATAGTCACGGGTTTTCAACCGTTCTTGAGCAAGTTCGTGACAGACGTTCAATGCCGCGATGAAAACCAGTTGCTCAGTATTGGAGACTCTAGTGCGAACTTTAAGATCTTGCAACCGTTGGTTAAGATCGTCCGCCGCCATATTCAACGCATCTTGTTGTTCTGGCGGGCAATTGACTCTTAACGAGCGGCCAAAAATTTGAATATCTACCGGTTGTGCAGACATGCCACCTTCCTGCCTAAATTTCGCGCCAGCCTTGTCCGCCCGGGCCGGGCCGTCAAAGCGGGCGCCACTATATATACCTCGGTACCAAGATACAACCCCTTTTTCAGTACCTGGTTGTAATCTACTGTGGCGGACATTGCCAGTCAAAAAAGGGTTTCAAAATGCGTATTTACCGCACTTTCGTCACCCGCCGGCGCAGTGTGAAACCTGCCACATCGCGATTATAACTAGCCACTGAGGTGTCGCGCTTATCTGGTATAGCGACGGACCTTGGTGGTAGCATAACACGAACTTATCCTGCCAACGATGACGAATGCGCATGTCTATACAGAATACATTTCCAAGTTACCAATCTTTGACCGTGGCCCTCAACCAGCAGTCGGTGGCGCTGACCGCGGCAGAAATGCACGGCCTGATCAGCGGCCTGCTGTGCGGCGGCAGCCGTGACGCCGGCTGGCAGGCGCTGGTGCACGATCTGACCAACGAAGGCGTCGCCTTCCCGCAGGCGCTCAGCCAACCGTTGCAGCAGCTGTATGAAGCGACGCGTGACACGCTGGAAGATGACGAATTCCTGTTCCAACTGATGCTGCCTGAAGGGGAGATCGTCAGCGTGTTCGATCGCGCCGACGCGCTGGCCGGTTGGGTCAACCACTTCCTGCTCGGTCTGGGCATGATGCAGCCGAAGCTGGCTCAGGTGAAAGACGAAGTCGGTGAAGCGATCGACGATCTGCGCAATATCGCGCAGCTGGGCTACGACGAAGACGAAGATCAGGAAGAATTGGAACAGTCGTTGGAAGAAGTGGCGGAGTATGTGCGGGGCGCCGCCATCATGTGCCACGGCGAATTCACCCGTCACAAACCGACGGCGCCGGAAAATATCAAACCGACGCTGCACTAAACGTTCTATCGCCTCTCCGCCGGCGGTGCGGATGGCATGATTTCAGGAGAAGGTAATGACTCAGCAGGAATTCAACAACCGCCGCCAGGCGCTGTTGGCGAAAATGGCGCCGGCCAGCGCGGCGGTTATTTTCTCTGCGCCGGAAACGACGCGCAGTGCAGATTCAGACTATCCCTACCGGCAGAACAGCGATTTTTGGTACCTGACCGGCTTCAATGAGCCGGAAGCGGTGCTGGTGCTGATTAAAAGCGATGAAACGCACAACCACAGCGTGTTGTTCAACCGGGTGCGCGATTTGACGGCGGAAATCTGGTTTGGCCGCCGCCTGGGGCAAGACGCCGCACCGGCAAAGCTGGGCGTGGATCGCGCGCTGCCGTTCGATGAAATCAATGACCAACTGCACCTGCTGCTCAACGGTCTGGACGTGGTCTACCACGCGCAGGGCGAATACGCCTATGCCGATCAGATCCTGTTCAGCGCGCTGGACAAGCTGCGCAAGGGGTTCCGCCAGAACCTGCAGGCGCCGGCCACCGTTACCGACTGGCGGCCGTGGCTGCACGACATGCGGCTGTTCAAGTCGCCGGAAGAGCTGGCGGTGATGCGCCGCGCCGGTGAGATCAGCGCGCTGGCGCACACCCGCGCGATGGAAAAATGCCGTCCGGGCATGTTCGAATACCAGCTGGAAGCGGAAATTCATCATGAGTTCACCCGCCTCGGCGCCCGTTACCCGTCTTACAACACCATCGTCGGCAGCGGCGAAAACGGCTGTATCCTGCACTACACCGAGAACGAGAGCCAGATGCGCGACGGCGATCTGGTGTTGATCGACGCGGGCTGCGAGTACCAGGGATACGCCGGCGACATCACCCGCACCTTCCCGGTCAACGGCAAGTTCAGCCGGCCGCAGCGCGCGGTGTACGACATTGTGCTGGCGTCGCTGCAGCGCGCTTTGGAACTGTTCAAACCCGGCACCAGCATTCGCGAAGTCAATGACGAAGTGGTGCGCATCATGGTGGTCGGGCTGGTGGAGCTGGGCGTATTGAAAGGTGAAGTCGACCTGCTGATCGCCGAGCAGGCGCACCGTCAGTTCTTCATGCACGGGCTGAGCCACTGGCTGGGTCTCGACGTGCACGACGTTGGCCACTACGGCACGCCGAGCCGCGATCGGCTGCTGGAGCCGGGCATGGTGCTGACCGTGGAGCCGGGGCTGTACATCGCGCCGGATGCGGACGTGCCGGCGGAGTACCGCGGCATCGGCATCCGCATCGAGGACGATATCGTGATCACCGCCGACGGCAATGAAAACCTGACCGCCACCGTGGTGAAAGACGCCGATGCCATCGAGGCTTTGATGGCGGCGGCAAGGTCGTAGCATGAGCGTTATTATCGTTGGCGGGGGTATGGCGGGCGCGACGTTGGCGCTGGCCATTTCGTCGCTCACTCAGGGAAGAATGGCGGTGGATCTGGTCGAGGCGACCCGGCCGGACGACCGCAGCCATCCGGGCTTTGACGCCCGCGCCATCGCACTGGCGCAGGGCACCTGCCAACAGCTGGCGCGCATCGGCGTTTGGCCGGCGCTGCGCGATTGCGCTACGCCGATCACTCAGGTGCACGTCAGCGATCGCGGGCACGCCGGGTTTGTGAATCTGCAGGCGCAAGATTATCAGGTCGATGCGCTCGGCCAGGTGATCGAACTGCACGACGCCGGGCAGCGGTTGTTCGCGCTGCTGGCCAAGGCCCCCGGCGTTACGCTGCACTGCCCGGCGCGGGTGGTGGACGTGATTCGCACCGCAGAGCGGGCGGAAGTGCTGCTGGACAACGGCCAGCGTCTGCGCGGGCAATTGCTGGTGGCGGCCGACGGCTCGCGCTCTGCGCTGGCGCAAGCCTGCAATATGCAGTGGCGGCAGGAGGACTATCCGCAGTTCGCCACCATTGCCAACGTCACCACGGCGGAAGATCCGCAGGGGCGCGCCTTTGAGCGCTTTACTCGCTATGGGCCGCTGGCGCTGTTGCCGATGTCGCAGGGGCGCAGTTCACTGGTATGGTGCCATGCGCGCGAAGATCGCGCCCAGGTGGATGCCTGGGACGACGAGCGGTTTATCGCCGAGCTGCAACAGGCCTTCGGCTGGCGGCTGGGGCGTATCCTCAAAGCCGGTAAACGGCACAGTTACCCACTCGGTCTGCTGACCGCCGATCGCCATGTCAGCCACCGGCTGGCGCTGGTGGGCAACGCGGCGCAAACGCTGCATCCTATCGCCGGGCAGGGGTTCAACCTTGGCCTGCGCGACGTGATGTCGCTGGCGGAAACGCTGGCGGAAGCGGCAGACAGCGGCGAAGACGCCGGCGGTTACGCACTGCTGAGCCGTTATCAGCAGCGGCGGCAAAACGATCAGCGGGCGACGATCGGCGTGACCGACGGGTTGATTCATCTGTTCGCCAACCGTTATGGCCCGCTGGTGATCGGCCGCAATCTGGGGCTGATGGCGATGGAACGTTTGCCGGCGATACGCGATGCCTTCGCCAAGCGTACGCTGGGCTGGGTGGAACGTTAGAGACATGGTCGGGCGCTTTAACGCGCCCAAAGCGCGGCGCGGCAAGGCGTCGCGCGTTATTTAAGGAAATCGAGCAGCATGCAATCATTTGACGTGATTATCGCCGGTGGCGGTATGGTGGGGCTGGCGTTGGCCTGCGGCCTGCAGGGCAGCGGGCTGCGCGTGGCGGTGCTGGAGCAGCGCCAGCCGGAGATGGCGCCGCCGTCGGAACAGCCGGCCCTGCGCGTCTCCGCCATCAATGCCGCCAGCGAGCGGTTGCTGCAGCACATCGGCGTGTGGGACGACATTCTCCAGCTGCGCGCCAGCGCCTATAACGCGATGGAAGTGTGGGATCGCGACAGCTTCGGCAAAATCGCCTTCTGCGGCGACGAGTGCGGCTTCAGCCATCTCGGCCACATCATCGAAAACACGGTGATCCAGCAGGCGCTGTGGAAGCGCGCCGAAAGCCTGTCGGACATTACGCTGATTACCCCGGCCGCGCTCAAGCAGGTGGCGTGGGGCGAGAACGACGCCTTCGTCACGCTGGAGGACGGCCGCATGCTGAGCGCCCGGTTGGTGATTGGCGCCGACGGCGCCCAGTCGTGGCTGCGCCAGCATGCCGATATCCCGCTCACCTTCTGGGATTACCGCCACCACGCGCTGGTGGCCACAGTTCGCACCGAAGAACCGCATCAGGCGACGGCGCGGCAAATTTTCCACGGCGACGGCATTCTGGCGTTCCTGCCATTCAGCGATCCGTATTTGAGCTCTATCGTCTGGTCGGTGACGCCGGAAGAAGCCGAAAGGCTCAAACGGCTGGAACCGGCGCAGTTCAACCGCGAACTGGCGATGACCTTCGACATGCGCCTGGGGGCTTGCAGCCTGGAAAGCGAACGGCTGGCGTTCCCGTTGACCGGCCGCTATGCGCGCAGCTTCGCAGCGCACCGCCTGGCGCTGGTGGGCGATGCGGCGCATACCGTGCATCCGTTGGCCGGCCAGGGCGTTAACCTGGGCTTCATGGACGCCGCCGAGCTGATTTCCGAACTGCGCCGCCTGCAGCGGCAGGGCAAGGATATCGGCCAGCACCTCTATTTGCGCCGTTATGAGCGCCGCCGCAAACATGGCGCGGCGGTAATGCTGGCCAGCATGCAGGGTTTCCGCGAACTGTTCGACGGCAATCACCCGGCCAAAAAGCTGTTGCGCGACGTGGGCCTGCGGCTGGCAGACAGCCTGCCGGGCGTCAAACCGAAGCTGGTGCGTCAGGCGATGGGCCTGAACGATCTGCCCGAGTGGCTTGCCTGATCCCTTCCTTCTGCGGGCCCGCACCGGGCTCGCGCTTCCCGCCTTATTCCATCGCTTTTCCTTATATAACCCTTCATTTGAAATAATCTAATTTCAGCCGCTTTTTATCATTACTTTTTCTAATTCCATGTTCGGTTATCAAAAGTCCGGATCCCATGTGAGGCCATAGGTTTGTTATATAAGTTCGGTGTTTTGCCGCTTTAATTGTTAATTTTGTGCCTTAAGGCGCATTTTTCCAGTGAAAAACTCTGCACACTAGCCCGGCGTTTTACCGCCCCGGAACGGCGATGAGCCTATTTTAACTTATGGTTAATGTGGTCGTTCGGTGATAAGTTCGAGGGAAAGGTATCGTTTGCGTCACGGCGGTTGCACGCAGTTTCCGCCCGTCCCGGCGCAGCATTTGTGTTGAGCAGTCAGTGCGCCATGGCGATCGGGCCGCGAGCCAGGCTCCGCCGCATTGCGTGGCAGCACCCTAACTTCTAGCGACGAGTGGAAAGAGGGAAAAGATGGCAAAGCAAACCCCACTGTACGACCAGCATGTGGCGTGCGGTGCGCGCATGGTAGACTTTCACGGCTGGATGATGCCGCTGCACTACGGCTCGCAGCTCGATGAGCACCACGCGGTGCGTCAGGATGCCGGCATGTTCGACGTGTCTCACATGACCATTGTGGATCTGCACGGCGCCCGCACCCGCGAGTTCCTGCGCTACCTGCTGGCGAACGACGTCGCCAAACTGACCCAACCCGGCAAAGCGCTGTACACCGGCATGCTGAATGCCTCCGGCGGCGTGATCGACGACCTGATCGTTTATTTCCTCACTGAAGACTATTTCCGCCTGGTGGTGAACTCCGCCACCCGCGACAAAGACCTGGCCTGGATCGAAGAGCACGCCGCACCGTATGGCGTCGCGCTGACGGTGCGCGACGATCTGGCGCTGATCGCGGTGCAGGGCCCGCAGGCCAAAGAGCGCGCCGGCACCCTGTTCACCCCGGAGCAAAAAAGCGCGGTCGAAGGCATGAAGCCATTCTTCGGCGTGCAGGCCGGCGAACTGTTCATCGCCACCACCGGTTACACCGGCGAGGCCGGCTATGAGATCGCGCTGCCGAAAGAGCAGGCGGCGGATTTCTGGCAAAAATTGCTGGCCGCGGGCGTCAAGCCGGCCGGTCTGGGCGCACGCGACACCCTGCGCCTGGAAGCGGGCATGAACCTCTATGGGCAAGAGATGGATGAAGGCGTTTCGCCGCTGGCCGCCAACATGGGCTGGACCATCGCCTGGCAGCCGGAAGATCGCCGTTTCATCGGCCGCGAAGCGCTGGAACAACAGCGCGAGCAGGGCACCGAGCAACTGGTCGGCTTGATCATGACGGAAAAAGGCGTATTACGTAATGAGCTGCCGGTGCGTTTCACCGACGCGGCGGGGCAAACCCACGAAGGCGTGATCACCAGCGGCTCGTTCTCTCCGACGCTGGGCTTCAGCATCGCGCTGGCACGCGTGCCGGCAGGCATCGGCGAGCAGGCTATCGTGCAGATCCGCAACCGTGAAATGCCGGTCAAAGTGACCAAGCCCGGTTTCGTTCGCGCCGGCAAGCCGCTGACAAATTGATTTTTTATTGATTGATTCTTTTATTTCTTCGAAGGAGTAACCGGCGATGAGCAATGTGCCAACAGAATTGAAATACGCATCTTCCCACGAGTGGGTTCGTGCAGAAGGTAACGGCGTTTACACCGTAGGCATCACCGAACATGCGCAGGAACTGCTGGGCGATATGGTGTTTGTCGATCTGCCGGAAGTGGGCCGCAGCGTCGCCGCCGGTGAAGATTGCGCCGTGGCGGAATCCGTCAAGGCGGCATCGGACATTTACGCGCCAATCAGCGGCGAAATCGTGGCGGTGAACGGCGAGCTGGAAAGCTCTCCGGAACTGGTGAACAGCGAACCTTACGGTGACGGCTTCCTGTTCCAGATTAAAGCCTCCGACGAAGGCGAGCTGGCGAACCTGCTGGACGCCGCAGCTTATCAGGCCTCGATCGACGAGTAATCGTGACCACGCCCCAGGCCTTTCGGCCGGGGCGTTTTAGTTACCGTTCAAGCTATATCCCGTATCACGCAAGCATTCAGGAATTTGTAGCAATGACTCAGACACTCAGCCAACTCGAACACAGCGAAGCGTTCATTGAACGCCACATCGGCTCTTCTGCGGAACAACGCCAGGAGTTGCTGGCAGCGGTGGGCGCTCGCTCGCTCAGCGCGCTGATCCAACAGATTGTGCCGGCGGACATTCAGCTGCCGGGGCCGCCGCCGGTCGGCGACGCGGCGACCGAACATCAGGCGTTGGCTGAGCTGAAGGCGATCGCCTCGCAGAATCAGCGCTACAAATCCTATATCGGCATGGGCTACAGCGCCGTGCTGACGCCGCCGGTGATCCTGCGCAACATGCTGGAAAACCCGGGCTGGTACACCGCTTACACCCCCTATCAGCCGGAAGTGTCGCAGGGCCGTCTGGAAGCGCTGCTGAACTTCCAGACCGTGACCCTCGATCTGACCGGTCTGGATCTGGCCTCCGCTTCGCTGCTGGATGAAGCGACCGCCGCCGCCGAGGCGATGGCGTTGGCCAAACGCGCCAGCAAGCTGAAAGACGCCAACCGTTTCTTCGTGGCTGACGACGTGCATCCGCAAACGCTGGACGTGGTGCGCACCCGCGCCGAAACCTTCGGCTTCGACGTCATCGTCGATAAAGCGGAAAAAGTGCTGGAGCTGGACGGCGTGTTCGGCGTGCTGCTGCAGCAGGTGGGCACCACCGGTGAACTGCACGACTACAGCGCGCTGCTGGCCGAACTGAAATCGCGCAAAATCATCACCAGCGTGGCTGCCGACATCATGGCCCTGGTGCTGCTGACCGCGCCGGGCAAGCAGGGCGCCGACGTGGTGTTCGGCTCCGCGCAGCGCTTTGGCGTGCCGATGGGCTATGGCGGCCCGCACGCCGCCTTCTTCGCCTGCCGCGACGAGTTCAAGCGTTCGATGCCGGGCCGCATTATCGGCGTTTCCCGCGATGCCGCCGGCAACACCGCGCTGCGCATGGCGATGCAGACTCGCGAACAACATATCCGCCGCGAGAAAGCCAACTCGAATATCTGTACCTCGCAGGTGCTGCTGGCCAACATCGCCAGCCTGTACGCGGTGTATCACGGCCCGCAAGGCCTGCAGCGCATCGCCGGGCGCATCCATCGCCTGACCGACATTCTGGCCGCCGGGCTGCAGAAGGCCGGCCTGACGCTGCGTCACCACACCTGGTTCGACACCCTGACCGTCGAAGTGAAGGACAAGGCCGCCGTGCTGGAGCGCGCGCTGAGCTTCGGCATCAACCTGCGTACCGACATTCACGGCGCCGTCGGCATCACGCTGGATGAAGCCACCTCGCGTGAAGACGTGCAAACGCTGTTCGCACTGTTGGCCGGCGACAATCACGGTCTGGACATCGACGCGTTGGACGCGGCGGTGAGCAAAAACAGCCAATCGATCCCGGCCGCCATGCTGCGCCAGGATCCGATCCTGACCCACCCGGTATTCAACCGCTATCACAGCGAAACCGAGATGATGCGCTACATGCATCGCTTGGAGCGCAAGGATCTGGCGCTGAACCAGGCGATGATCCCGCTGGGTTCCTGCACCATGAAATTGAACGCCGCGGCGGAAATGATCCCGATCACCTGGCCTGAATTCTCAGAGTTGCATCCGTTCTGCCCGCCAGAGCAGGCGGCCGGTTACCAGCAGATGATCGGCCAACTGTCCCAGTGGCTGGTGCAGCTGACCGGCTATGACGCGGTGTGCATGCAGCCGAACTCCGGCGCGCAGGGCGAATACGCCGGCCTGCTGGCGATCCGCCGCTACCACGAAAGCCGCAACGAAGCGGGCCGCCACGTCTGTCTGATCCCGAGCTCGGCACACGGCACCAACCCGGCCTCCGCCCAGATGGCGGGTATGAGCGTGGTGGTGGTGGCCTGCGACAAGAACGGCAACATCGATCTGCACGATCTGCGCGTCAAGGCGGAGCAGGCAGGCGAAGAACTCTCTTGCATCATGGTGACCTACCCGTCGACCCACGGCGTGTATGAAGAAACCATCCGTGAAGTGTGCCAGATCGTGCATCAGTTCGGCGGTCAGGTGTATCTGGACGGCGCCAACATGAACGCCCAGGTGGGCATCACCACGCCGGGCTACATCGGCGCGGATGTTTCGCACCTCAACCTGCATAAGACCTTCTGCATCCCGCACGGCGGCGGCGGCCCGGGCATGGGTCCGATCGGCGTGAAAGCGCACCTAGCGCCGTTCGTACCGGGCCACAGCGTTGTGCAGATCGACGGCGTAACCACCCAGCAGGGCGCGGTCTCCGCGGCGCCGTTCGGCAGCGCCTCCATCCTGCCTATCAGTTGGATGTACATCCGCATGATGGGCGCGGAGGGCCTGAAGCAGGCCAGCCAGATGGCGATCCTGAACGCCAACTACATCGCCACCCGTTTGAAAGACGCGTACCCGATTCTGTATACCGGCCGCGATCACCGCGTGGCGCACGAATGTATCCTCGATATTCGTCCGCTGAAGGAAGAGACCGGCATCAGCGAAATGGACATCGCCAAGCGCCTGATCGACTTCGGTTTCCACGCCCCGACCATGTCGTTCCCGGTGGCGGGCACGCTGATGGTCGAGCCGACCGAGTCGGAAAGCAAGGTGGAGCTGGATCGCTTTATCGATGCGATGCTGGCGATCCGCAGCGAAATCGACCGCGTCGCCAAGGGCGAATGGCCGCTGGAAGACAACCCGCTGGTGAATGCGCCGCACGTGCAGGCGGAGCTGGTCAACGACTGGCAGCATCCGTACAGCCGCGAACTGGCGGTGTTCCCGGTGGCCGGCGTACGCGAGAACAAGTACTGGCCGAGCGTTAAGCGTCTGGACGACGTGTACGGCGACCGTAACCTGTTCTGCTCTTGCGTGCCGATGAGCGATTACGAATAACACGTTCGGCAAAGTTTGTGTTCGGGGGACACCGCATCATGCGGTGTCCCTTTTTATTTTATAGCGGCCTATTCTTTCCTTTACGTTCCCACGATTTGAGGAGTCACCATGCAAGCGGCAATCGTAACAGCGCTGGGGCAACCCCCGGTTTTCGGCACCTTTGAGGAGCCTCAGGCGCAGGCGAATGAAGTGCCGATCGACGTTCTGGCGGCCGGCATCAAACAGCTGGATCGCGCCACCGTCGCCGGGACCCACTATTCCAGCCCGAAGCAATTGCCGATCGTGCCCGGCACCGATGGCGTGGGCCGTACGGCGGACGGGCAACGGGTGTACTTCGCCTCTTTCCGTCGCCCTTACGGCGCGATGGCAGAGCGCAGCGTCGCGTCCTGGACGGTGCCGGTGCCGGCGACGGTGGACGACGCCACGGCGGCCGCGCTGATCAATCCGGCCTTCGCCGCCTGGCTGCCGCTGCGCTGGCGGGCGGATCTGCAGCCCGGTGAAACGGTGCTGATCATCGGCGCCACCGGCACCTCAGGCAAGCTGGCGGTCGCGGCGGCGCGTCAGGCGGGGGCCGGACGCATTGTTGCTGCCGGCCGTCGACTGAGCGTGCTGGAAGCGTTGGGCGTGGATGCCACGGTGGATCTGAGCCTGCAGGGCGAGGCGCTGACGCAGGCCTTCGCGGCGGCGGCGGGGCCGGGCGGTTATCAGGTGATCGTCGATTACATCTGGGGCCCGGCGACGGAAGCGCTGCTGGCGACGCTCAATAATCACGATCTCTCGTCTTACGCCGGCGGACGCGGCATTCGCTTGGTCAACGTCGGTTCGATGGCCGCGCCGGACATCCGGCTGCCGGCGGCGGTGTTGCGCAGCAACCAGCTGCAGATCCTCGGCAGCGGCACCGGCAACTTCCCGCCGATCCCGGAGATGCAGCGCTACGCGACCGAGATTTTGGCGCTGGCGGCGACCGGAGCGCTCACTATCGAGACGCAGGAGCACGCGTTGGCGGAGATCGCCGAGGTGTGGGATCTGAACAAGAAAAGCGACGTGCGTTCGGTGATGCGCATCGCCCGTTAACCCCGGCCGCTAGCGGCAAGGGCAGACCAGGTGAATGTCTTCCGGCTCACGGGCGAACAATTCGGTATCCGGCTGTTCGATGAGCCGGCAGCCCTGCGCCAGATAGAAGTCTACGGTGCTTTTATTGGGGATGGAGGAGACATACAGCCCGGCGGCGCCGTCTTGCGCCGCCTGACGCAGGCAGAGCTGGAACAGCTGCCTGCCTAACCCCTGGCCGCGTTTGTGCGCGCTGACGTAAAAGAACAGCAGCTGGCGCAGATCCCGCTGTGGGCCGCGCGGCTCGGTGTCCAGCGCCGCCGCCGCCACGATCTCCTCGCCTTCGAACAGCGCGAAGAACGCGCCGCCGCGATCGAAGCACGCTGCGTGGATTGGCGTATAGGTTTCCCGATCGTGCGGATCCCAGCCGCGCACGTCGTAGTACTCCGCATAGGATTGCAACTTGCCGTCCTGCAGGCGATACAGAGTGTCGATAACTTCGCTGCGGTCGATATCCCATAGCCGGTCGAGTTGCTGCCGTTGCAGCAGAACAGGGGCAATCATGGTCGTTGTTCACTCTCAGTCTGTGGCCGATAACTTTCCGGCAAATCGATGATGAAGCCGATGCCGCGATCGTCAAGGCCTTCGGTGACGCGCAGCTGCGCGCCGATTTTGTCGGCCAGGTTTCGGGCGATGGCCAATCCGAGCCCGCTGCCGGTTTGCTGCGTGCCGGGCACGCGGTAAAAGCGTTCAAACAGGCGGGAATGGTGTTCTTCGCTCACCCCCGGGCCGTTATCGCGCAACGTAATATAGCAGCCGAGCGGCGCCAGCGAGCGGATATTAGCCTCGATGCGGCTGCCGGGCGGCGCGTACTTGAGCGCGTTATCCAGCAGGTTGGTGAAGATGGCGATCAGCGCATGGCGGTCGGTACTCACCACCACATCCTCGCTGCCGTCGAGCGACAGTTCGACATCTTTCTCCAGCGCATAGGGGACGTGCTGTGCGATGCATTTGCCGATCTCCGCATAGATATCCACCGCCTCAATCTTCAGCGGAAAATCTTCTGCCTCCAGCTTGGCCAAGTTGATCAGCTGGCGTGACAGCGACGCCGCGCGATCCAGCCCTTGCTGCATGTCGCCGATGATTTCCCGGCGCTCCTGCTGCTCGCTGACCTGGGTCAGCAAATGTAGCTGCGCCAGCACGGCGGCGATCGGCGTGCGCAGCTCGTGCGCGGCGTCGGCCATAAAGCGTTTCTCGCGCTGATTGGCCGCGTCGATGCGCGCCATCAGTTTGTTGACCTCCATCACCACCGGCCGGATTTCCTGATACTGCTCACTGACGTTGAGCGGCGACAGGTTGCCAGGCTGGCGATCGGAAATGGTGCGGGCGATCTGGCGCAATGGCCGCAGGCTGAAGTAGGCGGTAAACAGCAAGGTAATGATGATCGCCGCCAGAATGCCCAACAGCGGTACGGCGGTGCTTTCCGCCGGGTTGCCGAACAGCGTGGTGCGATCGTTGAAAGACTCGCCGACGATCACCCGGTACTGGCGCTTTTCGCTCCAGCTGCCGGCAAGGTGCCAGTTGGCGCCGGCGTAATTGACGGAGCCGGACAGCACCGAAGGCGGCAGACGCAGCGGTTCTCCCTGCGTTTGCGAACTGTAAAGCACCCGGCTGTCCCGATCGTAAACCACAAACAGCGGGTGATAGTCGATTTCATCCTGCATGCCGTTATTGATGGAATCAATGTACATGCCTTCAATGGTTTTGATGATGCCGCGGTAATCGATATTATCGGTGCCGGTTTCATCGAGAATATTGGCGATGCCTGCGGCGACGATGCGTTGCTGGTTATCGAAATATTTCTCCATGTCGGGGTAATACCAGTACTTCACCCAGGCGACGAGGATCCCCCACAATAATAAAATGGCCAGGACCTGGAAAATAATGGTGCGCATAAAGAAGGATTTGAAACCGATCATCCCGCTACTCTTTCTTCAGCAAATAGCCAATGCCGCGTACGGTAATGATTCTTTCTTTACCAATCTTGCGGCGTAAATTATGCATGTGTACTTCCAGCGAGTTGCTTTCCACGCTATCGCCGTGGCCGAACAGCCGCTGTTCCAACACCGCTTTGCGCACCACGGTGCCGGCGCAGCGCATCAGTTCGTGCAGCAGGTGATACTCTTTTTTCGACAGCATCAGCAGTTCGTTATCCAGCATGACCTGATGGTTGACCGGATCGAGATACAGCGCGCCGAGGCTCCAGGTTTGAGACGCGAAGCCCGCCATGCGCCGGTTGACCGCTTTGACGCGCGAGATGAGTTCGGGCAGCGCGAAAGGTTTGGCCAGAAAGTCGTCCGCGCCGGAGTCGAGGCTGTTCACCAGGCTCTCGATGCGATCGCGGGCGGTCAGGATGATGATCGGGATATTCTGTCCGGCGGCGCGCCAGGCGACCAGCTTCTGCAAACCGTCGCCGTCCGGCAGCGTGAGATCCAACAGCATCAAATCGAACCCGCCGGGTGAAAGTTTATTTTCCGCGTCGGTGAGCAGGCGCACCCAGCACAAATTAAAGCCGGCCAGCTCCAATGCTCGGCACAGCGCCTTGCCTAATTGCAGGTCGTCTTCCACCAACAGTATGTTCACGTTATTTCCGCTGAGAGCCTTGAGTCGCGATTATCTAACTATAACGCTGGCGGGAAGACAACGAGGAAAACCGCTCTGCCTGCGCGTTCTTAAGCAAACCTTAATCTGGCTTTAATCTCGCGTTAAGGGAGCGGGGGGGAATTTCAGTTATTTTGCTGCCATTCGAAATCATGGCTGAGGGAGCGAAACATGCAGACTGAAGGTTTCCCGAACGCGGGCGCCTCGCGACGGCTGATGTATTCAGGCGTGGCGATGCTGCTCGTTCTGTTGATGCTGTCTTTTCGCGGTGATGCGCAGAGCCATAGCCACGGCGGCCATCATGCTTCCGCTTTGCAGCGGGTGCATCAGGCGGCGGCGACGGACGCTTACGGCTGCGCCAAGTCGCGCATTAAAAAGCAGCTGCGCCGCCTGGCTCAGCTTTGAAGCGTTTTTTAGGGCGCCGCTCTATACTCTGACGGGCAAACGGAAGGCCTGTGCGCAGGCCGTTGTCGACATCGCCAACCAGAGAAAAAATACGATGATGAAAGTGGCATTGGTGACCGGCGCAAGCCGGGGAGTTGGCCGCGCGACCGCTTTGCTGCTGGCCCGGCAGGGCTATGCGGTGGGCGTGAATTACCTGCGCGACGAAAGTGCGGCGCGGCAGGTGGTGGCGGAGATTGAGGCGCAGGGCGGCAAGGCGCTGGCGCTGCAGGCCGACGTGGCCGATGAAGCGCAGGTGATGGCAATGTTCAGCGCGCTGGATGCCGGGCTGGGCACGCTCAGCGCGCTGGTCAACAACGCCGGCATTCTGTTCCGGCAGGCGAACATTGAACAGTTGACCGCCGAGCGCATCAATAAGGTGCTCGGCACCAACGTCACCGGGTATTTCTTGTGTTGCCGCGAGGCGGTGAAGCGCATGGCGCGGCGCCATGGCGGGCAGGGCGGCGCTATCGTCAACGTTTCCTCCGCGGCGTCCCGGTTGGGGGCCGCGGGGGAATACGTCGATTACGCCGCCTCGAAAGGCGCCGTCGATACCCTGACCATCGGGTTATCGCGCGAGGTGGCGGCGCAGGGCATCCGCGTCAACGGCGTGCGGCCCGGATTCATCTATACCGAGATGCACGCCAGCGGCGGCGAACCCGGCCGGGTGGATCGCGTGAAGAGCAGTTTGCCGATGCAGCGCGGCGGCCAGCCGCAGGAAGTGGCGGAGGCGATCGCCTGGTTGCTGTCTGACGCCGCGTCTTACGTGACCGGCACCTTTATCGAGGCCGCAGGCGGGCGTTGAACGCATCCGGAGAATTTTGACATCCCTTCGGAGGTGATGTATTTTGATTAAATAACAACCAAAATGTAGTTACAAAAATGTATTTTTATTTTGAATGGAATCAGGATAAAAATCACAGTAACCAGCGCAAACACCGTGTCAGTTTTGAGATAGCGCAACGGGTTTTTCTGGATCCCAACCATTTGGCTGTGCTGGAAAGGATCGAGGATGGAGAAGAACGTTGGCAAACGATCGGTATGGTCGGATCCTGTTTGCTGTTGCTGGTGGCACATACGACGATCGAAACGGATGCCAAAGAGAGGGGAAGATATGAAGCGCAAAAATTCCGCCAAAAATCTGGCCCATAGCGTACTCCCGCCGTTGACGGAGGAGCAGAAAGCGCAAATTGCTTCACTGAGTGCGTTGCCGGACGAGGGAATCGATTATGCCGATGCGCCGGCGCTGGGGGAAGAAACGTGGCAGACTGCGGTTCAGGGGCGTTTTTATAAGCCGATGAAAGTATCAAAAACCATCCGAATCGATGCGGATGTGTTGGCTTGGCTTCAGCGACCAGGCAAAGGCTATCAGAAACGCCTGAACGCCGTGTTGCGTGAGGCAATGTTGAAAGAGCATGAGCACGAGGAATAATGTGTGTCAGGCGGCTAACGATCCGGTGAGATTCTCACCGGATTTTTTTTGCTGTTTTTTCAGGTAATGCGTTATCAACGCCGGCTGTCTCCTTGCGGCGCTCGGTCAAAACCACACAAACGGTCATTAACGGTCATGCCGCGGAACGTGGAATTGTGACCGTTTACCGTTTCTCTCCTGTCTGTCTCAGGCGGTCGCGCATCATAACTGTCTGTTACTCCACACTTTCGTAATTATTCATTTCATTTCCTTCCCGATTTTTTTGACAACTATCACAGCGCGATCGTTGACCGATCGCGGGGCGATGCGCTTTGCGTCTGCGCGCAAAACGCGGCGCGGCAAATCGATATCGTAATCATCGTCGTGGAGGAGAAAAGAAACATGCTGCCTGTAGAACGTCATCGCTTTATTACCGAAGTCTTGAGCCAGCGCGGCCGCGTGATGGTGCAGGAGGTGGCGCAGCTGTGCCACATCTCTATCGAGACGGCGCGGCGTGATCTGGCCCTGCTGGAACGGCGCGGCCTGCTGCTGCGCAGCCACGGCGGCGCGGTCTTCGTCGAGCCGCCGGCGGTGGAAAAAACCTATGTGCCCGCCGAGATAGATCAGGGGGAGTCCTTCCGCCAGCGCAGCAATGAGTCGCCGGAGCAGAAGACGCGCATCGCCAAACGCGCGCTGGAGTTTATCGCGCCCGGGGATTGCCTGCTGCTGGACAGCAGCTCCACCAGCTGGTTTTTGGCGCGCCAGCTGCCGGATATCTCGCTGGTGGTGCTGACCAACTCGCTGCACATCATCCAGACGCTGGCCTGCAAGGCCAACGTGCGCACCATCGGGCTGGGGGGCGAGTATTCCGCCAAGTACGAGGATTTTATCGGCGTGCTGGCGGAGCAGATGCTGAAAGAGTTCGTGATCAACAAGCTGTTTTTCTCCTGCCACGGCATTTGCCAGGACGGCGGCATCCGCGAGAGCAATGAGCACCATGCGCGGCTGAAGCAACAGATGCTGCTGGCCTCGGAGCGCAAGTTCCTGCTGGTGGACAGCAACAAGTTCGGCCGCCGCTCGTTCGCCCGCATTTGCCATTACCGGGAAATAGATACGCTGATCACCGACAGGCTTGGCGATGACGAGTTTCGTCAGGAATTGGCCTGGAACAACGTCGATGTGATTGAAGTTTCACCCGCCGCGAAAAGGGCGGCGCGATAACAACAACGAAAACCTTTTATTACAGCCAACACTTGTGGAGAGAGAACAATGAAAAAATCCGTACTGGTCGGTCTGTTTGCCTCGCTGCTGCTGTCGGTCTCCGCGCAGGCGGCGGACAAGCTGAAAATGGGCGTGGTGGTGAAGATCGGCGGCATTCCCTGGTTCAACGCCATGGAGGCCGGCATCAAAAGCGAGAGCGCCAAACGCGGCATCGACGCCTGGATGGTCGGGCCGACGGCGGCGGATCCTGCGCTGCAGGTGCGCGCCATCGAGGATCTGATCGCGCAGAAGGTGGACATCATCGGCGTGGTGCCGAACGACGCCCGGGTGCTGGAGCCGGTGCTCAAGCGCGCGCAGGAGGCGGGCATCAAGGTGATCGTGCACGAGTCCCCCGGCCAGAAGTACGCCGACTGGGATTTTGAGCTGGTGGACGCCTCGCAGCACGGGGTCAACCACATGAAAGCGCTGGCCGCCTGCATGAAAGAGCAGGGCAAGTACGCGGTATACGTCGGCAGCCTGACGGTGCCGCTGCACATCACCTGGTCGGACTCGGCCATCAATTACCAGAAGCAGCACTACCCGAACATGCAGCTGGTGGGCGACAAGTTCGGCGTGGGGGAATCGCTGGATGACAGCGTGCGCACCACCAACGATCTGATGGCCAAATATCCCGATCTGAAAGGCGTGCTGGCGTTCGGTTCGCAGGGGCCGATCGGCGCCGGGCGCGCGGTGCTCAACCGCGGCAAAAGCAACGATATCTGCGTCATCGGGCCGTTCAGCCCAGGGCAGGGCGCTTCGCTGGTCAATCGCGGCGCCATCAAGGGCGGTTATATCTGGAACCCGATGGTGGCGGGCGAAGTGTTCGTGCGCATCGCCGACATGATGCACAAGGGCGAAAAAATCACCGATGGCATGACCATCGAAGGCATGGGCAAGGTGCAGGTGGATGCGCAGCAGCACACCATTCTCGGCAATGCCACCGAAAGCCTGGATAAGCAAAACCTGCCGAAGCTGGTGAAGATGGGGCTGTAATCATGGCGATTTCCGGCAATACGGCAACGAGGGGCGCGCCGCTTATCGAACTGCAACAGCTGTCGATGACCTTCGGCGGGCAGCGCGCGCTGAACGATATTTCATTGGCGCTGATGCCGGGGGAGGTGCACTGCCTGGCCGGCACCAATGGCTGCGGCAAGAGTACGTTGATCAAGGCGATCGCCGGCGTGTATCAACCGGATGACGGCAGCCGCATTACCTTCGATGGGCAAACCTTCGGCCGGCTATCGCCGGATCAGGCGCGCGCCTTCGGCATTCAGGTGATCTATCAGGATCTGTCGCTGTTTCCCAACCTGACGGTGGCGGAAAACATCGCCTTTGAGCACAACCTGCACGGGCTATTGGGATGGCACCGCCCGGCGAGGCTGCGGCGCACCGCCGAGCGCCTGCTGCAGGAGCTGAATTTCAATCTCGATCTCGACAAACCGGTAGCGGAACTGCCGATCGCCCAGCGCCAGCAGGTGGCGATTTGCCGCGCGCTGGTGGCGCAGGCACGGCTGGTGATCATGGATGAACCGACCGCCTCGCTGACCCGCACCGAGGTCAATCAGCTGCTGCGCACGGTGGATTATTTGAAAGCGCAGGGCATCTGCGTGGTGTTCGTCAGCCACCGGCTGGACGAGGTGCTGGAGATCTCCGATCGCGTCACGGTGATCCGCGACGGCAACAAGATCGGCACCTGGCCGGCGGCGGAGATCACCGGCGATCGCCTGACCGAATTGATGACCGGCCTGACGCTGGACTATCGCCTGAAGTCACCGAGCATGAATAAGGATCGGGTGATGCTGGAGGCGGATCGTCTCAGCCGCGCCGGGCAGTATCACGATGTCAGCTTCCGCCTGCATCAGGGCGAGGTGCTCGGGCTGTGCGGACTGCTCGGCTCCGGGCGCACCGAGCTGGCGCTGAGCCTGTTCGGCATGACCCGGCCGGACAGCGGCAAGCTTTACCTTGACAGCAAACCGGTGCGCTTTCGCGGCCATGAGGACGCGATCAGGGCCGGCATCGGTTATGTCTCGGAGGATCGCCTGACGCTGGGGCTGGTGCAGCAACAGTCGGTGGCGGACAACGCGGTGCTGACCATTCTCGATAAGCTGCGCGGGCGTTTTCGCCTGATCGACGATTACCGCAAGAATCGCATCGTCGCGGAGTGGATCGCCAAACTCGGCGTGCGGGTGGCGGATCCGGATCAGGCGGTTTCGACGCTGTCCGGCGGTAATCAGCAAAAGATCGTGCTGGCCAAGTGGGTGCTGACCCAACCGCGGATCCTGATCCTCGACTCGCCGACCGTCGGTGTCGACGTCGGCGCCAAGGCCAGCATCTACCAACTGATCCATCTGCTGGCGCAGGAGGGGATCGCGATTCTGCTGATCTCCGACGAGGTGCCCGAGGTGTATTACAACTGCGATCGGGTGCTGCACTTCAGCGGCGGCAGCGTGATCGGCGAGTACCTGCCGGAGCAGGTGAGCCAGCAGCAGCTGGCGGAGGCGGTTAATGCGTAGATTCAGTCTGAAACCGCGCGGCAACGAAGGCTACCTGGCCTGGGTGCTGCTGCTGACGGTCATCGTCTTTTCGCTGCTCAGCGATCAGTTTTTGACGGTGCAAAACCTGCTCGATCTCAGCGAAAGCTACGCGGTGAGCGGCATATTCGCTCTCGGCCTGTTCGTGGTGCTGGTGACCGGCGGCATCGACATTTCCTTCGCCGCAGTCGCCTCGGTGGTGCAGTACCTGATCGCCACGCTGGCGACGCATTACGGCCTGGCCAGCCCGACGGGCAGTATTTTGCTGGCGTTGGCGATCGGCGCCGCGCTCGGCATGGTCAACGCGCTGTTGATCTACTGCCTGCGCATCGTCTCGATCATCGTCACCATCAGCATGCAGGCGTTGTTGTTCGGCATGCTGATGTGGCTGACCAACGGCCGCAGCCTGTACGCATTGCCGGACTGGTGGACGCTGCCGCGCAGCGTGCTGCCGTTCCAACTGGGTGAGCAGAGCTATCAGCTCGGTTTGCCGACGCTGGTGATGCTGGCGGTGGCGCTGCTGACCTGGCTGCTGCTGAACAAAACGCACCTCGGGCGCCAGCTGTTTGCCGTGGGCGGGGATGCGGAGTCGGCGCGGCGCATCGGCATCCGCGTCGGTCTGCTGCATCTGTTCGCCTATGGCTATCTGGGCGCGATGGCGGCGATCGGCGGCCTGGTGCAGGTGTATCGCATGGGGGAAGTGGTGCCCAACGCGCTGGTGGGCGGCGAGCTCGACGTGCTGGCGGCGGCGGTGCTGGGTGGCGCCAGCCTGAACGGCGGCAAGGGCAGCGTTGTCGGTACGCTGATGGGCGTGTTCCTGATCGGCGTGCTGAAAAACGGCCTTAACCTGATCGGCGTGTCCAGCTACTTCATGAACGTGGTGATCGGTCTGGTGATCGTCGCGGCGATCACCGTCACTCACTACAAGAAACGCAAAGAAACCGACGTTGGTTTCGCCTGAGGAGCGCTTGATGGGCAACAACCTGAAATTTCGTCCGGACGGGGCCGCCGTCGGTTTGCTGGCCTTGCTGCTGGCGGTGGTGCTCGCCTTCAGCCTGCTGATGCCGGGGCGCTTCTTCAGCGGCGCCACCTTCACCAGCGTGGCCTTCCAGCTGCCGGAGCTGGGCCTGCTGACGCTGGCGATGTTCATTCCGATCCTCAGCGGCGGCCTGAACCTGTGCATTATCGCCAGCGCCAACCTGACCAGCCTGCTGATGGCCTGGCTGTTCATCAGCTACCTGCCGGCGGACGCCGGGCTGGGCTTGCAGGCGCTGTGGCTGGCCTTGGCGCTGGCGGCGGCGATGCTGCTGGCCGGGCTTATCGGCGCGGCGACCGGCGCACTGGTGGCCTACGTCGGCGCGCACCCGATTTTGGTGACGCTGGCCACCATGACCACGGTCAACGGCATCGGCATCTACCTGACGCGCGGCGCAGCCCTGAGCGGCATGCCGGAGATCGTGCGGTTTATCGGCGCCGAGAGCGTGCTGGGCGTGCCGGTGCCACTGTGGATCTTCCTGGCGGTCGCCGCCTTGCTGGCGCTGTTCCTGCAGAAAACCCGGCTCGGCAAATGCATCTACATGAGCGGCAGCAACATCAACGCCACCCACTTCAGCGGCGTGAATACCCATCGGGTGCTGATCGCCATTTACACCCTCTCCAGCCTGCTGTGCGTCATTGCCGGGCTGGTGATGATGGCGCGCTTCAACTCGGCGCGCATGGGCTACGGCGACTCTTACCTGCTGCTCACGGTGCTGGCGATCATTCTGGGCGGCACCGATCCGTTCGGCGGTTTTGGCCGGGTCAGCGGCGTGGTGCTGGCGCTGATCGTGCTACAGGTGATCGCGACCGGTTTGAATCTGATGAACGTCAGCCCGCATTTCAGTCTGGCGATGTGGGGCGCCGTGCTGATCGCGGTGCTGGCGCTGAAGTTTTTCCGGCATCGCTATCGGCAGCGGCGGGCGATGCGCCGCAGCGCGGCCCAGGCCAGAACCGCGGCGGGCCACTGATCCTTTTCCCTTTTGCGCAGGATAACGCTAATGAAATACCAGATTTCGCCTTCACTGATGTGCATGAACCTGATGGATATCCGCCAGCAATTGGCGGTGCTGAACCGCCGCGCCGATATGCTGCATATCGACATCATGGACGGGCATTACGTTAAAAACATCACGCTGTCGCCGTTCTTTATCGAACAGATCCGCCCGCACACTTCGTTGTTGCTGGATGTGCATCTGATGGTGGAGAACCCGACCGACTTTATCGAGCCAATCGCCCGCGCCGGCGCGGACTTTATCTGCCCGCACGCTGAAACCATCAACCGCGACGCGTTTCGGGTGATCAATCAAATCCGCGCGCTGGGCAAAAAAGTGGGGGTGGTGCTGAACCCGGCCACGCCGGTGGAGTTTATTCGCCACTACCTTCACCTGCTGGACAAGGTCACCGTCATGACCGTCGATCCGGGCTATGCCGGGCAGCCGTTCATTCCCGAGATGCTGGAAAAGATCCGCCAATTGCGCGATCTGAAAAGCCAACAAAATCTGCGCTATCTGATCGAGATCGACGGATCCTGCAACCAGCGCACTTACCGCGATCTGATGGGTGCCGGTGCAGAAGTGTTGATCGTCGGCAGCTCCGGGCTGTTCAATCTCGATCCGGATCTGGAGACGGCATGGGAAAAAATGCTGGATCAGATGCGGCAGGCGGCCTGAGGCGGGGGACATGATGCGGTATTTTCTTGGCGTTGACGTCGGCGGCACCAATACCCGCCTGCTGTTGATGGATGATGAAGGTGAATTCAGCGGTTACCGCAAGATAGCGACCGCCGACTGGGCGCGGCAGGCCGATCCGCTGGCGGCGTTGGGCCGGCTGATCGCCGGGCATTGCCAAGATCGTCAGGTGGCGCAGGTGATGCTGGGGCTGCCGGGGATCCTCAGCCGCGATCGCTCGCGGGTGCTGTCGCTGCCGTTTATCCCGGCGCTGGACACTCAGCCGGTGGCGGCGCTGTTGGCCGATTTGCTGGCGCTGCCGGTGCGAATGGACAAGGACGTCAATCATCTGCTGTGGTGGGATCTGCAGCAGCTGCCGGCGTTGCCGCAGGTGGCGGTCGGGCTGTATCTGGGCACCGGCATGGGCAACAGCCTGTGGCTGAACGGCGATTTTTACCACGGCGCGCACGGCGCCGCCGGCGAGCTGGGGCACATTCCCTGGCCGGGCCATCAGGGCGAATGCCCGTGCGGTAAACGGGGCTGCGTCGAGAGTCTGACGTCCGGTCACTGGCTAACTGGCTGGGCGCGCGCCAACGCGGCGCAAACGCCGTTCGACCGGTTGTTCGAACGCCACGGCGATCATCCTGATCTGCAGCGCTTCGTCGAGCGATTGGCGCAGACCATCGCCGTCGAAATGAACGTGATCGACCCCCAGCGCCTGATCCTGGGCGGCGGCGTGATCGCCATGCGCGGTTTTCCGCTGGCGCGGCTGGAGCAAGAGATCCGCCGTCATCTGCGCGCGCCGCAGCCGGCGCAGGGGCTGACGATCTCCGTCAGCCGCCTCAGCGATGAAACCGGCAGCAAAGGCGCCTGTCTGGCCGCCCGGCGCCACCTCCAATTGAGCAGGGAGTACCAGCAATGAAAGGCAAAGTCTGCGTGTTCGGTTCGTTCAACCTGGATATCGTCGCCGGCATGGCGCGCTTTCCGCAGCCCGGCGAATCGCTGATCGCCCGTAACAGCATGATGGGCGCGGGCGGCAAGGGCGCCAACCAGGCGACCGCCGCGCTGCGCGCCGGAGCGCGGGTGCATTATATCGGCAAGGTGGGGCGCGACGACTTCGGCACGTTCGCCCGGCGCCACCTCGCCGCCGCCGGTTTCGATGCGGTGACGCTGTTCTCTACCGGCGATTGCCCCACCGGCAATGCGCTTATCTACGTTGCCGGCGAGGATGCGGAAAACATGATCGCCGTCGATCCCGGCGCCAACCTGACGGTCAGCGAAGACGAGGTGCGTCAGTGCCGGCCGGCGATCGCCGCGGCGGATATTCTGCTGACTCAATTGGAGAACAACCTGCCGGCGATCGAGCAGGTGATCGCCATTGCCCGCGAAGCGCAAACGTTCATCATACTCAACCCGGCGCCGTTTCAGCCGGTGCCGGACAGCCTGTTGGCGCAGGTCGATCTGCTGACGCCCAACGCCACCGAGTGCACGTTGCTGACCGGCGTGCCGGTGCGCGATGTGGCTTCGGCGCGCCAGGCAGCGCAGGTGTTGCACGCCAAGGGCATTCGTTTGCTGATCGTGACGTTGGGCACGCAGGGGGCGTTGTTCTCGGACGGGGAAAACAGCGAGCTGATCCCGGCGTTTCCGGCACAGCCGAAAGACACCACCGGCGCGGGCGATGCGTTTAACGGCGCCTTGGCGGCGCAACTGGCGAATCAGGTGCCGTTAGCCGAGGCGGTGCGCTTTGCCGCCGCCTATGCGGCGGTCTGCGTGGAGCGCGCCGGTGCGGCGGGGTCGATGCCGAGCTATGAGGAGGCGTTGGAACGCCAACGGACGTTCGCGTGACGATAACGGGCTGCGGCGCGGAGGCGGCAGCCCGGTTCCCTTATTTCAACCAGCCTTTGCGCTGCGCGTCCCGCAGATGTTGCTCCAGGTGGCGCCACAGCTCGGGGTGCACGTCGGCGATCGCCGCATTGCGCGACAGTACCTGTTCCAGGCTGATGCCGTTTTCCACCCAGCTCTGGCCTTCGTTGTGCAGGTTCATCAGCATCGGCATGGTGCGATCCAGCAGCAAGGCGAAGCGGGCATCGGCGCTTTCGCCATCTTCATACTCCTGCCATAAAGCGGTGAAATACTCGCGCTGTGTCTGCGGCAGCATGCCGAACAGACGACGTGCCGCCGCCACTTCCTGATCGTGGATCGCCGCGCGGGCGGCCAGATCGTAGACCAGTACGTCACCGGCGTCGATTTCCACGATGTCATGCAGCAGCGCCATCTGGATCACGCGCTGAATGTCTACGTCATCACCGGCGTACGGGGCCAGGCTCATGGCGGCGATGGCGAAGTGCCAACTGTGTTCGGCGGAGTTTTCCTGGCGCTGGGTGCCCAGCACTTTGGTGCGGCGTTGCACGCCTTTCAACTTATCGATTTCCATCAGGAACTGGATGGCCTGGGTCATTGAACCGAAATCTAACGCGGGTACAGCGGATGACATGGTGTAAACCTCAAGGTGGGTGGGTTGAAGCCTGACGATTGTAGACCACCGGGCAGGGGATTTCGATGGTTACACGCGTTCACATTTTTATTTTAGCGTACACGTGTACACTGGAATTATTCTCAGTTAAGCTGCTTTGCGTTAATTTCGAACAAAGCAGGGCATTTTGAGGGGTTGCGCGTTATGGGGAAAACGGACGTAGTGAAAGCCGGGACCAATAAGATTGTCGCCGCGGCTTATCCGTGGGCGGAAGAGATCGCCAACAGCATCAGCCACGGCATCGGGCTGGTGTTCGGCATCGTCGGCCTGGTGTTGCTGTTGGTGCAGGCGGTGAATACCGGCGCCGATGCGACGGCCATCACCAGTTACAGCCTGTACGGCGGCAGTATGATTCTGCTGTTTCTCGCTTCCACGCTGTACCATGCGATTCCGCACCAGAAGGCCAAGCATTGGCTGAAAAAGTTCGATCACTGCGCCATTTATCTCCTGATTGCCGGCACTTACACACCGTTTTTGCTGGTGGGGCTGGATTCGCCGCTGGCGAAGGGATTGATGGCGGTAATCTGGGGGTTGGCGCTGCTCGGCGTGCTGTTCAAACTGGCCTTCGCCCACCGTTTTGAAGCCCTGTCGTTGGTGACCTACCTGACGATGGGCTGGCTGTCGCTGATCGTGATTTATCAGTTGGTCACGCGGCTGGAGGCCGGCGGCGTCACGCTGCTGGCGATCGGCGGGGTGGTCTATACCCTGGGCGTGATTTTCTACGCTTCCAAGCGCATTCGCTTTGGCCACGCCATCTGGCACGGCTTCGTGCTCGGCGGCAGCGCCTGCCATTTCATGGCGATCTACCTGTACGTCTAAGCGTTGCCGCTACGTCTGAATGCGTATTGAACTGGCGCCTCTTTTGTTTTAAAAAAGAGGCGCTTGCTTCTTTCGGGTATCCAGCAAGCCCGTTCCTTCATTTCTGAGCCCGCATACCGTTTCTTTAACCTCTGTTCAGGACTCACCAAGATGATCGTTCGCTTATCCAAAGCGCTGCTGGTCTGCGCTATCGCTTTGTTCGCTTCGCTGGTCGCCTTCGGCAACATCACCGACTACGGCTCCAACTTCGCCTTCGTGCGCCATGTCTTTATGATGGACACGATTTTCCCCGACGCCACCATCGGCTATCGCTCGATACAGACACCGTGGCTGCATCACGCCGGTTATATTTTCATCATCGCGCTGGAAAGCCTGACCGCGCTGCTGTGCTGGATCGGCGGCCTGCGACTGTTGGGCGGCCTGAAACTGCCCGCCAGGGCCTTTAACGGCCGCAAAAAGCTGGCGGTGGTCGGCCTGACGCTGGGCTTCCTCACCTGGCAGGTCGGTTTCATGTCGATAGGCGGCGAGTGGTTCGGCATGTGGATGTCGAAGCAATGGAACGGCGTTCCCGATGCCTTTCGTTTCTTCATTACCATCATTTTGGTGCTGATTTATCTGGTGCAGCGCGACGGGGAGTTGGACGAGTAACGAAGATGGCCGCAGGCAGGGCGCCTGCGGCCGACGGATTATTTCTCTTCGGCCAGCGAGTAGGGCAAGGGTTTGATCGCCAACTGGCTGGCGGCATCGTCGCGCACCCGCAGCTTGCTGTCGGCGTCCAAATCGTTGTTCATCACCACCTGCACCCACAGCGTGCCGTCGGCCAATTGGCTCGACGCCAGTACAGTGCCGGTGCGGCGCCAGTTTTCACCCAGCTGCAGCTCCAGATCTTCCGCCGCCTGCGGGGCGCGAGCGGCTTTACCTTCCAGCCAGTAGAGCGCGCGTTTGTTTGCGCCGCGGAATTTGGCGCGCGCCACCATCTCCTGGCCGGTATAGCAGCCCTTGCTGAAGCTGATGCCTTCCAGCGCCTGCAGGTTGGTGGCCTGCGGGATCAGCTGCGCGCTGTTGGCGGCGTCGATAATCGGATAACCGGCTTCGATCTCCAGCGCCAGCCACTGGCTGCTGTCATTCAGTTCCGCCTGATCATGCAGTTTGCCGATCAGCTGTTCGGCCACGGCGGGGCGGGTCACCAGCAGAAAACGTTCCGCCGGCGCAGCGAAGTGCAGCAGCGTGGTTTCGCCTTCCTGCACCACCGGGTGCTCGGCACTCGGCAGCGTGGCGAACAGGCCCGCCAGCGCGGCGCGCGCCTGGAAACCGGCGACCCCCAGCAATACCGCGTCATTATCGGCGGCGATGGTGACTTTGGAAAACACCGCATATTTTTTGATTTCAGCCAGTTGGCTGTCCAGCACGCTGCGGCGCTCCAGATAGGCGAAGCCTTCGCCACGGTGGAACAGACGCAGGTTGCTCCACATTTTGCCCTTGGCGTCGCAGTGGGCGCACAGCACGTGTTGATCGGCCGCCAGCGCGTCGATGTCCGCCGTCACCTGGCCCTGGAGATATTTCACCGCGTCCGGCCCGTTCAGCGTCACCAGCGCCCAATCTTCCAGCGAGATCAGCGTCAGGGGCAGATGGGTGGAAGCGGAGGGCTGACGGGGTGGGAATGGAATGTTATGCGCCATAGTAAGTTCCTGCTCAACGTTTAGCTTACCTGAAGGGTATTGAACCCATGGTAAAAGAGGCGGCGGGCTTTGCAAACTGTTATTCGCGCCGTGGGGCCGGGGTGCGCTTTTTTTGGCATTTTGCGCTTTATTACGTTTTCCGCAGCAAAGCGCCTTCCCGGCGTGTATGTCAAATTGTTACTCTATAGGCTTGCGGCCTGGGTACCCTTGCAGACAGATCCCCGGTTGATGGAATTATATTGCGACGGCGTTGCCATACAGTGTGTCATTTGAACCCTGCGCTGGCGCTGCCGCGCTGAAAAGAGGTGAGTCATAACAACATGGATATTAACAACAAAGCACGTATTCACTGGGCTTGCCGTCGTGGCATGCGCGAGCTGGACATCTCCATCATGCCGTTCTTCGAATACGAATACGACAGCCTGAATGACGCGGACAAGGCGCTGTTCATCCGTCTGCTCGAGTGCGACGATCCCGATTTGTTCAACTGGCTGATGAATCATGGCGCGCCGCAGGACAGCGAGCTGCAAAGAATGGTGACCCTGATCCAAACGCGAAATAAAGATCGTGGCCCAGTGGCGATGTGATATCCGCATTTCCTGGCGCACCCAGCTGTTCTCTCTGTTGACCCACGGCGTCCTGATCCTGCTGATCCTGATTTCGCCCTGGCCGGAAGGCTTTGGTCCGCTCTGGCTGGTGTTGCTGACGCTGGTGGTGTTTCAGTGCATTCGCAGCCAGAAGCGCATCGCTGCGGTGCAGGGTGAACTGCGGCTGCTGGCGGACAGGCGTTTCAGCTGGCACGGCCGAGAATGGCAGCTGGCGAAAAAGCCCTGGATGCCGGGCTACGGCCTGCTGCTGACGCTGCAGCCGACGGAGGGCAAAAAGCGCCGCCGGCTGTGGCTGGCTTCCGACTGCATGAGCAAAGAGGAGTGGCGCCACCTGCGGCAGCTGTTGCTGTATCCGCCGGCGGGTGACGGCGAGGAGGCCTGATGAAACCCGTACTCTGGTTGGTGGAGGATGAACCCAGCATTGCCGATACGCTGGTTTACACGCTGGAGAGCGAAGGCTTCGAAGTACGCTGGTTCGAACGTGCGGAACCGGCGTTGCAGGCGCTGGCGCAAGGCGCGCCCGTGCTCGCTATCCTCGATGTCGGTTTGCCGGATATCAACGGCTTTGAATTGTGTCGCCGCCTACTGGCTCAGGCGGCTGACCTGCCGATTCTGTTTCTTACCGCCCGCAGTGATGAAGTGGATCGCCTGATCGGGCTGGAGATCGGCGCCGACGACTATGTCGCCAAGCCGTTCTCCCCTCGTGAGGTCAGCGCCCGGGTGCGCACCATTTTGCGCCGCCTGCATAAGCAGCAGCGTCTGCAACAGAGTGCGCGCTACCATTTCGGTGCTTTCACGCTCGATGAAGACGCGGCCACCATCTCCTACCATCAGCGGCCGCTGCCGCTGACCCGTTACGAATACCTGCTGCTGAAGACGCTGCTGTTGGCGCCGGGACGGGTGTTCTCGCGGCAGCAACTGATGGAAAGCGTTTGGGCGCAGGCGGAAGAAAGCCTGGATCGCACCGTCGATACCCACATTAAAACGCTGCGCGCCAAGCTGCGTGCGGTTGAGCCCGGTGAGCCGCCGATCCACACCCACCGCGGATTGGGCTACAGCGTGAGCCGCCAGCCATGAAAATTGGCCTGCGCCTGCTGCTGGGATATTTTCTGATCGTGGCGGTGGCCGGGTACTTCGTGCTGAGCATTTTCGTCCAGGAAGTGAAGCCCGGCGTGCGGCGCGCTACCGAAGGCACGCTGGTGGACACCGCCAACCTGCTGGCGCAGATCGCCCGTCAGGACATGCAGCGCGGCGATGCGGCGCATGGCCAACTGGCGCAGGCGTTCACGCAGCTGAACCAGCGGCCGATCGGCGCCAATATCTCCGGCATCCGCAAGGATCGCAGCGAATACCACGTCTATCTTACCGATGCCCAGGGGCGGGTTATCTTCGATTCTGCCGGCCGCGCGCAGGGGCAGGACTATTCGCGCTGGAATGACGTTTATCGGACGCTACGCGGTGAGTACGGCGCTCGCAGTACCCGCAGCGATCCAGAAGATGAAAACAGTTCGGTGATGTATGTGGCCGCGCCGGTGATAGAACAAGGGCGTATTATCGGCGTGCTCACCGTGGGCAAACCCAACAGCACCATGGCGCCGGTGATCAAACGCAGCGAACGGCGCATTCTGTGGGCCGGCGCGTTGCTGCTGGGGATTGCGCTGCTGATCGGCGCGGTATTCGTCTGGTGGATCAACCGTTCGATAGGCCGGCTGGTGCGTTATGCCGACGGGGTGGCGCAAGGGGAAATCGCGCCGCTGCCCAAAGTGGGCGGCCGGGAATTGACGCAGCTGGCGCAGGCGTTGGAGAGCATGCGGCTGAAGCTGGAAGGCAAAGCTTATATCGAACAGTATGCACATACCCTGACGCATGAGCTGAAAAGCCCGCTGGCGGCGATCAGGGGCGCGGCGGAGCTGTTGCAGGAACTGCCGCCGCCGGAGACCGCCCGGCGTTTTCTCACCAACATCGAGCAGCAAAGCGCACGCATCCAGCAACTGGTGGACAAACTGCTGGTGCAGGCGCGGCTGGAGAGTCGGCCAGACATGGAGACCGCGCCCATCGCGATCGCGGCGCTGGTCAGCCAGACGATGGCGGGCAAAGAGGCGCAGGCGACGCAGCGCGGCGTCAGATTGCAACTGGAGGCGTTGGCGGAGGTGACGCTGAACGGCGATGCGTTGCTGATCAGCCAGGCGCTGACCAACCTGCTGGACAATGCGATCGACTTTACTCCGCCGGGCGGTTGCGTCAGCGTGCGAGGCGAACGGCGGGAACAGCATTACTGCATCAGCGTTTGCGATGACGGCAGCGGCATTCCGGACTATGCGCTCGATAAGGTGTTCGAGCGTTTTTATTCGCTGCCGCGCGCCGAACGGCCGAAAAGCAGCGGGCTGGGGCTGAACTTCGTGCAGGAGGTCGCCCGTCTGCATCATGGCGGCATTCACCTGTGCAACCGCCGGCCGCACGGGGTGGAAGCGACTTTCATGTTATCGCTGTAACTTCACCTTCCCTTCACATAACCACATTCTGATTTCACCTGCGGATTTTATCGTGGCCTCATAACCTACGAGGAGCGAGCATGATGAAATCGGTACTTTTCTGGAAAATAACCACGCTGCTGGGATTGATGGTGGTGATGTTGATCCCCATCGCCCAACTGATGAGCGTGATCGACGAGCGCAGCGGCTATCGGCAAAGCGTGGTCGGGCAGGTGAGCGAAAGCACCAGCGGGGCGCAGCGCGTGCTTGGCCCGTTGATTGTCATTCCCTATGTCGAACGCGAAGAGAAGAAAGACGAGAAAGGGCAAACGGTAGTGCAGCGGGTGCAGCATTACCGCTATTTGCTGCCTGAGTCGCTTCAGGTGCAGGGGGCGCCGAAAGTAGAGGTGCGCAAACTGGGTATTTATCAAACGCAGGTTTACCAGGGGCCGCTGAGTTTCAAGGTGCGTTTCGGCCAGCCGGAGCTGACGGATTTGCAACGCGCCAACGTGACCGTCGGCCAGCCGTTCCTGCTGGTGGCGCTGAGTGACTCTCGCGGCATCAAGAGCATTTCCCCGCTGGTAATGCCGCAGCCGGTGGCGTTTGAGCCGGGCACCGGCGTGGGAGCGTTGCGCCAGGGGATCCACGCCCCGCTGACGCTGGCGATGCTGCAACAAAAAGAGGGGCTGAACGCCGACTTCACCCTGACGTTGGCGGGCACCAGCAGCCTGTCGCTGGTGCCGCTGGGGCGCAGCAGCGAGCTGCAGCTGCAAAGCAACTGGCCGCATCCGAATTTCCTCGGCAACTTTCTGCCGGACGAACGCAAGGTGACGGAGCAGGGGTTTAGCGCTCGCTGGCGCAGCACCTGGTTTGCCAACAACATCAACAGTGCGTTCTATTACGACGATGGCATTATCGACGAGGACAAGCTGCCGGCCTTCAGCGCCAGCCTGGTCGAACCGGTCGATCATTATCAGCTGACCGAGCGCGCGGTCAAATACGCGCTGCTGTTTATCGGGCTGACGTTTATGGCATTTTTCCTGTTCGAAACCCTGACCGGGCTGCGGGTGCACCCGATTCAATATCTGTTGGTCGGCGCGGCGCTGGTATTGTTCTACCTGATTCTGCTGGCCTTCTCCGAACACCTGGGATTCGCTCTCGCTTACCTAGCTGCCAGCATCGCCTGCAGCGGACTGATCGGCTTTTATCTGAGCGCCGTACTGCGCGGCAAGCTGCGCGGTGCGCTGTTCGCCGCGAGCCTATTGCTGTTGTACGGCGTGCTCTATTTGCTGTTGCAGTCGGAGGACAATGCGTTGGTGCTGGGAGCAGGGCTGCTGTTCGCCATTCTGGCGGGCATTATGCTGTTGACGCGCAAACTGGACTGGTATCAGGTGGCTGATCCGGCGCGTTTGACCAAGGAAACGCCAGCTGCGGAAGACGAGCCACGCTTCCGTCTGTGGAAATAAGCGAGGGGGATCGGGCGCGCTACGCGCCCGATAGCGGCTACAGCAGCGGCTCCATTTCCAACAGGATCTGTTCGCACCATTGCTGCAGGCGCTCTTCGCTCAGATCGTATTGGTTGACCTCATCGAGCGCCAGGCCGACGAAGTGTTTGCCGTCGGCGCTCAGCGGTTTGGGGCTGGTGAACTCGAAGCCCTCAGTTGGCCAGAAGCCGATGAACTGCACGCCCAGCGGCGCGATGTGATCGTGCAGCATACCCAGCGCGTCGAGGAACCACTCGCCGTAACCGAGCTGATCGCCCATGCCGTACATGGCGACGATTTTGCCTTTCAGATCCAGCGCCGGCAGCTGCGGCCAGATCGCTTCCCAGTCTTCCTGCAGTTCGCCGAAATCCCAGGTCGGGATGCCGAGGATGAGAATGGAATAGTCCTCCATCAGCTTGGGCGAGACGTCTTTCAGGTTGTGCAGGTCGACCAGGTCTTCACCCAGAATCTCACGGATTTTTTCTGCCGCCATCTCGGTGTAGCAGGTGCTGGAGCCGTAAAACAGACCAATCTTCATGTGTAAACCGTTACGTTGCTGTTTAGAGAATTGCAGCGAGTATACCTGATTTGCGTCGGCTTAAGGCATAATGGCGCGGGTGGAAATGCAACGAAGAGAGGACCGCGTGCAACAGCAAGACAATGCGCTGATTGAACAATTCCTGGATGCGCTGTGGCTTGAGCGCAATCTGGCGGAAAATACGCTGGCCTCCTACCGGCTGGATTTGCAGGCCCTGAGCGCCTGGCTTGGCCAGCAAAACACCGACTTGCTGCAGGCGCAGGCCTTGGATCTGCAGGCGTTTCTCGCCGAGCGGGTGGACGGCGGCTACAAGGCCACCAGCTCCGCGCGTTTGTTGAGTGCCATGAGGCGCCTGTTTCAATATCTGTACCGCGAGAAGCTGCGCGCCGACGATCCCACCGCGCAGCTGGCGTCTCCCAAGTTGCCGCAGCGTTTGCCGAAAGATCTGAGCGAGGCGCAGGTCGATGCGCTGCTGCAGGCGCCCTGCGTCGATCAGCCGCTGGAGCTGCGCGACAAGGCGATGCTCGAGGTGTTGTACGCGACCGGGCTGCGGGTCTCTGAGCTGGTGGGGTTGAACATCAGCGACGTCAGCCTGCGTCAGGGCGTGGTGCGGGTGATCGGCAAGGGCAACAAGGAGCGGCTGGTGCCGCTGGGCGAAGAAGCGGTCTACTGGATCGAAAATTATCTGGAGCACGGGCGCCCGTGGCTGGTCAACGGCCAGACGCTGGATGTGCTGTTCCCCAGCAACCGGTGTCAGCAAATGACCCGACAGACGTTCTGGCATCGCATCAAACACTATGCCATCCTTGCGGGCATCGACAGCGAGCGTCTGTCGCCGCACGTGTTGCGGCACGCGTTCGCCACCCATTTGCTGAACCATGGGGCCGATCTCCGTGTCGTACAGATGTTGTTAGGCCACAGCGATCTCTCGACCACGCAAATTTATACTCATGTAGCGACCGAACGACTGAAACAGCTACATCAACAGCATCACCCGCGCGCCTGAGCGGCGGGTTCGAAAGGATTGGAACAATGAAAAAAGGTTTAATGCTGCTCTCTCTGCTGGTGGCTTCGGTGGCCGGCGCCGCCCATGCCGATGACGCGGCGATCAAAAAAGCGCTCGCCAGCCTGGGCATTCAGCAGGCGGACGTGCAGCCTTCGCCGGTCAACGGCCTGAAAACCGTGCTGACCGACAGCGGCGTGCTGTACGCCTCCGAAGACGGCAAGCACATCCTGCAGGGCCCGCTATTCGACGTCAGCGGCAAAGAGCCGGTCAACGTGACCAACCAACTGCTGAGCACCAAGATGGAAGCGCTGAAAGATCAGATGATCGTTTACAAAGCGCCGAAAGAGAAACACGTGATCACCGTGTTCACCGATATCACCTGCGGTTACTGTCACAAACTGCATCAGCAGATGAAAGAGTACAACGATCTGGGCATTACCGTGCGTTACCTGGCGTTCCCGCGCCAGGGGCTGGCTTCCCAGGCTGAAAAAGACATGCAGTCGATCTGGTGCACCGCCGACAAGGCCAAGGCGTTCGACGCCGCCATGAAGGGCGACGCCGTTTCTCCGGCGACCTGCAAAACCGACATCAGCAAGCATTACGAGCTGGGCGTGCAGTTCGGCATTCAGGGCACGCCGGCCATCATCCTGGAAAACGGCATGATGATCCCGGGCTATCAGGGGCCGAAAGAGATGGCCGCCATGCTGGACGCGCATCAGGCCGCTACCAAAGCCGGTGGTTAATCGCCGGTGAGTATCAAAACGCAACTACGCCGCCGCCCGGCGGCGGACGACACGCATCTGCCCGCCAGTTTGCCGCCGCTTCTGCGCCGGCTTTACGCCCTGCGCGGCGTGCAGGCTGAGCAAGAGCTGGAGCGCGGCGTCAAAGGCATGCTGCCCTGGCAACAGCTGGACGGCATCGACGACGCCGTCAGCCTGTTGCAGCAAGCGCTGGCCGACGGTCGCCGCATCATGGTGGTGGGCGATTTCGACGCCGACGGCGCCACCAGCACCGCGCTGACGGTGCTGGCGCTGCGCAGCATGGGCGGCGCAGCCGTCGATTATCTGGTGCCTAACCGTTTCGAAGACGGTTACGGCCTGAGCCCCGAAGTGGTGGAGCAGGCGGCGGCGCGCGGTGCAGAACTCATTGTTACCGTCGATAACGGCATCTCCTCCCACGCCGGCGTCGACGTGGCGCACGCCAAAGGCATGCAGGTGCTGGTGACCGATCACCACCTGCCGGGCGAGACCCTGCCGGCGGCTGAAGCGATCGTTAACCCCAACCTGCGCGGCTGCGCCTTCCCGTCCAAATCGCTGGCGGGGGTAGGCGTGGCGTTCTACCTGATGCTGGCGCTGCGCGCCCGGCTGCGGGACAGCGGCTGGTTCGAGCAGCGCGCGCTGGCGATGCCGAATCTGGCGGAACTGCTGGATCTGGTGGCGCTCGGCACCGTGGCCGACGTGGTGCCGCTGGACGCCAACAACCGCATTCTGGTGTATCAGGGATTAAACCGCATCCGTGCCGGCAAATGCCGACCGGGCATCCGCGCGCTGCTCGAAGTGGCCAACCGCGACGCCCGCCAACTGGCGGCCAACGATCTCGGTTTCGCCCTCGGCCCGCGGCTCAACGCCGCCGGCAGGCTGGACGACATGTCGATCGGTGTGGCGCTGCTGCTGAGCGACGACATCGCGCAGGCGCGCATGCTGGCCAACGATCTCGATGCGCTGAACCAGACGCGACGCGAGATAGAGCAGGGCATGCAGGTGGAAGCCCTGCAGCTGTGCGATCAGCTGGAGCGCACCAGCACCGAGCTGCCTTACGGGCTGGCGATGTATCATCCGGAATGGCATCAGGGCGTGGTGGGCATCCTCGCTTCGCGCATCAAAGAGCGTTTCCACCGTCCGGTGATCGCTTTCGCGCCGGCGGGCGACGGCATCCTGAAAGGCTCCGGCCGTTCGGTGCCCGGCTTGCACATGCGCGACGCGCTGGAGCGGCTGGATATGCTGAACCCCGGGCTGATGATGAAGTTCGGCGGCCACGCGATGGCGGCCGGGCTGTCGCTGGAAGAGGCCAAATTCGACGAGTTCCGCCAGCGTTTCGGCGAGCTGGTGGGCGAATGGCTCGATCCGGCGATGTTGGAAGGGGTGATCTGGTCCGATGGCGAACTGGCGATGCAGGAGCTGTCGTTGACGACGGCGGAGCTGCTGCGCGAGGGCGGCCCGTGGGGCCAGGCGTTCCCGGAACCGACCTTCGACGGCAAGTTCCGCATCCTGCAGCAGCGGCTGGTGGGTGAGAAACACCTGAAGCTGATGGTGGAACCGCTTGGCGGCGGCCCGTTGCTCGACGGCATCGCGTTCAACGTGGACACCACGCTGTGGCCGGACAGCAGCGTGCGCGAAGTGGAACTGGCCTACAAACTCGACGTCAACGAGTTTCGCGGCAACCGCAATGTGCAACTGCTGATCCAGCACCTTTGGCCGCGCTGAGGCGAAATTGAACACAACTCGGGGATTGGGCTCTCCAATCCCCGGCATCCTTCCCGATCGCCACAAAAACTGACCAACTCGCTATAAACTGCCGCCCGGATCCGTTAGAATTAGCGGTTCCAATGGCATTCCGCCATCGACGACATCAACGTAAAAGAACGCAAAACCATGTTTGAAATTAACCCGGTAAAAAACCGAATTCAGGACCTGTCCGAGCGGACTGCGGTTCTTAGGGGGTATCTTTGACTATGATGCCAAGAAGGAACGCCTAGAAGAAGTCAACGCCGAGCTGGAGCAGCCGGACGTTTGGAACGAACCGGAGCGCGCACAGGCGCTCGGCAAAGAGCGCGCCGCGCTGGAAGCCATCGTTGAAACCATCGATCACCTGCAGCAGGGCAGCGAAGACGTCAGCGGTCTGCTGGAGCTGGCGGTGGAAGCAGACGATGAAGAGACCTTCAACGAAGCGGTCGCCGAACTCGATCAACTGATCGCCAAGCTCGAGCAGCTGGAATTCCGCCGCATGTTCTCCGGCGAATACGACAGCGCCGACTGCTATCTGGACATTCAGGCCGGCTCCGGCGGCACCGAAGCGCAAGACTGGGCCAGCATGCTGCTGCGCATGTACCTGCGCTGGGCCGAAGCCAAGGGCTTCAAGACCGAAGTGATCGAAGAGTCCGACGGCGACGTCGCGGGCCTGAAATCGGCCACCATCAAGATCATCGGCGACTACGCGTTCGGCTGGTTGCGCACTGAAACCGGCGTTCACCGCCTGGTGCGCAAGAGCCCGTTCGACTCCGGCGGCCGTCGCCACACCTCGTTCAGCTCGGTGTTCATCTACCCGGAAGTGGACGACGATATCGACATCGATATCAACCCGGCGGATCTGCGCATCGACGTGTACCGCGCCTCCGGTGCGGGCGGTCAGCACGTCAACAAAACCGAATCCGCCGTACGTATTACTCACCTGCCAACCAACATCGTGGTGCAGTGCCAGAACGATCGTTCTCAGCATAAGAACAAGGATCAAGCGTTTAAACAGCTGCGAGCCAAGCTGTACGAGTTTGAGATGCAAAAGAAAAATGCTGATAAACAGGCGATGGAAGACAACAAGTCCGACATCGGCTGGGGCAGCCAAATCCGTTCTTACGTGCTGGATGACTCCCGCATCAAGGATTTGCGCACCAACGTCGAAACGCGTAACACGCAGGCCGTACTGGATGGCGACCTGGATAAATTCATTGAGGCAAGTTTGAAAGCCGGGTTATGAGGAATAGAAATGTCTGAACAACAAGTACAGGGCGCCGATCAGGCGCTGGATCTCAATAACGAGCTGCAGTCCCGCCGCGAGAAACTGGCCGGCCTGCGTGAGAACGGCATTGCGTTCCCGAACGACTTCCGTCGCGACTCCACCTCCGACAAACTGCACGCCGCGTACGGCGATAAAGACAACGAAGAGCTGGAAGCGCTGGGCGTAGAAGTGACCGTCGCCGGCCGCATGATGACCCGCCGCATTATGGGCAAGGCATCCTTCGTTACGCTGCAGGACGTGGGCGGCCGCATTCAGCTGTACGTCGCGCGCGACGATCTGGCTGAAGGCGTGTACAACGAGCAGTTCAAGAAGTGGGACCTGGGCGATATCCTCGGCGCGCGCGGCAAGCTGTTCAAAACCAAGACCGGCGAACTGTCGATCCACTGCACCGAACTGCGTCTTCTGACCAAAGCGCTGCGTCCGCTGCCGGACAAATTCCACGGCCTGTCGGATCAGGAAACCCGTTACCGCCAGCGTTACCTGGATCTGATCGCCAACGAAGAATCGCGCAACACCTTCAAGGTGCGTTCTCAGGTGATGTCGGCTATCCGTAACTTCATGGTAGAACGCGGCTTCATGGAAGTCGAAACCCCGATGATGCAGGTGATCCCGGGCGGCGCGTCGGCGCGTCCGTTCATCACCCACCACAATGCGCTGGATATCGACATGTACCTGCGCATCGCGCCGGAACTGTATCTGAAGCGTCTGGTGGTCGGCGGCTTTGAGCGCGTGTTTGAAATCAACCGCAACTTCCGCAACGAAGGCGTTTCTCCGCGTCACAACCCAGAGTTCACCATGATGGAACTCTATATGGCTTACGCGGATTACAAAGACCTGATCGAGCTGACCGAGACGCTGTTCCGCACCCTGACCGAGAAAGTGCTGGGCACCTCTCAGGTGCAGTACGGCGACGAAGTGTTCGACTTCGGCAAGCCGTTCGAGAAGCTGACCATGACCGAGGCGATCAAGAAATACCGTCCGGAAACCGATCTGGCTGACCTGGCCGACATGGGCAAAGCGGTGGCCATCGCGGAATCCATCGGCATCAAGGTTGAGAAGAGCTGGGGCCTGGGCCGCGTCGTGACCGAGATCTTCGAAGAAGTGGCGGAAAGCCATCTGATTCAGCCGACCTTCATCACCGAGTACCCGGCTGAAGTGTCGCCGCTGGCGCGCCGCAACGACGTGAACCCGGAAATCACCGACCGCTTCGAGTTCTTCATCGGCGGCCGTGAAATCGGCAACGGCTTCTCCGAGCTGAACGACGCCGAAGACCAGGCGCAGCGCTTCGCCGATCAGGTGAACGCCAAAGACGCCGGCGACGACGAAGCGATGTTCTACGACGAAGACTACGTCACCGCGCTGGAGCACGGCCTGCCGCCGACCGCCGGTCTGGGCATCGGCATCGACCGCATGGTGATGCTGTTCACCAACAGCCACACCATCCGCGACGTGATTCTGTTCCCGGCGATGCGCCCGCAGAAATAATCGCGTTTAGCGTGCAACAACCGGTGCGGGCAACTGCGCCGGTTTTTTTTCGTCTGCAGGACTTAACCGCTTAAAACATCGACAGTTACGCGCCATCTCCGCTTGCCCGCCGCCGATAACCGGTTATAATGCCTGTCGCACACCAATGCGGGTGTAGTTCAATGGTAGAACGGCAGCTTCCCAAGCTGCATACGAGGGTTCGATTCCCTTCACCCGCTCCAGTACCCCCTCATAAAAGCATCCTGATTCTCCAAAACGTTACCCCAACCCAATCCTTTGCACATGTAAGCATTATTTCTGGTCGCCCGCCATCCCACCCGCATCATCAGCGCCGCAGGGAGGAAGGCAGGGCAAAAAAATGCCGCCCCTCGGGACGGCATGTCGGCCTTTAGCGCACCAGATGCAAGAAATGCAGATGCTTTTCGTACTGGTCGAGAATATCGTTGATCAACTGCTCCTGATTCCAGCCCATGACATCGTAGTTCTGGCCGCCTTCTTTCAGGTAGATCTCCGCGCGATAATATTTGTGCTGCTCGGCTTGCTGTTCATCATTATCCAGCCCGGCCAGGGCGAAGGTCGGCGAGCTGTAGCCGCGCAGTCTGACTTCATAGATAAAGTTAAGCTCATCGCCTAAATCAACCTCGAAACGAATGCGATCTTCCGCGCCGGTGTTGATGCTGCTGAGCGTGCCTTGCTTACTCAGCTCCTCCTGCACCAGCGTCATGGCCGACTGGATGACTTCGTCCATAAAGCGCTTAACCAGCGAGCGCTTTGGCAGATAAGCGATATTACGCAGCCTGCGCTGCCAGGGGATAGGATTGCGGGCGGCGGTAGGGGCGATGGTGGCCATATTCTGGCTGTCGCGCTTGGTCAGATCGCGACGCAGCGCCTTAAGCAAACCGTAAATGGATATCAGCAAGATGGCCGAGAAAGGCAGCGCGCTGGCGATGGTGACGGTTTGCAGCGCGCTGAGCCCCCCGGCGATCAGCAAGGCGATGGCGACGATGCCCATCAGCGACGCCCAGAAAATGCGTTGCCATACCGGCGTGTTGCTGGAGCCGCCCGAAGCCAGCGTATCCACGACCATGGCGCCGGAGTCGGCGGACGTGACAAAAAAGACGATAACCATCGCCATGGCGATAAACGAAAGCACGCTGGAGAATGGGAAATGCTCCAGGAAGTTAAACAACGCCAAGGCCACGTCTTGTTGTACCGTAGTGGCGAGATCTGTCGCGCCCTTTTCCATGATGAGGTAAATGGCGCTGTTGCCGAACACGGTCATCCACATGAGGGTGAAGCCGGCCGGGACGAACAGCACGCCCGTGACAAATTCGCGGATGGTTCGGCCGCGGGAAACCCGTGCGATGAACATCCCGACGAAAGGCGACCAGGAGAGCCACCACCCCCAGTAGAGCAGCGTCCATCCGCCTAGCCAGTTGCTGGATTTGGGTTCATAGGCATACAGGTTGAAGGTTTTGCTGACCAGCTCGGACAGATAGCCGCCGGTATTTTCCACAAAGGATTTCAACAGCAAAACGGTTGGCCCCAACAGCAAGACCAAGGCCAGGAGCAACAGCGCCAGGCTGAGGTTCAGCTCCGACAGAAAGCGTATGCCCTTCTCCAGCCCGGAAACCACGGAAATGGTGGCCAGCCCGGTAATCACCACGATTAATATCACCTGAACGGTTTCGTTGATTGGCACGCCAAACAGGTGGTTAAGCCCGGCGTTGACCTGCAATACGCCATAACCCAGCGAGGTCGCGACCCCGAATACGGTGCCGATGACGGCGAAGATATCGACGGCGTGGCCGATAGGGCCATAAATGCGATCGCCGATGATCGGATAAAGCGCGGAGCGCAGGGTCAACGGCAGGCCATGCCGATAGCTGAAGAAGGCCAGAATCAACGCCACGATGGCGTAGATCGCCCAGGCATGCAGCCCCCAGTGGAAAAAGGTCAGGCGCATGGCCTGTTTGGCCGCCTCGATGCTCTCGGGCGTGCCGACCGGCGGCGAGAGATAGTGCATAACCGGTTCTGCCACGCCGAAGAACATCAGACCAATGCCCATCCCCGCCGAAAACAGCATGGCAAACCAGGAGTGATAGCGAAAATCGGGTTGCGCATGATCGGGGCCAAGTTTGATGTCGCCGTAACGAGAAAGCCCCAGAAACGTCACGCTGAGCAATATGAGCGCCACGGCCAAAATATAAAACCAGCTGGCGTTGGTGAAGATTTGTTGCTGCAGAAGCTTGAAGTTTTTGTCAGCGACGTCGGGGAAAAAGGCGGCGAAGGCGACCAGAAGAAAAATGAGGACTGCAGAGGTGAAGAATACCGCTTTGTTGATATGGCTTTGCGGCTTATTTAAGGAGGTGTCTTTCTCACTCATAAATTGATTTATTCCATTTGTTTGATTATCGCCCTGAATGGAGGAAAGGTGGTGACTGTAATATCGTAGCAAAATAGTCGGGCTGGCGCAGGAGGCCGACGCCGCTCTATAGAGCGGAATTACCGCTGTCTCTACGCGGTAATTCCGAATAATTCACGTTGCCGTTAGTTAAATAAAAAGGCCAATAACCCCGTCACCTTATTCTTATTTTCCCATCCCTCCAATTTCATGCAGGCATTAACGTGTTCTTTTCTGCGCATTTCATTGCGGTCCGAAGGAAAAACGACGCCGTGAGTATTGGGGATATCCGCGCCGTTGATATTCATGGAGGAGAATACAGGCGAGCGGGTGTCTAAAGACAGGCTCACGGGATAGCGTTGTTCGGCTTCTTGTCGGCAGCTTGCTCTGGCGGCTTCAAGGGGTGTCGGAGCCGCCGTTTGCGCTTCCCACTTTTCCGGCGTGGCGCAGGAAGACATCATCAACGCGGCGGTGATAACGGCATATTTTCTCAACGTTAAAATCCCTTTTCAAAAAAATCCCGCCTATTCTACCCAACCCCTCAAACAGGGGGAGCGTTATTCACGTTTAACGCCTCCGGCGACACGCACGGCTATTTATGCGGTGTGGCCCGCCGGAAAACCGGGCGGGCCGTTATGGCGCATTAACCGAGGGTCTCCTTGGCGAGTATTTCAAACAGCGTATCGATCTCATCAAGGGTGTTGTAGTGCATCATGCCGATGCGCAGCACGCCGCCGTCCTGCAGCCCCAGTTGCTGAATCAGGCCCAGCGCATAGAAATGTCCGCTACCGGCGCAGATGTTGTGGTGCCCCAGCCGTCGGGCGATCGCGTCGGGCGCCTGGCCGCTGAAGGTCAGGGCGAAGGTCGGCGTGCGGCGTGCGCTGTCCGCCTGCGGATTGCCGTAGAGCCGCACGCCGTCGAGTTGCTGCAGCCGTTGCAAAAAGTGGCGGCACAGCGCCTCTTCATGCCGGTGGTAGGCGGCGAAGCTCTCCTGCAAGCGCTGCCTTAACGGCGCGTCGGGCGTGCCCCACTGCGCCAAATACTCGATAGCGGCCGCGACGCCGGCCAGCGCTTCGAAGCTCTGCGTGCCGGTCTCGAAACGGCCGGGGCCGACGTCAGTGGCCGGCTCGACTTTGTACGGCCGCAGGCGCTGCAGCCACTGCGGTGCGATGTAGGCCATGCCGACGTGCGGGCCAAAGAATTTGTAGGCGGAGCACACCAGGAAGTCACATCCCAACGCCTGCACGTCGATCAGGTTATGCGGCGCGTAATGAACGGCGTCAACATACACCTGCGCGCCCACCCGATGCGCGGCTTCAACGATGGTTTTGATATCGACGATGCTGCCGGTGACGTTGGACGCGTAGCTGACCGCCACCAGACGCGTGTTGGCGTTGATGCGCGCGCACACTTTTGCCGCGTCGAGAGAACAATCGGCGCTCTCCAGCGCTATCTGATGCACCACGGCGCCTTTGTCGGCGGCGGCCTGCTGCCAGCTGGAGACGTTGGCGTAGTGATCCAGCGCGGTGACGATGACCTCATCGCCGTCCCGCCAATCGCGACTGATGATGCGGCTGAGATGAAAGGTCAGCGTGGTCATGTTCATGCCGAAGACGATGTTGTCGGGCGACGGCGCATTTAACAAGGCGCGCACCGATTCGCGCGCCTGACTCATCACCTCGCCGGTAACCCGGCTGGAGAAATAGTGCCCGCCCAGGTTGGCGTTGTACTTCCCCAGGTAGTCGGTCATTTTTTCCAGCACGCCCCGGGAAACTTGCGCACCGCCGGGGCCGTCGAAAAAGATCGCCGGTTTGCCGTCGATCTGCCGGGACAGGGCGCTGAACTGGCGTCGGGCGAGCTCGGGGGTAAAGGTCATGCTTTCTCTCCCCGAGCGGTGAGGACGAAGAGATCCAGATAGCCTTCTTCATTCGGGCTTACGGTATTGATCGGCGTGGCGTTGTGCCACAGTTTACTGTCCGCCAACAGCACGGCTTCACCGTCGGCCAGCGCTTTTTTGAAGAAAGGATCGTGGCGGCTGTCGTCGTACAGCATGATTTCGCCGCCGACGATATTGTGGCGGTGAATGGCGATCATCGCGATATGGTCGAAACCGTCCTGGTGAATGCCTTCCGGCGCCACCAGCGTATCTTTTTGGATGGCGACCACGCGCATCTGGTGGATCTCTATCTCGGCGCCTTCCGGCAGTTCGTTATTTTCGGCAAACAGGTTACACATCTCCGCCATGCCGGCGCTCTGCAGCACGGCGCTGTCGATAGGCTCGAAGCGGCGCACCACGTTGCCCTGGAAATGGTTGATCTGATCCGACTGCATGAAGGTGCGCGGCCCCACTTCGGCGATGTTGGGGTTGAGGTATTTCACGACGGAATAACGGCGCAGGCGATATTTGCCGTCGGCATGTTGCGTGTGGGGCAAGGAAGAAAATGAGGGCATCAGCTCTTGGGTGGCTTGCGGGCTTAGTACAGTCATACTTATTACGTTTTCGTGTTTCTGTAACATAATCACCTCTAATAATAATAATTTCTGATGTTGTAGGGGGTAATTCGATTGAATTGTAGACGACTCTATAACCAACGCAATGTGGGGTTGGCGAGGTGTGATGGCGGTCGTAAAGTGGGGTGAACGCGAAGAGATAACGTGGCGAAAAGTCGGCTGGTGCGGCGGTGAAACGGTGCGGCATCTTGCCCGCACCGGCAGGTATCAAGCGATGGGCGCGCGGCCCTCGTGTTCAGAATGTCTCGAAATAAAGCTCGCGCAACAGCCAGGAGATTTCGTTATTGGTGCGGTTCAGGACGTCTATTCTGTGAACCCCTATCGCTTCTGCGCGCAGGTCGAGCAGCAGGTTGCGAATCTGCCGGAATAACGGGGTTTGCGGGTTGGGTTTGGCCAACTGCTGTCCACACAGTTTGATACCGGCGTCGCAGCCGGTGGCGATGTCCGTCAGGCAGCACGGGCAAGCGGTTTTTTGGCGCGCCATATTGCGGCATTGTTGCCCGATTACCTGGTTGAAGTGGCGTAATTGCAGGCAGACTTCCCGCGAGTTCAACGGTTTGGAATGGGTTGTCATCGGTTTCAGCTCCCTTGTCTTCGCCTATATTGGCACTTACCGATGAAGATAACCACGGACAAGCTGAGGGGGTATCGCCTTGTTTTGTTTGCAAATGGGGAGGGGATGGCGGCCCGCCGTCGGCGGGCCGTTACGATCAGGCGCGTTTAAACAGATTCGCCGCCTGGAACAGGGCAAAGGAACTGACCAGCATCTCGATGCCGACGATCGCCGTCACCAGCGTCACCGATGCCGCAGGGCCTGAGCCGATCAGCATCCAGGCGATGATCAAATCGAGCACGCCGATGACGAACTGCAGCCAGTTGCCCGGCAGGCCTCGGCGCATATAGCCTGCCGCCAGGCGCGCGATGCCGCCGAGCGCAAACAGCACGGCGAGGTAGACCGCCAGCGCCAGAATGCCCGCCAGCGGGCTGGTGATGAACACATAGCCGATAATCAGGTAGGCCACGCCCAGCAGAATGCCGCCGATCATCGGCCAGGTATTCTGCGCCCGGTTGGCTATCATGGCGATAATCAGCCCGGCGCCGCTCAACAGCAGCAGGATGCCCACTACGATGCTCAGCGCTGCGCCGGAGGCGAAAGGATTCACCAGGCACAGTATGCCGCCCGCCAGCAGCAGGAAGGCGATGATCAGCAGGGTGGTGCGTTGCTTTTTGAGCAGCTCTTCGCTCAGGAGGGGCAGATTATTGCGGTCGAGGTTCAACATGACAGTACTCCATTTCGTCGTTGGGTAATTAATCAGTCATCCTTACCTGTTTAGCATAGACCGTCTGGGGGTTTTTGACTGACCCGGCGCAAATGTTACACTGTGCGGCTGACGCGTATCAGAACCGAAAAGACGATTGGGGACAGGATTTGAGCACAGGAAGCAAGCTGGCAAGGTGGCGCCGCATCGCGGTGTGTCTGACATTGGGGCTGCTGTTGGCCGGGTGTTCGGGTAAAAACACCTACAACCGCGACTACGACAAACTGCCGAAGGGCAGCTACACCGGCAAGTCCTACACCGTCAAACGGGGCGATACGCTGTACTACATCGCCTGGATCACCGACAGCGAAGTCGGCGATCTGGCCAGAATCAACAAGATACGCCCGCCCTATAATCTGGAAGTGGGGCAAAAACTGCGGCTGAGCGGCGGCGCGCCGACCAAAACCGCCGCTACGCGCCGTAAAACATCCTCGTCTTCCGCCGCGATCGCCAAGCAAACGCCGCCGCCGGGCGCCGCACGTTGCTGGCGCTGGCCGACCAGCGGCCGGATCGTGCAGGCGTACTCCAATGCCGATGGCGGTAACAAGGGCATCGACATCGCCGGTAAACGCGGCCAGCCGATTTACGCTTCCGCCAAGGGCAAAGTGGTGTACGTCGGCAACCAGCTGCGCGGCTACGGTAACCTGATCATGATTAAGCACGGCGAAGATTTTATTACCGCCTATGCGCACAACGACACTACTCTGGTGCGCAACGGTCAGGATGTGAAAGCGGGGCAGAAGATCGGCACCATGGGCAGCACCGGCACCGATTCGGTGTTCCTGCACTTCCAGATCCGCTATCGCGCTACCGCACTCGATCCGCAGCGTTATCTGCCGCCGCAAGGTTCGTCGCCGTCCTGTTAACGTCAATCTGGCTCCTTGCGGAGCCAGATGTCAGCTATTTCAGCGGCAGGTAAAGATCGGTCACCAGTTCATATTCCGCCACCTCGTGCACGAAGTTGTGGTAGTGGAAATAGAGCGGAAAATCGCGCAGCTCCTCGCCGCTGGCCGGCAACCACTCGCGGTACAGATAGTGGGCACTTTCCGAGAGCCCATCCAGCGAGCCGTGATGGCGCAGCACCGCGCAGCGCCCGGCCGGCAGCGTGCCGTTCACCACGCCAAAGGCGTTGTCCTCCGGGATCGGCGCAGTGACCTCGCCGCAAATGAAGAAGTGGAAGTCCTGCGCTTCGGTGATGGCCGGATCGTGCGGTGCGATGCCGTAAGTGCGGCTGCTTCTGACCGGCGACAGGCCGCTGGTTTTGCGCCACTCGATAAAGCGCGCGGCGGTTTCGTTGACCAGCGCGGGCGGGCCGCTATGTTCGAGCATCGCCACCGGCGTGGCAGGGAAATCGACAATGTCTACCTTCATGGGGTGTTTCCTTTTGTGTTTTGGTTCGGGAAAGCGCTGCTGCCAATCGATCCAGGCCGGCTGTTTGCGAAACTGGCTCGGCGTTTGGCTGAACGCCTGTTTGAAGGCGCGGCTGAAGGACTCCGGGTTTTGAAAGCCGGCGTCCAGCGCGATGTCAATCACCGGCTCCAGCGGGTTATACGCCAGGCGGTAAGAGGCGCGTTTAAGCCTCATCCACTGGATATAACGCCACACCGAGATGCCGCAATACGCGCTAAACTGGCGTTGAAAGTGGAAGCGCGAAAAATGGGCCACTTCGCTCAGCTTGTCGACGGTAAGCGCCTCGTCCAGGTGGCGGTCGATATAGTCAAAGACCTGCGCAAAGCGCTTTGCATACGTCTGGGTCATGTGATTGTCTCCTCCATGCCTGAACTTTGCCCGAGTCGCCGCCGCTTCTCCTGACGGATGATGCTGAGTTGCCATCGCAGGAAAACGGAATGGCTGCGGCGTTCGCCGCCGGCCAGGCCAAACTCATAACCCCCGCGCGGCCATGCGCCGCGAGCCCGACCGAGAAGATGAATATTACATGATGGATCGTTCCCGCTTGCTGAAATTCCTGCTGCCCTATCTGTGGCCGAAAGACAACCCGCGGCTGCGGGGGTATCTGGTGGTGGCCTTCGTGTTTATGGTGGCGGCCAAGGTCAGCACCACGCTGGTGCCGCTGGCCTACAAAGCGATGGTCGATGCGCTGAGCGGCGAGACGGCGAAAATGCTGGCGGTGCCGCTGGGGCTGATCGTCGCCTACGGCGTGGCGCGGGTGGGCGGCGCGCTGTTTGAGGAACTGCGCAACGTGATGTTTATCCACGTCAGCCAGAACGCCACGCGCCTGTTGGGCGTGCGGGTGTTTCGCCAGCTGCATGCGCTGAGCCTGCGCTTTCATCTGGAGCGCCAGACCGGCGGGCTGTCGCTGTCTATCGAGCGCGGCACCCAGGCGGTGTCCACGGTGCTGTCGCGATTGTTGTTCTCCATCGTGCCGATCCTGTTCGAGCTGACGCTGGTCACGGCGATCATGTGGCATATGCTGAACGGCTGGTTCGCGTTGGCGATCCTGACCACGGTCGGCTGCTACATTCTGTTCACCGTGCTGGCGGTGAGCTGGCGCACCCGCTTTCGCCGCGAGCTCAACAAGGCCAACGCCGACGCCAACAGCAAATCCATCGACAGCCTGCTGAACTATGAGACCGTGAAGTACTTCGGCAATGAAGCGTTCGAGGCTGAGCGCTTCGATCTGTCGCGCCGGCTGTACGAATACGCCGCCATCAAGAACCAATTCAGTTTTACCGCGATCAACCTGGGGCAAACCGCCATTATCTCGATCGGGCTGATCGTCATGATGGCCATGGCGGCGCAGGGTATTACGCAAGGGACGATGACGGTCGGCGACTTCGTGCTGGTCAACGCCTACCTGCTGCAGCTGTACCAGCCGCTGAACTTCTTCGGCTTTATCTACTCGGAGGTGCGCCAGGCGCTGATCGACATGGAGAACATGTTCGATCTGCTGCAGGAAAAGCGTGAGATCGTCGATAGCCCGGATGCGCAGCCGCTGCGCCTCGAGCGCGGCGAAGTGCGGTTCGACGCGGTCAGCTTCGGTTACGACACGCGTCGGCCGATCCTCAAGCAGGTGAGCTTTACCATTCCGGCGGGCCACACGGTGGCGGTGGTCGGCGCCTCCGGCGCGGGCAAGTCCACGCTGTCGCGCCTGCTGTTTCGCTTTTACGACGTGCAGGGCGGCGCCATTACCCTCGACGGCCAGGACATTCGCCAACTGACCCAGGCCAGTCTGCGGCAGGCGATCGGCATCGTGCCGCAGGATACGGTGCTGTTCAACGATACGCTGCGCTACAACATCGGCTATGGCAAAACCGGCTCCAGCGATGAAGAAATCGAGCGTGCGGCGCGGCTGGCGCATATCCATGATTTTATCGTCGGTCTGCCCGACGGTTACGACACCCGGGTGGGCGAGCGCGGGCTGAAGCTGTCGGGCGGTGAAAAGCAGCGAGTGGCGATCGCGCGCACCATCCTGAAAAATCCGGCCATCCTGGTGTTCGACGAGGCGACCAGCGCGCTGGATACCCAGACCGAGCGCGAAATCCAGGGGCACCTGCGCGAGGTGAGCCGCAACCACACCACGCTGGTGATAGCCCATCGGCTCTCCACCGTGGTGGACGCCGATGAGATCATCGTGCTGGAGGCGGGGGAAATCGTCGAGCGCGGGGGGCATGAGTCGCTGTTGGCGGCGAACGGCCGCTACGCCGCCATGTGGCAAACCCAGTACAGCGAAGAGCAGGAGCCGCGCTGACGCTGCCGTTCACACCATCGATGGCGCGGCCTTGAGCCGTTGTATCACGTACTCGCAGGCGATGCGGTAATCCTGCTGCAGATCGGTGTCATCCCCGGCCAGGCTGCCGCGCAGCCAGAGCCCATCGATCATCGCCGCCAGCCCGCGCGCCGCTTCGCGCGCCTGCTGCAGCGGCAGCTCGCGGCGGAACTGGCTGCATATATTGGAATAGAGCCGCCGATCGTTGGCGCGCTGCAGGCGGCGCAGCACCGGCTGGTGCATGCTGGCGGCCCAGAAGTCGAGCCAGGCGCGCATGGAAATGGCGTTGGTTTGACTGGGGTGGAAGTTGCCCTGAATGATGGCGCACAGCTGCGACTGGCTGTCGCTCGCTGCCTGAGCGCGGCACTCGGCCACCGCGTCGCGCAGATCGCGCAGGATCTTGCGCATGGTCGCGCTCAACAACCCTTCTTTATCGCCGAAATAGTGGCTGACGATGCCGGTCGACAGCCCGGCCTCTTTCGCCACCTGCGACAGGGTGACGCCAGCCAGCCCCACAACGTTGATGGTCTCGAAGGCGGCGTTAATCAGCTGCTCCTTGCGCTGCTCAGGAATGTCTCTGCGGTACATATTTTCCTCAACTGATAGGCAAATCACACTTTGAATTTGATTGATTGAACGGTCAATCAATACTCTATATGCTGCGAAAATGTCAAATAAATGACGACAGGATGTTAACCAAAAGTTGCATTTAAATCGTCTGTCTTTCGCATCATGGAAGCCTGCCAATGACAATGAAAACTCCCCCATCGCTTGACGAAGAACCTGTCAGATTGAATGTCCCGGTATTTTTCGGCTCGGCCGCGGTGATCTTGCTGCTGGGGGCGCTGATTGTGCTGTTTCCCGCCGCCAGCAAACAGTGGCTGAATGTCGCGCAAAGTTGGGTGGCCGACGTGTTCGGCTGGTATTACATGCTGTTGATGGTCGCCTGTATGGTGTTCGTGTTCTGGCTGGCGCTGTCGCGCTTTGGCCATATTCGCCTCAGCCAGGATGATGAGCCGCCGCAGTTTAGCTATCCCTCCTGGGTGGCGATGCTGTTCTCGTCGGGCATCGGCATTGCGCTGGTGTATTACGGCGCCTATGAGCCGTTGGATCACTTCCTGTCGCCACCGGAAGGCGACGGCGGCAGCGTACAGGCGGCGCGGCAGGCGATGGCGCTGACCTTTTTACACTGGGGGCTGCACGGTTGGGCGCTGTATGCGTTGATCGCCACCGCGCTCGCCTATTTCGCCTATTGTCGCGGTTTGCCGCTGGCGCTGCGTTCCGCGCTGTACCCGATCTTCGGCGAGCGCATCCACGGCGGCGTCGGCCATCTGGTGGACAGCTTCGGCATTCTGGTGACGGTTATCTCGATGGTGACCAACCTGGGGATCGGCGCGCTGTTGGTGAACTCGGGGCTGTTCTACCTGTTCGATATCCCGCAAAGCACCGGCGTGCTGCTGGCGCTGATCGTGGTGATGATGGTGGTGGCCACGCTGGCGGCGGTCACCGGCGTCGAGAAGGGCATCGCCATGCTGTCGAACATCAACGTCGGCTTCCTGTGCCTGCTGTTGCTGTTCGTGTTTCTGGCCGGCCCGACGCTGAACCTGCTCAACGGCATGTTGCAGAACATTGGGGATTATCTGACCTCGCTCGTCAGTCGCAGCTTCGATATGTATCTGTACGGCAAGGCGCGCCAGTGGCAGGGCGCCTGGACACTGTTCTATTGGGCCTGGTGGGTGGCGTGGGCGCCGTTTGTCGGGCTGTTTATCGCGCGTATTTCCAAAGGCCGTACCATCCGCGAACTGATCTTCGGCGTGTTGCTGATCCCGCTGGGGTTCACGCTGGCGTGGCTGTCGATCTTCGGCAATACCGCCATCAGTCTGGTGCTGGAGGGCGGGCAAGCGATTCTGGGGCAGGTGGCGCAAAGCGATCCGCCGATGGCGGTGTTCAAGCTGTTCGAATACCTGCCCTATACCCAGCTGACCGCCGGTTTTGTGGTGGTGATAAGCTTCGTGCTGTTCCTGACGCCGGTCGATTCCGGCACGCTGATGATAGCGAATCTGTCCTGCCAGGGCGGTTCCGCCCACGATGACGCGCCGGCCTGGCTCCGGGTGTTCTGGGCGGCGGTCACCACGCTGGTGTGCGCCGGGCTGCTGTACGCCGGCAGTTTCAGCGCGATGCAGACTGCCGTGGTGCTGTGCGGCTTGCCTTTCTCGGCGGTGATCGTGCTGTACATGCTCAGCCTGCGCAAGGATCTGCGCGGCTACGCCATGAAGCCGGCGCTCCCCTGAGGCGGCTTATTCGTCCGCGCGCAGCCGATGATGCACGTATTCGATAATCGTGCCATCCGGCAGGCGCGCATTGAAACAGGCGCCGGTGGGCACTTCCACCGGGCCAAAGAAGATATCGGCGCCGGCGGCCTGTAGCCGCTGGTGGTAGGGATAAATGTCATCGACCAGCAACGTGCCGACGGTGCTGCGAAAAGGACGCAGGTTTTCTTCCGAGCCTTCCAGGATCAGAAATGGCCCCACCGCCGCCAACACCAGCCGATGCTCGGGGAAGTCGAAACGCATATCCGCTTCCACGCCGTGCAGCTGCTCGTAAAACGCGATGGCGCGGTCAATCTCGCCTTCGTTGACGTAGACCCGGATCAGCACGCGCGGCTCGCGCAGCGATGAAGAGTCGGCGGTTTTGCGCCAAAAGCCTGCTTCTGTCAGTTTTGCCGTCATTGCTCATTCCTCATGGTGGCTCGTTTCCTTGTCATCATGCCGCCGTTTGACGGCAGGGATTAGACCGAGTTGTTATGAACCAGCAGCGGCGGAAATAAAAAAGCCCCGGTAACGGGGCAAAGACCCGCTCAGGTCGGAATAGCGGGCTAAAGCGGGCGTCAGGCGCGATGGAATTCCGGTAACACCAGTTGGCCGATCTCCTGCATCGTCTCTTCCAGCGGCCGCTGGTTGCGGCGAAAATGCAGGCCGATGTGGTTGACCCCGGCGTCACGCATGGCGCTCAGTTCCTGAATCAATCCATTGCGGCCGCTCTTGATGCCGAAGCGATGGCGCTGAATCGGCGCGTCGGCGTTATCGGTGAGGTCGAGATGAATAAAGCTGACGTAGGGCTTGTCACCGGCTACGTTGCGCCAGAGTTTGACCCGCGAAACGTGGTCCGCAGGCGTGCCGGGATACGACAGCCAGCCATCCATATTTTTCCCCACCCACTCGGGCGTTTGTTGCGCCAGCCCGGCGACCAGCAGCGGCGGCGGCGGCGTGGCCGGCAGCAGGCGCAGTCCCGGTTGCAGCGCGCTGTCGGCTTCCCCTTTGAGAATGCCGACGCTGGCGCGGAAGCTTTCACCGCGCGCGGCGTAATCGGCGCCGAACAGCGGGTACTCCACGGGGCGATCGCCGCTGGCGACGCCGAGCAACAGACGATCGCCGCTCAGCGTTTGCAGCGTGGAAGCCGCTTTGCGCACCAGCCACGGCTGCCGCAGCGGCAGCACCACGGCCGCGGTACCGAGCAGAATATTGCGCGTCAGGCTGGACAGGTAGCCGAGGTAGGTAAAGGTCTCAAACACCTGCGCGGCGTCGCCGAAGTCCGGATCATACAGCGGCACGTCGCGAACCCAGGCGGCGCGAAAGCCGAGCTCATCGGCCAGCTTGATGCGCGCAGCGTGTTCGCTCATGTCCGGCACGCCGAACGGCCGCCCGTCCTGCTGGCGTTTCAGCTGCCCGCTGGTGGACCAATCGTTGTCCAGCGGCAACTCGATGCCGATGGAAAGCGGCTCCCGGGTTAATTTTTCGATGCTCATGTGTCACTCCGTCTCAGGCCTTGCGGCGCGGTGTCGAACGATGGCACGAAGTGTTGCATGGCGCTTAATTGAGATAAACAGCCCTAATCGCAATAGATAATTGCTGTTGCGAGCATAATTGCTTTGCAGGATACGGCATATTTGTCGTGATTTACGTCACGCTCTGCGCTTTTGTTATTGTCCAGACGGGGTTATATAACCCCGCCGTTGGCCTTTCCCTCGTAAGAGTTAGTTTTTTCTGCGGCCTTAAAATAAAACGAGATGATTCAATAGATAAAAATGGCTCTGAAGCGCGTGCGGGGATCATTCAATGCCGATAAAAAATTAATAAGCCTGAAGCGTCATCGATGGGATTATTCGCAAATAACGTGCAAACAGGCTTTTTTTAATCGCAAGAAAGTACCGGACATTATTTTATATTTATCAATAACAGAAGGATAAATAACCTGAAGGTGATAATGCGATATTGAAATAGTACCCGTTCAGAATTTCATTTGTCTCTCGAAGAGCGCCGGTTGACAGACCGCCGGCTTGCGATAATTTTATATCATTAACATGTTAATGAGTTGTTGTCGTGACGGAGGGCCAATTTCTCTCTTGGCCGAGCGCTTAACACACTTATGCCATGGCGGGTCGCCATTCATAAGTTAACTTATGGACAAATGACGCTATGAATACATCGCCAGCGGCACGCAGAGCATTAAGTGAAGAGAACCGGTTGCTGATTATTTTGTTTTTCGTGTTCGGCTGCGTGTTCGTCGATCGTCTGACCATCTCGTTTCTGTTTCCGATGATTGCCGCCGACCTCAAGCTCAGCAACGTGCATCTCGGCACGCTGTCGGCGGTGTTGGCGCTAACCTGGGCACTGTCCGGCGCCGGGTTGGGGGCGATAGCCGATCGTTTTAATATCCGTAAACCGATGCTGATCCTGTCGATCCTGGTGTTTTCGCTGTTCTCCGCACTGTCGGGGCTGGTCAGCGGGTTTGCCATGCTCTTGATCTTCCGGGCGCTGATGGGGATTGCTGAGGGGCCGGTATTGCCGATCGCGCAATCGTTGATGGTGGAAAGATCGCAGCCGCAGCGCCGCGGTTTCAACATGGGATTGATCCAGGGCGCGGCGCCAGGGCTGTTGGGCGGCATCATCGCGCCGCCGCTGATCATCTATCTGGCGCAGAAGTGGGGATGGAGCATGGCGTTTCACCTGACCGCCGTGCCGGGCATCATTCTGGCGTGGCTGATCTATCGCTATGTGAACGGCAAAAAGGATCCCGCTTTCAGCGCCGCGCCGGCGGCCGGTAAGCCGGCGGGCAAGGCCGCTTACGGCGAGCTGTTCAAAATCAAGAACGTGGCGCTGTGCATTCTGATCTCCTGCGTGTTCGTCACCTGGTTCATGATCATCATAACCTTCACCCCTAACTTTTTGGTGACCGACCGTGGCTTCGGTGAAGGCACGATGGGCGGCATCATGAGCGCCATCGGCGCCGCCTGGGTGTTCTGGGGCGTGGCGGTACCGGCGATCTCCGATCGCCTCGGGCGCAAACCGACGCTGATTTTCTTTTCGCTGCTGGCGGTGTGCTGCCCGCTGTTCCTGAGCTACGTCGCCAATCCGTGGCTGCTGGGCGTGCTGGTGTTCCTGTCTTATACCGGCCTTGGCTGTTTCACGCTGTTTATGGCCACCATCCCGTCGGAAACGGTGTCGCCGGCGCGCATCGCCACCGCGTTGGGGCTGGTGATGGGGATCGGCGAGGTGATTGGCGGCTGCCTGGCGCCGTTTATCGCCGGGCTGATCGCCGATCGCTACGGCCTGGTCAGCGTAATGTGGCTGGCGGCCGCCGGTGCCGTGTGCGCCGGGGTACTGAGTTGTTTTCTCGATGAAACCGCCCCTGCCGTGGTGAACCGCCGAGCGGTGAAGCCGGCGGGCGTCGCCGACGTTTGAGACGATTTTTATCCCATTCAATTAAGGAGAGCGAAGATGTCAGCAGAATCATCCGTACTGAATCAAAATGCCGAGCCGGACTGGAAGAATTACGACGATTTCGCGCGCGGCATCGATACCAACCGGTTGCCGGGCTCTCAGGACTGGCGCGGCAAAACGCTGCAGATCGCCTTTGAAGACGGCGGGGACATCACGCTGCGTTTCAGCGCCGACCGGCAACGGGTGTTGTGGGCCTGGGGAGGGGAGAGCGGTGAGGACGCTTACGAAGAGGTGCAAACCTCCGCCGCGCGCTATTTCTTCAATATTCCGCTGCAGTCGCCGGGCAACGAATGCCTGACGCTGGTGCTCAACCGCGACAGCGGCCGGGCGCTGCTGGTGCGCAGCACGCTGTTGCCCGAACAAACGGTGGAAAAGGGATCCCGCCTCAAGCAAAGCTTCCACGTTGGGCTGATTGCCGGCGTCACGCCGGGCGGCATCGCGCCGCATCTGACCCGCGAGCTGATCGGTTATCGCACGCTGAACGTTTACAGCCCCAACCATTACTACGAGCACTTCTACGTCAACACCGAGCGTTATGCCTGGCAAAACCTGCGCGGCGAGCAGTTCGGGCACGGCGACATGGATTACGCCACTTACTACAAGTTTGAGGACGAGATGTTCCTGTTCACCTTCCGGGAAAAGATTATCCCGGTGTGCTCGGTGTTCTTCTTCGACTTTATCTCCGGGCGCTGCACCGGCACCTTCCTCGGGTTGGACGCCGCCGGCCGGGTTCTGGTGTCACCGGCCGGGGCCTTCATCAGCAAGATGAGCTACAACGTCTACCCGGAGGGCGTGCAGCCGCTGTGAGTCAGGCGTTTCTGACCAGCGATCCGGCGTTGATCTCCGCAATGGTTTTCGCGCCGGTGAGCGTCATGGCGACGCGCATCTCTTTGTCGATCAGATCCAGCAAGTTAGCCACCCCGGCTTCGCCGGCCGCCGCCAGCGCATAGACGAAGGCGCGCCCCAGCAGCACGCTGTCGGCGCCCAGCGCGATCATGCGCACCACGTCCAGGCCGCTGCGGATGCCGGAATCGGCCAGTAAGGTAATGTCGCCTTTCACCGCGTCGGCGATCGCCGGCATGGCGCGCGCGGTCGACAGCACGCCGTCCAGCTGGCGGCCGCCGTGGTTGGAGACGATGATGCCGTCGGCGCCGAAGCGCACTGCGTCTTTGGCGTCTTCCGGATCCAGAATGCCTTTGATGATCATCGGGCCGTCCCAGAATTCGCGGATCCACTCCAGATCTTTCCAGGAAATCGACGGATCGAAGTTGGCGCCCAGCCAGCCGATGTAGTCTTCCAGGCTGGTCGGTTTGCCGCGGTAGGCCGAGACGTTGCCCAGATCGTGCGGCTTGCCGAACAGGCCGACATCCCAGGCCCACTGCGGATGGGTAAACGCCTGCAGCACGCGGCGCAGGGCGGCGTTGGGGCCGCTCATCCCCGAGTGGGCGTCGCGGTAACGGGCGCCGGGCACCGGCATGTCGACGGTGAACACCAGAGTTTTCACGCCGGCGGCTTTGGCGCGCTCCAGCGCGTTGCGCATAAAGCCGCGGTCTTTCAACACGTAGAGCTGGAACCACATCGGCCGATCGATCGCCGGGGCCACCTCTTCGATGGGGCAGACCGACACGGTGGACAGCGTGAACGGAATGCCTTTTTTGGCCGCGGCGCGCGCGGCCTGCACTTCGCCGCGGCGGGCGTACATGCCGGTCAGCCCCACCGGCCCCAGCGCCACCGGCATCGCCAACTGCTCGCCGAACAGCGTGGTCTCCAGGCTGAGTTCGGACATATTGCGCAGCACGCGCTGGCGCAAGGCAATATCGGCCAGATCTGCGGTATTGCGCTTCAGCGTATGCTCCGCGTAGGCCCCGCCGTCGATGTAGTGAAACAGAAACGGCGGCAGTTTGGCCTGGGCGGCGGCCCGGTAGTCGGTTGACGCGGAGATGATCATAGTGTTTACCTTCTTGTCTTCTTGCAAATAACGGGTTGTCAGTCAGAGCGAGAGGATCGCCGCCATAGCGGCCGCGATCCCACCGTACGCCAGCATCGGCAGCGCGGTCTTTCTGATGATTTTGCCTTCGGCGTTGCCGATCCCCAGGATCGAACAGACCGCGATAATGTTGTTCAGGCATACCATGTTGCCCATGGCGCCGCCGACGGACTGCAAGGCCAGCGTCAGATTGACGTCGAGGCCGCTGCTCTGGGCGATCGATTGCTGAATGCCGCCGAACGTCAGGTTCGAAACGGTGTTGGAACCGGAGAAGAACGAGCCCAGCGCGCCGAGGAACGAAGAGAACAGCAGCCAGCTGTCGCCGGTCAGCGCCGCCAACGCTTTCCCGATCAGGATCACCGGCGCGTTGTCGCCGCCCAGCATCATCAGATTGACCATGACCAGCGCGCCGAACAGGGCGATAAAGGGGCGCGTGATGCGCCCGCCGGTTTCGCTGAACATTTGCCGCACCTGGCCGCCATTCAGACGGAACAGCGGAATGCACAACACCACCACCAGCAGAAACGGGATCAGCGCCGGGACATACAGCGTTTTGTAGCCGGCCGCGGCGGAGGTGCCCAGCACCTGCCGCAGTTCGACGATCAGCGCTTGGCTGATGCGCAGCTCCCCGAGCCAGCCGAGGTTTTCCTGCCACAGCAGCGTGGTGGTGTTGAGCAGCGCCTTGAGGCCCAACTGGTGAATGCGCGTCACTATCAGGATAGCAATCAGCAGCAGGGTCGGCGTCATCGCCTTGACCACCTGCATGAACGGCACCGCCTGCGCGGCGCTCTGCGGTTTTTCCGCGCGGGCGAGGCCAATGCCGCCGCGCGCCAGCAGCACCGACAGCGCCAGGCCGAGAGCGCCGCCGACCAGCGCCGGGAATTCATAGTTCACCTGGGCCAGCAGCAGATAGGGGACGGTGCAGCTCAGCACGCTGAGCAAGATAAACGGCAGGTTGCGGCGAATATCCTGCCAGGAAACGATAAAGCGCAGCGCCAGCAGAGGAATGACGAAGCCGGCGACAACGTGGATCAGCGCGGTTTGCCGGCCGATCTCCAGCAGGCTGGCGTCCGACAGGCCGAGGTTGGCGAAGCCGAACCAGGTGGGGGTGCCCACGGCGCCGAAGGAGACCGGTACCGAGTTCATCACCAGCGTCAGCAGGGCGACGCGCAGCGGGTTGAAGCCCAGCCCGACCAGAATCGGCGCGGCGATGGCGGCCGGGGTGCCGAAGCCGCTGGCGCCCTCGATCATAAAGGCGAACGCCCAGCCGATAATCATCAGTTGGGCCACCGGGTTGGGGCTAACGGTTTCCAACCAGCGGCGCACCACGTTTTCCGCACCGCTTACCTGCATCAGTTTGTTGAGCAGGATGGCGCCGGCAATGATGGTGATCGGCGTCAGCGTCGAGACCAGAGCAGTGATGATATTGGCATGCAGCAGCCGCAGTGAGGCATCGAACCACCAGAGCTGCAGGACATATACCACGGCGGCCGTCAACGGCAGGGCCAGATAAGAGGGCACGCCATTCCTTTTGGTCATCATCCATATCAGCAGGACGATGGGCGCAATACTGAAAAGCAGGGGCATAAGATCCTCAGGGTTATTATTTTTATGGGCAGAGATATGTAACTGAAAGGTTAATTACCGCAACATTTTCATTCTAATCACAACGTTGGCGATGATGCCACGCGATAATTTTTTAACGTCGGCGAATGGTGCCGGCGGCGGGAAAAATGTCGGCTGTTGAGGCTGAATTAAATTGATTTAAAATCAATTGGATGGGTTTTTATGTTGTGTAATGAATGCGCTGGATCACATTAATTAGGCGTTAATGTTCACGAGTTCATGTCCAAAAATGCGGTAATCCACGCGGTACTTTACGACGCGTGGAAATAATCAGGAGTGGAAACTTAAAAGTAGTGGCTGATATTTTGATAGGAACCGATGATATGTTCGATCAGCAGGCGAGTTTTTAACGGCAGATTGCGGGTATAAGGGTAGACGGCGTAAATACCCAATACCTTGCCGCAGTGGCCGGCCAGGATCTCCGTCAGTTTGCCTTCCTGCAAATCTTCGTACACCATGCAGCGCGGCACCATGGCGATGCCATGGCCGCCGATCACCGCTTTGCGGATCGCCCGCGCATTATTGGCCGACAGGTTGCCGTCAACCTGCAGCTCGTAGATTTCGTTGCGCCCTGGCCGCTTCATCAGCCAGTTGGCGGTGCCGCTCTCTTGATAGGTATAGGTCAGGCAGTTGTGGCTAAGCAGATCGTCGGGATTGCGCGGCTCCGGGTGGTTCTCCAGATAGCCCGGCGAGCAGACGATCACCCAGCGGGAATCGAAGATCGGCCGCGCAATCAGGCTGGAGTCCGGCATGGTGCCGGTACGGATCGCCAGATCGATGCCTTCTTCCACCAGATCGACGAAGCGGTTTTCCAGCCGCATCTCGACCTTCAGGCTGGGGTGCTGAGCGCAAAACTCCGCCACGCTTTCACTCAGCAGCAGCTCACCCGAAATGGTCGGCACCGACATGCGAATGGTGCCGGTCAGCTCTTCGCTCTTTTCGCTGACGGCGTACAGCGCTTCCTGCACTTTGGCGCCGATCTCCTTGGCCTGCTGGTAGAGCGCCTGGCCGCTTTCGGTCAGCGTCAGGCTGCGGGTGGTGCGGTACATCAGCCGGGCGCCGAGCGATTTTTCCAACCGCCCGATGCGTTTGCTGACCACCGAACTGGTAATGCCGGCGCTCTCCGCCGCCTTGCTGAACGAGCCGCAGTCGACAATCAGGGCAAACAGAATCAAGTCATTGGCGTATTCGTGAGTCGCGAGCATGGGCATCCTAAGAGTGAGAGTCCTGTTGCCCAGTGTAAGTCCGGCGCGGCAGGAAGCAATCTTTTCAGCCTGTTTCCAGCACCGGTTAACTGGTCGGATCTGAAATTTTCTTGGTTAATTACCTCTTAAACTGAGAATTATCCTTCAAATAAATCGTGGCTATTCCGGGGGTGAAATTAACTTCCATGTTTTTATAAGCAATTAAATTAGAATAATCCTTATATCAAACGTTACTTATTCCACTAAGCCTGCGGTGCAGTGTAAATAATTGTATTGATCTGCTTGTGTGAGAGGGCTATTCTTTTTCCCGCAGCGCTCTCATTGTTATCAATTAAATGTTTTTCAATGTATTGAAGAATTACTCTGTCTTGCAGGCAGAGTGATGGGTAGTGTGTTTATATTTTAATATATATAAGGATATTGTAATGAAGAAAATCAACCTGTCTGAAGCGGAAAACATCGTCGGCGGTACTTTTGTGTGTACCAAGGAATTTGCCTGGGTGGGCGGTGGCAATAACCGCACTTGCCAACTGGTGACCACCTGTGCCGATAAGTTTGGCGGCGTGAAAAAAACCTATCATCCGGCGCCGGTGGCGAGCTGCCCTTCCACGCCGACAATCCCGAGCTGATGCGAGCTGAACGCTTGCAGTTAGGTTAGTGATGGACAGGCGGGGCGCTTGCGCACACCGCCTGATAACGGAGATGAATTCCTTTTTTATCGCTGAACCGTCAATCTCCCTTTCTGATTTATAACGCTCATGCTCAAGTGAGCATTTATTTATGCGCAGGATGCGTCTGCTATGTATAAACGTCCTTTGCTGTTTTTTAGTTACACGCTAGTCATTATTTTCGCCTCTTCTTTTTTGACCGCGCTTTATTTCCAGCATTACGTTATGGCCTCGCCGGCGGCGGAAAGCCTGAGTTTTATCTCTCCGGAAAAAATAGAGCAAAGCCCATTGCAAGATGATAACGCCATTGTCGAAGTCTTCTCTTACGCCTGCCACTATTGTGAAGTTAACGAAAGCGGCGTGGCCGAGCTGGAAAAACGCTTACCGGCGGGAGCCAAATTGGTGCGCCTGCATCTCAGCGACGACGATCACGCCGGCATGGCGGCCTTTGCGCCCCTCTTCGCCACCCTGACGGTCATGGGGATCGAGGCGCAGCATCGTCCCGCCGCTTACCGCGCCATTATCAAAGAAAACCTCAATCTGGCGGATGAAAAGCAGCTCAGCGCCTGGTTGGTGGCCAACGGCATCGACGAGGCCGCCTATCAGCGGACCAGAGATTCAGAGCGGGTCAAGGAACTGTTGGCGTATATGACGGCGGTAAGCCGCTATTACCAGGTCAACGCGACCCCCAGCTTTATCGTCAATCGCAAATGGCTGGCGTTGCAAGACCGTGAGTTTTCCGCTTTCAGCCAGCAACTGCTGTCGCTGTTGCAGCACGATAAGCCGCTGGCCCCCTGATGCGCCTGCTCGCGGTTCGGGGCTTTCTGGCCTGGCGTAACGGCCTGGACGCCGTGGCGCGTCTCTCGGCTGTCCGCACCGGGGTGAGCCGGAGTCTGACGTGCGCTCTGCTGCGGCGCGTGGATTATCGCCTGTGGCTAAAGATGCAGAGGCGGTTGAGGTGGGGTCTGCAGCAACGCCGTTTTCGCCACCGGCAAGCGGTCGCTGAGGCGAATCGCCAAAGCCTGTTGGGCGACGGCAGGCTGGACTTCGCCTGGCTGATGCAGCGGCGGCAATGGCTGGATTTGGCGGCGATCCAGGCCCGCAACGCCGTGTTGATGGAGCATTTGGCGCAGTGCACTTTACAGCTCAATCAGGTGGTGGAGCCGCTGCATCGCGCCGGGGTGCCGGTGTTGTTGGCGCCGATGCACACGGTTTCCGATGTGTTGGCGACGCTGGTCGGCGCGGGCGTTTATCCCGGGCGGGCAACGGTGATCGTTTCCGGCGACGCACAGACGTTAGCGCGGCGAGCGCCTGAGGGGGAATGGCGGCAGCGGCTCGACTATTGCTCGATTCACGACGATCCCCGGCATATTGCCGGCACCTTATCGCAGGCGCTGCTGGAGGCGACGGAGCATCGGCGCAACATCATCCTCTTCCCGGACATCACGCCGGATTACACCTTGAACAGCACCCGGGACGCCTCGGCCAAACTGGCTTGCCGTTTGTTCAACCGGCCAGCGCATTTGCATAGCGGCATCGTTCGGTTATCTCGAGCGATGCGGGCTCGAGTGGTGTGCTATTCGCTTTATTACGAGCGCGGCGTTCGCATTCACATAGAAGAACCAATTGCCACAGAACAGGTCGGCCGCGCCGTGCCGGCGATCGTCGAGCGCACCCTGCGGCGACATGCGGATGATTGGCTGCTGTGGCATTCGCACTCTTTATTTTTTATCAACGAATAAGCCAGGGATATCACTACGCATGGAAAACACCCTCCCTACGCCGGTCTTGCAGAGCGAAATCAATGAGTGCGGGCTGGCCTGCATCGCCATGCTGGCGGAAACGCAGGGCGTTCGCGCGCCATTGGCGGAACTGCGTGAGCGTTACCCCGCTTCGCAACACGGCACTTCGCTGGCGACGCTGTGCGCCATTTTAGGGGAGCTGGCGTTGCCGGCTTATCCGGTGGCGTTCGAGCACCAGGATCTGGCGGCGCTGCCTTTACCGGCGATTCTGCATTACGGCGCGGGCCACTATGTACTGCTGGCATATCGTCAGGGCGGTTACGTGTGCGTAATGAATCCGGCGTTGGGGCAACAGCTGCTGCCGTACGCCGCCCTGAAGGCGGAAATCAGCGGCTACGCATTGGTGCTCGATCGCGATGATTTACCGTCCACCGCCCCCGCCGTGCGGAGCCGCCGACGCGGTGCTTTCGCCAGTTTAAGCCTGAAGGATACCGCCGGCATCGCCGGCATTTATCGCCTGGCGGCGATGACGTTTCTTATCTCGCTGACGCTGTTCATCATGCCGATGATGGTCGCCAGCGCGATCAATCAGGTGTTCGCCATGGCCGGTGAGGTCGCGTTCCCTTACGCCTACTATCTGCTGGCGTTTGTGGCATCCACGGCGCTGGCCTTGATGGCGCGCATCATCACCGAGCGTTTTATCAAAAACTTCGTGTTGCTGCACGGCGCCGCCGGGTTTTCCCGCCTGCTGGAAAATTCGCTGAATTTCTTCAGCAAGCGCGCGCCCGGCGAGATTTTCAGCCGTTTCACCAGCTGGCAGATGGCCGCCGGCCAGAAAATCGAGCTGGATAACGGCCTGCGCACCGACTGGATCATCGCTGCTATCGCGCTGGCGGTGATGGGCTATTTGAGCCCGATGTTGGCGCTGGTGCCAATTGCCGGCGTACTGCTGATGGGGGCGATCAGCGTTTGGGCCATTTATCGCGATCGCCACTTCACCCAGCAGCTGCAGGTGAGAGGGGCGGCGCAGAATGATTTTATTCTGGAAACCATTCAGGGGTTTTCGACCATCAAGTCCGCCGGGCTCGCCGGCCAGCGGCAAGAGGGCTTTGCCGAGCATGCCCGTTCGCTGTTCAACTGCCTGCAGCGGCAAAAAGTCTATGAGCAGGTCAAGGGCAGCATTTATCAACTGATTGGCAGCCTGGAAATGGTGGTGTTCATGCTGCTGGCGCTGCCGCTGCTAAAGGGGGGCGAACTCAGTCTGGGGGCATTCTTCGCCTACAGCTTTCTGCGCGAAATTTTTACCTCTTACACCAGCAAGATCTTTTTTGCCGTCCTGCAGAAAAACCAACTGCACGTGATCGATGAGCGTGCGCGGGATCTGTTTCCTGCCGTATCTCTGCGTACCGGGTCTGGCGACGAAAGCGTGAACCATTTTGATGTGCAGTTGGCGTATCGGGGAGTGAGCTTTGCGTACGACGCCGGCCAACCGGTTTTGCGCGACCTGTCGCTGACGCTGGAACGGGGCGAGTGTATCGCCATCTGCGGCGGTTCCGGCGCGGGCAAGAGCACCTTGCTGAAGGTGCTCGCCTGTCTGTTGACGCCGCAGCGGGGGGAACTGACGCTGGATGGCCGCGTGCTGGCTAACGCCGCCGCGCAGCGGCTGTTCTTCCTGCAAAGCCAGGAGGACATTCTGTTCAATGCTTCGGTGTTGCAAAACGTCACGCTGTTCGCCCCGTCGGCGCCGGGCCAGCAGAGGCAAGTGGAACAGGCGCTATGCAGTTTGGGGCTGGCGGATGCGGTGGCGCAACTGCCCGGAGGCGTAAACGCTCTGGTGAGAGAGAGCCATGCCGGGCTGTCGCTGGGGCAACGGCAGCGTCTGTTGCTGGCGCGTGCCATGTACAGCCGTTGTCCGGTGTTGGTGCTGGATGAACCGACGGCGAATCTGGATGAAAAAACCGCTGCGGCGGTGATGTCGGCTCTGGTAGCGCATTGCCGTGAGAAGGGTAAAACCCTGGTGACCGTGACGCATAACCCGCGGCTGCTGCCGTTGTTTGATCGGGTGCTGCACTTGTCGCAGGGCCGGTTGTTGGCCGCCGTCGACACCAGGATGAATGACTGTGCTGAGGTGGAGTGACGTGCCCGGAAAGAAACGCTGGCGGCGTGTGGCGCTGGTGGCGATCGTGTTGGGGGGGCTGGCCGGCGGGCTGTTAGGGTTGAATCGGGCGCCTGACGTATCACCGCCGCAGACGGCGCGCGTCGATCGCGGCGACATCGAAAAAAGCGTATTGGCTACCGGCATTTTGAAACCGGCCCGGCAGGTGAACGTTGGCGCGCAGGTCAACGGCCAACTGAAAAAACTGTATGTCAAACCGGGGGACAGAGTGGCTCAGGGCCAGCTGTTGGCCGAGATAGATCCGACGTTGCAACTTAACGAACTGCGCAAGTCGCAGGCCGAATTACGCAGCGCGCAGGCGCAGAAATTGGCGAGTCAGGCGCAGCTCAAGCAGTACCAACTGGAGTTGACGCGGCAAAGGGCGTTGGCGCGAGATCGTGCCGGCGTGGCCAGCGATTTGGAAAAAGCGCAGGCGCAGCACGACGCGCAACTGGCGCAGTTGAAAGTGAACGAGTCGCAGATCGTTCAGGCCGAAGTCGCGCAGGAAACGGCGAGAGCCAACCTGGCTTTTACCCGTATTACCGCGCCTATCGACGGCGAAGTGCTGGGTATCGTCACTCAGGAAGGGCAAACCATCGTCTCATCGCAAAGCGCACCGACCATTTTGGTGATGGCAGACGTGGATACGATGATGGTGCATACCCGCATATCGGAAAATGACATCTTGCAGGTGAGGGCGGGGCAGCCGCTGTGGTTTTATGTCGCCGCCGATCCCCGCCGCCGATATGAAGGGGTCATGGGTGCGATACAGCAAGCGCCGGCAGAAGCGCTGGAAGCCGATCCGCTGGGCAGAAATTCAAGCCAGCAAACGGCGGCGGTGTATTACAACGGCGTATTTGCCGTCGCCAACGGCGAACGTCGATTACGCACCGCGATGACGGCGCAGGTATTCATCATTACCGAACGCGCCACGGGGGTGGTGCGGCTGCCGATGGCGGCATTGGGAGAGGCACTGGATGGCGAGCGCTATCAGATCAGAGTGTTGGAAGGCCAGCGGGTTGTCGCGCGCAGCGTGCGCATCGGGAAGCGCGATCGCCGCTATGCGGAAGTGTTGGAAGGCGTGAGAGTGGGTGAGCAAGTGCTGCTGGAACACCAGCCAGATACGGAGGGTGAGCATGTCAGCTAGCACGGATCCCATTATCGTTTTGGAGAACGTTTCGCGCGAGTTTCAAGCCGGAGAGCAGAAAATCACGGTCCTCAAACGCGTTTCCCTGAGCATTCAGCGGGGAGAAATGGTCGCTATCGTCGGCGCCTCCGGCTCCGGAAAATCGACGTTGATGAATATTATCGGTTGTCTGGACAAGCCTTCTCAGGGGGATGTGTACATCAACGGGGTGGCGATTGGGCAAGCCGACGGCAATCGCCTGGCGCGGCTCCGCAGTCGGCATATCGGCTTTATTTTCCAGCGCTATCATCTGATGCCCTATCTGACGGCCGGTGAGAACGTGGCGATCCCTGCATTGTATACCGCCATGCCGGCCGCCGAGCGCCGCTTGCGGGCCGCGCATTTGTTGGCTCGCCTCGGGTTGGCGCAGCGCGGTGGTCATCGTCCGGCGCAGCTTTCCGGTGGGCAGCAACAGCGGGTCAGTATTGCCCGAGCTCTTATGAACGGCGCGGAAATCATTTTGGCCGATGAGCCTACCGGCGCGTTGGATAGCGCCAGCGGTCAGGCGCTGATGGCCATTTTGCATGAGCTGAACGCTGTCGGACACACCGTGGTCATCGTGACGCACGATCGGCGGATCGCCGAGCAGGCGCAGCGGATCATTGAGATCGGCGACGGCGAGATCGTGGCGGATCGTCGCCACGATGCCGCCCGACAGCGTTTTGCGTTCGAGAGGCCGCTGGCGTTGGCTGCGCCGCTGAAACGCATGAGCCCTTGGGCGGCGCTGCGAGAGGCGCTCGGCATGGCTTGGCGGGCATTATTAGGGCATCGGGTCCGGGCATTATTATCGATGCTCGGCATCATCATCGGCATTGCGGCGGTCGTTTCCGCCATCGCCATCGGTGAAGGCACGCGCCAAAGCATCCTCAGGGAAATCAGCCAGCTCGGCTCCAGCACGTTGGACATTCGTCCCGGATTGGGATGGGAAAAAACGCGTCCCGATTTTGCGCGTTCGCTGAGTGCGCGGGATGCAGCGCTGCTGGCGGCCTTGCCTTATGTCGACAGCGTTTCGCCGGTTATCAGCACTCAACTGTCGGCCGTGCGCGAAGGCAAGCAGGTGCCGCTCGCCGTGATGGGCGTCGGCGAAGGGTATTTCCGCACGCAGGGCATTCGGCTGCTTTCCGGTGGCTTGTTTACTGCGCAGGATCTGAGTGACCGCGCTCCGGTGGCAGTGATCGATCCCTTGCTGCAACAGGCCCTGTTTTCTTCCCGGCAAGATCCGGTGGACGCGGTTTTGCTGATCGCGGGTGTGCCTTATCGGGTGATCGGCGTCGCGCAGCGCCGCGGCGCCCAATACGCCGGTTCTCAACCGCTTGCCTGGCTGCCCCATACCTCCCTGACTGGCCGCATCGCCGGCGATATGCCGCTGGAATCGATTGTGATGCGAGTGAATGAAAAATTGACGTTGGAAGCGGCAAGGCGGGATGTGACCCGGCGTTTGACCGTAGAACATGGCCGGCGGGATTTTTTCACGCTGACCGACGATCAGCTGACGCAATCCATTCAGCGTGCCTCCGACTCCATGCGATTGCTGATTACCGCGATTGCCGCCATCTCGCTGCTGGTCGGTGGGGTGGGGGTGATGAACATCATGTTGGTTTCGGTGACGGAACGAACCCATGAGATCGGCATTCGATTGGCGGTGGGGGCCGCTGAGAAAGACATTATGCGGCAATTTTTGATTGAGGCGGTGGTGATCTGCAGCCTGGGGGGCGTGTTGGGGATCGCCTGCGCCGCGCTGGTTAAAGGGATTCTGAGCGGCTTGGCGCCGCAGGTGACGATGATCTTTACCTGGCCGCCATTGCTGCTGGCCTGCGGGTTCTCGGCGTTGATCGGCGTTGGGTTCGGCTTCTTTCCAGCCCGTGCCGCCGCGCGCCTGCAGCCGGTGGAGGCGTTGGCGCGAGAATGAACCGACTTTTGATTTATGGACTGGTCATGCTGTCTTTGAGCGCTTGCGGAGGGCGGCCGATCGACGCCACGGCGCCACCGTCGTTGCCGCAGCAGTGGCGCGTGGTCGATGAACGTTCCGGTTCATTGCGGGCAGGCGTCGCCTGGTGGGAAAACTTCAATGATCCGCAGCTTTCCTCGCTGATCGATGGTGTGCTCATCGCGAATCAGGATCTGGCGCTGGCTGGATTGCAGTGGCGTGAGGCGATGTTGGAGGCCGGGTTGGTAGCCGGCAATGCGACCCCCGACCTGGCCGCCAGCCTGAGTGGCCGCAATACCAAGGCATTGCGCGGCGCGGCGCGGCCGCAAGAAAGTTACCGCGCAGGGCTGTCACTGAGTTATGAACTGGATTTATGGGGCAAGCTGGCGCGTATTCGCGAGCAGGCTCAGTGGCTGGCCGTCGCTTCGGAGTTGGATCGGCGCAATACCGCGTTGACTTTGATCGGCGCTACCGCTCGCGGGTATTGGCAGATCGCCGATTTGAATCAGCAAGTCACCCATCAGCAACAGGCGGTGGCGTTCGCGCGCGAGACTGTACGGCTGGTGGCGGCACGTCATACCGCCGGCGACGTCGGCCGATTCGAGTTATTGCAGGCGGAGCAAAACCTATTGGCGCGGGAGAATCAACGGGATGAACTGGCACGGCAGCGGGAAGACGCTCGCAACTCGCTGGCGCTGTTGTTCGGCCGTTCACCCTTGCTGCGATACAGCGAAAGGCGAGCGCTACCGATCAACGAGGTGCCCATTGCGCCACGTCTGCCGGCGGCGGTGATGGCGCGACGGCCGGATGTGCAGGCGGCGGAGCGGCGCCTGCGGGCGGCGCTGGCCGGTGCGGAGGCCGCTACATTGCGTTTTTATCCGGCGCTGAGTCTGGATGCCGCACTGGATGCCGGCAGCGGGCTTTTCCGCCAATGGTTCAGTGAACCTTCGCGCTCGCTGGGCGCGACGTTGACGCTGCCGTTCATCGAGTGGCGCAAGATGCGCTTGTCCAGCGACAAAGCGGCGTTGCAGGCGCAGCGCGCGGAGATTCAATTTCGCGATGCGGTTTACCGCGCGCTGGCTGAGGTAGACAGCGCCATGCGGGAACGTCTGGAAGCGCAGCGGCAAATCGGCAATCAGCAGCGGTATCTGGCGATGGGGCGACAAGCCGTGGCATTGGCCCGCCATCAATATCAGGCCGGTTCCGTCGCGCTGCAAACGTTGCTGGACGCGCAAGAGGCGGTGTTAGCCAGCGAGAATTCACTGTCGGCACTGCAATATCGCTACCTGAACGCCACGATGCAGCTCTGGCTGGCGCTGGGCGGCAACGAGGCTTTCGCATCCGGGCAAGGGGAGTAAGCATGGACAAAGAACGGAATACAAGACGCGTGGTGGTCACCGGTTACGGCGCCGTCACCGCGCTGGGTGGCAACGCGCAGCAAAACTGGCAGGCGATCATGGCCAACCGTTTGGCCTATCGCTATCACGATAAATCGGCGGCGGGGATCCACGCGCGCTTTTTTGCTTTGCTGGAGGCCGAACCGGCGTTGGAAGACGTTGCCGCGCGGGTAAGCCGCCGGCTGCCCAGATTCGCCAGGCTGGCGCTGGCCGCCGCCTCGGAGGCGATCGACATGGCGTTTTCATCTGGCCACGTGAGGCCCGGGCATTTTTATTCGTCGTTGGACTGCGGGGTGATTATCGGCAGCGGCTGGGGCGGCCAGGATGAGATCATGCAAAACAATGCGGACTATCTGCAATCCGGCATGGGGCAGCTGTTTGGCTGTTTTCACGCAATGCCCAATATTGCGACCGCCATATGCGGCCAACATTGGCAGTTACGGGGCTATCAAAGTTCGCCGGCGGCGGCCTGTGCGACCGGCGGCATCGCGATTGGCGATGCGTTTGAGGTGATCCGCAGCGGCCGCGCTTCAATGATGTTGGCCGGCGCGTCGGAATCACTGAGCGGCAATGGCGCGATATGGAACATCGACGCGCTGCGTTTGCTGAGTCGGGAGCAAAAGGATATCACCAAGGCCAGTTGCCCGTTCAGCCGGGAGCGCAGTGGCTTCGTGTTGGCGGAAGGGGCCGCCGTGTTGTGTCTTGAGGAGCGAGAGGCGGCTTTAGCGCGCGGCGCGACAATACTGGGGGAGGTCAAGGGATACGGCAACTTTTCAGACGCTTTTGACCTCACCGCACCGGCGGAGGATCCGCAGGCCAAGGTGAAAACCATTCGATGGGCTCTGGAACAGGCGGGGCTAGGCAATCATGAAATCGACTATATCAATGCGCATGGCACGTCGACGGCGCAAAGCGATGTGAACGAAACCGCTGCGATCAAGGCGGCTTTGGGGCGCGATGCTTACCGTACACCCATTTCCAGCACGAAATCCTATACCGGGCACTTGCTCGCCGCATCCGGCAGCTTTGAGGCGATCGTCTGCCTACAGGCGTTGCAGCAGCAAATGATGCCGGCAACCTGCCATTTGCACGAGAGCGATCCCGAATGCGATCTCGATTATATCCGCGAGGGGCATCGTCGCGGTCGTTTGCGCAATGTCATGAGTCTCAACTTCGGTTTCGGCGGTGCTAATGCAGCGCTGGTATTCGGCAATCACAATGGATAATGGTAGGGCATATGGAAAAGTATCATCGATTGTATGAGGCGATTTGCGGCCTGTTGTATGAAGCCAAAGGATTGGACAGAACGCTGCTATCGGCCGATATGCCGCTGCAACAGTTGGGGTTGGACAGCCTAGATTATATGGAGTTGATGCTGCTGGTTAGGCGTGAGTTCGGCATTACGCTCAATGCGGAAATGTTTATCGAACGGCCTGATCTGACCCTTGGCGAGCTGTGTCACGTTATGACCAGTCAATAATTCTCCCCCCAGGCGGCCGTGTGATGCGGTCAGGCCTGGGTTATTCCCCATCGTGACTTTATTTCCTCCTGCCCTGATTTTTCCTCTTATCGGTTCACATAAAGATTAAAACTTATCGGTTTGCTTAAGATACGTTCGCGCCGGCGGATTTATTTCGTTTTTTTACGAGCCGTATAACGCTTTGAAACCCATGGCGCCTCGCGATTTTATTAGGATTTTTCTTTGTTTTGTCGGTTTGTTTGCCAATTTCAGCGCATGTGTGAAATGGAAGTATTAACGCAAACTAAAGTGAATCGGGAAGTATGCCGTCCTTATTATTTCTGATGGTGGCAGTTGAGCTGCGGTTTCCATTAATGAGGAGGCCTCAAGGGGGGCGCTGAAGGGGGGATTAATCCCTGTACACTGTTCGCGTTTGGCAAATCCGTTATACTCCGCGCTGGATGCAGGAACCTATCCATAGCCAGGGGAAACCCTGAGTGTCCATTGTGGTGATGTAAAAGGAAAATGACAGCCACATTTTTCCGATCAAAGTAATAGAGGTTGTATGTCTAATCGTAAACATCTGACGCCTTCTGAAGTGGAGAGACTGCTTGAGGTCACGCTGCATGGAAAGAATCCAGAACGCGATTATTGTCTGATTTATATGTGTTTTATTCATGGTTGCCGCGCCAGTGAAATTGGGGGATGGCGTTTGTCGGACATCGATCTGGAAGGCGGCAACATTTATGTTCATCGCTTGAAGAATGGTTTTTCCACGGTGCATCCGCTTTATCTGCGAGAAAGGCAATGTTTGCGGCATTGGCTGGATAAACGCCGGCAACACCGCTGGGCCGATCAGGAATGGTTATTTCTTTCCAATCGGGGCGGGCGTTTGTCGCGCCAACGTATTTACGGCCTGCTTCGTCATTACAGTAAGGTGGCGAAACTGGAGATTAACGCCCATCCGCATATGCTGCGGCATGGTTGCGGATTTGCGTTGGCGGACCGAGGTATCGATACCCGATTAATTCAGGATTACCTCGGGCACCGAAATATTCAGAATACGGTGATTTATACCGCCAGTAATGCACAGCGCTTTAAAGAAATTTGGTAAGCGCGATTTAATAGAGTAACGGCAAGGAGTCACTTTGAACTAAACTGAAACATACTGTAAGGACGCGTAAAAACAATGTCAATATTCCTACGCTTACTTTCCCTGACAAAGGAAAATCTTATTTAAAAACATAGTGTTGTGTTCATGCTTCATTTCTTTCGCACTCCAGCCATCTAAGCAAAATCCTAATCAAAGAAAAGTCAGTTTAAATCAATCGGCCAATTCCTTGGTTTTTTGGTCTGATTTGAGGTTATTTTGTTTTCTATTTGGATTTAAATTCTGTCTTTTATTTGCTTTTTGGTTTTAAAAACCAAAGGAGTCACTTTAGTTCAAAATGAATCGTTTGGGTGAATAAGCCTTAGGCCATCAATAAGTTTGGTCAAGGGTATTTGCTCTTCGTGGAACTAAATAAAAGGGAATGACATTAAGGATATGTCGGAAATAAAACCATGCATATTTTGCATAATTTTAAGGAAAGTAGAATGAAAAAGAATCTGCTGGCTGTAGCTGTTTTGACCGCGTCTGCATTTACCACCTCCGTATTTGCCGCTGATGGCAAGCTGAATATCACCGGTAGCATCACCGATCAGTCGTGCACCGTCGATCCGGACTCCCAAAACAAGCAGGTCGCTCTGGGTAAGATCGCCAAAGATGCGTTTATTCAATCTAATACTGCAGGTGCCAAGGCATTCAACCTGGTGTTAAAAAACTGCCCGGCGACTGTCACCGGCGCCACCGTGCGTTTTGACGGCACTCAAGTTCAGGGCCAGTCCGGGCTGTTGAAGCTGACTGACGCCGCCGATGTTGCTGGTGGCGTTGGCGTACAGTTGCTGGATGATGCCAGCAATGTGCTCAATATCGGCAACGATTCCCGCGTATATACGCTGGCAGAGAACAAAGACAACGTTCTGGGCTTTGTGGCGCGTTATTACGCTTACGATACCGTTTCCGTCGGTAGCGCGAACGCCACCGCCAACTTCACTATCGCCTATCAGTAAATTCACGCCGTTATATCGGCGTGAGCGTTAGAAAAATGGGCCAGAGGCTGTGTCTCTGGCTCTTTATTCATCGGGGAAGATAACAAAATGAAAGCGGGATATTTTGCGCTGACGGCAGCGTTATTGATGGCGCTTTGGGCTCCGGCTCAGGCCGGCGTGATCGTGGGCGGGACACGGCTGATATACGACGGAGGTAAAAAAGAGTCCGCTCTGAATATCAATAATCCGGATGCGGTGCCTTATTTGATCCAGTCCTGGGTCGATGCTCAAGAGGGGGAAAGCGCTAAAGCGCCGTTTATCATCACCCCACCGTTGTTTCGCTTGGACGGCGGCCAAAATAACCTGCTGCGCGTAGTGCGTGCGGGCGGCAATTTGCCGACGGACAGAGAATCGCTGTATTGGCTGAATGTGAAGTCTATTCCTTCGGTAGAAAAGAAAGAAAACACGCTGCAAATTGCGATCAAGACCCGCATCAAGCTGATTTATCGTCCCCAGGGACTGGCCGGCAATCCGGAAGAAGCGGCCGGCAAAGTAACGTGGCGGCGCAGCGGCGATCGGCTGCAGGTGACCAACCCTTCACCCTATTACCTCACCTTTTTTAATTTGAAGCTGAACGGCAGTGCCATTACCGGCAACACCATGGTTGCGCCGCAAGCTACCGCCAGTTTTCCGTTACCGACGGCGCAGGGTGGGGGAGGCAGCCTGAGCTGGCAAATCATCAACGACTATGGCGGAACCGGCCAGACCTATACCGGCACGTTATAGCCGGGCCGCGATGCGTGTTTTTTGGCCCCGGAGTAACGCTGGGGCCGGCGTTCGGCTTACCTGAATTTTAGGCGGCTGAGCCAATCGGGACAGGGAGTTAAAAGGATGAATAACCCGAATAGCATTGGTTTACCAGGGACACGATCGATTTTGGCCGGTTTGATGTCTTGCCAGGTGGCGCTGCTTTATCCAATCGGTGCAGCGCATGCACGTGATTACTTCAACCCGGCGCTGTTGGAGATTGACAACCCGGCGCTGCGCGGCGCCGATCTCTCCGTATTTGAGGAAAACAACAGCCAGGCGCCCGGCACTTATCGGGTCGATCTTTACCTTAACGGCGAACAGGTTGACAGTCTCGACGTCGAGTTCCGGCTTATGCCGACGGCTGGCGGAAAGCAAGCGCTGCAGCCTTGTTTCAGCGCGGAAAAATTGGCCGAATTGGGGGTGAGAGTCTCCATGTTCCCGGCGATCGCGGCGGAGGAGCGCTGCGTCAATCTGGCGCAGGCCATTCCTCAGGCTTCGACGGTGTTCCAGTTTAATCAGCTGAGATTGAATCTGAGCATTCCGCAAGCGGCATTGAACTTAAATGCGCGCGATTATGTTTCTCCGGATAAATGGGACTCCGGCATACCGGCGTTGTTGGTCAATTACAACTTCAGCGGCGCCAATAGCCAAACACGCGGCAGCGAACGGCAGAACAACAATAACTATTACCTCAATTTGCGCTCGGGCATCAACTGGGGCGCCTGGCGTTTGCGTAACTATTCCATCTGGAATCACTACACCGGCGGCGCTTCATCCTGGCGTTCAATCAATACCTATCTGCAGCGCGATATTGTTGCGTTGCAAAGCCGCCTGACTCTGGGCGACAGCACAACGTCCAGCGAGGTGTTCGACAGCGTACAGTTCCGCGGCGGGCAATTGGCTTCTGAAGATGACATTCTGCCGGACAGTATGAAGGGCTACTCGCCGGTGGTGCGCGGGATTGCGCGCACTAACGCGCAAATCGTGATCCGGCAAAACGGCTACGTGATTTATCAAAGTTATGTGCCGCCGGGTGCGTTTGAAATTACCGATCTGTACCCCACGGGCGGCAGCGGCGATCTGAACGTCAGCGTGCGCGAGGCTGACGGGCAGGAGCAACATTTCGTGGTGCCTTATGCCGTGGTGCCGGTATTGCAGCGTGAAGGGCGTTTCAAATACAGCCTGACCAGCGGGAAATACCGTTCATACAGCGGCGGCGTTGATGAACGTCCGTTCAGCCAGGCCACCGGCATCTACGGTTTGCCGTGGGGGGCCACGTTGTATGGCGGCGTGCAAGCCGCCAGTAAGTACCAGTCTCTGGCGCTGGGGTGGGGGCAGAACATGGGGGCGCTGGGGGCGCTGTCCGCTGATGTCACTCAGGCATGGACCAAGCAGGAAACTCGGCCGAAAGAGCAAGGGCAATCATGGCGCCTGCGTTACGGCAAAAACTTCATTGAAACCGGCACTAACTTCAGCTTGGCCAGCTACCGCTATTCCACGCGCGGTTTTTATAACCTGCAAGAGGCGCTGGAGAGCTACGGCGGCAACAGCGCGATCTATAACGATCACAAAAAGAGCCGTGCCGAGTTGACGATGAGTCAGAGCCTGTGGGATCTGGGGGGAACGCTGTCGCTCAGCCTGTTTAACGAAGACTACTGGAATGACAATCGTCGTTCGCAGTCGGTCAGCCTCAGCTACAACAACAGTTGGGAAGCTGTCAGCTATGGACTGAATTACACCTTCAGCCAGAACGGGTATGACAACAACGGCAACCGCAGCAATATTCGCGACCATATCGTGGCCTTCAACGTCAGCGTGCCGCTCAGCAAATGGCTGCCTGGCAGCTACGCCACCTACAACATGAACGCCAGCCGCAACGGCGCCACCAGCAACAATCTTGGGTTGAGCGGCACCGCTTTGCCGGGCAACAACCTGAACTACAGCATCAGCCAGGGCTACACCGGCAGGGGCGTGGGGGCGAACGGTAATATTCAGGCGGACTACAAAGGCGCCCTCGCCGAGTGGAACCTGGGGTATGGCTACGATCGCCATCGCCAACAGGTGAGCTACGGCGTGCAGGGCGGTGTTCTGGTGCACCAAAACGGCGTCACGCTGTCGCAGCCGCTGGGCGATACGGTGGCATTAGTGCAGGCGCCCGGCGCTTCAGGGGTGGATGTTTTGAACCAGACCGGGGTCAGCACCGACTGGCGCGGCTATGCGGTTGTGCCTTACCTGACGCCTTATCGGCGCAATATCGTCGGCCTGGACGGCGAGTCTTTCGCCGAGGATGTCGATATGACCTTGAGCAGCCAAACGGTGATCCCAACCCGTGGCGCCGTGGTGCGTGCCAGCTTCAACCCGGATGTCGGTGCCCGCGTGTTGCTGACATTACTGACGCGCAGTGGCAATCCGGTGCCGTTCGGCGCCACCGTCAGCAATCTCAATAGCCCCTCTGATAATGCCGGCATTGTCGGTGACGGCGGGCAGGTTTATTTGGCCGGCATGGCGGAGAGTGGCCGGCTGCAGGTTAAGTGGGGCAATGACGCGGCTCAGCAGTGTCAGGCTAACTATCAATTGGCTAATCAGCCAGAGAGCGGCGGAATACGTCTCGTTAACGGACAGTGTTTATAAGGTGCAGACAATGGCGACAGGAATATCGATTCAACGCAGGGCGATCGCCGGTGGGCTGCTGGCGTGCGCAATACTGGCTGTACAGCAGGCGCAGGCGGCGCCAGGGCAGTGTACGCCGATATCAGGAACGCACGGCTTTTCATTTTCCTTTTCCCCAAGCTTAAGCGACCCATCGCAAAACGTGACGGGGCGGATTATCAAGAACGCGGATAAGAACGCATGGAACTTGCCCGGTTCGTATTATGTGAAATGCGAATGTACCGCTCGCACGGCTTCTTACATCACCGCCAAAATGCTGTTGACCAACCCGGTATTTCAGGAGGGCGGATTGACGTATTACGCGTTGAACGAATATCTGGGCGTCGCCAGCGAGGTCTTCGTGGCGGGGCAGCGCAATGAATACCTTGCTGCACCCTTTACCAATGAGACTAACCGTAAGACCAGCATGGATGGCGATGATGAATCCTGCGCCCGTTCGCCCTACAACAGCGGCGCGCGTGGGCGCATTCACCTGTATTTCCGTCGGCCCTTCGTTGGCGTGACGGCGATCCCGAATACCCGACTGGTGGAAACGTATGTATCGGTAGTGAGTGGCGTGAAAAGCGATACGCCGGTTTCCACCATCTCTATGAGCGGTACCGTCACCGTGCCGCAGAGTTGCGAGATCAGTCCCCAGACGGTGGTGATCGACTTTGGCGATATCGTCAGCACCCATTTCCAAACGAAAGGCGCGATGCCACCTCGTTTCACACCGGAAGAGAGAACGCTGACGCTGTCTTGTCGCAATATTTCCGAGGGCGTCAAAGTCAGTCTGTCATTTCGCGGCGAGGCCGACGGCAACATGCCGGAGGCGCTGAAGACCAGCAACCGCGACATCGGCGTGATGATTAAGGATATGCAGGGCAATGTGATTCGGCCGCAGAGCGGGCGCTTGCCCATCGATGACTTCAACTATCCCGACCAAAGCGGCAGTTCGCGGATCAGCGTATATCCGATCAATACCACCGGGCAAGCCCCTTCAGTGGGGCAGTTTAATGCCACGGCAACCATTCAGGCCGAAATCCAATAAACGGATATTTCAACGGCAGCGGGCTGACGGGCCCCTGCGTTTAACGACAAGGAGCAGATTATGGTGAAAATGTGTAATCGTTTTGGCTGCAACCTGGCGCTGACCGGCGCGTTGCTTTTGACCGTACCGGCGGCGCTCGCGGTATCGAAAATAGTGATTAGCGGCAACATTAAAGCCGCCCCCTGCGAAATCGACGGTGCGAACGGCACTGTGTCCGTCAATTTGGGAGACGATATTTCCGCTGCTACCCTGGCGACGTCCGGGGCTTTCAGCCCCTGGATAGAGTTTCCTCTGACGTTAAAAAACTGCCCAAGCACCACCACCTCTGTCGTCGCGACCTTCAGCGGGACGCCCGCCGAGGAAAGCGCCAGCTTGTACAAGAGCAACGGCGGCTCTCGTCGGGTGCAAATTGAGTTGCAGAATAGCCAAGGGGCCAACCTGGGCAATGGCAAGAGCATGACGCAACTGGTGGATCGCGCGACGAATAATGCCAGATTCGATTTACGTGCGCGGGCATACAGCACCCATGGCGGATCGACGCCAGGTTCAATAGACGGCGCTCTGCAGGTCACTTTTGTCTATCAGTAGGCAATGGGACAAAAGGACCGGCGTGGGCGGAAGGTTAACGACAGAGTTAAGGTGATGATATGAAAATCAATTATCCCAATGGAATGGCCTTGGCGGCGGGCAATGAAGCGGCGGGTGCCGTGGCTGTCATGGAACCCTGCGCCATGACGGCTCTGGGGATGAGAAACCGGTTGATTGAATCCTGTGGTCTCCAACCTGGCAACATTCGGCAGGTGGCAAATCTGGTGGAACTGAGAGCCTTATTGACTGAGCATCCGCATCGTTTATTGGTGATGGAGCTGTGTGGTCAATCAGAGTCGGTATTGGAGGGATTCAAGCTGATCGCTGAGGTGCGGGAAAACTCGCCGGACACCGCGATTGTCATCTGTACGGCATTGGATGAACCGAGGCTGTTGCGGCAGCTCATCGCTTCCGGCATTCGCGGCCTGATGCTGAAGCAGGAACCGGCTATTGCATTGACCCACTGTGTTCAGCAAGTCCTGACAGGCAGTTGCAGCTTCAGCCACCGGGTACGCCAACGTCAATTGCATGAGGCTGGCGCCGATAAACCGCTGACGGCGAAGGAACTGGATGTGTTGACCCAACTGTTTTCCGGTAAGAGCGTGACCAGCGTGGCGCTGACCATGTGCCGTGATATCCGCACCGTCAGCACCCATAAACGCAATGCGATGTTGAAGCTGGGGTTTCACAGCGATGGGGAACTGTATCTTCAGGGGAAATGGATGGCTGCGCAAGGTTCATCCTTGGTTCGCTAGGCAAGCGCACGAGGTCTCGTGGGCAAGCAAGCATAGGAGCAGATTATGCATTTATGGCGTCAGCAACCGCTGAACATAGCATTAATGGACAGATGTCCATTGACGCTGGAAGGGTTGGCCAGTTTTTTAAAAACGCTGCCAACCCAGGTAAAAGTCGTCGTAAAGGAAACCAGCGTACGTGCGGTGGTGGATAGCGTGGTCTATCAGCAGGCCGACGTGCTGATTACCGAACTGGACGGTGAAGATGAGACGCCCGCTAAGGGCAGGGAAGCGTTGCTGGCCCTGTGCACGCAACTGCCCGAATTACGGGTGATTGCCTATACCCGTTGCCGTAATGCAGAAGAGTTAGGGCGATTGTTGCCTCAGCCCAATGTCAGCATCGTCGCCAGAGATGACGCTTTACCGCTGGTGGCGGAGTTTTTTAATCGGGTCTTGCTTGGGGAGCGAGTGTTGAGCCCACAGATAGGGACTTTTCTGGCCCCCTCGGTTAGCGCAGATGAGGTGGCCACTCGGAAGCTGACTCGCTGCGAGACTGATGTGTTGGCCTTTTTGTTCAACGGCATGAGCCTGCGGCAAATTGCCGAATTGCAACGCCGCAGCATCAAGACGATCAGCGCGCATAAATGCAGCGCCATGCGCAAACTGCAGGTGAAGAATGACAGCGAACTATTTTCATTGCACGGCAATATTACGCGACAATTTGGCGGGAAGTGGTCAAAGGGGACTTAATCGTTAATGGCAGGGTATAAGCCGGTAGCATAGGCGTTGAAAAAACAATCAAACAAGTGTTCCCCTGGGCGGGTGGATGAAAGCAGCTCGGCGTTGGAATAGTGCTGAATTAGACCGTTGTTGACGTGCCGGGCTGCATTTTCCCATCCGATATTTTTTACCTTACTCGATGCGCATGTTAAAAGAAGATGAGCGCCTGCACCGTTATTTCCATCGTAAGATTAAATGCTGATCGTGCGGAATCGCTCTACATTGGTTGCGGTGTAGATCACCGTATTCTGGATATTTTTGTGCCCTAAATAATCCTGAATCAAGCGCGTATCGACCCCGTTATCTGCAAGCGCGTAGCCGCAGGAGTGTCGCAGCATGTGAGGATGAACTTGAACGCTAATACCGGCCATTTCACCGTACATTCTCATTAGGCGATACAGTTGCTGACGTGAAATTTGCCCGCCGTGGCGCGACAGAAATAACCATGGGGAATTGGCGTCAGGATAGTTCGCCCGCTGGGCCAGCCAGTTTAACAACGCCTGTCGTTCTCGCGGCTGAATGGGGTGTTGAACGGAAAAACCGTTCTTTAGCCGAGATATATGGATCCGATGGGAGGTAAGATCAATATCTTGCAGGCGTAATGATCGCAGTTCGCTCACCCGCAAGCCGTGAATGAAGCACATTAATAGTAAACAACGATCTCGAATGCTATTTTTACCCTCATGCACGGCGGCAATCAGTTGTTCAATTTCAATCTGGCTAAGGAATTTCCTTTTTTTCATTTTCCTTTCCTGCGTATCTGGTACTGGCGATTTCCATCATGAAGTTTTATTAAAGCATTGGAACATAATAGGCGGCAAAGGAAATAAATAATTTTATTTGCTAATGCATGGGTTTATTTTATCTTTTTCTTTTTGTTATTTTTTTAGTGAATGAATTTTGATTTTATAGATCTATTTTTTTAGCGGCTTATTTAATTGGCGAATATTTAGCGCCCAGAGTGAACCATGCTGCGAATTGGCCGCCGGCAGGCGGCAACGCCTCTCCCCCGACCAGTGCTTGATAAGCTGTGATGAGAATTCGTCTTGATCTCATTCTCGCGCCGCTTACAATGCCTGCCAGATCGCGATTTCAGAGGTTTGTTCATGGAACTGCTACGGGTGGTTTATCGGCAGTATCGTTGGCCATTTCTGGCGGTTATGGCATTGACCATGGCCAGCGCCGGTTTAGGCATCGGTATCATTGCTTTTATCAATCAATATCTGATGGACGCCAGCGGCAACCCATTGGCCGTGTTGCCGATGTTTCTCGCCCTGCTGGCATTGTTGATAGCGGTCACGTTGGGTTCGCAACTGGCGCTGACCACATTGGGCCATTACTTCGTCTATCGATTGCGTGGGCAACTGGTGAAGCGCATTCTGGATACCGAGATCGAGCGCCTCGAACAGTTAGGCGGCGCCTCATTGCTGGCCAGTCTGTCCAGTGACATCCGCAATATCACCATCGCCTTCGTGCGCTTGCCCGAATTGGTGCAAGGGGTGATTTTGACCCTGGGGGCAGCGGCCTATCTGGGGTGGTTATCGCCGAAAATGCTGGCGGTCACGGCGGTTTGGGTGGCGGTGACCGTGGTGGGTAGCGGCTGCCTGGTGTCACGGGTTTATCGCCATATGGCCAGTTTGCGCGAGTCAGAAGAGCGTCTCTATCATCATTATGAATCGGTGATTGACGGCCGTAAGGAACTGACGTTGAACCGCAAACGGGCGCAGGCGTTATACGAGCAGGCCTATCAGCCCGACGCGCAAGCCTATCGCTACCATATCATTCGCGCCGATACCTTCCATTTGAGTGCGCTCAACTGGTCAAACATCATGATGTTAGGGGCGATCGGGCTGGTGTTCTTTATGGCCAACAGTTTGGGATGGGCGGACTCGACGGTGGCCGCGACCTACTCGCTGACGCTGCTGTTCTTGCGCACGCCCTTACTGCAGGCCGTGGGGGCGTTTCCGACGCTGGTCGGCGCCGAAGTGGCCTTCAACAAGCTGAAAGCGCTGCGTCTGGCCGAGTATCAGCCGGGGTTTCCAGCCGCCGTTGGCCGTTCCTGGCAGACGCTGGAGCTGCGCGACGTGGTTTTTCACTATGCAGATGCGGAACAACAGCCCGGTTTTACCGTCGGGCCGCTTAATCTGACGCTGCGGCGCGGTGAGCTGGTGTTTCTTATCGGCGGCAACGGCAGCGGCAAGTCAACGCTGGCGATGCTGTTGACCGGATTGTATCGGCCGGTAAGCGGGCACATCGTTCTGGATGGTGTCGCACAGACCGCGGCGGATATGCCGGACTATCGCCGGCTGTTTTCAGCGATTTTCACCGATTTTCATCAGTTCGATCGTTTACAAGGACCGGAAGGCGGCGAACCTGATACGGCGCTGGTCGCGCATTGGCTTGAACGGTTGAATATGAAAAGCAAATTGCAGTTCGACGGCGCCAGAGTGACCAACCCGCAACTGTCGCAGGGGCAGCGCAAACGTCTGGCCCTGTTGCTGGCGGTGGCGGAACAACGCGATATTTTGCTGTTGGATGAATGGGCCGCTGATCAGGATCCGCAGTTCCGGTGCATTTTCTATCGCGAACTGTTGCCGGCGCTGCGCGCGTTAGGCAAAACGGTGTTCGCCATCAGCCATGACGATCACTATTTCGAACACGCCGATCGGTTGCTGGAGATGCGCTCAGGCCATTTACGCGAGTTGACCGGCAGCGAGCGTGAACACGCCAGCCGGGATTCCGTCAGCAGAATCGGTTAACTTACGCCGGCCCGTGCCAGACCAAAACGGGCCGGCGCTTCTCCCGCGCATTATTTCAGTGCGTCGCTTCATTTTCTCTCGCTCCTCCAATGCTGTCTGCTGCCGATTTGGCTTACGACCAGTCAAATAATTGATGTTTGAATTATTTACCGGTGGTTTAATTTTGACCTTTAAAGGTGTGGCACACTGCGCATTCGTTCGCCTATCAAAACACGTTCTCGCCTGCCGATAACAGTGATATCCACGGTGCCGTTGTGGCTGATTCGGCAATGCAGACCTATGGGTAGCAGCATTTTTTTAAATTTCCATAGGAAAAAACGACTTTATTGATCGTTAAAATAGATCAATAATTTTATTTTGAGTGGTTTAATCTATTGGTTAGGGGCGCTGTGGTGAGCAAGGATGGATCAAATATCAAACGTAAAGCATGGCTGTGTGTGTTTATCGGTAGCGGGCTGTTCTGGCTGCTAACCGCTGCCGTGATTTACTGGTTACTGAGTTAGCAGGTTAAGCAGGAAGACGATTCGTGAACAAGAAGCAGGCTAAAAACCGTGAGGGCGTTCAGCGTCGCGCACAGTCAAAAATTCCGCCTTCATGGGGGCTGAGCGATGAGCAGCGCGCCTTTATTGAAGATTTATGGCAGGATACCGCTCCCGAAGCGGCGCGGCCCATCGTTCAGCGACGTTAGCCGATCACGCGGCTGCGGCCGGCCAGCGCGCCGAACAGCATTTGCAAGACGGTCAGGCATAGCAGAGCGATCAACGGCCAGCGCCAGCCTTCCGTCAGATCGTGCAACAGGCCGAATAAGGTGGGTCCCAGCGCGGCCAACAGATAACCGACGGATTGCGCCATGCCCGACAGCAGCGTCGCCTGATGATGATGCTGACTGCGCAATCCAAAGAACGACAGCGCCAGCACCAGCGAACTCCCCGCTCCCAACCCGGCAAACGTCAGCCACACCAGTGAACTGGCGGGTTGCACCAATAATCCCCCGACGCCGATAAAGATCAGCAGAGAACTGCCCAGCGCTATCGCCCGCTGATCGCGCGCCCGCGGCAAAATCACCACCATGACAAAGTTGGCGACGATCGCCACCACCTGATAAACGAACAGCTCGAAGCCCGCCTGCTGGGCTGAGGCGCCGTGGCTGACGGCAAAGGCGCTGAACCAGCCGATAATGGTGTAGAAGGCGATCGATTGCAGCCCCATGAACATCGCCACTTGCCAGCCCAGCGCGCTGCCCCAGGGAGAGCGATAGCGTTGCGGCTCTGCCGATTGTGGCTCTTTGGCTGCGGGTATGGCTGTGCGCCGCAGCTGCGGCAACCAGATCAACAGCGCCAACAGCGCAGGTAATCCCCAGCACAGCAAGGAGAAGCGCCAGCCGAGATCGGCCAGGGAAGCCAGCGGTACCGCCAGACCGGAGGCGATGGCGGCGACCAGTGACATCACCGCTGCATAGGCCGCTATCATCGCGGCGGCGCGATGAGGAAAATCTCTTTTCACCAGCGTTGGCAGCACCACATTGGCGAAGGCGATGGCGGCGCCGATCAGAACGCTTCCCAGCCACAGCATGGCGTCTTGCGGCAGGGAACGCAGCGCGATGCCGCAAACCAGCAGTGCGAGGGCGGAGCCCAGGGTGCGTTCGATTCCGAAGCGTTTCGCCAGCGCCGGGGTGAGTGGCGAGAGGACGGCGAACAGGATCAGCGGCAGCGAGTTGATCAGGCCGGCGGCGGTGGCGGACAACGCCAGCTGTTGCTGAATCTGTTCCAGCAGCGGGCCGACGCTGGTGAGGGCGGCGCGCAGGTTAGCCGCGATCAGCATGATGCCAACGATCAGCAAAACAGGGCGATGCAAACGGCGACGCGGGGTCGCGATGGATGATGAAGATGAAGCGGGTTGCGGCATGAGTTCCTCGCACCATGGCATGCAGACAATCAGCGCTGCATGGCGTGATGCGTTGATTGACGTTAACGCTTACGTACCGACAAGAGGCCGATATCTGATCGCAAGTGTAGGGAAGATGGCTCGTGCTGACAAGGGGATGGCCCGGCGGGATGGAGAGGGCTGCCCCCCGCCGGCCGCGGGATAATTACCATTATGTGATCCTGGTCACTTAGCGAACTAAAAGTCATGGGGCAGGACGGGGTCTGCGACGCTTTCACTTCTGCCGCCGCCGGTGCGGCTGCTCTCCGGCGCTCATGCTCGTCATGGCATTTCATTTTTCTCCCATTCCATTTTTGGGCTTTTCGATTCATTTCGATTCGAAAGGTTTTTTGGCGGTTTTTTTGCTAAAACGGGGCTGTAAGCCCGATCACAATTTCATTGCTTTCGCTTTGCTGTAATGCCAGCGCAGTAGAGCGAAAGCCATCTTCTCCCCGGCGATACCGGAAACCTGAGGACCGCAGCTCATGCCAGTGAATACCGCAAAGCGACGTGAACACATCATCGATCTGTTATGCGAGCACGGCAGCGTGCGTGTGGAACAGCTCAGCAAACAGTTTGCAGTATCCACGGTGACGATCCGCAACGATCTGCGCTTTCTGGAACGAAAAGGGTGTGCGCTGCGCGCTTACGGCGGCGCAATGCTCAATCAGCAATTCGCTTTCGATCGGCCGCTGCGGGACAAAGGGCGATTGAATCGCGATGTCAAAACGCTGATCGCCAACGCGGCGGCCGGCTATGTGCGCGACGGCGAGGCGCTGATCCTCGATTCCGGTTCAACCACCGCGCAGATTGTGCCGTTCCTGAAGGGGCGGCGCGATCTGGTGGTGATGACCAACGCGCTGAACATTGCCTATGAGCTTTCGGGAAACGACGGGGTGGAAGTCATGGTGCTGGGGGGCAGCGTGCGCCGCAACTCTTACTCGCTCTACGGTCCGGCTGCCGAGCAGCAATTGCGTCAGTACCGCTTCGACAAGCTGTTTTTGGGCGTCGACGGGTTCGATCTGAGCGCCGGCATCACCACGCCTCACCCCGGTGAAGCGCACCTCAATCGCGTGATGTGCGAGGTGGCGCGCGAGATTATCGCGGTGGCGGATGCCAGCAAATTCGGTCGCAAGAGCTTTTGCATGATTCGCGAAGCCGGACAAATCCATCGGCTGATCACTGACAGCCGTCTTCCGGACGATTACGAGCGGGCGTTAACCGAGCTGGGCGTGGAGGTCATCATCGCCGATCGGTAGCACGGCGCCTGCATGGGGGCTTCATGCAGCAGTTGTTACAGCTTGTCGAGCAGCACAAGGCCGGTATGCCGGTCGGGATTTTTTCCGTCTGTTCCGCCCATCCCTGGGTTCTGAAGGCCGCGCTGCGGCAGGCTAAAAGCCGCGGCACGCCGGTGTTGGTGGAAGCGACCTCCAACCAGGTCAATCAGTTCGGCGGCTATACCGGCCAAACGGCGGCCCAGTTCCGCGATGCGCTTTGGCGTCTGGCGGATGAGGTTGGCCTGGCGCGCGAGCGCGTGTGGCTGGGCGGCGATCATCTGGGGCCGAACGCCTGGCAGGATCGCCCGGCTCAGGAAGCGATGGCGCTGGCGGAAACGTTGATCGACGATTACGTTCGCGCCGGATTTCGCAAAATTCATCTCGATTGTTCCATGTCGTGCGCCGGCGATCCCTCGCCCCTGGGAGATGCGGCGGTCGCCGAGCGTGCGGCGCGCCTGTGCGCGGTGGCGGAACGCGCCTGGGCGCAGAGCGGCGGCGAAGCGCCGGTCTATGTGATCGGCACCGAGGTGCCGGTGCCGGGCGGCGCGCAGGAGGCGTTGGCGGGCCTGCAGGTCACCACGCCGCAGGCGGTGGCGCAAACGCTGGAAATGCACCGTATCGCCTGGCAAAAAGCCGAGCTGAACGATGCCTGGCAGCGAACCATTGCGCTGGTAGTGCAGCCGGGCGTCGAGTTCGATCACCACAGCGTCGAACGTTATCAGCCGCAGCGCGCCGACGCATTGAGCCATTTCATCGAACGGCAGCCGGGTATGGTCTATGAAGCGCACTCTACGGATTACCAACCGCCGCAGGCCTATCGCCAGTTGGTGCGCGATCACTTCGCCATCCTGAAGGTGGGGCCGGCGCTGACCTTTGCGCTGCGAGAAGCGCTGTTCGCCCTCGATCGCATCGAGCGTGAATGGCTGGGGGAACGCCAGTCGTCGCAGCTGTGCGCCACGCTGGAACAGGTGATGCGCGAGCAGCCGCAGCAGTGGAGCCGCTATTACCACGGCACGCCGCACCAACAGTATCTCGATCGCCACTACAGCCTGAGCGATCGGGTGCGTTACTACTGGCCGCAGCCGCAGGTGCAGCAGGCGGTCGACGGCTTGCTGGATAACCTGCGCCGCAACCCGGCGCCGTTGGCGCTGCTCAGCCAGTACCTGCCGGATCAGGCGCGGGCGCTGAACGCCGGCGAATTGAGCGCCGATCCGCAGGAATGGGTGCTGCATAAAGTGACGCAGGTACTCGACGATTACCACGCCGCCTGTTACCCGGAGAGCCGCTAGCATGCCGAACATTTTAATGACCCGCATCGACAATCGCCTGGTGCACGGCCAGGTAGGCGTGACCTGGACCAATACCCTCGGCGCCAACCTGGTGGTGGTGGCCAACGACGAGGCCGCCGCCGATCCGGTGCAGCAGAACCTGATGGACATGGTGGTGGCGGAAGGGGTGCAGACCCGTTATTTCACGCTGCAGAAAACCATTGACGTGATCCACAAGGCGGCGGATCGGCAGAAGATCTTTCTGGTGTGCAAAACGCCGCAGGACGTGTTGACGCTGGTGCGCGGCGGGGTGCCGATCCGTTTCGTCAACGTCGGCAATATGCACTTCGCCGAGGGGAAGCGGCAGGTGCACAAAACGGTGTCGCTGGACGACGGCGACGTGGCCGCGTTCCGCGCGCTGGCGGAACTGGGCGTGGAGTGCGAAGTGCGACGGGTGCCGGATGAAGCGGGTGAGGCGATCGGCAAACTGCTCTTTTGAGCCAGGGGGAAAGCATGTTGACGGATGCGTTATTGATTGCGCTGTTGGCCGGGCTGGCGGGGGTTGACCTGTTCGACGGTCTGACCCACTTCCACCGGCCGGTAGTGATGGGGCCGCTGGTGGGGCTGATTTTGGGCGATGTCTATACCGGGTTGCTGGTGGGTGGCACGCTGGAGCTGGTGTGGATGGGGATGGTGCCGTTGGCGGGAGCCCAACCGCCTAACGTGGTGATCGGCGGGGTGATCGGCACCGCATTCGCCATTCTGACCAAAGCCGATCCTAAAGTGGCGATCGGCGTGGCGGTGCCGTTCTCGATCGCGGTGCAGGGCTGCATCACGCTGCTGTTTACGTTGTTCTCACCGATGATGCACCGCTGCGATCGCATGGTGAAAGCGCTGAACTGGCGCGGCATTGAACGGGTGAACTATCTCGGCATCGGCATTCTGTTCATCTTCTATTTCGTGGTGGCATTCCTGCCGATTTACTTCGGCGCCGATGCAGCCAGCGCCATGGTGCAGAAAGCGCCGGGCTGGCTGCTGGACGGGCTGGCGGTGGCGGGGGGCATGATGCCGGCGATCGGTTTCTCGCTGCTGATGAAGGTGATGATGAAAAAAACCTACGTGGCCTATTTTATCCTCGGTTTCATCTCGGTCACGTTTCTCAAGCTGCCGATCCTGGCGGTGGCGCTGGGCGCCCTGGCGATCGCTTTGATTGATTTCTTCAACACGCAACGCGGCGCGGCAGAGGCGACGGCCCGGCCCGCTCCGCAGGAGGACGCCGAAGATGGCATTTAACGATTCCGACGATCTGCTGGCGCAAAAGGCCGAGCAGCGTATGGCGCAGGCGCTGGCCACCAGCCAGGTGGAGCAGGACGACTATCTGGACAGCCGGCCCGCCGAAGCGCTGACGCGCGGCGACATCAATCGCATGGCCTGGCGTTCGCTGCTGCTGCAGGCGTCGTTCAACTACGAGCGCATGCAGGCGGGCGGCTGGCTGTATCAGCTGATCCCCGCGCTGCGCAAGATCCACCGTAACCCGCAGGATCTGGCCAACTCGATGAAGATGCACATGGAATTTATCAACGTGCACCCGTTCGACGTCACCTTCCTGTCCGGCCTGGTGCTGGCGATGGAGCAGAACAAGGAAAAGATCTCCACCATTCGCGCGGTGAAAGTGGCGCTGATGGGGCCGCTCGGCGGTATCGGCGACGCGCTGTTTTGGCTGACGCTGTTGCCAATCTGCGCCGGCATAGGCGCTTCGCTGGCATTGGAGGGCAGCCTGTTCGGGCCGATCGTCTTCCTGCTGCTGTTCAACCTGTTCCACTTCGGCCTGCGTTTTGGGCTGGCGCACTACGGCTATCAGGCCGGCACCAGCGCGCTGGCGCTGCTGAAGACCCATACGCGGCGCATTTCTCACGCCGCTTCCATTGTCGGCATGACGGTGATCGGCGCGCTGGTGGCCTCGTACGTGCACCTGTCCACGCCGCTGGTGATGCATGCCGGCAAGGCCAGCGTGGCGCTGCAGACCGACGTGCTGGACAAGTTGATGCCCAACTTGCTGCCGCTGTGCTTCACGCTGCTCATTTTCTTCCTGATGAAGCGCGGATTCTCGCCGGTGAAGCTGATTGGCGTCACGGTAGCGATCGGCGTGGCGGGCAAATTTATCGGCATTTTATGAGGAGCGGGATATGCCAGGCATTGTGATTACCGGCCACGGCGGCTTTGCCTCCGGGCTGCTGCAGGCGGTGGAACAGGTGGTGGGGCCGCAGCGACATTGCGCGGCGGTCGATTTCCCCGAACAGATGAGCACCGCGCAGCTCAGGGATGCCTTACGCTCGGCGCTGGTCGCGGTGGCGCAGCCGGACGGCGTGGTGTTCCTGACCGACATGCTCGGCGGTTCGCCTTTTCGCAGCGCCTGTGAACTGGCGGATGCGCGGGGTGATTGCGAAGTGCTGACCGGCGTCAACATGCAGCTGGCGGCGGAAATGATGCTGGAACGTGACGGACTGAGCCTGGATGAATTTCGCGAGGTGGCGCTGGCGTGCGGTAAACGCGGCCTGACCAGCCTGTGGCATGAACGCCGCCGCGTGAAGTGCGAAGACGCGCAGGCCGACGGCATCTGAACGAAAACCGGGCGCGGGCGCGCCCGGCTCCGTGAGTTAGGCCGGCAACGGGCTCAGCGCCAGACGCGCCGGTTGGTCTTCGCCGCGGCTGAAGCGCCAGCAGGTCTGGTGGTATTTCGCCACGCTGTTGCGGTGCGCCACGCTGACCAGCGTCACGTCCGGCAGTTCATCCACCAGCAGGCAGTACATCAGTTGCTCGGTTTCGTCGTCCAGCGCGCTGGTGGCCTCGTCGAGGAACAGGATGCTCGGGCGAATCAACAGGGCGCGGGCGAAGGCTAGCCGCTGTTGCTCGCCCGGCGACAGGCGATGGCTCCAGTTGGCGGAGGTGTCCAGCCAGCGCTGCAGGTGCTTCAGGCGGCAGTTTTCCAGCACCCGCATCAGCTGCGCGTCGCTGTATTCCGACGCCAGGCTCGGGTAGCTCAGCGCTTCGCGCAGCGTGCCGATCGGAATGTAGCTGCGCTGCGGCAGGAACAGCATGTTGGCGTTGCCCTCTACCCCGATGGCGCCCGCGCCGTAAGGCCAGATACCGGCGATGGCGCGCAGCAGCGTCGACTTGCCGCAGCCGGAAGGCCCGACGATCAGCAGGCGATCGCCGCGTTGCAGCGTCATCTCGGCGCCGGCCAGCAGCGGTTGGCCGTCGGGCAAGTGCAGGCTGAGGTTGTCCAGCGTTAACGGATGGGCGGTCTCCTCCCGCAGTTGAATGCCGCGCGGCTGATGGTGAACCTGATCGACGGCGGCGTTGAAGCCGGCCAGACGGTTAACGCAGGCTTTCCAGGTCGCCAAATCGTTAAATGCGTCGATAAACCACGACAGCGCGCCCTGCACCTGGCCGAAGGCCGAGGCGATCTGCATCAGGCCGCCCATCTGGATGGCGCCGGAGAAGTAGCGCGGCGCCGCCACCAGCAGGGGAAACACGATGGCGAACTGGCCGTAGAAGTTGGTGGCGATGTTGAGCCGCCGGGTGATGCGCATGATCGCCCACCAGTTGCTGCGAATGGTGTCGAAACGGTCGCCCAACTGCTGCGCCTCGCGCGGTTCGCCGTGGTACAGCGCAATGGCGTCGTTGTTTTCGCGGATGCGGATCAGGCCGAAACGGAAGTTCGCCTCATACCGTTCCTGGTTGAAGCCCAGCATGACCAGCGGTTTGCCGACCCACCAGATCAGCAGCGATCCCAACACCGCATACAGCAGCGCGAACCACACCATATAGCCGGGCAAGGTGATGGCGTGTTGCCCGAGCGCGAAGGTCATCGGCCCGCTGACGTGCCATAAAATGTCGATAAAGGAAAACAGCGTCACCAGGCTGGAGAGCAGCCCGAGCGACAGCGACAGGGTATATTGGGTCAGCACGTTGAGATCTTCAGCGATACGCTGATCGGGGTTATCGACGATCTGCTGCTGCTCGGTGTGGTAATACGCCTGGTGCGCCAGCCATTTTCCCATGAACCTTTCCGTCATCCAGCGCCGCCAGCGCATCTGCAGCCCCTGAGTCAGGTAGATCTTATAGACCGCCAGCACGATGAAGATCAGCGCCAGATAGGTAAAGCGCCACAGCTGCGCCTTGAATACCGGGTAGTTTTTGTTCTGCAGCGCGTCGTAGAACACCTGGTTCCACTGGTTGATCTGCACGCTGATATAGACCAGGCCGAGCGACAGGACGACGATGGCGATCAGCATCATCCAGGCGCGCCATCGTTCCTCCGACACCCAAAAGGGTTTGATCAACTGCCAAATGGCGTGTTTCTGCAAGGGGGTTGCGTTCATAACGGCTCGATAATTGCGGTATTTTGTTCAGCATGGGCTGCGGGCCGGTAACAAACAAACCGCGACTGTAAGCAGTTTTGACTCCGCTAACCGTTTGAAATAAGGCGGCTGAATCGCCGTCGGCGCGCAGGTGAGCGCAATTGCGGCATACACTCCGGCGCCGGGCGGTTATACTGGCGCCGAATTTTTGCAGAAAGGATAAACGATGAAGGCTTGGTTTCCCCTGTTGCTGACCTGCGGCGTCTTCGCCAGCGCCCGGGCCTGGGCGCACATTGACGAGCCGGACATCGCCGCCGACTGCCAAAAGGTGGCGAGCTACGCCGAACTGGGAAAAAAGGCCTATCAGCGCCAGGATTACGCCAAAGCCGCCGACATCTTTCGCGATCAGGCGGCCTGGAGCGAGTTTTGCGGTCTGAGCGAGCAGGCTGTCGCCACGGCTTACAACAACGTGGCGCTGTCGCTGATGCACGCCGGTGAATTGCTCAAGGCGCAGGCCTATCTGGCGCTGGCGCCGCACGATGACAAATCGCAGCACAACATGAGTCTGTTGCGCCAACGCCTGGCGCAGCGGCCGCAGCCGCAGGGGCCGGGCGGCGTGTACTGGCAATACGCCGGGCGCGGGGTGTGGAGCGAAGTGGTGGTGAAGCCGCAGGGCGAGCGCTGGCTGATCGATTTTTCCGGCTACGCCATGCCGCAGATGGGGCTGTATTACGGCCCGAACATGGGCGACTTCACCGCCGAGCTGCCCATTGAGCACGGCAAGGCCGTCTACCATCAACATGACTCGGAAAGCGCGCAGGTCTGCGACGTGACGATGGCGTTTGGCGAGCAAGCGCTGGAGATGCATACGCGGGGGGATTGCGGGTTCGGCCACAATGTGCGGGCGGAAGGGCGGTTCGTGCGGGTCGAATGACCCGCCCCGGTGGCCGGGGCGAGAAGGGTTACGCCAGCGCGGCGGCGCCCAACAGATTCTTCCAGGCTTCCACATTGCCCAGATAATTGCCGGCCGGCAGCAGGTGCAGCTGGCCCTCGCTATCCTGCAGCGCAAAGGTCGGGAAGCCCTGGCCCTGCACTTTGGCCAGCAGCGCCCGGCTTTCCGCGATGTGTTGCGCGGTCGGCGCACCGCTGTTGAAGCGCATTTCGGCGATAAACGCCGCCGAAGGCAACCCCAGCTCTTTCGCCAACGCTTCCAGCACCGGCGTGTCGGCGATGCGTCGCCCTTCCTGATAGTGCGCCTGCTGAATGCGGTGCAGCATGTCCAGCCCGCGTCCCGCCAGTTTTTCCGCCGCCAGGATAGCCGTGATCGGTGGCTCGGAATCCATCACCGCCGTGGTGTCGCGCAGCAGGCCGTTGAAATAGGCTTCGCCGAAAGGCTGGCCCGTCATCTCGGCGATGCGCTTGTCGTGCGGAATAACGTAGTTGCGCCATTCGTCGGTAATCTGACGGCGGTTGTTGCCGGTCATCATGCCGCCGGCGTGCGGCACGACCTTCAGCCCGGGGAGGCTCTGAGCCGCTTTCACCAGCGGCGCGGCGCCGTAGCACCAACCGCACAGCGGATCGAAAATGTAATGCAGAGTGGTTTCGGTCATTTTTACTCCTCGCTTGGCGCGCGGCAAGCCGCCGCGGCGCCAGGGCTGGTTCAATCACGCACGGGCGCTTATTGCGGCCACTTCATCTCGCCTTTCAGCACTTTCGCGCTCAGTTCCAGGCTCGATTCGTCTTTCAGCGTCGGGTAGTGCTTTTTCATCGCTTCAATCAGCGCGGCGGAATCCTTGGCTTTCGGCAGTTCGGCTTCCAGCGTGGTCAGGTATTTTTGGGTAAAGTGCACTGATGCCAGCGTCTGTGCGGCACCCGGCAGGAAGTGGCCCGGCACGACGACCTGTGGCTTCAGCGCTTCGATGTTTTTCAGCGTCTGCTGCCAGTGCTGGCGCGATTCTACGCTCTGGTTATCGGCGATCCACGGATGGATATTGTCACCGGCGACCGCCACGCCGCCCACGACCGCTTTCAGCGCCGGGATCCACACGAAGGTGCGATCGGGAGTCGGGCCGTTCAGGCCTTTCACTTCCACTTTTTGACCGTCGATGGTGAAGCTGTCGCCCTGCAGCGGCTGCGGCACGATCACGGTTTTCGGCGCGTTGTCTTTCAGGATTGGGCCCCAGTAGGCGATTTTGCCGTCTTTGGTGGCGTTAATGTCCTTGATGGTGCCAGGCGAAGCGATGATTTTCGCCTCCGGGAAAGCGGCCTTAATCACGTCCAGACCGAAATAGAAATCCGGATCTGAGTGGCTGATGTAGACGGTGGTCAGTTTCTTGCCGGTCGCCTTGATCTTTTTCACCAGCTCTTCGGCATCGTTGCGCTGGAACTGTGCGTCGATCAGCGCCACTTCGTGTTTGCCGCTGATGATTTCGGAAGACACCGGGAACACGCTTTTCTCGCCCGGGTTATACACTTCCATGGTCAGGGTATCGGCAGCGGTGGCGTAGGTGCTCAGGGTGGCGACGCCGGTGAAGGCCAGAGTTAACAGTGATTTCTTAAACATGGGCAGAGGTCCTTAGGTATCGGTTAATGTTGTAATGATGTTAGGTTGCATAAAGCGATAGAAAAACCGGATAATAAGCAATTATTCGTTGCATAAATCGGACTAATCATGGATCGCATTACCGCCGCTGAGGTTTTTGTCACCATCGTCGATCGCGGCAGCATGATCGCCGCTGCGGAAACGCTGGAGATGTCGCGCGCGATGGTCACTCGCTACCTGGCCCAGATGGAGCAATGGGCCGGGGCGCGTTTACTGCACCGCACTACCCGTAAGCTTAGTCTGACCGACGCCGGTGAGCGTACTTTGGAGCGCTGCCGACAAATGTTGGCGCTGGCGGGGGAAATCGATCTGGTGGAGGAAGGGCAGAGCGACGAACTGCGCGGCCTGCTGCGCATCACCTGTTCGCAATCGCTCGGGCAAACGGCGCTGGTGGGGGCCGTCGCCCAGTATCTGAAGCGTCATCCGCAGGTGGCGGTCGATCTGCAGATGAACAACCGGGCGGTGAACCTGGTGGAAGAGCGCATCGATCTGGCGCTGCGCATCACCAATGAGCTGGATCCCAACCTGATCGCCCGGCCGCTGTCCACCTGCGCGTCGGTGGTGTGCGCCGCGCCGGCGTATCTGGCGGCGCACGGCACGCCGCGCCAGCCGCAGGATCTGGCGTTACACAACTGCCTGACTTATTCCTATTTCGGCAAAAGCCTGTGGCATTTCGACGCTCAGGGGGTGAAATCGGCGGTGGCGGTCAGCGGCAACCTGAGCGCCAACGAATCGGTGGTGCTGATGGCCGGTACGGTGCAGGGGGCGGGCATTTCCCTGCAGCCCTACTATTCGGCGGCGCCGCTGTTGGCCAGCGGCGAACTGGTGGAGCTGCTGCCGGGTTACCGGCCGCAATCGATGGGTATCTACGGCATCTACACCTCACGCCGACAAATGCCCGCCACCTTGCGCACCATGCTGGACTTTCTGGTGGAATGGTTCGCCAGCGATCCGCAGTGGCAGGCGACGCTGCGCTAAGGCCGCGGCAACATTCCCACGCCGTTTTCACCGTTTGACGGCGGCGGCCAGGCGGGCGGAGAACAGTGCCGCCTGTTGATGCAGATGGTCGATAAAGGCCGTCACCAGCGCCGATGAAGGGCGGTGCAGCGGCCGTATCAGGCTGACGGTGAACGGCACGTCGATGCTGAATGGCCGCACGTGCACGCCGCTGCCGGCATAGTCGAGCGCCGTCAGCGGGTTGACGATCGAGACCCCCACGCCGGCTCTCACCATGGCGCACACCGACGCCGCGCTGTGCGTTTCCATCACCATGCGGCGCTCGACGCCCTGCTCGGCGAACAGCGCATCGAGCAAGTGGCGATAGCTGTCGGTGTTCGACAGGCTGATAAAGTTCTGCCCGGTGAAGTCCTGTGGCGTCAGAAGGTCTTTTGCCAGCAGGGGGTGACCCGTCGGCAGCACGCAGACTTCATTCAACGTCATCAGCGTCACCCGCTCGGTGCCCGCCGGCGTCAGGGTGGTTTCCGTCAGCCCCAGATCGTGGCGCTGGGCCGACAGCCACTCTTCCAGCAGCGGCGATTCTTGCGGGATCACGCTGAAGCTGACTTCCGGGTAACGTTCGATAAAGGGCCGGCACACCGCCGGCAGCAGCGATTGGGAAAATACCGGCAGGCACACGATCGACAGCTGCGCCTGCTGAAACTGGCGAATGCCGGCGGCGGCGTTGACGATGCGATCGAGGCCATAATAGGAGCGTTGCACCTCTTCGAACAGCCGTAGGCCCTGCACCGTGGGGGACAAGCGCCCGCGAACCCGATCGAACAGCTGCAGCCGAATCAGCTTCTCAAAGCGCGCCAGCTCACGGCTGACGGTGGGTTGCGAGGTTTGCAGCAGGGCCGCCGCCTCGGTCAGGTTGCCGGTGGTCATCACCGCCCGAAAGATTTCTATCTGCCGCAAAGAGATGCTGTGCATGACGAGGCTGCTCGATTGTAGAGAAAGCTATATCATAAATGAATAGACTACGGCTAAATAGATATTTTCCACCCGATTCAGCGTGCGGCACTATGGGCTTATCTGCCGTCACTTTCGAATTGGGAATATCGCCATGCCACGCCCGTTGCACGACACCTCCACCGCGTTGAACGCCGCTAACCTGCTGGCCTTGCCGCAGCGCTTCGGTTGCCCGGTCTGGGCTTATGATGCCGACATCATCAGCCAGCGCATCGCTCAGCTGCGCCACTTCGACACTATCCGTTTCGCGCAGAAAGCCTGTTCGAACATTCATATTTTGCGCCTGATGCGCGAGCAGGGCGTGAAGGTGGATTCGGTGTCGCTCGGCGAAATCGAGCGGGCGCTGCAGGCCGGTTTTCAGCCGGGCGGCGAGCCGAGCGATATCGTGTTTACCGCGGACGTATTGGATCACGCGACGCTGGCGCGCGTCAGCGCATTGAAGATCCCGGTCAACGCCGGTTCCATCGATATGCTGGATCAGCTCGGCCAGGCTTCCGCGGGGCATCCGGTGTGGCTGCGCATTAATCCGGGGTTTGGCCATGGCCACAGCCAGAAAACCAACACCGGCGGCGAGAATAGCAAGCACGGCATCTGGTATGCCGACCTGCCGCAGGCGGTGGAGAAGATCCGCCGCTACGGCCTGAAGCTGATCGGCGTGCATATGCATATCGGCTCCGGCGTCGATTACCAGCATCTGGAGCGCGTCTGCGATGCGATGGTGCAGCAGGTGATCGATCTCGGTCATGACATCAGCGCCATTTCCGCCGGCGGCGGCCTGTCTATCCCGTATCAGTACGGCGAAGAGGCGATCGATACCGAACACTATTTCGGTTTGTGGAACCGGGCGCGTGAGCGCATCGCCGCGCATCTGGGGCACCCGGTGCAGTTGGAGATTGAACCCGGACGTTTCCTGATGGCGGAGGCGGGCGTATTGGTGGCCGAGGTGCGGGCGGTAAAAGACATGGGGAGCCGCCACTTTGTGCTGGTGGATGCCGGTTTTAACGATCTGATGCGCCCGGCGATGTACGGCAGCTATCACCATATTTCGCTGTTGCCGGCCGATGGGCGCGACACCTCGGAACAACCGCTGCGCGACACGGTGATCGCCGGGCCGCTGTGCGAATCCGGCGACGTCTTCACCCAGCAGGCGGGCGGCGGCGTGGAAACCCGCGAGCTGCCACCGGTGCAGATCGGCGATTATCTGGTGTTTCACGATACCGGCGCCTACGGCGCATCGATGTCCTCCAACTACAACAGCCGTCCGCTGTTGCCTGAAGTGCTGTTCGAAAACGGCGAGCCGCGTTTGATCCGCCGCCGCCAAACCATCGAAGAACTGATCGCGCTGGAACTTATCTGATAAGCGGGCGGGCGCCTTGCGCCCGCTTCACAGCGTCATGCGGCGGTGCTGGCCATTGGGCAATTGCACATCCAGCGACAGCGTGCCGCCCATCGCCTCGATATAGCGTTTGAGCGACGACAGCTTTATTTCGCTGCCGCGCTTTTCCAAATTGGCGACGGAGGGTTGGCTGATACCGAGCCGCTTCGCCAATTCAACCTGAGAGACCGCCAGCTCTTCCCTCAGCATTGCCAGCCGCAGTTCGAAAATTTCCTTGTCCGCTTTTTGCCTGGCTGCGGCAACGACGGCGGGATCGAGCTTGTCGATCAGTTGGGATAACGGTTTGGCCATCTGCACTACCTCCGGGTTGCCAGATAATGTGAAAATTCCATGGCAGCGATGGGCAACATGCGCTGGTAAAAGCGTTTGTCGCCGGTTTTATCGCCACCGCACAGCAATACTGCTTGCCGCTGTGGGTCAAAGGCGAAAAACACCCTGAAAGGGCGCCCGCGATGTTGAATGCGCAACTCCTTCAACTGCCGGGCCGCTTCGGAAAAATGCAGCGTATCGGCGTGCGGCCGCGCCAACTGCGGGCCGAACGTCTGTAATTTGAAGATCGCCGCCAGGATGCTTGTTTGCTGGGCGTTGTTCAGCGCCAAAAACCAGTCGTCGAATCGTTCGACGGTCACCACTTGCCACATGATGCGCTTCGAATATAGCGTTTATGCTATATAGCGTAAAGGTTATTGTGCCAACAATCTGCACGAACGCAGGGAGCGGAAAAAATCCAAAAGCGAGAAATGCGGCGGGCTGCGCAATCTGAGCGCATGGGTGACGGCTCACCCATGCGGCGGCATGATTACGGCTGTTCGTGCGCGTTGTTGAGGGTGGCGACCGAGTGGCGGCGCACCAGCGTTGGGCTGAACATGTTGGTGATTTCCGGCAGCGGTTGCCGGTTGGCCAGCGCCAGCGCCAGCTCCGCCGCCTGGGTGGCCATCGCCACGATAGGGTAGCGAATGGTGGTCAGGCGTGGGCGCAGGTAGCGCGAAATCAACACGTCGTCGAAACCGATCAGCGAAATTTCTCCCGGTACGTCGACGCTGTTATCGCTCAGCACCGACAGCGCGCCGGCGGCCATCGGATCGTTGTAGCAGGTAATGGCGGAGAACGAACGGCCGCGGCCGAGCAATTCGGTCATCGCCTGTTCGCCGCCGATCTCGTCCGGTTCGCCGTAGGCGATCAGCTTTTCATCCACCGCAATGCCGTGTTCCTGCAGCGCGTCGAGATAGCCTTGCAGACGATCGGTGGCGTCGGAAATCTGGTGGGTGGAGCAGATGATGGCGATGCGCTGGTGCCCTTGCTGGATCAGATGTCGGGTCGCCAGCCAGGCGCCGTAGCGATCGTCAAGCGCCACGCAGCGCGTTTCAAACCCCGGCAGCGTGCGATTGATGAGCACCATGCCCGGGATCTGTTGCATCCAGCCGCAAAGTTCCTGATCGCTCAGCCTTTTGGCGTGCACCACCAGCGCTTCGCAGCGGTGCCGCACCAGCTGTTCAATCGCCTGACGCTCTTTTTCGGCGTCGTGGTAACCGTTGCCAATCAGCAGAAAATTGTGGGTGGCGTAGGCCACCTGCTCGACCGCCTTGACCATCGCGCCGAAGAAGGGATCGGAAACGTCGGAGACGATCAGCCCCAGCGTCTCGGTGGATTGCTGCGCCAGCGCTCGTGCGTTGGCGTTAGGGTGATACTGCAGCTGTTCCATGGCGGCCTGCACCGCGGTGCGCGACCCTTCGCTGGCCTTGGGGGAATTGTTTATCACGCGGGATACCGTGGCCACGGAAACACCCGCCAGCCTGGCAACATCCTTTATCGTAGCCATATCAGTCAACACATCCTGGGTAATCGCTTACATCCCCCAGTTTTGCGGAAAAAAACCGGGGCTGCAAGCGGTCTCGTGCGCAACTTGTGGCGGCGGTTGCAGAATCTCTTCGAGTCTGTACGCATAACCGACTGCTACCGAACGATAGCGCAATTTGTACGTTGGCACTGGCGACGGGCTGAGGTAACGTCTGTGCATTCCGATTTGCGCCGAGAACGCCATGTCCATTAAACGCTATCCGCAGCTCGCCCATTGGGGCGCTTATACCGCCGTGGTTGAAGACGGCCGGCTTATCCGTTGTGAACCCTTCGTCGACGATCCTGACCCTTCGCCGCTGCTCGATTCCATCGTCCCGATGGTCTACTCCGACAAACGCATCCGCAAGCCGGCGGTGCGCCGCTCGTGGCTGCAAAAGCGCGAGGGCAGCGACCGTACGCTGCGCGGCAGGGAAGATTTCGTCGAGGTGGATTGGGAGTTAGCGCTCGATTTGGTGGCGCAGGAGAATCGCCGGGTGCGCGAGCGTTACGGCGCCTCCGGGCTGTTTACCGGTTCTTATGGCTGGTCGTCGGCCGGGCGGCTGCACCATGCCCGCTCGCTGGTGCGGCGGTTCTACTTCAGCGGCGGCGGCGGCGTCGATCAGCAGGGCAACTACAGCTGGGGCGCGGCGCAGTTCTTTCTGCCGTATGTGATCGGCACTTTCTCGCCCTTGACCGGGCGCGTCACCAGTTGGCCGAGCGTGGTGGAGCATTGCGAGCTGTTTGTGGCGTTTGGCGGATTGGCGCTGAAAAACGCTCAGGTCTCTTCCGGCGGCGCGGCGGAACATGCGCTCAAGCCCTGGCTGCAAAAGCTGGCGCGCAAGGGCACGCCGGTTATCAACATCAGCCCGATGCGCGATGATTGTCCCGAGTTTGTCAACGCGGAATGGATCCCGATCCGGCCGAATACCGACGTGGCGCTGATGCTGGCGCTGGCTTACGAAATCCAGCGGCTGGACGCGCAGGATGAAGCCTTCCTGCACAGCCACTGCGTGGGCTATCAACAACTGGCGGATTACCTGAACGGCACCGGTGACGGCGTGGCGAAAACCCCCGTTTGGGCCAGCGCCATTACCGGCATTCCGGCGGCGCGCATCGCGCTGCTGGCGCGGCAACTGATCGGCGTGCGCAGTTTCATCACCTGTTCCTACTCCGTGCAACGCGCGCATCGGGGGGAGCAACCGTATTGGATGATGATCGCGCTGTCGGCGATGCTGGGCCAGGTGGGGCTGCCGGGCGGCGGTTTCTCGTTCGGCCACGGTTCGATGAACGGCGTCGGCAATCCGCGCGTGGACACGCCTGCGCCGACCATGCCGGTAGGCGAAAATCCGGCCGGGCTGGCGATCCCGGTGGCGCGCATCTGCGACATGCTGTTGCACCCCGGTGAGGCCTATCAATTTTGCGGCGAGACGCGGCATTATCCGGATATCCATTTGGTGCACTGGGCCGGCGGCAACCCGTTCCATCATCATCAGCAGTTGAATCGGCTGGTGGAGGGCTGGCAGAAGCCGGACACGGTGATCGTCCAAGATATCTGGTGGACGGCGGCGGCCAAAATGGCAGACATCGTGCTGCCGGTCACCAGTTCGCTGGAGCGTAACGATATCGGCGGCTCGTCGCGCGATCGCTACGTGTTGGCGATGCATCAGGCCATTGCGCCGCAGCATCAGGCGCGCAACGATTTCGATATCTTCGCCGATCTGGCGGAGCGTCTCGGCTATCGTGAGCGCTTTACCGAGAATCGCGACGAGCGGGCCTGGATCGAAGCTATCTACCGGCAATGCGGCGCAGCGCAGCAGCGCGCCGGCGTCGCCTGGCCCGAGTTTGAGGCCTTCTGGCAACGGGGCTATGTCGAGCTGCCCGCGCCGGCTAAAGAGTTCGTATTTTTTGATGCATTCCGCGCCGATCCGCAGGCTAACCCGCTGCAAACGCCCAGCGGCAAGATAGAGCTGTTCAGCGAGCGGATCGCCGGCTATCGCTACGAAGATTTCGCTCCGCATCCGCAGTGGCGGCCGCCGGTGGAGTGGCTGGGCGCGCCGCAGGCCAAAAACTGGCCGCTGCACCTGATCTCCATTCAGCCGAGCGATCGCCTGCATAGCCAGATGGATCCGGCGCCGCTGGCGCAGGGCAACAAGACCGCCGGGCGAGAAACCTTGTACATGCATCCGGACGATGCGGCGCCGCGCGGCGTGGCGGACGGCGCCGAAGTGCTGGTCAGCAACGCGCGCGGCAGCTGTCTGGCGGGGGTATCGCTCACCGATGGCGTGACGCGCGGCGTGGTGCTGATGGCGACCGGTGCCTGGTTCGAGCCGGGTTTCGATGCGCAGCGCCGGCCGGTCGAGCAGGCGGGCAACCCGAACGTGCTGACGCTGGATATCGGCACCTCGCCGCTGACGCAGGGGCCGAACGCCATGAGCTGCCTGGTCGAGGTCAGCGCACGATGAGCGAAGATGTCACGTCTGGGTCACTGGCTCGTCGTTGTTATATTTATTTTCGTCGCTGCGGTAAGGTTTAAGTTTCATTGAGTTATTACAGCAGATCGTGGGAAATTTACAGCTGGTTGCATTTGGAGCAGAACTCTTGCGATTCGCCGGTAGTTTCCTGCACGCCATCTCTCTAGAGTAGGTGATCCCAGAGGTATTGATTGGTGAGAAATCAGCGTGCCTTGCATGCTGAAGCCATTTTCAATTGCACCAACCTACGCGGATGCGTAGGTTTTTTTTTGCCTGCCATATAGTATTCTTTTCCCTACAACGATTTACGCCTCCATGGCCAAGGGAGAAGGGCATGATCTTTTCACTGCTGCGCGCGCTGTTTCGCCTGTTGTTTCGGGTACGGGTCGAAGGGGACGTCCAGCACTTCGAACGGCAAAAATTACTGATTACGCCGAACCACGTCTCTTTCCTCGACGGCGTACTGCTGGCGCTGTTCCTGCCGATAAAACCGGTGTTTGCGGTCTATGCCAGTATCGGCGAGAGCTGGTTTATGCGCTGGCTGCGGCCTTACATCGATTTTGTCTCGCTCGATCCCACCAAGCCGATGGCCATCAAGCAACTGGTGCGCATGGTCGAGCAGGGACGGCCGATCGTGGTGTTCCCTGAAGGGCGCATCACCGTGACCGGTGCGCTGATGAAAATTTACGACGGAGCAGCGTTTATCGCCGCCAAATCGGGCGCGACCGTGGTGCCGGTGCGGATCGATGGCCCGGAGTTCAGCCCGTTTGGCCGCATGGCCGGGGTGTTCAAGATCCGCTGGTTCCCGCAAGTCAGCATCCGCATCTTGCCGCCGACCACGCTGCCGATGCCGGAAGCGCCGCGCGCGCGTGAACGCCGGGCGCTAGCGGGCGATCGGCTGATGCAGATCATGATGCGGGCGCGGATGGAGACGCGCGAGCCGCAAACGCTGTTCCATGCTTTGCTGGCGGCGCAGCACCGCTATGGGCGCCGCAAGCCTTGCATCGAAGACATCGCTTTCAAAGAGGACAGTTACCAGACGCTAGTCAAGAAATCGCTGGGCGTCAGCCGCATTTTGCAGCGCTTTACCGCCGAGGGGGAGCACGTTGGGCTGCTGTTGCCCAACGCCACCATTACCGCGGCGGCAATCTTCGGCGCTTCGCTGCGCAATCGCATCCCGGCGATGCTCAACTACACCGCAGGCGCCAACGGCCTGAACAGCGCGATGACGGCCGCCGGCATCAAGACCATCGTCACCTCGCGCCAGTTTCTGGAGAAAGGCAAGCTGACCCACCTGCCGGAACAGGTGCCGCAGGCTAACTGGGTGTATCTGGAAGATCTGAAAGAGACGGTCACGCTGGCGGATAAGCTGTGGATCCTGCGTCACTTGCTGCAGCCGCAGCGCGCGGCGTTGCCGCAACGTCCGGAGGATCCGGCGCTGATCCTGTTCACGTCCGGATCCGAAGGCCATCCCAAGGGCGTGGTGCATTCGCACGCCAGCCTGCTGGCCAACGTAGAACAAATCCGCACCATCGCCGATTTCACGCCGCGCGACCGCTTCATGTCGTCGCTGCCGCTGTTCCACTCGTTCGGCCTGACGGTGGGGCTGCTTACGCCGCTGATCACCGGCAGCCGCATTTTCCTCTACCCCAGCCCGCTGCACTATCGCGTGGTGCCGGAGCTGGTGTATGACCGTAACTGCACGGTGCTGTTCGGCACGGCGACCTTCCTTAACAACTATGCGCGCTTCGCGCATCCGTATGATTTTGCCCGCCTGCGCTATGTCGTGGCCGGCGCGGAGAAACTGGCGGACAGCACCAAACAGATCTACCAGGACAAATACGGTATCCGCATTCTGGAAGGCTATGGCGTGACCGAGTGCGCGCCGGTGGTCTCGATCAACGTGCCGCTGGCGACCAAGGTGGGCACCGTCGGCCGCATCATGCCGCAGATGGAGGCGCGTCTGATCGCGGTGCCGGGTATTGATAACGGCGGCCGTCTGCAGCTGAAGGGGCCGAATATCATGAAAGGTTATCTGCGGGTTGAACGCCCCGGCGAACTGGAGCCGCCGGCGGCGGAAGATGCGAACGGCGTGCTGCAGCCGGGCTGGTATGACACCGGCGATATCGTCAGCCTGGATGAGCAGGGTTACTGCACCATTCGCGGGCGCGTGAAGCGCTTCGCCAAGCTCGCGGGCGAGATGGTGTCGCTGGAGAGCGTCGAACTGCTGGCGCAACGGCTGTCGCCGGATAAACTGCATGCCGCCACGGTCAAAAGCGACAGCAGCAAAGGCGAGGCGTTGGTGCTGTTTACCACCGATTCCGCCATTACCCGCGAGGCATTGCTGCGGGTGGCGCGCGAACTGGGCAGCCCGGAGCTGGCGGTGCCGCGCGATATTCGCCTGTTGAAAACGCTGCCGGTGCTCGGCAGCGGCAAACCTGATTTCGTCACCCTGCGTCATATGGCCGAACAGCCGGAGAGTGCCTGATGAATCCTTCGACCGAATCCCCTTTGTTGTCACGCGGCATGATCGCGGTGATCAGCGCGCAGTTCCTTTCGGCGTTCGGCGACAATGCGTTGCTGTTCGCCACGCTGGCGTTGATCAAGCAGCAGCTGTATCCGGACTGGAGCCAGCCGATCCTGCAGATGGCCTTTGTCGCCACCTATATCATTCTGGCTCCGTTCGTCGGCCAGATCGCCGACAGCTTTGCCAAAGGGCGGGTGATGATGTTCGCCAACGCCCTGAAATTGGCGGGGGCATTGGTGATCTGTTTTGGGGGTAATCCGTTTCTGGGTTACAGCCTGGTCGGCGTGGGAGCCGCCGCGTATTCACCGGCTAAATACGGCATTCTGGGCGAGATCACCAGCGGCGAGAAACTGGTCAAGGCTAACGGCCTGATCGAGGCTTCGACCATTGCGGCCATTCTGACCGGTTCGGTGGCCGGTGGTATTCTGGCGGACTGGCACGTGGCGGCGGCGCTGGCGGCCTGCGCGTTGGTTTACGCGGGAGCGGTGGTCGCCAACCTGTATATTCCGCGTTTGGCGGCGGCGCGTCCTGGCGCTTCGTGGCGTCCGCAGGCCATGACGCACAGCTTCTTTGCTGCCTGCGTTACGCTGTGGCGCGATGGACAGACGCGTTTCTCATTGATTGGCACCAGCCTGTTTTGGGGGGCCGGCGTGACGCTGCGTTTTCTGCTGGTGCTGTGGGTACCGGTGGCGCTCGGCATCGCCGATAACGCCACGCCAACGCTGCTGAACGCCATGGTGGCCGTCGGCATCGTGGTGGGCGCGGGTGCCGCCGCGCGCTTCGTCACGCTTAAAACGGTGAAACGCTGTATGCCGGCCGGGATCCTGATCGGCGTCGCGGTCGCGGTGTTTGCGCTGCAAACGACCATGCTCAATGCCTACGTCTTGCTGGCGCTCATCGGCATGCTGGGGGGCTTCTTCGTCGTGCCGCTCAATGCGTTGCTGCAGGAGCGGGGCAAACATTCGGTCGGCGCCGGCAATGCGATCGCAGTGCAAAACCTGGGTGAAAACGCCGCGATGTTACTGATGCTGGGCCTGTATTCTTTGGTCGTGAAGCTGGGCGTGCCGGTGGTGGGCGTCGGCGTAGGGTTTGGCGTGGTGTTTGCGCTGGCGATTAGCGCGTTGTGGTGGTCGCAGCGGCGGTGAAACGGGGCGCAGCCAGGCTGCGCCCTCAGGCTATCAAGGCGCCGGAATGGTAAACCGGGTGTGGATTTCTTCGAGCGCCTGTAGCACGTCCTCATCCAGAATCACGTCGAGGCTGTCGAGGTTGATTTTCAACTGCTCCACCGAGGTGGCGCCCAGCAGGGTGCTGGCGACGAACGGCTGCTGACGCACGAAGGCCAACGCCATCTGCGAAGGATCCAGCCCGTGTTTTTTGGCCAGCGCCACGTATTCGGCGATCGCCCGTTGGGTTTGCTGCCCTGAATAACGGTTGAAGCGGGTGAACAGCGTATTGCGCGCACCGGCCGGTTTAGCGCCGTTGAGGTATTTACCGCTCAGCGTGCCGAACGCCAGGCTGGAATAGGCCAGCAGTTCTACCCCTTCGTGCTGGCTGATTTCGGCCAGGCCAATCTCAAAGCTGCGGTTCAGCAGGCTGTACGGGTTTTGAATCGACACGATGCGCGGCAGCTCGTGTTTCTCCGCCAGTTGCAGATAGCGCATCACGCCCCAGGGCGTTTCGTTGGAGACCCCGATATAGCGAATTTTACCGGCGCGCACCTGCTCGGTCAGCGCCTCCAGGGTTTCCAGCAGCGTGACCGTGGCTTTGTCATCGGTATATTGATAGTTGAGTTTGCCAAAGCAGTTGGTGGCGCGCTGCGGCCAGTGCAATTGGTAAAGATCGAGATAATCGGTGTTCAGCCGCTTGAGGCTGGCGTCCAGAGCGGCGCGGATGTTTTTGCGATCGAGCGCCTGCTGCGGGCGGATGCTGCTGTCAGTGCCGCGCACCGGGCCCGAGACTTTGCTGGCCAGGACGATTTTTTCGCGATTGCCGCGCGCTTTGATCCAACTGCCGATATAGCTTTCGGTCAGGCCCTGGGTTTCCGGGCGGGGCGGCACCGGGTACAGTTCGGCGGTATCTATCAGGTTCACGCCTGCGGCCAATGCATAGTCCAGTTGCGCATGGGCGTCGGCTTCGCTGTTCTGTTCGCCAAAGGTCATGGTGCCCAGTCCCAGCACGCTCACTTCTAAAGAACTGTGGGGAATACGGTGGTATTGCATTAACGGCCTTCCTTTCTTGTTAGCGCTGACGGACCGTGCGGCCCGGTGAAACAGGAGCCCAATTCAGAAGACGGCGCAAAGTCCGTCGGGCGGCGATGTCGCCTTTCCTGACTATAACCAAGCGGTGAAGATGGGGGAAGCGGATTCCGTGCGGACACGAATGAGGGCTACCGCGCTCGAGCGGGCGATAGCCGGCGTGCGGTGATTAGCGTTCGATAACCTGGGAAACCTGATCGCCGTTGATCTGGCGGTGATTGCCTTTCTCATCTTTATAACTGATGAGCCCGGTGTCTGTGTCGATCTCCGGTTTGCCTTGCGTCAGGATCATGTTGCCGTCTTTGGTCGCCATGACGTAGTCGCTGGAACATCCCGCCAAACCGGCGGCCATAACCAGCGCAGACACTGCCATTACCCACTTTTTCATCCTGCGGATCCTCGATTATGCAGAAAACAATGTTCTTTCAAGATTAGCAAACTCTTGGCAGAGAGCGTCTCAGATAAGTCTTTATCTGATAAGAAAAACTGAAATGAGGGGGGCAACGAAACGGCGGAAGCCGCCGATGGCGGCCTCCGCGTAGGGTTATTCCGGCGAACGGTTTTTCTTGCTGCGCATCAGATTGAGCGCCTCTACCGACATGGAGAAGAACATGGCGAAGTAGATGTAGCCTTTCGGCACGTGCACCTGGAAACTTTCCAGCATCAGCGTGAAGCCCACCAGGATCAGGAACGCCAGCGCCAGCATTTTCACCGACGGATGGCGATTGACGAACTCGCCGATCGGCCGTGCGGCGAACATCATCACGCCGACGGCAATCACCACCGCCGCCATCATGATGAACAGGTGATCGGAAAGGCCTACGGCGGTAATCACCGAATCCAGACTGAAGATGATATCCAACAGCATGATCTGTACGATCGCGCCGAAGAAGCTGTGCACCTTGGTGTGGTGCTCTTCTTCCGTGCCTTCGATGGTTTCGTGGATCTCTTTGCTGGCTTTCCAGATCAGGAACAATCCACCGAGCAGCAGGATCAGATCGCGGGCGGAAATGGCGTGATCCAGCACGGTGAACAGCGGGTGCGTCAAGCGGATCACCCAGGCGATGGAGGCCAGCAGCGCCAGACGCATAATCATGGCGGCGGCCAGCCCGAGCCGGCGAGCTTTGTTCTGTTGCGCTTTGGGCAGCTTGGCCACCACCAGCGACAGAAAAATGATGTTATCAATACCCAGTACGATCTCAAGAATGGTTAGCGTACCTAACGCTAACCAGGCATTGGGATCCATAATCCATTCGAACATTGCCCGACACACCTTAATACTTAATAAATGCAAAGCGTGAATTATACGCGTTTATCGTGGCGCTGACAGGGTTAGCTAAACCAGAGTTAAACGAAATCGCTTAGATTGAGAAATGTCTTGCCAGCAGCGCGCCGGTAAAACCCTTTTTCAGATAGAAACCGCGCGGCAGCGTCATGATAGGTTGCCCCTGTTCGCCGATGGCTTCGGTGAGCGCCTTGTTGTTGGCCGCTTTGGGGCGCAGTTGCAGCACTTCGCCGTGGCGTGCGGTGATGCGTTCTACGTGACCGAGCACAATCAGATCCATCAGCTCTTCCCAATCGCGGCGCAGCATCTCTTCTTCTGCAGCGCTCGGGCTCCACAGCAGCGGCGAACCGACGCGGCGCTGCGCCAGCGGGATTTGCCGTTCGCCCTCTACCGGTATCCACAACACGCGCGCCAGCTTGTGGCGAACGTGGCTGCTGGCCCAGGTGACGCCGCTGTTGCCGGTGAGCGGGGCCACGCAGACGAAAGTGGTCTCCAGCGGTTTGCCGGCGGCGTCGACAGGAATGGTTTTCAGCTCAATGCCCAGCTCAGGAAAATCCTGTTCCGGTTTGCTGCCGGCCATGGCACCGAGGTACAGCTCCAGCAGCATGCCCACCCAGCCTTTATCGCGTTTCAGATCCTTGGGGATCGGCAACTGCGCGCGGGCGGCCAGTTCGCCAAAACTGAAGCCGGCCAGCGCCTGAGCGCGCTCGAACAGCTGCCGTTCATTTTCCGGCGGGGGTGGCAGAGGGGATAAAAACGCCATAAATCAAGCCTGTCGAATTTGGTTGAAAAACGTACTGCAAAGATACACGGGAAACGGTAACCCCAGTCGCCTGGGGAAAAGAATAATAGTAGCATGATTTTACATGACTTTTTTTCTTTCCTTGCGCGGGCGACAATGCTCCCGCGAGGCTTGTTCACCTGAAGCCACCGACAATAAACAGGATCTTACACCTATTTATCCACAGATTTATGGGATAACCCAAATTTTTACCGATTACTGGTTCAATTTACAGCCTTGACTCGGGCGGTTTTTTACGAATTTGTCCGTTTTGTGCGTAACTTGCCCGGATAATCTGTGGATAAAAACGGCGTTGGTGGATCTTTCGCCAGGGTAAGATCCTTACCGTGCATAGATCACATTTTTGCCCTGTACATAACTGTGGGATATTGGTTAATTATATGTTTTTAGGAGTAATATTGTTTTTTCGGTGTGAGGAGGGATTTTCGGGGACGAGAGTTTTACCGGCTTATCCCTCGAGTTCTACACACACCTATCCACAGAAAAAGTGAATAAAACCGGTCTGAAATGCCGATGCATGTTTATAACTTTGCCTATATCTGTGAGTTATCCCAATGTTATCCGGCCCGCAGCGCCGTAAAGCAGTGGTTTACCGCCTGTAGCTTGTGTGAAACAATCAGGGCATCTATGCGAATTTAAGCTTATCGAGGTAGTCCGGTGATCGATGATGATGGCTACCGCCCGAATGTTGGTATCGTAATCTGTAATCGTCAGGGGCAGGTCTTATGGGCCCGCCGTTACGGTCAGCACTCCTGGCAGTTTCCCCAAGGTGGGATTAACCCTGGCGAAACTGCGGAGCAGGCGATGTACCGTGAGCTGTTCGAAGAAGTGGGGCTGAGTAAAAAGGATGTGCGCATCCTGGCTTCGACCCGCAACTGGTTGCGCTATAAATTGCCGAAACGTTTGGTGCGTTGGGACACAAAGCCGGTTTGTATCGGCCAAAAGCAAAAATGGTTTTTGTTGCAGCTACTGTGCAATGACGCTGATATCAACATGCAGCGCAGCAGCACACCGGAGTTCGACGGTTGGCGCTGGGTGAGCTTCTGGTATCCGGTGCGCCAGGTGGTGTCGTTTAAACGCGACGTCTACCGCCGGGTGATGAAAGAATTCGCCGTGACCGTGATGCCGATGCAAGAGCAGGCGGCGCCGCGGCAGGCCCCCGCTTATCGCCGAAAGAGAGGTTAAGTTAAGCCGACTATGCTCACGCGCTTGCGAGAAATTGTAGAGAAGGTGGCCGCGGCGGCCAGTCTGACGGATGCGCTGGATCTGCTGGTCAATGAAACCTGTCTGGCGATGGACACCGAAGTGTGCTCCATTTACCTGGCGGACAACGATCGCCGCTGTTACTACTTGATGGCCACGCGCGGGCTGAAAAAGCCGCGCGGGCGCACTATCGCATTGGCGTTTGACGAAGGTGTCGTCGGGTTGGTCGGCCGCCGGGCCGAACCCATCAACCTGGCCGATGCCCAAAGCCATCCCAGCTTCAAGTACGTTCCGCAGGTCAAAGAGGATCGTTTCCGATCCTTCCTCGGGGTACCGATCATTCACCGGCGCCAGCTGTTGGGGGTGTTGGTGGTGCAGCAGCGCGAGCTGCGCCAGTTCGACGAAAGCGAAGAGTCGTTCATGGTCACCCTGGCCACGCAGATGGCCGGGATCCTTTCACAGTCGCAGCTTAATGCCATTTTCGGCCAGTATCGCCAAACGCGCGTGCGCGCGCTGGCGGCCTCGCCCGGCGTAGCGGTGGCGGAAGGGTGGCAGGACAGCAGCCAGCCTTCGCTCGATCAGGTTTACCGCGCGTCGACGCTGGACACCGCCAGCGAGCGCGAGCGCCTGACGTTGGCGTTGGAAGAGGCCGGCGCGGAATTTCGCCGCTTCAGCAAGCGTTTTGCCGCCAGCTCGCAAAAAGAGAGCGCGGCGATCTTCGATCTTTATTCTCACCTGCTAAACGACGCCCGCCTCAAGCGCGAATTGTTCGCCGAAATTGACAACGGCTCGGTGGCGGAATGGGCGGTGAAGCAGGTGATAGAAGCCTTTGCCGAACAGTTCGCCAAACTGCAGGACACCTATATGCGCGAGCGCGGCAGCGATCTGCGCGCGCTGGGTCAGCGCCTGCTGTTCCACCTCGACGACACCACTCAGGGCGCCACCCAGTGGCCGGCGCGTTTTGTGCTGGTGGCGGATGAACTGACCGCGACATTGCTGGCCGAAGTGCCGCAGGATCGCCTGGTCGGCGTGGTCGTGCGCGACGGCGCCGCCAACTCGCATGCGGCGATTTTGGTGCGGGCGATGGGGGTGCCGACGGTGATGGGCGCCGACATCCAGCCTTCTCTGCTCAGCCAGCGGCTGCTGATCGTTGATGGGTATCGCGGCGAACTGCTGGTCGATCCTGAGCCGGTGCTGGTGCAGGAATACCAACGGCTGATCAGCGAAGAACAGGAACTGAGCAAGCTGGCGGAAGACGACGTCGAACAGCCGGCGCAGTTGAAAAGCGGCGAACGCGTTCAGGTGATGTTGAACGCTGGCCTCAGCCCGGAACATGAACAGCTGTTGGGCGGCCGGGTGGACGGCGTGGGGTTGTACCGCACTGAAATTCCGTTCATGTTGCAAAGCGGTTTCCCTTCTGAAGAAGAACAGGTCGCGCAGTATCAAGGCATGCTGCAGCTTTACCCCAACAAACCGGTCACGCTGCGCACGCTGGACATCGGCGCCGACAAGCAACTGCCCTACATGCCGATCAGCGAAGAAAATCCCTGCCTGGGCTGGCGCGGCATTCGCATCACTCTGGACCAGCCGGAGATTTTTTTGATACAGGTGCGCGCCATGCTGCGCGCCAATGCCGGCACCGGCAACCTGGGCATTTTGCTGCCGATGGTCACCAGCCTGGAAGAGGTCGATGAGGCCAAGCGCTTGATTGACCGCGCCGGGCGCGAGGTGGAAGAGGTGCTTGGCTACGCGATCCCGAAACCGAAAATCGGCGTGATGCTGGAAGTGCCGTCGATGATTTTCCTGATCCCGCATTTGGCCGGGCGCGTCGACTTCATCTCGGTAGGCACCAACGATTTGACCCAGTACCTGCTGGCGGTGGATCGCAACAACACGCGGGTAGCCTCGCTGTACGACAGCCTGCATCCCGCGATGCTGCAGGTGCTGAAGCTGATCGCCGAACAGGGGAAAGCGGCCGGGCTGCAGCTTAGCCTGTGCGGTGAACTGGCCGGCGATCCGATGGGCGCGCTGTTGCTGGTAGGCATGGGCTATCGCAATCTGAGCATGAACGGACGCAGCGTGGCGCGCATCAAATACCTGCTGCGGCATATCGATCTTGCCGACGCCGAAGTGTTGGCGCACCGAGTGTTGAACACCCAAATGACCACGGAAGTGCGCCATTTGGTGGCGGCGTTTATGGAGCGACGCGGCATGGGCGGGTTGATTCGCGGCGGCAGATAATCGCCGCGCGATGTGATTTTTTTACAGAACTTTTCCCGCGCTGCCGGCCCGGACCGCGCTAAGCCTATGTTATGATGCGCAACCTCAGCGCGACGCATGTTCGTCGTCTTGCAAACCGCAGTGGCCAACGCTGCCGTTTGAAAGGCGTGTGACAACCTGCGCCGACGTTTGGCACCTGCCGCCCCCGCATGGGGAAAAATAACAGACATGTTGTGGTGATAGATGAGCAATAGCTATCTGGCGTTTCCTAAATTTGATCCGGTCATTTTCTCCATTGGCCCGGTTTCTTTGCATTGGTACGGCCTGATGTATCTGGTCGGCTTCGTTTTTGCCATGTGGCTGGCGGTGCGCCGCGCCAACAAGCCGGGCAGCGGCTGGACCAAAGACGAAGTGGAAAACCTGCTCTACGCCGGTTTCCTGGGCGTATTCGTCGGCGGCCGCGTGGGCTATGTGCTGTTCTACAACCTGCCGTTGTTCCTGGATAATCCGCTATATCTGTTTAAAGTCTGGGATGGCGGCATGTCGTTCCACGGCGGATTGATGGGGGTGATTCTGGTGATGTTCTGGTTCGCTCGCCGCACCAAACGCACCTTCTTCCAGGTTTCCGATTTTATCGCGCCATTGATCCCGTTCGGTTTGGGCGCCGGCCGCCTCGGCAACTTCATCAACGGTGAACTGTGGGGCCGCGTGGCCACCGACACCCCTTGGGCGATGCTGTTCCCAAGCTCGCGCAGCGAAGACGTGGCGCTCGCCGCCGCCGATCCTTCTCTGCTGCCGCTGCTGAATCAGTATGGCGTGCTGCCGCGTCACCCGTCCCAGCTGTATGAACTGCTGCTTGAAGGCGTGGTGCTGTTTATCATTCTGAACCTGTTCATCCGCAAGCCGCGGCCGATGGGTGCCGTATCGGGCCTGTTCCTGATCGGTTATGGCGCATTCCGCATCATCGTTGAAGCGTTCCGCCAGCCGGATGCCCAGCTTGGCCTGTTCGACGGCGTGATCAGCATGGGGCAGATCCTGTCCATCCCGATGGTGGTGGCCGGTGTTATTATGATGATTTGGGCGTACCGTCGTCGCCCGCAGCAACAACTGTCGTGAGGGACAAATGAAACAGTATCTGGATTTGATGAACAAGGTGCTCGCCGAGGGCACTCCTAAAGCCGACCGTACCGGCACTGGCACGTTGTCGATTTTCGGCCACCAGATGCGTTTCAATTTGCAGGAAGGCTTCCCGTTGGTGACCACCAAGAAATGTCATCTGCGTTCGATCATTCATGAGCTGTTGTGGTTCCTGAACGGCGATACCAACATCGCCTATCTGCGTGACAACAAGGTCACCATTTGGGACGAGTGGGCCGATGAAAACGGCGATCTCGGCCCGGTGTACGGCAAGCAGTGGCGAGCCTGGGGGGCGGCGGACGGTCGTCAGATCGATCAGCTGAGCAACGTACTCCAGCAACTGAAACAAGATCCGGATTCGCGCCGCATCATCGTTTCCGCCTGGAACGTCGGTGAGCTGGACCAGATGGCGCTGGCGCCGTGCCACGCGTTCTTCCAGTTCTACGTGGCGGACGGCAAGCTCTCTTGCCAGCTGTACCAGCGTTCCTGCGACGTGTTCCTCGGCCTGCCGTTCAACATCGCCAGCTACGCGCTGTTGGTGCATATGATGGCGCAGCAGTGCGATTTGGACGTTGGCGACTTCGTCTGGACCGGTGGCGATACCCATCTGTACAGCAATCATATGGAACAGACGAAGCTGCAGCTGACGCGTGAACCCCGTCCGTTGCCGAAGCTGGTGATCAAACGCAAGCCGGCTTCGCTGTTCGATTACCGTTTCGAAGACTTCGAGATCGAAGGTTACGATCCGCACCCGGCCATCAAGGCGCCGGTCGCGATCTGACCTTAACCGCATCACACCAGGGGCGCAGCGATTGCGCCCCTTTTTTTATCCGCATTGCGCGCCGCGCCGCATTTTATTGTCGCCACTTGTCGCTATAGGGAAAACATTGCGCAGCTTGCCGCAAGGCTTGCGCATGCGGCTTTACCGCCTTGTTACGGCCCTTAAACTGGCCGCATGAAAGAAAATACGCTCTCGAACATCGATGACCGCCAGCGTGGCATGACGCTGATTGAGCTGTTGGCGGCGCTCCTGATCGCCGGCATGCTCACCGGCTGGGGCGTCGGTCAATGGCGCCACCATCAGCAAACGTTGCGCCTGGAACATACTGCCCAGCAGCTGCTGGCGTTTTTACTGCGACTGCAGGCGGACGCCAACTGGCGCAACCGCACGACGCTGCTGTGGTTCAAGAACGGCACGCCCTGGTGCCTGGGCGGCGGTGTGCCGCCGCCGGATTGCGCTTCCGCCGAGGGTTCCGTTTTCTCACCGTCTTACCGCGACGTCGTTTTGAGCGGCTACACCGACAAAGAGATCGGGTTTTACGGTTTGCGCAATACCGCGCAGGCGGGGCACATCCTGCTCAGCAACGAGGCAGGCGGCCTGCGGCTGGTGCTGTCCACCCGAGGGCGGCTGCGTTTGTGCAGCGAAGGGCTCCGGATAAGGGGGATCGCGCCATGCTGACTGTCGAACGCGGTTTTACCTTGCCGGAGGTGATGTTGGCGCTGGTGTTCGGCAGCGTGATCGCGCTCGGCGCCGCGAAAACCTACCCGCTGTTGCGCCAGCAAAACGTGGCCGTCGGCCAGCATTTTCGGCTGGAGTCAACGCTGCGGCAACTGGCGTTCGGCATCGAGAAGGACCTGCGCCGCGCCGGTTTCTGTGCCGGGCAGTGCGCCGGCCGCCCGCTGCTGATCGGCCAGGCGGCGGGAGAAGCGGCGGGCAGCTGCGTTATCGTCGCTTACGACATCACCCGCAGCGGGCAATGGCTCACCTCGGGCGAGGATGCAGGTTATTTCGGTTATCGGCTGCGCAATGGCGGCTTGGAAGGGCAGCGCGGCGTAAGCCAATGCGACGGCGGCGGCTGGGAGCGGCTGCTCGATCGTGACGAAGTGCAGATTGAGCGGTTTCATGTGGCGATAGAGCGCGGGGAGCATGGCGGTGCGCTGGCCCGTTTGACTCTGGCGGGGCGCTCTGTCGGCGATGCGCGTATCAGGCGCAGCCTGAGCGGGAACGTCGAAATGGCGGCGTTGCCATGAACCGGTGGAGCCAGCGAGGCGGCAGTACTTTGGCGGCGGTAATGTTGCTGTTGGCGTTGGGGTTGATGTTGCTCAATGCCCAGCACCGGCAATTGGATAACGCGCTGTTACTGGCCGCCGATCAGCAGCGCTACCTCCAGGCTTACAATCAGGCCGCTTCGGCGCTGAGTTGGGGCATGCTCCAGCGTTGGCCGCGCGCCGAGCTGAGTGCGGCGTCCTGGTTATGCAGGCAGCGCGCGGAACTGACGGCCTGCGCCCGGCTGTCTGCCAGAGCGGGCGTCGTGACGGGGCGGTGAGCCGCTTTGGCTGTATCAATGGGGCGCGTTTGACGGTGCGGAATCGGTCGGCAGGGTGCAAGCGCAGCCGGGCGGCCGGCTGGATTTTTGCCCCGAGAAAAGGCCGGCCGACTGTGAGGGTTAACGCTCGCGCAGGGCGGTTATCCCGCAACGGCTTCAGCCTGCCGGAAGTGTTGGTGGCGGCATTGTTGTTCTCGGTGTCGCTGCTGGGCTTGTTACAGTATCATCAGGTGCTGTTGCAGTCGTTCCAGCGCCAGTGGCACTACCGGCAAGCCTGGGTGATGGCGCATCAGCAGTTGGAGGCATTCGCCGTCACCGGTCGGCTCGATGCCGAACCGCTGCCGGAAGGCTGGCGACGCGAGACGGCGTTCGACGGCGCGGATGCGGATTGCCGCCGATTGACGGTCAGAGTACAAACTCCGCAACGGCAGTGGGCGACGCTGAGCCGCTGGTATTGCACCCGTTTTTGAGCCGGTACGTATCTTGTTTTAAAGGAGCCATCATGTTCACGGTTTATCATTCCAATCAGCTGGATTTATTGAAAACGCTGACCAGCGCGCTGATAGCCAGAGATCCGTTGGCCGATCCTTTTCAACAGGAAGTGGTGCTGGTTCAGAGCCCCGGTATGGCGCAATGGCTGCAAATGCAGCTGGCGGAGCAGTTCGGCATCGCCGCCAATGTCGCGTTTCCGCTGCCGGCGACCTTCATTTGGGACATGTTCACCCGAGTGTTGCCGGATATCCCGAAAGAGAGCGCCTTCAGCAAGGACGCCATGACCTGGAAGCTGATGTGGCTGCTGCCGGAGATGCTGACCCAGCCGGCGTTCGCGCCACTGCAGCACTATCTCACCGATGACGGCGACAAGCGCAAAATCCACCAATTGGCCGGCCGGGTTGCCGACCTTTTCGACCAGTATTTGGTTTATCGCCCGCAGTGGCTGGAGAGCTGGCAGCGCGGCGAACGCATCGACGGTCTGCCCGAGGCTCAGCAGTGGCAGGCGCCGCTCTGGGCGCGGCTGGTGGAGTACACGCGCGAATTGGGGCAGCCGGAATGGCACCGCGCCAATCTGTACAGCCGCTTTATCCACGCGCTGGAGCAGGCAACAACGTGTCCGCCCGGTTTGCCGCCGCGGGTGTTTATCTGCGGCATCTCGGCGTTGCCGCCGGTCTATCTGGAGGCGCTGCAGGCGCTGGGGCGGCATATCGATATCCACCTGATGTTCACCAACCCTTGTCGTTATTACTGGGGCGACATTCAGGATTACGCTTTCCTGGCCCGCTTGCAGAGCCGCAAGCGCCGTCACTATCATCAGGCGCGCGAGCAAGGGCTGTTTCGCGAACCGGCTGACGCGGCGCGTCTGTTTGACGCTGAAGGGCAGCAGCAGCTCAGTAACCCGCTGCTGGCCTCCTGGGGCAAGCTCGGGCGCGATCACCTCTATTTGCTGTCGCAGATGGAAGGGGCGCAAGAGGTCGACGCCTTTGTCGATATCCCGGCGGATACCATGCTGCACGCCGTTCAACGCGATATGCTGGAGCTGGAAGATCACGCGGTGATCGGCATCACGGCGGAAACGCTGGAAAGCAGTTTCAGCAAGCGCAGGCTCGATCCGCAAGATCGTTCCCTCAGCCTGCACGCCTGCCACAGCCCACAGCGGGAAGTGGAGGTGCTGCACGATCAACTGCTGACCATGCTCGCGCAGGATCCCGCGTTGACGTCGCGCGACATCATCGTGATGGTGGCGGATATCGACAGCTATACGCCTTATATTCAGGCCGTGTTCGGCAATGCTCCCGCCGAGCGCTACCTGCCGTTCGCCATTTCTGACCGTAAAGCGCGACAGGCGCATCCGGCTTTGCAGGCGTTCATCTCCCTGCTCGATCTGCCGCAAAGCCGCTTTACGTCGGAACAGGTGCTGGCGCTGTTGGAAGTGCCGGCCCTGGCCGCCCGTTTCGCCATTGGCGAAGAGGGGCTGCGCCTGTTGCGTCACTGGGTCGGTGAATCCGGCGTGCGCTGGGGGCTGGACGACGATAACGTGCGAGAACTGGATCTGCCCGCCACGGGCCAGCACACCTGGCGATTCGGCATTACGCGCATGCTGCTCGGTTACGCGATGGACAGCAACGCCGGCGATTGGCAGGGCATTTTGCCTTACGACGAGTCGAGCGGGTTGGTCGCCGAACTGGCGGGGCAGTTGGCGGATCTGCTGGCCCAATTGAGCCATTGGCGGCAAGTCTTGAGCGAAGCGCGCTCGCTCGAGGCATGGCTACCGCTGTGCCGACAGCTGCTGGATGCCTTCTTCGAAGCGGATAGCGATACCGAAGTGGTGCTGGCATTGATCGAGCAGCAGTGGCAACAGGCCATCAATTTTGGCCTGGCGGCGCGCTATCCGGATGACGTGCCCTTGACGATTCTGCGCGACGATTTGGCGGCGCGCCTCGATCAGGAGCGCATCAGCCAGCGCTTCCTCGCCGGGCAAATCAACTTCTGTACGCTGATGCCGATGCGCTCGATTCCGTTCAAGGTGGTGTGCCTGCTGGGCATGAACGACGGCGTGTATCCGCGCACGTTGCCGCCATTGGGTTTTGATCTGATGGCGCAGCAGGTCAAGCGCGGCGACCGCAGCCGGCGCGATGACGACCGCTATCTGTTCCTGGAGGCGATTCTGTCCGCGCAACAACGGCTGTATATCAGCTTCATTGGCCGTTCCATTCAGGACAACAGCCCGCGCTATCCTTCGGTGCTGGTTACCGAGCTGCTGGAGTATCTGGAGCAAAGCTATTGCCTGCCGGGAGACGAGGCGTGCACCGCAGACGACAGCGCCCGGCGAGTGGGCGAGCATTTGCTGAAGTGGCATGCGCGCATGCCGTTCGCCGCCGAGAATTTCTTGCCGGGCTCGGAAGCGCAAAGCTATGCCGCCGAGTGGCTGCCCGCCGCCGACGGGCGCGGGGCGGCGCACCCGGCCTTCAACCAGCTGCTGCCCGCCGAAACGCTGCAGCAAATATCGTTGGATGAGCTGCTGCGGTTTTACCGCCATCCTATTCGCGCCTTCTTCCAGCTGCGGTTGGGCGTCAGCTTTATCCTGGAAGAGACCGAGCTGCCGGACGAAGAGCCCTTCACGCTGGATAACCTCAGCCGCTACCAGTTCAACAGCCAACTGCTGAATACCCTGATTGACGGCGACGATCCCGAACGGTTGTTCCAACGGGTGCGCGCCGCCGGGGGGTTGCCCTATGGCGCCTTCGGCGAGATCTATTGGCAAAAGCAGCAGGAAGAGATGAGCGAACTGGCCGAGCAGGTGCGTGCGGAACGCGCGCAGAGCCACAGCCTGGAATTGGATATCGATATCGCCGGCGTACGTCTCAGCGGCTGGCTGCATCAGGTGCAGGATGACGGCCTGTTGCGCTGGCGGCCCGCCACGTTGTCGGCGGTGGACGGCATATTGCTGTGGCTGGAGCACCTGGTGTACTGCTGCGCCGGCGGCACCGGCGAGAGCCGCATGTACGGTCGCAAGAACTCCGCCTGGCGCTTTGCCGCGCTTGCGCCTGAAGAGGCGCAGGCGCAGCTGGCGGAACTGCTGGCGGGCTATCAGCGCGGTCTGTGTCAGCCGCTGCTGTTGCTGAACAAGAGCGGCTGGGCGTGGCTGAGTCAGTGCTATCAGCCGGAAACGCAGCAAATCGACTGGGAAGAAGAAGCGCAAACAAAGGCTCGCGCCAAATTGCTGCAGGCTTGGCAGGGCGATCAGCGCATTCCCGGAGAAGGGGAAGATCCCTATGTTCAGCGAGTGTTCCGCCAATTGGACAATGACTACCTGGCGCAAATACTGGCCGAAACAGAGCGTTATCTGCTGCCGGTGGCGTGTCATAACCTGGGGTAACAATCCCCCGGTGGTGCTGTGCGGCGGGAGGTGGTAAAAATAACGAAGGTTATATTCAACCATTGGGGTAATTCCCGGTCTTACATAACGTACAGGCATATACCCGCCGCGTTTTGGGGCGCCACATTGGCGAAGAACCCGGCGAGTACAGATTTGGTTATGTGGTTTTGATGTACGTCGCCAGCGTCAGGGAGTGGGCGTGGCGATGTCAGAATAGGGGTTTATTTTGGATATGCGCAGACAGTTGGCCCGCGTCACCGGGCTGGTATTATTGGCTATGTGTTGGGCGCCGTTGAGCTGGGCCGCACAAGGATGGCAACCGCTGGCGGAGAAGATCAATAAGAGCGAGCACGATCCGCGTCAGTACGAGGCGATCAAGTTGGCTAACGGCATGACGGTGCTGCTGGTGTCCGATGTCCAGGCGCCGAAATCGCTGGCGGCGCTGGCATTGCCGGTCGGGTCGCTCGAAGATCCGAACAGCCAACTGGGCTTGGCGCACTATCTGGAACATATGGTGCTGATGGGCTCCAAACGTTATCCCGAGCCGGAAAACCTGTCCGAATTCCTGAAAAAGCACGGCGGCAGCCACAACGCCAGCACGGCTTCTTATCGCACCGCCTTCTATCTGGAAGTGGAGAATGACGCGCTGGAGCCGGCGGTCGATCGCATGGCCGACGCCATTGCGGAGCCGTTGCTGGATCCGGGCAATGCCGATCGCGAGCGCAACGCGGTGAATGCAGAATTGACGATGGCGCGTTCGCGCGACGGCATGCGTATGGCGCAGGTCGGTGCGGAAACCCTCAACCCGGCGCACCCGAGCGCGCGCTTCTCCGGCGGTAATCTGGACACGCTGAAAGACAAGCCGGGCAGCAAGTTGCACGATGAGCTGACGGGGTTCTATAAGCGCTACTACTCCGCCAATCTGATGATGGGGGTGCTGTACGGCAATCAGCCGCTGCCGCAGCTGGCTGACATTGCCGCAAAAACCTTTGGCCGCGTGCCGAATCATGACGCCAGCGTGCCGCCGATCACCGTACCGGCCGTCACGCCGGAGCAGCAGGGCATCATCATTCACTATGTGCCGGCGCAGCCGCGCAAGCAGCTGAAGGTTGAGTTCCGTATCGATAACAACAGCGCCGCGTTTCGCAGCAAAACCGATACCTACATCGGTTACCTGATCGGCAACCGCAGTAAAAATACCCTGTCCGACTGGTTGCAGAAGCAGGGATTGGCGGACGCCATCAATGCCGGCGCCGATCCGATGGTGGATCGCAACGGCGGCGTCTTCGCCATCAGTGTCTCGCTGACTGACAAAGGCTTGGCCCAGCGCGACCAAGTCGTCGCCGCCATTTTCAACTACCTGAAAATGCTGCGCAGCGAAGGCATCAAGCAGAGCTACTTCGACGAAATCTCGCATGTTCTGAACCTGGACTTCCGCTATCCGTCGATCACGCGCGACATGGACTACATCGAATGGCTGGTGGACACTATGCTGCGCGTGCCGGTTGAGCATGCGCTGGACGCGCCTTACCTGGCCGACCGCTATGATCCTAAGGCGATCGCTGAACGTCTGGACGCCATGACGCCGCAAAATGCGCGCATCTGGTTCGTCAGCCCCGATGAGCCGCACAACAAGACGGCCTATTTCGTCAATGCGCCTTACCAGGTCGACAAAATCACGCCACAGCGCTTTACGCAGTGGCAGCAGTTGGGCAGCGGCATTTCCCTGTCATTGCCGGCGCTCAACCCGTACATTCCGGATGATTTCACCCTGACCAAACCGTCGCATGAATTCAAAAAGCCGGAAATGGTGGTGGATAAGCCCGGCCTGCGCGTGCTGTATATGCCGAGCCGTTACTTCGCCGATGAGCCGAAGGCCGACGTCACCGTCGCTTTCCGCAACGCCAAGACCATGGATTCCGCGCGCAACCAGGTGCTGTTCTCGCTGACGGATTATCTGGCCGGCCTGGCGCTGGATCAGCTGAGCTATCAGGCTTCGGTCGGCGGTTTGAGTTTCTCGACGTCGCCGAACAACGGCCTGATGTTTAACGCCAACGGCTTTACCCAGCGCTTGCCGCAGTTGCTGACGGCGCTGATCGAGGGCTATTCCAGCTTCACGCCGACGGAAGATCAGCTGGCGCAGGCCAAGTCCTGGTACCTGGAGCAGTTGGACGCCGCCGAGAAGGGCAAGGCGTTTGAACTGGCCATTCAGCCGGTGCAGATGGTTTCCCGCGTGCCGTATTCCGAACGCAGCGAGCGCCGCGAAGTGCTGAAAACGCTGACGCTGAAAGACGTGCTGGCGTATCGCGACAGCCTGCTGGCCGAGGCCACGCCGGAGCTGCTGGTGGTGGGCAACATGAGCAAGCAACAGGTCGATACGCTGGCGTCGACGCTGAAGCACCGTCTGGGCTGTACCGGTATTGAGTGGTGGCACGGCGAAGACGTGGTGGTGGACAAGAATCAGCTGGCCAACCTGCAACAGGTAGGCAGCAGCACCGACTCGGCGCTGGCGGCGGTCTATGTACCGACCGGTTACGACGAAGTGACCGGCATGGCCTACAGCTCGCTGTTGGGGCAGATTATTCAGCCGTGGTTCTACAGCCAGCTGCGCACTCAGGAACAATTGGGGTATGCGGTCTTTGCCTTCCCGATGTCGGTGGGCCGCCAGTGGGGCGTAGGCTTCCTGTTGCAGAGCAACAGCAAACAGCCGGCCTACCTGTACCAGCGCTATCAGGATTTCTATCCGAAAACCGAGAAACGCCTGCGTGAAATGAGCGAGGCCGATTTTGAACAGTACAAACAGGCGCTGATCAACGAACTCAAACAGCGGCCGCAAACCCTCAGCGAGGAGGCCAGCCGGTTCGCCAATGATTTCGATCGCGGCAACTTCGCCTTTGATACTCGCCAGAAGCTGATCGCGCAGGTGCAACAGCTGACGCCGACCAAACTGGCGGATTATTTCCACCAGGCGGTGATCCAGCCGCAGGGGCTGGCGGTGCTGTCGCAGGTCAGCGGCAGCGGGCAAGACAAAGCGGATTACGCGGCGCCTAAGGATTGGGTCACCTATCCGAACGCGTCGGCATTGCAGCAGATCCTGCCGCGCAAAGTGGCGACGCCATGACGGAAGTCGCCCCGCAGAGGCTAGAGCCGCTGACGCTGCCGCTGTTTGGCGAACGCCTGATCGAGGCGTCGGCGGGCACCGGCAAAACTTTTACCATCGGCGCGCTGTATCTGCGCTTGCTGCTGGGATTGGGGGGGGAAGCGGCGTTTCCCCGCCCGTTGACGGTCGAAGAAATCCTGGTGGTGACCTTTACCGAGGCCGCCACCGAGGAGCTGCGCGGGCGTATCCGTGACAATATCCACGGGCTGCGCATCGCCTGCGTGCGCGGCATCAGCGCTAACCCGCTGTTTTCGGCGCTGATGGAAGAAATTGACGATTTGTCTGACGCCGCTGCGCAGCTGCTGGCGGCGGAGCGGCAGATGGACGAAGCGGCGATTTACACTATCCACGGCTTTTGCCAACGGATGTTGACCCACAACGCCTTCGAGTCCGGCATGCTGTTTGAACAAACGCTGGTGCAGGACGAACTGCCGCTGCGGCGGCAGGCCTGCGCCGATTTCTGGCGCCGTCATTGCTATCCGTTGCCGCTGGGCGTGGCGCGTGCGATCAGCCAGGAGTGGAGCGGCCCGGAAGCGTTGCTGGCCGACCTTTCCGGTTATCTGCACGGTGAAGCGCCGGCGCTGCGGCGGCCGCCGAAGGACGAAGAAACCGTTCTGATGCGCCACGAGCAGATTGTCGCGCGCATCGACGCCATCAAGGCGCAATGGCGGGCGGCGGCGGGCGATCTTGAGGCGTTAATCGCCCAGTCCGGCGTCGATAAGCGCAGCTACAGCAGCAAACACCTGCCGAACTGGTTGAACAAGGTCGGCGAATGGAGCGGGCAGGAGACCCAGGATTACCAACTGCCGAAGGAGCTGGACAAGTTTCGCCAGTCGGTGCTGCTGGAGAAGACCAAGAAGGGCGAGCCGCCGCGTCATGCGCTGTTCACGGCGATAGACGAACTGTTCGATGAACCCTTGACGTTGCGCGACCTGATCATGGCGCGCGCGCTCAGCGAGATCCGCACCTCCATTCAGCAGGAAAAGCGCCAGCGCGCCGAGCTGGGGTTTGACGACCTGCTCAGCCGTTTGGACAGCGCCCTGCAAAGCGGCGGCGGCGAACAGTTGGCGCAGGCGATCCGCCAGCGCTATCCGGTGGCGATGATCGATGAATTCCAGGATACCGATCCGCAGCAATACCGTATTTTCCAAAAACTTTACGTCGGCCGGCCTGATTGCGGCCTGCTGCTGATCGGCGATCCCAAGCAGGCGATTTACGCCTTTCGCGGCGCCGACATCTTTACCTACATGCGCGCGCGTTCAGAGGTGAGCGCCCACTATACGCTGGAGACCAACTGGCGCTCGTCGCCGTCGATGGTCGCCAGCGTCAATCACCTGTTTTCTCAGGTAGAAAAACCTTTCCTGTTCGGCCAAATCCCCTTTATTGAGGTTAACGCGGCGGAAAAGAACCAAGGGCTGGCGTTTGAATTGCACGGCAAGCCGCAGCCGGCGATGCAATTCTGGCTGCAGCAGGGGGAAGGCGCGGGTGTAAGTGATTACCAACAGCTAATGGCGCGCCTGTGCGCCACGCAAATTCGCGACTGGCTCAGCGCCGGGCAGCAGGGCCTGGCGCGGCTGCAGAGCGGCAAGGCGTCACGGCCGGTGCAAGCCTCTGATATCACGGTGCTGGTGCGCAGCCGCAACGAGGCGGCGTTGGTGCGCGATGCGCTCAGCGCGCTGTCTATTCCGTCGGTCTACCTGTCCAACCGCGACAGCGTGTTTGACACCCCGGAGGCCAAAGACCTACTGTGGTTGCTGCAGGCGGTGTTGGCGCCGGAGCAGGAGCGCACGCTGCGCAGCGCCATGGCCACCGGGCTGATGGGGCTGGACGCGCCGACGCTGGACGGCCTGAGCCGCGATGAGCGCGCCTGGGACGCGCTGGTTAATGAATTCGACAATTACCGCACGCTCTGGCTGCGCCGCGGCGTGTTGCCGATGCTGAGCGAGGTGATGAAAACGCGCCAATTGGCGGAGAACCTGCTGGCCAGCGCCGGCGGCGAGCGTCGCTTGACCGACGTGCTGCATCTGGGGGAGCTGTTGCAAGAAGCGGCGGCGCAGCTCGACAGCGAGCATGCGCTGGTGCGCTGGCTGGCGCAGCAGATCGCTCAGCCTAATCGCCAGTCCGACAATCAGCAACTGCGGCTGGAGAGCGACCGGCATCTGGTGCAGGTGATCACGATCCACAAGTCCAAGGGGCTGGAGTTCGATCTGGTGTGGCTGCCGTTCGTCGGCAACTTCCGCCAGCAGCAGCAGGCGCTGTATCACGATCGCCACAGTTTCCAGGCGTTGCTGGACCTCGACGCCAATGAAGAGAGCCAGGCCTGGGCGGAGGAGGAGCGGTTGGCGGAGGATCTGCGTCTGCTGTATGTGGCGCTGACCCGCTCGGTGTACCACTGCAGTATCGGCATTGCGCCGCTGTTCCAGGGCACGCGCAAGAAACAGGGCGATACCGACCTGCACCGCAGCGCATTGGGCTATCTGGTGCAGGGCGGGCAGCCCGGCGACGCCGTGTATCTGCAGGAGCGGCTGCAGCAATTGGTGGGTGGCGGTATCGCGCTGTCGCTGGTTGAACCGCCGGATGCAGAACCCTGGCAACCCCAGGCGTCGCTGGCCGAAGCGTTGGCGGCGAAAAGCTTTACCCGGCGGATCCAGGATTTTTGGCGGGTGACCAGCTATACCGGTTTGCAACAGCACGGCGCGAGCCTGATGCAGGATCTGCTGCCGCGTCTGGATGTCGACGCGGCCGGTGAGCGCGGGGAAGAAAGTGAGCCAGCGCTTACACCGCATACCTTCCCGCGCGGCGCAACGCCCGGCACCTTCCTGCACAGCCTGTTTGAAACGCTGGACTTCACCCAGCCGCTCGACGAACAGTGGCTGCTGGAACAGCTGCAGCAGCAAGGGTTTGCCGAACACTGGCAACCGATACTGCTGGCGTGGATGCAGGTGCTGCTCAATACGCCGCTCGATGACAGCGGCGTGACGTTGGCGGCGCTGACGCCGCAGCATAAGCAGGCAGAGCTGCAGTTCTATTTACCGATTAACCGGCTGTTGCAGGCGAAGGAGCTCGATGCTCTGGTGAAGCGTTACGATCCGCTTTCCGCCCGCTGCCCGGCGCTGGATTTCCATCAGGTGCAGGGCATGCTGAAAGGCTTTATCGACCTGGTGTTCTGCTGGCAAGGCAAATACTACCTGCTGGACTACAAGTCCAACTGGCTGGGGGAGGACAGCAGCGCCTATACCCGGCCGGCGATGGAGCAGGCGATGGCGGAGCATCGTTATGATCTGCAATACCAGCTGTATACGCTGGCGTTGCATCGTTATTTGCGCCATCGGTTGCCGGATTATGATTACCGGCGCCATTTCGGCGGGGTGATTTATCTGTTCCTGCGCGGCGTGGATGCGGCGCACCCGGGCAACGGCATTTACACCTGTCTCCCCGCGTTTGAGCTGGTGGCGGGAATGGATAGCTTGTTCAGCGGCGAAGCTGCGGCGACGGAGGAAAAATCATGATCGCACTGCTGGAGCAGGCGGTGGCGCTTGGCGCGCTGCGCCCGCTGGACGTGCAGTTCGCCCGCGTGGTGGCGAGCGAAGACGAGCCTGATATTTTACTGGCCGCCGCCTGTCTGAGCGCTGAGGCGGGGGCGGGGCATGTTTGCCTGATGCTGGAGCAGCTGCAGGCGGACACGCTGTTTGAAGGGCGCCAACCGGCGCTGGCGCTGGCGCTGTGGGAGGCGGCCGGGCGACCGGATAGCGCACGTTGGCAGCAGCGCCTGGCGAGCAGCGCGGCGGTTGGGGACGGCAGCGGCGCTACGCCGCTGGTGCTGCGTGGGCAGCGCTTATATCTGCAACGCATGTGGCAAAACGAAGGTGAAGTGGCGGCGTTTATCGGCGGTGAAGGTGAATCGCTGACGGTGCCGGAGGAGGCGTTGCGCGCCATTCTCGACCGCTTGTTCGGCGCGGCGAGCGATGAACCCGACTGGCAGAAGATCGCTGCTGCGGTGGCTGCCACGCGGCGCATCGCGGTGATTTCCGGCGGACCGGGCACCGGTAAAACCACCACCGTCGCTAAACTGCTGGCGGCGTTGGTGCAGCTGGATGAAAGCGCGCGCTTGCGGATTCAGCTGGCGGCGCCAACCGGCAAGGCGGCGGCGCGCCTGACGGAGTCGCTTGGCAGCGCCAGCCGTCAGCTGGCGTTGACCCCGGCGCAGCAGGCGTTGTTCCCCACGGAGGCGGCGACGTTACACCGTCTGTTGGGGGCGCAACCCAACAGTCAGCGCATGCGCTATCACCGCGGTAACCGTCTGCATTTGGATGTGTTGGTGGTGGATGAGGCCTCGATGGTCGATCTGCCGATGATGGCGCGCCTGATTGCGGCGTTGCCCGATCGGGCCCGGGTGATTTTCCTCGGCGACCGCGATCAGCTGGCCTCGGTGGAGGCCGGCGCGGTGTTGGGGGATATTTGCCGTTTTGCCGAGCAGGGATACAGCGAGGCGCGCGCCGCAGAGCTGAGCCGCCTGACCGGTTGTTCGATCGAAGGACAGCGGGCCGACGCGCAAGCGGCGGTGCGCGACAGCCTGTGCCTGTTGCGCAAGAGCTATCGCTTCGACGCCCGTTCCGGCATCGGTCAACTGGCGTTGGCGGTCAACGCCGGTGCGGGGGATGGTGCGCTGGCGGCATTAAACGGCCGTTTCGGCGATGTCGCGGGCTATGCGCTGGCGACGAGCGAAGAGTATCAGGCGCTGCTGGACGCGTGCGTGGCGGGCTATCGCGACTATCTGCGGCTGACTGCCGAAGGCGCGGATGCGGCGGCGGTGCTGGCCGCCTTTAGCCGCTTCCAGGTGCTGTGCGCGCTGCGTGAAGGGCCGTTCGGCGTCGCCGGCCTGAATGAACGTATTGAACTCGGGCTGCAGCGCGCCGGCCTGATCGACCGCAAACCGGGTGTGCTCGGCCGCTGGTATCGGGGGCGGCCGGTGATGATCGGCCGCAACGACAGCGCGCTGGGGTTATTCAATGGGGATATCGGCATTACTCTGCCGGATGAGCGCGGCGAGCTGCGCGTGCATTTCCAACTGCCGGACGGCAGCATCAAGTCGGTGCAGCCGAGCCGTTTGCCGGCGCATGAAACCGCTTACGCCATGACGGTGCACAAGTCCCAGGGATCGGAGTTTGAGCATACGGTTCTGGTGTTGCCGAACCATTTCCTGCCGGTGCTGACGCGTGAGCTGGTCTATACCGCGATCACCCGTGCGCGTCAGCAGCTCTCGCTGTACGCCACGGACGCGGTGCTGCTGCGGGCCATTCGCACGCCGACCCAGCGTCGCAGCGGATTGGCTGAACGGCTGCAGACGACGGAATAAGCGATGAAGGGGCGCGGTAGCGGCCGCGCCCACAGGGATTACAGATCCGCCAGCAGAATTTTGGAGCGGCGTTGGTAGTTGTACAACGCCTGTTTCTGCATCGGCAGCACGTCGACCTCCGCCGGGGTGAAACCACGCTCCTGAAACCAGTGGATGCTGCGGGTGGTCAGCACGAACAGCTTCTTCAATCCCATCTGCCGCGCCTGATTTTCTACCCGCTGCAGCAGCATCTCGCCGCGCGAAGAGCTGCGGTAATCGGGATGCACCGCCACGCAGGCCATCTCGCCGATTTTTTCCTCCGGGAACGGGTACAGCGCCGCGCAGGCGATGGTCAGGTTATCGCGTTCGATAATGGTGAACTTGTCGATCTCCATCTCCAGCTGTTCACGCGAACGGCGCACCAGAATACCCTGCTGTTCGAGCGGCCGGATGAGCTCCAGAATACCGCCGATGTCGTTGATCGTCGCCCGGCGCACCTGTTCGGCGCTTTCCATCACGATTTGGGTGCCGATGCCGTCGCGTGAGAACAGTTCTTGCACCAGCGCGCCGTCCTCCTGATAGCTGATCAGGTGGCTGCGGCGCACGCCGCTGCGGCAGCCTTTCACCGCGCCGCGCAGGAAGCGCACGGTGCCGGAATGGTAATCACCGCCTTCCTCCAGCTCTTCAAGACGCTTTTGCGCGTCGTTGGGGAACAGCTCGGAAAGGATGTTGCCTTCCGCGTCGGTCACGCCCTGCGAGGAGCAGAAACCGATCATTTTTTCCGCTTTCAGTTTGATCGCCAGCTGAGTCGCGACTTCCTCCGAAGTCAGGTTGAAGCTCTCGCCGGTCACCGAGACGGCGACCGGGCCGATCAGCACGATGGCGTTGCTGTCGAGCTGACGATGGATCGCTTCTTCATCGATGCGGCGAATGCGGCCGCTGTGGCAGTAGTCGATGCCGTCATCGACGCCCAGCGGCTGCGCGATGATGAAGTTGCCGCTGACCACGTTAATGTGCGCGCCCTGCAGCGGCGTGTTGTTGAGGCTCATCGACAGCCGGGCGGTGATGTCCAGCTGCAATAAACCGGCCGCCTGCTTGACCAACTCAAGCGTATGGGCGTCGGTCACGCGCGTATGCTTGTGGTAGATCGGTTCATAGTTGTGCTGCGCCAGATTGGCGTCGATCTGCGGCCGTGCGCCGTAAACCACCACCAGGCGAATGCCCAGGCTATGCAGCAGCCCGATATCATTGACGATGTTGGAAAAATTCTCGTGTTCGATGGCTTCCCCACCGAGCATGATGACAAACGTCTTGCCGCGGTGGGCGTTGATATAGGGGACGGAGTGACGGAATCCTTGCACCAGCTCTGTACTACGTTCCTTCACGGGCAAACCTCTTTGCATATTTATACGATATTTTTGTATTTTTATTCTTTTATTGCGCCAATGGCAAGTGGGAAATCGTCATGAAGAGCGAGCTAAGGGCGCTAAATCGTTAATAAATTGAAAAACCATAAAAAGATTTTCTGATGACAGGGCTGGAATGATTGGTTAAAGTTTTCGGCATTCCCAAGTCATTGGTGTTTTTTTCATCTGTTGTAAACAGTTATTACTGCCGGAGCCGCATGCCAAACGCTAATCACAATCTGGGCCGCCGTCGTTTATTACAGGGCGTTGCCGCCAGCTGGTTGCTGAGTGTGAGTCGCACGGGCTTCGCCGCGTCATCGCACGTGATTGCCGTGCGCGTCTGGCCGTCCTCCACTTATACCCGCGTCACGCTGGAATCCAACGTCGAACTGAAATACAAGCAGTTCGCCCTGACCAATCCCGATCGCGTGGTGGTGGATATCGAAGGCGTGCATCTCAACAGCGTGCTGAAGGGCATCGCCGGGCAGGTGCGCGCCGACGATCCTTATCTCAAGCAGGCGCGCGTCGGCCAGTTCGATCAGAATACCGTGCGGCTGGTGCTGGAGCTCAAGCAAAGCGTCAGCCCGCACATGTTCTCGCTGGCGCCGGTGCCGGAGTATCGCAACCGTCTGGTGATGGATCTCTACCCGACCAAGGGCGGCAGCGGCGGCGAGGAGTATGATCCGCTACTGGCGTTACTGGAAGATTACAACAAAGGCGATCTGGAGCGCACGCTGCCGCCCGAAGCGCCGCAGGCCGGCAAGGCGGGGCGCGATCGGCCGATCGTCATCATGCTGGATCCTGGCCACGGGGGCGAAGATCCCGGTGCGATCGGCAAGTATAAGACGCGCGAGAAAGACATCGTGCTGCAGATTGCCCGCAAGCTGAGCGCCATGATCAAGCGCGAGCCGAACATGAAGGTGTTCATGACGCGCAATGAAGACGTGTTTATCCCGCTCAAGGTGCGCGTCGCCAAGGCGCGCAAGCAACGCGCCGATTTGTTCGTTTCGATTCACGCCGACGCCTTCACCAGCCGCGCCGCGCGCGGGTCATCGGTGTTCGCGTTGTCCACCAAAGGCGCCACCAGCTCGGCGGCCAAGTTCCTGGCGCAGACGCAGAACGCTTCGGACCAAATCGGCGGCGTCAGCAAGAGCGGCGATCGCTATCTCGACCACACCATGTTCGATTTGATCCAGACCGCAACCATCAACGATAGCCTGAAGTTCGGCAAGGAAGTGTTGAACCGGATGGGTAAAATCAACCGGTTGCACAAGAATCGCGTCGATCAGGCCGGTTTTGCGGTGTTGAAGGCGCCGGATATCCCGTCGATCCTGGTGGAAACGGCGTTTATCAGCAATATTGAAGAGGAGCGCAAGCTGCGCACCAGCCATTTCCAGCAGCAGGTGGCGGAGTCGATTCTGGCGGGCATCAAGGCTTATTTCGCCAACGGCGGCGCGTTAGCGAGCCGATAGCGGCAGGGCCGGGCGCAAGTCCGGCTGTTTTTGCGGATTGCAGATACAAAAAAACACCCGTCAGGGTGCTTATCTGTTGTCATCAAGAGTTGGTTGCGGGGGCCGGATTTGAACCGACGACCTTCGGGTTATGAGCCCGACGAGCTACCAGGCTGCTCCACCCCGCGTCCGTCTTGATGCGGTATTACGACGAAACCACCGTTCATGTTATGCCGCTGGTACGGCATTCGGTTGGTTGCGGGGGCCGGATTTGAACCGACGACCTTCGGGTTATGAGCCCGACGAGCTACCAGGCTGCTCCACCCCGCGTCCGTGTAATACTTTGTTATCGAACCCAAACGCAAAATACCGCCACTGCGGCATCGGTTGGTTGCGGGGGCCGGATTTGAACCGACGACCTTCGGGTTATGAGCCCGACGAGCTACCAGGCTGCTCCACCCCGCGTCCGATGGATGCGCACTATACTCTCCATGCGTTTTGTTGCAAACCCTTTTTGCATTTTATTGGCCTAAACCCGTTTTTCTGCTGAATTTGCCCGCAATTTGCCTTCTTTTTCATCACCATCCTCCGTGCGGCTTTTTTTATTTGCAGCGATTCCTTTATCAATGAGCGTTTGTTATCGTTCAGCCGGTAGATCATATCAGTTTGAGAGTGTGCGCGATGAAAGGACGTTGGGGCAAATACCTGCTGGGCGGGTTGATGGTGGCGGTATTGGCGGGCTGTTCGTCCAAGCCGACCGATCGGGGTCAGCAATATAAGGACGGCCGTCTGGATCAATCGCTGGAGCTGGTCAATCAGCCCAACGCCAAAGGTTCGCCGGTCAACGCCAAGGATTATTCGGATCAGCTGATGGAGATCAAGTACGCGTCGCCTTCGCTGTTTAACCGCAACAACAGCACCTATCAGGCGGTGCAAAACTGGATGGCGTCCGGCGCCGACACGCGCATGCTGAGCCAGTACGGCCTCAGCGCTTACCAGATGGAAGGCGTCGACAATTACGGCAACGTGCAGTTTACCGGCTACTACACGCCGGTGGTGCAGGCGCGCTATACCCAACAGGGCGAGTTCCGTTATCCGCTGTACCGCATGCCGCCGAAGGGTAGGGGCCGCTTGCCGGATCGCGCGGGCATTTATTCTGGCGCGCTCGACGATCGCTATATCATCGCTTACACCAACTCGCTGATGGACAACTTCATGATGGAAGTCCAGGGCAGCGGCTACGTCGACTACGGCAACGGTCAGCCGCTGGTGTTCTTCGGCTACGGCGGCAAGAACGGCCACGCCTACCGCAGCATCGGCAAAGTGCTGATCGATCGCGGTGAAGTGGCCAAGGCGGACATGTCGATGCAGGCGATCCGTCAGTGGGCGGATACCCACAGCGCCGCAGAGGTGCGCGAGCTGCTGGAGCAGAACCCGTCGTTCGTGTTCTTCCGCCCGGAAGCTTTTGCGCCGGTGAAAGGCGCCAGCGCGGTGCCGCTGATCGCCAAAGCGTCGGTGGCCTCCGACCGTTCACTGATCCCGGCAGGCACCACGCTGCTGGCCGAAGTGCCGCTGCTGGACAACAAGGGTAAATTCACGGGAAAATACGAGATGCGTCTGATGGTCGCGCTCGACGTGGGCGGCGCCATCAAGGGCCAGCATTTTGACATGTATCAGGGCATCGGGCCGGAAGCCGGCCACTCGGCGGGCTACTACAACCACTATGGCCGCGTCTGGGTGCTGAAGAACAACGGCGGCGGCCAGCTGTTCAGCGCCAATCAGTCAAACGGCGGCGGTTCGTTGCTGGTCACCCGCTAAACGCGCACGGCGTGAAAAGATTGACCCGCAAGGGCCGGATTTTCCGGCCCTTATCATTTGCATTACGAAGGTAATTAAAGCGTTATGAGCACAGCTTATTCGGAAGCCTATCTGCAGCGTTTCGGCGGCACGGCGCGGTTATACGGCCAGCAGGCGCTGGCGGTGTTCGCGCAGGCGCACGTCTGCGTGATCGGCATCGGCGGCGTGGGTTCCTGGGCGGCTGAGGCGCTGGCGCGCACCGGCATCGGCGCCATCACTCTGATCGACATGGATGATGTTTGCGTCACCAATACCAACCGTCAGATCCACGCGCTGCGTCAGCATGTCGGGCAATCGAAAACCGAGGTAATGGCGGAGCGTATCCTGGCGATCAACCCGGAATGCCGGGTGACCTGCATTGACGATTTCATTACCCCGGACAACGTCGCCGAGCTGCTGGACCATAACTTCAGCTACGTCATCGACGCAATCGACAGCGTACGGCCGAAAGCGGCGCTGCTGTCATACTGCCGCCGCTTCAAGATCCCGGTGGTGACCACCGGCGGCGCCGGCGGGCAGATAGATCCGACCAAAATCGAAGTGGCCGATCTGGCGAAAACCATTCAGGATCCGCTGGCCGCCAAGCTGCGCGAGCGGCTGAAGCACGATTTTAACGTGGTGAAAAACGGCAAGGGCAAGCTGGGCATCGACTGCGTCTTTTCCAGCGAGCCGCTGGTTTATCCGCAGCCGGACGGTTCGGTATGCGCTTCGCGCAGTACGGCGGAGGGGCCGAAAAGAATGGATTGCAGCGCAGGTTTCGGCGCGGCGACCATGGTCACCGCCACCTTCGGCTTCGTCGCCGTGTCGCACGCGCTGAAAAAGATGGTGGCGAAGGCGGCGCGTCAGGCGTAACGGGCGGCGATCGCCTGCACGGCGGCGGCTAACGCCGCCAGCCCGCTGGCGCGAGTGGCGCTCAGCTGAGCGCGCAGCGCCAGGCGGTCGAACAGCGCCAGCGGATCCAATTCGGCGATCTGCTGCGGCGTTTTCCCTTCCACTTCGGTCAGCAGCACCGCCAACAGGCCACGCACGATGCGGCCTTCGCTGTCGCCATAAAAGTGCAGCGTGCCGTCTTCCAGCAACTGGTGCCCCAACCAGACGCGGTTTTCACACCCGCTTAACGCCATTTCTTCACTGCGCAAGGCCTCCGGCAGCGACGGCAGCCGTTTTGCGAGCATAATCAGCTGGCGGTAGCGGTCTTCCCACTGTTTCAGCGCGCTGAAGGTGGCGATTAACGCTTCGGCGGTGATCTCTCGGCCAAAAGGATGGGGGGCGAGCATAGCGTCTCCGGGAATCAAGTCAGTCGGCCAGCAGGTCGAGGGCGTGGGTCAACGCGCTGACCAGCGTATCGACGTCCTGTTGAGTATTGTAGGGGGCGAACGACGCGCGCAACGTACCGCTGACGCCTAACGCCGCCATCAGCGGCTGCGCGCAGTGCTGGCCGGCGCGCAGCGCAATGCCTTGCTCCGCCAGCAGCGTGACGATGTCGCTGTGGTGTACGCCGGCGATATCGAACGCCAGCAGGCTGGAACCGGAACTGCGGAAGCTGCGAAAGCCCGGCAGCTGCGCCAACCGCTGTTCTGCCCGATCCGCCAGCTCGCGACTGTAGCGCTCCGCCGCCGCCATGTCCTGTTCGCGAAGCCAGGTGAGCGCGGCGGCCAACCCCAGCACGCCGGCGATGTTTGGCGTGCCGGCTTCGAAGCAGTGCGGCGGTTTTTGCGGGATAAAACCGTCGAACGACGCCTGGGTCAACATCTTTCCCCCTCCTTGCCACGGCGCCATCTGCGCCAGCAGCTCGGATTTGCCGTACAGCGCGCCGATGCCGGTCGGGCCATACAGTTTGTGGCCGGAGAAGGCGTAGAAATCGATATCGAGCCGCTGTACGTCGGCCGGGTCGTGAACCACGCCCTGTGCGCCGTCGATCATCACGCGCGCGCCGGCGGCATGGACCAGCGCGATCGCCGGCGCCAGATCCGGGCAGCCGCCGGTGACGTTGGACATTTGCCCCAGCGCCAACAGGCGGGTTCTATCGTTGAGCAGGGCGGGCAGCTGCGCCAGGTCCGGCAGACGGTCGGCGCCGATCGGCAGTTTCACTACCCGCGCGCCGGTTTGATCCGCCACCATCAGCCAGGGGATCAGGTTGGCGTGGTGCTCCGCTTCGCTCACCAGAATTTCATCACCCGGCTGCAGACGCGGACGCAGATAACTCTGCGCCACCAGGTTGATCGCCTCGGTGGTGCCGCGCGTCCAGACGATGTCGTCGGCCGACGGCGCATGGATAAGTTGCGCGACCTGGCCGCGCGCCTGCTCGAAACGGGCGGTCAGATCCTGCGCCGCCCGATGCTGGCTGCGGTGCACGGTGGCGGCGTCGTCGCGATAAAACTGCTGCGTGGCGTCGATCACCGCCTGCGGCTTCAACGCGGTGGCGGCGCTGTCCAGATAGATGCCGTCCTGCGCGAGCGCGGGAAACTGTTGGCGAAAAAGGCTGGGGTTAAAAGGCGTCATACCCTGATTGTCACTGGCTTGAGTCGATGGGTGATCCTGTCCTATTTTGCCGCCGGAGACAAGCGTTCGCGCCGATTAGGACTTATCGCCTGGCAAAATTGGGAAAGTTTGTTATGCTATTAAACGTGCGCTTGTTAATCGCATCTATACGCATAAAAGGTATTTATCAGCATTTAAAACTAAAAAGGAGTCCTCAATGAAGAAAACAGCCGCAGTTCTCTCTGCCCTGATGCTTACGTTCACCCTGGCCGCCTGTTCCAGCAACTACGTGATGCATACCAATGACGGACGCACCATTGTCGCTGACGGCAAGCCTAAAGTGGATAACGATACCGGCATGATCAGCTATAAAGACGCCAACGGCGTCGAACAGCAGATCAACCGCGCCGATGTGAAAGAGATGGTTGAAAGCAACCAGTAACCGTCAGGCAAAAAAAAAGCACCGCAAGTTTTGCGGTGCTGCATAAAATCACTATGGACAGACAGGGTAAATGTACAGGAAGTGAAAAAACAGTAGCCTAGCTACCATGTCCGGAATCGCCGGACAATTTGCAAACACAACATCACAACCACAAGCCAAAAGTTCATCGGCGTCCTCGACACCCACTCCCTTTTCGTTCCGGCCCGGGAAGTGCCGCCACTATAGGTATTTGCTGGCGCATCCTCAACGGACAAATTATAATGGCTCGGATTAAAAAAACTAATGGCAATGCGCCGTTAGCGTTTGTCCATGGCTTGCCACACAAAGCCGCCCGATTTTCGGCGCCGAATCATTCGGATTAATGTTACACAAAAGTAGCTAATTTAATGTCTAAACGCTTACCTCCCCTCAATGCGCTGCGCGTGTTCGATGCGGCCGCTCGCCACCTGAGTTTCACCAAGGCGGCGGAAGAGCTGTTCGTGACTCAGGCCGCGGTGAGCCACCAGATCAAGTCGCTGGAGGACTTCCTCGGGCTGAAGCTGTTTCGCCGGCGCAATCGCTCGCTGCTGCTGACCGAAGAGGGGCAAAGTTACTACCTTGATATCAAGGAGATCTTCTCTTCGATCAACGAGGCGACGCGCAAGCTGCAGGCGCGCAGCGCCAAGGGGGCATTGACCGTCAGTTTGCCGCCGAGCTTCGCCATTCAGTGGCTGGTGCCGCGTCTGTCCGGCTTTAACTCAGCTTATCCGGGCATCGACGTGCGCATCCAGGCGGTGGACCGTGAAGAGGACAAGCTGGCGGACGACGTCGACGTGGCGATTTTCTATGGCCGCGGCAATTGGCCGGGGCTGCGCGCCGAGCGCCTGTATGCGGAATATTTGCTGCCGGTTTGTTCGCCGAGCCTGCTGACCGGCGATCATCCGCTGAAAACCGCAGACGATCTGGCTTATCATACGCTGCTGCATGACGTTTCACGTCGCGACTGGCTGGCCTATACGCGCCAGCTGGGGTTGCAGCACATCAACGTGCAGCAGGGGCCAATCTTCAGCCACAGCGCCATGGTGGTGCAGGCGGCGGTGCACGGTCAGGGCGTGGCGCTGGTGAACAACGTGATGGCGCAAACCGAGATTGAAGCCGGTCGTCTGGTGTGCCCGTTCAACGATGTGTTGGTCAGTAAAAATGCTTTTTATCTGGTATGTCATGACAGCCAGGCAGAACTGGGTAAAATAGCCGCCTTCCGGCAGTGGATCCTGGCGCGTGCCGCCAGCGAACAAGAGAAGTTCCGCTTCCGCTACGAACAATAAGGCCGGCCGCCGCCTTGCCGCGGCCGGTGATTTTTAATGGGATAGATCACGATGAGCAGCCGTTCCATGCTGGTTTTCGCCGCTATCAGCGGCTTTGTGTTTGTCGCGCTGGGCGCATTCGGCGCGCATGTGTTAAGCGGCACGCTGGGCGCCAACGAAATGGCCTGGATCCGCACCGGGCTGGAGTATCAGGGGTTCCACACCCTGGCCATCCTGGCGCTGGCGGTCGCGATGCAGCGCCGCGTGAGCCTGTGGTTTTACTGGAGCGGAGCGCTGTTGGCGTTCGGCACCGTGTTGTTCAGCGGCAGCCTCTATTGTCTGGCGCTGTCGCACCTGAAGGTCTGGGTATATATCACGCCGGTTGGCGGCGTGTGCTTCTTGATCGGCTGGATATTGATGTTGATTGGCGCTTTGCGTCTGAGGAAAAAGGCCGAGCGCCATGAATAAGATTGCGTTGTACTGCCGCCCCGGCTTCGAAAAAGAGTGTGCGGCGGAGATCACCGATAAAGCCGCCCAGCTGGAGATTTACGGCTTTGCGCGGGTAAAAGAGCACAGCGGTTACGTGTTGTTCGAATGCTATCAGCCGGACGATGCCGACCGCCTGGCGCGGGAGATTCCGTTCCGCGAACTGATTTTCGCCCGCCAAATGCTCGTGGTGGGTGAGCTGCTGCGCGATCTGCCGCCGGAAGATCGGGTATCGCCGATCGTCGGCATGCTGATCGGCGTGGTTGATCGCGGCGGCGAGCTGCGGGTGGAAGTGCCGGACACCAACGAAAGCAAAGAGCTGATGAAATTCTGCCGCAAGCTGACGGTGCCGCTGCGCGCCGCGATGCGTGAGCAGAAGGTGCTGATGGCGCGGGAGAACCCGACTCGCCCGGTGGTGCACGTGTTCTTCATCGCGCCGGGCTGCTGCTATGTCGGTTACTCCTACAGCAACAACAACTCGCCGTTCTACATGGGTATTCCGCGTCTGCGCTTCCCGGCCGATGCGCCGAGCCGTTCGACGCTGAAACTGGAAGAAGCGTTCCATGTGTTCATCCCCGCCGACGAGTGGGACGAGCGCCTGGCCAGCGGCATGCATGCGGTCGATCTGGGGGCCTGCCCGGGCGGCTGGACCTATCAGCTGGTGAAGCGCAGCATGATGGTGCATTCGGTGGATAATGGCCCGATGGCGCCGAGCCTGATGGAAACCGGCCAGGTAACGCATCACCGCGCCGACGGCTTCAAGTTCGAGCCGAACAGCAGCAAGATCTATTGGTTGGTGTGCGACATGGTGGAAAAACCGGCGAAGGTGACCAGCCTGATGATTCAGTGGCTGGTGAAAGGCTGGTGCCGCGAAGCGATCTTTAACCTCAAACTGCCGATGAAAAAACGCTACGAGGAAGTGTCGCAAAACCTGATGAGCATCCGCGAAGCGCTGAGCGCCGCCGGCATCAGCGCCGAAGTGCACGCCAAACAGCTGTATCACGACCGCGAAGAGATCACCGTACACGTGCGCCGCATGTGGTCGGCGGTGCCGGGCCGCCGCGACGAGCGCGATTAATCGCGTTAAACCTGATGAAGGGCGCTGCTTGCAGCGCCCTTATTGTATCGGCAGTCGCAGCTGCTGCAGGTTGCCGTCCAGCGACAGATCGGTGCGCAGCGTGGCGACTTGTTTGCTGACGTAGGCCAGCTCGCGGTGCTGCTCCAGCTTGCCGCGCCATTTCTCCGGCACCTGCTCCAGGTGCTGATAGATCCCGTCCAGACTGCCCGACTGCTGCAACAGCAGCACGGCGGTTTTCGGCCCGATGCCGGCCACGCCGGGGATCTTGCTGCTGCCGATCCCCGCTAACCCCCAGTAGTCCGGCAGTTGCTGCGGCTGCACGCCGAATTCCTGCTGCACGAAAGGCATATCCAACCAGCGTTTCTGGAAGTAATCGCGGATCTGTACGTTCGGCGCCAGCAGCTGGCAATAGCCTTTGTCGGTGGAGACGATGGTCACCTGGTGGCCGCCGCCGGCGACCTTCGCCGCCAGCGTGGCCGCCAGATCGTCTGCCTCGTTGCCGGGTGAATGCCAGCTGGCGACGCCCAGTTCGGCGAAGGCTTCACGCAGCTGCGGCATCTCCTGTTGCAGGTTTTCAGGCATCGGCGAGCGCCCGGCCTTGTAGTCCGGCAGAATTTGGTGGCGCCAGCTTTCGCTGCGGTCGTCCTCGTCAAATACCGCCACCGCGTGAGTCGGGCGGCTGTGCTGAAGCAACTGCTGCAGCGCGTGGCGGCAGGCGTTGACGCAAGGGGAGCCCTGTACGGCGTGAATGCGGCGGATGAGGTTCAGGGCGTCGACAATCAGTAGGTGTATCATCATGGGCGGCAAGGTCAGAAAAAACAGGGCGGCCGTTACGCCGCCCGGGATTGAGGGTCAGGCGACGATTTCGTAGCAGGGCACATAGGCGCTGCCCGGCAGTTTCATGCGGTGCTGGGCGACAAAGCCCTGCAGCAGGCTGTCCATCTGCTTCATCATCTGCGGTTCGCCGTGCAGCTTGTACGGGCCGAACTGCTCAATGGCGTGGATGCCGTTTTCCTTCACGTTGCCGGCCACGATGCCGGAGAAGGCGCGGCGCAGCGCGGCGGCCAATTGCTCCGGCGGCTGGTTCGGATACAGATTGAGGTTCGCCATGTTCTCGTGGGTCGGCTCGAACGGCAGCTGCAGATCCGGCGCGATGCGGATCGACCAGTTGAAACTGTAGGCGTCGCCGGTGTTGCGGCGGTTTTCCTTCACCAGCGGCATGGCTTTTTTCATCTGCCGGGCCACTTCCGCCGGATCGTCGATGATGATGGTGTAGTGACGGCGCGCGGCGTCGCCCAGCGTGTTCATGATGAACTCGTCCAGCACGCGGAAGTAATCGGCGCTCTCTTTTGGCCCGGTCAGGATCAGCGGCAGCACCTGTTCGCTGTTCTCCGGGTTCATCAGGATACCCAGCAGGTACAGCAGCTCTTCGGCGGTGCCGACGCCGCCCGGGAAGATGATGATGCCGTGCGCGATGCGCACGAACGCTTCCAGACGTTTTTCGATGTCCGGCATGATCACCAGCTCGTTCACCAGCGGGTTAGGCGGCTCGGCGGCGATGATTGACGGTTCGGTCATGCCGATGAAGCGGCTGTTGCGGTAACGCTGCTGCGCGTGACCGACCGCCGCGCCTTTCATCGGCGCTTCCATGGCGCCCGGCCCGCAGCCGGTGCAGATGTTCAACTCGCGCAGGCCCAGCTGGCTGCCGACCTTGCGCGCGTACAGGTATTCGTTCTCGTTGATCGAGTGCCCGCCCCAGCACACCACCATGTTGGGATCCTCATCCAGATGCAGCGTGCGCGCATTGCGCAGGATCGAGAACACCAGGTTGGTGATGTGGGCCGAGTTTTCCAGGTTCAGGTGTTGGAAACGGCCGGCGCTGGCGATTTGGCCGTGCACGAACAGAATGTCGCGCAACACGGCGAACAGGTTGGCCTGCAGTGAACGGATGATGCGGCCGTCGACGAACGCCTCTTCCGGCGGATTGACCAGCTCCAGCTTCACGCCACGCTCGCGGCGCAGCACGTTGATATCGAAGGTTTCATAGCGCGACAGCAGCTGTTTGCTGTTGTCGGTTTGGCTGCCGGAGTTCAACACGGCCAGCGAACAGTTGCGAAACAGGCGGTACAGGTCGCTGCTGGCGGTGCGCTTAAGCATGTCTACTTCCAGCTGCGACAATAAATCCATAGAGCCAAGCGGGCTGATGTGTGTAATCAAGGTAACTCCTTTGCACCCGGTGCGGGGCGGTAGTAATCCATACGCAGCAAAACAGCATCTCGTTATGGTTGGCGTGCTGCGGCGAAGCGGGCGCTCTGCCCGGCCGCAGCCTCGTTTTAACCTTACCGCCGTCCCTGCGCTTTTACCAACACAAACCGCTCGTTAGCTCAGTTGTTGAGCAATGTTTCGCACTTATTGGCGCGCCAGGCGGCCGTGCTCGGGAGCGAACGCGACGTTGCTGCGCCACGGGTTGATATCCAGTCCGCCGCGGCGGGTATAGCGGGCGTAAACCGTCAGGCTTTGCGGCCGGCAATAGCGCATCAGATCGTTGAAGATGCGCTCGACGCATTGCTCGTGGAATTCGTTGTGGTGGCGGAAGGAAACCAGATAGCGCAGCAGCGCTTCGCGATCGATCTTACCGCCGCGGTAGCTTATCTGCACCGAGCCCCAGTCCGGCTGATGGGTGATCAGGCAGTTGGACTTCAGCAGGTGGCTGACCAATTGCTCTTCCACTACCTCTTCACCGGCGGCGTTCTGCAGGTAGTCGGCGTTGAACTCATAATTGTCGATGCGAATATCCTGCTGGTCGATGCAGTCGCCGGCCAGACGAGCGATCGGGCTGCCTTCCAGTTGGTTGACGCTGAACAGGGTGACGCTCACCTCGCCTTGGGCGCAGGCGGACAGATCGCGTTGCAGCGTGCTGCGCACCGTTTCCCAATCGGCGAACGGCGTTTGGTTGAAGCTGTTGAGATACAGCTTGAAGCTTTTCGATTCGATCAGGTTCAGGCTGTCGGCGTTGAGGCCGATCTCGCCAACCGCCACCTGCGGCAGCCCGTTGGCGTTCAGCCAGGAGAGTTCGTACAGCGTCCAGATGTCCGCGCCGTGGAAGGGCAGGTTGTCGGGATACAGCCCCAGCGGCTCGCGGTTCATGCTGCGCGGCACCGCCTGCAGCAGCGTGGCGTCGTAGCGATCGCGATAGGCGGTGGGTTTGCCCAGCGTCAGCCCTGACAGGGCCTGGTGGTCTTGATATGAGGACATCTGCTGTCACCTCGGTCAGAGATAGGTACAATGGCCGTCAGTTTAACGTATGCGAGAAAGAATATGGACCATGATGTATCGCACGCTCTGCGTGAATTCACTCAACGCTATGTCGAGTTGTGGCAGCAAGAGCGCGGCCACGCGCCGGCCAGCGAGGCGCTGTACGGCGTGCCGTCGCCCTGCATCGTGGAGAATCGCGAGGACGACGTGCTGTGGTTGCCGCAGCCTTTCGAACCGGCGGCGACGCTGGAGAAGGTAGAGGCCGCGCTGGAGCTGCGTTTGCAGCCGGATGCGCACCGTTTCTACACGCAGCAATACGCCGGTGACATGAGCGCGCAATTTGGGGAGCATCGCCTGAGCCTGCTGCAGGTATGGAGCGAAGAGGATTTCATCCGCCTGCAGGAGAATCTGATCGGCCATCTGGTGACGCAAAAGCGCCTCAAATTGTCACCGACCCTCTTCCTGGCGACCACCGAATCCGAGATGACGATGGTGTCGCTGTGCAACGTCAGCGGCAACGTGGTGCTGGAGCAGTTCGGCAGCGATAAGCGCACCTTGTTGGCGGCGACGCTGGGGAATTTCCTCGATGCGCTGCGCCCAGTGCTGGACTGAAGCGCGGCGGATTCGCCGTCGGTCGTGTAAGAGATCTCTCACACGGGCTGTGAGAGATCGCTCTTAATTTTTTTCACCTCTCTTTGGACCATGAGATTATTGTTATCCAGATCAATTGGTTAGAATTTCTTTAGGATAACTCTTAGTCTTAATTTAGTGTGAGACACCTCTCAAACCCTTGTGATTCCGGGAAATTTGAGCGATCTTATCATTACCGGCACGGACCCGGCGGAGCAGGAAAGCATCAGGATGATGCAGCTTCAGGAAGAAGAAAGGGATGCGCTCAGGCAAGAGCGAGGGATGGCGTCAGGAGATGCCCAGGATGTTTCAGGATTGAAACCAAGGACACCTCCAGGACGGAGATTGAGAGCCGGCGCAGGACTGTCGGCGGGTCAGGAAGGCTGAGGAACCGCGTCAGGACGATGCTGCAGGATGATGCAAGGACCACTTGGTCAGGATGGCCGCAGGAAAAGTTTTCAAGGATTGAGCAGGGAGCATGCTGTGTAGCGGGATGGCTATAAAACGAACCGGGGGCACTGTTAACGCAGTGCCCCCAACTTTTTGTTCTATTCCGCCGCGCGTGCGCCCCGTCTCAATCCTTCTTCCGCGTTAACCAATCGCGCCCAGCGTATCGCCTGCGCCCTGTTTTTTCGGCAGCAGGAACAGCGTGGCGTAGATATCCAGCAGGTAAATCGCCGCCAACAGGCTGATGGCGGCGGTAAACGACACCTGCGTCACCAGCGCGCCGATCACCAATGGCCCCAGGCCGCCGACGCCGCGTCCCAGATTGAACAGGATGTTTTGCGCGGTGGCGCGTGCTTGCACCGGGTAGGTATCGGAAATCAACGCGCCGTAACCGCCGATCATGCCGTTGACGAACATGCCCATCACTGCGCCGGCGAACAGCATCAGCATCGGATCGCTCAACTGGGCGTAGCCGATCACCATCACCACCGCGCCGACCTGATACAGCACGAAAATCTTCCAGCGGGCGAAGCGGTCGGCCAGGACGCCGAACAGCCAGATGCCGAACGTCATGCCGACCACCGTCACCGCCGTCCACAGGCCGGACTTGGTGAGCGAGAAGCCGAAGTTTTTCGCCAGATAAGTCGGCATCCAGATCATCAGCCCGTAGTAGCCGAAGTTCTGCACCGAACAGAGAATGAAGATGCCGATGCTGGCCTTGCTGGTGGCGCGATCCTTAAACAGCAGGCGCAAACGCTGAAGGAAGGAGAGCGGCTGCCCGGCGTCTTTCTGCCGCACGAATTCCTCCGGTTCGCCCAGCGTGCGGCGGATCAGGAATGACGCCAGCGCCGGCAGCAGGCCGACCAGGAACATGCCGCGCCAGCCGATATGTTCCAGCAGCAGCGGCGTCAGGAAAGCGGCCGCCAGCACCCCCAACTGCCAGCCCATGCCGACGTAGGCCGAAGCGCGGTTGCGTTTCTCCGCCGGCCAGGCTTCGGCGATCAGCGCCATGCCGATGCCGAACTCGCCGCCCAGCCCGATGCCCGCCAGCGTGCGATAGGCGAGTAGATCCCAATAGCCTTGCGCCACGGCGCACAGGCCGGTGAACAGGGAAAACATCAGGATGGTGATAGTCAGCACCCGGATGCGGCCGAAGCGATCGCTGAGATGGCCGAAGATCACGCCGCCCAGCACCGCGCCGATCAGCGTCCAGGTGACCAGCGAACCGGCGGCCGATGAGGTTAATCCTAATTCGATGCTGATGGCCGGCAGCATAAAGCCGAGGATCAGCAGGTCAAACCCGTCCATGGCGTAACCGGTGACCGAGGCCAGCATGGCCTTACCGGGCGTCGCGTGATTTTTTTTCTCTGTTATTACGGACATGAATCTTTATCTGTGTGGTGAATTCGGTGGGCCTATTGTGCCGCGCGGCGGCGCACGCCACCAGATAAAAACGGCAGCCGGTCTCGGGCGCGCCAAATTTGGGCTATAAAAATGCTATGCTTTGCCGCCTTTCAGCCAGCGAGCTGAATATCATGATGAAAAGAGATCGGGAATGCAGATGAGTATACATAATCAGGTTCGCCGCAGTTTGCAGGCGATTGAACAATCCATGCGCGATTTGGCCTTGTGGCAGGCCGCGCCGCCCGAGCCTGAGGCTTTCTCCAGCACCGAGCCGTTCTGCATCGACAGCATGTCGGCCGAGGCTTGGCTGCAGTGGGTGTTTCTGCCGCGCATGTATGCGCTGTTGGACGCCGAAGCGCCGCTGCCGACGCGTTTTGCCATCACGCCTTACTTCGAGGAGGCGTTGAAGGAGCGTGAGCCGAGCAGTCTGCCGCTGTTGGTGCTGCTGCAGCAGTTGGATTTGATGTTGAATAAAGAGCCGTAATTCGCCGGCGGCGCGCAGATTTTTGCCGCCCGGCAGTGTAGAGTACTCGCGCGGATGCCGGGCAGGAGAGCCGACGGCGTCTTTCGGCTCGGTTAAACCGCGGCGGTTGACCGGGGGCTGCATTAGGATGATGAGGTGCTGCAATAATGGATTTATTAAGGTTTATCCTTCGTTTGCCTTTTACCCTGGTTAAGGGCGTTTGCCGCCTGTTGGGTGGGGTCTTGTCGCTGTTGGGGCGGTTGCTGAGACCGCTGGTCGGCAACCTCAGCTGGCGCGCGCCGGCCTGGTGGGCTGCGCTGCCGCGCGGTTTTCTGCGGCTGGAAAGCGGCGTGGATAAACATCCGAAAGCGATCGGTCTGGGCCTGCTGCTGCTGGCAGGCGCCGCGGGCGGCGCGTTTTACGGTTGGCACTGGTGGCAAAATCGGCCTCAGCCGATCGAACCGGCGCCGATGGTGGTTCAGGAGGTCAGCGCATCGCTGGCTAACCCCGCGCCGATAGATTACACCGCCGCCCGGCAAGCGCCACAAACGGTGAGTCTGGCCTTCAGCGGCTCGGTCGCGCCGATCGCCGCGGTGGGCAAAACCGTGAGCGCCGGCATCACCCTCAAACCGACGGCGGAAGGGCAGTGGGCGTGGAACAATGAATCGACGCTGGTGTTCACGCCGAAAAAGCCGCTGCCGATGGGCGCGAAATATGACGTGACCCTCGAGCCCGCTACCTTGCTGGCGCCGCAGGTCAAACTCGCCAAAACCCGCTATGCCTTCACCGTGCCTGCGTTCGGCTACCGTCTGGGGCAGGCCGAGTACTACCGCGATCCGCAGAATGCGCAGAAACGCAGCGCGATTTTCAATCTGCAGTTCAACGCGCCGGTCGACGTCGCCAGCTTTGAAAAACAGATTTCGCTGGGATTGAAAGAAGGCAGCGCCACCTCCGAGAAGAAGCTGAATTTCTCTCTGGTATATGACGAGAAAAAACTGAACGCCTGGGTGCATTCCGAGCCGCTGCAGGCGCTGGATCAGGGCGGCGCGGTACATCTGACCGTCGGCAAGGGCGTTAAATCGACGGCGGCCGGCAACGCGGTCGAAGAGGCGAAAAGCAACTGGGTCAAGGTTCCTACCCTGTACAGCCTGGCGCTGAGCGACGTCAGCGCCCAGGTGGTGGACACCGACGGCGGCAAAGGGCAGCGTGCGCTGGTGGTTGGTTTCAGCGATGCGGTGAAGGATAAAGAGCTGGCGCGAGCCGCGAAAGCCTGGCTGCTGCCGCAGCACGATCCGAGCGATGCCGAGGCCGCCAATGATGCTGAAGACTTTTACCCATGGACGGTAGACAGCGTCGGCAAGAACGTGCTGGCGCAGGCGACGCCGCTGCCGTTGACGCTTAACGAGGCGGAAGAGGCCTATCAGCCGCAGTTCAGCTTCCGTTTTGACGCCCCGGCGCACCGCTTTATGCTGCTCGAGATCGATAACCAGCTGATCTCCGCCGGCGGTTACAAAATGCCGAAGAAGGTTTATCGGGTGGTCGAAGTGCCGGAGTTCCCGAAATCGCTGCAGTTCATGTCGCAGGGCTCGCTGCTGTCGGTCAACGGCGACAAGCAGATCAGCGTGGCGGCGCGTAACGTGGCGGGCCTGCGGCTGGACATCAAGCGGGTGATCCCGAGTCAGCTGCAGCACATTGTTTCCTTCAAAAGCCGGGAATACTCGTCCACGGAATTCAACCGGCTCAACGATGAGTATTTCACCGAGCATTTCAAATACCAGACGGCGCTCAACAACGAGCGGCCGGGGGAAGTGAACTATCAGGGCATCGATCTTTCCCGCTATCTCTCCACCAACGCCAGTTCCCATCGTGGGGTGTTTCTGTTGACGCTGTCGGAATGGCAGCCGAATCGCAAACCGGCGGCGGAAGAGGCGGGTGCCGAGCAGGAGCAGGAACAAGATGAAAGCGAAGGGGAAGAGCAGCCCGACGTCGGCGATTCGCGTTTTGTGGTGGTGACCGATCTGGGCATCGTCGCCAAGAGCTCGCAGGATAAGACGCGCGACGTCTTCGTGCAGTCGATCCAAAGCGGTGCGCCGGTCAGCGGCGCCAACGTATCGGTGGTGGCCAAAAACGGCGTGACGCTGCTCAGCCAAACCACCGGCGCCGACGGCCACGTGCGTTTCCCGGCGCTGGATGTGTACACCAACGAGCGCCAGCCGGTGATGTTCCTGGTGGAGAAAGAAGGGGATGTCTCCTTCCTGCCGACCGGCAGCTATAACGATCGCGGGCTGGATTTCTCGCGCTTCGACGTTGCCGGTGAACAAACGCCGACCGATCCGCGCACGCTCAGCAGCTACCTGTTCTCCGACCGCGGCGTGTATCGGCCGGGAGACACCTTCAATATCGGCCTGATCACTCGCGCCGCCGACTGGCGCGTTGGCCTCGCCGGCGTGCCGGTGCGCGCCGAAATTCGCGATCCGCGCGACAAGCTGATGTCCACCGTGCCGCTGACGCTGGGCGCCAGCGGTTTCAACGAACTGAGCTATACCACCGATGAAAACTCGCCCACCGGCGAGTGGAACGTTTATCTGTATCTGATCGGCAAAAACAACGACACCTCCACGCTGCTCGGCCATACCGCAGTCAATGTGAAGGAGTTCGAGCCGGATCAACTGAAAGTGAAGCTGGCGTTGACGCCGGACCGCCAGCAAGGCTGGGTCAAGCCGTCTGAGCTGAAGGCCAGCATCGATGTGCAGAACCTGTTCGGCACCCCGGCGCAAGATCGCCGTGTGACCACCAGGCTGACGCTGCGGCCAATGTATCCGAGCTTCGATCGCTTCCCGGATTATGCGTTCTACGAAAACCGACAAAACAGCGACGGGTTCGAAACCGAGCTGGAAGATCGCACCACCGATGAACACGGCGCGGCTGATATTCCGCTCGATCTGAAATCTTACGCCGACGCCACTTATCAGCTGCAGCTGTTGTCGGAGGCGTTCGTTGCCGGCGGCGGTCGCTCGGTGGCGGCTACCGCCCGTACGCTGGTTTCGCCTTACGATTACCTGATTGGGGTGAAGGCCGACGGCGATCTGGGCTACATCAATCGCGATGCGGAGCGGCATCTGAACGTGATCGCCATCGATCCGGCCTTGAAACAGATCGCCATGCCGAACCTGAAGCAGGTGCTGATCGAACAGAAATACATTTCGGTGCTGACCAAACAGGATTCGGGCGTTTACAAATATCAGTCGAAGATGAAGGAAGTGCAGCTCTCGGAACAGCCGCTGGCGCTGGGCGATCAGGGCGCGGATCTGCGGCTGGCGACCGATAAGCCGGGCGACTTCGTGCTGGTGATCGAAGATGCGCAGGGCAAGACGCTCAACCGCGTCGCCTACAGCGTGGCCGGCAACGCCAACCTGAGCCGTTCGCTGGATCGCAACGCCGAACTGAAGCTAAAACTCAACCAGGCGGAATACCAGCCCGGTGAAGAGATCGAGGTGGCGATTAACGCGCCCTATACCGGCAGCGGCTTGATCACCATCGAGAAGGACAAGGTTTACGCCTGGCAGTGGTTCCACACCGACACCACCAGCTCGGTGCAGACGATCCGCGTGCCGGCCGGCATGGAGGGCAACGGCTACATCAACGTGCAGTTCGTGCGCGACATCAACTCCAGCGAGATCTTCATGAGCCCGCTGAGCTATGGCGTGATGCCGTTCAAGATCAGCACCAAGGCGCGCCAAAACAGCCTCGAGGTGACGGCGCCGGAGGTCATCAAACCGGGTGAAAACCTGACGATGACGGTCAAGACCGATGCGCCGCAGCAGGTGGCGCTGTTCGCCGTCGATGAGGGCATTCTGCAGGTGGCGCGTTACCGTCTGAAGGATCCGCTGGAGTTCTTCTTCAGCAAGCGCGAACTGAACGTGAGCAGCTCGCAGATCCTCGATCTGATCCTGCCGGAATTCAGCAAGCTGATGGCGCTGACCGCGGCGCCGGGCGGCGATGCGGGCGAAGGGCTGGATCTCAACCTCAACCCGTTCAAGCGCAAGCGCGATAAGCCGGTGGCCTATTGGTCCGGCATTACCGAGGTCAGCGGCGAGAAACAGTTCGTCTACCCGGTGCCGGACTACTTCAACGGCAAGATCCGCATCATGGCGATTTCGGTGACGCCGGAGAAAATCGGCAAGGCGCAAACCGCCGCTACGGTGCGCGACAGCTTCATCATGACGCCGAACGTGCCGGCGATGGTGGCGCCGGGCGATGAGTTCGACGTCAGCGTGGGCGTCAGCAACAACCTCGAAGGGCTGAACGGCCAGTCGGCAGCCATCAACGTCCTGCTGACGCCGCCGCCGCAATTGGAGGTGGTGGGCAACGCGACGCAAAGCCTGACGCTGGCGGAAAAACGCGAGGGCGTGATCGCCTTCCGTCTGCGCGCCAAAGCCGTTTTGGGCGATGCGCCGCTGGTGTTCGACGCCCGTTACGGCGACCAGGCCAGCCGTCGCACCGTCAGCACCTCGGTGCGGCCGGCGGCGCCGTACCGTACTCAATCGGTGATGGGGCGCATGAGCGGCGGCAGCCAGAACGTCGATGGCCTGCGCCAGATGTTCGACGCTTTCGCGCAGCGCCGGGCGGCAGTGTCGAATTCGCCGCTGGTGCTGACCAGCGGGTTGGCGCAATACCTGGCGGATTATCCGTATTACTGTTCCGAGCAGATCGTCAGCCGTTCCATTCCGCTGATGTTGCAGAGCCGCCATCCAGAGATGAAAGGCAGCCTGAGCCAGGCGGAAGTCAGCAAGCAGCTGCGCAACCTGCTGGGCGTGCTGCGCGCCCGTCAGAACGACAGCGGGGCGATCGGCGCCTGGCGTTCGTCGCCGGATGCCGATCCTTTCGTCACGCCTTATGTGGTGCAATATCTGCTCGAAGCCAAAGCGGCGGGTTACGCCCTGCCGGAAGGCATGCTGGACGAAGCTAACGGCGCGCTGCGCGAGCTGGCGGCCAGCGGTTTCGACGATCTGTATCTGCTGCGCCTGCGCAGCTGGGCGGTCTACCTGCTGACGCTGCAGGGCGAAGTGACCACCAACTCGCTGGCGGCCGTGCAGGATACGCTGCAAAAACGCTATGGCGAAGGGTGGAAAACCGATCTGAGCGCGCTGTATCTGGCCTCTTCCTATCGTTTGTTGAAGATGGACGACGAAGCCGCCGCGCTGTTGCAACCCAGCTGGCAGCAACTGAGCAAAGCCTATGACAGCGCCTGGTGGACGCAGAACTATTTCGATCCGCTGGTGCAGGATGCGACGCGGCTGTATTTGATTACCCGTCACTTCCCTGAGAAGGTGGCGTCGATTCCGCCGCAGGTGCTGGAGAATATGGTCAAGGCACTGAAGGAAGAGCGTTATACCACCTACTCCTCTGCAATGAGCATCCTGGCGCTGGAAAGCTATTCGGCCCAGGTGGCGGCGCAATCCGCCAATGCGGACGCGTTAGGCATCGTGCAGGTGGGCAAAAGCGGCGGCGACCCGCAGCGCATCAGTGAGCTGCAGGGGCTGTTCGTTCAGGGGCAGTTCAACGCCGATGCCACCGCCGTGCGCTTCACCAACGGCGGCAGCGCGCCGGCCTGGTATGTGGTGACGCAGGCCGGTTACGATCTGAACGCGCCGCAAAAAGCGCTGTCGCGCGGGATTGAGATCGTCCGCGAGTACACCGACGAACAGGGCAAACCGGTGACGCAGGTGACGCTGGGGCAGAAGATCAACGTCCATCTGAAGGTGCGCGCCAACTCGAAAGAGGGGCAGAGCAACCTGGCGATTGTCGATCTGCTGCCGGGCGGGTTCGAAGTGGTGCAGCAGACGCCGCCGGAACCGGCCGATGCCGGTGAGGAGAGCGACGATCGCGGCGGCTGGCAGTCGCCGCTGGCCGCCACCGGCTCCACCTGGGCGCCGGATTACAGCGACATCCGTGAAGATCGGGTGATTATCTACGGCAGCGCCGGCACCGAGGTGCAGGAGTTCGTCTATCAGATCAAGGCCACCAATACCGGCAGCTTTATTATTCCACCGGCCTACGGCGAAGCCATGTATGACCGAGAAGTGCAGGCCATGTCGGCCGGCGGCGGCAAGCTGGTGGTGGTGCCGGCGGGCAACGACTAGGCCGTATCCGGCGCCAGGCCAGCGTCTGGCGCCGGAATGCTGAGAACGTATGAAGATCCTGACCGGGCGCGTGCTGCAAAACGGCTTGATGGCGGTGTTTTTACTGGCGCTGCTGTTGACCGCAATTCGGCTGTGGCCGCATCCGCCCCTGTGGCAGGGGCTGCCGCAGTCTTCCGTTTATTACGACAGGCACGGCGCGCTGCTGCGCATTACGCTGGCCAACGACGATCGCTACCGGCTGTGGACCCCGCTGGAGCAAGTGTCGCCGCTGGCGGTGCGCGGGTTGCTGCTGCACGAAGATCGTTGGTTCTACTATAACCCCGGCTTTAACCCTGTCAGCCTGATGCGCGGTTTCTGGCGCAGCTATGTCGCCGGCGGCAAAATGCAGGGCGGTTCGACCATCAGCATGCAGCTGGCGCGGATGCGCTGGCATCTCAATACCCGTACGCCGGGCGGCAAGGTGTTGCAGGTGCTGCGTGCGGTGCAGCTGGAACTGAGCTACTCCAAGCGTGATATCCTGGAAGCCTATTTGAATTACGCGCCCTACGGCCGCAACATTGAAAGCATCGGCGCCGCCAGCCTGATCTATTTCGCCAAGCCGCCGCGGGAGTTGACTCTGCCGGAGGCGCTGACGCTGGCGGTCTTGCCGCAGTCACCCAGCTACCGTCTGGAGCCGAAAACCGGCGTGCTCGGCGCGGCGTTGACGCAGGCGCGCAATCGTCTGTTCCAGCGTTGGCAGCGGGTTTACCCCACCGACGCCAGCCAGCAAACGCTGTTCCGCCTGCCGTTGGCGCTGCGGCAGCCTGAACAAGTGCCTTATATCGCACCGCACTTTATCGAACAGCTGCGCCTGCAGACGCAGCAACTGGTGCAGCGCGATACCCGCGTAGACACGACGCTGGACGCCGGGCTGCAGCGGCTGGTCGAACGGCAGGTCAACGCTTTTATCGCCCGCAACCGCAGCCGCGGCATCCAAAACGCCGCGGTGCTGCTGGTGGACAGCCGCGATATGGGGGTGCGCGCGCTGGTGGGCTCGGCGGACTATTACAATCGTCCGATCCAGGGGCAGGTGAACGGCACCAACGCCAAGCGTTCGCCGGGATCGACGCTGAAGCCGTTCATCTACGCGCTGGGCATGGAGCAGGGCGTGCTGCATCCGATGACCATTCTGAAAGACGTGCCTTCGTCGTTCGGCGCCTATGCGCCGGAAAATTTCGACCGGCGTTTTCTCGGCCCGGTGACCGCCACCGACGCGCTGAATTTCAGCCGTAACATCCCGGCGGTCTATGTCGCCTCACAGCTGCGTCAGCCGACCTTTTATCAGTTTTTGCGCCTGACCGGCGTCGCCAATATGGCCAATGAGAGCCACTACGGACTGTCGCTGGTGCTGGGCGGCGGCGAGGTGACGGCGCAGGAGCTGGCGAAGCTATACGCGTTGCTGGCGAACCGCGGCGAGCTGCGGCCGCTGCGATTGCGGCTGAACGAGGGTGAACCGAGGCCGGTGCGGCTGTTGAGCGAGGAGGCCAGTTTCATCACGCTGGATATGCTGCGCCAGCACCGGCGGCCGGGCGATACGCTGGCGCAGCGTTCTTCGTCGCTGCCGGTGTACTGGAAGACCGGCACCTCATGGGGCTTTCGCGACGCCTGGAGCGTCGGGATTTTCGGCCCTTACGTGCTGGTGGTGTGGGAAGGCAACTTCGATGGGCGCGGCAACAATGCGTTGGTCGGCGCCGAGGCGGCCGCGCCGCTGTTTTTCAATATCATCGACAGCGTCAACGCCAGCTATCCCGCCCTGCGGGAACCGAAACATCCGTTCCCCAAGCGGCTGCGGCGGGTAGACATCTGTCTCGCCAGCGGCGATCTGCCGACGCCGTGGTGCCAGCAAAAGGGCAAGACCTGGTTCATTCCCGGCAAGTCGCCGATCAAGGTAGACAGCGTCTACCGGCCGGTGGTGCTGGATATTCACAGCGGCGAGGTTGTTTGCCCGCCGTATGACGCGGCGCAGACCCGCACCGAAATTTTTGAATTCTGGCCTTCCGATTTGGCCAACGTGTTCGCCCAGGCCGGGCTGCCGAAGCGGGCGCCGCCGGTCAATCGCTGCAAGGACAACGGCATCGCCGTCGGCGGCAACGCGCCGCGCATCACCTCGCCGTTGAAAAACACCACTTATACCCTGCGCCAGTCGCAACAGGGACGGGACAAAATCGCCTTCAATGCGGTGACGGACGCCGACAGCAAGACGGTGTACTGGTTCGTCGACGATATCTATCTCGGCAGCAGCGCCAGCAAAAAACCGATCGACTGGCGGCCGATCAACAACGGGCGCTACCGCATTCGGGCGGTGGACGATCGCGGCCGCGCCGATACGCGCCTGGTGACCATCGAATGGGTGAACTAGCGTTGCGTCTCATGCCTGTTATACTCGCGCCCGAAACGGCTATTGACCTGGGAATGCGATGTGATTGAGATTTTGTATCAGGATGAACACCTGGTGGCGGTGAACAAACCGTCGGGCTGGTTGGTGCACCGCAGTTGGCTGGACCGTCATGAAACTCGCTTTATGATGCAGACGGTGCGCGATCAGCTCGGGAAGCACGTCTTTACCGTGCACCGTCTCGATCGTCCGACGTCCGGCGTGCTGCTGATGGCGCTCTCCAGCGAGGTGGCGCGCCTGCTGTCGCAGCAGTTCGAGCAGCATCAGGTGCAGAAAACCTACCATGCGGTGGTGCGCGGTTACGTGCAGGAGGAGGCGACCCTCGACTACCCGCTGACGGCGGAGCTGGATAAAATCGCCGATAAACATGCCGATGCCGACAAGGGGCCGCAGCCGGCCGTGACGCACTACCGGCCGTTGGCGCAGGTAGAGATGCCGGTGGCCGTCGGCCGCTACGACAGCGCGCGTTACAGTCTGGTGGAACTGCAGCCGGAAACCGGCCGCAAACATCAGCTGCGGCGCCATATGGCGCACCTGCGCCACCCGATCATCGGCGACAGCAAGCACGGCGATCTGCGGCAGAATCGCGGGATGGCGCAGCATTTCGGTTGCCCGCGCCTGATGCTGCACGCCAGCCATCTGCAGCTGACGCACCCGGTGACCGGCGAGCCGCTGCAGGTAACGGCGCGCTGGGACGAGGCCTGGCAAGGGGTGATGGCGCAGTTCGGCTGGGCGGGGGTATTCCCTGAACTTGCCGGGGTTGAGTTTAGCGCGGCTAACGGTCAGGATAGCTGACAATTTTTAAAGGTAATGAAGGGAGTAGGAGCCATGGCTCAGGTTGGTATCTTCGTGGGAACGGTCTACGGCAATTCGCTGCTGGTGGCGGAAGAGGCGCAAAACATCCTCAGCGAGCAGGGCCATGAGGTCAAACTGTTCGAAGAGGGCACGCTGGAGGCCTGGCAGTTTTATCGTCAGCACTACGCGCTGGTGATCACCTCCACCACCGGGCAGGGCGATCTGCCGGACAGCATCGCGCCGCTGTTCCACGCTATCCGCGATCAGGTTGGCTATCAGCCGGAGCTGCGCTATGGGCTGATCGCCCTCGGTGACAGCAGCTATGACCACTTCTGCGGCGCCGGGCGCACGTTCGATGCGCTGCTGCAGGAACAGGGCGCCACCCGCGTTGGCGAAGTGCTGGAAATCGATGCGATGGAACAGCCGGAGCCGGAAGTGGCCGCCTGCCCGTGGGTCGAGCAGTGGGGCACGCTGCTGCAGTCATAACGTAAAAAGGCGCCGCAAAAGGGCGCCTTAACGATGATGCGGGTCAACCGATCCGCATTATTTGCCGCGGGTGAGTTTTTCCAGATCGGCTTCGATCTCGGCAATCTTGTGCGACACCACGCCTTCGAGATGGCGCAGGTCGTCGAGGATTTTACGCTTCAGATCCACTTCCACCTGATCGCGCTGGCACAGCTGATCCAGCTCGTCGATCACGTAACGCAGGTTCGGGTTGATCTCGTGAATTTCCTTGTAGCCCTGGCCGGCGTTGTCCGCCACCACGGTTTTACGCTGGCGCGGATACTTGAACTTCACGCTCTTGGCGAAGAACTCGCCCTTGTCCTTGCGGAAATAGATCTTGAGGATGTCGTTGTTGGCCTCTTGACGCAGGCTATAGCGATCGACGTCTTCCGGTTGATTGATGCCCAAACTCTTCAAGTTATCGTACATACTGCGCCCTCTTTAGATGTGATCGTTATATTCCACGACTGCGATTATGGCGGAAAGCGAGATCTGCGACTGTGACTGCCAGCGAAACGCAGACAAAAAAATAGCGGGTGAATCACCCGCTATTTCAATTTAGTCGATAGTACGCAATAACTCATTAATGCCGACTTTACCGCGCGTTTTGGCGTCGACTTTCTTGACGATCACCGCGCAGTACAGGCTGTAAGAACCGTCTTTCGACGGCAGGTTGCCGGAAACCACCACCGAACCCGCCGGCACACGGCCGTAATGGATTTCGCCGGTCTCGCGGTCATAGATGCGGGTGCTCTGGCCGAGGTAGACGCCCATCGAAATCACCGAGCCTTCTTCCACGATCACGCCTTCCACCACTTCGGAACGCGCGCCGATGAAGCAGTTGTCTTCGATGATGGTCGGGTTGGCCTGCAGCGGCTCCAGCACGCCGCCGATGCCGACGCCGCCGGACAGGTGAACGTTTTTGCCGATCTGCGCGCAAGAACCGACGGTGGCCCAGGTGTCGACCATGGTGCCTTCGTCGACGTAGGCGCCGATGTTAACGTAAGACGGCATCAGCACGGTGTTGCGAGCGATGAACGCGCCCTGGCGCACGGTGGCCGGCGGCACGACGCGGAAGCCTTCCTTCTGGAAGCGTGCTTCGTCGTAGTCGGCGAATTTCATCGGCACTTTGTCGTAGTAGCGGGTTTCCGCGCCGTCCATCACCTTGTTGTCGTTGATGCGGAAAGAGAGCAGCACGGCTTTCTTCAGCCACTGGTGGGTGACCCATTGACCGTCGATCTTCTCGGCGACGCGCAGGGCGCCGCTGTCCAGCAGGCCGATCACCTGGTTTACCGCTTCGCGCGTTACGGTGTCTACGTTCGCCGGGGTGATGTCCGCACGGCGTTCGAAGGCGCTTTCAATAACGTTCTGTAATTGCTGCATGCTGTTCTCTTTCCTGATGTTGTCGGTAAAAAGTTACTTGTATCACATTTTATCGTTTGGGGTGAGGGCCTCTGTCAACCGTTGCTCCAACTTTCTGCGCGTTTCTTGGTCGAGCGCGCGCCGCTCGCCGTCGGCCAGGATAAACAAATCCTCGACCCGCTCGCCGATGGTGGAAATGCGCGCGCCGTGCAGCGACAGCCCCAGATCGGCGAACACTTCGCCCACCCGTGCCAGCAGGCCGGGTTGGTCGAGCGCGGTCAGCTCCAGGTAGCTGCGACGATCGGTGTGGGTCGGCAGGAAGGTGACCTCGGTCGGCACGCTGAAGTGGCGCAGCTTGGAAGAGGGGCGGCGCACGCGCGGCGGCTGGTACTCCCGCTGGGTGATGGCCTGCAGCAGCGCCTGGCGGATCGCCGCGTGGCGATCCTGCGCCAGCGGGCTGCCGTCCGGCTCCAGCACGATAAAGGTGTCCATCGCCATACCGTCGCGGTTGGTGAAGATCTGGGCGTCGTGCACGCTCAGGTTGCGGCGATCCATCTCCCCGGCGACGGCGGCGAACAGATAAGGACGATCCGGGCTCCAGATGAAGATCTCGGTGCCGCCGCGCGTCGCCTGGCGGCTGACCAGCACCAGCGGCTGGGTGGAATCGTGGGCCAGCAGATGGCGGGCGTGCCAGGCCAGCTGATTCGGCGAGTGGCGCAGGAAATAGTCGGCGCGGCAGCGGCTCCAGATGCGGTGCAGCGCCTCTTCGTCGATGTTGTCCATGCGCAGCAGCGCCAACGCCTGCAGCCGGTGGTGGCGCACGCGTTCGCGCAGATCCGGGCTGTTTTGCATGCCGCGGCGCAGCTGTTTCTCGGTGGCGAAATACAGCTCGCGCAACAGGCTCTGCTTCCAGCTGTTCCACAGGGTTTCGTTGGTGGCGCAGATATCCGCCACCGTCAGGCATACCAGGTAGCGCAGGCGAGTTTCGCTCTGCACTTCGCTGCTGAACTGCTGGATCACCGTTGGATCCTGGATATCGCGGCGCTGCGCGGTGACCGACATCAGCAGGTGGCAGCGCACCAGCCAGGCCACCAGTTGGGTTTCTCGCGAATTGAGGCCGTGCAGCTCGGCGAACTCCACCACGTCCTCCGCGCCGAGGATCGAGTGATCGCCGCCGCGCCCTTTGGCGATATCGTGGAACAAGGCCGCCAGCAGCAGCAGTTCCGGGTGCGGCAGGCGCGGATACAGCTCCACGCACAGCGGATGGCGCGGCCGGGTTTGCGGATCGGCGAAGCTCTCCAGCTTCTGCAGCACCCGGATAGTGTGCTCGTCGACGGTATAGGCGTGGAACAGATCGAACTGCATCTGCCCGACGATCTTGCCCCACTGCGGCATATAGGCCCACAGCACGCTGTGACGGTGCATCGGCACCAGCGCGCGCGACACCGCGCCGGGATGGCGCAGGATGGCCATGAACAGATCGCGCGCTTCCGGGATGGTGCACAGCGGCTGTTTCAGGTGGCGGCGCGCGTGGCGCAGCTGGCGCACGGTGGTGGAGTAAATGCCTTTGATCTCGCGGTTGCGCACCATCAGGTAGAACATGCGCATGATGGCTTGCGGCTCGCGGATGAACAGCGTTTCGTCACGCAGATCGATCAGAGCGCCGCGCAGTTGGAAATCGTCGTTCAGCGGACGCGGTTTTTCGGTGGCGTCCAGCGCCAGGATGGCTTCGTCGAACAGCTGCAGCAGCATGTGGTTCAGCTCGCTGACGCGCCGCGTCATGCGGTAGAAGTCTTTCATCATGCGCTCGACCGGCTCGTTGCCTTCGCCTTCATAGCGCAGCAGCTGCGCGACGCTGAGCTGGCGATCGAACAGCAGACGGTTGTCGTAACGCGGCAGCACCAGGTGCAGCGCAAAGCGGATGCGCCACAGGAAGCTCTGGCATTCGTTCAGCTCGTTGCGTTCGGCCTGGGTGAGAAAGCCGAAGCCGACCATTTCGTCCAGCGAGGTGGCGCCGAAGTGGCGGCGCGCCACCCACAGCAGCGTGTGGATGTCGCGCAGGCCGCCGGGGCTGCTTTTGATATCCGGCTCCAGGTTATAGCTGGTGCCGTGGTAGCGCTGATGACGTTCTTGCTGCTCGTTGATCTTGGCGTGGAAAAACTGCGGCGAAGGCCAAAAGCCGTCGCTGAAGATATGTTTTTGCATCTGCAGGAACAGCGCGACGTCGCCGCAGATCATGCGCGATTCGATCAGGTTGGTGGCCACGGTCAGATCCGCCAGCCCTTCCAGCAGACACTCTTCCAGGGTGCGCACGCTGTGGCCCACTTCCAGCTTGAGATCCCACAGCAGGGTGATGAATTCGCCGACCCGCTGCGACTGTTGCTCCGTCAGCCGGCGCTGGCTGAGCACCAGCACGTCGATATCCGACAGCGGGTGCAGCTCGCCGCGGCCGTAGCCGCCGACCGCCACCAGCGCGGTTTCCGGGATATCTTCAAAGCCGTAGAACGTCCACAGCCGGCGCAGCAGGCGATCGATGAAGTCGCTGCGCGCCGCCACCAGGCTTTCGGCGCTGGAGCCGGCGTCGAACGCCGCCGCCAGCCACAGCTGAAACTGTTCCAGCCGCTGTTTCAGCACCGGGCAGGTGAGCTCGTCGTCGCCGTAGGCGCTGGGGGAGGCGGGCGGCATCGGCACGGCCGGGGCCGCCTGTTGAAGAAGATTGTCAGACATAGTGCGCAGCCCATAAAAAAGGCCGGCATAAGCCGGCCTGGTGATATTCTGCACGCGGCGTTCGCCGCGGTGCTTACATCTCGTGCGTAATGATGTTGGGGATGGTGTCATCCTTGCGCAACGTCATTATCTCGCAGCCGTTATCAGTCACCACAATAGTATGCTCATACTGCGCCGACAAGCTGCGATCTTTGGTTTTTACCGTCCAGCCGTCTTTCATGGTGCGGATGCGGTAGTCGCCGGCGTTGACCATCGGTTCGATGGTGAAGGCCATGCCCGGCTGCAGCACCACGCCGCCGTCGTCCGCGTCATAGTGCAGCACCTGCGGCTCTTCGTGGAACACTTCGCCGATGCCGTGGCCGCAGTACTCGCGCACCACGGAGAACTTCTCGGCTTCGACGAATTGCTGGATAGCCTTGCCCAGGGTGCGCAGACGGATGCCCGGTTTGACCATCTTCAGCGCCAGATACAGGCTTTCCTGAGTAACGCGGCACAGGCGCTCGCCCAGAATGGTCGGTTTGCCGACGATGAACATCTTCGAGGTGTCGCCGTGAAAACCGTCTTTAATCACGGTCACGTCGATGTTGACGATGTCGCCGTCTTTCAGCGTTTTGTCGTCGCTCGGGATGCCGTGGCACACCACTTCGTTCACCGAAATGCACACGGATTTCGGGAAGCCGTGATAGCCGAGGCAGGCGGAAATGGCCTGCTGCTCGTTGGTGATGTACTCGTGACAGATACGGTCCAGCTCGCCGGTGGTCACGCCAGGTTTGACGTGCGGCTCGATGATCTCCAGCACTTCGGCGGCCAGGCGGCCGGCCACGCGCATTTTTTGGATGTCATCAGGTGTTTTAATTGAGATTGCCATGAAATTCGTCCGCAGGTGTCGTTATCGTCGACAATAAGAAGCAGTGACTTATGGTATCAGCCCGGCCGGGGGCTGCCAAATTTCATTTCCTGACGCCCGGCGAAACGCAACAAAAGTTGGTGTCGGCGGCGGGTTTATGGTATAAAGCGCGCCGGCGATCCGTGTCTTGGTTCTTGTGACCTGGCGGGAATGAGCCGAAAATACTTTAACTGCACTCATTTTGTGTAAATAACACACACGTATCGGCACATCCGCCGGGGTGCCCTGAGGTGACTTGTCGCCGCCAGGGTCGGCGTTATGGGATACGTGGAGGCATAACCCCAATTAATCTATAGAGGTTTAATCATGGCAACTGTTTCCATGCGCGACATGCTCAAGGCTGGTGTTCACTTTGGTCACCAGACCCGTTACTGGAACCCGAAAATGAAGCCTTTCATCTTCGGCGCTCGTAACAAGGTTCACATCATCAACCTGGAGCAGACTGTACCAATGTTCAACGCCGCTCTGGCTGAACTGAGCAAGATCTCTTCCCGTAAAGGCAAGATCCTGTTCGTTGGTACCAAACGCGCAGCAAGCGAAGCGGTAAAAGACGCTGCGAACAGCTGTGACCAGTTCTTCGTGAACCACCGCTGGTTGGGTGGCATGCTGACTAACTGGAAAACCGTTCGTCAGTCCATCAAGCGTTTGAAAGATCTGGAAATCCAGTCTCAAGACGGCACCCTGGACAAGCTGACCAAGAAAGAAGCGCTGATGCGCACTCGTGAACTGGCCAAGCTGGAAAACTCCCTGGGCGGTATCAAAGATATGGGCGGTCTGCCAGACGCACTGTTCGTTATCGATGCCGATCACGAGCACATCGCGATCAAAGAAGCCAACAACCTGGGTATCCCGGTATTCTCTATCGTTGATACCAACTCCAACCCAGACGGCGTTGACTTCATCATCCCTGGTAACGACGACGCAATCCGTGCAGTAAACCTGTACCTGACTGCTGTTGCTGCCGCTGTGCGTGAAGGTCGTTCTCAAGATCTGGCCGTTCAGGCGGAAGAAGGCTTCGTAGAAGCTGAATAATAAGGCAAGCTCGTCACTGAGCCCTTATTAACCAGGTATTGACATATGTTGGTTAGGGGGGCCTGTAAAGGCCCCCTTTGCTTATCTGAATGAGAACTGTCTCCACGCGAGATAACCGAGGAAAAATAAATGGCTGATATTACCGCTGCCCTGGTAAAAGAACTGCGCGAGCGTACCGGCGCTGGCATGATGGATTGCAAGAAGGCGCTGGTTGAATCCAACGGCGACATCGAACTGGCAATCGAAAACATGCGTAAGTCCGGTGCGATCAAAGCCGCTAAAAAAGCAGGCAACGTAGCTGCTGACGGCGTGATCAAAACCAAGATCGAAGGCAACTACGGCATCATTCTGGAAGTTAACTGCCAGACTGACTTCGTTGCGAAAGACGCCGGTTTCCAGGCGTTCGCCGACAAAGTGCTGGATGCCGCTATGGCCGGCAAAATCACTGACGTTGACGTGCTGAAAGCACAGTTCGAAGAAGAGCGCGTAGCGCTGGTGGCAAAAATCGGCGAAAACATCAACATTCGTCGCGTTGCTTCCCTGGAAGGCGACGTGCTGGGCAGCTACCTGCACGGCGCGCGCATCGGCGTTCTGGTTGCGGCTAAAGGCGCTGACGAAGAGCTGGTTAAGCAAATCGCAATGCACATTGCGGCGAGCAAGCCAGAGTTCGTGAAGCCAGAAGACGTGTCTGCTGAAGTGGTAGAAAAAGAGTACCAGGTTCAGCTGGACATCGCCATGCAGTCCGGCAAGCCGAAAGAAATCGCAGAGAAAATGGTTGAAGGCCGCATGAAGAAATTCACCGGCGAAGTTTCTCTGACCGGTCAGCCTTTCGTTATGGATCCGAGCAAATCCGTTGCTCAGGTGCTGAAAGAGCACAACGCTGACGTGACCAACTTCATTCGCTTCGAAGTGGGCGAAGGCATCGAGAAAGTCGAAACCGACTTCGCTGCTGAAGTTGCCGCGATGAGCAAACAGTCTTAATGACTGTCGATGGAACCGCCGTCTGGCGGTTCCATACTATCCAGCCAGAATTACACCGGTGGCAGGCCCTGCAGCGTGATGCTCACCTCAGGCGCGTTTCATCGGCTGAAATCCCCAATACTAATACTGCTTCTTAGGACAGAACACCATGGCAACCAATGCAAAACCCGTATATCAGCGTATTCTGCTTAAACTGAGTGGCGAAGCCCTGCAAGGTGCAGAAGGTTTTGGTATCGACGCCAGCGTTTTGGATCGCATGGCTCAGGAAGTGAAAGAGCTGGTCGAACTGGGAATTCAGGTCGGTGTAGTTATTGGCGGCGGGAACTTGTTCCGCGGCGCGGGGCTGGCGCAAGCCGGCATGAACCGCGTAGTGGGCGACCACATGGGAATGCTGGCTACCGTGATGAACGGCCTGGCTATGCGTGATGCACTGCACCGTGCCTATGTGAACGCCCGCCTGATGTCAGCGATCCCGCTGAACGGCGTATGTGATAATTACAGCTGGGCAGAGGCTATCAGCCTGCTGCGCAACAACCGCGTGGTGATCTTCTCCGCCGGTACCGGCAACCCGTTCTTTACCACCGATTCCGCTGCCTGCCTGCGCGGCATCGAGATCGAAGCGGACGTGGTGCTGAAAGCCACCAAAGTGGATGGCGTATACTCCGCCGATCCGGTGAAAAACCCGGATGCGACGCTGTATGAACAATTAACCTATCAGGACGTGCTGGAGCGCGAGCTGAAAGTGATGGATCTGGCGGCATTTACGCTGGCCCGCGATCACGGTCTGCCGATCCGCGTGTTCAACATGAACAAGCCTGGTGCGCTGCGCCGCGTGGTGATGGGTGAGAACGAAGGTACGTTGATCAGCAAATAAGGCTGTTCACACCTCTTTTTCGGAGCGCGTGACGCCAGGCGCCGCGCGCTCTTCGAGTACGATTACGGGCTATACTTGAGTATCGCCTGCCAAGTAACCAGCTTCCAAGGGTTTGCAACGTGACTAATGAAATCAGAAAAGATGCTGATTCACGCATGGAAAAAAGCGTAGAAGCATTCAAAAACCAAATCAGCAAGATCCGTACCGGCCGCGCTTCTCCAAGCATTCTGGACGGCATCATGGTGGAATACTACGGCGCCGCTACGCCGCTGCGTCAGCTGGCCAACGTGACCGTGGAAGACTCCCGCACGCTGAAAATCAACGTATTCGACCGCAGCCTGAGCCAAGCCGTTGAGAAAGCGATCATGAGCTCTGATCTGGGCCTCAACCCGTCTTCCGCCGGTTCTGACATTCGCGTTCCGCTGCCTCCGCTGACCGAAGAACGTCGTAAGGATCTGATCAAGATCGTGCGCGGCGAAGCCGAGCAGGGCCGCGTAGCGGTGCGTAACGTGCGTCGCGACGCCAACGACAAGGTCAAGGCGCTGCTGAAAGATAAAGAGATCAGCGAAGACGAAGAGCGTCGTTCACAAGACGAGATTCAGAAAATGACCGACGCTTACATCAAGCTGGTCGACGCCGCGCTGGCGGAGAAAGAAAAAGAGCTGATGGAATTCTAATCAGCATCGCGCAGAAAAAAAGCGTCGCCTGGGCGGCGCTTTGTTTTTTGTGGCGCAGATCCCGTTTCATCGTACTGAAAGATCATGGACAAGCGGTGTCCAAGGTTCCACACTGGAGCACCTCCGATCTCATCAGACAGTTATTCAGAGTGAACTCATGAAGCAACTGACCATTCTTGGCTCGACCGGCTCGGTAGGGACCAGCACCCTGGCCGTGGTCAGGGCGAATCTCGACCGTTTTGCGATCAAAGCGCTGGTGGCCGGCCGCAATGTTGCGGTCATGGCGCAGCAATGCATGGAATTTCGGCCCGCGTTTGCCGCGATGGCGGATGAAAGCGCCGCGCGCGAGCTGCGCGCTATCCTGGCGGAGAACGGTGTCGCTACCGAAGTGTTGGCCGGGGAACAAGCGGCCTGTGAATTGGCCGCTTTGGATGACGTCGATCAAGTGACGGCGGCCATCGTCGGCGCCGCGGGGCTGTTGCCGACGCTGGCGGCGATCCGCGCGGGCAAGCAGGTGCTGCTGGCCAACAAAGAGTCGCTGGTCACCTGCGGCCGTCTGTTTATGGACGCGGTGCGGCAAAGCCAGGCGCAACTGCTGCCGCTCGACAGCGAGCACAACGCGATTTTTCAGAGTTTGCCTGAGAACATTCAGCGTCAGTTGGGATACTCTTCACTGGACAGTCATGGTGTTTCGCGCATCGTGCTTACCGGTTCCGGCGGCCCGTTCCGCACCACGCCGTTGGAACAGTTCGCCGCGATGACGCCGGATCAAGCCTGCGCCCACCCAAACTGGTCGATGGGCCGCAAGATCTCGGTGGATTCCGCCACCATGATGAACAAAGGTCTGGAATACATTGAGGCCCGCTGGCTGTTTAACGCCTCGGCCGAGCAAATGGAAGTGATCCTGCACCCGCAGTCGGTGATTCACTCGATGGTGCGCTATGCCGACGGCAGCGTGCTGGCGCAGTTGGGGACGCCGGATATGCGCACGCCAATCGCTCACGCGATGGCGTATCCGCAGCGTGTGAATTCCGGTGTGGAAGCGCTGGACTTCTGCCGTATCGGTTCGCTGACCTTCGCCGAACCGGAGCGTGAGCGTTATCCTTGCCTGTATTTGGCGATCGAAGCGTTCGATGCCGGCCAGGCGGCCACCACCGCGCTGAACGCGGCCAACGAAATCGCCGTGGCGGCATTTTTGCAGCAGCAGATTCGCTTTACCGATATCGCGGCGGTCAATCGCCAGGTGCTGGAACGTCTCGCGCTGCAGGAACCGACGAGCATCGAAGCGGTCTTAGACATTGACCGTCAGGCGCGCGCCGCCGCTGAGGAGCGGGTTCGCGCGTTGTGCGGCCGATCACGGTGATTATCCGATTTTGCTCGTAATTCGCGTGCGCCGCAGCGGGGCCGTTTGTTCATGCCCCGCTGAGGTGGTATAGTCTGCGCCACCTGTCAGCGGTTATACCGTTGAATTATGGCCCGATTGGCGCCTTGTGCGTCAATGGCGGCCCGGCTGCGCCGGGTGTCGCAAGGGCAGGCTGAAAGCCGTGTCGGGCACACGGCTTTTTTTGCGCGTAAGGGCCTGATGTTCCGGAAAGGCAGTTATATTTCTATTGAGGAAATAAGTACGAGTTATGTCGTCCGCAAACCAACAAGAGGCTAATCCATCTTCCCCGGGGCCGCGCCATGTCGCCATTATCATGGACGGTAACGGACGCTGGGCCAAACGTCAGGGCAAGTTACGTGTCTTCGGTCATAAAGCAGGGGTGAAATCGGTTCGCCGCGCGGTCAGTTTTGCCGCCAGCCACCATTTAGATGCGCTCACGCTTTATGCCTTCAGCAGCGAAAACTGGAACCGTCCGGTGCAGGAAGTCTCTGCCCTGATGGAGCTTTTTGTCCGCGCTTTGGATAGTGAAGTAAAAAGCCTGCATAAACATAACGTCAGGCTGCGAGTGATCGGCGATATCAGCCGATTCAGCGCGCGTTTGCAGGAGCGGATCCGCCGCTCTGAAGCTCTGACGGAAAATAACGATGGCCTGACGCTCAATATCGCTGCCAACTACGGCGGCCGTTGGGATATCATTCAGGGAGTAAGGGAACTGGCCGAACAGGTACGGGTAGGCGAGTTGCACCCGGATCAGATCAGCGAGGAATTATTGAACGAGCGGGTTTGCATGAGCGACCTGGCGCCGGTGGATCTGGTTATCCGCACCGGTGGCGAGCATCGCATCAGTAATTTCCTGCTGTGGCAAATCGCCTATGCTGAACTTTACTTTACTGATGTGCTCTGGCCTGATTTCGATGAACTTGTCTTTGAAGGTGCGCTGAATGCATTTGCACAACGTGAGCGCCGCTTCGGGGGAACAACACCTAACGGCGCCGATGCGTCCTAGGGAGAACTTTTGCTGAAGTATCGCCTCATAACTGCTCTGATTTTAATCCCGATCGTTATCGCGGCGCTGTTCCTGTTGCCGCCGTTGGCCTTTGCTCTGGTAACGCTCGTCGTGTGCATGTTAGCTGCCTGGGAGTGGGGCCAATTGGCCGGTTTTACCTCCCGTTCGCAGCGCATCTGGTTGGCGATACTGTGCGGTTTTCTGCTTGCGCTGATGATGCTCAGCGTCCCCGCTTACCATCAATCCGTGCCGCAGATAAGCGGCTCGCTGTGGCTGTCGTTGGCCTGGTGGCTGGCGGCGTTGCTGTTGGTGCTGTTCTATCCCGGCTCGGCCGCTATCTGGCGCAATTCGCGCCCGCTGCGCCTGCTGTTTGGCCTGCTGACCATCGTGCCGTTTTTCTGGGGCATGCTGGCGCTGCGCCAGTTCGGCTACGAGCAAAACCCGTTTACCGGCGCCTGGTGGCTGTTGTACGTGATGTTGCTGGTGTGGGGCGCGGATTCCGGTGCCTACATGTTCGGCAAGCTGTTCGGCAAGCATAAGCTGGCGCCGAAGGTCTCACCGGGCAAAACGTGGGAAGGGTTGATCGGCGGGTTGCTGACGTCGGCGGTGATCTCGTGGCTGTTCGGCCGCTACGCGCCGCTGAACGTGGTGCCGACCACGCTGCTGGCCTGTTCGGTGATCGCCGCGCTGGCTTCGGTGCTGGGCGATTTGACCGAAAGCATGTTCAAACGCGAAGCGGGCATCAAGGACAGCGGGCATTTGATTCCCGGTCATGGCGGCATACTGGATCGTATCGACAGCCTGACCGCGGCGGTGCCGGTGTTTGCCTGCCTGATGCTGTTGGTGTTTTAATCCGTCGATGACGGAAAGTGAGGGATGATGGTCAGCGTGCTTTGGAACCTGGTGGCGTTTCTGATTGCGCTCGGTATCTTGATTACCGTGCATGAGTTCGGACACTTTTGGGTTGCCCGTCGTTGCGGCGTGCGCGTTGAACGCTTCTCCATCGGCTTCGGCCGGGCGCTGTGGCGTCGAACCGATCGCCAGGGCACCGAGTACGTTATCGCTCTGATCCCGCTCGGCGGCTACGTGAAGATGCTGGACGAGCGCGTGGAGTCGGTGGCGCCGGAGATGCGCCACCAGGCCTTCAACAATAAAACCGTCTGGCAGCGCGCGGCCATCATCAGCGCCGGTCCCATCGCCAACTTCCTGTTTGCTATCCTTGCCTACTGGCTGGTGTTCATCATCGGCGTGCCGAGTTTCCGTCCGGTGATCGGCGAAATCGCGCCGCAATCGATCGCCGCCAAGGCTGAAATTTCGTCTGGCATGGAACTAAAGTCGGTTGACGGCATCGAAACGCCTGATTGGGAGTCAGTTCGTCTGGCGCTGGTGGCGAAGATTGGCGATGCGCAAACCGAAGTCGGCGTAGCGCCGTTCGGCTCTTCGCAGGTGGTGACCAAAACCCTGGACTTGCGCCAGTGGAACTTTGAACCGGACAAGCAGGATCCCGTTGTCGCGCTGGGGATTATGCCGCGCGGCCCGCAGATCGAATCCGTGTTGGCGGAAGTGCAGCCGAACTCGGCGGCGCAAAAGGCGGGTTTACAAGCGGGGGACAGGATCGTTAAAGTCGATGGTCAGCCGTTGGGTCGTTGGCAGACGCTGGTGAAGCGTATCCACGATGGCCCGGGGCAACCGCTGGCTTTGGAGATTGAAAGAAACGGCGCCCCCTTGTCTTTGACGCTGATACCGGATACAAAGCCGGTGGGAAAAGACAAATCGGTGGGGTTTGCAGGCATCATTCCAAAGGTGCTGCCGCTGCCGGAAGAGTATAAGACGATTCGCCAGTATGGACCGTTCCCGGCGCTGTATCAGGCCGGCGACAAGACCTGGCAGCTGATGCGGCTGACGGTCAACATGCTGGGCAAATTAATAACCGGTGATGTAAAGCTGAACAACCTGAGTGGCCCGATCTCGATTGCACAGGGAGCTGGGGCGTCAGCCGGAGTCGGATTCGTGTATTATCTGATGTTCCTGGCGTTGATTAGCGTCAACCTGGGGATCATCAACCTGTTCCCATTACCGGTGTTAGATGGTGGGCATCTCCTCTTCCTGGCGATAGAAAAGCTGAAGGGTGGGCCGGTTTCCGAGCGAGTACAGGACTACAGCTACCGCATAGGTTCGATCGTGTTGGTGTTGTTGATGGGTCTTGCACTTTTCAATGATTTTTCCCGCCTTTAGGGGCGGGGATAGGTTAGGAAGAACGCATAACAACGATGGCGATGAAAAAGTTGCTCATAGCGTCGCTGCTGTTTGGCAGCGCCACCGTATACGGTGCAGACGGGTTCGTAGTGAAAGACATTCATTTCGAAGGCCTGCAGCGAGTTGCCGTCGGTGCGGCGTTACTCAACATGCCGGTTCGCGTCGGCGATACCGTCACTGACGATGACATCAGTAATACCATTCGTGCCTTGTTTGCCACCGGCAACTTCGAGGACGTGCGCGTACTGCGCGATGGTAATACCTTGATCGTGCAGGTGAAGGAACGTCCTACCATCGCCAGCATCACTTTCTCCGGCAACAAGTCGGTGAAGGATGACATGCTCAAGCAAAACCTGGAAGCCTCCGGCGTCCGGGTGGGCGAGGCGCTCGACCGCACCACGATTTCCAGCATTGAAAAAGGGCTGGAAGACTTCTATTACAGCGTTGGTAAATACAGCGCCTCGGTGAAAGCCGTGGTCACGCCGTTGCCGCGCAACCGTGTCGACCTGAAGCTGGTGTTCACGGAAGGGGTCTCCGCCAAGATTCAACAAATCAACATCGTCGGCAACCATGCCTTCACCAACGATGAACTGATCTCGCGCTTCCAACTGCGTGACGAAGTGCCGTGGTGGAACCTGGTCGGCGATCGCAAATACCAGAAGCAAAAACTGGCGGGCGATCTCGAAACCCTGCGCAGCTTCTATCTGGATCGCGGCTATGCCCGCTTCAACATCGATTCTACCCAGGTGAGCCTGACGCCGGATAAAAAAGGCATCTACATCACTATCAACATCACCGAAGGCGAGCAGTACAAGCTTTCCGACGTTGTCGTGAACGGCAACCTGGCTGGCCACTCGGCGGAAGTCGCTCAGATCACCAAAATCGAGCCAGGCGAGCTGTACAACGGCAGCAAGGTGACCAAAATGGAAGACAACATCAAAACGATGTTGGGCCGTTATGGTTACGCCTACCCGCGCGTCGGCACTCAGCCTGAGATCAACGACGCGGATAAAACCGTCAAACTGCACGTCAACGTTGACGCGGGCAACCGCTTCTACGTGCGTCGCATCAAGTTCGAAGGCAACGACACCAGCAAGGATTCCGTACTGCGTCGCGAAATGCGCCAGATGGAAGGCGCCTGGCTCGGCAACGAGCAGGTCGAGCAGGGCAAAGAGCGTCTGAACCGTCTGGGCTACTTCGAAACGGTTGACGTGGAAACCCAGCGCGTGCCGGGCACCGCCGATCAGGTCGATGTGACCTACAAGGTGAAAGAACGCAACACCGGTACCTTCAACTTCGGCGTCGGTTACGGCACCGAGAGCGGCGTCAGCTTCCAGGCCGGCGTGCAGCAGGATAACTGGTTGGGTACCGGCTACTCGGTCGGCATCAGCGGCACCAAGAACGACTACCAGACCTATACCGAACTGTCGGTCACCAACCCGTACTTCACCGTTGACGGTGTGAGCCTGGGCGGCCGCATCTTCTACAACGACTTTAAGGCGGATGACGCGGATCTGTCGGACTATACCAACAAGAGTTACGGTATCGACGGCACGCTGGGCTTCCCGATCAACGAAAACAACTCGTTGCGCACCGGCCTGGGCTACGTCCACAACGGCCTGTCGAACATGCAGCCGCAGATCGCCATGTGGCGTTACCTCGACTCGATGGGCGTGGATGCGAACAAGACCGACCGCGCCAGCTACTCGACCGACGACTTTACGCTGAACCTGGGCTGGACCTACAACAACCTGGACCGCGGCTACTTCCCGACCTCGGGTAACCGCACCACGTTGAACGGCAAGGTCACCATTCCGGGCTCGGACAACGAATACTACAAGGTGACGCTGGACAGCGTACAGTACGTGCCGATCAACGACGATCGCACCTGGGTGCTGTTGGGCCGTGGCCGTCTGGGTTACGCGGATGGGCTGGGCGGCAAGGAAATGCCGTTCTACGAGAACTTCTACGCCGGTGGTTCGAGCACCGTGCGCGGCTTCCAGTCCAACACCATTGGTCCGAAGGCGGTGTACTACAACTCCAACTCGTACCAGTGTCAGTTCAACGCCGGCAGCACGACCGATCGTCAGAGTATCTGTAGCTCGGATGACGCGGTGGGCGGTAACGCCATGGCGGTCGCCAGCCTGGAGCTGATCACCCCGACGCCGTTCATCAGCGAGAAATACGCCAACTCGGTGCGCACGTCGCTGTTCATCGATGCGGGTACCGTGTGGGATACCAAGTGGAAGAATACCAACGATACGCTGATGTACGGCGTGCCGGACTACAGCAAGGCCAGCAATATTCGTTCTTCCGCCGGTATCGCGCTGCAGTGGATGTCGCCATTGGGGCCATTGGTGTTCTCTTACGCCAACCCGATCAAGAAATACGAAGGCGACAAGTCCGAACAGTTCCAGTTTAACATCGGTAAGACCTGGTAACGGGTCTCTCCTCTGGGCATAACAGTTATTAAGAATCGCAATGGCCAGGCGCCCGCCGGCAGAGGGAGATGATTCTCATTGTTTGGTGGGACAAGTCTGGCAAATTGTGTACTTCAGTGTCATATGACACAAATGGGTGATGGTAAGGAGTTTATAGTGAAAAAGTGGTTGTGTGCCGCAGGCCTCGGTTTAGCAATGGCTGCTTCAGCTGGCGTTCAGGCAGCAGATAAGATCGCTGTCGTTAACGTCTCCAGCATTTTCCAACAGCTGCCGGCCCGCGAAGCGGTCGCTAAACAGCTGGAAAACGAGTTTAAAGGCCGTGCAAGCGAACTCCAGAACATGGAACGTAGCCTGCAGACCAAAATGCAACGTCTGCAGCGTGACGGCGCTACCATGAAAGCCAGCGACCGCAGCAAGTTGGAAAAAGACGTGATGGCGCAGCGCGAGCAGTTCTCTCAGAAAGCCCAGGCTTTCGAGCAGGACAACCGTCGTCGCCAGATGGAAGAGCGTAACAAGATCCTGAGCCGCATTCAGGACGCGGTGAAATCTGTCGCGAGCAAAGGCGGTTATGACGTGGTGATCGACGCCAACGCCGTTGCCTATGCAGACTCTTCCAAAGATATCACTGCTGACGTGCTGAAACAGGTTAAATAACACATGCTTTCAATTCGACTGGCTGATTTAGCGCAGCAGTTGGATGCACAATTGCACGGTGATGGCGATCTCGTCATCACCGGCATTGCTTCTATGCATTCGGCACAGCCTGGCCAAATCACGTTTTTGTCAAACAGCCGCTATCAAGAGCAGCTGTCTTCCTGCCAGGCAAGCGCCGTGGTGCTTACCGAAGCGGATTTACCACACTGCCGTGCTGCGGCGCTGGTGGTTAAGAACCCTTACCTGACCTATGCGCGCATGGCGCAGCTGATGGACACCACGCCGTCGCCGGCTCAGGATATCGCGCCAAGCGCGGTTGTCTCGCCGGAAGCGCAGCTGGGGCAGAACGTCGCCATTGGGGCGAACGCGGTGATCGAGTCGGGTGCGGTGCTTGGCGATAACGTGGTTATCGGCCCGGGCTGCTTCATCGGCAAACACGCACGCATCGGCGCGGGAACGCGTCTGTGGGCGAACGTAACGATTTATCATGCGGTCGAAATCGGCCAGCGCTGCCTGATTCAGTCGGGCACCGTGATCGGCGCAGACGGTTTCGGCTATGCGAATGAGCGCGGCGAGTGGATCAAGATCCCTCAGTTGGGCACGGTGATTATCGGCGATCGCGTCGAAATCGGCGCTTGCACCACCATTGACCGCGGCGCTTTGGATAACACCCAAATCGGGAATGGTGTTATCATCGACAACCAATGCCAGATTGCACATAACGTCGTGATTGGCGACAATACCGCCGTCGCCGGCGGTGTGATCATGGCCGGCAGCCTGAAAATCGGCCGCTACTGCCAGATTGGCGGCGCCAGCGTGATCAACGGTCACATGGAAATTGCCGACAAGGTTGTTGTTACCGGAATGGGAATGGTTATGCGACCAATCACCGAACCTGGGGTATACTCTTCGGGCATTCCGTTGCAGCCTAACAAGGTTTGGCGTAAAACCGCTGCGTTGGTAATGAATATCGATGAGATCAGCAAGCGCTTGAAAGCTGTCGAACGTAAAGTCGGAAAAGACTAGTCATTGCCGCCCGCTCTCGCGGGTACAAAACGAAACGCGTTGGTCGTGAGACCAAAAGCGCAAAGAGATGTTAATTTGCGGCCTGCATGATGATCTCCTTTTGGGGTCAGCGCAGGCCGTGTTGTTGATGCCATCAGTTTTTAGAGACAGGAAGAGTATTTTGACTACTGACACTCATACTCTGGATATTGCAGAAATTTTGGATCTGCTTCCTCACCGTTACCCGTTCTTGCTGGTCGACCGCGTCCTCGAGTTTGAAGAGCACAAATATCTGCGTGCGGTGAAGAACGTATCGGTGAATGAACCGTTTTTCCAGGGCCACTTCCCTGGCAAACCGATTTTCCCAGGCGTATTGATCCTGGAAGCCATGGCGCAGGCCACCGGCATCCTGGCGTTTAAAAGCGTCGGCAAACTGGAACCGGGCGAGCTGTATTACTTCGCTGGTATCGATGAAGCTCGCTTCAAGCGCCCTGTGGTGCCAGGCGATCAGATGGTCATGGAAGTCACCTTCGAGAAAACTCGCCGCGGTCTGACTCGCTTCAAAGGCGTGGCGACCGTTGACGGTAAAATTGTCTGCGAAGCAACCATGATGTGTGCCCGCAGCCGGGAGGCTTAATCCGTGATTGACCAAACCGCCTTTATCCATCCTAGCGCGATAGTCGAAGAAGGCGCCGTGATTGGCGCCGGCGTGCATATCGGCCCTTTCTGCTACGTCGGCTCCCAGGTGGAAATCGGCGCCGGCACGGTGCTGAAATCCCACGTGGTGGTGAACGGCATTACCAAGATTGGCCGCGATAACCAGATTTATCAGTTCGCCTCTATCGGCGAAGTGAATCAGGATCTGAAATACGCGGGCGAGCCGACGCGTGTGGAAGTGGGCGATCGCAATCGCATCCGCGAAAGCGTCACTATCCACCGCGGCACCGCGCAGGGCACCGGCCTGACCAAAGTGGGCAACGATAACCTGCTGATGGTCAACGTGCACGTCGCCCACGACTGTGTAGTTGGCAACGCTTGCGTGCTGGCCAACAACGCCACGCTGGCGGGGCATGTGGAAATCGACGATCACGCCATCATTGGCGGCATGACCGCGATCCATCAGTTCTGCATTATCGGCGCGCATGTGATGGTAGGCGGTTGTTCCGGTGTCGCTCAGGACGTGCCTCCGTTCGTCATCGCTCAGGGCAACCACGCTACGCCGTTCGGCGTCAACGCGGTCGGCCTCAAGCGCCGCGGTTTTGACAAGGATGAAATGCAGGCGATCCGCAACGCCTACAAAATCCTGTATCGCAGCGAAAAAACGCTGGATGAAGCGAAAGCGGAAATCGAAGCCCTGGCCAAAGAGCAGCCGGTGGTGCAGCAGTACCTCGATTTCTTCACCCGTTCTACCCGTGGCATCATTCGCTGAGTTATGTCGAATCGTCCATTGACTATCGGATTGGTCGCCGGAGAAACCTCCGGTGACATTCTCGGCGCCGGTTTGATCCGTGCGCTCAAAGCGCAGATCCCTGACGCGCGTTTCGTTGGCGTCGCCGGCCCGCTGATGCAGGCCGAAGGGTGCGAAGCCTGGTACGAAATGGAAGAGCTGGCGGTAATGGGCGTGGTGGAAGTGCTCGAGCGCTTGCCACGCCTGTTGAAGATCCGCAAGGATCTTACCCGCCGCTTCGGTGAGCTGCGGCCGGACGTGTTTGTCGGCATCGACGCGCCGGACTTCAACATCACGCTGGAAGGCCGCCTCAAGCAGCGCGGCATTCGCACCATCCACTATGTCAGCCCTTCAGTGTGGGCCTGGCGACAAAAGCGCGTTTTCAAAATAGGCAAAGCCACCGATTTGGTGCTGGCCTTTCTCCCTTTCGAAAAAGCGTTTTACGATCGTTTCAACGTCCCCTGCCGGTTTATCGGTCACACCATGGCGGACGCCATGCCGCTGCAGCCCGATCGGTTGGCGGCGCGCGCTCAGCTTGGCATCGCTCCGCAGGCGCGCTGTTTGGCCTTGTTGCCGGGCAGCCGCGGCGCCGAAGTCGAGATGCTGAGCGCCGACTTCCTCAAAACCGCGCAGCTGCTGCGCACGCGTTATCCCGAGCTGGAAGTGGTGGTGCCGCTGGTCAACGCCAAACGGCGTGAGCAGTTTGAGCGCATCAAGGCCGAAGTGGCGCCGGATCTGACCGTACACCTGCTGAATGGGCAGGGGCGTGAAGCGATGATCGCCAGCGACGCGGCGCTGCTGGCATCCGGCACGGCGGCGCTGGAATGCATGCTGGCCAAGTGCCCGATGGTCGTGGGCTATCGCATGAAGCCGTTCACTTTCTGGTTGGCGCAGAAGCTGGTGAAAACGCCTTATGTCTCGCTGCCGAATCTGCTGGCGGGGCGGGAGATCGTCACCGAACTGCTGCAGCATGACTGCGTCCCGGACAAACTGGCCGCCGCCGTGATGCCGCTGCTGGAAGAGAGCCCGGAAACCGACGCGTTGAAACAGACTTTCCTTACCTTGCACCAAAGCATCCGTTGCGGTGCGGACGAACAGGCCGCTCAGGCTGTGTTGGAGCTGGCGAAAGCATGATTGAACCCTTTATCTATCCCGCTGCCACGCTGATTGCCGGTGTGGACGAAGTGGGCCGCGGCCCGTTGGTCGGCGCGGTGGTCACCGCCGCCGTGATCCTCGATCCGGCGCGGCCGATCGTCGGGCTGGCGGACTCCAAAAAGCTCAGTGAAAAACGCCGGCTGGCGCTGTATGACGAAATCGTCGCCAAAGCGCTCTCCTGGAGCCTGGGGCGCGCCGAACCGGCGGAAATCGACCAGCTGAACATTTTGCACGCCACCATGTTGGCGATGCAGCGCGCGGTGGCCGGGTTGCATATCGCGCCGGACATGGTTTTAATCGACGGTAACCGTTGCCCGAGCTTGCCGATGCGTTCGCAGGCGGTGGTGAAGGGCGACAGCCGCGTGGCGGAGATCAGCGCGGCGTCCATTCTGGCGAAGGTCACGCGCGATCGCGAAATGGCCGAGCTGGACAGCGAGTTCCCGGACTACGGTTTCGCGCAGCATAAAGGCTACCCGACCGCCTTCCACCTGGAGCGGCTGGCCGCGCTGGGCGCCACCGAGCATCATCGCCGCAGCTTCGCGCCGGTGAAAAGGGCGCTCGCGCTGTAGCCTGCGAGCCTGACCGGCTCGACGATAGCATTAACCCGGGCTCAGCACGCTGAGCCCCTTCAATCAGGTATCTGGAGATGGCCGAACCTCGTTTTATTCACCTGCGCGTCCACAGTGACTACTCCATGATTGATGGATTGGCCAAGACGGCGCCGCTGGTGAAAAGAGCCGCCGCGTTAGCCATGCCTGCTCTGGCAATCACCGATTTCACCAACCTGTGCGGGCTGGTGAAGTTCTACGGCAGCGCGCACGGCGCCGGGATCAAACCGATCATCGGCGCGGATTTCCATGTGCAAAGCGAAGTCTTGGGCGACGAACTCGCTCAGCTGACGGTGCTGGCCAGCAACAACGAAGGCTACCAGAACCTGACGCTGCTGATTTCCCGCGCCTATCAGCGCGGCTACGGCGCCGCCGGCCCGATCATCGATCGCGACTGGCTGATTGAACATCGCGAAGGGCTGATCCTGCTCTCCGGCGCGCGTCAGGGCGACGTCGGCAAGTTCCTGCTGCGCGGCAACCAGGCGCAGGTGGATCAGTGTCTGGATTTCTACCAGCAATATTTCCCCGACTGCTACTACCTGGAGTTGATCCGCACCGGCCGCCCGGATGAAGAGAACTATCTGCATGCGGCGGTGGCGCTGGCCACCGAGCGCGGTTTGCCGGTGGTGGCCACCAACGACGTGCGTTTCCTGGTGGAAGATGACTTCGACGCTCATGAGATCCGCGTCGCCATCCACGACGGCTTTACGCTGGACGATCCCAAGCGGCCGCGCAACTACAGCCCGCAACAATACATGCGCAGCGAAGACGAGATGTGCGAGCTGTTCGCCGACATCCCGGAAGCGCTGCTGAACAGCGTCGAAATCGCCAAGCGCTGCAACGTCACCATTCGCCTCGGCGAGTACTTCCTGCCGCAGTTCCCGACCGGCGATATGAGCACCGAGGACTTCCTGGTACTCAAATCGAAAGAGGGGCTGGAAGAGCGTCTCGAGTTCCTGTTCCCCGATCCTGACGTGCGCGCGCAGCGCCGCCCGGAATACGACGAGCGTCTGGACGTCGAGCTGAAAGTGATCAACCAGATGGGGTTCCCCGGCTACTTCCTGATCGTGATGGAATTTATCCAGTGGTCGAAGGACAACAACGTGCCGGTGGGCCCAGGGCGAGGCTCCGGCGCCGGTTCGCTGGTGGCCTATGCGTTGAAAATCACCGACCTCGATCCGCTGGAATTCGACCTGCTGTTCGAACGCTTCCTGAACCCGGAACGTGTCTCGATGCCCGACTTCGACGTCGACTTCTGCATGGAGAAACGTGACCAGGTAATCGAGCACGTGGCGGAGATGTACGGCCGCGAAGCGGTATCGCAGATCATCACCTTCGGCACCATGGCGGCGAAAGCGGTTATCCGCGACGTAGGCCGCGTGTTGGGGCACCCGTACGGGTTCGTCGATCGCATCTCCAAACTGGTGCCGCCGGATCCGGGCATGACGCTGGAGAAAGCCTTCGCCGCCGAACCGCAGCTGCCGGAGATTTACGAGGCCGACGAAGAGGTCAAAGCGCTGATCGACATGGCCCGCAAGCTGGAAGGGGTGACGCGCAACGCCGGTAAACACGCCGGTGGCGTGGTGATCGCGCCGACCAAGATCACCGACTTCGCGCCGCTGTACTGCGATGCCGAAGGGAACCACCCGGTGACCCAGTTCGACAAGAACGACGTGGAATACGCCGGGCTGGTGAAGTTCGACTTCCTCGGTCTGCGCACCCTGACCATCATCGACTGGGCGCTGGAGATGATCAACGCCCGGCGCGCCAAGACCGGGCTGGAACCGATCGACATCGCCGCCATCCCGCTCGACGACAAGAAAAGCTTCGACATGCTGCAGCGTTCGGAAACCACGGCGGTGTTCCAGCTTGAATCGCGCGGCATGAAAGATTTGATCAAACGTCTGAAGCCCGACTGCTTCGAAGACATGATCGCACTGGTGGCGCTGTTCCGTCCGGGGCCGCTGCAGTCGGGCATGGTGGATAACTTCATCGACCGCAAACACGGCCGCGAAGAGATCTCCTACCCGGACATTCAGTGGCAGCATGAGTCGCTCAAGCCGGTGCTGGAGCCGACCTACGGCATCATCCTGTATCAGGAACAGGTGATGCAGATTGCCCAGGTGCTGGCCGGCTATACGCTGGGCGGCGCGGACATGCTGCGCCGTGCGATGGGTAAAAAGAACCCGGTCGAAATGGCCAAGCAGCGCGGCGGCTTTGAAGACGGCGCCAAAGCGCGCGGCATCGACGGCGAACTGTCGGTGAAAATCTTCGACCTGGTGGAGAAATTCGCCGGTTATGGCTTCAACAAATCGCACTCCGCCGCCTACGCGCTGGTGTCGTACCAGACGCTGTGGCTGAAGGCGCACTATCCGGCCGAGTTTATGGCGGCGGTGATGACCGCCGATATGGACAACACCGACAAAGTAGTGGGGCTGGTGGACGAATGCTGGCGTATGGGGCTGAAGATCCTGCCGCCGGACATCAACAGCGGCCTGTATCACTTCCACGTCAACGACGACGGCGAGATCGTTTACGGCATCGGCGCCATCAAGGGCGTGGGGGAAGGGCCGATCGAAGCCATTATCGAAGCGCGCAACAGCGGCGAGCAAGGTTATTTCAAAGACCTGTTCGATCTCTGCGCGCGCTCCGACATCAAGAAACTGAACCGCCGCATTCTGGAAAAACTGATCATGTCCGGGGCGTTCGATCGCCTTGGGCCACACCGCGCCGCGCTGATGAATTCGCTCGGCGACGCGTTGAAAGCGGCGGATCAGCATGCGAAAGCCGAAGCTATCGGCCAGGTGGACATGTTTGGCGTGCTGGCGGAAGCGCCAGAGCAGGTGGAGCAATCCTACGCCAACATCGCGCCCTGGCCGGAGCAGGTGGTGTTGGACGGTGAACGGGAAACGCTGGGACTGTACCTGACCGGCCACCCGATCACCCAATACCTCAAGGAGATCGAACGTTACGCCGGTGGCCAGCGTTTGAAAGACATGCACCCGACGGATCGGGGCAAAATGACTACCGCCGTCGGGTTGGTGGTCGCCGCGCGGGTGATGGTGACCAAGCGCGGCAACCGCATCGGCATCTGTACGCTGGATGACCGTTCGGGCCGTCTGGAAGTGATGCTATTCACCGAAGCGTTAGAAAAATACCAGCATTTGTTGGAAAAAGACCGTATCCTTATCGCCAGTGGACAGGTCAGCTTTGATGACTTTAGCGGCGGGCTTAAAATGATGGCCCGCGAGGTAATGGACATCAGTGAAGCCCGGGAAAAATACGCTCGCGGGCTTGCTATCTCGCTGACTGACAGGCAAATTGATGACCAGCTTTTGAACCGTCTCCGTCAGTCGTTGGAACCCCATCGCTCGGGGACGATTCCAGTGCATCTCTACTATCAACGGGAAGATGCGCGAGCCAAGCTGCGTTTTGGCGCAACCTGGCGCGTGACGCCCACCGACCGCTTGTTGATAGACTTGCGGACGTTGGTAGGCAATGAGCAGGTGGACTTGGAATTTGACTAAAATAGGAATGCTATGAGTCTGAATTTTCTTGATTTTGAACAGCCGATTGCAGAGCTGGAAGCGAAAATTGACTCGCTGACTGCAGTCAGCCGTCAAGACGAAAAATTAGATATTAATCTGGACGAAGAGGTTCAGCGCCTGCGTGAAAAGAGCGTTGAGCTGACGCGCAAGATTTTTGCCGATCTTGGGGCCTGGCAGATTGCCCAATTGGCACGCCACCCGCGCCGTCCTTATACCCTGGATTATATCAAACATATCTTTACCGACTTCGAAGAGTTGGCGGGCGATCGCGCTTACGCCGACGACAAAGCGATCGTCGGGGGGATTGCGCGTCTGGATGGCCGCCCGGTGATGATCATCGGGCACCAGAAAGGCCGTGAGACCAAAGAGAAGATCCGCCGCAACTTCGGCATGCCGGCGCCGGAAGGCTACCGCAAGGCGCTGCGCCTGATGGAAATGGCCGCCCGCTTCAAAATGCCGATCATCACCTTTATCGATACCCCGGGCGCTTATCCGGGCGTGGGCGCGGAAGAACGCGGCCAGTCGGAAGCCATCGCGCGCAACCTGCGTGAGATGTCGCGCCTGAACGTACCGGTCATCTGCACCGTCATCGGTGAAGGCGGCTCGGGCGGCGCGCTGGCGATCGGCGTGGGCGACAAGGTGAACATGCTGCAGTACAGCACCTACTCGGTGATTTCGCCGGAAGGCTGCGCCTCCATCCTGTGGAAGAGCGCCGACAAGGCGCCGCTGGCCGCGGAAGCGATGGGCATCACCGCGCCGCGTCTGAAAGAGCTGAAGCTGATCGACTCGGTGATCCCGGAGCCGCTGGGTTCCGCGCACCGCGACGTGCCGGCGATGGCCGCCGCGTTGAAAGCGCAGCTGCTGGCCGATCTGAAAGATCTGGATGGCCTGAACGACGAAGAGTTGCTCAACCGTCGCTACCAGCGTCTGATGAACTACGGCTACTGCTGAGTTGCGATCTTCACGGTAATAAACCGCCTCCGGGCGGTTTTTTTTTGGCTACACACCGCCGGATTTTCGTGGTGTTATAGAGACTTGGCCGTTAACTGACAGGAGCTGCCGATGAATATCATCGCCATCATGGGCCCGACGGGCGTCTACTACAAAGATGAGCCGATCCGCGAGCTCCACGCGGCGCTGGGCGCGATGGGATTCCAGCTGGTATACCCCAAAAACAGCGGTGACCTGCTGAAGCTGATCGAAGCCAATGCCCGCATCTGCGGCGTGATCTTCGACTGGGACGATTACAGCCTGGAGCTGTGCAGCGAGATCAACGAGCTGAACGAATACCTGCCGCTGTACGCCTTTATCAATACTCACTCCACCTTCGACGTCAGCCTGCATGAAATGCGCATGGTGCTCTATTTCTTCGAGTATGGCCTGAATGCGGCAGACGATATCGCGCAGCGCATCCAGCAATACACGGCGGAATACATCGACACCATTACGCCGCCGCTGACCAAGGCGCTGTTCAACTACGTGCGCGAAGGAAAGTACACCTTTTGCACGCCGGGCCACATGGCCGGCACCGCGTTCCAGAAAAGCCCGGTGGGCTGCCTGTTCTATGACTTCTTCGGCGCCAATACCCTGAAGGCCGACATCTCGATTTCGGTCACCGAGCTCGGGTCGCTGCTGGATCACACCGGCCCGCATCTGGAGGCCGAAGAGTACATCGCGCGCACCTTCAATGCCGAGCAGAGCTATCTGGTCACCAACGGCACCTCCACCGCCAACAAGATCGTCGGCATGTATTCAGCGCCGGCGGGCAGCACGGTGCTGATCGACCGCAACTGCCACAAATCGCTGTGCCACCTGCTGATGATGAGCGATATCGTGCCGATCTATCTGCGCCCGCTGCGCAACGCCTACGGCATCCTCGGCGGCATTCCGCAGCGCGAGTTTACCCGCGCCAGCATCGCCGCCCGGGTGCAGGAGACCCCGAACGCCACCTGGCCGGTGCATGCGGTGATCACCAATTCCACCTATGACGGCCTGCTGTACAACACCGACTACATCAAGCAGACGCTGGAGGTGCCGTCGATCCACTTCGACTCCGCCTGGGTGCCTTACACCAACTTCCACCCGATTTACGACGGCAAGAGCGGCATGAGCGGCGATCGGGTGCCCGGCAAGGTTTTCTACGAAACCCAATCCACCCACAAGCTGCTGGCGGCCTTCTCGCAAGCCTCGATGATTCATATCAAGGGCGACTACGACGAGAGCACCTTCAACGAAGCCTACATGATGCACACCACCACTTCGCCGCACTACGGCATCGTGGCGTCGATGGAAACCGCCGCCGCCATGCTGCGCGGCAATCCGGGGCGCCGCTTGATCAACCGTTCGGTGGAGCGCGCGCTGCATTTTCGCCGTGAAGTGCAGCGGCTGCGCGAGGAAAGCGACAGCTGGTTCTTCGATATCTGGCAGCCGGAAGAGATCGATGAAGCGCAGTGCTGGCCGCTGGATCCGGACGATAACTGGCACGGTTTCGGCCAGACCGATCGCGATCATATGTATCTCGATCCGATCAAGGTGACGATCCTGACGCCGGGCATGAACGAGCTGGGCGCGCTGGAGGAAGAGGGGATCCCGGCGGCGCTGGTGGCGAAGTACCTCGACGAGCGCGGCATCGTGGTGGAGAAGACCGGGCCGTACAACCTGCTGTTCCTGTTCAGCATCGGCATCGATAAAACCAAGGCGATGAGCCTGCTGCGCGGCCTGACCGACTTCAAGCGCGCCTACGATCTCAACCTGCGGGTGAAGAACATGCTGCCGGATCTGTACGCCGAGGATCCGGATTTCTATCGCCATATGCGCATCCAGGAGCTGGCCGCCGGTATTCATCGCCTGATCTGCCAACACGATCTGCCGCGCCTGATGCAGCGGGCGTTTGACGTGCTGCCGGAAATGAAGCTGACGCCGCACCAGATGTTCCAGGAGCAGGTGCGCGGCAATGTGGAAACCTGCGAGCTGGATCAGTTGGTGGGCAAAGTGGCGGCCAATATGATACTGCCTTATCCGCCGGGCGTGCCGCTGGTGATGCCAGGGGAAATGATCACCGAAGAGAGCCGGGCGGTGCTCGATTTCCTGCTGATGCTGTGCTCGATCGGCGAGCGCTATCCCGGTTTTGAAACCGATATCCACGGCGCCAAGCTGACGGAAGACGGACGCTATCTGGTGAAGGTGCTGAAAGCCCCGCAGCCATAAGGCCATAATGCGCCCGGCGGTTTGGAAAGATGCGCCGGGCTTCCTCATTGACGGCCTCATCGCCGCCGGATACCGTGCACCATCAGAATGAACAGGAGAGGGTTTCTATGCTGGCATTACGTCAGGTGCATCACATCGCGATCATTGGCGCGGACTACGCCGCCAGTAAGCATTTCTATTGCGACATTCTCGGCTTTACCCTGCTGAGTGAAGTTTACCGCGAGGAGCGTGACTCCTGGAAAGCGGATCTGGCGCTCAACGGGCAATACACCCTCGAGCTGTTTTCTTTCCCTTCGCCGCCGGCCCGCGTCAGCCGCCCGGAGGCTTGCGGCCTGCGCCATCTGGCGTTCAGCGTTGACGATATAGACCAAGCCATCGCCCATCTGCAGGCGGCCGGCGTCGCCTGCGAACCGGTACGCGTCGATCCTTATACTCAATCTCGTTTTACCTTTTTCAGCGATCCCGATGGTTTACCGTTAGAATTATACGAGAGTTAACGGCTTAATCGCCTCCCGGCGGCCACAGCCGGGGGCGATTATGCTATGATCGCGCCCTTGCCCCACATGCCTACAGAGTTATTTCCGCCATGCAAGAGCCTGCTTTTCGCGTCGGGGAGTGGCTGGTTACCCCTGCCGACAATACCATCAGCCGTGACGGCCGCCAGAAAACGCTGGAACCGCGCCTGATCGACATGCTGTGCTATTTCGCCCGGCACCCCGATGTGGTGCTGAGCCGCGACGAGCTGATCGATAGCGTTTGGAAGCGCAATATCGTCACTAATCACGTGGTGACCCAATGCATTTCAGAACTGCGCAAATACCTGAAAGACGGCGACAGCGACAGTCCGGAATACATTATCACCGTGCCTAAGCGCGGGTATAAGTTGGCGGCTTCGGTGATCTGGTGTGAAGACGGGGAGTCGCAGCCCGCCCCTGCGCCGGCGCCGCAGATTGCGGTGATCATGCATGAGCCGGAAGACGGCAGCGATGATGAAGACGATACGCCGTACGTGCCGCCGAGCCGGACCCGAACGCCGGTTGCCGCGCCCGGCGAAAAGCAGCCGCGCTTTTATCGCCGCTCGACGTTCTGGGTGTGGCTGGCGTTTCTGGCGGCGCTCAGCGTCTGCGTGGCGTTTGTCGGCATCGCCACGCTGTCGCAGCGCGTGCCGGTATCGACCATGCCGGTGCTGCTTAACCCGCGCGATATCGATATCCGCATCCAGGGCGGCGAGAGCTGCAGCAACTGGATGCCGCAGCTCTCCTATGTGGTGGGCGTCAGCGAGCTGATCACCGATTCGCTCAACACCTACTCGACCTTCCTGGTGCACGACCAAACCAATTACAACTATTCCGGCCCCAGCAACTCGGGCAAGTCGCTGTATATCGAGTTCGTCAATCAGCGCCACTACCGCGCCCAGCAGTGTTTCCTGTCCGTACGGCTGGTGGATAACGCCGACAGCTCAATCATGTTGGACAAGCGTTACTTCATTACCGCCGATAACCAGCTGAAGATCCAAAGCGACTTCCTCGCCAGCCTGTCCGCCGCGCTGAAACAGCCCTGGCCGCCGCAGCTGGAACAGCGTCTGGCGCAGCTGCTGCCGGATAACGGGCCACTGCTGCAGCGCTTCTACCAGGCGCATCAATTGTTGATCCATGGCGACGCTGATTCGTTGACTCGCGCCAGCGCGCAGCTGAGCGAGCTGATTAAAAGCGCGCCGAATTTCCACTACCTGCTGGCGGAAAAAGCGCTGGTGGATGTGCTGCGCAACTCTTATCAACCGTTCGACAGCCAGGGGCTGGCGCAATTGCGCGCCGATATCAGCCATCTGGCGACGATCCCCGAATTGAAAAATACGCCGATCGTGCAGCAAGTTCTGGCGGTTGATGCGCTGGCGCAGGGACGCATTGACGATGCGCACCGGGCGATCGAGCTGGGGATTGAGTTGCAAATGTCGTGGCTGAATTATGTGCTGCTGGGCAAAGTGTATGAAATGCAGGGGCAGAATCATTTGGCGGCGGATTCTTATATTACCGCGTTCAACCTGCGCCCCGGTGAAGATACCTTGCATTGGATCACCAATGGCGTATTCCAGACGTCATTGACCAACGTGGTGCCTTATTTAAATAACTATCAGCGCCAATAATTCACCAGAACCACGCCGCCATTATTCTCAGGGAATTCCGGCGGCGTTATTTATTGGTGAAGATATGTTGCGCCATTGTGTTATTTTGCTGCGCAATATCGTTCCTTTTCTGCCGTTTGTTATTCGTGATTAACCTGGTTATTATCCTGTTTTTTAACGATGTTTATCTTTTCTTTAGCTTACCTTTTTATCTTGATGTGTTAATCAAAAACCTCAGATTATCATTTGTATGATCATGAGCGTAATCTCACTTTATCTTTAGGACTTTATTTCTGCCGATGGTTAGCATCCTGACTATCAAGCCGGCTCATTAAAATCTTTTATTTATGGGTGTGGCTTATAAGAAACGTAAATCAGGAGAAACTGACCATGGCTTCACCCAAGAAAATAGGGCTTATTGCCTGCACCGGCGTAGTCGCCGGTAATATGATGGGGAGCGGGATTGCCTTATTGCCCGCCAACCTGGCGAGTCTCGGATCCATCGCCATTTGGGGATGGGTGATCTCGATTATCGGGGCGATGTCGCTGGCCTACGTGTACGCCCGCCTCGCGACCAAAAACCCGCAGCAGGGCGGCCCTATCGCCTACGCCGGTGAAATTTCCCCGGCGTTCGGCTTCCAGACCGGCGTGCTTTATTACCATGCCAACTGGATCGGCAACCTGGCCATCGGCATTACCGCCGTTTCTTATCTCTCCACCTTCTTCCCGGCGTTGAACAACCCGGTGCCTGCCGGCATCGCCTGTATCGCCATCGTGTGGATCTTCACCTTCGTCAACATGCTGGGCGGGACCTGGGTCAGCCGCTTGACCACCCTGGGCCTGGTGCTGGTGCTGATCCCGGTGATCGTAACCGCCACCCTCGGCTGGCACTGGTTTGACGCCGCCACCTACCAGGCTAACTGGAATACCTCCGGCACCACCGACAGCCATGCGGTCATCAAAAGTATTCTGCTGTGCCTGTGGGCGTTCATCGGCGTGGAATCCGCGGCGGTCAGCACCGGCATGGTGAAAAACCCGAAACGCACCGTGCCGCTGGCGACCATGCTTGGCACCGGCCTGGCGGGCATCATCTACATCGCCGCCACCCAAGTGATCAGCGGCATGTTCCCGGCGTCTGAAATGGCCGCCAGCGGCGCGCCGTTCGCCATCAGCGCCTCGGCGATTATGGGCAACTGGGCGGCACCGATGGTTTCCGCGTTCACCGCCTTTGCCTGCCTGACCTCGCTCGGGTCATGGATGATGCTGGTCGGCCAGGCCGGGGTGCGCGCCGCCAACGACGGCAACTTCCCGAAAGTGTACGGCGAGCTGGATAAAAACGGCATTCCGAAAAAAGGCCTGCTGCTCGCGAGCTGCAAAATGACCGCGCTGATGGTGCTGATCACCCTGATGAGCTCCGCCGGCGGCAAGGCTTCCGATCTGTTCGGCGAGCTGACCGGCATCGCGGTGCTGCTGACCATGCTGCCTTACTTCTACTCCTGCGTAGACCTGATTCGCTTCGAAGGGGTCAACGTGCGCAACCTGCTGAGCCTGATCGCTTCGGTGTGCGGCTGCGGCTTCTGCTTCATCGCGCTGATGGGCGCCAACTCTTTCGAACTGTCCGGCACCTTTATCATCAGCCTGATTATCCTGATGTTCTACGCCCGGAAAATGAATACCCGCCAGGCTGCCAATGCAGCGGCGGTCGATGAAAACACCACGGCCAAAGCGCACTGATTCGCGTCCGCTGACCGACTGAATTTACCCAGCCCCTTTCTTTCCGACCTGTCAGCCGCGACGGGAAGGGGCTTGCTTTGCCAGGAGAAATGCATATGAACGTTATCGCCATCATGAATCACATGGGTGTCTACTTCAAAGAAGAGCCTATCCGTGAACTGCATCAGGCGCTGGAAAGTCTGGATTTCCGCATCGTTTACCCTAACGATCGCGAAGACCTGCTGAAACTGATCGAGAACAACGCCCGTCTGTGCGGGGTGATCTTCGACTGGGACAAATACAATCTGGAGCTGTGCGAAGAGATCAGCCAACTGAACGAATACATGCCGCTGTACGCATTCGCCAACACCTATTCCACGTTGGACGTCAGCCTGAACGATCTGCGCATGCAGGTGCGCTTCTTCGAGTATGCGCTCGGCGCGGCAACCGACATCGCCGCCAAGATCAAACAGAACACCGACGAGTATATCGACACCATCCTGCCGCCGTTGACCAAGGCGCTGTTCAAATACGTGCGCGAAGGCAAATACACCTTCTGTACACCGGGCCACATGGGCGGCACCGCCTTCCAGAAAAGCCCGGTGGGCAGCCTGTTCTACGATTTCTTCGGCCCGAACACCATGAAGTCGGATATTTCGATTTCGGTGTCCGAACTGGGATCGTTGCTGGATCACTCCGGCCCACACAAAGAGGCGGAAGAGTACATTTCCCGCGTGTTCAACGCCGAGCGCAGCTACATGGTGACCAACGGCACCTCCACTGCCAACAAGATCGTCGGCATGTATTCGGCGCCGGCGGGCAGCACGGTGCTGATTGACCGTAACTGCCACAAGTCGCTGACTCACCTGATGATGATGAGCGACATCACGCCGATCTACTTCCGCCCGACCCGCAATGCCTACGGCATCCTCGGCGGCATTCCGCAGAGCGAGTTCCAGCGCGCCACCATCGCCAAACGCGTGAAGGAGACCCCGAACGCCACCTGGCCGGTGCATGCGGTGATCACCAACTCCACCTATGACGGCTTGCTGTACAACACCGACTTTATCAAGAACACTCTGGACGTGAAGTCGATTCATTTCGACTCCGCCTGGGTGCCTTACACCAACTTCCATCCGATCTATAAAGGCAAGTGCGGCATGAGCGGCGGCCGCGTGGAGGGCAAGGTGATCTACGAAACCCAGTCCACCCACAAACTGCTGGCGGCCTTCTCGCAGGCTTCGATGATTCATGTGAAGGGCGATATCAACGAAGAGACCTTCAACGAAGCCTACATGATGCACACCACCACTTCGCCGCACTACGGCATCGTGGCGTCGACCGAAACCGCCGCGGCGATGATGAAAGGCAACGCCGGCAAGCGCCTGATCAACGGCTCTATCGAGCGCGCGATCAAGTTCCGCAAAGAGATCAAACGCCTGAAAGTCGAGTCCGACGGCTGGTTCTTCGACGTCTGGCAGCCGGAGCATATCGATGAGCCGGAATGCTGGCCGCTGCGCTCCGACAGCGCCTGGCACGGTTTCAAGAACATCGACAACGAACACATGTATCTGGACCCGATCAAGGTCACTATCCTGACCCCGGGGATGAGTAAGGAAGGCGAGATGCAGCCGTTCGGCATCCCGGCCAGCATCGTGGCGAAATACCTCGACGAACGCGGCATCATCGTCGAGAAAACCGGGCCTTACAACCTGCTGTTCCTGTTCAGCATCGGCATCGATAAAACCAAGGCGCTCAGCCTGCTGCGCGCGATGACCGACTTCAAACGCTCGTTCGACCTGAACCTGCGGGTGAAAAACATGCTGCCTTCGCTGTATCAGGAAGCGCCTGATTTCTATGAAAACATGCGCATTCAGGATCTGGCGCAGAACATTCACCGCCTGGTGGAGCAACACAACTTGCCGGACCTGATGTACCGCGCGTTCGAAGTGCTGCCAACCATGGTGATGAATCCGTACCAGGCGTTCCAGAAAGAGCTGCACGGCGAAGTGGAAGAGGTCTATCTGGAAGAGATGGTCGGTAAGGTCAATGCCAACATGATCCTCCCATACCCACCGGGCGTGCCGCTGGTGATGCCGGGCGAGATGCTGACCGAAGAGAGCCGGCCGGTGCTGGAGTTCCTGCAGATGCTGTGCGAAATCGGCGCGCATTATCCGGGCTTTGAAACCGACATTCACGGCGCCTATCGCCAGGCGGACGGACGTTATCGGGTGAAAGTGCTGAAGGCGAAATAACCGCAGCCAATAAGAGGGGAGGCGCTCGCGCTTCCCCTTTGTCGTTCACCGACTGATGGGAGACCACCATGAAAACACCCTCACAGCCGCGCGCAATCTACTATGTCGTAGCGATACAAATTTGGGAATATTTCAGCTTTTACGGCATGCGTGCGTTATTGATCCTCTATCTGACCCACCAACTCGGCTATACCGACAGCCACGCCATCGATCTCTACAGCGCTTACGCTTCGTTAGTTTACGTCACTCCTATTCTTGGCGGCTGGCTCGCCGACCGCCTGCTGGGCAACCGCGTCGCGGTGATCGCCGGCGCGGCGCTGATGACCCTGGGGCATATCGTGCTCGGCCTGAGCGCGGTCTCCGCCCAGTCGCTCTATCTGGCGCTGGCGATCATCATTTGCGGCTACGGCCTGTTCAAATCCAATATCAGCTGCCTGCTGGGCGAGCTGTATCCGGCGCAGGACTCGCGCCGCGAAGGGGGCTTCTCACTGCTGTACGCCGCCGGCAACGTCGGATCTATTCTGGCGCCGATCGCCTGCGGGTTGGCGGCCGAGCGCTATGGCTGGCACGTCGGCTTTGCGTTGGCCGGGATCGGCATGTTCGCCGGTCTGGTGATTTTTCTGCTGGGCGGACGCCATTTCCGCCACACGCGCGGCGTGAATGCACCGCTGATGCGCGCCAGGAGCCTGGGCCTGCCGCACTGGGGATGGCTGCTGGCGGCGTTGCTGACGTCGCCGCTGTTCTTCACGCTGCTGTTTGAACGCGGCTGGGCCGGCTATTTGCTCGGGTTGGTGTGCGTGGCGGCGGTGGCGCTGGTGGCGCGCATTATGCTGCGTGCGGACGCCGGCCAGCGCCGGGGGCTGTGGCAGATCATCGTACTGATGCTGCTGGGCACGCTGTTCTGGGCTTTTGCCCAGCAGGGCGGCAGCTCCATCAGCCTGTTTATCGATCATTTCGTTGACCGGCGCTGGTTTGGCTGGACGGTGCCGACCGCGCTGTTCCAGTCGGTTAACGCCTGCGCGGTGATGCTGGGCGGCGTGGCGCTGGCCTGGCTGGCGAGCGGCGATGGCGATCGCACGCTGCGCATCTGGTGCAAGTTCGCCTTCGGTCTGCTGTTGATCGGCGTCGGCTTTACGCTGATGGCGCTCAATACGCGGCTGCACGGGCCGGGATCGATGGGGCTGATGATCGCCGGTTTGGCGGTGATGGGCTTTGCCGAACTGTTTATCGATCCGGTGGCGATGGCGCAGATCACCCGGCTGAATATCCCCGGCGCCACCGGCGTGTTGACCGGCATCTATATGTTGGCGACCGGTTCGATCGCCAACTATCTGGCGGGCATTATCGCCAATCAGACCGCCGAGGATCACATCGAAGGGGCGGCGATGCAGGCGTATGGCCGCATTTTCGCCCAGATCGGCTGGGGAGCGGCCGGATGTGCGCTGGCGGTGATCGCGGTGCTGGGCGGCTGGTGGCTGCTGACGCGACGCCAGGCCCGGACGGTTAATGCTTGATTGATGGCGGTAGGCGGGGTTAACGTGCAGCTATGTAGAAGTGACAAAGCCTACCGATGGATACTGATCAATTAACGACGCAGGTGGCGGAACAGCTGGGCGCGCAGCAGCGGCTGCTGGTGGCGTTTAGCGGCGGCCTGGATTCCAGCGTGCTGCTGCATCTGCTGGCGGCGTTGCGCCGCCAACGTCCGGCGCTGCAGCTACGTGCGCTGCACGTGCACCATGGCCTGAGCGCCTTTGCCGACCGTTGGGTTGAGCATTGCCGCAGCCGGTGTGCCGAGTGGCGGATCCCGCTGACGGTGACGCACGTGCAGGTGGATGCCCGCCAGGGCGGCATCGAAGCGGCGGCGCGTGCGGCGCGCTATGCCGCTTTCAGTGCAGCATTGGCGGAGGGCGAAGCGCTGCTCACCGCCCAACACCTTGACGATCAAAGCGAAACCTTCCTGTTGGCGCTCAAGCGCGGCAGCGGGCCGGCGGGATTGTCGGCGATGGCGGCGCGCGCCACGCTGGGCGAGCACCTGCTGTTGCGGCCGCTGCTGGGCTGCTCGCGTCAAACGCTGGAAAATTACGCGCAACGCCACGCCTTAACCTGGATAGACGACGACAGCAATCAGGACACGCGCTTCGATCGCAATTTCCTGCGGTTGCAGGTGTTGCCGCAGCTCAATCAACGTTGGCCGCACTTCGCTTCGGCGGTGGCGCGCAGCGCCAGCCTGTGCGCCGAACAGGAACAATTGTTGGACGAGCTGCTGGCGGAACCGCTGCAAAGCCTGTTGGCGGCGGATCGCTCATTGGCGATCGACGGTTTGACGGCCTGTTCGCCGGTGCGGCGCTTCGCTCTGTTGCGGCGCTGGATCGCATTGTTCAACGTTACCATGCCGGCGCGTGAGCAGTTGCAGCGTCTGTGGGAGGAGGTGGCGCTCAGCCGGGAAGATGCCGAACCGCAGCTGCAGCTCGGCGCCTATCAGATCCGCCGCTTCCGAGGCCGATTGCACCTGTTGCCGCCGCTGGCGGCACTGCGCGATGTGCATCTGCCCTGGCAGCCTGACGAGACGCTGACGTTGCCGGACGGGCTGGGGCAGTTGGTTGCCGGTGAGGGCGATCTGGCGCTGCGCGCGCCGCTGCCATCGCAGCAGATTAGCATTCGTTTCGGCGGCTTACGGGGCGCGGTGCGCATCGTGGGGCGCGCCCATTCGCGGCCGATAAAAAAACTGTGGCAGGAGCTGGGTATTCCTCCCTGGCAGCGTGAACGTATCCCGTTGATTTATTATGATGAGCAGCTGATCGCCGCGCTGGGCGTATTCGTCTGTGAGGCGGGGCAGGTGCCGGAAGGCGAACGCCCGTGGCGGCTGCGCTGGGAAAAAAATCATAATCGTGAGGAGCAATGATGAAGTTTGTGGAAATCGCGCTGTTGGCCGCCGGCCTGTTCAGCCTGCCGGCGTTGGCGGCGGGGGATGCGGCCGCCGGTCAGGCCAAAGCCGCCGCGTGCGCGGCCTGCCACGGCGCGCAGGGCAAGGTGACGGTGCCGATGTACCCGAATCTGGCCGGGCAAAACGCCATGTACCTGCAGCACGCGTTGCAGGCGTATAAGAAAGGGGAACGCAACGGCGGCCAGGCCGAGGTGATGAAAGCCTATGTGTCGGGATTGTCGGATGACGATATCGCCGATCTGGCGGCTTATTACGCCAGCCTGAAGCCCTAAATGACGAGGGCAGCCGTTGGGCTGCCCTGTTGGGATGGGGTTACCGCTGCTCAGTCCGACAGACTGACGACCACGGTACCGATTTCCGGATGACTGAAACTGCTGATATGGTCCAGACGCAGGTCGCGCTGTTGGCCGTTCTGTTCGATGGTCAGATACTCAACGCGTTTCTTTTGCAGCAGGTCGATCGCCTTGGCCTCGATCACTTCTCCGTCGCGTAACTCCAGCTTCAGAATAAGTTTATGCTGACAGGCGAGTTCCAGGTTGTCGTAGTCATCGCAATTGATGGGTTGGTACTCATCATTCATCAACATAGTCGCTCACCAATAAGTTAGCGGCGGCAAAGGCCGCCTGTTCCCTAACGGAGGACGGTAGCGCGTGGTTCGCTGCGACATCGTCCAATGCCTTTAACGCACAAGCCAGCGCATCAGGCACGTAGCCAAGATCTCCACTGCCAATCTCGGCGTAAGTACGGCGTACTAACTCACAGTATTGTTGCACAGTTTCCTCCCTTAAGAACCTCTGCATCATCAAGACTACTATCGCGATGAGGCGCAGGCTCTCGGAGTTTTATCCTATCCTAGACGACTATAGCACAGCTGTTATGGAGTTATCAGCACCCCGGCACGCCTTTCGCACTGCCGCAGCCTGGCCGCGCTGGCGGGGTTTGGCCCTGATCAAGTACACTGTCGCCGGATAATAACGAGGTCACCCATGGCGCTGAAAGCAACCATTTATAAAGCCGCGGTCAATATTGCTGATATGGATCGTCACTTCTACCACGACGCCACGCTGACGCTGGCGCAACACCCGTCCGAAAATGAGCAACGCATGATGCTGCGCCTGTTGGCCTGGATCTGCCACGCCGACGAGCGGCTGGTGTTCACCAAAGGGCTGAGCGCCGACGACGAGCCGGAGATCTGGCAGCGCAACGACCACAACGGGCTGGAAATGTGGATCGAGATGGGATTGCCCGACGAGAAACGCATCCGCAAGGCCTGCAACCAGTCGCCGCGCGTGGTCTTGTACGCTTACGGCGAGCGCGCCGCGCACGTTTGGTGGCAGGCGATGCAGGGAAAAGTGGCCGGCTACAAGAACCTGAGCGTGCGCTTCCTCGATGACGAACAGCTGGCGCGCCTGACGGCGCTGGCCAGCCGCACCATGACGCTGCAGGCAACGCTGCAGGAGGGAACTATTTGGCTGTCTGATGCTCAGAATAGTCTGGAAATCCAGTTTGCCGAGTGGCAGCAGGCACAGGTGTGACCGGTGCTGGAACTGTCAAGAAACGTAGCCATACCGGATAATGAGCTGGAATTGACGGCGATCCGCGCGCAGGGCGCGGGTGGCCAGCACGTGAACAAAACCTCAACGGCGATCCATTTGCGCTTTGACATCCGGGCATCCAGCCTGCCAGAGTATTATAAGGAAAGGCTGCTGGCGCTGAATCATCATCTCATTACCGCTGATGGCGTAGTGATTATCAAGGCGCAAGAGTATCGCAGTCAGGAATTGAATCGCGAAGCGGCGTTGGCCAGATTGGTCGCGCTGATTCAGCAGGCGATGGTGGTGGAAAAAATGCGCAAGGCGACCAAGCCGACCAAAGGGGCAAAATTGCGCCGTTTGGAAGGCAAGGCGCGTAAGGGCGCCACCAAGGCGCTGCGTGGCAAGGTTCGCACTTAGGAATACATGAACACAGTAGGAGAATAACTGTGAAGAAAATTACGGTAGCCCTGTTCTTGGCGGCAGGCGCACTCTCGTTGTTGGGATGCAACAATCATTATCAACCGAAGGAACAACCGCTGCAGGCGATGCCGCAGAGTTATCAAGGGCTGTTGCCTTGCGCCGATTGCGGCGGGCTGGATACGGCGCTGTTCCTGGATGAGGACGGCACCTTTGTGCTGCAAGAAACTTATCGCGGCACCAAAGACGGCGATCAGACCTTCGCCGACTACGGCAAATGGGCGCGCACCGCGGATAAGCTGGTGCTGACTGACAGCACCGGGGAAAAACGCTACTTCCGCCCGGTGGGCAAGAGTCTTGAGATGCTGGATCGCAGCGGCGCGCCGATCGCCTCCAAGCTGAATTATCGTCTGGAGCCGGTCGAGAAGCCATTGCCTAAAACGCCGATGGTGATGAAAGGCAGCTACACCTATATGGCCGACGCGGCGGTGTTCAAAGATTGCGCCACCGGCATCACGTTCCCGGTGGATAACAACATCGCGCTGGAGCAAGGTTACGCCAAAGCCAATAAGAATGCCGGTGAGCCGGTGTTTCTGACTTTCAACGCGCACTTCAGCGTGCAGCCGTCGATGGAAGAGGGGCAGATAGAGAAGGCGGTGGTGCCGGACGGTAAAATCGCGTTCGACCGCAGTAAAAGCTGCAGCAACAACTAACTTCCCCTGTCCCCATGGACATAAAAAAACCCGCCTAGGCGGGTTTTTTATTCGCTGACGGGCGGTGTTCAGCGTTTGATCTGGCCCAGCAGGAAATCAACGATTTCACCGGTTTTGATCATTTGCTTCTCGCCGACGCGGCGGTTTTTGTACTCGATCTCTTCGTTGTCGAGGTTACGGTCGCCGATAACGATAGAGTGCGGCACGCCGATCAGCTCCATATCCGCGAACATCACGCCCGGGCGCTCTTTGCGGTCATCGAGGATCACGTCGATGCCGTGGGAGCGCAGGGTGTTGTACAGCTCTTCGGCCAGCGCCTGCACGCGGAACGACTTGTGCATGTTCATCGGCAGAATAGCGACCTGGAACGGCGCGATGGCGTCCGGCCAGATAATGCCGCGTTCGTCGTGGTTCTGCTCGATGGCAGCGGCCACGACGCGCGTCACCCCGATGCCGTAGCAACCCATGGTCAGCACCTGGTTGCGGCCGTCTTCACCCTGTACGGTCGCTTTCATCGCTTCCGAATACTTGGTGCCGAGCTGGAAGATATGGCCCACTTCGATGCCGCGTTTGATCAGAAGCGTGCCCTGACCATCCGGGCTGGCGTCGCCTTCCACCACGTTACGGATGTCGGCCACCTGCGGCAGCGGCAGATCCCGCTCCCAGTTGATGCCGAAGTAGTGTTTGCCGTCGACGTTGGCGCCGGCGCCAAAGTCGCTCATCGCCGCTACGCTGCGGTCGGCAACCACCGGCATCTGCAGCTTGACCGGGCCGAGGGAACCCGGGCCGGCGCCGACGATGGCGCGGATCTCTTCTTCAGTGGCGAAGGTCAGCGGCGCGGCAACCTGCGCCAGCTTCTCGGCCTTGATTTCGTTCAGCTCGTGATCGCCGCGCACCAGCAGGGCGACCAGTTTATGGCCGCTCTCTTCGGTGGCGCGCACCATCAGCGTCTTCACGGTTTTTTCCACCGGCAGCTGGAATTGCTCGACCAGCTCGGCGATGGTTTTGGCGTTTGGCGTATCCACCAGGCGCAGCTCTTCGCTGGCCGCCGCGCGCGGCGCTGCCGGAGCGACCGCTTCCGCCAGCTCGATGTTGGCGGCGAAGTCGGAACCGGTGGAGAACACGATATCGTCTTCACCGCTGTCTGCCAGCACCTGGAATTCGTGCGACGCACTGCCGCCGATCGAGCCGGTATCGGCCTGCACCGGGCGGAAATCCAGGCCCATGCGGCTGAAGATTTTGCTGTACGCTTCGTACATCGCGTCGTAAGTCTCCTGCAGAGACTCCTGCGAGGTATGGAAGGAGTAGGCATCCTTCATCAGGAACTCACGGGAACGCATCACGCCGAAACGTGGGCGCACTTCATCACGGAACTTGGTCTGGATCTGGAAGAAGTTCAGCGGCAGCTGCTTGTACGAGCTGATCTCGTTGCGGATCAGATCGGTGATCACTTCTTCATGCGTCGGGCCCAGCACGAAAGGACGGTCGCCGCGGTCGACGAAGCGCAGCAGCTCGGGGCCGTATTGCTCCCAACGGCCGCTTTCCTGCCACAGGTCGGCAGGCTGAACCACCGGCATGGATACTTCGATCGCGTTAGCATTGTTCATTTCTTCGCGAACGATGTTTTCAACCTTTTTCAGAACGCGCAGGCCGGTCGGCAGCCAGGTGTAAAGACCGGAGGCCAGCTTGCGGATCATCCCGGCGCGCAGCATCAGCTGGTGGCTGATCACTTCGGCGTCGGCAGGTGTCTCCTTCAGAGTGGAGAGCAGATATTGGCTAGTACGCATGGTGTTTTGGTTCCGTTAGAACTGCAAATTGCATCGGGCTGCCAGAGTGGCGGCCAAAAAGTGATTTAGTTTACCAGCGCGAGCGGGTCGCCAAAAGAGAGGCGGCGGAATTTTAACGCGGGTCGAGCGCCAGCACTTCGGTGTGGCCGTCCACGACGCGCCAGCGCACGTTGAAATCCAGCAGCCAGACGGCGTAATCCCGTTCGACGTCCTCTCCTTTACGATAGGCGGGACGGGGGTCCTGTGCCAGCACCTGGCTGATAAAACGCCTTAATTGCGGGTAGCGCGCCTGATGTTGCTGCAGCTGCTGTTCCGCCTGCGGCGCGAAACGCACCGGCATATCGCCGGCGGGCGCGGCCTGGGCAAAGCCGGCGCGGGCCTGCGGTTGGCTCTCGGCGAACGGGAGATAAGGCTTGATGTCCACCACCGGGGTGCCGTCGACCAGATCGAGGCTGCCCAGTTCCAGCGCCACTTCCCCGTTTTTCACCCGTACGCCTTTGAGCTCAATGAGCGACATGCCGAGCGGGTTGGGACGGAAGGTGGAGCGGGTGGCGAACACGCCCATGCGGGCATTGCCGCCTAAACGCGGTGGGCGTACCGTCGGGCGCCAGCCGCCTTCCATGGTTTGATGGAAAATGAACATCACCCACAGATGGCTGAAATCGCTGAGACCGCGAACCGCTTCCGCCTGGTTGTAAGGCGGCAGCAGCAGCAGTTCGCCGCCACCGTCTTCGACCAGCCCCGGTTGGCGGGGCACGGCGAATTTCTCTTTATACGGCGAGCGGATCACGCCGATCTGCTCAAAAACGAATTCGGTCATTTAGACGAGACGTTAAGCGCCGAGCCCTGGCAAACGGCCTGCTGGTAACAACCGGCGACGCCGCTGACAATCTGGCAGTCGTGCAGCAGCACGGCGTTGGCCTTCATGTAAGACGCACGGATTTGCATGCGTTTACGGGCGGTAGCCAGATTCGGTGGGGAGTCTTGTACGGTGGTTTGGCACGATTCGCCGGACACTTCACCCAGATCGCGGAATGGTTTACCCACGAGTTCTTCTGCACTTTTATACAGTTTTACCGGAGCGGGGCGGGCGGCCGGCGTGGTCTTGGCCGGGGCGGTCGTGGTCGGCTTGCTGGTGCTGTTTGTTGAGGATGGCGCGATACGTTGCGATGAACATCCGGCCAGCGCGAGCGCTAACAAACAGAGAGGTAAAACACGCATTGAGATTCCTCTGCCTTAATGAAAGTGGCGCTATTGAAGCAATCTATGGCGGAAATAACAAGACGGGCCTTGGCCCGTCTTGCAATTATAGGAATAAAATTGGTGAATAAGCGCTTACCAGCCTTTCACGGCACCGCCGTTGAAGATTTTGTTGGCGGCGGCGTCAACTTCGTCAGACTGGTAGGCCTGAACGAATTTCTTCACGTTTTCCGCGTCTTTATTATCTTCGCGCGCAACCAGCAGGTTGACGTAAGGCGAGTCTTTATCTTCCACAAACAGACCGTCTTTCGCCGGCGTCAGGCCGATCTGGCTGGCATAGGTGGTGTTGATCACCGCCAGCGCGATCTGCTGATCGTCCAGAGAGCGCGGCAGCTGAGGGGCTTCCAGCTCAACCAGCTTCAGGTTTTTCGGATTCTCGGTCACGTCCAGTACGGTCGGCAGCAGGCCAACGCCGTCTTTCAGTTTAATCAGACCGACTTTCTGCAGCAGCAGCAGCGAACGGCCCAGGTTGGTCGGATCGTTCGGCAGTGCGATCTGAGAACCCTCTTTCAGTTCGTCCAGCGATTTGATTTTTTTGGAGTAACCGGCGATCGGGTAAACAAAGGTGCTGCCGACCGGCACCAGCTTGTAGCCGCGATCTTTGATCTGCTGATCCAGATAAGGTTTGTGCTGGAAGGCGTTCAGGTCGATATCGCCTTTGCTCAGCGCTTCGTTAGGCAGCACGTAGTCGTTGAAGGTGACCAGCTCAACGTCCAGACCGTATTTCTCTTTCGCCACTTTCTGCGCCACTTCGGCCACTTGCTGTTCAGCGCCGACGATCACGCCGACCTTGATGTGGTTTGGATTCTTTTCATCCTGGCCGCAGCCCGCCAGAGCCAGAGTACCGATCAGTGCGCCAATTGTCGCGATGGATTTAAATGTTAACGACATATCCCTTCCTCATTAGACTCGCATTAATATGCTGTGAAACTATTTATGGGTAACGGCTTTGACGATGCGATCGCCGCAGAATTGGATCAGATAAACCAAAACTACCAGTAATACTAATACGGTATTCATAACTGTGGCGTTATAACCGATATAACCGTATTGGTAACCGATTTGGCCCAGGCCGCCGGCGCCGACCGCGCCGCCCATGGCGGAGTAGCCCACCAGGGTGATCAGGGTGATGGTCGCGGCGTTGACCAGGCCCGGCAGGGCCTCCGGCAGCAGCACTTTCTTGATGATCTGCATCGGCGTGGCGCCCATGGCGCGCGCCGCTTCCACCAGACCGGACGGGATCTCCAGCAGGGCGTTTTCCACCATGCGCGCGATGAACGGCGCGGCACCGACGGTCAGCGGCACGATCGCCGCTTGCAGACCGATCGAGGTGCCGACGATCATGCGGGTAAACGGAATCATCCAAACCAACAGGATAATGAACGGGATGGAACGGAAGATGTTCACCAGCCCGGACAGGATTTTATACAGCGAATTGTTGGCGATGATCTGCCCCGGGCGGGTGACATACAGCAGCACGCCTACCGGCAGGCCGAGCACGAAACCGAAAAAGCCGGAGACAAAGGTCATCATGACGGTTTCCCACACGCCACGCGCCATCAACCACATCATTGCCTCAGACATAACCCAGAACCTCTACTTTTACCTGATTTTCTTGCAGGAACTTAATCGTTGCCAGCGCGTCTTCGTCGCTGCCGTGCAGCTCCGCCAGCATCACGCCGAATTTCACGCCGCCGGCATAATCCATCTGGGCGCTGATAATGTTGTTGTTCACGTTGAAGCGGCGAGCGGCTTCAGACAGCAGCGGCGCATCGACCGACTGACCGGTGAACTCCAGGCGCAGCAGCGGCTGACGGTCGCCCTGACGCTCCGGCGACAGGCGCGCGGCGTAGTCGTCCGGGATATCCAGATGCAGCGTGGACTGAATGAACTGTTGGGCCAGCGGTGTTTTCGGGTGCGAGAACACTTCGCTGACGCTGTCTTTTTCGATCAGCTGCCCCTGGCTGATGACCGCGACCTGGTCGCAGATGCGTTTCACCACGTCCATTTCATGGGTGATGAGCAGAATGGTCAGGCCCAGACGGCGGTTGATGTCTTTCAGCAGTTCCAGGATGGAACGGGTGGTGGCCGGATCCAGCGCGCTGGTGGCTTCGTCGCACAGCAGCACTTTGGGGTTACTGGCCAGCGCACGGGCGATCGCTACGCGCTGTTTCTGGCCGCCGGACAGGTTGGCCGGATAGGCGTCGTGTTTGTCCGCCAGGCCGACCAGCTCCAGCAGTTCGGTCACGCGCTTTTTGATCTCGGCGCGCGGCGTATTGTCCAGCTCCAGCGGCAGCGCGACGTTGCCGAACACCGTGCGGGAAGAGAGCAGGTTGAAGTGCTGGAAGATCATGCCGATTTGGCGACGGGCGCGCGTCAGTTCGCTTTCCGACAGCGAAGTCAGATCCTGACCATCGACCAGTACCTGGCCTGATGTTGGGCGCTCCAGCATGTTGGCGCAGCGGATCAGCGTGCTTTTGCCGGCACCGGAAGACCCGATGACGCCATAGATTTGCCCGGCAGGGACGTGAAGGGTCACGTCAGAGAGCGCGGTAATGGTGCGCGAACCCTGCTGGAACACTTTAGTGATGTTAGAAAGTTTAATCATATTCTTCTTATTTTAGCGTGGTTGCCCGTGGCTAGATAAAAGTAAACCTCGGCGTGGAACCCAGGTATGTCTCAGATGTTAAGGCGTCTAGACGTCTAAGTCAACGACCAGCGACGTTCTCCGGCGTTCTCAGCGTGGGGTAAAACATGCGATACTGTCAGCGTATACAGGCCCTCAGGAGCAAAGCGGTGACACAAAGCGTTCCAGCAATTTTTCTCGATCGTGACGGTACGATTAACGTTGACCATGGCTATGTCCATGAAATCGACAACTTCCACTTTATTGACGGCGTGATTGACGCCTGTCGCGAACTTAAAAAGATGGGCTTCGCGTTGGTGATGGTGACCAACCAGTCCGGCATTGCGCGCGGCAAGTTCAGCGAAGACCAGTTTATGTACCTGACCGAGTGGATGGATTGGTCGCTGGCCGATCGCGACGTCGACTTCGACGGCATCTATTTCTGCCCGCATCATCCGGAGGCGGCAGTAGAAGAGTATCGCCAGGTGTGCGACTGCCGTAAGCCGCAGCCGGGCATGTTGCTGCAAGCGCAGCAGGAATTGAACATCGATATGGCCGCTTCTTATATGGTGGGCGATAAACCGGAAGACATGCAGGCGGCGATCGCGGCCGGCGTCGGCACCAAGGTGCTGGTGCGTACCGGCAAGCCGGTGACGGAGCAGGGCGAAAAGCTGGCCGATTGGGTGCTAAACAGCCTGGCGGACCTGCCGGCAGCCATCAAAAAGCGGGTTTAATAGGCGTTACGAATGAATAGTGAGCGGTCAGATAAAAAATGCATATTAACGCTTGTCATTCTGAACCGGCTCCCTATAATGCGCCTCCATCGACACGGAACATGTGAACAACTTCACAGAGTATCCGGGGGTCGCAGAGAAAAAATCCTGAAAATTAGGGTTGACTCTGAAAGAGGAAAGCGTAATATACGCCACCTCGAGTTAGCAAGCGAAAGCGTCTAACTCACTGCTCTTTAACAATTTATCAGACAATCTGTGTGGGCACTCCACAAGACGATATCCAGCATCTTCGGATGCAAAAAAATATCAAGTCTTGAAGAGTGACTAACTGAAGTAAAATTCATGCAGTAAATCTTTGAGCATCGCTTCTCGAGTGGAAGCACATCAAGCTTTTAATTGAAGAGTTTGATCATGGCTCAGATTGAACGCTGGCGGCAGGCTTAACACATGCAAGTCGAGCGGTAGCACAGGGGAGCTTGCTCCCCGGGTGACGAGCGGCGGACGGGTGAGTAATGTCTGGGAAACTGCCTGATGGAGGGGGATAACTACTGGAAACGGTAGCTAATACCGCATAACGTCGCAAGACCAAAGAGGGGGACCTTCGGGCCTCTTGCCATCAGATGTGCCCAGATGGGATTAGCTAGTAGGTGGGGTAATGGCTCACCTAGGCGACGATCCCTAGCTGGTCTGAGAGGATGACCAGCCACACTGGAACTGAGACACGGTCCAGACTCCTACGGGAGGCAGCAGTGGGGAATATTGCACAATGGGCGCAAGCCTGATGCAGCCATGCCGCGTGTGTGAAGAAGGCCTTCGGGTTGTAAAGCACTTTCAGCGAGGAGGAAGGTGGTGAGCTTAATACGCTCATCAATTGACGTTACTCGCAGAAGAAGCACCGGCTAACTCCGTGCCAGCAGCCGCGGTAATACGGAGGGTGCAAGCGTTAATCGGAATTACTGGGCGTAAAGCGCACGCAGGCGGTTTGTTAAGTCAGATGTGAAATCCCCGGGCTCAACCTGGGAACTGCATTTGAAACTGGCAAGCTAGAGTCTCGTAGAGGGGGGTAGAATTCCAGGTGTAGCGGTGAAATGCGTAGAGATCTGGAGGAATACCGGTGGCGAAGGCGGCCCCCTGGACGAAGACTGACGCTCAGGTGCGAAAGCGTGGGGAGCAAACAGGATTAGATACCCTGGTAGTCCACGCTGTAAACGATGTCGATTTGGAGGTTGTGCCCTTGAGGCGTGGCTTCCGAAGCTAACGCGTTAAATCGACCGCCTGGGGAGTACGGCCGCAAGGTTAAAACTCAAATGAATTGACGGGGGCCCGCACAAGCGGTGGAGCATGTGGTTTAATTCGATGCAACGCGAAGAACCTTACCTACTCTTGACATCCAGAGAACTTTCCAGAGATGGATTGGTGCCTTCGGGAACTCTGAGACAGGTGCTGCATGGCTGTCGTCAGCTCGTGTTGTGAAATGTTGGGTTAAGTCCCGCAACGAGCGCAACCCTTATCCTTTGTTGCCAGCGGTTCGGCCGGGAACTCAAAGGAGACTGCCAGTGATAAACTGGAGGAAGGTGGGGATGACGTCAAGTCATCATGGCCCTTACGAGTAGGGCTACACACGTGCTACAATGGCATATACAAAGAGAAGCGACCTCGCGAGAGCAAGCGGACCTCATAAAGTATGTCGTAGTCCGGATTGGAGTCTGCAACTCGACTCCATGAAGTCGGAATCGCTAGTAATCGTAGATCAGAATGCTACGGTGAATACGTTCCCGGGCCTTGTACACACCGCCCGTCACACCATGGGAGTGGGTTGCAAAAGAAGTAGGTAGCTTAACCTTCGGGAGGGCGCTTACCACTTTGTGATTCATGACTGGGGTGAAGTCGTAACAAGGTAACCGTAGGGGAACCTGCGGTTGGATCACCTCCTTACCTAAAGATATTAGTTCGAGTGGCGTGCTCACACAGATTGTCTGATAGAAAGTAACGAGCAGAAATACCTTTATAGGCTTGTAGCTCAGGTGGTTAGAGCGCACCCCTGATAAGGGTGAGGTCGGTGGTTCAAGTCCACTCAGGCCTACCACTTCTTGTAAGTGGAAAAGGTACTGCACGTGACTGTATGGGGCTATAGCTCAGCTGGGAGAGCGCCTGCCTTGCACGCAGGAGGTCAGCGGTTCGATCCCGCTTAGCTCCACCATATAGTCCGGTATTGAATACTTCAGAGTATATTGGCGACAGTATGCTGCGAAGTATTTTGCTCTTTAACAATCTGGAACAAGCTGAAAATTGAAACATGACGGCTGAAATTTATCCCTCCGTAGATGTATTGGGATGAAGAGTAACCTGTCATAGAGTCTCTCAAATGTTTGCAGCGCGAACGATGGAAACATCTTCGGGTTGTGAGGTTAAGTGACTAAGCGTACACGGTGGATGCCTAGGCAGTCAGAGGCGATGAAGGGCGTGCTAATCTGCGAAAAGCGTCGGTAAGGTGATATGAACCGTTATAACCGGCGATACCCGAATGGGGAAACCCAGTGTGTTTCGACACACTATCATGTCATGAATACATAGTGGCATGAGGCGAACCGGGGGAACTGAAACATCTAAGTACCCCGAGGAAAAGAAATCAACCGAGATTCCCCCAGTAGCGGCGAGCGAACGGGGAGGAGCCCAGAACCTGAATCGGCTTGTGTGTTAGTGGAAGCGTCTGGAAAGTCGCGCAGTAAAGGGTGATAGCCCCGTACACTAAAATGCACAGGTCGTGAGTTCGATGAGTAGGGCGGGACACGTGACATCCTGTCTGAATATGGGGGGACCATCCTCCAAGGCTAAATACTCCTGACTGACCGATAGTGAACCAGTACCGTGAGGGAAAGGCGAAAAGAACCCCGGCGAGGGGAGTGAAATAGAACCTGAAACCGTGTACGTACAAGCAGTGGGAGCACCTTCGTGGTGTGACTGCGTACCTTTTGTATAATGGGTCAGCGACTTATATTTTGTAGCAAGGTTAACCGTATAGGGGAGCCGTAGGGAAACCGAGTCTTAACTGGGCGATTAGTTGCAAGGTATAGACCCGAAACCCGGTGATCTAGCCATGGGCAGGTTGAAGGTTGGGTAACACTAACTGGAGGACCGAACCGACTAATGTTGAAAAATTAGCGGATGACTTGTGGCTGGGGGTGAAAGGCCAATCAAACCGGGAGATAGCTGGTTCTCCCCGAAAGCTATTTAGGTAGCGCCTCGTGAACTCATCTTCGGGGGTAGAGCACTGTTTCGGCTAGGGGGCCATCCCGGCTTACCAAACCGATGCAAACTCCGAATACCGAAGAATGTTATCACGGGAGACACACGGCGGGTGCTAACGTCCGTCGTGAAGAGGGAAACAACCCAGACCGCCAGCTAAGGTCCCAAAGTCATGGTTAAGTGGGAAACGATGTGGGAAGGCATAGACAGCCAGGATGTTGGCTTAGAAGCAGCCATCATTTAAAGAAAGCGTAATAGCTCACTGGTCGAGTCGGCCTGCGCGGAAGATGTAACGGGGCTAAACCATGCACCGAAGCTGCGGCAGCGACGCTTAGCGTTGTTGGGTAGGGGAGCGTTCTGTAAGCCGTTGAAGGTGGCCTGTGAGGGTTGCTGGAGGTATCAGAAGTGCGAATGCTGACATAAGTAACGATAAAGCGGGTGAAAAGCCCGCTCGCCGGAAGACCAAGGGTTCCTGTCCAACGTTAATCGGGGCAGGGTGAGTCGACCCCTAAGGCGAGGCTGAAAAGCGTAGTCGATGGGAAACAGGTTAATATTCCTGTACTTGGTGTTACTGCGAAGGGGGGACGGAGAAGGCTAGGCTAGCCGGGCGACGGTTGTCCCGGTTTAAGCGTGTAGGGGGTGTGACCTGGTAAATCCGGTTGCATACTAACCCTGAGGCGTGATGACGATGCACTACGGTGCAGAAGTAGTTGATGCCCTGCTTCCAGGAAAATCCTCTAAGCTCCAGGTAACATTAAATCGTACCCCAAACCGACACAGGTGGTCAGGTAGAGAATACCAAGGCGCTTGAGAGAACTCGGGTGAAGGAACTAGGCAAAATGGTGCCGTAACTTCGGGAGAAGGCACGCTGGCATGTAGGTGAAGTCCCTCGCGGATGGAGCTGAAGCCAGTCGAAGATACCAGCTGGCTGCAACTGTTTAATAAAAACACAGCACTGTGCAAACACGAAAGTGGACGTATACGGTGTGACGCCTGCCCGGTGCTGGAAGGTTAATTGATGGGGTCAGCCGCAAGGCGAAGCTCTTGATCGAAGCCCCAGTAAACGGCGGCCGTAACTATAACGGTCCTAAGGTAGCGAAATTCCTTGTCGGGTAAGTTCCGACCTGCACGAATGGCGTAATGATGGCCAGGCTGTCTCCACCCGAGACTCAGTGAAATTGAACTCGCTGTGAAGATGCAGTGTACCCGCGGCAAGACGGAAAGACCCCGTGAACCTTTACTATAGCTTGACACTGAACATTGAGCCTTGATGTGTAGGATAGGTGGGAGGCTTTGAAGCGTGGACGCCAGTCTGCGTGGAGCCATCCTTGAAATACCACCCTTTAATGTTTGATGTTCTAACTCGGCCCCGTGATCCGGGGTGAGGACAGTGTCTGGTGGGTAGTTTGACTGGGGCGGTCTCCTCCCAAAGAGTAACGGAGGAGCACGAAGGTTAGCTAATCACGGTCGGACATCGTGAGGTTAGTGCAAAGGCATAAGCTAGCTTGACTGCGAGAGTGACGGCTCGAGCAGGTACGAAAGTAGGTCTTAGTGATCCGGTGGTTCTGAATGGAAGGGCCATCGCTCAACGGATAAAAGGTACTCCGGGGATAACAGGCTGATACCGCCCAAGAGTTCATATCGACGGCGGTGTTTGGCACCTCGATGTCGGCTCATCACATCCTGGGGCTGAAGTAGGTCCCAAGGGTATGGCTGTTCGCCATTTAAAGTGGTACGCGAGCTGGGTTTAGAACGTCGTGAGACAGTTCGGTCCCTATCTGCCGTGGGCGTTGGAAGATTGAGAGGGGTTGCTCCTAGTACGAGAGGACCGGAGTGAACGCACCACTGGTGTTCGGGTTGTCATGCCAATGGCATTGCCCGGTAGCTAAGTGCGGAAAAGATAAGCGCTGAAAGCATCTAAGCGCGAAACTTGCCTCAAGATGAGTCTTCCCTGGGCCTTTAAGGCCCCTGAAGGAACGTTTAAGACTAAGACGTTGATAGGCTGGGTGTGTAAGTGCAGCGATGCATTGAGCTAACCAGTACTAATGATCCGTGAGGCTTAACCTTACAACACCGAAGGTGTTTTTAGAGAGACAAAATCGTCAGGAACGATTTTGAACAACGCGGAGCGTTGGCCCCGAAGGGGTGAGTATCAGGATGATACGAATAATTTTCAGCGACGTTCCAAGATTGGTTCTGATGGCTTCACGGAAGTGAGGCGGTTGGAATGAAACAGAATTTGCCTGGCGGCAATAGCGCGGTGGTCCCACCTGACCCCATGCCGAACTCAGAAGTGAAACGCCGTAGCGCCGATGGTAGTGTGGGGTCTCCCCATGCGAGAGTAGGACACTGCCAGGCATCAAACAAAGCAAAAAGCCTCATGCGAAAGCATGGGGCTTTTTGCTTTGTCTGTTATCTGGCGTTCTGCTCGAGCATGGGCATGCGAAAGGCCCGTCGGGAACGGGCCTTAACGCCGCGTGCGGCGGCCCCGGAGGGGAGAGTCTCAGGATGAGACGAATTGTGTAGGACACTGCCAGGCATCAAACAAAGCCGAAAGCCCTGAACTGACGTTCAGGGCTTTTTGCTGTGCGTAAAATGGAAAATCCCCGTTGTAATCCGCTTCAGCTTTCATCGTACTGTTTAATATTCATCACAAAACCAACGCATTGTTTCTCTGAATGTCAGATATTCTTCGTCCGCTATTAAGTTTGGCTGTTAACTTATAAATAACAATAAAGTAACAACCAGGGCGGCAGGAAGCCAAATTTCATCATTGTTATGGCTCGGAGAATACATCATGACAGAAACAACCTCGGCTCTTGGGGATGAGCACGGCGTCGAACAGGGGGCGCTGGATAACAAGAAACGCATTTTCGCTATCGTCGGGGCTTCATCAGGCAATCTGGTGGAGTGGTTTGATTTTTACGTTTACTCCTTCTGTTCCATTTATTTTGCCGCCTCGTTCTTTCCAGCGGGCAACAGCACCACGCAGCTGCTGCAAACCGCCGGTGTTTTCGCCGCCGGCTTCTTTATGCGACCTATCGGCGGTTGGCTGTTCGGCTATATTGCCGACAAGCATGGCCGAAAAAACTCCATGCTGCTTTCAGTCTGCATGATGTGCGCCGGATCGCTGGTGATCGCCTGCCTGCCGACGTATGAATCGATCGGCAGCTGGGCGCCGGCGTTGCTGCTGATCGCCCGCCTGTTCCAGGGGCTGTCGGTAGGGGGAGAATACGGCACCAGCGCGACCTATATGAGCGAGGTGGCGATCAAGGGGCGACGCGGCTTTTACGCCTCGTTCCAGTACGTGACGCTGATCGGCGGGCAACTGTTGGCGTTGCTGGTCCTGGTGATCCTGCAGCAGATATTGCCCGCCGAAGAGCTGAAAGCCTGGGGATGGCGCATTCCGTTTGCCCTGGGGGCCGTGTTGGCGGTAGTTGCGCTGTACCTGCGCCGTTCGCTGAATGAAACCTCCGATGCGAAGACGCGTAACCACAAAGATGCCGGTTCGCTGACGGGCCTGTGGAAAAATCGCAAGGCGTTCCTGATGGTGCTGGGCTTTACCGCCGCCGGTTCGCTGACCTTCTACACCTTCACCACCTACATGCAGAAATATCTGGTGAATACCGCCGGTATGGACGCCAAGCTGGCCAGCGCCATCATGACCGTCGCGCTGTTCGTCTTTATGCTGCTGCAGCCTGCGGTAGGCGCGTTTTCGGACAAAATCGGCCGTCGCAGCTCGATGTTGATCTTCTCGGCCTTTGCCACGGTGTTGACGGTGCCGATCCTGTTCGCTCTGAAAGAGGTGAGTAATCCTTATATGGCGTTTGGCCTGATCGTGCTGGCGCTGTTCATCATCAGTTTTTACACCGCGATCAGCGGGCTGCTTAAAGCCGAAATGTTCCCGCCGGAGGTACGTGCTTTAGGGGTGGGCTTGTCTTATGCGGTGGCGAACGCCATGTTCGGCGGCTCGGCGGAATATGTCGCGCTGTCGCTTAAATCGTTTGGCGTGGAGAACGCTTTCTTCTGGTATGTCTCCGGCATGTGCCTGCTGGCGCTGCTGGTCTCGCTCCGGTTGCATCGCAAAGGCAAGGAGATACAGCTGTAATAAAAACCCCGGCCTTGGCCGGGGTCAGCATACCGCTTACAGGATACGGCTGATCAGCCGATCGATACGGATACGGCGCAGACGCCGAATCAGCTTACGCACCTTGATCGGATACTGCTGAATGCTTTGCAGTTCCTGATAATGGCCGACTACAGTGGTATGAGTACGGATGCATTCCAGCTCTTTCTGCCGTTGCTCGCGCAGCTCTTGCTTGGGATCGTGGATCAGAATGGCGTTTTCCAGATCCAGCCGCCAGGCGCGCGGGTTGAGGTTATTGCCGGTAATCAGCTGCCACTCTTCGTCTACCCACATGCCTTTCAGGTGATAGCTGTTATCGCCATCCTTCCACAAACGCACGATCAGTTGGCCGGTGTCGATGTAACGCTGCAACCGGCTCAGGAAGCGGCGCAGGTTGATCTCATACAGGTAGGGCAGCGCGCCGATGATTTTGAACGGCTGGTCTTCCGGAATATAGAAATCGTTGGCGGTTTTATCGCCGACGATGATTTCCACCTGCTTGCCCTGTCGCAGCAGATAAATGATGTTGCGCACCAGCAGCGCCGGCAGGTTGAAATAGGGAGTGCACAGCGTCAGTTTCTGGTCGGTGCATGACATCAGGTGATGAATGGTTTTATTCAGCACGCTTTGTTTGCCTAGCCCAACCATCGGCGTCACCGCCAGCTCATCGTTGCCGGCCTTGCCGCGGAAGTGGTAACCGGCGCGGCGCAGGGCGAAACGGAACAGACGGGTTTCGTTTTTGATCTCCGGGCTTTTCGGCCGATCGCTGCGATCCAGGCGTTGTACGGCGCCGGCGGTGAGCAGATGCTGCTTGATGTAATCGATCAGGGTATCGGCCAGCACGCCGTTGGTGATCAACTGGTAGCGATCGTAACGGTATTTCTCATGCTGATGCAGATAGACGTCGTTGATGCTGGCGCCGCTGTAGATAACGGTATCGTCGACCACAAAACCTTTCAGATGCAATACGCCCAGTGCTTCGCGAGTATTGACCGGTACGCCGTAGATCGGCACCGACTGTTCCGGATGCTGGCTGGCCATGGCGCAGTACCAGTCGGCGTTGGTATTGGCGGCGGCGGCGCCGATGCGCCCGCGCTGTGCGCGGTGCCAGTCGACCAGCACGCAGATTTCCAGCTCGGGCCGCCGCTGTTTGGCTTGATACAGCGCGTTGAGGATCTCACGCCCGGCGTCGTCATGCTCCAGATACAGAGCCACCAGATAGATACGTTGGGTGGCGTTGGCGATGGAATCCAGCAGCGTGGCGCGAAAGTCGGACGGCGCGTACAGAGTACGAACATCAGCAACCGTCTGGGGGAGTTTGGGCAGTTGTGCAAGGTGTTGTTGATGTTTGCTACGTTTAAATTTTGACAACATCACAGTGCGCTTCTTCTCTCATGATTGATGGCCGGAACGCCACAGACTTAAAAACAATAAACCGAATAATCGGGCGATAATACCATTAGTTGCCTCGATTGTGCGTATGTTTTGGCGTTAAGTGGTGGATTCGTAGCGCATTGCGACGCAGGTCACTGCGCGTCGTCGGCCTGCAGCGGCAGCGTCAGATTGACGATGCCGTCCTCAAGCTGCACCTCGATGCCAAAGCCCAACCGCTGCGCCAGCGCGATCATGCCGCGGTTATTCGGCATGGTGATACCGCTCAGGCGGGTCAGGCCATGCGCGCGCGCATAGGCGATCATTTTCTCCAGCAGCTGGCGGCCGAGCCCCACGCCTTTCAGGTCGGAACGTACCAGCACGGCGAATTCGGCGTCGGTGTTGTCCGGATCGGACAGCGCGCGGGTCACGCCGATAATCTCATCTGCCCGCACCGCCACAAAGGCCATTTCCCGATCGTAGTCGATCTGCGTCATGTTGGCCAAATCGTCATGGGTAAACTCGTTGATCTCGCTGAAGTAGCGATAATAGAGGTCTTCCTTGGTCACCCGGTCGATGAAATGCTTCAGCGCCGGCTCGTCTTCCGGCAGGATAGGGCGGAACAGGCATTGGCTGCCGTCTTTCAGCGCGATGGTCTCTTCCAGCTCATGCGGATAAGGCCGAATCGCCAGCCGCGCCTGCGGATCGCCGCTGAACGGTGCGAGCTGCATCGAAACGTCCAGCAGGGTGAACTCGCTGCCGGAAGCCAGCACCGGGTGAATATCCAGCCGGGCGATCTCAGGGCAGTCAAGGATCAGGTTGGAAACCTGCACCAGCAAGCGGCTCAGCCCGGGGATATCTAAAGGCCGCAGTGCGCTGCGCCCGCGGATCTTGCCGCCTTTCACCGCCTGCAGCACCAGATAACGCGCCAGCGCCATATTCAACGGCGGCAGCGCGACCGCGACCTGATTTTCCTGGCGCCACTCTACGCCGCCTTCACCCAGCATGATCAACGGGCCGAAAATGGCATCCTGCTCCACGGCGATGCGCAGCTCCTGGGCGCCGGCGCGGTTGGCCATGCTCTGCACCAGCAAGCCGTGGATGCGCGCCTGAGGATAGGTACGCTTCACGCGGTCGAGGATCGCCTCCGCCGCGCGTTGCACTTCGGTCGCGGTGCGCAGGTAAAGCATCACGCCCTGAACTTCCGATTTGTGCGGGATATCCGGCGAGCGCAGCTTCAGCGCCACCGGGTAGCCGATCTGCTCGGCGATGTGCACCGCTTCGGCGCTGTCTTCGGCGATCCAGGTCGGCAGGGTGCTCAGATCGTAGGCCTGCAGAATGGATTGCACCTCGTGGGTATCCAACTGGGTGGCGCCTTCGGCCAGCGCCTGATGGATCAGGCGGTGGGCATCGGCGGTATTGGCGGTCAGGCCGACCGGCAGCGCGGGCGTCTCCTTCAGCTGCTTCTGGTTGCGGCGGTATTCCACCATATGCATAAAAGCGGTGACCGCGCCTTCCGGCGTGCGGTAAGTCGGAATGGCGGCCTCGGTAAACAGCCGGCGTGCCTCTTGCGAAGAGTATTCGCCGCACCAGTTGGTCAGCAGCGTGATGCGCTTGCCGCGCGCATGACGATGCAGCGCGTCGATCAGCCGCTGCGCCGTGGCGGTGCCGGGCGCAGCCGCGCTCGGCGCGTGGATCAGCAGCAGCGCGTCATAGTCGTGGCTGTCGAGCAGCGCTTCGAGAGCCGCCAGATAACGCTGCGGCGTGGCGTCGTCGCGCAGGTCGAGCGGGTTGCCGGCGCGAATGAAGTCCGGCAGCGCGTCGCTCAGCGTCGCCAGGCTCTCCTCGCTCAGCGTCGCCAGCTTGCCGTTGCGGCCGAGCAGTTCGTCCAAGGCCATCGCCGCCGGCGCCGCCCCGTTGCTGACGATCATCAACCGTTCGCCGCGCAGCGGATGCATATGGCTGAGGGTTTCCACCGCCGAGAACAGCTCATGGGTATCCTGGACGCGCAGCAGGCCGGCGCGCTGGATGGCGGCGTCATAGGCGGCGTCCAGGCCCAGTTGGCTGTTGAGCAGTAATTGCGCCTGTTGGCTGCGGCCGCTTTTGATCACCAGAATGGGCTTGTTGCGCGAGGCGCTACGCGAGGCGGAGAGAAAGCGCCGCGCGTCGCTGATGTTTTCCAGATACAGTAGGATGGCGCTGGTCTTGCTGTCGCGCGCCAAAAAGTCGAGCAGGTCGTCGACGTCGATATCCAGGCTGTCGCCCAGCGCGATGAAATAGGAGAAGCCGACTTCGCGCTGCTGCGCCCAGTCGAGAATGGTGTTGGCGACGGCGGCGGACTGCGAGATAAACGCCAGCTTGCCCTTTTGGATCGGCACCGGCGAGAAGCTGGCGTTGATGCCTTGCCACGGCGCCAGCAGCCCCAGACTGTTGGGGCCCAGCAGCCGCATGGCGTAACGCTGCGCGCAGGCTTTGAGCTCGGCGAACTGTTCCGGCGGCGAAGAGAGCACGATGGCGGTTTTGCAGCCGCGTTGGCCCAGCGCTTCAATCAGTGCCAGATTACGGCTGGCGTGGGTGCAGATGATCGCCAGATCCGGCGTCAGCGGCAGGCTGGCGACGTCGGGATAGGCCATGACGCCGCATACCGCCTTGTAGCGCGGCGTCACCGGCAAGATGGGCCCGCCGAAACCGCCGGCCAGCAGGTTGCTCATCATCAGGTTGCCGGCGCGGCCCGGCTGCTGCGAAGCGCCCAGCACGGCGATCGATTTGGGACGTAGTAGCGCTTCTAACCCTCGCTGGCTCATGCACGGCTCCTTTTGGCAACGTTACGCCTGATTTTAGGCGCTTTATGGCTACATTGCTGTGACCGGTGCCTCCGGTCGGGTCGGTTTTCCCGCCAGATACTGTTGACGGAAATAGCGGAAATGCTGATTCAATCCGTCGGCGGCCGGCATATCGCCCGCCTGTTGCAGCAGGGCGGCGGCCACTTCCGCCGTGCAGTGTTGCTCGGCGCGGCTGGCTTCGCGCAGCTGGTAGGCCGATGCGGCGTCGACGTTGAGTGAAAACACCGGGAATTGATTGAGATACGGGCTTTTACGGAACATTTTGCGCGCTTCCGCCCAGGTGCCGTCCAGCATGATGAACAGCGGCGGTTTGCCGCCGACGGGCAGTTCGCTGAACACCGGCCGCTCGGCGTCGGCGTAGGACGCGGGGAACACCACGTAAGGCTGCCGTGTCGGATCGTTGATGGCCGCCAGCAGGGCGGGATCGACCTCGGTACGCGACCAGAGGAACGCCTGGGTGTCCGGCAGGATATCGGCGATCAGGCGCCCGGTGTTGCTGGGCTTGAGCGGCTCTGCGCCGAACATGATCAGGCAGAAACGGCTGCCGGCCTGCTGCGGGCGAATGGTGTCGCACAGGCAGTTCTTATGCGGCAGCAGGCACCCCTGACAACGCGCCACCCGGCAACCGCGCGCCAGAAAGGGGCGGGTGGCGCGGTCTAAACGGAATTGGCGCAGGCGAAGTACGGCGTTGTCGGTCATAACGATCCTGGGGAAAAACCGTTATTGTAACGCAGAAAAAAGCCCGCCGGGAGGGGCGGGCTCGATCGGGGCGCGTTCGCGCGCGATGGCGGGATACGGCCTATACTTGCCGAATCACACTAACTCGTTGAGCCAGTTGTCAAACGGCGCCTTCGGCATCGCGCCGTTGAGCATGTCGACCATCTTGCCCTGACGGAACACCATGATGGTCGGGATGCTGCGGATGCGGAAACGTGCGCTCAGTTCCGGCTCGGCTTCGGTGTTCACTTTCACGAAGCGCACTTTGCCGGCGCGCTCTTCGGCCACGTCTTCAAAGATCGGCGCAAAGCTGCGGCACGGGCCGCACCACGGCGCCCAAAAATCGACCACGACCGGCAGATCGTCCTGCAGCAACTGGTCCAGCGTGGCGGCGGTGGCGTTGATCACTTCACCGTCGAAGAGCTCATGGCCGCAGCGGCCGCATTTCGCGTTGTCCGCCAGACGTTCTTCCGGCACACGGTTGGTGGCATTGCAAGCTGCACAAACTGTATTCATGTTGACCTCGGGTACTGAGAAAGCATGGTCCCCGCAACGCGGTTGCGGAGATGTTTCTTTAATGCTGACGATTATCGGCAAAACCCGGCGCATGAACAATGAGGTTTGTTCAATGGATGTGATAGTTGGGAGCTTTTAGCGCAAGTTGGTGGCTTCATGCACCAACATCAGGTAATCTTCGCGCCCTGCGCGTTGGTGGAGAAGACAATGAACGATTCATTTAGTGGCAAGAACGGTAAGGTCAAAGTGATGTACGTCCGCAGCGACGACGACAACGGCGACGACCGCAACAAGAATAAACGTCCGGCCGGCAAAGGCCGTCCGGCTGACGGTGCGCGCTCGGGCCGCACCGGTCAAGACAAGGCGCGCGGCGGCAATGACCGTCGCGGAGCCGATTCCCGCCGCAGTGAAAGCGATCGTCCTCGCCGTCCGGCGCGCTCTGAAGATCGCGGCGGCAACGAGTCGCCGTGGAGAACCGTGTCGCGCGCGCCGAGTGAAGAGCCGGCGTTCGATCACGGCGGCATCAGCGGCAAAAGCTTTATCGATCCGGAACAGCTGCGCCGCCAGCGCGCGGAAGAAACCCGCGTTTACGGTGAGAACGCCTGTCAGGCGCTGTTCGCCAGCCGCCCGGAAGCGATCGTGCGCGCCTGGTTCGTGCAGTCGGTCACGCCGCGCTTCCGTGAAGCGCTGCGCTGGATGGCGGCTAACCGCAAAGCCTACCACGTGGTGGATGAGGAAGAGCTGGCCAAGGCTTCCGGCACCGAGCACCACGGCGGCGTCTGCTTCCTGATCAAAAAGCGTCAGGGCCTGGATGCGCAGACCTACCTGAAAACTGCGCCGGCGACCGACTGCGTATTGGCGCTGGAAGAAGTCGGCAACCCGCATAACCTGGGCGCCATCGTCCGTTCGTGCGCCCACTTCGGCGTCAACGGCGTGCTGCTGCAGGATCCGGCGTTGCTGGAATCCGGCGCGGCGGTGCGTACCGCAGAAGGCGGTGCGGAGCACATCAAGGCGATCAACGCCGATGATTTCCTGTCGGTGCTGGATACCTTCCGCAAGGCGGGTTACACCATCGTCACCACCTCCAGCCACAAAGGCACCGCGCTGGCGCAGGCCAAGCTGCCGGCCAAGATGGTGCTGGTGCTTGGCCAGGAGCGCGACGGCCTCAGCGATAGCGCCTGGCAGCAGGGCGATATGAACGTGTCTATCGGCGGCACCGGCAAGGTAGAAAGCCTGAACGTTTCCGTGGCGACCGGCATTCTGCTGGCGGACTGGTGGCGTCAGAATCAGGCGTAATCTGTTCTACGTCGGATAAAAAAACGGGCGCCTCAGGGCGCCCGTTTCGTTTATTGAAGCTTAGTGAGCGCCACCGCCCCCGCCGCCGCCGGAGCTGAATGGCGGTTTCGCTACCCACACCAGCGCCAGCAGCACCAGGAATACCCCGGCCGACAGCCAGAAAATCTCGTTGGCGGAGATGATCAGCCCCTGTGCCGTGATCTCGTTGGCGATGTAGGCCGACGCCTGCTGCTTGCTCATGCCGAGCTGCTCGAGCTGCCGGTACATCTCCTGCGACTGCGGATTGTACGGGTTGACGAACTCCGTCAGCTGCGCGTGATGCTGCGATTCGCGCTGCGTCCACAGGGTGGTGGTGATCGAGGTGCCGATCGACCCCGCCAGGGTTCGCGTAAAGTTCGACAGGCTCGATGCCGCCGCCATGCGTTCCGGCGGCAGGCCGGACAGCGTGATGGTGGTCAACGGCATGAAGAAGCAGGCGATGGCGAAACCTTGAACGAACTGCGGCCAGGCCGAAGCGCCGAAGTCCATGCCCGGTTCAAACGTATAGGCGCGCCAGTAGAAGCACACGGCATACATGATGAAGCTGAAAGTCACCAGCTTGCGCATGTCGAGCCGGTTGCCGAACTTACCGATGATCGGCGACAGCAGCACCGGGATCAGCCCGACCGGCGCCGACGCCAGCCCCGCCCAAGTGGCGGTATAGCCGTACACCTCTTGCAGCAGCTGCGGCAGCAGAACGATGGCGCCAAAATACAGCATGTACGCCAGGCTGATGCACAGACAGCCGATGGTAAAGTTGCGCGACTTGAACAGCGACAAATCCACCACCGGATGATCGTCCGTCAGTTCCCAGACCACCAGGAACAGCAGCGCCACGACCGCCACGACGGTCAGGGTGATGATCTCGGTCGAGTTGAACCAGTCCAGCTCCTTGCCCTGATCGAGCATCACCTGCAGCGAACCGATGCCGACGATCAACAGCACCAGACCGACGGTGTCGATCGGCTTGATCTCGGTTTTGGTTTCTCGCCCCTTCAGCGTCGCCATCGCCGCCAGGATAACGAAGGCGCCGATCGGGATGTTGATGAAGAAGATCCAACCCCAGTGGTAGTTGTCGCTGATGTAACCGCCGAGAATTGGCCCGAAGATCGGCGCGACGATCACGGTCATCGACCAGAGCGCCAGGGCCATCGCTCGCTTGGCGGGCGGGTAGTTGTTCAGCAACAGGCTCTGCGACAGCGGGATCAGCGGCCCGGCCACCACGCCCTGGATCACGCGGAAGAAGATCAGCATGCCGAGGCTGTTGGAGATGCCGCACAGCCAGGAGGCGAGAACGAACAGCGCGGTGGACCAGAGGAACAGCCGCACTTCGCCGATGCGCTTCGCCAGCCAGCCGGTGATCGGGATCGAGATGGCGTTCGCCACGCCGAACGAGGTGATCACCCAGGTGCCCTGCGAGTTGGAAGACCCGAGGTTACCGGCAATGGTGGGGATCGCCACGTTGGCGATGGTGGAGTCCAGCACCTGCATGAAGGTCGCCATGGCGAGCGCGACCGTCATCCAGGCAAGCTGGGCGCCTTCAAGCGGTTTCTGTGGCAAGATGGCCTCCCGCGCGCTTAGCCGGCGTTCGCATGGATCACGTCGGCGATCAGCTGGTTAACCGGCGCCAGATTCAACGCCAGCGCGTCGCTCTGATACAGCGGTTTGTCGCGCACCACGTCAGACAGCACGCGGCCGTCCAGGTTGGCGGTGTCGACGGTCACCAGCGTCGAAAGACCGATGCGCAGCGGATGATCGGCCACCTGCTTGGCGTCGAGCTCAATACGCACCGGCAGACGTTGCACCACCTTGATCCAGTTGCCGGTGGCGTTCTGGGCCGGCAGCAGCGAGAAGGCGCTGCCGGTGCCCATGTCGATACCGACCACTTTGCCTTGATACACCACGTCGTCGCCGTAGACGTCGCTGACCACCGTCGCCGGCTGGCCGATGCGCATATTGGCGATTTGCGTTTCCTTGAAGTTGGCGTCAACCCAGATGTGATCGGCCGGCACTACCGCCATCAGCGGCGAACCGGCGGCGATCTGCGCGCCGACCTGCACGCTGCGGCGCGAGACATAGCCGGTAATCGGGCTGATCACTTTGGTACGCTGCAGCGCCAGCCAGGCGTCGCGCATCTGCGCGGCGGCTTGCTGGATCGCCGGCTGCTGTTCCAGCGGGGTGTTCAGCACCATCGCCTGGTTGGCGTTGTATTGCTGCACCGCCACTTCCAGCGCGGCTTTGGCGCTGTCGACCGCATCGCGAGCGTGTTGCAGCTCTTCGCGGCCGATGGCGTCAACGCTGCCCAGCACCACGCGACGTTTCAGATCGTTCTCGGCCTTGCTCAGATCGGTCTTGCGCAAGGCGATGTTGGCCTGATACTGCTTACTGTTGATGATCAGCTGGTGGGTCTGACGCACGCTGTTGGCCAGGCCGGTTTTGGCGCGTTCAAACGCCTGCTCGGCATCGGTCGGATCGAGCGTCAGCAGCACGTCGCCCTGCTTGACGTAGTCGGTGTTGTCGAAGTTGACGCTGTTCACGCTGCCGGACACCTGGGCCATGATCTGCACCTGGTTGCCGGAGACGTAGGCGTCGTCGGTTTCCTGGTGATGACGCAGCACCAGGAACCAATACACTAAATAAGCCACCCCTATAACAATGAAAATAACCGTCAGCAACAGCAGCCAAAATTTGCGCTGCTTCTTTTTGCCGCTCGGCTGCTGCGGGTTTTGGGTTTCCGCGCTTGCGCTCATGGTGTTCTCCAAGCCTTATATTATTATGCTTTCGAATCCGCTGCGGCCGGGGCCTGATAGCCACCGCCCAACGCGCGGATCAGTCCTATCTTCGCCTGCAGTAAATTGCTGCTGGCATTCAACTCCGCCTGTTGCTGCTGCAATAGCTGCGTCTGGCTGGTCAACAGATCGTCGCGCCCGATAATCCCTGCCTGGTAACGGGCGTTGGCGACCTGATACACCTGTTGCATCGACTGGGCCGCGGACGCCGCCTGCAGCTGCTGTTGTGCAGAGCTCTGCTGGATGGTGATGGCGTCGGCGGTTTCCTGTACCGCATTCAGGATGGTTTGGTTGTAGGATTCCACCGCTTCGTCATACAGCGCGGATTCCTCGCCCAGCTTGCTGCGCAGGGCGCCGGCGTGGAAGATCGGCAGCGAGATCGCCGGCATCACGTTCCAGGCCTGGCTGGCCGCTTCAAACAGATTCGGGCTGGTGCCACTGGTATTGGTGGTCATCAGGCCGGCGAAGGCTGAAATGGTCAGGCTGGGGTAAAACTCTTTACGCGCGGCGCTGACGCGCTGGCTGTAAGACTCCACCAGCTGGCGTTGCGCGGCGATGTCCGGGCGTTTGCCCAGCAGATCCGCCGTCAGTTCGCCCTGCGGCGCCATCAGGTTGTCTGCAGGCAGCGGCACCTGACGCAGGTGCTGCATGGCGTTCGGCCCCTGGCCCGCCAGCGCGGCGAGCTGGTGTCTGAGCTGTTCGATTTGCGACTGCAGCTGCAGAATCTGCTGTTTGGCGACGTCGGACTGCGCCTGGGTTTGTTGCGGCACGTCGACGCCGGTCAGGCCGGCCTGATAGCGCTGTTGGCGCAGCGCGGTCAGGCGCTCGTTGTTGTTCACTTCCTGCTGCAGCAGCTTCTCGAGCGCGAGATTGCTCTGCAGCTGATAGTAGGCGGACGCCACCGAGCTGGTCAGCGTCAGAGCCGCCTGTTCCTGCTCGGCGCGCGCTGCGTTCACTTGCGCCTTGGCGGCGTTCACCTGGTTGCGGTATTTGCCCCACCAGTCGAACTCGTACGCCAGGTTCAACCCCAGCGAGTTGGAGCTTGAATAGATCGGCTTATGCGGATACCCCAGCCCCATATTGACGTTCTGCGGCACGCGCTGACGCTGGGTGCTGGCGTTCAGATCCAGGTTCGGCCCGTTGGCGGCGTTGGCTTCGCCTACCACGCTCTGCGCTTCGCGCACGCGGGCGGCGGCCTGACGCAGGGTCGGCGAACTTTGCAGTGTTTGCGTCATCAAGGCGTCCAGCTGCGGATCCTTGAGGGCGCGCCACCACTGCGGGCTGACGGCCAGCGAACTGACTTTCGGCTGAGCCAACTGCAGGCTCTGCGGATCCATCAGCGTGGATTGCGGGGCAATATTATCGGTAGAAGCACACCCGGCCAGCAGCAACACGGCGAACAGCGGGGTGAATCTCCAGTGAAATGGGGATCGCATAAGTAGGTACCTGAACAGAAATTGTGAATTAGGGTAACTGTTCTGTGATTTCCATTTGATCCAGACGTGCCAGCAATTTGCGCGTCAGCTGTTCCAGCTGTTTTTGCTCATCGTCGGTCAGCGTGGACCACAGGAAATGCAGACATTGGTGCTGCGGCGGCAGCAGTTGACTGAGAAATTCTTCCCCCTGCGGCGTCAGATGCAGATGCAGGCAGCGGCGATCGTTGTCGCTTTCCCGGCGCTCGATCCAGCCGCGCTTCTCCAGCTCGTCGGCGATGCGGGTCGCATTGGTGCGCGAGGAGCCCAGGGCAGAGCTTAGCTCAGAAGGTTGGATGCTGTGGCTTTCCTGCGCATCCAGGGTAATCAGCGCCATAAACAGTGTTTCGTTAATCCCCTGCGCTTTCAGCATCTTATTGCGATTTTCCAGCAGCTTGCCTTGCATGTGCATGCACAGACGGGTCAGCAGGATTTCCTGATAAGGGAAATCTTTCTGCCGCGTGGCGCGGAAATTCAGCATTTGTTCTATGGGGGCAAACGAGCTTTCCATAATTTAGGGCCTCATTAATTTCGTTCGAGATAGTAACGACGGTGACAAATAATGTAAATGTTCAGCCGTGCGGATAATTTAGCAATTCGTGTCATTTGTCAGTGTTTGTAAAGATGTGACGCCTGAAAACGCCAGTGTGAAGCCAAACGGTCGGAGGCGGCGTCAGCCAGGGCCGAAAAACATTAACAATTTTAATGTGACGCCAAAGGCCGTCGCGCCGAGCAGCGTCGACAGAATGATGCTTTTACTGCGGTAGAAACACAGCGCCAGCGCGGCGAACCCCGCTAACGTCGGCAGCAGCTTGTCCGGTTCGCGCATCACCACCGGCGTGCTGGAGACCACCAGCAGGGCGCAGATGGAGGCGATGCCGATGCTGTCGAGCAGCAGGGCGGCTTTGCCGCGTTTGATGCCGGGCTGAGCGCGCGCCGGCGCCAGCCGCAGCGGCAGATAACGGAACAGGTAGTTGGCGCAGCCCACCACCAGGCCGATCACCAGCACATCAGTGTTCATGGCTGGCCTCCGCGTGCGGGGGTTGGAACAGGGCGGCGGCGCAGCCGGCGCCGATGCCGGCCAAAATGGCGACCGGAATGGAGAACAGCACCACGCCGAGCAGCGCGCCGGCCAGCGCGGCGGCGATGGTCAGGCTCTGCGGGCGCCGGAAGGCGGCCAGCAGGAAACTGAGAAACAGCGCCGGCAGCATGAAGGCGAGCGAGGCCTCGATCACCGGGAACTGCTCCAGCGGGCCGTTGCCGAACAGCGCGCCGAGCGCGGTGCCGGCCACCCAGGAGAGCCAGGAACAGAGCGCGATGCCCAGCATCCAGTTTTCGCTCCAGCTGCGGTTATTGCGCATCAGCCTGGCGGTGGCGGCGGCGAAGACCTCATCGGTCAGGCCAAAGGCCCACAGCGCCGTTTTGCCGGGCGACAGGCGCGAGACGATGCGGTGACGCAGCGCCGGGCCATACAACAGGTGGCGCACGTCCATCGCCATTACCGTCAGCGCGGAGACCCACAGCGACATGCCGGCGCTCAGCAGGGCGGTGATCACGAACTGGCTGGCGCCGGCGTAGATGATGCAGGAGAAGAAAATGCTTTCCAGCGGGGAAAAGCCCAGTTTGACGGCGCTGAGGCCGAAAGCGAACGCCACCGGCACGTACCCGATGACGATCGGCAAACTGTCGACGACGCCGTTGGCGAAGGTGGCGCTGACGGCGGGCGGAGTAAGGCTGTCTGCAGCTTGGCTTTGCATGGTTGTGGGTCGCAGGGTAGATAGGTCGTCAATAGTTTATGCCCAGAACATTACCAGAGAGTAAGTAATGTTTATACCCTGCACCGCTAATAAATTTCTTTAGTGACTATTTGCACGATAATCAGATTGCCGCCGGCCCCTGCGGATCGTGATGCTTGCCGAGCCACCAGGTCAGCAGGTTGAGCAGGCATAACACCCCTCCGACGGCGGCTACGCCGTACCAGCCGGCATGCTGATAGGCGGACGCGGAGAGCAGCGAACCGAGGGCGCCGCCGATAAAGTAGCTGGTCATGTAGCCGGCGGTCAGGCGGTTGCGCGCCTCCGGCATGATGCGATACATCACGCTCTGGTTGGTGACGTGTACCGCCTGCACCGCCAGATCGAGGATCAGGATGCCGGCGATCAGCGCCCACAGCGATTGTTTAGCCAGCGCGATAGGTATCCAGGACAGCAGCAGCAATACCAGGCCGACGGTGGTGGTCAACCCGGCCTTGCCTTTGTCCGCCAGATGCCCGGCGCGCGAAGCGGCCAGCGCTCCGGCGGCGCCCACCAGACCGAACAGTCCGATCACCCCTTCGGAATAGTTGAACGGCGGCGCGGCGAGCAGAAAGGCCATTGAGGTCCAGAGTACGCTGAAGTTGGCGAACGACAGCGCGCCGAGAATGGCGCGGGTGCGCAGCAGCGGCGTGCGGCAGAACAGGCTGAAGATCGAGGCCAGCAGCTGCGGGTAGTTCAGCCCGGAGTGTTGCTTATAGCGCGGCAGCGCGCGCCACAGGATCAGCGCCATCAGGATCATCAGCACGCTGGCGACCCAGTAGATGGTGCGCCAGCCGCCGAACGACGCCAAGGCGCCCGCGACGGTGCGCGCAAGCAGGATGCCGAGCAGCAGGCCGCTCATGATGATGCCGACGGTCTTGCCGCGCTTTTCCGGGTGGGCCAGCGTGGCGGCCAGCGGCACCAGGATCTGCGCCACCACCGAGAACAGCCCGGTGAGCGCGGTGCCGAGGATCATCATCGGCAGCGTGGCGGAAGTAGCGGTGATCAGCATGCCGCCGGCGGCCAGCAGCGTCATGAACACGATCAGCCCGCGGCGCTCGAACATATCGCCGAGCGGCACCAGCAGCAGCAGGCCGGTTGCATAACCGAGCTGCGCGGCGGTGACGATAAAGCCGGCCTGGTTGACCGACAGGTTGAAACTGGTGGCGATGGTTTCCAGCAGCGGTTGCGCGTAATAGTTGCTGGCGACCGCCAGGCCGGTAGCGATGGCGATCAGCACGGTCAGCGCCGGGCTGAGGCCCGGATGGGCGTTTTGTTGGCTCATGGTTTTTTCATCACGGGAAGAAGATGGCGCGCAGTATCCGGCAACGCGCGTCCGGAAACCAATGTATAATTTTCATTTTATTTATCTCATTTCAAGATAGATGCCATGAACCTGAAACAGATCCGCTATGCGCTGGCGGTGGCGGAAGAACAGAGTTTCACCCGGGCGGCGCAGCGCTGCCATACGGTGCAGTCGGCGCTCAGCCACCAGATCGCCAAACTGGAAGAAGAGCTGGGCTGTACGCTGTTTGAACGTACTTCGCGCCGGGTGCGCTTGACCCCCGCCGGCCAGGCTTTCATACCCTCGGCGCAGCGACTGTTGGCGGCGCAGCAGGCGCTGGTGGAGGAGGTGACCGCCGCCGGCGATGCGGTGTCCGGCACCCTGACCATCGGCACGATTTCAACCATAAACGCGATTGATCTGACCGAAAAGCTCGACAAGTTTCATCGCCACTATCCGGCGGTGAACATCCGCCTGTACGTTGGCATGAGCGAAGCCCTGCTGGAGGATGTGCGTCAGCAGAAGTGCGATATGGCGTTCGTCGGCATCTGGCCCGGCGATGTCGATCTGCTGCCGATGTCACACCGGCAGTTGACCGATGAGCCACTGGTGGCGCTGGTGGCGCCGCAGCATCCGCTGGCCAACCGCGAGCGGGTGAACCTGCAGGCGCTGGCGGAAGTGCCGCTGGTGGATTTCTACAGCGGCACCGGCGCGCGGCGCCAAACCGATCGCGCCTTTCAGGCGGCGGGCATCCGCCGGCACGTCAGTTTTGAGATCGATCATATCGAATGGCTGGAGAATCTGGTGCGGCGCGGGTTGGCGGCGGGCATCGTACCGATCTCGACCGCGCAACGCTTAAGCGCGCTGGTGTCGATTCCGATTGAAGACGGGCCGCGGCGCCAGGTGTATTGCATCTGGCCGCAGCCCTTGTCGAACGCCGCCGCCCGTTTTTTACAGTTCAGCGGCATCGATCTGGCGGGGTAGGGGCGCGGCAGAGGCGGCGCCCCCGATCGGTTACGGCTTCGCCGCTTCGGCGGCGGTTTTCACCCAGCCGTCGAAGGTCGCCTGGTGCGCCTTGATCCAGCCGTTAACGTGGTTCTGGATATCGGCTTCCGAAGCCTGGCCTTCATGCATGCGCAGGTTTTGCGCGTTGATGTCAGCGATCGGCAGCTTCATGATGGCGAACAGCTTGGCGGCCGCCGGGTTGGCTTCGGCCCACTGCTTGTTGGCGGCGATGCGCATGGTGTTGACCGGGAAGCCGTAGTTGGCGCCGTTAGGCAGCTTGGTATCGACGTTCTTCTGCTCGCCCGGCAAGGAAGAGAATGGTACCTGCAGCCAGACCACGTCGCGGCCCGGCACCATCACATCGCTGACCCAGTACGGCGTCCAGGTGTAATACAGTACCGGTTTGCCCTCTTTGTAGCGGGTGATGGTGTCGGCGATCATCGCCGCGTAGTTGCCCTGGTTGTGTTCGACGGTATTGCTCAGGCCATAGGCCTTGATGTGGTGGTTGATCACCGCCTCGCAGCCCCAGCCCGGGGTGCAGCCGGTCAGATCGGCCTTGCCGTCGCCGTTGGTGTCGAACAGCTTGGCGATCTTGGGATCCTTGAGCTGTTCGACGTTGGTGATGTGGTACTGCTCGGCGGTTTTCTTGTCGATCAGGTAGCCCTGCGCGGCGCCGTTGACGTAGACGCCTTCGCGGTAGAACTTGGCGTCGCCGCCGGCGGCCTTGTACTGATCGGCGTGCAGCGGATCCCAATTGACCGCGATAAAGGTGGCGTCGCCGGAGGCGATGGAGGTGTAGGCGACGTTGTAATCCACTTCGCGCGGTTCCTTCACGTCGTAACCCAGTTTTTCCAGCGCCTTGCTGACCAGCAGCGTCTGGAACGTCTCTTCGGAAATGGTGCTTTGCACCGGCTGTACCGCGATCCCCTTGCCGGGTAAATCCGCCGCGATGGCGCTCTGTGAGCCAATCAGTGTCGTCAGGGCGAGAGCCCAGATGCCCGTGGTGCGCATAGTGTTTCCCCTCTTTTGATGTGGTGGTGCCCTGGCCCGCCGGGGCCGCAGCCGCCGGCGGGAAAAGCGTCAGGCTTGTTTGATAAATGGACGGGTAAACAGCCCGATGGGGCCGCGACGGTACCAGCGGCCGATGCCCTTGCTGCGGCGATCGCGCCCCAGCGATTGGGTGAGGCGATCGAGAATGATCGCCAGGATCACGATGCCGACCCCGCCGATGGCGGCCAGGCCCATATCCAGCCGGCCGATGCCGCGCAGCACCATCTGGCCCAGACCGCCGACGGCGATCATCGAGGCGATGACGACCATCGACAGCGCCAACATCAGCGTCTGGTTCACGCCGGCCATGATGGTCGGCATCGCCAGCGGCAGCTGCACCTTGAACAGCAGCTGGCGCGGGCTGGCACCGAAGGATTCGGCGGCCTCGATCAGATCCTCCGGCACCTGCTTGATGCCAAGAATGGTCAGACGCACGATCGGCGGCAGCGCGAAGATAATGGTCACCACCACGCCCGGCACGTTGCCGATGCCGAACAGCATGACGATCGGCACCAGATAGACGAAGGCCGGGGTGGTTTGCATGGCGTCGAGCAGCGGCCTAATCACTTTGGCGGCATGCTTGCTGCGCGCCAGCCAGATGCCGAGCGGCAGGCCGATAAGGATGCAGAAGAACAGCGCGGTCAGCACCAGCTCCAGCGTAACCATCGCCTGCGACCAGGCGCCGATGGCGCCGATGGCGACCAGAGAGAGCAGCGTCGCGGCGCCCATGCCGAGGCCCGCGATCTGCCAGGCGACCAGCGAGAACACCAGAATGGCGATCGGCGCCGGCATGCCCAACAGCAATTGCTGGAAGCCGCTCAGGATCACGTCTACCGGCACGCGGATGCCCTGGAACAGCGGGCGGAAGTGCAGCACCAGCCAGTCGATACCTTGCGTGACCCAGGAATCAAACGGCACCCAGGCTTTGTGGAACGGATCAAGCAGGCTGAAGTGCTCAGGCTGCGCCGGGGCGCTGCTGAGCCAATCGGCGCCTTGCCCGGCGGCGTCATGAGCGGCCGGTGGCGGCGCGCTGGACCAGGCGTCGCCGGCGTTGGCGGCGGCATCGTGAGCGGGGGCGGCACCGGCATCGGCCGGTGCGGTAGCCCAGGGATCTTGGGTTTGCGTGGTATCACTCATTGGCTGAGCCCTCCTTGTCCAACGCCTGCAGCAGCATGGCCTTGGAGATGATGCCGAGATAGTTATGTTCTTCGCCCACTACCGGCACCGCGCACGGCGCCTGGGCGACCAGGGAGATCAGATCGCTGAGCGGCGTGTCGGCCGGCACGGCGGCGGGGGCCTCAAGCAGGGCATCGTCCAGCGTTTGATTGGCGGACAGCGCCTTTTTCAGCGACTCTATCGACACCACGCCGATAAATTTCTTCCCGCGTTCAACAACATAACCATAATCACGGTCCTCATCGCGCAGCAGCTGCAGCGCCGAGCGGGGGCCAAAACCGGGGGTTTTGCGGATCAGCGTCACCGGACGCCGCTGGGCGATATCCTTGGCGCTGAACACATGACTGATGTCCACGCCGCGGAAGAAGGTGCGCACGTAGTCGTTGGCCGGATTATTGAGGATCTCGTCCGGCGTGCCGACCTGGATCACCTCGCCGCCCTGCATGATGGCGATGCGATCGCCAATGCGCATCGCTTCGTCCAGATCGTGGGAAATAAACACGATGGTGCGCTGATGCTGAGCCTGTAATTTCACCAGCTCATCCTGCATTTCGGTGCGAATTAACGGATCGAGCGCCGAGAAGGCTTCGTCCATCAATAATATATCCGGGTTATTGGCCATCGCGCGGGCTAATCCCACGCGCTGACGCATGCCGCCGGATAATTCATCCGGATAAGACAGCGCATAATTTTCCAGCCCGACCTGACGCAGGGCGTCCAGCGCTTTTTCCTGGCGTTCCTGCAGCGGTATTCCGGCTAATTCCATGCCAAAGGCGGTATTATTCAGAACATTCATATGCGGCATTAGCGCGAATGACTGAAATACCATGCTGATCTTATTTCGCCGCACGGTGCGCAGCGCGGTGTCGGATATTTTGGCGATGTCCTCACCGTCGATCAGCACCTGACCGCGGGTGGGTTCTATCAGACGATTGAGAAGGCGTACCAGGGTGGACTTGCCGGAACCGGAGAGCCCCATGATGACAAATATCTCGCCTTCTTCAATGGCCAGAGTGGCGTCTTTTACGCCGAGCGATAAGCCGGTTTTTTCAAACAGCCGATCTTTTGTCAGACCTTTATCCAGCAGTTTGAATGCGCGTTCCGGGTGCTCGCCAAATATCTTATACAGGTTCTTTACTTCGAGTTTAATTGCCATGCAATTTGCTGTTTCCTCTGGTTTAATTAAAGCGTTATGGGCTGTCCTTAGCAAAATAAAAGAGCTTTTTACCCTAACACAGTGAATATCTGAAACAACCCTCAATGTCATTTAAATGGGATATTAGTGGTTTACATCAAGGTTTTAATTAGTTATGGTAATTTGGCCCGTGACTCAAAATTGACGGCCATTATTCGCCATAATGGTTTGGTTTTTGGGGAAATAATACGGTGTGGCGCAGAGAAATATTTGGGCGCCGCGCCTGCCGTTCGGATAATAAAAAACCCGACCAGAGGCCGGGCAAAAGTCATCAGTATTTCATCAGTTTTAACGACAGGTGCCGATATCGAGGGGGATATCGTCGAGCGTCATGTTATCGCCTTAGTATGACAGCCAGATGGCAGCCTTAGGCCTTGCGATACAGCCTGCGCGGATGGCCGATATTGCCGTACAGCATCTCCACCCGCACGAACTGGGTGGCGACGCAATATTCCAGATAACGGCGAGCGGTGGTTTTGCTGATGCCGACCTGTTCGACCACGTCTTCCACCGCATGCGCCACCGCCGGCTGGGCGATAAACAGCGCCTGCACCAGCTCCAGCGTGTTGGTTTCTATGCCTTTGGCGCTCGGTTCGCTGGAGAACTGCTTCGACTGCAGGTTGTACAGCGCATCGACATTGTCCTGATCGATGATTTTGAAGGTGCGCTGGGTCTGCACGAACTGCATGAAGCGCTCGAGCGAGTTGCGCAGCCGTTTGTAAGACACCGGCTTGATGATGTAGTCGAAGGCGCCGTTGCGGATCGCCTGGCTGCAGGTATGCATGTCGCTGGCGGCGGTGATGAAAATCACCGAACAGGCGGGATTCTTTACCGCCGGTTCTTCCATCAGCTCAATGCCCTGGCCGTCCGGCAGAAAGTTGTCCAGCAGGATCAGCCGCGGCTGATGCTCGTTGGCTTTGGCCCGCGCTTCGGCCAGCGTGGCGGCGTAGGCCACCACCCGCAGGTTGAAATTTTTCTCGATGAACTCTGCGTGCAGCGTCGCCAGTTGCGGCTCATCTTCCACGATCAGAACGTCCAGTGTTTGGTGTGACATAATCGGGTGCTCAAAAAAATCGGGTTATGGGTTTTATTTAGGGATAAATATAGAGAATATCGCGCCGTGCGGCTCGTTGTCCGACACTTCTATGCTGCCGTGCGCCTGCGCCACGTGGCTGGCGACCAGATGCAGGCCGATGCCGTGGTCGCTTTTATCCGCTTTGGTGGTCACGCCCTGTTCAAACAGCGTATCACGAATCTCCTCGGCGATGCCGGTGCCGCGATCCGCCACCTCGATCACCAGCTCGTCGCTGCCGTCGCTGATATAGAGTTCGATCGCGTCGTGCGGAGCCGGGCAGTGCAGCGTCGCCTCCACCGCATTATCCAGCAGGTTGCCGACGATCGACATCAGTTCGGTCTCATTCAGCGCCGCCGGGATCTGCCGCAGCTGGCAGGCCGGATCGAAACGCAGTTCGATGCCTTTCTCTCTGGCGCTGGAGTATTTGCCCAGCAGCAGCCCGCACAGCGCCGCCGAACTGAAGCGCTGCGAGATGAAATCGAGGATCTCCTGCGCCCCCTCCGACTGGGCTTCCACATAGCGGATGGCCTCGTCGTAGCGCTGCATATGCAGCAGCCCGGCCAGCGTGGCGGTCCAGTTCAGCTGCTCGTGGCGCATGATGCGCAGGTTGTCGGCATAGCGTTTCACCTGGCTGAGCTGGCTGCTCAGGGTATTGATATCGTTCTTGTCGCGGAAGCTGATCACCCAGCCTTGCAGCTCCTGCTCCTGCATGATGCGCACCCGGCTGGCGATCACCCGCACGTGGTTGAAGCGGCACACCTCGTCATGGGTGTCGTGCTCCAAGTGCGCGACGGCGAAAAAGTCCGGCTGGGCCTGGATCACGTCGCCGATCGGCCGGCCCAGCAGGCCGGTGGCGGGCTGATGCAGATCCAACAGCTCACGCGCCGCATGGTTGATGGTGATGATCCGCAGCTGCGGATCGATGGCGATCACGCCCTCATAGATGGCTTCCAGCAGCGCTTTTTGCTGGCGCACCAGCAGCGCGATCTCTTTCGGCTCCAGCCAGAACATTTGGCGTTTGAGATTTTTCGACAGCAGCCAGGAAAAAACGAACAGGGCGATCAGCAGCAGCACGATGGAACCGATAATTTGCGTTAATGTCCTGGCATTTAAATTATCGATATGCGATTTCAAATAGCCGACGGAAACGATGCCGATGACGTGATTATTTTCATCCAGAATCGGCGCCTTGCTGCGTAATGAAACGCCGATGCCGCCCTTGCGAATGGAAATAATGCTTTTTCCTTCCAATACTTCTTTATTATCGCCGCCGATCATCGGCGTGCCCAGGCGGCCCTCATATTCTGAATGATAGAGATGACGGGCATGATTATCACCGATGACGATATAGCTGGCGTCGCTGCTGGCGCGGATTTTTTTCATCAACGCAGCGATCTTAGCGGCGTCGTTTTTTTCTACGGCATCCACCAACGAAGGGATAAGGGCGATTTCACGCGCCTGCACCTGGGCGCGGGCGCCGAGATCGCGGTGCAGCTGCGCATCCAGCTGGTAATAGGTGTAGGCGCCGATGCAGCTCAGCAGCAGGCAGGAGAAGGCCACCAGGCACAGAAACAGCTTGATTTGAAATGAGAGTTTAAGGCGCATGGCGGAGCTTCACCGTAAAGAGATCCTGAAGCCTTACCCTATCACGAGATACGGGGTGTGTAATATTGCGCCCGATCAACTTGTGATCCCTCACACGGGATTAGCGTGAACCGGACGAGAATTGTTCGTCTGCGATAAAGTTGATAAGCTTTAAAATAAAAACGGTATTAACGCCATTAAAACCACGCTGATTTTTACATAATCTTAATTAACCCCATAGAAACCATAACCACCATTAAAAACCCTTTTTAATTTTGAACATAATCACAGCAGATAATCCGTGCGCTTCTCTATGATGGCTGAACAAACTAATAAGAGGCCAGATTATGAGCACAACAGATGATTCTTACCTCGTAGCCAAAGACAAGGCCGCTGATATTCCTCTGCGTGAGAAATGGTGGCGGATACTGGATAATTATAAAGTAGGGATTATTCCGTTACCGTTCTTTATTCTGGCCGGCGTGTTGATTCTGCTCGACTGCCTGGAAGGCAAATTGCCGAGCGATATCGTGGTGATGGTCGCCACCCTGGCGTTCTTCGGTTTCGCCTGCGGCGAATTCGGCAAGCGCCTGCCGCTGATCGGCAAAATGGGCGCGGCGGCGATCTGCGCCACCTTCATTCCTTCCGCGCTGGTGCACTATGGCCTGCTGCCGGACGTGGTGGTGGAGTCGACCACCAAGTTCTACAAATCGACCAACATTCTTTACCTCTACATCTGCTGCATCATCGTCGGCAGCATCATGAGCATGAACCGCCAGGTGCTGATCCAGGGCTTCCTGCGCATCTTCATCCCCATGCTGTGCGGCGAGATCGTCGGCATGCTGGTGGGGATGGGCGTCGGCATGGCGCTGGGCCTGGAACCGTTCCAGATCTTCTTCTTCCTGATCCTGCCGATCATGGCCGGCGGCGTAGGTGAAGGGGCGATCCCGCTGTCGATGGGCTATGCCGCGATCCTGCACATGGAGCAGGGCGTGGCGCTGGGGCGCATTCTGCCTATCGTGATGCTCGGCAGCCTGACCGCTATCGTCATCGCCGGCCTGCTCAACCAGCTGGGCAAGCGTTATCCGCACCTGACCGGCGAAGGCAGCCTGATGCCGAGCAAGCAGGGTGAAAGCGACATGAGCGCGGTGGAAAAAATCAGCGGCAAGGTGGACGTTAGCACCATCGCCTGCGGCGCGCTGTTGGCCATTCTGCTGTATATGGTGGGCATGCTGCTGCACCGTCTGATCGGCCTGCCGGCGCCGGTGGGCATGCTGTTCGCCGCCGTGGCGGTGAAGTTGGCGCACGGGGTGTCGCCGCGCATTCAGGAAGGCTCGCAGGTGGTGTACAAATTCTTCCGCACCGCCGTGACCTATCCCATCCTGTTCGCCGTCGGGGTAGCCATCACGCCGTGGCAGGAACTGGTGGACGCGTTCACCGTACAGAATCTGATCGTGATCGTCACCACCGTCAGCGCGCTGGTAGCGACCGGTTTCTTCGTCGGCAAGAAAATCGGCATGCATCCTATCGACGTGGCGATCGTCTCCTGCTGCCAGAGCGGGCAGGGCGGGACCGGCGACGTCGCGATCCTCACCGCCGGCAACCGCATGTCGTTGATGCCATTCGCCCAGATCGCAACCCGTATCGGCGGCGCTATCAACGTTTCGCTGTCGCTGCTGGTGTTGGCCAAGTTCTTCGTATAACTCCTATAAATCCTTAGCGTTACTTTGCCTTTCCCCGCCCCCGCGGGGATTTTTTTTGCCCGCGCGCCGGCCCGACGCGCGGGCGGGGAACTGCCGGTTACGCCGCTTGCTTCATGGCGGCGTCGTACCACGCGAAGTAGCGCTCTACGCCGCGACGGCCGGATTCGATCAGCGCGCGTTTCTTCTCCTCGCTGATGCCGAACTCCAGCGTGCCGACGTCGAGCGTGTCGACATACACGGTGCGCTTCCAGTCATCGCTGTCCAGATGCACCTTGGTTTGGATGTCCAGCATCACGTTGGCCACCGCCAGGGTGAAATCAAACAGGTTGTTGACCGGCGTGCGCGGGCCGGCCTGACCGGCGGCCTGAGCGATTTCACTGGCGGAGTCCAGGCGAATGCCCAGCGTACGGGTGTTGATGCGCTGGCTGGTGCTGTCGATGTAAGGCGGCGTGGCGGAGAAGTCATAGTCGAACAGCCGCACCGGGTAGTTGTCGATCATGCCGCCGTCGATGCACAGGTCGCCCAGGGCATTTTTCTTCGCCACGAAGGCGAACGGGAACGACATCGAAATGCGCAGGCCATCCGCCACTTTCATGCGCGGCGTGGTACGGTGAGAATAAACCTCTCGCTGGCCGCTGTTGAGGTTGGCGCCGATAAAGTAAATCGACTTGAACCCTTTCGCCGCCTTCATCGCTTCGAACTGTTCGAAGGTAATATCCGGGTTGCCGGTATATTGTTTGATAATATCGCGTGACCATTGATAGAAATAATCGCCGGGCGCGATGCCGTATTGATTGAACAGGCGATAGGCGTCCTGGAGCGTGCCGAAAAAACCGCCGTTATAATCGAGGAATTTTTTAAAATCCATCGCCGACAGAATCTTGGTCACGTCGGCCGAGCTGCAGCCCAGCCCGACCAGCAGCGCGGCGATAGCGCCCGCTGAGGCGCCGGAGGTTTGCTTGATCTGCGGCATGATGCCTTTGGCCTCCAGCAATTCCAGTGCGCCGCCATAGGCGATGCCTTTTACGCCGCCGCCTTCAAAGACCAGGTTTTCGAATTGATAGCTCATCATATTTCCTTACTCGTGGTTTAGGGAGTAAGAAAAATAACGAAGCGGCGCACGAGAAAATATGGATTGGGGTTGTGTGGCTTGGCAAACAAAATTATTCATAATGAATATATTATTTATATATTTATCAAAGGCATTTATTAAACAGGCGCATCGGACTTTTTGCGTCAATACTTAGCGCTGTTCAATTCTCACAAGGAGTCATCATGTTCTGGAAACGTTGTCTGTTGGGCGCGGCGCTGGCCGTTATGTCGTTACAGGCCGGCGCCGCCGCGCCGCAGGCCAAAACCCCGACGCCGGGATTTTACCGCATCATGCTGGGCAGCTTTGAAGTGACCGCGTTGTCCGACGGCATTATTCGCCTGCCGGCGGATAAGCTGTTACTGGGCCGTACGCCGCAGCAGATCGCCGCCGGGGTAGCCGAGCAGCATCAAAGCCTGCCGGTGGTCACGTCGGTCAATGCTTATCTGATCAATACCGGCGACAAGCTGGTGATGATCGACAGTGGCGCCGGCCAACTGCTGGGCGACGGCCTGGGCAAGCTGGTGGATAACCTGCGTGCGGCGGGCTACCAGCCGGAGCAGGTGGATGAGATCTACCTGACCCACATGCACCCGGACCACCTCGGCGGGCTGACGCACGACGGCAAGGCGGTATTCCCCAATGCGGTGGTGCGCGCCGCCAGCCAGGACGCGGACTTCTGGCTAAGCGCGGACAAACTGAAACAGGCTAGCGCGGGCAGTAAAAGCAACTTCGAAAGGGCTCAGGCAGTGATCAAGCCGTATCAGGCGGCCGGCCACTTTAAGCCGTTCAGCGGCGACGGTGAGCTTTCCCCGGGCATTGCCGCCTTTGCCGCCCACGGCCATACGCCGGGGCATAGCGTGTATCAGGTGACCAGCCAGGGCCAGAAGCTGTTGCTGCTGGGGGATCTGATCCACGTGGCGGCGGTGCAGATGCCGCATCCGAAGGTGGCTATCAGCTTTGATAATGACGCCAAGGCGGCGGTCGCTCAGCGGCTGCGGATATTTGGTGACAGCGCGCGGCAGAGCGAGCTGGTGGGGGGCGCACACCTGTCGTTCCCGGGGTTGGGGTATTTGAACCGCCAGGGCGACGGTTACACTTGGGTGCCATTGAACTACGGCGCGCTGTAATGGAGATGGCCGCCCAACGGGCGGCCATCGTAAGCGCCTTGGGGACATTGTTCGATAATTTGGGATGATGATGCCAGAGAATCGGGGCTTATTCGCCGTGATAAAGAGTGCATGATTAACGTTACCCTCGTCGTTTTCTTTAAGGATCTCCCGATGAATCAGAAAACTCCCTCCGTCGCCATCGTCACCGGCGCATCGCGCGGTATCGGCGCGGCCATCGCCGAGCGTCTGGCCGCCGATGGCTTCACCGTCATCATCAACTATTCGGGCAACCCGGCGCCGGCCGATGAGCTGGTGCGCAAGATTGAACAGGGCGGCGGCCGCGCCTTGAGCGTCAAAGCCGACGTCAGCGATGCATCTGCGGTCGCCCGCCTGTTCGACAGCGCCGAACAGGCGTTTGGCGGCGTCGATGTGCTGGTCAATAACGCCGGGGTGATCGCGCTGGCGCCGGTGGCGGACATGCGTGACGAAGACGTGGATCGCCTGCTCGACATCAATCTGAAAGGCAGCTTCAATGCGATGCGCGAGGCGGCGAAGCGCCTGCGCGACAATGGCCGCATCATCAACTTCTCCTCCAGCGTGGTGGGGTTGCTGCAGCCGGGGTACGGCATGTATGCCGCCAGTAAGGCGGCGATCGAAGCGCTGACCAGCGTGCTGGCGAAAGAGCTGCGCGGCCGCAATATCACGGTGAACGCCGTCGCGCCGGGACCGACCGCCACCGGTTTGTTCCTCGACGGCAAAACCCCGGAGCTTATCGAGCGGCTGGCGAAGATGGCGCCGCTGGAGCGCCTGGGCACGCCGGACGATATCGCTGCGGCGGTGGCCTTCCTCGCGGGGGCCGACGGCGGTTGGGTCAACGGCCAAACCCTGCGCGCCAACGGCGGCATCATCTGATTGACGACGCGCCGCCGCAGGATCGGGTATCCTGTGGCGGAACTCATCACATCAAGGGCAGCGTATGGCGGGCGACAATCAGCAGTTTCATCCCGGCGTCAGGTCGCCCTGCGTCAGCCTGTGTCGGATCGACGACGAAACCCAGCAGTGCCGCGGATGCCGGCGCACGCGGGCGGAGATCGCCGCCTGGCCGACCGCCAGCGATGTGGAGAAACGCGCTATCTGGCGGCGGCTAGAGCTGCGTCAATCGGTGAAATAATCCTCTGCATTATTGCGCTGCCAGACTGCATGTAGCACAATTGAGCTACATGTGATTGACCGACGTTAGGAGCGATTTATGTCGACGACGACCATTCGTATTCCAGATGAGCTTAAAGCCCGAGTCGCTGCCGTCGCCGAGCAGGTTGGCGTAACGTCTCACAGCTTTATTTTGCAGGCAATAGCGGAGAAAACGCAGCAGGAAGAGTTGCGCCGCGACTTTGAGAATGAAGCGGAAAAACGCTATGCCAAGATAATTGCGACGGGAGAGACGGTCTCTTGGAAAGAGATGCGCGGTTATTTGGAAAATTACGCAGCGGGTGATACTGCCGCTGTCAAACCTCCGGTTAAAAAATTGGGGCGCTGATGGCAAATGTCGAGTTGGCGCCAGAGGTCAGGGATGATATCGAACGCATTCTCGCTCATTTGGCTCAGTATGGCGCTGCGGATTCAGGGCGGCGCATTCAGGAAATCATCCAGGCAATTGCGGTATTGGAACATAATCCATTGATCGGACGGTCCCTTGGCGCAGGGCTGCGTGAATTGATTATTGGGCAGCAAGCTCGCGGTTATTTGGCGCTCTACAAATACATTCCTGATATCGATACGGCGTTTGTTCTGGCGATCCGCAGTCAGAAAGAACAAGGGTATTGAATGCACGATACCGGCCTGAAAGACCGGCATCGCTGTCATGTCCTCAGAAGTCCCAGTCCTCATCCTCGGTGTTGACCGCCTTGCCGATGACGTAGGACGACCCTGAACCGGAGAAGAAGTCGTGGTTTTCGTCGGCGTTCGGCGACAGCGCCGACAGGATCGCCGGGTTGACCTCCGCCATCGCCGGTGGGAACAGCGCTTCATATCCCAGGTTCATCAGCGCTTTGTTGGCGTTGTAGTGCAGGAAGGTCTTCACGTCTTCCGTCCAGCCGACGCCGTCGTACAGTTCCTCGGTGTAGCGCACCTCGTTGTCGTACAGATCCTGCATCAGGTCGAAGGCGAAATTTTTCACCTGTTGGCGCCGTGCGGCGTCCACTTTCTCCAGCCCTTTCTGGAACTTATAGCCGATATAGTAGCCGTGCACCGCCTCGTCGCGAATGATCAGGCGGATCAGATCGGCGGTGTTGGTCAGCTTGGCGCGGCTGGACCAGTACATCGGCAGGTAAAAGCCCGAATAGAACAGGAACGACTCGAGGAATACGCTGGCGACTTTTTTCAGCAGCGGATCGTCGCTGCGGTAGTGCGCCAGAATGATGCCGGCTTTCTTCTGCAGCGCGCGGTTTTCCTCGCTCCAGCGATAGGCGTCATCCACGTCCGGCGTTTGGCACAGGGTAGAGAAGATTGAGCTGTAAGAGCGGGCGTGCACCGCCTCCATAAAGCTGATGTTGGAGTACACCGCCTCTTCGTGCGGCGTCAGCGCATCGGCGATCAGGGCCGGCGCGCCGACGGTGTTCTGGATGGTGTCCAGCAGCGTCAGCCCGGTGAACACCCGAATGGTCAGCTGCTGCTCCTTCGGCGTCAGCGTGGCCCAGGAGGGGATATCGTTGGACAGCGGCACCTTCTCCGGCAGCCAGAAGTTGGAGGTCAGGCGGTTCCACACCTCCAGATCCTTGTCGTCTTCGATGATGTTCCAGTTGATGGCGCGCACCAGCGGCGCCGATGTTACGGTCGTCATAAGTTGCCTCACAGCGCGCAGGACACGCAGCCCTGCACCTCGGTGCCTTCCAGCGCCATCTGGCGCAGGCGGATGTAGTAAATGGTTTTGATGCCTTTGCGCCAGGCGTAGATCTGCGCGCGGTTGATGTCGCGGGTGGTGGCGGTATCGCGGAAGAACAACGTCAGCGACAGCCCCTGATCGACGTGTTGCGTCGCGGCGGCATAGGTATCGATGATTTTTTCCGGGCCAATCTCGTAGGCATCCTGGTAATACGCCAGGTTGTCGTTGGTCATGTACGGTGCCGGGTAGTAAACGCGGCCGATCTTGCCTTCCTTGCGGATCTCGATGCGCGAGACGATCGGATGGATGCTGGAGGTGGCGTTGTTGATGTACGAGATGGAGCCGGTCGGCGGCACCGCCTGCAGATTCTGATTGTACAGCCCGTGCATCATCACCGACTGGCGCAGCGCGCGCCACTCGTCGCGGCCCGGAATAGCGATGCCGGCGGCGGCGAACAGCTCGCGCACCCGCTCGGTTTGCGGCAGCCAGTCGCGTTCGGTGTACTTGTCGAAGTACTCGCCGCTGGCATAGCGCGAGTGCTCAAAGCCGTCGAACGTGCCGCCGCGTTCGATCGCCAGCCGGTTCGAGGCGCGGATGGCGTGATAGGCCACGGTATAGAAATAGAGATTGGTGAAGTCGATGCCTTCTTCCGAGCCGTAGAAGATGCGCTCGCGCGCCAGGTAACCGTGCAGGTTCATCTGGCCCAGACCGATGGCGCGGGCGCTGCGGTTGCCTTCGGCGATCGACGGCACCGAGCGGATATCGCTCATGTCGGCCACCGCGGTCAGCGCGCGGATCGCGGTCTCGATCGCCTTGCCGAAGTCCGGCGCGTCCATGGTTTTGGCGATGTTCAGCGAGCCGAGGTTGCAGGAGATATCCTTGCCGATGCGATCGTAGCTCAGATCCTCGTGATAGGTGCTGGCGCGGTTGACCTGCAGGATCTCCGAACACAGGTTGCTCATGTTGATGCGCCCGGCGATCGGATTCTCCCGGTTGACCGTGTCCTCGAACATGACGTAGGGGTAGCCGGATTCGAACTGGATCTCCGCCAGCACCTGGAAGAACTCACGCGCGTTGATGCGCGACTTGCGGATGCGCTTGTCGTCCACCATCTCGCGGTATTTTTCACTGACGCTGATTTCAGACAGCGGCGTGCCATACACCCGTTCGACGTCGTAGGGCGAGAACAGGTACATTTCTTCGTTGTTCTTCGCCAGCTCGAAGGTGATGTCCGGGATCACTACCCCCAGCGACAGCGTTTTGATGCGGATCTTCTCGTCGGCGTTTTCCCGCTTGGTGTCGAGAAAACGCAGGATATCCGGGTGGTGGGCGTTGAGATACACCGCGCCGGCCCCCTGGCGCGCGCCGAGCTGGTTGGCGTAGGAGAAGGCGTCTTCGAGCATTTTCATGATCGGAATGACGCCGGAGGACTGGTTCTCGATGCGCTTGATCGGCGCGCCCACCTCACGAATATTGCTCAGCATGAAGGCCACGCCGCCGCCGCGTTTCGACAGCTGCAGCGCGGAGTTCACCGCCCGGCCGATCGATTCCATATTGTCTTCGATGCGCAGCAGGAAGCAGGAGACCAGCTCACCGCGCTGGCGTTTGCCGCAGTTGAGGAAGGTCGGCGTGGCCGGCTGGAAGCGGCCCGAAATCATCTCTTCCACCAGATCCTGCGCCAGTGCGGTGTCGCCCGCCGCCAGCGTCAGCGCCACCATGCACACCCGATCTTCGTAACGCTCCAGATAGCGCTTGCCGTCGAAGGTTTTGAGTGTATAGCTGGTGTAGTACTTGAAGGCTCCGAGGAAAGTCTCGAAGCGGAATTTTTTGGCGTAGGCCTGCTGGAACAGCTGCTTGATAAACGGGAATTCGTACTGCGCCAGCACCTGCGGCTCGTAGTAGCCTTCTTCCACCAGATAGCGCAGCTTTTCCTCCAGGTTATGGAAGAACACGGTGTTTTGGTTGACGTGCTGCAGGAAGTAGTGCCGCGCCGCCAGCCGATCTTTATCGAACTGGATCCGGCCTTCCGCATCGTAAAGATTGAGCATCGCGTTGAGCGAATGGTAATCCAGCGCGCCCGTCTCGGGCCTGGTCAGTTCTGTCGTTGCCAAAATGCGGTTACTCCCTGTCTAACGTTTTCAACGTCTTGCGTAGTGCCGAGCAGCTCGAAGCGGTACAAGAAAGGCACCTGGCATTTTTTGGCGATGATGTCGCCGGCGATGCCGTATGCTGCGCCGAAGTTGGTGTTCCCGGCGGCGATGACGCCGCGCAGGTATGAACGGTTTTGCGGAACGTTGAGAAAGCGGATCACCTGGATCGGCACCGCGCCGACGGCGCTGCCGCCGCCATAGCTGGGCACGATCAAGATATAGGGCTGTTCCATCAGCAATTTGCTGCGGGCGCCGGCGATCGGAATGCGGATCGCCGGCAGGCCCAGTTTCTCAACGAATCGGTGGGTGTTCTCCGAGCTGCTGGAGAAATAGACCAGCGGATTCATCGTCGGGCCTCAGCAGGTGAGCGCCAGCGCGCCGATTTTGTCCGGCCGGAAACCGGCCCAGTGATCGTCACCGGCGATAATCACCGGAACTTGCTGATAACCTAAGGATTTAACGTGGTCCAGCGCCTGCGGATCTTGAGTGAGGTCGATCACCTGATAATCAATCCCCTGTTTATCAAATGCGCGATAGGTGGCGTTGCACTGGACACAGTCCGGCTTACTGTAAATAATAATGCTCATGATTCGCATTTACCTTTAAGCTGAGGGAAAGGCGGACAAGTCAGAGAACGGAGCATTGTTCCTGGCGTTTCTGACGGCGTTATCAGCCGAACAACATTCCCTGCGGCTGATAGATAAAATACTATATGTTGATATTTGTTTTATCAACCACGCTATATATGGTGTTTTGTCGGGTTTTGCGCGCAGGCCGCGCCGGGGCTGGAAAAGGCGAGGGGAAAAATTTTTGCGGGTGTGAAATTCCCCCTCAGAGTCAAGAGGGGGAGGCGAGCGCATTACTGACGCATGCTGACGGCCAGCCGGTTGAAGGCGTTCATGATGCTGATGGCGAAAGTAAGATCGGCGATCTCGGTATCGCTGAAGTGCGCTTTCAGCGCCTCGAAAGCGCTGTCTGGCGCGCCGGTGGCGGCGATCAGCGTAACCGACTCGGCCCATTCCAGCGCGGCGCGTTCGCGCTCGCTGAATTCATGGCTGACGCGCCAGCCCGCCAGCGTATCCAGCTTGGCATGGCTGAAGCCGCTTTCGCGCAGCGCTTTGCCGTGCATGTCCAGGCAGTAGGCGCAGCCGTTGATCTGCGAAACGCGCATAAACATCAACTCGATGGTCGCTTTGTCCAGGGCACCTTTCTCCAGCGCCATCAGCGCGCTCACCATATTTTTGTACGGGGCGGGCGCCAGCTCGGCATAGTTCAAACGTTGCTTAATCATGGTCAACCTCAATCGGTAGTAACGAAATCATGTCGCTACTTTAGCGATCATATGGTCTATGCTATAGAGCCATAAAATGATTATTTAACCGGGCCATGATGCCAACTTTCCTGACCTCGCTGCGGCTGGACAGCCGGCTTGCCGAGCCGCTGTACCGGCAGATTTACCAGCGGATTAAAGACGCCATTACCCAGGGCAGCCTGACGGCGGGCAGCCGGCTGCCTTCGGTGCGCGGGTTGGCGAGCGATCTGGGTGTGGCGCGCGCCACGGTGGAAAGTGCCTACGCGCAACTTATCGCCGAAGGTTTCTTGCAGAGTCGCGGGCAGGCGGGCACCTATGTCTCGCCGCAGCTGCCGCACATGCCGCCGGGCGCGGTATCCTCTGCGCCACCGCTGGCGGCGATGGCGCCCGATCCGCTGCAACCGCAGGGCATGCTGCAGTCTTTCCAGCTGGGGGTGCCCGCGCTGGATGCGTTTCCACGGGCGCTGTGGCAGCGCATTGTCGCCCGTCAGCTGCGCGGTTCCACAGTGGCTTCCCTGGCGCTGCCGCCGGTCAGCGGCCTGCCTGAACTGCGTGAGGCGATCGCCCATTATCTGCATTTGTCGCGTGGCATCAGCTGCCGGCCGGAGCAAATTTTCCTCTGTGCCGGTTATCCGGCGTTGTTGGATTGGGTGACGGAGACGCTGTTACATGCCGGCGACGCGGTATGGATCGAAGATCCCGGCTATCCGGTCACGCGTCCGCTGCTGCAGGCCGCCGGCGTCAGGCCGGTCGCCGTGCCGGTGGATGAACAGGGCATGGATGTGGCCGCGGGTATGCTGACGGCGCCTGAGGCGCGGCTGGCGGTGGTGACGCCAACCCATCAAAGCCCGCTCGGCGTCTCGCTCAGCCTGGCGCGGCGGATGGCGCTGCTCGACTGGGCGCAGCAGCGCAGGGCCTGGATCCTCGAGGATGACTACGACAGCGAGTTTCGCTATCACGGGCGGCCATTGCCGCCGCTGAAAAGCCTCGATGTTCAGGGACGGGTGTTGTACGCCGGCACCTTCAGCAAAACGCTGTTCCCGGCGCTGCGCATGGCTTATCTGGTGGTGCCTGCCGGCCTGACGGAGGCCTTTGCGCGCAGCAGCCGGCTGCGTGGCTGCGGTTGCCCGCCGCTGCTGCAGGCCGGCGTGGCGGATTTTATCCGGCAAGGGCATTTCTACCGCCACCTGAAACGCATGCGGCCGTTGTACCGCCAGCGGCGCGAGTGGCTGACGCAGGCGTTGGAACGGCAACTGGGGGCGTGGCTGACAGTGGTGCCGCAGCAAGGCGGCATTCAGCTGTTGGCGCGGCTGCGCGACGGCTTGGCGGATGCGCCACTAGCGGCGCAAGCCTGGCAGCAGGGGTTGGCGGTGCAGGCGTTGTCGGACTGGCGAATCGACCATCCGGCGGGGCAGGGGTTACTGCTGGGGTTCGCCAATTTCAGCCGGCGAGAGGAGGCGGAGCGGGCGGTACAGGGGCTGGCACAGCTGTTTAAACACGCAAATTAAACGGCCCGCGATTTCCGCGGGCCAGACGCACATCTGTTTTATCTTTATGACTGCAGGGGTGTTAACGCCGGGCTAGCAGCACGCCGAGCACGATGCCGACGGCGGCACCGATCCCTACGCCCTGCCAAGGTTTGTCACGCACATAGCTGTCGGCTTGATCGACGGCGTCGCGCGCATGTTGTGTCAGACTGGTGGAGCCGTTGAATCGCGCTCGCGCGTCGCGCAGCACGCCTTTCGCCTTGCTGTGCAGCTCTTTCAGTTCCTCTTTGGTCTTGTCACCGGACTCGCGCAACACTTCATCCAGCGTATCGGCCAACAGAGTCACATCCTGATCGATATCGCGTTCTGTTCTTTCCGCTTTCTTAAACATTCAGCTCTCCATTTCGACACATGTCTTTTAAGTGTAGACCATGCCGAGATTTGTGTGGCCGATCACGGAAAAAAACCGCCGTCACGCAGGTGTTTGCCGGCACCTGGGCTTTGTACATTTGGTTACTCGGCGAAACCAATCACTCACGGAAACGGCCGTTTGATTCCACTAGTATCTGTTTCAACGGCTCCACCGGAGCTTACCGAAACAACACTCTGAGGATTTAAAGATGAAAAAAGTATTAGCGCTGATCGTTGCTGCCACTATGGGTCTGTCTTCTGTTGCTTTCGCTGCTGATACTGCAGCTACTGCTCCGGCTACCACCACCGCGCCAGCTGCGACCACCACTACCGCTGCGCCAGCGGCTGCTGCTGAAAAAGCGCCAGCTAAAGCAACGCACCACAAGAAAGCCAAGCACCACAAAAAAGCGCCAGCCCAGAAAGCTCAGGCCGCTAAAAAGCACCACAAAAAAGCGCCAGCTCAGAAAGCCCAGGCTGCTAAAAAACACCACAAAAAAGCGCCAGTGCAGAAAGCTCAGGCCGCTAAAAAACACCACAAAAAAGCCGGTAAAAAAGCTTAATTAAGTGATGTTTGCGGAACCGACAAGGTTCCGCACTCTACAGCCCGTATTCCAGACACCCGGTCTTTCCGGGTGTCTTCTTTTGAGGCTACTCACGATGATCCATCGCTATCTGTTTGAAGTCATTTTCAGCGCGGTAACCCTGTGCGGGGTGATCGTCGGTTGGGAACTGTTTCTGGCCGGCAGCTTCCTGTAATTATTGCGCCGCGGCGGTTTCGTGCAAATGCCGCCAGCCGAGCGCGTCGGGCAGGCGTTCAAACACCACCGTGGAGTAGCGCAGCGTGGCGCTTTGCCCCGGCAGGCTCTGTTTTTCCCGGTAGCTGACTACCGCGCCAGTCGGCCATTCGGCCACCAGCTTCATCTCTTCTATCTCGATTTCCAGTCCCGGTTTGGCGGCGCGATGCGCGCGGAAAAAAGCGCACAGCGCGGTGAAATCCAGCGGGGCGCCGTTCAGCGCGATCATGCTGAAATCCGGCGTAAAGCGCGCCAGCAGCGCTTGCTCCTCTCCGGCGCCTTTGCCCAGCCAGCGTTCAATGGCGATGTGGGCGTCGATCACTTCGGTAAAATACGGGTTCATAAAGCATCCTGTTGAGCGTTGAGTTGGCGCACGATGGCGCGGTTGGCGAGGCGCAGACACAGCAACAGCGGGATAAGTGTGCTGGCGCCCGCCAGAATGAAGCAGGTTCGGTAAGCCGCCGCGGGCGGCAATATGGCCAGCAGCAGATTCAGCAGCAGGCTGAGCAGCGCCACGCCGAGGCAAAAACTGAGCTGGCGGTTGATATTCCACAGTGCGCTGGCGTCCGCCAATTGGCCGTCGAGGATCTGCAGAAATGCGCTGCTCTGCGCGGTGCTGCTGCACAGGCTGCCGCCGAACCCCATCAGGGCGAAGGCGGCGATCTGCAACGCGTGCTGCCCGGCCTGATCGATCTGCGCCAGCGTCAGCATGCCGGCGCCTTGCAATAGGCAGCCGGCGATCAGCAGCGGCCGTGGGCCGAGGCGATTAAAGCTTTTGCCGGTCAACGTGATGGCCAGGAACGACGCCAGCGCCCAGGGCAGCATCAGGCCGCCGACCTGCGCGGCGGGCATCCCCAACTGGTTTTGCAAATACAGCATCGCCACCAGGCTGACGCCGATGAACAGGCCGGGAATGCACAAATAAATCGCCATGGCGTTGCGCAGCAGCGGATCGCCGACCAGCCGCAGGTTCAGCAGCGGCTGCGGGGTGCGCAGGCTATGGCGCAGATAATAGGCCAGCACCAGCAGGCCGGCGGCCAGCAGCGCCGCGCCGGAAACCTGATGACCGGCTTCGCTCAGCCGGGTCAGGCCGAGCAGTAGCAGCGTCAGCGCCGCGCAGGCGCTCAGTAATCCTGTCGCGTCGAGCGGTTTGCGCGCCGCCGTCGGCGTTTCCGCACGTAGCCACAGCGCCGCCAGCGCCAGGGCCAGGGCCGCCAGCGGCAGGTTGGCGAAAAACACCCAGCGCCAGTCCAGGCTATCGACGAGCCAGCCGCCCAGCGCCGGTGACAGCGCCGGCGCCAGCAGCCCCACCAACATGATGGCGGCCGACAGCCCGGCGCGTTCATGGCTGCGGTACAGCTGATAGGTCAGCGTCTGGCCGATGGGGATCAGCAAACCGCCGCCCATGCCCTGCAGGGTGCGCCAGCCGATCAGCGCGCCGATGCTGTCGGCGTTGCCCGCGCCGAGGGTGGCCAGCATGAACAGCGCCAGCGAGAGCAGAAACACCCGCCGTCCGCCGATGCGCTGCGCCAGCCAGGCGCTGAGCGGGATCACCAGCGTCAGGCCGAGAATATAGCCGTTGCTGACCCACGCCAGCTGGCTGACCGATGCCCCCATCGCCTGGCCGATGGCGGGGTAGGCGACGTTGGCGATAAACATATTGATCAGATCGACGAAAAAGCCGAGCAGATAGACGATTGCCACTTTGCTGCGATAAGACATGGTGCCTCCGGTTGAAGGCGAGCAGTGTATCGGGGGGAAAAGTGCGGATAAATCGGCGGCGGGCGATTACACTGTCAAAATGATTTTGACAATAAGGGCGGCGAAATGCTGAATTTGCAGCGTCTGGCGATCTTCGCGGCGGTGGTGGAAGCGGGCAGCTTTACCGCGGCGGCGGCGGCGCTGGGGCAAACCAAGGCGGTGGTGAGCTTTAACGTCAAGCAGCTGGAGAATGAGCTGGGGGTGTCACTGCTGGCGCGCAGCACCCGCCGATTGTCGCTGACCGATGCCGGCGAACGCTTCTACCAGCGCAGCCTGCAGCTGTTGCAGGAGGCCGAGAACGTGCTCGACGACGTGCGACGCGATCATCACGGGCTGAGCGGCGTGCTGCGTATCACCAGCACGCCTGAGTATGGCGCGCAGGTCGTGGTGCCGGCGCTGGCGGCGTTTTCGCGGCAGCATCCGCGCCTGCGCATCCAGCATGTGTCTTCCTCTTATCATGCCGATCTGATCTCTGAGCGCTTCGACGTGGCGATCCGCCTGGGCCAGCTGGCGGATTCCAGCCACCGCGCGGCGCTGATCGACAGCTTCGCCATCTTTCCGGTGGCGGCGCCGAATTATCTGGCCGAGCGGCCGATTCATTCGCTGACGGATCTGGCGCAGGCGCAGTGGATCGCCCACAGCCGGCTCAGTTCGCCCCTCAGCTGGCAGGTGGTCACGCCGCAGCGCGACGCGGTGCTGTTCAAGGTCGCGGATGCGGCGACGCTCACCGGCGACAGCGCCGCCGCATTGCTGGCGTTCGCCCTGCATGGCGCCGGGGTGGCGCTGCTGCCGGCGTGGCTGGCGCAGCCCGACATCGACGCCGGCAGGCTGCAACGGTTGCTGCCGGATCACCGTTTCCCCGAGCAGAGCATCTATGCGCTCTACCCGAACACCCGCCATGTGTCGGAGAAAGTGCGGGCGTTTATCGATTTTCTGCGTGCGCGGGTGGCGGCAAACCGTTAGCGAAATAATAATTCGTTATCACTCTCTCATTTATCATCAAATCTCGTCGGGGTATGCTGGAGGGCTTCGTCTACCCCGTCCGATGCGAGCCACTTTCGATGACCGCAGAAAATAACCGCCAGCTGAACCGACGTATTTTGTCCGTGGTGATGTTCACCTTCGTCTGCTACCTGACCATCGGCCTGCCGCTGGCGGTGTTGCCGGGGTTTGTGCATGACCACCTGGGCTACAACTCGGTGCTGGCGGGCCTTATCATCAGCGCGCAGTACTTCGCCACGCTGTTCAGCCGCCCGCATGCCGGGCGTTACGCCGATCAGTTGGGGCCGAAGAAGGTGGTGCTGTTCGGCCTGGCCTGCTGCGGCGCCAGTGGCCTGTTTTACGCGCTGGCGTTCGGCGTTGACGGTTGGCCGTGGCTCAGCCTGCTGCTGCTGTGCGTGGGGCGGGTGTTTCTCGGCGTCGGCGAAAGCTTCGCCAGCACCGGTTCCACGCTGTGGGGCATCGGCCGGGTTGGGGCGATGCACACCGCGCGGGTGATCTCCTGGAACGGAGTTGCTACCTACGGCGCGATGGCGGCCGGCGCGCCGCTCGGCGTGTATCTGAATCAGCAGTGGGGCTTGGCCGGGGTGGCGGCGCTGATCGTGCTGGCGGTCGCAGTGGCGCTGCTGTTGGCGAGCGGCAAGCCGGACGTCTCGATCGCCGCCGGGCAACGCATCGCCTTTCGCGCGGTGTTCGGCCGCATTTGGGCCTATGGTCTCGGGCTGGCGATGGGCACCGTCGGCTTCGGCGTGATCGCCACGTTCATCACCCTTTACTACGCCGACAAAGGCTGGAGCGGCGCGGCGTTTTCGCTGACGCTGTTCAGCTGCGCCTTCGTCGGCATTCGCCTGATCTTCAGCAATGTCATCAACCGCCATGGCGGGTTGAAGGTGACGCTGGCGTCGTTTCTGGTTGAGATCGTCGGGCTGCTGTTGATTTGGCAGGCCGGCGAGCCCTGGATGGTGCAAACCGGCGCATTGCTGGCCGGCGCCGGTTTTTCGCTGGTGTTCCCGGCGCTGGGCGTTGAGGCGGTGAAACAGGTGCCGCCGCAGAATCAGGGCACGGCGCTCGGTACCTATTCGGCGTTCCTCGACCTGGCGTTGGGCATCACCGGCCCGCTGGCCGGGCTGCTGATCGGGCAGGCGGGCGTGCCGTCGATTTATCTGGCGGCGGCGCTGCTGGTGGCGCTCGGGGTGTTGCTCACTCTGCGCCTGCTGCAGCGCAGCCGGGTCTGATTCAGGAATAGTCCGAAACCCGGATTCCTCCCCAGAAAATCATTGTTTCGGTGAATGATTACGGTAAGGTCGCTCAGCGGTCCAGAATGAGAGGAGGAATCGATGTATTTACGGCCGGATGAAGTGGCTAAAGTGTTGGAGAATACCGGCTTTGAGCGTGATTATGTCACCGATCAGGCCTATGGTTACCGCAAGGGTGCACACTACGTGTATGTGAATCGCGAAGCGCGGATGGGCAGAACCGCGTTGGTGATCCACCCGGCGTTGAAAGAGAAAAGCGTGCATTTCGCCACGCCGACCTCGCCGGTGCGCACCAGCGAGCAATATCTGGAATTTCCCCTGGATTTAAGCAGCGACGCGCCGAATCAGCGTTACGGCATCGCACACGGCTTCAGCTCGCGCGAAGCGCTGTCGCGTTACCTCTACAGCATGTTCCTGTAAACGGTCCCCCGCCAGGGGGACGCTATCAGCCGTGGGCCAACGCTTCGCGGTTGAAACGCTCGTTGTAGGCGCGGCGGAACTGCGCCAGTTCAAACGCATCGATATCCAACTCGGCGAAGTAAAACAGCGCCGCTTCGGTGTGCTCGGCGTGCAGCTCCGGCGACAGCCCGGCGCGCAGCAGCACGTCGCGCCAATGGCCAATCTGCTCGTCGTCAGCCTGTTTGATGAACGTCAGGTAGATGAACAGCAGGTAAGCGGCCTGGTGCATCTCTTCGGTATAGCCGTTGTTCAGCATGCGGATAAAGGTCTGGCTTTGGCGGCCGCCCATTTCCTGGATCATCGATTCGATCAGCATCGGTTTGACCCTTAGCAGATGGGCCAGCGAATCGATGGCTTTACGGGTGTCGGACGTCAAAATGCGGTAACCGATGATGAATACGACGATCAGGGCGGCGAGGATGATCCAGGTCATTTAGGCTTTATTACACTCTCAGTACGCCAGAAGAGGGGCGGGAGGCGCTGTGCGACAGCGCCCGCTATCAATGCTGTTCGCCGCTGAAATTACCGACCGCGCTCTGTTGGCGCAGGTGGTGATTGAAGGTGGCCGCGTCTTTGGCCAGCGCGTCCAGATGGGCGCCGAGCATTTTGATCTGCTTGACCAGCGCATGCTGCTCCGGCACCGAACTGGCGGTGCTCAGTTTGCGCGCCAGTTGTTCATTCTGCGCCCGCAGCGCGGCTTCGCGCTGTTTGGCTTCTTCCAGCAGTTGCTGCAGCGCCTGGTAGCTCCGCTGCCATTCGCGGTGTTGCCGTTCGAAGCTGCTCTGCAACTCATTCATCGCATTTTGAAACTGGATTTCCAGCTCGCGCATTGTCATGGGCTCGATCCTTTGCGGCACTCAATGATGGCTTAGCAGTATAGCGAAAACTGCTCGCAAGCTCACCCGTTGACGACAATTGAGACAAATGCCGCTGACAATTCCCGGCTTGCAACCGCGCCAAGGCGTCTTACAATCGTCCCCATCCCCGGCCGTAAAGGCTGCCGTTCAAGAGAGGTGGAACATGAGCGAGCAGGAAAAAGACTTTTTTGAACAGGCGATGGCAGACGTGGTGCCGCTGGCGAGCAGGCGGCAGACGCTGTACCTCAAGCCGCAGGAGGCGGTGGACAAAAGCGCGCGGCGCGAAGCGCAGCGGCTGCGGCAGGAAAACTTCCTCAGCACCGATTTCCTCGAGGTGATCCCCTGCGATCGGCCGCTGGAGTTCAAAGGGGAAGGCATTCAGCAGGGCGTGCTGGACAAGCTGCGCAATGGGCGTTACCCGCCGCAGGCGTCGCTGAATTTGCTGCGTCAGCCGGTTGAAGCCAGCCGGCAGGCGCTGTTCCGCTTCATTATGCAGGCGGAGGCGCAAAACCTGCGTTCGCTGCTGATCGTGCACGGCCGCGGGCGGCAGAACGAAAGCCATCCGAATATCGTGCGCAGTTACGTCGCCAAATGGCTGGCGCAGTTTGAACAGGTGCAGGCGTTTTGCCGCGCCTTACCGCGCGACGGCGGCGAGGGCGCCTGCTATGTCACGCTGCGTAAATCGGCGCAGGCCAGGGCGGAAAACTTTGAGCGCCACGCCAAGCGCAGCCGGTGAAAGGATAGCCGAAATAAAATGGCCGGCGCATATCGCCGGCCATCGATGAATTATTTATTAAATATTTTATAGTCCAGCGAATAACGGCCGGCGCCAGTCACCGCCAGCAGCAGCAAACCGCCAATGATGCTGATGTTTTTAAAGAAGTTGATTTCGTTGCCCATCATTTCCATGCCGGTCATTTTCCAGAACGGATGGCCGATAAACGCGGTGCCCAACACATACAGGGCAAAAATGACCGCGATAGGGCGAGTAAACAGGCCGAGAATAAGCGCGATGCCGAAAATAAACTCCACCACCACGGCGACAATCGCCGCCAAATAAGGCATCGGCGTGCCATAGCCTTCCATCGCCGTGACGGTCGCACCGAAGTTGACCAGTTTCATCCAGCCGAAAATGATAAACAGAACCATCAGTAGAATGCGGGACAGCAGAATTACGCCGTCTTTTGAGCTATCACCCATTTCGAACTCCTTAGCCACTGTCGGAATTATGTTGTCTTGCTGATTAAAGATTAGAACAATTTACGTTTTTTTCTAGCTGCGGCGGGCGGTTGCGCCACTTTTTTCGGCGGACGAGAGGCGTGGTGAAGCCGGCGGCATTGCCTATACTTGAGCCTGGAGCAAAAACAATAAAACGGGCAATGTGAGGCCATGATGGATGAAGAATTGACCGCCGCCGGTTACCGCCGTTATTCCGGCGACAAGATTGACGTTTATTTTAACAGCGCGATATGCCGCCATTCCGCCAACTGCGTGCGTGGCAACGCGGCTATTTTTACCCTGAATCGCCGGCCGTGGATTATGCCGGACAATGCCGACGCGGCCGAAGTGAAACGCGTTATCGATACTTGCCCCAGCGGGGCACTGAAATATAGGGAGAAATAATATGGATCATAAAATACTGGCGGACGAGAAGCGTTTTTATATCAATGACGAGCACGGCAAGTTGATCGCCGAGATCTCTTTCGTGCCGAGCGGCGACAAGCTGACCATTATCGATCACACCTGGGTGGATGAGTCATTGAAGGGGCAGGGCGTCGGCAAAAAGCTGGTGGCGTTGGTGGTGGAGAAAATGCGCGCGGAGCAGCGTAAAATCATTCCGCTGTGCCCGTTCGCCAAGCATGAGTTCGATACCACCCCAGCCTATCAGGACATTCGCGCCTGAGGCGATAACGGGGCGCGGCGCGCCCCGGTCATTCAGCAGACGCCGAAATCGCCGTCTTCGTGGTACAGCGCCACCTCGTTGGCCTGCACCTCCGTACGCTGTTCTTTACCCAGTTCATTCCAGCTGCAAACCAGGGTTTCGCCGTCGATCGCCACCACGGTCATCTTCGGGCCGCCGGTGGTGCGTTGTACAAAATCACCGATATTGAATGCCATGCGTTCCTCCACAACAGATTAAACCTCATCTATTGATAACACAGAATGGCGCCGCCGTTGGCAGGTGTTTCGTTATATATTAAATTATACAGCGATTATCACCAGGGAGAGCAGACTAACATGCCGGGATTATTGATGTTTTATGTGGGCGGTACGGCGCCGGGCGCCAATATTGAGTTGCACGACGTGCAGTTCGCGGCGGCGGATCGGCCGGAAGAAGCGTATCCGCTGCTGCGCGAAAAGTGGTTCGGCGATAAGCGCAAGGTGCATGTCGACGGCTATGCGCGCATCGACTGGGCGGACGGTTACGACGTGAGTCTAGAGCCTGCGCCGTTTACCGGTGAAGAGAAGCTGTTTTTCGTCAACGTGGGCGGCTACCGCAGCGATGAGCTGGCGGAATTGCACCAGTTCGGTCTGTTTGTGGCGCGCTCCGCCGACGAGGCGAAGGAGAAAGCCAAACGGGCGCTGCTGACGGACAGCGCGCAGCAGCACAAAGATGATCTGGCTGAGGTGGACGACTGCCTGCTGCTGCAGGCGCTGCAGGGCTACCACGTTCATCTGCGCGCCAACCCGCACGGCGAACCGGCCCGGCCGCTGTGGCAAGGGTATCTGCCGATCGGCGAACCCGCGTTATAACGCCGCTTCGAACACCCGCGGCAGGTTGAGATCGAGGCGTTTCAAATCCAGATGCATGATATTCATTGCCTGTTGATGAAAATGCCGTTCATGCAGCATGAGAGGCGCTGTATGCTGGCAAGCACGGCCATCAACTCACACGGGACTTGCCATGACCATTGAGATTTACCCGGCGCAAAAAAGAGACGCCAAACTGATTCTGGATATGATTATCGAGCTGGCGGTGTACGAAAAGGCGCGCGAGCAGGTGCGGGCCAGCGAGGAGGACATCGAACGCAGCCTGTTTGGGCCGGGCGCCTGTTCCGAAGCGCTGATTTGTACGGTGAACGGCGAGCCGGCGGGTTATGCGGTGTTCTTTATGAGTTACTCCACCTGGCTGGGTAAAAACGGCATCTATCTGGAAGACCTGTACGTGGCGCCGAAGCATCGCGGCGCGGGCGCCGGTAAAACGCTGCTGCGGCACATCGCCCAACTGGCGTGCGAGCGGCAGTGCGGCCGCCTGGAGTGGAGCGTGCTGGACTGGAATCAGCCGGCTATCGATTTCTACCTTAGCATCGGCGCGCAGCCGCAGGGCGAGTGGGTGCGTTATCGCATGGAGGGCGAGGCGCTGACGCACTTCGCGGCGCACGGGGCGGCGCTGCCGGTACAATAGCCGTTGGGGGGAGGCGGCCTCCCCAACTGTGGTGGTGTGAACGGTTTACTGCGGATCAATCAGGCGGGTTTGCGGGCGGCGAGAATGAAGATCATCGGGCGTTCCTGCTCTTCGTCCAGCGCCGGGGTAGCGGCGATTTGCTGCGCGCTGGGGCCCCATTCGTTCAAATGCTGGATGATAAACCCTTGCTGCGCCAGCGGGTTGATATAGCTGCCGAGCGTGCGGTGCTGCTTGATGACGCCTTCCGCCAGCCAGTTGGAGACGCGCCGGCCTTCCCGTTGGTAGCCGTTGACCGGCCAGGATTTCTGCCCGTTGCCGTCGGTCAGCCAGCCCTGCTGCGCCGGGGCGGTGTAGATCGGGTGCTCGGCGGTGAAGATGAACTGCCCGCCGGGTTTCAGCGCGGCGTAAACCGTGGCGAACAGCGCGGCCAGATCCTCGAGGTAGTGCAGCGTCAGCGAGCTGTAGATCAGATCGTAACTTTCCGGCGGCAGCTGCAGCTGCGCCAAATCTTGCCGACGGTACTCGATGCCCGAGTCGGCGGTCATCTCCCGCGCTTTGGCCAGCATCTTTTCCGAGACGTCCAGCCCCAGCACGCTGGCTGCGCCCTGTTCGCGGGCGCTGCGGCAGAACCAGCCGTAGCCGCAGCCGAGATCGACCACGCTTTTGCCCTGTAAATCCGGCAGGATGCGGCGGATGGCGGGCCATTCCGGCGCGCCGTCCAGGCCGTGCTGCGAGCGGCTGAGCTGCGCGTAGCCGTCGAAGAAGGCCTGATTGTCATAGATATTTTGCGTCATGATGACTCCTTGGGGTGAATGACGGCGGCGGAATGCCGCTGCCATACCGTGCATATTGCTGCATAATTCTACGCTGACAACATGAATAACGGGAATGACGATGGACATGATTTCGGTGCGGCAAGCGCCCGAGCTGGCACCGCGCGCCATTGCGTATTTTCAGCGGCACTGGGCCACGGCAGAGACGCTGATGATGTATGAAGACGCCATCAACCGCAGCCTCGGCGCCGCCAACCCGCTGCCGCAGTGGTACCTGCTGATGGAAAATGACCAGATCCTCGGCTGTGCGGGGCTGATTACCAACGACTTTATCAGCCGTGGGGAATTGTATCCCTGGCTGTGTGCGCTCTACGTAGAAGAGACGCAGCGCGGCCGGGGCTACGGCACCAAGCTGATTGAGCATGTGGCGACGGAAACCCGCCGGCTGGGCTTCCCGCAGCTGCACCTGTGCACCGATCTGGAAGGCTACTACGAGCGCAGCGGCTTCGTTTATAACGGGCTCGGCTATCACCCCTGGGGCGAAGCCTCGCGGGTCTACTCGCGGGCGCTGTGATCGCCCTCGCCGGGGGCGGGTAAGACAAACCTGACTTTTCTTTCACCTCATCGCGCATCGCGGGTTACACTGGCCGCTTGTTCGCCACCGACCGGGTTAATTCGCCGCCGCGATGAGAGTGCCACGTCAGCTACAGCAACGCTTTACCGCCTGCATCGCCATTATGGCGGTGCTGTTGCTGTTTGTGGCGCCGGTGGTGTCGAAATCGCTGATGCACCACCCGATGATGGGCGGCATGGCTCAGACGGACGCCGCCATGCCGCACGACATGCACGGGATGGCGATGCCCGCCGCCGAGCATGCCGGCCACCACGGTATGGATCCGGCGGAGATGATTTTCTGCGGCTATTGCGAGCTGCTGATCCACGTGCCGCTGCTGCTGTGGGCATTCGTCCCGCTGCTGTGGCTGATGGCGCGTATCGCGCGCCTGCCTTGCGCGCCGCGCATCGTTTCTCCGCCCCTTCGGCGCCTTATTCTGCGGCCAAGCCCGCGCGGGCCGCCCGGCCAACCGTTTTTCCCTATTGCTTGATCATGGGTAACGCCGTCCGTATCGCTGCAGACGGTTTGCCTGCGCGCACAGTTTGAAAAACGAGAAAGGCCATGTCTTCAATAACCAAAACTCCACCTGCCGCATCGCCGCGTGGCGCGATGCTGAACCTGATCAGACGGCTGCATTTCTATATCGGCCTGCTGGTCGCTCCTTTTATTCTGGTCGCTGCACTGACCGGCACGCTGTATGTGCTGACCCCGCAGCTTGAAGAGGCGCTGTATCGCGATGCGCTTTTCACCGAGCCGCACGGGCAGGCGAGATCGCTGGCTGACCAGATCGTCGCTGCCCGCCGTGCGGCGGGTGACGAGGCGCGCATTTACGCCGTGCGTCCGGCACCCGGCGCAATGGACACCACGCGCGTACAGTTCGCGAGTGCCGATCTGGGCGCTTCCGAGTCACGTGCGCTGTTTGTCGATCCCTATACCCTGGCGATCAAGGGCGATATGACGGTGTACGGCACTTCCGGCGTACTACCGCTGCGCACCTGGCTGGACAAGCTGCACAGCAGCCTGCTGCTTGGCGATCTGGGGCGTAATTACAGCGAGCTGGCGGCCTCCTGGCTGTGGGTGGCCGCGCTGGGCGGCGTGGCGCTGTGGCTGGCGACGCGGCCGAAGCGCAAGCTGAAAAGGGTGAAAGGGGGCTTCGCCGCTAACCGCCATTGGCATATCACGCTGGGCGTGGCGCTGCTGGCCGGGCTGCTGTTCTTCTCGGCCACCGGGCTGACCTGGTCGCAGTGGGCCGGCGGCAACATCGACGCGCTGCGGGCCAACCTGGGCTGGCTGACGCCGCAGGTCAACACCAGTCTGCAGGCCGATGCGCCGCAGACGCCGGCCGATCCGCACGCCGAGCACCGCGGGATGATGCCGGGCATGAAGATGGGCCCTGCCGCGCAAAGCAATGCGCTGAACGGCGATTGGGATCGGGCGCTGCATGCCGCGCGCGCCGCCGGAATAGACGCCGCTAAGGTCGAGCTGCGCCAGCCGAAAGGCGAGGGCAAAGCCTGGACGGTGACCGAAGTGGATCGCAGCTGGCCAACGCAGGTGGACGCGGTTGCCATCGCGCCGCAAAGCTTCGCCGTCGTCGACCAGGTGCGGTTCGACACCTTCCCGCTCATCGCCAAGCTGACCCGCTGGGGCATCGACGCCCACATGGGCATTCTGTTCGGCTTGCCGAATCAGCTGCTGCTGGCGGCGTTCGGCCTCGGGCTGTGCTTAACGATCGTGCTGGGTTACCGCATGTGGTGGAGTCGCCGCCCGGCGGCGGGGGTGCAGCATCCGGTGCAGACCCTGGTTGCCGCCTGGCTGGCGCTTTCCCTGCCTGCCCGCGCCGTCACGCTGCTGGTAGCAGTGGTGCTGGGTTATTGCCTGCCGGTAATGGGCGTGAGCCTCGCGGCGTTGCTGCTGGTGGACGTGTGGCGCTGGCGCGGCCAGCGGCAAGGCCTTCGGGACGAAACGCCTGAAGCGGCCGCCCGCCGCGCCGAGGTGCGCAAGTTCCGCGCGGCGGTGGCGACAGTGGCGGTGGCGGTCGGCTGCGTGATGGGCCGGGCGATCCTCGGTGGCACCGTCGAACAGTTTCAGCTGCCGATCGGTGACTGGAGCGCACAGATGGTGATCATGCAGAGCCTGATGGTGCTGCTGTATACGCTGGTGTTCACCCTGCTGCTTTCCATTCCGCTATGGTATTTCTTCCTGGGGGAAAAAGAGGGGCGGTGAGGTATTTTGCGCTGATGTGATGCGTTAAACCCCGCTGCGGCGGGGTTTTTCTTGGCTATATCAGCCGGTGTGCGTGCAGTTTGACGCTTTCCATGATGCTGTCCATCGTCACCTGCACGCGGTGCGGCAACACGCCGCGCCGGCGGTAGATCAGGTAGGCCTGCATATCGATGCCGCGCTCGCGCGCCAGGCAGGGCAGCAGCGTGCCGGCATCGAGCTCGGCGGCGACGGAATAATACGGGGCGTAGACGATGCCCAGGCCCTGTTTGGCCAGCTCGATCGCCGGCAGAATGTTATCGCAGACGCTGGCGCCGTTGATCTCGACCTGCACCAACTCCCCCTGCGCACTGTAGCCGCTCCAGGTATTGCGGATGCCGCCCAGCATGCGCAAGGTAATGCAGCGATGCTGCGACAGTTCATCCAGCTCATTCAGCGGCGAGCGGGCGATGTAATCCGGCGCGGCGAACAGCCCGACGCGAAAACGGGTAAAGGGCCTGGCAATCAGGCTTTCGTTTTGCGGCTGGAAAAAGCTGATCAGCAAATCGCAGTCGCTGTCGAATACTGCGCCATATTTTTTCTCGCGTTCGTCGGGGTTGCGGGTTACCAGATCGACAGTCAGCGCCGGCGCAGCGTGCAGCAGCGGCGGCAGCAAATAGCTGGCCAGGAAAGCGTGGATGCCGATCGGCGCGCCGAGCGTGACCATGCCGTTCAGGCTGCGCTTATAGGTGCCGGCCATATCGAGCAGATCGCTATGCTCGTTCAGCAACTGCGAGGCGCGGCGCAAGAATTGTTCGCCGAACTCGGTCAGTGACAGAGTGCGCGGGCCGCGCAAGAACAGCTCCAGCCCGAGCCGCCGCTCCAGCGCGGTGAGGGCGCGCGACACGTTAGACTGCGGCATATCCAACAGCTGCGCCGCTTTGCTGACGCTCGCCGTTTCGGCAATGACGCGGACAATCCTGAGTTCTTCAATGCGGAAGTCTTTCTCTTTCACTGGCCGGCTCGTATGAGTTTGTATATCAAAAATGATATACACCTTTGGCGGCATTGTCATATGACTTATCACGGGTGGGTGGGTATCATTCGATTTGATTATTTGCTATCCACAAAAATAAAGAGAAATCCGTCAATGAAAGTGACAAGAGCGGTTATTTTACCTGCGCTGTTATTACTGGCCGCGTGCTCGTCCGCCGTGACCGAAAAAGAAAAATACTCGACCTTTCTGACCAATTATGACGATATCAATAAAGGTCAATCCGCGTCCGGCAAAGACGTTTTATATTGGAAAGATCAGAGCGTCGATTTTTCCCGTTATCAATATTTGGTTTATCAACCGATGATCTATTTCCCGCGGCCGAAACCGAGCGAAATGGTCAGCCAACGCGCGCTCGACAATATCCTGAATTACACCAACCAGCAGTTTAAACAGGCGATGGGCACCCACTTTACGCTGGTGGACATGCCGCGTGAGCATACGCTGATTTTCCGCGGCGCCATCACGGCGATCGACACGCAGAAGAAAGGGCTGCAGGTCTATGAAGTCTTGCCAATCACGCTGCTGATCGCCGCGACGCAAAGCGTGACCGGGCACCGCACCATGGAGAGCGCGGTTTATATGGAAGGCGAGTTTATCGATGCCGCGACCAACCAGCCGGTGATTAAAGTGGTGCGTAAGGCTTCGGGAGAAAATCTTAATAATGAGAAAGCACAGCTGAAAGTCACCGACGTGAAGAACGCCATCGATACCATCGCCAACGACATCAGACAATATAACACGCTATAGAGATTATTTATTTCCATTATTCTCAACCAGGACTTTACATGTTTCTTAACTATTTTGCTTTAGGCGTACTGATCGCGGTATTCCTGATTTTATTCTACGGCGTCATTATTATTCATGACATTCCTTATTTGCTGGCGAAAAAGCGCCGGCATCCGCATCAGGATGCGATTCACGTCGCCGGTTGGGTCAGCCTGTTTACGCTGCACGCCATTTGGCCGCTGCTGTGGATCTGGGCAACGCTCTATCGGCCGGAACGCGGCTGGGGCATGAGTGAAAGCTCGGAACCCTCAACGGATCTGCAGGCGCGCATCGCACTGCTCGAAGCGGAATTACAACGCCTGCAGGAAAAGCCGACGGCGGTTCCCGGCCCCACGGTAAGTTGAGCGTAGCCTATGGATTTGCTCATTATTCTCAGCTACGTGGCGCTGAGCTACGGCGTATTTAAACTGTTCCGCATTCCGGTCAACAAATGGACCGTGCCGACTGCGGTGCTTGGCGGAATATTTATCGTCGGCGCCTTGATTCTGACGATGAACTACAACCATCCGTACAGCGATCGGGCGCAGAAAATTGCCGTGTCGGTGCCGATGGTGCCGCAGGTCTCGGGCATGATCGTTGAGGTGACGGAGAAAACCAACGTGCTGCTGCGCAAAGGCGAGGTGCTGTTCCGGCTCGACGACAGTCGCTACCGCGCGCGGCTCACCAAGCTGGAAGCGGATCTGGCCGGGGCGGAGGCGGAGATCAGAACGCGTCGGGCAGCGCTTAGCGAGTCCGCCGCCAACGTGCAGCGGGCGAACGTGGAGTTTGAGCGCGCCCGTAAAGATTACCAGCGCTACGTGAAAGGGGCGGCCATGCCGGTCAATCCGTTTTCGGAGCAGGACGTCAGCCATGCGCAGCAGCAGTATCAGGCGCAATCCGCCGCGCTTCAGGCGGCGAAAGCCCAGTTCCAACAGGAACAGGCGCGGTTGTCCGGGCGCTATGACGGCGAAGACGCCACGATAGCCAGCCTGAAATCGCAAATAGCCGAAGCGCGTTACAACCTGGAACAAACGGTGGTGCGTGCGCCGAGCGATGGCTATGTCACGCAGGTGCTGGCGCGGCCGGGCACGGCGGCGGTGCGCTTGCCGTTCAAACCGGTGATGATCTTTATCCCGCAGCAAAAGCGCCAGGTGGTGGCGGTATTCCGCCAGAACGCCATCCTGCGCTTGGCGCAGGGGGATCAGGCTGAAGTGGTGTTTAACGGTTTGCCGGGACAGGTTTATGGCGGCACCGTGAGCCGGGTGTTGCCGGCGATACCGGACGGCAGCTACCAGGCCAGCGGCGCACTGCAGGGCCTGAGCGCCACGCCGGGCCGGGAAGGGGTGTACGTGATGATCGATCTGGCAGCCAACCCGGATCTGGATCATTTGCCCGACGGCGTGAGCGCCCAGGCGGCGGTCTATACCGGGCACTTCGAGCACGTCTCCGTGATGCGCAAAGTGCTGCTGCGCATGACCAGCTGGCTGCACTACCTTTATCTGGATCACTAGCCTGCATCGGCCCGGGGGAGCCCGGGCCAAGGGGTTTCCCCCTGAATGTGACAAAACAAAAAAGCCCGCAACCGAAGTTGTGGGCTTTTTCGCTATTATCGCCGGGTCTATCTGGTTCACTGGCGACGTATTTGGTGGAGCTGGCGGGAGTTGAACCCGCGTCCGAAATTACTACACCGTCGGCACTACATGCTTAGTCCAATCTTTACATTCGCCGGCCAGCTGCGGATGGACACGCTACTGACAGACTAGCCTGATTGAGTTTAACGCTTCAGCCCCAGGCAGGACATCCACGCGATCTCTTTTGGGTTTGACCTCTCTTGATCCCCGTCCTAAGAGCGGAGGCTAGGGAGAGAGGGCTCTAAGCAGGGTATTAAGCTGCTAAAGCGTAGTTTTCGTCGTTTGCGACTATTTTTTTGCGGCTTTTTACGAGGCCAACCGCCCCTCGGCATGCTCCTAGGGCTTCGCAAATCCCGTCGAATCCAGAATCAGCCCCAAGTAACTTTGTGCAGTATACCAGAAGTTTACCTCGATAAGCCAGCGGCTTAACGATTGGCGTGCTTCATGATACGGGCTTTCGCCGTCTGCCATTCGCGATCTTTGATGTCATCGCGTTTGTCGTGCTCTTTCTTGCCTTTGGCTACGCCGATCTTGATCTTGCTCCAGGCATTTTTCCAATACAGGGACAAGGCCACCACGGTGTAACCGTCGCGGTTGACGCGGCCGAGCAGGGTGTCCAGCTCGCGTCGGTTCAGCAGCAGTTTACGGGTACGCGTCGGATCGCACACCACATGCGACGAAGCCACGTTGAGCGGGGTGATGGTGGCGCCAAACAGGTAGGCTTCACCGTCACGGAACGTCACGTAGCTGTCGCTGAGGTTGGCTTTGCCTGCACGCAGCGATTTAACTTCCCACCCTTGCAGCGACAGACCCGCCTCGAACTCTTCTTCAATGAAGTATTCGAAACGCGCGCGCTTGTTTTGGGCAATGGTGGCGGAACCGGGTTTGTGTGCTTTTTTCTTTGTCATAGTGCGTTCATTATACTGGATGCTTCAGCGAAAGAAATCCTTTCCCGTTCAGCACCTGCGCAATTTTTCGCATTTTTGGTGCCCTCATCCCTTAGCAGATTTTTTGTTTGCCGCCAGATAAATGGTATTATCTGTACGTTTTATGTCTTACAGGAAATGATATGCCCCAGATCAGTCGGTCTGCATTAGTGCCGTTCAGCGCCGAGCAGATGTATCAGTTGGTTAACGATGTTCATTCTTATCCCGATTTTCTGCCAGGCTGCACCGGCAGCCGGGTGCTTAACGCTACCTCCAACGAGATGACCGCCGCGGTGGACGTCGCCAAGGCCGGTATCAGCAAGACCTTCACCACCCGCAATACGCTGCTGGATAACCAGAGCATCAATATGCAACTGGTCGATGGTCCGTTCCGCAAGCTGATGGGCGGCTGGCAGTTCACGCCGCTGAGCGAAGAGGCCTGCAAGGTGGAGCTGCACCTGGACTTCGAGTTCACCAACAAACTGATTGAGCTGGCGTTCGGCAAGGTGTTCAAAGAGCTGGCGGGCAGCATGGTGCAGGCATTCACCCAGCGGGCGAAAGAGGTCTACAGTGTCTGACATCCAGGTCGAGGTGGTGTACGCCTTGCCGGAGCGGCAGTACCTGCGCAAGGTGAAGCTGGCCGAGGGCAGCAGCGTCGAGCAGGCGATTCAGGCTTCAGGCCTGCTGGAGCTGCGCCAGGATATCGATCTTAAAAGCAACAAAATCGGCATTTACAGCCGCCCGGCCAAGCTGGGCGATACGCTGAACGATGGCGACCGGGTGGAGATTTACCGGCCGCTGATCGCCGATCCGAAAGAGCTGCGCCGGCAACGGGCAGAAAAGGCAAAAAAATAAGGCGCTATAAGCGCCTTATTTTTTTATCTTGACCCGTCCTGAATAGCGTTGACACATTTTACTCACGCACAGAGGAAAATGTGATGAACCAGTATGTTAAACGCACACAACGCGATTACTCTCTATCCTTTAAATTAGCCGTCGTCGAACAGGTCGAAAAAGGCGAGATGACATACCGTCAGGTGCAAGACCGCTACGGTATCCAGGGCAGCCAGACTGTTATGAACTGGCTGCGCAAATATGGTCAGCTTGACTGGCGAACTTCGCCTTCCAGCAAAACGTGCGGAGACAACATGCCCAAACTTCCCCTGACGCCCGAACAGCGTATTAAAGAACTTGAGCAGCAACTGGCTGAATCTGAAGTCAAAGCACAGTTCTTCGAAGCCGTCGTCAAAGTGATGAATACCGACTTTGGCGCCACGCTGACAAAAAAGCAGTTAACCGCCTTATCGCGCAAACACAAGTACCGGGACTCACAGTAACGCGGGCCTGCCGATGGATGGGCATCAGCCGACAAGCGTGGTATCAGTCCCTGCAGCGTGAAGCAGGCAGAGAGGAGCAGGCCCGGCATCTCGTCGAACAGGTGACGGCCATCCGCTTGCATCAACCCCGGCTGGGGACGCGTAAGCTGCATCACCTGCTGCGGCAACGCCCCGAACCGGCGTTGCATGTGGGCCGTGACCGGCTGTTCAATATCCTGCGCTGCGCGCGGTTACTGGTGATGCCTAAACGGGCCTATCACAAGACGACGCACAGCCATCATCGTTTTTATCGCCATCCCAATCTGCTGAAGGCGGGGGACAATCAGGTCATCGCCAGCCGTCCGGAACACGTATGGGTGGCGGACATCACTTACCTGCCGCTGAGAACGGGGACGGCGTATGTCAGCCTGATAACGGATGCCTGGTCGAGAAAAATCGTGGGATATCATGTGCATGACAGTTTGCATACCCGGCATGTCGCCTGCGCGTTCAAAATGGCACTGGCCGGCAGGCGCACGGCGTTGCCGTTGGTACACCACTCGGACAGGGGTATCCAGTACTGCTCGCAGGAGTATCAGGCGTTACATCAGAGATATGGTGTCACCTGCTCGATGACGGACGGGTATGATTGTTATCAGAATGCGCTGGCGGAACGGATGAACGGGATACTCAAAACGGAATATCTGCTCGGCAGGCCAGAAGATATCGCGCAAGCAAGAAAGATGGTCAGAGAGTCGGTGAACATCTACAACACACGGCGGCCGCACCTGTCGCTGAAATACAAAACGCCCGATGAAGTTCATCGGGCGTTATCCGGCTGAAAAGTGTCAACCTATATCAGGACTAGTCATCTGAAACTGATTTTCTCTTCCGCGTTGCAGCCTGCGACTGTCATGAGGAACACCATGCCCCCTCATGGGCCGGAAGAGCGGTCAGCGCCGATTACTTGGTCAGCGCCGGTTTGTTCTGGATGTCGGTCAACACGCCTGCGCTGTCGAAGGTCAGCGTCAGCGTCTGCTGGGTGATATCTTCATGGCCAGGCTGCTGGCGGAACACATAGAACCACGTCTGAGTTCCGAACGGGTCTTGCAGCATTGGGGTGCCCAATGTGTAAGCGACCTGTTGTTGGGTCATCCCTTTCTGAATTTTCGCCACGTCGGTCGACGTCAGGTAGTTCCCCTGGTTGATGTCAGGACGATAAACCACCTTTTCAAAAGTAGAACAGCCTGCAGTCAGCATCACAAGAACTACAGCGGCGGCAGTCAGCGTTTTACAGCGCATAGTAATCACATTCCTTTAGGGCATAGGATGCCGATGATAATAGACCTTGCGGCAGTTGGAAACCTTTATACCCTTCATCTTTCACGTTGCGACGCATTGGCTTTCCTTTAGCACCTCAAGCGCTTGGCCTTTTTCAGGCTGTTGAGATGGCTTTGGCTCACCGCCGCGCCGCACTTTAGATATTTCTCGGGCCAACAGCGTCACTGTCAGACCGCAGGAAAGTGAAAAAGTTGAGCTTTTTTATGCCGCCAGCAGTTCTTTGGCGTTCGCCAACGTATTGCGGGTGACTTCGCTGCCGCCGAGCAGGCGCGCCAGCTCCTGCAGCCGGGCGCGTTTATCCAGCGGCGCCATCTGGGTTTCGGTGACCGTGCCGTCGGTCTGCTTGCTGACGAACAGGTGCTGATGCCCGCATCCAGCCACCTGCGGCAGGTGGGTGACGCACATCACCTGGGTGGATTCGCCGAGCTGGCGCAGCAGACGGCCGACGATGGCGGCGGTCGGGCCGCTGATGCCCACGTCCACCTCATCGAAGATCAGCGCCGGAGTTTCCATCTTGCGGGCGGTGATCACCTGAATGGCCAGCGCGATGCGCGACAGCTCACCGCCGGAGGCGACCTTCGCCAGCGGCTGCAGCGGCTGCCCCGGGTTGGTGGAGACGCAGAACTCGGTGCGGCTGGCCCCTTCGGCGCTAAGGTGCTGCGGTTCGAAGCGCACGTCGATGTTGAATTTGCCGTGCGGCATGGAGAGTGCCTGCATGCTGTCGGTGATGAGCGTGGTCAGCTCGGCGGCGTAGTGCAGGCGTTTCTGGTGCAGCTGTTCCGCCAGCGCTAGCGCCTGCTGGTGATGCAGGGTAACCGCCTCGTTCAGGTGTTCATGGTCGCTTTCCTGCTGTGAAAGCAGCTGCTGTTCATCCAGCAACTGCTGATGCAGCTGCGGCAGCTCTTCCGGCGCGACCTGGTGTTTGCGCGCCAGGCTGATTTGGCGCGACAGGCGCTGTTCCAGCTCGTGCAGGCGGTTGGGATCGAGATCCATGCGATCGGCGTAGTGGCGCAGCTCGTCGCTGGCTTCGCTAATTTGGATAGAAGCCTCTTCCAGCATGTCCAGCAGGCCGCTGAGCTTGTCGTCCAGCCCGGCCAGCTCAAGCAGCAGGTGTTTGGCGCTGTAGAGCTGGCTGAGCATGTTGTTCTCGTCGCTGTCGGCCAGCAGCTGCAGCGTCTGCTGGCTGAGGGTCAGTAGCTGGCCGCTGTTGGCCAGGCGCTTGTACTCGGCGTCGGTCTGCTCGAACTCGCCGGCCTGCGGCGCGAATTCGTTCAGCTCTTTCAATTGGTATTGCAGCAGCTGCTTGCGCGCTTCGCGCTCGATGGACTGCTGCTGATGGTGCGCCAGCTCGCGGCAGCTCTGATGCCAGCGTTGGTAGGCCTGGCTCATCGCCGCCAGCAGGGCGGGTTCGTCGGCGTAGGCGTCGAGCAGCGCTTTTTGGTGCTCCGGCTTGAGCAGCAGCTGATGGGCGTGTTGACCGTGGATTTGGATCAGGCGTTGCCCCAGCTCACGCAACTGCGACAGCGGCACGGCGGTGCCGTTGATAAAGCCGCGCGAACGGCCGTCGGCGTTGATCACCCGGCGCAGCAGGCATTCGTTGCTGTCGTCCAGCTGGTTTTGCTCCAGCCACGCGCGCGCGGACGGGGTGTCCGCCAGCGAGAAGCGGGCGCAGATGTCGGCGCGGGCGGCTCCCAGGCGCACCACGTTGCCGTCGGCGCGGTTGCCGAGGCACAGCCCCAGCGCATCGATGGCGATGGATTTGCCGGCGCCGGTTTCACCGGTGATCGCCGTCATGCCCGGTTGAAAATCAATTTCCAACTCACGAACGATAGCAAAGTTGCTGATGGTTAATTGCGCCAGCATGGGAACCTTCCTGTGTATAAACACATAACTGTAGTTTTATACAGTATAAACTGGTTTTATATACAGTAAAGTGGCCGATGCAGATTTTAGAACAATTTTTTCGACCAGCCCAACTTGGTGCTTAACGTGTTGAAATAGCTGTAGTCCTTCGGGTGAATCAGGTTCAGATGGAAGTTGCTGCGGCGGATCAGCACTTCTTCGCCTTCCTGGATCGGCAGTGCGATCTGGCTGTCGCAGCTGATCTCCAGATCGCTGCCGATCTGCGAGAATTTCAGGCGGATGGTGCTGTCGCCGTTGATCACCAGCGGCCGGGCGGAAAGGGTGTGGGGGAACATCGGCACCAGCGCGATCGCCTCCAGCGACGGGGTGAGGATCGGCCCGCCGGCGGAGAGCGAGTAGGCGGTGGAGCCGGTCGGCGTGGCGATGATCAGGCCGTCGGAGCGCTGCGAGAAGGCGAAGCGATCGTCGATATACACCTCGAATTCGATCATGTGCGCTACTTTGCCGGGGTGCAGCACCACTTCGTTGATGGCGGTGCTGATGCGGCACTGCTGGTGCTCTTTATGCACGATGGTTTCCAGCAGGAAACGCTGTTCGTCGATGTACTCGCCTTCCAGCACGTCCGCCAGCTGCTGCAGGGCGTTGTCGGGATCGAGATCGGTGAGGAAACCGAGGTTGCCGCGGTTGACTCCGATTACCTTGATGTCGTAGCGCGCCAGCACGCGCGCTGCGCCGAGCATGTTGCCGTCGCCGCCGACCACCACCGCCAGATCGGCGCGCTGGCCGATATCCGCCAGGCTGCCGGTGACGGCGTCTTTCAGCCCCAAATCATGGGCGATTTGGCGTTCGACCATCACCGAATAGCCACGGGCGACCAGCCAGTGGAACAGCATCTCGTGGGTTGCCAGCGCTGAAGGGTGACGCGGGTGGCCAACAATGCCAATACAGGCGAATTTTTTATTCATTTGTTGTGATTTTCCTCACCGGGACCCGTTTATGCCCCACATTGTGACCGGTTGACTTGAAACCCCGGTTTTGATCCCCATAATAAGCCAAGTTGCGAGATTAATGCTAAAACGCGGAGATATTCATGAGTAGTAAAGAACAGAAGACGCCAAACGAGCAAGTCTCGGAAGAAATGGAACAACACGCTCATCAGGAGGATACGCTGCCGGAAGCGGCGGAAGGCGTCGATCTGCGCGATGCGCGTATCGCCGAACTGGAAGCCCAACTGGCGGAAGCTCAGCAGCACGAGCGCGACAGCCTGCTGCGCGCCAAAGCGGAAGCGGAGAACATCCGTCGCCGCGCCGAACTGGACGTCGAGAAAGCGCACAAGTTCGCCCTGGAGAAATTCTCCGGCGATCTGCTGCCGGTGATCGACAACCTGGAGCGCGCGCTGGATCTGGCGGATAAAAACAATCCGGAACTGGCCGCGATGATCGAAGGCATCGAGCTGACGCTGAAATCGCTGCTGGACGTGGTGCGCAAGTACGGCATCGAAATCGTCGGCGACGTCAACGTGCCGTTCAACCCGGAAGTGCATCAGGCGATGAGCATGATGGAATCCGCCGATCACCAGCCGAACCACGTGATGATGGTGATGCAGAAAGGCTATACGCTGAACGGCCGCCTGCTGCGTCCGGCGATGGTCGCGGTCTCCAAAGCCAAGGCGTAATCGCCCCGGCAACGGCATAAAGAAAGGCACCCGAGGGTGCCTTTTTTGTCTCTGGACTACGCCTGCGGCAGGCGCGGCATCCAGTCGATCGGCGTGAGCCCTTGCTGCTCCAGCAGCTGATTGGCCTGCGAGAAGTGGCGGCAGCCGAGGAAACCGCGGTGCGCGGAGAGCGGCGACGGGTGCGGCGCTTTCAGCACATGGTGGCGGTTGCGGTCGATAAAGTTGCCTTTCTTCTGCGCGTGCGAGCCCCACAGCAGGAACACCACGCCTTCGCGGTTCTCGTTCAGGGCGGCGATCACTTTATCGGTAAAGGTTTCCCAGCCCAGGTTGGCGTGCGAGTGCGCGCGGCCGCCTTCCACCGTCAGCACGGTGTTGAGCAGCAGCACCCCCTGTTCGGCCCAGCTTTGCAGGTAGCCGTGATCAGGGCGTTCGAAACCGGGAATGTCGGTCGCCAGCTCTTTATACATGTTCACCAGCGACGGCGGCGCCGGCACGCCGGGGCGCACCGAGAAAGAGAGGCCGTGCGCCTGATTGGGGCCGTGGTAGGGATCCTGGCCGAGGATGACGACTTTGACGTCCGCCAGCTCGGTAAAGCGGAACGCGTTGAACACGTCTTTCTGCGGTGGGTAAATGGTCTTACCGGCCTGGCGCTCAGCGGCAACAAAGGCGAGCGTTTCAACAAAATAGGGCTGCTCTTTCTCTTTGCCGATCACGTCATGCCAGGTGAGGGAGGTGGCCATAAACGCTCTCCTTTGTTTTCTTTAGCAATTCATGGGCTATAGCTTACCGTGTCGGCCCGCGCAGCGAAACCCGCTTTTCATTTCTCGCCGCCGTTTGTAATGCAATTATTTTTGAAAATTTACAAAAATAATTGTTTTTTAGCGCGACGGGAAAATTGATATAAAACATAAATTTGCCCCTTCACGCCTTGTGCCTACCCGGTAAAAATTGACTTTAATCAAAGAACTGGCCCGGTCAGGCTGGTATACAGAACAACAAGACAACAATGGTTTTACCAAATGGCCGAAACCAGAATTGGGTTTTCTCACGACGTGAATTTTTACGCCCTTGTACGGAGGCAACATAATGATTACCGGTATTCAAATTACCAAAGCGAACGACCAGGCGCTGGTGAATTCTTTCTGGCTGCTGGACGATGAAAAAGCGGAAGCTCGCTGCGTGTGCGCCAAGGCCAACTACGCGGAAGATCAGGTTGTCGCGGTCAGCGATCTGGGCCAGATCGAATACCGTGAAGTGCCGCTGGAAATGCAGCCGACCGTGCGCGTGGAAGGCGGCCAGCACCTGAACGTCAACGTGCTGCGTCGCGAAACCCTGGAAGACGCGGTCAAGCATCCGGAAAAATACCCGCAGCTGACCATCCGCGTGTCCGGTTATGCGGTGCGTTTCAATTCCCTGACGCCGGAACAGCAGCGCGACGTTATCGCCCGCACCTTTACCGAAAGCCTGTAATCGGCGGCGCAGTCAATCAGGGAGCTTCGGCTCCCTTTTTTGTGCTTGATAGCCGAAAACTGAAGGCGGATCACATTCTGCACAAAGATAAGCATTCCTGATACAGAACTCATCCGACCTGCCGATAGCTAAATCAGCACCTATTCAGGTGCTAAATAAAAAAGTCTATCGACAAGGAGTCGGCATGAGTATGCCTTTAAGTTTTACCTCTGCAGTATCCCCGGTGGCCGCGATCCCTACACCTCGCGCCGCTGCCGAAACGGCGACGGCATCGCAGCCTGCGGCAGCGCCGGCAAATCCGGCGCCGGTGGCCACCCCTTCTCAGAATACGCTGAACGCGCAGAACCTGTTGAATACGCTGGTCGGCGATATCTCTGCGGCGGCGCCGACGGCGGTTGCGCCGGGCGTGACCCGGGGGCAACAATCTCAGGAAGGCGATTATGCGTTGGCGCTGTTGGCCAAGGACGTTTACTCGCTGAACGGCCAGGGCGCCGCCGGGTTCAACCGTCTGAGCGACAGCGCGTTGCTCGGGTTCGGCATCGATCCCGCCAGCCTGCACGACGCGGGCAGCGGTTTCCAGGCCGGGATTTACAGCAACGACAAGCAGTATGTGTTGGCGTTCGCCGGCACCAACGACTGGCGCGACTGGCTGAGCAACGTGCGGCAGGCGACGGGTTATGACGATGTGCAGTACAATCAGGCGGTTGCCGCCGCCAAAAGCGCCAAGGCGGCCTTCGGCGATGCGCTGGTGATCGCCGGTCATTCGCTCGGCGGTGGTCTGGCGGCCACGGCGGCGCTGGCGACCGGCACCGTCGCGGTCACCTTCAATGCGGCCGGGGTGTCGGATTACACCCTGAATCGCCTGGGGATCGATCCGGCGGCGGCGAAGAAAGACGCCGAAGCCGGGGGCATTCGCCGTTACAGCGAGCAATATGACATGCTGACCAGCACCCAGGAATCGACTTCGCTGATCCCGGACGCCATCGGCCACAACATTACCCTGGCCAACAACGATACCCTGACCGGCATCGATGACTGGCGGCCGAGCAAACATCTGGATCGCAGCCTGACGGCGCACGGCATCGACAAGGTGATAAGCTCGATGGCGGAACAAAAGCCGTGGGAGGCGAAGGCCAATGCCTGAAGGGCGTCGCTTGCGGCGGGCGCTGGCGATAGCCTTACTGGCGCTGGTCGCGGTGACCGGTTTACTGATGATGGCTAAGGAGCAACAGATGGGGCAGGAGATTTCACCGTTTGACGGCCGCAGCAACCAGGCGCTGGCTCAGGCGGTGGCGCGCGGCGATACGCAGGGCATCGGTGCGCAGGCCACACAGGAGCGCTTGCGCGAACGGGGCGAGCGGCAGGTCACGCTGTTGCAGTGGGCAGTGCTTTCGCAGCAGCCGGCCAGCGTGCAGACGTTGCTGGCGCTCGGTGCCGACCCGGCGACGGCGGGGCTGGACGGCAACAGCGCGCTGCACACCGCGGCGATGTTGCAAGACGCACAGTATCTGCGGTTGTTGCTGACCGAAGGGGCGCAGGTGAACGTGCGCAATGCCGTTACCGGCGCCACGCCGCTCGCGGCGGCGGTGCTGGCCGGGCGTGAGGAGCAGCTGCGGCTGCTGCTGGCGGCCGGGGCGGACACCACGTTGAGCGATCGGCTGGGGGATACTCCGCTGCATCTGGCGGCGAAGATCAACGGGCCGCACCTGGCGCTGTTGCTGTTGCAGGCCGGTGCCGATGCCCGGGCGCGCAATCAGCAGGGTTATGCGTTCCAGTTTTACTTCTCGCAAACGCCGGCGCATTTGCAGAATGACGAGCTGAAGGCGCAGTTCCGCGAGCTGGATAAATGGCTGCAGGGGCGCCGCCTGGCCACGCATTACGCGCAGCAGTAAACGCCCATAAAAAAACCGCCTGTACAGGCGGTTTTTTCTTAGGCAGCGGTGATTATTCCGCGTCGCCGGCCGGTTTGGCCTTCGCCTGACGGCGTTTGCCGACGTTTTTGGCGTCGCGATGGCGCACTTTCACCTTGGCCTTTTCTTTGTTCTTCGCTTTATCTTCCGCGCGTTTGGCCAGTACTTTCTTCGACGGCTTGCCGTTGCTCTTCTCGTTCGGCACCTTGGTTTTTGGCCGCAGTTCGTCGATCACGCGCGCTTTCAGCGGCTCGTTCAGGTAACGGCCCACTTTGCCCAGCAGCAGATGGTCGTGCGCTTCCACCAGCGAAATGGCGGTGCCTTTGCGCCCGGCGCGGCCGGTACGGCCGATGCGGTGCAGGTAGGTGTCCGCCGTGCGCGGCATGTCGAAGTTGAACACGTGGGTGATATCGAGGATATCCAGACCGCGTGCGGCAACGTCGGTGGCGACCAGTACGTTAACCCGGCCATCCATCATGCGTTTGACCGCTTCGTTGCGTTTGGCCTGCACCATTTCGCCTTCGAGATAGCAGGTGTTGATACCCGCTTCGCGCAGCCAGGTGGCCAGCTCGTGCACGCGCTCGCGTTTGCGCACGAAGATCACCGATTTCTGCACGTCCGGCTGCTTCAGCAGGTGGATCAGCAGCGCGGTTTTGTGCTGCACGTCATCGGCGCGGTAGTACCACTGCAGGATCTTTTTGCGTTCGCGGCGCGACGGATCGGCTTCCACTTCCACCGGCTCTTTCAGGATGCGCTCGGCGAATTCGCGGATCGCTTCGCCTTCCAGCGTGGCGGAGAACAGCAGCGTCTGGTTGCGCCAGCGGGTTTCGGCGGAGATGGTTTCGATGTCCTGCGCGAAGCCCATGTCGAGCATGCGGTCGGCTTCGTCGAGGATCAGGGTTTCCACCGCGCGGCAGTCGAAGTTCTCTTCTTTAATGTATTGCAGCAAGCGGCCGGTGGTGGCGACCACCACGTCCTGGTTTTCGCTGAACACTTCCGCGTGGTTCATGTAAGCGACGCCGCCGGTGATGGTGGCGATATCCAGCGAGGTATGAGCAGCCAATTCACGCGCCTGGTCGGCGACCTGCATCGCCAGTTCACGCGTTGGCGTCAGGATCAGCACGCGCGGCGGGCCGGATTTCTTGCGTGGAAAGTCCAGCAGGTGCTGCAACACGGGCAGCAGGAAGGCGGCGGTTTTGCCGGTGCCGGTCGGGGCCGAACCTAAGACGTCGCGCCCGTCCATCGCCGGCGGGATCGCAGCGGCCTGAATGGCGGTGGGGCGATCGTAGCCTTTGTCGCGCAGCGCGTCGATCAGGCGATCATCGAGTTCGAGTTCGGAAAAAGTGGTTGCTGTCATGGTCTACCTCTACTTGGGGCGCCGATTATAGACGGGTTGGCCGCGATCTTCACCTATTTAAGCGGAAAGCCGCTCTTTTCCCGCCGATCAGATTGCCTTATGCTACGCCAGTTTTATAGCCAGGTGGTGAGTGTGAGCAAGCGATCGAAAGCCGATTTTACCCCGCGCCGCGGGGGTTTTACCTTTAAACAATTCTTTGTCGCCCACGATCGTTGCGCCATGAAAGTGGGCACCGACGGGGTGCTGCTCGGCGCCTGGGCGCCGCTGGGGCAGGCGCGCCGGGTGCTGGACATCGGCAGCGGCAGCGGGCTGATCGCGCTGATGCTGGCGCAGCGCAGCGGCGACGAAGTGACCATCGACGCGGTGGAGCTGGATGAAGCCGCCGCCGGCCAGGCGCGCGAAAACGCGGCGGAATCGCCGTGGCCGCAGCGCATCCGCGTGCATGCGCAGGATATTCACCATTATGCGCAGCAGCATGCCGCTGAGTATGATCTGATCGTCAGCAATCCGCCTTATTTTGAGCCGGCGGTGGCCTGCCGCGATCAGGCGCGCCACAACGCGCGCTACACCGAAACCCTGACGCACGAGGCGCTGTTGGCCTGCGCCGCGCAGCTGTTGGCCGCGCAGGGCACGTTCTGCGTGGTGCTGCCGCACGACATCGGCGCCGAATTCGAACGCCTGGCGCAGCAAAGCGGTTGGCACACGGCGGCGAAAGTGAACGTCAGCGATCGGGCCGATACGCCGCTGCACCGGATGTTGCTGGCGCTGACGCGGCGGGAAACGCCGCTGCGGGAGCAGGCGCTGGCGATCAAACAGGCCGACGGCAGCTATACCGACGATTTCCGCCGGTTGATCACCGACTTCTACCTGTTCTACTGAAAAGAAAAGGGCGCCGATAAGGCGCCCTGTCGCAGAGTTTAAGGTTGCAAAATGGTCGGCAGCGCTTCCGGCAGCAAATCCGGGTAGTCCAGCGTGTAGTGCAGGCCGCGGCTCTCTTTGCGCGCCATGGCGCTGCGCACGATAAGCTCGGCCACCTGCACCAGATTGCGCAGCTCCAGCAGGTTGTTGGAGATGCGGAAGTGAGCGTAGTACTCGTCGATTTCCGCCTGCAGCGTGTTGATGCGGCGCAGGGCGCGCTCAAGGCGCTTGGTGGTGCGCACGATGCCGACGTAATCCCACATGAACAGCCGCAGCTCGTGCCAGTTGTGTTGAATCACCACCCGTTCGTCCGCATCGTCCACCCGGCTTTCATCCCAGTGCGGCACCTGTTTGGCCTGCTGGATGAACGGCAGGCGCTGCAGAATGTCTTCCGCCGCCGACCAACCGTAAACCAGGCACTCCAGCAGCGAATTCGACGCCATGCGATTGGCGCCGTGCAGGCCGGTGTAGCTGACCTCGCCGATGGCGTACAGCCCGTCGAGATCGGTGCGGCCGTGCTGATCGACCATCACGCCGCCGCAGGTGTAGTGCGCGGCCGGGACGATGGGGATCGGTTGCCGAGTCAGATCGAAGCCCAGCGTCAGCAGCTTTTCGTGGATCATCGGGAAGTGCTGGGTGATAAACTCCGCCGGCTTGTGGCTGATGTCCAGGTACATGCAGTCGGCGCCCAGGCGCTTCATTTCATGGTCGATGGCGCGGGCGACGATATCGCGCGGGGCCAGTTCGCCACGCGGGTCGAAATCCGGCATAAAGCGGCTGCCGTCCGGGCGCTTCAGGTAAGCCCCTTCGCCGCGCAGCGCTTCGGTCAGCAGGAAGTTGCGCGCCTGCGGGTGGAACAGGCAGGTCGGGTGGAACTGGTTGAACTCCAGGTTGGCGACCCGGCAGCCGGCGCGCCAGGCCATGGCGATGCCATCGCCGGAGGAGATGTCCGGATTGGTGGTGTATTGGTATACCTTGGCCGCGCCGCCGGTGGCCAGCACCACCGTTTTGGCGCGGTAGGTTTCCACCCGCTCGAGCTCGCGGTTCCAGACGTAAGCGCCTACGACTCGGCGGGTGCCCGGCAGGCCGATTTTGTTCGAGGTAATAAGGTCAACCGCGTTGCGGCGTTCCATCACGCAAATATTGGGGTGAGCGCTTGCTTTCCCCACCAGCGTGGTCTCTACTTCCTTACCGGTAGCGTCCGCAGCGTGCAGGATGCGGCGATGGCTGTGGCCGCCTTCGCGCGTGAGGTGATAATGCGCCTCGCCCTGCGCGTTGACCTCGGTGTCGAACAGTACGCCCTGATCGATCAGCCACTGCACGCAGTGGCGCGCGTTGCCGGCGATGAATTCGACGGCCTCTTTGTCGCACAGGCCGGCGCCGGCAATCAAAGTGTCATCAACGTGTGAGGCAATGCTGTCCGTCTCATCGAACACCGCGGCGATCCCGCCTTGGGCGTAAAAGGTGGCCCCCTCGCTGAGCGGCCCCTTGCTGAGAACGGTAACCTTGCAATGCTGCGCCAGGCGCAGCGCCAGTGACAGGCCCGCAGCGCCGCTGCCGACGATCAGTACATCGCTAACATGTTCAGATGATGGTTGCATAACGTATGATGTGTGCAGAAGAAGAGTGAATTTCATGTTAGCCTAACTGTCCGGGCAAAAGCCACGGATAGGGTGACATCAACAGAAAAAACAATGGCGATATGGAACTTCGTGTTCTATATGAACTCCAAGCGAGTGCTTGCTCAGGAAAATAATGTATGGCTGGCAGTACAATTTTACGCGTGGAGACGGATTTGGGGAGAGTTTACCTCGGATGAGCGAGCAGTTAACGGATCAAGTTCTGGTTGAGCGGGTCCAAAAGGGCGACCAGAAATCGTTTAACCTACTGGTAGTGCGCTATCAGCATAAGGTGGCGAGTCTCGTTTCCCGCTATGTGCCGCAGGGCGATGTGCCTGATGTGGTGCAGGAGTCGTTTATCAAGGCCTATCGCGCACTGGAATCGTTCCGTGGCGACAGCGCTTTTTATACCTGGTTGTATCGAATCGCCGTGAACACGGCAAAGAATTATCTGGTTGCTCAGGGGCGCCGTCCGCCATCCAGTGATGTGGACGCCAACGATGCGGAAAATTACGAAAGTGCGGGCGCACTGAAAGAAATTTCGAACCCTGAGAACTTAATGTTGTCAGAAGAGCTGAGACAGATAGTTTTCCGTACCATTGAGTCTCTCCCTGAGGATCTTCGCATGGCGATTACCCTGCGGGAGTTGGATGGTCTAAGCTACGAAGAGATAGCCGCCATCATGGATTGCCCGGTCGGAACCGTACGTTCGCGTATTTTCCGCGCCCGGGAAGCTATCGATAATAAAGTTCAACCGCTGATCCAGCGTTAGCAATGGCGGGCACAGGAAGGGTACTTAGGCATGCAGAAAGAAAAGCTTTCCGCTCTGATGGATGGTGAATCGTTCGACAGCGAGCTGTTGAGTTCTCTGTCGCAAGATCGAACGCTTCAGCAAAGCTGGCAGAGCTATCACCTGATACGTGACACACTGCGGGGTGATATCGGACAAGTGATGCATTTCGATATCGCCGATCGCGTCGCCGCTGCACTTGAGAAAGAACCTGCCCGGCTGGTGCCTTCCGCCGTTCAGGAATCTCAGCCGCAGCCTCACACCTGGCAGAAAATGCCGTTCTGGGACAAAGTGCGTCCTTGGGCGAGCCAGATTACGCAAATCGGCATGGCGGCCTGCGTGTCGCTGGCGGTCATCGTCGGCGTGCAGCACTACAACCAGCCTTCTGCGTCATCGAACGCGTCCGAATCGCCGGCCTTCACCACGCTGCCGATCATGGGCCAGGCCTCACCGGTCAGCCTGGGCGTCCCGGCCGACAGTTTCTCCACCGGCAGCGGCCAACAGCAGCAGGTGCAGGAACAGCGTAAGCGTATCAACGCCATGCTGCAGGACTATGAACTGCAACGTCGCCTGCATTCGGATCAGCTGCAGCTTGAGCAAAGCAATCCGCAACAGGCTGCCATTCAGGTTCCCGGAACTCAGTCTTTAGGAATGCAACAGCAGTAATGAAGCAAATCTGGTTCTCCGTTTGTTTATTGACGGGCAGCCTGCTCTATTCCAGCATCGCCCCGGCGCAGCCGACTGCGTCCGGGGCGTTATTGCAACAGATGAGCAGCGCCAGCCGTTCTCTCAATTACGAGCTCGCCTACATCAGCATCAGCAAGCAGGGAATCGAGTCGTTGCGCTATCGCCATGCGGTGATCGGCAACGTGCCGCTCGGCCAGCTGTTGCACATGGACGGCCCGCGCCGCGAAGTGCTGCAGCGCGGCGGCGGGATCAGCTACTTCGAACCCGGCCTGGAGCCGTTCACGCTCACCGGCGATCACATCGTCGATGCGCTGCCGGCGATCGTTTATGCCGATTTCACCCGCCTGGCCAAGTACTACGACTTCATCTCCGTGGGCAGCACCCGCATCGCCGATCGGCCGTGTGAAGTGCTGCGCGTGGTGGCGCGCGACGGTTCCCGCTACAGCTACATCGTCTGGATGGACGAGGACACCAAGCTGCCGCTGCGGGTGGATTTGCTCGATCGCGACGGCGAAACGCTGGAGCAATATCGGGTGATCTCCTTCGCGGTCGGCGCCGACGTGCAGGGCGCGATGCAGGGGCTGCTCAAAGCCAACCTGCCGCCGCTGCTGTCGCTGTCGGCGGTGGAAAACGTCCAGCTGAGCTGGAGCACCGGCTGGCTGCCGGCGGGGGTAGACGAGGTGGCGCGCAACCGCCGCAAATTGCCGAACGTCGCCGTGCCGGTTGAATCCCGCCTTTACAGCGACGGCTTGTTCAGCTTCTCGGTCAACGTCAGCCCGGCGGGCAGCGGAGCCGGGCTGCAGTACTACCGTCAAGGGCGCCGCACCATCCAGACCGAAGTGCGCGCGGGCAATGAAATCACGATTGTGGGCGAATTGCCGCCGGCGACGGCCAAACGCATCGCCGACAGCATTTCTTTCAAGGTATCGCCGTAATGATGAAAGAGTGGGCCACGGTGGTTTCGTGGCAACAGGGCGTAGCGCTGCTGCGCTGTGAACCCAAGGCCGGCTGCGGCAGCTGCACCGCGCGCTCCGGCTGTGGCGCGCGTGCGTTGAACGAGCTGGTGCCGGAAACCGAGCATCAGCTGCAGGTGCATATCGATCAGCCGCTCGAGCCGGGGCAGCGCGTCGAGGTCGGCATTGCGGAAGGCAGCCTGCTGCGCTCCGCCATGCTGGTTTACCTGACGCCGCTGCTGGGCATGATGCTGGGCGGCGCGTTATTGCAATATTGTTTCGGCAGCGACGCCTCGGCGGCAGTCGGCGCCGTACTGGGCGGCGGGGTGGCCTTTATGCTGGCGCGCCGCTTGGCCCGGCGTCTGGGCGAGCAGGCCGACTATCAGCCGGTGGTGCTGCAGATTGGCTTACCGCCTACCGCACTGCGCATGCAGGCGGAAAACTCCCCGCTGATTTAAACCGACGGCCGCGTCATCGCCGGGTTGTGATAGGCGGGGATGCGGTTGTGGATCATATGTTCCAGCAGCGCGATGAACAGATCGGCGCTGAGCAGCGAATCATCGTTGATAGCGAACAGCACATTACCCTGGCCGTCGAATAAGCGGATGCCGCGCTGCGGATGATTTTCCAACGCGCGGATCTGCTCGATAGGCACGTTGCCCCGTTCAGTGGTCAGCAGGGTGGCGCTCAGCCGCAGCGTTTCGGTCGGCGTGCCTTGCCGTTTGCCGAGCAGCAACTGCCACAGCCAGCGTGCGTCGCCCTCAACCGTGTGAAACGACACCGTCTCCCCCTGATAGAGCGCGTTCAACGCCAATGGCCCGCGCTGCTGCAGCTGCTGATCGACGATCACGTCCGCCAGTCGCCACGAATGGGCGACATTGCTGAAGACCGTGCACCAGGGCTGATCCGCGCCGGCGCGGAACGCCGTGACGTCAAACAACCCGCCAAAAGCCTTGCCGCCGCGAAAGCGATAGATGTCGCCGATTTTCTCAAACGGAATGAAACGCTCTTTGTGATGGTGGCCGTCAAAGACCCGCACGCCGTGCTCGTAGAGCCGATATGTCAACACCGGGCGCAGGTAATGCCGCAGCGCCAGCAGCGTACAGCCGAGTAAAATTGTGCCCGCGCCGGCCTGCAACAGCGTGATGACGTCGTTCTCATCAATGCTGCTCAGCAGCGGCAGCACCAACAGCGCCGCACCCACGCTGAACAGCAGCGCCGCCGCCGCCAGAATGCCCCAGTTGACCTTCGAAAAATCGTGCCGGCTCAGCATTTGCCCTTTATCGATCATAATGCACCTTCCAATCAACGTACGCAGATATGCTGGTGAACCCCGGTGGGCTGCCGATGTAGTGCCCGGAATAATGTTTTGTCGCGGAGTTCATGCCCTTTCTATCCGAGGGACGGTGGTGGCGTATATGGGGTTTTTCCTAAAGGATGTGGGGCAAAATCGAATTCTAAGAGGTTGATCCAAATATTCTTTTTCGATAATTTCAGAAGGGGTTTATTGCGCTGCGGCCGGTTATGTATTAGCGCCGGAGTTTGACGGCCACGGAGCACCTGCAAGCCTTGGGTTCAGGCCGTATAGCCCGTGTTAACATCTGTTTTCATCAGCCGGGGCGCCCTGTAACATTTAGCTGCGCATAATAGAATGCCTTCACTGCACCGATCGCTAGGTTTTCAGTGGTGTGGCATGTAGAATGCAGCGATTCAGGTGCAAGACGGCCTAACCCATTCACTGTCGCTTTAGGTCCATGCGGGTTTCTATAGGCGAGTAATTCAGAAATACCAAGGCAGAAAAACTTTTATAATGAAGCATATACGAAATTTCTCCATTATTGCCCATATTGACCACGGTAAGTCGACGCTGTCTGACCGCATTATCCAAATTTGCGGTGGCCTGTCCGACCGTGAAATGGCTGCGCAGGTGCTCGATTCCATGGATCTGGAGCGCGAGCGCGGCATCACCATCAAGGCGCAAAGCGTCACGCTGGATTACAAGGCGCTGGATGGGCAGACCTATCAGCTTAACTTTATCGACACCCCAGGCCACGTTGACTTCTCCTATGAAGTGTCCCGCTCGCTGGCGGCCTGCGAAGGCGCGCTGCTGGTGGTGGACGCCGGCCAGGGCGTAGAAGCCCAGACGCTGGCCAACTGCTACACCGCGATCGAAATGGATCTGGAAGTGGTGCCGGTGTTGAACAAAATCGACCTGCCGGCCGCCGATCCGGATCGCGCCGCGCAGGAAATTGAAGACATCGTCGGCATCGACGCCACCGATGCCGTGCGCTGCTCGGCCAAAACCGGCGTCGGCGTGCCCGACGTGCTGGAGCGCCTGGTGCGCGACATTCCTGCGCCGCAGGGCGATCCGGATGCGCCGCTGCAGGCGTTGATCATCGATTCCTGGTTCGATAACTACCTGGGCGTCGTGTCGCTGGTGCGCGTCAAGAACGGCACGCTGCGCAAGGGCGACAAGATCAAGGTCATGAGCACCGGCCAGGTGTACAACGCCGATCGTTTGGGCATTTTCACGCCGAAGCAGGTCGATCGCGACGTGCTGAACTGCGGCGAAGTGGGCTGGCTGGTCTGTGCGATCAAAGACATCCTCGGCGCGCCGGTGGGCGATACCCTGACGCAGGCGCGTCAGCCGGCGGATAAAGCGTTGCCGGGCTTCAAAAAAGTGAAGCCACAGGTGTACGCCGGTCTGTTCCCGATCAGCTCCGACGACTATGAATCTTTCCGCGATGCGCTGGGCAAGCTGAGCCTTAACGACGCCTCCCTGTTCTACGAACCGGAAAGCTCCACCGCGTTGGGCTTCGGCTTCCGCTGCGGCTTCCTTGGTCTGCTGCACATGGAGATCATTCAGGAGCGTCTGGAGCGTGAATACGATCTGGATCTGATCACCACCGCGCCGACGGTAGTCTACGAAGTGGAAACCACCGGCAAAGAAGTGATCTACGTCGACAGCCCATCCAAGCTGCCGCCGTTGAACAACATCCAGGAACTGCGCGAGCCGATCGCCGAATGCCACATGCTGATGCCGCAGGAATACCTGGGCAACGTCATCACCTTGTGCGTTGAGAAACGCGGCGTGCAGACCAACATGGTCTACCACGGCAACCAGGTGGCGTTGACCTATGAAATCCCGATGGCGGAAGTGGTGCTCGACTTCTTCGACCGCCTGAAGTCCACGTCGCGCGGTTATGCGTCGCTGGATTACAACTTCAAGCGCTTCCAGGCCTCCGACATGGTGCGCGTGGACGTGCTGATCAACAACGAGCGCGTGGATGCGCTGGCGCTGATCACCCACCGCGATAACTCGCAGTATCGCGGCCGTGAATTGGTGGAAAAGATGAAAGATCTGATCCCGCGTCAGCAGTTCGACATCGCGATTCAGGCGGCGATCGGCACGCACATCATCGCGCGCTCCACCGTGAAGCAGCTGCGTAAAAACGTGCTGGCGAAATGCTACGGCGGTGACGTCAGCCGTAAGAAAAAGCTGCTGCAGAAACAGAAAGACGGTAAGAAGCGCATGAAGCAGGTCGGCAACGTCGAGCTGCCGCAGGAAGCGTTCCTGGCCATTCTGCACGTCGGTAAAGACGGCAAGTAACCGCGACGAGTTCGCGAAACGAGGGAGTTTGCATGGCGAATATGTTTGCCCTGATCCTGGCGTTGGCCACCCTGGTCACCGGGATCATCTGGTGCTTCGAGCGCTTTAAATGGGCGCCGGCCCGCCGCGCGAAGATTGCGGCGGTCAACGAGCAGACCGCGGGCGCAGTAGACGATAAAACGCTGGCGAAAGTGGCTAAGCAGCCAGGCTGGGTAGAGACCGGGGCATCGGTCTTCCCGGTGTTGCTGCTGGTCTTTGTGGTGCGCTCGTTTATTTACGAACCGTTCCAAATCCCGTCCGGCTCAATGATGCCGACGCTGTTGATTGGCGATTTCATTCTGGTGGAGAAATATGCTTACGGCATTAAAGATCCGATAACCCAGACCACGCTAATTGAAACCGGTCATCCGAAGCGCGGCGATATTGCGGTATTTAAATATCCGCTGGATCCGAAGCTGGATTATATCAAGCGCGTGATTGGCCTGCCGGGCGACCGTATTACTTACGATCCGGTGAATAAGCGCGTTACGGTGCAGCCGTCGTGCAACAGCGGGCAGTCCTGCGATACCGCGCTGGCGGTCACCTACGCCGACGCGCAGCCGAGCGACTTCGTACAGCTGTTCAGCCGCAGCGGCATGGGCGAGGCCAGCAACGGTTTCTACCAGATCCCGCTGAATGACAACGTGCCGCAGGGCGGCATTCGTCTGCGTGAACGTCAGGAGAGCCTGGGCAACGTGACGCACCGCATCCTGACCGTGCCGGGCACGCAGGATCAGGTGGGCGCTTACTACCAACAGCCGGGCAAACCGCTGGCGGAGTGGGTGGTGCCGGCCGGGCATTACTTCATGATGGGCGACAACCGCGACAACAGCGCGGACAGCCGTTACTGGGGCTTTGTGCCGGAGAAGAATCTGGTGGGTAAAGCCACGGCCATCTGGATGAGCTTTGAAAAGCAGGAAGGCGAGTGGCCTACCGGCGTGCGTTTCAGCCGGATTGGCGGCATTCATTAATCGCTGATTTATTCCCTGTCAATTTCACGCCGCAGCCTGCTGCGGCGTGAAAGATTAAGGGGATATAAACACAGCATTATGTTTCCACTCGTTGTAGAATACTTTCTCGAGCGATAAAAGTTGGCTCCTGCTGGGAGCCACTGCAAACGAAACAGCTTTGGATCGGCTTTCGGCGAAGCAGGCCTGTTCCGTATGCTGCAAGTTTTTGACGCATTCTTGATCTATTGGTAACTCATGAACCCCATCGTAATAAACAGGCTGCAGCGGAAGCTGGGCTACACTTTTCAACAGCAGGAGCTTTTACTGCAGGCTTTGACTCACCGCAGCGCCAGCAGTAAACACAATGAACGTCTTGAGTTTCTGGGTGACTCGATTCTTAGCTTTGTCATCGCCAATGCGCTCTACCACCGCTTTCCTCGCGTAGACGAGGGCGATATGAGCCGCATGCGCGCCACGCTGGTGCGCGGCAACACGCTGGCGGAGATGGCGCGCGAGTTTGACCTGGGCGAATGTCTGCGGCTTGGGCCGGGCGAATTGAAAAGTGGTGGGTTCCGCCGCGAGTCAATCCTGGCGGATACGGTGGAGGCATTGATCGGCGGCGTGTTCCTGGACAGCGACATCCAGACCGTCGAGCGCCTGATTTTGGACTGGTATCGCAGCCGGTTGGACGAAATCAGCCCCGGTGATAAGCAGAAGGACCCGAAAACCCGTTTGCAGGAATTTTTGCAGGGGCGTCATCTGCCGTTGCCTTCTTATTTGGTGGTGCAGGTTCGCGGTGAAGCGCACGACCAAGAGTTTACCATCCACTGCCAGGTGAGTGGTTTGAGCGAGCCCGTGGTGGGCACCGGCTCGAGCCGCCGTAAAGCCGAGCAGGCGGCAGCGGAACAAGCGCTGAAAAAGCTGGAGCTTGAATGAGTGAAGTAAAACAACACTGCGGTTTTATCGCCATCGTCGGCCGCCCGAACGTGGGCAAATCGACGTTGCTGAACCAACTGCTGGGGCAGAAGGTTTCCATTACGTCGCGTAAGCCGCAGACGACCCGTCACCGCATCATGGGCATCGACACCGATGGCGCCTATCAGGCGATCTACGTCGATACCCCAGGGCTGCACATCGAAGAAAAACGCGCCATCAACCGTTTGATGAACCGCGCGGCCAGTAGCTCGATCGGCGACGTCGAACTGGTTATCTTCGTGGTCGAAGGCACCAACTGGACCGCCGACGACGAAATGGTGGTCAACAAGCTGCGCAGCCTGCGTTGCCCGGTATTGCTGGCGATCAACAAGGTCGATAACGTCACCGACAAATCCAAGCTGTTGCCACACATTGCGTTCCTCAGCCAGCAGATGAATTTCCTCGACGTGGTGCCTATCTCAGCCGAGAAAGGGATGAACGTCGACACCATCGCCGGCATCGTGCGCAAGCTGCTGCCGGAAGCGGAACACCACTTCCCGGAAGACTACATCACCGATCGCTCCCAGCGCTTTATGGCGTCCGAGATCATCCGTGAGAAGCTGATGCGTTTCCTGGGTGAAGAGCTGCCGTATTCGGTGACGGTGGAAATCGAACAGTTCGTGGCCAACGATCGCGGCGGCTACGATGTGCACGGCCTGATCCTGGTCGAGCGCGAAGGCCAGAAGAAAATGGTCATCGGCAACAAGGGCGCCAAGATCAAAACCATCGGCATCGAAGCGCGCCAGGACATGGAACAGATGTTCGACGCTAAAGTGCATCTGGAGCTGTGGGTGAAAGTGAAATCCGGTTGGGCGGACGACGAACGTGCGCTGCGCAGCCTGGGCTATGTTGACGATCTGAAGTAACGATCCGTGGACGGCTGGGAGCGCGCTTTCGTCCTGCATGGGCGGCCGTACAGTGAAACCAGTCTGATGCTGGATCTGTTTACCGAAGGTCATGGGCGGGTGCGCTTGCTGGCAAAAGGCGCGCGCAGCCGCCGCTCCAATCTGAAGGGTTGCCTGCAGCCCTTTACCCCCCTGTTAGTGCGCTGGGGCGGCCGCGGCGAAGTGAAAACGCTGCGTAACGCCGAAGCGGTCTCTCTCGGTTTACCCCTCAGCGGCATGATGCTTTACAGCGGCCTGTACGTGAACGAACTGCTGGCGCGCGTGCTGGAGCAGGAAACCAACTACTCGGTGCTGTTCTTCGACTACCTGCAATGCCTGCAGGCGCTGGCGGCGGAAGACAGCTCGCCGGAACAGGCGTTGCGCCAGTTCGAGCTGGCCTTGTTGCAGCACCTGGGTTACGGCCTCGATTTCCTGCACTGCGCCGGCAGCGGCCTGCCGGTGGATGACGCCATGACCTACCGCTACCGTGAAGAGAAAGGCTTTATCGCCAGCCTGGTGGTGGATCACTACAGCTTCACCGGGCGCGAACTGCGCGCGCTGGCGGAGCGGCAGTTTCCCGATGCCGAGACGCTGCGCGCCGCCAAGCGCTTCACCCGCATGGCGCTGAAACCCTACCTCGGCGGCAAGCCGTTGAAGAGCCGCGAACTGTTTCGCCAATTCGTGCGCAAACAGCCGAATACGCCGGTCGACGACGCCTGACCTTTTCCCCTTTTGCCGTTCTGCACCCGCGTGTAAACTGCTGGCACTGAAAATCGTATTTAGAGGTTGTCATGGCTGATTTACTGCTGGGCGTCAATATCGATCACATCGCCACGTTACGTAACGCGCGCGGAACCCAATACCCGGATCCGGTTCAGGCGGCATTCATTGCCGAACAGGCGGGGGCCGATGGCATTACCGTGCATCTGCGCGAAGATCGCCGCCACATCACCGACCGCGACGTGCGCTTGCTGCGCCAGACCATCCAGACGCGCATGAATCTGGAGATGGCGGTGACCGACGAGATGCTGGACATCGCCGTGGAGCTGAAGCCGCACTTCTGCTGCCTGGTGCCGGAAAAGCGTGAAGAAGTGACTACCGAAGGCGGCCTGGACGTTGCCGGCCAGCTGGACAAAATGAGCGTGGCGGTCGAGCGCCTGGCGCAGGCGGGCATTCTGGTCTCGCTGTTCATCGATCCCGATCATCGCCAAATCGACGCGGCGGTGGCGGTGGGCGCCCCCTATATCGAAATCCACACCGGCGCCTACGCCGAAGCGCAGGGCGAGCTGGCGGTTCAGGCCGAGCTGCGCCGCATCGCGGTCGCCGCCGCCTACGCGGCCGAGAAGGGGCTGAAGGTCAACGCCGGCCACGGCCTGACCTATCACAACGTGCAGCCGATCGCTGCGCTGCCGGAAATGCACGAGCTGAACATCGGCCATGCGATTATCGGCCAGGCGGTGATGAGCGGGCTGCCGGCCGCGGTTGCCGACATGAAAGTGCTGATGCGGGAAGCGCGCCGGTAATGGCGGTGCTCGGGCTGGGTACCGACATCGTCGAGATGGCGCGTATCGAAGCGGTGGTGGAGCGCAGCGGCGATCGTCTGGCGCGCCGCGTGCTGAGCGACGCCGAATGGGCGCTGTACCAGCAGCACCAGCAGCCGATTCGCTTTCTGGCCAAGCGTTTCGCCGTGAAAGAGGCCGCCGCCAAGGCGTTCGGCACCGGCATTCGCAACGGCCTGGCGTTCAACCAGTTCGAGGTGTTCAACGATGCGCTGGGCAAACCGAATATTCGTTTGCACGGCCGCGCCGCCGAGCTGGCGGGGGAGATGGGGGTCACCGCGATCCACGTTTCGCTGGCCGATGAAAGGCGCTATGCCTGCGCGACGGTGATCGTCGAAAGCTGAAAATAGAAAGGGCGCCCTGCGGCGCCCTTGTCAGTCCTGCGGCGGGTTAAATGTGATCGGCGTGGTGCAACACCACGAACTTATCCCACAGCTGCTCATTAGTCTCGCGATGCTGCGGATCGGTAATGATGGTGTTGTCGATGGGGCAGACCTGCTGACAGGTTGGCGTATCGTAATGGCCAACGCACTCGGTGCAGCGGTCGGTATCGATTTGGTAGATCTCATCGCCCATCGAAATCGCCTGGTTCGGGCATTCCGGCTCGCACATGTCGCAGTTGATGCATTTGCGTGTGATTAGCAGGGCCATGACGTATCTCTCATTATTAACAGGGGTATTTTTCGCAGCGGCGATTATACCGGTTAAACCAACTTTTTCATCAATTGTTCGCTGTGCCTGATACGGTCGCGGGCATGATCGAGGTCGTGCTGGATCAGCGCCATAAACAGCAGGTCGGTGAGAGCGTACTGGGCCGTGCTGGAAGAGATGGCCGCGCTGCGGGTGCGGGGCTCTTCGGCGATGGTATAGAGACAGTGATCGGCGCGTTGCTGCAGGCCGTTGGGCGAGAAGCTGGTCAGCGCCAGCACCCTGGCGCCGGCCTGGCGCGCTTCTTCCGCCGCCAGATTGATTTCACGCCGCTCGCCGCTGAAGGAGATCGCCACCAGCAGATCGCGTTTGTCCAGCGCCTGCACCGCCGCCAGTTGAACGTGCATATCCGCTTCGGCCACCGCCATCACCCCGATTTTCAGCAGCTTGAAGGAAAAATCCTTGGCCACCAGCCCGGAGGCGCCGATGCCGATCAGCATTACCCGGCGCGCCTGGCGCAGCATGTCCAGCGCCTGATGCAGCCGTTCTTCGCTGTTGATGTCCAGCGTCGCGCGCAGCGCCGCCTGCTTTTCCGCCAACAGCTTTTCACCGACGGTTTTCAGCGTGTCGCTGCTGAGAATGTGGTTATGAACGGTCACTACCGGTTCGGCCTGCGGCTGGGCCAGCGTCTCGCTCAGCGCCAGCTTCAGCGCCGGGAAACCTTTATAGCCCAGCTTTTGGGCGAACTTCACCACGCTCGACTGGCTGACGCCGGCCAGCTGGGCCAGCTTTTGCGAGCTGAGATGGCGCGCCTGTTCGGCGTTGTTCAGCAAAAAATCCGCCAGCTTGCGGTCGTTTTGCGCCAGTGTCGGATACATCTGGCGAATGCGCAGAAGGGTACTCATTGATCTTTCCCTGGAAACCAGCGGCCATTTTGCCACGCAGGCAGCGAAAACGCGCGGTGAAAATTTTTGTGAGCTCGTCGTTAAAATAGCAAATAGCGCTCGCTTTGTTGAATAAAATATTCAAATATTGATTTAATTTTGTGAATTAAAAATTCAAAGGTGAACAGATGAACTTAGGCGCACTGGTATCGGAAACCCGCAACCCGGCCACCATGGGGCTGGATGAGATGTCGACGCTGGACATGGTCCGCTGCTTTAACCAGGAAGATCGCAAGGTGCCGGAGGCGATTGAAAAGGTGCTGCCGGCGATCGCGCAGGCGGTCGATTTGGCCGCGGTGGCGCTGAAGGCCGGCGGGCGGCTGATTTATTTGGGCGCCGGCACCAGCGGGCGCCTGGGCGTATTGGATGCCTCCGAGTGCCCGCCGACCTTCGGCGTGCCGCACGGCGTGGTGGTGGGGCTAATCGCCGGCGGGCCGGGCGCGCTGCTCAAAGCGGTGGAAGGGGCGGAAGATGACGCAGCCCTGGGCGAGGCCGACCTCCGGGCGCTGAACCTGACCGCCGTCGATATGGTGGTGGGGTTGGCGGCCTCGGGGCGCACGCCCTACGTGATCGGCGCGCTGCGCTATGCGCGCGGGCTGGGTTGCCCGACGGCGGCCATCTCCTGCAACCCGGATTCGCCGATCGCGCACGAAGCGCAGGTGGCGATCTCGCCGGTGGTGGGGCCGGAGGCGCTGACCGGTTCGACGCGCCTGAAATCCGGCACCGCGCAGAAGCTGGTGCTCAACATGCTGTCGACCGGCGCGATGGTCAAGCTGGGCAAGGTCTACCAGAACCTGATGGTGGACGTGAAGGCCACCAACGTCAAACTGGTGGATCGCGCCTGCCGCATCGTGGTGGAGGCCACCGGCGCCGAACGCGCTCAGGCGGAGGCGGCGCTGGCGCAGACCGGCTTTGAGGTCAAACCGGCGATCCTGATGATTTTAGCCGGCGTCAGCGCCGATGAGGCGCAGCAGCGGCTGCAGCGGCACGACGGCTACCTGCGCGCGGCGTTGGCGCGTTAATTCACGGTGGGGGCGGCGATGGACAAGACAACGGCATTGGCGACACAGATCCTGGCGGGCGTGGGGGGCGAGGGCAATATCCTCAAACTGGAGAACTGCATGACGCGGGTGCGCGTCGAGGTCAGCGACGAACAGCGTCTGGACCTGGCGGCCCTCAAACAGTTGCCCGGCGTGAAGGGCTATATCAAGCAGGGTGAACAGCATCAGTTTATCGTCGGCCCGGGCGCCGCCGCCAAGGTGGTAGACGCCATGCGCGCTTTGCTGAGCGGCAGCGCGCAGCCCGCCGTTGGTGACGCCGCCCGCACCAAGGCGCAGGCCAAACAGAAATACGCGGCGCCGATGAGCGGCGCGCTGAAAAAACTGGCCGATGTCTTTATTCCGCTGATCCCGGCGTTTATCGCCTCGGGCCTGATCACCGGCATCATCAACCTGCTGAAACGGCCTGACATCGCCGGCCAGCTGGCGGTGGACTACCCGAACGTGCTGGGGCTGTTGGCGATCTTCGGCAGCGCGGTGTTCGCCATCATGAACATTTTGGTCGGGGTCAACGCCGCGCGGGTATTCGGCGGCTCTCAGGCAATGGGCGGCGTGATGGCCGGCATTCTCTCCAGCCCAGCGCTGGCGCAGATTACCTTGTTCGGCGAGGCGCTGCAGCCGGGGCGCGGCGGGGTGATCGCCGTGCTGCTGGTGGTGGCGTTGATGTGCTGGGTGGAGAAACGCCTGCGCACGCTGCTGCCGGAATCGGTCGAACTGATCCTTAACCCACTGCTGACCACGCTGGTCACCGCCTCGCTGGCGATCCTGATTCTGCAGCCGATCGGCGGCATTATCTCCGACGCCATCGCCCACGGCGCCAATCTGGCGATCGACAAGGGCGGGCTGCTGGTGGGAGCGCTGCTCTCGGGGCTGTTCCTGCCGCTGGTGCTCTCCGGCCTGCATCAGGGGCTGGTACCGATCCACGTCGAGCTGGTGCAGGCGCACGGTTCCAACCCGCTGCTGCCGATCCTGGCGATGGCCGGCGTTGGGCAGGTGGGGGCAGCGCTGGCGGTGCTGTTGAAAACCCGCAATGCGCGGCTGAAAAAGGTGATCAAAGGGGCGTTGCCGGTCGGCATTCTCGGCATCGGCGAGCCGCTGATCTTCGGGGTGACGCTGCCGCTGGGCCGGCCGTTTATCGGCGCCTGCCTCGGCGGTGCGGTTGGCGGAGCGCTGATCAGCTACTGGAAGGTGGCGACGGTGATCACCTTCGGCATTTCGGGGCTGCCTTTGGCGTTGACCATCGTCTCAGGTAAGGTGATGTTGTATCTGGCGGGGATGCTGATTACGATTATCGCCGGTTTTCTCTTCACCTGGATGATGGGGTTCAACGATCCCGAGGAGTAGCGTTTGAGCGACAAGCAGCAACAACCGGCCGCAGAGGGGCGCCGCGTGGTCTTTTTCGATCTGGACGGCACCCTGCATCAGGAGGATATGTTCGGCAGTTTCTTGCGTTTTCTGCTGCGCCGCTTACCGCTGAACCTGTTGCTGGTGATACCGCTGCTGCTGCCGATCGGTCTGGCGCTGCTGCTGCTGGGACGCGCCGCGCGTTGGCCGATGAGCCTGCTGCTGTGGGCGATCACCTTCGGGCGTTCCGAAGCGACGCTAAAGGCGCTGGAGCGGCAGTTTATCGAGGCCTTTCGCCAGAAGGTGACCGCATTTCCGGTGGTGCAAATGCGGCTGCGGCAGTACCTGGAGGAGCACGATGCCGAAGTGTGGCTGATTACCGGCTCGCCGGAGCGGCTGGTGGAGCAGGTGTATCGCGATTCGGCGTTTCTGCCGCGGGTACGGTTGATCGGCAGCCGCATCACGCGCCGCTGCGGCGGCTGGGTCTTGACCCTGCGCTGCCTGGGGGCGCAGAAAGTGGTGCAGCTCGAGCAGCGGCTCGGTGTGCCGCTGAAGCTGTACAGCGGTTACAGCGACAGCAAGCAGGATAATCCGCTGCTGTTCTTTTGTGAGCACCGTTGGCGGGTGAGCAAGCAGGGCGAGCTGCAGCAGCTGGAATAAACAAAGGGCGGAGAATTCCGCCCTTTGCTGTTACCGCTGCCGCGATCAGTCTTCGGTTACGTCGTGCGGTTTGCGTCCGAGCTGCCAAATCTTCTCCGCATAATGCCCCAACGCCCACAGGCTCAGGCCGAGCAGCGCGAAGAAAATCGTCTTCGGCATGCTGTCCCAGAAAAACTCGAACAGGCGGGTATAGAGGTTGATGCCGAGAAAGGTCAGCCCGAAACCGCGCAGCATGGCGTCGTCATGCTTCAACCCCAGCCAGATGGCGGCGAAGGCGGCCAGCCCGAACAGCAGGCTCCAGTGGAACAGCTCAATCTGGCGCGCGCGGTACCAGCTGTCGAGATCGCCGTAGTTGCCGAAGATGGACAGCAGCCACAGCGCGATGAACAGGTACAGCAGGCCCATCGCCAGCGACACCCGCTGCAGGCCGCGCTGCGCCAATAGCGGCCGCAGCAGCAATGCGGCGGCGATCAGCACCGCGCCGAAGGCGATAAAGCGAATCGGGTAGCTCATGCCGAGCCAGTAGGCGCCTCAGCCGGACAGGTAGCCGGTCTCGGCGCCGAAGGCATTGCCGAGAGACAGCAGGGCGAACCACCATACCAGCCCGGAGCGGCTGAACCAGCCGATGGCGCCGTACAGCAGCGCGGCGACCAGCAGCAGCACGGAAACCCGCCCGCTGCCGTTATCCAGCCAGACGCCCAGTTGCCATAAGGCGCAGGCGGTGAGCAACACGGCGACAAACAGCGCCGCCTCATTGCCGTAGCGTTTTTCCGGGTGGCGTTGACGACGACGCAGCGCCCAGACGTAGGCCAGCGCCGCCAGTACGCCGGCGATCGCCATGCGCACCGGCGCGTCGAAGCGGAACAGTTCGCTCAGCCATTCAAGCAGTGCGCTGTCGGCGAACAGGCTGGTGACGGCGATCAGCAACGAGGCCAGCGCGGCGAGAAACGCATAGCGCGCCAGCCGCCGCCAGTCGAAAGGCTGCACGTCCACATGCAGCAGCAGTTGCTGTTGTTGCTCGGGGGTCAAGGCACCTTCCCCAACCCAGCCGTCCAGCGCCTTGCGCACCACGACGGCGTTCTTTTTACTGAGTTTCATGCTTCTGGTCCCTGAATCACACGCTGATTCGGCCAGTATAGCCATTGGCGGGCGGCTACGACAAAGGGAGGCTAGTGTGTATAATGCCCGCCGCAAAAGCGCACGAGGAATTATGCGATGACTGAATATAACGATGAGTACTGGATGCGTCAGGCATTGCAGCTGGCCCTGCGCGCGCAGGAAGAGGGCGAGGTGCCGGTGGGTGCGCTGCTGGTGCTGGACAATCAGGTCATCGGCGAGGGCTGGAACCGGCCGATCGGCCGGCACGATCCTACCGCGCACGCCGAGATCATGGCGCTGCGGCAGGGCGGCGCGGTGCTGCAAAACTACCGCTTGTTGAACGCCACGCTGTACGTCACGCTGGAACCCTGCGTGATGTGCGCCGGCGCGATGGTGCACAGCCGCATCCGCCGGTTGGTGTACGGCGCCGCCGACGAGAAAACCGGCGCGGCCGGTTCGCTGGTGGATATTTTGCGCCATCCGGGCATGAATCATCAGGTGGAGATCGTCTCGGGCGTGCTGGCGGACGAATGCGCCGCCACCCTGAGCAATTTCTTCCGCCTGCGCCGCGAACAGAAAAAAGCGCTCAAGCTGGCGCAGCGGGCGGCGGATAAGCCGGAATAATCAGTAGTTGAGCGCCAGTTCCGGCATCACCGTCGGATAGCCTTTTCCCAACGCTTCCTGCTCGGCGGCCGCTTGCGCCGCCTTTCTCTCTTTTTCCTGCAGATAACCCACCAGGCTGACCTGGTAGCGGCGGATGTTTTCTACATAGTTGTAGGCTTCACGCCCGCGCGCATAACCATAGGTCAGCTGCGGGTAGTAGCGCTTTTGGCTGAGCATCGGCAGGCGCTGTTTGACGTCGACCCAGCTGTCCGGATTGCCTTTTTGCGTTTTGGTCAGCTTGCGTGCGTCCAGCATATGGCCCCAGCCCATGTTGTAGGCCGCCAGCGAGAACCAGATGCGCTCATCTTCCGGCACGCTGTCCGGCACCTTGGCCATCAGCCGCTGCAGGTACAGGGCGCCACCCTGAATGCTCTCTTCCGGATCGAGGCGATCGTTGACCCCCAGGCCGTCGGCGGTGGCGCGGGTCAGCATCATCAGGCCGCGCACGCCGGTGGGGGAGGTGGCCTGCGGATTCCAGTGCGATTCCTGATAGGCGATGGCCGCCAGCAGCTTCCAGTCGATCTCGTTGGCGTGTTTCTCGAACAGCGGGCGGAAGTTGGGCAGCACCGAGTCGATGGCCGACAGGAAGGTTTTGGTATCCACGTAGTCGAAGCTGCCGACGTGGCCGAGGTATTTCTCTTCCAGCCGCGCCAGGGTGCCGTCGTCCACCATTTGACTGTAGAAATCCAGCATCGCCGCGTACAGGCTGTCGTCGCCGTCGCGTTTGAGGTACCAGGTGACCGGCTCTTCGTCGGTGACGTCGAACGCCACCGCCAGCTGCGGATGGATGCGCTGCAGCAACGCGATGGTCACCGAATCGCCGAGGGTATAGTCCAGCTTGCCGTCGGCAACCCGCTCCAGCAGCTCTTTGGAGGTGAGATCGCTGGAGGACTCCCAGGCGAGATCCGGGTATTTATCCTGTTTGAGCTGCTTTAGCGTGCTGACATGCGCGGAACCGGAGGCGACCGCCAACTTGCCTTTGATGTCGGCGAAGCCTTTTGGCCGCGGGGTGCCCAGCCGGTACACCAGCTGTTGGGAAACGGAGTAGTAGGCGGGGCCGGTGCGCGCGCGGCTGAGGCGCTCCTGGTTGTAGATAAGGCCCGCCGCCAGCAGGTCGGCGTCGTCGTCGTCCAGATCGTCGAACAGGTCATTGATGTTCTGATGGGGGATCACCACCAGTTTTACCCCGAGGTAGTTGGCGAAGCGCTTGGCCAGTTCGTAGTCGAGCCCACCCGGCCCTTGCTTGGTGTTGAAATAGGTCAGCGGTGAGTTCAGCGTGCTGATACGCAACTCGCCGCGGGAAATGATCTCCTGGAGTTGCCCGCCCTGGCCGCTGCGCCAGGTGATATTGGGCCACAGCGCGAGAGCCAGAAGCAGGGTGACAACGCCGATGAGGATGTAGTTTATTTTAAGACGTTTCAAATAGTTATCCAGTGGTGGCACAGGTACGCCGGCGACGACAACCGCGACTTTTCTCATGGTTAAATCACCAGTGCGGGGGGCATTTTGCGCAACAAAACGCCAGTGTGCAACTTTATTGATACGTTATGACAATTCGACGGTGCGGCGCGCTTTTATCAATAATCCCTACGCAAACGGTTTCGTCGGCGGCGAGGATTCTCTATAATGACGCGCGTTTTCCCCTGTTGCGCCCAATGAAGCGTCTTATCCGTCGCTTCGAAGACGAGAGAACTTTGATTATGGAAATTCTGCGTGGTTCGCCCGCTTTATCGGCTTTTCGCATTACCAAACTGCTGTCCCGCTGCCAGGACGCCCACCTGCCCGTCAGTGATATCTACGCCGAGTACGTCCACTTTGCCGATGTTAGCGCACCGCTAAGTGCCGAAGAACACGCCAAACTTCAGCGCTTGCTCAAGTACGGTCCTTCTCTCGCCGAACACGCCCCCGAAGGCCGGCTGCTGCTGGTCACGCCGCGCCCGGGCACCATTTCCCCCTGGTCTTCCAAAGCCACCGACATCGCCCACAACTGCGGTTTGCAACAGGTGCTGCGGCTGGAGCGCGGTCTGGCGTTCTACGTCAAGGCGCCTGAGCTGACGGAGGCCCAGTGGCACCAGCTCGCCGCGCTGCTGCACGATCGCATGATGGAAACCGTCTTCAGCGAGCTGCAACAGGCTGAACAGCTGTTCGCGCACCATCAGCCGGCGCCGTATCAGTCGGTCGACGTGCTGGGCGCAGGGCGCGCCGCGCTGGAGCAGGCCAACGTCCGGCTCGGCCTGGCGCTGGCGCAGGACGAGATCGATTACCTGCTGAATGCCTTTACCGGTTTGGGGCGCAACCCGACGGATATCGAACTCTATATGTTTGCGCAGGCCAACTCTGAGCACTGCCGCCACAAGATTTTCAATGCCGATTGGATCATCGACGGCGAACAGCAGCCCAAGTCGCTGTTCAAAATGATCAAGAACACCTATGAGCAGACGCCGGACTATGTGCTGTCGGCGTATAAAGACAACGCCGCGGTGATGGAAGGCTCGCAGGTCGGCCGCTTCTTCGCCGCGCCGGAGAACGGCACGTACGATTACCATCAGGAAGACGCGCATATCCTGATGAAGGTGGAAACCCACAACCACCCGACGGCGATCTCGCCGTGGCCGGGCGCCGCGACCGGCTCCGGCGGCGAGATCCGCGACGAAGGCGCCACCGGCCGCGGCGCCAAGCCGAAGGCCGGCCTGGTGGGCTTCTCGGTGTCCAACCTGCGCATTCCCGGCTTTGAACAGCCGTGGGAGCAGGACTTCGGCAAACCGGAGCGCATCGTCACCGCGCTGGACATCATGACCGAAGGCCCGCTGGGCGGCGCGGCGTTCAACAACGAATTCGGTCGCCCGGCGCTGCTGGGCTACTTCCGTACCTATGAAGAACGCGTCAACAGCCATAACGGCGTGGAGCTGCGCGGCTACCACAAACCGATCATGCTGGCGGGCGGTATCGGCAACATCCGCGCCGATCACGTGCAGAAAGGGGAAATCACCGTCGGCGCCAAGCTGGTGGTGCTGGGCGGCCCGGCGATGAATATCGGTCTGGGCGGCGGCGCGGCGTCATCGATGGCGTCCGGCCAGTCCGATGCCGATTTGGACTTCGCGTCGGTGCAGCGCGACAACCCGGAAATGGAACGCCGCTGTCAGGAAGTGATCGACCGCTGCTGGCAGCTGGGCGACCAGAACCCGATCCTGTTTATCCATGACGTCGGCGCCGGCGGCCTGTCCAACGCCATGCCGGAGCTGGTGAGCGACGGCGGCCGCGGCGGCCGCTTCGAACTGCGCGACATCCTCAACGACGAGCCGGGCATGAGCCCGCTGGAAGTATGGTGCAACGAATCGCAGGAACGTTACGTGATGGCGATCGCCCCGGCGCAGATGGCGCAGTTCGACGAGATCTGCCGCCGCGAGCGCGCGCCTTACGCGGTGATCGGCGAAGCGACCGAAGAGCAACATCTGACGTTGAACGATCGTCACTTCGACAATCAGCCGATCGACATGCCGCTGGATGTGCTGCTCGGCAAGACGCCGAAGATGACCCGCGACGTGACCCGTCTGCAGGCGCAGGGCCAGGCGGTACAGCGTGAGAACATCACGCTGGCCGACGCGGTGAAGCGCGTGCTGCATCTGCCGGCCGTCGCGGAGAAAACCTTCCTGATCACCATCGGCGACCGCACCGTCACCGGCATGGTGGCGCGCGACCAAATGGTCGGCCCGTGGCAGATCCCGGTAGCCGACTGCGCGGTCACCACCGCCAGTCTGGACTGCTATTATGGCGAAGCGATGTCGCTCGGCGAACGCGCGCCGGTGGCGCTGCTGGACTTCGCCGCCTCCGGCCGCCTGGCGGTCGGGGAAGCGCTGACCAACCTGGCCGCCACGGAAATCGGCAGCCTGAAGCGCGTGAAGCTGTCCGCCAACTGGATGGCCGCCGCCGGCCACCCGGGTGAAGACGCCGGCCTGTACGAAGCGGTGAAAGCGGTGGGCGAAGAGCTGTGCCCGGCGCTGGGCATCACCATTCCGGTGGGCAAAGACTCCATGTCGATGAAAACCCGCTGGCAGGAAGGCAATGAACAGCGTGAAATGACCTCGCCGCTGTCGCTGGTCATCACCGCCTTCGCCCGCGTGGAAGACGTGCGCCACACCGTGACGCCGCAATTGCGCACCGATAAGGGCGACAGCGCGCTGCTGTTGATCGACCTGGGCAACGGCCATAACGCGCTGGGTGCTACCGCGCTGGCGCAGGTTTATCGCCAACTGGGCGACAAACCGGCCGATGTGCGCGATGTCGCGCAGCTGGCGGGCTTCTTCAACGCCATGCAGCAGCTGGTGGCCGATCGCGCGCTGCTGGCTTATCACGACCGCGCTGACGGCGGCCTGCTGGTGACGCTGGCGGAGATGGCCTTCGCCGGTCACTGCGGCGTAGAGGTTAACCTCGATGGCCTCGGCGACGATGCGCTGGCGGTGCTGTTCAACGAAGAGCTGGGCGCGGTGATCCAGGTGAGCGCCGAACGTCTCGACGACGTGAAGCGGGCGTTCGCGCAGCACGGTCTGACCGACAACGTGCATCACATCGGCAGCGTACAGGCCGGCGATCGTTTCGTCATCAATCAGCACGGCAAAGCGTTGTACAGCGAAAGCCGCAATACCCTGCGCACCTGGTGGGCGGAAACGACCTGGCAGATGCAGCGTCTGCGCGACAACCCGGCGTGCGCCGATCAGGAACATCAGGCCAAGCAGGATGAACAAGATCCCGGCCTGAACGTGAAGCTGACCTTCGCACCCGAGGAAGACATCGCTGCGCCGTACATCGCCAAGGGCGCTCGCCCGAAAGTGGCGGTGCTGCGCGAGCAGGGGGTGAACTCCCACGTTGAAATGGCGGCGGCGTTCCACCGCGCCGGCTTTGACGCCGTGGACGTGCACATGAGCGATCTGCTGGCCGGGCGTCGCGATCTGCAGGACTTCCACACGCTGGTGGCCTGCGGCGGCTTCTCTTACGGCGACGTTCTGGGCGCCGGCGAAGGCTGGGCGAAGTCTATCCTGTTCAACGAGCGGGTGCGCGACGAGTTCGAGGCGTTCTTCCACCGTCCGCAGACGCTGGCGCTGGGCGTGTGCAACGGCTGCCAGATGATGTCCAACCTGCGTGAGCTGATCCCGGGCGCCGAACACTGGCCGCGCTTCGTGCGCAACCTGTCGGATCGCTTCGAGGCGCGCTTCAGCCTGGTGGAAGTGGCGGCCAGCCCGTCGCTGTTCATGCAGGGCATGACCGGCTCGCGCATGCCGATCGCCGTTTCCCATGGCGAAGGGCATGTCGAAGTGCGCGATGCGGCGCATCTGGCGGCGTTGGAAAGCCACGGCCTGGTGGCGCTGCGTTTCGTCAACAACGCCGGTCAGGTCACGGAAGCTTACCCGGCTAACCCGAACGGTTCGCCGAATGGCATCACCGCCGTGACCAGCGCCAACGGGCGCGCAACGGTGATGATGCCGCACCCGGAACGCGTGTTCCGCACCGTCAGCAACTCCTGGCACCCAGAAGAGTGGGGCGAGGATAGCCCGTGGATGCGCATGTTCCGCAACGCCCGTAAGCAACTGGGCTAAAAACGGCCACCACCGTATAGAGGGCGCAAGCAATTGCGCCCTTTTTTATGGCCGGCACTCGGCGATTGGCGGCAGTGTCTGCATTTAGCGACAAGCGCTGGTTTGCTTGTCGCTAAATGGAGACATTTAACCCATTGATTTTATTACCGGTAAACAGGTTTGACTTTAGTTGTCGGCGTTTGGCGACAGGGTGGTGTTTTTTTCATCGTGCATTGGTGCTGATTGGGCGCATGGATTTACCTTTATTTATTTATTATCAAATAAAATCATTGTGTTATGATTTTTGTTGCAAAGTTGGCACGTAACGTGCATTATTCTCGGCGGCTGCTCATTCACCTTTTTATGACGGTGCCGAAATTAGACGGCAAATTACCTCATAAGCCTCCGAATGATGCCAAAGAAATGGTGCCTATCGTCCAACCAAACCGATAACAGACCGCGCAAGCGGCTTTATCAAGCATCGGGCGACACGTGGAGTGAGGCACCGCCTGTATCCAACTGTGATGAAGGGTTCATCAATCCTGGATACTTACGGATGCTATTCGTCCTGTTCGATGCCAGCCGCTGCGCTACATCACCCTGGGGACGAGGTTCAAGGGCATCCACACTTTCCTTGCGGCGGGGCAAGCTTATTGCCCCGGCGTCAATTCTCAACGCTGCGCTTACTCCTGTTTCGTTGCCTATGCCCTCGAACGCAGACGCTATTCCCACACTCTCGCTTTCGTACCGGTTTTTGTTACCGGGACCGTATGTCATTGGCAGGCCAACCTTATCGGCGCGGTTCACCGATCCCGCGGCTTTTTCCTTGTGCGTTCAGGATTCTCCCTTGCCGGGCTTTTCTCTTTCCGGCGAGTCAGTTAGCATCGTGACAGGCCTGAGAGAATGAGATGATTTCGTTGAAAAAATGGCGTTTATTCCCCCGTTCGCTGCGGCAATTGGTGCTGCTGGCGTTCCTGTTGGTGCTGCTGCCGCTGTTGGTGCTGGCCTATCAGGCCTACCAGAGTCTGGATCACCTGAGCGCGCAGGCGGCGGACATCAACCGCACCACGCTGGTGGACGCGCGGCGCAGCGAGGCGATGACCAGCGTAGCGCTGGAGATGGAGCGCAGCTATCGTCAGTACTGCGTGCTGGTTGAGCCCACGCTGCAGAAGCTGTACCAAAATCAGCGCAAGCAGTATTCGCAGATGCTGGACGCCCACGCGCCGATTCTGCCGGACGAGCGCTACTACCAAACGTTGCGTCAGTTGCTGACCCAGCTGGCGGCGATCAAGTGCCATAACAGCGGGCCGGACCAAGAAGCCTCCGCCTTGCTCGAGTCGTTCTCCCGTTCCAATGCCGAAATGGTGCAGGCCACGCGCGCGGTGGTGTTCTCGCGCGGCCAGCAGCTGCAGCAGGCCATCGCCGAGCGCGGCCAGTTTTTCGGCTGGCAGGCGCTGCTGCTGTTCCTGGTCAGCGTGCTGCTGGTGGTGCTGTTTACCCGCATGATCATCGGGCCGGTCAAGGCCGTGGAGCGGATGATCAACCGCCTGGGGGAAGGGCGCGCGTTGGGCAGCACCGCATCGTTCAAAGGGCCGCGCGAGCTGCGTTCGCTGGCGCAGCGCATCATCTGGCTGAGCGAACGGCTGGCGTGGCTGGAGTCGCAGCGCCACGAGTTCCTGCGCCATATCTCGCATGAATTGAAAACGCCGCTGGCCAGCATGCGCGAAGGCACCGAACTGCTGGCCGACGAGGTGGCGGGGCCGCTGACTTCCGACCAGAAAGAGGTGGTGACGATCCTCGACAACAGCAGCCGCCACCTGCAGCAGCTGATTGAACAACTGCTGGATTACAACCGCAAACTGGCCGATGGCCCGGCGGAGCACGAGAACGTCGAGCTGCGCGAAATGGTCGATTTGGTGGTCGCCGCGCACAGTTTGCCGGCGCGGGCGAAGATGATTTCCACCGAAATCGCGCTGGAAGCGGAAATCTGCTGGGCAGAGCCTACGCTATTAATGCGCGTGCTGGATAATCTCTACTCCAATGCGGTGCACTACGGCAAGGAATCCGGTAACATTTGGATCCGCAGCCGTCAGGTTGGACAACGGGTGCAAATCGACGTCGCCAATACCGGCACGCCGATCCCCGAGGCTGAAAGAGCCATGATTTTCGAGCCTTTTTTCCAGGGTAGTCACCAGCGAAAAGGGGCGGTAAAAGGAAGCGGACTGGGGTTGAGCATCGCTCAGGACTGTATCCGTCGCATGCGCGGTGAGCTGCAACTGGCGACGGTCGCCGGTGCAGACGTCTGCTTCCGCATTGAACTGCCGTTAACCGCCGAGAATGAATAAATAATGTACACATGGTCTAAACGCCTTCGTCTTTCACAGACCGAACGTTCACCGCGTGCCACGCACAGAGCGCCGCTCGGCAAACGCCCGATCACCTGGCTGGGCGCCGTTTTCTTTATGCCGCTGTTGCTGGCGGGCTGCGTCGATCGCGCCGTCAGCGGCGGATTGAGCGCTCAGCAGCAAGAGGCGATCCCGGATACCAAGGTGATCGATTACCGCACCGCGGCTTGCGATACCCTGTGGCAATTGGACGACAAGGACGCGCTGGATAACGCGCTCTACTGGCTGCGCGCGATGGACTGCGCCGATCGCATCGGCTCGACCCAGGCGCGTGCGCTGGCGAAAACGGTGCCGGGCGACAGCTGGTCCGGCGTTTTCAAACAGAGCATCCTGCTGGGGAGCGCACAGCCGACCTCCGGTGAACGCCGCCAGATGCTCGACAGGATCAACAGTTACCGGATGGAGTTCCCCGGTTCGCTGCGTCCGTTGACGCAGCTGTGGCGCCAGCAGCAGATGCTGCAGATCACGCTGTTCGATGAGAAAGCGCGCTATCAGCATCTGCAGGAGAGCAGCGACAGCCAGATCGATTCGCTGCGCCAGAATCAGGCGCGCCTGCAGTCGCAGCTGCAGGACACCTCGCGCAAGCTGGAAAACCTGACCGATATCGAGCGCCAGCTCTCATCGCGCAAGCAGCTGCAAGGGGAAATCCCGGAAAACGGCGCGGGCCAGCAGAAGGGCGAAGCTGCCGGTAAAAGCGGCGCGGCCGCCAAAGGCGCTGAAACGCAGGACGAACCGGAAAAAGGCACCGCGCTGCCGGTTGAACCGGAAGACACCTATACGCCGCATCCCGCCAATAAGGAGTCCCACGCGCAATGACCGCACGCAAACCGGCCAACCTGTTATTGGTTGACGACGATCCCAGCCTGCTGAAGCTGCTGGGCATGCGCCTGACCAGCGAAGGTTTTCACGTCACCACCGCCGAAAGCGGCCAGGAGGCGCTGCGCCTGTTGGTGCGCGAACAGATCGATCTGGTGATCAGCGATCTGCGCATGGATGAGATGGACGGCATGGCGCTGTTCGCCGAAATCCAAAAGCATCAGCCGGGCATGCCGGTGATCATTCTTACCGCGCACGGTTCGATTCCCGATGCGGTGGCCGCCACCCAGCAGGGAGTGTTCAGCTTCCTCACCAAACCGGTGGATCGCGATGCGCTCTATAAGGCCATCGACGAGGCGCTGTCGCTGTCGGCCTCCCCCGCGGGTGACGACGCCTGGCGCGAAGACATCGTCACCCGCAGCCCGTTGATGCTGCGCCTGCTGGAGCAGGTGAAAATGGTGGCCCAGTCCGACGTCAGCGTGTTGATCAACGGCCAGAGCGGCACCGGCAAAGAGGTGTTGGCGCAGGCGATCCACGCCGCCAGCCCGCGCGCCGGCAAGGCGTTCATCGCCATCAACTGCGGGGCGCTGCCGGAGCAACTGCTGGAGTCCGAACTGTTCGGCCACGCCAAGGGCGCCTTCACCGGCGCGGTCAGCAGCCGCGAGGGGCTGTTCCAGGCGGCGGCGGGCGGCACGCTGTTCCTCGACGAGATAGGCGACATGCCGTTGTCGCTGCAGGTGAAACTGCTGCGCGTGCTGCAGGAGCGCAAGGTGCGGCCGCTGGGCAGCAACCGCGATCTGGACATCGACGTGCGCATTATCTCCGCCACCCACCGCGATCTGCAAAAGGCGATGGCGAAGAACGAGTTCCGCGAGGATCTCTACTATCGTCTCAATGTGGTGAATCTGAAGATCCCGGCGCTCAACGAGCGCGCCGAAGACATTCCGCTGCTGGCCAATCACCTGTTGCGCGAAGCGGCTCAGCGGCACAAGCCGTTCGTGCGCAGCTTCTCGACCGACGCCATGAAGCGGCTGATGACCGCCAGCTGGCCGGGCAACGTGCGTCAGTTGGTCAACGTCATCGAACAGTGCGTGGCGCTGACCTCGGCGCCGGTGATCAGCGAGGCGCTGGTGGAACAGGCGCTGGAAGGGGAAAACACCGCGCTGCCGACTTTCGCCGAAGCGCGCAACCAGTTTGAGTTGCACTATCTGCGCAAACTGCTGCAGATCACCAAGGGCAACGTGACCCAGGCCGCGCGCATGGCGGGCCGCAACCGCACCGAGTTTTACAAATTGCTGTCGCGCCACGAGCTGGACGCCAACGATTTCAAAGAATGACAGATTCACGCCGGCGCCTGCCACGCAGGTTCTCAACAAATCCGGCGGAATGATTTACACTCCGTTCTCTTTGCCGCGGTGCGCCCCGGCGTAGAGCACCATGGAACGTATTAAGCGGGATCGTACACAAATGAGCAGATCACTTTCCATCGCCCTGGCCCAGCTGAACCTGCTGGTCGGCGACATTGAAGGCAACACCGAACGCATGTTGCAAATCGTGCAGGAGCAGCAGAAGGCGGGAGCCGATCTGGTCATGTTCACCGAACTGGCGCTGTCCGGCTACCCGCCGGAAGACCTGCTGTACCGCAATGATTTCTATCAGCGCTGTGATGCGCAGCTGCTGCGCCTGCAGCAGGCTTCCGCCGAGACGGCGATCCTGGTCGGCCACCCGTGGCGCGAAGGCGACAAGCTGTACAACGCGCTGTCGCTGTTTGCCGAAGGCCGCCTGCTGACCCGTTACTTCAAACAGCAGTTGCCGAACTACGGCGTGTTCGATGAGAAGCGCTATTTCCACGCCGGCAACGACACCTGCGTGGTGGAACTGAAAGGCTACCGTCTTGGGCTGCTGATTTGCGAAGATCTGTGGTTCCCGGAGCCGATCGACGCCGCCAAGGCCGCCGGCGCGGAGATTATCCTGTCGATCAACGCCTCGCCGTATAACCGCGAAAAACCGTATATCCGCAAAACGCTGATGGCCGGCCACTGCCAGCGCACCCAGCTGCCGCTGGTGTACCTCAACCAGGTCGGCGGCCAGGATGAGCTGATCTTCGACGGCTGCTCCAAGGTCTTCGACGCCGCCGGCACCATGACCCACCGTCTGGCGGCCTTCGACGAGCAGGTCACTCGCCTGGAATTCAACGAGCTGGACGTGGTGCCGATGGCCGATCCGGCCGCCGAACTGCCGCAGCTGGCGCAGGTGTATCAGGCGCTGGTGTTGGCGGTGCGCGACTACGTGACCAAGAACGGTTTCAAAGGCGCGGTGCTGGGGCTGTCCGGCGGCATCGACTCGGCGCTGACGCTGGCGATCGCCGTGGATGCGTTAGGTAAAGACAAGGTGCAGGCGCTGATGATGCCGTTCCGCTATACCGCAGATATCAGCATCGCCGACGCCAAGGAAGAGGCGGAAATCCTCGGCGTGGAGTTCGATATCGTCTCCATCGAGCCGATGTTCGATGCCTTTATGGGCCAGCTGTCGCCGATGTTCGCCGGCACCGAGCGCGACACCACCGAAGAGAACCTGCAGGCGCGTTGCCGCGGGGTGGTGCTGATGGCGCTGTCCAACAAACGCCGCAGCATCGTGCTGACCACCGGCAACAAGAGCGAAATGGCGGTGGGTTACGCCACGCTGTACGGCGATATGGCCGGCGGTTTCGACGTGCTGAAGGACGTGCCGAAAACGCTGGTGTTCAAGCTGTCCGAATACCGCAACACCGTCTCCTACGTGATCCCGCAGCGGGTAATCGATCGTCCGCCGTCCGCCGAGCTGGCGCCGGATCAGGTCGATCAGGACAGCCTGCCGCCGTACGATATCCTGGATGCGATCCTGGAAGGCTACGTTGAGCGCGACAAGTCGGTCGCCGATCTGGTGGCCGAAGGCTTCGACGAAGCGATCGTGCGCAAGGTGATCCGCCTGGTGGACATCAACGAATACAAGCGGCGTCAGGCCGCCGTCGGGCCGCGCATCACCGCCCGTAACTTCGGCAAAGACCGCCGCTACCCCATCACATCCGGTTTTGGCCGCAAAAATTGGTAAAAGGAAAGAAGATGAAAAAGATCGACGCGATTATCAAGCCGTTCAAACTGGATGACGTCCGCGAAGCGCTGGCCGAAGTGGGCATCACCGGCATGACGGTCACCGAAGTCAAAGGCTTCGGCCGCCAGAAGGGCCACACCGAGCTGTACCGCGGCGCCGAGTACATGGTCGACTTTCTGCCGAAGGTGAAGATAGAGATCGTGGTTGCCGACGACATCGTCGACACCTGCGTAGAAACCATCATGCAGACGGCGCAGACCGGCAAGATCGGCGACGGCAAGATCTTCGTCTTCGACGTGGCGCGCGTGGTGCGCATCCGTACCGGCGAGCAGGACGAAGAAGCGATCTGATCCTCCGCAGGATCATCGGTCATCAGGGCGCAGCTTGCTGCGCCCTTGTCATTTCTGTCCCCCGCACATCGCACTTCTTCGCCTCATTGTTCCCCCCATTTTTGCCTGTCGGCATTCTAAAAAAGCGAACGCTATCGCGTTTTTGATACTTTTCCCGATCGCTTCACGGCCGGCGTCTACACTCAACGCAATGTTTTTGCTTGAGGAATCACCCCCATGATGACGTTACGCCAAATCCGCCACTTTATCGCCGTGGCGGAAACCGGGTCGATCTCCGCCGGCGCCCAGGCGGTGTTTGTCTCCCAGTCTTCGCTGACGCTCGCTATCCAGCAGCTGGAAACCGAGATCGGCGTGCGGCTGTTCGAGCGTCACGCCAAGGGCATGACGCTGACCCATCAGGGGCACCAGTTTTTGCGTCAGTCGTATCTGATCCTGGCGACGGTGGACAATGCCAAGCGCAGCCTGCAGATCGGCACTGAAAGCCTGACCGGCAAGCTGACCATCGGCGTCACCAGCCTGGTGGCCGGCTACTTCCTGGTGGAACTGCTCACGCGCTTTAAATCGGCCTATCCCAACGTCACCGTGCAGGTGGTTGAAGACGAACGCCCGTACATCGAGCATCTGCTGGTCAGCGGCGAGATCGACATCGGCGTGCTGATCTTGTCGAACATCGAGGACCGCGACGCGCTGCAGACCGAGGTGCTGATGCACTCTCCGTATCGCCTGTGGCTGCCGCCGCTGCACCCGCTGCTGGAGCACGAGAGCATCAGCCTGGCGGACGTGGCCAAACAGCCGCTGATCCAGCTCAACGCCGATGAAATGGACGTGCACGCGCGGCGCATCTGGGCGCGTGCCGGGCTGAAGCCGGAGATCGCGATGAAGACCGCCTCGACTGAGGCGGTGCGCAGCCTCGTGGCGGCGGGGATGGGGGTCTCCATCCAGCCGGACATGGCGTACCGCGCCTGGTCGCTGGAGGGCAATATGATCGAGGCGCGCAAGCTGGACGATCTGCTGGAGCCGCTGGATATCGGGTTGGCGTGGCGGCGCGGCAGCGCGCGGCCGGAGCTGGTGACGCCGTTCCTCACCATCGCGCGCGAGAACGGCAGCAAACACGCCGCCGGGCTTAAGCATTCGATTTAATCGAACGCGGCGTTCAGTATTTAGAATTTGTTGCCCGCCAGAGGCTCGCTTAGGCTGATTAAAACTAACTTATTCACATTTTGTTAACGTTTTTGTCACTTAGGGGCGTCAGGCGATGGCGGATGTGCAGGTTCTCTCAGGTTTGTCCTGTCAGCAGTTCATTAACGGTCAGCTTATCGACGGCGAAGGCCAGCAGGAATGCATCGTCAATCCGGCCAACGGCGAGACGCTGATCGCCCTGACCGAAGCCTCTTCGGCGCAGGTCGGCGGCGCGGTAAAAGCCGCGCAGCAGGCGTTCAGCCACTGGTCGCGCACCACGCCGGCCCAGCGCGCCACGCTGTTGCTGCGCATCGCCGACGCCATCGAGCGGCAGGCGCCGCAGCTGGCGCAGCTGGAAGCCCTCAACTGCGGCAAGCCGCTGCATCAGGCGCTCAATGACGATCTGCCGGCGGCGGTCGACGTGTTCCGCTTCTTCGCCGGCGCGGTGCGTACGCAACAAGGGCAACTGGCCGGTGAGTATGTGCCGGGCCACACCTCGATGATCCGCCGCGATCCGATCGGCGTAGTCGCCTCGATCGCCCCCTGGAACTATCCGCTGATGATGGCGGCGTGGAAGATCGCGCCGGCGTTGGCGGCGGGCAATACCGTGGTATTCAAACCGTCCGAGCACACGCCGCTGACTATTCTGGCGCTGGTGCCGGCGCTGCAGGAGATCCTGCCGCCGGGCGTGCTGAACATCGTCTACGGCGGCGGTGAAGGGGTCGGCAGCCAGCTGGTGGGGCACCCGCAGGTGCGGCTGGTGTCGGTCACCGGCGATATCGTCACCGGGCAAAAAATTCTTCAGGCGGCGGCCAAAAGCGTCAAGCGCACCCACCTGGAACTGGGGGGCAAGGCGCCGGTGATCGTCTGTGACGACGCCGATCTCGACGAAGTGGTCAACGGCATTCGCACCTACGGCTATTACAACGCCGGTCAGGACTGCACCGCCGCCTGCCGCATCTACGCGCAGGCGGGCATCTATCCCAAGCTGGTGGACGCGCTGGGCGAGGCGGTTGCCAGCCTGCGCTTTGCCCGCAAGCGCGATCAGGACAACGAGATCGGCCCGTTGATAAGCAGCCGCCAGCGCGATCGCGTCGCCAGCTTTGTCGAGCGGGCGCTCAGCCAACCGCATATCGAATTGATCACCGGCGCCGCGGCGCACTCCGGGCCGGGATTCTACTATCAGCCGACCCTGCTGGCGGGCTGCCTGCAAAGCGACGAGATCGTGCAGCGCGAGGTGTTTGGCCCGGTGGTCAGCGTCACGCGCTTCGAGCATCTGGCGCAGGCGGTCGAGTGGGCCAACGACTCGGAATACGGGCTGGCTTCGTCGGTGTGGACGCAAAATATCGATCGGGCGCTGCACATCGCCGCCCATCTGCAGTACGGCAGCACCTGGATCAACACCCATTTCACCTTGGCGAGCGAAATGCCGCACGGCGGCCTGAAACGCTCCGGCTACGGCAAGGATCTGTCCAGCGATTCGCTGCAGGATTACAGCGTTGTCAGGCACGTAATGGCGAAGTTCAAAGCCAGCTTCTAGCGGTTCTATAAAGCAAAATCGGGCGGCAGCCGTTCCCTGCCGCACACAGATACGCAACACAGGGGTAATTACGATGAGAAAAACTACCGCAGTCACCACCACCGTCTCCGCGCTCTGTCTCACCGTGCTGTGCGGCCTGGCTCAGGCGGCCGATCTGCCGCAGTCGCTGGGCAAAGGCGAAGGCCGGCTGGACATCATCGCCTGGCCCGGCTACATCGAACGCGGCCAGTCCGACAAAAACTACGACTGGGTCACCCAGTTTGAGAAGCAAACCGGCTGTGCGGTGAACGTGAAGACCGCCGCCACCTCCGATGAAATGGTCAGCCTGATGGCCAAGGGCGGCTACGATCTGGTGACCGCCTCCGGCGACGCCTCGCTGCGCCTGATCTTCGGCAAGCGGGTGCAGCCGATCAACACCGCGCTGATCCCGAACTGGAAGAACATCGATCCGCGCCTGCTGAACGGCGCCTGGTATACCGTGGACGGCAAAACTTACGGCACGCCGTACCAGTGGGGGCCGAACCTGCTGATGTACAACACCAAAACCTTCCCGACGCCGCCGGACAGCTGGGCGGTGATCTTCCAGCAGCAGAACCTGCCGGACGGCAAGAGCAACCAGGGGCGGGTGCAGGCTTACGACGGCCCGATCTACATCGCCGACGCGGCGCTGTTCCTGAAGGCCACCCAGCCGCAGCTCGGCATCAGCGATCCTTACCAGCTCAACGAAGAGCAGTATCAGGCGGCGCTGAAGCTGCTGCGCAGCCAGCACGCGCTGATCCACCGCTACTGGCACGATACCTCGGTGCAGATGAGCGACTTTAAAAACGAAGGCGTGGTGGCTTCCAGCGCCTGGCCGTATCAGGCCAACGCCCTGAAGGGCGAGGGGCAGCCGATCGCCACCGTGTTCCCAAAAGAGGGCGTGACCGGCTGGGCGGATACCACCATGTTGCACAGCGACGCCAAACACCCGAGCTGCGCCTACCAGTGGATGAACTGGTCGCTGGAGCCGAAGGTGCAGGGCGACGTGGCGGCCTGGTTCGGGTCGGTGCCGGCTTCGCCGGCGGGCTGCAAGGCCAGCGCGCTGCTGGGTGAGAAGGGCTGCGAAACCAACGGCTTCAACCAGTTCGACAAAATCGCCTTCTGGAAAACGCCTCAGGCGCAGGGCGGCAAGTTCGTGCCGTATAGCCGCTGGACCCAGGACTACATCGCCATCATGGGCGGCCGCTAAGCCGCGGGGCGCAGCCCGCTGCGCCCGAATCACATCCGTATGGAGCACAGAAAATGACCATTGCCGTGCAATTCATCGATGTTTCGCGGACTTTCGGCGATGTTCGCGCCGTGGATCGGGTATCCATCGACATTCAGGACGGGGAATTTTTCTCCATGCTCGGGCCATCCGGCTCGGGCAAAACCACCTGCCTGCGCCTGATCGCCGGCTTTGAACAGCTCACTTCCGGCTCGATTCGCATCCACGGCCAGGAAGCCGCCAACCTGCCGCCGTATCAGCGCGACGTGAACACCGTATTTCAGGATTACGCGCTGTTTCCGCACATGTCGGTGCTGGAAAACGTCGCCTACGGCCTGATGGTGAAGGGCGTCGCCAAACGCGAGCGGCTGGCGCGGGCGCAAGAGGCGCTGGAGAGCGTGGCGCTCGGTTTCGTCGCCGAACGCAAACCGGCGCACCTGTCGGGCGGCCAGCGCCAGCGCGTGGCGTTGGCGCGCGCGCTGGTCAATCGGCCGCGGGTGCTGCTGCTGGACGAGCCGCTCGGCGCGCTGGATCTCAAGCTGCGCGAGCAGATGCAGGGCGAGCTGAAGAAGCTGCAGCGTCAGCTGGGCATCACCTTTATCTTCGTCACCCACGATCAAAGCGAAGCGCTGTCGATGTCCGATCGGGTGGCGGTGTTCAATAACGGCCGCATCGAACAGGTGGATACGCCGCGCGAGCTTTACATGCGGCCGAAGACGCCGTTCGTCGCCGAGTTCGTCGGCACCTCCAACGTGGTGCGCAGCGAGCTGGCACAGCGCCTGCTCGGCGAAAGCCGAACCTTCTCGATCCGGCCGGAACATATCCGCCTGCTGGAGCACGGCGGCGCGGCGCAGGACGAGATCCAGGTGCAGGGCACGCTGCAGGAAATCCATTACCAGGGCGCGGCCACGCGGTATGAAATCGCGCTGAACGGCGGCGAAAAGCTGCTGGTCAGCCAGGCTAATCCGCAGTGGATCGCCGCAGGGCAACAGCGGCAGATCGGCCAGCCGATCGTCGCCTGCTGGCCGCGCGCGGCGATGGTGCCGCTGCTGGAGGAGAGGTGAGATGGACATGAGCATCGATTCCCCCTCGGCGCGTGGCGGCACCGTGCGCGCGCTGTCGACCTGGCTTTATCGCCGGCCGACGCTGTATCTGCTTTTGCTGCTGGTGCCGCCGCTGCTGTGGTTCGGCGCGGTGTACCTCGGTTCGCTGCTGACGCTGCTGTGGCAAGGATTTTACACCTTCGACGATTTCACCATGGCGGTGACGCCGGATCTGACCTTCGCCAACCTCGCGGCGCTGTTCAACCCGGCCAACTACGACATTATCCTGCGCACGCTGACCATGGCGGTGCTGGTGTCGCTGGCCAGCGCGGCGCTGGCGTTCCCCATCGCCTATTACATGGCGCGTTACACCAGCGGCCGCGTCAAGGCGTTCTTTTACATCGCCGTGATGATGCCGATGTGGGCCAGCTATATCGTCAAAGCCTATGCCTGGACTTTGCTGCTGGCGAAAGATGGCGTGGCGCAGTGGTTCCTGCAGCACCTGGGGCTGGAGCCGCTGTTGGCGTCGCTGCTGACGGTGCCCGGCGTCGGTGGCAACACGCTGTCGACCTCGGGGCTGGGGCGTTTTCTGGTGTTCGTCTATATCTGGCTGCCGTTCATGATCCTGCCGATCCAGGCGGCGCTGGAGCGCCTGCCGCCCTCGCTGCTGCACGCTTCGGCGGATCTGGGCGCCCGGCCGGCGCAGACCTTCCGCCACGTCATTTTGCCACTGGCGGTGCCGGGCATCGCCGCCGGATCGATCTTCACCTTTTCGCTGACGCTGGGCGACTTTATCGTGCCGCAGCTGGTGGGGCCGCCGGGCTATTTCATCGGCAGCATGGTGTACGCCCAGCAGGGCGCGATCGGCAATATGCCGATGGCCGCGGCCTTTACGCTGGTGCCGATCGTCCTGATCGCCATCTATCTTTCCATCGTCAAACGTCTGGGGGCTTTCGATGCACTCTGAACGCGCGCCCTTAGGGCTGAAGCTGGCCGCCTGGGGCGGACTTGTCTTCCTGCATTTCCCGTTGGCGATCATCGCCATCTACGCCTTCAACACCGAGGACGCGGCCTTCAGCTTCCCGCCGAAGGGCTTCACGCTGCACTGGTTCAACGTCGCCGCCGGGCGGCAGGACATTATCGATGCGGTGCTGCTGTCGGCGCAGATCGCCTGTCTGGCGACCGCCATCGCGCTGGTGCTCGGCACCCTGGCGGCGGCGGCGCTGTATCGGCGCGATTTCTTCGGCAAGGACAGCATTTCGCTGCTGTTGCTGCTGCCGATTGCGCTGCCGGGGATCGTCACCGGCTTGGCGCTGCTGGCGGCGTTCAAGGCGCTGAACATCGAGCCCGGCATCCTGACCATCGTCGTCGGCCATGCGACGTTCTGCGTGGTGATCGTGTTCAACAACGTCATCGCCCGGTTCCGCCGCACCTCGTACAGCCTGATCGAAGCGTCGATGGATCTCGGCGCCGACGGCTGGCAAACCTTCCGTTACGTGATCTTGCCGAACCTCGGCTCGGCGCTGCTGGCCGGGGGCATGCTGGCGTTCGCGCTGTCGTTCGACGAAATCATCGTGACCACCTTTACCGCCGGCCACGAGCGCACGCTGCCGCTGTGGCTGCTGAACCAGCTCGGCCGCCCGCGCGACGTGCCAATCACCAACGTGGTGGCGCTGTCGGTGATGCTGTTGACCATGCTGCCGATCCTCGGCGCTTACTACCTGACCAAAGGTGGAGAAAGCGTCGCCGGCAGCGGCAAATAATTTCCTTACCCGACCTCTGACAAAAGGATAACCCTATGCAAAGCCAACTGTTGATTGACGGCCAACTGGTGAATGGCCAGGGCGCGACCCAGCCGGTGTATAACCCGGCGACCGGCGAAGTGATCGCGCAGGTGGCGGAGGCCAGCCCGGAGCAGGTCGATCGCGCGGTGCTGGCGGCGGACGCCGCGTTCGCCGCCTGGGGGCAAACCACGCCGAAGGAGCGCGCCGAGCATCTGCTCAAGCTGGCGGATCTGATCGACGAGCATGCCGAGACCTTCGCCAGGCTGGAGTCGCTCAACTGCGGCAAGCCTTATCACTGCGTATTGAATGACGAACTGCCGGCGGTGGCCGACGTGTTTCGCTTCTTCGCCGGGGCCAGCCGCTGCCTGACCGGCATGGCCGCCGGCGAGTATCTGGCCGGGCACACTTCGATGATCCGCCGCGATCCGCTCGGCGTGGTGGCCTCGATCGCGCCGTGGAACTACCCGCTGATGATGGCGGCCTGGAAACTGGCGCCGGCGTTGGCGGCGGGCAACTGCGTGGTGATCAAGCCTTCTGAGCAGACGCCGCTGACCACCTTCAAACTGGCCGAACTGGCCGCCGGGCTGTTCCCGCCGGGCGTGCTCAACGTGCTGTTCGGGCGCGGCGCCGGCGTGGGCGATCGGCTGACCGGGCATGACAAGGTGCGCATGGTGTCGCTGACCGGGTCGATCGCCACCGGCGAGCACATCATCGCCCACACCGCCGCCGGCATTAAGCGCACCCATATGGAGCTGGGCGGCAAGGCGCCGGTGCTGGTGTTCGACGATGCCGATCTGCAGCAGGTGGTCGACGGCATTCGCGGTTTCGGCTTCTACAACGCCGGGCAGGATTGCACCGCCGCGTGCCGCATCTACGCGCAGAAAAGCATTTATCCCGAGCTGGTCAAGCGGCTGGGCGAGGCGGTGGCCAGCCTGAAGATCGGCGCGCCGGACGACGAGACCACCGAGCTGGGGCCGTTGATTACCGCCCAGCATCTGGAGCGGGTGGCCGGTTTTGTCGAGCGAGCCAAAGCGTTGCCGCACGTACAGGTGGTGACCGGCGGCGAGAAGGTGAAAGGGCCGGGCTACTACTTCCAGCCGACGCTGTTGGCCGGCGCGCGCCAGGACGATGAGATCGTGCAGCGCGAAGTGTTTGGCCCGGTGGTGACGGTGACGCCGTTCGACGACGAAGAGCAGGTGCTGGCCTGGGCGAACGAATCCAATTACGGGCTGGCGTCGTCCGTGTGGACCCGCGACGTGGGCCGCGCGCATCGCTTAAGCGCCCGCCTGCAATACGGCTGCACCTGGGTGAACACCCACTTCATGCTGGTGAGCGAAATGCCGCACGGCGGCCAGAAGTTGTCCGGCTACGGCAAGGATATGTCGATGTACGGGTTGGAGGATTACACGGCCATTCGTCATGTGATGTTCAAACATTGATTTTACAGTAATTATCCGCACAATAGCGCGGCCTTCGAGCCGGCTCCGGCCGGCTGATGATAATAAAAATTGAAAGGAAGCCTATATGGGTATCACCAGACGCGATTTTCTCAACGGAGTGGCGATCACCATCGCCGCCGGGTTGACGCCGCTGCAAATCTTGCGCGCGTCGCCGCAAACCGCCAATCAAACCCTGTACTATCCGCCGGCGCTGACCGGGTTGCGGGGCAACCATCCGGGCTCGTTCGAGCATGCGCACCAGTTGGGGCGCGACGGCAAAACCTTTGATTTCGGCAGCGTGCCCGCCGTTGAAGAGTTCGATCTGGTGGTGGTCGGTGCCGGCATCAGCGGGTTGGCGGCCGCCTGTTTCTGGCAGCAGCTGAAAGGCGAGCAGCAGCGCATTCTACTGATCGACAACCATGACGACTTCGGCGGCCACGCCAAGCGCAACGAATTCAACACCGACGACGGCATGCTGCTCGGCTACGGCGGCAGTGAATCGCTGCAGTCGCCGCGCTCCAACTTCAGCCCGGTGGCGATGGGGCTGCTGCACAAGCTCGGCGTCGATATCGACCAACTGGAGCAGGCGTTTGACACCACCTTCTACCCGGATCTTAACCTGAGCCGCGGGGTTTACTTCGATCGCAAGAACTTCGGCGTCGACAAGGTGGTGAGCGGCGATCCGGGCCGCACGGTGGCGGACGACATTCCGCGCGATCGCCTCAACGGCCGTTCGTATGAAGCGTTCATCGGCGATTTCCCGCTACCGGAAAGCGATCGCCAGGCGCTGATCGCACTGCATACGGTGGAGAAAGATTATCTGCCGGAGATGACGCTGGAGCAGAAGGTCGAGTGGCTCGATACCCACAGCTATACCCAGTTCCTGCGCGAGAAGGTGGGCCTGAGCGAGCTGGCGATCCGTTATTTCCAACAGACCACCAACGACTTCCAGGCGGTGGGCATCGACGGCACGTCGTGCAGCGATGCGCGCATCTGCGATCTGCCGGGCCTCGGCGGCATGAATCTGCCGCCGCTGGACGAAGAGTCGCAGGCGGATCTCGACGATCCTTACGTGTTCCACTTCCCGGACGGCAATGCCACGCTGACGCGCCTGATGGTGCGCAAGCTGATCCCGGCGGTGGCGCCGGCCGGCAAAGACATGAATGACGTGGTGCTGGCCAAATTCGACTACAGCCAGCTCGATCGGCCGGAATCGCCGGTGAAGCTGCGTTTGAACAGCACCGGGCTGCACGCGGCCAACGTCGGCGACAAGGTGGAAGTCACCTATATGACCGGCGAGAAGATGACCAAGGTGCGCGCCGGGCAGGTAGTGATGGCCGGCTACAACATGATGATCCCGTACCTGGTGCCGGAGATGTCGCACGAGCAGCAGGAGGCGCTGAAGCAGAACGTCAAGGCGCCGCTGGTGTACAGCAAGGTGGTGATCCGCAACTGGCAGCCGTTCATCAAGCTGGGCGTGCACGAGATCTATTCGCCGGCCGCACCGTACAGCCGCGTGAAGCTGGACTACCCGGTGAGCATGGGCGGGTATCAGCACCCGCGCGATCCGAACCGGCCAATCGGCCTGCACATGGTCTACGTGCCGACGCTGCCGGGCAGCGGCCTCAGCCCGCGCGAGCAGTCGCGCAAAGGGCGCGCGCTGCTGCTGGGCACGCCGTTCGAGGTGCACGAGCAGATGATCCGCGAGCAGCTGCAGGGCATGCTGGGCGCGGCCGGTTTCGATCATAAGCGCGACATTCAGGCGATCACCGTCAACCGCTGGTCGCACGGTTACTCCTACTTCCTCAACGGACTGTTCGACGACGAAGACGAAGCCAAGAAAATCATCGAAACGGCGCGGCAGCCGATCGGCAAGATCGTTATCGCCAACTCCGATGCCGACTGGAGCCCGTACGCCAACTCGGCGATCGATCAGGCGTGGCGCGCGGTGAACGAACTGGCCTACGGCAAGGTTGCCGCCAAGGAGGGAGCATGAGTCTGCGTTCGCTGTACCTGTTGAGCCTGCTGGCGGCCGGCGGCTCGGCCCAGGCGATGTCGGCCGGGGAATACGTCGCCAAAGCCGGCGACTGCACCGCCTGCCACACCGCGCCGGGCGGCGCTGAACTGGCGGGCGGCATGAAGTTCCCGACGCCGCTCGGGGCTATCTACGCCACCAACATCACGCCGGACAAGCTGCACGGCATTGGCGCCTATTCGTTCGAGGAGTTCGATCGCGCCATGCGCCAGGGGGTAGCCAAAGACGGCCACCGGCTCTACCCGGCGATGCCGTACACCTCCTACGCCAAAATGAGCGCGGAAGACATGCGCGCGCTGTATGACTACCTGATGAATGAGGTGCCGGCGCAAAACGTCGCCAACCGGGACAGTGACATCAGCTGGCCGCTGTCGATGCGCTGGCCGCTGGCGGTGTGGAACTCGCTGTTCCACGACGACCAGCCGTATCAGGCAGATCCGCAGCAAAGCGCCGAGTGGAACCGCGGCGCCTATCTGGTGCAGGGCGCGGGCCATTGCGGCAGCTGCCACACGCCGCGCGGCTGGGCGATGCAGGAGAAGGGCCTGGACGGTAAGGAGCCGGTGTTCCTGAGCGGCGCCGAGCTGGACGGCTGGTACGCCTCCAATCTGCGCGGCCTGCCGCCGGGAGAGGTGACGGCGCTGCTGAAAACCGGCCGCAGCCGCCATGCGGCAGTCGCCGGGCCGATGAGCGAGGTGGTGACCCATAGCACGCAGTATCTCAGCGACGGCGATCTGAACGCCATCGCGGTGTACCTGCGCAGCCTGGCACCGGAAACTGCCGCCAAAGCCGCTGCGCCAGCCACGCAGGCGGATAACCCGGGCGGCAAGGCGACCTATGCGATGTACTGCTCGACCTGCCACGGCAATAAGGGGGAGGGCACTGACTTCGCCATTCCGGCGCTGGCGGGCAATGCCACGGTAACGGCGGACAATCCGCTGACCGCGCTGCGGGTGGTGCTGGAGGGGGCGCATACGCCGATCACGCAGCAGGCGATGGCGTTTGACATGCCGGCTTATGGCTGGGCGTTGAACGATCGGCAGGCGGCCGATCTGATGAGCTACCTGCGGGGAAGCTGGGGCAACCAGGCGGCGCCGGTGACGGTGCAGCAGGTGCAGGACGCGCGCCAACTGCAGGCGAAATAAAGAGGGAGCGCGGTCTGACGGCCGCGCTCCGCAAGCATTACAGCACCTTATGTGGGCCGAAGCATTCGTAGTGGATGCGTTCGGCCTCTACGCCCATCTCCAGCAGCTGTTTGCCCACGAACTGCATGAAGGCCACCGGGCCGCAGAAGTAATAGTGCATCTGCGGATCGGCCAGGCTGCCTTGCAGCGTGCTCAAATTCATCAATCCGCGGCTGTGGTAGTCGCGGCCTTCCACGTCATCGGCACCCGGCTCGCGGTACCACACATGGCGGCTCAGATTCGGCATACGCCCGGCAATATCCGCTACCTCATCGGCAAAGGCGTGCACGCTGCCGTTTTCCGCCGCGTGCAGCCAGTGGACCTGCGCCTGATGTTGGTTGTCGTGCAGGGTGTTGAGCATGCCGAGCATCGGGGTTTGGCCGACGCCGGCGGAGATCAGCGCCACCGGCGTGGTCGGCGCCACGTCGAGGAAGAAGTCGCCGTGCGGCGGGGCGATGTCGATCACGTCGCCTTCCTGCGCCTGCTGGTGCAGGTAGTTGGAGACTTTCCCCTGATCTTCGCGCTTCACCGCGATGCGGTAGAACTCGCCGTTCGGCGAGGTGGTCAGCGAGTACTGGCGAATTTCCTGATGCTCCAGGCTGTCGTGCTTGATGTAGACCGCCAGGTATTGGCCCGGTTTGAAGTCCGCCACCCGGCCGCCGTCCACCGGCGCCAGCACGAAGCTGCAGATCACGTCGCTCTGCGGCTGTTTCTTCAGGATGCGGAACGCGCGCAGATCGCGCCAGCCGCCGTTGTCGGTTTCGCTCTGCTGATAAATCTGCTCTTCACGCTGGATAAATACGTTGGCCAGCACGCCGTAGGCCTTGCCCCAGGCGTCCAGGACTTCCTGGCCCGGACTGAACATTTCGTCCAGGGTCGCCAGCAGGTGACCGCCGACGATGTTGTACTGCTCCGGCTGGATATTGAAGCTGGTGTGCTTCTGCGCGATGCGCTCCACCGCCGGCAGCAGCGCCGCCAGGTTCTCGATGTTGGCGGCATAGGCGCAGATGGCGTCGAACAGCGCCTGACGCTGATCGCCGTTGCGCTGGTTGCTCATGTTGAAAATATCTTTCAATTCCGGGTTGTGCGCGAACATGCGATCGTAAAAGTGGGCGGTCAGCTTCGGCCCGGTCGCAGCCAGCAGGGGAATGGTGGATTTCACGGTGGCGATGGTTTGGCTATCCAGCATGGAAGCGCTCCTTGGGTTGGGATCTTGACGATAATTGTAATGATGTATTTTAAATGCATCTTATTGGGTTCCACGCCGCTTGTAAATACCCTTGTTTTCGTTGCGGTGTTCTTCGGGCGTCGATCGCGCTCACAGAACATGAAAAAAGCGCATCGTTCGCATGAGGAAATGTCCGTTGATAAACGGCGGCATTTAGCGGATCAAAGCCTTGCGCCACCTTATGCCAATCGTTTGCGTAAAAACCTCTGTCAAGACCTATCTTCGGTGGGGCGAAACGGTTTACACTGTGGCCCAGAACCCAAACGGGTAGTTATTTGGTGATTTTTTAGTTAGCTGATTTAAGTCAGGAGATGCCGGATGTTAAAGCGTGAAATGAACATTGCCGATTACGATGCGGAACTGTGGCGTGCCATGGAGCAGGAAGTGGTGCGTCAGGAAGAGCACATCGAGCTGATCGCGTCTGAGAACTACACCAGCCCGCGCGTGATGCAGGCTCAGGGTTCCCAGCTGACCAACAAATACGCTGAAGGCTATCCGGGCAAGCGTTACTACGGCGGCTGCGAATACGTGGATATCGTTGAGCAGCTGGCTATCGACCGCGCCAAAGAATTGTTCGGCGCCGATTACGCCAACGTGCAGCCGCACTCCGGCTCCCAGGCTAACTTCGCCGTTTACACCGCGCTGCTGCAGCCGGGTGACACCATTCTGGGCATGAACCTGGCGCACGGCGGCCACCTGACCCACGGTTCCCCGGTTAACCTGTCCGGCAAACTGTATAACGTGGTGCCTTACGGCATCGACGACAAAGGTCAAATCGACTATGACGATCTGGCCAAACAGGCGCAAACCCACAAGCCGAAAATGATCATCGGCGGCTTCTCCGCTTACTCTGGCGTGGTTGACTGGGCCAAAATGCGCGAAATCGCTGACAGCATCGGCGCTTATCTGTTCGTCGACATGGCGCACGTGGCCGGCCTGATCGCCGCCGGCGTGTACCCGAACCCGGTACCGCACGCGCACATCGTCACCACCACCACCCACAAAACCCTGGCGGGCCCGCGCGGCGGCCTGATCCTGGCGAAGGGCGGCGACGAAGAGCTGTACAAGAAGCTGAACTCCGCCGTGTTCCCTGGCGGCCAGGGCGGCCCGCTGATGCACGTGATTGCCGGCAAGGCGGTGGCGCTGAAAGAAGCGATGGAGCCTGAGTTCAAGGTTTACCAGCAGCAAGTGGCGGTCAACGCCAAGGCGATGGTTGACGTGTTCCTGCAGCGCGGCTACAAAGTGGTCTCCGGCGGCACCCATAACCACCTGTTCCTGCTGGATCTGGTCGACAAAAACCTGACCGGTAAAGAAGCGGACGCCGCCCTGGGCCGTGCCAACATCACCGTCAACAAAAACAGCGTGCCGAACGATCCGAAGAGCCCGTTCGTCACCTCCGGCGTGCGTATCGGCACCCCGGCCGTGACCCGTCGCGGCTTCAAAGAAGCCGACGTGCGCGAACTGGCCGGTTGGATCTGCGATGTGCTGGACAACATCAACGATGAAGCCACCATTGAACGCACCAAGAAGAAAGTGCTGGATATCTGCGCCCGCCTGCCGGTTTACGCATAATCCCGCTTTTGCCTGATAAAACCCGCTGCGGCGGGTTTTTTTGTGGCCGTTCGCGGTAAACTGTGAGCTGTCTGGCACTCTAACGCATTGAAGCGGAATGAAGATTGCGGGGCGGTGTGAGCTCTGTCAAAGTATTGCCCTCACTCCGGAGGGATCATGGTTCTGCAATCCACGCGTTGGCTCGCGCTCAGCTATTTCACCTACTTCTTTTCCTATGGCATCTTCTTACCGTTCTGGGGCGTGTGGCTGAAAGGCGAAGGCATCGCGCCGGAAACCATCGGCATATTGCTCGGCGCCGGTTTGGTGGCCCGCTTCCTCGGCAGTTTACTGATTGCCCCCCGCGTTAAAGATCCCTCTCATTTAGTCTCCGCCCTGCGCCTGCTGGCGCTGCTGACACTGGCTTTCGCGGTTGGCTTCTGTTTCGGCAACGGTTGGGGCTGGCTGATGCTGGTGATAGCGGGGTTCAACCTGTTCTTCTCGCCGCTGGTGCCGCTGACCGACGCGCTGGCCGGCACCTGGCAAAAGCAGATCCGTATGGACTACGGCCGGGTAAGGCTGTGGGGCTCGCTGGCGTTCGTCATCGGCTCGGCGCTGACCGGGCAGCTGGTGGCGGTGTGGGGCCATAACGCCATTCTCTACAGCCTGATCTTCAGCGTGCTGGCGATGCTGCTGGGCATGTTGCTGAAGCCGAGCGTCATGCCGCAGGGCGAAGCGCGTACGCACGGCGGGGCCGAGGGTTCGCTGTGGGCACTGCTGAAAGAAGGGCCGGTCTGGCGCTTCCTGCTGTGCGTCACGCTGCTGCAGGGGGCGCACGCCGGCTACTACAGCTTCGGCTCCATTTACTGGCAGGAGGCGGGCTATTCGGCCTCGACCATCGGCTATCTGTGGTCGCTGGGCGTAGTGGCGGAGGTGATTATTTTCGCCAGCAGCAACGTGCTGTTCCGCCGCTGGAATGCGCGCAACCTGCTGCTGCTTTCCGCCTGTTGCGGCGTGTTGCGCTGGAGCCTGATGGCCTACAGCACCGAGCTGGGCTGGCTGCTGCTGATCCAGATCCTGCATTGCGGCACCTTCACCGTCTGCCATCTGGCGGCGATGCGCTTTATCGCCGCGCGCCAGGGGCAAGAGGTGATCCGGCTGCAGGCGGTGTATTCGGCGCTGGCGATGGGCGGCGGTATCGCCGTCATGACGGTCATTGCCGGGTTCCTGTTCGAACATTGGCAGGGCGGGGTATTCTGGGTGATGGCGGCGGTCGCGGTGCCGGCCTTGTTCATCCGGCCGCCGGCGGTCAGTGTCAGCCGCTGATTAAGGCGCTTCCAGCAGCGCGCGGATGGCCTGGCGCTGCCGAGTTTCCAGCGGCAATTCGGTATAGATCAGCGGCGGGTGCGGATCGCTGTGCACCGCCGCATAAGGGGTGATCACCAGCATGACGCCCTGCGGCGCCCCGCCGCGCAGATAGTCGCTCAGCGGCAGGTACTTGATGTTCAGCGGCAGCAGCGTGAGCTCGCGGATCTGGTATTCCACTTCCTCTTCCAACTGCGGGTTATCCAGCGTCAGCAGCAGCACCTGTTTTTCCTGCAGCGCGTTGTCCTGCATCAGCCAGGCGCCGAAGCTGATGGCCACCAGGCCCGCCTCTTCGTTGGAAAAATGCACGCCGTATTCCTGTTCCAGCGGTTTCAACGCTTCCTGCGTGGTGCGCATTAGCCGCGGGTATTTGCGCACCACTTCTTCCAGCAGCATATTGTCGATGCCGATGGCGAAACGGCAGCGCTCCAGCGCCGGCGCCAGATGGGCGAACAGCTGGCTGACCAGCTCCGTCTTGCTGCTGAAGGCCATGCCGGAAAGCTGCTGGAAACGCTCGACCATGCTGTCGATCGCCGCCATCAATCTCTGCTCTTGCGCCGAGTCATTGCTGTGGTAGCTGTGATTTTTCAACATGGTGAAGGTCAGCGCCAAAAAATCGCGCTCGTCTGCCTGCGGCGGCTGGTTAAACAGCCGGTTGCAGGCCTGATGCAGCCAGGCGGCGGCCTGCTGCTCCGGCTTTTGCCGCAGCCAGTCGCGCTGAACGGCGTCGAAACGCGGGTGTTGCTGCAGGCGGTTTTGCCAGGCGCAGTAGAGCAGATAATGCTGCAGGAATTGGCGGTCGCGCGCGTCAAAGTGACGATTGAGCAGCGGCTCGCAGGCGTCGAGCGCCTGGGCCAACAGCGATGTCAACTCGGCATCGGCCGCCAGCGCTTGCCGCAGGCGCGGGGCGAAATCGTCTTCGACGAACCGCGGGCTGCAGCGCAGGGTGCGCCTTAGCCAATGGAGCAGGCACAGGCGTTGGTTGAGCGCGCTGCCCCTCAATCGGTAGCCATGGTCGGGATCGACGGCGATCTCCAGATGGTGGAAACGCTGGATTTCACTGGCCACCTCGGCTATATCTTGCCGGGTTATCGGGGGGGCGACGCCATTGATTCGGCTGAGGGTCTCCAGCTGTAACTCGGGCTCCGGCGTGTACAGCATCAGCAGCAGATGGCAGCGCCGTTGTTGTCCGGAGAGCTCAGGCACGGGAGAGGTGTCCAGGCTCATATCACCTTCCGGCATAAAAGGTTGCGATTATGCCTAAGCATAGCAAAAGGCTTTGTGCAGGCAGGGTTAACGCGCGGCTTTTACTTCGGCTTACAACTTTCGTCACAAATATCGCCGGCAGAGGCGGGCCGTTCGACATTTATTTGTGTTACGTTATAACAAATATAGGTAAAGCAGGATAATGATGAAGTTACGTCGACTTTTGGCTGCCTTTGGCGCCGTGTTCAGCGCCGGTGCGATCGCGCATCCGCACAGCTTTATCGATATGAACACCACCTTCGTCGCCAAGGATCAGCGGTTGGTCGGCCTGAAAATGGTGTGGGTGATGGATGAAATCACCTCGGCGGATCTGCTCTACGATGCGAAAAACGCCAAGAGCGATTCGGAAGTGTGGAAAAAGCTGGCGGCGGAAGTGATGGCCAACGTGCTGGGGCAGCACTATTTCACCGACCTTTACCGCGACGGCAAGCCGGTGAAATACCTGAACTTGCCCAGCGAATATCACCTGTCGCGCCAGGGCAACCAGGCGGTACTGGAGTTCGTGCTGCCGTTGGCCGAGCCGCAGCCGCTGGCGGGCAAGCCGTTCGAGCTTTCTACTTACGATCCGACTTATTTCGTGGATATGACCTATAAAGACCAAAATGCGCTGCATTTGCCGCCGGAGATGGCGCAGCAGTGCAGCTACAAGCTGATGACGCCGAAGCCGAATGCGTCGCTGCAGGCCTATGCGCTGTCGCTCGACAAGAACGACTCGCCCGGTGAAGACCTGGCGCTGGGGCAGCAGTTCGCCCAGCGGGTGACGCTGCAATGTCGCTGAATCTCTCGCAACCGACGATAAACCGGCGCCACTGGGCTTTCGGCCTGTGGCCGCTGCTGCCGTTCACGCTGGCGCTGGCGGCCGCCGCGCTGCTGGCGTGGCACTATTGGCCGCAGCTGCTGATGCAGAGCGTGGTATGGCAAAAAGCGCTGCACCAGCAGATGGCGGGGTTGTTGCAGCAGGTGAAGGCCGCGCCGCAGCAGGCAGGGTTGGCGCTGACGCTGTTCAGCCTCGGCTATGGCGTTTTGCATGCGCTCGGCCCCGGCCACGGCAAAGTGGTGATCGCCACCTATCTGGCCACTCACCCGGCGCGGCTGAAAAGCAGCCTGAAGCTGACCTTCGCCGCTTCGCTGGTGCAGGGCGGGGTGGCGATCGCGCTGGTTACGCTGATGCTGGTGGTATTGCAGCTCTCTTCGCGCCAGCTTCACCAAAGCAGCTTCTGGCTGGAGAAGGGCAGCTTTATTTTGGTGATGTTGCTTGGCGTGTTGCTGAGTTGGCGCGCGCTGAAACGTCTGTTTGCGGCGATCAAGGCGATGCGCCCGGCGCCGGCGCTGCGCATTAACAGCCTGACGCCGCTGGCGGCGGAGCATGTGCACAGCGCCGATTGCGGCTGCGGCCACCGGCATCTGCCGAGCGACAGCGAGCTGCAGGCGGGAAGCGATTGGCGCACCCAGACCGCCATCGTGCTGGCGATGGGCATGCGTCCCTGTTCGGGGGCGATTTTGGTGCTGCTGTTCTCTAAGGTGATCGGCGTGTTCGGCTGGGGAGTGATCTCCGCGCTGGCGATGGCGTTCGGCACGTCGTTGACCATCTCCATGCTGGCGCTGCTGGTGCATTACAGCCGACGGCTGGCGGTGCGCCTTAGCCGCTCGCGTGCGCCCGCCGCCTGGAGCGCGGTGGCCTGGGGATCGTTGGCGCTGGCCGGGGGCCTGATCCTGTTGGCCGCCGGGCTGTTGCTGTACGTCAGCGCGCAGCCGGAATTCGGCGGCGGCATCCGCCCCTTCTCCCGCTAACGGGCATAAAAAAAGCGCTGCATCGGCAGCGCTTTTTTCGATTCGCTTCTGGCGATTAACGCTTCAGCGCTTCGCTCAGTTCTTCGCGCATGGTGGCCAGCATGGCTTTCACGACGCGCGGGTTGCCTGCTACCACGTTGCCGGAGCTGAAGTGGTTGTGGCCGCCGACGAAGTCGGTGACCAGGCCGCCGGATTCACGCACCAGCAGTTCGCCCGCGGCGAAGTCCCACGGCTTCAGGCCGATTTCGAAGAAACCGTCTACGCGGCCGGCGGCCACATAGGCCAGATCCAGCGCAGCGGAACCGGTGCGGCGGAAGTCCGCGCACTGGGTGAACAGCTTGCCGACGATGTTGATGTAAGGCGTGGCGTGCTGTTTGACTTTGAACGGGAAGCCGGTCGCCAGGATGGTGCCATCCAGATCTTTGGCGTTGGTGCCGCGCAGACGGTAACCGTTGAGCTGGGCGCCCTGACCGCGCGTGGCGGTGAACAGTTCGTTGCGCATCGGATCGTAAACCACGGCCACTTCAGTGCGGCCTTTGATGCGTACGGCGATGGAAACGGAGAAATGAGGGAAACGTTTGATGAAGTTTGCAGTGCCATCCAGTGGATCGATCACCCATTGCACATCGCGATCTTCGCCGATCAGCTCACCGCGTTCTTCGCTCACGATACTGTGTTGCGGATAAGACTTGCGGATGACGTCGATGATCAGATGCTCTGCATCGCGATCGACGTTGGTGACGAAGTCATTGGTCCCTTTCTGGCTCGCTTCTACAGCGTCCGGGGTTTCGTAGTTTTTGGCAATCAGGTTACCGGCCTTGCGCGCAGCGCGCACGGCGATAGTCAGCATCGGATGCATGGGTATCTTCCAACTAGGATGTTAAAGAACAGGAAACGGCGCGAAGTATAGCAGCTGTTCGGCAAATTGCCTACGGCTGTGTTAAGATGCTGCGATTTTCCGCCACGCTCAGAGTTTGTATGCTGCACAATATCCGCATTGTTCTGGTAGAGACTTCACATACCGGCAACATGGGCTCGACCGCCAGAGCCATGAAAACCATGGGGTTAACCAACCTTTATCTGGTTAATCCGCTGATCAAACCCGATTCTCAGGCCATCGCCCTGGCCGCCGGCGCCAGCGACGTGATCGGCAACGCCACCATCGTCGATACCCTCGATGACGCCATCGCCGGCTGTAGCCTGGTGGTGGGCACCAGCGCACGTTCTCGCACCTTGCCGTGGCCGATGCTGGAGCCGCGTGAATGCGGCGTGCGCGCGGTGCACGAAGGCGAACACGCGCCGGTGGCGCTGGTGTTCGGCCGCGAACGCGTCGGACTGACCAACGATGAATTGCAGAAGTGCCACTACCACGTCGCCATTCCGGCCAACCCGGACTACAGCTCGCTGAACCTGGCGATGGCGGTGCAGATCCTGGCGTATGAAGTGCGCGTGGCTTACCTCGATCGCCAACAGGCGGGCGCGCCGCAGCTGGAAGAGACGCCGTATCCGCTGGTGGATGACCTCGAGCGTTTTTATCAGCACCTGGAGCAGACGCTGCAGCGCACCGGTTTTATTCGCCCGTCCCATCCGGGCCAGGTGATGAGCCGCCTGCGCCGGCTGTTCACCCGCGCGCGCCCGGAAGGGCAGGAGCTGAATATCCTGCGCGGCATGCTGACGTCGATCGAGAAACAGGATAAACATCAAGGTAATTAATTGATGTGGCATAACGGTGGGTGACAATAGTATTAGTTATCCAAAGGTTATAACATGTATTTTATATACCTTTGTTCTTGCTAAGTTCAAAACGTGCTAATACTTGAGTTAATTACTAGGTTAAATAGTTGACTGTTTTACTCAGGAATGTCAGACTTTCGGCCATATTTGACCAACAGGTAACCATTGAGCTATGAGACTGACATCCAAAGGCCGTTATGCCGTAACCGCTATGCTCGACGTAGCGCTGCATTCCCAGGAAGGGCCGGTGCCACTGGCGGACATTTCCGAACGCCAGGGTATTTCGCTCTCTTATCTGGAACAATTATTCTCCCGTCTGCGCAAGAATGGCCTGGTGGCCAGCGTGCGCGGTCCGGGCGGTGGTTATCTGCTGGGTAAAGACGCGGGTGAGATCGCCGTTGGCGCTGTCATCACTGCCGTCGATGAATCGGTAGATGCAACCCGTTGCCAGGGCAAAGAAGGCTGTCAGGGCGGCGATCGCTGCTTGACCCACGCCCTGTGGCGCGATCTGAGCGAGCGCATCAGCGGGTTCCTGAACAACATTACGCTGGCTGAACTGGTCAACAACCAGGAAGTGCTGGTGGTGGCGGATCGTCAAAACAACGATACGCGCCGCACGGCCAACGGTCGTCCGCAAGAAACTATCAACGTTAATCTGCGCGCATAAGCAGCTGGCGAAATTATTTTAGTTTTTGGAAGTGATGTACGGAGCACAAGAGCAATGAAATTACCGATTTATCTGGATTACTCAGCAACGACGCCGGTTGACCCGCGCGTTGCTGAGAAGATGATGCAGTTTTTGACCCTGGACGGCACTTTCGGCAACCCGGCTTCCCGTTCCCACCGTTTCGGTTGGCAGGCGGAAGAGGCGGTAGACATCGCCCGTAACCAAATCGCCGAACTGGTGGGCGCCGATCCGCGCGAAATCGTCTTCACCTCCGGGGCGACCGAATCCGACAACCTGGCGATAAAAGGCGCTGCCAATTTCTACCAGAAAAAAGGCAAGCACATCATCACCAGCAAAACCGAACACAAAGCCGTGCTCGACACTTGCCGTCAGCTGGAGCGCGAAGGGTTTGAAGTCACCTACCTGGCGCCGCAGAGCAACGGCATCATCAGCCTGCAGGATCTCGAAGCGGCGATGCGCGATGACACCATCCTGGTCTCCATCATGCACGTCAACAACGAAATCGGCGTGGTGCAGGATATCGAAGCGATCGGCGAAATGTGCCGTGCGCGCGGTATCATCTACCACGTTGACGCCACCCAGAGCGTGGGCAAACTGCCTATCGATCTGAGCAAGCTGAAAGTCGACCTGATGTCGTTCTCCGGCCACAAAATCTATGGTCCGAAAGGCATCGGCGCGCTGTATGTGCGTCGCAAGCCGCGCATCCGCATCGAAGCGCAGGTGCACGGCGGCGGTCACGAGCGCGGCATGCGTTCCGGCACCCTGCCTGTCCACCAGATCGTCGGCATGGGCGAAGCTTATCGCATCGCCAAAGAAGAGATGACCGAAGAGATGGCGCGTCTGCGCACCCTGCGCGATCGTCTGTGGAACGGCGTGAAAGATATGGAAGAAGTGTATCTGAACGGCGATCTGGAGCACGGCGCACCGAACATCCTGAACGTCAGCTTCAACTATGTTGAAGGCGAGTCGCTGATCATGGCGCTGAAAGACCTGGCCGTTTCTTCCGGTTCAGCCTGTACCTCCGCCAGCCTCGAGCCGTCCTACGTGCTGCGCGCGCTGGGCATGAGCGATGAATTGGCGCACAGCTCGATCCGTTTCTCCCTGGGGCGTTTCACCACGGAAGAAGAGATCGACTACACCATTCAACTGGTGCGTAAATCCATCGGCCGTCTGCGCGATCTGTCCCCGCTGTGGGAGATGTTCAAGCAGGGCGTGGACATCAACAGCATCGAATGGGCGCATCATTAATTCTCAGGTTTCAGGAGCAAGGTTATGGCTTACAGCGAAAAAGTAATCGATCATTATGAAAACCCGCGCAACGTGGGTTCTTTCGACAACGAAGATCCTACCGTCGGCAGCGGCATGGTAGGGGCGCCGGCTTGCGGCGACGTGATGAAGCTGCAAATCAAGGTTAACGATGAAGGCATCATCGAAGACGCGCGCTTTAAAACTTACGGCTGCGGTTCCGCCATCGCCTCCAGCTCGCTGGTGACCGAATGGATGAAAGGCAAGTCGCTCGATCAGGCTGAAGCGATCAAAAACACCCAGATCGCCGAAGAGCTGGAATTGCCGCCGGTCAAAATTCACTGCTCGATCCTGGCTGAAGACGCCATCAAAGCAGCGATTGCCGACTATAAGAGCAAGCATAGCGCCGAGTAATTTGTCTGAGTCGGCCCGGCCGCGCCGGGCTTTGATGTGAAGTGTGAGGTTGTGATGTCTATTACCATGAGCGACAGCGCTGCGCAGCGTGTTCAGGCGTTTTTGACGAACCGCGGCAAGGGTCTCGGCCTGCGTCTGGGAGTGCGAACTTCCGGCTGCTCCGGGATGGCCTACGTGCTGGAATTTGTTGACGAAGCCAACGATGACGACATCGTGTTTGAAGACAAAGGCATCAAGGTGATCATCGACGGCAAGAGCCTGGTCTACCTTGACGGCACCGAGCTTGATTTCGTTAAGGAAGGCCTGAACGAAGGCTTCAAGTTCAACAACCCGAACGTCTCAAGCGAGTGCGGCTGCGGCGAGAGTTTCAACGTCTGACAGTCCATCGTGCTCCCCCGTTTCGGCGGGGGAACTTCATCCGCTAACGCCCAGAGCACGCTATGGATTACTTTACTTTATTCGGGCTGCCAGTTCGCTACACCGTGGACGGCAGCCTGCTTGCGTCCCGCTTCCAGGATCTGCAGCGCCAATTCCACCCCGATCGTTTCGCCAACCAGCCGGAGCGCGAACGCCTGATGGCGTTGCAGCAGGCGGCGACCATCAACGAAGCCTACCAGGCGCTGAAGCACCCGTTAAAACGCGCGGAGTATATGCTATCGTTGCACGGCTTCGATCTGGGCAACGAACAGCATACGATGCGCGACACCGCGTTCCTGATGGAACAGCTGGAACTGCGCGAAGAGCTCGACGCCATTGAGCGCAAGCCGGAGGCGGAAAGCCTGCTGGCCGATTTCGGCGCGCGGCTGGCCGCCTCGGTCAAACAGCGCAGCGCGCTGATGCTGCAGCAGTTGGACAGTGAACAGTGGGCGGACGCCGCCGACACCGTGCGCAAGCTGCGCTTCTTGGACAAACTCCAGCAACAGGTTGAACAACTCGAAGAAAAACTGCTGGGTTTTGAGTAACACCTTCTGATTCTGATTGTGGAAGCTTCAACATGGCCTTATTACAAATTAGTGAGCCTGGCCTCAGCGCCGCGCCGCACCAGCGACGTCTGGCCGCCGGCATCGACTTGGGCACCACCAACTCGCTGGTCGCCACGGTGCGCAGCGGGCAAGCGGAAACGCTGGCCGACGAACAGGGTCGCCATTTGCTGCCTTCGGTAGTGCATTATCAGGCGGACGCGCAGCGCGTCGGCTGGGAGGCGCGCCAACAGGCGGCGCAGGATCCGGCCAATACCGTCAGCTCCATCAAACGCATGATGGGCCGCTCGTTGGCGGACGTGCAGCAACGTTACCCGAACCTGCCGTACCAATTCCAAGCCAGCGACAACGGCCTGCCGCTGATCGTCACCGCCGCCGGCGCGGTTAACCCAGTCGGCGTCTCCGCCGATATCCTGCGAGCCCTGTCCGCGCGCGCGCAAGCGGCGCTGGAAGGCGAGCTGGACGGCGTCGTGATTACCGTTCCCGCTTACTTCGACGACGCGCAGCGCCAGGGCACCAAAGACGCGGCGCGTCTGGCCGGCCTGCACGTCCTGCGCCTGCTGAATGAGCCGACCGCGGCGGCGATCGCCTACGGGCTGGATTCCGGCCAGGAAGGGGTGATCGCGGTTTACGATCTGGGCGGCGGCACCTTTGATATCTCCATTCTGCGCCTCAGCCGCGGCGTGTTCGAAGTGCTGGCCACCGGCGGCGATTCCGCGCTGGGCGGCGACGATTTCGATCACCTGATGGCCGACTGGTTGCGCGAGCAGGCCGGCGTGGCCGATCGCAGCGATCACGGTGTGCAGCGCCAACTGCTGGACGCCGCCATCGCCGCCAAAATCGCGTTGAGCGATGCCGACAGCGTGCGCGTCGAGGTGGCCGGCTGGCAGGGCGAGGTGACCCGCGCCCAGTTCGAAGCGCTGATTGCTCCGCTGGTGAAACGTACGCTGATGGCCTGCCGCCGCGCGCTGAAAGATGCCGGCGTCGCCGCCGACGAGGTGCTGGAAGCGGTGATGGTCGGCGGTTCCACCCGCGTGCCGCTGGTGCGTGAGCAGGTGGGGGGCTTCTTCGGCCGCACGCCGCTGACGTCGATCGATCCGGATAAAGTGGTCGCCATCGGCGCCGCGATCCAGGCCGACATCCTGGTGGGCAACAAGCCGGACAGCGACATGCTGCTGCTGGACGTGATCCCGCTGTCGCTGGGCCTGGAAACCATGGGCGGCTTGGTGGAGAAAGTGATCCCGCGCAACACCACCATTCCGGTGGCGCGTGCACAGGAGTTCACCACCTTTAAAGATGGCCAGAGCGCGATGATGATCCACGTGCTGCAGGGCGAGCGCGAGCTGGTGCAGGATTGCCGTTCGCTGGCGCGCTTCACGCTGCGCGGCCTGCCGCCATTGCCTGCCGGGGGCGCGCATATTCGCGTCACCTTCCAGGTGGATGCCGACGGTCTGCTGAGCGTTACCGCGATGGAGAAATCCACCGGCGTCGAAGCCTCGATCCAGGTCAAGCCGTCGTACGGCCTGTCGGACAGCGAAATCGCCGGCATGATCAAGGATTCGATGGCCAACGCGCAAAGCGACGTGGGCGCGCGCAAGCTGGCGGAGCAACGCGTGGAAGCCGCGCGGGTGCTGGAAAGCCTGCAGGGCGCGCTGGCCACCGACGCCGCGCTGCTGAGCGAGGCGGAAAGCCAGGCGATCGCCGCCGCGACCCAGGCGTTGCAGCAGGCGGCGCAGGGTGAAGATCCCGCCGCTATCGAAGACGCCATCAAAACATTAGATGCACAAACGCAAGATTTTGCCGCGCGCCGCATGGACGCTTCCATTCGCCGCGCGCTGGCTGGCCATTCTGTGGATGAGGTTTAACCATGCCTAAAATTGTTTTCCTGCCCCATCAAGATCTGTGCCCGGAAGGGGCGGTTCTGGAAGCCGAAAAAGGGGAGTCGATCCTCAACGTTGCGCTGCGCAACGGCATTGAAATCGAGCATGCCTGCGAGAAATCCTGCGCCTGCACCACCTGCCACTGCATCGTGCGTGAAGGCTTCGATTCGCTGGAAGAGAGCAGCGAGCTGGAAGACGACATGCTGGACAAAGCGTGGGGGCTGGAGCCGGAAAGCCGTCTGAGCTGCCAGGCGCTGGTCGCCGACGAAGATCTGGTGGTCGAAATGCCGCGCTACACCGTCAACCACGCGCGTGAGCATTAATTGTTAGCCGCAGCGCCAACCCGGAGATCATAATGGGACTGAAGTGGACCGACAGCCGTGAAATCGGCGAAGCCCTGTACGACCAATACCCGGACACCGATCCGAAAACCGTGCGTTTTACCGACATGCATCAGTGGATCTGCGATCTGGAAGAGTTCGATGACGATCCGCAGGCTTCCAACGAAAAAATACTGGAAGCGATCCTGCTGGTCTGGTTAGATGAAGCGGAGTAAATAGCGTAACGGGCTGCCATGGGCGGCCCGTTTATTTTGTATCCGACATACCCGTCGTCTTTCAAACCGCAGCGTTGTTACCTGCACGATCACACCCCAGTCACTTACCTGAGTAAGCTCCTGGGGATGAGATCGCTGGGCGCCTAGCTGCAATTTGAAATCCATAGGGTATGCAATAAAGCCCTAATGAAATAATAAAGGGAACATCCGGAGTAAGAAGGCTATGACAACAGAATTCATGCAGGTCACGCTGTCGCAACAACCTGCCGACGCCCGCTGGGGCGAGAAAGCGCTGCTGAGCACCAACGGCGAAGGGATGACCATCCACCTGACCGGCGCCGACAAGCTGGGCGCGATCCAGCGCGCGGGCCGCAAAATTGACGGTCAGGGCATCAAAAACGTCAAGCTGGCCGGCGACGGTTGGGACTTGGAAAACAGCTGGGCGTTTTGGCAGGGTTACCGCGGGCCGAAAGGGCAGCGCAACGTCGAATGGGCCGAGCTGCCGGAAGCCGCGCGTCAGGAGCTGGATAAGCGCCTGAAGATCGTTGACTGGGTGCGCGACACCATCAATATGCCGGCGGAAGAGCTGGGGCCCGAGCAGCTGGCGACCCGCGCCGTCGATCTGATGTGCGACGTCGGCTGCGATGCCGTCAGCTACCGCATCACCAAGGGCGAAGATCTGCGCGAGCAGAACTATGCCGGCATCCACACAGTCGGCCGCGGCTCCGAGCGCCCACCGGTGCTGCTGGCGCTCGACTTCAACCCGACCGGTAACCCGGACGCGCCGGTGTTCGCCTGCCTGGTCGGCAAGGGCATCACCTTCGATACCGGCGGTTATAGCCTGAAACAGAGCGCCTTTATGGATTCGATGAAGGCTGACATGGGCGGCGCGGCCACCATCACCGGCGCCCTGGCGTTGGCGGCGGCGCGCGGCCTGAAGCAGCGCGTGAAGCTGTACCTGTGCTGCGCCGACAACATGGTCAGCGGCAACGCTTTCAAACTGGGCGACATCATTCGCTACCGCAACGGCAAAACCGTTGAGGTGATGAACACCGATGCGGAAGGGCGCCTGGTGTTGGCCGACGGCCTGATCGATGCCGCCGAGCAGAACCCGCAGCTGATTATCGACTGCGCCACCCTGACCGGCGCGGCCAAAACTGCGGTCGGCAACGATTACCATGCGCTGTTCAGCTTCGACGACGCGCTGGCGCAGGAGCTGCTGAGCAGCGCCGCCGCCGAGCAAGAACCGTTCTGGCGTCTGCCGCTGGCCGAGTTCCACCGCAGCCAGCTGCCGTCCAACTTCGCCGAGCTGAACAACGTGGCCGGCCCGGCCTACACCGCCGGCGCCAGCACCGCGGCGGCCTTCCTGTCGCACTTCGTCAAGAATTACCAGCAAGGCTGGCTGCACATCGACTGTTCCGCCACCTACCGCAAAGGCGCGGTGGAGCAGTGGTCGGCCGGCGCGACCGGTTTGGGCGTGCGTACCCTGGCCAATCTGCTGCTGAGCAAAGCCAAATAATTGAACGCCCGCCGCGTCGGGCGCTAGAATGCGCATTATCTTCGGGGCCCAGCATGCTGGGCCTCGTTATTTGATCCCTGGAGTTTGCCATGAGTGCCCATCATCACGATGCCGCCCCGAGCGAGAACGAACTTGAACGCCTGCTGAAGCTGGCGGTGACGGAGCCGGCCCACCGCCCGGCGTTCTTCCGTGAATTGCTCGACGCCACGGTGCTGATCCTCGGCGACAGCGAGCAGGTGCAGCAGGACGGCGACATCGCGCTGAACGCGGATACGCCGGTCAATATCCAGCATTGGGAGAAGCAGGACGGCGGCAGCATCATTCCGTTCTTCACCTCGCTGGAGGCATTGCAGAAGGCCGTTGAGGACGAACAGCCGTTTATCGCTATGCCGGCGCGGGTGTTGTTCGAAATCACCCAGGGCGCGGATCTGTTCCTCAACCCGAAGGCGGAATACGGCAAAGAGTTCTACCCGGAAGAGGTGGCGATGCTGCTGGCGACCGGCGGCGTCGTCAAACCGGTTGAGCATTACGTCGACAAAGAGACCCAAATCCTGTTGGGGCAGCCCGAAGAGTACCCGTCGGCGATGGTGGATGCGCTGACCACGCTGTTCAGCCAGCGCAAACCGGTGCGCCGCGCGTTTCTGGCGCTGATGCACGACCAGGCGGCGGACGAGAAGCCGAATTTGCTGATCGGGCTGGAAGTGGACGCCGAGTCGGCGGAGATCGAGGCGTTGATCAACGAGGCCGGCAGCGTCGCCAGCGAAACGGCGCCGAACGACGAACCGGTCGATTTCTGCCTGGTGTCGGAGAAAGAGCGCGGCATCAGCCACTACCTGATCGCCCATACGCAGCCGTTTTATCAGCGCCGCTGGGGCAGCTGGCTGCGCAATTTGATCCCGTCTACCGACAAGACCCAGTAGCGCCGCCACGTTGTCGAAAATGGCCCATGAAGATCATATTTTTTTAATGAAATGTTGATTTTCCCGTAGGCAAGCGTTAACGGCGCACATATAATCTGCGCCACTTGAGAAGGCCGGCAACATTGCAGACCGGCCTGTTTTGGAAGTCATACAGAGGCCATCATGACCGTAGAACGTACCTTTTCCATCGTTAAACCAAACGCTGTAGCCAACAACGACATCGGCGCTATCTACGCGCGTTTCGAGCGCGCCGGTTTCAAAATCATCGCCGCTAAAATGCTGCGTCTGACTCGCGAGCAAGCTGAAGGCTTCTACGCTGAGCACAAAGGCCGCCCATTCTTCGACGGTCTGGTTGAGTTCATGACCTCCGGCCCAATCATGGTGCAGGTTCTGGAATCTGAAAACGCCGTGCAGCGCAACCGCGACATCATGGGCGCAACCAACCCGGACAACGCGCTGGCCGGCACCCTGCGCGCCGACTACGCGGACAGCTTCACCGCTAACGCCGTGCACGGTTCCGACTCCGTTGAATCTGCACAGCGCGAAATCGCTTACTTCTTCAACGAAAGCGAAATCTGCGCACGTTAATCGTGCCGTTTCTTGGCTGATAACCAGGCATTCACCGGCTGAAACAATAAAAATGCCCTGAATGCCTTTCAGCCGTAGCCACCCGCTACTAAAATTTGTACAATGCCGCGCCCCTGATAAGACGACTTGTCAGGGGCGTGTTTTTAGTGCCGCCACCCGAATCATGCGGGCTGAAATGCACAACTTACTGTCCATTCTTTAGCGCCATAACGTGTAATAACGAGGCCAGAGATCATTATGTTAGAACCCATCACGTCCGAGCACACCGTGTCTGAAAATAATTCGCTGACTACCCCCTCCGTTAACGTGGAGCAACCGGCTGCGGCCAAAATCAACCTGCTGGACCTGAACCGCCAGCAAATGCGCGAGTTCTTCGCCGAAATGGGCGAGAAACCGTTCCGCGCCGATCAGGTGATGAAGTGGATTTACCACTACTGCTGCGACGATTTCGAGCAGATGACCGATATCAACAAAGTCCTGCGCGGCAAGCTGCAGCGCGTGGCGGAAATCCGCGCGCCGGAAGTGGCGGAAGAACAGCGCTCGGCCGACGGCACCATCAAGTGGGCGATCAAGGTGGGCGATCAGCAGGTCGAAACCGTGTACATCCCGGAAGCCGACCGCGCGACGCTGTGCGTCTCCTCGCAGGTGGGTTGCGCGCTGGAGTGCAAATTCTGTTCGACGGCGCAGCAGGGCTTCAACCGCAACCTGCGCGTGTCGGAAATCATCGGCCAGGTGTGGCGCGCGGCGAAAATCATCGGCGCACTGAAGGTGACCGGCCAACGCCCGATCACCAACGTGGTGATGATGGGCATGGGCGAACCGCTGCTCAACCTGAATAACGTGGTGCCGGCGATGGAAATCATGCTGGACGACTTCGGCTTTGGCCTGTCCAAACGCCGCGTGACCCTGTCTACCTCCGGCGTGGTGCCGGCGCTGGACAAGCTGGGCGACATGATCGACGTGGCGCTGGCCATTTCGCTGCACGCGCCTAACGACACCATCCGCGATGAGATCGTGCCGATCAACCGCAAGTACAACATCGAGACCTTCCTGTCCGCGGTGCGTCGCTACCTGGAGAAATCCAACGCCAACCAGGGGCGCGTCACCGTCGAGTACGTGATGCTGGATCATATCAACGACAGCACCGACGATGCGCATCAGTTGGCGGAAGTGCTGAAAGACACGCCGTGCAAGATCAACCTGATCCCATGGAACCCGTTCCCGGGCGCCCCTTACGGCCGCAGCTCCAACAGCCGGGTGGACCGTTTCTCCAAGGTGTTGATGGAATACGGCTTTACGACTATTGTTCGTAAAACCCGCGGTGACGATATCGACGCCGCCTGCGGGCAACTGGCGGGTGAAGTGATCGACCGTACCAAGCGTACCCTGAAAAAGAAAATGGCCGGGGAACCTATCAACGTACGGGCGGTCTGAATCCTATAGCACCTTTTTTGTTATCTAACAGCCTGTTATGCGAGATGTTGACGCTAATGGGCGTTAGCTGACGGCCGATAAGGAAATGAATGCGGGCATGAAGCTGAAACTGTGGGGTGTGTGGCTGGCGGTCGGGTTGTTGGCCGGGTGTTCCGGCTCATCGCCGGAAAAGGAAGCACAGGTCGCTGAGGCGGGCCAGACGCGGTTGCAGCTGGGGCTGGAGTACCTGCAGCAAGGTGACATGGACGCCGCGCGCCAGAACCTGGAAAAGGCGCTGGACGCGGCCCCGCAGGATTACCGCACGCAGTTGGGCATGGCGCTCTACGCGCAGCGGATCGGTGAAAACGCCGCGGCCGAACAGCGTTATCGGCAAGCGCTCAAACTTGCGCCGGGCAATGGCACCGTACTGAATAATTACGGTGCGTTTCTTTGCAGTTTAGGGCAGTATGTACCGGCGCAACAGCAGTTTAGCGCTGCGGCGCTGGCGCCCGATTATGGTCAGGTCGCTGACAGCCTGGAAAACGCAGGTTACTGTTTTCTCAAGGCCGGACAAAACGATGAAGCGCGCACGCTGTTGAGCCGCGCGCTGAAAGTCGATCCGGACAAAGGCGCTCCGCTGTTGGCGGAGGCCGAAAAGCAATTTGGAGAAGGGAAGCGCGCCCAGTCGCAACTTTTATTGGATGTTTATCAGCATGTTCTGCCGGCTAGCGCCAGCAGCTTATGGTTACAGATTCGTTTCGCCGCGTTAGCCGGCCGTCAGGATAGCGTTCAACGCTATGGCAAGCAGTTAGCGCGAAGTTTTCCACAATCCAAACAGTACCAGCAGTTCTTAGCTAATGAATACTGAAGCCTCCCAAGATAAAACCGTATCCATGACGACGGGCCAGCGCCTGCGTCAGGCCCGTGAGCAACTCGGGCTGAGCCAACAGGCCGTTGCAGAACGCCTGTGTCTCAAAATGTCCACCGTGCGCGATATCGAGGAAGACAGCGTGTCCGCTGACCTCGCGTCCACCTTCGTGCGCGGCTACATTCGTTCCTACGCCAAGCTGGTGCATTTGCCGGAAGACGAACTGCTGCCGATGCTGGCCAAGCAGGCGCCGTTGAAGATGGCGAAAGTGGCGCCGATGCAAAGCTTCTCGCTGGGCAAGCGCCGCAAGAAACGCGACGGCTGGCTGATGAGCTTCACCTGGCTTATCGTGTTCGTGGTGATTGGCCTGACCGGCGCCTGGTGGTGGCAAAACCACAAGGCGCAGCAGGAAGAGATCGCCACCATGGCCGATCAATCCTCCGCGCAGCTTTCACAGAATAACGAAGGGCAGTCCGTGCCGCTGACGGACGGCAACGCCGACGCCGGCACCAACGTGCCGTTGACCGACAACAGCGCCGCGCCGGCCGATACCGGCGCAGCGGCTCAGGCGCCGGCGGCGACCGCCCAGACGCCGGGCGCGGCTCAGCAACAGCCTGCCGTGGTGTCGCCAAGCCAGACCACCCTGCCGGAAACCGCGCCGGCGGCGCAATCGCCGCTGCCGACCGCCGATGCGGGCGTGGCTGCGCCGGCGGCCGATCCGAACGCGCTGGTGATGGATTTCTCCGCCGACTGCTGGCTGCAGGTGACCGACGCGAGCGGTAAAACGCTGTTCAGCGGCACCCAGAAGCAGGGCGGCAAGCTGAACCTGACCGGCACTGCGCCGTACAAACTGACCATCGGCGCGCCGGCGGCAGTACAGATCCAGTATCAGGGTAAACCGGTTGATTTGAGCCGGTTCGTTAAGTCAAACCGTGTTGCTCGCCTGACCGTCGCCGCGCAGTAATCGCGCGGCCCCGGTCGTGATGTCAGAGCAGCAATGGAGAGTAAGTAATGCATAACCAAGCGCCCATCAACCGTCGAAAATCTACACGCATTTACGTCGGCAAGGTGCCTATTGGTGATGGCGCGCCGATTGCCGTGCAGTCGATGACCAACACCCGTACCACCGATGTTGAAGCAACGGTTAATCAGATTAAAGCGCTGGAGCGCGTGGGCGTCGACATCGTCCGCGTTTCGGTTCCTACCATGGACGCCGCCGAGGCGTTCAAGCTGATCAAGCAGCAGGTCAACGTGCCGCTGGTCGCCGATATCCACTTCGATTATCGCATCGCGCTGCAGGTTGCCGAATACGGCGTGGACTGCCTGCGCATCAACCCGGGCAACATCGGCAACGAATCGCGCATTCGCTCGGTGGTGGACTGCGCCCGCGACAAGAACATCCCGATTCGCATCGGCGTCAACGGCGGTTCGCTGGAGAAAGATCTGCAGGAAAAGTACGGCGAACCTACGCCGGAAGCGCTGCTGGAATCCGCCATGCGCCACGTGGATATCCTCGATCGCCTCAACTTCGACCAGTTCAAGGTCAGCGTCAAGGCATCGGACGTGTTCCTGGCGGTGCAATCCTACCGTCTGCTGGCGTCGCGCATTGATCAGCCGCTGCATCTGGGCATCACCGAAGCTGGCGGCGCGCGCAGCGGGTCGGTCAAATCGGCCATCGGCCTGGGCATGCTGCTGTCTGAAGGCATCGGCGATACCCTGCGCATCTCGCTGGCGGCGGATCCGGTCGAAGAGGTGAAGGTCGGTTTCGACATTCTGAAGTCGCTGCGCATCCGCGCGCGCGGCATCAACTTCATCGCCTGCCCGACCTGTTCGCGTCAGGAGTTCGACGTGATCGGCACGGTGAACGCGCTGGAGCAGCGCCTGGAAGACATCATCACGCCGATGGACGTCTCGATCATCGGTTGCGTGGTGAACGGCCCGGGCGAAGCGCTGGTGTCCACCATGGGCGTGACCGGCGGCCACAAGAAGAGCGGCTTCTACGAAGACGGCGTGCGCCAGAAAGAGCGTTTCGACAACGAACAGATGATCGACCAGCTGGAAGCGAAGATTCGCGCCAAGGCCGCGATGATGGACGAAAGCAACCGTATCACGGTCAATCTGCTGGAAAAATAAGCGTTATCGCTACACGGCGGGCCTGTTGGCCCGCTTGTTTATGCACCTGAAGGGCGGAAAACCGCATCCGCGTTGAATACCGGGCGGCAAAGTCCCTATAATCAGGTTCATTTTTACAGACAACGGACAGAGAACTCACGTGGCAAAGAACATTCAAGCCATCCGCGGCATGAACGACTACCTGCCGGAAGAAACGGCATTATGGCAGCGTATTGAAGGCACCCTCAAGCAGGTGCTGGGCGGCTACGGTTACAGCGAAATCCGGTTGCCGATTGTAGAGCAGACCCCGTTATTCAAACGCGCGATCGGCGAAGTGACCGACGTCGTGGAAAAAGAGATGTATACCTTCGAAGACCGCAACGGCGAAAGCCTGACGCTGCGTCCGGAAGGGACGGCCGGCTGCGTGCGCGCCGGCATCGAACATGGTCTGCTGTACAATCAGGAACAGCGTCTGTGGTACATCGGCCCGATGTTCCGCTACGAGCGCCCGCAAAAGGGCCGCTATCGCCAGTTCCATCAGCTGGGCGCGGAAGTGTTCGGCCTGCAAGGCCCGGATATCGACGCCGAGCTGATCCTGCTGACCGCCCGCTGGTGGAAAGCGCTGGGCATCGCCGAGCACGTCAAGCTGGAGCTGAACTCCATCGGTTCGCTGGAGGCGCGCGCCAACTACCGCGATGCGCTGGTGGCGTTCCTGGAGCAGCACGTCGAGGTGCTGGACGAAGACTGCAAACGCCGCATGTACAGCAACCCGCTGCGCGTGCTGGACTCCAAGAATCCTGAGGTGCAGGCGCTGCTGAACGACGCGCCGCGCCTGTCCGAGTACCTGGATGAAGAATCCCGTGCTCACTTCGCCGGTCTGTGTGAACTTTTGGCGCAGGCAGGTATCCCATATACCGTTAACGAGCGCCTGGTGCGCGGTCTGGATTACTACAACCGCACCGTGTTTGAGTGGGTGACCACCAGCCTGGGCGCGCAGGGCACCGTCTGCGCGGGCGGCCGTTACGACGGTCTGGTCGAGCAGTTGGGCGGCCGCGCCACCCCGGCGGTCGGTTTCGCCATGGGCCTGGAGCGCCTGGTGCTGCTGGTGCAGGCGGTCAACCCGGAATTCAAGGCGCCGTCGGCTATCGACGTGTACGTCATCTCTTCCGGCGCGGGCACCCAGAGCGCGGCGATGCAGCTGGCTGAACAGGTGCGCGACGCGGCGCCGCAGCTGAAGCTGATGACCAATTACGGCGGCGGCAACTTCAAGAAGCAGATCACCCGTGCGGACAAATGGGGCGCGCGCATCGCGCTGATCCTGGGCGAGAGCGAAGTGGCGGCGCAGCAGGTGGTGGTGAAAGACCTGCGCAGTGGTGAACAAGAAACGCTGGCGCAAAGCGAAGTCGCTGCGCGTCTGGCTTTGATGTTAGGTTAAGGAGAAGGACACCGTGGAAGTCTATACCACTGAAAACGAACAAGTCGACGCACTGCGTCGGTTCTTTGCCGAGAACGGCAAAGCGCTGGCGGTGGGCGTGGTGCTCGGAATTGGTGCCCTGGTTGGCTGGCGTTACTGGCAGAGCCATGAAAACTCCAACATGATGGCGGCATCGCAATCCTATCAGGAAGCCAGCGATCGTCTGGCGGCCGGCAAGCCGGATGACGTGGCTGCCGCAGAGAAATTTGTCCAGGCCAACGGCAACAGCTACGGCGTACTGGCCGCGCTGCAGTTGGCCAAGCACTTTGTCGAACAGAATGATTTCGCCAAGGCGGAACAACAATTGGCGCTGGCGCAGGGCCAGACCAAAGACGACAACCTGTTGGCGATGATCGACCTGCGTCTGGCGCGCGTCCAGCTGCAGGAGAAAAAGCTGGATGAAGCGCTGAAAACGCTGGATGGCGTGAAAGGCGAAGGCTGGGCGGCGATGATGCAGGATGTGCGCGGCGATGTGCTGCTGGCGAAGGGCGACGCCAAGGGCGCGCGCGAAGCTTACAGCAAAGGCATTGAGTCCAACGCTTCTCAAGCGCTGCAGGTTCTGCTGCGCATGAAATTGAATAACTTGTCCAGCTAAGGGGAATTCCCATGCAATTGCGTAAAACACTCTTGGTCGGACTGGTTTCCGCTGCCTTGCTGAGTGGTTGCTCGCTGTTTAACAGCGAAGAAGACGTGGTTACCATGTCGCCGTTGCCGAAAGTTGAAAATCAGTTTACGCCGAACAAGGCGTGGAGCACCTCGGTGGGCGACGGTATCGGTGAGTATTACTCCCACCTGCGTCCGGCCTATCAGGACAGCACCATTTACGCCGCCGATCGCTTCGGCATCGTGAAAGCGATGGATGCCGACAGCGGCAACGAGAAGTGGAAGGTCAATCTTTCCGAGAAGACCGGCTTCTTCTCCAGCAACCTGTCTGCGCTGCTGTCGGGCGGCCTGACGGTTGCGGGTGACAAGGTTTACGTCGGCAGCGAAAAAGCGGTGGTTTACGCATTGAACACCGCCGACGGCGCCATCGCCTGGCAGACCAAAGTGGCCGGCGAAGCGATCTCCCGTCCGGTTGTCAGCGACGGCATGGTGTTGGTGCATACTTCCAACGGCATGCTGCAGGCGCTGAACGAAGCCGACGGCGCGGTGAAGTGGACGGTTAACCTGGATATGCCTTCGCTGTCGCTGCGCGGTGAATCCGCGCCAGCCGTCGCCTTTGGCGCCGCCATCGTCGGCGGTGACAACGGCCGCGTCAGCGCCGTGCTGATGCAGCAGGGCCAACTGATCTGGCAACAGCGCATTTCTCAGCCGAGCGGCGCGACCGAAATCGATCGCCTGAACGACGTGGACACCACGCCGGTGATCGTTGACGGCGTGGTCTACGCGCTGGGTTACAACGGCAACCTGACGGCGCTGGATCTGCGTTCCGGTCAGATCATCTGGAAACGCGAGCTGGGTTCGGTGAATGATTTCATCGTCGACGCGGGCCGCATCTACCTGATCGACCAGAACGATCGCGTGGTGGCGCTCAGCACCGAAGGCGGCGTGACCGTGTGGACGCAAAGCGATCTGCTGCACCGCAACCTGACGCCGCCGGTGATGTATAATGGTTATCTGGTGACCGGTGACGCCGAAGGCTATCTGCACTGGGTCAACACCACCGATGGCCGTTTTGTCGCCCAGCAGGAAGTGGACAGCTCCGGCTTCCTGTCTGCGCCGATGGTGGCCGGCGACAAGCTGGTCATCCAGGCTCGCGGCGGGAAAGTTTACGCTTTCACCCGCTAACGCCGCTCGTCGCAAGGCTTGCAAACGGCTCCTGAATGTTCAGGGGCCGTTTCGTATTTTTATAAGCTGCACCGCTGGTGTCTATCCACAGTGCAGTAACGCATTGATTATTAAGTAATGAGGCTTCAACAATGATACCTGTCGTCGCGCTGGTCGGGCGCCCGAATGTGGGTAAATCCACCTTGTTCAACCGTTTAACCCATACGCGCGATGCGCTGGTGGCGGATTTCCCGGGGCTGACGCGTGACCGCAAGTATGGTCGTGCTGAAATCGAAGGCAATGAATTTATCATCGTCGATACCGGCGGCATCGACGGCACCGAAGACGGCGTCGAAACGCGCATGGCCGGTCAGTCGCTGCTGGCGATCGAAGAAGCGGACATCGTGCTGTTCATGGTCGACGCCCGCGCCGGCCTGATGCCGGCGGATCAGGGCATCGCCCAGCACCTGCGCAGCCGCCAGAAGGCGACATTCCTGGTGGCCAACAAGACCGACGGTCTGGATCCGGACACCGCCACCGCCGATTTCTACTCGCTCGGTCTGGGTGAAGTGTTCGCTATCGCCGCTTCTCACGGCCGCGGCGTGACCCAGCTGATTGAACACGTGCTGGTGCCGTTCGTGCCGGAAAAACCGGAAGACGTCGAGCTGACCGAGGAAGAGGCCAACGCCGCTTACTGGGCCGAGCAAAACGGCGAAACGCTGGAAGGCGAAGAAGACGAAGAGCCGGAAGAAGCGTTCAATCCGCAGGATCTGCCGATCAAACTGGCGATCGTCGGCCGCCCGAACGTAGGTAAGTCTACGCTCACTAACCGTATCCTCGGCGAGGAGCGCGTGGTGGTGTACGACATGCCGGGCACTACCCGCGACAGCATCTACATTCCGATGGTGCGTGACGAACGCGAATACGTGCTGATCGACACCGCCGGGGTGCGCAAACGCGGCAAGGTGACCGAAACCGTCGAGAAATTCTCGGTGATCAAGACCCTGCAGGCGATTGAAGACGCCAACGTGGTGCTGCTGGTGATTGACGCGCGTGAAGGCATCTCCGATCAGGACCTCTCGCTGCTCGGCTTTATCCTCAATAGTGGGCGCTCACTGGTGATTGCGGTCAACAAGTGGGACGGCATGAGCGAAGAAGATCGCGAGCACGTGAAAGAGATGCTCGATCTGCGTCTGGGCTTCGTCGACTTCGCGCGCGTGCACTTTATTTCCGCCCTGCACGGCAGCGGCGTCGGCAACCTGTTCGAATCGGTACAGGAAGCCTACGAGTGCGCAACCCGTCGCGTAAACACCTCGATGCTGACCAAAATCATGCAGATGGCGGTTGACGATCACCAGCCGCCGTTGGTGCGCGGCCGCCGCGTGAAGCTGAAATACGCCCACGCCGGCGGTTACAACCCGCCGATCGTGGTGATCCACGGCAACCAGGTCAGCGATCTGGCCGATTCGTACAAGCGCTACCTGATGAACTACTTCCGTCGCTCGCTGAACGTGATGGGGACGCCGATCCGCATCCAGTTCAAAGAGGGCGACAACCCGTTCGCCGGCAAACGCAACCTGCTGACGCCGACCCAGATGCGTAAGCGCAAACGCCTGATGAGCCACCTGAAAAAGAGCAAGTAATCGCTCATGAGGGGCGCGGCAGTGATGCCGCGCCCCTTTTTTATTGGCCCGAAATCGTTTTATTATCTGAAGATTACCTCGCCTGTCTGAAGGAACACCATGTCCTGGGAAACCTGGAGTTTTGCGTTCGACGTCACCGTGCCCAATCTGCTGATGATGCTGCTGGGGATCCTGTTGCGCCATTGGCGCCTGATGGATGACCGCTTCGTCGACGGCGCGACCCGCCTGGTGTTCAATCTGGCGCTGCCGTGCCTGCTGTTTTTCAGCATCGCTACCAACCATCCGCAGCTGCTCGGCAATCTGCCGCTGGTGCTGTTCGGCGCGGTCGGCACGCTGGCGACCTTCCTGCTGCTGGAGCTGGCGGCCAGGTGGGTGGTGAAAGAACCGCGTGAGCGCGGGGTGTTCGTGCAGGGCGGGTTTCGCGCCAACACCGCCATCGTCGGTCTGGCCTACGCCATGACCGCCTACGGCAGCGAAGGCATTGCGCTCGCCTCGCTGTACCTGACGGTGACCGTGATCCTGTTCAACATACTGTCGGTCATCACCCTCACGCGCAGCCTGCAGGGCGGGCAGGGCAAGAAAATCAGCCACCTGTCGCTGCTGCGCAGCATTGTCACCAATCCGCTGATCATCGGCCTGGTGTGCGGGCTGCTGTATGCGCAAACCGGGCTGGGTATCCCGACCGTGATCCGCCAAACCGGCAGCTATATCTCCGCGCTGTCGCTGCCGTTGGCGCTGCTGTGCACCGGCGCCAGCCTGGATTTCCGCGCCATGTTCCGCTCGTCCAACGTGGCGGCGCTGTCGTCGGCGGCCAAGCTGTTTCTGGTGCCGTTCCTGATGACGCTGGCCGGCTGGCTGTGCGGGTTTCAGGGGGCGGCGTTGGGCATCATCTTCCTGTTTTCCGCCACGCCGACCGCTTCGGGCAGCTATGTGATGACGCGCGCCATGGGCGGCAACGCCACGCTGGCGGCCAACATTATCGCTATCACCACCGTCGGGTCGTTCTTCACCACCGCGTTGGGGATCTATTTCTTGCGCTCATGGGGCGCGATTTAACCTGGGAGCTGTTATGGATGCGCATTGTCCGCACTGTCGTCAGACCATGAATTGGGTAGCGGGTCACTACCATTGTGCCGCCTGTCAGCGCGATTATCGGCAGCTGGCGAGCTGCCCGGAGTGCGGGCAGCCGCTGCAAGAGTTGAAGGCCTGCGGGGCGGTGGATTACCTGTGCCAGAACGGGCACGGGCTGATCTCCAAAAAACGGGTGAATTTCAGCTATCAGCCGCTGTAAGCCCTCACTCATCCACCTGGCCGGTTTTCCACAAATCCACCAGCGCCTGCGGCGCGCTGCTTTCCGGGATTAACAGCACGATCTCGGTGCTCAGGGTGGGGCTGGTGTAGTTGATCTGTACGCGGTAGTAGCGCTGGTCGCCGCAGCCGGGGGAGTTGGGTTGGCCCTCTTCCTGGGCGTACGGCAGCGTCTGATTCAGCAACTGATTCAGGCGCTGCCGTTGCTCCGGCGTGATATCGGCCAGCGCAATGCGGCGCTGGCCCGCCAGTTTGGGAATGTAGGCGAAGCCTCCCTCGCGCGCCAGCTCAATGACCGTATCCTGATTGAGCGTCGGCAGCGGTTTCATTACTCCACCCCCACCTGATGCCAAGCCTGCTGCACCTTGTCCGCCACGCTTTGATCGAAACGCGCCTGCGCGTGTTTCACCGTGGCGCGGGCGAAGGTGGCGAAGTCGGCGTTTTGCGGCAGCGCTTTGTCGCACACCGTGTCATACCAGACGTAGCCGGCTTTTTCCCAGGCGAAGCCGCCCAGCGCGGTTGCCGCCAGGTAGAACGCGCGGTTGGGAATGCCGGAGTTGAGGTGCACGCCGCCGTTGTCTTCCTTGGTCTGGATGTAATCCTTCATGCTGGCGGGCTGCGGGTCTTTGCCCAGCAGCGGGTCGTCGTAGGCGGTGCCGGGCGCTGACATCGAGCGCAGCCCTTTGCCTTTGATGCCCTTGGCGAGCAGACCGGCGCCGATCAGCCAGTCGGCTTTATCGGCGGTTTGCTGCAGGTGGAATTGCTTGACCAACGAACCGAACACGTCAGACAGCGATTCGTTGAGCGCGCCGGACTGCTGGTAGTAGATCAGCCCGGCTTCGCTCTCGGTCACGCCGTGCGTCAGCTCATGGCCGACCACGTCGATGGCGATGGTGAAACGGTTGAAGATCTCGCCGTCGCCGTCTCCGAACACCATCTGCTGGCCGTTCCAGAAAGCGTTCTGGTACTCCTTGCCGTAGTGCACGCTGCCGACCAGCGGCAGCCCTTTATTATCCAGCGAATTGCGCCGGTAGGCCTGCCAGAAGAAATCGTAGGTGACGCCGAGATAGTCGTAGGCCTCGTCCACCGCCACGTCGTGGTTGCTGGGCTGCCCCTCCTTGCGCACCTGTTTGCCGGGCAGTTGGGTGCCGTTCTGGGCGTCGTAGATATCGCGGAGCGCTTCGCCGGCTCGGGCGTTTTTCTCGGTCGGTGAACGCAGCGGCTTGTTGCCGAGCAGGCTTTGCACGTGGTTCAGGGTGTGCAGCGCGCAGTCGCGCTGCGGGGCGTTACCGTGTTCAATAATGCGGCGCAGCATGTAGGGAGGAATAACGGAACGCATGCGCTGGGCTGGCATAGTGGCTCTCCTTAGGCAAAAAATTTACCTCATCGAATGAATGCACTGAGCCTAAGTGTAGTCTACTCGTCATAAAGCCTGTGGTTATGCGTGCTCACCGCCGGGGTGGTCTTGTGGGGACTGATGCGCCGCACCGAAGCGCGTACCGCCAACCGGCCATGCAGCAGCAGGTTGCACGGCGGCGCGTCGGCGCGCAGCATGCGCCGCTGCAGCAGCTGGATCGCCTCGTAGCCCAGCTCATCACGCGGCACCTGTACCGAGGTCAGCGGCACGTCGTGTATTTCCGCCAGGTTGAAGCCATCGGTGCTCATCACCGATACGTCGCCCGGTACGCTCAGCCCCAGCTTGTTGAGCGCCTTGACCGCCCCGACCGCCATGTAGTCGCCGCCGGCCAGGATCGCCGTCGGCAGCGGGGCGCGGTTCAGGTAGGTGCTCAGCGCCTGTTCGGCCTCTTCGCTGCCGAAGCCGGAAGTGGTCACCAGATGGCGGCCGTCGTCGAACGGCAGATGATGCCGCGCGTAGGCCTGCCGGATGCCCGCCAGCCGCAGCTCCATGGTGTGGCGGCGCAGACACTGCAGGTTGAGGATATGGCTGTGCCCCTGCTGGAACAGATAGCTGGCGGAATAGTCGCCGATCAGCTGATGATCCGGCGAGACGCTGTCCAGCCGCATCTGCCGATCGGTGCAGTTGATCAGCACGCAGGGCTTGGGCAGATCGGCCGCCAGGGTATGGATGTGTTCGTCGTCGATGCCGATGATCAGCGCCGCTTCGGTGTGCGGATCGCTCATTTTTTCCAGAAACAGCGCGCCGTCGCTGTGCTGCTCTTCCAGGCCGCAGTAACGGATGCGCACCTCGTGCTGCATCAGTGCGGCGGCGATGCCCTGAATGACCTTGTAGTAGAAGATATCGGTGCGCACGTCGAACGCGCGCTGCGGCGCGAACACCATCACATTGTTCAACATCAATCGGCCGCTGGAAATGCCCTGTAGAATGCCGTTTTGCTGCGCGCATTCCAGCACCTTGCGGCGCGCTTCGGCGCTGGTGTTGGCCTTGCCCGCCAGCACGCGGGAAACGGTGCTGATCGACAGCCCGGTTTGGCGGGCGATCTCCTGGATTTTCAGCTTCCCGTTCATTTTGTGATCTCCTTCAAATTCGTCCATGAGAATATTTTCACTGCGGCTTTTCAGCACTTTGACTGGATCCTGCGGCCATTATGACTATTTTTTCACCCGCCTGTGAAAATCTTTGCAAAAAACCCCGTTTCGCTGTGCGTGATCGCTGAGTAGTCTGCATTGGTACACCAATTTTAACGACTTGTCAGTCCAATTTTAACGGTGTGCAAAGAAGAAAACAAAAAATAAATCATGGGGTTGTGATGGACTGCCTGTCTGTTATGCGGGCGTTGGCCTGTGTTCACCGTCCCCTTTTGATAGCGCAATGTACCCTACCAATGCGCGCGTCGCTGTCATGGGCGGCCGCGGGGAGAGAACCGATGAGTGTGGAGATCAATCAGACGGTCGCGCAGAGCGGCCGGCGCAAGTTCAAATCGCTACGCTGGTGGATGCTGGCGCTGTTCTTGTTGGGCGTCACGGTCAACTACATTACCCGCAACTCGCTGGGCATTCTGGCGCCGGAACTGAAAACCAGCCTGAACATGAGCACCGAGCAATATGCCTGGGTGGTGGCGTCGTTCCAGTTGGCCTATACGGTATTTCAGCCGATCTGCGGCTGGCTGATCGACGTCATCGGCCTGAAGATGGGCTTTCTGATCTGCGCGGGCATTTGGGCGGTGGTGTGCATGCTGCACGCCGGCGCCGGCAGCTGGCTGCAACTGGCCATTTTGCGCTTCTTCATGGGGGGCGCGGAGGCGGCGGCCACCCCGGCCAACGCCAAGGCGATCTCCGACTGGTTCCCGAAGAAGGAGCGTCCGATCGCCGCCGGCTGGGCGGGCGTCGGTTTCTCCATCGGCGCCATGCTGGCGCCGCCGATCATCGTCATCGCCCACGTCTCCTTCGGCTGGCAGGGCGCGTTCCTGTTCTCGGGCGGGCTGGCGCTGATCTGGGTAGTGCTGTGGTGGCTGTTCTACCACTCGCCCCAGCAGCACCCGAACCTCAGCCAACAAGAGCTGGATCTGATCCGTGAAGACAACGAGCCGGTGCTGCCGAAGCTGCCGTTCTTCACTTCGCTGGCCAGCCTGTGCAAGAACAAGAAATTCTATGGCATCGCCATCCCGGCCTTTCTCGCCGAGCCGGCCTGGGCGGTCTTCAGTTTCTGGGTGCCGCTGTACCTGGCCACCGAACGCGGCATGGATCTGAAGCAGATCGCGATGTTCGCCTGGCTGCCGTTCCTGGCGGCGGATATCGGCAGCGTCGCCAGCGGCTATCTCACCACCCTGTATCGCAAATGGTTCGGCTGCAGCCGCGTCAACTCGGTGGTCGCCAGCTCGGTGACCGGCGCTTTCCTGATGGTGTCGCTGGCGTTCGTCGCGATCACCCAAAATCCCTATGTGGCGATCGCGCTGATCTCGATCGGCGGCTTCGGCCACCAGGTGATCTCCTGCATGCTCAGCGCGCTGGTGGTGGAGTCGTTCGATAAAAACCAGATGGCGACGGTCAACGGCATGCGCGGCTCCAGCGCCTGGATCGCCAGCTTCCTGTTCACGCTCCTGATCGGCGCGGTATCCGACACCCTCGGTTTCAACCCGCTGTTTATCGCGATGGGCTTCTTCGATCTGATCGGCGCTGTGTTCCTGATTGCCCTGATCGCCGAGCGCGGCGGTAAGAAAACCCCTTCACACAGCTAAGTGGGATATTTATGAAAACCTTGAAAAATTGGACGCTGGCGGCGCAGCATGCCGACCATGTCGAGCTGCTGGTCGATGAACGTCACCGTTTCTGTCTGTACGTGCTGGAAGACGGTTTGTTCCGCGTGTTGATCAAGCGCAACGGCGAGCTGGCGCTGGATCGCACCTGGAGCATCGCGCCGCAGGAGGATGTGTCTTGGGAAGGGCGCGAACGGCTCAGCGTCGCCGGCTTCAGCCTGCCGGGCTATCAGCTGCGCCAGGAGAGCGGTCGGCTGGTGGTCAGCACGCCTCTGCTGCGCGTGACGGTGCATCAGCCGCTGTGGTTGGAATGGGAGCATTGCAATGCCGCTGGCGAGTGGCGGCCGCTGGCGGCGGATCGGCCGACCAGCGCCTACCTGCTCAACGCGCACGGCGACGGCGTGGCGCATTACCAGCGGCGTTTCGCCGATGAGCGCTATTACGGCCTGGGGGAGAAGGCCGGCGATCTGGAACGCACCGGCCGCCGCTTCGAGATGCGCAACCTGGACGCGATGGGCTACAACGCCGCCAGCACCGATCCGCTGTACAAGCACATTCCGTTTACCATCACCCGCGGGCCGGAGGCGAGCTTCGGCCTGTTCTACGACAACCTGAGCAGCTGCTGGCTGGATCTGGGCAACGAGATCGACAACTACCATACGGCCTACCGCCGCTATCAGGCCGAAGCGGGCGATCTGGATTACTACCTGTTCCTCGGGCCGAAGGTTTTGGATGTCACCAAGGCGTTCGTGCGCCTGACCGGCCGCACCCACTTCGGGCCGAAGTGGAGCCTGGGCTACAGCGGTTCGACCATGCACTACACCGACGCGCCGGACGCCCAGCAGCAGCTGCAACAGTTCATTGCGCTGTGCCGTCAACATGCCATCCCCTGCGACTCTTTCCAGCTGTCGTCGGGCTACACCTCGATCAACAACAAACGCTACGTGTTTAACTGGAACTATGACAAGGTGCCGCAGCCTAGGCTGCTCAGCCAGGCGTTTCACGACGCCGGCCTCAAGCTGGCGGCCAACATCAAGCCGTGCCTGCTGCAGGATCATCCGCAGTATCAAGAGGTGGCGGCGCAGGGGCTGTTTATCCGCGATTCGCAAAGCGACGCGCCGGAACGCTCCAGCTTCTGGGACGACGAAGGATCGCACCTCGACTTCACCAATCCGGCGACGGTGCGATGGTGGCAGCAGGGCGTCACACAGCAGCTGCTGGAGATGGGCATCGATTCGACCTGGAACGACAACAACGAGTACGAAGTGTGGGACGGCGAAGCACGCTGCCACGGCTTTGGACGGCCGATCGCCATCAAACATCTCCGCCCGGTGATGCCGCTGCTGATGATGCGCGCCTCGATGGAGGCCCAGTTGCGCTTTGCGCCGCAGCGGCGGCCGTACCTGATCTCGCGCTCCGGCTGCGCCGGCATGCAGCGCTACGTGCAGACCTGGAGCGGCGATAATCGCACCAGCTGGCAGACGCTGCGCTACAACATTCGCATGGGGTTGGGCATGAGCCTGTCCGGGTTGTATAACCTCGGCCATGACGTCGGTGGCTTCTCCGGTGACAAACCGGACGCGGAGCTGCTGGTGCGCTGGGTACAAAACGGCGTGATGCACCCGCGTTTCACCATCCACTCCTGGAATGACGACGCCACGGTCAACGAACCCTGGATGTACCCGGCCGCCACCCCGGCGGTGCGCGAGGCGATCAACCTGCGTTACCGGCTGCTGCCGTATTTCTACACGCTGCTGTGGCAGGCCTGCGCCGACGACGAGCCGATGCTGCGCCCGACTTTTCTCGATCACGAACAGGATGCGCGCACCTTTGGCGAAAACGACGATTTTCTGATTGGCCGCGATCTGCTGGTGGCCAGCGTGGTGGAGCCGGGGCAACGTCGCCGTTCGGTGTATCTGCCGGATAACGGCGAAGGCTGGTACTGCTTCTACAGCGGCCAGTGGTTCGGCGGCGGCCAGACGGTGACGCTGGCGGCGCCGTTGGAGCGTCTGCCGCTGCTGGTGCGCGCCGGGGCGGCGCTGCCGCTGTCGCAGCGGTTGGCGCATGTGGACGTGGCCGCCGACGATCGGCGCGAGCTGCGGCTGTTTCCGCTCAAGGGCGGCGGGGCGAGCGGCGGGCTGCTGTTTGAGGACGACGGCGAAAGCGACGGCTGGCGGCAGGGCGAGGCGCTGTGGCTGCGCTGGGAAATGCGCTGCGACCATCAGCGCATCATGCTGGATATCACGACGGAAGGGCATTTCCGCCCGGCCTGGCGCACGCTGACGCTCAGCCTGCCGGAAGGCGAAACGCGCGCGCTGTGGGTGAACGGTGAACCGGGCGAGCGTTTTACGCTGGAGTAGGGCTTACTCGGCCGCGCGCTTCTTGCGTGGCTTTTTGGCGACGGTGATGGTTTTCACCTCGCTTTCCACCCAGCCATCCTGCAGGCGGGTTTTCAGCAGCTCGCCGACCTGCGCCTGCTTGGTGGTTTTCAGCAGCTCGCCGCGCGGAGTTTGCGTCACGCTGTAGCCGCGCGCCAGCGTCGCCAGCGGGCTGACGGTCTCCAGCTGGCTGCACGCCACGCCGAAACGCTGGCGGTAGGCGTTGAGCTGGCGCTCCATCGCCTGCTGCAGACGGTATTCCTGCTGCTGCACGCGCTGTTGGTAGCGGTGAATGCGGCCCTGCGGCTGCACCTGCGCCAGCCGCTGCTGGACGCGTTCGCTGCGGCGGGCGGCCAGGCGCAGCTGCTGCTGCATGCCGTCTTCCATTCGGCGCTGCAGCTTGAACAGCAGCGTCTGCTGGCGCGCCAGGCGCAGATGCGGATGCTGCTGCTGTAAACGGTGATGAATGCGGGTGAACTGCTGCTGGCGCTGCGCCAGGTAGTAATCCATCGCCATCTCCAGCCGCTGCTGCTGCGACTGCAGCTGGCGCAACAGCTCGAGCTGATTGCGGCTCACCAGTTCGGCGGCGGCGGAAGGGGTCGGCGCGCGCAGATCGGCGACGAAGTCGGCGATGGTGACGTCGGTTTCATGGCCGACGGCGCTGACGATCGGAATGCGGCTGGCGAAGATCGCCCGCGCCACGCGTTCGTCGTTGAAGCTCCACAGATCCTCCAGCGAACCGCCGCCGCGGCCGACGATCAGCACGTCGCATTCATCGCGGCGGTTGGCGGTCTCGATGGCGCGCACGATCTGCATCGGCGCTTCCGCGCCCTGCACCGAGGTGGGGTAGATGACGATCGGCAGCGACGGATCGCGCCGCTGCAATACCTGCAGGATATCGTGCAGCGCCGCGCCGCTGGCGGAGGTGATCACCCCGACGCGTTTGGCCGGGGCGGGCAGCGGCTGCTTGAACTGCTGATCGAACAGCCCTTCGGCGCTCAGGCGCTGTTTCAACTGCTCGAACTGTTGCTGCAGCAGGCCGTCGCCGGCGGGCTGCATGCTCTCGGCGATCAGCTGGTAGTCGCCGCGCGGTTCATACAGCGTGATGCTGGCGCGCACCAAGACCTGCTGGCCGTTTTGCGGCCGGAAGGTGACGCGGCGATTGCTGTTGCGGAACATCGCGCAGCGCACCTGGGCGCGGTCGTCTTTCAGGGTGAAATACCAGTGGCCGGAGGCGGGCTGGGAGAGGTTGGAGATCTCGGCGGAGAGCCAAATCTGCCCCATTTCCATTTCCAGCAGTTGGCGAACCGTCTGATTCAGGCGGCTTACGGTAAAAATGGAAGGCGAAACAGGTAGCGACATGTGACCCAGATCAAATTTCAAAACAATCACTTAATTGGTCGATACTACATGGCTGAAAAAGGTAATCAAGACTTTTTGTAAGAAAGTGCTGGAGGCAACCGATTCCGCTCTGTATAATGCCGCGGCAATATTTTATCTTTTTCACAGCCCACCCTGGTGAGATATTGCCCATGCTACGTATCGCTAAAGAAGCTCTGACGTTTGACGACGTCCTCCTGGTTCCAGCCCACTCCACGGTTCTGCCTAACACCGCAGAGCTCGGCACTCAACTGACCAAAACCATCCGCCTGAACATCCCTATGCTGTCCGCAGCCATGGATACCGTTACCGAATCCGGCCTGGCCATCGCGCTGGCGCAGGAAGGCGGCCTGGGCTTCATCCACAAAAACATGTCCATCGAGCGCCAGGCTGAAGAAGTCAGCCGCGTGAAAAAACATGAAAGCGGCGTAGTCACCGACCCGCAGACCGTTACCCCGGCCACCACGCTGCAGGAAGTGAAAGAGCTGACCGCGCGCAACGGCTTCGCCGGTTATCCGGTCGTCACCGAAGACAACGAGCTGGTCGGCATCATTACCGGCCGCGACGTGCGCTTCGTGACCGATCTGACTCAGCCGGTGACTGCGGTGATGACGCCGAAAGATCGCCTGGTCACCGTGAAAGAAGGTGAAGCGCGCGACGTGGTGCTGCAGAAGATGCACGAAAAGCGCGTAGAAAAAGCGCTGGTGGTGGACGACAGCTTCCACCTGCTGGGCATGATCACCGTTAAAGACTTCCAAAAAGCGGAACGTAAGCCGAACGCCTGTAAAGACGAGCACGGCCGTCTGCGCGTGGGCGCGGCGGTCGGCGCCGGCGCCGGCAACGAAGAGCGCGTTGATGCGCTGGTGGCGGCAGGCGTTGACGTCCTGCTGATCGACTCCTCGCACGGCCACTCCGAAGGCGTGTTGCAGCGCATCCGCGAAACCCGCGCCAAATACCCGGATCTGCAGATCGTCGGCGGCAACGTCGCGACCGCAGCGGGCGCCAAAGCGCTGGCTGAAGCCGGCGTGAGCGCGGTGAAAGTGGGTATCGGCCCTGGCTCCATCTGTACCACCCGCATCGTGACCGGCGTAGGCGTACCGCAGATCACCGCCATCGCCGACGCGGTGGAAGCGCTGGAAGGCACCGGCATTCCGGTTATCGCCGACGGCGGCATCCGCTTCTCCGGCGATATCGCCAAAGCGATCGCCGCGGGCGCCTCTTGCGTGATGGTCGGCTCCATGCTGGCGGGCACCGAAGAATCTCCGGGCGAAATCGAGCTGTATCAGGGTCGCTCGTTCAAATCTTACCGCGGCATGGGCTCGCTGGGCGCGATGTCCAAAGGCTCTTCCGACCGTTACTTCCAGACCGATAACGCCGCCGACAAACTGGTGCCGGAAGGTATCGAAGGCCGCGTGGCCTATAAAGGCATGCTGAAAGCCATCGTGCACCAGCAGATGGGCGGCCTGCGCTCCTGCATGGGCCTGACCGGCTGCGCCACCATCGACGATCTGCGCACCAAGGCGGAGTTCGTGCGCATCAGCGGCGCTGGCATTCAGGAAAGCCACGTGCACGACGTGACCATCACCAAAGAGTCGCCGAACTACCGCATGGGCTGATGCCTTAACCTCTCCTGAGTGAGAGGCCGGGGTGGGGCGCTAAGCCCCATCCCGAAAACATACATTTTCGCTCTTTTTCTCTTGTTGCTGGAATTCGCCTCACATGACACAAAATATCCATAAGCATCGCATCCTCATACTGGACTTCGGTTCGCAATACACCCAACTGGTCGCCCGCCGCGTGCGCGAAATCGGCGTTTACTGCGAACTGTGGGCCTGGGACGTTAGCGAAGAGCAGATCCGCGAATTCAACCCAAGCGGCATCATCCTGTCCGGCGGCCCGGAAAGCACCACCGAAGCCGGCAGCCCGCGCGCCCCTGACTACGTGTTCAACGCCGGCGTGCCGGTGCTGGGCGTGTGCTACGGCATGCAGACCATGGCGATGCAGCTGGGTGGCCATGTGCAGGGCTCCAACGAACGCGAGTTCGGCTACGCGCAGGTGGAAATCGTCAACGAGAGCGCGCTGCTGCGCGACATCGAAGACGCCATCAGCCCGGCCGGCAAACCGCTGCTGGACGTGTGGATGAGCCACGGCGACAAAGTGACCGCGATCCCGTCCGACTTCGTGACCGTCGCCAGCACCGATACCTGCCCGTTCGCCATTATGGCCAACGAAGAAAAACGCTTCTACGGCGTGCAGTTCCACCCGGAAGTGACCCACACCCGTCAGGGCCAGCGCATGCTGGAGCGCTTCGTACTGGACATCTGCCAGTGTGAGGCCCTGTGGACGCCGGCGACCATCATCGAAGATGCGGTTGAGCGCATCCGCGAGCAGGTGGGTGAAGACCACGTGATCCTCGGCCTGTCCGGCGGCGTTGACTCCTCCGTGACCGCGATGCTGCTGCACCGCGCCATCGGCAAGCGTCTGACCTGCGTGTTCGTCGACAACGGCCTGCTGCGCTTGAACGAAGCCAAGCAGGTGATGGAAATGTTCGGCGACCACTTCGGCCTGAACATCGTGCACGTCGAGGCGGAAAACCGCTTCCTGACCGCGCTGGCGGGCGTCGACGAGCCGGAAGCCAAGCGTAAAATCATCGGCCGCGTGTTCGTTGAAGTGTTCGACGAAGAAGCCTGCAAGCAAGAGCAGGTGAAATGGCTGGCGCAGGGCACCATCTACCCGGACGTAATTGAATCCGCCGCTTCCGCCACCGGCAAAGCGCACGTGATCAAGTCGCACCACAACGTGGGCGGCCTGCCGAAAGAGATGAAGCTGGGCCTGGTTGAGCCGCTGAAAGAGCTGTTCAAAGACGAAGTGCGCAAAATTGGCCTGGAACTGGGCCTGCCGTACGACATGCTGTACCGTCACCCGTTCCCGGGCCCGGGTCTGGGCGTGCGCGTGCTGGGCGAAGTGAAGAAAGAGTACTGCGATCTGCTGCGCCGCGCCGACGCCATCTTCATCGAAGAGCTGCACAAAGCCGATCTGTACAACAAAGTCAGCCAGGCGTTCACCGTGTTCCTGCCGGTGCGCTCGGTCGGCGTGATGGGCGACGGCCGCAAATACGACTGGGTGGTCTCCCTGCGTGCGGTGGAAACCATCGACTTCATGACCGCGCACTGGGCGCATCTGCCGTATGACTTCCTCGGCCGCGTGTCCAACCGCATCATCAACGAAGTGGACGGCATCTCCCGCGTGGTGTACGACATCAGCGGCAAGCCGCCGGCGACGATCGAGTGGGAGTAATCCCGCGTCCGGCGTAGGCTGGCGTCAGTGAACCGCACATGAGAACCAAACCCGCTTAACGGCGGGTTTTTTTATGCCCGATGTTTGGCGCCCTGTGCCGTAGACGGCCTCCGCTCCGAAAGGAGGGCTGGGTTGAGAGAGGGGCGAACGGAGAGGACAGCCCGCGCGGAGCCGCCTGCGCTTTGCTTACGGCTCATTTCCTGAGGCGCTGCGTTTCCCATCTCGGCTTTGCGCCTATCCGCAGAACGGTATTCTGCAACCACGCGCACTTCGCCGGTGCGATGATGTCGTCGGATAACGGGGCTTTATTCACCGTATCCGCCGGGCCGCGACATAATGAATTGCCGTATTGAGGCGCGTCGACTCATCGGCATCGGGCGATGGCGTAGCTAATTAATCCTCTGCGAAAATAAAAGGACTCCGTGCGCCCTTTTATGGGATTTTTCTGAAAGACTTGGTCTGACGAATAAATATATCAGAAGGATGCGATGAATTAGTCTATTTCTTATTTTATAAATCTTTCCTTCTGTTTTTATTGAGGAAATCAGCGGTTTTATTGTATTTAATAACCCTTCTCAAGGGCGATTCCTACGTTTTATCGGCATTCATTGCTTGGAGTTGAAATTCTAATTATATGATTTTTCTTGTCTTTTAATTATTATCGTAACATAAAGTGCGAACTGTGTAATTATCTGGCATTTGATATTTTCTAAGCTATCTACATAGGCTACTCTAAATGTAAGGGTATTAAAATGCACCGCCGAGAGGGAGGCAAACGATTTATCAACGGATGCCAGGATATGCTTTCTTTTGACTGCTTAGTTGCACAACGTCAGGATGGATATTGGTCAAGATGAAAGAGACAGGAAAAGCCTTCACCAGGGAAAAGCTTTATAAGAATTATACCAATAACGTCACAAGGAGGATGTCTACCCAAAAAGAAGTATCTCTCTGTCAATCAATTATAAAAGGTTCATCGTTTTTCACATTCTAATCCTAATTGCATGATTGCGGCAGCGCTTTGTTTTTCATTTTAATGGATAAAAGCCCAATGAGCAGGTTGTCTGAGGGTGGGTTTTGTTAGGGCATGGATGTCATTATGAGTTACCAGCATAGTATTGTGGTCGAGCTAGTTAATTTGATCGAGATGAATATACAGCATGATCTCTCGATAGAAAAGTTATCGGATTTGTCTGGTTATTCGAAATGGCACTTGCAAAGAATGTTTCAGCGTTATACGGGAATGAAAATAGCGACGTATATCAGAAATAGGCGTCTGAGCAAGTCTGCCGTCATGCTCAAACAGTCTGATTTAAAAGTATTGGAAGTGGCTACTGCTATCGGCTTTAGCTCCCAGCAGGCTTTTAGCCGCGCCTTTCAACGCTTTTTCGGTGAAAGCCCAAAGGACTTTAGAACGAGCCAGGAATGGGACTTTTCCAAACATCTCCCTCCCTTTTTAATACAAAATCCGTCAGCATATCATTTTATCGAAATGCCCAAGAACATATACCTGCTTAAGGGATATAAGTTTTTTCTCTATCATTCAATGAATGCTTCCAGCTCTGGAGGAGAGGAACGACAGAAATACGGCAGCCGCACAGGGAAAAATACCGATACGTCAATGCGCACGGTAAAGTTGGCTTCATCCGGTTGGGAAGTAACGCTCAGCAAAGGGTACTACGAGACACGCAATCTGACGTTGATAAGAGGGCAGTATTTATTGTTCGAGTTTAACGGCAGGTTGAACGAATATCTGGTTTTTTTTGACAGCATCTATGACGCCTATCTTCCTTTGCTTGGCGTGCGAATAAGAAACGGCTTTTTAATTGAGTTGCATAAAGAAAAGAATTTTCAATACGCGGAAATTAACGTCAAGGTGTTGATTTATATTGGCAAGTCTTGACGCTCTTCGGGCAGTAAAACAGAGGGATTATCCCAAGGAAAAGGAGGTGCTTATCAGGGTGATTAATTAGCGCTCGGGCTGTTGCCGTTTTTATCTCTATCTATTTTAATTTTAAAAGGAAGTCAGTTATGACTGGTTCTAGTTTGAACACGTTCCCTGTGGGCTATGAGTATGTCAATTTTGTTAATTGGTCAAAAGAAATCTCCGGCAATCATATTCTGACCTGCTATCCACAAAATACGGATGAGCTCTTGGCCGTAATTAACTGGGCGCATGAGAATAAATATTGCGTGCGTCCGGTTGGCATCAAGCACAACTGGTCCCCGCTCGTTATTGCAAACGGGGAGGATAACAGCAATGTCGTGCTGATCGACCTCACCAGAAAATTCAAAAACATCTCAATCAATAAAGTGGGAGAGCATGGATACGTCACCGCGCAAACGGGGGTGACAATGCAGGCTTTGCTCACTGAATTAGAAAAAAAGAAACTCGGCTTTTACGCGACGCCGGCGCCTGGCGATCTGACCCTGGGCGGCGTGCTTGCCATCGGCGGCCATGGAACCTGCATCCCGGCAAAAGATGAGCCTCTGGCTGAGTTTGCCAGTTTTGGTTCCGTGAGCAATAGCGTGGTGTCGCTAAAAGCTGTCGTCTGGGATCAGGCGCGGTCGAAGTATGAATTAAAGGAGTTTACGCGTGATAATGCGGAGAGCTCGGCATTCCTGGTGCATGTCGGCCGGGCTTTTATCAGCGAAGTGACGCTGCAGGTGCCGCGCAACCGGCGTTTACGCTGTCAAAGTTATGTTAATGTCACCGCGGCGGATCTTTTTTCCACTGCAAGCACGACAAAAAATACCTTCAGCCATTTCTTGGATCTGTGTGGGCGCGTTGAAGTCATTTGGTTCCCGTTCACGGAAAAACCATGGCTGAAAGTGTGGAAGCAAGAAGACAGCTTCCCAAAAGTGTCAAAACCGGTTAATGGTCCATTTAACTATCCGTTCTCGGATAATTTGCCGGTTAAAATTTCCGATATCATTAAAAAAATCAATAATGGCCACCCGGAGCTGACCCCGACACTCGGCAAGGCGCAGATGGAGTTGGTCAGCATTGGTTTAGGGGCCACCGTGTCGGCGGATCTGTGGGGGTGGAGCAAGGATCTGCTGTTGTATGTGAAGCCGACAACGCTGCGCGTGACGGCCAATGGTTACGCGATAATCACGAAGCGGAGCAATATTCAAAACGTATTGCACGATTTCACGAAAAAATATGAAGACATGGTGGCCGATTACCAGCGCAAGAATTCATTTCCGATGAATGGCCCGATTGAAATTCGCGTCACCGGATTGGACAGTGCAAAAGAGAGCGCGGTGGCCAATGCCATTGCTCCCGATCTTTCGGCTATTCGTCCCGTTGAATCCCATCCGGAATGGGATGTCGCGATCTGGTTGGATATTCTGACCATGCCCGATACGCCGGATGCCAATAAATTCTACAGTGAAATGGAAAAATGGATTTTTAGCCACTATGCGGGCGACTATGCGACGGTTCGCGTAGAGTGGAGTAAAGGCTGGGGTTATACGTCACAGGCCGCGTGGCAGGATAAAACCGTACTCGAAGAAAACATTCCGCGCAGCTTTAATGCCGGGGCAGGGAACAATGACAGTTGGAATCATGCCTGCAACGTGCTGAATAAGTACGATCCGCACAACGTGTTCTCCTCTCCATTGACCAAAGCGGTTTTCAAACAGAAGAGTTAGTGAGTGCGTAATTGAAATAACCACCTGATTGGGCAGGTGGTTAGCATCATTAACCTTTCAGAGGGAGCCGCTTGTTTTCAAGCACCCCATTCTTTCTCGTAATGATATTCGATACGGCTTGCATCCCCACCCAGCAGGGAGCCTACGGCTGCAACGCTTTTAAATGCCGCATAGCCAAGCGAGTCCGCGACATTATGAACGGCGCCCAAGCCAAAACCGATCGCGTTGAACCCTTGGCCTACGGAAGAGATCAATCGGGTATTAAGCGCATCATTGGCCAATTTTACGGTATCAATGATAACATCGCCGGCAAATCCTGATACAAAGCTTGCCGTATCGGAAATAATCCCCGCACCAGAAACGATTTCGATCTCTGCAGTATTTAGCTCTTTCATAGTAAATCCTTTCAACTTTATCCCTATACCTCAGGAACGAAACGTAAAGCGTTTCGCCGCTTAATTCTCGCAGCCTCTGTGAATGACGGCTTGATGAGAATACGCTTAGATTAAAGAGGTCGGCGTTGAAATATGCAACTCATAACGCCGTCGCTAATATTAGGGTCGCACTTTTTGTGACGTTTCAGCAGTTTTGTGTTTTTTTAAGATTATTATTACTTGTGGGTTTTGCCAACAAAGACTAAATCTAAATAAGCGCCGTGTTGGGCCAGGGATAAGATAAAAATGAACGGTGTCGCTATATATGGAGAGGTCAGAATTTGTTTAGGGAAGAGGCCTTATCGCACAGTCGTTCTAAATGGGCAGGAAAAGCATTGTTAATTGCAGGATTGCCGGCCTGGGTCATCGCGGGCATTTCACTTTCATTCGTTTCTGTGCTGATCATTTTCGTGACCTATGGCGGTTATACCCGGCGTATCAGCGTGGGCGGAGAGGTCACGACGCTGCCAAGATCGGTCAATATATTTGCTACTCAGCAGGGATTCATTGCACAACGCTTTGTCAATGTGGGCGATCAGGTAAAAAAAGGGCAGCATCTTTATCAGATAGACGTCAGCAGGGTGACGGATTCCGGCACCGTCAGCGCAAGCACGCGGCAGGCGATAGAAAATCAACTGGCGCAGGTCGATAGCATCATCGCCAAATTGGAGGCGAACAAGAAAACGACCCTGGTCAATCTGCAAGCGCAGATTGACCAATATAAACTGGCGCACAGCCAGTCCAAACAGATGGTCGAAAATTCACGCAACGGCGTTAACTTCATGCGCGAAACCATGAAAAATTACGATGAGTATCGCAGTAAGGGGCTCATTAATCGGGATCAGCTGAATAACCAGGTTTACCTCTACTATCAGCAGCAGAGTACGTTCCACAGTCTCTATAACCAAAGCATTCAAGAGTCTTTGCAGATAACTAACCTGAATAGCGATCTCGCGACAAGAGCGTCCGATTTCGATAATCAAATCTCACAATATCAATTTCAGCGCAATGATCTCCTGCGGCAGCTGGCCGAAGCGGACGCCAGCGGCTCGTTGATTGTCAATGCGCCGGCGGACGGGCGCGTTGAATCGCTCAGCGTGACGCCTGGGCAAATGGTCAATACGGGAGACAGCCTGGCGCAATTAATCCCCAGTAATCATGCCATCTATTATTTGGTTTTATGGTTGCCCAACAGCAGCGTGCCTTACGTGAGCCGAGGCGATCACATCAACGTTCGCTATGACGCCTTCCCGTATGAAAAATTTGGTCAGTTTCCCGGCGTGATCGAAAGCATCGCTTATGTTCCCGCATCGATTCAGGAAATGTCCACTTACAGCAGTTCGCCAACTCGACAATCGGCTGAACTGGTTGAGTCGTACTACAAAGTGCTGGTGGCTATCGATAACACGCAATTCGGCTATCAGGGAAAGAAGCTGAACCTTTCAAGCGGCATGAAGGCGCAAGCCACGCTTTTCCTGGAGAAAAGACCCATCTACCAATGGATGTTCGCGCCATTTTATGACATGAAAAACAGTGTGTCGGGGCCACTTCGTGAATAAAGTTTATGAGAATATCGTTGGCAAGCTGAACCTGTCGCTCAGAAGAAAAGTGCCGCAGGTCTTGCAAACGGAGGCCGCCGAATGCGGGCTGGCCAGTTTAGCGATGGTGTGCGGCTATTACGGCATGCACATCGATATGCTGTCGATGCGCCAGAAGTTTGATATCTCGGCCCGCGGCGCCACCCTGAGCTCGCTGATCGCGATCGCCGAGAATCTCAATTTGAAAACGCGGGCTCTATCCTTGAGCCTGGATGAGATTCACCAGGTGAAAAGGCCCTGCATATTGCACTGGGATATGAATCACTTTGTGGTCCTGGTCAACATTCGCGGTGGACGGATAACCCTGCACGATCCGGCATTTGGCCGCCGGGTTATCGGCCTGCAGGAGTTTTCCCTTCATTTTACCGGAATCGCTTTAGAGGTATGGCCAAGCAGTGAATTCACGCCTGTGGTGCAGAAAAATCGCCTGCACTTTAGGAAACTGCTCAGCAATGTCACCGGTCTTAAAAGCGCGCTGGTAAAAATTTTCGCTCTGTCGCTGGTCATTGAGGCCGTCAACCTGCTGATGCCCGTCGGGACTCAGTTGGTGATGGACCACGTCATCCAGGCCGGCGACCATAATTTATTGGTCATTATTTGCGTCGGTTTACTGTTTTTTATCTTGTTCCGCACCTGCGTTTCGATGTTTCGCTCGTGGATCTCCATCGTGATGGGCGCGCTTATCGATATACAGTGGAAATCAGGGCTGTTTGATCATCTGATGAAGCTCCCGCTTGCCTATTTTGAAAAGCGCAAGCTGGGTGATATTCAATCGCGCTTTGGCTCGTTGGACGCCATTCGCACCACGTTTACCACCAGTATCGTTTCCAGCATCATTGATGGCATCATGTCGGTCGGCGTATTTATCATGATGTTCATGTACGGTGGCTGGCTGGTGTGGGTAGCCTCCGGCTTTACGGTCTTATATGTTCTGCTGCGCCTTTCGACCTATCGCTATTATCGGCAAGCGTCCGAGGAGCAATTGGTGAAGTCGGCGAAAGCCAGCTCACATTTTATGGAGACGCTGTACAGCATCGCGACGCTGAAGTCGTTGGGGTTGGCGGGAACGCGTTCGCAATTCTGGTTAAATTTAAATATCGATACGGCAAACGCCAATATTCGGGTGACGAAGCTCGATATGTTCTTTGGCGGCGTGAATGCGTTTCTTGCGGCCTGCGATCAAATCGTTATCTTGTGGTTGGGCGCGTCTTTAGTGATCGACAGTCAAATGACATTAGGCATGTTTGTCGCCTTTAATGCCTATCGGGGGCAATTCTCCGATCGCGCGTCAAATCTTATCGATATGGTCATTCGGCTGAGAATGCTGAATTTGCATAATGAAAGGCTGGCGGACATCGTGCTTTCTACGACAGAGGAAGAAAAGCCCTATCGCAAGATATGCAATCCCAACGAGGCGGTGACTTTTGAAGTGCGCGATCTGCTTTATCAATATGACAGCCTTTCGCGCCCAGTGATCCCCGGGCTCAGCCTGCAGATCGCGGCGGGAGAAAGCGTGGCGATCGTCGGGCCTTCAGGCGTCGGCAAAACCACGTTGATGAAGCTGATGTGCGGGCTGTTGGAACCGACGGAAGGGCGTTTGTTTATCAACGGCATTAACATTCATGATATCGGCATTAATAATTATCGGGAGTGCATCGCATGTGTATTGCAAGAAGATAAACTGCTTGCCGGTTCAATTGCCGAGAACATATGCAGTTTTGATGCTCATCCCGATACGGAATTTATCGTTGAATGCGCCAAGCATTGCAATATTCACGACGATATTATGAAAATGCCGATGGGATATGAAACGTTGGTGGGCGAATTGGGGGGCAGTCTTTCCGGCGGGCAAAAACAGCGGGTGCTTATCGCCCGCGCGTTATATCGAAGGCCCAGTATTCTGTTTATGGACGAAGCCACCAGTCATTTGGATCTGGACAATGAAAAAAGGGTGAACGAAGCCATATCCTCGTTGAAAATGACCCGCGTTATCATTGCTCATCGGCCATCGACGATTGCATCGGCAGATCGGGTAATTACATTGCAACCTGTAAATGCAATGGCGTAGTTGTTTGATGAAATATAAAATTTTATATTTATTTCATCTTTAATTAAGATTTTCGTTATTGAGTTAATTTATCGAGCACCTTATACCTAAAGCGTGAACCGACGGTTCATAAAAAGCAGTCTTCTTTAATTGATTCTTTTTAGTGAATGGAGATGAAAAATGAGAGAATTAAACTCAACAGAAGTTCAGCAGGTGAACGGCGCAACGATTGGCCTGGGTCTGGCTATTATCGGCAAGGTTGTTAACAGCTGGGGAAACGCGTGGAATAATGCCTGGGGCGGTTGCACGCCAAAACCGCCGGTATGTAAACCTGAGCCGCCGGTCTGCAAACCAGAACCGCCTAAATGCGATTAATCGTATTTAGATAACGCCACGTAAAATGCGGCAGGCTTAATGTTTTATTCATTGAGCCTGTCTTATTGCTGGCGGATAACCTGCGCCATCTGTGTAGTTAACTTGCCCCCCACTGCGTCAACAGCGCATGCAGCCTGGCCGGTTCCAGCGGCTTGCGCAGCACCAGATAGCCTTCCTGCTCGGCCTCTTGCAGAACTTGCGAATTGAACTCGCCGCTGACCATGGCGCCACTCACGTCCGGCAGGCGTTCGAACAACGCTTTGAGGATGTCGAAACCGCTCTCGCCGGAGCGCAGGCGTTGATCGCACAGCACGGCGAACGGCGTAAAGCCGTCGTCGACGATGGCGAAGGCTTCCTCGGCGGAGGCCGCGCAGCGCACGGTGATGCCCCAGGTGCTCATCAGGCTTTCCCAGGCGGAGGTCACCAAAGGATCGTCGTCCACCACCAGGCAGGATCCCCGCAGCGGCGCGTAGCGGGTGGGCGTGGCGGTGTTGTCGTACGTCGCCGCGCTCTCCGGCGCTTTGTCTTCGCCGAGGTATTGCGCAAAGCGCATCCAGAAGCGCGAGCCTTTGCCCTCGACGGAGTGCATGCCGTACTTCACCTTCATCAGCTTGGCGCAGCGCGCTACCACTGCCAACCCCAGCCCGTGCCCGGCGCTGTCTATCTTCCACGCCAGCTCGGGGCGGTAGTAAGGGGAGAAGATTTTGCTTTTCTCTTCGTCGGCGATGCCTACGCCGGTATCCCACACTTCCACCAGGCACTCGGCGCCGCGCGGGCGGATGGCGATCAGTACGCCGCCCCGTTGCGTGTAGCGCAGGGCATTTTGGATCAGATTGATCAGCGATTGCCGCACCAGCAGCGGATCGCCCATCACGCTGATGCGCCGCCTGGGCCGCCAGGTGCGCAGCGCAAGCGAGCGGCTGTTGGCCTCTTCGCGGAACAGGGTGATCACTGAGTCGAGTAGTGCGCCGATATCCACATGGGTGGCGGCGGTGCGCACGTTGCCGGATTCGATCTTGCTGAGATCAAGCAGCGAATTGAACATCAGATGCACTGAGCGCACGCTCTGCTGCAGATCCAGCAGCTGCGGCGTCAGGCTGTCGTCCCGGTTTTTGTGGATGATGGCTTCGATCAGAAAACCCATGGCGTGCACCGGTTGGCGCAGATCGTGGCTGGCGGTGGTCAGGAACTGGTTCTTGTCCAACAGCGCCTGTTCCGCCTCTTCTTTGGCCTGGCGGAACTGTTCCGCCAGGCGCGAACTTTGCTCTTCGAGCAGCGCTTGCTGAATAAAGAACGCATGTGAGGTTAACGCGTGGCGATAAATGGCGAAACCGTACAGCAAGTTCAGCATCAGCACGATGAACATCACGTCTTCCAGCCGCCAGATGATACCGAGGTTCAGCAGCCCCCAGGAGGCGAAGAAAAAACGCGTAAAGGTGCTGATGACGGGCGTCAGATGCGTTGCGTTGGCGGCGACGATCGCGGCGATGCTGATATTGAGCAGCAGGAAAAAGTCAAAGTTATGGGTCTGCGGGGTAATTAAATAGAGTGAGGAGATCCCCAGCCCGTGAATAAAGGCCACCTTATTAATGCGCGGCAGCCAGCGGCGCAGCACGGTGTCTTCATCATTTTCTTTGGCCTCGCGCAGGTAGCGCCGATGCCATATTCTGATCGCCACGGCGCATAGCAGGTAAACCATGATCCAGGCAATGGTTGGGCCAAGTTCATCCCCCAGCAAATAAATCCAGATGGCAAAAGGGATGCCGACGAAAGGTACGGCGGTAAAGCTGAACACCAATCGCATGAAGGTGTTGTCCAGCAGGCGGATCTGCGCGCGTGGTGAGATGCCATCATTTTGTAAATTCTGGAAAAACCTCATTGCGACGGCTCCCGTTTGCCGTGCAACAGCGTAATGGCTTCGACCCGGCTGTTGACGCCGATCTTTTTCAAAATATTGCTGATGTGTTCTTTGACGGTGGGTTCGGAAATAGACAGCTGCGCGGCGATCCTTTTATTTGGCAGGCCGCGCATCATCATATTTAATACGTCAATTTGTCGTGGGGTTAAATTAAATTTTTTTAAATGCTCGTTGTTGCTTTTAACGGCGAATTCATTCCCGTCAGGAAACCATTCCTGATTATCGTTCAGCGCAAAGACCGCCTTGGCGAATAATTCAGGAGGTTCGTTTTTTAATACAAATCCATGCCCGCCGGCAGTGTGCACTTTCTGCCAGATATCGTTATTCTCGTCGCCGCTAACCACCAAGATCCGCACCTGAGGATAAAGTTGCTTTACTTCTTTGAGTAATTTCAACGCCGTACCGGAAGAGAGCCAAAAATCGATCACCAGTAAACGCGGCGGGCCATTTTCCCTAATATGACGGTAGCAATTCTCTTCTGTGGTCACCACATGCGCCTGTTTGAATCGGCAATGCGTGCTGAGAAAATTAGCGATGCCGCTTGCTACCAATGGATGGTCATCAACGACCAACGCATAATCCTGCCCCAAAGGATTCTCCTTTCGCCTTCAAATATCAGATAGGTCTGATGAGTTATTATCAACCCTCCCTACTTTAGGAGGGTTTTTTCGTTTAGGAAAGGGAAATATATTATTCGAGGATTTGGATAAGAGAAAACATAAAGCCAATCGGTAATTTTAACTGATTGGTTATAAAGGATAATTTATGAAGAAACCACTTATCGCTTTAACCGTTACGATGATGATAGCCGGTTGTTCCACCCTGAAAACCGATCAGGCCATTCCGCTGCTGCAGGCGGAAACCGCTAAAATGCTGGGCCTGGGTTCATCGGACGAAATTACCGTGACCAATGTCAATGGCGCGCAGCCGGATGCGCTGGGCGGCCAAAAACTTTCTTATCGCGCCACCACGGAAAAAGGCCGAATTTTCGATTGTTCATCGCTGATGATGCCGGGAATTTTAGGCTCCTCGCCGTCGCTGAGCGCGCCGACCTGTACACCGGTAGTCACCCATAAATAATTCGCTTTGGAGGCGGTATTGCCGCTTCCTGGTTTTCCATCGTCGGAGCGCCAGCGCCGGGGGGCAATAAGCTTTTGCTTCGACGATCAATAAACCTGCGTGCGCGGAATAACGCCTCATACCTCCTCTAGCGCATTGAGTTTTCTTATAACAATACATTCCGCGACATCACGCTAACGAGTACGGAGATAGCCCGTGAATGACACGACATCGCATTCTTTAGCGGTTAAAACACCGCTTTCCAAACTTTACCTCGCTCTATTTTCCGCGCCGCTGTTGATGCTGGCGCCCGCCGATATCGCTCGCGCAGACGATGCCATTTTTGACGGCGACTCAAAAATTACCGAATCATTGGCCTACACCGGGGACGTTTACGTCGGCCGTAACCAAAGCGGCAACCTGCTGATCGAGAATGGCAAGATCAGCGCCTATAACATCAATATCGGCCGGATGTTCAACGGCCAAATCCATGACAGCGTAGTCACGGTCCGCGGGCCGAACGCCGAGCTGAATGCGGTGAACGATCAGTTCGTGCTGCGCGGCGGCCTCAATCTGGGGCGGGGCACTTTGCGGGTTGAAGACGGTGCGCTGGCCAGCGCGAAAGAGATCGTGGTCGGCACCACCCGTGGCTATGACAGCCACCTTATCGCCACCGGCGCCGGTTCTCGCGTTACCAGCAATTTTCTCAGCGTCGGCACCGATCTGGGGGCACGTTCCACGCTGGCGATTGAAGACGGCGCGGTGCTGAACACCGCCTTTGACGCACGCATCGGCAATGGCAGCGGGCCGGGTGAGACCGATACGCTGAGCCCGAAAGCCACGGTCAAGGGGGCCAATTCCCAGTGGAACGTCGGTCGTGCGCTCACGCTCTACGGCGATCTGGACGTGCTGAACGGCGCTGCGGTCAACGTCGGTAATATTCAGGTGGCGGGCGTCTCAGGCGCGCGTAAAACTGCCGAGCTGACGATCGCCGGCAACGGCTCACGGTTTACCAGCGGCAGCAGCGTCAACGTCGGCGATTACGGCAACGGCGTGTTGGCGGTCATGGACGGCGGGACATTCTCCGCCGGCGGCAACGAAGTGGTGCTGGGCAAGACCGGTTCCGGCTCGAACCGCGGCGCGCTGATTATCGGCAGCCGCGGCAATATGGACACCGGCACCGGGTTAACCGAACCGACGCTCGGCGCGGCGGGCGCTGCAGGCACTATCGATGCCCAGACGGCGATCGCCCTGCGAGGCGGATTGTTCCGCAGCTATGTGTACTTTAACCATACCGACGGCAATTACGTTTTCAGCAACAAGATGAGCGGCGAAGGCGAGGTGATCAACAGCGCCGGGCACACGACGCTGAACGGCGATCTCTCTGAGCTGCAGGCGAACGTCACCGCGCGCGGCGGCAAGCTCATCATCGCCAGCGACATCAATACCCAGAAAGAAGACGACATCTTCGAGATCCAAACCCTCGGCGCCGAGAACGGCGGCACGCTGATCCTTAACGCGACGGCGGGCACCGACGTCAATAACGGGCTGGGCTACAGCAGCGCCGCGTCGATCAAGGCCGGCGGCACGCTGGGCGGCAACGGCACGCTGGGCCAGACCGAGATCCAGTCCGGCGGCCATATCTCGCCCGGCGACGGCAATATCGGCACGCTGACGCTGAAACGCTACCTGAACTTTATCGGCGAATCCTTCTATGACGTCGATATCGCCGGCGACGGCCGCAGCGATCAACTGCTGGTGGCGGGCAAAACCACCATCAGCGATCGGGCCAAGGTGCAGGTTACGGCGCTGGATCCGCAAACCAGCTATAAAACCGGCCAAAGCTACCGCATTCTGACCTCGGACGGCGGTATTGACGGCCAGTTCGCGTCGGCGGTCTCCAAGTCCGCCTTCCTCGATGTGGCGTTAAAACACAGCGCCAACGCCGTGGATCTGACTATCGCGCAGAAAGACACGGGCGGTGAAAACCCAGGCGGCGAGAATCCGGGTGGGGAAAATCCAGGTGGTGAGAATCCGGGCGGAGAAAACCCTGGCGGTGAGAATCCAGGGGGCGAGAATCCGGGCGGAGAAAACCCTGGCGGGGAAAATCCGGGGGGCGAGAATCCAGGCAGCGGCAAGCCGGGCATTTTCCAAACGGTGGCCGAGAGCGGCAACCAGTGGAATACCGCCGGCGCGCTCTCTACGCTGGCGCAGCGCGGTCCTTCACTGGCGCTGTACAACTCGCTGCTGCTGCTGAGCGCGCCGGAAGCGCGCGAGGCGTTCAATCAGCTGTCCGGCGAAGTCTATCCGTCGATGCAGTCTAACCTGATCGCCGGCAGCACCCAGCTGTTCAACGTGCTGAACCAGCGCATGCTGCGCCTGTTCGACAATGACAGCCTGCCGATACCGCCGTTGGCGATGTCGCTGGTGCAACCGGCGCAGGCGCAAAACAGCGGCGTCTGGGGCCAGACCTTCAGTTCCTGGGGCAGGAACAGCGGCAACGGCAACGTGGGCAAGCTGGATGGCAACACCACCGGCTTCCTGTTGGGGGCGGATCGCAAGCTGGCGGACCATAACGTGCGCATCGGCGGTTACTTCGGTTACAGCCGCGGCGATTATGACGTCGACAGCCGCCGCTCCAAGGCCGATACCGACAACTACCACCTCGGCCTGTATGCGGCCGGGCAACAGGATGCGTTCTCGCTGCGCGGCGCGCTGGGTTACACCTGGCACAAGATTGAAGGCAAGCGCAACGTCGATTTCAGCGGCTTCTCGGATCGGCTGAAGTCGGATTATGACGCGAACTCGCTGCTGGCGTTCACCGAAGCGGGTTACCGTTTCGGCCAACCGGAGATGAACGTCGAACCGTTCATCAACCTGAGCTACATCCGCCTGCATACCGACAGCTTCCAGGAGTCGGGTGGCGCGGCGGCGCTGAGCGTGCGCAATGAAACGATGGACACCTTCTACTCCACGCTCGGGGTGCGCGGCGTGACTGAACTGCCGAAGAACGTCAGCCTTTACGGCTCGCTCGGCTGGCAACATGCCTACGGCGATAAGAACACCTCATCGCGCATGGCGTTTGCCGGCAGCGACGCGTTCGTTACTCAGGGCCAGGCCGTGGATGACAACGTGATGGTGGGCGATATCGGCGTGAGCGTGAAGCTGTCGCGCGCTGCGACGTTGGATGTTGGCTATCAGGGGCAATTCGGCGCCGATACCCGCGTCAATTCGGTCAACGCCAACCTGCGCTGGTCGTTCTGATTTTTCCTCTAGACTTCTCTGGTACTTTCAGGCCCGCTTGATGCGGGCCTTTTTTATGGTGGGCATTAAGTTTCCCGTGAGCCTGCGTAAGGGGGCGCTAAGACATTTCCCGATATGAGCAGGGCGGGATTGTCTGTATGATTAATGCTCTTCTTGGTATGGGCAAGGGACTGATTTTCCAATGCGTGAATTGACAAGGCCGTTAACGATTTTCACCAGTAAGAAGCCTTTTAACGACCGTTTTGCGGATGATATGCAATATGGCGATATGGATGAACGTACACTTAAGCAACGGTATCGCGTGGGGCAAGTATCAACGTTTATCGATTGGAGTACTTATAAATCGCCCTATGATCATCCGGCAACGCGAAATATTCCGGCAGCAGGAAAAGAAAAGGCGGTTGCCATGCTTTTTGATGAGCTGAGAGCTGCATCGAGATACTTTTCTTTTACTGGCGTTTATCAAGGCTTGATAGTTAAGCTCTTCAATCACATGCAGGGCAATAACGGAACTGACTTTCAAGATGTTCAAATGGATTTAGCCTATAAAAGGCTGATACTGAGCGATAAATCAGAAAATAGTACGCTAATTCGAATTAAAAGTGTTCTCGACACCTTTGACTTTAACTCATATCGGCTGAATAAAGAGGCATTTGCTCTTCAGTTATCACAGAGCCGTTTGCCAAAGTATGTCCGCTGGGAAGACTGCATAAATGGAATGGGAGTCAGTGTGCATGAGGTCAACAGTACAGAGATCAGTGTTGATTCTTTGGTTTTTCAAGGTAATAGATATACTGCCGTGATTAGCTATAAAGCTCAGGATCATTTTGGATTGGATAAAGAAGATATTAGCAAGTTAACGTTTAATTCTATTGGTTTTTTCAGGATTTGGTTTGTACTTCAAAGGTATAAAGAGTTCGCGTTTAGACCCTTTTTCACCAACTTTGGCGCGAAGATAATAGTGACAGGTGAAAACTATGCTTAACAAGAAAAAGGTTGCGTTCTTTTCTTTGGTTGCCGTAGCGGCTTTTTGGTTGGTTTGGGTGCTTGTCAGGCCGGCTAATGTTGTGCGGGTTGATGGTGCTGCTGTTTATGTTCAATACCTTCCGTTGACCACGGAAGGTAAAATATCTTGGTGGAATGATAATAAAGATAAACTTCAGGAAAAATATCATATTATCAAAGACGAGAGTCACTTTACCGTTGCCGTAATGAATTTTGATGGCTATGTTGCCGCTCCGACGGGTAGCAATGATGGAAGTGTTGATGACTATCATTGTTTTGCCGAGGGCGATGCCAAGAACAAATGTATCTATAAGGATATAGCGATGATTATTAATGGTGATGCTAATAAAAGGATTTTTATCAGTCTGGATGGGAAGACTTTTGCTCAAGAGCCTGACGGTAAGACCACGCTGTTAAAAAAATAGTGACCCTTACTCTTACCCCCTGATTTTCCTCGTTTTCAATCAGACTCGTCTAGGTGGTGGTCAGGGTTTCGCCCTCGCCAAGCCCGCGCAACGGCGGGCTGAGCAGGGAAGGACGTTTAACGCCCTTTTTTCTTGCGTCCTGGCTGGGTAAAGCGCTTGCGGCCGGCCGGCGCAGCGGTTTTATCGGCGCTTTTCGGTCCGCCGGCGCTCGGTTTTTTCGCCGGGGAAGATTTGGCCGGGGCTTTCTTCGTCGGTTTAGCCTCGGACGAAGAGCCTTCAATCAGCTTGAACAGCTCAATCAGCTCGTCATCGGTCAGATCGCGCCATTCGCCCAGCGGCAAGCCTTTCAGGCTGACGTTCATGATGCGCGTGCGTTCCAGCTTGGTGACCTCATAGCCGAAGTGTTCGCACATGCGGCGGATTTGGCGGTTCAGCCCCTGCACCAGCGTGATGCGGAACACGAACGGCGCTTCTTTCTTCACCTTGCATTTTTTGGTCACCGTGCCAAGCATCGGCACGCCGGCGCCCATGCCGCGAATAAACTCGTCGGTCACTGGCTTGTTGACCGTCACCAGATACTCTTTCTCGTGATTGTTGCCGGCGCGCAGGATCTTGTTGACCAGGTCACCGTGGTTGGTCAGAAAGATCAGCCCCTGCGAATCCTTGTCCAAGCGGCCGATCGGGAATATGCGCTTGCTGTGGTTGACGAAGTCGGTGATGTTGTCGCGCTCGCCGTCCTCGGTGGTGGTAACGATGCCGACCGGTTTATTCAGCGCGATCAGCACCAGATCTTCTTCATTGCGCGGTTCGATCAGCTGACCGTTAACCTTCACCACATCGCCGGCAAATACCTGGGCGCCAACGGTGGCGCGTTTACCGTTGATGAAAACGTTGCCCTGTTCGATGTATCGATCGGCGTCGCGGCGTGAGCAGATACCGCTCTCGCTAATGTATTTGTTCAAACGAATGGATGAGTTAGTCAGCATGGGATCTCCGTAAAACGCGGACTATACATTACCCGGATGGCGCTGCGAAGCGAATCATGCAGGGGGCGGCGGCTATGAACAAAATCCGTCCCTGCATCAAAAAGTGCAGACGATAAGTGGTGTCGACAGGCCTGCGTCTTATTGCGATGCTGTTGTCGTCAATAGACTTGCGATCGTCGTTTTGGCATAGCCGATGAATGCCGCCAACGGCTGCTGATGCTGAGACAGGTCATCTATCGCTTGTCCGAGATAAACTCGCCGCGCGGTGCTAAGTACCGGCTGGTGTTCAGATGGCAAGCGTTCCAGCAGCCATTCGGCGGCCACATCTTTGGGGGCGATCCGACCGGTTGCCGCGCTGAACCAGATGCGCGCCAGCGCAAGCACAATGTTGCATTCGTCGCCATGCCAGTCATCAGGTTCGTTCCATTGACTCAGGGTATCGGTGAGCGCGGCGATGAAGTCACTGCGAGGGACGCTGTCATACAGGAGTTCAAAGGAGGAGCCGAACAGATGTCGATGATGCTGCCGGGCTTTGGTAAGCAGGATCGCCACATCAGGATCCAAGGTGGCGGGGGAGACAATTCCCACCAGCAACTCTTCACGCAGCCATTCGCCAAACTGTAACTCACGTCGTGGCGGATAGCGCCAAGGTTTGATGTCGGTCTGTACCAGCACGGTGACTTCCAGCGGGCGAAAAATACTGTCGGCATCTGGCGGAGCCGACACGGTCAGCAAAGCTTTCATGAGGGCGGCCCGAGTGGTTGACATCAGCGGCTTGCTGATGACGACCAAGATGTCGATATCGCTGTTGGGTTTAAGACCGCCATCGACCGCAGATCCATACAGATGGATGCCCAAGAGTGTCTCGCCGAGTTGCTCTGTCAGCACATTGTATGCGGCGTCGATCTGTGCGGCGATTTCGGCTGGAAGTGTTTCTTTTATAGCTAATTGGCGATTGTTAAAAGATGGCTCAAACCGTTCCCCCACCTTCACCACCCGGGTGTTAAGCGGGGTGAGCGTCTGCCCGGCGTTGCCGATCGGCGTCAGGCGCGGCACGGGGCGGCCGCTGTCGCTTTCCACCAGCGTTGAATGCGCCTCTCCTTCGGCGAACAAATGATCTTCCCCCCACTGGCGCAGGCCAACGATCACCGGAAATAGCGCGCGGCCTTTCTCGGTCAGCACATACTCCTGATAGGCACTGCCGTCTGCGGCGGGCACGCTCTCCAGCACGCCGTGCGTCACCAGGGCGCGCAGCCGGGTGGCAAGGATGTTCTTCGCCATCCCCAGCCCTTTTTGAAATTCGCTGAAGCGGGTGACGCCGTCGAAGGCGTCGCGCACGATCAGCAGCGACCACCAGTCGCCAATCACATCCAGCGTGCGCGCCACCGGGCACGGCGCGTCTTCCAGGCTCTTACGTTTCACGACGATTATCTCCTGCTGCATATTCTGGTTGCATTATAAAACCTCTGCACCTAAAGTTCATTGGGTTTAATAATGAAACCACATTAAGGTGTGCGATGAGCGACAAACTGCTGGATCCTCCCTGTGCGGCATTAGGGCGCCTGCCGGCCGCCCTTGTGCTGCTGTTGGCCGCCGCCAGCGCCTTTAGCGTGGCCAACGTTTACTATGCGCAGCCGCTGTTAGACGCCATCGCCCGCGATTTTTCCATCAGCCTGGCGGCGGTCGGCATGGTGATCGCCGTGACTCAGTTGGGCTGCGCGCTGGCGTTGCTGTTGGTGGTGCCGCTGGGGGATCGGTTGAACCGGCATCGATTGCTGGCGGGGCAACAGCTGGGGCTGATCGCTGCGCTGCTGCTGGTGGGCTGGGCGCCCAGCGCGCCCTGGCTGCTGGTGGGGATGATGCTGGTGGGGCTACTGGGCACCGCCATGACGCAGGGCCTGATCGCGTTCGCCGCCGCCCTGGCGCCGCCGCAGGAGCGCGGGCGGGTAGTCGGCGCGGCGCAGGGCGGGGTGGTGCTGGGGTTGCTGCTGGCGCGCACCTTGTCCGGCGCGCTGGCGGACGTCGGCGGCTGGCGCACGGTGTACTTCTTCTCTGCCGGAGTGACGTTGGTATTGCTGCCGATCCTGTCGCGCATGCTGCCAGCGCCACGCACCGTTCCCAGCACGCTGAGTTATCCCGCGCTGCTGGGTTCAATGTTGAGCCTGTTGTTGCATGACCGCACGCTGCAAATTCGCGGCATGCTGGCGCTGCTGATGTTCGGCGCTTTCAGCCTCTTTTGGAGTTCGCTGGTGTTGCCGCTGAGCCAGCCGCCGTTCAACTTCACCCATGCCGCGGTGGGAGCGTTCGGCCTGGTCGGCGCGGTGGGCGCGCTGGCGGCGGTGCGCGCCGGGCATCTGGCGGATCGCGGGCTGGGGCAGACGGCCAGCGGCGTGTGTCTGCTGCTGTTGACGCTGGCCTGGCTGCCGCTCGGTTTGCTCGGCAGCGGCCTGGTTTGGCTGGTGGCGGGCATCGTGCTGCTGGATCTGGCAGGTCAGGCGATCCACGTGCTGAACCAGAGCATGATCTTCCGCGCGCACCCGCAGTCGCACAGCCGGCTGGTGGGCTGCTACATGCTGTTTTACGCCGTCGGCAGTGGGCTGGGCGCCTTTGCCGGCACCCATATGTACGCCTGGGCGGGCTGGAGCGGCGTCTGCTGGCTGGGGGCGGGCGTCAGCCTGAGCGCGCTGCTGTTTTGGCGGCTGACGCTGCGAGGGATGCCGCCCTCAGCGACGGCGGTGGAGCAGTGAAAGCTGGAAGCCCAGCGCACCGCACAGCTGCTGAGGCGCGGTGAAGCCGCTTTCCGCCAGGAGGAGACGGCTGCGCGCCGCTGCCATCGGGTGCCAGTTGCGGCGGGTGCGTTCGATCACCTCCTGCGCCTGCGCCGCCGAATGCCCGGCGCTTTGCAGCCAATGTTGGTAGTGGCTGGCGGGCAGGCCCTCCGGTTGATAGTCGAACAGCAGCAGCGGTGCGGCGGGGGAGAGGCGCTGCGCCAACTGCTGCAGGAAGTCCAGTTTGGCGCCATCGTCGGCGATAAAGTGCAGCACCAATGAGCACACCGCCGCGTCGTGGCGGGTTTGCGGCGCTTGTTGCAGCAAGGTGGGCTGGAAACTCACCCGTTGTGCATAACCCGCGGCTTCGGCTTTGGCGCGTGCGGCCGCCAGCATGCCGGCGGAGGGTTCCACGGCGCTGAAACGCCAGCTGGCGTTGGCGGTGGCCAGCGCCGCCAGTTCACTGCCGGTGCCGCAGCCGGCCAGCAATAGCGTGGCGTCATTCGGCAGCGTCTGCGCGAGCGTCGCCGTTAGCAGCGCCTGGGCAAACTGATAGCCGGGCACCAGGGTCAGAATACGGCGATCGTAGTCCGCCGCCGCGGCATCGGGGAAGCGAGTATCCGTTTGATGTTGCATAACCTTCCTTGCCAGGTTCATTGAGAGAGACAAGGAAGGGTATGCTTAAGTGATAATGAAATCCATTATCACTAATGGGTTCTGTGACGGGAAAGGCGGCGTTAGCGGGCCGGCGAATGCATCAGGTAATAATCTTCTTCGCCGTCGTTGCCAGTGGAGATGATGCGCCAGCCGTGCTTGCGGTAGAACGCCAGCGCTTTTTCATTTTTCACCAGGCATTTCAGCGAACCGGTGGCGGTGAAGGTGGCTTGCGCCGCATGCAGCAGCGCACTGCCGACGCCGCGCGGCGGCTGATGGGGATCGACATACAGGTTATGAATGAAGTTATCTTCGCGGTAGACGGAGACGAATCCCAGCAGCGCGCCGCCGTCTTCCGCCACCCAAATCGCTTCGCCCAGCGTCGCGCCGTCGAAATCTTCCAACTGATAGTTTGAGGTATCGCGCCAGCCGAACGCCGCCTTGCGCGACGCCAGGTACAGCGTGCGCAGGAAGGGGCGATCGGTCTCTTGGTAGGGTCTTATCTGCATGGCATCTCCTGGTGGTTTGTGCTCACTATAGCGCATTGCGCGGCGTATGCCCGCTGGGCCAATTTAATCGCTTGTTTGTCCGCGCCGCCGCTGGCATGATCCCCAGTAGGGATTAACGCAACGTTGATCACAACCTATTGATTTTCATGACTCGGGGTGCCCTTCCGCGTGAAGGCTGAGAAATACCCGTATTACCTGATCTGGATAATGCCAGCGTAGGGAAGTCACGGCCGCTCAACCGGCGCCGCCTTCTTGAACGCCGGTTGGGAGGAATATGATCGCTCGACCTGATGCACTACCCGGCGCCCGCGCCGCGGCCTGCCTGACCCAATTCCAACAGCGGCCTCCGCTGATCCACTGCCTGACCAACGAAGTGGTGCAGTCGCTGACCGCCAACGTGCTATTGGCGCTCGGCGCCTCTCCGGCGATGGTGGTGGAGCCGCAAGAGGCGGCGCAGTTCAGCGCGCTGGCCGACGGCCTGCTGATCAACGTCGGCACCCTCAACGCGCTGCGCGCCGAATCGATGCGGGCGGCGGTGGCCGCCGCCAATCGGGCCGGTAAGCCCTGGACGCTGGATCCGGTGGCGGTCGGCGCGCTCTCCTACCGCACCGCCTTCGCCAAACAGCTGCTGGACGAGAAACCGGCGGCGATACGCGGCAACGCCTCGGAAATCATGGCGCTCAGCGGGTTGCTGGCCAGCGGCCGCGGCGTGGATAGCGGCGACGACTCGCTGGCGGCCTTGCCCGCCGCGCGTGAGCTGGCGCAGCGCAGCGGCGCGGTGGTGGCGGTCACCGGCGCGGTGGATTACGTCACCGACGGCCAGCGCGATTGGGCGATCGAAGGCGGCTCCCCGCTGATGACGCGGGTGGTGGGCACCGGCTGCGCGCTGTCGGCGGTGGTGGCGGCGTTTTGCGCCCTGCCGGGCGATCGCCTGGACAACGTGGCGACCGCCTGCCGGGTGATGTCCCACTGCGGCGGCCTGGCGGCCAGGCAGGCCGCCGGGCCGGGCAGCTTTACGCCGGCGTTCCTCGATGCGCTGTATCAACTGCGCGGGGAGGATCTGTGATGAAACGCATTAACGCCCTGACCATCGCTGGCACCGATCCCAGCGGCGGCGCCGGCATTCAGGCCGATTTGAAGGCTTTCTCGGCGCTTGGCGCCTACGGCACCTCGGTGATCACCGCGCTGGTGGCGCAAAATACCCGCGGCGTGCAGTCGGTGTATTACATCGATCCGGCGTTCGTCGCCGCGCAGCTGGACTCGGTGTTCAGCGACGTGCGCATCGACAGCGTCAAGATTGGCATGCTGGCCAACGCCGACATCGTGCAGGCGGTGGCCGAACGGCTGCGCCATTACCGGCCGGAATTCGTGGTGCTGGATACCGTGATGCTGGCGAAAAGCGGCGATCCGCTGTTGGCGCCGGAGGCGGTGGCGTCTATCCGGCGCGAGCTGTTGCCGCTGGTGTCGATCATTACGCCAAACCTGCCGGAAGCGGCGGCGCTGCTGGCGTGCGCGCCGGCGGAAGATGAAGCGCAGATGCGCGAGCAGGGGCGGGCGCTGCTGGCGATGGGCTGCCGGGCGGTGCTGATGAAGGGCGGCCACCTGAGCGAAAGCGAGAGCCCGGACTGGCTGTTTACCGCCGAAGGCGAGCAGCGCTTTACCGCGCCGCGCGTCGCCACCCGCCACACTCACGGCACCGGTTGCACGCTCTCGGCCGCGCTGGCGGCGTTGCGCCCGCGCCATGCCGACTGGGCGGCCACGGTGGCCGCCGCCAAGGACTACCTGCAACACGCGCTGCAACAGGCGGACACGCTGGAAGTGGGGCACGGCATCGGGCCGGTGCATCATTTTCACGCCTGGTGGTGAGTCAACTTTTTGCCGCAACCGTGGTCTGACTAGTTCAGGCCCGGTTTACGGGCGAAACCTGATTTAACCTAGGGAGAAGGACTATGACGGGACACCAGGCGCTGCGTTGCGCCCTCTTCGGCGCACTGCTCAGCTTCAGCGCGGGCAGCTTCGCTCAGCAGATCGTCACCACATCGGATTTGATTCAGCAGCCGGGGTATCAGGCCAGCTGGCAAAACATGGTCAAAAGCCAGGCGCGGATGCCGGGCTGGGCGCGCAAGGGCGTCGGCACCTCTACGCCGGCGCAAAACTTGAGCTGGAAGGGCAAAGAGTATCTGGTCGGCAACCTGTGCAAGCCGCACGACTGCGGCAACAACTTTTTGATCGTGGCGTTCAGCGCGGACAAATCCCAGGCCTGGGGCGTGCGGGTGGAAGTGGAAGATCGGCCGGAAGCCGTCGATCATCCGAAGAAATACGCCAAGTACCAGTGGCTCGGCAAGCCGGATGACGACATGAAAGCGCTGCTTAAGCAGCAGTTCGAGAACAATCCCGACTGGAAATGATCTGACCGGGGGCGCTGACGATGCCGCCCCCGGCGTTGATCAGCCGATGCCGGCCTGATGCAGATCGTGCAGGTTGAGCGCCCCCACCAGCACGCCGTCCATATCGACCACCGGGGCCGCGCTGATGTGCTGTTCGTGCAGCGCTTCCAGCGCTTCGCCGGCGCGCCACTGCTCCGGCAGCCGATAGCCGGGGCGGGTGATCGCCGGGCTGAGCGGATCCTGCAGGCTGTTGCCCTTCACCAGCCAGCGGCGCAGGTCGCCGTCGGTAAACACGCCCACTACCCGCTGCTGCGCGTCGCACACCGCCACCAACCCGAGCCCGGTGCGGCTCAGTTCCAGCATCGCTTCCATCACGTTGGCGCTTTCGCTCACGCGCGGCAGGCGATCGCCGGTGCGCATCAGGTGATGCACGCGGTTCAACAGGCGCGCCCCCAGGCTGCCGCCCGGGTGCGAGCGGGCGAAGTCTTCCGCATTGAAACCGCGCTGGCGCATCAGCGCCATCGCCAGAGCGTCGCCCATCATCAGGGTGTTGACCGCGCTGGAGGTGGGGGCCAGCCCCATCGGGCAGGCTTCGCGCTCGACGCCGATATCCAGTACGCAGGCCGCGCCCTGCGCCAGCGGCGATTCTTTGCCGCCGGTGATGGCGATCACCGGAATGCCGTTCTCCGCCAGCAGCGGCAGGATCAGGTCCAGCTCTTTGGCGCGGCCGGAATAGGAGATGAACACCACCACGTCGTCGGCGCCGATCATGCCGAGATCGCCGTGCAGCGCCTCCGCCGGATGAACGAAGAACGACGGCGTGCCGGTGCTGGCCAGCGACGCGGCGATTTTTTTGCCGATATGGCCGGACTTGCCGATGCCGGAAATCACCGCTTTGCCGCGGCAGTTCAGCAGCAGCTCGCAGGCGCAGACGAAATTGTCATCCAGGCGCGCCAGCAGGCGCTGCGCTTCGGTCAACTCGATCTCCAGCGTTTCGCGGGCGAAGGCGAGCAGGGCGTTGGCGTTACTCATCGGGGTCTCCTACCAGAATGATATTGATGCCTTTCGCCTGCAGGGCGGCGAGGTAATCGGGGTTGATGTCTCGGTCGGTGATCAGCGTATCGACGGCGCTGAGTTCGCACACCACGTTCGGGCTCTTGCGGCCGAATTTCGAGGAGTCCACCAACAAAATAATGCGGCCGGCGGCTTCGCACATCGCTTTGCTGACGTTGTGCACTTCGTTGAAGGTGGTGACGCCGGCGTTGAGATCGACGCCGTCCGCGCCGATAAACAGCTTGTCGAAGCTGAATTGCTGAAACGCCGATTCGGCCAGGCTGCCGTGGAACGAGGCCGATTTTTTGCGGTAGGTGCCGCCGGGCATCAGGATGGTCTGATCGTTATCCAGCTCCACCAGCGCGTTGACGATGGTCAGGCTGTTGGTCATCACCGTGATGTTATTGAACTGCGCCAGGTGCGGCACCATCTGCAGCACCGTGCTGCCGGCGTCGAAGATCAGCGAGTCGCCGTCGGCGATCAGCGCCACGGCGGCGCTGGCGATGCGGCGTTTTTTCTCGGTGTTGATATGGGTTTTACGGTCGATCGGCTGATCGCCGTCGTCGCGGCTGAGTACTACGCCGCCGTAGGTGCGGATCACCTCGCCTTCTTCTTCCAGCAGGGTGAGATCTTTGCGGATGGTGGTGCCGGTAGTGGAGAAATGCTCGGCCAGGGCGTCCACTGCCGTTTTGCCATGCTGCTGCAGATATTCAAGGATAGCGGCCTGCCGCTGCTTTGGTTTCATCGCGATTCCCGTTCACAAGAGTGGGGCATTTCCCCTCGCTGAATAATTCACTATGAAAGGTAATGCCTTTTAATGTGAAAATATCACGATTTGGGTTCAATCGCTAACGATAGTGCAGACTGGCATGCGCGATCCTCGGGGAAGATCACATCCGGGCGCAAATCCCGCTGATGCAAACCGTGCAAATGAGGCAGCGGGCGGGGCCGGGCGAAAACGGTCAGGCCGCGCAGCAACAGGCTGCCGCATACCCGCCGATCGGCGTCGAAGGCCAGCGCCAGCACCACCCGTGGGCGAAAACGGCCGCCGGAGCGGCCGACGCCGACGGCGCCCAGTCGGCATAAGCCGTCGAAGGCGCGGTTAAAACGTTGCAGTTGCCACCAGCCGAAGGCGATTTGCAGCAGCCAGGCCAGCAGCGCGAAGGCGATCAAAGCTTGTGTCATGGGGTTCTCCTTATGCCCCCTTCCGCGGAAGGGGGCGTCGGTGGCCTCAGAACATCACCTGGCCGCCGGTGATGTTGATCGATTGGCCGGTGCAGTAAGAGGCCTTATCGCTGGCGTAGAACAGCAGGGTGTTCAGCACGTCCTGGTAGTCGCAGCCGCGCTTCAGCGGCACTTTGTCGATGTAGTACTGCTCCACCTGGTCCGGCGCGATGCCCAATTTTTGCGCGTACTGCGGCAGCAGCGATTGAAACATCGGCGATTTCAGCAGGTTGCCGAGCATCAGCGAATGCACCGTAATGCCGTATTCCGCCAGATCGAGCGCCAGCGACTGCGTCAGCCCCACGCCGCCGAACTTGGCGGCGCTGTAGCCGGAGTTGTGCTTGCTGCCGACCTTGCCGGACTTGGAGTTGATCTGAATGATGCGCCCGGCGATGCCGTCGCGGATCATCAGGCGCGAGAACTCGCGGGCGCAGAGGAAATAGCCCACCAGGTTCACCTGCAGCGAGCGGTCGAAGTCGCCCAGCGGGAAGTCGGTGATCGGCGCCGCCTTGGCGATGCCGGCGCTGTAGACCAGCAGGTTGGTTTGGCCAAATTCCCGGTCAACCGCCGCCGCCAGCGCGATCACGCTCTGCTCGTCGGTGGCGTCGGCCTGAAAACCGCAGGCGCTGCCAGCGCCGTACTCTTCGTTGATCTGCCGCGCCACCCGATTGGCGTTGTCGGCGTTCAGATCGGCCACCGCCACCCGATAGCCGGCCTGCGCCAGCCCGCGGGACAAAAAGGCGCCTAACGTTTGGCCGCCGCCGATCACTACAGCTACTTCAGACATGGTCTACTCCTTATGCGATAAATGACAGCGTGCTGCCCAACGGGATATCGGTCGGCGTCGGGCCGGAAACGTGGATCGAGCCGGGGAATTCGGCTTCGGCTTCGCCGTCGAAGCGCACGGTGATGTGGCCCAGTTCGCGCAGATTCTGTGTGGCGACGCTGCCGACGGCGGTGATGGCGTAGCGCTGCTGCGCCAGTTCCATCACGCCGCCGACCTGCAGCTCACCGGCGGTCGCGCCGTGGCGGTGGATAAAGCAGAACTCTTCGATATCCGCCGGCGCGCCTTCCCGGAAAGTGATCAGCATGTTGTCCAGCAACGCGTCGCGGGCGCAGCCGCCGATCTGCGTGATGGTGGTATGAAAAATGGTGTGCATAAACGTCTCCCTGGAAATCATGCTATTGATAAATAAAGGCCGAGGCGGCCCAGGCGATCAGGACCGTTGGCGCGCCGGTCAGAAAGCGCCCAACCAGCACTGAAGGCACGCCGACCCGTACGGTGTCCTGTTTGGCTTCCGCCAGCGACAGGCCGACCGGAATGAAATCGCAGGCGGCCTGCGCGTTGATGGCGAACAGCGCGGGCAGCGCCAGCTGCGGCGGGATATGGCCGAGGCCGATCTGCACCCCGACCAGCACGCCGATCACTTGGGCGATGACCGCGCCGGGGCCGAGGAACGGCGACAGCAGCGGGAATGAGCAGATCAGCGCCAGCGTCACCAGGCCGATCGGGCTGTTGGCCAGCGGCGTCAGGCCGTGAGCGATAAAGTCCCCGAGGCCGGAGGCCATGATGATGCCGATCAAGGCCGAGACGAATGCCATAAACGGCAGAATGGTCTTCAGCACGGTGTCGATAGTGTCGCGCCCGGCCTGGAAGAACACCGCCACCACCGATCCCATGCCCATGCCGACCTTCGCCAGTAGCCCGTCGCTTTGTTCGGTGATCTTCTTGCTGGTGTCGTAGTCGCGCGCCTTGGGCGGCGCTGCAACGGCGGCGGCGGGTGGGTTCTCCGTCGCGTCGATTCGGCTGATGTTGTGGTCGCGCACGCCGGAGACATAGATGTCTTCGAGGATAAACTGCGCCAGCGGGCCGGACTGGCCGGTGGCGTGGATGTTGACCGTCGGAATGCGGCGTTTCGGGTACAGGCCGCAGCGCAGGGTGCCGCCGCAGTCGATCACCGCCACGCCGATCTCTTCCGCCGGTGGCTCGCCCTCTTTGAAACCGTCGACGGCGGGCCAACCGGTCAATTCGCTGAGGCGATCGACGATGGAAGGCCGGGTGCCGGCGGTGATGTACACCACTTTTTTGCCGGGTTCTATCGGCAGTTCCAGGGGGCCGCCCCAGCCGCTGGCGCCTTTTTCAATACGGATATAAGCACTCATGCTGCACTCCACGAATTAAAGTTGCACCTGGCGATCCAGACGGATGCCCATCTTGCGTTCGAACAGACTGGTGGTGAGATCGGTGACCCAGCCGCGGAAGAAGTTGGTGAACAGCCCCACCAGGAAATAGCTCACCGCCAACGGGCCGAGCGGCAGGCCGAGGGTAGTCAGGCCGCTGGCGATGCCGAGGTAAACGAACAGCTCGCCGGGGTTGATGTGCGGGAACAGGCCGTTCATCGAGTGGCAGCTGTAGGAGGCCGCCGCGTAGTAGCTTGGCTTGTATTTCTCCGGCATGAAGCGCCCCAGGCTGAGGGTCATCGGGTTGCAGAAGACAAAGGTGCCGATCAGCGGCAGCAGCAGATAACGCGAGACGGGGTTGCCCGCGCAGCGCTGCGCCAATCGTTCGATACGTTCCTGGCCAACAAATTTGATCAGCGCGTTCATGATAACCAACAGGCTGATCAACAAAGGTAAAATGCCGGTCACCATGCCGACAAACACTTCACCGCCTTTCTGAAACAGGCCGATAAACCACTCGGCGCCGTGGGTGATTAGCTCAATCATTATGTTCTCCTGTAATGGACTGATATGGCCTGGAGCGAACGGCGGCTCTGTCGCCATGGGCCTTACAGTAGTCACTTTGTTGGGCTATTTGTTTTAAATAGATCACAATTTGAAAGATAAATATTTTATTTTGAAAGTTTAAAGTGAAAGAAAGAGAAGGTGAACGGCGCGAGAGGCGGGATAACGGGCACAAAAAAGCCCGGCGAACCGGGCTTTGTGACAGGCGGTCTGTCACATCAGGCGATGGTGACCTTCTTGTCCAGGTAGGCGTCTTGTACGGCGTTGATCAGCGCCACGCCGTCTTTCATCGATTTCTTAAACGCTTTACGCCCCAGGATCAGGCCCATGCCGCCGGCGCGTTTGTTGATCACCGCGGTGCGCACCGATTCCTGCAGATCGTTCTCACCGGCGGCGCCGCCGGAGTTGATCAGCCCGGCGCGGCCCATGTAGCAGTTGGCCAGCTGGTAGCGCACCAGATCGATCGGGTGATCGGTGGTCAGCTTGGTGTAGACGCGATCGTCGGTATAGCCGAATTTCACCGCGCGGTAACCGCCGTTGTTTTCGGCCATTTTCTGTTTGACGATGTCGGCGCCGATGGTGGCGGCGATGTGGTTGGCCTGGCCGGTCAGATCGGCGCTGGAGTGGTAGTCCACGCCGTCCTTGTTGAACGCCGGGTTGCGCAGATAGGCCCACAGCACCGTGACCATGCCCAGCTCATGCGCGCGCTCGAAGGCGATCGAGATCTCTTCGATCTGGCGGCGCGACTGCTCGGAGCCGAAGTAAATGGTGGCGCCAACCGCCACTGCGCCCATGTTGAACGCCTGCTCGACGCTGGCGTACAGGGTCTGGTCGTACTGGGTCGGGTAGCTCAGCGTTTCGTTGTGGTTGAGTTTGACCAGGAACGGAATTTTATGCGCATAGCGGCGCGATACCGACGCCAGCACGCCGTAGGTGGAGGCGACGCAGTTACAGCCGGCTTCAATCGCCAGCTCGACGATGTTCTTCGGATCGAAATACAGCGGATTGGCGGCGAACGAGGCGGCGGCGGAGTGCTCGATGCCCTGATCGACCGGCAGGATCGACAGGTAACCGGTGCCGCCCAGGCGGCCGTGGTTGAACAGGGTTTGCATCGAACGCAGCACGCTGTTGGGGCGGTTGTTATCGATCATTACGCGGTCGACGAAGTCGGCGCCCGGCAGGTAGAGATTCTCGGCGGGGATAGTGGTACAGCGGTGTTGCAGCAGATCTTCCGCTTCCTTTCCTAGCAACTGCACAATATCAGTCATGATTCACTCCCGATTAAGCTTCTTCATACACCGGCAATGCAAGGGTTTTTGACCACCGGCGTAGTAAAAAAGCGGTGATTGAAGCTGTAAAGCGATGCTACCGAACTTGATCCGGCAAGGACAAACAATAGATGCGATTGAGAGGAAATGCCATTGGCGTGGCCAAATACGCGGGGGCGATCGCCCCCGGCTTGCTAAGCGATTGATTATTCGATCTCGAACCACGCGGTATTCTGTTGGGAGATCGGGGTGATGGAGTAGATCATCTCCTGCAGATGATCGTGGATGGCGCGCTCCGCCGCCTCGGCATCGCGCGCTTTCAGCGCTTCGTAGATGCGGTAGTGCTGCTTGATCAGGCTCTCCGGCGGCGAGACTTCGCTCAGGCTGAGGAAACGCACCCGATCCATGGTGGCCTTGATGGTTTCGATGGTCTCCCACGCCAGCGGGCAGTCGGCAAACTGGGTCAGCAGCTGGTGGAATTCGTCGTCCAGCGCCAAAAACTCGCGCGTTTGCCCGTTCTGCGCCGCCAGCGCCTGGCGGTGCAGGTTATGCTCCAGCGTCATCAGCTGCGCCGGGGTGGCGCGCTCGGCCGCGCGGCGCACGATGGCGCATTCCACCGCCTGACGGATAAAGCGCCCGTCGGCCACGCGCTTGGCGGAGATTTTCATCACGAAGGTGCCGCGCTGCGGCAGGATCTGAACCAGGCCGGCCTCCGCCAGCTTGATGAAGGCTTCGCGTACCGGCTGGCGCGAAACGCAAAAGCGGGTGGAGATCTCTTTCTCGGACAGCAGGGTGCCGGGGGGGATGGTGCAGTCGACGATATCCTTGCGCAGGAAGCGATAGATCTGTTGGTTGACCGGGACGTTGTTGGTGAGACTGTACGTTTCAGACATGGCGACAATCAGGCATCTGGCTGGAATTCGAATGCCACCATACTAGCAGATTATTGGTTAAGGGCGGGTGGATAAATCTACCCGCCGGGCAGGGTAACTCAGTGATGCCAATCCTGATATTCCTGCTTGCGCCGCCCTGGCGCGGTTTCCGGCATCAGGCTCAGGCCGATGGCCGACACCACGCCCAGCACCATCATGTACCCTGCCAGCCCGTAGTAGTGGCCGCCGGTCACCTGCAGGATCTTCACCGCCAACAGCCCGAGAATGCCGCTGCCGATCAGCGAGCCGATCTGCCAGATCAGCGCGATGCCGCTGCAGCGCACGCGGGTGGGGAACAGCTCCGGGAAGTAAGAGGCCTGCGGCGCGTAGCACATGCTGTGGCCGAAGGTCAGCACCACGATCATGGCGATCTGCGTTACCCAGAAATTATCGAGGTTGATCGCCATAAAGAACGGCACGATGCATACCACCTGCAGCAGCGCGCCGGCGATGTAAACCGGTTTGCGCCCCAGTCGATCGGAGAGGCGGCCCATCAGCGGAATGGCGAAAATCTCCAGCAGCACCGCCACGATCATCGCCTCCAGCAGAATGCTTTCGTTGAGGTGGTTGGCCTTGCCGTAGGCCAGTACGATCACCGTGAACATGGCGAAGGCGCAGGCCTCGATCAGCTTGGCGCACACCCCTTTGCCGATAAGGCCGGGATAGCTGCGGGCCACTTCCACCACCGGCCGGCTCTCCACCGCCTTGGTGGCGCGGATCTGGGTAAACACCGGCGACTCGTCGATCTTCAGGCGAATAAACAGCCCGACCAGCACCAGCAGCAGGCTGAGCAGGAACGGAATGCGCCAGCCCCAGTCCAGCATCTGCGCCGGCGACAGCACGGCGGTCAGCAGCGCGAACAGCCCGGACGGCAGCAGGAAACCGGCCGGCGCGCCGATCTGCACCCAGCTGGCGTAGAAGCCACGCCGCGGCGGTGGCGCGTATTCGGCGGTCATCAGCACCGCGCCGGCCTGTTCGCCGCCGACGCCGAAGCCCTGCAGCACGCGGATAAAGATCAGCGCGAGCGGCGCCCAGATGCCGATCTGCTCATAGGTGGGCAGCAGGCCGATGCAGAAGGTACCGAGGCCGACGATCAGGATGGTGATCACCAGCGCCTTCTTGCGGCCGACCTTGTCGCCGATGTGGCCGAACACGATGCCGCCCAGCGGACGCGCCAGGAAACCGACCGCGTAGGTGGCGAAGGCCGCCAGCGTGCTGATCAGCGGATCGGCGCTGGGGAAAAACAGCTGGCCGAAGAACAGCACCGCGGCGGTGCCGTAGGCGAAGAAATCATAGTATTCGGCGGCAGTGCCGATGGCCGACGCGCTGGCGACGCGCCGCAGCAGCGGTTGATTGCCGGTATTGACGGCGTTATGCGTGGTGATGGTCATCGGAAACCTCCCGGTCGGTAAGCGGCAGAGCGGCGACGGCGGCTTTGGCCCCCAGGCTCAGCAGTTGATGATAAGCGTGGCTGACGGCGTTGACGAAGTCAGGTGAATCGGGCAGATCGTGGCCGAAGACGCTGTCGAGTTGCAGCAGCGCCAGGACGCGGGGCCGGCCTTCCTCGCTGCCGGCGACCAACGCGGCGAGGCGTTCGCGCAGCGGATCGCTGATGGCGATCGGCGCGCCTTGTTCATCGCGGCCGCCGACGTAGCGCATCCAGCCGGCGACGCCCAGCGCCAGGCAGTCGAAGCGGCTGCCGCGCGCCAGATGCCAGCGGATCGCGTCCAACAGCCGCTGCGGCAGCTTCTGCGTGCCGTCCATGGCGATCTGCGCGGTGCGGTGCTTCAGCGCGCGGTTGCGGTAACGTTGCAGCAGCGAGTCGGCATACTGCGCCAAATCGACGTTCGGCACCTGCAGGGTCGGCGCCTGTTCCGCCAGCATCAGGTGACGGGCGGCGCGGACAAAATCCGCATCTTGCATGCAGTCGCCAACGTGCTGATAGCCGGCCAGATAACCGAGATAAGCGAGGAACGAATGGCTGCCGTTCAGCATGCGCAGCTTCATCTCCTCGTACGGCAGCACGTCGCTCACCAGTTCGGCGCCAGCCTTTTCCCAGGCCGGGCGCCCCTGGGGAAAGCGGTCCTCAATGACCCACTGGCTGAACGGCTCGCAGGCCACGCCGACCTCATCTTCGACGCCGCCCAACCAAGCATGGAGCTGCCCGCGGGCTTCCTGCGTCATCGCCGGCACGATGCGATCCACCATGGTGGAAGGGAAGGCGACCTCTTGACGCACCCAGTCGGCCAACGCCGGATCCTGCCGCTGTGCCAGTTCGACCAGCACCTGGCGCGTGACCCGACCGTTAGCCGGCATGTTATCGCAGGACATCACGGCGAACGGCGGCAGCCCGCGTTCACGGCGCAGGCGCAGCGCCGCCAGCAGCAGCCCCGGCGCCGACTCCGGCTGTGCCGGGTGGGCGATATCATGCGCGATCGCCGGGTGTTCCGCCATCAGTCGGCCGCTGGCGGGGTGGTGGCAATAGCCCTTTTCGCTGATGGTCAACGAGACGATGGCGATCTCGGGCTGCGTCAGCGCCGCCAGCACTGCCGCCAGCCCGTCGGTTTGCAGGTGCAGCGCCTGGCGCACCACGCCGATGACCCGGCCCCGCCAGCCATCGTCGTCCATCTCCGCCACCGAGAACAGCAGATCCTGTTGCTGCAGGTCGGCGATCTTTTGCCAGCCGTGCTGCATGCTGATTTCGCAGTAGCCCCAGTCACTGCCGTGCTCGCTGGCCAGCCTGTCGGCGTACATCGCCTGGTGCGCGCGGTGAAACGCGCCGAAGCCGATATGCGCCATGCGCGGTTTCACGCGCTCACGTGCGTAGCCGGGCCGGATAACGGCGGCCGGCAGCGCGCTGCGGTCGGAAAGTCTCATGTTCAATGTCCCTGGAGAGGTAAGCAAAGGGGCGAAGCCGCCCCGCCTGGCGTTAGGGTTTTAAGATTTGCACGCCCGCCGTTGAGCGCGGCGCCTTGATCACCAGCAGCACCAGCAGCGCGCCCAGCGCGGCGACGCCGCCCGCCAGCATAAAGGCGCTGTCGAATTTGCCGGTGTTCTGCACGATGTAGCCGGTGACGATCGGCCCGATGATGCCGGAGACGCTGCCGATCAAATGAATGAACCCGCTGGCGCCACCGACCCGGGATTTATGCACTACGTCCTGGATAATCGCCCAGTAGAGAGCGCCGGTAATGTAGAGGAAGAAGATCGACACTGACATCAGCATCACCGCCGGCACCACGCTGCTGACGGTGCCCGCCAGCGCCACGCACACCGCCGCCGCCAGCAGGCTGGTGACCAGCACGATCTTGCGCGACAGCAGCAATTTGCCGGTGATGTTGAAGATTTTGTCCGAAATATAGCCGCCGAGCGCCAGCCCGACGAAGCCGACGATCCACGGGATCATCGTGGTCAGGCTCATCTCTTTGATGTTCAGGTTGTGCGCCTGCACCAGATACGAGGGGAACCAGCTCAGGAAGAAGAACAGAATGTAGTTGTAGCAGAAGAAGGCGAAGGCGGTGACCAGAATGATCGGCTGCTTCAGGTAGTAACCCAGCCCGTGCGCGGCGTCGCTCAGCGCACTTTCCTCGCCGAGGTTTTCCTGTTTCAACCGTGCGATCAGCGCCCGTTCTTCGTTGCTGACGCGTTGGCTTTTCGCCGGGTTATCCGCCACCACGAAGAACCACACCAGCATCCAGACGATGCCGATGGCGCAGATGATCATAAACGCCGGCCGCCAGCCGAACGCCAGCGCCAGATAGCCGACGATCGGCCCGGCCACCGCGCCGCCCAACGGCGAACCGGCGCTGAGCAGGCCCATGGCGGTTGCCGCCTGCTTCTTCGGGAACCAGCCGTTGATCATCTTGTTGGCCGAGGCGCAAATCGGCCCTTCGGCCATGCCGAACAGGACGCGCAGGATCAGCATCGAGTAAAAGCCGGTGGCGATCGCCGTCATGCCGCAGAAGATGGACCACAGACCGACCGCCACGCCTAACACCAGCGTCGGGCCGAAACGGTCGACCGCCAGCCCGCCGACGAAGTTGAAGATGGCGTAGCCGAAGAAGAAGCTGCCGAAGATCAGGCCGAACTGTTCGGCGTTTAGCATCAGATCCTGTTCGATCATCGGCATGGTGATCGACAGCGCCACGCGATCGAGGTAGTTGATCATGTAGACCATGAACAGCAGGAACACGATGGTCCAACGCAGGTTCTTAAACATAAAGCACTCCACTGGGTGTCGTTTTAATCGTGATGCTTCGTTGTTTGCACGGGCGGCGGGTGCCGCCCCATGCCCCGATGCTGCCGTGACGTTACTCGAACTGCAGCAGTACCTTGCAGCAGGTGCGCTGATCCCGCTCGAACATCTGCATTGCCCGTTCGACGTCGCCGGCGGGCACGCAGTGGGTGAGTAGCCGCTGCGGGTCCAGCTTGCCGTCCGCCATCCAGGCGATCACCTGCGGGAAGCGCGCGCTGTTCAGGCGCGAGGAGAAGATCGACAGCTCCTTGCTGGTGATGCTCTGCTGGGTCAGGGTGCAGGCGTCGCCGGAAAAGCCCATGATGCCGATGCGCGCCGCCGGCGAAGCCAGCGCGATCGCCTCCGGCAAAATGGCGGGGTGGCAGGCGGCATCGACGATCAGCGTCGGCTGAACGCCTCGCTGCTGCAGCGCCTGAGGCAATGCGGCCTCGGCGTTGTTGAACACTTCATCAGCACCGTTGGCGCGCGCCATCTCCAGCCGTTCGGCGATGCGATCGACGACCCACACCTGCTTGACGCCGTACACGCCTTTCAGCGTCTGGATCACCGTGAGCCCCATCGGCCCGGCGCCGTAGATCAGCGCGATGTCGTCGGGGCGCGGTTGCAGATGGGCGGTAATGTTGGCGGCGATGGTGAAGGGTTCGATCATCGCGGCGTGGCGATCGCTGATGGCGGCCGGAACCGGATAGGCGTTGCGCGCCGGCACGCAGGCGTAGTCGCTGAAGCCGCCGTCGCGGTGCACGCCGATCACCTGCAGCGAGGTGCAGACGTTGGGGCGGCCGACCGAACAGGGATAGCAGTGGCCGCAGCTCACCACCGGGTCTATCGAGACGCGTTCGCCGAGGCGCGCCGGATCGACGCCTTCGCCCAGCGCATCGATCAGGCCGAAGAACTCGTGGCCGATCACCCGCGGGTAGCGGGCGAACGGGTTATGGCCGTGATAGATATGGACGTCGGAGCCGCAGATACCGGCGAATTTCACCTTGACCCGCACCTCGCCGGCCGCCGGTTGCGGCAGCGCGCGCGTCTGCAGCGCCAGGCGCCCGGGCTGTTCGATCACGACGCTGCGCATGGTGTTTACCAGTTCCATAAGGTGCCATCCTCCAGACGCGCGACCGGCAGGTAGGCCGCTTCATAGGGGTAACGGGCCGCCAGCTTCTCATCGAACTCGATGCCGATGCCCGGCTTGTCGCCCGGATGCATATAGCCGTCGTCGAACGTCCAGCTGTGCGGGAACACCTCGAGCATCTGCTCGGAATAGCCCATGTATTCCTGCACGCCGAAGTTCGGCACCCACAGATCGAAATGCAGCGCCGCCGCCATGCAGATCGGCGACAGATCGGAAGGGCCGTGAGAACCGGTGCGCACCTGATACAGCGAGGCGAAGTCGGCGATGCGCCGCATGCCGGTAATGCCGCCCGCGTGCGTCAGGGTGGTGCGGATGTAGTCGATCAGTTGCTCTTCAATCAGCTGTTTGCAGTCCCAGATGCTGTTGAACACCTCGCCGACGGCGATCGGCGTGACGGTATGCTGACGGATCAGGCGGAAACAGGCCTGATTTTCCGCCGGCGTCGGATCTTCCATCCAGAACAGGCGATACGGCTCGGCGCTTTTACCGAAGCGCGCCGCTTCGATCGGCGTCAGGCGGTGGTGCATGTCGTGCAGCAGATGTTCGTTGAAGCCGAACTTGTTGCGCACCGCGTCGAACAGTTTGGGGGTGAAATCGAGGTATTTCTCCGTCGACCACAGCTGCTCTTCCGGCCATTCGCCCTTGGTGGCCGGCTCATAGGCCTGGCCTTTGCCCTTGGCCATACCATAGGTGGTTTTCATGCCCGGCACGCCGCATTGCACACGGATCGCCTTAAAACCTTGCTCTTTATGTTTGGCATAGTCGTCGAGCACCTCGTCGATCGAGTGGCCGGTGGTATGGCAATACACCATCACTCCCGAGCGCGAGGCGCCGCCCAACAGCTGATACAGCGGCATATTGGCGGCCTTGGCCTTGATGTCCCACAGCGCCATGTCGACGGCGGAAATGGCGGACATGGTCACCGGGCCGCGCCGCCAGTAAGCGCCTTTGTAGAAGAATTGCCAGAGGTCTTCGATCCGCTGCGCGTCGCGGCCGATCAACTGCGGGCAAAGGTGATCTTTCAGGTAAGAGGCCACCGGCAATTCGCGCCCGTTCAGCGTGGCGTCACCGAGGCCGATGATGCCGTCATCGGTGGTGATTTTCAGCGTGACAAAGTTGCGCCCCGGGCAGGTGACGAACACCTCGGCGTTGACGATTTTCATAACCTTCACATCCTGTAGCTGCGGAGAGATAGCGCGAAAATACGCCATGAACTAACTACCATACAAGTATGAATTGATGAATTTGCCGGAGAGGATCACATTTGATCGCGAGTGGAAGCGGATGAACGGAGGGGAAGAAGCGGGGCGCAGCGGCTGCGCCCGACAAGGTCAGCCCAGCAGGGCGCAGTTCGGCGGCAGGCGGCATTCGATGGCCTGCGGCACCACTTCGATGCGGAAATGGCGGCCTTTGAGCGGCTCGCCGTCGAGGTTGAAGGTCATCTCATGCGGCGCGTCGATCTCCAGCCACGGCAGCGCGGCGCTGAGGATGCTGTTGCTCTCTTCGTCGTTGAACAGGGCGGCCACCAGCGCCGGCAGCAGTTCATCGGCGATCAGCAGGCGCAGCTGCAACTGCCCGTCGTTAATCAGCGCGTTGGGGCACAGTTCCTGGCCGCCGCCGGCCTGTTTGCCGTTGCCGATGCCGATCACCAGCGCTTCGCCGGCCCAGCGGAAGTCCGGCCCGCGGATTTCACAGCGGTCGGCCTGCAGCGTATCCATGCGCAGCAGGCCGTGCACGAAGTAGGACACGCCGCCCAACGCCGCCTTCAGCTTCTCCGGCGTTTCAGTGGTGATACGGGTGCCGAAGCCGCCGGTGGCCATGTTGATGAAGTAGCGCTCGCCGTTGACCTTGGCCAGATCGATAGGCACCGAGCGGCCCTTGATCGCCAGCTGCAGCGCCTGCTCGGGCGAGAGGGGAATGTTGCAGGCCATGGCGAAGTCGTTGGCGGTGCCGAGCGGCAAAATGCCCAGCGCCGGCCGACCTTGCGCCGGCAGTTGCGCCAGCGCGGCGGCCACTTCGTTGATGGTGCCGTCACCGCCGCCGGCGACGACGGTGCCGACGCCGAGCCGAGCGGCTTCCGCGACGTAGCGCGCGGCGTCGCCGTGTTCCCAGGTGACGCGCACGTGCAGCGTTATCTGCTCTTCGCGCAGCCGGTTGACGGCCTGGCGCAGCTCTTCGTTGCCGGCGCCCTTGCCGTTGATGATAAGCAGTGCTGGTGCATGTGAGTGTTGAGGCATTGCCGAGCTCCTCCGGCGGAAAACCAATAATGCCTCAAGATAAACCAGCCCAGGCCGCCAAGCCATCAGAATATTCAGCTAATTCCGGTTATTTCCCATTGCTCCGTGAATATGAAGACGATGCGAATTTATCTGAATTTAACCTGACAATAAGCGCAATTTTAATGGCGGCAGGATTAATCGCTATAGCGTTATTTATATATCGATGTGGCGTTATTATTTTTATTAAAATGGATAACGGGAAAACGTAATGAGAAATAGGCGCGCCGGCGGCAATGGCGGGCCCATAAAGAAAAAGCCAGCCCAAGGGAGATTGGGCCGGCTAAGGAGGTGGTTCCTAGTATTGCTATGCAAATATTTTCGTTGTTCGTTTTAAGCAGCGTGATAGTAACCAAGCTGCGGGCACATTGATGTGATCCAATTCTAATATTTGCTAAAAATCGCCGCCGAATGACGGCGATTCATTGTTAGGCTCCGGCGCTATTTTCTTCCGCCAAATTGCGGATCAGCAAAGCATAATTGAGATCGATATCCTGCGGGATCGGCAAATAAACGATATGGCCGTTGCCCGGCGCGACCTCAATCGGCTCGCCTTTCTTATTTTGCATGCTTTCGAGGGTGAACAGCACGTTGCCGCCCGGCGTCATCATCTCGACGCTGTCGCCGAGTGAGAATTTATTCTTCACGTCGACTTCCGCCCAGCCTTCGCGGCGCACGCCGGTGAACTCGCCGACGAACTGCTGGCGCTCGGAGAGCGAAGAGCCGTAGTCGTAGTTCTGCTGCGCTTCGTGCACGTGGCGGCGCAGGAAGCCTTCGGTATAGCCGCGGTGCGCCAGGCCTTCCAGCGTGGTGAGCAGGGTCGGATCGAACGGTTTGCCGGCAACGGCGTCGTCGATGGCGCGGCGGTAGACCTGGGCGGTGCGCGCGCAGTAGTAAAAGGACTTGGTGCGCCCTTCGATCTTCAACGAATGCACGCCGAGCTGCGTCAGACGCTCTACGTGCTGGATGGCGCGCAGATCCTTGGAGTTCATGATGTAGGTGCCGTGTTCGTCCTCGAAGGCGCTCATATATTCGCCTGGTTTTTGCGCCTCAGACAGCATGAATACCTTGTCGGTCGGCGCGCCGATGCCCAGCGTCGGCTCGACGGTCTGCACCGGGATCGGCTCGTGCAGGTGCACGATATTGCCGGTGTCGTCCTCTTTGCCTTCTTCCGCCTTGTACTGCCAACGGCAGGCGTTGGTGCAGGTGCCCTGGTTGGGATCGCGCTTGTTGATGTAGCCGGACAGCAGGCAGCGGCCGGAGTAGGCCATGCACAGCGCGCCGTGGACGAAGATCTCCAGCTCCATGTCCGGCACTTCGGCGCGGATCTCGGCGATCTCTTCCAGCGACAGCTCGCGCGACAGGATCACGCGGGTCAGACCCATTTGTTTCCAGAACTTCACCGTCGCCCAGTTAACGGCGTTGGCCTGCACCGACAGGTGGATGTCCATCTGCGGGAAGGCTTCGCGCACCATCATGATCAGGCCAGGATCGGACATGATCAGCGCATCCGGGCCCATATCGACTACCGGTTTCAGATCGCGCAGGAAGGTTTTCAGCTTGGCGTTGTGCGGGGCGATGTTGACCACCACGTAGAATTTTTTACCCAGCGCGTGCGCTTCGTTGATGCCCTGCGCCAGATTCTCGTGGTTGAACTCGTTGTTGCGCACCCGCAGGCTGTAGCGCGGCTGGCCGGCGTAAACCGCATCGGCGCCGTAGGCGAAGGCGTAACGCATGTTTTTCAGCGTTCCGGCCGGGGAGAGAAGTTCCGGTGTAAACATAGTGTGTCTCGGTCTGATTTCAGGTCAGCACCACGCCACCTGATGGCGCAGTAAAAGCGGGGGATTGTAGCCGCGGCGCGGCAAAAAATCAGCAGTTAACCGGATTTATTCAAGGGAGATTGATCCCGGTCAAACGGAAAACGCGCGATGGCGGCCACCGCGCGGGCGAAACGGGAGATCAGGCGCTCAAATCGCGAATATCGGTGGTCGGGCCATTTTTAATCACCGACTGGATACCGTTTTTGGCTGCGCTTTCGGAGCTGTACATTTCGCTGACGCCGATCACCTGATGGTTCTTTGCCTTCAGCACAAAGTAGGGCTGGTTGCTGGTGCTGTGCTTCAGTTCAAACTGCGCTTCATGCGGCGAATTGGTCTGCACCGAGGCGATGCCGTTCTCCGCCGACGCTTTGCTGGCGTACATCTCGCTGGCCAGAATGATCTCGCCGTTACTGGCTTTCAGGTTGAAGTGGTACTGTCCGTTCTTTGCTTTTTTCAGCTCGTAATGACCGATTGCCATGGTTCTTCTCCTGTAGGTTCCGATTCGTGATGTAAGTGTAGCCAATCGCTTGAAAATCGGTGGCTAAACCTCACAGCAGCTTAGTCGAAAAAATGCGCAATTTTTTTGCGCCGGCGCGGAGTTTTCGCCCGAGAAGCCCGGCGCCGCACGGGAAGCTAAGGGAGGGGCGGTGATTGCGCAGTGCACCGCATAATGAGGGGAGCAGGGTTTCAACCCGTGAGACTGTGCGTTACTGTTTGGCCGTTTCGTCAATGTGGATGAAAAATGAGCGATATATCTTGGCATCGACACGCTACAGGCATATGCTTTGGCCTATGCCAGCTGTGGGGTGTCGAGATGGAAAGAATCGCAAAGCTGTTTAAAAACGGCAGAAATCAGGCGGTGAGGTTACCGGTGGAATTTGAATTTGATACGGATCGTGTCTATATCCGTCGCGATAGGGAGGGCAACGTGATTTTATCCAAATATCCAGCAAAGCCGGACAGCTGGGCACCGCTGCTGAGCATTATCGCCCAAACGCCGGTGCCGCAAGAGTTTCTTGGCGCGGAAGATCGTCAGCAAGGGGTTGCAGACCGCGATCCATTCTCAGAGGACGAATAGGCGATGTACATGTTTGATACCAACACCGTCAGCCACTTGTTTCGGCAGCATCCGCAGGTGCTTAACGTCATGGAAAAGCTCCCGCCTTCTGCCGTATGTATTTCCAGCGTCACGGAGGCGGAACTGCTTTACGGTGTGGCTAAACGGCGGAACAAGGCGTTGCAAAGCATGGTCGAGGCCTTTCTTGCCGCGGTGACGGTCTATGCATGGGATAGCGAGGCTGCCCGCTGTTACGGTGAAATGCGGGCAAACATGGAGAGAAAGGGCAAAATCATGGGCGCGATGGATCAACTGATCGCCGCTCATGCGCAGAGCCGTGGCGCGACGCTGGTGACCAACGATCGCGCATTCGCCATGGTGCCCGGATTGGCGGTTGAGGACTGGACGCGCTGATTTCCCCCTAGATCCCATTCACCAGCCGGCAGGGTTCGGCTTCCCAGCGGTAACCGACGCCGTATACCGAGCGGATAAAGGATTTTTGCCCGTCGATCAGCTCCAGCTTGCGGCGCAGGTTTTTGATGTGGCTGTCGATGGTGCGGTCGGTGACCACCCGATAGTCGTCATACAGGTTGTTCAGCAACTGCTCGCGCGAAAACACGTTGCCCGGCTGGCTGGCCAACGTTTTCAGCAGGCGGAACTCCGCCGGCGTCAGATCCAGCAACTGCCCCTGATAGCTGGCCTGGAAACGCGGCTCATCGATGTGCAGCAGGTCATCTTCCCGCGCGCTCTCCTGCGGCCGATAGCTGCGGCGCAGGATGGTTTTCACTCGCGCCACCACTTCGCGCGGGCTGTAGGGTTTGCAGATGTAATCGTCGGCGCCGATCTCCAGCCCCAGCAGGCGATCGATCTCTTCGATTTTCGCCGTCACCATCACGATCGGCACGTCGCTGAAGCGGCGCAGCTCGCGGCACACCGTCAGACCGTCGGCACCCGGCAACATCAGGTCGAGCAAGATCAGCGCCGGCGGATGCTGGTGCACGGTCGGCACCACCTCGTTGCCGTTGGTCAGCCAGCGGGTGGCGTAACCCGCCGCCTGCAGATAATCCACCAGCAGCTGGCCCAGTTTGGGCTCATCTTCAACAATCATGATCTGCACGGGTTGATTCTGAATGTCCATCAGGGCGCCTTATTTTTTATCGGGGTAGCAAATTCTACTGTAATGCGCACGCCGCCTAAAGGCGAATGCTCGGCGCGGATTTTCCCGTCGTGCGCCTCCACGATGTTGTGGCAGATCGCCAGCCCCAATCCGGAACCGCCGCTGGCGCGGTTGCGCGAGCCTTCCGCCCGGTAGAAACGTTCGAAAATGCGCGTCAGTTGCTGATCGCTGATGCCCGGCGCGCTGTCCTGCCAGCAGAGGGACAGCCGCCCCGGCTGCAGCTCGGCGCTGATTTCCAGCCGGCCGCCGGCATCGGTGTAGCGCAGGCTGTTTTCCAACAGGTTATTGAACAGCTGATTCAGGCGATCGGGATCGCCGAACAGCGGCGCCTGGGGCGGCAGATGGGTGACGATCTCCAGCCCTTTGGCGCGAAAGCGCTCGCGGAAGGCGGCGACGGCGATCTGCAGCAGATGCACGCAGTCCACCGACGATTTGCGATAGGCCAGCGCGCCGAGATCGGAGAGCGAAAGCTGGTGCAGGTCGTCGACCAGTTTGGTCAGGGTGGACACCTCGGCCTGCAGCGAGCTGAGCGACGCGGGCGTCGGCTGGCGTACGCCGTCCTGCAGCGCCTCCAGCTCGCCGCGCAGCACCGCCAGCGGCGTGCGCAGTTCGTGCGACACGTCGGCCATAAAGGCGCGGCGCATCTGTTCATTTTTCTCCAGCGAGGTGGCCAACTGGTTGAAGTCGTGCGCCAGCCTGCCCAGCTCATCCTGGCTGCTGACCGCCACGCGGGCGGTGAAGTCGCCCGCCGCCAATCGATGGGTGCCCGCCACCAGGCGTTTAACCGGGGCCAGCATGCCGCGCGACAGCAGCCAGGTCACCGCCGCCGCCAGCAGGGTGGAGAGCGCGACGATGATCCAGCTGGTGCGGCGCTGCTGGCGATCGAAGTTGATGTCGGTATTGCGCGTCAGGCGTTCGACCGGGGTAGTGAGCACCCAACCGACGATCTCGTTGTTGTAGCGGATCGGGTGGCGCGGCCCCTCTTTCGGCAACGGGCCGGAATGCCCGACCAGCCGATTGAACTGGCTGTCCACCACCCAAAACTGGGTGCGCCAGCCTTTGGGCGGCAGGTTGTGGCTGCTGTCGCTGTTCTGCTCGAACGAACGCATGATTTGGTAGACCACCTGATCGTTGTTGCGCAGGAATATCCAGTTGCCATGATGGCTGTACTGCTCCTCCAGCGCTTCGCTCAGCATGTTGATGCGCTGCTCGTTACTGCTCTTGATGTAGTCGATAAAACCGCGCTCAAAGCTGACGCGCACCCCCCAGTGCATGGTGATCAACACCAGCATGCAGGTGGCGAAAATGGCCAGGAACAGCTTCCCGGTAATGCCTATCTTCATTGCAACCTCGTTGAGCCGGTGCCCGGCTCTTTGGCCAGCGTGCGGTTAGGCGCGCTATCCGCCGGCACGCGCGCGAAGGCCAGCGCGGGCAGGGCGATAATCAACGCCATACAGCAGTAGCTGTAAATAAATGCGCTGTGGATGGCCGGGCTGTCGGCCACCGCCTGGTGATGGGCGAAGCTGCCGATCAAGATGCCGGCGACGCTGACGCCGAGGCTCATCGACAGCTGCATGACCATCGACAACAGGCTGTTGCCGCTGCTGGCCAGCCGGTCCGGCAGGTCTTTCAGCGTCAGGGTATTCATCGCCGAGAAGCGCAATGCGTTGACCATCCCCTGGAAGAACAGTATCACCGGCAGCAGCCACAGCCAGCCGAGCATCGCCGCCAGCAGGAAACTCAGGCTGACCAGCGCGAGCAGCAGCGTGGCGGCCACCAGCACGTTGCGGTAGCCGAAGCGGTTGACCACCTGCACCACGATGCGCTTCATGCCCATGCTGCCGATGATCATCGGGATCATCATCAGCCCGGCGTGGAACGGCGTGAAGCCCATGCCCACCTGCAGAAACAGCGGTGTCATGAACGGCAGCATGCCGCTGCCGATGCGCCCCAGCAGACTGGCCAGCAGCCCGATCTTGTAGGTCGGGGTGCGCAGCAGCCGCAGCGAGAACAGGGCGCGGCTATTGCCGTAGGCATGCCAAACATACCCCAACAACGCCGCCGCGCCCAGCGCCACCAGGCCGGCGATGGCGCCGCCGGTCAGGCCCATGCCTTTGTGGCCGTCGAGCGCCAGCGTCAGCGACGCCATGCCGATCGCCAGCAGGAAAAAGCCGCTGAGATCGAAACGGCGGGTCTGCATTTGGTAGTTGGGCATCAGCAGCAGCGTGGCGATGGCGCCCACGATGCCCACCGGAATATTGATCAGGAAAATCCAGTGCCAGCTGGCGTATTGCACCAGAAGTCCGCCCAGCGCCGGCCCCATCAGCGGGCCGATCTGGCCCGGCAGCGTCACGAAGGTCATCGCTGCCATGTACTGTTCGCGCGGCACGATCTTCATCACCGTCAGGCGGCCGACCGGCACCATCATCGCGCCGCCGATGCCCTGAAGCACGCGCGAGGCGATCAGCTCGTTCAGGGTTGCCGAGCGGGCGCAGAGGAGGGAGCCGAGGGTAAACAGCACGATGGCGCTGAAAAACACCCGCTGTACGCCGACCTTGTCCGCCAGCCAGCCGCTGGCCGGCAGCGTCACCGCCACCGTCAGCACATAGGCGACGATCACCGACTGCATGCGCAGCGGGTTCTCCCCCAGGCTGGCGGCCATCGAGGGCAGGGCGGTATTGACGATAGTGGTATCCAGCGTCTGCATAAAGAAGCCGAACGCCACTATCCAGAGTTGCCAACGTACCGTGGCGGTGTGTTTCATCAGCATCGGTCGGCCATTAGTGCGGCAGCGGGGCCAGCTGCTTGTTGCGGCGGAACTTCGCCTGCAGCCGGTCGAAGTAAAGATAGACCACCGGCGTGGTGTACAGCGTCAGCAACTGGCTCATCACCAGACCGCCGGCGATGGTGATGCCGAGCGGCTGGCGCAGCTCCGCGCCGTCGCCGCTGGTCAACACCAGCGGCAGCGCGCCGAACAGCGCCGCCAGCGTGGTCATCAGGATCGGCCGGAAGCGCAGCAGGCTGGCCTGGAAAATCGCCTCGCGGGCGCTGATGCCGCCGTTGCGCTGCGCCTCGAGCGCGAAGTCGACCATCATGATGGCGTTTTTCTTCACGATGCCGATCAACAGCATGATGCCGATCAGCGCGATCAGGCTGAACGGCGCGCCGAACAGCTCGAGCGCCAACAGCGCCCCCACGCCCGCGGAAGGCAGGGTGGAGAGGATGGTCAGCGGATGGATATAGCTCTCGTACAGCACGCCGAGCACGATATACACCGTGGCGATCGCCGCCAGGATCAGGATCAGCTGCGACTTCAGGGTGTCCTGGAACACCTGGGCGGTGCCGGCGAAGGCGCCGCGCACCGTGGACGGCACGCCGAGCTGAGTCATGGTGCGCTCGACAGCGGCGGTGGCGTCCGACAGGCTGCCGCCGTCCGGCAGGTTAAAGGAGATGGTCGAGGCGGCGGACAGCCCCTGATGGTTGACCGACAGCGGCGCGTTGGCCGGTCGCCAACTGGCGAAGTAGGAGAGCGGTATCGCCTTGCCTTCGTTGTTGATGATGAACATCTTGTCCAGCGAGCTGACGTCCTGAGTGTAAGGCGGCGCCACTTCCATCACCACTTTGTATTGGTTGAGCGGTTGATAGATGGTCGAAATCTGTCGCTGGCCGAAGGCGTTGTTCAACAGGTTGTTGGCGTCGGACACCGAAATGCCGAGGCGCGCCATGGTCTCGCGATCGTAGACCAGATCCATCTCCGAGCCTTTATCCTGCTGATCCGAGTTGACGTCCGCCAGCTCGGGCAATGCCGCCAGCGCGGCGCGGATCTTCGGTTCCCAGTCGCGCAGCGCGGCGAGGTCATCCGCCAGCAGCGTATATTGGTAGCTGGCGTTGGCCTGGCGGCCGCCGACGCGGATATCCTGCACCGCCATCAAGAACAGGCTGGCGCCCGGTTCTTTGGCCAGGCGAGCGCGCAGGCGGGCGATCACTTTCTGCGCGTCGTCGCTGCGTACCGACAGCGGTTTCAGTGAGATGAACATCGAGCCGCTGTTGGTGCGCGAGCCGCCGGTAAAGCCGGTGACGTTTTCCACGTCCGGATCTTCGCGCACGATTTTCATGAAATCTTCCAGTTTGCCGCGCATCGCCTGGAACGAGATGCTCTGATCGGCCTGGATAAAGCCCATCAGGCGGCCGGTATCCTGTTCGGGGAAGAAGGTTTTCGGGATGCTGATATACAGCCAGACGTTGAGCGCAATGGTGGCGAGGAACACCGCCAGCACCCAGCGCGAGTGGCCAAGCACCCAGTTCAGCGAGCGTCCGTATCCCTGCTGCAGCGCCAGCAGCATTTTGCCGAAGCCGCGCGCGCGCCGCTGCGAACGCGCCGGCTGGTGGCGCAGCAGATAGGCGCACATCATCGGCGTGAGCGTCAGCGAGACGATCAGCGACAGCCCGATCGACACCGACAGGGTGACGGCGAATTCGCGGAACAGCCGGCCGGGCAGGCCCGCCATCAGCAGCAGCGGGATAAACACCGCCACCAGCGAAACGCTCATCGACAGCACGGTGAAACCGACCTCCCGCGCGCCCAGCAGCGCAGCGTTGATCGGTTTCATGCCGGCCTCGACGTGGCGGGAAATGTTTTCCAGCACCACGATGGCGTCGTCCACCACAAAGCCGGTGGCGATGGTCAGCGCCATCAGCGACAGGTTGTTGAGGCTGAAGCCGCACAGATACATGGCGGCGAACGAGCCGATCAGCGACACCGGCACGGCGACCGCCGGGATCAGCGTGGCGCGGCCGGAGCGCAGGAAGATGAACACCACCAGGATCACCAGCCCGATGGCGATCGCCAGCGACTGTTCGACCTCGGCCAGCGACGCGCGAATGGTCGGCGAGCGATCCTGCGCGACGTTGAGCGAGATTGCGGCCGGAATGTTTTCCTGCAGCGCGGGCAGCTCGGCGCGAATGCGATCGACGGTTTCGATGATGTTGGCGTCCGGCGCGCGGCTGATGGCCAGAACGATCGCCGGCTTGGCGTCGGTCATCCCGGCGTTGCGCACGTCCTGCACCGAATCTTTGACCTCGGCCACGTCGCCGAGCCGCACCGCCGAACCGTTGTTGTAATGAACGATCAGCGGGCGGTAGGCGTCGGCGGTTTTCAGCGCGTCGTTGGCCTGGATTTGCCAACGTTGCTGCGGGTTTTCGACGGCGCCCTGCGGGCGGCGCACGTTGGCGTTGCTGATGGCCTGCCGCACGGCATCCAGCGAAACGCCCTGATTGAACAGCGCCGAAGGGTTCAACTCCACGCGCACCGCCGGCAGCGAGCTGCCGCCCACGGAAACGTCGCCGACGCCTTCGGTCTGGCTGATCTTCTGCGCCAGCTGGGTGGACGCGAAGTCGTAAAGCTGCCCCTGGCTGTAGGTGTCCGACGTCAGCGTCAGGATCATGATCGGCGCGTCGGAAGGGTTGACCTTGCGATAGCTGGGGCGGCTCGGCATGCCGGTCGGCAACAGGCTTTGCGCGGCGTTAATCGCCGCCTGCACGTCGCGCGCGGCGCCGTTGATGTCGCGGCTGAGATCGAACTGCAAAATCACCCGGGTGCTGCCGAGCGAGCTCATCGAGGTCATTTCATTGACCCCGGCGATGCGGCCCAGCGCGCGCTCCAGCGGCGTCGCCACCGAGGAGGCCATGGTTTCCGGCGAGGCGCCCGGCAGCGACGCGCTGATCGAAATCACCGGAAAATCCACCTGCGGCAGCGGCGACACCGGCAGCAGGCGAAAACCGATCGCGCCGCTGATGGCGATGGCCAGCGTCAGCAGGGTGGTGGCCACCGGCCGGTGAATGAACAGGGCGAAGAATTTCACGGCAGCTCCTGCGTATCCGGCTGGCGATGCGTGTTGCGCGCCAGTTTGTCAAACAGCAGGTAGATCACCGGCGTGGTGAACAGCGTCAGGATCTGGCTCATGATCAGGCCGCCGACCATACAGACGCCCAGCGGATGCCGCAGCTCCGCGCCGACGCCGGTGCTCAGCATCAGCGGCAGCGCGCCGAGCAAGGCCGCCAGCGTGGTCATCAGGATCGGCCGGAAACGCAGCAGGCAGGCCTGATAGATGGCGTCGCGCGGCGATAAACCCTGTTCGCGTTCCGCCGCCAGCGCGAAGTCGATCATCATGATGGCGTTCTTCTTCACGATGCCGATCAGCAGGATGATGCCGATGATGGCGATCACGTCCAGTTCGCTGCCGGCCAGCATCAACGCCAGCAGCGCGCCGACCCCGGCGGTCGGCAGGGTGGAGAGGATGGTCACCGGATGAATGAAGCTTTCATACAGCACGCCCAGCACGATATACATCGCCACCACCGCCGCCAAAATCAGCCACAGCGTGCTGCCGAGCGCCGCCTGGAAGGCCAGCGTCGCGCCCTGGAATTGGGTGGTGATGTCTTTCGGCATGGCGAGATTTTTTTCCGCCTGGGTGACCGCGTCTACCGCTTCGCCGAGCGAGTAGCCGGCGGCGACGTTGAACGAGACGGTGGCCGACGGGAATTGGTCGAGGTGGTTGACCGACAGCGGGCCGAACCGTTCTTCGATTTTGGCGATGGCGCTCAACGGCACCACGGCGCCGTCCTTGCCGCTCAGACGGATCTCATTGAGCGCCGCCAGCCCCGGCGTCGCGCTGACGTCGTGCTCCAACACCACCCGGTATTGATTGGCCTGGGTGTAGATGGTGGAGATCAGGCGTTGGCCGAAGGCGTTGTACAACGCATTGTCCACGTCGCTCATGGTGACGCCGAGGCGCGAGGCCGAATCGCGATCGACGTTGACGTAGGCGACCAGCCCCTGATCCTGCCAATCGCTGGTGACGTCCGCCAGCTGCGGGGTTTGTTTCAGCTCATCCATCAGCTGCGGCACCCACAGGCTGAGATCGTCCAGCGACATCGCCTGCAGGGTGAACTGGTACTGGGTGCGGCTGACCTGGGTATCGATGGTCAGATCCTGCACCGGCTGCAGGTACAGCTTCACGCCGGGGAACTGCGCCGTTTGCTGCTGCAACCGGCTGATGATCGCCGGAATGCGGTCGCTGCGTTCGCTCAGCGGCTTCAGGTTGATCTGCAGCCGGCCGCTGTTGAGCGTGGCGTTGCTGCCGTCGACGCCGACGAACGAGGTCAGGCTTTCCACCGCCGGATCTTTGAGGATCTGCGCCGCGACCTGCTGCTGGCGCTCGGCCATGTTGCTGAACGAAACGCTCTGCGGCGCCTCCAGCGTGCCCTGAATGATGCCGTTGTCCTGCACCGGGAAGAAGCCTTTCGGGATCAGCAGGTACAGCAACACCGTCAGCGCCAGGGTGCCCACGGCCACGCCGAGCGTCAGCCAGGGGTGGTTAAGCACCGTTTTCAGCCACTGGCCGTATCGCGCGATCACGCGCTCGAAAAAGCGCTCGGAGGCGGCGGAGAAGCGGTTCTGCTTGCGCAGCGATTCGTGGCTGAGCATGCGGGCGCACATCATCGGCGTCAGCGTCAGCGATACCACGGCGGAGATCAAAATCGCCACCGCCAGCGTCACGGCGAACTCGCGGAACAGGCGGCCGACGATGTCGCCCATGAACAGCAGCGGGATCAGCACCGCCACCAGCGAGAAGGTCAGGGAGATGATGGTGAAGCCGATCTCGCCGGCCCCTTTCAGCGCGGCGTCGAGCGGCTTTTCCCCTTTCTCGATGTAGCGCGAGATGTTCTCGATCACCACGATGGCGTCATCCACCACGAAACCGGTGGCGATGGTTAATGCCATCAGCGTCAGGTTATTGATAGAGAAGCCGAGGAAATACATGGCGGCGAAGGTGCCGACCAGCGACAGCGGCACCGCCACGCTGGGGATAATGGTCGCCGGCACGTTGCGCAGGAACACGTAGATCACCATTACCACCAGCGCGATCGCCAGCAGCAGCTCGAACTGCACGTCGCTGACCGAGGCGCGGATGGTGGTGGTGCGATCGGTCAACACCTTGACGTCGACCGACTTGGGCAGGCTTTTAATCAGCGTCGGCAGCATTTCGCGGATGCTGTCGGCGGTGGTGATGACGTTGACGCCGGGCTGGCGCTGAATGTTCAGCACGATCGCCTGTTGCTGGTTGGCCCAGGCCGCCAGTCGGGTATTTTCCGCCCCTTGTTCGATGGTGGCGATATCCTGCAGGCGGATCGCCGCGCCGTTCTGATAGGCGACGATCAGCTGGCGATAGTCGTCGGCGGATTTCATTTGGTCGTTGGCGGACAGGGTGACCGAGCGGGTCGGGCCGTCCAGGCTGCCTTTTGCCGAGTTGACGTTGGCGTTGCTGATGGCGGTGCGGATGGTTTCGCTGTTCAGGCCATAGGCGGCGACCGCCGCGGCGTTCAGTTTTACACGCACCGCCGGGCGTTGGCCGCCGGCCAGGGTCACCAGGCCGACGCCGGTCACCTGAGAGATTTTCTGCGCTACGCGCGTCTCCACCATGTCTTCCACCTGCGTCATCGGCATGGCGGTGGAGGTGACGGCCAGCGTCAGGATCGGCGGATCGGCCGGGTTAACCTTGCTGTAAATCGGCGGGTAGGGCAGATCGTTCGGCAATAGGTTGGTGGCGGCGTTGATCGCCGCCTGCACTTCCTGCTCCGCGACGTCGAGCGGCAGCGCCAGCTGGAATTGCAGCGTCACCACCGAGGCGCCGCCGGAGCTTTGCGACGCCATTTGCTTCAGGCCGGACATCTGGCCGAACTGGCGTTCCAGCGGCGCGGTAATGGCGGAGGTGACCACGTCCGGGCTGGCGCCGGGATACAGCGTCACCACCTGGATGGTCGGGTAGTCCACTTCCGGCAACGCGGAAACCGGCAGCGCACGATAGCCGATGATCCCCGCCAGCAGTATCGCCACCATCAGCAGGGTGGTGGCGACCGGGCGCAGGATAAACAGGCGGGAAGGGCCGCCGCCGCGGGTCGGTGGCATCACCTGCATCAGGACTTCCTCTGAACGTCAGGTTCGCGCTTGGCTTTTGACGCCGCAGGCGCGTCGTTCGGCGCCAGCACTTCCACCTGCATGCCTTCGGTCAGGCGATCGATGCCGTCGGTCACCACCCGATCGCCGGCGTTGAGGCCGGCGCTGATCACCACCTGCCGGCTGTCCTGCACGCCGGCGGTGACCCGGTGTTTGCTGACCTTGTTGTCTTCGCTGAGCGTCCAGACGAAGTTGCCTTCGTTGCCCATCTGCAGCGCGGCGGTCGGGATCACCACCGCATCGTGCAGGGTATCCACCTGCAGCCGCGCGTTGACGAACTGGTTGGGGAACAGCGCGTCGTCTTCGTTGGCGAAGCGCGCTTTCAGCTTGATGGTGCCGGTGGCGGTATCAATTTGGTTGTCCAGGCTCAGCAGCGAACCGGTCGTCAGCTTGTTCTGGTTGGTGCGATCCCAGGCTTCGACGCTCACCGGCCCGGCTTTTTGCGCCTTGAGCAGATCGGCGATGTTGCCTTCGGGCAGCGTGAACACCACGTCGATCGGGTGCGTCTGCGTGATCACCACCAAACCGGTGGTGCTGCCGCTGGTGACGTAGTTGCCGACGTCGACCAGTTTCAACCCGACGCGGCCGTCGATTGGCGCAGTGATGCGGCTGTAGGTGATCTGCAGTTTGGCGCTGTCGACCGCGCCCTGATCGGCTTTGATGGCGCCTTCGGTTTGCTGCACCAGCGAGGCCTGCGTATCCAGCTCTTGACGGGAAACCAGATTGGTTTTCACCAATTGCTGATAGCGCGCCAGATCGCGCCGGGCATTGGCCAGCGTGGCCTGATCTTTTGCCAACTGCCCCTGCGCCTGGGTCAGCTGCACCTGGAACGGCCGGGGATCGATCTCCGCCAGCAGATCGCCGGCTTTGACCTGCTGGCCTTCGGTAAAGTGGATCGCCATCAGTTGGCCGTCGACCCGGCTGGTGACGGTGACGGTATTGGCGGCGGTGGCGGTGCCCAAGCCGGAAAGATAGCGCGGCACCGTCTGTTGCGTGGCCGTCGCGGCCTGCACCGGCGACATCGGCGCGCCGCGCCGCCCGCCCGCCGCGCGACCGGCCCCCGCTTTGCCGCCGGCCTGCTGCGCGCCCGGGGCCGTGCCGGCCGGCGGTTGAGCGGCGTTAAAATAACGCCAGGCGAAGACGGCGGCGATGACCAGGATGGCCGCAACCAGCAGGCGCGGCATCAGGGAACGGCGTTGGGGTTTTGCATTCATGGCGGCGAAAATTCTCTCCAAAAGGCAGGGGTGCGGGCACTCATTGCCACAAAAATGACACTCCTTACAGGATACTAGTTTAGCCAGCGGGGACGGCATAAAAATGAAGGAAATATGGAGGAACCGTCAGCATTGTCCTAATAAGTGGGTGATTTGAGCGTGCTATGTTTATAAGTGATTTGTTTCAGCTTATAGCCAATCCGTTTTAGCGTTCTATCCTGGTTGGCGCTAATAATTAACCCGCGAATCTTTTCCCACAGGAGCAGGTGATGAGCAACAGAGAATTGGGCCGCTCAGGCATTCAGGTGCCGGCGTTGACCTTTGGCGGCAATGTGTTCGGTTGGACGGCGGATCAAGCGACCTCGTTCAGCCTGCTGGATGCGCTGGTGGACAATCAGCTCAACTTTATCGATACCGCCGACGTTTATTCCAGCTGGGCGCCGGGCAACCGGGGCGGCGAATCGGAAACCGTCATCGGCGAATGGCTGAAGAAGAGCGGCAAGCGCGACCAGGTGATCATCGCCACCAAGGTGGGTAAACCGATGGGCGAAGGCAAACAGGGTCTGTCGCCGCGCTATATTCAGCAGGCGGTGGAAGATTCGCTGCGGCGCCTGCAAACCGATTATATCGATCTTTATCAGTCGCATGACGATGACCGCGATACGCCGCTGGAAGAGACGCTGGCGGCGTTCGATGCGTTGATTAAGGCCGGCAAGGTGCGGGCGATCGGCGCCTCCAACTATCAGGCGGATCGCCTGGAAGAAGCGCTGCGGGTGAGCGAGAGCAACGGATTGGCGCGCTACGAAACCCTGCAGCCGGAATACAATCTGTATGCGCGCGAAGGGTATGAAGCCGAGCTGGAGGGGGTGGCGCAGCGCCATGGCCTCGGGGTGATCAACTTCTTCGCGCTGGCCAGCGGCTTTCTGACCGGCAAATACCGCAGCAAAGCGGATGAGGGCAAAAGTCAGCGCGGCGATCGCATCGTCGAACGCTACCTGAACCCGCGCGGTTTCCGCATCCTGGCGGCGCTGGATCAGGTGGCGGGCAAACACGGCGTCTCTGCGGCGCAGGTCTCGCTGGCCTGGCTGATCGCGCGTCCGAGCATCACCGCGCCGATCGTCAGCGCCACCTCGTTGTCGCAGCTGGATGAGTTGGTCAGCGCCACGCGTCTGACGCTGGATGCGGACGACATTCAGACGCTGAACCACGCCAGCGCCGAGTAAGAGCCGCCGGCGATTTTGCTCTATGCTGAAGGGGTCAATATGACTCATTCAGGAAACTGCAATGTCTGGCGATATCATCAACGACCTCGCGGCGCTGGAACAGCTGTACGGCAAGCCCGCCGCGCCCTCGGTTTTTAAAGAAGTCAGCTACATCCACCCGGCTTACCGTCCGTTTATCGAGGCGGCGCCGTTCGCCGCCCTCTCGACGGTGGGGCCGGACGGCATGGACGTCTCGCCGCGCGGCGATCCGGCCGGTTTCATTCATATCGAAGACGAGAAAACCCTGCTGTTGCCGGATCGGCGCGGCAATAACCGCATCGACAGCCTGCGCAATATCCTGCACGACAACCGGGTGGCGCTGCTGCTGCTGATCCCCGGCATCGGCGAAACGCTGCGGATTAACGGGCGGGCGGAGATCGTGGTGGCGCCGGCGGTGTTGCAGCGCTTCGCCCACCGCAACCAGCTGCCGCGTTCGGTGCTGCGCATTCGGGTGGAGGCGGTGTTCTTCCAGTGCAGCCGGGCGATCTTGCGTTCGGGGTTATGGGAAGAGGCCAGCCGCCTCGAGCGTTCGGTGCTGCCCAGCCCCGGCCATATTTTGGCCGCGGTGAGCCAAACGCGCTTCGACGGTGAGGAGTACGACAGCGCGCTGCCGCAGCGGCTGAAGGATACGCTGTATTAATCGCCGTGGCGTTCGCGCCACGTTTGTCGATTCAGCCGGTATAAGACGTGCTTTTGCAGCGGATGGCCCGCCGGCAGACGCGGGTGCAGGAAGGTTTCGCCGTCGAAGCGCATACCGATGCGCGTCATCACCCGGCGCGACGGCTGGTTATCTTCGGCGGTGAAGGCCACTACTTCCGGCAAATGCAGCGTGTCGAAGGCGCACGCCAGTGCGGCGCGCGCCGCCTCAGCGGCGTAGCCGTTGCCCCAGTGGGCCGCCGCCAGCCGCCAGCCGATCTCCACGCAGGGGGAGCAAGGCAGATCGTCGCCCGGCCGCGCCAGCCCGACAAAACCGATAAAAGGCGCGCCGCTTTTCACTTCCACCGCCCACAGCCCCCAGCCGTGCTGTTGCAGGAAGGCGCGGATGCGTTCGGCCTGCGCGCGGCTTTCCTCGGCCGTCATCGTCGCCGGGAAATAGCGCATGACCTGCGGATCGGCGTTGAGCGCGGCGAAGGCCGGCAGGTCGTCGTCGCGCCAGGGGCGCAGCCGTAGCCTGGCGCTGTCGAGGGTAAGGATGGTCGACATGATGCATAGCCTCCAATGAACAAGGGCGCGGCGAGCCGCGCCCTTGGGCTGTCAACGGAACAGCGTTTGCGCCCAGCGCGCCAGCCCGGCGGTGACCGAGCCGAAGTCGTTGCCGCCGACGATCGGAATGCCCGGCAGCTGCTGTTGCAGCGCGGCGCGCAGCAGCGGTGAACGCGCGCTGCCGCCGGTCAGGTAGATCACCTGCGGCGCGGTCTGGCTGCTGGCCAGCGCGGCGCTGACCTGCTCCTGAATGCGCATCAACGGCTGCGAGATGGCGTCGGCGAGCTGATCCTGGCTGATGTTCTCCGCCAGATCGGCCTGCACGAAATTGAGCGGCGCGCTGATGGCCGTTTGGCCGGACAGGGCGATCTTACTCTCTTCGGCCGCCCGCACCAATCGGTAGCTCAGGCGCTGCTGGTACACTTTCAGCAGGCGCTTGACCTTTTCCGGCTCCGCCGCGTCGAGGATCAGATCGCGCAGCACGCGGCCGTTGGCGGCGCTGTAGAAATCGTTTTGCGCCGGCACATCGTTGGTCGCCACCGCGTTCCAGTAAGGCAGCGCCGGCAGGGCGATGCCTTTCGCGGTTTCGCCGCCCAGGCCGAACAGCGGCATCAGCTGCTTGAAGGCCAGCATGATGTCCAGATCGTTACCGCCGACCCGGCAGCCGCTGTGGCCCAGCAGGCTCTGCTGGCGATCGGCGCGGTTGCGCCACTGCGGCCCCATCAGCAGCACCGAGCAGTCGGTGGTGCCGCCGCCGATGTCCACCACCAGCACGGTTTGCTCTTCGCTCAGCGTCGCTTCGAAGTCCAGCCCCGCCGCCACCGGCTCGAACTGGAATTCAATGTCCTTGAAACCGGCGCGTTCGGCGGCGCGTTGCAGAATGCCCTGCGCCTGCCGGTTGGCTTCGTCGCCGCCGATGCCCTGGAAGTTGATCGGCCGGCCGATCACTGCCTGATCGATGCCGGTTTGCAGCACATTTTCTGCCTGGCGTTTGATGTGGAACATCATGGCGCACACCAGGTCTTCGAACAGCGCGATCTGCTGTGGTTTCAGGCCGTTGGCGCCGAGGAAGGACTTCGGCGAGCGCACGAAATACACCTCTTCCGGATCTTCCATATAGTGCGCCAGCGCCTGCAGGCCGAACAGCACGCTGTCGCCGTTGACCGGAATGTCTTCTTCGCGGTTGTAACTGATGGCGCGGCGCAGCAGCTGCTGGTTTTCTTCGCTGCCGGTCGGGATCTGCCAATGGCGGTGCAGGCATTCGCTCACCGCTTCGCGGGTCGGCGCGCACAGCATCGAAGGCAGATAGGGCGCGTTGTTTTCCAGCGTCAACAGCTCGGGGCCGTGGTCGCGCATCACTGCAACGGAACAGTTGGCTGTCCCGTAATCGAATCCAATAAACATCTCTTTTTTGTCCCCATGCCAATGAAGGGGGGCGACTTTACCCGAGACGGGGCCGGCGGGCAATGCGCCAATGCGCGAGTGTCGAAAAATTTAGCGGGCGCGGCGGCTTGCGCGAACTTTCTCAGTGCGGATAACGCTCAAGCCGCAGCAATGGCACAGTCGGCTATGAAAATGGCGTGCTTCGCCCATCAAGACGCACGCCATTTCTTTATACTCAACAGGTATTCCGAGCGGGGAATGCCTTTCCCTATGACTCTGTGATGAGGATTTCATGACGCGCAACTCGACCTTTCTCATGAATATCGGCTGGAGAACCCTGCTGAAAGATCTGGGGCTCCAGCCGACGGATGTTTTACGCCGGGCTGCATTGCCTGAAGATCTGTTGTCACGCACCGCTGAAGGGATCACTACGGAAGAATATTTCCGCTTCTGGCGCGCGATGGAGGAAGGAACGGGCGACCCGTTGTTTCCGTTGAAAATCGTTGCGCTGATGTCAACGGAATCGTTTGACCCTCCGATATTCGCCGCCCTGTGCAGCGCCAATCTGGCGCAAGCTGTCCAGCGGTTAGCGAAATACAAGCAACTTACGGCGCCGATGAGCCTGGAGCTCGCCATCGGCCCTGAAGGCGAAATGACGATTTCACCCCGCTGGTTGTTGGCGGAGGAGGCGGTACCGGCGTCTTTACTGGTGGCTGAGCTGGCATTTTATGTTCGGCTGGCGCAGCTTGCCACGCGCGAACCGGTAAAAGCGCGCCGTATCACCTTGCCTGAACTGCCGCCTGCAGCCCTTTCACGCCCCTTGGCAGCCTTCTTCGGCTGCGCGGTAACGCCTGGGGCAGGGCCGGGCATTACTTTCTCCTCCGCAGATGCCTTGCGTCCCTTTTTGACAGTGAATGAGGGCATGTGGCGCGTTTTCGAACCCGAGCTGCGTCGTCGCCTCAGTGAACTGGACGCCACGGCAACCACCGGAGAGCGCGTTTGTGCGGTGCTGCTGGAGTTGATTCCCAGCAATACCGCCGGCATCGACGCGGTGGCGGCAAGATTGGGCATGAGCCGCCGGACGCTGCAGCGGCGTCTGGAAGATGAGGGCGAGAGTTTTCGTTCGCTGAGCAACGGCACCCGGGAAAAATTGGCGCGCCACTATCTTAAGCATTCGACCCTTACCAGCGGAGAGATTGCCTTTTTGCTCGGTTTTGAAGAGCCGAACTCTTTCTTCCGCGCCTTTCACGAATGGACAGGGCAAACGCCGGAAGCGGCTCGCCAGGCGATGCGGCTGAATTAGCCGAGAGGCGCTGTTCACGTTGGCGCATTCTGCGAGTTGATTGGCGCGGTTCGACATGGTTGCGGCAGGGCCCGTCGCTTAAAGTGGACAACATACAGACTGCGCAGGCAGTCGCCAACGCAATCATCCTAATAAGGAGCAGTCAGTATGAAGTCCAAAGTGATCCTGGTGACCGGCGCCTCGTCCGGTATTGGCGAAGCCACCGCCGTCACGTTAAAGCAGCGCGGGCATACCGTTTATGCGGCCGCCCGCCGGGTTGAACGCATGCAGGCTCTGGCTGCCGCCGGCATTCACGTTTTGCCGTTGGACGTCACCGACGATGCTTCCATGGCGCAGGCGGTAAAGACCATCATCGCCGAAACGGGGCGTATCGATGCGTTGGTCAATAACGCCGGTTACGGCTCCTATGGCGCTATTGAAGACGTTTCTGCGGATGAGGCTCGCGCTCAATTTGATGTGAATGTGTTCGGTGCGGTTCGGCTGACGCAGCTGATTTTGCCGCACATGCGAGCGCAGCGCTCCGGCACCGTCATCAATATTACGTCGATGGGCGGGAAAATACATACGCCGCTGGGCGGATGGTATCACGGCACCAAATTCGCCTTGGAGGCCATCAGCGACTGTTTGCGCATGGAGGTGCAACCTTTCGGCATCGACGTCGTGGTGATCGAACCCGGCGGCATCCAGAGTGAATGGGCGGATATCGCCGCGGAAAAACTGATCGGCGTTTCCGGCCAGAGCGAGTACGCCGCTCAGGCTCACGCTGTCGCCCACGCCATGGTCAGCGACGCCAGCAAGAAACGGCAATCGCCGCCGAGCGTGATTGCCGATACGATCGCCAAAGCCGTCGCCGCCCATCGTCCGAAAACGCGCTATGCCGTGGGGTTTGGCGCGAAACCGCTGATTTTTCTGCGGCGCTTGTTGTCCGATCGCGCCTTCGATGGGCTGATGCGCCGGGCATTGGGGGTACCGCGCCAGGGGCAATAAGTCGTCGGGCAGCGGGGCTTTATGTCGGTGGCGGTGAAAATGGTGCGTCTGAACACTGTTCAGACGCATAATCATTAAAGACAATCGCTAATCTGGACGGTGGGAAGGTGCGTAACTTAATGTCCGAATTCCGCACGTCAGCGCGCTAGCCGAGTCCCATAATGCAGAAAAAACCGAACCCGAGCGTTGCCATGAATACTCAACAGCAAGCGTTGTACGACGCGCTGCGCGCGCGTGACCGCAAATTCGACGGCCGTTTTTTCGTCGGCGTCTCTTCCACCGGCATCTATTGTCGCCCGGTGTGCAGCGCCCGCACGCCGAAGCTGGAAAACTGCACCTTTTATCCGAGCGCGGCGGCGGCTGAACTGGCGGGGTTTCGCCCCTGCCTCAAATGCCGACCGGAACTGGCGCCCGGCCTGGCGCTGATCGATCTGGGCAACCGCTATGCCCAGGTGGCGGTGCAGCTCATCGAGCAGGGGTATCTGTCCGAACACAGCTGCGAAGCGCTGGCGGCGCGGCTGGGCATTTCCGATCGCCATCTGCGGCGCATCTTCGCCGAACAGTTTGGCGCCTCGCCGATCGATTACGCGCAGTCGCACCGGTTGCTACAGGCCAAGCGCCTGCTGGCGGACACCGATCTGCCGCTCAGCGAGGTGGCGTTCGCCGCCGGTTTCGGCAGCCTGCGGCGTTTCAACGAGCTGTTCAAGGCGCGTTACCGCCTGATCCCGTCGGCGCTGCGCAGCGGCGGCGCGCGCGGTGAACGGGCCGCCGCCAGCGGGTTGGTGTTTCACCTGGGCTATCGGCCGCCCTATGACTGGGCGCGCATGCTGAATTTCTTGCAGGCGCGCGCCGTGCAGGGCGTGGAGCGGGTCGAGGGGCGCCGCTACCTGCGCTCGATCGCCGTCAGCCAGGGCGGCACGGAACACCGCGGCTGGCTCAGCGTGCAGCCGGAAGAGGCGCGCAATCGGGTTCGGGTCGAGATTGCGCCGACGCTCAGTCTGGTGACGACGGAGGTGTTGCGCCGGGTGCGCCTGCTGTTTGATCTGGACGCCGCGCCGGATCGCATCAATGAGGCGCTGGGCTCGCTGGCGGCCGATGCGCCGGGGCTGCGCCTGCCGGGCTGCGTGAACAGTTTCGAGCAGGCGGCGCGTGCGGTGCTGGGGCAGTTGGTCAGCGTGAAAATGGCGGCGACCTTCGCCGGGCGGATGGCCGAACGCTGGGGCGAAGCGCTGGCGACGCCACATGAGGGCATCACCCACGTTTTCCCCACAGCAGAACGGGTGGCGCAGCTGCAGCCTGAAGAACTGCGCCCGCTCGGGGTGCAAGTGAAGCGTGCGGCGGCGCTGATCGAGATCGCCCGCGCGCTGGGGGAAGGACGGCTGCAGCTCGACAACGTGCTGGATATCGAACAGGGCATCAAGGCGCTGACCGCGCTGCCGGGCATCGGCAACTGGACCGCCAGCTATATCGCGATGCGCGCCTGGTCGTGGCCGGACGTGTTCCTGGCCGGCGACTACCTGATCAAACAGCGTTTCCCCGGTATGACGCCGCGCCAGATTGAACGCTACGCCGAACGTTGGCGCCCGTGGCGCTCTTACGCCACGCTGCACCTGTGGCACAACGGCGGCTGGGCGCCGGAAGGAGAGAGTTGAACGCGGCTAGCGGGGGGACTCGATCAGCTGGAGCAGGCGGCTCATGCCTTCACGCATCAGGAACGCCAGCAGCTTTTCCCGCTCGGCCGGCGTCAGGTGGTAGTAATACTCGATCCAGACCCGCACCGGATCCTGGCGTTTGACCGCGTAGTCCGGATGGTCTGCCTCGCGCAAGGCCGACAGGCTGCGCGCGCCGAACGGCAGACTGTCGATATGGTATTCCAGCGCTTTGCCCTGCACGCCGCTGCGGCGGCGGCTGACCCAGCCTTCGCGTCGGGCCATCAGATTGACCCCTTGCGGGGTTGACGGCAACCCCGCCTTACCCATCAGTTCCCTGGCGGAAAACCATTTCTTTTCCATAGTCCCTTATCCCTGAGCTATCACATGTCGAGGAAAATCAACGGATACGCTGATACTCGTACGGGTGCTTCATCTTACTTAATCGTTTAAGCCTAAGGTGTTATTTATATCACTAATCTTGTCTTGGTTAATATCATGTAACGAACGAGATGCGAGGCGCCGCCCGGGAGACGGCGCCTGAGAGGGGGAGAGGGTTAACGGATGCCGAAATAGCCGTCGCTGAGCAACACCGCCAGCGGCTGCTCCAGCGCCACCTGGTCGCCGTCCGCCAGATCGACGCCGATGTCGCGCAGCGCCTGCAGCGTCACCGGCTGGTGAGCCGGTCCGGCGAAGGTCTGCGCTTTAATGCGATGCGCCGCGCCGTTGAGCATCGAGACCATCAGCTCGTCCATCTGGTTGCAGTGCACGTTGGTGATAAAGCGCTCATCGATGCGAATGATGTCGATCCGCTGGTCGCTGAGCTCATCGAACGCATTGATGTTATGCCCGAAGCCGTTGACGATCAGCCGGCAGCCCTGCTGCTGCAGTTCGCGGAGAAATGCCCGACACTGCGCGGCGTGCTCCAGTATTGCGGCCTCATCGACGCTGAACAGCAGCGCCTGCGGCGGCAGCGAGGAAGCGCGCACCGTTTCAGTCAGGTAGCGCTGGAAGTCGGCGCTCAGCAGGCTGTCGATGGCCAGCGGCAGCGCGAGCGACAGCCCTTTGCGTTTGATGTCGTCGGCATATTTCACCAGCAGTTGCGCCGCCGTCCAGCGGTCGATGTCCGGCATCAGGCCGTACAGCTGCGCGGCGGCGATGAACGCCTCGTGCGACAGCGGGCGGTCGTCCGGCGCCATCACCTGCAGCTTCACCTGGTGAAACGCGGCCGACAGCGGCGTCGCCGGCGGTGCGACCGCGTGAGTCAGCAGCCGCAGTTGCCCCTCGCTGATGATCGTCTGCACTTCCTGCAGGCTCAGCACCTCGTGTTGCCGCTCCAGCAGCTGTTTCTGCCGCGTTTCGTACAGATAAACCTGGCCGCGCCCCTGGTGCTTGGCGGTGTAGCAGGCGATATCGGCCTGCGCCAGCAGTTCGCTGCTTTTGGCGTCGGCGCTGATGCGCGTGATGCCGGCGCTGGCGCCGACGCGGTAAATCTTCCCTTCCCAGTAGAACGGGTGCTGGCTGATTTGATTAACCACTTGCTGCACCAGCGATTTGGCCTGTTCCAGCCGGCAGTCGTACAGGATCAGACCGAACTCGTCGCCGCCCAGCCGGGCCAGGCAGTCGCTATGGCGCAGCTGATGCCGCATCAGTTGGGCGATGTCCCGCAGCAGGGCATCGCCCGCCGCATGGCCGGCGGTGTCGTTCACCGCCTTGAACCGATCCAGATCGAGGAACACCAGCGAATGCGGTGACGACGGTTCCCCGCCGGCGACGATCGCCGCCTTCAGCTGTTTCTCGAAGCGGGTGCGGTTCGGCAATCCGGTCAGCGCATCGTGCGAGGCGCTGTAGCTGAGTTTTTTCATCAGTTCGCGCGAGGCGGTGACGTCCTGCAGCACCATCACCGCGCCCATGGTTTCCCCGTCGAGGGTTTTCAGCGGTGAGACCGACTGCTGTACGTCGAAATAACGCCCGTCGCGGCTGTGCAGCACCAGCGCATAATCCGCCGGCCATTGCCGTGGGTATTGCGTGAGGTTTTCGATTTCCGGGCCGTCTTTGCCGTTGGTCAGGCGCACCACGCCGGCGACGGGCATACCGATCGCCAGATCGAGCGGCCAGCCGCACATCTGCTCGGCCACCGGATTCATAAAGGTAATGCGCTGGTGACCGTCGGTGGAGATCACCCCTTCGCCGATGGCGTCGAGGGTAATGTGCAAGCGCTCTTTCTCCTCGTGCAGCGCTTCGGCGAGGATCTTGAGCTCGGTCATGTCGATATTGGTGCCGATCATGCGCAGCGGCTGGCCCTGGTCGTCGAGGATCACATTGCCCTGGCCGCGAATATGGCGTAACTTGCCGCCGCGCGTGGTGATGCGAAATTCCATGACGAATGGTCGTGGCTGAGCCAGAATCTCGGCCAGCTCGCGATCGGTGCGGTCGCGATCTTCCGGCACCAACAGCGTGCGCCACAGCGCCAACGTCGGCGTTTGGTCGGAATTGAGATCGTAGAGTTCGAACATGCGCTGATCCCAGGTGAAGTTTTCCTGGCTTATCACCCATTCCCAGATGCCGACGCCGCCCACCTGATTGGCCAGCGTTATGCGCTCCACCAGCCGGTTGTTTTCCGCCTGGCTGCGCTTCAAATCGCTGATGTCCTCCACCTGAGAGATGAAGTACAACGGCACCCCTTCGGCGTCGCGCACCAGCGAAACCGCCAGCAGCGCCCAAACGGTCTGGCCGTCGCTGCGAATGTAGCGTTTCTCCAGGGTATAGCTGCTGATATGGCCATCGAGCAGGTCGTGCAACTGGCTGAGATCGGCGTTGAGATCGTCGGGATGCGTAATTTCTTGAAAGGTCAGCTTATGCAGCGCCTCCGGCGTATAGCCGAGCAGCGTGCACAGCGCCTGATTGACCTGCAGCCATTTGCCCTGCGGCGACACCAGCGCCATGCCGATGGCGGAATACTCCAGCGCGCTGCGAAAGCGGCTTTCACTTTCGACGATATGCTGTTTTTCCACTCGGAAGGCGTGCATCACCACCGCCATTGCGTGCGCCGGGATTAAAATCAGCAGCATCGGCAAGTACAGACCGAGATCGCCAAGGTGTTTGCCGGTAGCCTGAAAATGCAGCAGTCCCAGCGAAATCATCACGGTGATCAGCAAGAGGGTGCAGAAGCAAACGGTGAACGCCTCAAAACGCGGCAGTGCGATGGCTGCCCACAGCAGCGGCAAAATCACGAACGTGAACGGAAAAGGCAGATAGGTCAGCGCCATAAAGCTGAAAGCCAGCGTAACCATCAGTGTCAGCAATAATGGAAACGGGTTCAGCGCCGTCAGGGTACGACGGTTGTAAGCGAGGCCGATCGGTGCCAGCGACAGTACCCCTATCGCTTCGGAAATGAACCAGGTACCGAACGGCTGCCAAAAAGGCTGCTCTGGCGCGGGTACCAGGCCGGCGGCCAGCAGCGCGCTGAACAGCGGGGTAAAAATCACCGCACAGACCACAAAACGCAGCCAACTGGCGAGATCATTCAACGGATCGTACGGGTGTAGCATGCGGCGCAACAGCAGGGCGCAAATCGCCGCTTCCAGCAGGTTGATGGCGGCCAGCTTGACGGGAGTGACGCTGACGCCGAATAGCAAGAAGCTGGCGAGCACGATGCCGAGGCCGCTGGCCAGCAGCGGCAGCCCCCAGTGACGCGGGGCGTGGCGGTACAGCACCGCGATTGCGGCGGCGGTCGGGAACCACAGCGGCGTGAAGTGGCGGGCTTCGCTGGACAGCGACAGGCTCAGCAAGGCGAGCAAAAACGTCGCCAGCGCCACGAACAGGGAATGCGTCACCACGACGCCTTTGTGTGTGCCGAACGTGTTCGGCGCGCTGATATCCATAGACACCCTTACCGATGGCCTCTGTCAGTGATTGGATTCATGACGTGGATGAATTAAGACGATTTATTGGCAAAGGGTAGTACAGCGCGAGAGGAAAACCTACCGGGAAGCCCGACTTTACTGCGTTAACGCCAGCCCGGCGACAGAATGACGAAAAAGCCGGCGCGAGGCCGGCTTTTGGCGTATTACAGCAGGAACAGAGTGGCGAGGCCGAGGAAGATGAAAAAGCCGCCGGTGTCGGTCAGCGCGGTGATGAGCACGCTCGAGCCGACCGCCGGATCGCGGCCCAGTTTGAGCATGGTCATCGGGATCACCACGCCCATCAGCGCCGCCAGCAGCAGGTTTAGCAGCATCGCCAGCGTCATCACGCCGCCCATCGCCGCGTCGCCGTACAGCAGCCAGGTGATCACGCCCATGATGCCGCCCCACACCACGCCGTTGATGATGGCGACGCCCAGCTCCCTGAGCATCAGGCGCGAGATGTTGCCGACTTCAATCTGGTGCAGCGCCAGCGCGCGCACAATCATGGTGATGGTTTGGTTGCCGGTGTTGCCGCCGATGCCAGCGACGATCGGCATCAGCGCCGCCAGCGCCACCAACTGGGAAATGGTGTGTTCGAACAGGCCAATCACGCGCGAGGCGACGAACGCGGTACAGAGGTTGATCGCCAGCCAGGCCCAGCGGGTCTTGACCGCCTTGCTGACCGGGGCGAACACGTCTTCTTCCGGGCTCAAACCGCCCATGCGGCGCAGGTTGGTGTCGCTCTCTTCGTTGACGGCGTCGACGATCTCTTCGATAGTCAGGCGGCCCATCAGTTTGCCTTTGGCATCAACCACCGGGGCGCTGATCAGGTCGTAACGTTCGAACGCGCCGGCCGCTTCATCGGCCTTGTCTTCGGGCTGAAAGGTGGCGGGATCGCTGTCCATCACTTCGCGCACCGGGATCTCCGGGTCGTTCAGCAGCACTGCGGTGAGCGGCAGTTCGCCCAGCAGGGTGTTTTTGCGATCGGTGACGAACAGTTTATCGGTGGCGTCGGGAATGGTTTTGCGCATGCGCAAAAAACGGTGCACCGCGCCGAGCGTGACGTCCGGCCGCACCGTCACCAGTTCGAAATCCATCATCCAGCCGACACTGTCTTTGGCGTACTGGCTCATCTCGCGCACCTGAGCGCGCTGCTCCGGCTCCAGCGAGGTCAGCAACCGGCCCATCAGGTTACGCGGCAGGTATTGCGCCAGGTAGGCCTGTTCGTCGACGTCCAGCGTTTTGATCGCTTTGAGCAGGTCTTTGTCGCTCATTTCCTCGATCAGGCTGTCCCAGACCGGCTCGGCGACCTCCACCAGCGTCTGGCCGCGCTTGCTGTTGCCCACCAGCCGCCACAGCGCCATACGTTCATCCTGCGGCAGCGCTTCCAGCAGGTCCGCCAGGTCGGCGGCGTGCATGTCGTCAAGCAGGCCGGTGATTTCCGCCGTCTGGTTCAGCAGTTCGCTTTGGCTGAGGGCGTGTTCATCCCCTGGCCGGCCGAGAATGCCGTCGACCAATTCCTTATTGTTCAACAACAGAGTGAGAATGCGCTGGCGGTGTTCAGCGACTTTTTTGACGTTATGGGTTGCGGCTGACATGGTGTTCCTTAACGGGCGCTCGGCGTTCCTGACGCAGGCTCATTAAAAGATAGAGCATAGCGAGTGCCGGAGTCATTTTTATGAAACGGACGGGGCGCGGCGGTTATTCAGAGGAGGCGTCCTGTTGCGGCGTGCTGACTTCGGCGGCGTTTTGCGCAGCGGCCTGCTTTTTTTCCTGATGATGAGGCACCGCCACCACGGCGGCGTACAGCAGTCGGCCGACTAAAATGATAAAGCTGATAAACAACACTATCTTCGTCATCTGTCCGGTGGTTTTCTTGCGCATATATCACCCGGTATGCCGGTGTCCTGTGTTATTCGCTCGAGAATTTGTAACCGGATTTTAGGCGCTGATGACAAAAGTTGTCCATTTTTTTCCGGCGAGCGGCGCGCCGTATTAGGGTTTCGTTTAGGTTGGCAGAGCGGGGGCGGAAAGAAAAACCCCCTGGCTGGCAGGGGGCGGAGGATCAGGCGGAGCGCTGTTCGTCTTGCGAACCTTCTTCGTCGATCAGCAGCTTCCAGCCGACGACGTCGTTCCAGTAGGCCTGCTCGCGCTCGAAGTCCAGCTGCACCAGGTTGTTTTGCGCCAGGTAGCCGGCCGGGAAGCGCAGCGTCCAGTGGTTGTCGTCGGTGGTCAGGCGCAGCGTTTCCGGTGTGGTGGTCGACTGACGCTGGTTGTTGAGCAGGGTGCTCAGACGCAGCAGCTGGATCAGCGGCAGGTAGTGTTTCTTCTTGAACAGGTTGAGGCGCGGCAGCTCTTCCAACTTGATCGCCTTGCGGTGGAAGCGCACCAGCGCCGCCAGCAGCAGCTGCTGTTCCTGGTTGAAGCCAGGCAGGTTGGAGTTTTGCAGAATGTAGGCCGAATGGCGGTGCATGCCGCTGTGGTTGATGCTCAGCCCCACCTCGTGCAGCATGGCGGCCCATTTCAGCAGGGCCTCCAGCTGTGGATGCGCCAGCTTGGTGTTCTGCGCCATCCACTGCGAGTAGAGCAACTCGGTGGTTTCCAGCACCCGTTTGGCCTGCTCGCGGTCGATGTTGTAGTGATCGGCCAGGCTCTTGGCGGTGCGGCTGCGGATGTCCTGGTGGCGGAAACGGCCTTCCATTTCATACAGCACGCCTTCGCGCAGCGCGCCGTCAGACAGGCGCAGATCGCGGATCGCCAGCGCATCGAACACGCCGCACAGGATTGCCAGCCCCGGCACGAACACCGATTGGCGGTCTTCCGACAGCCCCGGCAGGCTCAGCGAGCCGAAACTTTTGAACTGCAGCACCTGCTCGGCGAGCATTTCCAGGCGATCCAGGGTGATGAGACCGTCTTTTTCCCCCATCGCCACCAGCACTTCGTGGGCGGCCTTGATGGTGCCCGAAGCGCCCAGCGCATACTGCCAGCCCTGAATGCGGTACTGCCAGGCCAGCGTTTCCAGCTTCTGCGCCGCCGCCAGCCGCGCGCGGCGGAAGTTGTTTTTGCTGATCTCGCCGCCCGGGAAGAACAGCTGGGCGAAGCTGACGCAGCCCATGCGGCGGCTTTCCGCCAGCAGCGGCTCGAAGTCTTCGCCGATCACCAGCTCGGTGGAGCCGCCGCCGATGTCGATCACCAGCTTGCGGCCTTTCTCCGGCTGAGTGTGCTCCACGCCCATGAAGATCAGGCGCGCTTCTTCCTGACCGGCGATGATTTCTATCGGGTAGGGGATCACTTTGGCGGCGCGCTTGAGGAACACTTCGGCGTTCACCGCCTGACGCAGGGTGTGCGTCCCGACGATGGTGACGTTATCCGCCGGGAAGCCCTGCAACCGTTCGGCAAACAGGGCCAGGCAGGCCAGGCCGCGCTCTATCGCCTCTTCACTGAGTACGTTGTTGCTGTCCAATCCGTCGGCGAGATGCACCCGCTGTTTTAAACGGCCCAATACCTGTAAGGCGCCGTTGACGACGCGGGCGATCACCATGTGGAAACTGTTCGACCCGAGGTCGATGGCGGCGATTTCCTGCGGTTTGTTCGTTGCAGTGTTTTTTAGCGGCATAGTTGCTGGCCTACTGTCCTGGTTGTTCCAGAGCTTTTAAATACTCGTAAATAGCCACCTGGGCGCGCACTTTGCGGCGGTTGCCGCGCGGCACGTACTGGTTGCTCAGTTCTTTATCCACATAACGGGCCTTGACCGTATCGCTGAACAGGATCTCCAGAATGTCCAGAACGCGCTGTTTCAGCGCCGGATCCAGCAGCGATACCGCCACTTCGATACGGTAATCTATGTTGCGGGTCATCCAGTCGGCGGAGGACAGATACACCCGTTTGTCACCTTTGTTGTCGAAAACGTAAACCCGATCGTGTTCCAAAAAGCGATCGACGATGCTGATCACCTGAATATTGTCGCTGATCCCCGGCAGGTTGGGAATCAGGGAACACATGCCCCGCACCAGCAGGCGGATCTTCACGCCGGCGCCGGACGCGGTATATAACCGATCTACCAGCCCTTTATCCACCAGATTATTTATTTTCAACATAATGCCGGCCTGTTCCCCGGCCTGGGCGTTGGCGATTTCGTTGTCGATCAGCTCATACAGCTTCAGGCGCGAGTTCTGCGGCGACACCATCAGGTTGTCGAAGGTGACCGGCCGGTAGGGGTTCTCGATAAAGTTGAACACCCGGCGCACTTCGTTGGTGATGCGTGAGTCGGCGGTCAGCAGCGAATAGTCGGTATAGATGCGCGCGGTTTTTTCGTTAAAGTTGCCGGTGCCGATATGAGCATAGCGCACAATTTCATCGCCTTCACGGCGCGAAATCAGGAACAGTTTGGCGTGGATTTTCAGCCCCGGCGCCGAGAAGATCACGTGTACGCCGGCTTCGGTCAGGCGCTTCGCCCAGTGAATGTTGGCCTCTTCGTCGAAGCGCGCCTGCAGCTCGACCACCACCGTGACCTTTTTGCCGTTGTGCGCGGCGTGGATCATCGATTCGATGATGCGCGAGTCTTTTGCCACGCGGTAGATGTTGATTTTGATCGCCAGCACGCTCGGATCGAACGACGCCTGGCGCAGCAGCTCCAGCACGTGTTCAAAGGTGTGGTACGGGTAGTAGAGCAGCACGTCTTTTTCGCGAATGGCGTCGAAGCCGTTGCGGAAACCGTCGAACCAGATGTGGCGCAGGCGCGGCAGCGGCTTGTTGACCAGGTTGGCCTTGCCGACGTTCGGGAAGCTGATGAAGTCTTTAAAGTTGTGATAGCGGCCGCCGGCGATCACCGAATCGTAGTTGGAGATGCCCAGCTTGCCGCGCAGCAGTTCCACCATCTCGTTCGGCATGTCGCGCTGATAAACGAAGCGCACCGGTTCGGCGGTGAGGCGCTGTTTCAGGCTGGAGGACATCAGTTCCAGCAGGCTGGATTCCATTTCGGTCACCAGATCGTACTCGGCGTCGCGGGTCATCTTCATCGAATAGGCGTTGAGCGCGTCGTAGTCGAAGAAGCCTTTGAAAATCTCATCCAGGCAGTAACGCAGAATGTTGTCCAGCAGGATCATCGGCTTGCGGCGGCGCGGCGCTTCCGGCGGCAGATTGACGAAGCGCGGCACTTTGTCCGACGGGATTTCCAGCAGCGCATAGTCGGTGCGCGCGCCGCGGATAATTTCCACCGCCAGATAGGTGTAATCGTCTTTCAGGAACTGCACCAGATTGGTGTCGTGGTTGATCAGGATCGGCGTGATGTGCTGGCGCAGATGCTGTTTGAAATACTGGCGCAGCCAGATTTGCTGGTTTTCGGACACCTGGCGTTCGTTGATCAGGAAGATCTGGTTGCGCGCCATTTCCAGCAGCAGATCGTTGTACAGGCCGTCGAATTCCTGATCGGTTTTCAGCACCTTGGCCTGGATCTTTTTCAGCAGGTGGCGCGAGGCGCCGGCGGAGCCCTGCTCTTCGCTGATCAGGATGCGGCGTTTGAGATCGGCGAAGCGGACCTTATAGAACTCGTCGAGGTTGTTGGAGTAAATGCCCAGAAAACGCATTCGTTCAATCAGGGGATTGCTCTTATCTGCGGCTTCCTGCAACACGCGTTCATTAAAGGATAACCAGCTTAGTTCTTTTTCGATGTAGAGCTTTTCCTGACCCATTGCCACTCCAGTTCAATTTTAGAATAGGATCCGGGACGCAGCGCCCGGATGCCGCTCTAGTGTCCTTCATCATTATTGCGAGAGATTGACAGGAAAGTCCAACATATCCATTGCGTTGGCGCGCGGCGTTTTTCGCCGACAATAAATTTTCCCCGCGGCGGGATGCCCGGCAGTGAAACGATCAGCATGAAATGACGGTTAGCAGGCTTATTCTTGGCGTTATAAAGCGTGTTTATGGTCATTTTTCAGCAATATATCAAATTCATATTGTCTGTTGGCAGTGTAAAAAACCTGGGTTGAGTCGGGTAACTTTGTCATGCAAACGTCATAAAACTGACATAAGATGCCCGGTTATCTTACGGCGTAAGCCCGATTACATCAGCGACAGCGAGACACATGACACAGACGACGGCAAATCAACATCCCCGAGATCGCCTGCGCGGGCGCATCGACCGCGGCGTGCAGGCGGCAGTGACCGCCTGCGGGCTGATGGTGCTGATGACGTTGATGCTGATCTTCGTTTATCTGCTGTTTGCGGTGCTGCCGCTGTTCAAACCGGCCTCGCTTGGGCAAGTTCAGCCGCTGCCGATTGTGGCGTCTTCCCCGGCGCTGGCGCTGGGCATGGACGTGCAGCAGCGCGTCGGTTATCGCATCGATGCGCAGGGCACGGGGCAATTTTATCGTCTGTCGCCGGCGCCGAGCGGCCAGGCCCAGACACCGCTGGTGCAGCAAACGCTGCTGGCCAAACCGGCGCTGCTCGCGCAGGCCGCCGGAGAGCGGGATCTGTTCGCGTTGGCGCAGGCCGACGGCCGGTTGGTGGTGGCGCGCGCGGATTTCGCCACGGCGGAAAACGGCCGGCCGCAGTGGCTGTTCCCACTCGGCCAACCGCCGCTGGCGCTGGATCCGCAGCGCAAGCCGCTGAAGCTGTTGTCGCTGGCGGACGCGCATCGCGGGCAGTATCTGCTGGCCGGGGTGACCGACGATCGGCGGCTGGTGTTCGGCCGTTTCAGCCCGGATCGGCCGCCGCAGTTCAGCGAACGTCCGCTGGAACACGACGCAGAGCAGTTGGTGCTGACGCCGGATGGCCGCCAGCTTTACCTGCTGGCGGGCAACCGGCTGGCGCGTTACCAGATAGACGGCGCGCAGCTGCAGCTGCGTGAAACGCGCACCTTGGGCGAACACGCCCCGTACCAGATGACGGCGCTGCCCGGCGGCAGCGCGCTGCTGATCAAGGGCGCCGACGGCAACCTGCGCGAGTGGTTCGAGGTGGAAAAAGAGCAGCGCTGGCGACTGACGCCGGTACAGCATTTCGACCACGGCGCCGACGGGCAGGAGCTGACGGTGGCTGAACCTTATCGCCGGGTGTTCGCCACCCTGCGGCCCGATGGCGGCTTCTCGTTATTCTCCACGATCCAATCCCAGCCGCTGCTGAATACCCGTTTGGGCGCCGAGGTGCGGCAAATGGCGTTCGCGCCGCGCGGCGATGGCCTGCTGCTGGAGAGCGCGCAGGGCTGGCAGCGCTATGCGCTCGACAACCCGTATCCGGACGTCACCTGGCGTTCGCTGTGGGGCAAGGTGTGGTACGAGAACTACCCGCAGCCGGCCTATGTCTGGCAGTCCACCTCTGGCGAAGACAGCTACCAACCCAAATTCAGCCTGATGCCGGTGATCTTCGGCACCTTCAAGGCGGCGGCTTACGCGATGCTGTTCGCCATCCCGCTGGCCTTGGCCGGCGCCATCTATACCGCTTACTTTATGACGCCGGGGCTGCGGCGAGTGATCAAACCGGCTATCGAAGTGATGGGCGCGCTGCCGACGGTGGTGATCGGGCTGGTGGCCGGCATCTGGCTGGCGCCGATCATCGAGCAGTATCTGTTGGCGGTGCTGGCGTTGCCGCTGCTGCTGGCGGCGGCGGTGCTGCTGTGCGGCGCGTTGACCCATCGCTTTATGCCGCGCTGCCGGCCGGGCGTCGATCTGCTGTTGCTGTTGCCGCTGCTGGCGTTGACGGTGTGGCTGGCGTTCAGCCTGGGGCCGTGGCTGGAGGTGGCGCTGTTCGGTGAGCCGCTGCATTTCTGGCTGGGGGATAATTATGACCAGCGCAATGCGCTGGTGGTGGGCGTGGCGATGGGGTTCGCGCTGGTGCCGATCATCTTCTCGCTGGCGGAGGATGCGCTGTTCAGCGTGCCGGCCACCCTGAGCCAGGGCTCTTTGGCGCTGGGCGCCACCCAATGGCAGACGGTGATCAAGGTGGTGCTGCCATCCGCCAGCGCCGGCATTTTCTCCGCGCTGATGATCGGCTTTGGCCGCGCGGTGGGAGAAACCATGATCGTGCTGATGGCCACCGGCAACACGCCGATTATCGACGGCAGCCTGTTCCAGGGGCTGCGAGCGCTGGCGGCCAATATCGCCATCGAAATGCCGGAGGCGGTTTCCGGCAGCAGCCATTACCGCGTGCTGTTCCTGACTGCGCTGGTGTTGTTTGTCTTCACCTTCGTGTTCAACACGCTGGCGGAGGCGGTGCGCCTGCGGCTGCGCAAGCGCTACACGCCGAATCAGGAGGCGCCATGAAAAACTGGGTGAAGAGCGGGTCGCCGTGGGTGTGGCTGACCGCCGGTTCGGTCGCCGTCAGCCTGCTGGCGCTGATCGGCATTCTGTTGCTGCTGGCCGGGCAGGGGATGCGCTATTTCTGGCCGAGCCCGGTTTATCAGTTCGAACTGAATCAGAACGGCGCCGGGCCGGTGACGGTGATCGGCGAGTTGTACCAGCAACAAAGCATTTCCCGGCGCCAGCTGGCTGAGGCGGGCGTCACGCCGCCGGGCGAGGCGCAGAACGTCGAACGTTATCTGATTAAGGTCGGCAACCGCGAGCGCGAGGGGCAGGATTTCCGCACCTTGCTGGCCAGCGATATCCGCAGCCAAAGCACGCCGCGCAGCCTGCTGGTGCTGGAACGCGACAGCCATGGCACCGCTTACGGTTATCTGGCGGGGCTGCTGGAAGATGGGCAACCGCTGACCGGCCGCAATCTGGGGCAGGCGTTGCAGCAGCGCCTGCCGCAAATCGCCGCGCTCTCGCGCCAGGCGCACGACATTCAATTCCGCGACATGGCGCGCATCAATCAGCAGTTTGACGCGCTGCGGCTGCGGGAAAAGCGCCTGCAGCGCGACGATAAGCTGGACGCCCGCGCGCAAGACGCCATCAAGGCCGAACGGCTGGAGCTGCAGCGGCAGTATCAGCTGTTGTCCGAACGTCTGGCGGGGCTGAACCGCGATCGCCAGCGCGACGCGTTGCTGCTGCGCGACATGCACGGGCAGACGTTGACCATTCCGCTCAGCCAGGTGCGCGATGCCTGGTACCCGAACGCCATGAGCACCTCCGAGAAGCTGGCGCACTGGGGCGAGCAGGTGAAGAAGTTTCTCATCGACAGCCCGCGCGAGGCGAATACCGAAGGCGGGGTGTTCCCGGCCATTTTCGGCACGGTGTTGATGGTGATCCTGATGTCGATCGTGGTGATGCCGTTTGGCGTGATCGCGGCGGTGTATCTGCACGAATATGCCGGCAACAATCTGCTGACGCGGGTGATCCGCATCGCGGTGGTCAATCTGGCCGGCGTGCCCTCGATCGTCTATGGCGTATTCGGCCTCGGCTTCTTCGTTTATATGATAGGCGGCACGCTCGATCAGCTGTTCTATCCTGAATCCCTGCCCAACCCGACCTTCGGCACGCCCGGCGTGCTGTGGGCGGCGCTGACGCTGGCGCTGCTGACGCTGCCGGTGGTGATCGTCGCCACCGAGGAAGGGCTGTCGCGCATACCCACTTCGCTGCGGCAGGGCTCGATGGCGCTGGGGGCCAGCCGGGCCGAGACGCTGTGGCGCATCGTGCTGCCAATGGCGGCGCCGGCGATGATGACCGGCCTGATCCTGGCGGTGGCGCGCGCCGCCGGGGAGACCGCGCCGCTGATGCTGGTGGGGGTCGTGAAATCGGTGCCGGTGCTGCCGGTGGACGAGATTTTCCCGTATCTGCACCTTGAGCGGAAGTTCATGCATTTGAGCTTCCAGATCTACGATATGGCATTCCAGAGCCCGAGCGTGGAGGCGGCGCGGCCGTTGGTGTTCGCCACCGCCTTCTTGCTGGTGACGATCGTGGTGAGTTTGAATCTGGCGGCGATGGGCATCCGCCATTCGCTGAGGGAGCGGTACCGAGCATGGTCGCAGTAACAATGACGCTATTTTTGGGGAGTGCGTAATGGGTTTGATGACGCCAGGCAGTTTGCCCCGGCTGGATGTCCAGCATCTCGACGATGAACAGACCGCGCTGGCGGTCAACGGCCTGAACCTGTTTTATGGTGACAAACAGGTGCTGCACGATATCTCGCTGCGTATCCCGAAACACCGGGTGACGGCCCTGATCGGCCCTTCGGGCTGCGGCAAATCGACGCTGCTGCGCTGTTTCAACCGCATGAACGATCTGGTGGACAACTGCCGCATCGAGGGCGAACTGCAGCTGAACGGCGCGGCGATCTCCGGCGCGCAGATCGACGTGGCGGCGTTGCGGCGGCGGGTGGGCATGGTGTTCCAGCGGCCGAACCCGTTCCCGAAATCGATCTATGAAAACGTGGTGTACGGCCTGCGCCTGCAGGGCGTGCGCGACCGGCGCTTGCTGGATGAAGCGGTGGAGCGTTCGCTGCGCGCCGCCGCGCTGTGGCATGAGGTGAAGGACCGGCTGCGCGAAAACGCCTTCCGCTTGTCCAGCGGCCAACAGCAGCGCCTGGTGATCGCGCGTGCCATCGCCATCGAGCCGGAAGTACTGTTGCTCGACGAGCCGACTTCGGCGCTGGATCCGATCTCCACGCTGACCATCGAAGAGCTGATTTCGGCGTTGAAGCAGCGTTACAGTGTGGTGCTGGTGACGCACAACATGCAGCAAGCGGCGCGCGTCTCCGACTACACCGCCTTTATTCATCAGGGGCGGCTGGTGGAATACAACGACACCGACGCCATTTTCACGTCGCCGCGCCAGCGCCGCACCGAGGATTATATTACCGGGCGGTATGGGTGAGGGGAGAGCGACGGAGGTTTTCGCTCCGTCGCCGGCAATGGCCGTTGCAGTCGGCCTGCGTCTGCTGTTTTATTTTACCCGCGCATTAAGCCGGCATGAATTAATGCATGGCATAAGTCTGATTGCCGGCGAGTTTGTTTTATTCATCTTTCATCATGTGGAATTCAATCCATTCTCTGCAATTTATTATCAACCACAATTATGTTGTCGGTGATGATCAATATAATTGTTCATGTCGATAATGGCTGTGGCGGGCTCGGCGGTGCTGAAATGGTAATCCTTAATGCGCGCGGCCTTTAGCCGTAACCCGCAATACCAACCCCACCAACAGCAACGCAGCCCCCGAGGCATAGAGCGGGAACCAGCGCGTCCACCAGAGCGGGGAAAACAGCGGGGTGCTGTTGGGATCTGCAGGCGCGTAGCCGCTATAGGTATTTAGACCGGCGGCGATGGCGAGCATCGCCAGGCCGATAAAAAGCAGCAGGTTTGAAACTTTAGCCATTTACGTTACTCCTTCGTAGAAATTCAGAGGAAAGGTTCTTGTTATTGCGGTGCGTTACTGTTTCATCCACTATTCCGGTTAAATACGTTCTTGGCTTTTTTATCAGCTCATTTTCCGGTAAAAATGGCATCACCGAATACTAGCCGGTTATTCGCCAATAAAAAACCCGCCAGCGCGGGTTTTCTCTTTTTTCTCGCAGACCGTCACTTCACCAGCGGCTTATCGCCCGGCGTTTTGAACTTCGCCAGATATTGCGGCTGGAAGATGCACATGCGCAGCACGGTGCGGTATTCGCCGTTGACGAAGAACTCGTCGATCAGCTCGCCTTCCACGTTAAAGCCCAGCTTGCTGTAGATGTGGATCGCCTTCGGGTTCTCCTTGTCGACGATCAGGTACAGCTTGTACAGGTTCAGCACCGAGAAGCCGTAGTCCATCGCCAGGCGGGCGGCGGTGCTGGCGTAGCCTTTGCCCTGGTGGGCGGGATCGATGATGATCTGGAATTCTGCGCGGCGGTGGATGTGATCGATCTCCACCAGTTCCACCAGGCCGACCTTGGCGCCTTCGTGCTCGATGATAAAGCGGCGCTCGCTCTGATCGTGGATGTGTTTGTCGTAGAGATCGGAAAGTTCGACAAAGGCTTCGTAGGGTTCTTCAAACCAATAGCGCATAACGCTGGCGTTGTTGTCCATCTGGTGGACGAACGACAGATCGTCCCGTTCCAATGGGCGTAACCTGACGCTGGCAGTGCTGGACATGTGGGCTCCTCTGTGCCGTGAAATTGTGCAAAGTATAACTTCACAGAATGGATGAAGGCGAAAAAAAACGGCGCCGCGTGGGCGCCGTTTAGGCAAGGTTCAGACTTCAGACGGTGCAGGTATTAGCTGGCCTGGCGACACTTATGGCCTCTGGTGGCAATGGAGTCTGCAATAAAATTTGTTCGGCGATTTCCGCCGATACTTTTTTAATCGCAACAATCAATTGAATTGCCGAATTTAGGACAACGCTTTTTATTTCTTCCACGCTTTTGCCGCGAAGAAACGAATGCAGGAAGACATCGCCAAACGCGCTATTGTTCAAGTCGCTGCGGGTTTTACAGGCCATCAGACGCTCAAATCCGTTATCGCTGTCATAGGGGCCTTCACAGAAAAATGCCGTTTCTACCGCGATTCGTTTGATCGCCATGAGTACAAATCCGTCCATCGAGGGGCTCTCCATTCGTTTTATTTAAGGAGCGGGCCGTGCGGATCAGGCCAGCGTCATTACCTTTCTCTTTCTGTTCTGCCAGCGCACCTGGCCCTCTCCCCAGGGTTTGAGCTTGTTGAAGCGCTTGATTGCCTGAGGTGCGAAACCGGGCCTGCAACAAAAATCGAGCAGCCATATCCTGTCTCCCTCATTCCATTCGGAAGGGTGAAGTGGGAACCCCGGATCGCGTTGCAATTGCGTTTCGGTGTCCTCCGTCAGACAGGCCCAGAGAACATAGGCCAGCGGTTGGTCATTGGTGTCGAAAAGAAACTTGATCTGCCCGTGCTGTATGGCAAATATCAAGCGCTCTTGAACGCTTTTTATCGGATGAAGGCTGTAATTTCGGTGATGTAACATGCAGCTCACGGCAAAACCAAGCTGCTCATAGTCTGACCATTGATCTTGGCCGCCGGCGGTTTCTCGAATATAGAGCGTCATGCTGGTTCATTTCTCCTGGAGGGGATGACAAGCGGCTGCCCGCCAAAGGTTTCTTTGGCGAAGGCCACCGCCTTTATCCGCATGTCGGTTAACAGTTGCCGCAAGCGTTGGTCGTCATCACCATTGGCCTCCACCAGAGCCGTGATTTCGTTGAGCATCTGTATTTTCCCGCACTGGGGGCGGGGCCGCAGCCTGAGGCGAGCCTGTTGCGCCATGCCTTTCTGAATAACGGTGGCATCGATTCCCTGGGCGCGGCAGGTTTCGACCAACCAATGATTGACCTGCGAGAAAGCGCTCAGGGTGCCCATAAAACGCGCATCCCGTGAGAAATCGTCATGCGTGGGGACGGGGTGCCCTTGGCTGCAGCGAATCAAGGTCACGACCAAACGTTCCAGCGGCGATTCGTCTCCCGCCATTTCCGCTGAGACATAGAGCTTTCGGCAACGGTGGATAAGCAGCTGCAGGAAACTGTTTGCCAGCCTCTCTAAGGGTTTTGGCGTCTCCGCCGGTGAGAGCAGGTCGATGGGAATGCCCAGTAGCGTCAAATAGCCGCGGCAACAGGCCTGCTGAAAAAAATGCCAGAAATAGGTTTTTACCTGTTGCTGGGCGATGGCAATGAAAGGCCGATCAAACAGGTACTTCCCAAGGTAGAAGCACAGCTCGGATAGGCTGTTCTGAATGATTGCCGGTTCTCTCATCAATTGTGCAAACTTGAGCTGGTATTCGAAATCGTAACGATGATCGCTGGGGAATAAACAGGTTAGCCCGTTAAAATCCAATACCCTACCGTCCATGGTGATGTTGGAGGATGAGGTGGTCAACATCAGGAAGCGGGTGCGGCAAAACGCCATTTGCCGAGCCAGACGTTTGGTGAGCTCATACATCCCCTCAAGGCAGCGGCGCCGCGGATCGCGAGCGGCCTGTTCGCTGAAGCCCGCGGTGGGGACCGGCAAATAGTCCGGCAGGCGGCGAAGCACGGATTTAACCCGTTGAACGTCATGCATGAGCTGCCCTGCATATTCCGCTTTGGGCCGGAAGTAGGGCGTTCGTTCAAAATGTGCCGGGCGGACCAGGGGCTCGCGAACCAGAAGGGCGCGGCGAGAGCGGCCCTTTGTGCGGGTGAAATCCCCATGGGTATAGCTGTCGGTGAGCAAAATCGCGTGGGTGCGCGCGGCGCCATAAGGCAACGTCTGCGCCAGCATTTCGCTCCATAGGGCTTCATAGATCGCCTGTTCGGCGCGCAGTTCGCCATTGGAGTGATACCAATCCGAACCTTGCCCGACCAGCGGATTAGCACCGATTCCTTTCACCTGGTAACGGCCATCAAAACCGCAGCGGGCGCCGCCGCCGTTACGTTGAATACCGCCTCCGCCGTAACGTTCCGCGTGGAAAACTTTGACGGCGCCTGGCGTATCGGGAGTGACCAGATAGCTGCACGCGGCGTGCAGCGCTTCGCCGTCTGCCTTTTCTTCGGCGGACCAAATGAGAGAGGACGTAACCCGGTGTGCCGTGAAAGGCACTAAATTTTCCGCCAGGTCCTTAAGTAAAAAAGAATCGCTCATTGGGTGATGTACTCTATGGTGTAGTTCAGTTCTGATACGGACGTGCGCTGCGCGAAACGAGCAAAAGCGGCGTCCAGATGCCCGGCGATATCGCGCAATGCTTCCGCCCTGGCCATCGCGGGGTGATCGCAGTCGATGTCGATATTTTGTATTCGTCCATGTACATAGGGGCGCCAGGCCTCCAAATCCAACCAGTCTTCTGCGCGCGGCGCTGCTGCCGTGAAGAACAGCAAATTACCGTAGAAGTGGCCGTGTTCCGACTGGCCGACCAGGCGGCGGCTATTAATCACCACGTCAATCAAGCGGTCGAGCGTGCCGTCATCCAGACTGGCCAGGGCGCTGCCGTGTTTTCGCAACAGGGCGATTGTTTCCGCGCGTTGCAGGATCTCGCCTTTCGGCACGACCAGCGAAGGCAATTCTTGATCGAAGGGCAAGGCGATGCCCGCAATGAACAACAGGGCGGCCAGCGCCAGGCTCTCCTCCTCTTCGCCATTGAGCGTTTCAAAAGCGAAGCGTCGCCACAGATCGCTGGGATAGGCATCCATCATCGCCAGCAATTCGACCTGCTGATCTTGTTGCTCTAGGTGGATGGCGACATTGTGGGCGATCATGCCGCCAACCGACCACCCGATGATCCAGTAAGGCCCCTCGGGCTGATGGGCGCGTATGCGCCTGGCATATTCTGCGGCCATTTCATCCATCGTTCGGGTGATATTGCTGCCCGGCGTCAGGCCTTGAGCTTGCAAGCCGACGATTTCACACGGCGTTTTGAGAAAACGCGCCAGGCCGCTGTAACACCAGGCGATGCCACCGGCCGGATGGATGCAAAACAGCGTCGGCAGCGCGTTTTGCGAAGCGCCGGCGCCAGGGCGCAGCAGCAGTGTGGCATCGAGCATATCCGGCGCTGAGTGCTGGCCTTGTTCGGCCAGCGCCCGGGCTGAAGGATGAGCAAAGATACTGGCGATGGTGATTTGCCAACCCAGGCCGGCGTTAATGCGGGCGGCGACATCAACGGCGCTCAGCGAGTTGCCTCCCAGTTCGAAGAAGTTGGCTTCAGGCGCCACGGCAGGCAGGCGCAGCGCATCGGCAAAATATTCGCACAGCCGTTGCTCCGTCAGGGAGGAGGGAATGCCACCGCCCTGTGATTGCGGGCTTTGCGGAGCGGGCAGCGCTTTTCTATCCAGTTTGCCATTGCGGCTGAGCGGCAGTTCGGAGAGAAACACCAGGCACTGCGGCAGCATGTAGGCAGGGAGATATTCCCGGCAGAGCGCTAGTAAGGCTTTTTCATCGGCCTCGGCGCCGCTGGCCACGACATAGGCGACAATGCGCCCGTCATGCATGTTGGCGCAGGACTGGAGCACCTGCGGATGTCGATTGAGAACCGCGTCAATTTCCTCCAGCTCAATACGCTGCCCGTGTATTTTTATCTGGTGATCCAGCCGCCCCAAATAGTCTATTTCGCCATTCGGGCGCCAGCGCGCCAGGTCTCCCGTGCGGTAAAGGCGCTTGCCGTCCGCCGTGGCGAAAAACCGTTCTGCCGTCAGCTCGGGTTGGCCCGCATAGCCGTCAGCGAGACAAATGCCCTCAATGTGCAATTCCCCTTCGATGCCAATGGGGGTGGTGTTGCCGAAGGGATCCAGCACGTGGATGCGCGTATTCCAAATGGGGCGGCCGATAGGCACGCTGCGCTTCTCGTCGCTGCAGCTCAGCGCGTGGTAAGTGACATCAATGGCGGCCTCCGTCGGGCCGTAAAGATTATGCAAAGGCGCCGTCAGCAATGTCCGCTGCCGTTGGGCCAGCTCCGGCGACAAGGCTTCCCCGCTGGCGAATACCCTGAGCAGTGGCAGCGGTTCGGGCCTGCGTTCGACGGCGTCGAGAAACAGCGCCAGCATCGATGGAACAAAGTGCAGCGTTGTGATGCGATGCTGCACGATGCAATTCAGCAGGTACGCCGGATCGGTATGGCCGCCGGGCCGCGCCATCACCAAGGTTGCGCCCCCGATCAGCGGCCAGAAAAACTCCCAAATCGACACATCAAAGGTGGCCGGCGTTTTCTGCAGCACGCGATCCTGCGTTCCGAGAGGATATTCGGCCTGCATCCATTGCAGGCGATTGGCCAAGGCAAGATGGCTCACGATCACCCCTTTTGGGGCGCCGCTGGAACCGGATGTGAACAGAATATAAGCCGGATCTGCGCCGCTTTGCCGCGTGACGAGCGGCAATGCCGCGTCGCCCTGATGGGCGGCTAGTGAGTACAGCGCGGCGAGATCGAGCCGGGGAACGCTGTCCGGCAACCTGTCGTCATCGGCGCGATCGGCTATCAGCAATGCCGCATTGGCCTGCTCGAGCATCTTTTGCTGTCGCCGCGTCGGCAGTTCGGGCGACAGCGGCAATAGCGTGGCGCCGGCACGCATAATGGCCAGCAGAACCACTTCTAAGGCTACGCTGCGTTCAAGTGTGACGGCGATCACCTGGCCGCGAGCGCCTTGCAGATGGCGTTCAAGGGCATGCGCGCACCGCCGTGAGCGCAGTTCCAGCGCCGAATAGCTCAGCCGTTCGTTTTCGTCGAGCACGGCTAGCTGATGCGGAGTGGCTTGAGCCTGTTTGAGGAACAGGCCGAGGATCGTGTTGGCGGGTAACGGCTGGGCGGTGTCGTTCCATTGCGCGATTAACGCCAGTTCCGCCGGTGCTGGCAGCGTCAGTTGTTGCAGCGGAAGGGTCGGCGCCGCAACCAACTGCATGATCCAATGCAACAGCCGCCGCACATGCAATTGCAGCTCTGCGTGATGATGGCGCGCGGCATTGGCGATAAGACGCAGGCGGCGCGGTTGCAGGTCCGTACCCAGTTCCAGGTGGAGGTTAAGATCGCGTACGGGGCCGGTGGCGATATGTTTGACCGTGGCGCTTAGCTCCGCAAAATCGAGCGTCGCAGGCGGAGGCAAGATGTTCAGTTCGATGCCGTAAAGGGGCAGAGTATCGCCTACCCTGCCGATGGCTCGGCCGATCCATTCTCCGCGGTAGCGCTGGTGCGCGAGCAGCTCGCGCCGGCTGCGGGCGACGGTGGCGCAAACGTCGCGAAAGTGCGCGTGTTGCGGCAAATCCAGCAGAAGCGGCAGGATATTGCTGCGGGTGACCGCCGCCTGGGCGCCATAAGTATCAAGCCGCCCCATGCAGGGCAGGCCGAACAACAGTTGCCGCTCGCCCGACTGACAGCGGGAGAAATAGCTGGCGAACGCGCTGAGCAAGATGTCGGATAACGCGATCCCGCTGCTTTGGTAGAAGCTGCCCAGGGCTAGCGCCAGCTCGGTATCGATAACGGTCTCGACTTCCAACGTGTGCTCGGCCATGGCTTGCGCTGGCGCACCCAGAAAGGTCGGCGCAGGCAACTGCGCGCAGCGCTGCATCCAGTAGCGGTGATCGTCCGCATATTGCGCGCTCTGCCTGTAGAGGACGTCGTCCTGGCAGAGCGTGGTCAGTTTGACAAAGCGGCTGGGGAGAGGCGGCGTTCCTTGCAACAGCGCTCGGTAATGCTCCCCCGCACGGCGGTGGAGCAGGGAATAGGCGTAGGCGTCGAAAGCGATATGGTGTATTCGGGAAAACCATATCGCTTCGCGTTCATTCAAAACATACAGCTGATGTTCATGAAGATGTAAATTCTCCGGTCCCTGTTCCCGTTGCGTTATCTGTTCCATCGCGCGCCAGGCGAGCGTCTCCGGGTCTGCGTGATGGCTGAGATCGCAGACGGTCACGCGGCCAGCAGGCTGGCGGATGCCGAAAGACGGAGTGCCATCGATATCGAGGAAACGGTGGTTGAGCACCTCAATATCCTGCAGAGCCAGTTCGATGGCGTTGAGCAATAATGTCCGATTAATTTCACCGTGCAGGCGCAGGGCTTGCGCCGTCGCATAGAGTTTGGAAGAGTGGCTCGCTTGCGATGCGTACCATACGCCCTGCTGGGTGTCCGCCAGGGGGGTATTATTAAGGGATGAATCATTCATTTTTTCTCTGGCTCCTGTTCTGGAGTGGTACTCAAGTGCCTTGTCACCAGGCTTTCCATTTTCTTTTGGCCTGCAAAATCAAATCAATATCTCTGTGTAATTGATATTCAGTGCTTTGGGTTTTTCACCTAGCGCGATTTCATTCAATGAATGCCCTGCGCTCTTCGTTGGCGACAATGACCGGCGGGGGAAATTGCTTTGCCCTTATCGCCAAGGTCATCGCAAAATCTTCTGCCGCGTTTCGCCGGGCATACCGCAATAAATTAAGTAGCTATCATTTTTTAATCGCTATTGGGCCGCACCCCGGCGGCGACGCGCGGCTTGCTTTTCGCCGGCTCTCTGTTGCGCCCGGCATTATTTTCCCTTTGTCGCTGCGCGAATGGCCGGCAGCACAAACAGTGAGGCGATAAAGCTGATGAATACGCCATAAGCGATACTGATCATCTGCATTTTTCCGCTGACCATCATGGGGAACACCAGCTCATGCGCGTGGCCAAACGTGGTGAACGTGATGCCGTTGAACAGCAACATGCTCAACAAGGCGCCAATGGAAGAGCCTGCCAGGCCCAGCAAGAGGGTTTGGCAGAGATAAGACACATCAATAACCCTGCCGAATCCCAGCAGCAGCGTTATTGCCAGCTGGTCTTGTTGGTTGGCGATGAGCGATTCACACAGCGCGATGATGCCCGCAGTCACCGACACCCCCGCCAGCAATGAAAATAACAGGCCGAACCACAGCAGCACCTGGCCCAACCCTTCGCTGCTGCCGGCATAGTAGGTTCGGCTGTCGCTAATGGCGACTCGGTCATTGAGCGTCCCCTGGATGGCTTGTTGCAGTTGCTCGACAGAGGTGACATTGCTGGTCAATGCCACCAGGTTGTAATCGAGTCCCGCGCCCCAGCTGGTGCGGATATGTTCCAGATCGGCCATGAACTCGGACTGCCGCGGCGAACCGCCGGTGGTAAATTCACCGACGATTTTCCAATCGCGGTCGTGCAGGCGTATGGTCTCGCCCACGTGGAACGCCGGATAATGCCGCGCCAATGACGCGCCGACGACGAGCTCATTTTGCCCCGGCTGAAATGCTCTGCCGCGGGTGAGGGTGACCAGCGGTTGCCCGTTGTTCGCGTTCATCAGCGTGAATGCCGCCGGCGTTACGCCGCGCACCAGATACTCTTTCTCCACGTTGTCTGGGCGGAGCCGCACCAGGACAACCCACTCCGGCGAAGCCGCAACAAGGCCGGGCAAGCGCGAAAGTTGCGCCGCCTGCGTTCGCGTTATCGTGCTGGTCAGTTCGGAAGAGGAGTCTTTGCTTTGCGCAAAATACAGGCCGGGTTCCGCACTCGACTCCAGCGCGCCGATCAGCCCTGCGCGCAGTGAAAATAACGATGTCACAATGACCGCGAGAAAAATGAAGCTGGATAGAATCGCGGTGAAATAAAGCGGCCGCCGCCACAGGTTGCGTAATCCAATGCCCAGCAATATCCCGAGCTGGTGGATTTTCGAGGATGAACGCGGGTTCATTTTCTCTCCTCCTGCAGGCGAGCGATTTGCAAGAGGGAGGGCAATGCGCAGACCAGGGATAAAATAAAGACCAGCAGGAGGCCGATGGCATAATCCTGGAAATGCGGCTCAACGGCGTTTAATACGGCGGGGAACAGCGTCGGCAACAGCAGAATAAAAATAACCGACAACACCATGCCCACGATGGCACCCGCCAAGGTGATGGCGCCGAGTTGCACGGCAACCGCTTTAATCAACTGTGATTTGCGAAAACCCAGATAATTAAGGGTGCGGTAGTCGCTCAAGGCTTTATGCGTCATGACATAGAAGTTGGTGCTGAGCAGCAGCGCCAATAACAGGCACAGCGCCAGATTGACCCAAAAAATCACGCGATGGAAATCGAACAATTTACTCATAAACAATTTTATATGCATGCGTACGGGGGCTGTCTGCGTGGTGCCGCGCAACCGCTCCGCGCCAAACAGGGCATCAATCTGCCGGGAGAGGTTCTCGGCAGACATGCCGGGTTTAGGGGTCGCCATAAAAAAACTCACCAGCCGCTTGCCATTTTGTCTCACGCTGTCGAGGTAGTCATAATGCATCCAGACCGCGGGAGGGGTGTCGGTTTGGGTTTCTTCAACGATGCCAGTAATGTAAAGATCGAGAATGGGGTTAGGCGCGAGCTTCCAAATCGCGGATGAAAGCGGCAGCCGATCGCCCGCTTTTAAGCGATATTGCGCCGCAAAACGGCTGTCGACCAGCACGCCTTGCCGGTCATTCTGCCAACGCTCCAGTAAGCCCGGCGCTATTTTTAAAGAGGGGATCATGGCGAAGTAGTGTTGGTCTTCTACCGCGATAGCGGGCACGAACCATCCGGGGTGGCGATAGTAAGCACCGACCCAAACTCCCCAGCTCAGCCGATCCAACGCCGGCAGTTGACTCATTTTCTGATGATAAAACTGCGGCAGCAGCATTTGGGAACTGAGTGCATTCAGCACCAGTAGCCGGTTGTCTGCGCCGGGCGGATCGCTTGCCTTTAAGCTGAAGGCGCGATCAAAGGTCAGCATGAGCAGCAGCAACATGACGCCGCTGGCGATAAACAGCAAGATCATGATAAATCTTCTCGACTGCTCAGTGGCGGAGCGCCACAACCAGAGGTAAAACACGGCTCTCATGGCATATCCCTACGGATCAGCTTGCCGTCCCTGAGTTGGAATTGGCGCTGTGCCCGCGCGGCGACCTGAATATCATGCGTCACGACGATGATAGCCTTGCCCTGCTCCCGGCTCAGTAGCGTCATAATATCCATAATTTCCTCCCCCGCCTCCTGGCTGAGATCGCCGGTAGGCTCATCGCACAGCAGCAGATCCGGATTAGTGACTATCGCACGCGCAATGGCCACGCGTTGGCGCTCTCCTCCGGAGAGTTCATCCGGCAAGTGGCGGCGCCGGTGTTCCATCTGAACCAGCTCCAGCGCGGCGTCGACGCGTTGCCGGCGCTGTTTGGCGTCCATATGCCAAAGGTGCAGGGGGAGGGCGACATTCTCTTCGGCGCTGAGCACGGGCAACAGGTTATAAAACTGAAAGACGAAGCCAATATGGCGGGCTCGCAGCGAGGTGCGTTCTTCAGGTCGCAGCCGATGCAGCGAATGCCCTTGCAAAAATACCTCGCCCCGATCGCAGACATTAACGCCGGAGATCAGATTGAGCAGCGTCGATTTCCCTGAGCCGGATGGCCCCATGATGCTGACCATCTCGCCGCCGTGCAGGCTAAAATCAAGATCGTGCAATACCGTGATGTGCTCGCGCCCTTTTTTATAGTCTTTGCCGGCCTGTTGCAGTTGTACGACCGGATCGCTCGGCGCGGTTGCCGTTTTATTCATAAAAATCTACCTGAATTGACATATTATGTTTCAGCCAGGGCTGTTGCTGAGCGAGCTTGATAATGACTAAAACCGCCGCGCGTTGCTCATCCACCACCGAAGAGATAAGGCTGACGGTGCCTGAGATCTGTCGATCGGGGAGGCCATCCGGCTTGATTGTCACTCGTTGTTGGGGCGCGACTTTCGCCAGCTGGCTTTCGGGCAGCCAAACTTCGGCATCAAAATTATCCAAACCGACAATGGTGGCGATCCCCGTGCGGGTGAAACCGCCGCCGGCGGAAATGGGCGAGACCGTTTCCCCTGGGGAGGCGTCTAACGACACCACCTGGCCGTCGAAGGGCGCGCGGATAATCGTACGCAACAGGTCGATTTCACTGGCTTTTATCTGCCAGCCCACTTGTTGTAATTCTGCCTGATATTGGCGGCGCTGCGCCTCGAACGAATCCAACTCCGCTTTGGCGCTGTCGACATCATCCTGGCTCACATAGTTGAGCGGCAACAAACGGTTCAATCGCTGCAGCTGATTGCGCGCGCGCGGCAGGCGGGACTCTGTCTGCGCGAGTTTGCCCGCCGCGATTTGCTGGCTGGCCTGGAGCGACGCAAGCTGCGCTCTTAGCGAGCGCCCGTCGAGTGATGCCAATCGCTCGCCTTTTTTTACCTTGTCCCCGCGTTGCACATAAATCTCTTGCACCGTTCCCGTAATCTCTGCCGAAACGGTGGAGAGGCGCGAGGCCTTGATGAATCCTGCGGCCGTGACTGCAGATGCGGCCGCCGCAGGGGGCGCTGGCTCGACAGGTGCTGCGGTGTTGGCCTGAGGCTCGGCGGCGCTGGCGCGCTCGGCCGCTGCTGGCTGGGTAAACCATGCCCTGCCGGCAACGAGACCTAAGGCTAACGCCAGCGCAATCGCTCCGACGAGCGCCGCTTTGCGCCATGGCCGCCCGCGCGGCGGAGTATGAGGCGAGTTCAGCAGGTGCAACGCCTGCTGGCGGGCGGCGTTGCGCGGTGCCTCTGAAGATGGGGAACGCATAGGTGCTTAACGATCCCCTACTGTCAGACGCAAGATCACACCAATGAAGAGCAGAGCGGCTCCCGAAGCGTAAAGTGGGAACCAGCGCGCCCACCAGTTGGTGGAGAACAATGACGCACCGTTGGCGTTGCTCGCCGTGTAGCTACTGTAGATATTGAGGGCCAGGGCGACAGCGAACATGACGAGGCCGATAATAAGCAGCAAGCCTGATACTTTATGCATGGGATTTCTCCTTCAGAGGGGACATAAGAGAGGCGTCGAGGTAATCGCCAGGGATGACCATCTCAGTGTGAATTTCAGTGAGATAGGTTTCATTCTTCACTTCCATCCAACTGTTTTCCGGTGACGGGAGAGCCTCTCGGAAGACTAACCAGTCAACTTTTCGCGCCAGTAGCAGCAATTGGTCAAGGCAATGTGAATTGCCCAGCCTGCACCACATCGGCTTGCGAATCTTGTCGTTGTTAAATGACTGCCAGCTAAGATGATCGTTGAATTGCCCGTTCACATAGCTGTCTGTCGGAATGCCGTTCTTCAGTAACAATGCCAACAGGCGCGCCGGATGCTCCGCCGCCTGATGCCCGGACAGCTCATGGAAAATGCGGGAAGAGCGGACCCACCAGGTTTCACGGATCAGGACACAGTCTTCCTCCTCCATGCGCGGGGCATGGCGGAAGTCATGATCCAGCTCATTGGCCATCAATCGCTTGTAGGCGGGGCGGCCAATCTGCACCGGTTCGGCCAGTACGGTAAGCAGGTATTTGGTTCCCCAGGCCACCATCGGCGTCGCCGCGCCGAGGTAACATAATTGGAACGCTTGTCCCTGGTTGTCCGTCAGCTTCAGCAGGCCGCTCTGCGTATCATGATGCAGTTGGAGCCGGTCGAGCGTCAGGTCGCCGGCAACCTGAGGCGGCTCATCCAGGCACAGATGATGAGCCGCCAGGCGGGCCTGAGCCTGGAGATTGCTGGACTCGCCGCTGACGCTGAAGGTTAATGGCAGCGCCGGCGCGGCGAACTGGCGCAGCCAGTTTTGCAACTGATGGCGCCTGTCGTCGGCCTGGCTGTCGTTGGTCAATGTGGTGCGCGCCAACTGCCAGCCGATACGCGAATACGCATTGTTGATGACCACTTTGCCCCGGGGATGCGCTAGCTGCCCCACATGACGGGCATCCAATTGCAGGAAGAGCGTTACCGGCAGCTTCAGGGCGGCGGGGTTGATATTGTGCTGCCGCCAGCGGGCCGTTGTGGCGGCGGACTGCGAGATACGTTGTTGGGTGAATTGAATAAATCCCTGCCAGCTCTGCTGCAAAAACAATGAGACATCGGTGCAGTGGCCACCTGCGCCGTATTTGTCGATAAAGTTCTGCAGCAGCCAGAGGTACTCCTGCGACAACGTGGCGCGTTTGGCCACCGCTTTCGCTACGCGGGCAAGTACATTGGGAATGAAAGCGTCAGGCAATGTCATCCTGATCCCTTCCCGCCAGGCGTCTTCATATAAAATATTGCGAATTTCGGGCATCTGATGGCGGGTCAGCCGCTCCCAGCTCTGTTGAATCGTCTGTTGAGCCTGCTCAAGCAGCGCAACGCGCTCCGCGTTTTCTGCCGCACCAAAGCGTTCGGGCAGTTCGGGCAGGTTGCGCAGAGCGTCGCTGGAGAGCTCCGCCGGCATCAGCGCCAAAACATCGGCCAGAGGGGCAGGATGATGCGTTCCCCACTGTAATGTCGGGCGCAAGACGTCCTTGCGCACCAGCTTTCTCAGCAGTCTTTCCGCTTCGGACGGGGCCATCCTGGCCAGTTCGAAATGCGCTCGCCACTCGCTCCAGCTTTGCTGGTGGCTGGCGCTCAGAACGGCGTCGATTTCCGCTGCCTCCAGGCCCAGGACAAATTGCTGCTCTTCGTTCCATAACAAACCGTGGCGTTTCTCATAGCGATAGAAATGGCCGCGCATCTGGCTGGCGGAAATGCGTTGCAAGGAGGGGTTACGGCACAGCGGCAGATCATGTTTCGCCAACCAGAGCTGCGTATACAGCGCGTCGCGCAAGGCTAATGCGATGGAGCGGTTGAGGTGTACGGTCGAGGTCACCTTGCCTTCACCGGTTTGCAGAGTGGCTTCGCCGGCCGAGCTTTCAAACGGGACCAGGCTAAAAGAGGAAAAGGTGCTGAATGGGCTGACTTTGCCCGCCGCTCGAATCATGTAGGCAAACAAGGAGCGCTCTACGCGCCGGCGCCGTTTGGCCGGCCAACTCTGCCAATTTTGTTCCAGATCGCAAAGCAACTGCGGGGAGGCAAGGCAGAGCGCCCGGCGCAGAGCCGGTTCGTTGGCGGCTTTGAGCAACAAGGCCTGCGTCTGTTCGTTGACACGCTGCCAGCGTTGGTTAAAGGTTGCCGCCAACTGCCGGCGCTCATTCGCTATCGCCAACCATTCGGTCAGTTGCTCCAGAGCGGCTGAGTCGTAATGCGCCAACCAGGCGCGCACTTCGGCAGACAGGTTGAAATAGCGATCGTTGAAGATATGGCGGCGACAGCGAATCATATCCTGGCGAACGCTGTCCGCCGAGGGTAATGCGATATTCGCATGCAGCCTGGCGATAAGCGCCTGCCCGAGTTGCCGCCAGGCCGGCTCCTGCAAGTGGTGTTGCCGGATAATCGCGGATAAATCATCCGGAAGTTGGCTGACATAGTGCGCCGGCAGGCCTGCGGTGCGCAGCATGATAAAAGGGGCGACGAGCAACAAAGGCTGCGCGGGTAACGTCATGATAATACTCCAGATGCCAACCAGTTATTCACCTTCTGCCAACTCACGAAGCTTAACCAACCCATCGCCGCCGCCATGCAGAGGCTGTAAAGCAGGCAATAACTGCGGAATAGGCGGCGGCCTCGGGCAGACCACTCGCGGGTTTTCTTATTGGCGCCGGGTTGGGCAAAAGCGCGAAATGCCCGCGTGGCATCCGAAAGCCGAAAAGGGGTGAGATTGAAAAGCAGGCCGAACAATATCAACAGCAGTAACGGCCGTATCGCGGTGGCGGCGGCGCTTTCACTCAGCGCCGCGAGCGCTCCCAGACACAAGAGATCCATCAATGGCCCTGCCATCGCCACCCAGGCCTTCATGCCGCGTAGTGGGAATAGCGCGATGGCGCTGGTGTTGACAAACACGGAGGGCAGCCACCAGCCGCGAAATTGCAGACCTGCCCCCAGAACCGGGCAGCCGTAAAGACGGCAAACGACGGCATGCGCCATTTCATGCAAAAACAGCCATAACGGTATGCCGACAAGCATCACCATCAGCTGGACGCTGGCCCATTCGCCCTGCAGCAGCCAGGCGTTTAGCCCTGGCAAACACGCGATGAAACGCCACAAGGCAGCGGCAATCGCGAGGCTCAGCAGGCCGTAACCTAACCCGCGCGGGACAACCCGCAGCACGGTGGCGATTTTATGTGCGGCGCGATCGGGGTTAGGCAGCTGATATCGCCCGGCCACTTTCGCCGCCGCAGGCGGCTTTTGCGCGCCATCAACGATCATATTCGCCTGTTTCAACCGCAGCAGAAACGCGGACAGCGCCTGTTGGCACTGTTCGGGCGTTGCGTTCGGGTGGTGTTCTGCCAGCTCCGCCAGGAGGGCCGCCATGGAGCTGCCCCCTTGCAACTGTTGGGCAAGCCGGGCAGAAAACCCACTCAGCTTTAACGGCGCATTACTGTTTTCTTGCAGCAACAGCGCCACATTCGCCTGCGGAGAGATCAGTTTCACATCCTCGTTTAAACGCAACAGGGGGGATGCAGGCGGCATGTTAAACACCCTCTGCCGGCGGAGGGGACGCCAGCACTAGACAGAACAGCGGCGCCTCGCGATAGCCGTCGGCGCCCGCGTGGCGAATGAGCCCTTCTTCGATCACGCCTCCCGCCAGCGTTCCGGTCAAGCCGCAGTCCAGCGCCGCCAACCAGCACTGCATCGCGCTTGCCGCGGCGTTTTGCAGCTGCATGCGGTATCCCGCCGCGCCATGGTCATGCAGGGTCTTTTCAAGATCGGCAACCCACATCAGCAACGCGCCGGCTTTATGGAACGCTAATTGATTGATGCAATCAGCCAAATGTGCGCGGCCAAACCCGCTATCCCGTTTCCGCCAGTAACGGCGATCTGCCTGACTGCACTGATAAATGCCCGCGGCAAGTTCGCCGCTGGCTTCCGGCAGCAATATCCAGGGTTCCATTGGCAACGCCGGCATCCCGCGCAGGCGGCTTTGTTCAAGACCGGCATGCGCGACGGCGATCAGGGTATTCAGCCAGGTTTCCGGGAACGGGCTATCGGCATAGTCATACGTCGCCCTGCGGCGCTCCAGCAACGCGGAGAGCGGCTCATCGCGGTGCACAGTCGCCAGTGATGAAAGAGCAGCGGGCGTGGGCGACGCTGGCGCGGCGGCCGGCCGTGGGCGGTGGCTAACGGCGACCAGGCTGCTCGCCGTTTCATAAAGTGGAGCAGGGCACGGCTCACCCTGTGACGGGGGCGCTTGCACATGCAAGACCTGGCAGAGGATATGGGGGTTATCCTGTTGCGTGAAGAAGAGCAATGACGCCAACCATTGCAGGTCGACGCCATGATCTTCTCTCAGCGTCCAGCCCGCCGCGCGCGCGGAAAGCGCGCAATATTGATTAACCACTCCGGCGTCAAGGTTAACGATGTTATAGCTGAAGTCGTTATATTTGCCGCGCACGCGGTTCAGGTTGCCGCTGATAATGAGTGAAATCGGCTCTTCGGGATGCTGGAGCAAGTGTTCCAATTGCTGGCAGTCAATGCCGTCAATCCTGACGAGCTGGTGCTTTTCACCGAGATAGAACCAGGCCCCGCAAGGTATCTCCGGCAGCGGCCGGCGGACGACCACAAACATATCGCACGAGAGCAGTTGCCCACCGCTGGGCGCGATGCGGCGTAATGTGCCGTCTTCACCTTTTTGATAACCCGTGGCGTGGCGCAGCAACCAGCCCAGATTGGCCAGTGTCAACGGTTGTGACGGCATTGCCGACATTCGCCAGGGCGGCGGACAGCGCTCCGCCAATGCGCTGTCGGGCAGGTTGATATGCTGCTGCCCATGCAGCCTGACCGGCCTTGAGGCGTGGCGGTTGAGGTTATCCAGCGTGAAGTGCATCTGATGCGAACGCGGTGGCAACAAGCCCTGCGGCGGCAAGCGTGTGCCGATATGGTGCTGCCAGGCAGTAAATGCCTCTTCCCCCGGCGGCAGATAGGCGGCATGGCCTAAACCGCTTAGCGCGGTACCGGGAATGCGGGCGACCTTATAGGCTAAGGTGTACTCCCCCTCGCCCCGATGGCTATGGGAAACGACCTTGTTGAGGTAGCTTTCAGAGGACAGCCCGAGCAGAATTTGCCCCAGCTCATGGGCGGCATAGACGGCGCGGAACGCCACCTCTTGCCGATCGTTGGCGGGCGATGGCTGCTCACATTGCGTGCGTGCGCATTGATAACTGGCGCTGATGTTCGGGAGGGTATAAGGGCCCACCAGCGTGCGATCCGCGCCAATAATGCAGCTCAGATAACGCACGCCGGCCTGGTGCAACCCATCGGCGCATGCCTGGCGGAAAACGTCGGACTCGCTGCCGTCAAAAATGATCAGTGCATCATCCCAGGGGAGGGCGCTGGACGTTGGGCGCTCGGTCAGAACGTCAATGCTGGCGGCCATAGGCGCCAACGCGTGTTGCAGCAGCGATGACACATCTTCCGGGCAAACCAGGGCGAGCCTGCGGCGGCGGGCGGACTGCAGCGCCGCAGTGCGGTTGGCGTGCAGGCGGGTATTGTCGACAAAGCGGCCGCAATAGCTTGCCAAATGGCTTGGGGCGCCGTCATCCAGGCCTTCACCTTCTTCAAGGAAGCCATAGCGAAACAGTAAGGACAGCATGCCCAGGGCATTCTCGCGGCTCATGGTCGCGTCGTCGGTCAGCACGCTTTCCAGCACGTTGACGCCATCGAGGCGCTCGAGGAAGACCGCCAGCGTGTTTATCCCCTGAACGCAGGTCAGGATGCGCGGCTGATAGGCGCCATACACGGCTACGCGGGTATCGCTTTCAGGAATGAAAATCAGTTCCGGAATTAATTTGGGGCGCTTGGGCAGCAAAGCGTAAAGATCGTTATGGTGGCTAAACTGTGCGCCCGACAAGACGGTCGACATATGAGTGGCTTTCATTAGCGTAAGGCTCCTTCCAGGTGTTCGGCCAACAAGGCCGTGCCCTGAGCCTGCGAAATATGCCGGTTTTCACGGCAGCTGCAGCCGTGTAACGCCACCACGGAACTGCTCGCGGTGCGATTGCTGCCAAAGCTCACGGCGGTCAGTTTGCCGAATTGGTCTTCGGGGAGCTGCGCATACTGCTTTAACCGTAATCCAGCCATCAGCACCAGCGCCGGCGTATATCCGCGCAATGCGTTCTGCGGCTGCTGTTCATGATATCGCTGCAGGTTCAAATCCATCATTGCCGTACGCGGCGTTTCGGCGAGGCTGAGCAGGCGCTTCGCCGCACAGGCATAACAGGCGGTTCGGCCTGGGATGACTAGGGGGCCGCAAAACAGCATATGGTCGTTCAACACGGTGCAAGCGTGAGGGATCCCGGCGCGAAACAGCTGCGTGGTGAGCTGTTCAAGCTTAAGCGGCGCGCCGCCGGATAGCGCGATCCCGACGAACGAAGCCTTGCTGTCGGCCCAGGAATAGTTCAGTGCGGTTGCCAATGTCAGTTGAGAGATCCCTTCCTGGCAGTGCATATAATCGGCCACGTCATTGCCGAACGCGGTGTCACTGACGATAATCATTACCACTCTCCTTCAGGCAAAAGGTTGCGGCCACGGATTTATCGTGGCGGCTTTGCCTAATTGTTCACTCAACCGTTGCTGCTGTTCCCGTAGGCGCGGATGCCCGAGATAGCGGGCGCGATAGCATGCCGTCATGGGCAAAAGGGCGGGGATGACAGCGCGCACCACATGTAAACCGGCATCGCGCAGTTCATCCGTCGTCATGTCCGCTATCACGACGTCCATCTTGAGTTGACGAAAACGCGCCACCAATTTTTTCAGCTGTGCTGCCGGCGTTTGCGGTTGCCCGGCCTGCAGGCGGCTAATCGGCATCTGCCGCTCGCTGGCGGTGAGAAAATCGAATGCGGAGCGCTGTTCGGCTCGCCCCATGAAGATGGCGCCATGTTCGAGAGCGATAAAATCGCGTATATCGTCCGGCACCGGCAGTTGATGTTCGAGTACCGAACGCCCCATGGCGCTTTCTCGGATAATCTTGCCGCAGCTGCCCCAGGGATCGAACCCCGTAGAGCAGTTGACGAACTGGGCCGAGGTCGGATGCCCGTCGCGCAGCTGCAATCCGTAGATTGTCGGGCAGCCGATGTCGGTAGTGGCATCGAAGAACAGCTGTTCCAGCCCACTGGCCGCCAGGCGTGAAAACTTGTCTTGTAATCTATCCGGTACCGGTTCATCGAAGCGGATGCGCGCTAAAGGCATTTGCAATAGCCAGGTAAGGGCAATCGCATCGCGTTCGATGACTTCATTGATCGCGGTTACCGTGGCGGTGGTGAGGTCGGTGTGCGCCGCGACGCCTGTCGATATCGGCAACCAGAAACGCTCGCTTTCCCAGGGCCGCACATACAGATGCGACATGATCAACGGGATCTTGCGCGGGCGGGAGTCCGTCAACGAGTAACCTTCCACCCAGCGCAACGGCTGGGCGTCATCAATGGGTTTGACCGGGCAGAGCGGATCGGCGAGCTCCTCCTCGCTGCAACGGGGCAGGCTGTCGGCCGCCAAACCGTCAGCCCCGAGTTCGCGGAAGCTGGCGACCGAAACATCGCGAGGATGGTAGACGCAGGTGGCGTATCGCTCTGCCGCTTCGGCGACAGCGCGGACGATCGCCATATCGACGTGTTCATCGGCGCCGCAGCCGGCAAGCGCGATTTTTTGCAGGTCGTTGCCTTTATTGTCAATGATATGGGGATATGGCATTGACAGATTGCCCAGGCTGGCCAGAACCGACGAAAAGCGGGGGATATGCATCTCCTGCGGTTCCAACGGGTAGACGCTGCCGACAACGCCCGTCAGCGGCGAGAGCAGCGACATGAACGGATATTTCTGGCGCATGGACGCGGAAACGGCAAAGTTATGATGATGCATGAATAACTCCGCTTTCCAGGCTTTTGCTTAGCAACACGGCCAGCCAGGCTTCATCCAGCGTGCTTAAGCCAAGGCGATTGTTCATTAGGTGCATGAATTGGAATGCCAGATTTTTCGCGAGGCCGTCACTGTATCGTTCGCAATGGCGTTCATAGTTACGCCGGGTCTGGTCTAGCGCAGACTGCCAGCGATCCACCAGTTCGGCGCTTTGCGCGTCTTGCCGTATCTGCGGCGACAGAAGAACCGAGTTTTCATCAATCAGTTCCCATGCGCGATCGGTAAAGCTGTTTTTGATCATTCCGATATCCGCAGAGCCCGCCAGCCAGAAAGTCGAGAAGCTTTCAAGGAAGGCGGAACGCCGGGCAACAGGAATGAACGTTTCCAACATGGCCAGCATCAGAGGCAACGCAAACTCTTTGCGCGTCATGCCGCCGCCTGCCTCGGCCAGCAATATGGCACGGGCAATGTCACTGGATTGGTGAAACAGCGCTTCGGCGATGCCAATGCCCGTTTCGCCCCCGTAGACGTCCGTTTCCGGCTCATATTCCGCGCGTTCGCAATGGACCGGGAGTTCATGCGTGGGAAACGGCGTGTTGCCGCGGAAGCTGACCAATGGCGTCCACAGGTTGGCCGGGCGCAACGGCAGGCTATTCAGCGCATCATGCAGCGCAGCGTAAATGGCGGTTTCCAGGCGCTGGCTGTCCTTTTCCTGCAGCAGAAAACGAACGCGTAAATGTAATCCTTTTTCATCGATATAACGTAAGAAGAACCAAGGAGAATCAGGAGCGTACGCCAGTGCTTGGGTCAATCCCTGGGTGATCAGAAAGTCCATTCCATCATGATGGCTACCGATATACAGCTTGTAAAAATGCCAAGATGCCGATCTGTTTTTCATCTTTGCGTACCTGTTTTTTTAAGATTGTTTTGGCTGGAAAAGGAACCACTTAACGCCGACAAACAGCGTGATCACACCCCATATCGCCATGCCGATACAGTTAATGAAGAAGGGGAATACGCCTTCGCTGCCATTCATGGCGTATCGCAGTGCATCGGCGACAAAACCGACCGGCGTCGTCAAAATTAACCATTTGAGTGGCGGGAATGCGCTCAGATCGAGGAACAATTGCCCGAAACACATGCACCAAAAGTTGAGTAAGGTCAGGGCGATTGTCGCGACGGTATTCGTGCGGAATAAGCCGGCCAGCGCATACCCAAAGCTCACCAGCAACAGTGCGCTGGCGACGAGCAGCACGATAAACAGCAGGGGATGCTCAAGGGTAAAGCCAAAGACCAGACTGCTAATGAGCATTAACAGGGCGATCTGAACCAGTGATATCACCAGGCGGACGCTGACCTGTGATGCGAGCAGAATCCAGCGCGGCAACGGAATGACGCCGTAATAGCGGTAAGTGCCTTTTTCTCGCGCGGCGATCAGCGGCGTCGCCGTGCCAAATAAGGCGACTTGCAACAGGGCCAGCGTCAGCAAGGACGGGAAGATAAAACTAAAATAGTTGAAACGCTCAGTTTTCAGCGTAATGAAGCGTATCGGCTGCTGGGCGTCGGCCGGTTGCTGATTGAGTGCGGCGGAAACCAGTTGAGCGATGGAGCTCATGGATTCCGTCGTGGTGATCGCAGGGCGTTGTTGTACTGCATCCCAACTCACCGCCGCGTTCACTTCATTCGCGCGCACCAGCGCTTCCGGATCGCTTCGAAGCTGGCGCTGGACGGCCAGGCCAGGATAATTGTTCAATTTAAGCCAGAGAGCCTCTGTTTCCGGCGTGTCTCCGACAACGCTCACCTGCATGGAGAACGGTTGATGATTGCCATTAATAATTTTTGCCGTTATGCCAAAGGTAAAGATGAAAAATAACGGCAATACAAGAGAAAATAAGGTTGATAGCGGATCGCGTAAATATTCTTTGGTGTTGGCGCCGAAGAAGCGCCGATAAATCTGCCAGCTATGGCTCATGTTAATCCCTTAATGCTTCGCCTGTCAGATGAATGAACACATCCTCGAGGGTGTTTTTGCTTACCTGCATTTGTTCGGGTTCACAACCCAATCGTTGTGATAACGCAATCACTTGCGGTAACACCTGTGCCAATTCTTGGGTGGGAATGTGTAGGCGGCGGAAGGTTTGATCATGTTCATCGCTTTCCTGCGTCGCCTCAGGGAAGAGCGCGAGGAACTCGTCAACCGACGTCAACGGCACTGAGAATCGGATATGATGCCCAGGACAATAACGCTCAATAAGCTGTTGTGGGCTGGCATTCTCCAGCAACCGGCCGTGGTTGATGATCATCACCCGGTCGCATAAATTCTCCGCCTCATCCATTTGGTGAGTGGCGATCAATACGCCCGTGCCAGATTGACGAGAATTCGCAATAATGTGCCGCCAAATATAGCGTCGGCTTTGCGGGTCAAGATCGCTGGTGGGTTCATCCAGCAAAAGAAGCTTGGGTTTGCCGGCCAATGCCAGCGCCAACACCAAACGTCTTTTTTGCCCCCCTGAAAGCCGCGAGAAACGCATTTTACGCTGCGCTTTTAGCGCCACAATGTCCAATAACTGCTTAACCGACAACGCATCCGTATAAAGTACCTGATAGAGCGAAATGATCTCTTCAACGCGCAGCAGCGAAGGCAAACTAAAGGATTGCGGAACGACGCCTAACTGTTGCTTGATGACGTGATTAAGCCCTTGTCGAACGTCTTCGCCAAATAAACGCACCAAGCCGGCTTCAAAGGGCTGTCCTCCGTACAAGGTTTCCATGAGCGTCGTTTTGCCGGCACCGTTAGGTCCGACCAATCCAATGATTTCTCCCGGCTTGATTTGCAGCGAGATGTCATGAAGAACTTGCGTGTCACCATAAAACTTATTCAGTGACTCGACCTCTAATAGCGGCCGTTGGCGATCCCAGGATATATCCAGGGTTGGCTTATGACTGCTGTCGAAATCTAAAGTGGCGTCAGTGTACGTGCTCATTGTTTAAAGCCAGTGAGTAGAGTTTCAGATAACTAACTGGCACAGTATCTTGTACCGGTTGTGGGTAATGATTTAGCTGCCGCTACTGGTAACGCTGCCCATTGTGCCGATGCAGCTCGCCGTTGCAATGCAGCCGCAGCCCGCTGTAGAGGCGGTGCTGACGCTGCTGCCGGTTGAGGCGCAATCGCTGGCAAAGTGCAGCGTTTCAGGCAGTTCTTCGACTAATAAATCAATGCCGTCAGAGGGCATGGAAGGCGAGTCGAGAACAATATCGAAACGGTGGGATTGACGAGTCAGAGAGGTATGATTAAGCATAAATATCCTTATTAATCAGTTTATTGATGAGTTAGCTATAACATGATTCGAGCTGCTGCATATCGTTGAAATATATTCAAACGAATTCATCTCAATGGGATATTCCCCATTAAATATTTATCTGAAAAATAAAAATCAATTTTAATATCGCGCTAATTATATAAAAATAAGCAGCGGCGATACTGAATTCTTTCATATTGAATTATTTGCATTTGAAGGCGTCATATATGACTGGCGCTTGCGCATATGAAAGGAATCCTATGTACGTAATGTTAAGTTATCGTGTTAGACACACTCTTACATACTTGTAATAGAACGGCAACACATCATTACAATTGACAGGGGTGTTTTCTGTTATTGCAACGAAGCTCACAATAATCATGGGGTTGACGTTAATTTATTTAATTTAAAACTATGTATAAGGGATAAATATATTCTTTTTTGAAAAATTTCACCCAATATTGTTTAGGGTAGAAAGTATTATAATGGTTTTATTTTTTGACAAGGATTATTGCGCGCGGAACCACAGTTGGCTTGGCGTCCGTGATGCGTTCCGTTCCGGGCGGGGCATTGATGCGACATACTGGGACGCGCTCACGACGGGGTTGGCCCTAAAGCGGGCAGTTTGGCCACGGCGCAGCGAGCCTTTTGGAACCATCGCGGCGGGCAGCGAAAAAAAACGGCGCCGCGTGGGCGCCGTTTAGGCTGCGCGCATCAGTCGGCGGCGTGGCCCTGCGCCGGCAGGCGTTCGCCGTCCAGCCAGGCGGCGCCGTCGCGCATCGCCAGGCGGCCGTCGACGAACCAGCTCACCACCAGTGGATAGATCGTGTGTTCCTGGGTTTGCACCCGTTCAACCACGTCATCCTCCTCGTCGTCAGCGAAAATCGGCACCTTGGCTTGTAAAATCACCGGGCCGCCGTCGAGCTGTTCGGTCACGAAGTGCACCGAGGTGCCGTGTTCGCTGTCGCCGTTGTCGATGGCCTGACGGTGAGTATGCAGACCCGGGTATTTCGGCAGCAGGGAAGGGTGAATGTTCAGCATGCGGCCGGCATAGCGCTGCACGAACTGCGGGCTGAGGATGCGCATGTAGCCGGCCAGCACCACCAGATCGGGCTGGTACTGGTCGATGGCGTCCGCCAATGCGGCGTCGAACGCCGTGCGATCGGCGTAGGCCTTGGCATCCAGCGCCTGGGCGGCGATGCCCGCCGCTTCGGCGCGTTGCAGGCCATAAGCCTGCGCCTTGTTGCTGAACACCGCCACGATTTCGGCGGCGATGCGGCCCTGCTGGCAGGCGTCAATCAGCGCCTGGAGATTGCTCCCCTGGCCGGAGACCAACACCACGATCTTTTTCATCAGTTGATGACCACTTGTTGTTCGTCGGAAGAGGCGGTCAGTTTACCGATTTTCCACGCTTTTTCACCTGCCGCGGTCAGCAGCGCGATGGCCGCTTCCACTTCGGCTTCCGGCAGGGCGATGACCATGCCTACGCCGCAGTTGAAGGTGCGGTACATTTCATGACGGCTGACGTTACCGGCCTGCTGCAGCCAGGTGAACACCGCCGGCCACTGCCAGCTGGCTTCGTCGATCACCGCCTGCATGCCTTCCGGCAGCACGCGTGGAATGTTTTCCCAGAAGCCGCCGCCGGTGAGGTGAGCGATGGCGTGTACGTCAGCCTTCTCGATCAGCTCCAGCACGGACTTCACGTAAATCTTGGTCGGCGCCAGCAGGTGGTCGGCCAGCGGTTTACCTTCCAACTGAGTGGCGGTCGGATCGGTGTTGCTCACTTCCAGGATTTTGCGCACCAGCGAGTAGCCGTTGGAGTGCGGGCCGGAAGCGCCCAGGGCGATCAGCGCATCGCCGGACTGCACTTTGCTGCCGTCGATGATCTCGGATTTTTCGACCACGCCGACGCAGAAACCGGCCACGTCGTAGTCTTCGCCGTGGTACATGCCCGGCATTTCAGCGGTTTCGCCGCCCACCAGCGCACAGCCGGACTGTTTGCAGCCCTCGGCGATGCCGGTGATCACGCTGGCCGCGGTGTCCACATCCAGCTTGCCGGTCGCGTAGTAGTCGAGGAAGAACAGCGGCTCGGCGCCCTGAACCACCAGATCGTTGACGCACATCGCCACCAGATCGATGCCGATGGTGTCGTGGCGTTTCAGATCCATCGCCAGACGCAGCTTGGTGCCCACGCCGTCGGTACCGGAAACCAGCACCGGCTCGCGGTATTTCTGCGGCAACGCACACAGGGCGCCAAACCCGCCCAGACCGCCCATCACTTCCGGGCGACGGGTCTGTTTAACTACACCTTTGATGCGATCTACCAATGCGTTGCCTGCATCGATATCGACACCTGCGTCTTTATAGCTGAGAGAGGTTTTGTCGGTCACTGCGCGATTCCCCACGACGATTTGCGGTTTGAAAACTGTGCTTCCGATGTTGATTCCGGAATAAGGCGCGGCAATTCTAACAGCGCAGGCAAACGTTTGCGAGCGGCTTGTGAACCGGCTCCGCTTTTTCGTCATCTATACTGATATTCAAACTTTTGTTGATCCCGATCGGGCTATTGTGGGTGGCGCGGCGAAAAAAAGGAGGTATAATCCCGCGATTTTTTTGGCCGCAACCACCTTAATAGGAGAAAAATGATGAAGATCGTTGAGGTGAAACACCCGCTGGTAAAACACAAGCTTGGCCTGATGCGCGAAAATGACATCAGCACCAAACGCTTCCGTGAGCTGGCCTCAGAAGTGGGTAGTTTACTGACCTATGAAGCGACCGCCGATCTGGAGACGGAAAAAGTCACCATCGAAGGCTGGTGCGGGCCAGTTGAAGTGGATCAGATCAAAGGGAAAAAGATTACCGTAGTGCCAATCCTGCGCGCAGGCCTGGGCATGATGGAAGGGGTGCTGGAGCACGTGCCGAGCGCGCGCATCAGTGTAGTGGGCGTATACCGCGACGAAGAAACCCTGGAGCCGGTGCCGTACTTCCAGAAGCTGGTTTCCAACATCGAAGAGCGCATGGCGCTGGTCGTCGACCCGATGCTGGCCACCGGCGGTTCGATGATCGCCACTATCGATCTGCTGAAGAAAGCCGGCTGCCACAGCATCAAGGTGCTGGTTCTGGTCGCGGCGCCGGAAGGCATCGCCGCGCTGGAGAAAGCGCATCCGGACGTTGAGCTGTACACCGCCTCCATCGATCAGTGTCTGAACGACAAGGGCTACATCGTGCCTGGCCTGGGCGATGCGGGCGACAAGATATTTGGTACTAAGTAAACATTTGAGCCGACTTAACGAGTCGGCTTTTTTTTGACTAAAACCTATAAAACCAATAAACCGAGGAAAAGCACACATGACCCGTCGCGCCATCGGCGTCAGCGAGCGCCCGCCGCTGCTCCAGACCATTCCGCTCAGCTTCCAGCACCTGTTCGCCATGTTTGGCGCCACCGTGCTGGTGCCTATCCTGTTCAAGATCAACCCGGCGACCGTGCTGTTGTTCAACGGCATCGGCACGCTGCTGTATCTGTTCATCTGTAAAGGCAAGATCCCGGCCTACCTCGGTTCCAGCTTCGCGTTTATCTCGCCGGTGCTGCTGCTGTTGCCGCTCGGTTACGAAGTGGCGTTGGGCGGTTTCATCATGTGCGGCGTGCTGTTCTGCCTGGTGGCGCTGATCGTGAAAAAGGCCGGCACCGGCTGGCTGGACGTGATGTTCCCGCCGGCGGCGATGGGGGCGATCGTCGCCGTCATCGGCCTGGAGTTGGCGGGCGTGGCGGCCAATATGGCGGGGCTGCTGCCGGCGGAAGGCGCCAGCGCCGACTCGACCACCATCACCATTTCGCTGGTGACGCTGGCGGTCACGGTGCTCGGTTCAGTACTGTTCCGCGGCTTCCTGGCGATTATCCCGATCCTGATCGGCGTACTGGTGGGCTATGCACTGTCGTTCTTCATGGGCGTGGTGGATTTGACCCCGATCCGCGAGGCGCACTGGTTCGCGCTGCCGACCTTCTACACCCCGCGCTTTGAGTGGTTCGCCATCTTCACCATTCTGCCGGCGGCGCTGGTGGTGATCGCCGAGCACGTCGGCCACCTGGTGGTGACCGCCAACATCGTGAAAAAAGACCTGATCCGCGATCCGGGCCTGCACCGCTCGATGTTCGCCAACGGCATCTCGACGGTATTCTCCGGCTTCTTCGGCTCCACGCCGAACACCACCTACGGCGAGAACATTGGCGTGATGGCCATCACCAAGGTCTACAGCACCTGGGTGATCGGCGGCGCGGCGGTGCTGGCGATCCTGTTGTCCTGCATCGGTAAGCTGGCGGCGGCGATCCAGGCGGTGCCGGTGCCGGTGATGGGCGGCGTTTCGCTGCTGCTGTACGGTGTGATCGGCGCTTCGGGCATTCGCGTGCTGATCGAATCCAAAGTGGATTACAACAAAGCGCAGAACCTGATTTTGACCTCGGTGATCCTGATCATCGGCGTGAGCGGCGCCAAGGTGCACATCGGCGCGGCGGAGCTGAAAGGCATGGCGCTGGCGACCACCGTGGGGATCGGCCTGAGCCTGCTGTTCAAGGTCATCAGCCTGTTCCGCAAGGAAGAAGAGGTGCTTGACGCGCCGGACGAATCGGCGGAGCAGAAGTAACGAAAAGGGCAGCCCAGGGGCTGCCCTTTTGACTTATGGCATTCGCCTTAGCTGCGAATTTTGCGGTACACGAACAGCACCACGATGGCGCCGATAACCGCCACCACGAAGCTGCCGAAGTTGAAGCCGTCAACCTTGCCGTAGCCGAAGAAGGTGCTGATATAGCCGCCGACCACGGCGCCGATGATCCCCAGCACAACGGTCAGGATAAAGCCGCCGCCGTCTTTGCCGGGCATGATCCACTTAGCCAAAATACCGGCGATCAGGCCGAAGATAATCCAGGAAATAATCCCCATTTACTGCTCCTTTCTTTGGTGGCTGAGAATAGCTTACTGCTGGGTGGCCGGCTGAGTATTGCCGTTCACCGCCGCATCGGTCTCTTGTTTCAACTCTTGCGCTTTGTTTTCGGCGCTGTTCTTGATGGCTTCGGTCTTCGCCTTGGCCTGCTCGGTCAGATCGTTGGCGCCGTTGATGGCGTCGTTTTTGATGGCCTTGGCCTGATCCACCAACTGCTGGCTCTGTTTGCCTGCGTCGTCTTTGATCGCGGCGGCTTTGGCCTTGGCGTCGTTGGTGATGGCGTCCGCCTGCTTGGCGGCGTCTTCTTTAATCGCCGAAGCTTTGTCTTTCAGCTGATCCGCCTGAGTGGCGGCCTCTTTTTTGATTTCATCCGCCGTCGCTTTCGCTTTGTCCGTCAGATCGTCCGCTTTTTTCTGGGCGGCGTCTTTCATCTGCTCGGCGCTGTCTTTGGCTTTATCCAGGTTGGCGTCAACCTTGGAGGAGTCATCACAGCCGGCAACCAACAACCCGATAAAGGAGGCCAACAGCACTTTATTCCATACTTTCATCGTCTATATCCTTGCAGAAACCTTGTTGATGGTGATTGCATTTAGCCTACCTATACTAGGTCAGATTTTACTTAAATTACAAATTTAACCTGCGCAGGCATGGAGTTAGGGAATGATATCGGATAATTCTTGCCTCGGCGGGCGCCGCCGCCGATCAAGCGATGCTTAGGCATTGTTCACTATTGCGGCATAAGATCCTGCCGGTTCAACAGCGCCCGTTTTCTGTGTTAAACTGCCCACGTTTTTCTGCCAGTTTTGGTTGAGGTGCTTCTCTGAATACGCCGGCACAGCTTTCACTGCCACTTTATCTTCCCGATGATGAAACTTTCGCCAGTTTTTATCCGGGCGAGAACCCATCCCTATTAGCCGCGATCCAATCCGCCGTCCGTCAGGAACATGGCAGCTATATCTATTTCTGGTCGCGTGAAGGCGGCGGGCGCAGCCATCTGCTGCATGCGGCCTGCGCCGAGCTTTCGCAGAAAGGCGAAGCGGTGGGCTATGTGCCGCTCGACAAGCGCGCCTACTTCGTGCCTGAAGTGTTGGACGGCATGGAGCAGCTGGCGCTGGTCTGCATCGACAATATCGAATGCATCGCCGGCGACGAAGAGTGGGAGATGGCGATCTTCAACCTCTACAACCGCATCCTGGAAACCGGCCGCACCCGTTTGTTTATCACCGGGGATCGTCCGCCGCGTCAGCTGAACCTGCGTTTACCGGATCTGGCTTCGCGCCTGGACTGGGGGCAGATCTACAAGTTGCAGCCGCTGTCGGACGAAGAGAAACTGCTGGCGCTGCAGCTGCGCGGCAAACTGCGCGGCTTCGAGCTGCCGGAAGATGTGGGCCGCTTCCTCTTGAAACGGCTGGATCGCGAGATGCGCACGCTGTTTATGACCCTCGATCAACTCGATCGCGCCTCGATCACCGCCCAACGCAAGCTCACCATCCCGTTCGTTAAAGAGATCCTGGGGCTGTAACGGGCTAATCTGCCTATTTTTCCGCGTGTTCCAGCAGGGAGCAGTAGTGCTCAACCTGCTGGCGTTGCCGATCGTTTCGCAGTTGCAAAGCGAGATTGATATGTTCCAGACACTGCGCATTGTCTGCAAGCCGTGGGTCGATTTTCCCCTGCTGTGCCAACCAGGCCGCCACGTCAGCCCAGCGCCACAGCGGTGAGGCGCCGCCGAGCCGTTGAATGGGGGAAGGGAAGCCGCCGGGGCCGCGAGTTCCGTCTTTTAGCATGGCGATCGCCTGACGCGACAGTTCGGTGAGCTCGGCAATATCGCTTAATCCCACCAGACTGGAGTCCACCGATATCACCTTGGCGCCGATATTTGCGGATTCAATATCGCTGATGGCGCTGCAAATCGCGTGCGCAAAGTTATCGCTTTCTCGATCGAACTCCAGGTAAACGGCTTTACCGTAGAAACAGATCAGCGCGTCATCGCATCCCGCCGCATACAGCGCATCTTCCAGCCCGGCGGTATCGGCGGTGACCCCATCCAGCGTCAATGAGAAATGATAGAGCGTCATGGTGATTCTCCGGTTATTTTTTCTGCGACAGCGCCAGGCAGTGATCGACTTTGCGCCGAATCTGTTTGGCATGTACCTCTGGGTTTTTTGGCGTGCTCCAGATGCTCATCATATGTTCTTGATGCCCGGCAAAGGCGCAATGTAGTCGGCCAAATGCGTGCCCCTTGCTGGGCCGAAAATGCCAACCCTGAGAAAGGGCGTAAGCTAATGCCGCCTGAATGTGCTTGTCTGGGTGTTTTTTCATCGCTCGTCCAGTGATGCGATCAGGGTAGGTGGGGTGTTGACGATTGTCAACGGCTGTTTCACCGAGAGATTTGGCGTTTGCGCAGCATAGCAGCGGAAGAAGACTGTGATGATGAAAAGTATTTATATAACAATTAATTAAAAATAGCCCTGTTCAGGGCTATTGGTATTTTGCGGTTCAATAAGAGATTTGCCGGACGATTACAAAATCTCCAGCACCTGCTCCGGCGGCCGGCCGATGCGCGCCTTGCTGCCTTTCACCACGATCGGGCGTTCGATCAGTTTCGGGTTCGCCGTCATCGCCGCCAGCAGTTGCTCTTCGCTCAGGCTTTCGTCCGCCAGCTTCAATTCCTTGTACAGATCTTCTTTTTTGCGCATCAGCTCGCGCGCGGATGTGAAGCCCAGTTCCTTCAACAGCTTTTTCAGCTCATCGACCGTAGGGGGCGTTTCGAGGTACAGCACCACCTTGGGATCGACGCCGTGCTGTTCCAGCAGCGCCAGGGTTTCACGGCTCTTGGAGCAGCGCGGGTTGTGGTAAATCGTGACGTTTTTCATGGCGTTCATTCCTTGTTGAATCAGCTGCGCTGGTATTGGCGGAAGCGCTGTTGCAGTTGGCGCAGCTGGTCGATGCGCGCATCGTAGCGCGCCTGTTTCAGGCTGCCGAGTTTCTGCAGCGAGCTGGCATTGCTGAGCAGGCCGATAGCCTGATCGAGCCGGCCGTTCAGCGCCAGGCTTTCGGCGCGGGCCGACAGCTCTTCATCGCGCAGCCCCTGAGCGGCGCTGGCCTGCGCCAGCAGATCCCAGCCGTTCGGATCGTCCGGATGGGCAAAGGTGTAGCGGTTCAGGATCTTCGACGCCTGCGCCGGCTGGTTGCCTTCGACATAGGCGTTGGCCAGGTTGAGCTGCAGCACCGGGTTGTTGTTCTGGGCGACGTTGGCCGCCTGCAGGCGGGCGATGGCCTGCGGCGCGCGTTTCTGGCCGAGATCGATATCGGTCATCAGGTCAATCAGCCAGACGTTTTTCGCATCCTGCGCCAGCATCGGTTGAATGATGTTGCGCGCGTCGTCGTATTTTTTCGCTTCATAGAACAGGATGGCGCGGCCGTATTTGGCGGCCGCCTGTTCGCGCACGTTCCCTTTGCTGAGCGAGCCGAGCAGCTCTTCATTCAGGCCATAGCCTTCCGAGCTGTACATGCCCAGTGCGCGCACCTTGGCCATCAGGTAATCCTGCGAAGACTGCACGATGTGTTTCTGCATCTGGTTGGCGCGGTTGCGCGCATCAGAGAGACGGCTGTCCGGCAGCGGGTGCGTCAGCAGCATTTCCGGCGGCTTGGAGGCGTAACGCGACTGATCCGAGAGTTTCTGCAGGAAGTCGGGCATCGCTTCCGGATCGAAACCGGCGCGCTGCAGCACCTGAATGCCGATGCGATCGGCTTCCTGTTCGTTCGATTGGGTAAAGCTGATCATGCCCTGCTGGGTGCCGGCCATGGTGCCGCTCAGCGCCGCCATGCCCATGGTCGGGTTGGCCATCGCCAGCAGGATGGAACCAAGCGCGCCCACCCAGGTCAACGGGGCGTTGCGTTGCTGATCTTCCATTGCGCGCGCCAGGTGGCGCTGGGTGACGTGCGAGATTTCGTGCGCCAGCACCGAGGCCAGCTGGCTTTCGTTGTCGCTGACGCGGAACAGGGCGGAATGCAGCACCACGTTGCCGCCGAAGAAGGCGAAGGCGTTGATTTCGTCGTTGCGCACCAGATAGAAATGGAACGGCGTGCGCACCGAATAGGCGCTGGCCACCAGCCGGTTGCCCAGTTGGTTGATGTATTGACTCAGTAGCGGATCGTTGATCAGCGGGGCGCTGGCGCGCAGTTGGCGCACGTAGAAGTCGCCCATCGCCAGCTCTTGTCCGATGCTCAGGGTGCCGCCGGCGGAGGTGCCCATATCCGGCAACTGGTCCTGGCTTTCCGCCTGTGCTGGCGCCAGGGCGGTGGCGTTCAACGTGCCGAGCAACAGCACCGCTAACGCGGTTTTGGTCAACCGGTTGGTCATAGTCAGGCGTTTCCCTTAAATAATCATTTCTAAGACGTCAGCAGCAGACAAGAGTTCTTTATTCCCACGGCGCGATCCGCGTGAAAGTGCGGCGGATCACAAACCGCCGCGACGGCAATCATCACATCATAGTCAGCGGCAGGCGACAAGGAAACGTTAGCCGGGGGCGAATAGGGCAAAAAAGTTTTATTTTTCATTTCGAAGGGCGTTTTCTCCGTCGGGAGCGAGACGGAACTTCAATAAAACGCGGATAAAGTTAGTCTGTGTTTTATTGACAAGATAAACGCAGACTCATATAGTCTGCGTTATTGAAGGTTTACTGACGGTCAAAAACGGACATATGGCGTACATCACAACCAGCGTTGAATATGGCATCCACTGCCTGCTGTGGCTGGTCGGCGATAACCAGCGCGCGCTCAGCAGCCGCGAACTCGCCGAACTGCAAGGGATCTCCCCCAGCTTTCTGGCCAAGATTTTCCCCAAGCTGGAAAAGGCGGGCATCGTCGCCGCCAGTGAAGGGGTGCGAGGCGGTTACCGGCTGGCCCGTCCGGCGAAAGAGATCAGCTTTCTGGAGATTATCGACGCCATCGAGGGGCACAAGCCGCTGTTCGATTGCCAGGAGGTGCGCGGGCGCTGTGCGGTGTTCGATGATTCCCCGCCGGAATGGGCGGTCTCCGGCAAATGCGCTATCCATGCGGTGATGCTGCAGGCGGAGAAGGCGATGCGCGATGCGCTGGCGGCGCAGACCCTCGGCGACGTCGCTGCCCGTTTTGGCCGCAAGGCGCCACAGGGCTTCTTCGGCGAGGTCAACATCTGGCTCGACGAGCGCATGACGGAACGCACCGCGCGCAGCGGCAAAACGGCTCGCGCCAAGACTTAAACTCCGCCTTTCCTTAAAACAAAACACATTTTTCCCGCCTCTTCGGAAGGGGCGGGCGGTCCTTCTGCACCCTGCGACGGGAGCGGAACGGCGCCGTTCATCCGAAAAAACTGCGGGCAGCCTCGTCGCCCGGTCAACCCTGTATGAAGGAGTCATCCCATGACGCAGAAAATAGTGATTGCCGGTTCCGGTTTTGCCGGTTTTTGGGCCGCCGTGTCCGCCATGCGCGCCATTACCCTTGCCGGTAAGCATGACGACATCGAGGTGCTGATGGTTTCGCCGACGCCAACGGTCACCATCCGGCCACGCCTGTATGAAGCGGTGCTGGAAAACATGAACCCCGACATTTCCGCGCAGCTCACCGCCATCGGTGCACGGCACCTGGCCGGGACGGTGGAACGTATCGACGCCGCCGCCAAAACGCTCAGGGTGGCGCCGGCGGTGGGGGAACCCCTTGAGTTGGCCTACGATCGTTTGGTGTGGGCCACCGGCAGTCGGCTTTCCGTGCCTGCGGTGCCGGGCTTTGCCGAATACGGTTTCAACGTCGATACGCTGGAAAGCGCACAGCGCTTGGGCGCTCATATCAAAGCGCTGGCGGCCAAACCGTCAACGCCGGCGCGCAACACTGCCGTGGTGGTGGGAGCGGGGCTGACCGGGCTGGAGAGTGCCGCGGAGATGCCGCAGCGGCTGCGCGATGCGCTGGGGCAAAACGAGAATGTGCGCGTGGTGATCGTCGATAGCGCCCCGGAAGTGGGCGCAGGAATGGGCGCGGAGCCGGGGGCGGTGATTCGCCAGGCGCTGGCGGAGTGCGGCGTGGAAGCGCGAGCCGGCCTGCGCGTTTCGGCTATCGATGCCGAGGGGGTGATGCTGTCGAACGGTGAGCGCATCGCCGCCAACACGGTGATCCTGGCGGCAGGCGTGCGTGCGCATCCGCTGACCGAGCAAATCCCCGGCGAACGTGACGCTAATGGCCGAGTGATCGGCGACGCCTTCCTGCGCGCGCCGGCGGCGGCGGGCATTTTCGTGACCGGTGATACGGTGAAAGCGGCGACCGACGATCTCGGTAACCACAATCTGATGACCTGCCAGCATGCGATGAGCCTCGGCCGCGTCGCCGGTCACAATGCGGCGGCGGAGTTGGTGGGGTTGCCGACGCACCCGTATAGCCAGCCGAAGTATGTGACCTGTCTGGATCTGGGCCCCTGGGGCGCGCTGTATACCGAAGGCTGGCAGCGCCAGGTGCGCTTTACCCGTCAGGAAGGCAAAAAGATTAAACAGGAGATTAACACGCAGTGGATTTACCCACCGGCGGCGGACCGCGAGGCGTTGTTCGCCGTCGCCAATCCGGATTTCGTGATTGTGCCTTAAAAAGATAAAAACGGGAGCGGCAACGCTCCCGTCGTCATTGGCCCAGCGGCAGGAAAGAGCGTTCCGGCACCACGGTTTTCATCACCAGCGTGGAGCTTAGGCGCTGCACGCCCGGCAGGGCGGAGAGCTTCTCGTCGTAAAGCTGCTGGAAGGCGGGCAGATCGCGGGCGATAACGTGCAGCAGATAGTCGGGATCGCCAAACAAACGCTGTGCCTGCACCACCTGCGGAATGTCCACCATGGCGTTTTCGAAGGTTTCGACGGCGCGGCGATCGCCTTCGCGCATGGTGACGAACACCAGGGCGGAAAAGTTATAGCCCAGGCTGCCGGGATCGAGCTGGGCGCGGTAGCCCCTGATCACCCCGGATTCTTCTAATGCGCGCACCCGGCGGTGGCAGGGGGATACGCTCAATCCGATCCGCTCGGCCAGCTCGGTCACCGACAAACGCCCGTCGGCCTGCAGTTCAGCAAGAATCTTGCGATCAATCTTGTCCATTTGGAAAAATTTCCCCGCTTATGCCGATTTCAGGCAAGTAATTGAAAGCACATTTTAACGCCTTGAGGATATTCTTGCCATCTGTTGAACGGTTTTGACGGCCGCCGCCAGGCGGCGGCCGTGCTTATTCTACGAGGAAAACGCGATGGTTCTTTGTTCGGAATGGCGCGGCGCGTTTGAGAGGGCGCCGGCATGACGCTCGCTCTGTTCGCCGCTTTTTGGGCGGTGTCGATTTTGTTGGTGATCACGCCGGGTATGGATTGGGCCTATGTGATCTCGGCGGGCATTCGCGGGCGGGTAGTGGTGCCCGCCGTCGCCGGCTTGCTGTTTGGCCACCTGCTGATGATTGCGATCGTGGTGGCGGGCGTCGGCGCGCTGCTGGTCGGCAACCCGCTGGCGCTGACGGCGCTTACCTTGCTGGGGGCGGCTTATCTGTTGTGGATCGGTTTCAACATGCTGCTGCACCCGCCGGTGCCCGGCGCCGGCGAAGATCAGTGTTCCGATTCCTGGCTGCGCTGGGCCGGCAAGGGCGTGTGCGTCAGCGGGCTGAACCCCAAGGTGTTTCTGCTGTTTCTGGCGCTGCTGCCGCAGTTTACCGACGCCCGGGCCGAATGGTCGGTGCCGATGCAGATGCTGGCGTTGGGCGTGGTGCATTTGATCAGCTGCGGCCTGGTGTATCTGCTGGTGGGATTCGGTTCGCAGTCGGTGCTGCGCACGCGCCCGCAGGCTGCGAAGGTGGTGGGGCGCATCTCCGGCGCGGCGATGATCGTCATCGCCCTCGGGCTGCTGGCCGAGCAGGCGCTGAAATAGTGGTTCGAAAGGCCCGCTTGTGCGGGCCTGGCGGTATCAGGCTTTGACGGCGAGCAGCACCGATGAGGCTTTGATCAGGGCAATGGCGCGCGAACCGTTCTTCAGCGCCATCTCCTGCAGGCTTTCATTGGTGATCACCGACGTCAGCACAAAACCGGCATCCGCTTTGAGGTGTACGGTGCTGTTGACTGCGCCGTGCTCAACCGCAATCACTTCCCCGGCAAACTGGTTGCGGGCGGAAAAACGCAAACCGCAATCCTCTGTTGCCAGGATCACCCACGGCGCTTTAATCAGCGCGACGGCCTCTTTACCGATGGTTAACCCCAGCGACTGTTGGCTTTGTACCGTGACGATAGCCACCAGTTTTTCACCGCCCTGCAATGCGATCTCCACTTCGTCATTGACGGCGCCTTTGGCGACGGCGGACACGGTACCGGTGAATTGGTTACGGGCTGAAACGGGCATAGATTCTCCTTGAAAGGGGCAAACGGTAAAATTTTTCGCCAGCATGCACCCTAACCGCCGCGATTGCCAATACCGCGGGGAAAGAGTGTGAACAGAGAGAGCTTACTTAAAAATTAACGCCGATAGATGTCCGGCCGGGCGATCTGCCAGACAAAATCGGGACGGTTAATAGCGCTATAGCCCACTTTTTCATAGAGCCAAGGGGCGGTGCTGGTGACCAGCATGACTCGCCGCAGCGTCGCCATCAGCGGATGGGCCTGGCAACATTCCGCCAGCCACAGGCCCAGCCCGCCTTTTTGATGCGCCTCCAGCACGTAAACGTCGCACAGATAGCCGAAGGTGGCGTAATCGGTGACCAGCCGGGCGAAACCGATTTGTCTGGTGCCGTGATACAAACCGAAGCACAGGCTGTGGGCGAGGGACTGGCGAACGGTCTCTTTATCAATGCCTTCCGCCCATGACGAACGGGTCAGAAATGCATGGATGGCGTCAAGATCCAGCAGGGCAGGCTCGGTGCTGACGAAATAGTCAGCACGCCGCCACTCCCGTGGGGCAGGTGTTGTCATGAGGGTTCTTCTCCTGTTGTCTGCTCGTTTGCCGTTAATTGCCTGTACGCAGGGTGAGGCAGTCTATCGACGGTGTAAGGCGAGATAATCATGCCCGGCACTGCGATCGATAGCTGGCGTATTGGCTTTGATAATACGAGATACCGCCATGACTTTTAGAGAGGGAAGGAAAATATTTACGCTTGATTGCGTAAATAATAATGAGTATGTTTCTCATTCTCTTTGTTGTTCGCGGGCGCATGAAGGAGTTATTAGCCTGCATTAGCGTGATAGTTGATTCACAGGGAAACACTGAGACGCGCGGTGGCGCTCATTTCTCGTTATGAGAAAGCTCAAAACTAAACTGCAGAGCCCCCGTTAACGCCGTTTTAAATGGTCAAGGATTTCCCCGATGAAAATGAAAGTTTCTGTGCTCGCCCTGTTGACGGGTATGGCGCTAAGCGGCTGCGCGCCGCACCAAACCACTGCCTCTTCTCCTGCTGTGCAACCTCTCGCGCAAGCGGCGCAATCCGAAAGCGTCGTCAAACGCCAACTGGCTTATGGCTTGTATGAAATGGCGCTGACGCCAGGAGGAGATGCGCTGTACGTCGCCAGCGCCGAAAGTTTTAAAGATGTGCAGGGTGGCGTGGTCTATAAGCTGGACGCCAAGTCTCTGAAAACCCTTGGCACGACGCATACCGATCTGAAAAATTTCGCCATGCAGGCCTCTGCTGATGGGAAAACCCTTTACGTCAGCAATTCGCTGGACGGCGGTATCAGCGCAATCGGCGTCGCCGACGGTAAGGTGAAAGGGCGTTTGCTGTTCAGCGAGCGTAATGAGAAAGGGTTACCGTATGGTGCGCGCCAAATTCTGGCTCACAACAACACGCTGTATGTGGGGGCGGTGGCCGATCCGGCGCAAATTTGGGTGGTTGACGCCGAAACGCTCAAGCTGAAAACGCGCATTAAAAATACCGGCAAATGGATGACCGGCCTGCATTACTCCGCGCAGACCCAACGTGTGTATGCCGCCAATGGCAGCGGCGAGATCCTGGTGATCAACCCGCGTTCCAACCGCATCGAAAAACGCTGGAAACCGTTGGGAGACCAACCGGCACTGCTGCTCAATATGGCGGAGGACGAGGCTACCGGTCGCTTGTTCGTCACCGACAACTCCAAGGCCAAGACCACACTGGTCTTGGATATTCACACCGGAAAGTTATTGAAGCGGCTTGATGTGGGCGACTCTTTGGCTGTCGTTTTCAATTCACGGCGCAACGAAATTTATATCTCGCAGCGTGAATCCGGCAATGTACTGAGCCTGGATGCGACGACCTATGCGGTGAAACAGCGCTGGGCGTTGCCGCCGAATCCAAACAGTTTGTTGTTGTCGGCAGACGGCCAGACATTGTTCGTTACGGTCAAACAACCGTTTAACAAAGATCATTCCACTCAGGGGCCGGACAGCGTGGTTCGCATCGCGTTGAATAAATAAGCCCCATCGGCCCGGCGACGGGCCATTTAACTTTTATCCTCATTCATGAGTGAATTATGCACAACACCAGTACAACGAATTTCCCTTTACGTAAAACGCTGTTGGCGCTGGCTATCGGCGCGCTGAGCCAGAGCGCGCTGGCCGCAGACGGCGACGCCAAGAAAAACCGGGAGGACACCTTGGTCGTCCGGGCCGAAAAACACGCCGATTTCAACTCCGGCGGCAATGATTTGGTTCCCGCCTACCTGGATGGACAGGTTGCCCACGGCGGCCGCCTGGGAATGTTGGGCGAACAGAAAGCGATGGACGTTCCGTTCAACGTCATAGGCTATACCGCGAAGCTGGTACAGGATCAGCAGGCGAAGACCATCGCCGACGTGGTCAGCAACGACGCGGGTGTGCAGGCGGTGCAGGGATACGGTAACTTCGCCGAAACCTATCGCATCCGCGGTTTCCAACTGGACGGCGACGACATGACGATGGGCGGGCTGCCGGGCGTGGTGCCGCGTCAGGTGGTGGATACCCAGATGCTGGAGCGGGTTGAGATCTTCAAAGGGGCGAACGCCTTGCTGAATGGCCTGGCTTCCAGCGGCGTTGGCGGCATGATCAATCTTGAACCGAAACGGGCGGAAGAAACGCCGACCACTCAGATCGGTATCGACTACACCTCCGACTCTCAGGTGGGCGGCAAGCTGGATCTGGGCCGCCGTTTTGGTGACGACAACCAGTTTGGCGCTCGCGTCAACCTGGTGCACCGAGAGGGGGAAACGGCGGTTGAGGATGATAAGCGGCGCACCACGCTGGCATCGGTCGGGCTGGACTATCGCGGCGATCGTTTCCGTTCATCGTTGGACTTCGGTTATCAGAAAAAGACCTTCCATGGCGGAACGATGGGGGTCAACATCAGCGGCATCGATGTGGTACCCGCGGTGCCTGACACCCGTAAAAATTACAGTCAGCAGTGGGGCTACAGCGATATCGAGAACGAATTCGGCATGGCGAAAGCGGAATATGATTTAACCCGCGACTGGAAGGCCTATGCCGGGTTGGGCGCGCAGCACGGCCATGAAACCGGGGTTTACAGCGCACCGAAGCTCATCAACGCCAACGGCGATGCCACGGTTGGGCGCCTGGACACCAATCGCATCATCGACGCTTTCAGCGGCATGGCGGGGCTTGAGGGCAAGTTCACGACCTGGGCGGTTTCGCATCGGGTCAACGTCGGCTATTCCGCGCAGATTAAACGCGACAAAACCGCGTGGCGCATGTCCGCCAACAATCCGACGACCAATATCTACGATAACCATGATGTCGCAATACCGGACAACGCCTATTTCGGCGGCAACTACAGCGATCCGCTGACCACGGCGCGCAACCGGACGCAGGGCTGGTTGTTCAGCGATACCTTGGGCTTTTTCGGCGATCGGGTGTTGCTAACGGCGGCCGCGCGCCATCAGAAAGTGGTGGTGCGTAATTACAGCAACGCCACCGGCCTGGAGGATACCGCCTCCCGTTATACGCAAAGCCGTTGGATGCCGACGTTCGGGCTGGTCTACAAGCCGTGGGAAACGGTGTCGCTTTATGCCAACCATACCGAGGCGTTGCAGCCTGGCGGCATTGCGCCGAAAGAGGCTGCTAACTTCGGGCAGAGTACCGGTATCGCCCGTTCCAAGCAAAATGAAGTGGGCGTGAAAGTTGATTTCGAACGCGTGGGTGGCTCGTTGGCGCTGTTTGAAATCAAAAAGCCGGCCACCATGATCGACAGCAACAACTACTACACGTTGAACGGCGAACAACGCAACCGCGGCGTGGAGTTGAATGTGTTCGGCGAACCGGCATTCGGCCTGCGCCTCAACGGCAGCGCTACCTGGCTTTCGCCCGAGTTGACCAAAACCCAGGGTGGTCGTAACGATGGCAAAGACGCGATCGGCGTAGCGCACTTCTACGCGGTGCTGGGAGCGGAGTACGATATCAAGCCGGTCGATGGCCTGACGGCAACGGCGAAAGTACGGCATACCGGTTCGCAATATGCCGACTCCGCCAATACCAAAAAGCTCGATAGTTTCACGACCCTGGATCTCGGCCTTCGCTATCGCATGCGTTTGAATGAGGATCAAAATACGCTGGTATGGCGTGTGGGGTTGGACAACGTCACGAATGAGAAGTATTGGTCCGGTGTAGAAAGCAATGGCACTTACGTCTTCCAGGGACAGGCGAGAACGCTGAAAGCGTCGGTAACTTACGACTTCTAATCGATACAGAAACGACGGCGGCCCACATGCGATGGGTCGCCGGTTCCTTCTCCACCGGGGGGGCGTTTTTCAGCATGACCGATGGGTGAGTACGCTGATCAAATCCAGCGCGTCGTCCGCCGCCGCGACTTCACTTTCGCTGAGCGCCTGCCGCTCGATGAAGCTCTCGATAGCTTCCAGCAGAGAGAAGACGCTGATTTCATCCCCTATTTTCACGACTTCGCACACGCCGCGCCCAATTGCCTGGCAGATTGCCTCATCAAATTCAAATGGCTTGTTGTTCATCTCTCCCCCGACGGCATTTGGGATTATGACGACCATGTTACCGGTTTTTACACGGCGGCGGTCTGACGAAAATCCCATTTCTTTTCGTTGCTGCAGAATGGCTCACGATCGCGTGCGTTGGCGAAATTCTGATTTCCTTACGGCGGTCAGATTTCCCTTGAGACCGCCTGAGCGGCGCGGTATTGTCGCCAAATGACGACAATGCCGCCTCATTGTCCGCATAAAAAATTTATGACGTTATCATCCCTTCATCCCGCTGCCGTGCGGGATTTTTTTATGAGGTTTTTCTCAAAGTGCGGAGAACCTCGACGCGATCGCTTGCCATGCTCTGGGAATAATCCTAGCTTGAAATAGTCATTTAGGGTTAGCAATCCCTCATGACCTCCTTGTAATACTTGATGCACCAGAACGTTTTCTCCCCCCGCTTAGGCGGGGGTTTTTAATGGTGTGCATCGGCAGAGGCCTTCAACGTAAAGAACCGACAGAGTTCGTGGCGATAATCGGTTTACGCATCATCAAGGGACAGGACAATGAAAAATGATCTGGCGGCGGCGATCGCCATCGGCTGTGTGTTGTTGTTCGCATTGGCGGTCGGTTCGCCGCTCTCCATCAGTGCCTCGCTGTAATCTTCTGCGGCCCCGCCCGGGGCCGTTCACCGACTCTGACGCGGCGTCTGCGGATTTTTGCGCCGATCGCCCACCGGCGCGATAAATTCAGCCAAATCGCTGTTGATGTATGGCGAACTTTGAGTACTCTGAGTGCTTTGCACACCCCCACGTGCGCCGTTCTATCTATGCTTTAATCAGGCCCATCACAGGAATCGCCATGCCCGCCCGTCAAATCTCGAGGAGCCCGCTCTGATGCTGGAGATGCTATTACAGTGGTACCGCCGCCGTTTCACCGATCCACAGGCTATCGCGTTGCTGGTGATCCTGGTCGCCGGCTTCCTCATTCTCTATTTTCTGCACGGCATTCTGACCCCGTTGCTGGTCGCCATCGTGCTGGCGTATCTGCTGGAGTGGCCGACCGCGCGCCTGCAGCGCATCGGCTGTTCGCGCACCTGGGCGGCGAGCATCATGCTGCTGGTGTTCGCGGGCGTCGCCATGCTGCTGGTGTTCGTCGTCGCGCCGACCGCCTGGCAGCAGGGCATCAATCTGATGAGCGATCTGCCGGGCATGCTCAACCAGTTCTATAACTTTGCCGCGACGCTGCCGAAGCGTTATCCGGCGCTGGTGGATGCCGGCATCATCGACATGATGGCGGAAAATCTGCGCAGCCGGCTGTCCGGCATGGGCGAGTCGGTGGTGAAATTCTCGCTGGCGTCGCTGGTCGGCCTGTTGACGCTGGCTATCTACCTGATCCTGGTGCCGATGATGATGTTCTTCCTGTTGAAAGACAAAGAGCAGCTGCTGAACGCGGTGCGCCGCGTGTTGCCGCGCAATCGCGGTCTGGCGGGGCAGGTCTGGAACGAGATGAATCAGCAGATCACCAACTATATTCGCGGCAAGGTGCTGGAGATGGTGATTGTCGGCGTGGCGACCTACCTGGTGTTCGCCGTGCTGGACATGCGCTACTCGCTGCTGCTGGCGGTGCTGGTGGGTTTTTCGGTGCTGATCCCCTATATCGGCGCGGTGCTGGTCACCATACCGGTGGTGGTGGTAGCGCTGTTCCAGTGGGGCGTCGGCGCCGATTTCTGGACGCTGATCGTCGCCTATCTGGTGGTGCAGGGGCTGGACGGCAACCTGCTGGTGCCGATCCTGTTCTCCGAGGCGGTCAACCTGCATCCGCTGGTGATTATCCTGTCGGTGATCGTGTTCGGCGGAATGTGGGGCTTCTGGGGCGTGTTTTTCGCCATACCGCTGGCGACGCTGGTGAAGGCGGTGATTCACGCCTGGCCGGATGAACTGCGGGTCGAGGTGGAAGACAAGGCCGGCTGACGGAGGGAGACGAAGCGCAGCTGGCCGCTGCGCTTCGTGAGAATTACTGCTGCAGGTAGTTCAGAACGATGTCGTGGTGATTGGTGGTTTTGAAATCATCAAACACTTTTTCAATCTTGCCTTTGGCGTCGATCAGGAAGCTGATGCGATGAATGCCGTCATAGGTCTTGCCCATGAAGGTTTTCTCGCCCCACACGCCAAACTGTTGCGATACCTGATGGTCTTCATCAGACAACAGCGTGAAGTTGAGCAGCTCCTTTTCGGCGAAGCGCGACAGTTTTTCCGGTTTGTCGGTGCTGATGCCCAGCACTTCGACGCCGGCCTTTTTCAATTCGTCCATGTTGTCCCGCAGGCCGCAGGCTTGCACGGTGCAGCCCGGCGTCATCGCCTTCGGATAGAAATAAACCAATACTCGCTGTCCCTGGAAGTCGGCCAAATTAATTTCCTCACCGTCCTGGTCAGGCAAACTAAATTTCGGCGCTGTGTCACCGGCTTTCAATGGGCTCATCACTACTCTCCATCTTTCTCATCATGCTGTGGATAGTTCACCACGCTAATACTGCCTTGCGCGTTCAATTCTGTACATAGGCGATGGAAGGCTTGCTCAATATTTGAGGCGTCCCGATCGCCGGAACTGTGGGCGGTGATTTGAATATACAGCTGCGGCGGCAGGTCGCCGTCCGCTGGCTGCGTGCGTGAGACCAGCTCGGCGATATTCATCTGGCTGGAGTCGAACAGATCGGTAAAACGTTCGATGATGTGCGGCGAGTCCTTCACCTCGACCTGAACCCACACGGTGGCCGGCATCGGCGGCCTTTCATGCGAGTTTGTGCGCTTCATCACGATCAGCAGCTCCAGCTCCGCGCCTTTTTGCGGCAGGGTGGATTCGATCAGGGTGATGGCGTTCCAGCTGCCGGACAGCAGCATGATGAACGTGAACTCCTCTCCCAGCATGGCCAGACGGCTATCTTCGATATTGCATCCGCAACTGCTGACGTGGCGGGTGATGGTATTGACGATTCCGGGGCGGTCGGCGCCGAGCGCGGTAATCACGAGATAGTGTTCGTCTGACTGAGGCAAAATGGCGCTTCCTGTCGTGCTTAATGGGGTTACCATGGTAAACATAAAAAAAACCGCCTGCCAAGCGCTTACAACGCGGTTGTGCGCTTGCTTTTGGATAGGCAGCAAAAGTACCATGAGTGACTTGTTTGTGGAGGGGACGGCCAATGTTTACGGGAAGTATTGTTGCACTGGTTACGCCGATGGACGACAAAGGTGCTGTCGATCGCGCGAGCCTGAAAAAATTGATCGATTATCATGTAGCCAGTGGCACCGCGGCGATCGTTTCCGTAGGGACCACCGGCGAGTCCGCAACGCTTGCCCATGACGAGCACGTTGACGTGGTGCTGCAGACGCTGGAGCTGGCCGACGGCCGCATTCCGGTGATCGCCGGCACCGGCGCCAACGCTACCGCCGAAGCCATCGCGCTCACCACCCGCTTCGCCAACACTGGCGTGGTAGGTTGTTTGACGGTGACGCCGTACTACAATAAGCCGACGCAGGAAGGGCTGTATCAGCACTTCAAGGCGATCGCCGAGAGCACCGAGCTGCCGCAGATCCTGTATAACGTGCCTTCGCGCACCGGCTGCGACATGCTGCCGCCGACCATCGCTCGGCTGGCGAAAATCAAGAATATTGTTGCTGTAAAAGAAGCGACGGGGAACTTAAGTCGCGTTAGTCAGATCCAAGTGCTGGTTGACGATGAAGACTTCATTTTGCTGAGCGGCGACGACGCCAGCGGGCTGGACTTCATGCAACTGGGCGGCAAAGGGGTGATTTCCGTGACGGCCAACGTGGCTGCACGCGAGATGGCGGAACTTTGTGCGCTGGCGGCGCAGGGCAAATTCGCCGAAGCGCGCCGCTTAAATCAGCGCTTGATGCCGTTGCATCAGGATCTATTTGTAGAAGCAAACCCAATTCCGGTGAAGTGGGCCTGTAAGGCGTTGGGATTGATGGCAACCGATACGCTGCGTCTGCCGATGACGCCGTTGAGCGAAACCGCCCGCCCGGTGGTGGAGCGCGCGCTGAAAAGCGTCGGTTTGCTGTAACTCTAAGGGAAATTTGATGGCTTATTCATTGCAAAAGTCGACGGTAGCAAAAGTAGTGGGCATCTCTTTGGTGATGATGCTGGCGGCCTGCAGCAGCGATCAGCGCTACAAGCGCCAGGTCAGCGGCGACGAGGCTTACCTCGACGCGGCTCCGCTCAAGGCGCTGAACGCGCCGTCCGGCATGATCCTGCCGGTGCAGAGCGGCAACTATGACGTGCCCGCCACGACGCTGCAAGGCAACGTCGGCAAGCAACTGGACATTCGTCCGCCGGTGCAGCCGTTGGCGCTGCTGAGCGGTTCTCGCGCGCAATACGCCGGCGACAGCGGCACGCTGCTGCTGGAAAACAGCCCGCAGAACCAAAACCTGTGGTCGCGCGTAGTCAGCCTGCTGCAGGCGAAGAACATCGCGATCGCTTCCCGCCAGGACGCCGGTCAGACCCTGACCACCGACTGGGTGAAGTGGAACCGTCTGGACGAAGACAACCAGTACGAAGGCCGTTATCAGATCAGCGTGCAGCAACAAGGCTACCAGCAGGCGCTGGTGGTGAAAAGCGTTGGCCTGCAGCAGCAGGGCAAGACCGAACAGGTCACCGATCAATCTGAGATCCAGCGTTACAACGGCATGATGATCAACACCCTGATCGAAGGTCTGGACAAGCAGGACAACCTGGCGAGCAGCCAGACCGCCAGCCGCTTCGGCGCGCTGGACGTGCAGAGCGGCGCCGATGATACCGGCCTGCCGATGTTGGTCGTGCGCGGCCCGTACACCGTGGTGTGGGATCGCCTGCCGCCGGCGCTCGAAAAACTGGGGATGAAAGTGGGTGACCGCAGCCGTCCGCAGGGCACCGTCGCCGTGACCTACAAGTCCCTGAGCAGCAGCGATTGGGATGCGTTGGGCGTCAAGGATCCTGAGCTGGCGGAAGGGGATTACAAGCTGCAGGTCGGCGATCTCAACAACCGCACCAGCCTGCAATTTATCGATCCGAAAGGCAAACCGCTCACCCAGTCGAAAAACGACGCACTGGTGGCGGCATTCCAGTCTGCCTTCAGTAAAACCAGCGTTAAATAACCAAAAAGGGGCTTCGGCCCCTTTTTGTTTTGTCTATACGGTATCGTTTGCGTCGCAGGTTTGGCACAATAGTGCCCGGCACGCCAAAGAATTCATTAGGTCAATTCTATACCCCCTAATTTCGGGCCGCGCTCGGGAGACAACGGGGATACATCACTGGAGTAAGTAAGATGCAAAAGCTAGCTGAGCTGTATCGCGGAAAGGCAAAAACCGTTTACACCACCGAGAATCCCGATCTGTTGGTGTTGGAGTTCCGCAACGATACGTCAGCACTGGATGGTCAGCGCATTGAGCAGTTCGATCGCAAAGGCATGGTGAACAACAAGTTCAACCATTTCATCATGAGCAAACTGGAAGAAGCCGGCATCCCGACCCAGATGGAGCGTCTGCTGTCCGACAACGAAGTGCTGGTGAAGAAGCTGGACATGGTGCCGGTGGAATGCGTGATCCGCAACCGCGCCGCCGGTTCGTTGGTGAAGCGTCTGGGCATCGAAGAAGGTCTGGTGCTGAACCCGCCGCTGTTCGATCTGTTCCTGAAAAACGACGCCATGCACGATCCGATGGTCAACGAATCCTACTGCGAAACCTTCGGCTGGGTGAGCAAAGAGCATCTGGCGCGCATGCGTGAGCTGAGCTATCGCGCCAACGAAGTATTGACCAAGCTGTTTGACGACGCCGGCCTGATCCTGGTCGATTTCAAGCTGGAATTCGGCCTGTTCAACGGCGAAGTGGTGCTGGGCGATGAATTCTCGCCGGACGGCAGCCGTCTGTGGGACAAAAACACCCTGGACAAGATGGACAAAGACCGCTTCCGTCAAAGCCTGGGCGGGCTGATCGAAGCCTACGAAGAAGTGGCGCGCCGCATCGGCGTGAAGCTCGACTAAGCGTTGGCACCGCCATTCGGGGCGATCCGGCCGGATCGTCCCGCTGTTCTGCATTTTTCCAGAAAATTTCTACATTTCCTCCGCGGCAGACCATTTATAATGATGGATGCGAGATGACTAAAACCTATCCCACTCAGGCTTGAAGCTGCCTTTGCGCTTACCAACGCGCGGCATCTTCAACGAGCAGGGGAAATATCTGGAGTGTATTTATGCGTTGGCAAGGGCGTCGGGAAAGTGACAATGTTGAGGATCGTCGCGGGCAGTCTTCAGGTTTGGGCGGCGGTGGCGGCGGTTTCCGCGTGCCGGTGCGCGGCAAGGGTGGCATCGTCATTCTGGTGGTGGTGCTGGTGGCCGGCTATTACGGCATCGATCTGTCGCCGCTGTTGAACGGCGGTAATGTCGCTCCTCAGGGTCAACAACAGAGCGCCAGCATCAGTCCGAAAGACGATGAGCTGGCCAAATTCACTTCGGTGGTGCTGGCCTCGACCGAAGATAACTGGAAAGAGATTTTCCAGCGCATGGGCAAAACCTACCAACCGCCGAAGCTGGTGATGTATCGCGGCGTGACGCGCACCAGCTGCGGCACCGGTCAGGCGGCGATGGGGCCGTTCTACTGCCCGGGCGACAGAACGGTGTATATCGATCTGTCTTTCTATCAGGACATGAAGACCAAGCTGGGCGCCGGCGGTGATTTCGCTCAGGCCTATGTGGTGGCGCATGAAGTCGGCCACCATGTGCAGAACCTGCTGGGCATCGAGCCGAAGGTACGCCAGATGCAGCAGGGCGCCAGCCAGGCGGAAGTGAACCGCCTGTCGGTGAAAATGGAGCTGCAGGCGGACTGCTTTGCCGGCGTATGGGGCAAATACGCCGAGAAGCAGCAGATGCTGGAAGAGGGCGACCTGCAGGCGGCGCTGAATGCCGCACAGGCGATTGGCGACGATCGGTTGCAGCAACAGAGCCAGGGCCGCGTCGTGCCGGACAGCTTTACCCACGGCACTTCGCAGCAGCGCTACACCTGGTTTAAACAGGGCTTCGACAGCGGCGATCCCAATACCTGCAACACCTTCGCATCCCGTTAACACCTCAAGTGCCGGAGCCTGACTCCGGCATTTTTTTCGAATTGAGATACAGCCTTATGCTACAGGCAGCGCAACAACTCATGCGGCGGCAGGGCATCCGGCGCCTGCTGGTGCTCAGCGGCGAACCCGAGTGGTGCCGCGAACAGGCGCAGCGGCTGGCGGCGACGTTGCCCGGCGACTGGCCTTGGGTCGGGGAGAATCCGCCGCCCGGTCAGGCGGCGTTGGCGAGCGGCGCGGTGCGTCAATTGCTGGGGCAGGAGCGGCTGCATGCAGTGTTCGATGCCGGTCATTCGCTGGACGTAGAGGCGTTGGCGGCGCTGAGCGGCGCCCTGCGCGCCGGCAGCTGGCTGCTGTTGTTGACGCCGCCCTGGCGGCAATGGGCTCAGCTGCCGGACGGCGACAGCCTGCGCTGGAGCGATTGCCCGCAGCCGATCACCACCTCGCATTTCATCCGCCATCTGCAGCAGCATCTGACCGACGACAGCGAAGTGACGATCTGGCGGCAGGATGAGCCCCTGACGCTGGCCGCGCTGCCGGTGCGTGAAGGGTGGCAGCCGCCGGATGGCCGGCCGACCGAGGAACAACAGGCGATCTTGACGGCGCTGCTGCAGGCCGAGTCCGGCGTGTGGGTGCTGACCGCCGCCCGCGGCCGCGGCAAATCGACGCTGGCGGGCATGCTGGTGGCGCAGTCGCCGCTGATCTGCTGGATCACCGGGCCGAGCCGCGCCGCCACGGCGGTGGCCGGAGAATGGGCGCAGGGGCGCGCGCAGTTTTGGGCGCCCGATGCCTTGTTGGCGCAGTGCCGGGAAGGCGACGTCAGCGCCGTGGGGTGGCTGCTGGTGGATGAGGCGGCGGCGATCCCCGCGCCGCTGTTGCAGCAGTTGATCGGCTATTTCCCGCGCGTGTTGCTGACCACCACGGTGCAGGGCTATGAAGGCACTGGCCGCGGTTTTCTGCTGAAGTTTTGCGCCGGGCTGCCGGCCTATCAGGCGCTGAGCCTGCAGCAGCCGATGCGCTGGGCGCAGGGGGATGCGCTGGAACGGATAACGGACAATGCGCTGTTGTTCAACGAGCTGCCCGCCTGGCCGGCGGATGGCCAGGCGATCGATTACAGCCAGGCGGAACAAGGCGAGCTGTGCGCCGATCCGCAGCGGCTGGCGCGTTTCTACGCCCTGCTGAGCAGCGCGCATTACCGCACCTCACCGCTGGATTTGCGCAGGTTGATGGATGCGCCCGGCATGCATTTTGGGCTGGCGCAGGCCGGTTTGGAGGTGGTCGGCGCCGTGTGGCTGGTGGAAGAGGGCGGATTGAGCGCCGAGTTGGCGCACGACGTGTGGGCCGGCCGCCGTCGGCCGCGCGGCAATCTGGTGGCGCAGTCGTTGGCGGCGCATGGCGGCCAATGGTGGGCGCCGACGCTGCGTTCACGGCGCATTACCCGCATTGCGACGCTGCCGGCATTGCGGCGGCGGGGTATCGCGCGCCAATTGATCGAGCGGCAACGCCGCCAGGCGCAGGGGCTGGACTTCCTGTCGGTCAGCTTCGGCTATACCGAGCCGCTGTGGCGCTTTTGGCAATCCTGCGGTTTTGAGCTGGTGCGCATTGGCAGCAAGCCGGAGGCCAGCAGCGGCTGCTATACCGCGATGGCGATCTTGCCCCTGAGCGAGCAAGGAGAGGCGCTGCGGCACGCGGCGCACAAGCATCTGGCGCGCGACTGGCCCTGGCTGCGGCAGCGTATCGAGCTAACGCTGGCGATCCCGGGCGACGATGGCGATACGTCGCTCGGCGAAGAGGACTGGCGCGAGCTGGCCGGGTTCGCTTTTGCCCATCGGCCGCTGGAGGCCAGCCTGGGGGCGTTGCAGCGGTTACTGTTGGCCAGCAGTCTGCCGCTGCCCGCACTGCGCGGCCATCTGCAGCGGCGGCACTCTCCCGCGGAGTGCGCAGAGCGGGCGGGCGTCAGCGGCCAGAAAGCCTTGCTGCGCCACTGGCGGCACGAAACGGCGCAGGCGCTGGAACAGCTGAATGCGCAGCACTGCCGCTACTGGCGCGACTGGGCGCAGTCATTGCAATAAGCAGTCATTGCAATAAATTGAAGAACTTGCTCAATAAAACCCGATTTTCCCGATTTCTCAGCGGCGTATAGTGGCTGTCAGCGGTGCGGCGACGACAGTCGCTGCGTCAGGTTTGGTTACTATTAAGGAGTCATCGATGAAACATGAGCATTTCGTTGTCCAAAGCCCGGCGACCCCGGCGGCGCAGCTGATCTTGCTGTTTCACGGTGTCGGCGACAACCCGGTGGCGATGGGGGAGATCGGCAGTTACTTCGCCAAAGAGTTTCCCCAGGCGCAGGTGGTAAGCATCGGTGGCCCCGCAGCGTTTGGCAACGGCGCCGGCCGCCAGTGGTTTTCGGTGCAGGACGTGACCGAAGAGAACCGCGTGGCCCGCATCGCAGACGTAATGCCGCAGTTTGTGGCCGTGGTGCGCCATTGGCAGCAGCTGAGCGGCGTTGGCTATGCCGGCACTGCCCTGGTGGGGTTCTCGCAGGGAGCGATCATGGCGCTGGAGGCGTTGAAGGCGGAAACCCGCCTCGCCGGGCGAGTGGTCGCGTTCAGCGGGCGTTTCGCCCAGTTGCCTGAGCAGGCGTTCGGCGACAGCGTGGTACATTTGATCCACGGCGAAGAGGACGCGGTGATCGCGGTGCAGCACGCTCACGCGGCGGCGGAGGCGTTGCGGACCAACGGCGCCGATTTCACGCTGGACGTGGAACAGGACGTTGGGCATGCGATCAACCAGGGCATGATGAACGCCGCGCTGGAAAGGTTGCATTACTATGTGCCGCAGCGCTACTGGGACGAAGCCTTGTCCGGCAAGCGCGGCGAGCTGATCGCCTTCCGCTAAAAATTCAGGGCGCCGATGAGCGCCCTGATATCACTTCTTCTTCGGCCAGTCGTCTTCGTCATCCCACTGGGCGTTGTTGTCGTGGTGCGGCGGTATCTCCGGCTTGTTGGCCAGATAGCTTTTGACGTCAACGCGGCGCAGTTCCTTGATGCCGCTGACGACCATCCCCACCAGAACCAGCAGGATAATCCACCAGTAATCAGCTAACCATTGCATAGCTACTCCTTTCCTTTACTGCGTATAAAACGCGAAAAAATCGATGGCAGATGGCGTTCGAGCCATTCGGCACCGGCGACCTCCTTGTCTTGCCAGGCCGCCAGCAACAGCGCCGGCGTCAGCAAGTGTTCGGCCTCTTGCGCCAGCGGCCGGTAGCTCAGATGCCACGGCTCCACCGCCACGCCGCCGCAGTCTTCGGTGAAGGGGCGGTAGAAACCGAATTCGGCCATATGCGCCGTCAGCCACTGGTTAAGGGGAGCAAAGTAGCCGCCTTCCTCATATTCCCACGGTTCCAGCTGCAGCTTTTGCCCTTCCGGCAACAGCGACGGATCGTACACGTCCAGATCGCTGCCCCAGTGGTGGCGGCTGGCGCCCGGCAGAGCCGACCAGCGCAGGATCGCCTCACAGCGCTCGGCGGCGGACAGCGGCGCGACGTCGATCGGTTGACTGTCCTTATCTAATACTGGCCGCTGGCCGCAGAATTTGCCATTCCAGATGGCCAACTGCCGGTCAAAATCGCGGAAGGTGCTGGCGGGCTGGAGATCGAATCCTGCCGCACGCGCCGCCTGCTGCATCGCCAGAAACGCGTTGACGGCTTCCGGCTGCAGCCGATGGTTGCCGCTCAGCGGCGCCAGGTGCTCGGTCGAGCGGCCGGTGAGCATTTCTGCGTTGATCATGCGATCAATTGCTCCATGATGCGTTGATACATGCGGCTCAGCAGCTGCAGATCCGCGGCGTTGACGCATTCGTTGACCTTGTGGATGGTGGCGTTGACCGGCCCCAGCTCCACCACCTGTGCACCCATCTGCGCGATGAAGCGGCCGTCGGAGGTGCCGCCGGTGGTCAACAGCTGCGGCGTCAATTCAGAATAGTGCTCGACGGCGTTGACCACCGCATCCACCAGCGCGCCACGCGAGGTGAGGAACGGCTGGCCGGACAGACGCCACTCGATGCTGTAATTCAGATGATGGCGTTCCAGCAGCTCTTCCACGCGCTGCTTGATCATCGCGTCGGTCAGTTCGGTGCTGAAACGGAAGTTGAACTGCACGTAGAAATCGCCTGGGATCACGTTGTTGCTGCCGGTGCCGGCCTGCACGTTGGCGATCTGCATGCTGGTCGGCGGGAAGAACTCGTTGCCGCGATCCCATTCGATCGCCACCAGTTCATTCAGCGCCGGCATGGCGCGGTGCACCGGGTTGTCCGCCAAATGCGGATAGGCGACGTGCCCCTGTACGCCGTGGATATGCAGGTTGGCGGTGATGGAGCCGCGACGGCCGTTTTTCACCACGTCGCCGACGCGCTCGGTGCTGGACGGCTCGCCGACCAGGCAGTAATCCAGCCGCTCGTTGCGCGCCATCAGCGCTTCGACCACTTTAACCGTGCCGTGAGTGGCGCTGGCTTCTTCATCCGAAGTGATCAGAAAAGCAAGGCGGCCCCGGTGATTCGGGTTGGCGGCGACAAAGCGTTCCGCGGCCACCACCATCGCGGCCAATGACCCTTTCATATCCGCCGCGCCGCGGCCGTACAGCATGCCGTCGCGGATCGCCGGTTCAAACGGCGGGTTGTCCCAGCGCTTTTCATCGCCGGTCGGCACTACGTCGGTGTGCCCGGCAAACGCCAGGGTTTGCCCTTCGCCGCGCCAGGCCCAGAAGTTTTGGGTATCTTCGAAGTCCATTGCTTCGACGGTGAAACCGATCGCCTGCAGGCGATCGATCATCAGCTGCTGGCAGCCTTCATCATTTGGGCTGAGGGAAGGGCGTTTGATCAGTTGCTGAGCCAGTTCGATAACCGGGCAAGTCATACGGCGACCTCGGCGATAAATTGCTGGTAAGCGTCGGCGTTGAAACCGAGCAGGGTGCGCCCGTTGCCGGCGTCCAGCAACGGGCGTTTGATGATCGCCGGCTGCGCCAGCATCAGCGCGATGGCGGCGTCGGCGTTATCGCAGGCGTTGCGCTGCGCTTCATCCAGCTTGCGCCAGGTGGTGCCGCGGGTATTGAGCAGCGGCTCCCACCCCAGTTGCGCGAGGAAACCGCGCAGCCGTTGTTCGTCCAGGCCGTCGGCGCGATAGTCGTGAAAATGATAGGCCACGCCCTGATCTTCCAGCCAGCGGCGGGCTTTTTTGATGGTGTCGCAGTTTTTGATGCCGTACATCGTCAGCGTTGTCTGTTGCGGTTTGTTTGCCATGGCGTAAAGCTACCTGTCTCGTCGAGTCGATACTGAGCGGCGTGGGCGATCTTTGGCCCGCTAGCCGCCCGGCGATAGCAGAGATAATGCCAGTAAAGCGGCGGCGAGATCCAGACAACGATGCGTGCGAGGTGCGATTGCGCGCCAGGGATAAGAGGTCGGCAACGTGGTTGAACGGCTGCCTTCGCCGACCGTGTTGGTGAAAAGGCGCCGGCGAACGCGTTCTGCCGCCAATGCAGAGCTGGCGGAGAGAGAGCTACTCTTTATTGATCCTTATGTTTAAACGATCGGTCAAACACCGTACGCGGGTAATATGCAAGAGCGGTTTTATCCGGCTGGCGCCGAGTTTTTTCATTATTCGCGACTTGTAATGATTGGCGGTTTTATTTCTGATATTCATGGCATTGCTGATGTCGGCCAGCGATTTTCCCGTCGACCATTCCGAGAGAAAATGCGATTCGCGCTGAGAGAGTTGCGGCGGCTCGGTATAGTGGCTGTAGCGCTTATATAAGTCGCCGATCAGGTGGCTGAAGCGGCTCAATGATATAAGGTTTGATAATATAATGGTCTTGCTGTCGACAATCACCATGTCATGCAGGCAGTCGGTGATAATGACTATTTTGTAGGTATTGGGGTTGGCATATTCATCGCGGTAGCGCGCTTCAAAATTGGCGATGGTGACATCGATAAAGCAGACTCTTTTGCGGCTAAAACCGGCCGGCGCGCGTTTCTCCGCCCAGGTTTGATTGATGAGCTGCCGGATGCCGATAGCGGTATAGGCACACTCGCTGAAAATATCAATTTTCATTTTATTATAATCCCTTAATTTCTATTTCCCGGTGAGGATTGATATCTTAAAACATAAAAAAAGAAACAATCTAAATAATTTCACATTGAACTTATTGGGCGCCTCAGGGAAAGAACGCTATCCTGCGGTGGACAATCAGGAAAGCCCCATATACTAGCATGATTTATAAAGAGTAAATTTGGTTTTTAATCGAGCTGCCCAGTGAAGAAAGAGGAATAGAATAGAAATCCTCTATTAATACTCCGGTTATTAAAAGGAATTAACATAGAAAATGGCTATCAAAATAAAATATTCGATCGTTAATATCGATCGTTTTTGTGAGGGAGGGAATGTTAATGAATTAATAATTAAGATATTTCTTGCTTTTTAGCGAGGGGTGTTGCTTATTTTTAGCGCAGTTCAAAGAGTGTGCTGGGACAATCTCATGGCGCGCGCCAAATTAATGGCAAAGATAAATCTTAATCAAAAAAATGCGATGTTTTAAGCTGCGTGCGTTGTGCAAGTGGGGAGGATTTATACGGGGGAACGGCATGAAAGAATGCCGGATCGAAATTTCCGATAAGATCACGTCGGAAATAGCGTCTTGTCTTGTGGACGGATTGGATCGCGTTAACGATGAATATATCGGCTACGACAATCGTCGGCCGTGGTGAAAGATCCTGATAGCGGCAGCAATTCTGCGGGGCATCTGCCGCCCTATTTTTATCAGCCGAACGTTGTAATGCGCGATTAACGCACGTAGCCCCCCAGTTGCAAACGCCGCAGAGCATCCCCCTCTGCGAACACCATGCCGGTGGTCAAATCGTGAAAACCGTACTTTTCATAGAAAGCCAGTTTTTCCGGCACCGAATAGATGAAAACCTTGCCGAGCGGCGCCAGATCTTGCATTACCCGGTCCATCAACCGGCGCCCCAATCCCTGCCCCTGAAAGCGCGGATCGATCGCCACGTCGGCCAGGTAAGCGACCGAAGTCAAATCGCTGATGGCATGCGCGGTGGCGATCAGCTCATCGCCGATAAACCCCCAATAGCAAAACTGGCTGTGTTGATAAACGCGTTGCAGCGTATGCGGATCGCGTTCGCCCAGCCCGGCGGCCTGCAGCAATTCACACAGCCGCCGCCAGTCGATGGCGCGGCGGTTCATATCGGTGATGATTTCCATCGTTTTCCTCTAATCAATATGATTGAGATCGGCGGCATAGTGCCGAATGGCGCGCTGATAGCCGCGGATGTCGGGGTCTGACGAGGTTTCCGCCAGCAACAACAACAGATCGGCCACGGCCCGTTTACCTTCACCCAGGTTGTACAGCGTCATGGCGCGAAACAGCATCAGCTCGTTGGCCTGCGGGAACTCAGCCAGGCCATCGTCGAAAGCGCGCAGCGAAGCCGGGTATTTCCCGAGGGCGCGGTAAGTGCTGCCGAGGCCCAGCCAGGCTTCACGGCGCTGGGCGGGCGGCAAATCGCGATCCAACGCCGCGAGGTAGCAGGGAATCGCCTGTCGCTCCAAACCCTGAACGTCGTACAGGCAGGCCAGCTGAAAATGCAGCATCGCCGCTTCCGGCTCTGCCGCCAGTTGCCGCAACGCCAGCGCAGTGGCTTCCTGATAATGACCTTGCGCTTTCAACTGTGAGACAGACAAAGAGGTGGACATGATCGGCGCTCCATTGGCGTATTGTTATACCTTTTACACGCTATCGTGGAGAAATTGATATCACAAGGGAATAGCCGCACTGAACATTGATCAGATAAATACGAAAATGTGCGCTAACCCCGGTTTCCGGGCCCGGCATCGTTCCCGTTTCCCTTCACATGGTCAAAAAACAGGCGTAGAATCCGCTTCGTCAAATAATTGAGGTTGTAAAGTATTATGGTTGATCGTGAATTAGGAAACTGGAAAGACTTCATTGATGAGATGTTGGGCAACTGACACAGCGATGAAGCCGATGGCAAGGTTGAGTCATTGGAAAATTACTGAAACACCGTGGGAACGAAATATTCGTTCGAAAAAGCAGCATCGGTCATCCGACGCTGCTTTTTTTATGCGTCGCCGATCACTCTTCGGCGGGCGGTGTGGCGGCAGGATGCGCTTTACCGGGGAAGCGGCGGCGAACCAGCACGAAGAACAGCGGCACGAAGAAGATCGCCAGCAGGGTGGCGGAGATCATGCCGCCCATCACCCCGGTGCCAACCGCATGCTGGCTGCCGGAACCGGCGCCGCTGCTGGTGGCCATCGGCAGTACGCCGAAGATGAACGCCAGCGAGGTCATCAGGATCGGCCGCAGGCGCATGCGCGACGCGTCGAGCGTCGCCGACATCAGATCCTGCCCCTTCTGGTTCAGCTCATTGGCGAACTCGACGATCAGAATGGCGTTTTTCGCCGACAGCCCAATGATGGTCAGCAGGCCGACCTGGAAATAAACGTCGTTCTCCAGGCCGCGCAGCCAGGTGGCGGCGACCGCGCCGATCACCCCCAGCGGCACCACCAGCATCACCGAGAACGGAATTGACCAGCTCTCGTACAACGCCGCCAGACACAGGAACACCACCAGCAGCGAGATGGCGTACAGCGCTGGCGCCTGCGAGCCGGACAGCCGTTCCTGATAGGACATCGCCGTCCATTCCAGACCGAAGCCGGTCGGCAGCTGGCTGACCAGTTTCTCCATTTCCGCCATGGCGGTGCCGGTGCTGACGCCGTTGGCCGCTTCGCCGACGATCTCCAGCGCCGAGCTGCCGTTATAGCGTTCCAGCCGTGGCGAACCATACTCCCAGTGCGAGCTGGCGAAGGCCGAGAACGGCACCATGCCGCCCGTGCTGTTGCGCACATACCATTTGTTGATGTCATCCGGCAGCATGCGGAACGGCGCCGCAGCCTGAACGTAGACTTTTTTCACCCGGCCGCGATCGACGAAGTCATTGACGTAGGTCGAGCCCCAGGCGGTAGAGAGCGTGCTGTTGATGTCGTCGATCGACACGCCCAGCGCCTGAGCCTTGCGTTGATCGATATCGATTTGCAACTGCGGGCTGTCGTCCAGGCCGTTGTGGCGCACGCGCGACAGCAGCGGATTTTGCCCGGCGAGCTGCAGCAATTGATCGCGCGCCGCCATCAGCTTGGCGTGGCCGAGGCCAGCGTGGTCTTCCAACTCCATATCGAAGCCGGAGGAGTTGCCGAGGCCGGTGATCGCCGGCGGACTGCTGGCGATCACCCGGGCTTCGTTAATCTTGCTGAATGCCTGAGTCGCGCGATCGATGATGTCGAATGAGCTGTTGGCGCCCGAGGCGCGCAGGTCCCAGTCTTTCAGCCGGACAAACAGGCGCGCCACGTTTTGGCCGTTGCCCCCCGGCCCGGAGCCGATGATGGCGAACACCGACAACACGTCCTGTTTCTCTTCGGTGAGGAAGTACTGCTCGACCTTCTCCACCACTTTGGACGTTTGCTGCAGGGTCGATCCCGCCGGCAGCTGCACCTGTACGGTGAAGATGCCGCGGTCTTCCTGCGGCAGGAACGAGGTCGGCAGCTTGATGAACAGCAGCGCCATGCCGCCGAGCAGCAGCAGATAAATCACCATATAGCGGCCGCTGGCGTGCAGGATGCGCCCCACGCCGCGCTCATAGCGATCGGCATTGCGGTTGAACATGCGGTTGAACCAGCCGAAGAAGCCGCGCTTGCCGTGATGATGCCCCTTGGCGATCGGTTTAAGCAGCGTCGCGCACAGGGCCGGAGTCAGGATCATCGCCACCAGCACCGACAGCACCATGGCGGAGACGATGGTGATGGAGAACTGGCGATAGATGGCGCCGGTGGTGCCGCCGAAGAACGCCATCGGCACGAACACCGCCGACAGCACAAGAGCGATGCCGACCAGCGCGCTCTGGATCTGCCCCATGGATTTGCGCGTGGCCTCTCGCGGCGGCAAGCCTTCCTCGCTCATCACGCGCTCGACGTTCTCCACTACCACGATAGCGTCGTCCACCAGCAGGCCGATCGCCAGCACCATGGCGAACATGGTGAGGGTGTTGATGCTGAAGCCGCAGGCGGAGAGGATGGCGAAAGTGCCCATCAGCACCACCGGCACGGCGATGGTGGGGATCAGGGTAGCGCGGAAGTTCTGCAGGAACAGGTACATGACCAGGAACACCAGCAGGATGGCCTCCAGCAGCGTTTTCACCACGTCCTTGATCGAGGCTTTGACGAACGGGGTGGTTTCATAGGCCACTTTGGCTTCCAGTCCGTGCGGGAAGTATTGCGACAGCTCGGCGATTTTGTCCTTCACCAACTGGTCGGTCTGCAGTTCGTTGGCGCCGGAAGCCAGCTTGATGTTCATGCCGGCGGCCTGCATGCCGTTGTAGCGGCTGAGGTAGTTGTAGTTCTCGCCGCCCAACTCAACGGTGGCGACGTTGCCCAGCGTCACCAGCGAACCGTCCTGATTGACCCGCAGGGTGATCTGGCGGAACTGCTCCGGCGTCTGGAGCTGCGACTGGGCGTTGATGGTGGCGTTCAGCGCCTGTTTATCGACCGACGGCGTGCCGCCCAACTGGCCGACCGCCACCTGGGCGTTCTGCGACTGAATGGCTTTGACCACGTCCTGGGTCGTGAGCTGATAGCTGTTGAGCTTGTTGGGATCGAGCCAGATGCGCATGGCGTACTGCGAGCCGTAGACGTCCATGCTGCCGACGCCGTTGATGCGGCTGAGCGGATCCTGCAGGTTGGAGACGATGTAATCGGCGATGTCCTGCTTGTCCATGCTGTTGTCGGTGGAGACGAACGCCACCATCATCAGCGTGGTATCGCCGGATTTCGAGACCGTGACCCCCTGATTCTGCACCGCCTGCGGCAGACGTTTGATCGCCGCCTGCAGCTGGTTTTGCACCTGCTGCATCGCTTCGTTGGGGTCGGTGCCGGCTTCGAACGTCAGCGTGACGGTCGCCTGGCCGGTATTGGTGCTCTGCGACGACATATACATCATGTTGTCGAGGCCGGTCATATTCTGTTCAATGATCTGCGTGACGGTGTTTTCCAGCGTTTGCGCCGAAGCGCCTGGATAAGTTGCGCTGATGCGCACGTTCGGCGGCGCCAAATTCGGGTATTGTTCTACCGGTAAAGAAAAAATCGCCAACGCTCCGGTCAGGCAAAGAATTATTGCCAGCACCCAGGCGAAAATCGGGCGATCAATAAAAAAATTGGCCATGCAGCGCGAACCTCGTTATGACTTGTTCTATCTTTAAAACGCATCAGAATTATGCATTTCAGCGGCAGGGAGGGATCCCGGCGCTATTGCACTGTACTCGGGAAAGCCGAGGAAAGCGTGGAGAAAAAAAGGAGATAGTGTAAATAACGGTAGCGTAAAACGGCGTTGGCGCTTGTTTGCCGACAACGAGACGCGATTAAGACATTTTTATGACTGTCGAAGGCCTTGCGTGCCTTTTTCGCGCGCAGGGAACCGGAAATAAACAGGACTCACCTTACAGCAGGAGCTTGGCATGGGAATTAACCCGGTATTTGCCCGTCGGCTTTATTTGTGCTGGCTGATCAGTCACAGTGAGCGGCCCAATGTGCCGCGGTTGATGGCGTTGACCGGTTGGCCGCGCCGCACGTTGCAGGATGTGCTGAAGGCGCTGCCCGGCATGGGCGTCGAGCTGCAGTTCGTGCAGCAGGGCGTGCGCAACAACGACGGTTTCTATCAGCTGGAAAGCTGGGGGCCGTTCAACAAGAGCTGGGTGCACCAGCACCATCAGGCGCTGCTCAGCGCCATCGAGTAAGCTGCCCCGGCGCAGTTGCCGGGGCTGACGTTCATTGGCTTTTATGCTCCAGGTACATCACCGTCGCCGCCACGCGAGAACGCACGTCCAATTTGCGCAGTATGTTGCGGATGTGCACCTTCACGGTTTCTTCAGAGATATGCAGCTGCGCCGCTACCTGTTTGTTGGACAGGCCGCGCGCCACCTCTTGCAAGACATCCAGCTCACGTTCGGTCAAGGCGGCAAAGGGATCGCGCTGCTCACTGCGCGCCAGCAAATAGTCGGCCATGGCGTCGCTGATCACGTTCTGCCCCTCGGCGGCGGCGCCGATGTGCTCCAGCAGCAGTTCCGGCTCGCTGTCTTTCAGCAGGTAGCCGTCGGCGCCGGCGTCGATCAGCGCATACAGATCGCTGCGCGCGTCGGAGACCGTCAGCACGATGATGCGCGCGTCCACGCCTTCGTCGCGCAGGGCCCGCAGCGTGTCCAGCCCGGACATGCCCTTCATGTTCAGATCCAACAAGATCACGTCCGGGGCGTGCTGCAGCGCCAGCGCAACCGCCTCGCTGCCGTTGCCGGCCTCCGCCACCACGCTAAATCGCGCATCCAGTCCCAGCAGTTGTTTGATGCCGCGCCGCATCAACGGATGATCGTCAACGATCATGACTCGGTATTGCTTCATCACCATGAAATATGCTCCCTGTAGCAAGTAAAGCCACTCAAACGCGCCCTGCGGCGTGCTTCACAGTGGGACTGTCTCTTCAAAAATAGCGGCAATCAGCGCCGTAAACCTCCCCGGACGGCCTTCCGCCCGGCGGCAACCGTAACGCAGAATGAACAGCCGCAAGGTCAGGGCGAGAATGTCAGGCAAACCGCCGTGCCGCCGCCGCTTCTGCGCTGAATGTGCAGCGTTCCTCCCAATCGCGCCGCGCGTTCGCTCATGATGGTCAAACCATAATGCCCTTCCGGTTCCTCCAGACTGGCGATGCCGCAACCGTCGTCGGTAATGCTGAAAACGTTGTCGCCTGCGGCGTTGACCTCGCAACACACCGTAATCTCGTTCGCCCCGGCGTGCTTGACGGCATTGAGCACCGCCTCGCGCACGATCTGCAGCGCGTGCACCTGCTGCTGGGCGTTGAGCGCCTGCGAAGACAGCCGACAGTGTAACTGAATCCGCGCGGGGGTTAGCGCTTTTAATGGCTGCAACAGCTGCTCCAGCGCGGCGTTCAGATCCGCCTCCTGAATGTTGAGGCGGAAGGTGGCCAGCAGCTCTCTCAGTTGGCGATAGGCATCGGCCAGCGTGCGATCGAAATCGTCGATAATGGTCTGCGCCGCCGGATCGGCGGCGCTGCGCCGCAGCAGCGTCAGCTGGATGCGCAGGAACGACAGCGTCTGCGCCAGCGAATCGTGCAGCTCGCGGGCGATGGTCGCACGCTCTTCCATCAACAGCAGATATTGGTGCTGCTTTTGTGCCCGGTTGAAGTAAACGCCGCGGCCCAACATATTGGCCAGGCTCTGCATCAGGTGAGGATGCGGCGGGTGTGCCTCGGGCTGCCAGCGCAACTCGCCCAGCGGCTTGTCGCCCTGGGTGATCGGCAGCGCGTTCCAGGCCTGCGTCGGCGCCGCTTCCCCTTCGCTCAGCCGCCACTGGCCCTGGCCGTCCGCTACGTTCAGCTGGATGCAGCGCAGCCGTTCGCTTTGGCGCACGATGCGCAGCACATTTTCGAACGCCTGCTGATCGAGCTGGCGCACGCTCAGCGCCTGCGAGCAGCGATACAGCACCTCAAGCGTTTCATTGGCCTGCTGCAGACGTTGGGTTTTTTCCTGTACCTTCAGCTCCAGCGACTGATAGAGCCGGGCCAGTTCGTCCGACATGGCGCTGAAGGTTTGCGACAGCACGCCGAGCTCGTTCGGCAACGTCACGTCCAACTGTGGGTGGTGAAAATCCCCTTGTTGCACGCGCTGGCTGGCGTCGACCAGATGTTGCAGCGGGGTGACCACCTGGCGGCGCATAAAACGAATGCAAAACAGCACCAGACCGATGATGGCGGCGTAACCCAGCACGCTGACGGCGGCCACCAGGGTCAGTTTCAGTTCGGAATAGCGCTGCAGGGCGGACACGAAATGGTCAACGCGATTGACATGGCCGGCGACCTCCGCCCGATAGGCGATCGCCTGCCCGTTGCGGATCTGCCGCTCCATCGTTTGCCACGCCTGTTGCAGCGCCAGGTAATGGTTGCGCACCTCGGCCGGTACGTAGAAGCGCGCCAGTTTTTGCAGCGCCGGCGCCTGCAATGACTGCCGGTATTGCTGCAGGTGCAGCTCCAGTTCTGGGCTCTGTTGGTCGAGATCGAAGGCCAACCGGTAGCTTTGCATGCGCAGCGAACCGGCGATATTGATCGCTTCGGCATCGCTCTGGCTGCCGGCGACGGTGGTCAACGCCAACCCGGTGGCGAGCACCGACAGTATCACGATGCCGAACAGCGCTTTGGCCAGGCTGCCGGTCACGGAACGTTTAACAAGCAATCAAGGATCCTTCTCTCAGGTAGGGCGCGTCGCCAGTTTCATTCGAAAGCAAAACTATAACTTTTGCAACTAAAATGCACCGCGATTTGTATCAAGTTGTCAACAAAACGGGAACAATTGTGGTTGTGTAATCAAATGAATAGCGAAACGCCCGTCGATTTTCAGCGGCGGGCCGGTTTCCTCTGACGATTTGTCTTTGGGGGGCGAATCGCACTGGGTTTTATGCAATCTCATGCGCCTGAGCGCGACTTATTTTTCATTATTTTAAGCAATGTTAAGTCCCGGCTTGTCCGGCGGGGCGCGGTGTGATTTTTGTTGCAAATCGTCTGCCGCGGCGCGGCCTAATCGCGGTATGATCTTCACGTTGTCACGCAAGGGAAAAGGGTTATGTCGTCGAAAATTGAGAATGTGAAGAAAGAGCTGCTGTCGGACAACTGGTATGTGCTGCACAAGTACACGTTCGATCTGAAACGCAAAAACGGCGGTTCGGTGCAACAGGTGCGCGAGGTCTACGATCGCGGCAACGGCGCCACCATTTTGCTGTATAACCGCGCCAAGGGCACGGTGGTGCTGACCAACCAGTTCCGCATGCCGACCTACGTCAACGGCAACGAGAGCGGCATGCTGCTCGAGGCCTGCGCCGGCTTGCTGGACTCCGACTCTCCGGAGCAGTGCGCGCGCCGCGAAGCGGTGGAGGAGACCGGTTTTCAGGTCAGCGAGGTGAAGAAAATCTTCGAAGCCTACATGTCGCCGGGCGGCGTGACCGAGATCGTGCACTTCTTTATCGCCGAATACCATGACGATGAGCGGCGCGCGGCCGGCGGCGGCATTGAAGATGAAGATATTGAGGTGATCGAACTGCCGTTTCGCGACGCGGTGGCGATGATCGCCGATGGCCGGATTAAAGACGGCAAAACCATCATGCTACTGCAGTATTTGCAGATTCATCGGGTGATGGAATAAAAAAAGCCGGTCATGATGACCGGCTTTTTTATCGGCTTGCGCCCGGCGGCTTACTTCAGCAGCGCCTGCGCCTTGGCCACCACGTTGTCCACGGTGAAGCCGAACTCGGCGAACAGCTGCTCCGCCGGCGCCGACTCACCGAAGGTGGTCATGCCCACGATAGCGCCGTTCAGGCCCACGTACTTGTACCAGTAGTCCGCGATACCCGCTTCCACCGCCACGCGCGCCGTTACCGCCGCCGGCAGCACCGACTCGCGGTACGCCGCATCCTGCTTGTCGAACGCGTCGGTCGACGGCATCGACACCACGCGCACCTTGCGGCCCGCCGCGGTCAGTTTGTCCGCCGCCTCCACCGTGATACCCACTTCGGAGCCGGTGGCAATCAGGATAACGTCCGGCGTGCCCGCGCAGTCTTTCAGCACGTAGCCGCCGCGGTACACGTTCGCCAGCTGCTCTGCGGTGCGCGGCTGCTGGGTCAGGTTCTGGCGCGAGAACACCAGCGTGGTCGGGCCGTCGTTGCGCTCGATGCCGTACTGCCACGCCACCGCCGATTCCACCTGGTCACACGGACGCCAGGTGCTCATGTTCGGGGTCACACGCAGGCTCGCCAGCTGCTCCACCGGCTGGTGGGTCGGGCCGTCTTCGCCCAGACCGATGGAGTCGTGGGTGTAGACGAACACGTTGCGCAGCTTCATCAGCGCCGCCATGCGCACCGCGTTGCGGGCGTATTCCACGAACATCAGGAAGGTCGCCGAGTACGGCAGGAAGCCGCCGTGCAGCGCGATGCCGTTGGTGATGGCGGTCATGCCGAACTCGCGCACGCCGTAATGAATGTAGTTGCCCGCCGGGTCAACGTTCAGCGCTTTCGAACCGGACCACATGGTCAGGTTGCTCGGCGCCAGGTCGGCGGAGCCGCCCAGGAACTCCGGCAGCACCTTGCCGAACGCTTCCAGCGCGTTCTGCGACGCCTTGCGGCTGGCGATGTTGGCCGGGTTGGCCTGCAGTTTTTCCACGAACGCCTTGGCGTCCGCTTTCCAGTCCGCCGGCAGCTCGCCGTTCATGCGGCGCTTGAACTCGGCGGCCAGTTCCGGGAAGGCCCTGGCGTAGGCGGCGAACTTGTCGTTCCAGGCCGCTTCTTTGGCCTGACCGGCTTCCTTGGCGTCCCACTGGGCGTAGATGTCCTGCGGGATTTCAAAGGCGGCGTATTTCCAGCCCAGCGCTTCGCGGGTGGCGGCCACTTCGGCGGCGCCCAGCGCGGCGCCGTGCACGTCATGGGTGCCGGCCTTGTTCGGCGAGCCGAAGCCGATAACGGTCTTGCACATCAGCAGCGATGGCTTGTCGGTCACCTTGCGGGCTTCTTCAATCGCGGCCTTGATGGCGTCCGGGTTGTGGCCGTCGACGTTGCGCACCACGTGCCAACCGTAGGCTTCGAAACGCAGGGCGGTGTCGTCGGTGAACCAGCCGTCGACGTGGCCGTCGATGGAGATGCCGTTGTCATCGTAGAAGGCGGTCAGCTTGCCGAGCTTGAGGGTGCCGGCCAGGGAGCAGACTTCGTGCGAGATGCCTTCCATCATGCAGCCGTCGCCCATGAAGGCGTAGGTGTGGTGGTCGACGATGTCGTGACCTGGGCGGTTGAACTGCGCCGCCAGGGTGCGTTCGGCGATGGCGAAGCCGACGGCGTTGGCGATACCCTGGCCCAGCGGGCCGGTGGTGGTCTCAACGCCCGGGGTGTAACCGTACTCCGGGTGGCCCGGGGTTTTGGAATGGAGCTGACGGAAGTTTTCCAGCTCGCGCATCGGCAGGTCGTAGCCGGTGAGGTGCAGGAGGCTGTAAATCAACATGGAGCCGTGGCCGTTGGAGAGCACGAAACGGTCGCGGTCAGCCCAGTGCGGGTTAGTCGGGTTGTGGTTGAGGTAGTCGCGCCACAGGACTTCGGCGATGTCCGCCATGCCCATAGGGGCCCCCGGGTGGCCGGAATTTGCTTTTTGTACGGCGTCCATGCTGAGTGCGCGGATGGCGTTGGCAAGCTCTTTACGAGAAGACATAACGAAACTCCAGTGCGATTACAGTTGAGCGGCCAACATGTCTTCCAGCTTCTGCTGGTCGACGGCGAACAGGCGGATGCCTTCGGCGAGTTTTTCCACCGCCATGGCGTCCTGATTGTGCAGCCAGCGGAACTCCGCTTCGGCCAGCGGGGCAGGTTGGTGGAAGCCCTCGGTCGAAGGGGTCAGCTTGCGTTCGACCGGCTGCTCGCTGTTTTTCAGCTGCTCCAGCAGGTTCGGCGCGATGGTCAGGCGATCGCAGCCGGCCAGCGCCAGGATCTGCTCAACTTTGCGGAAGCTGGCGCCCATGATCACCGTCTGGTAACGATGACGCTTGTAGTATTCATAGATGGTGCGCACCGATTTCACGCCCGGATCCTGATCGGCGTCGTAGTCGGCGGCAGGCTGTTTAGCCTGGTACCAGTCATAGATGCGGCCGACGAACGGCGAGATCAGATACACGCCGGCTTCGGCGCAGGCGCGGGCCTGAGCGAAGGAGAACAGCAGCGTCAGGTTGGTGTTGATGCCTTCTTTTTCCAGCTCTTCGGCGGCTTTGATGCCTTCCCAGGTGGAAGCCAGCTTGATCAGGATGCGCGATTTGTCGATGCCCTGTTCCTGATACATGCCGATCAGTTTGCGCGCTTTGGCGACGCACATGCCGCGGTCGAACGACAGGCGGGCGTCCACTTCGGTGGAGATGCGGCCCGGCACGCTTTTGAGGATCTCGACGCCGATGTTGACCGCCAGTTTATCGCTGGCGTTGATCAGCTGGGTTTCCTTGCTGCCGCCCTGGCGGCGGGCATACTCCAGCGCTTCGGTGATCAGCGCTTTGTACTGCGGCAGCGCGGCGGCTTTCAGGATCAGCGAAGGGTTGGTGGTGGCGTCCTGGGGTTCGAACTGGCGGATGGATTCGATATCGCCGCTGTCGGCGACCACCGTGGTCAGCTGCTTGAGTGCGTCTAATTGATTCATTGATAAGCTCCTTGACCAAGCTCAACGTAGGGAAATGAGAACCTTTTTCATCATAGGGGGAACACACTGCATCATCGGATCGAGAATGAAAATGCGCTTTTTCTGATTGTTGCGATGGATAATAACAATGAATGACGAATAAACCCAGGCGGAGCGCGGCTTGCGCGCGACCGCCATCTAGACTGCAGGCGGTTTAACGCCGACCGACCGCGTTTTCGTAATAGCCGATCCGCTCGACTTTCGGCGCCGAACCTCCCCCTTCAAACTCCGATTCCAGCCAGGCATCGACGATGGTTTTCGCCAGTTCGGCGCCGATGACCCGCGCGCCCAGCGTGATGATCTGCGCATCATTGCTTTTGCGCGCCCGTTGGGCGGAGTAGGTATCGTGACATTGCGCCGCGCGAATGCCGGGCACTTTATTGGCCACGATGCTCATACCGATGCCGGTGCCGCACAGCAGGATCCCCCGCCGATGTTTTTCCTCCCGTATCGCCTGCGCGACGCGATAGGCGATATCGGGATAGATCCCCGTTTCTGCGGTGCGATCCGTCGTGTAGTCAATGACGGGAATGTCCCGTCGTTGCAGGTGGGCGACGATCAGATCCTTCAGTTCAATGGCGGCATCGTCGGCGCCGATGGCGATAGGCAGCATAGCGGTCTCCTGATTGGTAACGAAAAGGGCGGCGATCCTCGGTGGCGCCACGTTCATTACCGTATCCCTGTTTAATCAAATGTTCAATTGGTGTTCTTTTGTTTTTTGCCTGATTTTTCTGTTCCTCCCTTTAAAAGGTGACGATCGTCACTAAAAAAGAGGTTTTAATCGTTATTTATCCTCATGCAGACGGGTTTTTGAGCGATATCACAGTTTGGCAAGTTCTCTGTGGGCAAATTGAACGCGTGACGTTAGTGTTCATTTGTTCTTTGTTTGTGTTATTGATCATAAAGAGTCACCCTACCAGAGGAGAGTGCTATGTGTCAGACCTGCATGACAGAGGCGAAAATGGCGGACGGTATCCCCGAGATCATGAAGGCGGTTGTGGCGTACGCCCCGAAAGATTACCGCCTGGAACAGGTGCCGGTACCGAAGATCGGCCCGAAAGAGATCCTGGTGAAGATCGAGGCCTGCGGCATCTGCGCCGGCGATGTTAAAGCGTTCGAAGGGGCGCCCAGCTTCTGGGGCGATGAAAAACAACCGGCATACATCAAGGCGCCGATGATCCCCGGTCATGAGTTTATCGGCCACGTGGTGGGATACGGCGAAGGCGTCGAGGGCTTCAATCTCGGCGATCGGGTGATATCAGAACAGATCGTTCCCTGTTGGCAATGCCGCTTCTGCAACCGCGGCCAGTATTGGATGTGCGAAAAGCATGACCTGTACGGTTTCCAGAAAAACGTCAATGGCGGCATGGCCGAGTACATGAAGTTCACCAAAGAGGCGATTAACTATCACGTGCCGGCCGATCTGCCGATCGAAAAAGCCATTCTGATCGAACCCTATGCTTGCTCCTTCCATGCGGTGCAACGCGCCAATATCAAACTGGGCGATGTCGTGGTGCTGGCCGGTGCCGGCACCCTGGGGCTGGGCATGATCGGGGCGATCAAAAAGTCCGGGCCCTCGAAGCTGGTGGTGCTGGATCTGTCCGATGAGCGTCTGGCGCTGGCGAAGCGCTTCGGCGCGGATGTGACGCTGAACCCGACCCGTGACGACGTGCCCGCGGCGGTTAAAGCGATGACCGACGGCTACGGCTGCGACATCTACATCGAGGCGACCGGCGCCCAAAAGTCCGTGGAACAGGGCCTGACGCTGATCCGCAAACTCGGCACCTTCGTGGAATTTTCCGTGTTCAAGGATCCGGTGACCGTCGACTGGAGCATCATCAGCGACCGCAAGGAGCTGGACGTGCTCGGTTCGCACCTCGGCCCTTACTGCTACCCGCTGGTGATCGAAGGCATCGCCAATGGCGATCTGCCGACCGAAGGCGTGGTGACGCATACGCTGCCGCTGGAACAGTTCGCCGAGGGCTTCGAGCTGATGAAGCGCGGCATCGGTTCAATCAAAGTGGTGCTTAATCCAAACCTCTGAAACCTGCATCGTTCTTCGGGTGCGGGTGAGCCTGCGCCTCCATAATCACATGTGCTGGGGTGTTCTATGTTGCATGGACTGATTCATCGCATTGGTCTGTCACCGAAACTGCTGCTGGGCTATGCCGGCGTGTTGGTGTTCATGATGGGCGAAGGGCTGGAACAGGGCTGGCTGTCGCCTTATTTGATCGGCAAGGGGCTGAGCATTCAGGAATCGGCGCTGCTGTTCAGCGTTTATGGTTTTGCGGCCGCGATCGCCGCCTGGTTTTCCGGCGTGCTGGCGGAAATCTTTACCGCCCGGCGGGTGATGTTGGCCGGCCTGCTGCTGTTTCTGTTCGGTTCGGTGTGCTTTTTGACGTTCGGCCTGCCGAGCAACAACCTGGCGATCATGGTGCCGACCTATGCGCTGCGCGGCTTGGGTTATCCGTTGTTCGCCTACGGTTTTCTGGTGTGGGTGGCGTATGAGGCGCCGCCGGAAAGGCTGGGGTCGGCGGTGGGGATTTTCTGGTTCGTCTACAGCGGCGGGCTCAGCGTGCTGGGCGTGCTGTATTCCAGCATCATGCTGCCTTATCTCGGCGAGATCCACACGCTGTGGAGCGCGCTGATTTTCGTCGTGCTGGGCGCGGTGATTGCGCTGATGCTCAATCGCGACGACGGCGCGGCACAGAGCGGCAACCGGGAAAAAGCGTCGCTGGGTTACGTCTTGAAAGGCATCACCATCGCGTTTGAAAACCCGAAGATTGGCCTGGGCGGCATCGTGCGCACCATTAATACCTCTGCGGCATACGGCTTCGTCGTATTCATGCCCATGTACATGATGGATATGGGGTTCACCCGCACGCATTGGCTGCAGATGTACGCCGCGCTGTGGACGGTCAACATCATTTTCAACCTGATTTTCGGCGTGATCAGCGACGGTCTCGGCTGGCGCAATGTGGTGATGTGGTTCGGCTGCGTCGGCTGCGCCTTGACCACGCTGATGTTCTACTACGTGCCGCAATTCTTCGGCGCCAACTACCTGCTGACCGTTTGCGCCGCCGGTTTGTTCGGCGCCTGCCTGGCGGCGTTCGTGCCGCTGTCGGCCATCATGCCGTCGCTGGCGCCGGACAATAAGGGCGCGGCGATGTCGATTCTCAATCTGGGCGCCGGCCTGAGCACCTTTGTCGGCCCGGCGGTGGTGGGGCTGTTTATCGGCAGCCTCGGCACCGTTGGCGTGATCTGGATCTTTACCGGCTTGTACCTGTTCAGCGGCGTGCTGATGAAATTTGTCACGCTGCCGAAGGAAAACGCGATGGCGCAGGAAGAACGCGGCGCGAGTTTGGCGAAAATATCCTGACCGAGGGTGAAGTTCACAGTTTTAAGGGGAAATTTATGATTAATCATCAAACTACGGCGCCGCGCGAGCTCTCGCTGCAGGGCAAGGTGGCGCTGATTACCGGCGGCGCTGCGGGGATCGGTCTCGCTATCGCCGAACGCTATCTGCAAAACGGCGCGCGCGTGGCGCTGCTCGATCGGGCGCCGCAGGTTGCGGAAGTGGCGCGACAGCTGGACGCCGAGGCGGCGCTGGGCGTCGTGGCCGACGTCACCGATGCCGCGTCGGTGGAGCGGGCGGTGGCGCAGATTGAGGCGCATTTCGGGCGGCTGGACGTGCTGGTCAACAGCGCCGGCATCGTCGCGCTGCATCCCGCTGAGGAACTGCCTGAAGCGGCGTGGGATGCAACCCTGGCGGTCAATCTGAAAGGCGTGTTTCTCACCTGCCAGGCGGTAGGGCGCCGTTTCATTAGTCAGCGCGGCGGCAGCATCATCAATCTCGCCTCGCAGGCCGGGGTGGTGGCATTGCCGAATCACCTGGCCTATTGCGCCAGCAAAGCGGGCGTGATCGGGTTGACTCAGGTGCTGGCGCTGGAGTGGGGGCCGCACAACGTGCGGGTCAACGCCATTTCACCCACCGTGGTTTTGACGGAGCTGGGCCGTAAGGCCTGGTCTGGCGAGGTGGCTGAGCAGATGAAGCAGAAAATCCCGCTGCGGCGCTTCGCCGAGCCGCAAGATATCGCCGCCAGCGCCCTGTTTTTGGCCGGTGACGCGGCGGCGATGATCACCGGCGCCAACCTGGTGGTCGACGGCGGTTACACCATTCAATAATTTCTTATTCAGGCGACAGAGAGGCCGCGATGAACAGAATCATTAACGATCCCGATCACGTAGTGGAAGACGCCATTCAGGGCTATAGGCTGGCCCACCCGGACTATTACGCCGCCACTGACAATGCGCGGGTGTTGAAATATCCGCCGGCGCCGATCGCCGGCAAAGTGGGCATCGTCACCGGCGGCGGTTCCGGCCATGAGCCGGCGTTTCTGGGGTATGTCGGCAAAAACATGCTGGATGCCGTCGCAATTGGCGAGATTTTTTCATCGCCTACGGCGGGGGCTTTTCTCGACGCGTTCAAGGCGGCGGACAGCGGTGCGGGCGTCGCTTGCCTGTACGGCAACTACGCCGGCGACAACATGAACGTCAAGATGGCGATCAAGAAGGCCACGGCGGCCGGCATACGGGTGAAAACCGTGGTGGCCAACGATGACGTCGCCTCGGCGCCGGCCAGTGAGATCGATAAACGGCGCGGCGTGGCCGGAGAAATTCTGATGTGGAAGGTCGGCGCGGCGGCGGCGGCCAAGGGATACGATCTGGACGGCGTGATCGGCGCGGCGCAAAAAGCCATCGACCGGTGTCGTTCGATCGGCGTCGGCCTCAGTTCCTGCACCATTCCCGCGGTCGGCAAACCCAATTTTCATATCGAAGACGGCAAGATGGAGATCGGCATTGGCCATCACGGCGAACCGGGCATTGAGGTGTCGCCGATCCAGTCGGCGTCGGCGATGGCCGGCACCATGCTCGATTTCGTGCTCAACGACATGCCGCTGGAACAGGGGCAGGAGGTGGCGTTGCTGATCTCCGGGCTTGGCGCCACGCCGGTGATGGAGCTGTATATCTATTATGCCGAAATAGAGCGTCGGTTGACGGCGAAAGGCGTGCGGGTGCATCGGCGCTACGTCGGCAATTACTTCACGTCGCTGGAAATGATGGGCGTGACGCTGACGCTGATGACGCTGGATGACGAACTGAAAACGCTGCTGGACATGCCGGCGCAATCTTTAGGCTTAACCCAGGTGGAGTGAATCATGACGGAACAAATTTCAACCCGGTACGGCAGTGAGATCGTTACGGGGCTGATAGAAACCATTGTCAGCAACCGCGAATACCTGAGCGAAATCGACGGCGCCATCGGCGACGGCGACCACGGCATTAACATGTCGAAGGGATTCGCGATGTGCGGCGATGCCATTCGCGGCCGCGAGCTCACGTTGGCGCAGGCGTTCGATGCGGTTTCCGATGCGCTGATGGAGGGCATCGGCGGTTCGATGGGGCCGCTGTACGGCAGCCTGTTCATGGGCATGGCGGAGAGCGTGCGCGAGCGCAGCGTGCTGGATAAGCAGGCATTTTTGGCGATGTTGCACGGCGGTTTGCGCGAACTGCAGGACATCAGCAGCGCGGGCGTGGGGGACAAGTGTCTGATGGATACGCTGATACCGGCGGTAGCAGCGTTTGAGCAGGCGGCGGGGCGCGGTGACGACTTCGCCGCTGCGCTGGAACAGATGAGGATCGCCGCGGCGCGCGGGCGCGATTCCACGCGCGAGCTGGTGGCGAAAATCGGCCGCGCCAGCCGTCTGGGCGAGCGTTCGCGCGGCGTACTGGACGCCGGCGCGGTATCTTGCTGCCTGCTCTTGACCCGATTGGCGGACGAGGTGGAGCAACGACTGAATACCGTTGCCGCCTGAACGCGTTATACTAGCGGGCATTCAGCATTGTCGGAGGGGCGTGTATCGTCCCTCCGCCATGATTAACCGGCCTGCCGTGGGGAAACGTCTAACGGATGGAAAAACAAACTGTGTCCCAGGATAACGAACTGCTGACCGAAATCGCCGTTGCTTATTATCAGGATGAGATCACGCAGGAAGAGATCGCCAAAAAGTTCGGCATCTCACGGATCAAAGTCGGTCGTTTGCTCAAGCGCGCCAAGGAAGAAGGCATCGTCGAGATCAACGTGCGTTATCACCCGGTGTTCAGCACCCGGCTGGAACAGCAGATGATGGAACGTTTTCCCATCAGCCGCGCGCTGATCGCGCTCGATCATCAGGACGAAGAGGAACAGCGTCGGCAAGTGGCGGCGCTGGTGTCCAACTACCTGGCGATGTCGCTGAAAGACGATATGGTGTTGGCGGTCGGGCAGGGACGCAACGTGGCGGCGATCGCCGATCACGTCGGCAGCGTGGCGGAGCGCAACTGCAAGTTCATCTGCGGCATCGGCGGCACCCACCGTCCGGGCGATGCGATCAACGCCGACCATATCAGCCGGCGTCTGGCGAAGAAGTTCGGCGGCAGCAGCGAGACGCTCTATGCGCCGGCCTACGTCGAAAATCGCGCGTTGAAAGACGCCTTCATGCAGAACGGCACGATCAAGGAAACGTTGGATCGCGCGCGTAAGGCCGATGTGGCGTTAGTCGGCATTGGCGACATGAATGAAAACAGTTATATGGTGAAATTGGGGTGGTTTACGCCGCACGAGATTATCGACGCCAGCCTTAATCAGGGCGTGATCGGCGACATCGCCGGCTATGACTTTTTCAATGCCCAGGGGCAGCATGTCGATACGGTGATGAATGACCGTGTGATTGGGCTGAGCATTGATGAGCTGCGCAAAATTCCGTGTGTGATCGCCATTGCCTCCGAGAATACCAAGGCGCTGGCGATTTTGGGCGCGTTGCGCACCGGCGCCATCGACATTATCGCCACCAGCGCGCTCAATGTGCGCACTATCCTCAACATGTCGCAATAGCGACACCCGCAAAAAAAGGGTTCAGCGCCAGGCTGAACCCTCCAGAGACATCCCCCTTTTGACGGATCAGTGGCTGAGGTTGACGTCAATCGCCTGATAGAAGGCGTTGGCGGTGTCGGCTATGTCCCACACGGCAAGGATCACGTGCGAACCGCTGCGATCTGCCGGTATGTTGCACTGGTGGGTGACCTGCGCGGCAGGGATGGCGCCGCCGTCGTTGAACTGACAGAACGGCGTCAGGTCAAAGGAAGCGCGGGTCAGCGGTTGAGAAGCGTCCCAGTTCGGCTTGGTGATGAAATAGCGCCAGCTGGTGGTGCTGTGACGCGCGGTCAGCTTCCAGGTAAAGGAGTTCGGGCCGGTTTTCAGGTTGAGCTTGTTCCAGCGCGTCGGCGTTTGCTGATCCAGTTCGAAGAAGGTGGACTTGTTGGCGCTGGCGATATGGCCGTCAACCGGGCCGGCCTGCGGGAAGCCTTTCAGGCCCTCGACGCTCTGCGGTTCGTACTGCACGCTGCCGCACTGGGTGTTGAGCTGCAGTTTGCACTGGTAGGCGCGGCTGGCCGGCGACTCGACATAACCGTGAGCATTCGCCTGTTGCGAAACGCCGAACATGGCCGCGCTCAGCAGGCCCAGAGAGAGCAGGGTACGGGAAGTTTTGTTCATAAGTCACTCCTGACTGAAATTATGTTGTAAGTTGAGCGTATTTCACCGACAAAATGAGAGATTAATAACGCAATTAGAAATAACCCTTCTTGTCGGCTTGTTTTATTTTTATCATTCTGGTCGTGCGATAGAGCGGAATGTTTTAACGGCTATTAACGAAAATTATTATGATGACGATCTTTGATCGTTAGGCTGAATTTATTTAACTGTCGCTGTGTAAAAGTAGGGCGCTATGATGAATTTTATATCAGGTCGTGATGAATAGTATTTAAGATAGCGCTCTCATTTATGAAGTATATTGCTTGTTGCTATGAGTACCTTTGTTCGATTTGATCGATTTTTGTGCGCCACCACCTTGGGAATTTAGTGTCATTTTTCTTATTTTATTTTAAAGAGGAATTTGTATGACTAGATTATCCCTGGACGCGATTAAAATAATCAGCACCATCAAGAGCACCGGTTCTTTCTCTATGGCGGCGGAGGCGCTGCATAAAACGCCTTCGGCGATCTCTTATCGGGTTTCCAATATTGAAAGCAAACTCTGCGTGAAACTTTTTCATCGCAATGGCCCCATGATTACCCTGACGGATGAAGGGGAATTTCTCCTGCAGGAAGGCAGCTGGATATTAAATGCGGTGCAGGATCTGGAAAGCCGGGTGCGCAACATCCCCAAGCTGGACAATAATATCCGCCTGGCGGTAGACACCTTCTTCCCGTTGGAAACCCTGACGCAGGATATCCGCGACTATATTCAGCATTGCCCGAACGCCAGTATCTCGGTGCAGCGAGAAGCGTTGAACGGCACCTGGGATGCGCTGAAGAACAACCGGGCGGATCTGATCATCGCCATCGGCCAAATTCCCGACAGCGTGCAGGCTAAAACCCTGATGCTCGGCAAGCTCAACTTTGTGCTGTGCGTGTCGCCTTCGCACCCGTTCGCGGCGCAGAGAAAGCCGGTGTGCAAGAAACAGCGGTTGAACGACATCGTGGTGGTGATCGCCGACAGCAGCCATGAGCTGCCCAAGCGTAATCACGGCACGCTGCCCTTGCAGCGTCAGTTGGTGGTATGCGACGTGGAAAGCAACCTGGCGCTGCTCAAACGCGGCATCGGCCACGCTTTTCTGCCGCCTGCTTTGATCGAAAAGGAATTGGCCAGCGGCGAACTGGTGACGGTGCCGGTGGAGATGCAAAAGGGCGACGAAATGATTTGGCTGGCGTGGCACCCGGCCAGCAAGGGCGCCGGGTTTAACTGGTGGCATGAGCGGCTGACGCGCAAAAGCGATGTCTACAGCCTGATGGGCCGCGAAGTGGTGCGGGATGGCGGTTATCCTTGGTGCCACAACTGAAGGAATAGAGACGAAGGGACGCGAAAATCAAACGGTTAACTCAATGAAAACCCCGCAGCATTCGGCTACGGGGTTTTTTTACGGCTTACGCCACGCGGCCCACCTTCAGCCAGGCGCCGTCAGAACCGGGCGCCGAGGTGATGTAACCCCATTTGGTTTGCCAGACGTAACCCTGGTAGGACACCAGCGCGCCCTGCGCGTAAGTGGTGCCCGGCACATAAGCCGGCGCGGTCATGATCGGCAGGTTGCCGGGGCCGACGCCGGTGTAGCGCAGCCCGGTGCCCATATCCAGCTGGCTGTCGTCGTAGTCCGCGGCGTTGAAATAGCGATCCAGCGAGGCCAGCAGATCGCCGTTGCGGTTGTCTTGCCCCAGATGCCAGAACATCACGCCGCCCAACTGCTGCTGCTTGATGTATTTCGCTTTGTATTTGAAGCTCTCGGCATCGTCATAGGTGACGAACAGCCCTTTCTGCGCATGATACAGGTAAGGCGTTTTGGTCTTGTCGTTCCACAGCCGCTGATAGCCGTAGTTGCCCAGCAGCATCTGCTCCAGCTGGCGATAGGAGGCGATGCGCGGATCCTTGTCGCGCACGCACTCTTCGCAGCCCACCAGCCAGTAATCGGTGTTCGGGTACGGATCTTCGCCCGGCGTGCTGTGGCTGCTGTATTGCCCGCTGTTGCCGCCGCTGACGCCCTTGAAGGCGCGGCCGTAGAAGGGCACGCCCATCACGATTTTGGCGCTCGGCACGCCTTCCATCATCAGGTGTTGCTGCACCGCGGCGTCGACCGTCAGGCTGAACGGGCTGGGGAAGGCGCGGGTCAGTTCTTCCCAGCTCCAGCCCAGGTTGGCTTCGCGCAGCGCATTGTAGAAGGTCGGCCCGGCCGCATCGCCGAACAGTGCCGCCTGGTGGTTGGTTACCTTCTCCCAGGGGCCAGCCAGATCGTAGGTCATCAGGTTGATGTAATCGAGCGGCGCGACGATCTGCGCCAGCTTGCTGTAATAGCGCGACAGGAAGAAGGCGCCGCCGGCGCCGGCGATGGTCAACTGGTACGGCAACGCCTGGCGGCCGTCGGCGATGGTTTGCTGGTTCAGCAGGGTGCGGATCTCCTGCAGCGCGGCGATGAAACCGTCCACTTCCGAGGCTTGCGGGTACTCCCAGTCGATGTCCACGCCGTCGAAGCCGTAATCCTTCATGATGCGCACGCAGGATTGGGCGAACTTGGCGCGCGACGCTGGGGTTTTCACCGCGTTGACGTAGTTGGCGTGCGACACGCCCAGATCGTTGGAGTAGTACCAGCCGCCGATGGAGAACATGATGCGCAGGCTGGGGTTGTGCGCTTTGAGCGCGGTCAGACGGTTGACCACATCGCGCGCCTTGGCGTCGTTGGTGGCCGGATCCCAGGCGCATTCCAGATTGCTGTTGATATCCAGGAACGAGAAGTTAATGTGCGTCAGCTGCTTGGCTTTGGCCGGCGTGATGTTGGAAACCGGGAACGGCACGACAGACGTATCGGTCTCGGTGTAATTATTGATTTGGTTGGTCGGAATAAAATAATACCCAATAACGGCTTTACGTGTGGACATGGCATTTCTCCAGAGTGGATGTTTTTCGATGGGGAAATATTTCCCGTTGCCATTAATGTTTATTTTTCGCAGAAATAACAGTCGAAACAAATCACGATAAGAATGAATTTTTTATTCACTGCCGCCTGCCTTGGCGTTTATGTGTTGTGCCAGCATTCAGCATGAATGAATTCGACTATAGGGCCTGTATTTATTCATTTGCTTTGTAATAGCATCCTTAACTAGATTCTGAGTATCCGATGTCCCACCGGCCGTGATTGGCATTTAATTAAAAATAAAAAAGGAGATGAGCTATGTCCAGCATAGAGCCTGACGCTGTTGGCTTAATAGTCCAGCGAGTATGTGAGTATCTTCAGCCGGTATTGAACGCCATTCTGGCCGGCGTGATGGCGCTATTACACGGCGCCTATCGCAACGTGGGTATTCGGCGACGTTTATTGAATGCGGCGATGTGCGCGTTATTGGCCTGGACGGTGCGCGATGCGCTGGCGTTGATGGGCCTGGAATTAAACTGGGCGAATTTGGCCAGCGTATTGATTGGCTTTATGGGGGCGGATTACATCAACGCCTTAATTAAAAAATTCATCGGCAAAAAAACGGGGTTTAAAAATGTTAAATGACATCGAAGAGATTCGCTTTACCGCCCGCAGCGAAGAGAACCTGCGCGGCGTGCATCCGGATCTGGTGCGCGTTATTCGTCTGGCGCTGCGCTATTCCCTGGTGCCGTTTTCCGTCAGCGAGGGGCTGCGCAGCATGGCGCGCCAGCGGGAAATGGTGCGCGCCGGCAACAGCCAAACGCTGCGCAGCCGCCATCTGACCGGACACGCGGTGGACGTGGTGGCGATGCCGGCGGGCGTGGTCTCCTGGGAGTGGGATTACTACGCGCAAATTGCGGTGGCGGTGCGGCGCGCGGCGCGTGAATGCGGCATCAACGTCGAATGGGGCGGCGAATGGAAGACCCTCAAGGACGGCCCGCACTTCCAGCTGCCGTTTCGGGACTATCCGGCATGAGCGGCTGGCTGCAAAAACTGATGCAGGGCGGGTTGCTGCTGCTGTTGCTGGCGGCCATCTGCCTCGGCGGCTACAGCGCGTTGCTGTCGCATCAGTTGGTGTCCGCGCGGCAACAGGCGGCGGAATTGCAAAAAAGCCTGGCGCAGCAGGCGGGGCTGATCGCCACCCTGCAGACCCAGGATGCGCAAAATCGTGCGCTGATGGCGGCGCAGCAGCGGCAGGAACAGCAGCTGCGCCAACAACACGAGGCTTATCAGAGGAAATACCGTGAAGCGATTAAAAACGATCCCTGCGCCGCTCAGCCTCTGCCTGGCGCTGTGCTTGAGCTCCTGCGCCCGGCCGCCGGCGCCGCAGGCCGTGCCGCTGTTGCCCCCTGAGTCGGTATTTGCTCCCTGTGAGCAGCCGCAGTTGCAGGGGGAGACCTGGGGCGATGCGGTAAGCTATGCCCTGGCGTTACAAACCTCGTTACACATTTGCGCCGGCCAGGTGGAGACGCTCAACGCCTGGCGCGCCACGCTGCCGCCGCGCTGACGGCGGCGCTTGTCTGACTTGTCCCGCAGGCCTTCTTTTTTTACTTTTAAAACGGTCTTTCGACCAAGGTTATGGCGCGCTTCAAAGTTTGTGATGTTTCTCTCACTATACTTCAAGGCTGTGCCCTGTCATTGTACCTGGGCGCCATGGCCCACGGCAGGGCGCAGCCTCAAAGCCTTACCTCAACATAAAAGCAAAAAACAAAGGAATCCATAATGGACGAACAGCTCAAACAGAGTGCCCTTGATTTCCATCAGTTTCCTGTCCCAGGGAAGATCCAGGTTTCCCCAACCAAACCGTTGGCGACCCAGCGCGATCTGGCGCTGGCCTATTCGCCGGGCGTCGCCGCGCCTTGCCTCGAGATCGCCGAAGATCCGCTGGCGGCCTACAAATACACCGCGCGCGGCAACCTGGTGGCGGTGATTTCCAACGGCACGGCGGTACTGGGTCTGGGCAATATCGGCGCGTTGGCCGGTAAGCCGGTGATGGAAGGCAAGGGCGTTTTGTTCAAGAAGTTTTCCGGTATCGATGTATTTGATATCGAAGTGGATGAGCATAACCCTGACAAATTAATCGACATTATCGCCGCGCTGGAACCGACCTTCGGCGGCATCAACCTGGAAGACATCAAGGCGCCGGAGTGTTTCTACATCGAACAGAAACTGCGTGAGCGCATGAAGATCCCGGTGTTCCACGACGACCAGCACGGCACGGCGATCATTACCACTGCCGCGGTGCTCAACGGCCTGCGCGTGGTGAAGAAGAACATCTCCGATGTGCGGCTGGTGGTGTCCGGCGCCGGCGCGGCGTCCATCGCCTGCCTGAACTTGCTGGTGGCGCTGGGGCTGCGTCAACAGAACATCACCGTCTGCGATTCCAAGGGCGTCATCTATAAAGGCCGCGACGCCAATATGGAACAGACCAAAGCCGCCTACGCCATCGAGGATAACGGCCAGCGCACGCTGGGCGACGCCATCCCGAACGCCGACATCTTCCTCGGCTGCTCCGGCCCGGGTGTGCTGACGCAGGATATGGTGAAAACCATGGCGCGCGATCCGCTGATCATGGCGCTGGCCAACCCGGAACCGGAAATTCTGCCGCCGCTGGCCAAAGCGGTGCGCCCGGACGCCATCATCTGCACCGGCCGTTCCGACTACCCGAACCAGGTGAACAACGTCCTGTGCTTCCCGTTCATTTTCCGCGGCGCGCTGGACGTGGGCGCCACCACCATCAACGAAGAGATGAAGCTGGCCTGCGTGCATGCCATCGCCGATCTGGCGCTGGCGGAACAGAGCGACGTGGTGGCCTCCGCGTATGACGATCAGGATCTCTCCTTCGGGCCGGAATACATCATTCCGAAACCGTTCGATCCGCGTCTGATCGTCAAGATCGCACCGGCGGTGGCCAAGGCGGCGATGGACTCCGGCGTGGCGACGCGTCCGATCGAAGACTTCGACGCCTACGTGGAGAAGCTGGCGGAGTTCGTCTACAAAACCAATCTGTTCATGAAACCGATCTTCTCCCAGGCGCGCAAAGAGGTGAAGCGGGTGGTGCTGGCGGAAGGCGAGGAAGAGCGCGTGCTGCACGCCACGCAAGAGCTGGTGTCGCAGGGGCTGGCTTTCCCGATCCTGGTCGGCCGTCCGAGCGTGATCGAGATGCGCCTGAAAAAGCTGGGCCTGCAACTGACGCCGGGCAAAGATTTCGAAGTGGTGAACAACGAGTCGGATCCGCGCTTCAACGAATACTGGGGCGAGTACTACCAGATCATGAAACGCCGCGGCGTTTCGCAAGAACAGGCGCGTCGCGCGGTGATTGGCAACCCGACGCTGATCGCCGCCATCATGCTGCACCGCGGTGAAGCGGATGCGATGATCTGCGGCACCATCGGCAGCTACCACGAGCATTACGACGTGGTGAAGAACGTGTTCGGCTTCCGTGAAGGCGCGCACGTCGCGGGCGCGATGAACGCGCTGCTGCTGCCGAGCGGCAACACCTTCATCGCCGACACCTACGTCAACGACGATCCGACGCCGGAACAGCTGGCGGAGATCACCCTGATGGCGGCGGAAACCGTGCGCCGTTTCGGTATCGAACCGAAGGTGGCGCTGCTGTCTCACTCCAGCTTCGGCTCGTCTGATTGCCCGGCGGCGCGCAAGATGCGTAAAACGCTGGAGCTGGTGAACGAACTGGCGCCGGAGCTGGAGATCGACGGCGAAATGCACGGCGACGCCGCGCTGGTGGAAAGCATCCGTCACGATCTGATGCCGGACAGCCCGCTGAAAGGCTCGGCCAACCTGCTGATCATGCCGAACATGGAAGCGGCGCGCATCAGCTACAACCTGCTGCGCGTCTCCTGCTCGGAAGGGGTGACCGTCGGGCCGGTGCTGATGGGGGTGGCCAAACCGGTGCACATCCTGACGCCGATCGCCTCGGTGCGCCGCATCGTCAACATGGTGGCGCTGGCGGTGGTGGAAGCCCAGACCGAACCGCTGTAAGCCCGGGTTGAATGACTGGCCCCCTGTGCCGTTGGCGCCGGGGGCTTTTTTATGCCTTGCAGCGTGCAGCGATGGCGCGAATATCCTGCGGCGTAGTGCGGCAACAGCCGCCGATCAATTGTGCGCCGAGCGTGCGCCACGCCGTCGCCTGATCGGCCAGGCTGCCGTGTTCGCCGCCGCAGGCGTGCCAGGTTTTGCTCACCGCATCGTAGTGCTCGCCGGAGTTCGGGTAGACCAGCAGCGGTTTGTCGGCCAGCGCGCTCAGCTGACGCAGCGCCGGGGCGACCTTGTCCAGCGCGATGCAGTTGATGCCGATGGCCAACACCTGCGGATTGCCGCGCAGCGCGGACAGGACCTCCGTCAGCGGCGTGCCGTCGCTGAGGTGTTGGCTGTCGCGCAGGGTGAAGGCGAACCAGGCGCCGAGCGTCGGGAATTCCTGCAGCAGCGTCAGCAGCGCCTGCAGTTCAGCAAACGACGGCAGCGTTTCGCAGGCCAGCAGATCGACGCCGGCGGCGGCCAGCGCGGCGATGCGCGGGCGGTGGAAGGCAATGAAGTCATCCTGCGCCAGCCGGTAGTCGCCGCGGTATTCCGAGCCGTCGGCCAGATAGGCGCCGTACGGGCCCACCGAACCGGCGATCAACAGCGGCGTCGCCTGCGGGTGCGCGGCCAGATAATCGCGGCGTGCGCGCTGCGCCAGCTGCACGCTTTTGGCGATCAACGCCAGCGACTGAGCCTGGTCCAGGCCGCGGCGCGAGAAGCCCTGCGGCGTGGCCTGATAGCTGGCGGTGATAGCGCACTGGGCGCCGGCGTTGAAATAATCGAGGTGTACCTGATAGATAAGCTCGGGATTTTCAATCAGCACCTTGGCCGACCACAGCGGATCGGTCAGATCGCAGCCGCGCGCTTCCAGTTCGGTAGCCAGCGCACCGTCCAGGATCAGCGTGGGGTGTTCGGCCAGCAGGCGGGCGACGGGGTTATTAACCGACATGTTGTTCTCCCAAAGCGTTTTTTTGCCCGGCGCGCCGGGTCAGGAAATAGGTGAGATAGCACAGGGCGACGAACGGCAGCCCGCAGTAGAGCGCGATGCGCTGCTCCGGATCGAACGCCAGCCCGATGCAGGCCAGCAGGCACAGCGCAAAGCCGAGGATCGGCGTCAATGGATAGCCGGGCGCGCGGTATTTCAGGCCGTTTATCGGCTGGCCGCTGCGCAGATAGGCGCGGCGAAAAGCATAGTGGGCGGCGCAGATGCTCAGCCACACCGCCACCACCGCAAAGCCGGAGATCGCCGACAGGGCGACAAACACCGTATCCGGCGCGATCACGCTGGTCAGCAGCGCCAGCACGCCGCCGAGCATGCTGAAGGTCAGGGCGTTGATCGGAATGCCGCGCGCATTGACGCGCGCAAAGTAGGCCGGCAGGGTGCGCTGGTGGGCCAGCGACCACAGCATGCGCCCCGAGGCGTACAGGCCGGAGTTGGCCGCCGACAGGATGGCGGTCAGGATCACGAAGTTGAAGATATCGGCGGCGTAAGGCACGCCGATGCGTTCAAACACCAGCACGAACGGGCTTTTGACGATCCCCGCCTGATCCATGGGGATCAACGCCGCCAGCACAAACACCGTGCCGATAAAGAACAGCATCAGGCGGATCACCGTGGTGCGGATCGCCAGCGGCACGACTTTCTCCGGGTTCTCGGTTTCACCGGCGGCGATGCCGATCAGCTCCGTGCCGGAGAAAGCGAAGTTCACCGCCACCATGGTCATCAGGATCGGCAGCGTGCCGTGCGGCAGCCAGCCGGAGGCGGTCAGGTTGTGCAGGAACGGCGCCGGCGTGCCGTCTTTCATCGGCAGCAGGCCGAACATGGCGGCGCCGCCCAGAATGATGAACGCCAGAATGGTCACCACTTTGATCAGCGAAAACCAGAATTCGCTTTCGGCGAAAAAACGGGTGGTCACGACGTTGAGCAGGAAAATGGCCGCGCAGAAGATCAGGCACCACAGCCACACCGGCGACTGCGGGAACCAGTACTGCATGCAGAATCCGGCCGCGGTCAGGCTGGAGCCCAGCGCCACCGTCCAGGTGAGCCAATACAGCCAGGCGACGGCATAGCCGGTGGCCGGCCCCAGATAGCGCGAAGCATAGACGTGAAAGGCGCCGGTTTCCGGCATTGCCACCGACAGCTCGCCCAGGCACAGCATCACCAGATACACCACCAGCGCGCCGATCAGGTAGGCCAGCAGCGTGCCGAGCGCCCCGGTGGTGGAGATGATGTAGCCGGTATTGAAAAACAGCCCGGTGCCGATCACGCCGCCCAGCGACAGCATCACCAGATGCCGGGCCTTCATGCTGCGTTTGAACTGCCCTGCGGCGGGCGCCGATGAGTGCATAATAATCTATCCGTATAGACGTCTAAATATCTGAATGGCTATTGGTTATACCCGCAATGCCGTTTCAACGCAATGCGTCACCGGCGATCGCCGCGTAAAAAAATCGTCAGGCCAGATCTATATGCAAATGATAATTATTATCTATAATGTCGCCATTTTCGCTAATGGGGCAACATGATGAGATATCTGATTTTATTGGCGGCGTTGGCGCTCGGCGCCTGCAGCCAAACGCCGGTGAAGACGCCGGCCAGCGACGTCGCGAGCCTGGGGAATATCACCGATCTGCACAGCGGCGCGACCCTGACGCCCGAGCAGCTGTTGACGCGGTTGGCGCAGCAGCCGCGGGTGATCGTCGGGGAAAAGCATGACAATCCTTACCACCATCAGATTGAGCAATGGCTGGTGCAGCAGCTGCCGCAATTGCGGCCGCAGGGTAGCGTGCTGATGGAGATGATCAACCCGAACCAGCAGGCGCAGGTCGACAAAGTCAAGCAGTGGCTGCAGAGCGATCCCACGGTGCGTGATGGCCGCGTGGCGGAGCTGATCGCCTGGCAGCCGGGCTGGAAATGGGCGCTGTATGGCGGGGTGACGATGGCGGCGATGCGCGCGCCTTACCCGCTGTGGTCGGCCAACCTGGATCGCAGCGAGATTACGGCGTTCTATCAGCAGCCGCAGTTCCCGGCGGGGCAGCTATCGGCGCAGCCGGCGGTGCGCAAGGCGCTGGAAGAGACCATCCGCACTTCGCACGGCGGCAAGATTGAGGCCGACCAGCTGCAGGCGATGCTGGCGATCCAGCAGCAGCGCGACCGGCGCATGGCTGAGCGCCTGCTGGCGGCGCCGACGCCCGCGTTGTTGATCGCCGGTGGCTATCACGCCGCCAAATCGGTGGGCGTGCCGCTGCACGTGCGGGATCTGCAACCGGCGGCGGCGCCGATGGTGCTGATGCTGGCGGAGCCGGGCGTACAGGTCGATGCGAACACCGCAGACTACCTGTGGATCACACCATCAGTGAAATGAATACGTTAAGACGGTGAAAAGGAGTGTTAATTATATTTGCAAATGATTATCATTAGTAAATGTGATCTGCAATCATTCGCAATTAAGCAAACTAATGTCCCTATGTTAAGTCAGTCTTATTCCCTTCCGGCCTTTGAGCTGCCGCAGCCGCGCTGGGCGCGCGGCCTGCTGCTTGCCCTGGCGGCGCATGTGGCGTTGGTGCTGCTGTTTTATTGGCCGCAGACGGCGCTCGAGCCGGTGGCGCTGCCGCCGCCGGCGGTGATGATGAGCTGGGCGGCGCAGATTGAAGCGCCGGAAAGTAAGCCGCTGCCGCTGGGCGTGCAGCAGGCTGAATCTGCCGCGGCGCAGCCGGCGGAGCAGCAGCAACAGCCAGATCTGCCCAAGCTGGCGCGTGCCGATAAGGCAAAAATCGTGACGGCGCAGAAGAAGCGCGCCGAACACCGTCCCCCGCAAAAAGCGCAGCCGAAACCGCAGGAGCAGGCCAAAGAGACGCGCAAAGCCGCCGCGTCCAGCGCTGCTGCGCCGCAGGCGCAGACGCTCTCCCACCAAACCGCCGCACCGATCAACAGCGACGCCAACAGCAACGCGCAGGCCAAACTGTCGTGGGAGAGCCTGGTGAAGGGCAAACTGAATCGCATCAAGGATTACCCTTTGGATGCCCGCAGCCGCCGGCGCAGCGGCATGCCGCAGGTCAGTTTCAGCGTTGACGCGCAGGGACGGGTCTCGAATGTCATGCTGCAGGTGCGTTCCGGCACCGCGTCGCTGGATCGGGAAGCGGTGGCGGTGGTGTCGCGCGCCCAGCCGTTGCCGCCGCCGCCGCCGGAGATGCTGCAGCAGGGAGCCGTCAAGGTGACGATGCCGATCGATTTCAATCTGGCGGAGCTGAATGCCCGCCGTTAATGCCCGCAGGCGCCGCATCGCCGTCGTGCACCTCTTCAAACTTCGTGAGGGATTATGAATCCGCTGTTATTCACCCCGCGCCGTCGCATCGCGGCCGCGCTCTGGCTTTCTTTAGGCGTCGCCGGCGTCGCGCTGGCGCAACCGCAGCCGCCGTTGGCGGAACGCGCGCCGAAAGCGCTGACGGCGCACGGCGAGACGCGCACCGACGATTACTACTGGCTGCGCGACGATAGCCGAAAAGAGCCGAAGGTGCTGGACTACCTGAAGGCGGAGAATCGTTATACCGAGCAGATGATGGCGCCGTACCAGAAGCTGCGCGCCACGCTGTATCAGGAGATGCTGGGTCGCGTGAACCCTGACGATCGTTCGGTGCCGTATCAGCTCAACGGTTATCGCTATCAGGAAAGCTACGCTGCCGGTAAAGATTTCGCGCGGTATCAGCGCCAGGCGCTCACCGCCGACGCGCCGTGGCAAACCTTGCTGGACGCCAATCAGCGCGCGGCCGGCCATGCGTATTATCGTCTGGGGGCGATGGACGTCAGCCTGGACAACCGCCGCCTGGCAGTGGCCGAGGATCTGCAGGGCCGCCGCCAATACCGCATCTCCCTGCGCGAGATAGACAGCGAACGCTGGTCGCCGGAAACGCTGGAAAACACCTCCGGCAACATGGTGTGGGCCAACGACAACCAAACCCTGTTCTACGTGCGCAACCACCCGCAAACGCTGTTGCCATATCAGGTCTACCGCCATCGGTACGGTACGCCGACCGCGGAAGATAAGCTGGTGTACCAGGAAAACGATCCGGCGTTCTACCTCAGCCTCGGCCGCTCGTCCTCGCGCGATTACCTGATTCTGACCATCAGCGGCAACACCACCTCCGAAGTGCGCCTGATCGACGCCAACCAGCCGCAGCGCGAGCCGCAGCTGTTCGCCGCCCGGCAAAACGGCCGCGAGTATTACCTCGATCACTACCGGGGCGAGTTCTACCTGCGCTCCAACCATCAGGATCCGAACTTTGGCCTGTACCACACGGCGGCGGCGGGCAAACCGTGGCAGACGCTGATCGCACCGCAGGCGCAGCACGAGGTGGAAAGCTTCAGCCTGTTCCGCGATTGGCTGGTGGTGCAGGAGCGCGCCAACGGGCTGGTGCAGCTGCGGCAAATCAGCTGGGACGGCAAAACCGAGCGCGCCATCCCGTTCGATGATGCCAGCTACATGGCCTGGCTGGGCTATAACCCCGAGCCGGACAGCGATCGCTTGCGCTACGGCTATTCGGCGATGACCACGCCGACCCGCACCTATGAGTGGGACCTGAACAAGGGCGAGCGCACCCTGCTGAAACAGCAGGAGGTGAAAGGCGTCGATCCCAGCTTGTATCACAGCGAGCGCATCTGGGTCACGGCGCGCGACGGCGTGAAGGTGCCGGTCTCGCTGGTGTACCGCACATCGCTGTTCAAAAACGGGCATAACCCGCTGCTGGTATATGGCTATGGCGCTTACGGCATGAGCATGGATCCGGCGTTCAGCGCCAACCGCATCAGCCTGCTGGATCGCGGCTTCGTCTATGCGCTGATCCACGTGCGCGGCGGCGGCGAGCTGGGGCAGAGCTGGTACAAACAGGGCAAGCTGACGCACAAACCGAACAGCTTCAACGACTTCATCGACGCCACCCAGGCGCTGATCAAAGACGGCTACGGCCAACCGGGGCGCATCTACGCCATGGGCGGCAGCGCCGGCGGCTTGCTGATGGGGGCGGTGATCAATCAGGCGCCGCAGCTATTCAACGCGGTGGTGGCGCAGGTGCCGTTCGTCGACGTGGTGACCACCATGCTGGACGACAGCATTCCGCTCACTACCGGCGAATACGAGGAGTGGGGCAACCCGCACCAGCCGGCCGCCTATGCGCTGATGAAGTCCTACAGCCCGTATGACAATGTGCGCAAACAGCGTTACCCGAACCTGTTGGTCACCAGCGGTTTATACGATTCGCAGGTGCAGTATTGGGAGCCGGCCAAATGGGTGGCGAAGCTGCGGCGTTTCAAGCAGGGCGATTCGCTGCTGCTGCTCTCCACCGACATGACCGCCGGCCACGGTGGCAAATCGGGCCGCCTGGCGCGGCTGGAAAACGGCGCGCTGGAGTACGCCTTTATTTTGGCGGCGGATCGGCAGGCGCAGAAATAACCTTCAGCGCCGCAGCACGCTGCGGCGCAATAAAACAATAACAATCTTTTACCGCGCTTTCGGCGGGCTTTTTGCTGGGCATTGTCGGCCATCAAACCTTATTGGCTATTTCTGGGGATATATGAAAATTAAAATGATAGCGAGCCTGATCGGCGCGGGACTGGTGCTGCACGGGCAGGCTGTGGCCGCGCAGGAACAGGCGGAAAATAATAAAGGCAGCGTGGCGTTCAGCCCGCTCAACGTCTCGGCCGCCGACGGCGGCAAAAGCAGCGAAAAAGACGCGTTGGCGAGGCCGGGCGCGTTCAGCTCGCGCGACGAGAACCAAAATCTGGAGTCGGTGGACAGCATTCTGCGCAGCATGCCGGGCACCTATACCCAGATCGACCCCGGCCAGGGATCGGTCAGCGTCAATATTCGCGGCCTGAGCGGCTTCGGCCGGGTCAACACCATGGTCGACGGCATCACGCAAAACTACTACGGCAACTCCCCGAGCGATGCAGCGCACGGCGGCATGCCCACCAGCCAGTTCGGGGCGCTGATCGATCCTAACTTTATCGTCGGCGTCGATGTGGCGCGCGGCAACGCCACCGGTTCCGACGGGGTGAATGCCTTGGCGGGCAGCGCCAATTTCCGCACCATCGGCGTGGATGACGTGGTGTTTTCCGATAACCCGTTCGGCGTACGCACCAAGTTCTCGGTGGGCAATAACGGCATCGGCCGCAGCGGCATGATCGCCGTGGGTGCCAAAACTGCCGCCTTTGCCGACGGCGGCAGCCTGGGGGCGATGGCGGCGATCAGCGGCAGCTCCATCACCTCTAACTACAAAAACGGCGCCGGTTTCGACAGCGAGATGTTCAACGTCGATAAAACCTACCGCCAGAACCCGAAATCCCAGCTGTTCAAAGTGGACATCAAGCCGGATGCCTTCAACAGCATCGAACTGTCGGCGCGCAGCTACCAGAATAAAATCACCCGCCGCCACATCGACAGCGACGATTTCTACCTTAAATACCACTATGCGCCGTTCTCGGAGCTGATCGATTTCAACCTGACCGCCAGCACCAGCCGCGGCAAGCAGCAGTTCATGTCCAACAACATGGCGGGGTTCAGCGACAGCACGGCGAAAAACATTTCCGATGCGCTGGATATCAACAACACCAGCCGTTTCAGCCTGCGGGATATTGATTTCGCCTTCAGCTACGGCGGCAAGCTGGTGCGCAACGAGTATAAGAAAAAGGCATCCGGGCTGGTGACGGATCAGGATCAGGCGGAAAGCATGCCGGTGGGCATTGCCGGCAAACAAGATATCTCCAGCCTGTACAGTGGGTTGCAGGCCAACTACGGCATCTGGCAGGGAAATTTCGACCTGAACTACACCGCCTATCGCCTCTCCGGCTACAAGCCGGCCTGTGATGAGCGCGTAGAGTGCTTCCCGCAGGGCGCCGGCACTATCAGCCGCAATGAACACGGCTTCAACCCGTCGGTCATGCTGTCGGCGCAGGTGACGCCGTGGCTGCAGCCGTTCGTCAGCTACAGCAAGTCGATGCGCGGGCCGAATATCCAGGAAGTGTTCTTCGCCAACAGCGGCGGCCAGTCGATGAACCCGTTCCTGAAGGGTGAAAAAGCGGAGACCTGGCAGGGCGGGTTCAACGCCAATGCCCACGATCTGTTGTTCAAGCAGGACAGCTTCCAACTGAAAGCGGTCTATTTCGAAACCAAGATCAAAAACTACATATCCAGCCAAACCTACCTGGTGTGTAAAAATCGCCAGAAGTGCAACCGTTCGCAGGCGACGCAGGAAGAGTGGGATGACGCGGACGTCAACGTCAGCATGACCATGTATAGCAATGCCCCCGAACCGGTCAAAATGCGCGGGGTGGAGCTTGAAGCGCTGTACGACGCCGGTTTCGCCTTCACCAAGCTGTCGTTAAGCAAGGAGCATACCTCCCAGCCGACCAACCAGGCCAGTAACGTATTCGGCGCGGGCGATATCAGCGAGCTGCCGGAGTTCTACTTCACGCTGGACAGCGGGGTGCGCCTGCTTGACGAGACGTTGACGCTGGGCGGGGTGGTGAAATACACCGGCAAGTCGGTGCGTCTGTCGCCGGACTCTGATTACGATGAGAATGAGCAGTTGCTGAAGGAGCCGGCGCCGCATATTCCGACCATTATCGATCTGTACGGCACCTATCAGGTGAATCGCAATCTGCTGCTGAAGCTCAGCGTGCAAAACCTGATGGACAGAGACTATTCGGACGCGCTGAACAAGATGAACTCGCTGCCGTCGCAGTCGCAGTATGAGACGCCGACCAACACCGCCCGTGGGCGGACTTATATCTTCGGCGGGGAGGTGCGCTTCTAAACCGCAGCAGAGCAGGGCGCAGTCACTGCGCCCGTTTCGCCTGCAGCAGCCATTTGTCCAGCTCGTTGGCGAACTGCTGGCGGTCGCGCTGGTTCAGGGCGTTCGGGCCGCCGGTCTGAATGCCGCTGGCGCGCAGGGTATCCATAAAATCGCGCATGTTGAGGCGTTCGCGAATGGTGTCCGGCGTATAGCGTTCGCCGCGCGGGTTCAGCGCCACCGCGCCTTTCTCAATCACCTCCGCCGCCAGCGGAATGTCGGCGGTGATCACCAGATCGCCCGCTTCGCAGCGGCGCACGATCTCGTTATCGGCCACGTCGAAGCCGGCCGCCACCTGCAGCGAACGGATGTATTTCGACGGCGGCGTGCGCAGCGGTTGGTTCGCCACCAGCGTCACGGTGATGGCGGTGCGATCGGCGGCGCGGAACAGCACTTCCTTGATCACGTTCGGACAGGCGTCCGCATCGACCCAAATCTGCATCATTTCGTCTCCCGCAGCCAGTCGCGCACCGGCAGGAAATCGCGCGCCAGCGCCGCTTCCGGGCTGTCGCCTTCCGGCTGGTAGTTATATTCCCAACGCACCAACGGCGGCATCGACATCAGGATGGACTCGGTGCGCCCGCCGGTTTGTAGCCCGAACAGCGTGCCGCGATCCCACACCAGGTTGAACTCCACATAGCGGCCGCGGCGATACAGCTGGAACTGGCGCTCGCGCTCGCCCCAGGTCAAAGCCTTGCGTTTTTCGACAATCGGCAGGTAGGCGTCGAGGAAGCCCTGGCCCACCGCGCGGGTGAAGGCGAAACAATGGTCGAAATCCGGGGTGTTCAGATCGTCGTAGAACAGGCCGCCGATGCCGCGCGCTTCGTTGCGATGCTTGATGAAAAAGTAATCGTCGCACCACTGTTTATATTTGGGGTAGACCTCGTCGCCGAACGGCGCGCACAGCTCGGCCGCGGTGCGGTGCCAGTGCACGGCATCCTCTGCGAAACCGTAGAACGGCGTCAGGTCAAAACCGCCGCCGAACCACCACACCGGCGCTTCGCCCGGCTTTTCAGCGATGAAAAAGCGTACGTTGGCGTGGCTGGTGGGCACGTAGGGGCTGAGCGGATGGATAACCAGGGAGACGCCCATCGCCTGGAAGCTGCGCCCGGCCAGTTCCGGACGGTGCGCGGTCGCCGAGGCCGGCAGGGTGGCGCCGGAGACGTGCGAGAAGTTGACCCCCGCCTGTTCGAACACCGCGCCGTTGGTCAGCACGCGGCTGCGGCCACCGCCGCCTTCTTCACGCGTCCATTGGTCTTCGGTGAACACGGCGCCGCCATCGGCCTGGGCGAGCTGCGCGCAGATATGATCCTGCAGCGCCAGCAGGAAGGATTTTACTTCAGCGATGTTAGGTAAACTCATGCGGGGTCTTTATAGCGTCTGGCTGAACAAGGCGCTGAGTATACTCTTATTCGCCGCCCGCGGCATCAGCGGGGTTTGCGTTGGTGTGCGTCGAAGTAGTCGAAGAAGTTGACGATGCCGTCCGCGATGGCGCGGGCGATTTTCTCGCGAAACGCGGTGGTGCCCAGCAGCCGTTCTTCGTTCGGGTTGGTGATGAACGAGGTTTCTACCAGCACCGAGGGAATGGACGGGGATTTCAACACCGCGAACGCCGCCTGTTCGGTGCTGTCGCTGTGCAGATGGTGTACCGGACGAATTTGGCCGAGCACGTGGCGGCCGAGCGTCAGGCTGTTGTTGATGGTGTCGGTTTGCACCAGATCGAACAGCACCTGCTGCAGGTAGTTGTCCTGATCCTTGTATTTGCCACCCGCTACGTCGTCGGCGGCGTTTTCACGGTTGGACAGGTAGCGCGCCATGGCGCTGCTGGCGCCGCGGTTGGAGAGGGCGAATACCGAAGCGCCGGAGGCCGACGGGCTGGTAAAACCGTCGGCGTGAATGGAAATGAACAGATCGGCCTGGTGCTGGTGGGCGATCTCCACCCGCTGGAACAGCGGAATGAATTCGTCTTCTTCGCGCGTCAGGCGCGCCTCAATGTGATCGTGCTCATGCAGGAAACGGCGCACGTGGTTGGCGATTTCCAGTACAATGTGTTTTTCCTGCGAACCTTCGTGGCCGACCGCGCCGGAGTCGATGCCGCCGTGGCCGGGATCGATCATCACCCGCTTTTTGCCGCCGGCCGGTTTCGCCGCCGGTTTGCTGTGCTGATTGCGCAGCATGCCTTCCGCCTTGGCGCTTGGGTTTTTCACGCCGAACAGCGCTACTGCCAGGCCGGAAAGCAACAGTTGGCGTCGCGTCGGGGAAACGGCAAGCGGCTTAAAATTGAGGAATTGTTTACCCTGCTTTTTCATTACGCAACGCTCCATCGACGATTCTATTTCGCGACGTTATATCGTATTGATAATCATTAATCGACCCGATAACTATTTCCATTTATTACGCCTGTTACCGGCGATTTCGGGGCAAATAGCGCGGTAAATCGCAGTTTGATATTGCGTAAGTGAATAATCACGCGATAATCAGATAAACACCTTAATTAACAGCGGCCAACATCGATGGAAATTCGCGTATTTCGACAAGACGACTTTGAAGAGGTCATTACCCTGTGGGAGCGCTGCGATCTGCTGCGGCCCTGGAACGATCCGGAAATGGACATCGAGCGCAAGCTGAACCACGATCCTGAGCTGTTCCTGGTGGCGGAAGTCGGCGGCGAAGTGGTCGGTTCGGTGATGGGCGGCTATGACGGCCACCGCGGCTCGGCGTATTACCTCGGGGTGCATCCCGACTATCGCGGGCGCGGCATTGCCAATGCGTTGATCAACCGTCTGGAGAAGAAGTTGATCGCCCGCGGCTGCCCGAAGATCCAGATTATGGTGCGCGAAGACAACGCCACGGTGGTCGAGATGTACGAGAAGCTCGGCTACGAGATTCAGGGCATCACCAGCCTGGGCAAGCGGCTGATCGAAGATCAGGAATATTGATCGAGCGGCGGGCGGCGGCGTTGCACCGCCCGCCGCAGCGCATTACGGCAGCTTTTTGACGGTTTTCACGTCCACTTCGAGGCTGTTCCAGTCTTTATCCACTTTGCCTTCCAACTGCACCTTGTCTTTCGGCGTAACGGTCTGGCCGTTCCAGCGTTTGCGATCGATATCGACCGTCAGGGTGCCGGTGGCATCGCGGAAGGTGTAGGTTTCGTCGCCGATGCGCTGCTCGATGTTGCCCTGCAGCATCACCCAGGCGTCGTCGCTCAGCGATTTCACCTTGTCCACGGTGGTCAGCGCCGCGCTGGGGCCGGAGAAACCGCCCTGTGCGGTGGTTTGCATTTGAGCCTGCGGCGCGGCCGGATCGAGGAACCCGCCTTGTTGCGCCAGTACCGGTGCGCTGCACAGCGCGATCAGAGCGGCCAGAGTCAGTTTTTTCATGTTGCGCTTCCTTATCGTTATCGAAAATCACATCCCGCTGATATCGGGTTGCTTGCTTAGTGATAAGGATTAAAACACACCGATCTTAAGAGCTTCTTAAGCCGACGCATTGAAATTCCCATCGCCGGCGCCCATCTGTAGCCATAGTCTTTATTCTGTTGGCAAGGAACGAGCGTTGAAGCCATTCTCACCCCGGTTTTCCCCGGACGATTACGATCAGCACGGCGCGCTGCGGCTGCCGCTGGGATTTTGGGCCGTGCTGATTTTGCAGGCGCGCACCTGGCTGTTGTTCGTGATGGCCGGCGCTTCGCGCGAGCAGGGCGAAAGCTTGTTGGCGTTGTTTTATCCGGATACCCAACGCTTTTGGTACGGCATGCTGCTCGGTCTGCCGGCGGCGCTGGCGTTTTTGCTGAGCGGCCGTCGCCACCAATGGCCGCGGCTGTGGCGCGGTTGGCGCTGGGGGCTGGCTGTCTCGCTGCTGGCGTCGTTCGGCGGCTCGCTGTTCAGCCTGTGGCGCCAGGACGGCGATGCGCCGGGGCTGGAGCTGACGTTGGCGCTGCTCGACGCGCTGGCGCTGAGCTATCTGCTGCTGAACGCGCGTCTGAAAGCCTGTTTCGCGCTGGCGGAGCGCGCCGACTAATTGCCGAGAAGTGCGGCACTTTTCGCATTTTCCGCACTCCAAGCTGGCAACCGTTGGCGTAGTGCGGGCCGTTGTGAGAGGCTGGCACGCAGCAAAACGCCGAATGCGGCAGGAGCGGGTGACCCGCCCCGTGCCATTGATGTCTAAGGAGCTAGAGATGAATATTCGCCCCCTGTTGTTAGGGCTTCCGCTGTTACTGACCGGCTGTTCGAGCATGTCTAATTTCTCCTGGTCCAGCCTGTCGCCATTCAACTGGTTCGGCAGCAGCCTGGAAGTCGGCGCCAAGGGCGTCGGCAAGCTCAACGCCGGCACGCCGATGTCGGAAAGTGCCATCAACGACGGGCTGGACGGCAACTACCGCCTGCGCGGCGGCATGGCGACCAACAACGGCCAGATCGTCTCTTATTATCAGGCGCTGTCCGGCGACGAAGTGAAGCTGGTGATCACCGGCGAACCGAAAGGGCGCCTGCAGCGGGTGGACGTGCTGGATCCGAAAGTGGCGACGGAGTGGGGCAACAAGCTCGGCACGCCGTTCGGCGACATGTACAGCAAGGCGTTTGGCTCCTGTAAGCCGGGCAGCGGCGAAGACGCCGGTAAAGTGGAGTGCGTGGCGGAGCAGAGCAAATACGTCACCTACATCTTCAGCGGCAAGTGGGCCGGAGCGCAGGATATCATCCCGCCGGACGACACCCTGAAAAGCTGGACGGTCAGCAAAATCATCTGGCACGCCAAGCCGCAGCAGTAACGCGTTCAACGGGCGCCGGTTCCCGGCGCCTGCTTGTCCAAATCATTACCCCTATTTTCTTTGCGCTGCTGCAAGGCAATCGCCTGTGCTTGCGGTATGATAGCGCGCGTTTGTAACAGGGACCCCGCGCGTCAACCGCCATACCTTACCTGTTGCCGGATTCTGGTATTGAGGATAACAACATGACACAGGTTCAGAGCGGCATTCTGCTGGAGCACTGCCGTTTCGCCATTTTTATGGAAGCCAGCGTACAGGGCGAATTCGCCGATTTGCGCCAGGGCTGCAAACAGTTTTGTCAGACGCTGAGCGAGCTGCAGCAGCAGTTCCCCGATGCGCGCCTCGGCGCGGTGATCGCTTTCGGCTACGACGTCTGGCACGATCTCTCCAGCGGCCAGGGCGCGAAAGAGCTGAAGCCGTTCACGCCGCTCGGCAAAGGGCTGGCGCCGGCCACCCAGCGCGATATGCTGATCCACATCCAGTCGCTGCGCCACGACGTCAACTTCACGCTGGCGCAGGCCGCGCTGGCGGCGTTCGGCAACGTCATCAAGATTGAGGAAGAAACCCACGGTTTCCGCTGGGTGGAAGAGCGCGATCTGAGCGGCTTCATCGACGGCACCGAAAACCCGCAGGGCGACCAACGCCCGGCAGTGGCGACGATCGCCGAAGGTGAAGAGGACGCCGGCGGCAGCTACGTGCTGGTGCAACGCTACGAGCACAACCTGCGCCAGTGGCAGCGCTTTACCACCGAGCAACAGGAGCAGATCATCGGCCGCACCAAGCACGACAGCGAAGAGCTGCCGGCGGATCGGCGCCCGGATACCTCCCACGTCAGCCGCGTCGATCTGAAAGAGAACGGCAAAGGCCTGAAAATTCTGCGCCAGAGCCTGCCTTACGGCACCGCCAGCGGCAAGCACGGCCTGTTCTTCATCGCCTATTGCGCGCGCCTGCACAATATCGAGCAGCAACTGTTGAGCATGTTCGGCGATCTGGACGGCAAACGCGACGCGATGCTGCGTTTCAGCCGTGCGGTCACCGGCAGCTACTACTTTGCGCCATCGCTGACGCGCCTGCTGTCACTTTGACGCCGTTGCCGAAGCCGGCGCGTCCGGCTTCGGTCTGTTTTCCCGCCCCAAAACGCCTCGCATTTCCTGCCTTATAGCGTTTGATGCTTGTAAATCACTAAACGGTATATAAAAGCGTTACAGCTCCGCACCGAGTTATAAATACACTGGTCGTCAATAAGGCGAAAGCCTGAAGGAATGACTCAGTGATAAGGTGCAGAATGAAACAAAACCGGGTTAAAAATCTCGTGCTGAAAGGTTGGCTGGCGGCTGCGCTGTTGGCGAGCGGCGCCGCGTCGGCGGCGGAGTTGCTGAACAGCTCTTATGACGTTTCCCGTGAATTGTTCGTCGCGCTGAATCCCGGCTTTGAACAGCAATGGAATCAGCAGCATCCGAATGACAAGCTGACCATCAAACAATCGCACGCCGGCTCGTCGAAGCAGGCGTTGGCGATCCTGCAGGGCCTGCGCGCCGACGTGGTGACCTACAACCAGGTCACCGACGTGCAGATCCTGCACGATCGCGGGCAGCTGATCCCGGCGGACTGGCAGTCGCGTCTGCCGAACAACAGCTCGCCGTTCTATTCCACCATGGCGTTTCTGGTGCGCAAGGACAACCCGAAGGGCATCCACACCTGGAACGATCTGGTGCGTGACGACGTGAAGCTGGTGTTCCCGAACCCGAAAACCTCCGGCAACGGCCGTTACACTTATCTGGCCGCCTGGGGCGCCGCCAGCCAGGCCGACGGCAACGATGCGGCCAAGACCCGCGCCTTCATGACCCGTTTCCTGAAAAACGTGTTGGTGTTCGATACCGGCGGCCGCGGTGCGACCACCACCTTCGTCGAGCGCGGTTTGGGCGACGTGCTGATCAGCTTCGAGTCCGAAGTGAACAACATCCGCAAGCAATACGGTGAAGACAAGTACGAAGTGATCGTGCCGCCGGTCGATATTCTGGCGGAGTTCCCGGTGGCCTGGGTCGACAAAAACGTCGCGCGCAACGGCACCGAACAGGCGGCCAAAGCCTATCTGAACTATCTCTACAGCCCGGCGGCGCAGCAGGTGATCACCAGTTTCTACTACCGCGTGTATGACCAGAAAGCGATGGCGGCGGCCAAGGGGCAATTCCCGGACACCCAACTGTTCCGCGTGGAAGATCAATTCGGCGGCTGGCCGCAGGTGATGAAAACCCACTTCGCCACCGGCGGCGAGCTGGATCAGCTGTTAGCGGCAGGGCGCAAGTAAATGTTGGCGTTGTCGTCCAGTAAGCGGGTGCTGCCCGGATTTGGCCTCAGCCTCGGCAGCAGCCTGTTTTATACCTGTTTGATTCTGCTGCTGCCGCTCAGTGCGCTGGTGATGCAGCTGGCGCAGATGAGCCTGGCGCAATATTGGGAAGTGATTTCCAACCCGCAGGTGGTGGCGGCGTATAAAGTGACGCTGCTGGCGGCCGCTGTCGCCAGCCTGTTCAATGCGGTGTTCGGCATGCTGATGGCCTGGATCCTGACGCGCTACCGTTTTCCCGGCCGTTCGCTGCTGGATGGCCTGATCGACCTGCCGTTCGCGCTGCCGACGGCGGTAGCCGGCCTGACGCTGGCCGGTCTGTTTTCCACCACCGGCTGGTACGGGCAGTGGCTGGCGCACTTCGACATCAAGGTCACCTTCACCTGGCTTGGGATCGCGGTGGCGATGGCGTTCACCAGCCTGCCGTTTGTGGTGCGTACCGTGCAGCCGGTGCTGGAAGAGTTAGGGCCGGAGTACGAAGAGGCGGCCGAGACGCTGGGCGCCACGCGCTGGCAGAGTTTTCGCCGCGTCGTGCTGCCTGAAGTGGCGCCGGCGCTGCTGGCCGGCACCGCCATTTCCTTTACCCGCAGTCTGGGCGAGTTCGGGGCGGTGATTTTCATCGCCGGCAATATCGCCTGGAAGACGGAAGTGACCTCGCTGATGATTTTTGTGCGTTTGCAGGAGTTCGATTACCCGGCGGCCAGCGCCATCGCCTCGGTGATCCTGGCGGCGTCGCTGCTGCTGCTGTTCAGCATTAACGTATTGCAAAGCCGCTTCGGCAGACGTTTGGGAGGAGGGCACTGATGGCTGATATTTCCGCCTTCAACGGCGCCGAGCGCCCGCGCGTCAACTGGGGAAAGTGGACGCTGATCGCCATCGGCACGCTGTTTTCGGTGCTGCTGCTGGTGGTGCCGATGATATCGATTTTCGCCGAGGCCTTCTCCAAAGGATTCGGCGCGATGTGGAGCAATTTGCTCGATCCGGACATGCTGCACGCCATTTGGCTGACGGTCCTGATCGCGCTGATCACCGTGCCGTTCAACCTGGTGTTCGGCACGTTGCTGGCGTGGCTGGTGACGCGTTTTACCTTCCCCGGCCGCCAGCTGCTGCTGACGCTGATCGATATCCCGTTCGCCGTATCACCGGTGGTGGCGGGGCTGATTTATCTGCTGTTTTACGGCAGCAACGGCCTGTTGGGCGGCTGGCTGGATGCGCATAACATTCAGGTGATGTTCTCCTGGCCGGGCATGGTGCTGGTGACCATTTTCGTCACCTGTCCCTTCGTGGTGCGTGAGCTGGTGCCGATGATGCTCAGCCAGGGCAGCCAGGAAGATGAGGCCGCCATTCTGCTGGGAGCGTCCGGCTGGCAGATGTTCCGCCGCGTGACGCTGCCCAACATTCGCTGGGCGCTGCTGTACGGCGTGGTGCTGACCAACGCGCGCGCCATCGGCGAGTTCGGCGCGGTGTCGGTGGTGTCCGGTTCGATTCGCGGCGAAACCTACAGCCTGCCGCTGCAGGTCGAGCTGTTGCAGCAGGATTACAACACCGTCGGGGCCTTTACCGCCGCCGCCCTGTTGACCCTGATGGCGATCGTTACCCTATTTTTGAAGAGCGCGCTGCAGTGGCGTCTGGAACGTCAAAACGCGCGTCTCGAGCGGGAGGAAAATCATGAGCATTGAGATTAACGGCATCAACAAGTCCTTCGGTCGCACCAAGGTATTGAACGATATCTCGCTCGATATTGCTTCCGGCGAAATGGTGGCGCTGCTTGGGCCATCCGGTTCCGGCAAGACCACGCTGCTGCGCATCATCGCCGGGCTGGAAAGCCAGAGCGGCGGCAAGCTGGGCTTCCACGGCACCGACGTCAGCCACATGCACGCGCGCGACAGGCGCGTGGGCTTCGTATTTCAGCACTATGCGCTGTTCCGCCACATGACGGTGTTCGATAACATCGCCTTCGGCCTGACCGTGCTGCCGCGCCGTGAGCGCCCGAACGCCGCGGCGATCAAACAGAAAGTCACTCAGCTGCTGGAAATGGTGCAGCTGGGCCACCTGGCTACCCGCTATCCGTCGCAGCTGTCCGGCGGCCAGAAACAGCGCGTGGCGCTGGCGCGCGCCCTGGCGGTGGAACCGCAGATTCTGCTGCTGGATGAACCATTTGGCGCGCTGGATGCACAGGTGCGCAAAGAGCTGCGCCGCTGGCTGCGTCAGCTGCATGAAGAGCTGAAATTCACCAGCGTGTTCGTCACCCACGATCAGGAAGAGGCGATGGAAGTGGCCGACCGCATCGTGGTGATGAGCCAGGGCAATATCGAACAGGTCGGGTCGCCGGTCGACATCATGCGCGAACCGGCGAGCCGCTTTGTGCTGGAATTCATGGGGGAAGTGAACCGCCTGAACGGCGAAATTCGCGGCTCCCAGCTGTTCGTCGGCGCGCATCAGTGGCCGTTGTCGTTCCAGCCGATGCACCAGGGCAGCGTCGATCTGTTCCTGCGCCCGTGGGAAATGGAAGTGGCGACCGAAAGCAGCGAACGTTGCCCGCTGCCGGTTCAGGTGCTGGAAGTCAGTCCGCGCGGCCATTTCTGGCAGTTGACGGTGCAGCCGATCGGCTGGCACCAGGAACCGATCAGCGTGGTGCTGCCGGAAGGCAACGCCACGCCGGTGCGCGGCGGCCGTTATTACGTCGGCAGCCTCAATGCGCGGCTGTATGCCGGCGATCAACTGCTGCAACCTGTTGCGTTAGCCAAAAGCGCCTGATAGGTTTTAGCAGCCCTTTATTCAAGGCAACCCCAGGGTTGCCTTTTTACTTTACGCACACCAACACACAGGCAAAGATCGTGACAACGCTCGAACAATGCATCGGGAATACCCCGCTGGTAAAACTGCAACGGCTGGCCGCCCAGGCGGGCAGCGAGGTATGGGTCAAACTGGAAGGCAACAACCCGGCGGGATCGGTGAAGGATCGCGCCGCGTTGGCGATGATCCAGCAGGCGGAGCTGCGCGGTGAGATCAGGCCCGGCGACGTGCTGATTGAGGCCACCAGCGGCAACACCGGCATTGCGCTGGCGATGATCGCTGCATTGAAAGGCTATACGCTGAAGCTGCTGATGCCGGAGAACATGAGCCTGGAGCGGCAGGCGGCGATGCGCGCCTACGGCGCCGAGCTGATCCTGGTCAGCCGTGAGCAGGGCATGGAAGGGGCGCGCGATCTGGCGCTGGAGATGCAGCGTCAGGGGCAGGGCAAGGTACTGGATCAGTTCAACAACCTGGACAATCCCTACGCCCATTTCACTACCACCGGCCCGGAGATTTGGCGCCAAACCGAAGGGCGCATCACGCATTTCGTTTCCAGCATGGGCACCACCGGCACCATTACCGGCGTGGGCGGTTACCTGAAAAGCCAGAATCCGCAGGTGCAGATCATCGGCCTGCAGCCGGCGGAGGGCAGCAGCATCCCCGGCATTCGCCGCTGGGCGCCCGCTTACCTGCCGGGTATTTTCCGCCCGGAGCTGGTGGATCAGGTGCTGGATATCGAACAGGGCGATGCCGAGCAGACCATGCGCCAGCTGGCGCAGCGTGAAGGCATCTTCTGCGGCGTCAGCTCCGGCGGCGCGGTGGTCGGCGCCTTGCGCGTCGCCGCGGCTCACCCCGGCAGCGTGGTGGTGGCGATCGTCTGCGATCGCGGCGATCGCTACCTTTCTACCGGCGTGTTCGGCTGAGCGCGCCCTCCCGGCGGTGTGTTCCGTCGGGAAAACCTTTCCTCCTTTCCTTTCGACAGACGGCAGCCCCGCTTGCGGCGGCTGCCGCTTGCCCGTGCGACAATGCCATGACTGAAGTAGAGAAATCGCGCGACAGCGGCCACAATAACGGTGACGAGACGCCAAGAGCGATGTGTAAGGATTGAGTAAAACCGGCTGCGGACCGGCGAAATTGGCGGGAAAATAACGAAAATCGGTGAAGGAGCAAGGCATGAAAATTTTACTGGTCGACGATGACCTGGAGCTTGGCACCATGCTGAGCGAATACCTGACGGGCGAAGGTTTCGACGCCACGCTGGTGCTGACCGGCAAGGCGGGGGTAGAGGGCGCGCTGTCGGGCGACTATACTGCGATGATCCTCGACATCATGCTGCCGGATATGAGCGGCATCGACGTGCTGCGCGACGTGCGCAAAAAGAGCCGGCTGCCGATCATCATGCTGACCGCCAAAGGTGACAACATCGATCGGGTGATTGGTCTGGAGATGGGCGCCGACGATTACATGCCCAAACCCTGCTATCCGCGCGAATTGGTGGCGCGTTTGCGCGCGGTGCTGCGCCGTTTCGAAGAACGGCCGCAAGATGCGGACGACGAGGCCGCCATCAGCGTTGGCGAGCTGACGTTAAACCCTTCAACCCGCAGCAGCGAATGGCGCGGCAAGGCGTTCGATCTGACCGCTTCGGAATTCAATCTGTTGGAGCTGTTGCTGCGCGCGCCGGACCGTGTGGTGTCGAAGGACGAATTGTCCGAGAAGGGGCTGGGGCGCCCGCGTGAAGCCTATGACCGCAGCGTGGATGTGCATATCAGCAATATCCGCCAGAAGCTGAGCGCGTTGGCCGGCAATACGCTGAGCATCGAAACGGTGCGCAGCATCGGCTATCGCATCCGGTAACCTGACATGCGCGGAAGACTGTTCTGGAAAATTTTGCTCGGCTTTTGGCTGACCTTTCTCATCATGACGCAGGCCCTGTGGGGGGCGTTTTCTCTTTATGGCGATCGCTATGTGCCGCCGGAGAACGCCATGGCGCGGCGGGCGATCGGCCTGCAGCTGACCTCCGCCGCCACCCAATTGCGCAGCGGCGGCATGCCGGCGCTGGAAGCGCTGATGCGCGACTGGCCCGAGGACGACAGGCGTCTGCTGTCGGTAACGCCGATGACCCAACCGCCGCCGCCCGCGCCGGAAGAACCGCTGTTTGAAGGGCGGCGGATGCCGAAAGCGATTTCCGCCTGGGTGCAGACCGGGGAAGGGCAGGGATACTGGCTGAGTTATAACGTGCGCGGGCTGCGGGAAGAGTATCGGCCGGAGCGGCGTTCCCATTTCTTCAACATTCCTGCGCCGATGTTGTGGGTCGGCGGGCTGGGCGGTTTGCTGTTCAGCGCCGTATTGGCCTGGAACCTGACCCGGCCGATGCGTCAGCTGCGCGGCGGCCTGGATCGGGTGGCGCAGGGCGATCTGTCGGTGCGGCTGTTCCCGAAAATGCGGCGCCGTCATGACGAGCTGTCCGACGTGGCGCGCGATTTCGACACCATGGCCGAACGCTTGGAGCTGCTGGTCAGCGCCCGCGAACAGCTGTTGCACGATGTCTCGCACGAGCTGCGTTCACCGCTGGCGCGCCTGCAGCTGGCGATCGGCCTGGCGCGGCAAAACGCCGGCAACGTCGAAACCTCGCTCAAGCGCATCGAACATGAGTCGGGGCGGCTGGACAAAATGATCGGCGAGCTGCTGGCGCTGTCGCGCACCGAACACAGCAGCCTGCCGGACGAGGAGTACTTCGATCTGTACGGCCTGGTGGATGCGGTGGTGAGCGATGCGCGCTACGAGGCGCAGGTGCCCGGCGTGGAGATCGTGCTGCAGGCCGAGTCGGACGTGGAGTATACCGTCAAGGGCAATGCGGAGCTGATGCGGCGCGCGGTGGACAACATCGTGCGCAATGCGCTGCGCTTTTCCAGCCAGGGCCAGCGGGTGACGGTAGCGCTGTCGCGCATCGACAACCAGTTCCAGCTCGCCGTCAGCGATCAGGGGCCGGGCGTGGAGGAGTCGAAACTGTCGAGCATCTTCGATCCATTCGTGCGCGTGAAGTCGGCGCAGTCGGGCAAGGGTTACGGCCTGGGGCTGGCGATTACCCGCAAGGTGGTATTGGCGCACGGCGGCCAGGTTGAGGCGCGCAACGGCGACAGAGAGGGGCTTATCATCACTCTGCGTATCCCGCGCTGGCAATAATAGACTATCTTACTTGCCATTTTGAACTAGGGCAGTGCTCGCCTTCGTCACGTACTGTGTGTACGCTCCGAAGGTTGCGCGCTGTCCATGTTCAAACTGCCTGCGCCGATAACGTCTATTATCCGCGGCATACCCAAAGGATTTCGAATTGCAGCTAGGCGGCAAGCGGGGGAATCCCCGGGAGCTTACTCCGGTAAGTGACCGGGGTGAGCACGTGCGGCCAACAACGCTGCGGTTCGAAAGACGAAGGGGATAAAAAAACGGCGCCGAGGGCGCCGTTTATCTTGCTCATTCGCGATTACTTCTTGATGCGGATGATCGGGGTTTCGCCAACGGTCACGCTGCCGGACAGTTTGATCAGCTCTTTGATCTCGTCCATGTTGGAGATAACGACCGGCGTCAGGGTAGACTTGGCTTTCTCTTCCAGCAGTGGCAGGTTGAACTCGATAACGACGTCACCTTTCTTGACGCGCTGACCTTCTTCGGCGATGCGTTTGAAGCCTTCGCCTTTCAGTTCTACGGTATCGATGCCGAAGTGGACGAACAGCTCAATGCCGCTGTCGGATTCGATAGAGAATGCATGGTTGGTTTCGAAAATCTTACCGATGGTGCCGTCAACCGGAGCAACCATTTTGTTGCCGGCCGGTTTGATGGCGATACCGTCGCCAACGATTTTTTCAGCGAACACTACGTCCGGCACATCTTCGATATTGACGATTTCGCCAGAAAGGGGAGCGACGATCTCGATAGTGCCCGTGTCTTTCTTGTCATCAGAAACCAGAGATTTCAGTTTATCGAACAAACCCATGATCTTCTCCTAAGCATTAAATTGGGCGGCGTTCCAGTGTCGTGGAAGTTTAGCAGAGCGTTTTTTCTTCGATGAATTTATTGACGCAATTCATCAGGTCTTGTGCCGTTGGCTGTGCCAAGGCTTGCGCTGCCAACGCCTTCACATCTTCGAAATTCGTGTTGCGAATAATTTTCTTGATGCGCGGGATTGAAATCGCACTCATGCTGAACTCATCCAGCCCCATGCCCAATAACAACAGTGTAGCACGCTCATCGCCAGCCAGTTCGCCGCACATGCCGGTCCACTTGCCTTCCGCGTGAGATGCATCAATAACCTGTTTGATCAGGCCAAGCACTGATGGGGACATCGGGTTATAGAGATGAGAAATCAGCTCGTTGCCGCGATCTACCGCCAGAGTATACTGGGTTAGATCGTTTGTCCCAATACTAAAGAAGTCGACTTCTTTCGCCAGGTGGTGAGCGATGACCGCCGCAGCCGGTGTTTCCACCATCACGCCCACTTCGATGCTCTCGTCAAACGCCTTGCCTTCTTCGCGCAGCTGCGCCTTCAGCGTCTCGATTTCGCCTTTCAGATCGCGCACTTCTTCCACGGAGATGATCATCGGGAACATGATGCGCAGTTTGCCGAACGCCGAGGCGCGCAGGATGGCTCGCAGCTGGGCGTGCAGGATTTCACGGCGGTCCATCGCGATGCGGATGGCGCGCCAGCCGAGGAACGGGTTCTCTTCCTTCGGCAGGTTCATGTACGGCAGGTCTTTGTCGCCGCCGATGTCCATGGTGCGGACGATCACGGCCTGCGAGCCCATGGCTTCCGCCACGGCTTTATAAGCCTGGAACTGCTCGTCTTCGGTTGGCAGCGAGTCGCGATCCATGAACAGGAATTCGGTACGATACAGGCCGACGCCTTCCGCGCCGTTGCGCTCTGCACCCGCGACGTCGCGCACGGTGCCGATGTTGGCGCAGACTTCAACCTGATGGCCGTCCAGCGTAATCGCCGGCAGGTCCTTCAGCTTGGCCAGATCGTTTTTCTCGGTGATGTATTGGTTCTGGGCGGCTTTCAGCTGATCGATAACGTCAGCGGTCGGGTTAACGTAAATCTGGTTGTTAACCGCGTCCAGAATCAGGTAGTCGTCGTTCTTCACCTGCTTGGTCACGTCGCTGGTGCCGACGATTGCCGGCAGCTCCAGGGAGCGCGCCATGATAGAGGTGTGGGAGGTGCGGCCGCCGAGATCGGTAATGAAGCCCAGCACTTTGTCCAGGTTCAGCTGCGCGGTCTCGGACGGGGTCAGATCGGTGGCCACCAGGATCACTTCATCCTGAATGGAGCCCAGATCGACGATAGGCATGCCCAGAATGTTCTGCAGCAGGCGTTTGCCGATGTCGCGCACGTCGGCGGCGCGTTCTTTCAGGTATTCGTCGTCCAACTCTTCCAGCGCTTTCGCCTGACCTTCGATCACGGTGTAGGCGGCGGCGTCTGCGGAGGCCAGATCGTCTTTGATTAGGGCTATGATTTCCTGCTCAAGCTCTTCGTCTTCCAGCAACATGATGTGGCCTTCGAAGATAGCTTCCTTCTCTTCGCCGAAGGTTTCGCCAGCTTTGGTCTTGATCGCTTCCAGCTGTTCGGACGCTTTCGCGCGGCCGGCCAGAAAACGCGAGACTTCCTGCTCTACTTGATCAGCAGAGATTTTCTTCCGGTTGATGACGATGTCGTCTTCTTTCAGCAAGAGAGCCTTACCAAAAGCGATGCCCGGTGATACTAAAATGCCTGAAATCATAACCCTACCTTACTCTTGACTGGTGTTAACTAAAAAGACGGGCCGATTACTCAAGCTCTGCCATCAGTTTTACCAAGTGCTCAACGGCTTTCTGCTCGTCTTCACCTTCAGCTGAGATGGTCACTACGGTCCCTTGAGTCAGCCCCAGAGTTTGCAGTTTGAACAGGCTTTTAGCGCTGGCGCTTTTGCCGTTGGAGGTCACGGTGATGTCAGACGTGAAGCCTTTGGCTTCTTTAACGAACTGAGCGGCAGGGCGAGTATGCAGACCATTCGGAGCGGTAATAGTAACTTCTTGCTGGAACATTGATGTTTCCCCAACTTATTGGATTAATGTTGTGGAGTTAAAGTTTAGCCCAGGGGCCTGACTTTAACTTGTCTGGTTATAGCGCCTGACTATGGACAGGGGCGAACGTTGATGCAACAGAAAACGACGCGTTAGGCACTTCAGATCAAAAAACTCGGCTTTAGACGTCGTTCCAATCCGCTCCCCATTATGCCCGATTCGCCGCGTCGGCGACAGATGAGTAAATCGATTCAGCCTCGACCAGGCTCGGAGAGTGATTAATTTTGCGCATCGAAATAATGCACCGTTAAATACTAAAGGCGACGGGCAAAAGCAATCTTGGACTGCTATAAAGTTTGATCCAGTCCACAAAAAAGCACCCCACAGGGTGCTTTTTTAGCGATTTGTGCAGTGGCGGGATTACTGCTGCAATTCCTGCTCGGTGAACAGATCGGCGAACAGCGCGGTGCTGAGATAACGTTCGCCGGAAGAGGGCAGGATGACCACAATGGTCTTGTCGGCGAACGCCGGTTCTTCGGCCAGTTTCACCGCCGCTGCGACCGCTGCGCCGGAGGAGATGCCTGCCAGGATGCCTTCTTCGTCCATCAGGCGGCGCGCCATGCTGATGGCTTCGTCGTTGGAGATTTTTTCGACGCGATCCACCAGGTCAAGATCGAGGTTGCCTGGAATGAAGCCGGCGCCGATGCCCTGGATCTTGTGCGGGCCCGGTTTCAGCTCTTCACCGGCCAGCGCCTGGCTGATGACCGGCGAGTCGGTCGGCTCGACCGCCACGGTGGTGATGGCCTTGCCTTTGGTGTTCTTGATGTAGCGGCTGACGCCGGTCAATGTGCCGCCGGTGCCGACGCCGGAGATGAACACGTCGACTTCCCCATCGGTGTCTTCCCAGATTTCCGGGCCGGTGGTTTTTTCATGGATGGCCGGGTTGGCCGGGTTGCTGAACTGTTGCAGGATCAGGTAGCGGTTCGGATCGGTAGCGACGATCTCCTCCGCTTTGGCGATGGCGCCTTTCATGCCTTTCGCCCCTTCGGTCAGCACCAGATTGGCGCCCAGCGCCTTGAGCAGCTTGCGGCGCTCGATGCTCATGGTTTCCGGCATGGTCAGCGTCAGCTTGTAACCGCGCGCGGCGGCGACGAAGGCCAGCGCGATGCCGGTGTTGCCGCTGGTCGGCTCCACCAGTTCTTTGCCGGCGGTCAGCACGCCGCGTTGTTCCGCATCCCAAATCATATTGGCACCGATGCGGCATTTGACGCTGAAGCTCGGGTTGCGTGATTCAACCTTGGCCAGAATGCGTCCGTTGCCGATACGGTTCAGACGAACCAGCGGCGTATGGCCGATTGTTAATGAGTTGTCTTCATATATCTTGCTCATAGCCCGTCCTTTAACTCTATGAAAATGTGGGGAACATCGAAAGCATACGCTAACAGTACCGGCAGGGAAGTAAAGAATTGGTATATCTATATGTTATTAGGAAATAAGTTTTAAGCACAATGATAAGGGCGCGAAATGCGCGCCCTGTCGAAAATTTCCGCGCTGTCGGCGGCAAAAAACGGCGGTTATCGGACGAATTGCGAGCGGTAGCGATCGACCCACATCGCGGTGGCACCGCAGACGGCGACCGGCAGGATCACCAGGTTGAGGATCGGGATCATGGTGAACAGGCTGACCAGCGCGCCGAACTGCAGGTTGTCGGTTTTGTGCTGGCGCAAGGCGCGGCGCATGTCGGCAAAGCTCACCTTGTGGTTGTCGAACGGATAGTCGCAATACTGGATCGCCAGCATCCAGGCGCTGAACAGGAACCACAGCACCGGCGCCACCGTCTGGCCGATGCCGGGCACGAAGTACAGCGCCAGCAGCAGCAGCGCGCGCGGCAGGTAATACATCAGCTTGCGCCATTCGCGCGCCATGATGCGCGGCAGATCTTTGGCGATGCCGAGCAGGCCGGTGTCCGGCAGCGGTTTGCCGGTCAGGCTGCCTTCGAGCTGCTCGGCCAGCAGGCCGCAGAACGGCGCGGCGATCAGATTGGTGATAGTGCTGAACAGATAGCTGAACACCAGCAGCACCGAAATGACCGCCAGCGGCCACAGCAGGTAGCTCAACCATTGCAGCCAGTCGGGAACGTGGCTCATCATCGCCGGGATCCAGTCGCCGAGGCGGCTGAACAGCCACCAGAAAGCGGAGCCCATCAGCAGCACGTTGACCAGCAACGGCAGGACCACATAGCGTTTAATCCCCGGGCGCGAAATCAGGCGCCAGCCTTCGGCGAAATAATGAATGCCGCTGGTGGAACGGGAAGGGGGCTGCGTATAGGACATATCTTAAGTTATCTCGTTGTCTGAACAGGCATCATTATCATATAGGGATGATTTTCCACTGACTAGGGTAGGGTTGGCTGAAAAACCAGCAGAAAAAGGCAGTATAATCATCTTTATTGGCATAAAGTTCAGCACGGACTTGCACTTGTGTGCGCGGGCAAATAGAGTTAAAGAGTGAATGTTTGCCGCGGTGGCAATGTATTGGAACAACAGAGATAGCAATGATGCAGGATTTGCGTCTGATATTAATCGTTGTTGGCGCGATCGCCATAATAGCGCTGTTATTGCACGGTCTGTGGACCAGTCGCAAAGAACGGTCAGCGCTCTTCCGCGATCGCCCAGCCAAACGTTCCCAAAAGGAACGTGAACAAACTCCGATCGACGATCTCGAAGAAGGCGTCGGTGAGGTGCGCGTACGCGCCGCTCACCCGCAAGACGAGCCGTCATTCGGCCATTTCGATGCCGCACGCGAAGAACCCGTGGCCGCGCCGAAGCCCGCTCCGGCGGCTGCGCCTGCGCCCCGCGCCGTTCAGCCGGCTGCTCATCAGACGCCGCCTCCGCTGTCTCAGCGGCCGGAGTACGATGACATCCTGCTGAACAACTACGCGCCGGACGAAAAACCGGCCGAGCCGCAGCAACCGCAACCGGCCGTGCGCCGCGAGCCGCGCGTTGACGATCTGCCGCATGAACATGAGGCGCCGCTGGCGGCGGAACCGGCATTCCACGCCGAACCCGCCCCGGTGCAGCAAGCGCCGGAAGTGAAGCCTGCGTCGGAACCTGCACCGCAGCCGCAACAGCCGGCCGCTGCGCCAGTACAGGCTAAACTGAAAGAGACCGTGCTGGTGCTGCACGTCGCGGCCCATCAGGGCGGCGTGATCGGCGGCGAAGTGCTGCTGCAGAGCGTGTTGCAGGCGGGCTTCCAGTTTGGCGAGATGGGCATCTTCCACCGCCATATCAGCCCGGCCGGCAGTGGCCCGGTGCTGTTCAGCCTGGCGAACATGGTCAAGCCGGGGTCGTTCGATCCTGACATGATGTCCGATTTCTCCACGCCGGGCGTGTCGATGTTCATGATGGTGCCGTCTTACGGCGACGCCAATCAGAACTTCAAGCTGATGCTGCAGTCGGCGCAGCGCATCGCCGACGACGTGGGCGGTGTGGTGCTGGACGACGAGCGCCGCATGATGACGCCGCAGAAGCTGGAAACCTACAAAGCGCGTATCCGTGAAGTGTTGGAAAACAACGCCTGACCGGGTTGCCGCGCGCACTGAACATCCGTAACAACAAAGCCCCCGCTAGCCGGGGGTTTTTTATCTTTGATGGTGAGCCATGGAATCGATAATCCAACAAATCAATCAACTACGAGCCACATTGCGCCATCATGAATACCAGTATCATGTGCTGGATGCGCCCGAAGTGCCGGATGCGGAATATGACCGCCTGATGCGCGAGCTGCGCGAGCTCGAGAGCGCGCATCCGGAGCTGATCACCGCCGATTCGCCGACCCAGCGCGTGGGCGCGGCGCCGCTGGCGGCGTTTGATCAGGTGCGTCACGAAGTGCCGATGCTGTCGCTGGACAACGTGTTCGACGAAGAGAGCTTCCTGGCGTTTTACAAGCGCGTGCAGGACAGGCTCAAGAGCAGCGATCCGCTGACCTTCTGCTGCGAGCTGAAGCTGGACGGCCTGGCGGTCAGCCTGCTGTACGAAGACGGCGAGCTGGTGCGTGCGGCGACGCGCGGCGACGGCACCACCGGCGAGAACATCACCTCCAACGTGCGCACCATTCGCGCCATCCCGCTGCGCCTGACCGGCGACAACATCCCGCGCCGGCTGGAAGTGCGCGGCGAAGTGTTCATGCCGCAGGCCGGGTTTGAACAGATGAACGAAGAGGCGCGGCGCAAAGACGGTAAGGTGTTCGCCAATCCGCGCAACGCCGCCGCCGGTTCGCTGCGCCAGCTCGATCCGCGCATTACCGCCAAACGCCCGCTGACCTTCTTCTGCTATGGCGTCGGGCTGCTGGAAGGCGGCGAGCTGCCGCGCAGCCACTTTGAACGCCTGATGCAGTTCAAGGCCTGGGGCCTGCCGGTCAGCGATCGCGCCCAGCGCCGCACCGGCAGCGAGGAAGTGCTGGCGTTCTATCGCCAGGTCGAGCGGGACCGCGCACAGCTCGGTTTCGATATTGACGGCGTGGTGATCAAGATTGACGACATCGATCTGCAGGAAACGCTGGGCTTCGTGGCGCGTGCGCCGCGCTGGGCGACGGCGTTCAAATTCCCGGCGCAGGAGCAGATCACCGTGGTGCGCGAAGTGGAGTTTCAGGTTGGCCGCACCGGCGCGATTACGCCGGTGGCGCGCCTTGAACCGGTGCTGGTGGCCGGGGTGACCGTCAGTAACGCCACCTTGCACAACGCCGATGAAATTGAGCGTCTGGGGCTGCGCATCGGCGATACGGTGATCGTGCGCCGCGCCGGCGACGTGATCCCGCAGGTGGTGGGGGTGCTGGAAGACCGCAGGCCGCAGGATGCGCGCGAAGTGGTGTTCCCGCTGCACTGCCCGGTGTGCGGCTCCGACGTTGAGCGCGTGGAAGGCGAAGCCGTTGCGCGCTGCACCGGCGGGCTGATCTGCGGGGCGCAGCGCAAAGAGGCGTTGAAGCATTTCGTTTCTCGCCGCGCGCTGGACGTCGAAGGCATGGGCGACAAGATCATCGAGCAACTGGTGGACAAGGAGTACGTGAAGAACCCGGCCGATCTGTTCCGCCTGTCCGCCGGCATTCTGACCGGTCTGGATCGCATGGGGCCGAAATCGGCACAGAACCTGGTTAACGCGCTGGAGAAATCCAAGCAGACCACCTTCGCCCGTTTCCTGTATGCGCTCGGCATTCGCGAGGTTGGTGAAGCGACCGCCGCCAACCTGGCGGCGCATTTCGGATCGCTCGAGAAGTTGTTTTCCGCCGATATCGAAGCGCTGAAAGAGGTGCCGGACGTTGGCGAAGTGGTGGCCAAACACACTCGCAACTTCCTCGATGAAGCGCTCAATCAGCAGGTGATCAACGAGCTGGTGGGCGCCGAGATTGGCATCCATTGGCCGGCGCCGGTGATGGTGGTGGCGGAGGAGATAGACAGCCCGTTCGCCGGTAAAACCGTGGTGCTGACCGGCTCGCTGAGCCAGCTGTCGCGCGACGAGGCCAAAGATCGCCTGACGGCGTTGGGCGCCAAGGTCAGCGGCAGCGTGTCGAAGAAAACCGATCTGGTGATCGCCGGCGAAGCGGCCGGTTCCAAGCTGGCGAAGGCGCAGGAGCTGGGTATCGCCGTGATCGACGAAGCGGAGATGATCCGCTTGCTGGGTGACTGATGGAAAAAGAAAACCTGCTGGAAATCGCCAATACCGTGATGCCGTTCGGCAAGTACCAGGGGCGGGTGCTGATCGATCTGCCCGAAGAGTACCTGCTGTGGTTCGCCCGCAAGGGCGAGTTCCCCAAAGGCAAGCTCGGCATGCTGATGGAGATGACGCTGGCGATTAAAATCGAAGGGCTTGACCACCTGGTCAAGCCGCTGAAGAAAAGCTGAACTGACGGGCCTTGGCCCGTCTTTTTTTACCCGCGCGACGCCTGCGCGTTGGCGTTGGGCACCGCCTGTAGCGCCTGCTGCTTGCGCTGATACCTTTTCGCCAATACCGCACAGGTCATCAGCTGCACCTGATGGAACACCATCAGCGGCAGCACCATGATCCCCACCGTCGCCGCCGGGAACAGGATATTGGCCATCGGAATGCCGTTCGCCAGGCTCTTCTTCGAACCGCAGAATACGATGGTGATCTCGTCCGCTTTGCTGAACCCCAGCCAGCGCGCCATGTAAGTGTTCACCACCAGCACGATCGCCAGCAGCACGATGCTGCCACCGACGATAAACGCCAGTGAGCCCATCCCTACCTGATGCCAGATGCCGTGCGTCACCGCCTCGCTGAAGGCGGCGTACACCACCAGCAGAATTGAAGTCTGATCGGTTTTACCGATAAGCGGCCGATGGCGTTCGATCCAGCCGCCGATCAGCGGCCGCAGCAGGTGACCGGCGACGAACGGCACCAGCAGCTGCAGCACGATCGAACCGACCTGCCGCAGGCCGCCGGTATCGCCGTGCACATTCATCAACAAGCCGACCAACAGCGGCGACACGAAGATCCCGAGCAGGCTGGAGGCGGAAGCGCTGCATACCGCCGCCGCGACGTTGCCGCCCGCCAGCGAGGTGAAGGCGATGGCCGATTGCACGGTGGCCGGCAGGATGCACAGGTAGATGAAACCGGCGTACAGCTCGGGGCTGACGTCGATCGGCGCCCACCAGGCAAACAGCACGCCCAGCGCCGGAAAAATGATGAAGGTGCTGCACATCACCCACAGATGCAGCCGCCAGTTGTTGCTGCCGGCCAGGATGGCCTCGCGCGACAGCTTGGCGCCGTGCATGAAGAACAGCAGGGCGATGGCGGCGATGGTCAGGGCGTTGAGCCAGCCGACGAACTCGCCGCGCGCCGGCAGGAACGACGCCAGCAGCACGGTAGCGATCAGCGTCAGGGTAAAACGATCGGGCAGAAATCTCATGGCGGTGCGCTCAGGGTCGAAAATCGATAGGGCTATTCTCCCGCGCGGACATATAATAATTAAATTGATTTATTTAATTCATATATGAATAAAACACATGAATTACTCACTCAAACAGCTGCGGGTGTTCGTCGCCATCGCCCGCCACGGCAGCTTCAGCCGCGCCGGTGAGGCGATCGGCCTGACGCAATCGGCGGTCAGCCACAGCGTGAAAGAGCTGGAAGCGGAGGTCGGCGTGCGGCTGCTGGATCGCACCACGCGTGAAGTGGTGTTGACCGACGCCGGTCTGCGGTTGGCCAACCGGGTCGAGCGGCTGCTGGACGAACTGCAGGCCGCTTTGCTGGATGCGCGCAGCTTTGGCGTACAGCGCAGCGGCACGGTGCGGGTGGCGACGAGCCAAACCATTTCCGCCCATCTGATGCCGCAGTGCATCGCCGCCGGCGAGCGTGAATACCCGGAGATCCGCATCATGCTGCGCGATCAGGCGCAGCAGCAGGTGCTGCACAGCGTGCGCAACGCCGAGGTGGATTTCGGCATCGTGGTCGATCCGGTACAGGCGGTGGATCTGGAGTGCGAAGCGGTGCTGCATGAACCTTTCCTGTTGCTGTGCCGCGACGATCATCCGTTCGCTGCGCAGCAGGCGGTGCGTTGGTCGGCGTTGAACGGTTGCCGCCTGGTGTTGCAGGATTATGCGTCGGGCAGCCGGCCGCTGATCGACAGTGCGCTGAGACAGCAGGGCGTGGAGGCGCAGGTGGTGCAGGAAATCGGCCATCCGGCCACGCTGTTCCCGATGGTGGCGGAGGGGATTGGCATCAGCATTTTCCCGGCGTTGGCGCTGCCGTTGCCGGAAGGGGGGCGGCTCCGGGTGCGGCGGCTGGTGCCGGAAATTAACCGCGCGCTGATGCTGGTGCGGCGCAAGAACCGCTCACTGACGCCGGCGGCGGAGGCCATCTGGCAGGTGGCGCGTCAGCAGGCGGCGCTGCTGCAACAGCGCCGGCGGGAAAACGCGGCATATTGACTCAGATATAGACGTCCACCGCGTTGAGCGGCGTTGGGCGGTTTACGCCGTCGCCGGATTTCGCCGCGGCTTTTTCCATTTGCTCCTGCTGCTGCTTTTCCATTTCTTCTTTCTGGATGCGCGCGATCTCGGCCTGCAACATCTTGATCTGCGCTTCGATCAGCTGTTTCTGCTTTTCGATCTCTTTGGGATCGGCGTCGGAATCCTTCAGTTCCACCAGCTTTTGCTGCAGCGCCTGAATCTGCCGGTTCAGCGCCTTGATGCGCGCCGAAGCGCGGCTTTCATTGAGGTTAACCGGTTCGTCATTGCCGTTGGCGCGTTCGTTTTTTTCCATCTTGCCGCCTTGCGGCTGGTTGTTGACCGGTTTGGCCATCAGCAATTCGCCCTGATGGCCCGGCGCGCTGAAGACGTTGCTGACGCCGGGGACGGTATTCTTGATCGGTACGATCATGGTGATGGTGGTCGACATGGTTGCTCTCCCTGAGTCTGGATCTCGCTGTTCAGGGTATCGGCAGCGGCGGCTAAATCTTTACCTGCTGCAGACGCGGCCAGCGCAGCAGCCAGCCTTTGTCGACCACGCGCTGGGCATAGGCCGTGCGATCGCCATTTTTCACGTTGAAGGTAATGGTGTCGTTGAACAGCGCCGCGAGCCCGAAAGGGGCGACCAGCGTGATGCTGTCGTCGGCGTTCAGGCGTGCGCCGATCGCCGTTTCCACTTCGGTCCAGAAGCTGATGGCCTCTTCGCTGTTGCGGTAGGGCGCGCGGCCGCTGCGCAGGTGCATGCGCGCCTGGTTCTTGACCGACCACGGCTGCGGCAGCCACTGCTGCAGCCGCGCCTCCAGCATGCGATCGCGTTCGGCGTCCGCCCGCTCCGCATCGAAGTGGATCACGTCGATATCGTTGAGCGGCGTGGGCTCCGCATAGCCGTGGCGCCGATCCCACACCAGGTTGCGCACAAAGCCGGCGCCGAGGCACCAGTCATTCAGGCCGAGCTGGCGCACGGTGCGCAGGGCGGCCATGCGCGCGCTATCTTGTTGCAGCCAGTCGATAATTTGCCGTTGCGGATCCATCACCCCTCCTGTTTTCGCGGCTACTGTAACCCGAAGCGGCAGCGGGTGAAATGGGGGGATGCGCGATGGCGGCGATAGCAGGCAAATTAATTTTCTTGCTTCACTGACTACACTTGGTGCAGGGCTTTTATCTCGTCACTCAGGGCAAGGGAGGGGGCTATGTATCAGGCAACGTTGGGCCAACGCGGCTATCGCTTCGGCGGCCTGCGCCAGCTGATGGCGAAAGCTTCGCCGGCGCGTTCCGGCGATTATCTGGCGGAGGTGGCGGCGGAAAGCGCCGAAGAGCGCATGGCGGCGCGCATCGCGCTGGCGGATGTGCCGCTCAAGACTTTCCTGCAGCAGCCGCTGGTGCCGTACGAGCAGGACGAGGTGACGCGCCTGATCATCGATAGCCACGACGCCGCCGCCTTTGAGCCCATCTCGCACCTCACGATCGGCGATTTTCGCGACTGGTTGCTGAGCGAGCAGGCGGACAGTGCCATGCTGGCGCAGGTGGCCGCCGGCATTATGCCGGAGATGGCGGCGGCGGTAAGCAAGATCATGCGCAATCAGGATCTGATCCTGGTGGCGAAGAAATGCCGGGTGGTGACGCGCTTTCGCAATACGATTGGCCTGCCGGGCCACCTCAGCGTGCGGCTGCAGCCCAATCACCCGACCGACAGCCTGCAAGGCATCGCCGCCAGCATGCTGGACGGTTTGCTGTACGGCAGCGGCGACGCGGTGGTCGGCATCAATCCGGCCAGCGACAGCCTGCCGCTGCTGGAAAAACTCAACTACATGCTGGACGACGTGATCCAGCGCTTCGCCATACCCACCCAATCCTGCGTGCTGACCCACGTGACCAACACGCTGCGGCTGATGGAGCGTGGTGCGCCGGTGGATCTGGTGTTTCAGTCGATCGCCGGTACCGAAGCGGCCAATCGCGGTTTCGGCATCAGTCTGGCGCTGCTGGCGGAGGCGCAGCAGGCGGCGCTGAGCCTCAAGCGCGGCACGTTGGGCGATAACGTGATGTACTTCGAAACCGGGCAGGGCAGTTGCCTGTCGGCTAACGCGCATCACGGCGTCGATCAGCAGACCTGCGAGGCGCGCGCCTATGCGGTGGCGCGGCATTTCTCACCGCTGCTGATCAACACCGTGGTGGGGTTTATCGGCCCTGAATACCTGTATGACGGCAAACAAATTATCCGCGCCGGGCTGGAGGATCACTTCTGCGGCAAGCTGCTCGGCCTGCCGCTGGGCTGCGATGTCTGTTACACCAACCATGCCGAGGCCGATCAGGATGATATGGACACGCTGCTGACGCTGTTGGCCGCCGCCGGGCTGACGTTCCTGATCGGCGTGCCGGGCGCGGACGACATCATGCTCAATTACCAAAGCACCTCGTTCCACGACGCGCTCTATATCCGTGAACTGCTGGGGCTGAAGCACGCGCCGGAGTTCGCCGCCTGGCTGGCGGCGATGAACATCACCGATGAACGCGGACGGCTGCGCGACGCCGCCGCCAATCACCCGTTGTTGCTGGCGCTGCAGGGAGAACGGACATGAGCAAACCGGTTCACGTCAACAGTTGGGACGCGCTGCGCGCCTTTACCGATGCGCGCATCGCGCTGGGGCGCACCGGCGCCAGTCTGCCGACCGACGAGCTGCTGCGCTTCGGCCTGGCCCATGCCCAGGCGCGCGACGCGGTGCATCAGCCATTCGAGAGCGAACGGCTGGCGGCGGATCTGCACGATGCCGGTTGGCCCACGCTGGCGGTGCACAGCCAGGCCGTTGACCGCGCCGCCTATCTGCGCCGTCCGGATCTGGGGCGGCGATTGGCGCTGGACAGCCGCCGCCTGCTGCTCGGCGTGCCGCCGCGCCGGACCGATCTGCTGCTGGTGGTGGCGGATGGCCTCTCCTCCAAGGCGGTGCACCGCCAGGCATTGCCGCTGCTGCAGGCGCTGCGGCCCTATCTCGATACGTTGGGGCTGGCGATCGCGCCGGTGGTGTTGGCGCATCAGGCGCGAGTGGCGCTGGGGGATGAGATCGGCGAGTGCCTGCAGGCCCGGGCGGTGGCGGTGCTGATCGGCGAACGGCCGGGGCTGTCGTCGCCGGACAGCCTGGGGATTTATCTGACCTGGGAGCCGAACGCGCGCAGAAGGGACTCAGAGCGCAACTGCATCTCCAATGTGCGGCCGGAGGGGCTGGATTATCCGCAGGCGGCGTTCAAATTGGCCTGGTTGTTGGAACAGGCGTGCCGGCGAGGGCTGACCGGCGTCGAACTGAAAGACGAGAGCGACAACCCGGCGCTGCGCGGCCGCGTCACCCCGCTTTACGCCCAGTTGGGCGGTTGACCGATGGTTTGCTGCAGCAGGGCGGTGAAGGCCGCCAGGCGGGCGGACACTTTCGCCACCGGCCGCAGCAGATAGATGCCTTGCTGTTCATGGCGCGGATCTTCCAGCATCTGCACCAGCCGCCCATGCTGCACGTCCGGCCCCACCACCCAGTTGGGCAGAAAGGCGATGCCGAGGCCGAGCAGCGCCGCCTGACGCTGCGCGGTGAAGTCATCGCAACGCAGCGCCATGGTGCAGCGGTTCATCAACGCCGCGTCGAGGATCTGCGCCCAGCAGGCCGGCTGTTGTTTGTGGTAGCGGGCGATCAGCCGGTGCTGCGGCAGCGCCTCCAGATCGCTCGGCAGGCCATAGCGGGCGACGTAGCCGGGGCTGGCGCACATCACCCAGCGTTGGGTGGCGATGCGGCTGGCGTACAGCGCGCTGTCCTTCTGCTCGCCGATGCGGATGGCGGCGTCCAGCCGTTCCTGGGTCGGATCGGTCTGGCGTTCGGTCAGATCGAGATCGACCCACAGCTGAGGGTAGCGTTCCGCCAGCGTCGGCAGCAGCGGCAGCACATAGGTTTTGCCGAAGGTCGGCAGGCAGCTGATGCGCAGCGTGCCCTGCGGCGTTTCGTTCAGCGCGTTCAGCTCGGCGCGAATGCCGGTAATGTCCGTCATCAGCGCGGCGGCGCGTGCCAGCAGCAGCTCGCCGGCGTCGGTCAGCAACAGGCCGCGGGTGGAGCGTACGAACAGCGTCGCGCCGAGCGCGCTTTCCAGCGCATCGATATGGCGCACCAGAGAAGAAGGCACCATACCCAGCTGGCGTGCGGCGGCGGAAAAGCTGCCCAGGCGGGCCACGTCGAGAAAGATTGGCAGATGTTCTACATAGCGGGCGTCATTCATTTTTGCATTATATGCAAAAGCGTTTCTTATGAATACCCGCTTCTCTGTTGGCGATGCTGCGGCTACTCTGATTGCGGGTTGACGACGGGCTTCAGCGCCGCCGCATCCCGGCCGCATAGAGAGAAAACGCATAAACCTAGCGGCGTTTAGCACCAAATAGCAGATGTTTTTCCCAGGCTGCGTCAGCCGCCTGTGGCGTTGATTGTCGCTCCAACACCAGATTAACCGTTCAATTTGATATCCGACTCAACCTCAATTATTAGTGAGTCTTTACTTTCACTTATCTTCCTGTTGTTTCTGGATATCGGCCGGCCAGCCGTGCCGGTTTTTTTGTCGCCTCAGGCTGAATCGTTCCAACTGATGAACGCGCCTGAGGGGCATCTTGGCTCGCCGTCGGCGGGTCTTTTGAACGCGTGGAACCGCAGTTCCGCGCTGGTGGAGGAGTCAGCATGAACGAAAAACACGGGTGTTCCTGTGCGCGCCATTTGGCGCAGGGTTTCGCCAGGCAGTCGATCAACGCCGGGGAGGGCGAAATCTATCAAATCTCGCTGATGAGCGCGCTCATCGACGGGGTTTATGAAGGGGAGACCACCATCGCCGAATTGCTGAAACACGGCGATTTCGGCCTCGGCACCTTCAATCATCTGGATGGCGAACTGATCGCGTTCGATCAGGAAATACACCAGCTGCGCGCCGACGGCAGCGCCCGCCCGGCCGGTTTGCAACAGAAAACCCCTTTCGCCGTCGTCACCTTTTTCCAGCCCAGCGTCAGCCAGCAATTCGATCGGCCGATCACCAAGGCGCAACTGCACCAATGCATCGATGAACAGGTCGCCTCGCCGAACCTGTTCTGCGCGGTGCGGGTCGACGGTGAGTTCAGCCATGTCGAAACCCGCACCGTGCCGCGTCAGGAACGGCCTTACCGCCCAATGCTGGAAGCGATAGAAGAGCAGCCGACCTTCTCGTTCCATCAGCGGCGCGGCACGCTGGTCGGCTTCCGCTCGCCCGATTACATGCAGGGCATCGGCGTGGCCGGCTATCACGAACACTTCGTTACCGACGACCGAAGCGGCGGCGGCCACGTGCTGGATTACCAGCTCGATCATGGCCGCCTGCAGTTCGGCGTCATCACCCGTCTCAATCTTCAGTTGCCGCATGATGCGGATTTCTTGCGCGCCAACCTCTGTCCAGAGGATTTGGATCGCGCAATTCGTTCCGCCGAGGGCTAATCCCGGCGATCGTTTTCTTAGGAGGTGGAACCATGGCACAGGAAAAAACAGGCAATGACTGGCAATGCGGCGCCGACTTGGTGGTGAAAAACCTGGAAGCGCAGGGCGTCAAACACGTTTTCGGCATTCCGGGCGCCAAGATCGACCGGGTGTTCGATTCGCTGGAAGATGCGCCGTCGATCGAAACGGTAGTGGTGCGCCATGAGGCCAACGCGGCCTTTATGGCGGCGGCGGTCGGCCGCCTGACCGGCAAGGCGGGGGTGGCGCTGGTCACCTCCGGGCCGGGCAGCTCCAACCTGATCACCGGGCTGGCAACCGCCACCTCGGAAGGGGATGCAGTGGTGGCCTTCGGCGGCGCGGTGAAGCGCGCCGACAGCCTGAAGCAGACGCACCAGAGCATGGATACCGTCAGCATGTTCCGGCCGGTGACCAAGTACTGCGCCGAAGTGCATGCCGGTTCGGCGATTTCCGAGGTGATCGCCAACGCCTTCCGCCGCGCCGAGTTCGGCCGGCCGGGGGCGTCGTTCGTCAGCCTGCCGATGGATATCGTCAATGAGCCGGTCACGGCGCCGGTGCTGGCGGGCTGCCGCTTGCCGCGCATGGGGGCCGCGGCGGCGGACGACATTCAGGCGGCGGTGAAACTGATCCGCCAGGCCAAATGCCCGGTGCTGCTGCTGGGCTTGCAGGCCAGCCGGCCGGAGAACAGCGAGGCGGTGCGCCATCTGCTGTACCGCACCCATATGCCGGTGGTCGGCACCTATCAGGCGGCGGGGGTGATTGACGTCAATCACTTTGCCCGCTTCGCCGGCCGCGTCGGCCTGTTCAACAACCAGCCGGCCGATCAGCTGTTGCAAAAGGCCGATCTGGTGGTCAGCGTCGGCTACGATCCGATCGAATACGATCCGTGCATGTGGAACAGCCACGGGCGGCTGAAGCTGGTGCATATCGACGTGCTGCCGGCGGACATCGATACCTGCTATCGGCCGGACGTCGAGCTGGTGGGCAACATCAGCGCCACGCTGAACATGATGACCGAAGCGTTCAATGAGGCGGTCTGCGTCCCGGCGGAGGTGGAACTGATCCTGACCGATCTCGGCCGCCAGCGCGCCGAATTGGCGGAACGCGCCGCGCGCCGCGGCGGCATGCCGATCCATCCGTTGCGCATCGTCAAGGAGCTGCAGGACATCGTCAGCGACGACGTGACGCTGTGCGTGGACATGGGCAGTTTCCACATCTGGATAGCCCGCTATCTTTACAGCTTCCGCGCTCGCCAGCTGTTGATCTCCAACGGCCAGCAAACCATGGGGGTAGCGCTGCCGTGGGCCATTGGCGCGGCGCTGGTGCGCCCCGGCGATAAGGTGGTGTCAATCTCCGGCGACGGCGGCTTCATGCAGTCGAGCATGGAGCTGGAGACCGCGGTGCGGCTGAAAAACAACATCGTGCACGTGATCTGGGTCGATAACGCTTACAACATGGTGGAAATGCAGGAAGTGAACAAATACCAGCGCAAATCCGGCGTGGAGTTCGGGCCGATCGACTTCAAGGCCTACGCGGAATCCTGCGGCGCGGTCGGTTTCGCCGTGCAGTCGGTGGAAGATCTGCGGCCGATGCTGCGCAAGGCGATGGAGATCCAGGGGCCGGTGGTGGTGGCCATTCCGGTCGACTACGCCGATAACTATAAGCTGATGGCGCAGATGAACTTCAGCCAGATGATTTAATTTCATCATCCTCGCGCCGTTTCACCGGGGCAGGCCGCTTGCGCGCCTGCCCGTTTTTATGCGCGGAATTTGTCCTTTACATCGCTAACTGCATGATTTATTGCTATCCGTTCGGCTGTTTTTTCACCACTGGGGATAGCGCAATGAAAAGAAAAGCAATAACGATCGGGCTGCTGGCGTTGGCGATTGCCGGCGGCGCGCGGGCCAATACGCTGGTCTACTGTTCCGAAGGCTCGCCGGAAGGCTTCAACCCGCAGCTGTTCACCTCCGGCACCACGGTAGACGCCAGTTCGGCGGCGATCTACAACCGGCTGGTGGATTTCAAACCCGGCACCGTCGAGCTGCAACCCAGCCTGGCGGAAAGCTGGGAGGTGAGCGAAGACGGCAAGCGCTATACCTTCCATCTGCGCAAGGGCGTGGCATTCCAGAGCAATAAATATTTCACGCCCACCCGCGATTTCAACGCCGATGACGTCATCTTCTCGTTTATGCGCCAGAAGGACGCCAACAACCCGTATCACAAGGTCTCCAATGGCGCCTACACCAACTTCGAGTCGATGGAGTTCGGCACGCTGATTGACCGGATCGTCAAGGTGGATGAGCACACCGTGCGCTTTGAGCTCTCCCGCGCCGAGGCGCCGTTCGTCGCCGATCTGGGCATGTATTTCGCCACCATTTTATCGGCGGAATATGCCGACGCGATGCTGAAGGCCGGCACGCCGCAGCGGGTGGACAACGATCCGATCGGCACCGGGCCGTTCCAGCTGGTGCAGTACCAGAAGGACGCGAAAATCCTCTACAAGGCGTTCGACCGCTACTGGGAAGGCAAGCCGAAGCTTGATCGGCTGGTATTCTCGATCACGCCGGATGCGGCGGTGCGTTACGCCAAGCTGCAAAAGAACGAATGCCAGGTGATGCCGTTCCCCAATCCGGCGGATCTGGCACGCATGCGGCAGGACGGCAACATTCAGGTAATGGAAAAATCCGGCTTGAATATCGGTTTCCTGGCGTTCAACACCCAGAAGAAACCGTTGGATAACGTTAAGGTGCGCCAGGCGTTGGCGCTGGCGGTCAACAAGCCGGCGATCATCGACGCGGTGTTCCACGGCGCCGGTCAGCCGGCCAAGAACCTGCTGCCGCCGGCTCAATGGGGCAGCAACGCGCAGCTTGAAGACTACCCGTATTCGCCGGAACGGGCGAAGCAGCTGTTGCAGGAGGCCGGGCTAGGGCAGGGCTTCGACATCGATCTGTGGGCGATGCCGGTGCAGCGGCCCTATAACCCCAACGCCAAGCGCATGGCGGAGATGATCCAGGCCGACTGGGCTAAAATCGGCGTGCGCGCCAAAATCGTCACCTTCGAATGGGGTGAGTATTTACAGCGGATTAAAAACGGCGAACACCAGACCGCGCTGATGGGCTGGACCACCGCCAACGGCGATCCGGACAACTTCTTCGGCCCGCTGTTTACCTGCGCTTCGCTCGGCGGTTCGAACTCGGCGAAATGGTGCTATAAACCGTTCGACCAGCTGATCCTGCAGGCGCGCGAGGAGAACGATCACGCCAAACGGGTGGCGATGTATCAGCAGGCGCAGGTGATAATGCACGATCAGATGCCGGCATTGATGATTGCGCACTCGACCATCTTCGAACCGGTGCGCAAGGAAGTGAAAGGCTACGAGATAGACCCGTTCGGCAAACACATTTTCAAGCAGGTGTCGCTGGAGAAGTAACGATAAGGCCGGGGTAACCCGGCCTTTTTCATGCCTGCGGCGCGTCGCAGTGGTAGCGGCCGCGCGGGATCACCAGCGGCGTGTGGGACAGCGGATCGTCGATGATCATGCACGGCATGCCGAACACCCGCTCCACCAGTTCGGCGGTAATGATCTCCGCCGGTTTCCCTTCCGCCACGATCTTGCCGTCGCGCATGGCGATGATGTGATCGGCATAGCGGCAGGCGTGGTTGAGATCGTGCAGCACCGCGATCAGGGTTTGACCGCGCTCGCGGTTGAGCTGGCGGAACAGATCCAGCAGCTCGATCTGGTGCGCGATGTCCAGATATGTCGTCGGTTCATCCAGCAGCAGCAGCGGCGTTTGCTGCGCCAACGCCATCGCTACCCAGACGCGCTGACGCTGCCCGCCGGACAGCTCGTCGACGCTGCGATCCGCCAGTTGGCTGACGTTGGTGGCCGCCATGGCGGCTTCCACCGCCTGTTTGTCGGCCTGTGTCCACTGTTTCAGCAGGCTCTGGTGCGGATAGCGGCCGCGCGACACCAGGTCCGCCACGGTGATGCTGTCCGGTGCGATCGAGGTTTGCGGCAGCAGGCCAAGCTCGCGCGCCAGCGCCTTGGTGGCGAAACTGCTGATGTTCTTGCCGTCCAGCATCACCTCGCCGGCGCTGGGTTTCAGCAGGCGGCACAGGGCGCGCAACAGCGTCGATTTGCCGCAGGCGTTCGGCCCGACGATCACCGTAAAGGCGCCGTCGGGGATCGCTACGCTCAGATCGTCAGCGATGATTTTATTGTCGTAGCCCAGCTTCAGGTGCGAGGCGTGCAGGCGGTGGCTCATGGCATTATCACTCTTCATTATCTATCTGCGGGCCTCACGGATGAGCAGCCAAATCAGGTACAGGCCGCCGATGCAGACGGTCACGATCCCGACCGGCAGTTGGATCGGCGCGAAAAGATGTTGGGACACCACGTCGGCGCCGAGCAGCAGCGCCGCGCCCATCAGCGCCGAGGACGTCAGGGTGACCGAGGATTGCCCGGCCAAGCGGCGGGCGATTTGCGGCGCCGCCAGCGCGATAAAGGAAATCGGCCCGGCGGTGGCGGTGACGGCGGCGGTGAGGGTGACGCCGAACAGCATCAGCCACAGCCGGCTGCTTTCGGCATTGACGCCCAGCGCGCGCGCCGTGTCGTCGCCCATTTCCAGCAGCTGTAGCCGTTTGCCCATCAACAGCGCGGCGGCGGCCGCCAGCACGATAAACGCCGTGGCGGGCTGGGCTTTCTGCCAGGTCATGCCGTTGAGCGAACCGGCCTGCCACATGGCGGCGTCCATGGCGCGCTCGAGCGAGGCGGTGATGATCAGCCAGGTATTGGTGGAGACCAGCACCGCGCTGATGGCGATGCCGACGATGATCAGCCGGAAGCCGGCGATGCCTTGCCGCCAGGCCAGCAGGTAGATGGCCAGCGCGGCGAGAATGCCGCCGGCCAGCGCGCCGCCGGCGATGTAGTAATAGCCGCCGTTGAACAGGGTGATGGCGATCAGCGCGCCGGTGTAAGCCCCCATGTTAAAGCCAATCACGTCCGGGCTGCCGAGCGGGTTGCGGATAATCGACTGGAAGATGGCGCCGCTCATGCCGAGCGCGGCGCCTAACAGCAGCGCCATGGCGATGCGCGGCAAGCGCCATTGGGTGACCACGGTGACCAGGTTTTTCGGCGCCTCGCCGGTCAGCGCGGCAAAAACCTGCTCCAGCGAAAGTTGCAGCGTGCCGTAGCACAGGGCGGCGACGGCCATCGCCAGACACAGCGCCAACAGTGAAAGGTTGACCAGCAGCAGGCGCAGCGGCAGGCGCCCGTTGATGACGCCGTCCGGGCGGCCGATATGCAGCGTGTGCGGCAGACTCATCACAGACCCCCCAGCGTTTTCTTGCGGCGCACCAGCCAGATCAGCACCGGCGCGCCGATGAAGGCCGCCACGATGGAAACGCGCAGCTCACCGGCCGCCAGCAAGCGGCCGACCACGTCGGCGCACAGCAGTAAAATCGGCGCCAGCAGCATGGAGTAGGGCAGGATCCAGCGTTGGTCGGGGCCGACCCACCAGCGGGCGATATGCGGCACCATCAGGCCGATGAAACTGATCGGGCCGACGGTGGCGGTCGCCGCGCCGCACAGCAGCGTAATGGCGAGCACTGCGATCGCCTGAGTCAGCACTACGCGCGCGCCGAGCGCGATAGCCAGATCTTCCCCCATGCCGATGGTATTCAGCGGCCGGGCGATGAGCAGCGTCAGCAGGCAGCCGAGCAAAATGGCGGGGGCGGTCACCGGCAGGGTGGCCAGCGTGCGGATATCCAGCGTGCCGGCCTGCCAGAAGCGCAGTTGGTCGAAGGTTTGCGGATCGATCAGCGACAGCCCGGTGGTGATGCCGAGCAACACCGCGCCGATCGCCACGCCGGCCAGCGTCAGCCGCACCGGGTTGATGCGCCCACCCGCCAGCGTGCCGATCACGTAGACCAGCAGGGTGGTGACGGCGGCGCCGACAAAGGCGTAGGCCATATAGCTTTCGGTGGTGGCGGCGCCGAAAAACATGATGCCGATGACCACGGCGAAGCTGGCGCCGGCGTTGATGCCGAGCACGCCGGGATCGGCCAGCGGATTGCGCGTCAGCGCCTGAATCAGCGCGCCGGCGGCGCCGAGCGCCATGCCGGCCAAGATGCCCGCCAGCGTACGGGGCACACGGGCGTTGAGAATGATGGTGCTGTCGGAGCCGCTCGCGGCGCCCTGTAGGCTGAGCCAGACGGTATGGAAGGGGATGGCTTTGGAACCCAGCATCAGGCTGGCAATGATGCACAGCAACAACAACGCCAAGCCGATACCGAACCCGGCGATGCGTTTGAAGCCACTGGCGTAAGCTGCGTGCGGTGCGGACGAAAGCGTCCGCTCAGTCGGAGTGGGTACGTTCACACCGGTAACTCCTTTATGATTTTTATTCTCATTGTTATTTGCGTTCGTGAAGGGCGCTAATAGTAGCACGAGTTTACGCCCGCATGCACCCGCCGGTTGGTGGCGCAGGTGCGTTGACGATGTTAATAACTATTGATATTTCAATTGATTGAATGTGAATAGTTGCCCTGTTTATGGCAAACGTCGGCAGAAGGCTGACCTGCCGACGGCGTGGCTCAGGGCTTTTTAAACAGCCGTTCGATTTGGTTCAGCATGTTGGTGGCGCTGTAATAATCGAGGCGGAAGGTGTCGTTGCCGACGGCGTAGACGTGCCGCTGTTCCACCGGCTCCAGATGTTTAAGGAACGGGTTGGTCAGCACCTCTTGCACTTTGCGCTCATTGGTGGCGAACAGGATCAGGGTTTTGCCGTTCAGGCCTTCGGCCATTTTTTCGCCGGAGATTTGGATGATGTCATGGCGTTTACCCATGCTGGCGTTGCCTTTGGCGCTTTCCGGCGGGGTGGCCAATTGGAAGCCAAGCTGGGTGAGCAGCTTGCCCTGGGCGGAGCCCGGTGTCCACAGCATGGCCTCACGGCCGTTGTCGGCATACACCAACGGCGTGGTCGGCTGCGGCGGCAGGGTAATCGCCTGCTTCACTTGTTCCACGCGCTGCTCGAAACGATCTTCCGCCTGTTTGGCGCCGGCTTCGTGACCGGTGATCTCACCGAGCTCGCTGGCCAGCTGTTGCCAGCTTTTGTCGCCGTAATCGAGCACCAGCGTCGGCGCAATGGCGGACAGCTGATCGTACAGTTTCAGCGCCGAATCACCGCCGGTCGCGGCGACGACGATCAAATCCGGCGCGGCGGCGGCAACGGCTTCGGCATTGGGTTCCACCTGATACAGCCGTTCGACGTGGCGCTGTTTGGCCACTTCGCTCCACTGGGTAAAGAAGCCTTGTTGATCGGCCACCAGGGGATTTGGGCTGGTGGCGGCGCTGGCGACCACCGGGGCGTCGATAGCCAGTAACGTGCCGGTGATGGTGACGCTGGTGGATACGATGCGCTGCGGCGGTTTTTCCAGCGTGAACTTCCCTTTGGCGCTATCGATGGTGCGCGGCCAACTGCTGTCGGCAGCGGGGGCGGACGGTTTCTGCCCGTCGCTCTTGTCGTCCGGGCCGCAACCGCTGAGCAGCAAGGCCGCGGCGGCAATAACTGAAATGAACAGCTGACGTAAGGATAGGGTCATGAGCGGGCTCTTTCTTTCCTTAAACTAAGGCGTATCAATCCGCGTGCGGATTGCTGGGGAGTGTTATGCCCGCTAATTTACCATTCAAGCCGTCAAAATGATAACCATTCGTATCTCAGCGCGTGGCGAATGAAGAAAGGGAGGCGAACGGCAGAAACGAAAAAAGCGCCAAAAGGCGCTTTTTTCTGAATTGGTGGGTCGTGCAGGATTGATTCGGCCTGTGGCCTCACCCTGCGGGCAACGCTGCGCGTTGTCGTATCGCTGCGCGATGCTCGAACCTCTACGGTTCTTCATCCTACACGACCCGGTGAACTCTGTCGGCGAGAGATGAAGTCAGAGTCGGATGGTGCAGAAACGAAAAAAGCGCCAAAAGGCGCTTTTCTCTGAATTGGTGGGTCGTGCAGGATTCGAACCTGCGACCAATTGATTAAAAGTCAACTGCTCTACCAACTGAGCTAACGACCCGCAGAAGTGGTGGGTGATGACGGGCTCGAACCGCCGACCCCCTCCGTGTAAAGGAGATGCTCTACCAACTGAGCTAATCGCCCCGTCTTGTTGGAGTCGCATTATAGGGATAGTTCAAAGTGAGTCAACGGTTTTTAAAATGATTTCAATCGTTCGCCGCAAATTTAGGCAGGGCGCGATAATTATCGCCAACGGCGCCGATTCTTTGCGCAACGCTCTGCGAAACTCGCCGCAAAACGCGCGAAATCGACCGGCGCAATATCGTGTCGGCGTTGAGGAATTAGCGCGTGGTGATACAATGTCGTCCACTCTTTTTTCAATTCCGAGCAATCGTCGGCCATCGCCGACACGCGTTGCGTAATAAGGCAGTGAACCCAATGAAAATCAAAACCCGTTTTGCACCGAGCCCGACCGGCTATCTCCACGTCGGCGGCGCGCGTACCGCACTTTACTCCTGGCTGTTCAGCCGCCATGCGGGCGGTGAGTTCGTTCTGCGTATCGAAGATACCGATCTGGAACGCTCTACCCAGGACGCGATCGACGCAATTATGGATGGCATGAACTGGTTGAACCTGGATTGGGATGAAGGCCCGTACTTCCAGACCAAGCGTTTCGATCGCTACAATGCGGTCATCGACGAAATGCTGGAGCAGGGCACGGCCTATAAATGCTATTGCTCCAAGGAACGCCTGGAAGCGCTGCGCGAGAAGCAGATGGAAAACGGCGAGAAGCCGCGTTACGACGGCCACTGCCGCGACAGCCAGTGCAGCCACACCGACGACGAGCCGCACGTGGTGCGCTTCCGTAACCCGCAGGAAGGGTCGGTGATCTTCGACGATAAAATTCGCGGCCCGATCGAATTCAGCAACCAGGAGCTGGACGATCTGATCATCCGCCGCACCGACGGTTCGCCAACCTATAACTTCTGCGTCGTTGTCGATGACTGGGACATGGAAATCACCCACGTGATCCGCGGCGAAGACCACATCAACAACACCCCGCGCCAGATCAACATTCTGAAAGCGCTGGGCGCGCCGGTGCCGGAATACGCGCACGTGTCGATGATCCTCGGCGACGACGGTAAAAAGCTGTCCAAGCGTCACGGCGCCGTGGGCGTGATGCAGTACCGCGACGACGGCTATCTGCCGCAGGCGCTGCTGAACTACCTGGTGCGTCTGGGCTGGTCCCACGGCGATCAGGAGATCTTCTCCATCGACGAGATGAAAGAGTTCTTCACGCTGGAAGCGATCAACAAATCCGCCAGCGCGTTCAACACCGAGAAGCTGCAGTGGCTGAACCACCACTACATCAACCATATGCCGGCGGAAGAAGTGGCGGTGCATCTGGCATGGCACGTTGAGCAACTGGGCATTGAAACCCGCAACGGGCCGGAACTGAAGGACATCGTCAAGCTGCTGGGCGAGCGCTGCAAGACGCTGAAAGAGATGGCGGAGTCTTGCCGTTACTTCTACGAAGACTTCAGCGAGTTCGACGCCGACGCCGCCAAGAAGCACCTGCGTCCGGTCGCGCGTCAGCCGCTGGAAGCGGTGCGCGCCAAGCTGGCCGCCATCACCGTCTGGACGCCGGAAAACGTGCACGACGCCATTCAGGGCACGGCGGATGAGCTGGGCGTCGGCATGGGTAAAGTCGGCATGCCGCTGCGTGTCGCGGTGACCGGCGCCGGCCAGTCGCCGGGCATGGACGTGACCGTGCATGCGATCGGCCAGAAGCGTTCGCTGCAGCGTATCGATATGGCGCTGGCTTACATCGCCGAGCGTGAAGCCCAAGCCTGATTAGGCTGATACGCCTTAAAGAAAAAGCCCCGTGGAGCGATCCCGGGGCTTTTTTATTGCGCTTTGTCAGGCTTGTTCGCTAGCCGGCAAACCCGGACGGTAGGCGAGGAAATACATCAACCCGACAAAGCCGGCGCCGCCCAGCGCATTGCCGAGAAATACCGCGACGAAATTAGGCAGATACTGCTCCCAGCCCATGCCGCCGGCAAAGATGGCCGCCGGGATGATGAACATATTCGCCACCACGTGCTGGAAGCCGATGGCGACAAAAGCCATGACCGGGAACCACATGCCGATCACTTTGCCCGGCACATCTTTGCTGGCGAAGGCTAACCACACCGCCAGGCATACCAACCAGTTGCAGCCGACGCCGGAAATGAAGGCGTGCAGGAAGTCCGCATCCACTTTGGCCTGCGCGATCGCCAGCGTCTTATGTAAAAACGCGCCTTCGGTCAGGCTCAGCAGGTGGCCGAAGAAGTAGGCGACGGCCACGCTGCCGGCGAAGTTGGCCAGGGTGACCCAAAACCAGTTGCGCAGCACGGCGATGGCGGGAATTTCACGGGCGAACCAGGCCATTGGCAAGGTCATCATGTTGCCGGTCAGCAGTTCGCCGCCGGCCAGAAGGGTCAGGATCAAACCGATAGGGAAGACCGCGGCGCCCAACAGCGCGCCGAAAGAGCCCCATTCGGCCGGCAGGGTGCCGATGACGTGAATATCCAGCAGGAAGCCGGTGGCGATAAAGGCGCCGGCGAGAAAGCCCAGAATCAGCAGATTAGCGAGAGGGGCGCGGCTTTTGTTTACCCCGGCCTGAACGGCGAGGGCGGCGATTTCTTTTGGTGAATGCAAAGACATGACGGACTCGGTTTATAGTAATAAAGTTTATGGCGCGGGCAGTCTATGCCGCTCGGGAGCCCGACTCAAGCGCATTTCGCTAACATTCCGTTAATTAAAAATCAACGTGATATGCAGGGTCTTTTATCATTTTGAGAAGTAGCACGCAAAATGGATGAACTCTGCGCAAAGTGATGATTTTTTGGCGCCAAAGATGCTGATTTGGCGGCTTTTTCAACGCTTGATTCAGTAATTCAATTTAGCCGTTGACAGCTTTGAGCGGGTTTCATATTATGCGCCCCGTTCACAGCACAAAGTGATTGTGGAACGGGGCTATAGCTCAGCTGGGAGAGCGCTTGCATGGCATGCAAGAGGTCGACGGTTCGATCCCGTCTAGCTCCACCAACCTTCTTCTCAGAGAGGTTGGGGAATACCGTAACGCCGGTCAACGCGTACCACTTTTGTGGGGCTATAGCTCAGCTGGGAGAGCGCTTGCATGGCATGCAAGAGGTCGACGGTTCGATCCCGTCTAGCTCCACCACCATTTGAAAAGCCGACCTTAGGGTCGGCTTTTTGCTTTGCGTTATTTCACCTTCGCCGAATGCCAGTGACTAGTCCTGATATAGGTTGACACTTTTCAGCCGGATAACGCCCGATGAACTTCATCGGGCGTTTTGTATTTCAGCGACAGGTGCGGCCGCCGTGTGTTGTAGATGTTCACCGACTCTCTGACCATCTTTCTTGCTTGCGCGATATCTTCTGGCCTGCCGAGCAGATATTCCGTTTTGAGTATCCCGTTCATCCGTTCCGCCAGCGCATTCTGATAACAATCATACCCGTCCGTCATCGAGCAGGTGACACCATATCTCTGATGTAACGCCTGATACTCCTGCGAGCAGTACTGGATACCCCTGTCCGAGTGGTGTACCAACGGCAACGCCGTGCGCCTGCCGGCCAGTGCCATTTTGAACGCGCAGGCGACATGCCGGGTATGCAAACTGTCATGCACATGATATCCCACGATTTTTCTCGACCAGGCATCCGTTATCAGGCTGACATACGCCGTCCCCGTTCTCAGCGGCAGGTAAGTGATGTCCGCCACCCATACGTGTTCCGGACGGCTGGCGATGACCTGATTGTCCCCCGCCTTCAGCAGATTGGGATGGCGATAAAAACGATGATGGCTGTGCGTCGTCTTGTGATAGGCCCGTTTAGGCATCACCAGTAACCGCGCGCAGCGCAGGATATTGAACAGCCGGTCACGGCCCACATGCAACGCCGGTTCGGGGCGTTGCCGCAGCAGGTGATGCAGCTTACGCGTCCCCAGCCGGGGTTGATGCAAGCGGATGGCCGTCACCTGTTCGACGAGATGCCGGGCCTGCTCCTCTCTGCCTGCTTCACGCTGCAGGGACTGATACCACGCTTGTCGGCTGATGCCCATCCATCGGCAGGCCCGCGTTACTGTGAGTCCCGGTACTTGTGTTTGCGCGATAAGGCGGTTAACTGCTTTTTTGTCAGCGTGGCGCCAAAGTCGGTATTCATCACTTTGACGACGGCTTCGAAGAACTGTGCTTTGACTTCAGATTCAGCCAGTTGCTGCTCAAGTTCTTTAATACGCTGTTCGGGCGTCAGGGGAAGTTTGGGCATGTTGTCTCCGCACGTTTTGCTGGAAGGCGAAGTTCGCCAGTCAAGCTGACCATATTTGCGCAGCCAGTTCATAACAGTCTGGCTGCCCTGGATACCGTAGCGGTCTTGCACCTGACGGTATGTCATCTCGCCTTTTTCGACCTGTTCGACGACGGCTAATTTAAAGGATAGAGAGTAATCGCGTTGTGTGCGTTTAACATACTGGTTCATCACATTTTCCTCTGTGCGTGAGTAAAATGTGTCAACGCTATTCAGGACGGGTCACAGCCAATAAAAAAGGCGCCCGCAGGCGCCTTATCATTGCTGTAAATTTCAGGCTTAGCCCAGCACCAGGCCCGCGATGGAAGCGGACAGGATGCTGACCAGCGTAGAGCCGTACACCAGCTTCAGGCCAAAGCGCGACACCACGTTGCCCTGGTGTTCGTTCAGGCCCTTGATCGCACCGGCCACGATGCCGATGGAAGAGAAGTTGGCGAAGGACACCAGGAACACCGACAGGATCCCCAGGCTGCGTGGCGACAGTTCGGCAGACACTTTCTGCAGCTCCATCATTGCCACGAACTCGTTGGAAACCAGCTTGGTGGCCATGATGCTGCCGACCTGCAGGGCTTCGTGTTTAGGAATCCCCATGATCCAGGCGAACGGATAGAAGAAGTAACCGAGGATTTCCTGGAAGCTCAGGCCGAAGATGGCGCTGAACACACCGTTGAGCGCGGCGATCAGGGCGATGAAGCCGATCAGCATCGCGGCAACGATAATCGCTACTTTGAAGCCGGCCAGGATATATTCACCCAGCATTTCGAAGAAGCTCTGGCCTTCGTGCAGGTTACCGAGGTGCAGCTCTTCTTCTTTATTGGTGTCGTACGGGTTGACCAGCGACAGCACGATAAAGGTGCTGAACATGTTCAATACCAGCGCCGCCACCACGAACTTGGCGTCCAGCATGGTCATGTAGGCGCCGACGATGGACATGGACACCGTAGACATCGCGGTCGCCGCCATGGTGTACATGCGCTTTTCCGACATCTTGCCCAGGATATCCTTGTAGGCGATGAAGTTTTCGGATTGGCCCAGGATCAGCGAGCTGACGGCGTTGAACGACTCCAGCTTGCCCATGCCGTTCACTTTCGACAGCACGGTACCGATAATACGGATGATGAACGGCAGCACTTTGATGTACTGCAGAATACCGATCAGCGCCGAAATGAAGACGATCGGGCACAGCACCTTCAGGAAGAAGAACGCCAGGCCTTTGTCGCCCATGCCGCCGAATACGAAATCAGTCCCTTGTCCCGCAAACCCGAGCAGTTTGTCAAACAGCGCGGCAAATCCTTTTACGAAGCCCAAACCCGCTTCCGAATGCAGGAAAAAGTAGGCCAGCAGTACTTCGATAACCAGTAGTTGAATAACATAGCGAATGCGGATGCTTTTACGATCGCGGCACACCAACAGGGCCAGGATCGCCACCACCACTATCGCCAACGCAAAGTGCGCAATATGGGACATGTTTGCTCCAAATTTGAGGCAGGCTGAATTTCGGCTGTCATTTTATGTAACGCTACGTTTAAAAACGAGACTTCTATTGCAAATATGGAAAATCATAGCGGGAATTCTCCTAAAGTGTTGCGCAAAAGCATAAAAAATCAAGATGTTAAAGCAGAAATAGGAAATTCGTATTCTTGTGCTAACCTGTCTTTCAGGGGTATTGCAGCCAAAATCCCATCAGAAAAGCATGGAAATCGGCAAGCTCCGCGCTGAACCCTTCGATAAAACCATTAATGTTGGCTATTACAGAGATAAGTTTTACCGCTCTAAATGCGCTTGATAATTATTATCATTTATATAGAGTGGAGATAAACGTAATTTCAGTAAGGGTTCAACATATGCTGAACAGTCGCGTGGTTGAAACCACCTCCGGTCGCTCCGCCAGAAAAATCAAACTCTCGCTGATGGGGCCCGCCTTCATCGCCGCGATCGGCTATATCGACCCCGGCAACTTCGCTACCAACATCCAGGCCGGCGCCTCGTTCGGCTACAGTTTGCTGTGGGTCGTGGTCTGGGCCAACGTGATGGCGATGCTGATCCAACTGCTGTCTGCCAAGCTGGGCATCGCCACCGGGAAAAACCTGGCCGAGCATATTCGCGATCGTTTCCCGCGGCCGGCGGTATGGGCCTATTGGGTGCAGGCGGAGATCATCGCCATGGCGACCGATCTGGCCGAATTTATCGGCGCGGCGATCGGCTTCAAGCTGCTGCTCGGCGTGTCCCTGTTGCAGGGCGCGGTGCTGACCGGCATCGCCACCTTTTTAATTTTGATGCTGCAAAAACGCGGGCAAAAGCCACTGGAGCTGGTTATTGGTGGCCTGCTGCTGTTCGTCGCCGCCGCTTATATCGTCGAGTTGGCATTCTCCCAGCCGCAGCTCGCGCCGTTGCTGAAGGGCATGGCGCTGCCCGATCTGCCTAACGGCGATGCGGTATTTCTCGCCGCCGGGGTATTGGGCGCCACCATCATGCCGCACGTGATCTACCTGCATTCGTCGCTCACCCAAATCGGCGGCGAGCACGACAAGGCGGAGCGCTATGCCGCCACCAAAGTCGATGTCGCCGTCGCCATGACTATCGCCGGTTTCGTTAACCTGGCGATGATGGCCACTGCCGCCGCCGCGTTTCATTTCAGCGGCAACAGCGGCATCGCCGATCTTGACGTGGCCTATCTGACGCTGCAACCGCTGCTCGGGCAAGCCGCCGCCACCGTGTTTGGTCTGAGCCTGGTGGCCGCCGGCCTCTCTTCTACCGTAGTGGGCACGCTGGCGGGGCAGGTGGTGATGCAGGGGTTCGTGCATTTCCATATTCCGCTGTGGCTGCGGCGCGCGGTGACCATGCTGCCGTCGTTTATCGTCATCATGCTCGGGATGGACGCGACGCGGATTCTGGTGTTGAGCCAGGTGCTGCTCAGCTTCGGCATTGCGTTGGCGCTGGTGCCGCTGCTGGCTTTCACCGGCAATCGGGCGCTGATGGGGGAGATGGTTAACGGCCCCGTGGTGCAAAACCTGGGCAAGCTGATCGTGCTGGTGGTGGTGGGATTGAACGGCTACCTGCTGATCGGCAGCGTGTTGTAGGCAAAAAAAGCGCGGGCCGGCATGGTGCCGGCCCGTCGTCGTTAATCGCGGTCGTCATCGCCGTGGCGGCGCCAGCGATCGCGATCATGATCGTGGTGGTGCTTTTTCTCTTTCTTCCAGTAATGCTTGTCGCAACGGCGGTCGCACTTGTAATAACGGCCATCGCGCGAGTAGTAGTATTTGCGCCAATAGTCGCGGTCGCGCCAGCGATAGCCGTCCCAGTAATAACCACGCGGGCTGCGGTCGCCGAGATAGCGTCCCTGATGGCCTTGCCACCAGTCGCGATCGCGCCAGTCGTAACCGTCCCAGTAACGGCCGCGATTGTCCTGATCGCCGATGCGCAATGAAACGCCCGGCATCAGATCGATGCTGATCCCTTCGGCGTGCGCCTGCTGTGCGGCGGGCAGTACCGTCGCCGCCAAGATGGCGGCCAAGAGCAGAGGTTTAAACATGACTTCTCCTTTCCGCTTGCGCGGCCTGGCCGTTGATCACTTTATGAAGCGCGTTCATCAGTTTAAAAAACGGCCTTATCGTTATTTTTACTGCAATATCGGCATCATAGCGCCGGCGCATGGGGTTGAATCTGAGAGCCACTCTGAAAAGGGCGCCGGAGGCCGAGATTTGAGATTTTTCTGGGGCATCGCCGCTCAATTGAGCGGCGGGATTTGTAAGCGATTACAATAAAATGTTCTCGATCTGCGCAAGCTCTTCTTCAGTGAAGTGACGATTGGCCAGCATGCCCACCGCGTCTTCTATCTGCGCAGTCTTGCTGGCGCCGATCAGCACCGAGGTAACGCGATCACCGCGCAGCACCCAGGCCAGCGCCATCTGCGACAGCTTCTGCCCGCGTTGCCGAGCCAGCGCATCGAGGCGGCGCACCTTGTCCAGTCGGTCGGCGGTCAGCTGTTCCGGCTGCAGGAAACGGCTGCCGCTGGCGGCGCGGGAATCTTGCGGGACGCCGTGCAGATAACGATCGGTCAGCAGGCCGCCCGCCAGCGGGGAGAAGGCGATCGCGCCGACGCCATGATTCGCCAGTGTATCCAGCAATTCCGCCTCCGGCCCGCGTTCCAACATCGAATACTTGGGCTGGTGGATCACGCACGGCGTACCGAGCCGCTGCAGGATGTCGAACGCCTGGCGCGCGCGCTCGGCCGGGTAGTTGGACAAACCGACATACAGCGCTTTGCCCTGGCGCACCAACAGATCCAGCGCCGCCATGGTTTCTTCCAGCGGCGTGTCCGGGTCCGGCCGATGGTGATAAAAGATATCCACATACTCCAATCCCATGCGCCTGAGGCTCTGATCGAGGCTGGCGACCAGGTACTTTTTCGAGCCCCAATCGCCGTAGGGGCCGGGCCACATGGTGTAACCGGCTTTGGATGAGACGATCAGCTCGTCGCGCCAGGCCCGCAGATCGGCGTTAAGAATGCGGCCAAAGTTCTCCTCGGCGGCGCCGGGCGGCGGGCCGTAGTTATTGGCTAAATCGAAATGGGTAATGCCGCGATCGAAGGCGCAGCGGATCAGACCGCGGGCGTTGTCATACAGCGTGGCGTCACCGAAGTTGTGCCACAGCCCGAGCGAGACGGCGGGCAGCTTCAGCCCGCTGCGGCCGCAGCGCCGGTATTCCATATCTTGATAACGCGTAGGGGAGGCTTGGTAGGACATAGTTATCCTTGTCGGCGAGAGATAAAGTGCCTTGAGTGTATACGTTTCCACGCTGCACCGCCGCGGGAGCGATCACAGCGCCGGCATGTAACGCCAGGTTGCCGCTCGACACGGAAAGCGCTGTTCGAAAATTAACCGGCATCTTCGATACTTAAAGATAATCGCTTCAGCTGCAGACAGGTGATGATCATGACTCAGATCTACACGGTGGCCGATTATCTGCTCGATCGTCTGGCCCAGATTGGCATCCGCCACGTCTTCGGCGTGCCGGGGGATTACAACCTGCAATTCCTCGATCACGTCATCGCTCATCCGCAAATCACCTGGGTAGGCTGCGCCAACGAACTGAACGCCGCCTACGCCGCCGACGGCTATGCGCGTTGCAAACCGGCCGCGGCGCTGCTCACCACCTTCGGCGTCGGGGAGCTGAGCGCGCTGAACGGCGTGGCCGGCAGTTATGCCGAATACCTGCCGGTGATCCACGTGGTGGGCACACCGGCGCAGCGTGCCCAGCGCGCCGGCGATTTGCTGCACCATTCGCTGGGCGATGGCGACTTCACTCACTTTGCGCGGATAGCCAAAGAAGTCAGCGTCGCACAGGCCAATCTGACCGCCGACAACGCCGCCAGGGAGATCGACCGCCTGATCGACGCCGCCTTGCTGGAGCATCGTCCGGTTTATCTGATGCTGCCCAGCGACGTAGCGGAAGCGCCGCTGCCGGCCAAACCGGCGCCGCTGATGCTGCGCCAGGCCAGGCTGTCGCGGAGCGCATTGCAGGCGTTTATCGCCGCAGCGCGTGAAAAGCTGCAATCGGCACGGCAAGTGTCATTGCTGGCGGACTTTCTGGCGGACCGCTTTGGCGTTGAAACAGCGCTGGATAACTGGATGCAGGAGGTGGCTATCCCGCACGCCACGCTGCTGCTCGGCAAGGGCGTGCTGGATGAGAACCGCGACGGTTTTGTCGGCACCTACAGCGGCGGCGCCAGCGCTGCGGCGACCAAAACGCTGATTGAAAATGCCGATGTCGTGATCACCGTTGGCGTGCGTCTCACCGACACCATTACCGGAGGATTCACGCATCATCTGCCGGCGGAAAAATGCATCGATATCCAACCGTTCGAAGCCTGGGTCGGTCGTCAACGGTTCAGCCGCATCCCGATGTGCGCCGCCGTGCAGGCGCTGCACCGCCTGACTCTGTCGCTGGCGTCGCGCTGGCCGTTGCCGACGATCGGCCGTCCGGCGCTGCCGGAAGGCGATGGGGAAGGGTTGGATCAGCACGCCTTCTGGCGGCAGATACAGGATTTCCTGCGGCCGGGGGATATCGTGCTGGCCGAGCAGGGCACGGCCTGTTTCGGCGCCGCGACCTTGACGCTGCCGCGCGGCAGCCGGATGATCGTGCAGTCGCTCTGGGGCTCGATCGGCTATACCTTACCGGCGACCTTCGGGGTGCAAACCGCCGAACCACAGCGCCGGGTGGTGCTGTTGATCGGCGACGGCGCCGCGCAATTGACCGTGCAGGAGCTGGGATCGATGCTGCGCGACGGGCTTAAACCGGTGATTTTCGTGCTGAATAATCAGGGCTACACGATTGAACGCGCTATCCACGGGCCGGAGCAGAGTTACAACGACATCGCCCGGTGGAACTGGACGCAGCTGCCAACGGCATTGGCCGATGGGCGGCCGGTGACGGCGTTGCGGGTCAGTCAGCCGGAGGCGCTGCGCCAGGCGCTGAGTGAGGCGGCGCAGGGCGACCGGCTGGCTTTCATCGAAGTGATGCTGCCGAAGATGGATATTCCCGAACTGCTCGATACGATCTCGCGCGTCATTCAGTCGCGCAACGCCGCCGCCTGAGCCGCGTCGTCTTCCAGCAATCGCTCCAGCATCCAGTACCCCGCCGGGCCCGGCGGGGTCAGTTTGGACCATACCGCATCCACCGAAATCAGTTTGGGCCAGCCGCGCGGGCGCAGCTGGGTGAGCCTGCCGTGGCCGTATTGTTGCACCAGCCAGTGCGGCAGCACCGCCCAACCGAATCCCTGTTCCGCCATCTCGAGCAACAGCAGATAGCTGGGCGCCGACCAGACCAGCCCGCCTTGTCTGGCCGCTTCGGCGCCGGTGTAAGTATTCAGGATCAGCTGACGAGTGCTGGATAATTGCTCCGGGGTCGGCGCGGCGACCTGCGCCAGCGGATGCTGATGGGCGACGAACAACCCCATTTCGGTCTGCTCAGGCAGGCGGGAGAAGGCGATATCCGGCGGATAGGTTTTTTGCACTTCCACCATGCCCAAATGCGCGCGGCCGCTTTGCAGCAGATCGATGACGTCGCCTTCCTCGGCGATCATCCATTCCAGCTCAATCTCCGGGTAACGTTGTTCAAACCGCTGCATCAGGCTGTCGTGATGCTTCGGTTGGTAGGTATCGGAAAATACCATGCTCAGGCGCGGTTCGACATTGCCCGCCAGCTGAATGCTCAGCGCGTCGAGTCGCTCGCTGGCGGCGAGGATCTCCTGCACGTGCCCCAGCACCTTGCGGCCGGCGGCGGTGAGCACCGGTTGGCGCGCACTGCGATCGAACAGCGTCAATGCCAGGTCGGCTTCCAGATTGGCGATGGCGGTGCTGACGGTGGATTGGCTTTTGCGCAGCTTGCGCGCGGCGGCGGAAAATGAGCCGAGGGCGGCGGCTTCAACGAACGCCTGTAACGCTTCCGGTGAATAGTGCATATATCTGCTTTATCGATGGAACCTATTTTTAATCTACCCAAAAAAGCGATGATAATCACCTGGCTTTCGCAACAACTGTTGAAAAAAAGGTGATGTATGCAACTGCAAAACAAGTCTCTCATTGAACGTATCGTCCACGCCGTCGGTTTCGAGGCCATCGCCGTGATGGTTTGCGCCCCGCTGGGCGCGTGGTTGTTGAACCGCTCAATGGTGCAGGTCGGTGCGTTGGCGGTGATGCTCTCCACCGTCGCGATGCTGTGGAACATGGTTTACAACACGGTGTTCGACCGCCTGTGGCCGGTCAGCCGGGTGGTGCGTAACCTGAAGGTGCGTGCGCTGCACGCCGTCGGCTTTGAAGCCGGTTTTATCCTGATCGGCGTGCCGATCGCCGCCTGGATGCTGAGTATCTCCTGGGCGCAGGCGTTTATGCTGGAAATCGGTTTCTTCCTGTTCTTCCTGCCGTACACCATGGCCTATAACTGGCTGTACGACACGCTGCGCCAACGCTGGTTCGAAGCGCGCCAGCCGATCAATTCCGGCGCCAAATAAGGCGTCGTCAGCCCGGCGATTCTCAGGTAAGGTCAGAGGATCGTCGGAAAATGCTGAGGAACGAAGGATGAAAGTGTTGGGTCTGCTGGGCGGCATGAGTTGGGAATCCACCATTCCGTATTACCGCACCATCAACGAGCAGGTAAAGGCGCGCCTCGGTGGGCTGCATTCGGCCAAAATCGTGCTCTACAGCGTCGATTTTCAGGAGGTTGAACGCTTGCAGCACCAGGGCGATTGGGATGGCGCCGGTCGGCTGCTGGCCGCCGCCGCGGTGGCTTTGCGCGCCGCCGGCGCCGAAGCTATCGTGATCTGCACCAACACCATGCACAAGGTGGCGGAGGCGGTCGAGCAGGCCAGCGGCCTGCCGCTGATTCACATCGCCGATGCCACGGCGCTGCAGGTGCGGGAGAAAAACATTCGCCGCGTCGGGCTGCTGGGCACGCGTTTTACCATGGAGCAGACCTTCTACCGAGGCCGCCTGCAGGAATTGCACGGCATCGATGTGGTGACGCCGGTCAGCGCCGATCGTGACATCGTGCACCGCATCATCTATGACGAACTCTGCCTCGGCAAAATTCGCGACGCCTCGCGCGACGAGTATCGCCGGATCATCAGCGATCTGGAACAACAGGGCGCGCAGGGGATTATTTTCGGCTGCACCGAGATAGGGTTGCTGGTGAGCGAGCGGGATGCCTCGGTGCCGGTGTTCGACACCACCGCGATCCACGCTCGCGCCGCCGCGGCGTTCGCGCTGGCCTAATCGTCGTGCGGCGGTTGCCGGCGGTTCACCAGCATCAAGGGTTTGCCCGCCAGCGCCAGCCAGGCGGGTAGCATCACGATGCACAAGATCGGCAGCAGGTGCAGATCCGGCACCACCGCCACCGCCATAAACAGACTGAGCCAGCCGTCGCGCGTGACCACCAGCACCAGCCCCATGATGGCGCAGGAGACCGTGATCGCCGCCGGCACCGCCGGAACGTGCTGATGCAGCATCAGCCCCAGCGCCACGCCGACGAACACCGCCGGGAAGATGCGCCCGCCGCGAAAGCCGCAGGCGGCGGCGATCACCAGCGCCGCCAGCTTGGTCAGGGTAACGGCCAACAGCGCCGGCACCGAATAGTTGCCGTCTGCCGCGAGGCGCTTCATTTCATCCAGCCCTTTGAACAGGGTAATCTCACCGCCTACCAGCGCCAGCAGGCCCAGCACAAAGCCCCCCAGTCCTAGCATCAACACCGGATTCTTCATCGAATGGAACAGGCGGTGAACGTGCGGGAAGCACCACAGCGCCACCATGCCGAGCGCGATGGCGATCAGCGCCACAATGGCGCCGCTGAAGATGTCCGGCAGCCGCGTCACGTCATAGGCGTCGAGCTGCAGGGCGAAGTTGGGAACGAAGAATATCTGGGTGGTGACCGCGCCGGCAGCGGCGGCCACCAGCGGGGCGAACAGCCGATCCCACAACGGCGTTTCGTTATTGCCTGCCAGGGTTTGCGAGAAGATCAGCGCGGCGGCGACCGGTGTGCCGAACATTGCGCCGATGGTGCCCGCGGCCGCCAGGATAATCCAGTCCATGCGCGGCACTTTCGGCAGCAGGCGAGCCCCAGCCGCCGCTACCAGCGCGATATTGATGGCGGTGATCGGGTTTTCCGGCCCCAGGCTGACGCCGCCGGCCAGGCCGACGATCAGCGCCAACCCCAGCCCCGGCAGGGCGGAGAGCGGCAGGGGCATGCCGATCAGCGATTCCGTCGCCGGATCCGGCCCGGCATGGCCCGGCATATAGCGCACGATCAGGCCGACCGCCACACCGGTCAGCGTCAACATTGCGACCGGCCACCAGGGCGACTGGGCGTCCAGGCTCAGCGCATCGGGCAGCGTTACCCACAGTAACTGCTGCAGTGCGGCGGCGATTTTCATCACCAACAACAGCACCAGACTGGAGGCGGAACCGATAATCAGCGCAGGCAAAGCAAAGGCCAACATGGCATTGGCGCGCGGATGCAGCATGGATAATCCCTTGTCGATGCCTCCCGGCAGGGCAGGGAGAGCGGGTGGTTGGACAGTGGCCACAGCTTGCCAGACTATCGGCGCGCAGGCACGCATTGATATTGCCCGGCGTCGATGACGGTTAACAGTCGCCGAGGGGCGTTTTTTGCCGCAATTTGTTTCAAAGCGCGGCGTCGCGGGCCAGCTGAAACGTTTTTTGTGATCCGGATCGCTATTGGGGCGCAGATCCGAGGCGGGTGATTGTTGTTTTCGCAGCAGGATTTTACAGTGTGGGCAGCTTTTTATTTTTCATTTTGCGGAGACGAAATCAATGACCTATGCCCTCGTAGGTGATGTTGGCGGCACCAATGCCCGCCTGGCGTTGTGCACTGTTGCGACGGGTGAGATTACCCAGGCGAAAACCTATTCCGGCCTGGAGTTCGACAGCCTGGAGGCGGTGATCCGCCACTATCTGAAAGCGTGCGATATCGAGGTGCAGGACGCCTGTATCGCGATCGCCTGCCCGGTGACGGAAGACTGGGTTGCGATGACCAACCACAGCTGGGCGTTCTCTATCAAAGAAATGAAGGCCAACCTGGGGTTGAGTCATCTGGAAGTGATCAACGATTTCACCGCCGTCTCGATGGCGATCCCGATGCTCTCGCCGGACGACGTGCTGCAGTTTGGCGGCGGCGATGCGCAGCCGGGCAAACCGATCGCGGTGTACGGCGCCGGCACTGGGCTGGGTGTTGCCCACCTGGTGCAGGTCGATCGCCGCTGGGTCAGCCTGCCGGGCGAGGGCGGCCATGTCGATTTCGCACCGAACAGCGAAGAAGAAGACATTATTCTGGAGGTGCTGCGCGGTGAAGTGGGGCACGTTTCCGCCGAGCGCGTGCTGTCCGGGCCGGGCCTGGTCAACCTGTATCGCGCCATCGTCAAGGCGGACAACCGCCTGCCGGAGAAACTGGAGCCGAAGGACATTACCGAGCGGGCGCTGGCCGACAGCTGCATCGACTGCCGCCGTGCGCTGTCGCTGTTTTGCGTGATCATGGGGCGCTTCGGCGGCAACCTGGCGCTGAATCTGGGCACCTTTGGCGGCGTGTACATCGCCGGCGGCATCGTGCCGCGCTTTATGGAATTCTTCAAGGCCTCGGGTTTCCGCGCCGCCTTCGAAGATAAAGGGCGTTTTCGTGACTATGTGCGAGACATTCCGGTGTTCATGATAACCCATGGCCAACCGGGCCTGCTGGGAGCCGGCGCGCATCTGCGCCAGACGCTGGGCATGCAGCTGTAAGCAACGCGGCGGCACGATAAAAAAAGGGGCGCAACCCGCAGGTTGCGCCCCTTGTCGTTTTCGCGGGGTATCAGGCTTTGGCCAGCTCTGCCGCCTGTGCCGTTTCTTCGCTTTCCACTTCCACGGCTTTCGGCGCTTTGATGAACAGCGTAATCAGCAAGGAGGCGGCGGACAGGACGCCAATCACCATGAAGGTGGCGTGGAAGCCGCCGAAGTATTTGGCGACGAACGAACCGGCCAGCGCGCCCAGGCCGAAGCCCTGGTAGATGATGCCGTAGTTCTTGCTGTGGTTTTTCAGACCGAAGAAGTCGCCGACAATCGCCGGGAACACGGTGATGTTGCCGCCGAAGCAGAAGGCCACCGCGCCGACGCAGATGAAGAACAGCGTGTGGTTCAGAGTCATGAAGCTCAGGGCGACAATCGCCAGCACGGTAACCAGCATGGTGAAGCTGATGACGCGCATACGGCCCACTTTATCGGACAGCGTCCCCAGGATGATGCGGCCGGCGGTGTTGAAGATGGCAACGGCGGACACGGTGTTGGCGGCGGTGGCCAAATCCATCCCGGCCAGTTGAACGCCCATGTCTTTCACGATGCCAATCAGGTACAGACCGCTCATGCAGGCAGCGAAGAAGATGGTGAACAGCAGGTAGGCTTCTTTGGTGGCCAGCATCTGACGCACGCTGTAGTCGTTGCCCAGACCGTTGGCGCCTTGCTGCGCGGCGTTGGTCGTCAGCACCGGCTCTTTCAGCAGCAGGGAGCCGACGACGATCAGGCCCATCACGATGGCACCCCAGTAGAAGAAGGCACCGGAAACGCCGACGTCGGCGATCAGGGCGGCATTGACGTATTTGAACAGCAGGCTGCCGCTGCCGAAGGCGCCGACGGAGATGCCGGAAATCAGGCCTTTGTTGGCCGGGAACCATTTGATCAGGTTGGACAGGGTGGATATGTAGGCGATACCGACCGCAAAGCCCACCACCACGCCGGCCAGCAGGTAGATCATGTCGAGAGAGCTGACGTGGGCGCTGGCGATAAGGCCCAGGCCGACCAGGATGCCGGAGCACAGCGTCAGGTTGCGGATGCCGAAGCGTTCTTGCAGCTTACCGGCGAACAGCGTGGCGAAGGCCAGGAAGAAGCTGGTGATGGAGAAGGTGGTGGCGACGTCCGCCAGCCCCCAGTGGAACTTGTCGACCAGCGGCTGGTTGAACAGGCTCCAGGTGTAGATGGTGCCCAGACCCATCTGACAGATGATGGTGCCGAGAACGATTAAGCTGCGATTTGCCGGTTTGGTGTTCATGGCCGGTCTCCTTCCTGTGTGTGCGTTGCCGGGCGTGAGCCGTTGGCTGAAATTTGCGGGGTGAATCAGCGTTCCCGCGGTATGGGCTTATTATATGGCCGGCCCCTGCGGCGGGCGGCGGATCGGGAATGAGTTGCACGACGGAAGGAATGAAATGCATTTTATGCGGCGTGAGTTGCCGTTTTTGCGCCTGAAAGCCCGTGAAATGCCGGGGGTGACACGTGATCTACATCAAAGATATCAACGATTTATTGTTAATCGCCGGTGAACGATTGTGGTGGAATTGTGAAGGATGCGTCTGAAAGGCGTAAATCGGCATTGCGCCTATAGAGCGGCGGTGAGCGCGGGGCTATGTTATCTGCGATCGGACAAGGTCCGCTCTGCAGGAGCCATGAAATGAAAAAAACGCTGTTGTTACTGGCTGCGCTGCTGGCGCTGCCGCTGGCGAGCCAGGCCGACGTCTCCATCGGCGTGAACGTGCCTGGCCTGTCGTTGCATATCGGCGATCGCGACAATCGCGGCCATTACTGGGACGGCTATCGCTGGCGCGATCCGCGCTGGTGGGCCGATCACCGCCGGTATGAACGCCCGCGCGGGTACTATTACGGCCCGCCGCCCCGGGTGATTTACTACGGGCCGCCGCGGCGCGACTGGCGCGACCGGCCGCATTACCGCATGCCGCCACCGCCGCCGCCGGGGTATTACTACCGTCCGGGCCCGCGCTGGTAAGCGCTTACAGGCGCATCAGCTTGCGGAACTCTTTCACCTTGCTGCGGCTGACCGGCACTTCAAACTCGAGATCGCTCAGCCGCAGAATGTAGGTATTGTTGAACCAGGGCACGATCTCGCGGATCTTCGCCAGGTTAACGCAGTAAGAGCGGTGGCAGCGGAAGAAATGCTCTTCCGGCAGCCTGCCGTAAAACTCGGTGATGTTCATCGGCATCACGAACTCTTCCCGGCGGGTATAGACCCGCGTCACCTTTTCATCGGCGGCGGCGTAATAGATGTCGTTGATGTCGGTAACGATGATCCGCTCGTCTTTGATCAGGTTGATGCTGTGGCTGCCGCGGCTCGGCGCGCTGGCCGGCTCCGTCGCGCCGGCGGGGCGATGATGCAGCGCCTCCAGCTTTTGCAGCATGGTGACGATGCGCGCCTCGTGATAGGGCTTGAGGATATAGTCGAACGCTTCGATCTCGAACGCTTCCACCGCGTGCTCTTTATAGGCGGTGATGAACACGATAGACGGGCGATGCGCGAATTTGCTGATGTTTTGCGCCAGCAACACGCCGTCCAGCGACGGGATGTTGATGTCGAGGAAAATGGCGTCGACCTGGTGAGTCTGCAGGTATTTGAGGACGTCGAGGCCATCCTCGAAGGTGGCGACGATATCGATATTGCTGTGTTTCTTGATCAGGTAGCTGAGTTCTTCCTGCGCGAGGAATTCGTCTTCCACGATAATGGCTTTCATGAGGCCTCCCCGACCGGCGGCGCGCTCGGCTCCTGATGCAGCTTGCCGCCGTTTTTGCTGATGTAGAACGCGATTTCGGTGCCCGGCTCCAGGCGGCGGATATGCAGCCCTTCACCGTACAACAGCGACACGCGGTGGTGTACGTTGAGCAGGCCGATATTGTGGCCCGGCATCTCGTTGCGCGCCACCCGATCGATGGTTTCCTGATTGATGCCGTGGCCGGTATCCTTCACCGATATTTTCACCCGGTCGCCCTGATCTTTCACTGCGATCACCACTACCCCTTTGCCCTTGCAGGGCTGGATGCCGTGCACGATGGCGTTCTCCACCAGCGGCTGGATCAGCAGACTCGGAATGCGCACCGAGACGTCGTCGTCGATGTCGTAAATCACCGTCAGCTTGGCGCCGAAACGCGCCTGTTCGATGGCGATGTAATCCTGGATCTGATGCAGTTCCTTGCGGATATCGATCAGTTCGTCGTTCAGCTCCAGGTTGTAGCGCAGGTAGCGCGACAGGTTGATGATCAGCTGGCGCGCGGTGTCCGGATTCAGGCGGATGGAGGAAGAGATGGCGTTCAGCGCGTTGAACAGGAAGTGCGGGTTAATCTTGCTCTGCAGCGCGCGCATTTCGGCTTTATCCGCCATCTGACGCAGGTGCTCGATGCGCGAAACCTCCATCTGGGTGGAGATGATCTGCGACAGCCCGACCGCCATCACTTTCAGCGTGTTAGTGATCTGGTGAGCGTGGCAGTAGTAAATTTTCAGCGCGCCGGTCACTTCGCCTTTTTCCCACAGCGGCACCACCAGCTGCGAATGGATCTGCGGCGCGGCCGGGTTTTCCAGGTTGTTTTTGATGATGATTTTGCCGTGGCGAATGCTTTCGCGAGTGACGCGGCTCAGCCCTTCGCGGCCGATCGGGTAGGCTTCGCGCCCTACGCCGACGTAAGCCAGCACCTGATGGGTATCGGTGATCGCCACCGCGTCGGCGCGGATATCCTGGCGGATGATATCGCAGATGGTGGCCAGCGATTCGCTGTTGATGTTGCGGAAATAGGGCAGCGTCTTGTGGGCGATATCCAGCGCCAGCTTGGCCTGGCGCGCGGCGATCACTTCTTTCTCATCCTCGACGCTCTGCACCAGCAGCACGATCAGGCCGATGCACACCGTGCCGAGGATCATCGGCAGGGCGATCTGCGACACGATGTCCAGCCCGAGCTCGGTCGGCTTGGCCCACAGCACGATCAGCAGCATGGTGAGGGATTCGCACAGCATGCCGCCGACGATGCCGGCGCGCCAGCGCTGCTCTTTTTTGACCTTGAGGTTGATGTAACCGGCGCTGATGCCGGCGATGATGCTGGTGATAAGGCAGGGCACCGAGGTGATGCCGCCGATGTCGATCAGATAACGGTGCACCCCGGCGATGATGCCGGTGACGATCCCCACCCAGGGGCCGAACAGGATGCCGCCGGCCATGATGGCGATGACGCGCACGTTGACCAGCGAGCCCTCAACGTTGATGCCGGAGTAGGTGCTGAACAGCGCGAACAGCGAGAAGATTGCCGTGACGATGCCGAGCTCAAGCGGCGTATGGTCTTCTTTTTGCAGCAGTTGGCGGAACAGCCGGGTGCGGGTCAGGAAAAACAGACAGATCAACATCAGCGCGGCGCGATCAAACACCGCCAACAGCATTTCAAAAAAAGGGTGCACGACGGGTTCTCGCTGCGGCCTACGGATGACGGCAGTATACCACAGCGAGAGAGGCCCGTGGCTGGGGGCGGCGGTCAGCGCATCCCGAGCTGCGCTTTGCCCAGCGGCGTCAGCAGCTCGACGGTGGCGCGGCCCTCGAAATCGACCTCGAAATCGTCGGGGGCGAAGTCCGGCGGCGTTCTGCCGTCGATAAAGCTCGGCAGCTGGCGCTGCAGATAGGCGTCGTTTTTCTCGCAGCCCGGCGCGGCGGCGATGTACATCACGTTGCTGTCGAACTCGCCGTTATGTTCGTTCTCCACCGCGTGGATCACATCGCAGTGCCAAAAGACCGTGTCGCCCGGCTCCAGATCGGGAATAGGGGAAATCCCGCTTAATAAAAGGGGATGCCATTTTTCCGAGATCGATAGCGCGCGACCCGGCGCCGCATCGCACAGATCGTCATCGGCGACGTCGTCCTGCAGCGCGCGCAGCAGCACATAGGCCATGGCGTTGGCGATTGGCACCAGGTTCAGCGTGCCGGCGTTGGTGCGCTGCGGCGTCAGCGCCGTCCAGCCCTGGAAGGTGCGGAACATCGAGCAGACCGCCGGAGAGGCTATCTCGCGCACTTCGGTGCGGCCGTCGGCGGCGAAGGGATCGTACTGCTGCCAGTCGCCGGAGAAGACGTGGCGATACACATAGCGGAAGTTCTCGTCCAGCCAGCGCTCGATGGTGCCGCTGTCGACGTGCGGCGACAGGCCCAGCGACGAGGAGTTCGGCGGGCGGCGGCGGGTGCGATCGGCGTAGGTGGCGACGCGAGTCGGATCGAAATGCTGTTTGCCGTTGCTTTCGGTGGCCCACAGGCTGTTGAGAAACACCTGCACCGCATGCATGCGCGCGTCCTGCCGCGCTTCAACCTGCGGTTTTGACCAATAGATGCCGTAGATCTGTGGCTTGCTGGCGGCCAGCTTGCCGAAATAGTTGTCTTCGGCGGCGTTCTTCAATCGCTCGACGAAGTTGTTGCGATCGAGGTAATCGCCGATTTCTCGGTTCCAGCCCTCGGCTTTGGCGCGCGGAAACACCCCGCGAATAGCGCAGGCGCCGCGTTGTTTGATCAGCGCTTTTTGTTGTTCAGTGACGCGCTGCTGCAGGATATCTTCCGCGTCAATTTGCGGCACCGGGTTGTGGCCGGCGGCCAGTTCGCGGCGAATCTGTTCGACCTGGCCGCGGATGTTCTCTTCCAGCGCCTGGAATACGTCGCGATAGTTGGGCAATGCCTGGCGCAGCTGACGCTTGACGTTAACGATCGCCTGCGGAATATCGTCGATGACTAAAGAGGCCATGGTGTTCTCCTGATGCCGCGTGGGTAACGGCGGCGGGCAGTTGTAGGGAATCGGGCAAGACGTTATGGTTTTGTGGTTTTAACGTAAATGATTATCGGCAACCAATCGGGGAAAATAAAGAGATATCTTTCATTCGTAAGTTCCTCTTTTTCGTTTTTCGGAGATTTTATGAAGCTGGTCACTGAACGTCTGCAGTTACAGTCGATAACCGCCGAGGATTGGCCGCTGTTTCTGCGCCTGTACCAAGATCCCGAGGTGATCCGTTACATCTCCGATCCGCGCAGCGAAGCGGAGATCCGCGCACGGTTCGAGGAGCGCCTGCCGGTCTGGGACAAACACGGCGACCAGTGGCTGTGCCTGGTGATGCGTGAGAAGCACAGCGGAGAGGCGGTGGGCATTACCGGCTTTCGCCCGCACTGGGCGCCGTATCGGCAGGCGGAAGTGGGATACGGGAGTTTGCCTTCCGGGCAGGGCAAGGGCTATGGCAAGGAGTCGCTGCGGGCGGTGCTGGATTTTGCGGTGAACGCCTGCGGTTTTCACAAGCTGACCGCCACCGTAACCGCCGGTAACGTCGCCTCGCGCGGCCTGTTGGAGTCGTGTGGTTTCCAGCTGGAGGGCACGCTGCGCGACAACTACCGTCTGGCGGATCAGTGGTGCGACGACTGGCTGTTCGGGCTGCTGGCGGCGGAGTTTCAGAGCGCTAAATAAAAATATCGCGCAGGGTATCGACAAGCTCGTCGGCGCTGCGCTATGTTCGATATTCGGTCAGTTCGCTGGCCAGCGTCGCTCGGACGGTCCGGGCGCTAACGTCTATCGAGGAATCTCCTATGGCTGATAACAGTCCACAGCGCCGTTTCACGCGCATTGAACGCCTTCCCCCTTACGTATTCAACATCACCGCCGAACTGAAGATGGCCGCACGCCGTCGCGGCGAGGATATTATCGACTTCAGCATGGGTAACCCCGACGGCCCGACGCCGCCGCACATCGTGGAAAAACTGTGCGCCGTCGCCCAGCGCGACGACACCCACGGTTATTCCACCTCGCGCGGCATTCCGCGCCTGCGCCGCGCCATTTCGCGCTGGTATGCCGATCGTTATCAGGTGGATATCGATCCGGAAAGCGAAGCCATCGTCACTATCGGTTCGAAAGAGGGTCTGGCGCACCTGATGCTGGCGACCCTCGATCACGGCGATACCGTGCTGGTGCCGAACCCCAGTTACCCGATCCACATTTACGGCGCGGTGATCGCCGGCGCTCAGGTGCGCTCGGTGCCGCTGGTGGACGGCGTGGATTTCTTCGGCGAGCTGGAGCGCGCCATTCGCGAAACCATTCCGCGCCCGAAAATGATGATCCTCGGCTTCCCGTCCAACCCGACCGCGCAGTGCGTGGAGCTGGATTTCTTCGAGCGGGTGGTGGCGCTGGCCAAGCAGTACAACGTGCTGGTGATCCACGATCTGGCCTATGCCGATATCGTCTATGACGGCTGGAAAGCGCCGTCGATCATGCAGGTGCCGGGGGCGAAAGACATTGCGGTGGAGTTCTTCACCCTGTCGAAAAGCTACAACATGGCCGGCTGGCGCATCGGTTTCATGGTCGGCAATCCCGAACTGGTCAGCGCGTTGGCGCGCATCAAGAGCTATCACGACTACGGGACCTTTACGCCGCTGCAGGTGGCGGCCATCGCCGCGCTGGAAGGCGATCAGCAGTGCGTGCGCGATATCGCCGAGCAGTATCGGCAGCGCCGCAATGTGTTGGTGAAAGGGCTACATGAGGCCGGCTGGATGGTGGAAAACCCGAAGGCGTCGATGTACGTCTGGGCGAAAATTCCCGAACCTTATGCCCATCTCGGTTCGCTGGAGTTCGCCAAACGCCTGTTGGCGGAAGCCAAGGTTTGCGTTTCGCCGGGCATCGGCTTCGGCGACTATGGCGATACCCATGTGCGCTTCGCGCTGATCGAAAATCAGGACCGTATTCGCCAGGCGGTGCGCGGCATCAAGGCCATGTTCCGCGCGGACGGGTTGCTGATGCCGGGCAAAGGCGGCGGCGCCAAATAATCCTGTCAGGCCGGACGTTTGTCCGGCCTTATTTTTTCCCGTCCCAAGGTTTTCTTCATTATTTCCCCATTATGCTCGACTACGCTGAATTTTATTTTTTGGATAGAGTGTATGAGCAACCGCTACGCGCGATCGCAAATCGTTTTACATTGGTTGACGCTGCTGATGGTGATCCTCACCTACGCGGCGATGTTGCTGAAGGATTCGGTGCCGGAGGCGTGGGCGCCGCTGGTCAAAAATCTGCACTTTAATTTTGGGGCTTCGGTTTTTGCCCTGATGCTGATTCGGCTGGCGGTGCGCACCCTCCACGCGACGCCACCGACCACGCCGCCGCTGGAGGAATGGCAGGAAGTGGGCGCCAAGATCTTCCATTGGCTGCTGTACGTGGTATTCCTGATGTTGCCGCTGCTGGGCGTGTTAACCCTGGCCTACGGCGGGAAATCGTGGACTTTACTGGGGTGGCCGGTACCGCAATGGGTGACGCCGGATCCGGTGATGCGCAAGCTGGTTAAAACGGTTCATGAGACGCTGGCGAATATCGGCTACTTTATCATTGGCGCGCATGCGCTGGCGGCGCTGTATCACCACTACCTGCGCAAGGACGACACCCTGCGCCGCATGATGCCGGGCAAATAACGGCGAACGACGGAAACGACAAAGGGACGCTCGCGCGTCCCTTTGGCTGTGTTCCCGGTCAGGCAACCATCAACATGAAGGTGCCAACCCAGGCAACCAGCATGAATGACACGCCCATCAAAAAATATTTCACTGAACAACTCCTGTCTGGAGTCCTCGCCAGCAATGATCCCGATTGTTGTGCTGAGTGTTTTATGGGCAACCTGTTTGTCGGGTGGGTTCTTCCAAACGAAAGAACAACGTCCTCGCGCGCGGGTTGTCCGGTTGTCGCGCCTCATGCTCCGTGAGGTAAAATCCGAACCGCGACAGGATCGGCGCTAATGTACTCTCAATACTGGTCTGATTTCAATACTGTGTTTTTGATCACAATTTTTGGCTGTTTTTTGAACAGGGTGCGCTGTTTTATAACGCTTTTTAAGTCGGGATAGACCAACTCTCTGACCCACGATAGCCGCAGGTACTCTTTTTCGATAAATGATTTTTGTGTTAGTGTGAATTTTATACCAACGAACGGTAAAACGGAGTTTTACCTATGCCGCTACATGGAGAGTTTATCGTTAATGATGCACAGTTTTCCCCTTTGCTCATATACGGTGTTGGCACTTTTCTGGCTTACTCGGGCAATGGAATATATCGTAATCAAGCCGGTTGCGTGGCTGTTCCAGACAGTGGCCCAATCCCTCAAGGTCGCTATCACATCGTCAACAGGATAACGGGTGGCTGGAAAGGAATGCTGAGAACCGATCTTCATGATTTCTATTCGTGGCCGACATCGACGCCGGTTATCAAATATGAGTGGTTTGCCCTTTATCGTGAAGATGGGAAAATTGACGACTATACATGGATTAATGGGGTAAAACGGGGAAATTTCCGTTTGCATCCATCAGGCCCTTTAGGTATCTCTTTGGGCTGTATTACATTGCAGCATCGGACTGACTTTTTAGCTATTCGTCAGGCATTACTCTCCACCCGGCCAGTCAGGTTAGTTAACGGCCTGATGTCTTATGGAACGATTGAGGTCATTCTTAATGGAAAGCAGACGTGTCCCGATGGGAATTAAACTCCTGATAGGGGCTGGCATTTATATACTGACATTTCTGCTTGCGAGGCCTTCAGACCCCTCGACGCAGGGAGAACGTGAATTTTGGATAAAAGCAGCAAACCTGTTCGGTGAACGCGATATTGAGGGATTTGTAGGTATAGCGCTACTTATTGGCTGTTTGGTTATTACGCTTATAGTCAGCCCATTAGTCATTCGTGTTATTGAAAGAAGGTTGAGGTAATTAGTTTATTGATATAAAAATATTTTTATATTTTACCCTCACTTAACACAGCGGTTTAGTCTTTGGGGTCTGCATGAGTTTCTGTTTAATCGCCCATGGCTGAAATCTTTCAGTCATGGGCGATGTTAAGCGTTATGTGTTGCAATGCAGCGGCAGGCGCTCAGGCGACGGCGTTGATGCCGGTCGCCAGAATGACCCAAAAAACGAGACAAGACAGCAGAATAACGGCCCAAATATGACGGCGACTCCACTCCATTTTTAGCCTTCGTTGTTGCGACAGAGGATTAGGTAACGATCACATCGGCGCGAATGGAGGAAAATTTAGCCCCTGCGGGTAATATTTTGCTTACCTGTTGCTAACTTATTGGCAAACTTCACTTATTGTCACGCGCACGTCGTAGCCCAACAGATACAGCGCCTGCTCCAACGCTTCCACCTTCGAGGCGTAACCGATATCCAGCAACCGCTCCATTTGCCCGCCGTTGAAACCCAGCTTGCGCGCCAGCGCCGCTTTACCGGTGTTTTTGCGCAGCATGGCGTTGTGCAGTTCGATTTTCAGCGCCACCAGCGCCGGCAGGTGTACCCTCAACTCATCGGCTTGCAGAGGAGAAGGGGCGGGCAGGGGCAAACCTTCATCCATCGTGGCGGCGATGGCGGCCAACAGGCTTTCCTGCGCCTCCAGTTCGATGTCTTCGCGTTTATAGCAGGCGGTTTGCCACTCGGGGAAGTCGCGAAAACCGATCTGCCAGGCGTCGCTGTCGCGATCGAAGGCGTAATGGGCGAAGTAATGGCTGAACATGGCGATCCCTGATTAAAACCTGAATGAGGCGCTATTGTGACGGCACGGCCGGCGGATAGCCATAGCCTTGAGCGGAATGGCGCTCAATCGGTCTGTTCACGCGGCTTGCGTCGCAGCCCGTCGGGCGGCAACAGCAGGGCGCAGACCATGACTGCCAGACTGAACAGCGGCAGCCAGCGCGCTACCGGGCCGGGGGAGTAGTTGTTGAGCACCGAGCAAACATAGCACGCTACGGCCAACGCCCAACCGGGCAGGCCGATATCGTTGAGTCGGAATGCGGTTTTGGCCATGAACCACGTGACCAGGCCGAAACAGAACAACGCCCACACCATAATGCACAGCAGATACAGCAGCACCGAGACGAATTCGGCGCCGTCGCCGTGCGCGTGGGCGCGAAAATGGTTTTTATCCAGATAGGTCGACAGAAACGACAGCAGCACGATACCGATGGCGAAGATCGCCAGCGAGAAAATAAACGGTTTGCGCGAGATGCGCCCACGGTACAGGTCTTTGGCGAGTTGTCCGAGAGATTCCATCACAGTCCATTGTCGTGATCATTGCGGCGATAGCCGGGTGGCAAGCAGTCGGGCATTTTATCGGGGCAAACGTGGGCGTCAAGGTGATAACTTTTCTCATTTAGTTGCGGTTGAGATTCAGCGCGGCCGCACCGGGCGTTCTTTGCCCGTGCAAAACGTCACAATTTGGCACGTTTGGCTACCTGACGCGGTCATTGGCGGCATAATCCTGTTTGTTCGCGTTGAACAATGCATTAACATAACTCCCACTTATCTCTTGCATGGCTATATGGATATCCGATGCGTCACCTGGTTGCGCTTTTACCGCTGATTACCTTGCTTGCTGCCTGTAGCAGCACGCCGAAACCCAGTACCACCGCTACGCCGCAGAGCACCCCGGTAAAGGGCGGCTTTTTGCTGAGCCCGGCGCACAGCGGCGCGCCGCTGGGTGGGGATTTCGCCAATAACCCGAATACCGCGCGCTTTATCGAGAAGATGGTGCAGGAACACGGTTTTGACCGGCAGCAGCTGCACGACGTGCTGGCGCAGGCTCGGCGATTGGATTCGGTGCTGCGGTTGATGGACAGGCAGGCGCCGACGCCGTCTACCCAGGGGCCAACCGGGCCGAATGGCTCCTGGCTGCGCTACCGCAACAAGTTCATCACCCCGGATAACGTGCAAAACGGCGTAGTGTTCTGGAATCAATATCAGGATGCGCTGCAGCGCGCCTGGCAGGTGTACGGCGTGCCGCCGGAGATTATCGTGGGGATTATCGGCGTGGAAACCCGTTGGGGCCGCGTAATGGGTAAAACCCGCATTATCGATGCGCTGGCGACGCTGGCCTTCGACTACCCGCGCCGCGCCGATTACTTCGCCGGTGAGCTGGAAACCTTCTTGCTGATGTCGCGCACCGAAGGCGACGATCCGCTCGAGTTGCGCGGTTCCTTCGCCGGTGCGATGGGCTACGGGCAGTTCATGCCTTCTTCCTTCAAAAGCTATGCGGTCGATTTCAACGGCGATGGGCATATCAACCTGTGGGATCCGGTCGATGCCATCGGCAGCGTGGCCAATTACTTCAAAGCGCACGGCTGGTCCAAAGGCGAGCCGGTCGCCATTCAGGCCAACGGCCAGGCGCCGGGGTTGGAAAACGGCTTCAAGACGCGCTACTCGGTCGCCGCGCTGGCCGAAGCCGGCCTGAGCCCGCAGGGTTCGCTTGGTGATAACCAAGAGGCCAGCCTGCTGCGGCTGGATGTCGGCACCGGCTACCAGTATTGGTACGGTCTGCCGAACTTCTACGTTATCACCCGCTATAACCACAGCACCCATTACGCCATGGCGGTATGGCAACTGGGCGAAGCGGTCGGGCGCTCGGCGCGCGGCGGCTTCTGACGCTGTGTCAATAAACGAAAAAGGCCGCTTGCGCGGCCTTTTTTGCATTCTGAGCAATCAGAAATCGTAGCGCAGACGCACCACGGTCATATCGCCGAGGTTGTCGGTGCTCGATGTTAGCACGTGCTCCACGTCAACGCGGAAACCGTAGTCAAACTGTACGGTCACCCCGAGGCCGTTATCGATGCGCTGGTAGTTGCGGCCGGTGATGTATTCCAGGCGATCGCCCATAAAGTACGGCATCACCGATTTCACCGCGTACTGACCTACCGGCACGGTATAACCGGCCAGGTATTCGATACCCCACGCATCGCCGGCGAAGTAATTATTGACGTCGGCTTTCTTGGTGGTCAGGAAGTCGTTGTAGTAACCGCCGCCGAAGGTCAGGGTCCAGTTGTCCGGTTTCCAACTGATGGCGGTGCCGAAAATGTTCTGATCGTAGCTTTTGCTGCCGCTGGTGGACGGGTTGCGCATTTCGGCGCGGGTGTAGTTCCAGGCGGTGCCCCAGGTCAGATCCGGCGTAATGTGGTAATCCACGCCCAGAGAGCCGCCGCCTTTGCGCTTGTAGCGCAGGCCGTTGCCCGGCAGGTAGTCGCTGTCGCTGAACAGGTACGAAGCGTAAACGTCCGCATCGCCGAAGCGGTTCTTGTACTTCAGCATTTTGCGTGAACGGTAAGAGCCGTCGTAGTCGCCGTTAATGCCGTTGCCCGGCGCCTGGGCCAGCATGTCGTAGTCCCAGATATCGGTCTTGGCGCCCACCACGTCATAATAAACGCTGTTCTGCTGACCGAAGGTCATCTGGCCCCAGGTGTTGCTTTTCAGGCCGGTGTACAGCATGCGGCGGCTGGTGTTTCTTGCGCCGTCGGCATAGTGATGATCCCAGTCAAACAGCGCCGGAATGTTCACGCCCAGCTCGTAGTAGCTGATCCAGCTGATATCGTCGAACAGATAGTAGTCCGCCGCGAAACGGAAGCGGGTGCCGCCGTCGAAGCCGTTACGCTTGTACGAGCCCTTGTCACCGTCGCCCGTCATGTTGTTGAACTGCGGACGAATACTGCCGCCAACGGTGAAGTTCAGGCGGCTGAGCGGATCGCCGGCCTGTGGATCTTGCTTCAGCAGGGTGATTTCCGCCTGAGCGGCGAACGACGCGCTGCCGATCGCCAGACCCAGCGCCACCGCTTGAGTCATTACGCGCAATTTCATTGCCATGTGTTATCCCTGTTTTAGGTATGACCGCCCTCATCAGCGCCGCCATGCCGATGTTTTGCGCAGAAAGCTGCGTTTTTGCGCATTTTGACGGTTTTTTTTGGTGTTTTAGCGGCGGGCGGCATTTGTAGCATAAACGGTGAAATAAATAATTACTTTTCTTGCTAATTATTGTCCGGTTTTTGACCATTTCGTGCGGTGAAAGTGGCCGCTCTGCCTCTCTCTCCACTCGGATGAATTCATTTAACGCCAAGGTTTATATTTTTCATTTGTCAGTCACCAACCCCAGCCTGTAATTTCAGCCATGCAAGAGATAATTAATTCCAGCCTGTCACCGCCGTATTAACGTGAGGCATTTTTGCGTAATCGGTTGGCAGGAATAAGCGATTGGGAGGTCGCCATGAGAAACCTGTTAATGTTGTTGGTGGGGCTGTTTTCATTACCGGCGATGGCGGCGGAGTCGCACGTCTGCCATTCTCAAGCTTATGATTATGCAGAGGTTAGTAAGCTAAGGTTGTCTGACGACACTCTGTTTTTCTGCCGCGGCGTGGGGCGCCTGACGATCCCGGAATTGGCGCGAAAAGGCTGGAAGGTGATTCACCTGGCGCAGCAAACTGAATATACCGACTCCGTCGACAGCGATGGCGAAGTTATTAAGCTTTATCAGGAAATCGTGGTGTATAAAGAATAACGCGACGGCAGCCTGTGATTATTTCAACGGCGGCGGGAACCCTATTATGAATGCAAGAATCGGTATCGACGGCAGGGCTGCCGCCGCCATGGTGATGCTATGCGCCATTTGGGGGATGCAGCAGGTGGCGATCAAGGCCGCTGAACCGGATGTGTCGGCGGTGCTGCAAATTGCCATTCGCTCCGGTCTTGCCGCGCTGGGGGTTTACCTGCTGGCGCGCTGCCGCGGCGAGTGCTTCACCTGGGATCGTGCCACGCTGAGCGCCGGTTTGAGCGTAGGGGCATTGTTCGCGCTGGAGTTCTTTTTTGTCTCCGAAGGGTTGCGCTATACCAGCGCTTCGCATATGGCGGTGTTTTTGTACACCGCGCCGCTGTTTTCCGCTCTCGGCCTGCATTTTCTGATTCGCCAGGAACGCCTGTCGTCGGTGCAGTGGCTTGGCATGCTCATCGCCTTTGGCGGCGTGGTGTTGGCCATATCGGGCATGGCTGAGGGCAGCGGCGACGCAGCTCGGTTGAAGGGCGATCTCTACGGCCTGCTGGCGGGGATCGCCTGGGGCGGTTCTACGCTGGTGATCCGTACCTCGCGTCTGGCAGAGTGTCCGGCTAAACAGACGCTGCTGTTCCAGTTGACGGGCGCCTGCGTGCTGCTGTCGTTGCTGGCGATAGCGTCGGGCAATTTGCACGTCGTTCTGAGCCGGGTGGCCTGGAGTAGCCTGCTGTTCCAAACGGTGATCGTGTCGTTTTTCAGTTACCTGATCTGGTTTTCACTGTTGCGTCGTTATCAGGCGTCCTCGCTGGGCATTCTCACCTTTATGACGCCGGTATTCGGCATCCTGGCCGGCGTCGTCATGCTCGGCGAGCCGCTGCAAATTGAGTTTGTATTGGGTGCCGTGCTGATCGTGCTGGGGTTAATCGTGGTGAGTTGTTCATATCTTATTTATTTTGACCGTAGGGTGGCACCAAAAATATAAATTATGGATGTTGATGTACAGAATTACCAAATAAGCTGCGAAAGCCAATTCATTATTCAGCTGCAAATATCCCGCTATGCCTGGGGCGTGCCGTTGATTACGCTCAGCGATAACGGTGACTTTACCGTGATAAGAAGCCGAGGTTGGTCGAAATTGGCTAACGGGATGCCGCTGGAGGTTTATTACTTTGCCAATAATTCCCTGCTGACCTGGGATAAAAATCGCAAATATATCTCTTATTCAAAGGCCGGCCGGCTCTATGCCTGCGCGTTGCATTTTTCTTATTCTCCCAAAGTATGGCGATAACCCTCTGGCCATCAGACCAGAGGGGATATTTTCATTATCCACTGCTTAAACGCGAGGATCTTCGGCCACTGCCGCTCGGAGATGGTCGAGGTAAAATAGCAGTGTTCGCAGGGCACGGTCATATCGGCGAACGGAATGATCAGCTCGCCGCTTTTGATCCAGTCCTGCACCAGATTAAGCCGCCCCATGGCGACGCCAAGGTGCCGCGTAGCGGCCAGCACCGCGAGATCGGAACGGTCGAACTCCATACTTTTACTGTCGGTATCCAGCCCCAGCGCAAAGTGTTGTGACCAGGTTTGCCACTCATCTTCGCCGGAGTTGTAGCGATCGTGCAGCAGCGTACAGTGAGCCAGGTTTTCCGGCGCATCATACAGATTGTGTGCGGCGGCGTACTGCGGCGTGCAGATCGGCACCATCGATTCCTGCATAAAGGCTTCTTCCAGATGCCGCCCCGAGCGCAGTTTGCCGAAGTACATCGCCAGATCCACGCCGCGGTTGGCCAGGTTGATGATTTCCTGCCCGGTCAGAATGTTGAGGTGAATGGTGGGGTGCTGGGCGATAAAATCGCCGATGCGCGGCAGCAGCAGACATTGCACCAGGGACGGGTGCGAGTAGAGGGTCAAGGTCCCCGTCAACTCGCGATTTTTGATGTCCAGGATTTCCTGATTCAAGGTGTTGAAGGAGCTGTCCAGCGCCCATTGCATGCGCTCGCCCTCCGGCGTCAGCGTAATTCTGCGATGAAAGCGTTGGAATAGCAGAAACCCCAATTCCTTTTCGAGCAAATTAATGCGGTGGCTCACGGCGCTGGGGGTGATCGACAATTCTTGTGCCGCCAGCGCAAAAGATAAATGACGGGCGACGCATTCGAAAGTATGCAGCCTGGAAAATTGATAGCTGGTCAGCGGGGTCGCCCGCTGCGAATGTTTTTTACTGGGGAACATGCTATTTCTCCGTGCGCATAATCCGGCAATATTAACATTTAATGGTGCGGAGGATAAACCCAGCCTGATTGATATATTCGGTTTTTATGCCGAGGGATTTCGTTATGTTGAGGGTAAATTAACTTACTGGCATAACACGCGGAAATAACAGACACAGGGGGCGTTGACTGAGAGGCGATGATAATCAGCAATAGGACGAATATAATAAAAGAGGTGCCGTTAAGCAGCGAGTAAAGGCGGTGTGCGACAGCCTGAACGATAAAGGCTCATGTTCCATGCGGGATAGAATGGTTTCGCCATAATAATCCGTGGCATGGCGACGCAGAGCATGCGTTAAGCCCGGATGCCAACGAGAGGGAGGCAGCAATCCCCCGCCTGGCAAAGAACCGTGCCCGGTGGCTGCCCACCGGACACGGCATTCAGGGAAAAGTGGTTTGCTCGTCGGCGCCCATCAACGGCGACGCAGCAGCAGGCCGGCCAACAGACCTGCGCCGGCAACGAGTGCCAACGCGGCGAGGGGATTTTTCTTCATCATGCTGCCGGCGCAGCTCAGGGCGTCGCCGTATTTTTCTTGCAGCGCGCCCACTGCCTGGCGCGTGACGCCTTCGGCCTGCCAACGTTCGTTGCCGCTGACGTCGCCCGCGATTTCCTGCGCTTTGCCCGCCACTTTTTCCATCATGCCATTGGCTTTTTCGCTGTTCATTATGATGCGCTCCTTAGGTTCGATCCGTTTGGCGTTCGCACAGGGCGAAAACCTGCATTTGCACCGCCATGTTATGCACTTCACTCGGTGCTCATAAGGGGCGTTTGCATCGGTATGGCTAGTGCATTTGCAGGCTACTTGCCATTCATCGAGGCTGGTCCGCCGGTAAACAGCCCGCGTTCTCTGGCCCATACGATGGCTTCGCTGCGGCTGTGCACGCCGAGTTTGGAATAGACCGTCGCGACATGATTGCGAATGGTGTTGAGCGCCAGATTAAGGCGCGCCGCGATTTTCTTGTCCGGCAGTCCCTCGCAGATCAAACCCAGCACATCGCGCTCGCGCGGGGTGAGATCGTTGGCGGCAAACCCGGTCTGGTTGGACCGATTGATGCTTTTCACATTAGCCAGTTTTTCGATCAGGGTTTGGCTAAACCACGAGGCGTCCTGCATCACTTCCTCGATGGCGTTCACCAGCTCCAGCTCCGAGCGCTTGCGTTCGGTAATGTCCATGAGCACCAACAGATAGCAGGGCGCATTATGGATGCTGACGGCATCCGCCGAGGCCACGCAGTCGATTAACTCGCTCCCTTTCTTGCGCACCCGGATGTCCATCCCTTCGACATTGCCGGTTTTTTCCAGGGCGGCAAACAAACGGCTGCCCGCCTCGGGATCGTCAAAAACCGGGATCTCGTCGACCGATTTGCCGACCAAGGCTTCGGCGTCGTATTCGATAGCGCGGGTGAAGGCTTCGTTAACATCCAGCACGCGCCGCCCGTCTGCGGTGCACACCAGCGTTGGCACCGGGCTCAGGCGGAAAGATTTGGCGAACCGCTCTTCACTTTCTCGCAGCGCCGATTCAGCCTGGCGCCGGGGTTCGAGATCGGTAAACGTGAACAGCATGCAGTCGTCTTCATTGATGTCCAACGGTTGACCGGCAACCACCACCAGCTTGCTGCCTCCGTCGGGCAGTTTCAGCTCGGCCTCCATCTGCGGAATGGTGGCGCCTTCCCCCAGGCGCTGCACGGCCAGCTCTTTATGCTCGGCCTGTTGCAGGACGTCCAGTTCATAAACCGAACGCCCCAAGACCTGTTCACGTTGGTAACCGGTCATATCAAGGAACCCTTGATTGACCTTGACGTAGCGCAGATCGCTGAGCCGACAGATGACCGCCGGCGCCGGATTGGCGTTAAAGGTTTTTTCAAAGCGCTGTTCGGCGCTGGCCCACTCCGTCGCGTCGCTCATGATCAGCGCCAGCAGCTCCGGCTGCCCCTGCGGATCGGTGACGATCAGGCTCCGCAGGCGGTGCACCCAGAAACTGTCCGGATCGTCGACCTGGCGAACTTCCACCACCACATCGGTGAAGGTCTCGCCATCGGCAACCCGGTTCAAAGGGTACTGCTCCAAAGCCAGCGGATGGTTGTTGCGATAGCGCAGGGCAAAACGCGCCGCGTACTCGCCGGCATTGGCCCCCAGGGCTTGCTGGTGGCTCACGCCATGCATGGCTAACGCGGCCTCGTTGGCCCATAGCAGGGTTTGATCGGTATCCGTCAGGATCACGCCGTCGGACAAGCCGGAGATGATTTGCTGCAGGTGGCCGCGGTTGGTTTCGCTGGCCAAGACGGATTGGCTCATGTGTTCTCCGCTAGACAGAAGGGGAGCGGCCTCTCTAGGGGCCGCGGGTTACGCTACTCGCTGAGCAGCTTAGTGCATAACGTGCGTATTCGCAGGGTGTGAATGCACCAGGCGTTCTGGTGCAAATGAACCGGGACGGCCGATGATGCCGCGCGGCAGACTGAATTTGTCTGCGCGGTTTTCTGCCGTGCGTGCAATCACTTGTCCAGAAAATATAAGGAACAACGATGACCACTGTCTATGAATCAAATCGCTTTGCGTTTCAGGTGTCATGGGGCTCGATATTGGCCGGGAGTGCCGTGGCGCTGGTGACTTATCTGATATTCAGCGTGCTGGGGACGGCGATCGGCGCCCAGGCCGTGGATATGATGCAAAAGGGCAACCCGCTGAGCGGATTTGGCACCAGCACCGGGATCTGGCTGCTGGTTTCAACGCTGGCGTCGTTGGCCGCAGGCGCGTTCGTCGCCGGCCGCACCGCGCCGAATCGCGGCGGCTTGCATGGCCTGTTGAGCTGGGCGATCACCACCTTGCTGACCACCTGGTTGATGGTGTCGCTGGCAAGCGGCGTGGTGGGGCTGGCTGGCAACGCGGTTGGCAAAGGGCTCTCGCTGGCGGGCAGCGGCCTGGCGGCGGCGGCGCCAAGCGTGGGCGACAGCCTGAAGCAACAGTTGGATAAAAATGGCATCAGCCTGGACTGGGGAAACCTGGAAAGCCAGTTGAACGCAACGCTTAAGCAGACCGGTAAGCCGGAGCTGGATCCGGCTCGGTTGGAGCAGAAAGCCAATCGGGCGGCCGCCGACGGCAAACAGTCGGCCGTGGATGCCGCGGCCGATCCGGCGCAGGCCGCCACCGAGCTTAAGCAGTGGTTCGAGCGCGTTAAGCAGTCCGGTGAGCCGACGTTGAGCGCCGCCGATAAGGACGCGCTGGTGAATATTGTTGCGGCACGCACCGGCAAGAGCCTTGATGAAGCGAGCCAAATCGTCGATAACTACGCCCAGGCTTATCAGCAGGCGGTGCAGAAGGTGGAAAAACTCAAGGCCGAGGCCGAGCAGAAAGCGCGTGAAGCGGCTGATGAAGCGGCCAAGCAACTCTCTCGCGCCGCGTGGGGCTCACTGCTGATACTGCTGCTGGGCGCTGCGTTGAGCGCCGGCGTGGGGCGAATTGCCGAGTCAACCCGCCGTACCGTCACGGTGAGTTGAGATGGGCAAAAACCTGTCGTGCATCTCGCTGAATTATCGAAAAGTGGCGGGAGCGTCCGCGCCCGTACTGGTCATCGATTTTTGCAACGAGAACAACGAGCGCTACACCTTGCGCTATAACTTGCCGCCGGATACCCCGGAACGGACCGAGCGACGGGTGTCCTTGCTGCTGTATCTGTTGCGTAAGCACAGAGCGGCAGAGATCGACAACCTGACGGACTAATCCGCTCATTGGATGAAAAGCCCAGCTTTGCGTGCTGGGCTTTTTTTTGAGGAGCGGGCGGTTACGGTAACAAACTATGGCGAGTATCGGCTTGGCGCTTGACGGCGGAGAGGCTGGCGCGGTGCGGGAGCATCAATGCCCCCGGGACGGGAAGGCAATATATGACCTCTAACATGATTTGTTGATGCATCCGCTTTTTCTGTGCAGGGAAAGATAAAAAAGAAACTCACTGTTGCGACACGTGATTATTAAGCCTGATGTTCAGGCTTTGCGTTTATTCCTCTCAGCTTCCTTAGCCACGGCTCAGGCTTTACCCATTAGCTGCAATAAGTGTTATCAACAATCAAGGCTATAAAATGCGATTTCATTTCTGATGATGAAATTCCTATTCGGCCATGCAATTGATGCGATAAAAAACACTTTAAGATAAAAAATTTAACAGAAAGTGTGATTCTCACTGGCGGCGCAAGTGCTCCTTCAATAGATGCACTTTGTGTCGTTAAATTTTGTTTTTCGATTTTCTTGTGGGTGGATTTATATAACATGATCATTTTCAGTTATTTATATAATGACCTCTTGGAGGGTGTGAGAATAAAAAGAAGAGGGCGTGATTTTTTAGGATTAATCTTAATGACTTAATTTCTTCGCTTAACGATTTTAATGAAAAGGATACGGCTTTTATAAATGCAAGGAGCGCACATGGATTACAGAAGAGATATTCTTTTACAAGTATTGGAGTATATGGAAAAGAATATTGTGGAGGGGCTTTCGGTTGAGAAGGTTTCAATTATCTCGGGTTACTCTAAATGGCATTTACAGCGGTTGTTTAAGCATTATTTTGGCATTACGCTCGGGACGTATATCAGGAATAGAAAGCTGAGCCGATCGGCTGTCTTGCTCAAACAGCATCAAGGGAACATATTGGATGTCGCCTTGGCATCGGGGTTTGCCTCTCAGCAATGCTACACCCGGGCATTCAAACGTTTCTTTGGCGAAACGCCCAACAGCTTTAGAAACAGCCGGGGATGGGATTTTTCCACGCAGATCCCCCCGTACGGCAACGATAATAAACCCTATTTCTATCATACGGTCATGCCGGATGACATCGAGATGCTGAAGCATTACAAAACATTAATTTTCCATTCTATAAGGAAATACAGAGATGCCAATGATATTGCGCAGACTAATGAGAAACGGCTAAGCAAAAATTGGGGGGCATATAATGTAGAGAAAAGCAGGGGGAATAAATGCCATGCCAACGGCAAGGATCAGGCGGTTTTTCACTCCATCTTCAACTTCTATATCCCAATGGGCAAATATATTGTTATTCCCTTTATGGGCGAGTTGCCTGAGTACGTTAATTTTTTTGAGGGGATATATGATGCTTACTTGCCGGCCATCAACGTCAAAATGAGGGAAAGCTTCTTTATCGAGCTATATAGAGATGAAAGTTCAAACAGTAAGGTTATCAATGTCGATATACTTATTCCTGTGACGTAGTGATGGAAAAGGAGACGTCATGAATAGAGAAAATCGCCCCGATTCGATGAATAAACGGCACCACGCACTCCTGCTACTGTATTTAAGGCTGTCTGCCTTTGGCCGAATCATCGTCGCCGGTTTAGGAAAACGGGCCATTCAATTCATGCTGGCATTTATTCTGTTCATATTTTCAGGAAATGCGATGGCCAATAATTGGGAACATCAGCCAATCGCAGTAGTCGGTGCCTGGATACATATTTCAAATGCGTCGGCCGATATCCTATACATGCCACACTGAGCCCGGATGGCAAGTTTTTGGTTGCCGCCAACGACTCTGCAGTCAAGGCGTTTCAGGTCTGGCGGCGCTGCTGATTTGCAGCTACGGTAAACTGATTTAACGTGTGCAACATTATCCGTTCATACCTGGTTACGGCATCGTACAGGGGCGTTGGGGGAGAGGCATGCGTACTCCACCGCGTTCAGCCGCGATGGTAAACATCTGTACGCGGCAGATATCGACGGGGGCAAACTGGACGCCTATTGCTATCGCTCGGATAACACGCAGCCGTTGCAAGCAGGTACTGTATGCGATGCCGGTTTTGTAACCGGCGCTGGTCCACGGCACATGGTGTTATCACCAGAAGGCGAATATGCGTATGTCATCACTGAAATGGTGGGCGAGATCGAGGCGATTACCGTTAACGACAATCGATTGACTCTGAGAGGGAAAGTGAAACTGAACGGCGGCCTCGATTCGGCGGAGGCGAAAAGCGGTGGAGCCGTTATTCTTAGGCCGAGCGGCAGGTATCTTATTGCCACCAATTTGCGGTACCGAAAACCAACTACGGGTATTAAAAATTGCTGAGGATAGCCTGCCGGGTATGTCGACGCGCTATCAGGCCGGCGATATTGAACCGCGCGCGTTCGCGTTCGATGCCGCCAGCCACTCTCTCTATGTTACGAATGTGTTCATTAATACCGTTATGCTGTTCGATTTCGATGATGATTCGGGGGAGTTGAAGGCCAGGGGAGAGGCCGCGACGATCTCTACCCCGACGGATATTAAGTTTTTTAATTAGTGTCAATCGGGGGCTTAAGTCTCTGGCGGCGTGTTTATTAGAGAGAGGGAATGCGTTATTTGCATCGCGTTGGATTAAAGCCGTCAACGTACTATGTGCTATTGCCTAATAATTTAGGCGCAAGGGCTCCTTGAAAGATGTTACATTAATGGCCGGAAATGTATGGAGGGGATAGCCCCTCCTTGTAAGGTTTAAGAGAGACGATGATTAGTATTATATGTTAACTGAACCGATATAGCGCCCTAGTTCTACGTTGTCAGCATATTCGTTATCAAACTTATCATTTTGATAATTTTTACAGGAAACATAGAAATGAACTTTACGGCCGACACACTCCATAGTGACATCACCGGCACGATTCTGTGTAATTGTCTTGTAACCCGTATAGTAATGCAAATGACGAGAGGGAGCCTCGCCGATAATGATCACTTTGGGTTTAATCTTATCTAGCCAGGAATTAGGGATTTTCCCCGAATCTCGGCCATGGTGAGAGGCGAAAACAACGGTGGTTTCCTGTAATTCTATATCATCGACGATATTTTCCATAAATTCAGTTTCTAAATCCCCTAGCCACATCACGCTTGCACCATCGTTCAGTTTATAGCGGACAACAGCAGAAATGTTATTATAACTTTCGCCGCGCTCGCTGGCGTTCAATGCGTCAGTAAAATGCGGGTTGTCTGTTTTTGGCCAAAGAATAGACAGGCCTGCGCTTTTTCTTGCTTCGTCGCTAAGGTTCATCCACTTACGTTTACAGTTTTTTGAAATATAAAATGCTTTATCTCCATCTCGCAATTCACAATATTTTTTAAAGGAAACGGTTTCTTCCGCTTTGATGGCCTTATTCTTGACTACATAAAAGTTGTATATCTTGAATGCGGCATCAAGAAGCTCAATTCCGCCGAAGTGGTCTTCATCCGGATGCGTGCTGATAAAACGGCTTATTCCCTTGTCGGCAGCCTGCTTCTTTATATCTGCGATGATGCTCTCTGCATTATCGCGGTTGATATGGCAATCAATGATCGTAAAATTATCGGTGTTATGCCTAATATAGAACATATCGCCATTGTCGACGGAGAAGCTTTTTATTAATGACATGGACTTTCCTTATTCCTGAGAATGATTATTTCTTCGAAGCCTCAATGGCCAGCGCCGTGCAGACTAAGCGGATGCCCATCTGCTGAGCGGCGATTGCGCTCATGAGGTATTGAATCAGAAAGACGATGATGATCGGCCAGATCGTCACTTCCGTATGAGTAGCACGCAAGATCACTGGCAGAATAATGAGGAACAAAAACGATATTGTCGCCAGATCGCGAAAAAGCAGAAAGCGTTTATTGATATCCTGAATGGCTTCTTCTTTATGATGCTTTCTATAAATTCTATACCACTCAACGTTTTGTTCTCTGGCTGTGGAAGGCAAGGGGGTTATATTTTCTTGTAGCCATCGCTCATCAATACGATTGTCACTATACATATATTTACTGAATGCCCTGTGACCCGGCAAGGCATACTTAAACCGCCAGAAGGCGAGTGACGCCTTGGCGTCTGGCGGGATAACCGTAGAGAGCAGAAGTAATAAGGGAGGAGCTAAGAATGTACTGGCTATTTTGGCTATTTCTATACTTTCCGATAACGAGACTTGCTGTATCATGACTGAAGCCAATATGCTGATATCAAAGGCCAAGAATGCGCCAAGCCAGCCAATGAGTCCTTTCTTTATCGACATTTAAATACCAATGATTTTTAATGGGAGATGATGTATTTCGGGAATATATCAGCAGGGCGTTTTTTTTCAATTAAACAATTCGGTTTTTCTAAATTAAGTCTTTAATTTTATCGCGAGCGTTTCTACTTGACATTTAATTTGGTTTTTATATGTTTTCTTGTGTTTTTGACTGTTTTTTATCGTGAGGATGAAACTTAACTTTTATTTAATTTATTTTTTTTATGGTTAATTCGTTAATTAATTTAAAATTTTAATGTTTTAGCTAAATTTATTCTTTGGGGTGATTTTTACCGTGAATTTATATGTGGTTTTAATGGTTCTTTCGTTAGTCTTGGTCGATGAATTTCTATGGAGGGCTTTAGGGGACGGTGCACGATGAGTGGCACAGTGGCAGAGTGGCGATAGCCCGGCAAGAGGTAAGGAAAAATGGCGTCCCCGACTGGAATCGAACCAGTAACTAGCCCTTAGGAGGGGCTTGTTATATCCGTTTAACTACGGGGACGCTGCGGACCGGCAACCGAAGCTGCCGGGGCATTATACCTTTTTTTACCCGCAGAATAAGCGCTTAGCGGCGCGTTTGCTCAATACCTCGCCAGTTCGCGCCGAAATTTCCTTGGCTAACCGACGGCGATCACGGTTTTTCCCCGCCGTGGCGCCGTTTTTCCTCTTGCAGGCGCGCCGCCTTATTTTTGGCGCTCAAATCGTTGCGGATTTGCGCGTGGCTTATCAGCGCAAAGATAAAAGTGCCGCCGATGATGTTGCCCGCCAGCGTCGGCAGGGCGAACGGATAAACGAATGCTTGCCATTCCATCGCGCCGTTGAACACCAGATACAGGATCTCCACCGAGCCGACCACGATATGCGTCAAATCGCAAATCGCCACCAGGTAGGTCATCAACACGATCACCCAGATTTTCGCCGCGCCGGCGGCCGGAAACATCCATACCATGGTGGCGATGATCCAGCCGGCCAGGATGCCGTTGGCGAACATTTCTCCCGGCGTATGGCGCATCACCTCTTCGCCCAGGCTGATGAAGGCGCGGCGCGTTTCGGCGTCGAACAGCGGCATATGGGTAAACGCCAGCGCCGCCAGCGCGGTGCCGATCAGATTGCCGAGCAGCACCACGCCCCACAGGCGCAGCAGGATAAGCAGGTTGCGCGGCGTGGGCTTATGCATGATCGGCAACACCGCCGTGACGGTGTTTTCGGTAAACAGCTGCTGGCGCGCCATAATGACAATGATAAAACCGAAGGTGTAGCCGAGGTTCTCAATGAAAAAGCGGCTGGGATCGTCCGGCAAGCGGGCGTGGAAAATGCCTTTCGCCGCCAGCGAGGCGCCCATCGACAGCCCGGCGGCGATCGCCGACCACAGCAGCGCCAGCCCGTCGCGCTCTAGCTCTTTTTCGCCTTCCATCCGGATCTGCTCATGCACCGCTGCCGCGCGCGAAGGCAAATTTTCTTCCCTGACTTCGATTTCGCGTTTGCCCTGTTCCTGCTCTTCGCTCTCTACCTGCATTGTCTCATCCGGCTCGTGCTCCTGGCGTGGCTGTTCGTTCATGCTGTCGCTCCTGCTCAATAAGGGTGAGTTCACGTCATTAAGCGTAGTTGCCCGGTCTAAATGCGGCGAAATACAGAAAAAGGTAACAAGAGTTAAAATCCGTCGATTTTTTCCACGCATTCTTGATCCTGCTCGCCATATTGGCCCCTCGGCGCGCCCGCCGCAGGCTGCGTGCGGGGAAAGGCTTATGCTATGATTCGCTATCCCAAAGAAAAATATGAGTTCCCTGATGCTGGAAGCCAAAAGTCTGAGTTGCGTGCGCGATGAGCGCATCCTGTTTAGCGAGCTAAGCTTTTCAGTTCAGCCGGGCGATATCATTCAGGTAGAAGGGCCGAACGGCGCGGGCAAGACCAGTTTGCTGCGCATCCTCGCCGGTCTGGCGCGGCCGGACGGCGGTGAGGTGTGCTGGCGCGGGCGCAACACGCTGCGCGATCGCGCGGCGTATCAGCAAGATTTGCTGTTTATCGGCCATCAACCGGGCATCAAAGCCGTATTGACACCCTTTGAAAATCTGCAGTTTTATCAGGCGGTGCGCGGCGCGGCCGAGCATCAGGCCATCTGGCGCGCGCTGGAGCAGGTGGGGTTGGTGGGGTACGAAGATCTGCCGGTGGCGCAGCTTTCGGCCGGGCAACAGCGGCGGGTGGCGCTGGCGCGATTGTGGCTCAGCGCGGCGCCGCTGTGGATCCTCGATGAACCCTTGACGGCAATCGATAAACAGGGCGTGGCCGAGTTGATTAGCCTTTTTGAACAACATGCGCAGCGGGGCGGCATGGTATTGTTGACCACGCATCAGGATTTGGCCGGCGTCAGCCAAACGGTGGGCAAAATTCGTTTGGCGGAACACGACGCGGGGAGTTTGTGATGTTTTTGACTCTGGTGCGTCGCGAATTGAAGATCGCCTGCCGTAAAGGGTCGGAGATCGTCAACCCACTGTGGTTTTTCCTGATTGTGATCACGCTGTTCCCGCTGGGGATTGGCCCTGAACCGCAGCTGCTGGCGCGCATTGCGCCGGGCATCGTGTGGGTGGCGGCGCTGCTGGCTTCGCTGCTGTCGCTGGAGCGGCTGTTTCGCGACGACTTTCTCGACGGTTCGCTGGAGCAGCTGTTGCTGCTGCCGACGCCGCTGCCGATGACGGTGCTGGGCAAAGTGTGTGCTCACTGGGTTGTGACGGGATTGCCGCTGCTGATCCTGTCGCCGCTGGTGGCGCTGCTGCTGTCGCTCGATATGCAAACCTGGCTGGCGGTGGCGGGTACGCTGCTGCTCGGCACGCCGACGCTGAGTCTGATCGGCGCTATCGGCGTGGGGCTGACCGTCGGCCTGCGCAAAGGGGGCGTGCTGCTCAGCCTGCTGGTGCTGCCGCTGTATATCCCGGTGCTGATCTTCGCCACCGGCGCGATCGACGCCGCCTCGATGGGCATGCCGATCGACGGTTATCTGGCGATACTCGGCGCGATGCTGGCGGGCAGCGTGACATTGGCGCCGTTTGCCACCGCGGCGGCGCTGCGAGTGAGCGTGCACTAGCTAACGTATTGAATGAACAGACGGGGCAAGGCCGACAAGAGCGTACCCCGCAGAAGATTTTCGCCGTTTCGAACGCTCGGAGCGGCCGACGCATAAAAATTACCGTGAGCACTGACGACAATGTGGAAATGGTTACATCAACTGGCGCGGCCCGAACGGCTGTATCACGTCTGCGGCCGCTTTATCCCCTGGCTGGGGCTGGCGGCGGCGGCCTGCCTGCTGCTCGGCTGGGCATGGGGCTTTGGCTTCGCGCCGAAGGATTATCAGCAGGGGGACAGCTTCCGCATCATTTATATTCATGTGCCGGCGGCCATGTGGTCGATGGGCATCTACGCCTCGATGGCGGTGGCGGCGTTTATCGGCCTGGTGTGGCAGATGAAAATGTCCGATACCGTGGTGGCGGCGATGGCGCCGATCGGCGCGGTGTTCACCTTTATCGCGCTGGTGACCGGCTCCGCCTGGGGTAAGCCGATGTGGGGCACCTGGTGGGTATGGGACGCGCGGCTGACCTCCGAGCTGGTGCTGCTGTTCCTCTATATGGGTGTCATCGCGCTGTATAACGCTTTTGAAGACCGTCGCCTGGCGGGCCGGGCCGCCGGCATTCTGGTGCTGGTGGGCGTGGTGAACATTCCGATCATCCATTTCTCCGTCGAATGGTGGAATACGCTGCATCAGGGCTCGACCAACATGCAGCAATCCATCGCGCCAAGCATGCGCACCCCGCTGCGCTGGGCGATCCTCGGCTACCTGCTGTTGTTCATCACGCTGACGCTGATGCGCTTGCGCAATCTGATCCTGTTCCAGGAGCGCCAGCGCCCGTGGGTTGCCGGGCTGGTGAATAAGGAGCGTCAGTCATGAATGCCGCGTTCGATTCCTGGCCGGCGTTTTTCGCCATGGGCGGTTATGCCTTCTATGTCTGGCTGGCGGTCGCCGTCACGCTGATTTCGCTGTTGGGGCTGGTGGCGCACACCGTCTGGCAGCGGCGGCTATTGCTCGCCGAGATCGGCCGCCGTCAGGCGCGCGAGCGGCGCATTCGCCATGCGCAACAATCAAAACAAAAATCCGCCGCACCGCGGGAGAAATCATTGTGAATCCACGTCGTAAAAGCCGCCTTTATCTGGCGATCGTTGTGCTGATCGGCATCGCGCTGACCGCAACCCTGATGCTGTACGCGCTGCGCTCCAACATCGATCTGTTCTACACCCCGGGTGAAATCCTGCAGGGCAAGGGCGAAAACCATGAGAAGCCCGAGGTCGGCCAGCGGCTGCGCATCGGTGGCATGGTGATGCCCGGCTCGGTGAAACGCGATCCCAATACGCTGCAGGTCAGCTTCAAGATTTACGATGCGCGCGGCGCGATCGGCGTGACCTACACCGGCATTCTGCCGGACCTGTTCCGCGAAGGGCAGGGCGTGGTGGCGCAGGGCGTGCTGGGCGAGGGCAACGTGGTCAACGCGCGCGAAGTGCTGGCCAAGCACGACGAGAAATACACCCCGCCGGAAGTGGCCGACGCGATGAAAGAGAATCACAAAGGGCCGGCGGAAGCGTATAACGCGCCGCAGGCGGAGGGCGCCAAGTCATGATGCCGGAACTGGGCAGTTTTCTGCTGTGCCTGGCGCTGGCGATCGCGCTGCTGCTGAGCATTTACCCGCAGTGGGGCGCGGCGCGGCAGGACAGCCGCATGATGGCGGTGGCCCGCCCGCTGACCTACGGCATGTTCGCCGCGATTGCGCTGGCGTTCCTGTGCCTGGTGCATGCCTTCGTGGTCAATGACTTTACCGTCGCCTACGTGGCCACCAACTCCAATACCCAACTGCCGGTGTATTACCGCATCGCCGCCACCTGGGGGGCGCACGAAGGTTCGCTGCTGCTGTGGGTGCTGCTGCTGAGCTGCTGGTCGCTGGCGGTGGCGTTGTGCAGCCGGGCGATGCCACAGGACGCGGTGGCGCGGGTGTTGTCGGTGATGGGCATGATCACCGCCGGCTTCCTGCTGTTCATCATCATGACCTCCAACCCGTTCACCCGCACGCTGCCTAACTTCCCGATCGACGGCAGCGATCTCAACCCGCTGCTGCAGGATATCGGCCTGATCTTCCACCCGCCGCTGCTGTACATGGGCTATGTCGGCTTCTCGGTCGCCTTCGCGTTCGCCATCGCCTCGCTGATGGCCGGCCGGCTCGACACCGCCTGGGCGCGCTGGTCGCGCCCGTGGACCACCGCCGCCTGGGTGTTCCTCACGCTGGGCATCGTGCTCGGATCGGCCTGGGCCTACTATGAGCTGGGCTGGGGCGGTTGGTGGTTCTGGGATCCGGTGGAGAACGCTTCCTTTATGCCGTGGCTGGCCGGCACCGCGCTGATGCATTCGCTGGCGGTGACCGAGAAACGCGGCACGTTCAAAGCCTGGACGGTGTTGCTGGCGATCACCGCTTTCTCGCTGTGCCTGCTGGGCACCTTCCTGGTGCGCTCCGGCGTGCTGGTCTCGGTGCACTCCTTCGCCTCCGATCCGGCGCGCGGCATGTTTATTCTCGCCTATCTGGTGATCGTCATCGGCGGTTCGCTGCTGCTGTACGCGGTCAAGGGCGGCCAGGTGCGCAGCCGGGTGCAGCACGAGACCTTCTCGCGCGAGACCTTCCTGCTGGGCAACAACGTGCTGCTGATCGCCGCCATGCTGGTGGTGCTGTTGGGCACGCTGCTGCCGTTGGTGCACAAACAGTTGGGGCTGGGCAGCATTTCGATCGGCGAGCCGTTCTTCAACACCATGTTCACCTGGCTGATGGCGCCGTTGGCGCTGCTGTTGGGCATCGGGCCGCTGGTGCGTTGGCGCCGCGATGAGCCGGGCAAGCTGTGGCGCCGCCTCGGCGTGGCGCTGCTGGTGACGCTGGTGCTGTCGATTCTGCTGCCGTGGCTGTTGCAGGACAGCATCGCCGGCATGACGGTGGTGGGCCTGATTATGGCGCTGTGGGTGATCATCCTGACGCTGATGGAGCTGCATGAGCGCGCCACCCATCGTCACGGTTTCTGGCGCGGCCTGCGGCAGCTGTCCCGCAGCCACTGGGGCATGGTGCTCGGCCACCTCGGCGTGGCGGTGACGGTGATCGGCATCGCCTTCAGCCAGAACTACAGCGTGGAGCGCGACGTGCGGATGAAGGCCGGCGACAGCGTGGATATCCACAACTATCACTTTGTGTTCCGCGACGTGCACGACATTCGCGGCCCGAACTACAGCGGCGGCGTCGGCATCATCGACGTCACGCGCAACGGCAAGCCGGAGGCGACGCTGCACGCGGAGAAACGCTACTACAGCGTGGCGCGCAGCATGATGACCGAGGCGGCGATCGACGGCGGGTTCAGCCGCGATCTGTACGCGGCGCTGGGCGAGGAGCTGGAAGACGGCTCCTGGGCGGTGCGTCTGTATTACAAACCCTTCGTGCGCTGGATCTGGTTCGGCGGCGTCTTTATGGCGATCGGCGGCCTGCTGTGCATTCTCGATCCGCGTTATCGCATGAGCAAAAAGCTCAAGCGCGAAGGCAAGCTGGAGGCGCAATCATGAAGCGTAAGCTGCTGTTTATCCCGTTGGTGCTCTTCCTGCTGCTGGTGGCGGCCCTGATGGTGCAACTGACGCGCAACGCCGGCGGCGAAGATCCGACCATGCTGGAGTCGGCGCTGATCGGCAAACCGGTGCCGACCTTCAGGCTGGAATCGTTGGATCAGCCGGGCAAAACCTACGATCAGGCGGTGCTGCGTGACGGCAAGCCGATCTTGCTCAACGTCTGGGCGACCTGGTGCCCGACCTGCCGCGCGGAGCACCAGTATCTCAATACGCTGGCGGCGCGCGGCGTGCGGGTGGTCGGCCTGAACTATAAAGACGATCGCGCCAAGGCGGTGACCTGGCTTAATTCCCTCGGCAATCCCTATGCGCTCAGCCTGTACGACGGCGACGGCATGCTGGGATTGGATCTCGGGGTGTACGGCGCGCCTGAGACCTTCCTTATCGACGGACAGGGGATCATTCGCTATCGCCACGCCGGCGACATGAACGAGCGCGTCTGGCAGCAGGAAGTGCTGCCGCTGTATAGAAAGTACGGGGGTGAGGCATGAGGCTGATTGCCCTGCTGTTCGCCGCATTGCTGAGCTGGAGCGCCGCTGCGGCGATCGATACCTATCGCTTCAACTCCGTTGAGCAGGAGCAACAGTATCGCGAGTTGACCGAACAGCTGCGCTGCCCGAAATGCCAGAACAACAGCATTGCCGATTCCAACGCCATTATCGCCGCAGACATGCGCACCAAGGTGTACGAGCTGATGATGCAGGGGCAAAGCAAGCAGCAGATCATCGATTACATGGTGGCGCGTTATGGCAATTTCGTCACCTACGAACCGCCGGTAACGCCGGCGACGCTGATCTTGTGGATCGGCCCGCTGCTGTTCGTGCTGATAGGCGGGGCGGTGGTGATCCTGCGCACCCGTCGCCGGCCCGATGCGGCGGTGGACGATGAATTCTCCGAACGGGAACGGCAGCGCCTGGCGGCGTTGTTGCAAGAGACTGACAGGAAGAAACCCTAATGGCTTTTTGGCTGATTATTTGCGTGTTGCTGGCCGGCGCCGCTGCGTTGCTGGTGGTGCCGGCGATGCGCCGCGGCAAGCAGAGCGCCGCTACGCGCGATGTGCTGAACAAGGCGTTCTATCAGGATCGCCTCAGCGAACTGGAGCAGGACGAGCAGCAGGGTGTGGTGGCCGAGCGCCCGGAGCTGGTTAAAGAGCTGCAACAGAACCTGTTGAACGACATCCCCGTCGAACAGGCAGAGCAGGCGAACCCGATCAACCGTTGGGCGTTAGTGCCGGGCGTGCTGTTATTGCTGGCGGTGACCGTTGGCTTTTATCTGAAAACCGGCGGGTTGGCGCAGGTGCTGGATTGGCGTCTGGTGCAGGCGCAAATGCCGGAATTGCGTGAGCGCGTCGCCAATGAGCGCGCCAAACCGCTGAGCATGGAAGAGATCGCTCGCCTCGGGCTGGGGCTGCGCACCGAGCTGCAGCAGGACGATCGCAATATCAATGACTGGATGATGCTGGGGCGCGTCGGCATGGCGTTGAACAACGCCACCACCGCCACGCAGGCGTTTGCTCATGCCTATCAATTGGATCCGAATAGTCTGGAAGTGCGGCTCGGCTATGCCGAGGTCTTGACGCGATCCAACGATCCGGAGGATAACAAGCAGGCGACGCAGCTGTTGCGGCGCATGATCGCGGAAAATCACAGCGATCCGCGGGTGCTCAGCCTGCTGGCGTTTAACGCTTTCGAACAGGGCGATTTCAAACAGGCGATCGGCGCCTGGCAAGTGATGCTGCAGCTGCTGCCGGCCAACGATCCGCGCGCGGAAGTGATAAAGCGCAGTATTGCACAAGCAAAAGCCCAGGCCGGCGGAGAAACTGTTAAACTGAATGTGACTGTTTCACTGTCACCGCAGGCGGCGAAAGCCATGCCGCCGCAGGGGACGCTGGTTATCTCGGTGACCGACGGCGTCAGCCCGGTGCCGGTCGCGGTAAAACAATTGCCGCTGAGCCGTTTTCCGCTGTCTTTCTCTCTGGACGACAGCAACGCCATGATGCCCGAGCGTCTACTCTCGGCACAGCATCAGGTGCAGGTGCGTGTGCGCCTCTCACAGGACGGATTGGCCACGCCGCAGCCGGGGGACTGGTTCGGCGAAAGCTCGCTGCAGACATTCAGCGGCAAAGAGCAGGTTAGCGTTCAGATAAACAAGCAGGTCCCTGAAAAATAAGACCGAACGTGTTTTTATGGAGAAAAATATGAACTTTCGCCTGACTGGGGTGGCATTCGCAGCGGCATTACTGGTGGGCTGTGCCAGCGCGCCAGACAATGAGCCGCAAGGGCGTTCCGATCCTCTGGAAGGATTTAACCGGACGATGTTCGACTTCAACTACAACGTCCTGGATCCTTATATCCTGCGTCCGGTCGCGGTGGCCTGGCGTGACTACGTGCCGATGCCGGCGCGTAACGGCATCAGCAACTTCACCTCCAACCTGGAAGAGCCGGCCAGCATGGTCAACGCCTTCCTGAAGGGCGATCCTTACCGCGGGATGATCCACTTCAACCGTTTCTTCCTGAACACCCTGCTCGGGATGGGCGGCCTGATCGACGTGGCCGGCATGGCCAACCCGAAACTGGCGCGCGAAGAGCCGAACCGTTTCGGCAGCACGTTGGGGCATTACGATGTGGGCTACGGTCCGTACGTGATGCTGCCGGGCTACGGCAGCTTTACCCTGCGTGAAGACGGCGGCGACTTTGCGGATACGCTGTATCCGATGCTGAGCTACCTGACTTTCTGGATGTCGGCGGGCAAATGGGTGGTCGAGGGTATCGAAACTCGCGCTCAACTGCTGGATTCCGACGGCCTGCTGCGCAACTCCTCCGATCCTTATGTCATGGTGCGCGAAGCTTACTTCCAGCGCCACGACTTCATCGCCAACGGCGGTTCGCTCAAGCCGGAAGAGAACCCGAACGCCAAGGCGATTCAGGGCGATCTGGACGAGATCGACTCGCAGTAACCGCCGGCCTTATGCCCATGAAAACCCGCCGTCTGGCGGGTTTTTTTACGCCCGCGGTGAGCGACAGGCAAAGAAAAAGCGCCCCGTGGGGCGCTTTGGCATCCATCTCAAGCGAGATTAGAAGCGGTAGTTGAAGTTGGCGCCGTACAGCCAGGCCTTGCCTTCGGAGGTGAAGGTGTAAGGACCTTCATTGATGGTGACTTTCTGGCCGTGCATGTAGGACACGCCGACGTCAACCGAGGCGTCTTTGTTGAACGCATAGGTAGTACCGGCACTCAGCCAGAAACGGTCCTGATCGGGAATGGAGATCGAACGGTTTTGGGCAGGCACCGGGCTGTCATCGAAGGCGATACCGGTACGGAAGGTCCAGTTATCGTCGTAGAAGTAGGTGGTGCCCAGCGCGATGCGGTAAGCGTCTTTGAAGCCTTCATGCTTCTGGAACAGCGTCTGGCCGTTGTTGCCGGTGGCTTTCAGCTCCTGGAACTGGCTCCAGCTGGTGTAGGCCAGGCTGTAGTGAACGGCCCACTGCGGCGCCACTTTGTTGTAACCGGACAGCTCCCACATTTCAGGCAGGTGCAGGCTCAGAGAACCCGGGATAGTGGTGCCGTTGGTGCCCCATGGCAGGCCTTGAGAGGCCAGCAGCGGGTTGAAGGCAGAAGGCAGGCTGCTCTTGTAATCGCCGTCGAAGTCGATTTTGACTTCAGAGCGATAGGTGAAGCCGTAACGGTTGTTTTCATCCACTTCGTAGAGAATACCGGCGTTCCAGCCGAAGCCCCATTCGTCGCCTTTCAGGTGAGAAATTTGGGTATCTGCCGGGATCTGCGAAACCGGGCCGGCCAACTGTGGCGGCAATTTGCCTGAACCGGCGATCAATTTTGGCAGATCGCCGGCGTAACGCTCGAGTTTAGCCTTGGCGTAGACGGCGTCAAAACCCAGACCGAAGCTGAAGTTTTTGTTCAGGCGATAAGCGCCGCTCAGGTTAAGGTTCAGGGTTTCTAGATCGGTTTTGCCGCCCATGGAGCCCGCCGCATAACCGTTGTTGTATTCGGTCGCCAAACCGAAGTTGCTGGTGACCGAGCCGCCTACGGCGAATTGCTCGTTAATCGGGTGAACATAATGCAGGTTCGGCACCCAGGCGGTCGGCGCGATGTTTTTCGCATCCAGACTGGCGCGGGAAGGCGAGGTACCGGAAATATCGACGTCCGGATCGATGAAGACTGCGCCGAAAGAGAGTTCCGGGCGGGTATACATCATCAGCAACGCCGGGTTGCGGCTTGCGGAGGCCGCCGTATCCGCCATGGCGCCTTCGCCAGAATACGAACGTCCTAAACCAGCTGATGAGAACTCATTCAGCTGGAATCCTGCGGCAGACACGTTTGAAGAAATAATTGCCACTGCAGCTGCGAGAGCTGATTTAGTCAATAGGTTTTTCTGGCTCATGACCAAAACCTCATTATGTGTTTATTATTTAAACTATTGTTACACGAAGTAACAAGGAGCGCGGGATTGTAGGGTCCGTTATCGTTCAGACAAATCAGACCAGTGGCTGAAGTATAGGTCTGACCTGTGAAAATGTTGCAAGTTTGTTTTTGAAATATTTCCACTCTGATATCAAAAAAGAGATCTGCTTAACAAAAAGACAGTGGTAAATAACAAAATTCTTACCATTTCTTAGCAGGCGCTCATTTTTATTTGTGATTTCCATCACTTAAAACACCCAGTAAAAGTAAGTGCTAGTGATTGCCGGCTTGGGAGCGTAAAATACCCACAGAATTTTGTGGCTTTGCGCCGGTGAATAAAACGGCAATTTGGGCTGATAACAGAGGCCCTTGAGGAGAACCAATCATGTCAGATGCAATTAATAAATGCAGCGCCCAGGAAACCGCCGCGTGTTGCTGCGTGGATGTCGGCACCGTGATGGATAACACCGATTGCACCGCATCCTACAGCCAGGTGTTCAGCAATCAACAAGATGCGGAGGCGATGCTGGCGGCCCTGAGCGAAAAGGCGCGCGCGGTCGAATCCGATCCTTGTGACATCAGCAGTAGCATTAAACCGGTTGACGGTGGCGTGCAGTTGGAGGCCGATTTCACCTTCGCCTGCCAGGCGGAAACCCTGATCTTCCAGCTCGGCCTGCGTTAATCCCCGCTTTACCCCCGGCGCCGCCTGCTGCGCGCCGGGGATTTCCTTCCCCGTGCCGCCCCGATAGAAAGTGCGCCTGCTCGCAGTTTTGATCTCTGCCGGTTTGCCAAATGTAACCGTTTGGTTAACAATGACCTCATCAGGTCAGACCTCTTTCTGCCCATTGCGCTGACGTTATTTTCTTCAGGAGCATTTATGAGTAAGGCACTGCCGTTGGTGACCCGTCATGGTGACCGCATTGCGATTGTGAATGGACTGCGTACCCCCTTTGCCAAACAGGCGACTGCCTATCACGGCATTCCGGCGGTGGATTTAGGGAAAACGGCGGTGAGCGAGCTGTTGGCGCGCAGCGGTATCGATCCGCAGCTTATCGAACAGCTGGTGTTCGGCCAGGTGGTGCAAATGCCCGAGGCGCCGAACATCGCGCGTGAGATCGTGCTCGGCACCGGCATGAGCGTCCATACCGACGCCTACAGCGTGTCGCGCGCCTGCGCCACCAGCTTCCAGGCGATCGCTAACGTGGCGGAGAGCATCATGGCCGGCAGCATCAGCGTCGGCATCGCCGGCGGGGCGGATTCGTCTTCCGTCTTGCCGATCGGCGTCAGCAAGGCGCTGGCACGCACGCTGGTGGACGTCAACAAGGCGCGCACGCTGTCGCAGCGTCTCAAACTGTTCAGCCGGCTGAAATTCCGCGATCTGATGCCGGTGCCGCCGGCGGTGGCGGAGTATTCCACCGGCTTGCGCATGGGCGATACCGCCGAACAGATGGCGAAAAGCCACGGCATCACCCGTGAAGCGCAGGATGCGCTGGCGCACCGTTCGCATGAGCTGGCGGCCAGGGCCTGGCAGGAGGGGTGGCTGCGCGATGAGGTGATGACCGCCTACGTGCCGCCGTACCGCGCACAGCTTTCTGAAGACAACAACATCCGCAAAGACTCCAGCCTGGCTTCCTACGCCAAGCTGAAACCGGCGTTCGATCGCAAGCACGGCAGCGTCACTGCGGCCAACAGCACGCCGTTGACCGACGGTGCGGCGGCGGTACTGATGATGAGCGAATCGCGCGCCAAAGAGCTGGGGCTGCAGCCGCTCGGCTATCTGCGCAGTTTCGCCTTTGCCGCCATCGACGTGTGGGAAGACATGCTGCTGGGGCCCTCCTACGCCACGCCGCTGGCGCTGGATCGCGCCGGCATCGGCCTGGCCGATCTGACGCTCATCGACATGCATGAAGCCTTCGCCGCGCAAACGCTGGCCAACCTGAAGATGTTCGCCAGCGAAGCGTTCGCCCGCGAGAAGCTTGGCCGCAGCCAGGCAATCGGCGAAGTGGACATGGACAAATTCAACGTATTGGGCGGTTCTATCGCCTATGGTCACCCGTTCGCCGCCACCGGCGCGCGCATGATTACCCAGACGCTGCGTGAGCTGAAACGCCGCGGCGGCGGGCTGGGCCTGACCACCGCCTGCGCCGCCGGCGGGTTAGGGGCCGCGATGATCGTGGAGGTGGAATGATGAGCGTCGAAAACGCATTGCACGAGCAGCGCGCCAAACCGTCGGCCTTTCAACTGACGATCCGCCCCGACAACATCGGGGTGATCACCATCGACGTGCCGGGCGACAAGGTCAATACGCTCAAGGCCGAGTTCGTCGAACAGGTTAACGACGTGCTGATCCGCGCGCAGCAGCATACTGCGCTGGAAGGGCTGGTGATCGTTTCCGGCAAGCCGGACTCGTTTATCGCCGGCGCTGATATCACCATGATCGCCGCCTGCACCAGCGCCAAAGAGGCGGAAACGCTGGCCAAGAAAGGGCAGAGCACGCTGGCGCAGATCGCCGCCTTCCCGGTACCGGTGGTGGCGGCCATCCACGGCGCCTGCCTGGGCGGCGGGCTGGAATTAGCGCTGGCCTGCCACGGCCGCGTCTGTTCGCTGGATGACAAAACCGCGCTCGGTCTGCCGGAAGTGCAGCTGGGCCTGCTGCCGGGCTCCGGTGGCACTCAGCGCCTGCCGCGCCTGATAGGCGCCGCCAAGGCGCTGGACATGATCCTGACCGGCAAGCACATTCGCGCCCGCCAGGCGTTGCGCATGGGGCTGGTGGACGACGCCGTGCCGCAATCGATTTTGCTGCAGACCGCCATCGAGCGGGTGAAACAGGGCTGGAAGCATCAGCGCGAGCTGCCGTGGCAGGATCGTCTGCTCAACGGCCCGCTGGGCAGAAATCTGCTGTTCAGCATCGTGCGCAAGAAAACGTTGGCGAAAACGCACGGCAACTACCCGGCGGCGGAGCGCATCATTCAGGTGGTGCGCACCGGGCTGGATCACGGCAGCGCCAGCGGCTATGAAGCCGAAGCGCGCGCCTTTGGCGAGCTGGCGATGACGCCGCAATCGGCGGCGTTGCGCAGCCTGTTCTTCGCTTCCACCGCGCTGAAAAAAGAGCGGGGCGGCGATGCTCAGCCGCGCGCCTTGCATCGCGTCGGCATTCTCGGCGGCGGCCTGATGGGTGGCGGCATCGCCTGCGTCACCGCCACGCGCGGCGGTTTGCCGGTTCGCATCAAAGACATCAATGAAACTGGCATCAATCATGCGCTGAAATACAGTTGGGACGTGCTCGGCAAGCGGGTGCGCAGCAAGCGCATGCGCCCGGCGGAACGGCAAAAACAGATGATGCTGATCTCCGGCTCTACCGATTACACCGGCTTCGAGCAGGTGGATATCGTGGTCGAGGCGGTGTTTGAGGATCTGGCGCTGAAGCAGAAGATGGTGGCCGAGGTCGAAGCGAACTGCGCGCCGCATACCGTGTTCGCCTCCAATACTTCCTCGCTGCCTATCGGTCAAATCGCCGAACAGGCCCAGCGGCCGCAGCAGGTGATCGGTCTGCACTACTTCAGCCCGGTGGACAAAATGCCGCTGGTGGAAGTGATCCCGCACGCTGGCACAAGCGAAGAGACTATCGCGACCACCGTGGCGCTGGCGCACAAGCAGGGCAAGACCGCCATCGTGGTGGGCGACAGCGCCGGTTTTTATGTCAACCGCATCCTGGCGCCGTACATCAACGAAGCGGCGCGCTGCCTGCTGGAAGGCGAGCCCATTGAATCGCTGGACAAAGCGCTGGTGGACTTCGGCTTCCCGGTCGGCCCCATCACCCTGTTGGACGAAGTGGGCATCGACGTCGGCACCAAGATCATTCCGGTGCTGGTCGAGGCGCTGGGGCCGCGCTTCGCCGCGCCTGCCGCGTTCGATGCGGTGCTGAAGGACGGGCGCAAAGGGCGCAAGAACGGCCGCGGCTTCTATCTTTACCCGAGCGAGGGGCAGCAGCGTCAGCGGCGTAAGCGCGCGGACACCTCATTGTATACGTTGCTCGGCGTCACGCCGAAGGCGCACATGCTGCCGGCGACCATTGCCCAGCGCTGCGTGATGATGATGCTGAACGAAGCGGCGCGCTGTCTGGATGAAGGCGTGATCCGCAGCGCGCGCGACGGTGACATCGGTGCGGTATTCGGCATCGGTTTCCCGCCGTTCCTTGGCGGCCCGTTCCGTTATATGGATGAACTCGGCGCCGAGAAAGTGGTGAAGACGCTGGACTACCTGCGTCAGCAGCACGGCGAGCACTTCGCGCCGTGCGAGCGTCTGCAGCGCATGGCGCAGCAGGGCGAACGTTTTTACCCGCTGGGGAGTTGAACGCAGGGCGGCCCGATTTGCACTATAGTTGCAACAGGGCCGCGTTGTGATCGCCATCACTCCTTGCGACAGCGTCAGCCCGTGAGGCTGTACAGCAAGGCTGCGGCAGCGGTAAGTTAGCTTGAGCGCCATCAATAATTTTCATGGCGGAAAGGTTAAAATTTAACCCGTTGAATTGATTGTTCTATGAGCAATCGAGGTTTGCCCGGGGAGGATTGCTGTAAAAAACAGCATTTTCTTTACGCAAACTTTCAGGCAAAATGCCCGGCCGCCATAAAGAGACGGCGCGTTATCGTTTTAAAGCTTTGGCTTTGGGGTTGTAAAACTCGGCGGTACAGCACGCACGGCGTTTCTGTATAGCGTTACTTTGTCAACAACAGCGGTGCAATATGCAAGTTTTGATTATGCGTCACGGAGAGGCGGCGCTCGAGGCAGCCAGCGATGCGGTAAGGCCCCTTACCCTGTGCGGCCGCGACGAGTCCCGTCAGATGGCGGCCTGGTTGAACACCAAGTCTGTGGATATTGAACGCGTGCTGGTCAGCCCCTATCTGCGGGCCGAACAGACGCTGGCGACGGTGCGTGAAGCCTTGACGCTGCCGGAGGGCGAAGAAGTGCTGCCCGAACTGACGCCGGGCGGGAACGCCGAACAAGTCGGCAGCTATCTTCAGGCGCTGGCGATGCAAGGGGTGAGCTCGGTGCTGATCGTGTCGCACCTGCCGCTGGTGGGGTATCTGGTGGCGGAACTGTGCCCGGGCGAGTGCCCGCCGATGTTCGCGACCTCGGCGATCGCCAACGTCGATCTGCCGGCGGACGGCAGCTACGGCAAATTTGAATGGCAGGTCAGCCCGTCGCAGGTGATGGCCAAAGTGTGAGCCGCGGATGCGGTGCGGAATAAACTCAGGGCGATGTCTGACATCGCCCTGAGTCGTTTCTGCGGGAGGCTATTCTGCCAGCTCAACCAACAGCAGGACGGCGGCGTTGCCGCCCCATTCCTTCGGTGCCTGATGGAACGCCAGCACGTCGGGATGCTGCGCCAGCCACAGCGGCGTTTGCTGTTTGAGAATGTGTTTGCCGTGCCCGTGCATCACGCAGGCGCAGTGTACATGCTCGCGTTTGCAGGCGGCGATCAGCGCCCCCAATTCCTGCTTGGCCTGCAGCTGAGTCAGGCCGTGCAAATCAAGAAACAGCTCCGGCGAATAATCGCCGCGTCGCAGCTTCTTCAGCTCATACGGGCTGCTGCCGGGGCGCACGTAGCGCGTCGGGCCTTCCTCTTCCAGCTGTGGCTGATATTCATCTGAAAAATAATAGCTGGCATCGACCTGCTCCTGCAGCAGCCGCTGCGGCGCAACCTGTTTGACCTTGAGCTTCGGCGGGCGGTGGACGATGGTGTCCTGGCGCAGCTTTTTTGCGCCCGCCACCGACTCTCTGAAGAGCTGTTGTTCGTCTTTGCTCAGAGGGAGCTTGTTCTTCATGCTTCATTCACCGGAAATCGTTTATTTCGCTAGTTTACCTTGTGAATGAGCGCTGTCGACGCAAAACTCGGGCCAGAGTGAAAAGCGCGAGGGGCGCGCGTGATTTGTCGCGGGCTTCATGGCAAACTATGCGGCTAAATCATGAAACACAGCGCCTGCCGGAGGGCAAATTGGACAAAATTTTCGTCGACGAAGCAGTGAACGAACTGCACACCATTCAAGATATGCTGCGCTGGACGGTAAGCCGTTTCAACGCCGCCAATATCTATTATGGTCACGGAACCGACAATCCGTGGGACGAAGCGGTGCAATTGGTGCTGCCAAGCCTGTTTCTGCCGTTGGACATTCCGGAGGACATGCATACCGCTCGTCTGACTTCCAGCGAGCGCCATCGCATCGTTGAGCGCGTGATCCGCCGCGTCAACGAGCGTATCCCGGTCGCCTACCTGACCAACAAGGCCTGGTTCTGCGGCATGGAATTCTACGTCGACGAACGCGTGCTGGTGCCGCGCTCGCCGATCGGCGAGTTGATCAACGATCGTTTCAGCGCGCTGATCCCGCACCCGCCGCGCCATATTCTCGATATGTGCACCGGCAGCGGCTGCATCGCCATCGCCTGTGGCTATGCTTTCCCGGAAGCGGAAGTGGACGCGGTGGACATCTCCAGCGAAGTGCTGGCGGTGACCGAGCGCAATATTCAGGCGCACGGCGTCGAGCACCAGGTGATCCCGATCCGTTCCGATCTGTTCCGCGACGTTCCCGCGATCCAGTACGATCTGATCGTCACCAACCCGCCGTACGTCGATGCGGAAGACATGTCGGATCTGCCGCAGGAGTTCCGCTTTGAGCCGGAACTGGGGCTGGCGGCGGGCAGCGACGGCCTGAAGCTGGTGCGCCGCATCCTGGCCTGCGCGCCGGACTACCTGACCGACGACGGCGTGCTGATTTGTGAAGTGGGCAACAGCATGGTACATCTGATGGAACAATATCCGGACATCCCGTTCACCTGGCTGGAATTCGAAAACGGCGGCGACGGCGTGTTCATGCTGACCAAACAGCAGCTGGTGGATTGCAAGGATCACTTCAGCCTCTATCGCAGCTAAGCCGCATTTCCAAGGCCCGCATGGCGGGCCTCATAACGATAAAAGACTAACGGTAAGGAGCCGTGATGGCAGGAAACAGTATTGGGCAGATTTTCCGCGTCACCACCTTCGGTGAATCTCACGGGGTGGCGCTGGGTTGTATCGTCGACGGCGTGCCGCCCGGCATCCCGCTCACCGAAGCCGATTTGCAACACGATCTGGACCGCCGTCGTCCGGGCACCTCGCGTTACACCACCCAGCGTCGCGAACCGGATCAGGTGCGCATTCTCTCCGGCGTATTCGAAGGCGTGACCACCGGCACCAGCATCGGTCTGATCATTGAAAACACCGATCAGCGCTCGCAAGACTACAGCGCCATCAAAGACGTGTTCCGTCCCGGGCATGCCGACTACACCTACGAACAGAAATACGGTCTGCGCGACTATCGCGGCGGCGGCCGCTCTTCGGCGCGTGAAACCGCCATGCGCGTCGCGGCGGGCGCTATCGCCAAGAAATACCTGCAGCAGAAGTTCGGCGTGCAGGTGCGCGGCTATCTGGCGCAGATCGGCGACGTGACCTGCGAGCTGAAAGACTGGGATCAGGTCGAACAGAACCCGTTCTTCTGCCCGGATCCGGACAAGCTGGAAGCGCTGGACGAACTGATGCGCGCGCTGAAAAAAGAGGGTGACTCCATCGGCGCCAAGGTCAGCGTGATTGCGGAAAACGTGCCGGTTGGCCTGGGCGAGCCGGTGTTTGACCGCCTCGATGCCGATCTGGCGCACGCGCTGATGAGCATCAACGCGGTGAAAGGCGTGGAGATCGGCGACGGATTCGCCGTGGTGACCAAACGCGGCAGCGAAAACCGCGATGAAATCACCCCGGAAGGCTTCCAAAGCAACCATGCTGGCGGCATTCTCGGCGGCATCAGCAGCGGCCAACCGGTGATCGCGCATCTGGCGCTGAAGCCAACCTCCAGCATCATGGTGCCGGGCCGCACCATCAATCGCCACGGGGAAGCGGTGGAAATGGTGACCCGCGGTCGCCACGATCCGTGCGTGGGCATCCGCGCCGTACCGATCGCCGAAGCGATGATGGCGATCGTGTTGATGGATCACCTGCTGCGCCAGCGTGCGCAAAACGGTGATGTGGTTTCCGACGTGCCTCGCTGGTAATCGCCATGAAAAACTGGATGTTGGGCCTGGTGGCCCTGACGGCCTCCGCTTCCGCCATGGCGCTGACGCCGTGGCAGAAAATCGACCATCCGGTGGCCGGCGCGCCGCAGGCGGTGGGCGGTTTCGCCAACGGCTGCATCATCGGCGCGCAGCCGTTGCCGCTGAATTCACCGGACTATCAGGTGATGCGTACCGACCAGCGCCGCTATTTCGGCCATCCGGATCTGCTGGCGTTCATACAGCGTCTCAGCAGCAAAGCGAACCAGAAAGCGCTGGGCACGGTGCTGATCGGCGACATGGCGATGCCGGCCGGCGGGCGCTTCAGCAGCGGCCACGCCAGCCACCAGTCTGGGCTCGACGTCGACATCTGGCTGCAGCTGCCGCGCCAACGCTGGAGCGCGCAGCAATTGCTCAAGCCGCAGCCGATCGACCTGGTGTCGGGCGACGGCAAACAGGTGGTGGCGAGCCAATGGCAACCGCAGATTGAGTCGCTGATCAAACTGGCGGCGCAGGATGCGGACGTGACGCGCATCTTCGTCAACCCGGCGATCAAGCAGCGTCTGTGCCTGGACGCCGGCGCCGATCGCGCCTGGCTGCACAAGGTGCGGCCGTGGTTCGGCCACCGTGCGCACATGCACGTGCGTCTGCGTTGTCCGGCCGGCAGCCTGGAGTGCCAGGAGCAGGATACGCCGCCGCTGGGCGATGGCTGCGGCGCCGAACTGGCGAGCTGGTTCGTACCGCATCAGCCGAACGCGAAGCCGGGCAAACCCGTGCCGCCGCCGTTACCGCCTACCTGTCAGGCATTGCTGGATCACCATTTCTCAGCGGAATAACACATGGACTGGTTCGTCATTGGCCCCGAGATGCTCGGGGTGTTGTTTGCGGTAGCGCTGCTGGCGGGGTTTATCGACTCCATCGCCGGCGGCGGCGGATTACTGACGGTGCCGGCCTTGCTGGCAGTGGGGGTTCCTCCGGCGCAGGCGCTGGCGACCAATAAGCTGCAGTCGGTCGGCGGCTCTTTCTCCGCCAGTCTGTACTTCATTCGTCGGCGAGCGGTGAACCTCAACGACCAGAAGCTGACGATTTTTCTGACGCTGATCGGCTCGATCGCCGGTGCGATTCTGGTGCAGCACATGCGCGCCGATTTGCTGCGGCAGATGTTGCCGCTGCTGGTGATCGGCATTGGTCTCTATTTCTTGTTGATGCCGCGACTGGGTGAGGAAGATCGTCAACGCCGCCTCGGCGCCTTGCCGTTCGGGCTGGTAGCCGGCGGTTGCGTCGGGTTTTACGACGGTTTCTTCGGCCCCGGCGCCGGCTCATTCTACGCGCTGGCCTATGTGACGCTGTGCGGTTTTAACCTCGCCAAGTCCACGGCGCATGCCAAGGTGCTGAACTTCACCTCCAACGTCGGCGGGCTGGCGCTGTTCATCATCGGCGGCAAGGTGGTGTGGAGCATCGGTCTGGTGATGCTGGTGGGGCAGGTGCTGGGGGCGCGTCTGGGGGCGCACATGGTGCTGACCCGCGGGCAGAAGCTGATTCGGCCGATGATCGTGATCGTCTCGCTGGTGATGAGCCTCAAGCTGCTGTACGACAATCACGGCGCGGAAATTCAGCAGTGGTTGACCGCCTTGGTGCACGATTAAAGATGAAGAGGGGGCGTTGCTTACGCGCCCTGTCTTATCGGGTATAATGGCCTCTTTATTTTTGTGGTTATAGAGTTTTTATGTCAGACACGCAGACCCGTCATCGCTATGAACAGCTGATCGAGATCTTCAATCAGTGCTTCAGCGATGACTACAACACCCGCCTGGTGAAGGGCGACGACGAACCTATCTACCTGCCGGTCGACGACGAATTGCCGTATCACCGCATCGTGTTCGCCCACGGCTTCTACGCCAGCGGCCTGCATGAAATTTCGCACTGGTGCATCGCCGGCGAAGCGCGCCGCCAACTGGTGGACTTCGGTTACTGGTATTGCCCGGACGGGCGCGACGCGCAAACCCAGAGTGAATTCGAAGCGGTGGAGATCAAACCGCAGGCGCTGGAATGGATGTTCTGCGTGGCGGCCGGTTTCCCGTTCAACGTCAGCTGCGACAACCTGAACGGCGACTGCGAGCCGGATCGCATCGCGTTCCAACGCAAGGTGCGCGCCCGGGTATTGGCGCTGCTGGAGCAGGGAATACCCACAAGGCCTGCGCGCTTTATTCAGGCGTTGCAATCGTTCTACAATACGCCACCGTTGGCGGCCGAGCACTTTCCCTATCCGGAAGATCTCAACTGACGCCACAGCCCGTTATTTAATGAGGAAATTTGATGATCGCAGAATTTGAAGCGCGCATTTTGGCGCTGATTGATGACATGGTAGAGCACGCCAGCGATGATGAACTGTTTGCCGGTGGCTACCTGCGCGGTCATCTGACGCTGGCGGTGGCCGAGGCGGAAGAGCAGGGCGAACACACCGCCGAAGCGCTGAAAGCGCGGGTGGAGGAGAGCCTGCACAAAGCGATCGCCGCCGGGGAACTCTCGCCGCCGGATCAGATCCTGGTGCGCGGCATGTGGGAAAACCTCTATCAGGCTGCAACCCCTGCCGCCTGATCGTCATGCCGGGGCGCGTCGCCGCGCCCCTCAAGGTTGATTAAACCGCACGTCCTTTCAGCAATTTCCGCACCCACATCCGATTCGGATTCAACGCCGCCAGCAGGCGCGCATCACCCGGCAACGGTTCGCCGAACAGCTGCGCCGCCAAAATTTCCGCCGCCAACGGCGCCGAGCACAAGCCGCGCGAGCCTAACCCGCCGATAGCGAACAGACCGGGATAGACCGGCGCATCGGCGACGGTTTCGCCGCGCTGGTTCTGCCGCTGCAAATCCTGATACTGTGCCAGCGTGGCCTGATAGTCCGGCAGCGCGCCGACCATCGGCAAATGATCGCGGGTGGCGCTGCGCACGCCGCAGCGCGCCTGATGAGCGCTGACGTCCACCTGCTGCGGCCAGGACTGCTCCGGTAGACAGCGCAGCAGGCGCTCGCGGTTCTCCTGTTGCTCCTGCTCGCGGTAGTCGGTGGCGATGTCGCCGCGCTGGTAGCTGGCGCCAATGCAGTGGTGGCCGTTGTTGGCATTAACCGGCGTCAGGTAGCCGTCGTAACACAATACCTGTTTCAATTGACCGAGGGCCGGCGAGGTCGGAATATGCGACACCTGCCCGCGTACCGAATACAGCGGCAGGGCTTCCGTCGGCGCCAGTTCGGCCAACCGATGGCCGTTGGCCAGGATCACCGTCGCATGGCATCGGCTGTCGCCGTTGGCGAAATCGATGCGCCAGCCGTTTTCTTCCTGCGTCAGCCTCTGTGCATCGTGCCGGTAGTGGCAGACCAAGCCCTGACGCTGCGCCAGCGCGATAGCGCCGCGCGTCAGCTCGGCCGGGCAGAGCCAGCCGCCTAGCGGGTAGGTGATGCCGCCAAAGCCGGTATCAACACCGCACCGTTCGCTGAGCGTCTCGCGGTCGGCCGCCATCGCCAAGGCCTGCGGCCAGTCGGTTTTCAGCATATTGGCGATCTTGGCGCCGCTCTTTTCGTCATAGGCCAACTGGCTGACGCCGCACCACTGGTGATCAAAGGCGACGCCTTGTTGCAACAGGGCATCGTACTGGCGGCGGGCGAAGGGAAACGCGGCGCTGAAAAAGCTCTCCAGCGCGTCGCCGCTGCCGTTCAGCAAAGGATAAATCGCGCCCTGGCGGTTGCCGGATGCGCCCTCGGCCGCCTGCTCATCGGCGCAGTACAGCGTGACGGTGGCGCCGCGGCGCAGCAAGGCCAGCGCGGTGAGCGCGCTGGCGACGCCGCCGCCGATCAGGGCGATGTCGGCGGTGTTGTCCGTCGCCGGGCGTCGATACCAGGGCGCCGGATGTGCGGCGGGCTGCGCATCGGCCGGGAGCTCGCCGGCGAGCATCTCACGCTTTTGGCCGAAGCCTTTGCAGCGGTTGACCTGAAAACCGGCCTGTTGCAAGCCGCGGCGCACGAAGCCGGCGGCGGTAAAGGTGGCGAAGCTGCCTCCCGGCCGGGCGAAGCGCGCCATGGCGACGAACAGTTGATCGGTCCACATGTCGGGGTTTTTTGCCGGCGCGAAACCGTCGAGGAACCAGGCATCCACCTGGTTATTCATGCTGGCGTCAAACTGCGGCAGCAGATCGTTGACGTCGCCGAACCACAGATCGAGCGTAATGCGGCCTTCGGCTAACAGCAGGCGATGGCAACCCGGCAACGGCAGCGGCCACTGGGCGCGCAGCTCGTCGGCATAAGGCGCCAACTCCGGCCAGCGTGCATGCGCCGCCGCCAGGTCAGCCTGCTGCAGGGGGAATTTTTCGAAGCTGATAAAGTGCAGGCGCTGCAGCGTCGCGTCCGGCTCGGCTTGACGGAAGCCGGCGAAGGCCTGCCACAGCGTGAGGAAATTGAGCCCGGTGCCGAACCCGGTTTCCGCCACGACAAACAGCGAACGCGGATGGGCGGCGAAACGTTGCGGCAGCCGATTGCCGTGCAGGAAGACGTAGCGGGTTTCTTCCAGCCCATCCTGATTGGAAAAATAGACGTCATCAAACTGTTTCGAAACAGGTGTACCCTGTTCGTTCCAGGTTAGCGTTGCGGTTTGGATGGGGGCGTGGTTCACGGTCAATGGCTCGAAATTCAAGGGATGCCGCGAATTCTAACGGCGCTGGCGCCCCGGCGCAAACTGGACAACAATAAAGCTGAAAAACGCTGATCGGACTTGTTCGGCTTACATCTGTACGCTAAAGTGCGATGCAAAATCCCGTAGGTTAATAGTGGAAGAGGTATTGAATGAAACGTGCAGTGATTACTGGCCTGGGAGTTGTCTCCAGCATTGGTAATAACCAGCAGGAGGTCCTGGCAAGCCTGCAGGAAGGACGTTCTGGGATCACTTTCTCCCAGGAGCTGAAAGATTCCGGCATGCGTAGTCACGTATGGGGGCAAGTTAAGCTCGACACTACCGGCCTGATCGACCGCAAGGCGGTGCGTTTCATGAGCGACGCTTCCATTTATGCCTTCCTGGCGATGCAAGAAGCGATCGCGTCTTCCGGCCTGAAGGAAGAAGAGTATCAAAACAACCCGCGCGTGGGCCTGATCGCCGGTTCCGGCGGCGGTTCTCCGCGCTTCCAGGTGTTCGGCGCCGATGCGATGCGCAGCCCGCGCGGCCTGAAAGCGGTTGGCCCGTACGTGGTGACCAAGGCCATGGCTTCCGGCGTTTCCGCCTGCCTGGCAACGCCGTTCAAAATCCACGGCGTGAACTACTCCATCAGCTCCGCTTGCGCCACCTCCGCGCACTGCATCGGCAACGCGGTTGAGCAAATCCAGCTGGGCAAACAGGACATCGTATTCGCCGGCGGCGGCGAAGAGCTGTGCTGGGAAATGGCCTGCGAGTTCGACGCGATGGGCGCGCTGTCCACCAAATACAACGACACGCCGGAAAAAGCGTCCCGCACCTATGACGCCGATCGTGACGGTTTCGTCATCGCCGGCGGCGGCGGCATGGTGGTGGTTGAAGAGCTGGAGCACGCGCTGGCGCGCGGCGCGCACATCTATGCGGAAATCGTCGGCTACGGCGCGACTTCCGACGGCGCCGACATGGTTGCCCCTTCGGGTGAAGGCGCAGTGCGCTGCATGAAGATGGCGATGCAGGATCTGGATGCGCCGATCGATTACATCAACGTGCACGGCACCTCTACGCCGGTAGGCGACGTGAAAGAGCTGGGCGCCATTCGTGAAGTGTTCGGCGACAATACCCCGGCCATCTCCTCCACCAAGGCAATGACCGGCCACTCGCTGGGCGCCGCGGGCGTGCAGGAAGCGATCTACAGCCTGCTGATGCTGGAGCACGGCTTTATCGCGCCGAGCATCAACATCGAAACCTTGGATGAACAGGCGGCCGGCATGAACATCGTGACTCAGCCGACCCAGCGCGAGCTGACCACCGTGATGTCCAACAGCTTCGGCTTCGGCGGTACCAACGCCACGCTGGTGATGCGCAAACTGGCGAAATAATCCCGCCGGCGCGTCATTCCGCCAAAAAGCCCGCGTTTTCGCGGGCTTTTTACTGCCCGAAGCCCACCGGCCGGGCGCTCGGAGTTTTCCCAAATCACATCCCCTGACACATCATTACCTCGCCATTACACGCGTTGGGCATACAATAGCCAGGTAGCGTGATTATCGCTCGGCGTAGCTTTCTAAAGTGATCGAACATTGAGGCAAGAAGTATGAAAAAGTTAATTGCGGTTGGGTTACTGTCGGCCGTGTTGGCCGGATGCGCCACCGATTCTCCCTGCGTGCCGGTCTACGATGACCAGGGGCGTCTGGTGCACACCAACACCTGTATGAAGGGCACCACTCAGGATAACTGGGAAACCGCGGGCGCGATCGCCGGCGGTGCGGCGGCGGTTGCCGGTCTGACCCTCGGCATCATCGCGCTGACCAAGTGATCGGCGCGGAACAGGAATAAGCCCGGCCATTGCGCGCCGGGCTTTTTTATCTCACTGCACTAAAAATGCTTTGAACTGCGGCGTCATCACGGCGCTGAAACCGTCGTCGGTTTTGCTGATCAGGTAGACCGCCAGCCCTTTCTCTTCTGCGAGCTGCAACGCTTTCTCCGGGCCCAGCACCATCAAGCCGGTATCCCAGCCGTCGGCCTCGAGTGCGGTCGGGGCGATCACCGTGGCGGAAACCAGTCGGTGGTTTATCGGCCTGCCGGTGGTCGGATCGATGACATGGGAGTAACGCTGGCCGTTTTGTTCGAAGTAGTTGCGGTAGCTGCCGGCGGTGCTGATGCCGTAACCGTGCAGATCCACCAGCGCCTGCACCGCATTTTCACGATCGGTCGGCTTTTGGATCGCCACCCGCCAGGGTTTGCCCTGGCCGTTGACGCCGCGTGAAGAGACCGCGCCGCCTACCGACACCAGGTAGTTGGTAATGCCGTGACGGTTCATCAGGCGCACCAGCTCATCGGCACCATAGCCTTCGCCCAGCGTCGAGAGATCGACATACATGCCCGGCAGATCTTTTTGCAGCCACTCCCCGCGATTGTCGCTGATCAGCTTCAGGTGCTGCAGGCCGATGTTCTGCTTCGCCGCGTCGATCTGCGCCTGTTCCGGCACCTTGACCGGATGCTTGTCTGGGCCGAACCCCCACAGGTTCACCAGTGGGCCGACGGTGATGTCCATGGCGCCGCCGGTATCGCGGCCGATGCGTTGGGCCATCAATACGATGTCCGCCATGCCGCGCGGGATAGGCTGCGGCTCGAGGCTGGCGCTGCGGTTAAACCGCGACAGCACCGAATCGGCGCGGTAGGTAGAGATATCGTCGTTGGCCCGTTCGAGCACCGTGTCGATCTGCCGCTGCAGCTCTTGTTTGCCGATCGCGACGTCACCGCTGACCTTAACGCTGTAGAAGGTGCCCATGGTCTTGCCGTCGATATCGATTTGCGGGCGAGAGGCGGAATCGTCGCAGGCGACGAGCAGGGCGCATAAGGCGCTGAGCAACGCCCCTTTGGCGAGCAGGGAAGCCATAACATGTCCTTTGAAACCGTGAAAGCCGCTACAAATAAAGTAAAGCGCGGCAAATGAAAAGCGGATAAAGGTAAAATAGCATTTTGCTGGCGCTGAAGCCGCGTCTGAGCTAACGTCTGCCCATTCTTTTCGGTGAGGTTCACACTGCCGCTATGAGTTCAACCGCCATTTCTCGGCTTATCCACCCCTTTGTCAAAGATCGCTTCTTGCATGCATTGCTGCTGGCCGGCGTGGCGATGTTCGCTTTTCATCCGCAACCGCTGTCGGCGCTGGGTGGTTTCATCGACGGCCGTACCCTCATCACCCTGTTGGGGCTGATGCTGCTGACCAAAGGGGTGGAGGTCAGCGGCTACTTCGATTTTGTCGGCCGCAAGATTATCAACCGCTTGCACAGCGAACGGCGGCTGGCGCTGTTCCTGGTGTTTTCCGCCGCGCTGCTGTCGTCGTTTCTGACCAACGATGTGGCGCTGTTTATCGTCATTCCGCTCACCATCACGCTAAAAAAGCTGTCGGCGCTGCCGGTTGGCCGCTTGATCATCTTCCAGGCGCTGGCGGTGAACGCCGGTTCGTTGCTGACGCCGATCGGCAACCCGCAAAATATCCTGCTGTGGAGCCGCTCCGGCCTCTCTTTCCTCGGTTTCATCGGCCAGATGGCGCCGTTTGGCGCCGCAATGATGTTGAGCCTGCTGGCGCTGACCTGGTTCAGCTTCCCGGCGCGCGACATCGTGAAAACGCCGAATACCGAGGGGTATCCCTACCAGCGGCCGTTGTTGCTGAGCTGTGTAGGGCTGTATGCGGTTTTCCTGCTGTGTCTCGATTTCGATCTGCCGTTGTACGGGCTGCTGGCGGTGTTCGCCGGTTTCTTGCTGCTGGCGCGCCGAGTGCTGTTGCAGATCGACTGGAGTCTGATTTTCGTGTTCGCCGCCATGTTCATCGATGTCGGCCTGTTTACCCGTTTGCCGCCGCTTCAGCCGGCGTTCGCCGCCATCGCCGGGCTGAGCGAGGGGAGCGTGTATGCGTTGGGCGTCGGGCTGTCGCAGATCGTCAGCAACGTGCCGGCCACCATACTGTTGCTCAACTATGTGCCCTCGAGCGCTCAGTTGGCCTATGCGGTCAACGCCGGCGGCTTCGGGTTGGCGATCGGATCGCTCGCCAACCTGATTGCGCTGCGCATGGCGGGGGAGCGCAAGATCTGGTTGCGCTTCCACTATTATTCGCTGCCGCTGTTGGTATGGGCCGCGTTGCTCGGCTGGGTGATGAGCTAAGCCGGTTGGCCGCTTTGTCGCGCGGCCAGCAGGCAAATGCTGCGGGTCACCTGATAGGATTTCACGAAGGCGCTGACGGGTAAAAACTCGAAGCGCGAGTGGAAGTTATGCGCGCCGGTGAAGTAATTGGGCGTCAGGATGCCACGGCTGGAGAGCGCCGCGCCGTCGGTGCCGCCGCGCATCGGGATCACCTTCGGCGGGATGCCGTGGGCGGCGAGGGCGCCGAAGATCAGATCGATGGCGCGCCGGTCCTCGCCGATGGCGTTGCTGATGTTGCTGTAGATGTCGCTGACGCTGCAGCTGACGTTGGCCCGCGGATAGTTGGCCGCCACCTGGCGCACGGTCTCCTCAAGGCGGGCTTTGCGTGCCTCGAACGCCGCGCGATCGAAGTCGCGAATCGACACCTTCAGCGTCGCCTGATTGGCGTTGGCGGCCAGATCGGTGAACCAGAAATAGCCCTCGCGCCCTTCGGTGTGCTCCGGAGTATCCTGCACATCGAATCGGTTAATGATGTCGTTGGCGATGCGTATCGGGTTGATTAATACGTTTTTCGCCGACATCGGGTGGGCGGTCACCCCCTCGATGCGGATCTCCGCCGCCGCCGCGTTGAAATTCTCGTACACTACTTCACCCAGTTCGCAGCAGTCGATGGTGTAGGCGAAATCGACGGGGAAACGCTGCAGATCCAGCGCCTTGGCGCCGCGCAGGCCGATTTCTTCGTCCGGCACGAACGCCACTACGATATCACCGTGGCGATCGGCCGCGGTCAGGTTGGCCAGCAGCGTCATCACCACGGTGACTGCCGCCTTATTGTCGGCGCCCAGCACGCTGGTGCCGTCGCTGAACAGGATCTCTTCGTTCCGGTAGGGCAGGATCTCCGGATGCTCGGCGGTACGCAGCCAGATGTCCTGCTCGGCATTCAGGCATAAATCCTCGCCGGTGAAGCGCAGGCGCTGCGGGCGAATCTCGGGCGACAGGCCGACGTCCACGGTGTCGATATGCGTGATGAAGCCGATGCGCGGCGCGCCGGGTTGGGTGCCGGGCTTGCGGGCGGTCACGGTGGCGTGCTCGTCGATTTGAACGTCGGCCAGGCCGAGCCGGCGCAGCTCGTCCGCCAACAGTTGCGCCATCTCATGCTGCCCCGGCGTGCTGGGCAGGGCGGTTGCGGCGGCGTCGCTCTGGCTGGTCACCGCCAGATAGCGGAAGAAACGTTCGGTAAGCTGTTCGGCAATCGGGCTGGTCATCGGAACTCCTCGCGGTTGGCAATCTACCGGTTTTAAAACGAAATCAGCCGATTGTCCAACGGCGCAATGCGTAAACCGCCAGAATGCGAAGCATCGCGCAGAAACGAAAAATAGCGGTGCAACTAGGAAATAGTCGCAGGTTTCTGCGGCAAAATCGGTGTTAGCTGTGGGCCGGGAAGCGCCCGCATAACACTTATCTGTCCCTCAAGGAGAATTCATGCACACCGGTCACGCTTTGCTCATCACCTTACTGTCCCTGGGCATCTCTCACAGCGCCTGGTCGTCCGCCGATACCGGGCACGCCAACAGCAACGCCAACAGCCGCGAGGTGGCCAGCGCGTTGGGCGGCCTGAAGAACAAAACCTACGAACTGGAACAGGCGCCGAAGATCCGCGTCGCCAGCTTCAATATTGCCGCCGGCAAGGTCAGCGACATGACCGCTATCGCCAAGGCGATTCGCGCGATGAACGTCGACGTGGTGGCGCTGCAGGAGGTGGATAAACTCACCGCCCGCAGCGGGCGGGTCGATCAGGCGGCGGAACTGGCGAAGCTGACCGGCATGCAGGCGGTGTTCGGCCGGGCGATCGATTTCGACGGCGGTGAATACGGCCTGGCGTTTCTCTCGAAGTATCCGCTGCACGACGCCGTGATCTATCCGTTGCCGTCCGGCCAGCGCGAGCAGCGCATCGCCTTCAGCGCCAAGGTCGATGTGCCGGAGTTCCCGACGCCGATCACCCTGTTCAACACCCACCTCGATACCAAGGAAGATCCGACGATGCGTCTGGATCAGGTGCGGGAGCTGAACGATCGCACCATCGAAGTGCGCGGCATCAAACTGCTATTCGGCGACATGAACGACGTGCCGGGCAGCGTCACCTGGCTGGAGCTGAGCCGCTATTGGAACGACATCATGCCCAACGGGCAGGACGGCCGCAGCTGGCCGGCGGAAAACGCCGAAATCAAGGTGGATTACATCTTTAGCGGCAATGCGCAGCGTTGGCATCTGGACAGCCTGACGGTGCCGAACGCCAGCGGCGATTGGAACGGCGTGCACTGGCCGGCGGTGAGCGATCACCTGCCGCTGGTGGCGGAGATGCGCCTGACCGAGCAATAAGCCGGCCGGCGTCTCTCCGGGGCAGGGCTAAGCCGCGGCGATCCGAGCCAGCCGCTCGACGGCGCTGCGGATCTCGCCCGGCGTCAGGGCCGAAAAGCCCAGTAGCCAGCCATCGCGCTGCGCCAGCGTCGTTTGATACTGCGCCGCTAGCCCGGGCGTGGAGATGCCGAGCCGCCGCGCCTGCCGGCTGAGCGCCGCCTCCCGGCCGGGCGGCAGCCAAACGCTGAGCTGCAGGCCGCCGGCGGCGGGAGCGGCCGTGGCGAAGTGGCTCAGCTTTTCGCGCACTTCCGTCAGCAGCACATCGCGCCGGCTGTGGTAGAGCTGGCGCATGTAACGAATATGCGCGGCGAAGTGCCCCTGGCGAATGAACTCGGCGGTCACCGCCTGCATCAATTGCGCGCTGTGGCCGTCATAGACCGTGCGTGCGGTGACGAAGGGGGCGACCAGCGCGGGCGGCACGATCAGGTACGCCAGCCGCAGCGAAGGGAACAACGATTTGGAGAAGGTGCCGAGATAGAGCACCCGGCCATGGCGATCCAGGCCTTGCATCGCCGGAATCGGCAGCCCGTCGTAGTGAAACTCGCTGTCGTAATCGTCCTCAATGATCCAGGCCTGTTGCCGCTCCGCCTGCGCCAGCAACGCCAAGCGGCGTGCCAGGCTGAGCGCCGCGCCGGTCGGGTATTGGTGCGAGGGCGTCAGATAAATCAAACGCGGATCGGGCAAGGAAGGTTCTGCTCGCAGGCCATCACCGTCTACCGCCACCGGCGTCAGCGCGGCGCTGGCGCTGATAAAGGCGTTTCTCGCCCCGGTGTAACCCGGCTCTTCCATCCAGACGCTGTCGCCGCTGTCCAACAGTAAGGTGGCGATCATTTGCAGCGCCTGCTGCGAACTGGTCAGCACGATAACCTGGCTCGCATCGCAGACTACGCCGCGCGTTTGGTTGACGTGGGCGGCAATGGCTTCGCGCAGCGGCAGATAGCCTTGCGGATCGCCGTAGCGCAGCAGGCTTTCCCCCTGCAGGCGCAGGCGTTGAGCGGTCAACTGCTTCCACAGGGCCAGCGGAAACGCGCGCAGGTCCGGCGAGCCGGCAGCGAAGGCCTGAGGGTTCTGCGGATCGCGGCAGCCGCCGGTGTGCACGATCTGTTGGCCGCGCAGCGAAAGGCGCGGCATGGCGGTGCGGGTCGCCGGCGGCGGCGATTTGGCGATGCGGATAGCCACAAATGTGCCCTGGCCGACGCGGCGCTGCAAATACCCCTCCGCCTCCAACTGGCCGTAGGCTGCTTCGACGGTTACCCTTGAGAGGTTCAGATCCCCAGCCAGCACTCGGCTGGAGGGCAGCCGTTGCCCAACGCTCAATGCGCCGTGGTGGATGGCCTGCCGCAATGCCGCACACAGACGATCGCGCAGCGTGCCGATGGCCTGGGGCGATTGCTGAAACAGCGTGATCAGCGTGTGCCGCATAATGGGTCTTATCATGAGTAAAAAATGGGTATCAATCATAAGACCAAAATCGGGCACTATTGTCATCTGTCTTGATCAACGGGAGTGAGTGATATGTCGAAAGAATCCTTGGTGCTGGCCTTTCCGCCGGCAGCGCCGGAAGAGAGCCTGGCCTATCTGGCGGCTAAACTGAGCCGCTATGCGGATGCCTGGGACGTGGCGGAAGATTTGCGCAATGGCGTGGACGGGATGGTGGTGATCGACACCCGTGCGGAGGCGCTGTACGCCGCCGGGCATATCCCCGGCGCATTCAGCTTGCCGCATCGCCTGATGGATGAAGCCAGCACGGCGCACCTGGATCGCCAAAAGGTGTATGTGACCTACTGCGACGGCATCGGCTGCAACGGTTCCACCAAAGGCGCCTACAAGCTGGCGAAGTTGGGGTTTAGGGTGAAGGAGTTGATTGGCGGGCTGGATTTCTGGCTGCGCGACGGCCATCCGTTGGCCATCGGCGAACTGCCGGGGTCACTGCGCTCCCGGGCGGCCGCAGCGGACTGCGGCTGCGCCTGAGGCGTTAAAACACCAGCGCCAGCACGACGGCCAACGCCAACAGCAGCAGGATCAGCGCCACGGCGGGCTTACTCAGCGCTTTTTGCAGCGGCAGAGGCAGGGTGGCGATCAGCGGGTTGAGCAGCGGCTGCGGTTCGATAGAGGGGCTGGCGATCGGCTGCGCCTGGCCGGCTTTCTCCAGACGGCGGGCAAACAGCTGATGAATGGCGTCGCTCATTTGCGGATGCGTCAGCGGCGCGTTGGCGCCGCAGTTGAAGCGCGCCTGGCAGTAGTCGTTCATCTGCTGCAGTTCTTGCTCATCCGCCGGCTGTTTGAGCGCCGCCAGCAGGTTGTTCAGCGTTGGCGCGTTCTGCGGGCTGAGCGCCACCTTCACCTGTAAAAACTGGTTCAGCAGCTGGAAGTGGCGCGCCGGCAGCGGATCGTTGGTTTTCACGCCCGCCAGATCGAACAGCGTTTGCCAAATTTTAGCCGGTGCTTCACCGGTCGCGGCGCTGAGTTTGGTGACCTGCTGCTGCAGGCTTTGATGCTCTGCGGGCAGCAGCGGGCGATCGCTGGTGGCGGTTTGCTGCGGTTGGGGAATGGTCAGGCCGCCGGTCTGCAACAGATGCAGCACCTGCTGCAGCTGCGGTGGGCTTAGCTGGCTCAACACCGTATGGCCGAACCGTTGACGAATAAAGTCACTTACCGCCTGGCGATTATTGCCCTGCGGCAGCAACTCGGCCAGCTGTTGCAGCAGTTGGCGCCCGGCATGGTTTTGCTGCGCCTGCGTCAGGCGCGTTTGCAGCAGCTGTTCCGCCGGTTGAAAATGGCGCGCCAGCAGTTCGCCGCCTTTGTCGGCGCCGAGATCGTGACGCAGAGACGCCCAGATCTCCGCCGATTTTACCGGGCTGAGCGTCATGATTTTCACGATCAGTTTTTCCAGCGTTGTGCGCTGCGCCGGAGAGAGGGGTTGATCGTCAGTGGCCGCCGTTTTGCCCGGGGAAGGGGGGCGCTCGCCGGCGATTGGGGTGCCCGGCCCACTCAAAGGTTGCATATCACCAGTCCTTCGCTGTGTATCCCCGCAGTGTGCCTGGAGGAGAGAATCGTCATCGTACCCGGCGAAAAGCGCAGGCTTACCCTCTATGATACCTGTAATTCGCCGCCATCAATACCGCCGCTCAGACATTTCTTTACCGACAAAACGTTGCTAATCGCGTCTGCGCCGCTAAGATAACCCCAGATCTGAACATGAGGATGGCATGGTTAAACGGCAGCGGATTGCAAAATGGTTTTTATGCCTGGCTTGCCTGGTGGTGCTGACGTGCATGACCCAGCGCATGGCGGGCCTGCATGCGCTGCAGCAAACGCTGGGGATCCCGGCCGCTACCGCCGTTCAGTCCAGTGATGCCGCCGCCGAAGCGCAGCCGACGCCCTGTGAACTGAGCGCCAAATCATTGCTGGCCGCGCCGCCGGTAATGTTCGAAACCGTGCTGTTCGGGCTGGGTCTGCTGCTGGCGCTGTTGGCGCCGACCATTGCCGCGCGTCTGCGCATTCCTCCTCCTCGCGCCATTTCTCCGCCCACCCTCAGGGTGCACCTTCGATTATGCGTCTTCCGTGAATGAGTTAATCGCCCGTTTTTCGCGGTGAATTAATCATTTATGGAGAATTAACATGTTGAAAATTATCAGGCTGGCCTGTGCTTGCCTGTTTATGCTGTGGCTGCCCGCCTTGCAGGCGGCGGACAGCGGCTGGCTGCAAAATCCGGCCAACGATCATGCCAAGGTGCGGCTGCGCGCCGACACGTCACAGCCGGGAGAGACCCGTCTGCTGCTGTCGGTCGAGCTGCAAAAAGGCTGGAAAACTTACTGGCGTTCCCCAGGCGAAGGCGGCATCGCGCCGGCTATCGTCTGGCAAGGCCACCCACCGCCGGCGACCTGGCACTGGCCGACGCCGCAGCGTTTCGAGGTGGCCGGCATTTCCACCCAGGGCTATCACGATCGGGTCACGCTGCCGATCGTGATGCCAGGCTCGGTATCCGGCCCGCTGGCGGGCACTTTGACGTTGTCCACCTGCAGCAATGTCTGCATTCTGACCGACTACCCGTTCAGTCTGGACCTGACGGCGCCGAACGATCCGCAGTTTAATCACGACTTCGCGCAGGCGATGGGGCAAGTGCCGATCGCCGCCGGGTTGACGGATAACGTCAAGGCCGGGTATCGCAGCGGCGAGCTTCAGATTGCCGCCGAACGCGCCGACGGTTGGCAGCGGCCCGCGCTGTTCTTCGATACGCTGGCGGATGCCGATCTCGGCAAGCCGCAGGTTGAAACCGACGGCGCTCAGCTGTTGGCGCGAGTCCCGGTCAGCGATGGCTGGGGAGAGGCGGCGCCGGATCTGCGCGGCAAAACGCTGACGCTAGTGATCGACGACGGCGGCATGGCTCAGCAGATAACGCTGCCGATCGGCGAGCCGCTGGCCGCGCCGGCCGGTGCGGCGTTCCCGTTATGGCAGGCGGTATTGATGGCGCTGGCGGGCGGGTTGATCCTCAATCTGATGCCGTGCGTCCTGCCGGTGTTGGGCATCAAGCTCGGTTCCATCCTGCAGGTGGAGCGGCGCGATCGGCGCAGCGTACGGCTGCAGTTCCTGGCGTCGTCGCTGGGTATTGTCGCCTCGTTTATGGCGTTGGCCCTGCTGATGACGCTGCTGCGGCTCGGCAACCACGCGCTCGGCTGGGGCATTCAGTTCCAGAATCCGTGGTTTATCGGCTTTATGATGCTGGTGACGCTGCTGTTCAGCGCAAACCTGTTCGGCCTGTTCCATCTGCGCCTCTCTTCCGATCTGAATACCTCGCTGGCCACCCATAACGGGCACGGCCTGAGCGGCCATTTCTGGCAGGGCGCCTTCGCCACGCTGCTGGCGACGCCGTGCTCGGCGCCGTTTCTCGGCACGGCGGTGGCCTTCGCGCTGGCGGCGTCGCTGCCGGTGCTGTGGGGCATGTTCATCGCGCTCGGCATCGGCATGAGCCTGCCGTGGCTGCTGATCGCAGCCTGGCCTTCGCTGGCGCTGCGGTTGCCGCGTCCCGGCCGCTGGATGAATACCGTCAAGCTGGCGATGGGATTGCTGATGCTGGCGTCGTCGCTGTGGTTGCTGAGCCTGCTGAGCAATCATATCGGCGTGCAGGCTACGCTGTGGCTGGGGGGGTTGGCGCTGCTGGCACTGCTGCTGGCGGTGTGGCGCCGGCAGGGGGCACGCTTGGCGGCCAAGCTGGCGGCGGGCACGTTGGTGCTGGCGGGCGCCCTCTTGCTGGCCGGCTCGCTGACCGCCGGTCTGTGGCACCAGCCGTTGCAGGATCGGGTGCCGTGGCAACCGCTGAGCGAACAGGCGATCGCCGAGGCGCTGGCGCAACATAAACGGGTGTTCGTCGACGTGACCGCCGATTGGTGCGTGACCTGTAAAGCCAACAAATTCAATGTGCTGCTGCGCGATGACGTACAGCGGGCGTTGAGCGCCGATGACGTGGTCGCGCTGCGCGGCGACTGGAGCCGCCCGTCGGCCGACATCAGCGCCTTCCTGCAAAGGCGCGGCAGCGTCGCCGTGCCTTTCAACCAAATCTATGGCCCCGGCAGCCCGGACGGCGTGGTGCTATCCCCGCTGTTGACCCGTGACGCCGTGCTGCAAACGCTTTCCCATGCCAAAGGAACCGAACAATGAAAAAGTTACTGATTTTACTGATGATCATCGCCGCCCCGGTGTGGGCCGCCGAGCCTTTCACCCCGGCGCAAGAGGCGCGTATCAAAGAGATGATCCGCGAAACGCTGGTGTCCAACCCGGACATTCTGGCGCAGGCGGTGGACGCCTGGCAGCAGCAAACCGCAGGCCAGCAAATCAGCCAGGCTATCAAGCAGAATGCCAAAACGCTGTATCAGGATCCGGCCAGCCCGCGCCTCGGCGCCGCCAACGCCAAACTGACGCTGGTGACCTTTACCGACTATAACTGCCCGTACTGCAAGCGGTTTGATCCGATGCTGGAGAAAATCGTCAAGCAATACCCGGATGTGGCGCTGGTGGTGAAGCTGTTGCCGTTCAAGGGCGAAAGTTCGGTCAGTTCGGCGCGCGTGGCGCTCACCACCTGGCAGCAGCACCCGGAGCAATTCTGGGCCTTGCATCAGCGGCTGATGGCGAAAAAGGGCTTCCACGACAAGGCCAGCATCGCCGCCGCGCAGGAGAAAACCGGCGTCAAGACGGTGGCGCCGAGCGAACAGAGCATGACCACGCTGCGCACCAATATGGCGTTGGCGGAACAACTGGGCGTACAAGGGACGCCGGCGACGCTGATCGGCGATCGGATGCTGCCGGGGGCGGTGTCCTATGAAGAGCTGGAAACGATGGTGAAGCAGCAGCTGGCGAAGGCCAACCATGGCTAAGCTCAAGCGCTGGGGGCGCGAGTTGCTGCTGCTGGCGCTGATCGCACTGGCGGTGATCACGGTGATGGATTGGCTGAATGCGCCGCAGGCGCCGCCGGCCTTCGATGCCCAGACGCTGACCACGTTGGACGGCGAGCGCGTGTCGTTGGCGCAGCTCAGCCATGAGCGGCCGCTGCTGGTTTACTTCTGGGCCAACTGGTGCGGCGTCTGCCGCTTCACTACGCCGGACGTCGCCCGTTTGCAGGCGGCGGGCGGCAACGTGCTGACCGTCGCGCTGCGTTCGGGCGACGATACCCAGGTGAAACAGTGGCTGGCGCGCAAACGGCTGGCGCTGCCGGTGGTCAACGATCCGGCTGGTACGCTCTCGGCGCAGTGGCAGATTGGCGTGACGCCGACCTTCGTGGTGGTCTCGCAGGGCAAGGTGGTGCAGAGCACCACCGGCTGGACCAGCTACTGGGGGATGAAGCTGCGGCTGTGGTGGGCCGCCGTCTAACCGGCGTTTTTCTCCGTTATCACCTCCTCAATCGCCCGGCATAGCCGGGCGATACCTTCTTCAATCTGCGGCGGCGAGTTGGCGGCGAAGTTCAGCCGCAGGCCGTGCGCGCCCAGCTGTTCCTGCGCATAAAAGCATTCGCCGCGCGCGAAAGTGACGCCGTGCCGCCAGGCCACCGGCATCAGTTCGGTGGTGGTCACCGTCGCGGGCAGCGTCAGCCAGATAAACAAGCCGCCCTGCGGCGTTTCGAAACGGCACCCCGGCGGCAACCGCCGTTGCAACGCGTCGATCATCACTTCCAGATGGCGGCGGTAGACGCGCCCGGCGCGCCGCAGCTGCTTGTCGTAACGGCCGACGGTGACGAACGCGTCCAGCGCGCGCTGGATCAGACTGGAGCTGGTGAAGCTGTCGACGTGTTTCAGCCTGGCGAAACGCTGATAGTGTTCGCTGTCCGCCACCAGATAGCCGATGCGCATGCTGGGCAGCAGCATCTTGGAGAAGGTGCTGACGTAGATCACCGCGCCCGGCTGCGCCAGCGCACGCAGCGACGGCAGCTGTTTGCCCTGGTAACGCAGATCGCCGACGAAATCGTCCTCCAGGATCACCACGCCGGCCCGTTGGGCGATCGCCAGCAGGCGCCGCCGGCGAGCTTCGCTCAGGCAACGGCCGGTCGGGTTGTGAAAGTTGGGGATGGTGTAGATCAGTTTGGGGCGGTGGCGTTCCAGCAACTCGGGCAATCGTTCGACCAGCATGCCGTGGCGATCGCCCGGCACGGTGACGATATTGATGCGGTGCTGGCGCAGCAGGCCCAGCGCTTCGGCGTAGGTCGGTTCTTCGACGATCACCGTATCGCCCGGCGCCAGCAGGCTTTGCACCACCAGGCTGATGGCATGCTGCGAGCCGTTGGTGATCAGCACCTGTTCCGCCTGCGTGGGGATGCCCTGCGCGCTGAGAATGCGGCTCAGCGTATCGCGCAGCGGGTAGTAGCCGCAGTATTCGCCGTAGCTGAAGGCCTCTTCCGCATGGCGGCTGAGCACCGACAGCAGCACTTTGCGAAACGCCTCCAGCGGAAACACCTTAGGGCTGCCGACGCCGGCGGCGAAGTTGATCAGCCTCTCCGGCAGCGGGGCGTCGGCATAGCCGTCCAGCCGCGAGGTGAGGGTGGTGAAGCTCTCCAGCGGGAAGGGGGCATCGCTGGTCGGCCGGGCCGGGCGCGTTTGCGCCTGCGGGTGCGCAACATAGGCGCCGCTGCCGCGTCGCTGATGCAAAAAGCCCTTGGCCGCCAGTTCGGCATAGGCGTTATCCACCGTCAAACGGCTGACCGCCAATTCGGCCGCCAGCGTGCGCGTTGAGGGCAGCTTGTCGCCATCCACGAACACGCCGGTGAGGATGGCGCGCCGCAGCGCTTCTTCGATCTGTAAATAGAGCGGAACGTCCTGCTCGCGATCTAACGGGATATGCATGCGAAATTGGCCCGGTTAGGGAGAAAGATTTTTACTATACCCCATGTCAACAGGGCTTCAAGCGAAGAAAAGTGGCCTGCATAACAACGCAGTAAAGTGGCTATAGTGAGAAAAAATGGCCGCGTTACACTGTGTGCCTGAGCATTTATGTCGCTATTTTTCCGAGGATCTCATGTCATTACCGTCAGGCGTTACCGCCCGGCCGGCGCTGCCCGGCGCGCGTTTTCTTCAGGGCAGCCGCCAGGGGTACGTCATCGCCATTATCAGCGCCATGCTGTTGGCCTTTACCGCCATCATCATCCGCGTGCTGACCGAGTACTATCACCTGCCGACTTTCGTGCTGGCGTTCTGGCGCGCGGCGCTGGTGGCGCTGGTGCTGTTGCCGCTGCTGTTGGTGGTGAAACCGCAGTGGGCACGCCTGCGCCGTGAACAGGTGGTGTTCTACGCACTTTATGGGTTGCTGCTGGCGCTGTTCAACAGCCTGTGGACGCTGTCGGTGGCGCTGAACGGCGCGTCGGTGGCGACCATTCTGACCTACTGTTCAGTGGGCTTTACCGTGTTCCTCGGCTGGGTGATGTACAGCGAACGCCTGACGCTGCGCCAATTGCTGGTGATCGCCATCAGCCTGGGCGGCTGCTTCCTGGTCAGCAACGGTGACAGCATGGGTAACAGCCACTTCGATCTGCTGGGACTGCTGGTGGGGATGCTGTCGGGCATCGGTTATACCCTGTATACCCTCGGCGGGCGGGTGGCCAGCGAACGGGGCTATCCGGTGTGGAACACCATTTTGTACGTTTTCGGTTTTTCGGCGCTGTACCAGCTGGTGTTCAACGCGGCGCTGACGGCGTTCCCGTTGGCGGCGTTCCACGGCATGGCCGGCTCTCTGTGGTTCCTGTCGCACGGCGCACAGGGCATCCAGTGGAGCGGCTGGCTGTTGCTGCTGGCGCTGGCCGCCGGGCCGACGCTGCTGGGCTTCGGGCTGTACAATATCAGCCTGAAAACGCTGCCGCTGGCGGTGGCCAACCTGATCCTGTCGCTGGAGCTGGTGTTCACCGCGGTGATCGCCTATTTCCTGCTGGGGGAGAACATGAATCAGCTGCAGCTGCTGGGCAGCGCGTTGGTGATGGGCGGGGTGCTGCTGTTGAAAAGCAAGACCGCCGAGGCATGATCGGTTACCCTTGTGCCTCGCAAGAGAGGCCGTAATGATGAATAACCCGAGATTGAAACGAGCGCTTATCGCTTGAATGGCCGTGTTGAGTGAACGACAACACGGCCACAGACATTCCGTTCCGTGGCTTTTATTCCTGTAATGAGAGAATACGCCATGTCCGAAAAACACTGGTCCAACACCGAGCTGCTGCATCAGACGGTGACCAACCCGAATATTATCGTCAAAGGCACCCACAGCTACTACAGCGACTGCTGGGATAACGGCTTCGAACGCTCGGTGGTGCGCTATTTGCACGGCGACGCGGTCAGCCGACAATGGCAACCGTTGGGCGACATAGACCGCTTGCTGATCGGCAATTACGTGTGCATCGCGGCTGAAGCGGTGATCCTGATGGGGGGCAATCACACCCATCGTATCGACTGGTTGAGCCTGTATCCGTTTATGGCAACCATCAAGCAGGCGTACCGCCCCAAAGGCGATACCCGGCTGGGTGACGGTTGCTGGATCGGCATGCGGGCGATGTTGATGCCAGGGGTCTCGATAGGCGAGGGGGCTATCGTCGCCGCCGGCAGCGTGGTGGCCGGCGATGTTGAGCCTTATGCCATCGTCGGCGGTAACCCGGCGAAGTTTATCCGTTGGCGATTCGCGCCGGAAATCATCGCGCGTTTGCTTGCGTTGCGCCTCTATGATTTGTCCGAGGCGGACTTTGCAGTGATTCAACCTCTGCTCGCCGATGACGATATTGGGGCGCTGGAAAAGGGAGTGGCGGCGCTACGCCGTTAAAAATAACGGGCGGGAACTTCCCGCCCGTTTTGCGTTACTCGGCCTTGGCCTTGGCCTCGGCCGCCGGTTGGCGGCGTTTGCGCATCAGGCGCAGCAGCGGCGGCAGCGCCAGTACCGCGACCGCCAGCACCAGCAGCGTTTGCGCAATGCTGCTGCTCCACAGGATGCCGAATTCACCGTTACTGATCGACAGCGCGCGGCGCAGGTTCTGCTCCAGCATCTCACCCAGCACGAAGCCCAGAATCAGCGGCGACATCGGGAAGTGCATTTTCCGCAGGATATAGCCGAACACCCCCAACCCGACCATCAACAGCAGGTCGAAGGTGGTGCTGTGCACCGCATAAACCCCCACCGCCGACACCGCGGCGATCGCCGGCACCAGGAACCACAGCGGAATGGTCAGCATGCGGGTGAACAGGCCAACCAGCGGCAGGTTCATGATCAGCAAGATGACGTTAGCGATCAGCAGCGCGGCGATCAGCCCCCAGACGATATCCGGCTGTTCGGTGAACATCGCCGGGCCGGGGGTGATGTTGTACAGCGTCAGCGCGCCCATCATCACCGCCGTGGTGCCGGAGCCCGGCACCCCCAGCGTCAGCATCGGAATGAACGAACCGCAGGCCGAGGCGTTGTTGGCCGCTTCCGGCGCCGCTACGCCGCGGATGTCGCCCTTGCCGAAGGTGTCGCTGTTGCCGCTGATTTTCTTTTCGGTCATGTAGGTCAGCGCGCTGGCGATGGTGGCGCCGGCGCCCGGCAGGATGCCGACGAAGAAGCCGATCACCGATGAACGCAGGGTCGGGCCGGCGCACTGCGCCGCTTCTTTGCGGTTGAACAGCAACCGGCCGGTTTTACGCACCAGCTTTTGCCCGGCGCTGGTGCTTTCCAGCATCAGCAGAATTTCACTGACCGAGAACAGGCCGATCACCACCACGATAAACTGCACGCCGTCGGAGAGGTGCACGCTGTCGAAGGTAAAGCGGTAAACGCCGGTGTTGGCGTCGACGCCCACCGTTGCCAATCCCAGGCCGATCAGCGCCGCCAGCAGCGATTTCAGCGGGTTTTGGCTCATCATGCTGCCGAGGCAGGCGATGGCGAACACCATCAGGGCAAAATACTCCGCCGGGCCGAAGGCCAGCGACCAGCGGGCCAGCAGCGGCGCGAACAGAATAATGCCGCCGATGGCGATCATCGAGCCGACGAACGAGCTGACCGCCGAGATGGACAGCGCCACGCCGGCGCGCCCCTGCTGCGCCATCGGGTAGCCGTCCAGCGCGGTCATGATCGCCGCCGCATCGCCCGGCACGTTGAGCAGAATTGACGAGATGCGCCCGCCGTATTCGCAGCCGATATACACCGTCGCCAGCAGGATCAGCGCCGATTCGGCCGGCAGCTTGAGGGCAAATGCCAGCGGCAGCAGGATCGCCACGCCGTTGATCGGCCCGAGGCCCGGCAGCAGGCCGACGATGGTGCCGACGAAGCAGCCGATCAGGGCGATAATCAGGTTTTGCGGCACCAGCGCCACTTCAAACCCTTGGGTCAAATACATCCAGGTATCCATCATCGCTCCCGTTAGCTCAGCCAGGCGCCGAGCGGCAGTGTGACATCGAGAAGTTGGTCAAAGGCGTAGTACAACGCTGCGCCCATGATGACGCCGGAGATGGCCGCTGCCGGCAGGCTGGCCTGAAACAGCAGGCCGATGCTGAACGTCAGCAGCGCGGTCGCCAGCGGAAAGCCAAGCCATTCAAACCCCCAGGCATACAGCACCAGGGTGATCACCAGCACCAGCAGCCGCTGCATCACCTTGTGGTGCGGCCATTCCACCGCCTGCGGGCGGCGCAGCAACAGCAGCGCCGCGCACAGCGCCATCAGGCTGAGGATCGCCAGCGGGAACGGGCGCGGCCCCAGCGGTTCATAGCTGTATTCGCTCTGGATGCCCCAGCCGATGAACAGCCCGCCGATACACAGCAGCAGCCAAAAGCCGGCAAAAATACGATCGCTCATGGTTTTCCCCTGCGGTTATTTGGCCAGGCCGAACACTTTCGCCTGCTCACGGTATTGGGCAACCTGATTCTTCACGTAGGCGTCCAGCTCTTTGCCGGTCAGGTTGAATTCGAACAGGCCGCGCAGATCGCGCTGCTGCTTGAATTCGTCGGTCGCCATCATTTTCTGGAAGGTGTCGATCCACCACTGATACTCTTCATCGCTGACTTTCGGCCCGACGTAGAAGCCGCGAATGATCGGCCACACCAGGCTGTATCCTTGCTCTTTGGCGGTGGGAATATCGGCCAACTGGCCCGGCAGACGTTGCTCGGCATACACCGCCAGCACGCGGATCTTGTCGCCCTGCAGGTAAGGCACCATTTCGCTCAGATCGCCGGATACCGCCTGGATGTGGTTGCCCAGCAGCGCGGTGACCGGTTCCCCGCCGCCCTCGAACGCCACGTAGCGCATCTTGCGCGGATCCACGCCGACTTCGCGCGCCAGCAGCGCGGTTTTCATCCAGTCCTGGCTGCCGATCGAGGCGCCGGCGCCGAACACCACGCTGTTGGGATCTTTTTGGAAAGCGTCCATCAAGTCTTTCAAGGTTTTGTAAGGCGAGTCGGCGCGCACCGCGATCATGCCGTAGTCGGTACCGACCGCCGCCAGCCATTTCACGTCGTCCACGTTGTAGCGGCCGAACTTGCCCTGAGCCAGGTTGAGCAGCGAACCGCCGGAGAAGGCCACCACGGTGCCGAACTCCGCCGGCCGCTGCGCGACGATGGCGTTGTAGGCCACCGCGCCGACGCCGCCGGGCATATAGGTGACGCGCATCGGTTTATCAATGGCCTTGGTGTCCTGCAGCGATACCTGAATCAGTTTGCAGGTCAGATCGAAGCCGCCGCCGGGTTTGGCCGGCGCAATGCATTCGGTGCGTTTGGGCGCTTCCACGGCAAAGGCCTGAGAGACCGCCAGCAACAGGGCGGCGGCGGTAAAGGTACGGGTCATTATTTTTTTCATTGTGACTTACCCTCGGTATTGTCTGATGGTGAATCCCGCCGAATGCGGTTGCGGAATTGTTAAAACAACAACCTTTCATTTACCTTTCAGTGGCCGGAAAAGTTTCCAGTCTGTGATTAGGGTCTCTTGTCGCGAGCGAACGGCGGGTGCGCTAACATAGAATGGGCGCAGAGAACAGTGCGCAAAACCGGCCAAAACCCTGCGTAATGTCAGGATTGCCGATAGTCGTTCGCGTTAAAATCATCTGTAATAAAATGAATAGAGATGCAGTGATATGTTTTCGTTAGGGAAATTGTTTGGCGGCAGGGACAGCGCCAAGGTATGTGCGATTAAACGGCTGCCAGAGGTCTACGCCGAGATGGCGGGAGAAGCCGGGCAGTGTCGTTTGAAGCGCTTGCGCCCTGAGATTGGCGTATTTGAGTTGCATTTCGTCAACGCCGACGGTGAAAAGTATGCTTGCCAGATGACCGCCTGCGTGACCGGCATCGATCTGGTGTTTGCCGCCAACAACCGCTCCGTGCTGGTTTCTTCGCCGTTTACCGCCGACAAGCTGTGTCCGGTGTTGGATCTTGCTCTCGCCGATAGCCCCATCACGCTGATCTGAGGCGTCACACGAGCGCGCCCCAGTACGCATAATTGTGTGCCAGCTCCCAAAACTGGCGGCGCGGCGCTCTTTTATCCCCTTATTTTCCATGCCATTCTCTGTTATCGACCTGTTAACAGACGCCGCATCGGTGTCTGGTTGTTCAGGTAAATCAATGGAATGGGAACATGCGACTGTTATTGGTTGAAGATCACCCCGAGCTGTCTCACTGGTTGCAAAAGGCGCTGACCGGCGCCGGATTTGCCGTCGACGTCGCGCCGGACGGCGTGGCCGCCGACCACCTGTTGCTTAATGAACGCTATGCGCTGGCGGTGCTGGATGTGGCGTTGCCGCGTCTGAACGGTCTCGATTTGCTGGCGCGCCTGCGCAAGCGCGGGCAGGATCTGCCGGTGCTGTTGCTGACGGCGCGCACCGACGTGACCGACCGGGTGAAAGGCCTGAATCTGGGGGCGGACGACTACCTGACCAAACCGTTCGAACTGGACGAGCTGGAGGCGCGCATTCGGGCGTTGCTGCGCCGCAGCGTCGGCGCCGCGCAGCCGGCGTTGCAATACGGCGCGTTGACCTATCATGACGAAGGTTATTTCCTGCTGGAGAGCAAACCGCTGGCGCTGACGCCGCGCGAGCTGGCGGTGCTGACCGCGCTGATGCACCGGCGCGGCCGCCCGGTGGCCAAGCAGCAGCTGTTTGAGCAGGTGTTTACGCTGTCTGACGAGGCCAATCCAGAGAGCATCGAGCTTTACGTACACCGTTTGCGGAAAAAGCTGCAGGGCAGCGACGTGGCGATCGTCACGCTGCGCGGTCTGGGCTACAGCCTGGAACTGTGCAATGCGGTGGTTTAACGCGCCGCGTTCGCTGTTTTATCAACTGCTGCTGTTTTTTGGCCTGCCGCTGCTGGCGCTGGGCGGCATCTCTATCTACACCCACTACTTCAGCGCCATGAGCGCCGCCACCCTGGCCTACGACCGCACGCTGCTGGCGTCGGCGCGCACCGTGGCGGAGCGGCTGGTGGTGCGCGAAGGCAAGCTGGCGGTCGATGTGCCTTATGTGGTGCTCGACAGCTTCGAGCGCAACATGAACGATCAGCTCTATTACGAGGTGATCTCGCCGCAGGGGAAAAGCATCTCGGGCTATGACGACTTGCCGTCGTTGCCGCCCCACATTCCACGCTCCACCCTCTATCCGGCATTGGTGCATTTCTACGATGCGGAATACCTCGGCCGGCCGATCCGCGTGGCGGCGCTGTTTCAACCGGTCAACGAGTCGGGCGTGAGCGGCATGGCGACCATTCTGGTGGCGGAAACCCTGGAATCGCGTCGTTACCTGGCGCGGCAGATGATGATCGCGGCGCTGTTGAGCCAGGGCACGGTGGTGGTGTTGACCCTGATCCTGGCGTTCGCGCTGCTCAAGCGGGTGTTGAAGCCGATGCGTAAACTCTCCGGCATCATGCTGCGGCGCGATCCGGGCGAACTGACGCCTTTGCCGCGGGTTCTTCCCTGGTCGGAGATGCAGCCGCTGCTGGTGGCCTTTAATCGTTACATCGAACGGCTGCGGCTGATGGTGGCGCGTCAGGAACGCTTCAGCGCCGACGCCTCTCACCAGCTGCGCACCCCGCTGGCGGTGCTGAAGACCCAGGTCGGGGTGGCGCTGGCCAGCGATCGGCCGCAGCAGTGGCGCGAAAGTCTGCAGGCGATGAGCGCGACGCTGGATAACACCGTGGCGCTCACCGACCGTCTGCTGCACCTCTCGCGCCTGAAAGCCAGCGAGCACAGCGCCGATCGGAAGCTGCAGCCGGTCAATTTGGCGCAGGTGCTGCGCGACGCCTGTTTCTCTCGCTTGCCGCAGGCGCGCAGCAAACAGATCGATCTCGGTTTCGAGGGTGAAGCGGCATGTCAGGTCGCGGGGGAGCCGCTGCTGTTGGCCGAGCTGTGTGCCAATCTGCTGGACAACGCGCTGAAATACACGCCGCGTCAGGGCGTGGTGACCGCCCGCCTTACGCGGGACAAGGCTACGGGGGAAGGGGTGCTGGAGATAGAAGACAGCGGCCCGGGCATCGCCTTGCAGGACAAGGCGTTGGCGCTGCAGCCGTTTCATCGTTTGGACAACGTGGGCGATCAGCCGGGCGCCGGTTTGGGATTGGCGTTGGTGAAGGACATCACCGCGTATCACGGCACCCGCCCGGAGCTGTTGAGCTCCGCCGCGCTGGGCGGCCTGTTGGTGCGGGTGCGTTTCAGGTTGCTGGCTTAGGCCTGTTCTTTGCAGGAATCTGCGCCTGCCGCCGGGGCTTTGGCTTTACGCGTCAGCGGCGTGCGCAGCCGCTGCGACAGGATCACGCCCAGCAGGGTGATGCCGCCGCCGATCAGGTGGTAACCGTGCAATTGTTCATGCAGGAACAGCACCGCGATAGCGGCGGTAAACACCGGCGCCAGGTTCATGAAGATCGAGGTGGTGTTGGCGCCCAGGCGCAGGACGCCCTGGATCCACAGGTACGGCGCGATGATCGAGGCCGGAATGCCGGCGAACAGCACCAGCGGCAGGTTATGGCCGTTCAAGCCGACATCCTGCGCCATCAGGAAATTCGGCAGCAGCAACAGCACGCCGAACAGGATCTGCACGTAGAGCGATTGCCAGTTCGGCAGCGCGATGGCCCAGCGTTTGGTCAACACGCCATACAGCGCGTAAGAGGCGGTGGCGAGCAGCATCATCAATTCCCCTTTGCCGATACCGTGCTGCAACAGCGCGCCGGGCTGACCGCCGCTGACCAGCCAGATCAAACCGCAGAAGGAGAGAATGCTGCCGAGCAGCACGCCGACGGTCGGCGCAATGCGCAGCAGTACGATGCTGATCAGGATGGTCAGCAGTGGGATCAGCGACACGATGATGCCCATAAACAGCGCGCTGACGCTGTGCGCCGCGTAATAGGCCAGGCTTTGATACAGCACCATGCCGAGCAAGCCGAGGATCATCAGCTTCCACCAGTTGGCGCGCACCTGCGCCCAATTGCGCAGCACGCCCGGCAGCACAAACGGCGTCAGGGCGATCAGCGCCAGCAGCCAGCGGTAGAGCGAGATGGCCGCCGGATCGATGGCGGTGGCGGAGAGTTTGCTGACGACGGCGTTAATCGACCAAATCAGCACGGCCAGCAGGGGGAAAAGCATATTCATGACAATTATTCTCAATAGCGTCCAACATGCTGGCTAGTCTACGCGTGTCCGGTTTATCATATATAACGATATTCAGACAAAAATCGGCGTAAATAAGACAAATCACGAGACGAAACCATGCCAGAAATCCGCCATTTCCCCGAGTCGCTGATCCCGGCGCCAAACCCGGTGCAGTTTCGTTGCGAGGAGTTCAACGTCCGCACCGAATTCCAGCCGCACAGCCATACCTGGGGCCAATTGATGTGGGTCAAAGCCGGGGTGATGGTGCTGCGCATCGGCGGGCAGCGCTTTCTGGCGCCGCCGGAGTACGTGCTGTGGACGCCGGCGGGCATCGAACACTCCTGTTACAACCAGCGGCTGGCGCAGTGCCGCATGGTGGACATCGCGCCGGCGCTGTGCGCCGGCATGCCGGCCGATCCTTGCCTGGTCAATGTGACGCCGATCTTTCGCGCCATCGCCGAGGATTTCTATGCGCGTAAACAGTACATTCCGCAGGCGGAGGCGGATTTGCGCCTCTGCCAGGTGCTGATCGACCAACTGCATCTGTCGCCGCGCCAGCAAACCTATCTGCCGTCGTCGGACGACAAGTTTTTGGCGCCGGTGCTGGAAGCGCTGGAACATTGCCCGGCGGACAACACTTCGCTGGCGACGTGGGCGAAGCGGGTATACACCACCGAGCGCACGCTGTCTCGCCGCTGCCAGCAGGATTTGGGCATGCCGTTCAGCGAATGGCGCCAGCGCCTGCGGTTCCTGCACGCCGTGTCGCTGCTCGAACAGGGCAAAACCGTGCAGGACGTGGCGCTGGAGGTCGGTTACAGCTCCGCGTCGGCCTTTATCGTCATGTTCCAGCAGATCGCCGGCACCACCCCTGAGCGCTTTCGCCGTGCCTGATTCAGTGGCACACTATTTCGCAGACAAATAGCCGTAAACCGTCGGAGAACGCAGTGAAAATTCTGGTTGATGAAAATATGCCGTATGCGGCCGAGCTGTTCAGCCGCCTGGGCGACGTGCGGGCGGTGCCGGGGCGTCCGATCCCGCTTGAGGTGCTGGCGGATGCCGACGCGCTGATGGTGCGTTCGGTCACCAAGGTCAATGAAGCCTTGTTGGCCGGCAGCCGCATCGGCTTTGTCGGCACCGCTACCGCCGGCACCGATCACGTCGATGATGCCTGGCTGCAACGGCAGGGCATCGGGTTTTCCGCCGCGCCGGGCTGCAACGCCATCGCGGTGGTCGAGTATGTGTTCTCCGCATTGATGCTGCTGGCCGAGCGCGATGGCTTCCAATTGCGGGATAAAACCGTCGGCATCGTCGGCGTGGGCAACGTCGGTTCGCGTCTGGACGCGCGCCTCAAAGCGCTGGGCGTGCGCACGCTACTGTGCGATCCACCGCGCGCCGATCGCGGCGACGCCGGGGAATTCTGGCCACTGGAGAAATTGGTGGCCGAGGCCGACGTGCTGACCTTCCATACGCCGCTGAATAAATCCGGCCCGTATCATTCATTGCACCTGGCGGACGCCGAGCTGCTGGCGGCGTTGCCGGACAATCGCATTCTGATCAACGCCTGTCGTGGGCCGGTGGTGGATAACGCCGCGTTGCTGCAGGCGCTGGAAAAAGGCAAAAAGCTGAGCACGGTGCTGGACGTGTGGGAACCGGAGCCGGATCTCGCCTTGCCGCTGTTGGCGCGGGTGGATATCGGCACCGCGCACATCGCCGGGTATACGCTGGAAGGCAAGGCGCGCGGCACCACCCAGGTGTTCGAAGCGTTCAGCCGCCATCTGGGGCAGCCGCAACAGGTGGCGCTGGCCTCGCTGCTGCCGGTGCCGGAGTTCAGCCAGATCCGTCTCAACGGCCCGCTGGATGAAGCGCGGTTAAAACGATTGATGCACTTGGTGTATGATGTGCGCCGCGATGATGCGCCGCTGCGCAAAGTCGCCGGGCAACCGGGCGAGTTCGATCGCCTGCGCAAGCACTACCAGGAACGCCGCGAGTGGTCTTCGCTGGCCGTGCAATGCGATGACAGCGCCAGCGCCGAGCTGCTCGGCAAGTTGGGCTTCAGCATCGCGTAGCGCGTAAGGTTGTCTTAAGCCAACGCCGCTACAGTGAGCGGCAAAGATTATCGGGCGGTGACTGCACTGCCCGTCTGCTTTTATGAATGAAATACTCTGGAGAAAACCCAATGTCTGACGGCTGGAATATCGCGCTGCTCGGCGCCACTGGCGCGGTAGGTGAAGCGTTGCTGGAATTGTTGCAGGAACGCCAGTTCCCGGTGGGTGAGCTCTATCCTCTGGCAAGCGAACGCAGCGCGGGCGCCAATGTGCGCTTCAACGGCAAGTCTCTTCTGGTGCAAAACGCCGAAGAGTTCGATTGGTCGCAGGCGCAGCTGGCCTTCTTCGTCGCCGGCAGCGACGCTTCCGCGCGCTATGCCGAAGAGGCCGGCAACATGGGCTGTCTGGTGATCGACACCAGCGGCCTGTTCGCCATGGAACCGGATGTGCCGCTGGTGGTGCCTGGCGTTAACCCGCAGGTGCTGGCGGATTACCGCAACCGCAACATCGTCGCGGTGGCCGACAGCATGGTCAGCCAACTGCTGACGGCGATCAAACCGCTGACCGAACAGGCGGGGCTGTCGCGCCTGCACGTCACGACGCTGATGTCGGTATCCTCGCGTGGCAAGGCGGCGGTGGACGATCTGGCCGGCCAGAGCGCGCGGCTGTTGAACGGCATCCCGGCCGAAGAAGGCGTTTTCACAAAACAGCTGGCGTTTAATATGCTGCCGCTTGTCGCCGACGAGCAGGGCAGCGTGCGCGAAGAACGCCTGATCGTCGATCAGGTGCGCAAGGTGCTGCAGGACGAAGGGTTGCCGATTTCGGTGAGCTGTATCCAGTCGCCGGTGTTTTATGGCCACGCCCAGGTCGTGCATCTGGAAGCGCTGCGTCCGTTGTCCGCCGAAGAGGCGCGCAGCGAGCTTGAAGAGGTCGAAGACGTTCAACTGAGTGAAGAGGACGATTACCCGACTCAGGTCACCGAAGCTTCCGGCAGCGATGCGCTCAGCATCGGGTGTCTGCGCAACGATTACGGCATCCCCGAGCTGTTGCAGTTCTGGACGGTGGCGGACAACGTCCGCTTCGGCGGCGCGTTGATGGCGATCGAAACCGCCGAGCGTCTGGTGCAGGAGCAGATGTACTGATGTCTGAGGTGGTCTCGCCCGTTAAGCCGACGCTGAAGGTAGCGCTGGGCATCGAATATGACGGCAGCCGTTACTACGGCTGGCAGCGGCAGCAAGAAGTGGCCAGCGTGCAGGAACGGCTGGAGCAGGCGTTGAGCAAGGTGGCGGATGCGCCGATCAACGTGCTGTGCGCCGGGCGCACTGACGCCGGGGTGCACGCCACCGGGCAGGTGGTGCACTTCGAAACCACCGCGCGCCGTAAGGACGCCGCCTGGACGATGGGCGTCAACACCCATTTGCCGCCGGACATCGCGGTGCGCTGGGTGAGCCCCGTCGCCGATGATTTTCACGCGCGTTTCAGCGCCACCGCGCGCCGTTACCGCTATATTATTTTCAACCATCGCTACCGGCCGGCGGTGTTGCAACAGGGGGTGACGCATTTTTATCACCCGCTGGACGCGGACCGCATGCATCGGGCGGCGCAGGCATTGCTGGGCGAGAACGACTTTACCTCGTTTCGCGCGGTGCAATGCCAGTCGCGCACCCCGTGGCGCTGCGTAAAACACGTTAAGGTTACGCGCTACGGCGAATATATTGTGGTAGATATCAAGGCGAATGCCTTCGTGCATCACATGGTTCGCAACATCGTCGGCAGCCTGATGGAGATCGGCTGCGGCAATCAGGATGAGAACTGGATGGCCGAGCTGCTGGCGCTGAAGGATCGCAATCTGGCGGCGGCGACGGCGCGAGCCGAGGGGCTGTATCTGGTTTCCGTGGACTATCCCGACCACTTTGGCATCCCGCGGCCGCCGATGGGGCCGCTGTTTTTACCCGACGATTAAACGCCGGCACGCCTGAAAGCGTCGCTCCCTTGTGCTTCTGCCGGGTGATTGAAACGCCCGGTATCAATGAGAGAATTTATGGACATCATCAAGTTTATTATTGATTTCATTCTGCATATTGATGTGCACCTGGCCGAACTGGTCGCACAATACGGCATGTGGGTCTACGCTATTCTGTTCCTGATCCTGTTTTGCGAGACCGGTTTGGTGGTGACGCCGTTCCTGCCGGGGGATTCTTTGCTGTTCGTCGCCGGCGCGCTGGCGGCTTTGCCGACCAACGATCTGAACGTGCACACCATGGTGGCGTTGATGGCCGTGGCGGCGATCATCGGCGATGCGGTGAACTACACTATCGGGCGGTTGTTTGGCGAGAAGCTGTTCAGCAACCCGAATTCGAAAATCTTCCGCCGCAGCTACCTGGATAAAACGCATCAGTTTTATGAGAAGCACGGCGGGAAAACGATTATTCTGGCGCGATTCGTGCCGATCGTGCGTACTTTTGCGCCGTTCGTCGCCGGCATGGGGCATATGTCCTATCGCCACTTCGCCGCCTACAACGTGATTGGCGCACTGGTTTGGGTGCTGCTCTTCACTTATGCTGGCTACCTGTTCGGCGATCTGCCGGTGGTACAGGAGAACCTGAAACTGCTGATCGTCGGGATCATCATCGTTTCGATTCTGCCGGGCGTGATTGAAATTTGGCGCCACAAGCGCGCCGCCGCCCGCCAGCAAAAACAATAAAAACATCGCTCAACCTGTCGGTTCGACCAGTTTTTTGTCCACAGCGTCGGGCCGATATGGTTTAATGAGCGACATTATGGTCTGTTCCTGCGAACAACCCTGAAGCCGATGCCTCGGTCGCGCGCTTGCCGCGCGGCGAACGGGCATTTTTTCATTGGGGGTGTTTTCAGGGGGATTGTTAAAGCATGAACAGCGGACTGGCGTGTGCCAGGTTCAAACAGAAAGGTCATCGATGAGCTGGATTGAACGAATTCTTAACAAGAGCAATATCACACAAACCCGTAAGGCGAGCATTCCTGAAGGGGTCTGGACCAAATGCGACAGCTGCGGCCAGGTTCTCTACCGCGCCGAGCTGGAGCGTAATCTGGAAGTGTGTCCGAAGTGCGACCACCATATGCGTATGAGCGCGCGCGCGCGTCTGCATACCCTGCTGGATGAAGGCAGCGAAGTGGAGCTGGGCAGCGATCTGGAGCCGAAAGACGTTCTGAAATTCAAGGATTCCAAGCGCTATAAAGATCGTCTGGTCGCCGCACAGAAAGCGACCGGCGAGAAAGATGCGCTGGTGGTGATGAAGGGCACGCTGTACGGCATGCCGATCGTCGCGGCGTCCTTTGAATTCGCCTTCATCGGCGGTTCGATGTCTTCCGTGGTTGGCGCGCGTTTCGTGCGTGCGGTTGAGCAGGCGCTGGAGGACAACTGTCCGCTGGTGTGCTTCTCCGCCAGCGGCGGCGCGCGCATGCAGGAGGCGCTGATGTCGCTGATGCAGATGGCGAAAACCAGCGCGGCGTTGGCCAAAATGCAGGAGCGCGGCTTGCCGTACATCTCCGTGCTGACCGACCCGACCATGGGCGGCGTCTCCGCCAGCCTGGCGATGCTGGGCGACATCAACATCGCCGAGCCGAAAGCGCTGATCGGCTTTGCCGGCCCGCGCGTGATCGAGCAGACCGTGCGCGAGAAACTGCCGCCGGGCTTCCAGCGCAGCGAGTTCCTGATCGAAAAAGGCGCGATCGATATGATCGTTCGCCGCCCGGAAATGCGCCAAACGCTGGCGAGCATTCTGTCCAAGCTGACCAACCAGCCGCAGCCGCATTTCGATGAGGCCGCGCCGGTCATTGAGCCGGAGCAGCAGGCCGACGCCTGAGGCAAAGACGGATCCCGCCCGGGTTCAGCCGCCACTTTGTGGCTAAGTGACGGCTGATGCCCGTTCCCTGCCGGCCGCGGCCTATGACGTTGCGGTTTGCAGGTGGGCGGCAGTGACGAAGCGCATCGCCTTTACCGCGGTGAGGGTGGTGCCCTGATGGATTAATGAACCCAAGTTCAGTGATGGGACTCATGCAAAACCACCAAATTCCCCAAGCCACGTCGCCATTGAGCTCGTGGCTTTACTATCTGGAACGTCTGCACAGCCAGGCGATCGAACTCGGCCTCGAGCGCGTACAGCGCGTCGCGGCGCATCTGGACTTACTGACCCCCGCTCCCACGGTGTTCACCGTTGCCGGCACTAACGGCAAAGGCACGACCTGTCGCACCCTTGAAGCTATTCTGCTGGCCGCCGGCCTGCGCGTCGGCGTTTACAGCTCACCGCATCTGGTGCGCTACACCGAACGTGTGCGCATTCAGGGGGAAGAGCTGAGCGAAGCGGAGCACAGCCGCTCGTTTGCCGCCATTGAAGCCGGCCGCGGCGAAACGTCGCTGACCTATTTCGAATTCGGCACCCTGTCGGCGCTGCAGCTGTTCAAACAGGCGCGGCTGGACGTGGTGATCCTGGAAGTCGGCCTGGGCGGACGTCTCGACGCCACCAACATCGTCGATCCGAGCGTGGCGGTGATCACCAGCATCGCGCTCGATCACACCGACTGGCTGGGCAACGATCGCGAAAGCATCGGCCGTGAAAAGGCCGGCATTTTCCGCAGCGGCAAGCCGGCGGTAGTGGGCGAACCCGACATGCCGGACAGCATTCGCCAGGTCGCCGAAACGCTGGGCGCGCCGCTGTATCGCCGCGGTGAAGCCTGGAGTTTCAGCGAGCAGGGCGATCGCTGGCAGTGGCAGGGCGGCGACACGCTGCTGACCGATCTGCCGACGCCGAACGTGCCGCTGGCCAACGCCGCTACCGCGCTGGCGGCGCTGAACTGTTCCCCGCTGGAAATCGACGAGCGCGCGATCTTCACCGGGCTGCAGCAGGCGACGCTGCCGGGGCGTTTCCAGATCGTGCGGCGGGAGCCGATGCTGATCCTCGATGTGGCGCACAACCCGCACGCCGCCGGCTATCTCGCCGGGCGTCTGGCCAAGCTGCCGCGCGACGGCGGCAAGGTGCGCGCGGTGGTGGGCATGCTGTCGGACAAGGACATCGCCGGTACGCTGGCCTGCCTGAGCGAGCAGGTGGATGAATGGTACTGCGCACCGCTCGACGGCCCGCGCGGCGCCAGCGTCGAACTGCTGGCGCAACATCTGGCGGAACCGCGACGCTTTAATGATGTCGAAACTGCCTGGCGGCAGGCTATGCAGGATGCTGATAAACAGGATATTGTGATCGTCTGTGGATCGTTCCACACCGTTGCGCAGGTGATGGCGGCGTCAGACGAGATGCGGGGAGTGTGAGTGGCGAGTAAATTTCAGAACCGACTGGTCGGAACCGTGATTCTGGTGGCGCTGGGGGTGATCATCCTACCAGGGTTGCTGGACGGCAAAAAGAAGCATTACGAGGATGAATTCGCGGCCATTCCTTTGGTGCCGAAGGCGGGCGACGTCGAAGAGAACGACGTGTTGCCGCCGGTGACGCAGCCGTTGCCGGCGCAGCCGCCGGAAGGGGCGGGGGCGCTGGTCGAGCAGCAGGCGGCTAACGAAGCGGCGGCGCAACAGGCGGTGCGACAGAATGCTCAGCAACCGACGCAGGTGGCGCCGCCGCCGGTCGAGACGCGTCCTCAGCCGGTGCAGCAGCAGCCTAAGCCGAAACCGGTGGAAACCAAACCGGTAGAGGTGAAACCGAAACCGGCGCCGCAGCCGAAGCCGGTGGAAGTGAAACCGACGCCTAAGCCGGAACCGAAACCTGAACCGACGCCGAAGCCTGAGCCGGCACCGCAGCCGAAACCGGCGGAAGAAAAAGCGCCGGCCGGGCAAGCCTATGTCGTGCAGCTCGGGGCGTTGAAGAATGCCGCCAAGGCGAACGAGATTGTCGCTTCGCTGCGTCTTTCGGGCTATCGCGCCTTCACTGTGCCGTCAACGCCGGTGCAAGGGCAGATCACCCGCATCTACGTCGGCCCGGATGCTTCCAAGCAGAAGCTGCAGGCGGCATTGCCGTCGCTGAACTCGATCAGCGGGCTGAGCGGGCAGGTGAAGCCGTACGGTCGTTAAACCCCGCAGGGGCGCAGCAGGATGCGCCCCTGAATTAAGGAGTGGTGGAGAGATCTCGAGAGAAACCGCGCCTTTTACAGGCGAAATCACCTATGTAGGCGCGGCGATTGGGAATTTTTTAATCGCCGCTTTTTATTTGTAACGTGGTAGGAAATCCCCTACGCAAACGTTTTCTTTTTCTGTTAGAATTCGCCGCGAATTGGATGCAGGGGCGATTCATCATTGGAATAGTTCATGGTCTGGATTGATTACGTCATTATAGCGGTGATTGGATTTTCGGCTCTGGTGAGCCTGATCCGAGGGTTTGTTCGCGAAGCATTGTCACTTGTGACATGGGGATGTGCGTTTTTTGTTGCCAGCCATTTCTACTCTTACCTTGCGGTCTATTTCACTCGTTTTGAAGATGAACTGGTGCGAAACGGCATCGCGATCGCGATTTTGTTCATCGCGACCCTGATCGTAGGGGCTATTGTTAACTATGTGATTAGCTCACTGGTAGAGAAAACCGGGCTGTCGGGCACCGACAGGGTGCTGGGCATCTGCTTCGGCGCATTGCGCGGCGTGTTGATCGTTGCGGCGATCCTGTTCTTTCTGGATACCTTTACCGGCTTTTCACAAAGTGCCGACTGGAAACAGTCGCAGCTGATTCCCCAGTTCAGTTACGTCATCAGGTGGTTCTTTGACTACCTGCAGAGCACGTCGAGTTTCTTGCCGACCCAATTGCCGGGGCGGTAGCGCTGATGAGGAAAAGACAACATGTGCGGTATTGTCGGTATCGCCGGTTTTATGCCGGTAAACCAGTCGATTTATGATGCGCTGACGGTGCTTCAGCACCGTGGCCAGGATGCCGCAGGCATCGTCACCATTGACGCCCACAACGGGTTCCGTTTGCGTAAAGCCAACGGCCTGGTGAAGGATGTATTTGAGGCGCGCCATATGCAACGCTTGCAGGGCAACATGGGCATTGGCCATGTGCGTTACCCGACGGCCGGCAGCTCGAGCGCCTCTGAGGCCCAGCCTTTCTACGTCAACTCGCCGTTCGGCATTACGCTGGCCCACAACGGCAACCTGACCAACGCCCATGAGCTGCGCCAAAAGCTGTTCGAAAGCGGCCGCCGCCATGTCAACACCACCTCCGACTCGGAAATCCTGCTGAACGTGCTGGCCAGCGAGCTGGATCGCTTCCCGCATTATCCGCTGGAGGCCGACAACATCTTTACCGCGGTCGCCGCCATGCATCAGCAACTGCGCGGCGCTTACGCCTGCGTGGCGATGATTATCGGCCACGGTCTGCTGGCGTTCCGCGACCCGTACGGCATTCGTCCGCTGGTGATCGGCAAACGCACGCTGGAAGATGGCCGCAGCGAGTATATGGTGGCTTCCGAGAGCGTGGCGCTGGATACCCTGGGCTTTGAATTCCTGCGCGACGTGGCGCCGGGCGAAGCGGTGTACATCACTACCAAGGGCCAGTTGTTCACCCGCCAGTGCGCAGAGAATCCGAAAACCAATCCGTGCCTGTTCGAATACGTCTATTTCGCGCGCCCGGACTCCTTTATGGACAAGATCTCGGTCTACAGCGCCCGCGTGCGCATGGGCCAGAAGCTGGGCGAGAAGATTGCCCGCGAATGGGAAGATCTGGACATCGACGTGGTGATCCCGATTCCGGAAACCTCCTGCGACATCGCGCTGGAGATCGCGCGCATTCTCGACAAACCCTACCGCCAGGGCTTTGTGAAGAACCGCTACGTCGGCCGCACCTTCATCATGCCGGGCCAGCAGGCGCGTCGTCAGTCGGTGCGCCGCAAGCTGAACGCCAACCGCGCCGAGTTCCGCGACAAGAACGTGCTGCTGGTGGATGATTCCATCGTGCGCGGCACGACCTCAGAGCAGATCGTCGAGATGGCGCGCGAAGCGGGCGCCAAGCGCGTGTACCTGGCTTCCGCCGCGCCGGAAGTGCGTTTCCCTAACGTCTACGGCATCGACATGCCGAGCGCCAACGAACTGATCGCCCACGGGCGCGAAGTGGATGAAATCCGCCAAATCATCGGCGCCGATGGGCTGATCTTCCAGGACCTCGACGATCTGATCGAAGCGGTGCGTGAAGAAAACCCGGACATCACCCAGTTCGAATGCTCGGTATTCAACGGCATCTACGTGACCAAAGATGTCGATCAAAGCTATCTGGAATACCTGGAGTCGCTGCGCAACGACGACGCCAAGGCGCTGCGGGGACAAACCGAAGCGGAAAATCTGGAACTGCATAACGAAGGCTAACCGCCTGCGTTGATCCATCAGGGGGCATCGCCGCATCTGCGGCGGTGCGCCTTGCTCCTGTGAACTTGCTTATCCCTCGCCATTGCGGCAAAGTCTGCCTGATCTTATTTTTTACTTTTTACGGCAGAGGCCATTCTTCATGAAACGACTCATCATCGGCATTTCCGGCGCCAGCGGCGCGATCTACGGCGTGCGCCTGTTGCAGGTCTTGCGCGACGTCGCAGAGGTGGAAACCCATCTGGTGATGAGCAACGCTGCAAGGCAGACGCTGGCGCTGGAAACGCCGTACAGTCTGCGTGAAGTGCAGGCGCTGGCCGATGTGGTTCACGATGCGCGCGATATCGCCGCCGCCATCTCTTCCGGTTCCTTCAAAACACTGGGCATGGCGATTTTGCCTTGTTCAGTCAAAACGCTGTCCGGCATCGTCAACAGCTACAGCGACGGACTGCTGACCCGCGCCGCCGACGTGGTGCTGAAAGAACGCCGCCGCCTGGTATTGTGCGTGCGTGAAACGCCGTTGCACCTTGGGCACCTGCGGCTGATGACGCAGGCGGTGGAAATGGGCGCGGTGATCATGCCCCCGGTGCCGGCGTTTTATCACCAGCCGAAAAGCGTGGAAGACATCATCGATCAGACCGTCAATCGGGTGATCGATCAGTTTGATATCGAATTGCCGGCCGATCTGTTCACCCGTTGGCAGGGTGCTGATTAACATTTTCATCCCCAAATTGGTACATTTGTGCAACACCGCACTGAATTAGGGCTGCGCATGCACCATAATGATCCCACTTCATCACGTTCACTGTTTCATGGCGCCGTCCTGTCGCGGCTGCCAGTGGCGCGGCCCCGAGCGGCCGATTTAATTTTGCGGTTATCGTCCCAGGAAACAGTATTGTGAAGGCCGGAGCCGTTCCCTCCGCCCGTAGCACCTAATGTGGCACGATTACTGCAAATTGATTTGGTGGGGAAAAGTAATGCCCGTAGTGGCATCAAAAAAATCAATTTGAGGGTAATTTATGAAAAAGCTGGTTAAGGTTCTTCCTTTAGTCTTGGCTTTGGCGGCCGCAAACAGCGCATTCGCCGCTATCCCATCGACATTGAAGATTGGCACCGATCCGACTTATGCGCCGTTTGAATCCAAAAACGCCAAAGGCGAGCTGGTCGGCTTCGATATCGATTTGGCCAAAGAGCTGTGCAAACGCATAAATACCCAATGCACCTTCGTGGAGAGCGACTTTGACGCGCTGATCCCATCCCTCAAGGCGAAAAAGATCGACGCTATCATCTCTTCGCTGTCCATCACCGAAAAACGCCAGCAGGAAATCGCCTTTACCGACAAACTGTATGCCGCCAACGCCCGCCTGATCGCGCCGAAGGGGTCTAAGCTGTTGCCTACCGTGGATGCGTTGAAAGGCAAGAGCGTGGGCGTGCTGCAGGGCACGACCCAGGAAGCCTACGCCAACGCCATGTGGCAGCCGAAGGGCGTCACCGTGGTGCCTTATCAGAACCAGGATCTGGTCTACGCCGATCTGGCCTCCGGGCGTATCGACGCCGCCTTCCAGGATGAAGTGGCGGGCAGCGATGGCTTCCTGAAACAGCCGCCGGGCAAAGACTATGCGTTCGCCGGCGAATCGGTGAAGGATGACAAATTCTTTGGCGTCGGCACCGGCATGGGGCTGCGCAAAACCGATACCGAGCTGAAAGCGGCGCTGGACAAAGCCTTCGCCGAGATGCGCAAAGACGGCACCTACGATAAATACGCGAAAAAGTACTTCGACTTCGACGTCTACGGCGGCTAATCCGCTAACCGTTCCATGCTGTGACTGCGGGGCCGGTGCGCCGGCTCCGATGGTTCGGATCCTAGACGACAGGGTGAAGTAGATGCTGCAAGGCTATTCCCAACTGATTTTCGAGGGGGCTCTGGTGACGCTGGAGTTGGCCCTCAGTTCCGTATTGTTGGCGGTGGTGATCGGGTTGATCGGCGCCGGCGGCAAACTCTCCCACAACCCCCTTATTTCCGGCCTGTTCGGCGCTTACACCACGCTGATCCGCGGCGTGCCCGATCTGGTGCTGATGCTGCTGATTTTTTATGGCCTGCAAATCGCCTTGAACAACATCACCACGCTGCTCGGTTTCTCGCAGATCGATATCGACCCGCTCGGCGCCGGCATCATTACCCTCGGTTTTATTTACGGCGCGTACTTTACCGAAACCTTCCGCGGTGCCTACTTGGCGGTGCCGAAAGGGCAGATTGAGGCGGCGACGGCCTACGGCTTCAGCGGCGCGCAGATCTTTCGGCGCATTTTGTTCCCGGCGATGATGCGCTTCGCCTTGCCGGGCATCGGCAACAACTGGCAGGTGATCCTGAAGGCGACGGCGCTGGTGTCTATCCTTGGCCTGAACGACGTGGTGAAAGCCACGCAGTTGGCGGGGAAAGGCACCTATCAGCCGTTCTTCTTCGCCATCGTAGCCGGCGTGGTTTACCTGATTTTCACTACCGTTTCCAACGGCGTGCTGTTGTGGCTTGAACGGCGTTACTCACTGGGCGTCAAGAGGGCCGAGCTATGATCGAGATTTTGCAACAGTATTGGCAGTCGCTGCTGTGGAGCGACGGCTACCGTTTCACCGGCGTGGCGGTCACGCTGTGGCTGCTGATCGCCTCCGTGGTGATGGGCGGGCTGCTGGCGATCCCGATGGCGGTGGCGCGCGTCTCTTCCCTGCGCTGGGTGCGTTTCCCGGTGTGGCTCTACACCTACGTGTTTCGCGGCACGCCGCTGTACGTGCAGTTGCTGGTGTTCTACTCCGGCATGTACAGCCTGGAAATCGTGCGCGGCAGCGAGTTTCTCAACGCGTTTTTCCGCAGCGGGCTCAACTGCACCATCCTGGCGCTGACGCTCAACACCTGCGCGTATACCACCGAGATCTTCGCCGGGGCGATCCGCTCGGTGCCGCACGGTGAAATCGAGGCCGCCAACGCCTACGGTTTCTCGCGCTTCAAGATGTATCGCTGCATCATTTTGCCTTCGGCGCTGCGCACCGCGCTGCCGGCCTACAGCAACGAAGTGATCCTGATGCTGCACTCCACCGCGCTGGCGTTTACCGCCACCGTGCCGGACCTGCTGAAGATTGCGCGCGACATCAATGCCGCGACCTATCAGCCGTTTTACGCTTTCGGCATTGCGGCGGTGTTGTACCTGATCATCTCCTACGTGTTAATCAGCCTGTTCCGCAAAGCTGAAAAACGCTGGATGGCACACGTTAGTCACTGATAAATGACGGGAAGAAAAACCATGTCTGAGAATAAATTAGCCGTCACGGAACTGCACAAACGCTATGGCGATCACGAGGTGCTGAAGGGCGTCTCGCTGGCGGCCAACGCCGGGGATGTGATCAGCATCATCGGCTCCTCCGGCTCCGGCAAAAGTACCTTTCTGCGCTGCATCAACTTCCTCGAGAAGCCGAGCGAAGGCTCGATCAGCCTGAACAACGAAGATATTCGCATGGTGCGCGACAAGGACGGCCAGCTGAAGGTATTCGACAAGAAGCAGCTGCAGCTGCTGCGTACCCGCCTGACCATGGTGTTCCAGCATTTTAACCTGTGGAGCCATATGACGGTGCTGGAGAACGTGATGGAGGCGCCGGTGCAGGTGCTGGGGCTGAGCAAGGCCGACGCGCACGAGCGCGCGGTGCGCTACCTGGATAAAGTGGGCATCGACGAGCGGGCGCGCGGCAAGTACCCGGTGCACCTGTCGGGCGGCCAGCAGCAGCGCGTCTCCATTGCCCGCGCATTGGCGATGGAGCCGGAAGTGCTGCTGTTTGACGAACCGACGTCGGCGCTGGATCCCGAGTTGGTGGGCGAGGTGCTGCGCATCATGCAGAAGCTGGCGGAGGAGGGAAAAACCATGGTGGTGGTGACGCACGAAATGGAGTTTGCGCGCCACGTTTCGAACCACGTGATCTTCCTGCACAAAGGGTTGATCGAAGAGCAGGGCCCGCCGGCCGAGCTGTTCGGCAATCCCAAAAGCCCGCGCCTGCAGCAGTTCCTGTCCGGCGCGTTGAAGTAACCTCAGATCAGCGGGCTCCGGCCCGCTGATTGACAACGTCATCCAATGCCTGTTCCAGCTCCAGATAACGGAAGTGGAAACCGGCCTCTTCCAGGCGCTTCGGCACCGCCCGCTGGCCGCCGAGCACCAGCACCGCCGCTTCCCCCATCAACAGCCGCATGACGAACGCCGGCACCCGCAGAAACGCCGGGCGATCGAGCACGTTGGCCAATTGGGCGGCGAATTGCTCGTTGTGCACCGGGTAGGGAGCCACCATGTTGAACGGGCCGCTCAGGGTGGCGTGATCCAGCAGATAAATAATGCCGTTGACCATGTCTTCGAGGTGGATCCACGGCAGGTATTGGCGACCGTCGCCGATCGGGCCGCCGAGCCCGAAGCGGAACGGCGGCAGCATTTTGGCCAGCGCGCCGCCCTGTGGCGCCAGCACCACGCCGGTGCGCAGCAGGCAGACGCGGGTGGCGTCGCTTTGCGCCTGCAGCGCCAGCGCTTCCCAGCGTTGACACAGCTGGTGGGTGAATTCGTCGTGCGGCGGCTCCTCTTCGGTCACCACCGCCTGCCCCTGATCGCCGTAGTAGCCGACGGCGGAACCGGAAATCAGCACGCCGGGGGGCGTGCTGCCGGCCTTGATCAGCTTCGCCAAGCGTTCGGTCAGATCCCAGCGGCTGCGGCACAGCCGCTCTTTCTGCTGCGCGCTCCAGCGCTTGTCGGCGATAGGTTCGCCGGCCAGGTTGATCACCGCGTCGAATTCATCCAGCGATTGCCGGTCGTCCAGCGTTCGCCAATAGCTCGGCCGGTCGCCCAGCCGGGCTCGGGCTCGCCGTTCGTCTCGGGTCAGCACCGTAATGTGGTGAGAAAGCGCCAGCAGTCTTGCCGTCAGGCTGCTGCCTATCAATCCCGTTGCGCCGGTGATCAGGATCCGCATGGTCGACCTCCCTGAATTAGTCCCGGCGGTAGCTCATGGTCATGGAAACCGAGTCGGCGTAGCGCAGGGCCAGAAGTTTATCTATCTCCACTTCAGCATAGGTCACCCAGGCGTGTTCTTTTACGATATCGAGCACATCCTGCGTTAATTTTTCCAGCAACGCGAAACGGTTATCTTCCACATGGCGGATGATCGCTTTGGTGATGGTGCGGTAGTTGAGCGCATCGGCGATATCTTCGCTGTTGCGCGCCTTGTCCGCCGGGTAGTGGATCACCACGTTGATCAGGACGTCCTGTCGGTTGTTGATTTCCTCTTCCTTGATACCGATGAACGTGCGCAGCCGCAGATTTTTAATGCGAATAACGGCGTCGGGTTGACTGAAAGACATCAGAGATTCTCCATAGGTCTGATTATTAGCGTTCAGAATACACGGAAAGTAGGGAAATGATAACGCAGGGACAATGTGACTCCCCGGCCGACGGGGAGTCGGGGGGGCACTTAGGCTTGTTCGGCCAGTTTGTAGGCGCGCTCGGTCGCCGGGCGATTGCTGATGCGCTCGAACCAGTTGCGCACCGCCGGGTAATCCGCCAGATCGATGCGCTGGCGCGGATGCGACACGACCCACGGGTAGGTGGCGATATCGGCGATGCTGTAGTTATCGCCGCCCAGGTACGGGTGTTTTTGCAGTTCAGCTTCCAGCACGCCGTACAGCCGCTTGGTCTCCAGATGGTAACGCTCGATGGCGTAAGGCACCGGCTGCGGCGCGTAGTGGTTAAAGTGGTGATTCTGCCCGAGCATCGGCCCGAATCCGGCCACTTGCCAGAACAGCCACTGCAGGGTAGCGGCGCGTTCGCGCAGGCCCTTGCTCAGCAGCTTGCCGGTCTTCTCCGCCAGATACAGCAGGATTTCCCCGGATTCGAACAGGCTGATCGGCGCGCCGCCGTCCACCGGTTGCTGATCGACGATCGCCGGGATTTTGTTGTTGGGAGAAATGCTCAGAAAGTCCGGTTTGAACTGCTCGCCGGCGCTGATGTTTACGCGATGGATACGGTAGGGTAAGCCGACCTCTTCCAAAAACAAGGTGATCTTGTGACCATTGGGAGTAGGCGCGTAATACAGGTCAATCATGTTGCCTCCTGCGGTAAGGTGATCTGTAATTCATTACACGTTGCTGCGGTCTTCGCCGCGCACAAAGGTATATCAGAGATCCAACAATAGCAGCTAAGGATAGCAGGCTATGTGGGATTCGTCCGATGCTATCTGCGCAGTTGGATCACAATTCTCCACCGGGGCGGGCGGCGGTTTGCCGCACGGCGCCGGCGCGGTAAAATGGCGCTTATTTCCCTCTATAGGACAAGGTTATGAAGCTGATGTTCGCCTCGGATATCCACGGTTCGCTGCCGGCGACCGAACGCGTGCTGGAATTGTTCGCACAACACGGCGCCGACTGGTTGATTCTTCTGGGTGATTTGCTGAATCACGGCCCGCGCAACGCGCTGCCCGCCGGGTATCAGCCCGCTCAGGTTGCCGAACGATTGAATCGCTATAGCGACAAGATCATCGCCGTTCGCGGCAATTGCGACAGCGAGGTCGATCAGATGCTGCTGACGTTTCCCATCGAGGCGCCCTGGCAACAGGTTTTACTGCAAAAAAGACGATTGTTTTTGACCCACGGTCACCTTTATCATCCCTCGGCACTGCCGCCGTTATCCTGCGGTGACGTCTTGGCCTATGGCCATACGCATCTGCCGCAGGCGGAGCGGCAGGGTGAGATCTATTGCTTCAATCCGGGCTCGGTCAGCATCCCGAAAGGGGGCTTTCCCGCCAGCTACGGCATGTTGGAAAGCGGCACTTTGCGCGTGCTGACGCTCGACGACGGCAAGGTCGTCGCGGAGGTGGCGTTAACACGCTAAACGCACTAATTTATACACACACAATAAAAATCTTTGAAAAACACTCATTGATTAACCAGCGCGCGGGATTGCATCGCGCCAAAATAGAAGGTTTTAGAGGATGGCGGAACAGGGTCAGGCTGCAGATACCGAGTGGGTTGATATCGTCGACGAGCAAAACGAGGTGATTGCTCAATCCAGTCGTCAACAGATGCGGGCGGAGCGGCTGCGTCATCGTGCTACCTATATTGTGGTGCATGATGGGATGGGAAAAATTCTGGTGCAGCGTCGCACCGAGATCAAGGACTTCTACCCGGGCTGGCTGGACGCGACGGCGGGCGGCGTAGTGCAAAGCGGTGAAAACGTGCTGGATTCGGCGCGCCGCGAGGCGGAAGAGGAGCTGGGCATCGCCGGCGTGCCTTTCGCCGAGCACGGTCTGTTCTACTTCGAGGAAGAGCAGTGCCGGGTGTGGGGGGCGCTGTTCAGCTGCGTATCGCACGGGCCGTTCGCGCTGCAGGAAGAAGAAGTGGCCGAGGTGTGCTGGCTGACGCCGGAAGAGATCACCGCCCGCTGCGACGAGTTTACCCCGGATTCGCTGAAGGCGCTGTCGCTGTGGCTGACGCGCAACAATGAACAGGATTACGGCAAGCCGCTCGACAATCACTGAGCCGCCTGCGCATGGAAAAGCCGGTCATCGACCGGCTTTTTTTACGGGCGGATTCAGCAGCTGTCGCGGCGGCACAGCGTGGCGGGCAGGGAGCCTGGCGGCTGCCAGGGATGCTCGTTCAGCCGCGCCAGCAGCGCCTGGCCGGCCTGAATGCCGATGTCGCGATGCGGAATGGTCATGGTGGTCAGCGGCGGCTGGCACACCCGGCTGAACTCGCTGTTGCCGAAGCCCACCACCGCCAGATTATCCGGCACCTTGATGCGCCGCCGCTGGCATTCATACAGTACGCCGCCCGCCAGTTCGTCCGACGCGCACACCAGCGCGTCCAGCTCCGGCCAGGCCAGCAAGAATTCCGGCAGCTGCTGCGCGCCGGTGCTGAAGCTGGCGGGCTGCGCGGCGTTGATGACCCGATGCGGCGACATATGGTTGCGCAGCAGCGCCTTGTGCCAGCCCTGCAGGTGCTGCTGGAAAATCCACTGCTCCTGATTGGCGCACAGCAGCCCGACATTCTGGTAACCGCTGGCGATCACCGTTTGCGTCAGCTGATACATGGCCGCCACGTAATCGATGCCGATGCTCATGTCGATCGGATCGGCGCGTACGGCGCCGATCTCCACCACCGGAATGTTGGCGGCGATCAACGCGTTGCGGGCATTTTGCGAATGCTCGACGCTGAGCAGCACCGCCGCCGCCAGGTTGTAAGAGAGCAGCGTCTCCAGCAGTTTCTCCTCGCGTTCCAGGTGGTGCTGCGACTCCGCCAGCATGATGTGATAGCCGGCGGGCTGCAGCACTTTCTGCAGGCCGGCGAACATCTCGGCGCAGCCGGATTCGGACAGGCTGGGCACCACCATGGCGATGGTGTAGGACGAGGCCGAGGCCAGCGAGCTGGCGGCCAGGTTGGGCAGATAGCCCAGCTCGTTTACCGCCGCGTCTATCTTCTCGCGCAGTTTGTCCGAAACCTGTTCCGGCGTGCGCAGCGCGCGCGACACCGTCATGGTGCCGACGCCCGCCAGCTGCGCTACGTCAGCCAACGTCACCCTGCCTGTGCTGCGGCGTTTTTTACCGATCGACATGCCTAATCCCGACTGAAATGCGCGCGCGGCGCATAAAGATTGTGATGGTGGGAAGCCGACGGCGCGGCTTCGACGATCCCAGTATGCGGCACATTCTACCCCGTAACCCGGAAGAGCGAGAAAAAATTGTGGTTAACGCCGCGCCGCGGCATGGCGTTTTGATAGCGCTATCACAGTTCTGCATGATAGCGCTTTGGTAGCGCTATCTTTGTGATGCCAATCACTGTGCAGCCGAGAGGGGTTGATTAAAGTTTTACCGTCGTCGGTGAATTAATCACCGGCCGAAACCATCAACGCTTGGGAGGGTAACGTGCTGAAAGAATGGCTGACCGCCGATCATATACAGCTGTGCGAATGGGTGGAGGACTGGCGCCAGGCGGTAACGCTGAGCGCGCAACCGCTGCTGCAACGCGGCGTGATTACGCCGAATTACCTGACGGCCATCTTTCATCAGCAGGAGCAGCTTGGCCCCTACTTCGTCCTGGCGCCGGGCATCGCGATGCCGCACGCGCGGCCGGAGCAGGGCGCCAACGCGCTGGGGCTGTCGCTGTTGAAGATCCACCAGGGCGTGAATTTTCATTCTGCGGATAACGATCCGGTTCAGGTGGTGGTGATGCTTTCCGCACCCGACGGCAACAGTCACATTGAAATGATTTCGCAGTTGGCGGAATTATTTTCCGATAACACGGCGATGGAGGCGTTATTTCACGCCACAGACAAACGGCAAATTGAGGATATTATCGCCCGCTATTAACGTTTAATCACCAGGAACATTATTAATGCCCATAACGTCGGGAATATTCCCGGCGGCGCTACCCTACACGCTAAATTCAACAGGTGGATATCATGAAAATCATGGCGATTTGCGGTTCAGGTCTCGGCAGCAGCTTTATGGTGGAAATGAACATTAAAAAGGTGCTGAAAAAGATGGGGGTGGAGGCCGAGGTCGAACACTCCGATCTGTCGTCCGCCACTCCCGGCGCCGCCGACGTGTTCGTGATGGCGAAAGACATCGCCGACAGCGCCAGCGTACCGGCCGAGCAGCTGGTGGTGATCAGCAACATCATCGACATTAATGAGCTGGAAGCCAAGCTGCGCGCTTACTTCGAAGCCCACTCAATCATCTGAATAAAACGATTGGCGAGGTGGATATGTTTATCCAGGAAACGCTTAAGTTTGTGGTGGATATATTAAAGGTGCCTTCGGTACTGGTCGGGCTTATTGCGCTGATCGGTTTGCTGGCGCAAAAGAAATCGTTTTCCGACGTGGTGAAAGGCACGGTAAAAACTATTCTCGGCTTTATCGTTTTGGGCGGCGGCGCCACGGTATTGGTCGGATCGCTCAATCCGCTGGGCGGCATGTTCGAACACGCGTTTAATATTCAGGGCATCATTCCGAATAACGAAGCCATCGTCTCCATCGCGCTGGAGAAATACGGCGCTTCCACCGCGCTGATCATGGCGTTCGGCATGGTGGCGAATATCGTGGTGGCGCGCTTTACCCGATTGAAATACATCTTCCTCACCGGCCACCACACCTTCTACATGGCCTGCATGATCGGCATCATCCTGACGGTGGCGGGCTTCGAGGGCGTACAGCTGGTGTTCACCGGCGCGCTGACCCTGGGGCTGGTGATGGCGTTCTTCCCGGCGATCGCCCAACGCTATATGCGCCGCATCACCGGCAACGACGATATCGCCTTCGGCCACTTCGGCACCCTGGGCTATGTGCTGTCCGGTTGGATCGGCTCGAAAGTGGGGAAAAACTCGCGCTCGACCGAAGAGATGAACCTGCCGAAAAACCTCAGTTTTCTGCGCGACAGCTCCATTTCGATCTCGATGACCATGATCGTCATCTACCTGATCCTGGCGATCTGCGCCGGGCGGGCCTATGTGGAAAGCGAGCTCAGCGGCGGCCAGAACTACCTGGTGTATTCGATTATCCAGGCCATCACCTTCGCCGCCGGGGTATTCATTATCCTGCAGGGCGTGCGCTTGATTCTGGCGGAGATCGTGCCGGCGTTCACCGGCTTCTCGGAAAAACTGGTGCCTAACGCGCGGCCGGCGCTGGATTGCCCGGTGGTTTACCCCTATGCCCCCAACGCGGTGCTGATCGGCTTCCTGTTCAGCTTCCTCGGCGGGTTGGCCGGGCTGTTCCTGCTGGGGCAACTGAAGATGGTGCTGATCCTGCCCGGCGTAGTGCCGCATTTCTTCACCGGCGCTACCGCCGGGGTGTTCGGCAACGCCACCGGCGGGCGGCGCGGCGCGATGCTGGGCGCTTTCGCCAACGGTCTGCTGATCACCTTCCTGCCGGTGCTGCTACTGCCGGTGCTGGGGGCGCTGGGCTTTGCCAACACCACCTTCTCCGACGCCGACTTCGGCGCGATCGGCATCCTGCTGGGCAACATGGCGCGCTTTATGTCGAAAGAGATGATCATGCTGGCGATTGTCGCCGTGTTTGCGCTGCTGGTGGCGCATAACTTCCTGGGAAAACGCAAAGGCGCGCCGGCCGCTGACCGCGTCGAGAAATAATGAGGGCAGAGTGATGAACGACACAACGAGCGAAACGGAAATTGAAGAGCTGCGCGCCCTGGCGCGCGCCATCCGCCTGGAAACATTGAAGGCGTTGACCGGGCTGGGGTTCGGCCACTACGGCGGCTGCATGTCGGTGGTCGAGACGCTGGCGGTATTGTACGGCGGCGTGATGCGCATCGATCCGGCGGATCCGGACTGGCCGGAGCGCGATGACTTCGTGCTGTCGAAAGGGCACGCCGGCCCGGCGCTGTACAGCACGCTGGCGATCAAGGGCTACTTCCCGCTGGCGGAGCTGAAAACCCTCAACCAGAACGGCACGCGTCTGCCTAGCCACCCGGACCGATTGCGCACGCGCGGCGTGGACGCCACTACCGGCTCGCTGGGACAGGGCGTGTCGATCGCCGCCGGCATGGCGTTATCCCATCGGCTGGCGGGGCGTCGTAACCGGGTGTTCAGCATCCTCGGCGACGGTGAGCTGAACGAAGGGCAGTGCTGGGAGGCGTTCCAGTTTATCGCCCACCACAATCTGAACAACCTGACGCTGTTTATCGATTACAACAAACAACAGCTGGACGGCGCGCTCGACGAGGTGATCCAACCGTTCGATCTGGCCGCCAAGTTCCGCGCCTTCGGCTTTGAAGTACAAACCATCAAGGGAGACGACATTGCGGCGCTGCTGGCGGCGGTAGCGCCGGTGCGCGGCGGCGAACAGCGACCGCTGGCGATCGTGCTCGATAGCATCAAAGGGCAGGGCGTGACCTATCTGGAAAACCTGTCGAACTCACACCACCTGCGCCTGACGCCGGACGTGCAGCTGGAGATTGAAAAAGCCATCGCCGAACTGGAGGCCGCCCATGTTTAACGTAGTGACGCAGTTGGAAAACGACGCCGTCGAAATGCGCAAAGTCTATGCCGGCGCGGTGCGGCGGCAGATTGAAGCGGGCGCGCCGATCATCGCGCTGGAGGCGGATCTGATGAGCTCCATGGCGATGGACGGCGTGCATAAGGATCACCCGCAGCACGTGATTAACTGCGGCATCATGGAGGCTAACGTGATCGGCGTCGCCGCCGGGCTGTCGCTGACCGGCCGGGTGCCTTTCGTGCACACCTTTACCGCCTTCGCCAGCCGCCGCTGTTTCGATCAGCTGTTCATGTCGCTGGATTATCAGCGCAACAACGTCAAGGTGATCGCTTCCGACGCCGGGGTGAGCGCCTGCCACAACGGCGGCACCCACATGTCGTTCGAGGATATGGGCATCGTGCGCGGGCTGGCGCACTCGGTGGTGCTGGAAGTGACCGACGCCACCATGTTCGCCGACGTTCTGCGCCAGCTGATGGATCTGCGCGGCTTCTACTGGGTGCGCACCATCCGCAAGCAGGCGACGCGCATCTACCAGGACGGCTCGCGCTTTACCATCGGCAAGGGCAATCTGCTGCGCGACGGCGACGATATCACGCTGATCGCCAACGGCATCATGGTGGCGGAGGCGCTGAAGGCGGCGGAGATGCTGGCGCGGCAGGGCGTCAGCGCGGCGGTGATCGATATGTTCACCCTCAAGCCTATTGACCGTGAACTGATCAAAGCCTATGCGGCCAAGACCGGACGCATCGTCACCTGTGAAAACCACAGCATTCATAACGGGCTGGGATCAGCAGTGGCGGAGGTGCTGGCGGAAGAGTGCCCGACGCCGATGCGGCGCGTGGGGGTGAAGGAGCGTTATGGTCAGGTGGGCACCCAGGCGTTTTTACAGCAGGAGTATGGCCTGACCGCCGAGCATATTCTGGAGGCTGCTGGGCAGCTGCTGCAAAAATAGTTCTCGAGTCAATAACAACTGCTGTAACGAATGAGGTCTGGTGCTCTGGACAAAGCACATAGCTTCCTGCCCAGTATCTGAGTCATGACTCACGCGTTATCAACTGAGAAGCCCCTTAGGGGGCTTTTTGTTTTTAATGGATAATAGATGGCCAATGCTTAGGTAAAAAGAGATAATAAAAATAGTATAATAAATACAATTAGTTATATTCATGGGGTGAATAATGATAGCAGCAAGAGGCTCGTTCAGAAGGCTGACGCTAGGCGAGATCACGCTATCCCGTTCTACCCTCATCATGATGATGTTGCTCAGTGGCTGTATGCTTGAAAAGCAACGTTTTTACACTGCGGATATTACGCTGAGGGGAAATGATCTCTGTTTCTCTTTACCGCAAACCGACCCAACACAGAGTGGCAGGGTCAGTCTGGTCAGTATCGCTATTGAACACCGGTTGGGTAGCCAAACGCATGAACTCTGGCGTAGGACCATTCTACCGCCGAAGCCCGTTGAGACGATTACGCCCGGCCAATGTATCCCATACTCGTTCAAGGCATTTGAGAGCAATGTGCCATATACCGTGGCAATCAGTACCGTAGATCCTCAGGATGCAGATTCCAAACGTTTCTGGCAGCGCAGTTTCTCGCTGAAAATCAGTGACGGCCAGATTTCGCAGGTTATTGCCAGCGCGAAGTAATAAAGCCAGAGAAGGGATGAATGAGATGACTGGGGCAGCAATGTGTGTGAAGCGGGGTGATTGGTATAACGCTTGAGAAGGAATTGATTATGCAACTCAGCATGGTTACTAAATGGGCTCATCGGCTATTGACGACGGTTTTGTTGGTTATTGTCGTTGGCTTTGCGGGGTATTGGTATGCCACCCGCGATACTTATGACGATAAGCTCTACAGCAAAAAGCAGTTGACCGACGAGATTTGGCTCTATGTCACCGAGTACCAGAATGCGGGGGCCACCGACACGGATGTGTATCGTTACTATTTGAACGGAAGCCTGGATGGCGACCCTATCAACGTGCTGAGTCAAAGCGCGCCAATTTTGACGGCGGATCGGGCTGATGCAACTATCCGCGGCGAGGGCAACCGCGTCATCATCAATTTTTCCGGGAAGGTGTATTCCTTTACGAATTCGGCATTTTTCTATGCCACGAACAGCCAAATCCCCATCATGCCTACCATTGATTTTTCTGCACGGGGCGTCAGCGCCTGGCGATGATGGTGGGTGCTGCGGATTTGGCGGGTATTGTCTAAAACAGCATCATCACCAAGAATATCAGGCATAAAAAAGCCAGTCAGGATTACCTGACTGGCTTTTTTTAACGGTTTATTACGCCTTGGCGGCGGCAGCGTCAGCCTGGGAAGACTGGATCGCCGTCAGCGCGACGGTGTAGACGATATCGTCAACCAGTGCGCCGCGCGACAGGTCGTTCACCGGCTTGCGCATGCCTTGCAGCATCGGCCCGATGGAGACCAGGTCAGCGGAACGCTGTACCGCTTTGTAGGTGGTGTTGCCGGTGTTCAGATCCGGGAAGATGAACACGGTCGCCTGGCCGGCCACCGGCGAGTTCGGCGCCTTGGACTTGGCGACGTCGGCCATGATGGCGGCGTCGTACTGCAGCGGGCCGTCGATGATCAGATCCGGGCGTTTTTCCTGCGCCAGACGGGTCGCTTCGCGCACTTTCTCTACGTCGCTGCCCGCACCGGAGTTGCCGGTGGAGTAGGAGATCATCGCCACGCGCGGCTCGATGCCGAAGGCCGCGGCGGAATCCGCAGACTGGATGGCGATTTCAGACAGCTGCTCGGCGGTCGGATCCGGGTTGATCGCGCAGTCGCCGTAGACCAGTACCTGGTCAGGCAGCAGCATGAAGAACACGGAGGAGACCAGCGAGCTGCCCGGTGCGGTTTTGATCAGCTGCAACGGCGGACGGATGGTGTTGGCGGTGGTGTGAACCGCGCCGGAGACCAGGCCGTCGACTTCGCCTTGTTCCAGCATCAGGGTGCCGAGCACCACGTTGTCTTCCAGCTGCTCGCGCGCGACCACTTCGGTCATGCCCTTGCTCTTACGCAGTTCAACCAGACGCGGCACGTAGTTTTCACGCACGGCGACCGGATCGACGATTTCGATGCCTTTGCCCAGCTCAACGCCTTGCGCTGCCGCGACGCGCTGGATCTCGTCCGGGTTGCCGAGCAGCACGCATTCCGCGATGCCGCGTTCGGCGCAGATGGCCGCCGCTTTCACGGTGCGCGGCTCATCGCCTTCCGGCAGCACGATGCGCTTGCCGGCTTTACGCGCCAGCTCGGTCAGCTCGTAACGGAACGCCGGTGGAGACAGGCGGCGTGAACGCTCGGAGGTGGCGGTCAGCGAATCGATCCACTCGGTGCTGATGTGGCTGGCCACGTAGTTCTGCACTTTCTCGATGCGCTGGTGGTCGTCCGCCGGCACTTCGAGGTTGAAGCTCTGCAGGCTCAGCGAGGTCTGCCAGGTGTTGGTGTCGACCATGAACACCGGCAGGCCGGTCTGGAAGGCGCGTTCGCACAGCTTCTTGATCGGCTCGTCGATGGCGTAGCCGCCGGTCAGCAGGATGGCGCCGATTTCCACGCCGTTCATCGCCGCCAGGCAGGCGGAGACCAGTACGTCAGGACGGTCTGCGGAGGTCACCAGCAGGGAGCCTGGGCGGAAGTGTTCCAGCATGTGCGGAATGCTGCGCGCACAGAAGGTCACGGACTTCACGCGGCGGGTCATGATGTCGCCTTCGTTGACCACGCGGGCCTTCAGGTGGCGAGCCATGTCGATGGCGCGGGTGGCGATCAGATCGAAGCTCCACGGCACGCAGCCCAGAACCGGCAGCGGGCTGTTGGCGAACAGCTGTGCAGGATCGACGTGGGCGATGCTGGCCTTGGTGGAGTCGTCGAAGATTTCGGACAGGTCAGGACGGGTGCGGCCCTGATCGTCGACCGGTGCGTTCAGCTTGTTGATGATCACGCCGGTGATGTTTTTGTTCTTGCTGCCGCCGAAGCTGGTGCGCGCCAGTTCGATGCGCTCTTTCAGCTGCGCCGGGGAGTCGTTGCCCAGCGCCAGCACGAAGACGATTTCGGCATTCAGGGTTTTGGCGATCTCGTAGTTCAGCGCGTTGGCGAACTGATGTTTGCGGGTCGGCACCAGGCCTTCGATCAGCACCACTTCCGCGTCTTTGGTGTTCTCGTGGTAGCGCGCCACAATCTCTTCCATCAGCACGTCTTGCTGGTTGGAGCTCAGCAGGCCCTCAACGTAATCCATGCGCAGCGGTTCGGCCGCCGGGATGGTGGAGTTGCTGCGGATGATAGTGGTGGTCTGGTCGAGTGCGTTGTCGCCGGTGCGCGGTTGAGCGATAGGTTTGAACACGCTCAGACGAACGCCTTTTTGCTCCATGGAGCGGATGACACCCAGGCTGACGCTGGTCAGGCCGACGCTGGTGCCGGTGGGGATCAACATAATAGTACGTGACACAGAATAGTCCTCTTCACGATTAACATGAGGCTAAAACAACACCGTCAGCCTGGGCTGACGGTGTTTTGAGAGCATTACGCGGTCAGGCGGGATGCGTCCTGCGCGATGACCAACTCTTCGTTGGTCGGGATCACCAGCGCCAGGCGGCTGCCGTCTTTGGTGATGGCGCCGGATTTGCCGAAGCGAGCGGCCATGTTGCGGTCGTGGTCGATTTCGAAGCCCAGCAGGCCCAGTTTGTTCAGGGTCAGCTCACGCACCATGCCGGCGTTCTCGCCGATGCCGCCGGTGAAGATCACCGCGTCCAGACGGCCTTCCATCAGCGCGCTGTAGGCGCCGACGTATTTGGCCAGACGGTGGCAGAACACGTCCATGGCGCGTTTGGCGTCGGCTTTGCTGTCGTAGTTGTCTTCAACGTAACGGCAGTCGCTGGTGACTTCGGTCAGGCCCAGCAGGCCGGATTCTTTGGTCAGCATCTTGTTGATCTGATCAACGCTCATGCCCAGAGAATCGTGCAGGTGGAAGATGATAGCCGGATCGATGTCACCGCTGCGGGTGCCCATTACCAGGCCTTCCAGCGGGGTCAGACCCATGGAGGTGTCAACGCACTGGCCGTTGCGCACTGCGGTGACGGAGCCGCCGTTGCCCAGGTGGCAAGTGATCACGTTCACTTCTTCTACCGGCTTGTTCAGCATCTTCGCGGCTTCTTGAGTCACGTAGAAGTGGCTGGTGCCGTGTGCGCCGTAGCGGCGAACGCCGTGGTCGCGGTACAGGCTGTACGGCAGGGCGTACAGGTAAGATTCTTCCGGCATGGTCTGGTGGAACGCGGTGTCGAACACGGCAACGTTCTTGTCAGCCAAGTGAGGGAAGGATTTCAGCGCTTCCGCGATGCCGATCAGGTGAGCCGGGTTGTGCAGTGGTGCAAACGGCACGGAATCTTTGATACCCTGCAGAACTTCGTCGTTGATCACGGCGGAAGCGGTAAACTTCTCGCCGCCGTGCACGATGCGGTGGCCGATAGCGGTCAGCTGCGCAGAAAGCTCTGGTTTTTGTGCCAGAATAGTATTAACAATGAAGTTCAGCGCTTCGCTGTGTGCAGCGCCGGCCCCCAGGGCAGCTTCGTGTTTGGCGCCGTCCATTTTCCACTTGATGCGAGCTTCAGGCAGGTGGAAACACTCGGCCAAACCGGAGAGGAATTCGTCGCCGTTAACGGCATCGATGATGGCGAATTTCAGAGAAGAACTGCCGCAGTTAAGAACCAGTACTAGCTTACTCGACATGGAAGTACCTACTTAAATAGTCGTGTTGTTAAAAGAAAATCGAACACACGTGGTGAATTAATCGTCAATCAGACAACAAGCGTAGCGCATAGTGCCGATGACATTTATGATTAACATCATGTGAAGTGCACAAATCACAGGATGATGGAAAAACCGATGATTTCTCTGCGGTTTAAATAATCTTGATTTTTATAGGGCTAAAAGTTGACAAAATTTACGTCATCTTCTACCGGCCACAAGGCCGGCTTAGGATACCGATAGCCCGGTGCAAACACAAAATAAATTTAAAGCTTCAAATTTTTTAGTATGGGCTCTGGCAGCACGCTTTTAGTTTCTTTACGTGACGTTGAGGTACGCAATGACGAGCAAACCGTCCGGTTCCGTAAGCTGGTTTCAGGTCTTCCAGCGCGGGCAGCATTATATGAAAACCTGGCCGTCAGACAAACGTCTGGCACCGGTCTTTCCGGAGAACCGCGTTGCGCGTGCCACCCGTTTCGCTATCCGTTTCATGCCGCCGTTGGCGATTTTCACGCTGACCTGGCAGATCGCGCTGGGCGGCCAGCTCGGCCCGGCGATCGCCACCGCGCTGTTCGCCTGCAGCCTGCCGATGCAGGGCTTGTGGTGGCTGGGGCGCCGTTCTGTTACGCCGCTGCCGCCGACGCTGCTGCAATGGTTCCATGAGGTGCGCAACAAGCTGACGGAAGCCGGGCAGGCGGTGGCGCCGCTCGAGGGCACGCCCACCTATCAGACGTTGGCCGATCTGCTTAAGCGCGCCTTCAAGCAGTTGGATAAAACCTTCCTCGACGATCTGTAATGAAAAGGCCGCGCTGATGCGGCCTTTCTCGTCAAAGCGCCAATAACCCCGGTTTAAATCAAAGAACGGTCGAGTTGTGATTTCCTGCGTTCTTGCGCTGTGCGATGCTCCCGCCATCATACAGAAATGAGGAAATCCTGATGGAAATGACCCATGCCCAGCGCCTGATCCTGTCGAATCAGTACAAGATGATGACGCTACTCGATCCGGACAACAGCGATCGTTATCGCCGGTTGCAAACCATCGTCGAACGCGGCTTCGGCTTGCAAATGCGCGAGCTGGATCGTGACTTTGGCGAACTGAGCGAAGAGGTGTGCCGCACCATCATCAACGTGATGGAGATGCACCATGCGCTGCAGGTTTCCTGGGGCAATCTGAAAGAGAAACAGGGGCTGGACGAGCGCCGCCTGGCGTTTCTCGGCTTCGACGCCGCCACCGAGGCGCGCTACCTGAGCTATGTGCGTTTCCTGGTCAACACCGAGGGGCGCTATACTCACTTCGATTCCGGCAGCCACGGTTTCAACGCCCAGACCAAAATGTGGGAAAAATACCAGCGTATGCTGGCGATCTGGCTGGCCTGCCCGCGCCAGTATCACTTGAGCGCCGTTGAGATAGCGCAAATCATCAATGCTTGATTAAAAAGAGGTTTTCTGTGGAGTGTAAGGGTTTTCTGTTCGATCTTGATGGCACCCTGGTGGATTCGCTGCCGGCGGTAGAGCGCGCCTGGACGCACTGGGCCGAGCGTCGCGGCGTCGATCCGCAAGCGGTGCTGGACTTCATTCACGGTAAACAGGCCATTACTTCTCTGCGCCACTTTATGCCGGGTGAAAGCGAAGCGGAAATTCAGCGCGAGTTCCAACTGCTGGAGCAGGTGGAAGCGCAGGATACCGAAGGCGTTCGCGCGCTGCCGGGCGCCATCGCGTTGTTGGAGCGCCTGAACGCGCTCGGCATCCCTTGGGCGATCGTCACCTCCGGTTCGGTGCCGGTGGCCGGCGCTCGCCGCCAGGCCGGCGGTTTGCCGCAGCCGGCGGTGTTCATCACCGCCGAGCAGGTTAAACACGGCAAGCCTCAGCCCGATGCCTACCTGCTGGGCGCCGAACGTCTGGGGCTGGCGCCGCACGAGTGCGTGGTGGTTGAAGACGCGCCGGCCGGCATTCTTTCGGGGCTGGCGGCGGGCTGCCAGGTGATTGCGGTCAACGCCCCGGCCGACGCGCCGAAGCTGGAGCAGGTTGACCTGCGGCTGGATTCGCTGGCGCAGATCGCCGTTGATAAAACGGCGCAGGGCGCGATCGTTCGCCTACTGGCCTGAGTGGCATTATCTTCACCCTAATTGATTAGACCCCGCCTTTGCGGGGTTTTTTTATGCTATTTTTTAAGCCCTTGGACATTTGCCGGATGAGGCCGTTTTGAACAGCGAATTACTGTGGGTGCTGAGTTTACTGCTGATTGCCATCGTGCTGTTTACCACCAACAAGCTGCGCATGGACGTGGTGGCGCTGTTGGTGATCATCGCCTTCGTGCTGAGCGGCACGCTCAGCCTGCAGGAGGCGACGGTCGGGTTCAGCGATCCCAACGTGATTCTGATCGCCGCGCTGTTCGTGATCGGCGAAGGGTTGGTACGCACCGGGGTGGCCTATCAGGTGGGCGACTGGTTGGTGAAAGTGGCCGGCAGCAGCGAAACCAAAATGTTGATGCTGCTGATGGTGACGGTCGCCGGGCTGGGGGCATTTATGAGCTCGACCGGCGTGGTGGCGATCTTTATCCCGGTGGTGCTCAGCGTGACGGCCAGAATGAAGATCGCGCCGGGGCGGCTGATGATGCCGCTCAGCTTTGCCGGGCTTATCAGCGGCATGATGACGTTGGTGGCCACGCCACCCAATATGGTGGTCAACAGCGAGCTGGTGCGCGAAGGCATCCATGGTTTCGGTTTCTTCAGCGTGACGCCGATCGGCCTGGTGGTGCTGGCGCTGGGCGTCGGCTACATGCTGATCGCCCGGCGTTGGCTGGGCAGCGGTGACACGGGCAAAGCCGGCGACGGCTGGCAGCGCCGCACCTTCCGCGATCTGATCCGCGATTACAGACTGACCGGCCGCGCGCGGCGGCTGGCTGTCCGCAGCGCTTCGCCGCTGATCGGGCGTTCGCTGGATGAACTGCACCTGCGTGCGCGCTACGGCGCCAACGTGGTGGGCATCGAGCGCTGGAAACGCTTCCGGCGGGTGATGGTCAGCGCCTCCGGCAGCACCGAGCTGCGCGAGGGCGACGTCCTCTTGATCGACATGTCGGACAGCCAGATCGATCTGCGCGAATTCTGCGGCGAACAGCGGCTGGAGCCGATGGTGCTGCGCGGCGATTACTTCTCGGAACAGTCGCGCAACGTCGGCATGGCGGAGGTCTCGCTGATCCCTGACTCGGCGCTGCTGGGCAAAAGCCTGCGCGAAGCGGCGTTCCGCAGCCGCTACGATCTGAACGTGGTGGGCATCCGCCGCCACGGCGAGACGCTCGGCGGCAAACTGGTGGACGAGCCGCTGGAGCTGGGCGACATTTTGCTGGTGATCGGCGACTGGAAGGCGATCCGTCAACTGCAGGCCAAAACCCATGACTTTATCGTGCTCAACTTGCCGGCCGAAGTGGACGAAGTGGCGCCGGCCATCACACAGGCGCCGCACGCGCTGTTTTGCCTGGCGTTGATGGTGGCGATGATGCTGACCGACGAAATCCCCAACCCGATCGCGGCGCTGATCGCCTGTTTGCTGATGGGCAAATTCCGCTGTATCGACATGGAGAGCGCTTATAAATCGATCCATTGGCCGAGCATCATTTTGATCGTCGGCATGATGCCGTTCGCGCAGGCGCTGCAAAAGACCGGCGGGGTGGATCTGATCGTCAGCGGGCTGATGGACGTCGCCGGCGGCGCGGGGCCGCGCGTGATGCTGCTGTGCCTGTTCGTCTTGTGCGCCACCATCGGCCTGTTTATTTCCAATACCGCGACGGCGGTGCTGATGGCGCCGATCGCCATCGCCGCCGCGCGCGAAATGGGGGTATCGCCATACCCGTTCGCGATGATTATCGCCGTCGCCGCGTCCGCCGCCTTTATGACGCCGGTTTCTTCACCGGTCAATACGCTGGTTCTCGGGCCGGGCAATTACAAGTTCGGCGATTTCGTGCGGCTCGGCGTGCCGTTCACCCTGTTGGTGATGGCGGTCAGCGTGATTGTGGTGCCGTGGCTCTACGGTTTTTAACGGCGCAGCGAGGCTGCGCCGGCGGGGTTACAGCGAGCTGTCGAGGCTGATTTCGTCCAGCGACAGGCTGAAGCTGGGAATGAACACTTCCATGAAGTAGTCCATCTCCGGGCTGCGGCGCTGTTCCAGGGTTTTATCCAGCCGCGCCTTGGCCAGGGTAAATTCGTTGTTGCCGGCAGACAGCTCCTCCAGGCATTTCAGGTAGGCGCATAATGCGTCCGCCTGCTTTACCACCTGCTTTTCATCTTCGCTGTAATAGTGCTCATCGAGAATGGTGCGGAAATCGTTGCGCAGTTCCGCGGGGATCATGTCCAGCAGCTTTTGCTGGGCGATCTTTTCGATCTTCTTGTATTCGTGGGCGATCTGCGGATTGTAGTATTTGATCGGCGTCGGCATGTCGCCGGTGATCACTTCGCTGGCGTCATGGTACATCGCCAACAGCGCAACGCGGTCGGCGTTGAGGTTGCCGTTGAATTTGCGGTTCTTGATCACCGCCAACGCGTGGGCGACAAAGGCCACCTGCAGACTGTGTTCGGAGACGTTCTCGGTGCGCACGTTGCGCATCAGCGGCCAGCGGTTGATCAGTTTCAGGCGGGACAGATGGGCGAAGAAATGGCTCTGACTCATGGTGCTCTCTTTAACGGCAAGTGAGGGCCCCATTGTGAAGCAGTGTCGGCGAATTTTGCAACCGGGCTGTGAGGGAAGGGCGCAGCGAGGCGCTGCGCCCCTGATGATTATTGGTGATAGCCTTCCAGGAAGCGGCCCAGCTTGCCGACCGCCATTTCCAGTTCGTCTACGCGCGGCAGGGTGACGATGCGCACGTGATCGGGGTAAGGCCAGTTGAACGCGGAGCCCTGCACCAGCAGCACTTTTTCCTGCAGCAACAGATCCAGCACCAGTTTCTGGTCGTCGTGGATGTTGAAGCGTTTGGCATCGATGCGCGGGAACATGTACAACGCGCCCTGCGGCTTCACGCAAGAGACGCCCGGGATGTCGTTGAGCAATTCCCAGGTGCGGTTGCGCTGTTCGTACAGGCGGCCGCCGGGCTGAATGAATTCGCTGATGCTCTGATAACCGCCCAGCGCGGTCTGAATCGCGTGCTGCATCGGCACGTTGGCGCACAGGCGCATCGAAGCCAGCATCTCCAGCCCTTCGATATAGCCTTTGGCGTGCTTTTTCGGCCCGTTCAGCACCATCCAGCCCTGGCGGAAACCCGCCACGCGGTAGGTCTTCGACAGGCCGTTGAAGGTCACGGTCAGCAGATCCGGCGCCAGCGCGGCGATCGAGTGGTGCTCTGCTTCGTCGTACAGGATCTTGTCGTAGATCTCGTCGGCGAAGATGATCAGGTTGTGTTGACGGGCGATCTCGACGATCTGCTCAAGCAGCGCTTTGCTGTAGACCGCACCGGTCGGGTTGTTCGGGTTGATGATCACGATGCCGCGGGTGCGCGGGGTGATCTTGCTGATGATGTCGTCCAGATCCGGGAACCAGCCGGCCTGCTCATCGCACAGGTAATGTACGGCCTTGCCGCCGGACAGCGACACTGCGGCGGTCCACAGCGGATAGTCCGGCGCCGGCACCAGCATTTCGTCGCCGCTGTTGAGCAGCGCCTGCATGGACTGAACGATCAGCTCGGAGACGCCGTTGCCAATGTAGATATCCTCAACGGTCACGTCACGCATGTTGCGCGCCTGATAGTGCTGCATGATCGCTTTACGCGCCGAGAAGAGGCCTTTGGAATCGGAGTAGCCTTGCGCCGTGGGCAGATTGCGGATCACGTCGACCAGGATTTCGTCCGGGGCGTCGAAGCCGAACGGGGCAGGGTTGCCGATGTTCAGTTTCAGGACTTTATTGCCTTCTTCTTCAAGACGTTTAGCTTCTTTAAGCACCGGGCCGCGAATGTCATAGCAGACGTTGTCCAGTTTGCTGGATTTCTCAATGGGGGACATAAAAAGTTGAGCCTTTTGCTGGGATAGGGGCGCTCCTACCGTGGGACGCCGCAACCCGCCCAATGTACTCCTGGCGTAGTTGCTTTTGAAGGGTTTTGCACGCCTTTGGTGCAAATGCATGTCGTAACGGGGGATTTTAGTTATGATAAGCAAAGGTAAAGTTATTTTGTGGTTCATAATTTCATGAACTATAATTTTACTAGGGTTTTGTTCTGTGAAATCGAGCGTCGTTCAACGCGACGCGCTGGCGTCAGCGCTTGGGTGTGGAGAACTGATAAGCCGTAAGGGAGAATGGTTTTCAGTAACTGTAAAGGAACGATAATACCGGAGTTGTCTGATAGCGGGTTGTCAGATGACACACCACACTAAGAAAAATGGCATATTTACATAAGCTTTACTTTATATTTTATCTTAAGCATTGTTTATGTGGTTATGAGAATATTATTTAAAGTAAAAATCTTACTGATTGAATTTATTAAATTCATTGCGTGGTGACACGAAGTCGGTGCCGTTAATTATTTATATTTCTTGCTCGTAAATGCAGTCTGAACGCCAGTTGATAAGGGTTATCAGTAGCACGAATGGAGTGGAAATTAGGCAGTATGAATGAGTAAAATCTCAGGCCCGGTGGGGGTTTTCCCCGTATGCCGGCATTTAGTCCCCCGCGTTCTATAAGCAGCATCGATAGATCGCATTTCAAAAAGCGATAGAGGTAACGAATCATAAGTAATTTTTTTGCCCTCCACTTATGAGTGGGGTACTGTCATAACAGGCTCCGTCCTTTTTCAACGGCGTCTGAGAAACACACCAGGGTAGTAGTTCGTAAATTAGAATTTAAAAAAGTGAAGAATACACTATGACAACTGCAAATCGTCCGATACTTAATCTCGACCTCGATCTGCTAAGAACCTTTGTTGCGGTTGCTGATTTGAATACTTTCGCAGCGGCGGCTGTCGCCGTTTGCCGTACTCAATCAGCCGTCAGCCAACAAATGCAGCGATTAGAGCAACTGGTCGGCAAAGAACTGTTTGCCCGCCATGGGCGCAACAAACTTCTGACTGAGCATGGTATTCAGCTTCTCGGTTATGCCAGAAAAATCCTGCGCTTTAACGATGAAGCCTGTACCTCTCTGATGTACAACAATATTAAAGGTGTTCTGACCATCGGCGCTTCCGACGACACCGCCGATACCATTCTGCCTTTCCTGCTGAACCGCGTAACCGCCATCTATCCGAAGCTGGCTATTGACGTGCGCGTGAAGCGCAGCACGACGATGGTCGATCTGCTGGAAGAGGGCGAGATCGATCTGGCGGTGACCACGGCCGATCCCGAAGGGCATCCGCACATCGTGCTGCGCACGTCGCCGACGTTGTGGTACTGCGCCGCCGATTACCATTACCAGGCCGGCGAGCCGATCCCGCTGGTGGTGATGGACGAGCCAAGCCCGTTCCGTTCGCTGGCGATCAAGCAGTTGGACGAAGCCGGCATCCCGTGGCGCATCGCCTACGTCGCTTCCACGCTGTCCGCGGTGCGGGCGGCTTGCAAGGCCGGCCTGGGCGTGACCGCGCGGCCGATCGAGATGATGAGCCCTGACCTGCGGGTGCTGGGCGCGGCGGAAGGTTTGCCGCCGTTGCCGGATACCCAGTATGCGCTGTGCAAAAACGCGCAGTGCAGCAACGAGCTGGCGATGGCCATCTTCAGCGCGATGCAGGGCGGCAATGACGGCTATGGCTTCAACGGTGCGGAAGGCGGTCTCCAGAGCGATCAGGATGACGCCAGCCTGGTGGACGAAGAAGAATAACGCTGCGGCGCGATTTCTGATGAAAACCTCTGCTTCGGCGGAGGTTTTTTTTGTCCTTTTTTCACCTAAAAATTTATTTATATATGTTTGGTTTGTTTTTTAACTTAAGTTGGCTGTTTTGCTAACTTTTAAGCGTTACTGAAAAGAGAGTTTGGCCGGGTTTAATACGCTAAGTTCGTTTTTTGAGCAATAAGATTGAATGGGTTAAAGGCATGGTAATAGCAGGGTTATTTTGTTAGCTTATAGCGGCCGTTTTTGCGGCTCAATTTGAGGAAAATTGTTAAAGGGCCACACTTTTTTTGAGGATTTATGCTGAAAACGTGTCCTGGATCAAAAAAATACCCCTAGGTAGTGAGTGGAAGAACAGGGAATTCCTGAGACAATGGTATAGTAAAACTGAAATGTGCATGTTGGTTTATATCTATCTGTTTCTACACAAAAATTAACTGACACGATTTAGCCTGTCCCTGGCGCATCAAATGTTAATCAAATGATACGTATGTAAACTAGTGTGTAGATACTTTTGTCAAAGTTGACAAAAGGTTATAGAAAGGAGTAAAAAGCCCACAGAAAAACGCTGCCTAACTCGCTGTAAAAGCAGTTTGTTTGTGTGGTTATTTATCCTTCCCTTAAATCGATGTGGCGCACTAACTGCCGGTGACAAGAGCAGTGCGATCGACGCCACTTTTGATGAGTAAGCATAGAGTATGTCAACAACCACTGAAGTTATCGCTCATCACTGGGCGCTCGCCGTATTTCTCGTTGTGGCTATCGGGCTCTGCGGCTTAATGCTGCTGGGCGCGTTCTTCTTGGGCGGGAGAGCCCGGGCGCGCGCCAAACACACCCCGTTTGAATCAGGCATCGACTCGGTCGGCACGGCGCGCATGCGTTTGTCCGCCAAGTTCTACCTGGTGGCCATGTTCTTCGTTATTTTCGACGTTGAAGCCTTATACCTGTATGCCTGGTCGGTCTCGATTCGCGAGAGCGGCTGGGTAGGCTTTATCGAAGCCGCCATTTTCATTTTGGTGCTATTGGCCGGTCTGGTTTATCTGGTGCGCATCGGCGCGTTGGATTGGACTCCGGCGCGTTCCCAACGCCGCAGCAAACCGAGCACGATCACTAACACCAACAGTCATCCGCAGTAACAGCGAGGCATTAAGATGGACTATACGCTCACCCGCATAGACCCGAACGGTGAGAACGACCGTTATCCCCTGCAAAAACAGGAGATCGTCGCCGATCCCCTGGAACAACAGGTCCACCGCACGGTTTACATGGGTAAACTCGAGCATGCGCTGCATGACATGGTGAACTGGGGGCGTAAAAACTCTATTTGGCCGTATAACTTCGGCCTTTCGTGCTGTTACGTGGAGATGGTGACGTCGTTTACCGCCGTTCACGACGTGGCGCGTTTCGGTGCGGAAGTGTTGCGCGCCTCCCCGCGTCAGGCTGACCTGATGGTGGTGGCCGGCACCTGCTTCACCAAGATGGCCCCGGTCATCCAACGTCTGTACGAGCAGATGCTGGAACCCAAGTGGGTGATCTCGATGGGCGCTTGCGCCAACTCCGGCGGCATGTACGACATCTATTCCGTGGTGCAGGGCGTGGACAAGTTCCTGCCGGTCGACGTGTACATTCCCGGCTGCCCACCGCGTCCGGAAGCCTACATGCAAGCGCTGATGCTGCTGCAGGAATCCATCGGCAAAGAACGTCGCCCACTGTCGTGGGTTGTCGGCGATCAGGGCGTTTACCGCGCCAATATGCAGTCTGAAAGAGAGCGTAAACACGGCGAGCGCATCGCGGTGACCAACCTCCGGACGCCTGACGAGATTTAAGACGTTCATTTAACGTCCATCTTAGTGCGCTATTGGTTAACACAGCGAAAAGTGAAACTTGCGGCGAATAACCCTTTAGTGTGGTGAAAAAAAATTATGACAGATTTGACGACGCACGACGCCTTGCCTGCCTGGCAGACCCGAGATCACCTTGACGACCCGGTGATCGGCGAACTGCGCAACCGTTTTGGGCCGGAAGCCTTTACTGTTCAGGCCACCCGCACCGGCATGCCCGTGGTATGGGTTAAACCTGACCAGTTACTGGAAGTAATGACGTTCCTGAGAAAACAGCCGAAGCCGTATGTCATGCTGTTCGATCTGCATGGCGTGGACGAACGTCTTCGCACCCACCGCGACGGCCTGCCCGCTGCGGATTTCTCCGTTTTCTACCATCTGATTTCCATCGAGCGCAACCGCGACATCATGCTGAAGGTGGCGCTGTCTGAAAAAGACCTGCACGTGCCGACGGCCACCAAGGTGTTCCCAAACGCCAACTGGTATGAGCGCGAGACCTGGGAAATGTTCGGCATCACCTTCGACGGCCACCCGCACCTGTCGCGCATCATGATGCCGCAGACCTGGGAAGGGCACCCGCTGCGCAAGGACTACCCGGCGCGCGCCACCGAATTCGATCCTTTCGTGTTGACCAAGCAGAAAGAAGATCTGGAGATGGAAGCGCTGACCTTCAAACCGGAAGACTGGGGCATGAAGCGCGGCACCGAGAACGAAGACTTCATGTTCCTCAACCTCGGCCCGAACCACCCGTCTGCGCACGGTGCGTTCCGCATCATTCTGCAGCTGGACGGCGAAGAGATCGTCGACTGCGTGCCGGATATCGGTTATCACCACCGCGGCGCCGAGAAGATGGGCGAGCGTCAATCCTGGCACAGCTACATTCCGTACACCGACCGCATCGAATACCTCGGCGGCTGCGTGAACGAAATGCCTTACGTGCTGGCGGTTGAAAAGCTGGCCGGCATCAAGGTGCCGGAGCGCGTTGACACCATTCGCGTGATGCTGTCCGAACTGTTCCGCATCAACAGCCACCTGCTGTACATCTCCACCTTCATTCAGGACGTCGGCGCGATGACCCCGGTGTTCTTCGCCTTTACCGACCGCCAGAAGATCTACGATCTGGTGGAAGCGATCACCGGCTTCCGTATGCACCCGGCCTGGTTCCGTATCGGCGGCGTCGCGCACGATCTGCCGCGCGGCTGGGATCGCCTGCTGCGTGAATTCCTCGAATGGATGCCGAAGCGTCTGGATTCCTACGTGAAAGCGGCGCTGAAGAACAGCATTCTGAAAGGCCGTTCCATCGGCGTCGCGTCTTACAACGCCAAAGAAGCGCTGGAATGGGGCGTGACCGGTGCCGGTCTGCGCGCCACCGGCGTCGAGTTCGACGTGCGTAAATGGCGCCCGTACTCCGGCTACGAGAACTTCGACTTCGAAGTGCCGGTCGGCGACGGCAACAGTGACTGCTACACCCGCGTGATGCTGAAGGTGGAAGAGCTGCGCCAGAGCCTGCGCATCCTCGAACAGTGCCTGAACAATATGCCGGAAGGCCCGTTCAAGGCCGATCACCCGCTGACCACGCCACCGCCGAAAGAGCGCACGCTGCAGCACATTGAAACGCTGATCACCCACTTCCTGCAGGTTTCCTGGGGCCCGGTGATGCCAGCCAACGAATCATTCCAGATGATTGAAGCCACCAAAGGGATCAACAGCTACTACCTGACCAGCGACGGCAGCACCATGAGCTACCGCACCCGGGTACGTACGCCGAGCTTTGCGCACCTGCAGCAGATCCCATCGGTCATCCGAGGCAGCCTGGTTTCCGACCTGATCGTCTATCTGGGTAGTATCGATTTTGTAATGTCAGATGTGGACCGCTAACTATGCATGATCAAAAAGACAATCACGCAGTCAATGATGCGCTCGAGCCCATCAATGCAGCCGCTCCTCAGAGCGGCGTTGATGCATTTGTACTGAGCGCGCAAGAACGTGATGCGATCGAGCACGAAAAGCACCATTACGAGGATCCGCGCGCCGCTTCCATCGAAGCACTGAAAATTGTGCAGAAGCAGCGCGGCTGGGTTCCGGACGGTGCGATTTACGCCATCGCGGAAGTGCTGGGCATCCCCGCCAGCGACGTAGAAGGCGTGGCCACGTTCTACAGCCAGATTTTCCGTCAGCCAGTAGGACGTCACGTGATCCGTTATTGTGACAGCGTTGTTTGTCACATCACCGGTTACCAGGGCATTCAGGCCGCTATCGAGAAGAAGCTGAACATCAAACCGGGTCAAACCACCTTTGATGGCCGCTTCACGCTGCTGCCGACCTGCTGTCTGGGCAACTGCGATAAAGGGCCGACCATGATGATTGATGACGACACGCACAGTCAGCTGAAGCCTGAAGATATCGAGACGCTACTGGAGCAGTATCAATGACCAAGCACATTGTACGCACTCCCGAAACGCATCCGCTGACCTGGCGTCTGCGCGATGACAAGCAGCCGCTGTGGCTGGACGAATACCGCAGCAAAAACGGCTATGCCGGCGCAGAGAAGGCCCTCAAAGGCCTGGCTCCGGACGAGATCGTCGGCCTGGTGAAAGATTCCGGGCTGAAGGGCCGCGGCGGCGCGGGCTTCTCCACCGGTTTGAAGTGGAGCCTGATGCCGAAGGACGAATCCATGAACATCCGTTACCTGCTGTGTAACGCCGATGAGATGGAGCCGGGCACCTATAAAGACCGCCTGCTGATGGAGCAGCTGCCGCACCTGCTGGTGGAAGGCATGCTGATCTCCGCGTTCGCGCTGAAAGCCTATCGCGGGTACATCTTCCTGCGCGGCGAGTACATCGAAGCGGCGGCGCACCTGCGTCGCGCCATCGCGGAAGCCACCGAAGCCGGCTATCTGGGCAAGAACATTCTCGGCACCGGGTTTGATTTCGAGCTGATCGTGCACACCGGCGCCGGCCGTTACATCTGCGGCGAAGAAACCGCGCTGATCAACTCGCTGGAAGGCCGCCGCGCCAACCCGCGTTCCAAGCCGCCATTCCCGGCCAGCGCCGGCGTCTGGGGCAAGCCGACCTGCGTCAACAACGTCGAAACGCTGTGCAACGTGCCGGCCATTTTGGCGAACGGCGTGGAGTGGTACACCGGCATCTCCGGCAGTGAAGACAAAGGCACCAAGCTGATGGGCTTCTCCGGCCGGGTGAAAAATCCGGGCGTCTGGGAGCTGCCGTTCGGCACCACCGCGCGCGAGATCCTGGAAGACTACGCCGGCGGCATGCGCGACGGTCTGCGTTTCAAAGCCTGGCAGCCGGGCGGCGCGGGCACCGACTTCCTGACCGCCGATCACCTCGATCTGCCGATGGAATACGGCGCGATCGGCAAAGCCGGCAGCCGTCTCGGCACCGCGTTGGCGATGGCGGTAGACCACGAGATCGGCATGGTGCCGCTGGTGCGCAACCTGGAAGAGTTCTTTGCCCGCGAGTCCTGCGGCTGGTGTACGCCATGCCGCGACGGCCTGCCGTGGAGCGTGAAGATCCTGCGTGCGTTGGAAAACGGCGAAGGGCAGCCGGGGGATATCGAAACCCTCGAACAGCTGTGCCGTTCCCTCGGCCCGGGCAAAACCTTCTGCGCCCACGCGCCAGGTGCCGTAGAGCCACTGCAAAGCGCGATTAAATATTTCCGTGAAGAGTTTGAGGCGGGTATCGCCGTGCAGCACTTCGGCAACGCGCATGCGATTGGCGGCATTCAGCCGAACAATCTGCTGAAGCAACGCTGGTAAGCCGACTCGCCCGAACACGGCCAGAATTTTTGATTAACGCCTGCCGCAAGGCAGGCCACTTGGAAGCATGCTGACTATGGCTACGATTCATGTAGACGGCAAAGAGTATGAGGTAGACGGAGCGGACAACCTGCTGCAGGCTTGTCTCTCCCTCGGCCTTGATATTCCTTACTTTTGCTGGCATCCGGCGCTGGGAAGCGTCGGCGCTTGCCGCCAATGTGCGGTAAAGCAATACCAAAACGCGGAAGATACGCGCGGCCGTTTGGTGATGTCCTGTATGACCCCGGCATCCGATGGCACCTTCATCTCCATCGATGACGGCGAAGCGAAGCAGTTCCGTGAAAGCGTGGTCGAGTGGTTGATGACCAACCACCCGCACGATTGCCCGGTCTGTGAGGAAGGCGGTAACTGTCACCTGCAGGATATGACGGTAATGACCGGCCACAGCTTCCGTCGCTACCGCTTCACCAAGCGCACCCACAACAACCAGGAGCTGGGGCCGTTTATCTCGCACGAGATGAACCGCTGCATCGCCTGCTACCGCTGCGTGCGTTACTACAAAGACTATGCGGACGGCACCGACTTCGGCGTGTACGGCGCGCACGACAACGTCTACTTCGGTCGCCCGGAAAGCGGCACGCTGGAAAGCGAGTTCTCCGGCAACCTGGTGGAAGTGTGTCCGACCGGCGTCTTCACCGACAAAACGCATTCCGAACGCTACAACCGTAAATGGGACATGCAGTTCGCGCCGAGCATTTGCCAGCAGTGCAGCATCGGCTGTAACACCAGCCCGGGCGAGCGCTATGGCGAGCTGCGCCGTATCGAAAACCGTTACAACGGCAGCGTGAACCACTACTTCCTGTGCGACCGCGGCCGTTTCGGTTACGGCTACGTCAACCAGAAAGATCGTCCGCGTCAACCGCAGCAGCTGCGCGGCGACGACTGGATCACCCTGAACGCCGAGCAGGCGATGCAGGGCGCGGCGGACATCCTGCGTCAGGCGAAGAAAACCATCGGCATCGGCTCCCCGCGCGCCAGCCTGGAAAGCAACTTCGCGCTGCGCGAGCTGGTCGGCGCCGAGAACTACTACACCGGTATCGCTCAGGCGGAGCAATCACGCCTGGCGCTGATGCTGAACGTGCTGAAGAACGGCGGCGTTCATACGCCGGCGCTGCGTGAGATCGAAGATTACGACGCGGTGCTGGTGCTGGGCGAAGACCTGACGCAAACCGGCGCGCGCATCGCGCTGTCCGTGCGTCAGGCCGTCAAGGGTAAAGCCCGCGCGATGGCGGCGGCGCAGCGCGTTGCCGACTGGCAGATCGCGGCGGTGCAGAACATCGGCCAGCACGCCAAGTACCCGTTGTTCACTACTAACATCGACAACACCCGCCTGGACGACATCGCCGCCTGGAACTACCGCGCGCCGGTAGACGAGCAGGCACGCTTCGGCTTCGCCATCGCGCACGCGCTGGATAGCGCAGCGCCGGCGGTGAACGATCTGGCCGATGGCCTGAACAAGAAAGTCGACATCATCGTGCAGGCGCTGACCGGCGCACGCAAACCGCTGATCATTACCGGCAGCAACGCCGGCAGCGAAGCCATCATCGAAGCGGCGGCCAACATCGCCAAAGCGTTGAAGGGCCGCGGTTCCGACGTCGGCATCACCTTCGTGGCGGGCGCCGCCAACAGCATGGGCCTGGCGATGATCGGCGGTGGTTCGCTCGATCAGGCGCTGGAACAGCTGGCGAGCGGCGCAGCCGATACCGCCATCGTGATGGAAAACGATCTCTATCGCCATGCGCCGGCGGCGCAGGTGGACGCAGCGTTGGCCAAGGTCAGCAACCTGATCGTCGCCGATCACCAGCGCACCGCGATCATGGACAAAGCCAACCTGATCCTCTCCTCGGCCAGCTTTGCCGAGAGCGACGGTACGCTGATCAACCAGGAAGGCCGCGCGCAGCGCTTCTTCCAGGTATACGATCCGGCTTACTACGACGACGCCAAGAAGAATCAGTTCACCGTGATGCTGGAAAGCTGGCGCTGGATGCACTCGCTGCACTCCACCTACACCAGCCGCCACGTGGACTGGACCCAGCTCGATGACGTGATCGCCGCTTGCGTTGCCGCGTTGCCGCAGCTGCAGGGCATCGTCGACGCTGCGCCGGACGCGACTTTCCGCATTCGCGGTCAGAAGCTGGCGCGTTCGCCGCACCGCTCCAGCGGCCGTACCGCCATGCGCGCCAACATCAGCGTGCACGAGCCGCGTCAGCCACAGGATAAAGACACCATGTTCGCCTTCTCGATGGAAGGGAACAACAGCCCGCTGGCCGATCGTCAGCAGATCCCGTTCGCCTGGGCGCCAGGCTGGAACTCACCGCAGGCATGGAACAAGTTCCAGGCCGAAGTGGGCGGCAAACTGCGCCACGGCGATCCGGGCGTGCGCCTGATCGAAGCGGGGGAGGGTAGCCTCGGTTACTTCGATCGCGTGCCTGCCGCGTTCAATCCGGTCGACGGCTGGCGTGTCGCGCCTTACTACCACCTGTTCGGCAGCGACGAAATGTCGCAGCGCTCTCACGTGATCCAGCAGCGCATGCCGGAAGCCTACGTGATGGTCAACCCGGCCGACGCGGCGACGCTTGGCGTCAACGCGGGCAGCCTGGTGGAGTTCAGCTGTGCGGGTCAGACCCTGCGTCTGCCGGTGCGTCTGAGTGAAACCCTGACCCAGGGCCAGGTTGGTTTGCCGCTCGGCTTGCCAGGGATCCCGCCGATCTTGGTGGGTGCTAAGGTAGACAATCTGCGGGAGGCAGCACGATGAGCTGGTTTACCCCTGAGGTGATCGACATTCTGATCGCCATTCTTAAAGCGGTCGTGATCCTGTTGGTGGTCGTGGCGTGCGGGGCATTCATGAGCTTCGGCGAACGCCGTCTGCTCGGCCTGTTCCAGAACCGCTACGGACCGAACCGCGTAGGCTGGGGCGGCTCGCTGCAGCTGGTCGCCGACATGATCAAAATGTTCTTCAAGGAAGACTGGGTACCGAGATTCTCCGACCGGGTGATCTTCACCCTGGCGCCGATGATCGCCTTTACTTCCCTGTTGCTGGCATTTGCCATCGTTCCGGTCAGCCCGACCTGGGCGGTGTCCGATCTCAACATCGGTATTCTGTTCTTCCTGATGATGGCCGGCCTGGCGGTGTACGCCGTGCTGTTCGCCGGATGGTCGAGCAACAACAAATACTCGCTGTTGGGCGCGATGCGCGCCTCCGCGCAAACCCTGAGCTACGAAGTGTTCATCGGCCTGTCGCTGATGGGCGTGGTGATGCAGGCGGATTCGTTCAACATGCAGGCCATCGTTGAATCCCAGGCGCACGTCTGGAACGTCATTCCGCAGTTCTTCGGCTTCGTGACCTTCGCGATCGCCGGCGTGGCGGTGTGCCACCGTCACCCGTTTGACCAGCCGGAAGCCGAGCAGGAACTGGCCGACGGTTACCACATCGAATATTCCGGCATGAAGTTCGGTCTGTTCTTCGTGGGGGAATACATCGGTATCGTCACCGTGTCCGCCCTGATTGTGACGTTGTTCTTCGGCGGCTGGCAGGGTCCGTTCCTGCCGCCATTCATCTGGTTCGCGTTGAAAACGGCCTTCTTCATGATGATGTTCATCCTGATCCGTGCCGCGCTGCCGCGTCCGCGTTATGACCAGGTGATGTCCTTCGGCTGGAAAGTGTGCCTGCCGCTGACGCTGCTGAACCTGCTGGCAACCGCCGCGGTCATTTTGTACAACGCTCAATAAGGGGTGAATAAACCATGACATTGAAAGAGTTAGTGGTTGGTTTCGGCACCCAGGTGCGCAGCATTTGGATGATTGGCATGCATGCCTTCGCCAAGCGCGAAACCCAGATGTATCCGGAAGAACCGGTTTACCTGCCGCCGCGCTACCGCGGCCGGATCGTGCTGACGCGCGATCCGGACGGCGAAGAGCGCTGCGTCGCCTGTAACCTGTGTGCGGTGGCCTGCCCGGTCGGCTGTATCTCGCTGCAAAAAGCGGAGCAGAAAGACGGCCGTTGGTATCCGGAGTTCTTCCGCATCAACTTCTCGCGCTGCATTTTCTGTGGCCTGTGCGAAGAGGCTTGCCCGACTACCGCTATCCAGCTGACGCCGGATTTCGAACTGGGTGAGTACAAGCGTCAGGATCTGGTGTACGAAAAAGAAGATCTGTTGATCTCGGGGCCGGGTAAATATCCGGAATATAACTTCTACCGGATGGCCGGTATGGCGATTGACGGCAAAGCCAAAGGCGAAGCCGAAAACGAAGCCAAACCGATCGACGTCAAAGGTCTGTTGCCCTAAGGAGCCAGCAAGCATGGAAATTGCATTTTACCTGGCAGGTTTGATTGCGGTGGCCGCGACGATTCGCGTGATCACCCATACCAACCCTGTGCATGCGCTGCTGTATCTGATCGTCTCGTTATTGGCGATCTCGGCAGTCTTCTTCTCGCTCGGCGCCTACTTTGCCGCCGCGTTGGAAATCATCGTCTATGCGGGCGCCATCATGGTGCTGTTCGTGTTCGTGGTGATGATGCTGAACCTCGGCAACGTGCAGCAGCAAGAGCGCGACTGGATGAAGCCGACGGTGTGGATCGGGCCTGGCCTGCTGTCGCTGGCGCTGCTGGTGGTATTGATCGTCGCGATCCGCAGCGTATCCGATCAGGGTATCAGCGGCGAGATGGTCGACGCGAAGGCGGTGGGCATCAGCCTGTTCGGGCCTTACGTATTGGCGGTTGAGCTGGCCTCAATGCTGCTGTTGGCGGGTCTGGTTGTCGCCTTCCATATCGGCCGCGAGCACAAGCCTGGCGAGGTGCTGAGCAACGCGCCGGCGAGTGGCGAAATGGCGAGAAGAAAATCGGAGGAGCAAGCATGATCCCTCTTCAACACGGCCTGATCCTGGCGGCTATCCTGTTTGTGCTCGGGCTGACCGGGCTGCTGGTGCGCCGCAACCTGCTGTTTATGCTGATCAGCCTGGAAGTGATGATCAACGCTGCGGCGTTGGCGTTTATCGTGGCGGGAAGCTACTGGGGCCAGGCGGACGGTCAGGTGATGTACATCCTGGCGATCAGCCTGGCGGCAGCCGAGGCCAGTATCGGCCTGGCGCTGCTGCTGCAGCTCTACCGTCGTCGTCATACCCTGAATATTGATACTGTCAGTGAGATGCGCGGATGAACCTATTATATTTAACAATTCTGCTACCGCTGATCGGGTTCCTGCTGTTGGCATTTTCCCGCGGTCGTTGGTCTGAGAACACGGCGGCCACCGTCGGCGTGGGCTCTATCGGCCTGGCTGCGCTGGTCACGGTGTATGTGGCGATGGATTTCTTCGCCCAGAAAGCCGCCGGCGTGCAGCTGTTCGAGCAAAGCCTGTGGACCTGGATGGCCGTCGGCAACTTCAATATCGGCGTGACCCTGGTGCTGGACGGCCTGTCGCTGACCATGCTGTCGGTGGTCACCGGCGTCGGCTTCTTCATCCACATGTTCGCCTCCTGGTACATGCGCGGTGAAGAGGGCTACTCGCGCTTCTTCGCTTACACCAACCTGTTTATCGCCAGCATGGTGGTCTTGGTGCTGGCGGACAACCTGCTGCTGATGTATCTGGGTTGGGAAGGCGTGGGCCTGTGCAGCTACCTGTTGATCGGTTTCTACTACAAAGATCCGGCCAACGGCGCGGCGGCGATGAAAGCCTTCATCGTGACCCGCGTGGGCGACGTGTTCCTGGCGTTCGCGCTGTTCATCCTCTACAACGAGCTGGGCACGCTGAATATCCGCGAGCTGATGATCCTGGCACCGCAGAAACTGGCGGTGGGCGATACGGCCATCACTTGGGCGACCCTGATGCTGCTGGGCGGCGCGGTCGGTAAATCGGCGCAGCTGCCGTTGCAAACCTGGTTGGCGGACGCGATGGCGGGCCCAACCCCGGTTTCCGCACTGATCCACGCGGCGACCATGGTGACCGCGGGCGTCTATCTGATCGCCCGTACGCACGGCTTGTTCCTGATGGCGCCGGAAGTGCTGCACCTGGTGGGCATCGTCGGTGCGGTCACTCTGCTGCTGGCCGGCTTCGCCGCGTTGGTGCAGACCGACATCAAGCGCGTGCTCGCTTACTCCACCATGAGCCAGATCGGTTACATGTTCCTGGCGCTGGGCGTGCAGGCATGGGACGCGGCGATCTTCCACCTGATGACCCACGCGTTCTTCAAGGCGCTGCTGTTCCTGTCGTCCGGTTCGGTGATCCTGGCTTGCCACCACGAGCAAAACATCTTCAAGATGGGCGGCCTGCGCAAGAGCATCCCGCTGGTGTACGTCTGCTTCCTGGTGGGTGGCGCGGCGCTGTCTGCGTTGCCGCTGGTCACGGCCGGCTTCTTCAGTAAGGACGAGATCCTGGCGGGCGCGATGGCCAACGGCCACATCAACCTGATGGTGGCCGGCCTGGTCGGCGCGTTCATGACCTCGCTGTACACCTTCCGTATGATTTTCATCGTGTTCCATGGCGAAGAGAAAATCAAAGCGCATGCCGGTAAAGGCATCACTCACCACCTGCCGCTGCTGGTTCTGCTGGTGCTGTCCACCTTCGTCGGCGCGATGATCGTGCCGCCGTTGCAGGGCGTGCTGCCGGAGACCACCGAGCTGGCGCACGGCAGCGTGCTGACGCTTGAAATCACCTCCGGCGTGGTGGCTATCGTCGGCATTCTGCTGGCGGCCGCGCTGTGGCTGGGCAAACGTAGCCTGGTCAACAGCATCGCCAACAGCGCGCCGGGGCGTTTCTTCTCGACCTGGTGGTTCCATGCCTGGGGCTTCGACTGGCTGTATGACAAAGTGTTCGTCAAGCCGTACCTGGGCATTGCGAAGCTGCTGCAGCGCGATCCGCTGAACTCGCTGATGAACCTGCCGGCCGTCTTCTCCCGCTGGGGGAACCGCGGTCTGACGGTGAGCGAGAACGGTCAGGTGCGTTGGTATATAGCGTCTATGGGTGTGGGTGCAGTGGTCGTATTGGCTCTGTTGATTTTGGTTTAATTGAATAATTTAAACAGACGCATTTTTCGGGCGTAGCGCCGGGCAGGCGCTACGTACAAAGTTTGAAATTATTCGTATAAGGGACACAAAACGCCATGCTATTACCTTGGCTAATTCTTATCCCCTTTATCGGCGGTCTGCTGTGCTGGCAGCTTGAGCGCTTCGGTACTAAGGTGCCGCGCTGGATAGCGCTGATCGCAATGGGGCTGACGTTGGCGCTCTCTCTGCAGCTGTGGATGCAGGGCGGCTATACCTTGACCACGCCGAAAGGCATTCCGCAGTGGCAGAGCGAATTCCTGCTGCCGTGGATCCCACGCTTCGGCATCTCCATCCACCTGGCGCTGGACGGCCTGTCGCTGCTGATGGTGGTGTTGACCGGTCTGCTGGGCGTGCTGGCGATCCTCTGTTCCTGGCGTGAAATCCAGAAGTATCAGGGCTTCTTCCACCTCAACCTGCTGTGGATCCTGGGCGGCGTTATCGGCGTGTTCCTCGCCATCGACATGTTCCTGTTCTTCTTCTTCTGGGAAATGATGTTGGTGCCGATGTACTTCCTGATCGCGCTGTGGGGCCACAAGGCATCGGACGGTAAAACCCGCATCACCGCGGCGACCAAGTTCTTCATCTACACCCAGGCCAGCGGTCTGGTGATGCTGATTGCGATCCTGGGCCTGGTGTTCGTGCACTATAACGCCACCGGCGTGTGGACCTTCGATTACGAAGACCTGCTGCAAACGCCGATGTCCCATAACGTGCAATATATGCTGATGCTGGGCTTCTTCATCGCCTTCGCGGTGAAAATGCCGGTGGTGCCGCTGCACGGCTGGTTGCCGGATGCGCACAGCCAGGCGCCAACCGCAGGTTCCGTCGACCTGGCGGGCATCTTGCTGAAAACCGCGGCCTACGGCCTGCTGCGTTTCAGCCTGCCGCTGTTCCCTGAGGCTTCGCACGAGTTCGCGCCAATCGCCATGTGGCTGGGCGTGATCGGCATCTTCTACGGCGCCTGGATGGCGTTCGCGCAAACCGACATCAAGCGCCTTATCGCTTACACCTCGGTATCGCACATGGGCTTCGTGCTGATCGCCATCTACACCGGCAGCCAGCTGGCTTACCAGGGCGCGGTTATCCAGATGATCGCGCACGGCCTGTCCGCCGCCGGCATGTTTATCATCTGCGGCCAGCTGTATGAACGTCTGCATACGCGCGACATGCGTCAGATGGGCGGCCTGTGGGGGCGCATCAAGTTCATCCCTGCGCTGTCGCTGTTCTTCGCCGTGGCTACGCTGGGGATGCCGGGTACCGGTAACTTCGTCGGCGAATTCATGATTCTGTTCGGCAGCTACCAGGTGGTGCCGGTGATCACCGTGATCTCCACCTTCGGTCTGGTGTTCGCTTCGGTTTACTCGCTGATCATGATGCAGCGCGCTTACTACGGTGCGCCTAAATCCGACCAGCCGCTGCAGGGCATGACCGCGCGCGAACTGTTCATCATTCTGCTGCTGGTGGTGTTGCTGGTTCTGCTGGGGGTTTACCCGCAGCCGATTCTGGATACTTCCAACGCGGCGATGAGCAACGTGCAACACTGGTTTGGTTCGTCAGTTTCAGCAATTTCAACAACAAGGCCGTAATTCGCCATGACAATAACTCCTCAACAACTGATCGCACTGCTGCCGCTGTTGATCGTCGGATTGACGGTGGTGGTTGTGATGCTAGGCATTGCGTGGCGACGCGACCACTTTATCAACGCCACCCTGACCGTGATCGGTCTCAACCTGGCGCTGCTTTCGCTGTACTTTGTCGGCCAGGCAGGCCCAATGGACGTCACCCCGCTGCTGCGGGTTGACGGCTACTCGATGTTCTACACCGGGCTGGTGCTGCTGGCGAGTCTGGCGACCTGCACCTTCGCGTATCCGTGGCTGGTCGGCTATCCGGATAACCGCGAAGAGTTCTACCTGCTGGTGCTGATCGCCGCCATGGGCGGCATCCTGCTGGCGAGCGCCAACCATCTGGCTTCGCTGTTCATCGGTATCGAGCTGATCTCGCTGCCGCTGTTCGGCCTGGTGGGCTACGCCTACCGCCAGAAGCGCCCGCTGGAAGCCGCCATCAAGTACATGCTGCTGTCCGCCGCCGCGTCGTCGTTCCTGCTGTTCGGCATGGCGCTGCTGTACGCCGAATCCGGCGATCTGTCGCTGGCCGGCCTCGGCAAGAGCCTGCAGGAAAACATGATGCACCAGCCGCTGATCCTGGCCGGCATGGGCATGATGATCGTCGGTCTGGGCTTCAAGCTGTCGCTGGTGCCGTTCCAACTGTGGACGCCGGACGTTTATCAGGGCGCGCCTGCGCCGGTCTCGACCTTCCTGGCGACCGCCAGCAAGATCGCGATCTTTGCGGTCGTGATGCGTCTGTTCCTGTATGCCCCGGCCGCCGACAACGAAGCGCTGCGCATGGTGTTGTCGATCATCGCGTTCTGCTCCATCTTGTTCGGTAACCTGATGGCCATCAGCCAGACCAACATCAAGCGTCTGCTGGGCTACTCGTCGATCGCTCATCTGGGCTACCTGCTGGTGGCGCTGATTGCGGTGCAAACCCATCAACTGTCGCTGGAAACCGCCGGCGTTTATCTGGCCGGTTACCTGTTCAGCAGCCTGGGCGCCTTCGGCGTGGTCAGCCTGATGTCCAGCCCATACCGCGGCCCGGATGCGGATTCGCTGTTCTCTTACCGTGGTCTGTTCTGGCACAAGCCAATCTTGTCCGCGGTAATGACGGTGATGATGCTGTCGCTGGCCGGTATCCCGATGACGCTGGGCTTTATCGGTAAGTTCTTCGTGATCGCGATGGGCGTCAGCGCGCACCTGTGGTGGCTGACCGGCGCAGTCGTGGTAGGCAGCGCCATCGGCCTGTATTACTACCTGCGCGTGACCGTCAGTCTGTTCCTCAGCGCGCCGGAATCGCTGCAGCGCGACACCCCGAACAACTGGGCGTTGACTGCCGGTGGCGTCGTGGTGCTGATCTCAGCCGCGCTGGTGCTGCTGTTGGGGGTTTATCCTCAGCCGCTGATTTCGCTGGTGCAGATGGCTCAGCCGACGTTCTGATAACGCTTCAGACGGTAAAAAGGTCGCTTCGGCGGCCTTTTTTTATGGAGAAACGGCACTCAGCCGTAATGGGCGCTAAACGACGTTTCCAGCGCCTGCACCACCGCGCGCACGCGAGCGGCGCGTTGCAAATCGGGGTGCAGCACCAGCCAGATATCCACCCAGTCTTTGCTCTCGGGAAAGAGGCGCACCAGTTCCGGGTCGTGGTCGGCCAGGCACGACAAGAGCAGCCCGATGCCCAGCCCGCTGCGGGTGGCCGAACGTAACAACAGCTGCGAATTGCATTGCAGCACGGCGTTGGGCTCGAACAGGGTCTCGCCGCCGAAATTGCTCCAGTGGCGCGGCACCAGTTCGCGCGGGAACATCAGCAGATCGTGGCCGCGCAGCTGCTCGCCTTTGACCGGCATGCCGCGTTGCGCCAGATAGTGCGGGCTGGCGTACAGGCCCATTTCGATAGTGGCTAAGCGTTTGATGATCAGCTCATCGTCATCGGGGCGCGCGCCGCGGATCGCCAGATCCGCGCTGTGGTAAGCGATATCGGTGATGTTCAGCGCCGTCAACAGCGTGACGGTGATGGCCGGATAGCGTTGCCGCAGATCTTGCAGCGCCGGTATCACGAAGGCTTCGGCCAGGGTATCGGTGGTGGCGATGCGCACGTTGCCGCACAGACTTTCGTCGCCGCCGGCGGCTTTGCGAGCGATCGCCTGCACGGCATTTTCCATCTTCATCATGTCCGCCAGCATGGATTCGCCCAGCGGGCTGAGGGAGAAGGATTTTGGCGTGCGGATAAATAATTTCGAACCCAGCGAGTTTTCCAGGGCGGTGAGACGTCGGCCGACGGTCGCTTGATCAACCTGCAGCTGGTTGGCGGCTTTACGTAACGTGCCGCAGCGTGCGACGGCCAGAAAGAAGCGCGCGTCATCCCAATTCATCATGCCATTTCCTCTCTGCAGATTTGTCGGCGCCAGGGGAGCAGTGCGGGCCGGGCGAACGATACCGGTATCTATCATAAAGCGTTGTTCCGCCTGGAGGGAGAGAAAGACGGTCAACGGCACGCACATCGGCGGTTATTTCTCCGGTGATGCAAGAATGCATCAGGGTGATTCATTCTTGACGATACTTCGCCCGTCGTCGTAACGCTATGATAAGCGCCGTTCCCGGCAGACCGGGTGAGGAAAGACGACGATGGCAGGCCGCCGCCTGCCGACTTTGGGAGTGGAAGCATGTCAGAAAATACCGCCATCCAGGACGCGGCGCCAGCAAACGCACAGGCGTCGCGCACGGCCATTTTACTGTTCCTGGCGCTGGCTTTGATGTCGGCATTGCTGAACAGCAGCGCGCCGACGCCGCTTTATCCGCTGTATCAGCAGCAGCTTGCGCTAAGCTCGGTCAGTCTGACCGTCATCTACGGCGCCTATGCCGCCGGCGTGCTGATCTCTTTGTTCGGCGTCGGCAATCTGGCCGGCAAAGTAAAGGATTTACGCAGCATGATCGTGCCGGCGTTGCTGGTGGTGTTGAGCGGCGCGCTGCTGTTCGCGCTGGCTGATACCTTTGCCATGATGCTGATGGCGCGGCTGCTGGCCGGGGTAGGCACCGGGGCGCTGACCGGCGCGGCGAACATCGCGTTGGTGCGGTTTGGGCCGCGCGACGGCGGTAAAAGCGCGGCGTTAATCGCAACGCTGTCATTCACCACCGGATTAGCGCTGGGGCCGATCTTCAGCGGCATCGCTTTGCAGACCGGTTTTCATCCTACGACGCTGCCGTTCGTTTTCATCATGGCCATTGCCGCCATGGCGGCGTTGGGCGTCATGCTGCTGTGGCCGCGTGGCCAGGTTGCGTCGCCGGCCCGCGCTGTGCCGGCCGAACAGGAAAAAAGCACGCTGCTCGATGGCCTGCGCGCTACCGGCGGTAAATTCTTTGTGTGCGCCGGCGCGCTGTTTGTCTGTTGGGCGCTGGCCGCCAGTATTTTGGCAATCGGCCCCGGCGTGGCGGAAACGCTGTTAGGCATGCACCAGCGTGGCGTCTTTGGCTATGCGATTGCGGTGTATCTGCTGATCGCCGGCATCAGCCAGATCCTGAGCCGCCGCGTTAACGCCCGTCATTCGCTGTTGTTCGGTTGCCTGGCGCAGGTGCTGGCGGCAGTGGTGTTCGCCATGGCGATCCAGTGGCATTCTCTGGGGCTGGCGGCGGTGGGGCTGGTGGTGGCCGGCTATGCTTACGGCGCCATTTTCGTCGGCAGCGCGACCCTGGTGAACTTGATTTCGCCGCCGACCAGCCATGCGCGTTTGCTTTCTCTGTTTTACGTTATCGCTTATATCGCCAACTGGGTGCCGATCTTGCTGGGCGTGGTGGTCGATCGCGTCGATCTGCAGCAGGCGACCCATTTGCTGTTCTTGAGCAGCAGCGCAGTGTGCCTGTTGCTGGCATGGAAAACGTCCCGGGTGGGGTTCCCTTGCTAATTATTTTGTGATTAATATCTATTTTTTATAATTAATGATTCTTTAATTACATTTATGATGTGATTTGTATCGCATAAATTGGCCTGTTTTCGGGTAAACTGCGCGCTTTCTTTTTGCTGCAGGTCACTTTATGAACGTTCTTTTCGCCATTGCCGTCACCACCGGGATCCTGTCCGGCGTTTGGGGATGGGTTGCCGTCAGTCTGGGCCTGATCGGTTGGGCCGGTTTTCTCGGCTGCACGGCCTATTTCGCCTGCCCGCAGGGCGGCCTGAAAGGGCTGTTGATCGGCGCGTTGACCTGCTGCAGCGGCGTTTTCTGGGCAATGGTCATCATCCACGGCAGCGAACTGGCGCCGCAATGGAATTTGCTGGGGTATCTGCTGACCGGCGCCGTGGCGTTCTTGATGTGCATACAGGCCAAACAGCAATGGCTGGGGTTCGTGCCCGGCACCTTTATCGGCGCCTGTGCGACCTTCGCCGGCGGCGGCGACTGGCCGCTGGTGACGCTCTCTTTGCTGGTGGGCCTGCTATTCGGCTATGCGATGAAAAACAGCGGGCTGTGGTGGGCGGCGCGCAGCGAAAAAGCCCGCGCCGCACAGCCGGTCAGCCGGCATGCCGGCTCAAACGGTGCCGCCGAGTGAGAGGCGGTAGTGCAGATCGAGACGCTCGGCGCAGGGCTCGCCCGCGATCCGCTGCAGCAACAGTTCACTGGCGGCCTTACCCATCTCAAAGCGCGGCGTGATCACGCTGGCGATGCCCGGCGTGGTCGCCTGGCCGATATCCAGACCGTGAAAACCCGATAGCGCAACCTCCTGCGGCACGCGCACGCCGAGACGCAGGCAGGCCTGCAACACGCCTACCGCCAAATCGTCGTTGGTGCACAGGATACCGTCCAACTGCGGGTAGCGTTCGCGCGCTATTGCCAGCATGTCGGCGCCGATCGAAACCGATGAGACCCGATGCGGCGTGATCTGGCGCGGCGTTTGCCCCTGAGCCGCCATGGCGCGGCAGTAACCCTGGTAACGTTTAATGTCGCGGGCGTCGGACATGGCGCCAAAGTAAACGATATGGCGTTTGCCGCTGGCCAGCAGCGCGGCGGTCATGTCATACCCCGCCTGTTCATTGTCAAATCCCACCGCGATCCGCCCCGGCGGCGCGTCGAGATCCATCACCTGCGCGATGGGAATTTTCGCGGCGGCGAGATAGGTCTCAGCGCGCAAGGTGTGCGCCGAATCGGTGAGGATTAGCCCGGCGATTGGATAAGCCAGCAGCTGTGCAATCTGCTCTTCTTCCCGCTGCGGGCTGTAATCGTAGTTCACCACCAGCGTTTGATAACCCCGCGCCTGGGTGACGGATTCGATGCCGGCCAGCAGATCGGCGAAAATCTGGTTATTGAAAGAGGGGATCAACACGCCGATGCGCGGTTTTCTGCCGGCCTGTGCGGTATCGGCGTCAGTGATGTTCAGCTCCCGCATGACCTGCGCAATGCGTTCAGCGGTGTCGGCCGCCACTTTGTCCGGCGTGCGCAGAAAACGGCTGACGGTCATTTTGGTCACGCCGGCCAATTGCGCGATGTCCTGTAGCGTTACGCGGGGGGGTTTCATTCGGTAGCCTTAACGGGCGGCGCGGCAAGGGTGGATAGCGGTATGTTAACAAATCGATTTGGTGATAACAACGCATGCGATTTTATTGAAAGTGGCTATTTTTCAATTGGATAGATTGGCTTTGTTCTCTTGCTGTCTGCGTGAGTTCACGTTAAGGGTAACAGGGTTTCGTAACATTATTTTCAGTGATTTCCATCACGTTTTTACCGGTAACAATCGGCTGAGATAGAGGCCTGTCCGATTGGAGGCCTGAAGGCCGGGAATTACCATGAACAACCTGTTTTCTCTGGATAACAAAACCGTCTTGATCACCGGCGCCTCGCGCGGCATCGGTTTTCTGCTGGCGCGTGGCCTGGCGCAGCAAGGCGCGCATATTCTGGTCAATGCCACCACCGAAGAACATGCCCGGCACGCTGCCGATCGCCTGCGCGAAGAGGGGCTGCGCGCCGACGCGGCGGCGTTCGACGTCACCGACTCTCAGGCGGTGCATGCCGCCATCGGCCGTATCGAAACGGACATCGGCGCGATAGACGTGTTGATCAACAACGCCGGCATCCAGCGCCGTCATCCCTTCACCGAGTTCCCGGAGCAAGACTGGGACGACATCATCGCCGTCAACCAGAAGGCGGTCTTCATCGTGTCGCAGACCGTGGCCCGTTACATGGTGCCGCGCCGGCGCGGCAAGATAGTCAATATCGGCTCGATGCAAAGCGAGCTGGGGCGGGACACCATCACCCCTTACGCGGCGTCCAAAGGGGCGGTGAAAATGCTGACGCGCGGCATGTGCGTGGAGTTGGCGCGTTACAACATTCAGGTCAACGGCATTGCCCCCGGCTATTTCAAAACCGAGATGACGCAGGCGTTGGCCGACGACCCGGCCTTTACCGCCTGGCTGACCCAGCGCACGCCCGCCGCGCGTTGGGGGGATCCGCAGGAGCTGATCGGCGCGGCGGTGTTCCTGGCCGCCGACGCTTCCAGCTTCGTCAACGGGCAGCTGCTGTTTGTCGATGGCGGCATGTCCGCCGCGGTGTAATCCCTCTTTCGTGGAGTGTTGAGATGAAAATTCAAACCCAGTCCTGCATGGTCAACGGCAAACGAGACGTGGCGGTGATCGCGCAAGAAGTGAATTATCAGGGACAGGGCACGCTGGTGAAAATCCGCCGCGGCGGCATCTGCGGCTCGGATCTGCATTACTTTCAGGAAGGGAAGGTCGGCAATTTTCAGGTACGCCAGCCGATGGTGCTGGGCCACGAGGCGATCGGCGAGGTGGTCGCCAGCGATTCACCGCAGCTGGCGATCGGGCAGAAGGTGGCGCTCAATCCCAGCAAACCCTGCGGGCAGTGCAAATATTGTCTGGCGCAGCAAAGCAATCAGTGCGTCGAGATGCGCTTTTTCGGCAGCGCGATGTATTTCCCGCACGTCGACGGCGCTTTCACCCAATACAAGGTGGTGGATAGCGCGCAGTGCATTCCTTACGCCGCCGATCGCGACGACAGGGTGATGGTATTCGCCGAACCGCTGGCGGTGGCGATCCACGCGGCGAAACAGCCCGGCGCGGTGAAGGGTAAAACGGTTTTCGTGTCCGGCGTCGGCCCGATCGGTTGTTTGCTGGTGGCGGCGCTGAAAGCGCTGGGCGCCGCCGAGATCGTCTGCGCCGATCTCAGCCCGCGCTGTCTGGCGCTCGCCGGCCAGATGGGGGCGGACCGCTGTCTGCATGCCGCAGACGACGATTTCAGCGTATATCAGCAACACAAAGGCTATTTCGACATCGCTTTCGAGGCAGCAGGGCATCCGACGTCGCTGCAGCGCTGCCTGGAAGTCACGCGCGCCAAGGGCACCGTCGTGCAGGTCGGGATGGGCGGCAGCTTCCCTGATTTCCCGCTGATGCTGTTGATCGCCAAGGAGTTGAATCTGCTCGGCTCCTTCCGCTTCGTGGAGGAATTCGCGCTGGCGGTGGCCTGGCTGGCCGGCGATGTGGTCGATCCGCTGCCGCTGCTGTCGGCGGAGTTCGCCGGGGACCAACTGGCGCAGGCGCTGGAGTTTGCCGGCGACAAGCGCCAGGCCGCCAAGGTGCAATTAGTGTTTTAGGGTAAAAGTCCGATGGCCGCAGGTGACGATCGTTGTCTATAGTGTAGGAACGCTTAATTTTTCAACCACGGAGATCTCACGATGGCAAGACATACGGATGCTGAGCAAACTACGCTGGATGACGATCTGAGAATGCTGACCGAAACGCTGGAAGAAGTGTTGCAATACAGCGGCGATCGCGCGGATCAGGCCTACATCGACATCAAGTCGCACGCCGAGCAGGCGCTGAGTGAGGTCAAGGCGCGCTGGGTGAACACCGGCGAATCCTACTATGCCCGCGCCAAAGAAGCGGTGCACCGCACCGACGACTATGTGCGGGATAAACCCTGGCACAGCGTGGGCATCGGCGCCACCGTCGGGCTGGTGCTGGGGCTGCTGCTGGCCCGCAAATAAATCACGCCCCAGGGGCGGCGCAAGCCGCCTCGTTCTTTTCTGCAGACTGTGTGCTTCATCCCGCTGTTTCTCCGATAGTTCTTCCATATCCCGCCTATACTTTCCGCTAGCCGCCGCAGGCGGGGCGCTATTCCCCTGTTTTTTGTGCGGACGAATTGAGGCCATGTCGCCGCAGGTGTAAAGTGTTTGTGTATTTATTGTTTGTTTTTTGTTCTAAATCAAATAATTATCTGGTGTAAACACCCAGGGATATACGGCGTTTTTGCGCTGGCGCAAAAGCCGTGAAAATAACACCTCATATAATACAGAGCGTAACTACAGGCGCGGCGTCCGTCGGCTGCGCCGGGGACGATCTCTGCTAACTGACTTGTGAGCGAACTATGTCGACAAGTGTTTTTAATCGCCGGTGGGCGGCTGTGCTGCTCGAGGCGCTGGCCCGCCATGGGGTGCGGCATGTTTGTATCGCTCCGGGATCGCGCTCCACGCCGTTGACGCTGGCCGCTGCGGCCAACCGATCTTTTATCTGTCATACCCACTTTGATGAACGCGGGCTTGGCCATTTGGCGCTTGGGCTGGCGAAGGCGGCGCGTGAGCCGGTAGCGGTGATTGTCACGTCCGGTACCGCGGCGGCGAACCTTTACCCGGCTTTAATCGAGGCCGGCCTGACCGGTGAGCGGCTGGTGTTTCTCACCGCCGATCGGCCGCCGGAACTGATCGACTGCGGCGCCAATCAGGCGATCCGTCAAAACGGCCTCTACAGCAGCCACCCGACGTTGGCGATCGATCTGCCGCGTCCTACGCAGGATATTCCGGCCGCGTGGCTGGCCTCCAGCGTCGACAGCGCGATGGCGCGCCTGCAGCACGGCGCGTTGCATATTAACTGCCCGTTCGCCGAACCGCTGTACGGCGGCGATGAACGTCAGTATGCCGATTGGTCCGCCGCGCTGGGCGACTGGTGGCAGAGCGATCGGCCTTGGCTGCAGGAAAGCGAGACGCGTGCGGCGCCGTCGCCGCAGCCGGACTGGTTCTTCTGGCGGCAAAAACGCGGCGTGGTGCTGGCTGGCCGCATGAGCGCGGAAGAGGGTGCACAGGTGGCCGACTGGGCCGAGACGCTGGGCTGGCCGCTGATCGGCGATGTGCTGTCGCAGACCGGGCAACCGCTGCCCTGCGCCGATTTATGGCTCGCTCATCCGCAGGCGCAGCGCGTGTTGCAAGACGCGCAGCTGGTGGTGCAGTTCGGCGGCAGTCTGACCGGTAAACGCTTGCTGCAGTGGCAGGCGCAGTGTCGGCCGGAAGAGTATTGGGTCATCGACGAGCTGCCGGGGCGGCTCGATCCGGCCCAGCACCGGGGGCGGCGTCTGCGTGCCGGGGTGGCGCAGTGGTTGGCGCAGCATCCGGCGCAACCGCGCGCGCCGTGGGCCGCCGGGCTGGCGGTCTTGGCGGATAAGGCGCTGACGGCGGCGTCCACGCATCTGCACGATAACTTTGGCGAAGCGCAGCTGGCGCACCGCCTGCCGGAACTGCTGCCGGAGAACGGCCAGCTGTTTCTCGGCAACAGCCTGGTGGTGCGATTGATCGACGCGTTAACCACGCTGCCTGTCGCTTACCCGGTATTCAGCAACCGCGGCGCCAGCGGCATCGACGGTCTGATTTCCACCGCCGCCGGCGTACAGCGCGCCACCGCCAGGCCGACGTTGGCGGTGGTGGGCGACCTTTCCGCGTTGTATGACCTCAATGCGCTGGCGTTGTTGCGCCACTGTTCGGCGCCGACGGTGCTGATCGTCGTCAATAACAACGGCGGCCAAATTTTCTCGCTGTTGCCGACGCCGGACGAGGAGCGCCAACGCTTTTACTGCATGCCGCAGAACGTCGAGTTCAGCCACGCGGCGGCGATGTTCCAGCTTGACTACGCGCGGCCGGAAAACTGGCGCCAACTGCAACAGGCGGTTGAGCAAGGCTGGCGGCGCGGCGGCGCCACGCTGATAGAACTGCAGGTGTCGCCGAGCGCAGGGGCCGAGAGTCTGCAATTCCTGGTACAACAGATGGCGGTGCAATGATGCTGGCGACGCGAATTTTGCAACAGGGCGAAGCGGGGCGTCCGTGGCTGGTATGGCTGCACGGCCTGTTGGGCAACAACAATGAATGGCGGGTGATCGCCGCGCGTTGCCCGGAATGGCCGTCGCTGGCCATCGATCTGCCCGGCCACGGCGATTCCGTGGCGGTGAGCTGCCGCGGCTTCGACGACATCAGCGCGCAAATCGCCGCGACCCTGCAACTGCGCAATATTGAACGTTATTGGTTGGTGGGCTACTCGCTCGGCGGGCGCATCGCCATGTATCACGCTTGCCACGGCCGCCATGACGGCCTGCAAGGCGTGATCGTCGAGGGCGGCAACCCGGGGCTTGAGGACGAACAACAGCGCCGCGATCGTTGCGAGCAGGATGCGCGATGGGCGGCGCGTTTTCGCAGTGAGCCGATTGCCGAAGTCCTGGCGGACTGGTATCAGCAACCGGTGTTCAAAGAGCTTAGCCATGTGCACCGCCAGGCGCTGATCGCCGCGCGTTCGGTCAACAGCGGCCCGGCGATTGCCGACATGCTCGAAGCCACCTCGCTCGGGAGACAGCCTTATCTGGCGCCGCAGCTGCGCCAACTGACCGTGCCGCTGCGGGTGCTGTGCGGTGAGAACGACCCCAAATTTCAACGGCTGGCGCGCGACGCCGGGTTGCCGTTGCGCATCGTGCCGCAGGCCGGCCACAACGCGCATCTGGCCAATCCGCAGGATTTCGTCGCCGAGCTGCAGACCTTTCTCGTTAACCCTGGTTAAAGGAACCGAACATGCTTTATCCGAATGAAGAACACCTGTATGCCGCTATCGCCTGGCAGGATTGCACCGGCGATTTCGAAGACATTCTGTATCACAAATCCGCCGACGGCATCGCCAAAATCACCATCAATCGGCCGCAGGTGCGCAACGCGTTTCGCCCGCAAACGGTCAAAGAGATGATCGACGCGCTGGCCAACGCCCGTTACGACGACGGCATCGGCGTCATTATTCTGACCGGCGCCGGCGATAAGGCCTTCTGCTCCGGCGGCGATCAGAAAGTGCGCGGCGACTACGGCGGCTATCGCGATGACAGCGGCGTACATCACCTCAACGTGCTGGACTTCCAGCGCCAGATCCGCACCTGCCCGAAACCGGTGGTGGCGATGGTGGCCGGCTATTCGATCGGCGGCGGCCACGTGCTGCACATGATGTGCGATCTGACCATCGCGGCGGATAACGCCATCTTCGGCCAGACCGGCCCGAAAGTGGGCTCGTTCGACGGCGGCTGGGGCGCGTCTTACATGGCGCGCATCGTCGGCCAGAAGAAGGCGCGCGAAATCTGGTTCCTGTGCCGCCAGTACGACGCCGCCGCCGCGCTGGACATGGGTCTGGTCAATACCGTCGTGCCGCTGGCCGATCTGGAAAAAGAGACGGTGCGCTGGTGCCGCGAAATGCTGCAGAACAGCCCGATGGCGCTGCGCTGCCTGAAGGCGGCGCTGAATGCCGACTGCGACGGCCAGGCCGGTTTGCAGGAGCTGGCGGGCAACGCCACCATGCTGTTCTACATGACCGACGAAGGGCAGGAAGGGCGCAACGCGTTCAACGAGAAGCGCCAACCGGACTTCAGCAAATTCAAGCGTAACCCGTAATGAGCGGGGCAAACCGCAGCGCGGCGCTATACCGTTACAGCCTGCCGATGGAGGCGGGCGTGGTGCTGCGCAATCAACGGTTGAAAACGCGTGACGGATGGGTGGTGCAGCTGCGTCAGGGCGAGCGTGAAGGTTGGGGCGAGATCGCGCCGCTGCCGGAATTCAGCCGGGAAACGCCGGCGCAGGCCGAACAGGCCGCGTTGGGCTGGCTGCAGGCGTGGTTGGCGGGCAACGAACCGGAGCACAGCGCGCTGCCCTCGGTGGCCTTTGGGCTCAGCTGTGCGCAGGCCGAGCTGGAGCAGCGTTTGCCGATGCAGGCGGATTTTCGCAAGGCGCCGCTGTGCACCGGCGATCCGGATGAGCTGTTCGAGACATTGAGCGCTTTGCCGGGCGAGAAAGTCGCCAAGGTGAAGGTGGGGCTGTATGAGGCGGTGCGGGACGGCATGATCGTCAACGTGTTGCTGGAGGCGCTGCCGGATCTGCGGCTGCGGCTGGACGCCAACCGCAGCTGGACCCGCGCCAAGGCCGACGGCTTCGCCAGGTACGTTAACCCGGCGTGGCGCGATCGCATCGCCTTCCTGGAAGAGCCCTGTAAGACCCGTGATGAATCGCGCGACTTCGCCCGGGCGACCGGTATCGCCATCGCCTGGGATGAGAGCGTGCGGGAGGCGGACTTTGTGGTGCAGGCCGAGCCGGGCGTGGCGGCCATCGTGATCAAGCCGACGCTGGTCGGCAGCCTGGCGCGTTGCCAGACGCTGGTGGCGCAGGCGCACGCGGCGGGCCTGACGGCGGTGATCAGCTCCAGCCTCGAATCCAGCCTGGGGTTGACTCAACTGGCGCGCATCGCCCATTGGCTGACGCCGGATACCGTGCCGGGCCTGGACACGCTGGGGTTGATGCAGGCGCAGGTGCTGCGCCCGTGGCCGGGCAGCGCGTTGCCGCTGCTGGATGTCTCGGCGCTGGAGTGCCTATGGCGCCGTTGAACGATTGGCCGTGGCGACACTGGGCGCGCACTCAGCCGCAGGCGACGGCGCTGATGCTCGGCGAACAACCGCTGAGCTGGCTGGCGTTGCAGAGCCAGGTGGATGAGCTGGCGGCGGATTTCCAGCATCAGGGCGTTGAACCGGGCTGCGGTGTGGCGCTGTGCGGTAAAAACAGCTATCCACTGCTGCTGGCCTATCTGGCGTTGTTGCAGTGCGGCGCACGCCTGTTGCCGCTCAATCCCGCCTTGCCGACGCCGCTGCTGGCGCAGCTGTTGCCGGAATTGGATATGACCTTTGTCTTCGGCCCGGACTCGTTGCCGGCGCTGCCGGAAGACGTGATTCGATTGACCCCGCCGTCGACCGAGCCGCGTTGGCCAGACCTGCCGACGTGGGATGCGCAGCGTCTGGCGACGCTGACGTTGACCTCCGGTTCCAGCGGCATGCCGAAAGCGGCCGCGCACAGCTATGCCAACCATCTGGCCAGCGCCGCCGGGGTGTTGGAGCTGATGGCGTTTCAGCGCGAGGATTGCTGGCTGCTGTCATTGCCGCTGTTTCACGTCTCCGGACAGGGCATTGTCTGGCGCTGGCTGGCGGCGGGCGCCCGGTTGGCGGTGCGCGAGATGCACCCGCTGAACGAGGCGTTGGCGGGATGCACGCATGCCTCGTTGGTGCCGACCCAGCTGTGGCGGCTGCTGGCGCAACCGCTGGCGGACATGACGCTGAAGGCGGTGCTGCTCGGCGGCGCGATGATCCCGGTGGAGCTGACCGAGCGGGCGGAGGCGGCGGGGATCCGTTGTTGGTGCGGCTACGGGCTGACCGAACTGGCCTCCACGGTGTGCGCCAAGCGCGCCGATGCGCGGGCGGGCGTCGGCCTGCCGCTCGGCGGCCGCGAGGTAAAACTGGTGGATGAAGAGGTCTGGATCCGCGCCGACAGCCTGGCGCTTGGCTACTGGCGTCATGGCCATCTGCAACCATTGGCCGATGAGCAGGGCTGGTTCCCGACCCGCGATCGCGGCGCGATGATCGAGGGGGAACTGCGAATTCTCGGCCGGCTGGACAACCTGTTTTTCAGCGGCGGCGAAGGGGTGCAGCCGGAAGATATCGAACGCGTGCTGGCGGCGCATCCGCAGATATCGCAGGCGTTTGTGGTGCCGGTGGCGGACGCCGAATTCGGTCAGCGGCCGGTGGCGGTGATCGACGGCGATCCGTCGCTGTCGCTGGCGACGCTGCTCGTCTGGTCGCAGGATAAGCTCGCCAATTTCCAACGCCCGACGGCATTGCTTCCGCTGCCTGACGAGCTGAAAAACGGCGGCATCAAGATTTCGCGCCGCCGGTTGCAGGCGTGGGTGGCGGAGCGCCTGCGTCAGGCATAAAAAAAGCCGCCCGAAAGGGCGGCTGAGCGAATGATGACGACGGGTTATTTCAGTCCCAACGCCTTGGCGACGCCGGCGCCGTAGTCCGGGTGCACCTTGGTGAACAGCTCGACCTGACGGCGCTGGATGTGTTCCGGCACCTGCGACAGTTCGCCGGCGATGCGGGTGAACATGCGCTGGTGCTCTTCGGCGCTCAGCAGGTTGAACAGCGCGCGCGGCTGGCTGTAGTAATCGTCGTCTTCACGATGATTCCAGTGGTCGGCCGCGCCTTCAATGCTCAGCGGCGGTTCGCTGAAGTCCGGCTGCTCCTGGAACAGGCCAAAGCTGTTCGGTTCGTAGGTTGCGCCGTTGCCGCTGTTGCCGTCCACGCGCATCGCGCCGTCGCGATGATAGTTGTGGAACGGGCATTTGGCGCCGTTCACCGGGATCTGGTGGTGGTTGACGCCCAGGCGGTAGCGGTGCGCATCGCCATAGGAGAACAGGCGGCCCTGCAGCATTTTATCCGGCGAGAAACTGATGCCCGGCACCACGTTAGCGGGGTTCATCGCCACCTGCTCGACCTCGGAGAAGTAGTTGTCGGGGTTGCGGTTCAGCTCGAAAAAGCCGACGTCGATCAGCGGGTAGTCGCCGTGCGGCCAGACCTTGGTCAGATCGAACGGGTTATACGGCGTCTGCGAGGCTTCGTGTTCCGGCATGATCTGGATCTGCAGTTTCCAGCGCGGGAAGTCGCCGCGTTTGATCGCATCGAACAGATCGCGCTGTGAGCTTTCGCGATCCTTGGCGATGATCGCTTCCGCTTCTTCATCCATCAGGTTTTCAATGCCTTGTTCGCAGCGGAAGTGGAATTTCACCCAGAAGCGCTCGTTGGCGGCATTGATAAAGCTGAAGGTGTGGCTGCCGAAACCGTGCATGTGGCGGTAGGACTTGGGAATGCCGCGATCGCTGAAGTCGATGGTCAGCTGGTGCAGTGATTCCGGCAGGTGAGAGAAGAAATCCCACTTGTACACCGGATTACGCAGGTTGGTATGCGGATCGCGTTTCACCACGTGATTAAGATCGGGGAATTTCAGCGGATCGCGCAGATAGAACACCGGCGTATCGTTGCCCACCAAATCCCAGTTGCCTTCTTCGGTATAGAACTTCATGGCGAAACCGCGAATGTCGCGTTCGGCGTCGGCCGCGCCGCGCTCACCGGCGACGGTGGAGAAGCGGATAAACATGTCGGTCTGCTTACCGATTTCGGAGAAGATCTTGGCGCGCGTGTAGCGGGTGATGTCATGGGTGACGGTAAAGGTGCCGTAGGCGCCGGATCCTTTGGCGTGCATGCGGCGCTCGGGGATGACCTCGCGGTCGAAGTGGGCCAGTTTTTCCAGGAACCACACGTCCTGCAACAGCATCGGGCCGCGTTTGCCCGCGGTGATCACGTTATTGTTATCGACAACCGGGGCGCCGGCTGCGGTGGTCAGTCCTTTCTTGCTCATCACTTGCTCCTTATCGTAGTGCAGTTAAGTAAAGACTCGGGCGGTTTAAGCGTTCATCAGCATAGTCCTTTGGCGGGGCTTCTTCCCCTGACCTTGGTCAAAGCCACTACTAGTTGTAGCCCTATTGCCGAGCGACGGCAAATAGGTCTCGGTTATCGTTGGCATCGCCTTGACGAATATGGATTTTTGTTTGCAAATTTTTACATTTATTTGATTATTGAAGAATTTTTTCGCTTTTATCCCTTAAATACTCATTGCGCTTTGGTATAGACTCATGACGTTATTATTTTGCGTTGATTCGATCATTCGGTACGGATGACAAACCAGAGGGAAAGATGATGAAAAAGACTTGGGTCGCGTGCGCGGCAGGATTGCTGTTTGTGACCGGCGCGGCGAACGCCATCAGCGTGTCGGGCGAAGCCGGGCAACACTACACCAACCTGGGCGTTGGTATGAGCACCGGCTCTTCAGGTCTGGGCCTGACCGGCAACTGGGCGCGCAGCGACCACGACGGCAACGTCGGCAGCGTGGGGTTGAACTTCGGCGTGCCGCTGGGGCCGTTGACGGCGACCGTGGGCGCCAAAGCGCTGTACCTCAGCCCGAAAGACGGGAAAAGCGGCGGGGCGGTGGCGCTGGGCGGCGGCCTGGAGTGGGAAATTAACCGTTACTTCAGCCTGCACGGCGAAGGTTACTTTGCCCCTGAGTCTTTCACCAGCGGCGTGAAGGCCTATAACGAAGCCAGCGGCGGCCTGCGCTGGAAGTTCCGTCCGCTGAGCGTGGACGTGGGCTACCGTTACATGCAGATGGAAGGCAAAGACGGGCGTCGCGACAACACCCTCGCCGATGGCCCTTATGTCGGTGTCGGTCTGAGCTTCTGACGCTCAGCAAAAAGGGGCCATTGCGGCCCCTTTCTCTTTATCATTCTTTGTCTTTCGTCGCTTACCCGACCGCCGGCAGCATGCCGCTGGCGATGCCCAGTTGGATGGCGATCACCGTTACCCCACAGACAAACACCAGCGCCAGCGCAGGGGTGCCGCCCCAGACGCGATATTGTGCCTGATGCTTTTGGCGAGTTTTCCACACCAGCAGCGAAGGCAGCAGCAGCGCCAGCACCGACAGGGCGATGGCGGCGAAACCCAACGCCAGCACGAAACCGCGCGGATAGAACAGCGCGAAGGCCAGCGGCGGCAGGAAGGTGATGGCGCCGGTTTGCAGGCGGCCACGCACGTTATCTTGCCGCTTGAACAGGTCAGCCAGGAAATCGAACAGCCCAAGCGCAACGCCGAGGAACGAGGTCGCCAGCGCCAGATCGGCGAACAGGTGCACCGCCAGTTCAACGTGCGGTGAAGCTACTGCATCACGCACCGCCTGCAACAGGCCATTCAGCCCGGCCTGCTGCGCCAGAATGCCGACGAAGGTGTCGGAGCTGATGCTGCCTAGCGTCGCCAGTTGCCAGAAGATATAGGCGATCAGCGGGATGGCGCTGCCGATGATAAACACCCAACGCAGTTTGCGAATGTTGCCGCCCATGTAGTTGACGATGCTCGGCACGCTGCCGTGGAAGCCGAATGAGGTGAAGATCACCGGAATGGCCGATAACGCCAGGCCTTGCTCCAGCGGCAACGTCATCAGATTGGTCTGGTGGATATTCGGCAACATCAGGCCGAGCATCACCACAAGAAACACCACTTTCGCGCTGAACAGGATGCGGTTGAACAAGTCGACCGAGTGGGTGCCGATGCACACCACGCCGCCGGCCACCAGGGTGAACAGCAGGACGCCGAGCGACACCGGGAAGTCCTGCGATGTCCATTGGCTGATGCTGGTGGCGAGCAGTTCGCCGGCGCCGCTAATGTAGGCGGCGGTGAGGGCATACATCAGGAACATCATGCTAAAGCTGGTCAGCCACTGGCCGCCGCCGCCGAGATAACGTTTGGCGAGCGTGCCCAGACCGGTATCCGCCTGCTCATGCTGGTAAACCTCCACCAGTAACAGCGCGGTGTAACACATCAACAGCCACAGCCCGACCAGTAAGGCCAGCGTGACGCCGAAACCGACGCCGGCCGCCGCCAGCGGCATCGCCAGCATCCCGGCGCCAATGGTGGTGCCCGCCACGATAAAAACACTGCCAAGAGTGCGATTCTTCACGTTTTTTCTCTACCAGCCGAAAGATTTTGAAAATTATAGGTAACGATTTATGAGGATGGCAGGATAGTGGAAGCCCTAATTTGTGTCAAACCGGCGTTACGCGCATTGTAAATTAAAGTTTACAACCTTGCGGGCGGCATGGCGCATGATGAACGACGCGATGGCGGAAATAATCCGACGGCGGCTAGTGAAAAGTTATTTACGGGCTTCTATAGTGGAATGACCAAAAAATGTGGGAGAGATCAATGTTAAGGGTGGAGATGCTCAGCACCGGCGATGAGGTGCTGCACGGGCAAATTATTGATACCAACGCCGCCTGGCTGGCGGACTACCTGTTCCAGCAGGGCGTGCCGATGAGCGGGCGGGAAACGGTAGGGGACAGCCTCTCTGCTTTGATCGAGATCCTGCAGGAACGCAGCCATATCGCCGATGTGCTGATTGTCAACGGCGGCCTGGGGCCGACCAGCGACGATTTGAGCGCGCTGGCCGCCGCGAAAGCCTGCGGCGTAGAGCTGATTGAACGGGCTGACTGGCTGGCGCGTATGGAAGCCTATTTCGCCGAGCGCGGGCGGCCGATGGCCCCTTCCAACCGCAAGCAGGCGCAGATCCCGGCCAATGCGGAAATGCTGGATAACCCGGTGGGCACCGCCTGCGGTTTCGCGTTGCAGCTGAACCAATGCCTGATGTTCTTCACCCCCGGCGTGCCTTCGGAATTCAAAGTGATGGTCGAACAGCAGATCGTGCCGCGTCTGCGCCAGCGCTTCACTTTGCCGGCGCCGCCGCTGTGCCTGCGTCTGACGACGTTCGGTACCTCCGAGAGCGATCTGGCCGCCGAACTGGACAGCCTGCCGCTGCCGCCGGACGTGGTGCTGGGTTACCGCTCGTCCAGCCCGATCATTGAGTTGAAGCTGACCGGGCCGGAAAACCGGCGCGCGGAGATGGAGCTGGCCTGGCGACGCGTGCGCGAGGTAGCGGGGGACAACTGCATCTTCGAAGGCACCGTCGGGTTGCCGGCGACGCTGACGCAGCGCTTGAATCAGCAAGGGCTGAAGCTGGCGTTGAGCGAGCAATTCAGCGGCGGCTTGATCAACCTGCAGCTGCAGAGCGAAGGCGCGCCGCTGGCGGGGGGAGAGCTGCTGCCGGCCCACTGCATCGAAACGCTGGAAACGACGCTGGCGCGCGCCCGCTCGCTGGCGGAATTGACCGGCGCGCCGTTGGCGTTGGCGGTCAGCGCCATGCGCGATGAGCAGGTGAGCATTGCGCTGCACACGCCGCGCGGCGGGATTGGCCAGACCGTGCGTTATCGCGCGTCGCGCCACGGGCTGCGGCTGCGGCAGGAGTCGGTGGCGATGCTGGCGCTGGATATGCTGCGCCGTTGGCTGAATGGGGGCCAGGCGTGCGGTAAAAACGCCTGGCTGGAGGTGGTGGAAATTATCGAGTGACGCTCATGGCGCTGAGTTGTCTGCCTCACTGTTTTGTTGTAGCCGTTCGGACGCCAGGCGTGAAAGACGTATTGCCGCCGCGCCTCGCGTTTGCAGCTCTGTACCGGAGTTCCTGAGCGCCTGCGCGGCGCTGTCTGAGTGCGCCAGATGCGCCGCCAGGCTGGCGGCGTCTACCAGCGCGGTGTTGGCGCCGAGCCCACCTGCCGGGCTCATGGCGTGCACGGCGTCGCCGAGAAAGGCGATGCGTTCGCTGTGCCATTCCGGCATCGCCGCCGTAACCTGCACCGTCCGCACGCTGAGCGACAGGGGATCCGCCAGCGCTAACGCCGTTTGCAAGGCGGGCGCCCATCCTTGCGAGATATGCCGTACGCGCGCCTGCAACGCGGTGTTCTCCTCCAGTCCCGGGGCTCCGCCGAGACGTTCAGCCGAACCGATACAGGCCCAATAGAGATAGTCGTCGACCGGCGAGAGGCGGCAATCGGGCGCGTAGTCGGCCGCCAGTTGCGCCATGGGGGCCTGAAAGCGCATCGGTTCAACCACCAGCGACACGCCGTCGGCGAAGATCACCGATACGCCGTTCAGCAGCTCAGGGGCCAATTGGGCCCGGGTCGCCGCATCGAGCGGCGTTTTGCCGTAGAGGGTGACCGCACCGCTGTCTTCTGGCCCCGCCTCGGGCAGGCAGCGCCGCCGCACCAGCGAGTTGACACCGTCGGCGGCGATCAGCACATCGACCCGCACGTGTTCGCCGTTGGCGAACTGAAGTTCCACACCCTGCGGCGTTTGTGCAAATTCACGCAAGGTATGGCCGAAACGCACCCGGTCTTGCAGGCCGGCAAGCAGGATCTCGCGCAGCGTTTGGCGATGAATGCCGAGATCGCCGCCCGGTTCTTGTGTTTGGCGCTGGCTGGAGGGCAACCAGTGCTCGGGGCGCCGGCCGGTGAGCGGGGCAAGCTGCGGATCCCATAGATTGCTCTCGCCGCTGTTTTGCGCGCTGCCGGCGCAGAGCAAGCGGTAGTGCGCCGGCGGCAGGCAGGCGGCCAGCGCCTGCTGCCCCGACGGATCGATGCGCAGCCGGTAGCCCTGATCGCGTGCTTGCGGTGTGGTGTCGCGTTCAAACACCGTGGCGTGGATGCCAAAGCGGCGCAGTCCCTGAGCCAGACACAGGCCGCCGGGCCCGGCGCCGATAATGCCAATGCTGAGTGTTGTCATCATGTTCCCTCGTGAGTCAGTGGCCGCAGACGGTCGCGGCCGGAAGCATTTCATTATGTCGGTGCAGGAAAAGGTTGGTATAACGGTATCTGGACTAAAAATAGTGATTAGTGGCCAATATGAATGCGAACCTTCACGCCCTCGACGCTGACTGCAGCGAATGGTCGACGGGCCCCTGGCTGATCGCCCTCGGCGGCCGCGACGCGGCAGGCCGGGAGTATCGGTTGGGCACGCGCGAATACGACTGGCATCAGCATGTGCGCGGGCAGTTGCTGTGCGTTGAAAGCGGTTTGCTGCATGTAAGCACGGCGCAGGGCGATTGGGTGCTGCCGCCTCAGCGGGCGGGTTGGATCCCGCCGGCGACGGAGCACCGGGTGCAGGTTTGCGGCGCGCTGAGCGGCTGGAGTTTACTGCTGGCGCCGGAGGCCTGCCACGATCTGTCGAATACACCTTGCGTTATCGGCATCAGCGCAGTGCTACAGGCGCTGGCTCAGCGTGCGGAAGGTTGGGACAAACGCAGCGCGCTTACCCTGGAGCAGGAGCGTATGGCGCAGGTGATGCGTGACGAGATACGGCTGGCGCCGACGGAGCCGCTGTATTTACCGATGTCGTCCCATCCGCGCCTGGCCGGCGTTCTGCAGGCCTTGCTGGCGCAACCGGGGAGCGAACGTTCACTGGAGGCGTGGGCTGAATGGGGGGCGATGTCGCCGCGTACCCTGCGGCGGCTGATGATCGGCGAGACGGGGTTGAGTTTTGCCCAGTGGCGTCAGCAGGCTCGGTTGTCATATGCGTTGGCGAAGCTGGCCGAAGGCGAAACGGTGCTGCAGATTGCGGAGGCGCTGGGGTATGCCTCGCCGAGCAATTTTATCGCCATGTTTCGTAAAGCCTTCGGCGATTCCCCGGCGCGTTATTTTTCCACATCGGCGGGAAAGGGGCGCTAAGCGAAATACTTTGAGGATAGTTATATATCCCTGATTAATCATAATCTTATAGGGGATATTCGCGGTGAGGGAATGCTGTTACTCTCTTGACGGGTGCTTGAGACTGTTCGTCTTGGGCATTGTGTGACAAGGCGGATAGATGAAAGCCCCAGACTGACTCTCAATCAGAATGGGGCTGCACATACCGCCTAGACACCGGTATGGTAGCCCCTTCACAGCAAGGAGGCAAGCATGCGCTTAAGGCATGTGTTTCACTCGCTAACCGTTGTAAGTATTACGGTTTTGTTATTTATCTGGATGATAAGAGACTCGCTGTGCGAGCTGAAAATCTACCAGAAAAATATCACTATCCTGATCAGGTTGGCGTGTGAGGTGAAGCGGTAATCCTAGGGCGGGGGCAACCCCGCCTTCTGGTCTCCAGGCGCGGTTTCCGGCACCCGACTTTACATTTCCAACTCGATATCCGTCAGCGGCATGCAGCAGCAGGGCAGGATTTCACCGGCGTTGATAAACGCCAGCGGCTGTTGGCGGTAGGCCACTTCGCCTTTCACCAGCTTCAGACGGCAGGCGCCGCAATAGCCGGAGCGGCATTGGTACTCTACCTGCACATCGTGCAGTTCCAGCACGTCGAGCAGGCAGTTTTCACTGTTAGGGCAAGAGAGCTGCGTGCCGGCGGCGCGCAGCGTTACGGTTGGCGTCGCCATCGCTTACAGTTCGAAGTCGCTCAGGTCGTCGGCGTTGATCTCCGAGTCGATCTGGCCAACCAGGTAAGAGCTCACTTCCACTTCCTGCGGCGCTACCTGCACGTTGTCGGACACCAACCAGGCATTGATCCACGGGATCGGGTTGGAGCGGGTTTCGAACGGCAGACCGAGGCCGACCGCCTGCATGCGGATATTGGTGATGTACTCCACATACTGGCACAGGATGTCTTTGTTCAGGCCAATCATCGAGCCGTCGCGGAACAGGTATTCCGCCCACTCTTTCTCCTGCTGGGCGGCCAACACGAACAGATCGTAGCACTGCTGCTGACATTCCTCGGCGATCTCCGCCATTTCAGGATCGTCGGCGCCGGAACGCATCAGGTTCAGCATGTGCTGGGTGCCGGTCAGGTGCAGCGCTTCGTCGCGGGCGATCAGTTTGATGATTTTGGCGTTGCCTTCCATCAATTCGCGCTCGGCGAAAGCGAAGGAGCAGGCAAAGCTGACGTAGAAGCGGATCGCTTCCAGCGCGTTCACGCTCATCAGGCACAGGTACAGCTGCTTCTTCAGCGCACGCAGATTGACGGTGACGGTTTTTCCGTTCACCTGGTGGGTGCCTTCACCCAGCAGGTGATAGTAGCTGGTCATCTCGATCAGATCGTCGTAGTAGCCGGAAATGTCTTTCGCGCGCTTCTTGATCTCTTCGTTGGTGACGATGTCGTCGAACACCAGCGCCGGATCGTTGACGATGTTGCGGATGATGTGGGTGTAGGAACGGGAGTGGATAGTCTCGGAGAACGACCAGGTTTCCACCCAGGTTTCCAGCTCAGGGATCGAGATCAGCGGCAGCAGGGCGACGTTCGGGCTGCGGCCCTGGATGGAGTCCAGCAGGGTCTGATACTTCAGGTTGCTGATGAAGATGTGCTTCTCGTGCTCCGGCAGCGCCTGGTAATCGATGCGATCGCGGGAAACGTCAACCTCTTCCGGGCGCCAGAAGAAGGAGAGCTGTTTTTCGATCAGTTTTTCGAAGATTTCATGCTTTTGCTGGTCGAAACGCGCAACGTTTACCGACTGGCCGAAGAACATCGGCTCTTGCAGCTGGTCGTTTTTGGTCTGAGAAAAAGTGGTGTAAGCCATAAGCCTGAATCCATCGTAACGTGGCTAAATGAAGGGGCCGGAAAATTCCGGCCCGCTAGGTCAAACTTTAGATCTTGCAGGCGCCGCTTTCGCAGTCGTCATCGCCGGCCTTGGCAGGCTGCAAATCTTCCTGGGCGTCTTCCGCACCGTCGCGGGTGTTTTGGTAGTACAGCGTTTTCACGCCGAACTTGTAGGTGGTGAGCAGGTCTTTCAACAGCTGCTTCATCGGCACCTTGCCGCCCGGGAAGCGGGTCGGATCGTAGTTGGTGTTGGCCGAAATCGACTGGTCGATGAATTTCTGCATCAGCCCCACCAGCTGCAGATAGCCGTCGTTGCTCGGCATTTCCCACAGCAGCTCGTAGTTGTCTTTCAGACGCTCATACTCCGGCACCACCTGGCGCAGGATGCCGTCTTTCGACGCCTTGATGCTGATGTGGCCGCGCGGCGGCTCGATGCCGTTGGTGGCGTTGGAAATCTGCGAAGAGGTTTCCGACGGCATCAGGGCGGACAGCGTCGAGTTGCGCAGACCGGTTTCCTGGATCTCTTTACGCAGGGTTTCCCAGTCGTAGTGCAGCGGCTCGCTGCAGATCGCATCCAGGTCTTTCTTGTAGGTGTCGATCGGCAGGATGCCCTGCGAATAGGTGGTTTCGTTGAACCACGGGCAAGCGCCTTGTTCCTGCGCCAGACGGTTGGAGGCTTTCAGCAGGTAGTACTGAATGGCTTCGAACGTCTTGTGGGTCAGGTTGTTGGCGCTGCCGTCGGAGTAGCGCACGCCGTTCTTCGCCAGATAATAGGCGAAGTTGATGACGCCGATGCCCAGGGTGCGGCGACCCATTGCGCCACGGTGCGCGGCCTTGATCGGATAATCCTGATAATCCAGCAGGGCGTCCAGCGAACGTACCGCCAGGGTCGCCAGCTCTTCCAGATCGTCCAGGCTGTCGATCGCGCCCAGGTTGAAGGCGGACAGGGTGCACAGCGCGATCTCGCCGTTTTCGTCGTTGACGTCTTCCAGCGGCTTGGTCGGCAGTGCGATTTCCAGACACAGGTTGGACTGGCGCACCGGCGCGATCTGCGGATCGAACGGGCTGTGGGTGTTGCAGTGGTCGACGTTCTGGATATAGATACGGCCGGTAGAGGCGCGTTCTTGCATCATCAGCGAGAACAGCTCAACCGCTTTCACGCGCTTCTGGCGAATGCTGTCGTCTTTCTCGTACTGGGTGTACAGGCGCTCGAATTCGTCCTGATCGGCGAAGAACGCGTCATACAGCCCCGGCACGTCGGACGGGCTGAACAGGGTGATGTCTTCGCCTTTGATCAGGCGCTGGTACATCAGACGGTTCAACTGCACGCCGTAGTCCATGTGGCGCACGCGGTTGCCTTCAACGCCGCGGTTGTTTTTCAGCACCAGCAGGCTTTCCACTTCCAGGTGCCACATCGGGTAGAACAGCGTTGCCGCGCCACCGCGCACGCCGCCCTGCGAGCAGGATTTGACGGCGGTCTGGAAGTGTTTGTAGAACGGGATGCAGCCGGTATGGAAGGCTTCACCGCCACGGATCGGGCTGCCCAGCGCGCGGATGCGGCCGGCGTTGATGCCGATGCCGGCGCGTTGCGAAACGTATTTCACAATGGCGCTGGAGGTAGCGTTGATGGAGTCCAGACTGTCGCCGCACTCGATCAGCACGCAGGAGCTGAACTGGCGGGTTGGGGTGCGCACGCCGGACATGATCGGCGTAGGCAGCGAAATCTTGAAGGTGGAAATCGCGTCGTAGAAACGTTTGACGTAGTCCAGACGAGTTTCACGCGGGTAGTTGGAGAACAGGCAAGCGGACACCAGCATGTACAGGAACTGGGCGCTTTCGTAGATCTCGCCGCTGACGCGGTTCTGCACCAGATACTTGCCTTCCAGCTGCTTGACGGCGGCATAAGAGAAGTTCATGTCGCGCCAGTGATCGATAAAGGAGTCCATCTGCTCGAACTCTTCAGCGCTGTAGTCTTCCAGCAGATGTTTATCGTATTTGCCCATCTCGACCATGCGGGTCACGTGAGCGTGCAGCTTCGGCGGTTCGAACTGGCCGTAAGCCTTTTTACGCAGGTGGAAGATCGCCAGGCGAGCGGCCAGGTACTGATAGTCCGGCGCATCGCGGGAGATCAGATCGGCAGCGGCTTTGATGATGGTTTCGTGAATGTCGGCGGTTTTGATGCCGTCATAAAACTGAATGTGGGAACGCAACTCTACTTGAGAAACCGAGACGTTGTGCAATCCTTCTGCGGCCCAATCGATGACCCGGTGGATTTTGTCGAGGTTGATGCGCTCTTTACGGCCATCGCGTTTAGTTACAAGCAGACTTTGGTTCATGTGGTGTTTTACCTGTCCGTATGGTGCCCCTAAGCAGAAGTGTAGTCGCTCTGCTCAGTATGTAAACACTATATATAGGGGTTGTATGTCGGTGAGGTAACAAGATAGTGAGAAAAAACGGCGTTTGCAAGTGAACAAAACCGGCCTAATTTGTGGATAACTTGGGGGTGAAATGTAACTTGCCGTTCGCAGTGCGCGCCGTGACTGGCGCGACAAGCTTGTCAATAAGCGAGATCAGATTTTACTGAAAAACTGAAAAAACCGATCGTTTGGCGCTTTATTAAACGTTAGAAAAAAACGGCATATTGATCTGATTTAATATTCTAAAAAACTGTCTACAACCACGATTTTGATCGAAGTCGCGGAAATTAGGTATTTTTCCTAACAGCGCGTTGGCGCCGAACCCCGATAACGCAGGGCCGGCGCGGTTTACAGCGCTCAGCCTTCGTGCTGGGTGTGCACCATGTAGTTCACGTCAACGTTGCGCCCAAGCTTGAAATGATCGGTGATCGGGTTGTAATGCAGGCCGATCATCTGCTTTTCGCGCAGCGGCGTGCCGTCGACCCAGCCGATCAGTTCGGAAGGGCGAATAAACTTCTTATGATCGTGGGTGCCCTGCGGCACCATCTTCAGCACGTACTCCGCGCCGATCACCGCCATCAGCCAGGCTTTGGTGTTGCGGTTGATGGTGGAAAAGAACACGTGGCCGCCCGGTTTCACCAGTTGGGCGCAGGCGCGCACCACCGAGGCCGGATCGGGCACGTGCTCCAGCATTTCCATGCAGGTGACCACGTCGTAGCGCTGCGGGTTGGCCTGAGCGTGGCTTTCCACCGTCTCCTGCACGTAAGTCACGTTCACGCCGCTTTCCAGCGCGTGCAGCCGGGCGACCTGCAGCGGCTCCCCGCCCATGTCCAGACCGGTCACTTCGGCGCCTTCGCGCGCCATGCTTTCCGCCAGAATGCCGCCGCCGCAGCCCACGTCGAGCACCTGCTTGTCAAAAATGCCGCCGGCGCGCTGCATGATGTAGTTCAGGCGCAGCGGGTTGATGCGGTGCAGCGGTTTGAACTCGCCTTCCAGATCCCACCAGCGGGAGGCGACGGCCTCGAACTTGGCGATTTCCTGGTGGTCAACGTTTTGCACTCGGCTGGATGATTCTGCGTTCATGGGCTTGTCTGGCTCCTTGTTCTCGTTGCGCGGATTATACATGTTCCGGCGCGGCATCGTCTGCGTCGATGCGTTTTTAGCGCACTAATCTGTACAATTTCCGTGAAACAGCGGCGGTTATTTTCCCGTAAAGCGTGCTTTGTGATATAGTTTTACACCTTTGCCACTATGGCAGCGGGCAGATGAATCATTAGTAGAGGGATAGCAGCTCCATGAGCGACCTTGCCAGAGAAATCACACCGGTAAACATCGAAGACGAGTTGAAAAACTCGTATCTGGACTACGCGATGTCCGTTATTGTCGGACGTGCGCTGCCAGATGTTCGTGATGGACTGAAGCCGGTTCACCGCCGCGTTCTTTACGCGATGAGTGTATTGGGTAACGACTGGAATAAACCATACAAGAAATCGGCCCGTGTCGTCGGGGACGTGATCGGTAAATATCACCCGCACGGTGACAGCGCGGTTTACGACACTATCGTGCGTATGGCTCAGCCGTTTTCACTGCGCTACATGCTGGTGGACGGTCAGGGTAACTTCGGTTCCGTCGACGGCGACTCCGCCGCGGCGATGCGTTATACCGAAGTGCGCATGTCCAAGATTGCTCACGAACTGTTGGCGGATCTGGAAAAAGAAACCGTCGACTTCGTGCCTAACTATGATGGCACCGAGCAGATCCCGGCCGTTATGCCGACCAAGATCCCGAACCTGCTGGTCAACGGCTCGTCGGGCATCGCCGTGGGCATGGCCACCAATATTCCGCCGCACAACCTGGCTGAAGTCGTCAACGGCTGCCTGGCCTATATCGATGATGAAAACATCAGCATCGAAGGGCTGATGGAACACATCCCGGGGCCGGACTTCCCGACGGCGGCGATCATCAACGGCCGTCGCGGCATTGAAGAGGCCTACCGCACCGGGCGCGGCAAAGTCTACCTGCGCGCGCGCGCGGAAGTGGAAGCCGACGCCAAAACCGGCCGCGAAACCATCATCGTTCACGAGATCCCGTATCAGGTGAACAAGGCGCGTCTGATCGAAAAGATCGCCGAGCTGGTGAAAGAAAAACGCGTAGAAGGCATCAGCGCGCTGCGTGACGAGTCCGATAAAGACGGCATGCGCATCGTGATCGAAGTCAAACGCGACGCGGTCGGCGAAGTGGTGCTGAACAACCTGTATGCGCTGACGCAGCTGCAGGTTACCTTCGGCATCAACATGGTCGCGCTGCATCAGGGGCAGCCTAAGCTGCTGAACCTGAAAGATATCCTCGAAGCCTTCGTGCGCCACCGCCGCGAAGTGGTCACCCGCCGCACCATCTTCGAACTGCGCAAGGCCCGTGACCGCGCCCATATCCTGGAAGCGCTGGCTATCGCGCTCGCCAACATCGATCCGATCATCGAGCTGATTCGCCGTGCGCCGACGCCGGCGGAAGCGAAAGTCGCGCTGGTGGCTCAGCCGTGGGATCTGGGCAACGTCAGCGCCATGCTGGAACGCGCCGGTGACGACGCCGCTCGCCCTGAGTGGCTGGAGCCGGAGTTCGGCATCCGCGACGGCAAGTACTACCTGACCGAGCAGCAGGCTCAGGCGATTCTGGATCTGCGTCTGCAGAAACTGACCGGCCTGGAGCACGAAAAGCTGCTGGACGAATATAAAGAGCTGCTCAACTTCATCGCCGAACTGATCTTTATTCTGGAAAGCCCAGAGCGCCTGATGGAAGTGATCCGCGAAGAGCTGGTGGCGGTCAAAGAGCTGTACAACGACGGCCGCCGCACCGAGATCACCGCCAATACTTCCGACATCAACATCGAAGACCTGATCAACCAGGAAGACGTGGTGGTGACCCTGTCTCACCAGGGCTATGTGAAGTATCAGCCGCTGTCCGACTATGAAGCGCAGCGCCGCGGCGGCAAAGGCAAGTCCGCCGCGCGTATTAAAGAAGAAGACTTTATCGATCGCCTGCTGGTGGCCAACACCCACGATACGATCCTGTGCTTCTCCAGCCGTGGCCGCCTGTACTGGATGAAGGTGTATCAACTGCCTGAAGCCAGCCGTGGCGCGCGCGGCCGCCCAATCGTCAACCTGTTGCCGCTGGAAGCCGATGAGCGTATCACCGCCATTCTGCCGGTGCGCGAGTATGAAGAAGGGCGTCACGTGTTCATGGCCACCGCCAGCGGTACCGTGAAGAAAACCGCGCTGACCGAGTTCAGCCGTCCGCGCAGCGCCGGCATTATCGCCGTCAACCTCAACGAGGGTGACGAGCTGATCGGCGTCGATCTGACCGATGGCACCAACGAAGTGATGCTGTTCTCCGCCAACGGTAAAGTGGTGCGCTTCCCGGAAACGCAGGTGCGTTCGATGGGCCGCACCGCGACCGGCGTGCGCGGCATCAACCTCGGCGAAGGCGACAGCGTGATTTCGCTGATCGTGCCGCGCGGCGAGGGCGACATTCTGACCGTCACGCAAAACGGCTTCGGTAAACGTACTGCAGTCACCGAGTACCCGACCAAGTCACGCGCCACCCAGGGGGTTATCTCCATCAAGGTGAGCGAGCGTAATGGCCAGGTGGTCGGCGCCGTGCAGGTGGAAACCAGCGACCAGATCATGATGATCACCGATGCTGGCACGCTGGTGCGTACCCGCGTTTCGGAAGTCAGCGTGGTCGGTCGTAACACCCAGGGCGTGACGCTGATCCGTACGGCGGAAGACGAAAACGTCGTCGGTCTGCAGCGCGTGGCCGAGCCGGTGGAAGACGAAGAGCTGGACAGCCTGGAACCGGGCGCGGAAGCGGTGGAAGAAGACACTACGCCGCTGGACGATGGCGACGACGCGGCTGAGCCGATGGACGACGACAACGTTTAAGCAAGGTGAGGGCGTCGGCATGCCGACACCGTAATGCACTGAGACAAAAGGGCCTGGCAGCGATGCTAGGCCCTTTTTCAGTTATATGGTTTAATTGGCGCACCGAGCCGCCGGCCACTGCGCCGGCGACAACGCGCGCCGCCACTGACTTTCGTATGGTATCCGATTGAAATATTTAGCCTCTTTTCGAACTACGCTGAAGATATCCCGCTATCTGTTCCGGGTGCTGGCGATTTTGCTGTGGTCGTTGGGAGCGCTGCTCACCACCTTTTATATTCTGAATATCCTGCATCAGAAAGAATCGGACATCCGCCAGGAGTACAACCTCAATTTCGATCAGGCGCAGGGCTATATTCGCCATTCCGCCGACATCATACGCGACATCAAGTACATGGCGGAAAACCGCCTCAACGGTTCGGTCAGCGGCCTGGACATGTTCAGCGGCGTGATCCCCGGCAAGGGCAGCCCACCGCAATTCTATCCGCTGTATCCAGAGTCTAATTGTGCCCTGAGCGCCACTTACCGCAGTTCACTCGATTCGCTGAGCGGCCTGATCCAGTATTGGAAAGAGAACTTCGTGGCGGCCTACGATCTCAACCGGGTGTTCTTTATCGGCGGCGACAGCCTGTGTCTGGCGGAATTCGGCGGCGGCAACGCGGTCGCCAACCGGGAAAACATGCTGAAGCTGCTGCACGAGCGCATTCTGAAATACCGCAACGCCAAGAATCTGGACAAAGACAACAACCTGTATTGGATTAGCCCCAGCGCGCAGCGGCCTGACATCGGTTATCTGTATGTGCTGACGCCTCTCTATATCGGCAACAAGCTGGAGGCGCTGCTGGGCATCGAGCAAACCGTCCGGCTGGAAGATTTCGTCACCGCCGGCAACCTGCCGATCGGTGTCACGCTGCTGGATGAAAACAACGATCCGATACTGCGCCTGGCGGATGGCGATCGCTATGCCGCTGCGCTCAACAGCTACCCCGAAGAGCATGCTTACTTCGGTTATGTCGACAACTACCGCGATCTGATCCTGAAAAAAGCGCTGCCGCCTTCATCGCTGAGCATCGTTTATGCGCTGCCGGTGAAAAGCGTGGTGGAACGCTTCAAAATGCTGATCCTCAATGCGCTGTTGCTGAACCTGTTGTCGGCTATCGTGCTGTTCACGCTGGCGTGGCTGTTTGAGCGCAAGATGTTCCTGCCGGCGGAGGACAATGCCTTCCGGCTGGAAGAACACGAACAGTTCAACCGCAAGATCGTCGCCTCGGCGCCGGTGGGCATCTGTATCCTGCGCATCAGCGATGGCACCAATATTCTGAGTAACGAACTGGCGCACAACTACATCAACCTGTTGACCCACGAAGATCGCGATCGCATTACGCGCATCATCTGCGAACAGCAGGCGAACTTCGTCGATGTGATGACCAGCAACAACAATAACCTGCAGATCAGCTTTGTCCATTCGCGTTACCGCAACGAAGAGGTAGCGATCTGCGTGCTGGTGGACGTCAGCGCGCGCGTGAAAATGGAAGAGTCGCTGCAGGAGATGGCGGCGGCGGCGGAGCAGGCCAGCCAGTCTAAATCGATGTTCCTGGCCACCGTCAGCCATGAACTGCGCACGCCGCTGTACGGCATTATCGGCAACCTCGATCTGCTGCAGACCAAGGCGTTACCGCCAGGGGTCGATCGGCTGGTGAATGCGATGAACAACTCTTCCGGGCTGCTGCTTAAAATCATCAGCGATATTCTCGACTTCTCCAAAATCGAGTCCGAGCAGCTGAAGATTGAACCGCGTGAGTTCTCCTGCCTGGAGGTGATCACCCATATCGCCGGCAACTATTTGCCGTTGGTGGTGAAGAAACGTTTGGGGCTGTACTGCTTTATCGAGCAAAACGTGCCGGAGCGTATCTTCGGCGATCCGGTGCGGCTGCAGCAGGTGCTGTCCAACCTGGTGAACAACGCCATCAAGTTCACCGATACCGGCTGCATCGTGCTGCAGGTCTGCACCCGCGGCAGCTACCTGGAATTCAGCGTGCGCGATACCGGCGTCGGTATTCCGGAGAAGGAGATCTCACGCCTGTTCGATCCGTTCTTCCAGGTGGGCACCGGCGTGCAGCGCCACTTCCAGGGCACCGGTTTGGGGCTGGCGATCTGCGAGAAATTGGTCAACCTGATGGACGGCGACGTCTCCGTCGAGTCCGAACCGGGGCTGGGCAGCTTGTTCAGCATTCGCATTCCATTGTTTAACGCCCAGTTCCCGATCCCGCAGGCCAGCGATACCTGGCAGGGCCGGCGGCTGTGGCTGGATATCCGCAATCAGCGGCTGGAAAGCTACCTGATGGCGATTCTGGGCGGCTACGGCGCCGATATCCAGCGCTATGACGGGCAGGAGACCGCCGCCGACGAGGTGATGCTCAGCGATTATCCGCTGATGCTGAACACGCCGCTGTTGGCTCAGATCCAGTTCTCGACCGAACATATCGGCCCGTCGCTGGAAACCCGGCCAGGCTATTGGATGCACAGCACCTCTACGCCGCGTGAAACGCTGACCTTGATCAACCGATTGTTCGGCGTCGGCAACGGCGCGGCAGAGGCGCTGGTGCAGCTGCCGGTGCCCGCCAAGGCCAGCGCGGCGGACAACGGCGATATTCATCTGCTGGTGGTCGACGATCATCCGATCAACCGTCGTCTGCTTTCCGATCAGCTGGGGTCGCTGGGGTATCAGGTGGTGACCGCCAACGACGGCGTAGACGCGCTCGCCGTACTGAAACAGCACCACGTCGATATTGTGTTGACCGACGTCAATATGCCGAACATGGACGGCTATCGCCTGACGCAGGCGCTGCGGGAGATGCAGTTCAGCGCGCCGGTGATCGGCGTGACGGCGAACGCGTTGGCGGAGGAGAAGCAGCGCTGTCTCGAGGCGGGCATGGATAATTGCCTGTCGAAACCGGTTACGCTGGAGACGCTGGAGCAGACATTGGCTTATTACAGCCAGCAGGTACGCTACAACCGCAGCGAGGCCTGAAAAGCAAACAGGCACGGCGGATGCCGTGCCTGTTTGGCGTTAACCTGCCGTGAGGCGGGCTTTAGTCTTTGTCCAACGGCGTCATGCTGACGGACGAGAGGTAGTTGAGCAGGGCGATGTCGTTTTCGACGCCCAGCTTCATCATCGCCGATTTCTTCTGGCTGCTGATGGTTTTGATGCTGCGGTTGAGTTTCTTGGCGATTTCGGTCACCAGGAAACCTTCGGCGAACAGACGCAGCACTTCGCTCTCTTTCGGCGACAGGCGTTTGTCGCCATAGCCGCTGGCGCTGATTTTCTCCAGCAGTTTGGAGACGCTTTCCGGCGTGAACTTCTTGCCTTTCTGCAGGGCGGCCAGCGCCTTCGGCAGATCGGTCGGCGCGCCTTGTTTCAGCACGATGCCTTCGATATCCAGATCCAATACCGCGCTCAGGATCGCCGGGTTGTTGTTCATGGTCAGCACGATGATCGACAACTGCGGATAATGACGCTTGATGTACTTAATCAGCGTGATGCCGTCGCCATACTTGTCACCCGGCATCGACAGATCGGTGATCAGCACGTTGGCATCCAGCTTGGACAGATTGTTGATCAGTGCGGTTGAGTCTTCGAACTCCCCAACGACATTCACCCATTCAATTTGCTCAAGTGACTTCCGGATGCCAAACAGTACGATAGGATGGTCATCAGCAATAATTACGTTCAGGTTATTCATGTTGTTGGCTACCTTGCTTCAGCAGTCTGCTGACGAAAAAATCAATCTGACTGATGTTATTCTCGATCTCGGGCGCATCACCTTCTGCGATGCGCTGTTCTAACGATTCGCACAGCTGCTTGCCGGGAAGCAGATTTAACATGGCAAACACGCCTTTCAGGCGGTGTGCGGTTTGTGACAGCGCATTGAAATCACTGCTGCCCGCCTCAGTATACAGTTTTTTGACATCATCGGGTACTGTATCGACAAACAGCCCATAGTAATCACTTGATTTCAATTGTTTTTCATAGAGTTGGATATCTTCTGAGCTCAATGAAAGCGGACTTTCTTCCTGCTCCAGCGCGGCCATTTGCTGTTCGATCAGCATCAGCACGGCGTCGATTAATGCGCCGTTCAGGTTATAGTTCACCCGAATGTAGCGTTTATCCAGCGCTTGCCAACCCGGTTCATCGGTCGCCAGCAACAGCGTGTAATCATCGGCTCGCTGCGGGTTATCGGTCAGCAGCACGTCATAATCGCGGTTGACCGCGCGATCTTCGGCGACGAGGCAGTCGGCGCCGTAAGCCTGCAACAGGCGGGTCACGATGCCGCGCACTTCATCTGACGTGATGTCCAGCAGGGCGGTGACGCCGTCGAGCAGCTTTTCCTGTTCCTGCGGCTCTTTTCTCTCCATCTCCATGGCGACGCGAATGGTATAGCGAGTGCCGATATCCACTTTGCTGCGAATGTCCAACTGGCCGTTAAGCTTTTTGCACAGCTGATTGCACAGGAAGAAAGTGAGGCCGGAACCGTGGTTGAAGCGGTCCACCAGCGTCTGGCTGAGGAACGGGTAATTGAGATTGCTGATCTCTTCGTTGGAGATGCCGGAGCCGGTGTCGTTGATTTGGAAAATCAGGCGATCCGGGTGTTCGGGCTCATGGTCGATGACCAGAGAAATCTTACCGCAGGCGGTGGTGATAATGGCGTAATGCACCAGCAGTGAGATCACTTTGCGCAGCGCGTTGGCGTCGCCGATGTAGTTCTGTTCGACGTCCAACTGGAAATGCTTGAACAGCGCCAGCCCCTTTTGATTGAGAGCGGGCAGGGCTTCCAGCAGCAACTCGTCGATCATCGCCGCCGGGTTGAACGGCTCGCGCGTCGGTTGCCAGTCCTGGGTTTCCAGCCGCGTCAGCAGAGTGATGTTATCGATCAATCCCAGCACCGATGACGACGCCGCCGTCAGTTGGCCCAGCAGCGCCTGCTGTTGTTCCTGATCCGGCTGGTTGCGCAGGCTGTCGACCAGATCGTGCATCTGGCGCACCGGCTGATTCAGTTCGATGCCCAGGTTGTGCAACATCAGTTTGCGCGCCTGCACGTTCTTGTCGTATTCACGCCGTGCCTGCTGCAGCCGCTTGTTCACCATGACCTCTTTATCCTGATCGTGCATCAGGAACAGGTAGGTATCCGGCGATAGCTGGCTGCGGAAAATGCGGATTTCATACACCTCGTTGTTGACCGTTGCCTGAATGACGCCGTGATGCTGTTCGGCCATATGGGCGATTTTTTGCAGGCTGAGGTGCGGCAGCAGGTGCTCGGCGATTTTGTTGCTGGCGATCACCGCATTGTTGGCGAAGCTGTAAACCAGCAGGCCGGAGGGCAGGCTGGAGACGATTTCCTGATTCAGCGCGCGCTCGGCCTCCAGCTCAACCGCCATGTTTTCGCTCGGGCGGATGTACTGGCGGCGGATAAAGTAGATGCTCAGCATCGAGAGCGCCAACAGCAGCAGATTGACCGCGATCAGCCAGATGTTGTTGCGCAGCAGGTCTATGGCCAGATTAATGGCCGAAACGCGATACACCACCTTCAACGGCGCATTGGGCAGGGCGGCGCTGAACTCCACCCAGCCGCCGCTCATCGCCGCCTGGGCGCCGAGGGCGGTTTCCGCCGGGATGGCGCTGTCGTCGAGCTCGACATCGTCCGGCTGCAGCAGGAAATTGGCGCGGGCCAGGTTGGCCGGAATGATGTCGTTGATCGGCAAGTCGAAGGCGATCACCGTCGCCAGATGCCCCGGCTGATTAAAGGTGGTGCGAATCGAGAATGAATAGGCGTTCTGGAAGCGCTGTTTGCGCAGATCGGAAAAGCTCTCGCGTTCGTCGAGCATATTGGCCTGTTGCAGCATCTCGGCGCGGCGTTCGTCCGCCGAAGTGGTCAGGTAGCTTTCCCTAAAGCGCGAAGCCAGCTCTTTGAGCGGCTGAGTGGTGATCAGACTGAGGCTGTTGTCCTGACCATTGAGGTAATACATGGCGTAGCTCTCGGTCTTGGCGCCCCAACGGTTGTCCAGGTAGTCCGAGATGTTGGCGATCATCGCCAGCGTGTTCTCGTCATGGCTGCCGAAGATCACCGCGTCGGTTTTCTTGTGCGGCTTCTCGACATAGTAGACGTCGGGGCGCAGGCGGGTTTCCTGCAAACCGGGATCGACATTCTGCGCCGGCGCGTTGCCGAATTTGTCATAGACCTGATAGGTCATGTAGCGATAGGTATCGATGCGCTTTTGCAGCGAACCGGCGATGCTGTTCAGCGTGTACTTCTTTTCCGCCAGCCAGGCGTTGGTGTAGTTGTAGCCATACAGGCCGATGCCGATCGTCAGCAGCACGATAAACAGCAGGAAGCAGCGAGTGATATTGCTGGAGCTAATGGTCAGTTGTTTATTTTGCATAGTGGCTGCGCATTCCTGAATCAGCGAGTGACGGCCCTGGCGCTGGCGGTCACCGCCAACAGCAGAGCGGCTACGCAGGCGAAGGCCACCGTCAGGCTGGAAAACTGAGCGATAAAGCCGATCAGCGCCGGGCCGGCCAGAATACCGGCATAGCCGACGGTGGTAACGGACGCGATCGCCAAATTGGCCGGCATATCGCGTTGGTTGCCCGCGGCGCTGAACAGAATCGGCACGACGTTGGAAGCGCCCAGGCCAACCAGCATAAAGCCGACCAGCGAAACGGTGGCGTGATTGAAGGCGATAGCCAGGCTGAGACCGACAGCGGCGCACAGGCTGCCCAGCAGCAGCACCCGGTAGCGGCCCAGCGAGTTCACCACCCGATCGCCATTGAGGCGGCCGAGCGTCATGGTGATGGAAAACAGCGCATAGCCCAGCCCGGCCTGGCTGTGTTCGACGCCGCGCAGCGTGGTGAGGAACAGCGCGCTCCAGTCGAGCATCGAGCCTTCCGCCAGGAACATGATAAAGCACAGAATGCCGATAAACATCACCCAACCGCGCGGCAAGACGAACATCGGTCCGCCGTCGTCGGCGCCGCTGTCACGCAGCAGATGGCGGCTGGCGAACGCCAGCAGCACGATCACCGCCAGCACGGTGATCAGGGTGGATTGCAGCGGCGTCAGCCCCAGCCACAGCAGCGCGCTGACGCCGCCTGCGCCGGCGATGCCGCCGATGCTGAAAAAGCCGTGAAAGCCGGACATCATCGCCTTGCCGCTGTTGCGCTCGACGATCACTGCCTGCACGTTCATCGCCACGTCTATCATACCGATCGCCGCGCCGAACAACAGCAGCGCCACGGCCATGCCGCCGAGGGAGTCCATCAGCGCCAGCAACGGCAAATCGATGCACAGCCCCAGCCCCGCCATCAGGATCACCGCGCGGCAGCCCAGTTTGCCGGTCAGGAAGCCGGTCAGCGGCATCGCCAACATGGAGCCGGCGCCGATACATAACAACAGCAGGCCGAGCGAGCCGTCATCGAGGCCGATGCGCGTTTTGGCGAAGGGCACCAGCGGCGCCCAGGCGGCCATACCGAGGCCGGCGACGAAAAAGGCCAGGCGGGTGGCGATCTGTTGAGGAACGCCGGGCGTTTGCTGTTCATTGCACAAGGTGGCTGTCATGTAAGCGTCAGGATCTTGGGTCAAAAGAGTGGCGAAAGTTACTGACAGTTTTTATCACAATCCGCGATCCGGGTCGAAAAGATTCGCGCCTGATTCCTCTCTGGCGCCGCCTCGGCGCACCAGCCACAGGGCGATCGCCTGGACAATATAGTCTTTTTGCTGCTCGTCCAGCGCGATGCCCTGCGGTATGCCGTGCCATTTTTCCAGGCAGCTTCGGCAGCAGGTGGCGGTGGCGTGTTGGGCGACGAACACCGGGTGGCCGCGCATCGGCGTCTGCTTGCCATCGTTTTTGGGGTGGGCGGCGGCCAGACGGCGATCGATAAAGTCGCGGGCATGGCTGAGGATCAGCGGCAAGCCTTTGTCGTCAAGATAGCTCTGGTCTTTGGGATTCAAACGGAAACGGGAGCGGAAGGGGGAGCCTTGCAGCCGCCGCCATAGCGCCTCTGGGTGAAATGGCATCATGACTTTACTCGCTGAGGGTGAGCTTTTTTTCAGGCTACCAGAAGTGAAACTCTGCGGCCAATTTTGCCTGTGACGCACAATATTCGGCGAGATAAAGCACGAAATGAAAAACAAATTCAATTTGTAGACCAAAATAAGAGAAAAGATTAGCAATTAGTGCGGATGTAAATTGGCGAAACTATATCGCGAGGTTATTTATTTGCGTGCTATTTGTGCGGATTTAAATTGTGAGGACAGTGTGGAGTAAAATAAAAAACCGGCCAGAAGCCGGTTAAAGGTATGCAGAAATTATCTTCGGATAATGAAGGTAATAATGAAAATAATGATGATAGCGAGGTGATTATAGCGGCTGCGTGCAGGCGGCGTTTTGGCACAATGTGCTTATTGTCCAGCACAATTGTATGGTTGGCTTTTTTTTCTTAAAGATTTGTATAACTACATGATTTTTTATCAATTAATCTATTCTTTGTCTTTAAGTGCTTTATTTTGTTTGTCGGTAATGTTTTGTGAAAGTTCGCGCGCATTTACATTTTGAAACCTTTATTAATCACGCTGAAACACTATCGGATACTTGGTATCATTTTCTTTCTGGATTAATATAACCCTTGTTACCAGAATGGTAATGCACAGTCGTGCTAATAATGCTCGAAAAGGGCAGTGGCCGTAGCTCGACATAATTAACGAGGATAATAACGATGAAACTTCGAGTACTCTCTCTGATGGTACCCGCACTGCTGGTTGCAGGCACAGCAGGCGCGGCGGAAATCTACAACAAAGACGGTAATAAACTGGATTTGTACGGTAAAGTCGACGGTCTTCACTATTTCTCCAGCAACAACGGCGTGGACGGTGACCAGTCTTATATGCGTTTTGGCCTGCGCGGCGAAACGCAAATCAGCGATCAGCTGACCGGCTACGGCCAGTGGGAATATCAGGCTAACCTGAACCACGCTGAAAACCAGGACAACAAGAACTTCACCCGTTACGGCTTCGCCGGTCTGAAATTCGGCGACTACGGTTCCTTCGACTACGGCCGTAATACCGGCGTGCTGTACGACGTCGCGGCGTATACCGACTTGCAGCCTGAGTTCGACGGTATGACCTACGGCGCCGACCAGTTCATGTTCCAGCGTTCCAGCGGCCTGGCGACCTACCGTAACAACGACTTCTTCGGTCTGGTTGACGGCCTGAACTTCGCCCTGCAGTACCAGGGTAAAAACGGTAATGGCGAAGAGACCAACAACGGTCGCGACGTCCTTGGCCAGAACGGCGAAGGCTACGGTATGTCCATGAGCTATGATATGGGCTACGGCATCAGCGCGGCGGGCGCCTTCTTCAACTCTCGCCGCACCAGCGAGCAGAACGGCGCTAACGGTCACCAGAACATCATGGGCCGCGGCGACAAGGCCGAAGGTTACTCCGGCGGTCTGAAATATGACGCCAACGACGTCTACCTGGCGGTGATGTTCACCCAGTCCTACAACGCGGCGCGTTTCGGCAGCTCCGACAGCAGCGTTTACGGCTACGCCAACAAGGCGCAGAGCTTCGAAGCCTACGCGCACTACCAGTTCGATTTCGGTCTGCGTCCGTTCGTCGGCTATAACCAGACCAAAGGTAAAGACCTGGGCCGCGCCGGTAACGGCAAGGACTACGGCGATCAAGACCTGGTCAAATTCGTCGATCTGGGTGCGACCTACTTCTTCAACAAAAACATGTCTACCTATGTTGATTACAAAATCAACCTGGTGGACAACAACGACTTCACCGACGCTGCCGGGATCAACACCGACAACGTGGTTGCCGTGGGCCTGGTTTACCAGTTCTAAGCACCTCAGTGTGAACGTCATCGCGCGGCCTTCGGGCCGCGTTTTTTTTGCCTGTAAACCGGTAAAAAGCACGGATTGATCCGCTATCGGCACGGGAAGCACCGTGGTTTTCCTCCTCTAAGCCTACGCTGTCAGTACAAAAAAGAGGGGGATGATATGGAACTCAAGATCGATAAGGTGATCGAAACGGTGCTGTACGTCAGCGATATTGAGCGAGCGGCCGCCTTCTACCGAGAAGTGCTGAAGCTGCCGGCGATGGTCGCCAACGAGCGGTTCCGCGCCTATAACGTTGGCGATCGGAGCGTATTGTTGCTGTTTGTCGAGGGCGATTCGCTGCGTGGGGCGCATTATCCGACCGGCTTTATTCCCGCGCACGATGGTGTGGGGCCGGCGCATATCGGGCTGGCGGTGGCGAAAGACCAATTGCCGCACTGGGAACGGCATCTGACGGCCAACGGCGTGGAGATTGAGGGGCGCATGCGTTGGGATCACGGTGGCGAGAGCATCTACTTTCGCGATCCCGACGCCCACCTGTTGGAACTGGTGACGCCGGGCATCTGGGCCAATTACTGATCGAACCCGCCTTGCGCCAACAGCGCCAGTGCGGCATTCAGCACCTGCAACGCCGGCTGCGGCTGGCGCTCAATCTGCACCCTGACGATGGCGCCGTCGATCAGCATCGCCAATATCGCGGCGTGCTGTTCCCGCTGCGGGCCTGCGGGCAGGTGGCGCGCCAGTTCATCCGTCATCTGTTGCTTATGCCGGCCGGCGAGGTGCAGGCTTTCCGGCAGCAGATCGGCGATCTCCACGGCCGTATTGATAAACGCGCAGCCGCGAAAACGCGGATCGTCGAACCATTCCGCCAGGCAGGGCGCCAGCGCCGGCAGTAACCCGCTGTTCTGCGCCACATGTCGATCCAACGCTGTACTGAACCAGGTTAGCCACTGCTGGTGGCGATAGGCCAAAAACGCCGTAATCAAATCGTTCTTGCTGGGAAAGTGGCGATAAAACGTCACCTTAGTGACGCCTGATTCCTTGATGATGCGATCGATGCCGGTGGCGCGGATCCCTTCCTGATAGAACAGATCGTGGGCCGTCAGCAGGATGCGCTGACGGGCGGGTAAGGTGTTGCGATCGGTGGTCATCATTTTTCTCCCAGGCGATTTTCGAGTGATTGTAGACAACTCTGTCTACATGCGCTAGCGTAATGATGTAGACAGAGTTGTCTACTTACCTATACGCAGGAGATGATCATGAGCATTAAACCCCCATTGCCGCCTTTTACCCGTGAATCCGCCATCGAAAAAGTACGGTTGGCGGAAGATGCCTGGAACAGCCGCGATCCTGAGCGGGTGTCGCAGGTCTATTCCCTCGATACCCATTGGCGTAATCGCGCGGAGTTTGTCGACGGCCGCGCGGCGGTGGTCGCATTTTTGCAACGCAAGTGGGCGAAAGAGCTGGAGTATCGGCTGATTAAGGAATTGTGGGCGTTTGACGGCGCGCGCATTGCGGTGCGTTTCGCCTATGAGTGGCGCGACGATTCCGGCAACTGGTATCGCAGCTTCGGCAACGAAAACTGGGAGTTCAATCAGGAAGGGTTGATGATCAACCGCCATGCCTGCATCAACGACATGCCGATTCGCGAACAGGATCGGCGTTTTCATTGGCCGCTCGGTCGGCGCCCGGACGATGTCCCGGCGCTGAGCGATTTCGGCTTTTGAATCCGATGTCGCGCCCGCGCCGGCCGATCGCGAGAAAAAGCGCACCGATCGACAAAGGGGAGTTTGTAGAAAAGCCTTTCCACTTCTAGACTTAGGGGACAACAAACGTACTCCAAGAGGACAAGCTATGACGAAGAAGTTGGTTTTGGCCGTCGGCACTGCGGCGGTATTTTCCATTCTTGCCGGCTGCACCGCCTATGACCGTGCAACCAGTTATGTCAATGAGCCGGTGGTCAGCGATGTCAAAGTAGGGATGACCAAGCAGCAGGTGCGGGCGATTGCCGGTCCGCCGTCGACGTCCGCCACGCTGATCCATGCGCAGGGCACTTGCGACACCTATGCGGTCGCGCCGCGCGATGGCAAAGTGCAAACGTATTTTGTCAGCTACAACGACACGGGCCATGTCATGAACAAGGGCTATCAAACCTGTTCAGACTACGATTCGCAGCCGAAGTAATCGCGTTTCAGCCGAACATAAAAGCCTCGCTTTTGCGGGGCTTTTCATTTTTTAAGCGTTTAAGGCCTGAAGTTTAGGCAACTGCGCCGCCGATGCGATTTTTTTGCATCAAAACGATAGACATTTCATAACGGTATCGCTAATATCAGCGCCCATTGGAAGGATGGCCGAGTGGTTTAAGGCAACGGTCTTGAAAACCGTCGAGTGTAACAGCTCCCAGAGTTCGAATCTCTGTCCTTCCGCCAAATTCAGCCGGCTTAGCTCAGTAGGTAGAGCAACTGACTTGTAATCAGTAGGTCACCAGTTCGATTCCGGTAGCCGGCACCATGACAGAGGCCCCAGCAGCGATGCTGGGGCTTTTTGTTATGGTGCTTGTACGAGGAAAAGGTGCCCACGCAGGAATACACGCTTCGAAGTGCGCCAGGATTAACCGATAATCGGGGGCATGTGCCGCAGTCAGTCCTTTGACCCAAGGGGGTATTCGCTGCGGAACCGGAGGTTGAGCGGTGCGATATGCTGGTGGAAATAATAGCCGGTGGGTCAGCCCGGCTTTCAGATTGGGTTTATATATCCATAACCAGCCACTGATCCGCTTCTTCGAACATCTCTTCCAACATCCGGTTCAGCTTTTCGCGATCGCTTTTGCTGGCGTCGGAGTTCAGGCCGTTGGCCTGCATCGGTTTCACGCGCACTTCCGCCTCCGGGAACAACACGTGCACGCGTTTTTCCAGCTCGCTGCGAATAATCTCGGCGGCGTTGGGCAGCCCAGCGACGTTGCGTTTGTCGTACACCAATTCTACAAACATGACTCACCTGTAAACACTGATTTAATGTACAGTATTCTGGCCTGAGCCGCTCGGGTTGGCAAGAGGCGGCGCAGAATTTTACAAGGGGCGTTTATTCTTGCGCGGCGTGCGGTAAAGCCCGCTGCTGAATCCCCGTTCTGCCAGAAAAGGGAGCCGTCGCGTTAAGGCGATTTTTATCTGGCCTGCGTCAGCAGCTGCAAAAAGCGGCTCAGTGCGGCAAAAGGCGGCTCGCTGTTGCGCCAGAAGACGCCCACGCTGCCTTTCTGCTCAATCTTCGGCAGGTTCAGGATCGCCAGTTGCCCCTGGCTGGCATAACGCTGCGCCAGCCGTAGTGAAAGAATGGAGATCATGTCGCTGCTTTGCAGCAGGTTGGTGCTGACGTTCATCGATGCCGATTCAACCGTGTTTTCAGGCAGCATCACGCCGTTATCTGCCAACGCATTATCGATGCTGAGGCGGATTGGCGTGCCGGTCGGCCAGACTATCCAGCGCCAGTGGGTGAGATCGTGCCAGGTGAGGGAGGCGGATTTTGCCAGCGGATGGTGAGGGCGGGCAACGAAGCATACCGGTTCGGTGTAGAGCACTTGATAGTTGAGCGGCAGTTGCAGCGCCCGCCCCCCGACGCGGCCCACGACGACATCCACCGCGCCCGCGAGCAGATCGTGCAGCAGGGGGGTCATCACCTTTTCCTCAATATTGAGATGCAGCGTCGGCATTTCCTGCAGCAGGCTCAATATGGCCTGCGAAACGCAGTCGGTCGCCACCGGCGAGCAGCCGATTTTCAGGCTTCCCACCAGCCCGCCTTGCTTAAAGCGGGCGATTTCAGACTGCGAACGCTCCAGATCATTGATCAAACGCTGCGCATGCTGAAGCAGCAATTTCCCCCCCTCGGAGGGGCGCAGCCCTTTGCTATGCCGCTCAAAGAGCGTGATCCCCATCTCATCTTCGAGCTGCGACAGCCATTTTGACAGAGCGGGTTGGGAGATGTTCATCATCCGTGCAACGTGGGTCAGATTTCCCTGTTCACCCAATGCCACCAACATTTGCAGATGGTGCAGCTTCAATTTCTGCGCCCAGTTCGCCATTTGCTATAACCCTCCGGTTATGTCTCCGCCCGAAAAGCCATTGTACATTTTATCGCTAAAGATACAAATTCGTAACATACCTAAAACAACACAGACATCTCCCTACCTGCTCCGAGGCGCTCACTATGACTCAACGGCGTGATTTACAAGCACTGATCGACGCAGCCCCTATCGGCAAGACGCAGTGGCGCGTCATTCTCTGCTGCTTTTTGGTGGTGATGCTCGATGGTTTTGACACCGCCGCCATTGGTTTCATCGCGCCCGACATCCGCGCCCAATGGCAACTGTCCGCCGGTGAGCTGGCGCCGCTGTTTGGCGCGGGGTTGCTGGGATTGACGGCGGGCGCGCTGCTTTGCGGCCCGCTTTCTGACCGCTTTGGCCGCAAGCGCGTTATCGAACTTTGCGTGGCGCTGTTTGGCGCGCTGAGCCTGATTTCGGCCTTCTCCCCCGATCTGCAAACGCTGGTCGTTTTGCGTTTTCTCACCGGCCTGGGCCTGGGGGGCGCGATGCCGAACACCATCACGATGACCTCTGAATATCTGCCCGCTCGCCGCCGTGGCGCGCTGGTCACGCTGATGTTCTGCGGTTTCACGCTCGGTTCGGCCCTGGGCGGGATCGTCAGCGCCCAACTGGTGCCGAGGGTGGGGTGGTCCGGCATTTTGGTGCTCGGCGGCGTCTTGCCGTTGATGCTCTTTGCGGCGCTGCTGTTTGCCCTGCCGGAATCCCCGCGCTGGCAGGTTCGCCGCCAACTGCCGCAAAAGGTGATTGCCAAAACGGTCAGCGCCATGACTGGCGAGTGGGATGAAGAGACCCATTTTTATCTGAACGAAGCCGCCACGGCGGCCAAAGGCAGCATCAGCCCGCTGTTCGCCGGCCGCCAGTTGCGCATCACCCTCATGCTTTGGGCGGTTTTTTTCATGAGCATGCTGATCATCTACCTGCTCTCCAGCTGGATGCCGACGCTGCTTAATCACCGCGGTATTGATCTGCGGCATGCCTCCTGGGTGACCGCTGCTTTCCAGATAGGCGGCACGGTGGGCGCGCTGGGGCTGGGCGTGTTGATGGACAAATGCAATCCCTTCCGGGTGCTGGCGGTGAGCTACGCCTTGGGCGCCGTGTGTATCGTCATGATTGGCCTGAGCGAGAACGGCCTGTGGCAAATGGCGCTGGCCATCTTCGGCACCGGCATCGGCATCAGCGGGTCGCAGGTCGGGCTGAATGCTTTGACCGCCACGCTCTATCCGACGCAAAGCCGGGCGACGGGCGTCAGCTGGTCCAATGCCATTGGCCGCTGCGGCGCGATTGTCGGCTCGCTTTCCGGCGGCGTGATGATGGCGATGAATTTCTCATTCGATACGCTATTTTTCATTATTGCCCTTCCGGCGGCGCTCAGTACGGTGATGTTAATGCTGCTGACGGCTGTCGTTCGTCTGTCTGCCCCAGCCCCTGACACGTTGCCTCGCGCAGCGTCGTGAATGAAAAAGGAGAATCCCTATGCCTGAACGCCATCAGGATGTTAACCCCAGCCGCCAGCAGTTTTACCGGCAGATTTCCGGGCAGAACCTGACCCCGTTGTGGGAGTCGCTGCACCATCTGGTACCGTCAACGCCGAATGCAAACTGCGCCCCGGCTTACTGGAACTATCAGGAGATTCGCCCGCACCTGCTGGCCAGCGGCGAGTTGATTGGCGCCAAAGAAGCAGTGCGCCGCGTGCTGGTGCTGGAAAACCCGATGTTGCGCGGACAAGCCGCCATCACCCCGACGCTGTACGCCGGCTTGCAGTTGATCATGCCGGGCGAAATTGCGCCGAGCCATCGCCATAATCAGTCCGCGTTGCGTTTTATCGTCGAAGGGAAAGGGGCGTTTACCGCCGTTGACGGCGAACGAACGCAAATGCATGAAGGCGACTTCATTTTGACGCCGCAGTGGCGCTGGCACGATCACGGCAATCCCGGCGCTGAGCCGGTGGTATGGCTGGACGGGCTGGATTTGCCGCTGGTGAATCTGCTGGGCTGCGGTTTCGCGGAAGACTATCCGCAAGAACAGCAGCCCGTGACGCGCCGGGAGGGGGACTATTTACCGCGTTATGCGGCCAATATGTTGCCGCTGCGCCATCAGAAAGGCAACTCATCGCCCATTTTCAACTACCGCTACGATCGCAGCCGCGAAACGCTGTACGACCTCACCCGCATGGGGGACGCCGACGAGTGGGACGGCTACAAGATGCGCTACGTCAATCCGGTGACCGGCGGCTATCCCATGCCCTCGATGGGCGCTTTTCTGCAACTGTTACCGAAAGGCTTTTCCTCACGAAAGGCGCGCGCCACGGACAGCACCCTCTACCACGTAGTGGAAGGGCGCGGCCAGGTCAGCATCGGCAACGAAACCCTTCACTTTTCGGCAAAAGATATCTTTGTGGCACCGACCTGGTTCGACGTGTCGTTTCAGGCGGATGAAGACACCGTGTTATTCAGTTTTTCGGACCGGCCGGTTCAGGAAGCCCTGGGGCTGTTCCGTGAAGCACGTTATTAATTTGGGAGAGACAAAATGACGCAATACGTATTTGCACCGCCAGCCCCCGTGACTGTTCCTGTCGTGGGGAGTGATAAACAGTTCCCCGTGCGCCGTGTCTACTGCGTCGGGCGCAACTATGCCGCCCATGCTCGCGAAATGGGCTTTGATCCGGATCGTGAGCCGCCGTTCTTCTTCTGCAAGCCTGCCGATGCGGTGGTGCCGGTGGCGGCCGGCGAAACGCTGGCGCTGCCGTATCCGGCGCAAACGGACAACTATCACTACGAAATCGAACTGGTGGTGGCGATTGGCAAACGGGGGAACGATATTCCGTTGGAAAAGGCGCATGAATATATCTGGGGATATGCCACGGGCCTGGACATGACCCGCCGCGATCGGCAGATGGACATGCGTCAAATGGGGCGCCCATGGGAAATCGGTAAGTCGTTCGATCTCTCTGCGCCCATCGCGCCACTGCATAAAGCCGGCGACAGCGCAGACGTCAACCATGCGCCTATCTGGCTGCAGGTCAATGGCAGCGATCGTCAGCGCAGCGACATCCGTCATCTGATCTGGTCGGTGAATGAAACCATCAGCTATCTGTCCGGCTTTTTTGAGCTGCAGCCCGGCGATCTGATTTTTACCGGCACGCCGGAAGGGGTGGGGGCGGTGGTGAAAGGCGATGTGATTACCGGGAATGTAGAGGGGCTTACCCCTATCGCCGTGAAGATTGTCTGAGGCTGATTCTGAGGTGAATGATGAAGCTGTACAGTTTTTTTAATAGCTCTGCGTCCTACCGCGTGCGCATTGCGCTGGCGCTGAAAGGTATCCATTACCAGACGGTGGGCGTCAATATTCGCATCGGGCAGCAGAATGAGCTGGCTTATCGGCGTATGAACCCGGTCGGGCTGGTGCCGACGCTGCTCACGGACGACGGCGAGTCTCTCAGCCAGTCGCTGGCGATTACCGACTGGCTGGATCGCCATTTCCCCCAGTCGCCGCTGTTGCCGACGGCCGATTCGGCGCGCAGCCGGGTACTGGAAATCGTTTATGTCATCGCTTGCGATACTCACCCGGTCAATAACCTACGGGTGTTACGCTACCTGAGTGAAGAGCTGAAGGTGAGTGAGGAAGAGAAAAAACGCTGGTATGCATATTGGATCCGGCAAGGGCTGAGCGCCGTGGAACAGCTGTTGCTCCAGAGGCCGCCAGGGCCCTTCTGTGTTGGCGACAGCCCGACGTTGGCGGATTGCTGCCTGATCCCTCAGTGGGCGAATGCCCTGCGGATGGGGTGCGATCTGAGCGGGTACCCGCGCTGTAAAGCGATTTACGACGCCTGCACTCGGCTCCCGGCGTTCATCGCCGCAGCGCCCGAAAACCAACAAGACAAAATCTCAGCCTGAGCTTGATAAGGAGAAAGGCCGTCGCGAAAGCGAGGCGCGCAATGATCGTTGGGGGAGGCAGGGGTGCAGCGGCTGCGTTCTCATCCTCTCGACGTGCAGACGAAAAAAAACCTGCTGTTACAGCAGGTTTTCTTGAATTTGGTCGGCATGAGAGGATTCGAACCTCCGACCCCCGACACCCCATGACGGTGCGCTACCAGGCTGCGCTACATGCCGACGCTATGAAAAATCATACTACCGATTCTCGATGTTTATGCAAGCGCCTTACCACTTGATTGCTTTAGTTTTAAGCAGTTAGTTGGCGATAAAGCGTTTTACATCGGTCAGCACCTGCAACAGCAGAGCAAGCTGCGGTTTCTCGTCTTTTATTTCATCGCCGTTCTGATCGTAGACGCGATAGTTGCCGCTGTTGTCCAGCATCAGCGTCTGCGTCGGCGTGGTGATCACCAGCTGGTTGCCATCGCCGGTTGCGATCCAGTTGTTGCGGCGCTGGGCGGTAAACAGATCTTCGCCCTGCGAATAGTCTTTCGGCGCGGTTTTCACGTGCAGCAGCCGTTGCATCAAGGTACGCATCACGTCGTTATGGCCGGTCAGCTTGTTGATGGTCTGCGCCGGCGTGCCCGGCCAGTGGATCACCAGCGGCACCTGCAGCTGCGCCTGGTTGAAGGCGGTGCCGGCGCCCCATTGGCCTTTGCCGCTGTCGTTGAACTCGACGCCGTGCTCGGCGGTGATCACCACCACGGTTTTATCCAGCAGGCCGCGCTGTTTCAGGGTGTCCAGCACCTGGGCTATCTGGCTGTCCACGTCCTGAGCGCCGGTGCGATAGCGTTGGATAAAATCGGCCGGCGCCGGAGTTTTAGCGCCTTCGGCCGGCTCGGCGCCGCTGAAGTTGATATAGGAGAACCACGGCTCTTTGTCGCCCTGATCCGTCAGCCAGCGTTGCCATTGCTGCGTGGTTTGCGCGTCGCTTTGCGGCGCCGGCGTCGGCAGCGAGAAGTCGGTCAACAGGGCCTGACGGTACAGGCTGGCGTTGAAGCCGTCGGACGAGAACAGCCCCAGTTGGTAACCCTGCTCGCCGAGCGCGTTGATCAGCGCCGACGGCTTGCGGCCGGCGAGCACGCTGTCCAGATAGGTCGGGGAAATGCCGTAGAACAGGCCGAACAGCCCGGTGTCGGCGTGGTTGCCCGAGCTGTAGTGATCGCTGAAGCGCACGTTTTCCTGGGCGAAACGCGTCAGCGTCGGCATATCCTGCGCCACGTCTTTGGCGCGAATGCCGTCCACCACGATCATCAGCAGGTTATAGCCGCTGCCCTTATCGCCGTAGCTGAGATCGCTGAGCGGGTACTCCACCGCCACCGCTTCCGGATTGCCCTGTTGCACCAGGCGGCGTTCATATTCTTGCTGATCGAGCAGGCCGTGTTTTTCGAGGAACTTGCGCGCGGTCATCGGGTACGAGAGCGGCAGGTTGGCCCGCTGCATGGTGATCGGGCGATAGAAGTTGGCGTCGGCCCAGATGTAAATCAGGTGCGAGGCGAAAAAGGCGCTGATGAACAGCGCCGCCAGCGGCTTGCCGAAACGGCGGCGGTTCAGGCTGCGCAGCTTCTGCCAGCTCCAGGTGCCGAACAGCATCTCCACCAGGAAGATCACCGGCACGCAGATAAACATCAGCTGCCAGTCGCGCGACAGCTCGCTTTGATCCGGGTTGACCACCAGATCCCACACCACCGGATTGAGGTGCAGGTGAAAATGGGAGAACACCTCGCTGTCGACCAGCAACAGCGTGAGCCCGGCGGTGGCCAGCGCGGCGGAAATAAATCGCAGCAGCCGCTGCGACATCACCACGAAGGTGAGCGGGAAGATCACCAGCAAATAGCCGGCGAACACGATAAAGCTGAAATGCCCCAGCAGGCTGACCAGGGCATAGACCCGGCCCAGCAGGGAAGCGGGCCAGTCGGTGACAAACAGGTAGCGGCTACCCAGCCCAAGGGCGAGCAGGATGTTGAATAAGGCGAACCAGTGCCCCCAGCTGATCATCTGGGAGACTTTTTCACGATAACGCTGACGGTTTGTCACCATAAATAAATATTAATGCGCTTTATCTTCACGGACAGAAGCCTGCAGGGCTTCCGCGAACGATCTCGCCAGGGTTTTCCGCTGCGCGGGGGCAACGCTGGTGTTGATCAAATTAGTGACCATATTGCCCAGCACCATCAGGGAAAGATCGGTGGGGGTATGGTGTTTTTCCAGAACATTGACCAGCTCTGAGAGCAGTTGTTCAACGTGTTCGTCACTGTAACGGGATGATTGTGGCATAAAATTGCGCTTAGTAATCTGCAAAGTGCCCTATCTTACCGTATAGGACAGTGATTTTCCGCTCTTTTATCACTTCCTGTCATTCGGGAAAGGGTTCGCCCGCGACGGGGCGGCTCACCGCTGCGCCTTTCCGGTTTGCCGCGGTTTTTTAGTATTGCAGGGCGGGGCCTTCAGTGTTTGAATACGCGCCTAAAGAACAGGAGGATTTACCATGAGTCTGGATATCGACCAGATCGCTCTGCACCAGTTGGTGAAACGCGACGAGCAAACGCTGGACGTGGTGCTGCGCGATTCCTTGCTTCCCACCAACGCGGCGGTGGAAGAAATGATGGCGGAACTGCATCGCGTCTACAGCGCCAAGAGCAAGGCCCTGGGCTTGTTCAACGAGGGCAGCGAGCTGGCGGAAGCGCTGCGCACCTGCCGCAAGGACGATAAGGACTTTCTGGCCTTCAGCCGCGCGGCGACCGGCCGTCTGCGCGACGAACTGGCGAAGTATCCATTCGCCGAAGGCGGCGTGGTGCTGTTCGGCCAATACCGTTATCTGGCGGTCGAGTACCTGCTGATCGCGGTGCTGAACAGCCGTAACAGCATGCGCGTCAACGAAGAGCTGGATATCAACACTACGCACTATCTGGACATCAACAACGCCGATATCGTTGCGCGCATCGATCTGACCGAGTGGGAAACCAACCCGGAATCGACCCGCTATCTGACCTTCCTGCGCGGGCGCGTGGGCCGTAAGGTCGCCGACTTCTTCATGGATTTCCTGGCAGCGTCCGAAGGGTTGGACACCAAGGCGCAAAACCGCGGGCTGCTGCAGGCGGTGGACGACTACTGCGCCGACGCGCAGCTGGACAAGAATGAGCGCCAGTCGGTGCGCCAGCAGGTGTACAGCTACTGCAACGAACAGCTGCAGGCGGGCGAAGAGATCGAACTGCAGGCGCTGTCGCAGGAGTTGTCGCCGGTCGGCGAGAAAGACTTCATGCAGTTCTCCAGCGAGCAAGGGTATGAGCTGGAAGAGAGCTTCCCGGCGGATCGCGGCACGCTGCGTCAGCTGACCAAATTCGCCGGCAGCGGCGGCGGTATCAGTCTGAACTTCGACGCCATGCTGCTCGGCGAGCGCATTTTCTGGGATGCGGCCACCGACACGCTGACCATCAGAGGCACGCCGCCGAACCTGCGCGATCAGCTGCAACGCCGGACCGGCAGCGGCAAGTAAGCTTGCCGAATCGCAGACAATAAAAAACGCCGCAATTGCGGCGTTCTTTATTTCGGCGTCCCGAAAGGTTCGAAAACGTAGCGATTAAACGCGAACGAAGTCGATGTGAGCCAGTTTTGGCTTGAACGGGTGACGCTGTACAGCCTGAACCTTAACTTTGGTTTCTTTACCGTCGATAACCAGAGTTACTGCTTCGCTGTAGAATTCTGGTTTAGCTTCCATGTTCTTGACAGAATCATGATCCAATTCGATGGAAACTGCAGCTTCTTTGCCACCGTAAACGATAGCTGGGAATTTGTTTGCTGCACGCAGGCGGCGGCTCGCACCTTTACCCTGGTCTTTACGTACTTCTGCATTGATAGTGAACATTGTTTTTTCTCTTAAAAGAAAATTTACCCTGCTACAGGCGACCCAAGTAGCAAGTTCGGAATTCCGCTTTAACGCTGGGCAGGCCCAGGTAAAGCGCGCGGCATTTTAACGGAAAGCCGCCCGCAGGGCAACGAAAACCTGCCCAGATTGAGGGCCGTTCGCTCAGGCCAACTGATTGGCACGGCGGAAACGGCCTTGATAATCGAACACTTTCTCACGCACCTGCCAAAACTGCCCGCGCTTGCGTGCCACCACGAAATCCGGATGGCGCAGCGATTGCTGTTGCGCCAGCACGTCGGCGGCGGTGTGCCAGGCGAACGGCACGCCCGGCGCGCGCTGGTGCGGGCGCAGGAACAGCATCTCGAACGCTTTGCGCTGCGCCGGCGTCTGCAGGCGGAAGCGCTCGCTGGTGCTGGTGCCGTCCTCGTCGTAATAGATGGCCTTCAGCCATTCGCCCTTATCGTCGCGGCCGCTTTGCAACTCCATGCCGCCGCAGCGCAGCACCAGCGCGTCTTTCAGCTTCAGCGCCGCCTTCAGCATGTCGTCGGGATCGACCAACACCTCCTGACACTGATGGCAGCGGCGTGCGGCGATGTCGTTCTCCGCGCCGCAGTGCGGGCAGCTCTTGAACCGGAAGCGGTAATCGCACTGTTCGCGGTGGCCGTCGTCGTCCTCCAGCCAGCCCTGGCAGCGGCGGCCGTAGTGTTCGATGATGTCGCCGTTTTCGGTGCACTTGCCCCAGAACAGGTTGGCGAAACCGCAGGCCGGGCAGAACACCTGCACCGGCTGGCTGTCGCCGTGCGGCTTGCTGACGCCGACCTCCGGCGTAAACAGATCGTGCGGGTTGCCGGCGTAGTCGAGGATCAGGCAATCCTTTTTGTCGGGCGCCAAACGCAGCCCGCGCCCGACGATCTGCTGATACAGGCTGACGGACTCGGTGGGGCGCAGGATAGCGATCAGGTCGACGTGCGGCGCGTCGAAGCCGGTGGTTAACACCGCCACGTTGACCAGATAGCGCAGATGCTGCTGTTTGAACGCCTCGATGAGCGCATCTCGCTCGGCGGGCGGCGTTTCGGCGCTGACCAGCGCGGCTTCGCCGTTCGGCAGCAGGCCGTGGATCTCGCGGGCGTGCTCGACGGTAGCGGCGAAGATCATCACCCCTTTGCGATCGTCGGCATACTCCATAATCTGGCTGATGATGTGCGGCGTGACGCGGTTTTGCCGTTTCAGCTCACGGTTCAGGTCCGCTTCGCTGAACAGGCCGTTGCTCCTGGCCTCCAGCCTGCTGAAGTCGTATTGCACGATCGGCATATCCAGCCGCTCCGGCGGCACCAGAAAACCGTGTTTAATCATGTAGCGCAGCGGCAGCTCATAGATGCAGTCGCGAAACAGACTGGCGCCGTCGCCGCGGGTGAAACCGTGGTAGTGGTACTGATAAATCCAGCCTTTGCCCAGCCTGTACGGCGTGGCGGTCAGCCCCAGCAGCCGCAATTGCGGGTTGGTTTTCTGCAGGTGCTGGATGATTTGCTGGTACTGGCTGTCGTCGTCGTCGCTGATGCGATGGCATTCATCGACGATCAGCAGCGAAAAGGCGCCGTCGAACAGCGGCAGGTTGCGCGCCACCGACTGCACGCTGCCGAACACCACCTTGCCGGCGCTCTCTTTTTGTTGCAGCCCGGCGGCGAAGATGTCCGCCTCCAGGCCGTAGGCGCAGTATTTGGCGTGGTTTTGCGCCACCAGTTCCTTGACGTGCGCCAACACCAGCACTCGCCCACGGGCGCGTTTCGCCAGCTCGGCGATCACCAGGCTTTTGCCGGCGCCGGTCGGCAGCACGATCAGCGCCGGCTCGGGATGCCGCCGGAAATGGTTGATGGTGGCTTCGACCGCTTCCAGTTGGTAGGGGCGTAGGGTAAAGGCCATAAATGAACGCCGTAGGTTGGAATGGGCCGCGGGGGTTAGGTTTGTCAGCGCTGTTGCCACAGAAACGCTGACATTTTACGCCCCGGGCGACCGAGAAATGTCTATATTATGCCTTCTGAGCGCGCGCGGTGCGAGAAGCGTGAAAATTACCCCTGTCGGGCAGCGCGTTGTGCCGCTATACTCGTGTGACAGCAATCGCTGTGCCCCCACGCGATTTCCCCCCTGAGCCTGCCATTTGCACCCGGTGCAACGGCGGGCGTCATATTTTGGCAATACGATCAATGCGATCATAACAACGACAGGCAAAGCAGATCCCATGCGATTGGACAAGTTTTTATCTCAGCAGTTAGGCATCAGCCGTGCGCTGGTCGCGCGCGAACTTCGGGCTAAACGCGTCACCGTAGACGGTGAGGTGGTGAAGAGCGGGGCTGTCAAACTGACCCCGGAACAAGAGGTGGCGTTCGACGGCAATCCGCTGCAGCAGCAGAACGGCCCGCGCTATTTCATGCTTAACAAACCGCAGGGTTACGTCTGCTCCACCGACGATCCCGATCATCCGACGGTGCTGTACTTCCTCGATGAGCCGGTCGCGTACAAACTGCACGCCGCCGGGCGGCTGGATATCGACACCACCGGGCTGGTGCTGATGACTGACGACGGCCAGTGGTCGCACCGCGTTACCTCGCCGCGCCACCACTGCGAGAAAACCTATCTGGTGACGCTGGAGCACCCGCTGGCGGAAGACACCGCGCAGCGTTTCGCCGCAGGGGTGCAACTGCACAACGAGAAAGATCTGACGCGGCCGGCGACGCTGGAGCAGGTTGACGAGCATGTGGTGCGCCTGACCATCAGCGAAGGGCGCTACCACCAGGTGAAGCGGATGTTCGCTGCGGTCGGCAATCGGGTGATCGAATTGCACCGTGAGCGCATCGGCGCCATCGTGCTGGATGACGATCTTGCGCCGGGCGAATATCGCCCACTGACCGAAGAAGAGATCGCCAGCGTGGGCGCGCCGCACCTGCAGGACTGATAACCGATCATTGATTGCGGCCGATTAAGGAGTCGTGGAACGTGCAACAGAACCGAACCTCTCATCTCGGTTTGATTTTCATTCTGGGCCTGCTGTCCATGCTGATGCCGCTGGCCATCGACATGTACCTGCCCAGCATGCCGGTGATCGCCGCCCAGTTTGGCGTCGAGTCCGGCAGCGTGCAGATGACGCTCAGCGCCTATATGCTCGGCTTCGCCTTCGGGCAGCTGTTCTATGGGCCGATGTCGGACAGCATCGGCCGCAAACCGGTGATCCTGTGGGGAACGCTGATCTTCGCCATCGCCGGTTGCGCCTGCGCCATGGCGCAGTCGATCGATCAGCTGATCGGATTGCGTTTCTTGCACGGCCTGGCCGCCGCCGCCGCCAGCGTGGTGATCAACGCCTTGATGCGCGACATGTTCACCAAGGACGAGTTCTCGCGCATGATGTCGTTCGTCATTCTGGTGATGACCATCGCGCCGCTGCTGGCGCCGATGATCGGCGGGGCGCTGCTGCTGTGGTTCAACTGGCATGCCATCTTCTGGACCATGGGCGCCGCGGCGCTGATCGGTTCACTGCTGGTGGCCTTGTTCATCAAGGAGACGTTGCCGAAAGAGCGGCGACAGCGGTTCCACCTGCGCACTACGCTGGGCAATTTCGGTTCGCTGTTCCGCCACAAGCGGGTGCTGAGCTACATGCTGGCCAGCGCCTTCTCGTTCGCCGGCATGTTCTCGTTCCTCAGCGCCGGGCCGTTCGTCTACATCGAACTGAACCAGGTTTCGCCGCAGCACTTCGGTTACTACTTTGCGCTGAATATCGTCTTCCTGTTCCTGACGACGCTGATCAACAGCCGCAACGTGCGGCGGTTCGGCGCGGTCAAGATGTTCAAACTGGGGCTGCTGGTGCAGCTGGCGATGGGGCTGTGGCTGCTGGCGGTGAGCGCCGTCGGGCTGGGCTTCTGGGCGCTGGTGATCGGCGTAGCGGTCTATCTGGGGTGCATCGCGATGATCTCCTCCAACGCCATGGCGGTGATCCTGGATGATTTTCCGCATATGGCGGGCACCGCGTCTTCCCTGGCCGGCACGTTGCGGTTCAGCATCGGCGCGCTGGTGGGCGCGGTTCTGTCGATGGCGCCGGGCAAGAGCGCCTGGCCGATGGTCACTTCGATGGCGCTGTGCAGCATTGTGGCGGTGTTGTTCTATCTGTACGCCAGCCGGCCGCGCGATCGCGCAGCCTGACGTTCTCCTGGTTCGGGGCGAAGTTGCCCCGAGCCGTCACAGGGTTGCGCCTTGCCAGTTTGCGGTGCAACCGGCAATGAAAATTTTGTTGCCAAACATATGCCTGCTAATTAATGGGGCATTTACCCTTCTGTGTGCTTTTTGTTAAAAAATACCGTCGCTGAGCTGCCCGATATCCTCCGGTATGCGCGGCGTTTTGCCGGCGGGTCGGTGCGGGCGGTTTGCATTAGGGGTGATGTAAATCAAGGTATTAGCGGAGGACGGTGCGCTAACGCGACGGGTGAAATGTTTCTTCAATGTAAAAATATGGCGACGAAAAAGTAGTCGCATTGCAAGAAAAAAGAGTTGAGATCGCTGCGGGAAAGGGTTACATATAACGCAAAAATGCGAGCTGAGTCGCAAAATGCCGTGAAATAACACCGCACGGCGCGCCAAAAAATGGCACGGCATCGGCAAGCACGGGGTCAGGTTAATGGCTTGCGGCAAAATTTACATTTAAATAACATTTGTGCGCGGCAGAGTCGGGAGTCAACGGCTATAACTTAGTAACCCTGTCAGGTAAAAGTGTTTCACCTTTTCAAACTAGGGATTTCATGTGGAGAGTATCCAACTTTCGGTAGTGCATCGCTTGCCGCAAAGTTATCGTTGGCTATCCGGTTTCACCGGCGTAAAGGTCGAACCGATTCCGTTTAACGGAATAGACGAGGATAACAACCTGATTGGGCTGAAGCTGCTCAGCCATGAAGGGGCCGAGGCCTGGCAGGTGATGCAACAGCTTAATCTGTCGTTGCAGGAGATTCAGGTCGACTGCGCGATCGTCGAATGGGAAGGGGAACCTTGCCTGTTCGTGCAGCGCAGCGATGAGAGCGCGACGATGTGCCGCCTGAAAAACGTCGGCGCCGCGATCGCCGAACCGCTCAGCGCGCAATACCCCTTCTGAATTCGCCGCTAATCCGCCAACTGCAACAGTTGTCGGGTATAGTCGGCTGCGGGCGCCGCGAAAATCGCCCGACAGTCTCCCTGCTCAACCACTTCTCCCTGTCGCAGCACAATCACCTGGTGGCACAGCGAACGCACCACCTGCAGGTCATGGCTGATGAACAGATAAGCCAGCCGGTGGCGTTGCTGCAGCGATTTCAGCAGCGTCAGGATCTGCGCCTGCACCGATTTATCCAGCGAAGAGGTCGGCTCGTCGAGGATCAGCAACTGCGGCTGCAGGATCAGCGCACGCGCGATGGCGATGCGCTGGCGCTGGCCACCGGAAAACTCGGTGGGGTAGCGGTGGCGCAGCTGCGGATCCAGGCCGACCTCCTGCAACACCTCGATCACGCGCTGTTCGCGCTGCTCGGCGTTCAGCCGTTGGTGCACTTCCAGCCCTTCGGCGATGATCTGCTGTACGTTCAGGCGCGGGTTGAGGGCGGAATACGGATCCTGAAAGACGATTTGCATCCGGCTGCGGTAGGGCAGCATTTGTTTCATCGTCAGCGGGTGGAGCGGTTCGCCGTCGAACCAGATGGCCCCCTGCGAGGCCAGCAGACGCAATAGCGCCAGCCCGGTGGTGCTTTTACCCGATCCGGATTCCCCCACCAGCCCCACGCTTTCTCCGGCGCGCAGTTCGAAACTCAATGACTTCAACGCATAGTGATAGTCCACCGTGCGGCGAAGCAGGCCGCGCCGAATGGGGAATCGCACCTGCAGATCTTCCACCTTGAGCAGCGGCCGCTCATCGCCGGGGCGCGCGCTGGCTGCGGCCGGCAGCGGCAGCGGTTCGCCGACGTCCTCGGCGGCCAGCAGTTGCCGTGTGTAGGGATGCTGCGGCCGGCTGAACAGCTGTGCGCGGCCGTTTTGCTCCACGCAACGGCCCTGACGCATCACCGCCACGTTGTCCGCCAGACGGCGCACAATATTCAGGTTATGGGTGATGAACAGCAACCCCATGCTCATTTCTTGTTTCAATTCTTGCAACAGCGTCAGGATCTGCGCCTGGATAGTTACGTCGAGCGCGGTGGTGGGTTCGTCGGCAATCAGCAATTTCGGGCGGGTTAACACCGCCATGGCGATCATCACGCGTTGGCGTTCACCGCCGGAGAGCTGATGCGGATAGTCCTGCAACCGGGTTTTGGCCTGGCGGATGCCGACGCGCTCCAGACAGTCGACGATCTCTGCGCGTGCGGCTTCGCGCCGCAGGCCGCGGTGCAGCATCAGCACTTCCGCCAGTTGCTTCTCAATGGTGTGCAGCGGATTGAGCGACACCATCGGTTCCTGAAAGATCATCGCGATCTGATTGCCGCGCACCTTGCGCAGTTCAGCCTCCGGCGCATGCAGCAACGAGTTGCCGTTGAACAGAATATCGCCGCCAGGGTAAACCACCGGCGGCGCGGGCAGCAGTCGCAGTATCGACAGGGCGGTGACGCTTTTGCCGGAGCCGGATTCTCCCACCAGCGCCAGCGTTTCCGCCGGGGCTATCTGCAAAGAGAGTTCGTTGACCACCGGCGTGACGGCGTCGCCCTGGCGGAAGGCGATGCTGAGATCCTGGATGGCGAGCAGAGGTGTAGCCATATCAATGCGCCTTGCTGGGGTCAAAGGCGTCGCGTACCGCTTCGCCGATAAAGATTAATAACGACAGCAGCACTGCCAGCACCAGGAAGGCGGTGATGCCGAGCCACGGCGCCTGCAGATTGTTTTTGCCTTGCAGCAGCAGTTCGCCGAGCGACGGCGAACCGATCGGCAGACCGAAGCCGAGAAAATCGAGCGACGTCAGGGTGGTGATCGAGCCGCAGAGGATAAACGGCAGGAAGGTCAGCGTCGCCACCATGGCGTTGGGCAGCATGTGGCGGGACATGATCACGCGATCCGGCACGCCCATGGCGCGCGCGGCGCGGATATAGTCATAGTTGCGGGTGCGCAGGAACTCGGCGCGCACTACGCCCACCAGGCTCATCCAGCCGAAAAGAATAGTGATGCCGAGCAGCCACCAGAAATTGGGCTGGACGATGCTCGACAGCAGAATGATCAGAAACAGCGTCGGCATGCCCGACCACACTTCGATAAAGCGTTGCCCCCACAGATCGAAACGCCCGCCGTAATACCCCTGTGTCGCGCCGACGCACACGCCGATCAGGCTGGAAAACAGCGTCAGCGCCAGGCCGAACAGCATCGAAATGCGAAAACCATACAGCACGCGGGCCAGCACGTCGCCGCCGTTGCTGTCGGTGCCCAGCAGGTTATGGCGCGAAGGCGGGGAGGGGAAGGGCACCTCGGTGGCGAAGTTGATCGTGTCGTAGCTGAAACGGATCGGCGCCCAGATCGCCCAGCCATGCCGGTCGATTTGGCGCTGGACGAACGGATCCTGATAGTCGGCTTCGGTGTTCAGTTCGCCGCCGAACGCGGTTTCGCTGTAGTTGATCATAAACGGCAGGTATAGCCGGCCTTCATAACGCACCAACAGCGGTTTGTCGTTGGCGATAAGATCGGCGGCCAGGCTGAGCGTGAACAGCGCCAGAAAGATCCACAGTGACCAGTAACCGCGGCGGTTGCGGCGAAAACGCGCCCAGCGCGCCTGATTGATCGGGCTAAGGCGGCTCATTGGCGGGCCTCGAAGTCAATGCGCGGATCGACCAGGGTATAGGTGATATCGCTGAGGATGTTCAACAGCAGGCCGATCAGGGTGAAGATATACAGCGTGCCGAACATCACCGGGTAGTCGCGCTGCAGCGTGGCGTCGTAACCCAGCAGCCCCAGTCCGTTGAGCGAGAACATCACCTCAATCAGCAGCGAGCCGGTGAAAAACATGCTGATAAAGGTGGCCGGAAAACCGGCGATCACCAGCAGCATGGCGTTGCGGAACACGTGGCGGTACAGGATCTTTTTCTCGTCCAGGCCCTTGGCGCGGGCGGTGGTGACGTACTGTTTGCGGATCTCGTCGAGGAACGAGTTTTTGGTCAGCATGGTCAGGGTGGCGAAACCGCCGATCACCGTCGCCAGCACCGGCAGCGTGATGTGCCACAGATAGTCGGCGATCTTCGCCGGCCACGAGAGGGTATCGAAGTTGCTGGAGACCAGGCCGCGCAGCGGGAACCAGTCGAGATAGCTGCCGCCGGCGAACAACACGATCAGCAGGATGGCGAACAGGAACGCCGGAATGGCGTAGCCGATAATGATCAGCGTGCTGCTCCAGGTATCGAACGCGCTGCCGTTGTGGACGGCCTTGCGGATGCCGAGCGGGATCGACACCAGATAGATGATCAGCGTGCTCCAAAGGCCCAGCGTGATGGAGACCGGCAGGCTTTGGCCGATCAGTTGCATCACCGAAGCGCCGCGAAACAGGCTGTCGCCGAAGTCAAAACGCATGTAGTTCCACAGCATGGTGAAGTAGCGTTCGTGCAGCGGTTTATCGAAGCCATAACGCTGGGTGATCTCGGCGATCACCTCCGGATCCAGGCCGCGCGAGCCGCGGTATTGCCCTTCGGTCGCGGCCGGGACGCCGGCTCTGGCGTGCCCCAGGCCTTCATTGACCCCGCCGCTGCCGAAACCGCTGCCCTGACCCAGTTCGATGGCGGCGATGGCCTGATCGACCGGGCCGCCGGGGGCGATTTGCACGATAAAAAAGTTGATGGTGATGATCGCCCACAGCGTAGGGATCACCAGCAACAGTCTGCGTATCAGATAGGCTGCCATGCCGACTCCTTATTGCCGTTGAGCCGGCAAGCGCGCCGCCTTGTTGACGTCGTACCACCAGTTGTCGAAGCCGATGGCGTAGGCCGGGCGGATCGGCGGCGTGGAGAACTTGTCCCAATAGGCGTAGCGGTCGTGGTTGGAGTACCACATCGGCAGCATGTAGCGGTTCCAGGTCAACACCCGATCCAACGCGCGGCCGAGCGGCAGCAGCGCTTTTTCGTCGCCCTGATGCTCAGCGATTTGCCTGACCAGGCTGTCGACCGCCGGGTCCTTGACGCCGGGGGTGTTATAGCTGGAGTTGATGTACTCCGAATCCCAAATGATGCGTAAATTGGCGGTGGGGAACGGCATCGCCATGTACACCGTCGGCATCATATCGAAGTCGCGTTCGCGCATGCGGCGCGTATATTGCGAGGCGTCGATCTCGCGGATTGCCATATCGATGCCCAACCGCTGCAGGTTGTGGCGGAACGGCAACACGTACTGGAAGTTGCTGCCGCTCAGCAGCATCAGCTCAAAGGCGAACGGCTGGCCGGTTTTGGCGTTGACCAACTTTTGATTTTTGACCACCCAACCGGCCTCTTGCAACAGTTGGGTCGCCTTCAGCAGATTTTGCCGATCGTTGCCGCTGCCGTCGGAGGCGGGCGGTTGATAGATGCTGGTGAACACCTCAGGCGGCACCTGGCCTTTGAGCGGCGCCAGCAGCGCCAGTTCGGCGGCGTCCGGATAGCCGCGGGCGGCGTAGGCGGTGTTTTGGAAATAGCTGTCGGCGCGTTGATAGGCGTTGTAATACAGCGCCTTGTTCATCCAGTTAAAGTCGAAAGCCAGGGTGATCGCCTCGCGCACGCGCGGGTCGGCAAACAGCGGTTTTTGGATGTTGAACGCCAGCCAGCGGGTGTTTTGCGCCGCCTGGTTGGTCTCGTCCTGTTTGATGATGTAGTTGCGCGCGAAGTTGCCGCCCTGATACTGGGTGGCCCAGCTCTTGGGCGACGGCTCGATGCGGAAATCGTAAGCGCCGGCCTTGAACGCTTCCAGCGCCACTTTATCGTCCAGATAATAATCGTAGCGAATGCTGTCGAAGTTATAGCGGCCGCGGTTCACCGGCAGGTTGGCGGCCCAGTAGTCGCGCACCCGTTGATAGGTGATGTACTGGCCGAGGCGATAATCGCCGATTTTATACGGGCCGCTGGCCAGCGGCGGCGTGTTGAGCGGCTCGTTGAGCTTATAGTTTTGCCAAAAGGCGGCCGGGAGAATAGGCAGGCTGCCGAATAACGACAGCATCGCTTCTTTGTTCGGCTGCGGGAATTCAATGCGCACCGTCAACCGAGAGATGGCTTTGACCGTGACGCCTTTGTAGTAGGAGCGAAACTGCGGAACGCCCTCGGCCATGAATTTGCTGAAGGTGAAGGCCACGTCGGCGGCGGTGATCGGGCTGCCGTCGTGGAAACGCGCGCGGGCGTTGATATCCACTTCCACCCAACGCATGTCGGCCGGGAAGCGCGCCGATTCGGCAATCAACGGATAAAAGCTGCCGGGTTCGTCGTCGGACGTTGCGAACAGAGTATCGTAGAGTTCGTCGGTACGCGCGCCGGGCACGCCCCGGGTAGCGAAGCGGTTGAAGTTATCGTAGGTGCCGATGGCCGCCAGGCGCACGTCGCCGCCCTTGGGGGCCGCCGGATTGACGTAGTCGAAATGGCTGAAGTCGGCGGCGTATTTCGGTTCACCGAGAAGGGCGAAAGCGTAGCTTTCGTTGAGGGCTTCGGCCTGCGAGGCGAAGCTCAGTGCCGAAAGCACCAGAGCAGCGAAAATGCGCACGGACATCAGACGGTAAGCTCCTGCTGTGGAATAAAGTACAACCGGCGCCCAGCATAACATTCTTCGGGCGGACGCAGGGTAAAGATGCTTAAAGATTAACTATTTTTTTCCTGATAATCAAAGACCTGATGAGCATTGCAGTAAGCGAGGAAATTAGCGATGCTAAGCGGCTTGCTGAAGTAATAGCCCTGCATGAAGTTAACGCCGCGTTCTTGCAGGAACTGCATCTGCTCGGCGGTTTCCACGCCTTCGGCCACCGTCAGCATTTTCAGCTTTTTCGCCAGCGAAATCACCGCATCCAGCACCGGTGCGGTGACGGTGTCCTGGCCGATGGTGTTGACGAAGCCGCGATCAATCTTCAGGTAATCCATGGTGAAACGCTCAAGATAGATCAACGCGCTGTGGCCGGTGCCAAAATCGTCCACCGCGATCTCGATGCCCTGTTTATGCAGCCAGTCGAACTCCGCCAGCGCGCTCTCTTCTTCCACCATGCCGCGTTCGGTGATTTCAAACACCAGCGTAAAGTAATCGCCCGGCAGCTGCGCCAACAGTTCATACACGTCCTGATGGAATGACGGCGCGCTAAGGTGGGCGGGGGAAATATTGAGGCCGACCTTGCCTCCCCGCGGCAGCGCCTTGGCGAGCTGCGGCGCATCTTCGGCAATCAGCCTGAACAGATGGCGGGTGAGCGGCACGATCAGCCCGTTGCTTTCGGCGTACGGGATAAAGACATCCGGGGGAATGCGGCCCTCGATAGGATGCTGCCAGCGGATCAACGCTTCCAGCCCGCCGATGCTGTTGCTGCCGGTATGGAACACCGGCTGATATTCGATGAAGAACTCGTTGCGCTTGATGCCGCGCAGCAGCGCGCGCTCCGGGCTTTGCCGCAACAGCAGCATGTAGTAGCAGAGCACGCCGATCATCAGCGACAGCACCAGGCTGCCCAGCAGCGTCAGGCGAATATCGTTGGGCGTCAGTTTCTCGTTGTAGAACAGGATGCTCAGCGGCAGATTGGGCAGCGTCAGGGTGTCCGCCTTGTCTTGCGGCAACTGCGCGATCGGCATCAGGTTCGGGCTGAAGGTGGTCAGCGCGCGGTTGCCCATCACGATGGCGATGCCCGGCGCCTGCTCGTCATGCGAAGTGAACAGCAGGTAGGGCATCAAATTGATGTCCAGCGTGGCGAGGATGCCGGTCGCCGATGCGCCAGGATGCCGCAGCCAAACCGCGACCGCCGGCTTGTCCGGCACGATCGGCGTGCCCTGCTGCAGCTTCAGATCCAAAGGCAGGTGGGTATCGATGTCCTGATACAGGTTTTTCATCGGCAGCATCATGTCGCCGGTGGCGGAGGAGCAGTAGGCGTAACCGTCTTTCACCAGCAGGAAGGTGCGTACGCCGCTGGTAAAGGCCGCCTGATAGGTGATGTCCGACTGGCTTGAGAGGCAGGGTTTGTCCAGCAGCGGCATCATTTTTTGCATGACATCCGTCAGGTGCGAGATATAACCCAGCGCGAATTTTTGCGTACGCGCTTCAACCTTGTGTTGATATTGCGTGCGCTGGTGGTTGATCAAAGAAAGTGTGACCGCGGTGAATAGCGTAAAAAATAGCAGGGCGGCGACAACGCTTTTGGCCAGACTGCGCTGTCGGTGCGACACGCTGCGAGAGAACGCCCTTTTCAAGCCCATAACCGAGACCTCTGCAACGGGGCGTCAGGCGTGTCGCGCAGCCATTTAATGGATTGTGCCAACGGCTTTTTTTTCATTTTTTGCCTTTTATCCCGTACCCAACCGGCGACGCGTTTAAATACAAGGCGTCGCCGACAGAAATATAATGCACCTATTAAGCGGAAACGTTTTAAATAACGCCGGGCGCGCCGTTGCCGTCATCTGACGATAATAGGCGAGTTTTTCCTCGTCGGCGCGATTTCCGGCCGGCAGTTTATCAAAATAATGGTGTGAGGTGACGATAAGGCCTGGCTCAGCCCCGGTGGCTCTCGTTCGACAGCCAAAAAAAACGCCGCCCGTAGGCGGCGTTTATCGCTCGTTTGGTATTCAGGATCTTCAGGGCGTTGCGCCGTCAGCCGTTGGTCAACACTCGGCGCGCTTCTCGATAACGTTTATTCCAATAGTTATCGGTCAGCTTGGAAATCATGACGCCACTGCTGGTAGAAGCGTGAACGAACTGATCGTTGCCTAAATAGATGCCGACATGGCGCCCGGTAGAACCGGCGCGGAACAGCACCAAATCGCCGGCGCGCAGTTTGGTGCGCTGGATTTTCTTACCGAGGTCTTCCTGTTCGTAGGTAGAACGCGGTAAATCCATGCCGAACTGTTCGCGGAAGGTGCGCTGTACAAACGCCGAGCAATCGATGCCGCGCTTGGTGTCACCGCCTAAACGGTAGCGAACGCCTTTCCAGTCCGCGTACTGATCCATAATCTTTGACTTGACGTCAACGTTGCGGACCATCGCTTCGAATTCATCCTGAGAGGCTTGCAGTAAAAGACCGTCTTTGTCATTAACTGCACGCATCTCAGTTTGTGCGTTACTCAAGTTCGAAGTGTGAGTCGAGCTGCACGCTGACAGCATAACCGCAGCGGCAATTGCAGGGACTACCCGCAAAAAATATCTCAGAAACGGTTGAGATTTGACCATTGTTGTTGTTTTCCCTTGAAGTCCTTAACGACGAAAGTCGCTACCTGAAAAATGCCAAACGAAACGAGCCTAGTCCGCACCTGTTGCATCGACAATCAGTTACCGTTGAAAACGTGCGGGAACGCACATTTTTATCGGATTCCGTACTGATTCGACTTAAACCAGGCACAAACGCATCTGAGATTACCGGAACAAATAGGGGATTGCGAGTCTTTTTCCGGTCTTTTTTATATGAATTTGTGATGTAACATAATGTAAATATTCATATAAAAAACGCCAATTGTCCGATGTATGAATCTGGCGTGAAATCAGGTTGCAAAAGCGTTAACGGGGGGCGGAGAAATTTTGCGCATCGCGAGGGGATAAAACGCGGGAGGCGGGCGCCTCCCGGAATGACTCATAGACGTAAGTTATGGTTGGCCGGGGCGGTGCTTGCCGGGCAACAGGCGATTCAACCGTTCGATAATCCAGTCGCTGCAAGGCGTCATCAGCACCCAACTGGCGCCAACCAAGACCACGGACAGCGAGCCTACGGCGATATCGGTAAACCAGTGGGCGCCAATCATCACGCGTGGCAATGAAAAGATCAGCGTAATCAGCAGGGCGACGGCGAAGGCGCCGCGGCCGAAATAGCGCAGCATAAAGCAGGAAAAAATAATCAGCATCATGCCGTGGTCGCCGGGGAAGCTGTCGCCGGAGGCGTCCTTGGTGGGGATGCCGGTCAATGCGCTGACGCGATTGATATTGTCGAAGGTCAGGGTGGGGCTCGGATGCTTCACCGGCAGCAGGTGGCCAAGCTGATTCAGCACCACGGCGGTCAGCAGCATTACCACGCCGGTGATCACCAGACGGCGGCGGCCGGCGGCGTCCTGCTTCAGGTAGAAGTACAAATACAGCAGGCCCATGGCGAGCAGCGAAATCACATCGAACGCGCGGTTGTTGGTGATGGCGACCAGGTGCAAAAATGCCGGGTCGGTGGCCAGATGGCGGTTAAAGAAGAAGAAGATCGCCGAATCCAGGGTAAACCAGCCGCCGTGATTGGCCGGCAGGAACCAGGACAGAAACAGCGCAACGCCCAGTAAGTTGAAGAAGAGAATGAAGGGTAAATTGCGGCGTGTCATGACATAAACCTGTTGGAAAAATGAAAACGAAACAAAACCGGCCGCCCTGCGGCAACCGGGGGGGCAACGGTACGGGGTTTAACTTAAACGAATCTTAAACAAGGCGGATTGCAGGGCGTTCCAGTCGGCATTTTCGCTGTGGATCAGTTCAACCCGGCTGTCGAGTGGCGCGTTCGGGCGGGTTTCGATGTTGAGATCCTGGCCCTGGCGATTGATCAGCAACGTGCCTTCGGGGATGCGCACCACGCCTTTGGCACGTTCGACCGGCGCCAGCCGCACCCATTCCATAAAGCCGACGGTGTCGAACCGGGTGTCGCCGTCAAAAATCCAGCCGCAGCTGGTGAAACCTTGCCCTTCGTTCAGCGCTCGCCGCCAACGCGCGTTCTCCGGCAGCCGCAACGCCGCCAGTCCCTGCGTTTTCGCCTGACCATGATGATGTCGTGCGTCCGGCAATTCTGTACGATTTGTGCGAGGAAGTGACAACAACGCGATATCCGCCTCGCCTTGCGCGATGGCGTAGCAGGGCCGCTGCAGCGGATCTTGCGCCGTCCAGGCTTCCAGCGCCCGTCTGTCTTCCGGCCGATAGGTATCGCTTTTGCTGGCCAGGATAACGTCGGCCGCGGCCAGCTGATCGCGGAAGTTTTCGTTGTCGCGGTAGCGGGGCTGACTGAGTTGACGGGCATCCAGCAGGCACAGCGTGGCCTGCAGATCGATCCAGCCGGCATAGCTCTCCTGGGTCAGCAGCGACAGGATTTGCTTCGGATGCCCGAGCCCGGTCGGCTCGATCAGCAGCCGGTCCGGTTTGGTCTGCTGCAACAGCATATTCAGACCCACCTGCATCGGCAGGCCGTTGACGCAGCACATGCAGCCGCCGGGGATCTCTTTGAGCACCGCGCCGCTGTCCGCCAGCAGCGCGCCGTCGATGCCTATTTCGCCGAATTCGTTGACCAGTACCGCCCAGCGTTCATGCTCGGGCTTATGGGCCAGCAAATGGCGGATGGCGGTGGTTTTACCGCTGCCGAGGAAGCCGGTAATCAGATTGGTTTTAGTCATTAATCATTCCTGGGTGCAAAAATCAACCTGCCTAATAAATGAGCGATTCTGCGCGGTCGCGGCGGCGAGCGCGATTTAATTTGTGCTCTGCCTCACAAATTTTGCACGCCACCCTGCGCTTTTCAACCGGCAAAATCCACTTTTTTTGGCAAGAAAATTCTTAGATAAAACCCTGTATTAGATAAGGTTAACTTTTGTTAGTAGCTTGTTTTTACATTGTTAATGACGCGATTAACGATCAAATCTCGTCCCTTTCCTTGCGATTATTCCGAACAAGATCCTCTATGGTTAAATTGGCTTAACTAAAAATGAGGTTGCCATGAATACCTTTCGGTTATTTTTGATCGTAGGAATGTTGTTTTCATGGACGGCAGTGAGTCAGGCAGGAGTGGCCGGCGGGGTAATTCGCTTCGTCGGCTCTATCGTTGAAAGTCCTTGCACGGTCAAGATTGCAGATTCTAAGGCGAATACGCAATGTTACCGCAACGGCCAGCATTATCAGGCCCAGCAAGCGTTGTCAGGTTTTGATACTACACGCAAAGAACTTCCGCTGAATCTTGGCACAACCGAAATGAAGTGGGTAGACCAACAGAAGAAACTTGCTGTTATGACGGTCGTTTATCGTTAAGTCGTTCCGCCATGCCGGCGTAACGTTACGTCGGCATGGTTATTCTCAGCCTGCAGGCACTTCACCGCTTCACCCACTCCTTCACCGTTTCACGCGCACCGCGATCGCGCAGTGACAAATAGGCTTGCGTCACCGCCTCGATAAACGCGGCATGCGTCGCCAACTGTTCGCCAAACACCGATTTCAGCGCCAGGAGCGCCGTTACGCGCCGCCGATCGTCCGGAGTGGCGGCGATCGTCTGTTGCAGGACATCTGCCAGCGGATCGCGAATGTCGATGGGCTGGCCGGCGTCATCGACACCGCCGACGTACCGCATCCAGCCCGCCACGCCCAGCGCCAGCCCGCTATAGTCGCCGCCGTGCCGCAGATGCCAGCGCACGGCGTCCAGCAGGCGCTGCGGCAGCTTTTGCGTGCCGTCCATGGCGATCTGCCAGGTGAGGTGTTGCAGCGCCGGATTGCTGAAGCGCGCGATAAGCTGCGCGGCGTAGTCGGGCAGACTGATGCCGGTGACGCTCAGGGTTGGGGCCTGCTCGCACAGCATCAGCCGCTGTGCGGCGCGGCGGTAGTGCTCGTCCGCCATGCACTCGTTGATATAGCGGTAGCCGCCCAGGTAACCGAGATATGCCAGGAACGAGTGGCTGCCGTTCAGCATGCGCAGCTTCATATGCTCAAACGGCAGCACATCGCGGACCAACTGGGCGCCGACCAGCTCCCATGCCGGGCGTCCGGCGGCGAAATTGTCTTCCACGACCCATTGAATGAAGGGCTCGCAGGCGATGGCGCATTCGTCACGCACGCCGCCCAGCGCGGCGGCGATCTCATCCAGCGTGGCCGGCGTGGCGGCCGGAACGATGCGATCGACCATGGTGCAGGGGAAGGTGGCGGCGGAGGCTATCCAGTCGGCGAGCGACGGATCCCGCGCCTGCGCCAAATCGAGCACCGCCCGGCGCAGGACGTGGCCGTTCTCCGGAATATTGTCGCAGGAGAGCAGGGTGAAGGCGGGCAGCTCGCGTTCACGCCGCAGCCGCAGCGCCTCCACCAAAATGCCGGGCGCGGTCTGCGGCTGATGCGGCGCCGCCAGATCGGCGACGATCCCCGGATGCCGCCGATCCAGCCGCCCGCTGCCGGGTTCGATGCAGTAGCCCTTTTCGGTAATGGTCATCGAGACGATCGCCACCTGCGGCTCGGCCAGCTTCTCCAACACCGCGGCGATGCCCTCCAGCTTGCGGTGCACGCTCTCATGCACTGCGCCGATCACCAGGGCCTGATGGCCGTCCGCGCCTTTCTCCAGCACGCTGTATAAATGATCCTGTTGCCGCAGCGCCTGAAACAGCGGCACGCCGCCGGACAGGCTGATCTCGCAAATGCCCCAGTCGCCGCCCTGGGCGTTCAACACCCGATCGGTCAGCAGCGCCTGATGCGCACGGTGGAACGCGCCGAAACCCAGGTGCACGATGCGGCTGCGCAGGGCCCGGCGATCATAATTCGGTTGCCGGACGGCGCCCGGCAGCGGGGTGTTGGCGATCGTATTCATCTCATCTCCAAAGCGAGTAGACAGCTGGCGGGCCACTTGCGTCAAGTTAGCGGACCAGTTTGCCGACGCAAGGGCAGCGGGGGCCGGCGATAAAAAACTGCCACCAGTCTAAAGTTATCGGCAGGTTAAGGGAATTGGTCAGGCCAAAATAAGCCAGAATCGTGAAGCGGATCAACCAATGAATGGTTCAATTTTGACAGCGCACGGCGAAAGAGTAAGTTAAAGCTAGCTGACATCTAAATTAAACTGGTATAACAACATCGCGATGCGAGACAGGCATAAGGACACAACATGGAACAGACATGGCGTTGGTATGGCCCGAACGATCCGGTCTCTTTGGATGACGTGCGTCAGGCTGGGGCGACCGGGGTGGTCACGGCGCTGCACCATATTGCGAACGGCGAAGTCTGGCCGATCGACGAGATCCGCGCGCGGCAGGCGCTGCTGGCGGAAAAGGGGCTGGTGTGGTCGGTGGTGGAGAGCGTGCCGGTACATGAAGAGATCAAAACCCACAGCGGCGATTGGCGGCGGCATATCGCCAACTATCAACAGACGCTGCGCAACCTCGCGGCCTGCGGCATCGACACCGTCTGCTACAACTTCATGCCGATCCTCGACTGGACGCGCACCGATCTGGCCTATTCGCTGCCGGACGGTGCCAAAGCGCTGCGTTTCGATCAAATCGCCTTCGCCGCGTTCGAGCTGCATATCCTGCAACGCGCCGGCGCCGAGGCGGACTATACGGCGCAAGAGCGCAGTCAGGCGGCGGCCTATTTCGCCGCCATGGGCGAGGAGGAGAAAGCCACGCTGACGGGCAATATCATCGCCGGGCTGCCGGGGGCGGAAGAAGGCTATACGTTGGAGCAGTTCCGCCGCCGCCTGGCGGAATACGACGGCATCGACAAGGCGCAGCTGCGCGAAAACATGGCGGTCTTTCTGCGCGCCATCGTGCCGGTGGCGGAAGAGGCCGGCATCCGGCTGGCGGTGCATCCCGACGATCCGCCGCGGCCGATCCTCGGCCTGCCGCGCATCGTCTCCACGATCGAAGACATGCAGTGGCTGAAGCAGACCGTCGACAGCATTCATAACGGTTTCACCCTATGCACCGGTTCCTACGGCGTGCGCGCCGACAACGATCTGGTGCGGATGATTGAAACCTTCGGCGATCGCATTCACTTTACCCACTTACGCGCCACCTGCCGCGAGGAAAACCCGAAAAGCTTCCACGAGGGGGCGCATCTGCAGGGCGATGTGGACATGGTGGCGGTGATCGAAGCGATCCTGACCGAAGAACTGCGTCGGCAGCGGGCGGGCGATCGGCGGCCGATCCCGATGCGCCCCGATCATGGGCATCAGATGCTGGACGATTTGAAAAAGAAAACCAATCCGGGCTATTCGGCCATCGGGCGGTTGAAAGGGCTGGCGGAGCTGCGCGGCGTCGAGCTGGCGCTCAAGCGGCGCTTTTTCCCGGAATTGCCGTAGCGGAAAAGGAAACGGAGCCGAGTATCGGCCCCGCTGGCGCGACTAGTCGGCGCGGCTCATGTAGCGGCGTTCGGCGATATGAATGCGGATCTTGTCGCCGGCGCTGAGGTATTCCGGCACATGGATCACCAGACCGGTCGCCATGGTGGCCGGTTTGTTGCGGGCGCTGGCGGAAGCGCCTTTGATGCCCGGCGCGGTCTCGACGATTTCCATATCCACGGTCTGCGGCAGCTCCAGCGCCAGCACCTGGCCGTCCAACGTCAGCACCTGCATGCCCGGCAGGCCGCCTTCCGGAATGAACAGCAGTTCGTCTTCGATCTGGTCTTTCTTGAAGATGTACGGCGTGTAATCTTCGTCATCCATAAACACGTATTCTTCGCCGTCGATATAGGAGAAGTTCACCTTGCGGCGCGACAGGGAAATGGTGTCCAGGATATCGTCGCCCTTGAAGCGTTCTTCTACTTTCAGGCCGGTGCGCACGTCGGAGAAGCGCATTTTGTACAGGGTGCTGGCGCCGCGGGCGCTCGGGCTCTGCACGTCGATATCTTTTACCAGCAGCAGCTTGCCGTTGTAGCTGATCGCCATGCCGCGTTTAATTTCGTTAGCTCTTGCCATTTCAATTCATCCGCAATGAAGAGTATTAGAGAAGTTGCGACAAGGTACTCGCGCCGCCGATTTCAGGCAATAGCCCGGCGCAAAAACAGTGCGGGAAAGGGAGGGCGGCAGCCCTCCCGTCGGGGATTACCGGAAGACCGGCAACAGGCCGAACAGCGACAGAATATGCGCGGCGGCGTTGATCAGTCCAAACAGGATGACGAACAGGATCACGCCGTTGCCGCCCGGTGCGCGATAACCGGCCTGCGGATAGCGGCGGCGGCTGGCGCGCGCCATCAGCGCCGGCACGATCACCGCCCAGATGGTGGCCGCCAGCCCGGCGAAGCCGATGGCGTACAGGAAACCGTTCGGGAACAGCAGCGCGGCCAGGGTCGGCGGCACAAAGGTCACCAGCGCGGTCTTGCTGCGCCCGACGGCGTCGTCCTTGAATTTGCAGAAGTCCGCCAGGTAGTCGAACAGGCCCAGCGACACGCCGAGGAACGAGCTGGCCAGCGCCATATAGGAGAAGGCGTTCAGCAGTTGGCTGACGGTCTGGCTGCTGGAGACGTTGCCCATTTGCTTGAGCAGGCTGCCGATATTGCCGCCCTCGGCGATCACCTGTTTAAAGGCGTCGCGCGCGATATTGCCCTGAATCACATACTGCCACAGGATGTAGATAGCCAATGCCAACAGGGTGCCGTACACCAGGCTGCGCACCACGGAGCCGCTGTCCTTGTGGTAGTACTTCACCAGCCCGGGAATGTTGCCGTGGTAGCCGAACGAGGTCAGCAGGTAAGGCAATGCCGCCAGGGCGTAAGGCAGATAGCTGGCCTGGTCATCGCCGGTATTGAACAGCACCGCAGGCTGCACGTGGGTGAACATGTCGCCCACCGACATCACGAAGGTGATCACCATGCCGCCGATCAGAATGGTGCTCAGGCGGTCGACCGCGCGGGTGGAGAGCCAGACGATAAACGCCACGACCAGCGCGAACACCAGGCCGGCGGTGGTCTGGCCGACGCCGACGATGCCCTCCAGCGTGTGCGCGATGATCGAACCGCCCGCGGAGATATAGGCGTAGGTCAGGATATACAGCACGAACGCCACCGACAGGCCGTTCACGGCGTTCCAGCCTTTGCCCAGCAGATCCTTGACCATGGTGTTGAAGCTGGCGCCGCTCGGGTAGTGCAGCGTGGCTTCGAGGATCATCAGGCCGGAAAGCAACATGCAGGCCCAGGTATACACCAGCAGCGCGACGGAGCCGCTGAACCAGACACCGGAAGTGACGATCGGAATGGAAAACATGCCGGCGCCTACGGCGGTACCGGCAATGATCATCGCGCCGCCGAGAACGGAAGGGCGGGCCAGCTTCTGGATGGTGTCCGTAGACATGTGCGCTCCTGATGGAAGAGGTTCTTTTGTACTAGCTCAATGGTACATGGGTACATGGCGCATGTAAAGCGTGGGAATTGCACGCTTCACGCGTTTTTGTCTTTAAATTGCGGCTTTTTGGGTATTTATTCGCCAGGCGGCGAATCCGGCGGGGCAAGACGGTTGCGGGACGAGTGTAAAGATCGCCAAGGCGCAGGGATTCTGCTGGCGGCCGCCGCACGCGGCTGCTATTGTCGCGCTTCTTTTCCCCAGCCCACCAGGAGTAGCGCTGATGGACTGTCGCAGCGACTGCGGCGCTTGCTGTATCGCGCCGTCAATATCCAGCCCGATCCCCGGCATGCCGAACGGCAAGCCCGCCAATACCCGCTGCATTCATTTGGATGAACAGCTACGCTGCGGCCTGTTTCATTCGCCGCTGCGGCCGAAGGTGTGCGGCAGCCTGCAGCCGAGCCGCGACATGTGCCACGATCACCGCGATCAGGCGCTGATCTACCTCGCCAGACTGGAAGCGGACACCGCGCCTTAAGCGTCTTTCAACCGCCACAGACACAGCGTGGCCCCCACCGTCATCGCCAGCGCGGCGTAAAACACCGCATGGTAGTTCCAGATTTCCGCCACCGCGCCGGCGATCGAGCCGGCGATGATCCAGCCGACTCGAATGGTGTTGGTGAACAGCGTGGTGGCCGCGCCGGCCTGGCCGGGCATCAAATCCTGAAAATAGAGCATGCCGATCCCCGCCAGCACGCCGATAAACGCCGCATTCAGCAGCTGCAGAGCGATGAGCTGCCAGCTGCCGGTGATAAACAGCAGGCCGCAGTAGAACAGCACGCCGGCGACCACCGCCCCGCGCATCAGGCGGCGTTTGCCGCAGCGCTTCGCCGCCAGGCCGGCGAGCAGCATGACCGGGATCTCCAGCCCGGCGGCGGCGCCCATCAATATCCCGGCCAGCCGCTCCGGCAGCCGCAGCTCGTGCACCACGTACAGCGGCATGTTGATCAGGTACATGCTGTTGGCGGTCCACATCAGGGTGCTGGCGCCAAACAGCAGCAGCGCGTCGCGGCGATGCTGGCGTGGTGCAGCCAGAGGCGCGCTCGCCACGGCGCTTTTCGGCATGGAGGGCAGCCGTTTCCACACCAGCAGGCCGCACAGGACAAAGGCCGCCGCGCCCGCCAGATACAGGGTTTTGAAGCCGAAACTCAGCGCCAGCGCGAAGGCGATCGGCGGGCCAATGACCCAGGCCAGGGAGACCTGGGCGCGCATGATGGAGGTGAACATCACCGCCTCGCGCCCGGTACGGTCGGCATGCTCACGCGCCAGCGCAAACATCTGCGGGTTGGCGGTGGAGCCGAAGCTGGTAAGCAGCACGCCGACGATCAGCAGCAGATAGTAGTTGCGGCTCCAGGCGAACAGCGTGAACCCCAGCGCACCCAGCATGCAGCAGAGGAAGATCAGCGATTTGCGGTCGCCTTGTTTATCCGAGCGGCCGGCGAGAAACTGGCTGACCAGAATGCCGATCACCGCGCTGCCGGTAAAGAACAGCCCGACCAGCGCCGGGCGTACCTTGACCTCGGTTTCCAGAAACAGGCTCAGCGTCGGGGTTTGCAACGCACCGGCGATGCCGGTAAGAAACGCCACCGCCAAAAAGGCCAGCGAAGTGAGATCGGGCGCGCGTCGCGTTATTGCGGATGAAGTCGGCATGGTGGTTGATAATTCGTCGAAAAAGGAAGGTCGCGCGCATCATACGCCCGTTGAAATGAAACGCAAACCGCTCCCTTGCGGCGAAGGGTAAACGGCTATGTCGTGCGGCGACGAGAAAAAAGGGGCGCGTTGCGCCCCTTTGCTTGCCGGTAAATCAGGCGCCTTGCGGCACCGCGTGCGCGGTATTTTTCAATACCGGCCCCCGATACTTCTCGATCTGCAGCTGCGCCATCTGCCCGCAGTTGCCCTGCGCCAGGCTGGAAGAGCCGATATCGAAGGTCAGGCAGTTGACGTTGCCGTTCTTGCACAGCGAGCCGGGCTGCGCCGGATCGGCCGGATCGAACCAGGCGCCTTCGCTGATGCGCACCACGCCAGGCCGCACGTCTTCGCTGACCACCGCGCCCACCAGGATCTGGCCGCGATCGTTGAACGCCCGCACCAGATCGCCGCCGCTGATGCCGCGTGGCTGCGCGTCCTGCGGGTGGATCAGGATCGCTTCACGATCCGCTACCGCGTATTTCTCGCGCAGCGGCGTGTTGTCGAGCTGAGAATGCAGCCGGTTGGTCGGGTGGGCGGTATTGAGCGACAGCGGATATTTGGCCGCTTCCGGCCCGCGGTACCACTCGTGCGGTGGCATCCAGGTCGGGATGCCGGGGCAATCCGCATAATGCATTTTGGCAATCGCATCGGAGTAGATTTCGATCTTGCCCGACGGCGTGCCCAGCGGGTTCAGCAGCGGGTTGTCACGATAATCGGCGAAGCGCACCCACTGCGTGTTGGCCTCCGGCACCGGGAAGCGCACGTAGTTGTTGGATTGCCAGAACATGTCGAACGGCGGCAGCGCCACCCGCGCGGCGCGCGCCTGGTTCTTCATGTCGTCGTACATGCCTTTCAGCCACTGGGTTTCGTCCTTGCCCTCGGTAAAGGCTTCCTGTACACCCAACCTGGCCGCCATCGCCGAGAAGATGTCGAAGTCGCTGCGCGACTCGTGCTGCGGCGGCACGCATTGATGCATCGGGAACACGTAGAGCTGCGAATAGTCGCCCCCCATCTCCAGATCGTTGCGTTCGTAGCTGGTGGTGGCCGGCAGCACGATATCGGCATGCTTGGCGGTGGCGGTCCAGTAAGGCTCGTTGACCACGATGGTGTCCGGCCGCTGCCAGGCTTTGACCAGGTTATTGGTGTCCTGATGCTGGTGGAAGGTGTTGCCGCCCGCCACATACACCATTTTCACCTCAGGGTAGGTGACCTTGGCACCGTTGAAGTCGATGGTTTTGCCCGGGTTGCTCAGGCATTCGGCGATGCGCGCCACCGGGATCGGCGCCGGGGAGTTCTTCGGCGCGTTGCCGGCGGAGATGCCGGCGATGATGCCGCCCTTGGCGGTCGGGCTGCCGCCGGAGGAATAGTGGTAGCTGAAGCCGAAGCCGCCGCCCGGCAGGCCGATCTGGCCGAGCATCGCCGCCACCGTCACCAGCAGCCAGTGCTGCTGTTCGCCGTGGTGCTGGCGCTGAATGCCCCAGCCGCCCATGATCATGGTGCGATGCTTCGCCATCTCGCGCGCCAGACCGCGCAGCGTGTCGGCATCGACGCCGCTGATGTCGGCCGCCCATTCGGCGGTTTTCGCCACGCCGTCGCTCTCGCCCAGCAGGTAGGCCTGGAACTTGTCGAAGCCGACGGTGTAGGTTTTCAGGAAGTCCGGGTTATGCAGCTTCTCGGTCAGCAGCGTGTGGGCGATGCCGATCAGCATGGCGCCGTCGGTGTATGGGCGCGGGGCGATCCACTGCGCATTGACGAACTTGGCGCTGTCGCTGTGCACCGGATCGATGCTGATCACCCGGGTGCCTTTCTTCTTCAGCGCCTCGAAGCCGGTCTGGCCGACGTGATCCGGCACGTTCCAGCTGTTTTTCAGCGTGACCATCGGGTTGCAGCCCCACAGGAGCACCAGTTCGCTGTTCTCGATCACGTTCGGCCAGGCGGTCTGCTGTTCGTAGACCTCCATCGAGCCGACCACGTGCGACATGATCACCTGCGCCGCGCCGGTGGAGTAGTCGCCGGCGTAGCCGAGGAAACCGCCGGTCAGGTTCATCAGGCGTTGTAGCAGCGTGCGGCTGTTGTGCAGCATGCCGACGCTTTTCCAGCCGTAGGAACCGGCGTAGATCGACTGCGGCCCGTGATCTTTTTGCAGGCGAGTGATCTCATTGCACACCAGCTCGGTCGCTTTGTCCCAGCTGACGCGCACCCACTCGTCACGGCCGCGCAGCTCGGTGCGGCTGCCGGGGCCGCCTTCCAGCCAGCTTTTACGCACCATCGGGTATTTGATGCGGTTCTCGGCGTGCACCTGATAAGGCGCCATGGTGATCAGCTCATTGGGATACGGATCGTCCTGCACCGGCTGCACGCCGACCATCTTGCCGTCCTGCACGATGGCCTCAAACGCGCCCCAGTGGGCGCCGGTCAGGATGCCTTTTTGCGCCTGACGCAAGACGATGAACTGCGGCAGCGCTTCGCTGATGGCCTGCGCCAGCGCCGCTTTGGGCCATAAGCCTGCCAGCAGCGGGGCGGTGGCCAGCGCGGCGGCGCCGGTCAGGAAGCGGCGGCGGCTCATTGTTAACGGTTGTTGGTTGCTCATTGCGCTTCTCCCTTAAAGCTTGGCCGGTGCGGCAGGTGGCATGTCGCTGGCGTGTTTTTGTACGTATTGTGTCAGCACGCGCAGCTGTTCCTGCGTCAGCGAGGTGCGCGGCGCCATGCCTTTGATGACGCCGATCCATTGGTTGGCGTTGAAGCGATCGAGCGCGGTCAGCCCGTGGCAGCCGGTACAGTTGGCCGACATCATGTCCGCGGCGTAACGCCAGATTTTTTGCTGGTCGTCGATCAACTGTTTACGCGGCAGCCACACCTGCAGAGAGACCTGATGCCAGACCAGACCGGTTTCCGCATCGGTCTGGGTGGATGCGGTCTTCAGCTGTTTGCGCGCGTCTTCACCCAGCAGCACGCTGAGGATGCGTTTACCCTGCGCGGCGTAGAACACTTCGCTGACCCCGTCCTGCTGCCAGCCGCTCACGGTGGCCAGCACCTTGTCGCCATCCTGTTTCACCACCTGCACTTCGGTGGATGGCATCAGGTTGCCGGCGTTATGGCTGTCGTCCGCGCTGAGGAAGAACGGCTCGGTGGCGATGGTGTAGAGGGTGGTGGCGTCCGGGGCGGTCAACGCCGCGGCCTTCGCCAGCTCGGCGGCGCCGGCCTGGGTTTCGCCGCTCATGTCCGGCAGGATGTGGGCCACGCCCTTATGGCAGTCGATGCAGGTCTCGCCCTGTTTGATCGCTACCGGGTGCTGCAGGCGCGCCTCAGGGCGCTGGGCGGTGATGTCCATGGCGTCGTAGCTGTGGCAGGAGCGGCAGGTGGCCGAGTCGTTCTCTTTCAGCGTCTTCCAGACCGATTGCGCCATCGCCAGCTTGTGCGCTTCGTATTTTTCCGGTGTGTCGATGGTACCGACCATTTCGCCGTAAATGTCTTTCACCGCGCGGATTTTGGTCCACAGGTAATCGATCGGCTGATGGGGGACGTGGCAGTCGGCGCACTCGGCGCGGATGCCTTTGGTGTTCTGGAAGTGGACGCTGCCCTGATATTCGGCCAGCGGTTGTTGCATGGTGTGGCAGGAAACGCAGAAGGCGGTATCGCTGGTTTTATGGAATACGGTGGCGGTCCCGGCCAACAGCGCCGCGCCGAGGATAATCCCCAGCAGCAAAAGCCATAGCCATCCCCACCGGCGCTTTTTTTCAAAGCCAGTCAGTTTTTTGCTCATGGTAAACCCGCTTATAATTATGAATTTAAAATAAAATCTTGCCAAAAGGCCACCGACCGAAGGTCAGAATGCCACGTCGATTGCAGGGGTAATAATAGAAGAGGGTTAACCCCATAGGGTTATCCATAGTCAAAAAAATGGCGTATATCGCAAAAAATAGCGTTATATTCTAAATTATATAGCGGTGGGGCGGTGCAGCAGGGAAAGCGAGCGCAGCACGCGCTCGCGATGGGTCAGGCCGTGGGCAGATAGGCCTGGCCGCTCAACCACAGGCGGATGGCGGTGAGGCTGGCTTCGAAATGCGGTTCCGGCAGGGCGTCCGGCGCGCACCAGCGCCACTCGGCGCATTTTTCGGGTTCTTTCAGCTCGGCGTTGCCACCGGGGTGATCCACCTGCAGGCAGATGGACACCGTGTGTTTGCCTTCGGCGCGCCAGGTTTGCAGATTGTTGCTGACGCCAACGAAGCGCGGCGGAGCGATGAGCAACCCGGTTTCTTCGGCGATTTCGCGCTGGGCGCACTGCTCGAAGGTTTCGCCGGCATCCAGATGCCCGCCGGGGATAGACCAAAAGGGCGCATGGGAGCCGCAGCGTTTGCCCAACAAAATCTCACCTTGTGGGTTGACGATGATCACCCCGACGCCCGTCACTACGTTCATGCTTTTCTCCGTCAGCAAAGTTTCAGCACAGTATGTCATTTTGCCCCGGCGCTGACCAATGCGCCGGCAAAAGTGTGCGTAAGCTCAAAAATCTGCAATGGCGAAAGGGAGAAAACTTGCTTTCACCTTGCGCTGCTTACACACTCCTTGAAACGTTTCAGCGTTATCCGGCCGCTTGTGGCCAGCGGGTAGCGCTCCTTTTTCTCAATGAGGCTGAAACGATTCAATTCAGCAGGAGAGGAGAATCATGTTCCAGTTGTCACCGCAAGACATTCATCTGGGCGCCGCTGCCGCCGATAAGCAGGAGGCCATCCGTCAGGTGGCCGCCGCGCTGACCGACGCCGGCTGCGTCAGCGCCGGTTATGTGGACGGCATGCTGCAGCGCGAACTGCAGACGTCCACCTACCTGGGCAACGGCATCGCCATTCCGCACGGCACCACCGATACCCGCGATCTGGTGTTGAAAACCGGCGTGCAGGTGTTCCAGTTCCCGCAGGGCATCGCGTGGGGGGAGGGCCAGACCGCCTATGTGGCGATCGGCATCGCCGCCCGTTCCGACGAGCATTTGGCGCTGCTGCGTCAGCTCACCCACGTGCTGAGCGATGACAGCGTGGCGGAGCGGCTGGCGAAAACCACCTCCGCGGAAGAGCTGCGCAGCCTGTTGATGGGCGAACGGCAGAGCGCCGAATTCCAGTTCGACGTTTCGCTGATTGCGCTCGACGTCGCCGCCGACAGCCTGATGACGCTGCAGGCGCTGAACGCCGGCCGTCTGCAAAAAATCGGGGCGGTCAACGCGCAGTTCGTCAGCGATGCCATCACCCGCAAGCCGCTGAATCTGGGGCAGGGCATTTGGCTGAGCGACAGCGTTGAAGGCAACCTGGCCAGCGCGGCCACCGTCAGCCGCCCGGCGCAGGCTTTCGTGGAAGACGGCGAGCCGGTGGCGCTGCTGCTGACGGTGTCGGTCGCCGACGCGCAGCCGCTGGCGGTGCTCAACTACCTCAGCGATCTGCTGCTGGCCAACAAAGCTGAACGCTTGCTGAAGGCGGATGCCGCCGGCGTGCTGGCGCTGCTGACCAGCAACGTGGCGGAAGAGAGCAGCGTGCTGAGCGCCGAGTTCGTGATCCGCAACGAGCACGGTCTGCACGCGCGGCCGGGCACGGCGCTGGTCAACGTGATCAAAAGTTTCAACAGTGACATCACCGTCACCAACCTGGACGGCAGCGGCAAGCCGGCCAACGGGCGCAGCCTGATGAAGGTGGTGGCGTTGGGCGTGAAGAAAGGGCATCACCTGCGCTTTACCGCCAATGGAGAAGATGCTGAAGCCGCGCTGAAGGCGATTGGCGAAGCGATTAATGAAGGACTGGGCGAGGGCGCAGCATGAGCAGAAGAGTAGCAACAATCACCCTGAACCCGGCGTACGATCTGGTGGGTTTCTGCCCGCAGATTGAACGCGGGGAAGTCAACCGGGTAAAAACCGCCGGCCTGCACGCCGCCGGTAAGGGCATCAACGTCGCCAAGGTGTTGAAAGATTTAGGCATCGACGTCACCGTCGGCGGCTTCCTGGGCAAAGATAATCAGGACGGTTTCCAGCTGCTGTTCAGCGATCTGGGGATCGCCAACCGCTTTCAGGTGGTGCCGGGGCGCACCCGCATCAATGTCAAGCTGACGGAAAAAGACGGCGAAGTGACCGATTTCAACTTCTCCGGCTTCGAAGTGACGCCGCAGGACTGGGATCGCTTCGTCAGCGACTCGCTGAGCTGGCTGGGCCAGTTCGACATGGTGGCGGTGAGCGGCAGCCTGCCGGCCGGCGTCGATCCCGATGCCTTTACCGACTGGATGACCCAGCTGCGCGCCAAGTGCCCGTGCATCATTTTCGACAGCAGCCGCGAAGCGCTGGTCGCCGGGCTGAAGGCCTCGCCGTGGCTGGTGAAGCCGAACCGCCGCGAGCTGGAAATCTGGGCCGGCCGCCCGCTGCCGACGTTGGCGGACGTGGTCGACGCCGCGCATGCGCTGCGCGAACAGGGCATCGCCCATGTGGTGATCTCCCTTGGCGCGGAAGGCGCGCTGTGGGTTAACGCGTCCGGCGCCTGGATCGCCAAACCGCCGTCCTGTGAGGTGGTCAGCACCGTGGGCGCCGGCGATTCGATGGTCGGGGGCCTGATTTACGGCCTGCTGATGCGCGAATCCAGCGAACACACCCTGCGTCTGGCCACGGCGGTAGCGGCGCTGGCGGTCAGCCAGAGCAACGTCGGCGTGACCGATCGTCCCCAGTTGGCCGCGATGATGGCGCGCGTCGATCTGAAACCTTTCAATCAATAGCAGGAGGCAGAATGAAAACGCTGCTGATGGTAGACAGTTCGCAGGGACAGGCCCGTGGCCACCTGGCGAAACGCATGCTGGAGGCCGCCGCGGCCAAAGCCGGCCTGACGCTGGTCGAGTCGCTGCAGGACGCCGAACTGGTGGCGGTGGCGGGGCAGGCTGCTCCTGCTGACGCCGCGCTGAACGGCAAATTGATCTATGTGGGCGAGGTAGAACAGGCGGTGCGTGAACCGGACGCGTTTCTGGCGCGCGCCCAGGCCGAAGCTGAAACCTATCAGGCGCCGCAGGCGGCTGCGGTGAAAGCCGATGGACAAAAACGCATCATGGCGATCACCGCTTGCCCGACCGGCGTGGCGCACACCTTTATGGCGGCCGAAGCCATTGAAAGTGAAGCCAAGAAACGCGGCTGGTGGGTGAAGGTGGAAACGCGCGGCTCCGTCGGCGCCGGCAACGCCATCACCCCGGAAGAAGTGGCGGCGGCGGATCTGGTGATCGTCGCGGCGGACATCGAAGTGGATCTGGACAAGTTTGCCGGTAAGCCGATGTATCGTACTTCCACCGGTCTGGCGCTGAAGAAAACCGCGCAGGAACTGGACAAGGCGCTGGCCGAAGCCGAAGTGTTCCAGCCGCAGCAGCGCAGCGGCGCGGCGCCGACGGCGAAGAAGAAAGAGGGCAACGGCCCGTATCGTCACCTGCTGACCGGCGTGTCCTACATGCTGCCGATGGTGGTGGCGGGCGGTTTGTGCATCGCGCTGTCGTTCGTGTTCGGCATCAAGGCCTTTGAGGTCAAGGGCACCCTGGCGGCGGCGCTGATGCAGATCGGCGGCGGCTCCGCCTTCGCGCTGATGGTGCCGGTGTTGGCCGGTTTCATCGCCTTCTCCATCGCGGATCGTCCGGGCCTGACGCCGGGCCTGATCGGCGGTATGCTGGCGGTGAGCACCGGCGCCGGGTTCCTTGGCGGCATCATCGCCGGTTTCCTGGCGGGTTATGTCGCCAGGGCGATCAGCAGCAAGCTGCGCCTGCCGCAAAGTATGGAAGCGCTGAAGCCCATCTTGATCATTCCGCTGGTGGCCAGCCTGATCACCGGCCTCATCATGATTTACGTGGTTGGCACGCCGGTGGCGAAAATCATGGAAGGCCTGACCCATTGGCTGCAGTCTCTGGGCACCGCCAACGCTGTGCTGCTGGGGGCGATCCTGGGCGGCATGATGTGCACCGACATGGGCGGCCCGGTGAACAAAGCGGCCTACGCGTTCGGCGTGGCGCTGCTCAGCTCCTCGGTGTATGCGCCGATGGCGGCCATCATGGCGGCGGGCATGGTGCCACCGCTGGCGATGGGCCTGGCGACGCTGCTGGCGCGCCGCAAGTTCCCGAAATCCGAACAGGAAGGCGGCAAGGCGGCGTTGGTGCTGGGGCTGTGCTTCATCACCGAAGGGGCGATTCCGTTCGCCGCCCGCGATCCGATGCGCGTGTTGCCGTGCTGCATCGCCGGCGGGGCGCTGACCGGCGCGCTGTCGATGGCCTTCGGCGCCAAGCTGATGGCGCCGCACGGCGGCTTGTTCGTGCTGCTGATCCCGGGCGCGATTTCGCCGGTGTTGCTGTACCTGGTGGCGATCGCCGCCGGCACGCTGTTGGCCGGGGTGGCTTATGCCCTGCTGAAACGTGCTGAAGTACCGGCGGCCAGCGTGGCGTAACGGCGATCCAGCCATAAAAAAACCGGAGCCCAGGCTCCGGTTTTGTCGTTTGGGCGCCGCGTTACTGCTGCGCCTTCAGCCAGGCGATCTCTTCGGCCCAGATATCCGGGTTTACCGTTTCCAGAATCAGCGGGATGTTGTCGAAACGCGGATCGCGCATGATGTAGCTGAACACCGTTTTGCCGATGTTGCCTTCCCCCAGGCTGTGATGGCGGTCGACGCGGCTGTTGAACTCGCTCTTGGCGTCGTTCAGGTGCATGCCGCGCAGGTAGTTGAAACCGACGATGTCGCCCAACTGCTTGAAGGTGCGCTCGCACTCTTCTTCGGTGCGCAGATCGTACCCGGCGGCGAAGGCGTGGCAGGTGTCGATGCAAACGCCGACGCGGCTTTTGTCTTCGACGCCGTCGATGATCGCCGCCAGGTGCTCGAATTTGAAGCCCAGGTTGCTGCCCTGGCCGGCGGTGTTCTCGATCACGGCCGTCACGCCGGCGGTTTTATCCAGCGCGATGTTGATCGATTCGGCGATGCGCGCCAGGCATTTATCTTCGTCGATTTGTAGCAGGTGGCTGCCGGGGTGGAAGTTCAGCAGCGTCAGCCCCAGCTGTTCGCAGCGCTGCAGCTCGTCGATAAATGCCTCGCGCGATTTTTCCAACGCGTCGGCTACCGGGTGCCCCAGATTGATCAGGTAGCTGTCGTGCGGCAGGATTTGCCCCGGCCCGTAACCGTACTGGGCGCAGGCGCTCTTGAACTTATCGATCACGTCGGCGGCCAGCGGGGCGGCCTTCCATTGACGCTGATTTTTGGTGAACAGGGCGAACGCGGTCGCCTCCAATTCGTGCGCGCGGATAACCGCCTGATCCACGCCGCCTGACGCGCTGACATGTGCACCGACAAACTTCATCTTCATTCTCCTGTGTTATCGGTGACATTATGGCATTGATGGCGGGCGGATTGAATGGCGAAAAGCGGCGGCCCGCCGAAGCGGGCCGCCGAGGGAGATTACAGCAGGTGTTGCACCAGTTGGTTTATCGCGCCGCCGCCGACCAGCAGCCAGACGAACAGCAGCGTTGCCAGCAGAATCGGTTTCATCCCGGCCTGGCGCACGGCGCTGATGTGGGTAGTCAGCCCCAGCGCCGCCATCGCCATCGCCAGCATCCAGGTGTCGGCGGTGATCAGGTGCCGCACCAGCGTGGCCGGCAGCAGGTTGAAGGAGTTCAGCCCGGCGACGGCGATAAACAGCACGGCGAACCACGGAATGGTGATGGCGGATTTTTCCGCCTTGCCTGCGCTGCCGCGGCTGATGTAGCCCGACAGCAGCAGCAGGAACGGCGCCAGCATCATCACGCGGATCATCTTGGCGATCACCGCCGCATTTTCGGCGTCAGGCCCGATGGCGTGCCCGGCGGCGACCACCTGAGCCACTTCGTGGATGGTGGAGCCGGCGTAGATGCCGAAGGTTTCCTGGCTGAACGGCAGCCACTGGAAGTGTTCATTCAACTGATACAGCCACGGATAGGCGAAGATCGCCAGGGTGCCGAACACCACCACGGTCGAGACCGCGACCGCCACTTTGCTGGAGTCGGCCTTCAGCACCGGCTCGGTGGCCATCACCGCCGCCGCGCCGCAAATGCTGCTGCCGGCGCCGATCAGTATCGCGGTTTGGCTGTCGATGCCGAACACTTTCTTGCCGAGCCAGCAGGCCAGCAGGAAAGTGGTGATCAGGGTCAGCGCATCGATGATGATGCCGCTGGCGCCCACGTCGGCGATCTGCTGAAAGGTCAGCCGGAAGCCGTAAAGGATAATGCCCAGACGCAGCAGGCGCTGTTTGGCCAGCTGTACGCCGCTGTGACAAACGGTTTGCCAGCGGGGGTACAGCGTGTTGCCCACCAGAATGCCGAGCAGGATCGCCAGCGTCAGCGCCCCCAGCCCCAGCTCCGCCACCCAGGGAATGTCGCCGGCCCAGACGGCCAGCGCGGTGAGCGCGCCGGTCAGCGCCAGCCCCGGCACCAGCCGCGGCAGGCCGAACAGCGGGAAGCGTCGCTCGGGGTAAGTGTGAGTGGTATCAGTCGCCATATAAAGTCAGTCCTTCAGTCTGTTTCTTGCGGTCAAGAGTACGTTTGGGCTGAATAAAAGAGAAATTGATTATATATTTATAACCTATCTGAATAAGTGGTATGGGGTCAGCCATTGGCATAACGCCGCATTGCGGCTAGGGTGTGGAGGAGCGGCGAGCCGCCGTCAATTTTCCAACTAACAGGAGCAGGTGATGGATACCGACGATCAACGCAGAGAGCAGGTAGATCAGGAAGTGGGCCGCGCGGTGCGGCGGTTGATTGAAGAAAACAAGGCGATCGACCGCAACCATCTCGCGGCGATGCTGCAATTGATACTGCGGGACGAAACCGGCACGCCGCGAGAGCCGGTGCTGGCCGCGGCGGCGCAGCTGGTCGCGTTGGGCAAATAGCGCGCCGATCTGGCCGCAAACAGGGTAGCCTGGCAGGGCTGCCCACCACACCATGTGGGGGTTCTCTGGCAGAACCTTCTTTCAATACCGGGACAGCTATGCATATCACGTTGCGTCAACTGGAAGTCTTTACCGAAGTGCTGAAAAGCGGTTCGACCACGCAGGCCTCGGTGGTGCTGGCGCTGTCGCAGTCGGCGGTCAGCGCGGCGCTGGCGGATCTGGAAGGGCAGTTGGGCGTGCAGCTGTTCGATCGCGTCGGCAAACGGCTGGTGATTAACGAGCACGGCCGGTTGCTGTATCCCAAGGCGCTGGCGCTGTTGGAACAGGCGGGGGAGATAGAGCAGCTGTTTCGCCATGACGGCGGGGCGTTGCGCATCGCCGCCAGCAGCACCATCGGCAACTACATGCTGCCGGAGATGATCGCCCGCTACCGCCGGGATTTTCCCGCCACGCCGCTGGAGCTGAACGTCGGCAACAGCCAGGACGTAATCGTGGCAGTGGCGGATTTTCGCGTCGATCTGGGGCTGATCGAAGGGCCTTGCCATATGCCGGAGCTGGTGACGCAGCCGTGGCTGGAGGACGAGCTGGTGGTGTTCGCCGCGCCGGATAACCCGCTGACCCGTCAACCGCCGACGCTGGAGGCGCTGGCCAATGCGCCGTGGATCTTGCGCGAGCGCGGTTCCGGCACCCGTGAGGTGTTGGACCATCTGCTGTTGGCGCATCTGCCGCACTTCCAGCTGGTGATGGAGCTGGGCAACTCGGAGGCGATCAAGCATGCGGTGCGGCACGGCATCGGCATCAGCTGCCTGTCGCGGCGGGTGGTGGCGGAACAGCTGGCCAGCGGCGCGCTGGTGGAACTGCCGGTGCCGTTGCCGCCGCTGCGCCGCACCCTGTACCTGATCCGCCATCGGCAAAAGCACGTCTCCAACGCGTTGCAACGTTTTCTCAGCTATTGCGTGCTGTAACCGGCGACACGTCAAGCCCTCTGCTGCCGCGCAGGCCGGAAAAAGCATAAAAACCTGCGCGCGCTCACATTAATGAGAGTAAGTAAGGCTATAAGGGCCGCAGCTAATAATTGCCTCTGAATTATGAAGCTATCTTATATCGGTGCAATGTTGCTAGTTCACCGGCGGGTATTTGTTACAATCCGCCCTCATTTTTCGAAGAGCAGATAGATAGGGAACGAATGGCTCAGCAGGATATAAAAACATCGGGGCAGCAAGCACCCGGATTGCGCCGTGAATTGAAAGCCCGGCATTTGACCATGATCGCCATCGGCGGCTCCATCGGCACCGGCCTCTTCGTCGCCTCGGGCGCCACGGTTTCTCAGGCAGGCCCCGGCGGGGCGCTGCTGTCTTACGCTCTGATCGGTTTGATGGTGTACTTCCTGATGACCAGCCTGGGCGAACTGGCGGCCTTTATGCCGGTCTCCGGTTCATTCTCCACCTACGGCGCCAAATACGTAGAAGAAGGCTTCGGCTTCGCGCTGGGCTGGAACTACTGGTACAACTGGGCGGTGACCATCGCCGTTGACCTGGTGGCCTCGCAGTTGGTGATGAGCTACTGGTTCCCGGACACCCCGGGTTGGATCTGGAGCGCGCTGTTCCTCGGCCTGATGTTCCTGCTGAACTACATTTCGGTGAAAGGGTTCGGCGAGGCGGAATACTGGTTCGCGCTGATCAAGGTCAGCACCGTGATTATCTTCATCGCCGTCGGCGTGATGATGATCGTCGGCATTCTGAAGGGCGGCGAGCATGCCGGCTGGCAGAACTGGACAATAGGAGACGCGCCGTTTGCCGGTGGCTTCTCGGCAATGATCGGCGTGGCCATGATCGTCGGCTTCTCGTTCCAGGGCACCGAACTTATCGGCATCGCAGCCGGCGAATCGGAAAACCCGGGTAAAAACATCCCGCGCGCGGTGCGTCAGGTGTTTTGGCGTATCCTGCTGTTCTATATCTTCGCCATTCTGATCATCAGCCTGATCATTCCGTACACCGATCCGAGCCTGTTGCGCAACGACGTGAAAGACATCAGCGTCAGCCCGTTCACGCTGGTGTTCCAACATGCCGGCCTGCTGTCGGCGGCGGCGGTGATGAACGCGGTGATCCTGACGGCGGTGCTGTCGGCCGGTAACTCGGGCATGTATGCGTCGACCCGCATGCTGTACACCCTGGCTTCGGAAGGCAAGGCACCGCGCATTTTCGCCAAGCTGTCGAAAGGCGGCGTGCCGCGTAACGCGCTGTATGCGACCTGCGTGGTGGCCGGCCTGTGCTTCCTGACGTCAATGTTCGGTAACCAGTCGGTTTACCTGTGGCTGCTGAATACCTCGGGCATGACCGGTTTCATCGCCTGGTTGGGCATCGCCATCAGCCACTACCGTTTCCGTCGCGGCTACATGCTGCAGGGGCGCGATCTGAACGATTTGCCGTACCGTTCCGGTTTCTTCCCGCTGGGGCCGATCTTCGCCTTCGTGCTGTGTCTGATTATCACCCTGGGGCAGAACTACCAGGCCTTCCTGCAAGACAAGATCGACTGGTACGGCGTGACCGCGACCTACATCGGTATTCCGCTGTTCCTGCTGATTTGGTTTGGTTACAAGCTGTCGCAAGGCACCCGTGTCGTGAAGTACAGCGAGATGGAATTCCCGAAGATGGACGTGAAGTAATTTTCGGTGAGTGACACGCGGCGGGGGGCTCCCGCCGCGTTTTGTTTTACTTTTTCCCGCCTTTGGCTTCCGCCAGCGCCTGCTGCGCCGAGCTCATCAAACTCTCTACCGTCGCGTAATCCTGCGTCAGCGCCACAATGCCGGCGTTAAGCTGCATGTTCACCTCGCCGAACGCGCCAAAATCGTAGGGCGCCTCCAGCGGCGGCACAATGCGCGCCAGGAACTCGCTTTCCGCGCCGTAGGGCAGATCGTGCACCAGAATCAGAAACTGGCCGCCGGTATAGCGGCAGATGTAGTCGCTGGGGCGGATCAGCGTCTTGAGGCGCTCGCCGACGGTGCGCAGCACGTCGTCGCCGATCTGGACGCCGTGGCTTTGGTAGAGCGCCGCCAGCGGGCCGAATTCAAGAATGAACAGGTGGGAGATCGGCTGCGCCGTTCCGGGACGGCAGATGCTGCGCATTACCGCCTCGCCGCCTGCGCGGTTGAGAAAGCCGGTCAGGCGATCGCGGTGCGACGCCTGCTGCTTCTCCCACGCCAGCGTGACGTGCTGCACCAGCTGGCGGTGGTAGCGCGCGATCATGCCGTGGGCCAGCACCAGCCACAGCGGCGCGAGGTCCGCCAGGACAAACAGGTTTTGCACGCGCGACAGCGGCGCCGCCAGCAGGTAAGGCAGAGTCAGCGCGATCACCTCAAGCAGCGCGAAGCGCGGGACGGCGGCGTGGCGTTGCATCAGCCAGCAGGCCAGGGCGGTGATCGTCAGGCCGGCGAACAGCATTAAGACGAAGCGGCCCGAGAGCATCGCCAGAGCGGCGCTGGCGCCGACCAGCAGCGCCCACAGCAGCACCGTCACCAGCATGGCGTTCGGCCAGGCCGGTTGACGCCGGCGCGCCAGCCAGGCTCGCCCGGCGGTCAACAACAGCAGCAGCAGCAACAAACCGATGCCGAGCGGCCGCTGGACCAGCCAGGCGTACCCCGCCAGCAGCGCGGCCGGCCCTGCGGCATTCAGCCAGGGCGTGAGAGGAGAGGGCGTCAGCGTGAGACGCAGCTGGCGTTGAAACGGCTCGTCATCGGCGTGCAGCGGGCTGTATAACAGCCAGTTCAGCAGCGCCGGGCGTTTGGGCGTTACCGCCGGAGATGGACTTCTCATTACAGCCTCGTCAATCAATAAGGCCGCTCTTGCGGCGGCCTGAAGTTTTTTTGCACGCGCGGTGCTGTGATTTTGGATTCTATGTGGTTTTGCCGTTATTTGTCAGAGTCTGGTCGGATCAGGAAGAATTTTCAGAATAATTAACCTACTGGCCGTTGGCGGGGGAAAGCGTGGTGGTTTGAAAAATGGCGATAAAAAACAAATTATTACATTTCGACAACGCCGTTTTCACCTATTGATATGATTGATAAGTATTATCGTTTGTTTTATTGTTAACGGCCGTGCGCAGGCTGCTGCCGCACACTTTTCGGTTCACGGCGGCCGCTTTCGCGCCGCTGTCATGATGGTTGCAACAGGTATCTTAACTAATGAGCGTATCCACCGATCCCATGACTGAAGCCAAGGGGCAACCCGACGCCGGCGTGATGGGGCGTTATCAGCATATTCTTCGCCATCGCCTGTTGATGATGGGCGTATTGGCACTGGCGATCCTGGGCTCGCTGCTGCTGGATTTCACCATGGGGCCGTCCGGCCTGTCGTTGTCGTCTTTATGGCAAACGCTGCTTGATCCCGCCGCGGCCGATGCCGGCACGCGGGTGATCGTCTGGGACATCCGCTTGCCCTATGCGTTGATGGCGGTGGTGGTGGGCTTTGCGCTCGGCCTGGCCGGGGCGGAAATGCAGACCATCCTGAATAACCCGCTGGCCAGCCCCTTCACCCTCGGGGTGTCTTCCGCCGCGGCCTTTGGCGCCGCGCTGGCGATCGTGCTCGGCATCGGCATTCCGGGGATCCCCGATCAGTGGTTCATCTCCGCCAACGCCTTTATCTTCGCGCTGTTCGCCGCGCTGATGCTTGACGGCATCACGCGCTGGACGCGGGTCGCCACCTCCGGCGTAGTGCTGTTCGGTATCGCGCTGGTGTTTACCTTCAACGCGCTGGTCTCGATGATGCAGTTCATCGCCAGCGAGGATACGCTGCAGGGGCTGGTGTTCTGGACCATGGGCAGCCTGGCGCGCGCCTCGTGGGACAAACTGGGCATTCTGTTCGGGGTGTTCGCCGTGCTGCTGCCGCTGTCGATGATGAGCTCGTGGAAACTGACCGCGCTGCGTCTGGGTGAAGACCGGGCGGTGAGCTTCGGCATCGACGTGCGTCGGCTGCGTTTGACCACGCTGCTGCGCATCAGCATGCTCTCGGCGCTGGCGGTGGCTTTCGTCGGGCCGATCGGCTTTATCGGTCTGGTGGCGCCGCACATCGCCCGCATGATCTTCGGCGAAGATCACCGTTTCTACCTGCCGGCCAGTGCGCTGATTGGCGCGCTGGTGCTGTCGATGGCCTCGGTGGCGTCGAAAAACCTGGTGCCTGGGGTAATCATCCCGGTGGGGATCGTGACGTCGCTGGTCGGGGTGCCATTCTTCCTGAGCATTATTCTGCGCCACCGGGGGAACGTATGAGCCAGGGTTTACGGATAGAAAACTTCTCGGCGGGTTACCCGAAACGCCAGGTGATCGACAATCTCTCGGTGCCGATGCTGCCGCGCGGGCAAATCACCGTGTTGCTGGGGCCGAACGGCAGCGGCAAATCGACATTGCTGCGCTCGCTGGCCGGGCTGAACCCGGCGCAGGGCAAGCTGTGGCTGGACGACGGCGATTTGATGCAGATGCCGTTCGCCCGTCGGGCGGAGAAAGTGGTGTACCTGCCGCAGTCGCTGCCCGCCGGGGTGCATCTGCACGTGCTGGAGTCGATCATCGTGGCGCAGCGCGCCTCGGGCGGCCGCAGCAACGCCGGCAGCGAAGCGGAAGTGATGGCTTTGCTGGAACAGCTGGGCATCGCCCACCTGGCGCTGAGTTATCTCGATCAGCTGTCCGGCGGCCAGAAACAGCTGGTGGGGTTGGCGCAGTCGCTGATCCGTCAGCCGTCGCTGCTGCTGCTGGATGAGCCGCTGAGCGCGCTCGATCTCAACTACCAGTTCCACGTGATGGATTTGGTGCGCCGCGAAACCCGCAAGCGCGATATCGTGACGGTGGTGGTAGTGCATGACATCAACATTGCGCTGCGTCACGGCGACCACGTGCTGATGCTGCAGGATGGCGATCTGATCGCCGACGGCGCGCCGGATCAGGTGATTACGCCGCAGAGCCTGGCGCGGGTCTATGGCGTGCGCGGGCGCATCGAGCGTTGCTCGCAGGGCACGCCGCAGGTGCTGATAGACGGTCTGGTGAAACAGCCGACGATATAGTCCAAGAAAAGCCCGGCATCGCCGGGCTTTTTTTATCGCGCAGCGCGGTTCAGTGCTTCGCTCACGCGTTCGACGACGTGCTGGGCGGTGACGATGCCGCCGGACAGATAGACCTCGGCCGCCGGCAGGTAAACCACCTGGCCTTTTTTCACCGCCGTGGTTTTCTTCAGCGCGGTGCCGGTGAGGATTTTCTGCGGCGCCACTGCGTTCGGCCGACCGGTCGCGGCATCTCTGTCGATGACGAACAGCCAGTCCGGGTTCAGTTTGGCCACCTGCTCAGGCGTCAGCTTATTGCCGCGCACGTCTTTTTCATCGGACTGCAGCGCGGACGAGAAGCCGAGAGCGTCATAGACGAAGCTGAAACGGCTCTTGGGGGCGTAAGCGCTGATCTTGCCGCCGGAGAACAGCACCACCAGCCCGCGTCCGGCCTGGGCGGCCTGCGGTTTGACCGCCGCGATCTGCGCATCCAGCTTATCGATCGCCGCCTGCGCCTGTTGCGGTTTATCGAACAGCTCGCCCAACTGGCGGGTGCGCTGTTTCAGGCTGCCCAACTGATCCTGCTGATCGACGGACATGTTCAACGTCGGTGCCAGCGTGTTCAGCTCGTCATAGGCTTTGGACGCCCGGCCGGCGATCAGGATCAGATCCGGTTTGGCGGCGCGCAGCACGGCCATATCCGGTTCGAATAGGGTGCCGGCATTGAGGTATTTGTCATCCTGATAGCGCTTCAGGTTATCCGGCAAGTTCTTGCGGTTGCCGGGCAGCGCCAGCGGCTCGACGCCCAGCAGCTGCAGCGTTTCCAGCGAAGCGTAATCCAGCACCACGATGCGCTGCGGGTGCTTCTTCACCTCGGTGCTGCCGTTCAGGTGCTGGACGTTGACGGTGGCCGAGGCCGCCGGCGCGTCGGTTTTGCTGTGGCAACCCGCCAGCGCCATCGCGGCCAGCAGGGCGATCATCAGGGGGGAGCGGCGTAATCTCATGGAGCTTCCTCTCGGTGATGGAATGAAAAGGGCGCGCAGCGCGCGCCCGGGGGCATCAGAAGTTGTAGGTCATGCCGACGGTGTAACGGCGGCCGTCCAGCGTGGTGCGGTAGTGATCGTAATCCACGGTCTTGTCGAGAATGTTGTAGACCCCGCCGGTCAGCTGCAGGTTTTTCGCCGCCTGGTAGCTCAGGCCCGCATCGACGAAGGTATAGGACGGGGTGCTGGTCTCCATCGACGTGCGGCTCAGGTAGTCTGAGGTGCGGCTGCGGAAGTTAACGCGCGACCACAGGCTGAGGTCTTGCGTAGCCTGCCAATCCAGCACGGTGTTGATCATGTGCTTAGGCATCTGGTTCAGCGCCTTGCCCTGGAACTCGCCGCTTTTCTGCTCGGAAGCGGTGTAGGTGTAGTTGGCGTTCCACTTCCAGTCTTTATTGATCTGCCAGCCGAAGGTGGCCTCTACGCCGCGCATATTGGCTTTGTCGACGTTGACGCGATCGCTGATAAAGTCGTAGACGTCATTGCCGATCTTACAGTCCGGCGTGTCTTCGCAGCGGCGCACTTCGGTGATCTTGTTCTTGAAGTCGGTGTTGAAGACCGTCACCCCGGCATTGACGCCTTTCAGGCTATCCCACATCAGGCCGATCTCTTCGCTCAGGCTCTTCTCCGGCTGCAGATCCGGGTTGCCGACGATGATGCCGTTACGCACGCCGCCGCCGGTGACCTGGCCCCAGCTGGCGGAGGATTGGCGCAGATCCGGCGAACGATAGCCGGCGGAGACGCCGCCTTTCATCGTCCACTGTTCGGTCAGGTGCCAGACGCCGTACATGCGCGGCGACCAGTGGCTGCCAAAGTTTTGATCGCGATCCATACGGATGCCGCTGGTCAGGCTGAAGTCGTTGGTCAGCGCCCATTCGTCCTCGGCGAACAGCGCCCAGCTCCAGCGCGTCAGCTGGTTGACGTCTTGCGCCGAGCTCAGCTGGTTGCCGCTGTCGCCCAGTTTCTCATAGCGGTATTGGCCGCCGAGGTTCAGCATGTGGGCACCCAGCTCGAACTGGTTCTGGGTGTTGAAGATGGTGTTGTACATCTTCATCTTGCGGCCCGGGTTATTGGTCTCTTCCCGCTGAACGTAGCTGGTGGAGTTACCGAAGTCGTAATAACCGTTGTGGGTCAGCGCGTAGTTGGTGCGGGTGTAGAGATTTTCGCTGCGAGAGGTAGGTTTGCACTTGCCTTTGCTGCAGCGCTCCGCCACCACCGATTTGCCCGGCGTGCTGTTGCGATCCTGCAGCGAGCGGCCGATTTCGAAGTCGAATTCGTTTTTCTCGTCCGGCGTCAGAGTGAACACCGCGGTGCCGCTGCGCATGCGCTGTTCGTTGTAACCGTTGGCGATTTTATCTTCCGCGCGGCGCGACAGCAGGCCGTTGACCCGCACGCCGAGCAGGCCTTCAATCAGTGGGCCGGAGGCGTAGGCGTTGGTCTGGAACAGATCGCCGGAATCGCGGTTTTCCTGAAGGGTGGCGTCGCCGTGCAGCGAGCCTTTCCACTCGGTGCGGGAAGTCTTGCGGGTGATGACGTTGATCACGCCGCCCATGGCGTCGGAACCGTACAGCGAAGACATCGGCCCGCGCACCACTTCGATGCGCTCGATGGCTTCCATCGGCGGCAGCCAGCCCTGTTCGATGCCGGCGTTATCGCTGTTCGGCCGGGTGCCGCGGGTGTCAACGCGCTTGCCGTCCACCAGGATCAGCGTGTACTTGGAGGACATGCCGCGGATGCTGATGTCGCTGCTGCTGGCGCCGCCGGTGACGACCACGCCCGGCACGTCTTTCAGCGCGTCGGTCACGTCGCGATAGGCCTTATCTTCGATCTGCTGGCGCGGGATCACCGAGATGGAGGCGGCGGAGTCCTGAATTTTTTGCTGGAAGCCGGAGGCGGTGACGACCATGGTGTCTTGGGTGTCGTCCTGCGGCGCGGCCAGTGCGGCGGTGGCGCTGAGTGAGGCGATCACCAGAGCGGCGAGCTTGCTGTAACGTGGCGTTTCCATGAGGTAAACCTTTCCTGGATTGAAGTGAAAGTAATTAACCAATTGAATTTCTAATGAAATAATTCATCGTTCGCTGAGAAATCCGTCGCTTCGTCAGCGTTGCGTGAGGCCATTGTAAGGATTTTTTACTGAATGTAAACGCTAATGATAATTCATATCATTTGTATGCTTGTTATTCTGGCGGGAAAGAGTAACCGGATGAATTAAAGGGAAAAGCGGCGCAGCAGACGTGCGCCGGAGAGGATCAGCGTTTCTGGATATAGGTGATGGCCAGCGCCAGCGCCAACACCAGGCCTTTGATAATGTCCATGGCGTAGTAGGGCACCGACAGCATCACCAGGCCGTTTTGCAGCACGCCGAGGATCACCGCGCCGATCAGGGTGCCGAGCGCATTGGGTTTGCCGGCGCCGGCCAGCGAGAAGCCGATGTAGGCCGCCGCCACCGCATCCATCAGATAGCCACCGCCGGCATTGACCTGCGAAGAGCCGATACGTGACGCCAGCAGGATGCCGCCAAGCGCCGCCAGCCAAGAAGAAATGACGTAAGCGGCAACCCTGTAACGTACGGTGCGAATGCCCGACAGGCGTGCCGCCTCGGGGTTGCCGCCGATGGCGTACATGCGGCGGCCGTGCTTGGTCAACGACAGGAACAGCTGTACCGCCACGGTGACCGCCAGCATGATCAGCACGATCACCGGCACCTGGCCGAGGGCGGAAAACACTTCCGGGATCAGGCCTTCCGCCATGTCGCCATTCGGCAGCACCATGTTTTGGGTGATGGAGCCGCCGTAGCTGTAGGTCATCGCCAGGCCCTGGATCACGAACAGGCTGGCCAGCGTCGCCAGCATATCGGGGATTTTGAGCACCACGATTAGCAGGGCGTTGAACAGGCCGACCAGCGTGCACAGCAACAGCGTCACCACGATGGCGCCGGTGGTGCCGAACCCGTGCCAGACGAACAGGGAAATCACCAGCGCGTTGGCCAGCGAGGCGGTCGAGCCGACCGACAGATCGAAACCGCCGACCGACAGCGAGATAGAGACGCCGATGGCGATTACTGTCACGATGGCGATCGAACGCAGGATATTGATGATGTTGTTGGCATCGAGAAAGTTGTCCGACGCCAGGCCAAACAGGGCGACCAGCGCCGCGACGGTCAGCAGCATGCCCCACTTGTAGAGGAAATCAAACAGCTGTTGGCGCCAGGGCAGCGCCGGCCGCAAGGCAAATTCTTTACTCACGCAGGGGTTCCTCCGGTGGAATAGAGCAATAAGGTTTCTTCGTCGGTATCGGCGGCGTTCAGCTCCGCCACGATGCGGCCATCCCACAGCACGCAGATGCGATCGCACAGGCCAACCAGCTCGGCGAACTCGCCGGAGGCGTAAATCACGCCTTTGCCGGCGCGGGCCAGGCCGTCGATCAGGCTGAACAGCTCCTGTTTGGCCTTGATGTCCACGCCCTTGGTCGGCTCATCGAAGATCAGCACGTCGGCGTCGCCGCGCAGCCACTTGCCGATCGCCACTTTTTGCTGATTGCCGCCGGACAGGCGCGCCAGCCGCTGTTGCGGGCCGGAGGCGCGAATGTTCAGACGCTGCATGATCTCGCGCGCCCAGCGCAGCTCTTGCCGCCGGCTGAACAGGCTCCAGCGCGAGAAGCTGTCATCGGCGCTGACGCTCAGGTTCATCGGGATCGCCTCATCGATAAAAATGCCTTCTTTGCGGCGTTCTTCCGGCACCAGCGCCAGCCCCTGTTCGACCGACAGATGCGGCGCACGCGGCGCCCAGGGCTGCCCGCGCAGTTCGCCGCGTTCGAGCTGCACGGCGCCGGCGCCGAACAATGCCTTGCACAGTTCGGTTTTGCCCGCCCCGGCCAGCCCGGCGATGCCGAGAATTTCGCCCTCATGCAGCCGCAGCGAAACGTCGCGCAGCTTGTGGCGATCGCGCAAGCCTTGCACCTGCAGCAGCGTTCGCTCAGGGTGCGGCGGGCGCGGCGGCGGGAAAATGTCGTCCAGCCGATGGCCGAGCATCTTCTCGACGATCTGTTCGCCGCCGAGGCCGCGCATGGCGTCTTCGCTGACGCGGCGGCCGTCGCGCAGCACCGTCAGCCGATCGCAAATGTCGCTCAGTTCGTGGATGCGGTGAGAAATGAACACGATGCCGATGCCTTCGGATTGCAGGCGGCGCACCACGTTAAACAGGCGCTCGCTCTCGGCGCGATCGAGCGGCGCGGTCGGTTCGTCGAGCACCAGAAAACGGCAGCGGTGCGACAGCGCGCGCGCCAGCAGCACTTGCTGTTTTTCCGCCAGCGTGCAGTCCGCCAGGCGTCTGCGCGGATTGAGCGGCAGCGCCCATTGCTGCAGCAGCTGCGCGGCGCGGCGGTGCAGCTCCGCCCAGTTCAGCCAGTGGCCCGGCTCGTTCAGCCAGTCCAGCATGATGTTCTCCGCCACCGACAGTGTGGGGATCAGCGCGACGTCGACTTCTTGCTGCACCACGTGAATACCGTGACGGCGCGCCTGCAGCGGGGAGTGGATCGCCACCGGCTGGCCGTCGATCAGGATCTCGCCGCGGTAGTGATCGTGGGCGCCGGAGAGGATCGCCATCAGCGTCGACTTGCCCGCGCCGTTGGCGCCGACCAACGCGTGGATTGAGCCGCCGTGCAGCGTGAAGTCCACGTCCTGCAGCGCGTTGAAGCCGGCGAAGGCGATCGAGATATTGCGCATCTCGAGGCGCGAAGGCGTTGCGGTTGACATTGCGTAGTGAGGCCGTTTAGATGTTTAGATGGCTGTTTTGCTCTGTTGTAACACAGATTGCGCCGTTGGCAACCAACAAAATGGCATAACGGCGATGAAAGCGTGGGCGGACAGGGGCGCAACCCGCGTCAGGCTGCGCCGGAGCGATAAACGGTCAGAAGGTGGTGGGGGTGTGTGCGCTGACGATGCGGCAGATGCGCGCCGACGTATTGCTGAAGCTGTGCGGAATGCCGGTGTTGATGGCGTAGCTCTGACCGGCGGTCAGGCAGTAACTCTGGCCGTTGATGGTCAGCACGATCTCGCCCTCCAGCAGGGTGCCTATCTCTTCGCCCTGATGCTTGATCTTTTCGCCGGTGGTGGTGCCGGGCTGGTAGGTTTCCAGCATCATCGCCAGGTTGCGCGTCGGGCTGCCGTTGTGCACCAGCTTCATCGACACCCCCTGGCTGCCGATCTCAATCAGATCCTCGGCGTCGATCACCACGCGCGGTTCGTCGACGGCCTCCGGTTCGGCAAAGAATTCCGACAGCGACAGGCCATACACCTTAAGCAACTTTTGCAGCGTGCTGATGGCCGGGCTGACTTTGTCCTGTTCGATGGTGCTGATCGCACTGTGGGTTAACCCGGACAGTTCGGCGACCCGGCGCTGCGACAAACCCAATTGCTGGCGGATCTGCGACAGGCGTTTGCCCGGTGCCAAGCTGGCTTCGCTCATAGCGGTACTTCCTTCTGGTAAGGGCGACAGGCTGAAATGACGATCGGTATCGGGCGCCTGCCTGGTCGATAACGATGCTGCATGATATCGGTAGTTAGGGTAGGTTTGGAAAATATATTGCCCATGCTCACCGTCGGCGCGGCGGACAAAATAGTTGACGTGAAAATGGCGGCAAGGCCTTTTCGGTCAATATTTTATCAATTTAGCAGCCGGTGGCGAATAATCAAACAGGATTGTAACATTTGCAAACCCATTCTGTTAAGACTATGTTTCATGTTGTGGATGTTATTTTGAGCGCCCGCAGCGGCGCGACCTGGCGAGAAATCCAATCATGTGTTGAATCGAACGGCGGACGGGCGCCAACGCGCCTTAAGAGCATAATGGCGGGTGACGTATGCAAACCAATAGCGCAGCAGTTGAACATTTTGCACAGCATCATGAAGAGAGGCGAAGTAGCGCGTTCCAAAATGAGGTCGCTCATTATTTGGAACGCCATCCCGCCACGCAGTATATCGATATCCTTCTCACCGATCTCAATGGTTCCTTCCGCGGCAAACGCATACCCGTCTCAGGGTTGAAAAAACTGGAAAAAGGCAGCTACTTCCCCGCGTCGGTGTTCGCCATGGACATCCTCGGCAACGTGGTGGAGGAGACCGGCCTTGGGCAGGAGCTCGGCGAGCCGGACCGCATTTGCCTGCCGGTGCCCGGTTCGCTGACGCCGTCGGCCGCCGATCCGGAGCATATCGGCCAGGTGTTGCTGACCATGCTGGATGAAGATGGCACTCCCTTTGACGTTGAACCCCGCAATGTGCTGAACCGCGTGTGGCAGGCGCTGCGCCAGCGCGGTTTGTTCCCGGTGGCAGCGGTAGAGCTGGAGTTTTATCTCATCGATAGGCTGCGTGACGCGGAAGGCGATCTGCAGCCGCCGTGTGCGCCCGGCACCCAGGAGCGCAACACCCAAAGCCAGGTGTACTCCGTCGATAACCTGAACCATTTCGCCGAGGTGCTGAACGATATTGACGCGCTGGCGAAGCTGCAGGGGCTGCCGGCGGACGGCGCGGTGGCGGAGGCGTCGCCGGGGCAGTTCGAGGTCAACCTGCGTCATACCGATGATATTTTGCTGGCCTGTGACCACGCGCTGGCGCTGAAGCGGCTGGTGCGGCTGGTGGCCGAGAACCACGACATGAACGCCACTTTTATGGCCAAACCCTATGAGGATTACGCCGGCAGCGGCATGCATGTGCATGTCAGCATGCAGGACGGGGCGGGCAACAACCTGTTCGCCGACGCCGAAGGCGAGGATTCGCCGCTATTGAAACAGGCACTGGCCGGGATGATCACCCTGATGCCGGCGTCGATGGCGCTGTTGGCGCCGAACGTCAATGCCTACCGGCGTTTCCAGCCGGGGATGTATGTGCCGATCCAGGCCGCCTGGGGCCACAATAACCGCACCGTGGCGCTGCGCATTCCCTGCGGCGAACCGGAGAACCATCGGGTGGAGTATCGCGTGGCCGGCGCCGACGCCAATCCGTATCTGGTGATGGCGGCGATCCTGGCCGGCATGCTGTACGGGCTGGACAACCTACTGCCGCTGCCTGAGCCGGTGACCGGCAACGGGCTGGAGCAAGAGGGGCTGCCGCTGCCGATCCGCCAGAGCGACGCGCTGTACGAGTTTGAACATCAGCACGCGCTGACGCACTATCTCGGCGAGCGTTTCACCCGCGTTTATCACGCCTGCAAGACCGACGAACTGCTGCAGTTTGAACGGCGAGTGACGGAAACCGAGATCGACTGGATGTTGAAAAATGCCTGAATAGGCGTATAAAGTAAGAGGTATGTGCGGGCGACTGGCCTGCCGGCAGCGGATTAATTCGCCTGCCGGGCTGGTTTTCCGTGCGATCGACAAAAAGAATTTGTATTTGAGGGTTTCCGGATCTTGTCATTCGGAGGCATTCTGGTGCAAAATATCTCAAATGCAGATAGCCGACGTTTTGAAAGCGTCGGTTATTTTTTTTGCATTATGTTTTACCAACGTAGCGTTTCATACACCAAGCGAGGCCGGACACCGATCCGGATAGATAAATAGTTTCGTGCACGATCAAACAAAACTCTATGGTCGTGACTCATGAGGATTAGAAAGATGGGGCAATTTTTCACTTTAGCGCCGGTGCCCGCCGGTTTCCGCTGTGGCCGCAGCGACTATGGAGCAGCCGAGGTTACCTCGACCCGTTATCCAGCTTACAACCCCCTTCTTTTAGAATTAAGTCGCTCGTTGCGAAGTTTCCCCGCAACCTTAAGTCTTGGCGTGTCCGCCATCCGCAAGGCTCAAGGTAAGGGGGGGCTGAACAATGTCCGATAACACCATCAACGCCGCTCCGGCTCAGCGCACTCAGCTGCGTAAAACCCTGACTTTAGTTCCGGTAGTGATGATGGGCTTGGCTTACCTGCAGCCAATGACCATTTTCGATACCTTCGGCATCGTATCCGGCCTGACCGATGGTCACGTCGCGACCGCGTACGCCTTCGCTCTGCTGGCGATCCTGTTTACCGCCCTGAGCTACGGCAAGCTGGTGAAGAAGTTCCCTTCCGCCGGTTCCGCCTACACCTACGCCCAGAAAGCCATCAGCCCGCACGTCGGCTTTATGGTGGGCTGGTCATCGCTGCTGGACTACCTGTTCATGCCGATGATCAACATTTTGCTGGCCAAGATTTACCTGGAAGCGATCTTCCCGGGCGTACCGTCCTGGATCTTCGTGGCGGTGCTGGTCGGCTTGATGACGATTTTCAACCTGCGCGGCATCAAGCTGGTGGCTAACCTGAACTCCATCATCGTGGTGGTGCAGGTGGCGATCATGATCGTGTTCCTCGGCCTGGTGATCAACGGCATTTACCACGGCGAAGGCGCCGGTACGCTGGTCAGCAGCCGCCCGTTCTGGTCCGATAACGCTCACGTGGTGCCGATGATTACCGGCGCGACCATCCTGTGCTTCTCGTTCCTGGGCTTCGACGGCATCAGCTCGCTGTCCGAAGAGACCAAAGACGCGGAAAAAGTGATCCCGAAAGCCATCTTCCTGACGGCGCTGATCGGCGGCATCATCTTTATCGTGGTGTCTTACTTCGTGCAGCTGTACTTCCCGGACATTTCGCGCTTCAAGGATCCGGACGCGTCGCAGCCTGAAATCATGCTGTACGTGGCGGGTAAATTCTTCCAGTCGGTGATCCTGGTGTTCTCCTGCGTGACGGTATTGGCGTCGGGCATGGCGGCGCACGCGGGCGTTTCGCGTCTGATGTACGTGATGGGCCGCGACGGCGTGTTCCCGACTCGCTTCTTCGGCTATGTGCATCCGAAGTGGCGTACCCCGGCGCTGAACGTGCTGCTGGTAGGCGCCATCGCGCTGTCCGCAGTGTCGTTTGACCTGGTGACCGCGACCGCGCTGATCAACTTCGGTGCGCTGGTGGCCTTCACCTTCGTTAACCTGTCGGTGATCTCGCAGTTCTATATTCGCGACAAGATGAACCGCACCGTGAAGGACACGTTCAACTACCTGATCCTGCCGGTGATGGGCGCACTGACCGTCGGCGCGCTGTGGATCAACCTGGAAGCCAGCTCGATGACGCTGGGTCTGGTTTGGGCGGCCATCGGCCTGATCTACCTGGCCTTCGTCACCCGCAGCTTCCGTCTGCCGGTGCCGCAAGCGAGCGAAGACGCCGCCTAAGCGCGAGCCGTCTCCTCAGCCACAAAAAAGGCCGCTTTCGCGGCCTTTTCCTTTTCTGCTGCGGCGGATTTTATCCCACCAACTCTTTGCCGTAATCGAACAGCGCTTTCAGCAGGGCGGTTTTCTCTTTGTCGCCTTCGTGCAGGTTATACAGCGATTCGAGCTGCAGCAGATAGCTCTGCACGCGCTCCGCGCTCAAGGCTTCCTGACGATGTTGCAGCCAGCGGCGCTGCTCGGCGTCGTCCAGCGTATTCGGGTAGTTGCGCGCGCGGAAGCGGAACAGCAGCTCTTTCATGCGGTCGTCGCTGAAGGCCAGATCCAGCGCCGGCAGGTTCTGCGGCTTGGTCTGCTGGATAATCCTCATCGCCGCCTTGTCGGCGTCGCTGAAGAAACCGTCGTACAAGCGGGCGTCGACGTCCTCGGAACCTTTGAACGGCTCGGCTTCGGCGAACAGCGCGACCACTTTCTCGCGCACTTCCGGATGCTGTTTCAGCAGCTGCAGATTTTGCAGGCACGCCTGACGATCGATGCCCAGCCGCTCGGCGTTCTCCGGCAGCAGGGTTTTGGCCGGCGCCAGCACCGGGCATTTGTTGATGTGCACCAGCTTGATCGGCACCGGCGCCTGATCCGGCGCCAGATCGTCGCGGCGGGTGTACAGCCGCTCACGCAGCTGCTCGGCGCTCAGCGTCAACAGCGGCGTCATGTCGCCGGCCAGATCGCACATGATCACCGCGTTCTTGTTGTCCGGGTGCCAGGCCAGCGGCGATACCCAGCTGGTATTGCCGCGCGCCGCGCCGAACATGCCGGAGACGTGCACCAGCGGCGTCATGTCGGCGACGTCGATCAGGGCGTTCAGCTTGTGTTTATTGCGGTGCTGCAACAGGAAATCGAACAGCCGCGGCTGCGCCTGCTTGACCAGCTTGGCCATGGCGATGGTGGCGTAAACGTCCGACATCGCATCGTGAGCCTGCGTGTGCTCGACGCCGTTGGCACGCGTCAGGTGTTCCAGGCGGAAGCTGGGGAAACCGTCTTCGTTTTCCGGCCAAACGATGCCGTCCGGGCGCAGAGCGTAGCAGGCGCGCATCACATCCAGCAGATCCCAGCGCGAGTTGCCGTTTTGCCAGCTGTAGGCGTAGGGATCGTAGAAGTTGCGATAGAAGATATTGCGGCTCACTTCGTCATCGAAGCGGATGTTGTTGTAACCGAGAATGCAGGTGCCGGCCACGCTGAAGGCCTGATGGATTTGGCGGGTGAATTCGGCTTCGTTAACGCCTTTGGCGCGCGCCACCTGCGGCGTGATGCCGGTGATCATCACCGCCTCCGGCTCCGGCAGGTAATCGTCGGCCGGGGCGCAGTAGATGACCAGCGGCTCTTCGATAATGTTGAAATCCATATCGGTGCGCACGCCGGCGAACTGCGCCGGGCGGTCCAGCGACGGGCTCTTGCCGAAGGTCTCGTAATCGTGAATGTAAAATGTGGCCGTTGCCTTGCTGCTCAAAATCGCGTCTCTTCAGTGGCGGATACAATATGCCTCTATTGTAACGGCGTGGGGAGCGATGCCAAGCGGCGGTTAGCGAAATGCGCGCAATTACGCACGGCGATAATAATTCAGCCGTTGATGAAAGTAGGGGAGCAGGTGGTCGGGGACCTGTTGTTCTGTTTCCGCCTGAGTGGAGGCGATGCCGTAGCGTTCGTTGTAGATCACGCTGATGGCCAGCAAATCGGTTTCTATTTTCTCGCGTTGCGCCTGCGGTAAGCTATCCAGCTTTCGAGCCATCGTTATCTCCCTGTTAACCTTAGGGCATAATAGGATCGTTAGCGGATATTGTCCCTACCCATTCCGGGGGGCAGTCGACGCCTGAGCGCCGGGTTGCGCGCAAGGCGCCTGGCCGTGGCGGGCGGCGAACTCACTCTCTGCGTGATGTGCCTGGAAGCGATCCACGCGTTGATACAGCGAACAGGCGCCGCCGATCACCGCCACCCAAAACAGGGTGCATAGCAGCAAAACCCCCACCCAGATTCTTTGGTTATAGGTCATAAGTCCTCCACGGACGAAAAGAGAAATAACATTGACCATTAAATTAAATCAGGGGTTACATCAATGGTATTTAAACAGTAGGGATTAATCGTAATCTTGTCCCGACTCTTTTGTTACTAAACCCATGATGGATGTTTCAAAAGATTCCTTAAGATAATATTAAGAAAAGTGTTTAAGGGCGCCGTAATTCTATTTAATAATTGTTTAATTATCCGCAGATACAATCTTCCACATTCAATGCCAATGTGGGTGACAATTATGAAAACGCTGCTGTTGACCGGCGCTACCGGCTTTCTCGGTGGTGCGGTTCTTGAAAAATTATTGATTGAAAATCAGTCTATTAATTATCTTTTACTGGTGCGCGCCGACGATGCGCAGCAAGGGCTGGCCCGTATTCGCGCGAATATGGAAAAATTTAATATCGACGCGAATCTGCTGTCTAAAATTACGATAGAAAATATATTGTTGGGCGACCTTTCCGAGCCGGCCGACTTTTTAACTGACGCACGCATTAACAAAGTCACGCACGTTATTAACTGCGCGGCCGTTGCTTCTTTCGGTAATAACCCGCTCATTTGGAAGGTAAACGTAGAAGGCACACTGGCCTTTGCCGAAAGAATGGCGCAGGTGCCGGGATTAAAACGCTTCCTGCACGTCGGTACCGCCATGTCCTGTTCGCCGGAGCCGGGGTCGCTGGTGGCGGAGAGCGGCGAGTTTGAGGAAGACGCCGAGCACCTGGTGGAATATACGCGTTCCAAATCCACCATCGAACAGCTGATGCGCCAGCGCTGCCCGCACATGCCGCTGACCATCGCCCGTCCGTCGATCGTCGTTGGCCACACTCGCCTGGGTTGCCAGCCTTCCAGCAGCATTTTCTGGGTGTTCGGCATGGCGCTGATGCTGCGAAAGTTCATGTGTTCGCTGCAGGACAATATCGATGTGATCCCGGCGGACTACTGTGCGGATGCGTTGGTGATGTTGATGAACAGCGAAACGCTCGAGAACGACGTTTATCATATCTCCGCCGGTGAGGAGAGCAGCGTCAGCTTTGCCGAAATCGACCGCGCCATGGCGGCGGCGCTGGAAAAGGCGCCGGTGGGCGATGAGTATGCGCAGGTGACGTATGACGCGCTGGTGAAAATGCGCCGTCAGCTGAAAGACATTTTCGGCCCGTGCAACGAGCGGCTGATGCTCAAAGCGATGCGCCTGTACGGATCGTTCGCCATGCTCAACGTGCGTTTCAGCAACGAGAAAATCCTCAAGCTGGGCATGCCGAAACCGCCGCGCTTCACCGACTACATCGCCGGCTGCGTGCAGTCGACCCGCGGGCTGTCCATTCAGCAGCAGATGGTGGTGGACTTCAAATAACCGCCGGGCGCCCTGGGCGCCCGACGCTGTGGTCCGTTACCAGGACGAAGATGACCAGAAGACGCGGCCGAGCACCACCAGTTGCTCTTTGCGCTGCTGATAGCTGAGATGCTCGTCCTGGTACTCTTCCCGGTTAAGGGAGCGGATGACGACGCCGCCGTCCGGCTGCTCGATAAGCACCTTCACCCGCAGCAAATTGCCGTGGCGGATGGCGTAGGTCTTGCCCTCGCGGATGCGCGTGTCGTCGGTGTTGATGCCGACCACGTCGCCGTCCTGCAGGCGCGGCTCCATGCTGGAGCCGGAGATGCGGATAATGCGCGCGGCGTTGACCGCCACCCCCATCTTGTGCAGATAGTAACGGCGAAAGATCAGCGAAAACTCCTCGCGATCGACGATTTCGTAGCAGCCGTCGCCGGCGGAAAAATCGATATCCAGCAGCGGGATCTCCACAAACTCTTCCTTGTCTTGTTCGGTATCTTCCCATACCACCGGTTTCAAGCGGGCGGGTTGGAAGTCCGACTCCGCCGCCACGTTGTCAAACGGGCGCACCAGCTGCTTTTCATGAAACACGTCGAACCAGCCCTTGGGCAAATTCAGCCTGGCCTCGATCCGCCTGGCCAGATTGTCGCCAAGATTGCGGGAGGATTTTTCCCCGATGATTTGGCTCAGCGTTGGCGCGGAAGACTCAACCAGCGTGGCGAATTCATTCTGGTTGACGCCTTGCCGGGCGTAGCGGGCCATCAATTCGCGCAAATTGTTGCGCCTGATTTCTTTAGTTTCCATCGTGCAATGATCGCACTCTTTAGCAAAAAGGTAAATAACGATTTTGCTAAAAAACACTTGCGCATGATTTAGCAATTAGCTAAAACAAAAAGGGTGAGCCAAGGGTTCACCTGTGCGGGGCGGCCTGTCATGATGAGGGGCCGCTCAGTGAAATCAAACGAGAGAGGGACTTTACGATGTACAAGATTGATTACAATAGCTACCGATCGGTCGCCAGCTTCGGCCACCGCGTGCGTTTTCTGGTGCTGCACTACACGGCACAAAACTTCGCCGACTCGGTGAAGTCGTTGACCGGAAAATCGGTCAGCGCGCACTATCTGGTGCCGGATCCGACCGAGGCCACCTATCAGGCCGCCGGCTTCAGCGGCGTGCGCATTTTCAACCTGGTGGACGAGAACGAGCGCGCCTGGCATGCCGGCACCAGCCAATGGGGCACCCGCAGCAATATCAACGACACCTCGATCGGCATCGAGATCGTTAACCTGGCGAGTGGTGACGGTGAAAACATCACCTTCCCGCCGTTCAATCCGCAGCAGATCGAGGCGGTCACCCAGCTGGCGCAGAATATCCTGCAGCGTTATCCGGACATCTCGCCGGTGAACGTGGTGGCGCACTCCGACATTGCGCCGGGTCGCAAGAGCGATCCGGGCCCGCAGTTCCCGTGGCAGCAGCTGTATCAGGCCGGCGTCGGCGCCTGGTATGACGAAGCGACCAAGCAGCAGCGCCAGCAGGAATACTGCAGCCAGGGCCTGCCGGCGCAGGCCGAGCTGCTGAAGCTGTTCGCCCAATACGGCTACGACACCTCGGCGGCGAACACCGCAGAGGGCTATCGCCAACTGGTGCGCGCGTTCCAGCTGCACTTCCGTCAGCAGAAGTATGACGGCGTGATGGATGTTGAAACCGCCGCCGTTCTGCGCGCGCTGGTCGACAAGTACGTCGCCTGAGCCTGAAGGTGAATGGGGGACGCCTCATTCGCCTTTTCCTCGCCGGGCTTCCTCCGCTAAAATAGCGGCCTGGCTGGTCTTTATCGGAGGCACTGTGCGCCTCGATCGAAAAATCTCTTCCCTTGAACTGCTGACCTATCGCCACTACCGCATCGTTCACGGCGTGCGCATCGGGCTGGCGTTTATCCTGACCTTTCTGCTGATCCGCCTGCTGGCGGTGCCCGAAGGCACCTGGCCGCTGATCACCCTGGTGGTGGTGATGGGGCCGATCTCGTTTTGGGGCAACGTGCTGCAGCGGGCGCTGCAACGCATTGCCGGCACGGTGTTCGGCGCCGCCTCCGGCCTGATCGCCCTGTATCTGGAGCTCTATTCGCTGCCGCTGATGCTGGTTTGGTGCGGCGTGGTGATGTTCGTCTGCGGTTACCTGACGCTCGGCAAACGGCCGTATATGGCGCTACTGGTGGGGATCACGCTGGCGGTAGTGTGCGGCGCGGGCGCCGGCGACATGCACACCGCGCTGTGGCGCAGCGGCGACGTGATCTTCGGCTCGCTGTTGGCGCTGCTGTTCACCAGCATCTACCCGCAGCGCGCCTACATTCTGTGGCGCATGCAAATGGCGGACTGCCTGCAAACCGCCGCCCGCCTCTACGGCGCGTATTTTTCGCCGAACGTTATCGAGCGGCCGCGGCTGGAGCCGCAGCTCAAGGATCTGTTGAATCAGGTGGTGAAGCTGCGCAGCCTGATCGTGCCCGCCAGCAAGGAAACCCGCATCCCCAAAGCGGTGTTCGAGGCGGTGCAAACCCTCAGCCGCAATCTGGTGTGCACGCTGGAGCTGATGGCCGATGCTTACTGGGCCTCGCGCGAAACGCACTTCATCATGCTGAATGCCCGCACGCTGCGCAGCACCCAGCTGCTGACGCTGAGCTCGCTGGAGTCGCTGGCGGTGCTGATGCGCGAAGGGCCGCAGGCGCAGCGCCAGGCGGCGGCGGGGCAGCTGGCGGAAATCGCCGGCGAGCTGAAAACGCTGATGCAGGAAGTCAGCGTCGGCCAACACGGCGAAGCGCCGATTTACGGCTACGTTTGGCTCAGCATGGAGCTGGCGCAGCAGTTGGAAGAGTTGGGGGATTTGCTCCAGGTTTGCACCGCCGCCGGGCGCGAATAAGGGGTCAGATCATGAAGGCGGCGCTTTGGGTTTTGGCCGCCGGGGCAAAGTGGGTAAGATAAGCCAATCACTGTTGTGCCGGACCGCCACAAACCTGTATCTTGGTGCCATGTGGCCGTAAGCAAATGAATCTGTGTATTACTAAAGCAAGGGTATAAAGATGGATAATGCAAATAAGCCGAGTTTCCAGGACGTGCTGGAGTTTGTGCGTATGTTCCGCCGCAAAAACAAACTGCAACGCGAGATCGTCGACAACGAAAAGAAAATTCGTGATAACCAGAAGCGCGTGCTGCTGCTCGACAACCTGAGTGAGTACATCAAGCCCGGCATGAGCATTGAAGACATTCAGGGTATCATCGCCAACATGCGCAGCGACTACGAAGATCGCGTTGATGACTACATCATCAAAAATGCCGATCTGTCCAAAGAGCGCCGCGAGCTGTCCAAAAAGCTGAAAGCGATGGGCGAAGTGAAGTAACCCGCTTTATCGGGCCGGGCGCGATGCCTGGCCCGCATTCCTGCCAATCATCTTCTTCCCGCCGTTTCGATCATCTCCCGATCCTCACCGATCCTGTAAATGGGATCGCGATCCGCATTTGTAGCATTTTTAGCCGCAATGTTAACGAACTGTGATTTTGCTCAAACAATTCTTTTTGCAGCTTTGGTTATATGTCGATCAATGTTCACGTTGTCATTTTGAGTTTTCGGGATGTGTGATGATTAATTCATTGAAATTTAACATGTTGTGTCGTTACTCATTTTTTGTTGAATAAAAATGACAACGTCAACATTAATAAAATTCAAGCGTTTAACGAATGTATTGGAGGAAGATATGAGCCAGTTGCCGGAAAAAATGCGCGCGGTCGTTTGCCATGGCCCGCAGGATTATCGTTTCGAACAGGTGCCTACGCCGCTGCCGAAGGCGCGCGAGCTGGTGATCAAGGTGGAAGGCTGCGGCATCTGCGCCGGCGACTGCAAATGCAAGAACGGCGCGCAGATGTTTTGGGGGGAGAACCCGTGGGTTAAACCGCCGGTGGTGCCGGGCCACGAGTTCTACGGCCGCATCGCCGCGCTGGGCGAGGGCGCTGAAGGCAAATACCGGATCGGCGAGCGGGTGATCGCCGAGCAGATCGTGCCGTGCTGGGAGTGCCGCTACTGCAAATCCGGCAGCTACTGGATGTGTGAGACGCATAACATTTACGGTTTCCAAAAAGACGTGGCGGAGGGCGGCATGGCGGAGTACATGCGCTTTTCCGAGAACGCCATCGTGCACAAGATCCCGGAAAGCCTGAGCCATGAAGACGCGGTACTGATCGAACCGATGGCCTGCGCCATCCACACCGTGGCGCGCGGCGACATCCAGCTGGACGACGTGGTGGTGCTGGCCGGCGCCGGGCCGCTCGGGCTGTGCATGGTGCAGGTGGCGCGCCTGAAGACGCCAAAGAAACTGATCGTGATCGACGCCATCGACGAGCGGCTGGCGCTGGCGAAGGAATTTGGCGCCGACGTGGTGATCAACCCGCTGAAGGAAGACGCCGACCAGATCGTCAAATCGCTAACCGGCGGCTACGGCTGCGACGTGTATATCGAGGCCACCGGCGCGCCGATCGGTGTCACCCAGGGGCTGCAGATGATCCGCAAGCTGGGCCGCTTCGTGGAGTTCAGCGTGTTCGGCAAGGAAACCACCGTCGACTGGTCCATCATCGGCGATCGCAAAGAGCTGGACATTCGCGGCGCGCACCTGGCGCCCTATAGCTACGAAATCGCCATCGATCTGTTCGAACGCGGGCTGGTGACTTCCAACGGCGTGGTCACCCACAGCTATTCATTGAACGACTGGGACGAAGCCTTCGCCCTGGCGGACTCGACCGACTCCATCAAGGTGATCCTGGTTCCCTGACCCTCCCGCCGTACCGCTGTTGCAGTCACGACCGTCGGCCCGTTCGCAACGGAGGGGCCGGCCGGTCGGCCAAACGTAAAGACATGCTGTTGCTCTGATAACCACAACAAGAAGCTTCCCTACAGGAGAATTGGTTATGTTTTCATTATTCAAAAAGACCCTGCCTTTTATCGTCGCCGGTGGAATGTTGGCGGCCAGCCAGGTGGCGCTGGCCAAGCAAATCACGATCGGTATGTCGTTCCAGGAAATGAACAACGACTACTTCGTCACCATGAAGCAGGCGCTGGATCAGGCGGCGGCGGATATCGGCGCCAAGGTGTACGTGGCCGATGCGCGCCATGACGTTGCCAAACAGATCGGCGATGTGGAGGACATGCTGCAGAAGAAGGTGGATATCCTGCTGATCAACCCGACCGATTCGGTGGGGGTGCAGTCGGCGGTGATCTCCGCCCATAAGGCCGGCGCGGTGGTGGTGGCGATCGACGCGCAGGCGGAAGGGCCGCTGGACGCGTTCGTCGGATCGGAAAACTACGACGCCGGCTTCCAGGCGGGCGAGTACCTGGCGAAAGCGCTGGGCGGCAAAGGCAAGGTAGCGATCCTCGACGGCATCCCGGTGGTGCCGATCCTGGAGCGCGTGCGCGGCTTTGAAGCGGCGATGAAAAAATACCCCGACATCAAGATCGTCACCAAGCAAAACGGCAAGCAGGAGCGTGACACCGCGCTGACCGTGACCGAAAACATGCTGCAGTCGGCGCCGGATCTGGCGGGCATCTTCAGCGTCAACGACGTCGGCGCGCTCGGCGCCCTGGCGGCGATCGAAAGCAACGGCGCCAAGGTCAAGCTGGTGAGCGTCGACGGCCAGCCGGAAGCCATCAAAGAGATCCTCAAGCCGAATTCGCCGTTTATCGCCACTTCGGCGCAGTTCCCGCGCGACCAGCTGCGCATTGCGCTCGGCATTGCGCTGGCCCGCTACTGGGGCGCCACGGTGCCGAAAACCGTGCCGGTCAAAGTGAAGCTGATCGACCGCAGCAATGCGGCCGGCTTTAGCTGGTAACAGCGGCCGGGTTCGCCCCGCTGCGGCGGGGCGTTCGGCGCGGAGGGCAATGCGGTGACACCTTTACTGGAACTGAAGCGAATAAAAAAGAGCTTTCCCGGCGTGAAGGCGCTGGACGGCATCGATCTGGCCATTCAACGCGGCGAAGTGCACGCCCTGCTGGGCGAAAACGGCGCCGGCAAATCGACGCTGGTGAAAATCATGTGCGGCATCTATCAGCCGGACGAGGGCGATATTTTTATCGACGGCGAGCAGCGCCGCTTTAACAACTATCGCCAGGCGATCGAGGCCGGCGTCGGCATTATTTTTCAGGAATTCTCGTTGATTCCGTACATGAGCGCCATCGACAACATCTTCCTCAACCGGGAGATCAGGAACCGCTGGGGTCTGCTGGATCGCCGGGCGATGCGGCGCAAGGCCGAGGCGATCTTCAAGCGGCTGACGGTGGCTATCGATCTCGATTGCCCGGTGGAGCAACTGAGCGTGGCGCAGCAGCAGTTCGTTGAGATCGCCAAGGCGCTGTCGCTGGAGGCGCGGGTGCTGGTGCTGGATGAACCGACCGCCACGCTGACGCCGGGCGAGGCCGAACACCTGTTCAGCGTAATGAACGATCTGCGGCTGCTGGGCGTCGGCATGGTGTTTATCTCGCACCACCTGGACGAGATCTTCACCATCTGCGATCGCATCACCGTGCTGCGCGACGGCGCCTACATCGAAACGCTGGCCACCGGCGACACCAACGTGGAAGAGCTGGTGCGGCTGATGGTCGGGCGCAAAATCGAGAACGCCTTCCCGGTGAAACAGCACCCGGTCGATACCGCGACGATGCTGCTGGAGGCGGAGATCCAGCGCGAGAAGCACGGCGCGACCGACCGCTTCCACCTGCACAAGGGCGAGATCCTCGGCTTCGCCGGGCTGGTGGGCTCGGGGCGTACCGAGACCGTTTCGGCGCTGATCGGCGCCAGCCGCTGCCACCGTAAACGCGTCAGCCTCGGCGGCCAACCGGCGGCGCTGCGCTCCCCGGCGCAGGCGCTGGCGCAGGGCATCGGCCTGCTGCCGGAGAGCCGCAAAACCGAGGGCCTGGTGCTGCCGTTTTCGGTGGCGCAGAACATCACCCTCAACCGGCACCACCGGCGCGGCAAGATCTTCGTCAGCGCCCGCAAGGATCGCGACGTGGTGCAGCGGCTGATCCGCGCCGTGGGCGTGAAAACCCCGGACGCCGAGACCGCCGTCAGCACCCTGAGCGGCGGCAACCAGCAGAAGGTGGTGATCGCCCGCTGGCTCAACAACGACTGCAACATCCTGATCTTCGACGAGCCGACGCGCGGCATCGACGTGGGCGCCAAGGCCGAGATCTACCAGCTGATGCAGCAACTGACCCAGCAGGGCATCTCCATCATCATGATTTCTTCCGAACTGCCGGAGATCATCGGCGTGTGCGACCGCGTGCTGGTGTTTCGCGGCGGCCACATCGTCGCCGAGCTGACCGGCGACGACATCGAATCCAACCACATCATGCTTCACGCGACCGGGAGTGCCTTATGATCGGAATTGAACAACCCGCCGTGGCGCACCGCGCCGCCGGCCCCAGCCTCGGCAAGCGCTGGGAAAAACTGCTGCATCACCCTGCGGTCTTGCCGTTTATCGGCTTCGTTGTCCTGTTCGTGCTGATGAGCCTGCTGAACGACAGCTTCCTCAGCGTCAACAACCTGACCAACGTGGCGCGCCAGGTGTCTATCAACGCCATCATCGCAGTGGGCATGACCTGCGCCATCCTGACCGGCGGCATCGATCTCTCGGTGGGGCCGGTGATGGCGCTGGCCGGTTCGGTCGCCGCCGGGCTGATGCTGGCGGCGGTGCCCATCCCGCTGGCGATGGTGGCGGCGCTGGCGGTTGGCGCGCTGTTCGGCCTGGCCAATGGCGCCTGCATTGCCTACCTGCGCATGCCGCCGATCATCGTCACCCTGGCGTCGATGGGCATCGCCCGCGGCCTGGCGCTGCTCTATACCGGCGGCTACCCAATCTCCGGCCTGCCCGACGTCTTCGCGTTCTTCGGCCGCGGCACGGTGCTGGGCATCCAGGTGCCGATCCTGATCATGCTCGGCGTGTATGTGCTGGCCTGGCTGATGCTCAACCAGCTGCCGTTCGGCCGCTACGTCTACGCGATGGGCGGCAACGAAGAGGCGGCGCGCCTGAGCGGCATCCGCGTGCCGCGCTACAAGATGCTGGTGTACGTGATCAGCGGCCTGACCGCCGCGCTGGCCGGGCTGGTGCTGACCTCGCGCCTGATGAGCGGGCAGCCCAACGCCGGCGAAGGCTTCGAGCTGGACGCCATCGCCGCGGTGGTGCTGGGCGGGGCGGCGATCTCCGGCGGGCGCGGCGCCATCGTCGGCACGCTGGTGGGGGCGATGATGCTCGGGGTGCTCAACAACGGCCTCAATCTGATGAACGTATCGCCATATATCCAGAACGTGGTGAAGGGTGGCATCATCCTGGCCGCCATCTACCTCAGCTCCGTGCGGCGCAAATAGGAGGCGCGATGTCAGTCTTTCTTGGCATAGACGTCGGCGGCACGGTGATCAAGGCCGGGCTGTACCGGTCAAGCGGCGAAGAGCTGGCGATCGCCGAGCGCGACGGCGCGGCGATTGCCGCCCAGCCGGGCTTCAGCGAACGCAATATGGACGCGCTGTGGGATGACGTTTGCGCGGCGATCCGCCAGGCGCTGCACGCGGCGGGGCTGGAGGCCGGCCAGGTGCGCGGCGTCAGCTTCTCGGCGCACGGCAAAGGGCTTTATGCCATCGACCGCCACGGCAAACTGGTCGGCAACGGCATCCTCTCTTCGGATAACCGCGCGGCGGCCACGGTGGCTGAGCTGCGCCGCGCCGGTGTGGACGCGCAGACCTACCCGCGCAGCCTGCAGCCGCTGTGGCCCAGCCACCCGGCGCTGCTGCTGCGCTGGCTGAAGCAGCGGCAACCGGCGCAGTACGCCGCCGTCGATCGCATCCTGATGGCGCACGACTACCTGCGCTTTCGCCTCACCGGCGAGGCGGCGGCCGAGGTGACCAACATCTCCGGCAGCAACCTGTTTAACCAGCACAGCGGCGCTTACGATCCGGCGCTGATGGCGGCCTTCGGCATCGAAGAGGCGCAGGAGAAGACCGCGCCAACGATCGGCTCGGCGCAGCTGGCCGGGCGGGTGACGGCCGCGGCGGCGGCGCAGTGCGGCCTGCGAACGGGCACCGCGGTGTACGGCGGCCTGTTCGACGTGGTGGGCGCGGCGCTCAGCTCCGGCGTGGCCGACGATCGCACGCTCAGCGCGGTGGCGGGCACCTGGTCGATCGCCACCTGCGTGACCGAACGCATCATTCCTGCCGATTACCCCTACGCCTGGGGGCGCTACTGCATCGACGGCCGCTATTTCGTGCACGAAGGCAGCCCGACCTCGGCCGGCAACCTGGCCTGGTTCCTGCGCCAGTTCTGCGCCGACGACCGGCAGCGCTACGCCCAGTTCAACGCCTGGGTGGCCGAGCGCCGCGAGCAGCCCAGCGGGCTGCTGTTCCTGCCTTATCTGTACGGCTCCAACCTCGGCGGCAACACGCCGGGCGGGCTGATCGGCTTGAGCGCCCACCACGAGATGGCGGACGTGGTGCAGGCGATCTACCAGGGCATCGTGTTCTCGCACCTGATCCATCAGGAGCGCATGGTGCAGCTGAACCCGCGCATCGAGCGGGTGCGCATGACCGGCGGGCCGACGCAGTCCGAGGTGTGGATGCAGATGTACGCCGACGCCGGCAACCTGCCGCTTGAGGTGGTGGAAACGCGCCAGAGCGGCTGTCGCGCCGCCGCCCTGTGCGCCGCCGTCGGCGCCGGGGAGTACGCCGGGTTCGCCGAGGCGATCGCCGCCGCGCCGCCCAAATTGCGCTGTTATTATCCCGCGACCGCCGCCCATCGGCGCCTGCGCGCCCAGCAGGCGCGCTATCTGGCGGTCGCTCAGGCTTTGAGTGAGGTGACTGATGCAAACGACTAACGCCGCCTGTCTGGGGCTGTATGAAAAGGCGCTGCCCGCCGAACTGAGCTGGCCGCAGCGGCTGGCCACCGCCGCCGAGCTGGGCTTTGAATTTGTGGAAATGTCGATCGACGAGCAGCCGGCGCGCCAGCAGCGGCTGGACTGGGATCGCCGCCAGCGGCTGGCGTTTATCCAGGCGCGGCTTGACAGCGGGGTGACGGTGCCGAGCCTGTGCCTGTCGGCGCACCGGCGCGATCCGTTTGGCAGCCATGACGCCGCCACCCGCGAGCGGGCGCGGGTGCTGATGAGCAAGGCGCTGGAACTGGCGACGGATCTCGGCATCCGCAACATCCAACTGGCGGGCTACGACGTCTATTACGAACCCGCCGATCGCCACAGCCGCGAACGCTTTATCGAGGGCATGCAGTGGGTGGCGGCGCAGGCCGCCAGAGCGCAGGTGATGCTGTCGGTGGAGGTGATGGACACGCCGTTCATCAACAGCATCAGCAAATGGCGCGACATCGCCCGCCACGTCAACAGCCCGTGGTTCACGGTGTATCCCGATCTCGGCAACCTCAGCGCCTGGGGCAACGACGTCGCCGCCGAGCTGGCGCTGGGCATCGGCAGCATCACCGCCATACACCTCAAAGACACCGTGGCGGTGGGGCCGGGCAGCGCCGGGCAGTTCCGCGACGTGCCGTTCGGCGAGGGCTGCGTGGATTTCGCCCACGCCTTTGCCGTGCTCAACGCGCTCGGCTATCGCGGCCCCTATCTGCTGGAGATGTGGGCGTGCGAAGACGGGCGGGATAAGCAACGCATCGCCCAGGCCAAGGCCTGGATCGAACAACAGATGAATGAGGGAGGCATCGCATGCTGAACGAACTCAAGCGGCAGGTGCTGGCCGCCAACCTCAGCCTGCCGGCATACGGGCTGGTGACCTTTACCTGGGGCAACGTCTCGGCGATCGACCGCCAGAGCGGGCTGGTGGTGATCAAACCTTCGGGCATCGCCTACGAGGCGATGACGCTGGAGGATTTGGTGGTGGTGGATCTGGAGGGCAAGGTGCGCGAAGGGCACCGCAAACCCTCATCCGACACCGCCACCCACCTGGCGCTGTACCGCGCCTTCGCCGATATCGGCGGCGTGGTGCACACTCACAGCCGCAACGCCACCATCTGGGCGCAGGCCGGGCAGCCGATCCCGGCGCTGGGCACCACCCACGCCGACTACTTTTACGGCGACATTCCCTGCACCCGGCCGATGAGCGAGGCGGAGATCGCCGGGGATTACGAGGGGGAAACCGGCAAGGTGATTATCGAGACCTTCAATCAGGCGGGGCGCGATCCGCAGCAGGTGCCGGGAGTGCTGGTCTATTCTCACGGCCCGTTCGCCTGGGGCAAGGACGCGGCGGATGCGGTGCACAACGCGGTGGTGCTGGAAGAGGTGGCGATCATGGCGATGGCGACGCGCCAGCTGGCGCCGGCCATCGCCCCGATGCAGCCGGAGCTGCTGGACAAACATTTCCTGCGCAAGCACGGCAAACACGCCTACTACGGGCAATAGCGCCCGTCAGCGATTCAACAGCGAGCCGGTGAAGAACTCTCTGCGCACCGGCAGTTCGCCGCGCGGGCTATTAATGGCGCTGAACAGCAGCTCCGCGGCGATCTCCCCCAGCTTTTGCGTATCGTGATACACCCCCGGAATGTGCAGGCCGTAAGCGCCGGCGCGCGGCGGCTCGTCTATCGAGAAGAACTTCACCTGCTGATAAAGCCCCATCTCGTGGCAGATGGCGATGGCGCCCAGCGTGATGATGCCGTTCAGGCCGATGATGTAATCCGGGCGGTTCTCCGGCTGCGCCAGATAGGCGCGCACCTCGCTTTCCTGCGAGGTGAAATCATAGTCGCCGTTGATGATATGAATCTCACGCCCGCTGCCCTGCAGCGCCGCGACGATGCCGGCGGTGCGCGTTAGCGTAATTTCGGAATCCGCCGGGCCGCCGATAATCAAAAGCTTCTTATCCGGCTGCTCCGCCAGATAGCGCCCGGCCAGCACGCCGATCTCGCGGTTATCGAGGAACACGCCGCTCAGCTGCTGATCGTAGAGATCGCGGTCGATCAGGATCAGCGGCACGCCATACACCTCGGCCAGCTCGAGATAGGCGGGGCGGTAGCGCTTGTCGTCGCGCACCGCCGACAGCAAGATACCGCGCGCCTTGTAGCCGAACAGCGCCTGAATGGCGCGCATTTCCGCCTCTTCGCTGCCGTCGGTGTCGAACAGCATGATCTGGTAACCCTGCTGGCGCGCAATGCGCGACACGGTCTTGATAAGGCCGGAATAGAACGGGTTGTACATGCTGCTGGTGACGATGCCGATAATCTGGCTGCTGCTGCTTTTCAGCCCCTGCGCGAACGCGTTGGGCACATAGTTCAGCTCTTTGGCGATGGCGTGAATGCGCTCGCGGGTTTCCGGCTTGACCAGCTCGGGCTTATTGAAGGCGCGGGAAACGGTGATATTGGTCACCCTGGCGCGGCGGGCGATATCCACGATAGTGGCATTGGGATTGGCTTTCGACACCGTCTTTCCTTGCGTTATGCCTCAACAGATCCCTTATTGTAGGGAAAGGGCGGGGGCGGTGCTAGGGGGGAGTTGGGGGGAGGCTGGATGGGGAAGGGAAAATAACGAAATGAAAACGGAGTTAATAGTTTCATTTATTTATTAGTTGCCAATTAAATCATTTCGTGTGGCTGTATTTTTTTGAGGAAAGGTTGGTAAGGTGTGTTTCATTGTTGAAATTAGGTATCAATGGCAGTTTTGTGCCAGAAGCGGACGCTCATTCTAAATTTTCCGACATAAAAATCAGCATATTGAAAGCATAATGTTTGCATTTGCCAACAAGAACATAGAAATTTGGGTCCAAACAGAAGATAATGTAAAAATCTATTTGATATGGAGGTGACTAGATGTCCTATGCGTTGATTGATAATGCATCACTAACAGCGGTTGAAAGAACATTAGGTGATATTGCCATAAGGAACCTAGATACCATTAATGGGGATCTAGCCGCTTTCGAAAATGTTATTCAAGCGATACTTTTTTACGATGAACTAATTTGTGTAGACAACTATAAAAAAGAACATCGTGATAAACGCATCGTCAAATTCAACTTTATTAAATTTTTATCGGAAAGTGATTTTGAGCTTAGTGCGCTTGATCGTCTTGCAAAGGCTGAAGCTCGCCAAATCAACCCAGAGATTAGAGGGGGGCAGTTTGTTGATGATGATTTTGGACAACTGATAGAAATGCTTAAGTTGAATATGATTTGCACATGGGATCTTCGGTCTAGTGTGTATTACTTGACAATGAAAATGCTTGGCCAGCCAGATACTCCTGAATACGAAAAATATAGTGAGTTAAGTGCATCTATTTTCAACGAATTAGCTGATGCTGCTGATACCAAAGGATATTGGTCAACCGATATAAAGCTAGTAAGTTCATCTGGACATGAGTTTACTGAGAGTGAATTTAAGCGAGAGCGGGAAAATGCTTCTAATGGTAAAGGAGGGATGACTCGGGCACTTGAAATGTTTATAGCTTCACTGAATTGGATGGCATATAAATCTATTTATTACAGTATTGTTGCCAAGCATCTTAAAGCAGATTCTTTTATCCATCCTATAAGACATGCATATCAGTTACACTGGATGAAAAAAACTGGTGCATTCGGTCATGACTATACAGCGAAGATAATTGAATCATTATCTGGGAAAATCAATGCTGCCAGATCTGATATCGTCAATCACGGGCGCATATCGACATTTTCATTAGATTTACCCATATTTTCCGCATGGCTAGCAAATGAAGCAGGAAATGTTGATCAAGTAATAAAATCGGCTTTAGAACTAAAGTCACATGATCATTTTCGTACTTGTAGAGAAGTAATTCGTGAGATTCATATAGCATTCGATGAGTCTGGAGTAGGCGCAGGGAATAAAAAGCTTACAAACCTGTTAAATGATTTAGAGAAAATATCAGGCGATGTTAAGCGAAACTACAGTGTTCCGTCTAACCAAGGCATTCAAGGAAGTTTCTTAATTAAGTCGATCAATTCCCTAACAGGTTTATTTGGTATTCCAAGTATACCAGATAAAGAGTTTTCTCTTAGTACTCCTGAATTTATGAAGTCTAAACAACATAAGGCGTTTTCTGCCGTGTTCAAAGATGTCACTAACGAGCTCACAAGTATTGAACGTTTAGGGGGGCTTCGCGATAAATTAGCTTCTAATTTTGTTATTGATAGAAATTTGCCTTATGTTGAGCAGAAAACAGAAAACCCGCATTTCCGAAATATAAGTAGTAATTGGAAAAAACCAATGTAACTTTAATAAAATTTTATTTTACAAGATGTGATCCTGCTAAGGTCTGTTATTAGTTATATAATACAGGTTGTTGTATTTTACAAAAAAATAAAAATTGATATCTAATAATGTGTTATATAAAACTTTTGGATAGAATGAATGAAAAGGAAATTAATACATAATGAAAAAGTTTATAAAAAAGCCCATGACAGCATGGTTCGGGAAGAGAGTGATTTATTTGTACGAAGGGTTTCTTGGCTTGATCTTCATAAAAAAGTGTACTCTTTTTATCGGGTTTTTTATCAAAATAAGTATTCATGCATATTTGGTAAGTTCTATCTCTCATCTAATCAGGATTACGCGCCATATAGCGAAAACTCCAACATATATAGACTTAACTCCCTGAGTTAGATTCAGTTCAACACTGGGTGTCGATTATCTAAAATATACCATGTAAGTAAAGAGAATAATTTAGAAATTATTTATGAAAAAAATTCAACACTTTGGTTCTCACCGGGTGTTACAGGTTGGGTAGCCGTTTTTTAGCCCCATACACTTCAAAAAATTATAGTGTTGACGAGAGGAATCTATTTATAAAGTATTATTGTGAGCCGATTTCGATCACGGATAATGAAATGCAAAGGATTTTTAAAATATACTTGAAATATTGTGAAGCAACTATGGCCTTTAGCACGAAAAAAAATGGTTGTATTTTTTAGATTATGGTTGCAATTTAAAGACTTAAGAAACAAAAAAAGATCAAGGCATTTGTTATAAAGGTAACTGCTCAAGCATTAGCGCTATTACTGGCTGGTTTAGGTATTATTGCAACCTTGTATACAGGGAGTGTTATTGGTTTTTAATGAACGATGGATATTTATTGAAGGCTGTAAGCATCCCGTTGATTGTCATCAGGTTAGTTTTTCCGTTAACTGAAAGGATGTAAATTTATTAAATGTCCGCTCCTCGCTCAAAGCCGCCCCTCAAAGCAACAAACCAGCGCCAGCAGCGCTGCAGCGATGGAGGTGAGGGGCTCTCATTGGGTGAAAACAACAATCCCCGCTTAAGAGCGAACGGACCAACAACGCAGGCGATACTCCCCACGATCGACTACCGGTAACAGCACTGTTAATTTGGCAGCGACTTTTCACCCCCAACCTCCCGCCACAACCCCGGCAACAGCGCCAACGTCTCATCAATCAGCGCCCTCCGGTCATTGCCCGGCTTCCAGATGGTCACCATGGTTTGGCTGATCCCCTGGCTGCCCACTTCGGTGCGCAGCGTGTTGACGTTTTTCCACCGTTCCGCATGCATATGCGTCGGCAGGAAGCCCCAGCCGCAGCCCTGTTCGAGCAGGGCGCGCAGCATCTCCAGTTCGTTGGTGAAGATAGTGTGCCCTGAAATTTGCAGGCGGCGCGCCACCGGTTCGTCAGAATCCGGGTGCATAATCACCTGCGGCGTGAGCGAGAGTTCCAGCAGCGAAAGCGGCTGTTCCGCGTTGGGGAAAAGCATTTTAGCGGCGTAAAAATCCATCTCTATCGCCCCTAAGGCGCGCCACTCCATGGCGTCGCCCACGCTGCGGTTGCGCGCCTGGCAGATGCCCAGATCGGCCTGGCCGCTTGCCAGCAGCCTTTCCGCTTCGTCGCGTGAGGCATTAATCAGGCTCAGCCGCGTGTTGCGTTGGGCCATGGCGGCAATCAGCGCTTGCAACAGCGCGCGGGGGGTAAAGGGATCGTAGACCAGCGAGATTTCCTGCGCCGCGCTCTTCGGCACCTCTTTGGCAAACGCCTCAAACGCTTTCACCTGGCGCATCAGCAGGTGTGCCTGGCGCTGCAGCTGTTCGCCTTCCGGCGTCAGGTGCAGGCTGCGCCCCTCGCGCAGGAACAGCGCATAGCCCAAGCCATCCTCGAGAAAATCAATCAAATCACGCAGCGTTGTGCGGTCTTTGCCCAGCTTGAGCGCGGCCTTCGCCAGGCTGCCGTGCTCGGCCACGGCTGTGAAGGCTTCCAGTTGGGCAAAGGAATAAATCAGGCTCGGCACGCGGTTCTCCCGTCGATTTTGCGGGGGATTTTCCCCCATCAGGCGTTTTTTATTATAGGCCGCGTTTTTTTAAGCTGAACGCCTTCCTGAGCTAAGCGAGAAAAAATATGAAAAGCAAAGTGTTTAACCGCAGCCTGCTGGCGGGCGTTGTCATCAGTCTCTGCAGCGGCCTGTTGGCGCCCGCCGCCCTGGCCGCCTGTGCGGGCACCGAACTCAGCGCCTGTCCCGCACCTTTCGATGCGCAATTGCCGGATACGCACAAGATGCTCACCTGGAGCCAGAGCGACCGGGTGATCGGTTTTCGTAACGACTACCGTAACTATGCCGGGGATGTGTTTCACCACGGTAACGCTGCGCCGCTGCCGGCTGCCGCTAAACCGTTAACCGACGCCAGTTATCGGGTGAATGGCAAAACCTACCACCTGCAGGATTACCTGCAGCGCCAGAATGTCAGCGGCATGCTGGTATTGAAAGACGGCAAAATTGCCTGGAAATATCTGGGGCAGGGCAATACCGACGCCACCCTGTGGACGTCGCGCTCGGTGGGCAAATCCGTGGTCGCCACGCTGGTGGGCGTGGCGATAAAACAGGGCAAGATCCACTCGCTCGACGATCTCATCACGCAATACGAACCCGATCTGAAAGGCACCGCGTGGGACGGCGTGACCCTCAGGCAGCTGATCACCCACACCTCCGGCGTGGCGTGGAATGAGGATTACACCAACCCGAAATCGGACTTCGCGCAGCTGACCGAGTGTGAAGCCAAACCCGGCACCTATGCCTGCGTGCGCAAGCTGGTGGCCGGTTTGCAGAGTGCGCATCCGGCTGGGCAGAACTGGTCTTACTCCTCCGGCGGCGCGTGGCTGCTGGGCGACGTGCTGGAGCGCGCCACCGGCATGCCGCTGGCGACCTATCTGGAGCAAAGCATCTGGCAGCCGTACGGCATGGCGAGCGACGGCGTGTGGCATGCCTACGCCAAAGGCCAGCACGACGTGGGCGCGCACGGCTTCAACGCCACGCTGGAAGACTGGGGGCGCTTCGGCGAATTCATTCTGCATAACGGGACGCTGCCGAACGGCAAACAGATCCTGCCGGAAGATTGGGTGGCCCAGTCGTCCAACTGGACTCGCGCGGCGGGCTCGGTATCGGCGGCGCATCCTGACGGCATTTACGGATTCCAATGGTGGAACAACGAAGTGCCGGTGAATGCGGCCAACGTTGAGCCTACTCCGCAGACCTCCCTCAAACATTCCCTGTGGGCGCTGGGGATCTTCGGCCAGATGATCATGGTCAATCGGGCGGATAATCTGGTGATCGTCCAGTGGTCCACCTGGCCGCAGGCGGAGCCGTCTTTCAGCGCGCAACCGCTGGAGGCCTCGCTGATGTTTAGCGCGATAGCGAAGGAATTGCGTTAATTCCACGGAGCGAGCAGGGGCGGTTGCCATTCCGCCCCTGTTATAAATGTGCCCGTGCATATAACAGCGCGGAAACGGCGGTCTGGGCTATGCTTTTCACCACATCCACTTTTCGCCGAAACGGGCGTGACAAAAGTGCGACTTGTCAGGCCAGGTTAAAGCTCTTTATCGAACGACTCTTCACAGGAGTGGTTAAATTGAAAATCGATTGGCATAGCGCATTGCTAACACGCGCCACGATCGTGGATAAAAGCTACAAAAATACGCAAAACGTTCGTCGTTTCATGGTTGAGGCGTGCGGAGAGGATTTTCGCTTCGATCGTGAATTTATGGCATGGATACGCAATGACATGCCAAAGACGTTAGGTGATGTCGTCGATGAGTGGCAGCGCAGGCACTCATAGTCGTTCGTAAACCCTAGCCGGTTAGGGTGCGGTTCGGGCAGCGCCTTATCGTTAGGTACTGGAACGGCCGTTCATTTTGCTCAAGTCTTCAAATGTTTCTCTATCATAAAGTCCGGCAAGGTGTGAAATTTCAGGGTGCCTTATTGGAATGAGGCATAGCGGTAAAATCGAGAGGGAGGAATAAGTAAGTGATTGGTCATTAATCCAGAACCAGATATTGACCAGCGGCGGTCGCATGATCTGGTGTTGATTATTTAGACAACAATAAACTTTCTCTCGTTCGCATCAATATCAGATGGCCTACCAACTTTTTTTCCAAGAGAAAAATTCCTTCCGTCGTGATAGATTGAATTCATGAAATATTTTTTTCAAATTCAAACTGTTTCAGATTTAATAATGAGGGAGTCATGGGTTTATTCACTTTGGAAGACCAAGAGTTCAAAAAGGTTGCTAAAACCACGTTTATGCGCGAATCGATCCTTGAACGCAGGGATATTCAGTCAGCAATAGCCAAGAATATGAGCGATTTTTTGCCCGATTGCTTGGTAATCCAGGAAGAGTTTAACAATTGGGAAAACAGCCAGCGTAGAATTGATTTACTCTGTATCGACAAGGCATTTAATCTGGTTGTTGTTGAGCTGAAGCGGGATGAACAAGGTGCGCATATGGAGCTTCAGGCGGTAAGGTATGCCGCTATGGTTTCACAAATGACGTTTAATGATGCTGCGGAGTGCTACCAAAAACATCTTGATAAAGAAGGTGTTGCTAAGAGCGCAGAGCAGGAGATACTCAAATTTTGTGAGCGAGACGAAAGCGAGATTGCTGACTTCAATACTCAGGTAAGGATTGTACTGATCTCAGCTGATTTCTCTACGGAAGTGACAAATACGGTACTTTGGCTGAACAATAATGGGCTAAATGTCAGCTGTTTCAAGTTAAGCCCTTATCTGCACCTTGATAAGGTATTGGTCAATTTTGAACAGATAATACCGCTGCCCGAAGCAAAAGATTTCTTGGTTAGACAGAAACGAAAAGAAACGGAAGCCAGGGATGCTAAAGAAAAAGGAGAGAGGGATTACTCGAAATTTATCTATAAGGGTGTGGTTTATAATAAAAGAAATCTGGCCTATGAGCTGATGAACGAATGGATTATGGATACTAATCCGTATGATATGCAGGTGATAGCGTCCATGTTTGGCGATGATATCCATCGCAGCCTTATTAAGGTTGAACAGGATGTGATTGCGTCACGGCGTAAACGATTTCATGATGAAACCATAGAGCTTGCCTCTGGTGAGATAGTGCTTATTACCAATCAATGGAGTATTGGCTCTATTCAAAAGTTGATAAATAAGTTTGTCAGCCTTGGCTATAACATTGAGACGCACCAGCAAGATTGATGTCAGACGGCCAATCAGATAGGCCTCAGCACACAAAGCGGAACCTTGCCCCTGCATGTGATGGCATTGTTCCGCCAGATACTCTCGGAACCATGCCAGGCACGTCTCTACACCAGCGCTTTCACTAACCCCGCCGATCAAACCGATAAACCAGCGCCAGCGCCAACGCCAGGAGCAACAGCGGCGGGGCAAGGGCGGTGAAGGGCGCGTTGAGGGCGAACAGCAACCCCAGGTTTAGGACGATCTGGTAAGCGATGTAGGTCAGCAGCCCGATGATGACGCCGAGCGCTAATCGGCTGCCCATGCCGGGCGCACGCGGGGCGGTGAAGGTAAACGGGATGGCCAGCAAAATCATCGCCAGCACCAGCAGGGGCTGGCCGAGTTTTTTCCACAGCGCCAGGCGGTATTCGGTGCTGGGTTGCCCAGAGCCCTGCAGATAATCGATATAGCGATCCAGCTGTTGGAGCGAGAAACTGTCCGCCGGCAGGGTCAGCTCTTTCAGGCTCGGCACGGCGAACAGCGAGCGCCAGAGCAGGCTGTCTTGCCGCGCAATCGTCTCCTTTCTGCCTTGCCAGCTTTTTTGCATCACGTTGTGCAGCAGCCAGTTGCCGTCGGCGGCGGTGCTGGCGCTGTCGGCGTAAATGTAAGATTCCAGCGCGCGGTTGGCCTGATAACGGAAGATCTCTATGCCGTGGGGCTGGTCGTTCTCATCGACGGTTTTGACCGTAACAAACTCGTTGCCGCGCCGCGCCCACAGCGGGTTAACGGTAACATCATTACTGTTCGACTGCGCCAGCGCGTTGTTCTTCATCTGCAGCGCGCGTTGCTGCAGCGGCGAAGCGGCCCATTCATCGAGGGCGCCGAGCGAGAGGTTCATCAGCAGCCCGGCGGCGAGCATCACCAGCGCAATGCGGAATATCGACATCCCGGCGGCGCGGATCGCCGTTAGCTCCAGAGTTTTCGACAGTTGCCCCAGCCCGACGATGCCGCCGAGCAGCGCGATAAACGGCCCCAGATCGACCAGGCTGCGCGGCAGCGTCATCACGGTCACCAGCAGCGCCTGCTGCCAGCGGTAGCCGCCCGGGGTCACGTCCTCCAGCTCGTTGATCAGCGTAAAGGTGGTGAACAGTGGGATGAGCAGCCCGGCCGCGGCGGCGAAGCCGATGAACACGTTGCGCATTAGGTAGCGGCTAAAAATAGTCATCGGGAGGGTTTCCGCAGCAGGGATAAGTCGCGCGCCAGCAGCAGAGCGATGCCGACAGCCATCGCTATCGGCACCAGCCAAACGCCGGGGATCGTTGGCAGAGAGCCGTTGGCCACCAGCGTGCGGCAAATGTTGCCGCCATAGAAAATCACGGTAAACAGCACCGTCAGGGGCAGCAGCGCGGCGTAGCGCCCCTGTCGCGGTTTGATGCGGCTCAAGGGGATCGCCAGCAGCACCATCAGCACGGTGGTCAGCCCGCGGCTCTCGCGCCATTGCAGTTCGGCGGCATCGCCCGGATCGGCGGAGCGCGCCAGCTCCGCCGGCGAGGCCGACTTGTGCCGGCTTTCGGCGCTGGGCACGAACGGTTTGAGCGCGATGTCAAAGTTGTCGTAATTCTGGCCGTTGTCGTCGGCGCCCTCACGATCCAGCACATAGGCGGTGCCGGTTTTCAGCCGCACGGCGGGGCTGGCGGGAGAGGCGTCGAGCACTTCCACCGACTGCGCGCGATACAGGTTGGTGTGATGGCCGCCGCGCACATAAATCAGGGCGTCCGTCAGGTGGTTGGCCGTTTTGTCGACGTGATTGGCGAGGATCATGCGGCCGTTGCCGCTGACGTTGAATTTGTCGGCCTGCAGGTGGCTCACGTCCAGCACCGACTGCGACTGTTGCTGGAGCTGATAAATATTGGCGTACGCCCAGGGCCTGCCATACAGCGACAGCAGCGTGACCGCTATCGCCAGCGGCACCGCGAGCAGCAGCACCGCCTTGTGCAGCCGCAGCGGGCTGGCGCCGGCGGCCAGCATGGCGGTGATCTCCGCATCGCTGTACATTTGGCTCAGCGCCACCGCCACCGAGACATACAGCGCGACGGGCAATATCATCTCCAGCGCGATCAGCGATTTATAGAAAACCACCTCGGCCACTACCCGCAGCGCCAGCGTGCCGTTGGCGGCATCGGTCAGGTAGCGCTGGGCGGAGTAGCTGGCGAACATAAAGATCAGAAACCCGGCGATCATCATCACCAGGCGGCGGATCTCAACCGTGATGTAGCGTTCAATTAAAGACATGCGTCATCGGCTCCCGGCGGCGTGCGCTTCATGGCGTCTCCTGGTCGATCAGGGCGCGCAGCAGGGCGATCACCTGGTCAACTTCCTGCGGGGTGAGTGCGCCGTCCTTCGCCCACTGCACGCGCCCGGCCTTGTCCAGCACTACGATGGTTGAGCTCTCCTCCGGCAGCCGCCAGGCCATGCGCCCCAGCCCGTCGCTGTCGACGATGAACTGCGCCCAGGGATAATGGCGCTTGTTTTTCTCGATCTTGCCGCGCACGAAGAAGCCGGAGCCCGGTATCGCGTCGTCGGTGTTGACGATGGTGGTCGGCTGGAAGCGATCGCCCGGCAGGTTCGCGTCCTTGACGGCGTTGATCAGCAGCGAGTTCTTCTTTTTGGCGGAGGTGCGCCCGGCGATGTACTGGATCACCCGCACCTTGCCCGCCAGTTTTGCGCTGTTCCACGGCCGGTAGCTGAAATCGCCGTTGCGCAGCAGCAGCTCGCCGCGATCGGCGATGGCGATCGGCGCCACCGGCTGGCCATGCACGAAGTTATGCGCGGATGCCGCCAGCGGCGACAGCAGCAGGGAGAGGGCCAGCAAGCGAGGTAACGTCATCATGGCTACGGGCAACGCGCTTATCTGCCGGCCGCGACGGCCGACGGGGAAAACGACAGCGGAAAACGCGCCAGCAGCAGCTCCAGGCGCTGGCGGATATCGATGTCCAGCGTCGCCGGCCGGTCATAGATATCGCCGCCGGCCAGCTTGTCCGCCACCATCACGTCGTGCCGGTCGCCCATCAGGCCGTTAATCGCCGCCAGGAAGCGCGAAATCTGCCGGGCCTCGCGGTTGTCCGGATCGATCGATCTCAGCGTGTCGTAAAACGACACCTGGCGGCTGACGATTTTGCGCACGTCGTGGAATTGATGCCCGGTCAGCGCCGGGCCGGCGATCAGCGTCTGCAGCTGGCGCATCTGCTCCTGGCGGTAGGCGATAAAGCCCTGTGCGCTTTCCAGGCGGGTGTGGCGCAGCGCATAGCGCACGTAAGACCATACCGGCTTGCTGAGCAGCAGCCGCAGCAGGTTGCCGTAAAGCGTCAGGTTCTTCTGGTTGCCGTTGCGAAACGCGTCCTGAAAATGGCCGAGCACCACGGTGGTGGTGTGGAACAGGCGGTTGGCGCGGTGGGGCGCGCCGTACAGCTGCTGGGCGAAGCGCAGGTGCTTATAGCGGGCGCGGATATATTTGTAGCGCATGCGCGTTGCCGCCGCCAACTGCGGGTCTTGCAGGAAACCGTTCACCAGTTGCAGCAGCTCGCGGCGGGAAAAGCCGTCTTCCCAAAACTGCAGGCACAGCGCGTAGTTGTCCCGGATGCTCTCGGGGGAGCATTCCAGATCGATCTGCTGCGGCAGGCTGATATTCGCCTCGACCAGGTCATCCTCTTCCACGGCGACAAACAGCGCCTGGGTGGTTTCGGCGGAGAACTTCTTCCAATTCGTGTTAGCGGTCATTGATTACTCTCTTTGGGCACATTCAGCCCCAACATAAAGCGATTGCGGTAGGCGCCGATCGTCGGTATCAGGGATAACAGCACGTCTAAACATTGCCCCAGTAAATAAGCGAAGGCGGCGCCCTGCACGCCGAAGGCATACGCCATCGACACCAGCAGCGCAATGTAGGCCGCCGAGGCCGTCGCCTGCGCGATCAGGAAGGCGCGCTGCTTGCCCGCCATAAACAGCAAGGATTCCTGCGGGAAGCCCATCATCGAGACGATGATCGCGCCCAGCATGATTTGAATCAGGTCATAGGCTTCCAGGTATTGCTGCCCGAAGACCGCGGAAATAAGCGGCTTGCCCACCAGCAACATCAACACCGCGACGGCCAGACCGATGCCGCCGGCCAGCAACGAAGAGCGCAGGCCCAGCAGCCACGGGGTCTTGGTGCGCGGATCCAAACGCATGATCTCGGGATAGAAGCTTTTCTCCAGCAGCTTGGCCGGGGTGCCCGTCGCATCGAAGAAGGTCATGGCGATCTTGAACAGCCCGGCGGCGGCCGGCCCGAGCACCACGCCCACCAGCACGGTGGTGCAGGAGTTGCGCGCGGCCCAGATGGTGTGGGCGATGTTGGTGGTCCAGACGAAGTTCCAGGCGCCCTCGATGCGGCGCGCGACGTTGAACAGGCGCGGCCTCAGCGCGCCGTGGATATCGCGGCGGCGCAGCTCGCGCGCGGTGAACCACCAAAACAGCGTGCCGCCGATCAGGTTAGAGGCGTACCAGGTGACGATGAAACCGGGGAACCCCAGATCGAAATAATAGGAGATGACGCTGCCCACCGCCTGCAGGAACGGCTTGATCGCCTGCTGAATGGCGATGAGATCGAAGCGGTTGAAGGCGCGCAGCACGCCGGTGGGCGTGGACGAGGTCATCGACGGGATCAGGGTGCAGTACAGCATGGCGAGCCAGAAACTTTCGCTGTCCAGCCCCAGGGCGTGTGACAAGAACGGCAGCATGATCATGCCGCCCAGCACGGCGATGACGCCGCTGGCGATATCCAGGCCGAAGGAGAACGCGACGACGTCGCGGAAGCGCCCGGTATTTTGATGCTCCAGCGCCGGGGTGCCGAATTGCACCACAAACTGCCAGGTTTGGAATTTGATGAAATCGCTGACCGCTTTGGTATAGGCCTGGATCACCACCAGCACGCCGAACATTTCAGGCGACATGCCTTTACCGGCGCAGGAGAGCGCCAGCAGGCCAAGCAGTGCGCTGGCGACGCTGCCGGAGCCTAAATAGGCGGCATTACGTAAAATGGAACGAAACGCGCCATCGGAAAACCATCGTTTCATAACTTAAACCAGCCATCATCGTTATTTTTGTGCATCTTGTGTTCCGCACTCATGCGCTTGCCCTGTCTCTTTTTAATAAACCTGAGTTTCTTTACCGGCGTTTTCGCCGGGTTGCCCGATGTCGCTCTGTGGGCGCTTCGCGGGGTTCACCACGGCGGAAATGGCGTTGAGCGCGTTGCTCAGCACCTCGTCGTAAGGGGCTCTGGCGTCCAGCTCGATGATGCGCGCGCCGTTGTACTGCAGGCGCACCATGGCGGAAATCTTGTCTTTCAGCTCTTCATAGCTGTGATCGGGCTTGCGGGAAAACGCCGTATCGACGTCGATATCCAGGCGAATGATCAGCTCCGGCCGATAGACGGCCATGCGTTGATATAAACGGCGTTCGCGCGCCGCCAGGCGGCGCAATAGCCGGCCTTTTGCGCGTTCCACGCCGATGCCGGGCCCATCGTAGTAAAAACCGGAAATTTCCGCCTGCGGGTAGCGATCGCTGATCACCAGCACGCCGCTCTGCGCCAGCCGCCGCACCTTGCGCAGGTTGGCGGCGCGCCACAGCGAAAAGCCGTACATGATCAGCGCCGCCCACAGTGCCGGCGGCCTGTTGCTCATGCGCTGGGTTTTATCGGATTTGGCCGCAAGGCGCCGCTCCAGCCACACGCCGATGAACGGCAACTTCTTGATTTTGTCGCCGTCTTCGCCGGAGATCAGCCCTAAATAGCAGCGCTGCGTGGGGCGATGCTGCTGCAGGTTTTTCACCAGATCGGCGGTCAGCGTGGACTTGCCCGTGCCGTCGCTGCCCACCACGGCAATCAGCCCGGTGATGCAGCTGTGAGAGGTATCCTGCTCGGCAGTGAGTTTATTTTTTTTCATCTGTTTCGGTACGAAAAGGTTATTTGGCGGCTAGGCATTGGCGGCCCTCAGCGATATTTTAACGGCGCGCAGCGAAGCATCGAAAATATGCTTGGCCGGCTCGCGGCCGTCCAAATCCAATATGTTAGCGCCGTTAAACGTCAGGTGCGGGATGACGGCGATCTTTTCACGCAACGCCGCCAACGAGTGATCGGGTTTGCGTGAATAGGCCGTTTGCTCGTCAATATCCAACCGAATTAATAATAAGGGCTGATAAGACGCCATCCAGTGGTACAGACGTTGTTCGCGTTTTCTCAGCCAGCGTATCCAGCGATTGCCGCCGGCGGTTTTCGCCAGCTGTGGGCCATCGAAACGAAATCCCGCCACTTCGGCCTGCGGATAACGATCGGTAATCAGCAATGCGCCGCGGCGACTTTTCTTCAGCATGCGGCGGAATTTAAAAACGCGCCAATAGGAAAGTAAAAAGATCACCAACGCCGTGGCATTATCAGGCGGCGTAGCAGGGCGATCGTGCACGCGCTGCGATTTCTTCAGCAAATAACGCCCGAAGGGTGCGCCAATAATCGGCAGCGAACTGATCCATTCGCCGATACGCCCGGAAGACTGGCCGAGATAAAGCAGTTCGGCAGGTTCTTGCGCCGATAAGGCCTCGACCAGACTGGCGGCCAGGGTGGATTTTCCCGAGCCGTCACAGCCGGTTATCGCTATTACGCGCACGGGCGAGCGATCAGATGAAGGTCTTATCTGCTGACTCACAATAATTAATCCAATGCGAAAAAAACTATTGTATTCCAATACGCCTTGGGTTCAAGATATTTATTGTGCTTTGCCGCGATAAAATAATGGGTTCGGTATTCCTGTTGGTTATTTGAATTGATATTTATGGCGTTCGTTCTTGTTATTTTGTGCTAATTGGCCGGGCGTGAGTCGGTTTCGCTTTTTATGTTAACTTTCGGCCTGGCTCACGGCGAAAAAAGAGCAGAGGTTTTCCATTTTCGCTTAATCTTTTGTGCGGTTTGGCGCGGCGTCATGGCAATTATCTTCGCGCTGCCGTCGCGGCCGTGAGCGATATTTCGTTTCAAATAGGGCATGCCGTTTCTGGTGTATTGAAAGAGAGTCTGATTATGAATGCAAAATTTCCGCCGCTGATTGCGGTTATCGGCAGCGACGGATCGGGTAAGTCCACCGTTTGTGAACATCTGATCGAATATGTGAAACATTATGGCCCGGCGGTGCAGGTGCATCTGGGCAAACAGGCGGGCAACGTCGGGCGCGCGGCGGCGAAACTGCCGCTGCTCGGGCGCTCGGTGGGCAAGGCTATCGAAAGCAATACCAAAAAAGTCAAAGCGAAGAAATCCCGCATCGGCCTGTTGCCGTCGGCGGTGATCATCGCCTTCGTGGGGCGGCGGCTGCTGCGGTTTCGCCGCATGCTGGCGTTTCGGCGGCAGGGGTTCATCGTGCTGACCGACCGTTTTCCGCAGGCGCAAATCCCCGGCGCTTATGATGGCACGGTATTTCCCGTCGATGTCGAAGGCAGCCGTTTCGTCCGTTGGCTGGCGGCGCGGGAGCGGGCGGCGTTTCAGTGGATGGCGAAGCAAAAACCGGATCTGGTGCTCAAGCTAAATGTCAGTCTGGACGTGGCCTGCGCCCGTAAACCCGATCACCGCAAAGCGGCGCTGGAGAAGAAGATCGCCGTCACGCCGTTATTGACCTTCGAAGGCGCCGACATCGTGGATCTCGATGCCGATCGGCCGATCGAGGAGGTGCTTTCGGCGGCGGAAAAAGCCATCGCGGAATTTATGGTGGTGCAGGGGTATCGCTATTCGGCTGATGGGGCATCAACGGCTGCGCACTGAGGTGCGCATCGGTTCGGCAGGGCGGCGTGGCCATTTTCGGCACCGCCGCCGCGGCCGAGAAGGAAAGGCTTTATTTTTTCAGCGCCGCAAAGGCGCGCACGATGGTGTCGATTTCTTCATCGCTGTGCGCGGCATTGACGCTGCAGCGCAGCAAGGTCACGCCCGCCGGCGCGGCCGGCGGCAGCACCAGGTTCACATAGACGCCGTGGGCGATCAGCTCGCGCCAGAAACGCAACCCTTCTTCTTTTGAACCGATCATGACCGGCACCACCGGGCTGATGCGCGGCCCCAGGGTATAGCCCAGTTCGGCGAGGCCGTGGTACAGGCGGTGCGCATTGCTCCACAGTTTTTCCCGCAGCTCGGGATGGCGGGCGATTTTTTGCAGCGCCGTGCGCACCGAAGCGATGCTGGACGGCGACGGCGAAGCGGTAAAGATATACGGCCGGCTGCTGTAGCGCAGCACGTCCATCCCCTTGCCGCCGACGGCGAAGCCGCCGATCGAAGCCAGGCTTTTGCTGAAGGTGCCCAGGATGATATCCACGTCTTGCTCGACGCCCAGTGCTTCGGCCAGGCCGCGGCCGTGCTCGCCCATCACGCCGAAGGAGTGCGCTTCGTCGACCAGCAGATACCCGCCCAATCGCCGCTTGATGTCGACGATTTCCACCAGCGGGGCGACGTCGCCCAGCATGCTGTAGATGCCTTCCACGATAATGATCGCTTCGCGCGCGCGTTCGCCCAGGCGCACCATGCGGCGCTCCAGATCGGCGGCGTCATTGTGGCGGAAGCGAATAATCTCCGCGCCGCCGAGGGCGCAGGCGTCGTAAATGCTCGCGTGGCTGTCCGCGTCGATCAGCACCACGGCACCCGGTCCCGCCAGCGTGCTGATGACGCCCAGGTTGGCGGTATAGCCGGTGGAGAACACGATGGCGCTCGGGCGATCGAAGAATTCCGCCAGCTCCCGTTCCAGCGTCAGGTGCGATCCGTAACTGCCGTTCGCCATGCGCGAGCCGGTGGTGCCGGTGCCGAGCGCGGCCAGAGCCGCCTGGCCGGCGGCGATCGCCTGCGCATCGAACGTCAGGCCAAGGTAATTATTGGTGCCGGCGAGGACAATCTTTTGATCGCCGATGCGCCCCTGGGTGGCGGAATACACTTCGTCGATACAGGTGCCGAACGGATTCAGGCCGGAGGTTTGAAACTGTTCGCGATCGCCCGCGAGCCGCGCAAACTTATCATACAGTCCCATGGTTTTTCTCCAGATAAGGGCGCAGCGCGTCAAGCAGTTGCTCAGGCGTTCTGACATCAAGCAATATATTGATAGGAATGGAGATATCTAATTCATCTTCCAGCATCATCAGCAGATCCAAGACTCTGATGGATTCCAGGCCAAGATCATTGACGAGATCGCTATCAGGTTTTATTTCCACTCCGCCTTCGACGATACCTTGCAAACACGTCAGGATATAATCCATTACAGCATCGCGATTTAGCATAAGAACGTTGACACACCTCTACTTGGAATAATTAAAACAGCCCTTCACGCAGCGCGCGTTCCAAACTCACTTGTGGAAACCAATTAATCTGTTGCGACAGCGCCTGATTGTTGGCGGACCAGTCTTGATGGGTTAATTCGCGTATTTTGCTGCGCGTCAGCATCGGCTCCTGTTTTATCAGGCGGTTCCACACCACGCTGATATCCGCCAGGGCTTTCAGCAGCGGCAGCGGAATGCCCACCAGCCGCACCGGCCCGTGACGCACGGCGGCGCCGATGTCCCGCAGGCGCAGCCAGTCATAGCCTTCGGCCACGCCGTCGCACAGTTCGTAAATATTCGACTGCGCGGGCTGCGCCAATAACCATTGGCCGACCGCCTTCGCCAAATCGCTCACGTGCAGAAAAGAGAGCCTGGCGTCAGGCGCGCCCAGCCGGGGCAGCACGCCGCGCAGCAGGCCGTTGAACAGCGGTTTCAGTTCTTTATCGCCCGGCCCGTAAACCGCCGTCGGGCGGAAAATCCCCAGCGCGATCTCGCCCGAAGCGGCGATCAATTGCTGCTCGGCGGCCTGTTTTGAATGGGCGTACCAGGACAGCGCCGGATGGCGCGCCGCCAGCGACGACATGAACAAGAAACGATTGCAGCGGCCGTTTTGCCTGGCCGCCTGCATCAGGTTCAGGCTGCCGGTCACGTTGCAGCGGGTGAACACCGCTTCCGCATGCCCGCGCACCTGGCCCGCACAGTGCACGACGCACTCGGCGCCGCGCACCAGTTCGGTGAGCGAAGGCCGGTCTTCCAGCGCGCCGGGGATCCACTGCAGGTTGTCCGCGGCGGCTTTGTCGGCTTGTCGCGTCAGGGCGCGCACGCTAAACCCCTGCGCCAGCAGTTCCTGGACGATATGCCGGCCGATAAAGCCGGTCGCGCCCGTCACTGCGACGGTGCCGCTCATTGCGCGAAACCGGCCAGCTGCGGCATTTGCGGGTAGAGCGAAGCGCTCAGCCAGCGTTTTTTGGCCTCCGCGCGGGCGGGTTTGCCCGACGACGTGCGGGGAATGCTGTGCGGCGGCAGCAGCTCGATGTCCACCGCAATGCCGAACTCGCTTTGAATGCGCGCGCTCAGCGAGTGCACGATTTGTTCCCGGCGTTCTTCCGAACTGACTCGGCACTGGATTTGCAAAATGATCCTGGCCGCTTCGTCGTGTTCTTCGGTCACGAAGGCGATCGCATCGCCGGAACGGATTTCCGGTTCGGACTCCGCGACGTACTCGATATCCTGCGGCCAGATATTGCGGCCGCGAATGATGATCAAATCCTTCTTGCGGCCGGTGACGTACAGATAGCCGTCCAGCAGGTAGCCCAGATCGCCGGTATCCATCCAGCCGGTCACCTGAATTTGCTGCTGGGACTCAGTATCGCAAAAATAGCCGTTCATCAGGCTGGGGCCGGAAATCGTGATATGGCCGACCTGGCGCTCCGGCAGTGGTTGCCCGGTTTCGCTGCGGATCTCGATGCGGTGGCCGGGCAGCGCACGGCCGCAGTTGACGAAGGTCGAGACGGCGCGGGTTTTTTTGCCCGGCGCGACCGCTTTTCCCTCGTACTCCAAAATATCCCGGTCGACCGCGTTGGTTTGCGGGCCGGAGCAAGGATCGGAAAAGCTCACCGCCAGGGTGTTCTCGGCCAGCCCGTAGCACGGCATGAAGGCTTTGCTGTCGAAGTTGATGCTGCGGAAGTGTTCGCCAAACTGGCTGAGCAGCTCGGCCGGGATCGGCTCGGCGCCCACGCCGGCGACCCGCCAGCTGGAAAGATCCAGATCGGCCAGCTCTTTGGCGTTGCTGCGGCGCAGACACAGATCGTAGCCGAACGGCGGGGCGACGGACACCGTGCCGCGATTCTTGGCGATCAGTTTCAGCCACTGCATCGGGCGCATGGCGAAATCTTGCGTGCGCAGATAATCGACGGACAGCTGGGTCGCCACCGGCGTCAGCAGGAAACCGACCAGGCCCATATCGTGATAGAAGGGCAGCCACGACACGCAGCGATCGCCCGCGCGCAGCTTGATCCCGTCGCGACTGATCGCATTCAGGTTCGCCATCGCCGCCCGCTGGGTGATGATCACGCCGCGCGGGAAGCGGGTGCTGCCCGAAGTGTATTGGAGATAGGCGATATCATCGGGCGAAGGAGCCGGCAGCGCGATCTCCGGCTCCGGCAATGCGTTGAAATCCGCGTCGCTGAGGATGTGCATCGCTGACGCGTTTTCCGTGGCGGAGGCGATGAGCGGCGTCCACTCTTCGCTGCTGATGATAGCCGCCGGGTTGCAGCTGGCGATCAGCCCTTTCAGTTTGGCGGTGTAGGAGTCGCGCTGGCCCACGCCCATCGGGATCGCCAACGGCACCGCCACCAGGCCGGCATATTGGCAAGCGAAAAAGGCTTCGACAAACCCCGCGCTGGTTTCGGCGATAAGCGCCACGCGATCGCCTTTCTTGAGCTTCAGGGACAATAAACGCCGCGCGCCCGAGATCGCTTTTTGCTGCAGCGTGCGATAATCGAGAACGGTCACGAGTTGATTGCGCCGATCGTAAAAATTCATTCCCGTATTACCGAGCGCCGCGTAATCCAACGCGTCCACTAAAGTGGGGAAGTCCGCATAGCGCATGGGAAGAGAATGAACGGAACTTGTTTCAGACATAGACAAACTTAGCCATAGATTAAAAATCACCAAAAGAGTTAAATCACTCTTGGCGAGGTAATTGATGTTTTACTATGAATAGGTTTTGAATAAGTTTGTTATTCAACCATCTTCATTCCGCGAATTGCGTATATTGCCGTACTTGAGCGGCACGCCGGTTATTAACCCGGTAGCGCGTGAGCGGCCTGCATTATCAGCCTTGAGCGGCGACCTGGAGATATACGAGAGGTGATTGTAATACCCGAGGTTCGCCGTTCTTTAGTCTGCATCTGTCGGGCAGGAAATACCTGTCTGCTCATAGGTTATGACCTCATGCATGGCTATCTTCGAACTTAAACACTTCCTAAACAGTATGCCGCAAGAAATCAAAAAGTGAATGCCTCATTTAAGTTGATTCTTAAAAAGAGCATTAAGTGGTAAAAATGGCGGCGCGCCACCTGATTAAAGTCGGTACACTTAAAGCGGCGGGTTTCTTTCGCCCAAATAGCACTAAATAATAAAAGAGCACGCATAGCGTAGCATGTCAGCGCCGCTTTGGGCTTTCCTTTTTTTGTTTAATCACGCCGCCTCAGTGCGCGTGATAGGCAAATAATGCGCTGGTTCACAGGGGGAAATATTCGGTTTTTCTTATCGTTGAACCGGAGGCGATACACAATCCAATAAAAGAGAACAGCATAAAAAATGCTAAAGGCGTTGTCGCGCTCATATTTAATTATTTTATTAAAACGTAAGGCTATTTATGATCCGTATTGAGAAAGTTCTGGATAAACGCGAACTTAAAGAATTTATTGCTTTCCCTTCGTTACTGTTTCGTGATGACCCGAACTGGATTGAGCCGCTGTATTTAGAGCGCGAAGAGCACCTGTCAAAGAAGAATCCCGGCACCGATCATATCGAATGGCAGGCGTGGGTGGCGAAAAAGCAGGGGAAGGTCGTCGGGCGCATCACCGCGCAAATTGATTCTCTGCACCGGGCGCTGCACGGAGAAGATTCCGGTCACTTCGGCATGATCGACGCCGTTGACGATCCCGCCGTGTTCAGCGCGTTATTCACGGCGGCGGAGGAGTGGTTGCGGTCCAAGGGCACGCGGAAAATCACCGGGCCGTTCAGCCTCAATATCAATCAGGAAAGCGGCCTGCTGGTCGAAGGGTTCGACACGCCGCCGTCGGCCCTGATGACCCATGCCAAACCTTACTACGCGGCCCAGATAGCGCAGCAAGGATATAGCGAAGGGATTGATTTGCTTGCTTATTGGATGAAAAGAACCGACCTGCATTTTTCGCCGTCGCTGACCCGGATGATGGATCAGGTGCGCAAAAAGGTGACCGTTCGCCGCCTCAACCGCAAGCGCTTTCGCGAGGAGATGCAGGTGCTGCGCGAGGTGTTCAACTCGGGGTGGCAGCATAACTGGGGGTTTGTTCCGTTCACCGAGCATGAGTTCGCCACCATGGGGGATCAGCTGAAGTTCCTGGTGCCCGACGATATGATCCATATCGCCGAGGTGGATGGCGCGCCCTGCGCCTTTATCGTCGGGTTGCCGAACATTAATGAGGCGATTGCCGATCTGCAGGGGCGGTTATTGCCGTTCGGTTGGGCGAAGTTATTGTGGCGGCTGAAAGTCAGCGGCGTTCGCACCGCGCGCGTGCCGCTGATGGGCGTTCGCCAGGAATATCAATTCAGCCGCATCGGGCCGATTATTGCATTGCTGTTGATTGAGGCGCTGCGCGAGCCGTTCGCCAAGCGCAATATCGACGCGCTGGAAATGTCGTGGATCCTGGAAACCAATACCGGCATGCGGACGATTTTAGAACGTATCGGCGCGGTGCCTTATAAGCGCTACCGTTTGTACGAAAAGACGCTTTAATCGACTGATATCGCATCGCCTTTTAACGCCATCAGGATAATAAGCGCATTGCGTGCGGCGCCGTTCGTTTTGGGGGACTGAGCGTGAGTGAAAGCATTGTCCCCAGAGTGGAACGGTTAAGGCCGTTAATTAATAAACCCAAGATAAATTCACGGCGCGTGATTTATTGAACCGCGATCGCCGTGATGCTGAAGAGAGCAGAATGCATGCCTGTGGAAAAGAAAAAGGGAATAAGCCGATTAACCTACAGCATAAGGAACTCCTGGGCCGGCTTTATTGATGCCGCGCTGACCGAAAATGCGTTTCGTGAATTATTGGTTATTAACGCCATTTTACTGGTTGTTACATTTACTCTGGATATTACAAAAATGGAGCGGCTGTTATTAATCGCCTGCAGTTTCCTGCTGCTGGTGGTTGAGCTGCTTAATACGGCGATTGAAACCGTGGTCGATCGCATTTCGCTGGCGTTGCATCCGTTATCCAAACGCGCCAAAGATCTGGGCGGCGCAGCGCAGCTGGTGGCGGTGATAATGACCATCATTATTTGGGGGACGGTGCTGCTGGGAGGATAACGGCGAGGCGCGCTCCGGCGTTAAACCGGTTGCTGCGGCTAAATAAGCGGCTATTATCGTTGCTTTACGCCTTTGGCGCCATGGTAAGGATAGGTTGCCGTTATGCCCGTGAATTTTGATCTCAACGATCTTTATGCGTTTCGCGCGCTGGTGGAGTACGGCAATTTTCGGCTGGCCGCAGAGTCCATCTGCCTGTCGCAGTCGGCATTGAGCCGCAGGATTGAGAAGCTGGAAAACGCGCTGGGCATCAAACTGTTCGATCGCACCACCCGGCGCGTGACCTTGACGCTGTACGGGCAGGCCTTCACCGAACGTTCGGAGCAGCTGCTGATGAACATCGAAGTGGTGATGGCTGATATCGATAAGGTCAGCCAGGAGCGGGTGGGGCTGGTCACCGTCGCCACGGTGCCGTCGGCGGCCTACTATTTCATGCCCGACGTGATACGCCGTTTCCGGCTTCGCTATCCGCGCGTGCGCGTTAAGCTGATCGACGGCAGCGCAGGCAATGTCATCGAGGCGGTCACTGGCGGCCAGGCCGATTTCGGCATCTGCTTCGCCGGGCGGCTGCAGCCTAATATTGAGTTTGTGCCGTTGGTGGGGGATGTCTACGTGGCCGCCTGCCGGCGCGACCATCCGCTCGCCGGTAAAAAGAGCCTCAGCTGGCGGGAGTTTTATCAGCAGGATTACGTGTCGCTGGATAAAACCTCCGGCAATCGCAATCTGCTCGATCAGCGCCTGGAACACATCGTGCCGGAACGCCCCAGCGTGTGTGAAACTCGCCATGTGACGACCATGCTGGGCATGGTTGAGGCGGGCATCGGCATTGCCGCCGTGCCCGCCATGTCGATGCCCGCTTCAGAGCACTCGGTGTTGACGTCGGTGCCGCTGGTCGAGCCGGTGGTGAAACGCACCGTAGGCCTCATCAGACGCGGCGGCCGCATGCAGTCTTTCGTCGCCGCCGAGCTGGAAAAGCTGATTACTGAACAGTATCACTCTGCCTGACCGGCTGCGGCGCCGGCACGGTTCGCATGCCGGTCGCGCGAATGGTCGGCTGCGCCTGAGAGGAGGCGAGGAAGTCCAGCAGCGCTTTGCCTTCGCGGCGGTGTTCCGCCTTGGCGGTTACCGCGCCCGCGAAGCGGGTGATGTACTGCACGTTTTCAGGCAGCTCGCCGATAAAGGTCACGCCCGCCACGGGCAGCAATTCGCTGACCTGCTGGAAGCCCAGCGCGTATTTCCCCTGCGCCACTTCAGAGGCCACCGGAATGCGCTCAACCTTATGCGCTTTCCCTTTCACCTGTTCCTCGATGCCCAGCTTTTTGAACAGTTGGCCGCTGACATAGCGGCCGCTGGCGCTGTCGGAATAGGCGAAAGAGTCCGCCTGCAGCAAGACATTGCGCAGGTCGGCATCCGTTTTTATCACCGGCTTGGGCGCGCCCTGTTTGACCACCATGCCGATCGGCGAATCGGCCAGCTCCACGCGCGAACCCGGCTGGGTCCAGTGCTCTTTTTCCAGTTGGGTGAGCGCGTCGCCCACCATGATCAGCACATCGGCTTGCTCTCCGCGCGCCAGCCGCGCGGGGATCGCCTGCGGCGTTTTGCCCATCGAGGGGCCGGACACCAGAATGATTTTGTCGCCGCTTTGGGCTTCATACTCCGGGGCCAGCTTCTCCAGCGCGGCTTTGAAGCCACCGGAGATCATGACGGTCACGTCTTTGGCCAGCGCCGCCGTACTGCAGGAGGCGCACACCAGCGCGGCGAGGATCGAACGAGTGAGTTTTTGCATGGCATGATTCCTTTTGAGATGGCGGCTTAGCGCGCGGTTTGCAGCGGCATGGCGATGCGGCGATACATATACAGCGTCGCCAGCAGGGCGCACAGCGCGGCGAAGCTCATCCAGTAGCCCGGTGAAGCTTTGTCGCCGGTGTATTCGATCAACGCGGTGGAGACTACCGGCGTAAAGCCGCCGAACACCGCCGTCGCCAGGCTGTAGGCCAGCGAGAACCCGGCCACCCGCACTTCCGTTGGCATGATCTCCGTCAAGGCCGGGATCATGGCGCCGTTGTAGAGGCCGTAAATGAAGGACAGCCACAGCAGCACGGCCAGCATCATGCTGAAGCTGGGCGCGGCGGCGAGCAGGCTCAGCGCCGGGTAGGCGGTGGCCAACGTCAGCAACGTCATGGCGACCAGCACCGGTTTGCGGCCGAAACGGTCCGACAGCGCGCCGCCGATGGGCAGCCAGATGAAGTTGGAGATCGCCACCAGCAGGGTGACCAGCAAGCTGTCGGAAGCGCTGAGCAGCAGCACCTTTTTGCCGAAGGTCGGCGCATAGACGGTGATCAGGTAAAACGCGGTGGTGGTCATGGCGACCATCAGCATGCCGGCGATCACCACCGGCCAGTTTTTCAGCAGGGTTTTAAACACGTCGCGCATCGCCAGGTGGTGACGGCGAGCGGTAAATTCCTGCGTCTCTTCCAGCTTGCGGCGCAGGAAGAAGATGAAGGGAACGATCAGGCAGCCGAACAGGAAAGGCAGGCGCCAGCCCCATTCGCGAATGGCGCTTTCTTCCAGCGCCGCATTGAGCGCGAAGCCCATGGCCGCCGCCACCATGATAGCCACCTGCTGGCTGCCGGACTGCCAGCTGGTGTAGAAGCCTTTACGGCCCGGCGTGGCGATTTCAGCCAGATAGACGGACACGCCGCCCAGCTCCGCGCCCGCCGAGAAGCCTTGCAACAGACGCCCGCACAGCACTAGCAGCGGCGCCCAAAGCCCGATGCTTTGGTAAGAGGGGATCAGCACGATCAGGAAGGTGCCCGCGGCCATGATCGACAGGGTCACGATCAACCCTTTGCGGCGGCCGACTTTATCGATGTAAGCGCCCAGCACGATGGCGCCGATCGGGCGCATCAGAAAACCTGCGCCGAATACCGCGAAGGTCATCATTAGCGAGGCGAACTCGCTGCTGGCCGGGAAAAAGGTGTGTGCGATGTAGGTAGCGTAAAAGCCGAACAGGAAAAAATCGAACTGCTCTAAAAAGTTGCCGGAGGTGACGCGCAGTATCGCGCCGGTTCTGGCCCGGGTGGTCATGGGTGAGGTAGAGGAATGCATCTTTATCTCCAGTTTGTTATTGGCGCTTAACGACGCGCCTGTTGCTGAAGACTCGCTCAGGAAAATAAAGTAAATAAGCGCAATAAACTCATGGCGCGATGCGTTTGACGCATCAATCGGCGTTAACAATGTTGCCTAACCCGATGTAACGTGGCGTTAACAAGTGTGAGGGTTATCGCTTGCGGCGGCGGGCGTCGAAAATGGCATGCGCGTTTTGTGACAGGGTTCATAAAGGGGCGGCGGGGAAAGAAGGCAGTGACCAGGCAGTCACGGTTTCTGGGCCCACCGGCTGGGAACGGTGATATTCATCCGTTCACATGATCCTGTTCTGGCTTCAACCTAACCGCGGGATCGCCCAATACGACATAATTACGAATATCATCGCGCGCGATTTGCAATGCCAGCAACTCAGCGGCGGGGACGGTTTGTCCATTCAGTTTGTTATTCAGTTTTTCCAACAGCCTGGTGCTTAGCACCCCCCACTGCCCGTTGAAAGCGTCGGTGGCCATACCGACGCGTTGGCCGGCAAGCAAGCGATGGATGACGTCACGAAATCGTTGGGGCTGCGCCATACCGATTTCAGAAACGAAGCTGGATGCCCACACCCGATCAATATGTCCCAGAGAAGCCAGAATGCCTCCCTGGGGAAGTGTCATGAGCTTTTGCGGCAGGCGGGCCGTCATCGCATGTGGCGCAATGCGAACGCGATCCGCTTTAGAGTGAAAGTTATCGAACGCCGGCGTACCGGCGCCATAGCAGGCAAAAAACAAATGGATCATGCCATGAACGTTGGCATGCTCTGGAATATCTTGAGCGGCAAACCAGTGTTCATGGGTAATATCGCCATAAGCGGGCCAATCCTGACACACCAATGCCCCTTGATGGTCCGCCAGTCGAGGGTCATCGGCCTGAAAGGCCATGCCGTGCGTGCCCGTGATCAGCAGCGAAGGCGGGTTATGTGGGGCACTGAGCAGGTGACTCAGGCAGGCTTTGGTCGCTTGCTCGCTTAATGAACTGTTTAACGCAAAGCGATACTTTTCACCCAACGGCCCGAGTGAACCTGTGCCAGCGCCAAAGGGGGTGGCGACATGCTTGATGAACAGCTGGGTGGCGCGATCGAAATCATGGCGGGTAGCGAACAGTTCAATACGCCGAGCTGTTTTGCGAGAGGCATCTGTTCCATGGGCCACGATGCTGTCTGCATAGGCGGTAAATTCTTCAAGTGTAGGGAAATCCAATCGCCCAACCCCGGCGACGAGATCCAGCGCATATTGAAATTCAAACGGAATGGCCTCTGGCGAACCGATCAGGACAAGATAATAAGGCATGCCGAGATCGGGATTAATCATATCTAATGAGGAACCATGACGATTAAGCCAGCCGCTGGCGCTTTCGCCCTGTCGGTAACCGTCCGGACCGGCGAAGATGCGGAATGTGCCGGCGGCCTGCTGCCGTCGCAATTCAACCAGAGGGGCCAGTGCGGCCAAATGAGGTGCCGAGTCCATATTCGCGGCGAAGAGGAGCCCCCAACCACTTTCGGACAGTTGGTCGGCATCGAAACCGAATTGCAAACCCAAATGCGCTCTGTCGGGAAATGCCGCGCCGACGGTTTGTCCGAGCAGTGATTCAGCTGCAGACTGATGCTGCTCGTGCTGATCCATGCCCCCGGTTTCCAATGGCAACCCCGTGTCAGCGTGAATGCCGAAAGCCAGTAGCGGCATCTGTTCTTCGTCAATCATGATGCGTCCGCCGTTTTGAGCGCCGCTTGCCAGAGCAGATGGGCCACTTCGGGGCCGGCAATATCGCTGTGCGAGCCGGAGATGCCGTTGCCATGGCAAATAAAATTGCTGCTGTTCACGTTATAAATGTGAGCCGGAACGAAGGCATAGGTGCCAGCGGCTGGCAATAGGGTAATATTGTGAGCGGTGGGTATGCCACAAATGCCCAACGCGCCAATTGCGGCATAGAGCGGAGGAAACATGTAGGCGACCTGGCCAGCCACCCCTGCTGCCCAGGGATAAAGTTTGCCGACGGCCATGTCGCTGTCCGAGCGCGTAGCCACTAAAGGCCCGCTGATTTTCTTTTCCATCAGGATGTTATTGAAGAATCCTGCCGTTTCATGTGATGTAGGGAGTGATGAGGTAAAGGACCAGATAGACATGGCGCCTTGGACCAATACGCAAGAGTTTATCGGGAATGGCAACGGCGTAGCGCCAGCAGGGCCCGCAATGGCCGCGCTGGCGACTATGCAACCGAAACTGTGTCCCATCAGATGGATGCGTACGGCGGGTGAGGCTTGCTGCATAGCGCGCAGCAGAGGATGCAGCCCTCTTTCGCCGACGTCTTTGGCTCTTTTCTTCATCGTCCAAAAAGTTAATTGCCGCAGAGGCGCCAGTAACGGGTTGTCGCCGACATCATTACCGAAGGCCACATTATTGACGGCTTCAGCCACGGTTTGATCGGGATCGAAAGGCAGACGATCGGCGGAGCCTTCACCCGGTGCGCCGTTGGCACCCAAATCCAGTGCGGCATTGAGCTCTAAATAGGCCGCACGCAAGGTGTCGGATAACGTCATTGACGCGGAGTCTGTGCGTACTTCATCAAAGATTTTATACAGCGCCGCCCGAACTTCCGGTGTGCCGCCGAGCGCCTCGATATGGAAGTCGATCCTTTCTCTCAATGTCTGAGTGTTAGCAGGGGAGAAACTGGTGTCTGAGGCCTCTTTTTCATCCCCCCATGCCAGACTGGGCCAGTGAAAGCCAATGTGCATTTCTTTAAACGAGGGGATTTGTTGCAGCATATGCAGGCGATCTTCATCCAGCGAGGCAAAAGCGCCGATCCAACTGTCAAATTGAGCGAAGGCTTTGGCCTTATCCTGATGCCAGCCGTGGCAGCGAATGAACACGTCGGTAATGCCATTGTCCACCAGGGATGACAGCATCAACTCGCTCAGTTTGCCGTTAGGTGCATCGGGATCGTTATCTAGTTCCGCGCCGTTTTTATCGGTGACAATCATGAAATAGTTTGTATCCGTTGTCGGGATCGTGCGGTATGGCATACAACCTCCTAAAAAGTCATTTCGATGGATTGTCGGGACACGGGTCATTAATGGACGCATAGTGGAAGTATTTGTCGATGTCTCCAGGCTGGAATGTCGGGCGGTTCGCCCATTTACAAGCCTGTTTTATCCAGCTTTTCATGCGCAGATCCCAAATGGCTGTGCCGGCGCTTGATGAAGAAACCAGCCATTCTCCATCCTGAGAAAGGGCGAGGGCGGTGATTGGCGTCGTGTGGAAGTCTTGTGCGATGTGCATGGCTGAACCTGCGACGAACACGGACAACTGCCCTTTGTTGTCCCCCATGGCGACGGTGTTGCCATCACCCGCGACGGCCAATAGATGGGGGATAAAAAAAGAATCATTTTTCTTCTGTGTGAACGACCAGTCCTCCCCGTTTATCGTTGCGGAATATATCTTGCCCGAGAAGTCGCCCAGCAGCATCGTTTGGCCTGAAGAATCGAACGCCAGTGTTTCGATCGGCGCACGCATATTGCTGGATTCAGAACGTTCGCTCGCAACCTGAATGACGCGGGTTTTGACTATCTCAAGTTCTTCACGTGACTGAGCGTTGAATCGCCATGAGACGATTTCATTCTTGTCATTTATGGTCATGATTTCGTCGCTGTTGGGTTTGAACCAGGGCAATGGAAAGTAGACGTTGCGCTGAGTTTTAATTTCTTTGCAGGTGAATCCATGGGGGGCTGACGCGGTGAGGCGATACAGTTTATTGGCGAGCTCTCGCCCGTTCTTGCCGACGAGGGTAACCGCCAGCAGGGTGCCGGCATCATTGACGCGAATGGCGGCGATGCGGCGGCCTGGCGGTTGCAGCAGGCACGCCAGCGGCTCGCCTTGGGAAGGTGAAATCAGCACATTGCGAAACACCTCAACGCCTTGCTGTTGCGCAGCAAAGAGCGTCGTGGCTGAGGGGGACCACGCGAGAGCGACGACGTTCGATACCGGCAACTGCCGAATGACCGATGGTTGGCCGGTATTGGTATCCAACCGATATTGCGTCAGCCCTGTCGCCTGTACGGTGAATAGCTGACGGTTTGCTTTACTGTCGACAAACAGCGCAGGAGCTTGAGGACTAAGCAAAAATTGCCCTAAAGGATGTCTGTCAACGCGCAAATTGACTTTGAGTATGTCGCCGGCTTCACTGGTGACATAGGCGGTTTGCTCATCAGGCTCGGTCGCGACGCTGACCAACTGCCGCGGAAATTGCAAAAGGGTGCGGTTGGTGGGAGCGGCGGCATTATTGGCCGAAAACAGCCACAGCTTGAGGCTCCCATCCCAGCTTAATGACAAGAGGTCGCCATTTTGCAGATACTTGAGTTGCGCGACGGTTTGCTGATGAGCGTTGATAATCGTTGGCCAGTAAAAGAACGACGATTTTGGCAAGGGGGCGTCGGCTCGCGGCGAAACATCCTTTTCGACGTTATTCTTGGTCGGAGAAAGGCGTGAAGTGTCCCAGATATAAATGTAGCCATCCCTGCTGCCGGCTGCGATAAATCGTCCATCGGGGCTGATGTCGATACTGTAAAAAGTTTTGCTGTACTCGGTCTCTGACGCGATGGCCGCCAATGGGATGGACTGTTGCGGTTTACCTTGGCTAAACGTCTGCCATTTGACTGCCCTGCTTGTGGCGATGGCGACGTTATCCAGAGCATTTTGGGGGGCGACGGCGGTGGCCATCACGGAGTTGGTTTTCTTATCGAATTGTTGTGACAATAATTCAAATTCGGCTCCGGATATTTTCCACACGGCCAGCGTACCGTCTTGATATCCGGCATAAAGCCTGTCGCCAGCTGCCGTGATGGCACGCACCTTGTTGCTTACATGCTTAGTGTTGTCACTATCGGGCAGATGTAGCGGGCCTCCCACGGTTTTTCTTGTCGCCAGACCCCAGATGCGGATCGTCCCATCGCCATCTCCAGTCGCCAATAGTTTAGGTGTGACGAATGTTAAGGTGTTAATTCCCGAGGGATGCGCCTGTTGCACCTCTTCGGGGGGATGAATTCGCTGTTCGCACCGCAGGTTTTTATCGAGAAACGGTCACGGCCGATCTTGGCGCTAATGCATTCGTTCTCGCGGATTCGTACTACTGTGGTTTTGCCATCGCCGAGAGTATCAATGCGCTCAAGTTGTCTATAGCGGCCGAGATAGTCGCCGAGCAACATTTGAAAATTGAACGTCAACAGATTGTTTGAGTTGGCTGGTAACCGTAACTGCGCGCCGGCCGCGGTGGCTAAGGCTTCCAAACCTGGGTTGGGGTGATCGTTGAGAATGGAAAGAATACCGGTTTGAATGGCGAGATAATTCAACGCGAGCTTGGTTTTCTGTTGTTCATCGGCGCTCTTGTCAACAAAGAAACCAATAATTATCGCCAAAACGGCGATGACTAAACCCGAAGCGCAAAAAAGCTGCTGTTTCCTGCGGCGATACGACGCATACGCCGCGAGGAATCGCGCCTCGACTTTTGAATCGGGAGCATCGCTTTCCGCCGGCCTCATTTTTCGTTGGGTACGGTATGGCAGGGCGCGAAAGTAATCTGGTTTTTCGCCGTCCATATGCCATATCCGCGCCTGTTTTTGCCATTCTTTCAGATTATTGCTACGCCACTCTTCTATGCTGCGGCGTACGGGGCCGGCTAAACGATCGTGCGCCAATTCATACCACATGTCGTCTTCACGGCTTTGACGACGGATGAGATGGTGCTCCTCGAGCTTTTGAATTTCTTTAAGTGATGGCCCGTCCGTGCTTTGCGGGCTGAAAATCACGGCTGAGCGGCGCCCACTTAACGTCAGCAGATACCGGTCTATCCAATCTCCCAACGTTCTGAATCGATGGGGATCTTGCGCCGCCAGATTGAGCGTCTTGGTGCAGTAATCCAGTAAGGCATTGTCCGGGTTATATCCCGCCACGTCGGCGACGCGAACCTCACAGACCTGCCGCTCGGTTTGGCTTAAGGTGTTCCACAGATCCGTACAGATAACCTGCAGCTGTACCGGTTCCACGGTCTTACTCGGGCGTGCGCCTTCCGGCGCTTTAATCAATTCGCTGACCAGCAACTGCGCCGCATCTGTTCCGTCTTGCACTGGAAAAGCGACGCCCATGGCTTCTGCCGGCCCCTTGATGGCGGCGACGGCTTGCTCGACCGACAACAGGTTTAAACGGTAGGTGTTGTTAAGGCGGGTGGGAATATCATCGCGGAAATCATCAAGCCAGGAGAAGTATTCTTCTCGCATGCTGATGAGGAGCCAGATAGTTTTTTCGTCGTTTGACAGCAGTTCTTTCAACTGCTGGAAAAAGACTTTTTGTTGCTCGTAGGGGACATTACCGGTTAACACTTCCTCAAATTGATCGAGCACCAACAGAAGACGCTTCGGCGGATCAGATTCAGGCAGAGTGATACGGTTGAAGTAGGTAAGAAGCGTATCATTGGGACGAATCGAGCCAAAACTATCTTGGTCCAGGCGCTGCAAGAGGGAGATGACCGGATCGGTATCATCGGCCTGCGCGATGCGCTGCACGGGTAAAACATGGAACAGCGTTGTCAGTGTGGATAAAAGGCCGTTCTTGGCCATCAAAAGCGAGGTTTTACCCGCTCCGGAAGGGGAGTACAGCACGATTATCCGATCCGAGATTAAGCGCCATTGCAGTTGCTTAATGTCCGCGTCGCGACCGAAGAGTGTTTGTTCGGCGCTAAAAGGGCTGGGGCCTACGTAAGGAGCCTTCATGAGTCCTCCTGCGTACGGGCATTTAATTCCGCCATAAAGGTGGTAACGTCTCCCCAGTACAGACGCCATTGGGCCTTCGTCTGCAGGTATTTTTCGATATAGCGGCGTGCGCTGCCGGGATCAAGAATGCTGTTTGGATCAATTTGTACAGAGAAATGTTCGATATTTTTGCGCAGGTCATGGCCTTCCAACAGTAAAAGGCTGCGAAACAGTACCCGAAACTCCCAGGATTCAGCCTGCAGGCCGACAAACAGCAGCGCGCTGCTGTTCAGCCTGGCACGGACGTAAAGGGGAATGGCGTCTTGGGCGGAAGAGACTTTGGTCAGGTAGTCAAAAAAATGATCTTCGGTTAACACCAGCGATTTTGGCGTGGATAAATCCCCGAAGAGCTTGAACACGATCGGATGGGTCGCAGTGCCTTCGTCCGCCGGGCTGGCGGGGGCTCGGCTGACATAATTGGCATCGCAAATTTCAGCGTGTATATTCCACCTCAGCAGGCGGACTGTCGGCGTCGCGCCCTGTTCTTTGAGGGCATCGACCAGTAGATCGCTGGGATCGGTGGTGATGTAAACCGGGAGTTTATAGCCGGCCAAGATCCGCAGCGGATCAAGAGGGGTACGGGCGCGAATTTTTTGCCCCACCACTGAAACCAGTTCTCCTAGTGATGTGTAGATCTCCATTTGATCTAAACCTTTTAGCCGGTCCGGCACATCGTCAGGATATTTCTCAAGAATTCGCTCATAGACGTACTTGTAAAATTCCTGACGGGGGTATTTGTCTTGCCGCATCACGGCAAGATATTGTGCAATCTGCGGCAGACCCGCCACGTCGTGCCCACCTAACGGATAGTGGTAGATTTCCCCCCATTCACGTGCCAGTTCACGCCGCGAGCCGAACAGCGCTTCGTTCATGCTCGGGCCGAGGATAGGAGTGCTGTCTTGGCTGGTAATATTGTCGACGATCAGAGCCCAGGGATCCTTATTTTCGTCGGAAACACCGAATCCGGGTGGATACCAAATACGTGCATTATTCAACCGGGTAAAAACGACCGGGATCCACCAGTCCGGTGAGTCCATGATTTTTGCCCGCGCACTGGCGGTAGCGCGATCGACTTCGCCATGCTCCGCCAGCTGTCTGAAAAACTCCGGGATAAATTGCGTTGCCGCAGACATCGAAAGCTTGCCCTGCATCGCCAATACCGCCGGCACGCCCTCTTTGGCTAACAGGGGGCCCAGAGCGACCAGCGCGTCGCGTGCGGGATTGCCGGCACCGGCGCTTTGGCAGGAGCATAGGACGACCAAGCTGGGAATTCTCTCCAGCGCGCCCAAACGCGCGGCGAAATCTTCGCCGGTGACGCTGGCGGCATTCCCGGTCTCATCCTCCAACCACAACACGGCGCCTTGCTGCCCGACAATGCCGTGACACATGAGATAGAGAATGTCGGCTCCCTCTTCTATGCCTTCGATAATCGCCTGGAGCGTCGCGCTTCCGCGCCGCGTGAGCGTGGTTAACGGAACATGACGCAGCGCATTTTCAGCGAGCTCCTGCTCATGAGGAACGTTGATGGGCGGGAAGGTTTCCGACAGGTCCTGAGGATTGGCGATGGCTAATAGTGCCTTAATGCCTTGTTTAGGGCGCAACATTGGGAGGCGGTAAGTTCGGGCCGCCAGATAGCGCGAAAAAACGCACTGATTGCTGCGTAAGAGATGTGTGGCCGTATCGGTGGGATCAACCAGCGTTTCCCAAGGGAGGCTGTGTAATATGGATGCATTTGAATCGATAAGCAGGCGTATTTTTAGCGGGCTTTGCTGATGGTCGGAAAATGCCCGTGCGGACGTGAATGCATCACGCAGTGCGGGCTGCATAAACAGTGATTCCGATAATAACCGGCCCATTCTTTGCGGGTTGCGGGAGTAAAATGTCGGATCGTGGATGTTTAATGCCAACGGGATGAAAGGGGTAATATTTTCGCTTTCGTCAAAGCGCTGGCGAAAACTGGCTTGAAATTCATCGAGTGAATTCCGCTGAAACACGATCTCAAGTTCCGCATAGCCTTTCATGAACGTACCCCCGACAGTAGCGTTGTCGACAGCATTGACGACCAAAACGAGAGAGGGAGGCGGGAGTCTACCCAGCGTATTTCAGCACGTAGTTATTTAGATAACTGATTTTTTTATTTAATATTTTGCTGAGACACTGGGTGTTCAGAGCGTCGCCGACCAGTTCGTGACGGTATAATATACATCTAGCTTGAATAAGGATTTCTGTCCAATATGGCGCGGTGTTGATGAGGAGCGCTTCGCTACTGAAATAAAATAAGGGCGAAAATTAATAGATAAATAACGATAGGATGCGTTGTATCGATTTTTGCGCACAGCCATGCAACGCAAAAAGCAAAAAGCAAAAAGCAAAAAGCAAAAAGCAAAAAGCAAAAAGCAAAAAGCCCGCTCGGGTTTCCCTGCGCGGGCTTCTCTAAATATGGCTCCTCTGACTGGACTCGAACCAGTGACATACGGATTAACAGTCCGCCGTTCTACCGACTGAACTACAGAGGAATCGTGTGAACGGGGCGAATAATAGCGGGGCATCCGGGGTTTGTCAAAGCGCTAAACTGCAAAAAAAGCGCGTTTGCTGAGGGAATGAGCACCTTGCGCTGTTTTTCGGCATTTTCCATCGCTATGCGTTGATTTTTGCATCCCCAATCGTTTTGACGCCGCTTGCACACGCCTTTGCACGGCGATGGTGCAGGGCCGTTCTCCCACCCATACTTCCACTCGCGCTAACCGTATTGGCCAGACCCTGGTTAACGGCGCCACACGCCGCGCCGCAACTGATATGTAGGATGAATAAGCAAACAATATGTATTCGTCGTCACAATGGCTGGATTTTTGCTTACCCATTTTTGGGGAATGCGACTGCGCTCTCAAGAAAATTATTTTCCCCGTCTACACATAAAGTGACTGATCCGCGCCCCAGGGCGTTTCGCTACAACAGTGCTGAGGAAGATAACAATGTCATCGAAATTGATAAAAAGTCCGCTCGCTGCTTTGCTCATCGGTTGTTTAGGTACGGCGTTTTCCGCGCAGGCCGATATCGTCATCGGCGTCGCTGGGCCGTTCTCCGGGCCGAACGCCACCTATGGCGATCAGTATTGGCGCGGGGCTTCGCAGGCGGCGGCGGACATCAACGCCGCCGGCGGGATCAAAGGGGAAAAAATCAAACTGGTGCAGGGGGATGACGCCTGTGAACCGAAACAGGCGGTCGCGGTTGCTAACCGGCTGGTGGATCAGGACAAGGTGTCGGCGGTGGTCGGCCACTTCTGTTCCTCATCCACCATGCCCGCCTCCGAGGTGTATGACGAGGCCGGCATCATCGCCATTACCCCCGGCTCCACCAACCCGCAGATCACCGAGCGCGGCATGAAGACCATGTTCCGCATGTGCGGGCGCGACGATCAGCAGGGGGTGATCGCCACCAACTACATGCTGGATACCCTGAAGGCCAAACGCATCGCGGTGATCCACGATAAAGACACCTACGGCCAGGGGCTGGCGGACGCCGCCAAGGCGGCAATGAACAAGCGCGGGGTTAAAGAGGTGCTGTATGAGGGGCTGTCGCGCGGCGAGAAAGACTTCAACGCCCTGGTGACCAAGATCGCCTCGGTCAAGCCGGACGTGGTCTACTTCGGCGGTTGCCATCCCGAAGCCGGGCCGCTGGTGCGCCAGATGCGCGAGCAGGGCGTGACCGCCAAGTTCTTCTCCGGCGACTGCGTGGTGACCGAAGAGCTGGTGACCGCCGCCGGCGGGCCGCAGTACACCAACGGCGTGCTGATGACCTTCGGCAACGATCCGCGCCAGATCGCGGAAGGCAAGGCGGTGATCGCCAAGTTCCGCGCCAGCGGCTTTGAGCCGGAAGGGTACACCCTTTACTCCTACGCTTCGATCCAGGCGATCGCCGCCGCCTTCAACGCCACCGGCGGCAAAGACAGCGCCAAGGCCGCCGAATGGCTGAAGTCGCACGATGTTGACACCGTGATGGGTAAAAAAGCCTGGGATCAGAAGGGCGATCTGAAGGTCTCGGATTACGTGGTCTATCAATGGGATGACAAGGGCAAATATCACCAACTGTAAACGGCCGAACATTGAGGGTGTGACCCTATGACCGACGGGCCGCCGCCTTGGCGCGCCCGTTCCGCGACTACCTTTGGGCCGCGTCGGACTGCGTTGGCGGCCTTACCAGGCGAGACTGCTCATTATGGATGTATTCTTTCTGCAACAGCTGATCAACGGCCTGACCCTCGGCGCGGTGTATGGCCTGATCGCCATCGGCTACACCATGGTTTACGGCATCATCGGCATGATCAACTTCGCCCACGGCGAGGTGTACATGATCTCCGCCTACCTGTGCGCCATCGGTCTGGCGCTGCTGTCGTTCTTCGGGCTGCAATCGTTCCCGCTGCTGATCCTCGGCACGCTGGTATTCACCATCGTCATCACCGGGGTGTACGGCTGGGTGATCGAGCGTATCGCCTACAGGCCGCTGCGCAACTCCACCCGCCTGGCGCCGCTGATCTCCGCCATCGGCATGTCGTTAATCCTGCAAAACTATGCGCAGATAAGCCAAGGGCCGCGCCAGCAGGGCATCCCGACGCTGCTGAGCGGCGTGTTCCGCCTGGAATTCGACGGCGGCGTGGTGCAGATCACTTATACCAAGGTGTTCATTCTGGTGGCGTCGCTGCTCGGCATGGCGATCCTCACCTACATCATTCAGCGCACCCGGCTGGGGCGCATCTGCCGCGCCACCCAGCAGGATCGCAAAATGGCTTCGATTCTCGGCATCAATACCGATCGGGTGATCTCGCTGGTGTTCGTGATCGGCGCCGCCATGGCCGGGCTGGCAGGGGTGCTGATCACCATGAACTATGGCACCTTCGATTTTTACGTCGGCTTTATCATCGGCATCAAGGCCTTCACCGCCGCGGTGTTGGGCGGCATCGGCTCGCTGCCGGGCGCGATGCTGGGCGGGCTGCTGCTCGGCGTGGCGGAGGCGCAGTTCGCCGGCATGGTGAATTCGGATTACAAGGACGTGTTCTCCTTCGGGTTGCTGGTGGCGATCCTGATCTTCCGCCCGCAGGGCCTGCTCGGCCGGCCGCTGGTCGCCAAGGTTTAAGGAGAACGCCATGTCGCAATCCGTAATCAACGGCGGGCTGAACGTCAAACGCAGCCTGCTGGATGCCGTTTTGGCCGGGCTGATCGCCCTGATCGTGTTCGGGCCGATCGTCGGCATCGTGCTGAACGGCTACAGCTTTAACTTCGAGCCGCACCGGCTGGTGTGGATCATCGTCGCGGTGATGGCCGGGCGGCTGCTGCTGAGCCTGTTCCTGCAAACCGCGCCGGGCCGCAAGGTGCTGGCGCGCTTCGACGGCGGCAACGACGGCGTGTACGTACGTCCGCTGGGCTATAAATCCAATCTGCGCTGGTTCCTGCCACTGATGGCGGCGATCGCGCTGCTGTTCCCGTTCGTCGCCACCAAATATCTGCTGACGGTGGCGATCCTCGGCCTGATCTACGTGCTGCTCGGACTGGGGCTGAACATTGTGGTCGGGTTGGCGGGGCTGCTCGATCTGGGGTACGTGGCGTTTTACGCCATCGGCGCCTACGGGCTGGCGTTGGGCTACCAGTATCTCGGGCTCGGTTTTTGGGCGATGCTGCCGCTCGGGGCGCTGATGGCGGCGTTGGCAGGCGCGCTGCTGGGCTTTCCGGTGCTGCGCATGCACGGCGACTATCTCGCCATCGTCACGCTCGGGTTCGGCGAGATCATCCGGCTGGTGCTGAACAACTGGATGTCGCTCACCGGCGGGCCGAACGGCATTTCGGTGCCGGCGCCGACAGTGTTCGGCCTGGAGTTCGGCCGGCGCGCTAAAGACGGCGGGGTGCCGATCCACGAGTTTCTCGGCATCGATTACAATCCTAATCTCAAGTTCATCTTCATCTACGCGATGCTGTTTTTGGTGGTGCTGCTGGTGCTGTACATCAAGCACCGGCTGACGCGCATGCCGATCGGCCGCGCCTGGGAGGCGCTGCGCGAGGACGAGATCGCCTGCCGCTCCCTCGGGCTGAACCACGTGCTGGTGAAGCTATCGGCGTTTATGCTGGGCGCTTCCACCGCCGGGCTGGCGGGGGTGTTTTTCGCCACTTACCAGGGGTTCGTCAACCCGACCTCGTTCACCTTCTTCGAGTCGGCCCTGATCCTGGCGATCGTGGTGCTGGGCGGCATGGGCTCCACCCTCGGCGTGGTGCTGGCGGCCTTTGTGCTGACGGTGGCGCCGGAGCTGCTGCGCAGCTTCGCCGAATACCGGGTGCTGCTGTTTGGCGTGCTGATGGTGGCGATGATGATCTGGCGGCCGCGCGGTCTGGTGCGCATCAGCCGCGCCAGCTTTGCGGAACGCAAGGGGGTGGCGCCATGAGCGACGCCATTTTGCGGGTGGAACACCTGATGATGCGCTTTGGCGGCATCAAGGCGCTGAACGACGTCAATCTGGAGGTGGAGCGCGGTTCCATCACCGCCCTGATCGGCCCCAACGGCGCCGGCAAGACCACGGTGTTCAACTGCCTGACCGGTTTCTATCGCGCCACCGGCGGCGCGATCCTGCTCAATACCCACAAGCGGCCAACCGATGTGATCCAGGTGCTGGGGCAGAAGTTCCGCGCCGGCGACTGGATACGCCCGAAGCGGCTCGGTTCGCGCCTCTATTACAAGATGTTCGGCGGCACCCACCTGGTCAACCGCGCCGGGCTGGCGCGCACCTTCCAGAATATCCGCCTGTTCCGCGAAATGTCGGTGGTGGAGAACCTGCTGGTGGCGCAGCACATGCAGAGCAACCGCAATCTGATCGCCGGGGTGCTGAATACGCCGGGCTACCGTCGGGCGGAAAGCGCCGCGCTCGATCACGCCTTCTACTGGCTGGAGGTGGTGGATCTGGCGGACTGCGCCAACCGGCTGGCGGGGGAGATGTCCTACGGCCAGCAGCGGCGGCTGGAGATCGCGCGCGCCATGTGCACCGCGCCGGAGATGATCTGCCTCGACGAACCGGCCGCCGGGCTGAACCCGGTGGAGACGGCCGCGCTGAGCCGCATCATCCGCTTCCTGCGCCGGGATCACGGCATCACGGTGCTGCTGATCGAGCATGACATGGGCATGGTAATGGAGATCTCCGATCGGGTGATCGTGCTCGATCACGGCGATGTGATCGCTCGCGGCACGCCGCAGGAGATTCAGCACAACGAGGCGGTGATCGCCGCTTACCTGGGCGCGGACGAAGAGGAGCTGGCGGGATGAGCGAAGCGATGTTGGAATTTCGCGAGGTCGATGTGTTTTACGGGCCGATCCAGGCGCTGCGCCAGGTGTCGCTGCAGGTGAACGCCGGGGAGACGGTGGCGCTGATCGGCGCCAACGGCGCGGGCAAGTCCACGCTGTTGATGTCGATCTTCGGTCAGCCGCGCATCGCCGGCGGGCAGATCCTGTTTCGCGGCGAGGACATCAGCCGCCGCTCCACGCACTTTGTTGCCAGCAGCGGCATCGCGCAGGCGCCGGAGGGGCGGCGCATCTTTCCGGACATGAGCGTGGAGGAGAACCTGCTGATGGGCACCATCACTGTCGGCAATCGCTACCTGGAAGAGGATTTACCGCGCATGTTCGAGCTGTTTCCGCGCCTGAAAGAGCGGCGCAACCAGCGGGCGATGACCATGTCCGGCGGCGAACAGCAGATGCTGGCGATCGCCCGCGCGCTGATGAGCCGGCCGAAGCTGTTGCTGCTGGATGAGCCGAGCCTGGGGCTGGCGCCGATCGTGGTGCGGCAGATCTTCGGGGTGCTGCGCGAACTGACCCGCAGCGGCATGACGCTGTTTCTGGTGGAGCAGAACGCCAACCATGCGCTGAAACTGTCCGATCGCGGCTATGTGATGGTCAACGGCCAGATCCGCCTCACCGGCAGCGGGGAAGAACTGTTGAACGATCCGCAGGTGAGAAAGGCGTATCTGGGCGGCGGCTGACAGCCGCCTGCGGGCAGGGAAGCCCGCGTTCATTTTTCGGCGTCGCGCTCTTGGCCATCGTAGTGCGAGCGGGCTGCCCTGAAGGCGTCGGCGGAGGAGATAATCCACGACCAGAGCGGTAGCATGTTGAGCAGCATTTCTTCCCCCGCCTCGGTGATGGTGTAAACCACGCGGGGCAGTTTTTCCTGATAATCGCAGCGCGATATCAACCCATCCCGCTCGAGATGGCGCAGCGTCCGCGTCAGCATTCTCTGCGTCACGCCCGCTAATTGGCGGCCTAGTTCGCCGTGGCGCAGCGGCCCGTGGGTGCCCAGGAGATGCAATACGCCCAGCGACCAACGGTTGCCCGCATGCGCGAGGATCTCGCGCTTCAATCCTTCATCGTCGTTGCTCAATGCTTCACAGAACGCTTGCGAAAATTGCAGCAGCGCTTCCCGATCGCTCGTCATATTCCTCCCCGGTATCACGCGTGTACCTAATTGAACCCGTTTTTGTCAGCTGTCAGGATGACGCAGTGTCAAGACAGGAGGCAAGCATGAAATCCACAAATCCATCCATCAATACCGTGCTCATACTCGGCGCCGGCGAACTGGGGCTGCCGGTACTGCGAGCGATGAGCCGGCAGGCTCGGTTATCTCCATCTTTAAAAATCAGCGTACTGCTCCGGCCGGAGGCCGCCCGCGCCGTGAGCGGCCCGCTCCGGGCGCGGCGGGATGAGCTGGCGCGGCTCGGGATCGCCGTGGTGGAAGGCGATCTGCAGCAAAGCGGGGTGGAGGCGCTGAGCGTGCTGCTGCGTGGCTTTGATGCGGTAATCAACTGCAGCGGCTTCGTTGGCGGGGCGGGCACGCAGATAAAGATCACCCAGGCCGTTTTGCAGGCCGGCGTGGCGCGCTACTTCCCGTGGCAGTTCGGCGTGGACTACGATGTCGTCGGTAAAGGCAGCGGGCAGCCGGTGTGGGATGAACAGCTCGAGGTGCGTCACCTGCTGCGCGCGCAGAGCGCAACGGAGTGGGTGATTGTTTCCACGGGCATTTTCACCAGCTACCTGTTTGACTCGGGTTTTGGCGTGGTGGATGCGGAACGCAAAACCGTGCGCGCGCTGGGCGATTGGCAGTATGCGGTGACGCTGACCACTCCCGAGGACATTGGCCGGCTGACGGCCGCGATTTTTTTCCATCGGCCCGCGTTTCGCAACCAGGTGGTCTATATCGCCGGGGACACGCTGACCTACCGTGAGCTTGCCGATCTTATGCAGGCGCACTGGGGCGTGGAGGTCAACAGAGTCCTGTTGGACAAAGAGCGGCTGCAGGCGGAGGTGCGGAATCATCCGCATGACGTCGGCGCGAAATACCGGTTGGCTTTCGCCCGACCCGACGGCGTGGCCTGGGATAAGGCGAACACCTTCAATGCGCGCCAGGGCATGGCCGCCACCACCGCCGGCCAGTGGCTGGCTTCTCAGGGTGGTTAATCGCCTGTGCGCCGCAGTCAGAACTGGCGCTGCATCCAGCGCACGTTCAGCCGCACCAGCGCGATGATGGCTCTGGAGAGCAGCCGCAGCCCGCCGGGCATGTCGCGGCGGCGAATGTCCAGCAGCAGCACGGTGCGCACCTGCGGGCTGTCGTTCCATACCTCGTGTTCGAAGGTATCGTCCCACAGCATGAACTCCCCTTCGCGCAGCCGGTATTCGCGGCCATCCACCTTCAGCACCGCCGCCGGCGCGCCGTCGGCGCGTTTGGGCATGTCCAGCACCAGATAGCCGCGCAGAATGCCGCGGAACGGGCCGCGATGGGGCGGCACCTGTTTGCCGGGCGCCAGGAAGGAGAGCGACGCGGACAGCACGTCCGGCGAGGAGGCGATCAGCGCCGCCAGCGTCGGGCAGCGTGCCAGGTTGCGGGGGATGGGCTGGCCATAGGCCTTCATGATGAACATGCGCCAGTCGCGCGCGTCGTTGGCGGAGATGGACGCCTGCTGGCTCATGATCTCGTGGAAGCGCGGGATATTGTGCAGATCGTGGGCGACCGTCAGCGCCTCTTCGCGGATCTGCCGCCATTGGGCGGTAAAGCGTTCGGCGTCGGGGAAGAGGGCCGCGCTGTCGAGCACCGGCTGGCCCTGGATGCGGCGATCGTAAACATTGCGCAGGGCAAGTACGGACCAATCATAAATCGCGGACATCATAATGACCTCGCCTCAGGAAACGCCAAAGGGACACTGCGCGGGTCTTCGGCGCGGCGCGTGGACGGCCGGGGAAGAGCGGCAGGAAAAATTGGTACGCTTCAATAGATTAGCACAGCATTTTGGCAACCGTGCGTCGGTGAGCGTGTCGATGGGCGGTGAAAAAAACCACACAATTAAAATGTGACGCGTATCGCATTTAGCGGGCCGGTTGGTTAAAATATCGCGACTTGCCCGCACCTGTCCGGATTTTTTTTACCATGGAACACGCTCCCGTTTCCCGCTCAACCGCCTGGTTGCGCGTGGTCATCCTCGCCGTCTCGGCCTTTATATTCAACACCACCGAGTTTATTCCGGTCGGTCTGCTGAGCGATATCGCCGCCAGCTTTTCGATGCAAACCGAACAGGTCGGCTTGATCATTACCATTTACGCCTGGATCGTCGCCGCCGCCTCGCTGGCGTGCATGCTGCTGACCAGCAAGATCGAGCGCCGCAAACTGTTGATCGGCGTGTTCATGCTGTTTATCGCCAGCCACATACTGACCGCCGTGGCCTGGAACTTTACCACGCTGGTTATCTCGCGCGCCGGCGTGGCGCTGGCGCACTCGGTGTTCTGGTCGATCACCGCCTCGCTGGCGATCCGCGTGGCGCCGCCGGGCAAGAAAGCCCAGGCGCTGAGCCTGCTGGCGGGCGGCACCGCGCTGGCGATGGTGCTCGGGTTGCCGCTCGGGCGGGTGGTGGGGCAGTTGCTCGGCTGGCGCATGACCTTTATCGGCATCGCGGTGTGCGCCACCCTGGCGCTGGTGCTGCTGTGGCGCCTGTTGCCGGTGCTGAAAAGCGAGCACTCCGGTTCGCTGGCCAGCGTGCCGCTGCTGTTCAAGCGCCCGGCGCTGATGGCGCTTTACATGCTGACCATCATTGTGGTGACGGCGCACTTCACCGCCTACAGCTACATCGAGCCGTTTATCCAGACCGTGGCCGGGCTGTCGGATAACTTCACCACGCTGATGCTGTTGCTGTTCGGCGCCGCCGGCATCGTCGGCAGCCTGCTGTTCAGCCGCTACAGCGAGCGTTTTCCTTCCGGCTTCTTTATCGGCGCCATTACGCTGCTGGCCTTGAGCCTGCTGCTGCTGTTGCCGGCCGCCGGCAGCGAAAGCCATCTGACGGTGCTGTGCATCTTTTGGGGCATGGCGATCATGGCGATCGGCCTGTCGATGCAGGCCAGGGTTTTGAGCCTGGCGCCGGACGCCACCGACGTGGCGATGGCGATCTTCTCCGGCCTGTACAACTTCGGCATCGGCAGCGGCGCGCTGCTGGGCAATCAGGTGAGCCTGCATCTGGGCATGGGCAACATCGGCTTCGTCGCCGCGCCGCTGGCGCTGATCGCCCTCGGCTGGTGCTTGCTGAGCGCCTACCGCAGCGAACGGCTGCAGCACCACCACAGCCGTTAACCTGCCGATTCGGGATGCCGCTGCGGCATCCCGCGCTACATTTTCCTGCTATAAAACAGGCTGCTGCAGCGTTTTATGCTTAACTTTTTTTCATAGTCTGCTAATTAAAAATTTAACTCCGACGCCGCTTCGCTAGCATAGAAAGTCATCAAAAATGTTAATGCGAGGTTAACGGTGAGTGACTCTGTAGCGGCGTCGCCGATCCATGCGCGGGATTTGGCGGCCAGAATCGACGCCTTGCCCGCGTCGGCCGGCCTGTGGCGCTTTATCATTCTGCTGTCGCTGGGCGGCTTTTTCGAACTCTACGATCTGTTCCAGACCGGCTATATCAGCACCGGCCTTATCGCCGACGGCATTTTCCACACCGGCGCGCAGGGCGTCTTCGGCGTGTCGGATCAGGCGGCCTTCGCCTCCGCCACCTTTCTCGGCCTGTTCGTCGGCGCCAGCCTGCTGAGCCCGTACGCCGATCGCTTCGGCCGGCGCGCCACCTTCATGTTCGCCCTGATCTGGTATGGCGCCTTCTCGCTGCTGCTGGCGTTTCAACAGCAGGCGGAGTGGGTGATCTTTCTGCGCTTTCTGGTGGGCGTCGGGCTCGGCATTGAGCTGGTGACCATCGATACCTACCTGACGGAGTGGGTGCCCGCGCATCTGCGCACCCGGGCTTTCGCCTTCGCGTTCTTCGTGCAGTTCCTGTCGGTGCCGGCGGTGGCGCTGATGTCCTGGTGGCTGGTGCCGCAGACGATTTGGGGCCTGAGCGGCTGGCGCTACGTGGTGATCGCCGGCGCGCTGGCTTCGCTGGTGATTTGGCTGGTGCGCAAGGGGCTGCCGGAGTCGCCGCGCTGGCTGGTGCAGCAGCGGCGCTATGCGCAGGCCCGGCAGGTGATGCGGGATATGGAGCGGCGCTGCGGCGTGGCAGCCACGGACTTCCCGTCGCGCCCGGTTGACGATGCCGAGGGCGCGCCGCTGCGCGGCCGCTTTCGCGATATCTGGGCGCCGCAGTATCGCGATCGCACGCTGATGCTGGTGGTGATGAATTTCTTTCAGGCCATCGGCTTCTTCGGCTTCGGCAACTGGCTGCCAGCGCTGCTGTCGGGCAAGGGCGCTTCGGTCACCCACAGCCTGCTGTACGCTTTCTTCATCACGCTGGCCTACCCGCTGGGCTCGCTGCTGTGCAGCTTCTACGCCGACAAGATGGAGAATAAGTGGCAGATCGTGTTGTCTTGCCTGGTGACGGTGATCTTCGGCTCGCTGTTCGCGCTGCAGAACAACCCGCTGTGGCTGATCCTGTGCGGCTTCTTCATCACCTGGTCCAACGCCTGGCTGACCTACAGCTACCACTCCTATCAATCCGAGATCTTCCCGACCCACATCCGCGCCCGCGCCGTCGGTTTCTGCTACTCCTTCAGCCGGCTGTCGACGGTGTTCAGCAGCATCATTATCGGCATTATCTTGCAGTACGGCGGTTCGCTGGGGGTGATCGCGTTTATCGTCGCCAGCATGCTGATCGTGATGCTGGTGATCGGGCTGTTCGGCCCGAAAACGCGCGGCATCGATCTGGAAAACATCTGACGTTTTGCGCCGGCGGCGACGCCGGCCTCTTCAGCAAAAAAACTCGCGATCATGCGAAAATTATTCCGTTATCACTGCCTTTGCGCCTGCCGTACTGTTAACCCGTCCAAAATCCAATTCGATACCGAGCGGGGAACACGTCATGAGCACTCTTACCGCGCCCGATGGCGCACGCATTTTCTATAAGGATTGGGGCCGCGGCCAGCCGATCCTGTTCTCGCACGGTTGGCCGCTGTCCGCCGATGCCTGGGACAACCAGATGCTGTTTTTCGGCCAGAGCGGGTTCCGCGTGATCGCCCACGATCGCCGCGGCCACGGCCGTTCTGATCAAACCTGGCACGGCAACGACATCAACCAATACGCCGACGATCTGGCCCTGCTGATCGAAACGCTGGATCTGCGCGATCTGATCCTGGTCGGCCATTCCACCGGCGGCGGCGAAGTGGCGCGCTACATCGGCCGTCACGGCAGCGATCGGGTGGCGAAGGTGGTGCTGGTCGGCGCCGTACCGCCGCTGATGCTGCAGACGCCGGTCAACACAGAGGGCACGCCGATGGCGGCGTTCGACGGCATTCGCAGCGGCGTGGCGGGCAACCGCTCGCAGTTCTTCAAAGAGCTGGCGGTGCCGTTCTATGGCTTCCACTGCGACGAGGTGGAGAGCAACGCGGGGCTGATCGACAGCTTCTGGCTGATGGGCATGCAGGGCGGCGTGAAAGGGCAATACGACTGCGTGCGCGCGTTCTCCGAAGTGGATTACACCGCCGATCTGCTGGCGATCGACAAGCCGACGCTGCTGGTGCACGGCGACGCCGATCAGATCGTGCCGATCGGCGCCTCGGCGCTGAAAGCCGCTAAGCTTATGCAACAGGCGGAGCTGAATGTTTACGCCGGCGGCTCTCACGGTTTGGCGCAGGCCGATCCCGATCGCTTCAACGCCGATCTGCTGGCCTTCATCCAGAATTCGCCGTTTTAAGGGGGCGCGATGAACCTGACTGTTATCGTCGCCCGCTGCGCGCAGCGGCTGCACGCGCCTGCGGTGCGCTGGGTGCTGCTGCTCGCGATCTGCGCCGCCTATATTCAGGGCGGGCTGGTCAAGGCGCTGAACGTTGAGGGCGCCATCGCCGAGATGGCCCACTTCGGCCTGCAGCCGGCGGCGCTGTTCGCCGTGCTGGTGACGCTGCTGGAACTGGCGGCGTCGGCGCTGATCCTGAGCGGTTTTTATCGCTGGCTCGGCGCGTTGGCGCTGGCCGGTTTTACCCTGATGGCGACGCTGATGGCCAATCCGTTCTGGCAGTTCGACGGGGCGGAGCGCGGCCAGATGATGAACGGATTTTTTGAACACCTCGGGCTGGCCGGCGCGCTGTTGCTGGTGGCATTTAACGATTTGAAGGAGCGAACGGATGGCTGAACAGACGGAAAACAAGGCGGCGGCGGGCGGCTTCGCGCCGCTGAAAATTCCATTATTTGCGGTGCTGTGGGGCGCCACGGTGCTCGGCAACGTCGGCAGTTTCATGCGCGACGTCGCCAGCTCGTGGCTGATCACCGACCTGTCGAGCAACCCTTCGGCGGTGGCGTTGATGCAAACCGCCGCCACGCTGCCGGTGTTCCTGCTGGCCATCCCGGCCGGGGTGCTGTCGGACATTCTCGATCGGCGACGCTTTCTGATCTTCGTGCAAATTCTGCTGGCCTGCGTCAGCGGCAGCCTGTTGCTGCTGTCGCAGACCGGCGCGCTGACGGTGGAATACCTGCTGGCGCTGACCTTCGTCGGCGGTATCGGCGCGGCGCTGATGGGGCCGACCTGGCAGGCGATCGTGCCGGAGCTGGTGCCGCGCGCCGAGCTGAAAAACGCCGTGGCGCTGAACTCGCTGGGCATCAACATCGCCCGCTCCATCGGCCCGGCGGCCGGCGGTTTGCTGCTGGCCAGCTTCGGTGCCGGCGCGGCCTACGGCGCGGACGTGATGAGCTATGTGCTGGTGATCGCGGCGCTGCTGTGGTGGAAGCGGCCGAAGGTTGAGGACAGCGGCCTGTCGGAACACTTCTTCGGCGCCTTCCGCGCCGGGCTGCGCTATGCCCGTTCCAGCCGCGAGCTGCACGTGGTGCTGCTGCGGGCGGCGGTGTTCTTCGCCTTCTCCAGCTCGGTTTGGGCGCTGCTGCCGCTGGTGGCGCGCCGCATGCTGGGCGGCAGCGCCGGTTTTTACGGCGTCCTGCTGGGGGCGGTGGGCGCCGGGGCGATCCTTGGGGCTATTGTGCTGCCGCGTCTGCGCCAGCGGCTGAACGCCGACGGGCTGGTGTTGCTGGCGGCGGTGCTGACGGCGGCGGTAATGGCGGCCCTGTCGCTGGCGCCGCCGCAGTGGTTGGCGGTGGTGCTGCTGCTGGTGCTGGGCGCCGGCTGGATTATTGCGCTGACCACGCTCAACGGCGCGGCGCAGGGCGTGCTGCCTAACTGGGTGCGCGGCCGCGGCCTGGCCATCTATCTGATGGTGTTCAACGGCGCGATGGCGGCGGGCAGCCTGTTGTGGGGGCTGGTGGCGCAGGAGCTGGGCGTGGCCGCCACGCTGCTGGTCGGCGGCGTCGGCCTGTTGGCGGCGGGGCTGCTGTTCCACCGCCTGCGTCTGCCGACCGGTGAGGCCGATCTGCAGCCGTCGAACCATTGGCCGGAGCCGTTGGTTAACACGCCGGTCGAGAACGATCGCGGCCCGGTGATGATTCAGGTGGAGTACCGCATTCGCGAGCAGGATCGGCCGCAGTTCTTGCGCACGCTGCTGATGCTGGAGCGGGCGCGTCGCCGCGATGGCGCTTACGCCTGGGGCATCACCGAGCACACCGGCGATCCGGAATGCATCATGGAGTGGTTCCTGGTGGAATCCTGGGCGGAGCATCTGCGGCAGCACCAGCGGGTATCGCACGCCGACGCCGATCTGCAGCAGGAGGCGCTGCGCTTCCATATCGGCCCTGAGAAACCGGTGGTGCATCACTTCCTGTCGCTCGACCGGCGTCAGGTGAAGCATTAACTGCACGGCCAGGCGGTGAGAAGGTGCTATGCTTTTGGTCGGTTCGGCGGCGCGGCCGCCGTAAGACGAATGTAGTCAGCACAGGGAGACATATTGATGACGGCACCTTCTGCTTTTGCCCGCGAGCTTGGGCTGCGCTATCCGATCGTTCAGGGGCCGATGAACGGCGCGTCGCCGCCGGCGCTGGCGGTGGCGGTGAGCAACGCCGGGGCGCTGGGATCGTGCGCGGCGGCGCTGTTTTCCCCGGCGGTGATCCTCGAGCGCGTGCAGCAGATCCGCGCGCAGACCGCCGCGCCGTTCAACATCAATCTGTTTCTGCTCGATGAGCAGCACCCGGATCTCGCCGAGCTCAAGCGCGCCCAGCACCTGCTGCGGCCGTTCCGCGAAGCGCTGGGGCTGAGTGAGCCGCCCATGCCGACCCAATTCGCCGAAAACAACCGCGAACAGATCGCGGCCCTGCTGGAGGCTGCACCGCCGGTGGTCAGCTTCACCTTCGGCGTGCTGCCGCGCGCGACGGTCACGCAGTTCAAGAAGGCCGGTTCGCGGGTGATCGGCACCGCCACCACGGTGGCGGAAGCCCGCGCCTGGGAAGAGGCGGGCGCCGACTTCGTCTGCGTCTCGGGCGCGGAGGCGGGCGGCCACCGCCCGACCTTCCTTGGCGATATCGAACAGTCCTGCGTCGGCCTGATGGCCCTGCTGCCGCAGGTGGTGGCGGCGGTGAAGATCCCGGCGATCGCCGCAGGCGGCATCATGAACGGGCGCGGCATCGCGGCGGCACAATTGCTGGGCGCGCAGGCGGCGCAGCTGGGCACCGCGTTTCTGTGCAGCCCGGAGTCGGGCATCGCCGAAGCCTGGCGAGCGGCGCTGCGCAACGCCGGCGATGACAGCACGCGCCTGACGCGTGCCTTCAGCGGCCGCCCGGCGCGCGGCATCGTCAATGATTTCATGCGGCAGATGCGCGCGGAAGAGGCGCAGATCCTGCCTTATCCGGTGCAGAACGCGCTCACCGGCGATATTCGCCAGGCGGCGGCCAAGGCCGGACGCGCGGAGTTTATGTCGCTGTGGGCCGGGCAGGGCGTGGGCCTGGCGCGGCCGATGCCGGCGGCGGAGCTGGTCGCCACGCTGGCGGCGGAGCTGGAAGCGGTGTGACCTCGTCGGCGCGATTTATTGCTGTGGCAATGTAAAAAGACGCCGGGGTGAGGCCTGAGAGAGATAAACAGTCCGGCGTGAAGGCCGGACTGCGGGTTTGCCTTGGCTAGACGAGAATATCGGCGGAAGCGTCGACATGCCCAATGATTTTGACAAGGAAATCAGGCAATTGATTGCCGGAGAGATTGATGGCCAGATCGGTGACATTCTGCTGCGCGTCATAATTCAGCGCCGCTTCATACAACGAGCCGCTTAAACTATCCACGAAGTGCAATTCGCTCCCTTCGGCCTTAGCCGTCTGGTTGAGCCACGACAGGTCGATTTTATCCACCGCCGTCTGGAAATCGCGGATCCAATCCGGCGCGGCGGCTTGGCTGTCGCCGGCTTCGCGGAAGACGAAGGTGTCCGCGCCTGCATTGCCCCAGAGCTGATCGGCGCCGCCGGCACCGTAAATGATGTCGTTGCCTGCACCGCCTTTTAACGTATTGTTCAGCGCGTTGCCCACAAGAATGTCGGCGCCGCTGCCGCCGATGATATTTTCAATCTGCGCGCCGTAGGCGATGGCGATATTCGCCTTCAAGCCGCCGACATCAGAGAATGCGCCTTCGTTAATGTTGATGCGCTGATCCTGGCTGTAGCCTGAAAAATCCAGCGTGTCATTGCCGCCGGCATCCCAGATAGCCGCCACGATTTTGTCCGTGGACGCCTTAACGCTCAAAAAGTCTCGGTCCGTATTCGAGTTGAAACCATAGGTGGTATCGCCGGTGCGCGTGGTGGTATTCGCGCCGTAAAGCTTCTGTATGGCGGTAATATCATCCAGCTGCGGCCCCGATGGCCAAACGCCTTTATAGTCAGCGCTGGTGTATTGTTCGTTAAAATAGCTCATCAGAGAATATTGATGGTCGTCTTCATAATACTTCGCCGAGTTGGCGTAGGTGGGGTAGGTGGCATTTGACGCATCATAATTGCCGGGATGAGAAAGCCCCAACGCATGCCCTATTTCATGAGTCAGCGTATCCCTGGCGTAGTTATTGGTTTGCGGATTGGAGGCGTCGTAGCCGTTATTGCCGCTGATCCAAATGGTGCTTTTTAGATTGCTCTGCGTACTTTCATACGAGGTGTAATTGCCCCCGCTGGCCGCCTTATAAAAACCAAACTTGATATCTGCATTTTTCGCGTCGTTGCCTTTAACCTCGGTGAACGTGATGTTGGCCACATCCGACCAGGATTGCAATGAAAGCTTGGTTTGGGCTTGCTGGGCGGCGGTAAGCTGCGCGGCGCCCGTCTTGTCGCTGCCCGTATAGACGGGGAAAGAGTAGGTCAAGGTAGCCGCATGGTCGGTCACGCCTTTGCCATTGGCGGAATAATGGCTCCTCAGCAGCAGATCTGAAACCTCTTGCGTGGTATATGACGGTTTACTGCTCCCCGCGTGATCGCCTCTTTCATAACGGGTTAAATAATCGGAAATCTTATCGGTCGCTAATGACATATCAAACTCCTTTGGACGTTGACAATATTGCACCTAACGCTCTATATGCTCGTACACAGGTTTGAAAATCAGGGGGTAATTAAAGTGATATCATTGGCTTGCCTCCTTGGTCCGGCTTGAATATTGCGTTCAAGCGGAATATATCCTTATCATTAATCACGGTGAGGAATTAATTGTGCACTGTGATTGAGTTAAAGCAGTATAAACACAATTATTTTATTAATGAGTTATTCTTATATGAATCTTTTACATAAGATATGAGTAAAAGACGTGTTTAAATAACTCGTTGGAATTAAATCTTTATTTAATATTTCTCTGTAATCGGCGCGCGGCGTTTGCGTCGCTGATTTATCTTTCTGCTTTTCCAGCTTTTTATCTGTGAAATGCGGTGAGTAGCCGCCATTGCCGTAACGCATAGAGGCGGCCGCACGCCGGCTGTCGTCATTAATCGGATACGGGATTATTGAGGGCGCCCGCGTACACCGATTAACTTGCCTGATACTTAAAAACTGTAGGTGCCCTGCGCCAGGACGAAGTTCATGTTTTTTAGCCCGGCATGGTGCTGCAGGCTGTTGCTGACGTCGAAGTAGACATAGGCCACCTTGAACTGAAGATCGCTGCGCGGTGTCCAGGTTGTTTCGACCTGATACTGGTTGCCGATAAAGCGCGAGCCTTGCGCGCTGCCTTTCACCGGGCGCATCGGCCCGAGGTATAAGGCATCCTCGCGGCGTTGCCGCCATAACGCGTCCCAGCTGAAGTCGATGGACAGAGTTTGCCACGGCGTGATCGTGACCGAAGGATGGATGGCGATCAGGTTCGCCGGCGCCACCAGCCCGTTCTCGGTCAGGTAGGGCAGCTTGGGGTACATGGCGTTAAAGGTATTGAGCTGCCCGTCGTGACCGTTTTTGTCGCCGCTGGCGATACCGATTTTGCCGCCAAAGCGCGGCCGCCAGCGCCAGTCGTTCGCCGTATAGCCGGCGTGCGCCGACGCCGACCAGGCGCGGATGTCGCGCTGTTCCGCGCTGCCGAACTGCCAGGCGGCCTCATTGTCCCAGTCGAAGCCCTGCGCCGCGCCGAAAATGCGCGCGCCGACGGTGTAGCGCCGCTCTTGCCCGCTGAGCTGCGCGTAGTGAGCGTCGTTATCTTCAAAGCCGAAGGTATAAAGATCGAGCGAGGAAGCCAGCGGCGTCAGCGGTGTGGTGCCGTACAGCCCCCATACCTTTTGGCTGTTGTCGGTATCGTCGTCGAAACTGCCGGTTTTGAGCGTAATGGGGTGGCCGATAAAGGCGTCGAGGCGGTTTTTGTCCTTGACCCAACTGGCGCGGATAGCGTCGAAGGAGCGGCGTACGTTGGGCCCGTCGCGGGTGCCCAGCAGGTGCAGCGAGCCCAGCGCAATCTCTTGGCGGCCGATCCGCAGGGTGCCGAGGCCGTAGGCGGTGGGCAGTTTCATATCCACATAGCCCTGGCCGAGGTAGGCATGATCTTCGTCGGTCGGCTTGCGCCCGCGGTCGCGCGGCGTGGCCAGCGACGATCCCACCTGCACATAGGCGCCGATATAGTCGCCGTAGTCGAGGCGCGCGCCAACCAGCAAGCGCTGCATGAAGGTGTCGTCGCGTCCGCCGTTCAGATCCCGCTGATCCGTCCATTCATAGCGCTCGCGCAGTGAACCGTCGAAAGACAACGTGGCCGCATCGCCCAACGGGATGTTTTTCCAGGGGGAAGCGGCGGGCTCCGCCGCCAGCGCGGGGAGCGTGGAGAACAGCAACAGTGCGGGTAGCGTGCGTTTCATCATGGATATCCGAAGAAAAAAGCGCGCCGCAGCGCGCCTTGGGTTTATTTAGCCGTCTGGTGAATTTCGGCGATATAGCCGCCGGGGAAGCTCACCAGCGCCGAGGCGCGGCGTTCCGCCGCCGTCGAACGCCACAGCACCTGCGCGCCGCTGGCCGTCGCTTTGGCCAGCGTGGCCGACAGATCGTCGACGCCATAGCCGGTGCGCTCATGGCCGAACGGATAAGGCAGATGCCCGTCGGTGACGAAAATGCGCGTTTTGCCGAAGCGGGAGTCCAGTTCGATCTGGCGGATCTTGCCGTTGCCGTTACGGCCGATCGCCGCATCGCTGACTTGCGCGTCGCTCGCCACCTTGGCGTGCGAGAATGCCCGATAGCTGTTAAGGAAGTCGTCGACGCGATAGGCGGAGAGGTACAGGCGGTTTTCCGGCACGCTCAGCAGCGGCTTGTAGTTGGGCGCTTTGGTGTGCCAATAAAGCTGCATGTTGACGCCGCCGGGCCACTGGATCACCGCGTCGCGGCCAATCGGATCGTCGAAGGGTTCGACCTGCACATCGGCGCCGGCGGCCTTGGCTTGCTGAATGGCGGCGTCCATATCCCTGACCAGAAAACCGTTGCGCTCAGCGCCAAACGGATGCGGGATCGGCGTTTTGAAATCGAACACCGAGAAGCTGCCGGCCGGCGTCAGTATCAGCTGGGAGTAGGTTTCGCTGGGCGTGGGCGTGACGTTGACCAGCACGCGTTCGGTGCGGGTGCCGCCGAAGGTTTTCAGGATGCTGTCGACAAAGGCATCCATCTTGCCGCGTTCGACGTAGACATGGGTGGTGTCATACTGCGGCCCTACGGCGACAGACGCCGTATCGGCCGCCCATGACATCGCCGGGAGCAGCAGAGCAAGGGCCGATATTCTCAGCCGACGAGAAGAAATGCCGATAATATGTTGCATGTTGACCTCCAGGTAGCGGTTATATTCCTGAGTGAAGCGTAATTTTCCATGAGCTTTCCCGTCGGCTGAAAAATAAAAACCAAAAGCGCAATGCGCGCCGTGAAACATTAACGAAGGGCAAACGTCAGGCGCCCAGGCGAATATCGCGCAGGTGCAGAACATCTATTTTTATGGCGTAAAACGATGGGGCGCCTTTGCCGGCCAAACCCGCTGCCGCTAAGGGACGGCGATGATGAGACCCGCCTCGTCGCGTGTTGAGGTGTATCGAGGATAATCCATAACGGTCATCTCCTTGATGGGATATATCGCATTAACGATGTGAGTTTACGCTCTTCATTGCCCTCTAAATATAAATACAGCATTAAAAGAATTGCCGCCCATCAAATTTTTATATGACTTGTTGAGTAAATACGAATAAGCGGGAAAAGAGAATATCGCGGCGCCTGACAGGGCTGACGGAGAGGGGGAGGCGGTGTTTATCTCGGGAGAGAAAACGGCCTGCCGAAGCAGGCCGTTGGAGGGCGTTACGCCAGATCGAAGCGATCGAGGTTCATCACTTTGTTCCAGGCGGCGACGAAGTCGTGGGCGAACTTCTCTTGCCCGTCGGCGCTGCCGTAGACTTCGGCCAGCGCGCGCAGCTGCGCGTGCGAACCGAACACCAGATCGACGCGGGTGCCGGTCCATTTGACCGCGCCGCTGCGGCGATCGCGGCCTTCGAACAGGCCGTCCTCACCCGCCGGATGCCAGGTGGTGCCCATGTCGAGCAGGTTGACGAAGAAGTCGTTGGTCAGCGCCTGCGGGCGGTGGGTGAACACGCCGTGCTGCGTGCCGCCGACGTTGGCGCCGAGCACGCGCAGCCCGCCGACCAGCACCGTCATTTCCGGCGCGGTCAGGGTCAACAGCTGCGCCTTGTCGACCAGCAGCGTTTCGGCCGGCACGCGGTATTTGCCCTTCAGGAAGTTGCGGAAACCGTCGGCGAGCGGCTCCATCGCCTCGAAGGAGTCCACGTCGGTCTGTTCCTGCGAGGCGTCCATGCGGCCCGGGGCGAACGGCACCGTCAGGGTGAAACCGGCGTTCTTCGCCGCCTGTTCCACGCCCGCCGCGCCGGCCAGCACGATCAGATCCGCCAGCGAGACGCGTTTGCCGCCGGTCTGCGCATCGTTGAAGGCGCGTTGGATACTCTCCAGCTTGGCCAGCGTCGCGGCGAGCTGCGCAGGTTGGTTGACCGCCCAGTCCTTTTGCGGCGCCAGGCGAATGCGCGCGCCGTTGGCGCCGCCGCGCTTGTCTGAGCCGCGGAAGCTGGAAGCGGAAGCCCAGGCGGTGGAGACCAGCGCCGACACCGACAGGCCGGAAGCCAGCACGGCGTTTTTCAGCGCGGCGATGTCCTGCTCATCGATCAGCGGATGATCGACCGCCGGGATCGGATCCTGCCAAATCAACGCTTCCTGCGGCACTTCCGGGCCGAGGTAGCGCGCGCGCGGCCCCATGTCGCGGTGGGTCAGCTTGAACCAGGCGCGGGCGAAGGCGTCGGCCAGCTCCTCCGGGTGCTCATAGAAGCGGCGCGAAATCTTCTCGTAGGCCGGATCGAAGCGCAGCGACAGGTCGGTGGTCAGCATGGTCGGGCGGCGTTTTTTGTTGGGATCGAAGGCGTCGGGAATGGTTTCACCGATGTCTTTCGCCACCCACTGGTGCGCGCCGGCCGGGCTTTGGCTCAGCTCCCATTCGTATTCGAACAGGTGGCGGAAGAAGTCGTGGTTCCACTGGGTCGGGGTGGTGGTCCAGGTGACTTCCAGGCCGCTGGTGATGGCGTCTTTGCCGACGCCGGTGCCGAAGGTGCTGTGCCAGCCGAGGCCCTGCGCTTCCAGTCCGGCGGCTTCCGGATCGGCGCCGACGTGAGACGCCGGGCCGGCGCCGTGGGTCTTGCCGAAGGTGTGGCCGCCGGCGATCAGCGCCACGGTTTCTTCGTCGTTCATCGCCATGCGGGCGAAGGTTTCACGGATGTCGCGCGCGGCGGCCACCGGATCGGGATTGCCGTCCGGGCCTTCCGGGTTGACGTAAATCAGGCCCATCTGCACCGCCGCCAGCGGGTTTTCCAGATCGCGGTCGCCCGAGTAGCGGCTATTCGGCCCGCCGCTCAGTTCCAGCCAGATCTTCTCAGAGCCCCAGTAGACGTCGTCCGGCTCCCAGGTGTCGGCGCGGCCGCCGGCGTAGCCGAAGGTTTTGAAGCCCATCGATTCCAGCGCCACGTTGCCGGTCAGGATAATCAGGTCGGCCCAGGAGATGTTGCGGCCGTATTTCTGCTTGATAGGCCACAGCAAACGGCGCGCCTTGTCGAGGCTGACGTTGTCCGGCCAGCTGTTGAGCGGGGCGAAGCGCTGCTGGCCTTCGCCTGCGCCGCCGCGGCCGTCGCCGATGCGGTAGGTGCCGGCGCTGTGCCAGGCCATGCGGATGAACAGGCCGCCGTAGTGGCCGAAGTCCGCCGGCCACCATTCCTGCGAGTCGGTCATCAGGGCGTGCAGATCCTGTTTGACCGCCGCCAGATCGAGGCTGTTGAAGGCATCGGCGTAGTTGAAGTCTTTATCCATCGGATCGGACAGGGGGGAGTGCTGGTGCAGCGGTTTCAGGCTGAGCTGATTAGGCCACCAATCCTGATTGGTGGGGCCGTTCTGCGGTGCGGGCTGCTTGCCGCCCGAAAACGGGCATTTGCTTTCAGTTGTCATAATGCGCTCTCTGCTTCCGTAAAGATGCTCCAGCCGCCGGGCGTGGAGCGGTTAACAAGGCATGCGGGTAAGGCTTGCGTCGGGTGTTGCGCTAAATAACTGAACTCAATCGATTGACGTCACCCTCGCCGCCAACGGTCAAAGGGGGACATAGGGCTAAGCTTAGTCAGCGGCGGCGGAGAGATAAAATAGGAATGAGTGAATATTGTGATAGCTTGCGGCGATTTATGGGTGTGCTATTGATAGTCAACACGCCGCGTTATCGGCGCCGCAACATGACCGCGAGCACCGCGTCCGCCAGCTTGCCGAACGGCGCGCGCAGCAGGTCGGTAAAGCGCCAGCGGCTCTGGATGAAAACGCCTTTGGCGTGGCTCAGCGCCCGAAATCCTTCGATGCCGTGACAGGCCCCCATGCCGCTGGGGCCGATGCCGCCGAACGGCAGATCGTCCTGGGCGAAGTGCAGCAGGGTGGCGTTGATGCTGACGTTGCCGGAGGCGGTGCGCGCCAGCAGCCGGTCCCGATCCTCGCCCGGCGGGCCGAAGTAGTAGAGCGCGAGCGGGCGGGGCGCGGCGTTGATAACGTCGATCGTTTCATCAAAGGCGGCGTAGGTGCGTACCGGCAGCAGCGGCCCGAAGATCTCTTCTTGCATGATCGCGCTGTCATCGGGGGCGCCGACGATAAGCGTGGGGGCCAGCGTGTTCGGCCGTTCAGACGCCGAGTCGGGGCGGTGGCCGACCGGATGGATTTTCGCGCCGCGCGCCTGGGCGTCGGCAAGCAGCGCTTGCAAGCGGCGATAGTGCCTGTTGTTGATGATGGCACCGTAGTCGTCGCCGGTTGGCCCGTCGGGATAAAAGCTTTTAACCGCCGCGTCATAGAGCGCCATGAAGCTTGCCAGATCGTCCTGATGAATCAGCAGGTAATCGGGCGCGATACAGGTTTGGCCCGCGTTCGACAGCTTGCCGAACGCCACGCTCTTGACGTTTCTGGCGTTAACCGCGCCGCGCGCCATAACGGCAGGGCTTTTGCCGCCCAGTTCGAGCGTTAACGGCACCAGATGTTTGCCGGCCGCCTGCATGACCTGACGGCCGATCGCCGTGCTGCCGGTGAACACCAGATGGTCGAACGCCAGCTCGCTGAATCTGGCCCCGACGTCCGGCCCGCCGGTCACGACGGCGACCTCATCGGCGGGAAACAGCGCCGCCAGCATCGTTTCGATCAGGCGGCTGGTATGCGGCGTGAGCTCCGAAGGTTTCAGCATCACGCGGTTGCCGGCGGCCAGGGCGGTGGCCAGCGGGATGAAGGTCAACGAGAAGGGATAGTTCCACGGCGCCATGATGCCAATCACGCCCTTGGGCTGATATTGCACATAGGCGCGTGCGGCCTGATACGGCAGGGCGACGTGGCGGCGCTCCGGCTTCATGAAGCGTTTCAGGTTGCGCAGCAGGTAATCGATCGCCTGAACGGTGACCAGAATCTCCAGAATGTCGGTTTCGTAAGGCGAACGGTGGCCGAAGTCCGCGCTGACGGCCGCCGCCAGCGCGGCGCGCTGGGCCAGAATGGCGCTCCGCAAGCGGCGCAGGGCGGCCTTGCGCTGTTGCATCGTCGGCGCGCCGTCGCGCAGGAAGGCGTGGCGCTGGGCGGCAAGCCGCGGCTCCATCGTCATGAGGATGTCATCTCCCTGCACTTGAATTCTCCTGATGCCGAGTGAAAGCGGGAATGCGGTTTGCCGAATTGTGTTTGACCTTAAAGTGAACTTTAAACCTATACTCGTTAAACGATCAACGCAAGATCGTCGGCCAACCGGGATGAGGGAGCCAGAGATCCCGGCGCCGTGCGCAGTATAAACCTTCTTTTTTAACCAGAGTGTAAATGGGAGAAACGACATGGGTTATGTAACGACCAGCGATGGCGTCGAGATTTTCTACAAGGATTGGGGCCCAAAAAACGGCAAGGTTATCTACTTCCACCACGGCTGGCCGCTGTCCAGCGATGACTGGGATGCCCAGATGCTGTTCTTCGTGAACAAAGGGTTCCGCGTGGTTGCGCACGATCGCCGCGGCCACGGCCGCTCCAGCCAGGTGTGGGAAGGGCACGACATGGATCACTACGCCGATGATGTCGCCGCGGTGGTAAAACACCTCGGCGTACAGGGCGCCATGCACGTGGGCCACTCGACCGGCGGCGGCGAGGTGGTGCGCTACATCGTGCGCCACGGCGAGGACAAGGTGTCCAAAGCGGTGCTGATCAGCGCGGTGCCGCCGCTGATGGTGAAAACGGACAGTAACCCGCAGGGCACCCCAAAATCGGTATTCGATGATTTCCAGGCGCAGCTGGCCGCCAACCGGGCGCAATTCTATTACGACGTGCCCGCCGGCCCGTTCTACGGCTATAACCGTCCGGGCGCCAAACCGTCGGAGGCCATTATCTGGAACTGGTGGCGGCAGGGCATGATGGGCGGCGCCAAGGCGCACTATGACGGCATCGTCGCCTTCTCGCAGACCGATTTCACCGAAGATCTCAAGAAGATTGCCATTCCGGTGCTGGTGATCCACGGCGACGACGACCAGGTGGTGCCTTATCAGGATTCCGGCGCGCTGTCGGCCAAGCTGGTGCAAAACGGCACGCTCCATACCTATAAGGGCGCGCCGCACGGCATACCGACTACCCATGCCGATCAGGTCAACGCCGATCTGCTGGCGTTCGTGAACAGTTAAGCGCGAACAAGCACTTTTGCTCCGCCCTGAGTGGGCGGAGTTTTTTTCATTGCGATGAGGAACGCCAATGCAAACGATCCTGGGCGCCAGTGGCCAGATCGCCCAAGAGCTGGCGCGTGAACTGAAGCGCGCGTACACCGATGATTTAAGATTGGTCAGCCGCAACCCGAGGAAGGTCAACGACAGCGATACGCTGGTCGCGGCCGACCTGCTCGATGCACAGCAGACCCTGGCGGCGGTGAAGGGCAGCGACGTGGTGTATTTCGCCGCCGGCCTGCCGCCGGATTCGGCGCTGTGGGAGCGGCAATTTCCGACCATGCTGCAGAATGCGTTGGACGCCAGCCGTACCGCGGGCGTGCCCTTTGTTTATTTCGACAATACCTATATGTATCCGCAGAACGGCGAGCCGCAGACGGAATCGACGCCGTTCGCGCCTCGGGGGCGCAAGGGACGGGTGCGCGCTCTGATGACCGAGAAGGTGCTCGACGAGATGGAGCGCAAGCAGATCCCCGTGCTGATCGGTCGTGCGCCCGAGTTTTATGGGCCGGGAAAAACGCAGAGCTTCACCAATGCGCTGATCGTCGACAGGCTGAAAGCGGGGGAAAAACCGCGCGTGCCGGTTCGCGACGACAGGCTGCGCACGCTGATCTGGACGCCCGACGCCAGCCGTGGGTTAGCCCGGCTCGGCAATACGCCCGACGCGTTCGGCCAGACGTGGCATCTCCCGTGCTGCGACGAGCGGCTCACCTATGCGCAGTTCGCCGCGTTGGCCTGCGAGGTGTTTGGGAAGGAGATTTCATATTCCGTTATCGGCAAATGGGCGTTGATCGCCGCGGGGTTGGTTTCGTCCGGGGCGCGAGAGATGCGCGAGCTGCTGCCGCGCTACGAGCACGATAACCTGTTCGACTCGACCAAGTTCAAACAGCGTTTTCCCGACTTCGCCGTCACGACGTATCGCGCCGGGCTGGAAACGATTTGGCGGGAGTGGAAAAACGCGCAAGCGCCGCGCTGAGGCGTCCGTCGCGCCATGAGCAGGCGCATTCGGCACCCTGTCATCACTCTGCCCTCATGATCCTCTCGCACCGTCTCGATCGGCGCGAGCGAGCCTCGCCCTTCACCGGGCGGGGCTTTTTATTGGCTGCGGCAGCGCGTCACCAGTGATAGCTGATGCCCATATCGAGTTTGTCCGACGCATCGACGCCGGGAGCGTGGCGAGAAAGGTTATTGAATTCATAGTTAATAAACACCTGCATGTTGCTATTGAGCAACCAGGTCACGCCCAACTCCTCGTAGTTCAATAAGTCGGTGTTGCGGCCTGCCCGGGCCTGTATCAAACGGGTATAGCCGATGTTGGGTTGGATGTGGTCCGTCAGCCGGTATTTGGCGAGCGCTTCATAACTGGACGCCGAGCCGCGGTTAGCGGTTTGTTGCGGGCTGATGGCGTTGTCGCTTTGGGTGAACACGGCCGCGAGATAGATTTTTTTCGACGCATAGAGAACCCCCTCGGCCAGCGTATCGATGCGCCGACGATAGCCGGCGGCGCGTTGCTGCCGCTGCGTGGTTTGAGACGCCGAAGCGGCGGCGATGAGGCTGAGCGTCGGCGTCAGCGCATAGCGGAAGGAGGCGCCGAACCCGTTGCCGTTTTGTTTGCCCAGCGCCTGTCGATCGTCGCCGTCTTTGAACTGATACTGCAGCGCGAGGGCGGCGTGCCGCTGAAACAGGCTGAAAGGTTTGCGGTAAGTGAGCAGGTTGTGCGCCCGGCCGCGCATAAAGTTGTCGATGTAGTTGTAGGCCATTTCTCTGAACAGCGGGGAGCGATCGGTCAGGGCGGTCACATCATAGAGCACGCCCCAGTTGCGGCCGATATCGAGGCTGCCCAGGGTGGCGTTCTGCACGCCGAGGTAGGCGAGCCGGGTGCTGTTTCGGGTGGCGTCGGCGAAGCTGACGGTATATTCCCAATGGGCGTAGGCCCGCCAGCGCGGCGCGATCTTTTTTTTGCCGATCAGGCCGAAATAGAGATAGCTGCGGTCGCCGTCGTCGCGTTCGCTTTGGCCGCTGTAGCGTCTGGCGATAATCGTGCCGTAGAAATTCAGGCTGCTGTGTTGCGATACCGTCAGCGGCACGGCGAAGGCGCTGCGCGGCAACAGGGCCAGCAGCGGGAGCCACAGGCTCGCCGAAAAAGCGCGAGGATTGCATTTTATCATGATGACGCCGTCCCTGTGCGCGGCAAGCCGGCCGGCTTGCCGTCCTGGTGAAGCTTAAGCGTGCGTGACGTGTTTAAAGTAGCTGACGATCCCCTGCGTGATGGCGGTGGCGATTTTATTTCGGAATGCAGGGGTGCCCAGCAGCCTTTCTTCCTCGGGGTTGGTGATGAACGAGGTTTCTACCAATACCGAAGGAATGTACGGGGATTTCAACACCACGAAGGCCGCCTGTTCGGTATTTTTGGCATGCAAATGATGGATGGGCGCAATATGTTGGATCAGGTGCGAGCCCAGCGTCAGGCTTTCTTTGATGGTTTCCGTTTGTTCCAAATCAAACAGTATCTTCTGCAAATAGCGATCTTTCTTGATGACGTGGGGGCCGGCGAGATCGTCCGCCGCGTTTTCACTGTTCGATAAATATTTCGCCATCGCGCTGCTGGCGCCCTTAGTGGAAAGCGCAAAGACCGAAGCGCCGCAGGCGCTGGGGCAGGTAAAGCCGTCGGCGTGAATCGACATGAAAAGATCCGCGCCATGCCGGTGCGCGATCTCCACCCGATCGTACAGCGGAATAAAAACGTCGCTGTCGCGCGTCAGGCGGGCATCGATGCCGTGTCGATCGAGCTGCGCCCGCACGTTTCTGGCGATCGCCAGAACGACATGTTTTTCCAGCGAACCGGTGTGGCCAATGGCGCCGGAGTCGATGCCGCCATGGCCGGGATCCAACATGACCAGGAATCGTTTCCGCGCACCCTGAGGGCCCGCCTGTTTTTTGGGGCGTGGCAAGCCGTGGGCGCTAGCCAGCGGAGAAACGGCGCTATTGAGCGCCAGAGCCGCCAGCCCGGCCAGCATCATTCTGCGGCGGGACAAGCGCGTGTTCAAAAGGTCCTTCTTAGCCATAAGGTTAACCCGCATAAAGGGAAGGTCGTTGTGTTATAACATAACAACTTATGCTGGCATCATCGTCGTCTGTTAGCGCCTGTTACTTTTAATGTCATTCTATAAATCAACAGGTTTTTTATACTGAATATGGTTATTTGATTGGGTATTTATATTGTGATTTATTTGTATTTGATTTGTTAATTCTTATTTTGAAACACTATGCAATCCAATATTTCAAATGAGATTTATTACCATCCAATAATGATATGTTATAACGTAATTACAAAAATTGATAAAAACGGCGTCTTTGCCGCCGGCATGCCGGCATAAAGACACCCACGTTTTTGGAGCGTTAACATGACTTTTAAACACCAGGAAAAAGAGACGCTAAATCTATTCGCGGTTCTCGCCGTCTCGTTAAGCACGGTCATCGCCATGCTCGACAGCACCATCGCTAACGTAGCGCTGCCGGTGATCGCGAAAGATTTCGCCGTTTCCGAATCGGCTTCCATCATGATTATCAATGCCTACCAGTTTGCCGTCGTCGCGTCGTTGATGCCCTTTGCGGCGCTGGGCAGAGCGGTGGGCAATAAAAAAATCTTTATGGCCGGGGTGGTGCTGTTTGCTTTCTCCTCGTTGGGCTGCGCGCTTTCCGACACGCTGGCGATGCTGACGGCGTTCCGAGTGATACAGGGCTTCGGCGCGGCGGCGGTGCTCAGCGTCAATGCGGCGCTGATCAAGGAGATCTACCCGGCAAGGCTGCTGGGGCGCGGCCTGGGGATTAACGTGATGGTGGTGTCGGTTTCCGCCGCCGCCGGGCCGTCCATCGCCTCGGCGATACTTTCTCAAACGAGCTGGAACTGGTTGTTCACCATCAATGTTCCCATCGCCTGCCTGTCGCTGCTGCTGAGCATGATATTTCTGGGCTCCCGCGAGCGGCGCAGCGTTGGCTTCGACAGCGGGGGCGCCCTGTTGGTGTTTGTGCTGTTTATCGCTTTCTCGCTCAGCACGATGAGCATGACCACCCGCCATCTGCCGGCGGCGGCGCTGAGCTTTGCGGTATTCGCCGGACTGGCCGGGTGGCTGTACATCAATCAGAAAAGAAAGGCCAACGCCGCGCTGATCCCGGTCGCGATGCTGCATAACCCGACGCTGTCATTGTCTTTGCTGATGTCGATGCTGTCTTACAGCACCCAGCTTTTGGCTTTTGTATCGCTGCCTTTTTATTTCCACAATGTCCTGCAAAGAAACGTGGTGGAAATCGGTCTGCTGCTGACCGCCTGGCCGCTGGCCACCATGGTGTCGTCGTTGATTTCCGGCGATTTGACCAAGAAATACGATCCCAATCTTGTCGCCCTGTCAGGCCTCGCCTGCTTGTTGGCCGGCATGCTGCTGATGGCCAACCTGCCGGCCGATCCGTCGAATGGGGCGATCGTATGGCGTGTGGCGCTGTGCGGCATCGGTTTCGGCCTGTTTCAATCACCGAACAACCTGCTGATCATGACTTCGGTCTCTCATGAAAACAGCAGCATCGCCAGCGGTCTGTTGGGCAGTTCCCGGTTGATCGGGCAAATCGTCGGTTCGGCGTTAGTGGCGATTTTCTTCAATATGCGCGGCGCGCAAGCGACGACTATCAGCTTAATGGCGGGGGCGGCGTTCTCGTTTCTCTCTCTGGCCGTGAGCTATATGCGCTTCAAGTCCGCCGTTACGTTAAAAACCAGCAAATAAGCACGTTCGAGGTTTCCCATGCGATTCACCCACCTGGCGCCGCTCATTATCGGGATGGCGGCGTTTTCCCTCAGCGGCTGCTCGACCTACCACGACGTGGCGCTGCAACAAAAAGAGGCGGGGCTCAATAGCCCGTATTATCTGTTGCAGCCGCCGGTGTATGTCGGCGATCGGCTGAAATACGGCCTGAAGGACGGCAGCGGCGGCGAGCTGACGGTTGCGAAGGTTGAACCGAAAGACATCGTTGCCGACAGCGGAAAAATCATTCCCCTGTCGCAACTCTCTTTCCTGCAGCGAAAAGAGATTTCCGAAGGAAAAACCGCCGCGTTGGTCGGCGGCGGCGCGGTCGCCACCGCGGCGATCGTTTTCGTTGCCGGGATCACCATCATGGCCGCCGGCATCGCCGCCTCGGCCTGACACCATTCATCGACGCGCGCCATTGCGCGTGCGCGCAGGAGGCCTCATGGCCGTAAAACTGACATTCATCGCCACCGCCTTGCTGGCGATAGCCGTTTTGCCGATGCTGCCTTGCGCCGGCGCCAGCCAGCCGGTAGCGGCCGCGCTGCCGCAGAGCGCGGCGGCGCAAACGCTGCCCGGCAGCTACCCGCGGATCGTCATCACCGGCAACTGCCCCTTCGGCGTGATCCTGGCCAACGAGGCGGCCTATCGGCACGTCGTCGGCGTCGGCCCCTGGGCATTCATGCATGCCGATAGGCATGTGTTGAAAGACATGAAGCCTGACATCGGCAGGATCACGTCCGATTTCATCAATAAGGACTATCGGGTCAACATGGAGTCGTTGATGAATCTGCGGCCCGACATCATTTATTACTACGGCAAAAGCCAGGACGATCGGCTGGAAAGGGCGGGCGTGATGACGGTCGATCTGGACGCCGGCGGGAAGACCAAATACCAGCCGATGGTCACCCAGGTGTATTGGGAAAATACCTTCGCCGACACCCTCGGCCTGCCGCGCACGCATAAATTCAAAGACGCCTGGGAAAGGACCCTGAAGCAGATCCGCCCCTATGCCGCAGCCATCCGCGCGCAGCACGTCAGGGCGTTATATCTGGAAGAAAGCGACGGCAGGCAACTGAAGGTGAGCGGCCCGCACACCTACGGCGACACCTATCTGAAAATGGCCGGCATGGATAACGTCGCCGGGGATTTGCCGGTGAAGGGCGATGCCGGCAGGTACATCAACGTGTCGATGGAGCAGATCATGGCCTGGGATCCGGATGTGATTTTCGTGGTGTTCGGCAGCGCAAAAGCGCTGCTGCACGGGGGGATCCCCGGCCAGGCGTGGGAGACGCTCAGGGCGGTGAAAAACGGCAAGGTTTTCTCGACGCCGGTGGGCATTCACAACTGGGGGGGCCTGTCGGCGGAAACGTCACTGTTGCCGCTGTTCATGATCAACCGATACGCGCCCGAAGACATTAGCGACAAGACGCTGCGGCAGGAGACGCGTCGTTATTATCAGACGATGTTCTCCTACGCGATCCCGGATCGGTTGCTGGATGAGGTGCTGGCGCAACGCTAGCGCCACGGTTGAATAGCGTTAATCCATTGGAGGAGCTTGGGGATGCCGGGCAGAGGAAAATATGCGGCGATCATGGCGGGATTGTTCATTTCGCTGTGTGCAGTCGCCTTCGCATCGCTGTTTGCCGGCCGCTACGCCTTGTCGGCCCATGATGTGGCGCAGATTTTATGGCAGGAGAACATGCCGGGGGAAAACCAGGCCCGCTATTCGGTGATTTTTAACCTGCGCGCGCCGCGGGTAGTGGCGGTGATGCTGGTGGGCGGCGGGTTGGCGGTCGCCGGCGCGACCTTTCAGGCGGTGCTGAAAAACGCATTGGCCAGCCCGGACGTGCTGGGTACGTCTTCTGCCTCCGCCTTTGGCGCTGCGCTGGGCATTCTATTGAGTTTGCCTTTTGCCCTGAGTTCGCTGCTGTCGTTTCTTTTCGGCGTGGTGAGCCTGTTGCTGGTGCTCGGCATCTGCCGCCTCAAACGCCGGCAGGATGCGCTCACCACGCTTTTGTCCGGCATGATTATCGCGTCGCTGTTTATCGCGTTTGTCTCGGTCATAAAATATGTCGCCGATCCGCAGGATACCTTGCCGGCGATCGTCTTCTGGCTGATGGGCAGCTTCGCTTCGGTAGCGAAAGCGCAGGTTTATTGGCTGATCCCGCTGTTTGCGGCGTGTTACCTGACTATCTACCGGCTCAGGTGGAATATGAACATTCTCTCTCTTGGGGACGACGAGGCGCGTATCGCCGGTCTGAATCCGCCCCGGCTGAAGATCCTGTTGCTGATCGCCGCCTCTCTGCTGGTTTCCGCCTCGGTGAGCTTGGCCGGCGTGGTGGGGTGGGTCGGCTTGGTGATCCCGCATTTGGTGCGAAGCGTATTGGGGTATAACCACGGTCGCCTGATCCCGGCTTCGGCGCTGAGCGGGGCGCTGTTTTTGCTGGTGATCGACAATATCGCCAGAGGCGCCACCTACGCTGAAATCCCGATCGGCATCCTGACCGCGCTGATCGGCGCGCCGCTTTTCGCCCTCCTTTTTATTATGAGCAGCAAACATGATCACCGTTAGCCAGTTGACCCTGGGGTTCAAAGGGTGCGAGCCCATTCTCGACAACGTCAGTTTTCATCTGAAACGCGGTGAGATCCTCAGCGTGCTCGGGCCGAACGGCGCCGGTAAAACCACGCTGCTGAGACATGTCGCGGGCCTGTGCCGGCCCTTGTCAGGCGTGTGCCAGATCGGCCATATCGACAATCGGCCCGCCCGACTGGCCTATGTGCCGCAGGCGAAAACGCCGCATTTCGCGTATGGCGTGCTCGATTTTGTCACTTTCGGCTGCGCTCGCCAGGCGGGGTGGTTCGCCGGGCCGCGGCGGCAAGATTTCGCCAAGGCGCAGGCGGTGTTGCACGCGCTGGAGATCGCGCCGCTGGCGCAGAAAAACATCAATCAGATCAGCGGCGGGGAACTGCAGATGTGTTATTTCGCCAAGGCGCTGGCGGCGGACCCCGACGTCATGATCCTCGACGAACCGGAGTCGAACCTGGATTTTTACAATCAGGCTAAAATGATCGAGATGCTCTGGCGCCTCGCCAAAGAGCGGCAGATGACGATCGTGCTGAATACGCATTTTCTGCATTACGCCGATCGCATCTCCGACAAGTGCCTGCTGATGAATAAGCGACAGTGCATGTTTGGCGATAAAAACGCCTTGCTGCAAGAGGATATCCTGGAGCGCTACTTCCAGGTGCCGGTGAGAAAGTGCCGGTACGAATATGCCGGCGTCAGCGAAGAAACGTTCATTGTCGCGCTACGGCACCCCGCTTGAGCGCCGCCAGTGCGAGGACGATTGAGGGATATCCCTCATTGCGGCCCCGCCGGCGGTTATTTAAGCTGAAAGAGAAATGCAACGGTGAATATGGAGATAATCATGACTGATTCAGTATCCAACGATCGTAATCCCACCCCGGATGTGGCGGAAGACAACGCGTTCTTCCCATCACCTTACTCCCTCAGCCAGTACACCTCGTCCAAAACCGACTTCACGGGCGCCAGCTACCCGAACGCCTATCGCGGCGGCAAGTGGAAGGTGCTGATGATCGCCTCGCAAGAGCGCTACCTGCTGATGCAAAACGGCAAGTTCTTCTCCACCGGCAACCATCCGGTCGAGATGCTGCTGCCGATGTATCACCTGGATCTGGCCGGTTTCGAGATCGACATCGCCACGCCGTCCGGCGATCCGGTGAAGCTGGAGATGTGGGCGTTCCCGCATGAAGACCCAGCGGTCAAGGCCACCTATGAGAAGTACCGCAGCCAACTCAAGCAGCCGAAAAAGCTGACGGAAGTCGTGAAGGAGCTGGATGGCGGCAACTATCTCGGCGTTTTCATTCCCGGCGGCCACGGCGTGCTCAACGATATCCCGTTCAGTGAAGAGGTGAAAAAGACGCTGCACTGGGCCCATGACAACGATCGCTACGTGATCTCGCTGTGCCACGGGCCCGCCGGTTTGCTGGCGGCGGGCATTGGCGAGAGCAAAGACGATTTCCTCTATCGCGGCTATGAGATGTGCGTGTTCCCGGATGCTCTCGATACCGGCGCCAACATCGACATCGGCTATATCCCCGGCCCGATGCCCTGGCTGGTGGGCGAACGCCTGCGTGAGCTGGGCGTGAAGATCGTCAATGCCGACATCACCGGCAAGGTGCATAAAGATCGGCGCCTGCTGACCGGCGACAGCCCGCTGGCTTCCAACAATCTCGGCAAACTGGCGGCAGAGACGCTGCTGGCCGACGTCGCCGCGCGATGAGCGACGAGATCGCGCAGCGCGCTTTCCAGACGGCGCTGGCGATGGACCACGAGCGAACCCTGTCCGCCATTCAGGGGCGGGTTCGCGCCTTCGCCGCGCCGTTCGGCTTCGATCGCTTTGTGCTGTTTTCCGCTTCCGCCACGGCGGAGGCGGGGATCGAGCATATCTATTGGGTCGAGGGCGACTGGTTCGGCGACGGCGAGGCCGTCGATGCGTTGACCTACGTGCGGCACTGCCCGGTGACCCGGCACATGCTGCGGGTCAGCGAGCCGTTTTTCTGGACCAAGACCCGGGCGCAGCAGGGAGAGCGCTACCGGATTGTGCGCACGCCGCGCGGCGCGGGCCTGCACGGCGTGCAAATCCCGGTGTTCGGCCCCGCCGGCCTGGAGGGTGCCGTCAGCCTGGGAGGCGAGCGCATCGACGCCTCGCCGCCGGTGCGGTTGGCGCTGTCGCTGGTGGGCACGGCGGCCTTTTTGGCGGCGCGGCGGCTGTTTGAACCGGCGGCCGGCAAAGAAGAAGGCCGGCTGTCGGCGCGCGAGCGTGAGGTGCTGAGCTGGACCGCCATCGGCCGGCGGCAGGCGGATATCGCCGCGATGCTCGGCCTGTCTGAACGCACGGTGGAAAACCACCTGCGCCGCATTCGCCGGCGCCTTGGCGCCGCCACCACCGCGCAGGCGATCAGCGTGGCGATCCGCCTGGGCGAAATTGCCCCCGAGAGCCGTTAGCCTGCCGCCATTTGCCGCAGCAGCCACTCGCGCAGCGCAATGATATCGGGGCGCTGCGCGGTCTCTTCGGTGGCCACCAGATAGTAGTTGGCGCCGGGTAACGCCATCTCGAACGGCGCGGCCAGCACGCCGCGTTGCAACAAATCGCGCGCCAGCAGCCGGCTGGCGATCACCACCCCCTGGCCGGCCACCGCCGCCTGCAGCGCATGGGTTTCGTCGCTGAAGGTCAGCCCGGCTTCCACGTTCAACCCTTCCGGCCCGTAGCGCCGCCGCCAGTTCTCCCAGGTCGGCGAGTCGGCGGGCACCTGCCGATGCGCCACGTGAAACAGCGTCACCCGCTGTAAATCCTCGATGTGCGCCAGCGCCAGCGCCGGGCTGGCGACCACGATAAAGCGATCCTCATGCAGCAGGGTGCAGTGCAGATCGCTTTCCGGCGTTTCACGGTAGCGGATGGCGACGTCCACGGTGCGTTGGCTGAGATCGACCCGCTCGACGCTGGTGTGCAGGCGCAGATCGATGGCGGGAAACTCCGCCTTGAAATCCGCCAGGCGCGGCACCAGCCAGTGGGTGAGAAAATTGGAGGTGGTGGTGACGGTCAGCGCCGGCGGCTGCCGGGCGCGGGTGATTTGGGCGACGGACTGTTCCAGCGCGGCAAAGGCGCGCTGGGTGCCGGCATACAGGATCTCGCCGGTCTCGGTCAGGCTGACGCCCTGCGCGCTGCGCTCGCACACCCGGCATTCCAGCACCGATTCCAGCAGCTTGATCTGGTGGCTGACCGCCGTCGCGCTCACGCCCAGCGCCTCGGCGGCCAGTTTGAAGCTGCGGCAGCCGGCCACGGCGTGGAAAGCGCGCAGCGCGCCCAGCGGCGGCAAACGGGGTTTTCTCATGGCTGAGTTATTCTCATCTAAGGCTGAAAACTATGAGTTTGTCTGACCGATTATACAAGAGATAGGCTACTGACATGTGAACAGGGAAATGAATTTATTTCATCATTTCCACCCTATCGGGAGTGAGCGATGAGCCTTTCTATCAACAACGGCGCCCTGGGCGCCATGACACACACGGGAACGGCGGCGAGCGCCCTGGCGCTCAGCGTGCCGGTCGCGGCGGGCGCTTTGCTGCTGGAGGCGGAGAGCCTGCAGGGCATCGGCGCGACCCTGATGCTGCTGACGGCATTGGCGCTGGCGTTTCTCGGCGGCGCCGCACTGGCCCGCTGGCAGCCGCTGCGGAACCGGCTTGCGCTGGCTATGCTCCGCCACGGCTTTTTGCTGGCGGCGGCGGGATGGCTATTCACATTGCTGATGCTGTTCGGCGGCCATGACTGGCCGGCTCTGCTGGCGGGCATCGCCCTCGGCGGCCTGGGGCAGGGCGTTGCCTACCGCACGGCGGTGGAGGAGAAAGCGGCGTTCGCTGTGGCGTGCAGGCTGACGACTGTGGTGACTATCGTGGCCGTAGTGATTGCCGCTTCGCTGGTGCAAACCTACGCCGCGCCGGGCGTGAGGGGAAGCTGTTTCGCGCTGGCGTTGCTGGTCGATCTGGCGTTGCTGGGGGCGTTGCTGGCGCGGGTGGCGGAGCGGGATGGGGCATGAGCCGTCGCGCTGCAGGTAAACAACCCGCCGGTAAACCGGCGGGCTTCGCTTAGGCGGCCGCCAGTTCTTGCGGCGTAACGGTTTGCAAACCGACAAGCTGAATGGCCGGCTGCTCCAGATTGATGCCAAAGTATCCTTGATCCCAATTGTAGATATTGACGACGTGCTGATTGAGTGCGCTTTCGCCCTGCATGAATATCGACAGATCCTGCGTATGGGTTTGCGCGTTGTAGTTCAGTGAGAAGCTGCTGTTTGATCCTTCGGCGCCGAAGGCCAGCAGGTGGTTGTCGATAGACAGAGAGGAGGCCTGTAAAAAACCCAGCTCGAAGCTGTCGTCGATGTAGATATTGTGGGTCTGCTTCACGGGAATATTCAGCAGGCTGTTGGGGAAGGGCACATCGTTGGACAGCATGCTCAGGTTCACGCCGAGATAATCCTGCGGCGCGCTCCCTCCCGGCGCAGTGGTATAACCGTGCTCGAAACGAATCTCGCTGGAGCCTTTACCCAGGCTGACCTCCAGGCCGTTGGCCGGCGTCAGCACCCGATCGTTAAAGGTGACGTTGTCCTTAAAGTCGGTCAGTTTCACCGCTTCGATGTTGTACAGCCCGTCCTTAAAGCCATACAGCCCGATGCCGTTTTTCTCGATCACCCCGCGTCCGCCGTAGCTGCCCTGGGCGTCAAACTTCAGGTTTACCCCGTGCGACAGGCTGGAATAATCGACCGTATCATGGCCGCTGCCGCCGTCGATCACCGTCCAGCCGTAGTTGCCGGCGTTGTTTTGCCAGCCGCGCGGCACGCTGATGGTGTCGTCGCCGCTGCCGGTGTTAACGGCGATATTGCCGAACGCCAGCGTGAAATCATCGTCATGCAGCGTACCGACGCGGTACAGATTCGGCGTGGACAGCACGTCGGCAATGTCGTTGAAAATCGCCGAGCCGATATCCAGCTTGCCGGGAATGAGGCTGCCGCCGCCGGTCACGCTGCTGCCGTAGGATTCGGTGTAGAAATCACGCGCCGCTTCGGCGGCCAGGCGGATGGTCTCGTGGCCAATGCCGAGGGTGGTCAAATAGGTGGGCACTTCGCCTGCCAGCAGCGTTTCAACCACGTAACTGAGGTTTTTCATCTGCATGGAGACCTGCGCCGCCGCAATCAAATCGTAGGTGCCGCTTTCGACCTTAAAAGGCGAGGTGTCGTTGGTGGCCACCCATTCGGTAAAGAACGAGGTATCGCCTAAATAAGAGAACAGCGTGGTGCCGGCCCAGGGGGAATAGTTGGGGGCGCCGGTCGAGGAGGCGTCGGTGAACACTTCGGACGCCGCCGCGCCGGCGTCGATCAGGCCGACCTCGTGAATGTCCGGCACTTTGGCGCTGCTGGGCGGGGCATCCGGCAGCGGCGCGTTGGGATCGCTGCTCAGATCGACGCCAAACAGCGTTTTGGCGAAGTTTTTGGCGATGTTGTCGGAGGCATTCTGAATGCGCGCCTCCCAGTCATCGGGCACATGCCCGGTGCGCAGCTCATACTGCAGCTTGGTTTGGTCGCGAATGTAATGGGCAAACGCCCCCTGATTCGAGTTCACGCCATAGGCGCCTTTGATCCAGGTATACACCGCGATATCCACGCCCTCAATGGGTTGGTTTGCATGGTTGGGATCGGTGAGCGCATCGACGGATGCGGCATATACCGCTGGCCAGTCGCCGGCTTTGGCGGCCTCCCAAATCGCTTGCAGTTTTTCTCGGTCGGTAATGACGTAAGCCATATAAACACTCCTTGTTGCTGAGAGATTGCTGTGAAATTCAACATGATGAATGGAAGCGCGCGATGGAATAAAACCGAAACCCGAACAGCCAGAAACGCGCATGCCGCGATCTGCAGCGAACGATGGGCGGCAGGCGCCCATAGCGAAAGGATAGACGCAACTTGCTGAGCGAGAGAGTTTGGCTTATCGATTGTTTTTTCAGGATTATTGCTGTAAATCGGCGGGTAAATCCGCGTATTGGCGTCAGGAAGGCATTTTCGTCAGCTCGGTTAGGAATCTTCTTAGGTAAAAGAGTGGGTTTCGCTAGGGGGAGGGGCCGGATAGTTTCCGACAGCTGCGTTTATCTCCTTGCCGCCGTATCATTTACCTTGGCGCCCGCTTATCCTGCATCAGCATTAGCGCGTAACAGAAACCGCGGGCTGATGAACGGTTAATCCAACCTGGAGGACTCGCTATGTCCGATCGCCCTACTATTGCGCTTATCGGCCCCGGCGCCATCGGCACCGCCATCGCTGCGGCGCTTCATGAAGTGGGCCGCACGCCGCTGCTTTGCGGGCGTACGGCCCATCCGCAATTAATTCTGCGCCACGATGAGGGAGAAGTGGTGGTGCCGGGGCCGGTTTTAAGCGATCCGCGTACCGTCGCCCATCCCTACGATCTGGTTTTTGTCGCCGTAAAAACCACGCAGGTGGCCGACAGTGCGGGCTGGCTGGCGGCGTTGTGCAATAAAAACACCGTCGTGTGTGCGCTGCAAAACGGCGTCGAGCAGCAATCTCTGCTGGCGCCTTACGTCAATGGGGCGACGGTGCTGCCCTCCGTGGTGTGGTTTCCGGCGCAGCGCGAGCAAGATGCGTCCGTCAGGCTACGCGCCACGCCGCGCCTGACACTGCCGGATGCGCCACAGGCGCAAGCGATCGCCGACGCGCTCAGCGGTTCACGCTGTGCGGTTGAGCTGTCATCGGATTTTCTCTCGATTGCCTGGCGTAAGCTGTTGCAGAATGCGGCTGCGGGGCTGATGGTGCTGGCCAATCGCCGCGCAGGCATGTTTTCGCGCGCCGACATAATGCAACTGGCCCTGGCTTATCTGCGTGAATGCCTGGCCGTCGCGCGCGCGCAGGGTGCGGTGCTTCACGATAACGTGCCGGAGGCGATCGTGGACGGCTTTCAGCGTGCGCCCGCGGATTTGGGCACCTCTATTCTTGCCGACCGGCAGGCCAACCGGCCACTGGAGTGGGACATACGCAACGGTGTCGTGCAGCGTTATGGGCGCTTGCAGGGCATCCCTACGCCGATTAGCGATATCCTGGTGCCGCTGCTGGCGGCGGGCAGTGAAGGGCCGGGGTGATAGCCGGCGGCGCAGGCGTTCGTCGGGCAAGGGTATTTTCGCTGTCAATACGGTTGGCATTCAGACAGCCGGTTGCCTGCCGCAGCCCAAACCCGCCAACAGCAAAAAGCCCGCTCAGGTTTCCCTGAGCGGGCTTCTCTAAATATGGCTCCTCTGACTGGACTCGAACCAGTGACATACGGATTAACAGTCCGCCGTTCTACCGACTGAACTACAGAGGAATCGTTTGAACGGGGCGAATAATAGCGAGGCGCCGTCGGCATGTCAAAGGCGGATTACACATTCTGTGACTGTTTGCTTACAGAATGCGCAACCCGTTGAGTTTTTTGGCAGATTTAGCCCTCTGGCGCCCGCTGCAGGCGCAGCTGATAGCGGTAAACGCCGGCGGTGAGCAGGTAATCCCGGTGCACGCTCGGGCTCCAGGAGTCGTCACCGCCTACCCCCATATGGAAACCGTCCAGGTGCAGCCAGGTGCCTGCTTCCGGCTGCAGCAGATGCTGGTGGCTGCAGGCCATCAGCTGTTGCAGGCCGAAGCGGCTGAGCGAGAAGTGGAAGCGGCCGTCGATGCGCCAGCCGCCGTAGCGCAGGCTGCGGGTGTCGCAGCGCAGGCCGTTTTCGCCGGGGAAAATATACGGCGTGTGCAGATCCGCCAGCGGCAGGCGCCAGCGCCCGTGCTGCGCGGCCAGGCGGCGATCCGGGTAGTTCTCGTGCGGGCCCAGACCCAGCCATTCCGCCTGCGGCTGCACCGTCGCCAGTTGGCAGTGCAGGCCGATGCGCGCCGGCGGCGGCAGGGCGTCGGCCACCTCGACCTCCACGTTCACGCTCACCGCGCCCAGCGCGTCGAACAGCCACTGCTTGCGGCTAATCAGCAAAATCTGCCCGTCCACGCCGAACTGGTGTTCGCTCACCACCCGCACGCCGTTTTGCAGCGCATCGGCCTGCAACTGCGTGCAGCGCTCTTCCAGCCGGTACAGGCCCGCCAGCTTCCAGCGTTCGATCCAGGCGTTGGGATCGATATGGTCCGCTTCGCTGACGCCGATGTCGTTATCGATCGGCGCGCGCGCAAAACCGTCGCGCAGCGGCGTCAGCAACTGCGGCTGCTCATTCTGCCACCACTGCGTCAGGTGGCCGCTGCTGCGCTCGAAGCGCCAACGCTGGTCGCCGTGGGTGAGCGTCAGCCCCTGATCGTCTTCAATCAGCATTGGCGGCACGCCCTGCGCCGGCGGCGGCGCGGGATGCAGCGCGCGCGGCACCCGCCACTGATCCCAGGCGCAGCGGTGGTGCGCTTCGGACCAGTCGGTGGCCTGCGGCTGCACTACCTCCACGTTCAGCCACAGCTCGCCGGGCTGATGCAGCATCGGCAGCCGGTCGAGCAGGGTGAAGCGAGTGCTGCCCTGCGGCGGCAGCGCCAGATCGAAGCTGCCGCTGGCGCGTTCCACGCCGTCCAGCTCCAGCCGCCAGTTGAGCTGTTCGTTGTCGGTGTGGCGGAACAGGTAATCGCTGGTGACGGTCAGCGTCAGCGAGGCGGCGTCGAAGGCGAAGCGGAACAGCTGCTGTGCCCGCTGCGCTTCGAACAGCGCCGGGTGCGGGGTGCGATCCGCGAACACCAGCCCGTTCAGGCAGAACTGGCGATCGTTGGGGGTGTCGCCGAAGTCGCCGCCGTAGGCCCAGAACTCTTGGCCGTGCTCGTCGCGTTTGATCAGCGCCTGATCGACCCAGTCCCAGACAAAGCCGCCCTGCAGGCGCGGATGTGCGTGGAACGCGCGCCAGTAGCGCTCGAAACCGCCGAAACTGTTGCCCATCGCGTGGGCGTATTCACACAGGATCAGCGGGCGCGGCTCCTCCGGCAGGCCGATCCACTTGCCGATCGCCCATTTGGGCACTGCCGGGAACGGCTGATCCTGATCCACTCGCGCATACATCGGGCAGATGATGTCGGTGGCGGCGGTGTCGGCGCCGCCACCTTCATATTGCACCGGGCGGGTCGGATCCTGGCTTTTCACCCAGCGGTACAGCGCGTCGTGGTTCGCGCCGTGGCCGGACTCGTTGCCCAGCGACCAGATAATGATGCAAGGATGGTTGCGATCGCGTTGCACCATGCGGGTGACGCGCTCGCTCATCGCCGGCAGCCACAGCGGATCGTCAGCCAGGCGGTTCATCGGCTGCATGCCGTGGGTCTCGATATTGGCTTCGTCCACCACGTACAGCCCGTAGCGATCGCACAACCGGTACCAGAGCGGGTGGTTGGGGTAATGCGAACAGCGCACCGCGTTGAAGTTGTGCTGCTTCATCAGCAGGATGTCGTGGCGCATCGTCGCCTCGTCCATCACCTGGCCGTGGCGCGGATGATGCTCGTGGCGGTTAACGCCGCGGATCAGCAGCGGCTGCCCGTTGAGCTTCAACAGCCCGCCGCTGATTTCCACCTGGCGGAAGCCGACGTCATAGGCCTCCACCTCGATAATCTCCCCTTCGGGTGAGAGCAGGGCGACGGTGGCGCGATACAGCGCGGGCGTTTCGGCGCTCCACAGCGCCGGGCGTTCCACCGGCAGGCGCAGGGTGACGCGATCGTCATAGGCGCCGCGCTCGTCCACGATCTCGCTGCCGAGCGGCTGGGTGCGTTCGGCCACCCGCGTGCCGTCGCGCCACAGCTGAACCTGCACCTGCAGCGGGCCGGGCCGGCTGGCGCGCGCCGTCACCACCAGTTCGCCGCGGGTAAAGCGGTCATGCAGCGGCGTGGTGATGCGCACATCGCTCAGGTGGGCGGCGGGTTTGTGCAGCAGGCTGACGTCGCGGAAGATGCCGCTCATGCGCCACATGTCCTGATCTTCCAGGTAGCTGCCGTCGCACCAGCGCAGCACCATCACCGCCAGCCGGTTTTCACCCGGCCGCAGCCACGGGCTGAGATCGAACTCCGCCGGCAGGCGGCTGTCCTGCGAATAGCCGACCCAATGGCCGTTGCACCATAAATAGAACGCCGAGTTGACGCCGTCGAAGATGACGCGCGTCTGGCCGGCGGCCAGCCAGGCCGGATCGACGCTGAAGGCGCGCGAGTAGCAGCCGGTCGGGTTGTCTTCCGGCACGCGCGGCGGATCGACCGGGAACGGGTAGCGCACGTTGGTGTAGATCGGCGCGTCGTAGCCGGCAAGCTGCCAGTTGCCCGGCACCGCCAGCGGGGCGGCGTCCGGCAGATCCTGCTGCAGCCAGCTCTCCGGCGCGGCCTCTGGGCGCGGGAAATAGCTGAAGCGCCACTCGCCGTTCAGCGATCGGCGGCTGGCGCTGGGGGCGTCGTCGCGCGCGTCTTCCACCGTGCGCCAGCTGGCGAACGGCGGGTGGGCGTCCAGCCGGCGGTAGTGGGTGCAGGCGGGGTTTTGCCAGTCACGGCGGGCGAGGATCTCGGTCAGGGAAGCTAGGGGCGCAGCAGGCATCGGCGATCGTCCAGTCGGCTAGGTGATGCTCACCAAGATGCTGACCGGCGCATAAAAAGTAAAGCGGTTACACGCAACCTTGCAAGGGCGATCAAATAACCGTTAATGCGGCTCGTCGGCGCGATAGATCCGCTGTGGGCGGCCTACCTTGCCGTAAATGATCTCGGCGCGCAGCTGCTGCGCGGCGGTGCAAAACTCCAGATAACGGCGCGCGGTGGTGCGGCTGAGCCCCATTTTTTGCGCAACGCTTTCAGCGGTGTGCCGCGCGGCGGGTTCGGCGAACAGCGCGCGGACCTTGCTCAGCGTCAGCTCGTCGATGCCGGCGGGCAGCGCCGCCTGCTGCTCGCTGCGGGCGTAGGTATTGAACATCTCGTCGATGCGGCGCTGGTTGAGGCGCGCTTTGTCCTTCAACGCTTCGCGGCGCTGGCTGAAGCGCAGCAGCGTCTGGCTCAGCCGGTCATAGGCCAGCGGTTTGATCAGGTAGTCGAACACGCCGTAGCGCAACGCCTCGGCCACGGTGGCCATGTCGCTGGCGGCGGTGATGAACACGATGCCGCCGCGATACCCGCTCAGCGTCAGTTCGCGCAGCAGGGTGATGCCCTGGCCGTCCGGCAGAAAGTTGTCCAGCAGGATCAGATCCGGCTTGAAGCGTTCGGTCATGGCGCGCGCCTGCGCCAGCGTGCCGGCCAGCCAAATCTGGCGGCAGCCGCCGTTCTGGCGGATAAACTCCGCGTGCATCTCCGCCAGCGGCGTTTCGTCTTCAACGATCAGGATGTTCAGCCATTCCATAGTGCGACCCGTAATTGCAATAAAAATGCTAAGTGAATGTAAGTGAATTGCGGCGCCAAATAAAGATTATCTCAATAATAAACACCATAAGATTAATTAAGCAAATAAAGAACATTAAATAACTTATTAACCGGGATCGGTTTGTGAAATAGGTCAATAATCCGCGTTTTTTTTCTGCTTACCATGGGTTTATCGAACGAGGGGATGATTTTATCTTCATGGTTTTTAAGGTTTTAATTGCCATTTCTGATGTTAATTAAAATGCCTTTTTGTATTTCATTTGTTGTTTGCCAGTTAACCCAGAGAGCGTGTTATGTTAGGCGATGCCGTATTTAATCGGGTAAAGCGATCGGATCATAAAGCGATTTCGGAAATAAGCGCCTTCTTGCGCAGTAACGATCTGAATATCGATACCACGGTTGAAATATTTATTACCGTTACCCAGCACGACAAATTGGTCGCCTGCGGCGGCATCGCCGACAATATTATCAAATGCGTCGCCATCAGCCCGCTGATGCGCGGCGAAGGGTTGGCGCTGGCGCTGGCGACCGAGCTGGTGAACCTGGCCTACGAGCGCCACCACACCCAGCTGTTTATCTACACCAAGGTGCAGAACGAGCCGCTGTTCCGCCAGTGCGGTTTCTACCCGATCGCCACCGTGCCGGGCATCGTGGTGCTGATGGAAAACAGCCCGTGCCGCCTGAAGCGCTACGCCGCCCAGCTGGCGAGCCAGCGCCGGCCGGGCGACACCATCGGCAGTATCGTGATGAACGCCAACCCCTTCACCCGCGGGCATCAGTATCTGGTGCGTCAGGCGGCCAAGCGCTGCGACTGGCTGCACCTGTTTCTGGTGAAGGAAAACACCTCGCGCTTCAGCTATGAAGACCGGCGCCGGCTGGTGCTGGCCGGCACCGCCGACATCCCCAACCTCACGGTACACGAAGGCTCGCAGTACGTGATCTCGCGCGCCACCTTCCCCTGTTACTTCATCAAGGACCAGGGCGTGGCCGACGACTGTTACACCGAAATCGATCTGAAGATCTTCCGCCAGTATCTGGCGCCCGCGCTGGGCATCACCCACCGCTTCGTCGGCAACGAGCCGTTCTGCGCGGTGACCGCGAAATACAACCGCGACATGCGCTACTGGCTGGAAACGCCGGCGCTGCCCAGCCCGCCGATCGCGCTGGTGGAAATCGAGCGTTTGCAATATCAGGGCACGGCGATCTCCGCCTCCTGGGTGCGCAAGCTGCTGGCGGCGGGGGACTTCCACGCCGCCGCGCCGCTGGTGCCGCCGGACACCCTGTACTACCTGCAGGATCTGCAAACGCAGCGCCGGGCCAAGGCGGCCCCGCATCCTTTTGAGTCCGCACAATCAGGTGAATGATGAAAATTATCCGAGAAGCAATGGCCGGCACGCTGGAATCCAGCGATGTCATGGTGCGCATCGCGCCCGCCGAGGGGCCGCAGCACGATCTGTTGATCGCCAGCAGCGTGGAAAAACAGTTCGGCGCGGCGATCCGCCGCACCCTGCTGGAGGTGCTGCAGCGTTATGAGGTGGAGCCGGTGCAGGTGATCGTCGACGACAAAGGGGCGCTGGACTGTGTGCTGCGCGCCCGGCTGGAAACCGCGCTGATGCGCGCCTGCGAGAGCGGCCAACTGCCGTGGGAGGCGAAAGATGAAAACGCTGAATAAAACCCGGCTGCGCCGCAGCATGCTGTTCGTTCCCGGCGCTAACGCGGCGATGGTCAGCAACGCCTTTATCTATCAGGCCGATGCGCTGATGTTCGATCTGGAAGACTCGGTGATCCTGCGTGAAAAAGACGCGGCGCGCCGGCTGGTGTACCACGCGTTGCAGCATCCGCTGTACCAGGAGGTGGAAACCATCGTGCGCGTCAATGCGCTCGATTCCGCCTACGGCCTGGCGGACCTGCAGGCGGTGGTGCGCGGCGGCGCGGACATCGTGCGCCTGCCGAAGACCGACAGCGCGCAGGACGTTGTTGACATGGAGCGCGAGATCGCCGCCATCGAGGCGGCCTGCGGCCGGCCGGTAGGCAGCACCGGGCTGCTGGCGGCGATCGAATCGGCGCAGGGCATCACCAACGCGGTGGCGATCGCGCACGCTTCGCCGCGTCTTATCGGCATCGCGCTGGGGGCGGAAGACTATGTGCGCAACCTGCGCACCGAACGCTCGCCGGAGGGCATTGAGCTGCTGTTCGCCCGCTGCTCGCTGCTGCAGGCGGCGCGCGCCGCCGGCATTCAGGCGTTCGACACCGTCTACTCCGACGCCAACAACGAGGCCGGTTTCCTGCAGGAGGCGGCGCTGATCAAACAGCTCGGCTTCGACGGCAAATCGCTGATCAACCCGCGCCAGATTGAGCTGCTGCACAACCTGTACGCGCCGACCGCCAAAGAGGTGGCGCACGCGCAGCGGGTGGTGGACGCCGCCGAAGCGGCGGAGCGGGAAGGGCGCGGCGTGGTGTCGCTCAACGGAAAAATGGTCGACAGCCCGGTGATTGAACGCGCCCGGCTGGTGCTGGAGCGCGCCGCGCTGTCCGGCTTACGGGAAGAACCGGCGCAGCACGGGGAGGAAGCATGATGAACCGCCAACAACGATTGATGACCTTCGCCAACCCGGCGGATCTGCCGGGCTATCAGGACGTGTCCAAAGCCAATCTGCAGGCGCGTAAACCGCGCGATCTCAAGCTGTGCGACTCCTTGCAGGAAGCGGTGCGCCGCAGCGGGCTGCAGGACGGCATGACCATCTCGTTCCACCATGCGTTTCGCGGCGGCGATCTGGCGCTCAATCAGGTGATGGAGACGCTGGCGGCGATGGGGTTCCGCAACCTGACGCTGGCCTCCAGCTCGCTGACCGACTGCCATGCGCCGTTGGTTGAGCATATCCGCCACGGCGTGGTGAGCCGCATTTACACCTCCGGGCTGCGCGGCCCGCTGGCGGACGCCGTATCGCGCGGCCTGCTGGCGGAGCCGGTGCAAATTCACTCGCACGGCGGCCGGGTCAATCTGATCGAATCCGGCGAGCTGAAGATAGACGTGGCCTTCCTCGGCGTGCCGGCCTGCGATGAGTTCGGCAACGCCAACGGCTACAGCGGTGAAGCCTGCTGCGGCTCGCTCGGCTATGCGCGGGTGGACGCCGAGGCGGCGGGCACCGTGGTGCTGCTGACCGAGCAGCTGGTGCCGTATCCGCATCATCCTGCCAGCCTGGCGCAGGATCGGGTGGATCTGATCGTGCAGCTGGAGCGGGTGGGCGACGCCGACAAGATCGGCGCAGACGCCACGCGCATGACCTCGAACCCGCGCGAGCTGCTGATCGCCCGTCGCGCCGCCGAGGTGATCGCCGGTTCCGGCTACTTCACCGAAGGGTTCTCGCTGCAAACCGGCACCGGCGGCGCCTCGCTGGCGGTGACCCGTTTCCTGGAGGACAAGATGCGCGCCCGCGGCATTCGCGCCGCGTTCGCCCTCGGCGGCATCACCTCGACCATGGTGGATCTGCACGAGAAAGGGTTGATCGGCAAGCTGCTGGACGTGCAGAGCTTCGATCGGGCGGCGGCGACCTCGCTGGCGCGCAACCCGCGCCATATCGAAATCAGCGCCAATCAGTACGCCAACTTCAGCTCCAAGGGCGCGTCGGTCGATCGGCTCGACGTGGTGGTGCTGAGCGCGCTGGAAATCGACACCGGCTTCAACGTTAACGTGCTGACCGGCTCCGACGGCGTGCTGCGCGGCGCGTCCGGCGGCCACTGCGACACCGCCGCCGCCGCGCGGCTGGCGATCATCGTCGCGCCGTTGGTGCGCGGGCGCATCCCGACGCTGGTGGAACAGGTGACCACCTGCGTCACGCCGGGCTCCAGCATCGACATTCTGGTGACCGACCACGGCATCGCCGTCAACCCGGCGCGGCCGGAGCTGGCGCAGCGCCTGCGGGAGGCCGGGCTTGAGGTGGTGAGCATCGACTGGCTGCGCGCCCGCGCGCTGCAGCTGACCGGCGAACCGCAGCCGATCGCGTTTACCGACAAGGTGGTAGCGGTGGTGCGCTACCGCGACGGCTCGGTGATCGACGTGGTGCATCAGGTGGCGGAGTAAACGATGGCCGCCGTCGATCCTCAACTGGCCGCCGAACGTGCGGTCAGCCTGCCGGAGCTGCTCACCAGCCGCGAATGCCGTCAGGCGCGCCAGCAGGCGTGGCTGGCGCAGCACGAGTGCACGCTGCTGGTGCTGACGCTGGTGGTGCCCGGCCCGGTGAAGGACAGCGCGCTGACGCGCGGCATCTTCAACCTGGGGTGGGCGACGCTGCTGCGACTGTGCGCCGAACAGGGTTGGCCCAGCCCGCAGGCCGAGGCGCTGGCGCTCGCCACCGGTTGCGAAGGGTTTGTGGCGCTGCGCGCCGATGCCCAGCGGGTGAAGGACTGCGCCATGCAGCTGGAGGTGAGCCGCCCGATCGGCCGGCTGTGGGATATCGACGTGCTGGATACGCAGGGGCGCATTTTGTCGCGCCGCGACATCGGCCTATCGGAACGGCGCTGCCTGCTGTGCGGCCAACCGGCCAAGATCTGCGCCCGCCAGCGGCGGCACAGCAGCGAGCAGCTGCTGCATGAAATGGAAAGGATGTTCAACGATGCGATCTCTGCCGATTAACCTGCCCGCCCACCGTGCCGAACCGGCCTGCGATTTCGCCCGCGCCGCTTTCCGCGCGCTGCTGGTAGAAGTCAACCTCACGCCCAAGCCGGGGCTGGTGGATCGCCATAACACCGGCGCCCACCGCGACATGGATCTCGGGCACTTCTATCGCAGCGCCCGCGCCATCGGCGTGTGGCTGCCGCGTTTTATCCAGCGCGGACGGGAAGACGCGGCTTTGCCGGCAGAGCGGCAGCTGGCGCGGCTGCGGCCGCTCGGCCTGGCCTGTGAAAACCAGATGTTTCGCGCCACCGGCGGCATTAACACCCACAAGGGCAGCGTGTTCTCACTCGGTTTGCTGTGCGCCGCCTTCGGCCGCCTGCAGCAGCAGGGCCGGGCCATCAGCGCCGCATCGTTATGCGCCGAAGTGGCGGCGATGTGCCGAGGGCTGGTGGACAGCGAACTGCGATGCAACAACGCCGGGCAGACCGCCGGCCAGCGCTTGTTCGCTGCGTATGGCCTCAGCGGCGCGCGCGGCGAGGCGGAATCCGGTTTTCGGTTGGTGCTTGACGGCGCGCTGCCGCTGTATCGGCAACGGCTGGCCGCCGGCGGCGACGAACAGCGGGCGCTGCTGGACAGCCTGCTGTGGCTGATGGCCCACAACGATGACACCAACGTCGCCTCGCGCGGCGGCCTGCGCGGGCTGCGCTGGCTGCGGCGCCGGGCGGCTTTACTGCTGGCGCAGGGCGGCTCGGCGGGGGAGGCGGGCCTGGCGCGCCTGCGGCGCTTCGATGCCGATTGCATTGCCCGCAACCTCAGCCCCGGCGGCAGCGCCGACTTGTTGATAGTGACCTGGCTGCTGGCGCAGCTGGGTGCCCAAGAATAATAACCAAGCCTTCAGGAGAGTCCCTATGTCCCAAACCCAGGAAAAGATCTGGAAAGCGATAGCGCCGCTGGCGGTGCTCGCGATCCTGTTATTGATACCGGTGCCCGACGGCATGCCGCCGCAGGCGTGGCACTATTTCGCCATCTTTGTGGCGATGATCGTCGGCATGATTCTGGAGCCGATCCCGGCCACCGCCATCAGTTTTATCGCGGTGACCGTCAGCGTGCTGAGCGCCAACTGGGTGCTGTTCGGCGCGCAGGAACTGGCGGAGCCGGGCTTCAAGGCCGGTAAAGAGGCGCTGAAATGGGGGCTGGCGGGCTTCTCCAGCACCACCGTCTGGCTGGTGTTCGGTGCTTTTATCTTCGCGCTGGGCTACGAGGCCACCGGGCTGGGGCGGCGCATCGCGCTGTTCCTGGTGAAATTCATGGGCAAGCGCACGCTGACGCTGGGCTATGCGGTGGTGATCATCGATATCCTGCTTGCGCCGTTCACGCCGTCCAACACCGCGCGCACCGGCGGCACGGTGTTCCCGGTGGTGAAAAACCTGCCGCCGTTGTTCGATTCCTTCCCTAACGATCCCTCTTCGCGCCGCATCGGCGGCTACCTGATGTGGATGATGGTGGTCGGCACCAGCATCAGCTCCTCGATGTTCGTCACCGGCGCCGCGCCGAACGTGCTGGGCATCGAGTTCGTCGGCAAGATAGCCGGGGTGCACATCAGCTGGATGCAGTGGTTCCTGGCATTCCTGCCGGTCGGCCTGCTGCTGCTGATCATCGCGCCGCTGATCTCCTACTACCTCTACAAACCGGGCGTGACCCACAGCAGCGAAGTGGCCGCCTGGGCGAATACCGCGCTGGGGGAAATGGGCAAGCTGACGCGCAAGGAGTACACCCTGATCGGCCTGGTGCTGCTCAGCCTGTGCCTGTGGGTGTTCGGCGGCAAGGTGCTGGACGCCACCGCGGTGTGCCTGTTGGCGGTGTCGCTGATGCTGGCGCTGCACGTGGTGTCGTGGAAAGACATTACCAAATACTCCAGCGCCTGGAATACGCTGGTTAACCTGGCGACGCTGGTGGTGATGGCCAACGGCCTGACGCGCTCCGGCTTTATCGACTGGTTCGCCCAGACCATGAGCACCCACCTGGACGGCTTCTCGCCGAACATGACGGTAGTGGCGCTGGTGCTGGTGTTCTACTTCGCCCACTACCTGTTCGCCAGCCTGTCGGCGCACACCGCCACCATGCTGCCGGTGATCCTGGCGGTCGGCAAAGGGTTGCCGGGCGTGCCGATGGAGCAGCTGTCGATGCTGCTGGTGCTGTCGATCGGCATCATGGGCGTGCTGACGCCGTACGCCACCGGGCCAGGGGTGATCATCTACGGCTGCGGCTATGTGAAGTCGAAAGACTACTGGCGCCTGGGGGGCATTCTCGGCGTGGTGTACATCGCCGCGCTGCTGCTGATCGGCTGGCCAATCATGAGCCTGTGGTACTGAGTTGACGCACAGCGGCCGCCGCCCGGTGGCCGCTGGTACGATCTTTTCCCGTGAACCCTGTCACACACTTGTCACACTAACCCCGCCATCATACGCAGGCAAACGCTAACACCTTAAAAATAATCATTTTCCGGGAGCCTCTGCGGATGAGAAAAAAAACGTTATTGCTGTGCCTGCCTTTGTTATTCACCGGGAACGCGCTGGCGGACGCCGGCGGTTATCAACTGGAACAGGTGCTGGTGATGAGCCGCCATAACCTGCGTGCACCGCTGGCCAACAACGGCAGCGTGCTGGCGCAGTCCACGCCGAAGGCCTGGCCGGCCTGGGAAACGCCGGGCGGCCAGCTGACCACCAAGGGCGGGGTGCTGGAAGTGTATATGGGGCACTACTTCAACGCCTGGCTGAAGCAGACCGGCCTGTTGCCGCAAGAGGGCTGCCCGACCGCCGGCAGCGTATACGTTTACGCCAACAGCCTGCAACGCACGGTGGCCACCGCGCAGTTCTTCAGCAACGGCGCGTTCCCCGGCTGCGACGTCAGCGTGCACCATCAGGACAAGATGGGCGAGATGGATCCGACTTTCAACCCGATCATCACCGACACCGGCGAAGCCTTCAACCAGCAGGCGCTGGCGGCGATGAACGCCGCGCTGGGATCGCTGAAGCTGGACGCTTCTTACCAACAGCTGGCGAAGATCATCGACTACAAGGATTCCGCCGCCTGCAAGACCGACAAACACTGTGACCTGACCAAAGAAGCCAGCGTGATGAGCGCGGTGCCGGGCAAAGAGCCGGGCGTCTCCGGCCCGCTGCGGGTGGGCAACTCGCTGGTGGACGCCTTTATGCTGCAGTACTACGAAGGTTTCCCGATGAAAGAGGTGGCCTGGGGCAAAATCGCCACGCCGCACCAGTGGCAGCAGCTGGCGCAGTTGAAAGACGGCTATCAGGATTCGCTGTTCACCTCGCCGGTGGTGGCGCAGAACGTCGCCAAGCCGCTGCTGACCTACATCAACAACGCGCTGCTGGGCGAGCGCAAACCGGACGCGCCGAAGCTGACGGTGCTGGTGGGCCACGACTCCAATATCGCCTCGCTGCTGTCGGCCATGCAGTTCCAGCCGTATCAGCTGCCGCAGCAGTACGAGAAAACGCCGATCGGCGGCAAACTGGTGTTCCAGCGCTGGCGCGACGCGCAGAACGACCGTGAATTGCTGAAGATCGAGTACGTCTATCAGTCCACCGAGCAGTTGCGCAAGGCGACGCCGCTGACGCTGCAAACCCCGCCGCAGCGCGTGACGCTGGCGCTGAAAGGCTGCCCGATCGATAAAGACGGCTTCTGCGCCTGGAGCGATTTCGAGAAGACCATGAAAGGCATCTTGTAATGCCCGGCCTCTCTCCCGAATGCGGGGGAGAGGCCTTTTCCCACTTCGCCCAACGCGCCGCCGCGCGGGACTTAACGCCATTTATTTTGCCCAGGGTCATTGTTGCAGGCCGTTTCGGGGGCTAACATCATCAGCCTGCCTGCTTATCATGGATACCGCCGTTGCCTACTTTTATCCGCAATATCGAATTTTTCACGCCGGACGGCTATCCGGGCCAGGTGGCGCGCTGCCAGTTTGCGCTGGCGGAGTATCGCGACGACAGTTTTCCCGAGGCGGGCTTTACGCTGCCGGACCACCTGGCGCGCGCGGTGCCGAAACGCCGTGCGGAGTATCTGGCCGGGCGTGTGCTGGCGCGACAGCTGCTGGCGCCGCTCGGTTTCGCCGATTTCACCCTGGCGCGCGGCGAAGATCGCGCGCCGCAGTGGCCGCCGGGCATCGCCGGGGCGCTGAGCCATAATTCGCATACCGCGCTGTGCGCCGTACACCGAGAGAGCGGGCTGGGCGGCGTTGGGCTGGATGTGGAGACGCTGCTGTCCGTGGCGCGAGCGGAGGAGCTGTGGAACGCGATCGTTTCACCGGTGGAGCGCGAGACGTTGCTGGGCGAAACGCTGCCGTTCAACGAGCTGCTGACGCTGACGTTTTCCGCCAAAGAGAGCCTGTTCAAAGCGCTGTACCCGCAGGTGCGCCGATATTTCGATTTTCTTGATGCGCGGATGGTGGCGGTGGATGCGCAGCGGCAGACGTTCGAATTGGCGCTGCTCACCACGTTGACGCCGCATTGCTGCGCCGGACGGCGTTTCGCCGGGCGGTTTTGGCGTGAAGGTGACGATGTCACGACTTTTATTTTTTGCTAAAACACAATAATAACAGTGTGTTATTTCTTGTTGTGGCGTAACGCGAATTTGCCGCGGCGTGCGGAAAGATTCATTCATCGGAGATTGACCGACGGTGGGGATCCGGTGTAATTTACCCACCCTTTACAGCTAATGATAATTATTCGCATAAACATTATCATTGGTGAGGCGCAACAAAGGAGTGGTCTTGTGGCGACACTGACGACAGAAAACCAAACCTTCTCCGGGTTTGAGTACGCCGAACAATCGACCTTTTTGTACCGGTCTGAATTCCGTTCCCTCTCCGCCCACGGCGTGTTTGAGCGTATCGAGACGCCGGCGTTCGGCGGCGAGCAGGAAGGCAGCGCGCTGGCGCAGCATATTCGCCAGGCGCTGGCGCGCGCCAAAGCCGCCGGCCAGGCGGCCCCGGTGGTGGTGGGCGCCATTCCGTTCGACACGCGCCGGCCTTCCTGCCTGTATATACCTGAAGAAAGCCGATTCGTCGCCAACGACAGCTTTATCCGCGCCGCGCGCCCGATGCTGCAACAGCCGCATCGCCTGGTCGCCTGCACCAGTATTCCAGACGAACCGCGATTCAAACACGCGGTCGCGGAAGCGGTCAGCCGCTTTAAACAAGGCAAGCTGGACAAGGCGGTGCTGTCGCGCATCCTCGATATCGAGCTGGAGCAGCCGGTGGCCGGCCACCGGATCCTCAATAACCTGATGGTGCAGAACCCGACCGGTTACCACTTCTCCCTGCCGCTGGCCGATGGCAGCGTGTTGATCGGCGCCAGCCCTGAACTGCTGATCCGCAAGCAGGGCGGCGAGATCCACACCAATCCGCTGGCGGGCTCGGCGCGCCGACAGGACGATCCGCAGCAGGATCGCCTCGGCAGCGAGCGCCTGATGCGCTCGACCAAAGACAAATACGAACACAAGCTGGTGATCGACGACATTCGCCGCCACCTGGCGCCATTGTGCGCCACCCTGAGCGTACCCAGCGGCCCGTCGCTGCTCAGCACCGGCACCATGTGGCACCTGTCCACCCGCATTCGCGGCGAGCTGCTGAACCCGAATCTCAACGTGATGCAGCTGGCCTGCCTGCTGCATCCGACGCCGGCGCTGTGCGGCTTCCCGACCGAAAGCGCCCGCCAGCTGATCGCCGCTCTGGAACCGCACGATCGCGGCTTGTTCAGCGGCATTGTCGGCTGGTGCGACGCCAACGGCGACGGCGAGTGGGCGATCGTCATCCGCAGCGGGCTGCTGCGCGGCAACCGGGTGCGGCTGTTCGCCGGCGCGGGCATCGTCGCCGCCTCGACGCCGCAGTCCGAGTGGATGGAAACCACCGCCAAACTGGGCACCATGCTCAACGCTTTCGGCCTGAACAGCGGCGCGCTGTAGGCCTCTTTGCGGCGCAGTCCGCGCCGCGTCATAGCCTTTCGCAGGAGACAACGATGAACAACAACATGACCCGGCGGTGCGCCCGGATGGCGGTGCGCGCATGAGCATTCAGATGGATTTCACCGGCAAACGCGTGTGGGTGACCGGCGCGGCGCGCGGCATCGGCGAGCAGATCGCCCGCCACTTTTTGACCCAGGGCGCCGAGGTGGTGGGGTTTGACCGAGAATTCGCCAATCCGGATCTGCCTTACCCCTGCGTGACGTTGGACATCAGCCGGCCGGAGCTGGTGGAGGCGGTGTGCCGCCAACAGCTGGCGGAGAACCCGCGACTGGACGTGTTGGTCAACGCCGCCGGTATTCTGCGCATGGGCAATACCGAAGATCTGAGCGTGGATGACTGGCACCAGTGCATCAACGTCAACGCCTCGGGGGCGTTTTACCTGTTTCGCGCCGTGCTGCCGCACTTCAAGGCGCAGCGCAGCGGGGCGATCGTCAGCATCGGCTCCAACGCCGCGCACGTGCCGCGCGCGCAGATGGCGGCCTACTGCGCCTCCAAGGCGGCGCTGACCAGCCTGAACCACTGCGTGGGGTTGGAGATGGCGCCGTTCGGCGTGCGGTGCAATCTGGTGTCGCCGGGCTCGACCGACACGCCGATGCAGCGCGGCATGTGGCAGACCGACGATGCGCAGCAACGCACCATCGCCGGCTTCCCCGAGATGTTCAAGCTGGGGATCCCGCTGGGTAAAATCGCGCGTCCGGACGAGATCGCCAACGCGGTGCTGTTCCTGGCCTCGGATTTGGCCAGCCACATCACCATGCAGGACATCGTGATCGACGGCGGCGCCACGCTGGCCGCCTGAGTCAGACCCGCTGGCGGCGCAGCAGGTGCCGCGCGCCCTCCGCCGCCAGCAGCAGCACCGCCAGCCAGATCGCCAGATAGGTTGGCCATTCGCTTTGGCTGATGCTCTCGCCGAGCAGCAGCGCGACGAGCACCAGCAGCACCGGTTCCACATAGCTCAGCAGGCCGAACAGGCTGAACGGCAGCATGCGGCTTGCGAGGATGTAACACACCAGTGCCACGGCGCTGATGACGCCGAGCAGCGGAATGCGCCAATACAGCTCGGCATTGATCTGCAGCGCCGCCGCGCCGCCGTCGCCGAAGGCGAACCAGGCCGCCGCCGGCAGCATCAGCGTCAGCTCGCACCACAGGCCGCCGAGATTGTCGGTGCCGAAACGCCGCCGCAAAATAAAGTAGAGCGGATACCCTAGCGCTACCACCAGCGTCGGCCACGATACGCCGCCCGCCTGATACAGCTCATTGCCCACCCCCGCCACGGCGCACGCCACCGCCAGTTTTTGCAGCAGCGACAGCCGATCGCGGTAGATCAAACGGCCCGCCAGCACCATGGTCAGCGGCAGCAGAAAATAGCCGAGCGACACGTCGAGCGCCTTGCCGTGCAGCGGCGCCCACAGGAACAGCCACAGCTGCACCCCCAGCAGCGCCGAGGTGAGCAGCAGGCCCAGCAGACGCGGCGGCCGTTGGCCTATCCCGACCAGCGTGTCGCTCACCTTGCGCCAATCGCCAGACAGCGCCATGAACAGCGTCAGGAACGGCAGCGTCAGCAGCGTGCGCCAGCCGTAGACCTGTTCGCCGTTCAGCGGGGTGAGGGTAGAGGTGAAGTAATACATCGCGCCGAACAAGATGGAGGCGACGACCGAAAGAGTGATGCCCTTAATCACACGCATTCCTGGTGAGTGATTGATTTTATGGCGGCTACTGTAGAGAAATTTGCCGCCAACGACAATGGCGCAGCCGGGCGCTGGACAATCGGCGGCGTCGGGTTACAATGGATACTGTGTATTCATACAGGTTTTGGCGATGACAATCGATCTTTTTGAAGACGCGCTGCCGCCGCCGTGGCGTGAAGAGATCGCCCCCGGCGCGGTGGTGATGCACGGCTTTGTGCGCGATCACGGGCCGGCACTGCTGGCGGCGGTGCGGGGCGTGGTGGCGCAGGTGCCGTGGCAGCATTTGACCACCCCCGGCGGGCACGTGATGTCGGTGGCGATGAGCTGGTGCGGCAACGGCTGGACCAGCGACAGCCGCGGCTACCGTTACTCGGAACGCGACGCGCGCAGCGGCAAACGCTGGCCGCCGATCCCACCGCTCCTGATGGCGTTGGCGGACGAAGCCGCGCAGCAGGCGGGCTTTGGCCCCTTCGTGCCGGATTCCTGTTTGATGAACCGTTACGATCCGGGCAGCAAGCTGTCGCTGCATCAGGATAAAGACGAGCACGACTTCGGCGCGCCGATCGTCTCGGTGTCGCTCGGGTTGCCGGCGGTATTTCAGTTCGGCGGGCTGCAACGCAGCGATCGGGCGCGGCGCATCCCGCTGGCGCACGGCGACGTGGTGGTGTGGGGCGGCCCGTCGCGGCTCTGTTTCCACGGCATCCTGCCGGTCAAGGAAGGCTACCACTCGCTGGTGGGGCCGCACCGCATCAACATCACGCTACGCAAGGCGCTTTAGCTGCGGCTCCTGCGCCAGGCAGGCGACGAGATAGTCGATAAACACCCGCAGTTTGGGCGGCAGATACTGGTTGGGCGCGTAAAGCAACCACAGGCCGCCGTGATAGCTGCTGAGGAAATCCCATTCCGGCAGTACCTGCACGATCTCGCCCTCGTCGAGCGCCTGGCGGGCGGTAAAGTACGGTAGGCTGCCGATGCCGATATGCCGTTTCACCGCGTCCAGCCGCACGCCGGTGTGGTTGGCGGCGTAGCGGCCGCGCACCTTGACCGTCACCGTTTTGCCGCTGCGGCGGAACTTCCATTGCGCGTCGCTCGGCGTTTCTCCCAGATAGATGCAGCTGTGCGCCGCCAGATCGTGCGGGTGCTGCGGCGCGCCGTGCTGCGCCAGATAGTGCGGCGTGGCGCACAGCAGGTGGTCTATTCGCATCAGCTGACGGCCGATCAAGCCCGGCGACGGGCGATCGGTAATGCGTAGCGCCAGATCGACGCGGTCGTCGATCAGATCCATATAACGATCTTCCAGCCGCAGCCTCACGTCCACCTTCGGATAACGTCGCAGGAACGCCGGCATGTGCGGATGCAGCACGAAACGGCCTACCGCCTTGGGCACGCTGACGCTGACCAGCCCTTCGGGCTCTGCGGCGCCGCGCCCGCCGATCGCCATCACCGCGTCGGCCGCCGCCAGCAGGGTGCGGCAGTGCGCAAACGCCTCTTCGCCGCTTTCGCTCAGCCGCAGTTTACGGGTGGTGCGATGCAGCAGCTGCAGCGCCAGCGCCTGTTCGAGCTTCGCCACGCTGCGGCTGACGGCGGAAGGTGAAGCGCCCAGTTTGCGGGCGGCGGCGGAAAAGCTGCCGCTCTCCACGACCTGGACGAAAACGGCCATTTCGGCCAACAGCGCGTAAGAAAGATTTGTGCTCATGACGCAAAGGTCCATTGTGATGGCGACGGATTATGCTCCGATTATGACATGAATATAATGGCTCTTCGAACCGAGGAGAAAAATGATGACCGAGCGACGTTATTACTACAGCGACGATTTACAGGGCCAGGCGCAGGTATTGAGCTGTGAGCCGGCCGAGGCGGGCGCTTACGCCGTGGAACTGGACGCCACGCTGTTTCACCCGCAGGGCGGCGGGCAGCCGGCCGACGTGGGAGCGTTGAACGGCGTCACCGTGTTGCGGGTGCAGCAGCAGGGGGATAGGGTGTTGCACTATACCGCGGCGCCGCTGCCGATCGGGCCGGTCAATATGCAGGTCGACGAAGCGCAACGCCGGCTGCACGCCCGCTGGCACTCCGGCGGCCATCTGATCGGCTGGCTGGGGGAAACCCGCGGTTGGCGGCCGATGAAAGCGCATCATTGGCCGGGAGAAGGGCGCATCACGTTCACGCCGGGGCCGGACGTACAGACGCTGGAGGCGGCGTTTTTACACGCGGAGCTGGCGCGCCTGATCGCCGCCGATTTGCCGCGTCGCCAACAGGCGGTGGACGGGATGCGCCAGATCGGTTTCGGCGATCTGCCTGCCTACGGTTGCGGCGGCACGCATGTCGCCACGTTGGGCGAGGTGGGCGCGATCGCGATTACCGGCGTAAAGATGAAGAAAGGGCAGCTGATCGTGCAGTATGCGCTGGAATAAAAGCGTCAGCGCCCGGCCTGCCGCAGCTGGGTGCAGAAGGCGCACTGGCATCCCGCCACCGGCACCGCCTCACAGCGGCCGATATTCACCGGCTGGGCATCCATAGCGTGAAAGCCGTAAAACAGATTTTCGATGTTCTGTTCCGCCGCACGCGCCTGTTCGGTGCGTGGCTCGGGCACTTTTGACTGAAACGCCGCAGCCTTGCCGGCCAACAGGCTGAGAAACAGCAGCGACAGCTGGATTTTCATCGTCGTCTTCCCTTTACTTTTTTTGATACGTTATAACAAAACCAAAGCGCCGCCAAGCGCCGCTCTCGCGCTCGGCGCCCGCCGGCGCGTGAGCCGGTGCGGTGAACGCCCGAGCTTAATTCTGGTTACTCATTGATTTTATTGAAATTGATGAAATAGTCAGATGCCATCATCCAGGGCATGACAGGGCAGCCAATATTCTAAATACTTAATTGAAGAGGCGCTCGGGGCAGGAGAAGCGCTTTGGGCGCGCGCTTTTGCACGGCGCGCCCGCCGTTTTTGGTATGGACTGCATTTTCTCAGTGTCGTGGATTGTAAAATGGATTTTTGTAACCGGATTTCCGTGTGTTTATTGACGTTTAATTCATCGCGCCTGCTGCGTGACGTGTTGCAACCTGTGGCGGCGTTCGCCGATGAAATCATCGTGGTGGATTCGGGCAGTACTGACGGCACCTTGGCCATTTGCGACGACTTCAATATCAAGCCTCTTTATCACCCGTTTGAAACCCATGGCCGGCAAATGAATTACGCCATATCCCGCGCGCGACATGACTGGGTTTTGTGCCTGGACAGCGATGAGATCATGGATGATGAAGCGGTCGACGCGATGCGGCTTTTCAAGCGCACCCCAGGCCCCGACAAAAATAACGCCTATCGCATTCGTCGCGATTGGTTTGTGTTGGGACAGGCGGTCAGAACGCTTTATCCCGTCTCGTCACCAGATTTCCCCATTCGCTTTTTTCATCGCCAGGTGGTGAAGTTCAATGATGCGCCGGTAGATGATGCGGCGGAAGGGGGCGCATCCACCTTGATACTGGCCGGGCACGTTAAACACGACACTTTTTTCTCAATCGAGGAAGTGTTTGCCAAGCTGAACAGCTATACGGCGCGCGTGGTGAAATACAAGGCGATAAGGCCATCGATTCTCCGAGGGGTGATTAGCGCCATCGGCGCATTTTTCAAGTGGTACATTTTCAGCGGCGCCTGGAAAGCGGGCCGGGTCGGGGCCGTGACCGGCGTTTACGCGGTGTCCTACAGCTTTTTGAAGTATTTCAAGGCGTGGTACCACAGATAGCCGAACGGCGGACGTGGCGTGAGCTCCCGTTCGATTGCGGCGCGCGATTGCGGCGTTGGGCCGGCAATCGCGCGCCGAAGGCGGGGGGTGAACCGCCTTCATCTCCTCGTTTAAACGCTGTCTTCAGCGATCAGCACCTCAGTAATATCAATGCGATGCAGCAGCTTTCTCTGTTTCTCATGGCTGATTTTCTTCATGCGGCGCAGCCGGTACAGCTCTTCTCTTTCCGCGTGCAACGAGGCTAAGTACAGCTGCTTTTCCAGCCGCTTCAGCGCCACGATATTCTTAACGTCTTCTTTAGTCAGAATTTTACGTTGCAGCACGTCCAGCATCCGCCGCGTCGTTTCTTCAATCAGTTCCGGCGTGGCGTCGTCCGGCGGGGCGACGAGCAGCTTTTCCTTGGTTTCGTTGACGGCCTTGGTCGCCGCGCTCGCCAAGGCTTCTGAAACGGAGAAAGCCTCTTCCTGATCTTCTTCCGGCGGCAGATTGCCGCGCAACAGGAAGGGCAGCGTGACGATGCCGACGACGATCGAGAGCAAGATGACTCCCGAGGCGATAAACACCAGCTGATACCGCCCCGGGAATGGCGAGCCATCCAATAGAAACAGCGGAATTGACAGCACGCCCGCCAGGGTCACCGCCCCTCGCACCCCGGCAAAGGCGGCGACGAACAGATCGCGCGTGCTGAATTTCGAAAATAACAGCGGATCTTTGCGCATCAGGGTCGCGCTGCCGACCTTCATCAGCCACAGCCAAATCAAACGCACGGCGATCAAACTAAAATAGATGATCACCACGTAAGCCAGCAGTGTCTCCAGGCTGATGGAATGATCGATACCGGTTTGCGCCACGGTGAAGTTCAAGATGCCCGGCAGCTGCAGCCCAAGCAGAATAAACACCATGCCGTTAAACACGAACTCGAGCATTTCCCAAATATTATTGGTGCGTAAACGCACCAGCGGCATGCTGCGATTCACTTTGGATTGGCCAATCATCATGCCGGCGCTGACGGCGGCCAGGATGCCGGATACGCCGATTCTTTCCGCAATCAGATAGCAGGAAAAGGGCAATAACAGCGAGAAAATAATCTGGGTGGCGGAATCGTTATACATCCATTTATGGATGAACTTAACCATTTGATTATAGAGAAAGACAATAATGATGCCGCACAGCACCCCGCCAATCGATACCTGAAGAAAGGTCAGAAAGGCGCTCTCCAGGGTAAACGCCATCGCGCCGAGCGCGACAGCGATGGAGAAGTTGAGGGAAACCAACCCGGAGGCGTCGTTCATCAGCGCCTCCCCTTCAATTACGCTCATCACGGGTTTGGGCATGCGTCCTTTACCGACGATGCCGGACAGCGCCACGGCGTCCGTTGGCGACAGAACGGCGGCCAGGGCAAATGCGGCGGCGAGGGGGATTGACGGGAGCAGGAAGTGAATCAGATAACCCACCCCGACGACCGTGATGATCACCAGCACCAGGGCCAGACAAAGGATTTCTCTGCCGTAATGGATGAACTCTTGCGCCGGCGTTTTCCAACCGTCGGCGAACAGCAGCGGGGGAATAAACAGCATCAAGAAAAGCTCGGGATTGAAGTCGATATGCAACCCAAACTGCGGCCAGGCCAACACGGCGCCAACGATGATTTGCATCAGCGGAAGCGGGATTTGGAAGGGCAATATGCGCGTCACGACGCCGGACAACGAGACGGTGAGCAATAAGATCAATATGGTGAAGAATGTTTCCATCGTGAACCTTTTGTGGATTTAATTTTTCTCGCCGTTATCAAACGGTTTTTCTGCATGCCGCCGCCTCAGGCGGGCTCGTCGGCCAAGGCTGAGCAGCGGCCACGGCGGCCGCTGTCGATAAAGAAAGCGCAGTTGAGCAAAGCCGGTCTTCGCCCCGCTTGCCTGTGGAATGGCGCAGGCAAACGGGGCAAAGGGTTAAGGCAGCGCAAACGCCATCACGTAATCGCCGGTTTCTGACGAATGTGCGGCGCCGCCGACCACAATAACGATGTATTGCTTGCCGGTTTTAGGCGAAACGTAGCTCATCGGCGTCGCGCTCGCGCCGACCGGCAGCGCATATTTCCAGACTTCTTTGCCGGTGCTGCTGTTATAGGCGCGCAGATAATAGTCCTGGAAGCCGGCGAAGAAGACCAGGCCGCCGGCGGTCGTCATGGTGCCCGCGTAGGTGGGCATGCCAACCGGCATCGGCAGGTGCGATCTGATGCCCAGCGGCCCCATTTTTTCGGCGGTGCCGGCCGGTATCTGCCAGGCGATCTTTTTGTTTTTGTAATCGACGGCGGTGATCGTGCCGTAAGGGGGTTGGTTGCAAGGCACTTCGAGCGGCGACATCCACATCAACGTGATCATGCCGTATGGCGTGCCGATCATGGGAGAAGGCCCGTGGCCATCGATCACTTTTTGCGGGTACTGCTTCGCGACGCGTTCATAGCTGTCGCGCGCCACTAACCAAAACACATTCGGGATGCGCACATCGTTCATGTAAGCCATATGGTTCACAGGATCAATCGACATGCTCCCCCAGTTGAGTCCGCCTAAATTGCCGGGCTGCTCGAGCGTTGGGCGGGTGCCGATCGGGGTCATGTCGCCCTGGTAATTCATCTGTTTGAACAGGATGCGGCAGGCCATCTGGTCAAACAGGGTGGTGCCCCACATTTTTTCTTCGGTCAGGCGTTCGGCACCAATGGTCGGCATGCCGACGGAGAACGGCTGGGTTGGCGAGAGGCGCTCTTCCTCTGCGGCGCCTTGCGTCGGCACGGCTTTCTCTTCAACCTGCGCCAGCGGTTTGCCGGTCTCCCGGTTCAGGTAGAAAATCTGCCCGCGTTTGGTGCCGAGCAAAAGGGCGGGCACCGGGCGATGTTGCTCATCAAAACCGTCTACCAGCGCGGGTTGGGACGCGAGGTCATAATCCCAAATGTCGTGATGCGTGGTTTGGAATTTCCAGCGCTCACGGCCTGTTTCAATATCAATGGCGACCAGGGCAGAGTTGTACTCATCCGAATTTTCCGGGCGATTCATGCCGTAATAGTCGGGCGTTGCATTGCCAAGCGGCGCATACAACAAGCCTAATTTGTCGTCATAGGCGGCGGTGGTCCACATATTCGGCGTGCCGCGCGTATAGGTGCTTCCGGCCGGCGGCGCCTTGGTGATGCCCGGATTGCCTAAGTCCCACGCCCAGTCCAACTCGCCGGTTTTGGCGTCGAACGCCCTGATGACGCCGGAAGGCTCGCCTTTCATTACGTTATCGATAACCCAGCCGCCGACGATAATCTTCCCTCTGGCGATGGTCGGCGCCGAGGTTTGGAAGTAATAACCCGGTTTGACTTCCCCCATATGCTGGCCGAGATTCACCTCACCGTTTTGACCGAAGGCGGGGCATTTCTGGCCCGTTTTGGCATCCAGCGCAATGAGGCGGGCATCGATCGTGGTGTGAACGATCGTTTTCTCGCACAGAGCGCCTGGCGCAACATCCTCATTTTTGTAGTAGCCAAGCCCGCGGCAGCGTTGCCAAACGGGGGAGGTGGAATGCGAGTCAAATTTCCAGCGCGCTTTACCCGTATCGGCATCGATAGCGGTGATAAGACCGTTGGGCGTGCAGCTATACACCACATCATCAATCGCGAGCGGGGTATTTTGGTCCACGCCCGGCCGGAAATCGCCGGTGCGATACACCCAGGCGAGTTTCAGATCTTTGACGGTTGAACGGTTCACCTGATTGAACGGCGCGTAGCGCGTTCCTTCCGTCGTGCGGCCATAGGCGCTCCAATCGGCAGGCGCATTGTCGCTTTTGCTCTCGATAAACGTCACGTCGCCAGCAGGGGTAATTTCGCCATGGGGAAAGAAGGCGCCGATAAAGAAAGCGACAAAGGCCACGGATAATGCCGAACCGGCGATGTAAGCCTGCTTTTGACTCTTGGCGCCGTGCAGGTACGAGGGAAGTAAAAACGCGGCGATAATAGAGAGGCCGGCGGGCACCAGCAGACGAGGGAACAATGCCCAGTAGTTAAGCCCCGATTCCCAAAGCGCCCACAGCACCGTCATCAAAAACAGCAGGCCGGTTAAGTAACAAGCCGATTTGCTGCGCTTGAGGACCAGCACTGCGGCGGCGATGTAGCCTATCCCGGTAATGGCATAGTAGAACGATCCGCCGAGGGCGATCAGCCAAATTCCCCCCACGGTTAACGCGACGCCAGAAAAAACCAGCAAGCAAAAGAACGTGATTATTGCGGCTCTCTTACCAAACGATGTTCTAATCATATGTTTTCCTTTGACTTTTAAATCCACATTGGATCACCATCCCATCGCTGCCAACGCGTGAAAATGCCGGCGCGAAAGGCAAGGCATGTCCCGCCTTGAGACTTTTTATTCTTTAACGCTTTAGGGGCATTGAGTTGTCGTTTTGATATCCATTTCAACAGTGGCCATTGCGGCTTGGATCAGTCGCCAGACCAAGATAAGGGGTTTTTATTGGGCGATGACAGAACGCGCGCGATAAAAATAACCATCAACATTTTTATTTAATACCGGGTTGTAACCGTCTCGCAGAGATACGGTTTTGGGTGCGCTGGGCAATCCGATATTTTATTGCAGTGATAAGCGCATTGAATGAAAGAGCCTCTCTGGACTAATTATTTAGAGTGATGATGAATGCGAAATTGCTTTTAATCACGAGGTTGCGTAGAGGTTTACCCTGCGTTGAGTTCAGGGTGAAACATCATTCTTTATCAAGCCGGTGTCGATAGAAACGGCGAAAAAAATGATTTAATGCCATTCTTTCCCCATCGACATAGACAATATAACCTTTCCCGCGTTCGCCGACGGTGACTTTTTCAACATTAACATTAGGATAGTGTTTTTTTAGGTTTTTAGACCATACTTGAATACTCATAATTCTATTTTCCTGACGCGCTTTATTCTTGTTTAAGGCATATTGATAGCACCCGTAAAAATAAGTCTCGTAGAAATAAAATATCGTCACTACCTGGGGATGTCTACAAGCGTGCGGGCGGGATAAAGCGAAAAATGCCGGTTGCGCTCAGGCGGGGTATTTAGTGCAAATAGAATAAAAACAATAAGTTATCCAATCGGCCGCACAAAAAGCAAATGTGGGTAACACATTGATATTTAAGGTTTTGGTACGTAAGTCATATCGAAGTCAACGCTTAACGGATAAGCGGTAATTCCTTGTGGGGGCGAGAAGAACTCATCTTGGCGCGATCTTCATGGCGATATTGACGTGTTTTCCAATTAGATAAGTCTTAAAGTTGGCGCTTTGCAGCGAGTGGGTAATGAGTGGTTTTGAGCCTAAATTCAGCATAAATCTTTATTGTTTAATATAAATCATTACCCTTTTTAATAAATGGCAACGCCGATAGTGACAGGGTTACCGCGCTGGCCCTGGCGCTACCTCTTTCTCTCTGCGCTTGATAGGGAAGACAATGGGGATATAGGTCTTCATCTCTATTCTATCGCCGCCTTTGGGGGTGATAATTTCAATGAGAAAGCGATCGATCATGCCAACTTTATTTATCGGGAATGATTTGGTGTAGATACTTTGCGTGAATTTTTGCGCCTCATCGCTTGCGCCGTCATAACTGAACTCTGCATAAAGTTGCATGTCTTTTTTTCCCTGGGCGTCGGCCAGAGAGGCAAGCACGCTGCCAAGACAGTCTTCTTCAGAAATATAGAGGGTCTTCAAATAGATGCTGACGTAATTCTCTTTCTTGATGCTCGCGCCAAAATTGAAAAAGTTAATCACGCCGCTATCCGTTTTTTTCATGTTATCAATTGCCGCCAATCGCAGCGCGGAAACCGCAGGATGGAAGTGATCTATCTCTGCATCAACGCCATCCCCTGAATCGTCGAAAAATTTTGGCAGGTGCACATAGCGATGCTCGGGAATGCCGTCGAGAAACAGCAATGGGATGGCGGAGGATACGTCCCACGATTTACTTTTGCGATACTGCATCGGCGAGGTTCTGAATTGCTTGCGAAACGCCCGTTCAAAGGATTGATATGACTGAAAGTTCAGCGCTTTAACGATATCGGAAATAGAGAGGTTCGTCGCTTTCAACATAAATGCGGCGCGAATGAGTTTTCTGCCCCTCACATAGCTCCCGAAAGTCATCCCTGTTTCATCTTTAAACGCTTTTTGGATATGCCCGCGTGAATATCCGCTTTTTTCTGACAGCATCTCAACGGTGAGCTTCTCATTGAACCCACTTTCTTCCACCCAGGCGAGCAGCTCCTCAATGACTTTGGTTATAAACATGCAGGAGCTCCCTTTTAGTTATCTGCCTAATGGTTGCGTTGGGTAAAATAACGCGTTATCGGTATTCAGCGATAAGCCCCCAATTTATCCGTTCTTTTAGGAAATATCCTGAGTATAGAACGCTTGCAATATTAACGCGGTAAATTAAAAAAAATGTACTTAAAAGTGTCATTTACCAAATAGCAGCGTATGGCGAAGAAGGAGAAAGTGCAGGGATACATTTTAAGTGTATTAATTTATTGATTTTTATGAGTTTGTATGAATGAATCAAGGCGGTTGGAGCACATTTTTTGCTCATTGATAGATAAAAACTCTATATGGCTGTCAATTTATTGACAGTAACATCTTTTCGAATCGAAATAATTAACTATTCTATGTTTAAGAGTGGGTGGTTAAGCGGCAAATAGGCCAGGCAGGGGATTGCGCAATTAAATAATGGTTAATCCAAGGGGGTATCAAGGATAATGACATTCAGGGAGGAGTATGAGGGGGGTATTTTCACGAGAAATAGCGTTTGCTATTTATCTTCTGGCTGTGGTCTGCGTTTTTTGAGGCAGAATAAACGCTGAGCGTTGTTCTGTCTTGGCGTCCGTGGTTTATCAGCGTTTTTCCACACGACTTCTTTGTGAATCTCATCTTGTGCGAGAGGTGAATCGGCATCTTTCGCCCTGGAAATGATTTTTGTGCAACGTGATGCGTGGATATATTTGAACGGATATGGGAATGCCATTCTTCGAAAGAAAGCAAGCCGGACAGCTTTTGGTTCCGCAAGAAGAGAGATGCATTCAATAATAAAAATAGCAAGATGACAGGCTTTACTATGGATTGTTCTAACAAGTTCAGACGCAATATTTTAGATGAGATAATCGCTATCATTGAAAAAGCCATTGATACACAAAGCCATGTATCAATAAGGGCGCTATCCATTAAGTCAGGGTATTCCATCGGGCATTTACAGCGGATGTTCTATTTGTATGAAGGGATGAAGATAGGGACCTATATCAGAAAGCGCAGACTAAGCCGCGCGACGTTATTGCTGAAATGTACCGATATGAAGATCTATGAAATCGCGTTGCTCTCCGGGTTTAGTTCTCAGCAATCATTTAGCCGTGCGTTTTCAAATCAATTCGGTTGCCCGCCGAGAACATTCAGAACCCTGCGCGATTGGCCTTTTCTCAATTATCAACCGATTATTGGCTTCGATAAAGAGCCTTTCCCCAGCAGCATCGTGTACTTGAATTTGCATGAGTATTACGAGAATAAAAGGATCGTGCAACTGCTTTCGCCGGTAATCAGCCGGGGGCAGATGAAGGTAAACGTAAAGAATCCAATAACCTGTAGCCTGTACAACGCATCGGCAAAGTACATTGCGATCAGACGCAATGAAAAAAAGATGAGCGAAAACGAGTTCATCCTATCGCTCTATGAGGGGGTGTTGGCTTCCCTGGATATCTTCATCACGCAAAGCGTAATCTTTAAAATTCACGATCACTGCCCCGGTGAAAAGGAAAATGTCAGCATGTGGTATTTCATCCCGATAAAATGAGCTCTGTTTATCGCGCGCGGCAGCAGGTTGCCTGATCACAACGGAAAGCTTGGGTTATGCCATCGATATTTTGATGGCGCCCTCCCGTCAACGCCCCATAAGCCTGTTGCCGCCAACGGAACGGTTGGTGAAGAAGAAAAAAAACCGACCGCGAGGGTCGGTAAGCATGGGGTATTCAATAGGTATGACAACACTACAATTAAATAATAGCGCGCGTTGAGGTTTTGTCTTTACCGAAAAGTGTTATCTCACGGAACAATGGACTCGGCATGCGCGCATCCTCTTTGGCAATAAGACGTGAGGCCTGCGACGCGCAGGCGTCATGAAATGAAGATAAAAAAAGCCGGCGATTAACGCCGGCCAATGAAACATCGACAATCTCTCTGAGATGCACGGCCCTACACGGGAAATAAGGCCATGCAGTTGCTATGTAATCCTACCTGGCGCGCTTTTTTTTACCAAAAAACGATATTTTTGGCAGGGAAGCGGGGAAATAAAAAAGCCGGTCGTGACGACCGGCGAATGCGAAAATAACAGGGTAACGTTAATTGAAAGTGCACATAAAATGATAGCGAATTAATCCTAGCACTGACATCGGCGGTATATTTTACCTAAAAATGTCTTTGCGGCATTGGCATTACCGCCCGGCTCCGACGGCGATATGAGTTTGTGCGCAGAGGAGAAAGGGCGGCCGATGCTGCGCCCTCCGAAGCCAGGCTAAGATCCCAGCGGCCAAACCGCCTCGCGCACGGCGATCGCTTTGGGCAACAGCCCCAGGGCGTAGAAGCGGTCGGCGATGCTTTGCTGCTGGCGGATCACCTGCAAATCCATGGCGCGGATCTCGTGGCTGCGGCGCGACAGCGCGAGTTCCAGCGAGGCGCTCGCCAGCCCCAGTTCGTCGGAAAGGTGACGAGCGGCTTCTCTCGGCTGCGCGGCAATGTAGCGGCCGGTGTGCTGCAATGCTTGCATCAGCGGCTGCAACAGATCGCCCGAGCGCTCGGCGAACTCGCGGCGCGCCAGATAGAATTGCTGATTGAGCACCCGTTGGGTGCCGTCGGCGATCACGCGCAGTTCCCCGCTGCGCTGCGCGTCGCTGAGCAGCGGATCCCACATCATCCAGGCGTCCACCGCCTGCAGGTCGGTCGCCGACAGCGGATACTTCGGCGGCGCATAGACGATGCGCACATCGTTCAACGTCAGTCCCTGTTCGTCCAACATCTGCAGCAATAAATAGTGCACGTTGGAGCCTTTGTTGAGCGCGATGCGTTTGCCGCGCAGATCGGCGGCGCTGCGTATCGGGCTGTCTTGCGGCACCACCATCGCCACGCTTTGCGGCGCCGGCGGCTCAAACCCGACATACACCAGCGCGTTGCCCTGCGCCTGCGCGAAGATCGGCGGCACTTCGCCGGTGGTGCCGAAGTCTATTTCATCGCCGTCGAGCGCGTGCAGCAGCTGCGGCCCGGCGGGAAACTCGCTCCACAGTACGCTGATGCGCTGTGCGGCGAAGTGCTGTTCCAGGCTTTGCCGCGCCTTGAGCACGCCGAGGTTGCCAAATTTTTGATAGCCGATGCGCAGTTCGCGTTCGGGCAGCGGCGCTGCGCTGATGGCCGGCGAATGCGCGGGCGCGCCGACGCTGCGGCGGCGCGGTTTGATCAGGCCAAGATGCGCCAAATGGGTGCGCAGGGTATTGCGGCTGACGCCGAGCAAGGCCGCCGCCTGCAGCTGGTTGCCGCCGCTGCGTTCGAAGGCGTTGCGCACCAGCGCATCCAGCACCCGTTGGTAGAGCTGGATACCGTCGCCTTGTAACTGCTGCTGCACGAAGCGATCGATGGCGTCGTCACCGCCGCCGCCGTGATCCGTCAGGCGTTGCGTGAGCCGCAGTTGCTGCGGGGCGATCGGCCCCTCCTGGCTCAGCAAGACCGCATTATGCAGCGTGTTCTCCAGCTCGCGCACGTTGCCGGGCCAGGGGTAGTCCAGCAGCGCCTGCTGCGCCTCCACCGTCAACTGCAGCGGCGGCCGTCCCAGCCGGCGGGCGTACAGCGCAAGAAAGTGTCTGATCAGCGCCGGAATGTCCTCCGGCCGCTGGCGCAACGGGAGTAAGGTCACCGCCGCGACGTTCAGCCGGTAATAGAGATCTTCGCGGAAGCGTCGTTGGCGGATTGCGCCGGCCAGATCGACGTGGGTGGCGGCGATGACCCGCACATCGATCTTCAGCGGTTTGCGCGAACCGACGCGGGTGATTTCCCGTTCCTGCAACACGCGCAGCAGCTTGACCTGCAGCGACAGGTTGAGTTCGCCGATCTCGTCCAGCAGCAGGGTGCCGCCTTCCGCCGCTTCGAACCAGCCCTGATGGGTGCCGACGGCGCCGGTGAAGGCGCCTTTCTCATGGCCGAACAATTCGGCTTCCGCCAGGCTTTCCGTCAGCGCGCCGCAGTTGACCGCCAAAAAAGGGCGATGGCGGCGCGCGCTGTGGTGGTGCAGATAGCGCGCCACCACCTCTTTGCCGGTGCCGGTTTCGCCGACGATCAGTACGGTGGCATCGGTGGGGGCCAGCCGATCGAGCACGCTTTGCAGAGCGAGCGACGCCGGATCGATCAGCACCGGTTTGTCGGCGGCGAACGGTTGGGGATCGTACATGGGCGTCTCCTGGCTGACGGCGAAGGGGGAAAAAAATCTTATCCCAGCCCATGAGCGGCCGCGAGAGGGTAAAAGGCGCACGGTGCTGCATTGGCAACAGCTTTTCGCCGCCGCCTGCTGCCAATGCAGCAGCGCTTGGGCGGTGATGTCTTTTCAACGCATTGATATGCATTGCTTTTTAAAATCCGCCACTGTGGCATGCATCCTGCTTTTCGTTTTATAACCAAGCAAGATTTTTCTATCGATAAATATTGAGAATAGTTATATAGGAAAAGCATAAATGACTGAGTCAGCGAAAGAACGCATCAACGTTTTCTGGTTTCTGCCGACCCACGGCGATGGCCGCTATCTGGGCACGGCGCAGGGCGGGCGCCCGGTAGACTTGCCTTACTTGCAGCAAGTGGCGCTGGCCGCCGATAACCTCGGCTATTACGGCGTGCTGATCCCAACCGGTAAAAGCTGCGAGGATTCCTGGTTGGTGGCGGCGGCGCTGGCACCGCTCACCCGTCGGTTGCGCTATCTGGTGGCGGTGCGCCCCGGCCTGCAGCCGCCGAGCCTGGCGGCGCGCATGGCCGCGACGCTGGACCGGTTGTCGGACGGGCGCCTGCTGATCAATGTGGTGACCGGCGGCGATCCGGTGGAAAACAAAGGGGATGGCATCTTCCTCAGCCATGCCGAACGCTACGAGGTGACACAGGAATTTCTCACGGTGTATCAACGGCTGCTGCAAGGGGAGAAGGTGGATTTCAGCGGTAAGCATATTCGCGTCGAAGGCGCCGAATTGCTGTTCCCGCCGGTACAGGAAAACGGCCCGCCGCTCTATTTCGGCGGCTCCTCGCCGGAAGCGATCGACATCGCCGCCGGGCAGATCGACACCTACCTGACCTGGGGCGAGCCGCTGGCTCAGGTGGCGGAAAAGCTGGCGGCGGTGCGCCAGTGCGCCGAGCGGCAGGGACGTAAACTCAGCTACGGCATTCGTCTGCACGTTATCGTGCGCGAAACCGAAGACGAAGCCTGGGCGGCGGCCGAGCGCCTGATCGCGCATCTGGATGACGACACCATCGCGGCGGCGCAGCAGATCTTTGCGCGCATGGACTCCACCGGCCAGCGCCGCATGAGCGAGCTGCATGGCGGCTCGCGCGAGAGTCTGCGCATCGGCCCCAACCTGTGGGCCGGCGTCGGCCTGGTGCGCGGCGGCGCCGGCACCGCGTTGGTGGGCAATCCGCAGCAGGTGGCGGCGCGCATACGCGAGTATCAGGCGCTGGGCATCGACAATTTCATCCTTTCCGGCTATCCGCATCTGGAAGAGGCCCACCGCTTCGCCGAACTGGTGATGCCGCTGTTGCCGCTGGCGCAGCCGGCCCATCAGACGGCCCGCACGATCAATACCGGCCCGTTCGGCGAAACCATCGGCGGCGATCGTCGTCCCGGCCCGGCGCAGCGGGAGGGCTGATGGCGAAGCGTGCCCATATTATCGTTATCGGCGGCGGTTTCACCGGCGCGGCGCTGGCGATCCAGCTGGCGCGCGGAGCGGTGGATGTCACGGTGATCGAACCGCGCGCGGCGCCGGGCTATGGCGTGGCCTACTCGACCACTGAACCGACCCACCGCATCAACGTCCCGGCCGATCGGATGCAGCTGGCGGATGAGCCGGCGGGGGATTTTGACCGCTGGTATCGCCTGGGCGGCGGATTGGCGGCCGATCCGCAGGCGTTGTGGCGCGACGGTAAAGCCTATCCGCAGCGCGGCGCCTTCGGCCGCTATGTCGAGGAACGTTTCCATCAGGCGGCGCAGTCGGGCCGGGCCCGCTTGCGGCACCTGCGCGATCGGGCGCTGCACCTGCAGCCGCAGGCGCAGGGCGCGACCGTCATCACCGCCGGCGGCGAACGGCTGTGGGGCGACTATGTGGTGTTGGCGACCAGCCATCCGCCGCCCGCGCTGCCGCGGCAGATCGCCCCGGAGCTGGCGCGCGATGCGCGTCTGATCGCCAATCCCTGGGCGGCGGAGGCGCTGGACGAAGTTGAACCCGGTGAGGCGTTGGCGATCGTCGGCACTGGGTTAACGATGGCCGATACGGTGGCGGCGTTGCACCGCCGCGGGCATCGCGGGCCGATTACCGCCTTCTCTCGTCACGGCCTGCTGCCGCGCCCCAATGCCGAAGGGGAGTACCCGACATGGTCGTTTGCCCCGCCCGCCGGACTGCGCGATGGGGTGCGGCAGGTGCGCCTTGAGGTGGCGCGCGCCGCTCGGCAACGGGTGCCGTGGCAGGCGGTGTTGGACGCGGTGCGCGCCCAGGGGCAGCGCCTGTGGCAAGCGTTGACGCCGACCGAACAGCAGCGCTTTCTGCGGCATTTGCGCGCCTATTGGGACGTGCATCGCTATCGCCTTGCGCCGCAGGTGAGCACGTTGCTGGCGGAGCAACAGGCGGCGGGCACGCTGCAGGTATTGGCCGCTCGTTTGCGTAGAGCGGAGCGAACGCCGCAGGGCGTAAGGTTGACGATTCTGCCGCGCCAAGGCGCAGAGCGTGCGCTGCAGGCGCAGCGGCTGCTGATCACCACGGGCCCGGCCCATGCCGGGCTGATCGCCGCCAGCCCCTTGCTCCATTCACTGGCGGAGCAGGGGGCGCTGCGCGCCGATCCGCTGGGGCTGGGGCTGTGGGTCAATGCTGACAGCCAGGCGATCGGCGGCGACGGCCTGGCCAACCCGCGCCTGCTGGTGGCCGGCCCGGCGGCGCGCGGCCGCTTCGGCGAACTGATGGGGCTGCCGCAGGTGGCGGAACACGCCGAAAGCGTCGCGCGTCATCTGCTGGCGGCGATCGCCGCCGGAGGGTGACAGTGCGATTTACCGGCAGACTCAAGCGTCAGTCCGCCCACACCTGCGTGCTGCGCGGGCTGTCCATCTGATAATCCGAATAGGGGCGGGTGAAGAACTCGCGCCCCAACTCGCGGGCGGCCCGCAGCGGGTTGCGCGGATCGCGGGCGATCTCGCCGCGCTGGTTGCCGGCGCCGTGCACCAGCCCAACGAAGGCGGAATGGGTGTAACGGCTGAACTCCTGGATCTGATGCACGATGCCCAGCGCCGCGCCGGGGTAGGTCTCTTCCGACGCCACCGCCAGCCCGATGCGCTTGCCGCTCATGCGTTGGTGCACGTCCGCCGCCTGAGGGTAGGCATTGGAATAGAAGCTGAACGAGCGATCGAAAAAGGCCTTGGTTTGCGCCGACATGCCGTACCAGTAAATCGGCGTGCAAAACACCGCGCCGTCGGCCGGCAGGAAGTGCTCCAGGAACAGCTCGGCGTAGCGATCGGCCGGCGGCGGCGTATGGCGTTCATCGCTCAGAAAACCGCTCAGGTAATCGTCGAGAAAATGCAGGCTGGCGAGGGTGCCGGCTTCGGCGGCGCCCGCCATGATCGCCTGTGCCAGCGTGGCGCTGTTGCCGTCGCGGCGCGGGCTGCCGACCAGCACCGCCAAACGCTTGGGTTGATGAGTTGCATTCATGTCATATTCCTCTGTGTGAAATGAATTCAGCCTTACTCTAGAAACAAACCCCGGCGGGCGACAAATGACGGCTTTTCTGCCAGGATGAATTCAACTCACCTGGAGAGGCTTCGCCATGTTCGCCACGCTGCCCGTCAACGCATTACGCACCTTCGAATCCGCCGCTCGCCTGCGCAGCTTCAAGCTGGCGGCGGCCGAACTGGCGGTGACGCCGACGGCGATATCACACCAGATCAAAGCGCTGGAGCAGCAGTTGGGGTTTGCGCTGTTCGAGCGGGTGCCGCGCGGCGTGCGGCTGACACCGAAGGGGGAAACGCTGTTTGCCGGGGTGCACGGCGCGCTGCTGGACGTCGCCGCCACGCTCGAAGGCCTGCGGCCGCAGCCCAGCGCAGGATCGCTGTGCGTTTCGGTGACGCACTCGTTCGCGGCGCTGTGGCTGGTGCCGCGCCTGGGGCGCTTCTATCAGGCGTATCCGCACTATCTGGTGCGCCTGGAGGCCTGCGCCGAGGTGATCGATCTGCAGCAAGACGCCAGCGTGGACGTGGCGGTGCGCTACAGCCGCGCGCACTATCCCGCGCTGCATCAGGCGGCGCGGCTGGAGGAAAGCTTTGGCGTCTACGCCGCGCCGGGGCTGGCCGCCGCCGAGCCGGAAAATCCGGTGCTGATCACCGTCAAGTGGGGGGATTCGGCGCTGTACGACAGCGGCTGGCATGACTGGTGCCGGGCCGCCGGGGTCGATTGGTGGCGGCGCCATGCGGCGATGCGCAGCTATCACGAGGAGCATTACGCCCTGCAGGCGGCGGTGGCCGGGCAAGGGTGGGTGCTCGCCAGTTCGGTGATGGTGTCCGAGATGGTGGACAACGGCCTGCTGGCGGCGTACCGGCCCGAGGTGCGCGTACCGGGCGCCGCATACAGCGTGCTGTGCGCGCCGGGGCGCGAGCGGCATCCGCCGGTCAGGGCGTTTCTGGCCTGGCTGCAGCAGGAATTGCCGCAGGACAATGGCACGAAATAAAAGTTTTACCGTCCTAAGCTGTGGGAATATCAGCGAACTTTTGTTTTTACTTCACTGCGAGAACCTATCATGAGCCAGCCAAGAATCTCCGATTACCCGATTGATGCGCAATTTATCGAGCGCTGGTCGCCGCGCGCGATGACCAACGACGCCATCGACGATCAAACGCTGCTGAGCTTCTTTGAAGCGGCGCGCTGGTCGCCTTCGGCCTACAACATTCAGCCGTGGCGCTTTGCCTACAGCAAGCACGGCTCCGACAGCTGGGAGAACTACCTGGAGTTCCTGATCGACTTCAACCGCGGCTGGGCGCAACACGCCTCGGCGCTGGTGGTGATCGTCTCCAAAACCACCAGCCTGAACGGCGAGCGGCTGGTGGACAACCCGACCCACGCGTTCGACACCGGCGCCGCCTGGGCCAACCTGGCGCATCAGGCGCACCTGAAAGGCTGGCTGACCCACTGCATGAGCGGCATTCACCACGACAAGATTAAGGCGGCGCTGCAGCTGCCGGACGACTATGCGGTGCACGCCATGGTGGCGATCGGCAAACCGGGCGACAAATCCCGCCTGCCGGATTTCCTGCAGGAAAAAGAGGCGCCGTCGGGCCGCCTGCCGCTGGGCAACACCGTCAGCGAAGGGTTGAATTTCACGCTGTGATCGCGCCTTCTCGCCGAGGCCCGCTTGGCGGGCCTTTTTTATGCGGCGAGTAAAACTTTGGGAGTATGTTCGCGTTCGCCCATTCGCTGTATATTTTGTTATATAGCGATTGCGTGATAAGGAGGAACCGATGGGGGATCATTTTGGCAAAGGGCTGTTGGCGGGATTAAAAGCGGACAACCTGAAACCCGAGGCGGAGCTGTCGCGCTTTTGCTCCGACTACAAGCGCGGTTTCGTGCTCGGCTATGCGCACCATTTGGCGCAGCGCTGCGGCGACGAGAACCGGGCGGCGTTCGAGGCCGGGCAGCTCAGCCGCGCCTATGGGCTTGGCAGCGAGCCGATGAGCGAGTTCTTCTCCGGCGGCGACAGCCGGTTGGCGGAGAAGTTTTTCCGCGCCGGCTATAACCGCCCGGCGCAGGGTTAGGGCAGACGGCCGTCAGGCGGCGCTCAGCACTGCCACCATATACACGCACGGTTGGTCGCTCTGATTTTCAAATCGGCAGTCCGCTGGCGGGCCGAGCTCCAGGCAGTCTCCCTCGGCCATCTCATGGCGCGCGTCACCCTCGATAAAGACCAGTGCGCCGGATAAGACCCAGATCAGCTGACGTTTGAACGCGTACACCGAAGCCGGCATCGGGATCGCCGCGCCGGCCGGCAGTTCGATGCGCACCAGATCGAGCGGCAAATCGGTGCGGGGCGACACGTGGCGCCGCACGTAACCGCTCTCGGGATCGACCCAGACCGGCTGATCTTCCCGGCGCAGCAGCCGGCCTTCCTGCGTTTCCGCTCGGGCGATCAGCTTGGACATGCTGAGGCCGAACGCGCCCGCCAGTCTGCCCAACAGCATCGCCGTCGGGCTGCTCTCGCCGCGTTCGATCTTATGAACCATCGCCCGTGAGACGCCAGCCCGTTCGGCCAAATCGGACAGCGACCAGTGGCGCGCTTCGCGTTCAATGCGAATGCGTGCGCCGATCAGCTGATTTAGATTGTCTAATTTAATATTCATATCGTAGTATTATAGTGGACAATTGGCCGGGGTAAACCATGATTATACGAAATGCGACGTTCAACGATAGCGCGGCGATTGCCGCTATCTATAACGACGCGGTGTTGAACAGCACCGCCATCTGGAATGAACAAACCGTGGATGCGGCCAACCGCGCGGCGTGGATCGGCGAACGGCAGGCGGCGGGTTACCCGGTGCTGGTGGCGGTGAACGCCGAGGACGAGGCGATCGGCTACGCGTCGTTCGGCGACTGGCGCGCCTGGGACGGTTATCGCCACACCGTGGAACATTCGGTGTATGTCCATCAGGCGCATCGCGGCGCAGGGATTGGCAAGGCGCTGCTGCTGGCGCTGATCGCACGGGCGCGGGAAATCGGCAAACATGTGATGGTGGCCGGCATCGAATCCGGCAATCAGGCCTCGATTAAGCTGCATCTGGCGCTGGGATTCCGCGACGTGGGGCGCATGGAACAGGTGGGCGCCAAATTCGGCCAATGGTTGGATCTGACGTTCCTGCAACTGAGGCTCGACGAACGGGCGACGCCGCCCGCGCGCTGATCCCGGGAGACAGGGCGATGAATATGCTGTTACTGCTGATCGCGGCCGGGATGGGGCTGGTGGTGCAGAATCTGCTGATGGTGCGCATCACCGAAAGCGTCTCGACCATCCTTATCACGCTGGTGATCAACTCCAGCGTCGGTTTGTTGCTGCTGGTGGGGTTGCTGCTGGCCAAAAACGGCCTCGGCGCGGTGGCGGAAGTGACCGGCGCCGCCAAATGGTGGATGCTGTTGCCGGGGCTGCTGGGATCGCTGTTCGTGTTCGCCGGCATCCTGGGCTACCAAAAACTGGGCGCGGCGGCCACCATTTCGATCCTGGTCGCCAGCCAGCTGTGCATGGGGCTGTTGGTGGACGTCTACCGCGCCGGCCCGGCGGCGCTGCGCGAGAATCTGCCGGCGCTGTTCGGCGCCTTGTTGCTGGTGGCGGGCGCCTATCTGGTGGCGAAACGCAGCTTTTGACGGCGGCTGAAAGGCAAAAAGCCCGCTTAAGTTTCCTTAAGCGGGCTTCTCTAAATATGGCTCCTCTGACTGGACTCGAACCAGTGACATACGGATTAACAGTCCGCCGTTCTACCGACTGAACTACAGAGGAATCGTTTGAACGGGGCGAATAATAGCGGGGCGGTTGCGGCTTGTAAAGCGCGAAAACGCCCGGCGCGCGCGTTTGCTGCAAGATTACCCAACCTGCTGCTTTTTCTCGCTTTTATCGCTTACCTCACGCGCAGCGCCGCCGGATTGCCCGCTGAGGCGGCGCCGTTGCCTGCCGGTGGTGCAACGCGTGCCCTGCGTTGTGGCGCGCCTCGCCCGATAAACGGCCATTTGCCGCCGTTTTTGGCCTTTTGACGACTCTGGCCTGGATCTTGCTGCGGTTGCATGACCGGATTTCGGCATTCTCAATTTAGCGGCTCGCTGGAGGCACTATGAATCTCAGACGTCTGAAGTACTTCGTGAAAATCGTCGATGTCGGCAGCCTGACCCAGGCGGCGGAGGTGTTGCATATCGCCCAGCCGGCGCTCAGCCAGCAGTTGGCGACGCTGGAGGGGGAGCTGAAGCAACAGCTGCTGATCCGCACCAAGCGCGGAGTGCAGCCGACCGAGGCCGGCAACATTCTGTATGCCCACGCGCAAACCATTTTGCGCCAGTGCGAGCAGGCGCAGAGCGCGGTCAACAGCGCCGGGCAGGCGATGAGCGGCCAGGTGTCTCTCGGGTTGGCGTCGGGGAGCACCGCAGCGCAGCTGGCGCTGCCGCTGCTGCAAACCCTGCGCGATCAGCAGCCGGGCATTTTGCTCAGCCTGCATGAAAACAGCGGCGCGGCGCTGGCCGGACAGGTGGCCAACCAAACGCTGGACATGGCGATGGTCTACGGCGCCAAAATGCCCGCCGGTCTGCACACCGTCGCGCTGATGCGGGAGGATCTCTATCTGGTGGCGACGCGCGCGGTGCCGCATCCCGGTAACAGCGTCGAGCTGCTGGACGTGGCGCGGCTGAACCTGTTCCTGCCGCGCGAGGGGGATGCGGTGCGCAACCAACTGGAGGAGGCGATGGCGCTGCGCAAGCTGGCTGTCAACGTGGTGGGGGAGATTGAATCCTCGGGTGCGCTGAGCGCCGCGATCGCCGGCGGGTTGGGGGCGACCGTATTGCCGGAGTCGGTGGCGCGCGCGATGATCGGCCCGGCCAAGGCCTGGATGGCGCGCATCAATGCGCCGACGATGTCGGTGCCGCTGTCGCTGTGCATGTCGGGCCAACAGTCGCTGTCCGCCCCGGCGCTGCTGGTGAAAGACCTGCTGCTGTCGATCGCCGGTGGCCGCAGCCAGGAGAAGCGCGCGCTGGCGCTGGTGCGTTGAGGAAAAAACGGCCCGCCGCAGCGGGCCTGAGCACCGTTATCGGAACGGCGGTTCGTTGAAGGTGCGCAGCTTGCGTGAGTGCAGGCGATCGCCCTCGGCGCGCAACAGATCGATGGCGCAGATGCCGATCTGCAGGTGTTCTGAGATTGCCCCTTCATAGAAGCGGTTGGCCTGGCCCGGCAGTTTTATTTCACCGTGCAGCGGTTTGTCGGAGACGCACAGCAGCGTGCCGTACGGCACCCGGAAGCGGTAACCCTGAGCGGCGATGGTGGCGCTCTCCATGTCGACCGCCACCGCGCGGCTGAGGTTGAAGCGGCGCGCCGAAGCGGAGTAACGCAGCTCCCAGTTGCGATCGTCGGTGGTGACCACGGTGCCGGTGCGCAAACGCTGTTTGACCTCTTCACCGGGCATGCCGCTGACCATCTTGGTGGCGTCGTACAGGGCGCGCTGCACCTCGGCGATGCTCGGGATCGGGATATCCGGCGGCAGCACCGCATCCAGCACGTGATCGTCGCGCAGATAGGCGTGGGCCAGCACGTAATCGCCGATCTTCTGGCTTTCGCGCAGGCCGCCGCAGTGGCCGATCATCAGCCAGGCGCTCGGGCGCAGCACCGCCAGGTGATCGCAGATGGTTTTGGCGTTGGACGGGCCGACGCCGATGTTGATCAGCGTGATCCCTTGGCCGGTGCGCGAGATCAGGTGATAGGCCGGCATCTGGTGGTTTTTCCACGCCAGATCGGACACCGCCTGTTCGGGCGCGCTGGTTTCCGGCGTGATGTAGGTGCCGCCGGCGCTGGAGAGCGCGATGTACGGGCTGGCCGGATCGGCGATCTGCGCGCAGGCCCAGCGCACGAACTCGTCCACATAGCGGGTGTAGTTGGTGAACAGCACGAACGGCTGGAAATGCTCCACCGGGGTGCCGGTGTAGTGCCGCAGACGCGCCAGCGAGAAATCCGCGCGCAGCGCATCGAAATGCGACAGCGGGAAATGGTTGTCGGTGGTGTGATACAGGCCGTCGGCGGTCTCGTCACCGATCTGCGCCAGCTCGGTGGTGGGGAAATGCTGCGCGATACCGGCGCTCATTGAGCGATCGAGTGCCAGGCTGGAGCCGTCGATCACATAAGGGAACGGGATCTCCTGCTGCGACGGCGCCACTTCGATATGGGCGGCGTAGTCGTGTTCCAGCATCGCCAGCTGTTCGGCCAGATAGTGGCGGAACAGCTGCGGCCGGGTCACGGTGGTGCTGTAGCTGCCGGGATGGGTAAAGCGGCCGAAGGCGCGGGTTTTGTTCGGGCCGGACTGCTGCCCGTCCCAGCTGACGCGCAGCTCGGGATACACGAACAGCCCGGCGGCGCGCGCCTGCGGGTCCGGCAGGGTGCCGTGGCTGATAAAGTCACTGACCGCCTGCCGCAGCGCGTCTACCGCGGCGTCATACAAGGCTTCCAGTTGATCGAGTGCCTGATCGGCGCTGAGGCCGCTGCGAGGTGGGGCATAGCTCATACTTTCTCCTTCGATGTCCCGGCTCTGGGGCGGGATTGGCGGCGTTTCACCGTCACAGGTTAGCCGAAGCAGGGCGTAAAAGCTTGGTCGAAATGACGGGCACGGCAAAGAAATTACCGCGCCCGTGAAGGCGGGGGGATCAGGAGGCGGGAGCGGCCGCTTCGACCTTCAGCGATACCAGGCCGATGCCCAGCTTCTTCGGCGTGAAGCCGCCGCTGGCGCTCTCTTTCGGCTCGGTCGGTGCCGGCGGGGTAATGCTGATCTTCTGCGCGCCACGCGGGTTGTCGAAACGCAGGGTGACGGTGCTGTCCTGCTCGCCGAGCGACACGAAGCGCTCTTCGTCGCCGACGCGCACCGAAATCGGTTCGCCGACGTTGTTGCCGTAGGCGCGGGCGCGCAGCACCAGATCGAAGCTTTTCGGCAGCGGATCGACATAATCGATGTCGACCGCCGGCGCCAGGTTGGCGTCGGACCAGCGGCCCCACTCCTCGACGGCGGAGACGCCGGTAATGGCTTTCACCTGTTCCGGCATGCCGGGCAGCATGAACTCGATGGCGTCCGCCCGGTACTTCATCGCCGCGTCGTCCACCTGCAGGCGGGCGACGGCGTTTTGGTAATCGGCGACGCTGTCCGCCGCCGGGCCGGTAAAGTTCACCTTGCCACGAAAGCGCTCGCCGCTGGCCCGCACGATCTGCGGCGGCGAGGCCAGGGTGCCGGAGGCCACGCAGATGTCGGTGCTCAGCGCCAGCTGCGGCGCCCAGACCCGGCCGATCTCGTAGCATTTATCGACCCAGACGAATTTCTCCCCCGCCCCCAGCCCGGCCAGCTGCTTGCGCAGCGGGGTGGAGAGGTAGACGTTGAACATCGGTTCGATGCGGTTGTCGCCCACCCGCAGAATGAACGGCACCTTGTAGGTGACGCCGGAGAAGCTGAAGCTGCGCTGGCGCGTGTCCACGCTGTAGTCGCTGATGCGGTTCGGCAGGCCCCACTGATTGATCACCGCCGGTTTCCAGCCGTTGATTTTCTCTTCGATATTCAGGAACACCGTAGACAGCGACGGCGCCGACAGGCTGCTGCGGCCGAGGCCGATATAGTTGTCACCGCCCATCACGTCCAGCACCGTGGCGCCGTTATCCAGCGTGCTGCGTTTCTCGTTGCGCTGCTCCGCCTGCGGCCGGGTGCCGTCGATGATAAAGAACAGGTTGCGGCGCTTCTGTTTGGTCAGGATGTCGTAGGCGGTGTTGTTCATCGCCAGATGATCGGAGGACACCACGATCACGGTGTTGCTGAAATAGGGCGAGCGTTTGATTTTGTCGATCAGCGCGGCGATGTGTTGCTGGCTGCAGGCCACCGCGCTCAGCGAGCGGTTTTCCTTGTTCTGCCAGGCGTAGCTTTTCTTGCTGCAGCCGGCGGAGATAAAACCGTCCGGGTGATGGGTATCGACGGTCAGGGTAAACAGCGAGAACGGCTGGCGCTGTTTGGACAGCTCGACGAACTTGCCGTACACCACGTCCAGCACGCTGTCGTCGTACCAGCCCCAGTCGTTTTTGTAGCTCGGATCGGCGACCTGTTCGCGCAGCTCTTTGAAACCGTAAACGTGGTCGAAGCCGTGGGATTTCAGGAAGGTGTCTTTGCCGGCGAACGCCAGCTCGGCGCCCTGATAGAAAGAGTTGCTGTAGCCGGCGGCCTTCAGCACGTCGCCCAGGCAGACGTTCTCCGGGTAGAAGGTGGAGACCGCGCTGGAGGCGTTGCCGTCGAAGGGCGCGAACAGCGGAATGCCGCACTGTGAGGCGACCATGCCGGCGATGGTGTAGCCGGTGCCCGGCAATTGCTGGGTGTTGCTGAAATCGATGCTGTCTGCGCGCAGGGCGTTCAGCTCGTCGGCCAGGCCGGGAAACAGCTCGGTATCGAAGTAGGTGCGCTCCAGGCTCTCGGCATAGATGTACACCAGGTTCGGCCGTTTGCCCTGCACGGTCTTTTTCGGCGCCTTGTAGTAGGTGGTGAAATCGGCGGTATCGCCGACGATCTGGCTCTTGACCAGCAGCGAGATGTCCTGAAACGCCGGGGTGGTGCCGACCGAGAACAGCGCCAGCAGCACGGCGACGAGGCTGTAGGCCACGCTGCTGCCTTTGGCCTTGCGGCGCAGCAGGCTGCGGGCCAGCACCGCGAAGATAAGCCCCAGCGCCGCCAGCAGGCCGATGAACGGCAGCACGTATTTGCTGATGCCCGCGCCTTTGAGGCTGCTGGTGACGGTGTAGATCACCGCATCGGTGATGCCGTCGCCGGTGAAGTAGTTGCTGGCGATCAGAATGACGTTCAGCACCAGATAGCTGCCGAGCAGCGTCAGCAGAATGGCGAACCACCAGCGGTTGGCGGCGGCCCGGGTGCGATAAATCAAGATCGACGCCAAAAAAAGAACAAACGAAACGACTGCGAGAACCATCCGCCAAACCTTGTCTGATTGGAAAAAAACGTTGCTGCCCTGGTCTGCGCCGCCGACCGTGCCGCGGCGCGAAAAGTGAAGGGTATAGCCTATTGTCGGCGGCGGAACAACGCGCGATGTCCCGCTCCGGCCGACGGTCGGCGGCTATTGTACATTTTTATGACAATAGTGTGACGTTAATCACGTCGGCGGCGGCCGCGGCGGCGAAATCTTGCTGGTCGGAGGTTTCGCTCTACGCTTAATGAGCGCCACGACGGCGCGTCCATCAGCCATTCAGGAGGAAGTATGCAGACGATTTCCGCAGCGGTACTCGACGATCTGGCCCCGCAAGGCGTGTTGCGCGCGGCGATCAATCTCGGCAATCCGGTGCTGGCGCAGGCCGGGCCCGGCGGTAAACCGCAAGGCGCTTCGGTGGAGCTGGCCGCCGCGCTGGCTCGCGAACTGGACGTGGCGCTGGAGCTGGTGACCTATGACGCGGCCGGCAAGGTGTTCGCCGACCTGGACAGCGGCGCCTGGAACCTGGCGTTTATGGCCATCGAGCCGGTGCGCGCGGCGCAAATTGCCTTCAGCGAACCCTACGTGATCATTGAGGGGACTTACCTGGTGGCGAACGACGCGCCTTACTTTGAGGTGGCGCAGCTCGACAGGCCGGAGGTACGCATTGCGGTCGGCCAGGGCGCTGCGTACGATCTGTTTTTGTCGCGCACGCTGCAGCAGGCGCAGCTGGTGCGGGCGGCAACTTCCGCCGAGGCGATCGCGCTGTTTTTCGAACGCGGGCTGGAGGCGGCGGCCGGCGTGCGTCAACCGCTGCTGGCCGCCGCGGCCGCCCATCCCGGCTACCGAGTGCTGGACGGGCATTTCACCGCCATTCGCCAGGCGATGGCGGTGCCGCGGCAAAAAACGCAGGGCGCCGCCTACGTGAACGCGTTTATCGAACGCTGCAAGGCCAACGGGCTGGTGAAGGCGGCCTTGCAGCGCAGCGGCCAGGGCGAGGTGACGGTGGCGCCGCCGGCCGCCTCGGTGTGATCAGTCCAGCTCCACCGCGTACTGTTCCACCGGGGTGATTTTCTTGATCAGCTTGTTGTCGAACAGGAACTGTTCGTAAGCCTGGTAGCGTGCGCGATCCAGCTTGGCCGGATCGCGTGCGAACAGCGGCAGGCTGGCTTGCCACGCCTGTTTGTTCAGCTCGGTATTCAGCTCCGGGTGCGCCTTGGCGAACGCCAGCCAGGTGTCCTGCGGGTGCGCATGCAGGTAGTCGCTGCCTTTCTTCAGCGCGGCGAGGAACTTGCGAATTTTCGGCTCGTTCACCGCATCGCGGTGGGCGACGATGATCAGCTCGTCGTAGGCAGGCACGCCGTAATCTTCGACGTTGAACACCACCGGCGTCTTGCCCCGCAGCTTCAGCTCCAGCGCTTCGATGTTGCGGTAGCCGCCGATCACCGCATCGACCTGGCCCGCCAGCAGGGCGCTGGTCAGCTGGAAGTTGACGTTGATGAGCTTGATGTCCTGCGGCTTGAGGTGCTCGTGTTCGACCATGGTGGCCAGCGTCGCCTGTTCGATGCCGCTGACGGAGTAACCCACCGTTTTGCCCTTGAGATCCGCCGGCGACGTGATGTTTTTATCCAGCGCGATCACCGTATTCAGCGGCGTGTTGATCAGCGTGCCGACGCGCATCAGCGGCAGGCCCTGATCGGCGAAGAAATGCAGCTGCGGCTGATAGGTGATGGCGAGGTCGGCCTGTTTGGCGGCCACCAGCCGCGGCGGCAGCGCCGGATCGGACGGCGGCACGATCTTAACGTCCAGCCCTTCGGCCTTGAAGGCGCCGATCTGCTCGGCCACCATAATCGGCGCGTGATCGGGGTTGATGTACCAGTCGAGCACCAGCGTCAGCTTTTCGGCCGCGCCGGCCTGGCCGGTGATGGCGGCGCCGAGCAGCAGCCCGCAAACGGTTTGTTTGATCATGGTCGTTCCTTTATCCCTGGTTATGGTTGCAATCATCAGTCGTTTTCCGGCGCCCAGGCGATCAGGCGCCGCAGCAGCGCATCCACCGCAGCCCACAGCAGCACGGTCATCAGCACCAAAATAAACAGCGCGGCGAAGCAGACGTCGGTCTGCATGCGCGCGTTGGCGTTCAGCATCACGTAGCCCAGCCCTTCGGCCGAGCCGACCCATTCGCCGATAATGGCGCCGATCGGCGCGACGGCGGCGGCCATGCGCAGGCCGGAGCCGAAGGCCGGCAGCGCCGCCATCAGCCGCACGTGCCGCAGCTGCGCCCAACGCGAAGCGCGCATCGTGCGCGCCAGATCGAGATAGTCGTTGTTGACCCGGCGCAGCCCGTCGAAAAAGGCCGACACCACCGGGAAGAAGATCACCAGCACCGCCATCGCCACTTTGGCGCTCATGCCGAAGCCGAACCACAGCACCAGCAATGGGGCCAGGGCGAACACCGGTATCGCCTGGCTGGTGAGCACCAGCGGCATCAGCCAGCGCTGCAGGCGCGGCGAGAAGATCATGCACAGCGCCAGCGCCGCGCCGAGCAACACGCCCAGCACCAGCCCGCTGACGATCTCCGAAGCCGTGACCAGCGTGTGCCAGGCGAGATAGCCGCGTCCGTCCCACAGCGCCTGCGCCACCGCGCCCGGCGTGGGCAGCAGAAAGGCCGGAATGCCGCTTTGCGCCGCCAGCCACCACAGCAGCAGCAGGCCGATGAAGACCGTCAACCCACGCCGCAGACGGGTGAAGCCGCGCTCTTTGGCGATATTCATTGCGCTGCCCTCACCATTTGCAGCAGCAGCTCGGCCTGGCTTTTCAGCAGGTCGGCGTCATCCGGCGCGCGCGGCGGTTGCCCGCTGATGCGGTGGGTATCGTCGAGGCCCAGCGGCCAAGGCGACAGCACCAGCAGCCGGTGGCTCAGGCGGCAAGCCTCCATCGGATCGTGGGTGATCAGCAGCACGGTGTTTTGCGCCAGCAGCTCGGCGGCCAGGCTCTGGATCTCGGCGCGGGTAATGGCGTCCAGCGCGGAAAAGGGTTCGTCCATCAGCACGATTGGCTGGCGTTCGTAGAGCGTGCGGGCGATGGCGGCGCGCTGGCGCATGCCGCCGGACAGCGCGGCGGGCAGGCTGCGGCTATGCGCGGCCAGGCCTACGCGCTCGAGCAGGTGCGCCGTCCACGCCCGATCCGGCGCTTCGCCGCGCAGCCGCGAGCCGAGGGCGACATTGTCTTCGACGCTCAGCCACGGATAGAGCAGGTCTTTTTGCCCCATGTAGGCGATGCGCCCGGCGATCGGCAGGCCGTCGCTGCCGCTCACCGTGCCCGAGCTGGCCTGCGCCAGCCCGGCGATGATCTTCAGCAGGCTGGTTTTGCCGGCGCCGCTGGCGCCGAGCAGGGAGACGAAGCTGCCGCCGGCGATGTCGAAGCTCAGCCGCTCAAAGATCGTCTGTTGACCGAAGCGCAGAGTGAGATCCCGCACCTGGATGCCGGGCGGGAGGCGCGGGGAGGTCATGAGGCGTTCAGCCCCATTTGCCAAAATGCCGCTTCCAGCTGAGTGGCGGTGGTGAAAATCTGCGCCAGCTCGGTAAAGCGGCTTTGTGCGCCGCGCTGGTGGCCGACGGTTTCCAGCAGTTCGATGGCGGCGTGCACGCCGGCCAGATAGCCCTCGTCGCCGTAGTTGCGGATCCAGGAGGCGTAAGGATTGCCCTCCATTTGGGTGGCGGGATCGTGCAGCAGCCGCAGGCCGATTTCGGCATAACCGGCCACGCAGGGCAGCAGGCCGGCCAGCAGATCGAGGGCGTCGCCGGCATGGCCGATGTCCAGCACGTAGCGAGTGTAGTTCATGGTTTCCGCCGCCTCCGGCTGGGCGGCGATCTGCGCTTCGTTCAGCCCCCATTCGGCGCAGTAGGCCACGTGCAGCGGCAGTTCGGCGACGATGCCGTTGAGCGAGGCGGTGGCGGCGCGCATCTCCGGCAGGGTGCGCAGCTTGCTGACCAGCAGCGCGTAGGCGCGGGCGAAGTGCAGCAGGAACAGATAGTCCTGCGTCAGGTAGCGGCGAAAAGCGCGTTCAGGCAGGGTGCCGGCGGCCAGCTGCTGCAGAAACGGGTGATCGACGTAATTTTGCCAGTGGCTGCCGGCCTGTTGGCGCAGCCGGCCGTAAAGACCGCTTTCGAACAGGGTGGTGATGGACATGGGACCTCCTTGAGTCAGTGGAGATCCGGGCACGCTGAGGTATGAACAGGCAACGGGTGATCGCGCGGTTGCCTAACCGTCCCTTCGCTGGCATGACCCAGATCAGGTTCAAAGGGTTCGGCTTGCGCCATCTCAGCCCGTAACAGGACACCCCTCGGAGCTGCCTGTTATACGACATTTGTTTTTTGATTACAATCGCCGGGCGGCGCGGCGGCAATCGGTTCGTTTAGTGCGATCGGGGGCGATTTTGCTGGCGCAAAGCGCGCGATTTTTGTCACTGTAGGCCCATGTTTTGCCTTTGAGGACGATGCCCGATGAAAAAGATTGGTTTTCTCTCGTTTGGCCACTGGACGCCTTCCGCCCAGTCCGGTACCCGTTCCGCGGCGGATGCGCTGCTGCAGTCCATCGATTTGGCGGTCGCCGCCGAAGATCTGGGGGCGGACGGCGCCTATTTTCGCGTGCACCACTTCGCACGCCAGCTGGGGTCGCCGTTCCCGCTGTTGGCCGCCATTGGCGCCAAAACCCAACGCATCGAGATCGGCACCGGCGTGATCGACATGCGTTATGAAAATCCGCTGTACATGGTGGAAGACGCTGGCGCGGCGGATCTGATCGCCGGCGGGCGGCTGCAGCTCGGCATCAGCCGTGGCTCGCCGGAACAGGTGATCGACGGCTGGCGCTATTTTGGCTATGCCCCGGCCGACGGCGAGACCGACGCGGACATGGCCCGCCGCCATACCGAAGTGTTCCTGGAAGCGCTGCGCGGCGAAGGGTTCGCCGAACCCAATCCGCAGCCGATGTTCCCGAATCCGCCCGGGCTGCTGCGGCCAGAGCCGTTTTCCGCCGGGCTGCGCGATCGCATCTGGTGGGGCGCCGGTTCGAACGCCACCGCCGTCTGGGCGGCGAAGCTCGGCATGCACCTGCAAAGCTCGACGCTCAAGAACGACGAGACCGGCGAACCCTTCCACATCCAGCAGGCCAAGCAGATCCGCGCCTACCGCGCCGCCTGGCAAGAGGCCGGCCACGCGCATGAGCCACGGGTTTCCGTGAGCCGCAGCATCTTCGCGCTGGTGGATCAGCGGGATCGCAACTACTTCGGCGGCGGTGGCAAGGAGGGCGATCAGCTCGGATATATCGACGCGCAGACCCGGGCGATCTTCGGCCGCAGCTATGCCGCCGAGCCGGACGTGTTGATCGAGCAGCTGGCGCAGGACGAGGCCATCGCCGAAGCAGATACGCTGCTGCTGACCGTGCCTAACCAGCTGGGCGTGGATTACAACGCCCACGTGATCGAATCGATTTTAACCCATGTCGCGCCGGCGCTCGGCTGGCGCTAAACGGAGGATGGCATGTCACGCATTTTCATTACCGGTTCGGTGGACGGGCTGGGCCGCGCCGCCGCGCAAACGCTGTTGGACGAAGGGCATCAGGTGATTCTGCATGCGCGCGCACCCGGCCGTCTGGACGCGGTGCGCGATCTGCTGGATCGCGGTGCACAGGCGGCGATCGGCGATTTGTCCGATGTGCAGCAGACTCGGCAGCTTGCCGAGCAGGTCAATCGCCTCGGCCGTCCGGACGCGGTGATCCACAACGCCGGCATGTTCACCGGGCCGCAGGTGATGCCGGTGAACGTCATAGCGCCCTACCTGCTGACGGCCCTGATCGAACGCCCCACGCGTATCGTCTACCTGAGCAGCAGTATGCACTTTGACGGCGTGGCGGAGCTGAACGGCGTAGATTGGCTTGGCGGCGCCGCCGGTTCTTATTCGGACAGCAAGCTGTTCGTCACCACGCTGGCCGCCGCCGTGGCGCGCCTGTGGCCCGACGTCATCAGCAGCGCGGTCGATCCCGGCTGGGTGCCGACCAAAATGGGCGGCGCGGACGCGCCCGACGATCTGGCGCTGGGGCATGTGACGCAGGCATGGCTGGTGAGCAGCGATGAACCTCAGGCCCTGGCGTCCGGCGGCTATTGGCATCATCAGCAGCGGTTCGAGCCTCACGCGGCGGTACACGACGAGGCGTTTCAAACGGCGCTGCTGGCGCAATTGGCGCGCGCCGGCGGGGTGACTCTGCCACAGATTTAAATGACTATTCCTTCCAGGCCCGTCGGGGTTATCGGCGGGCTTTTTTATGCCCGCAGGGTGAACCGGCGGCGCTTTTCTTATACAGTGGCTTCCTGACCTGTTTTGACCGTTCTCTCTATTATCGCCATGCACACATTCCTGATTATCGTCCCTGAAGGGGGCATGCTGTTCGAAGCGGCGGGCATCGCCGATATCCTGATGCAGGCTAATCGCCTGAGTGCCGCCGAGACGCCGCTGTATCAGATCGCGGTCGCCACTACGCAATCTCACCGAGTGGTGCACGGCCTGTCAGGCCTGAGCCTGCTGGCCGACCATCGCCTGGCGGATCTCGATCCGTTCCTGCCGCGCGATACCGTGATCGTCGCCGGCAAAGGGGCGAGCGAAGAAGAGGGCGCCCTGGTGGCGGATTGGCTGCGCCGCGCGGCGCCGCAGACGCGCCGTATCGCCTCCGTTTGCGGCGGCGCACTGTTGCTGGCCGAAGCCGGGTTGCTGGACGGACGGCGGGCGACCACCCACTGGCGACTGGCGGAAACGCTGCAGGCGCGTTTCCCGCAGGTGCAGGTCGAAAACGGCCCGATCTACGTGCAGGACGGGCCGATTTGGACCTCCGGCGGCGTCAGCTCCGGCTTCGACCTGACGCTGGCGCTGGTGGAGGACGACTACGGCTTCGTGCAGGCGCGTGAAGTGGCGCAGGATCTGGTGATGTTTCTGCGCCGCCCCGGCGGGCAGGCGCAGTTCAGCCGCTACCCGCTCAACCAGGCCAAATCGCCGGGCCCGATCCGCGACCTGCAGTCCTGGATCCTGGAGAATCTCGCCGACGATCTCAGCGTTGAACGGTTGGCCGAACGCGTGGCGATGAGCCCGCGCAACTTTACCCGCGTGTTCACCCGCGAGACGGGCATTTCTCCCGCCAAATTCGTCGAAGAAGGGCGGTTGCATACCGCCAGACAGCGCCTGGAGCAGAGTGCGCAAGGCATCGAACAGATCGCCCTGGCCACCGGCTTTGGCAACGGCCTTAACCTGCGGCGGGTGTTTGAGCGAAAACTGCAGCTGACCCCGAGCGAATACCGCGAACGCTTTCATGCGCGCAATTTGGCGTAAATTGATCGGTAAACGCCATTTACGCCGCTTCGAGGCAGGGCTAGAGTTGAGGCAAAGCCCAAAACGAGGAGTGCATCATGGTGAGAGTAGGCATTAATGGATTCGGCAGGATCGGACGCAACGTGCTGCGCGCGGCGCTGGGGCGCAGCGATTTTGAAGTGGTGGCGATCAACGATCTGACCGACAGCAAGACGCTGGCGCACCTGCTGAAATACGACACGCTTTCCGGCACCCTGGCCGCCAGGGTCGAAGCCGGCGACAACCAGCTGCTGCTGGACGGCCGGCCGATTCAGGTGTTTTCGCAGCGCGATCCCGCCGAGATCCCCTGGCACAGCGTGGGCGTGGACGTGGTGATCGAAGCGACGGGCTTCTTTACCGACAAGGCCAAGGCGGAAGTGCACATCACGCACGGCGGCGCCAAGCGGGTGATTATCTCGGCGCCGGCCAAGAACGATGACATCACGCTGGTGATGGGGGTTAACGACCAGCTCTACGATCCGGCGCTGCATAAGGTGGTCAGCAACGGCAGCTGCACCACCAACGGGCTGGCGCCCGCCGCACAGGTGCTGCATCAGGCGTTCGGCATCGAATACGGGCTGATGAACACCACTCACGCCTATACCAACAGCCAGGCGCTGCACGATCAGCCGGAAAAAGATCTGCGTGGCGCGCGGGCGGCGGCGGAGTCTATCGTGCCTTACTCCAGCGGTGCGGCCAAGGCGCTCGGCAAGGTGATCCCCGAACTGGACGGCCGCCTGACCGGTTATTCACTGCGGGTGCCGGTGCCGGTGGTTTCCATTGTCGATCTGACGGTGACGCTGAAACGCCCGGCGACGGCGGAGGAGATCAACGCGGCGTTCCGCGCGGCGGCGGCGTCCGGCCCGCTGAAAGGGATCCTGGGCTACAGCGATGAGCCGCTGGTGTCGAGCGACTACCGGGGCGATGCGCGTTCGTCGATCATCGACGGCTTGTCCACGCTGGTGATCGGCGGCAATCTGGTGAAGGTGCTTGCCTGGTATGACAACGAGTGGGGCTTCTCCAATCGGTTGGTCGATCTGGCGCTGCTGATGGAAAAACGCGGGCTGTAAACGCCCCATAGCAAAAAGCCCGCTTAAGTTTCCTTAAGCGGGCTTCTCTAAATATGGCTCCTCTGACTGGACTCGAACCAGTGACATACGGATTAACAGTCCGCCGTTCTACCGACTGAACTACAGAGGAATCGTGTGAACGGGGCGCATCATATCCAGCGGCCCCGGGTGTGTCAACGCTAAATTGCCCCAGGCGGTGCGACTGCTCGGTATCTGAGCAATATGCCCGTCAATCAGCCCATTGCGCGTCGTTTTCCGCCTGGCCGCGCAACAGGCGCGCCAGCGGATCCTGGTGGTAGAAGCGGCAAAAGTGCTGATACAGCGCCGGGAAGCGTTCGGCCAGCAGCTCGGGGGCACTGAAAAAATACTCCGACAGCACGGCGAAACACTCGGCCGCATCGGTGGCGGCGTAGGCATCCATGCTGGCGGCCTCTTCGCCGACCATGTCGATCTCGTCCTGCAGGCTTTCCATCGCGGCGTGCAGATCATGTTCCCAGGCGGCCACCTCGCGCAGCGGGATCGGCGGTACGCCGGTGGCGACGCCGCCGTTGCGCATATCCAGCTTGTGCACCGCTTCGTGGATCACCAGATTGAAACCGGAGAGATCGAAAGAGTCCTGCACGTCTTGCCAGTTGAGCACGATCGGCCCCTGTTCCCAGCTTTGGCCGGACTGCACCACCGGCCCCGAGTGCACCAGGCCAATTTCGTCCTGCCATTCGTCTTCCACCACGAACGGGGTGGGGTAGAGCAGAATTTCATTGAAGCCGTCGAGGCATTCCGCGCCGAGTTCCAGCACCGGTAAGGCGAACAGCAGGGCGATGCGCGCCTGCATTTGCGAGGTGAGCTGCAGCCCCTGCAGCGGCACGATACGCTTTTGCTGCAAAATCTGCCCGGCAACGGCCACCAGCCGCTGCCGCTCTTGCTCATTCAGCGGCGAGAGCAGCGGGATCGCCAGCGCGTCCCGCCACTGTGCCTGGGTATCCGCCTCGGGGTGAGAAGGTTGAGTCGCTTTCCACGGCCATTTAATCATCAGGTTGCTCGTAAAGTCGTCACTTGAACGTTCAGCGGTATGCTAATGCTGTAAAAATGCCGTAAAAGCGGGCATGATAGCAAGCGTTGTCAGGAGAGATGCCGGAGCGGCTGAACGGACCAGTCTCGAAAACTGGAGTAGGGGCAACTCTACCGGGGGTTCAAATCCCCCTCTCTCCGCCATTATTCAATCACTTACGAAAAAATCTTTCAACGATCCCCATCACAGTTAAAGCGCCCCGGCCCTGCAGGCCGACACGCCTTCCCCTTTGTTCTCGATTATTTCCCGACGCAATCAAACATCATTCGAACGCGCATCCAGATAGGCGGCATATTGATGCTCTGTCGCTTGACGCGCCTGATGACGCCGCTTGGCGACGATCATCGCCACCGTCAGCAGGGCGGGCAGCGCCAGGACGGCGAAAATGGTGCTGAAGCTCCAACCGAGCGCCAGCATTTCAGCCCCGGCCAGCGCGCTTAAGATAGCGCCCAAACGGCCGATGCCGTGCATCCAGCTGGAGCCGGTGGCTCGCGCTTCGGTGGGGTAAAAGCTGGCCGACAACGCGTTCATGCCGGTGTTGGCGCCCCCGATGCAGAACCCGATGGCCATCGCGCAGCCGCCCATCAGGAGGGGGTAACCCATCGCCATCCCCATCAGCAGAGTGAACAGCGCCCCCAACCCATAAATCGACGCCAACGCGCGATGCGGTTCGGATCTGTCCATCAACCACCCGGAAAATAGCGACCCTAATGTCCCGCCCGCCTGAAACAGCGCGGTGATGACCGCCGCTTGCGCGATGTTGAAACCGCTGTCTTTAATCAGCAGCGGCAGCCAACTGCCTAAGGTGTAGTACAGAAACAGCGCGCTAAAATACGCGCCCCACAGCATTAAACTGCCGAAGCGGTACCGTGCGCTCACCACCAGTTTAACCGGATGAGTGCAGACCTGGCCCGGCGGGGGCAGAACGACGGTAGAATGTCGAAAATCGCGATCGGGCGCCAGTTTCGCCAGAATGCGCTGAATGCCGCCCTGATCTGCCCGTTTCGCCACCAGGAAACACACCGATTCGGGTAACGCCGCCATCAGCACGGGCGCGAACAGCAGGGGCAAGATCCCGCCGAGCAGCAGCACGGCATGCCAGCCGAAGCGCGGCATCAGCCAGGACGCGGCGAATCCGCCCAAGGCGGCGCCAAAGGTGAAGCCGCAGAAAACCACGGTAATCAAGAAAGCGCGGCGTCGGGCGGGCGCGAACTCCGCCACCAGGGTGCCGACATTCGGCATGGCGGCGCCGAGCCCCAATCCGGTGAGCAGGCGAAATAACATCATCTGCTCCATATTTTGAGAAAACGCCGTCACCAGCGTCCAAACGCCAAAAAAGAACACGCTGTTGATGATGACGACTTTGCGGCCGAATCTGTCTGACAATGGCCCGGATAGCATCGCGCCCAGCGACAGGCCAATCAGCGCCGCGCTGATCACCAGCCCCAGTTCGCGGTTAGTGATTTGCCAATCCGCCTTAAGCTCTGGCGCAATAAATCCCATGATAACGATATCGAATCCATCCAGAGCAATGATGCAAAAGCCGAGCAGCACGATCATCTTTTGCCATTTGCCTAACGGGCGGTCGTCGATCAGCGCCCGAACATTGATTGCGTTGTTTCCCGACATGGAGGTGCCCCCGGTGCAGTAGTTGAGTGTCATCACTATAAGCAGCCCCTGGGCGGACGTTAAACGGCGATAATCGAAAAAATGTGCGTTTATCGGACAATTGAGCCGGCGGTGAATGACGAGGCAGTGTTAACTTTATGTTATGAAAAGGGATTGCCGTGAGAATGGCGGCGCCGGAGGCCACTGAGAGTGTGAGCGCGATCATTAACCTTTTCAGTAAGATGGAAGAACAGGCGGGCCTTGATGGCCCGCGCGATTAACGCATGGCGGTGAGCCGAACCGGGGCGTTGGCGGCCCCAAAGCCGCGGTAGCCGCCTCGGCGCTCCAGAAGTTCGAAGAAGAAGCGGCCTTTTTCATAGGGCACGGTGTAGACATGCAGCAATTCTCCGCCCTGATCGTCTCGATCGTAGAGCACATTGCCCGCTTGCAGCTGTGAGAGGAAAGCGGGGTCCAGATCGAAACGCGCTCTGAGATCGTGATAGTAGTTATCGGGAATACGCAGCGTTTTTAATCCGCGCGCCTGCGCCGCTTTCACCATGCTGAACAGATCCTCGCAGCCAAAGGCGACGTGCTGCAAGCCTGCGCCCTGATAGGCGGTTAGCGCCTGGGCGATTTGCGTTTCCCGGCTCACCGACATATTCAGCGGCAGCCGGATGGCGTCGTTGGGGCTGCGCAGGACGCGGCTGCGAACCAAACCCAGCGGATCGGGCAATTCCCACTCGTTGTCCTGCACAAAACCCGGCACGCTGCGCAGGAACATGATCCAGTTGCCGCTCGATTCATCCGCCAGCGCAATCGCCAGGTGATCGATGCTCTGCAGCGCGGGCGGCGGCGCGCTGCGATGCGTCAGATGAAAATCGGCGTGATAAATATCGTTCTTGGGATCTTCGTCCGCTTCCACCAGATAAATCAGGCTGCCGTCCGGTGCGCACAGCGCGGGGATTTGCCGCTCGTTGGGGCCGGTTTCTCCTTGCCAGATGGCGTACCCGTAGTCTTGCGCCCGCTGCAGTAAACGCGCTACGCCGCGCACCCGCCACGCCACGGCGCACAGGGAAATGCCGTGCAGGTGATAATAGCCGCTGGCTTGGCTTTCCGGCTGGGCATTCAGAATGACATTCACTTTGCCGTTGCGATAGAGGGAGACGCTTTTGGAGCGGTGCTCGCCGGCGTGAACCAATCCCAGCTGCGTCAGCCATTGGCCCATCGCCAGCCCGTCGTTGTGCGAGACGGCAAATTCGATAAACTCCAGCGCCAGCAAGGGCGGATGCGGCTGCGAATGGAATAAGGAACGTTCCATGAGCGAGGCCATGGCGTTGGGCAGCAGAGGCTGTTTGGCCAACCAGTCATAGGTTTGCTCCTCCAGCCACAACAACGATCGGAAACCGTCCTGGGCCGTGGGGAGTACCGGCGAGGCGCGGAAACCATCGTTAAATATCTCCAGCGACCAGGCGCCGCGATAGCCATGCGCGGAAAGTTGGGTCATGAACTGGGTCAGATTCAGCTCCCCCTGGCCGGGGAAGCAGCGGAAATGGCGACTCCAGGCGAGCACATCCATCTTCAACAGCGGGGCGTCCGCCAGTTGGACAAACACGATTTTTTCGGGCGGCACGTCCTCGAGGCCATCGAGGTTATCGCCGCGCGACAGGATATGAAAACTATCGAGAATGATCCCCAACGCCGGATGATCTACGGCCTTCACGCGCGCCCAGGCGTCGCGCCACATATTCACGTGACGTCCCCAGGCCAGCGCTTCATAACCGACAGTAATATCATACTCGGCGGCCAACTCCGCCAACGCGCGCAAATCGCTCACTTGCGTGGCCATGTCTTCGCTGCTGTCGGGCGAGACATTGCTGCAGAGCAGCATGCGAGAACAGCCCAGTTGCTGCATGACTTCGAACTTGCGCGCCGCGCGGGAAAGGTTCTGCGCCAGCGTTTCGCGCGGGCCTCCTTCGAAGTCCCGAAACGGTTGGAACAGTAAAATTTCCAGGCCCAGTTCGGCGCACAATTCACGGATTTCCGCCGGTGAGCCGGGGTAGTAGACCAGATCGTTATCGAAAATTTCGACGCCATCAAAGCCTGCGGCGGCGATAGCCCGCAGTTTTTCCGGCAGCGAACCCGATACCGAGACCGTCGCGATAGAACGTTTCATCATTGCCTCCAGTTAAGCGGTCATGGATGACCTGAAAGCGACCATTCAGCAGCGAGGCGGACCACCGACGGGAATTGAATCATGTTATGGACCAAATGAAATGTTTCGTCAATTCAGAACATTCCATTACTTTTGGTTATATAAAGCGATCGGTTTTCTCACTTTACTTTTACATATTGCGCTTCCTACACTCTGTCGACATGTACCCTCAAATAATAAGGATACCGGGATGAAAAGTGATTGGATGGCGCGAGAACTGGTGCATCGAGATTACAGTCATCACCCGCCGGCGCTGGCGCCGCTGTATAAAACCAGCGTGCTGCGGTCGCCGCGCAATGCATTAATTTCATTGCAAAACTCGCTGTCTGAACTGACCGCCCCCGTCTTCACGCCAACGGATATCGGCCCGCTGGATCACGATCTGATTCTGAATTACGCCAAAGACGGCTTACCGATCGGCGAGCGGATCATCGTGCATGGATTTGTGCGGGATGCCTTCGGGGCGCCGGTGCGCAACGCCCTGGTCGAGGTATGGCAGGCCAATGCGGGAGGGCGCTATCGTCACAAGAAAGATCAGTATCTGGCGCCTATCGATCCCAACTTTGGCGGCTGCGGCAGGATGCTGACCGACGACAACGGGTATTACTGTTTTCGTACGATCAAGCCGGGCCCGTATCCCTGGCGCAATCAGGTCAGCGACTGGCGTCCGGCGCATATTCACTTCTCGCTCTCCGGCGAGGCGTTCGCGCAGCGCTTGATCACGCAGATGTATTTTGAAGGCGATCCGTTGCTCGTTCGCTGCCCCATCTTGCAGTCGGTAGGCAGTGACGATGCGATGCGCACGCTGATTGCCGAGCTGGATATGCACGCCGCCGTGCCGCTGGACAGTCTGGCTTACCGCTTTGATCTGGTGCTGCGGGGCCATCGAGCTACGTGGTTTGAGAACCGTACACAGGGAGCCGCGTGATGAAAAAGTACTTGTCTGAAACGGCCTCGCAAACCGCCGGGCCTTATGTGCACATCGGTTTGGCGCCGCATGCCGCCGGCTTTGATATTTTCGAGCGTAATTTCACCCATGTGTTGACGCAACCGGAGACGCGTGGGGAGCGCATCGTGGTGGAAGGGCATGTCTATGACGGCTCCGGCACGCCGGTTAGAGACGCGCTGGTCGAAGTCTGGCAGGCCAATGCCGCCGGGCGATATCAGCACCCCGCCGACGGCCAGTTGGATAAGCCCGACGATCCGGCGTTTCGCGGCTGGGGGCGAACCTGTTCGGATTTCACCAGCGGCCTGTGGCAATTCGAGACGATTAAACCGGGCCGCGTGACGGGGCGCGACGGCCGGTTGATGGCGCCCCATCTCAATCTGTGGATAGTGGCCCGCGGCATCAACATCGGGTTGAACACGCGTCTCTACTTTGCCGACGAACAGGCAGCCAATGCCGAAGATCCGGTGTTGAATCTCATCGAGTGGGAAAAACGGCGCAGCACGTTATTGGCGCAAAGGCGGCAGCGCGGGGATCAGACGGTGTACCATTTCGACATCTGGTTACAGGGCGAGAACGAAACCGTTTTTTTTGATATTTGATCCTCCGTTCGCCCTGACAATGAGCTTGCCGCGCCGGCGGCAAGTTAATACTATAAATCATGAACATGACTTCTCGCTTTAGCCAACGCATCCGCCTTCGTCATCTGCACGCCTTTGTCGCTACCGCGCAACAGGGGACGTTGGTGCGCGCCGCACAGCAATTGGGCATCACGCAGCCCGCGCTCTCTAAAACGCTCAACGAACTGGAAAGCCTGGCCGGCGAGCGCCTTTTTTCGCGCAATCGGCAGGGGGCGGAACTGACCGCCGCCGGGGCGCGTTTCCTGCAGGATGCCAGCCGCGTTTTGGATGCGCTGAATGTGTTGGGGCGCACGCTTGCCTCGGACAGCGAGGCGCTGCCGGCGCCGCTGCATATCGGCGCGCTGCCCACCACGCTGGTGAGCCTGGTCGCGCCGGTCGTGGTGGGGTTGCAGCAGCAATCCCCCGGCTGGCGCATGCAGGTTACGACGCTGGCCAACGATGCGCTGATGATGGCGGTGAGATCGGGGCAATTAACGTTAGGCATCGGGCGCATGTCAGACCCTTCCCGCATGGAAGGGCTCAACTTCGAGCTGCTGTATCATGAAACGCTGCGGCTGGTGGTTGCGCCTCATCATCCGCTGTTGCATTCGGATGTCTCGCTGGCGGAGGCGTTGAGCTGGCCATTGGTGCTCTCCCCGCGGGGTACGGTGCCGCGTCAGAATGCGGAGGCGCTCATTGTCAGCCACGGGCTGGCGGTGCCGGAAGGGTGCGTCGAGACGTTGTCGGTTACGCTGGCGCGCTGCCTGACGCTACAGTATGGCTATGTGTGGCTGGTGCCTTACGGCGCGGTGCGTGATGACTTGTTCAGCAATCACCTGCGTGCGCTGCCGTTGCCTACCCAGGGCATGGCCGAGCCGCTGGGCATCATTACCCGGCAAGAGGCGTTCTCGTCCCCTGAGCAGCAGCGCCTGGTTGCTGCGCTGCGCCAAAGGGTGCTGGATGTGCCGGTATAACCGCGTCTTCTAGTCGTCCGGTCGCCGCCCGGCGTCGTATTCGGCAAAGACGGACTGCGCCAGATGAAAAGCGGCGTTCGAGGCGGGTAAGCCGCAGTAAAGCGCCGCATGCATCAGAACTTCTTTGATCTCTTCACGCGTGACGCCGTTATTGAAGGCGGCCCGGATATGCATTTTCAGCTCAGCTTCGCGATTCAAGGCGATCAGCATCGCGATGGTGATCAGGCTGCGGGTATGGCGCGACAAGCCCGGACGCGTCCATATTTCTCCCCAGGCGTAGCGAGTGATGAAATGCTGAAACTCCTCGTTGAGCGGCGACAGCGCCGCGAGGGTATTATCGACATGCTCATCGCCCAACACCGCTCTGCGCACCGTCAGGCCTTGCTGATAACGTTGCCGCTGCGTGAGCTGCTCATCCAAAAAGGCCCGGAACGCGCGGTTAAATGCCCGCCAGGCTTCGATGCTGGACAGGTGGGCGGCGGGCAGGATGACGCATTGCGCGTCGGGAATGCCTGCCGCCAAGGCTTTTGCATCGTCGACGGTCGTTACCGCATCCTCATGTCCGGCGATAACCAGCGTCGGAACGCGGATGCCTGCCAGCTCGGCCCGTAAATCGGCGGTCGCCAGCGCGTCGCAGCAAGCGGCATAGCCCTCGGGATCGCAGGCGGTGAGCTGTTGCACGACGGTTTGCACCTTGACGGGGGCGGATTGGCAAAATGCCGGGGTGAACCAGCGCGCTGCCGCGCCATCGCTGACGGCGGACATGCCGCACTGGCGCACCTGTGCGGCGCGTTCTCGCCAATGCTCCGTCACCCCGATTTTCGCGGCGCTATTGGCGATCGTCAGCGTCAGCAAGCGATCGGCATGAAAGCGCGCCAGCCATAACCCCGTCAGCCCCCCCATGGAGATGCCGCAGAAATGCACCCGATCAATCGCCAGAGTGTCCAGCAGGGACAGCACCTGTTCGCCCAGTCGCGCCAGCGAGCCGGGCTGTTCATCGGGCGCAGAGTCGCCGTGACCGGCAACGTCGTAGCGCAGAATGCGATAGTGGGCGATGAACGCGTCGCGCTGCGGCTGCCACATTGCCAATGAGGTGCCCAGCGAGTTGCCAAACAGAATAACCGGGGCGTTTTCAGGCCCCTCAAGGACATAATTCAACATGATTGCTCCCTCTCGGCCATCGCTAGGACTTGTTGAATGAAACGCTGCGTGCTGCCGGTGGCATTGGCCGGATCGAGCAAGGTTTCCAGGGTTTCCCGGCTGAGTCGGGAAGAGACTTCCGCATCGGCGCACAGAAGGGTTAACAGGGGTTGCTGGGTGGCCAGGGCTTGCCGGCAGCACCGTTCTATATGATGGTGAGCCTGTTGACGGCCGAGGGTGGGGGCTAAGGCCAGGGTAACCGATTCAGCCATGATCAGCCCCTGCGTCAGCGCCAGATTGCGCCTCATCGCCGCTTCATGCACCTCCAGACCGTTAATGAGATCCAGGCTTTGCGCCAATGCCGCCCCGCTCAGCACCAGGAGCTGCGGCAGGCTTTGCCACTCGGCCTGCCAGCCGCCCAGCGCACGTTCGTGCTCCTGCACCAGGCCGGCATACAATCCCGACATCAACGCAGGCAGACGGTTGGCCGCGCTGAGGATGGCGGCGCAGAGTACCGGATTGCGCTTATGCGGCATCGTGGAAGAGCCGCCGCGTCCGGGGGCCGACGGCTCGCTGATTTCAGCGACTTCGGTCTGCATCAACAAAGACATGTCGCGCGCCAGCTTGCCGAGCGAGCCCGTCAGGCCGGCATACCAACTCGCCAGCTCCAACAACCGATCGCGTTGGGTATGCCACGGCGTGGCGCTGCGCGGCAGGGCCAGCGCTTGCGCCAGCGCCCGCTCAACGCGCTCACCCTGTTCGCCGAGCGAGGCGAGCGTGCCGGCCGCGCCGCCGAATTGCAACGCGAGCACGCGTGGCCGCATTTCAGCCAGACGAGCCCGATAGCGCAGCAAGGCGTCCAGCGTGCCGGCCAGCTTCAGCCCCAGCGTCGTTGGCAAAGCGTGTTGCAGCCAGGTGCGGCCCACCATTAACGTTGCGCTATGGCGCCGGCATTGCGCCGTCAGCGCCGCAATCAGCTGATTGAGCAGCGCGTCGGTTTTATCGAGCGCGCTGCGCAGTTGCAGCATCAGCCCGCTGTCAATCGCATCCTGACTGGTCGCCCCCCAGTGAACGAAACGCGCCGCTTCCGGTGAGGTTTGCGCCACCAACGCCGTCAATTGTTTGACGAGGGGAATGGCTAAATTGCCCGCCAATCCGGCGGACTGCGTCAGCGCGGCGGCGTCGAGCTTTTCCGCCTGGCAGTGGCTGCGTATGATCTTCGCGGACGCGTCATCGGTAATCCCTGCAGACGCCAGGGCCTGCGCCAGACCGGCTTCGAAATCAAGCATGCCCTGCAGCAGCGCCGTGTCGCTGAAGCAGGGCGTTAATGGCGAAGCCATAAACATTGCGCTATAGAGAGACATTCGTTATATCCGTTCCAGAATCAAGGCGACGCCTTGCCCGACACCGACGCACATGGTGCACAGGGCAAAACGCCCGCCGGTGCGCCGCAGTTGATAAGCGGCGGTCATGGCCAACCTGCCGCCGGATGCCCCCAGGGGATGCCCCAGCGCGATAGCGCCGCCGTTAGGGTTGACCTGTTCCGCGTCATCCGGCAGTCCCAGGGCGCGCGTCACGGCCAGCGCCTGGGCGGCAAAGGCTTCATTCAACTCGATGACGTCCATTTGCGCCAGGCTCAAACCGGTTTGCGCCAGCACTTTGCGGACTGCGGGAACCGGCCCGTAACCCATGATGCGCGGCTCTACGCCGCAGGCGGACATGCCGACCACACGCGCCAGCGGGGCGAGTCCATACTGCACCGCCGCGCGTTCGCTGGCAATGAGCAGGGCGCTGGCCCCGTCGTTGATGCCCGAGGCGTTGCCGGCGGTGACGCTCCCCTCAGGGCGCACGACGCCTTTCAGGGCGGACAGCGCGGCCAAAGAGGTGCTGCGGGGATGTTCGTCGCGAACCAGGCTGAGCGGCTCGCCTTTGCGTTGCGGAATGCTGACGGCGATCAGTTCCTCATCAAACAGGCCCAGCTCCTGAGCGCGGGCGGTGCGCTGTTGGCTGCGCAATGCAAAGGCGTCTTGATCGGCGCGGCTGACGGCGAAATCGCGAGCCACATTTTCGGCGGTTTCAGGCATGGTTTCGACACCGAACTGCGCGCGCATTTGCGGGTTGATAAAGCGCCATCCCATCGTCGTATCTTCCATTTTCAGCGATCGGCTGAAGGCGCTGTCCGCTTTGCCGGTGACAAAGGGCGCGCGCGACATGCTTTCCACGCCGCCCGCGATGATGACCTCCGCTTCGCCGCATTTAATGGCGCGCGCCGCCATGCCTATCGCGTCCAATCCCGAACCGCACAGGCGATTGAGGGTGGTGCCCGGCACGGTGTGGGGCAATCCGGCCAACAGCAGCGCCATTCGCGCCACGTTGCGGTTGTCTTCACCGGCCTGGTTGGCGCACCCCAGAATAACGTCATCAATGGCGTGGGGATCCAACTGCGGCAGTCGGGCAAGCAGCGCCTTCAGGGGCAGAGCGGCCAAATCGTCGGCGCGCAGCGCGGATAATGCGCCGCCGTAACGGCCGAATGGCGTACGAACGGCATCGCAGATAAAAGCCTGTTGCATGGCGATTTCCTCAAGCGGGGATCAAGTCAGATTGCAGTAAACGTATCGGGGTTAACGCTTGCAGCGCGTCAAAGGTGAGCCCCGGACACAGCTCCAGCACCTGCGGGCCGTCCGGGGTGATATCAATGATTGCCATATCCGAATAAATGCGGCTGACGCAGGCCAATCCGGTCAGCGGGTAGCTGCACTGTTCCACCAGCTTGCATTCGCCGGTCTTGGTCAGATAGTCCATCATCACATAGACTTTGCGCGCGCCGATGGCCAGATCCATGGCGCCGCCCACCGCCGGGATCGCGTCTTCGGCGCCGGTGCTCCAGTTGGCCAGATCGCCGGCAGCCGAGACCTGATACGCCCCCATCACGCAGATATCGAGGTGGCCGCCGCGCATCATGGTAAAAGAGTCGGCGTGATGGAAATAACTGCCGCCGGGCAGCAAGGTCACCCGTTCTTTACCGGCGTTGATGAGTTCCGGATCTTCTTCGCCCGGCGCGGGTGACGGCCCCATGCCGAGCAGGCCGTTTTCGCTGTGCAGAATCACCTCTTTGTCGGCGGGCAGGTAGTTAGCGATGCGGGTCGGCAGCCCAATCCCGAGGTTGACGTAGGCGCCTTCCGGAATATCGCGCGCTACCCGTTGGGCTAATTGGTCGCGGGTTAATTTTTGCATGTTATGACTCCTCAGGCAGAGAGGGAAAAGGTCGCGGGGTGCGCCACCGCCACCAGGCGCTGGACGAAGATGCCCGGCGTTATCACGTTTTCCGGATCCAGTGCGCCAAGCGGCACCAATTCAGCGACCTGCGCTATCGTCGTGGCGGCGGCCATCGCCATCACCGGGCCAAAATTACGCGCCGCTTTGCGGTAAACCAGATTGCCCCAGCGGTCACCCCGATGGGCCTTTATCAAGGCGAAATCCGCCTTTAAGGGCGTTTCAAATACGTAATGCCGTCCGTCGATTTCACGCGTTTCTTTGCCTTGCGCCAGCGGCGTGCCAAAGGCGGTTGGGGTGAAAATGCCGCCCAACCCGCTGCCGGCGGCCTGCATGCGGGCGGCAAGGTTGCCCTGAGGCACCAGTTCCAGTTCGATCGCGCCGCGGCGATAGAGGTCGTCAAAGACCCACGAATCGGCCTGGCGCGGGAAGGAACAAATCATCTTTCGCACACAGCCGGTCTTGAGCAGCGCCGCGAGGCCGCTGTCGCCGTTGCCGGCGTTATTGCTGATTACCGTCAGCTCGCGGGCACCGTGTTCAATCAGCGCATCGATCAGTTCCAGCGGCTGTCCCGCGGGGCCAAAGCCGCCAATCATGATGCTCGCGCCGTCCGGAATGATGGACACGGCGTCTTCCAGGGTGGCCACACTTTTATCGATCATCTGTTGTTCCTTTCATTCGGCGCCCGCCGGGGGAGTGTTTATCGTCAATGGGAAAAGTAGATCGTCCCTTTCAGGCAAACAATACCGATTATCGAAAAAGTGTGCGATTATCGGCTATTCTTTGAGAGGCATTCGCAGGTTGTGATCGTCGGCACACCGATATTTCAGGCAGACAGCGGGGTAACGAGAATGGAAAAAGAACAGGAAATTACGCGCAGCAGCACCGATCCCTGGAAGGGGGATCCCGACTTTATGGCCTCTTTGGCGCGAGGATTGGAGGTCCTGCAGGCTTTTACGCCGCAGCGGCGGCTGATGTCGGTGTCGCAGATTAGCCAGCGTACCGGCATTCCGCGCGCGGCGGTGCGCCGCTGCCTTTACACCCTGAGTAAGCTGGGCTTTGTGTACGCGGAAGACGGCAAGAATTATGAGCTGCGCCCGCGCGTCTTGTCGCTGGGTCACAACTGGCTGGGGGCTTCGCCGTTGGCCAACGCCGCGCAGCCGGTGTTGAGGCAACTCAGCCAGACGCTCAATGAGTCCTGTTCCATGGCCATATTGGACGGCGATGACATTCTTTATATCGCCCGCGCATCAACTTCGCGGATCATGACCATCGATTTGCACGTCGGCAGCCGCTTACCCGCCAGCACGACGTCGATGGGGCGGGTGCTGCTCAGCGGGCTCGCCAGTGAGACGTTGAACGACTATTTGGCGCGATTGACTCAACTGCGTTACACCAGCCATACCCTGGTGAGCGTCAGCGCATTGCGGGAAGAGCTGGCGCGCGTGCGTCAGCAGGGATATGCCATCAACGATCAGGAGCTGGAGATTGGCCTGCGTTCACTGGCGGTGCCGCTCACCACGCCGGACGGCCGCATCGCCGCGGCGTTGAACGTCGGCGTGCATGCCGGTCAGGTTTCCGCAGAGCGTTTGCACCAGCACCACCTGCCTTTGTTGCGCTCGGCCGCCGAAGAGATATCGCTGTTGTTGCACGACTCACCTTGAGCGAGCGCGCAGGGGGCGTATGCGCCCGATTTTTCCGCATCTTGCGGCGCGATGCGGTGTTGTATTGTGGGCCGCGGGTAAGGTAATTTGCTGAGGGCATGATGACTGACGCGGGGGCCAACGGACATGAACGAAAGAATCGACTACCACATCGAGAAATACCATTTCGCGCCGCTGGATGAAGCCCCGCGGCTTGCGCGCCAGTGGAGCGAGGTGTTGAACGAGTGTCGCCAGACGCAGGCGGGCGCGGAAGAGCGCCTGCGCATTGCGTTGCTCAACGTGGACTATGTGACCAGTTTCGAATTGCCGTTTCGCTTATTGCTGGTGCGGGCGCCGCAGCTGATTGCCGGCCTGCGCGATGAGCTGTCGATCAGTCAAAAAAATGTGGTGTTCAACGGCAAGCGCTTTGGCTGCGTTTACAGCCTGAAGAGCGATTTAAGCGACGTGCCCGAGGCCTTCCAATACGGTCTGTCGACCCGCATTCACCGAACATCGGCGTCGGGCGTGGACGCGCTGCCTTACCGGGAAATCGCCAAGGCGCTCAAGGCGCCGCGTGAGCGGCTTAAGCTGGCGCTGGAGCAGGGGCTGCGCGTCACGGCGCTGGACGGACTGTTCTGGTTCGGCATACAGCGCATCGCCGCCGAAGTGCGCAGGCTAAGAAAAACCGGCATGACGATCGTGACGGCGGAAACGGAGATTTTCGACACCCTGACCGGCACGACGCGCAAGGTACCGGTTTACCGGCTGGCCGATCGTTAATGGCCGTTATAGATAAAGAGGAGGCTCAGACCAGAAACCTCCTTATTGATAGCGCGGTTTATCGATAGGCTTCATTGCGCGCGATGGCATACTTCCCGCTGCCCAGCAGCAGTATGGCGACCCCACCCATAAAGAACACCAGTTCGTTTTCAATGCCCCAGGCGCCGACGTCGGTGACGGTGAAGACCTTGCCGGTGCCTACCATCAAAAACGCCACCACCAGCGTGAGGGCGTAAACCCCTGCGGCGGGGCGGGTGAACAGCCCCAAAACGATCAGTATCGGCGCCAGGATCTCCCCAACATATACGCCATAGGCGATGAAGGCGGGCAGCCCTTGTTGTTGTAACGCATCGGCGATCCAGCCGACGCCATGCTGAACTTTCGCGACGCCGTGAAACAGCATCAGCCCGCCGAAGGTTAGCCTGAGCGCCAATTTGCCTGCGTCCGGGTGGTCAAAAAAGCGAGTGAATGCCGCATTGAGTGACTTAACCATGGCTTTTTCTCCTGAATAGGAATGATTTTCAATCAATATATCAGTCGGATGAATGCGAAAGCTGTTCTGGATCAGGAAAACGGCGGGCTTGGCGCTAAATCGCCGGACGAGGCCAGCGATGCTGCCTGATTTTTAGGCGGAATAACCTGTGCGCACGGGCCGAACCGGGGATGAGAAAAGTCATCGGCAGGGTTGGCCCGCCGCGTAGCCCATCTATTTTCTGTATGTGTTGGCTACCTGATTTGCGTTTTCATCAATGATTGTCAAAGGACAGGCAACGTAAAGATTCATAAGGTTTTTTTGCAGCAATGAAAAGGTGCGCGTTTTCGCTTTAATAACCCAATAGAGTTACCTTTATTTTTATTTTGAACCGCTAAATCATTAACGCTTTTTTTCGGCCTTTTTATTGGGAATTATCTTGCTTATTTTGCCTTGCGAAAGTTGATCCTGTGGGACGCACGGCCAGTGGCGGGTTTTATTTTTATAGATTTTCTTATTTTTTGATGACAATTCAATGCCGAAGAGAATGAGTGAGATTGACTGAGGGGGTTATGAGTGGGTGTAAATTTCCATGAACTATTTTTCCTGGCGTAAAAGTAATCGATTCAGCGCTGTTTTAAGTTATTGAATTGTTTGTTTTATGTATATTGATTTGTTATTTTTTTATTAAAAAAATAATATTTTTTCTTGATATTGGGTTTGCCTTTGCTAGTATCAAATTAGTGGTCTTATCAGTTAGGGAAACATTTCTTGTATATGGAACAGATCGCTGGTCTTAACACGGTTACTGTCGTTGCAGCGCTTACGTGGTTATTTCGCGGTTATAGTAAATGATATCTCTAATGCCACTTTAGTCTGCGAGACCCTTTACTGCAGTGGTGCTTTTGCCGCGGTAAGACGTATGAGAACACACATGAAGGGGAATTGAATCTTAAATTATTCTGATCATTACCCTGAGTTAACTATAAAAGAACGATACTTTATCCACCAGGCTGTTTGTGTACCAATAGGTATTCGGTGCACCACGGCGGAATGTTAATCTGTGCTTTAGCTTTAAAATTAATAATCAAAACTCTCGCCAAATTGTTTATTTTCACACCAGGTTTCGCATGTGTAAGTACTGAGTGCTGGAAATGAAAGTCACATTGCCATCGTCTTCTATTGATCATTGCGTGCTACCCGCTTGCAAGAAACGACTGGCTGTCATGGTTTTATGAAAAAATTTCACTATTTACTGTGGTTATCATTTGCTAATTAAATTATTTGTATCCAGTGGTATTACTGGAATTATCCTACCAAGGATGAAACGTTGTTTTTAGGGCAGTTTTTGATTTTTTTCCTATTCTTAGCTTGCATAATTATCGTTTGCAATTTATTGATTTTAAAAGGAAAAAATAAATATGTAAATGTAAAATAGTTTAAACCGATCACTGTGATTCTATTGATAGGTTCAATCTATTATTGTTGTTAATATTAATACATCTAAACAATTTGCGAGCTTGGTGACGACTAACTTACGCTAAAAGGACTCTGGGAAAGACTGGCGAACGTAAAAGCCCGCTTTATTAGGCTTTATGTTTCTAGTGCTGATTGAAAAGGATATCAGGCCATGAATGAAGTCATCTCAACGGAAGTGAATGGCGTCGAATTTGATCCACGATACAGTGAAATTGAATTCACGCTTTCGGAATATGACAGCCAAACCGATCCGCTTAATGCCGTAGACAATGCGCGTGATATCAATTGGCACGCCATTCGCGAGCAGTCTGCCGCGTTGCTGGAACAGTGCTTCGATTTACATGTCGTGCTGTGGTTTATGCGTGCCAATCTTCATATCGACGGTTTTTCGGCCTTCTACCAGGGCATTAAGGATATTGACGCCAAATATGCCGAGGAGGGCGCCACCATTTTCCCTCAGGCGGATATGGAACCCTCATCGGACAGCTTTCATGCGGCCGCATTAGGGTGGCTCGCCACATCGTCCTGTCTGCACGAAATCAAGAACAGCAAGATTTTTCCCGACACGCCGTTAACCACCGACGAGCTGCTGAATATGCGGCTTGACGAGCAGGAAGGCAAAAGCCTGCATTTTTCGGAGGTGGTAAAGGTGCTGGGGCAAGCCGACAGTTATTTTGCCGGCAGAAATCTGCCTTCGCTGAAAGAGCAATTGGCGCTGGAAATCGATGCGCTGGAGCGCGTCGAGAATTACGCCAATCTGCAGGCCGAAGATTATCGTTTGGACTGCCGGCAGGTGCGCGACTATTTGAAACAGTTCAACCGCCAGCTGGCTTCACTGGAACAGCAGGAATTGCCGGCTGAACGGGATGACGCGGAGATTGACTCGCCGGATGCTGACGCGCCTGTCGCCATGCCCGGCAAATATATCCGTTCCCGGCAGGATGTCATCTTGCTGTTGGATCAGGTTTTGGACTATTTCCAAAACTATGAGCCCAGCCATCCGGCCCCCATTCTTATTCGACGTTCACAAAAAATGATCGGTATGGACTTCGCGACGATTGTTGAGGAGCTTTTGCCGGAATCTCTGGCCTCGTTAAATCAATTGTCCGGGAAGTAATTTTTATCACAAAGGAGTTTTCCAATGGCTAAGGACTCAAGCTCTCAGAAATTTATCGGTAAAAATAACGCGCCGCGCGTGCAAATTGAATATGACGTAGAGCTTTACGGTTCACAAAAGAAAGTGGAGTTGCCCTTTGTTACGGGGGTCATGTCCGATCTCTCTGGGCATCGGAAAAAGCCTTTGCTGCCGATCGAAGAGCGGAAATTCCTGACCTTTGATCAGGACAACTTCAACGATCGCATGCGCGCCATCAAGCCTCGTCTGCAATTTTACGTAGAGAACACCCTGAGCGAAGACGATGCGTTGCTGGACGTGGAATTGGAGTTTGAATCGATGGATGACTTCACGCCTGGCGCCATCGCCAAACGGGTTCCGCAGATGCAACGCCTGCTTGAAGCCCGGGAACATCTCACGGAGCTGATCACCTATATGGATGGTAAATCCAGCGCGGAAGAAGTGGTGAAGAATCTGCTGGAGAAACCCGATTTTCTGCATCGTTTGGTGACGGATGCGCGTAAAACGGTCGCGGATGCGGAACAGGATGTGCAGGATTCCGGCAATAAAGGAGATGAGGAATGAGAGCGAGGCAACGACGCTATTCGGCTAAGCAGCAGGCTACGGCAGTCGCTGAAGTTGAAACGCAGGAAACGGAAAATGAGCTTGACGGTTTGCTCAAGCGTTCATTCCGGCCCAGAACGAACGAGGCTTCGGAAGCGGTTCGTCGGGCTATCGGCACGCTGTCCGAATATGCCAATAAAGGCAAGGTCAAGGTCAGTCAGGATGTCGTATTGACCATTGAATCGTTGATTGCCCAGATCGACGAACAGCTTTCGCAACAGATGAACAATATCTTGCACCACAAGGAGTTCCAGAAGCTGGAGTCCGCCTGGCAAGGTCTGAGTTATCTGGTCGATAACACCAACGTCAGCGAAACGCTCAAGATCCGGGTGTTGAACATCAGTCAGGATGAGCTGACGCGCAATTTGCGCCGCTATCGGGGCTCCGCCTGGGATCAAAGCCCGGTGTTCAAACAGATTTACGAACAGGAATATGGTCAGTTCGGCGGCGAGCCGTTCGGTTGCATCATCGGCGATTTTGAATTCGATCACAGCCCGATGAGCGTCACGCTGCTGACCGAGTTGGCGAAAATTTCCGCGGCGTCGCACTGTCCGTTCATTTCCGCCGCGTCGCCGTCGCTGCTGCAGATGAGCAAGTGGAACGAACTGGGCAACCCGCGGGATATCGGCAAGATTTTCACCACGCCGGAATATGCGTCCTGGCGCCGCCTGCGCGAAAGCAACGACTCGCGTTACCTGGTGTTGACGATGCCGCGTTTCCTGTCGCGTTTGCCTTACGGGGCGAAAACCAACCCGATCGAAGAGTTCGCTTTCGAGGAGTCCGTCAGGCCGGATGTGGATGATGATTTTTCCTGGGCCAACTCGGCGTATGCGATGGGCGTCAACATCAATCGCGCGTTCCATGAGTACGGCTGGTGTTCGAAGATTCGCGGCATCGAATCCGGCGGCTCGGTGGAAGAACTGCCCGCCTACGCGTTTCCATCCGATGAGGGCGGATATGAACTGACGTGCCCGACGGAAGTGGCCATTTCCGATCGGCGCGAGCAAGAGCTTTCCGACGCCGGGTTCTTGCCCCTGGTCTATCGCAAGCATTCCGATTTCGCCGCTTTTATCGGTTCTTGCACCATGCACGCGCCGGCGAAATACGAGGATCCCGACGCGACGGCCAACGCCAAGCTGTCTTCGCGCTTGCCTTATATTTTCGCCACGTGCCGATTCGCGCACTATTTGAAATGCATCGTGCGCGACAAAATCGGTTCTTTTCGGTCCAGGGACGATATGCAGCTGTGGCTGAATGACTGGCTGATGAACTACGTCGATGGCGATCCTTCCGTCTCGACCGAGGCGACCAAGGCGCGTCGTCCATTAGCCGCCGCCGAGGTGCGCGTTGAGGATGTGGAAGACGATCCGGGTTATTACCGCGCACATTTCTATTTGCGCCCGCATTACCAGTTGGAAGGCATGACCGTGTCCTTGCGACTTGTATCAAAACTTCCGTCAGCCAAAAAAGATGGGAGCAGATAAGTTACGGCTGGTCATTGGTTTGGATATTGCCGACGTTAATTATTAAATGGCGTTGGTGGGAATTGATATTTCATTGAAATTTAGTGGCGCTGTTTTTTACGCTATTGCTATTTATTAATGGCTAATGGGTTCTCATTGTCGCTATTTCAATGATCGCGTAGGCAATATAACGACTTATCTGAATAGACTTTTCAATTAACGAAGTAGACCTATCAGTCAAGGAGACAAAAAATGAGCACGAAAGCTTTAGTAGACTATTTTTTGAAAATTGAGGGTGTTGATGGTGAATCACCCGACCAAACCTACCCTGGCTGGATTCAGCTGCAAGCCTGGCAATGGGCGGAAGAAAACGCCGGCCGTTGGGGGTTCGGGAGCGGCGGTGGTTCAGGCAAAGTCGAGATGAAAGACTTTGAGTTTCGCATGGTGAGCAATAAGGCTTCGCCGAAACTGTTCCTGATGTGCGCCACCGGCGAGCATATTCCTCAGGCAAAACTTGTTTGCCGTAAATCAGGCCAGGGTCAGCAAGACTTCATTGCCGTGACCTTCAGCAACTGCCTGGTTTCCTCATTCAAGACCGTGGGTAATATGCCGCTGAATTCCACCATCGGTACTGAAATCGATACCGTGCTGCCAACCGACGTTATCAAGCTGAATTTCGCACGTATCGAAGTTGAGTACAAAGAGCAAAACAATGATGGCTCCATGGGTGCGGTAATTAAGACGGGGTATGACCTCAAGCTTAATGCCCGTATCTGATCATTGATGTCACAACACTAATTGCAGGCTGTCTGCCCGCAGCGATTGCGGGCAGACATAAGCCTTATCGCGAGGTGTTAAATGAAAGCGTCATTGCCCATGCTATTCGATAAGCTCAGCGTGAGACATCAAAGCGCCAGCGCCGATAATTGGCGGCGTGTTTTGGTGCGTGATATCGAATTTTTACTGAATGACGCATCGCGCAGCGCTGATTTGAAACTTCATGATTATGCGCACAGCGAAAGTTCGGTATTGAATTATGGCCTGCCGTCGCTGAGCCAACGCATACCGATTAATACCGATCCGTTAACGCTGGCGAGACATATACAAAGAATCATTACTTCGTTTGAGCCGCGTCTGGATCCGAAAACGATTCGTGTGGTGCCTGTAGTGAATGAACGCCAATCGTATGTGCTGGCGATTTTATTCGATATTTATGGCACCTGCTCATTACCGGGTGACGAAATGCTGGTTAATTTGCGCATCGCTCTTGATTATTCCTGTGGCGCCGTACACGTATTTGATTAATAGGGGTGACTATGTTCAGTGAGCGCTTTCTCCAATTATATAATGATGAGCTGCGTTATTTTCGCGAGGCCGGTCGTCAGTTCGCCTCTTCTCATCCCCAGGTCGCCCAGCATTTAGGCATGCATATCGACGGCGTGCTGGATCCTTTCGTTGAGCGTCTGTTGGAGGGCTCCGCGTTCCTTTGCACCCGCATCCAGGAAAAGCTGAACAATGAGCAGCCGGAATTTGCCCTGCAAATGCTCTCACGCCTGGCGCCGCTGTGGTATACGCCGGTTCCCGCGATCGCTACCGTCGCGATTAAGCCCGATCTCTCTTTTCCCCAGTGGCACAGCCAGGTTGACCTGCCGCGCGGGAGCCGCATGACCCTCAACGATATCTCGCTGAACAACAAACCCGCCACGTTCACCACGGCGCGGCATATTAAAGTGCAGCCCGTTGAGATTTCACTGGCGGAATGTGAGATTTTGCCGCCGCACCATTTGCCTGACGGCGCCGCCAGACACATGCAGGATTGCTCGGCCTACGTCAGGATATGCCTGACGACGCACGGCGTGCTTCCCGTCTCGGAGCTGGATCTCGAGCCGCTGCACCTGACGCTGGCGGAAGATACGGTGCGGGCCAATCAACTGCTGGCCGCGTTGCTTAATCGCACCTTGCGCATCGTGCTATGGGCGAAAAGCGACGACCGGCCAATCGTCAAAGTCTTGCAGCCGGACAGCTTGCGCCTGGGCGGCGTCAGCGATGAAGAAGCCTTGTTGCCCACCGTGGTGGGGGAACTGCCCGGCAACCGGCTGATGCGCGAATACTTCGCCGCGCCAAGCCGCTTCTTCAGCCTGGAGCTGCATGGCGTGCAGGATTTTCTGCGCCAATGTGAACGCGTTCACGAGTTCGAGATCTTGTTCGCGCTGGAGCAACGCCCACTCACTCTGATCGGTCGCGTCAACGCCAGGGATTTTCATCTTTTCGCGACCCCGGTCATCAACCTGTATCGCCGCCATTGCTCGCCGGTGCTGCTGACGGATGAGCGCACGGAGCACCAGCTGGTGGTCGATCGTTTGAACACCTCGCTGTATGAGATACACAGCGTAAAACAAGTGAAAGGCATGCTGCCCGACGGCAACCCGGTGATTTTCTCTTCACTGCAGGCCGACGTGCAGTACGACTGCGAGCGGGAGCCGGCCGGTTATACGCTGCACCGTCGCCGGGAGCCGTCGCCCTCCAAGTACAACAATCCGCACCTGCCCAACGAAGATACCTTCATCGCCATCTCGCCGGGCAAAAGCGGCATCGACATCGACGACATCACGTCGCTCAGCGTCGAGGCGCTGGTATGCGAACGGCATCTGGTGCCGGCGCACCTTCAGCAGCCGCATTTCCAGCTGGAAACGGCGATGCCGATCCACCAGGTGGAGATCGTCCGCTACCCGAGCAACCCGGTCGCGGTGCCGAACATCAGCCAGGCGTGGCAGGCGATTCAGATGCTGGCCTCCAATCCTTTGCGCCATGCGCGCCCCGACGTTCAGGATTGTTCGGCGCTGTTGCGCGACTGGCTGTCGTTGTTCTGCCATCAGGATGACTCCAGCCAGCGCAAGCGCATCGCCAGCATTAAAAACGCCTGGGTGGAGCACCATTTCGAACGCAATCAGGGGCCGGGGCCGCTGGCCTGGATCCGCGGAGCCGAGATCGCCGTCAACTTAAGCGCCAACCATCATGCCGACCACGGCGCCTATCTGTTCGGCAAAATATTGCACCACGCGTTGAGCCAATACGGCGACCTGAACCAAACGTTAAGCATGAAGCTGTTGCTGGATGGGGAAACCCACGCCGACTGGGGGGCGCTCTACTATGGCTGATATGTCGTTGATGCGTGAAACGGCGCTTTCGTTGGAACAGGCGCCGAGGCCGGGGGCGCAAAGCGAAAGCGCGGGCCAGTCCGAAATCCGCGGGCTGTCCAATCGACAGGATTTTTTCGAGCTGCTCCGGCGTATCGAACGCGCGCAGCCGGATGCGCCGCGGCTCGGCGTCTCCAACGATCGCAGCCGCGAAAGGCTCTGCATTACCCAGCCGGCGGATATGGCGTTCGCTTCGCGTGAAATCGCCTCTATCGTGCAGCGCCCTAAGCAAGTGCTGATTCAGGCGCGGCATTTCGGCATGTTCGCCCCCTACGGCCCGCTGCCGATCCATGTGACAGAGCACGCGCGCACCGAAGTCATCGCCAGACGCAACCAGGCGTTCCAGCAGTTCGTCGGCATCGTCAGCCAGCGCTTCGCCGTATTGCACTACCGGGCCTGGGCGCAGCTGAAGGCGATGATCGGCCATGAGCATGACGATGATAAAAACCCGTTCTTGCGCCATTTGCGCCAGACGGTGGGCGTCGATACGGCGCTGACGGTGAACCCGCATATCCAGCGCCTGCGCGAGGCGTACCCCGGCACTTATCTGCCCGGTCGCCGCTCGCTGCGGCAACTCAACAAGATGTTGGCGACCTATTTCGCCGTTCCCATCACGATTACGCCGCGCTACGCCAAGTGGATCGACGACGGCAAGCAAAGCGGCAGCCAAAAGCTGGGCAAGTTGGGCAGCACGCGCATCGGCAGCCGCTTTTTCGATGCCCAGTACGGCGCGCATATTCAGATCGGCCCGCTGGGGGCCCCGCAGTATCAGCAGTATCAGCGCGGCAGCCGGCGGCTGCAGGCGCTGGTGAGCATCTGTCATGACTTTACGAGCCATCAGCTGATGCTGGATGTCAGCCTGCTGATTGCCACGGAGCCGGGCATGGCGGCGCAGCTGGGCGGCAAGTCGCTGAGTAAAGACAGCTGGCTGAAACCTAAGACAGGGACGTTTAGGCAGCTGGTTTATCAATCAACAACTTAATATAAGGAAATTTAAGGTGTATCAACGAGAACGTCTTTTTTCGCGATTGGGCCACTTTGCCTATCAGTCGTTCGTCGAAGCGACCAAGCTGTGCCGAACCTTCAGGCACGAATACGTGGAGCTGGAACACTGGCTGAAAGTCCTGGTGGACAAGGAGCGCGGCGACTTGCCGATGATCCTGGCGCACTACGCCATCAACAGTCAGCGCATCAGCGATGCGTTGGATCGCATTCTTCATACCTTGCCTAACCGGACGAATGCGGTGGTGGACCTGTCGACGCAACTGGAAACGGTGGTGGAAAGAGGGCTGCTGATGAGCCAGCTCGCCGAAACGCCGTCCGGCGGGGTGCGCACCATTCATATCCTGGTCGGCATTCTGCAGGATCCCACGTTGCAGCGCAGCCTGTACCGGCTGAGCGACGAGTTCAAAAAACTGCCGATCCCGCAGCTGTTCGACGATTATCCGGCGATTCTGGCGGAGTCCGTCGAGCATGAGGAAGAGGAAGAAGAGGTCTACAGCGCCCACGGCGATGCGCCGGAGGCGTCCGAGACGGTCGATATTCTCGATAAATGGTGCGCCGATCTGACCCGCCAGGCGCGCGACGGTGAAATCGACCCGGTGATTGGCCGCGAAGCGGAGCTGCGCCAGGTGATCGACATCTTGCTGCGTCGCCGGCAGAACAACCCGATTTTGGTGGGCGAAGCCGGGGTCGGCAAAACGGCGGTGGCGGAAGCGCTGGCCTGCAAGATAGCCCAGGGGCAGGTGCCGCCGCTGCTGCAGGGCGCCCGGTTGCTGTCTTTGGATCTGGGGCGCATGCAGGCCGGGGCGAGCATGAGGGGCGAATTCGAATCGCGCCTGAAAGCGCTGATCGACGCCATCGCGCATTCGGCGGTGCCGGTGATCCTGTTTTGCGACGAGGCGCATACGCTGGTGGGCGCCGGCGGGCAGGCCGGCACCGGCGACGCCGTCAACCTGTTGAAACCGATGTTGGCCAGGGGGGCGCTGCGCATGGTGGCGGCGACGACCTGGTCGGAATACAAACAGTTCATCGAGCCGGATGCCGCGCTGACGCGCCGTTTCCAGTACGTGTTGGTTTCTGAACCCGACGAAGAGAATGCGGTGAACATGATGCGCGCCATCGCCCCGCATTTTGCCCAGCACCACAGCGTCAAGATCCGCGAGTCGGCGCTGCAGGCGGCGGTGCATTTGTCGCTGCGCCATCTGCCGTCGCGGCAACTGCCGGACAAAGCCATCAGCTTGCTGGACACCGCCTGCGCGCGGGTGGCGCTGAGCCAGCATGCGCTGCCTGAAAAAATCGAGTCGCTCGAGGCCGGGTTGGCGGTGAAGCGCACCGAAATGAACGGCCTGCAGGAGGAAAGCAAATTCGACGATCTGGCGCTCACCCGCATCACTGAATTGCAGCAGACCCTCAGCGACATGGAAGGCGAACTGGATGCGCTGCGTCAGCGGCAGGCGCAGGAGCAACAGGCGGTCACCACCTTGCTCGACGCGGAGCGGCAGTCGCCGGAGCGCTTGCCGCAGCTGGCCTCCGAGCTGGGAGCCTTGCAAGACGGCGGCCTGCCGTTGGTGTATCCGTGGGTGGACGACCGCGTCGTGGCGGAGGTGTTGTCGGATTGGACCGGCATCCCCACCGGCCGCATGCTGCAAAGCGATCTGGACAATGCGCTCAATCTCAACCAACTGCTGAGCCGCCAGATATTCGGCCAGCAGACGGCGATCGATGAAATCGCGCAGGCGGTGCGCATCTCCCGCGCCGGCATTCAGGCGCACGATCGGCCATTGGGCGTTTTCATGCTGTCCGGCCCGAGCGGCGTCGGCAAAACGGAGACCGCGTTTGCGCTGGCGGAGGCGATGTACGGCGGCGCGCATAACCTGATCGTCTTCAATATGAGCGAGTTTCAGGAATCGCATACCGTTTCCACCCTGAAAGGGGCGCCGCCGGGCTATGTCGGCTACGGCAAGGGCGGCAAGTTGACGGAGGCGGTGCGCCGCAAACCTTATTCCATCGTCTTGCTCGACGAATTCGACAAGGCGCATCCCGATATCCACGAGGCGTTTTATCAAGTCTTCGACAAGGGCGTGATGGAAGACGGTGAGGGCCGCATGATCAGCTTCCGCCAGTGTTTCATTTTAATGACGAGCAATATCGGCGCCGGCGAAATAGAAGCGACGCTGGCGGAAACGCCGGATCTGAAAACCGAAGCGCTGCGGCCGATGCTGCATGACGTGCTGGCGCGCTTCTTCCCGGCGGCGCTGTTGGCGCGCATGAACGTCATTCCCTACGTGCCGCTTTCTACCGAAGCGATAACCCATATCGCCACCAAACAGATTTCGCGTTTACAACAGCGTTTGCACAAAGAAGTGGGCGTGTCGCTGGTGCTGGAAGGCGACATTCCAGGCTGGATAGCCAAACGCATCAGCGCCCATCCTTCGCGCGGCAGAGCGGTCGAGTCGCTGCTGCAGCAGGCGATTTTGCCGCCCATCAGCAATGAAGTGCTGCAGCGCAAACGGACGGGACAGGAACTGCAGAATATCCAACTCATGGTCGAGAACGATAGTTTAAGTGTTTATTTCGACTGATTTTTAATTTGCCGCCGGCCCGCAAACGCGGGGCGGGGTTCGATATCGGATCAGAGAGGTTGTTATGCCTTTAATCGAAATTGATAACCCGGTGTTAGCCGAATTAAATGCGTTTCCACTCAGCTTCACCACCAAAGAAGGGTTGTCGAGCAACTCGCAATATACGCTCGAATTCGAATGTGAACAGGCGGACGTTGATTATGAATCTCTGCTGGGTCAAGGGATCAGCATTCAAATAGAAAGGCCGGATTTCGGCGCGCGGCCGTTTTACGCTTACGTGATCGGCGCCTCCGATTCGGGGCAGCATCAGGATAAGTTCGTTTATAAGCTGGAGCTGAGCACCTGGCTGTGGTTTTTGATGCAGAACCGCAACAGCCGCATTTTCCAGGATTTGAACGTGCTCGACATCATCGAGCAAATCTTCTCGCGCTACGGTTTTGCCGACTACCGTCTGGATATTCAAGGCACTTATCCGACGCGTGAATATTGCGTGCAGTTTTCCGAAACGGATTTCGCGTTTATCAGCCGCCTGCTTGAAGACGAAGGCATCTGGTATTACTTCGATCACGCCGAGGATAAACACACGCTGGTGATCACCGACCGGCAGAATTTCGACGATCTGGATTTCGGTTACGCCGTGTTGCCGTTCATGCCGGACAGCGAAGAAAACCGCGCCATCCGCGAAGGGATCCAGCGCATCCAGCGTTCACGCAAAGTGCGCCCGAATGAAATCGTGCTGCGCGACTTCGACTTCCAGAACCCGCGCAAGAACCTGCAAACCAAGGTGGAAGAGAGCCGCCTCGGCCTGCAGAACACCCCGTTGGAGTGGTACGACTACGCGGCGGGTTATGTGGATACCGAACGCGGTGAAAACCTGGCGCGGCTGCGCCTTGAAGAAATGCAAAGCGACGGCCATCTGCTGTTTGGCGAGAGCAACGCCGTCGGGTTGATGGCCGGCAAGGATTTCTCCTTGATTTTGCACCCGGACGCCAACCGCAATCGCCGCTTCAAGCTGACTCGCTGCGACTATGTGTTCGTGCAAGACGGCCCGGACAGCAGCAGCGACGGCCGCAACGTCACCTGCCGTTTCAATGCGTTGAACGACGACGTGCCGTTCCGCCCGCTGCGCGAAACGCCAAAGCCGCAGATGCCGGGCATCCAGAGCGCCACCGTGGTCGGCGCGCCCAACTCCGAAGTGCATACCGACAAATTTGCGCGCATCCGCGTGCATTTCCACTGGGATCGCTACAAAACCACCGAGGAAGACAGCTCTTGCTGGATCCGCGTGGTGCAGGCCTGGGCCGGGAAAGGCTGGGGCGTGATCGCCATGCCGCGCGTCGGTCAGGAAGTGCTGGTGACCTATGTCGACGGCGATCTCGATCGTCCGATGGTGACCGGGATTGTGTATAACGGCGACAACCCGCCGCCTTATCAGTTACCTGAATACATCAACTACTCGGGCATGGTGTCGCGTTCGCTGCGCTTCGGCAAGCCGCAGCATGCCAGCCAGTTGACCTTCGATGACAACCGCAACAACGAACGCGTCATGCTGCATGCCGAACGCGATCTGCAAACCACGGTGGAGCGCAACCAGGCCACCGAGGTGGGAATGGACAAGTTCGACATCATCCGCCGCACCTTTACCGACTGGTTCACCAACCACGTCTCTTACAAGGATTACGTCTTCAGCATTACCGGGTTTGACGCCTCGATTAAAGGCGTCAGCGCGTCGATGACCGGCGTCAGCCTCACCGCCACCGGCGTGAGCACCTCGTTTACCGGCGTCAGCACCTCGTTCACCGGCGTGAGCACGTCATTTACCGGCGTGAGCACTTCGTTCACCGGGCTGAGCACCTCGTTCACCGGGCAGAGCACCAGCTGCACCGGCGTATCAAACTCGATGACCGGCGAAAGCAACTCCTTCACCAGCATCAGCAACAGCATGACCGGCGAAAGCAACAGCTACACCACGGTCAGCACCAGCCAGACCGGCAGCAGCACCAGCTTTACCGGCGTCAGCGTCAGCACCACCGGCTCGTCGACCAGCACCACCGGCTGCAGCATCAGCACCACCGGATCGTCGACCAGCACCACCGGCTGCAGCATCAGCACCACCGGCAGCAGCGTGAGCACCACCGGCAGCAGCGTCGGCACCACCGGCAGCAGCGTCAGCAGCACCGGCAGCAGCGTCAGCAATACCGGCAGCAGCGTCAGCAATACCGGCAGCAGCACCAGCACGACAGGGGTGTCGATCAGCTATACCGGCGCGTCACTGTCCGAGACCGGCGTCGATTTGAAAAAAGTCGGGATGCAAAGCAAAAACTAACGAGGCGCGGCAATGAGAATCATACGGCCACAGCAATTGGTGGCGATTAAAGGAAGTTACCAGATCGGGACAGACAGCCGGCTCGGCATCAGCGTCGTGGCCGGATGCTACCTGTCCCGGCCTGAGCACTTCGTGAACGAAGCCGAAATCTGGGAGGCATGGAAGCGCGTGCCGCTCAGCCTGCCGATATTGGATGTTGCCGAGCCGAAGCCGTTCGCCGAATACCTGATCGCCGGCCATGCCGGCATCGGTCAGCCGGTGAAAACGCTGAATGTCAGCGCCGACATCGGCGGGCTGAAGCGCCGTTGGCGGGTCGAGGGCGAGGGACGGCGCGGCGCGATGGAGGTGGAACCCTTCCTCAGCGTGCCGCTGGATCACACCTCCGCCTGGGGCGGCAAAGACAACAAGGAGAACCCGTTTGGCCGCGGCTGCAATGACGGGCTGCGGCCGCTGCTGATGACGCTGTCCGCCGAGGGGACCGCGCAGGAGCGCTCTCCGCTGGCGGCGCCGGCGCCGGTGCCGCACGAGTTTGCGCTGCGCAAGGCGCACATCGATAAGGTGGCGGGCCAGATCGCCGGCAAAGCCTATCTCGAGACGGCATTCCCCGGGCTGCCGGCCAATATCGATCGGCGTTATTTCCAGATGGCGCCGCCGGCGCAGTGGTTGCCGGAAGCGGCGTGGCCGGATCGGGTGCCCTTCGAGCTGCAGGGCGTCGGCGCGCAAAGCGAGGCGATTCGCGGCGAGCTGCCGGCGGTGCGCGGACGGGCGTTCATCCGCCGTCACGATAGCGACAGCCTCGAGGAAATCGAGCTGCAGCGCAAAACGCTGTGGTTCCTGCCCGACAGCGACATCGCTTTGCTTATCTTCACCGGCAATGCGCCGTTGACGCATCTGCTGGACGAGTCCATCGAGTCCGTCATGCTGGCGTTGGATCGCTGCGATGCGCCGCGCTCGTTCGACTATTTCCAACAGGTATTCCGCAAGCGCAGCGACGATGACGCCTCGCCCTTTGAGTTTCTGTTCGATCCGGATCTGATGCCGGCGGAGATGGGATTGAACGTCATCCAGGCGGTGTCGGATCACCCCAGCGATTTGCGTTACGATCCGTCGCCCACCTCTCTGGGCGATTCCGCCGTGTTCTATCAACGCATCCGCGAGGCGATCGCCTTGCACCAGCAACAAGCGGCGGCGGAGCCCGCTTCCGTGACGTTGCCCGATTTGCCGGATCTTCCCGCTGAAGACGGCAATGACGCGTTTTTCCCCGATAGCGCGACCGTGGAAGGGAAGACTTTCACCGGTTTGCGCTGCGAGGCGCTGTCGGGCCGGCATTTTCTGCAGTGCCGCTTTGAGCGCTGCGATTTCTCGCAGGCTTCCCTCGACGGCTGCACCTTCGAAAACTGCGTTTTTGATGCGGTCAATTTGACGCAGGCGGCGCTGCGCCAGATCCGCATGATCTCGTGCACGCTGCAAAAGCCGTTGCTGGCGGAAAGCGTGTGGCAAGAGGCGGTCTTGGAACGGGTGACGCTGGCGGAGCCTCAGGGGCAAGGGCTGCGCGCCGACCACGTGAAGCTGGATAACTGCGTTTTCGAACGGGGCGATTTCACCGCGAGCCGCTTTGAACACGCGGCGATCGGCAACGGCATGTTTAATGGCGCGACGCTGATTCGTGCGCAGTTTCTGCAAGGCGAGCTGGACGCGTGCGTGTTTAACCGCTGCCTCGCCGAAGAGGCGGTTGCGCTGGAGATGACGCTCACCAAAAACTCGTTCCTTGGCGGCAACTGGCGCGGCGTGCGCTTCGAACGCTGCCGCGTCGAGAGCCTGACGGCGGGCATGCAGGCGAACTTTTCCCACGCCGTGTTCAGCGATAGCTGTTTCACCAAAGTGGGATTGAAAGCGGCGCGCATGGAGAGGTGCCAACTGCTGTACAGCGTTTTCACTGAATGCAACTTTGACGAGGCCGATCTGACGGCCTGCGCGATCGCCGGCTGCGATCTGGCCGGCGTGCGGTTTAAAGACAGCCTGTTGACGCACTCACGTTGGCAAAACAGCAGCGCTCAGCAAGGCCTGTTTTATAACGCCGATCTGCGCGATGCGGAATTTGACCAGTGCAATCTGGCGGCGGCGCATCTGGCGATGACCTGGCAGGACGCCGGCACGCGGTTCAGCGGTTGTCTGCTGGAGCGCGCGTGTTGGGTGCCGCGCAGAATCATTCATGGGGACTATGTGCATGAAAACTGAAAGCCGCGTGATTCAACAGGCGCTGCCTGACCGAGAGGCGATCGAACTTGAGGTCGCCCAGGCGGTGGCGCAGACGCCGCCCATGCCGCGGATCTTCAAGAAACGCCGGTTCCACGATCGCGAGCTGAAAGGGTTGACGCTGAGCGACTGCTTTTTCATCGACTGTCATTTCGAACGCGTCACGTTTGAAGGTTGTGATTTGCGGGCGGTGCGCTTTGAGGGCTGCACCCTGCAGCAGGTCAACGTGGTCGGCGGCAGCCTGATGTGCCTGTCGTTCAACGAATGCCGGTTTGAGAACCTGACGCTGCAACAGGGGCTGCTGTGCAATTTGGCGTGCAACGACACCACGCTGCAGGGGTGTTACGTCGGCGATTGTCTGCTGGATGACTGCGGTTTGATCCGGTGCGAGGTCAACGGCGCGGAAATTGAACGCAGCAGCCTGGGGCATCTGGCCGTGCAGTCCAGCACCCTGACCAACCTGATGTTTCACCAGGACGTGATACAGGACGCCAACTGGTACGCCTGCCAGCTCACGCAGTGCCTGTGGCAGGCGTCGACCCTCGAGCGCCACATCATGGGGAGCTGCCGGCTGGAGACGTGCAGCTGGCAGACGATCGCGGGGCAGGCGCGCATCTGGTTCACCTGCCGCCTGTCGGGCTGCACTTTGGCTCAGCTACAGCTGCAGGGCGCCAGTTTTCACCGCAGCGAGCTGGAGGGGTGTTCGTTCGCCGACAGCGATCTGACCTCGGCGATCTTCGCTGAAGCGCAGGCGCTGCGCTGCGATTTCGAGCGCGCGACGCTGATCCTGGCGCAGGGGCAGAAGGCCCGGTTCAGCGAATGTGCGATGGGCGGCGCCAACTGGGGGCGCGCCATCTTGCCGCAAGCGGAATTCAGGGCGTGCGATCTGGCGTTAGCCAATCTTGAGCAGGCCGAACTGCGGGAAGCGAACCTGATCGAACAGCCGTTGACCGCCGCTCAGCAACAGAGCGCTCGCCTGCATGGCGCGCAGCGTCATCGCGCCGAAAACGTGCCGCTTACCGCCGATCCGTTCTTGAGCGCGATCGACGCCTGGTATGCGCATCAACAACCGGGGCCGCGGCAACCGTCGTATCAACGGCCAACAGGAGTAAGCAGATATGTATAAATCCAGAAGAGAGCATCAGAAGGTCTATGCCAACGCCAGGGTGACGCCTTTGCAGTTGGTGCGCAGCGCTCCGCTTCCCGAACAAGGGGGGCGCAAGGTGGTGACGCTGGCGGCCGACGCCAACGGCGGTCTGTATGTCGACGGCATGCGCGCCCATTGTCTGGCGGTCGCCACCAGCTGCCTGGTTCAGCCGCTGGCGGGCGATCGCGTTTGCGTCATCGCCGACGGCGACAAGTTGGTCATCACCGAGATCCTGTCGCGGCAACAGGCGAACGCCGTTATGACGCTGGACAGCCGCTGCGCCAACTTGCGCATCGTGGCGCCCGAGATCGAGCTGCAGGGCGGCAAGCGGCTGACGCTGCGCAGCCCGCACTTCACGCTGCTGACGCGCAGCAGCCGTTGGGTTGCCGAAACGCTGCACCAAATCTCTCAACGCCTGTTTGTGCGCAGCAAGCACGCGAGCCGGCGGGTGGAGGAAACCGACGAGGTGCTGGCCAAGCACATCATTCAGGATGCGCGGCAATCCCTCGTCATCAACAGTGAAATTGGTTCCCTGAAGTCTTCGGCGGTGCTGAAGATCGACGGTGGCCAGATACATATGGGGTAAACCACCATGACTGCAGCCAATACCAACATGGGCGGGATCGGCTTTGCCGGCTGCGACCCGATGATACCGGCGCCGGGCCCGAACACCTCGCCCAACAACACCGGCATACCGAACGTGCCTAACATTTTCATTTCCGGCGGCAATGAACAAAACCTCGGCACCACTCGTGTGGCCACCGCCGATTCGGGCGGAGTGATCGGCGCTGCCTCGGGGACGCATTCGGCCCAGGCGCAGCCGGTGCAGGGATCGGGTAAGTATTTCTCCGGCGGCATGCCGGTCACGCGGCTAGGTGATTCCAGCACGACGAACAACAACAACATGGTCTGCACTCAGGTCGCGCCGAGCCAGACCAAATGTTTCGTTAATGCATAGGAGTTCAGCATGGTGAAAACGCTCCGGGGGATTGCGACAGGGGGACTGTTGGCGGTGGGGATGCTCGGCGGATGCAGCTGGTTTTCTCACGATGAGGCTGCGGATGCGGGGCGTCGGTTGCGGTTTATCGACGTCGAGGTGACCGCCAACGACAACGTGAACCCGAATGCCGCCGGGGAGGCGCAGCCGGTCAAGGTGTGCGTGATAGAAACCAATCGCTCGGGGTGGATGCCTGAGGGAATTGGCGACGGCGCCCCTTGCCGCGAGACGGCGCCGTCGGAAGGGGCGCTGAGCCGGCACCAGAGCATTTTGCAACCGAGGGAGACGTTGCGTTATCGCTTCGAGGTGCCGGCGGGGCAAGAGCGATGGGTCGTCGTCGGGGCGGAGTTTCAGCAAATCAGCGGCGTGCTGCCGCTCGCCGAGCAAAAGTCCCCTGCGCAGGCTGATTCGCAAATGAAGGTGATGGTGGGGATGACGTCACTCAGCATAGTGACTAACGACAAAATGGATGAATGACATGTTACCTAAACAACGCGTCGCCTGGGTAGAAGGCATGTTGATGGAACCGCAGCATTTCCAGCAGCAGGAACGTTTTTTCGAGCACTTGATTGAAGCGCGCTTGCGCAGCGTCGAAACCTTCACCTGGGGGTTCCTGACGCTGGAGATCGACAACGGGCTATTGGAACAGGGCAAGTTTGCGCTGAAGAAAGCCAAGGGCGTTTTCCCCGACGGCACGGCGTTCAGCATGCCTGAGGATATTCCGCTGCCGCCGCCGCTGGTGCTGGGAGAAGGCTGCCAGGGGAAAGTGGTGTGCCTGTCCGTGCTGATGGATATCGCCGGCAACGCCCAGATCGATCTTATCCAGGATGCGCGAAAAAGCAGCCGTTTTCGCACCATGGACGCCGAGGTGCCGGATCGCAACCACGGCGTCAGCCTGGAAGGGACCCCGCGCGTGTGCACGATGCAACTGGGCAGCCTGGTGACGCGGCTAAGCCTGGAGGACGCGGTCAGCAGCGCGGAAAGCGTGCTGCCGGTCGGTTTCGTGCGCGAGCTGACCAGCGATCGTCGGGTGCTGCTGGATGAGCGCGCCTTGCCGCCGATGCTGGATTTCCGCGCCATCGGCTGGCTGCCCGCGTTCACCACCGAATTGCTTGGGCTGATCAGCCAGCGTCTGGAGTCGGTTTTCCGCCCGGACGTGCATATGACGATCGGCGGGCTTTCCGAGCTGCTGGAACTGCTGTTGCTGCAAACCTTGAGCGAGTTCAATTTGCGCATTAGCCAACTGCTGGCCAGCCCGCAGGTGCATCCTGAAACCCTGTTCGACACGTTGCTGAGCCTGCTGGGGCGGCTCAGCATCATTCCCGGCGGCGAACGCCTCTGGGATCGGGCTGATTTGGTGTATCTGCACGATGAACCGCACAACTGCTACTTCCAACTGTTCGCCTCGATTCGCCGCGCGCTGTCGCTGGTGATCGAAGCGCCGGCGGTGGCGTTGCCGTTTATCGATCGCGGCGACAGCATTTATCTGTGCCCGAACGACTCGCAGCTGCGCCTGGAAAAACTGGTGTTCGCCGTCAGCTGCGGTTTGTCCATCGAGCATCTGCGCTCGTATTTCCCCGCGCAGGTCAAACTGGGGCCGGTCGAGAAAATCATTCAGCTGATCGATCTGCAATTACCGGGCGCTCGCTTGCTGCCGATGGCTTCGCCGCCGCGCCACATACCGTATTACCCGAACAGCATCTATTTCGAGGTTGATCATGCCGACCCGATTTATAAGGAAATGATGGCCGGCTCGGCGATGGCGCTCAGCATCGTGGGTGATTTCCCCGACCTGCGTTTTGACGTCTGGGGATTAAGGCAAGGGAGGGTGGGATGAACGAATTCGAGAGAAAAATACGCGAGGCGATGGCGGTAACGCGCAACAACGCGACGCCGCGCCTTCCCGCGTCCGGCTCGGTGGGCAAAACGACGGCGGAGATCGCCGCGCTGTCCTTCGGCGCGCGGGCGCTGGCCGCCAAGCTGCGGCCGGGAAGCGCCGGGGTGGCGACGCCCCCCGAACCCAAGCCTTATGAAGCGGAAAGCGTTGCGCCGGAAAGCAGCGAGCCCGCGCCGGGCGAGCGCCCGGCCGAGGCGGCGCCGACCTCGAGCGGGCTGTTCGGCCGCGCCGCGCTGAGCAAGCCCGGCGTGATGATGGGCCATTGGGACAACCCGCTGATCGCCGCCGCTATCCCGGTCCTGCTGCAGGTGGAGCGGGTGCGCGATCAGAAACAGCTGAATCCGGGCGCGGTACGCGCGCAGATCGTGCGCGAGATCCAACAATTTCAGCAGACGCTGCTGGCGGATCACATCGCGCCGAGCGATGTGGACAAGCTGGCCTATCTGCTGTGCTCCTACGTGGATGAGTGCTGCATGAGCACGCTCGAATCCGGCGAACTGAATCTCAGCCTGCTGGTGGAGTTTTATCGCGACGCCTGGGGCGGGGAAAAGTGCTTCGAGCACCTGCAGGCCTATCTGGCCGCCTCGCCGCGCAACAAGGAGATCCTGGCGTTTTACGATCTGATCCTGTCGCTGGGCTTCGAAGGGCAATACCACGTAATGGAACGCGGCGCGGTGCTGTTGGCCGACGTGCGCAACCGTCTTGACGGCTATCTGTACAGCCAGAACCCGACGCAGACGCTGGCCGATGCCGAGCCGAGCAACGTGGTGCGCAAGGCGACCCGCATCACGCCGCTGAAGCTGCTGTGCTACGGCCTGGCCATCGCGCTGCTGGCGTACGCCTCGGCCGCCTGGTATCTGCACGATCAGTCCCGCGCGCTGCGCAACGCCATTTTGGCCTGGACGCCGCCGCAGCCGCGCAAAATCAACATCATGGAGACGCTGCCGCAGCCGCTGCCGCAAATCCTCAGCGAAGGGTGGCTGGAGGTGCGCGCCGATCCGCGCGGCTGGCTGTTGATCTTCACCTCCGACGGCGCGTTCGCCACCGGGCAGTCGAAGCTGTCGGAAGAGTTTAAAAAGAAACGCAACATTGAGCGTTTGGGGGAAGCGCTGGCGCCGTGGCCGGGCGATCTGGAGGTCATCGGGCATACCGACAACAAACCGTATCGCAACACCTCCAACAACTCCAACCTGAAACTGTCCGAGGCTCGCGCGCAGACGGTCGCCGACAAGCTGCGCGAATCCTTGGCCAACAGTAAATACAACCGCACCGTGACATCGGTCGGCAAGGGCGATCAGGAGCCGCTGGACGACAACGCGACGGAAGAAGGGCGCCGCCGCAACCGCCGCGTGGACATCCTTTGGAAAATCGGCGAGAGGGAGATGGCTTCACCGTCTGCAACGTTAAATCAGGCAGGGGTAGCCGCCGAGGTCCCCGAGGATAACTAAGACATCCGCCGGCGTAGAGATAATAAGGAAATTATATGATACGTAGATCATTCATATTGGTGATTGCCTTGCTGCTGTGTGCGGTGGTGTGGTGGATTGGGCCGTTGATCGCCATCGGCACCTATCGGCCGCTGCTGTCGGTCTGGGTCAGGGGCATCATCATCGCGCTGATCCTGTGCTGGGCGCTGTGGCCGTTCGTGGCGACGTTCTTATCCTGGGTGTTCCGCCACGCGCGAGCGCCGGCCCCGGCCAAACGCAAGACCGCCCAGCGAGACCGCGTGACCTCGCGCTTTTACGACGCCTTGCGCACCTTGCAGTACGTCGGCACGGCGAAGCAGCGCACCCCTTGGCAGCGCTTCAAATACCGCCTGACGCGCCGTTACGTCAGCGAAAAGCCGTGGTTTCTGGTCGTCGGGCCGCCGGGCAGCGGCAAAACCTCGCTGATCGGCGAAAGCGGCGAACGCTTCTTGCTGGCCGAGCACTATGGCCTGCAGCAGACGGTGGACGTCGGGCCGACCCAGGATTGCAACTGGTGGCTGGCGGAGAATTCGGTGTATGTCGACACCTCCGGCGAATGGCTGCAGTTGAACGGCCTGGGGGAAGAGGGCGCCAGGGCGCGCGACACCCTGTTCAAACTGATCCGCCGCCATCGCCGCCATCCGGGCATCGACGGCATCATGCTGTGTCTGGATGCGCGTTGGTTGCTGCACGCCTCGCTGACGGAGAGAAAGTCGGTCGCCGATGCACTGCGCGTGCGCCTGCTGGAGATGGCCTCGTGGTTCCGCAGCGAGCTGCCGGTCTATCTCACCATCAGCCACCTCGATCAACTGGTCGGCGGCGAGACCTTCCTGTCCATGCTGGGCGACGATCTGTTGCAAAAAGGCATGGGCTTCAGCCTGAACCGCGCCGAACAGGGAGAAACCCCCTTCGAGCAGTATGAAACCCTCTACCGGGAGATGGTGGCGCGCGTCAGCCATCACGTGCTCGAACTGTTGCACGATGCGCCGGACGGCCAAAACCGCCAACAGCTGCTGTTCTTCACTGAATCGCTGGGGTCGCTGGGCAACCCGCTGTATTCCCTGTTAGAGCAGATCTTCCCGCAAACGCCGGTGGGCTACGCCTGCCATCTGCAGCAGGTGTGGCTGGGCAGCACCATCGCCTTGCCGCCGCAGGGGGCGATCTACAACGCGGAAGCGGCGGATATCTATGAAGCTCGCCCGACCGGGCGCATTTACCATCCGGAGCTGGATTACGCCCGGCAAGAACGTGGGGTGATGCAGCAGTCTTCGCACGCCAGGCCGCTCGGCAGCCGCATGAGCTCCTTGGGCCGCTATGTGTTGGTGCTCATTCTGTTGGCGGTCTCGTTTAACCTGCTGGCGATGCGTTACCTGTGGGAGAGCGATTACATCTCCTACATTGCGGCGCGCTTCGATGAGACAAAGCGCATCGTGCGCGAAATTCCGGTGACTAACCGCGTCAGCGACGATGTCATTTCCGCCTATGAGCAGCTGGGGTACATGAACGCGCAATTGGGCGGCGAAGTGTCGCCGGTGCCGAATCCCTATTTCGAGCACAAGCTGATCAACAGCGCGGCGCAAAAAACCTACCAACGCCATTTGCTGCAGATCTTCTGGCCGGCGGTGGAAAACTATATCGCGGACGAACTCAAGAATGACGTCTCGGCGTCCAACAAGGACGTCTACGGCACCCTGAAAGTGTACCTGATGATGGGCGAACCTTCGCACCGCTCCGCCGAAGCCTTGGTCGACTGGTTCATGGCGCGCTGGGAAACCTTTATGCCGCAGGGTTACACCGACATGAACAAAGGCATCTTTGCTTACCATCTGCGGGAGATGTTCTCTTTGCCGGACGCGCCGGTCATGAAGATGAACGGCGATCTGCTGCGCCTGGCGCGGGTGAAAGCGATGAACATTCCGATGCAGGTGCGGGTGGTGCGCCGCATCGAAGAGAAACCGTTGCCGGCGGCGATCAACGATATTTCGTTAGCCGACGCCGCCGGGCCGAACGTCTCCTTGATGCTGCGCCGCAAGAGCCAGGCGACGGTCACCGATACCGCCGTGCCGGGGTTCTATACCCGCGCCAGCTATCGCGACGTTTTCCTGGCGCAGCTCGATGACGCCGCCAAGGACATGATCGAAGAAGAGTCCTGGGTGCTGCGCGACAGCGCGGAAGGGAAAAACGCGGTGAACTCGCTGGCCTCGGCGCAGAAGCTGGCCGACGAGGCGAGGAAGCTATACCTCATCGAGTATGCCGACAAATGGGATGCTTTCATGCGCGACGTGCGCGCCCGGCCGGTCAACGGGCTTGAGGATGCGGCGATCCTGGCGCGTCAACTGTCCGACCCTTCTTCCCCGCTGGCTAATCTGGTGCGCTTCGCCGCGCGCGAAACCAGCATGACCGGCACCAACCAGGGCGATGCGGCAAGCTGGTTCGATCGCCAGCGCAATCGCATCGAGCAGCAGCGGCGCGACATCCTCGGCGAGATTTCCGGCGAGCGCGCGCGTTTTCGTCTCACGCCGGAACGCGCGGTGGAAGATCGCTTCGAGCTGCTGCGCCGTCTGGGCTATCAGCTGTTACAGACCACCAACGCCAGCAACGATCCGCTGAGCCGCAGTTTCGAAGCGCTGTACAGCCAGTTGACCACCTTGTCCACCTCGCTGCGCGGCGGCCAGGTGGTGCCCGCCGGAGGCACGCTGAAGCGTCTGCAGTTGGATGCGGCGCGCCAGCCGGAACCGGTGCGCAGCGTGATGATGGATCTGTTGCAGGTTGGGGACAGCCAGACTATTCAGCAGAGCCAAAAGAACCTGAGCAAAGGCGCTTCGTCGCTGGCCTCCGGCTTGTGCAAGAGCAGCATCAGCGGGCGTTATCCGTTCTCGCGCAACGCCAGAGCGGAGGTCGGCATCGAGGACTTCTCGCGCATGTTTGGCCAAAGCGGCGCGATGCAGCAGTTCTTCGATGAGAACCTGGCCCCTTATGTGGACGTCAACGCGCAGAAATGGAATGCCAAACCGGGTTCAGAGGGGATCGTCAATGCCAGCACGCTGGGCGCGTTTGAAAATGCCCGCCTGATCCGCGATACCTTCTTCACCGCCGGCGACAAGCTGTCCTTCTCCATGTTCATCAGGCCGTTGTCCCTGACGCCGACCATTACGGAGGCGACCCTGGATATCGATGGGCAGGTGATTAACTACAGCCATGGCTTCAGCCAGCCTACCCGTATCGATTGGCCGGGCCCGAAAGGCGGCAGCTATGTTCGACTCACCTTCCGCACCGGCACCGGCCAGATCCAGGTCGCCAGTTTCGACGGGCCCTGGGCCTTGTTCCGGATGTTCGACGCCAGCAATCCCGTGCCGCTCGCCAGCGACAGGCGAGAGCTGACGATGTCGATGTCGTCGGTGGTGGGCGTGCTCAAACTGGAATTGCGCTCGACGATGAAAGATTTCCCACTTTGGTCACGGGCGTTGCGAGGATTCTCGTGCCCGAAAGCGATGTAAACACAACCGTAAAGAGGTGATAAACATGTTAGATCCAGCCAAAATTTTAGAAACCATGAAGGCCGGCGGCAATTTGGGCACCAATTCCCAATCGTCGCTGAGTCAACCGTTTATGCAAGGCGTCAGCAATATTCAAATGTCGGGGCCGGATGCGGCCAAGTCGGTCATGAGTAATGTGACAAAATCTTGCGATGATATGTTCGGCAATATGAAGGGCATTTTTAATGGTCTGCAATCGAATGTGAACGCACACCAAAAAATGCAAACGAGCGAGCAGCCGAAAGATTTTAATGTTTCCATGGACGATCTTCGTCCGGCGATTGCGAAAGGGTTCCCGCACGAAATGGCGGACTTCTTTTCCAAAGTGCCGAAACTGTAATCAAAAACTCGATGGATAAAATACCGGGAGGCGGAAATGCCTCCTGGTATTCACAAGGAGTGTTGCGATGATCTATGACTGGATGCTCAAAAACGCCAATAAACGCATGGGTTTTTTTATCATGGTGATACCCAGCCTGTTTTTTTGGATATTGGTTTTTCTGACCTTATCTATTTTTTGATTCTTTGATGTAAAAAAAAGCACCCGCGAAGGTGCTTAAAATGAAGCGAATTAAAAAATAGGAAGGGATGATTATGAGTTGTTATTACAGTTTAGAGATGATCTGCAATCCGCTGGAAATCAGCGCATCGACGGCCAGACCAATACCTTTACCGATGGTGCCGACAACGGTTTTGGCATCCGGGTTAACACCGGCAATCGCGGAAATGGTATCAATACCTGTACCTACCGCACTGCCAATCAGTGTGCCTACGTCACCAAAAAAACCAGCACCGTTAACTTGTTCAATTTCTACTGCGGATAGTTCTTTCATGATTGAAACTCCTTTTTCAGTTAGCCCTTTACTTCAGGCAATTTCATTATTGCAAATCAGGTCATTTTTTCAATAAAACTCGTGCTGTTTTTTTATACTATTGTGTTTTTTGTTAGATTGATTTTGCATCGTTAGATTATATATTGCCGAAACCTGGGTTTTTATATCTTACTCGCCTTGAACGGCGGCGGTTTTATGAGGTTATTATTTTAAATCGGAATGATATATACCAGAAGGGAGACCTTATGAAGGTATTGACGACGCCGGAAAGACCTTTCCGGTATGATGAGCTTGCGGATAAAATCATCCGGGAGGCCAGGAGCCGCTTGGGCTGCGCCGTTCTGCGGTTTTTAGACTGCATGATCCTGGGTTATGGCCCGCCGGTGATAGTCTTTGATATCTATAATAATCACGGTAAGTTGCAAACGTTCAAAGTCATTCTTCCTCTTGGGAGCGACAAGCAGCTAAAAAAAGATCACCTCGGGTTGGTTTCCTGCCTGGAGGCTAAAAAATTGATGAGGATAAAAAAAATATAAATCATCCCGCTCGTCAACGATGCCGCGTTATCTTTCTGCGCTGCGCATCACTCCTGAAAAATCTTTACTCCTACCAGGCATTTCTTGCGCGGGCGGCCGATGGGTTCGCCTTCTTCTTTTTTGTTGCCGTCTACATGAAAGGGCGGGAATCACTTACTGCCATAAAGTGTAGCTTTTTTTTATGCAATTTTTTTACAATAAAATGAATATGGTTATACTCTGTTTAATAGGGTCTACGATGACCCCGCCGCCTCGTGCGAAAAAAGCATTATCCTGCCTTTATCATAAGTAAATTCCTAATGCATAAACGGATTCTCTTAACAATCAATGTCACGCAATGTTATGTTCTATATTATGTGTTTTTTCGATATTTATCTGGATATATTGCGCTCTTGGAGTAAAATTAACGTATCAGAGAAAAATCTTAGCACCGTGATGCTGATGGCAATGATGCCTTATAAATATATCTTACGATAACAATTTCCCTTGCGAAGCGCGGCCGCTTACCGCGTCTTGCTTTTGTATGCTCTCCAGGGCAGATGATTTATATAACCCTATATATAAAATGCACTTTTGCGAGGCAAGGTCTTTTTTGCTTCGCCTATAACGCTTTTTTATTAAAAAGCACGTTAAAACAAAAAATAATCACAGCAATGATATTGCAGTAAGGAGAGTGAGCAAGCGTAGTCAAAAGGGAGGTTTGTTAATGGAGCGCGTCAATATCGCTATTGTGGATAAAAATCAATTCTTCAAGCTGGGGTTGAGTCTTGCCTTGCAAGAAGGTTTTCTCACGAATGGCATTAAGGCCAAGATCACGGGAGAAGAACGTGCCAACATCATATTCAGGGCGCCGGACAAGCGGGTGTCCATAAATTTTTGTCATACCCAGCTTTTGCAGGGCAACTTTTCTTCTATTCCGCTCTATTTTTCAATATTGGAGCATAAAAAGACATTCCCTAAAATTCATTGCAATTTGGAAGCCGGAAGTATTACGCGCAAAGACAGCGTGGCGGCGATCGTGGACAAGGTCATGTTCTGCTATCGCAAGAAAAATAGTTTGGTTTCAAGCTATTGCCCGCGTTGTCGTACCCAGTTGACCTTTAGCGAGGGGAAAGTGTGCCGTTTAATCCATCTGGGCTATTCACAAAACCAAACGGCGATGTTGCTCGGCATCAGCCCGAAAACGGTGAGTATTCATAAACGTTCGGCCATGAGAAAACTGAACATCGATAATAATATTGAATTCTTGCGCTGGTTAAAAATGCACAGCGACTCTTGTTAATCAGGGAAAGGAAGCGAACGGTCCGGCGCCGTATTATCAGCGGCGCTGAGCGGTCATCTTTTATTGATTTCCGCCCGGCATGGAATCGGTTTTATAGGGAGATAAAACATGGCTGTCTTTGTGAGAGAAGCGGTTTCTCATAATCATTTCAAATTATTGCAGGAGCTTTATGGCAGAGATTTGGGCGGGGAGCGTTTCCTGCACTGGAAGCATTTGCTCGATCCGCATTGTGGGGCGCCGATGGAAAAAACGGGCATATTTTACAAGGATCAAGAACGTTATCTCGGGATGTTTGTGTCCAGCTTTTATCCCTTTAAAATCAATGAGTTGTCTTTTGATGTCAATATGCTTGGCGATCTTGGGATCCACCGTCAGGTCAAATCTTCCACCGTCTTGAAAGATTTTTTCCTGCAGGCCAGGCGTTCGGATGTGGCGGCGGATATCTGCTTTTCCGATGACAGGAAGATCAGGGTTTATGAAAAGATTTTTAGAAAGTATTTAACGACCAATACGCAAATTTATCCCTTCGTCGAATTAACCTTAAAGCCTGATAAGTTTATGGCCTTTCGTTTTACCGAGGGCGACCAAGCGCGGCAGGCCAGCTTTATCAATAATCTGGGGCGAGAAAAAGATCATCGCGCATTTGAATATATTGAAAAACATCCTCTGTATCATAAAATTCATTATATTAATAAAGGCAATCTCTACGCTGTGATTGGCTGTTCCAGTGAGTGTGCCGAACTTTTGGATATTTCCAATCCTTCTAGGGAGTGTTTTTCCTGGGCCATCGGCGTTTGTCGGCACCTGCATAGCCGTTGCAAAGTGATGATCCCTATTGGTTTTTACAAGTCGATTTGCGCTCAGGCGGCGGAGGTCATTGCAGAAAAGCGCATCAACATGCTGATCGGTTATTACTCAGAAAAGATAAGCGAGCTGATGCCGAAAGAGGTTTGGGTATGCCGCATGGATCGCCGTTAAGCAGGGCACGTGTATTCTAAATGGAGTGTTTGTCATGGAAGAGATTCCTGTATCACCCTATTCAAAAGTTTTTATCGATGAATATGACCGCCATCCAGAGGGCTGTAATTACAACGTATTGGTGCTGCAGCGTATTGAGGGCGCGCTGGATCCCATCAGATTACAAGCTGCGCTGAATGCGCTGGTGCAAGATCATGTCCTGCTGAACAGCCATATTCATGAACGGAATGGCGAACTGTATTGGCGTCGCAATGACGCAATCCATCCTTTGCAGCATTACACGGACCGCACGCTGCTGACCCAAGTGATTCGCCAGCCCTTCGACATTTACCGCGGGCCGCTTTATCGTTGGGCGCTTTTCGCCGAGGGGCCGGGGCGCTATACCCTGGCGCTGGTGGGCCATCATCTGGTGATCGACGGCGCGTCTTCCGACGAGTTTTTCTCATTGGTGAGCCAGTACTATGGTCAACAGCGGCTATCGACCCGCCTCGAGGCGGCCGAGATTGCCGCCATCAACCGGCAGCTGCAGCGCGAGGTGGAACAACTGGCCGCCGATGGAGCGCTGGCCCACTGGCGGGCCGAAGCGGCAAATTTGGGCGCGATAGACGTGCCCTTTGAGAAAAGCGGCGCCGTGCGAAACGATGAGGCGGCCGAGCTGCGTTTCCAGGTGCCCAAAGCGCAATGGAAAGCGCTGAAGCAGAGCGCGGGAATACGGCGAATGAATGACTTTCTGGCGTTGCTGGTGCTGTGGGGCATCTTGATGGCGCGCAGCGGCAATCAGGAAACGGTCTATATCAGCTATCCGGTGTCGATAAAAAAGGGGCAAAGATTTGCGCTTGGCGGGCATGTCAACACCAGCGTGATGCCCCTCGCGCTGCGTGACGGCGAAGGCTTCGCCGCCGTTTATCAACGCGCGCTGGCGTTTATTACCGCCGCGGCGCCGCACTCGCGCCAACGGTTTAACCAACTGCCCACGCAACAGGTGGTGCAGGCGCTGGGTATCCGCGCGATGCCGATTTCCTTTGCCCAAACCAACCTGCGCGATGCGGCATTGGCGCTGGCCGATTGCGCCACTTCGCCGTTGTTTGAAGCCAACCACGATATGGCCAGCGCGTCGCTTTCCCTGGAATATGAGGATCGGGCCGACAGCGATGCCTTGCAGTTCCGGCTGCGTTTTCGTCAGGACATGTTTGACGAAGATGACATGCGCGACTGCGCGGAACATTTCATGCGTTTGATGCAAGCGGCGATGCGCGCGCCTGACGCGCCTTTACGCCACCTCGCCTTTTATCCCGCCGCCGACATGCCGCCAGATGACGACGCGGTCCCTGCGTTGCCGAGAGAAACCCTCAGCGCCCGGTTTGAGGCGATCGCGCTGCGTTATCCGGATAAGATTGCGCTGGAGTTTGAGGGGCTGCATGTCAGCTACCGTGAGCTGAACGGCATGGCGAATAGCCTGGCGCGCGAAATTACGCTCCGCTACCAAGCGCTGACCGGGGGCGCCCCTCAGGCGGACACGCTGATTGCGCTGTACAGCGAGAAAAGCCTGGAAATGGTGGTGGCGCTGCTGGCGGTGCTGAAAACCGGTGCGGCCTATGTGCCGCTCTCCTGCAATTATCCTCAGGCGCGCATTCGGCATATTCTCGAAGAAACGCGTGCGCCGGTGCTCATCGCCGGGGAAAGCCTGCAGTCGGCCGCCGAGGCGCTGGCGGCGATGATGCCGCACGCCGTGTCCGTCCTCACGCTGGGCGATCTGAACCGCCTGCCGCACGAGCGGCAGAATCTGCCGGCCGTCACCGGCGCCGACCGGCTCGGCGCGGTGATCTATACCTCGGGATCGACGGGGATCCCGAAAGGCGTGATGCTCGAGCAACACGCGATGTGCGGGTTGGCGACCGCATCCGGCATCGCTGTCACGCCCGATGACGTGTTGCTCTTCCTCTCGAGCCCGGCGTTCGACGCGGCGACGTTCGAGGTGTGGGGCGCATTGCTCAACGGCGCCAAATTGGTCGTCGTGCGCGATACGGAGGATATCGCCGGCGATGTGCCGCAGTTGGAGGCCTTGCTGCGTCGGCAGCAGGTATCGATTCTGTGGGCGACGCGCAGCCTGTTCGATCATCTTTACCTCAGTCACCCCGACCTGTTCGCCGGGCTGCGCTGTCTGCTGGTGGGCGGGGAGGCGCTGACCGCCACGCTGATGCAGCGCCTGGTGCGGCAAGCCAACCGCCCGCAGCAGGTCATCAATGGCTATGGCCCGACGGAATGCACCACGTTCACCACGATGTACGCCATCGCGGCGGACGAAACCCGCAGCAGCATCCCGATTGGGCGAGCCATACCGGGGCGCGAACTTCATGTGCTGGATCGCTGGCTGCAGCCGTTGCCGCCAGGGCTGGCCGGCGAGCTGTATATCGGCGGAGACGCGCTGGCGCGCGGCTATCTCAACCAGCCGCAGCAGACGCAAGAGCGTTTCATTACGCTGAACGGGCGACGCTTGTATAAAAGCGGCGATCGGGTGCGAGAGTTGCGCGACGGCAATCTGGAGTATCTCGGCAGAAACGATTGCCAGGTAAAAATCCGCGGTTTCAGAATTGAACTCAGCGAAATAGAAAATACGATCAATGCGCTGGAGGGCGTCGAGAAATGCGTCGTGGTGGATGTCGTCCATCGCGATAGCAAGCGCCTTGCCGCGTATGTGCTGATGGCGCGGGGCGAGCCGCTGGATCCTGCCGATTTGCGCGCCCGGCTGGAGCGGATCCTGCCGGATTACATGGTGCCGTCCAGCTATGTTGCGCTCGACGAGATACCGCTGACGGTGAACGGCAAGCTGGATCGCACGGCGCTGCCCGCTCCGCAATTCGCGCAAAGCGAGCGATATGCCGCGCCGCAGAATGCGCTGGAGGCGTTGATTTGCGCCCTGTGGGCGGAGATCCTCGGCGTTGAACGGGTTGGGGTGGATGACGACTTCTTTCGTCTGGGCGGCGATTCGATCCAAAGCATCGTGTTCACCAGCGAATTGAGCAAGTCGGGCTATCACAGCAACTCGCGTGCGGTGTTCGAAACCCGGAATGCGCGGGCACTGGCCAAGCGCATCTTGCAGCAACGGGACGCGATTGCGCCGCTCAATGAACAGGGCGAGCTGCAGGGCGAATTCGAATTGTTGCCGATTCAGCGCTGGTACAACGAGCAGCCGCCGCAACATCGCGCCTTCTTCAACCAGACTTTTTTGGTGCGGGTGCCGCCGATGTCCGCCGAGCGCGTGGCCGATCTGGTGAACGGGCTGGCGTCGCGCCATGACATGCTGCGCGCGCGGTTTAGCGCCGACGATGCCGGCGCGCTGGTCGCGCAGCGCTATCTGTCGGTGGCCGACGGCGGCCCTTCATGGGGATACTATGACCTGGCGCTTTGTCGCCAAAGCCGCGCCGAACTTCTGCATCAATGGCAATCGGGGTTTGATCCGGTAGAAGGGCCGCTGTGCCGCTTCGTCTACATTTTCGACAGCAGCGCGCCCGGCTACGCGTTGATGTTCTGCGCATTCCATCATCTGATCATCGACGTGGTGTCCTGGCGCATCATCGTCAGAGACATGCGACGGTTGCATCAGGGGGAATCGCTGTCGGCGAAAGGCACCAGCTACCGGCAGTGGGGCGAGACGTTAAGGCACTACGCGGCGAGCCGGCATGACCAATGCGCTTACTGGTTGGCGATGATCGCCGGGCAACCCGATTACGCCACGCTCAGCGAGGGGGCGCAGAGTCCGGCGTTTTGCCGCTTAGAGTGCGACGCGGCGTTGACGACGCTGTTGATGGACACCTGTCATCAGGCCTACCGCACCTCGATCCGCGAGGTGTTGCTGGCGGCGCTGGCGCCGGTGCTGCAGGCCTGGCATGGCCGTGCGGACAGTTACCTGACGCTCGAACACCATGGCCGCGATATCAATGACGATAAGATCCAGCTCGACGACACCGTCGGCTGGTTCACCGCCTTACTGCCTTTGCGCATCACCGCGCATCAGAGCCCAAAACACACGCTGCGCGCCATCAAGGACACATTAAGAAAGATGCCGGATCACGGCATCGGCTATTCGGCGCTGAAATACGGTTCAGCGTCGGACGACGAAGCGATAGCCTGTCTGCGGCGCCACCGCTTGCCGGCCATTTCATTCAACTATCTCGGCGTCTTTAACGAACAGACTGACGACGCCTTGTGGGCCTTGATCGACCAAACGGCGGATCTGGAAAACGGCGCGCTGCCGGCGAGCGACAATGTGCTGGATCTGGTGCTCTACGTGCACGGCGACCGGCTGAGCATCGTGATGTCGGGCTTATTGCCGCAGGCGACGCTGGCCCGGATCGGTTCGCACTATAGGGAGAGCGTGTCGGCGCTGGTCGAACACTGTTGCCACGAGGCGAGCCAGGGCGTTCGCCTCGCCAGCCCGGGGGACTTCCCCCATGCCGACGTCAGCCTCGCCGAGTTGGACCACTGGCAGCAACGTCATCGCATCGCCGCCGTTTTCGAGGCTACGGTTACGCAGCGGGAACTGATGTATTTCAACCGGCTTAACCGCGAGTATCAGATCGATCAGGCCGTTTATGAGGTGGCCGGCCCGCTGCAGCCGGAGGTGTTGAACCAGGCCTGGTCGCTGGCGCTGCAGCGATTTGAAATGCTGCGCGCCGGGTTTGGCGATCAAACCCGCCGTGGGCGGCCCAACGTCTTCATCTGCGAGACGCTGCAGGCGCCGATCGCGATCGAGGATTGGACCGATGCGCCGCCGTCCTCGCTGGAAGAAAGGATGGAAGCGCTGTTGGCCCGGGAACGAGAAACCTCGTTTGAGCTGGATGCGCCGCCGTTGATCCGCTGGCGCCTGATCAAGTTGAACGCCGATGAGCACTATTTGGTGCAGACCTTTAACCATATCTTGTTCGACGGTTGGTCCCTCGGCGTTCTGTTCGAACACTGGTTCAACGACTACCTCACCTTGCTGGAAGGGGGCGCGCCGACGCTGGAAATTAACCGATTTGAGCCGTTCGCCGCTTATGTGCGCGCGCACGGCGACGATCCCGAAGCGCAGGCGTTCTGGGCGGACTATTTGCGCGGAGCGCCGGTCAACCAACGTTTGCCGTTGAGCGCTGCGCCGGATGCCGCGCCGCAGGGGCGACGCATGCGGCAATATGGCGCGGAATTCACCGCGGAACAGGTGGCAAGCCTCACCGCGTTTTGCCGGCGCCAGGGGATCACGGTCAATCAACTGACGCAGCTGGCCTGGATGCTGGCGCTGGCCGAAGCGCTGGCCTGTGACGATATCGCGATCGGTACGACCATGAGCGAGCGCCCGGCGGATATTGAGCAGGTGCAGACGCTGTTTGGCCTGTGTGTCGCCAGCCCGGTGCTGCGCCTGCAGGCGATTCGCCGCCGGCCCATTTATGCGTTGCTGGCCGATATCGCGGATTCCCAGACGCTGAGGCAGAAGTACGCCTTTTCCGAACTGAACCGCTACGACGAACAATGGGTGCCCACTTCGCCGTTCGGCAGCCTGTTTGTGTTTGAAAACATGCCGCAACCGCAGAAGGATCCGCGCTTGCCGTTTACGTTCCGGGTGACGGATATCGTCAGCGGCAGCAACCACCAGACGGTGCTGTGCTTGTTCCCCGAAGCGGAACGGCTCGCCATTTCACTGTTTTATGATTCTCACGAGATAGCTCAGGAGAGCATCGTTGCGGTAGGACGCCGTTTTCAGGCCATTGCGCTCGCGATCGCCCACCTTCCGCCCGACAGCGAAATCCGCGCCGAAGACGGGATTATCCTGGCGGAGGAGGCGTGATATGTGGCTTGCTATCGACGGCAAAATAAAATACCGGGCGATCGTGAGCGATCTTGACGGAACCTTGCTGGATCCTGCCGGGAATCTGTCTGATCTGACGGTGGAAACGCTCAATATCCTGCATGCCCGCGGGCTGGAAATCGTCATCGCGACAGGCCGTTGCGATGCGGATGCGCGCGGGATTGTGGATGGCTTGGGGTTCTCGCCGGCGATCGTCTCCTGCAATGGCGCGATGGTCAATATCGAGGGGCGGCCGGTGGCGGATAAACGCTATTTCCTGCCTCGCGACAGCCAAATGATGTTGATGGATTACCTCTTCGCCTGTCCGCTCCACGTGACGTTGTTCACCCAGGAAGGATGGATGATGGCCGAAGAGAATCCGCATTTTGCCGACTATATCAAAACCTCGGGCGTCGCTTGCCGCTATGTCGAGCCGGAGGCGATGAAACGGCAACTGATCCTGAAAGTGCTGCTGCAGGGTGAAGCGGCGCTGATCGAGCGGTTTTACGACGAGGTCAGTCAGGCTTTCGGAAAAACGCTGTCCATCTGTAAGTCCTCTGCGGAAACGATAGACATCATGGATAAGCATATTTCCAAGGCCAGAAGCGTGGCCGACTATCTGAGCGCCAAACAGATAGCGATGCGCGATTGCCTCTCTTTCGGCGATGCGATGAACGATTTGGACATGCTGCGCTGGGCCGGAACGGGGGTGGTGATGGGCAATGCCATGGGCGAATTGAAGCGCGCGCTGCCGTTTAACCCGATTGCGCTGCCCAACAGCCGCAATGGCGTCGCCGATTATCTCTGCCGTGAGTTCGGCCTGTTCTGACATTGTCACCGCCGCGCGGGTGAACGCATTGGCAACAGGGTCTTTCGTGGGCAGATAACAAGGAGGTGAACAAACAGTGAGGGTTTCATTTTTTCATTACTAAACATGTCGATAAATACAAAGGAGACAGTATGAAAGAACTGACTGAAGCAGAAGTCATGGCGGTTTCCGGCGCAGGCATCGCTTCCGATGCCGGCAAAATCCTGGGCAATGGCATTGGCGCCATCGTAGATGCCGGTACCGGTCTATTCGGGATCCACGCGGATGCGGCGGGCGCCGGCGCCAAACTCGGTGAGGGCATTGGCGCCGTCATCGATGCCGGGATTAGCGCCTTCTCGCAGCTGTTTGGCCGTAAATCGTCATAAGCCCGGCCCTTAATGAAAAGTGCCCGCAAGGGCACTTTTACCTCGCTCATGTCGGGAGCCGGAAGAACGGCAAAGGGAGAGTTCATGGCGAATAAAATCATCTTGATCATGGTCATCAATCTGTTCGTGGCGGTGGCGTTGGCGGTGTTTAACTTTATCTATATCCAAAAGAAGGTGGATATACGCGCCCCCAATGACGCCACGCCCTTTCAGGTGACCGAGAAAGCGCAGGGCAGGATCGTCTCCATGCAGCAGACCTCGGTATTTCTGAACAACAATCCTGTGGTGGCGTTTACCTTGGAAATCAACGCCAGGCGCAGACAGTTTACGATCGCTGACCATCGGGAGGTGGTGCTGTATATCGCCATGAGCCGTTATGAGGAAAACGGCGTTTACAGCCTATTGCTGGGCGAGAACGACAGAGACGTGGCGTTCGAAAAGGACAGCTTTGGCTATCCGATACGCTTTCATCAGGTGCTCTAGGCGCGCGGAAGGTTTCCTGCCGCCAGGCGGCGTACAAGGGATTTGCCACGGACAAAGGGGGGAGGAAAAAATGCTAAAACGCATCGGATACATCGCGCTGATTTGTCTGGCCTTAATCGGCGGCCGGCAGGCCATGGCGGCAGAGGAAGATCGCTGCTTTGCGGACGAACATCCCGCCTTGCACACCGTTATTCCTTGTTATAACAATCAGTTGGCCATATTGCCTCTGTCATATTCGTTAAAGGGCGTGGATAACGGCCATGACGTGTCGATACGCCATTATCGGTTGATGTCGCAATCCTGGTCGCCGCAAGACGCCATCCGGCCGACGCAATGGTGGCACGATGTGGATATTTATATCCCCAACGGGGCGCTTGCCCGTAAAGCGTTGGTGCTGATGAGCGATGACTGCGCTTGCGCCGCCGCCGGGGCGAGCGGGCCAGGCAAGCAAAATGCGGCATTTTCCGTCGCTACGCCGGCGGCCTTGGCGGCGGAAAGTCACACCATCGTGATTGTCGTCAACCGGCTGCCTTATCCGTACCTGGAATATCAAAATGAGGGGCGGCGTCGTGCGGGGGAGGACAGCCAGGCCCGAGGCTGGCGATTGTTCCTGGACGATGCGGATGAGTACTTGATGATGCCGCTGGCGATCCCCATGACGGCGGCCTTGTCGCAAACCATGACGCTGGCGCAGCGCGAATTGAGCCGATGGGGGATAGATAAATTCATCGTGGCGGGCGCGGCGAGCGGCGCAACCGCGGCGTGGCTGGCGTCATTGTCGGATGAGCGCATCGATGCCGTCGTCGCCATGTTCCCGGATGGGGTCGCGGCGCGGCAGGTCTTGAAGCATACCTATCGTACGTATGGCGGCCGTTGGCCGTTGTCGTTTCATCCTTATTACCAACTCGGCATCGATCGGCGCATAGAGACGCCGGCGTTCGACAAACTGATGCAAATAGCGGATCCCACCGCTTATCCGCCGCCGACGGCGGGAGAGCGGCCAGCGGCGGCGAAATATGTCATCATCGCCAGCGGCGACGAACGTTATCCGCCGGACAGCACGCGATTCTATTTCAGCGCCTCACCGGGAGAGGCTTCGCTGCGCGTGATTGCCGACGGGGATCGCGCGGCAAGCAGGCCGGCCGCCGAACGCGCCATACTGGCGATGATCAAGCGCCGCCAGCGCGATATCGCGTTGCCGACGATCGAGGTGCAAGGCAGCGCCGCGGATGCTGCGGTGCGCACGCTGCGTTTTTCCGAACCGCCGGCCACCGTGCGGCGTTGGAGCGCGCACAACCGCACGGCCCGAGATTTTCGTTATTCGTGCGGCGTACGCTTTACCCCGGAGCCGTTGGCCGCAGCGGAGGCCGATCGCGGCGAGTTTCGTCTGGCCGCCCCGGCGCAAGGCTGGGAGGCCACCTTTATCGAGGCGGTGTTCAACGATGGGTTTATCGCGACCACGCCGGTCTTTATCACGCCTGACGATAACTATCCGTCGGCCGTTCCCGCGGGCGATGGCCTGGCGTGTGAAACCCTACCCGGCAGAGGGCTGGGGGAAGATTATCGCCATGACGATTAATTAGCGGCGCCGAAAAACAATAAGGCGGCAATGCGTTATTCTGCGCGACAGAGCGCATTGTTGCCTTGTTTTCGAAATAGTGAACGGCGTCAGACAGAATATTTCTGCGTAACGCCATTTTCTCGTTGTCACATGACCGCGCCGGTTTCACGAACGGCGAATGCTTTATTCTCCCTCCTGTTCGATAAACCGTTATCGCCAAGCTTTTCCTATTCCTCTGCTCCTCTCGCTGCCGCCGCGTCGTGATGCCTTTCGTAATATAACTGTCATTTATTTCAGGGCGAGTTTTATCGCCCGGCTTTCATTTTACGGCGATGTCGCCCGATTTTCCGGCTGAGGAGGAAATGAGGAGGATCTGGCGAAAGCGCCTTCGAATAGCGCGAGAATAAATTCTCTGGCGGCCAGATGAATGAATCAAGAAACGCCGATTTGGCGGTTTTTTCAAAATAAAATTAAGAATGATGCTAATTCTATTTGGGGTAATTATCTTTTCTCATCTTTACATTGATTTTATGTATTGCTAAAGGGGGAAAGCTAAGCATAATTAACTGTGAAAGGAGCGGAGCTCCTATTCTCCCTGTCCGGGCTCTCCGTGGCGGGGATATTTTGAAGTCTGTCTAATCAAAAGGAGAAGTACCCATGATGGAAAAAAAAGTGATTATGTTGGCATTTGTCGCGGCAGCGTGTTCAAGCGCTTTACCTGCTCTGGCAGCAGATGGTCAGGTTAATTTTACCGGGAATATTGTCGATGCTGCGTGCAAGGTCACGAATGACTTGAGTAATCCATTAAATGTTGTTTTGGGTGATGTGGCCCGAACGGCATTTGCGGGTGGCAAGGGATCAACGTCCAGCGCGACAAAATTCACGCTGGAAGTCACCGATTGTCCGGATACGGTAAAAAGCGCCACCGTTAAGTTCGACGGCGCGGCCGATAACGGCGACAGCAACGTATTGCAGCTGACCCAGGAAACGGATGTCGCTACCGGCGTCGGTATCCAACTGTCTGATATTTCTAACAGTGTTCTGCCGCTTTACACGGCGTCGACGGCTTATCCGTTGGCTTCCGGTAGCGGCGTGAAAAATAACCTCGATTTTACCGCCCGCTATATTTCCACGCAGGCAGATGTTACCGCCGGTAAAGCTAATAGCGTCGCCACCTTTACGCTGAATTATAACTGATAATATTTTCTTGCCCGCTGGTTCACAGCGGGCTGTATTGCCTCGGAGATAATATTATGCGTTTTAATCGCTACGGCGCCTTAGCGGCTTTCATTATTTTATTGTTTGCGTCTACGGTTCACGCCGGCGTGGTGATTGGCGGGACGCGGGTGATATTCAACGGCGAAAAAAAAGAAGCGTCAATCAGCGTGGAGAATCCGGATAAAGAACCGTATTTGATTCAGTCCTGGCTGGAGAATCAACAAAGCGGGGTGGATAAAATCGCGTTTATCGTTACGCCGCCTTTATTTCGGCTGGACGGCAACCAGGAAAATATGCTGCGCATCGTGAAAGTGGGCGATGGCTTACCGAAAGATAAAGAAAGCTTGTATTGGATGAATATTAAATCCATTCCTTCAACAACCCAGGCGGGTAAATCGAATACGCTGCAAATAGCGGTCAAGACCCGCATTAAATTGATTTATCGGCCGGCGCCGCTGCTCCGCCAGGTGCCCGAAGAAGTGACGCAGCAGCTGAAATGGCAGCGTGTCGGTTCAGAATTAAAACTCACCAACCCAACGCCTTATTATATGAACTTTCATTATGTCCGCATCGGGGGGCGGGAAATGAAAGAGGTGGCGTATATCGCGCCGATGAGCAGCGAAATGTTTGCATTGCCCGTGGCGGGCGCAACGTCGGTAAGCTGGAAATTAATTAATGATTATGGCGGCACAGGGAAAGAACATCAGTCAGGTATTTAATCTGTAAGGGAAGGCAGACAGAGGGATAAAACATTTCAATAATGGAGCTAATGAATGATAACTCAAAAGCGTATATTAGCGAAGCGGGATGCTTGGCTGAAACGCATAGCCTTATTCACGGCAACAACGGCGGTATGCGGCAACATGGCTAATCCCGCCTTCTCTCGTGACTATTTTAATCCGGCGTTGCTGGAAACCGGGCGCTCAGGTCAGCAGCACGTCGATCTGTCGATTTTTGAAAATGGCCAGCAGGTTCCCGGCACGTATCGGGTCGATATTTGGGTGAACGACATGCTGCTGGAAACGCGCGAGGTGTCGTTCGCTCTGCGGGCCGGCAGCGACGAGAAGGCCGATCTGCAGCCTTGTCTGACGCGGGAAGATCTGAAACGGCTTGGGGTGAAAGTTGAGCTGTTTCCCGGTTTGGCCGGTGCCGATCGCTGCGCGAATTTGGCCGCGATCCCGCAGGCCTCGGCGCAATTTCAATTTAACCGCCAACGCCTGATGCTGAGTATCCCCCAGGCGGCGTTGGAAAATAAGGTGCGCGGATACGTTCCGCCGGAACAATGGGATGAAGGCCTGCCGGCGATGCTGCTGAACTATGGCTTCACCGGCAGCAACAGCAAGGGGCGCGATCGATTCACCCAGAGCGCAAGCAGTTATTACCTCAACCTGCGGCCGGGCTTCAACCTGGGCGCCTGGCGAGTGCGGAACTACACCACCTGGAGCTACAACAGCGCCGGCGGCGGGCGAGCGTCGGAGGATCGTTGGGACTCCGTCTATACCTACGCCCAGCGCAATATCATCCGCCTGAAAAGCTTGCTGACGCTCGGCGAAAGCAGCAGCCCGTCCGATGTGTTTGACAGCGTATCGTTTCGCGGCGCGCAGCTGGCTTCCGATGACGACATGTTGCCGGAAAGCCTGCGAGGTTATGCGCCGGTGGTGCGCGGCATCGCGCGCAGCAATGCGCAAGTGGTCATTCGCCAAAACGGCTATGTCATCTACCAGAGTTACGTTGCGCCGGGCGCGTTTGAAATTTCGGACATGTATCCGACCGGCGGCAGCGGCGATTTGGAGGTGACTATCAAGGAGGCGGACGGCAGCGAACAGCACCTGACCGTTCCCTTCGCCAGCCTGCCGGTGCTGCAACGCGAAGGGCGGCTGAAATATGCGCTGACCTCGGGGCAATACCGCACTTACGATCACAGCGTGGATAAAAAGATCTTCTCGCAGGCCAGCCTGATTTATGGCTTGCCCGCCGGTTTCACCCTGTATGGCGGCGGCCAATTCGCCGGGCCGTATCAATCGCTGGCATTGGGTCTGGGCAAGAACCTGGGCGAGTTCGGCGCTCTGTCGGCCGACGTCACCCAGGCGTGGGCAAAGCAGGAGCATCAACCGAAAAGCGATGGTCAGTCATGGCGCGTGCGGTACAGCAAAAATATCGTCGAGACGGGGACGAACTTCGCCATCGCCGGCTACCGCTATTCGACCAGCGGCTACTATGGGCTGCAGGAAGTGCTGGACACCTATCGCAGCGGCAACCGTTACGCCCCGATAGACCGCCGCAAGAATCGCGGCGAAATCACGCTGAACCAGAATTTATGGGAAGGGGCGGGGTCGCTTTCACTCAGCGCGGTCTCCGAAGACTATTGGGGCTCCGAGCGCAATATGCAGTCGCTGAGCGCGGGTTACAACAATAGCTGGAATGGCATCAGCTACGGTTTTAACTACAGCTATAGCCGGAATTCACAGGCTATTTACGGCGATTCGAACCGCGGGCGCATTTACGATCGCGATCAGATCTTCGCTTTCAACATCAGCGTGCCATTAGAGAAATGGCTGAGCAACACCTACGCCACCTACAACCTCAACACCAGCAAAAAAGGCAATACCAGCCATACGGCGGGCCTCAACGGCACGGCGCTGGCCGGCGGCAACCTCAGCTGGAGCGTACAGGAAGGGTATGGCAGCCAGGGCCAGGGCAACAGCGGCAACGCCAACGCCGACTGGCGCGCGACGTACGGCGAACTCACGGCGGGCTACGCCTACGATCGCAGTCAACAGCGCGTCAACTACGGGGTGAAGGGCGGGGTGATCGCCCATGAAGACGGTGTGACCTTCGGTCAACCGTTCGGCGAAACCGTCGCCCTGGTACAGGCGGCCGGCGCGAGCGATGTGGCGGTCGGCAATCAGGTCGGGGTGAAAACCGACTGGCGCGGCTACGCGATCGTTCCTTACGCCACGCCTTATCGCAACAATTCGATTCGCCTCGATGTCGACAGCTTGCCGGATGATGTCGATCTCGAGTTGACGAACCAGTCGGTCACGCCGACTCGCGGCGCGGTGAGCCGGGCGAATTTCAAAGCCAACGTCGGCAGACGGATTTTGATGAAGGTGACGGACTCGCAGGGGGCACCCCTGCCGCTGGGCGCCAGCCTGCGTCTTGCCGAGGGGGCGACTCAGCCGTTCCTGGTCGGCGGCGACGGCGTGGTCTATCTGACCGGCATGGCGGAAAAGGGCCTGCTCATCGCGCAGTGGGGCAGGAATGGCGAGAACCAATGCCGCATCCGTTACCAGTTGCCGGCGGAGCCGCCGTCAGCGGGTCTCCAAACCCTAAACGGCGTTTGCCAATAGATCTCGCTCTATTTCCATCATGACTTTTAAGTGAGAGTGAAAATGAACGTTTTTCTCAGGATATTCGGTTACGGCGCCCTGGTGTGGCTGGCGACGCTCACGACGGCGGTTTATGCCGGCACCTGTACCACCAACGCGAAAACCGCCCGTATGGGGTTGCTGACGCTGGCCGTGGATCCGCGCATTGAAGTCGGCGAGCAGTTGGCTGTTCGAACCGAGAACAGCATTAACGGCACGACGTTTTCTTTTCTTTGTTCCGGTTCGGTCGCCTATCGCTCCATGTCGCCGCTGACGCCGAGCGCGCTGCCCGGCGTATTTGAAACGGGCATCGAGGGCGTGGGGGTGACGATTTCAGACTTATGGCAGAGCAATAAGAACGTGCCCGTCAACACGGCGATTTCGCCCAACTTGCTGACGCCGTGGATCAATCGAAACGATGTTCGGCTGACGTTTATTAAAACCGGCCCGATCAAAACCGGCGGCGATATGGGCGGGAAAATTATCGCCAGATATTATCTGGATTCGACCTCCATTTTGGATATCAGTATTTCCGGCATGAAGGTCATTCAGAAAAGTTGCCTGGTTGATTTGAACTATAAAAATCAAACGGTAAATCTGGGCAGCCCTAAACGCAGCGAGTTTAACGGCGTCGGCAGCACGGCGGCGTCTTCCGAACGCAATTTTTCCGTGGTTCTGCAATGTCAGGAGGACAATATTCCGGTTCAGGTCACGTTCGAGGCGGCCGGAAATTCGCCAGGCGTGGGAATGATTGATATCGCCGACGGCGCCGATGCGGCGAAGGGCGTCGCCGTGGAAGTGTTGGATGAGAACCGTAATCCATTAACGTTTTCCAGACCGATCAATTACCACACCGCGGCTGAAAAAGAGATCAGGATCCCCTTGATGGCGCGCTATAAGCAAACGGGAGCCATTAGCCCCGGACAGGCCGACGCGGTGATGACATTCACCATTACGCAGAATTAAAGAGACCCCTATTAAAAATATAATGTCGTCTGTTCGCGCGACATTATTGGTGGCATCAGGCGCTGCAGGCCGATGCCAATGCAATGACAACACGCATGTATGGCAGTGTTTGTCCGTTTAAATATGGAGATTAACCAATGAAAGAACTGTCTGTTATCGAAATGAATGAAGTGTCAGGCGCTTATTCCTGGGATATGAGCAATGGACTGTCGGGGCTGATTGGCAGCGCCGTCTCCAATGCCGCGGAAGCCGTTTCATCCATCGCTCTGGGCGCCTCCGTGGGCAGCATGGCGGGCGCCGTCATCGGCGGTAAGCATGGCGGCGACGGCGGCGGCCTGCTGGGCGTCGGCTCGATTGGCCAGGGCGTCGGCATGGTCGCCGGCGGCATCCTGGGCGGCGTAGCCAGCGGCGTGGCCGCAGCCGTTATTGGCTGGGACACCACGCTGGAATACTCCAAAAAAGGCCTCGATGGGCTGATTAACGGCACCATCAGCTAAATCCATACGCGGTCCAAAGCCGCAGCGTTCTCGCTGCGGCTGTCTCCCGGTCAGGCAAGCGCAGGTTCTTCCTATGAGTGATAATAAGAGCAGGAATATTTTCCGCCAGGAGGCGGTCAATTATCAACGTCAAAGATGGACCGGCAGGGCGCTGTTAATTTCCGGCGCGTCGAGCCATGTGATTGCCGCCACCTGTTTCACTTTTATTCTGATCCTGGCGGGCGCACTCTATTTTTGCGAGTACACGCGCCGGGTCGATGTTGAAGGCGAGGTGATCAGCATCCCGCATTCCACCAATGTGTTTTCCTCCCAATACGGTTACGTGAGCCAGGCATTCCATAAAGCTGGTGACGTCGTGGAAAAGGACGAGCCGCTGTATGTGATTGATGTCTCGAGAAGTACCACGTCCGGCAATGTCAGCCATATCGCGGCCAGCGAAATAAGCAAACAGATTAGCAATCTGGATTCGATAATCAGCAAGCTGAATAAAAATAAAACCGCCATGCTGGATAATTTGCGCAAACAGATCAATAGCTATGAAAACGCCTATAAAGAAACCGAGAAACTGAACCTCAGCGCCAAAGAGGGGATGGATAAAATGCGCGATAGCCTGAAAAATTACGAACACTATTTGACGAAAGGCCTGATCACCAAAGATCAGTTAAATTATCAGCGCTCGCTCTTTCAACAACAGCAAAGCTCGTATCAGGCGCTCTACAGCCAAAAGATCCAGCAAAATATTCAACTGTCGCAGTTGCGCAGCGATTTGCTGATTCGCGCCGCCGATTACGACAATCAGATATCGCAAAGCGAATCGCAACGCAGTGATTTACAACGCCAGCTGGCGGAGTCCAATGCCGGCGGCCAGGTCATTATCAAAGCGCCGCTCAAGGGGAAAATCGAGTCGCTGAGCGTGACCGCCGGGCAGGTGGTCGAGAGCGGCAGCAGTCTGGCGCAAATCAAACCGATTGATAACATCAAATATTATCTGGTTTTATGGCTGCCGAATAACAGTTTGCCCTACGTGAAAATCGGCGATGGCATCAACATTCGCTATGAAGCCTTCCCGTCGGATAAATTCGGTCAGTTTCCGGGAAAAATAGAATCCATCTCGTCGGTCCCCGCCTCCCCGCAGGAAATGTCGGAATACAGCAGCGGAAATAAAAGGGAAAGGAACGCCTACTACAAAGTGCTGGCGTCCATCAGCGACACGCAATTCAGCGATAAAGGCAAATATCTCGAAATCAGCAGCGGGCTGCAGGCCAGGGTCATCGTCTTCCTGGATAAGAAACCGCTTTATCAGTGGGCGATCGCGCCTTTGTATGACATAAAAAACAGCGTCGTGGGGCGAGTCGATGAAGGACAATAATCTCTTTGAACGGATCAACGAGAAGTTAACATTCTCACTGCGCAAGCGGGTGCCGAGCATCTTGCAGTCGGAGTCATCGGAATGCGGCCTGGCGTGCCTCGCCATGATCGCCTCCTATTACGGGTTTAATGTGGATATGCTGAGCCTGCGGCAGCGATTCGGCATTTCCACCCAGGGCGCGACCCTGGGGACGATCTCTCAAATCGCGTCGCAAATCCAGCTGAAGACGCGCGCCTTGTCCTTGGACATCGACGAAATCAATCAGCTGAAAACGCCCTGCATACTGCACTGGAATATGAATCACTTCGTGGTGTTGGTTAAGGTGCAGCGCGCCGGTTTTGTCATTCACGATCCGGCCTTCGGGCGCAGAGTGATCGGGCTGCAGGAGATGTCGAATCACTTTACCGGCATCGCGTTGGAGCTGTGGCCCGACAGGGCCTTTCAAAAAGAGACCCTCAAGACCCGTTTGCGCCTGCTGGATTTGATGAAAAACATCGAGGGCCTGCCGGGGACGCTGCTCAAGATCTTTGCGTTATCGATAGTCATCGAATCGGTCAACCTGCTGCTGCCGGTGGGAACGCAACTGGTGACCGACCATGTCATTCAGGCGCATGACTACAGCCTGCTGACGGTCATCTGTTTGGGGCTGATCTTCTTCACCTTGTTCCGCGCGGTGGTCAGTATCGCCAGGGCCTGGATCTCCATCGTGCTCGGGACGCTGACCGATATTCAGTGGAAGACGACGCTGTTTGAACACCTGATGAAGCTGCCGCTGGATTTTTTCGAGAAACGGCACCTGGGGGACATTCAATCGCGCTTTTCCTCGCTGGATGCGATCAGAACCACCTTTACCAATAATATCGTCAGCGGGATCATCGACGGCATCATGACGGTCGGGCTGTTCGCGATGATGATGGTCTACGGCGGCTGGCTGGTCTGGGTCGTGGCGGGCTTCACTCTGATCTACATCCTCATCAGGATGATGACTTACAGAACCTACCGTCAATTCTCGGAGGAGCAGATCGTCAAGGCGGCCAAGGCCAACTCGCATTTCATGGAGACGCTGTACGGCATCTCGACCGTCAAGGCGCTGGGCATCAAGGAAACGCGCTCCAGCTATTGGCTCAATCTGAACGTCGACGCCGCCAATACCAATATCAAAATCACCCGATTCAATATGATGTTCGGCGGGATCAATACCTTTATCACAACGCTCGATCAGGTGGCGATCTTGTGGCTTGGCGCCATGATGGTCATCGACAATTCCATGACGCTCGGCATGTTCATGGCGTTCAATGCCTATCGCGGCCAGTTCTCTCAGCGGGCCTCGAGCCTGATCGACCTGGCGATCGGCTTGCGCATGCTGTCGCTGCACAATGAGAGGATATCCGACATCGTCTTTACCGATGCGGAGACGGAGTCCGCGCCGCGACAGGTTTTCCCCTCGGGCACGGGGATTGCCATTGAGGTAAAAAATCTTACGTATCAATATGACGCGCTGTCGCGGCCAATCTTCAAAGACCTGAACATGCGCATTGCGGCCGGCGAAAGCGTGGCCGTCGTGGGCGCCTCCGGCGCGGGCAAGACCACTTTGCTGAAGGTGATGTGCGGTTTGCTCAGCCCCACTTCCGGCCAGGTTTTGGCCGACGCGATGGATATCCATAAAGTCGGGGTGAATAACTACCGTAACGCGATCGCCTGCGTGCTGCAGGACGACCGGCTGTTCTCCGGGTCCATTGCGGAAAACATCAGCGGGTTTGAGGTCAATGCCAATAAAGAGCTGATCATGGCCTGCGCGATACACAGCAATATCCACGATGAAATCATGCAGATGCCGATGGGCTACGAAACCCTGATCGGCGAGTTGGGCAACGGCATCTCCGGCGGGCAAAAGCAACGTCTGTTTATCGCGCGCGCCCTCTATCGCCGCCCGAGTGTGCTGTTTATGGATGAAGCGACCAGCCATCTGGACGTTGAGAATGAGTCGGCGATCAACCGGGCGATATCTTCGCTGAATATTACGCGCGTGATCGTCGCCCACAGAAAGTCGACCATCGACTCGGCCGACAGGGTAGTGGTGCTGGGGGCCGAGAGCGGCGCGCCGGCAGGCGGCGGTGAATAAAGGGCGCTTGCCGGCGCCGGGGCGAAGCCGGCAATGCAGGCTGTCCCCACGGCGAAAATCGCGGTAAAATGCAGCAGTTGACCCTATCGCATTCCATCAGGCCGTCGAACCCGCTATGAAAACGCGCAAACCGCGCCGCCCGCCCGGGCGGTGGATCTATTACATCCTGCATGAAGACATGCTGTGGCCTTGCCCGGTCAAATGGGAGTGGGAGAGCGGCTATAACGCCTGGCTGCCGTTTTACTATTCCCCCACGCTGGAATTCGTCGCCGGCAACCCCGCCCGCGCCACCAAGGTCAGCAGCGGCCGACGTTAAGCGGGCCGCGCGTGCTGCTCGCCTTGCCGCCCGACGTCCGCTCACCTAAGATCATCTCATCACCCACAGGTTTTCCCGGAGCCCCCATGTTGACTCTGTTTCGCACGTCTCTTTGCGGCGCGCTGGCATTGCTGCTGCTCGCCGGTTGTCAGCAGACGGCGCATAAACCGGCGCCGCCGCTGCAGGCGCAGCTGGATCACATCGCTTCGATGCTGGCCGGCGGACACTTCCTGCGCGTGGACTGCGGGCGCAGCGAGATACCGGACGACGTGAAGCTGCAGCGCACCGCAATGCGCGCGGCGCAGCGCCGCGGCTGGGACACGCAGGCGGCAGGGTATCGGCAGTTGCCGGCGCTTACCCAGGCGCGTTACCTGACCCTGCAACAGGACAATCAGCTGCTGACGGAAAAATGCGCTGCGCTCAGCCGCAGTACTGCCCGCTTTATCGCGGCGGCGCAGGCCGATCAGGAAGATTACATGGAGTAGCGCGCCGGCATGCCTTTCGGGCGCGCTTCATGGGCGCCCCAAATTCTTTGCAGGATAACGATTTATCGATCATCATTTGAAATGATGTTTCACTTTTACCCATCGAGCTCATCTTGAACCTGTATGCCGCACTGCGTCAGCGCGTGGAAAATACGCGCTGGTACGCCAAACGGAAAAGCTACCGCGTGCTGTTCTGGCGCGAGATCACGCCACTGGCGGTGCCCATCTTTCTGGAGAACGCCTGTGTCCTGCTGATGGGGGTGCTGAGCACCTTTCTGGTGAGCTGGCTCGGCAAAGAGGCGATGGCCGGAGTGGGGCTGGCGGACAGTTTCAACATGGTGATCATCGCCTTTTTCGCCGCGGTGGATCTCGGCACCACCGTGGTGGTGGCCTTCAGCCTCGGCAAGCGCGATCGCCGGCGGGCGCGGGCGGCGGCGCGTCAGTCGCTGGTGCTGATGACCGGCGTGGCGCTGCTGTTGGCGGCGGGCATTCACCTGGCGGGTGAGCCTATCATTGATGTGATCGCCGGCGCGGCCTCGCCGGAGGTGAAAGCGCTGGCGCTCTCTTACCTGCAAACCACGGTGTGGAGCTACCCGGCGGCGGCGATTGCGTTGATCGGCAGCGGCGCCCTGCGCGGCGCGGGCAACACCAAGATCCCGCTGCTTATCAATGGCGGCATGAATATCCTCAATATCATCATCAGCAGCATCCTGATTTACGGCATGCTGGGCTGGCATGGCCTGGGGTTCGTCGGCGCCGGGCTGGGGCTGACGATTTCCCGCTATATCGGCGCCATCGCCATCCTCTACGTGCTGGCGATCGGCTTTAATCCGGCGCTGCACATCACGTTGAAAAGCTATTTCACGCCGCTCAAAATGAGCATCCTGTGGGAAGTGCTGGGGATCGGCATTCCCGCCAGCGTCGAGTCGGTACTGTTTAACGGCGGCAAGCTGTTGACGCAGATGTTTGTCGCCGGCATGGGCACCAACGTGATCGCCGGCAACTTTATCGCTTTCTCCATCGCTTCGTTGATCAACCTGCCGGGCAACGCGTTGGGATCGGCCTCGACCATTATCGTCGGCCGGCGGCTCGGCAAAGGCGAGATCGGCCAGGCGGAGCGGCAGCTGCGCCATATTTTCTGGCTGTCGACCCTTGGGCTGACCGCCATCGCCTGGGGCACCGCGCCGCTGGCCGGGGTGTTCGCCGCGTTTTATACCTCGCAGGATGATGTGAAAACGGTGGTGAAAACCCTGATCTGGCTCAACGCCGCCTTTATGCCGATCTGGGCCGCTTCCTGGGTCTTGCCCGCCGGGTTGAAAGGCGCGCGCGACGCCCGCTTCGCCATGTGGGTGACGATGCTCGGCATGTGGGGGGGCCGCGTGGTGGCCGGCTACGCGTTGGGCATCGAACTGGGCATGGGCGTGGTGGGCGTCTGGTTGGGGATGTTCCTCGATTGGGCGGTGCGCGGCGCCTTATTCTACTGGCGCATGGTCAGCGGGCGCTGGCTGTGGAAATATCCGCGGGCCAGGCGCTCGGACGCCGAATAAGCTCGCCTGCGCGCAGCCTGCCGGCGGCCTGAGAGGCACCGGCAGGAAGAAGCTCTATTCAGAGGGAAGGGTACCAACGCAATGACTTCTTGACCGGCCCCGGTGTGACCAACACCTTACCTCGGCCGACCAGATTCAACAGCAGATTGCGCGCCTGATAGATCGTGATGTCGTTAGACTCCGCCAACTGGCGGGTCGTGGGCCACTCGCCGGGAGGAGGAGGTGCCGTGCCGTTGGCCGAAGGGCAGAGGCGGTGCAGCGTCGTTAATAAATGCTGCTGCAGGTTTTGTAATTCTTGTTGTTTTGACGTGCGTTTTATCATGTCAGCCTCCCTTAAACTTCAGCCGAATTTTGATATAACGATAAGCGTCGCCCGGAAAATAATGCCCTGTCCCGGCAATACTCTTCCTGAACCGGTAGCGAACACTTGCCTGAACCCGATATTTCCACTGCAATAAACCAGCGGCGTTCACGGATCGGGAGCGGTAATGAGGTGGCCAAATTTTCAGCCTGCTGTGCGTAATGGCTGTACTTCATCGTTTTTCTCCATGGTTTACTGCCCGGTGCTGGTTTTTACCAGACCGAATTGATAAGCCTCCCTTTTCTTTTCCAAATCATTATACCGCAAATAGAAAAAAGGCGATCAATAATGTCGTGTGATATATATTTTACGAGATAATCTACTATCGTTATTAATTTTACGATCTGTTGTCTCGAAAAAATATAGTTGTCTTGTGGTTTTTGGGCTTATATCTCGTATTTATTACTTTTGCTTTGAATGACTTTTCAAATTACAACGATTTTTGTAACAATATTTGGGCCAAAACAAGCGGTAAGTTGAATCTTAGTGTAATTCCCATGGCAAGGGTTAAAATCTTGCGGGAATTTACTGGTTCGGTTGTTTTCTTTCTCATCAGTGTGGTTTTCGTTGAATACCTAAAATGGGTGATGATGAAATAAAGGTCGCGATTTAATTATCGTGAGGGTTTGCTTTGGCTGCGGGTAATACCGTTTTCATTCTGGATTGTATAAATAACCGTTAAAGGAACGGGAGCGATCCTGCGCTTTTTACATAAATTAAAGGAATAAGTGAATTATGAAACTGAACAAAATCATGCTGACAGCAGTTCTGGCGTTTGGCGTTTCTTCTCTGGCGCATGCCGCCGACCAAGGGCATGGCAAAGTGACGTTTACCGGTTCCATTATTGATGCGCCTTGCTCCATTTCTCCTGAGACCGTGGACCAGACCGTGGATATGGGTCAGGTATCCAACGTTGCGTTGAAAAATGGCGGTAAATCAGCGCCGCGTCAGTTCGATATCAAACTGGAACAGTGCGACAACTCGACGCTGAAAACCGTCACCACCACCTTCGAAGGCAAAGCCTCTACCGCCAATAAGGATCTGCTGGGCATCGTCGGGACCGCCAGCGGCGCCAGCATCGCCATCACCGACACCGCCAGCAACCCGATCAAACTGGGCACCGCAACGGCCCCACAGAACCTGGGCACCGGCACCAACACGCTGCGCTTCGCGGCTTACCTGCAGGGTGACGGCGCTTCCGCCACCGTCGTTCCGGGTGATTTCACCGCCGTTGCCGATTTCAAGCTGGCATACCAGTAAGCCTGCGCCATTGGCGTGACGTTTTGCATGCGGGGCTTCCCCGCATGCTTTTTCCCAGATGGAAGGTCTGTGTCAGGAGGTTCAATGCGCCGGTTTATTCACCCTTTAGTGTCTCCTTGCATATTGACGGCTACGCTGATGAGCCCGGCCGCGCCGGCGGCATCCGGTTCTCAGGGCTGGGGACGCGTAAATATGCAAGGAGCCATTATTGATACCGCTTGCGCTATTGCCGCCGGCAGCCGCGAGCAGACTATCGATATGGCCGTGATGCCGACGGGAAATATCATGCGTGATGGCTTAGGCAATACGCATCCGTTCACCATCGAATTAATCAACTGCACGCTTGAACGCCCGAAACCGAATTTGCCGGACTGGCGACAATTTCAGGTGGTTTTCGATGGCGATGCCGATGGCGACTTATTCGGCGTGCACGGGGAGGCGAAAGGCATCGCGCTGCAAATATCCGATGATATGGGGAATATCGCCGCGCCCGGTCGTCCGTTGCCGCTGGGGGATATAACGCCAGGCAGCATGTCGCTTAATTACTCCATTAAATTGGTTGCCAATAATCAACCGATGCGTGCGGGGGACTATTTTTCCGCCGTGCGGTTCAAGCTGGATTATTACTGAGCGCTGTTATTGCGGCAAGCCGCAACGCCAGAATTATACGATATAAGGTTAGGGATATGATGTTGTCGCCTGCTGGGAAGCTATTTCGTTTTCAGGTACTGGGGTTATGTATCACGCTGGCGGTGGGAAGTTCATCAACGTGGGTATATGCCGAAGACGGTATTCAATTTAATGCCGACATTTTGGACGTGAACGATCGCAAAAATATCGACCTAAGCCAATTTTCCCGCAGTGGATACATTATGCCGGGAAGTTACGGCATGGTGGTCCATCTCAATAAAAGCGAGTTGCCCGAACAGAAGATCCCTTTTTATCCGCCGGACAACGATCCTGACGGCAGCCGCGCCTGCGTGGGCAAAGCGCTGGTCGAGCAGTTGGGATTGAAGCCGTCGGCATTGCAAGCGCTGACCTGGTGGCATCAGGGGGAATGTCTGGATGAGTCCAGCCTGAAAGGCATGGTGTCGCGTGGCGATCTGGCGACGGGCTCGCTGTATCTGAGCGTCCCGCAGGCTTATCTGGAATACAGCTCCGACGACTGGGATCCGCCGTCGCGCTGGGATGAAGGCATCCCGGGCTTGCTGTTCGATTACAACGTCAACGCCCAGAGTCGGCAGCAGCAGCAGGGCGGCACGCGCGGGTACAGCGTCAGTGGCAACGGCACCGCCGGCGCCAACCTGGGCGCCTGGCGTCTGCGTGCCGACTGGCAGGGGCAGATCAATCACCAGACCGGCAGCGGGCAATCCACCGACAAACGCCTGGACTGGAGCCGTTACTACGCCTATCGGGCCATTTCTGCGCTGCGCTCGCGCCTGACGCTGGGTGAAGACTATCTGGATTCGGGGATTTTCGACAGCTTCCGTTTTTCCGGCGCGAGCCTGGTATCGGACGACAACATGCTGCCGCCGAACCTGCGCGGCTATGCGCCTGAGGTGGTCGGGATCGCCAAGACCAACGCCAAGGTGACGATCAGCCAGCAGGGGAGGGTGATCTATGAAACCCAGGTGGCGGCGGGGCCGTTTCGCATTCAGGACATCAACGATGCCATCACTGGCGAACTGGATGTGCGGGTCGAGGAGCAGGACGGCAGCGTACAGGCGTTCAAGGTCAACACCGCCAGCATTCCGTACCTGACGCGGCCCGGATCGTGGCGCTTCAAGCTGGCCGCCGGTAAACCGTCGGATTGGCAGCACCATTCGCGCGGGCCGCTGTTCGGCACCGGAGAGTTCTCCTGGGGCGTCAGCAACGGTTGGTCGCTGTATGGCGGCGCACTGCTGGGCGGTGACTATAACGCGCTGTCGCTGGGGATAGGCCGCGATCTGATGATGTTCGGCGCGCTCTCGTTCGACGCCACCCAATCGCGGGCGCGGTTGCCGCAGCGGGAGGAGACGCTCAGCGGCGGCTCTTATCGGGTGAGCTATTCGAAGACGTTCGATGAACTGGACAGCCAGGTCACCTTTGCCGGCTATCGCTTCTCGGAAGAGGACTTCATGAGCATGAGCGAATATCTCGACGCGCGTTATTACGGCAGCCGGGTCGGCAACAACAAGGAGATGTACACCATCACCTTCAACAAACAGTTCCGCGACTGGGGCCTGAGCAGCTATCTCAACTACAGCCACCAGACCTATTGGGATCGCCCGTCCAACGACCGTTACAACCTGACGGTGTCGCGCTATTTCGATCTCGGCAAAATAAAAAACCTGAACCTGTCGTTGTCGGCTTATCGCAACCGTTACAACGATTCCAACGATGACGGCATGTACCTGTCGCTGTCGATGCCGTGGGGCAACGGCGCCACGCTCAGCTACAACAGCACGGTGAACCGCAACGACACCACGAACCGGGTGGGGTACTACCAGCGAATCGATGAACACAACAACTACCAACTGAGCGCCGGCAGCGCCCGCCGCGGCGCTAACCTGAGCGGCTACTACAACCACGAGGGCGATGCGGCGCGCCTGAGCGCCAACGCCAGCTATCAGGAAGGGCGCTACAGCGCCGTGGGGCTGTCCGCGCAGGGCGGCATGACGCTGACGCCGGAAGGCGGCGCGTTGCACCGCGTCGGCATGATCGGCGGTACGCGCCTGTTGGTGGACACCAACGGCGTGGCCGGTGTGCCGGTGCGCGGCTACGGCAGCACCGTCAGCACCAACCGCTTCGGCAAGGCGGTGGTGGCGGACGTCAATAGCTACTACCGCAACAAGGCCAGCATCGATCTGGACAAACTGGGCGACAACGCCGAAGCCACCCGTTCGGTGGTGCAGGCCACCCTGACCGAAGGGGCGATTGGCTACCGTCAGTTTGACGTTATCGCGGGCGAAAAAGCGATGGCGATCGTCAAACTGGCGGACGGCAGTACACCGCCGTTCGGCGCCACGGTGCTGAACGCCCGCAAACAAGAAACCGGCATCGTCAACGATGGCGGCAGCGTGTACCTGAGCGGCATCAACGCCGGGGAGATCATGACGCTGCACTGGAGCGGCGCGGCACAGTGTCAGGTGCAGCTGCCCGCAACGCTGCCGGCCGACATGCTGACGCGTACGCTGCTGCTGCCGTGTCGGCCGATCGCCGCGGCGCCATCGGCCCCGGTTGAATAAACCCATCACCCTGAATTTGGAGTTATCGACAACATGCAAACTTTTTCTCTTAAAACCGCCGCGGCGCTCGCGCTGTTGGGCGCCACGGCGGCGCAGCACGCGCAGGCGGCAATCGCGCTCGATCGCACCCGGGTGATCTTCGACGGCGGCCAGAACTCGGTCAGCCTGAATCTCAGCAACCAGAACAAGCAGCTGCCGTACCTGGCGCAGGGCTGGCTGGAGGACGAGCAGGGCAACAAGATCCAGAGCCCGCTGGTGGTGTTGCCGCCGGTGCAGCGCATCGAGCCGGGCAAGCCGAGCCAGATCAAGATTCAGGCGCTGCCGGCGGCCAAACAGCTGCCGCAGGATCGGGAGACGTTGTACTACTTCAACCTGCGCGAGATACCGCCGAAGAGCAACAAGCCCAATACGTTGCAGATCGCGCTGCAGACGCGCATCAAGCTGTTCTATCGCCCGGCGGCGATCGTGCCGAACCGCACCGATATGGCGACGCCATGGCAAGAGCAGCTGACGTTGACGCGGCAAGGGGAGAGCTATCAGGTCAATAACCCGACGCCGTACTACATCACGATCGTCGATGCGGGCAGCAAAAAAGGGGGGGAGGGTGTAAAGGGATTTGAGCCTTTCATGATCGCACCGAAGAGCCAGGCGCGCCTGACCGTGGGCGCAGCGGGGCTGGGCGGTAGCCCGGTGCTGACCTACATCAACGATTACGGCGGCCGGCCGCAGCTGAGCTTCAGCTGCAGCGGCGTGAGCTGCAAGGTGGTGCCGGAGAAAAGGACGGCGTCATAACCCGCCGCAGGCGGTGCCGACGGGAGAGCCATTCAGGGGGAAAGGATGAAACGAGAACGGAAAAAGGCCGGCGGGAGCGCGTTGATGCTGGCGCTCAGCCTGGGTGTGATAGCGATGCCGCCGGCGAAGGCCGACGTGGTGGACAACTGGCAGGTGGAGGGCGCCAATGGCGTACTGCAGGTATATGGCGCGCTGACGGAAAGCGCCTGCCGGCTGGAGATGAGCAGCGCGCGGCAGGAAATCTGGCTGGGTGAGACCGGCACCGCGCGCTTGCGTCAGGCCGGCGATCGCGGGCAGCCGGTGGCGTTCGAGCTGCGTTTGCAGGATTGCCTGCGCACGCCGGGGGGCCAGCGAGATGCGCGTACCGGCGCGTTGGTCTGGGCGCCGAATCAACCGGCGGTGACGGTCAGCTTCGGTTCGACGGCGGACAGCGACAATCCGCAGCTGGTGAAAGCACAGGGCACTTCAGGGCTGGGGTTGCGCCTGCTGGACGGCCGCGGTCGCGACGTTCGGTTGGGCAGCCGCGGCGAGCCGCTGCTGCTGACGCCAGGGCAAGAGGCGTTGAGCTACAGCGTGGCACCGGAGCGAACCGTGGCGCCGCTGATGGCCGGCGCGTATCGGGCGACGGTGGATTTTAGGCTGAATTATGACTGAGGCGAGGCGATGGTACCGAGGATAAGACGCGGCCGGGTGCCTTTCTGGCTGGCGGGAGTGCTGGCGCTAGGCCAACTGCCGGCGCAGGCGACCACGGTGAACGTACGGGTCACCGTGCTTTCTCCCCCCTGCATCATCAACGGCGGACGCCCGATCGAGGTGGACTTTGGCGATGAAGTGATGACCACCCGCATTGATGGCGCCAACTATCGGCGGGCGGTGAGTTACACGCTGACGTGCAGCGGGCAGAGCAGCAACGGGCTCAAACTGCAGGTGCAGGGGGCGGCGAGCGGCTTCGACGGCCAACTGCTGCGCACCAGCAAAGACGGCTTGGGCATTGCGTTGCTGAATGGCGGCCGCCGTTGGCCGATCAACCAGTGGTTGAGCTTTACCTATCCGGCCGCGCCGACGCTTGAGGCGGTACCGGTGAAATCGGCCACCGCCAGGCTGGCGGCGGGTGAATTCACCGCGGGCGCCACCATGAAGGTGGATTATCAGTAACGCGGGAGCGAGAGCATGAAACAACGTTTTACGGCGAGCGTGCTGCTGTGCGCAGGGATGGCATGCCATCTCGCCTGGGCGGAGAAAACGGTCGACATGCAGTTTCGCGGCACGTTGATCGAGCCGCCGCCCTGCACCATCAACGATGACGGGATCATTGACGTGAACTTCGGCGATCGTGTCGGCATTAACAAGGTCGATGGTGCGAACTATCGGCAAAGCATCGGCTACCGCATTCGCTGCGAGCCGGGGATCGGCAAATGGGACATGTTGCTGAGTCTGACCGGCAACGCCGCAACGTTTGACGAAGCGGCGGTGCAAACCAACCGGCGCTATCTCGGCATCCGCATTTACCAGAACGCACAGCCGTTCAAAGTGGGCAGCGCGCTGCCTATCGACCCGGCCAAACCACCGGTGCTGGAAGCGGTGCCGGTCGGCAAATCGGGCGAAACCCTGACGGAAGGCGCGTTCGAGGCCACGGCGACGCTGCGGGCCGACTATCAATGAAGGAGGAGGCGAGCGTGAAAACAACACAAGGCGGCTGGGGCGTTATCGGCCTGTTGCTGTTGGCGCTGGGCGTGAACGGCGCAGCGCAAGCCGCGGACAATCTGCGCATGCGCGGGGCGCTGGTGGCGGAACCTTGCGTCATTCAGCCGGGCGACGAGAGCATCGCGCTGGATTTCGGCACGCTGGTCGACAAGTACCTGTACCTGAACCAGCGCACGCAGGGGCAACCGTTCGAGTTGCGGCTGGCGGAGTGCGATCTCAGCCTGGGCAAGACGGTGTCGATCACCTTCAAAGGGACGGAGAATGCGCAGCTGCCGGGGCTTTTGGCTTTGGCGGCGAGCAGCCAGGCGCGCGGGATCGCCATCGGCATGGAGACGCTGCAGGGGCAGCCTTTACCGCTCAACAGCGCAGGCGGCAAGTACCCGTTGCAGGACGGCGGCACGGTGATTGGGGTGCAGGCCTATGTGCGCGGCGAACCGGAAGCGCTGGCAAAGCGAACCATCGGTCGCGGTGCTTTCAGCGCCATTGCGACGTTCAGCCTGGACTACCAATGAGCGCCGGGCTTCGGCAAAACAGAATAAGGATATGACGCGATGCAGCGTTTTCACTTCAGAGGGATGTATTTACTGCTCGGCCTGCTGCCGGGGCTGTGCTCGGCGCAAATTTATTCCTATGTGACCAAGAGTACCGGCTCTCCCAGCAATGCGGCTTATGAGTATGTGCTTGAGAGCTGGGATAAGGATGACTCATCGCCTAATCCTTGCTATCAGCAAAGCATGTGCGCTGTGGGGATCAACCACCGGCACACCAGCGCCAATACGGGCGGCAGCACGGCCGTGACGCCTTCGGCCTCTATCGTCGGGTCGGGGCGCTACCCGCAGATTACCCAACTGCGGACGATGGGTGAACTCAGCCGCTTCTACCAGAGCATTTATCCGTTGCCGATCGTCGGTGCGACTTCTCATGTGGGGGATGCCATCACTCAGGAGTGTGTCGGGCTGTTTTATACCACCTCGTCCTCCTCCGCCGTTGAAGGCAACAGCGCACGGTTGATGCCGAGCAGCGTCTGCGGCATCGCGCCGCCGCCGGTCGGGGTCTGCGGCATCGATGAGCAACAGCTCGATCTGAACCACGGCGTGTTGCCGGATACCGACCTGGTAGGCAATACGGCGCGCGGCAGCCTGCGCGTAGTGTGCTCGCAGAAGATGAACATCGTCATGTATATCCGCGTCGGCAGCAATGGCCGCCTGGATCTGGGGAATTCCGGCGTCTACAGCACGCTGCGCATCAACGGCGCCCTGGGCAACCTGGGTTATCAGTTCACCGCGGATACGCGCGGGGTCACGGTGCCGATCACTTCTACCCTTGGCGTGACGGGAACGATCAAGGCTGGCAATTACTCGGGGCAATCGGTCGCCATTCTGGCGTTGCCGTAGCTGCATTACCCGCGCCGCGCGCCGTTGCATTATGCCGTTGAGTCACCCGCCATCAGGGGGGGGAATCGCGCTCGGCGGCGACCGGGAAGGATGATTTCAAAGGGAGCGTGCCGATGGAAACTACCATCACTCTGGCGTTTATCGATAATGACCGTTTCTTTATTGAAGGATTGCAGCAGCTGCTGCTGGCGTATTTTGCGCGCCGCGGCATGCGGGTTCAGGTGCTCGACGCCACACAGGCGCATCGGGCGGATGTGGTGTTTCAGTCCGTGGAGCGTGATTGGCAGGCGCGTTTCTGCCTGCATTCAGTGAGCGGCGGCCAACCGCTCAACTTTGCGCTGCGTGAACCCGGCGATACCCGCTGGCGCGATAACCCGCGTTGCATCAGTGAGGCGGGCGTTATTTTCCGCAACGACTCGCCGGGCAGCGTATTAAGCCAGCTGGAGCGGGCATTGGCGGCGCGGACGAACCGCGACGCAGAGCACCGGTGCTATTGGTGTGAACGGCAGCGCATTACCCGCCGTGAGCAGGATGTCATGCGCTACCTGGCCTGTGAATTGCCGCAGACCGCCATCGCGCGCAACCTGCATCTGAGCGTGAAAACCGTCAGCAATCACAAACAGGCGGCGATGCGAAAACTGGGATTTAAACGCAATGCGGATCTCTACCATTGGTTGCGGTTGGGCGGGTTGAAAACCGTAGAGCGGGCGCGCGGATGAGAGGGTGGCTCAGGCGCTCAATTTGGCGCCTGAGGGGCAGGAAGCGTCAATACAGCAGCGTCATCGCGCTGAAGAACAACAGCGTCAAGGCGATGATGATGAGGTTTTGCGTGGCTTTGCGCACCAGTTTGCTGGCGCTCAGGCGGCTGTCGATGACGTAGAGCAGCGGCACCATCAGCAGCACATAGGCGAACATAAGCATGGCGGTAAAGGGCTGCAGGTTCATTCATGTTCCTCCTGGGCGTCATCATGGCCGATCAGGTGTATCAGTACGGCTTGCGTCTGGCGGTGCTGGCCGATAAAGGGCGACGTGGCTGGCGATGCCGGCGCGAACGTCAGGCCGGCGCGTCGCGTTTTCACCGCCGCTTGCAGAATCTTCTTTCGATGCTTCCGAGTATGGTCGACCATGCGCCTCCGAATAGGGCCGCCCGAAGGCGGCCGATCGTTGTATTGCCCATTAAGCTGGAGAGGATCGCAGCCGCTGCCGGGGCCGCAGAGGTATAATATTGCGAATGATAACCATTATCAATAATGGAGATGAAAAAATTAAGGGTATTGCGAGGGGGCAGCCGGCGGGGCGGGAAAAGAAAAAGCACGCCTTGCGGCGTGCTTTGCGGGGTACTAACGGCGGTGGTTACTTCTGATCGGGCAGGGCGTAAGCGACCACGTAGTCGCCCAGCTTGGTGCCGAAGGAACCGTGGCCGCCGGCGTAGATCAGCACGTACTGCTTGCCGTTGACCTCATAGGTCATCGGCGTCGCCTGGCCGCCGGCCGGCAAGCGCGCTTCCCACAGTTTTTCACCGTTGGTCACGCTGAAGGCGCGCAGGTAGTTGTCCGCGGTGGCGCCGATGAAGAACACGTTACCGGCGGTGGTCACCGGGCCGCCCAGCATCGGCATGCCCATTTTGAACGGCAGCGGCAACGGTGAGCTGTCGCGCACGGTGCCGATGCGTTTTTTCCACACGATGTCGTTGGTTTTCAGATCCACGGCGGAAATGTAACCCCAGGCCGGCTGTTTGCACGGCAGGCCGAACGGCGACAGGAACGGGTTCAGGGTGACGCCGAACGGCACGCCATACTGCGGTTGTACGCCAGACTCGGTACCGCTGCCGCCTTTGTCGCCTTCCGGCGGCTCAATCGGGTTGCCTGGGCCGCGCGGGATCAGTTTGGAGACGAACGGCAGCGCGATCGGGTTGGCGATGGCGATTTCGCGATCGGTATCGACGGCCAGGCCGCCCCATTCGAACATGCCCAGGTTACCCGGGAACACCAGCGTGCCCTGCTCGGAAGGCGGGGTGAAGGTGCCTTCATAACGCAGGCTGTGGAACATCACGCGGCAGACCAGCTGATCATAGATGGTCGCGCCCCACATGTCGGCGCCGGTCAGTTTCTTCTCAGGACGGAAGGTCAACTCGGAGAACGGCTGGGTCGGTGACAGGCGATCGCCCTTGGCCGGGCCTTGCGGTACCGGTTTCTCCGGTGCCGGCACCACCAGTTCGCCGTTGGTACGGTTCAGCACGAAGATGTTGCCGGTTTTGGTCGGCACATAGATGACCGGCACTTTTTTACCGCTCTTGTCGGTAATGTCCGCCAGGGTCGGCTGCGCCGGCACGTCCATATCCCACAGGTCATGGTGGACCGTCTGATAGAACCAGGCCAGTTTGCCGGTGGAGGCGTTCAGCGCCAACAGGCCGCTGGCGTAGCGTTCCATTTCCGGGGTGCGATCGCCGCCCCAGATGTCCGGAGTGGAAACGCCCATCGGCAGGTAAACGATATCCAGCTTGGCGTCATAGGCGGCAGGCGCCCAGGAGTTCGGCGAGTTCGGCACGAAGTGGTGCTCGTCCGCCGGGATGGCGTTCGGATCTTTCGCGCCCGGATCGAAGGCCCACAGCAGCTTGCCGCTGTTGACGTCGAAGCCGCGGATCACGCCGGAAGGCTCGCGGTTGGAGTAGTTGTCGGTCACGGCACCGGCGACGACGATCACTTTATCGGTGATCACCGGCGGCGAGGTCGGCTCGTAGTGGCCCGGCGTCGCATACGGCATATTGCTCTGCAGGTTCAGCTCACCATTGTTGGCGAAGTCCGGGCAGGGTTTGCCGGTTTCGGCGTCCAGTGCGAACAGACGGCCGTCGTTGACCGGCAGAATGATGCGGCGTGCGCACATCGCCGGAGCGGCGTCGCCGGCGGCGCCTGCGGCTGCGGCGGTTTCGTGGTAAGACACGCCGCGACAGGTGATGTGCTGGAAGGTTGGGTTGTATTTCAGCTGCGGATCAAACTTCCATTTTTCTTTACCGGTGGCGGCATCCAGCGCGAACAGCTTCTGGTGCGGCGTACACATGTAAAGGGTATCGCGGATTTTGATCGGCGTGACTTCGTTGGTGATCTCACCCGGATCGTTGGCGGTCTTCAGATCGCCGGTCTGGAAACGCCAAACCTCTTGCAGCTGGCCAACGTTTTTGTCGTTGATCTGGCTCAGCGGCGAGTAACGGGTGCCTTCCTGGGTGCGGCCATAGGCCGGCCAGTCGGCGCCGGTGGCGTCTTTCGGTTGTACCTGGGCGGCGTCGAGGGTGCCGTTAATCTCTTGCGGATCGTTGAACACGGCATAGGCCAGCGCGATGACGGTGATCGCCAGCGCCGCGCTCAGCGCGCCGTAGGCGAATTTGCCGTTGGCCACCAGCTTGCGGTAGATAAACGGCAACACCAGCCACAGGCCGAAGAAGAAGGTGACGTCCAGGCGCGGCGTCAGCGCCCAGAAGTCCGGGCCCACTTCCCACAGGGCCCAAATCGTGGTGCCCAGCAGGAATACCGCGTACAGCAGCAGCGCGGTGGCGCGGCGGCGGAACAGCAGCCAGGAGGTCGCCAGCAGCACCAGCCCGGCGATGATGTAATACAGCGAACCGCCCAACTTGGCCAGCCAGATGCCGCCGCCGAGCAGATAAAGCCCGCTCAGCGCGGCAAACAGCGCCGTTATGACGATAAGCGGCGATAGTGACGCTTTATTTTGCATAGCAATACCCTTACCAAAAATGAAAGTCCCCGATTTAGAGATTAAGCCAAATCGGAAAAAACACGCGGTTTCTCCCTATTATTTCAGCGAGAAGCCGCTAGGGTGACGTAAAACCCATCCCGTTTTTTAACCTTAAGGTGCTTTGCCTTATTCAAAGCGATAAGACAAGGTGGCGCCGCCACCCCAGTTGCGCCCCGGCGCCGGCTCGAAGTAGCGGCCGTTGCCTTCGTTGACGATCACCGAACCGACGTATCGGCGATCGAAAACATTGTCCACCCGGCTGAACACGTCCAGCGCCCAGCGGTTCCAGGTAAAGCGATAACCGGCGTTTACGCCGGCCACGGTGTAAGAGGGAGCCTGCGCGCTGTTGGCGTCATTGGCCTGAATGTCGCTCATGTAGCGCAGTTCCGCGCCGGCGTGCCAGCCTTCCGGCGGGGCATAGGCCAGCGAGGCGTAGCCCATGTTGCGGGCGATGCCCGGCAGGCGATTGCCGGCGGGAATGGTTTGGGCCGGGGTACAAACGGCTTTGCCGCACATTTCGCTGCGGTAGGTGGCGTCCAGCAGCGTCCAGGCCATATGCAGGCGCCAGTCCAGCGCGAACTCTTGATCCAGCGCCAGTTCAAGGCCGCGCCGCCGGGTTTTGCCGGCGTTGGCGTAGCTGGTGCGCCCACCGCTGCTTTCCGCCACCACCAGCTCGTTGTCGGTATCGGTCTGGAACAGGGCGGCGCTCACCAGGCCGTTGCCGAGGCGCAGTTTGCTGCCCAGTTCGACGGTGTCGCTGGTGGACGGCTGCAGACCGATGTTCAGGCCGGCCTGGCCGTTGGGGCGATAGGAGAGTTCGTTGATGGTCGGGGTTTCAAAGCCGCGGCCTGCGGAGAGATAAACGTTCCACGCCGGATTGATTTTATAGTTGAGCGAGCCCATCGGCAGCCACTGGTGGTAGCGTTTGCTGCCGCTGTCGTCGCCGTTGCGCGGCGTGATGTAGTAGTCGGTCGAGTCGAAGCTAACCGTGCTGTAGCGCAGGCCGGCGTCCAGCGTCCAGTGCGGCGTCAGTTGCCAGGAGGTTTGCAGGTAAGGATCCAGGTTCCAGATGCGGTTTTTCTCGTTGCGCCGCTGGTCGCCTTTCTCGCCGTAGTCCACTGTGCCGTCTCGCAGAATAAAGTTTTCAAACCCCTGCCGGCGTTCGGTCATGGTTTCATAATCCAGACCGCCGATCAGTGTTACCGGTAACGAGGCGAGAGTATCCTCATGCTTCCAGCGAGTGTCAATGCCCTGATATTTTCTTTCCAGCACGATCACCCCGCCGGCGTGGGTAGGGTTGAGCTGCGGCCCGCGTGGAATGGATTGGTACTGCGTGGTGTGGCGCTCGCCGTGGTAGGCGGTCAGCGTCAGTTCGTCGCGCTCGCTCATCTGGCGCTGATAGCGCAGGCCGGCCTGAGTCTGATCGAGCGACTTGCGGGTGTTGTATTGATCCGCGCGCGGCGCCTGGCGCGGGTTTTCCTTCCATTCCGCTTCGGTCAGGCCGCCCGGATCGCCGGCGTCAATGGAGACGCTGTTGAACATCAGCGTCAGGGTACTGACGTCGTCCAACCGCACGCCGAGCTTGCCGTTGCCGAGGTTTTTCCGCGCGGCGCTGTGATCGCGATAGCCCTGAGTGGTGAAGCGGGTGCCGGAGATAGCGTAGTTGACGTCGCCGGCCTGGGTGCCGTCGCCGGTGGCGCCGGTCGCTTTCACCCCGTAGCGCCAGGTGTTGTCGCTGCCGAAATAGCTGCCGGCCTCCAGCGTTGGCGGCTGGGCGCCGGTCTGGGTGTCAACGTTGATCACCCCGCCCGAAGCGTTGCCGTACAGCGCGGAATAGGGGCCGCGCAGCACCTCGATGCGCTCGACGGAGTTGATGTCGATGTTGGAGGTTTGTCCCTGGCCGTCGGGCATGGTGGCGGGGATGCCGTCGACGTACATGCGCACCCCGCGCACGCCGAACATCGAACGGCTGCCGAACCCGCGTATCGACAGCTGCAGGTCCTGCGCATAGTTTTGTCGGTTTTGAAGCTGCAGACCCGGCACGCTGCCAAGGTTTTCCGACAGGTTAATCTGCGGTGCGGCGTTGCGCAGGTCCTGGCCGTCGATCACGCTAACGGACACCGGCGATCCCAGCTCGGTCAATCCGATGGGTTGCGCCATTACCACCAGCGTATCGCTGTCTTTCTGATCCGCCGCCAGGGCCGAACCGATGCAGACCGGCTGCAGCAATAACAGGGTTGCCGGGGTCAAGACGGGACGTTTTTTATTCATCAGATAATTCTGCCAATAATGCTGAAAAAATTGCCCGCAAGTGGGCGAAAATAGCCATTTGTGACTCCCTGTACTGGCATTCAATGGGAGGGAAACTGCATCCTGCAACGAGTATAGGATATTCCGACACCGTACGCTTTGGAATAGCGCAACTGAAAGATGCGGGTTTTCATTTAAGAAGATTCTCTTTTTTATCGCTTTTCCTGCGATGCCTTTAAATTAGTTCTATTTATATTAAATATATTCCCATCCTTGATTTTAATTTATTTACAATAGTTATTTTATTTATGAATGAAAAGTCAGAATTCATTTTTAAATGATAAATTATTTTTTATGTCATTGTTTTTGTTGGTTTTGGTTTATTTGTGTTTTTGTGGCTTTATTTTTTATAAAAATAAAATAATATTCGCTCTTATGTTTTTTAAGTTTTCGACTAACAGCTCAATCGCATAACTATCACGGTATTTATGCCATGCATAAATATCTATTCATATATTATTGGAATATATTAAAAGGGAATTGATTCATGGGCGCGATCATCGCTTCACCCTATACCCACACGTTTTGGAATGAATACGTCCTCAATCCACACTCCTGCGAGTACAACCTGGTGCTGGATCAGACCATTGAGGGGGCGCTGGACGTCGATCGACTGCGCGCGGCGGTCGAGGGCGTGTGCCGGGACTATATTCTGTTTCACCATGTCCTCGACGACAGCTCGCCGCAATTACGCTGGGTAAAGACGGAGAAGAAAATTGCGTTGGAAACGCTTGATGCCGATTGCGATGTCGGCAAATTAATCAATACGCCGTTCGATCTTCGGGAGGGGCCGCTGTGCCGCTTCTACCTGATTGAGCTGGCGCCGCAGCGCTATAATTTGATCATTGTCGTTCATCACATCCTGATCGACGGCCTGTCCGGCCAGGAGTTCTACAACGCCGTTTCCGCCTATTACAATCGCGGGGCTGCCGTGGCGCCGCCGCAGGCGGATGAAACGGACATTTGTCGATTGTACCGGCGCTATGAGGCGGATATCGCGGCGTTGAAGCAGGACTTCGCTTCCGCGTCATTCTGGGGCGACCGGTTGGCCGAATGCGCCCCGCGCGTAGCGTTGCCTTATCTCCCCGGTGAAGCCCCCGAAGCACCCGGCGCCGGCGAAGTGCGCTTTACGTTGCCGTTCGCCGAGTGGCAGGCGCTGAAGTCTGGCGTCAGATATGCCAACCCATTCCTGATATTCAAAACGCTGTGGGCGTTGCTGATCGCCCGGCAATCCGCGCAGGACACGGTGCATATCGGTTATCCCGTCGCGCCGGACGGCGGCGAGCCGCTGTTTTTCGGCGCCCAGGTCAACACCGCGGTGTTTCCCTTAACGCTCGCCCCGCAAGCCACGTTCAACCAGCTGTACCGCGCGACGCTGGCCTACAGCAAAGCGCTCAAGGTGACGGGCAAGCTGCGGCACAGCCAATTGCCGGTTTATGACATGCTGAACCTCAGCCCGGTGCGCGAGCTGAACGTCAATTTCACTCAGGCTTACCTGAAAGATGCGCCGCTGGCGCTTGACGGTTGCCGCATCGGCGTCAATCACCGTTACAACGTCGATCTGGCCGGTTCGGAACTGCTGCTGGAGTATCAGCCGACCGAGCAGGCCTTTGAGTTTCGCCTGCGTTATCGGCCCGATCTGTTCGACGCCACGCAAATGGCGGAGATGGCGGATCAGTATCTCGGGCTATTGCAGCGTGCGCTAACCGAACCGGACGCGCCGATAGCCGCGTGGCCGCAGCTCACGGCGCAGCAGGTTTTACGCTGCCGCGACGCCTGGGAGAGCGAGCCGGACACGGCCGACCCAGGGGCGACACTGCTCGACGGCGTGGCTCGCCAGGCGCGCCGTCATCCGGAACGCATCGCCGTAACCGATGCCAACGGTTCGCTCAGCTACCGCCAACTGGCGCAGCGCAGCGATCGCCTGGCAATACGGCTGAGGGAAGAATATCGCCGGTTGCGCGGCGCCGCCATGCCGCCAGAGACGCTGATCCCGCTGTATCTGCAGCGCAGCGCGGAAGCGGTGGTGGCGATGCTGGCCATCATGAAGGCGGGCGGTGCCTATGTGCCGCTGGATCCCGCGGCGCCGGCGCAGCGCCTGGAATATATTCTGCAAGAGGTGAACAGCCCCATCGTCCTGACGGAAAGCGCATTGCAAGGGGAGGCGCGGCGTCTGGCGCCGGACGGCGTTTGCCTGGCGGCGGATGAATCGCTTGCCGATGCGGATGCCGCGAGCCTGCCGAATGTCGAAGCCCGGCAATTGGCCTACGTGATTTACACCTCCGGCACCAGCGGGCGGCCGAAAGGTACGCTGTGCGAACACCGGGGCGCGGCCAACATGGTGCGGGGTCATACGCAGCGTTTGCTGCGCAATGAATCGGGCGCGCTCAACTGCCTGCAGTTCGCGTCGCTGGCCTTTGACGCGCACGTGTTTGAAGTGTTCATGGCCCTGAGCAACGGCCACCGGCTGTTCATCGCGGGCGAGGCGCAGCGGCGCGATCCGGCGCTGTTGTGCGGCCAAATGGCGGCCTGGGGCATCGAAGCCTGTTTCCTGCCGCCGGCGCTGCTTGGCACCTTGCCAGACCTGCCGGCTTCGGTGCGCTATCTCGCGACCGGCGGCGAGGCGACCGCGCAGGAGGCGCTCGACCATTACCTGGCCTGCGGCATGCAGGTTGCCAATCTGTACGGCCCGACCGAGGCTTCGGTCAGCGCCAGTCTGAATATCTATCGCCGCAACGGCGCGCGCAATATCGGCCACGCCATCGCCAATATGCGTTGTTATGTGGTTGACGAGCATGACAATCTAATGCCGCTGGGGGCGGAGGGCGAGCTGTGTCTGGCCGGCGTCGGCCTGGCGCGCGGATACCTGAACCTGCCGGCGCTGACGGAAGCCGCATTCGTCGCCAATCCTTTTGAACTGCGTGAGCCTTACCGGCGCCTGTATCGCACCGGCGACCGGGTACGGCGCTTGGCCGACGGCAGCCTGGACTATCTTGGGCGACACGACCAGCAGATCAAGATCAACGGCTATCGCATCGAGTTGGGCGAGATCGAAATGCAGCTGCGCGCGCTGCCCGAGGTGGCCGAGGCGGTGGTGACCCTGCGCCCCGGCACGACGGACCAACTGGCGGCCTGGTATGTGCCGAAGCCCGGCGCGACGCCGCAGGCCGGCGACCTCTTGCAACGCCTGGCGGCGCAGCTGCCGCATTATATGTTGCCGTCGGCGCTGTCGGCGCTGTCGGCGCTGCCGCTGACGGTGAGCCGCAAGGTCGATTACCGGGCATTGCCGGAACCGCTGCCGGTGGAGCGGCAAACGGCGTTTCGCCAACCGGGCACGCCGCTGGAGACTCAGCTTTCTGCACTGTTCAATCGGCTGCTGGGCGGCCATGTCGGCATGGACGACAACTTCTTCCGCCTCGGCGGCAACTCCATTATGGCCATCAGGCTGTGTCACGAAGTGAATAAACTGCCGGGGGCGAAGATCTCGGTGCTGACGTTGAATCAGCATCCGACGGTGGCCGCGCTGAGCGAGCATATCGCCGCTCAACGGCAGGCGCCGTCGGATGAGCCGCCCATCCTCGTCGGCGGGCTGCGGGAGGGGCCGCTGTCGCTTCAGCAGTCGCGATTGTGGTTTGTTCAGCAACTGTCGGCGGACGCCACGCACTATCTGTCGCCGGTGCTGCTGCGGCTGGCGCCGGACATCGATGACCAACGTTTTGCGGACTGTCTGCAGGCGATCGTCGAGCGCCACCAGATCCTGCGTAGCCTGATTCGCCAGAATGAGCGGGGCGAAGCCAGCCAGTGGGTCAGCGACGCCGTGCTGCCGGTGCCTTTGCTAACGGTGAGCGGCGCTGAGTTTGACATGGTGCTGGCGCAGGCCTGCAGCCGGCCGATGGATTTGACGCGCGAGCTGCCGCTGCGCGCCACGCGCTATCGTTACCGCGATGCGGCGGGCGGGGAAACGGCCGTTTGTCTGTTGGTGTTCCATCACATCGTCTTTGACGGTTGGTCGCTTGAGGTGCTGCTGCAGGAACTGGACGCGCGCTATCGGGGAACGTGGCGTAAGGCGACAGAGCCGGCGCTGCAATACCTCGACTATGCGTGCTGGCAACACGCGCCGGAAAATGTGCAGCGCCGGGCCGACGAATTGGCCTTTTGGCAACGAGAGCTGGCGGGCTGGCAGCCGCTCTCGCTGCCGGTGGATTTTTTGCGGCCGGCGGTCTTCGACGTACGCGGCGACAACAGCGAAGTGCCGCTGCCGGCGGCGCTGGTGAAGGTGCTGGAGGCGTTGGCGCGCCGAGAGGGCGTGACGCTGCATGCCGTGATGCTGGCGGGGTTCATGCTGTTGCTTGCCCGCTACAGCGGTCAGAACGATGTGATGGTGGGCACGCCGCTGGCGAACCGCAATCGCCCTGAGCTGGGGAATCTGATCGGGTTCTTTGTCAATACGCTGCCTTTACGCCGGCAGATCGACCCGCGTCAGGGCGTTGCCGAGTTTGTGCGAGAGGTGGCGGCCACGACGCTGCGGGCGCAGCAGCATCAGACGCTGTCGCTGGAGGCGCTGGTGGACGCTCTGGCGCTGCCGCGCGACTTTTCGCGGCATCCGCTGTTCCAGGTCATGTTCGCGCTGGAGGGCGAGAGCGGCGCACCGGCGCGTCCGGACTGGCTGTCGGTGGTCGATCTGAGCGCGGATGAGCGCACTGCCAAGTTCGATCTGACGCTCACGCTGACGCCGCAGGGGGAGCAGATGCGCGCGCGCTTCAACTTCGCGTCGGCGCTGTTCAGCAAAGCGTCGATGGATCGGTTGGCCGGCTACTATCTCGCCCTATTGCAACAGATGGCGCGCCACGATGACTGGCCGCTGGAAAATATTCGTCTGCAGCCGCAGAGCCCGGCGCTGCCTGCGGCGCCGGCCTTTAGCTATGCGTTTGAACGCTGCCTGCAACAGGATTTCGTGCGGCATGCGCAGCGCAATCCGCAGGCCGTCGCGGTGATCGACGCGCAGGGGGAAATGACGTACGGCGAACTGCACGAGGCGGCGTTAACGCTGGCCACTCAACTGCGTGTGCAGGGCAAGATGACCGGCGACGCCATCGCCGTCGTCGCCGACAAGGGGCGCCGGCAGCCGATCGCCCTGTTGGCGGCGCTGATGTGCGGCAAGGCGTTTTTGCCGATGGAGGCGACATGGCCGCCGCAGCGGCGGCTGAAGGTGATGGCGCAGGCCGGCATCAATACGTTGCTCAGCGATGCGCCCTGGGCCTGCGACGAGATCAACCTGGTCGAACTGAATGCCGACGGGCTGGCGGCGCAGTTGCCGCTGCCGGAGAGGCGCCTGCCGGCGGTGGAGGCCGGTCCTGACAGCCTGGCCTATATCATTTTCACTTCGGGCTCGACCGGCACGCCCAAGGGCGTGGCGATCGAACATCGCAGCGCGGTGAACATGCTGGAAGGCGTTCGGCGGTATTTCGGGTTCAACGAGCGGGATCGCAGCCTGGCGCTCAGCGCGTTGAGCTTCGATCTGGCGATCTTCGATATTTTCAGCCCGTTGAGCGCGGGCGGCGCGGTTGTGATGCCGGCCGAGCGAGATCGGGTCAATCCGCAAGCCTGGTATCAGCTGATGATGACACATCGAGTGACGCAATGGTTGAGCGCACCGGCCCTGATGGAGCTGTTGCTGGACTATGTAAACGGCACGGGGCTGGCGGCCGGGCCTGCGCCGGCGCTGCGGGCGGTGATGGTGGGGGGCGACTGGATCGCCACCTCGCTGCCGGAACGCTGCCTGGCCTGGGCGCCGCACGTCCGCTTCTGCAGCGCCGGCGGCGCTACGGAGGCGGCGATCTTCACCATGCTGTATGAGGTGCCGCGAGGCGAGAAAATTCGCTCGGTCAGCATCCCTTACGGTAAACCGTTGCCGCACCAGCGTTGCTACATTCTGGATGCCGGACGACGGCCCGCGGCGCCGGGCGTGCGCGGGGAGATCTATCTGGCCGGTGAAGGGTTGGCGCGCGGGTATTACGGCGATCCGCAACGCACCGCCGAGAGTTTCTTCTGGCATGAGGAGCTGCAGGAGCGGGTGTATCGCACCGGCGACGCGGGCCGATGGCTCGAGGACGGCAATGTGGAGTTCCTGGGGCGTCTCGATCAGCAGGTCAAGCTGAACGGCTACCGTATCGAGCTGGGTGAAATAGAGCATGCCGCGCTTGCCTATCCGGGGGTGATCGCCTGTTGTTGCGTGCTCGTCACCGACCCTCAGCCCTGTCTGGCCGCTTACTTCGTTGCCGATGAGGCGATCGCCCCGCAGGATTTGGCGCAGCATTTGAGCAGCCAACTGCCTCCTTACATGGTGCCGCAGGCGCTGATGCAGCTGGCACAGCTGCCGCTGACCGAAAACGGCAAGATAGCCCGACAGGCGTTGCCGCCGCCGAAAAGGACGGCGCGCGAGTTCGTCGCGGCGCAGAACGAGCGGGAGAACGCTTGCCTGGCGGTGTGGCGCGATCTGTTGCAGCGGCAGGATATCGGCGTGGAGGACAATTTCTTCTCGCTGGGCGGCAATTCCCTTCTGGCGATCCAGGCCTGTTACCAGATCGGTCAGCGGTTGGGGATCGAGGTGACGTTGAGCGAGCTGGGCCGGTTCCCGACGATCCGTTCATTGTGCCGTGCGTTGCTGCGGCAGGGGGAGGGCGTCGCGCCGATGTCGATCCCGCCGCTGCGGCAACGCGAGTATCCGCTCTCCGCTTCACAGCTGCAGCTGTGGTTTATCGAGAACCTGAACGGCGGCGGCAATCTTTATCATGTGCCGATGCTGTTCCGTCTCGGCGACGATGTCTGTCTGACGGCTTACGAGCGCAGTCTGCAGGCGGTCGTCGCCCGGCATCAGGTGTTGCACAGCCTGATTGCCCAGAAGCCGTCCCAAATTGCCGTCGCCCGGGCCTGTGAACAAACGCTATCGCTGGAGCGCGTGGCGCTGGAGGCGGCGCGCTGGCCGGACAGACTGCGGCAGGATATCGATCGGCCGTTTGCCCTGGAGGCGGAGTTGCCGATCAGAGCGAGCGTTTACCAGGTGGCGCAGCCTGATGGCGGGCGGGTGACTTACAGCCTGATCCTGGTGCACCACCTGGCGTTTGACGGCTGGTCGCAGCCGGTGCTGCTGCAGGAGTTGGATGCGCTGTATCAGGCGCAGCGGCAAGGGCGGGAGGCTGAGCTGGCGGCGTTGCCGTTGCAATATGGCGACTATGCCGTCTGGCAGCGGCGCTGGCTGGACTCCGCACTGGCGGATGAGGCGAAAGCGTATTGGCGACAAGCGCTGGATGGGTGGCAGGCGCTGCAGATGCCGCTCGATTTCGTGCGGCCGGCGCGCTTCGATCATCGCGGCGCCAATCACGTCATCGCGCTACCGGAGACCCTGACGATGCAGGCGGCGCAGTTCGCCCGGCGGCAAGGCGTCACGCCGTTTGCGCTGTATCTTGCGGCCTTTAATCTGCTGCTCGGTTACTTCAGCGGCCAGCAAGACATTCTGGTCGGCACGCCGGTCGCTAACCGGCCGGTGGCGGAGACCCGCTCGGCGATCGGATTCTTCGTCAATACGCTGCCGTTGCGCTCGCAAATAGACGATGCGGCGTCGCTGAACGATTATGTGCATCGGGTCTTTGATGGCGTGCTGCAGGCGCAGCGGCATCAGAATTTACCGTTGGATCAGTTGATTGAGCTGCTGCAGGTGCCGCGCGATCTGTCGCGCCATCCGCTGTTTCAGACGCTGTTCGCGCTGGAAGAGGCGGGTGAAGCGCCGGCCTGGCTGGCGCCGCAGGATCTGTTGACACACTACCAGGCGGCCAAATTCGATTTGACGCTGAGCATACAGTCGGCGCCGCAAGGCGGCAGGGCGATCTTCAACTATGCCACCGCCCTGTTTGCACCGGCCACGCTGGCGCTGTTGGGTGAGTATTATCTGACGATCCTCACGCAGATCGTCAATCACGGGGAGCAGCGCGTCAGTCAGTTGGCGCTGGTATCGGCGAGTGAAACGGCGCGGCAGCGCGCCTTCCGTCAATCCTGTCCGCCGGCCTACGATTTCGAACGCGCCATCCATCATGATTTTATCCGTCAGGCCGAGCGCGATCCGCAGCGGGTGGCGATTGTCGATGAATGGGGTGAGCTGAACTACGGTGAGCTGTATCGGCGTGCGTTGGCGCTGTCGTTGCAGCTGCGCGAGCATGCGGATATGCGCGCCGACACCATCGCGGTGATGGTGGACAAAGGGCGGGCGCAAATCATTGCGGTGCTGGCGATCCTGATGGCCGGCAAGGCCTATTTGCCGCTGGATGGCGCCTGGCCGGAACGCCGCCGCCTGGATATCGTCGCGCAGTCGCAGACTCGGGTTATCCTGAGCAGCCGCGAGTGGGGGGCCAGCGGCGAGGCCAGGCTGTTGACCATCGATCCGCAGGGAGCCGTCAAGGCGTTACCGCCGGCTACGCCGGGTAAGCCGGTCTTGCCGGCACCTTCCGCGCTGGCCTATGTGATCTTCACCTCCGGTTCTACCGGCACGCCGAAAGGGGTGGCGATAGAACATCGCGGCGCGGTGAACAGCATCATCGATACCTTGCACCAGCTGGAACTCGGCGCGGACGATCGCGGGTTGGCGCTCAGCGCGCTGAGCTTCGACATTTCGGTGTTCGATATTTTCGGCCTGCTGTCGGTGGGCGGCGCCATCGTGATGCCGTCCGAAACCGAACGCTATCAGCCGGAGGCGTGGCATCGGTTGTTGATGACTCAGGGGGTGACCTTCTGGAATTCCGCGCCTTCGGTGATGACGCTACTGGTGGAGCAGTTGGAGTCCGCCGCGTCGCAGGCGCAGTGGCCGCATTTGCGCAACGTGGTGCTGGTGGGCGAGGTGATCTCGCGTTCACTGCCGGCGCGCATTCGCCAATGGCGGCCAGGGTGCCGGGTAGTCAGCGCCGGGGGCGCGACCGAAAGCTCCATTTGGTCGATTTTGTACGACATTCCGAAAACGCCGATCCTGGCGCCCAGCGTGCCTTATGGCCGGGCGATGGCCCATCAGCGTTTCTATGTGCTGGATCGCCATCTGCGCGTGTTGCCGCCCTGCTTACCGGGGGAGCAGTACATCGGTGGGGCCGGCGTGGCGCGCGGCTATTACCGCAATCCGTCGCTGACCGAGGAAAAATTCATCTACCATCCGGAACTGGGGGAGCGGCTTTATCGCACCGGCGATGCCGGGCGCTATTTGCCGGACGGCAATCTGGAGTTCCTCGGCCGTATGGATTTTCAGGTGAAAATCAATGGCTACCGCGTCGAGCTGGGGGAGGTCGAGCAATGTGCGCTGGCGTTCGGCGCGATCAAATCCTGCTGCGCCGTGGTGCTGTCAGAGGCGCATCGGCAGCGTCTGGCGCTGTATTACGTCAGTGAGGCGCCGCTGGAGGAGTCGGCGCTGCTGGCCTTTATGAGCGGGCAATTGCCGCTATACATGCTGCCTGCGGCGCTGGTGCGGCTGGAAGCGTTGCCGTACAACTCCAGCGGCAAGCTGGATCGCAAGGCGTTGCCTGTGCCGGCGGCGAGGGAACCGCAGGCCTATGTCGCTCCCGCGAACGCGCTGGAGCAGCAGTTGTGCGCATTGTGGCAGGAGGCGCTGCAGTGCGAGCAGGTCGGCATGACGGACGATTTCTTCCTGCTGGGCGGCACTTCGATCAAGGCGATCTCCCTGTGCGTCGGCATGGGGGCGCTGATGGCCGCGCCGGTGCCGGTGGTGCAGCTGTTGCAAAGCCGCACCCTGAAAAATCTGCTGGCCGCCAACGAGCGCCGTTTGGTCATGCCGCTTAACCGCCGGACAGACGGCGTGCCCACTGTGTGGATGATCCACCCGGCACTGGTGGGCGCGGAGGCGTTTCATGCTTTCGCTCAGCCGTTGCAAGGGCGACTCAATTGCTATGGCGTCGATAACCATAATCTTTACCATCAACCGACCATCGACTCGCTCGGCGAGCTGGCCGAACGGTATTTGAACGACATGATTGCCGCCGGCCTGCTGCAAGACGCCGGGCCGGTGCGCATTCTCGGGTGGTCGCTGGGGGGTATCATCGCGCTGGAGATCGCCGCTCGCCTGGAGGCGCGCGGCTGCCGTAACGTGCAGCTGTATCTGCTGGACAGCTTCTATCTGCAGACCACGGCGGAGCTGCCGCTGGAGCAACTGCTGCCTGCGCTGGGCATCGAGGGGGAGGCGGCGACACGCGCCATGGCCGCCGGGCAGGCGGAGCGGCGGCTGTCTGAGGGAAGGCTGAGCCGCCGATTGCAGACCACGAAAGTGACGCTGTTTAAGGCGACGGAGGGTAACCCGCAGTTGCCGGAGGCGGTAACGGCGCCGCTGCTGGCGCTGGAAGATAATGGGCTGGGCGCGGTTTGCGCGCAGCTCAAGATTATCCCGCTGGCTTGTCACCACCATAATATCTTGCAGTGTGAGGAGGCGATCGGACAAGCGCTCAACGATGACGTTTGATTTATGAGCCTGGCTCATAAGCTCAAGCGTATTTCGCCCCATAGTCATGGCGGCAGTCGCGTTTTACAGTCATCACACCGGAACGGCTCCGCGTCAGGCGGGGCCGGTATCAATCAGTGGGGGAGTGAAGATGCAAACACGCAAATTGGGGCGCGAAGGGCTGGAAGTCTCGGCGTTGGGGTTGGGCTGTATGGGACTGAGCTTTGGTTACGGCCCGGCCACCGACAAACGGCAGGCGGTCGATCTGATCCGTGCCGCGGTTGACGAGGGCGTGACGTTCTTCGATACCGCCGAGATTTATGGTCCGTTCACGAACGAGGAATTGTTGGGCGAAGCGCTGGCGCCGGTGCGCGATCGGGTCGTCATCGCCACCAAGTTCGGTTTCGATCTGCCGCAGCCGGCGGGGCAGCAGGTGTTGAACAGCCGTCCGGAGCATATTCGCCAGGCGGTGGAAGGCTCGTTGAAGCGCCTGCGGATAGAGACGATCGATTTGCTGTATCAGCACCGTGTCGATCCTGAGGTGCCTATCGAGGAGGTGGCCGGTACGGTGCAGCAACTGATTCGCGAAGGGAAAGTGAAGTATTTCGGCCTGTCGGAAGCCGGTGCGCAAACCATTCGGCGAGCTCACGCGGTGCAGCCGGTCACGGCGCTGCAAAGCGAATATTCGCTGTGGTGGCGCGAACCGGAGCGTGAAATCTTGCCGACGCTGGCAGAGCTGGGCATCGGTCTGGTGCCGTTCAGCCCGCTCGGCAAGGGCTTTCTCACCGGCGCCATTACCGAGGACACCACCTTTGACAGCGGCGATTTTCGCAACGTGGTGCCGCGCTTCAGCGCCGAAGCGCGCCGGGCCAATCAGGCGCTGGTGAGCGTGCTGGGGCAGATAGCGCAGCGCAAAGGTGTGACGCCGGCGCAGATCGCCCTGGCCTGGCTGCTGGCCCAGCAGCCGTGGATCGTGCCGATCCCGGGAACCACCAAGCGTCACCGGCTGGAAGAAAACCTTGCGGCGGCGTCGGTGGTGTTGGCGGCGGACGAACTGGGCGAGATCGAGCGTGCGCTCTCCGCTATCGATGTGATCGGCGATCGTTACCCGGCGCATCTGCAGAAGAACGTCGGGCGTTAAGCCCCGGGTCGCAGCGCCTCAATCAGCAGCGCAAAGGCGGTAGTGTGTTGCCTGCGGCTTGGATAATAGAGGTAATAACCGGGAAACGGCGGGCACCAATCGTCCAGCGCCATCAGCAAGCGACCGTCGGCCAGCGGCTCGGCGACGGTATCTTCCGGCACAAAGGCGATGCCGAGGCCGAGCTGCGCGGCGTCGATTCGCTGGCGCAGGCTGTTGAAGGTCAGTTGCCCCTCTACCCGCACTTTAATCTCCCGGCCATCGCGGGCAAATTCCCAGGCGTACAGCCCGCCGAGGGTGGGCAGGCGCATGTTGATGCAGCGATGGTTTTGCAGCGCTTGCGGCGTAGCGGGGAGGCCGTAACGGGCGAAATAGTCAGGGGAGGCGACGGGCACCATGCGCATATCCGGCCCGATGCGCACCGCGACCATGTCCTTCGCTACCTGTTCCCCCAGCCGAATGCCGGCGTCGAATCGCCCGGCGACGATGTCGGTCAGGCTGTTGTCGACGGTGATTTCCACGTTGATATCCGGGTAATCGACGAGAAAAGTGCGCAGCACCGGCCATAGCACCGCATCCACCGCGTGTTCGCCGGCGGTGATGCGGATGTTGCCGGCGGGCCGATCGCGCATTTCACCCAGCGCGTTCAGCTCGTTTTCTATCTCCGCAAAGCGTGGACCAATGCTGTTGAGCAACCGCTCACCGGCCTCGGTGGGGGCGACGCTGCGAGTGGTGCGCGTGAGCAAACGCAGCGCCAGGCGTTCTTCCAGGCCGCGAATAGCGTGGCTGAGCGCCGATTGGGAAACCCCAAGCTGTGCCGCCGCTTTGGTGAAGCTGCGCTCCCTGGCCACCATCAGGAAAGCGATCAGATCGTTAAAGTTTTCTTTCAACATATCGGCACCGAAGAGGAGGGTGAGCGCACTGTCGCGCGTAGATTTATGAATTGAGCTCATAGCTCCTTGCGCATTCTACCCGCTAGTCGCCGGAAAAGCATGGCGCTATCTTGACATCACTCACTCATGATTATCAGCGCCGGCTGTGAGATCCGGCGCGGAGGACACGACAGATGAAAATACAACGCAGCGGTTCTATCCCATCACAGCGCGGTTCGGCGGATTACTTTACCGGGCAGGTACGCATCGACGCGCCGTTCGCCGGTGATGCGCCGGCCAGGGTGGGCGGCGCGACCGTCACCTTCGAACCCGGCGCCCGCACGGCATGGCATACGCATCCGCTCGGCCAGATGCTGATCGTCACTCAGGGGCGCGGGTGGATCCAGATGTGGGGCGAGAAGACGCAGGAGATGCACCCCGGCGATATCGTTTGGATACCGGCCGACGTCAAACACTGGCACGGTGCGACACCGGACACCGCCATGACCCATATCGCCATCGCCGAAGCGGTGGACGGCAGCCCGGTGACCTGGCTGGAGCCGGTCAGCGAGGCGGACTACCGACCATAACGCCGATCAGGCCGGGGGGCTCTGTTCGCAAAACCGCAGGCGGTTGCCGAACGGATCGGTGAGGTTGAGCTCTTTGCCCCAGTCGACAACCTCCAGCCCCGGCCTGGCATAGCGATAGTTTTTGGCCGTGAGCTCCTGGTGCAGCGCGTCGATATCGTGCACCGGGATGAAAATGGCGGCGCCGGGCGTGCTGTCGCCATAGTGTTCGCTCAGGTGCAGCGTCAGCTCTGAGCGGGCGATCTGCATGTACAGCGGCAGATCTTTGCTGAAACGGTGCTCCCACGCCAGCGTGAAACCGAGAAAATCCAGATAAAACTCTTTGGCCTTGTCGACTGAAAAGATACGCAGGATCGGAATGGCGGGGGAGAGCGTCATCATTGTTGACCTCACTGTCGCGTTAGCGGCAGCCGATATGGATATCGGCTGCGTCGGGGCCGGTATAGGCTTCGAAGTCGGTCAGGAAGCGACGTTCGATTTCCGGGTGTTGCTCGAAGTAGGCCCAGATGGCTTGCCAGCCTGCGATAACCGCCGCCGGCATGGCGCCACGGGCCTGGAACACCAGATAGCGGCCGGGTTGGATGTGCAAACCGCTCTCTGCCGCGCTGCCGGCGGTGACGTCAAACGGCCCGCTGGCGTCGGAGGCGTAATTGGAGTAGACCCCGTAAACCGGCATGGCGGGCGACGTGGCGAAAAAGTCTGACCACAGCGCCGGGATTTTAGCCGTCTCGGGCTGGGTTTCGTCCTGATTGGTGGTTCTGATTGTCAGGCCGACGACGTAAAAACCGGGCAGGTGTACCGAGAGAGGCTGCATAGAGGCAATTCCTTTTAACCGCTGAAAAGATGCCTAAAGGTAGCAAAGGCTCCCCAAAACCGCCAGACAGGGCCCCCGCAGACGCGGGGACCCTCGCATCAGGCGTCCAAACCGCCGAGGCACAGGTATTTGATCTCGAGATAGTCTTCGATGCCGTACTTCGAGCCTTCGCGGCCCAAGCCGGAGTGCTTCATGCCGCCGAACGGCGCCACCTCGGTGGAGATCAGCCCTTCGTTGATGCCGACAATGCCGTACTCCAGCGCTTCGGCCACGCGCATCACCCGGCCGATGTCGCGGCTGTAGAAGTAAGCGGCCAGGCCGAACGGCGTGTCGTTGGCCAGTTCGACGGCGTCGGCTTCCTGGCTGAAGCGGATCAGGGGCGCCACCGGGCCGAACGTCTCCTCGCGGAAGATTTTCGCCGTGCGCGGCACGTCGGTCAGGATGGTCGGGCTGAAGAAATTGCCGCCCAGCGCGTCAGGCTTGCCGCCCAGCAGCACCGAGGCGCCGTGCTCGACGGCGTCGGCGATATGCTCGCGCACTTTCTCCACCGCGTCCGGGTTAATCAACGGGCCGATGGTGACGCCGTCATCCAGGCCGTTACCGACTTTCAGCTTGGCGACGGCGGCTTTCAGTTTGGCGGCGAAGGCATCGTATACGCCGTCTTGCACCAGAAAACGGTTGGTGCAGACGCAGGTCTGGCCGGCGTTGCGGTATTTCGAGGCGACCGCGCCGGCCACGGCGGCGTCCAGATCGGCGTCGTCAAACACGATAAACGGCGCGTTGCCGCCCAGCTCCATGCTGGTTTTCTTGATGGTGGGCGCACACTGGGCCAGCAGCTGCGCGCCGACTTCGGTGCTGCCGGTGAAGGAGAGTTTACGTACGTCCGGATTGGCGGTGAGTTCGCCGCCGATGCCTTTGCTGGGGCCGGTGATCACGTTGCATACCCCGGCGGGCAGCCCGGCGCGCTCCGCAAGTACGGCGATCGCCAGCGCCGAGAACGGGGTCTGGCTGGCGGGGCGGATCACCCCGGTGCAGCCCGCCGCCCAGCCGGGGCCGGCTTTGCGGGTGATCATCGCCGCCGGGAAGTTCCACGGAGTGATGGCGGCGAACACGCCGATCGGCTCTTTTTGCACGATGATGCGGCGACCGGCCTGCGGCTGCGGAATGGTGTCGCCATACACCCGCTTGCCTTCCTCGGCGAACCATTCGATAAAGGAGGCGGCATAGGCGATTTCACCGCGGCTTTCGGCCAGCGGTTTGCCCTGTTCCGCCGTCATGATGCGCGCCAGATCCTCCTGATTTTCCATCATCAATTCAAACAGCCGCCGCAGCTTGCCGGCGCGCGCTTTGGCGGTCAGCGCACGCCAGGCGGGCAGCGCCTTTTTGGCGGCGGCGATGGCGCGCGCGGTTTCTTCGGCGCCGAAGGCCGGCACATGGCCGACCAGCTCGCCGTTGGCGGGGTTATGAATGGCGAGCGTGTGGCCTGCTTTGGCCGGCAACCATTGCCCGTCGATGTAATTGGCCTCGCGGAACAGCGTGGGATCCTTGAGGGTAGCGCTGATGCTGGTGCTCATTGGTCTCTTCCTTTGCTGAGTTCAACAGAATGGTCTATCCCATACGGCTACCCTTTACCCTAGCAAATTTTGCCGCCGCCGTTTGTCAAGGTGGCGACAAGATGAGCGTTTTCTTCATGCGCACCTTCTGTACAAAAAACATCCGCCGGCGAGCCGATACTGAAAGAGCAGGCATATGACCCTTTTCGATGTGATTAAAAGGAGTGTGCGAATGATGAAATCAGTGGACAGGCATCTCGCGGCCTACGGCAGCGAAATGGATTTTTTGGCGTCGAGCATTGCCCTGATGGAATGGCAAGGGCGGCAGATTGACGCCGGGCAAGTGGCCGGCAATATGTCGGAGCAGCAAAGCCGCCTGTTCTTTGCGCGGTTGAATTATTTTCGTCAGCTTTATCAGGCCGCATCGGCGGCCGAACACAGCCTGTAATTTCCGATCCAGCCCCGCCGCCGCGGGGCTTTTCATTTCAGCTCAGCGGCGCCACACCCCGGTCGCCAGCGTCGCCGGCGAATACTCCAGATTGCGCCCTCGCCACGGCAGCGCCGCCGCAAAACGCCAGGCGCGGCGCACGTCAAACCGCCAATAGCGTTCCGCCCCTTCGACGCCGGGATCCCCTTCCGCCTGCCAGAGGATTTGCGTTTCCCCCTGCAGATGCAGCACGTCGCCGCGATCGAAATCGATGAACAGCAGCGCCGCCCGCGGTTCGGCGAGCAGATTGCCCAACGTGTTCATGTAGCGGTTGCCGCGAAAGTCCGGCATCCACAGCGTGTCGCCTTCCAGATGGATAAAGCCGGGGCGGCCGCCGCGATGGGAAATATCCACGCCGCCCTGCGGCAGTGTCAGGTGCGCGCAGCTGGCGACGAAGCAGGTGTCCGCGGCGCGGATCAGCGCCTGCGCCGCCGCATCCAGCACGGCCAAATGCTCAACCGGCTGCGGCCGGCTGTCCACCGGGTAGAGTTCGCGGCGCTGAATGTACTGCGGGCAGTTGCCGAAGCTTTGCTGAACGAGGATTTCCACCCGGTTTTTGTCGGTGCGGCCGATGGCGCCGTTGGCGCGGTTGCGCCGCCGGTTGCTGAAATCCAGCCCTAGCGCGCCGACCGGCTTGCCGGGCAGCAACAGCGCCTGGGCGGGATCGTCGCCGCGGCGCGGCGCGCTGATGCGTAAATGCGTGTCGTCCGGCGTGCGTAAAAATCCGGGCGGGCCGGTGAACAGGGTGGCGATGGGCCAGCCTTGTTCATCCAGCGTGGCGACAAACAGGTAGGGCAGCGCGGCGAAAAACGCGCGGTGCTGATCCGGCATCGCGGGGTAGATGCCGCCGCCTACGCCGCCAAACCCGGCCAGCGTCTGTGCGCGCAGCTCATCGGGATGGAACAGTTGCGGGATCATGGCGTCAGCTCCCCGCCGGTTCCGGCAGGGCCGGCATGGCAAAGTAGCCGGGCAGTACAGCGATGCGCGCCGCCCAGCGACGTATCGCAGGGTAAGGCGACAGCGAAATGCCGCCTTCAGCCGCGACCGCCACGTAGCTGTGGCAGGCCAGATCGGCGATGGTGGGGTGTTCGGTGGCCAGGTAGTCCCGCTCGCTCAGATGCTGTTCCATCTGCGGCAGGAAACGATCGCTGACCGCCCGCGCCGCCTGATAGTCCTCCGGCACGGCGAATTGGGCGATCAGTCGGCAGGCCGCCGGGCCGTAGCGGACTTCACCGGCGGCTTTGGAAAGCCAGGCCTGCACTCGCGCCGCCGCGGCCGGCTGTTCCGGCAGCCAGTGGCTGTCCGGCGCATAGCGCTTCACCAGATAGACCAGAATGGCGTTGCTGTCGGCCAGCGTCAGATCGCCATCCTGCAAGACCGGGATCTGGCCGAACGGGTTGAGCCGGCGGAAGGCTGCGCTCTGCCGTACGTCCGCCGAGGCTTCGACCCATGCATAGGGCAGCGCCAGCATGCGCAGCAGCAACGCCACGCGATGAACGTGGCCGGAAAGCGGGGTGCCGTAGAGTGTGATGGTGGACATGGCGTTTCTCCTCAGTGCTTTTTGTCAGCATACTCTTGCGTTGAACGAGCGAAATCCGGCAATGTGGAAATTGATAATTTCACTTTTCGGAAGAATCTATGGATCGGTTAGACGAGTTGGCGATTTTCGTGGCGGTGGTGCAGCAAGGCAGCCTGGCGGCGGCCGGGCGCAAACTGCGGCGTTCGGCGCCGGCGATCACCCGGGCCATCGCCGCGCTGGAACAGCGTTTCGGCACCCGATTGGTGGAGCGCACGACCCGGCGGCTGGCGCCCACCGAGGCGGGTGCGCGGCTGTTGGAGCGCGCGCAACGGCTGCTGCAGGATTATCAGGCGGTGGTGCAGGATACCGCCGAAGCGCAGCTGAGCGGCTTGCTGCGCGTTACCTCGCCGGTGCAGTTCGGCCGCCGGTACGTGGCGCCGGTGGTGATGGCATTTCTCGATGATTACCCGCAGATGCAGATCGAAATGGTATTGAACGATCGCAATCTCGATCTGATTGACGAAGGGTTGGATATCGCGGTGCGCATCGGTCATCTGCAGGACTCTTCCCGCGTGGCGCGGCGGCTGGGGCAGGTCAGCCGGGTGACGGTCGCCAGCCCGGATTACCTGGCGCGCTGCGGTGAACCGCGATCGCCGGCGCAGCTGGCGGAGCACGCCACCATCGTCGGCACCCAGCGGCCGTCGCTGCGCGAATGGCGCTTCGGCCCGCAGGAAAACGGCGAGCGCGTGCGATTGACGCCCCGGCTGTTGCTCAACGACGTGGAAGCGCAACTGCTGGCGGTGCGCGCCGGCAAGGGCGTCGCCCGGTTGCTCTCGTATCAGGTGGCGGACGATTTGGCCGCCGGTACGCTGGTGCGGCTGTTGACGGATCATGAGCCGTTGCCGATGCCGGTACAGCTGGTGGCGCAGCATGCGCAGCACATGCCGCTGAAGGTGCGCGCCTTTTGGGATTATGCATTTGAACGGCTCAGCGCCTTGCCGCAAATTCAGCTGGACGGGCGGGGGAAATAAACGCAACAAGTTTCATGGGTTAAACTTTTTCATTATTCATCAGGTTTTATTTTACCGGGCGCGCATTGCTGATGCGCCCGTCTTGACAATAATGTTGTCGGTGCTAATAGTTAATTCACATCTTAAATAATAAACGAAGTTTAATATATGAAACCACTTGCGGGGAGTTATGACAACGGCGCCACGGTGGATAATGAAGCGGCTATTTTGACTTCATTTCAAACCCGCAGCGCGGCTGTTTATAAACAGACGCGCCATGAAAATAATATTGCTTATGGCAACGGCGAACGTGAAACATTTGATTGGCTCTATTCTGCAAAGCAGCATCAGGGGACGTTAATTTTTATTCACGGCGGCTATTGGCAATTTTGCGATAAGGCGGATTTCGCCTTTATCGCCGCCGGGCCGCTGGCGTTGGGTCTTGACGTGGTGTTGGTGGAATATGCGCTCGCACCGGCGGTGGATCTCGACGAAATATGCCGACAGATCGGAATGGCACTGGATGCCATTCAGCGCCGCCTGCCGCCGCACTACGCCCATCCGGTTTATCTGTGCGGCCATTCCGCCGGCGGGCAGCTGGCGGCGCTCTGGCAGCAGCATGCGTTGGTGGATGCCGTCTTTCCCATCAGCGGCCTGTTCGAGCTGGCGCCGCTGCAACAAAGTTATGTCAATCGGGCGCTGCAGTTGACCACGCGGCAAATTGAAACGCTCAGCCCGGCGCGCCGCCTGCCGACGCGCGGCAAGCCGCTTACGCTGTATTACGGCGCATTGGAGCTGCCGGAACTGAGAGGTCAGTCGCAACACTATCATGCGGCGCTGCGCCAACGCGGGCTGCCGGCTGAACTGGTCGCGGTGCCAGGCGCCAACCATTTCACCATCCTGGATGCGTTGTTCGCCGCCGACGGCGCGCTGCTTCGCCAACTTGACCACCACGGGAACCACTGACATGCGCGAGATTGTAGAGACCGGGCTGCCGGATATCGGCCAGCCTTTTTCCTGGGCCACCCGGGGCGGCGGCATGCTGTTTACCGCCCATGGCCCGGTGCGGGCGGACGGCAGCATCGACACCGGCGCGCCGGAGCGACAGATTGCGCTGACCTTCGATAACCTGGCGCAGACGCTGAAGGCGGCGGGCAGCCACAGCGATAAGGTGCTGCAGGTGATCGTGTATCTTACCGACGTTAACGACGTTAAATGGCTCGATGATATTTACCGGAAATACTTTAATTATCCTTATCCCAATCGCTCCACGGTTATCGTCGAGAAATTGGTGGTGCCCGGAATGAAAATAGAAATTACCGTCAGCGCCATCGCCTGATTTAATTTCTCCTTAAGCCTGTCTTCATATTAATTCAATAACGAGTTAAGGATGCGTCATGTTTAAACAGATTGCACCTTCCGCCGCCGATCCTATTATGTCGCTGATGGAAGCCTATTTGCAGGATCCCAATCCGAAAAAAGTGAATTTAGGCATTGGGCTGTATTACGATCGGCAGGGGAATATTCCGCTGATGCAGGCGGTTGAGGCGGCCGAGCAGCGGTTGCTGGCGCTGCGCCGCCCGCACGGTTATCCGCCGATCGAAGGTTCGCCGCAGTTCGCCCGCCAGGTGCAGGCGCTGCTGTTCGGTGAGCAACAGGCGGCCGAGATCGCCACGGTGCAGACCGTCGGCGGCTCCGGCGCGTTGAAGCTGGCGGCGGATTTTTTGCGCCACTTTCTGGCGCGCGGCGAAATCTGGGTGTCCGATCCTACCTGGGCCAATCACTGGGCGATTTTCGAAGGCGCCGGGCTGCAGGTGAATACCTATCCCTACTTTGATGAAGCGGCGGGCGGCCTGCGTTTCGCCGCCATGCTCGACGCGTTGGACAGCCTGCCGCCCGGCAGCGTGGTCTTGCTGCACCCTTGTTGCCATAACCCGACCGGCACCGATCTGACGGCGGAGCAGTGGCGCGCCACGCTCGCCGTGCTGCAGCGACGCAGCCTGCTGCCGCTGTTCGACATCGCCTATCAGGGCTTCGGCGACGGGCTGGAGGAGGACTGCTTTGCATTGCGCGAAGCGCTGAAAACCGATCTGCCGTTTTTGGTCTGCAATTCGTTTTCCAAAAACGTCGCGCTGTACGGCCAGCGTCTGGGCGCGCTGTCGGTGCGCTGCGCCGACGCGGAAAATGCCGCCAACGTCAAAGGGGCGTTAAAAACGCTGATCCGCCGCAGCTACTCCTGCCCGCCGACGCACGGCAGCCAGATCGTGGAAACCCTGCTTGGCGATGCCGAACTCGGCGAGCTTTGGCGCGATGAGCTGGCGGAAATGCGCTCGCGCATCAAGCAAATGCGTGAACAGCTGGCCGCCGGGCTGGCGCAGGGCGGCTCTTCGCTGGATCACCGGCGCATACGCGATCAGCGCGGCATGTTCAGCTATACCGGCCTGAACGAAGCGCAGCTGCAGACCCTGCGGCAGCGCTATGCCATCTATCTGGTCTCGCCCGGCCGCATGTGCCTGCCAGGGCTTAACCCCGGCAACATTGACTACGTGACCGCCGCGATCCTCGACGTCACCCGCACCGCCTAACTCCGCTCGGGAGCACAGCCATGCCACAGATGAATGATTTTGAGCATATCGCCCGCCGCCAGGGCGGGTTGAACAAGCATCTTACCGCCGGGCAGATGTCGATGCTGGCGATCGGCGGCGCCATCGGCACCGGGCTGTTTCTCGGCAGCGCCTACGCCATCCAGATGGCGGGGCCGTCGGTATTGCTGAGCTACCTGATCGGCGGCGTCATTGCGCTGCTGCTGATGGGCAGCCTGGCGGAAATGACCTCCGAACACCCGACGCCCGGCTCGTTCGGCGACTACGCCGAATTCTACCTCGGCCCGCTGTTCGGTTTTCTGGTGCGTTACTCTTACTGGTCCTGCGTGGTGCTGGCGGTGGGCACCGAAGTCACCGCCATCGGCATGTACATGCAGTTCTGGTTCCCGGCGACGCCGACCTGGCCGTGGGTGCTGCTGTTCTCGGCGGCGGTGATCGTCGTTAACGTGATCGGCGTGAAATCGTTCGGCCAGGTGGAATACGCGCTGTCCACCGTCAAAGTGACGGCGATCGTGGCGTTTATTCTGATCGGCATCGGCATTCTGGCGTTCTCGGGCAACCCGGCCTATGGTCTGCGCAACCTGACCGCCGGCGGCTTTATGCCGTTTGGCGTCAAGGGCATGTGGTTCGCGGTGATCGTGTCCATCTTCAGCTACCTGAGCATTGAAATGATCGCGGTGGCCGCCGGCGAGGCGAAGAATCCGGTGATTGCGGTGAAGGCGGCGTTCAAGGGCACCATCGTGCGGCTGTTCATCTTCTACATGCTGTCGATCGCCCTGATGCTGGCCATCGTGCCCTGGCGCCAGTCCGGCACCGGCGAAAGCCCGTTCCTGATGGCGATGAACGTGATCCATCTGCCCGCCGCCGCCGGTATTTTCAACTTTATCGTGCTGGTAGCGGCGCTGTCGGCAATGAACAGCCAGCTGTATATCACCACTCGCATGATGTTCTCGCTGTCGCGCGCCGGGCAGGCGCCGGCGGCGTTGGGGCGCGTCAGCCGGCGCGGTATTCCGGTCAATGCGCTGGCGATGTCGTGCATCGGTATCGTGGTGTCTATCGTGCTGAGCCTGGTGGCGCCGGAAACCTCGTTCGCCGCCATGATGTCTATCTCGGTGTATGGCGCCTGCTTTACCTGGCTGATGATTTTCGTCACCCACCTGTTCTTCCGCCGCCGGCATCGGCAGACCCACCTGAAGTTTCGCATGTGGGGCTTTCCCTATACCACCTTGCTCGGCGCCGGGCTGATGACGGCGTTGATGATCTCGACGGCGTTTACCGAATTCTTCCGCATGACGCTGTGGTTCGGTATTCCGTTCACTTTGCTGCTGGTGGCGGCTTATCACTTCCAGAGCCGCCGCGCGGCTACGCCGTCGCCGTTCAAGGCGCCGGAGGTGGAGTAATAAGGGGAGGGGCTGAGGCGCATCTCAGCCCCGGGGATTAAAGCTGGCTTTTCGGGATCAGGTGGTCGCCGAAGCTCAGGCGACGGCGGCCCGGCTCGATTTCGGTCAGCGGTGCCACTTCGTGCAGCGAGGATTTGCAGCGCTGCACCAAATCCTGATACTCGCGGGTGCCGGCGATCTTCCAGGCCAGCTCCTGTTCGGTCAGATCGCGCAGCACGCGCGCCGGGCTGCCGACCACCAGCTTGTTGGCTTCGATCACCGCCGCGGCTTTGACGAACGCCATCGCGCCGACGATGGTGTTCTCGCCGATCTCCGCACCGTCCATCACCACCGCGTTCATGCCCACCATCGCGTTGCGGCGAATGCGGCAGCCGTGCAGGATGGCGCCGTGGCCGATATGGCCGTCTTCTTCCACCACCGTGTCCTGCTGCGGGAAGCCGTGCATCACGCAGTTGTCCTGAATGTTGGCGCCGTCGCAGATCACCAGGCGGCCAAAATCGCCGCGCAGGCTGGCGTTCGGGCCGATATACACGTGTTTGCCGACGATCACGTCGCCAATCAGCACCGCCGTCGGGTGCACGTAACTGCTGGGGTCAACGACCGGCGTCAGGCCGTCAATCTGATACACAGGCATAGCGTGAGTTCCTTAACATGTAGGGTCGCGCGGCAGGCCGCCGAAGCGCCGATAGTAGCCGGCGGCCGGCGCGGGCAGGGCGCCGATGGTGGTCTCCGCCAGCGCGCTGACGTAGTCCGTCGCGGCGCGATCGACCTGCTGATAGAGATTGATGCACAGATTGCGGGCGATCTGGCCCTCCCACTGGGCGGGCAGCAGCGCGTCCGGCAGCAGCGGATCTTTCAACACCACGCGACGGAAGAAGTGAATCAATAATAGCTTAATCTGGAAACAGCGCAGCGGCGTCAGCGCCGCCGGGTCGACTTCGCGCAGCAGCGCCATCAGCGGCCGGAAAGAGACGATAAACTCATGATAACCGGCCGCTACCTCGCTCAATGACCAGCAGTCGGCCACCAGTTTCTGCAGCGTTTGCTCGGAGCGATTGTAGGGGTAATCGGCGCGGAAGTAGATCACCTGCTCGCTGGCGTTCAATTCGCCGAGCAGCGCCGTCACGTCGGTTTGCGCATGGGTGGGGGCGGCCATCAGGTTGTTGGCGATCTGCCCGAACCCGAGCCAGCCCAGCTCTTTTTTCAGCCGCGCGCGCGCGTTTTTTTCGGCGCATTCCAGTAGCAACAGCTCCCATTTGCCGTCCCAGGCGGGCTGCTCGCGCAGATAGATCTTCGATTCGGCGTGGCGGAACTGGCGCATGCCCTGCTCGGTCACGCGGTAGAAGCTGCGGCGGCCGATTTTCTCCACCGCCAGCCACCCCTCTTTCTGCAGGCGGAACACCGAGGTGCGCACGAAGCGATCGCCGAAACCGAAGGCCTCCAGCAGCGCGCTCAGGCTGCCGAGCCATACTTCGCCGCCGCGGTGGCTGAGCGCGTCGCCGTACAGCGAAATGATCAGCGACGTGCCGCTGATCGGCTGGGCGTCGACGGCATGGCGAATGAACTCATCCAGTTTATGTTCCATATTTTTCCATGGGTTAGCCTTCGATGAGCCACAACATTAACATAATTTGGGGCGGCGTCATCCGTGACGCCGTGCGCCTCAGCGCGGCCGCAGATCGACCACGCGCTGCGCCTTGCCTTCCGAGCGCGGAATATCGCCGCAGTTGGCGATGCTGACGTCGGTGCTGACGCCCACGATCGATTTTATGTGGTGGCGCAGCTGGTGGCAGATATCGCAACGCTGCTGATGGCTGAGGCTGAGCGCCGATTCTTTCAGCTCGACGCGCACCGCCAGCGTGTCCAGATGCCCGCTGCGGCTGACCTGCAGTTGATAGTGCGGCGACAGCTGCTCGAACTGCATGATCTGTTCTTCCACCTGCGACGGGAAGACGTTGACACCGCGGATGATCAGCATGTCGTCGGAGCGGCCGGTGATCTTGCCCATGCGGCGCATCTGGCGCGCGTCGCCCGGCAGCAGCCGGGTGAGATCGCGGGTGCGGTAGCGGATCACCGGCAGCGCCTCTTTGGTCAGGGTGGTGAACACCAGTTCGCCGTGCTCGCCGTCCGGCAGGGCGATGCCGGTTTCCGGGCAGATGATCTCCGGCAGGAAGTGGTCTTCCCAAATGGTAGGGCCGCCGCCGCTTTCCAGACATTCCATCGCCACGCCCGGCCCCATCACCTCCGACAGGCCGTAAATATCCAGCGCCTTGATGCCCATGCGGGTTTCGATTTCGTGGCGCAGGGCTTCGGTCCAGGGTTCGGCGCCGAACACGCCGAGCCGCAGCGAGCAGCCGCGCGCGTCGCCGCCCATTTTGCGCTCCAGTTCATCGATCAGCGTCAGGCAGTAGGACGGCGTCACCATGATGATGTCGGGTTTGAAATCGAGGATCAGCTGCGCCTGGCGTTCCGTCTGCCCGCCGGACATCGGGATCACCGTGGCGCCGAGCCGCTCCGCGCCGTAGTGCGCCCCCAGGCCGCCGGTAAACAGGCCGTAACCGTAGGCGACGTGCACCTTGTCTTTGGCGGTGGCGCCGCCGGCGCGCAGGCAGCGGGCGACGATATCGGCCCAGTTATCGATGTCGCGCTGGGTGTAGCCCACCACCGTCGGGCGGCCGGTGGTGCCCGAGGAGGCGTGGATGCGCACCACCTGTTCCATCGGCACCGCGAAGGTGTCGAACGGGTAGTTGTCGCGCAGATCCTGCTTGGTGGTGTAGGGGAAGCGCGCCAGATCGCTCAGCTGCTTAAGATCGTCGGGGTGTACGCCCGCCTGATCGAACTTGCGCTTGTACATCGGCACATTGTCGTAGGCGTGGTGCAGCGTCCACTTCAAACGCGCCAACTGCAACGCTTCAATCTCATCGCGCGAGGCGAATTCGATCGTTTCGAGGGGCTGTGGATTTATTGTCATGGTTAGCCTCAGGGGTCAGACACGCTCAATGATCATGGCGATGCCTTGGCCCACGCCGATGCACATGGTGCACAGAGCGTAGCGGCCGGCTCGCCGTTCCAGTTCAAACAGGGCGGCCAGCGCCAGGCGCGCGCCGCTCATGCCCAGCGGGTGCCCCAGAGCGATCGCGCCGCCGTTGGGGTTGACCTGCGGGGCATCGTCCGGCAGGCCAAGCTGGCGCATCACCGCCAACGCCTGGGCGGCGAACGCTTCGTTCAGTTCGATGACGTCCATCTGCGCCAGGCTCAGCCCGGCGATCTCCAGCACCTTGCGGGTGGCCGGCAGCGGGCCGATGCCCATCAGCCGCGGCTCCACGCCGCAGGTGGCGGTGGCAAGGATGCGCGCGCGCGGCGTCAGGCCCTGGCGCGCCGCCATCGCTTCGGAGGCGACGATCAGCGCGGCCGCGCCGTCGTTCAGCCCCGAGGCGTTGCCGGCGGTGACGCTGCCGGGCTGACGGAACGGGGTTTTCAGCGCCTGCAGCTGATCGAAGGTGGTGTCGGCGCGCGGGTGTTCATCCTGGCTGAACAGGGTGACTGCGCCTTTTTTACCGGTGAGGCTGACCGGCGCTATCTCCTGCGCCAGGTGGCCCAGCGCCTGCGCCCGGGCGGCGCGCTGCTGGCTGCGCAGCGCAAAGGCGTCCTGATCGGCACGGCTGATGTTGAACTGCGCCGCGACGTTTTCGGCGGTCTCCGGCATCGAATCGGTACCGAACTCGGCCTGCATGCGCGGGTTGACGAAGCGCCAGCCGAGGGTGGTGTCGTACAGCTGCGCCTGGCGGCTGAAGGCGCTGTCGGCCTTGCCCATCACCAGCGGCGCGCGGGTCATCGATTCCGCGCCGCCCGCCAGCAGCAGCCCGGCGTCGCCGGCCTTGATGCTGCGCGCCGCCATCGCCAGCGCATCCAGGCCCGAACCGCACAGGCGGTTCACCGTGGTGCCGGAAACGCCGACCGGTAGCCCGGCCAGCAGCAATGCCATACGCGCCAGGTTGCGGTTGTCTTCCCCGGCCTGGTTGGCGCAGCCGAGGATCACATCGTCCAGCTGCGCCCAATCCACCTGTGGATAGCGCTCCAGCAGCACGCGCAGCGGCAGGGCGGCGAGATCGTCGGCCCTCACCTGGGCCAGCGCGCCGCCATAGCGGCCGATCGGGGTGCGCACGCCGTCGCAGATAAATGCCTGATTCATGCCTGATCTCCTAAAATGCTGTGACCGAGGCGGTGCGCGCGGCCGCGAAACCAGGCGACGGTTTTGCCCTGTTGATTGACGATTTCGACGTCATACAGCCCGGTGGCTTTGCCCTGATGGCGCATCTGCGCGCTGGCGGTGAGGCGATCGCCGGCCAGCGCCGGGCGGACGAAGTCGATGCTGCAGCCGGAAGCCACCGCCGCCAGCCCCTGGCTGTTACAGGCGTAGGCGAAGGCGGTATCCGCCAGGCTGAACAGCTGGCCGCCATGGCAAGTCTGGTGGCCATTGAGCATCTGCGGGCCGACGGTCATGCTGACCTGCGCGTACCCTACGTCGACGGCATCGATGTGCATCCCCATCGCCTGAGCGCAGGTATCTTGCTGGAACATCTGTTCGGCGCAGCGCTGAGCCAGCGCGCGCGGCGTATTGGCGTTCATTGTTCGGCTCCTGAGAAAGAGGCGGGGGAAGCGTAGCGGCGCAGCAGCGGCATCGGGCGATAGCGGGCCTCGCCGTAATAGCGTTGCAGGTTTTCCAGCGTCGTCAGGATGTGGCGCCAGCCGAGCGCGGCGCCCCAGGCGAGCGGGCCGCGCGGATAGTTGACCCCGCGCAGCATCGCCAGATCGGTATCCTCGGCGCTGGCGACGCCTTTGTTCACCACGTCGAGCGCTTCGTTGGCCAGCATGGCCAGGGTGCGCATCGTTAGCAGGCCGGGGTAATCCGGCAACGGGATGACGCGTTTGCCGAGGGACTGCAGCAGACGGATCGCTTTGGCATTGTGTTGCGCGCCGTTTTGCGCCGCGCAGCTGATGGCGATGGCGGAGGCATGCGCATAGTCGGCACAGAGATCGAACAGCACCACGGGCATTCCACGTTCGTCGGCCAGTTGGCCGGCGGTTTTACCATTGGTTAACATCAGTGTAACGTCGTCGATCGTGACGTGCGGGCTGGTCTGGCCAGGTTGTTTGATCGCCCCCGCATTTTCGCTTAACAGCTGCGCCAAATCGGCCAGCGAAGACCAGTCGCCGTGCAGCGTAACGCGCTGCGGCAGCGCGGCCTGCGCCGGTGGCGCAAAGGCGATCATCTCTGCGGTGGGGCGTTGCGCGTCGTAGCGGTAGAAGCCGCGGCCGGATTTGCGGCCGAGGCGCCCGGCGGCCACCAGCTCCTGCTGCACCAGCGAGGGGGTGAAGCGCGGATCCTGGTAGAAGGCCTGATACACCGAGTCGGTCACGGCGTAATTGACGTCCTGGCCGATCAGATCGGTCAACTGCAGCGGGCCCATGGCGAAACCGCCGGCGTCGCGCATTACCGCATCCAGGGTGGCGGCGTCGGCCACCCGTTCTTCCAGCGCGCGCAAGCTTTCGGCGTAGAACGGCCGCGCCACGCGGTTGACGATGAATCCCGGCGTCGAGCGGCACACGACGCTCTGCTTACCCCAGCGCTGCGCCAGGGCTTGCAGCGCGGCGAGGGTCTCGGCCCCGGTCTCCAGACCGCTGACGATCTCCACCAGCTTCATCAGCGGTGCCGGGTTGAAGAAGTGCAGCCCGGCCATGCGCTGTGGGTGTTGCAAGGCGCCGGCGATGGCGGTGATCGACAGCGAGGAAGTATTGCTGGCGAACAGCGCCGTGGGCGAGCAGACCGCTTCCAGATCGCGGAACAGGCTCTGCTTGATCGCCAGATTTTCCGCCACCGCTTCAATCACCAGCGCGCTGTCGGCCAGTTGCTCGAGCGAATCGGCGCGTTCGAGACGCGCCAGCAGCGCCTCGGTGGTGTTTGCGTCGGCCTTGCCGCCGTCGACCCGCTGCCGCAGGCGGCGAGCGAGTTCGTCGATCGCGCGCTGGGCGGCGGCGGGGGCGATATCGAACAGCCGCACCGGGTGACCGGCGGCGGCGGCCACCTGCGCAATGCCGATGCCCATGGTGCCGGCGCCGATCACCGCCACCTGGCCGTTAAGAAGGGGCGCGTTCATGGCTATTTCCCGCTGAAGTTTGGCGTGCGTTTGGCGAAGAACGCGCTGACGCCTTCGCGGTAGTCGTCGCTGCGGCCGCCCAATCGCTGCAGATCGCGCTCCAGATCGAGTTGTTGATCGAGGCTGTTGGTGGCCGAACTGTAGATGGCTTTCTTGATTAGCCCCAGACCGTAAGTCGGCTGGGTGGCCAGATGGCGCGCCAGCGTTTGCGTGCGGTCGGCCAATTCATCCGCCGGCACCACCTGCCAGATCATGCCCCACTCCAGCGCCTGTTGGGCGCTGATTTTGTCGCCCAGCATGGCCATGCCCATCGCGCGGGCGTGGCCGGCCAGCCGCGGCAGGAACCAGCTGCCGCCGGAATCCGGCACCAGCCCCAGGCGGCAGAACGACTGAATAAAGCCGGCGTTGTCGGCGGCGATGACGATGTCGCACGCCAGAGCCAGCGCGGCGCCGGCGCCGGCCGCCACGCCGTTGACCGCGCACACCACCGGTTTGGGCAGGGCGGTCAGGCGGCGGATCAGGGGGTTGTAGAAACGTTCGACCGACAGGCCGAGGTCCGGCGCCTGTTGATCGGCGCTGACGTTGCGATCGTTGAGATCCTGCCCGGCGCAGAAACCGCGGCCGGCGCCGGCGATCAGCAGGCAGCGCACGTTGTCGTCGCGTTCGGCTTGCGTCAGCGCTTCGCTCAGTTGGCGATGCATCTCGTCGTTAAAGCTGTTGAGCCGATCCGGCCGGTTGAGGGTCAGCGTCAACACGCCGGCCTCGAGATGACTGAGAATCAATGCGTTATCCATAAATCAGCGCCCCTGATAGTTTGGCGTACGTTTTTCGAAAAAGGCGGCGATGCCTTCGCGGCGATCGTCGGTGGCGGCCAGGGTGACGAACTGCTGACGCTCCATCGCCAGCCCCTGGCTAAGGCCGGTTTCCTCGGCCTGTTTCAGCGCCTGCTTGGCGGCGCGCAGCGCCAGCGGCGCCTGACGGCTGATGCGATCGGCAATCTGCTGCGTGCGCTCCAGCGTCAGGGCATCGACGCACACTTCGCTGATAAGGCCAGCCTGCAGCGCGGTGCGGGCGTCGATGGCTTCGCCGGTCAGCACCATCTGGCTGGCGCGCGACTTGCCGACGCAGCGGATCAGGCGCTGGGTGCCTCCGGCCCCCGGCATCAGGCCGAGGGTGATCTCCGGCAGGCCGAAGCGGGCGCTTTCGCCGCCGATAACGATGTCGCAGGCCAGCGCCAACTCGCAGCCGGCGCCCAGGGCATAGCCGTTCACCGCCGCCAGCAGCGGCTTGCTGAACTGCGCCAGCCGCTGCCACAGCTGCGGACGGCGATCCGCCAGCGCGGCCGGCAGATCCTGCCGTTGCAGCTCGTGCAGATCGGCCCCGGCGGCAAAGAAACGCGCCGCGCCGGCGATCACCACGGCGCCCACGCCGCTGTCGGCATCGGCCTGATCCAGCAGAAACACCAGCTGCTCCAGGCAAGGGGTGCTCAGGGCGTTGCGCGCCTCCGGGCGGTGCAGCGTCAGCGTGACCACGCGGTGCTGCTGCTGACGCAAAATAAAGGGGGTATCCATCGCGGCTCCTAGACGTCGAAGTCCAATACCACGCCGTCGCCTTTCGGCCACGACTGGCAGCTCAATACATAGCCCGCCGCCAACTGATCCGGCTCCAGGCTGTAGTTGACACCCATCTCGACCTGGCCAGCCTTCAGACGGCATTTGCAGGTGGCGCATACGCCGCCTTTGCAGGCGTAGGGCAGGTCGGCACCCTGGCGCAGCGCGGCGTCGAGAATGCTATCGTCCTGTTCGCCGAGCTCGATATCCAACCGGCGGCCGTCGAGCAGGATTGTCACCCTGGCGGCGTTGCGATCGCCGCTGTGGCGCGGTCGGGCGACCAGGCCGCTGGTGTTGAAACGTTCGCTGTGGATGTGGTTGGCCGGGACGCCGGCCTGTTCCAGCACGGTCTGCGCGTCGTCCATCATCGATTCCGGCCCGCAGATGAAGGCGTGGTCATAGTCGCGGAAATCCAGCAGCGCGCCGCCGATCGCCGTCAGGCGTTCACGATCGATGCGGCCGCTGAGCAGCGGGCTGTCGAGGCTCTCCTGGCTGAACAGGTACAGCGGCTGAAAACGCTGCGGGTAGCGGTTTTTCAGATCCGACAGCGCTTCTTTGAACATCATCGAACGGCTGTTGCGGTTGCCGTAGATCAGGGTAAAACTGCTGCTCGGTTCGAGCTGCAGCGTCGCTTTGATGATCGACAGCATCGGCGTGATGCCGGAGCCGGCGGCGATCGCCAGGTAATTGCCGCGGCGCTCCGCCTGCGGCTGATAGCCGAAGCGCCCCTGCGGCACCATCACTTCCAGCGCATCGCCGACTTTCAGCATACGGTTGACGAAGCCGGAGAAACGGCCCTGATCAATCGCTTTTACGCCGATCTGCAGCAGGCCTTCCTGCGGTGAACTGCAGATGGAATAGCAACGCCGCAGCTCTTCGCCGTTGACCCGCGCCTTGAGCGTCAGGTGCTGGCCGGGGGTGTAGCGGTATTGGTTTTGCAGCTCTTCGGGCACCCGCAGGGTGATGGCTACGGCGTCCGGCGTTTCGCGCTCGATGGCGGCGACGTTCAGGCGATGAAAGACCGTCATGGTGTCAGCGCTCCTATATGCATTTGAAATAATCGAACGGTTCCCGGCAGTCGCAGCAGCGGTACAGCGCTTTACAGGCGGTGGAGCCGAACTCGCTGATCTTCTCGCTGTGGGTGCTGCCGCAGCGCGGGCAGGCGACCGGGCCGTGGGCGTGCGGCCGATCGCAGGTGTGGCCCTGCGGGGGCGCTACGCCGTATTGCCGCAGCCGCTCGCGGGCGTCGGCGTTCATCCAGTCGGTGGTCCAGGCCGGGCTGAGGCGAATGTCCACCCGCACCGGGCTGAAGCCGGCGGCCGTCAGCCGCTGCTCGATGGCGTTGAGTAAAAATTCGGTGGCCGGGCAGCCGGAATAGGTTGGGGTGAAGGTCACGCGCCAGCCGCTGCCGTCGCGCACCACGTCGCGCACCATGCCCAAATCGGTGATCGACAGCACCGGCAGTTCGGGATCGCTGATCTGCTGCAGGCAGTGCCAAATCTGCGGGATTTCGGCGGGTTGCAAACGAGTGACGTTCATCGCGGCCTCCTACCACTGACTGTTTGGATAGGCGCGCTGCAGGAACTGCATCTCCGCCAGCAGCGGGCCGAGGTGTTCACTGTGTCGGCCTTGTTTGCCGCCGTGCCGGAACGCCTGCTCGGCGGGCAGCGTCAACGTCGCCTGGCGCAGCGTCTCCTCCACCTGCGCTTGCCAGGGAGCCTGCAGCTGGCGCGGATCGACGGCGATGCCTTGTTCCGCCAGCTCAAGCTCAAGCGCGTCGGCGTGGAACAGCTCAGCGGTGAAACGCCACAGGTTATCCAGCGACTGTTGGATCTTGCGGTGGCTGATATCGTTGCCGTCACCGAGGCGGATCATCCAGCCGCGGCTGAAACGCAGGTGGTAATCGGCTTCCTTCAACGATTTGGCGGCGATGGCGGCGATCTGCGCATCGCGGCTGCGGCTTAGCGCCTGGTGCAGCTGCACGTGGTAGGCGTCGAGCAGGAACTGGCGCACCAACGTGTCGTTGAAACCGCCGTTCGGCTGTTCCGCCAGCAGCAGGTTATGGAACTGGCGCTCGTCACGGCCGAAGGCCAGGCTGTCTTCGCTGCAGGGCGGGCCGGCCAGTTCGGCGGCGTAGCCCAGGAAGTGGCGCGCCTGGCCGAGCAGATCGAGACCGATGTTGGCCAACGCCAGATCGATTTCCAGCTCGGGCGCGTGGCCGCACCAGGCGCACAGGCGCTGGGCGAGGATCAAAGGCGTGTCGCCCTGGCGGAGCAAATAGCTGATGCGCGGATCGTTAACCGTCATGGTCGCCTCTACATGTTCTTGATGCCGTCGGGAATGGTGTAAAACGTCGGATGACGGTAGATCTTGTCTTCGGACGGATCGAAGAACGCGCCGCGATCTTCCGGCTGCGAGGCGATCAGATGGCGCGATTGCACCACCCAGATCGAGCAGCCTTCGTTGCGGCGCGTGTAGGCGTCGCGGGCGTTTTCCAGCGCCATTTGGTCGTCTGCGGCGTGCAGGCTGCCGACGTGGCGATGCGCCAACCCTTGTTTGCTGCGGATAAACACTTCATACAGCGGCCATTCAACGTGGCTCATGATCTCGGTTCCTTATGTTGGCTATGCGGCGGAAGCGGCGTTTTTCGCGGCGTGGGCCATGGCGCCGTCGCGTACCCAGGCGCCGTCTTCCCAGGCGCGGTGTTTGGCCTGCAGGCGTTCGTGGTTGCATTGGCCGCGTCCTTTGATCACTTCATGCAGTTCGCTCCAGTCGATCTCGCCGAAGCGATAGTGGCCGGCGGCCTCGTCCCAGGTAAGACTCGGGTCCGGCGCCGTCATGCCCAGCGCCGCAAGCTGCGGCACGGTGTTGTCGACGAACTTTTGCCGCAGTTCATCGTTGCTGTGGCGTTTGATTTTCCAGGCCATGCTCTGGGCGCTGTGAGGGGAGTCGGCGTCGCTCGGGCCGAACATCATCAGCACCGGCCACCAGAAGCGATCGATGGCGTCCTGCAACATCGCGCGCTGCGCATCGCTGCCGTGGGCCATCGCCATCACCGCCTCGTAGCCCTGGCGCTGGTGGAAGCTTTCCTCTTTGCAGATTTTCACCATCGCCCGCGCGTAGGGGCCGAAGGACGCGCGGCACAGCGCCACCTGGTTGACGATGGCGGCGCCGTCGACCAGCCAGCCGATCACGCCGATATCCGCCCAGTTGAGCGTGGGGTAATTGAAGATCGAGGAGTACTTCATTTTGCCGTCGAGCATCTTTTGGTAGATGTCCTGGCGCGAACAGCCGAGGGTTTCGGCGGCGCTGTAGAGGTACAGGCCGTGGCCGGCCTCATCCTGCACTTTGGCCAGCAGCACCGCTTTGCGGCGCAGCGTGGGGGCGCGCGTCAACCAGTTGGCTTCCGGCAGCATGCCGATGACTTCCGAATGGGCGTGTTGGCCGATCTGCCGAATCAGGTTCTGACGGTAAGCGTCCGGCATCCAGTCTTTGGCTTCGATAGCGATATCCGCCGCGATCTTGGCGTCGAAATGCTGCTGATACTGTGCTTCAGTTGTCATGCTCGCCTCTTGGTGATTCGTATTTTTCACATTGAATATAAAAATGTGAATCACTTTAACTAGCAATAAGGCTACAAACTGATAACAAAAAGATCAAACGAGATTCATGTGGTTTTGCGAGCGCACTCACAAGTGAATTGTTTATATTATTGATTTAATTTGATAAATAAAATCAATGACTCTGTGTTAACGACAGGGAAAGCGGCTTGAACGCGCTTCTTGTTCTCTTTTTGTTAAAATTGAGTTTGGCGTAAACTGGCATTTATGTGATACGTAATTAAGCTGTAGGGTGAAAATTTATGAATTTTGGAGGGCACATGCAGCAGTTACACAGTTATCTTTCTGGCGCCTGGGTGTATGGGCAGGGAGAGAGCCGCGAGATCCGCCACGCCGTGACCGGCGAGGCGCTGTACCAGGTCTGCTCCGACGGCCTGTCGTTAGCGGCGAGCCTGAGCTATGCCCGCCGCCACGGGGGGCCGGCGCTGGCGCAAATGACGTTCCAGCAGCGCGCCCAGATGCTCAAAGCGGTGGCGAAACACCTGCTGGCGCACAAAGAGGCGCTGTATCAGATTTCCTATCAAACCGGGGCGACGCGCAGCGACGGCTGGGTCGATATCGAAGGCGGCATCGCCACGCTGTTCGCCTATGCCGGCATGGCCGGCCGCGATCTGCCGGATGATACTCTGTGGCCGGAGGATGAGCTGATCCCGTTGTCGAAACAGGCGCAGTTCGCCGCTCGCCACGTATTGACCTCGCGCCCGGGCGTGGCGCTGCATATCAACGCCTTCAACTTCCCTTGCTGGGGCATGCTGGAAAAACTGGCGCCGACCTGGCTGGCGGGCATGCCGGCCATCATCAAGCCGGCCACCGCCACCGCGCAGCTGACGCAGGCGATGGTCAGGCTGATCGTCGACAGCGGGCTGGTGCCGGAAGGGGCGCTGCAGTTGGTATGCGGTGGCGTCGGCGACATGTTTGCGCACCTGGATTATCAGGATGCGGTGACGTTCACCGGTTCGGCGCAGACCGGGCAGCGGCTGCGCGCGCACCCGCGGCTGTTGGAGAAATCGATCGCCTTCACCATGGAGGCGGATTCGCTCAACTGCTGCGTGCTGGCGGAAGACGTAACGCCGGAGATGCCGGAGTTTGCGCTGTTTATCAAAGAGGTGTGCCGTGAAATGACCGCCAAGGCGGGGCAGAAATGCACGGCGATCCGCCGCATCATCGTGCCGGCGGCGCAGGTGGTTGCGGTGCGTCAGGCCTTGTTGCAGCGCCTGGCTGGGGTGACGGTGGGCGACCCGCAGCTGGAGCAGGTGCGCATGGGGGCGTTGGTCAGCCACGAGCAGCGTGATGATGTGCAAAGCAAGGTGGAGTTCCTGCTGCGCAACGGCTGCGAACCGCTGTGCGGCGCGTCGCTGGATAAGCTGGAAATCCTGGGCGACGGCGCGCGCGGCGGGGCGTTTTATCCGCCGACCTTGCTGTATTGCGCCGATCCGTTCACCCATCAGGCGGTGCACGGCACCGAGGCCTTCGGCCCGGTGGCGACGCTGATGCCGTATGCGGATACCGAGCAGGCGATCGCGCTGGCGTTGCTGGGGCAAGGCAGCCTGGCGGGGTCGCTGGTGACCGCCGACCCGGCGCTGGCCAAGCGCTTCATTCGCGCGGCGGCGTGCGCCCATGGCCGCATGTTGATTCTGGATGAACAGGCGGCGGCGGAGTCCACCGGCCACGGGTCGCCGCTGCCGATGTTGGTGCACGGCGGCCCGGGGCGCGCCGGCGGCGGTGAAGAGCTGGGTGGACTGCGCGCGGTGAAGCACTATATGCAGCGCACGGCGATCCAGGGCAGTCCGGCGATGCTGGCGGCCATCGGCGGTGAATGGGTGCGCGGCGCGCCGGTCGCCGAGCACCCGGTACATCCGTTCCGGAAATACTTCGAGCAGCTGCAGCTGGGCGACAGCCTGTTGACCGCGCGCCGTACCGTGACCGAAGCGGATATCGTCAACTTCGCCTGCCTGAGCGGCGATCATTTCTACGCGCATATGGACAAGATCGGCGCCGCCGATTCGCTGTTCGGCGAGCGGGTGGCGCACGGTTACTTTGTGGTGTCCGCCGCGGCCGGGCTGTTTGTCGATGCCGCCGTCGGGCCGGTGATCGCCAACTACGGCATGGAGAATCTGCGATTTATCGAACCGGTGAAGATCGGCGACACCATTCAGGTGCGGTTGACCTGCAAGAAGAAGATCCGCAAGCCGCAGAAAACCGCCGAAGATCGGCCGCACGGCGTGGTGGTGTGGGATGTGCAAGTATTGAATCAAGAACAGCAACCGGTGGCGCTGTACAGCATCCTGACGTTGGTGGCGCGCCAACAGGGGGACTTCGAGGCGTGATGCGCGCTTGCCGCCGCCGGAGCTGCCGGCGGCGGCAATCTATTCAGATCAGCGGCTGACCGCGCAGCTGTTCCAGCACTTTCAGCGGCGAGCGCTGCGGATCCTGCATCTTGTTCACCGGCAGCAAGAAGGTCTGTTCCAGCATAAACTGGCCGCCCATCGCGGCGTGCGGCGTTTGATCCGAGAAGCAAATCCAGCTGCTGCCCGGCGGAAACGCCAGCGCAAGCTGCGGCCCCTGTTGTTGATAATCGCCGTCGGCCTTCATGGCGTCATGCAACTGCAGCATCAGGTGGTCATAATGGCTGCGGCGGGTTTTGGTGATACGTACCCGGTGCTGCAGCCAGCTGCTGAAGGCGGAGTAGCGCGCCAGACGCGGCATAAAGCGTTGCGCCAGCTCAGGGAACGGTTCGCCGACGCGCCATTGGCGATGTTCACCGTGCGGATTGATGTTGGTGAAAATGCGCAGAATACGTTCACCGTAGTTCGGGCGCGACGGGAAAGCATCGACGTGCAGCCGGCTGTCGTCTTTGCGCCAGGAGCTGCTTGCGCGCCAGGCCGAAACCGGATGCAAACGCAGGCTGCCGGTCGGATGGTGCAGCGCCTCCTGATACTCGGGCAACAGCCCGGCGATCAGCTGGCGGCAAGATTGGTAATAACGTTCCAGCAGTTGCTGAACCTGCTGTCGACGTTCTGCGACGGCGACGCCGGTCAGCTTCCCGGCCAGCGGTTGATAGCTGATGTTTTTGCGCTTCGGATCGACCAACGCCGGATCCAGCAGCGGCATTTCCTGTTCAGACAGGGTGAAGGCCAGTTCGGGCAGAAACAGCACCTTGCCCTGTTCCAGTTCGCTGACCGCGCTGGATGCTTCCGCTGCCGCCCATTGTCGCAACGGCAGCGTCAGGACGGCCTGTTCACGCATAATATCGCCAGTAGGCATGAGATCTCCTCGCAAATCTATATCGCTTTATTCCCGTCTTTCAGATTGCCGCGTGATTGGCTGCACTGGCTTGCGCAGTGGCTGGCTGGAGCGGCGTCAGCAGCCCGCTCAATTGCAACGTGAAATTTGTGGGTTCTATTATGGATGTATCAGCAGGGCGCAGTGCGCCGAAGCGTGCGATGGCTTCCTGATATAGAGAATAATCCTGATAAGGGTATCACCGGCAATACCAATGAAAAGTAAACGAGGGCTAAACGGGGCTGCGTGTAGGCACGAATAATCAAAAATGGCACGAATTGTCCGCTGAATAGCGAGTTTTTTATCTTATTGAATTGTAATGGAAATAAATATGCTGCTTATTTATTGGCGTTATTTCATTCGAGAGCGGGGCAAATTGGGGAAATAATGTTTCGGTAGGAAATTATTTCATTTTTGTCGTGGGAATAAATCGGGCCGCCCAATTTTGGTGGCCCGATGAGTGATTAAGCGCCGTAAATGCAGTTTTTGCCTTTTTTCTTGGCCTGATACAGCGCGCTGTCCGCCTCATTGATAAAGCTGATCGGCGTATCGTTATACATATGCGGCACTTTGGCGCAGATGCCGATGCTGATGGTGACGATGCCGTGCGGGTTGCCCTGATGCGGGATCTTCAGATCGCGCACCGCCTGGATGACGCGTTCGGCGAAAATCAGCGCGCCCTGCACGTCGGTATCCGGCAGGATAATCCCCATCTCTTCGCCGCCGTAGCGCGCCAGAATATCGTTGCTGCGGCACGCCAACCCTTTCAGCGTCTGGCCGATCTGCTGCAGGCACTGGTCGCCGGCGACGTGGCCGTAGCTGTCGTTGTACTGCTTGAAGTAGTCGATATCCAGCATCAGCAGCGCCACGCTGCGGTAGTTGCGCGAGGCGCGCGCCAGCTCGTTCTTCAGCGCGATGTCAAACTGGCGGCGGTTGGCCAGGCCGGTCAGGCTGTCCAGCAGTGCCAGTTCTTCCAGCATCTGGTTGATGCTGGTCAGCTGATCGCGGGTACGCATCAGCTCGGCTTCGGTTTGCATGCTGTGCTTGATTTGCCGCAGCAGCACCGTGCCCATCGCCAGCAGGATCATCAGCAGAGAGAGGCCGCCGGCGGCGAACAGGCCGGCGTCGGTGCGCCAGTCCGCCAGTGCGTCGCGTTTCGACAGCCCGGCGGCGATCACCAGCGGAAAGCGGTTGACCCGCGAATAGCCGTAGATGCGCTCCACTTTGTCGTACAGCGAGGTGATGGTGGCGTTGCCGAATTCCGAATGCGGCAATATTTCGCTGAACAACACGCCCTTGGCGATATTTTTACCGATCGAGGCCGCCGAGTAAGGGCGGCGGTAGAGGATGGTGCCGTCCGCCAGCAGCAGATTTAGCGAGGCGTCGGTGTTGAGGGCGAAACTGTCGTAAAACTGGCGAAAATAATCGACGTACAACGTCGCCAGCACCACGCCGCCAAAGCTGCCGTCCGGGTTGTTGAAGCGCCGCGAAACGGGGATGATCAGATCGCCGGTGGTGCGGCTGCGGATCACCTCGCCGATGTACAGACCGCCGCCATCGCGGTTTTGGTGATATTTGAAGTAATCGCGATCGGCGTTGTTGGCGTTCTTGATGAATTTGCCCGAGGAGGTCGCCAGCCAGCGGCCGCTCGCATCGTAGATAAACATCCCGTGCAGCTGCGGCAGGTTGCCGACCTGGGTTTGCATCACCCGTTGCAGCCGGGTCAATTGCGAGGGCCCCAGTCCGTCGTTCTGGAGACGTTCGGTCAGATCGAGCAGATTGCCGTCTACCTGCATGAAGGTATCGTCGGCATGCTGCGCCAGCGAACGGGCTAGGTTGGCGGATTCATGCTCGGCGCTGCGCAGATCCCGCTGGTGCGCGTTCCAGATTTGCCAGCTGTTAAAGAGGATCAGCGTGGCGGCAACGATGATGACAAACACGCCGGCCTGAAATAATAATGGGGAGCTTTTAACGCTGCGCGGCGCCGCGGCATCCTGTATGGGTTGCTGCTGAGTCATGTCACCCTTGTTGTTTGATTACTATTCAATTTGAGTTAAGAGCAATCTTATATTTTATGCATAAATGCGCCAGACCTCTAGCCCTTAACGTGGCGATAGGGAGAAAGGCGCCTCGCACCCCGCATTTGCGGCGGCGTGAACGCGAAGGAGTAAAAGAGCCATGTCGGATTACATCATTATCGCTTTACTGACGCTGGCGGTGTATTACCCCCTCACGCTGGGGGCGCTGGCGGTGATGATGTTCTTCGCCTGGCGGCGGCGACGGTCGCCTTACTGGCGGTTGGGGCTGGCGCTGTTGACGGTGTTGTTCGCGCTTTTCGCCAAAGCGGCGTATGACTGGCACCGCTACAGCTAGCGGCGCCATGCGGGGTTATTCGACGTTGATCATCCAGTTGACGCCGAATTTGTCGGTCAGCATGCCGAAGCCTTTGGCCCAGAAGGTGGCTTGATAAGGCATCGTCACCTGGCCGCCCTGCGCCAGATTATCGAACAGTTTGCGTCCTTGTTCCGCGTCGCTGGGGTTCAGCGACAGTGAGAAGCCTTTATGGGAAGCGCCGCCGCTGTCATCCTGCGGACAGCCGTCGGAGGCCATCAGCACGCCGTCGCCAATCAGCAGACGCGCATGCATGATCGCTTCAGGATTGACGTCCTGCGGCCCGCCTTGGCGGGCTTCTTCGGGCATGTCTTTAAAGCGCATGACCATTTCAATTTTGGCATTCAACTGCTGTACATAGAAGTTAATCGCTTGCTCACAGTTACCGCTGAAGAACAAATAGGGTTGTACCAGCATGACATTGACCTCGGTTGTGGCCCGACAGGCAACGACCGGCCCTCGGGCGGGAAGAAATGATTGCTGGCGGCAATAATTGCCGTCGGTGACTTATTAGTGTAGTCCCCCTGACGTAGAATGCTCGTGCGAGGTGAGCGCCTTCGCCGCCGGCAGGGCGGGCGAAGGCTCGAAGGTGATTAATACAGCGAAGGTTCGCCGGGGGGGCGGGTTTTAAAGCGGCGGTGCAACCACATGTATTGATCGGGCGCCAGCAGCACCTGTTCTTCCACCACGCGGTTCATCATGGCCGCTGCGCGCGTTTCGTCGTCCAGCGGGAAGTCCGTCAGCGGCGGCTGCACGATCAGCTCGTAGCCGCGGGCATTCGGCAGGCGGCGCGGCACGAATGGCACGATCGACGGCCGCCCCATACGCGCCAGGATATAGGTGCCGGTCGTCGTGGCGGCGTTTTCCACGGCGAAGAACGGTGCGAACACGCTGCTTTGCGGGCCGTAATCGTGGTCCGGCGCGTACCACAGGATTTCACCCTGCTTCAGGTTGCGGATCATGCCTTTGATATCTTTACGATCGATCATGAATTTATTCGAGCGCAGCCGGCCCCAGGTCTGCACCCATTCCATCAGCTTGTTATTGTGCGGGCGGTGTACGCCGATGCCGGGGTTTTGCATGCCGAAGATGCGCGCGCCCAGCTCCAGAGTGAGGAAATGCAGGCCGATCAGCAGCACGCCTTTCCCGTCCTGACGCGCTAACTGCATGTTTTCCATGCCGCTCACCTTAAACCAACGGGCGATGCGCCAGTCAGGCCAGAACCAGGCCATGCCGACTTCGAACAGGCCCATGCCGACGGACTCAAAATTTTTGACAATCAGCGCCTCTCGTTCGGCGGCGGGCATCTCAGGGAAACAGAGTTCTAAATTACGGCGCGCTATTTTTACCCGGCGTTTCATCAGGGGCATGGCGATTCTGCCAAGGCCGTGTCCAAGCCGATAAATGAGCGGATAGGGCAATAACACCAATAGATAGAGTATTCCCAGCCCTATCCACAGCAACCAATAACGAGGGCGCAAGAATTCGCGCTCAAAGCGTTGGTTTAAAATCATTTTTTCTGTTCTTCCTTTAATTTCGCAATGGGACCTTAACCCAAATTGTTATGGGCGAAATGATAGAGCATTTTTTGTGAGACCGGGTTTTCCATTCATGCTTTTTTTTTTACGCTTTATTTAAGCGCAGACGGAAAACGGAACGAAATGAGATTTTTACCGAGGGAAGGGCGGATATTCACCGCTATTTCAACCGGCTGGCGACATTGAAAAATAAGGACACAATTCAGCGCATCGCAAAAGTGACAACCGCTATGTAACCTTAGAGAAACAGCAGCGCGGCGGAACCGTCCCAAACGGCAGCCAGCGCATACAGCAGCGCGAGAATCAGGACAAAAGGGGCATTGAACATCGGCGTTTCCTCCAGGAGGCTGTGTTTAAAGTTTAGCCTGCCCAGATGACAATGGGATGAAATGCGATCGCTTTTGAAGCGGTGAAATTCAGACGGACGGAAATGGGTAAACCGCTGATTTTTTACTATAGTCATAGTGTGATGTTGTGCGTTTGTCGCCGTACGCCCCGTCTTGAACGGCTGTGGGCAGAGTGTCCAGAGCAAGATCGCGGAACGGGCGGCGCCGGACGTGAAACAGGTGACGAAGTTCTCAGAGGGCGGGTCTGTAAGGATTTGACATGTCATATGAAAATGACGATCTAAGCGGTGTTGAGCAACCGAGCGACTACGTTAAAACCACCGCCTGCGAAGTGCGCAGCGGCGTAAAGGCAGCGCTCGAGCAATCATGTGCCTGCATCAAGGATAACCCTTGGGCAGGGGTAGGCGCCGGCGCCGTCGTGGGCCTGGTAATAGGATTTCTGTTAGGCAAAAGGCAATAGGGAGAGTAAAAATGGGCATCATTTCCTGGATCATTTTTGGTTTAATCGCCGGTATCCTGGCTAAATGGATTATGCCGGGCAAAGACGGCGGCGGCTTTATTGTTACCGTTATACTGGGGATCGTGGGCGCCGTCGTCGGCGGCTATATCAGCACCTTCTTCGGTATGGGGCGCGTTGACGGTTTTAACCTGGGCAGCTTCGTGGTGGCGGTCATCGGTGCCCTGGTGGTGCTTTTTGTCTACAGGAAGATCAAAGGCTAAGCAGCCGTTGCTCAACAGGGTCGCCGCGGCGGCCCTTTTTCGTGAAATCAATCCGGCTGTGCGGCACGGGCCGCAGCGGCTGAAAGGGGAATATCATGGGTCTGTTCGATAGCGTATTGGGTAACATTCTGGGCGGCGGCGCCAACGGCAAAGGCATCGACTACATCGCCATTATGCAGTGGGTCGAGCAACAAGGCGGCCTGCAGGCCATTTTGGACAAGTTCCGCCAGGGGCAGTTCGGCGATATCGTCGGTTCCTGGCTCGGTAACGGCGAAAACCAGCCGATTACCGGCGATCATGTGCAGCAGGCGTTGGGCAGCGATGCGATCAATCAATTGGCTGAAAAGCTGGGCGTCGATCCGGCCCAGGCGTCCAGCACCATTGCACAGTTCTTGCCGACGGTAGCGGATGCCGCTTCGCCAAACGGTGAAGTGCAGCAAGACAGCAATGAACTGGGCGACATGGTCGGCAAACTGTTCAAATAATGATTATGCTCCCGGCGTCTGGCCGGGGGCATTCACTCCGCTAATTCCCTCGATCGCCGTCAACGCCTGTTGCAAATGCGCCACCCAGGCGCGCACTTTCTGCGGAATAAAACGTAAAGCGGGATAGACCGCATGCAGCGCCATGGGCGGGTAGCGGTATTCCGGCAAGACGGGAACCAGCGCCCCCGTCGCCAGCTGTTCGCCGATCAGCGGCCGCTGAGCGCCACCGATGCCGGCCCCGGCCTCGATGGCCGCCAGCAGCGATAAGGTATTGTTGGCGCGAAACGTGGGTCGCAGCGCGACCATCTCGGCGCCGTGGGGGCCGAGCAGGGTGAGCGTATCGCCATCGTTTAGGCCGCTGTAGCGAATGTGCGCATGTTTCACCAGATCCGCCGGCGAACGAGGGGCGCCATGCCTGGCCAGATAGGCCGGCGACGCGACCAGCAGGCGTTGCAGCTCACCCAACCGTTTCGCCACCATGCCGGGCGCGTGCAATTCGCCGAAGCGCAGCGCCACGTCGATGCCTTCGCCGATGACGTCGGCGCGGCGATCGTCCAGCAGCAGCTCGATGGTGAGATCCGGATGACGTTTTTGGAACGCGATGGCCAAAGGGGTGATATGCCGTTGTCCGAATCCGGTCGGCGCATGCAGGCGCAAATTGCCCTGCAGCTGGTGGTGCTGGCCGTGCAACGCCTCTTCCGCTTCGTCGACCGCCGCCATAATCGGTTTGAGGCGCTGATAGTAATCATTGCCGGCCTCCGTCAGGGTGACCGCACGCGTGCTGCGAAACAGCAGCTGCGCCCCCAACTGCTGTTCCAGACCGGCGATTTGCTGACTGACCGCCGGCTGCGTCAAACGCAGATCGCGCGCGGTGGCCGACAGGCTGCCCAGCTCCGCCACCCGCATAAAGGTTTTCATTGCGTTCAGCTTATCCATGTCGATTTTGCCTATAGATATTTCTTATTAGTGTTAGTGGAAACCCTCATCTACCGCAAGTATCGCTAATCAATAACACTCAGGGTATCGATAATCCGAGGGGTGACAAAATGAACGCAAAGCGACAGGCGCTGGTGATCGGCGCCAATGGCGTGATTGGGCGCCGATTGATTGAGGAGCTGATTGACCAAGGTTGGCAAGTGGTGGGCGTCTCGCGCCGGGGCGGCGAACCGGCGCCTGGGGTGCGCCACCTGCAGGTTGACCTGCTGAATGCGGCGGCGACGCGGGACGCGCTGCGTCCGCTGAGCGCGATTAGCCACGTTTTCTATGCCGCCTATCAAGATGCTCCGGATTGGGCGGGGCTGGTGGCGCCGAACCTGCAAATGTTGCAACACGTTGTCGAAGGGCTGGAGCCGATTGCGCCGGCGTTGGAACATATCAGCCTGATGCAGGGCTATAAAGTTTATGGCGCGCATTTGGGGCCGTTTAAAACGCCAGCGCGTGAAAGCGATGCCGGGCATATGCCGCCGGAGTTTAACGCGGCGCAGCAGCAGTATCTGGAGCAGCGCCAAACAGGCAAGCGCTGGCGTTGGAGCGCCATTCGCCCGAGCGTCGTGGGGGGCTTCTCGCTCGGCAACCCGATGAATCTGGCGTTAAGCATCGCGGTTTACGCCTCGATCAGTAAAGCGCTCGGGCTGCCGCTGCGCTTTCCCGGGAAGCCGGGCGCTTACCACAGCCTGTTGGAAATGACCGACGCCGGACTGCTGGCACGCGCCACGCTCTGGGCGGCGACCGAACCTGCGGCAGCCAATCAGGCGTTTAACATCAACAACGGCGATCTGTTTCGCTGGAGCGAAATGTGGCCGAAAATCGCCGCGTACTTCGGGCTGGAATGTGCGCCGCCGTTGCCGATGACGCTGGAAAACATGATGGCGGACAAAGCGCCGCTGTGGCGCGAGCTGGCGCAACGGCACTCCTTGACCGAGCCCGATTACCGGGCGGTGGCCGGCTGGCGTTTCGCCGATTTCGTCTTTTCCTGGGACTACGACATGTTCGCGGACGGCAGCAAGGCGCGGCGTTTCGGTTTCCATCAGTTTGTCGAAACCGAGGCCATGTTTTTCTCGCTGTTCGATGCATTCCGCCGTCGCCGCATCATTCCCTGAATGCGGCATAAATTTCCCCACAGCCCCGCTGCGGGGAAAGGTCTCAGAACGTCAGCATGATTTTGCCGATGTGCTCGCTGGATTCCATCAGCGCATGCGCGGCGGCCGCCTCTTCAAGCGGGAAGGTTTTAAAGATTTGCGGTTTCAGCACGCCGCGCTCCAGCAGCGGCCAAACTTTCTCGTGCAGCTCGGCGGCAATCTGCGCTTTGTCCGCGACGCTGCGCGAACGCAGCGTCGAACCGGTATGGGTCAAGCGTTTCAAGAGCAGCGGCATCAGGTTGAGCTCTTTTACCACGCCGTTTTGCGTGCCGATTTGCACGATACGGCCTTCCATCGCTGCGGCCTGATAGTTCTTGGCCACATAGTCGCCGGCGATCAGATCGACGATCACGTCGGCGCCTTTGCCGTTAGTGGCGTCTTTGGTGCGGGCGACAAAGTCTTCGTTGCGGTAATTAATCGCCACGTCGGCGCCCAGCGCCAGGCTCGCCTGACGCTTCTCTTCTGAACCGACGGTGGTGATCACCTGGGCGCAGAAGGCTTTCGCCAGCATGGTGGCGACCGTGCCGATACCCGAGGTGCCGCCGTGGATCAACACGGTCTCGCCGGCTTTGAGGTGACCGCGCTGGAACACGTTGACCCAGACGGTAAAGAAGGTTTCCGGCAGCGCGGCGGCCTCGGTCAGGCTCAGGCCCGCCGGAACCGGCAGCGCATTGCTTTCATGCACGGCGCAGTATTGCGCATAGCCACCGCCGGCGATGAGGGCGCAAACCCGATCGCCGATCGCGAAGCGGGTCACGCCTTCACCGATGGCCACCACTTCGCCGGCAATTTCGAGGCCGGGAATATCCGAGGCGCCGGGCGGTGGCGCATAGTTCCCCTGACGTTGCAGCACGTCGGGGCGGTTAACGCCGGCGGCGGCGATTTTCACCAGAAGTTGGCCCGCTTGCGGAACCGGCACCGGACGTTCGGCGACGACCAGAACCTCGGGGGCGCCGGGTTGGCTGATCTCAATCGCTTTCATCGTGTCGGGCAGCGGTGCATTCGTTGACATGGTTACTCTCCTCATCGTGGCGGACGCGGTTATCAGGTGGCGCGTCCACAATAAAGTCTGCTGTTAGCTTAGCGAAATCGAATGAGGTGCGCGTGGTCGAATAGAGCGGTTTTGCGAGGAAGAGAAGGAGACGCCGCCGCGATGGGCGGCTGGGCATCAATCGTTAGGGGGGATGCGGAACCCTTTCAATGAAACGATAAAGTGTTCTTTTCCCTTGGAGATCTTGGCGCCTTTATCGCACCACAGGCTGGCAAGCTGGAAGAAATCGTCGCTGCCGATGTCGTAAGCCAGTTCGATTTTCTTGGCTGTGCCGGCGCGGATGAGCTTTTCTGCTTCCTGGTGGTTTGCAGCTTTAATTATGGTCATGGGCGAAATCCTTGGTGTTAAGCCAGAACGGATAATCGCTAATCATCATATGGCCATATTGTGACAGTTTTGTGATGAAAGGATGACGGTAACCGCAGGCGCGGCGTGCGGCGTGCCGCGCCTTCGCGGTGAAAATGCGTTGTCGGTTACCGATCGTGCGGGCGGACGAATGCACTTTTCTTCTGAGATTTGAAGTGTTTATAGAGCGCATAGCCCGCAATGCCGGCCAAGACGGCCAGGAGGGTAAGAGATCCTGTGGCCATGAACATCACCTCCGAATAAGAATGGCAAGGAGGCGTATTTGTGACATTCATCACTTTGCAGGGCAATGAGACCAATCTGTAATCGGAAAGGCGAGATGCGAGAAGGGCAAAAAAAAGCGCCTATAGGGAGGCGCATAAAGATTTGCAACACAGCTTGTCATGTTCAACACCAGGAGGAGTGGTGAACTGACGCCATTCTAAGCGGCCGTGATTGCGTGAGGTATAGGCATTCTCCGAAAGCGTCATTACCACTCATAGCCTAACTGAATGTTGTAATCGGGATCCTGGTTGGTGGAATAAGGATCGGATTGGCGGCGGCGATCGGTTTTCTTCACCGGGCCGTCATACGCGGGATAAGGTTTGGTGCGCGGCTTGCTGCAGCCCGGATGATCGCACTCGATGTCGACGCGAAAACCGTTTTTATCTCGCGCCTCTGCCCAAGTGATCGGCGGTTTCTCGGCCTTGGGCGCGGGCCCAGGCGACGTCGGCGGCTTGGGCGCAGGGGCGACGCTGGGATCGGGGGCTTGATAATTCAGCTCCAGCGCGCCAAGCGGAGCGCTGTAAGCGGCAAAGGCCAGCAGGGCGGCGGCGCTGGCGGCCGGTAATGTGAGCCATCTCGGCATGGTGGGTCTCCCTGGATGATTACGCCGGGCAACTATAAAACAGTAAAACGAGAATTACTATCATTTGCCTGCGGCGTAATGGGGATTCAGCTGGCGATCCCGTAGGCAGACGGGGTCAAATCCTGTGCGTTTAGCCGAGATTAACGCCCCTGCACGGCGAAAAAGGTTGCTATTGCCGCTCGCTCGTGAGTTAATGATGTCGGCCTGTGGTACAGACCTATTTATGCACGACATTTTGAGTAAAGTAGTTCAAATTTAAAGCGTTATCCCGGATAGCCCTTCTCTGACGAATTTCCTTTCCAGTGCCTCCATAAGTAACTGATGACCGGCTATCTCGCCCATGGCGGCTAACATTATTATTGAAGGAAATTAGACATGTCCAACATGATCAAAGGTCAAGTGAAGTGGTTCAACGAAGCTAAAGGTTTTGGTTTCATCACCCCAGCAGACGGCAGCAAAGACGTATTCGTACACTTCTCTGCTATCCAGGATCAAGGCTTCAAGACCCTGGCTGAAGGCCAGAACGTACAGTTCTCTATCGAGAACGGTGCGAAAGGTCCATCTGCGGCTAACGTTACCGCTATCTAATTGGCGTCTACCGCTGATTGAATAAAACCCGCCGAGGCGGGTTTTTTTATGCCTGCAATTTGACGGCGCATAAAAAAAAAAGCCCGCAAGTCTGCGGGCAAAAGTTCCTTGTTACTTCTTCATTTGCAAGCGCTTCTCTGGGGGGGAAACGCCTGAAGACAGGTTACGCGAGGACGGCTTAAGATTCTGCGGTCAAACCGTTAAGAAAGTGAAAATCCAGGCGGCTGCTACGCTGATAGCAGAGACCGGCAGGGCTGGGGCGGTGTCCTTCACCCGGGGTTTTGTAATACACTGATGCCAATCGCAAAGAATGGGGAAGGGTATGCAGGTTAACGATCGAGTGACGGTAAAAACAGATGGCGGCCCACGGCGCGAAGGCGTCATTCTGGCCGTAGAGGTCTTCAACGAAGGTACCATGTATCTGGTGTCTCTTGAGGACTACCCGGCGGGCGTGTGGTTTTTTAATGAAATCGACAGCCGTGACGGCACTTTTGTGGAGCCTTGCGGCGCGCCCGGGCAGTAACTTCGAATAATCTCATTAATTTTCTAACGAAACTGTCTATTTTGAGATTATTTCAATGCGGTAAGAATTTTTTTATCGACGACATAAAAATACCCGTTGCGCTAGCGGGGGATAACGCAGCAGGTATTCTTTTGGTTATCCCAGCGTTTGAGAACCGGATTACGTTATCACCGGATATTTAACGATGGGTAAACAAAGTGGGGGCGTTCTCTACGGTTCAGCGGCTATTGACGAATATTCCACTAGTCAATGTGTCGGTCAAACGGACAACGTGGTAAATGATCTGCTTGTTGTGCGTTTTTATTTTCCGCTTGATGTTTCCCTTGTGGGAAGAGACCGTTTTGGCCTTTATTTGCATCTGGTCTGATATCTGGATGGTGCCTTGCCCTGACATCCACATGCGTAACATGTTCGATTCAGTTTGGCTCAGCGTCACCGGCGTTTGATCCAGAGAGGATTTCTCCACCCGTAGGGATTTTTTCTCGAGATAATGACTAAGTAGCTGATTCATAGTCTCTGGTTTGATGGATTTTGACGATATGATGACGTTCTTGCGAACATATAAATAATCGTCGAAATGTACATTGGTAATAGCCATGAAGATGAAGAATAACGTATCCGGGTGCAGTGAAATCACCCGTTTTATTCGCTCCGTGGCGTTTGCTTCATGGATGAAGCAGTCCTCGTTAATAAACACCAGGCTAGGATTCAACTTACTGCATTTTTCATGCAGGCTGTCAATGTCCTCGATGGCATTAATATGGCGCTTCTTCACGCCATGCGAAGTCAGATAGTCGGTTAACCCCAATCTGGTATAGCTACATGAATCCATGATAATCGTTGGCATATCGCACCCCCACTTAAATCCGTTTTACTGCGGTAATATGAGAAAAAGCCTAAAAAGCCGAAAGGCAAAATGGAACAATAATTCAGTGTAGCGAGTGTTCTATCAATAAACACGACGGCACTCAATGATATTTTCATACTAAACTTATTAATCGCATGAATCTATAAGTTTGGCTTAAGTCAGAGCGATCTGCTACTCGCCCGGCGTCGGCATGATGGGCCTGATTCGCGCTTGGCGCCCGCGCCTGCCGGCATTGTCTGCTGATAATCTGTTCATCATGTCACGAAACAAAATTTTAGTTTGCTAGGAAAAGTCTTAAAAAAAATTCATGTGTCTTTTTTTTGAAGTCTTTTAGCGTGCTTTTTAAGTGCTCAAAAAGCACTCGCTTCTAGGTTCTTCTATTTTTAATCATAAAAATCATTGCGTTATGATTGTCTTGGCACCTTTCGCTAATGATAAGCGCTTCTGTTTTTATCATAACAACAAACAAAAGTTAACATTATTGCTGGAATGTGTAGCTTAATTGTTGCCATAAATCACCATTTTACAATAGGTTATGTGGATATTTATTTCATATGAAATCATTTGTGTGAATGTTTATCGGTGATTGAGTGATTTTTCTAAACTATCGTCTTGCCAGCCGGTCGGCAGGGGCGGCGGCAGGTCGGAGTTGTTTCTGACCCGTGCCGGTTTTAATTTGCTCTTGCACCTTTCAAAAACAGGATGTCGCGGTGAGACAAAATCAATATGGGCAGCCGATAGGCGATGCCCTCCCTCATTGGCAGCCGGCAGGCATGCCCGGGCAAGCGTTACTGTCAGGGCGGTTTTGCCGCCTGGAACCGCTGAACCTCGAACGCTGGGGCGACGAGCTTTATCAGGCTTATCAAACCGCCGAGGACGACCGCGACTGGACCTATCTGTTTTGGGCGCGGCCGCAGACGCGCGAGGATTTTCAGCATTACCTGCAGGCCCTGGCGTCCAGCGCCGACAGGCGCACGATGGTGGTGATCGATCAGGCGAACGGGCGCGCGGTAGGAACCTGCGCTTTTTTGCGCATCGATCCCGCCAACGGTGCGGCTGAACTGGGCACCATCAACTGGTCCCCGCTGATGAAGCGCAGTGCGCTCGGCAGCGAGGCCATTTTCCTGATGCTGCGCCATTTGTTTGACGATCTGGGTTACCGGCGCTGCGAATGGAAATGCGATAGCCTCAATCTGCCTTCGCGTCAGGCCGCCGAGCGTTTTGGCTTTCGCTATGAGGGCACGTTCCGTCAGGCGGTCGTCGTCAAAGGACGCACGCGCGACACCGACTGGCTGTCGATCATCGATGGAGAATGGCCGGCGCTGCGCTCGGCGTTTGCCGCCTGGCTGTCGCCGGATAACATCGGCGACGACGGGCGGCAAGAACGGCGTTTGCAGGCCTTCCAGCCCGGGTGAGGCGCCAGGCGTTTAGGCCGTCTCCGCCAGGCAATGGCGCAGCGAGTCCAGCGTCAGGCGAATGTCCTGTTCCTCCGTCATCCAGTTGACCAGCGCGGCGCGGATCCCCGGCTGGCCGTTATAACGCGTAGGGGTGCAACGCGCCACCCCATGCCGGCTAAGGCGTTCGAGAAAGCGATCGCGCGCCGCTTCGCTGTCGCCCTGTGGATGACTGAGGGCAAAGCACACCACGTTCATATTCACGGGCGCCAACAGATGGAAACCGTCCTCGGCCGCTAACGCCGCTCCCAGCGCCTGCGCCAGTTCGACATTGCGCTCGACGATATCTCGTATGCCGCTGCGGCCATAGGCTTTCAGCGTCAGCCAAAGCGGCAGGGCGCGGAAGCGGCGCGAATTTTCCGGCGTCAGATGCAGATAGTTGTCTGGCCGCAGCGTCGGTGCTTCCAGGTAGGCCGAATGGTTCTGAAATACCTGCATCTGCAGATCCAGATGGCGGGTAAATTGGATCGCGCTGTCATAAGGCACGTTCAGCCATTTGTGCGCATCGACGGTGATGGAATCGGCATGCTGCCAGCCCTCGAGCCTTGGGGCGTAGAGCGGCGAGCAGGCCGCCACGCCGCCGAATGCCGCATCGACATGCAGCCAAAATGGATAACGCTCTCGCAGCGCCAGCAGTTGCGGCAGATCGTCGAAAGCGACGGTATTGACCGTGCCGGCACTGGCCAGTACCAACGTTGGCTGGCCTGCGCTAGCGGCCAGCTGCCGCTCCAGCGCCGCCATATCCATGGCTTCAGACTCCGGCAGGCTGGCGACGATCGTCAATGCCTCGCGGCCGATACCGAGCATGCTGAGCGCCTTCACGCTGCTGGAATGCGGATTGGCTCCAAGAACCCGGATCGGGCCCAACGCCGCCAGGCCTTGTTGGGCGATATCCACGCCGCGCTGTTGCCCCAGCCACTGCCGACCAATGGCCAGCCCGGTGAAATTGGCCATGGTCGCGCCGCTGACCAGGCTGCCGCTGAACGTTTCCGGCAGGCCCAGCAGGGATTTCAATTGCGTCACGGCCGCCAGCTCGATTGTGGCTGCGATGGTATCATGGCTGAGCAGGCTATTTTGGTCTGTCACGCTAACCAGCCAGTCCGCTGCGACCGCCGCCGGGGTGCCGCCGCCGGTGACGAAGCCGAAATAACGCGGGCCGGCGCTGGCGGAAATGCCGGCCTGATAACGTTGCCAAAAGCGCTCCAGCGCCGCCAGGGCGCCTTCGCCGTTTTCGTCGAGCCGATCGTCGCCCGGTTGCAGCTGCTGATGCTCGAGCGGTGGGCAGACCGAGCGTTGCTGCAGCCCAGCCAGGAAATCTTCCGCCAGTTGGCGGGTGTGATCGAGGATCTGCGGAAACTGTGCGAGGTCCTGTTGTAAACGTGGGTGCATGGCGGCTCCGAAAGCGTCAGGGATGATGGGGTAAACATAGAACATTTGCCTGCCGGTCAAAATCGATGAAAAATAACCTTTTTGGATAGCCTGGTTAACCAATGATGAGTGAACGCATTCCCTTGCATGTCTTGCCGACCTTTGCGATCGCCGCCAGGTTGGAAAATTTGCGCGCTGCGGCGCAACAGGTGCATTTGACGCACGGCGCGGTCAGCCAGCAAATTCAGCTGTTGGAGCAGGCGGTCGGCTCTCCGCTGTTTGAACGGCGCGGGCGCGGTGTGCGCCTGAATGCCGCCGGGCGAGAGTTGCTGGCGGCGGTAGAGCCGGCGCTGCAGGCGCTGCAGCAGGGCGTCGCCCGCGCCCGGCGAGCGGCGGCAAGCCAGACGCTCCGCATCAGCGTGTTGCCGTCTTTTGCCCATTACTGGCTGCTGCCGCGTCTGTCGGCTTTTCATGAGGCCTGTGCCGATATTGCGCTGGATATCGATGCGTCGCTGGCGCTGCAGGATCTGTCGCAGCGGGGGTTCGATGCGGCGATCCGCATCGGCAGCGGTCAATGGGCGGGGCTGCAGGCGCAGCGCATCGCCTCGGGGGACGTGTTGCCTGTCGCTTCGCCGGATATGGCGCGAGAATGGGGGGCGGCTTTCGAGAACGGTGGCGATATTCCGTTGCTCGAGCACGACGTCAGTCCCTGGCGCGACTGGTTCAACGCGCAGGGGCGCCCGTTATGCGGGCGGCAACAGGCGTTGTTCAACGATGCCGGATTATTGATTCGCGCGGCGGAGCAAGGGTTTGGCATCGCGTTGGCGAAAAAGCTGCTGGTGCAGGATGCTCTCGACGCGGGGAGGCTGGTGGCCTTGGCCGCGCCCTGTCGCCTGAGCGATGACGACGTTTATCTGGCATGGCCGCAGACCGCCGGGTTGACGCCGGCGGTCACCCGCTTGCTGCAGTGGCTTCAGCAGCAGTTGGCGGCGATTTAGCGGCGTAGCCATTCCGGTTGCGAGGTGCCGAGCGTGGTCGCCGGCAGCGCCCATTGCAGCGCCGTGCCCTGCAGACTCAACGGCGCGCGCAGGCGTTGCGCGGCCCCCCAGTGAGTCAGTTCCGTTTCAGGGTTCTCGTCGGCGCTTCCGGCCGGTGTCAGCGGTTCCGGCCGATAATGCGTCGGGTAGGGATGCGCCAGCAGCAGCTGCGCCGTCCGCGCCAGCGACAAGCGCGCGCGATAGCCGGTGCCGCGGTACAGGCGCTGCGTCATACCGGTCAGCACCGCCGCCGCCATCAAATAGCCGGTGGCGTGATCCAGCGCCTGTACCGGCAGCGGCACCGGCAAACTGGCGCTGCGCCAAACCATGCCCGCCTCCGCCAGCCCGCAGCTCATCTGCACCAGACTGTCGAAACCGCGCCGGGTGCGCCACGGCCCGCTCCAGCCGTAGGCATTCAGGCAGACGTCGATCAGGCCCGGCGCCAGCGCGTGCCTTTCCTCCGCGCCATAGCCCAGTTTCTCCAGCGCGCCGGCGCGGTAGCCGTGCACGATCACGTCGGCGTTTCTCAGCAGGTGCTCAAACGTATGGCGATCGCGCGCATTGGTCAGATTGAGGCGCGCGCTGCGCTTGCCCAACATCACTTCGTGTTCGACCCCGGGCTCATCCCACCCGTAAGGGTCGATACGCAGCACGTCGGCGCCCAAGCCGGCGAGAAAACGCGTGGCGATCGGCCCGGCAAGAATGCGCGTCAGGTCCAGTACCCGCACGCCGTGCAGCGGCCGGGCGACGGGTAGCGTCCAGCCGGGCGATGGCGCTTCCGGCTGCAATGCGGTGTGGATCAGCGGTTCGAGCGCCACGCTTTTACCCTGAATATGTTGTCGCCACGCGGCCGCCGAACGCATTTGGGCTGCGCAGCCGCCGGCCGCGATCACCGCTTCCTCCAGCTCGCTTTTTTTCCAGGCCAGCACACGTTCCGCCAGCGCGCCTTTCTTCGATGCCGGGCCCAGCACCTGTTCCACCGCTCGCCGATGGTGTGGCGCATTGGTATGCAGGCGTATCCAGCCGTCCGCCGTGGCGTAGTCGCCGGCCAGCGCGTCCCAGGCGGCGGGCAGCGTCCAACCCAGCGGGCGTAGCGTCCAGCCGAACCAAAGCGAGGCCAGGCGTTGATCGACCCAAACCTGCTGCGCGGCGGCGCCCTCGCGCCGCAGCAGCTCGGCGCAGGCTAAACCTGCGGCGCTCCAGGCGGCGGTGGCCAATTCGGTCACGGGAAAAGCCGAAGGCAATGCGCCGGTGCCGCTTACGGTGAGGCGATCGGCGGGGGCAGGGCATTGCCCGAGGCTTTGCCAAATCTCGTCGAGCAGAGTGTGGATCAGGGGAGTCATCGGCCGCTCCTTGTGGGTAAACGGAAATATAGCCTAGCGTAGCCCACTGTCGGCGGCCTTGCTAAGGTGCGACGTCGAGAGTGCGGCCGTCGGCCAGTTTGGCGCGTACGCTGTGGGGCGCCACGCCGCCGAAAGGTTGCGCGCTGAAATTGGCGGTCAGGGTCGATCCGTCGCTGAACGTCGTCTGTTGCACCCAGCCGTCCCGATCGAGCCAGCGGAAGTCGGTTAACGCTTTATCCCACAAGGCTTGATGCAGCGGCCGGAAGGCGGCATCGGCGCGTTTTATCGCCGGTAAGCGCGCCGCCAGAGTGGTGCGGCTCAGGTGGAACATCGGCGCGGTGTTGTACAGCTGGCTGAGCAGGCTGCGGGTGGTCTGAACGTCGCTGAACTTCAGATTGTCGTAATTCCAGTGGTGGCTGCTGACGATAGCATCGTGGAAAACGGCCTGATACAGCGGCAGGCGGTAACGCGGATCGAATTCGACGGTACGGTAGGGCTGTTTCACTTTGGCGGGGCGGAAGAAAAACGCCGGTTGGGCGTTGGGCCACCAAGCGCCGAGATAATAGGGCGAGGATTTATCCTGATTCATCTGTTTATCTCCCCAGCCGAATCCCCAGGTTTCCATGCCGTGGGCGAACATCAGGCTGCGCGCGGTCACTGCGTTGCCATCCTCTGAGCCCAGCGGCAACTTAAGGGTGGCGCTGAACCAGGCGAGCCGGGCGTTGCGGGCTTCGGCCATCTGCGCCGCGCCGGTTGGGTGGTCGGGCTGATAGTCGTCGGACACCATGCCGGTGCCGTCCACATCGAGAAACAGGCTGTTCAACCCGGCCAATTGCACCAGTTCGCGCATGCGCTGTTGAGAATAGGGCAGGACACAGCCTGGATTGAGGTAATAACCCTGTTTACCGAAGCCGGGTTTCCTGCTGCCGTCTGCACGCACGATGGCGCAGGATTCCCGCAGCGTCGTCGGCAACTGCGCGGTGAGCCAGCTGTCGTTGACGCCGCGCGCGATGGCGGTATCGTAGGAGTCGTAGCTGGCGATCAGATAACCGGCCGCTTTGGCGGCGGCTACCGCTTGTGGGTGCAGGAAGGCGGCGGTCCAGTTATCGGTGCCCAACCACAGGCGCGGCAAACCGGCCTGGCGCAGCGCGTCGATCAACGGTTTGGCCAACCCTTGCCCCCAACCGTCCGCTGGGGTTAACCAGCGTCCCAGCTCCCGTTGCGCCAGCGCCCGCACTGCGGCGGCCTGGCGCTGTTGCGCCTGCAGAAAGTCGGCGTCATCCGGCGTCGCGCCAAGCGCGAACTGCGCCGTCAACGCCCGGTTGATGCCGTCGATCAGGGGCTGTTGTTGCCAGCCCTCCGGCGTTTTTCCCGCCAGCCGCAGCAGCAAGCTTCTGCTCTCGGCGTCCATCTTCTGCCGCAGCGCTTCGGCGGCGGGAGAGGCGAAGTAGTGCAGTAATCCCGGCCAATCCTTGACATCTTCCGCCGCCAGCAATTGGTCGCCCCACAGATAGATATGGGTAGCGCCGATCAGCTTTTCGCCTTCGGGCGCCTGCTTGATCTTCTCGCGCAGGCTGCTGAACCGGCCGTTTTGTTGCAGATAGTCGCGGTAACGGCGGGCGCCGGACAGCGGGGCGTTGCCGACGTGCAGCAGCACCTCGAATGCCTGTTGTTGATTGAAGCGATTGAATTGGTGGCTGGCGCGCATCGCCAGCTTTTCCTGCGCGGTGGCGAAGGCTATCTGGTTACTGAACGGCGTCAACATCAGCCAGCTGTAGACCTTACCCTGGTGTTGCAGGCTCCACAGCGGCAGTTTCAGATCCCAGTTGGTATCCAGCGGCGTCATTTCCGTCGTCAGGTAATGACGCCAGACCGCGTTGTCCAGCGGGATGCGGCTGCCTTCGCCGATCGGCAACAGCAGCGTTTCCCCCTGCGGCATACGATACCAGTTCAGGGTTTGCGGCCGATCGCTGCTGAAGCTCAGGCGCAGATCGCCGCCTTCCAGACGGGCGCTGACGTTGATTGCGCGTTGCGGCCATCGCCAGCTGGCGCGTCGTGGCGTTGCGGTAAGATCCGTTACCTGCTGCGCAGGCTGCGCCAGATTGATCGGCACCGGGCCTGCGGCGATATGCAGCGTGGCAGGGTCGAGTTCAAACTGCACGTCGCCTTGCTGCAGCAGTAAGGCTTCGGCGGGAAAACTGATGAGCAGCGCCAGCGCGAGCGGGGAAAACCGTTGTTTCATCAGGGGCGTCCTTGGAAGATGAAAGAGGGCAGTTTACCGATAAGCGCAGTGTCACCCAATGTCGCCATCTTCTATTTGTGACATCGAAATATAAACGCCGTATTCCAGTTTATTTTTCGTTTAATAAATTAGCCTTTACTTCATTACCCGACGTCACTATACTCAGCCAAAATTTCAGTGGAGAAACCCAATTGGACAGTTGTAGTTGTAATAAAACAAATAAGGCAAGCTGACCAATTCTCTTCTGATTTGTTGCTTGCCGTTATCGGCGGGCAGCACCCCTCTCCAGTTATTTCTGAGCTGTGCATACCCGAATAAGAAACGTTTCCTGATGCCTGACGGTTTCAGGTGAATTGAGTTGGACGTTATTATGGTATTCTGCAGCCACAGCCTTTTCCCTCCAGGCACAGCACGCTGATTCGCTGATTTATTTTCAGCGCGATTTCGCGTGTGCTAAACAGCACATGATTTTATCTCCTGCGGTTAATTAAGGGGACAGTCATGGCTATGACTCCTTTCGTTTTGAATTTATTGCTGGCGATGTGCCTGGGCGCGGTCATTGGCGCCGAACGCCAGTGGCGCCAACGCATGGCCGGCCTGCGCACCAATGCGCTGGTGGCGACCGGCGCGGCGGTCTTTATTCTCAGCTCCATGTCCACCGATCCGGCCAGCGCCGGCCGCGTGGCGGCGCAGATCGTATCCGGTATTGGCTTCCTCGGCGCCGGCGTGATCATGCGTGAAGGGCTTAATATTCGCGGCCTCAATACCGCCGCCACGCTGTGGTGTTCGGCGGGGATCGGCGTACTGTGCGGCCTGGGCCAGCATTGGGATGCGGTGGTCGCTACGCTGGTGATCCTGTGCGCCAATATCCTGCTGCGCGAAGCCGCGCAGCGCATCAATCTGCAGCCGCATCAGCAGGCGACCGATCTGGAACTGTGCTATCGCATTCAGGTGACCTGCGGCGAGCAGGACGAAATTCTGGTGCGCACCCTGATCCTGCAGGCGCTGAACGGCGTCGCCTTGCGGCTGCAATCCTTGCGCAGCGCCGATATTTCGAGCCCGGGGCAATTGGAAGTGTGCGCGGAAATTACCGCTACGCCGGCCGCGCAAAAAGAAATCGAAGGTATTGTCTGCCGCGTCAGTCTGGAAAAAAGCGTGAGTGCCGTTCGCTGGCGCGTCGCGTCCGAATTACCGGTCTGATTAATGATATAAATATTGATTAACTTGATTATATGTTCAGGTTTATTCATGCACGCCTTGAATAACGCTGAACATTAAGGAGGCGTTATGGACGATGACCCCGGAAGGAAAATGATCCCAGCGTGGCGACAGGGTAATTCCGCCATTTAGTCACGCTAATAAAAAATTCCAAGCTGCGCATAGTCACCTGTTTATCGGGCGGGGCTTCGCTGTGCGCAGAACTAAAATAAGAGAATAGCGTTATGACTCAGATTAATGAAAGAACGCGTCGCCGTGATAAAGACGCGGTGACCTACGCCATTGCGCAAGAGGCCACCAACAGCATCGCTCAAACGCTGGCGAACCTGAAGTGCAACCGCAACGGCTTGACCCAGGACGACGCCGATGAGCGGCTGGAGCAGTTCGGCGCCAACCAGGTCGCCCATGACAAGGCGCCGCATGCCTTGATCCAGCTGATCAAGGCCTTCAACAACCCGTTTATCTTCGTGCTGATGGTGCTGGCTGCGATCAGTTTCTTTACCGATTATTGGCTGCCGCTCCAGAGCGGTGAAGAAACTGAACTCACCGGCGTCATTATCATCCTGACCATGGTCACGCTGAGCGGGCTGCTGCGTTTCTGGCAGGAATACCGCACCAACAAAGCGGCGGAAGCGCTGAAATCGATGGTGCGCACTACCGCCACGGTGCTGCGCCGCAGCAGCTACAGCGCGCATCCGCTGACGCTGGAAGTGCCGATCCGCGAACTGGTGCCGGGGGATATCATCCAGCTCTCCGCCGGTGACATGGTGCCGGCCGACGTGCGTCTTATCGCCTCGCGCGATCTGTTCATCAGCCAGGCGATTTTGACCGGCGAGGCGATCCCTATCGAGAAATACGATGCGATGGGCAACGTGGCGCAGAAGTCGAGCGAAGGGGAAGTATCCAGCGAGAACGCGCTGCTTGAGCTCTCCAACATCTGTCTGATGGGCACCAACGTCGCCAGCGGTACCGCTACGGCGGTGGTGGTGGCGACCGGCGGGCGCACCTACTTCGGCTCGTTGGCCAAATCGATCGTCGGGACACGGGCGCAGACTGCGTTCGATCGCGGGGTGAACAGCGTCAGCTGGCTGTTGATTCGCTTCATGCTGGTGATGGTGCCGGTGGTGTTGCTGATCAACGGCTTCACCAAAGGCGACTGGAGCGAAGCGGCGCTGTTCGCGCTGGCGGTGGCGGTCGGCCTGACGCCGGAAATGCTGCCGATGATCGTCAGCTCCAACCTGGCGAAAGGGGCGATCGCCATGTCGCGTCGCAAGGTGGTGGTGAAGCGTCTGAACGCCATTCAGAACTTTGGCGCCATGGACGTGCTTTGCACCGACAAGACCGGCACGCTGACCCAGGACCGCATCATTCTCGAGCACCACATCGACGTCAACGGCGCCAGAGATAACGAGGTGCTGCACCTGGCCTGGTTGAACAGCTTCCATCAGAGCGGCATGAAGAACCTGATGGATCAGGCGGTGATCCGCTTTGGCCGCGGCAAACCGGGGATTGAAGCCCTGGGGCGTTTCAGCAAGGTGGACGAGCTGCCGTTCGATTTCGTGCGCCGCCGTTTGTCGATCGTGGTGGCGGATGAGAATGGCCGCCAGCAGCTGATCTGTAAGGGCGCGGTGGAGGAGATGCTGGAGATCGCCACCCACGTGCGCGAAGGCGATCAGACGCTGGTGCTGGACGACGCGCGCCGTGCGGCGTTGCAGGCGCTGGCCCGAGAATATAACGAAGACGGTTTCCGCGTGCTGGTGCTGGCGACGCGCGAGCTGGATGCGCAGCGCCCGGCCGAACCGCTGAGCGTGGCCGACGAACGCGATATGGTGGTGCAAGGGCTGCTGACCTTCCTCGATCCGCCGAAGGAGAGCGCTCAGCAGGCGATCGCCGCGCTGCAGGAAAATGGCGTGACGGTGAAGGTGCTGACCGGCGACAACCCGGTGATCACCTGCAAGATTTGCCGCGACGTCGGGCTGGAGCCGGGCGAGCCGCTCTCCGGGCTGCGGATTGAACAGATGGATGACGAAGAACTGGCGCGCGAAGTGGAACAGCGCACGGTCTTCACCAAGCTGACGCCGTTGCAAAAATCGCGGGTGCTGAAAATGCTGCAGGCCAACGGCCATACCGTCGGCTTCCTCGGCGACGGCATCAACGATGCGCCGGCGCTGCGCGACGCCGACGTCGGCATCTCGGTCGACACCGGTACCGATATCGCCAAGGAGTCGGCGGACATCATCCTGTTGGAAAAGAACCTGATGGTGCTGGAAGAGGGGGTAATCAAAGGGCGCGAGACCTTCGGCAATATCATCAAGTACTTGAACATGACCGCCAGCTCCAACTTCGGCAACGTGTTCTCGGTGCTGGTGGCCAGCGCCTTCATCCCGTTCCTGCCGATGCTGGCGATCCACCTGTTGATTCAGAACCTGATGTACGACATTTCTCAGCTGTCGCTGCCGTGGGACAAGATGGACAAAGAGTTCCTGCGCAAGCCGCGCAAGTGGGACTCCAAAAACATCGGGCGCTTTATGCTGTGGATTGGGCCGACCTCGTCAATCTTCGATATCACGACGTATGCGCTGATGTGGTACGTGTTCGCCGCCAACAGCGTGGAACACCAGGCGCTGTTCCAGTCCGGCTGGTTCATTGAGGGGCTGCTGTCGCAAACGCTGGTGGTGCATATGTTGCGCACCCAGAAGATCCCGTTCATTCAGAGCACGGCGGCGCTGCCGGTCTTGCTGACCACCGGGTTGGTGATGGCGCTCGGCATCTACATTCCGTTCTCGCCGCTCGGCGCCCTGGTTGGCTTGCAGCCGCTGCCGTGGGAATACTTCCCGTGGTTGGCCGCTACGCTGGTCAGCTACTGCGTGGTCGCACAGTTGATGAAGCGTTTCTATATCCGCCGCTTCGGCGAGTGGCTCTAAGCCGCCTCGGCGTTCACTTCGGGGGCGAAATTCTTCGCCCCCGCACCGCTACAGCAGTTTGTTGACCAGCAGGCCGAGCATGATGGTCAGCGTGAAGGAAAACAGCGTGCCGAGCAGCACATACTCGGTACGCATCTTATCGTCACTTTGGCGCAGATCGCCGAAACGGAAGATAGATTTGGCCGCCAGCAAAAAACCGATCGCCGGAATTTGCCCCAGCAGCACAAAGGTCAGGATCAGCGTTCTTTCCAGATAGCCAATCTGTTTGCCCGCGCGCAGCAGCGAATCGTTGTCGGCCTTGGCCGAAGGCGGCATTTGCGGCGTCCAGCGCGCCAGCAGTTGCCCAATCAGCAGGCTCATCGGCAGATAAATCAGGCTGTAGGCCACCAGCACCAGGCCGGTTTGCCAACTCCCCAGTTGCCGTCCCAACGCCGCGAGCAGTTCACCGGCATTCGGCGTCAGCCCCAGCCACAGCAAGGTGATCACCGCCAGATGCAATCCCTGATCGAGCAGAAAGCTGCGGGCCGGGCTCAGGCGGATCATGGCGGTGACTTTCAGCAAATCGATCAGGTAGTGGCTGACGGCGATAACCAGCAGGCTGACCAGCACCTGCAGTGAAGACAGTCCGCCGTGCAGCAGGCCGAAACCGGCCACCACCCAGGCGGCCAGCACCCCATGCAGCAACGCGTGCAACAGCAGAAAACGCGAACGCGCGCGATGTTGGATTTTATCTTCCACCCAACTCAGCGGCTGCAGCGGAAAATCCGCCAGCAGATGGACGATCAACAGCCAGGCCAGTAAAGGCGCATAGGTCAGATCCATAGTCAGACGATCCTGTTAATGGCGTGGATAAACCGCATGATCTCCTCATAGGCCGCGCGTTTGAGCGTGGCGGAGACCGTGGAAGCGGCTTTTTGCAGCTGCTCGGCTACGGCCGCGCCGCTGTCGGCGAACATTCTCGCCTGGACGATGCGCGCTTCGGTCTGCGACAAGCGGCCAATGACATGATCTAACATCGGCAGCAGATCGCTGACAATGGCGTTTGTCCGATCGTTGTCGGTTTTCAGAGCCAGGCGGCAATTTTTCGTCATGGCGTCCAGCGCGCTGCCGGAGTTGATAAAGGCGCTGCCGTAACCGGCGGCGTCGGGCCGTTGGCTACCCAGCCCGACGGCGATGCGCGCATCCCAGTGCGCGGCGCCCATCGCCCGCAGCGCAGTGCGAATATACACCGCCAGCAACAGCCCGTCCTCCGGCGCGGCCTGCGCCTGGAAGGCATCGCCGCGAAAGATTTCCACCTGGCGCAGCCGCCCGTCGCGCTGCAGCCGATCGAGCAGGCTGTGCAGCCCGTTGAGGTAGTTGACGGTGTCTGACCGGCGAGAATCGACCAGATCGCCGCTGATTACGCTGATTGGCGTCGGCATGGCGTGATCCGTTGTGGATGGGGGATGGCTATAAATTCGCACCTGAATACGAATATGTCAACAATTCGTCTCTAAAGGCGAATTTTTCGGGTGTTGGTCGGTGGAGGCGAAACGCCGGGGGCGAAGAGAAAGGGAGAGAGACGGCCGGGAATGCGCGGACCTGTCAGGCCCGCCACCGGCGGCGTAGACGGAAAGAGGCCGGCGACCGGCCGTTCAGAAGCTTTTGACCAGCACGTCACGCGGCATTTCACTGCCGTGTTTCAGCAGGTGCTCAAACGATCTTTCGCTGTTTTTCAGCTGCTGCAAAAACTCCTGCGGCGACAGATCGTGCTTTTTGCCGCTCATGTAAGCCAGCGCCAGTTCTTTTGCCTGATAGCGGGAGAAATTGTACATAGTGTCCTCGATGCGGTGAATGTCAGTGCTCACGATTGTAGCGAAAGAGCACATAATGAACAGCCGCTTTGGCGTATGGAATCGATAGCCGAAACTTAACTTGCCGGTTGCAACAGCTCATCGCACAGGCGTTTGATGACCTGGGTTTGCGGCAGGCCGTTGTGCAACATCTGGCGGATATGCTCCGAATCGCTGACGCCCCGGCGCACATGGCGCTCGACCGCCTGCAGCACGGCCCGATCCTCCTGCCGCTCGGCGAAGCCGCTCAGCGTGTCGAGGGTGTGCAGGATATGTGCAGTCAGGCTGCAGCGGCGCAGCGTGGCGGGATCGACATATTCGGCGGCGAAACCGCTGCGATAGGCGTTGATCTTGTTGTAGCTGGTGAAGGCATCGTACTCCGGCGCGATCGGTGTGCGGTGTTGCAACAGAAAATCGGCCAGCAGACGGCAGTAACCGACCAGCAGCGTGGCGTGCGCGAGGCGCAGCGGCGTATCGCAGATGCGGATCTCTACCGTGCCCAGCTCCGGTTTCGGCCGCGCATCCCAGTAAATATCCTTGACGCTGTCGATGACGCCGGCGGCATGCAGCCGATCATAGTAGGCGTTGAATTCGCGCCAGCTGTAGATGTGTTCCAGGCAGCCGTAATTGGGGAAAGAATTCTGTGCGCTGAAACGGGAGCTGGCAAAGCGCGTATCGACGCCCTGGTACAGCGGTGACGAAGCGCTGAGCGCGATCAGCTGCGGAAAATAGGGCGTCAGCGCATGGCACAGGTACATCGCCTCGTCTCCGTCGTTGACGCCGAGGTGGATGTGTTGACCGAATACGCAGGCCAGTTTGGAGAGATAGCCAAAGCGGCTGGCCAGCTGCCTGTAGCGCGCGTTGTCGCTGATGACCTGCTTGCGCCAGTCGTTGCTCAGGTGGCGGCCGCCGCCGCAGACGTCACAGCCCAGGCGTCGTGCGCTGCGCCGGACGGTATCGGTCAGGGCGCGCAGCTCGGCGTGCAGCGCATCGAGATCGCGGTGCACCGAGCTGTTCAGTTCCACCATCGACTTGGTGAGCTCATGTTTGACGCGTCGGCGGTCGCCGACCGCGCTGACCACCCGGTCAGCCCGATCCGTAAGATCGTAGTGCTCGTCATCGACCAGCTGCAGCTCTATTTCGGTGCCGATGGAGAGTCTTTCCGACGGTTTGAATGTGAGCGGCATGGCGCCTCCTTCCCATAAAAACAGCGTAAGATAAGTATAAGTTGTTGGGCTGGGGATAACGCCTTGCGTTTTATATTTGCTTTTTCGAATATGAAAGTGATATTTTCACGAGCGATTTGTCGAGCAGATAAAGGTTAACGGGAGTGCGACATGACGTCATTGACGCCGCTGAAGCTGTTTAAAAACTTGTCGGATGAGACGCGTCTGACGCTGGTGCTGGTGCTGCGCCACGCCGGCGAGCTGTGCGTGTGCGAGCTGTCGGGCGCACTGGCGCTGCCGCAGCCAAAAATATCAAGACATCTGGCGATGCTGCGTGAAAGCGGGCTGTTGCTCGATCGGCGCGATGGCAAGTGGATACATTATCGCCTGTCGCCGCATATGCCGGCCTGGGCGGCGGCTATTATTGAGCAGGCTTATCAGTGCCGATCAGAACAGATGATGGAATTGGCGCAACGCGCGGCGAAAGGTTGCCCGTAACGATAAAAAATTTGTCTTAACATATCCGAAAAAACATATATATAAACTTGAAGAAGCAGCGAGGCGACGATGATAGTGGCAGGGACAATCTTTATTCTGACGTTGATTTTGGTGATTTGGCAACCGAAAGGGCTGGGCATCGGTTGGAGTGCGTCGATCGGGGCGGGATTGGCATTAGTGAGCGGCGTGGTGCACGTCGGTGATATTCCCGTGGTGTGGCAGATAGTCTGGAATGCGACCGCGACCTTCATCGCCGTCATCATCATTAGCCTGCTGCTGGATGAAAGCGGCTTCTTCACCTGGACCGCCTTGCATGTCGCACGTTGGGGCAACGGCAAAGGTCGATGGCTGTTTACCTACATGTTGCTGCTAGGGGCTGTAGTGGCAGCGTTGTTCGCGAACGACGGCGCCGCGTTGATTCTGACGCCGATCGTGATCGCCATGCTGTCGGCGCTCGGTTTTCGTCCTGCTGCCGTGCTGGCTTTCGTCATGGCGGCGGGCTTTATCGCCGATACTGCCAGCCTGCCGCTGGTGGTGTCCAACCTGGTAAATATCGTTTCAGCGGATTTCTTCCGGCTGGGCTTTACGGAGTATGCGGCGGTGATGGTGCCGGTCAACCTTGCCGCCGTCGCGGCGACGCTGGTGATGTTGCATCTGTTCTTCCGCAAGGATATTCCGCAGCGCTACGCATTGACGCGTTTACCGGTGCCACGGGAAGCGATTCGCGATCGCACGACGTTTCGGACCGGCTGGGCCGTATTGGCGCTGTTGTTGATGGGTTTTTTCGCCCTGGAGCCGCTCGGCGTGCCCGTCAGTTTGGTCGCCGCTTGCGGCGCCCTGGTTTTGCTGGCGGTGGCGAAACGCGGGCGAGCGATCGATACCGGTAAAGTGTTGCGCGGGGCGCCCTGGCAGATCGTCATTTTCTCACTGGGCATGTATCTGGTGATCTACGGGTTGCGCAACGCCGGTTTGACCGATTGGCTTTCCGGTGTGCTGGACGCGTTGGCATGGCAGGGGCTGTGGGCGGCGACGTTTGGCACCGGTTTCCTGAGCGCATTTCTCTCTTCCATCATGAATAACATGCCGACGGTATTGGTGGGGGCGTTGTCTATCGACGGCAGCAGTGCGGAAGGCGTCATCAAACAGGCGATGATTTACGCTAACGTTATCGGCAGCGATCTCGGCCCCAAAATTACCCCGATTGGCAGCCTGGCGACGTTACTGTGGCTGCATGTGTTGGCACAAAAGAACATCGTCATTACCTGGGGCTATTATTTCCGCGTGGGGCTGGTGATGACGTTACCGATTTTGTTTGTCACCCTGGCCGCGCTGGCATTGCGGTTGTCCGTTTTGCCCTGACCGGAGAAACCGTCATGAGCGACATCAAGATTTACCATAACCCGGCCTGCGGCACGTCGCGCAATACGTTGGCGTTGATCCGCAACAGTGGCGTTGAGCCAGAGGTTATTTTGTATCTGGAAACGCCGCCAAGCCGCGAACGATTGATTGCGTTGCTGGACGAAATGGGCATGACGCCGCGCGCGTTGCTGCGCAAAAACGTCGAGCCTTACGCCGAGCTGAAGCTGGACGAAGCCGGCTGGCGCGATGATCAACTGATCGATTTCATGCTGCAACAGCCGATCCTGATCAACCGCCCCATTGTGGTGACCCCGCTCGGCACGCGTTTGTGCCGTCCGTCGGAGGTGGTGTTGGAGATTCTGCCGGATCCGCAGCGCGGCGCCTTCAGCAAAGAGGACGGGGAGCCGGTGATTGATGCGCAGGGCCACAGGATAACCAACGGCTAATCGCTGCGGCCCCGCATTTCATCCAATCAGTGCAGTTCGGCGCCGCTGCGATCGGCCAGCGCTTCCAGCAGCGGGGCAGAAGGCACGAAGAACAGGGTGCCGGTCACCGCGTGGCTAAAATCGAGCAGCCGATCGTAGTTGCCGGCCGGGCGGCCGATAAACATGTTTTCCAGCATCTGCTCGATCGGCTGCGGGGAGCGCGCATAGCCGATAAAGTAGGTGCCGAACTCGCGCAGGCCGGGGCGGCCGAACGGCATGTTGTCGCGCAGAATTTTCACCTCGTTGCCTTGCTCGTCGGTGATGGTGGTCAACGAACTGTGCGACGACGACGGTTTGACCGCTTCATCCAGCTCGATGTTGGACTGTTTATGGCGGCCGATGATCTTCTCCTGCGTTTCCACGCTGAGCGAATTCCAGCCCTGCATATCGTGCAGGTATTTCTGCACCAGCACATAGCTGCCGCCGCTGAACGCCGCGTCTTCGTCGCCGATCACCGTGTAGTCGAAGGCTTCGTGCCCCTCCGGGTTCTCCGTACCGTCGACGAAGCCGATCATGGCGCGCTGATCGAAATAACGGAAGCCGTGCACCTCCTCGATCACCGTCACGGCGTCGCCGAGCTTGGCGGTCAACTGAGAGGCCAGTTCAAAACACAGATCCATTTCATCGGCGCGGATGTGCAGCAGGATGTCGCCAGGCGTGGCGACCGCAACGCGCTCCCCGCTGCCGATCGGGCTGAACGGATGCAGCTGGCGAGGGCGCGGCGCGCCGAACAGCGTATCCCAGGCCTCGGAGCCGAAGCCGCAGACGCAGGTGAGATTGCCCGCCGGCGCGCGTTTGCCGACCGAACGTACCACGGCGGCGATATCGCCGCACCAGGCGCGCACCGCCGCCAGATGGGCGGGAACGGGCGACAGGGTGGCGACGATGAAAATGGCATGGCGCGTGACCGGCGTGAATACGGCTTGCGGCGGGGTGTTATTTGCATTCATTGCATTCGGCTCCAGTGTGTTCGGGTGAAATAGATCAGATCAAATTAAAGTGCTCGTCGGGTTTCATCGGCGGTGGCAGCGGGCTTTGGTCGTTCATTTCCAGCAGGTTGCGCTCGATGGTGTTGCAAATGGCGTTTAACGGCAGATGGTTGGCCGACACGCCGAACGGATCCTCCAGCTCTTCGGCCAGTGAGTCCCAGGATAAGAAGGTATAGGAAATGAACACCGAAACAAACGGTGTCATGTAATGCAGATCGGTCACCAGGGCAAAAGGCAACAGGCTGCAGAACAGGTAAACGGTGCGCTGCAGGATCAGGGTATAGGCGAACGGCACCGGGGTGCTGGCGAGCCGTTCGCAGCCGCCGAGGGTGTGAGACAGTTCGCTCAGCTTATCGTCGATCAGCCCGAAGGTGATGTCGCTCAGCAGGCCCTGACGGCGCAATTTGCCGATTTCCTGGCCCAGCATCAGCAGGATGCGGTTGGTCGGCATCGGGCTGGCGATCACCTCGGCCAGCTCGTTGCCGGTGAGATTGTGGTACAGATCGGCGGTGGGGTCGGTGCCGCGCAGCTGATGCTTCAGGCTCCAGCTAAAAGCGATCAGCAGCTTGGCGACCTTTTGCTGCACCGCCGGTTCGTCCGGCAGCAGGCTTTTGATCTGGCGCAGCAGGGTGCGTTCGGTAATCAGCAGCGAGCCCCACAGGTTGCGCGCTTCGACAAAGCGGCTGTAGCCGGCGTTATTGCGAAAGCCGAGAAAAATGGCGATGGCGATGCCCAACAGGCTGAACGGCGCGATGGTCAAATGCACGCCGAGCTGTTCGTACCATTGGTAGCTGATCACCGCCACTATCGACATCAGCACGTTCAGCGACAGGCGAAAGGTAATTTTTGACAGCACGGAACCGTGCCAGGCGAACAGGCGAAAAAACCAGTTCTGGTGCGGGCGAATTATCATAACGTGGGTGCTTCCTGGTGTCCTGCTATTGAGAATAGTCGATTCTTATCCGGCGGCGCTATGCCGCCGTTGTCGATTGCCAGAGCCGTTGCGGGTGCGTATAGACGGTGGCGCGCCCCGGTTTGCTGAAGCCCACCAGCGTCAGGTTGCTGCGCTCGGCCACTTCCACCGCCAGACGGGTGGCGGCGGAGACGGCGAACAGGATCTCGACGCCGCACATGGCGGACTTTTGCACCATTTCATAGCTTGCGCGGCTCGAGACCAGCGCCGCCCCTTGCGACCAGGCCTGTTGGCTGCGGTAACCCAGCAGTTTGTCGAGCGCCACATGGCGGCCGACGTCTTCACATCCGCCGCTGAGTGCGCCGTCCGGCTGGATCCAGGCCGCCGCATGGGTGCAGCCGGTCAGTTTTCCCACCGTTTGCACTTCCTGCAGTTGAGCCAACGCCCGGTCGAGTTGGGCCAAATCGAAACGTTGGGTGAAGGGCAGCGGTGCGATGGGCTGAGCAACCTCCTGCAGCTGCTCGACCCCGCAGACGCCGCAGCCGGTGCGGCCGGCCAGGCTGCGGCGCTTCTCTTTCAGCTGCATAAAGCGGCGGCTCGAGAGCTCTACATGCACTTCAATGCCGTTGCAGGCCGGTTGTTGACGGATGTCGTAGATATCGTCGGGAGAGGTGATGATGCCTTCGGACAGCGAAAAACCGATGGCGAAGGCCGCCAGATCTTTTGGCGTCGCCATCATCACCACGTGGGAAATGCCGTTGTACACCAGTGCGACCGGCACTTCTTCCGCCAGCCAATCCTGCTGCGCCTGAGCCAGATCGGTGCGCTGCCAGACCGCATGGCGAGACAGGCAGGCCTGTTCGATGTCGTCGGTTTCTGCGAGGAGTAGGTGCTTGTTCATAACGTTCTCGTGACCGTCGGTGACGAGGCGCCGACGGGGATGAATGCTTATTGAGCAGGTGTGGGGATTATACAGGATTCTGATCCCGCTCGCGTAGGGAATCACGCCCTGCAGGTTATCCACAGTTTTAGTGGATAACGTGTGTGCAAGGCAGCGTGAAACCGTTAGCAGGCGTAAAAAAAAATCGCTCAGAAAATTATTATATTACGCGGCAAAGCGCGATCTGCAGGGGGATAGGGGGTTGCACGCGTTCGCGTTTTGTTTATGTCTTACTGTATAAATATACAGTTTGATTATGATTATGCTGAGTACTTTAAGGTTGTATGCTTTTTCACCAGGTGAGCCCCTAACGTTACCGCTGTTTGCCGATCGCGTGGCCTGCGGTTTTCCCTCCCCGGCGCAGGACTATGTCGAGAGCCGGCTGGATATCGGCAAACTGCTGGTGCGGCACCCCAACGCCACCTACTTCGTGCGCGCCAGCGGTGAGATGGAGCGAGCAGGATGGATCAGGCACTGAATTTTTCACTCAGCTATGCGCAGTGGATCCGGGAAGCAGAAGATGCGATTAAAAAATGCAATCTGAACCAGGGCGGGATGGGTTACACCCTAGAGTTGGGTAAGGCTTCTGTCATTCTGAGTTTCTGGTACGGTCTGGCGCTGCAGGGCTATCCGGGCACAATAATGGATGAACGTGTTGATGCCGACCGGCTGCGCCTGTATGTCCTCATCTATAAGAGAGAGGAGTGACATCGTGGCAACGGTTAACGTCCGCCGGCCGTCGCCGCTGTAGCGACGGATGCTGATTGTGCTGGCCGAACCTGCTCGCCCCCTGCCTGCTGCTGTGGCGCGCGGACGGAACGATCAAGTCGCCGCCAACGGCAAAAGCCGGGAATTGAACGGGCGCATACGTTGGGTAGATACCGGGGAAAGCAGGCAGATCAGGAACGACATCAGAAAGTCCTGTACTACCGACAGATTAAGAAACTGAGCATCCGAGAAACAGCAGACGCGACAGGCTACAGTACTTCCCAAGTTTGTCGCATTCAGGCCTTCTATAAAGAAGTTGAGACTGATTAAAAAGCAGCCTTAATGTACAATAATTTTCGATATCCAAACTGACCCCATGAACAATCAATGAGTTAGAGGTGAAAGATGATTTCATACAAAAAAATCATACCTGCTCTTGTCATATTCGCTTTATCTAATGCTGTGGCATATGCGAATGATTTCGACAAATCAAATGAAGCGATGGCAATTTCAGCAATAGGTTTTTCTGGCTCAAATGCTCGTGTTGCACATGATGTTTGTGGGGCAACCAATGAGAAAATTGATAAATATAAAAAACAAATAAAAGACTCATTAACTAGAACATTAAAGTATGAACAGTCAGGATTCGATACGCATTGGGATAATGGTTGGAAAAATGCTGATTTTTTGGTTAAGTCATTAAGTAATGATGAAGCCTATAAAAAAGAATATTGCCGAGAGGTTTTAGATGGAATTAATAATCCTGAAATGAATTAAGGATTATTCCTTATTCGGGGTTCTACGCCGGAACCCCAGATTTTTCCGTCCGCTAAAATTATCCCCGGTTGAGCAGCTTTATACCGTCAGCTCGCAGTGGACCATCAGGGGAAATGTGGCGGTACAGCGTTTGTCGGGTTATCCCAAGCTCCTGGCATAACGTACTGACTTTCGTCTCTGGCCGTCCCATTGATGCCATTGCCAGTCGCAATTTTATTGGCGTCATTTTGTAAGGCCGTCCGCCGTTCCTCCCGTGGGCTCTTGCTGAGGCAAGGCCTGCCGCTGTTCTTTGCGGCGCTGTACGCAGCAGAGACCGACGGCCGCGCGCGACTGGCTCGACACCCGCTTAGTCCCGCCCTCTGGTCAAATGCAGGCTGACGTGTACAGCCTGCAGGCAGAGGATTTCGTCTGGCAACCGGTATCGCCCGCCGTCGGCGCCGTTCGCAATGACAATCCCTCACTCATCCTGCCCATCGATACGCCAACGGTCTGAGTGCCGCATTATCCACAGTTTTGGTGGATATCATGTGTGCAAACACACGTGAAGAACGCCAAAAGCTGCAGGAAAAATCGCTCAGAAAATTATTATATTACGCGGGAAAGCGCGATCCGCAGGGGGATTGGGGGTTGCACGCGTTCGCGTTTTGTTTATGCTTAACTGTATAAATATACAGTTTGGTTATGATTATGCTGAGCAATTCAAGGTTGTATGCTTTTTCACCAGGTGAACCCCTAACGTTACCGCTGTTTGCCGATCGCGTGGCCTGCGGCTTTCCTTCCCCGGCGCAGGACTATGTCGAAGGCCGGCTGGACATCGGCAAGCTGCTGGTGCGGCACCCCAACGCCACCTATTTCGTGCGCGCCAGCGGCGAATCGATGATCGACGGCAACATTCGGGACGGCGATCTGCTGATTGTCGACAGCGCCCTGACGCCGGAGCATGGCAATATCGTGATCGCTGCGGTGGACGGTGAATTCACCGTCAAAAAGCTGCAGTGCCACCCCGACGTGCGGCTGTTGCCGATGAATCCCGCCTACGCGCCCATCGTGTTCGACGACGAAGCGCAGCTGGAGATTTTCGGCGTGGTGACCTTTATCGTCTACGCGGCGCTGTAGCCATGTTCGCCCTGGTAGACGTCAACAGCTTCTACGCTTCCTGCGAGACCATTTTCCGGCCCGACCTGCGGGGGCGGCCGGTGATTGTGTTGTCCAACAACGACGGCTGCGTGATCGCCCGCAGCGCCGAGGCGAAGGCGCTGGGCGTGCCGATGGGCGCGCCTTATTTCAAGATCAAAGAGGAGATGCGCCGTCGCAACGTCGCGGTGTTCTCCTCCAACTACGCGCTGTACGCCGATATGTCCCGCCGGGTGATGGACACGCTGGAGGAGATGGCGCCGGCGGTGGAGATCTATTCACTGGACGAAGCCTTTCTGCGGCTGGACGGCGTGGCGCGCTGCGAAGCGCTGGAACCGTTCGGCCAGCGGGTGCGCGATCGCATCCGGCGCGAGCTGCATTTGACGGTCGGGGTTGGCATTGCGCCGAGCAAAACGCTGGCCAAGCTGGCCAACTTCGCGGCCAAGAAATGGCGCGGCACCGGCGGCGTGGTGGATTTATCCGATCCGGCGCGCCAGCGCAAACTGCTGGCGTTGCTTCCGGTGGAAGAAGTGTGGGGCGTGGGCCGCCGCCTGACGCGCCAGCTGCAGGCGATGGGCATTCACACCGCGCTGCAGCTGGCGGACTGCGATACCCGGCTGGCGCGTAAAACCTTCAGCGTGGTGCTGGAGCGCACGATACGTGAGCTGCGCGGCGAGTCATGCCTGCAATGGGAAGATGAGGCGGCGGCGAAAGAGCAGATCATCTGTTCCCGCTCGTTCGGCCAGCGGTTGACGCACTACCCGCACATGCGCGAGGCGATCTGCAGCTATGCCGAACGCGCCGCCGAAAAGCTGCGACAGGAAAAGCGCTATTGCCGCAACGTGTCGGTGTTTATCAAAACCAGCCCGCATTCGGCGGGCGAAGGCTATTACAGCAATATGGGCACCGCCCGGCTGCAAACGCCGAGCAACGACAGCCGCGACATCATCGCCATGGCGGTGCGCGCGCTGGAGAGCATTTGGCAGGAGGGGCGGCGTTATCTGAAGGGCGGCGTGATGCTGGGGGATTTCAGCGCCGCCGCCATGGCACAGATCGACCTGTTCGACGACTGCCCGCCGCGCCGTAATAGCGAGCGCCTGATGGCGACCCTCGATCGCTTGAATCAGGAAGGGCGCGGGCGCGTGTGGTTCGCCGGGCAGGGGATCGTCAAGCCGTGGCAAATGAAGCGCGACATGCTGTCGCCGGCTTACACCACCCGGCTGGCGGACATTCCCGTGGTGCGGCTGGGGGAGCGGGCGCCGCGCGCTGCCGAATCGAAGGAAGAAAAACGCCGCGGGTGATAACCGGCGGCGTGGGTAGGCTATGCGTTACTTCGCCGCCGCCGGATCCGGCTTATTGGGGGCGATGCCGTACAGCGCCATGGCGCGGTTGACCTCGCTGCGGGCGATACGGCCTTCGTCTGCCAGCAGTTTCAACGCGGCGAGCGCGATGAAATGGCGGTTGACCTCGAAGAACTCACGCAGCGCCTCGCGGGTGTCCGAGCGGCCAAAGCCGTCGGTGCCCAAGGCGATAAAGGTGCGGTCGGGCAAGAACGGTTTGATCTGATCGCCGACGATCTTCATATAGTCCGTCGCTACCACCACCGGGCCGGGATGCGCCGCCAGCAGGCTTTGTATATAAGGGACTTTCGGCGGATCTTCCGGATGCAGCAGGTTCCAGCGTTCGGCCGCCATGCCGTTGCGGCGCAGCTCGCTCAGGCTGGTGGCGCTCCAGATATCGCTGGCGACGCCAAAGTCGACGGCCAACAGCTCCGCCGCCGCCAGCGCCTCGCGCATGATGGCGCCGCTGGCGACCAGCTGAGCGCGCGGGCTCTCTTGGGTTGTCGCTGCGCTCTGTTTGAGCAAATACGCCCCCTGGATAATCCCGTCCTCTACGCCCGCCGGCATCGGCGGCTGCGGGTATCCCTCATTGAGCAAGGTGATGTAGTAGTAAATATCCTCTTGCTCAACGAACATCCTGCGCATGCCGCTCTGAACGATCACTGCGAGTTCATAGGCATAGGTCGGATCGTAGGAGACGCAGCTGGGGATCACGGAAGACAGCACGTGGCTGTGGCCGTCGTCATGCTGCAAGCCTTCGCCCATCAGGGTGGTTCTGCCGGAGGTGGCGCCGAGCAGGAAACCCTTGGTGCGCGCGTCGGCCGCCGCCCAGGCGAGATCGCCCACCCGCTGCAGCCCGAACATGGAGTAGAAGATATAGAACGGGATCGTCGCGACATCGTGGTTGCTGTAGGCGGTGCCGGCGGCGATCCAGGTCGATATCGCGCCGGATTCGTTGATGCCTTCCTGCAAAATCTGGCCGTCTTTGGCCTCTTTATAGTAGCTGAGCTGCCCGGCATCCTGCGGGGTATACAGCTGGCCGAGCCAGGAATGGATGCCAATCTGGCGGAACAGGCCTTCCATGCCGAACGTGCGCGACTCGTCCGGCACGATGGGCACGATCAGTTTGCCGATGTTGGGGTCTTTGAGCAGCGCGCCGAGGATATTGACGAAGGCCATGGTGGTTGACATGTTGCGCTCGCCGCTGCCCTTAAGGAGACTGTCGAAGCGCGATAACGCCGGTATCGCCAGCGGGGCGGATTGGCCGAAGCGGGCGGGGATGTAGCCGCCCAGCGCGGTGCGCGTCGCGGTGATGTACTTCGCCGCCGCGCTGTCGGGCTCGGGCTTCAGATAAGGGATCGCTTCCAGCTGCGCATCGGGGAGCGTCAACCCCAAACGATCGCGGAAGGCTTTCACCGCATCCTGGCTCATTTTTTTCAGCTGATGGTTGATGTTCTGCCCTTCACCGGCTTCTCCCATGCCGAACCCTTTGACCGTTTTGGCCAATACCACCGTCGGCCTGCCCGGGGTATGCATCGCCTGATGGTAGGCGGCGTACACCTTTTGCGGATCGTGGCCGCCGCGGTGCAGCGCCCAGATCTCATCGTCGCTCAGATCGGCGACCAGCGCGAGCAACTCCGGGTACTTGCCGAAGAAATGCTCCCGCACATAGGCGCCGCTTTGCGACTTGAAGGTCTGGTAATCGCCGTCGACGCACTCCATCATGCGCTGCATCAGCAGCCCGGAGCGATCTTTTTGCAGGAGTTTGTCCCAGCCACTGCCCCAGATCACCTTGATCACCTGCCAGCCGGCGGCTTTGAAGGTGCCTTCCAGTTCCTGAATGATCTTGCCGTTGCCGCGCACGGGACCATCCAGCCGCTGCAGATTGCAGTTCACGACGAAGATCAGGTTATCGAGCTTTTCTCGCCCGCCCAGCGCAATTGCCGCCAGCGATTCCGGTTGATCCATCTCGCCGTCGCCGAGAAACGCCCACACCTTTCTCCCCTGATGCGGTTTCAACCCGCGGTATTCCAGATAGCGCATATAGCGTGCCTGATAGGCGGCGGTCAGCGGCCCCAGCCCCATCGAAACGGTGGGATATTGCCAGAAATCCGGCATCAGCCTGGGGTGCGGATAGGAAGAAAGGCCGCGGCGCGCGGATTCGCGGCGAAAGTTGTCGAGCAGCTCCTCGTCGATGCGGCCTTCGAGATAGGCGCGGCCGTAAATGCCGGGGGCGGAGTGACCCTGGATATACACCATGTCACCGGCAAACTCATCGGTGCGTCCGCGGAAAAAGTGCGTGAATCCCACGTCGTAAAGCACCGCGGCCGACTGGTAGGTGGCGATGTGTCCGCCGACGTTGGAATGTTTGCCGGCGCGCAGCACCATCGCCATGGCGTTCCAGCGAATAAACGCATTGATGCGCGCTTCCGCGGCCAGATCGCCGGGATACGTCGGCTGCTTATAGACCGGGATCGTATTCACGTACGGCGTGGTGACCATGCTGAAGAAATCGCCGTGTTTTCGCTGATCGGCTTCGGCCATTCTTTCCAACAAAAAATGCGCGCGTTCACGGCCGTCGATGTCGGCGACGCCTTCAAATGCCTCAAGCCATTCAGCCGTCTCTTGTGGGTCAAAATCTGCTTTTACCGCGGGTTGGTTCATAAAAGCTCCAAATGTACTTACCTGATAAGGCGCTGAGCGATACAGGAATTTATTGAATTGCATATGCAAGAGTTGCAAATGCAATAATGGCGAAAGCCACTCTATCCCTTTACAATTGCAATTGCAACTCACCGCTTTTGACGAGAAAACTGACATGACAGATAAACAACCCGACCTGTGGTTCTCCTTCGTGCGCGCGCACCGGGCAATCATCAAAAAGATAGAAACGCAATTGTCGGAGGCGGGGCTGCCGGCGTACGCCTGGTATGACGTGTTATGGGGATTGGAAAGCGGGGAAAACGGCACGCGCCGCATGCATGAACTGGCGGACGTGTTGGTGATTGAGCGTTATAACCTGACCCGCCTGATGGATCGCCTGGAAAAAGAGCGGCTGGTCACGCGTTTCCGTTCGGATGACGACCGTCGGGCCTCCTTCGCCACCATCACCGAGGAAGGTAAGGCCCTGCGGAAAAAAATGTGGGAGATCTACCGCGCGGTGGTCAAAACCCACTTTCTCAATCAGTTCAGCGAAGAAGAGATCGCACGCTTCTCCGACGCGTTGGACAACGCGATGCAGCTGGCCAGAGCGTGATCAGGCATCGGGCGTGATGTGCAGAACGCGCAGCGCATCGGCGATCAGCGTCGAGGGAATTTTCTGCTCGTCGGCCAGCAGTTTGAGGGCACATAGCGCAATCCATTCCGCCTGCGGATAGTGAATTTCGCCCCGGGTGCGAGAATCCGAACCCACCGCGGCAAAGCGTGCGGGAATGAACCGCTTGAGCTGGTTGGCAATCAGGTGCGAGTAGTCGGTAACGGCGACGACGGGGGCATTCCCGGCGCCCAGACACGTTTTCAGATGGCATTCGCCGCCGCTGTCCTGGCGCTGCATGTCGGCGAGTTCAGCATCCTGCGCCAACCGCGTGTAGCTGGGGCAGCTCCAGATTTCGGCCGCGATGCCCCAATTTTTCAACACCTCAGCCGCCTGCTGAACGCGGGCGAGCGTTCTGCCTGCGCCGCACAGGCGAACCTGCAACGGCGAGTCCGCCGCCGCCGCGACACGATACATCCCCTTGAACGCCTGCTCTGCGACAAACGGCTCACCGGAAGCGGGGGCATCATTGTCTGCGTTGGTCGCGAGATACACCATCTTTCTCGTTCCCTCCAGATAGAGCGCGTGCAGGGCGTGATGGAGTATCGCGCCGGTTTCCCGGGCATTGGCCGGATCGAAAGGCAGCCAGTCCGGCATGGCGGTGAGCTGGAGCGGGAACCAGGCCTGCACGCCTTTCGGCAAGTCGGTACTGCCGGTATCCGCATCGCTGATGAAAATCCCCTTGCGATTGGTTTCCGGCTCAAGCCCGCGGAGCATGTCCACCGAAGGGGTGTTGACGACGTAAAACAACGGTTTCTCATAACGTTCTGATTGATGGCCAAACCAGAGCGGCCAGGCGGTGGCGTAGCGGGAGCTTGGCGGTTCGGCGCGCCTTCGGCCGTCGATGAGCCAGATGTTGCCACTGGCGTTTAGTTCGCTCAAGGCTTCCGCCGTCCAGGCGGTGGAAGAGGGAAGCGACGCGCCGGCGTTCTGGCTGACGGAGGCCATCTTGCGGATACAGGCTTCGGCCAGGGTTCTGGTCCTGGCGGAGGCGGCAGGCATTGTTATACGTTGAGGCGACATGCGGAGCATTTCCTTTAAGTTGCAAGTGCGATGATTGTAATTGCAATTCATGACGTGTGCCAATGACTTCTGAACAGGTCGCAGCCATCCAGGCGTGACCCGCGGCGATATATTCAGGTTATGCAGACGCGATCCTATTTGTTTCACCGACCAGACAGCCGCCATCCGTTGTCCTTATTTCTGCGGTTTTTTATAAATGACGGGCAGCTAAAAACGGTTTGCCGATAGGGATAATGCGCGTGTCAATCCGCGTTAAACGAGAATATCGGCATCTTAAAAATAAAACGAAATAAGGATGAAAGCATATGCCTGGATTTAATTATGGTGGTAAAGGAGATGGGACTAACTGGAGTTCTGAACGCGGTACGGGCCCTGAGCCGGGGGGCGGCGATAAAGGCCATTCCGGCGATCGCGATCGCGGCGGCGCCGGCGTTGGCAACAGCCCGGAACAGCAACAGATAGCGGCGATCCAAAACGATCCGGCGCTGCGCATGAAGCTGGAGGCGGTGATTAAGGCGGCGCGCAGAATTAACCCGGATGCGAAATTGCATATTGAAAGCGTCAGCCCATCCGGCACGCTGAGCCTTTCCGCCACCGGTTTGACGGCCGATCAGGCGAAGCACATTGGCTTGGGGGGGCTGGTGATGGGGGTCAACGCCAAGGGGGGGACAGTGGCGATCGGGGATATCGAAACCGGCCATGCGCGCAAACCCTCACCCCCTGGCAAAGGCGGCAACAATGGCCTGAATGCCGGGCAGATCGGCGCCTCTTCGTTAGGCAGTTTCGTGACAGACTCGCATCGCGATCGGCCCGTCAGCGGCTGGCATGGCAACGGCAAAACCGGTGAATTCTCGACGACCCGCACGACCGGGAGTTACTACGGTTTTCATCATTTGAAGGTGGAAAAGCAAGACGGAGTGGCGACCTACAACCTCTACTATAAGGCCAATAAGAACCGGCCCGCGTTTATCGCCGTGGTGAGAGGGGATAACCTGAATGCCATGGAGGTGAAATATGCCAACGGCAAGCCGGTAAAATCACCCGGCTCGGTAAAAACGATCGTTAAGGAATTCGTCGAATATCAAAATGCGGAATTAAAAGCCATCAAGGATGGCGTCAGCCTGGCCGCAGGTATCAATAAAGATATCGCGGAAAAGATCGGCGCGAAATACGCCAAACTCGCCAAGGATTTGGAGGCGGGAATTCAAGGAAAATATATCCGCAACGTGCAAGATGCGGAGAAAACCTACGAGCAATTGACGAAGGGCCTGAACAAAAAGCTCAAGGCGCAGGACAAAGCGGCGATTGTCGCCTGGCTGAAAATGATCGATGCGGAACAGTATGCCCGCAATGCGCGGGTATTGGGCAAGGTCTTCACCGGGGTGGACTGGGCGATGAAGGGCGCGGATCTGGTAAACGCCGCGATTGAAGGTTTCTCTACCGGCAACTGGAAAGCGTTCCGCAACCAGCTCGAAGCGCTCGGGTTGTCGATCGGCGCAGGATATACGCTTTCCGCTATCGCTGCGTTTTTCGCGCCGACGCTGGTGTCGTCGACGGTGGGCATTTTCGCCTTTGCTTACCTGTTTGGCTGGGCCACCAGCTATATCGATGCGGAACGTGCGGGGGAGCTGGAGAAGTGGGGCGCTGACCTGTAACGGCATGAGGGGGCTGGCCCCCTCATTTTACCCCTCACACCCTCTACCTCTTTCACACCACCGGCGCCACCGTCAACAGCAGGTTGGCGAAGCGGCGCCGTTCGCCGGAGGCGATCACCAGCAGCGTCCGATCCGATTTGACCGCAGCGTAAAACGCCTCGCGCGGCAGGTGCTCGATCGGGCAATGTTCTGGCAGCAGTTGCCGGTATTCGGCTTCGATAGTGTTGGTGAAGTCCGGCGGGCAGGCCATCAGCGCCGCGCTTTCCACGTTGATGCAGGCCAGCAGTTTTTCCAGGATTGGCGGGGCGGCGAGCGTGCCGGGCGCCAGGTTCAGATAGACCACGGTGGCGTCTTTCGGCGCGTGCGTCACGCAGGCGTAATTGCCGTCGGCGATCAGCACCTGGGTTTTATGCCCGCATTGCGCCAGCGCGGCGAGCAGCGGTGGGTGAGTGATGGCGGATTTGATCATAAAGCGATTCCTGAATAGGGGGGCGGCCGTGCCGCCCGCAGCTGAACTACATGCGGAAGATGCCGCCGTTGATGTCGAGAGTGGCGCCGGAGATGAAGCCGTCGTATTCCGCCGCCAGGAAGGCGATGGCGCGGGCCACGTCGTCCGGCGTGCCTGCGCGGCCCAGCGGGATGGCGCGAACGGTTTCCTCCGCCGATGCCTGGGTGGTGTGGCGATTATGAAAGCGGGTGCCGAGGATCAGGCCGGGCGCCACCGCGTTCACCCGGATGCCGTGCTCGCCCAGCTCCGCCGCCAGCGAGCGCGTCCAGGTGAGCACCGCGCCCTTGGTGGCGGAATAGACCAGCGAGCCGGCGTGCCCGCCGGCGCGGCCGGCCAGCGAGGCCAGATTGATGATGCTGGCGCCGTTCGGCGCCGCCTTCAGGTGCGGCAGCGCGCTCTGGGTCACGTTCAGCATGGTGGTCATGTTTACGTCGATCACGGTTTGCCAGAAGGCGCGATCGATCTCGCCCAGCCATTTGCGCCCGACGATGCCGCCGACGTTATTGATCAGAATATCGATGCCGCCGAGAAACTCGGCGCCGGCCGAGACGCAGCGCAGCGTTTCGTCGGTGTCGATGAGATCGGCGTAGCCGTAGGCGGCCTTTTGTCCGAGTGAATGAGCCAGCGCCACCAGCGCCTTGGGGCCGCTTTCGTCGCTGTGGTAGTGAAAATAGATGTCGCACCCGGCCTTGATCAGCCGCTCTGCGGTGGCGCGGCCGATGCCCTGTTCCGCCCCGGTGATAAAGACCTTTTTGCCCGCAAGATCGCCCATGATTGACTCCTTATTGGTTCGTTAAGAATTGATGACGCCTTCACGCTGTTTGGCGCAGTAGAAAATGCAGATCAAACCGGTCGCCAGCAGGCACGAGGCCAGGAAAAACAGCCCCGGCGCGCTGCTGCCGGTCAGATCGTTCAGCACGCCCACCGCATAGGGGGCGACGAAACCGCCGATATTGCCGATGCAGCTCACTACCGCCAGCCCGGCGGCCGCGGCCGCGCCGGTGGAGATATTGGCGGGCATGGATAAGAACGGCGGCACGGCGGTGTAGATGCCGATGGCGGCAATGCACAGGAATGACAGCGCGACGAGCGGGTCGTATTTAAAAAACGTCACCGCCCCCATCAGGCCGATGGCGGCAAGCACCATGCTGAGGCCGGCGAACACGCCGAGCTTTTTGGTTTTGCTGGCCCACAGGCTCCACGGATACACCAGCAGCGCGGCCAGGCCGTAGGGAATGAGCGCCAGCAGGCTGACGCGAAAGATATCGCTGCCGGAAATGGCGCTGATGATCGACGGCAGCCAGGTGCCGAAGCCGTAAATGCCGCATACCATGCCGAAGTTGAGCAGCGCGTAGAGCAGGTACTTTCTGTTTTTAATGCCCTTGAGGAAGTCGCCCAGCGTGATTTTTGAGCCGGATTTGGAGCGGCCGGCGTTGCTCATCAGCCAGGCTTTTTCCTCCACGTTCAGATAACCGACGTCCTTGGGCGAGTTCTTGATCAGGAAGGGGATCAGCAGGCCGATGACGATCGGCGGCAGCCCTTCGAGGATGAACAGCAGCTGCCAGGGGGCGAAGCCGAACCAGTCATGCTGAATATTGAGAATAAAGCCGGAAATCGGCGAGCCGACCGCGTTGGACAGCGGCTGGACGATGATGAACATGCCGAGAATTTTGGTGCGGTATTTTTCCGGGAAGAAGACCGTGAAATAATACACCACCGAGGGAAAGAAACCGGCTTCGCACACGCCCAGCATAAAACGGCAAATATACAGCTCCAGCGGCGTGCGCACAAAACCGAGCAGGGTTGCGAAGATGCCCCAGGAAATTAATATTCTGGCGAACCAGATGCGCGGGCCGAATTTAATGGTGCCGGCGTTGCTGGGTATTTCAAACAGGAAATAGCCGATAAAGAAAATTCCGGAAGCGAAGCCGAAAGCCGAGGCGGTCAATCCCAGATTATCTTCCAACGCTTTGGCGGCGTAGGCCATATTGTTGCGGTCGAGAAAGGCCAGGAAATACAACAAGATCATTAGGGGGACAATATGCAGCGTCAATTTCCTGATGGCACTGCGTTCAATATCCTTTGGCATTGTTTTTTTCATCATGGTTTTTCCCATGTGGTTAATCGGAATAATAGCGGCCCGGCCCAAAGTCATGAGCGGCATGCTGAATAACGACGTTGCGTGCATAAAGCGTCGCGCCGTTTATTTATTGCGACGACGCTGTTTTTTCTGATTTTGGCTGCGGCGAGCCGGACGATGCTATCTGCGCATCGCCTGGGTAAGCCGTTTTTACCGAATTAACCGGCGGTTTTGACGGAACGCCGGCTGATGACCGTCGGCGGGAAGAGAAACTCGCCGGGCGGTTGTGAATCATTGTTGATGCGGCCGATCAGGCGTTCGACCATCAGCTGCGCCATCTCGGCCAGCGGCGGGCCGATCGACGTCAACCCCGGTTCGGCCAGGCCGGCAAGCGCGATATTGTCGATGCCGACCACCGAAATCTCTGCTGGCACCTGGACGCCGGCGGCGCGCAGCCCCACCATCAGCCCGATGCCCAGCGCATCGTTAATCGCCACGATGCCGTCCGGGCGCGGCGTCAGCGCGAGGATGCGGGATGCCAGCGTCAGCCCCAATTCGAACATCTCCGTGTCGCCGTAGGCGCTGGTGGCTTTGCCTTCGATCACCCGTTGGCGTTCGCTCAAGTTGTGCCCCAGCGCACTCAGAAAACCGTCGATCTTGTGGCTGCGCCCCACGGTCAGCGCCGCTTCGGTGGCGAACACGATATGTCGGCAGCCGCGTTCGAGCAGGTGCTGCGCGGCCAGACGCCCGGCGGCGAGATTGTCCATCGACACGCTGTCGAACAACCGGCTATCGGCGGCCATCGGCTCGGCGAACGGGCTGTCATAGCTGACGATCTTCATGCCCCGCTCGGCCGCCCGGACAAAATGGGTCTGGCGGATGTCGCTCGCCGCCACGATGATGCCGCGCACGCCATGCAGAAACATATCGTCGATAAACGCGGCTTCCTCCTGTTCCTGCCTGTAGGCGTTGCCGAGCAAGACGCGGTAGCGGTGAGCGCGCGCCGCGCTGTCGACGGCGTGCGCCAGCGCCGAAAAACTCGGGTTAACGATCGACGGCAGCAGCAGGCCGATGATCTTCGCCTGTGGCGCGAGGTTCACTGCGGTGCGCGCCGGACGATAGCCCAGGGTGTCCATCGCCTGTTCGATGCGCTGACGGGTCTGTGCGCTCATCTGGTGGCTGCGATTATTCAGCAGGTTCGACACGCTGCTGATGGACACGCCGGCCAACCGCGCGACATCACGAATATTTGCCATTTGCCGATCCCTTGCTGCCTGCCGTTAGCCTGCAATCTATAAGGGAAGGCGGGCGCAGGCAAGCCGCAACCGGGGCGAAACCCGCACGGGATCGCGCATTTGTGAGAGTCGTCAGGCGCAGGGCTGGTTGTTTACTAAACAGCAAAGGGCGGCGGCCATGGGGTGACGCGGATGAGTGAGATCTGCGAAGCATCTCTCGTTTATCGCACTTCGGGGCGGCGGGTTCTGTACTATTGTTTTCTCTTTGCGGCACGTTCCAGGCCGATGGGGCGCTGGGCGCAACGGAGATCACAGATGAACAAACGGGAATTAGAAAGCGCGATTGTCACCGATTTTTCCAAACGCATGAGCTATGGCGACTACCTGTGCCTGGACCAACTGCTGGACTGCCAGCACCCGCTCTCCAACCCGGCGCATCATGACGAAATGCTGTTCGTGATACAGCACCAAACCTCCGAACTGTGGATGAAGCTGATGCTGCACGAGCTACAGGCGGCGCTGCGGCTGGTGCAGCAGGACAAACTCAGCCACTGTTTCAAAATTCTCGCGCGCGTCAAACAGATCCAGCGGCTGCTGTTCGAACAGTGGGCGGTGCTGGAAACGCTGACGCCGTCGGAATACGTCGAGTTTCGCGATGTGTTGGGCAGTTCGTCGGGCTTCCAGTCGCATCAATACCGTTCGATCGAGTTTCTGCTCGGCAACAAGAACGCCGCCATGCTGGCGGTGTTCAGCAGCGATGCGGAAAAACACGCGGCGCTGAAGGCGATCCTCGAAGCGCCGAGCCTGTACGACGAATACTTGCTGTACCTGGCGCGCCACGGTTTGCCGATCCCGCAGGAGTGCCTCAAGCGCGACTGGACGCAGCCCTATCAGCGCAACCCGGATCTGCTGCCGGCGTTCAAAGTGATCTACGACAACCCGCAGACCTATTGGGAAGCGTATGAAATGGCGGAGAAGCTGGTGGATATCGAAGAGAGTTTCCATCTGTGGCGCTTCCGCCATATGAAAACGGTGGAGCGGATCATCGGCTTTAAGTCGGGCACCGGCGGTTCCAGCGGCGTCAGTTTCCTGAAAAAGGCGTTGGATCTGACCTTTTTCCCCGAACTGCTGGACGTGCGTACCGAAATCGGTGCCTGAGACACTGTGAGGGGGAAGGGCGATGAGCGTGAGGATTATCGATAAGGCGGCGGAGAAGGTGGTGGGTGTCAGAGTGGTGGGGCCGTATCCGCAGACCATCCCGCAGGGCTCGCAGCAACTGCTGGCATGGCGGCAGCGTCACGACGTGCCGTTCGGCAAATGGCTGGTGTTGTATTGGGACGATCCGGCGGAAGTGGCGCCGGAAAAGCTGCGCGCCGACGTGGTGATGAGCGTGGCGGACGATTTCGCGCTGCCGACGGGCAGCGCGGGTATGACCGTGCAGACGCTGCCCGCCGGGCAGTACGCGGTTTACCGCGTACGCATCAGCGATGGCGATTTCGAACGGGTATGGGGCGAGTTTTACCAGAAGCTGCTGCCGGCCAGCGGCTACCAGCCGGTTGAGGGGGTGAGCTACGAACACTATCTCAACGACTGCGAAGCCGACGGCTATTTTGACCTCGATATTTACCAGACGGTGAAGAAGTGGTGAAGGGGAAATGATAAAGAAGGCTGAATCGATGGGCGGTACAGATTCAGCCTGTGATTGTCATTCCTGTTCGGTTTAGGAGCGGTGACAAGAGGAGGGAGTGTCACTCGCACTGAGGTATAGGCCGTTTGATATCTATACGGTGTAGGTAGATAGGCCAAGTCTCACTTTAGCGCCTTGGAATCAAGTGCCTTGGAATCACTCGGTGGCGGTTGTGGTGGCTATTTCCCCCAAGTTCCTTTTTGATTCATTAATATCTTACCATTCTTTATAACTGTCAGTGTGTTATCAATTTTACTGAGCATATAGGTCGTCGATGCATTTTTAAACTCATAACTGATTATTGGGCATGGGGCTGTATTGCAATCAGCACGTGTCACTTTTCCCTGCAAAGTTACAGCAGCACCATCTTTTTTACGCTCTCCATAATAAGTAGCATCATTACAGTTTCCTTTACTGATGCAAACAGTCATGAGCTTGATAGAGAATGACTGTGTGTCAAAGTATTCTTCCTCAGTCCTCACCTTATTTCTTTTGCTGTCTGAGGAAAAATGCATGTCTTTGAAGCGTGCAGCCCAATGCAGAATATCATTATTAATAGGGGAATCTTTATCAGATGATTTGTAATTTATGATATCAGAATCAGGTACAACCCAGGCGGCATAAATTTTCCCATCGGGATTGATGACCAGAGCAGAGGCATTTTCCAGATAAAGATCTTTTAGCCACCCTTCAACAAATAACCCACCACCTGGGGTTGAATGAGGTTCACCGAACACATCAAAGTTGTTGATGTACTTTTCATAGTCTTGACCCAGTATGCTTTTAAGATTGTCAGTGACCGCTTTATCGTTGACCAGCCCGCTTACTGTGTTGGTTTTGTTATATTGTAACAGGTCTATCGCTGATGTGGATTCAATGGAGCAAAGCAAAGAAGCAGCAAACAATGTAGGTAATAAGATTTTTTTGAACATAAATCACTCGTTTGATAATTTTAAAAATTCTTCTGCTTCCCGGGCATACCGCTTTTGAAGGCCATTACCATAACGTGCCCACCAGTTGTACTGTTTACCACCCTGCGTCGTGATGGTATCTCCATATATTGCTCTATCGTATTCTACCCGAGCTTTAAGTAAATTATCCTGAAAGCTTTCCGCCGACATACTTTCAATTTTGGCTATTGCCTCCGACGTTAAGGTATCAGCCTTAACTATTCGTCCGGACTCCATGGAGTTCAGGATCGCTTGTGCGCCAGATGAGCCACGCATATGTGCCAATGAAGTTATTGCCCCTTGTTTTCCTGGATCAGAAAAGTTCAGTGCACCTGCAGACTTCGCTGATGCGCTCATTGCTTTGGATACTTCCTCAAACTCTTCAGCGCTGCCTTGGCCGTATTGGTTACGAGCAGCAAGGATTTTGTCATAAGCATTGCCATTTCCTTTTCTGAATCCGTATAACTCACGGCGCCCACCTTGTTCTCCAGCACTCCCTTCAGAGGCCATGACCGATTCAACAACCCGATTATCAATTCTGCCGGGTTTTGTTGTCGATTGAGCATTTTGCGTGATAGATGCTGGCGCCGCTGCCGCCGCCCGAGGGGCGGCATTAACCGGCTTTCCCGGCGAACCAATTACCTACTCTTTAGGGAACAGCTGATCGACGGCGCTCTGGATTGCCGCCTGATGGCCACCGCCCGGTGCGGCGGTGCGTGCGGCGCCGCCAGGCTGGTTGAGATCCAGCTGGCCGCCGGTGTTGATCGCGCCATCCTCTTTTACCGTGATATTGAAACTGGTGCCGGTGATGTTGATTTGGCCGTCCGCCAGCAGTTCGATCACGCTTTCGCCGCATTCGAGCCGCAGCGATTCGCCGGAGCCGAGGGTAAAGGCATTGACCACGGCGTCGCTGCGCGTGTTGCCGGTCAGCGCGGAGGATTCACCTTTGACGCCGGTCGCCTGATTGAGCACCACCCGTTTGATCTGGTTACCGCCCACCAGATGCGTGTGATCGTTAGCGATGGTGTGGCTTTCATCGTTTTTCACCTGGGTGTCCATGTTGCGCTCCGCCTGGATCCACACCTGTTCGGCGCCGGCCTTGTCTTCGAAACGCAGGGCGTTGGCGTTGTCGGCGGTGCCGTCTTTGGTGCGGCTCATAAAGCCCATCTGGGTGGCGGCGGCCGGCAGCGCCCACGGCGGCATGCTGGCTTCGTTATAGACGCGCCCGGTGACGATCGGCCGATCCGGATCGCCGTTGATAAAGTCCACCACCACTTCGTCGTTCACGCGCGGGATCTGCACGCCGCCGTAGCCTTGGCCGGCCCAGGCGCTGGAGACGCGCACCCAGCAGGAGCTGCCGTCGTCTTTCGGCCCGAAGCGATCCCAGTGGAACTTCACCTTGATGCGGCCGTATTTGTCGGTCCAAATCGATTCGCCGGCCGGGCCGACCACCCGGGCGGTCTGCGGTCCGTGGGTTTTCGGCCAGGTAGCCTGCTGCGGCGGGTGCCAGGGCACGTCCGCCGGCAGGACGATGAAGTCGATGCGGTGTTCGCTGCTCTGATCGTCGCCGCTGGCGTAGCGATTCTCTTTCAGATGGTAGCTGGCCTGCAGCGTCAGATATTCGCGATTGTCGTCGGCATGCGGGGCGTTATACAGCGTGAAGGTACTGCCGGGGGCGATGCCCATGGCGGTGGCGGTGCCTCGGATCTGTTGATGCTCGGCCTGCCAGGCTTCCTGGCGCACGCGGGCGTAGAACTCCCCCTGCTGATGCTCGGTATAGCGGCCCGGCCAGTCGTAAACGTCGATTTGCCCCGGCGTCGGCGAGACCGGGTTTTGCCGCGCCTGGAACAGCCAGGCGTTCGGTTTGCGGAAATCGTAGTCGTCCAGGCTGTAGATGCCCGGTGTGACGCGATCGGACAACGTCCACTGGCTGATACCTTCCTCGCTGGTGCTGCCGCCCGACGGCGTCAGGTGGTAGGGGATCATCTCATAGCCGGGATAGGGCTGGTGATGGTGGGGGGCGTCCCCGAGCACCAGCGTGTGTTTGCCCATTTCGTGTTTGAAATAGTAATAGATGCCCTCCTGCTCCATCAGGCGGCTGATGAAGTTGAAGCTGCTTTCGTTGTACTGCACGCAGTAGCCCCACAGGCGATAGTCGCCGGTCAGCTGATCTTCCAGCTGCACGTTGTGCTCCGCCAACAGGGTCTTGACGATCTGCGGCACCGTCTGTTCCTGGAAGATGCGGAAGTTGCGATCCTTGGTCATCGGCCACAGATCCGGCTGCACGTGCAGGCTATACACCGCGTAGCGGGTGCCGCCGATCTCTTCGCTGCTGACGGCGATGGCGGTGATCTTGCCGTTCAGGTAGCGCGGGGCGCTGAGAAAACCCTGGGTCGGAATTTCCAGCGTCAGCGGTTGGCCGAGCAGCGCTTTGCGATCGAGGCGCGCGTCGGTGCTCAGCAATTCAATAGAGAAGTCGAAAGGAGTGGAAAGCGCTTCGATACCGTCCAGCGAGCGAAACAGCAGTTGCTCCTGGCCCAGCGGCGTGTGCGCAATAATGCGATCCAACATGAGAACGTCCTCTGTGATTGACGTCATGCCCTGCATACTCCGGCGTTGCAGCGGCCTTGCCGCGCGGCCAATGAGGGGGCAGTTGCTCGTCAGTCTCATGAAATAGGGGAAACCCCGCCGAGGCGGAGTTTCAGAACGGGATTAGCCGGCAGTGGCCGGATTGACCAGCCAGGTGCCGGCGGTGTCGATGCTGAGCTGCTGGCGGCGGAGCCGATCGTTGTGACGGATCTCCAGCTGATAGCGGCCCGGCGCCAGGTTCAGGCTGGCGAAGCCGTTTTCGCCCGGCGTCACCTGCTGCGGCTTGCCGTCGAGGCTGACCTGCTCACCCGGTTGCAGTTTGAAGTACACCAACGCCACCGGTTGCGCCGGCGGCGCCGCTTTTTCAGGTTCCGCCGCCGCAGGCTGCGCGGTTTGCGGCGCGCTCGGCTGCTGCGTCAGGGTTTTCTGCGCCGGTGACGCCTCGCTGTTTTGAGCGACGGCCTGGGCATCGTCCTTGCCGCCGCTCAGCCAGGCGATCGCGCCGATCACCAGCAGCGCGGCGACGCCGGCGCCGGCCATCATCGGGCGCGAGAATTTGGTGCCGCGCGCGGTAACGGTGCCGGCTGCGGCCGCAGCGGCGGCCGGGTTGGCGGCGACCAGCAAGTTCTCCGGCGCGGCGGCCGGGGTGCTGATTATTTCGTTTTCATCGGCGATCGGCAGGTGCAACAACTCGGCCATTTCGTCAATGGTCTGCGGGCGGTCTTCCGGCTTCAGCGCCAGCGCGCGATCGACGGTGCGCAGCAGCTCCGGCGAGTAGCCGGCGGGGCGGCGCTCGGTCAGCGGCTGGTAGCTGTCTTCGATGCTGCGCACCACGCTGACCGGCGGCGGCGAACCGACGATCAGCGTGTGCAGCACGGCGCCGAGCGCGTAGATATCGGTCCACGGCCCTTGTTCGCCGTCGCTGTTCTCGGTGTACTGCTCGATCGGCGCGAAGCCCGGTTTGAGCATGATCTCCGTTTCGTCCGACAGGTTGCCGATCTCTTTGCGCGCCGACCCGAAGTCCAGCAGCACCGGCAGCTGGCTCTCCTGGATCTGGATGTTATCCAGCGAAATGTCGCGGTGCAGATAGCCTTCCTGATGGATGGTGTTGATGGCGCTGAACAGCGGCGGCAGCAGCCGACGGATCCACGCCTCGTCGATCTTCTCCGGCTGCTGCGCCTGCAGGTTTTTCAGCGTGGTGCCGCTGTAAAACTGGGTGCCCATATAGGCGGTGCCGTTCTCTTCCCAGAAGCGCAACACGTGCAGCAGACCGGGATGCGAGAAGCGCGCCAGCAGACGCGCCTCCTGAATAAAGCTGTTCAGTCCGGCCTGGAAAGTTTTGCCGAAGCGTTCGCCGCGCAGCCCGATGCTGAGATCGTCATTGCGTTTCGCCAGCGAGGTTGGCATGTACTCCTTGATGGCGATGGTGCGTTCCAGTTGGTGATCGTAGGCGCGGTAGACGATGCCGAAGCCGCCTTCGCCGATCGCTTCCTGGATCTCGAATTCATTGAATCGGTAGCCGCTCGGCAGGCTGTTCGAATTCGGTTTGGTTATCCCGGTTCCCGACATAGTGATGGCTCTCTGTGTTCAAAGGGCCGCCGTCTCGGCGGCCGCGGCGTTATGCCTGAAATTGACAAATGAATTCGTTGTTCTGCAGCGCGATATGCAGCTGGCGATAGCGCTGGTCGTTGGCGCTGCCGGTCAGCAGGGTGTGGCTGATCTGCGGCAGCAGGGTGTTGGTCAGGATGGCGTCGACCATGCGGCCGCCGGACTCCACCTCGGTGCAGCGGCTGACGATCTGCTCGATGACCGCGTCGTCGAAGGTGCAGACGATGTCGTGATTCTCCGCCAGGCGACGCTGAATGCGGCCCAATTGCAGGCGCACGATGTTGCCCAGCGTGGCGTCGGTCAGCGGGTAATACGGCACCACCAGCAGGCGGCCGAGCAAGGCGGCCGGGAACACCGACAGCAGCGGTTGGCGCAGCGCGCCGCTCAGCGCCTCCGGCTCCGGCAGCAGCTCCGGATCGCTGCACAACCCGGCGATCAGATCGGTGCCGACGTTGGAGGTCAGGATGATGATGGTGTTGCGGAAATCGATATGACGGCCTTCGCCGTCCTCCATCCAGCCCTTGTCGAACACCTGGAAGAAGATTTCATGTACGTCCGGGTGCGCCTTTTCGATCTCGTCCAACAGCACCACGCTGTAAGGACGGCGGCGAACCGCCTCGGTCAACACGCCGCCCTCGCCGTAGCCGACATAGCCGGGCGGCGCGCCTTTCAGCGTCGAAACGGTGTGCGACTCCTGGAATTCGCTCATGTTGATGGTGATGACGTTCTGCTCGCCGCCGTACAGGGTTTCCGCCAGCGCCAGCGCGGTTTCGGTTTTGCCGACGCCGGAGGGCCCGGCCAGCAGGAATACCCCGACCGGTTTGTTCGGATCGTCCAGCCGCGCTCGTGAGGTGCGCACCCGGCGGGCGATCAGATCCAGCGCATGGCGTTGGCCGATGACGCGCTGATTCAGGGTGTCGGAGAGCTGCAGCACCGCTTCAATCTCGTTTTTCACCATGCGGCCCAGCGGGATGCCGGTCCAGTCGGCCACCACCGCCGCCACGATGCTGGCGTCGACGGCTGCGAAGATCAGCGGCGCTTCGCCCTGCAGCGCGCTCAGCTGCTGCTGCAGTTCGCCCAATTGGGCGCGCAGCGCGTCGGCATCAGGGCGCGTTTGCGTCTCTTCGTCGGTGCTCGCCTCTTCTTGGGCGTGCAGTTGGGCGCGCAGCGTGATGATCTGCTGGATCAGCGCCAGCTCCTGCTGCCAACGCTCGGTCAACTGTTCGAGTTCCTGGCGCAGCGCGGTCAATTGGGCTTCAATCTCCTGCGGGCGCAGGGGATCGCCGATGCCGACCTTGGCCTCGCGGCGGGCGATATCCAACTCTATCTGCAGCGCATCGATGCGGTGGCGGCAGTCTTCGACCTGGGCGGGCTCGGCATGTTGGCTGACCGCCACGCGCGCGCAGGCGGTATCCAGCAGTGCCACCGCCTTGTCCGGCAACTGGCGGGCCGGAATATAGCGATGGGACAGCCGCACCGCGGCGTCCACCGCTTCATCCAGCAGCAGCACGCGGTGGTGTTGCTCCAGCGGGCTGACGGTGCTGCGCAGCATCAGCAGCGCTTTGTCTTCGCTCGGTTCGTGCACCTGCACCACCTGGAAACGGCGGGTGAGCGCGGGATCCTTCTCGATGTATTTCTTGTATTCCGACCAGGTGGTGGCGCCGATGGTGCGCAGTTGGCCGCGCGCCAATGCCGGTTTCAGCAGGTTGGCGGCGTCGCCGGTGCCCTGGGCGCCGCCGGCGCCGATCAGGGTGTGAATTTCGTCGATAAACAGGATGATCGGCGTCGGGCTGGATTGCACTTCGTCGATCACCGCCTGCAGCCGTTTTTCAAACTCGCCCTTGACGCCGGCGCCGGCCTGCAGCATGCCGATGTCCAGCAGGCACAGCTTCACGTCGCGCAGCTGCGGCGGCACGTCGCCGGCCACGATGCGCAGCGCCAGGCCTTCCACCACGGCGGTTTTGCCGACGCCGGCCTCGCCGGTCAGCAGCGGGTTGTTCTGGCGGCGGCGCATCAGAATATCGACGATTTGCCGGATCTCTTCATCGCGGCCGGCCACCGGGTCGATCTCGCCGTTGCGCGCTCTGGCGGTCAGATCCTGGGCATACTGCTCCAGCACGCTTTCACCGCTGCGCGCCGCGCCGGGCAGGGGCTCGGCGCCGCTTTGCGCCGCCGCATCCTGGGCGTTTTCCGCCGAGTGAGCGGTAATGGCGGCGAACTGTTCCATCAGCAGATCGGCGTTGATGCGCTCGAACTGCGGGGAAATGGCCTTCAGCAGGTGGCGCAGGCTGTAGGTTTTCAGAATGCCGAGCAGCAGGTGGCCGCCGCGGATGCGCGCCGCGCCGAACTTCAATGAGCCATAGACCCAGGCGCGTTCTACCGCGCTGTCGATGTGCTCGGACAGATCGGAGATGGCGCTGGCGCCGCGTGGCAGGCGATCGAGCGCCTCGACGATGTCGCGCGCCAGCTGCGCCTCGTCCAGCGCGAAGTGGCGAACGATCTGCTGCAGATCGCCGTCCGGCGATTGCATCAGCTGATGCAGCCAGTGCGCCAATTCGACGTAGGGGTTACCGCGCAGCTTGCAAAACGCCGTCGCACTTTCCAGAGAGGTGAATAACAGGCTATCCAGTTTGCCGAATAATACCGAGCGGCTGATTTCAGACATGGTTTTCCTCAGGTCTCAGAGTGGCCTGACGCCGCAGGGCGCCGGCCGAAATAGGGTCAGAACGGGTTTTCCAGCGGTTCAGGGCTGAAGATCAGATCGTCGAGATCGCGCTGTCGCCGATGGTCGGCCAGCCAACTGCTCAGGCCCAATCGCTGCGCGCCGCCGAGCTGGATGCCGTGCGCCTGTTCCTTCGCCAGGATCAGGCGCACTTCCCAGACGAACTCGATGCCCAGGTATTGGCGCACCCAGTCGCGCAGTTGCCGGCACAGATCGGCGCCGGGCAGAAAGCGGTCATAGTCCTGCTGCGGCATCGGCCCCAGCTCGATGCGGAATTTGTGCTGGATATCCCGCACCGCGATGCCGAGAAAGGCCGATTCGCCGAGCCGCGGCGCGCCGCGCCCGGCCTTGAGCCGCGCCTGCTCGCGCGGCTCCACCCGCAGCCAGTGCGGCACGTTTTCGACGATGCGCACCGGCACCTTGAAATACTGCTGCAAAATTTTGCTCAGGCCTTCCGGATCGCGGCTGTGGCGAATCAGATGACCGGCCATAAAATGTTTAGCGTGGGCGTTGATGCTGTCGCGCTCTTGCTGCGCCGGCTGGCCGATGCCGATCAGGCTCGACAGGTACTCGTCGAAGCGCCGGTTGTCCGGGCGATCCAGCGACACCGTCGGCTGCGCGTCGGCCCAGGCGCGGTAAAACAGCAGCGTCAGCCGGTGATGGAACAGATTGGTGAACGCCAGCAGGGTGGTGTCCTGATGGTGGTACACCCGTTCGCGCACGTATTCGGTCAGGTGCAGCGGCAGCGGTCCGTTGGGGCCGAACAGGCCGAAGCTGAAGATCGATACGTCGTGCAGCGGGCTGTTGGCGCGCGGCGTCACCTGCGCCAGCGTGGAGGGCGCGAACGACAGCGAAGGTTCCTGGCCCAGGCGCAGCATCTCGTGGCGCGGCAGCGGCGCGCGCCCCAGCAGGTAGGGCTGGCCGCCCTGGGCGTCGATGCGCCGCAGCAGTTGAAACAGATCGTGCTTGTAAGGCGCGCTGCGCAGCCGCGGCCAGAAGTCGTCCGGCAGGCGATACAGCGCGTTGATCTGCGGCGGCGCCAGTTCGGTGGCGATCATCTCCGCGTTCATATCAGCGTCCTTTTGCCCATGCGCGCCTGCCAGTGGGCGATCTCGCCGCGCTGCTGGCTGGAGAGCGTCATCTCGGTGAAGGTGTTCATCGCCACCAGGCGCGAGAACAGGCGCTCCAGCACGCTGCCGAGCAGGTAAGGACTGTTGCCGGAGAACGCCTGCTCATCGACCGTCAGATCGATGGCGATGCCGCGCGCGAACACGATGGGGCCGGGTTCAGGCACTCGCCGATAGACCGGCCGCAGGTTGCAGTGGCGCACGCCCTGGATCTGTTTGGCGATCGCCGGCTCGCTCAGGTTGCCGTACAGCCCCAGCAGCTGGCGCAGGCTGGCAGCGCCCTGTTCCGGATCGCCGTCCATCATGCTGAGGTAATTCAGCTGCAGCTGACTGATCAACCGCCAGGTGATCATCCCTTCGGCCAGCGCCGGACGCGGCGGCGTAGGGCCTTTGCGCAGCGAGACCTGCTTGATCGGGATTGAATCGGGCATCACGAAATTGCCCTGATCCTGCTGCAACAGCATCAACGGCAGGTCGCGGCTGGTGCACAGCACGTCGGCGGTGAGGTATTTCAGATCGCTGTGCCACGGCGACTGCCGTTCGTCCACCAGCGATACGAACACTTCCGAACCGGCATAGCCGGTGCGGGTGCCGTAGCGGCGGGCGTGCTCCGACAGCGTGCGCTGTTCGCGCCGCAGCGAGAAGTAGGCGCCATAGTTGCCATCGTCCGCGCTCAGGGTGCTGTAAAACGGCCGAAACTCTTGCTCGTAGCGTTTTTCGCTGGCGCTGCCGCCGAGCCGCTGCACCGAAAACACTTCGTAATCCAGCGGCCGGATATTGTCGACCACCAGATGGTATTCGTGGTTCTTTTCGTTGATCGCGATGCGTTCGGCCACTTTCGGAAACAGGTTGATCACCGGCGTGCAGTGCAGCGCCAAATGGGCAACGTCGACCACTCGTTCCAGCGCGGCGTCGTGCCTATCGAGCAGCACCACGATTTCGAACTGGCGCAGCGCCTTTTTCCCTTCGCGCACGCTTTGCAACAGCGGGCGCAGGCCGTTGACGCTGAAGAACTGGAAGCGCGCCGGGAAGGCGAAATATTCTTGCAGCAGCCGGTAGCCTTCGAAGTTGCGCAGATCGTTGGGCAGCAGCGCCTGATCGGCGGCAAAGCCTTCCTGTCGCAGCCCGTCCAACGCCAGCGCCCGCCGCTGCGGCTGAGCCTCCACCGTTTGGCAGACAAGCCCGACGCTGTGCTGCATCAGCAACTCCAGCAGCTGCTGCGCCTGCATGTCCGGCCCGGCCAGGTAAAACATCAATTGGTCCAGCTGCAGGTTGTTGAGCGTCACGCTTTCGTAGCACTCGAGCCGAATGCGCAGCGCGCTGACGCAGCCGCTGTGCTGCAGCCCCAGCGAGGCCAGCGGAATATCGGCCGGAATGCCGCCCAGCTCGACGCCGGCGATGCGCACCGGCTGCAGCGTGACGTCATGCGCCGTGGTGTAACTGCAGGTGATGCCGCTTTTCTTCAGCGTCTGGCTGTCCATCATGGTGCCGCGCGGCACCACGAAGCCGTTGCTGATATCGCCTTTACTGCTGTCCGGCTGCAGCTCGGCGATCGCCATCGACGGCGTCGGCGACAGGTAGTTGGGGTAGATGATCTCCAGCAAGCGCTGAGAAAAGCGCGGGAACTCGGCGTCCATTTTCAGCTGCACGCGCGAGGTGAGGAAGGCGAAGCCCTCCATCAGACGCTCGATATAAGGGTCCGCCACGTCGATGCCGCGCATGCCGAGACGGCCCGCGACCTTCGGGTACTGTTCGGCGAACTCGGCGCCCATCTCACGCAGATAGGCCAGCTCGCGGTTGTAATAATCTAACAGTTTACTGTCCATCGCCTTACCCTATGTCTTTCAGATCGAAGTGGCCGTTTTCCAGATCCACGTCGGTACGGAACAGAAACTCCAGCGGATAGGGCACGCACCACAGGCGGCCCTTGATTTCGATCGACAGCACGTTGTGCAGATCCAGCGAGCCGGTGTCCGAAATGCAGCGCACCTGTAACCCGTCGGGCAGAATGCGCGGCTCGAAATGGAGGATGGAATCGGTCAGCGCGCGCTGAATGTCGAGCCATTCGATGTCCGACATGCGCTTGCCCGCCAGCGAGGCGATGCCGTAATTCAGGGTGGAGCGCCGCACCTGTGGAAAATCGCCGAGATCCAGATTGGATTCGCTGTTGACGCAGTTGAACAGCCACTGCAAATCGCGCAATACCCGGCGGCGCAGCTCGCTGTGCGACACCAGGTTGCGCACCTGCGCCTCCTGCTTTTTCTGCGGTTCGTCGTCGGTCAGCATATCGAGCAGCACCGGCTGCATTTTGTCGCGTGAAGTCAGGCGTTCGCTGTCCTGACGAGAGCGATAGCCCTGGCGGCGCAGATCGCCGCCGTCATAGTGGGGGGGGCGCTTGTCGTTCATGGTCAGGCGCTCGCGTCGAAGCTCAACTGCCGCAGGCTGTGCAGCGGGAATTCGTCGCTTTCGCTGAGCCAGGTCTTCAGGCCCAGCCCCGCATAGTGGGCGCCGTCGCCCAGCGGTTGCCATTCGGTGCGTTTGCCGAGCAGCAGCGCGTCGTCGCTGCCTTCGGGCAGCGGGTAACGGGCGGGCAGTTGGCATACCTGTTCGCGGCCATCGGTCAGGCGCACCAGCGCATGGCTCCACACCAGATCGATGGCGCTCTGTGGCGCCTGGAACTGGATCGCGGCGATGTCGGCAAACGGCACCCAGTAGTAAACGCCGTTGAGCGCCAGCTCGCACACCGGCCCGAGGCGGCCGTCACCGTCGGTCAGCCAGTCGAAACTCAGCTGCCGCTCTTGGTCGCCTTCGGCCAACATTAACCGCCCGGCGCCGGCCGGGGCGGCCTCCAGCGCCTCATCGCGCAGCGTCTGGGCCTGCTCGGCCGGCCCTTGCGCATCCTGATGCAGCGCCTGCACCATCAGTTTCAGCCAGGGATGCGCCTGCCGCAGCAGCGTCGGCGCGGCCGTGCCGGCGAATACCGCCTGGCGTTGCAGCTCGGCGTTGACCGACTGCATCAGCAGCAAGGTGGTTGGTTGGGCGATCGGTTTCAGCGCCTGCCAGGATTTCAACTGCGCGTTGGCGCGCGTCCAGTTGCCGCTCAGACACAGCAGTTGCACCAGCGCGGCGCGCAGGTCGGCATCCGCCGGTTTTGCCTTGATATCGTTCTCGACGGCGGTGATGGCCGCGGCGATCGACTGGCCTTGCAGCATGCTTGCTAATGATTTCACAGGCTTTCCTTATAATCAGTGAGTGGCGCCGTTAACCGACAGGTAGCTGCCGCTGGCGGGATCGACCCGGTCTGCGGCCAACTGTTCCACCAGCTTGAAGGTCAGCGGGGCGGCGGCGCTCAGCAGCGGCTGCCAGGCGGTTTGCGCCTGCTGCACGCGCTGTGTGATCTTGGTCTCGTCGGCGGCGTCGACACGCGGCATTTCAACGATCGCTTCACCGTTGAACGCCCAGGCGTGCAACTGCGGTTCGAAGGTCAGCAGCAGGAAGCTGCCCGGCGCCTGCGGGTTGCCGCCCAAAATGAGCCGTTGGGCGTTGGCGCTGACGACGGTCAGCGCGCGATCGCCGCCGTTGATCTTCGCCAGCGGGTAACCTTGCAGGAACCACAGCGTCGGCGAGAGGGTTTGCCCGCCGTGTTGCAGCGTGACCGCGCCGCTGCCTTGCAGCCAGCCGTCCTCGCCGCAGCGCAGCGCGTCGCCGGCGGGAATGAACAGCGCGCCGCCGGTGGCTTCGTCACCCCAGAAGGTGCGGAAGTGGCAGCCCTGCGGCAGGCTGAAACGCTGTGGCGGCGCGGTGTCCGCCTGCGCAGAGGTGACGGCCACCGCCGCAGGAATGGTCGGCGGCGGCGGGGTTTGCGGCTGCTCGGCGGTCTCTTGTTTGACCACCGGTTTCCAGCCGCGCGCTTTGGCGGCTTCGCCGGTCGCCAGCTTCTCACCGCGCTTGTCGGTCAGCGTCCAGGGCAGATGACCGGCTTTTGGGCACTGCTTTTCCAGCAGATTGCCGACGCGGGGCAGAAAGTCGTTCAACACGGCCGGATCTTTGCCTTGCGCCGAGACGATGCGCAGCGGGATGCTTTTGCCGCACCAGCTTTCCGGATTGCTGTTCTTGACGTCATCGATAAACACTTCCAGCTTCTGGCTGGGGGAGTAAACCAGGCGATAGTTCATCGCCTGCGCGGTCGGTACCGCCATCAGGGCGACGAGCCCCGGCATCCAGTATTTCATAGTGAACCTTGCTGTGAATGTGCGCCGACTCAGTCGCGGATGAGAAACCGTTCCGCATCCGCCAGCGAATGCAGCAGGGTGGTTTCCTGCGGTGAGCCAATCCAGACGGCGATAGCGCTGTAGTTATCGCTGTTATTGTTTTTCTTCCATGCCTGCTGCATCAGAGCGATCCACTCGCTGGGGGAGTTGACCATGTGCAGCGACTGTTCCAGTTCGGCCTGGCTGAAGCTGTGCCAGAAGCCGTCGGTGCACAGCAGGAAAACGTCGCCGTCTTCCAGCTGCAGCACGTCGCTGTAGGTGGCGTCGCGCTCTTCGTTCAGCCCCAGCGCGAAATACAGCAGGTTGCTGTTGATGCCGTTGGTCTGATAGCCGGCGTCCTGCATCTGCTGGATCAGGCTGTGGTCGGTGGTGACGGCATGCAGGTAGCCGCGGCGGAACAGGTACAGGCGGCTGTCGCCGGCGTGCGCCCAGTAGGCCAGCTGGTAATCGCGATCGATAAACAGGCTGACCAGCGTGGTGCCCATCTTGCTGTATTCGTCCGACTGCCGCTGCTGCTGGTGGATGGCGGCGTTGGCGCGCGTAATGTGCTGGCGAATGCTTTGGGCGTTCAGGTGCTTTTCGCCGTCGAAGTTTTGCAAAATAGTGTCGCGCGCCAGTTTGGCGGCGATATCGCCGCCCGGAAAACCGGCGATGCCGTCGCACACCACGAAGCAGGCGGCGCGGTTGCCGAGCACCTCGCCGGTCTGATCCTGGTTGGAGGCGCGGCCGCCCTGATTGGAGGTAGAGGCTATGGTGATATTCATTACGCGTCCGGTTTGGTCTGTGAGTCTTTGTATTGATTCACTTCAACGTCATAGGCGTGCAGGAAGGCTTCGCCGAACAGGGTGTGGAAATCGTCCTCGATCTCGCCGGAGGTTTGCTGATAGTTCTTCACAAAGTAGTCCCACAGCGCGGCCTTGCGGTTGGCGGGCAGCGACAGACGCGGCGCCACGCCTTCCTTGCGCGCTTCCTCTTCGAGGCGCTCCGGGTTGAAGGACTGCAGCATGGCGGCGATGATGGCGCGAATGCCGGCGATCATCCCCAGCTGGTGTGCCTGCAGGTCGATCAGCGCATCGCGCACCGCCTGTTCCGGCGGCATAAAGCCCGGCATCTGGCTGCCGAACATCTGCATCAGCACCGTTTTCCCCGAAGGCAGCAGTTTGAACGGGTTGTTGGCCTCGTCGAGGATCATGGTCATCTCAGCCTTCACGCCGCGCTTGAGGATCGAGCGGGATGAGAGCAGGGCGACGGTGCCTTGCGAGAACAGGCTCAGCAGGCGGCCGACCTGGCGGATCTGTTGTTCGTCGAAATGCGGCTGCGGCTGCAGATCGTCGAGACCGAGGCCTTGCAACAGCGCCGTCAGCAGCGGCCCCTCCAAGGTGTCGCCATTCGGCGCGGCGGCGTGCTGCCGCTGGGCGGACTGGTAGGCGACCGGATCGATGCCCAGGCGGTTGCCCTGGCGCGGGCGCGGAGGTTGCGCAGGCGGTTCCTGCTGGCTGAACTGCGGTGCGGGTTGGGGCTGCGGCTCGGGTCTCTGCACCGGCGGCGGCGTCGGTTGAGGGCGCGGCGCTTGCGGTTGTGCGGCGATCGGCGCCGGTGGTGGGGACGGCGGTTGTGCCGGTTCCTCCGGCTGAGCCAGCGGCACGGCGCCGCCCATCAACAGCCCCAGCGGGTCGTTGCTGTTTAACGTCTCTGGCGAAGCGGGCGCGGATGAACCGCCGAACAGCGCCAGCGGATCCAGCTCTTGTTCCGGTTGCTGCGCATTCTGGACGGGGGGAGCCGGGCGCGGTGGCGCAGCCTGCTCCGCCAGCAGCGCGCTGGGGGTGGTGTCGGCCAGGATATGCTCACGCTCAAAAGTGGAGTCGGTGTTGAATAGGGCGGCCGGATCGGTTTGCTGTTGCTGCAATTGGCGCAGATCGACATCGCCCGCCAGCTGCGCCAGCGGATCGGCCGGGTTCAGCTCGCGAGCGGGGGTATCCAGCAGCGGATGGCTGTCTGGATTGGCGATCGGCGGCGGTGTGACGGCGGCCGACGCATTCGGCGTAAATTCTTCCACCAGGCTGTCCCAGATTTCGTTGGGGATCGGCGCGGCGGATTTTTCTTTGGCGGCGGCTGCAGGGGCCGCAGCAGCGGCAACGGCCTTGGCCACCGGTTGAGCCTGCGGCGCGGCGTGCTGTTGCAGCGCGCTGACTTCAATCTGGTAATCGTCGATGCCGAGCACGTCGCCATCCTGCAGTTCAACCTGGCGGCCTCGTTCCAGCGGAATATCGTTCAGCAGCACGCGGGTGACGTTGCCGCGATTGGTGATGCGGCATTCGCCGTCAGAGGAAATGTGCACGATCGCCTGCAGACGGGAAATGGCGCGCTCTTCGTCCGGCAGCACCAGGTTGTTGTCCACGCTGCGGCCGATGGTGCCGCCCGGCGGCAGAAAATCGCAACTGCTTTGCGGCGGAACCTGGCCGCTTTTATTTTTTACAATGGAAAATCGCATAAGGCATTCCTGCTGATTAGATCTTATGGCCAGACAGTGAAACTCGATAACTGGATGAGTTTGACTTGATTTCTTTCCTAAGAGAGAGCTTTGAATGTGAGTGACTAAATTCTTTGGCTAACGCATTATATGGTCGAAAACTTCAATGTAATAACGTGAGGCTGTATATGTCAGGAGATGTCTTTGCTATTATTCGCATTATTCTTAGTCTTTCTTTTGTAATAGAGGTTAGTTGGTAATTGAGACAGGTAAGTAAGGGCGAATATAATACTGGCGTACCACACCTCATCATAGTCTTGAAATTTTATATTGAGAATTGGATCCAGTATCTCAGAACCATAGTTAAATACTAAACCTTGGATGATGCTTGCAAATAAATTTACTGTGGTAGCTATCACAAAAAGGGAATAGGATTTTCTATTGTTGGTTTTTTGTTTTAGGTGATAAAGCCCGACAAATACTAAGACTGACAGGAAAAAGTATAAAAACACAAATGAGTAAGAGTAGGTGGAAAGCGTGACGTCATCGATCACTGTTTTGTTTCCTCATCGATTAATTTGTAAATTCCATAGCCAGTTATGGCATTGGAAAAAACCTCTGCGCCTAATGGAACCGTGCCAAGTTTTTTCCATCCAATAATATAATCGCTGTTTATGTGTTTAAACAACCGCCAAGAGTCAGGTCTTAATGACTTGCTAAATATACCGTACCCGGATAGTGATATGTCAACGGAACTATAAACGATGTCAGCTTCATTTTTATTATAACCTAGATAGTTAGCCGCGTAGTGGTATGCCTCTCTTATACTGCCAACCTTATCTTTTCTGAAAAGTAAATAATAGCCACTTTCGTAAACATTATTTGCTCCTTGAGCCATTAACGGTACGCCAATGCCCCCGCAGGCCATGCCTGCAGAAAGTGCACAGGTTCCGATTCCGGCAAATATCTGAGAGCCGCCGCTGACAAAACCAACTTGTTTCATCACCAGGTTTGAAAATCTTTCTCTTTTTTCTTTTTTTATTGCGACAAAGAGCTTGGCTTTACCTGTATTAATGTTGAATTCTTGTTGTTTGAGGTTGTTGATTTCCTCTTCAATTATACTGATTGCCCCAGAGTAGGATGTGCAGTGTATACTGATATCCCTTTGTGCAAACTGAATAAGTTGGTCTATTTCCAGTGAGAAATTAGCTCTTGATTCGTTGGTGTATAGATACTGTCGTGAAAACGTTCTTGATAGTTTTTTTAGTTCATCGACAGATCTATCCAGATCTGCTTTTGTTTTGTATTGCATCAGGATTCCTTTCCTATTTTTCTAAACTAACATTTATTATATGTAAGGATGCGTATTTATTATCAGTTGTCGTCTTTCCCTTGGTACTTCTTGATGATGGCTTGTAACGCTTGGCTATGTACAAGATCGATGCACTTGGCCATCGTCATCGGCTCCCCAGACATGCTGTCATAGGGCTTTGCCAGAAATTCTTTTGCCAGCGCCCTGACGGCGGTATGCGCCTCCAGAGAATAATCGCCGAACTCCATGTAACCCCGAGCAGCGGCTGCGGCATCGTTTTTGACTTCTTTTGCTGAGTACCCCTCGGCGATACAGACGCTAAGCGCGTAGTTTTTGAGGTACTCGGCAGGGGAATAGTCAATTTCTGTCGCTGCATTGACGTTCAACGTTGCGGCGATGGCCACAGTCAGTGAGATTTTTTTCACTGATTATTTCCGAGGAGGATTTTCATTTACTCTGTCCGGATTATCTTTCACCCAATTATCATTAGGGCGCTGTACATAATCTTTCGCAAGTTTATCAAGCTCTTCACTATGGTACATATCCATGCACTTCATTAAGTCTAAGCGGCTTTTCCCATCCTTAGCATTGTAATTCTTTTGCAAGTACTGCTTTGTCAGCTTGATGATAGGGGATTCTTCATCACGAATTGCATAGTATGACCAAGCATCGATACCATTCGATGAGGCAATTGCATCTTTGCTAGCCTCTGGTGATGTCTTATAAGCGACGGAAATGCAGTAGGTTAGAGCAATATCCTTGTAGTTTTGCAAATAGCTTCTGTATGCCGCTTGCGGCGGCCAATTTTCAATCGACTCTTCTTGATTTTTCTGCGCTATAGCACAAGTGGCATATAGACAAAAAAAGGAGATAAGGATTTTTTTCATCTCAACACTCCAAAATCCGTATGGTTTGTGCAGAGTAATACATAACCAGCGCATGAGTATCTCAATGCTTGATGGCTAATACCCAGTGAAAATAATTAATAAAACTCTAATTTTCTTAAGTTGATGGTTTTATAAAATTGCAACTTACAATGTTAATTATTAATTAGAGTAACGTTCGAAGATGGCTTTAGCCTCACTGGAACTCTGCAGCGAAAGGCAATCTAAAGTATGATAACTTCCTTTAACTGATCCTTGACTATTTTTATTTGCGTACTGTTCAGCCAGTTTTTCGCCTTGTTCGAATGCATCCATGGGGAGTTTACTGAATTCTAAATAGGCGGAAGCGGAACGGAAGGCATCTTGCTTGGTTTTTTCTGAGTCAGTAGATTTCCCAATGCAGCGGCTAATCAGCCAATTTTCATAAATTTCGCTTTGAGGTAAGTTTTCTATTTTTATATTTTCCGCCAGCAACATAGGAGAAACGAGAAGAAGAGCAAGGGCGATGTGGGTAGTCTTCATTTTAATATCCAAAGTGATGCGACTTCAGGAACAAAAGATCCATTCTCAGGATCCCCCATGAAATGACAAGAGTCAGAGCAAATGTCACCGTTCCATAATGTGACATGTCCTCTGGCATTTCGCCAGCCATTTCCTTGTATAACCATTATCCCTTTTTTACCTGAGAATTTAGCTGGGGTAGGGGATTTCACCGTGATATCAGGCTTGCCGAAGTTCTTTTCTAAAAAGAGAATCATATCGTTAACACGATAAAGATACCATTTTTTATCTTTACCAGACACAGTCGCATAACCGGAGTTAGAGGGAATTGGTATGCCTGTATAGTTGAGTACATAACTCATTCGTATAGGACAAGCATTTTCAAAAATACCGTTTTCAATATTGCTTTCTACTTTTCCACCAATCAATGCACCCACTTTTTTTACATTGATATTGACTTCAGAAAAACGAATCCATGCGGGTCCAAATAGAGGTTTTTTCATCCTGACTCTCCATTGTATCCATGTTATGAACCCCCGGCCGTAGCCGGGGGCAGACAAATTAAGCTTCGCGGTTTTCCTTGATGTTCCAACCTGCGCTGCTTTCGGCGCCTTTGCCGCCTTTGTCGCTCTGCTCCCAGTACTGCTGTTTCACTTTCGCCGCCTGGAAGGAGTAGGTGACGCCCACGGTGTCTTCGCCGCCTGCACCGGTGTACTGCACGGCGGTGACCAGCACGTCTTCCAGGGTGATTTTTGCGTATTCAACCTGGGTGCCGCCCGCCTTGCAAACCGACAGCTCAATCTTGGTCAGGTGTTTGCCGCTTGAGCAGTGTTTCAGCAAGGCCGGGGTTGACTTGTCGATCAGCGCGTTGACGTGCAGATCGTTGAAGCACACTTTACCGGCGCCACCGCCGCCGCCAACGCCCATATTGCCTGGTTGAGAGGCGCCCCAGGAGAAAGAAGTAATGTCGGTCCAGCCTTTGTGATTCGAATCTTTGGATTCGCCGCTGGCACCTTCAACTTTCAGGAACATATCAATAGCCATAGTTTCTTCACTCTTTATTAAGGGTTAACAGTAGTATTAACGTTACGTTGAAAAACTCAGGTAATAGCAGCAGGAATTGCAAGTGTGGTAATGCATTACCAATTTATATCCTTGTGCCATGCACCTTCTTAAATACCGAAAACTATCGGTACGGGTTACCGAGCCATTATTAAAATGATAATGGCTCAATGCTTAATTATTTCGCGTTATCTTGGTTCCACATGCGATCCGGGTTTTCTGCGATAGGCTGACGATGAGGTTGATGTATCAGCCAGGCCGCACTATCGCGGCCTGACTTCAGCCCATCAGGACGCGTCGTTTTGCTTCAGCGAAGGCAGCTTCGACACCAGGCGCAGGGAGACGGTCAGGCCTTCCAGCTGGTAGTGCGGGCGCAGGAAGAACTTGGCGCTGTAGTAGCCCGGGTTGTCTTCGATCTCTTCCACCTGCACTTCCGCCGCGGCCAGCGGTTTGCGCGACTTGGTTTCCTGCGATGAGTTGGCCGGATCGCCGTCCACGTAGTTCATGATCCAGTCATTCAGCCAGCGCTCCATATCGTCGCGCTCGCGGAAGGAGCCAATTTTGTCACGCACAATGCACTTCAGATAGTGCGCGAAGCGACAGCAGGCGAACAGGTACGGCAAGCGTGCGGAAAGCTGGGCGTTGGCGGAGGCGTCGGCATCGTAGTATTCCGCCGGCTTCTGCAGCGATTGCGCGCCGATAAAGGCGGCGAAGTCGGAGTTTTTGCGGTGCACCAGCGGCATAAAGCCGTTTTTGGCCAGCTCGGCTTCGCGGCGATCGCTGATGGCGATCTCGGTCGGGCATTTCATGTCCACGCCGCCGTCGTCGCTCGGGAAGGTGTGGCACGGCAGGTTCTCCACCGCGCCGCCGGATTCCACCCCGCGAATGGCGGTGCACCAGCCGAACTCTTTGAACGAACGGTTGATGTTGGCGGCCATGGCGTAGGCGGCGTTGGTCCAGGTGTAATTGCCGTGGGTCGCGCCGTCGGTTTCTTCTTCGAAGTCAAACTCGTCCACCGGGTTGGTGCGGATGCCGTAGGGCAGGCGCGCCAGGAAGCGCGGCATCACCAGGCCCAGGTAGCGCGCATCTTCCGACTCGCGCAGGCTGCGCCAGGCGGCGTACTCAGTGTTCTGGAAGATCTTGGTCAGATCGCGCGGGTTGGACAGTTCCTGCCAGGATTCCATCTGCATCACGCTCGGCGCGGTGCCGGCGATGAACGGGCAGTGCGAGGCGGCGCCGATCTTGGCCATTTCCCCCAGCAGCTCCACGTCCTGCGGGCTGTGATCGAAGTAGTAGTCGCCCACCAGGCAGCCGAACGGCTCGCCGCCGAACTGGCCGTATTCTTCTTCGTAGACTTTCTTGAAGATCGGGCTCTGGTCCCAGCCCACGCCTTTATAGCGCTTCAGCGTGCGGCCCAGCTCCTGCTTGGAGATGCTCATAAAGCGGATCTTCAGCATCTCGTCGGTTTCGGAGTTGTTGACCAGATAATGCAGGCCGTGCCAGGCGCCTTCCAGCTTCTGGAAGTCGTCGTGGTGAATGATCTGATTGATTTGCTGCGACAGCTTTTCGTCGATTTCCGCGATCAGCGCCTGAATGGTGCGGTAGGCGTCGGAAGAGACGGTGACGGTGTTTTCCAGCGCCTGCTGCGCCAGAGTTTTCACCGCGTTCTCGACCGCTTCTTTGGCCTGATCGGTCTTCGGCCGGAACTCTTTGTTCAACAGCGCGCTGAACTCATCGCTGGAAAAAGTCTCGGTGGTTTGCAACGCATTTTGTTGCTGAGGCGAGTTGCTCATCGATTAATCCTCACGCTCGTTGTTGTCATCGTTAACCGCCGGCTTCGGCGCGTCGGTCAGGGATTTCAGCAGCGCCGGGTTTTGCAGGATCTTGGAGATCAGCTCCTCGGCGCCGTTTTTACCGTCCATGTAGGACAGCAGGTTGGAAAGCTGGGTGCGGGCGTCCAGCAGATTGTCCAGCGCGTCGACCTTGCGGGCGATAGCGGCGGGGGAGAAGTCTTCCATGCTTTCGAAGGTCAGATCGATGTTCAGCTTGCCTTCGCCGGTCAGGGTATTGTCAACCTGATAAGCGACGCGCGGCTTCAGCGATTTCATGCGCTCGTCGAAGTTGTCGACGTCGATTTCCATGAACTTGCGCTCCTCCACGCTGGCTTGCGGATCGACCGCTTTCCCCACCAGATCCGCCATCACGCCCATCACGAACGGCAGCTGGATTTTGCGCTCTGCGCCATAAATTTCGACATCGTATTCAATCTGTACGCGCGGCGCGCGGTTGCGGGCGATGAATTTCTGCCCGCTGCGGGATTTCGAGTTTGACATGATTTACTCCATCTAATGGCGATTGGGAACGCGCCTCGTCCGGCTGGGAGAGTCAGGTTCTGATTCGGGTCTGCGCAGGGGCAGACGGTATCGGGTGTCGTCAAGAGAACAAAAGTCGGCGGCTAGCTGTTCTCCTCGTTGTCGGGGCGACCGAGAATGGTCTCCAGTTGGTTAAGCCCATCGGGCGCCAAATCGCGGACGATTTGCATAAAGTCCAGCGTAATCAGTCGCTGTACCCGATCGATCATCAGCGGCGCCGGGTGGCTTGGCTCATGAAGACGAAAATAATTTTTCACCTTGTCCAGCATCAGCTGGGCGTCGTCGCGCGACTGGATCTGCGCGCTGCGCCAGTTGAGCGGTGCCGTGGCGCTTTGCATCGCAGCCGGTTGCTGCAGGATGGCGGCGTCTGGCGGGGCTTCGGGTTCGGCGGCGGCCGGGGCATCGCTCTGGCCGGCGAGCGCCACCAGAGAAAATACCTTGGTCAGCGCGCTCATTTCCGGCAGGGCGCTTTCCCCCAGATGGCGGGTCACTTCACTGCGAATGGCGCCCAGGGTGTTGGCGATGTGGATCACCAGTGCGCCTTCGGGGCGGCCCTGCTGCGCCAGCTCATCCTGCAGCCGTGCGCGGCCGCCGGGAAAGTTGGGGCACTCTTGCTTGCTGCCGTCGAGCAGGGCGCCGGCATCGCGCAGCGAGATTTCACCGGCGGCGCTTTTCAGCAGCGGCGCAGTGCGCACGCTGGCGGCCAACGCGGCTTTGTCGCCGAGGTCGGCCAACGCATTGATGCGAAACAGCGGGTCGGCTTCGCCGTCGAACGCCAATGCCGGCTGCAGGGCATCCCAGTAACGGAGTATCGACTGGTGGATCAGCGTCAGCCCGTCGGCGTAGCCCGGCAACCCGCGCAGTTGGGTCCAGGCGCGGGTGAGGTACAGCATGACGCGCAGGTCTTTGGTGCGCGCCAGCAGCGAGGTCGCGAGGCGTTCGACCTGCACCCAATCCGGCGCTTCTTCCGGAATGATGGTGCTGCCGAACTGCTGTTCGGCCTTGCCGGTGGCGGCGCGCGCCATGGCCAGAAAGTCGGCGTCGTATTCCAGGTTGTCGCCGCAGGGATTGTCCGCGTCAACCGGGGCCAGCAGGGTATCGGTATCGATAGCCATAGAATTTCCTTCAACGAACGATGTTAATCAAACATTTGCGGGTACTGGCCGCCGCGGCCGGGGCGCGCCCAGCCGTTGGGCTCGAACAGCAGTGAAAACAGCTGCACGGTGAGGTTGCCGCTGTGCACGTGAGTGTAGAGCGGGTGTCCGTCGGCCTGATTGGTCCACCAGAAGCTGGTGTACTGCGCCGGGTCGAAACAGTCGGCGGCCTGTTGCCAGCCGAGACCCGGCACGTCCGGATGCTGAAAACCGATAATCGACAATATCTCGGAATCCGCTTCCGCCGGCGGGCTGGGCAGCGCCGGGATTGCCTGCAGCGTGCGGTCGATCTGTTCGGCGGAGAAGCCGTTGCGCACGCCGTTCAGCAGGGTATGGCCGAGCTGCTGGTACCAGCTCGCCGCCATGTTCAGCTGTTGCGGGCGCCATTCTTGCAGGCTGAACAGGCGCAGCGCGCAGATCGGGTAGCGCCGCCCGACGCGATCGCGCGCCGGCAACAGGCAGCCCATCTGCACGTACGGGCTGCCGAGCGTGGCGGGGATCACGAAGTTCCACACCGGCGCGTTGCTGAACGGGTGGCCGTTTGGCCCCTGCGCATCGCGCTGCAAATTCACCAGCCCGTTATGGAACCAGTGGGCCCAGTTATTGACCACCGGATCGGGCAGGCGGCGCTGCAGAAAATCGCCGGCGGAAGGAAGTTTGCCGTACCAGCCGAGGCTCGTCGGGGCGCTTGAATCAGTGCTCATGGTCATGTCCTTTCGGGGCTACGGGCACGAGAAGGCCGGCAGTTGGAACGGATTGCGAATGCTGTTGGGCGTGAACTCCAGCGTGACGCGGTGGCCGTCGAGATTGAACGTCGCTTGACGGCCGAGGCCGCCGGTGCCCGAAGACTGCGCCATATCCACCAGGCGGTTCAGCGCCCACGGCCCGCTGGTCACCAGACTGGCGGTGGTGCCGTTGGCCAGCGCCAGCTGCAGATGCACCTGGTTGGTATTGCGGGTGCCCGGCCAGCTGACCACCAGCGGCACCTGCGGGCCGTGGCTGTATTTGAACAGCTGCCCGTCGATATCCAGCGTCAGGTTGAGGATGTCGTTATCCATCCGCACCGGCCGCACGGTCACGCGGTAAGAGGGCGTCGCCGTGCCGTTGGCGAAAAAGGCGTCGCGGATGCGCTGCGCCTGCTGGAACGACCGCAGGATGCCTTCGCCGCCGGGCAGCGTCTTGCCGTCCACGCCGGGCGTGAAACGCCAGTTGGCGCGGGTGGTATCGACCTTGCCCTGCAGGTTGTCGCGGAAGAAGCTGTCCATCAGCCCGCTGTTCGGCGCGAACATGCGCGCCAAATCGTCCGGCGTCACTTCCTGGCGCGCCCGGGCCACCAACGGATAACGCCCGGCGATCGCCTGGCGGCAGAAGCTGCCGACCTCGAAGCTGATGCGCTTTTTCACGTTCTCCATCTCTTTGCGCTGGGTGTCGCTGCTGGCGCCGATCGCCAGCGACAGCAGCATCTGTTTGAACGGCACCGGCAAGCGGCCGGATTCGGCCTGCAGGCGCGGGATGATGTCGCTCGGCGGCGCCGACATGCCGCTGTTGGCCGCGCCTTGCACCGCCGTCAGGTAGCTGTACAGCTCATCGACCTGTTTCAGCACGCTGTCAAAAGGGATCGCCTTATTGCCTTCGCCCTGGCTTTGCGCCAGCTCAAGCAGCGGCGCGAAGTGCGCCATCACCAGCTGTTCCGGCTGGGCCGACACGTCGCCGTCGGCGTTGGCCGGCCGGTTGGTGAACAGCGCCTCCAGCGTGCGGTTGGCGTTTTGATTCAGTTTGTCTTCGGTTTTGGCCAGCAGCGAGCGGGAATCGGCGTCGCTTTTCTCGTCGCGCAGGGTGACGTTTTTGCTGACGTTAACCAGCAGATTGCGCATCGGCGACGGATTGCCGGACAGCAGGCGCGCGCTGCTGATGCGCTGGGTCAGGTTGCCGATGTTGGCCAGTTGGATATCGCCCAGCAGCTCATCCCAGGCGCTGATAAAGTCCTGCATGTACAGTTGGCGGATGGTCTTGGTCAGATCGGCGCTTTTCTGCTCCGGCGTCTGGCTGTTCAACACCCAGACGTCTTCCTTGCGCAGGGTATCGGTCACCGGATCGATGTTGTCGTTGAACGCTTTCCAATACCCCTGCGAGGTGAACAGGCCCGGCACGCCGTCGGTCACCGGTTTGCCGCTTTTGCGGCTGAATGCCAGTTCGGTCTGCGGACCGGCCAAATCGACCAGGCTGACCGGCTTGATGTCGGTCTGTTTCAGCAGCAGACGCTTAAGGCGGCCGTAGACGCGTTGCGACAGCGGCGCCCGATTGAGCGCGGCCTGCGCCTGTGCCACCAACGGCTCGTCTTTGGCGTAAGGCGAGGCCTGGATCTGCGTATCCAGCAGTTGGCTCAGGTGCCATTCGATCTGCTGCAGCTGTTTTTGGGTGCTGCCCTGCGGCAGGTTGCGCTGCAGGTTGAGCATCACCCAGGCGCGCAGGAATTTGCCGTCGTACTGCTTCGGCAGATACAGCATCTGGTAGGCCTTCAGCGCTTCATAGCTGAAGTCCGCGTCGCCGTGGTTATCGTTGCGCAGCGTGGCGGCGATCTGTTGCGCCACCTGCGGCAGCAGCAGTTCTTTCAGCGCTTTTTGGTACAGGGCATTGCCGGCGTCGCCGACCTGATCGCCGCGGAACAATCCCATGCGATAGGTGAACGGCGGATCGTCCAGCGAAAAGTTCTGGCTGTCCGGCAGATGCAGCAGGCTGTTGAGGAACGGCAGCAGCGAGAACATATCGCCGTTGCCCAACTGGGTCAGGCTTTGCCCCTGGCGCTCGACGCCGGGCACCTTGGCGGCCACTTCCGCCAGATAGGCCTTGTTGTTGCCGTAGCTGGTGAACCACAACATCGCCAGCACCGCCAGGATCACCGCCAGCGCGATGTACCCCGCCCAGTGCAGGGCGCGGTTGCGGTATTCCCACCAGCGGTTGCTGCCCGCCAGCCCGGACTCCTGGAAGACCACCGATTCCAGCGTCTCTTTCAGGAAGAAGCTCTGGCCTTTGGCTGCCGGGATCGGCGTTTCCTGGCCCACGCTGTCCCAGGCCGCGTTGGCCTGCGCCCCTGAATTGGCCGGCGGCAGCTGCAGGTAGCGGTTCAGTTCGCCCATCACCCGGTCAAACGGCAGGCCTTCCTGAGTGCCGCTGGTGAAGTAGATGCCGCGCGGGGTAAAGCGGGTTTCAAAACTGGAGGTGGCGAACACCTGTTCCAGATATTGGCCGAGCAGCGGGCGCAGCGCGGCGAACTCCTGCGGGAACAGGTAGCTTTCGGCGCGTTGGCGCGCGTCGTGCTCCATCAGCAGCGTATCCGGCAGCGCCGCATCCAGCCGTTGTTGCAGCAGGGCGTATTGTTGTTCGAAGGCGGCGTTCAGGTTGAAGTCCGGCTGCCGCGAGCGCTCGTAAGGGAAGGTGAATCCCCAGATCTGGTCGCGCTGCGCTTTGTCGAAGCTGCCGAAATAGGCCATAAAGCCGTTGAGCAGGTCGGTTTTGGTCACCAGCACATAGACCGGGAAGTGAATGCCCAGCTGTTCGTGCAGTTCTATCAGGCGTTTGCGCAGCGCGCTGGCCTGCGCGGCGCGCGCTTCCGCGCTGTCGCTCAGCAGATCGGCGACGCTGATGGTGACCATCACGCCGTTGATCGGCTGGCGGGTGCGATATTTTTTCAGCAGCGCGACGAAGCTTTGCCATTCGCCGGCGTCTTCTTCGCGCTGGCTTTCCTGGGTGGTGTAGCGGCCGGCGGTGTCGAGCAGCACCGCGTCGTTGGTAAACCACCAGTCGCAGTTGCGGGTGCCGCCCACGCCGCGCAGCGCGGACTTGCCGAAGCGATCCGCCAGCGGAAAATGCAGGCCGGAGTTGACCAGCGCGGTAGTTTTACCGGCGCCGGGCGCGCCGATGATCACATACCACGGCAGCTGATACAGATATTGGCGGCTGAAGCGGGTCATCCAGCGATGTTTGCCGTCGCCCTGGCCCGGGGCGAAGCGCGCCTTTTTCAACAGCTGCGCCGCTTCGTCGAAACGCTGGGCCAGCGGATCGTCTGGTTTGATCTCGGGCTTGCCGTCTTCCGCCGGCACCGCTTCGGCGGCGCGCAGATTGCTCAGCAGACGGCTGTTGAACCAGGCGCTGTAGAGGCGCGGGATCAGGCGGCACAGGAACCAAATCAGGTAGATAGCGCCGATGGCGATCTGGCGGTTGAGTTCCGGCTCCAGCGGGCGATAGTCACCGATGGCGACCAGCGGGCCGATCGTCCAGATGATGAACGCCAGCGCGGTGATGCCGACAAAGCCCCACAGCAGGCGGCTGGTGATGATGGAGAATAACGTACTGAGCATTACTTTCCGGTTCCTTGCGGCAAGCCGTTGATTTCCGCCTGGGTGTTTTCCGGGGCGACCAACAGCGTAATTTCTACCCGGCGGTTCAACGCGCGGTTCACTTTGTTATCGTTCGGCGCGACGGGGTTGCTCTCGCCGCGGCCCTCGGCCTTGACCCGCTGCGGGTTGGCGAGGTGTTTTTGCAAGCGGGCGCTGACCGCTTCGGCGCGCGCCAGCGACAGCTCCCAGTTGGAGGCGAAGCGGGCGCTGCGGATCGGCACGTTGTCGCTGTAGCCGGTGACCAGGATTTTGCCGCTGACGCCGTTCATGGCGGCGGCGATGCGGTCGATGACCGGAATATAGTTGGCGCGCACCGTGGTGGCGGCGGAGTCGAACAGCCCGTCGCCTTTGAGGATCACCACGCTTTGCTGCGCTTCGTCGCGCACCACCACCAATCCTTCGGCGATCTCCTTGCGCAGGAAACTTTTCAGGCTCAGCGTCGGCGGCGCGGCCGGCGCCGGATTACCGATCGCCACCTGCGGCAGGTTGGTTTGGTAAATCGCCGCCAGCACCGGGCTGGTGTTGTCGCCCAGCCGCCAGTTGAGGGCGATAAACAGCAGCGAAGCCAGGAAGCCGGTCAGCGCCACGCAGGCCCACAGCGGCACCAGCGGACGCCACAGTTTCTGTTGTACCGGCAGATCCAGCGCATGAGGCGACAGGGGCGGGGCGTAGCCGCCGCGCACCGACCGAATCAGCTGCAGCAGGCGCTGCTTCATGGTTTCCAACTGCGAGCGGCCGTTTTCCATCACCCGGTAGCGGCCTTCAAAGCCCAGCAGCAGGCAATAATTGATCAGCTCCAGCAGATTGATGTGCTCGCGCGGGCTCTGCGACAGCTTGGCCAGCAGCTGGAAGAACTTCTCGCCGCCCCAGGTTTCGTTATGGAAGGTCACCAGCAGCCCGCTGCCGGACCACACGCTGTTGCTGCCCCACGGGGTCAGCGCCGCCGCTTCATCCAGCGCGGTGCACAGACAATAACGCGCGCCGATGATCACTTCGTATGGCAGGTTGGCGCGTTGGCCGCGGATCTCGAAGCGGCGCATTTCGTCGATCAGCTGTTGGCGCAGCTGCGCCGGGTTGGCGTGCGTGGCCGATTGGCGGATCTGCGAAATGGCGTTCAGCAGCGGGTTGGCGGCGTCCACCAGCGGGTTGGCCGCCGGCGCCATGCTATTTTCCTGAGTCATAGGTTACCGGTCCGTATGGCTGCGAATCGCCCAAAATTCCATGTCCAGCCCCGGGAATTCGCCGGCCAGGTGCAGGGCGAAGGCGCTGGATTTTTCCATCTGTTTCCACAGGTCGCCGCCTTTTTCCAGCTCGAAATAGGTGTAGCCGGCGTGATAAGGGATCTGGCGCGGCGCGACGGGCATGGTGCGTAGACCGATGCCCGGCAGCTGCAGCTGCACCAGATCGCGGATGCGCGTGACCGGGGCGATCTTCATCTGCGCCGGGAAGTGGGTCAGCAACACCTCGGCGGCCACGTCGGCGCGCACCGCCAGCACGAAGCCGAAGTCGCGCATCATTTTGGCGTCTTGCACGGTGGCGACGTTCAGACCGTGGGAGCGCTCGACCAGCGTCAGCTGAATGGCGTTGTCCTCCAGCACCACCGACAGGCCCTGACGCAGCAACAGCATCAGCTTGCCGAAGCACAGCGCCAGATTGTCGTGGTCATACACCGGCAGGCGGCCTTCCGGGGTGCGCTGCGCCGAGAAGCTGGCGAGTTCGGTGGCGAACTGCAGCCAATCGGCGAACAGGCGCTCCGGGTGCAGATGGTCGAGGTGGTAGGCATGGCTCACCTGACCGAGATGGCGGTTGATCAGCTGCAGCAGCATGAAATCGACCATTTCGGAACTGCCGCCGCGGCCCGGTTGCAGCAGGCGTTGACTCATCTGCTGGCTGCGCTGTTGCAGCAGCCCCTGCAGATCGTTGATGAAGGTCTTCAGTACCGGGTTGCCCTGACAGTTCAGCATCGGCGGGATTTGCGCCGTATCGAGACGCAGGCTGTTGTCGCCGCGCTTTTCCAGCACGCGGGTGACGCCGAGCGCAGTCCATTCGGCGTTCAGCTCGCTCTCCAGCATCAGCCGCAGGCGCAGGCGACCGAATTGCAAGGCCGCGCTGCCCACCGAAACGGCGTTGAGATCGTCGACTTCGGTCTCGTAAGCCAGATAGCGCGCCAGCGCTTCCGGGCTTTCCTGAAAGATCACGTCTTCACGCCCCGCGCGATAGGTCGGCAGAGCCAGCACCACGTTTTCACCGGTCTTGTTGTCGGCGATGGCCAGCGGCGCGGGCGCCTGCTGGGCGCCGGAGAAGCGAAACGGCGTGCCGTCGGGCATGATGCCGCTGGCGGCGTTGAGCGCGATCTTGCCCTGGCGCAGCAGCGTTTGGTCCAGATCCAGGGTGAGAAAGCCCCAGAAACAGCCGCTGTGGGCCTGGCCCCAGTTGCGCATATAGCCTTCGAGATAGTTTTCCGCCTGCTGGAAATGGTGAGGGCGCAAAAACATCCCCTCAGTCCAGACAACCTTATGAGCATCTTTCATCATCACACCTATAGTTACTTCGCTTCAGCGCAGCGGTAGGTCAGTCGACCTTTTTTACGGGGCGCAGGCCACTCACGCCCGCGACGATATGCGCTTCCAGCTCATCCGGCGAGAATTGCCATACCTTGTAGAAATTGGTTTCGGTGGGTTCCGGCAGCGGCAGTGAAATGCGCCAGGTCTTGCCGTCCAGATTTTGATATTCGGCGATCACGCCGATGTAACGTGCGTCCAATGTGCTTTGCCCACCGAGCTTTTTGCCGGTCTGGCCCGGCGTCAGGAAGAACTGATCGCTGTCCAGCAGGCTGTTGCCGAGCACGCTTTTGGCGTCGTTTTGCAGACTGAAAAAGTCGGCTTCCATGAATTCCGCATCCGAGCGCAGCAGCAGCACGCGAATTTTGATCGGCGCCGGTTGCGCGCCGGCGGCGGCGTTGACCTGGCGGTCAGCGTCGAAGACCAGGCTGTAACGCGCCGGCACGCTTTTCGCGGAAGACATGCAGCCGCCGAGCGCCAGCGCGCCCAGCAGCAGAAACAGCATCCCGCACCAGCGGGAAGCGATAGGGGTCGTCGTCATGGGAATCTCGTCGCCCGCAGGCGTGCTGACTACTGGAGGATCCAGGTGGCTGAGCCGGCGTTTTTGCACGCCTTGCTGTCGCCGCCGACTTTAACGCAGTCCTGCTTGGCGGCGCGCGCGCGGCGCGGCAGATCTTTGCGCAGCGTCGCTTTGTAGCGCGCTTCCGGCACGCCGGCGTTGGCCTGGATATACCCCACCAGATCGCCGCCGCGGATGGCGGAGATCGCCAGCCAGTTGTTTTCCACTTCGCCCAGCGCGAAGAACGCGGCGGCATTGTCCAGGCTACCGACGGCGGTGCCGGTATAATTCGGGCTGCTCATGATGCTGGCGGCGTACAGGCTGCGGTACTCCTCACCGATCGGTTTGAACTGTTTCGGCGCGCTCACCGCGGCGCGGTGCTTTAGCGTGACGCCGTTGACTTCACTGCTGACGATGGCGTCGTTATTGAGCGCCGGCGGCGGTGGCGGTGGGGTGGAGCAACCGGCAAGCGTCAGGGCGGTCAACAACGTCAGGGTAATCCGTGTTTTCACAATGTCCTCTTTTTCTTGATTGAATGGCTGTGTAATAAAGCGCCGTCATTAGGGCGCAAGCAGCAACACTTTTAATTGGCTCGGCACGATGCGCATGCCGAGCGCGTTGGTGGAGTTCTGCAGGCTGAGGCTGGTCAGCCGGGTGGCCGGGGTGCCTTTGAGCAGCACGGTAAAGGCGCCGGTCAGGTGGCGGGACGGCCCCATCACCGTGCCGGAAGCGACGCCGGTGGCCACGCCGGGGTTGTCGCCGTTGGTCAGGGGCGTCACCGTCGCCATGTTGTGCGCCGGGGTGCCGACGAACAGAATGTTGAACGCGTTCGGGATGGCGGTCGGCGCCAGGGCGATATCCGGGTAGGGAATGGGCACCGGCGCCGGGCTTGGCGTCAGACAGACGTCGGGAAACGCCAGGTCCACGCCGATCATTTGGCTGTTGGCAAACATAAAAGGTCTCCGCAAGGTTATCCGACGTGGATCTGTTCCGAATCGAGCTTGGTGATGTCTTTCGAGGTAATCAGCGTGTTGCGAGCATGAATGCGGGCGTAATCTTCCGCCTGATAATCCAGCTGCCCGGCGCGTACGTGCTCGGTCTGGCGCACTTTGCGAAACAGCGAGTGGCTGATCTGGCTGACCGAATGCCACAGTGACTCGCAGCGTTTGCCGACCAGGCGGCTGATGCTGACGAAAGCCGAGAGCTCTTCGCCGCTGTATTTCATCTTGTCGACGTGGCAGTCGCCGCTGTTTGCTTGCAGGGTCATGGCATCGCCGCTCAGGTTCAGCGCCTGCGTGCCGTGCAGCGACAGCGAGCCGTGCAGCGTTTCAATGTGCAGATCGCCTTCGACGCTCAGCCGCGCCGCGTTTTGCGGTTCCGCACGCTCGAGGACGGCGATCGCCCACAGCTGGTGGCCGCAACCGGCGACCAGCACGCTATCGCCGAGGGCCGGCGTCAGCAGGCAGCTGGCCGCACGGCGGCAATGCCAGCCGCGGCCTTCACATTCCACCACCAGGCTGCCGTCCGGCAACAGGTTGACGACCTGGCCGGCGGCCTGCTGGGGCGGCGCGATGTTGACGGCGCGAGTAGTGTTGACAACGCTCATGGTGATCCCCTCGTGAAGTGGTCAATACGTTCAAATGCGGCTTTGGCGCTGTGCGCTCCAGATTTCGGCGGCGTACAGCTCTTCGTCGCGCTCGAGAATGCCGCTGCGGTCGCCCCAGCGCGTTTGCTGCTGGTGGGCGCGGTGCATGCGGGTGCGCATGAAGCGCGCACGCCGGAAATCGGCGGCGCCGATGTCGGCATAACAAAAATCGGCGTAGGTCAGGTCGCTGTCGCTGAAATCACAGCGCGCCGCGCGGCTGTGCTGGAACACGCTCTGATACAGACGCGCCTGGTTGAAGTTGGCGGCGTCCAGCGTCGCTTCGCTGAAAATCGCCTGATCGAACTGCCCGCTGCGGCACTGCGCCTGAGTCAGGTTGGCCTCCAGCCACAGCGACTGCTGCGCCTGCACGCCCGTCAGGTTGGCGCGCCGCAGCGAAGCGCCCTTGAAGTTGCTTTGGCGCAGCGTCGCCTGGCTGAAGTCGACGTCGTCCAATTGGTTATCGGTAAACTGGCAGGCGATCAGGCGCTGCCCGGCGTAACTTTTGCCCCGGTGGTCGCATTCGAAAAACGTGACGCGGTCGAAATCTGCCCCTGCAAATTCTGTGTTACAGAGGGTTAAGCGAAAAAACGTGACAAGCGAAAGTCGGGCATGCTCCAACGTAGCGCCGTCGAGCGGGCTTTCGTAAAACGTGGTGCGATCGTGCTGAGTGGCGGAAAAGTTCGCGCCGGCCAATTGGCATGACATCCAGTGGCTTTGGGTGAGCGGCAGACGGCTGAAATCACCCTGTTCAAGCCGGCATTCGTTGAACATCGTCAGCTCGATATGACTCTCACTGAAGCGGCTGGCGGACATGGCGCACTGATTGAAGGCCGTTTGCTTGAGGTTCGCCCGAGTAAACAGAGCGTGCTCGAGCCGGCAATCGCTGAATACGCTGTCGCGCAGATCGCAATCGGAGAAGTCCACGCCGTTCAGGTTCAGGGCGTTGAACATTGCGCCGGCCAAATCCATACCCGCGAATGACAGGCCGTGCAAATCCTCACCGGAAATCGGTTCGCCGCGTTTCACACGCTGGCGTATCTGCTCTGGCGTTGAGGTCATACTTCTTTCCCGTTGTGGCGAGGCAATGTTTTCACTCTGGCGGTATAGGCATCGTCGAGCCGGGTCGCCTTGTCCACTTTCGACTGCGACAAATCGGCCCGGAACAGATTGGCGCCCTGCAGGTCGGCGCCTGACAGCACGCACTTTTGCAGGATCGCCGCAATAAAGTTGGCGTCGCGCAGGTTGGCGCGCGTCAGATCGCTGCGAATGAACAGGCTGCCGCTGCCGTTGGCCTGATTGAAGTCGGCCTCGTTCAGCCGCGTTTCCGACAGATCGCAATTGTTGAGGCGCGCGCGGCTGAAACTTGCCCGCTGCAACGGCATCTGACGCAAGTTGCACTGGTTCAGCGTCGCGTCGCTGAAATCCGCCTGGGGCAACAGCGTCTTTGCCGCAAAGGCGCAGGCCGTCAGGCGCGCGGCGCGGAAGCTGAGGTTTTGCGTTTCGGTATCAACCCAGGCGCAGCTTTCCAGCCGTGCCTGCTCGAATTTCACCGCCAGCAGCCGGCATTTGATGAAGCTGACTTTGTCGAGCCGGGCGTGACTGAATGTCAGTTGCTCCAGCTGCAGCTCCATCAGCGTAATGTTGGCCAACGTGGCGCGGCTGAAATCACACTGTCCGAGCAAGGTTTCGTACCCCAGCAAATCGCGTAAGGACGCCATCGTGAAGTCGCAGCGTTGAAACAACGTTTGTTGAATGTTGGTTTCATGCAGCTGCGCGCCGCCGAAATCCGTCGCTTCGCATTTCGCCAGGGCCAAAGAGGCGTGGCTCAGATCCGCCTGCTGCAAGACGGCACCGCAGAGATCGGCGCGCGCCAGCATTGCCTCGCGAAGGTCACAGCCCACCAACCGGGCTTGGCGCAGATTGGCGTTTTCCAGCAACGTGCCGCGCAAGGTGGCATGGCTGAGGTCCATGCCGGACAGATCGGCGCCGGTGAGGTCCAGGCCGCTGAGATCTTTATCGCGCTGCATGGCCGCGGTGACGCGTTGGCGAATGATCTGTGCCAGATCGCCGCTTAAACGCAGCGCCGGGCTTTGCGCCTGTGCCGACATTAAATACATTTGGTGCAGCGCGCGCTCGCTTTCCCCCAACTGCTTGTCGCTAAACGCGTCGGGGCGTTGACGCGCCTGTTGAAACAGCTGGTCGCGCTGCTGTTGGTAGCTTTCCGCGCCGGAAAGGTCGGCGGGGCCAGGGCCGCCAATATCAATGCCGTTTGCCTGCGCGTTATCGCGGATTTCACGGTAATGCGCTTCAGCGCGCTGTTCCATGCCCTCGACAAACTCGGCCAGCTGATCCAAAGCGGGCATAGGTTCAGCTGGCGGCGCGGCAAACATGTCGTCGATGTCTCGGCCTTCGCGCTGCAGACGTTGGCGGTGTTGTTCGCGTTGGTGATGCTCGTAGGCGGCGATGTTTTCCACCATCGGGCTTTGCTGCGTCGGCGTTTCCGTATCGAGCCAGGGGCCAATACAGCACTCCGGCAGCAAATCTTTTTCACGAAAAGCGTGCAGAGCGCCATGCTCTTTATCAAGCCGCCGATCGAGCACCTGCCGATAATGCGCGACGGTGCGGCTTTTACCCTCAATTTCCAGCGCCGGCATGAGCTGCATGACGTCTGCGGCATCGTCTTCATTGATGTGAAGGCTGCCCTGGTAGATCAACAGCATTTGTTCGCGATGGGGAAAGAACCACACGGTGGTGTGGCGCATCGCGACTTCCCCGAAATGCGCTTCGCCGCCGCGCAGCCGGTTAATGAAGCAGCGTGCGCGCCACGGCGGCAAACGGCCTTGCTGAACCGGCTCTGAAGGGTGCATGTTCCATATCCGGTAGGCAGCCTGAAGCGGCAAGCTGTCGCGTTGGGGAAACTGCTGATCGCTTTCTGCCATGTTGAACAGGCGCCAGTCGATATCGTTGGCGAAGCCGGGAAAACCGTGTTTCAACCAGTCGGCGTCGTAGTTTTTACCGATGCGTGAGAAGCGGCGCGGCCAGGTGATCTCCAACGCGTCAAAGCTTGCCGGCTGCGCGCTTTGCCGAGGAGACGCGAGGCGCTCCTGCAGCGGTTCAACATTGGGTAGGCGATGAATGCGGCCCTGCGGAAATGTTTCTGGAGTGGCGCCGATGCCGTGCGGATTATCGGCGAACTGAGCCCCGCCGTAAGCCCGGCGCCAGTCCAGACGCATTTCTGCAAAAGGGAGAGGAGAGGAGGGGCGATCGTTGATCCAATGACGATCGCCGAAAACCACCAGCGTTTTCTCCAGCGAATCAAGCTGGATCTTCACGGCGCAGGCGGTTTTGTCTTGTTGATGGTGGGTGTAAGCGTTGCCGGTGGCGAGAAACTCCGCACAGGCTTTCGGAATAGCCAAATCGAGCACGCCGCCGCTCAGCGTAAGTTCGTCGGCGGCCAACTGCCACAGCTCCGGTTCGGGGCGCAGGCGCGGGGAAGCCCCCATGTCGGCCAAGGCCAAAATGGAAACGCCCAGATGATTTTGCCCTTGCCAAGAGAAGGGGCGATGAAGCGCGCTGAGGCGCAGAGGTTTTACGACTTTCATTGTGTGTGTAAAGCTTCCTGTGGATATCAGCCGGCAGCCAGGCTGCTTGCTCAAAAACAATCCGTTTTTCGGTTTAATAGATATCAGGCTATGTCACAACAGATGAAGAAAACGATGCGGCGTCCAGAGCCGATCGCGAATGCGGGGAGCATTTCCTCGCGTCAAAGGGATTATCAAGAGGACAGTGCGTTGTCCTTCCCGCTTATTTTACGAGCCAGCAGTACGACGGCGACGGACAATGCCGCGGCGATCGCCTTGGCGGTAAATTGGCCTGTGCTCTCCAGATGATAGGGGGCAAAAAAGCCGACGCCGGCGGTGCCCAGAATCAGCAGCGCGGCGAGCGGGGCAAAACAGCACAGTTCTATCGCCAGCGCCAGTCTGCCGGGGGCCGCCGCACCCAGGTAACCCATCAAAAAACCGGGCAAAATCAGGAACCCGATCAGCTCCGCGGGCGCGTTCACCGCAGACATCACCTGCTGGTTGTACTTCAGGATCGCCAGCATCAGTGCGACAAAGATCAGCAACCGGACGGACAATGCCGCCGTTCTGCCCGCGGGTAAGACGGTCTTGCAAATGGCGGCGATCAATACGCCGCCAACCAGGATGCCTAAGAAGGTAAACAGGATTTGTCCCCAGAGGCTGTCCTGAGTCGAAAAGGCAATAAACGCGCCCATCGTGACACTTCCTTATGCAAGGTAATTTAGCGAGCTGATGGACGACAAGTCGTTTTCACAACGTTGAAATCGGATCGCGTTGATTGAAAAGGTTCTTTTCGCTCAAAGTCGGGATAACTCTTCGATCACCGCTTTTTTGGGGTTCTTGGGATCGTACTTTATCGCGGTGAAATGACCCGGCTGATAACGCGGCAGATCAACGACGCTGATCGGGCCTTTCGCGACGGCCGTATGGTTTTTTCCGTCTTGGGCGATGTATTTGACTTCCACTTCGCAGACCGGCCGATTCCCGTCCCACAGGTTGGTCTGGCGGATGCTGACGATTTGCCCGGAGGCGGAAACTCCGTTCTCCATCACGCTGAGAGAGGAACCGATGTGTTTGAAATAGCCCCAGATATCGACCGTGATGAATTTGAAAAAACCCACCAGGCTGAGAATAGGGGCCAATAAAATCAAACCGATTACGGTGAAGATATTTTTGGCTTTGGACATGGGCATCCCTACTTATAAAAAGATCGCCAGCGCCTTGCTGCTCAATCGCAAAGAACCGTTGGTTATTAAGGCCCCAAGCTGCGTGAACGTCATGGGATCGTTGCTTAGCTTGAAATTGGTTTTGCTGATCGAAAGCGGGTTATGGGAAACATCGAACATCGTGTGCTTGACGCTCAGCCCCGTTAAGGCAAGGTTGGCGCCTATCGCGGTCCACTTATAGCCGTGGCAGTTATCTTTCCAGGTGGGCGCCGAAATAGACACGCCGTCCTCACTGGTAATGCTGATGGTTTTTGCCGTGATGGTCAGCGAACCGCTAATGGTCGTTTGCTGATCGTTTTTGTAGGTTTCTTTGACATTCCCCGTGATGTCGGTGGTCTGGCCGCCGGCCTCCACCGTCAGCGTCTGACCGCCTGCGGTGACGGTAGTGGTTTGCCCGCCGGCGGTGATGGTGGTGTGCTGCCCGCCGGAGGTGATGTTGACCGTCTGCCCCTTGTTGATGGTGTTGGTCTGTTGCCCCTCGGTAATGTCGAGGGTCTGGTCGCCCTTCACCGTGACATGCTGGGTTTGCGTAATGTTTTGCGTCTGCGCGCCGTCAAGCTTGAAGGACTGATTGCCGGTGATGTCGATCTTATCGCCGCCGTCGATAATCGTCAGGGCGCGGCCGCCTTTGATGTTCACCGTCTGGTGAGCGTTCAGGTTGGCGGTTTCCAGCCCATCGACGGTGGTGGTGCGTTTCGCTTTGTACAGGAACGTGGCGTCGCCGGTGACGGTATCGTTCTGCTGGCGACCGATGGTGGTGGTGCGACTGCCGTCAATATTGACGTTCTTGTCGTTTTCCACCGTCATGTTCATGTTGCGTTCGGCGTGCATGTCGAAAGATTCGTTGCCGGGCGAGTCTTCCAGGAACAGGAAGCTGGCATTGTCGACGCCGCCGCCTTTGCTGCGGCTCATAAAGCCCATTTTGGTGGCGTCGCCGGGCAGATCCCAAGGCGGCATGCTGTCTTCGTTGTAAACGCGGCCGGTGATGATGGGGCGATCCGGATCGCCGTTGATAAAGTCGACCACCACTTCCTCACCCACGCGCGGGATTTGGATCCCGCCGTATTTCCAGCCGGCCCAGGCGCTGGAGACGCGCACCCAGCAGGAGCTGGTTTCATTGCCGCTGCCGTGGCGATCCCAACGGAACTTGAGTTTCACCCGGCCATATTTATCGGTCCAGATGCTTTCGCCTTCCGGGCCAACCACTTCGGCGGTCTGCGGGCCATGGGTTTTCGGCCAGGGTGTGGTGCGCGCCGGGCGCCAGTTGATGTCCGCCGGCACCACCTGAAATTCGGTATGTTGTTCGCCAACGTCGTTATCGTTGCTGGCGTAGCTGTTTTCCTGCATGAAGTAACGCGCGCTGACCACCAGATAGGCGCGGTTGTCTTCCATGCGCGGCGCCTGGATCAGCTGAAAACGGTAGCCGGGCGCAATGCCCTGCGAACTGCCTTCGCCGCTCATCTGCTCATGCTGCGCTTCGAACTCCTGTTGGCGCACCTTGACGTAAAACTGGCCGTGGGCGTGATCGGTATAACGCCCGGGCCAGTCGAACACCTCGGCTTTATCCTGTGCGAACGAGGCGGGATTCTGCCGGGCCTCGAGCAACCGCGCGCGCGGTTTGCGAAAATCGTAGTCATCCAGGCTATACAGGCTGGGCGTGATGGCGTCCGAGACGCTCCAGCTGTTGATGCTGTCCTTGTTTTCCACCAGACCGCCTTCCGCGAGCTGATAGGGGATGCTGGCATAGCCGGCGAGTTCCTGATGCGCCGCCGGCGCGTCGGCCAGCACCAGCGTATGGCCGTCCTGCTGGTGCGTGAAATAGTAATAGATGCCTTCATGTTCCATCAGACGACTGATGAAATCGAAATCGCTCTCCTGATACTGCACGCAGTACCCCCAGATGCGGTAGTCGTAACTCAGACGGTTATCGATCTTCACCTGATACTGCCCCAGCACCTGGGTCAGGATGTCGGGAACGGTCTTTTCCTGATAGATGCGAAAATCGCGGTTTTGCGTCAGGTACCACAGCGTGGGGCGCAGCACGGCGCGGTAGATATAGTAGCGGTTGCCGCCGGCTTCTCGTCCGGAGAGGGTCATACGCGTGATATTGCCGTTGAGATAACGCGGGGCCATCGGGTTGCCCCGCAGCTCCAGCGTGATTTTTTGTCCCAGCAGCGATTTCAGATCGAGGCGATTGTCAGGGCTGAGCAGCTCGACGTCGAACTCGAACAGCCCGGCCAGTCTTTCCTCACCGGAAAGGCTTCTGAACAACAGCTGATAGGCGGGCAAAGGTGTGTGCGCAATGATAAGGCGATCCATACTATATCCCCGGTTTAGGCATAGCTACCGCACGAGATTTGACGCGCGATCCCGATGGCGTATCTGTCACGAATTGAGACAGGGGCTGACGAAAGATTTAACAAAGTTTACACAAAGGCACGATTTGTGCAGTCTACAATAGAGCTCTGCATTTGCAAAATAGCCTTGTGGATCAATGCTCAATTCGTTAACTCGCTCACGATCTGGTTTTTTATTATCTAAAACATATGGATACGAGCAGATCTTTTTTTATCCAAAATTATTGGGAAAATGGTAATACCAAATAATAAATCTGTAACACTTAAGTCAACGTGTTTATAAAACAACTCTTTTTTTCCGTGAAAAAAGTCACTGAGTATTTTTTATCCTTACCATTCGTTAGTTAAAGATGATCAAATATATAAATTTACCGAATGTTAATTCGGATGATTCCTATTTGGCCTGCGTGAAAAGCCCGCGGTGCGGGCCTCCGACGGTGAGTCTGAATGGTTGATAAAGCAGCAATTGATGCGGTTAGCGCGGAAGGGGATCGAGGGAAAGTCGGCTTATCAGGTCACAGAGCCAGATTAAGGCCGGGTCGCGTTGCGCCTGTCGGCCGGCGATCAGCTCAATGGGGAAAGGCGCGATGGCCAACTCCTCAGGCAGCGGGAGAATGCGTACGCGTTGCGGATCGGAAAAACGCCGGGCCACGCTGGCGGCCAGGGTGGCGATCAGATCGCTGTCGGCGACCACCGCCGGCAGGGCGACAATGTGTGAAAAGGTCACGGCGACGCGCCGCTGGCCGCCGATTTCCGCCAGGCGGCGGTCGACCAAGCCTCTGGCGGAGCCGTCGTCAGCCGGCGCGTACAGCCCGTGCGGCAGGCTGAGGTAGCGGGCCAGATCCCAGCGGCCATCCGCCAATTGCGGGTGTGAACGGCTGGCGATACAGACCAGATGCTCTTCAAACAACGTGCGCACATAGTGACTTTCCGCCCCGGAAAGATGCCCTCCCAGCGCGACATCCACCTCCCCGCTATCCAATTGACGGTAAATATTGCGGCGATCCAGACGCGAAACGCGAATATCGATGCCGGGTGCCGCCTGACGCAAACGGCTGATGATGGCGGGCAGCAGCAAGATATCCGCATAGTCGCCGGCGGCCAGCGTAAAACGCCGCTGCCCGGCGGTGGCCGGATCGAAACGGGCAGGGGGCGCCAACGCCAGATGGATTTGCTCAAGCACCCGCTGTATCTGCGGCATAAGCTGGTGGGCGCGCGGCGTGGGCGCCATGCCGCCGCCGCTGCGGACAAACAGCGGATCGTTGAGCAGAATGCGCAGTCGCGCCAATGCATTGCTGACGGAAGGTTGCGCGCGGTTAAGACGCCGGCCCGCGGCGGTGACGTTACGAGTCTGATACAGCGCTTCAAACACCACCAGTAAATTGAGATCGACGTTGGCTAAATTCATTTTATGAATACTCTATATACAGATAATCCATTTCCAGAATCTTACAGCGTTCCCTAGGCTGGTAGCACACGAATTTAGCCTTCAATCAGGGGAAATGATGAACAAAGTGTTAATCACCGGCATTGAGCCGTTCGAGGGTGACGCGGTGAACCCTTCCTGGCAGGTCGCGCAGGCATTGGCCGGAGAGCGTATCGCCGGCGCGGAGATCGCGGTGCTCGAGTTGCCGTGCGTATTGGGCGTGGCCAACCAGCAGCTGATCGCGGCGATTGAGGCATTGCAGCCGCTGGCGGTGATCTGTCTGGGGCTGGCCGGCGGCCGAGCCGAAATATCCCTGGAACGGGTAGCCATCAATTTGATCGATGCCCGCATTCCCGACAATGCCGGTAAACAGCCGATTGACGTGCCGGTGGTTGCCGGCGGGCCGGTGGGCTATTTCAGTACGCTGCCCGTCAAGGCCGCGGTGCAGCAACTGCGCCGGCAGGGGATCCCGGCGGGCGTTTCTTACACGGCGGGCACCTATAACTGCAACCATATTTTTTATGGTCTGCGTCACTATCTGGAGACGCGGCATTCGCGGGCCAGGGGCGGATTCGTGCACATTCCGTACAGCCATGAACTGGCGGCGGCGCATCCGGGCAAGCCGAGTATGGCGCTGGCGACGATGGTGGAAGCGGTGCGCACTCTCGTGCAGGTGACGCTCACGGTAGAGGAGGATGTGCAATTCGGCGACGGTGCCGTGCATTGACAAGCAGGGCGTGGCGCGCCACGCCCTGATGCGCGTTATTCGTCAGCGACGCGGATCACCAATTTGCCGAAGTTTTTGCCCTGCAGCAGGCCGATAAAGGCCTGCGGCGCCTGCTCCAGTCCATCGACGATGTCCTCGCGGAACTTGATCTTTCCTTGCTCGACCCAACTGCTCATCTGTTGCAGGAATTCATCAAAGCGTGAACCGTAATCGTCGAAGATGATAAAGCCCTGCATGCGGATACGTTTACGTAAGATCAGCCCTTCCAGCAACGGTAAGCGGTCCGGCCCGGCGGGTAACCCGGTGGCATTGTAATGGGCGATGATGCCGCAGACCGGAATGCGCGCTTTGGCGTTCAACAGCGGCAACACGGCGTCGAATACGGCGCCGCCGACGTTCTCATAATAGATGTCGATGCCCTGCGGACAGGCGGCGGCCAGCTGTTCGGCAAAGTCGGGGGCACGGTGATCGATACAGGCGTCGAAACCCAACTCTTCCACCACATAGCGGCATTTGTCCGCACCGCCGGCAACGCCGACGACGCGGCAGCCTTTCAGTTTGCCGATTTGGCCGACCACTGAACCGACCGCGCCGCTGGCGGCGGCGACCACCAGCGTTTCACCCGCCTGCGGTTGGCCGATATCGAGCAGCCCCATGTAAGCGGTAAAACCGGGCATGCCCAGCACGCCGAGCAGGCGGGAAGGGTGCGGCAAGTGTGGGCCGAGATTGCGCAGGCCGCTGCCGTCGGACAGCGCGTAATCCTGCCAACCGTCATAGCCCAATACCCAATCGCCGACGTTGAAATCGGGATGCTGTGAGGCCGCCACGCGAGATACCGTTCCGCCCACCATGACCTGACCGATTTCCACCGGCGGCGCGTAGGAGGGTGCATCGCTCATGCGTCCGCGCATATAAGGATCCAACGACAGATATACGGTGCGCAGCAGCAGCTGGCCGGCCTCGGGTTGTGGCACGGCGACCGTGTCGAGGCGGAAATTCGCCGCCGTCGGTTCGCCGTGCGGACGCGAGGCCAGCAGAAAGCGGCGGTTCTGTTGAGAAGGGGACATCGAAAGCTCCTTTGTGTTGCGACAAACAAGGTTCGTTAAGCCTAGTCCAGGGGCACCAAGGCAACGTTACCGAATGTGCTTAGCCTCAGAGCGGAACGATCAGCACGTCGATATGGCTGATGTTGATGAAGCGGGCGGCGGAACAGGAGACTTTGTTCATCATGCTGTCGCGGTGATTGCCGCAGAGCAGCAGGTCGAACGGCTGACGGCGGCTGGCGAATTCCAGGCTGTCGCCAAGCTCGCCATGCACGATAAGGGTATCGGCGATCGGGTAGCCGGCGCGTTGGCGCAGTTCCTCCATAAACAGCCGGGTTTCCTCTTCCATCAGCGTGCGCAAATCGGCCAGCATCGGCCCGGCGAAATTATTGTACATTTCCGGATTGGCGAGGGTGCTTAACAGGGTGATGTTGCCGCCGTAGGGGCGGACGATAGAGACGGCCTTTTCCACCAGGCGATGGCTGTCAGGCGCGACGGCGACGGTAACCAGAACGTTTTGATACCCCATATTCCACTCCTTGTTGCATCCGTCGTGTTTCAGGCTGCCGCGTCGGGGCCTTGGATGAAATGCTGCGCTCGGATAAAGGGTAGAACCTGGCGGGGGGAATAAATGTGTTTCGCATCACGCGCGGCAATAAAAGCTGAGTTTGCTCCGGTTATATAGCAATAAAAGATAAAACCGTTGCCGCACGTAATTTCACTGAATTAAAGCACCTGCGCCCACAGCGTTTTCGGCACCTTGCCCAGATCGAACAATTTACCGGCAACCAGCTCGGCGCGACGGTGGTCGGCAGCACGGTACATATTGCTCATTTCTGTATCGTTTTCAATGGAATAGTTCAGTTTGTCGTACACCTTCTCCAGGCTGTCCAAAGAGGAGCATTTACGGAATGTCAGCAGATATTCGAGCGTATCGGTCATGATTAAAATATAGCCTGTTAATAGTTAAAGCCGGGTGAATAACACATAGCGGCTCACGGCGACGCCGTCGAGGCAGCGATGTACGACCTGACAAAAATCATTTCAAGTGAATAAATTGCACTGGGTAATAATGTGACGCCGCCCGTGGCGGCGCTGGGATAAATCATAATATGCAAGTGCGCCATCAGCAATCTCATCCTGCTGATAAATGAAGAAATAGGGAAAGTCTCAGGGCGATGCGTCACGAACGAGAAGCTTAAGCGTCGACGTTTCGCTGCATGCAAGCGCGCGAAGCCGCGCTCGCTCTCCTTTGGCGGCGTTTTTTTCACCTGTCCGCAGGGCGCTCGCAGCACGAGGCGATGTATGTTGCCGCTGTCGGCATTGAAACTACGCCTGTTTGGCCTGCGCGATTATGGCAAGTAAAACAAAACTGCGTTTTATTTTATTGCAATGAAACGATGGGGCGCGGGAATTTTAATAACGTCTGGAACGGCGTGGTAATTAATGCGCCGGCAAAAAAGAAATAAAAAAACGCTAAAGCTTTAGGATGTGCTGCCGATATGTCGTTTTGGGGCAATTTAACGTTAAAAAAACATTCTTGCGCCGCGCTAATACGGAAACATATCGTTACGTCTATTGGCTTGTTCACTACGCCAGCGAATCATTGATAAGCCATAATCACCTGATGTTGAAAATTAGAACAACCCTCTGCGGAGGGTTTAAGTCAAATCCGATAGCTAATAACCTTATAGTTTACATTGGTTATTTTTCACCTGGGATATTTTTTAGCGGCTAAAATGGTTATTTATACTAAGATTGTTGCCTATATGCAGATTTTTGTTCTGTTATTTTGGTTTGGTGATGGTTTTGTTCGAATTGATCTAAAAAAGATAATTTTTTGGCTGATAAACATTGTTTTTAAGACGTTTTTTTACCTAAGGCGATTTTATGAGCAAAATGCGGGTCATAAAATGTGCGAATTTAGGGGTATTTGGCTTAATTATTTTTTATTTTTGTGATCTATGTCACATTGTATTTAAAATTGCCTCTCACTTACATTGTGTGTGCTAATGGTTCGGGGGTAGAGTTGCGCTGCTTTAGGAATAATCTTATTAAATTTGTAAAAATAGTTTCATGGTGACTAAACACTATCGAAGCAGAATGCTGTACATCCATACACGTTGGTTTACGCTCGTAGCAAATACTGAACAGTGGTCGAATTTAGCGATTGGCGAAAATTATAGCAGTCGTTTTTGAGAGATTAATTTGCCAACTTTGGGAAACAACCCAGGTCACGGGCGATAAAATTTATCACCCAGCGTATGTTTTTAAACATAGTCTGTCGGGATGGGGAATATGGGTACGTCTGAATTACTTAAGCATATTTATGACATCAATTTGTCATATTTACTTTTAGCACAGCGTTTGATCAACGATGAAAAAGCGTCCGCGATGTTCCGCCTTGGTATTGATGAGACCATGGCCGATGCGTTGGCGCAGCTGACTTTGCCGCAAATGGTCAAACTGGCCGAGACCAACCAGCTGGTTTGCCACTTCCGCTTTAACGATCACCAGACCATCGAACGCCTGACCAAAGAGTCGCGCGTCGACGATCTGCAACAAATCCATACCGGCATTTTGCTATCAAGCCATTTACTGCAAGAGCTATCGAGTAAAGACGCTAGCCCGACGAAGAAAAGAGCCTGATGATGGTTGAGAAAAGCATTGTTCAAGAAGCCAAGGACATTCAGCTCGCCATGGAGCTGATTTCGCTGGGGGCCCGTTTGCAGATGCTGGAGAGTGAAACCCAGCTCAGCCGCGGGCGCTTGATTAAACTTTACAAGGAGTTGCGCGGCAGCCCGCCGCCAAAAGGAATGTTGCCGTTCTCAACCGACTGGTTTATGACTTGGGAACAGAATATTCATTCCTCGATGTTTTATAACGCCTACCTGTTTCTGATGAAAAGCGGACAGTGCAGCGGGGTGGAAGCGGTGATCAAAGCCTATCGCCTCTACCTGGAGCAGTGCCCGCAGCAGGCCGGCGAGGCGCCGTTGCTGGCGTTGACCCGCGCCTGGACGCTGGTGCGCTTCGTCGACAGCGGCATGTTGCAGCTCTCCGCTTGCAGCTGCTGCGGCGGCGCATTTATCACCCACGCGCACCAGCCGCTGAACGGTTTCATCTGCAGTTTATGCCAACCCCCATCCCGCGCCGTAAAAAGACGTAAACTTTCGCCGCAACTGGCCGATATTATTCCTCAACTGCTGGACGAGCAGGTCAAACGCGCCATTTGAGCCGCCACGTTGCCGGCTCTCGGCAATGAATACCGACGTGTGATACGCAGGGGCGGCATGCCGCCCCCAGACATGCAGCCTGGTCTGTCGCGCCAGGGCGCGTTTGCCCCACCTTCCATCCACATTGTTAATTTAAGGAATGCGTGTGCTAGTTATTTTGGGTTATCTCGTGGTATTGGGTGCGGTGTTTGGCGGCTACCTGATCGTGGGCGGTCATCTCGGTGCGTTATATCAGCCGGCGGAGTTTCTGATTATCGGCGGGGCGGGGGTCGGCGCTTTCATCGTCGGCAACAACGGCAAGGCGATCAAAGCGACGCTGCGCGCCCTGCCGCGCCTGATGCGCCGTTCCAAATACAACAAAGATCTGTATATGGATCTGATGGCGTTGCTGTTCCGTCTGCTGGCCAAATCGCGTCAGCAGGGCATGCTGTCGCTCGAGTTCGATATCGATAATCCGCAAGAAAGTGAAATTTTCTCTAATTATCCGCGCATCCTTGCCGATAACACCCTGGTGGAGTTCATTACCGACTATTTACGGCTGATGGTGAGCGGCAATATGAATGCGTTCGAGATCGAAGCGCTGATGGACGAAGAGATCGAAACCTACGAGCAGGAAAGCGAAGTGCCCGCCGGCAGTCTGGCGATGGTGGGCGACTCCTTGCCGGCGTTCGGCATCGTCGCGGCGGTGATGGGGGTGGTGCACGCCCTGGCTTCGGCTGACCGTCCGGCCGCTGAACTGGGCGCGCTGATCGCTAACGCCATGGTCGGTACTTTCCTCGGCATTTTGCTGGCCTACGGCTTCATCTCGCCGCTGGCGACGTTGCTGCGTCAGAAGAGCGCCGAAAACGTCAAGATGATGCAGTGCATCAAAGTCACGCTGTTGTCGAGCCTGAACGGTTACGCGCCGCAGATCGCGGTCGAGTTCGGCCGTAAAACGCTGTATACCACCGAACGTCCTTCTTTCGTTGAGCTGGAAGAACACGTGCGCCGCGTGAAAGCGCCGGCGCAGCAGGCGACGGAAGAAGAAGAAGCATGAAACAGAATCATCCGGTCGTTTTGGTCAGAAAGCGCAAGTCGCATCATGCCGCCCATCACGGCGGCTCCTGGAAGATCGCTTATGCCGACTTTATGACGGCGATGATGGCGTTCTTCCTGGTGATGTGGCTGCTGGCGATCGCCAGCCCGCAGGAGCTGACGCAAATCGCCGAATACTTCCGCACGCCGCTCAAGGTTGCCCTGACCAGCGGCGACAAGAGCAGTTCCGAAAGCAGCCCCATTCCTGGCGGCGGCGACGATCCAACGCAACAGCATGGCCTGGTGAAAAAACAGGTCGATTCGCCGGACTCGCGCGCCGAAGAGCTGCGCCTGAACAAGCTGCGCGAAAAGCTGGATGAGTTGATTGAGTCCGATCCGCGCCTGAAGGCGCTGCGTCCACATCTGTTGATCAACATGATGGACGAAGGGCTGCGCATCCAGATTATCGATAGCCAGAACCGGCCGATGTTCAAAACCGGCAGCGCGCAGGTCGAGAGCTACATGCGCGATATTCTGCGCGCGATAGCGCCGATCCTTAACGACTTGCCGAACAAAATCAGCCTGTCCGGCCACACCGATGACATCCCTTACGCCACCGGCGAACGCGGCTACAGCAACTGGGAACTGTCGGCCGATCGCGCCAACGCGTCGCGTCGCGAGCTGATCGCCGGCGGCCTGGCGGAAGGCAAAGTGCTGCGGGTGGTAGGCATGGCGGCCACCATGAGCCTGAAACAGCATGGCGCCGATGATGCGATTAACCGCCGCATCACCGTGCTGGTGTTGAACAAGCAAACGCAAGAGGGCATCGAGCACGAAAATGCCGAAAGCAACGCGCTGGATATTGCCCAGCCGGACAGCCTGAAGCAGCTGGCGCCGTCGGCGACCGCGCCGGCCAGCCAAACGCCGGAATCCTCGACGACAGCCCCGGAACCCGCGGCACCAACGCCGAACGCTCCCCCGCAGGCGTCCCCGGCGATAGCCCCGGCCGACCAGGCGCCGGAACCACCGGCGGCCGCACCCGCACCGACTAACCGCGACTCACAGCCAGAGGTGACCCCGTGAGCATGGACATTAGCGATTTTTATCAGACCTTCTTTGATGAGGCGGACGAGTTGCTGGCCGACATGGAGCAACACCTGCTGGAGCTGGATCCGCTGGCCCCCGATATCGAGCCGTTGAACGCCATCTTCCGCGCGGCGCATTCGATCAAGGGCGGCGCGGCGACCTTTGGTTTTTCGGTGCTGCAGGAAACCACCCACCTGCTGGAGAACCTGCTGGACGGTGCAAGACGCCAGGAAATGAGCCTGAGCACCGAGATTATCAACCTGTTTCTGGAAACCAAAGACATTATGCAGGAGCAACTGGACGCCTATAAAACCTCGCAACAGCCTGACGCTGAAAGCTTTGAATACATTTGCCAGGCGCTGCGTCAGCTGGCGTTGGAAGCGCAACAGCAGCAGGAGGCGCCTGCGGCTCAACCCGCCGTTCAGCAGCCGGTCGCTCAGCCATCGGCCGCGCCGGCGGCGATCGAAGGCGGCATGCGCATCAGCCTGAACGGGCTGAAAGCCAGTGAAATCCCCTTGATGTTGGAAGAGCTGGGCAACCTCGGCGAAGTTAAAGACCCGCATCAGACGGAACACAGCCTGGACGTGACGTTGCTCACCTCCGCCAGCGAAGACGACATCAGCGCCGTGCTGTGCTTCGTGCTGGAACCGGAACAAATCAGCTTCTCGACGCCGACGCAAAGCGCGCCGGCCGTCGCGGAGGCGAACTTGCCGGAGACGGTCGCTGCGCCGGAACCGGCGCCAGCGCCGAACGCCAGCGCTGCGCTGCCTGCCGCCAAACCTGCGGCCGCAGCGGCCGAAGCGCCGAAAGCACGCGCCAAGGCGAGCGAATCCACCAGCATTCGCGTAGCGGTGGAAAAGGTGGATCAGCTGATCAACCTGGTGGGCGAGCTGGTGATCACCCAGTCGATGCTGGCGCAACGTTCCGGCACGCTGGATCCGGTGAACCACGGCGATCTGCTGAACAGCATGAGCCAGCTGGAGCGTAACGCACGCGATCTGCAGGAGTCGGTGATGTCGATCCGCATGATGCCGATGGAATACGTCTTCAGCCGCTACCCACGTCTGGTGCGCGATCTGGCCGGCAAGCTGAACAAACAGGTGGAGCTGACGCTGCAGGGCAGCTCGACCGAACTGGATAAGAGCCTGATCGAACGGATTATTGACCCGTTGACGCACCTGGTGCGCAACAGCCTCGATCACGGTATCGAAGAGCCGGCCACCCGCATCGCCGCCGGCAAGTCGGCGGTGGGCAATCTGGTGCTGTCGGCCGAACACCAGGGTGGCAACATCTGTATTGAGGTCATCGACGACGGCGCCGGTCTGAACCGCGAAAAAATTCTCGCCAAGGCCGCTTCGCAAGGGCTGGCGGTGAGCGACAGCATGAGCGACGAAGAGGTCGGCATGCTGATCTTCGCGCCGGGCTTCTCCACCGCCGAGCAGGTGACCGACGTTTCCGGCCGCGGCGTCGGCATGGACGTGGTGAAAAGAAATATTCAGGAGATGGGCGGCCACGTCGAGATCCGTTCGCAGGCCGGTAAAGGCACCACCATCCGCATTCTGCTGCCGTTGACGCTGGCGATCCTCGACGGCATGTCGGTCAAAGTGAACGACGAAGTCTTTATTCTGCCGCTGAACGCGGTGATGGAATCGCTGCAGCCGCAGGCGGAAGACTTGCACCCGCTGGCCGGCGGCGAACGCGTGCTGCAGGTGCGCGGCGAATACCTGCCGCTGGTGGAACTGTATCGGGTATTCGAAGTGGAAGGCGCCAAAACCGACGCCACCCAGGGCATTGTGGTGATCCTGCAAAGCGCCGGCCGCCGCTATGCGTTGCTGGTAGATCAGCTGATTGGCCAGCATCAGGTGGTGGTGAAGAATCTGGAAAGCAACTACCGCAAAGTGCCGGGCATTTCCGCCGCGACCATTTTGGGCGACGGCAGCGTGGCCTTGATCGTCGATGTCTCGGCGTTGCAAACCTTGAACCGTGAAAAGCGTCTGACGGACGCCGCCGCATAATAATGAGTTTATTGATTTAAAAGGTGAATGATATGGCAGGATTGGCAGCCGTCAGCAAATTGGCTGGCGAAACGGTAGGGCAAGAGTTTCTGATTTTTACCCTGGGCAACGAGGAGTACGGCATCGACATCCTCAAGGTGCAGGAAATTCGCGGCTACGATCAGGTGACCCGCATCGCCAACACCCCGGCGTTCATCAAGGGCGTCACCAACCTGCGCGGCGTGATTGTTCCCATCATCGATCTGCGGGTGAAATTCTCCCAGCAGAGCGTTTCCTACGATGAGAACACCGTGGTGATCGTGTTGAACTTTGGCCAGCGCGTGGTGGGCATCGTGGTTGACGGCGTCTCCGACGTGCTGTCATTGACCGCCGAGCAGATCCGTCCGGCGCCGGAGTTCGCGGTGACCCTGGCGACCGAATACCTCACCGGCCTCGGTTCGCTGGGCGAGCGCATGTTGATCCTGGTGGATATCGAAAAGCTGCTGAGCAGCGAAGAGATGTCGCTGGTCGACAGCGTGGCGAAAAGCGTCTGATCCAAGACTCAAGGGGGCAGGGCGCTGCCCCCTTCAACCTTCACGTTCCCTGACCTGTCGCGATGCCGCCCGCCGCGCCCGGAACCCCTACTAAAAATAGTTACTTTCCCGCATAAAGTTTTGCCGCGCTGCGCCGATAACTCTCACATTCAACGTCATCAGAGCCTGTCTGCGCGGGCTTCAACAAGGGAAATCATGTTAAATCGTATGAAGGTGGTCACCAGCCTGTTGCTGGTGTTGGTGCTGTTTGGCGCCTTGCAGTTGATTTCGGGCGGACTCTTTTTCTCCTCGCTGAAAAGCGATAAGGAAAACTTTACCGTCCTGCAAACTATTCGTCAGCAGCAGCTGCAGCTGAGCGAAAGCCGCGTTGACCTGCTGCAGGCGCGCAACTCCCTGAACCGTGCCGGTATTCGCTACATGATGGATACCAACAAGATCGGCAGCGGCGCCACCATTGATGAACTGCTGGCCAAGGCGAAGGAAGAGCTGGGCGAAGCGGAAAGACACTATGCCGCGTACGAGAAAATCCCTCAGGACCCGCGTCAGGATCCTCAGGCGGCGGAACGCCTCAAGCATCAGTACGATGTGCTGTACGGCGCGCTCTCCGAGCTGATCCAACTGCTGGGCGAAGGCAAAATCAACGCGTTCTTCGATCAACCTACGCAGAGTTACCAGGACAACTTTGAGCAGAGCTACAACGTTTACCTGGAGCAAAACGGCAAGCTGTACCAAATCGCGGTCGACGGCAGCAACAGCTCATACAACTCGGCCATCTGGACGCTGATCGTGATCCTGGTGGTGGTGCTGGCGGTGATCGTACTGGTCTGGACTGGTATCCATCACATCCTGGTACGCCCGCTGAACCGCATGATCGAGCACATCAAACAGATCGCCGCCGGCGACCTGACTCAGCAGATCGTCGTCAACAGCCGCAACGAAATGGGCGTGCTGGCGGCCAGCCTGAAACACATGCAAGGCGAACTGATTGAAACCGTCAGCGGCGTGCGCCAGGGCGCAGACGCCATCTACAGCGGCGCGTCCGAAATCGCCGCGGGCAACAACGATCTCTCTTCCCGCACCGAGCAGCAGGCCGCGTCGCTGGAAGAGACCGCCGCCAGCATGGAACAGCTGACCGCGACGGTGAAACAGAACGCCGAAAACGCGCGTCAGGCTTCGCAACTGGCGCTGAGCGCCTCTGAAACCGCGCAGAAAGGCGGCAAGGTCGTGGCTAACGTGGTGCAGACCATGCATGACATCGCCGGCAGCTCGCAGAAGATCGCCGATATCACCGGCGTGATCGACGGCATTGCCTTCCAGACTAACATCCTGGCGCTGAACGCCGCGGTGGAAGCGGCGCGCGCCGGCGAACAGGGCCGTGGCTTCGCGGTGGTGGCCGGTGAAGTGCGTAACCTGGCGCAGCGCAGCGCACAGGCGGCGAAAGAGATCAAAGGCCTGATCGAAGATTCGGTCAGCCGCGTCGATATGGGTTCCGTGCTGGTCGAGAGCGCCGGGGAAACCATGGGCGACATCGTCAACGCCGTCACCCGCGTGACCGACATCATGGGCGAAATCGCCTCGGCGTCGGACGAGCAGAGCCGCGGCATCGATCAGGTTGGCCAGGCGGTGGCGGAAATGGACCGCGTCACCCAGCAGAACGCCTCGTTGGTGGAAGAATCCGCCTCGGCGGCGGCGGCGCTGGAAGAACAGGCCAGCATGCTGACCCAGTCGGTAGCGGTATTCCGTCTGAGGCAGGAAGGCCAGGAAGAATTTAAAGCGCCTGTCACCAGCAAGGCGACGGTAACACCGGTAATCAATCATAAGAAAATGAACGCCAGCGATCTGCAGGATAACTGGGAAACGTTCTGACCGGTATCGGGCCTCTCTCGCAGAGGCCCTTTTCCCTACGTAGGCCGGTCGCCGGCCGGCTGCAAGGAGGTTCAAGTGTTTAACCGAATCCGTATCTCTACCAGCTTATTCCTGTTGTTGATGACCTTCTGCGTTCTGCAGTTGGCCAGCAGCGGCCTGTCGTATTCCGCGTTTCGCTCCGATAACCACAACCTCGACATCATCACCCTCGGCAGCCAGCAGCGCGATTCGCTCAGCCTGAGCTGGGTGTCGCTGTTGCAGGCGCGCAATACGCTGAACCGCGCCGGCACCCGCGCGGCGCTGAAACTGCCGCAGGAGCAGGTGAACGAGCTGATGAGCAACGCCCGCAGTTCGCTGCAGAAGGCCGATCTCTATTTCAATCAGTTTATGGCGGTTGAACGCAGCAGTGAACAGCAGAACCAGCAGACGGCTACCACCAAGGCCAGCTACGAGCGGCTGCGCGGCGCGCTGCGCGAGCTGATCGGTTTCCTGGAAAAGGGCGAGCTGCAGGCGTTTATGGATCAGCCGACGCAGAAAACCCAGGACCTGTTCGAGGCCGACTTCGTGCAGTACCTGCAGTTGGTGAACGGTGACATCAGCGAGGCCAGAGACGCTAATCAGTTCTCCTTCACGCTGGCGGGCCTGATGCTGGCGGGGGCGGTATTGATGCTGATCGTGGTGACCGGCAGCGCCATGTGGTGGTTGCGCACCATGCTGATACAGCCGCTGAACCAAATCCGCAGCCACTTTGAACGCATCGCCGCCGGCGATCTGGCGACGCCGATTCAGGTGTACGGCCGCAATGAAATCAGCATGCTGTTCGCCAGCCTGCAACGCACGCAGCAGTCGCTGATCGGCACCGTCGGCGCGGTGCGCGACGGGGCGGAGTCGATTCTGATCGGCCTGCAGGAGATCGCCGAAGGCAACAACGATCTCTCTTCCCGCACCGAGCAGCAGGCCGCGTCGCTGGAAGAAACCGCCGCCAGCATGGAACAGCTGACCGCGACGGTGAAACAGAACGCCGACAATGCGCGGCAGGCGTCTCAGCTGGCGCGTGACGCCTCGGCCACCGCGGCCAAGGGCGGCGAACTGGCCGGTGACGTGGTCACCACCATGCACGATATCGCCAACAGTTCGCAGAAAATCGGCGCCATCACCAGCGTGATCGACGGCATCGCCTTCCAGACCAACATTCTGGCGCTCAATGCGGCGGTGGAAGCGGCGCGCGCCGGCGAACAGGGGCGGGGTTTCGCGGTGGTCGCCGGTGAAGTGCGCAACCTGGCGAGCCGCAGCGCGCAGGCGGCGAAAGAGATCAAGGTGCTGATCGACGAATCGGTCAGCCGCGTCAAACACGGCTCGGTGCTGGTGGAAAACTCCGGCGCCACCATGCAGGACATTGTGCGTTCGGTAACTCGCGTGACCGACATCATGGGCGAGATCGCGTCGGCTTCGGATGAACAAAGCCGCGGCATCGAACAGGTGACGCAGGCGGTGACCCAGATGGACCAGGTTACCCAGCAGAACGCTGCGCTGGTGGAAGAGTCCGCTTCTGCCGCCACCGCGCTGGAAGAGCAGGCCATTACCCTGGCCGACGCGGTCGCGGTATTCCGTCTGGCGGACGATAACGTCGTCGCGCCAGGTAACAGCAACAACGCAGTTTCACCCGTGGTAAAGGAAGCCCAAGATTGTTAAACCGCATAAACAGCACGTTTTTCTCCGGTGAGGCGGCATGAAACAGGCGCCGTCAACTTCTAACCGGGATACTGCGTCGATGTTGACGCAAATGGTGCAGCGCCTGCCGCTGTCGGACGTGCATTTTCGCCGTATCAGCCAGTTGATTTATCAACGCGCCGGCATCGTGCTGGCGGAGCATAAGCGCGAGATGGTTTACAACCGCCTGGTGCGCCGGTTGCGGCTGCTGGGATTGCACGATTTCGGCGACTATTTGGCGCTGCTGGAAAGCGATCCGAACAGCGCGGAGTGGCAGGCGTTCATCAACGCATTGACCACCAACCTGACGGCATTTTTCCGCGAGGCGCATCACTTCCCGATCCTGGCGGAGCATGCGCGCTCGCGGCCGAACGGCTACAGCGTCTGGAGCACTGCGGCCTCGACCGGCGAAGAGCCGTATTCGATCGCCATCACGCTGAGCGATGCCCTGGGGCAGCGGGCCGGCAGTTGCCAGGTCTGGGCCAGCGACATCGACACGCAGGTGTTGGAAAAAGCGGAAGCGGGTGTTTACCGCCAGGAAGATCTGCGCACCCTGACGCCGACCCAAATGCAGCGCTATTTTTTGCGTGGTACCGGGCCGCATCAGGGGCTGGTGCGCGTGCGGCCGGAACTGGCGGCGCGGGTGAACTTCCAGCCGTTGAACCTGCTGGCGCCGGAATGGGCGCTGCCGGGGCAATTTGACGCCATTTTTTGCCGCAACGTCATGATCTATTTCGATAAGGCGACGCAGGAGCGCATCCTGCGCCGCTTCGTTCCCTTGCTTAAGCCGGGGGGGCTGATGTTCGCCGGCCACTCCGAGAACTTCAGCCAGATCAGCCGGGATTTCTACTTGCGTGGGCAGACCGTGTATGGGCTGACCAAGGAGAGGTAATGAGTAAAATCAGAGTGTTATGCGTAGACGATTCGGCACTGATGCGTCAGCTGATGACGGAAATCGTGAACGGCCACCCCGACATGGAAATGGTGGCGACCGCGCCGGATCCGCTGGTGGCGCGCGATCTGATCAAAAAATTTAATCCTCAGGTGCTGACGCTGGACGTCGAGATGCCACGCATGGACGGGCTGGATTTCCTCGAGAAGCTGATGCGCCTGCGGCCGATGCCGGTAGTGATGGTTTCTTCGCTGACCGGTAAAGGCTCGGAGATCACGCTGCGAGCGCTGGAGCTGGGCGCGGTGGATTTCGTCACCAAACCGCAGCTCGGCATTCGCGAGGGCATGTTGGCCTACAGCGAACTGATCGCCGAGAAGATCCGCACCGCCGCCAGAGCGCGCCTGCCGCAGCGATCCAGCAGCCCGGCGCCGGCGATCCTCAGCCATGCGCCGCTGCTGAGCAGTGAAAAACTGATCGCCATCGGTGCTTCCACCGGCGGCACCGAAGCGATCCGCCAGGTGCTACAGCCGCTGCCGGCCACCAGTCCGGCGCTGCTGATCACCCAGCACATGCCGCCGGGGTTCACCCGTTCGTTCGCCGAACGGCTGAACAAGCTGTGCCAGATCACGGTGAAAGAAGCGGAGGACGGCGAGCGCGTACTGCCGGGCCATGCTTACATCGCCCCGGGGGATCGCCACCTGGAGCTGGCGCGCAGCGGCGCCAACTATCAGGTGAAGCTGCATGACGGCCCGGCGGTCAACCGCCATCGTCCGTCGGTCGACGTGCTGTTCCGCTCGGTAGCGCAATATGCCGGCCGCAATGCGGTGGGGGTGATCCTCACCGGCATGGGGAACGACGGGGCGGCGGGGATGCTGGAGATGCACCGCGCCGGGGCCTATACCCTGGCGCAGAACGAGGCGAGCTGTGTGGTGTTCGGCATGCCACGCGAGGCGATCGCCGGCGGCGGCGTCAGCGAAGTGGTCGAGTTGGACAGGATGAGCCAGCGCATGCTGGCGCAGATTTCCGGCGGCCAGGCATTGCGCATTTGATTTCAGTCCGCAGGGTTTGCCCGGCGGCGATATGACCTACGGTCGCCGCGCGGCGGCCTGCGGTTTTGCATCATTAAACGGTTAACTATTTCAGGAGTAACAATGGCAGACAAGAACCTCAGATTTCTGGTTGTGGACGACTTCTCCACCATGCGCCGCATCGTCAGAAATTTGCTGAAAGAGCTGGGCTTCAACAACGTCGAAGAAGCTGAAGATGGCGCAGATGCGCTGAACAAGCTGCGCGCCGGCGGTTTCGACTTCGTGGTGTCCGACTGGAACATGCCGAACATGGACGGGCTCGAACTGTTGCAGACCATCCGCGCCGATAGCGCGCTGGCCGCGATGCCGGTGCTGATGGTGACGGCGGAAGCCAAGAAAGAAAATATCATCGCGGCGGCGCAGGCCGGCGCCAGCGGTTATGTAGTGAAACCTTTTACGGCGGCGACGCTGGAAGAAAAGCTCAACAAGATTTTTGAAAAATTGGGCATGTAAGGAGAGGGCGATGAGAGACATTCCAATGCCTGCCAGCGATGCAGCGACCGCGGGAGAGATCATCTCCCGCATCGGCCAACTGACCCGAATGCTGCGCGACAGCATGCGCGAACTGGGGCTCGATCAGGCGATTGCCCAGGCGGCAGAGGCGATCCCGGATGCGCGCGACCGTCTTGACTATGTCGTAACCATGACGGCGCAGGCGGCGGAACGGGCGTTGAACTGCGTGGAGGCGGCGCAACCGCGCCAGGCGGAGCTGGAGTCCGGCGCCAACGCGTTGAAAGGGCGCTGGGACGAGTGGTTCGCCAATCCCATCGAACTGGACGACGCGCGTTCTCTGGTCAACGACACGCGTCAGTATCTGGATCAGGTGCCGGGCCATACGGCCTTCACCAACGCTCAGCTGCTGGAAATCATGATGGCGCAGGACTTCCAGGATCTGACCGGTCAGGTGATCAAGCGCATGATGGACGTGGTGCAGGAGATCGAAAAGCAGCTGCTGATGGTGCTGATGGAAAACATGCCGGAGCAGCCGGTGAAGGAAAAACGGCCGAACGACAGCCTGCTGAACGGCCCGCAGCTCGACCAGAACGGCGTCGGCGTGATCGCCAACCAGGCGCAGGTCGACGATCTGCTCGACAGCCTCGGTTTCTGAGGCCTTTCGGGGCGCGCGACGGCGCGCCCCGACAACAAGCCACGCAGTTTTGGTCTCATCCCCTAAATAACCCGCCTTTTTCCCCGTTGTTCCGCCAATGACATCGCCAATTTTTTGGCATGCTGACCGCCATTCTTTACCCTCCCGACACAGGAACGGCGTTTCGTGGCTGAAGACAGCGATCTGGAAAAAAGCGAGGCCCCCACGCCCCACAGGCTGGAAAAGGCGCGTGAAGACGGCCAGATCCCGCGCTCCCGCGAGCTGACCTCGGTACTGATGCTGCTCTCGGGCCTGGCGATTATCCTGATGTCCGGCAGCAACATGGCGCAACAGCTGGCGGCGATGCTCACGCAAGGGCTGAACTTTGACCACGGCATGGTCAGTAACGACAAGCAGATGCTTCGCCAACTGGGCATGTTGCTGCGTCAGGCGGTGCTGGCGCTGCTGCCGATCATGGCGGGTCTGGTGCTGGTAGCGCTCGCCGCGCCAATGCTGTTGGGGGGCATCTTGTTCAGCGGCAAGTCGATCAAGTTCGATATGAAGCGGCTAAACCCCCTGTCCGGGTTGAAACGCATCTTTTCCAGCCAGGTGTTGGCCGAGCTGCTGAAAGGGATCCTGAAAGCGACGTTGGTCGGTTGGGTCACCGGTCTTTATCTGTGGCACAACTGGGCGGCGATGCTGCATCTGATGACCCAGCAGCCGCTCGATGCGCTGGGCAATGCGCTGCAGATGATCCTGTTCTGCGGTTTTCTGGTGGTGCTGGGGCTGACGCCGATGGTGGCGTTCGACGTGTTCTATCAGCTGTGGAGCCACTTCAAAAAGCTGAAGATGACCAAGCAGGATATTCGCGACGAATTCAAGGATCAGGAAGGGGACCCGCACGTTAAGGGGCGCATTCGCCAGCAGCAGCGGGCGATCGCCCGGCGCCGCATGATGGCCGACGTGCCTAAGGCGGACGTGATCGTCACCAACCCGACGCACTACGCCGTCGCGTTGCAGTACAACGACAAGAAAATGAGTGCGCCGAAAGTGCTGGCCAAAGGGGCCGGCGAAATCGCCTTGCGCATTCGCGAGCTCGGCGCGGAGCACCGCATTCCGATGCTGGAGGCGCCGCCGCTGGCGCGCGCGCTGTATCGGCACAGCGAGATTGGACAACACATTCCGGCCACCCTGTATGCCGCGGTCGCCGAAGTGCTGGCCTGGGTGTACCAACTGCGCCGCTGGCGGCGCGAGGGCGGCCTGATCCCGAAAAAACCTGAACGTTTACCGGTGCCGGAAGCACTGGATTTTGCGAGAGAGAGTGACTCTGATGGCTAATTTGGCCTCCCTGCTTCGTTTGCCGGGCAATTTTAAAGATACGCAGTGGCAGGTGCTGGCCGGCCCGGTGCTGATCCTGCTGATTTTGTCGATGATGGTGTTGCCGCTGCCGGCGTTTATCCTCGACCTGCTGTTTACCTTCAACATCGCGCTGTCGATCATGGTGCTGCTGGTGGCGATGTTCACCCAGCGTACGCTCGAGTTCGCCGCTTTCCCGACCATCCTGCTGTTCTCCACATTGCTGCGTTTGTCGCTCAACGTCGCGTCGACGCGCATCATCTTGCTGGAGGGCCACACTGGTTCCGCCGCCGCCGGGCGCGTGGTGGAAGCCTTTGGCCACTTCCTGGTGGGGGGCAACTTCGCCATCGGCATCGTGGTGTTCATCATCCTGGTGCTGATCAACTTTATGGTAATTACCAAAGGTGCAGGGCGTATCGCCGAAGTGGGCGCGCGCTTCGTGCTGGACGGCATGCCGGGTAAACAGATGGCGATCGACGCCGACCTGAACGCCGGATTGATTGGCGAAGACGAAGCGAAGAAACGCCGCGCCGAAGTGACCCAGGAGGCCGATTTTTACGGCTCGATGGACGGCGCCAGTAAATTCGTGCGCGGCGACGCCATCGCCGGCCTGATGATCATGGTGCTGAACGTGGTCGGTGGCCTGTTGGTTGGCGTGGTGCAACACGGCATGGAACTGGGGGCGGCGGCGGAAAGCTATACGCTGCTGACCATCGGTGACGGCCTGGTGGCGCAGATCCCGGCATTGGTGATCTCCACCGCCGCCGGTGTCATCGTCACTCGCGTCGCGACCGATCAGGATGTCGGCGAGCAGATGGTGGGCCAGCTGTTCAACAATCCGCGCGTGATGCTGCTGAGTGCCGGGGTGCTGGGCCTGCTGGGCCTGGTGCCGGGCATGCCGAACCTGGTGTTCCTGCTGTTTACCGCGGCTCTGCTGGGCCTCGCCTGGTGGCTGCGCGGCCGTGAACAACAGGCGCCGAAAACGGTGGAAGATCCGGTGATGCCGGAGAATCCGCAGGCCGCCGAGGCCAGCTGGGCCGACGTGCAGTTGGAAGATCCGCTGGGGATGGAAGTGGGCTACCGGTTGATTCCGATGGTCGATTTTCAACAGAACGGCGAGCTGCTTGGGCGTATCCGCGGGATCCGCAAGAAATTCGCCCAGGACATGGGTTATCTGCCGCCGGTGGTGCATATTCGCGACAACCTGGAACTGCCGCCAGCCAGCTATCGCATCCTGATGAAAGGCGTCGAGATCGGCAGCGGTGAAGCGCAGCCGGGCCGCTGGCTGGCGATCAACCCCGGCAATGCCGTGGGCGAGCTGGCGGGAGACAAAACCGTCGATCCCGCCTTCGGGCTGGAAGCGGTGTGGATAGACAGCGCCTTGCGCGAACAGGCGCAAATCCAGGGCTTTACCGTGGTGGAAGCCAGCACCGTGGTGGCGACGCACCTCAATCACCTGATAGGGCAGTTCGCCAGCGAGCTGTTCGGCCGCCAGGAGACCCAACAGCTGTTGGATCGCGTGTCGCAGGAGATGCCGAAGCTGACCGAAGACTTCGTGCCGGGCGTGGTGTCACTGACGACGCTGCACAAGGTGCTGCAAAATCTGCTCGCCGAGCGCGTGTCCATCCGCGATATGCGCACCATCGTCGAAACGCTGGCGGAACATGCCCCGGCGCAGAGCGATCCTTACGAATTGACCACCGTGGTGCGGGTGGCGCTGGGCCGGGCGATCACGCAGCAGTGGTTCCCGGGCAACGGCGAGATTCAGGTTATCGGCTTGGATACCCAGCTGGAGCGCCTGTTGTTGCAGGCGTTGCAGGGCGGCGGCGGTCTGGAGCCGGGGCTGGCTGACCGTCTGCTGGAGCAGGCGCGTCAGGCGCTGCAACGGCAAGAGATGCTCAGCGCGCCGCCGGTGCTGTTGGTTAACCATGCGCTGCGTCCTTTACTGGCGCGCTTCCTGCGTCGCAGCCTGCCGCAGCTCGTGGTGCTGTCCAACCTGGAGATCAACGACGATCGCCAGATTCGCATGACCTCGACCATTGGAGCCGCCTGATGAAACGCTGTCTGTCCTTGTTGTGTTTGCTGGCGCCGCTAGCCGCCGGCGCGGTGTCCGGCTCCTGGGTGGCTGAAGGGGCGGGGGTCACGCTGGAACAGGGCGGGATGCGCGATGAATCCGCCGGTTTGCGGCCGCCGAACGCGCTGCCGGATGCCAATGCGCGCATCACCAGCGTCAGCTGGCGCTACCGTTTGCTGGGGCCGGAGCCCGTGGGGCTGCAGGCCCAGCTTTGCACGGTAAACCGCTGCATTCCGCTCGGCGGCGGCAGCGGCAGCAGCATCGGTCTGCAGGGCGAGCCGGCCAATGCGGAATTGCGCTTTGTCTATTACGTGCAGTCGCAAGGCGGGCTGAATCCGCCGCTGCGGGTGATTGGCAATCAGGTGATCGTCAATTATCAGTAAGATCAGGCCAGAATTTGCAGGCCGTTGCGTTCCACCAGCGTCAGCAGTTTCATCGCGGCGGAGTTCGGCTGCGCTTCGCCGCGCTCCCATTTCTGCACCGCCTTTTTGCTGACGTTGAGATACAGCGCAAACACCGGCTGACTGACGTTTTCCCGTTCGCGCAACGCGCGGATCTCGGCCGGCCCGAACTGCTTTACCGGCCGCAGGCACAGCATGTCGAAAGTGCGCATGGTCACGTCGTCGACGAAACCGGCGCGGTGCAGGCCCTGAACTTCCTGGTGGATCTCGGCAAGAATTTTACTCATCGCTTAGCCTCCGTAACTCCCTGTTGTTGACCAGCTGGTAGAGTCTGAATGGCGAATAATCCAGATACAGCGCAGCCAGATGTTTCAATCCCTGTAACTCATCCGCACTGATGTTTTCTCTCTCGCTTTTGGCAAAGCCGCGCATAAAAAACAGGCGGTCTTCATCGCGAAAAACGATCAGTACCCGATAGCCGCCACGTTTGCCCGCACCAGCCCGAGCGATGCGCTTTTTGTATACGCAACCGCCAAGATTGGCGTCGTACAGCTGATGTTGCATCTCTCGCGCCGCTTTCACTATCGTGGCGTCGCTAATGCGCTCGCGTGCGGCAAAACCCTGAAAGGTTTTGGTGAGATAAATGTCGGCCATTCGCTCTCCCTGCGAATCTATACCCGTTAAGGGTATATTTCAAGTGGTTTAAAAATAATCACAGGGTGACAAGCGGCCAAAGGGAAAGAAACAGCCAAATTCACGCCATGCGCAGCCTGGCGCAAAGTCTTAAGTGAATTCAAAGAGTGATAGGGAGAAAATGCGACGGGATGCGCAGAAGCCGGTTAACGCATGCCCGGTGATAGGCTCACCGGGCAAATGAGTCAGGTCAGACGCCGATTTTTCTGCCGAGCAGGCTGCCGGCGTGCGACTGGCCGTCCGGGCCATACAGCGATTTGTTGTTTTTGCTGAGGATGGCCAGCGCCTGAGCGTTATGGTCGATCTGCTGATTGAGCAGCAGGCCGTTGTGCTGGTTCTTTTCGCGCAGCGTTTGGCTCAGCAATTGAACGCGCTGCCAACGGTCGGCCAGGGGGGCGTGGCTGGCATAGGGCGCGCGTTGCCCGCAGGTTTTTTCCTGCCCCAGGCGCTGTTGCTCGAGGTAGGCGACCGTCGCCAACAGTTGGCTTTTGGCATCGGTTACGCGCTGCAAGGCCACGCCCGGCAGCTGGCCGGAGCATAACAGATCGTGCTCTTCTTCCAGCACGCCATTGAGCGCCTGCAGCGTTTCCAACAGTTTGTCCAGCAGTTGTGCCAGCTTTTCCATAGTGATGACTTATCCTTTACCGCTACCCGCCGCCGCGTTGTCAGTCGCGTCCGGCGATCCATTGAACATCGCTCTGCGCGTCTTGCAGCAGTGCGTCGGCGATTTTGCCGGCGTCCATCTTCAGTTCACCGTTGCGGATCGCCTGCTTGATGGCCTCGACCCGGCCCATATCGATATCCTGGGTGCCCGGCTGCATCAGGCGCGCCTGCGCCTCGCTCAGTTTGACCTGCGTACCGCTGACGGCGGTTTCGGCCACGGCGGCCTTACGCGGCTGGAGCGGGTTGTCGGCCGGGGTTTCACGCGGTTGCACAGTGGAAACCGGCTGTAACCGCTGGGTGCGATCGATACTCATGGTCCATCTCCGTTTACGCCGTGACCGCACTCGGGCGACGACGCTGCAATGAAAGTGTTGCGGCCCTGATGGCCAATAAAATGCTGCTTGATTTGTCTTATCGGCAAGGTTTGCGGAACCTTTACTTTTTTATAACGTAATGCGAATCGCGCCGTCGTCCCCGACCACGCCACTGACGATTTGCCCGGACGCCATGCGCACGCGCACGCTGTCTTCGGCGGCGGCGTTGTTCATCGCCTTGCCCGCGCCGCTAATGCTGAATCCTTCGCCCTGTGCATTGACCTGCACCGGTTGCCCGGCCTTGATAATCCAGGCCCGGCGCAGCATGGCGAGGGTCAGCGGCTGGCCGGGGCTGATGTTGCGCAGGCTGACGGCGCCTAACGCTTTGCCCGCTTCGGTCAGCGCGCGCGGCGGCAGGGTATCGAGCCGACCTTCTTTCAACGTCAGGTCCGCCGCCGTCAACCGGCTGCCGGCGGTGATGCCGCGCGCCGAAACGAGATAGCGGCCGAACACCTGCACCTGCGTCTGGATAAAACGCCGCTCCTGGCCACAGCGCGCCGAAATGCTGACGTTGCCGCCGATCCGCGCGTTGGGCGGCAGCGACAGCTGCGGCAGTTCGCAAGCGGGCCATTGGTTCGGCGGCGTGCGCACCCGCACTTTTACCTGTACCGGTTCGCCGCTGAACTTGCCTTGGATGAAGCTTTCGATTTGCGTCGCCAGATCGTCGGCGCGCGCGTTCAGACTGCACAGCAGGCCGATAAGCAGCAGCATTTTACCTTTCATCGTCATCTTCTCAAGCTTCATCGGGATACGCGTAAGTGTACCCGCAGCGCGCGCAGGCTAAGCAGATAAATAGCGCCCCATTTTGCGTTTATTCCCGCGATAGGGTAGCGCGGGGGGCGTTTATGCTGTCGACTCCAAATTCTAACCTCGCGGAGGGAGCATGCTCGACAAACTGGACGCGGCTCTGCGCTTTGGCCAAGAGGCGCTGAACTTGCGCGCCCAGCGGCAGGAAATTCTGGCCGCCAACATCGCCAACGCAGACACACCGGGTTATCAGGCACGGGATATCGATTTCGCCAGCCAATTGAACAAAGTGATGGAGCAGGGGCGCGTCAGCGGCAACGGCATGGCGCTCAACCTGACGGCGGCGCGCCATATCCCGGCGCAGACCCTGCAGCCGCCGCAGCTCGATCTGCTGTTCCGGGTGCCGGATCAGCCGTCGATGGACGGCAACACGGTGGACATGGATCGCGAACGCACCAACTTTGCCGATAACAGCCTGAAATATCAGACCGACCTGACGCTGCTCAACGGTCAGATCAAAGGGATGATGTCCGTACTGCAACAAGGATAAGGCGCATGTCTTTACTGAATATTTTTGATATCTCCGGCTCGGCGTTATCGGCGCAATCCCAGCGCATGAACGTCAGCGCCAGCAACATGGCCAACGCCGACAGCGTGACCGGCCCGGACGGCGAACCTTACCGCGCCAAGCAGGTGGTGTTCCAGGTCGCAGCGGCGCCGGGACAGCCGACCGGCGGCGTGCGCGTTGCCCAGGTGGTGGACGATCCGGCGCCCGAGCGTCTGGTGTATCAGCCGGGCAACCCGCTGGCGGACGCCAAGGGGTATGTGCGCATGCCGAACGTCGACGTAGTGGGGGAAATGGTCAACACCATCTCCGCTTCCCGCAGCTATCAGGCCAACGTCGAGGTGCTCAACACCACCAAGTCGATGATGATGAAAACCCTGACGCTGGGTCAGTAACCGGAGGTTCCCATGGCTATCGCCCCAACCACGAACGAGTCGTTGGACAATACCGTCATCGGTAACAACAGCAAAAATACCAACAGCCAGGATCTGCACAACAGCTTCCTGACGCTGCTGGTGGCGCAGTTGAAAAACCAGGACCCGACCAATCCGATGCAGAACAACGAACTGACCTCGCAGCTGGCGCAGATCAACACCGTTCAGGGCATCGAAAAACTCAACACCACGCTGGGGTCGATCTCCGGTCAGATCAACAGCAATCAGTCGCTGCAGGCCACCGCGCTGATCGGCCACGGCGTGATGGTGCCGGGCAGCAACATTCTGGTCGGCAGCAAGGACGGCAAAGTCAGCACCACGCCGTTCGGCGTGGAACTGGAGCGCGCCGCCGATCAGGTAACCGCCACCATCACCAACGCCAGCGGGCAGGTGGTGCGCACCATCGAAATCGGCGGTCTGACCGCCGGCGTGCATGCCTTCACCTGGGACGGTTCGCTGGATGACGGCTCCACCGCGCCCGACGGCGCCTACAAAGTGGCGATTAACGCCAAAGGCAACGGCGAGCAGTTGGTGGCGCGCAGCCTGCACTTCGGCCTGGTGAACGGCGTGATCCGCGACGGCAACGGCGCCAAGCTGGATCTCGGTCTGGCGGGCAACGCCACCCTGGAAGACGTGCGACAGATCTTATAACCCTAAGCATCAGGCTCAATCGGACGATAGCCTGACCACTATTCGGAGAATAACATGGCCTTTTCTCAGGCAGTCAGCGGCTTGAACGCGGCAGCAACCAACCTGGACGTGATCGGTAACAACATCGCCAACTCCGCGACGGCGGGCTTCAAATCCGGCAGCGTCTCCTTTGCCGACATGTTCGCCGGTTCGCAGGTCGGTCTGGGCGTCAAAGTGTCCGGCATCACCCAGAACTTCAAGGGCGGCACCACCACCGGCACCAGCCGTTCATTGGATGTGGCCATCAACGGCAACGGCTTTTTCCGCATGCAGGATAAAGACGGCGGCATCTTCTATACCCGCAACGGCCAGTTCAAGCTGGACGAGAACCGCAATCTGACCAACATGCAGGGTCTGCAGCTGACCGGCTATCCGGCGGCCGGCTCCCCGCCGACCATTCAGCAGGGCGCCAACCCGGTGCCGTTGAGCATTCCTGAAGGCATGATGAACGCGAAAGCGTCCACTTCCGGCCAGATGGTCGCCAACCTGATGTCGACCCATAAGGTGCCGGAAAACAAGACCTTCGATCCGACCAAACAGGACAGCTACAACTATACCAATACCATCACCGCCTACGACTCGCTGGGTAACGCGCACAACATCAACGCTTACTTCGTGAAGACCGAAGACAATAAATGGCAGGTCTACACCCAGGACGGCAGCGCAGCGCCAGTGAACGCCGGCACCATGGAGTTCAGCACCAGCGGTACCCTGGTGAAAACCACCAGCACCAACGGCGCGCCGGGCGAGTTCAGCATGGTGATCCCGATGACCGCCAAAGACGGCGCGCCGGCGCAAAACTTCACCCTGAGCTTCGCCGGCAGCATGCAGCAGAACGTGAGCAGCGACTCGGTGAGCAAGGTATCGCAGGACGGTTATGCCGCCGGTGAATACACGGGCTATCAGATCAACAACGACGGCACCATCGTGGGCGTCTACTCCAACCAGCAAACCCAGCTGTTGGGCCAGATCGTCATGGCTAACTTCTCCAACCCGGAAGGGCTGGCGTCGCAGGGCGATAACGTTTGGCAGGAAACCGGCGCGTCCGGCCAGCCGCGCGTCGGTCTTGCGGGCGGCGGCGGCTTAGGCAAGCTGACCAGCGGCGCGCTGGAGTCTTCCAACGTCGATCTGAGCCAGGAGCTGGTGAACATGATCGTCGCACAGCGTAACTATCAGTCCAACGCCCAGACCATCAAGACGCAGGACTCCATTCTGCAGACGTTGGTTAGCCTGCGCTAATAGGGTCGAGTTATGGATCACGCGATTTATACCGCGATGGGCGCGGCTCGCCAAACGCTGGAGCAGCAGTCCATTACCGCCAACAACCTGGCCAACGCGTCGACGCCGGGCTTTCGCGCTCAGCTCGCCGCGCTGCGCGCGGTGCCGGTTGACGGGCCGAGCCTGGCGACGCGCACATTGGTGGCCGCGTCGACGCCGGGCGCCGACATGAGCCAGGGGGCGCTGAACTATACGGCGCGCCCGCTGGATGTGGCGCTGCAGCAGGACGGTTTCCTGGCGGTGAGCCTGCCGGGCGGCGGTGAAGCCTATACCCGCAACGGCAACATCCAGATCTCCTCCACCGGGCAGTTGACGGTGCAGGGGCTGCCGGTGATGGGCGACGGGGGGCCGATCGAGGTGCCGCCGTCGGCGGAGATCACCATCGCCGCCGACGGCACCATTTCGGCGCTGAACGCCGGCGATCCGCCGAACACCATCGCGCAGATCGGCCGCCTGAAGCTGGTGAAAGCCGACGCGCGCGAAGTGATGCGCGGTGACGACGGGCTGTTCCGCCTGACGCCGGAAACCCAACAGATGCGCGGCAATCAGTTGCAAAACGATCCGCAGGTGCGGGTGATGCCCGGGGTGCTGGAAGGCAGCAACGTCAAGCCGATGGAGACCATGGTCGACATGATCGCCAACGCCCGCCGTTTTGAAATGCAAATGAAGGTCATCCACAGCGTGGATGAAAACGAACAGCGTGCCAACTCACTGCTCTCAGTGAGCTAAGCAGCAAGGAAATAACCGATGATTCCATCCTTATGGATTGCCAAAACCGGTCTGGACGCGCAGCAGACCAACATGGACGTGATCGCCAACAACCTGGCGAACGTCAGCACCAACGGCTTCAAACGCCAGCGTGCGGTATTTGAAGATCTGCTGTACCAGACCATGCGTCAGCCGGGGGCGCAGTCCTCCGAGCAGACCACGCTGCCTTCCGGTCTGCAGATCGGCACCGGCGTGCGTCCGGTGGCGACCGAGCGGCTGCACAGCCAGGGCAACCTGTCGCAGACCAACAACAGCAAAGACGTCGCCATCAAGGGGCAGGGGTTCTTCCAGGTGATGTTGCCGGACGGCACCCAGGCCTACACGCGCGACGGCTCGTTCCAGATCGATCAGAACGGCCAGTTGGTCACTTCCAGCGGTTTCCAGGTGCAGCCGGCGATCACCATTCCGGCGAACGCGCTGTCCATCACCGTCGGCCGCGATGGCATCGTCAGCGTCACCCAGCAGGGGCAAACCGCCGCCCAGCAGGTGGGCCAATTGACGCTGACGACCTTTGTCAACGACAGCGGTCTGGAGAGCGTGGGCGAGAACCTGTATCAGGAAACCGAAAGCTCGGGCGCGCCGAACGAGAGCACGCCGGGGCTCAACGGCGCCGGTCTGCTGTATCAGGGCTACGTGGAGACCTCCAACGTTAACGTGGCGGAAGAGCTGGTCAACATGATCCAGACTCAGCGCGCTTACGAGATCAACAGCAAAGCGGTATCGACTTCCGATCAGATGCTGCAAAAGCTGACGCAACTGTAATCTGTCATTGACGGGCCCGGCTTGCCGCGCCCGTCATTCTCTTTCGTGAAACAAAGGCGATACCCGTGGTAACCACATATTCGATGGCAATCCTGCCGCGGCAGGGACAACGCTGGCTGGCGGGAATGGTGATGCTGACGCTGAGCGGCTGCGCTTATATTCCGCATAAACCGCTGGTGGACGGTGCGACCACGGCGCAGCCCGCGCCGGCCAGCGCGCCGATGCCGAACGGCTCGATCTTCCAGACGGTGCAGCCGATGAACTACGGCTATCAGCCGCTGTTCGAAGACCGCCGTCCGCGCAACGTCGGCGACACCCTGACCATCGTGCTGCAGGAAAACGTCAGCGCCAGCAAGAGCTCCTCCGCCAATGCCAGCCGCAACGGCGCCAGCAAGTTCGGCGTCGCCACCTCGCCGCGTTACCTTGACGGCCTGTTGGGCAATGCGCGCGCCGATATGGACATTTCCGGCGACAGCACCTTCGGCGGCAAGGGCGGCGCCAACGCCAACAACACCTTCAACGGCACCATTACGGTGACGGTCAACCAGGTGCTGGCCAACGGCAACCTGCACGTGGTGGGGGAAAAGCAGATCGCCATCAACCAGGGCACCGAATTCATTCGTTTCTCCGGCGTCGTCAACCCGCGCACCATCAGCGGCAACAACTCGGTCACCTCGACGCAGGTGGCGGACGCGCGGATCGAATACGTCGGCAATGGCTATATCAACGAAGCGCAGACCATGGGCTGGCTGCAGCGCTTCTTCTTAAATGTTTCACCGTTCTAAGGATTGACTGATGCTGAAAAAATGGTTTATCGCGCTGTGCGTCGGGCTGGTGTGCTTGCCGGCGGCGGCGGAGCGCATCCGCGATCTGGTGACGGTGCAGGGCGTGCGAGACAACGCCCTGATCGGCTACGGCCTGGTGGTGGGGCTGGACGGCTCCGGCGACCAGACCATGCAGACGCCGTTCACCACCCAAAGCCTGAGCAACATGCTGTCGCAGTTGGGTATCACCGTGCCGCCGGGCACCAACATGCAGCTGAAAAACGTGGCGGCGGTGATGGTGACCGCCAAACTGCCGCCGTTCTCGCGCGCCGGGCAGAATATCGACGTGGTGGTCTCATCAATGGGCAACGCCAAGAGCCTGCGTGGCGGCACCTTGCTGATGACGCCGCTGAAAGGCGTGGATAACCAGGTCTATGCGCTGGCGCAGGGCAACGTGCTGGTCGGCGGCGCGGGCGCGGCGGCCGGCGGCAGCAGCGTGCAGGTCAACCAGCTGGCGGGCGGGCGCATCAGCAACGGCGCCACCATCGAGCGCGAACTGCCGACCACCTTCGGCAGCGGCGGCGTACTCAACCTGCAGCTGAACGACGAAGACTTCACGCTGGCGCAGCAGATCAGCGACGCCATCAACCGCCAACGCGGCGGCGGCACCGCGACGCCGCTCGACGCCCGTACGATTCAGGTGCTGGTGCCGCAGGGCAACAGCTCTCAGGTGCGCTTCCTGGCGGAGATTCAAAACATCACCGTCAACGTCGGCGCAATGGACGCCAAAGTGATCATCAACTCGCGCACCGGGTCGGTGGTGATGAACCGCGATGTGATCCTCGATTCCTGCGCCGTCGCCCAGGGCAACCTGTCGGTGGTGGTCGATCGGCAGAACACCGTCAGCCAACCGACGACGCCGTTCGGCGGCGGCCAAACGGTGGTGACGCCAAACACCCAGATTTCGGTGCAACAGCAGGGCGGGTCGCTGCAGAAGGTGAATGCCAGCGCCAACCTGAACAACGTCATTCGCGCGCTGAACGCGCTGGGCGCCACGCCGATCGATCTGATGTCGATCCTGCAGGCGATGCAGAGCGCCGGCTGCCTGCGCGCCAAGCTGGAAATCATCTGATGGCGGGCGATCTGATGGCGATGTCGGGCGCGGCCTATGACGCCCAGGCGCTGAACGGCCTGAAGCGCGACGCGGCGGCCGACCCGCAGGGCAACCTCAAGCAGGTGGCCCAGCAGGTGGAAGGCATGTTCGTGCAGATGATGCTGAAAAGCATGCGTTCCGCCTTGCCGCAGGACGGGGTGTTGAGCAGCGATCAAACGCGGCTCTATACCTCGATGTACGATCAGCAAATCGCCCAGCAGATGTCGCAAAAAGGGCTGGGGCTGGCCGACATGATGGTCAAGCAGATGAGCAACGCCAACGCGGTGCCGAGCGAAACTGCGGGCATGTCGCCGATGGCGCTGGACAACGAGGTGCTGCAAACGCTGCCGAACCAGGCGCTGGAGCAGATGGTGCGCCGGGCGATGCCGAAAGCCCCGCCGGCCGCCGCGCCGCTGTCGCTCAACAACGGCAACTTCGTCGCTCGTCTGTCGATACCGGCGAAGGTCGCCAGCCAGCAGAGCGGCATTCCGCATCAGCTGATCGTCGCGCAGGCGGCGCTGGAATCCGGCTGGGGGCAGCGCGAGATCCCAACCTCAGACGGCACGCCGAGCTACAACCTGTTCGGCATCAAGGCCGGCGGCAGCTGGAGCGGGCCGGTGACGGAGATCACCACCACCGAGTTCGAACAGGGCGCGGCGAAGAAGGTGAAGGCGAAGTTCCGCGTTTACGGGTCGTACGTCGAAGCGATCGCCGATTACGTCAAACTGCTGACCAACAACCCGCGCTACGCCGACGTGGCCGCCGCGCGCAGCCCGGAGCAGGCGGCGCATGCGCTGCAGCGCGCCGGGTACGCCACCGATCCCCAGTACGCCAGCAAGTTGGTCAGCGTGATTCAGCAGATGAAGAGCGCGGGGGAACAGGCGGTGAAAGCTTACACCCACGATCTGAAAGATTTGTTCTAAATCCCCGTCATTCTTGACGCCGCTGCGGCGCCAATTATTTAGGGGGTAGGCGGCAATGGAGGCTCGCTGGATGCTGACCGCATTGCCGCTTTTTTTCCTCAAGTTCTTCTCATTTTTGCCGATAACCGAAACAGGCTGAGCGAACAGGCTCAGCAGCTCAATTAAGAACCCTGTGGGCCACCGGCGCCGCAGCATAAGGAATTCCGATGTCCAATAGCTTAATCAATACCGCGATGAGCGGGCTGAATGCGGCTCAGGTGGCGCTCAGTACCGTCAGCAACAACATCTCCAACTACAACGTGGCGGGCTACAACCGTCAGACCGCGATCCTGGCGCAGAACGGCGGCATGGCCACCATGAGCGGCTTTATCGGCAACGGCGTGACCGTCACCAGCGTTAACCGCGAGTACAACCAGTTCATCACCAACCAGCTGCGCGGCGCGCAAAGCGCGTTCGGGGCGCAAAACGCCTATTATGAGAAGATTTCGCAGATCGACAACCTGTTGGCGAGCAAGACCAACCCGCTGTCGACCAACATGCAGGATTTCTTTACCAACCTGCAGAACTTGGTGAGCAACGCCGGTGACGACGCCGCGCGCCAGACGGTGCTGGGCAAGGCCAACGGCTTGGTGAACCAGTTCAACAACACCGACAAATTCCTGCGCGACATGGACAACGGCGTCAATCAGCAGATCAGCGATACGGCGCAGCAGATCAACAGCTACGGCCAACAGATCGCCAAGCTGAACGACGAGATCACCCGTTTGCGCGGCAGCGCCGGCGGCGAACCGAATGCGTTGCTGGATCAGCGCGATCAGCTGGTCACCGAATTGAACCAGCTGGTGGGCGTACAGGTCACGCAACAGGACGGCGACGCCTATACCGTTTCCTTCGCCAACGGTTTGACCCTGGTGCAGGGCAGCAATACGTATCAGGTGGAAGCCGTGCCTTCCAGCAGCGATCCTTCCCGTCTGACCATCGGCTATAACCGCGGCAACGGCGCCAGCGAAGTGCCGGAAGGCCAGATCACCAGCGGCACGCTGAGCGGCGTGCTGAAATTCCGCAGCGAAACGCTGGACGGCGTGCGCAATCAGCTGGGCCAGTTGGCGCTGGCGATGGCGGACAGCTTTAACCAACAGCATCGCGCCGGCTTCGATCTGAACGGTGACGCGGGCGGCGACTTCTTCAGCTTCAGCGGCGGCCGGGTGGTGGATAACACCCGCAACACCGGCGACGCGTCGCTGTCGGTCTCTTACACCGATACCGGCAAGGTGAAGGCCAACGATTATCGCGTCGAGTTCGACGGCAGCAACTGGCAGGTCAGCCGCCTGCCGGACAACGTGAAAGTCAACGCGACGCCGGGCACCAGCGCCGACGGTAAACCGACGCTGAACTTCGACGGGTTGGAAGTGAGCATCGACGGCAATGCGCAGGCCAAAGACAGTTTCACCGTGAAACCGGTCAGCGACGTGGCGGGCAACCTGAAAGTGGCCATCACCGATTCGTCCAAGATCGCCGCCGCCGGTAAAGACGACAGCGGCCGCGGCGATAACGAGAACGCCAAGAAACTGCTGGATCTGCAAACCAAAAACCTGGTGGACGGCAAAGCGACCCTGAGCGGCGCTTACGCCGGCATCGTCAGCGGCGTCGGCAACCAGACCGCCGCCGCCAAGGCCATCGCCACGTCGCAGGCCAAAATCGTCACCCAGCTGGGCGCGCAACAGCAGTCGATGTCCGGCGTCAACCTTGACGAAGAGTACGGTGAACTGCTGCGTTTCCAGCAGTACTACATGGCCAACGCGCAGGTGATTCAGACCGCCAGCTCGCTGTTCGACGCGCTGCTGAACATTCGTTGATTTCATTGTTAATCGGCGCCGATAACGGCGCCGGTCGCTCAGAGTAAGGAACCCACAGCATGCGCATGAGTACCGGCATGATGTACCAACAAAACATGAACGGCATCACGGGCAACCAGTCGCTGTTCATGAAGGCCGCCGAGCAGCTTTCCTCCGGCAAGCGAGTGATCAACCCGTCCGACGATCCGTTGGCGGCGTCGCGCGCGGTGATGCTGTCGCAGTCGCAGGCGGAAAACAGTCAATACACGCTGGCGCGCACCTTCGCCCGTCAGAACGTGTCGATGGAAGAAACGGTATTGGCCGGCGCGACCTCCACCATCGCGGACATGAAGGCGTTGATCGTCAACGCCGGCGGCACCGAAAGCGATAACGATCGCCAGTCGCTGGCCACCCAGCTGCAGGGGTTGAAAGATCAGCTGCTGAACCAGGCCAACAGCACCGACGGCAACGGCCGCTATATGTTCGGCGGGTATGTGAACGACAAGGCGCCGTTCGTCGACAACGGCGGCACCGTCAGTTACCAGGGCGGCGACAAGACGGTTGAGCAGAAAGTGGACGCCAACCGCACCATGACCATCGGCCATACCGGCAACGCGGTGTTCATGTCGTTGACCAGCAATCCGAAGCCCGAGCCGGACGGCAGCGCGCCGGTCAGCAACGTATTCGAGAGCATTGATATTGCGCTGAACGCGCTGAAAACCCCGCTGCAGGGCGCCGACGAGGCCACCAAGCAGCAGGTGAACGATGCGCTGGCGAAAGCCAACCGCGGTCTGGACAACTCCTACAACAACGTGCTGAGCGTGCGCGCCGAGCTGGGCAGCCAGCTGCAGGAGATGGATCAGTTGGACAGCATCGGTAAAGAGCGTGACATGACCAATCAGATCCAGATGAGCGCGCTGACGGATGCCGACCTGGCCGAGTCTATCTCGTCCTACTTCATGCAGCAGGCGGCGCTGCAGGCGTCGTACAAAACCTTCAGCGATATGCAGGGCATGTCGTTGTTCCAGATGAATCGTTAAGAGCAATACCCCGTTGCCTGACCGCGACGGGTTTCCCTTTAGTGCGCTTAGAAAACGCCTTCTCCGCCCCGCGGGGAGGGAGGCTTCTTGAAACCGGGCGCACTCGTTTGGCGCGTCGCTCGTTCTCCCACTACTGACTGAGTGACGCGCCTTTTTTTCATCAGGGAAGAAATAATACGATTGTCACCCCTGTTTAATGCGCGATGACATTATTGAAATCAGCGGTGGAAAAATCACGATGGATATTATTTCCCTGACGATAAATATCGGTGCTATTTCTTTTTCTTCACCACTTTCCATTTTTCACCGGCGGCCGTTTCGCTGATGGCAACTTTAAATTTGTTGCTTTTCCAGTGGGCCATGCCGAATAATCGGCGTGCTTTGCGGTTGCTTTTCGCTTTAATCATGATCTCGCTCCTGTAGTTAGCAAAGGTCGATGCTGCGCCCTGCAACCGGCAGGCTGCCGGACGCATTTATTCAGGGTGTAAGTTATCTGCCGCGCATTTAACTCTGCGTGGCTGCGTTATTTTATTCTTCTCTAACCAATAAGTTTATATTATCGCTGCGGGTGACTGATGGGGTGCGGGCGATATTTTTCTACCGGGTCTATTTTAGGTTGGGGTTTTATTTATTCAAGCCGCCGGAGACATTTGAACCTTAATCCGGATAAAAGACGTTTCTCAGGCTTTTGTCCCAAGAAAGCGTTTTTATTGCCATTTTGTCTCAGGCGGAAGAGGGGGAAAGGAAGGAGCCGCAGGGGCTCAGAAGGTCATGCCGCCGATCACCGCCGCCAGTCGATCGAAGATTTCACCGAACAGGTGCTCACAGAACGGCGCCAACATCGGCATCATCATACCCAGCGTCATGATGCCGAAGGTCATGGTGACCGGGAAACCGATCACGAAGACCGACAGCTGTGGCGTCATGCGGTTGAGTAGGCCGAGCGCCATGTTGAGCGTCAACAGCAGGCAGATCAGCGGCAATGCCAGCATCATGCCGTTGATGAAGATCAGCGAGCCGACCTGAGTCAACACCAGGAAGCCGTTGCCGTTCAGCGGCTGCGTTTGGATCGGCAGGGTATGGAAGCTGTCCGCCAGCAGCGAAATCAGCCACAGATGGCCGTCAAAGCTGAGGAACAGCAACATCGCCAGCAGGTTGAGCAGGCGCGCCAGCACCGGCATGTTCGGGCCGCCGCTGGGATCGAAGAAAGTGGCGAACGACAGTCCCATCTGCATGCCGATCACTTCCCCCGCCAGGCGCACCGCCGCGAAGGCGAACTGCATGGTCAACCCCAGCGCCACGCCGATCAGAATCTGCTGAATCGCCAGCCACAGGCCGGCGGCGGAGAAGATGGGAATATTGCTGGCGGGCAGCGTCGGCGCAATCAGGATGACGATCAGCCCGCCAAGGCCGATTTTGACCTTTTTGCTGATTTGCTTTTCGCTGAATATCGGCGCGGTGCTTATCAGCGCCAGAATGCGCAGCAGCGGCCAAAAGTAGTGGCTGAGCCAGACGGTGAGCTGGGCGCTGTCGAAGGTGAGCACGGTCAGCCGATCAGGGTAGGCAGGTTGCTGAACAGGGTGCGCATGTAGTCCAGCAACAGATTCAACATCCAGGGACCGGCGATGATGATGGTGGCCACCACCGCCAGAATTTTAGGGATGAACGACAGCGTCATTTCGTTGATCTGGGTGGCGGCCTGCAGCAGGCTGACGACCAGGCCGCTGATCAGCGCCGCCAGCAGCAGCGGGGCGGCCAGCGCCAGCGCGACTTTCATCGCCTCGGTGCCGAGCGCCATAACCGATTCAGGTGTCATCTCGCTTTCTCCGGTCAGGGGTTACGAATAGAAGCTCTGCGCCAGCGAGCCGAGCAGCAGCTGCCAGCCATCGACCAGCACGAACAGCATCAGCTTGAACGGCAGCGAGATGGTGGCGGGCGGCACCATCATCATCCCCAGCGCCATCAGCACGCTGGCGACCACCAGGTCGATGATCAGGAACGGAATGAACACCGTAAAGCCGATCTGGAAGGCGGTTTTCAGTTCGCTGGTGACGTAGGCGGGCAGCAGGATGCGCATCGGCACCGCTTCCGGGCCGGCCAGCGGCGGCTGATTGGCCAGCCTGGCGTACAGCGCGAGATCGGTTTCGCGCGTTTGCCGCAGCATGAATTCGCGCAGCGGCTGCGCGCCTTTATCCAGCGCGACTTCCAGCCCGATTTTGTCCTGGCTGAACGGCAGATAGGCATCCTGATAAACCTTGTCGAACACCGGCGACATGATGAAGAAGGTCAGGAACAGCGCCAGCCCCAGCATCACCTGGTTCGGCGGCGCCGACGGCGTGCCCAGCGCGTTGCGCAGCAGGCCGAGCACGATGATGATGCGGGTGAAGCTGGTCATCATCAGCAGCATGGCCGGCAGGAAGGTCAGCGAGGTCAACAGCACCAGCGTCTGCACCGGCAGCGACCAGCTCTGGCCGCCGTTGGCCAGCGGCTGGCTGATCAGCCCCGGCAGTTGCGCGAAAGCCGCCGGGCTGATGAACAGCAGGGCGGCAGGGAGCCAAACCGCCGGGCGGCGGACGAGGGTATGAAGAGTCGAGGTCATGCCGATTTTTCCGGGCGTTTCAGAACTTTTTGCATCAGTTGGCGGAAGTCCGCCGGTGTCGCCGCGTCGGCCTCGCCTGCGTCTTTCGGCGGAGCGGGCAGGGTGTGCAGCGGGGTGATCTGCTGGGCGGTGACGCCCAATACCAACAAGGTGTCGTCGACTTCCACCACCACCACGCGCTCGCGCTGCCCGACCTGGCAACTGGCGCGCAGGTTAAGCAGTTTGTTGTTGCGCGCCTGCGGGGCGAAACCCAGCCGACGGAACAGCCAACCGGCCAGCAGGATCAGCAGCAGAATGCCGCCGAGCGCGCTGCTGACCTGCATCAACACCGAACCGGCCGGCAGGGCCGGCGCGGCGGGCGGTTGGGTGCTTTGGACAGTAACGGGCGCCGCGGCGGTCATCAGCGGCTCAGTCGACGCATGCGTTCGGATGGGGTGATGATGTCGGTGATGCGCACGCCGAACTTGTCGGCCACCACCACCACTTCACCCTGCGCGATCAGGTAACCGTTGATCAGGATATCCAGCGGTTCGCCGGCCAGGCCGTCCAGCGCCACCACCGAGCCTTGCGACAGGCGCAGCAGCTCTTTGATGGTCATCTTGGTGCGCCCCAGTTCCACGGTCAGCTTGACCGGAATATCCAGGATCAGGTCGATATCCTGCAGGCTGCCGAGCGCATCCTGAGCTTCCAGCGACTTGAACACCCCTTCGGTGCTCGCGCCGGATTTCTCTGAAGACTGCTGCTCATTAAACGCATCAGCCCACAGATCGTCTACGGATTCCTTTCCTTCGCCAGACGGTTGCTTAGGATCACTCATTGGGCTGTTCCTCACTCAGAGCATTCAAAATAGGGTTAATCAAATGTTCAACACGCAGGGCGTATTGCCCGTTTAACGTGCCGTATTGGCTGGTCAGAACCGGTACGCCGTCCACATGGGCGATCAGGCGTTCCGGCTTGTCTATCGGTAATACATCGCCCGGTTGCAGCTTCAGGACTTTCGACAGCCGCATCGGGATATCGACGAAGTTGGCGATCAGCTCCAGTTCGGAGTGCTGCACCTGCTTCACCAGCGTTTCGCGCCAGTGGCTGTCTTCCTGCCGCGAATTTTCCAGCGGCGGGTTGGTCAACAGTTCGCGCAGCGGTTCGATCATCGCGAATGGAATGCAGATGTTGAACTCGCCGGTCAGCGCGCCGATCTCCACCTGGAACGGCGTGGTGACCACGATGTCGTTCGGCGAGGTGGTGATGTTGGTGAACTTCACCTGCATTTCGGCGCGCACGTACTCCACGTCGATCTTGTAGATGGCGCTCCAGGCGTCGCCGTAGGCGTCCAGCGCCAGGCGCAGCATGCGCTTGATCACCCGCTGTTCGGTCGGGGTGAACTCGCGGCCTTCGACCTTGGTCGGGAAGCGGCCGTCGCCGCCGAACAGGTTATCGACGGCGATGAACACCAGGCTCGGCGCGAACACGAACAGGGCAGTGCCGCGCAGCGGATTCAGGTGCACCAGGTTCAGGTTGGTCGGCACCGGCAGGTTGCGGGCGAACTCGTGATACGGCTGAATTTTGATCGGGCCGACGGTAATGTCCGGGCTGCGGCGCAGCAGGTTGAACAACCCCATGCGGAACTGCCGGGCAAAACGTTCGTTGATGATTTCCAGCGCGTGCAGACGCTCGCGCACCACGCGGCGCTGGGTGTTCGGATCGTAAGGCTTGACCTCGCTCTCTTTGCCGACCACCGCTTCGGGTTCATCACCCGCGCTGTCGCCGTTGAGCAAGGCGTCGATCTCTGCCTGTGAAAGAATGCTATCGCCCATAGTGATTACCGCAGTATGAAGGCGGTGAACAGCACGTCGCTGACCACCTGCTTCGGTTGTCCCTTAACCAGCGGCGGGCTGAGCACGTCCTTAATCTGCGCCACCAGCTGTTGCTTCCCTTGTTCATTGGCCAACTGACTCGCTTCCTGACGGGAAAGCAGCATCAGCAAGCGGCTGCGCACCTCCGGCAGAAAATCGTTCAGCTGACGGCGGGTACTTTCGTCCGGCAGGCGCAGCGTGAGGCCGATATACAGCACGCGATCCGGGTTGTTGTCCGGCGTCACCAGGTTGACGGTAAAGGTGTCGAGCGGCATGAACACCGGCGCGGCCGGCGGTTGCTGTTTGACGGCGGCCGGTTCGGCGCCGTTTTTATGTTGTTGCAGCAGCCACCAGCTGTAGCCCGCGGCGCCACAGGCGACGACGCTGATCAATACCAGCAGGATGACCAGAAGGGGGCGTTTCGGTGCTGCCGGAAGGGAGTTCTGAGACATAGCCAAATCTAATTCCTGTTGTTCCACCCGCGGCCTGCGTGGCGGCGGGCATAGCGCGCGGCAAAGCCGCACGCATGACATGTAAAGGTATTATCGCGTCTATCGCGGCGTGCAATAGCCTGAATAGACGCGCAAATGGGTGCCAGCTTGGGCGTTTGCAGCGGCTCAGGCGAAAATATCGACGCCGTTGACCGCGCTGGCCATGCGCTGCAACGCCACCGGCGCGCTGACGCCCTCGGCGGCCGCAGCCTCGCCGCCAGCGTGTTCAGCATAGCTGGAACGCCCCTGGCCATTGGAAGCCTGCTGCTGCGCCTGTTGCCATTGCGGGGTGGACTCGCCGCCCACGCTGCTCTGCCCCAGGTTGATGCCGCTCTCGGCCAGCGCGTGACGCAGCTGCGGCATCGCCGCTTCCACCGCAGCGCGCACCTGACCGTGGGCGGAGGCAATGTGCAATTGCGCCTGCTGATCGTCCAGTTTCAACGTGATCTGCAAGGCGCCCAGCTCCTGCGGGTGCAGGCGCAGCTCGGCGCTTTGCTGGCCGTTGCGGTGGAACATCAGCACCTGTTGGTTCAACGCCTGCTGCCATTCCGGGCTGCCCAGCTGCGCGTTTAACTGCGGCGTAGGCGGCGCCGTCACCAGCGCGCCGGCCGGGGCGGCCGTTTGCGTGGGGCTGGCGGCGGCCAGGGCGACGGCGTGATTGAGCGTCGTCGGCTGCTGCGTATCGCTCGCCGGCAGCGGTTGAGCGGCACTGGCGCGCTCGCCGCTGGTCGGCTGCGGGAGCGCCGCCGTGGCGCTATCGCCGTCCGGGGCAGGGTTTTTAGCGTTTGTCACCGTCGTGGCGGCTGACGCCGACGAGCGCGCGGCGGTGTTATCACCGGCCGCCGCGATGTTCAGCAGGCCGTTGCCAGGCTGCAGCGCGGTCGCATCGTCAGCGTTTTCCACCGGCAGCGGCCGCTGGCCGTCGGCCGGTTGAGTCTGGGCGACGATCGCGGCCGGCAGCATGGCGTACAGCGCCTGCAGCGTCGCGGCATCCAGCTCTTTGGCCGCGGCGATCGGCGGCTGCGCCTGTTTATCGCCGGCGAGGGGCGCATCGGTCTCGGGGCGTTCAGATGAAAGCGCATCGGCTGAGATTGCCGGGTTCTCCAGCAGGCCGCCGCGCTCGCCGAAGGCGGCCAGCAGTTGATTGAGCTGGTTGCGGCTCAGGGCCGGGGCGCGTTCATCGTCCGCGCTCAGCGCGACCGGCGGCTGTTTGCCATCGGCGGCGGGCGCGAAACGCGCGCCGAGCAGCTGGGCGAATGCCGTCGACAGTTGACTCTCATCCAGCGCCGACGTCAGTTCAGCCAGGCCGCCGGCATCGCCGGGTAAGGCCAGGCCGGGCAGGGCGTTCAGATTCATGGGTTGATATTCCTTTGTGCACTGCGTTGAGCGAACTCATCCATCAGTTTTTGATCCCGTTTATTCTCCTGCTGCTGCTCCGCATTTAAGGCGCGGGTATGCAGGGTCTCGAAAGCGTTCAACCGCTGTTGTTTGTCTTGCCATTGCTTCACCGCATGATCCACTTTCTGCCCCCACTGCAGCAGCTGCTGGCGGTGCTGGTCGATGGCCTGTTCCAGCGTGCCGATAAACTGCTGGTAGTTTTGCCAGCGTGAGCTGTCCATGCCGTCGCAGAGCGTATGATTCAGCTTCTGGCGGTATTCGTCCTGATAGTTGAGCAGCATCGACAGCTGTTGCTCCGCCGCCTGCTGCGCCTGCCGAACCTGGCCCAGCTGTTGCGCGGCTTGTTCCACCGCGTCCTGCGCCAGATCGCGCAGGGTAATCAGGGGTGACTGTGATTTCATCGCTCTGCGCCTCTGTGACGTTAAACAATCAACTGCTGCAGCTGTTGACAGGCTTCATCATAGCCGCTGCGTTCAAAGATGCCCTGTTGCAGGTACGCCTCCATCTGCGGGTACAGCGTCATCGCTTTGTCCAGCAACGGATCGCTGCCGGCCGCGTAGGCGCCGACGCTGATCAGATCGCGGTTGCGCTGATAGCTGGCCAGCATCTGTTTGAAGGTGCGAACCCGGCGATAATGCTCCTCGTCGATCAGCGACGTCATGGCGCGGCTGATTGACGCTTCGATGTCGATAGCCGGGTAGTGGCCGGCCTCCGCCAGGCGTCGGGACAGCACCACGTGGCCATCGAGGATGGCGCGCGCCGAGTCGGCGATCGGGTCTTGCTGATCGTCCCCCTCGGTCAACACGGTGTAGAAGGCGGTGATGGAACCGCCGCCGCTGATGCCGTTGCCTGCGCGTTCCACCAGCGCAGGCAGCTTGGCGAAGACCGAAGGCGGATAACCTTTGGTCGCCGGCGGTTCGCCGATAGCCAGGGCTATCTCACGCTGCGCCATGGCGTAGCGGGTGAGGGAATCCATGATCAGCAACACGTGCTGCCCGCGATCGCGGAAATCCTCGGCGATGCGGGTGGCGTAGGCCGCCCCCTGCATGCGCAGCAGCGGCGATACGTCCGCCGGCGCGGCGATCACCACCGAGCGCGCCCGGCCTTCGGCGCCGAGAATGTTCTCGATAAAGTCTTTGACCTCGCGGCCACGCTCGCCGATCAGGCCAACGACGATCACATCCGCCTGGGTGTAACGGGCCATCATGCCGAGCAGCACGCTCTTGCCGACGCCGGAGCCGGCGAACAGGCCCATGCGCTGGCCGCGACCGACGGTCAGCAGACCGTTGATGGTGCGCACTCCCACGTCCAGCACCTGCTCGATCGGCGTGCGCTGCAATGGGTTGAACGGCGCGGTGATCAGCGGCGCGCGGTAACCGGTTTCCGGCGACGGCAGACCGTCGAGCGGTTTGGCGCTGCCGTCCAGCACGCGCCCCAGCAGCGCCGGGCCGAGCGGCAACTGCTTGCCGGCGCTTTGGCCTTCCGGCGCGATGCGGGCGTAAACCCGCGCGCCCGGCACGATGCCTTCCACTTCTTCCAGCGGCATCAGGAACAGCCGCTGGCCGTTGAAGCCGACCACTTCGCTTTCCACTTCCTGCACTTCACCGGCGTCGTGCCGTTCGATGAGGCAGGTCGCCCCGAGCGGCAGCTGCAGCCCGGTGGCCTCCAGCACCAGCCCGGTGGCGCGGGTCAGGCGGCCGTAGCGGCGCACCGTCGGCGCGCGGGCGATACGTTTTTCCAACGTATCCAGAGAGCTCAGCCAGCGGCCGAGACGCGCGGTCATCAGACTTCTCCCGGTGCCGCCAGGCGACACAGTTCATGCCAGCGCGTCGCCAGACTGGCGTCGAGATCGCCTTCTTCGGCGCTGACCTTGCAGCCGCCCGGGTGCAGTTCGCCGTCCGCCAGCAGGCGCCAGCCGTGCAGGCTGAGGGTAACCCCCAGTTGCTGCTCGACGCGGGGGTAGTCGTCCGGGTGGACCCGCAGCTGCGGTTTGCCGTTGAACATCGGCTCCTGCTGGATCAGCTGTTGGATCTGCGCGAGCAGGGCGGTGCCGTCGCACACCGGCGGCTGGCCCAGCACCTGTTTGGCGGCGGTCAACGCCAGCTGCATCAGCCGGGAAGCGATCACGCTGTCGAGCGCGTCCAACGTGTGCTGGAATTCGGTGACCAACTGCTGCCAGTGGGCGGTCAGCGGCTGTTGCTGCTGCTGCGCTTCCAGCAGCCCTTGCTGACGGCCTTCTTCCAGACCGGACTGAAAACCGGCCTCATAGCCTTTTTGCTGGCCGTCGGCATAGCCCAATTGCTGGCCCTGTTGCTCAGCCTGCAGCCGCAGCGTCGCCAACTGCTGTTGCAATTCGGCCTGCGCGTCCGGCGACGGATCGCTGTGTTCGAGATCCGGCAGCGGCGGCAGTTCGAACGCCGGTTTCTGTTCGCCCAAATCGTTGAGCGACCAGGGCTGCCAGGGCAGGGTGTTAATGCGATCAGACATAGGTGTCCTCGCCGCCGCCGATGATCATTTCGCCGGTTTCCGCCAGGCGTCTCACCACCAACAGGATGGCTTTCTGCTCGTTCTCCACCTGCGACATGCGCACCGGGCCACGGTTGGCCAGATCGTCGCGCAGGATGTCGGCGGCGCGTTGCGACATGTTCTTGAGGAACTTCTCGCGCAGCGGCTGTTCGGCGCCTTTCAGCGCGATCAGCAGCGACTCGCCTTCCACTTCTTGCAGCAGGCGCTGGATGCTGCGATCGTCGACTTCCACCAGGTTTTCGAACAGGAACATCTCGTCGATGATCTTCTGCGCCAGCTCGCCGTCGTATTCGCGCATCGCGTCGATGACCGCTTCTTCCTGCTGGGTTTTCATCAGGTTGATGATCTCGGCGGCGGTGCGCACCCCGCCCATTTTGCTGCGTTTGAGGTTCTGACCGTCGAGCAGGTTGTTCAGCACCTCGGTCAGCTCCGCCAACGCCGCCGGCTGCACGCCGCCGAAAGTGGCGATACGCAGCATCACGTCGTTGCGCAGGCGTTCGTCGAACAGGGCCAGAATATCCGCCGCCTGGCCGCGTTTGAGGTGCACCAGAATGGTGGCGATGATCTGCGGGTGTTCGTCGCGGATCAGGTCGGCGGCGCTCTGCGGCTCCATAAAGTTGAGCGTTTCCATGCCGGTGGTGGTCTCGCGCGATTCGAGAATGTCTTCCAACAGGCTGGCGGCGCGCTCTTCGCCCAGCGCCTTGACCAGCACCGAACGCAGATAGTCGCTGGCGTTGACGCTCAGCGCCGCGTATTGCTCGGCGTCGTCTTCAAACTCGGTCAGTATTTCGCCGAGCTGTTTGTGCGACACCTGGCTCATGCCGGCCATGGTGCCGCTCAGCAGCTGTACTTCGCGCGAGGAGAGGTGCTTGAACACCTCCGCCGCGCGATCTTCACCCAGCGTCATCAGCAAGATGGCGCTTTTGTCGGTTCCGGTCAGGCTCATATCTCGTTACTCATCCATTGGCGGATTACCAGAGCGACCACGCGCGGGTCTTTGTCAGCCAGATCGCGGATCCGCTGGCTCTGGACTTCTGCGCTGACGCGCTGCTGCGATTTACGACGCTGCGCCAGCTCCTCGTTGCTCGGTTTGCTGCTGTCGACCGCTTTGGCGGCAGGCGCGTTGGCGGCGGCGATGGCGGCCTGTTGCGCCGCCTGGCGCTGTTGCAGCTGCGGCCGCACCAGTTTGCGCCACAGCAGCCAGGCAACCAGCAGCACCAGCAGATAGCGGCCCGCGTCGATCAGGCGATCGATAAACGACTGGCTCTGCCAGAACGGCAGTTCGCCACCGGTCACCTGAGCGTCGGTAAACGGCGTGTTGACCACGTTCAGGGTATCGCCACGGCTGCTGGAGTAGCCCATCGCTTCACGCACCAGCGCTTCGATCTGCGCCAGCTGTTCTTTGCTCATCGGTTGCGGTTTGCCGTCTTTATCCGCGCCGAGGTAGTTGACCACCACGGCGACCGACAGACGCTGCACGGTGCCGGCTTTTTGCTGGGTGTGGCGGATGGTGCGATCGAGCTCGTAGTTGGTGGTCGCGTCGCGACGGGTATTTTGCGGCACGCCGCTGGCCGCCGCGCTGCGGGTGGTCGCGGCGTTTTGCGCGGTGGCGTTGGCGTTATTACCCGCCGCCGGCTTGGCGGTTTCAATCGGCGCCGTAGGCGGAGCGCTCGGTTGGTTGGACAGCGCGCCCGGCACGCCGCCGACCTGCGGCCCGCCTATCTGCTCGCTCAGGCTGGTTTGCTGTGAGCGGATGGCGGCTTTATCCGGCTGCTGGTTAGGTTGGTACTGTTCATCGGTTTGTTCGCGCGTGGCGAAGTCGATCTGCGCCGTGACCTGCGCACGCACGTTGGCGCTGCCGACCACCGGGGCGAGGATCGCTTCGATGCGGCGCTGGAAGCCGTTTTCGACTTCGTTGGCGTATTTCAGCTGCGAAGCGTTGAGATCGCGCCCGGTCCCGTCGGACTGGGTCAGCAGGCGGCCGGCCTGATCGACCACGGTCACGTTGCCCGGCGGCAGACCGGCGACGCTGCTCGACACCATATAAACGATGGCGTTGATCTGGCCGTCGTCCAGCGCACGGCCGGGTTGCAGGGTCAGCGTTACCGAGGCGGAAGGGGATTTTTGTTCGCGCACGAACAGCGAAGGTTTAGGCAGCGCCAGGTGAACGCGGGCGTTTTGCACCGGCCCCAACGACTCGATAGTGCGCGACAGCTCGCCCTCGAGGGCGCGCTGATAGTTAATCTGCTCGCTGAACTGGCTGATGCCGAATTTTTCCTGATCCAGCAGTTCGAAGCCGACGGCGCCGCCTTTCGGCAGCCCCTGCTGCGCGAGGCGCAAACGGGTTTCATGCACCTTTTCCGCCGGGATCAGCAGCGCTGCGCCATTCTCGGCGAAGCGATAAGGGATATTCATCTGCGTCAGCTGGGTGACGATGGCGCCACCGTCGCGGTCGTTCAGATTGCTGTACAGCACGCGGTAGTCGGGGCTTTTCACCCACAACAGCAGTGCGACGACGATCGCGATCGCGGCGGAAGCGGCGACCAGCAACGGAATTTTCGGGTTGGCGCGCAGACGGTTCCAGATGGCCTGCAGGCCGTTGTCGCGGCTTTCGCCGGCGGTTATCGAAGCACTCATTTTAGGTCTCGTCCTTCAATGGCGCTCACGATCCCGTACGGGCCGCTGAGCAGCTCCCTGCCAGGCTGATGAACGGTATGGTTAGCGTTGTGTGACAAAACAGACTCCCTGATACACATATCTTCTAAATAGCGGCGCTCCCATTTCTGGGCAGGCCATTATTCGCCTTATCAGACAATTCCGATTGCCCGATAAGCCGGGTTTTTTGCAGTTAATTAACCGCTTTAGGTCCGAAAACGCTGTGCTAGGGTGTGCATCATTGGAGAAGTACAGGGTGAAAACGTCACCCGGCGAGACGAGAGGATTGAGGACCAGATGGCGATTCAGGGCATTGAAGGGGTACTGCAGCAGATGCAGACCATGGCGGTTCAGGCCGGCAAGATGGGGCAAAATGCGGCGCCGCAGGGCGTCAGCTTCGCCAGCGAACTGACCGCGGCGCTCGGCAAGATCAGCGACACCCAGCAGACGGCGCGCAAACAGGCGCAGGACTTTGAGCTGGGCGTGCCGGGCATCAGCCTGAACGATGTGATGGTCGATCTGCAGAAATCGTCGGTGTCTTTGCAACTGGGCGTCCAGGTGCGCAACAAGCTGGTGGCGGCCTACCAGGACATCATGAATATGCCGGTGTGATGAACGTACCGTCCATTTTTCAGTGAAATTTGGCTCGGCGCTGTTACCCTATGGCGATGGTTATAGGAGGGATAGGATAATGTGTAAATCGCTGTGCCTTGCTCTGGCCATGATGGCGTTGTCTGGATGCGCCGGCCAGAATGATGACTATCCATCGGCGCAAAAAACGGCGCCTCATCAGGATGCCGGCAAAGAGTGGAAGGCGTTTGTCGCGCCGCTGTCGGTGAAGACACAGTCGCCCGGCGAGCGTGAAATGAAACGCGCCGCCCGGCAATACTGAAGCCGTGACGCCAGTCGATGGACAAAAAAAGCCAGCTATCGAAATAGCTGGCTGAAGGTGCGATAAAACATTTATGTGATGTAGGAGCGCCGACGCACGTTCGAGGTGCGTCAACGCGAACATCATATTTGTTATATTATAACAAATCAATGCTGCCGTGCGTTTGCCTCAGCCTGCTAACGCCACGATGCGCTGGTGGGCGCTTGCCAGCCCCTGGTCGCGGCCGTGCGGTTTCATGTCCAGCCCTTCGGCATAGATGAATTGCACGTCGCCGATCCCCATCAGCCCCAGCACCGAGCGCAGGTAGGGCGTTACGGCGTCGGTAGGATGCCCGGCGTGCATGCCGCCGCGTGAACTGAAGACCACCGCATTGACGCCTTCCACCAGCCCCACTGGGTAGGTGGCGGTATAGTTGAAGGTCATCCGGGCGCGGGCCACCAGATCGAACCAGTTTTTCAGCTGAGTCGGCACGTTGAGGTTGTACATCGGCGCCCCGATCAGCAACAGGTCGCTCTCTTTCAGTTCGGCAATCAGTTGATCGGAGAGCGCCACCGTGGCTTTGGCGCGCGGGCTGACATTTTCCGCACCGCGCAGCGCGCTGAACAGCTCGCCGTCCAACACCGGCAGATCCAGCGCCGTCAGATCGTGTTCGACGATCCGATCGTCGTATCCTTTCGCTTTGCGCGCCGCCAGATAGCGGTCAATCAGGTTATTGGTCTGCGAGTTATTTCCCATAATGCTGGATTTGAGAGCCAGTATTTTTTTCATGCTGCTGTCCTCTGACGGTAATCTGTGGTTTTCACCGGGGACTCCGGAATGACTGCAGGTTATCATTGCTTAAGGTTCACCAGTGGTGATAGGTTTTCACCTAATTGATTCCATATTGGCAACATTAAGATGAAAAGCGATCTGAGTGCGCTGCCGGCCTTTGTTGCCGTAGCGGAAGGCGGCAGTTTCGCCGCCGCCGCAGAGAAACTGCATCTGACGCGTTCTGCGGTCAGCAAAATCGTGTCGCGTCTGGAGGCGCGGCTGGGCGTGATGCTGTTTATGCGCACGACGCGCAGCCTGAGCCTGACGGACGAAGGCGCGCTGTACTATGAACACTGTCGACAGGCGTTGGTGAACGTTCAGGCGGCGGAAAACCAGCTCGACAGCGGCAAGATGCAGGTCAGCGGCCGGCTCAGAGTCTCGGTGCCGGTGCTGTTCGGCCACCTGTGCATTGCGCCCTTGTTGACGGCGCTGGCGAATGAGCATCCGTTACTGACGCTGGAAATCTCATTCAGCGACCGCAGGATCGATCTCGTCGACGAGGGATTCGATCTGGCAGTGCGCATCGGCGAACTGGCGGACAGCGGCAGTTTGGTTGCCCGACGTCTGGGCGAACATGGCATGCTCCTGTGCGCGTCGCCCGACTACGTGCGGCGCTGCGGCGAGCCGAGCACGGTGGTAGCGTTAAGCCGGCATCAGGCGGTGGGGTATCTGCACGCCGGCGCCGTGCTGCCGTGGCAGCTGCGTGGCGAAAACGGTGAGCTGCAATCGTTCAGCCCTCCGGCCAAGATGATGATGGATGATATGCAGGGGATCGTCGATGCGATATCCGCCGGCGCCGGCATTGCCTGGCTGCCGGAGTGGCTGGTGCGCGAGCGGCTGATGGCGGGGACGTTGGTGGAGATCATGCGCGGTGAGTCCAACCTCAGTTTCCCGGTCAACGTGGTGTGGCCCTATATGCCTTACCAGCCGCTCAAGGTGCGGCTGGCGGTGGACAAACTGGTGGCTGAGCTGCCCGCAAAATTGGCGCTTGTGCCGCCGCCGTTATCGCAGCGGTAATCGCCGCGTCGCAACCGACAGGAAATGGGGGCAATGTCCCGAATAGAGGGGCGAACATTGTGCTGTCAGGCTTATTGAATGTGCCGGTGAGCGTTTATTATGGCCTTATTAGTAGGGTTATTATTCGAGGCAGGTCAATGAGCAGTAAAAGCGAATCCAGATGGCGCCTGATCAGTATTTTAATGCTGGCGGTGTTAGTCGCGTTAATTGGCGTGTTGGTCAAACTGGATTGAAGTCTGACCAGGCGATAAAAAACCTGGCCGTTTTATTGTGCGGCCAGTAAACGCATCATGTCTTCTTCATACAGTAAGGCTAACAGCCACACCCCCAACAACATTATTGCCAGAGAAAATAATCGCTTTTCATTGCGCATCGTTTAATTCGCTTTCGGCGGATAGACGTGGCTTAGCGTATCTCAGCGTTGTTACAACCGTTAGGGACTTGTGTTAAATAAAGCCATTTTGTTGCGCGTCTATTTATGTTTCTCCGGCGACCATCGCCTCAACGCCCTGAGAGCCGGGTTCCATAATCCTTTGGTGGCCGCGAATGGCGGTAGGCGCGAAACCGAAGCGTTTGCGAAAACGTTCGGCGAAACGCGACGCGCTTTCATAACCCACATGCTGCGCGATGGCGGAAATCGGCCAGTCGGTCGATTGCAGCAGGGCCAGCGCGCTGCTCATCCGGACGTCGATCATCAGGTTGCGCAACGCGGTGTTTTCCATCGACAGTTTGCGGCGCAACATCACCTCACTCATCGACAGGCTCTCCGCGACTTTGGCCGCCGTCCAAATGCTGTGCGGATCGGTCGCGAGGCAGCGACGCACCCGCTGCGTCAGATCCTTGGCTTCGTTGTGAATAAAGCGAATGCCGAATTGGGCCAGCCACAGCAGAATTTCCAGCATTTTGTGCCGCACAATGATGGTGGGAAAGCGTTGCCGCAGCGTCAGCGCCAGGCCGGTGGTTTCAAAACTGTGCTTTAGGGCGCAGGGCAGATTGCGCAGCGCCAGGACGGCATCGAACGGCATCGCCGCCGGCGTTTCCTCGGCCGGAGGTTGGACGGTGAGCAACAGGGGATCGCAGGTCAGCAGTTGGCAACTGAATACGCCGTCTTCGGACGGGCCGTTAATAATGTCCACCGTTTGCCCGCCGTCGATAATCAACAGCTCGCCGGGATGAGCGACCACTTCGTGTTGTTGCCAGCGTACGCGCTTATGGCCTTGTTGTATCAGATACAGATGTGGTTGCTCAAAATAGACTGAAGGGAATAATAATTCAGTATACTGAATGATGTGCGCTGAGGCGCCAATTCCAGGACAGAGATTAATTGTACGTTCCATCGATATTCATTTCGCAGCCATTATCTGGGAATATCTTTACGCTTTGATCCGCGCTGGAGCAACATTTTTCCATGGGCCGTGAAACACAGCGGCGAGTTTTATCTATCAAAAATCAATTTCCTGATGAACAGAAAACGTCCGTGTCGGGATGATGTTTATCCATTAAAGTGAGAGCCAGGCTCGAAGCGCGCATTTTACCAATTACCCATAAACTGAATAATTCAAATGCCATAGATTAATATCCTAACGTAACCCGAGGGTAATAGCGCATAGTGCTATTTAATCCATTTTCGTCAGTATTGTCGATCTTATCGGACCTGTGGCTCTCCCAGCAGCAGCGCGCGGTCATGAAACTGGCCGTAGGTGTTGTTGACCACGTTTTGGCGCGTTGACTGTTCAATAAGCGTTTTCAGCTCATCCATCCGTTGCTGCAACAGACGTTTGAGCTCGGTTTCGTTGTCGAGGATCTGTTGCAGCTTATTGCGCAACATCTCCTGCAACGCCATGGACGGGCCGGCTTGCCCGGTAAAGGCGGCGGTTTTTTCCACCGCCGTCACGTAGGCGAACTCAAGCTCGACGAGCTCTTCCCAGCGCCCGGTTTGCGCCAGCGCGATCATTTGGCTGCTCAGGGTGTAAATTTGTTGATAAGCGGCTAACAGCTGCTGTTGACGTTCCATTACACGGCGTCCTGCGAAGGTTGGTAGTTGGGGCCGATCTGGCGCCAGGCGTCGGCGATGTTTTCCAGCAGTTTGACCACCTCGGCAATCGCCGCTTCGTCGTTGTGCAGATTGGCCTGCATCAGGCGACGCTTCATATAGTCGTATAACGCCGCCAGGTTTTCGGCGATCTCGCCGCCCTGCTGAGGATCGAGGCCGCTTTTCAGGCCGTTGTCGATGATGTTGATGGCTTTGGAGAGCGCCATGCCTTTGCCAGCGATATCGCCCTGGTTCATCAGGATGCGTGCGCGAAGCAGGGCGCTGAGCGCCCCGTCGAACAACATCACGATTAACTGGTGCGGGCTGGCGCTCATGGCGCCGCTTTCCAGACTGACCTGTGCATAGGCCTGAGTGCCGCTACGGTTATACATGCTGTTTTCTTTGCCTTGTTAAAGGGTTACTTGAACTGTTGAGCCAAATAGTTACTGGTGCCGTTCATTTTCGACATCATGGTATCCAGCTGAACGAACTGTTGTTTATAACGATCGATGGTGTTTTGAATGCTGGCCGTGACCGTGGTGATCTGGCTGTTCAGGCGATCGAGGTTAGTGTTGATGCTTTTGGTCGAGTTCTCGATGATGCCGCCGGATTTGATGTAGCTCTGGATCTCGTTGTGGATCTCGGTGGCCATGCCGGTGTCTTTGCCGTTACCGACGAAGAAGTTGCTGACCTGATCCGGCTTCTCATCCATCGCTTTCTTCAGCTTGGCGCTGTCGATTTCCAACTTGCCGGTTTTGGTGTTGGTGGAAATGCCGAGGTTGCCCAGGCCTTTCAACTCCGGGTTGTCCTGGGCGGCGCTCAGCGCGCTTTTGATCGACGACTGAATGCCGCGCAGGGTGTTGTCGCCCAGCAGCGGGCCGTTGGTTGGGTTTGGCGCTTCGCCGGTTTTCACCGGGGTGAACTTGGACAGCGAGTTGAAGGTGTCCAGCAGCGAGTTATAGCTGTCGACCCACTCTTTGATCTTGTCGGTGGTGCCGGCGGTGTTGGTGCTGATCACCAGGTGTTGCGGTTCATCGGTTTTGGTTTTGGTTTTCAGATCGATGGTGACGCCCTGCAGGGCATCGCTGATCGAGTTGGTGCTGCGTTTGATGGCCGTGCCGTTCACCATCAGCTCCGCGTCCTGCGGCGCGACCGTCTGCTTCATGGCGGTGGTGGTGCCGCGGGTGGCGTTGTAGTTCAGGATATCGCCCAGTTTGTCGTCATTGTCGACCTGGAGGGAGATCTTGTTGTTTTCGCCGGTGGTGGAAGAGCTGATCGCCAGCTGGTAGTCGTTGTCGCCAACGCGCATGATGCTGGCGGTGACGCCGGCCTTGGCGCCGTTGATGGCGTCGCGCATCTCAACCAGCGAGGTTTGATCGTCGCTGAGCGGGATTTTGGTTTCTTTCGGCGGGTTGCCGGCGGTGATGGTCAGAGAGCGGTTGGTGATGCCTTCTTTACCTAATTTTTCGCCCTGGTCGCTGACTTTCGCCTGAGTGGTCAGGGTTTGCGCCTGCGCCAGGTTCTTCACTTCCACCACATAGTTGCCCGGCACCGCCTTGGCGTTGGTGGTGATCTTGAAGGCGTCATGTTCGGTGGCGGTGGTGGCCTTGAAGAAGTCCTCTTTCGCCATCTCTTTGCTGAGGTTGTCGAATTTTTCCAACGCGCCCTTTAGCGTGCCGTAACCGGTCAACTGGGCTTTATAGCTGGATTGTTTGGTGGTGTAAGGGGTCAGGCGCTGTTGTTCCGCTTTGGTCAGCTTGTCCAGCAGGCCATTGAGGTCGAGTCCTGAGCCGAGACCTAATGAACTGATCGTTGCCATGGGTAATTCTCCTTGATTATGACTTTATTCGCTTTACGCGTTATCGGCCCAGTGATGAAAAAGTTTACCGAAAAAAACAAAAAACCGATGGCGCAATAGAAGAGGGAAAAACCGCGTTATTTCCGCCATTGCGGCGGACGCAAAAAAAATTAAAAAAATTCTAAAGGTTGTTAGGGGAGGGCCGATACCTGAGGGGACGGTGGTTGACGCCGTGGGCAAACAAGCCCGAACCTTTTAACTGTGTTGCGAAGAACGCAACTGACTCGTAAGGAAAGCAAACAATGGCACAAGTAATCAACACTAACAGCCTGTCTCTGATGGCGCAGAACAACCTGAACAAATCTCAGTCTTCTCTGGGCACTGCGATTGAGCGTCTGTCTTCCGGTCTGCGTATCAACAGCGCGAAAGACGATGCTGCGGGTCAGGCGATCTCCAACCGTTTCACCGCTAACATCAAAGGCCTGACTCAGGCTTCCCGTAACGCCAACGACGGTATCTCTCTGGCGCAGACCACTGAAGGCGCACTGAACGAAGTTAACGACAACCTGCAGAACATCCGTCGTCTGACCGTACAGGCGCAGAACGGTTCTAACTCCACCAGCGACCTGAAATCCATCCAGGACGAAATCACTCAGCGCATGTCGGAAATCAACCGTATCTCCGAGCAGACTGACTTCAACGGCGTGAAAGTGCTGAGCAGCGATCAGAAACTGACTATCCAGGTTGGCGCTAACGACGGTGAAACCATCGATATCGACCTGCAGAAGATCGATTCTGGCAAACTGGGTCTGACTGGTTTCGATGTAACCGAAAAAGGCACCAAAATTGGCTCTGCAATTGCCGATAAAGCCATGGTTAAAGATGACACCGGTAAAGATGTTGCTTTCGACCTGGCTGAATCTTCCAAAACTGGTGGCGCTTTAGAGAAAGCGACTCTGGTTTCCGGTAAAGACAAAGACGGTAAAGAAGGTTACTACATTCAGACTACTGATGCAGCGACTGGCGCAAAAACCTACGCTACTGCGAAAATCGACGACAAAGGCGTTGTAACCAAGGGTGCTGACGTTACTGACGTTAAAGATCCACTGGCAACCCTGGACAAAGCGCTGGCACAGGTTGACGGCCTGCGTTCTTCCCTGGGTGCGGTACAGAACCGTTTCGATTCTGTTATCAACAACCTGAACAGCACCGTGAACAACCTGTCCGCTTCTCAGTCCCGTATTCAGGATGCTGACTACGCGACCGAAGTGTCCAACATGAGCCGTGCCAACATCCTGCAACAGGCTGGCACCTCTGTTCTGGCACAGGCTAACCAGTCTACTCAGAACGTTCTGTCCCTGCTGCGTTAATCGTCTCTCCCGATTAACTGTCGCAAAGAAACCCCGCTTCGGCGGGGTTTTTTTATGCTCGCGCACCGCGCGGTTATTACATGGCGCAAATAAAGCCCGTTTTGTGCGACTGTTCAGCCGATTGGCATTTCGCCCCCTACGCATAATAGCGCTGACTCTCTTATCCGCAGGTTTAAGACATAGTGAGCGATCTGTATACCGCCGAAGGCGTGATGGACAAAAATTCTCTCTGGCTGCGCTACGTCCCGTTAGTGCGCCACGAGGCGCTGCGCCTGCAGGTCAGGTTGCCCGCCAGCGTGGAGCTTGACGACTTGCTGCAGGCCGGGGGAATCGGGTTATTGAACGCCGTTGAGCGTTATGACGCCCTACAGGGAACCGCCTTTACCACCTATGCGGTGCAGCGCATTCGCGGCGCGATGCTCGACGAGCTGCGCAGCCGCGACTGGGTGCCGCGCAGCGTGCGGCGCCACGCGCGCGAGGTCGCGCAGGTGATGCGGCAACTGGAACAGCGTTATGGCCGGCCGGCGAGCGAGACGGAAGTGGCGCAGACGCTGAATATCTCGCTGGATGAGTACCGTCAAATTCTGTTGGACACCAATAACAGCCAGCTTTTCTCTTACGACGAATGGCGCGAGGAGCATGGCGAAAACGCGGAACCGATGCTGGAAGGGCATGAAGAGGCCAACCCGCTGCATCACCTGTTGGAAGGCAGCCTGCGCCAGCGAGTGATCGACGCCATCGAGGCGTTGCCGGAGCGCGAAAAAATGGTGCTGACGCTGTATTACCAGGAAGAGTTGAATCTCAAAGAGATCGGCGCCGTGCTGGACGTCGGGGAATCCCGCGTCAGTCAACTGCACAGTCAGGCGATCAAACGGCTGCGTGCGCGGCTGGCGAACGATACCTGACGGCGGGCTGCCGCCCCCTCAACTCGATGACTCATGCGACAATCGGACTGCCCCTTATGCCAGGAATACTGTTGAAGAAACGGCCGCTTAGCCGTTACCTGAAAGATTACAAGCACAGCCAGACCCATTGCTCCCAGTGCGGTAAATTGTTGGACCGCATGGCGCTGGTGTTTCGCGGCAAGATAATCAATAAAGAAGCCATCGCGCGCATGGATCAGCCGATCGACGATGCGGTCTGGCAAAACGTGCAGCATGAGCTGACCGCACTGTGCCGCTTTTGCAGCGAGATTTCCTGCAACAGCCACCCGAGCTATTTCGACATCATGGCGTTCAAGCAGTATCTGTTCGAACAGACCGAGATGAGCCACAGCACCATTCGCGAGTACGTGGTGCGGCTGCGCCGGCTGGACGAAATGCTGGTGGCGCGTAATTACCCGGCGGACAAGTTCGCCAACTGCGCCAGCCATCAGCGCATTATCGACGATCTGCCTACCGCAGCGCACAACAACTACCGCATTGCGCTGCGCAAATACGATCAGTATCTCGCCTGGCAGCGCAGCTACTGAGATTTTCCCCGGCCGCTGGGCCGGGGTCTGCGGATCCCCCCGTGATAAAGGATGATTATTCAGTTCACATCTGCTAAATCTATCGGTTATCAGATGTTGATACTCGATTCCCTGGGGGGAAGTAGTGAACCTGCAACAACAACTGGCGCAATTTCCGCGTCTGGATCTGGTTGGCGTCGCCACGCCGCTGGAAAAACTGTCCCGTCTCTCCGATTATCTCGGCCGTGAAATCTACCTTAAACGTGACGATGTCACCCCTATGGCCCTGGGCGGCAACAAGCTGAGAAAGCTTGAGTTTCTGGCTGCCGATGCGCTGAGGCAAGGCGCCGATACGCTGGTTACCGCCGGCGCCATTCAATCCAATCACGTGCGCCAGACGGCGGCGGTGGCGGCGAAACTGGGCCTGCACTGTGTCGCGCTGCTGGAAAACCCTATCGATACCCGCGCGGAAAACTACCTGACCAACGGCAACCGCCTGTTGCTCGGCTTGTTCAACGCCGAAGTGGTGATGTGCGAAGCGCTGCACGATCCGCAGCAGCAACTGGCGGAGCTGGCGACGCGCCTCGAGGCGCAGGGCTTCCGGCCTTACGTGGTGCCGGTGGGCGGCTCCAATGCGCTGGGCGCGCTGGGATACGTGCAGTGCGCATTGGAAATCGCCGAACAGAGCCAACGCAGCAACGTGGCGTTCAGTTCGGTGGTGGTGGCGTCCGGCAGCGCAGGCACCCACGCCGGGCTGGCGGTGGGACTGCAACAGCTGCTGCCTGAAACCGAGTTGATCGGCGTGACGGTCTCGCGCACCGTGATCGATCAGTTGCCGAAGGTGGAACAAATCCAGAAAGCCCTGGCCTGTTCGCTGAATATCGACGAACTGGCGCCGATCGCGCTGTGGGACGATTACTTCGCGCCGCAGTACGGCATGCCGAATGAAGAAGGCATGGCGGCGGTGCAGCTGCTGGCGCAGCAAGAGGGGGTATTGCTGGATCCGGTATATACCGGCAAAGCGATGGCCGGTTTGATCGACGGCATCGCCCAGCGGCGTTTCCGCGACGAAGGGCCCATCCTGTTCGTTCACACCGGCGGTGCGCCGGCGCTGTTCGCCTACCATCCGCAGGTGTAAATGCCGCTTGTTATTCCATTTTGAACTATATTTATAAAGTTATATTCCTTTATGCGGGCGGTCGCACTGTTAAAGTGCTGATATCAAAAAAGATAAATAACACACAGGGGTGTTTATGATGTTTGCGAAAGTTCGTCGTCAATGGTTGTTGGGCGTGGTGGGTATTGCGTTGGCCGCCGGTGTGACGACGCAAACCTACGCCGCCGATAACCTGCTGCAGCAGGTGAAACAGCGTGGCACGCTGATCGTCGGGCTGGAAGGCACCTATCCGCCGTTCAGCTTCCAGGGTGAAGACGGCAAGCTGACCGGTTTTGAAGTGGATTTCGCCAACGCGCTGGCGGAACATCTGGGCGTGAAAGCCAAGCTGAACCCGACCAAGTGGGACGGCATGCTGGCGTCGTTGGACTCGAAACGTATCGACGTGGTTATCAACCAGGTCACGCTCTCCGATGAGCGCAAGAAGAAATATGACTTCTCCACCCCGTACACCGTTTCCGGTATTCAGGCGCTGGTGAAAAAAGGCAACGAAGGCACCATCACCAAGCCGGAAGACCTGAAGGGCAAGAAGGTTGGCGTGGGCCTGGGCACCAACTATGAGCAATGGCTGCGCGCGAACGTGCAGGGCGTGGACGTGCGCACCTACGACGATGACCCGACCAAGTATCAGGATCTGCGCGTTGGCCGCATCAACGCCATTCTGGTGGATCGCCTGGCGGCGCTGGATCTGGTGAAGAAAACCGGCGATACGCTGGCGGTAGCCGGCCCGGCGTTCTCTCGCCAGGAATCCGGCGTGGCGCTGCGCAAGAACAACCCAGAGCTGCTGGCAGCGATTGACCAGGCGATCGCCGAGATGCAAAAAGACGGCACGATGGCGAAGATCTCCGAGAAATGGTTTGGCGCGGACGTAACTAAATAATGCACGAAAGTATTCAACTGGCGCTGGATTCAGCGCCATTTTTATTGAAGGGCGCAATACTGACGCTTCAGCTCAGCCTGGGCGGTATGGCGTTGGGGTTGCTGCTCGGTTTTCTGCTGGCGCTGATGCGCCTTTCACCGCTTTGGCCGCTGTCGTGGCTGTCGCGTATCTACGTGTCGCTGTTCCGCGGTACGCCGTTGATCGCCCAGCTGTTTATGATCTATTACGGTCTGCCGCAGTTCGGCATCGAGTTCGATCCTTTCCCGGCGGCGCTGATTGGCCTGTCGCTCAATACCGCCGCCTACACCTCGGAAACGCTGCGTGCGGCGATTTCGTCGATCGACAAAGGGCAGTGGGAAGCCGCCGCCAGCATCGGCATGACCCGTTGGCAAACCCTGCGCCGAGTGATCCTGCCGCAGGCGGCGCGCACCGCCTTGCCGCCGCTGGGCAACAGCTTCATCGGCCTGGTGAAAGACACCTCGCTGGCCGCCACCATTCAGGTGCCGGAACTGTTCCGTCAGGCGCAGCTGATCACCTCGCGCACGCTGGAAGTGTTCACCATGTACCTGGCGGCATCGCTGATTTACTGGGTGATGGCGACCCTGCTTTCCGCGCTGCAAAACCGTCTGGAAGCCCACGTTAATCGCCAGGATCAGGAGTAGCGCATGAGTGCCATTGAAGTTAAGCAATTGACCAAGCAGTTCAAGGGTCAGACGGTACTGCATGGGATCGATCTGGCGGTGGACGCCGGCGAAGTGGTGGCGATCATCGGGCCGAGCGGCTCGGGGAAAACCACCTTATTGCGCTGCATCAACCTGCTGGAGGAGCCGGATTCCGGCACCATTCGCGTCGGCGATATCCTGATCGACGGCAGCAAGCCGCTGAGCAAACAGAAAAATCAGGTACGAGCGCTGCGCCAGCAGGTCGGTTTCGTGTTCCAGAACTTCAACCTGTTCCCGCACCGTTCGGTGTTGGAAAACATCATCGAAGGGCCGGTGGTCGTCAAGGGCGAGGCGAAAGCCAGCGCGGAACAGCGCGCCCGCGCGTTGCTGGCCAAAGTGGGCCTGAGCGGCAAAGAGGCGGCTTATCCGCGTCGGCTGTCCGGCGGGCAGCAGCAGCGGGTGGCTATCGCGCGCGCGCTGGCGATGCAGCCGGAGGTGATTTTGTTCGACGAGCCGACGTCGGCGCTCGATCCCGAGCTGGTGGGGGAAGTGCTCAATACCATGCGCTCATTGGCGGAAGAGAAACGGACCATGGTGATCGTCACCCATGAGATGAGCTTTGCCCGCGACGTCGCTGACCGGGTTATCTTTATGGACCACGGCCGCATCGTTGAACAGGGCCCGGCCAAAGCGCTGTTCGCCAACCCGCAGCACCAGCGCACTCAGCAATTCCTCGACAAATTCTTGAATCAATAAGACGGCGGGGGAGCTTCCCCCGTTCGCATTCACTCCTTTTTCAACAATGCGTTTCGCGCGGCGGCGGCGAGAAATCCGCTGCGGCTACCGTATCCCGGATGTTACTGAACCCGAAAGTCAATGTGTCTCGTAGCGCTCTGACGCGGCTTTCAAGCAGAGTAATCCGTCTATGTTGTTATCGTCCATGAGCGATGCCCCACCCTGTAAGGATAACAAGACGCTAACGGCCGATCGGCCTGCGGACAATAAAAAACCCTGCACGAGTGCAGGGTTTGCCTAGCGGTAAGCCCATCAGGCTGCAACGCGTGCAGCCTTGAGGATGCGTTAACCGATGGTCATCAGGCTGGCGTTACCGCCGGCGGCGGCAGTGTTGACGCTCAGGGAACGTTCGATCAGCAGGCGTTCCAACAGGATGTTGGTTTCACCGTGGGCGAAGCCCTGCACCGAGACGATGGCGCCGCCGCGCTGGGCGATCTGCTCGCACAGGGTGCGCAGCTGGTCGGCATCGCCGTGGTAGATGGCGGCGTCGAACTCAACCTTGTCCTGCTGCCAGTCTTTGCTGAAGGCGATGCGCGCCTGCACATCGTTCGGCAAGCGGCGGAACAGATTGCGTTGCAGTTCCGCTTCCGGCCACAGCGCGCAGCTGCCAACCGCCAGCACGGCGGCCAGCTGGATCAGCGCGTCGGTTTCGTTATCCGCCAGGCACAGCACGCGTTCACGCGGCAGCAGGGCATAGGTGTTGCGCTCGCCGGTCGGGCCCGGCAGCGGACGTACGGTGCCGCCCTGGCCCAGTTCCGCATAACGTTGCGCCAATGCCGCCAGTTCGCCTTGTTGGCTGGTGACCGCCCACTTCTCCAGCGATTGCAGCGCGCCCAGCAGCTGCGGCCGCGCGGTGGCTTCCATCGGGCGCTCTTCGTCCTGGCGGTGCAGCGTACGTTGCAGCGCGTCGTCCGGACGGTTGGCCAGCAGACGGTACAGGTACAGCGGGCCGCCGGCTTTCGGGCCGGTGCCCGACAGGCCTTCGCCGCCGAACGGCTGCACGCCGACCACTGCGCCGACCATGTTGCGGTTGACGTACAGGTTGCCGACCTTGGCGCGTTCGGTCACCCGGGCGATGGTTTCATCGATACGGGTGTGAATGCCCAGCGTCAGGCCATAACCGGCGGCGTTGATCTGATCGACCAGCGCGTCCAGATTGTTGCGCTGGAAGCGCACCACGTGCAGCACCGGGCCGAAGATCTCTTTCTGCAGCTCGTCGAAGCTGTCGAGCTCGATCAGCGTCGGTTTGATGAAGGTGCCGCGCGCCCACTCTTTCTCATCCTGCGCGCTGCCTTTGGCGGCCTGGTACACCTTGCGGCCTTTGGCGCGCATTGCCTGGATGTGGCGTTCGATGCCGGTTTTGGCTTCGGCGTCGATCACCGGGCCCACGTCGGTGGACAGGCGTTCCGGGTTGCCCATGCGGCATTCGGCCATCGCGCCGCGCAGCATTTGCAGCGTGTGCTCGGCCACGTCTTCCTGAATGCACAGGATACGCAGCGCGGAGCAACGCTGCCCGGCGCTGTCGAAGGCGGAGGCCACCACGTCGGTCACCACCTGTTCGGTCAGGGCGGAGGAGTCGACGATCATGGCGTTCAGGCCGCCGGTTTCGGCGATCAGCGGCGTCGGACGGCCTTGCGGATCCAGACGACCGGCGATGCTGCGCTGGAGAATGCCGGCGACGTCGGTGGAGCCGGTAAACATCACGCCGCGGACGCGGGCGTCGTTAACCAGCGTTGAGCCGACGGTTTCACCCTGGCCCGGCAGCAGCTGCAGCACGCCTTGCGGAATGCCGGCTTCCAGCAGGATACGCACCGCCTGCGCGGCCACCAGCGGCGTTTGCTCAGCCGGTTTGGCCAGCACGCTGTTGCCCGCCGCCAGCGCGGCGGCGATTTGGCCGGTGAAGATCGCCAGCGGGAAGTTCCACGGGCTGATACAGACCACCGGGCCCAGCGGGCGATGGCTGTCGTTGGCGAAATCGTCGCGTACCTGGCCGGCGTAGTAGTGCAGGAAATCGACCGCTTCACGCACTTCGGCGATGGCGTTGTTGAAGGTTTTACCCGCTTCGCGCACCAGAATGCCCAGCAGGCTTTGCAGCTGGCTTTCCATCAGCTCGGCGGCGCGTTCGAGGATCGCGGCGCGCTCCGTCGGCGGTGTTGCGAACCAGATTGGGCCGGCGGCCGCGGCGGCGTCGAGCGCGCGGCTGACTTCGCCTTCGGTGGCTTCACGCACGTAGCCGACCACATCGCCCGGTTCGGCCGGGTTGATCACCGGCTGTTCGACGCCCTGATCCAACTCGGCGTCGATGATCGGTTCCGCGCGCCATGGATGGCTGGCGCTGGTGAGCAGGGCGCTGGACAGCGAAGCCAGACGCTGTTCGTTGGACAGATCCAGACCGCTGGAGTTGGTGCGCTTCTCGCCGTACAGCTCGCGCGGCAGCGGGATGCGCGGATGCGGCAGGCCAATTTGACCTTCGCTGGCCGCCAGCGCTTCCACGGCGCTGACCGGATCGGCCACCAGCTCGTCGAGTGGCAGGGTGGCGTCGGCGATGCGGTTGACGAACGAGGTATTGGCGCCGTTTTCCAGCAGGCGGCGCACCAGGTAAGCCAGCAGCGTTTCATGGGTGCCGACCGGCGCGTAGATGCGGCAAGGGCGGTTCAGTTTGCCGTCGGCCACTTTGCCCACCACCTGTTCGTACAGCGGTTCACCCATGCCGTGCAGGCACTGGAACTCATACTGACCAGGGTAGTAGTTGTTGCCGGCCAGGTGATAAATGGCGCTCAGCGTATGGGCGTTGTGGGTCGCGAACTGCGGATAGATAAGGTTCGGCACCGACAGCAGCTTGCGGGCGCAGGCCAGATAGGAAACGTCGGTGTACACCTTGCGGGTGTATACCGGGTAGCCTTCCAGGCCGTCCATCTGGGCGCGTTTGATTTCGCTGTCCCAGTAGGCGCCTTTCACCAGACGGATCATCAGGCGACGGCGGCTGCGTTGCGCCATGTCGATCACAGCGTCGATGGCGAACGGACAGCGTTTCTGGTAGGCCTGAATCACGAAGCCGATGCCGTTCCAGCCGGCCAACTGCGGTTCGAAGCACAGCTTCTCGAGCAGATCGAGCGAGATCTCCAGACGGTCGGCCTCTTCGGCGTCGATATTGATGCCGATATCGTACTGGCGTGCCTGCAGGGTCAGCGACAGCAGGCGCGGGTAAAGCTCTTCCATCACGCGTTCGTACTGCGCGCGGCTGTAGCGCGGGTGCAGGGCGGACAGCTTGATGGAGATGCCGGGGCCTTCATAGATGCCGCGGCCGTTGGAGGCTTTGCCGATGGCGTGGATAGCCTGCTGATAGGAAACCAGGTAGGCCTGGGCGTCGGCTTCGGTCAGGGCGGCTTCCCCCAGCATGTCGTAGGAGTAGCGGAAGCCTTTTTCTTCCAGCTTGCGCGCGTTGGCCAGCGCCTCGGCGATGGTTTCGCCGGTCACGAACTGTTCGCCCATCAGGCGCATCGCCATGTCCACGCCTTTGCGGATCAGCGGCTCGCCGCTCTTGCTGATAATGCGGTTCAGCGAGCGGGACAGATTGGCTTCGTTATGGGTCGACACCAGCTTGCCGGTGAACAGCAGGCCCCAGGTGGCGGCGTTGACGAACAGCGACGGGCTGCGCCCCAGGTGCGAGTGCCAGTTGCCGTTGCTGATCTTGTCGCGGATCAGGGCATCGCGGGTCGGTTTGTCCGGAATGCGCAGCAGCGCTTCCGCGAGGCACATCAGCGCTACGCCTTCCTGCGAGGAGAGGGAGAACTCTTGCAGCAGGCCTTGCACCATGCCGGCGCGGCCGTTTGCACTTTTTTGGTTACGCAACTTCTCGGCGATACCGTAGGCCATTTTGTGAGTAGCCTGTGCAAGATCGGCGGGTAATCGCGCCTGTTCGAGCAACATCGGCACCGCTTCGGTCTCCGGGCGGCGATACGCGGCGGTGATGGCGGCGCGGGTCACCGACTGCGGCAGAATTTGTTCGGCGAAATCGAGGAATGGCTGGTGTGACTCTTCCTGCGCTTGCGGCATAATGTCGTCCGCTTCAGGCTGGCCCGCTGCGGCCAGCGCTGGAATTTCAGGAATATCGGTACCGCTCTCGAGACGCTCGAGGTAATTAAAGATGGCCTGCTTGATGAGCCAGTGCGGCGTGCGATCGATGCGCTGCGCGGCGCTCTTGATCCGGTCGCGTGTTGCCTCGTCGAGTTTCACGCCCATTGTGGTAGTGCCCATGCCTGTCCAACTCCTGTGTTTAGAACCTATCCCATCAGGCTAGACAAACAGCAGGCCGGAAAGCCTGTTGGGATAGGTTCGTGAGATGTGTGGTGTCAAGAATGCAGACAATATCCTGCATGTTGCAACTTTGTGCAACCTTGTTAAATCAGGCGGATGAGCGAAGTGTGAGTTTCATCGATTTTTTAACACGGGCAGTTGGCACGAATGTTGCGTTATTGAGCGAACGCGGCGGGGTTAATGATGCCGCAGGCGCTTTACCTTGCGGTATATAAGGGTAATAGCAGGGTGCAACTCATTTTGCTTGTCGTGAGTGCAACCTTTGAGCCCGGTAAATGTGACGCAGGGTAAACTTTGTGTAACTTTGTTGTTAAATATCTTGTTGGTTGATGAAAGGCTCATCTAGGATAACCGACGGTCAACAATTACGGGCAGAAACTATTTTACCTGCACTTGCTCGCAGGCTGCGCCACGTTCCGGCGCGGCGGCCAGTGAAATGCATTGCGCGTGGGTTTACCGGCGCCGGCTTGGCCGGAGCGAAACGCGAATAATAATGAAAGTGGAGAATTAAATGACAATGAGCACACCTATGCTGGTGACCTTCCTGGTATACATTTTCGGGATGGTGCTGATCGGCCTGCTTGCCTACCGGGCAACCAATAACTTTGATGACTATATTCTCGGCGGCCGCAGTCTGGGCAGCGTGGTGACCGCGCTGTCCGCCGGCGCTTCCGACATGAGCGGCTGGCTGCTGATGGGCCTGCCAGGCGCCATCTTCCTCTCCGGCATCTCCGAAAGTTGGATCGCCATCGGCCTGACCATCGGCGCTTACCTGAACTGGAAGCTGGTGGCAGGAAGGCTGCGCGTGCATACCGAAGCCAACAACAATGCCCTGACGCTGCCGGATTATTTCACCAGCCGTTTTGAAGACAACAGCAAGCTGCTGCGGGTGATCTCGGCCATCGTCATCCTGGTGTTCTTCACCATTTACTGCGCCTCCGGCATCGTGGCCGGCGCGCGTCTGTTCGAAAGTACCTTCGGCATGAGCTACGAAACCGCCCTGTGGGCCGGCGCCGCGGCGACCATCCTGTATACCTTCATCGGCGGTTTCCTGGCGGTGAGCTGGACCGACACCGTGCAGGCCAGCCTGATGATTTTCGCGCTGATCCTGACCCCGGTGATCGTGATCTTCGCCGTCGGCGGCATCGATACCTCGATGCTGGTGATCCAGGCGCAGAACCCGGCCAACCTCGACATGCTGAAGGGGCTGAACTTCGTCGCCATCCTGTCGCTGCTGGGTTGGGGCCTGGGCTACTTCGGCCAGCCGCACATCCTGGCGCGTTTCATGGCGGCGGATTCTCACCGCACCATCCGCAGCGCGCGCCGCATCAGCATGACCTGGATGATCCTGTGCCTGGCCGGCACCATCGCCGTCGGTTTCTTCGGTATCGCTTACTTTGCCAATAACCCGGATCAGGCCGGCAACGTGTCGCAAAACGGCGAGCGCGTGTTCATCGAACTGGCGATGCTGCTGTTCAACCCATGGGTGGCGGGCGTGCTGCTGTCGGCGATTTTGGCGGCGGTTATGAGTACCCTGAGCTGCCAACTGCTGGTCTGTTCCAGCGCAATCACCGAAGACCTGTACAAAGCGTTCCTGCGCAAAGGCGCCAGCCAGCGTGAACTGGTGTGGGTCGGCCGCGTCATGGTGCTGGTGGTGGCGTTGGTCGCCATCGCGCTGGCGGCCAACCCGGAGAACCGCGTGCTGGGCCTGGTGAGCTACGCCTGGGCCGGTTTCGGCGCCGCCTTCGGCCCGGTAGTGCTGATCTCGGTGATGTGGTCGCGCATGACCCGCAACGGCGCGCTGGCCGGCATGTTGGTCGGCGCGGTGACGGTGATCGTCTGGAAACAGTACGAATGGCTGGGCCTGTACGAAATCATCCCGGGCTTCATCCTGGGCTGTCTGGCCATTGTGGTGGTGAGCCTGATGGGCCGCCAGCCGTCTTCCACCATGACCGAACGTTTCGATCAGGCGGAAGCCGAATACAAAACGGTATAACGCCGTTCACTGTCAGTCAGCAAGGGGCGCTCAGAGCGCCCCTTCTTTTTGCCTGTTCGCCACTGTCATTCAGCTGTAACACCTGGCGACATTTGATTAGAAAAAATCACGCTTGCGCCTCTTGTATTTCTTTTTGGCAGAATGATAATCACTCTCGTTGTATTTTACGTTTCTTTACATACTCGCCGCGGCTCATTGCGAGCCGGTTTTCTCTGCCGCCGCGGTCTTTTCAGGGGTGATTAGTTATGTTCGTTCCCTTTCTTATCATGTTCCGTGAGGGGCTGGAGGCCGCGCTGATCGTCAGCCTGATCGCCAGCTACCTGAAGCGCACGCAGCGCAGCCAATGGCTGGGCGCGGTGTGGATCGGCGTGATTGTCGCGGCGGCGCTGTGTCTGGCGCTCGGCATCTTCATCAATGAGACCACCGGCGAGTTCCCGCAGAAACAGCAGGAGCTGTTCGAAGGCATCGTGGCGGTGGTGGCGGTGCTGATCCTCACCTATATGGTGTTCTGGATGCGCAAAGTCTCCAGGTCGGTCAAGGTACATCTGGAAGGGGCGATCGATCAGGCGCTCAGCGCCGGTAAAGGGCAGGGGTGGGCGCTGGTGGCGATGGTGTTCTTCGCCGTCGCTCGCGAAGGGTTGGAGTCGGTATTCTTCCTGCTGGCGGCGTTTCAGCAAGACGTGGGCGCCGCAGCGCCGATCGGTGCGGTGCTCGGCCTGGTCGCCGCCATTGTGCTGGGCATGATGATTTACTGGGGCGGGGTGAAGCTGCATCTGGCCAAATTCTTCAAATGGACCAGCCTGTTCATTCTGTTCGTCGCCGCCGGGCTGGCCGCCGGGGCGATCCGCGCCTTCCACGAAGCCGGTCTGTGGAACCACTTTCAGGACATCGCCTTCGATTTCAGCAGCACCCTGTCGACCCATTCGCTGTTCGGCACCCTGCTGGAAGGCATCCTCGGTTATCAGGAAGCGCCGACGGTCAGCGAAGTGGCGGTCTACTTCCTGTATTTGATCCCGGCGCTGATTTTCTTCTTTCTGCCGCAGCGCGCGGAGCCGGCAGCGGCCCCGGCGCAACGTAAAATCAATCATTAATGTTTAATAGGGAATCTCGTATGTCTACTCCGTTATTTCGCCGCAAGGCGTTGCACGCAGCATTACTGGCTATCCCGGCGTTTGCGCTGAGCATCGACGCCTTGGCGGCGGACGTGCCGCAGGTCAAGGTCACGGTCAACGACAAGCAGTGCGAACCGATGCAGCTGACGGTGCCGGCCGGCAAGACGCAGTTTGTGGTGCACAACACCAGCCAGAAAAACGTCGAATGGGAAATCCTGAAAGGGGTGATGGTGGTGGAAGAGCGTGAGAACATCGCGCCGGGCTTTACCCAGAAAATGACCGCCACGCTGGAGGCGGGCGAATATGACATGACCTGCGGGCTGCTCAGCAACCCGAAAGGCAAACTGACTGTCACCGCAGCGGCCAACGGCGCCACCGACGGCAAGCCGAACGCGCTGGACCTGGTCGGCCCGATTGCCGAATACAAGGTTTACGTCACCAAAGAAGTCGATGGGTTGGTGAAACAGACCAAGCTGTTTACCGACGCGGTGAAGGCCGGCAACGTGGAACAAGCGCGCAAGCTGTATGCGCCGACCCGCCAGCACTATGAGCGCATCGAGCCGATCGCCGAGCTGTTCTCCGATCTGGACGGCAGCATCGACGCCCGCGAAGACGACTACGAGAAGAAATCGGCGGATCCGAACTTCACCGGTTTCCACCGTCTGGAGAAGGCGCTGTTTGCCGACAACTCAACCAAAGACATGGGTAAATATGCCGATCGTCTGTATCACGACACCGTAGAACTGCAAAAGCGCGTGAGTGAACTGACCTTCCCGCCGAGCAAAGTGGTGGGCGGCGCCGCCGGGCTGATCGAAGAGGTGGCGGCCAGCAAAATCAGCGGTGAAGAAGACCGCTACAGCCGCACCGATTTGTGGGATTTCCAGGCCAACGTCGACGGCGCGCAGAAGATAGTCAACCTGCTGCGTCCTTTGCTGGTCAAGGCCAATAAGCCGCTGCTGGACAAGATCGACGCCAACTTCAAAACCGTGGACACCATCTTGGCGAAGTACCAAACCAAAGACGGCTATGAGTCCTATGAGAAGCTGACCGATGCCGATCGCAATGCGTTGAAAGGGCCGATCACCACGTTGGCGGAAGATCTTTCCCAACTGCGCGGCGTATTGGGTCTGGACTGAGGCATACGGTTATGAGCAACAAGGCAGGCCCGAATAACGGGCCGCATCCGCACTCTCAGGGAGCGGCGTCGCCTTCGCGGCGCCGTTTGCTGCAAGGGCTGGGGCTGGGCGCGCTGGCGTTGGGCGGCAGCCGCCTGGCGCAGGCGGCTGGTAACGCGGCGGAGCCGTTGGCGACGCCGCAGGATGAGCGCTGGCAGAAACAGCCGTTTTATGGCCGCCATCAGGCCGGGGTGCTGACCCCGCAACAGGCGGCGATGATGCTGGTGGCGTTCGACGTGCTGGCGACCGACAAGACGGGCCTGGAGCGCCTGTTCCGGCTGCTGACCGATCGCATCGCTTTCCTGACCCACGGTGGCAAGGCGCCGGAGGTGGACGCCAAGCTGCCGCCGCTCGATTCCGGCATCATGGGGCCGGAGATTTACCCGGACAACCTGACCATCACCGTCTCGGTTGGCGCATCGCTGTTCGACGAACGTTTTGGTCTACAGGCGCACAAACCGCTGCGGTTGCAGAAGATGACGCGCTTCCCCAACGATGCACTGGACGCCGCGCTTTGCCACGGCGACCTGCTGCTGCAGATCTGCGCCAACACCAACGAAACCGCTCTCCACGCGCTGCGCGACATCATTAAGCATTCGCCGGATCTGCTCAGCGTGCGCTGGAAGCGGGAAGGGTTTATCTCCGCGCACGCGGCGCGCAGCAAAGGCAAAGAGACGCCGATCAACCTGTTGGGGTTCAAAGACGGCACCGCTAACCCGAAAACCGACGACAAGCCGCTGATGGATAAAGTGGTGTGGGTCGGCGACAGCGTCGGTGAACCGGCGTGGACGGCGGGCGGCAGCTATCAGGCGGCGCGTATTATTCGTTTCCGCGTCGAGTTTTGGGATCGCACGCCGCTGCAGGAGCAGGAAACCATTTTCGGCCGCGAGAAGCACAGCGGCGCGCCGCTGGGCATGAAGCATGAACATGACGAGCCGAATTACGCGAACGATCCCGACGGCAAGGTGATCCCGATGGACGCGCACATTCGCTTGGCTAACCCACGCACGCCGGAAAGCCAAAGCAATCTGATGCTGCGACGCGGCTACAGCTATTCACTGGGGGTATCCAATGCCGGCCAGCTGGAAATGGGGCTGCTGTTCGTCTGCTATCAGGCCGATCTGGAGAAAGGTTTCCTGACGGTGCAAAAAAGGCTGAACGGCGAAGCGCTGGAGGAATACATCAAGCCGATTGGCGGCGGGTATTTCTTCGTGCTGCCGGGCGTGAAAGAACGCGGCGATTATTTGGCCAGCGGCCTGCTCAAGGCCTGAACCCGCAATGACGAGGCGGGCTCGCCTGCCTCGTTTTACGTTGACTTGCCTATTGTGCGGGACATTAAGCGACGGAGTTCAATTCAATCCGTCGCCTGCGGATTAAAAAATCTGAAGGGCACGCCGACTTTTGGTTGTGCAAAATTTAATCAAGAAACCAAAGTGTCATTCGCGGTTTTTAATTGTAATTCGTTGAAATTTATATGTTAAAAATTTTTATGGAATGACGTGTCGCGCGTGATATAGTGTTTTAGCGATAACTAAAAACCAAACATATAAAATTTTTTTACATTTTAGTAACGCGACAGGATTGAATGTCATTATACTGTAATCATCTGGCGGTAGTTTTCACACGGTGCACAGCTTGAAGCTGTAAATATCACTGCGGGGATCGCTAATGGTAAAGTCCTTGGTTGGGCTGGAAAGAAAAAATAACACATCTCCCCTGATTTCTCGTTGTAACGAGGGTTCTCTCTCCGACTCTCTTTTACCGGCAACTCCGCACTCTTATCGCTACCGAATCTCACCACTTTTTACTCCACGTTTATTGATGCAGTCCGCGTTGTCCCGTGAAGCAACGGCGCTTAAACGTTGCCGTCAATTCACATTGTCCCTTGGCTCTTATTGGCTCGGAGGAGGCCAAAACCTAATACGTGTGTGAAACATAATCGCACGGCCTGGCCGTTGCGGTAGGTGAAACAAACTGTAAGGTGCCACTATGGGTAGACAGAAAGCAGTGATCAAAGCACGTCGTGAAGCGAAACGCGTTATTCGTCGTGACGCTCGTAGTCATCGCCAGCTGGAAGAAGAGTCTGTGACCTCGCTGGTGCAAATGGGGGGAGTCGAGTCTATCGGCATGGCGCGAGACAAGCGCGATAGCTCACCCATCGAGGCTAGAACCGAAGCTCAGGGTCATTACTTATCAGCCATAGAGAATAAGCAGCTGATCTTCGCCACCGGCGAAGCCGGCTGTGGCAAAACATTCATCAGCGCCGCCAAGGCGGCGGAGGCGCTGATCCATAAAGAGGTGGATCGGATTATCGTTACCCGTCCTGTTTTGCAGGCGGATGAAGACCTCGGTTTCTTGCCGGGGGATATCTCCGAGAAGTTCGCCCCTTATTTCCGCCCGGTGTATGACATTCTGGTACGTCGTTTAGGATCTTCCTTTATGCAGTACTGCCTGCGCCCGGAAATCGGCAAGGTAGAGATTGCGCCGTTCGCTTATATGCGCGGACGCACCTTCGAAAATGCGGTCGTTATCCTGGATGAAGCCCAGAACGTGACCGCCAGCCAGATGAAAATGTTCCTGACCCGCCTGGGGGAAAACGTGACGGTTATCGTTAACGGCGACGTGACCCAGTGCGACCTGCCGCGCGGCGTGAAATCCGGTCTCAGCGATGCCCTGGAGCGCTTCGAAGAGGACGAGATGATCGGCGTTATCCGCTTTGAAAAACAGGACTGCGTGCGCTCCGCTTTGTGCCAGCGCACGCTCAACGCTTACAGTTAACCTATCCGCTAATGGAAAGGCCGCTTCGGCGGCCTTTTTTTATCACCCCCCATTTCCGCTCTCGTTTCCGCTCTCGTTTAACCTTTGTGTAAATTATTGTGGTTTTCTGTATAGATTTTCGTTGAGTTAGCGTTAATGATTAATGGGTTCCAGATTGGCGCGCAGTTTGCCTGCGCCGCCAAAAGGACATTTTCTGGGGTGTGCGCCGCGCGGCGCATTGAGTGTGGGTTCCTTGCTGCGATTCAAACATGAAATACATCATTCTGATTTTGCTTATTTTATGCGTCGTCTATGTGCATTACCGCGGACGGGTGCGCTACAACGTTTGGCGGCAGCTGTCTGACCATTCCACCTTTACCGCACCGCTGAACGTCTTCATGTATCTGTTTTCTCGTGTGCCGACTACGCCGTACCTGAAGCCGGAGCAGTTCCCTGAGCTGGCGGTACTGCGGGAGAACTGGGAAACCATCCGCGACGAAGGACAGAAGCTGATGGAGATCCAGCAGATCAAAGCGTCCGATCAATTCAACGATGCCGGTTTCAACTCGTTCTTCAAGACCGGTTGGAAGCGCTTTTACCTGAAATGGTATGAAGACAGCCATCCTTCCGCCATGACCCTGTGCCCGCAGACCACGGAACTGCTGCGCAGCCTGCCTTCGGTCAAAGCGGCGATGTTCGCCGAACTGCCGGACGGCAGCCGTTTGCCGCGCCACCGCGATCCTTACGCCGGTTCGCTGCGTTATCACCTGGGGTTGATTACCCCCAACGATGACCGCTGCTTCATTGAGGTGGACGGTGAGCGCTACAGCTGGCGCGACGGTGAAGGGGTGATGTTCGATGAAACCTATCTGCACTACGCGGAAAACCAGAGCGGGCAGAATCGTCTGATCCTGTTCTGCGACATCGAACGGCCGATGCGCTACCGCTGGGCGCAGGCGGTGAATCACTGGCTGGGGCGCAACCTGATGAGCGCCGCCACCGCGCCGAATGAAGAGGGCGATCGCACCGGCGGCGTCAACAAGATGTTCAAATACATCTATGCGATACGCCGGGTGGGGAAACGCCTGAAGGCCTGGAACCGCACCGGTTATTACATCATCAAGTGGATTTTGTTCGGGGGGATCGCCGCGGCGATATTCTTCTCGGTATAACGAAGGCAGGGGCGCACAGAGTGCGCCCCTTTTTGATCAGGCGAAGATAGTCATCATGTAGGCGGCGAACAGCGCCAGGTGGGCGGTGCCGTTCAGCACGTTGGTGCGGCCGGTCGAGAACGACAGCTGGCACAGCAGCAACACCGTCAACATCACCACGATATGCGGCGTTTGCAGGCCGAAGATCAGCGTCTGCCCGGTCAGAGTAGCGATGATGGTCACCGCCGGCACCGTCAGGGAGATGGTCGCCAGCACCGAACCGAAGAACAGGTTCATGGCGCGTTGCACCTGATTGTTCAACACGGCGCGCAGCGCGCCCAGGCCTTCCGGCGACAGGATCAACAGCGCCACCAGGAAACCGGTGAACTGCGCCGGTGCATTCATCTTGGTCAGCAGGCCTTCCAGCGGATTGGCGTTGAACTTGGTGACGGCGATAACCGCGATCAGGTGCACGATGAGCCAGGCGGCGTGCCAGGCGCTGCTGTGGGAAGAGGGCTTGCCGTGGTGCGGGTCGCCATCGTCGTCTTCATGCTCGTACACGAACAGGCTCTGGTGGGTTTTGGTCTGGATCACCAGGAACACGCCATACATGGCGGCGGAGATCAACGCCACCAGCAGCGCTTGCCCGGTGCTGAAGTTGCCGCCTGGCAGCGCGCTCGGGAACACCAGCACGATCACCGCCAGCGGGAAAATCGCCATCAGATACTGTTTGATGCCGCCCAGGTTGACGTACTGGGTGGCGAACTTGCGCCCGCCGAGCAGCAGCGCAAAGCCGACCAGGCCGGCGGAAACGATCATGATGATGGAGTACAGCGTGTCGCGCATCAGCGCCGGCGCGGCGTCGCCGGTGGCCATCAGCGCGGAAATCAGGCTGACTTCGAGGATCACGACGGACAAACTGAGGATCAGCGAGCCGTAGGGTTCGCCCAATCGGTGAGCCAGCACGTCGGCGTGGCGCACCACGCTGAAGGCGCTGCTGAGGATCCCCACCAGCGCGAGAATATTGATGCCGACGATCAGCGGAAAGTTATCGGTGCTGCCCCATAGATTTAACACCACCAGCGCGGCGATAGGGAAGATCAGCGAGTATTCGGTGTGGCGAGATTTGGTGGATCGGCCAGGATCGTGTTGCGACTTCATGAGGGTGGCACTCCTTCTCAAACAGCGTAGCCCGTCAGCGCCGGTCGCCGTGATACGGCAACGTTGCGTTTCCAGTAGGTATTTTATATTAGGATACACCCGCGGCGCCGGTGTGATGTTGTTTTATCTGAGAAAGCAATTGCTTGCTTATGTGATCAGGGTAACAAAAAAACCGCACGGGGTGCGGTTTTATTTACTTACTTTTACGCAATAACGCCAATTTTTAGCGTTAGATTTGAGAAAAGTCGTGTTTACTTGTTTAGCTCGTGGTTAATCAAGGAAAATGAGACCGTCAGTCGTCAATGTTGTCCATGATTTCATGCCGTTTATTGTGGTAACCCTCTTCATTTAGCCCCTCACGCCAGTAAGGCACGGCATAAAGACGATTACGATCGCATTGACGTTCGCGACGCAGGTAGCGGCGCAGCTCTACCACCAGGCGATCTTCACCGGCGAGCCAGAAGTGGCTTTCGCCCTGCGGCAGGGACTGCGCGCGGAACCGAGCGACCAACTCGTCGGTCTTCTCCGTGCCGCCGACGACCCAATTGACCTCAACGTCGGCGGGTTTCTTCAGGTCAATGACGTCAGCGTTGCTGTCGACGCGGACGAAAGCGCGTCCGGCACTGTGTGGCGGCAGGTTTTCCAGCAGTGCGGCCAGCGCAGGCAGTGAGGAAGGATCGCCCGCCAGGCAGTAGAAGTCGGCGGCCGGCAGCATCGGCTTGGGGCCGCCCGGGTTGCTGATGCCGATTTTATCACCGGCTTTCGCCTGGCGTGCAAAGTCCACCGCCGGGCCCTGATGATCATGAATGGCGAACTCGATGTCCACTTCCGCCAGTTCCGGGCGCACGGCGCGGATGGAATAGGTGCGCACGATCGGGCGCACGGCGTCCGCAGCCCAACGCGGGCCGTTTTCGGTCAGCGTCGGCAGGTCCGGCTGCGTCTGGCCGGCGAGCGGCAAAAAGACTTTGATGTGTGCAGCGGCGGCATTGGCCGGGTAGTAACGCAGATCGGGAGCGGTAAAGGTAATGCGGCGCAGGTGCGGCGTCATGTCCTGTACGCGGCTGACGGCGATCAGGTAGGGGGCGCGTGAGCGAGGGGCTTCGGTAGTCACGGGATTCTCCTTATAGTTCGTTTGGCGGTGAGTATAACATGTCGTTTGATAATGAGAATTGTTTGCTAATTGAGACGAAACCGCATGTGGGCTAGGCTTAAGGTTCACTCATCCTGAAAGGGGAGGCCATATGCCCTACCACAGCACGAACGACTTGCCGGACAACGTTAAGCATGTGCTGCCGGAACATGCGCAGGCGATCTATAAAGAAGCGTTCAACAGCGCCTGGCAACAATACCGGGATCCCGATGAGCGGCGCGGTGACGACAGCCGGGAAGAGACGGCGCATAAGGTGGCCTGGGCGGCGGTCAAGCAAAGCTATCGCAAGGGCGACGACGAACGCTGGCATAAAAAGTAATGAATTATCACGCAGTAAAATCGCGCAGACATTATGTGGAACCCGGCAATTAATATTATTGCTGCTCAGTACAAATACTTTTTCACTTTAACGCCGCTTTGTAACTTGATTGCACGTCAGGAAAAGAATAAGGTCATTCTTATAAGGCGCGGTGATTGAATTAATAAAAATCCGCAGCCGAAAATAAAACATCAAAGGTTCAGCAGTGGCGAGGGAAGGCGAGAAATCGTATTCCCGGGAGGTAATATCAGTGTTAACGCGAGATTTTCTGCAAAAAGCGGATTGCAAAACTGCATTCGGCGCTATTGAGGAGTCGTTGTTGCTGACGCCTGAACAGCGTGCAGCCTCGTTGGATTGCACCTTATCGCGCCGGCCGGATCACAGCCCCGTATGGATATTCGGTTACGGTTCGCTGATGTGGAATCCAGTTTTCGAATCGGAAGAAGTGCGGCCGGCCACGCTGCAGGGCTGGCACCGGGCGTTCTGCATGCGCTTGACCGCCGGGCGCGGCACGCTGCATCAGCCGGGGCGCATGCTGGCGTTAAAAGCCGGCGGCCACACCACGGGCCTGGCGTTTCGTTTGCCGGAAAGCAAGTTGCGTGAAGAGTTGGAGCTGCTTTGGAAGCGCGAAATGGTGACCGATTGCTACGTGCCCACCTGGTGCGAGCTGCAGTTGGATGGCGGCGAGAAGGTTACTGCGTTGGTGTTCGTGATGAACCCGCAACATCCGCTGTTTGAAGAAGACACCAGCTACCAGGTGATTGCGCCATTGATCGCCAGCGCCAGCGGCCCGCTGGGCACCAACGCGCAATATCTGTTTGCGCTGGATAACGAGTTGAAGCACCACGGCATGCAGGATGATTGCATCGGCGATCTGGTGCGCTGTGTACAGCAGTGGCTGCAGCAGAACCGCACCGGCGGCATCGGCAGCGAGGCCACCGCCTGAGGCTGCTGCGGGAATACGAACGGTGAGGGGCTCAGCATGCTGAGCCCTTTTTTATATCTAATGCCTATATTTAATAACTTAATTTCCACAGTGATTTAAGGCATGCTTTTATTGTGGTTATCTATCCCGTTATTTTTAAAGTCATTAGCTGTTTTTTGTCAGTTTCCCACCCCACCTGCGAAGCAGAATGATCGACTTAGTATTAAATTGCATAAGTAAAGGTTATTTCTTATTTGTTCAGACTCTTCGGACTCCGTATCAATATGGCTAACGCTACTGGAAGAAACAGGGAGACGGGGATGAACTTTCAACAATTAAAAATTATTCGTGAATCGGCGCGCTGCAACTACAACCTGACTGAGGTCGCCAATACGTTATTTACCTCGCAGTCCGGCGTCAGTCGGCATATTCGCGAGCTGGAAGAAGAGCTGGGCATTGAAATATTCATTCGCCGCGGCAAACGGCTGCTGGGCATGACCGAACCCGGCAAAGAGCTGTTGGTGGTGGCGGAGCGCATTCTCAACGACGCCAACAACATCCGTCGCCTGGCGGACGTTTTCAGCAGCAACGACTCGGGGCAGCTGCATATCGCAACGACGCACACTCAGGCGCGTTACAGTCTGCCGGGGGTGATCAAAGAGTTTCGCGCGCTTTATCCGCGGGTGCGGGTGGTGCTCAATCAGGGCAGCCCTGAGGAGATCGTCTCGATGTTGGCCGCCGGAGAAGCCGATATCGGCATCGCCAGCGAACGGCTGATGAGTGACGAATCGCTGGCGGCGTTCCCTTACTACCGCTGGCATCACACCATCCTGGTGCCGGAAGGGCATGAGTTGACGCGTCAGCCGCAGGTGACGCTGGAGATGCTCAGCACCTTGCCGCTGATCACTTACCGCCAGGGCATTACCGGGCGCGCGAAGCTGGATGCGGCGTTCAAAGCGGCGGGCCTGACCCCGGACATCGCGCTCAGCGCGCAGGACTCCGACGTGATTAAAACCTACGTCGAGCTGGGGTTAGGCGTGGGCGTGCTGGCGGACATGTCGTATGAAAAAGAGCGCGATCGCGGCTTGGTCAGTCTCAACGCCGAGCATTTGTTTGAGCCTAATACGGTATGGCTGGGCCTGAAACGCAGCCAGCTGCAGCGCAACTATGCCTGGCGCTTTATCCAACTGTGCAACCCGACGCTGTCGCTGACCGAAATAAAGGACAAGGTCTTCTCGTCGCAGCTGGACGCGGTGATTGATTACCAGATTTAACAGCGCGTCATTGCCCTGCCGGACCGGATTGCTTGCGGGCTAATGCGGGATCAGTCGTCGGTACGTTCGATCAGATGACGTTTACTTTTTCTGAACGGGCCGATGGCTTCCCATTCCGGGAGTTCTTCGGGGGGGCGAGGGTTGGCCATCTCCCAGCGATGGTACTGACGTAGAATCTCTATGGCGATGCGTTTTTGCTCTTGAATGGAGAGCGTCGGGTCGGTCAGATCCTTATTTTTCATTTTTGCTTCCTTTTTGCGCGTTATTTGTACGCACCTTATCACATTTGGCACCGTATTTTTCCAGCGATTGTATGTACTTTTTCAGTGCGTTGAAGCTGGTTTTACATGTCATGGTACCGGGTATCACTTCAAAGGCGGCCTGACGGGTATACAGCGCCAACACGCGGTGATTAATGGCGTGGCTGATCAGCATGTCCGGCGGAGACGCCGGCGTCAGCCCCTGCTCTTGCAGGTTCAGGCCATACAGATACAGAGCCTGCAAGCAGTTGCGCAGCATATTGCCTTTCAGTGGATGTTGCGTTTCGCGCAAGGAGAAATTCTCCAGCGCGACAAGTTCGATAACGTTCTCGGCCTGGAGATAACGGCACAGACAAAAGCCTGCACGGCTCAGCGGGCTGGTTATTCGCCGGTAGACAAAAGCGAAACTTATGGGCATTTGGGCATGATATTTAAAGAGAGAGCGCCAATTTAACGTATGGCCGTTTTTTCTGCCTTTTTGCCAGCGCCGGTCTTGTACCGTCAGACGAGTCATAAAGAGATCCGACTCAAGCAGCACGCTGTTCATATCTGCCAATGTTTGCTCTATCGCTCTCTCATGCCGGAGTGAGAAGCCATTTTCTGATGGATGGTTTTCCATTTGCCCGTCCTTTGGGTGACCGAGCTCACGTTAATCACCCGATGAAACAGACTCAAACCTCGACTTTCATCGCTGCGAATCGCGCCGCAAAGACAATGGGCAATTGCTGCGAGGTGCCGCGAGAGTGCGATCGGCCGCGCAATCCTCGCTCTAATAATCAAAACCCCATCTATATACATAAAAAGAATATCTATAGTGATTTAAGTACCTTCAGCTGCCGATCGCGCTCGCATACACTCGCGAAATTATTATAAATTCCATCCGCTTGGAGAGTTTCAGATGAAAGCGCTCGTTCCTTCTTTGCTGTTTTTGGCCGTGGCGGCCAGCGTTGACGTACAGGCGGCGACGCCGGCCAACACGTTGGTGATCGCGCAGTCTATCGATGACGTGGTCAGCTTTGACCCGGCTCAGGGATTTGAGTTAACCACGGTGCAGTCGTTCAACAGCCTGTATCAACGTCTGATCCAGTCCGATCCGCACAATCCCGTCGATCTCAAACCGACCCTGGCCAGCCGTTGGCAGGCCGGCGCCGATAACCGCAGCCTGACCTTCAGCCTGCGCCCGGACGCCAAATTCGCCAGCGGCAACCCGCTGCGGCCGGAGGACGTGATCTTTTCGCTTTCACGGGTGGTGAAACTCAATCTCGAACCGTCGTTTATCCTGACGCAGCTGGGCTGGAACGCGAAGAACGTGGATCAACACCTGACCAAGGTGGATGACCATACGGTAAAAATCAGCTGGGATGAAAACGTCAGCCCGGCCTTCGTGCTCAGCCTGCTGTCGGCGCCGGTATCCTCGATCGTCGACGCCAAAGAGGCGCTGGCGCACCAGCAGGGCGACGATCTGGGGCACCAATGGTTGAACAGCCACTCCGCCGGCAGCGGCCCTTACAAAATCCGCACCTATGTGCCGCACGAAGTGGTGGTGTTGGACGCGAACCCCGGCTCGCCGGAAGGGGCGCCGACGTTGAAAACCATCCTGATCAAAAACGTGCCCGATCCGGCCGCGCGCCGTTTGCTGATTGAGCAGGGCGATGCCGACATCGCGCGCAACCTGGGGGCGGACCAGATGGCGGCCCTGAAGGGCAAGCCGGGCGTCAAACCGTTGGCCATTCCTTACGCCTCGCTTTATTTCCTGCAGTTCAACGCCAAGGCGTCGCCGGCGCTCGGCAACCCGGCGTTTTGGGAGGCGGCGCGCTGGCTGTTCGATTACCAAGGCATCGCCGACGATCTGCTGAAAGGGCAGTTCCAGAGCCATCAGGCATTCCTGCCGGACGGTTATCTGGGCGCGCTCAAGGATAGGCCGTACAGCTTCAATCCGCAGAAAGCCAAAGAAATACTGGCCAAAGCGGGGCTGAGCAACGTCAGTTTCCGTCTGGACGTCAACAACCAGCCGCCGTACCTGGATATCGCTCAGGCGCTGCAGGCCAGTTTTGCTCAGGGCGGCGTGAAGGTCGAACTGGTGCCGGGCATCAGCTCGCAGGTCTCCACCAAGGTGAAAGCGCTTAACTACGATGCGACGCTGACCTCCTGGGGGCCGGATTACTTCGACCCCAACACCAACGCGGCCGCCTTTGCCTACAACCCGGAGGACGGCAGCAAGACGCTGGCCTGGCGAGCCAACTGGCAGATCCCGGCGCTGAGCAAGTTGACGCTGGCCGCCACCGCGGAAAACGACACCGCCAAACGAGTGGCCGACTATCAGCAACTGCAAAAACAGGTGCAGCAAAGCTCGCCGTTCGTTATCGGCCTGCAGGCGCGCAGCCTGATCGCGGTGCGTGACAACCTCAAGGGCTATGTGCAGGGCATCAACCCTGACATGGTGTTCTACAGCAAGGTCAGCAAGTAATGGCCGCTGAACTCTCCGCCTCCGCCGGGCTAGCCCGGCGGTATTGGCGCTGGGGCGGGCGGCTGCTCGGCGGCGTGTTGTCGCTGGCGTTAACGCTGCTCGGCCTGCTGCTGTTCACCTTTATGCTGTCGCACCTGGCGCCGATCGATCCGGCGCTGCAGGTGGCGGGCGATCACGCCAGCGAAGCCACCTATGCGCAGGTGCGTCATGACCTGGGGCTGGATCAGCCGCTGCCGGTGCAATTTTGGCGCTATCTGGTGCACCTGGCGCACGGCGATTTAGGCATTTCACGCATAACCGCCCAGCCGGTGTTGAGCGATCTGCTGCGTACTTTCCCGGCGACGGTGGAGTTAGCCACCTGCGCCATTATCCTCGGCGCCCTCGGCGGCATTACGCTGGCGTTTCTGGCGGTGCTCAAACCAGGCAGCTGGCTGGATAACGCGGCGCGTCTGCTGTCGCTGATCGGCTATTCGGTACCGATTTTCTGGCTGAGCCTGCTCGGGCTGCTGCTGTTCTATGCCACGCTGCACTGGTCGGCGGGGCCGGGGCGGCTTGACGACATCTACTTGTACAGCATGGAGCCGCGCAGCGGTTTCGTGTTGATCGACAGCTGGCTGTCCGGCGATCGCGAAATGTTCTACAACGCCATCGGCCACCTGTGGCTGCCGGTAGTGGCGTTGGCGCTGCTGTCGATGGCCGGCATTACCCGATTGCTGCGGGCGGCGATGCTGGAAGAATGCAACAAGGAATACGTGACGCTGGCGCGTTCCAAGGGGGCCGGCCGCCTGCGCATTCTGCTGCGCCATGTGTTTCCCAACGTGCTGGGCACGCTGATCACCGTACTGTCTCTCTCCTATGCCAGCCTGTTGGAGGGCGCGGTATTGACCGAAACAGTGTTCGCCTGGCCCGGCGTCGGGCGCTATCTGACCTCGGCGCTGTTTGCCGCCGACACCCCGGCGATCCTCGGCGCCACGCTGCTGATCGGCACCTGTTTCGTGCTGTTGAATACCCTGGCCGATGCCTTGACCTATCTAGTGGATCCGCGAACCCGATGAGCCAATATCTCTCTGAACACGAACCTCAAAGCGAGCCGGCCGTCGGCTATCGCACCGGTCAGCGGCTGACCACGCTGACGCTCGGCGCAGCGCTGGTGGCGATCCTGATCGTCACCGCACTGCTGGCCCCGTGGTTGGCGCCTTTCGATCCCAATTTGCAGCATATCGAGCTGCGGCTGCTGCCGCCTTCCGCCACGCATTGGTTGGGCACCGACGGTTTCGGCCGCGACTTGCTCTCCCGCGTGATTTACGGCGCGCGGCCGACGCTGATTCTGGTGTCGCTGATTCTGGTGCTGACCATTCCTATCGGTCTGCTGGTGGGCATCTGTGCCGGTTATCTCGGCGGCTGGGCAGAACGCATCTTGATGCGTCTGACCGATATTTTCCTGTCGTTGCCGAGCCTGGTGATCGCGCTGGCGTTCGTGGCGGTGATGGGGCCGGGGCTGATGAACGGCGCGCTGGCGCTGGCGCTGACCAGCTGGCCAGCCTTTGCCCGTCAGGCGCGGGCCGAAACGCTGGCGCTGCGCCGCAGCGATTATCTGGCGGCGGCGCGCATGCAGGGCATCAACGGGCTGCGGCTGATGGTCGGCCACATTTTACCTTTATGCCTGCCCAGCGCGGTGGTGCGCGCGGCGCTGAGCCTGGGCGGCATCATCCTGTCCGCCGCCGGTCTGGGGTTCCTCGGCATGGGCGTCGCGCCGCCGACCGCCGAATGGGGCTCGATGGTGGCCGAAGGCAGTAAAGTGATTTTCGATCAATGGTGGGTCGCCGCCGCACCGGGCGGGGCGATCCTGTTCGCCAGCCTGGCCTTTAACCTGCTGGGCGATGGCCTGCGCGATAAAATGGATCCTCGTCATGGGCACTGATAACACCTTATTGACCGTTGAACGTTTGGCGATCGGCGTGCCGGGGCCGCAGCCGGCGGCGCTGGTGAAGAATATTTCGTTCAGCATGGGGCGGGAGCGGCTGGCGCTGGTCGGTGAGTCCGGCTCCGGCAAATCGTTGACCGCGCGTGCGCTGATGGGGCTATTGCCGCCGCCGTTGCAGCTGCGGGCGCAGCGCCTGACGCTGGGCGACGAAGACTTGACGCGCCTGAGCGAGCGCCAGTGGAGCCGACTGCGCGGCGACCGGGTGGCGATGGTGATGCAAGATCCCAAGCATGCGTTGAATCCCAATCAGCCGATTGGCCGTCAGGTGGAGGAGCCGCTGGTGTTGCATGCCAAGCTGAGCCGCGCCGAGCGGCGTGAAAAAGTGCTGGAGATGCTGGCGGCGGTGGGCTTGCCCGATCCGGCGGCGCTGTGTCGCCGCTATCCGCATCAGCTCTCCGGCGGGATGGGGCAGCGGGTGATGCTGGCCATCGCCCTGATCAACGATCCGCAGCTGCTGATTGCCGACGAACCCACCTCGGCGCTGGATCACCAGATGCGCGATCAGGTGCTGCAGCTGATAGAAAATCTGGTGGCGCAACGTAATATGGGGCTGATCCTGATCAGCCACGATCTGCAGCAGGTGGCGCACCACTGCGAGCGGGTACTGGTGATGTACAAAGGCGAGCTGTTGGATCAGCTGCCGGCAGCAGAGCTGGCGCAGGCCACGCACCCTTATACTCGCACGCTGTGGGCGTGTCGGCCGAGCCGCGAGACGCGCGGCAAGCCGCTGCCGGTGCTGGATCGCGCGCTACTGGAGGCATTGAAATGAGCGTGATTGCACTGGAGAACCTCAGCGTCAGCCATCGCCAGGGTTATGAACAGCGCACCGTGGTGCACGACGTTAACCTGCGTATCGAACCGGGCGAGTGCTTCGGCCTGGTGGGGCCTTCCGGCTGCGGCAAGTCCTCGCTGCTGTGGGTATTGGCCGGGTTGAACGACAGCTGGCGCGGCGGTTTTGAACTGCTCGGGCGGCGGCTGCAGCCGGGGCAGGCGTTCACCGGCGAACTGCGGCGTGAAGTGCAGATGGTGTTTCAGGATCCTTATGCTTCGCTTCACCCCAAGCAGCGGCTGTTGCGCACGTTGTCGGAACCGCTCAAACTGCTGCAGGAAAGCGACATCGAACGCAAAATCAGCGCGGGCTTTCGCCAGGTAGGATTGGATCCGCGCCTGCTGGATCGCTATCCGCATCAGCTGTCGGGCGGCCAACGGCAGCGCGTGGCGATCGTGCGCGCCTTGCTGTTGCGGCCGAAGCTGCTGCTGCTGGATGAGCCGACCTCGGCATTGGACATGTCGGTGCAGGCGGAGATCCTCAACTTGCTCAACGAGCTGAAACAGGCGGGCGATCTGACGCTGGTGCTGGTCAGTCACGATGCGGATGTGATCGACCATATGTGCGATCGCGCGGTGGCGATGGCGCACGGCCGTCTCCTTGCCTGAGCCAATGCCCGTCAATGCGGCGGGCATATCCATCTTGGTAATAAATAAAGCAATTTATCGTCGTTCTTCTGTTAATTCTTACCCCCTACACTCGAAAAACAACGCAACCGCGTGATTGTGGAGAGTGTATCGATGAAACGGTTAATCCCAACCTTATTATATGGCGCGCTGGCGACCGCTTTCGGCGCGCAGGCCGCCACCCCGCCGGATACCTTGGTGGTGGTCAGTTCGCTCGAGGGCATCATCAGCCTCGATCCGGCGGAGAGCTTTGAAACCGTCAGCTCGGCCAATCTGGTCAATCTCTATCAGCGCCTGGTGGCGCCGGATCGCGGTGCGCCGCAAAAGTTGGTGCCGGACGCCGCCGCCCGTTGGCAAGCGGGCGCCGATGGGCGCAGCCTGATCTTTACCCTGAAGCCGCAACAACGTTTCGCTTCCGGCAATCCGCTGCGTCCCAAGGACGTGATTTACTCACTGGTGCGTGCGGTGAAGCTGAACAAGGCGCCGTCCTTTATTCTCGCTGAGTTTGGCTGGACGCCGGATAACGTCGAGCAGCAGCTGAAGAAGATCGGGGATAACCAGGTGCAGCTCAGTTGGTCGGCCAACATCGGCAGCGAGCTGGCGCTGCGGCTGCTGACGGCGAACGTGGCTTCGATCGTGGATGAGAAGCTGTTGAGCGAACACGCGCAGCAGGGGGACTTCGGGAACGCCTGGCTGCGCAACCATTCGGCCGGCGGCGGCCCGTATCGGGTGAATAACTATGTGCCGCATGAGGCACTGCTGTTTGGCCGCAACGATTACGCGCCGTCGCCGGCCCGGTTGAAAACGGTGTTATTCAAGAACGTCAGCGATGCCGGCACCCGCCGTTTACTGTTGCTGAAGGGGGATGCCGACGTGGCCTACGATCTGGGCGCTGACCAGTTCGACTCGCTGCGCAAAGCGCCGGGCGTGCGCATTGAGCAGGCCGATGCGCCCAAGGTGTATTACCTCGGTTTCAATACCGGCAGCAAAGACAACCCGGCGCTGGGCAATCCGGCGCTGTGGCAGGCGGCGCGCTGGTTGGTGGATTATCAGAGCATCGCCGAACGGTTGCTGAAAGGGCAATATCGCGTGCATCAGGCCTTCTTGCCGCAGGGCTTGGACGGTGCGCTCGACGAGCGGCCGTTTAAGCTCGATGTGGACAAGGCCAAACAGATCCTGCGCGATGCCGGCATCAACGAGGGCACAAGCATCAGCCTGATCGTCATCAACCAGCCGCCGTATACCGACATCGCGCAGGCGCTGCAGGCCAGCTTTGCACAGGCTGGGCTGCGGCTGGACATTCATCCGGTGGTGGAGAGCGATCTGTGGGGCAAGATGCGCGGCCGCGATTTCCAGGCGATCTTCACCTATTGGGGCGCCGACTATCTGGATCCGAACACCAACGCCAGCGCCTTTGCCTACAATGTGCCGGGCGGGCCGAAGACCCTGGCCTGGCGCACCCAGTGGAGCATTCCCGCCATCAGCGCGGAAACGCGTGCGGCGGCTGCGGAAGGCGACAGCGCAGCGCGCAGCGCACGTTACGCCGCGCTGCAACGGGAATTGCAGGCCAGTTCGCCTTATGTGCTGGCGCTGCAGGGGCAAACGCTGGTGGCATTACGGGACAATGTTGAAGATGCCCGGGTGGATATCGCCAACAGCATGCTGTATTTGGATCGGGTGAATAAAACGCAGCCGTGAACGAAAAATGCCCCCTCGCCGCCGAGAGGAGAGGGGGCCTGGCCGGTGTTAACGCGGCGAGCTCACCACGGCGTGCCGGCGAGATTCAGCTTATTGAGGATTGTCGGCAGGCTGTCGGTCACCAGCGCCTGCAGATCGCCGTACCAAAACTGCTGCACGCCGACCTGGTTGATATACAGATAGGACGCGATGCCCAGCGAGAAGCACAGCAACGTTAGCAGCACCCGGCTTACCGCGTCTTTCAGATTGCCGCACACCATCACCATAAAGATCAGCACGAAGATCATCATGTTGAATGAATAGCGGTTGGCCACCTCTTCAAAGCTGATGGTGGCGAAGAACACCGCGCAGTTATAAAGGAACATCAGGCGCACGGCATAGGCGGCTTGTACAAACTGAGGCGATGGCGTATGGAACTTGTAGCGGGCGAATTGATACAGCGTCTCCACCACGCCGACGTACAGCAGCGTGATTTGGATTTTGCGCACCGGGTTATTACCGAAGTCGCCGCTGACGTAGGCTTCGGCGCGCGAGGCCAGAAAGTCGTTGCCGACGACGGCGATCAGTTTAGGCATCAGCACCGCGCCGCCGAGGTAACAGGCGGCGAACAGCGCCAGCACAGGCAGGGTGCCCACGGTGCGCCAGCGCGCGGGCAGCAGCAGATAGGGCAGAAACAGGAAAGCGGAAAAATGGCTGAAGGACGCCATCACGATCCAGAGCAACATGCGGCCGCGGTGCTGTTCCGACACGGCCAGCACCAGGAAAGAGAGCGCTAGCCCCTGCCGCAACAGGTTGCCGTACAGCCCCTGGAAATTGTACTGGCAGCAGAACAAAAACAGGATCACGGCAAAGTAAGTGCGCGACAGGCGGTAAACGCCCAGCGCCAGCAGCGAAAAGCTGATAAGGAAGAAGGCGGCGAATGCGCCATTACCGACGCCAAACCAGGTGGCAGTCAGTTTAAACAACAGGTGCGAGACAAAGTCGGTGCCGGAAAACTGCGCCAACCAGTCCATCAGGCCGTAGCCGCTGTACTGCTGCATCTCAAGGTAGTAGTTCACCTTGTCGTTCATCACCGGCTCGAGGTTCTTCGTCGCCAGCGGCACCGCGGATATCACGGTCAGCAGCAGGAAGGCGGTGAGATTCAGCACGCGATCGGGTTGCTGGCGCAGCAGCATAAAGGCGGCGATCAAGCCGCTGCAAATCACCAACGATAAATAGGGGGCGAACCAAACGCCTGTGATGGCGACGGCGCCCAGCAGCAGCCATTGCACGGAAGAATGCGCCTGTTCGCTGTCGGGAAGGGCGGCGAGTGGCCTGACCGGGTTTTGCATGGGATGCTCCATGGCGTGATCCAGCTGGGGAACATAACACCGGGGCCTAAAGGGACACAGTGAGTTTTGGTGAAATAGGCAAAATTTCACCGGGTTATCATCCCTTGCCGGCAGCGGAAAAATGGCCGTCGGCGAGGCTGGGTAAAAACGGTGCGAAATGCGCAGAACCGCGTTCTGCCTCGATTTCATGTGGGGTTGATGCTGTGAAATAAATGAAATTCCACTGCGGGCCAGGTGAGCCGGGACCGGTCAGCAGGCATAGCCAGCCGGCCGCCGCTAACCCGATACCGAAAGGTTGCGGCGTTCGCCAGGCTCGGCGGTTGTGCAGGCCACGCGCCAACGCGACGCCCAATCCGAACGCCGCCGCCAGAAAGACCAGCAGCGGCAACATCGTCCAGCCAAGCCAGGCGCCCAGCGCCGCCAGCAGTTTGAAATCGCCCTGGCCGATGCCGTCACGCCGCTGCGTCAGCCGGTAGAGCGCATTGAGCAGCCATAACGCGCCGTAACCGGCGACGGCACCCAGCACGGCGTCTTCCAGCGGCGCCCAGCGAGCGTCAAGGTTGCACAGTAGCCCGCCCCACAGCAGCGGCTGAGTCAGTCGATCCGGCAGCCACCGATGGCGCCAGTCCAGCCAGGCCAGGGCGATCAGGAGCGCCGCGGCCGGCACTAACCCCCATCGAGGCGCTGCAGCCAGGCTCAGGGGCAGCGTCGCCAACGCCAGCCCCAGTGCCGTCAGCAGCGGCCCCTGAAGGCGCAACCTCTGTGGGCGATCGTTGACGCCCTCCACGCGTTCCAGCCACGTAATGAGCGCGAAGGCGATCAGGCCCGCCGACAGCAGCGCGGTGAAAAACAGCGCGTGCCACAGTAAAGAAAGCAACATCCGGACTCCGCCAGTCGTAGAACAGACGGCTAAAATAACGGCAAAATGCGTATTTCATCAGGGGAAAACGCGGTCGGTTGTGAGGAATGCGCAGGCGTTCGCATCGCCACGCTGCGTATTGCAGGGGTGTACAATGCCCTGCGCGGTGGCGCGCAGCCACGGGGTACTGTGCTTTTTATCGGCAAAATCGGCGCTAAAATGCGGTGAATTCACCTGGCGGCCGGAATGGATCGGTAAAGGGTACAAGTGACGACGTCACTGGGGAGCGATTGGGGTTTATCCTATTGTTTCTGCTCGGCAAGCCGTTAGGCTATGAGGACATAGGCGCCCCCGCCGGGCTGGGGGGCGTGAGGTTTTTCAGCGCTGTCGCGGGAATGGCGGCGGCAAAGCAGTGGGTTGGCGTGCTCCAGGAAGGAGGGAAGCCAACGGTGTCATGAAAGACGTTATTCAGGCAGTACTCATCAAGACTAAAAAACGATTCTGGCACCGACGCCAGACGGCGTGGCTGGCCGGGCCGCTGGTGTGGCTGGCCGGCGCGGCGCCCGCGTGCGCCGAATCCCCACCGGCGCCGGACAGCGTTATCTCTTCCGAACAGGCCGGCGCAGATCCGGCGGCGAACTTGCCCGAACTGGGCGGTGCGCCCGACGATGCCGCGCGCGAGAAGCAGTGGGCCGAGATGGCCAAACAGCTCGGCGAAAAAGATCTGAACAACGTTTCACGTCAGCAGATGCGCAGCCGCGCTGAAGACTATTTGCTGGGCCAGGCGACCGGCGCGCTGCAGCAACAGGCGCAAGAACTGCTGTCTCCGTTGGGAACCGCCCGGCTGTCGCTGAAGATGAACGGCGAGGGCGATTTTACCGGCAGCAACGGCCAGCTCTTCAGCCCGTTGTACGACGTCGACGGGTTGTTGACCTACAGCCAAATCGGCTGGCTGCAGCAAAGCGCCGGGGCGCTCGGCAATGTCGCGCTGGGGCAACGCTGGATCGCCGGTGACTGGCTGCTGGGTTACAACACGGCGCTCGACAGCGATTTCGCCCGGCAGCGCAATCGCGGCAGCGTGGGGGCGGAAGCCTGGGGGGACTATCTGCGTTTCTCCACCAACTATTACTATCCGCTGTCGGCGCTGTCGCAACAGCCCGGCGATGGGGTATTTTTCAGCCGTCCGGCGCGCGGTTACGACATCACGACGCAGGGCTATTTGCCGTTCTATCGCCAAATCGGCGGTTCGCTCAGCTATGAACAGTACCTGGGCGAGAATGTCGATCTGTTCGGCAGCGGCAAGAAACAGAACGATCCGCGCGCGATGCAGCTGGGGCTCAACTATACCCCGGTGCCGCTGGTGACGATGAAGGCGTTGCATAAGATTGGTGCGGGCGGGCAGAGCCAGGATCAGGTGGAACTGGCGCTGAGCTACCGGCTCGGGGTGCCGCTGGTCAAGCAGATTTCGCCGGAGTATGTGGCGCAGGCCAAGTCGCTGCGCGGCAGCCGCTACGATCCTGTCGAACGTAAAAACGTGCCGGTGCTGGAGTTCCGCCAGCGCAAGACGCTGCAGGTGTTCCTGGCCACGCCGCCGTGGAGCCTGCAGGCGGGGGAAACCGTGCCGCTGGTGTTGGAAATCAAGGCGTTGCACGGGATTTCTCACGTCAGCTGGCAGGGGGATACGCAGGCGCTGAGCCTGACACCGCCGCACAATGCCAACGACCCGCAGGGCTGGACGGCGATCGTGCCGCCGTGGGATGACGCCCCGGGCGCCGCCAACAGCTATCGGCTGTCGGTCACGCTGGAGGACGACAAACAGCAGCGCGTGACGTCCAACTGGATAGAACTGAAAGTGGCGCCGCCGCTGACGGCGACCGCCGGTGATGAAGCGGATCAGCCACCGATCCAAACCCTGACGCCGCCGCCGATCCCGGCGCAAACCGGGCCGCTGTACGGCGACGATTAACCGTTTTTACCCTGCAACACCCACACGGCGGCCTCGACGCGGGATTTCAGCTTCATCTTTTTCAGCAGGTGTTTGACGTGTACCTTGACGGTGCTTTCCGTGATGGTGAGGCGGCGGGCGATCAGCTTGTTCGGCAGCCCCTGGGCGATCAGCTTCAGGATATCCCGTTCGCGCGGCGTCAGTTGCTGAATATCGCGCTCGGCGCTTGGGCGGTTTTCCCGCAGGCTGGCGGCGAGGATCGGCGTCAGCGTTTCGCTGAGCACCATCTGCCCGGCCGCCGCCTGATGCAGCGCCTTAAGCAGATCCTCCGGCTCCATGTCTTTCAGCAGATAGCCATCGGCGCCCCGCTTGAGCGCGCTGACGACGTCGTCTTCATGGTTGGATACGCTGAACACCACGATGCGCCCCGACAGGTCGGTCTGGCGCAGGCGATCCAGCGTTTCCAGCCCGTTGATGCCGGGCATGTTCAGGTCGAGCAGGATCAGATCCGGATCGTGCTGCTCCGCCAGCGCGACCCCTTGTTCACCGTTGCTGGCCTCGGCGATGACCTGCAGGCGAGCGTCCATGCCGATCAGCTGTTTTACGCCGTTGCGCAGCATGGGGTGGTCGTCGATCAGTAAGATGGTGGCGGCGGTTTCTGTCGTCATGGTGTCTCCGTTAGTCGATGGCGTGGTTATCCGGCGTGAAGCTGACCCGCACCTCGGTGCCGCCGCCGCTGCGCGGTAAAATGTCGCAGCGGCCGTGCAGGCTCTTGGCGCGATCGCGCATGATGATCAAGCCGTAATGGTCGGGGCGAGAGGTCTCGGCCGGCAGGCCGCGTCCGTTGTCGCATACGCTCAGGGTCACTTCGCCGCGTTTATTGATGACCTGAATGCTTACCTCGCTGGCGGCGGCATGCTTAAGGATGTTGCTGAGCGCCTCGCGGGCGATCTGCAGCAGGTGTATGGCCTGATAGGCCGGCACCGTGCGCGGCCCCAGCTGATAATCGAGGCGGATGGTCAGGCCCAGTTTGGGGTTGAACTCCGCGACCGTCGATTGCAGCGCCGCCAGCAGACCCGGTTCGGTCAACTGCAGACGGAAGGTGGTCAGCAGTTCGCGCAGTTGGCGATAGGCGCCGTTCAGCTCTTCACGCATCTGTTGCACCAGCGCCTGGCTGGCGGCAGAGAGCGTTTCCCCCTGCATCTGCAGACAGGCGATCTGCATTTTCAGGCAGGAGAGCGATTGGGCGATGGAGTCGTGCAGCTCGCGGGCGATCGCCGCCCGCTCCTCCATCAGCATCAACTGCTGCTGGTGGTCGACCTGACGTTCGATGGCCAGCACGCTGGTCAGCTGTTCCACCAGGGTATTGATCAGTTGGCGATGTTCATCGTTCAGCGGTTGCTGCGGCGCATGTTGCGCCACGATCACGCCGTAGTCGCCGAGCTTGTCGCTCAGGCTCCAGCTCAGCGACGGATTGTTGGGATACTGGCGGTCGCTGTCGTTCAGGCAGGCGCTGCACACCGGGTTATGGCAATGCTCCGGCCTTAGCGGTTGGTTGCCGCTCAGCTGCAGCAGCGGTTCCCGGCTGTCGTTTTCATACAGCCGCACCTGAATGGCGCGCAGCGGCGTCAGGGTTTGCAATTGGTTGAGCAGCGGCGTCAGGCGACTGCACAGCGGCTCGCTGGCGTGCAGCTGGCGGCTGGCGCGATAGAGGAAGCTCAGCACCTGATTTTTCTGCTGCAGGTCGGCGGTCTTCTCGGCCACGCGCTGCTCCAGCCCGCTGTAGGTGGCCGACAGCTCGTCGGACATGGTGTTCAACGCGCCGCCGAGCGACGCCATTTCATCCTGATGGCCGCGCTGCGCAAAGCGGCGGCTAAAATCACCGCGGCCTACCGCCAGGGCCATCTCCACCAGTTGCCGCCAGGGATGCAGCAACCGGCGCCGCAGGTAGCAGGTGGTGCCGATCAACAGCAGCAGCGTCAGCGCAATAAAACCGGCCTGCACCAGCGTCACCATCAGCAGGCGGCGTTCGGTTTGCCTGTCGATATCCGACACCAGCTTATCCAACAACCGCACGAAGTGCGCGACCTGGGGCGCGGCGTCGGCCGGCTGCTGCGCGCTGCGCAGGCGAGGTTGCAGCGTCTGTTGCCAATAGTCGCGCAGGGCGTTGAAAGGCTGCGTCAACCCTTCCTGCTCCACCGAACGCTGCAGGTCGGGGCTATTTTCGTCGCGCTCCAGTTCCCGGATCAGCGCTTCGTGCCGTTCATCCAGCGGCACCTGCGCCAGCAGCCGGTAGCTTTGCATGCGCAGCGAGCCGGCCTTGTTGATGGCGTGCGCGTTGCCCTGAATGCTTTGCGACATCCAGGCGGAAATCCCCATGCCGGCCACGCCCAGCATGCCCGACAGCAACATCAGCAGGGCGACTTGATTCACGATCGAAAGCGGGGCCAACAGGCGTTTCATAAGTGCGGATTCCTGGCGTTTGGCGCCGCTGAAGCTCAGGGGCGAAGGCGGCGATGGGGCTAAACAAGTCACGATTCAGCCGTATTTTTGATTATCCCTGCGCATAACCCCATACCTCGAATGAAGTACCCATTAGTTTCCAGGGGGGCGTCGAGACGGCAAGGAAACGAAAGTGATAGTGATTAGTTGATTGATTTAAATAGATTTAATTTTTGGTTAGGGCGTACCCCTAAGGGGATGAAGGCGCTATTTCCGCCGCCAACTACTTGCATGCGGGTTGATATACATCAACTTTGCCGCCGGGGCCGCCCCCTAGGGTGTGCGGAATGATCCCCCGTGTCTGAGGTTTTTATGTCGCAACTTGCAACGCCTTCATCAAAGAAAACCGGTGCGCTGATTCAGGACTGGCGCCCTGAAGACAGCGCTTTTTGGCAGCAGCGTGGCCAGCGCATCGCCACCCGCAACCTATGGATTTCCATTCCCTGTCTGCTGCTGGCCTTCTGCGTCTGGATGCTGTTCAGCGCCGTCGCGGTCAACCTGAACAAGGTCGGCTTCAATTTTACCACCGACCAGCTGTTTCTCCTGACGGCGCTGCCGTCGGTCTCGGGCGCCATTTTGCGCGTACCGTATTCCTTCGTGATCCCGTTGTTTGGCGGCCGTCGCTGGACCGCCATCAGCACCTGCTTCCTGCTGGTGCCCTGCCTGTGGCTCGGGTTTGCGGTGCAGGACAGCAGTACGCCGTACAGCGTGTTCGTCATTATTTCCCTGCTGTGCGGTTTCGCCGGCGCCAACTTTGCCTCCAGCATGGCCAACATCAGCTTCTTCTTCCCGAAAGCGCGTCAGGGCGGGGCGTTGGGGCTCAACGGCGGGTTGGGCAATCTGGGCGTCAGCGTCATGCAGCTGGTCGCGCCGCTGGCGATTTCCTTCAGCCTGTTCGGCCTGTTTGGCGGCACGGCGCAAAACCAGGTGGAGGGGGGCCAGCTGTGGCTGGAAAACGCCGCCTGGATCTGGGTGCCGTTCCTGCTGGTCGGCACGTTGGCGGCCTGGTTCGGCATGAACGATCTGGCGGCGGCCAAGGCATCGCTGCGTCAGCAACTGCCGGTGCTCAAGCGTGGGCATCTGTGGATGCTGAGCCTGCTGTATCTCGCGACCTTTGGCTCTTTCATCGGTTTCTCCGCCGGCTTCGCCATGCTGTCGAAGACGCAGTTCCCCGACGTGGTGATCTTGCATTACGCGTTTTTCGGGCCGTTCCTGGGGGCGCTGGCGCGGCCGGTCGGCGGCGCGTTGTCTGACCGTTTCGGCGGTGTGCGGGTGACGTTGATCAACTTTGTGGTCATGGCCGTTTTTGCCGCGCTGTTGTTCCTGACCTTGCCGAGTGCGGGCGAGGGCGGGTCGTTCATCGCCTTCTACGGTATCTTTATGGTGCTGTTCCTCACTGCGGGGCTGGGCAGCGGATCGACTTTCCAAATGATCGCCGTTATTTTCCGCAAAATCACCGTCGATCGCGTTAAAGCGGCCGGCGGCAGCGATGAAAGCGCGCAGCGTGAGGCGGTAACCGATTCCGCCGCCGCATTGGGCTTTATCTCGGCGATTGGCGCCGCCGGCGGCTTCTTCATTCCGCAGGCCTTTGGCACCTCACTGGCGCTGACCGGTTCACCTGCGGGCGCGATGAAAGTGTTCCTGGTGTTTTACATTTTGTGCGTCGTGATCACCTGGGCGGTGTATGGCCGCAAGAAAAAAGCCTGAGTGTCAAACGACTTTCTCTATCCCTCCCGATAGGGGAGGGATATTTCGTTCATACCGAAACTTCTCTCTTCTCCTCCTCAGTGAAATTTTCTGCCTTTAGGTAAAATTCTCACCCCCGCTTGCCGTTTTTTTCTTTTTTTATAGTTATATCTCTCAATGTATGAATCCTTTCTCACAAAAGGTTTATATTATTCACGCGGTTTTTTCGTTTTGTTGAGCGTGTTCTTACTATTAAACAATTAATGCTTTTTCCTGCGTTTAAATGAAATTGCTTAGGAGAATACCTAATTGATGTGCGTATTATAAAATCAGCAATAGGGTTTTGTCTTAGATGCTGCGCCCGTTGGATGGAATGAACGCCGGAGTTAAATCAGATAACTCTCATTCTGTTTTTTCCGTCTTTTTGTAGTCTATCTGACGTTCAGATTAGGTGGAAAAACAGAATGAATTCAGGGCGAAGAATGAAATTTCACAATTTCATTCGATTAACAATCAAGCAACGCCGTTAGTTTTTTCTTTCTAAATCAAAGAGGTGCTAGTTTGAATTTTACGGTAGCCAGGAAAGAAATCCATGTTACCAACAGGGAAATAGAGTCGTTTGGATAAACGGAACATCCTGAATCAGGCTTAATGTAAAAAATGAAATCAGAAAATTTTTATAAAAGCCAATATCCGATGAATGCAACCTGTTGAGTTTACATTTAATTTCTTGAACATTTTTTGATATTTCTATACAAAGTGTGCAGGACAGGCACGCTAAGGAAATTAAAAGTGAATCTTGATAAAAGAATAAAGATTAGGAATCTCGATGTTCTGACTCCTGCCGGGGAGAAATTCCGTCTGCGTTGGAAGGAGTATCAAATTCTTTCGCTGCTTGTCGCCAGATCCCCCGAGCTGGTTACCCGAACGGAAATTATAGAAAATATCTGGAAAGGAACCTATTGTTCAGATTCAACGATAAATCAAACAATTAAATCCATTCGTCAGAAAATTAGCGATTCGGAACACACGCTTATCAGAACCATTCCACGCTTGGGTTACAAGGTGGAAAATCAAGCGGCTTTTCACTTTATATCTGAAGATGAAGACTACGCCGATGATGATATATTAAACGGTAACGATGATATTGACGTTGATATTCAAGCGGAACTTTCTGAAAGTGAAAATGAATCGCCTGTAGCCAACGACGAGAAAATAGTTAAGCCGCGTAAATCGACCCTCGTTTCTGCGCCTGTTGCGGCGATGGATTCCTCTCAAGATCCGGCGCATGAAAAGAAGTCGCTATCCGTGCGCCGCTTTTTCAGCGTGCCTGCCAGTCGCGTGGTGAAATACCTGACGGTGTTCGCCTCGTTACTGGTTATTTCACATTTTTCATATGTCCTGGGCAACCAAACCCGTCCGCCGGTGATCAATGATATTCAGAACAACACGCGCGTGGTGTTGACGCTGACGCTGAATAATCCCCATACCAACAGCCCGCAAACGCTGTTCTGTCTGTACCAGGGAGAGAACATGGATCAGGCCACCATCGAATGTGTCGATCCTAAACAAGGCCAGCTGAAATTGCCGGTAAAATATGAGACCTCTTCCTCCACCGGTAAAGGTCGGATTAATCTCATATTGCCGAATAAAACCTTGCAATATCAAGTTGCTTACGATGTTAAAAATTAGCGCTGAATGAGGTTTTATCTATAGCGATAATTTTACATTTGATGAAATCTTTTATTTCATTATTTGTTATTTGAAAGCCAGGTTCGATTTGTCCAGTCTGGAACTCATTACCTAACGCGTATTAGCGCCTGTCCCAATCGGGTGACGGGAATAATGAGAACCTGCTGAGTGACAAATTATGGATAAGCGTAAAGTAGCTATTATCGGGGGTTCCGGTTTTATCGGAACACGCCTGGCGAAACGTCTCAGTAAGCGCGATGATCTGACATTGGTCATCGTCGATAAGCAACCCAGTGCACATTTTCCATCCCTTTATCAGTATGGCGATGTGACTCAACCTCAGACTTTGCAAGAACCGCTGGCGGGCTGTGACGCCATCATTAATCTGGCGGCGGAGCATCAGGACAATGTCGATCCCATTTCGCTCTATTATCAGGTCAATGTCGAAGGCGCACATCATGTCTGCATGACCGCCTCTGCATTGAATATCCGCCAAATCATTTTCACCTCCTCGGTCGCCGTTTACGGGTTCGTCAAGCAGGAAACCGGCGAAGAAGGGCGTTTCGAACCTTTCAACCATTACGGCAAGTCCAAGCTCGAGGCGGAATATGTTTATGAGGCCTGGCGCAAGGCAGACGCCGCAAATAAATTGACCATCATCCGTCCGACGGTGGTGTTCGGCGAAGGCAACCGCGGCAACGTGTATAACCTGTTCCGCCAGATCGCCAGCGGCCGTTTCGTGATGATTGGCAGCGGCAATAATATGAAGTCGATGGCTTACGTCGAGAATATTGCTGCACGGCTGGAGCATGCGTTGGATCAGCAGTCCAGTTATCAGGTCAGCAACTATGTCGATAAACCGGACTTTACGATGAATCAGCTGGTCGACGTTATTTCCTCTTCATTGGGCAGGGAAAATAAGACGATTCGCATTCCTTACGCCTTGGGAATATGCGGCGCAACCGCATTGGATGTCGTGAGTAAAATAAGTCGTAAGAAATTTCCAATCAGTCGCGTCAGAGTGCAGAAATTCTGCGCCAGAACGCAATTTAAAAGCAATGTGCAGAATAATTTCGTGGCGCCGGTCGAACTTGATTCGGCAATCGAAAGAACCATTAAACATGAGTTTTCTGATAGATAACTTAATCGCACGCTGACGTTATTTCGATATTTTCGCTGACAAGCGGATAAATCTGCATTTTCAGGATTAGCGCATGCTGACTTATATCCTGGCCGGATCAATTTTGTTTTTGTTAATAGCGCATTGGGAGCTGTAACTCAAGGGCGGTAGCGTGCTTATTCGCTGGAGGAACGATGTTATATCAACTGAGCGTGATATTTGTGCTGGCGGTAGCGTGGGTGCTTATTGCCCGCCGCGCCGCCTTGGTGGTGGGGTTAGTGGATAAGCCCAATGCGCGCAAGCAACATCTGGGGCACATTCCGCTGGTCGGCGGCATCGCCGTGTACCTGACGCTGATGCTGATGACGCTGTGGCAACCCGCCTGGCTGCCCGAAAGTACGATCTACCTGCTGTGCATAACGGCGCTGGTGGTGTTGGGCGTGCTGGATGACCGCTTTGATCTGCCCGTGGCGCCGCGCGTCATGGTGCAGGGAGGGATCGCGCTGGCGATGATGCTGGCGGCAGGGATGCAACTCTCCTCGCTGGGTTATGTCTGGGGGCATCAGGAAGTGATGCTCGGCTATGGCGCGTTGCTGCTCACGCCGCTGGCGGTATGGGGAGCGATCAATGCCTACAACATGGTGGATGGCATCGATGGGCAGTTGGGCGCATTGTCCTGCGTCACCTTCGTCGCGCTGGCCATCGTGTTCGGGCTGGGCGGCCGGGAAGACCTGGCGCTGTGGTGTCTGGGCCTGATCGCCGCTCTGGCGGCTTATCTGCTGTTCAACCTGAGTCTGTTCGGTGCGCGCAGCAAGATCTTTATGGGGGACGCCGGCAGCATGGTGATCGGCTTCAGCGTGCTGTGGCTGGTGTTGCTGGCGACCCAGGGACCGCAGGCGGTGATGCGCCCGGTGACCGCGCTGTGGCTGATCGCCATTCCTCTGATGGACATGGTGACGGTGATGGTGCGCCGCCTGCTGCGCCGCCAAAGCCCATTCAAAGCGGGGCGCGATCATTTGCACCATATTCTGATGCGTCGCGGACTGAATGCGCGCCAGGCGCTGGCGATGAGCACCATGCTGGCGGTGACGCTGGCCTGCATCGGCATCTGCAGCGAAGTGCTGAAACTGCAAGAGAGTTTGATGCTGGTGGCGTTTCTGCTCTGTTTTTTCGGCTATTTCGCCCTGTTGCGCGAGCCGCGTCAGGCGACGGTGTTCAGCGATAATCCGACCGTCGGCCGTTAATCCCCTCACGGGCTGCGGCGGCAGCCCGTTTATCACGGTACTTCCATGAATTTTCATTTGCCTCTTTTGATGCCGTTGGCCTTTACCTCCGCGCTGTTGAGCGGGTGTACGGTGATTCCCGGCTCACATTTACCTACCAGCGGAAAAGCCGTCGTCGTGCAGCAAGACGACGGTTTTGATTTGAATAACCAGGTGCAGGTCTACCGCATGTCGCCGATGTTGCTGCAGAAAATGCGGCGCGTAGAACCGGTCGCCCGGCCGAACCCGGCGCTGGATCAGCGGCTGCAGAACTATCAATACCGTATCGGCGTCGGCGACGTGTTGAACGTCACCGTCTGGGATCACCCTGAGCTGACTACGCCGGCCGGGCAGTACCGCAGCGCCAGCGACACCGGTAACTGGGTCCATGCCGATGGCACGATTTTTTATCCCTATATCGGGCGAGTGGCGGTGGTGGGCAAAACCGTCACCGAAGTGCGCAGCCTGATCGCCGGCCGTCTGGCGCAGTATGTGGAAAGCCCGCAGGTGGATGTCAGCATCGCCGCTTTCCGTTCGCAGAAGGCTTATGTGACCGGTGAGGTGAAAACCTCCGGCCAGCAGGCGATCACCAACGTGCCGCTGACCATCCTGGATGCGATCAACGCCGCCGGCGGCCTGACGGAGAACGCCGACTGGCGCAACGTGGTGCTGACCCATCAGGGCAAGGATCGGGCCATCTCGCTGCAGGCGCTGATGCAGCGCGGTGACATCAGTCAGAACGCGTTGCTGCAGCCGGGTGACATCCTTTACGTCCCGCGCAATGACGAACTGAAAGTGTTCGTGATGGGCGAAGTGGGCAAGCAAGCGACGCTGAAGATGGATCGCAGCGGCATGACGTTGACCGAGGCCCTCGGCTCTTCCGAAGGGATCAGCCAGACGGTCGCGGATGCGACCGGGGTATTCGTGATCCGGCCGAGCGGCGGCAAAACGCCGCAGCGGCTGGCGACGCTGTATCAGTTCGACCTTTCCGACGCCAGCGCGCTGGCGATGGGCGCTGAATTTCAGCTGCAACCTTACGACGTCGTGTACGTCACTGCGGCGCCGGTCGCGCGCTGGAACCGTTTGATCAGCCAGCTGGTGCCGACCATCAGCAGCTTTAACGATCTCAGCGAGGCTACCTTGCGCGTGCGCAACTGGTAAATCCGCAGGATGAATAAGGAACAGAAGATGAAGAACAATGCGCTGTCCGTGATGGTGGCCGAACAAGATGAAAAGCTGGAGTGGGAGCGTCTGGTAGGGCCGCTTTGGGATAACCGCTGGCGGATCGCCGTCGTAACCGGCGTGGCCGGCGCGCTGGGCGTCGCCTATGCCCTGTTGGCGACCCCGGTGTATCAGGCCACGGCGGTGGTGCAGGTGGAGAAACAGCTGTCCGGCGACTCGCTGCTGCGCGAAACGCTGGACAGCTCGATGGGGCAGAATTCGGCGACGCAGGATGAAGTGACGCTGGCCAAGTCGCGCTACGTGCTCGGCAAAACGGTGGATGCCCTTGGCCTGACGGTGCGCGTCGAGCCGGACTATTTACCGGTATTCGGTAAAGGTTTTGCCCGACTGAGCGGCGAAAAGGCGCCGGTGCTGGACATCGCCACGTTGACGACGCCGCCGGAAATGGAGGGCGAAGCACTGACGCTGACGGTGCGCGATGGGCAGCATTACGAGCTGAGCCATGACGGCGCCAAACTGTTAAGCGGCGCGGTCGGGCAGCCGGTGGCGCAGGGCGGATGGAACATGGCCGTCTCGGCGCTGGACGCGGCGCCGGGCGCCAGCTTCACGGTGGTCAAAGTCGCGCGCCAGAAAGCGGTGGACGATCTGCGCAAAAATCTTGACGTAGTGCCGGGCGGTAAAGACAGCGGCATCATGACCTTTACGCTGCCGAGCGAAGATCCGCAGCGCGCCGAGGCGGTGCTGAAGAACATCACCGACAACTACCTGCAGCAGAACGTGGATCGCAAAACGGAAGAGGCGCAGCGAATGCTGGCGTTCCTGCAAGAGCAACTGCCGCAAACGCAAACCTCGCTCAACAACGCCGAAACCCAGCTCAATCAGTTCCGTCAGCAAAACGACTCGGTGGATCTGTCGCTGGAAGCCAAATCGGTGTTGGACACGCAGGTGCAGCTCGAAGCGCAGCTCAATGAACTGACCTTCAAGGAAGCGGAGATCTCCAAGCTCTATACCCGCGCGCACCCGGCTTACCGGGCGCTGCTGGAAAAGCGCGCCACGCTGGAAGCGGAAAAGGCGCGGCTGGGCAAACAGGTGCAGACGCTGCCGAAAATGCAGCAGGAGATCCTGCGTCTCACCCGAGACGTGCAGGTGGATCAGCAGGTTTACATGCAGCTGATGAACAAGCAGCAGGAGCTGAGCATCAGCAAGGCCGGCACGGTAGGCAACGTGCGCATCATCGATGAAGCGGAAACCGCCATTCGGCCGATCCAGCCGCAAAAGATGCTGATCGTGCTGTTGGCGCTGCTGCTGGGCGCCGGGGGCGCCGCCGCGGTGGTGCTGTTGCGCACGGCCTTCCACCGCGGCATCAATGATATCGATACGCTGGAGAAGCGGGGCATCAACGTCTACGCCACCGTGCCGCTGTCGCCGTGGCAGGTGAAGCGCAACCGCGAGCAGCGTCATCTGTTGCCCAAATCCGGCGGCCGGCGCCTGCCGATCCTGGCGGTGGCCGAGCCGACGGATCTGTCGGTGGAGGCAATCCGCAGCCTGCGTACCAGCCTGCATTTCGCCATGCTTGAAGCCAAAAACAATATTCTGATGGTCTCCGGCGCCAGCCCGGAAAGCGGCAAGAGCTTCACCAGCACCAACCTGGCGGTGGTAGTGGCGCAGGCCGGGCAGCGGGTGTTGCTGATCGACGCGGATATGCGCAAAGGCTTTCTGCATCGCTGGCTGGCCGAGGATGGACATCGCGGTTTGTCCGACATGCTGGTGGGCGACGTGATGGCGGAACAGGCGGTGCGAAAAACCGCCATCGCCAACCTGGACTTCGTGCCGCGCGGCCAGGTGCCGCCGAATCCGTCCGAACTGCTGATGCATCGCCGCTTCGCCGACTTCCTGCGCTGGGCCGGGCAAAACTACGATCTGGTGCTGATCGATACGCCGCCGATTCTGGCGGTGACGGATGCGGCGATCGTCGGTCATCACGCCGGCACCTCGCTGCTGGTGGTGCGTTTTGAAGTGAACACCGTCAAGCAGATCGAAACCAGCATGCGCCGTTTCGAACAGAATGGGGTGGCGATCAAAGGCGTGATCCTCAACGGCATGGTGAAAAAATCCGCCGCCGATGCGGGTTACTACGCCTTTGCCTATCCGAGCCATCAGGAAGAAAAGGTGCCGTAAGCGCATGAAAGCGATGCTGATGAACTCTTTGTGGCTAATGCTGGAGCGGGTATCGCTGAGTCTGTCGGGGATTTTCGTTTCGGTGTACGTCGCGCGCTATCTCGGGCCGGCGCAATACGGTTTGATTAACTACTTGCTGTCGGTGATCGCCATCGCCGTGCCGCTGGTGCAGCTGGGGGCGGACGCGGTGCTGTTCAACCGCGTCGCCAAACGGCGCCGGAGCGGCATGCGGCTGATGCTGGCTTCGATGCGCATCCGCCGCCAGCTGTTTGCGCTGATCGCGCTGCCGCTGATGGCCTGGACGCTGTTGACGCAGGATCGCACCAACCAAATCATGATGCTGCTGATGTTGATCAGCGCGTATTTCTCCGTGCAGGACGTCTACAAAATCTATTACGACGCGCTGCTGAAGTCGAAGTTGAACACGTTGATCAACAACGTTGCGCTGTTGCTGTCGATCGTGATGCGGCTCGGCCTTGTGTACGCGCAATTGCCGCTGGTGTGGTTTGCGCTGCCCTATGTGCTGAGCAGCCTGCTGCCTTATGCGGTGCGCTGGGTGCTGTTCCGTCGCGAGCAGGCGCAGATGCCGGCGATCAGCGGCAGACACAAACGGCGCTACGGCCGCTACCTGTTCAGCGTCGGCTTGCCGCTGGCGATCTCCAGCCTGTCGATCGTCATTTATACGCGCATCGATCAGATCATGCTGGGCAACTATTTGGGAGAACACAGCGTCGGGCTTTACAGCGCCGCCATCACGCTGAGCCAGGGGTGGGTATTCGTGCCCATCGCGCTGATCATGTCGATGATGCCAGGCGTGGCGAACGCCGGTTCGGAGCAGGAACAAGAGGCGCGCATTCGCCAGCTGTATCTGATGGTGCTGGTGCTTTCGATGCCAGTGATCGCGGTGCTGTCGCTGTTTCCGCAGCAGATAGTCGCGCTGATGTTCGGCGAAAGTTACCGGCAAACGGCGACCATTTTGGCGCTGTGCTCGGTGACGTCGCTGTTCTCGGTGATGGGAACGGTGTCTTACCGCGCCATCGTGCTGTTCAGCGGCTATCGATTCATCGCCATCAAAATGCCGCTGGCGGCGTTGGCCAACGTGGTGATGAATTTCATCCTGATCCCGCGCTACGGGATCATGGGCGCGGCGATATCGACGTTGATCACGGAGTTTATTTCATTCTTTGTGCTCAACAGCTTTTTCAGAGGAGGAAAAATTACGCGTTTGCAGGTGACTTGCTATCGGTGTTTTCCGCAATTAATAGGGAAGGTACGAGAAATATATGTTAAATAATCTGGTGAAAGGGTTATACCGACGTATGCCCGATGCAATATATCATCAGTTAAAATACGCAATGTTTTTCCGCAAGGTGCCGCATCTGGCCCATCCGGTGGGGTACAGCGAAAAACTGATGCGTAGGAAAGTTTATCCACTGGCGATATATACGCAGCTATCTGATAAATATCGGGTGAGAGAGTATATCGAACAGCTATGGGGTAAAGAGTATTTGATCGATCTTTACGCGCACGGCAACGAATTTACGGAAGAGATGTATCAGCAGCTGCCCGAGTCGTTTGTGATTAAAGCCAACCATGGCAGCGGATATAACAAGCTGGTATTTGATAAAAGCCAAACCGGTTATAACGAACTGCGGGTGTTGACCAACAGTTGGCTGCGGCAAAGTTTTTATCAGGTTTATCGCGAGCGGCATTATAAAGATATTCCACCTTGCATCATGGTGGAAAGAATGCTGATCGACGAAGGGCAAATACCGAACGACATCAAGATCCACTGTTTTAATCTTGACGGTGAGGTGCGCTTCTTTATTCAGATCGATTATCAGCGCTTTATCGATCATCGCCGCGATTTCTTTGATGCGGACTGGAACCGCACCGAGATCCGCATGGGCGTGCCGAACAGCGACGTGCCGATGTCGCGCCCCAGCGGGCTAAAGGAGATGCTGCGGCTGGCGCGCCAGGTGGCGGAACAATTCTCGTACGTACGCGTCGATTTTTATCAGGTGCAGGATCGCATTTATTTTGGCGAGCTGACTTTCACCCCGGGGGCCGGATTACAACGGCTGATGCCAGAAACAATTGAACAAGAATGGGGAGGGTATTTTCATACGTAGCTGAAACAGGCCGTTGGCTGCGCGTACTCGACCCGAGGCGGGGGGATAACCGGGCAGGGATATGCTGCGATAACAAACTTTTTCTCTGGCATCAGGCTGCACTCGCCAGTTGATAATAGCTTTTGAGGTATTAAATGGACTTATCAATTGTTATTCCCGCTTTTAATAATTCAAACCATCTCGCCGCCACGCTGGCGCGCATGACCCATTATTGCGCCGGTTTTGATTATGAAATTATCGTGGTCGATTATTCATCGGAAGCCGGTGAGTCGGAAAAGATACACGGACTGTTGGCGGCGAATCATCGCGCCAGACTGCATGAAAGCCGGGTGCGCGGCAATATCGCCGTCGCCTGCAATATCGGTTTTCGCCTGGCGCGTTCTGAGGTGGTTTTTTTTCTGGAACCGGAAGATATGTTTGGCACCAATTATATCATCCGGCGCTTGAGACGGCATGAGGACACGCGGATCGATATCGTGTTCGGCAATTACACCACGGTCAACGACAAGAATGTGCGCAGCTACGTGTTTAATTATCAAGAGGGCGTGGCCGGGGAAGATTTCTTATTTATCGAGATGGGGGATATTCGCACCTCGACCATCAGCGTGCGCAAGAAACAAGACCGGCGGTTTTTATTTCCGGAGTTTTTGGCCCGTTACCAGGACTGGGGGTTTTTGGTCAACGCCACCAACCTGGGCGCCCGGGTGGTTCACGATCAGGGCGGTGGGGTGTTCATCCGCTGCGGCGACGAGGATCTGAACCGCTGCCGATTGAACATCGACGCCAGCGAACGCTTTATCGATACCTATCTGCAGGCCAGCGGCCGTTATATCAGCGGCTTTGCCTGTAAACACCTGCTGGCTTCGCTGTACAGCGAAGATCTGCAGGCTTTCAACTACTACTCATCGCGCATGGAGCGCCACACCCTGAGCGGCAAATTCAAGGCGATCAAGCTGTATGGCGACTGTCTGGCCAGGCTGGGACTGTTTCCATTGGGGGGGAGGCTGCTGCGCACGGCCCGCGAGGGATTACGGAGGTGACATGCAACCGCGGAAAATCGCAATTGTAATCGAAGACATCGGCGGCAAAGGCGGCACCGAACGGGTGGCCAGCAGCCTGGCCAATGCGCTGACCACCCGCTTCGGCCATCAGGTCGAACTGATATCCATCTGCGGGGATCGGGCGTTCTATCCGCTGGAGCCGGCGGTGACGCTGCGCTTCATGCGCGGCAAGACGCTGCTCTGGCCGTGGCGCCTGGCGCTGTTCTTACGCCGCGGCCGCTATGACGCCATCATCACCGTCTCGATGGGGAAACTCTCGGTGATCATGGTGCCTTACCTACGGCTGTTGTGTCCCGGCAGCCGGTTGGTGCTGAGTGAACATGTCAGTTTCCACCAGTATCCGTGGCCGATGAAGTGGCTGAAGGTGCTGATCTACCGGCTGGGCGATCGCACCGTGCTGCTGACGCAAAAAGATCTGGCGAATATCGGCCGCTGGGTGCCCGCCCGCAAATGTCGGGTGATTGAGAACGTGTCGCCGTTTCCGCTGCGGGCGCCGCATCCGGAACAGCAACAGCCGGTGGCGCTGGCGGTCGGCCGACTGTGCCACCAGAAAGGCTTCGACCGGCTGATCGCCGCCTGGCGGCAGGTGGCGCAGCAGGCGCCGGAGTGGCGGCTGCACATCGTCGGCGATGGCCCGGATCGGGCGGCGTTGCAACGGCAGATCGCCGATTACGGGCTCGACGAACGGGTGCAGCTGCTGCCGGCCACCGCCGATATCGCCGGGCATTACCGGCAGGCGAGCCTGTTGCTGATGACCTCTCGCTACGAAGGCCTGCCGATGGTGCTGATCGAAGCCATGAGCTTCGGCCTGCCGCTGGTGGCTTTCGACTGTCTGACCGGCCCGGCGGAGCTGATCGACGATCGCGAAAACGGTTATCTGGTGGCGGACGGCGACGTCGACACCTTCAGTCAGCGCGTCCTGGCGCTGATCGGCGACGGCGAACTGCGTCGCCGCTTCTCCCACCGTGCGTTGGAAAAGGCGCAGCGGTTTGTGCCTGAACGTATTTACCCCCAGTGGCAAGAGCTTATCGTCTGAGGTAATCATCATGGAAAAAGTGTCCGTCATTATGCCGGCTTATAACGCCGCCGGTTTTATCCGCGAGTCGATCCTTGGCGTATTGAATCAAACTTATCAGGACTATCACCTGTATGTGATTGACGACGCCTCCACCGACAACACCGCTGAGGTGGTCAAGCCGTTCATTCACGATCGGCTGACCTACATTCGCAACAACGCCAATCAGGGGGTGGCCGAAACGCGCAATATCGCCATCGAGGCGGCGCGCGGCGACTACATCGCGTTTTGCGACAGCGACGATGTTTGGCACCCGAATAAGCTGGCCCGCCAGGTCGGCATCCTTAAAACCCAGCGTTACGACGTGGTCTGCTCGCACTATTACACCTTCGAGAATGACCTGGCGCAGGTGAAAAATTACCGCGGCGCCGGGGAGATCATCGCCTACCGCGACATGTTGAAAAGCAACTGGATCGGCAACCTGACCGGCATGTACAACCAGCGCCGGGTCGGCAAGGTCTACCAGCGCAAGGTCGGGCATGAAGACTACGTGATGTGGCTGTCTATTCTGGAGCGCGCGCGCAATCGCCTGGCGTACTGCATTCCGGAGCCGCTGGCGTTTTACCGGCTGTCCGCCAATTCGCTGTCCGGCAACAAGATCCGCGCGGCGGACTGGCAGTGGCAGATCTACCGTCGTCATCTGGGGCTCTCTTATCAAAAATCCTGCTATCTGTTCTTCTCCTACCTGTACAGCGCGGTGATGAAAAGACAATGACCAGCAAAATCTTGAACGCAGCCTGCGTGCTGATCGGATGCGGGCTGGCGGCTCAGGCCGGGGCGGCGGGCTGCGAGACCAATCTGCTGACCAACCCCGGCTTTGAGCAGGGACAGACGGGCTGGTCGCTGCCGCCGGCCAAGGTGGTCTCCGGCGGCCGCAGCGGCCGTGCCAGCCTGTACTACAGCAATCCTGACCCGGCGGAGTATCACCAGATGCTGCAAACGCTGCAGGTGAAAGCGGGCCAGACGATCGCGTTCGGCGTGTGGGTGCGCGGCGATAACCTGCGCGGCAAAGGCGATCAGCCGGGCGCCGGGGTGTACGTCGAAAGCTATGACGCCAAGGGGCGCCACCTGGCCGGCAGCTACCCGCAAGGCCTGCTGGGCAGCAGCGGTTGGCAGCCGGTGGAAGGCAGCTTCACCGTGCCGGCAGAGGCCACCACCACCGTACTGGGGCTATATATGCGCAAGGGCACGACCGGCAACGCCTGGTTCGACGATGCCTACGTTTGCAGCCAGCCGACGGCGCCGGCGTTGTATCAGATGCGCGCCGGCGGGCAATCGGCCTCCAGCCTGATCGAAGTGCAGCAGCCTCAGGAAGTGCAGGTGGAAAGTACGCTGCTCGATAGCCAACGCACCGCCGTGCGGCAGGAGAGCCGCCGCTACCATGTCGCCGAGCGTCAGCGCGTAGAGTTCTCGCTGCCGGCCAACCTGGCCGCCGGCGAGTACCGCCTGCAGCAGCAGGTGACGGACGTGGCGTCGAAGCACAGCCGGAGCAGCGAAATGCCGGTCAGCATCGGCGAGGCGCCGCCGAAAGTGGCGCTGGACGAGCAGGGCTATACGCTGCGGCAGGGCAAGCGCTTCTTTCCGCTGGGCATCTACATGTACGGCAACATGGCGACCGATGAGCATCTGGCGCGCATCCGCGACGCCGGTTTCAACACCGTGCTGAATTACAACTACGGCGCAGGGCGCGACCCGTACGCCTATTTCCGCAAAACGCAGCAGTACGGGCTGCAGGTGATTTTCTCGCTGAAGGATTTCTACCCCGGCCTCGACTCTGCGCCGAAAACGCGCCTGAGCTACCCGCAGTTGACGGCGTCTTATGTGGAGAAGTTTAAAACTCAGCCGAACCTGCTCGCCTGGTACATCAACGATGAGCTGGCGCCGAAGTACGCGCCGCAGATAGAGCAGATGCATCTGCAGGTGAAGCAACAAGACCCTGACCATCTGACCTTTCAGGCGCTGAACCAGACCGGCGCGCTCAACGCCTATTTCAACAGTTCCGACGTGTTGGCCAGCGATCCTTATCCGGTCGGACGCGATGCCGACATGACGCGCACGCTGGAATACTCGCGCCTGACGGTGCAGGTGGCGCGCCAGGCGAAGGGCGCCTGGCTGGTGATGCAGATCATGGATCACGCCGCCTATGAGCCGCACCGCAAGCCGCGCCAGCCGAGCGAAGCGGAGATCCGCAACCAGGCCTGGCTGGGGCTGATCGGCGGCGTCAAAGGGCTGCTGTTCTACTCCTATACCGACCTGTTCTACAAGCGCCGCAGCGGCGATTTCAACCAACAGGAATTCGACGGTATCTGGCAAGGGGTTGCCCGCGTGGCGCAACAGATCGACAGCTTCACGCCGTACCTGCTCTCGGGCGAAAGTGCGACGCTGTCCGGCAACAACACTGCCGTACCGGCGCGGCTGTTTATCGACGGCGAGCGCGGCCTGGTGCTGATCGCCAACCCGTACTATCGGCCGATGGCCGCCCGTTTTGACCTGCCGCCCGGCTGGCGCTGGCAGGGACAGCCGCAGATCGACGCCAAATTGCCCGCGGTGGGCAGCAGCGCGCTGTGGGTGCAACGAGACACTAGCAATCAATAAGGATACCCGTTCATGACTATCACGCTAAGCCTGATCGTCCCGGTGTATAAGGTGGAAGCCTACATCGAAGCGTGCCTGGACTCGGTGCTGAGTCAATTGCCCGACTGGGCGGAAGTGATCCTCGTCGATGACGGCAGCCCGGACGGCTCCATCGCCGTCGCGCAAGAGGTGCTGTGCCGTTATCCGGCGTTGAAAACGCAGGTCAGCATCCTGCGCCAGGAAAACCAGGGGTTGAGCGCCGCGCGCAACGCCGGGATCGCCCATGCCGACGGCGAATATCTCGGTTTTCTGGACTCCGACGACGTGCTGCTGCCGGGCTATTTCAGCATTTTGGGGCGCCTGCTGGCGGATAACCCGCAGGTGGAGATCGTGGCGTTCAACGCCCAGCGCTTCTCGCGGCTGAAAAACGGCAAGATAGAACCGGATGGCCTGATGGCGATCGTGCCCGGCAACGCCGCGCCACAGGAGCGCGAGCCGCATATGGCGCTGCTGGCTGACAGTTTTAACCGCAGCCTGTGGTACGCCTGGGCGCGGATTTATCACCGTTCGCTGTTCAACGACGCCGCGTTTCCGGCGGGGCGCAACTTCGAGGATATCCAGCTGATCCCGCAGCTGTATCTGAAAGCGAACCGCATCGTGGTGTGCGACACGCCGTTGGTAGGATACCGCGCTAACCCCAACGGCATCACGCGCGCGCCGAAGCGGCGGGATTTGGACGATCTCGATTACGCCATCGAGCGCGCTGACAGCGGGCGTCGCCGCGAGGGGGGGAAGGGATTCCACTCGGTGCTGTTCGTCACCACGCTGAAGGCGCGTCTGCTGGTCGGGCTGGACTTCTTCGGCCTGCGCGACGCGCTGCGGGAAACCGCCGAGCTGAAACGGCGCTATGCCCGGCTGCGGGCGGAGGAGCGGCAAATGCTGAGCCGCAAGAACCGCCTGTTCTACCGCAGTCCGCTGGTCTACTACCTGATGGCCAGTCTCTACAACCGTTTCGGGTGAATCTGACCGTGCCCGAACGACGATAAACCCGCGTGGAAGCCCATTATGAGTATCAAAGTCAGCGTCATTATTCCGACCTATGGCCGCAGCGAACTACTGGCGCGCGCCATCGACAGCGTCCTGGCGCAAACCCATCAGCCGGTGGAGATCGTGGTGGTGGACGATAATCCGCCGAACCATCCGCAGCGCCAGGCCACCCGCGAACGGCTGGCCGGCTATATTGCCGCCGGGCAGATCGTCTATTGCCCGCGCGCGCGCAACGGCGGCGGGGCGCGCGCGCGCAACAGCGGCATCCTGCGCGCCACCGGGGAATACCTCACTTTTCTGGACGACGACGATTATTACCACCCGGAGAAGATCGCCCGTCAGCTGGCCTTTATGCAGCGCGGCGATTACCCCGTCAGCCTGTGCGATATGGATATTCTGCAGGATGGCCAAATCAGCGCCGAGCGCTATTACCGCGCCCGCTGCGACGGCCTGGAGGACTTCATGCTGGCCGGCGTCGCTTACACGCCGATGATCATGCTGCGCCGCGAGGCGGCGATCGCGGTGCGCGGGTTCTTCAATACCCCGCGTTATCAGGATCATATCTTCATTTATCGCCTGCTGGCGGCGGGCATGCGCATCGGCACGTTGCACGAGCGCCTGGCGGTGCATAACGATCACGACGGTGAGCGTATTACCTCCAGCCCGAAAGGCATCATCGGCTATCACAACAAAATGCAGTTCGAGCGCCGGTTGATGCCGCAGATTTCGCCGCGGGCGCGCAAGGTGATGCGGCTGCGCCACACCTGCATCACGTCGCGCATCATCACCGATAGCCGAAGCCGTCTCGGCGGCGTGCTGCACGGCATGAAGGGCATCATCTATGTCAACAGCGGGGTGATGGCCGGCGTTTACATGAAGAACATTCTGCGCAACGTCTTCTTCCGCGGCGTCCCTTTCTGAAACCCGACGCGGGGTTTTCCCCCGCGTCCTACCCCCAAATACCCCGTCTTGCCTCCCGCCCGTTCACCTTCATCTTGATATTCTGATTTATTCGTTTTAATTCAAACAATTAATCCTATTCCTCGCCCCTATACTTTGGTGGTATTTCCCGCCCGACGCACGCGTCGCCCGCCGCTTTCTCTTGATCGCAATCAATTTGCCGCCGGTTGGCCGTCAGTAGGCTGGCGGCAGATTGAGCATGTCTTCTTATAACGACAAGAGCCTTCAGGAGCATTCCGGATGAGCAAATTTTTAGACCGTTTCCGCTATTTCAAGCAGTTGGCGGAGCCTTTTTCTGGCGATCACGGCCAGACCTTGAACACCAACCGCGACTGGGAAGACGGCTACCGCAGCCGTTGGCAGCATGACAAAGTGGTGCGTTCCACCCACGGCGTGAACTGCACCGGTTCCTGCAGTTGGAAGATCTACGTGAAGAATGGTCTGGTGACCTGGGAAACCCAGCAAACCGACTATCCGCGCACTCGCCCCGATCTGCCCAACCATGAACCGCGCGGCTGCCCGCGCGGCGCCAGCTACTCCTGGTACCTGTACAGCGCCAACCGGCTGAAATACCCGCTGATGCGCAAGCGGCTGCTCAAACTGTGGCGCGAGGCGAAAGCGCAGCACAGCGATCCGGTCGAGGCCTGGGGATCGATCGTCGGCGATGCGGAAAAAGCCAAAAGCTACAAGGTGGCGCGCGGCCGCGGCGGTTTCGTCCGCTCCAGCTGGCAAGAGGTCAATGAACTGATCGCCGCCGCCAACGTCTATACCGCCAAAACCTTCGGCCCTGACCGCATTATCGGCTTCTCGCCGATCCCGGCGATGTCGATGGTGTCCTACGCCGCCGGCGCTCGGTACCTGTCGCTGATCGGCGGCGCCTGCCTGAGCTTCTACGACTGGTATTGCGATTTGCCGCCGGCTTCGCCGATGACCTGGGGCGAGCAGACCGACGTGCCGGAGTCCGCCGACTGGTACAACTCCTCCTACATCATCGCCTGGGGCTCCAACGTGCCGCAGACGCGCACCCCGGACGCCCACTTCTTTACCGAAGTGCGCTACAAGGGCACCAAAACCGTGGCGGTGACGCCGGACTACGCCGAAGTCGCCAAGCTGTGCGACCACTGGCTGAATCCGAAGCAGGGCACCGACAGCGCGATGGCGCTGGCGATGGGCCATGTGATGCTGAAAGAGTTCCATCTCGATCGCGAAGTCGGCTACTTCCGCGACTACGTGCGCCGCTATACCGACATGCCGATGCTGGTGCTGCTGGAGCCGCGTGAAGGCGGCCACTACGCCGCCGGCCGCCTGCTGCGCGCCGCCGATCTGGTGGACGGACTGGGCCAGGAAAACAATCCCGAGTGGAAAACCGTCGCTATCGACAGCCGCAGCGGCGAGCTGGTGGCGCCGCAGGGCTCCATCGGTTTCCGCTGGGGCGAGAAGGGCAAGTGGAACCTGGAGCAGCGCGAAGGCAAGTCGCAACAGGAAGTCGAGCTGCAGCTCAGTCTGCTGGGCATGCATGACGACGTTGCCGAGGTGGGCTTCCCGTACTTCGGCGGCGCCGACAGCGAGCATTTCAACAGCGTGGCGCTGGACGAAATCCTGCTGCACAAGCTGCCGGTGAAACGCCTGCGGCTGGCGGACGGCAGTGAAGCGCTGGTGACCAGCGTGTATGACCTGACGCTGGCCAACTACGGCCTGGAGCGCGGGCTGGACGACGCCAACTGTGCCGCCGACTATGACGAGGTCAAGGCTTACAGCCCAGCCTGGGCCGAGCAGATCACCGGCGTGTCGCGCCACAACATCATCCGCATTGCCCGCGAGTTCGCGGAAAACGCCGAGAAGACCCACGGCCGTTCGATGATCATCGTCGGCGCCGGCGTCAACCACTGGTATCACATGGACATGACCTACCGCGGCCTGATCAATATGTTGATCTTCTGCGGTTGCGTCGGCCAGAGCGGCGGCGGCTGGGCGCACTACGTCGGCCAGGAAAAACTGCGGCCGCAAACCGGCTGGCTGCCGCTGGCGTTCGGCCTTGACTGGCAACGCCCGCCGCGCCATATGAACAGCACCTCGTTCTTCTACAACCATTCCAGCCAATGGCGCTATGAAACCGTCAGCACCGATGAGCTGCTGTCGCCGCTGGCGGACAAATCGCGCTTCGGCGGCAGCCTGATCGACTTCAACGTGCGCGCGGAGCGCATGGGCTGGCTGCCGTCGGCGCCGCAACTGGGCGCTAACCCGCTGCGCCTGGCGGAGCAGGCCCGCGCCGCCGGCCAATCGCCGGTCGAGTTCACCGTCGACAGCCTGAAGAGCGGCGCGCTGGGCTTTGCCGCCGAGCAGCCGGACAATCCGCAGAATTTCCCGCGCAACCTGTTCGTCTGGCGCTCCAACCTGCTGGGTTCTTCCGGCAAGGGCCATGAATACATGCTCAAATACCTGTTGGGCACCGAGAATGGTATCCAGGGGAAAGATCTCGGCCAGCAGGGCGGCGTGAAGCCGCAGGAAGTGGAATGGCGCGAGCAGGGCGGCGAAGGCAAACTGGATCTGGTGGTGACGCTCGATTTCCGCATGTCGAGCACCTGCCTGTATTCCGACGTGGTGCTGCCGACCGCCACCTGGTACGAAAAAGACGACATGAACACCTCCGACATGCATCCGTTCATTCATCCGCTGTCGGCGGCGGTCGATCCGGCCTGGGATTCGAAGAGCGACTGGGAAATCTACAAGGGCATCGCCAAAGCCTTCTCCGAGGTGTGCGTCGGCCATCTGGGCCAGGAAACCGACGTGGTGACCTTGCCTATTCAGCACGACTCCGCCGCCGAGCTGGCGCAGCCTTACGGCGTGCAGGATTGGAAGAAAGGCGAGTGCGAACTGATCCCCGGCAAAACCGCGCCGCACATCATCGCGGTGGAGCGCGATTATCCGGCCACCTACGAGCGCTTTACCTCCTTGGGGCCGTTGATGGACAAACTGGGCAACGGCGGCAAGGGCATCAGCTGGAACACCCAGACCGAGGTCGATTTCCTCAAGCAGCTTAACTACGTCAAGGCCGATGGCCCGGCGGCGGGGCGGCCGAAGATCGAGAGCGCGATAGACGCGGCGGAAGTGATCCTGTCGCTGGCGCCGGAAACCAACGGCCAGGTGGCGGTGAAAGCCTGGGAAGCGCTGAGCAACGTCACCGGCCGCGATCACCGGCATCTGGCGCTGAACAAGGAAGACGAGAAAATTCGCTTCCGCGACATTCAGGCGCAGCCGCGCAAAATCATCTCCAGCCCAACCTGGTCCGGCCTGGAAGACGAGCACGTCTCCTATAACGCCTGCTACACCAACGTGCACGAGCTGATCCCGTGGCGCACCCTCAGCGGCCGTCAGCAGCTGTATCAGGATCACGAGTGGATGCGCGCCTTCGGCGAAAGCCTGCTGGCGTATAGGCCGCCGATCGACACCCGCGCCGCGCAGCCGCTGCTCAACAGCAAACCGAACGGCAACAAGGAGAAGGCGCTGAACTTCCTGACGCCGCACCAGAAGTGGGGCATCCACTCCACCTACAGCGACAACCTGCTGATGCTGACGCTGTCGCGCGGCGGCCCGATCGTCTGGCTGAGCGAAGACGACGCCAAAGATCTGGGCATCGCGGACAACGACTGGATCGAGGCCTTCAACGCCAACGGCGCGCTGACGGCGCGCGCGGTGGTCAGCCAGCGTATCCCGGCGGGGATGACCATGATGTACCACGCGCAGGAGCGCATCGTGAACCTGCCCGGCTCGGAGATCACTCGCCAACGCGGCGGCATCCATAACTCGGTGACCCGCGCTTGCCCGAAACCGACCCACATGATCGGCGGCTATGCGCAGCTGGCCTACGGCTTCAACTACTACGGCACCGTCGGCTCCAACCGCGACGAGTTCGTGGTGGTGCGCAAGATGAACCGCATTGATTGGTTGGACGACGAAGGCAACGACTACGCGCAGGGCAGTCAGCAGGAGAACAACAAATGAAAATTCGTTCGCAAGTCGGCATGGTGCTGAATCTGGACAAGTGCATCGGTTGCCACACCTGTTCGGTCACCTGCAAGAACGTCTGGACCAGCCGCGAGGGGATGGAGTACGCCTGGTTCAATAACGTGGAAAGCAAGCCCGGCGTCGGGTATCCGCACGCCTGGGAAGATCAGGAGAGGTGGAAGGGCGGCTGGATCCGTAAAATCAACGGCAAGCTGGAACCGCGCATGGGCAGCCGCGTCGGCGTGCTGGCGAAAATCTTCGCCAACCCGGACGTGCCGGCGCTGGACGACTACTACGAGCCGTTCGATTACGACTACCAGCACCTGCACACCGCCAAACAGGGCAAACACCAGCCGGTGGCACGCCCGCGCTCGGTGATCACCGGCCGGCGCATGAACAAGATCGAAAACGGCCCGAACTGGGAAGAGATCCTCGGCGGAGAGTTCGAAAAACGTTCGCAGGACAAGAACTTCGACAACCTGCAGAAGGCAATGTACGGCCAGTTCGAAAACACCTTCATGATGTATTTGCCGCGCCTGTGCGAGCACTGCCTCAACCCGGCCTGCGTTGCCACCTGCCCGAGCGGGGCGATCTACAAGCGCGGCGAAGACGGCATCGTGCTGATCGATCAGGACAAGTGTCGCGGTTGGCGCATGTGTCTGACCGGTTGCCCGTACAAGAAAATCTACTTCAACTGGAAGAGCGGCAAGTCCGAGAAGTGCATCTTCTGCTACCCGCGCATCGAAGCCGGGCAGCCGACGGTCTGTTCGGAAACCTGCGTCGGCCGCATCCGCTATCTCGGCGTGCTGCTGTACGACGCCGATCGCATCGAGCAGGCGGCGGCGGTGGAAAACGACAAGGATCTGTACCAGAGCCAGCTCGATATCTTCCTCGATCCGCATGACCCGAAGGTGATTGCTCAGGCGCTGGCGGACGGCGTGCCGCAGGGCGTAATCGAAGCCGCTCAGCAGTCGCCGGTGTACAAAATGGCGATGGACTGGAAACTGGCGCTGCCGCTGCATCCGGAATACCGCACGCTGCCGATGGTGTGGTACGTGCCGCCGTTGTCGCCGATTCAGTCGGCCGCCGACGCCGGCGAGCTGGCGCACAGCGGCGTATTGCCGGACGTCGAGAGCCTGCGCATTCCGGTGCAGTATCTGGCGAACCTGCTGACCGCCGGCGATACCGAGCCGGTGCTGCTGGCGCTGAAACGCATGCTGGCGATGCGCCACTACAAACGGGCGGAAACCGTCGACGGCGTGGTGGACATCAGCGCGCTGGAGCAGGTCGGTCTGAGCGAAGCGCAGGCGCAGGAGATGTATCGCTACCTAGCGATCGCCAACTATGAAGATCGCTTCGTGGTGCCGTCGAGCCACCGCGAGCTGGCGCGCGAAGCCTTCCCCGAAAGCAAAGGCTGCGGTTTCAGCTTCGGCGACGGCTGCCACGGCAGCGACGGCAAGTTCAATCTGTTCAACAGCCGTCGTATCGACGCCATCGACGTGACCGCGAAAACCGCGCGGCCGGAGGATGCCTCATGATCAGCCTGAAAGTGATCGCCCGCCTGCTGGATTACCCGGAGCAGGCGCTGTTTGACCATCAGCAGGCGCTGATTGAAGCGCTGGAACCGGCCAGCGAGCTGGATCTGCACCACAGCGCGCTGCTGATTCTGTTTATCCGCCGCCTGTGCGCGCGCCCGTTGCTGGACGCGCAGGCCGACTATTGCGAGCTGTTCGATCGCGGCCGCGCCACCTCGCTGCTGCTGTTTGAGCACGTGCACGGTGAGTCGCGCGATCGCGGCCAGGCGATGGTTGACCTGATGGCGCAGTACCGCGCCGCCGGGCTGGAGATCGACAGCCGCGAGCTGCCTGATTTCCTGCCGCTGTACCTGGAGTATTTGGCCAGCCGCAGCGCGGCACAGGTGCGGGAAGGGCTGCAGGACATTGCGCCGATCCTGGCGCTGCTGGGCGCGCGCTTGCAGCAGCGCGAAAGCCCGTACGCGGTGCTTTTCGATCTGCTGTTGGCGCTGTCCGGCAGCGATGCGCAGGCGCAGGCGCTGAAGACGCAGGTGGCGCAAGAGGCGCGCGACGATACGCCGCAGGCGCTGGATGCGGTATGGGAAGAGGAGCAGGTCAAATTTCTCGGCGAGCAGGGCTGCGCCTCCGCCCAGCAGACGGCGCACCAGCGGCGATTCGCCGGCGCGGTGGCGCCACAGTATCTGGACCTGACGGATGCGTTAACCGGAACCAAAGGACGCTAATTATGCAATTTTTGAATCAGTTCTTCTTCGACATCTACCCTTATCTGGCCGGCGCGGTGTTCCTGATCGGCAGCTGGCTGCGCTACGACTACGGGCAGTACAGCTGGCGTGCCGGCTCCAGCCAGATGCTGGATAAAAAGGGCATGCGGCTGGCGTCCAACCTGTTCCACATCGGCATTATCGGCATCTTCGCGGGCCACTTCCTCGGCATGCTGACGCCGCACTGGATGTATGAGGCCTTCCTGCCGATCGACGTGAAGCAGAAGCTGGCGATGATCGCCGGCGGCGCCTGCGGCCTGATGACGCTGATCGGCGGCGCGCTGCTGCTGAAGCGCCGGTTGACCAACCCGCGGGTGCGCGCCACCAGCAGCGTCGCCGACATCCTGATCCTGACATTGCTGGTGGTGCAGGTGTGCCTGGGGTTGCTGACCATTCCGTTCTCCGCCCAGCATATGGACGGCAGCGAAATGATGAAGCTGGTGGCCTGGGCGCAGGCGGTCGTGACCTTCCACGCCGGCGCTTCTGCGCACCTGGAAGGCGTGGCGCTGATCTTCAAGCTGCATATGGTGCTGGGCATGACGCTGTTCGTGCTGTTCCCGTTCTGCCGCCTGGTGCATATCTGGAGTGCGCCGGTAGAGTACCTGACCCGCCGTTACCAGCTGGTGCGCAACCGCCGCTGAGCCTGACCCCGCCGCCGCCGATCGCCAGCGGCGGCGCTATTCCGATAATTCTCCCGCCGTCTGCCCATTCTCGTCGCCTTGTCGTAAACTCACTATCTCAGTTATGTTACGTTTATGCTTCCGCCGACGGACGTCGGCCTGTGGTAGCCGATAACAAGAGATACCGCCTTGATGAAAGGCATTTTGGGACATAAAAACCGGGGATGATCCGTGTGGCCTGCGCGCCGTACGGGAGAATCGCTTTATGGATAGTCAGGTTAATCAATAACAATAATGACCACACAATTACGCTCACCCGAGCTGCTGCCTCTGAAAATCATCGCCACCGGGGCCGCGTTGCCGCCTAACCGCGTGGCGTCCTCTGCGCTCGACGCTCGGCTGGGGAAACCGGCCGGCTACGTTGAAAAACGCTCGGGCATCGTTTACCGCTATCACGCCGCCGACGATGCCAGCCAGGCCGAACTCGCCGCTGCCGCGCTGCAAGATGCGCTGGCTCGCCACGCCATTCCGGCGGACTCGATCGATCTGCTGATCTCTGCCTCGGCGATTTCGGTGCAGGCGCTGCCGTGCACCGCCGCGCACATTCTCAAGGTGGCGGGGCTGGCGCCGGGCACGCCGGGCTTCGACATCAACAGCAGCTGCGTCAGCTTTATCTCTGCGCTGCAGGTGGCGGCAGGGCTGCTGAACGCCGGGACGTATCGACGCATCGCCATCATCTCGGCGGATCTCGCTTCACGCGGCATCGACTGGCAGCACGAAGAGTCGTCGCTGATCTTCGGCGACGGCGCGGCCTGCGCCATTGTGGAGTGCGGCGACGGCGCCAGCGGCATCCTCGCCAGCCTGGTGGAAACCTACCCCACCGGCAGCGAACTGTGCGAGATCCGCGCCGGCGGCACGCGTCGCAACCCGCGCGCCGGCATGTGTGAGCAAGACTTCCTGTTTCATATGCAGGGCAAGCCGCTGTTCCGCCAGGCGTCGGCGCTGATTGAGGGTTACCTCGATCGGCTGTTGAGCGCCAGCGGCCTGACCCTGGCGCAGATCGCCACCGTGGTGCCGCATCAGGCCAGCCATCTGTCGCTCGAACATATGCGCAAACGGCTGCACGTCTCCAGCGAGGCGCTGGTCGATATCTACCGCCATCATGGCAATCAGGTGGCGGCGTCTATCCCGACGGCGCTGCATGCCGCCGTGACCACCGGGCGCTTCAATCCCGGTCAGCCGGTGATGCTGATCGGCACCGCCGCCGGGCTGGCGCTGGCCGGCATGGTGTTGCTGCCATGAGGGTGCTGGTCACCGGGGCGACCAGCGGGCTGGGACGCAACGCGGCGCAGTGGTTGCTGGAGGCCGGACATCAGGTGCGCGCTACCGGCCGCGATGAACGGGCCGGCGCAACGCTGCGTCAGCTGGGCGCCGAGTTTTGCGCGCTCGATCTGGCGCAGGCCACGCCGCAGCAGTGTCGGGAGCTGGTGACCGACTGCGAGTGGGTCTGGCACTGCGCGGCCAAGTCTTCGCCCTGGGGCGGCAAAGCGGAGTTTCACCGCATCAACGCCGCGGCGACGGATAAGCTGGCGGAGGCGGCCGGGCGCTGCGGCGTGCGGCGCTTCGTGCATATCTCCACGCCGGCAATCTACTTCGATTTTCAGCCGCATTACGATCTTGACGAGGGTTACCGCGCCCGGCGCTTCGCCAATCACTATGCCGCCAGCAAGTATGCGGCCGAGCAGCGCCTGTTGGCGCAGGCGAAGATCTATCCGCAAACCACCTATATTATGCTGCGGCCGCGCGGCCTGTTTGGCCCGCACGATCGGGTGATCGTGCCGCGGCTGTTGCAGCAGCTCGAACGCGACCGCGGGGTATTGCGATTGCCCGGCGGCGGACAAGCGCTGCTGGATCTGACCTTCGCCCCCAACGTGGTGCACGCGATGGATCTGGCCAGCCGGCAGCGCGGATTGCCGTCCGGCGCCGTGTACAACATCACCAACCACCAACCGCAGCGGCTGGCGGAGATGCTGGATGCGTTGCTGCGTCAGGAACTGGGGCTGAGTTACCGGCTGCAGGCCGTGCCGTATCCGCTGCTGCATACGCTGGCCGGCGGCATGGAGCTGTGGGCGACGCTGAGCGGCAAGGAACCGCTGTTGACGCGCTACAGCGTGGCGGCGGTGCATTTTGACATGACGCTGAGCCAGACCCGTGCGATCGAAGAGCTGGGTTACCGGCCGCGTTATTCGATGGAAGAGGGCATTCGTCTGACCGGCGAGTGGCTGCGGCGGCAAGGAGGCGGACAGCATGGCTAAGGTCACCGTGTTTGAAGTGGGCTATTGCACGCATATCGGCTGCATGGCGCTGCGCGGCGCCGGATTCCGGGTGTGCAAATTCCCGGCGCGCGCCTATTTGCTGGAGGTGGGGGAGCGCCGCTGGCTGTGGGATACCGGCTACGCGCGTTATTTTCAGCAGCACACGCAGTCGGGGCTGTTCAGCCTTTACCGCCGCATGACGCCGGTCTATTTCGATCCGGCCGAGTCGTTGGCGCATCAGCTGCGCGAAGCCGGTTATGCCGAGGGGGATATTCAGGCGCTGATCGTCTCGCATTTTCACGCCGATCACATCGCCGGGCTGCAGGATTTCAGCCAACTCGACTTTATTTGCTCCGGCGAGGGCTGGCAGCAAACCCGTGGGCTGCGCGGTTTCGCGGCGCTGAAGCGCGCCTTTATTCCCGGCCTGATCCCGGCGGATTTCGAGAGCCGCCTGCAGTTTATGGAGGCTTTTCCCTCGGTGGCGTTGCCCGCGCTGCTGGCGCCGTTCGATCGCGGTTACGCGCTGCCGGGCAGCGAAGGGCAGATCGTGTTGGTGCCGCTGCCGGGGCATGCGGCCGGCCATATCGGCGCCTTTATTCTCACCGACGCCGGCTGGACGCTGCTGGCCAGCGACGCCGCCTGGTCGCCGCAGAGTTACCAGACGCTGCGCGGGCCTTCGCGCCTGGCCAATCTGGTGATGGACGATGCGGCGGCGTACACCCGCACGCTGGAGCGGCTCAACCAGCTGTGGGCGGGCGGCCAGGTCAACATTTTGCTGTGCCACGAGGGGGATCTGTGATCCCTTTCATGACCCTTTGGCACTATTTCCGCGCCCGGCGCCTGCGCTTTGGCGATCGTGCGGCGCTGGAGGCGCATCAGGCCCGGCAGCTTGAGAGCTTTGCCCGCCGGGTGCTGAGCAAGAGCCCCTATTTTCAGCGTTTCAGCCGCCGGCCGTTCGCCGAATGGCCGCAGATGGACAAGGCGCTGATGATGGCGCAGTTCGACCGGATGAACACCGCCGGGCTGCAGCGCGATGCGGTGCTGGCCTGCGCGCAGCGCAGCGAGGCGGATCGCGATTTCACGCCGAAGATCGGGCGCTACAGCGTCGGATTGTCGTCCGGCACCTCCGGGCAGCGCGGCGTGTTTGTCGTCAGCCCGCGCGAGCAGCAGGTGTGGGCCGGCGGCATGCTGGCGAAGATGCTGCCGGACGGGCTGTTGGCCGGCGAGCGCGTTGCGCTGTTTCTGCGGGCGGACAATAATCTCTATCACAGCGTGAACAACCGTTGGCTGAGCCTGGCGTTTTACGATCTGCTTGCGCCGTTCAGCGAGCATTTGCCCGCATTGGAACGGCAGGCGCCCAGCATCATCGTGGCCCCGGCGCAGGTGCTGCGCGCCTTGGCGCTGGCGGTGCTGGCCGGGCAGGTGAAATTGCCGGTCAAAAAAGCGATCTCGGTGGCCGAGGTGTTGGAAGAGCAGGACCGCCGCCTGCTGCTGCAGGTATTTCCGGCGGTCGGCGAAGTGTATCAGGCCACCGAAGGATTTCTTGCCGCGACCTGCGCGCACGGTACGCTGCATCTGAACGAAGAGTTTTTGCATATCGAGCCGCAGTGGATCGACGAACTGCGCTTCACGCCGTTGATCACCGACTTTACCCGCAGCACGCAGCCGATCGTGCGTTATCGGCTGGACGATGTACTGGTGCTGCGCAAGGAACCCTGCCCGTGCGGGCAACCGACGCGGGCGATCGCACGTATCGAGGGGCGGCGCGACGATCAGCTGATGCTGCCCGATGCGCAGCGGCAACCGCAGGCGGTGTTCGCCGATGCCTGCAGCCGAACGATCGCCAATGCGCTGCCGCTGACCAGCGATTACCGCCTGATCCAGCGCGGCGAACGGCGGTTGGAATTGATTGCCGATTGCAGCCCGGCGGCGTTGGCGCACTGTCAGGCGCAGCTGATGGCGCTGTTCGCTCGTCAGGGCATCGCCACCGATCGCCTCGAATGGCGGTTGACGGCGCAAGCGGTGCTGCCGCAGTTCGATCGCAAGCGGCGGCGCATCGTGCGCCGGGCGGAGGAGGCATGAAAAGCGCACTGTTCAGGCTATGGCACATGCTGCTGGGATGGGGCACGGTCGGCGTGGTGTATAGCCTGACCGATCGCCTGCAGGGGGCGGGAACCCTGTTGCCGCCGTCGGCGCTTGATCGGGCGATCCCGTTCAGCCCCACGGCCATCTGGCTCTATCTGTCGTTCTTCCTCATCGTCCCGGCGGGCTATCTGCTGGCGCCGCTGCCGCGGATCAAATGGCTGACGCTGGCGATGCAGCTGACCGCGCTGGGCGCCGGGGCGGTTTATCTGCTGTGGCCGACCACCATGGCCTATCCGCAGAACGATGGCGTCGGGATCAGCGCGCAACTGCTGGCGGCGTTAACCCGGGTGGACTCGCCGCAAAACTGCCTGCCTTCATTGCATATGGCGCTGACGGTGCTGGCGGTGTGGGCGCTGAGCGACGGCGAGCGCAAAGTGCGCACGGCGCTGTGGATGCTGTGGGGCGTGGCGATCGCGTTCTCGATTCTGCAACTGCGTCGGCATTTGTTTGTCGATTTGGCCGGCGGCGCGCTGCTGGCGCTGTTCGCCGGCTGGCTGGCCCTGCGCATGAAAACCCTGCGCAGGCGCGTCGTTAAAGGAGAAATGGGATGAGCGATCTGGCATTGCCGATAGTGTTCATGCTGTTCATCGTGGTGGCCGAGGCGGTGGCGCTGCAGTGGGGGCGTCGCGAGCCGGTCAACTGGCACGATCTGGTGTTCAACCTGAATTCCGGCCATATCATGCTGTGGCTGTTCCGCGGGTTGGAGATCACCTGCTACGGCTACGTGGCCGCGCATTTCAGCCTGGGGCTGCTGGATGCCTGGCCGCCGCTGCTGATGTGGCTGTTCGCCCTGCTGGCGTGGGACTTCGGTTTCTACTGGCTGCACCGTCTGCACCATCGTTTCCGCCTGCTGTGGGCGGTGCACGTGGTGCACCATCAGGGCGAGCACTTTAATCTGTCGCTGGGGGTGCGCAACTCCTGGTATTCGTCGCTGACGTCGATCCCGTTCTTTTTGCTGCTGGCGCTGGCGGGGGTGCCGCTGTCGGTGTTCGTTGCGGTCTCTATTTTTCATTACAGCATTCAGCTGTTTAACCACAATGCGCTGACTCCGAAGCTCGGCGTGCTGGAAAACATCCTGGTCACGCCGGCGCATCACCGGGTGCATCACGTCAAGGACATGGCGTATTCCAATAAGAACTTCGGCGGCAGCTTTATCTTCTGGGACAAGCTGTTCGGCACCTTTTGCCCGGCATTGCCGAGCACGCCGTTCAGCTATGGCGTCGGCGGCGACAGGCCGTCCGCCAACCCATTCTGGGCGAGCAATCTGCCGTTCCTGCGCTATTTGCGCCTGGCATGGCGCCCGGCGCCGGGCCGGCCACGCGACCGCCGTTCGGCGTTCAGCGTTTTCAGCGGCGCCATGCTGTTGTTCTCGCTGGTGGTCGGTTACGTCTACCAATACGGTTACGGCTATAGCGACATCAGCTGGCCGCAAATGGCGCTGTTGGCGCTGCTGGCGTTGGGATCGGTGGCGCTGGGCGGCATGACGGAAGGGCGGCGGTGGGCGAGCGCCGTCTGGCTGATGATCGCGCTGGGCATGCCGCTGCTGTTTATCGGCTATCTCGGTTGGCCGCAGCGCTATTGGCATATCGCCATGGCCGCCGTGGCGTTGCATGCCCTGTGCGTCGCGTTGGGCTGGGGAAGAGTAGCCGCACCGGCCGCCGTGGAGGAACCGCATGGCTGAATCATTGCCGCCGCTGCGTTTTCCCGCCGATGGCGAACAGGCCTTCCACCGCGATCTTAAGCGCGCGGCCCACGCCTGTCTGGCGGGCGATCATCGCTATGCCGATGCCGCGCGATTGGCCAAGGCCGCGCTGTTGCTGGCGTTGTGCGTCGGGTTTTACGCGCTGAGCCTGCTGCAGCATCAGCCCTGGGCGTTTTTCCTCTGCTATTTCCTGTTCGTGACCATGGGCATGCTGCTCAATGTCAACGTCAACCACGATGCTTCGCATAACGCTTTCCTGCGTGCGCCCTGGGCCAATCGGCTGGTGGGGCGGTTGGTGACGCTGCCGCTGGGCGTCGATCCGGACTACTGGCGCACGCGGCATGTGGATTACCACCACGTTTACGCCAACGTCGAACATTACGATCTGGATACCGAAGAGAACGGCTTTTTCCGCCAGACACCGTTCCAGCGCTGGCGGCCCCATATGCGCTATCAGCATCTGTACTGGCCGCTGATCGCCGCGCTCTCGCTGCCCTATATCGCCTGGATTTTCGATTGGTCCGATCGGCTCGATAAAACGCCGCTGCGGGAAAAACGCGTGCTGGCGGGGCGCGGCGGTTGGACGCTGTTCGTGCTGTGCAAGCTCGCGCATCTGGCGCTGGTGCTGGTGGCGCCGCTGGTCGTGGGCCACTTGCACGGCATCGGCTGGGGCTGGGTGTTGCTGGCTTACGCGCTCAGCCAGATGTGCGCCTCGCTGCTGGTGGTGTTCTTGCTGCTGGGCACCCATTGGGCGCAGGCCGAGTTTTACCCGGCGCCGACGGGCGACAGCATGCCGCAAGGCTGGTATCGGCACAATTTCGCCACCGCCTGCGACTGGCAGCCCGAACCGCGCTGGCTGGAGCATCTGACCGGCGGGCTAAACTATCACCTGACCCATCACCTGTTTCCCGGCTGGAATCATCGCCACTATCCGGCCCTGGCTGCCGCGGTGGCGGAGGTCGCGCAGCGGCACGGCATGGCGTACCGCTGCATTGGCTATCGTGAACTGCTGGCGCAACAACAGCGCTTCTTGCGGCGGATGGGGCAACCATGAAACCGCTGCGTCCGTTAGCCTATCGGCGCGACGACAACGGGTTGCACCGCGCGCTGATGCAGGCCGCCCAGCACTATCTGGCGACCCACGGCGATCACCGTTTCGCCGACGGCGGCATGCTGGCGAAGGTCGCGCTGCTGCTGGCGCTGTGCGGCCTGTGTTACGGGTTGAGCCTGCAGCAGCAAAACGGCTGGGCGTTTTTCGCTTGTTATTTCGGCTTTATCTTTATCGGCATGTTCCTGACGGTGAACGTGGTGCACGACGCCTCGCACAACGCGTTTTTCCGCCGCCCCTGGGCCAACCGCTGGCTGAACGCACTGGTGAGCGTGCCGCTGGGGCTGGATCCCGACTGTTGGCGCGTGCGGCATGTGTTGTTCCACCATGCCCATAACAACATCGAACATTACGATCCCGATATCGACGCCAACGGCGTGCTGCGGCAAACGCCGTTCCAGCGCTGGCGGCCCTTTATGCGCGCGCAGCGTTACTATTGGCCGTTGGTGGCGGCGCTGACTTTTCCGTACTACATCTGGCTGTTCGATTGGTTGGACAGGGCGGGCCGCACCCGCGTGGCAGCGCGCATGGCGCAGCAGGGCGTACGCGGCTGGAGCGGGTTTCTGGCGGGGAAGGCGGCGCACCTGCTGCTGGCGCTGGCGATCCCATGTTGGCTGTTGCCGCCGGCTATCGGCATCGGGCAAATTCTGCTGGTCTATTTGCTGAGCCAGATGCTTTCTTCATTGCTGTTCGTGATGTTGATCATCGGCACCCACTGGGCCAAGGCCAACTTTTATCAGGCGCCGGCGCAGGGCGCGATGCCGCACGGTTGGTATCACCATGTGTTCGCCACCACGTTCGACTGGCAGACTCGGCCGCGCTGGCTGGGTTATTGGCTGGGCGGGGCGAACCTGCATTTGACGCATCATCTGTTTCCGCACTGGAGCCACCGCCATTACCCGGCGCTCAGCCGCATCATCGGCGAGGTGGCGCCGCGCTTCGGCATCGACTACCGCCTGCTGGAGCTGGAGGAGCTGTTGCGTCTGCAGCAACGCTTCCTCAGCGCGATGGGCCGCAAGCCGCACTAGCGTTGCATGCGAATTGTGCGAGGCGTTACGCAGTTCACTAATTGAACGATATTTGCCCTTCCAGTAGACTTTCCCTCTGTGAATCAACGGCCACAGGAGGTGGACTATGCGCAGCTTGCCGATTCGGTTATCGAACAAAATTGATGATGATCTGAACGATATCGCCCGGCGTCACGGGATGGAAAAAACCGAGGTAATCAAAATGGCGTTTGCACTGATTACCCTTGCCGATAAGTACTGGATGAAACAGGATGGTACTTCTCTTGGCATTGTACGGGAGAAGGGTGAACAGCTTGAAGCGGTGGGGCGGGTCGTGGAGATCTTCCCATGAACATCGAAAGCCGTAATCTGCGCGATGAGGCCAGCCAGGTTTATCTGGAGCAGGTCTTGGTCTTCGACGAAATGGAGCGGCTGCGCCTGGCACGCCAGGTGCTGTGCGGGATATTCGCGGTCAGCGTGGGCGTATTCGCCGCCCACGCGTATTGGGAGAAAAACGAAGCGCTGAATCAGGTGTTTGAGCTGGTGAAGATCGGCGCCTTGCCGCTGGTCACGCTGGTGGTCTCTTTTTACTTTCCCAACAGCGCGTCCAGATAAGGCGCCGCGTCAATGCGACTTCATGCCCGCCGCAGTCATCAGCAGGCGGAACAGCGAGGCAACCACGAACAGCCCCAGCACGCTGGCGCTCCAGATGATCACCAGCCAACCGATGCGTTTCCACCAGGGCGCCGGAGCGGCGGCTGCCGTTTTATCTTGCATAGCGTCCTCCTTCCTCAGTGATAGCCGTGTTCATGGCTGATCTTGCCGCGGAACACGTAGTAGCTCCAGAAGGTGTAGACCAGAATGATTGGGATGATGAACAGCGCGCCCACCAGCATAAAGCCGAGGCTCTGCGGTGGTGCTGCGGCGTCCCATAGGCTGATGGCCGGCGGGATCAGGTGCGGCCAGATGCTGATGCCAAGCCCGCTCAGGCCGAGGAACACCAGCAGCAGCGTCAGCATAAACGGCGAGTAGTGCGCGCCGCGTTTCACTCCGCGTTGAATTCCCCAGGCGCTGAGCAGCACTAGCAGCGGTACCGGCAGCAGCCAGAACAGGTTAGGCAGCGTAAACCAGCGCGCGGCGATTTCGGGATGCGCGATCGGCGTCCAGATGCTGACCGCAGCCAGCACCAGCAGCAGGATCGCCAGCAGCGGCGTCGCCAGGTGATACATGCGCGCCTGCAGGTCACCGGCGGTTTTCATCACCAGCCAGGTACAGCCGAGCAGGGCGTAAGTCACCACCAGCCCCAGCCCGCAGAACAGCGCGAACGGCGTCAGCCAGTCCAGCGCGCCGCCGGCGTAGGTGCGGCCTTCTACCGGGAAGCCGTTGATCACGGCGCCCACCACCACCCCCTGGCTGAAGGTGGCGAAGAGAGAGCCCCAGATGAACGCTTTATCCCAGATATGGCGCTTCTCCGGCGTCGCCTTGAAGCGAAACTCGAAGGCCACGCCGCGGAAAATCAGCCCGATCAGCATCAGCGTCAGCGGGATCGCCAGCGCGTCGAGGATCACCGAGTAGGCCAGCGGGAAGGCGCCAAACAGCGCCGCGCCGCCCAGCACCAGCCAGGTCTCATTGCCGTCCCACACCGGGGCGACGGTGTTCATCATCAGATCGCGGTCGCCGCTCGCCTTCACCCACGGAAACAGAATGCCGATGCCCAAATCGAAACCGTCCATCACCACGTACATCATGGTGCTGAACACGATGATGACAAACCAAATCAGCGGAAGATCGATACCCATGTTCAGCTCCTGTCGTCCAGAGTGTCGTTGACCGCGGACAGCGGACGCGCCGGGCGGCCCTCGGTATTGTCTTCTTGGTGTTCATGCGGCTGCGGCCCTTTGCGGATCAGGCGCATCATGTAGGAGTAGCCCACGCCGAACACCGAGCAGTAGACGATGATGAACGCCAGCAGGCTGATGCTCATGTGCAGATCGCCGTGCGCGGACACCGCATCCTTGGTGCGCAGCAGGCCGTACACCACCCACGGCTGGCGGCCTATCTCGGTGGTGAACCAGCCCGCCAGCAGCGCCAGCAGCCCGGAAGGGCCCATCCACAGGATGAAATACAGGAACGGACGCGACTGATAGAGCCCGCCGCGCCAGCGCAGCCACAGGCTCCACACCCCGGCCAGGATCATCAGCATGCCCAGCCCGACCATGATGCGGAACGACCAGAACACCACGGTGGAGTTGGGGCGATCTTCCGGCGGGAACGATTTGAGCGCCGGCACCTGCTCGGTCAGGCTGTGCGTCAGGATCAGGCTGCCGAGATAGGGCACTTCCAGCTTGAAGCGGGTCTCTTCGCGCTGCATGTCCGGCCAACCGACCAGGATTAACGGCGTGGCTTCGCCCGGCGGATTTTCCCAGTGGCCTTCGATGGCGGCGATCTTCGCCGGCTGGTGTTTCAGCGTATTCAGGCCGTGTGCATCGCCGATCAGCGCCTGCACCGGCGCGACGATCAGCGCCATCCACATCGCCATCGACAGCATCTTGCGCATTGCCGGCGTGTCGCGGCCGCGCAGCAGATGCCAGGCGGCGGACGCGCCGACGAAGAACGCCGAGGAGAGGAAGGCGGCGGTGGACATGTGCAGCAGGCGATACGGGAAGGACGGGTTGAAGATGACCTTCAGCCAGTCAACCGGCACCACTTGGCCATTGATGATCTCATGCCCCTGCGGGGTCTGCATCCAGCTGTTGGAGGCCAGGATCCAGAAGGTGGAGATCAGCGTGCCGAGCGCCACCATGCAGGTGGCGAAGAAGTGCAGGCCGGGGCCGACGCGGTTCCAGCCGAACAGCATCACGCCGAGGAAACCGGCTTCGAGGAAGAAGGCGGTCAGCACTTCATAAGTCAGCAGCGGCCCGGTAATGCTGCCGGCGAACTCGGAGAAGAAGCTCCAGTTGGTGCCGAACTGGTAAGCCATCACCAGCCCGGATACCACGCCCATGCCGAAGTTAACGGCGAAAATCTTTGACCAGAAGTGATAAAGCTCACGATAGGCTTCATTGTGCGTTTTCAACCATAATCCTTCCAGCACCGCCAGATAGCTGGCTAAACCGATGGTGATGGCGGGGAAAATGATATGGAAAGACACGGTGAAGGCGAACTGTATTCTGGCAAGTTCCAGTGCATCAAGACCCAGCATGGCGCCTCCTAGGGTTGAACATAAATTAACCTCTTGAGTATAGCTGTCATTTTTATGTGAAATGCTTGGCGTTAAGTTAAGCACGGAGTACAGTGCCTATAATAGTGACAGTTATTTTACTTTTTCATATAACAGTTAATGGTTATGACCCGATACGAGCAGCTTGCGCAGCAGATTAGAGAACAGATCCAGAACCGGGTGTGGCGGGCGGGCGACAAGCTGCCTTCGCTGCGCGAGAGCGGCAAACGCGCCGGATTGAGCCTGATGACGGTGGTGCAGTCTTATCAACTGCTGGAGAGCCAGGGGTGGATCGTCGCCCGGCCGCAGTCGGGCTACTATGTGGCGGCGCGTCCGCAGCCGCTGCCGCAGCCTTCGCGCGGCGAGAAACTGCTGCTGAGCGAGCAGGTGGACATCAACGCCTTTATTTTCGACGTGCTGCAGGCCTGCAAGGATCCGGACATCGTGCCTTTCGGTTCGGCGTTTCCCGACGCCACGCTGTTCGCCCAGCCGAAGCTGGCGCGGGCGCTGAGCAGCGTAGCGCGCAAGTTCACGCCGCACAGTTCGCTGGTCAACCTGCCGCCGGGCAACGACGCGCTGCGGCGGCACATTGCCCAACGCTATGCGCTGAGCGGCATGCAGGTCGCGCCGGACGAGATCGTCATCACCGCCGGGGCGATGGAGTCGCTCAGCCTCAGCTTGCAGGCGGTGACCCAACCGGGCGACTATGTGGCGATCGAGTCGCCGGCGTTTTACGGCGCGCTGCAGGCGCTGGAACGGCTGCGGCTGAAGGCGGTGGCGATCGCCACGCATCCGCAGGACGGTATCGATCTGGACGCGTTGCAGCAGGCGGTGGAGCAGTATCCGATCAAAGCCTGCTGGCTGATGACCCACTTCCAGAACCCGCAGGGCGCCACCCTGCCGGAGGCCAACAAGCAGCGTCTGGTGGCGCTGCTGCGCGAACGGCAGATCTCGCTGATCGAAGACGATGTCTATGGCGAGCTGTACTTCAGCGCCGAACGGCCGTTGCCGGCGAAGGCGCTCGACAGCGGCGGCCAGATCCTGCACTGCTCGTCATTTTCCAAATGTCTGGCGCCGGGCTTTCGCGTCGGCTGGGTGGCGGCGGGGCGTTATGCGCAACAGATCCAGCGTTTGCAGCTGATGAGCACCGTTTCCACCAGCGTGCCGACCCAGATGGCGCTGGCGGATTATCTGCTGCACGGCGGCTACGACACCCATCTGCGGCGGCTGCGACGCCTGCTGGCCCAGCGCCAAAGCGCAATGCGTCAGGCGATCGCCCACCATTTTCCGCCGACGGTGAAAGTCAGTCAGCCCGACGGCGGGTATTTCCTGTGGCTGGAACTCGACCCGGCGCTGTCGTCGATGGAGCTGTACCGGCGCGCACTCGCACGGGGCATCAGCATCGCGCCGGGGCGCATGTTTACCACCGGCGACCATTTCAACCACTGCTTCCGTCTCAACGCCTCGTTTGAATGGAATGACCGCTTTGAAGAGGCGATAAAAACCTTAGCCAAACTTATCCGGGGGCTGGCGGCGGCCGGCTGAATCGCGTTTTTCCCGCCGCTTCGCCCCAGAAAAATTCATAATGCTTTTTTCGGCAATGGAATGCCGGTTTCGTTGTTAGACAGCCCTCCAGCCGCCCATTACTCTGCGATAAATTTTGTCACATTTTTATCAACGGGTAGACGAGGGGCAGTGGGTGAGTGGAATAAAAAATAAGCTAAACAAACTGTTGCGCTATCGGCTGACGCCGCTGGCGTTGGTCTGCGCGCTGGGATTGAGCACCGCCGCGCAGGCGGAAACGCTGGCCGAAGGCATTACGCCGGCCAGCGACGCCGCTCGGGTGCCGGCCGCCGCCAAACTGCGCAAAGATACCGTCGTGGCGGGCATCTCGGAGCCGCAGGGGATTTTCAACCCGTATCTGTTCACCAACGGCTGGGACGAGAACGTGACCGACGTAATCTTCAGCCGGCTGATCGGCCTGGACAGCCAGGGCAAACCGGAAGGGCGCCTGGCGGAGTCCTGGCAGGTCAGCCCCGATAATCTGACCTACACCATCAAGCTGCGGCCGAATCTGGTCTACAGCGACGGCTCGCCGCTGAAGGCCGACGATATCGCCTTTACCCTGACGCTGCTGCATGACCCGGCCTATGACGGCGATACCGATATCACGCCGGCGCACATTCAGGGCGGCGCCGAGTATAAAAACGGCACCGCGGCCGGCATCAGCGGGCTGAAGGTGATCGACGATCGCACCATTCAGATCGTCACCACCCAACCGGGCGCGACCACGTTGCAACTGATTGGCGGGCCGGTATTGTCGCGGGCTTACTACGGCAAAGACTATCAGCGCGGCAAGCTCGACGGCGTGCGCGCCTTGAACGGCAAGCCGCTCGGCAACGGCCCCTACATTTACGACAAGTACGTGCCGGGGCAGGAAATCCGCTTCCACGCCAACCCGAACTTCTACCTCGGCCCGCCGCCGATGGCGCGCTTTATCTATCGCGTCACCAACCCGGCCACCAACTTCCAGCTGTTCCAGACCGGTGAGACCGACTACGACGCCTTTACCGCCAAGCCGGACGATATCGAACAGCTCAAGCTGCTCGGTTTCGCCAATATCAACCTTTACAGCTCGAGCGATTACAGCCGGGTTGATTTCAACCTCAGACGCCCGGCGCTGCAGGACAAGCGGGTGCGTCAGGCGCTGATCTACGGCCTCGATCGGCAAAAACTGATCGCCGTGGTGTACCAAGGGTACGGCAAGGTCGCCAACCAGCCGATTTCGCCGATCTCCTGGGCTTACGACGCCAACGGCATCAATCCTTACGCTTACGATCTCGATAAGGCCAAAAAGCTGTTGGACGAGGCAGGCTGGCAGGTGGGCGCTGACGGCATCCGGCAGAAAGACGGTAAAAAGCTGGAGCTGACGCTACTGGTGACCAAAAAGCTGATCAACGACGCGCTGGTGCCGATCGCCAAGGATAACTACCGCCGGCTCGGCGTGGTGCTGAAACCGCAGGTATTGGATTTCAACGCGCTGCTGGCGCAGCGCAAGGCGGGCAATTACGACCTGGCGTCTCTCAGCACCAGCACGCTGAACGATCCGCACGACGGCGTACGCGACTTCATCAGCCGCGAGAGCGAGACCGGCTACCACAACCCGCAGGTGGACGCGCTGATCGCCAAAGCCAATGCCACGCTGGATATCGCGCAGCGTAAGCCGCTGTACCATCAGCTGTATCAGGTGCTGGCGGACGATCCGCCGGTGATCCTGCTCGGCAACCGCGAAATCTTGAGCGCCAGCAGCGCGCGCGTCACCGGCTTTAAACCGGATATCTACAACGGACTGGTCGGCAGCCTGCCGAACGTCAAACCGGCGCCGTAACGCCCCGATGCCGCCGCGCCATTCCGGGCGGCGGCGATGGAATTCGCGATGAGAAATTTTATCCTGCGCCGTTTGTTGCAGACTATCCCGATGCTGTTGCTGGCTTCATTGCTGATTTTTTGCATCTTCGCCCTGGCGCCCGGCGACTTTATCGACGGCAATATCAACCTGACCGCGCAACGCGCCGCCGAGCTGCGGGCGCTGTATGGGTTGGATCAGCCCTTGTTCAGCCGTTACCTGCATTGGCTTGGCCGGCTGTTGCAGGGCGATCTCGGCTTCTCGCTGCAGTATCAGATCCCGGTCAGCACGCTGCTGAACCAATACATCTGGAACTCGTTCCTGCTGGCGGCGGTGGCGATGGTGCTGTATTGGGGCATCGCGCTGGCGGTGGGAGTGATCTCGGCGATGAAACCCTATTCGCTGTTCGATCATCTGATCACCGTGGCGGTGTTCGCCGCCATGTCGTTTCCGACGTTTTTCCTTTGCCTATTGCTGATCAAATGGTTCGCCGTCGATCTGCACTGGTTGCCGGCGGGCGGCATGTTGCGCACCGGCAGCGAAGCGAGCGGGCTGGCCTGGGCGCTGGAGGTGGCGGCGCACCTGCTGTTGCCGGTGCTGGCGCTGGTGATGCTGCAGGCCGGCAGCCTGACGCGCTATTTTCGCGCCAGCATGCTGGAGGTGATCCGCATGGACTATATCCGCACCGCGCGCGCCAAAGGGCTCAGGGAGAAAACGGTGATCCTCAAACACGCGCTGCGCAATGCGCTGTTGCCGATCATCACCCTGCTGGGGTTCGAGCTGCCGGGATTGTTCTCCGGCGCGCTGATCACCGAAAAAATCTTCAACTGGCCGGGCGCCGGGCATATCCATATCGATTCGCTGGCGGCGCGCGATTATCCGGTATTGATGGGGTTCACGCTGTTTCTGGCGGCGTTGACCATTCTCGGCAATCTGCTGGCGGACATTCTGTACGCCTACGCCGATCCACGCATTCGCTTGAGGTAACACGATGTGGGTAACGCTGTTTTTCGGGCGCCGTCGCCGCTGGCGCCAGGCGCAGTTGCCGGCGCTGGCGCAGCTGTCTCCGCCGCCCGCCGCGCAGGCCTGGCGCCGTCTGCGCCGCCACCGACCGGCGATGATCTCGCTGGCGCTGCTGGTGCTGTTGGCGCTGCTGTGCCTGATTGGGCCGTCGCTGTCGCCGTGGCCTGACGACGCCGGCGATGTGCTGAACATCAATCAGGCGCCGAGCGGCGCGCATTGGTTGGGCACCGACTTTCTCGGCCGCGATATTTGCACCCGGCTGCTGCTGGCGGGGCGAATATCGCTGACCATCGGCCTGGTGTCGATGCTGCTGTCGGTGACGCTGGGCTATGTACTGGGGGCGTTCGCCGGTTATCTGGGCGGCGTGGCGGACAGGCTGATCATGCGCTTCGCCGATCTGTTGATGACCATTCCTGGCCTGCCGCTGCTGATCATCATGGGGGCGATGCTGACCGAACTCGACGTGTCGCCGGACTACCGTATCTACATGGTGATGATCATGCTGAGCCTGCTGGGCTGGCCGTCGCTGGCGCGGCTGGTGCGCGGCCAGATCCTGTCGCTGCGCGAGCGGGATTTCATGTTGGCCACCGAAGTGCTGGGGCTCTCCACTCGGCGGCGCCTCTTCGGCCATCTGTTGCCCAATACCGTGCCGATTTTGGTGGTGGTCGCCACCATGGCGGTGGCCAACGCCATCCTCAGCGAGTCGGCGTTGAGCTACCTTGGGCTGGGCGTGGTGCCGCCGACGCCGTCGTGGGGCAACATGATGGACGCCGCCAATAGCCTGATCGACTTTCAGCGCCGCCCCTGGCTGTGGATGCCGCCGGGGCTGGCGATCTTCGTCACCGTGGTGGCGATCAATATCTTGGGCGACGGCCTGCGGGACGCGCTCGATCCGAAAATGAGCGGGGTAAAACGATGAGTCAACCGCTGGTGGCGTTCGACCGGCTGTCGGTGTCGTTTCATGGCGAGCAGGGGCCGGTGCGGGCGGTGCAACAGGTCAGCCTTGAACTGCAGGCCGGGCAAACGCTGGGGATCCTCGGCGAATCGGGCTGCGGCAAAAGCGTGACCGCCATGGCGCTGATGGGGCTGTTGCCGCAGCCGCTGGCGCAGATAGACGGCGGTGAGATTCGCTTTGAAGGGCAAAACCTGCTGTCGCTGCGGGCATCCAAGATGGCGGATCTGCGCGGCAACCGGCTGGCGATGATCTTTCAAGAGCCGATGAGCGCGCTGAATCCGGTGTTGACCCTCGGCGAACAGCTGGTTGAGCCGCTGATTCGCCACCTGACCCTGTCGCCGAAAGCGGCCTGGCGCCAGGCGATTCAACTCTTGATGGAAGTGGGGTTGGCGCGCGCGGAGGCGCTGATGCGCTGCTATCCGCATCAGCTTTCCGGCGGCATGCTGCAGCGCGTGATGATCGCCATGGCGATCGGGTGCCGGCCGGCGCTGCTGATCGCCGACGAACCGACCACGGCGCTCGACGTTACGGTGCAGGCGCAGATCCTGGCGTTGCTGCGCGAGCAGAGCCGGCGACACAACATGGCGATGATCTTGATCACCCACGATCTCGGGGTGATCGCCCAGATGGCCGATCGGCTGGCGGTGATGTACGCCGGGCGCGTCGTCGAGCAGGGAACGACCCGGGAAGTGCTGGACGAGCCGCGACATCCCTATACGCAGGGGCTGATCGCCTCGCGGCCGGTGCCGGGGCAGCGGCGACGCCGCTTGTACTCCATTCCCGGTCAGGTGCCGGATCTGGCGCGGCTGCCGGAGCATTGCGCTTTCGCCGAGCGCTGCGCGCAGGCCTCCGCTCGCTGCCGCGACGGCATTCCGCCGCTGTACGGCTCCCGTCAGCGTCAGTCCGCCTGTTTTCTCAATGCCGGAGGGCATCCGTATGTCGACTGAACCTTTGGTGGAGGTAAAGGGGTTAAAGAAATATTTTCCGCTGCGCGACGGGCTGTTCGGGCGCACCACCGGCCAACTGAAGGCGGTGGACGACGTCAGCTTCAGCATTCGCAAGGGCCGCGTTTTCGGGCTGGTGGGTGAGTCCGGCAGCGGCAAAACCACCGTTGGCCGCACGCTGCTCGGCCTGCACGACAAAACCGCCGGCGAGGTGCTGTTCAAAGGGCAGGCGTTGGACGGCCTGAGCAAGGACGCGTTGCGCGCCCTGCGGCCGAAAATGCAGCTGGTGTTTCAGGATCCTTACAGCTCGCTGAATCCGCGTCTGCGCGTGGGCGACGCCATTGGGGAAGCGCTGTTGCAACATGGCCTGGCGAGCAAGGCGGAACTGCGCGAACGGGTGCTCGATACCCTGGCGATCTGCGGGTTGTCCTCACAGCATTACGGGCGGTTTCCGCATGAGTTTTCCGGCGGCCAGCGGCAGCGTATCGGCATTGCGCGCGCGTTGATCCTGCAACCGGAATTTATCGTCGCCGATGAGCCGATATCGGCGCTCGACGTGTCGATTCAGGCGCAGATCATCAATCTGTTTTCCGATTTACAGGAGCGGCAGGGGGTGACGCTGCTGTTTATCTCGCACGATCTCGGCGTGGTGGAGCATCTGTGCCAGGATGTGGCGGTGATGTATCTGGGGCAGATCGTTGAGAGCGCCGATCGCGATGCGCTGTTCCGCCAACCGCTGCATCCCTACACGCAGGCCTTGTTGGCGGCGGTGCCGACGCTGGATGCGCAACGCGCGCCGGCGTGGGTGGCCGGCGGCGAGCCGCCGAACCCCGCCAACCCGCCGCGCGGCTGCCGTTTCCATCCCCGCTGCCCGCTGGCCACGGCGCAGTGCCGCGAACAGGCGCCGCAGCTGCGCAGCGTGGCGCCCGGTCATCAGGTGGCTTGCCACCTGGTCGGTTAGCGTCAGGACAGGTAGTGTTTCAACGCGCGCCCGGCCTGGTGGATCGCCGAATGCACCGCCGGGACGTGGGCGAGCGGGTTCAACAGGCCGTAGTCGTGGATTAGCCCGTTGTAGCGGGTAGAGGTGACCTCGACGCCGGCGGCGTCGAGCAGACGCGCGTAGGCTTCGCCCTCATCGCGCAGCACGTCCAGCTCGGCGGTCTGCACCAGCGCCGGCGGCAAGCCCCGCAGCTGTTCCGGCGTAGCGTTGAGCGGCGAGGCGTAGATGTCTTTGCGCTGCGCCTTATCGGGCGCATAGCTGTCCCAAAACCACTTCATCATATTGCGGGTCAGGAAATGGCCTTCGGCGAACTGATGATAGGAATCGGTATCAAAATGGGCGTGCGTAACGGGCCACAGCAGGATCTGGCAACGCAATGCCGGTAGGCCTTTCTCTTTGGCCATCAGGCTGACCACCGCCGCCATATTGCCGCCGACGCTGTTGCCGACCACCGCCAGCCGTGAACCGTCGACGTTGATTTTTTCGCCATATTCGGCCACCCATTCCGTGGCGGCGTAAGCCAGATTGATCGCCTGCGGATAGTGCGCTTCCGGTGAGCGGGGGTAGTTGACGAACACCGCCGCCGCGCCGGAGCTGTAAACCAGATCGCGCACCAGCCGTTCATGGGTGGGAAAATCGCCCAGCACCCAGCCGCCGCCGTGAAAGAACATGAATACCGGCAATGTCTCCTTGACCCTGGCCGGCCGCACCAGCTGCAGCAGAATATCCTGGCCTTCTACGTGAATGGTTTTCTCGCTGATCTCCACCTCGCGCAGCGGCACGTCTACGCTGCGCCGCTTCCAAAACTCTGCGCGCCTCTTTGGGCTTCATTTGTTCCATAGGTTTACCGCCAGCGGCATTCAGCGTCTCGAGAAACGCGCGGATGTCGTGCTGGAGGAGAGGCCGGCTGAGATCGACGGTTCGTTTGGGCATGGTGACTCCTTGTGCGCAGAAGAAAAAGTGCGGTCAGAATCACAGTGTAGTCGTTGGCGCATAAAGCGGGAGCCGCGGCCGGCGGCGATCGGCGCGGTTCGTTTTCCGGGGTGCTGCCGATGGAATAGGCGCTTCGTCGCCGCATTGCCCGATCCTGGCGCAGCGCTGCACCGGGTTGGGGCAAAAAGTGTGATGGCGAGCAAATCGGATGAAATTATTTTTGCGAGCGCGATCAGAAATCCTGAAGTTTTTCGCAATTGAATAGGATTTCGCGAGCAATGATGATTTTAGGCCTTATTTTTTAAATTATGCATTGCAAATGCATATAAAATGAATAAATATGCATTATAAGCCGTTGTTTTAACGTAAAAAATAGCAAAATCCGGCAAAAATCCCGTTTTGGCACGATAGCTGCTCTACACTCTTTATCAAACGACATGTATTTTAACTGCTCGTTAACATTTACTCCCCGCTCAGGGACCGGATAAGCGCCATAAATAGTGAAAAACCGATTTTATGTAACAGATTTGTTTCTAAATCAGCGGTGAGAGACAGCATTTTCACCGCTGGGAAAGTCGGTTTTGAACAGCGGTTTTTTTTCATTGTGGCGGCCTAGCCGGGCTTGCGCGGTCCTTACAGTCAAAATTCAGCCTTTGCTGAGATTATGAGGTCACTATGGAACAGCCAATCGCAGTTACCCGCCAGTCTTTCGATGACTGGATGGTCCCGGTCTATGCCCCTGCCGATTTTATTCTGGTGCGGGGTGAAGGATCGCAGGTGTGGGATCAACAGGGTAAGTCTTACATCGATTTCGCCGGCGGCATCGCGGTTAACGCGTTGGGCCATGCGCACCCGGCGGTCAAGGCGGCGCTGGTGGAGCAGGCGGGCAAACTGTGGCATCTGGGCAATGGCTATACCAACGAACCGGTGCTGCGCCTGGCCAAGAAACTGATCGATGCCACGTTCGCCGACAAGGTGTTTTTCTGTAACTCGGGCGCAGAAGCCAACGAAGCGGCGCTGAAACTGGCGCGCAAACATGCGCACGACCAGCACGGCGCCGGTAAAGATCAGATTGTGGCGTTCAACAACGCGTTCCACGGCCGTACGCTGTTTACCGTGTCCGCCGGCGGCCAGCCAAAATATTCGCAGGACTTTGCGCCGCTGCCGGGCGGTATCACCCATACGCCGTATAACGATCTGGCCGCAGCGGCCGAGCTTATCAACGATCGCACCTGCGCGGTGATCGTCGAGCCTATCCAGGGCGAAGGCGGCGTGCTGCCGGCGGAAGCCAGTTTCCTGCAGGGGCTGCGTGAACTGTGCGATCGCCATAATGCGCTGCTGATCTTCGACGAAGTGCAGACCGGCGTCGGCCGCACCGGCCACCTGTATGCCTATATGCAGTACGGCGTGGTGCCGGACGTGCTGACCACCGCGAAAGCGCTGGGCGGTGGCTTCCCGATCGGCGCCATGCTGACCACCGATGCGCTGGCGAAAACGCTGGGCGTCGGCACTCACGGCACCACCTACGGCGGCAACCCGCTGGCGACGGCGGTGGCGGGGGAAGTGTTCTCCATCATCAATACCCCGGAAGTGCTGGAAGGCGTCAAGCAGCGCCACCAGTGGTTCATCGACGGGTTGAACGACATCAACCGCCAGTATCCGATCTTCGCCGAGATCCGCGGCGGCGGTTTGCTGATCGGCTGCCAACTGAAGAAAGACTATGCCGGCAAAGCGAAGCAGATCACCCAACTGGCCAACGAAGAAGGCGTTATCGCGCTGATCGCCGGCCCGGACGTGGTGCGTTTCACGCCGTCGCTGATCATCCCTGAGCAGGATGTGAAAGAGGGGCTGGCGCGATTCGCGCGCGCCGTGGCGCGCATTTGCAGCTAATCAGCGGGCTGCGCCTTCATCGGCGCAGCCTGATTCAGAAGAGGTTCGCATTATGATGATTATTCGCCCTATAGAGCGCCGCGATTTGGCGGATTTGCTGACGCTTGCCGGCAAATCCGGTATCGGTCTCACGTCGCTGCCGCAAAATGAAGATACCCTGTCGGCACGCATTGAGCGGGCGTTAAAAACCTGGCAAGGCGAACTTCCGCAAAGTGACCAGTGTTATTTGTTCGTGTTGGAAGACAGCGAGCGCCGGCAGGCGGTGGGGGTCTGCGCGATCGAAGTGGCCGTCGGCCTGGCGGAACCCTGGTACAGCTTCCGCGTCGGCACGCAGGTGCACGCTTCCAAACAGCTGAACGTCTATAAATCGGTGCCGACGCTGTTCCTCAGCAACGACCATACCGGGCATTCGGAACTGTGCACGCTGTTCCTCGATCCGGACTATCGTCACGGCGAGAACGGCAAGCTGCTGTCGAAGGTGCGTTTCCTGTTTATCGCCGCGTTCCGTGAACGCTTCTCCCGCCGTCTGATCGCCGAGATGCGCGGTTTCTCCGATGAAAACGGCCGTTCGCCGTTCTGGGAGAGCGTCGGCCACCGTTTCTTCTCCATCGAGTTCGCCAAGGCGGACTACCTGAGCGGCACCGGACAAAAAGCGTTTATCGCCGAACTGATGCCGAAACACCCGTTGTATGTCGATTTCCTGGCCGAAGACGCGCAGAAGGTGATCGGTGAAGTGCACCCGCAAACCCTGCCGGCGCGCCGCCTGCTGGAGGCGGAAGGCCTGAGCTATCAGGGCTACGTCGATATCTTCGACGGTGGCCCGACGCTGGAAGCCGAAATCGACCACATCCGTGCGGTGAAGCAGAGCCGCCTGGTCAAAGTGGTGCTGGATGACACGCCGATGCGCGCCGATGCGCCGGTCCATCTGGTCGCCAACGACAACTATCAGAATTACCGCGCACTGTTGGTCAATGCCGATCTGTATGACGACCGCCTGCATATCAACGCCGCCACCGCTGCGGCGCTCGGCGTCGAGCAGGGCAGCCCGGTGCGGGTACTCCCCCTTATTGCACAGGAGAAAGCATGATGTCCCATCCTGCACTGTTGATTAACGGCGTCTGGCGGCAGGGCCGCGGCGCGGAGTTGGGCAAGGCCGATCCGGTCGGCAATCAGCCGCTGTGGCGCGCCAACGCCGCCGACGCCGATGACGTCGCCGCCGCCTGCGAAGCCGCGCGCGCCGCATTCCCCGGCTGGGCGCGTACGCCGTTCGAGCAGCGTGAACAGCTGGTGAAACGCTTCGCCGCTTTGCTGGAAGAACATAAACAGTCGCTGGCGGAAACCATCAGCCGTGAGACCGGCAAACCGCGCTGGGAAACCCTGACCGAAATTCAGGCGATGATCGGCAAGGTGGGCATTTCACTGCAGGCCTATCAGGCGCGCACCGGTTTTAGCCAGACGGCGATGGCCGACGGCGCTTCGGTGCTGCGCCATCGCCCGCACGGCGTGCTGGCGGTGTTCGGGCCTTACAACTTCCCCGGCCATCTGCCGAACGGCCATATCGTGCCGGCGCTGCTGGCCGGAAACTGCGTGGTGTTCAAGCCGAGCGAACTGACGCCGCTGACCGCCGAGGAGACCCTGAAGCTGTGGCTGAAGGCCGGTCTGCCGGACGGGGTGATCAATCTGGTGCAGGGCGGCCGGGAAACCGGCGAGGCGCTGGCGGCCAGTGCGGATATCGACGGCCTGTTGTTCACCGGCAGCGCCGGCACCGGTTACCACCTGCATCGCCAATTGGCGGGGCAGCCGGAGAAGATCCTGGCGCTGGAGATGGGCGGCAACAACGCGCTGATCGTCGATGGTTTCGAGGATCGCGACGCGGCGGTCAACCTGGCTATCCAGTCGGCGTTTATCTCCGCCGGCCAACGCTGCACCTGTTCACGCCGCATTTTGGTTAAGCAGGGGGCGGAAGGCGACGCCTTTATCGCGCGTTTGGTTCAGGTGGCGGGCGAGCTGCGCGTCGGCCGTTGGGATGCCGAACCGCAGCCGTTCATGGGCGGCGTAGTGTCGGCGGCCGCAGCGGAAAACATGCTGAAAGCGCAGCAGCGCTTGCTGGCGCTGGGCGGTAAATCGCTGCTGGCCATGCGTCTGCTGGAGCCGGGCAGTTCGCTGCTCAGCCCGGGCATCATCGAGCTGACCGGCGTGGCCGGCGTGCCGGACGAAGAGTACTTCGGGCCGTTGACCACGATCGTGCGTTACCGCGATTTCGACGAGGCCCTGCGGCTCGCCAACCAGACGCGCTACGGCCTGTCGGTGGGATTGGTCTCGCCGCAGCGCGAGCTGTTCGAGAGGCTGCTGCTGGAAGCGCGCGCCGGCATCGTCAACTGGAACAAGCCGTTGACCGGGGCGTCCAGCGCGGCGCCGTTCGGCGGCGTGGGGGCTTCCGGCAACCATCGCCCAAGCGCCTTCTATGCGGCGGACTATTGCGCCTGGCCGATGGCGTCGCTGGAAAGCGAAAGCCTGTCGCTGCCGGCGACGCTCTCGCCGGGCTTGTCGTTCCGTTAATCGTCTGCGGCGGCGTCATGGCGTCGCCGCAGGCCATCCCCAGGGGATAGCCATGTCAGGATATGAAGTCAATTTCGACGGTTTGGTGGGGCCGACGCACCACTATGCCGGGCTGTCGTTCGGTAACGAGGCCTCTACGCAGCATCAAAACAGCGTATCGAACCCGCAGCTGGCGGCGAAGCAGGGGCTGCTGAAAATGAAGGCGCTGGCCGATCTCGGTTTCCAGCAAGGGGTATTGCCGCCGCAGGAGCGGCCGCATTTGCCGATGTTGCGTCGCCTGGGTTTCAGCGGCAGCGATGAGGCGGTGCTGGCGCAGGCGATGCGTCAATCGCCGCGTTTGCTGTCGGCGCTCAGCTCGGCGTCCTGCATGTGGACCGCCAATGCGGCCACGGTGTCCCCCTCGGCGGACAGCGCAGACGGCAAGGTGCATTTCACCGCCGCTAACCTGAACAATAAATTCCACCGCGCCATTGAAGCGGAAACGACCACCGACGTTTTGCGGGCGATGTTTAACGACGACCGGCATTTCGCCCACCATGAAGCGCTGCCGCAGGTGGCGTTGTTTGGGGACGAAGGGGCGGCCAACCATAACCGGCTGGGCGGCGATTATGCCAGGCGCAGCGTGCAGGTGTTCGTTTACGGTCGCCAGGAGTTTGGCGGCGAAACGGCACCGGCGCGTTATCCTGCGCGCCAGACGCGCGAAGCCGGTGAGGCGATCGCTCGCCTGCACCAATTGGACGAGCAGCATACGGTCTTCGTGCAGCAAAACCCGGCGGTGATCGACCAGGGCGTGTTCCATAACGACGTGATTGCGGTCAGCAACCAGAACGTGCTGTTCCACCACCAGCAGGCGTTTTACCGCCAGCAACAGGCGCTGGATGAAGTGCGCCGCAAGATGGCGACGCTGGACAGCGAGCTGGTGGCGATCGAAGTGCCGACGGAGCGCGTCTCGGTGGCGGACGCGGTGGCGACTTATCTGTTCAACAGCCAAATTCTCACCAAGCCGAACGGCAAGATGATGATCGTGGTGCCGGAAGAGTCGCGCCAGCATGTCGGCGTGTGGCGTTATCTGAACGAGATGGTCGGCAGCGGCGGCCCGATCGATGAAATCCGCGTGTTCGATCTGCGCGAAAGCATGCGCAACGGCGGCGGCCCGGCCTGCCTGAGGCTGCGGGTGGCGCTCAACGATCAAGAGCTGCGGGCGGTGAACCCGCGCGTCATGATGAACGATCGGCTGTTCGCGACGCTGAACGAGTGGGTGGATCGTCATTACCGCGATCGTCTGACGCAGGATGACCTGGCCGATCCGCTGCTGCTGCGCGAAGGGCGCGAGGCGTTGGATTCGCTGACGTCGATCCTCGGTCTCGGGTCCATCTATCCGTTCCAACGATAAGGGAGGCTGCATGATCGATCTACTGCCCCTGACGCTGGAGGGGAAAGAACCCGCCGAATGGCAGGGCGAAACGCCGCAGCTGCGCTGGCGTTGGCTGGGGGAAGGGGTGTTGGAGCTCACGCCGCGGCAGCGTTATCGCCAGGCGTTGGTGGTGTCGGCGGGCGTACACGGCAACGAAACCGCGCCGATTGAACTGCTCAATCAGTTAATCGGCGATCTGTTGAGCGGCCGCTTGCCGCTGGCGGTGCGGCTGTTGGTGGTGCTGGGCAACCCGGCGGCGATGCGGGCGGGCAAGCGCTATCTGCACAGCGACATGAACCGCATGTTCGGCGGCCGCTACCGCAACTTCGCCGCCAGCGGGGAAACCGCGCGCGCCCAGCAGTTGGAGCGCACGCTCGCCGCCTTTTTTGATGGCGAACAGGCGGCGCGCTTCCATTACGATCTGCACACCGCCATTCGCGAGTCGCATTTGCCGCGCTTTGGCATTTTGCCCTTCCAGAAGCGCCCGTACAGCGAACCGATGCTAAAGCTGCTGGATGCCGCCGATCTGGATGCGCTGGTGGTACACAGCGCGCCGGGCGGGACTTTCAGCCACTATTCCAGCGAGCATCTCAATGCGGCGAGCTGTACGCTCGAGCTGGGCAAGGCGCGGCCGTTCGGCAGCAACGATCTGCAGCAGTTCGCCGCCATCGATCGCGCTCTGCGGGCGGCGGTCAGCGAGGTGCCGTTGCCGGAGCGCGCGGGCGAGGCGATCCGGGTATTCCGTGTGATGCACTCGTTGATCAAACACAGCGAGGATTTCAAGCTGCATCTGGATGATGACACCGCCAACTTCACCGAGTTGAAACCGGGGATGTTGCTGTGCGAGCAGCCGCAGGAGGAGTATCGCGTTGGCGAAGAGGGCGCGTGGATACTGTTTCCTAACCCCACTGTGGCGCTGGGCCTGCGCGCCGGCATGCTGTTGAGCGAAGTTTCCCGTTCTACGTTGTATTGATTTATCCTCGGCGGCGCCGTTAGCGCGCTGCCGTTTATTCCTTTCATTATTTTAATCTGCTATTTCCCGCTATTTAAATGGCCATAAATCGAATTTTATTCGTCATATAGGGATTTCTTTACGTGAATGAATAAATGCCGTATTCAGCCGTTATCGGAAAGCCTTAATTGCCTGGTGACTTTGTTAAGATAAAAATGTGAAATAAGTAACGCTTTTAATAACCATGCTAATATTGTTGTTACTTTTGAATCGCGCAGAAAGCACGCAAAACGAAACCAAAATGCACTAAATTGGTGCATTGCACCGTTTTGGTTATAAGTTATGTGATAAAAATTTCTTATATTCAATGGGTTATGTATTCTCTTTTTTGAAATATATGGTTACAAATAAACATGCTTTCTCCTCGTTGTTTCATGAACTTTTTGATTTTAAGTTTTGATTCATGATGCTAATGTCACATCACCCCACATTAGGGGGGCTCATAAAATACCAAAAGATAAAATCACAGCCCAAACTATAAATTGGGCGTGACGGGCAGGGTTCTAATTATAATATCTAGGAAAATAAATGATGAAACGCAGTGTATTAGCCTTAGCTGTCGCCCTCGGGGCGATCACCTCCTTCGCCAACGCGGCTGAAATCTACAATAAGGATGGTAATAAACTCGACCTGTACGGCCGCGTTAACGCCAAGCATTATTTCAGCGACAGTAAGTCCAATGACGGCGATATGACCTATGTTCGCCTGGGCTTCAAAGGCGAAACGCAAATCAATGACCAGTTGACCGGTTACGGTCAGTGGGAATACAACGTCCAGGCCAATCACGACGAAGCGCAGGGCACCGCCGGCACCAAAACGCGTCTGGGCTTTGCGGGGCTGAAATTCGGCAACTACGGTTCTTTCGACTACGGTCGTAACTACGGGGTGGTGTATGACGCCGAGGCATATACCGACATGCTGCCGGAATTCGGCGGTGACTCCTACAGCTATACCGATAACTTTATGACCGCCCGTTCCAACGGTTTGGCCACCTACCGTAACCGTGACTTCTTCGGTTTGGTGGAAGGTCTGAACCTGGCGGTGCAGTATCAGGGTAAAAACGACGGCGACGGTCGCAGCGTGACCAAGCAAAACGGCGACGGTTACGGCCTGTCTCTGGACTACCAGGACATCGGCGGTTCCGGCATCGGCGTAGCGGCGGCGTTCTCTGATTCTAACCGCACCAGCAAGCAGAAAGAGCTGCAATATGGCAAGGGCGACAGCGCCACTGCATGGACCACCGCAGTGAAATACGATGCCAACCAGGTTTACCTGGCTGCGATGTATGCGGAAACCCGTAATATGACGCCGATCAGCGTCAATGGCACTTCCGGCTTCGCCAACAAAACGCAAAACTTCGAAGTGGTGGCCCAGTATCAATTCGAGAACGGCCTGCGCCCTTCCGTGGCCTATGTGCAGTCCAAAGGCAAGGATATCGAAGGGATCGGTGATGCCGACCTGGTGAAATACGTGGAAGTGGGGGCGACTTACTACTTCAACAAAAATATGTACACCTACGTTGATTATCAAATCAACCAGCTGAGCGACGATAACAAACTGAAACTGGCCAACGATGATATCGTTGCCGTCAGCTTGACGTATCGCTTCTAAGCGGCAATTCCATTACCTTCATCCTGTGTCGGGATTGGTAATCAGGCAGGGCGTAAGCCCTGCCTTTGTTTTATCGCGCGCTCAGCCTTTGGGCGCCAACCCGACCAGCTCAATGGCGGAACGCAGCGCGGCGAAACGTTGCTGATCCTGCTCACGCTCTATTTCGGTCACCAACTGTGAAAGAATATTGCCGCCGGATACTTTTTTATGGTTTTTGATTAACTGCAACACTGCGTCGCCTAACGCCAGGCTGACGTCGCGCAGCAGAGTTTCATATTGCTCGTTGGAATGAGCTGATGCTGGCATGACCTTTCTCTGTCTCTCTCTTCTTCGGGAGCCGCAATTTAGCAAAACAGCGGCCTTATGCCTCGGAGGAAGACGAAGTTTCTGATGAAATCAGAAATTCCTCAGCATCGCGCGGGAAGGGAATTAAAAATCCGAATATTCGCTGGCTGGCAACCAGAAGCCGTCGATAAACTCTTCCATGGGATAACAACCGGCGTGTCGCAAGTTCTGTTCCTTCATCGCGACCAGGCATTGTGGCTCGTCGCGCAATATGTCGACCACCATTTCACTGCAGCCACCATCCAGATAACAGACAAACATCACCAATGCGTACATCGTTGCACGCCTCCTTCGTCGAGTCGCCTTGTCTGCAACAGTGTAGGTAAAAAAGCAATATTTTTCAGCATCATTGCGCGATTAATCACCGTTGAAACGCCGCTGACGACACTTTCGGAATACTCTAACCGTTTCTGGCGCCGTGAGCGGATGGCATATCCTTTTGACGATGCTAAGCTTAACAAGCCTTACTTAAACGCATTAGTGCAACCATCAAAAGGAGTGATTATGGGCTTGTTTAACTTTGTCAAAGAAGCGGGCGAAAAACTGTGGGACACAGTCACCGGCAATGCCTCCGCCGAAGATCAAAGCGCCAAACTCAAGGAGCATCTCGATAAGAGCGGCCTGCCGGGCACCGACAAAGTCGATGTGCAGGTGGTCGATGGGAAAGCGGTGGTGACCGGCGATGCCGTCAGCCAGGAGCTGAAAGAGAAGATTCTGGTGGCTATCGGCAACGTAGCGGGCATCAGCGGTGTGGAAGACAAGGTGGCGGTAGCGCAATCCGACGCCGAGAGCCGCTTCTATACCGTGAAGAAGGGCGATACGCTGAGCGCAATCTCCAAAGAGATGTATGGTAACGCCAATCTTTACAACAAAATTTTCGAAGCCAACAAGCCGATGCTGTCGAGCCCGGACAAGATCTATCCGGGACAGGTTTTGCGTGTCCCGCAATAACGCCTCTGTCTCCCCTGGCCCGGCGATGTGCCGGGCTTTTTTTTGCCTCCGCTATAAGCATCTCTTATTTCCCTTCCCTCTAAATAAAAGTTACACATACCGTGTGCCTGCGCTCGCCGGCCCGCGGCGGCGGTGTTGACCCTGGGGGGGAAAGTTGGTAGCGTCATGGCCCGGTTGCGGACTGAGCAGCCGAAGGGGGATTTCGCTCCCCCATTCTGAGGGGGTGTCTTGCCCCATCAAACAGCAATGCAGCAGTTGAACGAGTGAAAGCCGATTTAGTGAAACAGCAGCGTAACGCCTTGACGGATAAAAACTACAGAGAAACCTTGGGTGATGCGCAATTTGCGATCGTCGTTTTGGCGATTGCGTCCTGCTCACTGATCATTTTTACGTTGGCGGTTACGCTGTGGCTGACCTGACGTCATTAACTAGGGGAGAGAAAATGGAGCCCAATCTCCACGATGAAACCAAACTGTTGGCGATTATCGGCCTGTTGGTTTCTGTACTGCTGGTCGTGTCGATTCTCTTCGGAGTGACTTATTTCTCCGATCTCAGGCATGCCCACGACGATATCGATATTAAAAGCTGCTACATCAAAACACCTTAATCCGCGTGAGCGCGGCTGAGCGTCGTCGCTCTCCAGGGGGCGTTGTCCTGTGCTAAGCTGGGGCGATTATCCTTGGCGAATCGGCGCCATTCAGGAGGTCTTTGCGATGAGTCAGTCACGTCCTACGCGCTTTTCACCCTCACGCGAGTGCCCTGTCATTGACGGCGCGCGCCAGATCCAGCGCATTGCCGTGCGCAATGCCGAAGTGGGCGGCATTCCTATCAACCGCGCGTTGCCAACCCGGGAGCGGCGCACCGTCGGCGCCTGGTGTTTTCTCGATCACGCCGGCCCGACGGTATTCAACGGCACCGCGCCCGGCATGGACGTAGGGCCGCATCCGCACACCGGTCTGCAAACCTTTACCTGGATGATCGAGGGTGAGGTGCTGCACCGCGATAGCCTCGGCAGCGAACAGTTGATCCGTCCGGGGCAGGTCAATCTGATGACCGCAGGGCACGGCATCGCGCATACGGAACAGTCGGTGGGCGAGGACCGACGACTGCACGCCGCACAATTGTGGATTGCGTTGCCGGCTGAATATGCCGACATGACGCCGCGATTCGATCATTATCCCGATTTGCCGCAGTGGCGTAATAACGGCGTGAATCACCGTTTGCTGGTCGGGGAATTTGGCGCTTATCGTTCACCGGTGTTTACTCTTTCGCCATTAATCGCCATTGATATGGAATGGCAAGAGGCGGCGACGGCGCAATTGCCGCTGCGCGATGATTATGAAATCGGCTTTTTGCCCCTGATTGGTGCATTTGAACTTAATGGTGAAACATTTTCACCTGACGCATTCGCCTATTTAGGCATGGGTAATAACTCTATTGAGTTAAATGCAGAGAAGGGCAGCCGGGGATTATTAATCGGTGGAGCGCCGTTAAATGAAGAGATCCTTATCTGGTGGAACTTCGTTGGCCATACCAAAGCGGAAATTATTCAGGCTCAGCGCGATTGGGAGCAGGAAACGGATCGTTTTCCGGCGGTCAGCGGTTATTCCGGTGAGCGCATGGTCGCGCCACGCCTGCCGTGGAGCGAAGTTTGATAGCGTTAGGATATAATCGCCGAGATTATTCGACTTATTTCGCTCTAATAACGCGCAATAAATGTGATCGCGGCTCCAGCTTCACGACAATATAAAGTTTCTCAACGAAATAGTGATCTGACGCATATAATGATAAACGGAAGAAGATTAGGATAATCCTCAGGAAGTCAGGTTGTCTCCCGTTAGTCTGATGTCAGTGAGGTCATTATGAGCCAAGTTCTTTATCGTGCAAGACTGTCCCATGTCGTGGTTGCCACGGCGCTGTTTTGGGTCTCTGTCGCGGCATTGTTGGTTGCCGTATTACACTAACCTCAAAAAATGACTCCTGCATAAACCCGCTTCGGCGGGTTTTTTTATCTTGGATGGTGAGCGATATTCACCCATCACTTATACTTGACGGCATCCCCATTTCGCTATTTGGATAATCATGACGCTCATTGCTGACATTGTTCTGCTGCTTATCGCGGCGCTCCACCTTTATATCCTGGTATTGGAAATGTTCCTGTGGCGCGCGCCGATCGGCAGGCGAGCATTCGGGACGACGGCGGAGTTCGCCGCAGCCACGCGGGTCTTGGCCGCCAACCAGGGACTGTACAACGGTTTTCTGGCGCTGGGCCTGGTATGGGGCTATTGGCGTGAAGATGTGGCGCTGCAGCTGTTCTTTCTCGGCTGCGTGCTGGCGGCCGGCGTGTTCGGCGGGCTGACCGCCAGCCGCAAGATCCTGTGGGTGCAGGCGTTGCCGGCCGCGATCGCGCTGCTGGCGGTCTGGGGCGCGCGTTAACCCGCCGGTTGGCGGCGGGCGAAAATCAGGCGGATTTTTGATGAATGACGTGCAGCGGCGGATCGATATGCAGATCGACGCTCAGATCCTGGCGGAAATCGTAAGGCGTGATATTAAAACGCTTTCTGAACATGTAGGTGAAGTGGGACTGTGAGCCGAAGCCAAAGTCCAGGGCGATATCGAAAATCGACGCTTCACTGCTGCGCAGTTGATAGACCGCGCCGGCCAGACGGCGTTCACGAATGTATTTGCCCAGCGAAATCCCTGTCGCTTCTTTGAACAGCTTCTGCATGTGCCACAGCGAGTAGCCGGAGTACTCGGCCAGCTCTTCGAGATGGATCACTCGTCCGAGGTGAGTTTCGACCCATTTGCTGAGGGCGCAGACCAATGAGAGATGGTGTTCTTGTATCATCAGTGCGTCAGTGTGAGATCTACATAGCGGTGAAGTATACACAACTTGCCGCCGCGGACAAAAAACGCCGCCGATGACGGGGCATGATTCGGAAAAACCGTTGAACCGCCGCTTGTCAGCCGAAAGGAAAAACGGCTAATCTGAGACTGTCGCCGCCGCGGTGGGTGACGCGGAGCAGACCGCAGCAAGAACCGCCAAAACAGAGTCAGCCGTAACAACTCAACGTTGATGGGGTGATCGCATGTTAATGACAGTGATTATTACTCTGGTTGTAATCGTGGGCGTCGGCGCTTTTATGGCGACGCCGGTGATGAGCATGAAAAATGCGGAAGGTGTGGGAGGTGAAGAACCGTGAGAGCAAGCAGAGATGCACGCCGCTGAGCGGGGTGAGCGCTAATCGGGAAAGCCTGGGCCAGAAACCCGGGCTTTTTGTTGCCTGGCGGCTTAAACGTTTTTACGCTCGACGGTTTCCTCTCCCCAATAAAGCTGGTCGGCGGTGGTTTTGGCAAAAGCCTTTTCCAGCGCTTCATCGCTGCCTTCTTCCCAGATTTTCTGCGCCAACACTTCATCGTTCCCTGCCAGTTCAAAAATAGCTTCGGCAATTTCCACCGAAGTTTCACGCACTGTTGCCCAGGATTTCACATTGTGATTCGCCATAACTATCTCCTGTTGGTTGTGGCTTAGGTTACGGATGTTTTTATCACCGTCATGCTGCAAGTATAGGCTAATCTGCCGCGGGCTTTTGCCCGGCGGTGCGCAGAATGGGGAAAAAGGCGGGGAGGGCGGGCAATGGCGCAGGCGGCATGCTATTCTGTGCGGCGTTTGAATCAAGAGGGAAAGTTATTATGTCTGACATGCTGAGCAACGAGCAGGAATTGGCTTCCGATCTGGTCGCTTGCCAACTGGTCATTAAACAGATTCTGGACGTTATCGACGTGATTGCGCCGACCGAAGTGCGCGACAAGATGGCGGGCCAGCTCAAAAGCATCGATTTCTCCACGCATCCCGCCGGCGCCGATCCGGTGACCCGCAGAGCGATTGACAAGGCGATTGCGCTGATCGAGTTGAAGTTTACCCGCGATTGAGGCGGAGCCGCCGCAGAGCGACGGCGTCGGGCGGTGGCGGTTAATCCACCACCGTTTCGATTTTCTTGAACAGCGGGCAGTCGGTCACGCCGATGAAACCGTTGTCGCCATTGACGTACTGGGCGATCGCCACGTTGCGCGCCGTCAGGTATTTGCACTGCAATCCCAATCCGCCGACGTTCTTGTTGCTGCCGATCAGCACGCCGTAGCCCGAGATCAAAAAGCCGCCGTAAATGACCGCCAATACCAGTACCCACTTAATCAGTCTGCTCATTGCGTTTCCTCGTTATCCCTGAGGGTTCATCTAGCCACGGCGCCAGCGCGAGGGCAAGGGTAACAGTCTGAAAATCGGGCGATAGCCAGAAATCTAAACGACAAGTTAAACTTCGTTTAACTTTGCTGTGATAACATGCGCGATAGACCATCCTGATAACAATGAGGCTGCTAAATTTGTTGCGAAAAAAAATCCTCGTGATAATGACGGCCGTCGCTGCTTGCCTGTTTTTCTACCTGTTGGCGCTGGACAGTTATTGCGACGATGGTGGAAATTTTGCGCTGGGCATCTGTTCGGTGACGCGCTTCGTACCCTGGTAAGCAATTTTTGGCAGGGATGTTCGCCCGGCCGCCGCGAGTGTTAAGATGGCGGCCTGAATTTCGCAGTAGATAGGGTTGTCCATGTACGATTTAGGTTTTGGCCAGAACGGCCTGTTGTCGTTGGCTCTCGCCGCCGTGGCGTTGCTGGTGGGGCTCTGGGTTTGGTTCCTGGTGAACCGCGCCAGCGTGCGCGCCAACGAGCAGATTCGCCTGCTGCAGGAAATTGCCGAGCAGCAACGTCAACAAACGGCGCTGTTGAAGCGTTTGGCGCACAGCGCTCGCGCCGACGGCGGCGATGCTGATGACGACGATCTCAGCCCCGCGCTGGATTTTAAAGGTTTTATCCCCGAACGTTGAACACCTTGCTCCGGCCGGCGCTGCGCCGCCGGGGCGCTTCAGTAAAATACCATGCCCTGATACGGTTTTTCCCGGCATGCCGCCAGGCGGCTGGCCAGATCGCCGGCATGGATCTCCAACTGATGCCCATCAGGATCGAGAAAATAGAGCGACTCGCCCTCGCTGCGATTGCTTTTCCACTCTTCTGCGCCGCTCTGGCGCAGCCGCTCGCTGACCCGTTCAATGTGTTCCGGCGCTACGCTGAAGGCGTAATGGGTGTAATCACGCGCCCGTGGTTGCGTGCGGGCCTCATCCAATGACAGGCACAGCCACAACGCCCCCAACGACAGATAGGCGCCGCCTTGCCAGCGGGCGTGAGGGGTAAACCCCAACAGATGACGGTAAAAATCGAAGCTGCGATCGAGATCGCTGACGGCGAGCGTCAGGTGGTTGAGGCCGGTCAACATGCGTGCGTTTCCTGGGCGCTAAACAGACGAAAAGTGTACGCAGAAGGGGAGAAAAGTTAAAGGGGGCGAAACATTAGTGCAGATAATGTGAAAACCGGCGACGCTGTCATAAAACTGTCTTACAGACATCGTAATGTAGCGCGAACCTTACAAAAGATGGATAAAGCCGATGATTAAATGGTACGAAGAAAGCGATGCCGAAGTGAACCGCAGCATTGCGCTGCTGACCGGGGAGAACCCGGACAAGTGGTATCCCTACGGCGGCGTGAAAGGTAAAGATTACTGCAAGAATCCCTCCGACGCCTGGCCGATCATTTGCGCCAACAAAATCAGTCTGAACCCCGACAACCACAGCGACAGCCCACAGTGGCAGGCGCGAATGAGCACCCAGGGCGGTGAATGGCAGGCCGACAGCGCCAGCCCGCTGCGCGCGGCGATGATCTGTTTTCTGATGAGCCGACAGGCTAACTGATTCGCAAAAATACCGGTGATTGGTAAGAGTTTCTCCTTTTTCTAATAACAGAGCTGTCGTTGGCGGAGGCTGTTTATGAAGCGCATTATCAAAGGTGATAAAAACTTGTCTCATCTGGTGATTGCCCATGCGGCGATCGATCGTCATGCCGAAAGCTTCGGCCAGCGCCGTCAGGGCTGGCCCTCGACCTATCTGATAAAATATCAAAACGATCGCGTGGCGGTGGAAGTGGTTACGCGTCGCCAATCTTATGTCGCCACGCTGATGATCGGCGCGCGCAACCTGACCAAACTGTGCGGTATGCCTGGCTGAACGCCGCCGTTACCCGCTCTCCCTCGGTTAAAAAATCGCGCTCCGGTCTGCCGTCTCGGGGCGCTACTCCTTGATGCTCACGGGGTTAAGTGTTAAAAAGCCGCCCGCAGATACATTTATTGATTGGTGAAATCTTGGCCGATAACGGCAAGGAGGTACGCCATATGAGGATAAGATGGGCGGTCAGCATCAGGATACCCCGCTAAAACGCGGATTAAAAAACAGACACATACAGCTTATTGCCCTCGGGGGCGCCATCGGCACCGGTTTATTTCTCGGCATTGCGCAAACCATTAAAATGGCCGGCCCCGCCGTGCTGTTGGGCTACGCCATCGGCGGTTTTATCGCGTTTTTGATCATGCGCCAGCTGGGCGAAATGGTGGTGGAGGAGCCGGTCGCCGGATCTTTCAGTCACTTTGCCTATAAATATTGGGGTGATTTCGCCGGTTTCCTTTCCGGCTGGAACTACTGGGCGATGTTCATTCTGGTCGGCATGGCGGAATTGACCGCCGTCGGCATCTACATTCAGTACTGGTGGCCAGAGATCCCCACCTGGGCGTCCGCCGCGCTGTTCTTTGTGTTGATCAATCTGATCAACCTGGTGAACGTGCGCCTGTACGGCGAAACCGAGTTTTGGTTCGCCATCATCAAGGTGGTGGCGATTGTCGGCATGATCGTGTTTGGCGCCTGGCTGTTGGCCAGCGGCAACGGTGGGCCACAGGCCAGTGTCACCAACCTGTGGCAGCAGGGCGGCTTTATGCCGCACGGCTTCTCGGGGCTGGTGATGGCGATGGCGGTGATCATGTTCTCGTTCGGCGGGCTGGAGATGGTGGGCATCACCGCGGCGGAAGCCGCCGATCCGCGTCGCAGCATTCCTAAAGCGACCAATCAGGTGGTGTACCGCATTCTGATTTTCTATATCGGTTCGCTGACCGTACTGCTCTCGCTTTATCCGTGGGGGCAAGTGGTGGAGGGCGGCAGCCCGTTCGTGCTGATCTTCCATGCGCTGAACAGCAATCTGGTGGCGACGGTGCTCAACGTGGTGGTGCTGACCGCCGCATTGTCGGTCTACAACAGCGGCGTTTACGCCAACAGCCGCATGTTGTTCGGGCTGGCCAGCCAGGGCAATGCGCCGAAAGCGCTGACGCGCGTCAACAAGCGCGGCGTGCCGGTGCTGTCCATCGCGCTGTCGGCGCTGATTACCTCGATCGGCGTGTTGATCAACTATCTGATGCCCGGCAAGGCGTTTGAGCTGCTGATGGCGCTGGTGGTGTCCACCCTGGTGATCAACTGGGTGATGATCTGCCTGGCGCACCTGAAATTCCGTGCGGCGAAGAACCGTCAGGGCGTCATTCCGAGCTTTAAGGCGCTGTGGTATCCGTTCGGCAACTATCTGTGCCTGGCGTTCCTCGGCCTGATTTTGGTGATTATGTATTTCAGCGAAGGGATCCGCATTTCGGTGCTGTTGATGCCGGTGTGGGTTGCAGTGCTGTGGGGCGGATTCATGCTGACGCGCCGCAAAGGCGCCAAGCGTTAATCTGCGCGCGGAGGCGTATTGCGCCTCCGCGCTCTTCTCGTCAGCTGCGCGGCATAAAGGCGCGCCCCTCACCGTCACCCCGTCCCAGCAGTTTCCGGCACAGCAGCAGCAGGGTGCTGATGACGTCGATGGTCACCACGCTGAGCATCAGCAGGGTCAGCATGAAGAACCCGAGCAGCGAACCGCCAAGCAGCACCAGCGGTGCAGGCACGCGCACGCGGCGCAGCTTCATGGCGAAATACATTTTCCAGTATTGCTTCTGCGCCAGCAGCGCGCTGCGAATACGGCGCCCCAGGCCTGCGCCTGATTTGCGGGATGTCGAACGACTCATAACTTCTCCTTTTCTGTATGCCCTACAAGTCAATCACAAAGTTCTTAAGAGAGTCTTAACGGGCTCTTGGCGGCCCTGGCTGTCTCACCGAAGTGAGACAACAGCATACGGCAAAAGCTCCCTCAATGCAGCGCACGGCTGACGAAGTGCGAGCTTCATCGGGTTTGTTACACTGAAAGTCATGCCCGTGCAGGGCGCTGAGGGTCGGGAGAAGACGCTGGATGAAAAGAATCAACCGTTATTACGACGCGGCCAAGGCGCATCACACGCCGGAGGGATTTCGCAACCCGGAACCTTCGCGGCGTCAGGAGGGGGATCTTCAACGTTGGCAAGATGAGCGCAAGCGCCAGGGGTTGCCCAAGCCGCCGCAGCAGGGCTACGCGCAATTTACCGAACGCTGGTGGCAGCCGGCCGATCTCAGCGGCAGTGGCGACAGCGTCTGGTGGTTGGGGCATGCCTCGATGCTGCTGCGGTTGAGCGGGCGCTATATCCTGATCGATCCGGTGTTGTCCCAACGCGCATCGCCGCTGAGCTTTTACGGCCCGAAGCGCAGAACGCCGCCGCCGCTGACGGTGGAGCAACTGCCGGCGGTGGATGCGGTGCTGATCTCCCATAACCATTATGACCACCTTGACAGGCGCACGGTGCGGCAATTGGCGCGGCGTTTCCCTCAGGCCGAGTTCATCGTGCCGCTCGGCTTGAAGCGCTGGTTCCGCCGTTATCGGCTGAAGGTGCATGAGCTGGACTGGTGGCAGAGTCTGCCGTTGGGCGAGCTGACGGTCTACGCCACGCCGGCGCGGCACTGGAGCATGCGCACGCTGTGGGATCGCAATCGCTCGCTGTGGTGCGGCTGGGTGATCCACCATCCGGCGCTACGGTTTTATTTTTCCGGTGACAGCGGCTATTCGGAACGGTTGGCGGAGATCGGTCAACTGCTGGGGCCGTTCGACGTGGCGGCGCTGCCCATCGGCGCCTATGCGCCGCGCTGGTTTATGCAGGAGCAGCATATGGATCCGCAGCAGTCGGTGACGCTGTACCGTCAACTGAATCAGCCGCGCGCCATTCCCATTCATTGGGGGGTGTTCGAATTGGCGGATGAATCGCTGGACGAGCCGCCGCAGCAGTTGAACCTGGCGTTGAGTGAAGCGGGGCTGGAGCAGCATCAATTCCATCCGCTGAAGATTGGCGAGCGCATCGCGTTGCAGGGCTCACCGTCTGCGTTACCTCATCACCCGGCGGCGCTGCGGGATGAATAAAACCAACGGTTTGAAAGCGCGGCTGTAATTAGCCGAATTGATAAGCGCGGGTGGTGATTCAAATAACCCCCTTGTTTTCAGGATTTAATTCAACGTTGAACTTTCGTTATTGATAAGACTATTCCGGCTATTGAGGTTAATGATATTCGGATTATTTATGATGAACCCACCGGCAAGCGGGAGAGGTGTCGGCACTTTGCATGTTTATGCATCCGTTGTGCAGGGCGGATGCGTCACCGCTGGCCCGTGCGCCGTGCTCGCCCGCGCCGTTTGGCGGCAGGGCTGAAAGCCGATGATGAATGGGCTTTCCGGCGGTAAATGGTCGGAGGAGCGATGAATAAATTGGCCCCCGTTCATCGATATTCAAATGTTGCATATCAAATTCCATAAAGATTCAAATTTTTTAACGCTATAAGCGGCAAAAAAGCGGAAATGACGAGACAGATAGGCGTCAATACGATGAAAGTTTTGTTAAAACGCCAGCAGAATGCGGGGTCTGGCGCAGTGATTTTGGCAAGCAGAAAATAGCCGATGCTTCAACATCTTTTGGCCTATTTAAGCAAATGTGGCTCTCGACCGTTTCAAATATGTGCGACATGTCGTTCAGTGATTAAAAATGGCTTGCCATCGCATACAGAGTATGTGATAACGCATCTGGGTAAAACGAGGTACAGTTCTGTATATGTGTGGCATTTTCAGTAAAGAAGTTCTGAGTAAAGACGTTAGCGTTGAATACCGCTTCTCTGCCGATCCTTATCTTAGTGCCTCAAGCAGTAACGACTCTAGTTTGTCTATGTAACGCCTACGGGCGGTTTAAACAATCCAAAGGAAATACTCAAGATGGCAAAGATCAAAGGTCAAGTTAAGTGGTTCAACGAGTCTAAAGGTTTCGGTTTCATCACCCCGGCTGACGGCAGCAAAGACGTGTTCGTACACTTCTCTGCAATCCAGGGTAACGGCTTCAAAACCCTGGCTGAAGGCCAGAACGTTGAGTTCGAAATCCAAGATGGCCAGAAAGGCCCATCTGCAGTAAACGTTACTGCTATCTAATCAGCGTCAGCTGTACAAAAAGCCCGCCTTCGCGCGGGCTTTTTCGTTTCCGTCATTCGGCGACGATGACGATGCCGGCGTACTGGTTGCGGCCTTTAATGCCCGGATGCGTCGGATCCTGCGCGCGCCGATGGCTGTTGCGGCGATAGCTGGTGTATTTGAAGCGCTGCGGCCGCTGCGGATCGACGTCCGGCGTGCAGATAGTGCAACTGCCTGAGCGGTCAACGGCGGCGAAGCCGAGTGCCGTCAGCTTGTATTCGGCGATCGCGGCCAGATCCAGATGCCGATAGTGCGGGCTGATCAGCGTAGCGGGCAGCGGCAGACGCTGTTTAAAGTTTTCCACCAGCGCTTCGTCAACTTCGTAACAGCACGGGCCGGCGGCGGGACCGATGGAGGCCACCCAATCGGCGGTGTCGCCGTCCTGGCGAATGCGGGCCGCCATCTGTTCCAGAATACCGTCCAGCAACCCGCGCCAGCCGGCGTGCACCGCCGCGATGGCGCCGCCGTCACGACGGCTGAACAGCACCGGCAGGCAATCCGCCGTCAGCACGCTGAGCAGAATGCCGGGCTGGCGCGTGTAGAAGCCATCGGCCTCACCGCACGTCTGCGCCGGTTGCAGCACATCGACGATGCGGGTGCCATGCACCTGCTTCTTTTCCGGCAATGTGCCGCTGTAGGGCAGCAGATGCCCCGGCAGCAGCGCGAGTTTGCTGCCGAAGCCGTGCTGAATGTGGGGCACCGCATCGAGCAGCGCGGAATGATCGCTCATAAATTATTTTCACCTGCGTGAGAAAACAGACTCTCAGTGTAGCCAGCTTTTTCCCCGCTTGGCCAGGTGTTGTTGGCGATGAAAGCGAGCGGGGATGCGCCTTGCATCAAACCGGCGCCTTCTTTAGACTAGCCGCGCCCTGTCTCTCTGGAAGCCCATTCATGTCTTATCAATGTCCCCTGTGTCATCAGCCGCTGCATTTTTCGTCTCAACAATGGCGTTGCGACAGCAATCATCAGTTCGATCAGGCCAAAGAGGGCTACGTCAATCTGCTGCCGGTACAGCACAAGCGATCGAAACAGCCGGGAGACAGCGCGGAAATGATGCAGGCGCGGCGCGCGTTTCTCGACGGTGGGTATTATCAGCCGCTGCAAGCGCAGGTGGCCGAGTGGCTGGATGTGGCGCTGGCGGCCGATGCTGGCGCGTTATTGGACATAGGCTGTGGGGAAGGGTATTACACCGCCGCCGTGGCCTCACGGCTGGCCCAGGGGCGCAATATGGCGGTCTACGGGTTGGACGTCGCGAAGGTGGCGATCCGCTATGCCGCCAAACGTTATCCGGCGGTCTCGTTCTGCGTCGCCTCCAGCCACCGCTTGCCGTTCGCCGACGGGGCGCTGGATGCGGTCTTGCGCATCTACGCCCCTTGCAAGGCGCAGGAGCTGGCGCGGGTGGTGAAGCCGGGCGGCGTGGTAGTGACGGTTTCGCCGGGCCCGCGTCATCTGTACCAGCTGAAAGAGCGGGTGTACCAGCAGGTGCAGCTGCATGCCGAACAGGACGAACAGTTCGATGGGTTCGACTGCGAGCGCAAAGAGGCGCTGGCCTATACGATGACCTTGCCGGGCGCGCAGGCCGCCAACCTGCTGCAGATGACGCCGTTCGCCTGGCGCGCCACGCCGGAAGTGCAACAGCGGTTGGCCGAGGGCGGGGAGTTTGTGTGCGAGACGGATTTCGTCCTGGCGCTGTACCGACGTCGCGCTTAAAAGGCGCGCGTCCAGAAACAAAAAAACCTGCCGCGGCAGGTTTTTTTTGCAGTTCGGTCGCCTCAGGCCAGGTAGCCGAGGTGTTCCAGCAGGATGTTGACGCCGATACCTATCAGCACCACGCCGCCGAGGATCTCGGCGCGTTTGCCGAGCAGCGGGCCGATAAAGCGGCCGATCATCATGCCCAGCGTCGCCATGATCATGGTGGCGCAGCCGATGGCCATCGCGGTGTGCACGATATTCACCTGCAGGAAGGCCAGGCCGACGCCGATCGCCATGGCGTCGAGGCTGGTGGCGATGGCGGTGGCGACCAATAACCAGAAACCATGGCGTTTGACCTTCTCTTCTTCGTCGGGCCTGTTGCGCCCCCCTTCGACGATCATGCGCATGCCGAGAATGAACAGCAGCGAGAAGGCGACCCAGTGGTCCCATTCCATGATGTATTGGCTGGCGAACAGGCCGATGGCCCAACCGATGAGCGGGGTGATCGCTTCCACCACGCCGAAGATCAGGCCGGTGCGGATCGCTTCGCGAAAACGGGGTTGATGCAGGCTGGCGCCTTTGCCAATTGAAGCGGCGAAAGCATCCATGGACATGCCGAAAGCGAGAATAAGCGTTGCTGAAAGGTTCATGTGAAATAGCCTCGGCCGGGTGGCTCCATATACACGTAACCCACCCCCAACCAAACGACGGAGTTACGTGTCTATGGTCTCGCCAACCTTACCTGGCTGCCCGCACCACGTTTCATACGGCGAAACGAGTATGTTGATACGGGCGTTTCTGGTTTTTATTCTCCAGAAACCGGCTACTCCCCAATGACGGCGCAACCATACCATATTATTTCAGCCATCGACAACCTTATTCTTTGGCTATATTGGCTCTTAATTGAGACTCGTTTTCATTAATCTGAGTTCATGCGGGAATATAATGTAGCCGGGGGTAACAATGTTGCGGAAATAATAGTCAGAAAGGAAATGGCGCTGCCGATTAATTGTCCACAAGCAGCGCGGGGTTTGAGCGATAACGGAATGGATTTATTTTTATTTATTGATTATCAACGAAAAAGTGATAAATCTTCTCCAGGTCGTCCAGGTGAGTTACCTGAACCAACAGCCGGCGCTGTTCCAGGTCGATGGCCAGAATGCCATCCTCCGATAAATTCATGGCTTTAATGCGGTTATATTCGACAAACACATTGGCGAAGAAAAAACCGTGCGCTTTAAACACCATCTTGGGCGAGCGAATATAAGCGATATAGATGGCGAGCAGCGCCAAAGAAATAAGCAGGTAAGTGGTTAATGCCGCGCCGTTGGTGGTGACGTTGCGGTAAATCAGAATGGCGATCAGGCCGACGAAAATCAGGCTGTCGAGCCGGTTGCGGCGTTTGAGCGGCACTTTGAGCCGCGTTTTGCCTTTCAGCAGATCCATGCCGAATTCGTCATACAGCGAATACAGCAACAGCAGGGTGATGAACAGCATCAGTACGGCGTCGGTCAGTGACATCTCTTGCTCCACACATAAAAAAGCCGGGGGTTGCCCCCCGGCCGTTTCGAACGATTACAGGCCCAGCAGGCCAATCCAATAGCCAAAGATACCGATGACGAAGAAGCCGATGATAATCCACAGCGCGTTGACTTTCTTGCGCAGCAGCCACATGCAGGCGAAGGTCAGCAGCAACGGCACCAGGCCCGGCATCAGCTGGTCGAGGATAGTCTGCACCGTGGTGACGTTGGTATGCCCGGTCTGGTCGGTTATCTTGGACACCACCAGCGGGATATTCACGTGCGTCCACTTGTTGACCAGCGCCCCCATCACAAACAGGCCGAGAATGGACGCTCCTTCCGTCAGTTTTTGCAGGAAGCCGCCGCCCATGTCGTTGACGATATCCACCCCTTTACGGTAACCGTAGGCCACGCCGTAGTAGCGGGTCAGCAGGCGCACCAGGTTGAACAGCACGAAGAACAGGATCGGTCCGAGCAGGCTGCCGCTCATGGCGATGCCGGCGCCGAGCGCGGCGAACACCGGCCGCACGGTGCCCCAGAAGATCGGGTCACCGACGCCTGCCAACGGCCCCATCAAACCGACCTTGATGCCGTTGATCGCGCCGTCGTCGATCGGCGCGCCGTTGGCGCGTTGCTCTTCCATCGCCATGGTCACGCCGAGCACCGGCGCCGCCACGTAAGGGTGCGTGTTGAAGAATTCGAGATGGCGTTTGATCGCCTGTTTGCGATCGTCATTGTTTTCCGGATACAGGCGACGGATCACCGGCACCATCGAGAAGCAAAAACCCAGCGCCTGCATGCGTTCGAAGTTCCATGACCCCTGGAACAGGTTAGAGCGCAGGAATACGCCGCGAATGTCGGCCGGCGTGAGTTTCTTTTGAGCAGTTGTATCAACCATTTCTCTCACCTATTCCTAGTCGAGTTCGTTATCGAGATCGTTCGCGTTAGCCGGGCCGGCCTGGACAACCTGAGATTTGTTGTATTTCGGGCTGAGCTGGATATACAGCACGGCCATCACCACGCCGATGACGCCGAGCGCCACCAGGTTGAAGTTGGTGAAGGCGGCGGTAACGAAACCGAGATAGAAGAACGGCATCAGGTAGCCGGCGCGCATCATGTTAATCACCATTGCGTAACCGACCACGACGATCATGCCGCCGGCGATGTTCAGGCCGCTGGTGACCACTTCCGGGATCGAGTTGAGCAGGGCGTGTACCCCGGCGGTGCCGACCGAAATGGCGACGATGACCGCAGGGATGGCGATACGCATCGCCTGCAGCAGCAGGGCGCCGATATGGATCCAGGTGATGGCGCGCAGGCTGCCGCGCTCCGCAGCGCTGTCCGCCGCGTGCTGGAAGGCCACGGTGAGGGTACGCACGATGATGGTCAGCACCTGGCCGGCCGCCGCCAGCGGAATGGCCAGCGCGATACCGGCGCCGACGCTCTGCCCACCGGCGATGACCAGAATGGTCGAGATGATGGACGCCAGGGCGGCATCCGGCGCGACCGCCGCACCGATGTTCATCCAGCCGAGGGCGATCATTTCCAGCGTACCGCCGATGATGATGCCGGTTTTCATGTCGCCGAGGATGAAGCCGATCAGGGTACAGGCGACCAGCGGGCGGTGGAACTGGAACTCGTCGAGGACGGAACCCATCCCGGCGATACAGGCAACGATAAATATCAGCACAATCTGAAGAGTGGTGATCTCCATTGCACTTCTCCTATGACCAAAAAAGCTCTGAGTAAAATAATCAGCGGCTGGCGCCACTAATTGAGTTTGTTAATCAGGTCCATCATTTTTAGCCGGCTGTCGGACGAGACCTTACGCACCTCCAGCTCGATACCGCGGTCGTTCAGCTTCTTAAACGCTTCGATATCTTTTTCATCGACGGAAACGGCGTTGTTCACCTGGGTTTTCCCCTGACGGAACGCCATGCCGCCGATATTGACGGATGTAATCTCCACGCCGCCTTCCACCAGACGCCAAACGTCGGTCGGGTTGGTGAATAACAGCATCACGCGATCGTTGGCGTATTTCGGGTTGTTCCAGACGCGGATGGCCTTCGCCACGTCCACCACGTGAGCGGTGACGCCCGGCGGGGCAACCTGGGTCAACAAGGTCTTGCGCACATGGTCGGCGGCGACCTCATCGCTGACGACGATGATGCGGCTGACGTTGGTCTCTTTGGTCCAGCGGGTGGCGACCTGGCCGTGGATTAAGCGATCGTCGATACGCGCCAGGCCGATTTTCATGTGATCGTTCGGCCCCAACGGCGCTTGAGGAGCAGCGGCTTTCGGGGCGGGTGCTGCGGGTTTTGCGGGTTCTTCCTGCGGTTTTTTCAGCGCTTTCACGCCTTCTCGGCCGGTTTCCAACGCCAGCGCCACCAGTTCATCGAAAGCGGGGTTATCGTCCCGCGCCATGAAGGTTTCCACCAGCATCGGGATGTTGACCCCGGTGACGACCTCATAGTTGTCTTTATCGACCGCAATGCGGCTGGCGGCGTTGAACGGGCTACCGCCCCAGGTATCCACCAGGAACAGCACGCCGCCGCTGGTATCCAATCCACTGATTTTTTCGTTGTACTTGACGATTAACGTTTCGGCATTCTCACCGGGAACGAAGTCTATAAAGGCGACGTTGTCCTGCTCGCCCAATAGCATCTCCGCCGTTTTCAGCAGTTGTTCCGCTGCAGCCCCGTGTGTGCCGATGATAATAGCTATTGCCACTCGCTACCTCCTCGTTGAACTCCAGGCACGGTGTGTATCGTTCTTCCGTGCCGTCTTGGCAGTCACTTCCGCGGTTCAGATACATTATGGTAGAAAAAAAGAAACGCACGCCTAACATTTCTCACGCAGTTTCAAATGCCTGTGCGCGATACTTCACGAACGCGTCATTTATTTTAGTGAGTGAAAAAATATTTTTTGTGACGCTGCTCCGCTATTGAATGCTCGGATAAATCTTAACGGTCGTGGGCGAGATGACAGGGCGCAACCTTAAACCGCCTTTGAAAAAGCCGCTTTGTCCGCCAGAAAAATCCTGATACAGTAATTTCCTCTTTCATCACTAAGGAGTGAAGGGCCTCAGCCCTCCCTATGGACTGTCACCGAAGTTACTGTTTTTCCAGGTTTCACCCGCCACCTGCTGGCGTTACATATGCTGTTCGGCCGCTCGGCCACCACCCGGTAATCCCATCCCGTCACCTTGCTATTGTCGACTGCGCCCATGCAGCGGCGGCATCGTCACGTCTGAGCCTCCTGCGCTCGTTCCCACTTTTCTCTGGAGTCTGATATGGAATTTTTAATGGACCCCTCTATCTGGGCGGGGTTGCTTACGCTGGTGGTGCTGGAAATCGTGCTGGGCATCGACAACCTGGTGTTCATTGCCATTTTGGCCGACAAGCTGCCGCCGAAGCAGCGTGATAAAGCGCGCATCATCGGCCTGTCGCTGGCACTGCTGATGCGTTTGGGCCTGTTGTCGGTGATCTCCTGGATGGTTACGCTGACCACGCCGCTGTTCAGCGTCGGCGATTTCAGCTTCTCGGGCCGCGATCTTATCCTGCTGTTCGGCGGGGTGTTCCTGCTGTTCAAGGCCACCATGGAGCTGCATGAACGGCTGGAAGGGCAGACGCACCAGGACGGCGCCAACCGCGGTTACGCCAAGTTCTGGGCGGTGGTGGTGCAGATCGTCATCCTCGACGCGGTGTTCTCGCTCGATGCGGTGATTACCGCAGTGGGCATGGTGAACGATCTGCCGGTGATGATGGCGGCGGTGGTGATCGCGATGGCGGTGATGCTGTTGGCGTCCAAACCGTTGACTAACTTCGTTAACGCGCACCCGACCATTGTGGTGCTGTGCCTGAGCTTCCTGTTGATGATCGGCCTGAGCCTGATCGCCGAAGGCTTCGGCTTGCATATTCCTAAAGGTTATCTGTACGCCGCGATCGGCTTCTCGATCCTGATTGAATTGTTCAACCAGATCGCGCGTCGCAACTTCATCAAGCATCAGGCGCGTCGCCCGATGCGCGAGCGCACCGCGGAAGCGATCATGCGCCTGATGGGGCAGCAGCGCGCGCAGCAGACGGACGATGCGGTCGCCTTGCCGCGGGATGAAACCTTTGCGGAGGAAGAGCGTTATATGATCAGCGGCGTGCTGACGCTGGCCTCGCGCTCATTGCGCAGCGTGATGACGCCGCGCACCGAGATTTCCTGGGTCGATTGCGAGCGCTCTCGTGAAGAGGTGCGCGAACAGCTGCTGGACACGCCGCACAGTCTGTTCCCGGTGTGCCGCGATTCGGTGGATGAGATTGTCGGCGTGGTGCGCGCCAAGGATCTGCTGGTGGCGCTGGAGCAGGGTGAAGATATCGCCGAGTTCGCCGCCCGCACGCCGCCGATCGTGGTGCCGGAAACCATGGACGTCATCAAGCTGTTGGCGGTGCTGCGTCGCGCCAAAGGGCGTCTGGTGGTGGTCACCAACGAGTTCGGCGTCGTGCAAGGGCTGGTGACGCCGCTGGACGTGCTGGAAGCGATTGCCGGTGAATTCCCGGACGAAGATGAAACCCCGGACATTGTGGCGGAAGGCGACGGCTGGCTGGTGAAGGGCGGGACCGACCTGCACTCGCTGGAACAGGCGCTGGCCTGCGATGACCTGGTGAGCCCAACCGCGGACTACGCCACCCTGGCGGGGCTGCTGTTGGCCCACTACGGCCAGATGCCGGTGGTGGGGGATACTATCGAGCTGAACTACCTGCGTTTCGATATCGTCGACGTCTCCGAATACCGCATCGAACTGGTGCGTGTCACCCGCGTCGTCTTTGACGAGCCGACGCAGTCGTAACCCGTTCGCCGGAGGCTCAGGCCTCCGGCGGATCCTCTTGCGCATGTCTGACGCGCGATTCGTACTGCTGCAACCACAGCGGGAAAACGTGGATCGGCATCGGTTTGGCGAAATAATACCCCTGCAGGGCATTGACCTCGCGTGAGCGCAGATAGTCAGCCTGTTCCGCCGTTTCTACCCCTTCAGCCACCAACTTCAGCTTCAGCCGCTGCGCCAGCGTAATGATGGTGTCGGTCACCGTGGCGTTTACCGCGTCGGTGCCGATGGCCGCGGTAAACCCGCGGTCGATCTTCAACACGTCCGGGCTGAGGTTTTTCAGGTAGCTCAGCGAACTGTGGCCGGTGCCGAAATCGTCGATGGCCAGCATGATACCCATGTCTTTCAGCGTCCGGATCTGGTCATGCTGGATGGCCGACAGCGCGGTGCGCTCGGTCAGCTCCAGCATCAGTGACGGCATTGGGTGCGCCGGCAGCCAAATCTGGCGGATATCGTCGATGATGTTGAGCGTTTTAAAATGTTCGGCCGCGACGTTGATGCTGATGTAGAACGACGGCCGCGGCGGGAACAGCTGCAGATTTTCCGTCACGGTGTTCATCAGATAGCGGGTCAGCGGAATGATCAGCTCATGCTGCTCGGCCAGCGGGATAAACACGTCGGGCGAGATCCACCCCTGCCGTTTCTTTTTCCAACGCAGCAGCATCTCGACGCCGGCGCAGCGGCCGGTATCGCTGTGAATGATCGGTTGGCAGTAAACGCGGAACTCCCGGTGGGTAATGGCATGACCGATGTGATAAGACAGGCTCATACGGTTAGCGGTGAGCAGGTAGACCACGTAGGCCGCCAGCAGGCTGATCAACAGCGCCAGAGGAATATGGCGCGGCAGTGCGGAAAACGCCAGCATGCCGACCTGCGGGCCGAACAGCGAAATCGAGAACGGGTACCGCTCGGAACCGGCGGTGTAACGCAGGTCGTTGGTCAGGGTGTCGCGGCGCAGGATTTCACGGCGTCCGTATTCCAGGCTGCTGTCGGCTACGTTCAGCACCATTCGCTGAACATAAGGCTCCTGCGGTTCGAGTAAAAAGTTCGATAACAGCTCGATATTGAAGACGTGCAGAACGCCGCTGGTTCTATCGCCGGGGGAGGGTGTCCACATCACCAACGTGGGCAGTCCTTTGCTCACCGCCAACGAAGGGCGCAGCGCCAGCTTGACGTTGCTGTTGACGAAAATCGGCAGCACGGCGGCCAACTGATAATGACGGGCGCCAAACAGGCTGGAGCAGTAGATGACGCCATTTTTTACCAGCAGCATGGCGCGCAGCGCCTGATTTTGCGCAGCGCGAAAGCGTAGGGTCGATGAGACGTTCTCGCAGGGTTGTTCCAGCATGTCCATACTGCGTTCCGCCTGCAGCTGTGCGGGGGACAGCAGCTGGTCAATCTTGCCGACGGTGCGGGTGGCCAACGTTTGCTGGCTCTGCTCGATGCTTTTGACCTCTTGATAGTAACGGGTATACAGCGATACCAACAGAATAGCCGCGCCCACCGCTCCGGCCAGCAGCCAACGGTAGTAACGATATTGGGACGCGGCGAGGTGGGTCATCAACATCCGGTAAATCCTTGTTCGGTAATCCAGCTCCGAGTCACGGTCAGGCCATAGATCCTTAAGTTACGCTCGGCTAATTCTAGCCTGAGGTTATACAAGATTGATGGTAACTCAGTAAATTATTTCGATTTGGCAAAACAGAAGGTCAATTTGCAGGCTAACCGCCGGATCGATGAGAAAAATGCAGGATTTTTTCTGGTGACATTGTCACAAAAACGCTCAATGAATTGATTACCCATAAAAAACCCCGCCGGATGGCGGGGTTGTCGGTCAGTCGCATTGCACCTTGATAGCCAGGCCGCCGCGTGATGTTTCTCGATACTTGGCGTTCATGTCTTTGCCGGTTTCATACATGGTCTCGATCACCTTATCCAGCGAAACGCGCGGTTCGCTGGTGCGGCGCAGGGCCATGCGGGCGGCATTGATCGCCTTGACCGAGGCGATGGCGTTGCGCTCAATGCACGGCACCTGCACCTGGCCGGCGACCGGATCGCAGGTCAGACCCAGGTTGTGTTCCATGCCGATTTCCGCCGCCACGCACACCTGCTCAGGGCTGCCGCCCAGCAGTTCGGCCAGGCCGGCCGCCGCCATGGAGCAGGCCACGCCGACTTCACCCTGACAGCCGACTTCGGCGCCGGAAATGGAGGCGTTCATCTTGTACAGCGCGCCGATGGCGCCCGCCGCCATAAAGTAGCGGATATAGATGTCCGGGCTGACGGACTCGATGAAGTGATCGTAGTAAGCCAGCACGGCAGGCACGATGCCGCAGGCGCCGTTGGTCGGCGCGGTGACGACGCGGCCGCCGGCGGCGTTTTCTTCGTTAACCGCCAGCGCGAACATGTTGACCCAGTCGATCACGTTCATCGGATCGTTGGACAGTTTATCCGACGCCACCAGCATGCGGCGCAGCGCGGAGGCACGGCGCGGCACGCGCAGCGGGCCCGGCAGCACGCCTTCGGTGTTCAGACCGCGATCGATGCAGGCGCGCATGGTTTGCCAGACGTTACCGAAGTAGGTGTCGATCTCTTGCTTGCTGTGCAGCGCCAGTTCGTTCTGCATCACCATGCCGGACAGCGACAGCCCGGTATCGCGACAGTGGTCGAGCATTTCGCGCGCGGAATTGAACGGATAAGGCATTTGCAGTTCTTGCTCGGCGGCCTTGCCGAAGTTCTCTTCATCGACGATGAAGCCGCCGCCGATAGAATAATAGGTCTTGCTGTACACTTCTTTATCGCCGGCGAAGGCGTGGACCTGCATACCGTTTTCGTGCAGCGGCAGGTTGTCGCTGCGGAAGACCATGCCGCCGTCGCGCGGGAAATCGACTTCATGCAGGCCGTTGGCCAGCATCAGGCGTTGACGTTGTTCTACATCGCGAATAAAACCCGGAATGCTATCGATATCGACGGTGTCCGGCATGTTGCCGGCCAGGCCGAGAATGATAGCGATATCGGTATGGTGACCTTTGCCGGTCAATGAGAGTGAGCCGTAAACGTCTACGGCAACACGCGTGATAGAAGGCATCAGGCCTTTATTTACCAGATCGTCGACAAACTGTTTGCCGGCTTTCATCGGTCCAACCGTATGAGAGCTGGACGGGCCGATGCCGATCTTAAACATGTCGAAAACGCTAATCACGCTAAAACTCCTTAAAGAGACGTATTGTTATGGCTGCGGCGGTTAAAAACCGCGCAGGGAACAGCGATATTGTAAAAGGGCCGTGCGGGTTCGGCTGCCTTTTTCGCATGAAATTAAATAATCCGTGGTGTCGCTTTTTTTACTGATTGCCCGGGGCGAACCCTTGTGCGGGGCATCCGCTTTCGCCCAAGCTTCATTAACGGTAATCGCGCCAGCTTTCCTTGCTGAACGCCGCCGGCTTAATCCCTGTTTCTACAGTGGTTTATCTCGGACGGTGGTATTTTACAGGTATTTCGTAAGGTTTAAGAGAGGGTTTACAGTTTTTTTAAAACCATTCAACCGGAACGGTAGTTGAAAAAGCGATCAAATGAAGTGATTTCGATCGCTTTACCCGCAGCGGAGGCCGGCAACCGTGCCAGATTGCGAGTCAGATCACGCAATGCCGGCTAAATACTGACTTGCTGCGCCAGGCGGCGAATGATGGCGGCGGTCAGCCCCCAGATAAACTGGCTGTGGTACCAGGAAAGGTAAATCCGGTGCGTATGGCCGGCGCGATGAATGTCCAGCGGGTAGTAACGCGACAGGGTCAGCGCCTCCCGCAAAGGCATTTCAAACACGTCAGCCACTTCGCCTTCGTTGGCGCGGAACTGCACGTCCGGCGAGACCAGGCCGACGATAGGCGTGACCTGAAATCCGGTGCTGCTGTCGAGCGGCGCCATTTGGCCGAGTATGGTAACCGCCTGTGGCGGTATCGCCACTTCTTCCTGCGCTTCTCGCAGCGCCGTCACGATCGCCGACCCGTCTTCAGCGTCGGTTTTACCGCCGGGGAAGGCCACCTGGCCGGCATGTTTGCGCAGCGAGTCGGCGCGGCGGGTCAACAGCAGCGTTGGCTCGGCGCGACAGACGATCGGGATCAGCACCGCGGCCGGGCGCACATTGTGCGAGATCTGCGCCGCCTGCGGCAGCTGCAGTTGGAAACGGCTGATAAAGGCGTGCAGTGAGGCCGGTGCATTTGGTGGGATCACGATTGGGCGCACTCCCCGAGCTGCGGCAGAATGCGGCCAACCTTGTCGAAGGTCTCCTGATATTCCGCCTGTTCCTGGCTGTCCGCCACGATGCCGCCGCCGGCGGAGCAATGGATGCGGCCGTTTTCGGTGACGAGCGTGCGAATAGTGATGTTGGTGTCCATGGTGCCGCAGGCGCTCAGGTAACCGATGCTGCCGCAATAGGCGTTGCGACGCTGCGGCTCCAGTTCTTCGATGATTTCCATCGCCCGCACCTTGGGCGCGCCGGTGATCGAGCCGCCGGGGAAGCAGGCGCGCAGCAGTTCGGTCGCCGAGGCGGTGTCCGGCAGGGTTGCGGTGATGGTGCTCACCAGGTGGTGCACCGCCGGGAACGGCTCCACGATGAACAGTTCCGGCACGCGCACGCTGCCGGGCTGGGCGACGCGGCCGATATCGTTGCGCAGCAGATCGACAATCATCAGATTTTCAGCGCGATCTTTGGGCGAACCGGCCAAACGACGAGCCTGTGCGGCGTCTTGTTCCGCGTCCGCCAGCCGCGGCAGCGTGCCCTTGATCGGGCGGGTTTGGATGCGCTGCTGCTCCAGCCACAGGAAGCGCTCGGGAGAAACGCTCAACACGCTGTTGTGAGGCAGACGCAAGAACGCGGAGAACGGCGCGCGGTTGCTGGCGCTCAATTGGCAAAACGCCTGCCATTCATCTCCCTGATAGTCTGCGGAGAATCGCTGCGCCAGATTGATTTGGTAACAGTCGCCGCTGCGCAGGTAGTGCTGAATGCGTTGGAACTTCTCGCCGTACTGCTGCCGGCTCATATTGGCGCGCCAATCGCTCAGCAGTGTGAAAGGGCGTGCCGCAGGCGCGGTTTGGCTATTGAGCCAGCGCCAGCGCTGTTCCACGTCGCCATAGCTGAGCAGCGTCAGCGTTTGCAGCCGGTGGTCGGCGATCAGCGCCCAGTCATAAATGCCCACCGCCATGTCCGGTAAGGCGAGGTCGGCTTCGGCCAACTGCGGCAAGCTTTCCACCCGCCGCCCAAGATCGTAGCCGAACAGCCCCAGGGCGCCGCCCTGAAACGGCAGATCCGGATTAAAGGCCGGTTGCCAACCTTGCGCCACCATCTGCTGTTGCAACAACTCAAACGGATCTTGTTGCGACCGTATTGTTACGTCGTCACTTATGATTTCTGTGGTGGCGCCATGAGTCGTGAGAGTAATGCGCGGCTGCGCGACCAGAATATCGAAGCGGTTGTGCGAATGGTCGGCAAAGCCCGAGTGCAGCAGCATCGCCCAAGGCTGCGATGAAAGCGGGGCAAAAAGCGTCATCAGGGCGCTGCGATGGTAGGGCAAAGACTTTATGTTTGGGGCGGTTACGCTCATGAACGTCAATAAACCTGGCTGTGAAGACGGCAATATCTGGCGGCTAGTGTGCCATAGACGGCCATGGCATGCATGTTTTGCCATGCGAGACATGCAGCACACCTCACATAAACGACAGTTCAATAAACCTGAAATAAGGCATTTTTTGCGCCATTGTTTATACTTCGATATGTTAAAAATTTAACGTCAAAATAACTGAAAGCATTTTTCACCGAGGGCGCAAGACCCGAGAAATATAAAGACAACTCGTTAATTTCACACTTTTATTGTTGCTCGCTTTTATTAAGCGGGCGATGCGAAACGGTTTTGCCTGTGTTTTTTAAGGTGGCCGTCTTGTGAAAGTTATTCCTTGTTGTGGAACGCTTTTCTTGTAGAAAGCATGAAAAGACAAACAAGATGAATCTTATTTGGCTCGCGGCGGAAATGTGAATGTTCGCGTCATATTTTCGCTCGGGCGCTGAAGCGATTTCTATTTTTCAAAAAAATAAAATTATCATTTTGTTACATTATTATTGAAGAGCTGCCTATGTCGTTAATGCTGAGCGTCATCGTCCCGATGCACAATGCGGGAGAACTGTTAGAACCTTTCCTGGCTTCGTTGCTTGCTCAACGAGAACAGCGGTTGGAGGTGATCATCGTTAACGATGGTTCCACCGACGGTTCGGGGGAGGTCGCCCACCGCTATGCGGCGGCGCATCCGCATATTCGGGTTATCGATCAGGCGAACGCCGGCGTTTCCAATGCGCGTAATGCCGGGCTCGCCGTTGCCCGAGGAAAATACGTGGCGTTTCCCGACGCTGACGATCTGCTGGCGCCGGAAATGTATTCCACGCTGCTCGAGCAGGCCGAACGGCACCAATTAGACGTGATGCAATGCAATGGCGAACGCTATTTTGCCAGCCAGGACGAATTGCAGCCGATTTTTCCTCAGGAGCGTTTACGCACCACTGATGTTATCACTGGCGTTCAATGGTTCGAACGCGCGTTGAAATCGCGAAAGTTTATTCACGTTGTGTGGTTGGCGATATATCGTCTCGATTTTATCCGCCAGCATCGGCTCTATTTTGAACCGGGCTTACATCACCAGGATATTCCCTGGACGACGGAGGTCATGTTTAATGCCAAGCGGGTCAAATATTTAAGCACGCCGCTGTACCGCCAACGGGTGCACGACAAGTCGATCAGCAATCGCCGCCGCACCGGCAAGGCTAACGTGGATTATCAGCGCCACTATATGAAAATCGTCGAAATGCTGGAGCGGCTCAACCTGCGTTATGCGAGCACCATCGCCATTCGGCCGGCGTTCCATTGGCAGATCACCCGCGAAGCGCTGGGGATTTGCCACAGTATTCGCCGTGAGCCGGATCCGGCCGCTCAGAATCAGATTACCGAAGAGTTTTACCAACGTGGCATCGACAGAGCGATGCTCGCCAATGCGCGCGGCGTGAAGCAGGGGTGGCATGTCATGCTGTGGCGGCACCGTTTAAAGCAGTGGCGCAACGATAACAGCTGTTCACAGCCGGCCTGAGGCACAAGACGTTGGGATCCGCCGCGTTAGCGCGTATACTCCTTCTCCCTTTTGCCGGAGAGAACGACACATGCATGCAGGTATGCCATTACTGAGCCACGCGGAGCAGCAGGAAGCGGCGGATCGCATCCATCAGCTGATGGAACAGGGCATGAGCAGCGGTGAGGCCATTGCTCGCGTTGCGCAGGAAATTCGTGAGAAGCATCAGGGCGCTCATGTCGCGGTGCTGTTCGATGACGAAGACGAACAGCAGGATGCCGCGCCGGAGGCGTCGCGGGATGACGATGTTGAAGAAGACGAAGACTATTGATGTTATCGGGGCCGCGCAAGCGGCCCCGTCAGTTTTAGTGGTTGACCGCCACGGCGGCGGCGGCCTGTTTCGCCAGCTCCACCGCGAGTTCCGTGGTGTCCGCCGTCGCCAGCGCTACGCCCAGGCGGCGCTGGCCGGCGATTTCCGGCTTGCCGAACAGACGCAGCTGGTTGTGCCCGCGCAGCGCGTTTTCCAATCCGCTGAAGCGCACATCGGTGCTGGTGAGCTGTGGCAGGATCACCGCCGATGCGGAAGGGCCGAACTGGCGGATAGCGCCGATCGGCAAACCGAGAAACGCGCGCACGTGCAGGGCGAACTCAGACAGATCCTGTGAAATCAACGTGACCATGCCGGTATCGTGCGGGCGTGGCGACACTTCGCTGAAGATCACGTCGTCGCCACAAACGAACAGCTCCACGCCGAACAGCCCGAAGCCCCCCAGGGCCTTCACCACTTTCTCGGCGATAGCCTGGGCCCGGCTCAGCGCCGTAGCCGACATGCGTTGCGGCTGCCAGGATTCGCGGTAATCCCCATCCTCCTGACGGTGCCCGATCGGCTCACAGAAATGCACGCCATCCACGGCGTTGATGGTCAGCAGCGTAATTTCAAAATCAAATCTTACCAGCCCTTCGACGATCACCCGGCCACCGCCGGCACGGCCGCCCTGTTGGGCGTAATCCCAGGCGCTTTGCAGCTGTTCGGGCGTGCGGATCAGGCTCTGGCCTTTGCCGGAAGAGCTCATCACCGGTTTGACGATGCACGGGTAGCCGATATGCTCAACCGCCTGGCGGAAGGCGATTTCACTGTCGGCAAAGCGGTAGCTGGAGGTGGGAAGACCGAGCTCTTCCGCCGCCAGACGACGGATGCCTTCACGGTTCATGGTCAGGCGTGTGGCTTCGGCACAGGGCACTACGCGGTGGCCCTGGCGTTCAAGCTCGACCAACATGGCGGTGGCGATCGCTTCGATTTCGGGAACGATATAGTCCGGCCGCTCGTGTTCGATGACGGCTTTCAACGCGTCACCGTCCAGCATATTGATGACGTGGCTGCGGTGCGCCACATGCATGGCCGGCGCATCGGCGTAGCGATCGACGGCGATCACCTCCAGACCGAGGCGCTGGCATTCAATGGCGACTTCTTTACCCAGCTCGCCTGAGCCGAGCAACATGACGCGGGTGGCGGAAGGGCGCAGGGCGGTTCCAATCGTTAACATAGTTTCGTACCTGGATCGGTGAAAGTAAGCGGATTGATGATCGGCGGGCAGTATATACGAAAACGATTGCGCGCGCAGCCGCCGCGCCGGTTTTGTTGCTAACTGGCTGTTTTTATAACAAACAGAAATATTTGCCCTGTATGAGCGATTGTGCGTTAATAACCGACGGCGAAAGAAGGCCTACTTATCGAGAGGTTTTCGCGTCTCGTGCCGTCAAGGCAGGTTTATCAAGTAAAGGAAACACAAATGAGCAAGATCACTGGTCACGTTAAATGGTTCAACGAAAGCAAAGGTTTCGGCTTTATCACCCCTGCCGACGGCTCTAAAGACGTTTTCGTTCATTTCTCCGCTATCGTCAGCGATGGTTTCAAGACCCTGGCTGAAGGCCAGCAGGTTGAGTTCTCCATCCAGGACAGCCAACGTGGCCCAGCCGCAGCCAACGTCGTTGCGATTTAACGACTGCGTTGCCAAGAAACCCGCCGCCGGCGGGTTTTTTTATGCCCGCACCCCGTAACGCCGCCCATCTCTGTTATCATTTACCGCTGATTCGGCGCTTACCTGCGGGCGCGCCGCCATTCCATTCGTCATATAAGAGTTATCGCCGTGAGCACAGTTTCTTTTTCTTCCCTGCCGCTGCCAGCCGAACAGTTGGCCAACCTCAACGAACTGGGGTACGCCGAAATGACGCCGGTACAGGCCGCCGCATTGCCCGCCATCCTGCAAGGGCGGGACGTGCGCGCCAAGGCGAAAACCGGCAGCGGTAAAACGGCGGCCTTCGGCATTGGTCTGCTGAACAGTATCGTCGTCGGTCAGGTCGCCACGCAGGCGCTGGTGCTCTGTCCCACCCGCGAGCTGGCCGATCAGGTGAGCAAAGAGCTGCGTCGCCTGGCGCGTTTTACGCAAAACATCAAGATCCTGACGCTGTGCGGCGGCCAGCCGATGGGGCCGCAGCTCGATTCGCTGGTGCATGCGCCGCACATCGTGGTGGGGACGCCGGGCCGTATCCAGGAACACCTGCGCAAGAAAACGCTGCAGCTGGACGAGCTGAAGGTGCTGGTGCTGGATGAGGCCGATCGCATGCTGGACATGGGGTTCGCCGACGACATCGACGATGTGATCAGCTATACGCCGCCGCAACGTCAGACGCTGCTGTTTTCCGCCACCTACCCGGCAGGCATCGAGCGCATCAGCGCGCGCGTTCAACGCCAGCCGCTGAGCGTCGAGGTGGACGATGGCGAAGCGCAGACCTCCATCGAACAACGCTTTTATGAGACCACGCGCGATCAGCGCCCAGCGCTGCTGGTGTCGGCCATTCGCTATCATCAACCCGCGTCCTGCGTGGTGTTCTGCAATACCAAGCGCGACTGTCAGACGGTGCTTGAGGCCCTGGAGGCCCGCGGCATCAGCGCGCTGGCGCTGCATGGCGATCTGGAACAGCGCGACCGCGACCAGGTGTTGGTGCGTTTCGCCAACCGCAGTTGCCGGGTATTGGTGGCGACCGACGTCGCCGCACGCGGGCTGGATATTAAAGAGCTGGAGCTGGTGGTCAACTACGAGCTGGCGTTCGATCCCGAAGTGCATGTGCACCGTATTGGCCGTACCGGCCGCGCCGGCATGAGCGGGTTGGCGATCAGCCTGTGCACGCCGCAGGAAATGGCGCGTGCGCACGCGATTGAAGACTATCTGCAGATGAGCGTCGACTGGTCGCCGGTGTCCGAGCTGAGCGGGGCGGCCAACGGCTCGCTGGAGGCGGAAATGGTGACGCTGTGCATCGACGGCGGCCGCAAGGCGAAGATCCGTCCCGGCGATATTCTCGGGGCGCTGACCGGTGATGCCGGGCTGACGGCGGCGGAAGTGGGCAAGATCGATATGTTCCCGGTGCATGCCTATGTCGCGATCCGCAAAGCCAGCGCGCGCAAGGCGCTGCAACAGTTGCAGCAGGGCAAAATCAAAGGCAAAAGCTGCAAGGTGCGGCTGCTGAAATAAGCCAAGGGCGGGCGGCGGTTTGCCTTCCCGCCACGATCTATTTATACTGTATATAATCACAGTAATTTGAGTATTTGAGGACGCACGCATGGCGGTTGAAGTTAAATATGTGGTGGTGAGAAACGGTGAGGAAAAAATGACTTTCGCGAGCAAGAAAGAAGCCGACGCCTACGACAAAATGCTGGATCTGGCGGACAACCTTGGGGAGTGGCTGCAGCAGGCGCCGCTGAACCTGGATGACGAACAGCGCGAAGGGCTGAGCTTCTTCCTGGCGGAAAACAAGGATGTGCTGGGTCTGATTCTGCGCGGCGCATCGTCGGCGGAAACCCTCAAGAAACCGGCGGAAAGCAAAGCGAAAAAAGCGGCCTCTACCCCAAAAGAGGGATCTGCGTCAGAAAAGCAGGCGGCATAATGACTTATGTTGCGGTGTTGTGATGAAAAAGGATCTAAAATGAGCCGTGAAATAACTTTCTTCAGCCGCTTTGAGCAAGACATTCTGGCCGGGCGTAAAACCATCACCATTCGGGATGCCAGTGAATCGCATTTTGAACCGGGCGAGGTATTGCGCGTTAGCCGCAATGAGGACGGCGTATTTTTCTGCTTTATCGAAGTGCTGTCGGTAACGCCGGTGCGCCTGGATGCGCTGACCGAACGCCACGCACAGCAGGAGAACATGTCGCTCGGCGAACTGAAGCAGGTGATCAAGGAAATCTATCCGGGCCTGGATGCGCTGTTTGTCATTGAGTTCGTCAAACGGTAACCCTTTGCCGAAGCCCTGTTGTGAGCCAGGGATGGGCGCCCGGATAGCGCTAATCACAACGGGAGGACATATGAAAAAAACGGGTTTGGCTATCGCCTTGTTGGCCATGATGGGAGCATCGACGACGGTGTGGGCGCAGGATCACGAACAGCGCGCCGCCAAGGTGGGGCAGTGTGCGGGCCTGCAGCCGGCGGATATCGCCGCCCAGGTCAAGCGCGACTTCTTGCAGAACCGCATTACGCGCTGGGAGTCGGACAAAAAGCTGCTGGGTACCGCAACGCCGATTGCCTGGGTTAGCCCGGATGCCATCAGCGGCAAGGATCAGGTATGGCAGGTGCCGTTGACGGTGCGTGGCACCAAGGCAGATAAAACCTACAACGTGACGCTCAACTGCAACACCGGCGAAATCGCCTACAGCGCCCCACAGTAACGCTTTCCCGGCAGTAAAAAGCCCGCCGAGCGGCGGGCTTGATGTTCTCAGGCGGCGTCAGTCGCTGAATGGGATCACCAATTCCCCCGGTTTCACTTCCAACCCTTTCGCCAGTTTTTTCGCCAGCGCTTCGGTTTTGCTGTTGTCAGGATTCAGCACATAAGCCGGCTTTTGGTCGAAGTAGGATTTCAGCGACTGGTTCAGATACGGCGTCAGCGCTTTCATCACCGTCTGCATTTTTTCCTGCTGCACGCTGTAATCGGTCAGCTCCATGTCCTTCAGGAAAATGGCGCCCTGCGCCCGGTCATAAACCGGCTGCGCCTTCAGCGTCAGCTTCAGATCCGCGGTCTGCGGGCCGAGAATCGACGTGATGTTGACCTTGGCGTCGCCGGAAAGGGTGACTTTACCCGGTTCGCTGCGGCCGATCTGGCTTTGCAACTGAGTCAGCACGATGTTGGCGTCCAGCAGGCCGGGCACGCCGATTTGCTTCTGATAGTCGTTATGTTTCTGCAGGTAGTCATTCACTTCCTGTTCACTCAGGGTGTACTGGGTCAGTTGATTGCAACCGGCCAATACGCCGGCGAACAGCAGGGCGGCTGCGCCCATCAGGATCTTCTTCATTAATGCCTCATTGCGACTGCTGGCGAAAAGTGCTGCAGATAATTGATTAATCATTATAAACGCTCCGCCTGCGCGTGAAAACGGCAGGCGGCGGTATGGCGGGAATAGTGCGCGTAAAACAGGGCGAGACCTATCGGATAACGCCGAAAGCGTCAGCGCCGTAATCGCAGCGCCAAGAGGATCACGCCGGCCAGGCAGGCTGCGCCTCCCAACAGCGGGAACAGCGGAATGCCCCACAGCCGCAGCGACGAATGCATCAGATAAGGCGCCAGCCCCAGGGCAAAAGCGGCGGTGACGATGGCGATGGCCAGGGTAACGGCGCTGCGCTCCAGCGCTTTGCTCAACTGACCGAGGTTCTTGACGTTAATGTCGGCATTGAGCTGCCCGCGTTTCAGGCGGCGCACCAACAGCCGCAGGGTTTGCGGCAGTTCCTCTCCGGCATCGAGCGCTTCCCCGCCCAGGGTCAAGAGCCGTTGGCGCACGGCGTCAGGGGCATAACGTTGCAGCACCGTTTGTTGCAGCATCGGTTTGAGCGTGGCGACGATGTCAAAGGCCGGATCCAGCCGGTGCAGCACGCCGTCGGCGGTGATTAAGGCCTTGAACAGCAGCACCAGATCCGGCGGCAGCGCCAGCTGGTGCTCACGCGCCATCACCAACAGGTCAGTGAGGGCTTTGCCGAGCGTTAGGGTGGCGGCGGCCTGCTTGTCGAGAAAGTTTTGCGCCGCCAGCTCCAGGTCCATCAGATCCAGCGGTTCGCTGTCCGACCAGGCGATCAGCGTGTTGACGATGCCTTCGGACTGACGATCGGCGATGGCCTGCAGCAGCAGGAGCAACTGGTTGCGCCGCCGTTCGGACAGCTGGCCCACCATGCCGAAGTCGATGAAGCCGACGCGATCGCCGCTCAGCGCCATCACGTTGCCGGGGTGCGGATCGGCGTGATACAGCCGGTGCTCCAGCACCATGCTCATAAAGGCGCGGGCGCCGCGCCGCGCCAGCAGCGGGCCGTCAAATCCCGCTTCCGCCAACTGCCGGGGGTTCTCCGGCGCGGTGCCGGGCAAGTATTCCTGCACTAACAGACGCGGGGAAGACCATTGCCAATAGATTTTCGGCACGACCACGTCGGGTTCACGCGCAAACATGCCGGCGACGCGATCGCAGTTATGCCCTTCATGGGTCAAATCCAGCTCATGATTGAGCGCCGTCGCCAGCGCTCTGACCATCTGCCGTGGTCGATAGCGCGCCAGCGCCTGACTCTGCTGCTCCGCGGTTTCCGCCAGCGAGGCCAGCAGCCGCAGATCGGCGTGAATGGTTTTTGCCAGGCCGGGGCGCAGCACTTTCACCACTACCTGTTCGCCGCTGTGCAGGCGCGCGCGGTAAATTTGCGCCATCGACGCCGCGGCCAGCGGTGTGAGATCGAATTCGGCAAACAGCTGCTCGGGATCATCCCCGAGATCGGCGATGATCTGCGGCGCCAGCATTTCCCATGGCAACACCGCCGCCTGGCTGTGCAGACGATCCAGTTCGTCGGTCCAGGCCGGATCCAGCAGGTCAGAACGCGTGGCCAGGATCTGGCCGAATTTGACGAAGGTTGGGCCGAGCGCCTCGAGCGCTTCGCGCAGCCGCTGAGGAAGGGGCTGCGCGCTCTGCCGTGCGGGCTCACTGCGGGCGCCACGCAGCAACGCCCCCAGGCCCAGAACGTCTTGCAAACCATAACGAATCAGAACGGAAGTAATTTCCTTCAGCCGCGCCCGATCGCGAGCGGTGGCGAGCACCATTTTCAGCATCAGTACGCCATATCCTTTTTGTGACTGTCGAACGTTATTGTTCCATATCCAGCAGCAACGGCACTTCGCTGCGCTGCGCCATGCGGTTGCGGTAGGCTTCCACGTTGTCCGGCAGGGCAACCCCGGCGACGATCGACAATGAGCGCAGCAGCGGGAACAGATGAATATCGTCCTCAGAAAGCTCGCCGTTCACGGCGTCGGCGGAGACGATCAGCGGTGACAGCGTTTGCAGGTCGGCCTCCAGTTCGGCGATCAGATCGGCGCTGTTGGCGAGATGCTCGGCGAAATCACCGATTGACGCCTGCTTTTTATCGATAAAGTAACGGCGGGCGCTGTCAGTGGCAAATTCTTCGAAATCGGCATGCGCAATACGCGGCAACAGCAATTTTGCCGCATAACTGTCGACCCGGCGCAACCACTCGGCGATGGCAGGGTTGGTGCGGCCGGTCAGCACCGGTTTGCCGCCCAAACCATCGACATAGCGCACGATATCCAGGCTTTCCGGCATCGCTTCGCCGTCGTCTTTGATCAGGATCGGCACCATTTTTTTGCCAATCAGATTGAACGGGGTCGTCTCATCGTCGTTGAGCAACGTGACCAGGCGAATCGGCAGATGTTTCAGGCCGAAAATCATGCGGGCTTTAACGCAGAATGGGCAATGATCGTAAATGAACAGTTTCATGCTTGCTCCGGGTTGTCAGGTTTTAACAGCAATAGTTACCACAGCTTATCGAGGCTGTCTTGAAACGCGTGTGTTGGATGGTGCGTTATTGCGATATTGCCCGCGCAACAGGCGCGGGCGAGGGGTGCTATTTCTTGACCGGTACCGAGTTGAGCACATCGATCAGGTGAATGCGGGCTTGTTCCAAATCGATCTGATCGCGTTCGTTGGCGGCGGTGACGACCTGCAGCTGTTTGATAATATCGTTTTTCAGGCCGGCGTCGCTGGCGAGGATATGCGCCAGCGCCTTTTCCACCAGGGTGGAGCGCGCATAAATCATGCGCAAGTTCAGTATCATATGTTCGAGTAGTTGCGGTAATTTGGCTTCTTCGCTCATGCCGACGGGCTCCTGTGGGTGTTTTTACTAACAGGATAGCAGCTGTTGCCGATTCGGCCGGATTTCTATGGCGTTAGCCGCCGCGCAGTATCACCGACGCGTTGCGCCGCGGGCTGAATTGCCAGTACAGCGCCAGCAGCGTGGCGAAGCCGACGGCGCCGAGCAGCAGCCAGGGCAGCTCCGGCATGTTCATCATCCGCCCGGTATCGTACATCCAACCGCCGCCGGTATATCCCAACGCACCGCCCAACGCCAGCCCGAGGCGGCTGAAGCCCATGTAGCTGCCGCGCGCCCGCGGATCGGCCAGTGACGCGCTGAGCGTTTCGCGCGCCGGCTCGGCGATGATCGAACCCAGATAGAAACAGCAGATCAGCGTGAACACGCCTTGCAGGCTGCTGGCAAGGCCGATCGGCAGCAGGCTGAGCGTCATCAGCAGCAGGCCCGCCATCAGGCGTTGTTCAAGCCGAAAATGTTTTTCACCCCAACGCGCCAGCGGATAGAGCAGCGACAGCGACAGCGCCGCTTCGATCGCGTACATCCATTTCACCGCCGCCGGTGAGCCGGCAATTTCATTGACCACGATCGGCAGCATCAGCATCACCTGTACCGCCAGCATATAGTAGCCGGTCAGCGTCAGGACATAGGTGAGGAAGCGGCGATCGCGCACGACCCGCAACATGCCTTCTTTCATCGGCACGCGCACGGTGGAGATGCGATAAGCCGGCAGTAACCAGGCGTTCCAGCCGGCGGCCAGCACGAAGATCGCCGCCCCGACCCAGCAGACAAAGTGGAAATCGTATTGCAGCAGCCAACTGCCGATCAGCGCGCCGACTACCGCGCCGGCGCTGTCCTGCATCATCAACAGCGAGAAAAAGCGGCCGCGTTCGTGCGGACGGGTCAGTTTGATCACCAAAGCGGTGCGCGGCGGATCGAACAGCGTGCCGCCGAGGGCGGACAGCGCGCAGGAGAACCACAGGATCCACGGCGCATCGGCCATCGCCATGGTGGCGAAACCGGCGGCGCGCAGCAGCATGCCGGTGACGATCATCGGCTTGGCGCCAAAGCGGTCGGCGACCGCGCCGCCAAAGATGCCGAGCCCTTGTTGCAGCAACTGACGCAAACCCAGCGCGATGCCGACGATCAGCGCCGCCCATCCCAGCTGATCGACGAAGCGGATCGAAATAAGCGGGAACACGACAAAGAAGCCTAAAACCACCAGCAGGTTGTCGAGCAACAGAAAATATTTACCCAAGCTGCGCGCTTGCGACACCAGAGACATGCATCACCATGAGCAATTAAGAGAGAGGGGGAAGGCAACTCCACCATTCTCTACCCAATTGGCGGACGGCGACAGGGGCGGAGTAGATAATATTTTTTTATCGTCAAGGTGTTACCTGAACTGCAAAATTGGCGGAAAAACGCCGTAAAACGCGTATTCGGCGATTTACTGAGCGGCCGGTATTTTACCTCGGGGGCGGCCTACGGTTATATTGAATGCAAGGGAGCGCGGTTCTGAGGCGCTATTGGCAACATAAAGTCATGGCCTCAGATCGGCGTCGGATAATTATCCACGACGCTTCCTAATAAATACTTCTTATCGAACCGTTTTGACCGCGGGGGAAATGATGTTCGGCTACCGCTCTGCATCGCCAAAAGTACGTCTTACTACCGACCGGATGGTGGTCCGTTTAGTGCATGAACGGGACGCCTATCGTCTGGCGGACTATTATGCCGAGAACCGGACCTTTCTCAAACCCTGGGAGCCGGTGCGCGATGAAAGCCATTGTTATCCGTCCGGCTGGCAGGCGCGCCTGGGGATGATCGCTGAAATGCAAAAGCAGGGCAGCGCCTACTATTTTATCCTGCTCGATCCGGAAGAGCAGGAAGTCCGCGGCGTGGCGAACTTCAGCAACGTGTTGCGCGGTTCGTTTCACGCCTGCTTCCTCGGTTATTCGCTGGGGGAGAAATGGCAGGGGCAGGGGTTGATGTTCGAAGCCTTGCAGTCCGCCATCCGCTATATGCTGCGCCAACAGCGCATGCACCGCATCATGGCCAACTATATGCCGCATAACCAGCGCAGCGGCGCATTGCTGACGCGTCTGGGATTCGAACGCGAAGGTTACGCCAAAGATTACCTGCTGATCGACGGCAAGTGGCAAGACCACGTTTTGACGGCATACACCAATAGAGAGTGGCTACCCCCACGTTGAGGCCAAACGATGAAATATGAATTGAACGCCAAAGAGGCCCGGGTCATCGGCTGCCTGTTGGAAAAACAGGTGACGACGCCGGACCAATACCCGCTTTCGCTTAACGCCATTACCCTGGCCTGTAACCAAAAGACCAACCGCGAGCCGGTGATGGATCTGAGCGAAAGCGAGGTGCAGCAACTCCTCGATCTCTTGCTGCGCAAACATTTCCTGCGCACCCTCAGCGGGTTCGGCAATCGGGTCGTGAAATACGAGCAGCGGTTTTGCAATTCCGAGTTTGGCCAGCTGAAGCTCTCTCCCGCCGAACTGGCGGTGATCGCCACCTTACTGCTGCGCGGCGCGCAAACGCCGGGCGAGCTGCGCACGCGCACCAACCGAATGCACGAGTTCAGCGATGTCAGCGAGGTCGAACAGGTGCTGCAGCAGTTGACCACGCGCGAAGACGGCCCGTTCGTGGTGCGCCTGGCGCGCGAGCCGGGCAAGCGCGAAAGCCGCTTCATGCATCTGTTCAGCGGGCCAATCGATGAGGCGCCGCCGGCGCTCGAGTCGGAGATCGACGGTGAATTGAGCGCCAGGGTCAGCGCGTTGGAAAACGACGTGGCGGAGCTGAAACGGCAGGTGCAGCAACTGTTGGCGAGGGAAACACATGACTAAATTGCGCGTGGGCGTGGTGGGGCTGGGCAGCATCGCGCAGAAGGCCTACCTGCCGATCCTCAGTCAGGCGGCGGACTGGACGCTGGTGGGCGGCTTCTCGCCTAATCAACAGAAAGCGCAGCCGCTGTGCGACAGCTACCGCATGGCCTGTTTCCCTCGGCTGGACAGCTTGGCCGAACAGTGCGATGCGGTCTTTGTCCACAGCAGCACCGCCAGCCATTTTTCGGTCATTGGCGAGCTGCTTAACCGTGGCGTACATGTTTACGTCGATAAGCCGCTGGCGGAAACGCTGGAGCAGGGCGAGCAGTTGCTTGAGCTGGCCGAGCGGCGGGGCAAAACGCTGATGGTGGGGTTCAACCGCCGTTTCGCGCCGCTTTACCGCCAACTCAAGCAGCAAATGAATCAGCCCGCCTCCATTCGCATGGATAAACATCGGGCGGACAGCGTCGGCCCTCACGATCTGCGTTTTACCCTGTTGGATGATTACCTGCACGTGGTGGACACGGCGCTGTGGCTGGCGGGCGGAGGCGAGCAACTGCTGAGCGGCAGCGTGCGCGCCAACGCTGCAGGCGAAATGCTGTACGCCGAGCACCACTTCGCCTGTGGCGATACGCTGGTGACGACCAGCATGCATCGCCGCGGCGGCAGCCAGCGCGAAAGCGTGCAGGCGGTGACCGACGGCGCGCGGTATCAGTTGTCCGATATGCGCCACTGGCTGCGCGAAGATGCGCAGGGCGAGTTGGAACAGCCGGTGCCGGGTTGGCAAAGCACGCTGGTGCAACGCGGTTTCGACGGGGCTGTGCGGCATTTCCTCTGCGCCGTCGCCAATCAGAGCGCGCCGGAAACCGGCGGCGAGCAGGCGCTGGTTGCGCAGCGGGTGGTCGAGCGTTTGTTACGCGATAACTCTATGTAACATATGGCGGTAGCTATTCTTTTCCGGATGCGTAAACTGAGCCGATTGTTTCACTGACGCCTGCTGTTGCAGGCGTTGATATTTACGGTACCTATCAGACAACCACATGAACCTACTCAAATCATTGGCTGCCGTCAGCTCGATGACGATGTTTTCGCGGGTGTTGGGCTTTGCCCGCGATGCGATCGTCGCGCGCGTGTTCGGGGCCGGCATGGCAACGGACGCCTTCTTCGTGGCGTTCAAACTTCCTAACCTGCTGCGTCGTATCTTTGCCGAAGGCGCATTTTCGCAGGCTTTCGTGCCGATCCTGGCGGAATATAAGAGCCAGCAGGGCGAGGAAGCGACGCGCACCTTTATCGCCTATGTCTCCGGGCTGTTGACGTTGGTGCTGGCGGTGGTGACGGTGCTGGGGATGCTGGCCGCGCCCTGGGTGATCTATATCACTGCGCCGGGCTTTACCGATACGCCCGACAAGTTTGCGCTGACGTCGGCGCTGCTGCGCATTACCTTCCCCTATATTCTATTGATTTCGCTGGCCTCGCTGGTGGGGGCGATCCTCAATACCTGGAACCGTTTCTCGATCCCGGCCTTTGCGCCAACGCTGCTTAACGTCAGCATGATCGGCTTCGCGCTGTTCGCCGCGCCGTATTTCCACCCGCCGGTGCTGGCGCTGGCGTGGGCGGTGGTGGTCGGCGGCGTGCTGCAACTGGGCTATCAGCTGCCGCACCTGCGCAAGATCGGCATGCTGGTGCTGCCGCGCATCAAATTGGGCGACGCCGGGGTCTGGCGGGTGATGCGCCAGATGGGGCCGGCGATCCTTGGGGTGTCGGTCAGCCAAATCTCGCTGATCATCAACACGATCTTCGCATCGTTCCTGGTGTCCGGCTCGGTGTCCTGGATGTACTATGCCGACCGCCTGATGGAGTTTCCTTCCGGCGTGCTGGGCGTGGCATTGGGCACCATCCTGCTGCCGTCGCTGGCCAAAAGCTTCTCGAGCGGCAACCACGACGAGTACTCGCGCCTGATGGATTGGGGGCTGCGCCTGTGCTTTCTGCTGGCGCTGCCGAGCGCCATCGCGCTGGGTATTTTGGCCAAACCGTTGACCGTCTCGCTGTTCCAGTACGGCAAGTTCAGCGCCTTTGACGCGGCGATGACGCAACGCGCGCTGGTGGCTTACTCGGTGGGGCTGATGGGGCTGATCGTGGTTAAGGTGCTGGCGCCGGGCTTTTATTCGCGTCAGGACATCAAAACGCCCGTCAAGATCGCCATCATTACGCTGATCATGACGCAGGTGATGAACCTGGCGTTTATCGGTCCGCTGAAGCATGCCGGCCTGGCGCTGTCGATCGGTTTGGCGGCCTGCCTGAACGCCGCGCTGCTGTATTGGCAGCTGCGCAAGCAGAAAATCTTCCAGCCACAGCCGGGTTGGGCGCTGTTCCTCGCCAAGCTGGTGATTGCCGTACTGGTGATGTCGGCCGTGCTGATTGGCTTGATGTGGCTGATGCCGGCCTGGGATCAGGGCAACATGCTGGAGCGTTTGCTGCGCTTGGCGGCGGTGGTGGTGGCCGGTGTGGTAGCCTACTTCGGCGTGCTGGCCGGGTTGGGTTTCCGCCCGCGTGATTTCGCGCGCCGGGTCGTCTGAGCCGAGTGAAAGCGTAAAAAAAAAAGGTCGCCACGGCGACCTTTTTGCTTTTCCGCGCGGCGCGGTTTACATGCGCTCGACGGTTTCGATGCCCAGCGTATCCAGGCCGGTTTTCAGCGTTTTGGCGGTCAGCAGCGCCAGCTTCAGGCGGCTCTGACGGGCTTCTTCGCTGTCGGCGTTGAGGATCTGGCAGTGCTCGTAGAAGCCGGAGAACAAGCCGGCCAGATCGTACAGGTAGCTGCACATGACGTGCGGCGTGCCTTCACGCGCGACGGCGGTGAGCACCTCTTCGAACTGCAGCAGGCGAGTGGCCAGCGCAATTTCACGCTCTTCGGTCAGGATCAGCGGCAGCGTCAGGCTGCTTTCGTCGATCCCGGCGCGTTTGAATACCGATGCCACACGGGTATAGGCGTATTGCATGTAAGGCGCGGTATTGCCTTCGAAGGCCAGCATGTTATCCCAGTCGAAAACATAGTCGGTGGTGCGGCTTTTCGACAGATCGGCGTATTTCACCGCGCCGATACCGACCACGCGAGCGATGGTCTTCATTTCGTCTTCCGGCATGTCCGGGTTTTTGCCGGCGATCAGCTGTTCGGCGCGTTCGATGGCTTCATCCAGCAGGTCGGAGAGCTTCACGGTGCCGCCTGAGCGGGTTTTGAACGGCTTGCCGTCTTTGCCCAGCATCATGCCGAACATGTGATGTTCCAGCGAGACGGACTCCGGCACATAACCGGCTTTGCGCACGATGGTCCAGGCCTGCATCAGGTGCTGATGCTGGCGGGAATCGATGTAATACAGCACGCGATTGGCGCCCAGGGTCTCGTAGCGATACTTGGCGCAGGCGATATCGGTGGTGGTATAGAGGTAGCCGCCATCCTTTTTCTGGATGATGACGCCCATCGGGTCGCCGTCCTTGTTCTGGTATTCGTCGAGGAACACCACGGTGGCGCCTTCGCTTTCCACCGCCAGCCCTTTGGCTTTCAGATCGGCGACGATGCCCGGCAGCATCGCGTTATACAGGCTTTCGCCCATCACGTCGTCTTCGGTCAGCGTGACGTTCAGGCGGTTATAGGTCAGCTGGTTTTGCGCCATGGTGATGTCGACCAGCTTGCGCCACATTTTCAGGCAGTATTGATCGCCGCCCTGCAGCTTCACGACGTAAGCGCGTGCGCGCTCGGCGAACTCGGCGTCTTCATCGTAATGCTTCTTGGCTTCACGGTAGAACTGCTCGAGATCGGACAAGCCCATATCGCTGGCGTTTTCATTCTGCATTTTTTCCAGGTAGGCAATCAGCATGCCGAACTGGGTACCCCAGTCGCCGACGTGGTTGGCGCGGATCACTTTATGGCCCAGAAACTCCTGAGTACGCGCTGCGGCGTCGCCGATGATGGTGGAACGCAGGTGGCCGACGTGCATTTCTTTCGCCACGTTCGGCGCGGAATAGTCGATAACGATGGTTTGCGGTTCAACCGGCGCAATGCCCAATTTCGGTGCGTTCAGCACCTGGTCGGCCTGGCGGGCGACCCAGTCGCTGTTCAGGAAGATATTGATAAAGCCGGGGCCGGCGATTTCCACTTTACTGGCGACGTCGCCGAGATCCAGCAGTTGCACCACTTTTTCCGCCAGCTGACGGGGCGGCATGCCCAGCTTTTTGGCGACTGACATCACGCCGTTGGCCTGGTAATCACCAAACTGCGCCTTGGCGGATGGGCGGACCTGCGCTTCGCAATCGGCTGGCGCGCCAGCGGCGATCAGCGCCTGGCTGACTTTATCTGAAAGAAGAACCTGAATATTCACCGGGTTACCTTAATGACGAACGAGGGGCCGAAACCAGCCCCCGAGGGATTCAACGGTGGTGGCCAACGGCGCGCGGGCGGCGGCGACCTCCACAAAACAGCCTGCAATTGTAACCGATCTGAGGGAGCCCGTCAGCAGTTGGCGCGACCGCAGCGATGAAACAGTTGCGGAGGCGCGCGTTATTGCCGTGGGGATAAAAGATGGACAACCGAGAGAAGATATACGGTGGAAAAAATGAGGGGCTAGCGTTTTTTATTGCGGCGACCGGAATCCAGCGTATTGGTGCTGCGAGATTTAAAATGACGGTAGATGGCGTATACGGCGATAATTATCAACACCAAGGATATCGTCAGCAATAACATAATGATCATCTCTAATTTAAATTTCCCCCAAAGTAGCCGAGTTGAGTGGGTGAATCAATTGCCCGGCATTAAATTAAGATAATCCTTAGTTTTCCATCATTTTTTGCGCGGCATTCTCTTTGTTTACAATTGGTTAAACTTCATGTTTTGTGTGACTTATATAAGTGGGTGAGGTTTGATTAAGCGAAAAAAATCAATCGATTTAGCCCGCAGGTGGCGGAGGGTTTTGTGCAAAATAACTTAAATCTTACTGTCATAAGGAAATGATATAATGGCCTGCGAAAAATCCTATTTTTTATTTAATTGCCGAATTAATAAGCTGCCATCTCAATAAGCGCTGGGTTTTTCGTCCCCCATCCAGAACCGAAAATTATGCTGTACTGCCGCTGAAAAATCTCGCCACTCTGGCGAGCGCCGTCGCCACCGTGTAAATTACGGCCTTTAACTTTGCGCTCGTTGTTTTGAGGTTTCTATGACCAATCCCTTGCAGGCCATTGCCGAGCTTGACGATCTGAGGCTCGACCTGCCGCGTTTCGAGCAGGCGTTGCAACAATTCGCCGCCAGATTGCAGCTTGACCTGTCCTCGTTTACCGCCGATCACATTTCCTTGCGCTGTCACCAGAACGCTACCGCCGAACGCTGGCGCCAGGGATTGATGCAGTGCGGGACACTGTTGTCCGAATCGATGATCAACGGGCGGCCTATCTGTCTGTTTGATTTACAGCAGCCGCTGGCCATGGGGCCGTGGCGGATAGATTGCGTCGAGCTGCCGTATCCCGGGGAGAAACGGTATCCGCATGAAGGGTGGGAACATGTCGAGCTAGTGCTGAGCGGCGATCCGCAGACGTTGCACGCCCGCGCGCTGAGCCATCTCGCTGATGAAGCGTTGCTGGCGCCGGGGATCAAACTGAAGCAAAGCTCGCCAAAAGGCGAGGGCGAGCGGTTGCCGAACCCGACGCTGGCCATCACCGATGGAACGGTCACGATCAAGTTTCATCCTTACTCCATTCGGGACATTGTCGCCAGCGAGCAAGGCTAGTCGAACAGCGTGGCGCAGGCCCGCGCCATGCGATCGAGCGCTTCATCGAGCAGAGCCCGCCGGCAACCGAAGTTCAGTCGTACAAAGCGCCGATCGCCGAAATCCAAACCGGCGCTTAATCCAACGCCCGCGCGCTCGAAGAACTGATGCGGATTGTCCACCGGCAACGCACCGCAGTCGATCCAGGCCAAATAGGTGGCTTCAATCGGCAACAACTTCAATCCCGGCATGGCGTTGATGCGCTCTGTCACCCGATCGCGATTGGCGCGCAGATAAATCAACTGCTCGTCCAGCCAGGGTTGCCCGTATTGATAGGCCGCTTGGGCGGCGACCAGCGCCAGCAGATTGACCTCCGGCACGATGCCGCTGCGCGCGCGTTTCAGCTTTTGTCGCAGCGCCTCATTAGGGACGATCGCTATCGAGGCGCCCAGCCCGGCGAGATTAAACGCCTTTGACGGCGACATCAGCGTCACGCTGCGTTGGGCCGCGTCTTCGTTCAGGGTGGCGAAAGGAATATGCCGTGCGCCGGGTTCAAGCAGCAATTCGCAGTGGATTTCATCCGAACAGACGATTAAATCGTGCTCGCGGGCGAACTGATGGTGCCGCGACAGCTCTTCTCGACGATAAACGGTGCCACCGGGATTTTGCGGGTTGCACAGCAGCAGGAGCTTCTCATTGCCGCTGAGCTGCCCATGCAGCGCGGAAAAATCCAGCACCCAACGTTGGCCTGCTGCCGCCAGCGGTACCGAGAGGTGCTTGCGCCCGGCGAATTTGGCCGCTTTGCGAAATGGCGGATAAATGGGGCTGGGCGCGAGCGTGCTCTGATGTTCTTCGGTGAAGGCGCGCACGCACAGGTTCAAGCCGCACACCAGGCCGGGCAGGAAAAGGATCCATTCAGGCTTGATGTGCCAGCGGTAGCGCTCTACCATGCGGCGGGTAAAAACCTCAAGAAGACCGGGGGATGGGTGCGTGTAGCCGAACACGCCGTGCGCCACGCGCCGCTGCAAGGCGTCGATGACCGCCGGCGGGGAGGCGAAGTCGCTGTCGGCGACCCACAGCGGAATGATGTCGCGGTCGCGATATTTATCCCACTTAACGCTGTCACTGTGACTGCGGTCTACCCATTGATCAAAATTGAATGCCATAGTTACAACCCTGAGCCGGTTTATGCCTAAGCATGAGCCTACGTGAGAAATGAAGAAATGAACAATTGCCGCCGTATGTTGGCCGTTATCTGGGGGTGACAATGATAAAACTGGAAGTTTGTTGCTTTAGCGTCGACTGCGCGCTAACGGCCGAACGGGCGGGCGCCGATCGTATCGAGTTATGCGCCAGCCAGAGCGAGGGCGGATTGACGCCGAGTTATGGCACGCTGCGTTTGGCGCGGGAACGGGTTTCGATTCCGGTTCATCCGATCGTACGCCCTCGCGGTGGCGATTTCTGTTATGGCGCGGTGGATTTCGAGGTGATCAAGCAGGATATCCGCCAGATCCGTGAGTTGGGATTCCCCGGCGTGGTCGTCGGCATGCTGGACGAAGAAGGGCATATCGATCTGCCGCGCATGCGCGAGGTAATGGCGTTGTGCGAGGGGATGGCCGTCACGTTCCATCGCGCATTCGACATGTGCCAAAACCCGATGGTGGCGCTGGAGCAACTGACCGACCTGGGCGTGGCGCGCATTCTGACTTCCGGTCAACAGCAGAGCGCCGAACTGGGCCTGCCGCTGTTGCGTGATTTGCGTCAGGCCAGCCAGGGCCCGGTGATCATGGCGGGCGCCGGCGTGCGTCTGAGCAATTTGCACAAGTTTGTCGATATCGGCCTGCATGAATTGCACAGCTCTTCCGGCCATCTGGTGCCATCGACCATGCGTTATCGCAAGGCGGGGGTCACCATGTGTTCCGATAACGAGTTTGACGAATTTAGCCATTATTGCGTGGATGGCGAAATGGTGGAGGCGATGAAAAACGCGCTGGCCTTGGTTGACCCCTTGGCGCAAAGCGCATAAACACGCAGCTAACCGCGTTTGATAACCGGTTTCCGGGCCGTAAGACCCCTTTGCGTGTCACTGAGCCTTCGGCGATCACGCAAGTACCAGGCCCCGGCGTTTTGCCGGGGCTTTTTTTATGCCGCGAGAGACTATTGCAACGTGTCAGGCGAGAAGTCAAAGATTTCACCCGGGCTAATGCCGCAGGCTAAAATGCGCACTGTATTATTGCCGTTACCGGGATTGATCAGGATATCGTGGATGGTGCGGTTATTATTCATGACAAACCGCGCATAATAGAGGTTCCCGATGCGCATCCAGGGGATGGCATTATTGCTCTCGATCGTGTCAGTGTAGTCATCGTTGAATGAACGGGCCCAGATACCGGTCGAGGCTTGTGCGGTAGATTGTTCACCGATATAGGATGCGATGGCCCAGAATGTCCTTAATCCCATGCTCCGATGGATGCGCTGGCCCAAACCTTTATAAGCCGGGTTGTCGCCATTGGCCGTCAGGGTATTGCTATCCGCCGTCAGATTTCCATCAATAAACCAGCCTACAGGCTGTTTGTCAGCACCGATGGCGATCATATTGCTGTTCGTCAAACAATTTAGCGGAGCCGCATGTAGCTGATAGCTGCGTTGCGCAATGCTCAGTGTGCCTCTAAGAATGTTGTAACCCGCTTCATTGTTCAGACTGCCGTTCGTCCACATTGGCATGACGGTGTTGCTGAATGAAAGTTGATACCCGCCGTTCGCTTCGAAGCGAATGGCCTGAGGGGAGAGTGAACCCTTCGGTCCATTAGCGGTAGCGAAGTTAACATTGCTGATTTGCACTGGGGTGATATTTGATTGGCCAGTAGACTTTCTTAATACCAGGAACCCTCCAACGATATCACCATAGTCATTAATATAAGAACCGTTGGAGATTTGAATATTGGCGGAGGAATCCGAGTCGATATCAATTCCGGTACCATTTCTGTCTGCCATGAAATTGCTCAGGCTAAGGCCGCCTAAATAGGAGGTTCCTTGTGTTGTAGTTTTGATAAAGATCTTTTTGCCATAAGAGAACACATTCACCATAAACGTATTGTCGTGGCGATCGAGATTGAAAGCACAAGAACCGGCTACGGCGATAGAGGCAGTCACCGCGTTTTCTGTCGGGCGCACGACGTTGGCATTGACGTGAACATTGGTAAATCTGTTGATGTCCCTGCTTTCATAAACCCTGTAGTCGCAGCGTACTGCCCAACCGTAGATATTCTCAAAGCTGTTGGCTTCTCCACGAGCTTCAACAAAATCATAGGCGCCTACATAACGGCAGTTGGCGACTGACAGAGCGCCGGTTGCGGTAATGGTGGCTCCGTATGGAACAAACGCCTCCGGCTGGGTGGCAGTATATTTCTGATCTGGATAGAGGAACGACCAACCATCAAAGACAACGTTCTTATCGCAGGCGAAACAAACCGTACCTGCCGGCTTTTTGATGATGAAAGCACTATCGTCAGCAAGGCCTGCCCGATTAGGGCCATTGTTTGTAAGACTTGCAGGGCCTTGAGCAATACCGCGGCGGGATCCTCTGACTGTGACGCCATTTGCGACGTTGATAGGTTGAGTGCTGGTCAGCAGATATTGAGCATTTTCCGAAGCATAGACCACTTTATTTTTTAAACTTGCGACATAGTCTAATGTGGCGCTGATTGCCGCGTCAGAGGCGAACGTGCCACTGGGATCGGCGCCGAAGTGATCGAAGGTAAGCTTAGTGTCCAGTCGTTTCCAGCGGGCTCCGTCTGCAGTAACCACTACGGTACCGTTATTGTCCGTACTGGTTGTATCCGTTTTCGCATAATAGAATTCGCCGCCGCCGGCGAAACGTCCGGCGGAGTGAGAAACTAAAAAGACAATCTGATCGTCTGTCGCGGGTGTCAGATTACGCAATTCACTGATGTTATTCACACTAATCATATTGCCCATGATATCTCTCCTGTTGATTGGCAACATGATTCTCAATCAGGGTGGACGTTTTAAAAAGCCGATGAGGTTTGTTGGGCGCTGATACAGTATGAAGGTCAGGCTGCGGTGTTCGGAGCATGGATTAGCTTGTTACTTTGTAAAGACACCGCGCCCGTTCCTGCGCTGTTTATCGGTCGGTCAGGCGCCATCTCTTCTCTTGCGCTCGTCATGCCCTGCTGATAAGTTTATGAGTTAAAATCCTTTAAATATCATAATATTAAATGATTTTTTGGTATGTATTGGCGTGGTGAATGATTTGCGCTCTGCCGTTCATCACCGCGTCTGCATTTCTATACCTATTCACCGCCGGTTTTTATGGCCGGAACATCACAGCACCAATGAGGAGAGCCGTCGGCGCAGCCACAGAGCACGTCGACGGCGGACTTTACAAGGAGATAACGATAATGACCCGAACGGCACACTGTTTGACCGCTGCGCTTTTGCTGACCTTGGCCCTGACCGGCTGCCAGACCACCAAGCGGCCTGTTTCTACCTTAAGTAAGCCCCCCAGCGCAGAAGAAATTGCGGAGCAAGACAAACGGCAACGTGAGGCCGAACGCATGCAGCAGTGCCAGCGCGAGCTGGATGCCATGCGCGGCATGGATAACGAAAAATACCAAAAATTCAAACGCGAATTCGATGCTTTGATGGGCGGCGCCGCGCAGTATGCCGGGGTGCGTCAGCGGGTCAACACGGGGACGCAGGAAACCGTTGACGCCCTGTATCGTTATCGCACCAGCCGTCTGTGCGCAGACATCAGTTCTGCCATGATGACCGGTCTGGCTGAGCGTGGAGAGCGCACCCAATGACCCCGCGTGCGAGAAAGGCGTTACTGAGCCTGATGATACCGTTGGCGTTTGCGCCGGCGGTGGCCGCTGCGGATGACGATGTGCCGGCGTTATTGCAGTTTGCCGAGCGCTACCAGCGGCAGGATGCACCGGCCGCGGAGGCTGATGCCGCCGTCACGCAACCCCAGGCCCCCCAGAAGTCGGCATCCCGCCAGGTTCAAACGCGTGAGGCGACGGCGAAGAAGCAGCAGCTGGCGCAGTGGCAAAAGGCGCTGCGCGAGAAAGATGCCCGACTGGAGCAACAGCAGGCTTCCATTCAATCACTGCAGCAGGAGCTGACCGCGTTGCGCGTCGCGTCTTCCCTGGCGGCTGCCGATAAACCGGCTCCGGCGCCCGATCTGAGCGCGTTGAGCGACTTTGCCAGCGGCGTGCGACAGGCGCTGAACCTGACGCCGCAGGAGCGTAAGGCTCAGGCGCAAATCGCCGAGGCGCAAGCGGCGTTAGCGCGGCAAAAGCAGCAAACCGAGGAGCGGGATCGACGCATCGCATCGCTGGAGCAACGGTTGGCGGCGTTGCCAAAACAGTCTGATAACGCGCAGCAACAGGTTTGGCAGGAGAAACTGGCGGCGGCGCAAGCTGCCAACGATAAAGCGCGCCAGCGTTATGAACAGGACCGAAAAGCGGCCGCCGCTGAACTGGAACAGCAGAAGGCCGAAGCCGCCAAGGCGCTAGGGGCACTGCAACAGCAGCTGACGCAGTTGCAAAAAGAGCAGGAAAGCCAACGCCAGCAGGGTGGGCAGCAAGAGAAAAACCTGAAGGCGGCGCTGGAGCAACAAAAGGCCGAGGCCGCCAAAGCGGCGGGCGAACTTCAACAGCAGTTGGCAGCGCTGCAAAAAGAGCGTGATGACCAACGCCAGCAGGCCGAGCAGCAAGAGAAAAAACTGAAGATGGCGCTGGAGCAGCAAAAGGCCGAGGCCGCCAAAGCGGCGGGTGAACTTCAGCAGCAGCTGGCGCAGCTGCAGGAAAAAAACAAGACGCAAACCGAGCAGGCTAAGGCGCTGGAACAGCGTCTGGCGGCGCTGACGGCGGAAAGCGCGCAGGCTGCGCAGCAACGGGATAAAGCGGCGCAACAGGCGGATAAAACGGCGACGGAGCTGGCGGCCGCGCATCAGGCGCAGCAAGCCTTGCGTGAGGAACTGGACGGGCTGAGATCGCGGGCCAAATGGCTGCCGGATAGGCAAGCGCTGAAGAAAAAGCCGGAGCAACAGAGCTATGCCGCCGGTGTTGCTTTGGGGCGCGATATTCAAACGATGCTGGCGGAACGTAAAAATTGGGGTATCACGCCCGACAAAACCGTGCTGCTGGCAGGCGTGATCGATACCTTCAACGGCCATTACCAGTTGAGCGATGCGCAGTTGACCAGCGCACTGGCGGAGTCGGAAAAAGCGGTGAACGACGCCAGAAACCAGGCTGCGAAGACGCAGGCCAGCAAAGGTGAGGCGTTCGTCGCCGAGTTCCAAAAGAAGAAGGGCACGCAGAAGTCGCCTTCCGGTTTCTGGTATCGCATCGATTATGCGGGTGATGAAGCCATTAAGGAAAACGCGCGGGTGGACATTGTTGTGAAAGAGAGCTTAACCGACGGCAGCGTGATTCAGGATATGGATCGCAGCGGGAAGGTGATGTCTCAGCCGCTCTCCGCCTATCCGCCGCTGTTCCGCGAGGCGATCGGCCATCTGAAAAATCACGGCTCGCTGACGATGGTGGTGCCGCCGGCGTTGGCGTACGGTGAAACGGGCTATGCGCCGCAGATCCCGCCGAACGCGACGATGGTTTATGAGCTGCGAATTGTCGATGTCGATGTCGGTAACGGGTGAATTCGGGCCGGCGCAGGCCGGCCCGATTAGCGTGCGCTAGGGCTTTTTGGCGGTCAGCACGGCGCGCAGCGGCGCCGGATAGCCTTCGACCGTTTTGCTACGATCGTTCGGATCGAGGAATTCGGCCAACGATTCGCTGGTCATCCAGTCAGTGCGTCGCTGCTCTTCGAGGCTGGTGACGCACATATCGGCGATCTTCACGTCGACAAAGCCGCACTTCTCCAGCCAGCATTTCAGCGCTTCGGCGGAAGGGATGAAATACACGTTGCGCATCTGCGCATAACGATCGCCCGGCACCAGCACCTGGTGACGGTCGCCTTCCACCACCAGCGTTTCCAGCACCAGCTCACCTTCAGCCACCAGCTGATTTTTCAACTGATAGAGATGATCGAGCGGCGAGCGGCGATGATACAGCACCCCCATCGAGAACACGGTGTCGAACGCCGCCAGATCCGGCAACTGCTCGATGCCGAGCGGCAGCAGATGGGCGCGCTGATCGCCGCCCAACAGTTTGCGCACGGCTTCAAACTGGCACAGGAACAGCTGCATCGGATCGATACCCACGGCGAAGTGTGCGCCAGCGCCAATCATGCGCCACAGGTGATAGCCGCTGCCACAGCCGACGTCGAGAATGGTGCGGCCGGCCAGCGGAGAAATGTGCGGCAGTACGCGATCCCATTTCCAGTCGGAATGCCATTCGGTATCGATATCGATGCCATACAGCGAGAAGGGCCCTTTGCGCCACGGCATCAGGGTGCGCAGCATTTTCTCGATGCCTTCAAGCTGGCCCGGCGACAGCCCCGGCTCCATCTCGGCGCGCACGCCGTGCAGCAGATCGAGACGGGTGGGAGTCAGCGTCGGCAAATGCTCTACCGAGTTGAACCACTGCTTGAATTTGCCGTGCAGCGATTCGCGCTGCCAGGCGCTCAGCTGAGCGGGCAGCGTATCCAGCCAGTGGCTGAGGGGGCTCTTGGCAATGCGCTGATAGAAGTCACCAAACTCGATCATTGCGCATCCCCCGCTTTCAGAGCGATCAATGAACCGAAGTTGAAGCACTGGAACCACACTTCGGCATGCTCGAATCCGGCCTGTTGCAGACGCGCCTTGTGCGCTTCCACCGAGTCGGTCAGCATCACGTTTTCCAGCATGCTGCGTTTTTGGCTGATCTCCAGCTCGCTGTACCCGTTGGCGCGCTTGAAATCGTGGTGCATGTTGAACAGCAGCTCGCCGACTTCGGCGTCTTCAAAGCTGAACTTTTCCGACAGCACCAGTGCGCCGCCCGGGCGCAGGCCACGATAAATTTTTTCCAGCAGGCGCAGGCGATCGGCAGGTTCGAGGAACTGCAGCGTAAAGTTCAGCACCACCATCGAGGCGTCTTCGATATCGATGTCGCGAATATCGGCTTCGATGACGTCGACCGGCGTGTCGGCGCGGAAGGCGTCGATATGGCGGCGGCAACGTTCCACCATCGCCGGCGAATTGTCGACGGCGACGATAGTGCAGCCGGGCACCCTGATATTCCGCCGCATCGACAGCGTCGCCGCGCCCAGCGAGCAGCCCAGGTCATACACCCGGCTGTCGGGTTGCACAAAACGTTCGGCCAGCATGCCGATCATCGAGATGATGTTGGAATAGCCGGGAACGGAGCGTTGGATCATGTCGGGAAACACTTCGGCGACGCGTTCGTCGAAGGTCCAGTCGCCCAGTTTGGCGATGGGGGCTGAGAAAAGAGTATCGCGGTTTGGCATAGCGGCAAATCAGTTCAGAATTCGAAGCTGCGTAGTCTAACAGAAAAGCGTAAAAAAGCGGAGCGGAAGCAGGCGGCGCGGCCGCCTGATGATAAAACGGGATCAATGCAGGCTGAAAATCAGATCCCAGGGCAGATAGAAGATATTTGCCAGAACCATCAACAACAAAGAGATGTAGGTCGCGGCCATGCCCGAACGACGCCAGCGAACCTCGCGGTTGCGCAAACCGTAGTAATGCACCAGTCGCCCGGCCATCAGCATCAGGCCGCAAAGGTGGATCATCCAGATTTCCGCGCCGTTCATTTCCATAATCACCAGCAATACAGCAGCGATAGGAATGTATTCAACGGCGTTGCCATGCACGCGGATGGCGGTCTGCAATTCGTAAAAACCGCCGTCGCCGTAGGCTACGCGGTACTGCATCCTTAATCTGACAACGTCATAAGAGAGTTTGATCAACAACAATGCGCCGAGCACCACATAAAGCGCGCTTACCATTTTTAACTCCGTTCCCTAACCAAAACTGGCAGCCAGCATCATAGCCGTCATTGTATTCACTGTCGCGGGGAAATATTTGATGTTATTGGTCAGATTAATAGGTCAAAACAGTGCATCTTGCTCTGGCCAGTCCGGCGGCGCAGGCAAATCGGGGATCGCCCGGCGCAGCTGCTGCCAAATTTTTTGCGCTTGCTGGGGTGAATCGCCGTTGTCCGGCGTATGAATAAACAGATACGGTTGATGCTGTTGCTGCCACAGCGGCAGTTTTTGCTGCCAGGCTTCGAACCAGCGCAGGTTGTCGGCCAATTGGTCGCCGCCGATAAAGCGCACCAGCGGTTGGTCGGCGGTGACCAGCGCGTGCACCGGCAGCTTCGGTTTTTTCTGCTGGGCATCGCGCACGGCGGCGGTATTAGGGGCGGCGTGATGCACCGGGCGGCTGTCGAGGATCACCCGATTGATGCCGCGCTGATGCAGCCCCTGATTCAACGCGCGCTCTTCCTCGCCTTTGGCGAAAAATGCCGGATGACGCACTTCGACGCCGTAAGTGAACTCCTGCGGCAGGCTTTCGAAGAACTGCCACATGCGCGGCAGCTCATCGGGGCCGAAGGCTGCGGGCAACTGCAGCCACAGTTGCCCGATGCGTTGATGCACCGGGCTCAGGCAGTGGTAAAACGCCTGCAGCTCGGCGGCGCAGTTGCGCAGGGCGGCCTTATGGCTGATGTCCGACGGGAATTTGAAGCAAAAGCGAAAATCGTCGCCGGTCATGTCGCGCCAGCGCTGCACGATTTCCAGCTTCGGCAGCGCATAGAAGGTGGTGTTGCCCTCCACGCAGTTGAAGTAGCGGCTGTAATCCGCCAAGTCGCGCAGCCCGATACGGTTCCAGGCTGCATGTTGCCACTGTGGCAGTCCGATGTAGATCACGGCTTGTCTTCCTTTACTTGTGCTTGGCTTATCAGGCTACAACTTAACGTTACCGGTCGAGCGCGGCAAGAATTTCGCCGGTGTCGCGCACCCGCGCCAAACGCGGGAAGATGTGTTCGAACGCGAAACGGTGCATTTCCGCGTTCTGCGCGCTGCAGACGTCTTCGGCGATCACCAGCTCATAGCCGTGTTCCCAGGCGGCGCGGGCGGTGGATTCCACGCCGATATTGGTGGATATGCCGCCCAAGACTACGGATTTGATGCCGCGACGGCGCAGCTGCAAGTCCAGATCGGTGCCGTAGAAGGCGCCCCATTGGCGCTTGGTGATCAGAATATCGCTGTCGCAGACCGCCAGCGGCGCGGGGAACTCCCACCAGGTGGCCGGCAAACCGCCGGCGGGCGCGGGAGCCGGTTTATCCACCGGTTGTTTCAGCGCCTCGGCGAAGGAGTCTGACCAACCGACTCGCACCAACAGCACCGGCGCGCCCAGCATGCGAAAACGCGCGGCCAGCAGGGCGGCGTTCGCCACCACCTGGTCGGCGCCGTGCGGGCCGCCGGCGTAGGGCAGAATGCCGTTTTGCAAATCGATCAGCACCAGAGCGGTGGTTTGGGCGTCAAGTTTCAGCATGGATTTCATCTCGTTGCGAAGTGGATAAAAACTGTTCGGCGCGTCGGGCGAGCTGCGTTCGGCGCAAAACCGGGGGAGAATCAGGCTACGTGAAAAAACTGTCGCAGGTTAATGGGAAATTTGTTAACCGATGTGTTGATTCGAACAAAAACGCGCCATTTAGTGCAGTAACAATGCTGTGTTCGCACTTATCGGGCGGATGAATTTCCTTTATAATGACTCCCTTTTTTCAACACTCTTTAATCCAACGACCTATGCCGATTTATGAATATGCATGTGGTGCTTGCAACCATCGGTTAGAGAAATTGCAAAAATTTTCCGATGCGCCGCTGGCAGACTGCCCGGCGTGTGGGCAGCCCGCGTTGACCAAGTTGATTTCATCTTCCGGTTTCCAGCTTAAGGGCACCGGCTGGTATGCGACGGATTTTAAACCGGGTAACAAGTAGAATTTATCAGATAACAGCCGCGCGACAGGGGCGCACTAGCCCGGCGCGGCATCGGCTGTGTAAAAGGATAGCGTATGCGTACTGAATATTGCGGGCAGTTGAATCTGTCCCACGTGGGCCAGGAAGTCACTCTGTGTGGTTGGGTCAATCGTCGTCGCGATCTCGGCGGCCTGATCTTTATTGATATGCGCGACCGCGAAGGCATCGTGCAGGTGTTCTTCGATCCGGACGAGAAAGTGGCGTTCGACAAGGCCTACGACCTGCGCAATGAGTTCTGCATCCAGATCGTCGGCACCGTGCGTGCGCGTCCGGACAGCCAGATCAATAAAGATATGGCCACCGGCGAAGTGGAAGTGTTTGCCCACGCGCTCGAGATCATCAACCGCTCCGAGCCGCTGCCGCTGGACTCCAACCAGGTCAACAGCGAAGAAGCGCGCCTGAAATACCGCTACCTGGATCTGCGCCGCCCGGAAATGGCCGAGCGTCTGAAGACCCGCGCCAAAATCACCAGCTTCGTGCGCCGCTTCATGGACAGCCACGGCTTCCTCGACATCGAAACGCCGATGCTGACCAAAGCGACGCCGGAAGGCGCCCGCGATTACCTGGTGCCGAGCCGCGTGCACAAGGGCAAATTCTACGCGTTGCCGCAGTCTCCGCAGCTGTTTAAACAGCTGCTGATGATGTCCGGCTTCGATCGTTACTATCAGATCGTCAAATGCTTCCGTGACGAAGACCTGCGTGCGGACCGTCAGCCTGAATTTACCCAGATCGACGTCGAAACCTCCTTCATGACCGCCGACCAGGTGCGTGAAGTGATGGAGAAACTGGCGCGTGAACTGTGGCTGGACGTGAAGGGCGTGGATCTGGGCGATTTCCCGGTCATGACCTTCGCCGAAGCGATGCGTCGCTTTGGTTCCGATAAGCCGGACCTGCGTAACCCGCTGGAGCTGGTGGACGTGGCAGACCTGGTCAAGGACGTCGAGTTCAAAGTGTTCTCCGGCCCGGCCAACGACGCCAAAGGCCGCGTGGCGGCGATCCGCGTACCGGGCGGCGCACAGCTGACCCGCAAGCAGATCGACGAGTACGGCGCTTTCGTCAACATCTACGGCGCGAAAGGCCTGGCCTGGCTGAAGGTCAATGACCGCGCCGCCGGCATGGAAGGCGTGCAGAGCCCGATCGCCAAATTCCTCAGCGCGGAAGTGCTGGAAGCTGTCCTGGCGCGTACCGACGCGCAGACCGGCGACATCCTGTTCTTCGGCGCAGACAGCTTCAAGATTGTCACCGATGCGATGGGCGCGCTGCGCCTGAAGCTGGGGCGCGATCTGGGGCTGACCCAACTCGACAGCTGGGCGCCGCTGTGGGTGGTCGACTTCCCGATGTTCGAAGAAGACGAAGAGGGCGGCCTGGCGGCGATGCACCACCCGTTCACCTCGCCGCGCGACATGAGCCCGGAAGAGCTGGCCGCAGCGCCGGTCAACGCTATCGCCAACGCTTATGACATGGTCATCAACGGTTACGAAGTGGGCGGCGGTTCGGTGCGTATTCACCGCAGCGAAATGCAGCAGACGGTATTCAGCATTCTGGGCATCGACGAACACGAACAGCGCGAGAAGTTCGGCTTCCTACTGGACGCGCTGAAGTACGGCACGCCGCCGCACGCCGGCCTGGCCTTCGGCCTGGACCGTCTGGTGATGCTGCTGACCGGCACCGACAATATCCGCGACGTGATCGCCTTCCCGAAAACCACCGCGGCGGCCTGTCTGATGACCGACGCCCCGAGCTTCGCCAACCCGGCGTCGCTGCAGGAGCTGGCGATCAGCGTGGTAAAGAAAGCCGGTGCGGAACAAGAGAGCGAGTGATGAGTTATAAGCGCCCTGAATCTATCCTGGTAGTGATTTACGCGAAATCCAGTGGTCGGGTGCTGATGTTACAGCGGCGCGACGATACCGAGTTCTGGCAGTCGGTCACCGGCAGTCTGGAGCAGGATGAGTCGCCGCCGCATGCCGCGCGGCGTGAAGTCATGGAAGAAGTCGGCATCGATATCGAAGCAGAGCACCTGCCGTTGTTCGATTGCCAACGCTGCGTGGAGTTTGAACTCTTTGTCCATTTGCGACATCGCTATGCGCCGGGAACCACGCGCAATAAAGAGCACTGGTTCTGTCTGGCGTTGCCCGAGGAGCGTGATCCGGTGATTACCGAGCATCACGCTTACCAATGGCTTGAGGCGGCCGAGGCCGTGAAGTTGACCAAGTCGTGGAGCAATCAGCAGGCGATTGAAGAGTTCGTGATCAATTCAGTCCAGTAGTTTTTTTCGGAGATTTTTTATGGCAGGTCATAGTAAGTGGGCCAACACAAAGCACCGTAAAGCGGCGCAGGACGCCAAGCGCGGTAAAATTTTCACCAAGATTATTCGTGAGCTGGTCACTGCCGCGAAGCTGGGCGGCGGCGATCCGGATTCCAACCCGCGTCTGCGCGCGGCGATGGACAAGGCGCTGTCGAACAACATGACGCGCGACACCATGAACCGGGCGATCGCGCGTGGCGTGGGCGGCGATGATGATACCAACATGGAAACCATCATCTACGAAGGCTACGGCCCTGGCGGCACCGCCGTCATGATCGAATGCCTGAGTGACAACCGTAACCGCACCGTGGCGGAAGTGCGTCACGCCTTCACCAAATGCGGCGGCAACCTGGGTACCGACGGTTCCGTTGCCTACCTGTTCACCAAGAAGGGCGTAATCACTTACGCACCGGGCCTGGATGAAGACAGCGTGATGGAAGCGGCGCTGGAAGCCGGTGCGGAAGACATCGTGACCTATGACGATGGCGCCATCGACGTGTTCACCGCCTGGGAAAGCCTGGGCGCGGTGAAAGACGCGCTGACCGCGGCGGGCTTCGAAGCCGAAGCGGCGGAAGTGTCGATGATCCCATCGACCAAGGCCGACATGGACGCGGAAACGGCGCCTAAGCTGCTGCGCCTGATCGATATGCTGGAAGACTGCGACGACGTGCAGGAAGTTTACCATAACGGTGAGATCTCCGACGAAGTGGCGTCGACGCTGTAATCCGGTAAAACGGGCGCCGCCATCAGGCGGCGCCGTGCATGCAAGGTGGATGTAGATATGGCGATCATACTCGGTATCGATCCCGGCTCACGCGTCACCGGCTATGGCCTTATCCGCCAGCAAGGGCGCCAGTTGAGCTATATCGCCAGCGGCTGCATCCGCACGGTGGTGGACGACATGCCGACGCGGCTGAAGCTGATTTACGCCGGCGTCAGCGAGATCATCACCCAGTTTCAGCCAGACTTCTTCGCCATCGAACAGGTGTTTATGGCCAAGAACCCGGATTCGGCGCTCAAGCTCGGCCAGGCGCGCGGCGTCGCGATCGTCGCGGCGGTGAATCAGAATCTGGAAGTGTTCGAGTATGCGGCGCGGCAGGTCAAACAAACCGTGGTCGGCACCGGCGCAGCCGAAAAGGCGCAGGTGCAGCACATGGTGCGCTCGCTGCTCAAACTCTCGGCCAACCCGCAGGCGGACGCCGCCGACGCCCTGGCCATCGCCATCACCCACTGCCACCTCAGCCAGAACGTGCTGCGGATGAGCGAAGGGCGGCTTAACCTGGCGCGCGGGCGTTTGCGCTGACGCGAAGCGATGATTGCTCAGGCTGGATATTCATCCAGCCTTTTTTATGTTATAAGCTTTACCAGCAACGGCATGGCAGGGCGCCATGCCCGGTCATTCTGCAGGAGGGTAAATGATAGGTCGTCTCAGAGGAAATATTCTGGAAAAGCAGCCGCCGCTGGTGTTATTGGAGGCGAACGGCGTGGGCTATGAAGTGCACATGCCGATGACCTGCTTTTACGAGCTGCCGGAACTGGGGCAAGAGGCCATCGTGTTTACCCACTTCGTGGTGCGCGAAGACGCGCAGCTGCTGTACGGTTTCAACGATAAGCAAGAGCGCGCGCTGTTCCGCGAGCTGATCAAGGTCAACGGCGTCGGGCCGAAACTGGCGCTCGCCATCCTGTCCGGCATGTCCGCGCAGCAGTTCGTCAGCGCGGTGGAGCGTGAAGAGATCACCGCACTGGTCAAGCTGCCGGGCGTGGGCAAGAAAACCGCCGAACGCCTGGTGGTAGAGATGAAAGACCGCTTCAAAGGGCTCAACGGCGATCTGTTCAACAGCAGCGAGATCAGCTTGCCGTCCGCCGCTGAGAAAGCGCCTGAGGCGGATGCGGAGGCCGAAGCGGTCTCGGCATTGGTGGCGCTGGGCTATAAGCCGCAGGAAGCCAGCCGCATGGTCAGCAAAATTGCCAAACCGGGTGCCGACTGCGAGACCCTGATCCGCGACGCGTTGCGCGCTGCTTTGTAAGGCCGCTAAGAGGTAGATAATGATTGAAGCCGATCGCCTGATCTCCGCCGAACCGCTCAACGAGGAAGAAGTCCTCGATCGCGCCATTCGTCCTAAGCTGTTGACCGAATATGTGGGCCAGCCGCACGTACGCGAGCAGATGGAGATTTTCATCCAGGCGGCTAAGCAGCGCGGCGACGCGCTCGACCACTTGCTGATCTTCGGTCCGCCGGGGCTGGGGAAAACCACCCTGGCCAACATCGTGGCCAACGAAATGGGCGTGAATTTGCGTACCACCTCCGGCCCGGTGCTGGAGAAGGCGGGCGATCTGGCGGCGATGCTGACCAACCTCGAACCGCACGACGTGTTGTTCATCGACGAAATCCACCGCCTGTCACCGGTGGTGGAAGAGGTGCTGTATCCGGCGATGGAAGACTATCAGCTGGATATCATGATCGGCGAAGGGCCGGCGGCGCGCTCGATTAAGCTCGATCTGCCGCCGTTTACCTTGGTGGGTGCAACCACCCGCGCCGGTTCGCTGACCTCACCGCTGCGCGATCGCTTCGGCATTGTCCAGCGGCTGGAGTTTTATCAGGTGGCCGATCTGCAGCACATCGTCTCACGCAGCGCCGGGTGCCTGGGGCTGGAGCTGTCCGACGAGGGCGCCCATGAGGTAGCCCGCCGCGCGCGCGGCACGCCGCGTATCGCCAACCGTCTGTTGCGCCGGGTGCGCGACTTCGCCGAAGTGCGCGCCAACGGCGTGATCAGCGGCGCGGTGGCGGCGCAGGCGCTCGATATGCTTAACGTCGATGCCGAAGGCTTCGACTATATGGATCGCAAACTGCTGTTGGCGATTATCGACAAGTTTACCGGTGGCCCGGTCGGGTTGGATAACCTGGCGGCGGCGATCGGCGAGGAGCGCGAGACCATCGAAGACGTGATCGAACCGTTCCTGATCCAGCAGGGCTTTATCCAGCGCACGCCGCGCGGCCGTCTGGCGACGCAGCACGCCTACCGGCATTTCGGCCTCGAACGCGAAGCGTAAGTTTTTAATCCGCCAATAAGAAAGGGCCGCAGATGCGGCCCTTGTCATATCCCGGTTTTAATCAAGCCTGCTGTTTTTTAAACAGGCTCAGCGTGAACAGCACGGCGGCGCAGAGCACCACCGAAGGGCCGGCAGGCGTATCGTAAAACGCCGAGAAGGTCAGGCCACCGGTAACCGCCACCATCCCGAGCAGCACCGCGATGCCCGCCATCTGCTCCGGCGTGCGCGCGAAGCGGCGAGCGGTGGCCGCCGGGATGATCAGCAGCGAGGTGATGATCAGCGCGCCGACGAATTTCATCGCCAGACCGATGGTCAAGGCGGTGACCAGCATCAGCACGGTGCGCGCCCGCGCCAGATTGACGCCGTCGACGTGCGCCAGCTCAGGGCTGATGGTCATCGACAGCAGATCGCGCCATTGCCACCACAACACCAATAGCACCACGGCGACGCCGCCGGCGATCATCACGATGTCGCTCAGCGTGACCGACAGCAGATCGCCGAACAGATAGGCCATCAGATCGACCCGCACGTTGGACATCAGCGCCACCACCACCAGCCCCAGCGACAGCGCGCTGTGGGCCAGAATGCCGAGCAGCGTATCCACCGAGAGCTGCGGGCGGCGCTCCAGCCACACCAGGGCCAGGGCCAGCAGCAGCGTAATGGCGATCACCGCATAGAAAGGATTGATGTCCAGCAGCAGACCGAAGGCGACGCCGAGCAGCGAGGCGTGCGCCAGGGTATCGCCGAAGTAGGACATGCGGCGCCAGACCACAAAGGAGCCCAGCGGCCCGGCGGCGCCGGCCAACAACACCCCGGCCAGCCAGCCGGGAAGTAACAATTCGATCATGCTTCGCGGCTCCCGGTTTTCTTCAAGACAATTCTTCCCTGCAGGTCGTGACGGTGGTTGTGATGGTGGCGATACACCGCCAGCTGCTCTGCGCCGCGGTTGCCGAACATGGCGATGAATTCGGGATGCATCGACACCACCTCCGGCGCGCCGGAGCAGCAGATGTGCTGATTGAGGCACAACACCTCGTCGGTTTTCGCCATCACCAGATGCAGATCGTGCGAGACCATCAGCACGGCGCACCCCAGCTCCTTGCGCAGCTGATCGATCAGATCGTACAGCGCCAGTTGGCCATTGACGTCCACCCCTTGCGTGGGTTCGTCCAGCACCAGCAGCTGCGGTTTATTCAGCAGCGCTCGCGCCAGCAGCACGCGCTGGTTTTCGCCGCCGGAGAGCTTTTGCATGGGCTGGTCGAGCAGGTGGGCGGCGTGCACGCGTTTGAGCGCCGGCAGAATGTCGGCTTTCTTTACGCCCGGCTTCAGGCGCATAAAGCGGCTGACGGTCAATGGCAGGGTAGCGTCGAGGTGCAGCTTTTGCGGCACGTAGCCGATGCGCAGATCGGGCTCACGCTCCAGCGTGCCGGCGGTCGGTTTTACCAATCCCAGCACTACGCGCACCAGCGTGGATTTACCCGCGCCGTTCGGGCCCAGCAGGGTGAGAATACGGCCGGGCTGCAGGCTGAGGGAAATATTCGACAGCACCTTGCGGCTGCCGAAGGCGACGGAGATATTTTTTAGCGTTATCAGTGTAGACATCTCGAGATTACAGGTTGCAGAACGAAGCGAATGTTATAATATCACGCCTTGTTGATGAAAACGATGGGATTACTGATGATGGCACAGAAAAATAAATGGCTGCAGCGCACGCTGCTGGCCAGCGCACTCGTGATGGCCGGCCCGCTGAGCAGCGCTTCCGCGGCGGTGGTGACGACGATTCGTCCGCTGGGCTTTATCGCTTCGGCTATCGCCGACGGCGTGACGCCGACCGAGGTGCTGCTGCCGGATGGCGCTTCGCCGCACGACTTCGCGCTGCGGCCTTCCGATATTCAGCGTTTGCGTTCTGCCGACCTGGTGCTGTGGGTCGGACCGGATATGGAAGCGTTCCTGACCAAGGCGCTGGTGCCTATCTCGGCAACCCGCAAACTCGCCATCAGCGAACTGCCCGCGGTGAAGCCGCTGCTGATGAAAGGCGAAGATGACGACGATCATGATCATGCAGGCGAGGCGCATAACCATGCTGATGACGATCATGGGCATCATCACGGCGAGTACAATATGCACGTTTGGCTGTCGCCGGAGGTGGCAAAAGTGACCGCGATCGCGATTCACGACAGATTGTTGGAACTTATGCCGCAAAATAAGGACAAATTAGACGCAAACCTGCGCCAGTTCGAGAATCTGCTGACGCAAACTGACAAAAATGTTGGTAACATGCTTACGCCTGTGCAAGGTAAGGGTTATTTTGTTTTTCATGATGCTTACGGCTACTTTGAGAAACACTACGGTTTGAGTCCGCTGGGCCATTTCACCGTCAATCCCGAAATTCAGCCTGGAGCACAGCGCCTACACCAAATTCGAACACAGTTGGTTGAGCAGAAAGCGGTATGCGTTTTTGCTGAGCCACAATTCAGGCCGGCCGTAATCAATGCCGTCGCCAAGGGTACCACTGTGCGTTCCGGAACGCTGGACCCGCTGGGCATCGGCATCGCGCTGGGGAAGGACAGCTACGGGAAATTCCTGACACAGTTGTCAAGCCAGTACGTGAGCTGCCTGAAGTAAGCTTATGAGGATAATATCGAGTGCAGCAGATAGTCCGAACTATCGCTCTGGCGTATAACAACCTGCCACGGCCCCACCGCGTCATGCTGGGGTCGCTGACAGTCGTCACATTGGCCGTCGCTGTTTGGCGGCCTTTTGTTTACCACCCAGAACACAATCCCATCGCCAAGAGCGTCGAGTTAGAATCCAGCCAGTTGCGGTCATTGCTCCCCGAAGCCAGTGAACCGATAGATGCCGACCAACCCACCCCCGATGACGAAATCCCGCAGGATGAGCTGGACCAGAAGGATGCCGGCGATGATGGCGTGCATGAATATGTGGTTTCCACCGGCGATACCCTCGGCAGCATTCTGACGCAGTACGGCATCGATATGTCGGATGTCACGCTGCTGGCTTCGCAAAACCGCGATCTGCGCAACCTGAAGATCGGCCAACAGCTGTCGTGGACCGTGAACGAAGCGGGCGATCTGCAGCAGTTGACCTGGGAGGTTTCTCGTCGCGAAACCCGCACCTACGATCGCGTCGGCAACAGCTTCAAAGAGTCGAAAGAGGCGCAGCAGGGCGAATGGCGCAACAACGTGATCAGCGGCCGCGTTAACGGCAGCTTCGTCAGCAGCGCCGGCGACGCCGGGTTGAGCCGTAACGAAATCAATGCGGTGATCAAGGCGCTGCAATGGCAGCTCGATTTCCGCAAACTGCGCAAGGGCGACCAGTTCTCCGTGCTGATGTCGCGCGAACATTTCGACGGCAAGAAATCGCAAAGCCAACTGTTGGGCGTGCGTCTGCGCACGGGCGGCAAAGATTACTATGCGATCCGCGCCGAGGACGGCAAGTTCTACGATCGCCAGGGCTCTGGCCTTGCGCGCGGCTTCATGCGTTTCCCGACCATGAAACAGTTCCGCATCTCCTCCAACTTCAACCCGCGTCGCGTGAACCCGGTGACCGGCCGCGTGGCGCCGCACAAGGGCGTCGATTTCGCCATGCCGGTCGGCACACCGGTGCTGGCGGTCGGCGACGGCGAGGTGGTGATCGCCAAGCGCAGCGGCGCGGCGGGCAACTATGTGGCGATCCGTCACGGTCGCCAGTACACCACGCGCTATATGCACCTGAAAAAGCTGCTGGTGAAACCGGGCCAGAAGGTGAAGCGTGGCGATCGCATAGCGCTCTCCGGCAACACCGGCCGCTCCACCGGGCCGCACCTGCACTTTGAACTGTGGACCGGCCAACAGGCGGTGAACCCGCTGACGGCCAAGCTGCCGCGTTCTGAAGGGCTGGGCGGCAAAGACCGCAGCGATTATCTGGCGCAGGTGAAGGAAGTGGTTCCTCAGCTGCAACTGGATTAACGTCCCCCTTTTTCCGGCGCTTCGGCGCCGCTAATTTCATCGGCCTGATTGCGGGCCGATGCTGTTTTATCTGGGCGGTTCGCGGTTGTTAATTGCAAAATTGGTGATGGCAATTATGATTAGCCGAATTGCTAAGCGAAGAGCATGTGCATGCAAAACGAGAAGAAATCGAACGTAGAGTTCATCCCGCAGTTTCAAAAAGCCTTTTTATACCCGCGCTACTGGGGCGTGTGGCTGGGAACCGGCCTGATGGCCGGCGTTTCTCTGGTGCCTGCGCGCCTGCGCGATCCGATGCTGGGAGCGATCGGCACACTGGCCGGCAAGCTGGCGAAAGGGGCGCGTCGTCGTGCCCGCATCAACCTGCTGTATTGCTTGCCGGAACTGCCGGAAAGCGAGCGTGAGCACATTATCGACCAGATGTTCGCCTGTGCGCCGCAGTCGATGGTGCTGATGGCGGAACTGGCCTGCACCAAACCGGAAAAAGTGCTCAAGCGCGTGCGTTGGCACGGTGAAGAGGTGTTGGACAAGATCCGCGCGGAAGGGCGCAACGTGATTTTCCTGGTGCCACATGGCTGGGCGGTGGATGTGCCGGCGATGTTGATGGCCGCGCGCGGTCAACCGATGGCGGCGATGTTCCACAATCAGCGCAATCAGCTGATCGACTACCTGTGGAATGCCGTGCGTCGTAAATTCGGCGGCCGCATGCACGCGCGCAATGACGGCATCAAACCGTTTATCAGTTCGGTTCGCCAGGGATATTGGGGTTACTATCTGCCCGATCAGGATCACGGTGCTGAGCACAGTGAGTTTGTCGACTTCTTCGCCACCTATAAGGCGACGTTGCCGGCGGTTGGGCGGTTGATGAAAGTGTGTCGTGCGGCGATCGTGCCGTTGTTCCCGGTGTACGACGGCAAAACCAGCATGCTGGATATTTATATTCGCGAGCCGATGGACGATCTGGCTGAAGCGGACGATCCGCGCATTGCCCGCCGCATGAACGAAGAGGTGGAGAATCTGGTGGGCCCGAACCCGGAGCAGTACACCTGGATCCTCAAACTGTTGAAGACGCGCAAGGAAGGGGAGATTGAACCCTACTCGCGCGACGATCTGTATCGTTAATCCTATCTACCGCTAACGCCGGTCGGGCCACACCCTGGCCGGCGTCACTTCAGATGTGCACCATACAGCCGCGCGCCCGCAGGATCTCAATGACGTTGGGCGTGTGGGTGAAATCATTCCAGCGCAGATCCAGCTTGCGCAGCCGGCTCAGTTCACCGAGGCTTTCCGGCAGATCGCTCAGGCGGTTGGCGCGCAGATCCAGACTTCTCAGCGCCGTGAGCTCACCGATATTTTCCGGCAGGCGCGTCAGCTGATTAAAACGCAGGTTCAGCTCGCTCAATCGCGGCAGGCGGCAGAAGGCTGCCGGCAGTTCGGTGATGGCATTGTTGGCCGCATCGAGTATTTCAAGCTCGCCGAGCAGAGTCATTTCCGCCGGCAGCGTGGTCAGGGCATTTCTCATGATATGCAACTCGCGCAGCGCGCGTAGTTGCCCGATTTCGCCGGGCAGGCTGCGGATGCGATTGTTGTATAAACGCAGCTCCTGCAACGCCGCCAGCCTCGGTATTGCCTGCGGCAAGGCGGTCAGCTGGTTATCGGTCGCGTTGAGATAGATGAGCTGCTGCAGTTGCGCCAGCGCACGCGGCAGGTCGCTAAAGCCGTTATCGCTCAGGTAGAGGTATTTCAGCCGGTGCAGCTGCCCCAATGTTTCAGGCAGTTCGCTCGCGCGGTTGTGACCAAAATCGAACATCTCGAGCTGTTGCAACTGACCAATCTCCGGCGGCAGACGGTCGAGCTGATTGCAAGAGATGTTCAGCACCCGCAGATTCTGGTGCCGGAATAGGGGAGTAGGGAAGGCCGTCAGCTGATTGTTGTACAGGCTGACCTTGCGCAGCGCGTGGCCGGCAAACAGCGATTCGTCGAGCTGCGTCAGGCCGCGTCCATCGAGCTCGAGCTCATCATAGGTCGAGGCGGGATTGTGCTGGTGGAGCATGGCGTTCTCCGTCGTAATGGCAGTGTCAGAGCAAAAAAAATGCCGGCCTAGGTGAGCCGGCCGGCATTTCGTCTGCGGCGTGAATTACTCGACGCGCAGGATACGGCTGGTATTGGTGGTGCCGACGGTTTCCATCACGTCGCCCTGGGTGACGATCACCAGATCGCCGGAGACCAGGAAGCCTTTGTCGCGCAGGCGATTGACGGCTTCGTTGGCGGCGATGACGCCGTCTTTGTGGCTGTCGAAATACACCGGCGTCACGCCGCGATACAGCGCGGTCAGGTTAAGCGTGTGCTCATGCCGCGACATGGCGAAGATCGGCAGGCCGGAGCTGATGCGTGACATCATCAGCGCGGTGCGGCCGGACTCGGTCATGGCGATCAGCGCGGTGACGCCTTTCAGGTGGTTGGCCGCATACATCGAAGACATGGCGATCGCCTCTTCGATATTGTCGAACTGCACGTCCAGACGGTGTTTGGAAACGTTGATGCTCGGGATCTTCTCGGCGCCCAGACAAACGCGCGCCATCGCCGCCACGGTTTCCGCCGGGTATTGGCCGGCAGCGGTTTCCGCCGACAGCATGACGGCGTCGGTGCCGTCCAGCACGGCGTTGGCCACGTCCATGACTTCGGCGCGGGTCGGCATCGGGTTGGTGATCATCGACTCCATCATCTGAGTCGCGGTGATCACCGCGCGGTTCAGAGTACGGGCGCGGCGGATCAGTTTCTTCTGGATCCCGACCAGCTCCGGATCGCCGATTTCGACGCCCAGATCGCCACGGGCGACCATCACCACGTCGGAGGCCAGAATGATGTCGTCCATCGCTTCGTCGCTGCAGACCGCTTCGGCGCGCTCGACCTTGGACACGATCTTGGCGTTGCAGCCTGCGTCGCGCGCCAGGCGGCGAGCATAGTTCAGATCTTCACCGGTGCGCGGGAAGGAGACCGCCAGGTAGTCGACGCCGATCTTGGCGGCGGTGACGATGTCCGCCTTGTCTTTTTCGGTCAGCGCTTCGGCCGACAGGCCGCCGCCGAGTTTGTTGATGCCCTTGTTATTGGACAACGGGCCGCCAACGGTGACTTCGGTAAATACTTTCATGCCCTGAACTTCGAGCACTTTCAGCTGAACGCGGCCGTCGTCGAGCAGCAAGACGTCGCCCGGCACGACGTCGGCAGGCAGGCCTTTATAGTCGATACCGACTTTTTCTTTATCGCCTTCGCCTTTTGACAGGTTGGCGTCCAGCAGGAATTTATCGCCCACGTTGAGGAAGATTTTGCCTTCCTTGAAGGTGGAAACGCGGATTTTCGGCCCTTGCAGATCGCCAAGGATAGCGACGTGACGTCCCAGTTTGGCAGCGATTTCGCGAACTTTGTCTGCGCGAGCCTGGTGATCTTCCGGGCTGCCGTGGGAGAAGTTAAGCCGAACTACGTTGGCGCCGGCGGCAATGATCTTTTCCAGATTATTGTCGCGGTCTGTAGCCGGACCCAGGGTGGTAACGATTTTGGTTCTTCTGAGCCGTCTGGACATGTATTACTCCGTTGACTGGTGAAGCAAATATTGGTGTTGCGATAACGTCGGATAACGAAACCAGGCGTGAAATGTAATTTTACAACACTGATATTTCACCCGGGTTACCCGCATGAGCGTATTAACAGGGTACAGCCTCTGATGTCGCCATTCAAATGTCTGTTGAACGGCGACTTTTTTCTTCGTCGGGTTACGAGTCAAAACTGTTGGGAATGACTACGCCTTTATCAAAGCGCGATTCTTTGAGCGCTTCTTTGACCCGCTTCAAGTTATCTCTGAATTTAGCCCCTCTGCGCAAGGTAAATCCGGTGGCGAGCACGTCAATGAGCGTTAATTGCGCGATCCGCGACACCATCGGCATGTAAACGTCGGTGTCTTCAGGCACGTCGAGCAGCAACGCGAGGGTCGCCGCCTGGGCGAGCGGGGTATCGCGCGAGGTGATAGCCAGTACCGTGGCGTCGTTTTCTCGCGCCAGGTGGGCCATTTCCACCAGGTTCTTGGTGCGGCCGGTGTGAGAGATCAACACCACCACGTCGCCCTCGCCGGAGTTCATGCAGCTCATGCGCTGCATGACGATGTCATCGAAGTAGACCACCGGAATATTGAAGCGGAAAAATTTGTTCATCGCGTCGTGGGCCACGGCGGCGGAGGCGCCCAGACCGAAGAAAGAGATCTTTTTTGCCTGGGTGAGCAGGTCAACCGCACGATTGATTGCGGCAATATCCAAATTTGCCTTTACTGTATCCAGGCTGGCCATCACCGATTCGAAGATCTTGCTGGTGTAGGAATCGACGCTGTCATCTTCCTCGACGTTACGGTTCACGTAGGGCGTGCCGTTAGCCAGGCTTTGGGCGAGATGCAGTTTGAAGTCGGGAAAGCCTTTGGTATCAAGGCGACGGCAAAAACGGTTGACGGTGGGTTCGCTGACGTCGGCCATGCGCGCCAGCGTGGCGATGCTGGAGTGAATGGCGGTCTGCGGGGAGGCCAGGATCACCTCGGCGACTTTCCTTTCAGATTTGCTCAGGAGCTCCAGATGGCTCTGGATTTTGTCCAGCGTATTCATATAACGAGAGTCACTCATGGTTTTATCCCTGTGGCTTTCAAGCAACAGCGCCGAATTTCGCCCGTGTTCGCCGTGCAAGCAGACGCCAAACGAGCGGCTGTAACCTGAAATCGATAGGGTATGTCGATTGCAAACAAAGGAGAAATCAATGCCGGTTTAGTGAAAATATACTACGTGCTGGTAATCGTTGGCAGTCTCGACAGGGCGTATGCAGGCTTTTTTCACCAGAATATGACCTGTGTCTAACTTTCATAATGGTAACAGAGCGTCAAAAAAGACGAAAAATTACAGTTTTGCCCGCCTGTGAGGGCGCCGGCGCGCAGTGGCGCTACCACTGAGATCTTAACGTCTTTTTTCTGCTTCTGCGCCGGGTTTGCTGGCCGTAGTCAAACAGAGTACATTAGTAATGTAAGAAAATTACAAATATCCTGCAACGAGGAGATGAACATGGCGGTAACCTCTACAGCCCAGGCGTGTGACCTGGTTATTTTCGGCGCGAAAGGTGATTTGGCGCGCCGTAAGCTGCTGCCTTCCCTGTACCAGTTAGAGAAAGCCGGACACATCCACCCGGATACGCGGATCATCGGCGTCGGCCGCGCGGAGTGGGATAAAAAAGCCTATACCGAAGTGGTCAAGGAAGCGCTTGGCACCTTCATGAAGGAAAAGCTGGATGACGAACTCTGGGCCACGCTGAGCGCGCGCCTGGACTTCTGCAATCTGGACGTCAACGACAGCAAGAACTTTACCAAACTCGGTAAAATGCTGGATCAGAAGCATCGCACCACCATCAACTACTTCGCCATGCCGCCAAGCACCTTCGGCGCCATCTGCAAAGGGTTGGGCGAAGCCAAGCTGAACCATGAGCCGGCGCGCGTGGTGATGGAGAAACCGTTGGGCACCGATCTGGCGTCCTCCCGCGTGATCAACGATCAGGTGGCGGAGTTCTTCAACGAGTCCCAGGTCTACCGCATCGACCACTACCTCGGCAAAGAGACGGTGTTGAACCTGTTGGCGCTGCGTTTCGCCAACTCGCTGTTCGCGTCCAACTGGGACAACCGCACCATCGATTCGGTGCAGATCACCGTGGCGGAAGAGGTGGGCATCGAAGGGCGCTGGGGCTACTTCGATCAGGCCGGCCAGATGCGCGACATGATCCAGAACCACCTGCTGCAGATCCTGACCATGATCGCCATGTCGCCGCCGGCGGATCTGACCACCGACCGCATCCGCGACGAGAAGGTGAAGGTGCTGCGTTCGCTGCGCCGCATCGATCAGACCAATGTACGGGAAACCACCGTGCGCGGTCAGTACACCGCCGGTTTCGTTCAGGGCAAGAAAGTGCCGGGGTATCTGGAAGAAGAAGGGGCGAACAAGAGCAGCAGCACCGAGACCTTCGTTTCCATCCGCGTGGACATCGACAACTGGCAATGGGCCGGGGTGCCGTTCTATCTGCGTACCGGTAAACGTCTGCCGACCAAATGCTCGGAAGTGGTGGTGTACTTCAAGAATCCGCCGCTTAACCTGTTCAGCGACTCTTATCAGCAGCTGCCGCAAAACAAGCTGACCATTCGTTTGCAACCGGACGAAGGCATCGAAATTCAGGTATTGAACAAGGTGCCGGGGCTGGATCACAAGCACCGCCTGCAGACTACCAAGCTGGATCTGAGTTTCTCGGAAACCTTCAACCAGGAGCACGTGGCGGACGCCTACGAGCGCCTGCTGCTGGAGACCATGCGGGGCATTCAGGCGCTGTTCGTGCGCCGTGACGAAGTGGAAGAGGCCTGGAAGTGGGTCGACTCCATCATGGACGCGTGGAAAGCCGACAACGAAGCGCCTAAGCCTTATCAGGCGGGCACCTGGGGGCCGGTGGCCTCGGTGGCGATGATCACCCGCGACGGCCGTTCCTGGAACGAGTTCGAGTAATGCGCAATGCCGGCAGCCCGTCTGCCGGCTTTTTTTTGCCTGCGATCTGCGCGTGGGCCACATCACTTACGGTACGGCCGGACGTTCGCGCGTTTGCGCGGAGCCCTGTGGCAGGGGCGTGCCATTGTTAACCGCGAGTAATGGAGAAAGAATGATGACAAACTGGAAAACCAGCGCTGAACAGATCCTGACGGCGGGGCCGGTGGTGCCTGTTATCGTGATCAACACGCTGGAACAGGCGGTGCCGCTGGCGAAAGCGTTGGTTGCCGGCGGCGTGCGGGTACTGGAGGTGACGCTGCGCACCGCCTGTGCGCTGGAGGCTATTCGCGCTATCGCCCAAGAGGTGCCGGAGGCGATCATCGGCGCCGGTACGGTGATCAATCCACAGCAGCTGCGGGAGGTGACCGAGGTCGGGGCGCAGTTCGCCATCAGCCCGGGGCTGACCGACGCTTTGCTGCAGGCGGCGACGGCGGGGTCAATCCCGTTGATCCCGGGCATCAGCACCGTATCTGAACTGATGCTGGGCATGGATTACGGCCTGCGCGAATTCAAATTCTTCCCGGCGGAAGCCAACGGCGGCGTGAAGGCGCTGCAGGCGATCGGCGGCCCGTTCCCGCAGGTGCGCTTTTGCCCGACCGGCGGCATTACGCCGAACAATTACCGCGATTATCTGGCGCTAAAAAGCGTGCTGTGCATCGGCGGCTCCTGGCTGGCGCCGGCCGATGCGCTCGAAAGCGGCGACTACGCGCGCATCACTGAACTGGCGCGCAGCGCCGTCAGCGGCGCCGCGTTGTAACCCGCGCCAGGCCTGGGGTTGGCGCTTATTTGCTCACCCGCGGATCTCGCAAGGCTCAACGCTCCGTTGGGCCTTTTTTAATTTTTATCGCGATTAACTTTCTTATTTTTAACCCGTTTTTTTCTGCTTTTTTATGAAAACGGCAGTTTGCTTTCTTATTTTGGCTGTGGTAAAAATATCTCAGTTGAAAATTTTACTTTTATGAGGATATTGGGCAAATCGCACGGTGTGCGGCTGATAATAGAGAACTATTATGATGACTATTAACGGAACTACCCTCAGAACCTCTACGTGCCAACTCTTCCTGTCTGCGATCCTTGCCAGTGAGCATCACTGGTGCAGCGAGCTATAGCGTCTTTCTCCCTTAACCGGTGCTGGTAGCGGGCTTACGCCTTCGCTCTACCGTTCAGCCGGGCAAACATTCTTTTTGCGTTTGGGTCAGTTTATCCCCAGGGATCTCTGCGTCTTGCGCGCCGTACTGCGGCCGTTCGACGAGATAAATCGGGATAAATATGCCTTGGCGTGCGTTATTCGCCGTTTGGGAGAAAAATTATGATTTATTGGATCTTTTTAGGTTTGGCCATCATGACCGAAATCATCGGCACCTTGTCGATGAAATACGCCAGCGTCAATGGCGGCATGATCGGGCATATCGTGATGTACGTGATGATCACCGCGTCTTATGTGTTGCTGTCAGTAGCGGTAAAACGCGTGGCGTTGGGCGTAGCTTATGCGCTGTGGGAAGGTATCGGCATTCTGTTCATTACCCTGTTCAGCGTGCTGTGGTTCGACGAGCCCATTTCGGCGCTGAAGGTACTGGGTCTGGCTACGCTGATCGCCGGTATCATGCTGGTGAAATCCGGTACCCGCAAAGAGCGAAAACAGGTCAGCCCGCGAGGTGACAACCATGCAACAGTTTGAGTTGTACCACATTGGGTTCCTGGGATTGGCCATCGTGCTGGAAATCATCGCCAACATCTTCCTGAAGATGTCGGACGGTTTCCGTAAAATTTGGCTGGGATTGCTGTCGCTGCTGTCGGTACTCGGTGCGTTCAGCGCCCTGGCGCAGGCGGTAAAGGGCATCGATCTGTCAATCGCTTACGCGTTGTGGGGCGGTTTCGGTATCGCCGCCACCATCGCCGCAGGCTGGATCATGTTCGGCCAGCGGTTGAACGCCAAAGGCTGGATTGGCCTGGCGCTGCTGTTGACGGGGATGGTGATCCTCAAACTGTCCTGATAGCGGGCAATAAAAAACCGCAGGCGTTGCCGTCTGCGGTTTTTTTTCGTCTGCGCGAGGCTTACAGCGCGGCGATGATTTTGATTTCCACCTTGTACTTCGGATTCATCAGCTGAGCCTGCACGGTGCAGCGCACCGGCGCGCTGCCGGCGACAACCCAGGCGTCCCAGGCGGCGTTCATCGCGGCGAAGTCGGCGGTATTGGCCAGGAAGATGGTGGCATCCAGAATACGGCTTTTGTCCGACCCTACACGTTCCAGCAGCACGTCGATGGCGGCAAGGGCGTTGGCGGTCTGCGCGGTCGCGTCATCGTCCAGATTCTCCGGCACGCTGGTGTAGTAAACGGTCTCGTTGTGCACCACGGCTTCGGACCAGCGCTGATCGGGATCAATTCTTTCGATATTCATTTGCTTATCTCCATATCATAGTCCCGCTAAGGGTAGCACAGCCGGTGATGAAAAAGCGCGGCGATAAAGTGGGTGGTAGCCGGGCGGCAGGCTTGGCATAATCACCGCTGAATGACACCGGCAGAGAGACAGCGTGACAGACGATTTTGCAACAGACGGCGCATTGGCGCAGGCTATCAAGGGATTCAAACCGCGTGAGCCGCAGCGGCAGATGGCGCAAGCCGTTACCGAAGCGATCAATTTCAAGCAGGAACTGGTGGTGGAAGCCGGCACCGGCACCGGCAAAACCTTCGCTTATCTGGCGCCGGCGCTGCGTGCCGATCGCAAAGTGATCATCTCCACCGGTTCGAAAGCGCTGCAGGATCAGCTGTATGCGCGCGATCTGCCCACCGTCGCCAAGGCGCTGAAGTACAAAGGCAAGCTGGCGCTGCTGAAGGGGCGCTCCAACTACCTGTGTCTGGAGCGTCTTGAGCAACAGTCGATGGCCGGCGGGGAGCTGGCGGGGCAGACGTTGATCGATCTGGTGCAACTGCGCAAGTGGTCGTCGCAGACCAAAGAGGGTGATATCAGCACCTGCAGCGAAGTGGCGGAAGACAGCTTCGTCTGGCCATTGGTGACCAGCACCAATGACAACTGTCTCGGCAGCGACTGCCCGCTGTATCAGGATTGCTTCGTGGTCAAAGCGCGCCGCCGCGCGATGGATGCGGATGTGGTGGTGGTGAACCATCACCTGTTCCTGGCGGATATGGTGGTGAAAGAGGGCGGCTTCGCCGAGCTGATCCCGGAAGCCGAGGTGATGATTTTCGATGAGGCGCACCAAATTCCCGACATCGCCAGCCAGTATTTCGGCCAGCAGCTCACCAGCCGCCAACTGCTGGATCTGGCGAAGGACATCACCATCGCCTACCGCACCGAGGTGCGCGATGCCGCCCAACTGCAAAAAAGCGCCGACCGTCTCAGCCTGAGCACGCAAGATTTCCGTCTGAATCTGGGGGAGCCGGGTTTTCGCGGCAACCTGCGGGATGTGCTCGGCGAACCGAACGTGCAGCGTGCTTTGTTGCTGCTCGATGACGCGCTGGAGCTGTGTTATGACGTCATGAAACTGTCGCTGGGGCGTTCGGCGCTGCTGGACGCCGCCTTTGAGCGCGCCACGCTGTACCGCGCGCGTCTCAAACGCCTCAAGGCGGTGACGGAACCGGGCTACAGCTATTGGTATGAGTGCAATTCGCGCCACTTCGTGTTGGCGCTGACGCCGCTGACGGTGGCCGATCGTTTCCGCGAAATGCTGGACGAGAAGCCGGGCAGCTGGATCTTTACCTCGGCGACGCTGTCGGTCAACGATCAGTTGGGTCACTTCACCGAACGGCTGGGGCTGACCAAGGCCAAAACGCTGCTGTTGCCGAGCCCGTTCGACTATGCCAAACAGGCGTTGCTGTGCGTGCCGCGCTTTTTGCCTTCGCCGAATCAGCCCGGCGGGGCGCGCCAGCTGGCGCGCATGCTGCGCCCATTAATCGAAGCCAACAACGGCCGCTGCTTCTTCTTGTGCACATCGCACCAGATGATGCGCGAGCTGGCGGAAGAGTTCCGCGCCACGATGACGCTGCCGGTCTTATTGCAAGGGGAAACCAGCAAAGGGCAGCTGTTGGCACAGTTCGTCGCCGCCGGTAACGCGTTGTTGGTGGCGACCAGCAGCTTCTGGGAAGGGGTGGACGTGCGTGGCGATGCGCTGTCGTGCGTGATCATCGATAAGCTGCCGTTTACCTCACCGGACGATCCGCTGCTGAAGGCGCGCATTGAAGATTGTCGCCTGCGCGGCGGCGATCCGTTCAATGACGTGCAGTTGCCGGATGCGGTCATCACCCTGAAACAGGGGGTGGGCCGTTTGATCCGCGATACCGACGATCGCGGCGTGCTGGTGATCTGCGATAACCGTCTGGTGATGCGCCCTTATGGCGAGGTGTTCCTCAATAGCCTGCCGCCTACGCCGCGTACCCGCGATCTGAAGCAGGCGATCGCCTTCTTGCAGGCCGCTGATACGTCGGCCACGTGAAAGATGAAGGGCTTACGGGGCTGTGCTACAATGCGCGCCCTGTATGAAAAACCCAGTTTTATTCCCGCCAGAGGTTGGCATGTCCACGCGAATTTTAGCGATCGATACCGCGACGGAAGCCTGTTCCGTCGCCGTCTGGAATCAAGGCGAAATCCACGCCCTGTTTGAGCTGTGCCCACGCGAGCATACGCAACGTATTTTACCTATGGTGCAGCAGGTGCTGGCGGAATCCGGCCTGGCGCTCAACCAGCTCGATGCGCTGGCCTTCGGCCGCGGCCCCGGCAGTTTTACCGGGGTGCGCATCGGCATCGGCATCGCTCAGGGCCTGGCGCTGGGCGCCGATCTGCCGATGATCGGCGTTTCTACGCTGCAAACCATGGCGCAGGGCGCCTGGCGCGTCAGCGGCGCGGAGCGTGTGCTGGCGGCGATCGATGCGCGCATGGGCGAGGTCTACTGGGGGCAGTTCGAACGTCAGGCCGACGGCCGCTGGTTGGAAAGCGAAGGCGAGGCGGTGCTGTCGCCGGCGCAGGCGTTCGAGCGCGCACAGCGCCTGCAGGGCGAATGGGCCCACGTCGGCACCGGCTGGCAAACCTACCCCGATCTGGTCAACGGTTCCACGCTGAGCGTGCGCGACGGCCAGATGCTGTTGCCGCAGGCGGAAGACATGCTGCCGCTGGCGCTGCACGCCTGGCAACAGGGGCTGGCGGTGGCGGTGGAAAACGCCGAGCCGACCTACCTGCGCAATGAAGTGACCTGGAAAAAACTGCCGGGCCGCGAGTAATCGCGGCGTTATTGTGCTGATGTTGATGCCGGGCGATGAAGGCCTGCAACTTGAGCGCTGAAACGCGGTCAAAGTTACAGGCATTTCAGGAGATTGCGACCATGTTAATCCGCACTGCAAGTAAAAAGCTGTCGCTGCTGGCCGTCGCCTGCGGCGCGCTGGTTCTGACCGGGTGCGTCACCGTACCGGATGCGATCAAAGGCTCCAGTCCTTCGCCGGTGACTCAGCTTTCCTCGGTACAAAATGCACCGAACCTGTTTACCGGCGCGGAAGCCCGCTTTGGCGGCACCGTGGTGAACGTCGCCAACGAACAAGGGCGCACGCTGCTGGAGATCGCGGCGGTGCCGCTCGACAGCGGTGCGCGGCCGATACTGGGTGAACCGTCGAACGGCCGCTTGCTGGCCACGGTGAACGGCTTCCTCGAACCGGTCGATTTCAAAGGCCAACTGGTGACCGTCGTCGGCCCTATCACCGGCCTGAAAGAGGGGCGGATCGGCATGACGCCATATCGCTTCGTAACGATGAACGTGACCGGTTTCAAGCGCTGGCATCTGGTACAGCAGGTGGTGATGCCGCCTGCGCCGATGGGCCCTTGGGGCTGGCGCGGTGGCCCGTGGGGACCCGGCTGGGGCGCCGGCTATGGCTGGTACAACCCCGGCCCGGCACAGGTGCAAACCATCGTAACCGAGTAACATACGCTTGATGTGAACAAATTTGACAGGGCGGCTCAGGCCGCCCTTTTGTTTTTTGGGATAAGGAATATCCGACAATTAGTGACGTACATCGCAACCTGAGTAATGTTTAAAACCCGAACTGGTCTGCTGAGTTAAAATATTGTTATGGTTAGGCTGCGAGTTTGAGGGCTGCGATGATAATTAGTAATGATTTCAGGAGTAATACCTTGGATAAGGTCTGGTTAAAACGGTATCCGGCAGATGTGCCCGCAGAGATTGATGCCGATCGCTATTCGTCGTTGATCGAAATGTTTGAGCATGCCGTGCAGCGCTATGCCGATCAGCCCGCCTTTATCAATATGGGCGAGGTGATGACCTTCCGCAAACTGGAAGAACGCAGCCGGGCTTTCGCGGCTTACCTGCAAAATGAGCTGGGCCTGAAGAAGGGCGACCGCGTCGCGCTGATGATGCCTAACCTGTTGCAATACCCCATTGCCCTGTTCGGCATTCTGCGTGCCGGCATGGTGGTGGTCAACGTCAACCCGCTGTATACCCCGCGCGAGCTGGAGCACCAGTTGAACGACAGCGGCGCCAGCGCCATCGTCATCGTCTCCAACTTTGCCCATACGCTGGAAAAAGTGGTGTTCAACACCCAGGTCAAACACGTGATCCTGACGCGCATGGGCGATCAGCTGTCGGCCGCCAAGGGCACGTTGGTCAACTTCGTGGTCAAATACGTTAAGCGTCTGGTGCCGAAATACAACCTGCCGGACGCCATTTCCTTCCGCAGCGCGCTGCAGCGCGGCCGCCGTTTACAATATGTAAAACCGGACATCATTAATGCCGATCTGGCTTTCCTGCAATACACCGGCGGCACCACCGGGGTGGCGAAGGGGGCGATGCTGACGCACCGCAACATGCAGGCCAACCTTGAGCAGGCTAAGGCCGCCTATTCGCCGCTGTTCCGTGAAGGGCAGGAGCTGGTGGTGACGGCGCTGCCGCTGTATCACATTTTCGCGCTGACGGTGAACTGCCTGCTGTTTATCGATCTGGGCGGGCGCAATTTGCTGATCACCAACCCGCGTGACATTCCGGGCCTGGTGAAAGAATTGGGCAAATACCCGTTCACCGCCATGAGCGGAGTGAATACGCTGTTCAATGCGTTGCTGAACAACGAAGACTTCCACAAGCTCGATTTCTCTACGCTGCGTTTCTCGGTCGGCGGCGGCATGTCGGTGCAAAAATCGGTGGCCGAGAAGTGGGAGAAAACCACCGGCAAACACCTGCTGGAAGGTTACGGCCTGACGGAGTGCGCGCCGCTGGTGGCCGGCAACCCTTACGATCTTAAACACTACAGCGGCAGCATCGGTCTGCCGGTGCCGTCGACGGACATTCGGTTGGTGGACGACAACGGCCATGACGTGCCGCCGGGCGAGCCGGGCGAACTGTGGGTCAAAGGGCCGCAAGTTATGTTAGGCTATTGGCAGCGCCCGGATGCCACCGACGAAGTGCTGAAAGACGGCTGGCTGGCGACCGGTGATGTGGTGACCGTGGACGATCAGGGATTTGTGCGCATCGTCGACCGCAAGAAAGACATGATCCTGGTATCGGGTTTCAACGTGTATCCGAACGAGATTGAAGATGTGGTCAGCCAGCACCCGAAAGTGCTGGAATGTGCGGCAATCGGCGTGCCCAGCGAGGCCTCCGGCGAAACGGTGAAGATCTGCGTGGTGAAGAAAGACGCCTCGCTGACCAAGGAAGAGCTGTTGACCCATTGCCGACGCCACCTGACCGGGTATAAAGTGCCTAAAATTGTTGAGTTCCGCGATGAACTGCCGAAGTCGAACGTCGGCAAGATTTTGCGGCGAGAATTGCGCGATGAGCAAAAAGCGCCTAAGCCGGCCGATGCCGCCTAGGTTTTGCTTTCGCGTCAGCCTATCAACAACGCCGGTGAATGCCGGCGTTGTTGTGTTTGAATCCTACAAGAGAATGATGTTTTGAATTATCAGTTGATCACTACCGATGCCGGATTGCAGCAGGTCTGCGAGCAGGCGAGAAAGCATGCCCAGGTTGCGCTGGACACCGAGTTTGTCAGAACGCGTACCTACTATCCGCAGCTGGGCCTGATCCAGCTTTACGACGGTGAACAACTCTCCCTTATCGATCCTCTGCCGATCAAGCACTGGCAACCGTTTGTCGAGCTGCTGGCCGACACCGCCGTGGTGAAGTTTCTGCATGCCGGCAGTGAAGATCTTGAAGTGTTTCTCAACGCCTTTAAAACGCTGCCGACGCCGATGATCGACACTCAGATCCTGGCGGCCTTTACCGGTCGGCCGCTCTCCTGCGGCTTTGCGACGCTGGTGGCGGAGTACATGAAGGTTGAACTGGACAAGAGCGAGTCGCGCACCGATTGGCTGGCGCGCCCGCTGACTGAAAGACAGTGCGTGTATGCGGCCGCCGACGTGTTCTACCTGCTGCCGATGGCCAAACAGCTGGTGCAGGAGACTGAAGAGGCCGGCTGGACCGCTGCGGCCAATAACGAGTGCTTGCTGCTGTGCCAACGCCGTAGCGAGGCGCTGGCGCCGGAAGTGGCCTATCGCGAAATCAGCAATGCCTGGCAGTTGCGCCCGCGTCAGCTGGGGTGCCTGCAGAAGTTGGCGGAATGGCGGTTGCGCCAGGCGCGCGAGCGCGATCTGGCGGTGAACTTCGTGGTTCGCGAGGAGAACCTGTGGCAGGTGGCGCGCTTTATGCCGTCTTCGCTGGGAGAACTGGATTCGCTGGGCCTGAGCGGGCCGGAGATCCGTTATCACGGCAAAACGCTGTTGGCGCTGGTGGCCGAAGCCGAAGCGCTGGAGGAGTCCGAGTTGCCGGCGCCGTTGGCTAACCTTATCGATCAGCCGGGCTACAAGAAGGTGTTTAAGGACATCAAGGCCGCTATCGCCAGCGTCAGCGAGCAAAGCGGGTTGAGCAGCGAGCTGCTGGCATCCCGTCGCCAAATTAACCAATTGTTGAACTGGCATTGGAAACTGAAGGACGGCGAGAGTCGCCCTGAATTAATCAGCGGCTGGCGCGGCGATTTATTAATGGCGCCGTTGCAGGACATCCTGAAAGATTATTAATCGCTGGTTATCACCAGGGCAGGGTAGGGAAACTCTGCTCGGGTGAATATAGGCAGGAAATAATGCGTTGAAGGTAAATCTGGCCAGAATTTACTTTAAACGAGGTGGCGGCAAAGTTAATTGGGAATTGTCCCAAAGGGAAAAATCGATTTTTTGCTGCCGATAATGCTTAATAACTGGATACACATACAGTTACCCCCTGCATAAAATATACAGGGGGTAATTAATGCGTCGCAATCATTTAGCTGCTTCTTCCGATTCCGGTAATGTCACGTTAAGTTCAAGTACCGAAATATCGTCCCCTTTCTGCTCGAACTGCACATGCAGCATTTCAGGATCGATCTGAATGTATTTGCAAATAACCGCCAGAATATCGCGTTTCAAATCAGGCAGATACGGGGGCTCACTGTCCCCGCGACGACGCTCTGCGACGATAATCTGCAGCCGTTCCTTGGCTATATTGGCTGTCTGTTTTTTGCGGGACAGAAAGAAGTCTAATAAGGCCATGGTTTATCCCCCAAAAAGGCGTTTCAGGAAACCCTTCTTCTCTTCTTCAATGAAGCGGAATGGGCGTTCTTCTCCCAACAAGCGGCAAACGGTATCGTCATACGCCTTACCGGCGTCTGACTCGGCATCCAGAATGACAGGCTCACCCTGGTTGGAAGCACGCAGTACGGACTGGTCTTCCGGGATCACACCCACCAATGGAATGCGTAGGATTTCCAGCACGTCTTCCATGCTCAGCATGTCGCCACGGCTGACGCGGCCCGGGTTGTAACGGGTCAGCAGCAGGTGTTCCTTGATAGGCGATTCGCCTTTCTCGGCGCGGCGCGATTTGGAGGAAAGGATGCCCAGGATACGGTCGGAGTCGCGTACCGAAGAGACTTCCGGGTTGGTGGTGATGATAGCTTCGTCGGCGAAATACAGCGCCATCAGCGCACCGGTTTCGATACCGGCCGGTGAGTCGCAGACCACGAAGTCAAAATCCATCTCGCCGAGATCGTTGAGGACTTTTTCAACGCCTTCACGGGTTAACGCGTCTTTGTCGCGTGTCTGCGAAGCCGGCAGGATATAGAGGTTTTCAGTGCGTTTGTCTTTGATCAACGCCTGATTCAGCGTGGCGTCGCCCTGAATCACGTTCACGAAATCATAAACTACCCGACGTTCGCAGCCCATGATCAGGTCAAGATTACGCAGGCCGATATCGAAATCGATCACGACGGTTTTCTTGCCTTTCTGGGCCAGGCCGGTAGCGATGGCCGCGCTCGAAGTGGTCTTGCCAACGCCCCCTTTACCCGATGTAACAACAATAATGCGTGCCATGAAATGGATTCCTTGTCAAAAGGGCTTAATTTAAAGGTTGTATGGTTAAAGCGTTATCCAACAGGCTGAGTCGTACGGCCTGCCCGACGTAATCGGACGGGATTTGGTCGCTCAACCAGTACTGCCCTGCGATAGAGACTAGCTCAGCCGCCAGGTGGGTGCAAAAAATCTGACATTGCGTGTCGCCTGACGCGCCTGCCAGCGCGCGACCGCGCATCATGCCGTAGACATGAATGTTGCCGTCGGCAATCAGCTCGGCGCCGGCGCTGACGCTGCTGGTCACGATAAGATCGCAGTTGCGGGCGTAAATCTGTTGGCCGGAACGGACAGGGGTGCTGATGATACGCGTTTTGGCGGGGGCGTTATCCGCCACCACGGGCGCAGGTGCAGGCTCCGGCGCCGCCATTTTCTGGCCTCTGCCTTCGCTCAGCAACGGCAGCCCGGCACGGGCTATCGCGCGCTTTTGACGCTCATCTCTGCAACCGCTGATACCCACAACGCGCAGACCTGCCGCCGCGACAGCCTGTTGAAGTTCTTTCCAGTTCGCATCGCCATCCAGCGTTGCGACGTTGATAACAACAGGGGCGTTTTTCAGAAAAGCGGGCGCTTGCTCAACTTTTTCCTGTAACGCCTGGCGTATTACCTCGGGCTGCGAATTATGCAAATGAACAACCGATAGGGTAAAACTGCTGCCTTTTAGCTCAATTGGCGATTGTGACATCTATCCTGACTCAGTCTCAGCAACTTTAAATCCCCGGAATACCACTCGGGGTGCGATATTCCGATGTACTATAAGCATGTTATAGTCAGAGTTATATCCAGGCAAGACGCTCCCTCAATTAAATAGAGTTAAAAAAATGCTTTGTGTGATCTATAGAAGCCCGAAACGCGATCAAACTTATCTTTATGTCGAAAAAAAAGACGATTTCTCTCGTGTGCCGGAAGCGCTGATGAAAAGTTTCGGCGTACCGCAATTCGCCATGATGCTTTCACTCGATGAACGCAAGAAATTGGCCTCGGCGGATATCGAAAAGGTGAAACAGGCGCTGAAAGACGAAGGTTATTACCTGCAGTTCCCGCCGCCGGTGGAAAACCTGCTCAATCAGCATTTGGCGGGCGACAAGGCCTGAGACCGCCGCTACGGTCAGGGGAGGCATGATGACACGTTCGGCGAGAAGTACCGCGTTGGCCGTTTGGCTGGCGCTGGGCGGTGCGATGATGCCGGGCGCACCGCAGGCGGCGCAGGAGACGACGCTGGCGACCAGCGGGCGCGATCCGGCGCAGTTCCCGGCGTATGTCGAACAACTGAAGCGCCGGGCGCGGGAACAGGGCATCAGTCAGGCCACCCTTGACCGCGCCTTTGCGCAAATCCATTTCGTCGATCGGGTGATCAAGGCCGATCGCAATCAGCCGGAGCAGAAGATCACGTTGGACGATTACCTGCGGCGGGTGATGTCGCCCGCCAAGGTGCGGCAGGGGCGCGAACTGTACCGGCAGCGCCATGCGCAATGGCTGCGGGCCAGCGAACACTATCGGGTGCCGGGGCGCTATATCATCGCGCTGTGGGGCATGGAGAGCGCCTATGGCAAGATCCAGGGGCGGGAGGACGTGGTGTCCGCGCTGGCGACGCTGGCATTCGAAGGGCGCCGCGAGGCCTTTTTCAGCCGGGAGCTGCTGGCGGCGTTGCAGATAGTCGAACAGGGGCACGTTGGCGATACGTCGCTCAAAGGGTCCTGGGCCGGCGCGATGGGGCAATGTCAGTTTATGCCAAGCTCCTTCCTGCGCTATGCGGCGGACGGCGACGGTGACGGACGCATCGATATCTGGAATAACATTGACGACGTTTTCGCGTCCACGGCCAGCTACCTGTCCAAAGAGGGCTGGCAGCCCGGCATCGGTTGGGGGCGCGAGGTCAAACTGCCCGCCGGCTTCAATCGAGCCGAACTGGGCCTGAAAGACGCGCAGGCGCGCAGCGTCAACGACTGGCAGAAACGCGGCGTGCGCCGTGCGGATGGCCGCGCGTTGCCGCACGCCGTGCAGCGCGGCTGGATCATCGCGCCGGATGATCTGCAGGGGCGGACCTTCTTGGTCTATGATAATTTCCGCACCCTGATGCACTGGAATCGCTCTTACTATTTCGCTATCGCCGTGGGTATGATGGCAGACGCGATCGGGCATTGATCCGGCACACCAATAATCGGCTTGGCGCGCCAAGCCTCTACAGTTTGGGAGAAGCGGTATGTATCAACACAGAGACTGGCAGGGTTCGCTGCTCGATTTCCCGGTGAACAAGGTGGTCTGCGTCGGCAGCAACTACGCCGATCACATCAAGGAAATGGGCAGCGCGGTGTCCGTCGAGCCGGTGGTGTTTATCAAACCGGAGACGGCGTTATGCGATATCCGCCAGCCGGTGGCCATCCCTAAAGAGTTCGGTGCGGTGCATCATGAGGTAGAGCTGGCGGTACTGATCGGCACGCCGTTGAAGCAGGCCAACGAAGATCGCGTGGCGCGTGCGATTGCCGGTTACGGCGTGGCGCTTGATCTGACGCTGCGCGATCTGCAAGCCGGTTTTAAAAAGGCCGGTCAGCCCTGGGAGAAGGCCAAAGCCTTCGACGGGTCTTGTCCGATGTCAGGGTTTATCCCGGTGGCGGAATTCGGCGATCCGCAAAACGCCGAGCTGTCGTTGACCGTCAACGATCAACTGCGCCAGCAGGGCAATACGCGTGACATGATCACGCCGATCCTGCCGCTAATCAGCTACATGAGCCGTTTCTTCACGCTGCGCGCCGGCGACATCATCCTGACTGGCACGCCGCAGGGCGTAGGCCCGATGGCTTCCGGCGACATGCTGAAAATCAGTCTGAACGGTAAAGCGCTCAGCACCCGGGTGATCTGATCGCTGTTGGCCGCCGGCATCGTCGGCGGCAAAACTTGCATCTCGCGGCTAAAATGTCTATATAGTCCCCCCTCGAACCTGTGCGCAGGTGAGTTATCCATTTACCGAAACCGGACGCTAACATGTCACAACTCGCTTTTTGGCAACAGAAAACGCTGGCGGAAATGTCAGAACAAGAGTGGGAATCGCTGTGCGACGGGTGCGGGCAATGCTGTTTGAATAAGCTGATCGACGAAGATACCGACGAGATTTATTTTACCAACGTAGCCTGCAACCAGCTCAACATCAAATCCTGCCAATGCCGTAACTACGAGCGGCGCTTCGAGCTGGAAGAGGACTGCATCAAATTGACGCGCGAAAACCTCACCACCTTCGATTGGTTGCCGCCGACCTGCGCCTATCGCCTGATCGGCGAAGGCAAGCCGCTGTTCCCCTGGCACCCGTTGCTGAGCGGCTCCAAGGCGGCGATGCACGGTGAGCGCATCACGGTGCGGCATATCGCGGTGCGCGAGAGCGAAGTGGTGGACTGGCAGGACCATATCCTCAACAAGCCGGACTGGGCTAGATAACGCCGGCCCCCTTGCGCAGCAAGGCGCGTTTTCATGCAAGAGGGCGGCGTGTCAGGACACGCCGCCCTCTGCAATTGCGCTAACCGGCAGGCGTGAGGTTATGGCATAAGCCGTCACTTCACTCTTTTTTGTCGCGGCGGCGCCAGTTGGCCAGATTTTTCAGCGGCTGCTTCACGTAAGGGCTGGCTTTAATCAGGCTGAACAGCAGTTTATTTACCGCCGTCCCCACTTTGTCCATCGGCCGGTCGATATCGAGAAACAGCACCGCACGCAGTTCGTCGGTATCATTGCGCACCTCGTGTTCATAAGAGTCATCAAACAAAATGACCTTGCCTTCATCCCAGTGCAGGATCTGATCGTCGACGCGGATCCAGAGCTTTTCCCGATCCTTTGGCACGATCAATCCCAAATGCGCGCGCACCACGGCGCGAGTCGGGCCTTTGTGGGGGACGATGTGATAGTGCGGCTTAAGGATCGAAAACATGGCGGTGCGCATGCCGGGGATCTCGCTGACCGCCTGTGCGGTGTGCGGACAAATGGCGCAGTTCTCATCAACGCGCTGCCCGTAGACAAACAGCCCGAAGGTTTTCCAATTATCCCCTTTGGAGATGCGTTTCTGATCCGGTGATATTTGGTGGAACGCGGGGATGTCCTCCGGGTGCTCCAGTAACCGATCCAACTCTTGGCGAATGGCAGGCCAACGGGCTTCCAGCGCCGTCACCCAATTAAATTCATGATTACCGATCCGCGGCGTAGTGGAGATGAGCGAATGGCGAGTCTGAAATTCGCCGTTCCAGCGCAGGAATTTTTTCCCTGCTTTGAGCAGCATGCGCCGCAGGAACGGGCGCTGAGACGTGGGGGGAAAGGTGCTATCCGGCATAAATCGTGTCCTTGATATCATTGGCCTACTGCATTCAGCATAAGGAAAGAATCACGAACGATTTTAATCATTAGTGCGCGAGCGATGGCCGATGAGTGATACCGCGCAGAGTTAAATTTGAATGATTTATTTAAAGGCAGCGGGGACTGACGGTTGGGGGGAGAAGGAAAAAAGCCCCTGCAAAGATGAGGGGCAAGACACACAACAACACCAGGGAAATCGGTAGTACTCACTTTGCCGATACTATAAGGATTTTATGGGCAAACTTCACCAAAATATTGTGCTCTGAATGTGACAAAGACGCAGTCGTTCATAAATAACGGTAATTTATTGATGCCCGCAGGCCGTGAGGAAAGTGCCTGCACAGCATGTGTTGGCCCGCTGGCAACGCAGAAGCTTAATGTTATGTAAATTACGCGCTTAATCGAGCCAGGATGCTTCTTTTTAAACGATAAGTTGGGTAATTTGGCCGCTCTCCCGCAAGTTCGAGAGCATAACAATGAAAATGGTCCGTCTGTTTGCCGTAGCTGGGGCACTGATCGTGCTCGTTTACTTCCTTACACATACCTGAAATGGGGTTATCTCTGAATTCAACAGTAATACCCTAAAAAAACGGCGCCCTGAGGCGCCGTTTTTTGTTTGTTGGCCTATCAGCGGCCGAACAAATCGCGGCGGCGTGGGCGAACAAATTGCGCGATCAGCACAATCAGCGCCACCAGCAGATAGGCACCGAAGATACCCACCAGCCACTGTGGCATTTCCAGCGTCAGGAACTGCCATTGACGCACGGAACAGTCACCGGAAGCGTGGAACACCGCAGGCAGCCATTTATCCAGCGGCAGCCAGGACGGGAAGCTGACGAAGAAATCGCAGGTATTGAACGGCGAGGGGTGCAGTTGGATCATGGTGTGTTTCCACGCCAGCTGTACGCCTTCCCAGGCGCTGTAGATCCACAGCAGGATCGCCACATAGCGCAGCGGCGTTTTCGGCGCGATGGCGCCCACCAGTGAGGCGCCGAGGATGCCGAACAGCGCGCAACGCTCGTAAATGCACATGACGCAGGGCTGCAGCAGCATAACGTGCTGGAAATAGAGCGCGACCAGTTCCAACACCAACGCTGTCAGGGCCATCAGCAGCCAGGCGCCGCGTCCTTGTGAACAGCGGTTAAAGAATTGCAACATATCTAGATTCTTCCATGCAGTAAGCAATTGAACCGGCAGTGTAAACCAATTCCCCCTCGCTGCCAGCCACCTGGGCCGGTTTCAGCGTAAAAATAGTCGGTTTACCCTGCCGGCGCCGCATCAGTGGCCGATGGCGTCGACAGGCGGCAGCGTCAGCCAGTGCCACTGTGTCAACAGTTCAGTCGCCGGCTCCAGCGTGAACTGTACGCACAGCAGGCCGACCACGGTCAATACGATCGTATAAGGCAGAGCCATCCACACCATGCGGCCATACGACAGACGCACCAGCGGCGCCAAGGCCGACGTCAAAAGGAACAGGAACGCCGCCTGGCCGTTAGGGGTCGCGACCGAAGGCAGGTTGGTGCCGGTATTGATGGCGACCGCCAGCAGTTCGAACTGTTTCAGCGCAATGGCGCCGGTTTCCAGCGCGGTGCGCGCTTCGTTGATGTAAACCGTGCCGACGAATACGTTGTCGGAAACCGACGACAGCAGACCGTTGAACAGGTAGAACAGCGAAAGCTGAGAAGCGGGCTCGGCGCGCAGTACAAACTGGATCACCGGGCTGAACAGGTGTTGCTCAATGATCACGGCCACCACGGTGAAAAATACCGTCAGCAGGGCGGTGAACGGCAGCGCCTCCTGGAACGCTTTGCCGATGGCGTGTTCGTCGTTCACGCCGCACAGCGATGTGGCGAGAATGATGACCGACAGGCCGATCAGCCCGACTTCCGCCAGGTGGAAGGCCAGCGCCAGCACCAGCCAAACGCCGATCAGCGCCTGCATCACCAGCTTGAGCCTTTCTTGCTTGCTGCGGCCTGCGGTGGCCTTGCGATCATACTCTTTCAGCACCTCACGCACCGCTTCCGGCAGTGGCGTGCCGTAGCCAAACAGGCGAAAACGCTCTACCAGCCAGCAGACCAGCAGGCCGCATGCCAGCACTGGCAAAGTGACCGGCGCCATCCGCAGGAAGAAGTCGATAAAGCCCCAGCCCGCGCTTTTGGCGATGATCAGGTTCTGTGGCTCGCCCACCATGGTCATGACTCCGCCGAGCGCGGTGCCGACGCCGGCGTGCATCAGCAGGCTGCGCAGAAAGGCGCGGAATTGCTCCAGCGTCTGCTTGCGCTCTTCGCCGGTGAAATCGCTGTCATCGCCGATGTCGCCGTCAGAGCGGTTCGACGTCACATTGTGATAGATGGAATAGAACCCCGTGGCGACGCTGATCACCACCGCCACGACCGTCAGCGCATCGAGGAAGGCGGAAAGGAAGGCGGCCGCCAGGCAGAACGCCAGTGACAGCAGCGTTTTCGAGCGGATATTGAGCAGCAGTTTGGTGAACACGAACAGCAGCAGTTGCTTCATAAAGTAGATGCCGGCCACCATAAAGACCAGCAGCAGCAGCACTTCCAGATTATGTTCGATTTCCTGCGAAACCTGCGCCGGGCTGGTCATGCCGATGGCCACGGCCTCCAGCGCCAGCAGGCCGCCCGGCAGCAGCGGGTAACATTTCAACGCCATCGCCAGGGTAAAGATGAACTCGATCACCAACAGCCAACCCGCGAGAAACGGGCTGGCGAAAAAGAACACCAGCGGGTTGATCGCCAGGAAAATGAGAATGGTCAGTTTGTACCAGTCGGGAGATTGCCCCAGGAAGTTTTTGAGCAGGGCGCTGCGCAGGGTTGTTTCCATTGTCCTTTATGCATCCTTAAATCAGTCGTAGCACGTACCCTAACAACGCGGCGGGGGCGGGCGCAACCGGAGCTTGTTTTACGGCGGCAAATTTCTCAGGGCCGGTGTTTTTGCGCGTTTTTTGCCACTTTATGCACACTTTCGTTTATTGTTTTTCGCTCACGCTATGTCATGTCTGTGTGATCTGGTATGATGAGCTGATTACTTTTACTGATTTTATCGTCGCAACGGAACGTCAAACACATGGTCATAAAGGCGCAGAGTCCTGCCGGTTTCGCGGAAGAGTACATTATTGAGAGTATTTGGAATAATCGCTTCCCCCCTGGCTCTATTTTGCCCGCGGAGCGTGAGCTTTCGGAGTTGATTGGCGTCACGCGCACCACGTTACGTGAAGTGTTGCAACGTCTGGCCCGCGATGGCTGGTTGACCATACAGCATGGTAAACCGACCAAAGTGAACAATTTCTGGGAAACGTCCGGCCTCAATATCCTTGAGACCGTGGCTCGTCTCGATCACAAAAGCGTCCCGCAGCTGATCGATAACCTGCTGTCCGTGCGTACCAATATCGCGTCGATCTTTATTCGCGCTGCGGTGCGCAATCATCCTGAGCAGGCGCAGGAAGTGCTGGCGAAAGCCGCCGAGGTGGAAGATCAGGCGGATGCCTTCAATGTCCTGGACTATGAGATCTTCCGTGGTCTGGCGTTCGCTTCCGGCAACCCGATCTATGGCCTGATTTTCAACGGCCTGAAAGGGCTGTACACCCGCGTGGGCCGTTACTACTTCTCCAACCCGGAAGCGCGCAAGCTGGCGCTGACCTTCTACAGCAAGCTGTCTACGCTTTGCCATGAGAAGCTGTACGACCAGGTGATGGACACCGTGCGCAACTACGGTAAAGACAGCGGGGCGATTTGGCAGAGCATGCAGGGCACCATGCCGAGCGATCTGACCGAAGCGCGCCGCTGATGCCGTGCGAATGACATAATAAGGGCGCCGTGTTGGCGCCCTTTGTCGTTATGGCGGTTACAGCGGCGTAGGCCGCGGCGGGCAGCGGTCGAGCAATTCCACGCTGCCGTCTTCGTTTTGCTGCTCGAGGATCACGTCGAAGCCCCACAGGCGATGCAGGTGCTTCAACACGTCGCGGCGGCTCTTATCGAGCGGCGCGCGCTCCTGCGGGATGTAGCGCAGCGTCAGCGAACGATCGCCGCGCAGGTCTACGTTCCAGATCTGAATGTTCGGCTCGTGGTTGCTCAGATTGTATTGAGCCGACAGCTCCTGGCGGATTGCCCGGTAGCCCGCTTCGTTATGGATCGCGGCAATTTCCAGGTAGTTGTTGCGATCGTCGTCCAGCACGGTAAACAAGCGGAAGTCGCGCATCACTTTGGGCGACAGGAACTGGCTGATAAAGCTCTCATCCTTAAAGTCGCGCATGGCGAAGTGCAACGTGTCCAACCAGTCTTTACCGGCGATGTCCGGGAACCAGTAGCGATCTTCCTCGGTCGGCGATTGGCAGATGCGCTTGATGTCCTGGAACATGGCGAAGCCCAGCGCGTAGGGGTTGATGCCGTTATAGTATGGGCTGTTGTACGGCGGCTGATAAACCACGTTGGTGTGGCTGTGCAAAAACTCCAGCATGAACCGCTCGGTCACCCGGCCTTCGTCGTAAAGATGGTTAAGGATGGTGTAGTGCCAGAAGGTTGCCCACCCCTCGTTCATTACCTGGGTCTGTTTTTGCGGGTAGAAATATTGGCTGACTTTGCGCACGATGCGCAGCACCTCACGCTGCCACGGTTCCAGCAGCGGCGCATTCTTCTCGATAAAATAGAGGATATTTTCCTGCGGTTCGCTCGGATATCGGCGCGCCTGCTCAGGCGACTCTTCGCGCTCGACGCGTGGCAGGGTCTTCCACAGCGTATTCACCTGGCTTTGCAGATACTCTTCGCGGCTTTTCTGGCGCGCTTTTTCTTCCACCAAAGAGATTTTTTGCGGGCGTTTGTACCTGTCGACCCCGTAGTTCATCAGCGCATGGCAGGAGTCCAGCAGCCGTTCCACTTCTTCGACGCCGTAGCGTTCTTCGCACTGGCTGATGTAGTGGCGAGCAAACAGCAGGTAATCGACGATGGAGCTGGCGTCGGTCCAACTGCGGAACAGGTAGTTATTCTTGAAGAACGAGTTGTGGCCATAGCAGGCGTGCGCCATCACCAGCGCCTGCATGGTGATGGTGTTCTCCTCCATCAGGTAGGCGATGCAGGGATTGGAGTTGATGACGATTTCATACGCCAGCCCTTGCTGGCCCTGTTTGTAGCGCTGCTCGGTTTCGATGAATTTTTTGCCGAAGGACCAATGGGTATAGTTGATCGGCATGCCGACGCTCGAATAGGCGTCCATCATCTGTTCTGAGGTGATCACCTCGATCTGATGGGGGTAGGTGTCGAGCCGGTAATGCTTGGCGACGCGGTCGATCTGCTCCAAATACACCTGCAGCAGTTCGAACGTCCAGTCCGGTCCATCGCTCAGACGTTTATCATCCTTAACCTTGTCATGTGTTGAAGTAGTCATCAGCGCACCCTCATTATTCACGGGCCTTGCTCAAACGGCAGACCCTGTAACAAGCATAGTTCAAGTCATAATTAACCATTGCAAATCAGTGAAATAAAAATGCCGGTACGCAAAGGGGCGAACGGCGGTCGATCCGGCGCCCGTCCCGGCAGAAGGCGGTGCAACACCGCGCATCTTCTCCGAGTATAGCCCTGCGGCAGGGGCGTGCAACACATTGCCTGCTGTGCGACAGGGATTGAAAACTGTTATGTTATATTGTAACTTTTCATTTTTCTCAATAACGGACAAGGAGCGCGTTTTGACGAGGCATTTGGGCAAATTGGCAGTGGCGCTGGCGGCGCTGTTCATCAGTGGGCAAACGTTGGCTCACGGGCATCATTCACATGGCAAGCCGCTGACGGAAGTGGAAAAAAAGGCGGAGGGAGGCGTGTTCGACGATAAAGACGTCAAAGATCGCGACCTGGCGGATTGGGAGGGCGTATGGCAATCCGTGTATCCGTATCTGATCAATGGGGATCTTGACCCGGTGTTCAAGAAGAAAGCGGCGCAGGATAAGAGCAAAACCTTCGCAGAGGTGAAGGCGTATTACCGCAAAGGTTACGCCACCGATGTGGATACCATTGGCATTGAGAACGGTATCATGGAATTTCACCGTGGCGACCAATCCAGCGCCTGTCAGTACAAGTACGCCGGGCATAAGATCCTAACGTATGTCTCCGGTAAGAAAGGCGTGCGTTATCTGTTCGAGTGCCAGGATGCCGACAGCCAGGCGCCGAAATTCGTACAGTTCAGCGATCACATTATCGGGCCGCGCAAATCGGCGCATTTCCATATCTTTATGGGCAACACGTCGCAGGAGGCGTTGCTGAAAGAGATGGATAACTGGCCGACCTACTACCCATTCCAGCTGCAGACCAAAGAAGTCGTGGACGAGATGCTGCATCATTGATGCTTCTCTCTTCTGCCACCACAAGCCCGCACGCGTGGGCTTGTGGTCAGTCGAACGACCTGATTTGCAGGTAATCGTCCGTGACGTCCATTTCAAATAGCGTTTCATCCGCCAATAAAGTGGCGCGCATACGATCCCGAGCCGCTCGGTACCGTTCATCCAGCTGAATATCACCGGCGTTTTCCCATGCCGAGCGGCTTGGCCACTGCGCATAGCCGATATATTCGCCGTTCACCTCCCGATGCAGGCGCGAGCCCAGGCTGCCGCGTTGCTGATAGATGCCCTGCGTCAATTCAAGCCAGGCCTGGCGAAAAGCGTGTTCGTGTCCGGTTTTGACTGAGAACTGATAGAGAGCGATGAACATGCGAGGTTCTCCTGAATAGCGACAGTATGAACTCTAGGCGCGGCTGGGGGCTTGAACGTTCATATCGTGCTGCAGCGAAAACAAGATGGCGCCACAGTGAACGCCGCTTTATTCCAACAGTAAAAATAAGGCTATTAAGGGCTGAAAATTTACGCGATTTTTCTGCTGCAGCGGGTGGTGCCGTTATTTGCCAGTTGTTTTGGTATTTTTTGTTTTTGTGGTTTTTTATTCTATTTATAGGTTAGCTGATATTTTTATATTCTGTTAAATCCATGTTGCTTATCACGCCAATTTTCCATGACATCAATGATAGCAATGCTAGCGGATCAGGGGTGACCTCGCGCCATAAACCCCCTTAAACCGTACCTTATCGCTATTTTCTGGCGGCTATTGCAAATGCGCGGGCCATCGACGATAAATTAATTGTGAATATTGTCACGTTTGATGACGAAGTTGTTGGACGGATTTTTTCACTGAGTTAATTTCCTGTTAGCAGAAGATTGTGCTTTGTGAAGCCTTGGGCTGGAGTCAGCGATGCGAGTGGTAATTTTAGGTAGTGGAGTGGTGGGCGTAGCCAGTGCCTGGTATTTGGCGAAGGCTGGGCATGAGGTGACGGTGATCGATCGTCAGCCTGGCCCGGCACTGGAAACCAGCGCGGCGAACGCCGGGCAGATTTCACCGGGCTATGCCGCTCCCTGGGCGGCGCCGGGCGTGCCGCTGAAGGCCATTAAGTGGATGTTCCAACGCCATGCGCCGCTGGCGATCCGTCTCGACGGCAGCAGCTTCCAGCTGAACTGGATGTGGCAGATGCTGAAAAACTGCAACACCGAACACTACATGACCAACAAAGGCCGCATGGTGCGCCTGGCGGAATACAGCCGCGACTGCATCAAGGCGCTGCGGCAGGAAACCGGCATCCAGTACGAAGGCCGTCAGGGCGGCACGCTGCAGCTGTTCCGCACCCAACAACAGTTCGAAAACGCCGCGAAAGATATTGCGGTATTGGAAGATGCCGGAGTGCCTTACCGATTGCTGGAGGCCGGCCAACTCGGCAGCGTTGAGCCTGCGCTGGCGCAGGTGGCGCACAAGCTGACCGGCGGCCTGCAGTTGCCGAACGACGAAACCGGCGATTGCCAACTGTTTACGCAACAGTTGGCGAAGATGGCTGAGCAGGCGGGCGTGACCTTCCTGTTCAACCGCAGCGTAGACCGTCTGTTGGTGGAGGGGGACAAGATCGCCGGCGTACAGTGCGGCGAGGAAGTGTTCAAAGCCGATAGCTATGTGGTGGCGTTCGGTTCGTACTCCACGGCGCTGCTGCGCGGCCTGGTGTCTATTCCGGTTTACCCGCTCAAGGGCTATTCGCTGACGATCCCTATCGTCGATGAGGCGGCGGCGCCATTCTCTACGGTACTGGATGAGACGTATAAAATCGCCATCACGCGCTTCGACCAGCGCATTCGCGTCGGCGGCATGGCGGAGATCGTCGGTTTCAATACTCAGCTGGAGCAAAAGCGGCGAGAAACGCTGGAGATGGTGGTGCGCGATCTCTACCCGAACGGCGGCAGAGTGGAAGAGGCGACGTTCTGGACCGGCTTGCGCCCGATGACGCCGGACGGCACGCCGATCGTCGGCCGCACCTCGTTGAAAAACCTGTACCTCAACACCGGGCATGGCACGCTCGGCTGGACCATGGCCTGCGGTTCCGGGCAGTTGTTGTCCGATCTGATGTCCGGCATTACGCCGGCAATCCCTTCCGATGACCTGGCGGTGGCGCGTTACAGCGCCGGATTTCGCCAGCAACACGCGGTTCCGCTGAACGACGTGCATCCCGCACGTTAATCGTCGACGCTGTCATAGACTTTTTCGGCCACGCGCAGGCGCGCGTGGCCGCTGTACGCTGCCCCAAGGAGAAGCGATGCCCCGTCCGATAACCGCCACGATGCATCTCGGCGCAATTGAAAACAACCTGCAGGTGGTGCGCCGTTTCGCCCCCGGCGCCAAAGTCTGGGCGGTGGTCAAGGCCAACGCCTATGGCCACGGCATCAAACACGTTTGGCGCAGCATGGCGCACACCGACGGCTTCGCCATGCTGGATCTGGCCGAAGCGGTGTTGCTGCGCGAGTCCGGTTGGCAGGGGCCGATCCTGTTGTTGGAAGGCTTCTTCCAGCGACAGGATCTGGCCTTGCTCGATCGTTATCGCCTGACGACGGCGGTGCACAGCGACTGGCAACTGGCGGCGATCGCCGACGCAAAGCTGAGTGCGCCGCTTGATGTCTATCTGAAAGTGAACAGCGGCATGAATCGGCTGGGGTTTGCGCCCGAGCGCCTGCATGAGGTGTGGCGCAGGGCGCAGGCTGTCGCCAATATTGCCGAGCTTACGCTGATGAGTCACTTCGCCACCGCCGACGGGCCGGAAGGCGTAACTCAGCAGATGGCCACCATCGAGGCGGCGGCGGCCGATGTACCGCTGCCGCGTTGCCTGGCCAACTCGGCCGCTACGCTGTGGCATCCTGCGACCCACGGCAGCTGGGTGCGCCCTGGGATCATTCTCTATGGCGCTTCGCCGAGCGGATGCTGGAACGATATCGCATCGACGGGGTTGCAGCCGGCGATGACGCTGAGCAGCGAGATCATCGGCATTCAGCAGCTGAAGTCTGGAGATCGCGTGGGCTACGGTGGCCGTTACAGCGCCGCCGGCGCGCAGCGTATCGGCGTGGTGGCCTGCGGTTATGCCGACGGCTATCCGCGTCATGCGCCGACCGGAACGCCGGTATGGGTCGATGGCGTGCTGACACGCACCCTGGGAACGGTATCGATGGATATGCTGGCGGTGGATTTGACGCCCTGTCCCCACGTTGAACTGGGCGCCGAGGTGGAGCTGTGGGGAAAACGCCTGCCGGTGGACGAGGTGGCCACGGCGGCAGGGACGTTAGGCTATGAACTGTTGTCGGCGTTGGCGGCACGGGTGCCGGTCGTTACCGAAGCCTGAGCCGCGGCTCAGGCGACTTTTCTGATCTGTCCTTTAATCTGCTTGCTGAGCCGCCGCGCGTGCAGCGCCAGCAGGCAGCCCGCCAGCATGACCAAAGCCAGCGACAGCTTCGGTTGCAGCGGCAGCGCCATCGCCAGCAGCCCCAGCGCGGCGCCCCCGGCCATCTGTACGAAACCGACCAGTGCGGACGCGACGCCGGCCTCATTGGAGTACGGTTCCAGCGCATAGCTGGTGGCCGGGCCCATCACGAACGCCAACCCGGCGCAGGCGCTGGCGACCGGCAGCATATACGCCAGCCAGTGCGCTTGCGCCGCCGCGGGAAGCCACATGACGCCCAGCAGCAGGCCCAGGCAGCCCAACCCCATCAAAATGCCGCCGGTCGCCAGACAAACCGGGCGGCCGACTTTGTGGATGATGCGGTTAGCGAAGAAGCTGACCAACATGATCCAGAAGCCGTTGGCGCCGAACACCAACGAGAATTGCAGCGGAGTCAGGCCCGCAGTGCCCATCAGCACGTTAGGCGCCAGAGAAACGTAGGTCAGCGCCATGCCCATCGCCCCGGAGTTCACCACCGCGAAAGAGAGGAAACGCCGTTCGCTGAGGATGCGCGCGTATTGGCGCACCGGCAGCCCTTTGACCGGCACGGTGTCGGCGGGGCGAGTTTCCGGCAGGCGCAGCGCGATGAGCACCAACACCAGCAGCGCGTAACCGGCCAGGAACCAAAAGGGCGCGCGCCAGCCGAAGGCTTCGGCGAGCAGGCCGCCGAGCAGCGGCGCCAATGCCGGGATGATGTTCAGCGTGCCGTTGAGAAAGCCGAAGGCGCGGGCGGCGTCGTCGCCATTCAGCCGATCGCGCACGCCGCTGAAGGCGACGACGGCGGTGCAACAGACCGCAACCCCTTGCAACAGGCGCGACGCGATGAAGATCGTCGGGCTGGTGGCCAGTGCCGCCATTGCCGCGCCGATCGTGTAGAGAATAATGCCGGCCAGCGCCACCGGTTTGCGGCCATAGTTATCCACCAACGGACCGGCGATGATTTGACCGAGGCCGAGCACCAGAATAAACAGCGAAATGGTGGATTGGATCAGCGCTTCACTGCTGCCCAGGCCGGCGGCGATGGCGGGAATGGTGGGCAGATAGAGATCGATGCCCAATGGGCCGAGCAGCACCAGGCTGAGAAGCAGAAACAGGAACTTTTGCATAGCAGGAAAGGCACGTCCTAGTGACAAAGAGGGCTAGAGTAGAGATTCTGGCGGCAAATGAAAAGGGGCAAAGCGGGTCAGCGCTGCGCTCCCGGGCGGAGATAAAGCGCCGAGACGGTATCGGCCACATAACGGGCCTGATGGCGAGCGTCATCCAACGCGCGATGCGGCATGCCTTCGAACGGACGGGTCTTTTTCGGGTTAAAGCCGTGCAGTTCCGCCAGCGTTATCACCGTGCGCACATCCTGGGTATCCCAGAATTTCCACGGACAGGGCATCTCCAACTGCTGGAAGGCGTGTTCGAGGATCGCGCAGTCGAACTCTTTACCGTTACCCCAGACCTTTACCGTATCGGTGCTGTTCATATGGATAAAACGGCTGAGACTGCTCAGCACGCGCTTGAGGCTCTCGGTGCCGCCGAAGGCCAGCTTGCGCGCTTCATCGGATTGTTTCGCCCACCAGGCAACCGTGTCCAGGCTTATGGTTCGCCCCGGCTGATCTTTCTGGCTGCTGACGGCGGCCTCGAATTCTGCGCCAAGTTCGCCGGTGCGGGGATCGAAAAACACCGCCGCGACCACCAAAATCACGGCGCTGGGTTTTATATCCAGGGTTTCAATGTCTAACATCAGATGGTGCATCGGCGTTTCCGGTGGTTGGCGTGGTGGCTTAATGTTACTACAGAACGTGCGCCGATGCGGCCAGTGCGCACATGAAATCCTTTTAAAGCGCCTCGTTCAGGTTATGATGCTGGAGATACTCTTGTCAGGTTGGTCGCTATCGGTGAGAACGCTTATCTTTATTTTGTGCATGGTTGGCTACTTGCTGCTGCTGGGCTACCTTAGCGTGTTCGTCACGGACAAGATCTGTGAGAAGGCAGGCAACTACACCAAAATATGCCGCATCGTAGACATTTCAGAGCCCCATATCCCCAGATAGCACCGCGTTTAGCCGAGGTAATCGGTGGTGATCAGCGGGGTCAGGATCGCCGCCAGCGCCGCGAGCGTCGTCCATTGCCGCCAGCCTAGGCGAGCCAGCCAGTCATGCCGCTGTGGCGGCGTGGCCAGCTGCCCGACGGCCACGGTGCCGGTCAGCAGCAGCGTCAGAATCAGCAGCACCAGGCCACGGCTCACCAGCGTGAACTCAATGTGCAGCACATTGGCGTAATACAGGCGCATCAGAATAAAATAGCCCAACAAGATCCAGGCGAAAACGACGTTTTTCTTGAGCACCTGTTGCAACATCAGCGCGAGAAACAGGCTGTGACACAGCGATAGCAGCGGGGCTTCGATCGGATGCCGAACGCAGACGTTGTAGACCGCCATGTAAATGTTGAAAACCAGCAGGATATAGATCACATAAATATACCAGCCGTAGATCACTTTGAGTTTTTTGGCGCTCGGCGGCAGGGAGAGTGCGTCCGGTTTCATTAGGGCCTCCTGATGACGCCACGCAAACGCTGCAGTTGAAGGCGGCGCGTCGGCATCGTAATTTATAATCCACAGGGTATATATCACCCGAGCGCTAAATGAGAATTAAACGCTGAACCGGCTTTATTCCCGCGTTTGCGCGGAACTATTTTTGGCCCGCAGGGTCGATTGGCGAGCGATCGCCAGGCGATTCTCGCACTGAGATGAAGCAAGCAATACGCTGATATGAAAGATTATAAAAACACGCATGGCACCAGGCTGCTGCTGATATTCACCCTGGCGTTTTACATCCTGTTGCCGCCTGTGCTGACCGCCTGCGTCTTCACCCGTTTCAATCTTAATCCCTTCGCGATCGTCAAATTCTTGCACTTTAATCCGTTCTTCGCCGATCGGGGCATACCCGGTTATCAGACTTTCCTCTACCTACTGATGCTTTGGTTGGGGGGGAATATTTTACTATGGCTGATGGTATGGGGCGCGGGGCGGCTGTACCGCCGTTGGCGATCGCGGCGCGGTGAATAGTCGCCCCCTAAATAATACGTTACGCGGGGAAATGGCCTTTCATTTAACAATGCGCCGTATCGTCACTTGTTTCGCCGGTGAGGGGGCAGCGTCGTCGGCTGACCCATTCCATTAGCACGGCTGTTTAAAAGCATCCGTGGCGGCACAGCCTGTTAGGGCGTTAGAACAGCGAAAACAGCAAGACGACCGGCAGACTCAACGGCCAGGTTAACCCGATGGTCAGCGCGCTGATGCAACGAATTTTGACGGTGTCCCTGCTTACCAGGTAGGTGAAAATCATTGAAACTAACAGACCAATAAAATAACAGTATTGCGTTGCAACCCACAGCGACGACATGAAACTCGATCCCAGTTGTATTTTTACGCGCGAATTTTAGGAGCTTGGCGGGCGATAATCAATGACCGAAGGCCGTTAATTCATGCCTTTATCCATAAGAATGGATAATTTATTTCTATAAAGAATGTAAGGTTATTAACGGCTTTATGTTTATTACGAAAAGAAATCAACAACATAGTTACCGGTAACATTTTAAGGTTGTCAGCCTGATTTCAGGCGGGAACGGTGTGAAGAAGGAAAATAGTCATTCAGACGTCCGGAAACGCGACGAGGTTATCAATCATAAATTTTATTGATGTTTTAGTGGGCGAGCAGACGAAGGCGAGATCGCGTTGCGCCGGCGAGCTTTGGGTTCTTTTTAGCTGTCGGCGGGCGAATGATGGGATAGAAACATGCGGGGAGAGGGGTTTTTAGCGCATCGTCCGGATGCGCTGCCGGTCAGCCAGGAAGGGGGGTTTGGTGTTGCTGTAGGTTTAATGAATGTTAAGACCGTAGACGAACAGCCACGAAAACAGCAGCGCCAGCAGGCATGTCATCAATACGATGGAGATCATTTCCTTCACAACTTCATTCCTTTTCCCGATGAACCAAATTTACTTGTCTTTGTTTTTGCGTGGGATTTTAGATCGGCATGGGTAAAAATCCTAGTTTTAATCCCGTTTTTTGCACTGCCGCCACGGCGTACGCTGCCTCGGCAAGTCATGACGACGCCTGTAAACCGAGCGCCTTAACCCGTCGTAGCTATTGCCGAATACCGCAGTGCTAACTATATAAATGGAGATCGCGCGACGTCGCCGGCTGCAAGGCGCGTCCCTGTAGGGCGGCTGTTGATCTGTCTACAGCGCCTCCAAATGAGATGAAGAGGTCGGCAATGAGCACAAAACCAACCATCGTGCTGGTGCACGGATTCTGGGGCGGCGCCGCGCACTGGAGTAAGGTGATTATCGAGTTGTCGCGCAGGGGCTATTCGGCGATTCATGCGGTGGAAATGCCGCTGACCTCACTGGCTGAGGATGCGGAACGGGCGCGCAAGATGGTCGCGCAGCAAGCGGGACCGGTATTGTTGGTGGGGCACTCTTACGGTGGCGCGGTGATCACGGAAATGGGCAACCAGCCTAACGTGGTCGGCCTGGTCTACATTGCCGCGTTTGCGCCGGATGCCGGTGAAAGCCCCGGTGGCATTACGCAAGCGCATCCTCCTGCGGCAGTCGCGAATCTGATTCCGGACAGCGACGGTTATCTGTGGATCAAGACCGACAAGTTTCACGAAAGCTTTTGCCAGGATCTTACCGCCGACGAGGCTCTGGTGATGGCGGCGACGCAGAAGGCGCCATTGGCCGATACCTTCGGCAACCCCCTCGGTGAGCCCGCCTGGAAACATAAACCGTCGTGGTATCAACTCTCCAGCGACGACCGCATGATAGCGCCGGAGAACCAACGGCGTATGGCGCAGCGGCTGCAGGCTAAGAAAGTCATGGTGCTGAAGGCCAGTCATGCCTCGCTGGTTTCCCATGCCGATGACGTGGCGGGATTGATTGACGAAGCGGCCGGTTCAAAATAAAACCCGGGCAGAAACGCGCTTCGGGCCAAAAAAGAGACACCTTGCGGCAAAGGGGTGCTTCGCTTCGCATTAGGGATAAGCGCTGATATCGCTGCCGGAGTTCATTATTAACAGCATAATCAACACCACGGCGGCGGCAATAATGGCGTAGATTTCCGCCTTGCGCATATCGATCTAGCGCCCGTTAACGCCGATCATTTCTATTGCCGCGCGATGCAATTTTTGAAAATACTCGTCGTGCTGTTGTTCAACTTCCTGAATAAGACTGGCCAGCAGATTCTGTTTGGTGATCGGTTTGTTGGCGATAAGCACCAGCAGCACGCTTTTGCCGAGCAGGCAGCAGATTTGCTTATGGTATTCATCAACATCATTCTTGTTGAGGCCATAGAGGGTGTAATCGATCATGGTGTCTAACCTGCTGACAGGTAAATTGCCCGCCGAAGCGGGCTGAGAAGCCATAGAAAATAAAATGAGTCAAATTTCGCTTAGGGTGGAACCCGATGCGTGTGTTAACGATAACTGAATGGGAATATTCCCATCAAGACGCATGAGGGAGGATGTGAAGGTTTAGGAATAACCTCAGAAGAAATAATAATAGAGGTCGTCATTCGGGATAATGCGGCTTATTATTTTGCCGGTGAAGGTCAAAATTTATGTGTGAGGGATATATCAGGGTGAAAAAGAAACAGCCGGAAAACGGGTTCTCCGGCTGCTATGATTACCGCGATATTATTCACGCGGTCTGTTTGCGGAACAGTTCGCGGAATACCGGATAGATATCGTCCGGTTCGCGGATATGCTGCATGGCGAAGTTGTCGAATTTCTCTTGCAGATCTTCGTATTCGCGCCACAGCGTTTGGTGAGCGCGGCGAGTGATTTCGATGTAGCTGTAGTACCGCACCATTGGCAGGATCTTCTTCGCCAACAGCTCGTGACACAGCGGTGAATCGTCGGCCCAGTTGTCCCCGTCCGACGCCTGCGCGGCGTAGATATTCCATTGCGCCGGATCGTAACGCTCTTCGACCACGTCGTTCATCAGTTTCAATGCGCTGGAGACGATGGTGCCGCCGGTTTCCTGCGAATAGAAGAACTCCTGCTCGTCCACCTCTTTCGCCTGGGTGTGATGGCGAATATAGACCACCTCGACGTTTTTGTAGGTTCGGCTCAGGAACAGATAAAGCAGAATGTAAAAACGTTTGGCCATGTCTTTGGTGGCCTGATCCATCGAACCGGATACGTCCATCAGGCAGAACATCACCGCCTGGCTGGAGGGCTCCGGCCGACGCTCGTAGTTTTTGTAACGCAGATCGAAGGTGTCGATAAACGGCACGCTTTCGATTTTCTTGCGCAGTTCGGCAATCTCTTTGCGCAGCCGCTCTTCTTCCAGCAGTTGCACCGGCTCGGTGTTTTCCAACTGGGTCAGCGCGTCTTCCAGTTCGTGCAACGCGCGCCTTTTACCGGCGGTCATGGCGGTACGCCGCGCCAGCGAGTTTTGCAGCGAACGCACGACGCTGATGTTGGCCGGCACGCCGTTAGCGGTATAGCCGGCGCGGTGGGTTTTGAACTCGGTCAGCTGCTTGTACTGATTCTTTTTCAGGTTGGGCAGGGCGAGATCCTCGAACAAAAGATCGAGGTACTCGTCTTTGGATATCTGGAAGACGAACTCATCCTGGCCTTCACCGTCCTGGCTGGCGTTGCCCTGGCCGCCGCCACCGCCTGCGCCGCCCTGAGGCCGTTCGACGCGATCGTTCTGCACGAAGTGGTCATTGCCCGGGTGAACGCGATGGCGCGTGCCGCCGCGCCCCTGATGAAACATCGGTTCGTTGATATCGTCAGTGGGGATAGAGACTGACTCCCCGCTGTCTACGTCGGTGACCGAACGCTTGTTGATGGCTTCGGCAATCGACTGTTTGATTTGCGACTTGTAACGGCGCAAGAAGCGCTGGCGGTTCACCGTGCTCTTGTTTTTGCCGTTCAGCCGCCGGTCAATGAAATAGGCCATACTTCCCCCAAACGACGTTGCCAACTCTTCATGTCCCGGCCGCTGCAGCGCAATGTGTCAGCCCCTCCGTGGGCTGCGCTGCAACGTCCATGCGGTGGACATGCCCCTGATAATGCCGCTTACCTGAGGCGTTATGAGGATTTTCTGACCCGCAGATACCATTCACACAGCAGGCGCACCTGCTTACGGGTATAGCCTTTCTCCATCATACGGTCGACGAAGTCGTCGTGTTTTTTCTGCTCGTCCGTCGAGGTTTTGGCGTTGAACGAAATCACCGGCAACAGCTCTTCGGTATTGGAGAACATTTTCTTCTCGATCACGGTGCGCAGCTTCTCGTAGCTGGTCCAGTTCGGGTTACGGCCGTTGTTATTGGCGCGGGCACGCAGCACGAAGTTCACGATTTCGTTACGGAAATCTTTCGGGTTGCTGATCCCGGCCGGCTTTTCAATTTTCTCCAGCTCGGCGTTCAGGGACTCACGATCGAACAGCTGACCGGTATCGGGATCGCGATACTCCTGATCCTGAATCCAGAAGTCCGCGTAGGTCACGTAGCGGTCAAAAATGTTCTGTCCGTATTCCGAGTAGGATTCCAGATAGGCGGTCTGGATCTCCTTGCCGATAAACTCGGCGTATTTCGGGATCAGGTAGCCTTTCAGGTGCTCCAGGTATTTCTCGGCCAAATCCTGCGGGAACTGTTCGCGTTCGATCTGCTGTTCCAACACATAGAACAGGTGCACCGGGTTAGCCGCCACCTCGGCGTGATCGAAGTTAAACACTCGCGAGAGGATTTTAAAGGCGAAACGGGTGGAGAGGCCGTTCATGCCTTCGTCAACCCCGGCGTAGTCGCGGTACTCCTGATAGGACTTGGCCTTCGGATCGGTATCCTTGAGGCTTTCGCCGTCGTACACGCGCATTTTCGAGTAAATGCTCGAGTTTTCCGGCTCTTTCAGCCGCGACAGCACGCTAAACCGCGCCAGCGTCTCCAGGGTGCCCGGCGCGCAGGGCGCGTGGGTCAGCTCGCTGTGGTCCAGCAATTTGTCGTAAATCTTGATCTCTTCCGACACGCGCAGGCAGTAAGGCACCTTGACGATATACACGCGGTCGAGGAACGCTTCGTTGTTCTTGTTGTTACGGAAGGTCACCCACTCGGATTCGTTGGAGTGCGCCAGAATAATGCCGCTGAACGGCAGGGCGGAGATGCCTTCGGTGCCGTTGTAGTTGCCTTCCTGGGTTGCGGTCAGCAGCGGATGCAGCACCTTGATCGGCGCTTTGAACATCTCGACGAATTCCATAATCCCCTGGTTGGCGCGGCACAGGGCGCCGGAATAGCCGTAGGCGTCCGGATCGTTCTGCGCGTGGTTCTCCAGTTTACGGATGTCCACTTTACCGACCAGTGCCGAGATGTCCTGGTTGTTCTCATCGCCCGGCTCGGTTTTGGCGATGGCGATCTGTTCCAGAATGGAAGGGCGCACTTTCACGACTTTAAACTTGGTGATATCGCCACCGAACTCATGCAGGCGCTTCGCCGCCCACGGCGACATGATGGTGCCGAGATAGCGACTTGGGATATTGAACTCTTTTTCCAGGATCGTGGCATCTTCCTGCGGATTGAACAGGCACAGCGGATGATCGTTGACCGGGCTGCGTTCGCCGTTGGCGCTGAGGGTGTAGATGGGCACGCGCTGCATCAGCGCTTTCAGACGTTCCGCTAGCGAGGACTTGCCGCCGCCCACCGGGCCCAGCAGGTAAAGGATCTGTTTCTTCTCTTCCAGGCCCTGAGCGGCGTGTTTCAGGTAAGAGACGATCTGTTCGATGGCCTCTTCCATGCCGTAGAACTCTTCGAAGGCCGGATAGCGTGCGATCACGCGGTTGGAGAACAGGCGCGACAGGCGTGATTCTAGCGCAGTGTCGACCATCACAGGTTCACCGATAGCCATCAGCAGACGTTCGGCCGCGTTGGCATAGGCACTGCGATCTTGCCGGCAAATGGTAAGAAATTCCTGCAGTGTGAACTCTTCGTCCTTGGCAGCTTCGTAGCGCTGGCGATAGTGGTCAAATATGTTCATGATGCCCGTCCTTTCGTTATTAGCACAGGTTAAAGAGAGCGTGTGATAGTGTTCTGGCTCCCGAAAGATGAGAATACGCCTGAGTACAGCAACCCGTATGCCAACTTGGTGCGCTTATTATCGCGAGTTGCGCTGTATGCCACTGGGCCCAGGATAAATTCACCTTCTGATTTAAGCTTAGTTTGCTTGCCGGAAAATTTCCTGCCGTAGAAAAAGCTTTTTTTAAGTCATATCAATGACTCAGTTATTGCCGGGATAACCAAATGCCTTGTCTGGCGCGGCCTGCGGCATGAATCGTCATCGTTCCGCCATGATTAATTCATAATTCCGCTATAAGTTATTCGATCTTGGTCGTTTTCTATTGTAAAGATTAGGCGCGTAACTAAATTTTCACATAAACTATTGCGGCTATTAACCCTGTAATTTATGGAAAAAGAACCAGTGAAGATTTCAAAACTCAAAACGCTAGCAATTATCGCTTCCGCAATGGTTTGTGCGCAAAGTGCCCAGGCGGGAACCTGGTCACTGGGTGCTGCCGCGCTGGTTAGCCCGGACCCGTATCGCGGTTATCAGGATCGCGTTTATCCGGTGCCCGTCATCGACTATGAAGGTGACGACTTCTACTTCCGTACTCTGACCGCCGGTTACTACCTGTGGAAAGATCAAGAAAATCAGCTGAGCATCATGGGGTATTACACGCCATGGGGCTACCGTCCGGGCGACAGCGACGACGATCGCATGAAGCGTCTCGACAAGCGTCGCGGCACGCTGATGGCCGGCCTGGCCTATTCACACAACGCAGAGTGGGGCACCATTCGCACCACCTTCACCGGCGACACGCTGAACTACAGCAACGGGCTGGTGGGCGATGTGGCTTATCTGTACAAGTTTGATCTGGACGCGTTGACGCTGGTTCCGGGCGTAGGCGTGATGTGGAACAGCAAAAACCAGAACAAATATTACTATGGCGTCAGCGCCAATGAATCGCGCCGCAGCGGTCTGGACAGCTACACCCCGAGCGATAGCTGGGCGCCGTATCTCGAGCTGAGCGCCAATTACCAGATCAACAAGAGCTGGAACGCCTTCTTCCTCGGCCGCTATGTGAAGTTGTCGGATGAAGTGAAAGACAGCCCGATGGTGGATAAATCTTACACCGGTTTGCTGATGACGGGTGTGAGCTACACCTTCTAATCGCGCATTGCACGATAAGTGTGCATGGCGTGCATCAAAAAGGGGCGCGAGCGCCCCTTTTGCACATCCGTAGTGCGCTGACGCGCACGGGGTTTCAGGCCTTTTTACGGCTGCGGAAGGTCACACCCAAACGGGCGGGTTGTTCGCCGGCGGCGACCAGCGGTTTGCTGACGCGCCCGGTCTCAACGCAGACCATGGTCTTGTAACCGTCGTTCGGCATGTCTCCCATGCTGCAGGACAGCTCTACGCCGGGGTTCCAGGCGATAACGTCGCTCATATGATGGTGATGAACCTCGATGGTGCGTGCGAGCGCCGGATCGCGGATCAGGCTGAAGGCCTCCGGACGGGTATAGACGCGGTCAGTTTGGCCGACGAAGGTCACTTCGCCCGTCTGACGCGCTTCGACGCCGCCCGCCACCTTATCAATATAAGGTTCGCCCAGGCCCGCCACGCTGACCCGATCGATATCGCCAACCTGGAAGTAGCTGTGCAGCGCCGCCGTGGCTTGATAATCGCCGTGCGATTCCAGTTCGATCTCGCACTCTTCACCCAGCTTGAAGCGAGCAATCAGCGTGAAGGCGTGCGGCCACAGCTTGCGGGTCTGCTCATTGTCTTTCAGCGTAAAGGTCAGGATGACGCCGTTGTCATCTTCATCGTGCGCCGTCAGGCTCCAGGGCTGGTTGCGAGCGAACCCGTGGGAGGGGTGCGCCACCGGGCCGAACCACGGCCAACAGATCGGCACGCCGCCGCGGATGGCCTTGCCTTTGGCGAAAGGCGTGTTGTTGCTGAGCCAAATTACCGGCTGCTCACCGCTAGGCTGCCAGGCCAGCAAATGCGCACCCTGCAGCGCGACCGCCGCGCGCACTTTCGGGTGCGACACGACCACCACGCCCAGCTCATCGAGTTGGCGCTGGCTGATATAAGGAGAAATCTGTTCGGAAACGGGCAGGGTGAAAATTTTCTCGTTCATTTCATAACCTATTGTTTGCCGGAAATAGAAATGGACCCTATTAGCTTTCGGGTCACAACCAGGCCCTCAGGCGCATGCTTAGACAGTGACTGAGGTGAGTGTGTGCAGCGAACAACGCTGTGACTCGAAAGATGACGGGTAAAAAAAGGGCGACAAAAAAATGTCGCCCTCATTATCAGCTTAACATCATGCCATTACTTGGAGATGTGAGCGATCAGATCCAGAACCTTGTTGGAGTAGCCGGTTTCGTTGTCGTACCAGGAAACCAGTTTCACGAAGTTGTCGTTCAGTGCGATACCGGCTTTGGCATCGAACACGGAAGTCAGCACTTCGCCGTTGAAGTCGGTGGAAACCACGTCGTCTTCAACATAGCCCAGAACGCCTTTCATAGAGCCTTCAGCGGCGTCTTTGATGGCTTTCTTGATTTCTTCGTAGGTAGCCGCTTTTTCCAGACGAACGGTCAGGTCAACAACGGACACGTTAGGGGTCGGTACGCGGAACGCCATGCCGGTCAGTTTGCCTTTCAGTTCTGGCAGAACCACGCCAACCGCTTTCGCTGCGCCGGTAGAAGAAGGGATGATGTTCTGGGATGCGCCGCGGCCGCCGCGCCAGTCTTTGTGAGACGGGCCATCAACGGTTTTCTGAGTCGCGGTGGTGGCGTGAACGGTGGTCATCAGGCCTTCAACGATACCGAAGTTGTCGTTGATGACTTTAGCCAGTGGCGCCAGGCAGTTGGTGGTGCAAGAGGCGTTGGACACGATGTCCTGGCCGGCATATTTGTCAAAGTTGGCGCCGCGAACGAACATTGGGGTCGCATCTTTGGATGGGCCAGTCAGAACCACTTTTTTAGCGCCGGCGGTGATGTGTTTACGTGCGGTTTCGTCGGTCAGGAAGATACCGGTCGCTTCAGCAACCACATCAACGCCCACTTCGTTCCACTTCAGGTTAGCCGGGTCTTTCTCTGCGGTAACACGGATGGTTTTGCCGTTAACAACCAGGTGGCCGTCTTTAACTTCTACCGTACCGTTGAAACGGCCGTGAGTAGAGTCATACTTCAGCATGTAAGCCATGTACTCTGCGTCCAACAGGTCGTTGATTGCAACGATCTCGATGTCAGAACGCTCTTGAGCAGCACGGAAAACAATGCGACCGATACGGCCAAAACCGTTGATACCTACTTTGATAGTCATATATTCCACCAGCTATTTGTTAGTGAATAAAAGGTTGGTTGTAAAATTACAAAAACCTTACCCAGCGTCAAGCGGAATCGTGTCAATACTTGCGGCAAGTCAAACCGGAAGGGTGGTTTTGCACGCTTATTGCACAGTCCATTTGCGCTCGGCCTCATCCGTTATATGGGGACAAGCCGCCAAGTATAAAGTCAGCATACGCAAGATGTGTGATCGCTATCACATATCATCGTGACGTGGCCTTTATGGGCTACAGTTTAGGCCAAAAACCCCTGCAGCGGTGTTAATTTTTTGTTATTATTAATCATTGTTTTCGTTGACATTATCCACATTCAGAGATAAGCACAAATGGCTAAAGAGACAACCCCCGCTCATCCGGTCACGGAACTGAATGAAATCCAACGTTATGTCACACAACAGCGTGGCACCGAAGCGCCGTTTAGCGGCAAATTGCTGCATAACAAGCGTGAGGGCGTGTACCATTGTCTGTGCTGTAACCAGCCGCTGTTCTATTCCGAAACCAAATACGATTCCGGCTGCGGCTGGCCCAGCTTTTACGAGCCGGTTTCCGCCGATGCAATCCGTTATCTTGATGATAATTCACATAATATGCATCGTGTTGAAATCCGCTGTGGCCACTGCGACGCGCACCTGGGGCATGTATTCCCCGATGGCCCGCAGCCGACCGGTGACCGTTACTGCGTCAATTCCGCCTCGCTGAGTTTCACCGATGGCGAAAATGGCGATCAAACGGCCGGTTAAGCGGTAATTTAACCAACAAAATCGATTCAGCTAATTATTCTTCCGTAAGCGAGAAGGGCCCTGATGGACGTGAAAGATCTGATTGCGGCGATGACGCCCGAGATATACCAACGCCTGGTGCAGGCGGTTGAACTGGGCAAATGGCCGGACGGCGTGGCGCTGACGCCGGAGCAAAAGGAAAACAGCCTGCAGGCGGTGATGCTGTGGCAGTCGATGAACAACGTCGATCCGCAGCATATGAGCATCGGCACCGACGGGCAGATCGTGATGAAGAGCAAACAAGAGCTGAAGCAGCAGTTCGTTGCCGAGCCGCTGGTGAAACTCAAGCCGCAGTAAGGCTCCACCCCTAAAGCGGGGCGATGTTGCCATCGCCCCGTCGATTCAACGTTTCTCGCCCTTTATGCCCAGCGATTCCGCCAGCTGCTGCGCCAGCCGGTTGTTGTCGTCTGCGCCGTATTCCCAGAACATCGCACCGCCCAATCCCTGGCTTTTAATGTAATCGGCCTTGATGGCCACCGAACGCGGGTTCTCGTACGAGATGGCGAACAGCGGCTTGCCTTCGGCGGATTGCAGCGTCAGGTATGGCACTTTGGCGTCGTCATCCCAGTGCTCGCGGAAACGCTGCTGCGGATCGTTGAGCAATTTGTTGACGATATCGCGGTATTTAAAATAAGTGTCTTTGCTGAGATCCAATCCCAGCGTGCGGAACAGGGCGATTTCTCGCGCGCTGAAGTAAGGCTGCGTCACCGGATGGTTGGCGGCGTCCGGCTTGTCCCAGTCGATGCCCGCCTCGGTCGCCCGTTTCGGCACCCGGCCGTAGAAACCGATACCCAGGTTCATCTGCGCCGGTTTCAGACCGGCGGCCAGATAATGCTTTACCACGTTATCGGCGCTGTAGCGATCGGCGGCGGCTACGGTTGGCCAACGCGTTGAATCGTACAGGTTGGCATTGAAGTACTGCGTGCCGTAAGCCATGTCGTAGGTCATCAGATTGATGTAATTGAGGTAGGGCGCAATATTTTTTACATCGACCCATTCACGTGGGCTTTTGACGTTGGCCCCGACGGCGATGGTCAATAGTTTGCCTTTACCCAGCGCCTGATGAAGCTCTTTCAGCAGCAGGGTGAAGTTGTCGCGGTCTGCCGGTTGGCTTTCCACCAAACCCCAGGCGCCGTTTACCGGGTATTCCCAGTCCAGATCGATCCCATCCAGCCGGTACTGCTCGATCACCTGCAACGCGGAGCGAATGAAAATCGCCCGGTTTTCCGCGGTGGCGGCGGCGCCGGAGAAACCGCGTGCGCCCCAGCCTCCGACCGACAACAGCACTTTCAGCTCGGGGTTCTGTTTGCGCAGCACCGGCAGACGTTGCAGATCGGCCGTGACTTTCGGCGACAGGTAGATCTGGTGGCGGCGAGCAGGGTCTTTCAGCGCCGCATTGGTTTCGTCTTTCTCGTCGTTGTAGATCAGGCCAAACGAATAGTTGAGGTGGGTGATTTGCGTCACGTCCAGCTTGTCGATGTCACCACCGGGGCCGGCGGTGACGTCGCCGCCGCCGTTGAAGTAGCCGACGGAGAGATAGGCCGCCTGAGCCGCGCCGATACCGGCGATAGCCAAGTGCACCGCTGCCAGCAAAGGCAGCAGTTTTCGGGTTATTTTCATGTTTGTCTCCTTGGGATCGGCAAGGCCGACCGTACCGCCAGTAGCGGTCACAATAAAGCCGGGCTCAGCGGGCCCCGGATGCGTATAACCGTTTGACGCCAAAAGCGTCGCTGCCATAACAGCAAAAGCGCCTGCCGGTCACAAGCGGCTGGAGGAGAAGAAGAACAGCATTGTGAGCGGCGTCGATATTTTCGCCGCCGCCCAGAGAGGGCGCCGATAGCGCCCGGCAGGATTTAATTGGCGAGAAATTGTGACAGGGTAACCAGTTGAGCGCCGACGCGCGCCATCTCCTGCAGCGCCCGCTCACTGTCGTCCGGCTGCAGATTCACGCCGCGGCAGCCGTCGACGATCACCTGCGTCGGATAGCCGGCAGCCAGCGCATCCAGCACGCTGAACTTCACGCAGTAGTCGGTCGCCAGGCCCATGACAGCCAACCGCCGGACGCCCTGCGATTGCAGCCAGCCGTGGAGTTCGGTTTGCGCACGGTGGCCGTTATCGAAGAACGCGCTGTAGCTGTCGATGTTCGTATCTTGCCCTTTGCGAAAGACGGCATTGATGTGTTGCCGCTGTAACTGGGGATGAAAATCGGCGCCGAGGCTCCCTTGTACGCAGTGCACCGGCCACCATACCTGCGGCAGGCCTTCCAGCTCACCGAGGGTGCCGACCTGCGCATCGGAGTTCACCGCAAAGCTGCGGTGATTGGCGGGATGCCAGTCCTGGCTGGCCACCACCGGTTCGCCGCGCGCCAGGCAGGCGGCGATCGCCTGATTGGCGACCGGGATGACGGCGTCGCCCTCCGCGACCGCCAGCGCGCCGCCGGGGCAGAAGTCGTTTTGCAGATCAATCAACAACAGGGCCGTTTTCATCGCCGCTCCAGAGTTCAGTCGATTAACCGTTGATGCTCAGCTCGCCGCGCAGATCTTGCTGCATCAGGGCGCGGATTTGTTCCGGCGTCAGCGGCTGGCTCAACAGATAGTGCAGCTTGGTCAGAGCGGCTTCCACCGTCATGTCGAAACCGCTTATCACCCCGGCGTGCGCCAGCGCGTTGCCGGTGGCGTAGCCTTCCATATTGACGCGCCCGGAGATGCACTGCGTCAGGTTGACCACTACGATGCCGCGTTCGGAAGCCGCGCGCAACTCGTCGATCAGCTCGGCCTTCTGCGGCGCGTTGCCGACGCCGTAGGAGCGTAAGATCAGCGCCTTGACCGGCTGCAGCAGGAAGTTGCGCACCACCGCGCCGGAAATGCCCGGATAGATGGTGACGACGCCGATCGGTTGCGGCGTGATGTCATGTACCTGCAGCGCACCGTTGCAAACCGGGCTGTCGATGCCGTGCTGGCGACGAATGTGGATACCGGCTTCCAGCAGCGGCGGCAGATTCGGGGAGGCGAAGGCGTCGAAGCCGTCGGCGTGCGCTTTGGTGGTGCGGTTGCCGCGGAACAGCTTGTTGTTGAAGAACAGGCTGACTTCGTTCACCGGATGGTTGGCCGCCAGATACAGTGCATTCAGCAGATTGGTTTGGCCATCGGAGCGCAGCTCCGCCAGCGGAATCTGCGAGCCGGTGACGATCACCGGTTTGGCCAGGTTCTCCAGCATGAAGGAGAGCGCCGAGGCGGTGAACGCCATGGTATCGGTGCCGTGCAGGATCACGAAGCCGTCGTAGCGATCGTAGTTCTGTTTGATGTCGTCGGCGATGTGCTGCCAGTCTTCCGGCGTCATGTCCGAGGAATCGATGAGCGGCGCGTATTCATGAATGGTGAAATCCGGCATCTCCGGCCGATGGAATTCCGGCATCAGCGCCAGCTGACGCTGCAGGTGGCCGGAAACCGGAATATAGCCGTGCTCGGAACGCTGCATGCCGATGGTGCCGCCGGTGTAGGCGACGTAAATGGATTTCTTTTGCATGGTTATGATTTTAACAAAGATAAGATGGGCTGAATTATAGGGACATGGCGGCAGAAAAAAAGCCCGGCGGAGGCCGGGCTGCAGAATTATTTGTTAGCGGACTTCTCCGCAGGTCAGACAGATCGCGTAGCGGTTCTGCGGATCGTTCAAGTTATTGAACAAACCCGGCTGCTCTTTCACCGCATTGGCGACCGAGGCCAGCGGGGCAGGCAGCATGGCCTGAATCGCCGCCGGCAGCATGGCGTGAATGGAAACGCCGAACTGGCTGAGCACCATATCGCTCAGGCTCGGGGTGTCGACGAACCAGTCGAGCTGCCACTGTTGCAGTTTCGCCAGCTCAGCGGCTTTCTTCACCGCATCGTCGAAATCGCCCAACTGATCGACCAGGCCGTTGGCCTTGGCGTCGCTGCCGAGCCACACGTGGCCCTGCGCGATTTGGTCAACCTGCTGCGGGGTCATCTTGCGTGATTTGGCGACCAGATCGAGGAAGTTCTTATACCCGTTTTCGATATTCAGCTGCATCATCTGCGAGAACTCCTGCGGCAACGCCTTGGTGACCGCGATATCGGCCAGCGGCGATGTCGCCACGCCGTCGGTGTGCACGCCCAGCGTATCCAGGGTTTTCTCGTAGGTATTGATGATGCCAAAAATACCGATGGAGCCGGTCAGCGTGCTCGGGCTGGCGATGATGTAGTCGGCCGGCGTTGAGACCCAGTAACCGCCCGACGCGGCCATGCCGCCCATCGACACCACCACCGGTTTGCCGGCGGCGCGCACGGCGGCCAGCTCGGAGCGGATCACTTCGGACGCGCTGACGCTGCCGCCAGGGCTATTGACGCGGAACACCACGGCTTTGACGGCCGGATCCAGACGGGCCTGACGCAGCTCGGCGGCGGTGGTGTCGCCCCCGACGTTGCCCGGCGTCTGCGGGCCGTCCATGATGGCGCCGTTGGCGAACACCACGGCGATCTTGCCACCCTGGTTGGCGTCCGGCTTCGGCTGGTAGTCGTAGATGCTAATGGCGTTGAAATCGTTCGCCTGTTTGTCCCAGCCGAAGGTTTTGACCAGCTGATTTTCGATCGCGGTGCGCGACGCCAGCTCGTCCACCAGCTTATTGTCCAGCGCATAGCGGGCGGTGTCGCCGCCTGCCGCCTGCAGGCCGCTCAGCACGCCGGCGGCGCCGGGGAACAGCTGCTGCGGCGTCAGCTGCCGGTTGGCCGCCACGGTTTCCAGATAGTTCTGCCACAGACCGCCAATCCAGCGGCTGTCCGCTTCGCGCGCCGCCGGGGACATGTCGTCGCGGATCAGCGGTTCGACCGCCGATTTATAGGTGCCGACGCGGAAGATATTGGTGGTGACCTTGAGCATGTCCAGCAACGACTTGTAATACAGGTTGTTGGTGGCGAAACCGTGCAGATCGACCGCGCCCTGCGGCGAGAGGTAGACCTTGTTGGCGTAGCTGGCCAGGTAGTATTGCGTTTGATTGTAACTGTCGCCGATGGCGAAGATCGGTTTGCCGCTGTCGCGGAACTCGCGCAGCGCTTTGCCGATATAGCGCAGCGACGGCTGATCGGCGCCGGCGAAGTCATTCAGCTGCAACACCATGCCGGTAATGTTTTTGTCGTCTTTGGCCTTGCGGATGCTGTCCACCACGTCGAACAGCGAGTTCTCCTGCAGGCGGCTGCTGGAGGCGCCCAACAGTTCACGCCCCCATTGCCGCACCCGGTTGTTTACCGAAGGCTGATCGACCACCACGCCGCTTAAATCGACCAACAGCGCGCCGCGCGCCGGGGCCGTCGAGGTGGAGGAACTTTGGAAGGACAGATAGATGCCGACCCCAACCAGGATCAGCAGGACCAGGAACAGGTTAAGGATCAGTTCCCTGATAAAATTCAGCAGACGCCATGTCCACCGGAAAATGCCGGCAATAATTTGCCACAATGTGCGCATGTGCTCTCCAACAAGAGTCGAGAATGTTCCGCTATCCTAATGAGCGGCCGGGTAAATGTCAGCTTTAAATCGTGGCACACAGACGCTATCGCCGAGGCTGTAACTCGCCGTTTAGCTATGTTAACGTGGCCGGAATGAAAATTGTTATCAGGAGTTTACGATGGATGCTCTGGATCTTTTATTGAATCGTCGCTCGGCTTCGCGCCTGGCGGAACCGGCGCCGGCGGGGGAAGTGCGCCAAAACATCATCAACGCGGGCCTGCGTGCGCCCGATCACGGCGCGCTGCAGCCGTGGCGTTTCGTGATGATCGAGAATCAGGGCCTGGAGCGCTTCAGTCAGCTGCTGCAGGCGGCGGCGAAGCAGGATCAGTTGGATGAGGCGGCGATCGAAAAAGCCACCAAGGCGCCGTTCCGCGCACCGCTGATCATCACCGTCATCGCGCATTGCACTGAAGAAACTAAGGTGCCGCGCTGGGAGCAGGTGGTTTCCGCCGGTTGCGCCGTGCAGGCGATGCAGATGGCGGCGCTGGCGCAGGGCTTTAACGGCATCTGGCGCACCGGCGCCTGGACCGAGCATGCGCTGGTGCGCGAAGCCTTCGGCTGCCGCGAGCAGGACGAGATCGTCGGTTTCCTCTATCTGGGCACGCCGCAGCTGAAGGCCGCCACCAAAGTGACGCCGCCGGACAGCACGCCTTTCGTCAGCTATTTCTAAGTATTATCCGACGGGGCGCGGCGAAAATGCGCCAAACCCCGCAAAATTGCATGGTTTCTGAGCAGGCCGTTCGCTTATCGGCGGCCCGCTCTTATCAATCCCCTCGGCAAGCGCTACCCTATGTTATCTTGAGTGCCGTTATCGAAGGGAGTGGACTATGACATCGCCAGCGATCCGTTTAACCCAGTACAGCCATGGCGCTGGCTGCGGCTGCAAAATCTCACCGAAAGTTCTCGAAACCATCCTGCACAGCGAGCGGGAGAAATTTGTCGATCCGCGTCTGCTGGTCGGCAATGAAACCCGCGACGACGCGGCGGTATATGACATCGGCAACGGCGTCGGCATTATCAGCACCACCGACTTCTTCATGCCGATCGTCGACGATCCGTTCGATTTCGGCCGCATCGCCGCCGCCAACGCCATCAGCGACGTGTACGCCATGGGCGGCAAACCGATCATGGCGATCGCCATTCTCGGCTGGCCGATCGCCAAACTGCCGCCGGAGGTGGCGCAGCAGGTGATCGACGGTGGGCGTTTCGCCTGCCAGCAGGCGGGGATCGCGCTGGCCGGCGGCCACTCCATCGATGCGCCTGAACCTATCTTCGGCCTGGCGGTCACCGGCGTGGTCAATACCGAGCGGGTGAAGAAGAACAGCGCCGCGCAGGCCGGGGCTAAACTCTATCTGACCAAGCCGCTGGGCATCGGCGTGCTGACGACCGCCGAGAAGCAAAGCAAGCTGCGCCCCGAACATCATGGGCTGGCGACGGACGTGATGTGCCGCCTTAACAAGCCGGGCGCCGACTTTGCCGAGGTGGCGGGCGTCACGGCGATGACCGACATCACCGGTTTTGGCCTGCTGGGCCACCTGAGCGAGGTATGTCAGGGTTCCGGCCTGCAGGCGACGGTCTGGTTCGATCGGGTGCCGAAGCTGCCGGACGTCGAGGCGTATATTGCCGAGGGCTGCGTGCCGGGCGGTACCGGGCGCAACTTCGACAGCTATGGCCATCTGGTGGGCGAGATGAGCGATCTGCAGCGCCAGTTGCTGTGCGATCCTCAGACCTCCGGCGGTTTGCTGTTGGCGGTATTGCCGGAGGCGGAAGCGCAGGTGCTGGCGATTGCCGAACAGCATGGCATTACGCTCAACGCCATCGGCGAGCTGCATGTGGCATCGGCCGATAAGCCGCTGATCGAGGTTGTGTAGTGTCCAAGATGCAAGGCAGGCCGGACAGCGCCGATTATCAACGCATTTTTCTGCAGGACGTGCCGCTGATTGACGTGCGCGCGCCGATCGAGTTTCAGCAAGGCGCCTTCGCTCAGGCGGTGAACCTGCCACTGATGGTCGACAGCGAGCGGCAGGCGGTGGGCACCTGCTATAAGCAGCATGGTCAGCAAGCGGCGATCGCGCTCGGCCACAGCTTGGTGAACGGCAAACTGCGCGAACAGCGCACCGCCGCCTGGCTGGCGGCCTGTGCGCAGCGACCCGAAGGCTATATTTACTGCTTCCGTGGCGGGTTGCGCTCGCAGCTGGTGCAGCAATGGCTGCATGAGGCCGGCGTCGAGTACCCGCGTATCACTGGCGGTTATAAGGCGCTGCGCAATTATCTGCTGGGCGTGTTGGCGCAAAGCGCGGCATTGCCGATGGCCCTGGTGGGCGGCAATACCGGCAGCGGCAAGACGTTGCTGGTCAACGAACTTGCCGACGGCGTCGATCTGGAAGGCGCGGCGCGCCATCGCGGTTCATCTTTTGGCCGAACGCTGGCGGGGCAAAGCTCACAGATCGATTTTGAGAATCGTCTGGCTGTGTTATTGCTGAAAAAACAGCATGGTGGCAGCCGCCGTTGGGTGCTGGAAGACGAAGGGCGGATCATCGGCAGCAACAATCTGCCGTTGTCGTTGTTCAACGGCATGCAGCAGGCGCCGGTGGCGGTGATCGACGATCCGTTCGATATTCGTCTGGCGCGCCTGCAGGCCGAATATATCGACGGGATGCGCGAACAGTTCGAACAGGCCTATGGCATGGAAGAGGGCTGGCGACAGTATGACGACTATCTGCACCACGGCCTGTTCGCCATACGCCGCCGCCTGGGGCTGGAACGCTTCCAGCAACTGACGCAGCGGCTGGAAGCGGCGCTGCGGGCTCAGCGACTCAGCGGCCAGGGCGAGGCGCACCGTGAGTGGTTGGCGCCCCTGTTGCAGCAGTACTACGATCCGATGTATTGCTATCAGTTGGAAAAGAAAGCCCAGCGGATTGTCTTCCGCGGGAACTATGCAGAAGTAAGAGAATTCTTGATGACGTTCAGCCAGAAAAACGGTGATTAATGCGACTGTTCATAGCCGAGAAACCGAGTTTGGCGCGCGCCATTGCCGACGTCTTGCCCAAGCCGCATCGCCGCGGCGACGGGTATATCGCCTGCGGCAACAACGACGTGGTGACCTGGTGCGTCGGCCACCTGTTGGAACAGGCTCAGCCTGACGCTTATGACAGCCGCTATGCGCGCTGGTCGTTGGCGGATCTGCCGATCATCCCCGAAAAATGGCGGTTGCAGCCGCGGCCGTCGGTCAGCAAACAGCTCAACGCCATCAAAAAGTTGCTGCTTGAAGCCGATGAAGTGGTTCACGCCGGCGACCCGGATCGCGAAGGGCAACTGCTGGTGGATGAGGTGCTGGACTACCTGGATTTGACGGCGGAAAAGCGCCAGAAGGTACGCCGCTGTCTGATCAACGATCTCAACCCGCAGGCGGTGGAGCGCGCGGTTGAACGCCTGCGCGACAACCGTGATTTCATTCCGTTGTGCGTGTCTGCGCTGGCGCGTTCGCGCGCCGACTGGCTGTACGGCATCAATATGACCCGCGCCTACACGCTGCTGGGCCGCAACGCCGGTTACGACGGCGTGCTGTCGGTAGGCAGGGTGCAGACGCCGGTGCTCGGATTGGTGGTACGGCGCGATGAAGAGATCGAAAACTTCGTGCCAAAAGACTTCTTTGAGGTCAAGGCGCACATCGTCACGCCGAAAGAAGAACGCTTCGTGGCGCTGTGGCAGCCCAGTGAGTCCTGTGAGCCTTATCAGGATGAAGAGGGGCGTTTGCTGCACCGGCCGTTGGCGGAGCATGTGGTCAAGCGCATCGAAGGCCAGCCGGCGCTGGTCACGTCTTATAACGATAAACGGGAATCCGATACTGCGCCGCTGCCGTTTTCGCTCTCCACGCTGCAAATCGAAGCGGCCCGGCGTTATAACCTCAGCGCGCAACAGGTGCTGGACGTTTGCCAGCGGCTGTACGAAACCCACAAGTTGATTACCTATCCGCGTTCCGACTGTCGCTACCTGCCGGAAGAGCATTTCGCCGGCCGTCACGCGGTGCTGAACGCCATCAGCGTTCACCAGCCTGAGCTGTATCCGCAGCCGGTGATCGACAGCGATCGCCGCAACCGCTGCTGGGACGATAAAAAAGTCGATGCGCACCACGCTATCATTCCCACCGCCCGTGCCGGCAAGATTAATCTGACGCAGGATGAACGGAACGTGTATGGGCTGGTGGCGCGCCAGTATCTGATGCAGTTTTGTCCGGATGCGGTATTCCGCAAATGCGTGATCGAGCTGGATATCGCCGGCGGCAAATTTATCGCCAAGGCGCGATTCCTGGCGGAAGCCGGCTGGCGTACGCTGCTGGGCAGTAAGGAGCGCGACGAGGAAAACGAAGGTGCCCCGCTGCCGGTGGTGGCTAAAGATGATGAGTTGTTGTGCGAGCGCGGTGAAGTGGTGGAGCGCCAGACGCAGCCGCCGCGGCCGTTTACTGACGCCAGCCTGTTGTCGGCCATGACCGGCATCGCGCGGTTCGTACAAGATAAAGCGCTAAAGAAAATCCTGCGGGCGACCGATGGTTTAGGAACGGAAGCGACGCGAGCGGGAATCATCGAATTGCTGTTCAAGCGGGCGTTTCTGTACAAGAAGGGACGCTATATTCACTCCAGCGAAACCGGGCGCGCGCTGATTCACTCGCTGCCGGATCTTGCTGCGCGTCCTGATATGACGGCCAACTGGGAAGCTACGCTGACGCAAATCAGCGAGAAATCCTGCCGCTATCAGGACTTTATGCAGCCGTTGGTCGGCACGCTGCAAGAGCTGATTTATCAGGCCAAGCAGAGCCGGGCGAGCATGGCGTTTCGTGGATTGCCGCCGCCGCCCTCCAGCGGGGGCAAAAAACGCAGGAAAAGCGCCGGCAAGGCGCAGGAGAAGAGTGAATGAAGCGTGGACTCACTGGGGTATTGGCTGCCGCTGCCCTGATGTTTTCCGGCCTGGCCGCCGCCAATCGCGGCGATGTGGACGTGGTGTTGCCGGTTTCGCCGGAGATTTGGGGCACGGCCAAAAGCGGCGTCAACCCGCCGCCGGCGCAGCCCTGCAACCGCTGTTGCGTCTACCAGAATCAGAACTATTCCGAAGGTGCGGTGCTTAAAGTGGCAGGGGAAGTGCTACAGTGCGTGCGTGAGCCTAACACCATCGGCACCAACCCCTTGATTTGGGTGCGATTGAAGAAGTGACGATGTAACCTATCGCCGCGTTCAGCGTGAATCGCCTTGCGCGGCGATATACTCCGCCAGCAGTGGAACGTCAGCGGGTGCCAGAGCGTATTCCTGCGCCTGTTGCGGCGTGACCCAGACCAGCGCCGAGTGGCAGCGCTGTTGCAGTTCACCGGAGAACTCCGCGACTTGCCAGGCGTGCAGCCGGATGAGGCGTTCGCCTTGCTGCCACTGATTGCTGCCCACATAGTTGCCGATACGGGCGCAAATCCCCAATTCTTCATCCAGCTCGCGCGCCAGCGCCTCTGGCTGGCTTTCGCCGGCTTCAACCTTGCCGCCGGGAAACTCCCACAGACCGGCCTGATCGCTGCCTGCGCCGCGCTGGGCCAGCAAAATGCGGCCATTTTGTTCCAGAATGGCGGCTACCACGTCGATAATTTTCATTGGCTTCACAGAGTAAAACCCCGGCGAGCGCCGGGGTGATGGGGTTACAGCGTAAATTCCGCCCAGACCGGCGCATGGTCGGAAGGTTTCTCCATGCCGCGGGTTTGGTAATCGATACCGGTAGCGATGCAGCGTGAAGCCAGCGGGGTGCTGGCCAGCAGCAGATCGATACGCAGGCCGCGGTTGTCATCGAACCCTTTGGAGCGGTAGTCGAACCATGAGAACTCGTCGTTGCGCCCCGGGTTGGCGTGGCGGTAGGTATCGACCAGGCCCCAGTTCAGCAGGCGGTCCATCCATTCGCGCTCTTCCGGCAGGAAGGAGCATTTACCGGTGCGCAGCCAGCGTTTGCGATTGTCTTCGCCGATGCCGATATCGTAATCGCTGGGGCTGATATTCATGTCGCCCATGATCAGCACCGGGGATTCCGCCGATAGCTGCTGCTCCAGGTAGTTTTGCAGATCCTGATAAAAGCGTGTTTTAGCCGGGAATTTGATCGGGTGGTCGCGGCTTTCACCTTGCGGGAAGTAGCCGTTGATCACCGTCAGTGTGCCCTGCGGCGTAGCCAGATCGGCCATGATGATGCGACGCTGCGCGTCTTCTTCATCGGTTGGGAAACCGCGGCGCACGGCCAGGGGCTCCGCTTTGGTCAGCAGCGCCACGCCGTAATGGCCTTTTTGCCCGTGATAGAACACGTGATAGCCGTGCTGGCTGACTTCTTCCAATGGGAACATGTCATCGTGAACTTTGGTTTCCTGCAGACCGATCACGTCGGGCTGGTGCTGTTCAATAATTGCCGCCAGCTGATGCGGACGCGCGCGCAGTCCATTGATATTAAAAGAGACAAACTTCATGAGCGGTGCCGTTTTCACGAGAAAAATGTGCTGTGATAGTAGCAGAGTTTGGCGGGAAATGTAACGCAGACAGCGGCGAGCCCGCTGACTGCGCAGCCGGCATTATTTCGCCCAGCGGTCGTAATTTTTGGGTTGATAGTCGTCAAACTGTTGCAGCAGCGTTTGCGCCGATTCGCTGATGTGCAGCGTACCGAGATAGTCGTGGCGCATGAAGCCCTGATCGGCGACGTGTTCGAGGAACTGGCTCAGTGGGCGGTAGAAACCGTTGACGTTCAGCAGGCCGACCGGTTTGTTGTGATACCCGATTTGCCCCCAGGTCCAGATTTCAAACAGCTCTTCCAGCGTGCCGATGCCGCCGGGCAGGGCGATAAAACTGTCCGCCAGCGCCGCCATACGGGCTTTGCGCGTATGCATGTCTGGCACCACTTCCAATTCAGTCAGGCCGCGATGCGCCGTTTCCGCTTCAACCAGGCGCTCGGGGATAATGCCGACAGCTTCACCGCCCGCCGCCAACACCGCGTCCGCCACAATCCCCATCAGTCCTTTTTTGCCGCCGCCGTAGATTAAACGGCGTCCCTGTGCGGCCAGCAATTGCCCCAGTTGGCGAGCCTGCTCGGCATAAGCGGGATTGACACCTTCGCTGGCGCCACAAAAAACGCAAATATTGTTTCGCATCCACCTGTTCCTTACTGCACTAAAGAAGCCAGTGGTATAGCGAATTGTCGGCCGGAGTTCAAGTTACTGCTGGGAGTGAGGAGATAAAACATCAAGGTGAAAGCGGCGATAAGGGGAGATAAATTGAGTTTATTGATGCGAGGGCTATTTAATTAGATTTTTGGAGGGGCAAGAGATGGTGGTGGGGGAAGGATTCGAACCTTCGAAGTCAGTGACGGCAGATTTACAGTCTGCTCCCTTTGGCCGCTCGGGAACCCCACCATGGTATTCATGGATTTGCTGATTTTTTAAGGAATGGGCTAAATTCCTATTGTGTGCTTCTAAGGATGACCGCGCTAAAGCGCGTTGTCTCGCCGCGCTCGGCTCGAACCTTGTCGAAGCTTCTCATCCTCCCCCCCCGGCGTTTAATGATATTTCAGCTTTCGCTTCAAGTTCATCAACAGAGAGAAGATGGTGGTGGGGGAAGGATTCGAACCTTCGAAGTCAGTGACGGCAGATTTACAGTCTGCTCCCTTTGGCCGCTCGGGAACCCCACCATATACATGGCTATTTAACTGGCCTTGCTTGCGAGAGCGCTGTCTCGGTAAGCGGGGCGCATCATATCAAATGAAGCGGATGTGTAAAGCATTGAAATGCAGAAAATGAATCGTTTGCCGTTTTTTTATTCTTGGCGGTGCATCCCTGAACGAAATGCACCGATTTATTGAGCGATTACAGAATAACGGTGCGATTGCCGTAGACGAAGACGCGCTGCGCCAACACCTGATACAGGGCTCGGCTGAGCACGTTTTTCTCTACGTCGCGGCCGGCGCGCATCATATCCTCGGCGGAATAGGTGTGATCGACGTGGATCACGTCCTGCATGATGATCGGGCCTTCGTCGAGATTGTCGTTAACGTAGTGAGCCGTGGCGCCGATGATTTTCACGCCGCGTTCGTAGGCCTGGTGATAAGGCCGCGCGCCGATAAACGCCGGCAGGAACGAATGGTGAATGTTGATCACCTGATTCGGATAATGTTGCACGAAGGCCGGCGTCAGCACGCGCATATATTTGGCCAACACCACGTAATCCGGCTGATATTGATCGATCTTGGCCGTCATTTCGCGGTCGTGCTGTTCGCGCGTCAATCCTTCGTGGCTCACCAGATGGAAAGGAATATCGAAACGCTCCACCAGCGTTTGCAGCGTGTCGTGGTTGCCGATTACGGCGGCGATCTCAACGTCGAGGCCGCCATAGGCGCTTTTCATCAACAGATCGCCCAGGCAGTGTGCCTCTTTGGTGACCAGCACCACGATGCGCCGACGTCCGGTGCTGTGCAACTCACGCAGCGAACCTTCCGGCAGCGCGCTGTCCAGATCGGCCAGCAGCGTGTTGTCGTTGAAAATGCCTTCCAGCTCGGTGCGCATGAAGAAACGCCCGGTGCGGTGATCGACGAACTCATTATTCTGGACGATATTGAGCTCGTGTTTGTAACAGATGTTGGTGATCTTGGCGATCAGCCCTTTGGCGTCCGGGCAGATGGTGCGTAACACTTTTCGTTGTACATTTTGGTGTGGCATGGGTTTGAGGATCCTGTCTGATACTGAACGGCCTGTCTGCGCAGGCGTTAACGTGAAGCGCCGGCCGGCTAGCGCCCGCAGCACTTCTTATATTTTTTCCCTGAGCCGCAGGGACATATCGCATTTCGGCCGGGCTGGGGTTTGCTGCCGTCGATATAATACCAACGTTGATCGCGACGAAGGAAGCGTGAGCGCTCATGCATCGCCTGGGGCTCGCCGCTTTCGCCATCGGTGAAGCGGGCGATGAATTCGACGAAGCCTTCGTCCGGCTCATGGCCGGTTTGCTCCTCGACGATCGTCAAGCCCAGCCATTCGGTGTTTTTGAAACTGTCGACGATCGCATTGCGCCACGCTTCGGCGCCGCAGTCGGGGTGCCAGGTGGCGATCAGATAGTCGACGTTATGATTCACGTAGGCGGTGAAGCGTGAACGCATCAGTTGGCCGGGCGTCGGCGCCGGCTGACTGCCGCTGATAAAAGGGGCGCAGCACGCGTTATACGCCAGTCCGCTGCCGCATGGGCATGATTCGGGCAAAATAACTCCTGAGAAAACGAGGCTGAAAATGAATTTAGCGCATATGTTACCTAACAATATTCGTCAGTGACAATCTACCCTGAAAGCAGAGAACACCTTTTACCGAGAGGATGGCGCTATGCGGCAAATCAAGATCGGACTGGCGCTGGGGGCGGGCTCGGCTAAAGGCTGGGCGCACATCGGCGTGATCAATGCGTTAAAGAAACTGGGGATTGAGGTCGATATCGTTGCCGGCTGTTCTGTCGGCGCGTTGGTGGGGGCGGCATTCGCCAGTCACCGTTTGCCGGTGATGGAGCAGTGGGTGCGGTCGTTCAGCTATTGGGACGTCATTCGTCTGATGGATTTTTCCTGGCAGCGCGGCGGTTTGTTGCGCGGCGATCGGGTGTTCACTGCCGTCGGGCAACTGTTGAAGATCAATGATATTGCCGAATGTGCGCTGAAGTTCGGCGCCGTGACGACCAATCTCAGCACCGGCCGCGAACTGTGGCTGACCGAAGGCGATATTCATCAGGCGGTGCGCGCTTCTTGCAGCATGCCAGGCCTATTGGCGCCAGTGTGGGCCGACGGTTATTGGCTGGTGGACGGCGCAGTGGTTAATCCGGTACCGGTGTCGCTCTGCCGGGCGCTGGGCGCCGATATTGTCATTGCGGTCGATCTGCAGCATGACGCGCATTTGATGCAGCAGGATCTGTTCTCGATACGCGGCGAGGACGAAAGCCCGGACGATACGCCTGCGGAGACCTGGCGCGGGCGCCTGCGGGAGCGCGTCGGCAGAATGCGCAAGCGCAAACCGACGACGGCGCCGACGGCGATGGAGATTATGAGCACATCGATTCAAATGCTGGAAAATCGCCTGAAGCGCAACCGGATGGCGAGCGATCCGCCGGACGTTTTGATCCAGCCTTTTTGCCCGCAGATCTCAACGCTGGATTTCCACCGCGCCGATGAAGCGGTCGAGGCGGGGTTGCTGGCGGTTGAAAAACAACTGGATCGGTTGTTGCCGTTGATAAAAAATAGATAATTCTCGGTTCTTGGTTGGCAATGCGCGGTTGGTCTGTTTCAGACGAGCATAAGTGACCTTTTTGAGCCACTATTACACTATGGAAAGGGACGAGGCTCGGCTGATGGCATTACCACTCACTCACAAGCGTATCTTGATCGTTGAGGACGAACAGGTTTTTCGTTCCGTGCTGGTCGGTTATCTGACCTCGCTGGGCGCTGAAACCGGCGAGGCGACCAACGGTTTACAGGCGCTGAGTGCCGTCGATGACTTCAAGCCGGATCTGATTCTGTGCGATCTCGCGATGCCGGAAATGGGCGGCATCGAATTCGTTGAACACCTGCGTCTGCAGGGGCTGCAGATCCCGGTGCTGGTGATCTCGGCTACCGACAAGATGGCGGACATCGCCAAGGTGCTGCGTTTGGGCGTACAAGATGTGCTGCTGAAGCCGCTGACCGATCTCAATCGCCTGCGTGAGGCGGTGCTGGCGTGTTTATACCCCAATATGTTTACCTCCCAGGCGATTGAAGAGGTTGAGCTGTTTCAGGATTGGGACGCGCTGAGCAAGAATCCTTCCGAAGCCGTCAAACTGCTTAAGCAATTGCAGCCGCCGGTGCAGCAAACCATTGCGCATTGCCGGATCAACTATCGCCAGTTAACCACGGGCGAAAATCCCGGGCTGGTGCTGGATATCGCGGCATTGTCAGAAAAAGACCTGGCGTTCTATTGCCTGGACGTCACGCGCGCCGGTGATAATGGCGTATTGGCGGCGCTGCTGTTACGCGCATTATTTAATGGGTTGCTGCAAGACCATCTGGCTAATCAACAACATCGCCTGCCGCAAATGTCGGCATTGTTAAAGCAGGTTAATCAATTATTGCGGCAGGGGAAATTAGACGGTCAATTCCCGCTGTTGCTGGGATATTATCACGCCGAAAATAAAAACCTGATTCTGGTTTCCGCCGGGCTGCATGCCAACGTCAATACCGGCGACAATCAAATTCAGCTGAGCAACGGCGTGCCGCTGGGCACGCTGGGCGCCACCTACATGAACCAGATCAGTCAACGCTGTACGGCCTGGCAATGTCAGGTATGGGGCAGCGGCGGCCGATTGCGGCTGATGCTCAGCGCTGAATAATAGGCGTTGATCGGCGATATCTTAAGCTATTCACTTATCGGTAATTAAACCGTCTATTTCTTCTCCCGATTATCAGAACGGGTAATAGTCCTAAATGTTTTCTATTTGTGTTCTGGTTAATGCCAGGCGCGCATAAGCTGGTATACTCCGAAGGTTTTTTTATATCGAGCCCAAGCTCATAAAATGAGCGCTTCAGCTTTAAGAGAGGAAATAATGCCTGCTGTAAATCGCAAAGTCAGAAAAGCCGTGATCCCGGTTGCAGGCTTGGGTACGCGGATGTTGCCGGCCACCAAAGCCATTCCGAAAGAAATGCTGCCGCTGGTTGATAAACCGCTGATCCAATACGTCGTCAATGAGTGCATTGCAGCAGGGATTAACGAGATTGTGCTGGTCACCCACTCCTCCAAGAACTCGATCGAAAACCATTTTGATACCAGTTTCGAACTGGAAGCGATGCTGGAAAAACGCGTCAAGCGTCAACTGCTCGATGAAGTGCAGTCAATCTGCCCGAAGGGCGTTACCGTGATGCAAGTCCGCCAGGGGAATGCCAAAGGCTTGGGGCATGCGATTATGTGCGCCTACCCGATGGTGGGCGATGAGCCGGTCGCGGTGGTGTTGCCGGACGTGATCCTTGACGAATACAGCGCCGATCCGAAAAAAGACAACTTGCACGACATGCTGCAGCGCTTCGAAACCACCGGCATCAGCCAGATCATGGTTGAACCTGTGCCGCATAAAGATGTTGGCAACTACGGCGTAGCCGACTGTAAGGGCGTCGAATTGCATCCGGGCGAAAGCGCGCCGATGGTCAGCGTGGTCGAGAAGCCGTCGCCGGAGAAAGCGCCTTCCAACCTGGCGATTGTCGGTCGTTATGTCCTCTCCGCCGATATCTGGCCGCTGTTGGCGAAAACGCCTCCGGGCGCCGGCGACGAAATTCAGCTGACTGACAGTATCGAAATGCTGATGCAGCAGGAAACGGTGGAAGCGTATCACCTGAAAGGCGTGAGCCATGACTGCGGTAACAAACTCGGTTACATGCAGGCCTTCGTGGAATACGGCATGCGCCATGCCAGCCTGGGCAAAGAATTTTCTCAGTGGCTGCAACAGGTTGTTGCCGCTGACAAGAAGTAATTGAGTGATCTTTCGTCTTAATTTGAAAAACTAGGATTTTCACATGAAAGTAACAGTTTTTGGTATTGGTTATGTGGGTCTGGTGCAGGCCGCCGTACTGGCTGAAGTAGGCCATGACGTTATGTGTATTGACGTCGATGAGCGAAAAGTCGAAAACCTGAAAAAAGGGAATATCCCGATTTTCGAACCGGGTCTGACGCCGCTGGTGCAGCAAAACTATGAGGCCGGCCGTCTGCATTTCACCACCGATGCCAAAGCGGGCGTGGCGCACGGGACTATCCAGTTTATCGCCGTCGGCACGCCGCCGGATGAAGACGGTTCCGCCGATCTGAAGTACGTCACCGCGGTGGCGCGCACTATCGCCGAGCACATGACCGATCGCAAAGTGGTGATCGACAAATCCACCGTGCCGGTCGGTACGGCGGACAAGGTGCGTCAGGTGATGGCTGAAACGCTGGCGAAACGCGGCAGCAACGTGCCGTTTGACGTGGTATCCAACCCGGAATTCCTGAAGGAAGGCGCGGCGGTGGCAGACTGCATGCGTCCTGAGCGCATCGTGATCGGTACCGACAATAAAGATGTGATCGAGCCTATTCGCGAGCTGTACGAACCGTTTAACCGCAATCACGATCGTATGATCATGATGGATATCCGCAGCGCGGAGCTGACCAAATATGCCGCTAACTGCATGCTGGCGACCAAGATCAGCTTTATGAACGAAATGTCCAACCTGGCGGAAATGCTGGGCGCGGACATTGAGAAAGTGCGTCAGGGCATCGGTTCCGACTCACGCATCGGCTATCACTTCATCTACCCGGGTTGCGGCTACGGCGGCTCTTGCTTCCCGAAAGATGTCCAGGCGCTGATCCGCACGGCGGAGCAGATCGGTTACCAACCGAAGCTGCTGCAGGCGGTAGAGCAGGTCAACTATCAGCAGAAAGACAAGCTGAACAGCTTTATCAACGACTACTTCGGCGGCGATCTGAAGGGCAAAACCTTCGCGCTGTGGGGGCTGGCGTTCAAGCCGAATACCGATGACATGCGTGAAGCTTCCAGCCGCGTGCTGATGGAACAGCTGTGGGCCGCAGGCGCCACCGTTCAAGCCTACGATCCGGAGGCGATGAACGAAGTTCAGCGCATCTATGGCCAGCGTGACGATTTGAAGCTGGTGGGCACCAAAGAGGCTGCATTGCACGGCGCCGATGCGCTGGTGATCTGCACCGAATGGCAGAACTTCCGTGCGCCGGACTTCGATGTGATCAAGGGTGCGTTGAAGCAGCCGGTGATCTTCGATGGCCGTAACCTGTACGATCCGGAGCGTTTGGCAAATCGCGGCTTTACCTATTACGCAATTGGCCGCGGCGCCTCGATTAAACCGGTTATTTAAGGAGTGAGCATGAAATTCCTGGTTACAGGCGCCGCAGGGTTTATTGGCTATCACGTTGCAGAGCGTTTGTTGACCGCCGGTCATCAGGTTGTCGGCATTGATAACCTGAATGATTATTATGATGTGGGCCTGAAAATGGCCCGTCTGGATCGACTGGCGGATAAGCCGGGATTCCGCTTTATCAAGCTGGATTTGGCCGATCGTGAAGGCATGGCGGCATTGTTTGCCGAGCATCAGTTCCAGCGAGTCATTCATTTGGGGGCTCAAGCCGGCGTACGTTATTCGCTGGTCAATCCGTTGGCTTATGCCGATGCCAACCTGATCGGTCATTTAAACGTTTTGGAAGGCTGCCGTCATAATAAGGTTGAGCATTTACTTTACGCCTCTTCCAGCTCGGTATATGGCCTGAATCGCAAGCTGCCGTTTGCCACCGAAGATTCTGTCGATCATCCGGTGTCACTGTATGCGGCGACTAAAAAAGCCAACGAGCTGATGTCACACAGCTATTCCCATTTATACGGTCTCCCGACGACCGGGCTGCGGTTCTTTACGGTATATGGTCCCTGGGGGCGCCCGGATATGGCGCTGTTCAAGTTTACCAAAGCCATATTGGCCGGGGAGAGCATCGACGTATATAACCACGGTGAAATGCACCGAGATTTTACTTACATCGATGACATCGCCGAGGCGATAGTGCGGTTGCAGGCGGTTATTCCGCAGGCGGATCCGTCATGGACCGTTGAACAGGGATCACCGGCAACCAGTTCAGCGCCGTATCACGTTTATAATATCGGCAATAACACCCCCGTTAAACTGATGGAATATATCAGTGCGTTGGAGAAGGCATTGGAGGTGACGGCCCGTAAGAATATGCTGCCGATGCAACCGGGCGATGTGATGGATACCAGCGCGGATACGGAAGAGCTTTATCGTGACATTGGCTTTAAACCGGAAACCAGCGTTGAAGAGGGCGTGAAGCGCTTTGTTGACTGGTATAAGGCATTCTATCAGGTTCAATAATTGAACGCGGATAAATGCGACAGAAGGGGCCTTTGGGTCCCTTTTTTTTCGCTGCGATCTCATGTACGGCGCAAAAGCGAATTAGGATATTTACTAAAAGGAGAGAGGAATGACGGGATCAGGGTTATACGCTCTAAAAATGAAAAGGCCCCCCGCAGGGAGCCTTTCAGATACGGACTGAATCGCTATTACAGCAGGAAATCATCCAGAGATTTACCTTGCTCTTCGATTGCTTTCTTAATCACCGCAGGAGTACGGCCTTGGCCGGTCCAGGTTTTCAGCTCGCCGTTTTCGTCTTTATATTGGTATTTAGCTGGACGTGCTGCACGTTTTGCTTTGCCGGCAGCCTTGTTGGCAGCCATGGTTTGCAGCAGTTCATTTGGATCGATACCGTCAGCAATCAGCATTTCACGGTATTGCTGCAGTTTACGAGTGCGTTCTTCGATTTCTGCTTGAGCCTGGCTGTCTTCTTCGCGACGTTCGTTCACAACAACTTCCAGTTTCTCGAGCATTTCTTCCAGCGTTTCCAGTGTGCATTCTCTTGCCTGGGCGCGCAGAGTGCGGATGTTGTTCAAAATCTTTAATGCTTCGCTCATTGTCCTAGTCTCAAATTATATTGGTGGGGGGCGTCTCGATAATAATAGAGTGCTCTTTTCTTTTCTGCAATAGCCAAATTGGCTTGAATACTCAAATTTACCTTTAAAAAAACCGTTAATCGGATCAGTCCGACTAATAATAGGAAGGGCTGTTAACTATTACCCTTGGCGCGCTTAAGTCAAAATTTCAGCAGACAGGCTTTAAAAGGCGCGTATCACAAGGCTTTCATCGATAAGTTATCGTAGTAATTTATATCAATATTACAATGAGTTCTGTGGGCTTAATCACGCCACGGCAGGCCAGACATTGTAAACAATAGGGGTATATAGGTAAAGATTGCGTCAGTAAACCTTGGCGCGTCGGCGCAGGTGATTAAATGCCCGGTATTGGGCTCGCGTATAATAGACGGGGGCTCCGCCGCGGCTGCAGCGCCAGCGAGAGGGAATGGGCAAGTCGGCATTAATGGGCAAATCACCGGGCTTAACCATTAGCAAGAATTAATAGTGATGACAGGCATACATTATCCTGTAAATAGCTGTAAAAAGAACAGGCCGACAGAACGATATGTTTCGCTTGAAAGCGCATTATTACGGCGAACGCAATATTCGTTCGCTTTGGGCTGAGGCGGGGGGCAGGTTATGGTACACTTACCGTCCTAATCAACATTTTGAATATTTCTTATACCATCGGAGTTGCGGGGCCATGGCTCAACTTTATTTTTATTACTCTGCGATGAATGCCGGCAAGTCCACCGCGCTGCTACAGTCTTCATATAACTATCAAGAGCGCGGTATGCGCACGCTGGTGTTCACCGCGGAGATCGATCACCGCTTTGGCGTAGGCAAAGTCAGTTCGCGCATTGGTTTATCCTCGCAGGCGCAGCTCTATAACAACGACTCGATGCTGTACGCCATGATCCAGCAAGAGCATCAACAGCAGCCGGTGCATTGTGTGCTGCTGGATGAAAGCCAATTCCTGACCAAAGCGCAGGTTGAGCAATTATGCGATGTGGTGGACCAACTGGACATTCCCGTATTGTGTTACGGCTTGCGTACCGATTTTCTCGGCGAGTTGTTTACCGGCAGCCAATATTTGCTGGCCTGGGCCGATAAACTGGTGGAATTGAAAACCATCTGTCACTGCGGGCGTAAAGCCAACATGGTGTTGCGGTTGGATGAACATGGCAAGGCGATGCACGCCGGCGAGCAGGTGGTGATTGGCGGTAACGAGAGCTATGTCTCCGTCTGTCGCAAGCATTATAAAGAGGCGATTCACTCCCTGGAGTAGGGGTGAAAATGCCGCCAGCGCCCGCTGAGGCGTTTTGGCGGCGGGATAAGAAAAACCGCGCGCCAGGCGCAATAAAAAACCCGCCATTCGGCGGGTTTTTTCATCGGTTCACGGAACCGTTATTTCTTGGACTTCTTTACTGCGGTTTTGGCTGCGGCCGGTGCAGCCGCTTCCTCTTCCACCGTTTCGCTGAACTCGCGGCCATAGAAGGTATCCAGCATGATTTGCTTGAGTTCGGCAATCAGCGGATAGCGTGGGTTGGCGCCGGTGCATTGGTCGTCGAAAGCGTCTTCCGACAGCTTGTCGACTTTCGCCAGGAAGTCGGCTTCTTGCACACCCGCCTCACGGATGGAAGCTGGGATGCCCAACTCGGTTTTCAGCTCGTCCAGCCAGGCCAGCAACTTCTCAATCTTCTGCGCGGTGCGGTCGCCCGGTGCGCTCAGGCCGAGGTGGTCGGCGATTTCAGCGTAGCGGCGGCGCGCCTGAGGGCGGTCGTACTGGCTGAAGGCCGTCTGCTTGGTCGGGTTGTCGTTCGCGTTGTAACGAATGACGTTGGAAATCAGCATCGCGTTAGCCAGGCCGTGCGGAATGTGGAACTCCGAACCCAGTTTGTGCGCCATGGAGTGACAAACCCCGAGGAAGGCGTTGGCGAAAGCGATACCGGCGATGGTGGCGGCGTTGTGCACGCGTTCACGGGCAACCGGGTTCTTCGCGCCTTCTTTATAGCTGGCCGGCAGATACTCTTTCAACAGTTTCAACGCTTGCAGCGCCTGGCCGTCAGAGTATTCGTTCGCCAGCACCGACACGTAGGCTTCCAGCGCGTGGGTCACCGCATCCAGGCCGCCGAAGGCGCACAGGGATTTCGGCATGTTCATCACCAGGTTGGCGTCGACAATCGCCATGTCCGGGGTCAGCGCATAGTCGGCCAGCGGGTATTTCTGCCCGGTGGCGTCGTCGGTCACGACGGCGAATGGCGTGACTTCCGAACCGGTGCCTGACGTCGTGGTGATGGCGATCATCTTCGCTTTGACGCCCATTTTCGGGAACTTGTAGATACGCTTGCGGATGTCCATGAAGCGCAACGCCAGATCCTCGAAGTGGGTTTCAGGATGTTCGTACAGCACCCACATGATTTTCGCGGCGTCCATCGGCGAGCCGCCGCCCAGCGCGATGATGACGTCCGGTTTGAAGGAGTTCATCTGCTCGGCGCCTTTACGCACGATGCTCAGCGTCGGATCGGCTTCCACTTCGAAGAACACTTCGGTTTCGATGCCGTGTGACTTGAGAACCTTGGTGATCTGGTCAGCATAGCCGTTGTTGAACAGGAAACGGTCGGTCACGATGAAGGCGCGTTTCGCCCCGTCGGTCGCCACTTCTTCCAGCGCGATTGGCAGCGAGCCACGGCGGAAGTAGATCGATTTCGGAAGTTTATGCCACAACATGTTTTCTGCTCGCTTCGCTACAGTTTTCTTGTTGATCAGGTGCTTAGGTCCGACGTTTTCAGAGATGGAGTTACCACCCCAGGAACCGCAACCCAGCGTCAGCGAAGGCGCGAGTTTGAAGTTATACAGGTCGCCGATACCGCCCTGAGAAGCCGGGGTGTTGATCAGGATGCGAGCCGTTTTCATTTTATCGCCGAAGTAGGCGATGCGAGCCGTTTGGTTATCCTGGTCGGTATACAGGCAAGAGGTGTGGCCGATACCGCCCATGGCGACCAATTTTTCGGCTTTGGCGACGGCGTCTTCGAAGTCTTTGGCGCGGTACATCGCCAGCGTCGGCGACAGTTTTTCATGGGCGAAAGGTTCGGACTCGTCGACCAGCTTCACTTCGCCGATCAACACTTTGGTGTTGGCCGGCACTTTAATGCCCGCCATCTCGGCGATTTTCGGCGCGGATTGCCCGACGATGGCCGCGTTCAGGCCGCCGTTTTTCAGGATGATGTCCTGCACCGCCTTCAGTTCTTTGCCCTGCAGCAGATAGCCGCCGTGGGAAGCGAAGCGCTCGCGTACCGCATCATAGATAGCGTCAACGACGATGACCGACTGTTCGGAAGCGCAGATAACGCCGCTGTCGAAGGTTTTGGACATCAGGATAGAGGCGACCACGCGTTTGATGTCTGCGGTCTCGTCCACCACGACCGGCGTGTTACCGGCGCCTACGCCGATTGCCGGTTTGCCGGAGCTGTAAGCGGCTTTCACCATGCCCGGGCCACCGGTGGCCAGGATCAGATTGATGTCAGGGTGGTGCATCAGCTGGTTGGACAGCTCGACGGTAGGTTGGTCGATCCAACCGATGATGTCTTTCGGCGCGCCGGCGGCGATAGCGGCTTGCAGCACGATGTCGGCGGCTTTGTTGGTGGCATTTTTCGCACGCGGGTGCGGCGAGAAGATGATGCCGTTGCGGGTTTTCAGGCTGATCAGCGCTTTGAAGATCGCGGTAGAAGTTGGGTTGGTGGTAGGAACGATACCGCAAATCAGGCCGATAGGTTCGGCGATGGTGATGGTACCGAAAGTGTCATCTTCAGACAGGATGCCACAGGTTTTTTCATCTTTATAGGCGTTGTAGATGTACTCGGAAGCGAAGTGGTTTTTGATCACTTTGTCTTCGACGATACCCATTCCGGATTCTTCCACGGCCATTTTGGCCAACGGGATACGGGCATCAGCAGCGGCGAGGGCGGCAGCGCGGAAGATTTTATCCACTTGCTCTTGAGTGAAGTTGGCATATTCGCGCTGGGCTTTTTTGACACGTGCGACAAGCTCGTTCAGTTCAGCGACATTCGTTACAGCCATAATGCTCTCCTGATAATGTTAAACTCTTTCAGTAAATAAGCCGTGCGAGCCACTAGTATAGTCGTAACGGGGATAAGCGGTGATGAGAATACCGGGGTCTTCCCGCGTTATTTCTTCGCATGCTGCTGATTTGCTTAAAGAGCTTCACCCTACGCCAACCGGAGGGGCAGGCAGTGAGGAGAACGGAACCGGCGATGCCGCGGCCTACTTTGTTCTACTCCCTGACTACGACTAAGAGCTTACCCACTGTTGGGTAGTTGATTTGTGATCTAAATCATGAAAAGTGCAAGCTGACACCTTTCAGCTTGGTGTTTTTGAGAGTGATTCTCAATAACTGTGATCGGTGACTCTTTTTTCAACATAAAAAATCAAAAGGCCATACATCACTTTAACAAAGGGCATTTGTTTTGTTGCCTAACTTGCTGGTAGTCAAAAATGCTGCTCTGGCCGGATGGATTACCCGCGGCAATTCCATTACATTAGCGCGCATAGTCAGCACACCTTTACAGCAATTAACGCGGAGCCATCTGTGGGCCAATCTCTGTTGGATCTTTCCGGCTTTATCAAGTTCTTTGTCGGTCTGTTTGCGCTGGTCAACCCGGTGGGCATCTTGCCGGTATTTATCAGTATGACCAGTTACCAGGCGGAAGCGGGGCGCAATAAAACCAACCTGACCGCCAACCTGTCGGTTGCCATCATTCTATGGACATCGCTGTTCCTGGGGGAAGGGATATTGCGGATGTTCGGCATCTCCATCGATTCGTTCCGCATCGCCGGCGGTATTTTGGTGGTGACCATCGCCATGTCGATGATCAGCGGCAAGCTGGGTGAAGATAAGCAGAACAAACAGGAGAAATCGGAGAGCGCGATCCGCGAAAGCATCGGCGTGGTGCCGTTAGCGCTGCCATTGATGGCGGGGCCGGGGGCGATCAGTTCCACCATCGTGTGGAGTTCCCGTTATCACAATTGGCAAAGCCTGCTCGGCTTTACGGTGGCGATCGCCTTATTCGCTTTTTGCTGCTGGTTATTGTTCCGCGCCGCGCCGCTGTTGGTGCGTTTGCTTGGGCAGACCGGCATCAACGTGATCACCCGTATCATGGGCCTGTTGCTGATGGCGCTCGGGATCGAATTTATCGTTACCGGCATTAAGGCGATATTCCCCGGCCTGTTGTAATCGCTCTCGCTTGGCCGCGCCTCTGACCTTGAGCGCGGCTAAAATTAATTTTAAAAGTTAAATTATTTATTGGTTCGCATTATTATAGTGCACAAGATGAATAAAATTTATGCCATTGCACTCTTATGTTGCATAAATCTCATGTTGCTGCTTAAAAAAAACGCTAAGCGTTATTTCAGACACTTTTCTTTCCCCATTTCCGCGCGTTTTCTCCTCGTTAAACGGTAAAGCTGTTGTTAAATTAATCACATCATTCTGTGGGGCTTGTCTCACTTTCATCCAGGTGTTATTAGTGATTAACCGCCTGTAGGCAGGTGTTTGTTCTTTGAATGGCTGGTTTGTTAACTGAATGTTTCTTTGTGCGGCAATGGTATTGCGTCGACAGTTTCAAATGAAACTAATTTTGAGTTTTATCCTTTAAAATCAAAGTTTTTTTCATGTCTTCCTTTGCCCTTCATCACAAGGGCCGGATCGGGCTTGGTGCGATAAAAGAGAATTGCTTAACATTTTTGTAAAATTTATTGGCTATGGAATTTGGCTTCTGCTAATTTCCGAGCAACTTTCCCGTGGTCAATTAACTGAAATGCGCCATAAAAACGGGAATGATTTTTGCTGGTATCCGTTTATTTAGAATTCTTATAAACACTTCACAAACTTCGATAAGCGATGCTTGTCGGTGAAAAGGAGCCTCGATTATGCAGCAAACCCTGAAGCGCACTTCTTTGACCTTGTTGATTAGCGGCGCGTTGAGCGTCATTGCCGTAAATAGCAGTTTGGCGGCGGAGGTTCCGGCCGGCGTCCAATTGGCGCAGCAGCAGAATATTGTCATCAACAACGGCAGCGAAGTGGCTTCATTGGATCCGCATAAGGTCGAGGGCGTGCCCGAAAGCAATATCATTCTTAACCTGCTGGAAGGGCTGGTGAGCACCGACGCCAACGGGCATGTGGTACCGGCGGCGGCGGCGAGCTGGGAAAACCAGGATTATCGGCAGTGGACCTTCCACCTGCGCCCCGGCGCGGTATGGAGCGACGGCAGCCCGGTCACCGCGCAAGACTTCGTCTACAGTTGGCAGCGCCTGGCCGATCCGAAGATCGCTTCTCCCTACGCCAGTTACCTGCAGTACACCAAAGTCGAGAATATCGACGACATCCTGACCGGCAAAAAGAGCCCGCAGACTCTCGGCGTCAAGGCGCTGGACGATCAAACGCTGCAGGTGACCCTGAGCGAACCGGTGCCGTATTTCATCAGCATGCTGAGCCACACGTCGCTCAAACCGGTCAAACGCGCGGTGGTGGAGAAATTCGGCGACAAATGGACGCTGCCCGCCAACTATGTCGGCAACGGCGCTTACCGCCTGAAAGAGTGGGTGGTGAACGAGCGCATTGTGCTGGAGCGCAGCCCGAGCTACTGGAATAACAAGCAGACGGTGATCAACCAGGCGACCTTCCTGCCGATCGCTTCTGAAGTCAGCGACGTCAATCGCTTCCGCAGCGGCGAAATCGATATCACCAACAGCGCCATTCCGCCGTACCTGTACGTCAAAATGAAGCGCGAGGTGCCCGAGCAACTGCACGTTAACCCTTATCTGTGCACTTTCTATTACGAACTCAATAACCAGCGGGCGCCGTTCACCGATCCGCGGGTGCGTGCGGCGGTGAAGATGACGCTGGATCGCGACATTATCGCCAACAAAATCATGGGCCAGGGGCAGATCCCGGCCTACAGCTTCACGCCGACCTTCACGGAGGGCGCCAACTTCACGCAGCCCGCGTGGGCCGGCTGGAGCCAGGAACAGCGCAACGCCGAAGCCAAAAAACTGCTGGCGGAAGCGGGTTACAGCGCCGCCAAGCCGCTGAAGTTCTCGCTGCTGTACAACACCTCCGATCAAAACAAACAGCAGGCGATCGCCGCCGCATCGATGTGGAAGAAGAACCTCGGCGCCGACGTCACGCTGCGCAACCAGGAGTGGAAGACCTCGCTGGAAAGCCGCCATCAGGGGCAGTACGACGTGGCGCGCGCCACTTGGTGCGGGGATTACAACGAGCCGAGCGCCTTCCTGAATCTGGTGCTGTCCAACAGCAGCATCAACACCGTGTTTTACAAGAGCCCGGCGTTCGACGCCATCATGGCCGCCACGCTGAAGGCGCCGGATGAAGCCGCGCGCGCCGCGCTCTACCAACAGGCGGAAACGCAGTTGGACAAAGACTCCGCATTGATTCCGGTGTATTACCGCGTCAGTGCGCGTTTGATCAAACCGACGGTAGGCGGGTTCACCGGCAAAGATCCGCTGGACTATACCGACGTTAAAAATCTGTACATCATCAAGCAGTAAAAGGGGTATTCCTCACGCTGAACCGCAGGGGAATATGGGGAAGGCCCGCCGCCGCATTCGTTCCGCAGCGGCGGGAAAACAGAGTCCGCTTACGGGCAACGCAGGTTCCACGAAGAGCCTGTGATAATAAAAAACTGGAGTCGATAAGTATGACCAACATCACGAAGAAAACCCTCATTGCCGCCGGCGTCATCGCCGCGCTCGGCATCACAGCAACCACCTCCGCCTCCGCGGCCGACGTTCCTGCAGGCGTGCAACTGGCCGACAAGCAAGAAATCGTCAAAAACAACGGTTCCGAAGTGCAGTCGCTTGACCCGCATAAAATCGAGGGCGTGCCGGAAAACAACGTGACCCGCGATCTGATGGAAGGCCTGGCGAACAACAGCCCGGACGGTTCCATCGTGCCGGGCGTCGCGGAAAGCTGGGATAACAAGGATTTCAAAGTCTGGACCTTCCACCTGCGTAAAGACGCCAAATGGTCCAACGGCAAGCCGGTGACGGCGCAAGATTTCGTTTACAGCTGGCAGCGCGTGGTGGATCCGAAAACCGCGTCGCCTTACGCCAGCTACCTGCAGTACGCCCACGTAGAAAATGTCGATGACATCATCGCCGGTAAAAAAGACAAGTCGACGCTAGGCGTGAAGGCCATCGACGACCACACCTTCCAGGTGACCCTGAGCGAGCCGGTGCCTTATCTGGTTGAAATGACCCCACACTACGCCATGAAACCGGTCTATAAGGACGCGGTAGAGAAGTTTGGCGAGAAGTGGACGCTGCCGGCCAACTACGTCAGCAATGGCGCCTACAAACTGAAAGACTGGGTTGTCAACGAACGCATCGTACTGGAACGTAACCCGGAATACTGGGATAACGCCAAAACCATCATCAATAAAGTGACGTTCCTGCCTATTTCGTCGGAAGTGACCGACGTTAACCGCTACCGCACCGGTGAAATCGACATGACCTACAACAACATGCCGATCGAACTGTTCCAGAAGTTGAAGAAAGAGATCCCGAAAGAGGTGCACGTCGATCCTTATCTGTGCACCTACTATTACGAAATCAACAACCAGAAGGCGCCGTTCACCGATGCGCGCGTGCGTGAAGCGCTGAAGCTGGGCATGGACCGCGACATCATCGTCAACAAGGTGAAAAACCAGGGCGATCTGCCGGCCTACAGCTTTACGCCGCCATACACCGACGGCGCCAAGCTGACCCCGCCGGAGTGGTTCGGCTGGACGCAGGAAAAACGCAACGAAGTGGCGAAGAAACTGCTGGCGGACGCCGGCTACGGCCCGGGTAAACCGCTGACCTTCTCCCTGCTGTACAACACCTCCGACTTGCACAAGAAGCTGGCGATCGCCGCCGCCTCCATCTGGAAGAAAAACCTGGGCGTGGACGTGAAGCTGGTGAACCAGGAGTGGAAAACCTTCCTGGATACCCGCCATCAGGGCACCTATGACGTATCGCGCGCAGGCTGGTGCGCCGACTACAACGAACCGAGTTCGTTCCTGAACATGATGCTGTCCGACAGCAGCAGTAACACCCCGCACTACAAGAGCGCCGAGTTCGACAAGTTGATGGCCAACGTGTTGACCGCGAAGACCAAAGACGAGCGCGCCGATCTGTATCAGAAAGCGGAAGTTCAGCTGGATAAAGATTCCGCCATCGTTCCGCTGTATTACTACGTGAACGCCCGTTTGGTGAAACCTTACGTCGGTGGCTACACCGGCAAAGACCCGCTTGATAACGTGTACGACAAAAACCTGTACATCATCAAGCATTGATACGGTAAGAGCCGGCGGCGCAGGCCGCCGGCCCATGTTGAGAATAATAAGCCGTCATCAGGCTGTCGCACAGGGTTAGGGCAATGCTGAAATTTATACTTCGTCGCTTGTTGGAAGCGATCCCGACACTATTTATCCTTATTACCATCTCATTCTTCATGATGCGCCTCGCGCCCGGCAGTCCATTTACCGGGGAACGCGCATTACCGCCGGAAGTCATGGCGAATATCGAAGCCAAATACCATTTGAACGACCCGATCTGGAAACAGTACGGTCATTATCTGGCGCAGCTTGCGCAGGGAGACTTCGGCCCGTCCTTTAAATACAAGGACTATTCGGTCAACGATTTGGTGGCCAGTTCTTTCCCGGTGTCCGCCAAGCTCGGTCTGGCCGCGTTTCTGTTGGCGGTGGTGCTGGGCGTTAGCGCCGGCGTGATCGCGGCGTTGAATCAAAACACCAAATGGGACTATACGGTGATGGGGTTCGCCATGACCGGGGTGGTGATACCCAGTTTCGTGGTGGCGCCGCTGTTGGTGCTGATCTTCGCGATTACGTTGAAATGGCTGCCGGGCGGCGGCTGGAACGGCGGCGCGCCTAAGTTCATCATCTTGCCGATGGTGGCGCTGTCGCTGGCCTATATCGCCAGCATCGCCCGTATCACGCGCGGCTCGATGATTGAAGTGCTGCACTCCAACTTCATTCGCACCGCGCGCGCCAAAGGTTTGCCGATGCGTCGGATCATTTTCCGCCACGCGCTGAAGCCGGCGCTGCTGCCGGTACTGTCCTACATGGGCCCGGCGTTCGTTGGGATCATCACCGGCTCGATGGTGATCGAAACCATCTACGGTCTGCCGGGGATCGGCCAGCTGTTCGTTAACGGCGCGCTGAACCGCGACTACTCCCTGGTGTTGAGCCTGACCATTCTGGTGGGCGCTCTGACCATTCTGTTCAACGCGATCGTCGATGTGCTGTATGCGGTCATCGATCCGAAAATCCGTTATTAATCTGGAGCACGCGAATGATGTTGACTAAAAAGAACAGCGAAGCTCTGGAGCACTTCAGCGAGAAGCTGGAAGTGGAAGGGCGCAGCCTGTGGCAAGACGCGCGTCGGCGCTTTATGCACAACCGCGCGGCGGTCGGCAGCCTGTTCATTCTGGCGCTGATCACGCTGTTTGTGGTGCTGGCGCCGATGCTGTCGCAATTTGCCTACGACGATACGGATTGGGCGATGATGTCCGCCGCGCCGAGCATGGAATCGGGGCACTACTTCGGCACCGACTCCTCCGGGCGTGATCTGCTGGTGCGCGTGGCGATCGGCGGGCGCATCTCGCTGATGGTCGGCGTGGCCGCCGCGCTGGTGGCGGTAGTGGTGGGCACCCTGTACGGCGCGATGTCCGGCTATCTGGGCGGTAAGGTCGACTCGGTGATGATGCGCCTGTTGGAGATCCTCAACTCCTTCCCGTTCATGTTCTTCGTTATCCTGCTGGTGACCTTCTTTGGTCAGAATATCCTGCTGATCTTCGTGGCGATCGGCATGGTGTCGTGGCTGGATATGGCGCGTATCGTGCGCGGGCAAACCCTTGGCCTGAAGCGCAAGGAGTTCATCGAAGCGGCGCTGGTGTGCGGCGTCTCCACGCGCAACATCGTGCTGCGGCATATCGTGCCTAACGTGCTCGGCGTGGTGGTGGTGTATGCCTCGCTGCTGGTGCCGAGCATGATCCTGTTCGAGTCCTTCCTCAGCTTCCTGGGGCTGGGCACGCAGGAACCGTTGAGCAGCTGGGGCGCATTGCTCAGCGACGGCGCCAACTCAATGGAAGTTTCACCGTGGTTGCTGCTGTTCCCGGCGGGTTTCCTGGTCGTCACTCTGTTCTGTTTCAACTTTATCGGCGATGGCCTGCGTGACGCCCTCGACCCGAAAGATCGTTAAGGAGTGCAACCATGAGCACCATTGAACATCCTCAACTGCAAACCGCCGTCGGCGTTAAAGCGTCGCCGCTGCTGGACGTGAAAGATCTGCGCGTCACGTTCTCCACCCCGGACGGCGACGTGACGGCGGTGAACGATCTGAACTTCGATCTGCGCGCCGGTGAAACGCTGGGCATCGTCGGCGAATCCGGCTCCGGCAAATCACAGACCGCGTTCGCCCTGATGGGGTTGCTGGCCAGCAATGGCCGCATCGGCGGTTCGGCCAAATTTAACGGCCGCGAAATCCTCAACCTGCCGGAAAACCAGCTCAACAAGCTGCGGGCCGAAGAGATCTCGATGATCTTCCAGGACCCGATGACCTCGCTCAACCCGTATATGCGCGTTGGCGAACAGCTGATGGAAGTGCTGATGCTGCATAAGAAAATGAGCAAAAGCGAAGCCTTTGAAGAGTCGGTACGCATGCTTGACGCGGTGAAAATGCCGGAAGCGCGTAAGCGCATGCGCATGTATCCGCACGAGTTTTCCGGCGGCATGCGCCAGCGCGTGATGATCGCCATGGCGCTGCTGTGCCGGCCGAAGCTGCTGATCGCCGATGAACCGACCACCGCGCTGGACGTGACCGTCCAGGCGCAGATCATGACGTTGCTCAACGAGCTGAAGCGCGAGTTCAACACCGCCATCATCATGATCACCCACGATCTGGGCGTGGTGGCCGGCATCTGCAACAAGGTGCTGGTGATGTACGCCGGGCGTACCATGGAATACGGCAGCGCGCGCGAGGTGTTCTACCAGCCGAGCCACCCGTATTCCATCGGTCTGTTGAACGCGGTGCCGCGTCTCGACGCCGAAGGCGAGGCGTTGCTGACCATTCCCGGCAACCCGCCGAACCTGCTGCGGTTGCCGAAAGGCTGCCCGTTCCAGCCGCGCTGCCCGTACGCCATGGAACAGTGCGCGAGCGCTCCACCGTTGGAGCAATTTGGGGAAGGGCGCCTGCGCGCCTGCTTTAAACCGGTGGAGGCGTTGGTATGACAGCGGTAACCGACAAGAAAGTGCTGCTCGAAGTGGCCGATCTGAAAGTGCACTTCGACATTCATGACGACAAGCAGTGGTTCTGGCAGCCGCCGAAAACCCTGAAGGCGGTCGACGGCGTTACACTGCGGCTGTTCGAGGGGGAAACCCTGGGCGTGGTCGGCGAATCCGGCTGCGGCAAATCCACCTTCGCGCGCGCCATCATCGGCCTGGTGAAGGCCACCAGCGGGCGCGTCGCCTGGCTGGGTAAAGATCTGCTGGGCATGAGCGACGCCGACTGGCGCAAAACCCGCAGCGATATCCAGATGATCTTCCAGGATCCGCTGGCTTCGCTCAACCCGCGCATGACCATCGGCGAAATCATCGCCGAGCCGCTGCGCACATACTACCCGAAAATGCCGCGTCAGGAAGTGAAGGACAAGGTCAAGGCGATGATGCTGAAGGTCGGCCTGCTGCCTAATCTGATCAACCGTTATCCGCACGAGTTCTCCGGCGGCCAGTGCCAGCGTATCGGCATCGCGCGCGCGCTGATCCTCGAACCGAAGCTGGTGATCTGCGACGAGCCGGTCTCCGCGTTGGACGTGTCGATTCAGGCGCAGGTGGTGAACCTGCTGCAGCAGCTGCAGCGCGAAATGGGGCTGTCATTGATCTTTATCGCCCACGATTTGGCGGTGGTGAAGCACATTTCCGATCGCGTGCTGGTGATGTATCTGGGCCATGCGGTGGAGCTGGGCACCTATGACGAGGTGTACCACAATCCGCAGCACCCTTACACCAAGGCGCTGATGTCGGCGGTGCCGATCCCGGATCCGGACAAGGAGAAGGAAAAGCAGATCCAGCTGTTGGAAGGGGAGCTGCCTTCGCCGATCAACCCGCCGTCCGGCTGCGTGTTCCGCACCCGCTGCCCGATCGCCGGGCCGGAGTGCGCCAAGACGCGCCCGCTGCTGGAGGGCAGTTTCCGCCATGCGGTTTCGTGCCTGAAGGTCGATCCGCTGTAATGCGCCGCTAGCCGGCAACAAAAAGCCCCGCTTATTCAGCGGGGCTTTTTTATCCGAAACGTTAGCGGTGAATCACTCTTTCCACAGAATGTGGCACAGCTTGTGGTCTTTCTCGCGGCAGATCAGCACGCGGGCGAACACGTCGTTGATCGGCTCGCCGTCGCTGTCCGCCAGACCGATCACCACTTCGGCGAAGAAGTCCGGGTTCAGGTCGTAATCCACGTGCTCGCTCCAGTCTTCGGAGGGGTCGTACAGTTCTGCGCCGCCGCGCTCTTCAAACTGCAGATTGAACAGCAGAATATCCGCCGGATCCAGATTGTCGCCGGCCAATTCGAGGAAGATGTCGTAGGCCTGTTCCAGCGTTTCGTCTTCGGTAAGGCGGTTATTCAAATCCATAAAAAAATCCTGATAACAAATGATTTGGCGCTATTAAAGCACGCTCGCCGCGGCTTTTACAGCAACGGGCTGAAAAAGTAGAACAGGCGCTCGACCAGGCGGTGCCAGAACGGCCGCTTCAGCCACTCTTTGGCGTTCAGCAGCTTGGAGCGAGCGATGTAATCTTCCTGCACGCAGGCCAGATCGCTGCCGAAGCCGTCGTCGTCGATCACCAGGGTGATTTCGAAATTCAGCCACAGGCTGCGCATATCCAGATTGACGGTGCCGACCAGGCTGAGCTGGCCGTCGACCAGCACGCTCTTGGTGTGCAGCAGGCCGCCTTCGAACTGATAGATTTTCACGCCGGCTTCCAGCAGCTCGGAGAAGAACGCCCGGCTGGCCCAGCGCACCATCATCGAATCGTTGTCGCGCGGCACGATGATGCTGACCTCGACGCCGCGCAGAGCGGCGGTGCAGATGGCGTGCAGCAGATCGTCGCTCGGCACGAAGTACGGCGTGGTCATGATCAGCTGTTCGCGCGCGGAATAAACCGCGGTCAGCAGCGCCTGGTGGATCATTTCCTCGGGGAAGCCGGGGCCGGAGGCGATCACCTGAATGGTGTGGCCGCTTTCCTGCTCGAACGGCATGATGTTGACGTCCGGCGGCGGCGGCAAAATGCGCTTGCCGGTTTCAATTTCCCAGTCGCAGGCATAGACGATGCCCATGGTGGTGGCCACCGGGCCTTCCATGCGCGCCATCAGATCGATCCATTGACCGACGCCCGCATCCTGTTTGAAATAGCGTGGATCGACCATGTTCATGCTGCCGGTATAGGCGATGTAGTTGTCGATCAGCACCACCTTGCGGTGCTGACGCAGATCCATGCGGCGCAGGAATACGCGCAGCAGGTTGACCTTCAGCGCTTCGACCACTTCGATGCCGGCGTTGCGCATCATCGCCGGGTAGGGGCTGCGGAAAAATTGCAGGCTGCCGGCGGAGTCCAGCATCAGACGGCAGTGTACGCCGCGCCGCGCGGCGGCCATCAGCGATTCGGCCACCTGATCGACCAGGCCGCCGGGCTGCCAGATATAGAACACCATTTCGATGTTGTGGCGCGCCAGCTCGATGTCGCGGATCAGCGCTTTCAGCGTGTCGTCGGTGGTGGTGAGCAACTGCAGCTGGTTGCCCTTGACGCCGTCGATGCCCTGGCGGCGGTTGCACAGCTGGAACAGCGGTTCGGCGACTTTACTGTATTCGGTGGCGAAGATGCGGCGACTCTCTTTCAGCTCTTTCAGCCAGCGCGCGGTCGACGGCCACATGGCCTTGGCACGCTCGGCCCGGCGCTTGCCCAGATGCAGCTCGCCGAACGATAAATAGGCGACGATGCCGAACAGCGGCAGAATATAGATAACCAGCAACCAGGCCATGGCAGAGGGAACCGCACGGCGTTTCATCAAAATGCGCATCGTCACGCCGGCGATCAGCAGCCAGTAGCCGAACACCATGAGCCAACTGATTACGGTATAAAATGTTGTCATAAAGGCGAAAAATCCCGTTCGCAAACCACCAATGATGAGTGTACGCACAGATCGGTCAAGGCGAAACCTTTTATCGGCGCTTATGTTACATAAATATGATGAAGTTAAGGCACTTGCCGAAACCGAAAGGGCGGCTTTTAGCGGCGCGGCACCTGCGATGTCGCCGATAACGGCGACTTGGATCGCGGGCTGAAAGGGCTATAATGCCCGCGGTTGGCATTAGACGAACGAGTGACGGAATTATGAGACGCAGTAGAAATGAAGTGGGCCGTTGGCGAATGTTGCGGCAGAGCCAACGCCGTCGGCATCGTTGGCTGGAGCGCCAGTCTTGCAGCAATCGCCATATTATCCGGGTGCGCCGTCGCCTGGACGATCAGCATCGGCGCGCGCTGCTGTTTGCGGTATCCTGCGAGTGGTAAAACGAAAACAGTCCCGTGAGGGACTGTTTTGTTATGGCGCCTGGGTTTATTTGCCGAGGTAGGCGTTAAGCATCCAGACCTGTTTTTCCTGCTCTTTGATGTAATCGCTCATCAGCGACGCGGTGCCTTCGTCGCCGGCGTCCGCCGCGACCGTCAGCAGTTCACGCTGCTGTTGCAGCAAGATTGAATACCCTTCCAACAGGCCGCGCAGCGTGCCCTTATCATCGGTCACATTGGTGTGTTCCTTGATATCGGCGGTTTTCAGATAGTCGCTGTAAGCGTGGCGCGGCTGCGAGCCCAGCGTCAGAATGCGTTCCGCCAGCTCATCCACCTTGGTCAGCAGATCGTTGTAAGTTTCTTCGAATTTCGCGTGCAGCTCAAAGAATTGCGGGCCGGTAATATTCCAGTGATAGCCGCGCACATTCATATACAGCACCTGATAATTCGCCAACAGCGCATTTAGCGCTTCGGCGAGTTTTGCCGATTGTTTACTGTCGAGGCCGATATGGGTTTTCGCTGCTTTCTTCGCCGTTGCCATAATAATCTTCTCCTGATTATTCGTTCCAAGGGTAGACAGAATCAATTTCCATAGCTGTTACAGTAACCGGATTTATCGCAGGGTTAAACACGATAACAGGCATCATTGCCATCGCTCAAACCGATGACGATAAATCCGTCGAGCAAATTGCCGAATCAGTTTACGCAGGATCCGCAGGCGAAAAAAGCCGCTTTTATCGGTTACTTGCGCAGCGCCAGTTTTACCACGCCGGCGCCCAGCGCCATTAACAGCGCGGCGGCGATCAGTACCATGATAAACGCGCGATCGAAGGCCAAACGCGCCAACTGCGTCAGCTGCTGCGCGCGATCGGCCGCCATCCCGGCCGCCAGGCGCAACGCCTCGTCGATGCTGTCGTAGGCCAACTCGCTGACCGGCAGCTCCGCCGGCAGCGCAAGACTATGGCTGTAGACCGCCGTCATCAGCCCACCGAGCAACGTCACGCCCAGCACGCCGCCCAGCTCGTAGGAAACGTCCTCGATCGACGCCGCCATGCCGGATTTCTCCTCCGGCGCGTTCAGCATGATGGCGGTGGACGCGGCGGTGATCACGCCGCCGAGACCAAAGCCCACCAACGCCAGGCTCGCCAGCTGCAGCGCCATGCTGCTTTGATACAACAGGGCGAGGCCGGCGATGCCGAAGGCGGTCAGGGCGAAACCGCCGAGGATGAGGCTGCGTTCGCCATAGCGCGGCAACAGTAAACCGGCCATCGGCCCCGCCAGCGCCGAGGCCAGCGGGATCGGCAAGATGAACAGCGCCGCCTGCAGCGGACTGAGGCCGAGCACCAGTTGCAATCGCTGGCTGAGCACCAGCTCGACGCCGATCAGGGCCACCATCGACAGCAGCGCCACGCCGATGCCGCCGGCGAACAGCCGGTTGCGGAACAGAGAGAAATCGATCATCGGGTGGGCGCTGCGCTGCTGGCGACGCACGAACAGCGCCAGGAACAGGATGCCGATCAGGGCCGCTGCGAGCAACGCGCTGACGTCAGGCGCCGGCTTACTCAGTTCCTTCAGCGCATAGATAGCGCCGACCAGACCGATCATGATCTGCACCGAGCCGATGATATCGGCGGGGCGCGGGTTATCGCCGCCGCAGCGGGGGATCAGTTTCCACGCCAGCGGCCAGACCAGCAACACCACCGGTACGTTGATCAGGAACACCGATCCCCACCAGAAATACTCCAGCAGCAGGCCGCCGACCACCGGGCCGATGGCCGCGCCGCCCGAGGCCACCGAGGCCCAGATGCCGATCGCCAGCGCGCGTTCGCGTTCGTCGGTAAAGACGTGGCGCACGATGGACAACGTGGCGGGCATCATCATTGCCGCGCCAACGGCGAGGAACACCCGTGCGGCGATCAGCCATTCGGCGGTTGGCGAAAAGGCGGCGCACAGCGAAGCGACGGCAAACACCGGCAGCCCGGCGAGGAACAGCCGCTTATGGCCGACGCGATCGCTCAGCATGCCGGCGCCGGGCAGCAGCCCGGCGACCACCAGCGGGTAGGCGTTGACGATCCAGAGTTTTTGCGAGGCGCTGGCGTCCAGCGCCTGGGTTAAACGTGGCAGAGCGGTATAGAGCACCGTCATGTCGATAACAATCAGGAAAAGGGCGCTGGCGACCATCGTCAGGATCAACCAGCGGTTCTTGGCGTACATAAGTCATAATCCAGTTTACGTGGGCGGCGCGAAGGCGCCGCCATTGCGGTAACCCTCCGGCGATGCCGGGTGGTATACTGGTGATAATATATATCCATACGTTCGTATTGAAAAGAAGGGTTTCTTAATGGGACGTCAACGCAGCATCGATCGCGACAAGGTTTTGGACACCGCCGAAGAGATCGTCGCCACCCAGGGCGCCGCCGGTTTAACCATCGACGCCGTCGCCAAAGCGATGGGGATCTCCAAGGGCGGGGTGCAGTATTGCTTCGGCAGCAAAGACGCCCTGATCGACGCGATGTTCGATCGCTGGGGCAGCGCCTATGAAACGCTGTTCGCGGAGATCGCCGGCGACGATCCTTCGCCGCAGACCAGCGTGCGGGCGCATATGTTGGCTACCCAAAGTTCGGATCAGACCGCCAGCGCCAAGGCCGCCGGGTTGATGGCGACGCTGATTCAAACGCCGGAGCATCTGGCGAGCACGCGCGAATGGTATCGCAGCCGCATCGCCGGGCTGGATTTGACTACCGAAGAGGGTAAGCGCGCGCGGCTGGCGTTTCTGGCCACCGAAGGCGCCTTTATGCTGCGTTATTTCGGTTTGATGGATATCGGCCAGGCGGAATGGGAAACGATGTTCGCCGATATGCAGGCGTTGATTTTAACGGGCAGCGCCTATCGCACTGATAGCTAGTAAAGCGTGCGGCGAAAGGCGTATGTTTATCGCACAAGATATTCCCTCGAAGAACTTTTTAGCCAGCCCCTCCGTGCTGGCTTTTTTTTTGCCTGCGGCAAGTTTCGGAGCAAAGGCCCCCTGAGTGCAGGGGGCGCCGGACATTACTTGCGCGCGTCCAACAGTTGCTGGGCATTCTCTGCGGTGACGACGGTCCACGGAATATAATAATGCTTCTGCGTGCCGCCCTCCCATTTCAGATCTTTGGCGTACTGTTTCCAGATATCCGACTGTGGTTGATAACTTTCCCCTTTCACGGCGCGCAGCGCGACGTCGATGGAACCCTGCATCTGGCCTTTGGCATCTTGCAGGATAGAGACCATTTCACCGGCCTGCACCGCATGAATCGCGTCGGAAACGCCGTCGACGCCCGCAATGGCAAAGTCTTTCACGTTCAGGCCGGCCCCTTTAATCGCTTCGATGGCGCCCAGCGCCATCTCGTCGTTCTGGCCAATCACGCCGTTGATTTTGCCCCGGTGTTTCTGCAGCCAGTTTTCCATCAGCGGCTGCGCTTCCGCGCGTGACCAGTTGGCCGTTTTACGTTCAAGCACGGTCACCTGGCCGGCGCCGCACTCGGCAATCGCTTTATCATTGCCCTTGCCGCGCTGGATCTCGCCGCTGCCGCCTTTCGGGCCTTCGATAATCACCACGTTCACCTTCTGGTTCTTGCAGTCGAGTTTGTCCAGTACGGCTTTGGCTTCCAGATACCCGCCCAGCTCGTCATTAGACACCACTTCAGACGTCATCGCGTCCGTGTTCAGGCGCGCGTTGGTGACCACCACCGGGATTTTGGCTTCGTTGGCATTGGTGACGATATCGATATTGGCCTCAAAATCCATCGGGTTGACGATAATGGCATCGGCGCGCGTCTGGATAGCGGTGGCGGCCTGATCGTTTTGCACCGATGCATCATAACGCCCATCGTAGAAAGTCAGTACGGCTTCGCCGCTTTTCACCGCCGGGTGTTCCTTGCCGAACCTTTCCATCAATTGCACGAACTCGGCTTTGTTGCCGTACATCAATACCGCGATTTTAACCGGGGCGGCCTGAGCCGCCGACAGGCTGCCGAACAGCATGGCAGAGGCAAACAACGCTATCTTGGTCTTATTCATGGTTTTCTCCTGGTAGAGTTGGGTCTGATGTTATTAATCGCGCTGTTGCTTACGCGAGGGGTCGAGCAAGACGGCAAGAACGATCAATGCGCCTTTGATAATTTGTTGGTAATACGATTGCACGCCGAGCAGATCGAGGCCGTTATTCATCACCCCGATAATCAGCACGCCGAAGAAGGTGCCGACCAGCGTACCGACGCCGCCGGCCATGCTGGTGCCGCCGATCACCACCGCCGCGATGGCGTCCAGCTCATACCCAGCGCCGGCGTTGGTTTGCGCCGAACCGGTGCGCGCGGTGAGGATAAGGCCGGCGATGCCGGCCAGCGCGCCGCACAGCGTATACACCAGTATTTTGATGCGCGTGACGTTAATCCCCGAGGTGCGCGCGCTTTTTGGGTTGCCGCCGACGGCGTAGATGTAGCGCCCGAAGAGGGTTTTATTCAGCACGAGCCAGGCGAGGGCGAACAGCACGATGAAGATGATGACGGGCACCGGAACGCCGCCGACATAGCCATTGCCTAACCAGCGGAAATCGCTGTTCAATTGCGATACTGGATTGCCGTTGGTGGTCAACATGGTTAACCCGCGCGCCGCGGAGAGCATGCCCATGGTGACGATAAACGGCTGCAACCGGTAGCGAGCCAACACGGTGCCGTTCACCAGGCCGCAGACGATGCCGATCCCCAGCGCCACGATCAGCGGCGCCATAACGGCGGTCGCGGTATCACCGATAGCCAATCCGCTATTGTTGGTGGCGAAGCGGGCGGCGACGATGCCGCTTAACGCCAGCACCGAGCCGACGGAGAGATCGACGCCTGCCGTGATGATGACGAAGGTCATGCCTATCGCCAGAATGCCGTTGATCGAGACCTGGCGCAGTACGATCAGGGTGTTTTCATTGCTGAGAAAATAATTGCTGCTCCAGGCTCCCTGGGCGACCTGATATTCGCCAATCAGCGCCACGATCAGGCACAGCGCGAAAAAGGCGATGATAATGCCGTATTTGTGCATACGGCGCTTATTGCGGGTGAAAAATGACATTCCTGGTGATAAGGAGTGGGCGCTGCTCATTTTGTTTTTCTCTCTCTGTTAAACCGCAAGTTTCATCAGTGCTGCCTGAGTCGCATCGGCTGCCGCAAGCTCGCCGGCCAACTGCCCGTCACGAAACACCAGGATGCGATCGCTCATGCCGATAATTTCCGAAAGCTCGGAGGAAACCATGATGATCCCTTTGTTTTGCAAGGCGAACTCCGACATAAATCGATAGATCTCTTTCTTGGCGCCGACGTCGATACCGCGCGTCGGCTCGTCGAGCAACAACACCTCCGGCTCCAACAGCGCCCAGCGGCCCAGCACCACTTTTTGCTGGTTGCCGCCGCTCAGGTTGCCCACGGGCTGTTCGCCATCGTGGGTTTTAACGTTAAAGCGCTGGATCATGTCGCGGGTTCGCGCCAGCTCCCGTTTTTCGCTGACGAACCCCATTCGGCTTATGCCGGCAAAAGAGGCGATATTGATGTTTTCACTGACGGAACGGCACAGCACCAGGCCGGTTTCCTTGCGATCTTCCGTCACGTAGGCAATGCCGCTGTCGATGGCCTCTCGCGGGGAATGGCGGTTAAGCGTCTTGTCGCCCAAGCGGATCGTGCCGCTGTCGGCATGCTGAATGCCGAAGATAAGATCGAGAAACTCGCTGCGGCCCGATCCCACCAGGCCGTAGATGCCCAGGATCTCACCGTGCTTAAGCTGCAGGCTGATATCCTTTATCTTGCTGCGCCAACACAGGCCGTTGACCTCCAGCAAGACCTCTTCGCCGGGTTGATTGAACTTGGCGAACTCGCTGTCGTACTCGCCGCCGATAATGTGTTCGATCAGCTGCTCACGGGTAATGTCAGCGATATAGCCTTCATGGATATAGGCGCCGTCGCGGAAAATGGTGTAGCTGTCCGCGATTTGGAATATCTCGGACAAACGGTGGGAGACGTAGATAATGCCTTTACCTTTCGCCGCCAGTTGCTGAAGCGTATGAAAGATTTTTTGCGCATCCTCTTCGCCAATCGCCGAGGTGGGTTCATCCATGATGATGATGTCGGCATTGGCGTGCGACAGCGCTTTGGCGATCTCGACCAGTTGCTGCTCGGCGACGCTCAGGTTGCGCATTTTTTCTCGGGCGTCGATCTTGAAATCAAGTTCCTCGAGCAGACGGGTGGTGCGTTGGTTGAGCGTCGCAAAGTCGACGAACCCCAGGCGTCTCGGCTCGCGGCCCAGCCAAATGTTTTCTGCCACCGTCAGGTCCGGGATCGCGCTCAGCTCCTGCTGCACGATGGCGATGCCGGCATTGAGGGCTTCCCGGGGATGATGAAATTCACAGCGTTGACCATTGATAAAAATGTCGCCGCCATCGGGTTGAATAAAGCCCATCAGAATGCTGAGAAAGGTGGATTTCCCCGCGCCGTTGCCGCCGCACAGGGCATGGATGGATCCGCGCCGCAGGCAAAACTCGGCGTTCTTGAGCGCCACGACCGGGCCAAAGGCTTTCCTGACGCCACTGACTTCCAGCAGGTAGGCAGGGGCTTGCGTATGGGGATCTCGCGTCACGATTGAACCTCCGGGTATGTCCGCTGCAAACGCTGCAGGTACCGTTGATAAAGCGTCTCGTATTGCGTTTGCCTGTCGGCGTTTGGCGTCGTGCGTGTGGCTTCATCCAGGGAAACGAAGCGTTGGCACAGTTCAGCCAAGAGCCCGGCGGCGTTCTGTTGCGGGCGATCGGCCAACGACGTCGCCCACATCGCTTGAATGGCGCCGCCCAGCGCGGCGGTCTCTTTGACGTTCAGGCAGACCACCGGGCACCCCATCACGTCCGCGACGATTTGTCGCCAGGCGGCGCTGCGGGCGCCGCCACCGGTGAGGCGGATCTCGCGCGTTTCGATGCCCTGGCGACGAAACAGCTCGATGCCATAGCGCAGGCCGTAGGTGGCGCTTTCAACCACCGCCAGGCAGAGATTGGCGCGAGTAAAATTGTCGCTATCGAGGTTATGCAGGCTGGCGCGCGCGTGGGGCAGCGGGGGAACGCGTTCGCCGTTGAAGAACGGCAGCATCTCGACGCCGCCGGCACCCGGCGCCGCCTGCGCCAATAAGCGGTTAAAGCCGTCAAGATCTTCGTCCAGCAGCGTCTGTATGGCCGTGGTGGCCGAGGTGACATTCATGGTGCATATCAAGGGCAGCCACCCGTTGGTGCTGGAGCAGAAACCGGCAATCATGTCGGATTCCGCCACGACGGGCGCGGCGGACCAGGCGAATAGCGTGCCGGAGGTGCCCAGGCTTAGGGTAACGGTGCCGGCCTCGATGTTGCCGGAACCGATGGCCGCCATCATGTTGTCGCCGCCGCCGGTCGAGACCCGAACTGCCGGGCCGAGGCCGAGCTTTTCCGCCACGAAGGGGCGCACCGTGCCGATGCAGCATTCCGCGCTTTTGAGCGGCGGCAGGGCATGCCATAAACGGCCGCTGTCATCGATAAGATTGACGGCGGCTTGACTCCAGCTACGGGTGCGCACATCGAACAGCCCGGTGCCGGAAGCATCGCCATATTCCGCTACACGCTCCCCGGTCAACCAGAAGTTCAAATAATCATGCGGCAGCAGCACGGTGTGCAGTTTTGCCCAGAGCGCCGGATGGTGCGTCTTGAACCAAAGGATTTTTGACGCGGTATAACCGGTGGCGACCCGCAGGCCGAGCTTGTCCAGCGAGCCCTTGGCGCCGCCGAGCCGCTGCAGCAGCAGTTCGTTTTCCTCCGCGGTTTCGGTATCGCACCACAGCTTGACGCTGTGCAGCACGTTGCCGTCTGCGTCCAGCGGCACAAATCCATGCTGTTGGCCCGAGACCCCCAGAGCGTTAATTTCCCCGGCATCAATACCGGCGTTAGTCACGGCTTGGCGAAACGCGGTGACCAACGCCTCAATCCACCAGTCGGCCTCTTGTTCGCGCCGGCCATTGGCTTGGCTGATGAGGCGGTGAGGGGCGCTGCCCTCACCGAGGATCACGCCCTGTGTGCTGTCGACAATCACGACTTTCGTGCCTTGCGTACCGCAGTCTATGCCAGCATAGAGCGCCATAGGATCACTCCATTTCCAGCATGATTTTGATGTCCGAGGCATGTCCCGCCGCCGCGCGCTCGAAGGCGGCCACGCTGTCGGAGAATTTGTAGGTTTGGCTTATCAACGGCTGGACGCGCAATTTGCCGCTGCTCAACAGCCGCAGCGTGCGCGGATACATGTTGGCGTAGCGGAAAATGGTCTTGAAGGTGATTTCCTTGGCCTGCGCTGCGACGATATCCATCGGCGCGGCGTCGATCGGCATGCCGACCAGCACGGCGGTTGCCCCTGGCGCCGCATGTTCGGCCAGCGTAGCGATAGCCGGTTTTGCGCCGCTGCATTCAAACACGATATCGACGCCATTGCCGCTGGTGAACGCAGCCACTTTACCCGCCAGGTCGCCGGTTTTGATATTGACGGCGTGCAGCCCTTCATAGCTGGCCGCCACGGCGAGTTTCTCGTCAAACAGGTCGCAGATAATGACGTCCGAGCAGCCACCCGCCAGCGCCGCGAGGGCGGTGACCACGCCGATCGGCCCAGCGCCGATCACCAGCGCGATATCGCCGGGTTTGATCCCGGCTTTGGTGGCCGCTTGCATGCCGATGGCCAGGGGTTCAACCATGGCGCCTTCAGCGAAACTGACGTTGTCCGGCAGTTTGAACGTGAATGCGGCGGGGTGGATGACGGTTTCGCGCAAACAGCCGTGCACCGGCGGCGTCGCCCAAAAGCGAACGGCGGGGTCCAGGTTGTAAATCCCGGCGCGCGTCTGCGCCGAGTTGAGGTCGGGAATGCCGGGCTCCATGCAAACGCGATCGCCGACGCTGAGGTGAGTGACGTTTTCACCTGTCGCGAGTACCACGCCGGCGGCCTCATGGCCGAGCACCATCGGGGCTTTGACCACAAACGGGCCAATGCGGCCATGCTGGTAATAGTGCACATCGCTGCCGCAGATGCCCACGGAATGAATTTTTATCTGTACATCGTCGGGCCCCAGCGTTTCGGCCAGTTGGACGTCCTCGATAGCGATTTCCCCCGCTTTGGCCAGCACTAATGCTTTCATATTGCCTCCTGGTGAATCATTTTTATGGTAACGGTATCATTTCAATGCGGCGATAGTGAGCCAATGCGGGTGGTTAAACTGTGATCAATGTTGGAATTGCTCGACGAGAGTTAATTTTGCTGGCGGGTTGTTATTCAATATAGCGACGGTGGTCACAAAATCGGCGTGGCAATGACGGTTTTAATATCGGCCTGTTGATATCGATACCGTTACTTTGCCGGGGGAATGATGAACAAACAACAAAGCGCCAGAGCCGCTACGCTGGAGTATTTGCGCCAGGCGGACATTATCTTGACCGAAGAAGAACAGCAACGCATTGAAATTGCGACGTTTGGTCTGGCCGACTATCCCGCGTCCGGGTTGCAGCTGCTGACCTACGTCAACTCACCTCGGTATTGCGCGAAAGAGCTGGTGCTGTTTCCTGGGCAGACTTGCCCGGAACATTTACACCCTCCCTTTGCCGGCACGCCCGGCAAGCAAGAGACGTTCCGTTGCCGTTGGGGAGAGGTGTTTTTGTTTGTCGATGATGAAAGTCTGACGCCCAACGATCGCGGCGGCCAACCGGTATGCCGGGTGCCGGAGGGCGCGGAGCAGTGGTATACCTGTCATCGCTATATCCTCTTGCGGCCGGGGGAACAATACACCATTGCGCCCAATACCCGTCACTGGTTTCAGGCGGGGAAGCAGGGCGCGGTGGTGTCTGAGTTCTCTTCCGAGAGCCGTGACGAGCTGGATATTTTTACCGATCCGCGAATTAACCGTCTTGCCGGCGTAAACCATTAGCGCCAAGAACAAAGTTCTGTCATGATGCCGGGAATGATACAAAATGATACCTTCAAGCTAAGGAGCTGCATTTGGCCGTGGGTCGAGGACGGAAAGCGACGCTGGCTAGCGTCGCCGCACAGGCGAACGTCAGCAAAATAACCGCTTCGCGGGCATTTTCACAGCCGGACAAGGTCCATCCGGAAACGTTGAGGAGAATTCGGGAGACCGCCGCCGAACTCGGTTACGTGGTCAATGCCGCGGCGCGCAATCTGCGGGCGAAAAGCAGCAGAACCATTGGCATCGTCAACCCCGACATGGCCAACCCATTCTTTGGCGGCCTGACGCGTCTGATGACGCTTGAAGCGCAAAAGATGGGGTACGACACGCTGGTGTTCGACTCCTATGAGTCTCAGGAAAGCGAAGACAGGATCATCGACAAACTCATTGGCTACAACGTCGATGCGATTATTCTCTCGGTTATTTCCAACGATCATCTGTACCGGCCTTCCTACCTCAAACGTCTGGAAACGCTCAATATACCGGTGGTGTTGATCGATCGGGAATTGGAGAGTCACCACTGCAGCGGGGTGTATATTGATAATCTGGATTGCGGCCTTCAGGCGGGGCGTTGGCTTCTGGAACAGCAGGCGCAGCGGGTGGTGGTGATCTCCGGGCCGGAGAATTCCAACGTTGCACGTGACAGGGTCACTGGCTTGCAGGCGGCATTGCAAGGGAAGGTGGCTTCGCTCGACGTGCGGTATGCCGATTTCTTTATGGATGCCGCCTGGCAAGAGACGAGCCGCTGGCTGGCCAATAACCCCGCCCCCGATTTTTTCGTCGGCTGCAATAACCAGATCTCGCTGGGCATCATCAAGGCCTGTATCGAACATCGGTTGCCGTTGATGCAGGACGTGTCGTTGTTCAGCATCGATGAGGTTTCACATGCCGAGATCTACGGTTTCCATTTCCCCTGTGTGTCACACGACTTGCAAGAGATCGCCTGGCAAGCGTTGAATCTGGCGATCCGCCGTATTGCCGATCCTGAGATAAAGCCGGGCAAGGTGGTGGTGCGGGGAAAACTCGTCGTGTAACGGTGCCGGCAACGTGTAGCCGACATCTCCGTTAACCTTATCTGCCATTATTCATTTCAGCGCGTTCAGTCCGGCCCCTCATCGGGGGGCGGATAAGCAGCCACAAGCCGCTCCCCGCCGTTGCTGCGCCCAGCAGCATGGGCCAGGAAAGGGGCTCATCGAACATTAACCATGCCCAGCAGAAGGTGACGAAGGGGCTGAGGAACAGCAGGCTCGTCACACGCAATGCAGAGGTATGCCTAAGGCAGAACCAATACAAACCGTAACCGGCCAGGGTGGCCAAAAGCGCGGTCCAAAGCACGCCGATAACCAACCCTGTCGTCATGGTTGGCAGCAGCGGGCTTTCTGCGCCTGCCAGTGGGGCAAAAGCCAGCGCTGAAATCGCGCTTTGTATCCCCAACCTGGCGGGCAGGCTCACCGCTTGCGCCTGCGGCAGCCGTTGCTGCCACAGCGTCGCCAGTGCCAGTGACAGCATCCCCGCCAGCGGCAACAGGTAGCTCCACAATGGCGCACTTCCCCAGGAAATAGCACCGCCCGTCGCCAATATCACCCCGAGAGAGCCTAATGCCAGGCCGAGCCAGACGCGGCCATCGGGCAGCCGGCGTAGAAACAGCATGTTCAAGAGTGCGGTGCCGAGAGGGAGCAAATCGGCGATGAGCGCGGCCAACCCGGTCGGCACGCCGTACTCGATGCCTTTACTGACGCCGGTCAGGTATCCGGTCATGGCAAGCAGCCCGATCCCGGCATGAGCGGCTACCGACTGCGACGAGGAGCGCCTGATGGCGCGAAGGCTAAACGGCATCAGCAGTAAAGCGACCACGACACAGCGCCAGAACGCCACCAGCAACACCGGCGCGTAATCGGCGGCGAAACGGATGCCGACAAAGCCCGAGCTCCAGGCGACGATCAGCAGGACTTCCGCTGCCGGCAACCAGACGGCGGCTTTGTCGCCCACCTTATCGCGGCAGGAAGGTGGACGAAATTCTGACAGGGGCATGGTGATCTTCTCCTTTTTCCCCAAGGGTAGTGAGCCGCTATAATTTAATAAATCGAATAATTTTCGTTCAGTTGTTTAATGGAGTTAAACCATGCGGCCAACCCTGGACATTAATCTTTTGCGCACTTTTCACGCTATCGCCCGTTTGGGGCAATTTCGTGCGGCGGCGGCCTTTGTTCATCGCAGCCCAGCCGCGGTGAGCGTTCATATTCAGCGTCTGGAACAGGTCGTGGGCGGCCGCTTGCTGGAGCGCGACAATCAGTCCGTCGTGTTGACGCCCTTAGGCGACAAACTGCTGGCCTCGACGCTCGGGCTGTTGAATGCCCACGACGATATTCTGCGTGAGCTGCAGGGCGCACCGCTGAGTGGGCACATCAAGCTGGGAGTGCCTGATGAATACGCATCACATGTCATGCGCGATGTGCTGCCGGCGTTTGCCACCCGTTTTCCTGCGGTGATGCTGGAGGTTTCTACGGCCGCCAGCCAGGCGTTGGTTGAACAGATCGGACGCAACCGGCTACAGCTGGCGTTGGCGGTGCTGCCGATGGGGGGACTGCGCCAGATGCCGCTTGCGGTGACTGCGCCGGTTTGGGTTGGCGGCCGCCGGTTGGCGCTGGATATGGCCCAACCGATACCATTGGCGTTGCATGCCGCCGATTGCCCTTACCGAGAGGCTATGATCGATGCATTGAGCGGGGCGGGAAGGCATTGGCGAGTGGTTGTGAGCAGCCCTTCGGCCAGCGTGGTGGCTGCCGCCGTCGAGGCAGGATTGGCCGTCACGCTGCTCGACCGCGCACGCGTGACGGCGGCGATGCGGATCCTCGACGAATTGCCGTCGGTCGCTCCGCACGAAGTGCAGCTGCTGCGCTCTGCCGCTGCCGCCGGTCAATCGGCGGTGGCGATGCTGGAAAGCGTTATCGGTGAGTATTTCCGGGGCGGAACATGAATATCGACCGCGTGGGGAAGACGACCCGAGCGCGACGGTCAAGCAGAGGTGTGGCTAGCGCCGGAAACGCCGTATAGCGGGGCGTTCCCGGTATTCGGAGGGCTGGAGATCAGAACACCTGCTTGAACGGCTTCACCGTCACGTCGGCGTAGACGCCGGCGGCGACGTACGGATCCTGCTGCGCCCAGGCCTGGGCTTCCGCCAGTGAGGCGAACTCGGCGATCACCGTTGAACCGGTGAAGCCGGCGGCGCCGGGATCGTTGCTGTCGATGGCCGGGTTGGGGCCGGCGACCACCAGACGGCCGGCGTCACGCAGCGCCTGCAGGCGCGCCAGATGTGCCGGGCGCACCGCCAGACGGTTTTCCAGTGAGTGGGGAACGTCTTGCGCGTAGATCAGATAAAGCATATTTCACCTGTAAAATCATGGCTATAAAACGGTGCTACCAAGGTAGCGCAAAAGGCGCGGCAGGGGAACGGCGCGCGGTGAATTTATGGGGGGGATTGGCGCTTATGCCTTGAAGCCGCTACTTTTTATTCGTATAGTGCGGCGCGCTTAAACAGATATGCCATTGAGGTGAGGACATGACGGAACTGGTAAGGGAAAAACTCGATTTGCCTGCGGGCAAAAGCAAACTGCTGCTGCATTCTTGCTGTGCGCCCTGTTCCGGCGAGGTGATGGAAGCGATCCAGGCGTCCGGCATCGAGTACGCTATTTTCTTCTATAACCCCAACATTCACCCGCAAAAAGAGTATTTGCTGCGTAAGGAAGAGAACATCCGTTTCGCCGAAAAGCACGGGGTGCCGATCATCGATGCCGATTATGACACCGACAACTGGTTCGAACGCGCCAAGGGCATGGAACATGAGCCGGAGCGCGGCATTCGCTGCACCATGTGCTTCGACATGCGTTTTGAGCGCACGGCGCTGTATGCGCATGAGCACGGTTACGACACCATCTCCAGCTCGCTCGGCATCTCGCGCTGGAAGAACATGCAGCAGATTACCGACTGCGGCATTCGGGCGGCGGAAAAGTATCCCGATCTGGTGTATTGGGATTACAACTGGCGCAAGAAGGGCGGCGCGGCCCGCATGATAGAGATCAGCAAGCGCGAACGCTTCTATCAGCAGGAATACTGCGGCTGCGTCTATTCGCTGCGCGACACCAACCTGCACCGCAAAGCGCAAGGGCGGCCGCTGATCAAACTGGGCGTGCTCTACTATGGTGATGAAGAATAACGCTTAATTACCGCAATCCACCCGCTACGGCGGGTTTTTTATTTTTTAGCGCCGTCTGAACGTTAACGAAGCGTGTTGATTCGGCGGTAAAAAAGCAACGTTCAGGTTAATATCCTTATGAGTTTGCTGGTTTTCGCCGCGGAGACTGACGATTAAAGCGATAGTTTGCCTTTCGTTATTGAATATGATTGCTATTTGCATTTAAACTTGGCGAACCAGAGGAAACAGAATCATTATGCCGCTAAAAAAGATGTTCCTTAATCGCCGTATATCCGTGCCTTTCGTCTTGTCCGTAGGCCTGCACAGCGCCCTGGTGGCGGGACTGCTTTACGCTTCGGTAAAAGAAGTGGTTGAGCTGCCAAAGCCTGAAGAGGCGCCGATCAGCGTCATGATGGTCAACACCGCCGCGATGGCTGAACCGCCGCCGCCTGCTCCGGCGGAACCGGAGCCGCCGCAGGTGGAACCTGAGCCGGAACCTGAACCAGAACCTATTGTGGAGCCGCCGCCGAAGGCGATTGTGAAACCGGAGCCGGTCAAGCCGAAACCGAAGCCCAAGCCAAAGCCGAAGGTAGAAAAACCGGTGAAACCGGAGCCGAAGAAGGTCGAGCCGCGCGAGCCTTCGCCGTTCAATAACGACTCGCCGGCCAAACCGATCGAAAAAGCGCCGGTGAAACAAGCGCCCGCCGCGCCGGTACAGGGCAACTCGCGCGAGGTCGGGCCAAAACCGATCAGCCGTGCGGAACCGATTTATCCGCCGCGCGCCAGAGCCTTGCAGATCGAAGGCAACGTGCGGGTGCAGTTCGATGTCGACAGCGATGGCCGCGTGACCAACGTGCGCATCTTGTCGGCTGAGCCGCGCAACATGTTCGAGCGTGAAGTGAAACAGGCGCTGCGCAAATGGCGGTATCAAGCCAAAGAAGCGAAGGATCTTATCGTCAATATTCGTTTCAAGCTGAACGGCACCACCGAAATGAACTGATTTCGGTTTGCGCCAAGAAAAAAAGGGTCGCCTCGGCGACCCTTTTTGCATTTGCGGCGCAGCCGCAGGCTTACTCTTCGAAGCCGACGCGGAAATTCATTTTACCCTCAGGCAGCGCGCGCGAGTTGCCTTCCGCATCGACCGCCACGTAGGTGAACACCGCTTCGGTCGCCCGGTAGCGTTGGCCGATTGGGGCGGAGGAGACTTTCTTTACCCACACTTCGATATTGATGGTGATCGAGCTGCGCCCGGTGCGGATGCAGTGCGCATAGCAGCAAACCACGTCGCCTACCGCCACCGGTTTCAGGAAGGTCATGCCGTCTACGCGTACCGTCACTACGCGCCCCTCGGCGATCTCTTTTGCCTGGATGGCGCCGCCGATGTCCATTTGCGACATCAGCCAGCCGCCGAAAATATCGCCGTTGGCATTGGTATCGGCCGGCATCGCCAGCGTGCGCAGCACCAGCTCGCCGCTGGGTAAAGGTCGTTGTTGTGTCATAGCAGTCTGCTTTTAAAAGGAGGGAATCACATCATACTGCCCGCGGCAAGCGCCGCAGGCATTAACAAATTTGTAACTATTTTTTCTGTTCTGCCGGCATGTGCCGGTAAATATAGATGCCGCTGAGCAGGGTGAATACCAGCGTCAGCACCGTCAGGCCAAAGACTTTAAAATTGACCCAGACGCTTTGCGGCAGCCAGAAGGCGACATAGATGTTCGCCAGGCCGCAGGCCAGGAAGAAGAGGGCCCAGGCCAGGTTGAGGTTGCTCCACACTTTGTCCGGCAGCGTCAGCTCTTTGCCCAGCATGCGCTGAACCAGCGGCTTTTTGAGCACCCACTGGCTGATCAGCAGCGCCAGCGCGAACAGCGCGTAAATCACCGTCACTTTCCACTTGATGAATAAATCGTTGTGGAACACCAGCGTTAGGGTGCCGAACACCAGCACCATCAGGAAGGTGATCAGCGTCATCTTCTCGACCTTGCGGTATTTCACCCAGGTGAACACCAGCGCCAGCGCGGTGGCGACGATCAATGCGCCGGAAGCGACGTAAATGTCGTACAGCTTGTAAAAAGCGAAAAAGACAATTAACGGGAGGAAATCAAGAAACTGCTTCATAAATCAATCCATCATCTGTTCATCGGCCGACTATACCGGATTCGGCGAGTTCTGTGTACCGCCGGGCGCTGCCGATTATCGGCGTTTGGCCGGCGGATTTCTGCCGCGAAAGCAGGAATTTGCATAAACTTACGCAAGAAAGCACGGGCGCATTGCCAGCGCTGGCCGCAGATCGCATAGTAAGTGCCATAATAACCAGATAATTTACCGCGGAAAACAGCATGCAGTGGAAATCTCTCCAGGCCCTGACGCCTGGTTTGACGCATTTATTGGGCTATCAACGCAGTTGGCTCAAACCGGATATGCGCGCCGGTCTTTCCGTCGCCGCCGTCGCCTTGCCGGTGGCCATCGCCTATGCCGAACTGGCCGGGGTTAGCCCGGTGGTGGGGCTTTATTCCTGTATCTTGCCGATGGTGGCCTATGCGCTGTTCGGTTCGTCACGCCAGCTGATCGTCGGGCCCGATGCCGCCACCTGTGCGGTGATCGCCGCGGTGGTGACGCCGCTGGCGGCGGGCAATATGGAACGCCATTGGCAGTTGACCATCATGATGACCGCGATGATGGGCGGCTGGTGCCTGTTGGCCAGCCGGTTCAAGCTGGGGGCGCTGGCGGATCTGCTGTCGCGGCCGATCCTCAGCGGGCTGCTGAACGGCGTGGCGCTGACCATCATCGTCGATCAGATCGGCAAGGTGTTGGGGTTCACAGTGCGCCCGGCGCAGCTGATCGAGCGCATCTACGCGCTGCCGGCCAACCTGTTGCACAGCGACTGGCTGACGATGGCGGTGTCCTTGCTGACGCTGGTGACGCTGCTCGGATTTAAAAAATGGCGGCCTAACTGGCCGGCGCCGCTGTTCGCCATCGTGCTGGCGGCGTTCGTCACCTGGGCGGGCGGATTGCAGCAGTATGGCGTGGTGACGGTGGGCGGTTTCAGCGGCGTGTTGCCGATCGTCCAGTGGCCGGACTTTCAGCCCGGGCTGCTGCGCGACATGGTGATCCCGGCGCTCAACCTGGCGGTCGTGAGCTTTGTCAGCATGATGCTGACCGCCCGCAGTTTCGCGGCCAAAAACGGCTATGAGGTCAACGCTGACGCTGAGTTTCGCGCGCTGGGGATGGTGAATATCGTCTCCGCATTGTCGCAAGGCTTCGCCATCAGCGGGGCGGATTCGCGCACCGCGGTGAATGACGCCAACGGCGGCAAGAGCCAGCTCGTGTCGATCATCGCCGCCGCGGTGATCGCTTTCGTCTTGCTGTTCCTGATGGCGCCGCTGCAGTTTATTCCGGTGGCGGGATTGGGCGTGGTGCTGATGTATGCGGCCTGGTCGCTGCTGGATTTTCGCGGCATCTGGATCTTGCGCCGCCGCAACGCGCAGGCTTTTCGCCTGGCGATATTTACCTTCCTCAGCGTCTTGTTGGTCGGGGTGATCAGCGGCATCGGGCTGGCGGTGTTGCTGGGGCTGATGCAGTTTCTGCACACCGTCTTTCGGCCGACGGAACAGCTGCTGGGCGTTAACGACGAAGGCATGATCCATTCCATGGGCAACAACAATGGGGTGAAGGCGGTGCCCGGCGTCATGATGTATCGCTTCAATTCGCCGCTGACCTACTTCAACGTGGCCTACTTCAAACGCCGCATTCTCAATTTGGTCGACAGTACGCCATTCCAGCCGCGCTGGGTGGTGGTGGACGCGGTGGCCAGCTTTACCCATGCCGATATCAGCGTGCTGGCGGCCATCGACGAACTGAAACGCGATCTGTTGCAGCGTAACGTCAAACTGGTGCTGGCCGGGCGCCGCACTGAACTGACGCGCTGGTTCCGCATCAATCGGTTGGGGCGGGACAAGGAGCTGATTTTGGTGCCGGATCTCTATCTGGCGCTGAAGCTGATTCAGAGTAAGGAACAGGCGGAAGCCGCCGCGGTGGGGTAAACAAAAAAGGGGCGCGCCGAAGCGTGCCCCTGGGCATTTGTTGCGCCGGCGTCAGCCGCGCAGCAGCATATACAAACGGAACAGATAGATCAGCAGCAGGGCGGAGACCAGGTTGCTTAACGCGGTCAGCACGACGCTGGCCACGTTCGGCGTCAGCACTGACAGATGGCTCACTAAAAACAGCACCAGCAGTTTGGCCGCCAACCACAGCATCATCGCCGGCACAATCACGCGCGCATTGGCGAAGGCCAATTTGCTGCTCAGCTTGAGCGAAGCGAAGACGCCTTTCTTGTCGACGGAGGCGATCACTGGCGCCAACGCGAAGGCGATAGCCATGATCACGCCCGGCACCACGAACAGCGTCAGGCCGAGCTGGATCAGCAAGGTGCAGATAAACAGCAGCAGCAGCAGGCGCGGCAGATCGGGCGCCGAGGCGCCGAGCGCGCGCAGGGCGCTGGTGCGTTGCCCCTGAGACACCAGACGGATCAACGTCAGCATCCCACCGACCAGCAGCACGTTGCCGACCAGCGCGGAGAACGTGGCGGCGGCCGACACTTTCAGCAACACCATCTGCTGTTCCGGCGTCATCTGCTGGATCACGTCCTGAATGCCCATGCCGGTCGACGACGCGAAATCGCTGGTGGAGGCGGCCAGCGTCGCCAACTGTTCGGCATCGGGGCTGAAAGCTTGGTTCAGCAGCACCGAGATAAACGCCGTCAACAGCGCCAGCATCAGGATGCTGGCCAGTTGATTGCGTAAAAAGTTAAAACTGTCACGGTACAAAGCGTTGGCCGTGATAGGCATGCAGACTCCTTGGCGTCGAGAAAACAGAGATAAATCAGTGGGTGATTGTACCCTGTTCCACGCCGCTGTGGCACCCCGCGAATTGCACTACGTCTATTTCTTCAACGATCGTCGTCTCAGGCAACGACAGCGGCAAGGGCACCGGCAAGGGGGGCAGGCCGTAGCGTTCGCGAGCGCGATCGCAGGCTTCGTTGCGCAGGCCGTTTTCACCGGACTGATCGAACTCTCTGCACGGGCTTGGCCGATTAAGATAAATCGAGCACGACACGGCTTTGCCAATCTCGCCGTCCAGCGCGGTGCAGCGCGGAGACTTGCTGTTGGTCCCCTGCATGCAGCGCAGGAACGGGGTCAGAGGCTCCGTCAGGGAAAGGGGAACGGTGCCGCCGCCGTCTTCGGCTTCGGCCCAATAGAATGACACTCGAAAATAACCGCAGCATGCGCCGCAGCTGACACAGGGATTAAGGATTTCGCTCATCTTGATTGCCCGCCGACTCCTCACGGCACCAACCAAAACCAACACGGAAGATGAAATTACCTCAGCCGTATTTTTTTCCGCAACTGAAATTTGAACATGCAGATAATTTGCAACAAAATCGTTTTTTTGATGCAGATCAATCCTTGATTTATTAAGCGGTTAGGTAACCTTGTTTTTGGTGGGATTTTAAAATTTTACACATAAGATGTGATCTCGATGGGATCACAAATACCCGAAAGTAGGTATATTCCCCCTCGAGAGATTAACCACACAAATGGAATGGATAATGAAAAAGACAACTCTGGTGGTATTGGCGACGATGATGGCGCCTATGTTGGCAAGTGCGCATCAGGCCGGTGATTTCCTGTTCCGTGCGGGCACCGCGACGGTGCGTCCAAATGCGGGCTCGGACAACGTATTGGGTTTGGGATCGCTGGATGCGAAAAACAATACCCAGCTCGGTTTGACCTTCGGTTATATGGTGACGGACAACATCGGCGTTGAGTTGTTGGCCGCGACACCGTTCCGCCACAAGGTTACCCTGGGCGGCACCGATCTGGCGACCGTTCATCAACTGCCGCCTACGCTGATGGCGCAATACTACTTCGGCGACAAGCAGGACAAACTGCGTCCTTATCTGGGCGTCGGCGTTAACTACACCACTTTCTTCGACGAGAAGTTCAACGACTACGGCAAAAGCGCCGGGTTGAGCAACCTCGATCTGAAAGACTCCTGGGGCGTGGCGGCGCAGGCCGGTCTGGATTACAACCTGGATGAGCACTGGATGCTGAACATGTCGGTGTGGTGGATGAACATCGAAACCAAAACGCGTTTCAACGACGCGAACGGTGGGCACCACAGCTTCGATACGCGTTTGGATCCGTGGGTGTTTATGTTTGGGGCGGGTTATCGCTTCTGATGAAGGCCGCAAACAGGGAGGCATTGCGCCTCCCTGTGTCGGTATTATTTAACCTGCATGACGTTCTCAACAGATTTCACGCCGGCCACGCCGCGTGTGACCTGCACCGCACGGTTGGCGTCATCGCTTGACGTCACGAAGCCGCTCAACTGCACGCGTCCTTTAAAGGTTTCCACGCTGATTTCGCGCGACTTGATGTTTTTATCCGCCAGCAGCGCCGATTTCACTTTGGTGGTGACCACGGTGTCATCGATATAACCGCCTGTTCCCTCTGATTTCGCCGTCGGTGCGCAAGCGCTCACCGCGACCGCCACAACGGCTGCCATGCACAAGGCCGAAAGGGTTTTAAACAGCTTCATAAATTACTCTCCATGCAATGTTATGGTTGAAATTCGATGCGGTTTTTTCGCCGCAGCGAGCGCATTCCCCAAATCAAACGAAGAAATGCATAGCGAACAATGTTTATTGTGAGACAAGACGCGGGTTTGTTCAAATTTTTGCTGTAAATAAATAGAACAAACTTTGAGGGGAAACAAGCTGTTAAAGCGAGCGCCGGCAAGGCGCTCGCCGAAGGGGATCACGCGCGGGTCGCGTGCTTCATCGCGCTGACGAAGGCCGCCAGCTTGGTCAGCATTTCCGCCGGGTTGGCATGGTGCCGTTCGATGATTTTGACGATTGCCGATCCGGAGATGGCGCCGGCGGCGCCGGCCTGCAGCGCAGCCTTCACCTGCTCGGGCTCGGAGATGCCGAAGCCCTGCAGCGGCGGAGCGGCGTGATACTCGCGCAGCTTGTTCACCAGGTGATGCAGCGGCAACTGCGCCCGGCTTTCGGTGCCGGTGACGCCGGAACGCGACAGCAGGTAGGTGTAGCCGCGACCGTGCGACGCGATTTCACGCAGCAGATCGTCATCGGCGTTCGGCGGGCAAATGAAGATGGGCGCGATACCGTGGCGCACGGCCGCGGCGCGGAACGGCGCCGATTCTTCAAACGGCACGTCGGCGACCAACACTGAATCCACGCCCACTTCCGCACAGCGTTGGTAAAAAGCATCGATGCCTTTATGGAACACCAAATTGGCGTACATCAGCAGGCCGATGGGAATGGTCGAGTGCTTCTGACGAATGGCCGCCAGCAGCTCGAAACACTGGGTCGGCGTAACGCCGGCGGCGAAGGCACGCAGCGTCGCGCTCTGGATGGTTGGGCCATCCGCCAGCGGGTCGGAGAAGGGGATACCCAGCTCCAGCGCGTCCGCGCCGGCTTCGATCAGGGTGTCGATAATCTGCAGCGACAGCGCCGGATTAGGATCGCCCAGCGTCACGAACGGGACGAAGGCGCCTTCCTTGCTGCTTTCCAGACGCGTGAACAGTTGCTGATAACGTTCCATCAGATTTCTCCCCGTGCTTTCAAAATGTCGTGAACGGTAAATATGTCTTTGTCGCCGCGGCCGGACAGGTTGACCACCAGGATCTGCTCTTTCTGCGGCGTTTCACGGATCATTTTCAGCGCGTGCGCCAGGGCGTGTGAGGATTCCAGCGCCGGGATGATGCCTTCATGGCGCGACAGCGCTTTGAACGCCTCCAACGCTTCGTCGTCGGTGATCGACACGTATTCGGCGCGGCCGGTACTGTTCAGGTAGGCGTGCTGCGGCCCGACGGACGGGAAGTCCAGCCCGGCGGAGATTGAATAGGATTCTTCAATCTGGCCTTCGGCGGTCTGCATCATCGGCGCCTTCATGCCGAAATAGATGCCGACGTGGCCATGCTTGAGCGGCGCGCCGTGCTGACCGGTTTCGATGCCCAGACCGGCGGGTTCCACGCCGATCAGCCCAACGTCGGCGTCATCGATAAAATCGGCGAACATGCCGATGGCGTTGGAGCCGCCGCCGACGCAGGCGATAACCGCATCCGGCAGGCGGCCTTCGCGCTCCAGCACCTGCGCTTTGGTCTCTTCGCCAATCATGCGCTGGAATTCACGCACGATGGTGGGGTACGGGTGCGGGCCGGCCGCGGTGCCGAGCATATAGTGCGCGGTTTCATAGCTGCCGGACCAGTCGCGCAACGCTTCGTTGCAGGCGTCTTTCAGGGTGGCGGAGCCGCTGTGCACCGGGATCACTTCCGCGCCCATCAGCCGCATGCGGAACACGTTCGGCGACTGGCGCTCAACGTCTTTGGCGCCCATATAGATACGGCATTTCAGGCCGAGCAGCGCGCAGGCCAGCGCCGAAGCGACGCCGTGTTGGCCGGCGCCGGTTTCCGCGATGATCTCGGTTTTGCCCATGCGCTTGGCCAGCAGGGCCTGGCCCAGCACCTGGTTGGTCTTGTGCGCGCCGCCGTGCAGCAGATCTTCCCGCTTCAGATAGAGCTTGGTGTTGCTGCCGGCGGTGAGATTTTTGCACAGCGTCAGCGCCGTAGGGCGGCCCGCGTAGTTCTTCAACAGATCGATGAATTCCGCCTGAAACGCCGGATCGCGCTGGGCGCTGACAAAGGCTTCTTCGAGTTGTTTCAGGGCCGGCATCAGAATTTGCGGTACGTATTGACCACCAAATTCGCCGAAGTAGGGGTTAAGCAGCGTCATGAGAGTTCCCGTCATTATCCGTTATTAATATAGAGCCGTATTCAGTAAGCGCGCAGGGTTTGGAAGACCGAGGCCAGGCGCGCGGGATCCTTGATGCCCGGTTCGCTTTCCACGCCGGAATTGAAGTCCAGACCGGCGCAGCCGAGCTTGGCCGCTTCGACGCAGTTGTCGGCGCGCAGACCGCCCGCCAGCATAACGTTGGTCAGATCTTCGCCTTGCAATACCGACCAGTCGAAGCGTTGGCCGGTGCCGCCTGCGCCGTTGTCCAGCAGATAGCGATCGACATGCTGCAGATCGCGCGGCGGCACCCGTTCTTTCACGCTCAGCGCTTTCCAGATGCGGCAATGGGCCGGCAAGCGGGCGCGCAGGGCGCTGATATAGGCCTGGTCCTCCGCGCCGTGCAGTTGCACCGCCTGCAGACCGAGGCGCTCCACGGTCAGCGCCACGGTATCGAGCTGGGCGTCGCAGAAGACGCCGACGTACTTCAGCGGCGCGCCGGAAATGACTTCGCGGGCGCGGACGATATCCACATAGCGCGGCGAGCGGCCGACGAAAATCAATCCGCCGTAGATGGCGCCGGCCTGATACGCGGCGGCGGCGTCCTGTGGGCGAGTCAGGCCGCACACTTTATTGTCGCCCAGGATCACACGGCGCACGGCGGCGCGCAGATCGGGTTCCGACATCAGCGCGCTGCCGATCAGGAAACCGTTGGCGTAGTGGCTGAGCTCGCGGATCTGCCCGTAATTGTTGATGCCCGACTCGCTGATCACCGTCACCCCATGCGGCACGCGCGGCGCCAACTGCCGGGTGCGGTCCAGATCGATGCTCAGATCGCGCAGATCGCGGTTATTGATGCCGACCACGCGGGCTTCCAGCGCGATCGCCCGCTGCAGCTCTTCTTCACTGATCACTTCGGTCAGCACGCCCATATTGAGGCTGTGGGCCACCGCCGCCAGCTGGCGGTACTGTTCGTCGGTCAACACCGACAGCATCAGCAGGATAGCGTCGGCCTGATAGTAGCGCGCCAGGTAAATCTGATACGGGTCGATGATAAAGTCTTTGCACAACACCGGTTGGCTGACGGTTTTGCTCACCAGCGGCAGGAAATCAAAGCTGCCCTGGAAGTATTTCTCGTCGGTCAGCACCGAGATCGCCGAGGCGAAATCTTTATAGACCGTGGCGATCTCCACCGGATCAAAGTTCTCGCGAATCAGCCCCTTGGAAGGCGAGGCCTTCTTGCATTCGAGAATGAAAGCCGTACGGGTGCCCTGCAGCGCGTGGTAGAAGCTGCGTTCGCTCGGTACGATGTCATTCTGAAAGCCGGCCAGGGGCTGTTGCTGTTGTCGCGCCGCGATCCATTGCGCTTTGTCGCGGACAATCTTGTGTAGCACGGTTTCCTGCATCATTTATCCTCTTGCCGCCAGTGCGATGACACGCTCATAGGCCTGCCCGCTGTTGATCATATCCAGTGCCTGCCGCGCATTTTGGCGCAGGTCTTCATGTCCGAATAACTTCAGAAGCAACGCGACGTTGGCCGCGACCGCCGCAGCGTGCGCCGGCTCGCCTTTACCTTGTAACAGCCGCGCCAAAATGTCACGGTTTTCTTCCGGCGTGCCGCCCAGCAAGGCCTCCAGCGGATAGGTTTCCAATCCGAAGGACTGCGGGGTAAGCTGATAACTGCAGATTTCGCCGTTGTTCAATTCCGCCACGTGCGTCGGGGCGTGGATCGCCACCTCGTCCATGCCGCCGCCGTGAACCACCGCCGCGCGCTGATAGCCCAACACGCGCAGGGTTTCGGCGATCGGCAGCACCAGTTCCGGGCTGTAAACGCCGATCAGCGCCAGCGGCGGACGCGCCGGGTTGATCAGCGGGCCCAGCACGTTGAACAGCGTGCGGGTCTTCAACTGCTGGCGTACCGGCATGGCGTGACGGAAGCCGGTGTGGTACTGCGGCGCAAACAGGAAGCACACGCCAAGATCGTCCAACGCCTTGCGCGCCTCTTCCGCCGGCAGATCCAAGCGGATGCCGAATGCCGCCAACAGATCCGAAGAGCCGGAGCGGCTGGAGACGCTGCGGTTGCCGTGTTTGGCGATTTTCGCGCCGCACGCCGCCGCCACAAAGGCGCTGGCGGTGGAAATATTGATGCTGTTGGTGCCGTCGCCGCCGGTGCCGACGATATCGGCAAACAGATAGTCAGGGCGCGGGAACGGTTGAGCATCTTCCAGCAGCGCTTTGGCGGCGCCGGCGATCTCTTCCGGGCGCTCGCCGCGGACTTTCATGCTGATCAACGCCGCCGCCAGTTGGCTCGGCTCCAGTTCGCCGCGCACGATGGCGCTGAACAGCTGTTGGCTTTCCTGCTGGCTCATCGATTCAGCGCGGTACAGTTTCTCAAGGATAGGTTGCATCGTCGTGTTCCTTTTATGACTTCGCCAGCGCCCAGGCCAGGGTCTGCTCAAGCAGGCGCGCGCCATGGGTGGTCAGAATCGATTCCGGGTGGAACTGGAAGCCGCATACGCGGCGGCGATCGTCGCGTACCGCCATCACCATCTCGCCGAACCGGGCGTTGACGGTCAGATCGGCCGGGATGTTGCTGCCGACCAGCGAGTGGTAACGCGCCACCGGCAGCGGGTTGGCCATGCCGGCGAACATGCCTTCACCGTCGTGAACGATCGCCGAGGCTTTGCCGTGCAGGATTTCCCCCGCCTGGCCGACCTGGCCGCCATAGGCTTCGACGATCGCCTGGTGGCCGAGGCAGATGCCGATGATCGGCAGCCGGCCGCGCAGGCGTTGCAGCAGTTCCGGCATGCAGCCCGCTTCGGAAGGGGCGCCGGGGCCCGGCGACAGCATCAGCACCGGCTGTTCCATCTGCGCCAGACGCTCGATGATCACCTCGGCGGCGATCTGGTTACGGTAAATCACCACCTGGTGGCCGCTGGCGCGCAGCTGATCGACCAGGTTGTAGGTAAAGGAGTCGACGTTGTCGAGCAGCAGGATATCGGCCATCAGAACACCTCCTTGGCATGGTGCGCAGTGGCGATGGCGCGCAGCACGGCACGGGCTTTATTACGGGTTTCGTCGGCTTCCGCCTGCGGGATGGAGTCCAGCACGACGCCGGCGCCGGCCTGCACGGTGGCGATGCCGTCTTCGACGTAGGCTGAGCGAATGACGATGCAGGTATCCAGATCGCCGGTGGCGGTAAAGTAGCCTACCGCGCCGCCGTAGCTGCCGCGGCGCGTGCCTTCGGAGGCGGCGATCAGCTGCATCGCCCGCACTTTGGGCGCGCCGCTCAGGGTGCCCATATTCATGCAGGCCTGGTAGGCGTGCAGCACGTCGAGATCGGCGCGCAGGGTGCCCACCACGCGGGAAACCAGGTGCATGACGAACGAATAGCGATCCACTTTGGTCAGGTCGGCCACGTAGCGGCTGCCGGCCTGGCAGATGCGCGCCAGATCGTTGCGCGCCAGATCGACCAGCATCAGGTGCTCGGCCAGCTCTTTGTGGTCGGTGCGCATTTCCAGCTCGATGCGGCTGTCGAGATCCAGATCCAGTGAACCATCGGCTCGGCGGCCGCGCGGGCGGGTGCCGGCGATCGGGTAGATTTCGATCTGGCGATTGCCCGCGTCGTATTTCAGCGCACTCTCCGGCGAAGCGCCGAACAGGGTGAACTCGTCATCTTGCATGAAGAACATGTACGGGCTGGGGTTGTTGTCTTTTAACGTCTGGTAGGCCGCCAGCGGCGCCGGGCACGGCAGGGAGAAGCGGCGCGACGGCACCACCTGGAAAATCTCGCCGTGACGGATCGCTTCCTGCAGCCCGCTGACCACCGCGCCGTACTCTTCGTCGCTCTGGTTGCAGCTCAGCTGCATGTTTTCCAGCTTTTGGTGCGGGATTGGCTGCGGGGTTTGTTTCAATTCGGTCTGCAATTGCGCCAGACGCTGCTGCAGGCGTTGTATTTCACTCGCTTGCTCGCTGAAGACGCTGGCCTGCAATCGGGCGGAACCGCGTTGATGATCCAGCACCAGCAGGGTTTCCGCCAGATAGAAGCAGAAGTCCGGGCAACGTTGATCCTGGCGCAGCGTCGGCAGGTTTTCGAAACCGGCGACCAGATCGTAGGCGAACAGGCCGCCCAGCATCACGGCTTCACGCTCGTCCGCCGGGGAGTCGACCAGGGTCAGCAGCGTGCGCAGCGCGTCGAATACCGACAGGGAGCGCAGGCGCGCGTCTTCGTCCTGCACCTCGTCGATCGCCGGGAAGGTCAGCTCGCGGCCGTTTGGGCGCGCCTGAATGCTGACCTCGGGCGGCAGCGCTTCGTCCAGCAGCGGCAGCAGCGCCGCGCCATTGGCGGTGAGCGCCTGCACGCTGACGGTGTGACCCAGCGCGGTGATGCGCAGCGCGCTGTCGATCACCAGCAGGCTCTGCAGATTCTGTTTACTGTTGATTTCCGCCGACTCCAGCAGCAGGGTGGCCGGCCGGGCGCCGCACAGCTGGTGGAAAAGGGTGGTGGGATCGCCCCGGTAACTGGCCTGCGCCTTCAGTAATGTCAATTGTGGTTTGATGTTCATCATCGGTGGTTCCAGTGAATTCTGTCCATAAAAAAGCCCGCATCAGGTGCGGGCTCAGGAAATCTGCATTGTCAGATGACAGCTATGCGCGATTACACCGCCCGCAAGAGGGAGGTACGCCACCAACCGTGAAGAGAAATGTATGTGTTCATTTGCAGACTCTCTTTGTTAACTCTCATCCGACACGGCCACTGCCGTGAACTTGTGTACTAGTTAACTGGTTCGCGAGGGCAAAGTCAACCCCCTTTTTGTACAATGTTTTAGCGGTCAGCGTGAATTCTGTTCATCATCCCGCCCGCGCGCCCAACCGGGGCAGAATAGATTTCCGTCCGGCCGCCGATCGCAGGTATGATAGAAAACCAAGCCATTGCCGGATAGCCGTTTTGACAGACAGTAACCCTCAATCCACCGCTTTTACCCTGTACGATCTCCACAGCCATACGACCGCCTCCGACGGCTACCTGACGCCGACGCAGCTGGTGCAGCGGGCGGTAGAGATGCGCGTGGGGGTGTTGGCGATCACCGATCACGACACGACCGCCGGGCTGGCCGAGGCCGCCGCCGCCATCGCGGAGCAGGTGTTGCCGTTGCGGTTGGTCAATGGAGTGGAAATCTCGACGCTGTGGGAAAATCATGAAATCCATATTGTTGGGTTGGGTATGGACGTCGCGCATCCGGCGCTGGTGGCGCTGTTGGCGGAACAAACCGAACGCCGCAACCGGCGGGCGCAGGAGATCGGCGTGCGGCTGGGCAAGGCGCGTATTCCCGACGCCTATGCCGGCGCCCAACGCCTGGCCGGAGCCGGCGCGGTGACCCGCGGCCATTTCGCCCGTTACCTGGTGGAGATCGGTGTGGCGGACAATATGGCTCAGGTGTTCAAGAAATACCTGGCCAAGGGGAAAACCGGCTATGTACCGCCGCAGTGGTGTACAATAGAACAAGCCATTGATGCGATTCATCAATCGGGCGGCCAGGCGGTGATGGCGCACCCGGGCCGTTACGATTTGACCGCGAAATGGCTGAAACGCTTGCTGGCGCATTTCGCCGAACACGGCGGCGACGCCATGGAAGTGGCGCAGTGTCAGCAGGCGCCGCATGAGCGCACTCAGCTGGCGAAATACGCGCAAGACTACCGCCTGTTGGCCTCGCAAGGCTCTGATTTCCATCAACCTTGCTCGTGGATCGAACTGGGGCGCAAGCTGTGGCTGCCGGGCGGCGTCGAGCCGGTGTGGCGCGATTGGCCGCAGCCGGGCCAGGCGGTCTGATTTTACGCGCGTGGCAACGCGCGCGAGCATCATTTAGGAGCAAGTCATGAGTCAGCTTTTTTATATTCACCCTGACAACCCGCAGCCGCGCTTGATTAACCAGGCGGTTGAGGTGCTGCGCAAGGGCGGGGTGATCGTTTATCCCACCGATTCCGGCTATGCGCTGGGCTGCATGCTGGAAGAGAAGGCGGCGATGGAGCGCATTTGCCGCATCCGTCAGCTGGACGGCAACCACAACTTTACCCTGATGTGCCGCGATCTGTCCGAGTTGTCGACCTATGCTCACGTCGATAATACGGCGTTCCGTCTGATCAAAAACAATACGCCGGGCAACTACACGTTCATTCTGAAAGCGACCAAAGAAGTGCCGCGCCGCCTGATGAATGAAAAGCGCAAAACCATCGGCCTGCGCGTGCCGTCGAACCCGATCGCGCTGGCGCTGTTGGAGGCGTTGAACGAACCGATGATGTCCACCACGCTGATGCTGCCGGGCAATGATTTCGCCGAGTCCGATCCGGAAGAGATCAGCGATCATTTGGGCAAGGTGGTCGATCTGGTGATCCACGGCGGCTTCCTCGGCCAACAGCCGACCACGGTTATCGATCTGACCGAATCCTCGCCGGAAGTGGTGCGCGAAGGCGCCGGCGACGCGGCGCCTTTCCGCTGATGTAAAATATTGCCACCTTGCCCATTGTCTGAAAAACGGCTGAAGCGACGCTATTTCGCGTGAAAGCCGCTATTCTTGAAGACTTCAGAATTGATAATGGGCAGGATGCGCAGCAATGATTAAACAGGTTTCTTTTTTAGCGGCCTTATTATTTTCCTCAATGGCGAATGCGGGTTTTTATTCGGGCAGCGGTTTGCTGGCGGAATCCGGCGGTTACGTAAAAAATAAAAGCGGTGAAGCCACCGTGGCCGAAGCGCTGAATGGCGGCATGTTTATGGGATACGTCGCCGGCGTATTCGATACCTATTCCATGCAGGGCAATCGCAATATCTGCCCAGAGGCCGGAATGAGCATCGGCGTAGCCGCCGACGCGGTAATGCAGTACTTGAACGAACATCCCGAGCAACTGCATTATTCCGCACCGTCGGTGATTATGCTGGCGTTGAGCGCCGCCTATCCCTGCGTGCGCCATTAAATTCCCATTCCAATAAGTGCGCATTTTTTCATAAGGTGCGCTCGGGTCTTTTCCGCACGAACTTCAATAGATCATGACCTGCTGCGCTGTCACCCTTAGCCCGTCGGTAATTCCCGAACGGGTCGGGGAGAGACGCGCAGGAGGTAATATGACCGCATTTCACAGTGCCAACATGACGCTCGATTATCAGGATATCGGCTCAGGGCCGCTCACGTTGGTGTTGCTGCCCGGCTGGTGCGAACCGAAAACCGTGTTTGAGCCGTTCATCGCGCTGGCGGCCGACGGTTATCGGACGATCAGCATCGATTGGCGTGGCCACGGCCTGTCGTCAAAAGCGGCGGAGATGTCGCTGACGGCGGACGATTTGCTGGAGGATGTGCGCCAATTGCTGACGGCGCTGCGTTTGGACAACGTGATCACCCTGTCGGTGGCGCACGCCAGTTGGTTGGCGGTGGCGTTGGCCGAGGCGTTGCCGCAGCAGGTGCAGGGCATGGTGTTTCTCGATTGGATCATGACGCAGCCGGAGCCAGCGTTCTTTGCGGCGGTGAGCCGCATGCAGCAGCCGCAGCAGTGGCTGGCGGCGCGCGACGCCTTGTTCGACTTCTGGCAGGGCGGCATCCGCCACGATCGGGTCAAATGCCATCTGGAGGTCGAGATGGCGCAGGAAGATGACCGGCTCTGGCGCGCCGCCGGCGTGGCCATCGAACAGGCCTACCGGCAGTTCGGCTCGCCGCTGCAACGCCTGGCGGGAATGAGCGCGCCGCCGCCGTGCCGGCATATTTACTCGCTGGATCGCCGCGATGACTATCTGCGGCAACAGCAGGCATTTGCCGCCGAGCGGCCGTTTTTCTCCGTGGCGCGTTTAGAAGAGGCCCGCACTCACCTCGGCATTCTGGAACGGCCCGACGCGGTGCTGAGGGCGGTGGAGGACTTCTTGGCGCCGTGAACGCCGCTTGGGGGCACCGCCGATAAAGTGGGTTTCAACACCTTAGAAAGCCTGTATAATGCGCGGTTCGATCTTGATAAACGTATTATTACCGTTGCGGCGATTGGCCGCGGCGGTTATCCCCCCGACGCCTGTGAAGGCGACATTAGAGGTTGCTCAATGAGCGAAAAGTTACAGAAAGTATTAGCGCGCGCCGGGCACGGCTCGCGTCGTGAAATCGAAACCATGATTGAAGCCGGGCGCGTCAGCGTCGACGGCAAGGTCGCCAAGCTGGGCGATCGCGTTGAAGTGACCCCGGCGATGAAAATTCGTCTGGATGGTCATGTCCTGTCGATCAAAGAGTCCGAAGAGGTGGTCTGCCGCGTGCTGGCTTACTACAAACCGGAAGGTGAGCTGTGTACCCGCAGCGATCCTGAAGGCCGCCCGACGGTGTTCGATCGCTTGCCGAAGCTGCGCGGTTCGCGCTGGGTGGCGGTAGGGCGACTGGACGTCAACACTTCTGGTCTGCTGCTGTTCACCACCGATGGCGAACTGGCCAACCGTCTGATGCACCCAAGCCGTGAAGTGGAACGCGAGTACGCGGTGCGCGTGTTTGGCCAGGTCGACGATGCGAAAGTGAAGCAGCTGAGCAAAGGCGTGCAACTGGAAGACGGCCCGGCCGCGTTCCGCACCATCAGCTTCCAGGGCGGTGAAGGCCTCAACCAATGGTACAACGTGACCCTGACCGAAGGCCGCAACCGTGAAGTGCGTCGCCTGTGGGAAGCGGTGGGCGTGCAGGTGAGCCGCCTGATCCGCGTACGCTACGGCGATATCGATCTGCCGAAAGGCCTGCCGCGCGGCGGCTGGGCCGAGCTGGATCTGCCGGCGATCAACTACCTGCGCGAGCTGGTTGAATTGAAACCGGAAACGGTCAGCAAGATGCCGGTGGAGCGTGAGCGCCGCCGCGTGAAGGCTAACCAAATCCGTCGCGCGGTCAAGCGTCACTCGCAGGTGGCCGGCAGCGGCCGTCGCAGTGCGCCGGGCAGCAAACCGAGTAAATCGGGCAAACCGAGCAAACGCAGCTAATCCCGTCATTCTGGCCCCGTTCGGGGCCAGAACGTTTTGTTACCAATCGATCCCCTGCTGCGCCTTGATGCCCGCGTCGAACGCGTGTTTCACCGGCCGCATCTCCGTAACCGTATCCGCCATTTCCAGCAGCTCGCGATGGCAACCGCGCCCGGTCAGTATCACCGTTTGGTGCGCAGGGCGCTGCCGCAGCGCTTCTTTGAGCTCTTCCAGCTCCAGATAGCCGTAGGTCAACATGTAGGTCACTTCGTCCAGCAGCACCAGATCCAGGCCGCTGTCGGCCAGCATGCGTTTGCCGTGCTGCCACACCGCCTGGCAGGCGGCGGTGTCGCCTGCCTTGTTCTGCGTCTCCCAGGTGAAGCCGGTAGCCATCACCTGAAATTCAACGCCATGTTGCTGCAGCAGATTCTTTTCGCCATTGGGCCACTCGCCCTTGATGAACTGGATCACCCCGGCGCGCATGCCGTGACCGACCGCGCGGGTGACGGTGCCGAAGGCGGCGGTGGTTTTGCCTTTGCCGTTGCCGGTAAACACCAGCAGCAGGCCGCGGGTGTCCTGCGCCGCGGCGATGCGTGCATCGACCTGTTCTTTCAGGCGCTGCTGGCGCTGTTGATGACGATCTTCCGCCATGAAACGCTCCTTATTATTCGGCCGCGCCGGGTTTGCGGTTCGGCTGGGCGTCGAAGCTCATGCCGGTTTTTCGCCGGCTGTCCTCGCCCATCAGATACAGGTACAGCGGCATGATGTCAGCCGGGGTTTTCAGCTTGTTTTTGTCTTCGTGCGGGAAGGCGGATGCGCGCATTTTGGTGCGAGTTCCGCCCGGATTGATGCAGTTTACCCGCAAATTACGATTTTTGTATTCATCGGCCAATACCTGCATCATGCCTTCGGTGGCGAACTTCGACACCGCATAAGCGCCCCAGTCGGCGCGGCCGGTGCGCCCGACGCTGGAACTGGTGAACACCAGCGACCCGGCGTGGGATTTCAGCAGCAGCGGCAGCAGCGCCTGAGTCAGCATAAAGGTGGCGTTGACGTTAACCTGCATCACCTCTTGCCACATGGTTATCGACAGGTCGGCCATCGGCGCAATGTCGCCCAGCAGGCCGGCGTTGTGCAGCACGCCGTCCAGGCGCGGAATTTGGCGCGCCAGATCGTCGGCTATCTGCCGGCATTGCTCCGGCGTGGCGTGCAGCAAGTCGAGCGTGACCACCAGGGCCGGGGCGCCGCCCTGGGCCGCGATCTCTTGTTGTACCGCCAGCAGTTTGCTCTCGGTGCGTCCCAGCAGCACTAACTGGGCGCCGAAGCGAGCGTAGGTCAGCGCCGCTTCGCGGCCGATGCCGTCTCCGGCGCCGGTGACCAAAATAATGCGTTGTTCGAGTAGATCTTGTTTGGGTTGGTAATGCACGATAAATCCTCGCCTGGGTGGCTGTTCTCCCGCGTATCGTGGGGAGCAAGGGTGAAACGCGCGGCCAGGGCGGGAGCGAGAGCTCGACCTTCTGCGGGCCGCGCAGCGAATCTGTCTCATCATATTGATGAATAATGGGTGTTATATGCCTTAATCCGTACGCATTTTCAATGCGTAGCAGGCTGAAATGACATTCTTTTGTAACAAAAGCGGCGCGGCGGCGGCTTGGTTCGGCCTTGAATCGTCCCCATAGTGACGTGCAGAACGCAATGAATTTTCATTTAGCCGCGACAGCAGGCGCTGCGGTTGGCTAAAATGGAAAGAATCATACTAACAACCTGTAAATAAAGGCGGAATCTGTGGAGTTTATATCTGTTTATGGCCTGTTTCTGGCCAAGGTCGCCACGGTGGTGCTCGCCATCGCCGCGTTGGCCATCCTGGCGGTCAGTCTGGGGCAACGCAAGAGCCGTCAGAAAGGGGAGCTGCAGTTGACCGATCTCGGTGAGCAGTATCGCGAAATGCAGCGCGATATGCGCCTGGCGCGTATGGATACTGCCGAGCAAAAGGTTTGGCTGAAACAGTTCAAGAAGCAGACCAAATCTGATGACAAATTGAAGAAGCAGCGCGCCAAATCCGGCGCGGTGGAAGTGGCCAAGCCGTGCCTGTACGTGTTGGACTTCAAGGGCAGCATGGATGCGCACGAGGTGACGTCGCTGCGCGAAGAGATCTCCGCGGTGCTGGCGGTGGCCTCGGCGCAGGATGAAGTCCTGCTGCGTCTGGAAAGCCCGGGCGGGGTGGTGCACGGCTACGGCCTGGCGGCTTCGCAGCTGGAGCGCTTGCGCAAAGGCGGCATCCGCCTGACGGTGGCGGTGGATAAAGTGGCGGCCAGCGGCGGCTACATGATGGCCTGCGTCGCGGATCGCATCGTGGCGGCGCCGTTCGCCATCATCGGTTCCATCGGCGTGGTGGCGCAGATCCCGAATTTCCACCGCCTGCTGAAGAAGAACGACATCGACGTGGAGCTGCATACCGCCGGGCAGTTTAAACGTACGCTGACGCTGTTCGGTGAAAATACCGAGCAGGGGCGCGAGAAGTTCCGCGAAGATCTGAACGAAACGCACGAGCTGTTCAAACGCTTCGTGCACGAGCAGCGCCCGTCGCTGGACATCGACAGCGTCGCCACCGGTGAGCACTGGTTCGGGATCCAGGCCAAAGAGAAAGGCCTGATCGACGCCATCGGCACCAGCGACGATTTGTTGATCGCCGAGTTGGATAACCACGAAGTGATCGCCGTGCGCTATGCGCGTCGTAAACGTTTGATGGATCGTTTCACCGGCAGCGCGGCGGAAAGCGTCGATCGTTTGCTGTTGCGCTGGTGGCAGCGCGGGGAAAAGCCGTTGTTGTAAGGCGAGAAGAGCAGGAATCAACGGGGGCCAGGCGCCCCCGTTTTGTTTTCTCAATCGACCAAATGGTATTTTTCCGAAAGCAGGTGAGCCAAATGTTTAAACATATTAAATACGGCGGTGGTTTTGGCGGTGGGCAATCCATCGGCATCTAAAAAGTATTCGCCGCGAAAAACTAAAACGCCGCTTTTTTGTTCAACGTCGGTGGCGATCATGCCGTGCAGATAATCTTCGTGTTGGCGGATAATGTTATTTGCTTCCGCCAGCAGGGCCTCGCGGCCGATAGGTGCAGTATTCTTGTACATTTATTAGACTCCAAACAAAAAACGCTGCGCATATTCTAACGCCGGTTCGCTTTTATCCGCAAACCGACTAAGGTTTATTTGCCGTCTGGATGGCCATGGGCGGCGGCCGGTTGGCGAAATCTGCCTTTCCGTGCTAATTAGGTTGCGTGACGCTTTTTATCAGGTACAGTGTGGGATTTTGCGGCGTCGGGTGGAAGGTTTTGTTTACGCCATGAATAAAAATCACGCAGCCATACTTCTGGGGCATGGGTGAATAGCAGGCAGGATCAACAACTTGCGTTCAGGTTGAGCAGTTGGGCAACCAAAAGAAAAAAATCTGTTGATCTCTTGCCAGACTGCCGCAATATAAAAAAAGAGACACGAATTGCCGCGGCACGGCGAGATAAAAGACTTCTTTTTAGAAGAAATAAATTAGGTAAAGGTAAATATGGGTAAAGCTCTCGTAATAGTTGAGTCCCCGGCAAAAGCCAAAACTATTAATAAATATTTAGGAAGTGACTACGTGGTGAAGTCCAGCGTCGGTCATATCCGTGATTTGCCGACCAGTGGCTCAGCCAGCAAAAAGAGCGCTGACTCAACCGAAGACAAAGCCAAGAAAAAAGTTAAAAAAGATGAGAAGGCGGCGCTGGTAAATCGCATGGGCGTCGACCCTTACCACGGCTGGAAAGCGCATTATGAAATCCTGCCGGGTAAAGAAAAAGTGGTCGCCGAGTTAAAATCGTTGGCGGAAAACGCCGACCACATTTATCTCGCAACCGACCTTGACCGCGAAGGGGAAGCCATCGCCTGGCACCTGCGGGAAGTGATCGGTGGGGATGACAAACGCTTTAGCCGCGTGGTGTTTAACGAAATCACCAAAAACGCGATCCAACAGGCGTTCAAACAGCCGGGCGAGTTGAACATTGACCGCGTCAACGCGCAGCAGGCGCGCCGGTTTATGGACCGCGTGGTGGGCTATATGGTCTCGCCGCTGCTGTGGAAAAAAATTGCCCGCGGCCTGTCCGCCGGCCGCGTACAGTCGGTGGCGGTGCGTCTGGTGGTTGAGCGCGAACGCGACATCAAGGCGTTCGTGCCGGAAGAGTACTGGGAGCTGCATGCCGATCTGCTGGCGAAGGGTGAAACCGCGCTGCAGATGGAAGTGACTCACGCGCACGACAAACCGTTCAAGCCGGTCAACCGCGAGCAGACGCACGCCGCGGTCAAGTTGCTGGAAAAAGCCCGCTACACGGTGCTGGATCGCGAAGACAAACCGACCAGCAGCAAGCCGGGCGCGCCTTTCATTACCTCCACGCTGCAACAGGCCGCCAGCACCCGCCTGAGCTTCGGCGTGAAGAAAACCATGATGATGGCGCAACGGCTGTATGAAGCCGGTCACATCACCTATATGCGTACCGACTCCACCAACCTGAGCCAGGATGCGCTCAACATGGTGCGTGGCTACATCGGCGACAACTTCGGCGATAAATACCTGCCGAAGGCGCCGAATCAGTACAGCAGCAAAGAGAATTCGCAGGAAGCGCACGAAGCGATCCGTCCTTCGGACGTGAACGTGCTCGCCGAACAGCTCAAAGACATGGAAGCGGACGCGCAGAAGCTGTATCAGCTGATCTGGCGTCAGTTCGTCGCCTGCCAGATGACGCCGGCACAATACGATTCCACCACGCTGACGGTGAAAGCCGGCGATTATCAGCTGCGCGCTAAGGGCCGTACGCTGCGCTTTGACGGCTGGACCAAGGTGATGCCGGCCCTGCGCAAAGGCGATGAAGATCGCACGTTGCCGTTCGTCGAAATCGGCAGCGAGCTGGATCTGCAGAAACTGATCCCGAGCCAGCACTTCACCAAGCCGCCGGCGCGCTACAGCGAAGCCTCGCTGGTGAAAGAGCTGGAAAAACGCGGCATCGGCCGTCCGTCCACTTACGCCTCCATCATCTCGACCATTCAGGATCGCGGTTATGTGCGGGTGGAAAGCCGCCGTTTCTATGCCGAGAAAATGGGTGAGATCGTCACCGACCGTCTGGAAGAGAACTTCCGCGAGCTGATGAACTATGACTTCACCGCCCGCATGGAAGACGGCCTCGATGAGGTCGCCAACAACCAGGCCGAGTGGAAAGCGGTGCTGGACGAATTCTTCGTCGATTTCAGCGAGCAGCTTGAAACGGCGGAGAAGGATCCGGAAGAAGGCGGCATGCGGCCTAACCAGATGGTGATGACCAGCATCGACTGCCCGACCTGCGGCCGCAAGATGGGCATCCGTACCGCCAGCACCGGCGTGTTCCTCGGCTGTTCCGGCTACGCGCTGCCGCCGAAGGAACGTTGCAAAACCACCATCAACCTGGTGCCGGAAGCGGAAGTGCTCAACATCCTCGAAGGCGACGACGCGGAAACCAACGCGCTGCGCGCCCGCCGCCGCTGCCAGAAATGCGGTACGGCGATGGACAGCTATCTGATCGACAACCAGCGCAAGCTGCACGTCTGCGGTAACAACCCGGCGTGTGACGGCTATGAGATCGAAGAGGGCGAGTTCCGTCTGAAAGGCTATGATGGCCCGGTGGTGGAGTGCGACAAGTGCGGCTCGGAAATGCACCTGAAAATGGGGCGTTTCGGCAAGTACATGGGCTGCACCAACGAGAACTGCAAAAACACCCGCAAGATCCTGCGTAACGGCGATGTCGCGCCGCCGAAGGAAGATCCGGTGCCGTTGCCGGAGCTGCCGTGCGAGAAGTCCGACGCCTATTTCGTGCTGCGTGACGGCGCTGCCGGCGTGTTCCTGGCGGCCAACACCTTCCCTAAATCGCGCGAGACCCGCGCGCCGCTGGTGGAAGAACTGGCTCGCTTCAAGGATCGTCTGCCGGAGAAACTGCGCTACCTGGCCGATGCGCCGGTGGCGGATGCCGAAGGCAACAAAACGCTGGTGCGTTTCAGCCGTAAAACCAAGCAGCAGTACGTCTCCTCTGAAAAAGACGGCAAGGCGACCGGTTGGTCCGCGTTCTACGTGGACGGCAAGTGGGTCGAAGGCAAGAAGTAAGGCCGATGTCCTGCCCGCAAGATGAAAAACCAGCCCTGGCGGCTGGTTTTTTTATTGGTGAAAAGGGGCAAACGGATCTATCCTTTGCTGTTTTTATCCCTCCGACACCGCCGTTTCACGTTGATACCCATGCAAAATAATCGTTATCATAGTGTGACGCGGATCTATACTTGAAGCTGCATCGTGGTATAGTGGTTATATAAAAAGTTTTTTTATTATTAAAGCTTATTAACAACGGCGTTTTCTTCACCATCAGGGTAGAACACGGGGTTTATGGCTTGTGAGTTTCAGCATACCGGGGCGACACCGATATACCTGGCTGCGGGTAAGCCGCAGTGTTTAACCTAGGATGGTATAAGATATGAAATTGCAGCAGCTTCGTTACATTGTGGAAGTGGTTAACCACAACCTGAATGTCTCCTCGACGGCAGAAGGGCTCTATACCTCTCAACCCGGCATCAGCAAACAGGTGCGCATGCTCGAAGATGAGCTGGGCATCCAGATTTTCGCCCGCAGCGGCAAGCACCTGACCCAGGTCACCCCGGCCGGCCAGGAAATCATTCGCATCGCGCGTGAAGTGCTGTCCAAGGTAGACGCCATCAAGGCCGTCGCCGGTGAACACACCTACCCGGACAAAGGCTCGCTGTACGTCGCCACCACGCATACCCAGGCTCGTTACGCCTTGCCTAACGTGATCAAAGGCTTCATTGAGCGTTACCCGCGTGTCTCGCTGCACATGCATCAGGGCTCGCCGACGCAGATCGCCGAAGCGGTCTCCAAGGGCACCGCAGATTTCGCCATCGCCACCGAAGCGCTGCACCTGTATGACGATCTTATCATGCTGCCGTGCTACCACTGGAACCGTGCGGTGGTGGTGAAGCCCGATCATCCTTTGGCGGGCAAAAGCAGCATCAGCATTGAAGAACTGGCGGCTTACCCGATCGTCACTTACACCTTCGGCTTTACCGGTCGCTCGGAGCTGGACACCGCCTTCAACCGCGCCGGCCTGACGCCGCGCATCGTCTTTACCGCCACTGACGCCGACGTGATTAAAACCTATGTTCGTTTGGGATTGGGGGTAGGGGTGATCGCCAGCATGGCGGTGGATCCGGTGCAGGATCCGGATCTGGTGACGGTGGATGCGCGCGATATCTTCACCTACAGCACCACTAAAATCGGCTTCCGCCGCAGCACCTTCCTGCGCAGCTACATGTACGACTTCATTCAGCGCTTCGCGCCGCACCTGACGCGCGACGTGGTCGACAGCGCAGTGGCGCTGCGCTCCAACGAAGAAATTGAAGCGATGTTCAAGGACATCAAGCTGCCGATTAAGTAATCGTTGACGATATCAAATCAAACCCGGTTAGGCGCCTGCTAAACCGGGTTTTTTTAGCCCGGAAACCCGCACCTTCCTTGTTTCTCAGGATCATCCTGAAAAGCCGCCGTCCTCTTTTCAACCCGTTAGCCTCTAAGTAGACTGCAAAACGTTCGGATAATTGAGTATGGAAATTCAACGTTATGCAGATATGCAGGCTTAACTACGCTGATTTATCGAGTGATTTCCAGATCCTTCGGGATGCGCTGCTAAGGCGTAGAAAGGTGAGAGTGCCTGGAGGTCGAGGGCTGATGGCGTACGGTCGTATAGATGTTCAAGGCGAGCCTGATTACAGTAAATGCGTGGTATCACAATGAAAAAAAGTCTCTGGATTGTTCTGTTCTTGTTGCTAACCTTTTTGTTGTTGCGCTACCTGCCAGACGGAATTTTCGACAGCTTCGTTTCCAACAACATAGAAATTAGCGGTGATGGTGAAATAGGGATGAATAATTTCGACTCGGCTGTCATTGCCATTAAATTGGGTGTCTCTGCTATCATTGCTGCAGTTGTGCTCACAGTATGTCGCCGCCTGGTGCGCAAACTCCGCTAAAGCCGCGAGATTTTCCCTGCCAAAACGCCGCCTCGTTGCGGCGTTTTCGTTGACGCGTGGCCTAACCCCTTGGCTGCGCTCGCACTTCCTTCTTCTTGATTGTTCTCACCTATCGCTGTGATCAAATCGTGTTGTTATCAAAACGTTAACTTATCTTTGTGGTATCTTTAAACAAGACCTCACTGATTACCCTGTTTTAATCACAATAAGAAATGGAGGAGCTATGTCGTCCGATCTTCGTGAAACAAGTCTGGATAAGCTGGTTGCGCTGAATAGCGAATATTACTACTACAGTCTGCCGCTGGCGGCGAAGCAGCTGGGTGATATCGACCGGTTGCCGAAATCAATGAAAGTGCTGTTGGAGAACCTGCTGCGCCATGTGGATGGCGATACCGTGCAGGTTGACGACCTCAAGGCCATCGTCGCCTGGTTGCAAACCGGCCATGCTGACCGTGAGATCGCCTACCGTCCGGCGCGCGTGCTGATGCAGGATTTTACCGGCGTTCCGGCGGTGGTGGATCTGGCGGCGATGCGTGAAGCGGTGCGGCGGCTGGGCGGCAATGTCGACCAGGTGAACCCGCTGTCACCGGTGGATCTGGTGATTGACCACTCGGTCACCGTCGATGAATTCGGCGATGACAACGCCTTCGAAGACAACGTTCGTATCGAAATGCAGCGCAATCACGAGCGCTACACCTTCCTGCGCTGGGGGCAGAAAGCCTTCAACCGTTTCCGCGTGGTGCCGCCGGGCACCGGCATCTGCCACCAGGTCAACCTCGAATACCTCGGCCAAACGGTGTGGCACAGCGACGAAAGCGGTCGCCGCGTGACCTATCCGGATACGCTGGTGGGCACCGATTCCCACACCACCATGATCAACGGCCTGGGCATTCTCGGCTGGGGCGTCGGCGGTATCGAAGCGGAAGCGGCGATGCTGGGCCAGCCGGTGTCGATGCTGATCCCGGACGTCGTCGGCTTTAAGCTGACCGGCAAGCTCCGTGAGGGCATTACCGCCACCGACCTGGTGCTGACCGTCACCCAAATGCTGCGTAAGCACGGCGTTGTCGGCAAGTTCGTCGAGTTTTACGGCGACGGCCTGGCCGATCTGCCGTTGGCGGACCGGGCGACCATCGCCAATATGTCGCCGGAGTTCGGCGCCACCTGCGGTTTCTTCCCGGTAGATGACGTCACGCTCGGCTACATGAAACTCAGCGGCCGCAGCGCCGAACAAATCGCGCTGGTGGAAGCCTACGCCAAGGCGCAGGGCATGTGGCGCAACCCGGGGGATGAGCCGGTATTCACCAGCTCGCTGGCGCTGGATATGTCGACGGTCGAGGCCAGCCTCGCCGGGCCGAAACGCCCGCAGGATCGCGTCGCGCTGCCGAATGTGCCGCAGGCGTTCAGGGCCGCTACCGAGTTGGATATCGGCGGCCACAAGGCCAAGGCAGACAGCAAACCCTTTACGCTGGATGGGCAGCAGCACGAGCTGCACGACGGCGCGGTGGTGATCGCGGCGATCACCTCCTGCACCAACACCTCCAACCCGAGCGTGATGATGGCGGCCGGCCTGCTGGCGAAAAACGCCGTCAAGAAAGGGCTGCGCAGCAAGCCTTGGGTAAAAACGTCGTTGGCGCCGGGTTCCAAAGTGGTGACCGACTACTTCGACAGCGCCAAGCTCACCGCTTATCTGGAAGAACTGGGGTTCAACCTGGTGGGATATGGCTGTACCACCTGTATCGGCAACTCCGGGCCGCTGCCGGATCCTATCGAGCAGGCGATCAAAGAGGGCGATCTGACCGTGGGCGCGGTGCTGTCGGGCAACCGTAACTTCGAAGGGCGCATCCACCCGCTGGTGAAAACCAACTGGCTGGCCTCACCGCCGCTGGTCGTGGCGTATGCGCTGGCGGGCAGCATGAAGATCGATCTGACCAAAGAGCCGCTGGGCGAGGGCAATGACGGTCAACCGGTCTACCTGAAGGACATCTGGCCGAGCAGCCAGGACATTGCTCAGGCGGTGGAAGAAGTGCGCACCGAGATGTTCCACAAAGAATACGGCGAAGTGTTCGATGGCGACGCCAACTGGCAGGCGATCCAGGTGACCGGTTCGGCGACCTATCAATGGCAGGAGGATTCTACCTATATCCGCCATCCTCCGTTTTTCAGCACCATGAAGGTGAAGCCGGATCCGGTGCAGGACATCAAGGACGCGCGCATTCTGGCGATTCTGGCCGATTCGGTGACCACCGACCACATCTCGCCGGCGGGCAACATCAAGCGCGACAGCCCGGCGGGGCGTTACCTGAGCGAGCACGGCGTGGCGCCGCAGGATTTTAACTCCTACGGTTCGCGCCGCGGTAACCACGAAGTGATGATGCGCGGCACCTTTGCCAACATCCGCATCCGCAACGAAATGGTGCCGGGTGTGGAGGGGGGCTATACCCGCCATATTCCGTCGCAGCAGCAACTGTCTATCTACGACGCCGCCATGCAGTACCAGCAGGAGCAAGTGCCGCTGGCGGTGATCGCCGGTAAAGAGTACGGTTCCGGCTCCAGCCGCGACTGGGCGGCGAAAGGGCCGCGCCTGCTGGGCGTGCGGGTGGTGATCGCCGAATCCTTCGAGCGTATTCACCGCTCCAACCTGATAGGCATGGGTATTTTGCCGCTGGAGTTCCCGCAGGGCGTGACGCGCAAAACGCTGGGGCTGACCGGGGACGAGCAGATCAGCGTCGGCGGCCTGCAACAGCTGCAGCCGGGCCAGACGGTGCCGGTACATATCACCTATGCCGACGGGCGCAAGGAGGTGATCGACACTCGTTGCCGCATCGATACCGGCAATGAGCTGACCTACTACGAAAACGACGGCATCCTGCACTACGTAATCAGGAAAATGCTGTAAATCGGGCAGTAAAAAGGGCGCCGCAAGGCGCCCTGATTGTTTTCACCGTGGCGGCGATCACTTCTGGTCGAGCAAATGGCCCATTTTGGCGGCCTTGGTGGCCAGATAGTGTTCGTTCTTCGGATTGCGGCCGACGATCAGCGGCACGCGCTCGCTGATATTGATACCGGCTTCGGTCAGGATCTCGACCTTTTTCGGGTTGTTGGTCAGCAAGCGCACCGCGTCGACGCCCAGCAGTTTGAACATGTCGGCGCACAGGGTGAAGTCGCGTTCGTCGGCGGCGAAGCCGAGCTGATGGTTGGCTTCCACGGTGTCTGCGCCCTTATCCTGCAGGGCATAGGCGCGGATCTTGTTCAACAGGCCGATATTGCGGCCCTCCTGGCGATGATAAAGCAGGATGCCGCGGCCTTCTTCGGCGATCTGCTCCAGCGCGGCTTCCAGCTGAAAACCGCAGTCGCAGCGCAGGCTGAACAACGCGTCGCCGGTCAGACATTCGGAATGCACGCGTGCGAGCACCGGCGCTTCACCGGAAATATCACCGAATACCAGCGCCAGATGATCGTGCCCGGTCGCCAGTTCTTCGAATCCTACCATCAGGAAATCGCCCCAAGGTGTCGGCAGTTTAGCCTCTGCCACCCGTTTAAGCTGCATGTCACTCTCCACAAAAACCTACGATTCAATCATTGTCGCGCATCCTAAGTCCGGTCAGTGCATTGACCAAGACTAAAACGTGCTACGCCGATCTCTATTTCGTTAATTATCGGCTATTTTGCCACAACTTCTTGCCGGGCGGTGCTCAGCAAACCAGCAGATGGCGTTTTCTGGCCACCTATTATTGCGATAGGTTGTCTATCTGTTTAATTTTTCGCGTGTTATCAATATTGCACTCTTGTTACACTGCAGCGTGATTCACGCAGAGGAAAACGGGAATGTATGAGATAGCAAAACGCACGGCGGGCGGCGCGTTGCTGCTGCTGTTGATGCCGCTGGCGGTCTGGGTATCCGGCTGGCACTGGCAACCCGGCGGCAATGACCGGCTGCTGAAAGCGCTGTACTGGGTGACCGAAACCGTGACCTCGCCGTGGGGCATTCTGACCAGCGCGATCCTCTGCGGTTGGTTTTTGTGGTGCCTGCGCTTTCGGCTGAAGCCGGCCATCGGTCTGGCGATGCTGCTTTTCGCCGCGCTGTTGATTGGGCAGGGCGTGAAGTCGTTGATCAAGGATCGGGTGCAAGAGCCGCGTCCTTTCGTGGTGTGGTTGGAGCAAACCCACGGCGTGGACGGCAAGTATTTCTACTCGCTGCAGCGCAAAGAGCGCAGCGCGCTGGTGCGCGAGCAACTGCAAGACCAGACGCTGGTGCCGGGCTGGCTGCGCAAGCACTGGCAGTTTGAAACCGGCTTTGCTTTTCCGTCGGGGCACACCATGTTCGCCGCCACCTGGGCGCTATTGGGCGTAGGGCTGCTGTGGCCGCGCCGCCATTACAAAACCGTCGCGATCCTGATGGTGTGGGCGGCCGGGGTAATGGGCAGCCGCTTGCTGCTGGGCATGCACTGGCCGCGCGATCTGGCAATGGCCACGTTGATCAGTTGGTTGCTGGTGGTGATCACCTGCTGGCTGGCGCAGCGCTGGTTCGGTCCTCTGACGCCGCCGCCGCAAGAGCAGCAGGAAATCGCGGCGCGCAAGCCGGAGAAATGAATGTTATGTGACCATGTCACAAAAAGCGCGGCGCCAGATCGGCGCCGCATTAACCGCTTACATTTTCCCGCCATTGCAATCCGCGCCGTCGCCCCCATATCCTTATAAATTCGACGTTTTGAGAAGCTTTCTCATCAATTTGTTCGTTAAAGCCGTTTACTGCCGAATATGCCAGCAGATATGTGGTTTTATCGTGCCGCAGGGTTTCCCTGCCGCAACGGGAAATGCTAACTTAAGGGTTAGGGACGCCACGTTTTGGCATCGTTCATCCGATTCACTCGGCATCGCGGGAAAGAATGTGAAATATTTGCTGATTTTTTTGTTGGTTCTGGTGATCTTCGTGATTTCCGTCACCTTGGGTGCGCATAACGATCAGGTGGTCAATTTTAACTATCTGGTTGCGCAGGGCGATTATCGCGTATCGACCCTGTTGGCCACGCTGTTTGGCGCCGGTTTCATTCTCGGCTGGATCATTTGCGGTCTGTTCTATCTGCGTACGCGCATTGCGCTGGGCCGCGCCGAGCGCAAGATCAAAAGGCTGGAGCTGCAGCTTGAGCAGCCCGCTGAACCGGCGGCTCAGGCCGTTGTCAGCAAGGAATAACCCTCTATGTTAGAACTGCTGTTTCTGTTGCTGCCCGTGGCTGCCGCGTACGGTTGGTACATGGGGCGCAGAAGCGCTCAGCAGGATAAACAGCAAGAAGCCAACCGCCTGTCGCGTGAATACGTGGCAGGGGTGAACTTTCTGCTTTCAAACCAGCAGGATAAGGCGGTCGATCTGTTCCTCGACATGTTGAAAGAGGACAGCAACACCGTTGAGGCCCACCTGACGTTGGGCAACCTGTTCCGCTCGCGCGGCGAAGTCGACCGCGCTATCCGCATCCATCAGGCCTTGATGGAAAGCGCTTCCCTGACCTTTGAACAGCGCCTGTTGGCGGTGCAGCAGCTGGGCCGTGACTATATGGCCGCCGGGCTTTACGACCGCGCGGAAGACATGTTCAGCCAGTTGACTGACGAAGCGGATTTTCGCGTCTCGGCGCTGCAGCAACTGCTGGTGATCCATCAGGCGACCAGCGACTGGCAGAAAGCGATCGACGTGGCGGAAAAGTTGGTCAAGCTGGGCAAAGAGAAACAACGCGTTGAGATCGCGCACTTTTATTGTGAACTGGCGCTGCAGGCGATGGGCAGCGACGATCTCGATCGGGCGATGAGCCTGCTCAAGCGTGCGGATGCGGCCGATAAACAGTGCGCGCGCGTGTCCATCATGTTCGGGCGCATTTACATGGCGCAAAACGACTACGCCAAAGCGGCGGAGTCGCTGCAACGCGTATTGAGTCAGGATAAAGAGCTGGTCAGCGAAACGCTGCCGATGCTGCAGGAATGCTACCGGCACCTGCCGGAACAGCAGCACAACTGGGCTGATTTCCTGAAGCGCTGCGTGGAAGAGAACACCGGCGCAACCGCCGATCTGATGCTGGCCGAAATCATCGAGCAGCACGAAGGGCGCGACGTGGTGCAGGTCTATATCAACCGTCAGCTGCAGCGTCACCCCACTATGCGGGTGTTTTATCGGCTGATGGATTATCACCTGGCGGACGCTGAAGACGGCCGTGCGAAAGAGAGTCTGCTGTTGTTGCGCGATATGGTCGGTGAGCAAATTCGCACCAAGCCGCGTTACCGCTGCCACAAATGTGGCTTCACGGCGCACTCGCTCTATTGGCATTGTCCGTCGTGTCGCGCCTGGTCATCGGTTAAACCGATCCGCGGTCTGGACGGACAATAGCGCGGCGGTGAGACAAAATAAAACGGGGCGATTGATCGCCCCGTTTTTCTATGTTCATCGCTTACTTTTTCTTGCCGCCTTTAGCGCCGGTTTTCAATAGCTGACGCAGCTTCTTCAGCTCTTTCTGGCTCAGAGGCTGTTCGATTTCTTCTTCGGTGCTTTGATTGTCGATCTCGCCGTGGTGCAGGTCGTCCGCTTTCTTGGCCGGTTTTTCTGCCTTGACGACGGGCGCGTTGAAGCTGCTTTCCAGGCGCTGGCACACTTCCACGCTCAATGAAAATTCGTTTTCAGCGGCGGCGGCGCGGATTTTCTCCTTCAGTGCCAGAGGAATTTTAATGGTAAGTGTTGATATCTCGCTCATTTTGAAAGCCTTTCTGCAGGAAGATGCCTTCAAGCTAAGCCACTGGCGATCGGGTGTCTAGTGTGTAATAAAAATTTAATATTTTTGTAACAATAAAGGGCGGGGCAAATGCGGGGTTTTCAAGCGGGAAACAGAGACAGGGCCCGAAATCTCGGGCCCTGTACCGGAAACCTTATTTGTAGATGATCGCGGTGCCGCTCAACATGTTGTTACCGCCGGCGGAGATAATGCGGTAGCTGCTGGCGCCCTGAGCATCTGCTTTAGCGGCCAGTTTTTTCTCCAGGCTGCTGAGGGTGGTTGCGTGGCCTGCGGAAACGACGCCGGTCGCGGTCAGGCTATCGGCCTGCTGGCTGTTGATCGGCTCAGCGGCCAAAGTGGCGAAAGAGGTCAGTGCGATAGCGGCAGCGGCTGCAAAATATTTGATGATTTTCATGGGTGACTCCAGTCTGTTTATTTAGGAAGGAAGCCATTCGCTTCCGATGTGGTGAATAATAAAGCATCTGGGCCGATTGAAAATCTGATAATGCTGAGTAAGTAGTTCAAAATATTTGATTGATAATTTACGCATCTTTACGGCGTTTTACGCTGCGTGGTTTATTGCTGACGCGCTTACGTTGACGCGCCATGACAAAGACGCAAGGTAACATGACAGAGCGCTGGTGCGCGCTGTGGCTGGGATTTCTGGCCCCTGGCATGTAGAATGCGGCGGTCAGTTTCGCGGGTGAGTCCCTGATTATCTCCATTTTACAGAAGGTAGAAGAAATGAAGTCTGAAAATAACGCTAATAACAATGACTTAAAATCATCTCCAATCGTTGTGGCGTTGGATTACGCCGATAAGAACGCTGCGCTGGCGTTCGCCGACCGTATCGATCCGCAAGACTGCCGGCTGAAAGTGGGCAAAGAAATGTTCACGCTGTTTGGACCACAGCTGGTGCGCGATCTGCACGGGCGCGGCTTCGACGTGTTTCTTGACCTGAAATTCCACGATATTCCCAATACCACGGCGCATGCGGTAGCCGCAGCGGCCGAGCTGGGCGTTTGGATGGTCAATGTGCATGCCAGCGGCGGCGCGCGCATGATGACCGCCGCTAAAGAAGCGCTGGTGTCATACGGGGCGGATGCGCCGTTGCTGATCGCCGTCACGGTGCTGACCAGCATGGAAGCGGAAGACCTTCGCGGCATCGGCATCGAGGCCAGTCCGGCAGAACACGCCGAGCGCCTGGCGCGCCTGACCCGCGACTGCGGGCTGGACGGCGTGGTGTGTTCGGCACACGAAGCGCAGCGCCTGAAGGCCGCCTGCGGGCAGGCTTTCCAACTGGTGACGCCGGGGATCCGCCCTGAAGGCAGCGCGGCGGGCGATCAGCGTCGTATTATGACGCCGGTGCAGGCGCAGGCCGCCGGCGTGGACTATATGGTGATTGGGCGTCCGATCACCCAATCTGCGGATCCGGCCGCGACGCTGCGCGCGATCCGCGCCTCTTTGGCCTGAGGAAGCGATGATGAATGACGATAACAGCCGTCTGGTGTATTCCACGGACACCGGTCGCATCAAGCAGGAAGAGGTTAAACCGCAACGCGCCAAAGGCGATGGCTTCGTGCGCATCCAGCGCCAGAGCAGCGGCCGCAAGGGGAAGGGCGTGTGCCTGATTACCGGCGTCGATCTGGATGATGCCGCGCTCGACAAACTGGCGGCCGAACTGAAAAAGAAATGCGGCTGCGGCGGCTCGGTGAAAGAGGGAGTCATCGAGATCCAGGGCGATAAACGCGATCTGCTCAAAGAGCTGCTGGAAGCCAAAGGCATGAAGGTCAAACTGGCGGGCGGTTGAGGCGAATCGCCATGCCGCAGTGCAATGCTGCGGCATGGCTAGAGGTTGTTGCTGCCGGGGGTTAACCCGTTAACGGCGAAAGAACCATAGACTTAAAGTAAAACAGACCTGAAATCATCGTTATTGGTTAATACGTCAAAGCGCCGAGGCGCTTTTGCCCGCCTGTCGGCGGAGGAGCATCGGGCAGGTTATTTGCCAACCTGATGACCGATGATGCCGCCCACCGCAGCCCCACCCAGCGTGCCCAAAGCGCTGCCGTTGGTCAGCACTGCACCGCCGACTGCACCGGCGCCGGCGCCGATAGCGGTGTTGCGATCGCGTTTGGACATGTTGGAACAGGCGCTCAGTGAAAACGCCAGAGTCAGAGCCAGAGCGGCGGTGGCGAAACGTTTATTGATAATCATCATAATGACTTCTCCTTAGCATTGGCTATATGGAAGTGCCCTATAAGTATAGGCGTTAACCATAAATCAGGCCTGCTGTTGATTCCCATACGGTATCGATATAAAAAATGGCATTTTTTGTTAACGGCCGAATAATTAGCGGGTTACGGCCCAAAAGTTACCGAAGCTGAGTATAGGTTTCTCGGGAAGGATAAACAGGTAAATAGTCTTAAAATCCCGCTGCGCAAGGGAAACGGCGGGCTGCGTGGCCCGCGCGGCGCGTTATTCGTTGACCAGCTCCACCTGTACGCCCTGACGTTTCAGCTGATGCTGATACTCCAGCGCCAAACGTGAATCGGTGATCACCCGGCTGATTTGCCCCGGCTGCGCCAGCGGGTTAGGCTGGATCTGGCCGAATTTGCTGGAATCCGTCAGCACGATATTCTCCACGCCCTTGGCCAGCACCGCGCTGACCACATCGGCGCGCATCATGTCGCGGCCGGTAAAGCCGGTTTCGGCCTGAAAGCCGTCAATGCCGATAAACGCTTTGTTGAAATGCACCTGCTGAATGCACAGCCGTGTGAGCGGGCCGACCACGGTCTCGCTTTTCTTCTGGTACATGCCGCCCAACACAATCACGTCGCAGTCGGTTTCTTTGAGCAGGTTGGCGATGTAGTGGCTGACGGTGATCAGCGTAATGCGCTTGCGTTCGGCGATGTAGCGCGCCAGCAGGGCATTGGCGCTGCCGCTCTCGATAAAAATCGTCTCGCCGTCGTTGACCTGCGCGGCGGCGTACTGCGCCAATCGTTGCTTAAGGGTGAAATTGGACATCATGCGGGCGTCGACGTCGTCGCTTTCCAACGCCACGGCGGAGCCGTGCACCCGCTTCAGATAACTGCGTTTTTCCAGCAGGTTGAGATCCTGCCGGATGGTGACTTCCGAGACGCCCGAAGCGCGCGCTAGCTCATTGACGCTGATCCGGCGGCGATCGTTAACCAACTGCAATATGGTCTGTTGTCGTAAATTCATATCGGCCTGATGATGCGGCCGCCAAGGCGCGGCCGCTAAGAGTCAAAGGTTTAAAGAGTATGTTCTGTGCGCGCAATAATATCATCCTGCGCCTCAGGGGATAATGCGGTAAAGAAGGCGGAATAGCCAGCTACGCGAACCACTAAATCACGATATTGGTCAGGGTGTTGCTTCGCCGCCAGCAGCGTTTCGCGCGACACGATGTTGTACTGCACATGCCAGCCGCGATAGCTCTCGAAGAAGGTGCGCAACATCAGCATCAGCTTCTCCCGATCGCGCGGGTTGTCCAGCGTCGCCGGGTTCAGCTTTTGGTTGAGCAGCACGCCGCCGAGGATCGCCTCGGTCGGCAACTTGGCGAGCGAATTAAACACCGCCGTCGGCCCCAGGTGGTCGGTGCCGGACGCCGGGCTGGCGCCTTCCGCCAGCGGCGCGTGCGCCTTGCGGCCATCCGGCGTGGCCAGGGTGGCAGCGCCGAAGGGCACGTTGGCCGAAATCGACGAGGTGCCGGCGTAATAGCCGCCGCCGATCGGCCCACGGCCGAAGCGGGTGTTGCGATACTGCTTCAGTTCTTCGATGTAGGTTTGGTAGGCGCGCACCAGCAGCCGATCGACCTCGTCCACATCGTTGCCGTATTTGGGCGCAGCGTTAAGCAGCCGCTGACGCAGCTGCTCGCCATCCAGCCCGGCGAAGTCTTCGGCCAGCGCCGTCGCCAACTGCTGCTGGCCGATCGCCCCTTGGTCGAACACCAGTTTGCGCACCGCCGCGAGGCTGTTGCCCAGGTTGGCGATGCCGACCTGCAGACCGGAAACCCAATCGTATTTGGCGCCGCCTTGCTTGATGCTTTTGCCGCGTTCAATGCAGTCATCCACCAGCGCGGAGCAGAGGATATCGTGAGCGTTCTCCTCCAGCACGCTGTCCACCACGCATTCGATCTCAATTGACTTGCGCGTGTAGTAGCGGATTTGCCGATCCCAGGCGGTTAAGACCTGCTCGAAATCGGCGAAGTTTCCTTTGGACAGCGCCTGTTCCTGCGGCAGGAAAATCTGCCCGGACGTGGCGTCGCGGCCTTGTTCCAGCGCCGCCAGCAGCACGCGGGCGAAGTTGATGAAGCTCATGCCGGTGCAGCGATAGCCCCATTTGCCGCCGACGGCGGTCTCGATACAGCCGATGGCGGCGTAGTCGTAAGCGTCCTGCGGTTCGACCCCCAGCTTGATGAACTCGGGAATGACGATTTCGTCGTTATTGAATGCCGGCATGCCGAAACCGCAGCGGATCACCTGTACGCAGGCGTCGAGGAAATCGGCGCTCATCCCGGCGTGGTAACGCACGCTGAGGTTGGGCTGGGTGGAGCGCAGGCGGCCGCAGGATTCGAGAATGGCGTAGGACAGCGGATTGACCGCGTCGCACGGCCGGCCATCGACCAGTTTTTGGCCGCCGATGGTGACGTTCTGGTACAGCGGGCTGCCGGCGGAGGCCTTGGAGTGCGAGCCGGAGCGGATCTTGTTGACCTCCAGCAGCTTCAGCCAGCAGCTGTGCAGCAGCTCGATGGCGTTTTCCCGCGTCAGGTTTTGCTCCAGCTCCACGTCGCGCCGATACCAGGGATAGAGATACTGATCGAGGCGGCCAAAGGAAACCGAATGGCCGTTGGATTCGATCTGCAACGTCAGCTGGATGAAATAGCACAGCTGCAGCGCCTGCCAGAAGGTTTGCGGTGGGCGATGGGCGATCCGGTCGCAGTTGTCCGCGAGGGTCAGCAGCTCGGCGCGCCGCCAGTCGCGGGCTTCGTTTTGCGCCATGTCGCGCGCCAGGCGGGCGAAGCGCAGGATGTGTTCGCTCAGCGCCGTCAGCACAATATCGATAGCGTTGAGAAACTGCGCCTTGTGCAGATCTTCCCACTCGGTCAGACGCAGGCGGCTGCGGCGCGCGTTCACCTTTTCACGCAGGCCATCGAGGCCTAACTCCAGCAGCAGCGGGAAGTTGACCGCCAGATGGGCGTCGCCGGAGGTCATATTGCCCTCGGCCTTGATGATGCCGGTGGCCAGCAACGCCTTTTGTTCGTCGGTGAACATGCCGTAGCAGCGATCCTGCACCGTTTGGCCGCGCCACCAGGGGCACAGACGATGCAAAATTGCCTTGTTCTCGTCGCTGACCGAAAAACCGGCACCCGGCCGGTCGGCCAACTGGTCTATTTCGTTTTCTATCCAGCCGACGGTGTATTCGGGGAAGATCGGCGCGGCGCGCAGCTCGCTGGCCTGGTTGCCGACGATCAGCTCGTCGTTGGCGATCCAGATGCTGCGTTTCGCCAGATGGTTGGCCAACGCCAGGGCGCGGCGCACCGGCAGCGGCTTGTCCTGATGCTGCTGATAGGCCTCAGTATAGTGCTGCGCGCGTTCGGTGCACACCGGCGGTTTGACGATGTGAATCAGCGCATTCTTATGCGCCTGGATACGGGCGCTCAGGGTAGTCAAATCCAACGTGGTCATGGTGTTATCCTCGCAAAATGGCGGTCAGGCCCTTGGCGCCCGCATACTCTTCGGCGAAGGCCAGCAGGTCGGGTGCGTCCAGTGGCGTGCGGGCGGCACGGTAGGGTTCGCCGAGCAGGTGGTACTTGTTGATGCCGAGCGTGTGGTACGGCAGAAAGTGGATCTCCGACACGCCGATCTCGTCGGCGGCGAAGTCGACGATGGCACGGACAGAGCGGCGATCTGCGTTGAAATCGGGGATCAGCGGCACGCGTACGGTCATTTGCGCGCCGTGCGCCGCCAGCCGACGAAAATTGCTCATCACCCGGCGGGCGGAACCGCCGGTCCAGGCTCTGAAGCGCGCTTCGTCGGTGTGTTTGAGATCGGCCAGCAGCAGATCCAGCCACGGCAGCGAAGGGGCGATATAACGCCATGGGACGTGCAGGCAGGATTCGACGGCGGTGTGGATGCCGGCCTCGCGGCCGCGCCGCAGCAGGTCCGCCGCGATGTCCGGCTGCATAAAGGGTTCGCCGCCGGACAGCGTTAAACCGCCGCCGCTGCGCAGGTAGAAAGGCTTATCCCGCATCACCTCGGCCATGATATCGTCGGGGTTGATCGGGCTGCCGCACAGGCTGAGTGCGCCGGTCGGGCAGGCGGCGGCCAGGGCGGCATAATCGTCTGCGCTAATCAGCTCGCGTTGCAGCGTCAGCGGCCCGTCGGTGCGTTGCAGCCCTTGCGGACAACGCTCGGCGCACAGCGTGCAGCCGCTCAGGCACAGACGTTCGTCAAACAGCAGGTCTGCGTGGCGCGAGCGGCTTTCCGGGTTCTGACACCACCGGCAGCTCAGCGGGCAGCCTTTTAAAAAGACCACGCTGCGGATGCCCGGGCCGTCATGGGTCGAGTAGCGCTGCACATTGAAGATCATGAGTCACCCGTTTGGCGTTGCTGTATCTTTCGCCATTAAAGATGTTTCGAATGAAAGTTGAATTGATTTTGATCAAAAGTTAGCGCGGTTTTTGCCCTATGATGATCAGAGTTTGAATCCGCCTACAGAACATGACACAGGAGTCCGTGATGGAGCTTTATCTCGATACCGCCGATGTGACCGCGGTAAAACGCCTGGCGCGCATTCTGCCGCTGCACGGCGTCACCACCAACCCGAGCATCTTGGCGAAGGAAGGCAAGCCGATCTGGGAAGTGCTGCCCGCGCTGCGCGACGCTCTCGGCGGCACCGGCAAGCTGTTTGCACAGGTGATGGCGACCGATGCGGAACGTATGGTGGCGGAGGCGGCGCTGCTCAGCCAGCGGGTACCGGGGCTGGTGGTGAAAATCCCGGCGACCGCCGAAGGGCTGGCGGCGATCAAGAAGCTTAAAACGATGTCCATTCCGACGTTGGGCACCGCGGTGTACGGCGCTGCACAGGGGCTGTTGGCGGCCTTGGCCGGGGCGGAATATGTGGCGCCTTACGTCAACCGGGTGGACGCGCAGGGCGGCGACGGCATCGAAATGGTGCACGAGCTGCAGCAGCTGTTGAGCCTGCATGCGCCGTCGGCGCAGGTGCTGGCCGCCAGTTTCAAAACGCCGCGCCAGGCGCTGGAGTGCCTGTTGGCGGGCTGCCAGGCCATCACGCTGCCGGTGGACGTCGCGGAGCAGTTCCTGAATGCGCCGGCAGTGCAGGCCGCAGTCGAGAAATTCGAACAGGATTGGCAAGGGGCGTTCGGCAGCAATTTGTTGAGCTGATAACGGCCTGATGTGTTAATTTTCTTCCCGATCGACAATTAATTTTAAAGGATGACGCATCATGGCGTCATCCTTCCGCAGTTTCGCCATTCTTCTCATGCCGCCGTCTCCCTTATGGTTTTGTGAACCGCAGTGCCATAAAGCTGTTGATTTTTCTCCCTCGAAGCTCATAATTCGCCCAAGAGTAAGTTTATTTACATTAATTTACTTAACTTATGATTTTGGTTAGATAAATAACTATAAGTAACAGTGAGGAGCCAAGGATGCGCTCAGATAATGCTCGTGCTTTACTCTATTCTATCCGCTGTGGGCTGTCGGGATTATTGATAGGCGTTGTACCCCTGTTTTCCGCTTCGGCGGCTACCAGCGATGGTATGGCGTCCATTGATGCCCGCGAACAGCAGCGCCAGCAGGAGCGCGAGCGTGCCCTGCAACAGCAAAATGCCCCGCAGGCCGATGCGCGCCTTTCCCGTCCCGACGTTGTGCTGCCCAATTACCCAATCGATGAACGCCCTTGTTTCATCATCAACCGGCTAGCGTTGGACGGGGAGTCTGCCGATCGCTTTCAGTGGGCGTTGGGCGCAGCAGCAGATGCCGAAGGCCGCTGTTTGGGCGGCCAGGGCATTGCGCTTGCCATCAGCAAGGTGCAAAACGTCATACTGGCGAAAGGCTATGTCACTACACGCGTAATGGCGCAGGAGCAGGACCTGACTACAGGCGTGTTGACGCTGACGTTGCAACCGGGGCGCATCGGTGATATCCGTTTCGAGGAACCGGTCTCCTGGCGGGGACGGATATGGAACGCTATTCCGGCCTCACACGGTGATATCCTTAACTTGCGTGATATCGAACAGGGGCTGGAGAACTTTAGACGAGTGCCCAGCGCCAGTGCCGACATCAAAATCGTACCCGGTGCCCAAGAGGCCACCAGCGATCTGCAGGTCAACTGGCACGAGGGGCGGCCGGTGCGGCTCAGCCTGGGGCTGGACGACAGCGGCTCCAAAAGTACCGGGCGCTATCTCGGTTCGGCCACTCTGGCACTCGATGCGCCGTTTGCGCAAAATGACCTTTTCTACGCCAACATCGGCAAGGATGTGTTTCAGCACGGGCCGTTTGGCAACCGTTCACATACGCTGAATTACTTCTTCCCGGTGGGATATTGGGCCTTCTCGGCCAATTACAACGACTACACCTACCATCAGAACATCCCTAACGCCAACGAGGTGCTGCGCTATAGCGGCAAGAGCGACAACATTCAGTTGACCGTTTCCCGATTGCTGTACCGCGACCAGTCGCACAAGTTAACGCTTAACCTGCGCGGCTACCGCAAACATTCCACTAACGCCGTGGACGACGTTGATATTGCGTCGCAAAAACGCCGGACCGCCGGCTGGGAGCTGGGGCTTAACCAGCGCAGTTACCTCGGTACCACCACGTTGGATGCGAATATCAGCTGGCGCCGCGGTACCGGGGCGTTCAATGCCTTGCCTGCGCCGGAAGAATCGCGTCACGAAGGCAGTGCGCGTACAGGCATTTTGCTCGGCGACCTGGGTATCAACCGGCCTTTCTTCTGGGGTGAGCAGCCCTGGCGGGTTTATACCAGTGTGCGGGGCCAGTGGAGCCAGAATGCGTTGACGCCGCAGGAGCGGATGGCCATTGGCGGGCGTTACACGGTGCGCGGCTTTGACGGCGAGCAGATGCTGTCCGGCGAAAAAGGGCTGCTGTGGCGCAACGAAATCGCCTGGAATGCGTTTTCTCGCGGGCACGAACTGTATATGGCTGCCGACTACGGCCGGGTGGACGGCCCGGGCACCCGCTACCTGGTGGGGCATCAGTTGGCGGGCAGTGCGCTCGGTGTGCGCGGTGCGCTGTGGGGGCGATTCAGCTATGACCTGTTTGCCGGCGTGCCGCTCTACAAGCCCGCAGGGTTCCATACCTCCGGTGCGACCGCGGGTTTTAGCGTAAATCTGGAAATCTGAACATCGCGATACCGGCAACGTTGCTGATACTGACCTGATTGGACTGACTTTTCTCACGGATGTGACCCATGAACAAACATTGTTATCGCCTTATCTTCAGCCGCACTCACGGGGAACTGCGGGTGGTGTCCGAACTGGCTCGCAGCTGCAGCAGCGAACCGGGCCAGCGCATCGGCTCAGGGATAACGACTGGACGTCGTCTGTGGGTCATCTTGCGTCGGTCAGTGTGGCTGCTTGGGCTGCTCATGTTCGCCGGCCCCGTCATGGCAGACGGCATTGTCGCGGACGGCGGTGCCAATCCTTCCCAGCGGCCGGAGGTCATCAATACCCAGAGCGGCTTGCCGCAGGTCAACATCACAGCCCCCAACCAGGCTGGGGTCTCACATAACCAGTATCAGCAGTTCGATGTCGACGCCAAAGGCGCCATCCTCAATAACTCGGCGGTGATGACCTCGACCCAGATGGCCGGGATGATCCAGGGTAACCCTAACCTCAATCCCAATTCCGCGCCGGCGCGCGTCATCCTCAACGAAGTCAACAGCAACAATCCCAGCCAGTTGCGCGGTTTTATGGAAGTGGCCGGCGGCAAGGCGCAGGTGATTGTGGCCAACCCCGCCGGCATTGTCTGCAACGGCTGCGGCACCATCAATGCCGGGCGCATGACGCTGACCACAGGCCGTCCGCAACTGAACGCCGATGGCAGCTTGGCGGGTTACCTGGTTGAGCGCGGCGTGGTGCGCATCGAGGGTGGCGGACTTAACGGGGATACCCGTCATGATACCGAGTACGTCGATATTCTGGCGCGCGCGGTGGAGGTCAACGCCGGCGTCTGGGCTAAAGAAGGCATGTCGGTGGTGGCCGGTCGTAACCGCGTGAGTGCGGACGGTAAAACCGCGACACCGCTTTCAGACGACGGCAGTACCAGACCAGAGCTTGCCATCGACATGGGGCAGATGGGCGGCATGTACAGCGGCAGTATCCGCATGATTGGCACTGAGGCCGGCGTTGGCGTGCGCAACCAGAACGGGCAAGTTCAGGCAGGCAAAACGCTCACCGTCAGCAGCGAAGGCAAGCTCAGCTGGCGCTCTGATGCGCCGGATGCGGCCACGCAGGCCAACGGCGATATTCAGCTGGCGGCAAAAGGCGACATCGAGACGCACGGCAAAGTGTACAGCGGTAGCCAACTGGCCGCGCAGAGTCGCGAGGGAATGTTGACGCAGTCCGGTACGCTGGCGGCGGCCGGGGATGTGCACCTGAACGCCGCGCGTGGCATCCAGAGCAGCGGCCACCTGCTGGCGGGCAGCAATGCCGACAGCACGCTGGTCCAGGATGCCAATCTGCAGCTCGATAGCCAGGGCGATATCCGCGCCAGTGGCGGTCTGCTCAGTAAAAAGAGCGTCAACGTGTCCGGACGCCGGGTGGATATCAGCGGCGCACAGGTTGCGACTGGTCGTACCGCGCTGACGGCACGTGACGGCGGCGTTGCCTTGCGCCAGTCCACCGTTGACAGCGGTGAGCTGGCCGTGAGTACGACGGAAAATGTGGATGCACAGCAGGCCAAAGTCAAGGCTGGGCGCTGGACGGTAGATGCTGACAATCTGTTCAACCAACAGGCGACCTGGTCACAGACCGGTGATGGTGAGAGCCGTTTTACCCTAGCGGGCTCATTGGATAACAGTGACGGTGCCATCGAGGCGCAGAACCTCCGGCTTTCGGCCAGCCAGTTAGTCAATCAGCGAGGCCGCCTGGTGGCGCTGGGGAGCGCGGCGCAGCACTGGCAGGTCGGCGGCCTGCTCGACAATACCGGCGGGACGCTGGGCAGTAACGGCGACCTGCGTCTCGATGCCGGGCGCCTCGATAATCAGGGGGGCACGTTAAAAACCCAGTCGGGGCTCACGCTCCATGCTAATGGCGCGGTGAATAATGCCGGGGGCAACCTGCTGGCTGGGAACGGCCTGACGCTTGAGGCGGGCAGCGATCTGAATAACGCGTCCGGAACCCTGAGCGGTGATGACGTACGTCTGGTGGCGCAGCGGTTGGATAACACGCAGGGACAGGTCATCGGTCAGGGCAATCTCGATCTGACATCCAGCCGCCTGGATAATCAACGCGGCCTCATTGGTGCCGGCAAGGCGTTGGATATCCATACCGGCGACTGGGACAACCGCGGGGGTACGGCGCAAGGCGAAACGGCCGTCACGGCAACGGCAACGAACCTCAACAACGACGGCGGCAAGCTGCTGTCAGGCCAGGCATCAACCCTGACCACCTCGGGTAACACCAGCAACCGCGACGGCGAAATTAGCGCCGCGGTGCTGACGGTGAAGTCTGCTCGCCTCGACAACACGCAGGGCAAGGTGATTGGCCAAGCGCAGCTTGACCTGCATGCCCGCCAGGGGGTGGACAATACGCAGGGGGTGCTGGGCGCCGGGCAGACGTTGACCCTGCGCACCGACGGTAAGTTGAATAACCGCCGTGGCACGATATCGGGGAGCGGGCAAACCCACATAGCGGCAGGGAGCGTGCGCAACGAGGCCGGCAAACTGCTGGGCGGGCAACAACTGGTGTTGAACAGTGCGGCTGAGTTGGTGAACCGCGAGGGCGAAATCAGCGGCGAGTCACTCACACTGGCGGCGCAGCGCCTCGATAACGCTCAGGGCAAGGTAGTCGCCAGGCAGGATGCGGATCTGACGGCGAAGCAAGGGCTGAGCAACACCGCCGGCTGGCTTGAAGGCGGCAATAGACTCACCGTCAAGACCGATGGCGACTGGGACAATCAGGGCGGCACCGCACAAGGCGGCCGGCAGGTCACCGCCAGCGCGCAGTCGCTCGACAATACTGGCGGGCATCTGCAGTCCGGCGGTGACCTGACACTTGACGCCGCAGGCAATATCCTCAATCGCACCGGTATACTGACCGCGCAGCAGGCCCTTGCTGTTAACGGCGGTGCGACCAGCCTGTTCGATAATGATGGCGGCTCGTTGCAGAGCGGCGGCGATCTGTCTCTGCTGGGAGGGCAGTTGACCAACCGCGCCGCCGGTGTGGTGCTCGGTGGGCAGGTGCTTTTCTTGAACCTGACCGGCGACTGGGACAATCGGGGCGGCACGTTTACCGGCAATGGGCGCACCGAGGTGCGCGCCGCCAGTCTGCGCAATGCCCTGGGTGCAATCAACGCGCTGGGCAGCCTGGACATGCAGTTCACCGGCAAGCTGGATAACGGCCAGGGGCGGATTTTTAGTCAGTCGTCTCAAATGCTGCAGGCGCAGGACATTTTCAACGCCCGGGGCTGGATGGGCAGTCAGGGCGGCTGGCAGGCGAACAGCGGCGGTTTTGACAATACGGAAGGTAGCGTACAGAGCCTGCAGGCCGCACAGCTTGCGGCTGACTGGCTGGGTAACGCTAAAGGTGTACTACAGTCGGCACACGACCTGGCGCTGCGCATCAAGCAGGATATCGATAATCGCAACGGCAAGGTTTTGGCGCAGGGGCAGCTTGCTGTTACGGGTGCCAAAGACGGCGAACACGCCGGCGCCGTCAATAACGCTGGCGGTCAGTGGCTGGCCGGCGAGGGGCTGAGTATCGCCGCCCGTTCGCTCGACAATACGCAGGGCGGGCTGCTCTACAGCCAGAAACAACAACGCCTTATGCTGAGCGATGCGCTGAACAACCGCGATGGGAAAATGCAGAGTGGTGAGGCGCTTCAACTTGACGCACAAGCGCTGAATAACGCCGGCGGGACGATAGACGGCCAGCAACAGGTGACACTGCGCATTTTTGGCTTGCTGGAAAATACCGGCGGTGCAGTGCGCAGCAATGGTGGTCAAGAGGTGTCGGCCGCCGGTATCAATAATACGCGCGGCGTATTCAGCAGCCGTGGCGGCATCACGGTGACATCAAAGCAGCTGAACAACGACGGCGGCACGCTCATCAGTCAGGGCACGGGCATCTACCGACTCGACCGGCTTAACAATCAACAAGGCAAGTTACACAGCGGCGACGCGCTCACCCTTGAGGGGGCACAGGTCAACAACCAGGGTGGACAACTGGTGTCGACCCAGGGCCTGACGCTCAAGGCCGAAGCACTCGATAACAGCGGTCAGGGCACGCTCAGCAGCCAGGGGGCAATCAAACTGCTGACCGATCGCCTGAACAACCGAGACGGCGGGCTGATACTGGGTACCACGCGTACCGACATCACCGCCCGTGACATTGACAATACCGCAGGCCGCCTGCAGAGCAGCGGGCAGATGACCCTCTCGGGTGTCACGCAGTTGGACAACCGTCAGGGACGCATCCTGGCCGACGGCAATCTCGATATCAACGCTGCCCTCTCCCGTACCGACTCGCCGCTGGCGCTGCTTAACCAGGGCGGCCGCGTGGAGAGCTCAGGGCAACTTACCTTGCATGCGCGTGCCCTGAATAATCAGAACGGTACCCTGCTGGGGCTGCAGGCGTTGACGCTGTCCGCACAGCAGGACTACACCCATCAGACCGGCGAAACGATCAGTAGTAACGGCACGGTGACGTTCTCCCTGAGCGGCGCCTTTACCAACCTGGCGGACTGGTTGCTGCCGGGCAATCTGGTGCTCAATGCGGCCAGTATCACTAATCCGGCGTCTCTGGTAGGCAAAACGCTGCAGCTGACGACCGGGGCGTTGCAAAACACCGGGCGTATTGAAGCGGACAGCATGACGCTGAACGTCGATACCCTGGACAACACGGCGGCGCTGATGGGGGACGCTATCACCGTGCGCGGGCGCGTCATCGACAACCATGGTCAGCCTGCGGTGATGGCGGCGACCCAAAGCCTGACGGTGCAGGCCGGTGAGCGACTGACCAACCGGGATGGCGCCCTGATTTACAGCGCCGACCGCCTGCACCTGCACAGCGACGACCTGATAGATAACCGGGCGAGCTTTATCGAAGCGGACGGGGACGCCACCATTGAGGCCCGTCGCTTGAACAACCTGCGTGAAGGGCTCGTGATTGAGCGAGAGGCGGAAAAAAGTGACTACAAATGGCACCGCTACAACTATTACTGGCGCTCCTACGGCTCAAAGGTCAACCCCGACAAAAGTACCCTGGCGCCGACCACCCAGCAGTTGACCTTCCAGGATGACGCGGCGGCGCAAACCAACCGCTACGGCACCCTGCTGGCCATTGATGCGCCGGGCAAGCGCGCGCAGGTGCGGGTCAAGGACAACAAAGGCACACTTACCGACCTGTGGGTCAACTACCTGGCGCTCAAGCCGAATGCCGACGGCAGCTATGCGATGACGTTCTACGAGACGCGGGGGGGAAACCAACTGGCGACTATCCCGACGCCTTATCAAAACGGCTTCCATTGGGAACACGACTGGACGCAGGTGATGACCTGGGATCCCGAAAAGCATGTCGACATCGACAGCGCGCCATTCATCACCGATTACAACAACTTCCGCGAGCGAACCGAAAGCGGCACGCTGACGCGCGACAGGCTGGTCTCTGAAGGTATCGGCGCGCGTATTCTGGCGGGCGGCAACATGGTGCTGCGCATCACGGGAGCATTGCTCAATGACGCCAGCGTCATTACCGCCAACGGCAACCTGACGCAGGACGGCGGCGGCAGCGTAGACAACCGAGGTTACTCGGTTAACGAACGGCGCCAGGCGGTGATCGTTGACCACTATGACAAGGACACGCATCACTGGTACCCGACGTTCAATCGAGACGAGACCACGGCGCTGGCGACCGTTGATGGGATTATCTCCGGCAACGGCACGGTCACCATTAACGGGGCCCGTATCACCAATACCACGGTCAATCAGGCACAAATCAGCCAGCTTCAGGCGGCATTAAACGCCGTGGATGCCGAACGCGCCGAACTGGAGCACAATCCGCTGGCCTTCACGGTAGAGGGTGCTGCCCGATCTGACGGCGATACGACGCTGGCACCGGGCGAACAGATGACGCAACCCGGCGCCACACCGTCTTCGCCGCTGGGGCGCCCGCTGCTGCCGTCTGAGCTGGCGCTGACGCAGTTACAGCATCTGGGCAATGTGGCCACCGCCATCCCCAATAACGGCTTGTTTAGTCAACCTACGGCGACCGGCAGCCCGTTCCTGGTGGTGACCGATGAACGCTTTACCCGCCGCGACAACTTTATCAGCAGCGACTACATGCTCGAACGCGTAGGGTATGACCCCGCGCAGGCCCATAAGCGCCTGGGGGACGGCTTTTACGAGCAGCGTCTGGTGCGCGAGCAGGTGCTGGCGCTGACCGGCAAACCGTCCGTCAAGGGCTGGGATGCGATGGAACAGTATCAGCAGTTGATGAACAACGGCAGTAAAGTCGCCCAGGACTTCCATCTGGTGCCGGGCGTGGCCCTGACGCCGGAGCAGATTGCGGCGCTGCAGCAGGATATTGTCTGGCTGGTGAGCGAGACGGTGCAAACGGAAGGCGGCCCGCAAACGGTATGGGTGCCGAAGGTGTACCTGGCACAGACCACGCTGCGCCTGACCGGCGATGGCGCGGTGATTGGTGGTGGCGATCTGCAACTCTCGGCCAACAGCATCACCAATGCCGGCAACCTGTTTGCCGACAAAGCCCTGACGGTCGACGCCGGGCAGTTCCTGCATCAGGGCGGTGACATCAAGGCCGGCAGCATTGACGTGCAGGCCGACAGTCTGACCCTGAGCACCAATCTGCAGGATGCGTTGCGTCAGGCAACCCTAAGCGCCGGCGACATTCGCCTGCGCGGCACCGATATCACGCTCACGGGGGCAAAGCTCGATGCGACCGATACGCTCAACCTGAGCGCGCGCAACAACCTGACCATCACCGCCGCCAAAAGCAACCATACCGCCGACCTTGAGGTTATCTCGGGCTCTATGGGCAACCGTACCCGCGGCGGCACGGAAGCGGCAGGCTCCCGGATGGCGCACGTCAGCGGCGAATGGCAACAGGCTCAGGGGAGTGAGCTTAACGCCGGCGGCAACCTCACGCTCAATGCTGGGCGAGACGTCACGTTCATGGGCAGCCAGGCCAAGGCCGGCGGCAGCACCCGCGTGCAGGCCGGCGGCGATATCAACATCAAGGCCGAAAGCACCACCAATACCACACACCTGGATGCCAACAGCCGGACTTCCTCGGTAAGCAACGACCGCCAGGAAGAGAGCCTGACATTAAGCGCACTCGGCGGTGATCAGGGCGTCACTCTGGTGGCGGGTAACCAACTGCTGGCGGAAGGCGCGCAGATTGAGAGCAAAGAGGGGCGTATTGGCGCCAGCGCGCAAGACGTGACCATTAAAGACGCGCGCAGCCGCACGCAAGATCTGGACAGCGAAAACAAACGCGAGGGCAAAACCAAAAGCCATCGCATCGAACAAACCGAGCGCGAAATCAGCACCGGCAGCACCTTCAGCGGTCAGCAGGGCGTCACGGTTATCGGGCGTGAGGGCGATGTCACGGTCACCGGCAGCACCCTGCACAGTGACCAGGGTGCCATCGCCCTGCAGGCAAAAAAGGATGTCACCCTCAATACGGCCACCGAGCGCGAGTCGCGCTACAGCGAGGAACGTTCCGAGAAAAAAGGCTTCCTGAACAAGAGCAGCAGCCACACTGTGACCGACGACCGAACCACGCGCGAGAACGGTACACTGCTGAGTGGTAACAGCGTCAGTGTCAGCGCAGGCAACGATCTGACGGTCACCGGCTCGGCCATTGCCGCTGATCGGGACGTGAACCTGCAGGCCGGCCGTAATATCGATATCGGTGCGGCCACCGAGACCGACACGCATTACCTGCTGGAAGAGAAGAAAAAGAGCGGCCTGCTGGGAAGCGGCGGCATCGGTTTCACGATTGGCAAACAGTCGAGCAAACACGAAGTCGACGAGAAAGCCACGACCCAGAGCCAAAGCGTCAGCACCGTCGGCAGCAGCCAGGGCAGCGTCAACATCACGGCGGGCAACCAACTGCACATTGGCGGCGCCGACCTGGTGGCGGGCAAGGACCTGGCGTTAACCGGCGACAGCGTGACTATCGACCCCGGCTACGATCGGCGCACGCGCAAAGAAACCTTCGAGCAAAAGCAGAGCGGCCTGAGCGTGGCGTTGTCGGGCACCGCGGGCGGCGCGCTCAACACCGCCGTCAGCTCGGCGCAACAGGCAAGAAAAGAAGGCGACGGGCGCCTGACCGCGCTGCAAAACACCAAGGCGGCGCTTTCCGGCGTGCAGGCGGCGCAAGCCGTTGAACTCGACAAGCTCAACACAGAGGCGGGGAAAGGCGCCACCAATACGGTGGGCATCAGCGCCTCCTACGGCAGTCAGTCGTCGAAAAGCGAAACCCGCACCGACAGCCGACAGTCGCAGGGTAGCACGCTTACCGCCGGGCAAAACCTGTCGATAACGGCGACCGGCAAGAACCACAATGCGCAAAGCGGCGATATCACCATCACCGGCAGCCAGTTGAAGGCGGGCAAAGACCTGTCACTGGATGCGGCGCGGGACATTACCCTGCAGTCGGCGCAGAACAGCGAAAGCACCGTCGGCAAGAACAGCAGCAAAGGCGGCAACGTCGGCGTCGGTATCGGCGCCGGCTCGGGCGGCTATGGCATCAGCGTCTCGGCCGGCGTCAATGCCGGCAAGGGACATGAGAACGGCAACGGCCTGACCCATACCGAAACCACCCTGGATGCGGGCAGTAATCTCAGCCTGACCAGCGGCCGAGACACCACGCTTACCGGCGCGCAGGCCAGCGGCGAAAAGGTTACCGTCGACGTGGGCCGTGACCTGACGCTGCAGAGCGAACAGGACAGCGACCGCTATGACGCCAAACAGCAAAATGTCAGCGCGGGCGGCAGTTTCACCTTAGGCTCGATGACCGGTTCGGGCTACATCAGCGCGAACCAGGACAAGCTCAAAAGTAATTTTGACAGCGTCAAGGAGCAGACCGGGCTGTTTGCGGGCAAAGGCGGGTATGACGTCAAGGTCAAAGAACATACCCAGCTCGACGGCGCCGTCATCGCCAGCACGGCAGACAAAGAGAACAACCGCCTCGATACCGGCACGCTGGGCTGGAAGGACATTCACAACCAGGCGGACTACAGCGCGACGCACAGCGGCGGTTCATTCAGCACCGGCGGGCCGGTGGGCAAAGACCTGCTGACCAATATGGCCGGCGGCATGCTGTCGGGCGCCAACAACAGCGGGCACGCCGAGGGCACGACGAAGGCCGGCGTCAGTGAGGGGACGCTGATAGTTCGCGACAAAGACAAACAGCAGCAGGATGTGGTGCAGCTAAACCGGGATACCGAACATGCCAACGATGGCAGCATCAGCCCGATATTCAACAAGGAGAAGGAACAGAACCGGCTGAAGCAGGCGCAGTTGATTGGGGAGATTGGCGGCCAGGCAATGGACGTCATCCGCACGCAGGGTGAGATTGCCGGGCTGAAGGCGCAGAAAGACCCGGCGGCGCTGGCGCAGGCCAGGGAGCAGCTTGAGAAGAGCGGGAAACCGACGAACGATGCGGCGGTGATGAAGCAGGCGTACGACAACGCGATGCGGCAATACGGCACCGGCAGCGACCTGCAGAAGGCGGCGCAGGCGGTGACGGGCGCGTTGACGGCGCTGGCGGGCAATAACCTGGCGGGCGCGCTGGCGAGTGGTGCCTCGCCGTACCTGGCGACGGAAATCAAGAAACTGACCACCAATCCGCGGACAGGTGAAGTCGACGTTGCGGCCAATGCGATGGCGCATGCAGTGCTGGGCGCAGTGACGGCGCAGCTGAACAACCAGTCAGCTGCGGCAGGCGGGTTGGGCGCGGGCGGCGGTGAACTGGCGGCGCGCTACATTGCCGGGCAGCTGTTCCCGGGCAAAACGGCGCAGCAGCTGAGCGAAAGCGAGAAGCAGCAGGTGAGCACGCTGAGCCAGCTGGCCGCAGGGCTTGCAGGCGGCCTGGCGACGGGGGATACTGCGGGAGCGGTGACCGGCGGGCAGGCTGGGAAGAATGCGGTTGAGAATAACGCGCTGAGTGATGTTGTTGACGCTGTATCTCAGGGTAAGACACCTCAGCAGGTAGCCGAAGAGCGTGTCGACGCTGAAAATGAGCGCTATAAGCAGCAAAACTGTGCCGGAATGAGCGCGGAAGCGTGCTCGGTGAAGATGTATACTGAGCGCCGGGAAGAGCTGAAAGATATCCTGTCGACAGGTGCCGATTTTGTACCGGTGGTTGGAGATATCAAGAGCTTTGCGGAAGCGCAGAGTGCGCTGGATTATCTGGTAGCGGCGATAGGGATTATCCCAGGTGCTGGTGATGCGGCCGGTAAGGCGATCAAGGCGGCAGAGGCGGCGCTGAAGAAGGGGGATGTCGCTGAAGCGTCCAGGTTGATTAATAAGGCCAGTGATGAGGTATCGGCAACGATCCCTATGGGAAGCAAGCGTAATCCGATGAATCAACCAAGTAATCCATCTTATCAACCCGTCAGGAATCAACCAAGTACAATCGGAAACCGAGAGTATTCAGGTCATGCCTTAGATAGGATGCAGGATCGAGGAATAACTCCTTCTGTTGTTGAGAATACAATTAAAAATGGAAAGTCGACTCCTAGCCGCGGCGGAACAACAGTCCATTTTGATCCTGAAAGCAAAGTGTCAGTGGTAACGAACGAATCAGGAAGGGTGGTAACGGTTAAATATGGCGACAAATAAGAAGGATGCTATTCGTGAGTGTGCGTTTAGTTCTCTAAATAACGTTGTTAGCTTTGCTAAGTTCGTAAGCTATGCAGAGGATTTGGCTCAATTAAATGAGTTATTTGAGGATGAAAAAAGCAGAGATAATTACCTGAGAATCTGGTTTGAACTGGAAATCATCAATGCACTTGCTCTATCAGAATGGGAGGATGAAGGACGCCCAGTAGATTGGAAAACTCAGTGGGAATCAAGCTATAAAGAAGATGCTTCCGAACTAATGAATGAGCTAATGAAGATGCTGAAGTAAATATCAACAGCCTCTGCTAGGGCACTGATGCCGCTCAGCTGTTTCCGGGCAATACCGGGAAACAGCAGCAGGATGTGGCGCAGCTAAACCGGGATACCGAGCATGCCAACGACGGCAGCATCAGCCCGATATTCAACAAGGAGAAGGAGCAGAACCGGCTGAAGCAGGCGCAGTTGATTGGGGAGATTGGCGGCCAGGCAATGGACGTCATCCGCACGCAGGGTGAGATTGCCGGGCTGAAGGCGCAGAAAGACCCGGCGGCGCTGGCGCAGGCCAGGGAGCAGCTTGAGAAGAGCGGGAAACCGACGAACGATGCGGCGGTGATGAAGCAGGCGTACGACAACGCGATGCGGCAATACGGTACCGGCAGCGACCTGCAGAAGGCGGCGCAGGCGGTAACGGGGGCGCTGACGGCGCTGGCGGGCAATAATCTGGCGGGCGCGCTGGCGAGTGGTGCCTCGCCGTACCTGGCGACGGAAATCAAGAAACGGGTCGGTGAGGATAACATCGCCGCCAATGCGATGGCGCACGCGGTGCTGGGCGCGGTGACGGCGCAGCTGAACAACCAGTCAGCTGCGGCAGGCGGGTTGGCGCGGGCGGCGGTGAACTGGCGGCGCGCTACATTGCCGGGCAGCTGTTCCCGGGCAAAACGGCGCAGCAGCTGAGCGAAAGCGAGAAGCAGCAGGTGAGCACGCTGAGCCAGCTGGCCGCAGGGCTTGCAGGCGGCCTGGCGACGGGGGATACTGCGGGAGCGGTGACCGGCGGTCAGGCTGGGAAGAATGCGGTTGAGAATAACTATCTGAGCAGCAAACAGATAGATAACTGGCCTGCTGAAATGAAGTCCTGCCAGGCCAGCGGCGGTGACTGCAGCGGCGTTATCAAGAAGTATGAGGAGCTGAGTACCGCCCAGCAGAAGCAGCTCATCAGCGACTGCGCCAGCAATCCGGAAAGCTGTCAGCAGAAATACGGTGACGTGCTGACCGACAGTCTGGCAGTGAAGCAGGCAATAGATCGTGCCCTGGGTGAAGATATCCCGATCAAGATGGTTTACGATCTGACGGCGACGTTTGCGCAGCAGATGCAGGCTGAAGGTGTTGTTGCCACTCAGAAAGTATCGGAAGCACTCCAGAAAGAGTACGGTCTGGATGAGGTTCAGGCGGGTATTGTAGCGAGCGCTGCTGCATCAGCGTTTGGGGGAATTAGTAAGGCTAAGGGAAGCACTCAGCCTAAAATCGAACAAATTCTTAAACCAGAGAAAAACTGGGAAAATGCTCGAAACAAGGCACTGGATCTTGTAGGTAATTTAGGTGCAAATTCTAAACCAGTTATTGGGCGTTTAGAAGTAAGTGCCGGGAACGGAAAGGTTATTGGACGACAATCTAGTGATGGCAAAGTGGGTTGGCGTGTTGATTATGATCCTGAAAAAGGTACGCATATCAATATATGGGATTACTCTCAGGGTAAAGGGCCAGGAAAAGCAGTGAAACAAGTCATACCTTTTGAAGGTAATGAGAAATCTTTTGAAACTATATTGAAGCAGCTAAACAGGTAGGGTAAATGACTTTGTTTGATGAGTGTCGAGAAGCACTAAGTGCTGATTTTAATATAATTGAGGGTAAGGCTCAGCAGGAAGTTATTGATATTTTAAATAAATATCCTTTTGCAAAAGGAAGTGTCACATGGTCAGAAATAAAATATTCAGATTATGAAAGTATTGACGCTCTATTGAGGTCCCATCACATAGAAAATGATGATGTGTTCGTTTTTGCTGATGATGCGAACATTCCTATTTTTAGAACAAGGTTAAGCTTGATTGCTGAAAATATTTACGACGTCATAGCCTTATCACCAAAGTTATTTATTTTTAATAACGAACTGATAATACAACCTTTATTCCCCACTGAAATGTTTCGCTTAGGAATAAAACCAGTAACCTGAAGCGCAAAATCCCGGCCATTGAGCCTAAGGCTGGCTAGTTAGCGTTTTTATGCAGGCGTTCGTGACATTTTCGGTCGATAAAAGTGAGATGCCCCATGTGGCGCATCTCGACCGAGCCAGGGGCCGAAGGCGCGGCCCCTGGCAACCCGCGCCTTTGCCCTATCAGACGGTTGGCTTTGCCAACGTTACTCAGCCCATCCCTGGGCCTCGCCCCTTCGGGGCCGCTGCAAGCAGCGTTCAAATCTGCTCCAGGCAGATTTGTCCTCTCTCCGCCATAGCGCATTGAGGCCGGTTGCGACAGGCGTCCCTGCCTGTCTCACCTGAAACCGCCGTCCATGGCGGTTTCTCCTAATGCGCTATGCCTGCGTTCGGCGTCTTCAAGGGCGTCCAATACCGTGCTCATCTCCGATTTCTCTTCTCTGTCATAACCTCATAAGGGACAGGTTGCCCGATAGCTGCCAGCTCGGGTGTTGACCTTAGGCGCGCATCACCGGCTGCCGAGCAAGACGGCATTGTCAGGGGCAACCGGCCAGGGAAGGCCGGTTGAGGCGAGACTAACAGGGACGTTTGTCGCAGCCGACCCGCCCGACAATGCAGACGCGGCGAGGGCATCCGCACAGCGGACAGACGGTGTTAAGCAAGGGCGCGGGTGGAGGGGCCGCGCCATCGGCCCCTCCAATTGCCGTTCATATTGGCCACAGAGAAATGCGGGACATTTACGGCAATTCCCCTGCACAGAACGCCCAGAGGCTGGATAAAAAAATGCCACTCAGGCTTAACTGATCGGCATTAGGCCATTGAGCCGGGATTTTTACGTCAAGGGTCAGTTCCTGCCGCGCTTCAGGCAGTCATAGCGGGGTGGGGTCAGTCCAGTCTGTTAAACCCGTGGCGATTCATCAGTTGTAACGGGGACAAGGGTAAACCTGACGTGTACTGACCGCCTCGGTGGAGGCGAAAAACGCCGCCGCCGGTTTGTCCCCAGCTCACAACGGTGCAGCGCAGGGTGCCACCAACACGATGGGCATCAGCGCCTCCTACGGCAGTCAGTCGCCGAAGAACGAAACCCGCACCGCCAGCCGCCAGTCGCAAGGCAGCACGCTCACCGCCGGACAAAACCTGTCGATAACGCCAACGATGGCAGCATCAGCCCGATATTCAACAAGGAGAAGGAACAGAACCGGCTGAAGCAGGCGCAGTTGATTGGGGAGATTGGCGGCCAGGCAATGGACGTCATCCGCACGCAGGGTGAGATTGCCGGGCTGAAGGCGCAGAAAGACCCGGCGGCGCTGGCGCAGGCCAGGGAGCAGCTTGAGAAGAGCGGGAAACCGACGAACGATGCGGCGGTGATGAAGCAGGCGTACGACAACGCGATGCGGCAATACGGCACCGGCAGCGACCTGCAGAAGGCGGCGCAGGCGGTAACGGGGGCGCTGACGGCGCTGGCGGGCAATAATCTGGCGGGCGCGCTGGCGAGCGGTGCATCGCCGTACCTGGCGACGGAAATTAAAAAGCGGGTCGGTGAAGACAATATTCTCGGGGGCGACATCTTCAAACAAATAACGGCTGGCCTCTGAACAGTACGCTGAGAGGCCGGCCGTTTCTCCTAACGGCGAGACTCAGCTGCGGCCGGCCTCTTCCCTCAGCGCGGCGCCGACCTCGTGCGCCGTAGGCTGTTCGGTGCGCAGCGCCCGGCGGATCGCGAAGAAGGCGGCGATCAGCATGGTCACCGCCACCAGCATAAAGAACCCGCACAGCGCGGCGTTGATCTGGTTGCTGAACACGATGGTTTCCATGTCTTTCAACGATTTGGCCGGCGCAATGATCGTGCCTTGCTCGATGCCGGTGGAGAACTTCTTCGCCTGCGCCAGGAAGCCGATGCTCGGTTTTTCGTGGAAGATCTTCTGCCAGCCGGCGGTCATGGAGGTCACGAACAGCCAGGCGGTCGGCAGAATAGTCACCCAGGCGTAGCGCTGCTTTTTCATCTTGAACAGCACCACGGTGCCGAGGATCAGCGCCATCGACGCCAGCATCTGGTTGCCGATACCGAACAGCGGCCACAGGGTATTGATGCCGCCGAGCGGATCGACCACGCCCTGATACACGAAGAAACCCCAACCGGCCACCGCCACAGTGGTGCCCGCCAGGTTGCCGAACCAGGAGCGGTTATTGGCCAGCTGCGGCACCGCCACGCCCACCAGATCCTGCACCATAAAGCGGCAGGCGCGGGTGCCGGCGTCGACGGCGGTCAGGATGAACAGCGCTTCGAATAGAATGGCGAAGTGGTACCAGAAGGCCATCATCGCCCGGCTGTTGAACACCTCACTGATGATGTGCGCCATGCCCACGGCGAAGGTCGGGGCGCCGCCGGCGCGCGACAGGATGGCGTTCTCGCCCACCTCTTTGGCGATCAGCGCCAGCGTTTCCGGCGTGACGATAAAGCCCCAGCTGTTAATGACCTGCGAAGCATTTTCCACCGTGGTGCCGATCAGCGCCGCCGGCGAGTTCATGGCGAAGTAAACGCCCGGATCCAGCACCGAGGCGCAGATAAGCGCCATGATGGCGACGAAAGATTCCATCAGCATGGCGCCGTAACCGATAAAGCGGATGTGGCTTTCGCGCTCCACCAGCTTCGGCGTGGTGCCGCTGGAGACCAGCGCGTGGAAGCCGGAAATGGCGCCGCAGGCGATGGTGATGAACAGGAACGGGAACAGGGCGCCGGCGAATACCGGGCCGCTGCCGTCGATAAAGCGCGAGACCGCCGGCATTTTCATCTCCGGCATGGCGAAGACGATGCCGATGGCCAGGCCGATGATGACGCCGATTTTCATAAAGGTGGAAAGGTAATCGCGCGGCGCCAGCAGCAGCCACACCGGCAGCACCGAGGCGACGAAGCCGTAGAACACCAGCACCCAGGTCAGGGTGGTGCCGTGCAGCGTGAAGAACGGCCCCCAATAGGGATCTTGCGCCACGTTGCCGCCGTAAACGATCGCCAGCAGCATCAGCACGAAGCCAATCACCGAAATTTCAGCGATCTTGCCCGGCCGGATAAAGCGCATGTAGATGCCCATGAACAGGGCGATCGGGATGGTGGCGGCGATGGTGAACAGCCCCCACGGGCTGTCGGCCAACGCTTTCACTACCACCAACGCCAGCGCCGACAGGATGATGATCATCACCCCCAGCGCACCGAGCATGGTGATCACCCCGGCGAACGCCCCCAGCTCTTGCTTGGCCATTTCCCCCAGTGAACGCCCGTCGCGGCGCGTGGAGATGAACAGCACCAGAAAATCCTGCACCGCGCCGGCCAACATAACGCCGACCAGGATCCAGATGGTTCCCGGCAGGAAGCCCATCTGCGCGGCCAGGATCGGCCCCACCAGCGGCCCGGCGCCGGCGATGGCGGCGAAGTGGTGGCCGAACAGCACCCATTTGTTGGTGGGCACGTAGTCCAGGCCGTCGTTGTGGCGTTCGGCCGGGGTCAGACGGCGGTCATCCAGTTCAAAGACCTTGTCGGCGATGAACCGGCTGTAGAAGCGGTAGGCGATGCTGTAGCAGGCGACGGCGGCGACCACCAGCCAGACGGCGTTGACGTGCTCGCCGCGGCTGAGCGCCAGCATGGCGAAGGCGAAGGCGCCGACCAACGCCACCAGCAGCCAGATAAATCCGGACCTGATGTTTCTCATGAAATAACTCCTTGGCGTGCAGAGGTAAAATCGACGTTGTTATTAGGAATGACGTTTTAACAGTAGAAGTTTTGCCGCCGAACCGTGGCAGGTCGGATGAGAAATGTGAAGCAGGTGGGGTTTTAGTGTAAAAACAACGTGATGAAACACCGCTGGCGCAGGCTGCGGCCCATGCGCTTCCCGGCAGAAGTTCATTCTGCACTTTCACTTCGCATACAGCGAATCATCGCCGTTTTTTATCAGAGCACGGCGTCTGGCGGCCTATTATTTTATCTGGCGAGGCGCGCCGAAATAAAATTACTTATGCCGTGTTATACCTTTATTTCAATTCGCACTTTTATTCATTCATTAAATAAATAATAAAGCTATGAAAGGAATTTAATTATGATAAATAAAGTCATTGAAGGGTATTTACCGCAGCTTACGGCCATCCGGCATGATATTCACCAGCATCCCGAGTTGGGTTTTGAAGAATTTCGCACCAGCGATCTGGTGGCGGATTATCTAAGCTCGTGGGGCTATGAGGTACACCGCGGATTGGCGGGCACCGGCGTGGTGGGGACGCTGCGGGTGGGCGACGGCGTTAAACGCCTCGGACTGCGCGCCGATATGGACGCCTTGCCGATCGAGGAAAACAACGGCAAACCCTGGAGCAGCAGCGTGGCCAACCGCATGCACGCCTGCGGCCATGATGGCCATACCACCATGCTGCTCGGCGCCGCGCGTTACCTGGCGCAAACGCGCAACTTCAACGGCACGCTGCACCTGATTTTCCAACCGGCGGAAGAGATGCTGAACGGCGGCGCGCGCATGGTGGAACAGGGGCTGTTCGAACGCTTCCCCTGCGATGCCATCTTCGCCATGCACAACATGCCGGGGATGCCGCTCGGCGAGTTCTTCTTCCAGCACGGCCCGTTCATGGCCTCGATGGATCAGTTCAACGTGCGGGTGCAGGGGCGCGGCGGCCACGGCGCCATCCCGCAGCTGGCGGTCGATCCGGTGTTGGTGGCCTCGCATATCACCGTCGCGCTGCAGAGCATCGTCTCGCGCAATATCGATCCGCTGGAAGCAGCGGTGATCACCGTTGGCAGCATCAAGGCCGGCGAGGCGGCCAACGTGATCCCGGACAGCGCGGAGATGAAGCTCAGCGTACGCTCGCTGGATCGCCAGGCGCGCGCTACGCTGCTGGCGCGCATTCCGGCGCTGATCGAAGCGCAGGCGGCAAGCTTCGGTGCCCACGCGACGGTGGAGCACGTTAACGGCACGCCGGTGTTGGTCAACGACGAAGCGATGACCCGTTTCGCCCACCGCGTGGCGCAGCAGCAGTTCGGCGCCGCCCGCGCGCACTACGGCGCCAGGCCGCTGATGGGCAGCGAAGACTTCGCCTTTATGCTCGATGCGCATCCGCAAGGCTGCTACCTGATCATCGGTAACGGTGACGGCGAAGGAAGCTGCATGGTGCATAACCCGGGATATGACTTTAACGATGGGTGTCTGGCGGCCGGCAGCCAGTATTGGGGAGCGTTGGCGGAAGCGTATTTAAAATAAATTCGAAGAATAATAACAGGGAAGATAATGATGAGTGAAAATACGGCGGCGACGCAACCAACAATAAACGCGCCCGCGAGGGTAGGCGGCAAGAAAGTGATATTTGCCGCCTCCTTCGGCAATGCGCTGGAGTTTTTCGATTTCGGTATCTATAACTTCTTCGTTATTTATATCAGCGTATTGTTTTTTCCCCCCTCGAGCGATCCCAATTTGGCGTTGCTGTTGGCGTTCGCCACGTTTGGCGTCAGTTTTTTCATGCGGCCGCTGGGCGGCATTCTGATCGGCGCCTATGCCGATCGCCATGGCCGCAAGCCGGCGATGATCCTGACGATCTCACTGATGAGCCTCGGCACGGCGATGATCGGCTTTGCACCGACCTACGCCAGCGCCGGTTATTGGGGAACCGTCACGCTGGTGGCGGCGCGTTTGATCCAGGGCGTGGCGGCGGGGGGCGAGGTGGGCGCATCGATGTCGTTGCTGGTGGAGTCGGCGCCACCTAACCGGCGAGGCTTCTATTCCAGTTGGTCGCTGGCGACGCAGGGCATCGCCACCGTGGTCGGCGGCGTCACCGCGCTGGCGCTCAGCACGGCGTTGCCGGCGATCTCCGGCGAGCCGAATGCCATGGCCGAGTGGGGATGGCGCATTCCGTTCTTTATCGGCGTGGCGCTGGCGCCGCTCGGTTGCTGGCTGCGCCTCGGATTGGAAAGCGACCGGCTGCCGGTGTCGCGGGCCCATGAACCGCCGGCGCAGCTGCGACGGCACTCGCGGGCGGTGGTGCTCGGCGTGATGCTGACCATTGGTGCCACCGTCGCCACTTACATCTCGATGTATTATCTCGGCACTTACGCGGTGAAATACTTAGGCATGCCGCAGGCCTACGGCTATGCCGCGATGCTTCTGGCGGGGCTGGTGACCTTCGGCGGCAGCCTGTTGGTTGGGCACTGGTGCGATCGCTATGGCCGCTTGCCACTGATCCGAGGCTCGCGCATCGCTATCTTGATCGTGGCCTTGCCGGCGTTTTGGTGGCTGAGCGCCGCGCCGCATCCGGCGGTGCTGCTGCTGATTGTCGCGATATTGGTCGGATTGACCACGCTCGGCTCGGTGCCGACCATGCTGATGATTTCGGAGCTGTTTCCGCAGCGCATTCGCGCATTGGGGTTTGCGTTGGTCTACAGCCTCGGCGTGGCGATTTTCGGCGGCTTCGCCCAATATATCGCCTCGCAGTCGATCGCGTTGAGCGGCTCGCTGCTGGCGCCCGCCGTCTACCTGATGCTGGCGACGCTGGCTTCGTTGGCGGTGCTGCCATTGCTGCGTGAAACCGGCGGTAACCCATTGCGTTAGCGAGCGCGGACGAAAAAAAACGCCGGCGGTTTTCACCGTCGGCGTTTGGCGTCGCTACCGTTTCAGGCTGGCATTCAGGCCGCCGGCCGGGCGATCACGCTGCGGGTTTCCATGCGCACTTCGGCGATGGTGACCTGCAAGGTATCGCTTTGGCGATAAACTACTTCGCCTTTGATCTGCACGGTGCCGGTTTCCTGGCTGCACTGCATCTCGTCACGCACCGCGTGAATAAACGGCGCCGGGATGAAGGCAACCGCGCCGTTGTCCAGCAGGCGCACGCGCAGGCCGCCGCGTGTCACGTCGATGATCTCGGCGTTGAAGCGGGTATCGGTACCGGCCTTGTCCTGCAGGAAGCGGGCGTACAGCCAGTCGCCGACGTCGCGTTCCGCCATGCGGTTCAGGCGGCGGCGTTCCGCCAGCTGCACCGTCACGTCATCCTGCGGTTTTTCCGCCGGCTGCTGGTTGATGATCGCCTTCAGCAGGCGATGATTGACCATATCGCCGTATTTACGGATCGGTGATGTCCAGGTGGCGTAAGCCTCCAGCCCCAGACCGAAGTGTGGCCCCGGCGTAGTGCTGATCTCGGCGAAGGTCTGGAAGCGGCGGATGCGGCTGTCGAGGAACTGGGTCGGCTGCGCATCCAGGTGGCGGCGCAGTTCGCAGAAACCGTCGAGGGTCAGCAGCTTCTCGGCTTCGGCTTCGACGCCGTTGGCCTGCAGTACGGTGACCGCTTGCTCAACCAGCGCAGGATCGAAACCGGTGTGCACGTTGTACACGCCGAAGCCCAGGCGATCGCGCAGCACGATGGCGGCGCAGACGTTGGCGGCGATCATGCACTCTTCAACGATGCGGTTGGCGCTGCGGCGCTGCTCGGTAACGATCTCCAGCACATCGCCTTTTTCACCCAACACGAAGCGGTAGTCCGGGCGATCTTTGAATACCAGCGCATGCTGGTGGCGCCAGGCGTTGCGCGCGTCGCAAACGCGTTTCAGCAGGGTGATCTGTTGCGCGATGGCGTCGCTCGGCGGTTGCCAGCCGGTAATGCCGTCCAGCCAGTCGGAGACTTCGTCGTACACCAGTTTGGCTTTGGATTCGATCTCGGCGGCGAAGAACTGAATATCTTCGCCCAGCGCGCCGTCGGCGGCGATGGTCACGCGGCAAGCCAGCACCTGACGGCGCTCGTTAGGGCGCAGCGAGCACAGGTTGTCCGACAGATCGCGCGGCAGCATCGGGATGTTGAAGCCCGGCAGATAGTTGGTGAAGGCGCGCACGCGGGCGATATCGTCCAGCTTGCTGCCTTGTTCTACGTAGGCAGTAGGATCGGCGATGGCGATGGTCAACTGCAGCGAACCGTCACCGTTGTCGGTCACGTACAGCGCATCGTCCATGTCTTCGGTGCTGGCGCTGTCGATGGTGACGAATTCGAGCGCGGTCAGATCTTCACGCACCAGCGCAGCGTCCGGCTCGCTGAGGGCCTGCATCTCCGGCGCCTCTTTTTCCAGGTTGTGACGCGCCAGCGTCACCCACCACGGGGCGAAATGGTCTTCACCGTCGGTGATAAACTGGGTCAGGTCGGCGTTGAAGCCGCGATCGCCTTTCAGCGGATGGCGGCGCATTTCCGCCACCGCCCAGTCGCCGGCCTGGAAGTTGTGGATCAGTTCACGCACCGGGCGGCACGGAATCGCGTCTTTCAGCAACGGATGATCGGGCACGATGGACAGACGATCGTCGCGCTTTTGCACGCGGCCGACAAAGCGCGACAGGAATGGCTCGACCAAGGTTTCCGGCTCGGCGATTTCGCGCTCTTTCTCGGTGTGCAGGGTGGCGATAATGCGATCCCCGTGCATGACTTTCTTCATGTACGGCGGCGGAATGAAGTAGCTTTTTTGACCGTCTACTTCAAGAAAGCCAAAGCCTTTCTCAGTCCCTTTCACTACGCCTTCAACGCGCGGGGTCTGAGAGTGAAGTTGCTGTTTTAGCTGCGCCAGCAGCGGGTTATCTTGAAACATATCGTCCAGTGAATGGGTTGTGAGTGGCAAGATTTGCGGCTGACAGTTTTACGCGAATCACCCGCTGCGAGCAAGCCTAACGTCACGGAACCCCGCGTTGCCGCGCGATTTTGCGCAAGATTGGTCAATCGAAGGGCGAACGATGAAAAACCCCGGCGCGCAGGCCGGGGTGAAGGAGGGGGGCAATCAGTCCTGCAGCGGCGTCGGCTGCAGGATTTCAATCCAGTAATCGTCCGGATCGCGAATGAACGCGACGTAGTTCATGCGGCCTTCATGCAGGCGTTTCTGGAAGGTGACGCCCAGGCGCTCAAAACGCTCGCAGGCGGCGCGCACGTCCGGCACCGTGACGCACAGGTGGCCAAAGCCGCGCGGCTCGCCGTTGCCGTTGTGGTAATGGAAATCCGCCTGATTTTCGGTGCCGTGGTTATGGGTCAGCTCGAGAATGCCCGGTTGGCTCAGCGCCCAGCGTTTGCGTTCGTCGTCATCCTGTGGGATCTGCTCGCGCGGGCTGCGCGTCAGGTAGCAGATGGTGAAGGCGGCCTCTTTGAATTCTTCCAGATAGACCGGGGTAAAACCCAGTACGCGAGTGTAGAAATCCAGCGCTTTGGTCAGGTCTTTCACGCGGATCATGGTGTGGTTGAACACGTAACCGTCGGTTACCGCGTCCGGTTGGGCCGCCACGCCGGGCAGCGTCAGTAAATCATTCAGTGGCATCAGTGATCCTCCTCAGGGTGTCGACAGACTGTAGGTGAAATCGATGCTAATCTAAAGTGATTGTTTTTAACTAAAACACTAACTAAAAGTGAATGATAGATGAAGCTGAGCCAGCTGAAGTTTTTCTGCACCGTGGTGGAACACAAAACCATCGCCGCCGCCGCCCGTGAGCTGCACTGCGTGCCTTCCAACGTCACGCTGCGGCTGCGCGAGCTGGAAGAGACGTTGGGCGGCGAGCTGTTTTTCCGCGATAAAAACCGGCTGTACGTCAATCCCAAAGGCCGGCTGTTCTACCAACAGGCGCGCGACATCGTGGCGCAGGCGGAGCGCAGTAAGCAGCTGTTCGCCGGAGAACATCAGCATGGGCTGCTGAACCTTGGGGCGCTGGATTTCTCGCTGGTCAGCCATTTGCCGGCGCGCATCGCCCGGCTGCGCCGTTTACAACCCCATCTGCAGATCAACGTGCTCAGCCGCGATTCATTGGTGCTGGAGCGCATGCTGATCGACAGTGCCCTCGATCTGGCGATCACCGACGGCCCGATTGAACATCCGTTGCTGGCCAGCCAAAAGGCGTTTGACGAACGGCTGGTGATGCTGATGCCGGCCGATGCCGGGCAGCCCGATGCCGCCACGCTGGCGGCGCTGGAATTTTACACGTTCAGCCGAGAATGCTCGTTCCGCCTGAAGGTGGATCACTGGCTGGCCTCGCGCGGGCTGAAACCGCGCATGACGCTGGAAATGGAGTCTTATGCCGCGATGGCGGCCTGCGTGCAGGCAGGTTGCGGCGTCGCCTGCGTGCCGGGTTCTTTGCTGCCGCAGATTTTGCCCGCTCCGGGGCTGAAGGTGGTGGAAATGGGCGAGGAGGGCGTGAGCGATCTGTACTTCGTCTGGCGACGGCATCAGCTGTCCGACGAATTACAGACCATCCTGGCGATATTGAAGCGCCCGGCGTGAACCGGGCGCGCGTTTTCAGGCAATGCGCAGCGAGGGGTGCTGTTCGCTGCGGCGAATCGCCACCGGGATCGACTTCGAGGTCGGGGTGCCGGTGCCGTCGCCGAAGCTGGCCAGCGGCACCAGCGGGTTGGTTTCCGGGTAGTAGGCCGCCAGGTTGCCACGCGGAATGTCGTAACTCACCAGCTTGAATCCGTCCACTTTACGCACCACGCCATCGTTCCACAGAGTCTCTATCTCAACCCGTTCGCCATCCTGCAGGCCCAGCGCCGCCAGATCTTCCGGATGGATGAACAACACTTCGCGCTGGCCGTAAACGCCGCGGTAGCGGTCATCCAGGCCATAGATGGTGGTGTTGTACTGATCGTGCGAGCGCAGCGTTTGCAGGGTAAACGGCGCTTGCACGTCGCCCAGTTGCGGGAACAGGGTCGCCGGCAGCGCGGCAGCGCTGAATTCCGCCTTGCCGCTCGGCGTGGCAAAGCGCAGTTCGGCGGCGGCATTGCCCAGGTAGAATCCGCCGGGCTGCTCGCAGCGACGGTTGAAATCCTCAAAGCCGGGAATGGTGGCGGCGATATGATCGCGGATCAGCGAGTAGTCGTCGGCCAACTCCAGCCAGTCCAACTGCTGCGTGCCCAGCACCGCGTCGGCGATGCCGCAGACGATCGCCGTTTCCGAACGTTGGGTATCCGCCAGCGGTTTGCCGATGCCTTCCGAAGCGTGAACCATGCTGAAAGAATCTTCGACCGTGATGTACTGCGAGCCGCTGGCCTGCATGTCCAATTCGGTGCGGCCCAGCGTCGGCAGGATCAACGCGTCTTTGCCGGTCACCAGGTGGCTGCGGTTAAGTTTGGTGCTGATGTGTACCGTCAAATCGCAGTTGCGCAGGGCGCGGGCGGTGCGCTCGGTGTCCGGCGCCGCGGCGGCCAGATTGCCGCCCAGCGCGATCAGCACTTTCACTTCGCCGCGCAACATCGCTTCGATCGCTTCCACCGTGTTGTGGCCCACCGCGCGATTGGCGGTGAAGTTAAAGTGGCGTTCCAGGCTGTCGAGCAGCGCCTTGGGCGACTTCTCGTCAATCCCCATGGTGCGGTTGCCCTGGACGTTGCTGTGGCCGCGCACCGGGCACAGACCGGCGCCCGGTTTGCCCAGTTGCCCGAACAGCAGCTGCAGGTTGGTGATTTCACGCACCGTCGCAATCGAGTGCTTATGCTGAGTCACGCCCATCGCCCAGGTGCAGATCACCCGCTCGGCGCCCTGGTAAGTGGCCGCCGCCTGGCGCAATTGCGCTTCGCTCAGGCCCGATTGCGCGGTAATGGCCCGCCACTCGGTCGCATCCACCTGCGCCAGGTATGCCTCCACGCCGACGCTGTGCCGTTCGATAAACGCCAGGTCGAACAGGGGTGGCTCACCGGCGGCCAGCCGCTGGCGGTGGGTTTCCAGCAGCGCTTTCACCATGCCGCGCACCGCCGCCATATCGCCGCCCAGATTCGGTTGGTAATAGGAGGAGCTGATCGGCGAGGATTTTGGCGTCAGCATCTGCACCGGATCCTGCGGATCGGCGAATCTTTCCAGCCCGCGCTCGCGCAGGGTGTTGAAACTGACGATGCGCGCGCCGCGTCGGGCGGCGTTTTTCAGACTGTGCAGCATGCGCGGGTGGTTGGTGCCGGGGTTTTGACCGAACACGAAGATGGCGTCGGCTTTTTCGAAGTCATCGATGCGGATGGTGCCTTTGCCGACGCCGATGCTTTGCTTCAGCCCGACGCCGCTCGCCTCGTGACACATGTTGGAGCAGTCGGGGAAATTGCTGGTGCCGAGCATGCGGCCGAACAGTTGATAAAGGTACGACGCTTCGTTGCTGGCGCGGCCCGAGGTATACAGCTCGATTTGGTTCGGGTTGTCCGTTGCGTTGATGTGCCTGGCGATCAGCGCCAGCGCGTCCGGCCAATGAATAGGCTCATAGTGGTCGGTTTCGGCGTTGTAGCGCATCGGATGCGTGAGGCGCCCCTGATATTCGAGGAAATAGTCGCTCTGCTGCTGCAGGGTGCTGACGCTGTGCGCGGCGAAGAACTCTGGCTCGACGGCGCTGCGCGTCGCTTCCCAACTGACTGCCTTGGCGCCGTTTTCACAGAAGCTGAAGGTGCTGTGGTTGTCGTCGCCCCAGGCGCAACCGGGGCAGTCGAAGCCGCGCGCCTTGTTGACGCGCATCAGGTTGCGCATGTTTTTTAGGGTTTGTTTACTGTCGAGGACAAAGCGGGTGGTGGCTTCAAGCGAACCCCAGCCGCCCGCTGGGCCGGTATAAGGCTTGATTGACGGTTTGAATTTCATGGTGACACTTCGCAGGTGGTTGTAGCTAAAAAGTAAACGCTTTTTTATGCGTCTTGCGTATTTATGTCACAAGTTTAGGGGCGCGGCAGGCAGGCGTCTAATCGAATGGGGCAATGGCGGCATAGAGCATATCTATCGCAGGCGGACGCTGACCTAAACAAATGGTTGCATAAAGACACCCGCTGCAAAAGAGTAATGGTTTCGCCTGAAAGTGAATTCATGCAGTCTATCTCGCGGATTATATTGGCATTTTATTTAGCCTGCGGGCCTGAGGAACACAGCGTGAAGCGTTCAGTATCAGTGGTGATCGGCGGTATCTTACTGCCTTTAGCGGCGCAGGCGGCGGAAACGGCGTCCCATTTTTCCACCATGACCCCACCGGCGATAGACGCCGCCTCTTACGTATTGATGGATTACACCACCGGCCAGGTGCTGGCGGCCGGCAATGCCGACGAGCGGCGCAATCCGGCCAGCCTGACCAAACTGATGACCGGTTTGGTGATCGACCATGCGCTCGATGAGCATAAGATTGGCCTCGACGATGTCGTCACCGTGGGGAAAGACGCCTGGGCGCAGGGCAACCCGGTGTTCAAAGGCTCCTCGCTGATGTTCCTGAAACCTGGTGACAGGGTCACGGTACGCGATCTCAGCCGCGGCATCATCATCGATTCCGGCAACGACGCCTGCGTGGCGATGGCGGACTATGTGGCGGGCAGCCAGGCCAACTTCGTCAAGCTGATGAACGAGAAGAGCGCGCAGCTGGGATTGCAGAACACGCATTTTGAAACGGTGCACGGGCTGGATGCGCCGGGCCAGTTCACCACCGCCGGCGATCTGGCGGTGATTGCGCGCGCCATCATCATGAGCGAGCCGGCGGAATACCATATGTACAGCGAGAAATCGCTGACCTGGAACGGCATCACGCAGCAGAACCGCAACGGCCTGCTGTGGGACAAGACCCTGCACGTCGACGGACTGAAAACCGGACACACCGCCTCGGCCGGCTTCAACATCATCGCTTCCGCCACCGAAGGAGATCGCCGTCTGATCGCCGTGGTGATGGGCGGCAAAAGTTCAAAAGGCCGCGAGGAACAGGCGCGCAAGCTGCTGAGCTGGGGGCTGCGCGACTTTAGCACGGTACACCTGTTCAGCGCCGGCCAGAGCCTGGGGGAAGAGCCGATCTGGTATGGTGAAAGCCACCGCTTGCCGGTCGGCAGCGCGCAGGACCAGTCGCTCAGCCTGCCGAAAAACGAGGCGGACAAGCTGAAGGCGCAGTACGTGCTCAACGTTGCGCGGCTGGAAGCGCCGATCAACAAAGGACAAATCGTCGGCGAGATCCGCATCAGCGACAATGGTCAGGTGGTGAAAACCCTGCCACTGGTGGCGCTGCGGGCGGTGCCGCAGGGCGGGGTGTTCTCCCGCTTGGCGGATTACGTGAAGCTCAAACTCTGACTCACCGGGCGGGCGACGGCGCCCGGTGGTATACTGGTGCGAATGCCGATCATTGAGCCGCGCTATGGATATTAAACAACTGATTTATCTGTGTAATTTAGAACGGGAGCGCCACTTCGGCCGGGCGGCGGAAGCCAGCTTCGTCAGCCAGCCGACGCTGTCCATGCGATTGAAAAATCTGGAAAAAGAACTGGGCGTTTCGCTGATTAACCGCGGCAACCATTTCGGCGGCTTTACCGCCGAGGGCGAACGGGTGTTGGCGTGGGCGCGCGAGATCGTCTCGGTCTACCAAGGGCTGAAACTGGAGGTGGAGTCGCTCAAGCACGGCTTGCACGGCACGTTGCGCCTCGGCGTGGTGCCACAGTGCAGCATCTCGGTGGCGGAAATGCTCAAGGCGGTCAGCGAACGTTATCCCCATCTTGATTATCGGTTGGCGGTGCTGAGCGCCGATCAGCTGCTGGAGGCGCTGACGGCGCACACCGTAGATATCGGCATCGGCTTTTTCGAGCTGTCGACCCTGAAAGAACTGCATTTCCAATCGCAGCCGCTGGTGGAAACCGGCGTCGAGTTGGTGTTTCATCCGCAGCATTTCCCTAAGCTGGTGGGGGACGCGCCGTTGCCGCTGGAGGCGGTGGCCGCCTTGCCGCTGTGTCTGGCCGAACCGACGCGTTATTTCCGCCGCTATCTCGATCAGCATTTCCGCGACGCTGGATTGACGCTGCACCCGCGGCTGGAAACTACCTCTATCTTCCAACTGCTGGAGGGGATTTTCGTCGGGTTGGGCTGCGGGTTGTTCCCGCGCGGCCAACTGCAATCGCCGCTGATGCCGGCATTGCAGCGGCGTCCGGTGGCCATCGCCGCCATGCCGCGTCATGCGGCGGTGGTGGTCGATATGTCGGAGCGCGCCACGCCGTTGGCGCAGAAGTTTTTCGATGCCGCCAGCGAGTGGTTGCGGCGGCAAAATGGATAGAAAAATTTAAGTTTATCCCGTGCCCGGCAATGATTATGGCCCCTAGGGGCCATAATCATTTCTCTTCTAATGGTTGCTGAAATACGTGTTAATTGCCGACGGTAATAGTCGGATCCCAATAGAAGTAACCTAATAGTTTTTGGTCTCCGCCGTTTGGTCGATAATAAAGGCCAAATTGAATGCAATAGTTTTCCGTGCCGGTATTGGTAATGTCAGCCTGTATGAACCAATAGGTTTGGTTGGTGAATGTGACGGGGAATACGGTATTTTGCGCAGGCATCATCGAGCTGCGCGTGTACATTTTGAATGTCGGGTTGGAGAAAACCTGGGTGCCGCTGCCAAACTGCGGCAGCCCATAGATCAGGACGCCGGCATCGAAATTTGCCGATTCGGAAGTGCCGGTCCAACGGATGACGTCGCCGACATTGGCTTTAAAATTCAGGTCCGCCGTGCCGGAGCCGCCGATCACCTGTTCGGAAGTGACGACCATATAGGCATATTGGTGGCCGATGCCCGTCGGGCTGCCGGCATCCTGACTGGGGTTTTTATTCTCGAATGCTTCTATCAGCGCATCGGTATCGATGACGACAATAACGTTAACGATATTGTTGCTGGATTTAAGTTCTTGTTCAGACATAAGTTAGCCTCACAATATTTTTTGCTGTGATAGAAAGTGAAAATAATGGGGTTGATGGCAGCCGTTTATTGAATGGATATTTAAAATGAGGAGTGACAACGGCGCTATCGGCTTAATCATAGAGACTAAATAACAAGGCAGCCACCGGTGAAAATGTAGAGAAATTAATGGGTGCCTCTATTAATTAGCAGGGTTAAAACCTTGTTTTGATGATTCTGAGATAAATGCAGTTACAGAATGAGAGGCGAGCACGAACTGCCTATTATCCTGTTTACAGTGATAATTTTCTCGAAGTGCGACGGGAGAATAAAATAGAGAAAAATGGAGTTTAACACTAATTTAATTAAATTATTTGGTTTTAAATTTGAAATTTAAATGATTATTGATATTTATCTCTAAAAAGGACGGGCGATGAGTTAGCGGCAAAATGGGCCGCCAACTCATTGATAGATTACAGGGCAGTCTGTGCCGGTTCCGCATCGCCCAGCGTTTGGCGCAGGCGGTTTTCCCAGGCGTAGAGTGCGACGGTGAGGATCACCTCCAGCGCCTGTGCCTGATCCAGGCCGCTGTTGAACAGCGGCTGCACGCTCTGCGGGGTGAACTTCTCAGGTGCGCGAGTCAGCTCGGCGGCGGTGCGCATCACTGCGAGTTTTACCGAATCTTCGGTATACGCCAGCCCCTGAGGCAGCCCGGCGAACAGCGCCTGAACCAATCCCTCATCCTGCAATTCTTGCGCGACGGTGGCCGCGCAGTAACGGCTGCCGTTGATGCGCGAGACCGCCAGCGTCGCCAGCGCCTTGAGGCGACTCGATAACCCATATCCTTCGGCATTGATGCCGTTGAACACCCCGTTGCGCTCGCGCAGGGTGGCGGCGTCGTGGGCTAACAGCAAATAATAAGATTCGGCGCGCGCCTGCGGGTGACTTTGATCCAACACATCAAGCTGTTCGGCGGCGGCGGTTTCCGCGTCGATCGGTGGCAGGCGGGCAGACCAATTCAGTTCGTCGGCGCTGAAAGCGATGCCATCGGCGTCTTCGACGTTAGGAAAGCCGGGCACTACCACCGCCGGGCGGCCGGCCAACGCCGCGACGCCGGCGACCACGCGTGCTTGATAGCTGACAAAACCGATCACCTGCGAAAAGGTGACAATATCCGCCGGGCTCAGCCCGACGTCGGCGAGTTGTTGCAGCGCCTTGCGGCAAATCAGCGTGGGCTGGCTGGCAAGCTGGCGGGCATATTGGGTGATCTGAGCAAGGCGGATATTGCTTTCCCGGGAGGCGTCCGGGCTGTGCAGCGGGGCGAGGCGGGCGGCGTAGTGGCTACAAAGCGATTGCACGCCCGTCACCTGAGCGACGGTCAACGCGGTGCTGAGGCGATCGTAGGGTGACAATGTCACGTATCGTGACAGCGGCACCTGGTCGGGAAACAGCGCGTGGTAACCGGCCAACGAGGCGCTGAACACCCCGGCGCGAGCGCTGAGCGCATTGTTTAAGGCTTCATCGGCGAAGGCGCCCAGCCCCAGCAGAAAGCGATCGCGAAGGGTGGCCGCCTGGGGTTCCAGCGGCGCATCGCCCCGCACGCTGCTTTGGGTTTCGTGATACCACTGGGCATTATGTTGTCGACGGAGTCGTTCCATAGGTCAATCCTTAATCATGATCAACAGCCGCCGCTGCGCGCGGCAGCGTCGGCTGGACAAAGAGGCAACATGCCCGCAGGCGGGGCGAAAGGCGGTTTTAGCGCAGCTCATCACAGCAGAGGGCGTGGCCGTAAACAGAAAAACCGGCTGCCAGCGTGAGCAGAAACTGCGTAAGGCGGCGATGGCGAATGCTGTTCATCAGTGCGATATCCTGTCGTATGAGAAGTGCAACGTAGGGGATATCCTCACCGATCGCCCTGGCGAGATAAAATAATGTTACGGACTAATCAATAACTGAAAGGAATAAAATATAAGGATATATAACAAGAATGTAATTTGCATGTGCACTTTCTTGCTAAGCGGCAGGCGCGCAAGGCGATAAAAAACCCGCCGCAGCGGGTTTGAGGTGAAGGCGTGACTCAGAAGCGGCCGCCGTCGCGCCGCCAGGCATCGGCGGTCAACGCTTCGCCGAAGTGGCTGGCGATAAGACGCTTGGTCAATTCGTGCAGCGGCGCCGCCAACACCTCCGCGGTGCTGCCGCGCTCGACGATTTCCCCTTCGTGCATCACCAGCACCTGGTCGCTGATATGTTTCATCATGCCGAGGTGCTGGGTGACATAAATATAGGAAATGCCGTGTTTTTCCTGCAGTTCCAGCATCAGGTTGATGATTTGCGAGCGCATCGACATGTCCAGCGACGCCAGCGCCTCATCGGCGACGATCACCTTCGGTTGCAGGATCAGTGCGCGGGCCAGCGCGACGCGCTGTTTTTGCCCGGAAGCCAGCATGTGCGGATAGTAGTAGGCGTGATCCGGCAGCATGCCGACCTGGCGCAGCGTTTGGTTGATGCGCTGCTCGCGCTCGGCGGGCTCAAGATCGGTGTTCAGCCGCAGCGGCGCATCCAGCAGCTGGCCGATGCGCTGGCGCGGGTTGAGCGAGGTGCTCGGATCCTGAAAAATCATGCGAATACGCTGGCTGCGGTAACGATAATCGCCGAACGCCAGCGGATGATCGTCGATCAGCAGCTCGCCGGCGGTGGGTTCCACCATGCCGGAGAGCATCTTCGCCAGCGTGGATTTGCCGGAGCCGTTCTCGCCGATCACCGCCAGCGTCTGGCCTTCGCGCAGGGTAAAGCTGACTGATTTCACCGCCTCGACGTGCTGGCGGCGGAACAGCCCGGTGCGGTAGCGGTAGGTTTTGCTCAGGTTGCGCACTTCCAACAGCGTTTCCATGTTATTGCTCCTCCATGTTCAGCGGGAAGTGGCAGGCGAAGAAGTGGTTTTTGACCGGGCGCAGGCGCGGCGTTTCGATGCACTTCTTCTGCGCGTAAGGACAGCGCGGCCCCAGGCGACAGCCGATCGGCAGGTGTTCCAGCGAAGGAATGGCGCCCGGCAGCGTATTCAACCGGCTTTTGTGCGGCAGCGAGCGGCCGAAGTCCGGCATGGCGCGGATCAGCGCCTGGGTGTAAGGGTGGTGCGGCGCCGCCAGCAACTCTTCGCACTGGGCGCTCTCCACCGTTTGCCCGCAGTACAGCACGTTCACCCGATCGGCCCACTTGCTCATCATCTGTAGGTCGTGGCTGATCAGCAGAATGGTGGTGTTGTTGTTCTGGTTGAGGCGCGCCAACAGACGGAAAATCTGCGCCTGCGTGGTCGGTTCCATGGCGTTGGTCGGCTCATCGGCGATCAGCAGGCGCGGTTGGTTGGCCAGCGCGATGGCGATCATCACTTTCTGGCACTCGCCTTCCGTCAGCTCGTACGGGAAGCTGCCCATGATGTCGTCATGATCCTTGATGCCGACGCGGTGCAGCAATTCGATGGCGCGGCGTTTGCGCCAGTTGAAGCGCTGCCACCAGTGGCCCTTATAGGTCCAGCCTGGGATGGCCTGCGCAAGCTGGCGGCCGATGCTCTCGGAAGGATCGAGACAGGACTGCGGCTCCTGGAAGATCATTGAGACGTTGTGGCCCACCAGCTTGCGCCGCTCGCGCGGGCTCAGCTGCAGCAGATCGATGTCGTCGAAACGAAAGCGATCGGCGGTAACGCGCCAGTTGTCTTTGGTTACGCCGCAGATGGCCTTGGCGATCAGGCTCTTGCCGGAGCCCGATTCGCCCACCAGCCCGCGCACTTCGCCCTCGGTCAGCGTCATGCTGACGCGATCGACCGCCTTGACCGGCCCTTCGGCGGTCATAAATTCAATCGTCAAATTGCGGATATCGAGTAACGGCATTATTCCACCCCGGCATTGATTGCGCGGCGCATACCGTCGCCTAACAGGTTAACCAGCAGCACGCTGACGAGAATGGCCGCGCCGGGCAGCATCACCGTCCAGGGCGCGACGTACACCAGCTCGAGCGAATCGCCGAGCATCGCTCCCCATTCCGGCGAAGGCAATTGCGCGCCGAGATCGAGGAAGCCGAGCGCGGCGATGTCCAAAATGGCCATCGACAGCGCGCGGGTGAACTCGGTCACCAGCACCGCCGCGATGTTCGGCATGACCGCGTACCACAGGATCTGCAGCGTGGAAGCGCCGTCAAGCCGGGCCGCCACCACGTACTCTTTCTCCAGTTCGTCGTGCACCGCGCTGTAGATGGTGCGCACCATGCGCGGCAACAAGGCGAGCCACACCGCCAGCATGGCGTGTTCAAGTTTGGGGCCGATAAACGCCACCACCACGATCGCCAGCAGCAGCGACGGAATCGACAGCAGAGTATCGAGGATGTGGTTGAGCACCGCCGAGCGTAGCCCGTGGGTGACGCCGGCGAACACGCCGAGGATCACGCCGCAGAACGCCGCGGCCAGCGTCACCGCCAGCGCGGAACCGAAGGTGGCGGCGGTGCCGGTCAACAGGCGGCTGAGGATGTCGCGCCCGAGATCGTCGGTGCCGAGGAAGAACGACACGTTGCCGTAGCGCGACCAGGACGGCGGCAGCAGTTGATAGCCGAGGAACTGCTGATCCAGCGCGTAGGGCGCCAGCAGGCTACCGAACAGCGACAACAGCAACAGGGCGATCACGCCGTAAAAACCGATCATCGCCAGCGCGTCGCCGTAGAAAATCCGCCAGGTGTAGCGCAGCGGGCTCGGCATCTTTTTCTCGCGGTATACGTTATCGAAGGGCATACCATTCCTTATGTTTCAGCGGGTTGGTTGCCGCACCCAGAATGTCGGCCAGAACGTTAATGGTGATCACCAGCGTGCCGACCACCATCACGCCGGCGGAGATCGCCGCATAGTCCTGTTGGCGAATGGCGTTGATCAGCCACCGGCCGAGGCCCGGCCAGCTGAACACCACTTCGGTGATCATCGCCAGCGTGAGCATGGTGGAGAACTGCAGCCCCAGTTTGGGCACGATCGGCGGCAGCGCGTTGTGCAACACGTGGCGACGAATGATGGTGAAGCGCGACAGGCCGCGGGTGGCGGCGGCCTTGATGTAGTTTTGGCTCAGCACGTCGTCGGTGCTGATGCGCATCAGCCGCACCACTTCGGTGGTGGGTGCCACCGCCAGCGCGGCGATCGGCAGGATCATGTGGCGCAGGGCGCTGCCGATCATCTCGGCGCGATACGGCGAGTCCGACAGCCAGGCGTCGATCAGCGCGAAACCGGTGATGGGCTTCACCTGATACAGCAGATCGAAGCGGCCGGAAACCGGCAGCCAGCCGAGATGCAGCGAGAAGAACAGCATCAGCAGCAGCGCCAGCCAGAACACCGGCATCGAAAAGCCCAGCAGCGCGAAGGTGCTGATGGCGGTGTCCTGCCACTTGCCGCGCAGCACGCCGGCGATGATGCCCAGCGGAATGCCGATAAACAGCGCCAGGGCGAAGGCCAGCAGGCACAGTTCCATGGTGGCCGGGAACACTTCGCGCAGCTGTTCGCTGATCGCCTGGCCGTTGATGCTGGAGACGCCGAAGTCCCAGTGCAGCAGGCTGACGAAGTAGAATTGATAGGCGTCCAGCAGGGCGGCGCCGTTCAGCGGCGCGCGCGGCGTGAAATAGCTCAGACTGAAGCTGACCAGCGTCAGGAAGAACAGCGTGATCAGCAGCAGCAGAATGCGGCGCAGGGTAAAGATAATCACTTTTTCACCTCCGGCGCGGATTCACGGTACACCCCGGCGAACGAGGCGTTGCCGAACGGGCTCAGCACCAATCCCTTGATGTCGTAACGATAGGCCTGCAGGCGCAGGGAAGACGCCAGCGGCAGCACCGGCAATTGCTGCTCGAGGATTTTCTGCGCCTTGCGGTAGTTGTCGATGCGCTGAGACAGCTGCTGCGACAGCAGCGCGTTCTGCAGCACTTCGTCGAAGCTCGGGTCACACCAGTGAGCATAGTTGGTTTGCGAACGGATTGCCGCGCAGCTCAGCAGCGGCCGGAAGAAGCTGTCCGGATCGTTGCTGTCGGTGGCCCAGCCGGTCAGGGTCAGATCGTGGTTCATTTCCATCAGGCGCGCTTCCTGGAAGCGGCCCTCCACCGGCACGATGGTGACGTTGATGCCCACCTGGCCGAGGTCGGCCTGGATCAGCTCGGCGGTTTTCAGCGGGCTCGGGTTGTAAGACTGCGAGGCGGTCGGCACCCACAGCTTCAGGTTTAGCTGGCCGACGCCGGCCTGCCGCAGCATCTCGCGAGATTTGGCCGGATCGTACTCGGTGACGTGCGCGTCGTTGTCATAGGCCCAGGAGGCGCGCGGCAAGATCGAAGCGGCGGTTTCCGCCGTGCCGTAATAGATAGACTGCATCAACCGCTGGTTGTTGATCGCCAGCGAGATCGCCTGGCGCACATTGAGGTTGTCGAGCGGCGGTTTGCGGGTGTTGAACGCCAGATAGGCGATGTTCATCCCCGGACGCAGCGTCAGGCGCAGGCGCGGATCGTCGCGCAGGATAGACAGCTGGCTGGCCGCCGGATAAGCCAGCACGTCGCATTCGCCGGTCAGCAGCTTGGAGAGGCGGCCGGTGCCGCCGGCGCCCAGATCGATCACCACCTGCGGCATGCGCGGCAGCCCTTTCCAGTAGGCGGCGTTGCGCGCCAGGCGAATATATTGCCCCGAGCGGTATTCGTTGAGCAGGAACGGGCCGCTGCCGACCGGCTCGCGGTCGATCAGCTCCTGATGGCCCTCACGCGTCAGCAGATCGGCGTACTCGGCGGACAGCACCGGCGCGTAGTGGGTCGCCAGATGCCACAGGAACGAGGCGTCCGGCGACTGCAGGCGAATCTCCACCGTATAGTCGTCGAGCTTTCTCACGCTCTGCACCGAATCGCCGAACTGCAGGCTGTCGAAATAGGGGTATTCGCCGCCGTTCACGTCGTGATACGGGTGTTTCTGATCGAATACGCGGGCGAAGCTGAATACCACGTCGTCGGCGTTCATCTTGCGGGTGGGCGTGAACCAGGCGGTGGTCTGAAACGGCACGTCCTTGCGCAGATGGAAGCGGTAGGTGGCGCCGTTGTCCAGCACCTCCCAGCTCTGCGCCAGCTCGGGGATCAGGCGATAGGTGTAGGGGTCGACGTCCAGCAGGCGATCGTACAGCTGGGCGGCCAGGGTATCCACCGTCAGGCCGCTGCTGGCCATTTGCGGGTTGAAGGTATTCAGTATGCCGCTGACGCAATAAACAAAGCCGCTCTGGCGAATGTCCGGCAGCGGCGCCGCGCTGGGCGCGGGCGGTGTTGTCGCGGCCAGGGCAGAGCCCGTCAGGCACAACGACAGTATCCAAAAGGGTAAACCACGCATAGAGGCTCATGGGTTAATCAGCAATAGCGTTAGTGTATCGCACTCTGACCAGCAGCCCAATCCATTGAGCAAAATCGCTGAGTTTTCTGCGACTTGATTGATCAGCCCGTTCAGCGGCAAGAAAAAAGTTTTCCATGTTATGTTATAATATAACAAAATCATGTTACCGTTCCCCGGCAAAGTTACAATAACGCAAGGGGATGTATGAACGAAGTTGCACTTCCACCACGCCGTTCGCTGCCGGATGCTCAGGCATGGCGCGGCGAAATGAGTGATGTCGGGCTCGATTGGGTCGGGATGCAAGGGATCGCGCTGCCGCTGGAGCTGGCCGGCAAGCCATTGATGGCGAAGGTCGACGCCGGTATCAACCTGCGCGCCGAAGCGGCGGGCGAGCGCGGCATTCACATGTCGCGGCTGTATCTGGCGCTGGACGAGTTGACGCAGGGCGAGCTGACGCCGCAGCGCATCGGCCGAACGCTGCAGGCCTTTTTGGCTTCGCAGCCGGAACACAGCGATCGCGCCAGCTTGTCGATCGGCGGCGAGCTGTTGCTGTCACGCCCGGCGCTGCTGTCGCCGCAGCGCGGCTGGAAAGCCTATCCGCTGCGCATCGAGGCCACTCTGACGGATACGCTGACGCTGGCACTGACCGTCGGCGTGCCTTATTCCTCCACCTGCCCGAGTTCGGCGGCGCTCAGCCGTCAGTTGGCGCAGCAACAGTTCCAGTTTGATTTTGAACAGGCGGCGGAGCGGGTCAGCCAACGGCAGGTGAGCGAGTGGCTGCTGGAGCAAGGGATGCCGGCCACCCCCCACAGCCAGCGCAGCTGGGCCTGGATCACCGTGACGCCCGAGAATGAACGGGCGTTTGAGCCGGTGAAACTGATTGATCGCATCGAACACGCGCTGGGCACGCCGGTGCAAACGCTGGTGAAACGCAGCGACGAACAGGCCTTCGCATTGGCCAACGGTCAGAATCTGATGTTTTGCGAGGACGCGGCGCGCCGTCTGTATCGCATGCTGCGCAGCCAGTGCGACTACCGCGCTTTTTCGCTGCGCGTCGAGCATCAGGAGAGCCTGCATGCCCACAATGCGGTGGCGGAGCTGAGCTGGCGGGGAGAACACCATGCTGCGTAAAAACCCCAGTGGCCATCTGCCGCAGGTCTCGCCGCTGGCCTACATCGATCCCACCGCCATTATTTGCGGCCGGGTGATCGTCGAAGACTTCGTTTACGTCGGCCCTTATGCGGTAATTCGCGCCGATGAGTTGAACGCCGTCGGCGACATGGAGCCGATCGTCATCGGCTCGCACTCCAATATTCAGGACGGCGTGGTGATCCATTCCAAGAGCGGGGCGGCGGTGACTATTGGCCGTTACAGCTCGATCGCCCACCGCGCCATTGTGCACGGCCCGTGCCGCATCGACGATCGGGTGTTTATCGGCTTCAACAGCGTGCTGTTCAACTGCCACGTTCAGTCCGGCTGCGTGGTGCGCTACAACGCGGTCGTGGACGGCGTGACGCTGCCGGAAAACCGCTATATCCCCTCGACCGAGCGCGTGGGGCCGGACAGCGACCTATCGCGCTATCGCCAGGTCGATCGCGGCGCGCTGCAGTTTTCGGAAGAAGTGGCCGCCACCAACGTCGAACTGGTGCGCGGTTACCAGGCATTACGCAATGAATTTTAATGAGGTCCTCATGAAACAACTTCCCGTGACCGTGCTTTCCGGCTTTCTCGGCGCCGGCAAGACCACGGTGTTGAACCACATCCTGAACAACCGGCAGGGCATGCGCGTGGCGGTGATCGTCAACGACATGAGCGAGGTGAATATCGACGCCGCGCTGGTGGAGAATGAAGTGCGCCTCGATCGCCAGCAGGAGAAGCTGGTGGAGATGAGCAACGGCTGCATCTGCTGCACGCTGCGCGAAGACCTGCTGGTGTCGGTGCGCGAGCTGGCGCAGGACGGGCGCTTCGATTATCTGTTGATCGAATCGAGCGGCATCTCCGAACCGCTGCCGGTGGCGGAAACCTTTACCTTTGAGGATGAACAAGGGGAAAGCCTGTCGCAGTTCGCCCGGCTGGATACCCTGGTGACGGTGGTCGACGGGGTGAATTTCATCCGGCAATACCAGCAGGCGCAAAGCCTGCAGGAAGCTGGCCAAAGCCTGGGCGAGGACGATCTGCGCAGCGTGGCGGACCTGTTGATTGAGCAAATTGAATTTTGCGACGTGATCCTGGTCAGCAAGACCGATCTGTTGACGCCAACGCAGCAGGGCGAAGTGATGGCGCTGCTGGCCAGCCTGAATCCCGACGCCCGCATTGTGCCGATCGCGCCGGGCAAACTGCCGCTGGAGGCGGTGCTGAATACCGGCAGCTTCAGCTTTGAAAAGGCGCAGCAGGCGCCCGGCTGGCTGAAAGAGCTGCGCGGCGAACACGTGCCGGAAACGGAAAGCTACGGCATCAGCAGCTTTGTCTATCAGGCGCGACGGCCGTTTGCGCCGGACAAGTTCTACCGCGTGATCAACGGCGACTGGGGCGGCGGTAAGCTGCTGCGTTCGAAAGGCTTTTTCTGGCTGGCGACGCGGCCGCGGCAGGCCGGGCAGTGGAGCCAGGCCGGCGGCATCGCCCATTACGGCCTGGCGGGCACCTTTTGGCGCGCGATCCCGCAAGACAATTGGCCGCAAGATCCGCAAACGCGGGCGCATATACAGGAGAAATGGGTGGAGCCGTTCGGCGACATGCGCCAGGAGCTGGTGTTTATCGGCCAGCACTTGCAACAGGCGGCGATCGTGCGTCTGCTGGACGATTGCCTGCTGAGCGACGACGAAATGGCCGCCGGCGTGGACTATTGGCTGGAGATGGCAGACCCGTTCCCTGAGTGGTAATTGCGCAATCTTCGTGTGGTAATGAGAAAAATTCTCAACAAAGTGCTTTACAGACGATACTGATAACTATTATCATCGCCTGGCAGTTCACGGAAGGCCACAGTTTGCGGCTCTGATGTGGAAGGCACGACATTGCTCACATTGCTTCCAGTGTTTTTTAAGCCAGCTCGGGTGCTGGCTTTTTTTTTGCCTGTTTCAGACCGGAAACCTCGCCTGGCGAGCCGCCATGCTCCACTTTCTTCTTTTTTCGCCGCGTAACCTGGACGATCTCGACAGAAGTTCGGGGTTTCATGCATTCACAGTCCCGTGACGGAATTTCATACTCCTTCTCATCGACGCGCCGGCTGCGTTTGGCCGGCCACTGTTAACCGTGAGGAGAATGCCTGTGATTACCCAACAAACCCCCATCAAGTCAGGATTCGGCCCCAAAACGACCGCCGGCGAGGTGCTCGCGGGCCAGGATCTGTCAGGCACGCTGGCCATCGTCACCGGTGGCCATTCAGGCCTCGGTCTGGAGACGACGCTGGCGCTGGCCGACGCCGGCGCACGGGTTATCGTCGCTTGCCGGGCACCGGCGGCAGCCAAAGCGGTGTTAGGGCAGAGCGCCGGCGTCGAGATCGCCGAACTCGATCTCGCCGATTTGAACAGCGTGCGTCGTTTCGCTGCAGACTTTACCGCATCGAGCCTACGGGCGGATATCGTCATTAACAACGCCGGGGTGATGGCATGCCCGGAGGCGCGGGTGGGGAACGGTTGGGAAAGGCAGTTCGCCACCAACCATCTCGGCCACTATGCGCTGACCAATTTGCTGTGGCCGACCATTGCCGATGGCGGGCGGGTGGTCACCGTCTCCTCCGCCGGGCATCACCATTCGGCGATCCGCTGGGAAGATGTGCAGTTCGAACGCGGTTACGACAAGTGGCTGGCGTATGGTCAGTCGAAGACGGCGAATGCCCTGTTCGCCGTCTGGTTGGATCTTCTGGGCCGCTCGCGGGGGATCCGCGCATTTAGCCTGCATCCGGGTAGCATCGCCACGCCGCTGCAGCGGCACATATCGAGAGCAGAGATGATAGCCCTGGGCTGGATGGACGAAGAGGGCAATCCGGCCGATCCCGATGCCCTTAAAACGCCTCAGCAGGGGGCTGCTACGCAGGTCTGGGCCGCCACCTCACCGCAGTTGCAGGGATTGGGGGGCCTCTACTGCGAGGATGGCGATATTGCCGGCATCGCCGCCCACGACAGTCAGGCGCTGGTCGGCGTGAAGGAATACGCGATCGACCCGGAACAGGCGCAGCGTCTGTGGGCGCTTTCGGCATCGCTGACCGGCATTGATGCCTTCGCCTGACCAGGCCGCTAATCGGATAAGGGGGAGGTGCCGAATACGCCGTCAGACAACGCAAGGCCTCCCTTGATCGTCGCCATCCTTGAACTCAAACTGCCGAAACACAGCCCCAGCATGAAAAACATGCTGGATATCGCCAGATTTTTTTCTTTCATCATCGACATCATGGGCGTCCTGTTCGCCATGTCGGCCGGCGTGGTCGTGTCGCTGCCGATATCGGGATGGGCGATCGCCAAACTCGGCAGCAGGGTGGTCGGCGTCGCGGCTATTCTGTTCAACGCCACGCTTTTGCTTCTGGTGCCCTTCGCCGCGACGGTCCTGCAACTGGCGGTGCTGCTGTTTTTATGCGGGTTCGCTTACAGCGCGGTCAATGTCTCGAACAACATGCAGGCCAGTATCGCCGAGGCGGTCAGCGGTAAAACGAGGCTGCCGTTCTTTCACGGTATATGGGGCGTGGCGGGGTTCGTCGGCGCAGGGATCGGGGCGTTAATGATCGGTCGGGATGTCGCCTTGCCGCTGCACTTTGCGGGCATAGCGGCGGTGGCTCTGATGTCCGCCTTGCTGTGTCGGCGGGCATTGTTCGACAAACCGGAACTGGAACAGACCGGGCGCGCTTTCGCCATCCCGGACCGCTCGCTGTTCAACTATGGCCTGATCGTTTTCTGCTCGATGGCTTGTGAGGGCATTATGTATGACTGGAGCGTCGTTTATTTTCAGGACGTCGTCTCGGTCGATCGAAAATACATCGGCCTGGGTTTTACGGTATTTATGGCGGCCATGACGATCGGCCGGCTCATGCTGAACCGGTTCGTGGATCGGATCGGAGTGAGAAGAACGTTGCAATGGGGCGGGATGCTGGCATTCACCGGCATGACGCTAACGACCTGGTTACCGGGTTTGGTGACGTCGATAATCGGTTTTTTCCTGGTTGGGCTTGGCATTTGCGCCATTATTCCGCTGGTTGCGGGGGCGGCCGCAAGGTCTTCTTCCATGGCGCCAAGCGCCGCCATCGCGGCAGTGCTGACCATCGGTTTTCTGGGGACGCTGATCGGGCCGCCGTTAATCGGGTTCTTATCCGAAACTGTCGGTTTGCGCTATGCCTTTCTGGTCTGCGTCGCGTTGTCGCTCGGCGTCATTTATCGGGCAGGAAAAATACCGCTGTGATCTTACAAGAAGGTGATTCATCGGCGGGCTATCCGCAGATAGACGTGACCGTCGAGAAAGGCCGGCCTCTCCAGGCGGCCGTTCTCAGGCCACATCTCTCAACCTGGGGCTAATAGCTGACGGCCGGGAAAGACCGGCACCCAATCCCCGCGTTGCTAATCCTCGTCTTGCTCGCCGTTTTGCAGCAGCGCATGCTTTTTCAGCATACCGCGTAGCTGATGGTAGGTGAGCCCCAGCAGCTGCGCCGCCTTGCGCTGGTTGAATCGCCCTTGCTGCAGCGCTGCTTCGATCAGCGCCTTCTCTTGCTCCAACTGCCAGTTTTTCAGCTCGAGCGGCAGCGCCGGCAACGCGCTGGCGCCTTCAGGGGCAGGCGTAAGCGGCGTGGCCTCGCGTGGCGCAAACGGGTTGATGACGATCTCATCCAGCGGGTTGGCGCTGTCGCCGTGACGATAGACCGAACGTTCCACCACGTTTTTCAGTTCGCGCACGTTGCCCGGCCAGCCGTAGTTGAGCAACGTCTGCCTGGCGCGTTCGGTAAAGCCGGGAAACAGCGGCAGCGCCAGCTCACGGCACATTTGAATGGCGAAGTGCTCGGCCAGCAACATGATATCGGGCCGGCGTTGGCGCAGCGGCGGCAGCTGCACCACGTCGAACGCCAGCCGATCCAGCAGATCGGCGCGGAACTTGCCCGCCGCCGCCAGCGCCGGCAGATCGTCGTTGGTGGCGCACACCAGGCGCACATCTACCCGCAGCGGCTGGCTGCCGCCCACGCGTTCCAGCTGGCCGTATTCGATCACCCGCAGCAATTTCTCCTGCACCAGCATTGGCGCGGTCGCCAGCTCATCGAGGAACAGCGTGCCGCCGTCGGCGCGCTCGAAGCGGCCCAGATGACGTTTCTGCGCACCGGTAAAGGCACCGGCCTCGTGGCCGAACAGCTCGGAATCCAGCAGGTTTTCATTCAGCGCCGCACAGTTGAGCGAGATGAACGGCCCTTGCCAACGGTTGGAGAGGTAGTGCAGACGATGGGCGATCAGCTCTTTACCGGTGCCGCGCTCGCCGATCACCAGCACCGGTTTGTTCAGCTTTGCCACCTGGGAGACTTGCTCCAATACTTCGACAAAGGCGTTTGCTTCGCCCAACAAATTCTCTGGCTGTTCGTTCATGATGAAATTCGCCAATGTTTGGTGAAAATAATCACTCTACAGCAAGCGCGCAGAGAGTCAAAAATAAAGAGTTGTTGTTTTTCAATTAGATAAAAGTTGGCACGGGTTTTGATTATCTCTTTGGGCAAGCTGTACGACTTAACGCGGCGCTTCAGACGCCATCAGAACCAAGAGGAAGTGAATTATGGGTATTTTTTCTCGTTTTGCCGACATCGTGAACGCCAACATCAACACCCTGCTGGACAAGGCGGAAGATCCGCAGAAGCTGGTGCGGTTGATGATCCAAGAGATGGAAGACACGCTGGTTGAAGTCCGTTCTACGTCGGCGCGCGCGCTGGCGGAGAAAAAGCAGTTGCTGCGTCGCATCGAGCAGGGTGAAAGCCAGGTAAGCGACTGGCAGGAAAAAGCCGAGCTGGCGCTGCGCAAAGATAAAGAAGACTTGGCCCGCGCGGCGCTGATCGAAAAACAAAAGGTTGCCGACCTGATCGCCACGCTGACGCAAGAAGTGGCGACCGTAGAAGAAACGTTGGCGCGCATGAAGAGCGAAATCGGTGAGCTGGAAAACAAGCTGACCGAAACCCGCGCGCGGCAGCAGGCGCTGGCGCTGCGCCATCAGGCCGCATCTTCCTCGCGCGAGGTGCGCCGTCAGCTCGACAGCGGCAAGCTGGATGAGGCGATGGCGCGTTTCGAACAGTTCGAACGTCGCATCGACCATATGGAAGCCGAAGCGGAAAGCATCAGCATCGGTAAAAAGAAGTCGCTGGACCAGGAGTTTGCCGAGCTGAAAGCCGACGACGCCATCAGTGAGCAGCTGGCGGCGCTGAAAGCCAAGATGAACCGCTCCGAGTAAGGCGAACCGCGGCCACACGCCGGAGGTGGCCGCCTATTCAGGATCCGATAAGAAGGAATAACAATGAGTGCTTTATTACTTGCCATTCCGCTGACAATTTTCGTGCTGTTTGTCGCGCCGATTTGGCTTTGGCTGCATTACAGCAATCGGCAACAGACCGGCATCCAGCTGAGTCAGCAAGAAATGCAGCGCCTGGCGCAGCTGGCGGAAGACGCCAAACGCATGCGTGAACGCATTCAGGCGCTGGAAGAGATCCTCGATGCGGAACACCCGAACTGGAGACAGTCCTGATGAGCATGACGCTGGGCAGTAAAAAGCTTTATCGCGTACCCGAAGAAGGCATGGTAAAAGGCGTCTGCGCCGGTCTGGCTCACTATTTCGACGTGCCGGTGCGCCTGATCCGCGTGATGGTGGTGCTGTCGCTGTTCTTTGGGCTGTTTTTCTTCACGCTGGTGGCCTATATCGCGCTGGTGTTCGTGTTGGACGAAGCGCCGGCCAGCCGTTTCGAGGGCGAGCATCAGAAGACGCCGCGCCAGTTGCTCGATCAGCTGGAATATGAGCTGGGCAGCGGCGAACAGCAGCTGCGTCAGGTCGAGCGTTACGTGACGTCCGACACCTTCGGCGTTCAGAGCCGCTTCCGCAAGCTGTAACTCTTCTTGCGATACCCGGCCTGCGCAGGCCGGGTATCTTCGCCGCCGTCATCCCGTTGAAGGTCATCTTAATCGTCTTGTGCCGGAGGGCATTGTCATGAATAAAATTGATGTCGCGAACGCCACCAGAACGGGTGGATTTAAATCAGGAGCGGCGGCAATGTTGAAGACATTGGCTAAAGTCATCATCATAGCGTTATTGAACTATGGCCCGGCGGGCGCCGCCGGCTGGCTGTTGAAGACCGTCGGCCGCAAACCGGTGCGCTTCGTGCTGGCGCTGGTGCTGGAACCGCTGTTCCGTAAAGGCCTGAACAAGGCATTCGGGCGTTACGTGGCGGGAGAGAAGATGCCACCCAAGTAGGGCGGCATGATATCGTTCATTCAATTCGCTGCGGTGACTTTTGTCCCCGGGGTTGCCAAATAGACCCAATTCGAACCGTTGCTTATGATTGCCTGTGCCGATGGATTTGCTGCGGTATTGGTGCAAAAAATAGCGGTGCCTTTGCAAACATTCGCAGCAGGAAGTTGAGCAAACGTCATGGAAGATAAGCTCGTGCCGAAACGACTGATGCGACTGGAGGGGCGCCACCCGGTAGTCGTTTTCACCCAGCTATAGATGGCACCTTCTTCGTCACCGGCCACAGCAGTATTGAACCATTCGGAACCAATGGGGCGCATTACGCCGCCGAGCTCTTTGGGGCCGTCGGCGATCCGTACTGCGGTATAGTTGGATTTTCCAGGCTGATATGAACAGCCGTAACTGGTGCTGATGGTCGTGTTGCCTTCAACGTCAACGTCAATGACCGAGCCAGCCCCCGATCGTGAGACATAGTAAAAATCTCCCGAGCAACGCCCGCCGAGGAAACGTAGATTGCTGGTATTGCTTTTCACGCTGCCATACTGGCAGTCGACCAAATCGATACGTGGGTTGGCTCCATCTTCTGTCAGAGCAACGTTGCCGGAAAAGTGGGTGTCCGAAATAGTACTTGGATAAGCAGGGTATCGCCAGGTCAAACTGGCTAGTCGGCAATTGCTGATCATGGCTTTTACACTGGATGAAAAGTCCATATCCTGAAGCCAGCACCCATTCATGAACACATTGAATTTTTTGCCTGATGCTGCGTGAGTAATATTCCCTCCTCGATTAATATTTGTAGCATATAAAACACCGTATCCAGAGCTATAGACTAAGTGTTTTATCTCTGATGCCTGAACTTCATTGAGGTAAACTTCGCCAGAATTATTCATATATAATAGACAGCTGGCATTGGGATTGTTGCCGATCAATTTTTGAAGCGGGCCGGTTCGATGTTCCATATGTAGGTTTTTAAACCAAAGTCCTATTCCACCGTTAACATAGATAGTCGGGCTTATCAAATTGGCTTCCCATTGACAATCTTCGAATCGTAACATGTTGCAGTGGTCATTTTGCATTGTTGATGTTAAATGAATGGGGGCAAGAAGCATCTTATTGAAGTCAGTGATGTCCAGGTAGTTATCATAATCTCCCGACGTTCTGCCGCAGCCTTGAACCTCGACGAATTTGAAGTAACTATCCTGAACCTTATCTAAATAAAGACCGGCTCCCCGACAGTAAAGAATGCTTACATTCTGGGCGTGCACATAGCTTGCGTATTTTATACTCAGTCCGCAAATCGTCTTGTTATTTCCCCTTAGCTGGAAGTTTCTGAAACTGACACCGCTATAGGTTATTTCTCCCTGAGCGGCGTCGATGGTTATAATCCCTGTTATATCAGTCTGTTCTGCCAAGTCTTGTCCGTTGTAGACGAACACGGCACGACCGTTGTAACTGCTTTCACCGTAAAGGGAAATTCCACTGTTGGCTGGAAAGACGACCGGTGTTTTAATATTCCAATAGCCGCTTGGAATCTTTACGGAGCGTTCACCTCTGATCAGTGCAATGTTTTGAATCAGGGGGCCATTATCGTCAAGAGTAAGATCACATCCCCCGTCGTATAAAGAAAGCTGGGTTAAGTCATTACGATACCACGCTGCTGGGGATTGATTGACTTTAAGCGTCGAATAGCCACCGTCGTCAATGGCATTTACCGCGTTGGTATGTCCTGTAAATACACCGCCACCTTTACCCTTTCCTTGATAATACTCGGTTAAGATTATGCGTTGACCGTCATATTCTGGTTGGGTGTTTTTAAGTGTTGCCATCGAATTTATAATGGTCAGGTCGCGCTCGAAATTAATTGTGCTCATCGGATTCTCCGGTTAGTATTCGTATTGACATAAACGTTTTGATGAAGGGGTTGTATCGTTAGTACGAGTGATTGTGATTATTCCTGTGGGGGTAATACTATCTCGTCTTTGTATAGGGGGCGATATTAGGTTGATCGGCTATGTCTTACACAAAGCGTTGTCGGTTAAGTTGAGAAGGTGGCAATTTTCATCTGTGGCAAATCTCACTCTGCTTGTGGCTATAATAGTGAGCATAGGCCATGTGGTTAGCGAAGTGTTACCGTGTAACTGCATGTTTTAGTGAATAAAAGGATGCGACTCCAGGCAAAATGAAACGACTGCAAAATGAGTTAACCTCGCTGGTCAACCGCGGAATGGATCGCCATCTGCGCCTGGCGGTGACCGGCCTGAGCCGCAGCGGCAAAACCGCCTTTATCACCGCCTTCGTCAATCAACTGCTGCATGTGCACAGCGGCGCGCGCATGCCGCTGTTTTCACCGGTGCGCGAAGAACGCCTGCTGGGCGTCAAGCGCATCCCGCAGCGCGATCTCGGCATCCAGCGTTTCACCTACGACGAAGGGCTGGCGCAGCTGTACGGCGCGCCGCCGGCCTGGCCGACGCCGACGCGCGGCGTCAGCGAAATCCGACTGGCGCTGCGTTACCGCTCCAACGACTCGTTGCTGCGCCATTTCAAAGACACCTCGACGCTGTACCTGGAGATCGTCGATTATCCGGGCGAATGGTTGCTGGATCTGCCGATGCTCGAGCAGGATTACCTGGCCTGGTCGCGGCAGATGACCGGGCTGCTGCAGGGGGAACGCGCCGAATGGGCCAAGCCCTGGCTTGACCTGTGTAAAACCTGCGATCCGCTGGCCCCGGCCGACGAAAATCGCCTGGCGGCGATCGCCCAGGCCTACACCGATTATCTGTTGCGCTGCAAAAGCGAAGGTCTGCACTTCATTCAGCCGGGCCGTTTCGTGCTGCCGGGCGACATGGCCGGCGCGCCGGCGCTGCAGTTTTTCCCGTGGCCCGATGTTGCCGCGGTGGGCGAGTCGAAACTGGCGCAGGCCGACAAACACACCAATATCGGCATGCTGCGCGCTCGGTTCAATTATTACTGCCAGTCGATCGTCAAAAACTTCTATAAAGAGCATTTCGTCCGTTTCGATCGGCAAATCGTGCTGGTTGACTGCCTGCAGCCGCTCAACAGTGGCCCGCAAGCGTTCAACGACATGCGCCTGGCGCTGACCCAACTGATGCAGAGTTTCCATTACGGCAAACGCACGCTGTTTCGCCGCTTGTTCTCGCCGACCATCGACAAACTGATGTTCGCCGCCACCAAGGCGGACCACATCACCGCCGATCAGCACGCCAATCTGGTGTCGTTGCTGCAACAGCTGGTGCAAGAGGCGTGGCAGAACGCGGCGTTCGAAGGCATCAGCATGGATTGCGTCGGCCTGGCCTCGGTGCAGGCGACCGAGAGCGGCATTGTCGATCATCAGGGGCAGCGTATTCCGGCGCTGAAGGGCAATCGCCTCAGCGACGGCGCGCCGCTGACGGTGTTCCCCGGCGAAGTGCCGGCCCGTTTGCCGGGGCCGGCGTTCTGGCAAAGCCAGGGATTTCACTTCGATGAGTTTCGCCCGCGTGCCATGAGCGTGGACAGCCCGTTGCCGCATATCCGTCTGGATGCGGTGATGGAATTTTTACTGGGAGACAAATTGCGATGAGCGAGCCGATCAAACCGCGTATCGATTTTGACGAGCCGTTGCAGCCGCCGCAGGAACCGACGTTGCGCGCCGGCGTCGCTTTCGACGCCGAGCAGGCGGAGAGCTTCTTTCCGGCGGCGCCGGAGCTGCAGGAGGAGGAGGAAGAAGGGCGCGCCGAGGGCATCATCAACGCTGCGCTGAAGCCGAAACGCAGCCTGTGGCGCAAAATGGTCACCGCCGGGTTGGCGCTGTTCGGCGTCAGCGTGGTGGCGCAGGGCGTGCAGTGGGTGCATACCGCCTGGGTGCAGCAGGACTGGATTGCCATGGGTGGCGGCGTGGCCGGCGGCCTGATCGTGTTCGCCGGCGTTGGTTCGGTGGTCACCGAATGGCGGCGTTTGTATCGGCTGCGCCAGCGCGCGGAAGAGCGCGACGTGGCGCGCGAGCTGTTGCACAGCCACGGACTGGGGCAAGGGCGCGAATTCTGCGAGAAACTGGCGCGCCAGGCCGGGCTGGATCAGGGGCATCCGGCGCTGCAGCGCTGGCAGGCCTCGCTGCATGAAACCCAAAATGACCGTGAAGTGGTGGAGCTGTACGCCAAACTGGTGCAGCCGGTGCTCGACAACCAAGCGCGGCGCGAAATCAGCCGCTCCGCCGCCGAATCGACGCTGATGATTGCCGTCAGCCCGTTGGCGCTGGTGGATATGGCGTTTATCGCCTGGCGCAACATCCGTTTGATTAACCGCATCGCCGCGCTGTACGGCATCGAACTGGGCTACTTCAGCCGCATTCGTTTGTTCCGACTGGTGCTGCTCAACATCGCCTTCGCCGGCGCCTCCGAACTGGTGCGCGAAGTGGGCATGGACTGGATGTCGCAGGATCTGGCGGCGCGGCTGTCGGCGCGCGCGGCGCAGGGCATCGGCGCCGGGTTGTTGACCGCGCGGCTGGGCATCAAGGCGATGGAACTGTGTCGCCCGCTGCCGTGGCTGGAAGGGGAGAAACCGAAGCTTGGCGATTTCCGCAGCCAGCTGATCGGCCAATTGAAAGACACGCTGAAAAAGAGCGACGGCAAGGCCAAATAACCCCGCGACGGCGCTCCTGGCAGCGCCGTTATTTCACCGGCGCCAACGCCGGACGTAATCGAGACTTGACGATAGTCGATCCCCCTGCGCTTGCGTGATAAATATCTGCAAAATTAATTCTGTTTGTGATAACTCTCTGTTTGTGGGCTAAAATGACGCCGATGCTGTTATTCGCTTGCGTTTAAAATCAGCAACCACGGCAATAAATCAGAGTTCTGTCAACTTTTGCTGACAGATCGCTTCTACCGCCCGGTGCGAGGGAGTATCATCATCGTCAACGATCCCCGCACCTGCAGAGATAAGGCCAACACTGATGCGTTTGGAAGTATTTTGCGAAGACCGCCTCGGTCTCACTCGAGAATTACTCGATCTTTTGGTATCGCGCAGCATTGACTTACGTGGCATCGAGATCGATCCCATCGGCCGCATTTACCTCAATTTCTCCCAGCTGGATTTCGATACTTTCCGCGCGCTGATGGCGGAGATCCGCCGCATCGCCGGCGTGACCGACGTGCGCACCGTCAGCTTTATGCCTTCCGAACGCGAACATCGCGCGCTGCGCGCGCTGCTGGAATCGATGCCGGAACCGGTGTTCTCTATCGACATGAAGGGCAAGGTCGAGCTGGCCAATCCGGCGGCGCTGGCGTTGTTCAGCCTGAACGAAGACAAGATCCGCAACCAGACCGCCGGGGCGCTGATCGGCGGCTATAACTTCAGCCGCTGGCTGGAGAGTGAGCATACGGCGCCGCACTCAGAACGGGTGGTGATCCGCAGCCAGGACTTCCTGATGGACATTACGCCTATCTATCTGGAGGACGAACAGCAACAGCCGGCTGCGGTCGGCGCGGTGGTGATGTTGAAGTCCACCGCGCGCATGGGTCGCCAACTGCAAAATCTGTCGGTGAACGACGATACCGAATTCGATCACATCGTCGCGGTGAGCGCCAAGATGCGTCACGTGCTGGAGCAGGCGCGCAAACTGGCGATGCTCGATGCGCCGCTGCTGATCGTGGGCGATACCGGCACCGGCAAGGATATTCTGGCTCGCGCCTGCCACCTGCGCAGCCCGCGCGGCAAACAGCCGTTCCTGGCGCTGAACTGCGCCGCGCTGCCGGATGACGTGGTGGAGAGCGAGCTGTTCGGCCATGCGCCGGGCGCTTATCCCAACGCGCTGGAAGGCAAAAAGGGCTTCTTCGAGCAGGCCAACGGCGGTTCGGTGCTGCTGGATGAGATTGGCGAAATGTCGCCGCGCATGCAGACCAAACTGTTGCGTTTTCTCAATGACGGCACGTTCCGCCGGGTCGGCGAAGAGCATGAGGTGCACGTCGACGTGCGCGTGATCTGCGCCACCCAGAAGAACCTGACCGAGCTGGTGCAGCGCGGCGAATTCCGCGAAGACCTCTATTATCGCCTCAACGTGCTGACCATCACCATTCCGCCGCTGCGCGAACGCCCGCAGGACATCATGCCGCTGACCGAGCTGTTCGTGGCGCGCTTCGCCGATGAGCAGGGCGTGGCGCGGCCCAAGCTGGCGAACGATCTGGGCAGCTTCCTCAGCAAATACGGCTGGCCGGGCAACGTGCGCCAGCTGAAAAACGCCATCTACCGCGCGCTGACGCAAACCGAAGGCTACGAACTGCGGCCGCAGGATATCGTGTTGCCGGAGTTCGAGGTGGAGATGTCGCTGGGCGACGAGGTGCTGGACGGTTCACTGGACGACATCAGCAAGCGTTTCGAGCGCTCGGTGCTGACGCGCCTGTATCGCACCTATCCCAGCACCCGCAAGCTGGCGAAGCGGTTGGGCGTTTCCCATACCGCCATCGCCAACAAGCTGCGCGAGTATGGCCTGAGCAGCCGCAAAGGCGGCGCTGAGGGCGAAGAATAAAAAAGGCGCCTTGCGGCGCCTTCCCGTGTATCCAAAGCCGGCGTTCGCCGGCTTTATTATTTCAGCGCTGCCAGCGCCGCGTCGTAATCCGGCTCGGTGGTGATTTCGTTCACCAGCTCGCTGTACAGCACGTTGTCCTGGCCATCCAGCACTACGACCGCACGCGCGGTCAGGCCCGCCAATGGACCTTCGGCGATTTCAACGCCGTACGCCTGTTTGAACTCGGCGCCGCGCAGGGTGGACAGCGTGACCACGTTGCTCAGGCCTTCCGCGCCGCAGAAACGAGACTGGGCGAACGGCAGATCGGCGGAGATGCACAGCACCACGGTGTTATCCAGGCCGCTGGCCAGCTGGTTGAATTTACGCACCGACGTCGCGCAGACGCCGGTATCGATGCTTGGGAAGATGTTCAGGACTTTGCGTTTACCCGCGAAGCTGCTCAGCGCTACGTCTGACAGGTCTTTGGCAACCAGCGAGAAGGCCTTGGCCTGTTCGCCCTGCTGTGGCAGTTTGCCCGCTACGCTGACCGGATTGCCTTGAAAATGTACTGTCTGAGTCATTGCTAGATTCCTTTTACAGGTGTTTATACAAAGAGTATGAACCTGATAAAACGGCGCGCCGGCGACGGCTGTTAACATCAGGTTCACACCCTGACGCCAGTTTATGACAAGCGGGGCGGATTGGATATCAAAGTTTGCTAAATAGTTGTATATATTAGGCTGTTCTATAAAACATCACCGGCGCATCAGCCTGCCTGGATGCGCAGTTTTCGCTCAGGAGCCGTTATGAGAGACATGCGTTTTTACCCGGAAGCCTGGCCGCTGCACACCGCCTTCGTGATCGCGCGCGGCAGCCGCACCGAAGCCCGGGTGGTGGTGGTCGAAATCGAACAGCAGGGCGTGCGCGGCGTCGGCGAATGCACGCCGTATCCGCGCTATGGCGAGAGCGAGGAATCGGTGATGACGCAGCTGGCTGAGATGGCGCCGGCGATCGCGCAGGGCATCACACGCGAGCAGCTACTGATGCAGATGCCGGCGGGCGCGGCCCGCAACGCGCTGGACTCGGCGCTGTGGGATCTGGAGTGTCGTCTGCACGGGCAGAGCCTGTGGCAGCGCAGCGGCGTGACGGCGCCGGCGCAGATCCGCATGGCGCAGACCGTCAGCATCGGAACGCCGGAAGCGATGGCCTTCGCCGCGCGTGAGCTGGAGCGGCAGGGCGCCACGCTGCTGAAGATAAAACTCGACGATCACTATATCAGCGAGCGGCTGGTGGCGATCCGCGCCGCGGTGCCGCAGGCGACGCTGATTGTCGACGCCAATGAATCCTGGCAGGCGGAAGGGCTGGCGGCGCGCTGCCAGCTGTTGGCCGATCTCGGCGTAGCGATGCTGGAGCAGCCGCTGCCGGCCGGTGACGACGCCGCATTGGAACACTTTATTCATCCGCTGCCGATCTGCGCCGATGAGAGCTGCCACACCCGCGCCGATCTGCCGCGGCTGGCGCAACGCTATCAGATGGTCAACATCAAACTGGACAAAACCGGCGGCTTGACCGAGGCGCTGGCACTGGCGCAGGCCGCGCGCGAACAGGGATTCGCCATCATGCTCGGCTGCATGTTGTGCACGTCGCGGGCGATATCCGCCGCCTTGCCGCTGGCGCCGGCGGCGCGCTTCGTCGATCTGGACGGCCCGACCTGGCTGGCGCGGGACGTCGAACCGGGTCTGGCGTTCGAATGCGGGGCGATCGTCGATCTCGCCCCGTAGGGATTAATTCGGGTAGGTCAGCAGTTCGGTCATGGCGTCGATGTAGCGCTCGCTGGCGGCATCGGCGGAGATCGGCGGGAATTCGGCGGTGATGCACGGCAGCGACAGATCCGCGCACCAGCTGCCGAACGAACCGGGCGTCTCATAGCCGACGCTGGTCACCAGCGGGAGTTCGAACTTGTGCGACAGCCAAACGCCGAGCCGCGAGCTGGCGGGATCTTCGATGCAGGCCAGCGGCTCATGGAACGACACCACCCAATGCGGCTTCAGGCGATGGATCAGATGACACAGCGCCTGGGTTTCCGGTTCGGAGCCGGGGCGCCCGCCGGTGGAGAGCCTGACGTCGCGCACCGGCGCCGCGCTGTTCCAGCGATAGACGGTGTCCCCGGAGCGCCAGTTGGCGGCCGGGAAGTTGCGGTTCAGATCGACGCCGTTGGCATTGGCGCGCAGCCCCAGCTGACAGCCGTCGGGGTTGACCGCCAGCACCACGTGGTGGCGCAACTGTTCGGGGGCGATGCTGCGCAGCGCGCAGGACAGGGTTACGATGGCGGCGCTCTCATCGCCGTGGGTGCCGGCGATGATCAGCCCGGTTTCCGGGCCGCTGACCGCCGCCGGGAAATAGAGCAGCGGCGCGCCCAGCAGCGAGCTGCCGTAGTTCTCTCCTGCGACGGCCAACTGGCCACGTTCACTGCGCGGTCGATGTTCGGTCATGGTGTTGTCCCTGAGTTAAAGGCCGAGAGTCATTGTCATTTTATTCAGTGTATTACGCTTTGAGACATCTTTCCCATCGCAATTGTGCGGCGTTTGCGCGATCTGTGATGCGATAGCGGCGAAAACGCCAATTAAACCGCACCTGGCCTGAGGCTGTTGTTATACTAACGGCAGAGCTAAGCCAATCACCCGCAAGAGGATTTAACATGCCAGTAGCCAGAATCATCGCCAGCTATAGCGAAAATGAAAATGACACCATCACGCTGCTGTGCGGCGTAGACGCTGAAAACCAGATCCGTCAGGGGGAATGGTTCGGCGTGGTGAAAAATGACGACGGGCGCGGGGACGAATCGAACTATCCGTTCACCCTGCATATCGATTACCAGAAAGATGCCTTCTATCTCGACTACGGCTACGACGACGCGGATGCGCGTCAGCTGCAAAAAACCGATATCTCGGCCCGTCCGCTGGCTGAGAAAGGCTTTTTCACCGTGTTCGATGAAGAAGAGGGTGAAGAGTTCAGCTACCGCATCAACAGCATCCACCTGTACGACTGACGGTCGCTGCCGTAATCCCACCCGTGCCGCCCTGCGCCGCACGGGTTTTTTATCGCCTGAATCGCACTTTTTGCAACTTCTCGCCCGCGGGCTCTAGGCCGGATGGATCTTGTGCTATATGATAAAAAATTCAGATGGTTAACGGGGGACAAATCATAATGACGGGAAAAAAAATGCAACGGGGTTTTCGTTTGGCGCTCTGCGCGGCGGCGATCGGCGCCTGTATGAGCAGCGCCATGGCGGCGCAGGTTCCCCCGGGCACCGCGCTGGCGGACAAACAGGAAATCGTGCGCCACATTAAAGACGAACCGGCCTCGCTCGATCCGATCAAAGCGGTTGGCTTGCCGGAGGCTCAGCTGGCGCGCGATCTGTTCGAAGGGCTGGTCAATCAGGACGCCAACGGCAAAGTGATCCCCGGCGTCGCCACCCGCTGGCAGACCAGCGACAACCAGACTTATATTTTCCATCTGCGTAAAGACGCGCGTTGGTCAAACGGTGACCCTGTCACGGCAAAAGACTTCGTTTACAGCTGGCAGCGGCTGGTAGAACCGAAAAATCTGTCGCCGTTCGCCTGGTTCGCGCAACTGGCGGGGATCCAGAACGCCGAGCAGATCATCAGCGGCAAACTGCCGGCCGATCGCTTGGGCGTATCGGCGCCGGATGACTACACGCTCAAGGTGCAGTTGGACAAGCCGGTGCCGTACTTCGTCAGCCTGACGGCCAACTTCAGCCTGTTCCCGGTGAATAAGGCGGTGGTGGAAAAATACGGCAACGACTGGACCAAGGTCGGCAATCTGGTGGGCAACGGCGCGTTCAAACTGCAGGAGCGGGTGGTGAACGAGAAGCTGGTGCTGACGCCTAATGACCATTACTGGGATCATGCGCGCACCGTGCTGACCAAAGTGACCTTCGTGCCGATCAACCAAGAATCCAACGCCACCAAGCGTTACCTGGCGGGTGACATCGACATCACCGAATCCTTCCCGAAAAACATGTATCAGAAGCTGCTGAAAGACATCCCGGGGCAGGTGTACACCCCGGATCAGCTCGGCACCTATTATTACGCGTTCAACACCCAGCGTGCGCCGACCAACGACGTGCGGGTGCGTCAGGCTTTGTCCTACGCCATCGATCGCAAGATTATCGCGGAGAAAGTGTTGGGCACCGGTGAAAAACCGGCTTATCACTTCACGCCGGACGTCACCGCCGGGTTCAAACCCGAGGCGAGTTTGCTGCAACAGCAGCCGCAGGCGGAGCTGGACGCACAGGCCAAGGCATTGCTGCAGTCGGCCGGTTACGGCCCGAACAACCCGCTGAAGCTGACGCTGCTGTATAACACTTCCGAGAGCCACCAGAAGATCGCCATCGCCGTGGCCTCGATGTGGAAGAAAAAGCTGGGGATTGACGTCAAGTTGCAAAACCAAGAGTGGAAAACTTACATCGACAGCCGCAATACCGGCAATTTCGATGTGATCCGCGCCTCCTGGGTGGGTGACTATAACGAGGCGTCGACCTTCCTGTCGCTGCTGACCTCCACCCACAGCGGCAATATCGCTAAGTTCAAGAACGCGGACTACGACAAGCTGCTGGCGCAGGCGGGGCGGGAAACCAACCCGGCGGCGGTGACCGCCGATTACAACAAGATGGAACAGATCATTGCCGATCAGGCGCCAATCGCGCCGATATACCAATACACCAACGGCCGCCTGATCAAACCGTGGGTAAAAGGCTACCCGATCACCAATCCGGAAGACGTGGCCTATAGCCAAACGATGTATATCATCAAACACTGAGTGGGCTTATTTATCGCCCCCGCGCAATGCGGGGGCGTTATTTTCTCGACGGCGAAACCACGAGGCTAATTAATTTTTCCACGCGATAAACCCCGTTTAATAATAAACAGGGTTGCCATCATCACATTAATATTGTCTATTTCAGAGAGCGGTTACGCTTACAGACAGTCCCGCATGGCGTCCACCACTACGCGGCCACTCATATCGGTCTGAGTAATGCGGTAGCTGGTGGGATAAGAACGACGGGTACTGAAACGATCGTGGACGGAGACCTTGCCAATTTGCAGGCCGGCGGCGTTTTTCACCACAAACTCACTGATCTCTTCCTGGCCCTGGTTTTGCAAATGGATATTGCTGATTTTTTCCAGCGTATCGCTGGCGTTTATTTTTAAATGGTCGCGTAACATAACTACCTCCTCGTAGTGAGAAAAGTATATGCCCCTAAAATTTGCGCTGAAACAGCTTTGTGTTGATTTATTATTATCATTTTGAATTAAAATTGATAGCAATATGTTAAGTCATAATAATAACGGCATTACCAGCGCTTTATCGGCGATATTGTCTGATTTATCGGCAATGGTTTATTTCAATGCCGTTATTATTAGTCTGCATTAATGGAGAACAGCGCTTGCCTGGCCGCCGGCGCGGGAAAGACGCAGGCGACGTTGTGTCCGCAGCCGGGAACGAGGGTTAACCGATGCGGCTTCTCCGGCGCCAGATAGCGCCGGTCATAGTCGGCATAGGCCAGGGCGCGCTGCAACCGGTAGGGACCCTGCAGCTGGGCGGCGCAGGATTTGTCGAGTATCCGATAGTAGGCCCCCGGCGCGGTGCCGGTATCACCGTCTGCGGCCAGGTAGGTGATATCCGCCGCCGCATAGCGCCGGCGGGCTGCGTCGGCGGTGCGCTGCAGGTGAACGGGAAGCGCTTCCGGACCATATTTCCACTGGTTAGCCTGTGGGCACTGGCCGGCGTCCAGCGTTTGCCAGCGGAAGCGACAGGTTTTTTCACTGCCACAGAGCTCCGGGTGAAGGGGCTGGGGACGCAGGTTGTCAAAATAGAGCCAGCTGCCCGGATCGGCGACGACATAGCGCAGACGCACTCCGTCCGGCGGGTTGGCGAAGCCGACATAATGCTGCACGAATTGGGCGCCGGCGGAGAAACCGGCGACGGTGATCGACTGCAACGACGGCCAGCGCCGTTTCAGATCGGCCAGCAGGTTATCCATGGCGTTGAACGAGCCGGTTTTCCCGCCATTATCCAAACCGCCTTCGATCCAGGAGCCGCAGCGCCACAGGGCGTCCCCCTCTTGCGGCGCCGGCAGCCCGGCGGAACGGCAGCGGGCGGCAAGCGTCTCCGGTACCTGGAACAGCGGGGCGACCAGCAAGCTGTTGTCTCCCGCTCCCTGCGCGGCGTCGATCGCCGCTTGCAATGTCTTGGCGACATCGCGCGGGTGGCCGTGCATCACCACCAGCGCGGTGCGCGGCTGGGGGGAGTGAGCGTGCGCGACAAAATAAGGCAGTGAACCCGCCGCCGTCGGCGCGTGATAGGGTGTGGCGAGGCGTTCTAACACCGGCTCTGCACGAGCCGATTGGCCGAACAGCAGCAGGGCGGCCATTGCGATGCAGCGCAGGCGGCGCATTCTCGTCAGGTTCGGCGCAGCGCAGCGCGCAGTTGTCTCAGGACTTCCCGGCATCGTTGTTCCTCACGCGCTCGTTGATAGTAGCGATAAAAGGCGCGTTCCGAACTGAGGTTACCCGCGCGTGCCAGCTGCCTGAAGGTCAGGTATGCCAGGCTGAACATAATGATAATAAATAATAAACCGGGGAACAGCAGCTGCCAGCCGTCGGTGATGCGCGCATTAGGCAGATAGCGGAGTGAATAGGGCGTAATCAATACCCCTAACTGCTGCAGCCCCCATTGAGTCAACGTAGGGAACAGCACCAGCAACGTAACGAACACCAAATACAGCAAGAAATAGCGACAGGAAAGCAAGAAACGCTTGAACGCGTTATTGGCGCTTGGCCGCAAAACGAAGCCTGCGGGCGTGGCGCGCAAGATTTGCTGACGGCCACCGGTGAAACGATAGCGTTCCAGCGCCGCTACGCTATCCGGCAATGCCAGCAGCAGCTGCAGCGCAACAAGGCCGGCGCTGCGGTTGCCGATATAGTCGCGAAACCGCAACAGACGTATGGGGGCGCTTTGGGGCTTCTCGACGGATTCGAGCAGGTTTAACAGCTTATCGTGGTTTTCCCGCCGAATGCGAAAAGGCGTTTTGACCACGGCGATAAACAGCGTAATGACGGTCGGTAGGACGATTTTCAAGATATCTGCGGTGCTGATTTGTAACATGCGAGTTTCCTCTCGGGCTGTCTTGCGTTCCTGGCAGCAGAAGTATAGACCACGCTTATGGGACAACATGAAAACTGGCGTTACAGCTTGGTCTTTGATCTCCAAGGCGTTAACGCTAGACTCAGCAACATAAGCAAGACTGAGGGGATAAATGAATGGATGTGATTGAGGGGAGCGAGCTGCAGGTCGCCGACGCGGTCTACGCCTACCAGCTGGATGGCAAGGGCGGCATCACGCCGATCGAGCGGGATGACAAGATCACCTGCGACGCGCCTTGCTGGCTGCATCTTGATTACGCGCACCCGGCCAGCGCCGAATGGCTGAGCACCACGCCGCTGCTGCCGGACTCGGTGCGCGAAGCGCTCTCCGGCGAAAGCTCACGGCCGCGCGTCAGCCGCCAGGGCGAAGGCACCATGATCACGCTGCGCAGCATCAACTTTAACGCCAACTCACGGCCGGACCAGTTGGTCACCATTCGCGTGTACATCACCGATAAACTGATTATCTCCACGCGGCACCGCAAGGTGTATTCCATCGATCAGGTGGTGAACGATTTGCAAAGCGGCGCCGGGCCGACCAACAGCGGCAACTGGCTGGTGGAGATTTCCGATGCGTTGACCGATCACACCAGCGAATTCATTGAGGATCTGCACGACAAGATTATCGATCTGGAGGACGCCTTGCTGGAACAGCAGGTGCCGGAGCGTGGCCAGCTGGCGTTGATCCGTAAACAGCTTATCGTGCTGCGCCGTTACATGGCGCCGCAGCGTGACGTTTTCGCACGGCTGGCCAGCGACCGCCTGCCGTGGATGAGCGACGACGATCGCCGCCGCATGCAGGACATCGCGGATCGCCTGGGGCGCGGGTTGGACGATCTGGACGGCAGCATCGCGCGCACCGCCATCTTGTCCGACGAAATTACCACGGTGATGGCCGACGCGATGAACCGCCGCACTTACACCATGTCGCTGTTGGCGATGGTATTTCTGCCGACCACCTTCCTGACCGGGCTGTTTGGCGTCAACCTTGGCGGCATACCGGGCGGCGGCAACCCCTTCGGTTTCGCGGCATTTTGCCTGATGCTGGTCGGGTTGGTGCTTGGCGTCGCCTGGTGGCTGAAGCGCAGCCGCTGGCTGTAGGCGAAAATGACGAAAACCCGGTTAACATTGAGCAAAATCAACATTTAGCCGGGGGAAATGGGGCATGATCTCTCTCGCAGGTGAATGCAACGTCAAGCGATGGGCGTTGCGCTCCATAATTGTCTTACTTTCTTATTTTTGAATTACTGCATAGCACATTTGATTCGTACAATGCCGGTTTAATCACCGGCATTTTTTTATTCGATTTCTCTCTTCCTCAGGCCGCGCTTTCATCCCAGAAGCTGGCTTCAATCTTGTGCCCATCCAAATCGCGGACAAAGCAGCCGTAGTAAGCCTCACCGTAGTGCGGCCGCGAACCGGGCGCGCCTTCATCGACGGCGCCGGCCAACAGCGCCTGGCGATGGAATTCATCCACCTGCTGCTTGCTGGTCGCGAAAAAACCGACGTGCGTGCCGTTGCCGGGTGAAGCGGGCTGGCCGTCGATCGGCACCTGCAGCCAGAACTCCGGGTAGTCGCGGCCATAACCGATCGCGCCGGGATGCTCCAGCACCCGTCGGCAACCCAAGGCGGCCAGCGTGCGATCGTAAAAGGCCGCGGCGGCGACGAAATCGTTCGAGCCCAGCGAGACGTGGGACAGGCAGGGGGTGATATTCATTGCGCGATCTCCATATGACTGTATAAATGAACAGTATAGGGTAAAAACGGCATCGCCCAGCAAATTTTGCGCAAACTGTGAACAGGATCGAGATCGTCGAGTGAGGAGAATGTCGCCGCTCGCAGGGTGGCGGGCGGCGAGGGGACTTATTTGATTTCCAGCACGTCCAAACGCGCCGGCGCAGGCGCCGCGTCGTCCGAATCTTCCGGCTGCCAGCCGACCGGCTGCATCGGAATGTCTTCGCGATCGAAGGCCAAATCGCCGCCGTCCACCACCGCGCTGCCGTGGTGAATGCCTTTGAAATCGAATAGATTGATATCGCTCAGGTGCGAAGGCACCACGTTTTGCATGGCGCTGAACATGGTTTCCAGCCGGCCTGGGTAACGTTTGTCCCAGTCGCGCAGCATGTCGCCGATCACCTGGCGCTGCAAATTAGGCTGAGAGCCGCACAGATTGCATGGAATGATCGGGAACGCTTTGGCGATCGAGAAACGCTCGATGTCTTTCTCGCGGCAATAGGCCAGCGGGCGAATGACCACGTGCTTGCCGTCGTCGCTCATCAGTTTGGGCGGCATGCCTTTCATCTTGCCGCCGTAGAACATGTTGAGGAACAGCGTCTGCAGAATATCGTCGCGGTGGTGGCCCAGCGCGATCTTGGTGGCGCCCAGTTCGGTGGCGGTGCGATACAGAATGCCGCGGCGCAGGCGCGAGCACAGTGAACAGGTGGTTTTGCCTTCCGGGATCTTGTCTTTAACGATGCTGTAGGTGTTTTCTTCGACGATCTTGTACTCCACCCCCAAGCCTTCCAGGTAAGCAGGCAGAATATGCTCAGGGAAGCCGGGCTGTTTTTGGTCGAGATTCACCGCCACCAGCGAGAAATTGATCGGCGCGCTCTGCTGCAGATTGCGCAGGATCTCCAGCATGGTGTAGCTGTCTTTGCCGCCGGACAGACAGACCATGATGCGGTCGCCTTCTTCAATCATATTGAAATCGGCGATCGCTTCGCCCACGTTGCGGCGCAGGCGCTTTTGCAATTTGTTCAGGTTGTACTGCTCTTTTTGGCTAACGGATTGCTTTTCTGACATTTAAATCGTGCTCATTCTCAATGGGGGGCACTAGGGGCATGGCGTTGTAGACCGCGAGTTTACCATTCAACCGGCCGATTTTGATCATTATTCATCATCCAGCTTCCACGCGCCCGACGCGAGGCCTGTATGGTACGGATTGCGCGCAGGAATGCCAGCAGGTTTTATCGGCGGCTGAAAGGCTTTTTCCCGTTTCATTAGCCGCTGCGCCGCGAAACGGCTTGATTTCAAGTTGGTGGACGATCATGCTCAGACTCTGCGTGCGGTGCAGACGTCTGTTTGAACCGTGGCCGATATTGCCCACTCTAAACACCTGGTAACTCCGCATGGACATCGACAAAACGACAAGAGAAATACGTTGCCGCGAGCATATTGGCTGCACCGCCAGCGTTCTGCAAACCCAAACGCTGCTTACCCGCAGCATTGCGCTGGAATCTGCGTCGCTGATTCTGGTGCGGGAAGGGAGCAAACGGGTGTGTTGGCAACATCGCGATATCCTTCTGCAACCGGGTGATGCCATCCTGATTGCGGCTGACTGCACGTTGGACGTCACGAACATACGGTCATCCGAAACGGGTATTTATGCTGCCGAGTGGTTGAGTTTCCCCGACGCGTTGACGACGGACGAACCTCACGCCCTATACAGTCTTTGTGGCGGTTTTCGTCAGGCGTTCTACCACGCGCGCGCGGCTATCATGGATCCGGAGGCGATACCGGAGCGGGTTGCTGTAAAGCGCATGGAAGAAGTGCAGATCTGGCTTGAGGAGTCGGGCCTTCGGTGGGCGCCTGTGAAGGCCGAAAAACTGAGTCGTCAGGTGAGAAAGCGGGTATCCGACGATTTGGCGCGCCAGTGGTTAGCGCCGGATATCGCGCAGCATTTCGCTATGTCGGAGTCGACTTTCCGTCGTCGGTTGGCGGCGGAGGGCATGTCATTTCATCAATTGCTTACCGAAGCCCGTATGTGCCACGCCCTGACGCTGTTGCAGGTGACCGATATGGCGGTAAATCAGGTTGCGCTCGCCGTGGGGTACGAAAGCCCGTCCAAATTCACCGCGCGCTTCCGTACCCGTTTTGGTTTCAACCCAGCTCAAATTCGTGAAAGGCTGGCGATCATCGCTAGCGACTTTGTCTAACCTCAAGCTGTGCGCTGGCCAGTGCGTTGCTCTGGGTCATATAACCCACCAGAGCGGGCGTCGCGTCGGGGGTAATGGCGGGCAGCCGGTCTGTTTTCAGCGCGGTCAACGTAATGACGTAGCGGTGCGTGCTGCCGACGGGAGGGCAAGGGCCGCCGTATCCCGGTACGCCAAAGTCAGTGCGGGTTTGAATGGCGTTACCTGGCAAACCCTCATTGTGCGCGCCGATCCCGGCGGGCAATGCGGCGATATCGGCCGGAATATTTACCACTTGCCAGTGTACCCAGCCGAGGCCGGTAGGGGCATCGCGGTCATAGATCTGCAGTGCGAAGCTGCGCGTTCCCGCCGGCGCTCCCTGCCAGCGTAACGCCGGTGAGCGATTATTGCCGCTGCAGCCAAAGCCATAATCGTTGCTGAGCAATTGATTTTGGGTGAAATGTCCGTCGTTCACTTGCGGGCTGGACAGGATAAATGTTCCTTCCGCCATCGCCGAACCGGCGAAGGTACAGGATAAAACGGCCATGGCGGCCATGATGCGGATGTTCATCGCAGCGTTCCTTACTGTTGAGGGAGAGTTGCTGCATCATAGGCGACGACATAACGCGCCGGCGCGCCCGCATCCGTCATTTACCCCTCCAAAACGCGCAATGTTTCTCGGGGAGGATGGCAGCGGGCACGGGGCATAAGGCGGCAGGATACGTGAAGTAAAAGAAAACAGGGCGCGAATCGCTCGCGCCCTGAGGGAGGTTACTCAGCGGCGGACTTTTCCGCCTTGCCGGCCAGCAGGCTGAGGAAATCGTATTTCTCCTTCAGCTCTTTCTCGGCGGCCTGATACAGCGCGCTGGCTACCTCCGGCTGCTGCGCGTTCAGGCGACGGAAACGCTGTTCTTTCAGCAGCGTTTCCGACAGGTTGCTGTTCGGCGGCCGCGAATCCAGCGCCAATGCGGCCTTGCCTTCGGCGCTGCGGCGCGGATCGAAGCGGTACAGCGGCCAGAAGCCGGTGGCGGTCAGCTGTTTCATCTGATCGTGGCTGAGCGCCAGATCGTAGCCGTGCTCTTCGCACGGGCTGTAGGCGATGATCAGCGACGGTCCCGGATAGGCCTCGGCCTCCTGAATCGCTTTCACCGTCTGGTTGAGCTGCGCCCCCAGCGAGATCTGCGCGACGTAAACATGGCCGTACATCATCATGCTGACGCCCAGATCCTTGCGCGCCTTGCGCTTGCCGTGCTCGCCGAATTTGGTCACCGCGCCGAGCGGCGTGGCCTTCGACTGCTGGCCGCCGGTGTTGGAGTAGCACTGGGTGTCGAGCACCAGCACGTTGACGTTCTCCGTCAGGCTGAGGACGTGATCCAAACCACCGAAGCCGATGTCGTAGGCCCAGCCGTCACCGCCGATCAGCCAGATGGATTTATCCACCAGATAGTCGGCGTCGGTCGCCAGCTGGCGCGCATCTTCACCTTCAATACTCGCCAGCAGCGCGCGCAGTTCGGCGATTTGCTTGCGGCGCGGCTCCGGCGCCACGTCTTCCATCTGCAGGGCATTGACCAACTGCTCCGGCAACTGCGGCGCCAGCGAATTCAGCAGGCGCAGCACCCGCGCGCGATGTTGATCGACCGTCAAACGGAAGCCCAGGCCGAATTCGGCGTTGTCTTCGAACAGCGAGTTGGCCCATGCCGGCCCGCGCCCTTCGGCGTTGGTGGTGTACGGCGTGGTCGGCAGGTTGCCGCCGTAGATCGACGAACAGCCGGTGGCGTTGGCGATCAGCAATCGGTCGCCATAGAGCTGGGTCAACAGCTTGATGTACGGCGTTTCGCCGCAGCCGGAGCAGGCGCCGGAGTACTCGAACAGCGGCGTGATCAGCTGCGAGGTGCGAATGTCGATGCGTTCCAGCTGCGCCGTATCGATTTCCGGCAGCTGCAGGAAGAAATCGTAGTTGTCTTTTTCCGCCGTCAGATTATCGAGGCGTGAAGCCATATTGATGGCCTTGATCTCCGGGTTCTGGCGATCTTTCGCCGGGCAGACCTCGACGCACAGGTTACAGCCGGTGCAATCCTCCGGCGCCACTTGCAGCACGTATTTTTGCCCGCGCATATCGCGCGCTTTGACATCCAGCGACTGCAGGGAGGCGGGGGCGTGTTCCATCTCCGCCGGCTGCACGACCTTGGCGCGAATGGCGGAGTGCGGACAGGCGGCGACGCAATGGTTGCACTGGGTGCACAGGTCGGGCTGCCAGACCGGGATCGCTTCGGCGATGTTGCGCTTTTCCCACTGGGTGGTGCCCACCGGCCAGGTGCCGTCCGGCGGGAAGGCGGAAACCGGCAGCGCATCGCCCAGTCCGGCCAGCATCGCGGCGGTAACGGTTTTGACGAAGTCAGGCGCGGCGTCCGAGACCACCGGCGGGCGCATCGGGCTGCTGTCGTCGACCGGCTGCAGCGGGATTTCAATCAGCGCGCCGCGGGTGGCGCCCAGCGCCTGCCAGTTGCGCTCGACGATCTCCTGGCCTTTGCTGCTGTAGCTGCGGGCGATGGCGTCCTGCAGCTGTTGCAGCGCCACGTCGCTCGGCAGGATCTGCGTCAGATGGAAAAACGCCATCTGCATGACGGTGTTGATGCGCGCGCCGAGCCGGCATTCACGCGCCAGCTTGGCGGCGTTGATGATGTAGAAACGCGCCTGGCGTTGATGCAACAGCGCCTGTACCTCCTGCGGCAGGCGCGACCAGACTTCGTCGGCGCCGTAAGGGGTATTGAGCAGGAAGGTGCCGCCGGGTTTGAGGCGCTCAACCATCTGGTACTTATCGATAAACTGCAGCTGGTGGCAGCCGACGAAATCCGCCTGGCTGACCAGATAGGCCGAATTGATCGGCTGCTCGCTGACGCGCAGGTGCGAGACCGTCAGGCCGCCGGCCTTTTTGGAGTCGTAGACGAAATAGCCCTGCGCATACAGCGGCGTGGCGTTGCCGATGATTTTGATGTTGTTCTTGGTGGCCGAGACCGAGCCGTCGCTGCCCAAACCGTAGAACAGCGCTTCCAGCGAGGCGCGCTGCGGCAGGATTTCGTCGCTCAGCGGCAGCGAAAGGCCGGTGACGTCATCGAAGATGCCGACGGTGAAGCGCGGGCGCGGCTGCGGCTGGGCCAGCTCGCGAAACACCGCCAGCGCGCAGTCCGGGCCGAACTCCTTCGACGACAGGCCGTAACGGCCGCCGATCACTCGCGGCAGCGTGGCGCGCTCGCCCCGGCTGTAGGCTTCCGCCAGCGCGGTCATAACGTCCAGATACAGCGGCTCGGCCAGCGCGCCTGGTTCTTTGGTGCGATCGAGCACCGCGACGCTGCGCACGCTGTCCGGCAGCGCGCCGAGCAGGTGTTTGGCGGAGAACGGCCGGAACAGCCGCACTTTCAGCACGCCGACTTTTTCGCCGCGGGTCAGCAGGGTGTCGATCACTTCTTCGCAGGTGCCGGCGGCGGAGCCCATCACCACCACCACGCGTTCGGCCTGCGGGTGGCCATAATAGTCGAACGGCCGGTAGTGGCGGCCGGTGAGGGCGGCGAAGGCCTCCATGGCGTCGATCACGTGCTGGTCGGCGGCGTCATACCAAGGGTTGGTGGCCTCGCGCGACTGGAAATAGGTGTCAGGGTTGGCGGAAGTGCCGCGCACCACCGGATGATCCGGCGACAGCGCCCGGCGGCGGTGGGCGTCGATCGCCGCCTGCGGCAGCATGTGCCGCAACGTATCGTCGCTGAGCGGTACGATTTTATTGATCTCGTGCGAGGTGCGGAACCCGTCGAAAAAGTGGATGAACGGCAGGCGCGCGTTGAGGCTGGCGGTCTGCGAGATCAGCGCGAAATCCTGCGCTTCCTGCACGCTGCCGGCGCACAGCATGGCGCAGCCGGTCTGGCGCACCGCCATCACGTCAGAGTGATCGCCGAAGATTGACAGCGCGTGCGTGGCCACGGTGCGCGCGGCGACGTGCAGTACAAACGGCGTCAGCTCGCCGGCCAGTTTGTACAGCGTCGGGATCATCAGCAGCAGACCCTGCGATGAGGTGAACGAGGTGGACAGCGCGCCGGTCTGCAAGGCGCCGTGCACGGTGGCGATCGCGCCGCCCTCCGACTGCATTTCCACCACTCGCGGGATATCACCCCAGATGTTTTGCCGGCCATCGCCGGACCAGGCGTCCGCCTGCTCCGCCATGGTGGAACTTGGCGTGATAGGGTAGATGGCAATCACTTCGTTGGTGCGATAGGCCACGGAAGCGACTGCATTATTACCATCTGTAGTTATCATCGACATTACCTTTTCATTGCTCACAAAGCCGCGAAAGCGCACTTTCGCAGTAATGGAAAAAAGTCTAACAGAGGGTTTGAACGCGGCTTTATCGCGTTTGTGTGGCGGGCGATAAATCGGCAAGCGTATCCGGCATCGCTATTTGCATCGCCGGTTGAGGTCCTTCAATAAATTGTTTTCGCCGTTTAAAGACAATTTATTTCCGGCGCGTCATAATTGCGCATCGGTAAACTGACAGAAGAAAACCATGAGCGGATTTATGTATTTGACGATGGCGATAGTCGCGGAAGTGATCGCCACCACCATGTTGAAAGCCTCCGAGGGCTTTACCCGTCTGTGGCCGTCGCTGCTGGTGGTGCTGGGCTACGGCGTAGCGTTTTGGGGGCTGTCGATGGTGGTCAAGAGCATGCCGCTGGGCATTGTGTATGCGATTTGGTCGGGCATGGGGATCGTGCTGGTGTCGGTCGCGGCGGTATTCGTTTATCAGCAAAAATTGGATTGGCCGGCGATTGTCGGTATGGGATTAATTATTGCCGGCGTGCTGGTAATTAATTTACTGTCGAAAGCCTCTGTGCACTGAATGTTATTTTGATGTAAAAAAAGCCGGCGTGACAGCAAGTCGCGCCGGTTGAAGAATTCAGCCATCATTCACTGAAAATAGTGGAATGCTAATTAGTTAGCGCCGTCAGCATAGACGCAAATATCATCCTCTCCGGTAGCAAAAAATGCGCCGTCACGCCGAAAGCACGCGGGGTTAATTAATACCGATATCATGCGAAGAAACCCCGTCGCCGGCAACGGTGACGTTATCACTTTCTCTCTGCGGCCGGGGCGGGCGGTGGGGGCCGCTGTCACGTTTAACCTCCCGCAATGGGGGCGGAAATATTCTGCAAACAAAATAAATGTCCGGCCGGCGCAAAAAAACCACAAATAATGGCCGGAATATATTTTCATTATTTATATATCGAGCTAGATTAAACAAGTTTGCATCAAAGATAGCGAAACGTGTCCGCCAAGTGACGCGCGTTATCGGCAATGGCGATTTTACACAGCGCAGTTCCGGGTTCAGGAGTGGGATAATGACGACATCAAAATGGCTGCTTGCCAGCGCCGTGCTGCTTTTAGCCGCCTGCAGCAGCAACAACGAAGAGCCAGTACAGCAGGGCAACAGTGCCAGAATCAATACGTTGCAGACCAGCGCCGGTTGCGCGGCGGTCGGCGGCGTCACCACCATCGCGCACAACTTGAACGGTGAAGCGTTGCGCATGTGCCAGATGCCGAACGGCAAACAGTGTGAGGAACGCACGCTGGGCCTGGGCAGCTGCGCCGGGTAAGCCCACGGCGCCAGGCCTGGCGTCCAGAATCAATATACCCAGTCGCGCAGGGCATAAACCAGCGTGTGGCCGCTGCCGTTGAGCGTCAGCTGCTGCGCGCTCAGCGTCACTTCGGCGCCGTTTTCCAGCACGGTGCCGATCACCCGATCCCAGCGATTGCGCTGCTCATCAGGGCACAGCCTGCGCGTCGAGGCCAACGGTTTTACCGTCAGTACGCCGTCGCGTAATTGCCCCTGGCCGAAAAAGCGGTTGCACATCGCGCCGGACACATGCAGGTTCTCGCCGAACTCCAGATTGAGCAGGACGCCGCCCGTTGGGGATTTTGCCGCTTCGCCATCGACGCTCTGCAACACGAAATTATGATGCATCAGATCGCCGGGCGTAACGGTCGCGGGTGGTTTCATGCTGCATCCCCCCAAGACCAGCGCCGCAAGGGCGGCCATCGTTGTTCTCATCGTCGCGCTCTCAAATAAACAGGGCGCCGCAGGGGGCGCCCCGAAATGCCGTTCACGCGTTCAACTGGTTCGGGCAGGCTTCGCCGCGATCCAATTGGCTGATGTTCTGCAGCGTGGTTTGCGAAATGCTGGTCAGCGCCTCTTCGGTCAGGAAAGCCTGATGGCCGGTGAACAGCACGTTGTGGCAGGCCGACAGGCGGCGGAACACGTCATCCTGAATCACGTCGTTAGACTTGTCTTCAAAGAACAGATCGCGTTCGTTCTCGTAGACGTCCATCCCGAGCGCGCCGATTTTTTGCTGCTTCAACGCGTCGATGGCGGCGGTAGAGTCGATCAGCGCGCCGCGGCTGGTGTTGATCACCATTACGCCGTTTTTCATCATCGCGAAGGCGTCGGCATTCAGCAGATGGTGGTTTTCCGGCGTCAGCGGGCAGTGCAGGGTGATTACGTCGGATTGCGCGTACAGCGTTTTCAGGTCGACATACTCTGCGCCCAGTTCCAGCGCCTGTTCGCTGGGGAACGGATCGTAAGCCAGCAGCTTCATGCCGAAGCCTTTGAGAATGCGCATCGTCGCCACGCCGATTTTACCGGTGCCGATCACGCCGGCGGTGCGATTGTGCATGTTAAAGCCGATCAGCCCTTCGAGAGAGAAATTGGCGTCGCGGGTGCGTTGATATGCGCGGTGAATACGGCGGTTCAGGCACATCATCATGCCTACCGCGTGTTCCGCCACGGCTTCCGGCGAGTAGGCCGGCACGCGCACTACCTTGATGCCCAGCGCTTTGGCGGCGTCCAGATCGACGTTATTAAAACCGGCGCAGCGCAGGGCGAGAATTTCGACGCCCAGCGCCGCCAGTTCTTCGAGCACTTCACGGCTACCGTCGTCGTTGACGAAGATACACACCGCCTTGCAACCGGCGGCCGTTTTGGCGGTTTTTTTACTGAGTAAAAAGTCGAAGAATTCCAGCTCATAGCCAAACTGCTGATTCACCAGTTCGAGATATTTACGGTCATACTGTTTGGTGCTGTATATCGCCAATTTCATCGTGGTTTCTCCACCGTGATTTTGTGATCAATTTAACAGATTTTAGTAAATTCGACAATTGGTTAGCCACGCTGCAAGGCTGCTGTGGGCTGGCGACGGTGAAGGGAAGGCGACGGTGAGGCGGGCGACAAAAAAATCCCCACGGGGGTGTGGGGAATGGCTTCTCTAGTACACAGTTAGCTAGCAGCTAAACTTTTATTAGAATGCTTGCAAGACTATTAATCATCAACGGTAACAACAATAACAAAAGTCTGAAAACTGTCCTATTTATGTGATGTATATGTAACGAAAATCTACAACTCCGCGCGCGCTTGCGCCAAAAGGGTGCAAATCGCCTCTGCGACCGCGCTCAGCTTCACCCTATGTCAAATTCGTGCCATCATTATTGTCAATTCAGGCATAGACTTAACCAATGCCTAACACAGGAACGAAGCAATCATTTAATGACCAGGCGATTGAAAGTATTCATAGGGACGGTGGCGGGCTGCGCAATCCTGGTGCTGGCGTTGTGGCAAACCTTGCCGCGCTGGCTGCCGGGGGTGTTATCGCATTGGTTGCCGGCGGGAAGCCGACTGGAGTTGCAGGGCAAATTGCATTGGCGCCAGGGCGGCCTGACGTTGGCGGGGGCGCGTTTCACCGCGCAAGATTGTCTGCTGGCCAGCGTCGGGCCGACGCGGCTGGCTTATCGGCAAGGCCGCTGGCAGCTGTCGAGCGATAAGGTCAGCGTCGATAGCGCCTGTTTGTCAAAACTGCCGGGCGGCGACGCCAACAGCGCGCCGCTTGCGCTCGATCAACTGCAGCGGCAGCTGCCGCCGCTGGATCTCACCATTCATGACCTCACGCTCATTCCCTGGCAGCGTTATGCCGGGAAGCTGCAGCTTTCCTCCGGCTCTGACGGGCAACGTCTGCATTATCGGGGGCCGAATCTCAGCGCCGAGGCGCAGCTGGATGAAAAACAACAGCTGACGTTGCACAGCCTGACCGTCATTCCGCCCAACAGCGCGCAACCGCTGCGCCTCGCCGGCAAGATAACCATTCCGCTGGATCTGGCCAGCCTGCCGACGCAGGGCGCGCTGCAGGGTGAAATGCAGACGGCCTATCTGGAAAAACCGGTTTTGCTGGATATGCGCTGGCAACAGCAGCAGGGCGTGTTGACGGTGAGCGAGAAAGGCGACGATCGGCCGCTGGCGGTGCTGCCGTGGGAAGTGACCCCGCAGCGGGTCAGCATCAAGCAGGGCGAGTGGCGTTGGCCCTACAGCGGACAGCCGTTGAACGGCGGCCTCAGCATCGCGCTGCACGACTGGAGCAAGGGACTGGATGAAACGGAGATCAGCGCGCGGCTGAACGTGATCACGGCCGGCCACAACGGCAAGGGCAATGCGGTGCTGACGCTTGGGCCGGGCAAGGTGGGGCTGACCGACAGCGATCTGCGGTTCCAACTGACCGGCCAGGCCAATCTGGCCGACTTCTCCGCTACCGCGTCGATCCCGGGCGTGCTCGGCGGCAGCATTCTCAACCCGACGCTGGTTCTGCAGCCGGGTTCGTTGCTGCGCCTGTGGGGCAAGGTGACGCCGGAAATGACGCTGGAAGAGGCGCGTTTGCCGCTGGCGGGCGTGAAGGTGACCGCTGCCGGTATTACCGGCCGCCTGCAGGCGATCTTGAGCGCCAGCGACAGTTACTGGGGCCGCTTCAAGCTGCATCTGGACGGCCAGGCGCAGGATTTCTGGCCGGACAAGGGCCACTGGCAATGGCGCTACTGGGGCAATGGCCGCTTGCCGCCGCTGCAGGCCGCCTGGGACGTGGCCGGCAGCGGCAGCTGGCGCGACAGCGAGTTGGTGCTCGATAAACTCTCCACCGGCTTCGATAAGTTGAAGTACGGCCTGGTGACGGTCGCCGCGCCGCGCTTGAGCCTCAACCAGCCGCTGCGCTGGCGGCGTGATGAACAAAGCCCGCAGTTCAACGGTGAGCTGCAGCTGGCGGCGGATAAGGTCAGCTTCAGCGATGGCGGCTATCTGCCGGCGCCGGTGCTGGCGCTGCAGGTGAACGGCCGTTCGCCGGACAGTTTCCAGATGCAGGGCAAGCTGCAGGCGCAACAGATCGGGCCGATCGCGCTGCGCGGCCGTTGGGACGGCGAACGTCTGCGCGGCGAAGGCTGGTGGCCGAAACAGTCGCTGAAGGTCTTCCAACCGCTGCTGGCGCCGGATCTGAATCTCACGCTGCGCGACGGTGAGTTCTACGCGCAATCGGCGTTTTCCGCCGCCCGTGAACAAGGATTCGAGGCCGGCGGTCATTGGGTGGTGAAAAACGGCGGCATGTGGCTGAAGGACGGCGAAATGAGCGGCCTGGATTTCATCCTGTCGTACCGGTTCAAGCAGCATCATTGGCAACTGGGGGCTAAACAGCCGGTATCGCTGCGCATCAAGTCTTTCACCAACCTGTTCGAGATGCAGAACATTTCCGCCGATTTGCAGGGCACCTATCCTTATAGCGAAGGGCAGCCACTGACGTTGAGCAACGTCGGCGTGGACATGCTCAACGGGCATATCAGCCTGTCGGCGCTGCGGTTGCCGCAGCATGACGCCGCAGTGCTGAAGCTGGACAAGGTCGATCTCAGCGCGCTGTTTACCGCCCTGAAACCGAAGCAGTTCGCCATGTCCGGCCGCGTCGACGGCGAGTTGCCGCTGTTCCTGAACCATCCGAAGTGGCTGGTGCAAAACGGCTGGATCGCCAACGCCGGCACGTTGACGCTGCGCCTGGACAAAGACATGGCCGACGCCATCGGCAGCAACAACCTGGCGACCGGCGCGGCGATCGACTGGCTGCGCTACATGGAAATCAACCGTTCGCATGCCCGGGTCGATCTCGACAACCTGGGCGAGCTGACGCTGAGCGCACGCATCGACGGCATCAACCCGCAGAAAAGCGCCAAGCGCGAGGTGATCCTGAACTATCGTCATCAGGAAAACGTGTTTCAGCTGTGGCGCAGTTTGCGCTTCGGCGACAATTTACAGGAGTGGCTGGAGCAGGCCCTCTCACAACCTGGGGAGCAACAATGAAAATCATGAGTGTGTCGACGCTGGCAGCGGTGCTGTGCGTTTCGCTGCTGAGCGGCTGCGTGCCGCGCATCGAGGTGGCGACGCCTAAGGATCCGATCACCATCAATATGAACGTCAAGATCGAACATGAAATTCATATCAAGGTGGATAAGGACGTCGAAAACCTGCTGAAAACCCAAAGCGGTCTGTTCTAGGAGCCGACATGAAAAAACGTTATTTGTGGCTGGCCGGCGCCGCCTGGCTGTTCAGCGGCCTGGCGATGGCGCTGACGCTGGATGAGGCGAAGCAGCAAGGGCGGGTGGGGGAAACCCTGAGCGGCTACATCGCGCCGGTGCAGCAGGACGCCGAAACTTTGGCGCTGGTGAAGCGCATCAACGCCGGCCGCGCCGAGAAGTATCAGGAAGTGGCGGACGGCAACCATATCGCCGTCGATGAAGTGGCGCGCATGGCCGGCCAGAAGCTGGTGACGCGGGCGCAGAGCGGCGAGTATGTGCGCGGCATCAACGGCCAGTGGCTGAAGAAGTAAAAAAAAGCGCGCCGTCTGGCGCGCTGAATGATACGGATAGATGATTATTATGAGGGTAGTGCAGGTTTGACAAGGCTTGCCTCTTGTCCGGCAGGGGCATGGCGCCCCTGCGCAGGCTCTTACGCGGCAACCACCTGAGACAGGGCCGCTTTGGCGTCTTCCTGTGCTTTGGTTGCCACTTCCGGACCGTAGGCGATGCCTTCCGCGAAGACGAACTCCACGTCGGTGATGCCGATGAAGCCCAGGAACAGACGCAGGTAAGGTTCCACCAGGTCGGTTGGGGTGCCTTTATGAATGCCGCCGCGGCTGGTCAGGATCACGGCGCGTTTGTTTTTCACCAGGCCTTCCGGACCGTTTTCGGTGTAACGGAAAGTCACGCCGGCGCGGGCGACCAGATCGAAATAGTTTTTCAGCTGGGTCGGGATGTTGAAGTTGTACATCGGTGCGGCGATCACGATGACGTCATTGGCCTGCAGCTCGGCGATCAGTTCGTCCGACAGGGCCAGCGCTTCTTGTTGACGCGGAGTCAACGGAGCATCGGAAGGACGCAGCGCGCCAACCAGCTCGCCGTCCAGCACCGGGATTGGCTGTGCGGCCAGATCGCGCACGGTGATGGTGTCGCCGCTGTGGGCGTTGCTCCATTGCTCTACGAAGAAATCGGCCAGTTGGTTAGACTGAGAGTAGGTCGCCAGGATGCTTGATTTCAGAACCAATACGTTGCTCATCGATAATTCCTTACGTTGTGACAGTGACATCAGGACTCAGCGTCCCTTGCATGAACTACATGCTATTCACATTCCCCCAACAGTGATAGCGCAATATTTCGAGATCTTCGTTCGATTTTATTGAATAACCTGCCGAGGCGTTACTCGCGAAAGTAGGGGGAAAAAGCCGTTTGTGATAGGCTGTGCGGCTAAAGCAAAAAAATCGCTAAAAAAACATTAAACCGTTGCTAAGCCTGGTCTTGGCCACGATGAAACAAGGAACACCGAACGTGAAATCTCCGCTCGAGGCACTGCCGGCCCAACTGGGCGAGCTGATGCTCCGCGATCAACAACGCCTGCGTCGTCGCCTGCAGGGCGCACGAAAAATCAAAAATCCCGATGCCCAGCTGGCGGTCGCCGCCGAAGTGGAAAGCGACATCGCGACGGCGCGGCAAAAAGTGCAGGCGCGCGCCGCGTCTTGCCCGCGCATTACCTATCCGGAAAGCCTGCCGGTCAGCCAGAAAAAGCAGGACATCTTAAACGCTGTCCGCGACCACCAGGTGGTGATCGTCGCCGGGGAGACCGGCTCGGGGAAAACCACCCAGTTGCCGAAGATCTGTCTGGAGCTGGGGCGTGGGGTGAAAGGGCTGATCGGCCATACCCAGCCGCGCCGCCTGGCGGCGCGCACCGTCGCCAACCGCATCGCCGACGAGCTGGAAACCCCGCTCGGCGGCAGCGTGGGCTACAAGGTGCGCTTCAACGATCAGGTAGGGGAAAACACCCTGGTCAAGCTGATGACCGACGGCATTTTGCTGGCGGAGATTCAGCAGGATCGCCTGCTGATGCAGTACGACACGCTGATCATCGATGAAGCGCACGAGCGCAGCCTGAATATCGACTTTATTCTCGGTTACCTGCGCGAACTGCTGCCGAAGCGCCCGGATCTCAAGGTGATCATCACCTCGGCGACCATCGATCCGCAGCGTTTCTCGCGCCACTTCAACAATGCGCCGATCATCGAGGTTTCCGGCCGCACCTACCCGGTGGAGGTGCGCTACCGCCCGGTGGTCGACGACGGCGACGATACCGATCGCGACCAGCTGCAGGCGATTTTCGATGCGGTAGATGAGCTTGGGCGCGAAGGGCCGGGCGACATTCTGATCTTCATGAGCGGCGAGCGTGAGATCCGCGATACCGCCGACGCTTTGAACCGCCTCAATTTGCCGCACACCGAGGTGCTGCCGCTGTATGCGCGCCTGTCGAACAGCGAGCAGAATCGGGTGTTCCAGTCGCACCACGGCCGCCGCATCGTGCTGGCCACCAACGTGGCGGAAACCTCGCTGACGGTGCCGGGCATCAAATACGTCATCGATCCGGGCACCGCGCGCATCAGCCGCTACAGCTTCCGCACCAAGGTGCAGCGCCTGCCGATCGAGCCGGTGTCACAGGCCTCCGCCAATCAGCGTAAAGGGCGCTGCGGCCGCGTGTCGGAGGGGGTGTGCATCCGTCTGTACTCCGAACAGGATTTCCTCTCGCGGCCGGCGTTTACCGATCCGGAAATTCTGCGCACCAACCTGGCGTCGGTCATTCTGCAGATGACCTCGCTGGGGCTGGGCGACATCGCCGCGTTTCCGTTCGTCGAGGCGCCGGACAAACGCAACATTCAAGATGGCGTGCGCCTGCTGGAAGAGCTGGGGGCGATCACCACCGCCGATAACGGCCACTATCAGCTGACGCCGCAGGGCCGGCAGCTGGCGCAGTTGCCGATCGACCCGCGTCTGGCGCGCATGGTGCTGGAAGCGCAGAAGAGCGGCAGCGTGCGTGAGGTGATGATCATCACCGCCGCGCTGTCGATTCAGGATCCGCGTGAGCGCCCGATGGACAAGCAGCAGGCCTCGGATGAAAAACACCGCCGCTTCGCCGACAAAGACTCGGACTTCCTGGCGTTCGTCAACCTGTGGGATTATCTGCAGGAGCAGCAAAAGGCGAACTCCTCCAGCCAGTTCCGCCGGCTGTGCCGCAACGATTTTCTCAACTACCTGCGGGTGCGCGAGTGGCAGGATATCTATACCCAGCTGCGCCAGGTGGTGAAAGAGCTGGGGCTGCCGATCAACAGCACGCCTTCCGACTACCGCAGCGTCCACACCGCGCTGCTGACCGGCCTGTTGTCGCACATCGGCCAGAAGGATGCGGACAAGCAGGAATACACCGGCGCGCGCAACGCCCGCTTCTCGATCTTCCCCGGCTCCGGCCTGTTCAAGAAGCCGCCGAAGTGGACCATGGTGGCCGAACTGGTGGAAACCAGCCGCCTGTGGGGGCGCATCGCCGCGCGCATCGAACCGGAATGGATCGAGCCGCTGGCTCAGCACCTGGTGAAACACAGCTACAGCGAACCGCACTGGTCGAAGTCGCAGGGGGCGGTGATGGCCAGCGAAAAGGTCACGTTGTTCGGTCTGCCGATCGTCGCGGCGCGCCAGGTCAATTACGGCGCCATCGATCCGCTGCTGTGCCGCGAGCTGTTTATCCGCCATGCGCTGGTGGAGGGCGACTGGCAGACGCGCCATGCTTTCTTCCGCGAAAACCAAAAGCTGCGCGCCGAAGTGGAAGAGCTGGAGCATAAATCGCGTCGCCGCGACATTCTGGTGGACGACGAAACGCTGTTCGGCTTCTACGATCGCCGTCTCCCCAACGACGTGGTGTCCGGCCGTCATTTCGACAGCTGGTGGAAGACCGCCGCCAAACAGCAGCCCGACCTGCTGAACTTCGAAAAAGAGATGCTGATCAAGGATGGCGCCAACAAGATCAGCGCGCTGGATTACCCGAACTTCTGGTATCAGGGCAACCTCAAACTGCGGCTGAGCTATCAGTTCGAACCAGGGACCGACGCCGACGGCGTGACGGTGCACATCCCGCTGCCGATCCTCAACCAGGTGGAGGAGCAGGGCTTCGAATGGCAGATCCCCGGCATCCGCCGTGAGCTGGTGATCGCGCTGATCAAATCGTTGCCGAAACCGGTGCGTCGCAACTTCGTGCCGGCGCCGAACTACGCCGAAGCGTTCCTTGGCCGCGTAACGGCGCTGGAATTGCCGCTGCTGGACGCGCTGGAGCGCGAGCTGCGGCGCATGACTGGCGTGACCGTGTCACGTGATGACTGGCAGTGGGATCAGGTGCCCGATCACCTGAAAATGACTTTCCGCGTGGTGGGCGAGAAAAATCAGACGCTGCGCGAAGGCAAAGATCTGGCCGCCCTGCGCCTGCAGTTGAAAGAGAAGGTGCAGGAGACGCTGTCGGCGGTGGCCGATGACGGACTGGAGCAGAGCAACCTGCATGTCTGGAGCTTTGGCCAATTGCCGGCGTTCTACGAGCAGAAGCGCGGCGGCTATTCGATGAAAGCCTATCCGGCGCTGGTGGATGAAAAGGACAGCGTGGCGATCCGCCTGTTCGACAGCGAAAGCGAACAGCAACAGGCGATGTGGCAGGGCACGCGCCGCCTGCTGTTGTTGAATATTCCTTCGCCGATCAAATATCTGCATGAAAAGCTGCCGAACAAGGCCAAGCTGGGGCTTTATTTCAACCCGTACGGCAAGGTGCTGGAGCTGATCGACGACTGCATTTCGTGCGGCATTGACAAACTGATCGCCGAACACGGCGGCCTGGTTTGGCAGGAGGAAGATTTTGCACGGTTGCAGGAGCAGATCCGCGCCGAGCTGAACGACACGGTCGTTGAGGTGGCCAAGCAGGTTGAACAGATCCTGACGGCGGTCTTCAACATCAACAAACGGCTGAAAGGCCGGGTGGACATGTCGTTGGCGCTGGCGCTGTCGGACATCAAGACCCAGCTCGGCGGGCTGGTCTACCGCGGCTTCGTCACCGGCAACGGATGGAAACGGCTGCCGGACACGCTGCGCTACCTGCAGGCGATCGAACGCCGATTGGAGAAACTGGCTATCGATCCGCACCGCGATCGCGCGCAGATGCTGCGGGTGGAGCAGGTGCAGCAGGCGTGGCAGCAGTGGCTGAACAAGCTGCCGCCGAAGCGACAGCAGGAGGAAGAGGTGAAAGCGGTGCGCTGGATGATTGAAGAACTGCGCGTCAGCCTGTTCGCGCAGCAATTGGGCACACCTTACCCGATCTCCGACAAGCGCATTCTGCAAACCATCGAACAGCTTTCGGGCTAAGCTCAGGCGCGCCGGCCGGCAAACGGCCGGCGCAGCGCAAGTTGAAATTCAGGGAACAGAGAAACAGCAACGGCGCTTGATGCGCCGTTGCGAGAGCTACTTGCCTGCCGCCAGGGCGTCCAGCGCCTCGCGGATGCCGGGCACCGCCAGAGCGCGGTTATCGGCGCGGTAACGATCTTTCGCCGCCGGCGCCGAACTCTGGATGGCGATCAGCTGCCAGCCGTCGGCGGTTTTCAGCAGCAGCGGTGAGCCGCTGTCGCCGGGCAGGGTATCACACTGGTGCGACAGCACCCCTTGCTGGGCCCAGCCGGTCACCTTGCAGTTTTGGTGGCTGTAGAGGTCATCAAGATGGTCCTCCGGGTAGCCCGCCTGGGTGATCAGCCGTTTGGCCTGTTTCAGGGCCTGAGTCAACGCCTTGCTGTCGCCTTGCCACAGCGGCAGCGGGGCGATCGGCAGCGGCGTTTTGTCTTTCAGCCGGATCAGCGCAAAGTCATAAGCGGCGGCGGCGGGCGGCACGATCCAGCCGTCGCCGTCCGCTTTCAGCTTTTTGCCCAGTTTGCTGTCGACCAGGGTTTCAATATTGTCGGTTTGATACTGCCATGATTTATCGCCCGCCACGAAGCGCAGGGCGACGGCTTTATCCAATTGTCCCGGCGGCGCCAGCACGCAATGGCCGGCGGTCAGCGCCAGGTGTGGGGAGATCAGCGTGGCGGTACACAGATTGCCGCTGGCGGTTTCGACCTGGCCGATGGCTTGCCACGGCTGGGCGGCGGTATCCGTGACCTTGATTCGTTCATCTTTGCCGAAAAACAGACGCGTTTGCTCGGCCTTGGACGGGCCGTCGGCGCGTGCCGCCTGGGAGGCGATGAGCGGGAGTGAGCACAGCAACAGTAAAACGGATATGCGCATAGATCTCTTGCCTGACAAATACGGATCATCCATAAACACACTGAATGCTAACTATAGACTGATTTAGCAGCCATGTGGATGGGCAATAACTGATTTTTCAATAATTTCCCGCCGGCGAGGCGACAGGCTACAGATAAAAAAAGACGGCGATCAGTCCACAGAGGATCAGGGCGGTCAGAATGATCTCGAACAGGTAGCGGCGCAGCATCAATGAGAACCCCCCGGATGAAAAAACACCCGGTGAACCGGGTGTCGTGCACGTCAAGCCTGAAGCGGTGAGGGGAACCTCACGACATTACGCTTTTTTGTGGCTGGCTTTCTTGTGGTGCTTTTTAGCCGCCTGGGCTTTTTGCGCCGGGGCTTTTTTGCCGGCTTTCTTGTGATGCTTTTTGGCCGCCTGAGCTTTCTGTACCGGGGCTTTCTTGCCGTGGTGTTTCACCTGAGCTTTAGCCGGCGCAGCGGTGGCGGTGGTTGCGGTAGCCGCAGGTGCGGTAGTGGTGGCAGCCTCGGCAGCGAAAGCCACGGAAGACAGACCCATTGCAGCGGCAACAACCAGAGCTAATACTTTTTTCATCGCAGAATCCTCAACATGACTTTTGGGTATCAACCCCACTGCGGGGCCGTTGAGATGATAGTAGGCAAACGGCGTCTGGCTTTCCGTGAGTGATTGGTTTCGGCTTGTAACCTAATGTACAGGGCGGCGGCGGCAGGAGGGATTGCTGCTATAATGACCGTCAGGCTCGATAAAAGGGATTTAAAATGAACGAGATAACGGTTCGTTGTGGCGTGACGGAACAGGGTGAGGTGCCGCTGGCCTATGAAGACTGGGGCGATGAGGCGCATCCGCCGCTGTTGTTAATCATGGGCATCGGCGCGCAGCTTTTGCTGTGGCCTGACGATTTCTGCCGCGCTCTGGTCGCCAAGGGATTTCGGGTGATCCGCTACGACAACCGCGACGTCGGCCTTTCCGGTAAAACGCGGGCGCAGCGCAAGACGCCGCTGTGGCTGTTGATGTTGCGTGCTCAGCTCGGCTGGCAAACGCCGGTGCCTTATACCCTGGCGGATATGGCGACGGACGCAGCGCATCTGCTCGATCATTTACGCATTCCTCAGGCTCATGTCCTTGGCGCCTCGATGGGGGGGATGATCGCCCAGGTGTTGGCCGCCGAATACCCGCAGCGAGTCGCCTCGTTATGCATCTTGTTTTCCAGCACCAATCAACCGCTGTTACCGCCGCCGGCGCCTTCGCTGCTGTGGTTGCTGGTGCGCCGGCCTGCCGCCGATATGACGCTGCAGCAGCGCCAGGAAGGGATGAAGGCCTTTCTGCGCGCGCTTGGCACCGCGACTTATCCGCCGGAGGAGGCGGAGCTGGATGTCCTGGTGAAGCGATTGCTGAAGCGGGGCGTGGATCCGGAGGGCATGCAGCGGCAACTTTCCGCGCTGCTCGGCAGCGGCGATCTGCGGCGTTACAGTCGGCGCATCGCCGCGCCGACGCTGGTGATTCACGGCGATCGCGATCGGCTGGTGCGCAAGGCCGGCGGGGTGGCGATCGCTCGAGCCGTCGCCAACGCCAGATTGCAGATTATGCCGGGCATGGGGCATGATCTGCCCGCCGCGTTGAGACCACAATTGGTGACGATGATCGCCCGTCATGCGCTGGGATGAGAGACAGATAGGGGCGCTGCTGTTTATGATTTTAGTTACAACATACTATTGGTGAGTAGCAACCCGCCACCCTGTAGCCAAGGCGTTGCCGGCAAGGAAAGCGCGCTATGTAGCATTATTAGGTCAAGCAGGGGAAAAAGGGCGCGGCCGTGGCCGCGCACGGGGAGAGATTACAGGTAGCGGTTTTCCAAATGCTGGCGGAAGTAGCGCGGATTGAGCGCTTCACCGGTTGCATTGGCGATCAGCGTGTCGGTCGGGAAACGGCTGCCGTGGCGCCAGATGTTATGCTGCAACCAGTGGAACAACGGCTGCAGATTGCCGGCGGCGATGTCCTCGTTCAGCGAAGGCAGGGCCTGACGCACGCTGTGGAACAGCTGCGCGGCGTACATCGCGCCGAGAGTATAAGTCGGGAAGTAGCCGAAGGCGCCGTCGGTCCAGTGGATATCCTGCATGCAACCGTTGCGGTAGTTGCCGATGGTATCGAGGCCCAGGTAAGCGTGCATCTTTTCATTCCACAGCGCCGGAATGTCCTCCACTTCGATCTCGCCTTCGATCAGCGCTTTTTCAATTTCGTAGCGCAGGATGACGTGGGCAGGATAGCTCACCTCGTCGGCGTCGACGCGGATCAGGCCCGGTTTCACCCGCTGGTTGAGGCGAATGAAGTTGGCTTCTTCCAGCGCCGGCTGTTCGCCAAACTGCGCGGTAACCAGCGGACGCAAGATTTTCAGGAATTCATTGCCGCGCGCCAGCTGCATTTCGAACAGCAGGCTCTGCGATTCGTGGATGGCGGTGGAGCGTGCCAGGGCGACCGGTTGGCCAAGCAGATCGCGCGGCAGGTTCTGTTCGTAACGGGCGTGGCCAGTCTCGTGTACGATCCCGAGCAGCGCGGTCAGGAACTCTTTCTCGTTGTAACGCGTGGTGATGCGCACATCCTCCGGCACGCCGCCGCAGAACGGGTGGGCGCTGACGTCGACGCGGCCGTTGTCGAAGTTGAAACCGAGCAGCTTCATCACGCTCAGGCTCAGCTGGCGCTGGGTGTCCACATTGAACGGGCCCTGAGGCGCCAGGCAGGGTTCATTGGCCTGTTTGGCCACCACGCGCTGCAGCAAATCCGGCAGCCAGGTTTTCAAATCGCCGAAGATGCGATCGAGATCGCTGCTGCGCATGCCCGGCTCATACAGGTTGAGCAGGGCATCGTAACGGCTGGTGCCGGCCGCCTGCGCGCGGATCTGCGCCTCTTCCCGGCTGAGTTTGACCACGTCGCGCAGATTCTCCGCGAAGCCATCCCAGTCGTTGGCCGGGCGCTGGGCGCGCCAGGCGTGTTCACAGCGGGCGCCGGCCAGCGATTTGGCTTCGACCAGCGACGCCGGCAGCAGCACCGCGTCTTCATACTGGCGGAGCATTTCGCGCAGGTTGGCGCGGTCGATCTCGTCCAGCGTCTCTTGCTGCGCGCGATCCAACAGCGCGCCGGTGCTTTGTGCCGTTAAAATCTGGTGCTGCAGCACGCTCAATTCGGCCAGGGCTTCGGAGCGCGCCTTGCTGCCGCCCGGCGGCATCATGGTTTGCATGTCCCAACCGGCGATGGCGGACAGGTGGCCGAAACGCGACAGCCGGCTAAAAAGCGCGCGCAGGTGATCGTAAGCAGACGTGTTGGAAGGTGCAGATGTCATTATTATTCGGCTCCAATGAGAAGGGTCCGGCGGTATTACGCCAGATCGGCTTTTAAACTGAATGTCGGCTTCACCGGCCAGCAGAAACGGAAGCTGGCGCCGCCGAGCGAACTGCCTTCGACGAACACCTGTCCCTGGTAGGCGACGGCGATGGAATGGACGATGGCCAGCCCCAGCCCGCAGCCGCCGGTGGCGCGATCGCGGCTGGGATCGAGGCGAACGAAAGGCTCGAACACCCGCTCGCGCTCTTCCGGCGGGATACCCGGCCCGTCGTCCTCGACCTGCAAACAGGCGAGATCGCCGTCGAACCACAACCCAACGCGCAGGCGCTGCTCGGAATAGCGCAGCGCGTTGTTGACCAGGTTATCGAGTACGCGCTCCATCAGGCGCAGATCGACGCCGCCGAAGTCGCCGACGTGCGGGATGTCGAGCTGGATGTCGCGTTCCTGATGGATAAGGCGGATATCATCGACCTTGTCCTCCAGCCACTTTGGCAGATCGATGGGTTCAATGTTTAGCGCAACCTGCGGCCGATCCAGGCGGGCATAGGTCAGCAGCTCGTCGATCAGCGACTCCAGTTGGCCGATATCGCGGTTCAGCGCCTGCTGCTCGCCTTCGGACAGGTTATCGCTCATCTCGAGCCGATAGCGCAGGCGCACCAGCGGCGTGCGCAGCTCGTGGGCGATGCCGTCGATCAGCTGTTTCTTGCTGGCGATCAGGGTGTTGACGTTGTCGGCCATCTGGTTGAACGCCACGCCGAGCCGGCTCAGGCTGGAAGTGGGATCGAAGTGGGTGCGTTCATCCAGATGCCCGGCGCCGAGCCGCTGGGCGGCGTTTTCCAGTTTGAGCAGGTCTTGCCAGTGCGGCCGCATCCACAGAAACACCGGCAGCGCCAGCGACATGCCGATAAACACCAGCAACACCAGATCCAGCAGACGCATCTGGTGCAGATAGAACAGATAAGGAATGGGGCCGACCACCAACACATAGTGGCTGCGCGGAATGCGTTGCATAAAGGTGTACTGATCGTCGAGGGCGATGATTTCACCCAGCCGCAGCCGCTTTTTCAGATCCTCGCTCAGTTCCTGTTTGCCGAGCGGTTCGATATGAAGCTTGAACGACAGATTGAGATCCAGCGTGGCGATAGTCTTGTTCCAGTCCTTCAGCGGGATTTCGCGCAGCTCGCTGCGCATCAGGTACAGCGAGCTTTTCATCAAATCGTCCATCGACTGGCGGCCGGCGCGCTCGGCGGTCACCTTGTACACCAGGCCGACCAGCATCGCCATCACCAGAAAACAGACGAACAGCAACAGGAAGAACTGGACGAAAAGTTTTCTCATTGTTGCACCGATGCCCAGGCGTTAGGGGCGAACAGATAGCCCTTGTTGCGCACCGTCTTGATACGGAAAGGCTCCAGCGCGTTGTCGTACAGTTTGCGGCGCAGGCGGGAGATCGCCACGTCGATGCTGCGGTCCATGCCGTCGTAGCTCACGCCGCGCAGGTTTTGCAGCAGCGCCTCGCGATCCATGATCTGCCCGGCGTGGGTCGCCAGCTCCCACAGCAGATCGAAATCCGAGGTGGACAGGGTGATGGTTTCCTCGCCCAGCGTAACCTGACGGTTGACCGGATCGATGCACAGCAGCCCGAAATGCAGCGCGTTATGCTGGGTAAGCGGCTGAGCCGACTCTTCTTTCGGCTGCTGGCTGTGTTGACGCAGATGCAAACGCAGGCGCGCCAGCAACACCGCCGGCGGCGTGGTTTTCAGGATATAGTCGTTGGCGCCCATCTCCAGCGACAGGATATGGTTCATGTCGCTGTCGAGCGAGGTCAGCAGCACGATCGGGCCGGGGAAGGTGGGGCGCAGATCGCGGCACAGCGTCATGCCGTCTTTGCCGGGCAACATGATGTCCAGCAGCACCAGATCGGGTTGCTCGCGCTCGATGCGCGCTTGCGCGCTGTCGCCGCGCGGTTCGATCAGCACCTCGATATCGTGTTTGCCCAGATAGGCGGCGATCAGTTTGCCGACTTCAGGATCGTCTTCCACAAAAACAATTTTATGCATATGCCCGTGTTTTAATAAGAAAAGCGGATTTCAGCATAGCGCGGCCCGCGAGGTTGCGCCAAGCGGATCTTTGCGTCAGCGCAGCGGCCGCCCGCCGTCGACGCCGTGGGTGCGGCCGGTGACGTAGCGGCTCTCCAGCAGGTAGTTCACCAGATTGACCACTTCGCTCTCGCCCGGCGCGACCTTCATCAGCGACTTCGCCAGCGCCTGCCGACGATAAGCTTCGTCGTCGCCCGGATTGAAGATGATCAGCGCCGGCGCGATGGCGTTGACTTTGACTTCGGGCGCCAATTTGCGGGCGAACGACCGGGTCATGTTGTCCAGCGCGGCTTTGCTGGCGGCGTAGGCGATATGCTTGTCGCTGCCTTTTTCCACCACATAGTCGGTCAGATGGATAATGTCGGCGCCGGCCTGGCCCTGGCCGGTCAGGCAGGACTCGAGCAGTTGATTGAGCAAATAGGGCGTGTAGACGTGAATTTGCAGCATTGCCGCCATGACCTGTTCCGGCGGCACCTCCGGTGACTCCGCCTGCCAGGCGCTGGCGTTGTGGATCACCGCGCGCAGCTTGGGCGCGGCCTGCCGCACCTGATCGGCGAAACGATAAATGCCTTCATGGGTGGAAAAATCGCCCTGAATGCAGCAGGCGCCCAAGGCTTTCAACTCGGCCATCGCCGGATATTCGCTGCGGTAGGCGATGATGACCGGAACGCCGCGCTGGAGAAACGCTCTGGCGAGCGCCAGCCCTATGCGCCGTGCGCCGCCGGTAATCAGCACCGGGGCGGAGTTGTGGTGTTCCATTGATTAAAGCTCCTGGACAGACTGGCAAACAATAGGGGAATTATGCCATCATACGGCGGAAAGTCGTTAAAGCTTCGCATGATTATCCATTTCTGGATATAAGATCCCCAATGCATTTCAGGTTGCCCCCGGCGGCGGCTTGAAAGACCACGGGTTAACACTGGCCATGAGAGGAATGAGGGGATGAACAGCAATCACCTTGCATCCATCGCGCGCAGTGAGAAAATCTGTTTCGACTATATGGATTTTCTGTCCGCATCGTGCAGGAAGCACTGGCGCTTTGTTGATGCTATTTATGGTGTGATGCCGATCTTCGGCATGGTGTTGAAATCGCGCGTGACCACCTCACAAACGCGCAAAGAGCAGTTAAAAGAGTTGGCGCTGCAGGTGGTGTCGACGCAGGTCAGCGATGAAACCAACATCGTGCGCCTGATTGACCTGGCGCAGCAGCAGGGCCTGGCGGTGTTTGATATTCAGTTGCCTTATGCGCTGGAGGCTCAACAACTGGCGGCCATTCAGAAAGAGTGTGCGGAAGGCATTGCGATTACTCTGGTGGGTGAACGCATGACCGTCGCGATCCATCCCAAAAGCTGACCGGGCATCAACCCGGCCGCCCGTTCATGGTTAGGCAATTGACTCGTCGCGATGGCCTAACCATGAACGTGATGTCTCACGCCGCATGACGGCCGGCGTCTAGAGCTGGGTCCCGGCATTCGGGCCGGAGCGCAGGGTATAAATACTGTCTATATGAATTAACACCGCGTACTTCGGCGGCTTCATTCCGTTTTTTTCCGCAAACGTCAACGCATCGTCAAACGGCTTGCCCGCCAGAAACAGTTCGGGCGTGCCAACGAAGCGGTAACCGTCCAGCGCCTCGCGATCGATGACCACAACGGCCATTTTCGAGCCGGCCTTGATGTTTTTCAGCGTTTGGCCACCGGTATTTTCGTTGTAAATCAGCGTACGGTCATCATAGAGGCGCAAAGAGCGCTTGGGGCCTATATCGGGAACGCCGTTCGGGCTGCTGGTCGCCTGCACAGGCAGCTGTTTAGCCAGCATCTTCTTCATCTCGTCATTCAATTCATTCATTACAGATGCCCCTCAGATTGGTGTGTCACTTTTAATGCAAGGTAGCGGAAGCGTTGGCCGCCGGCGCGCAGACGCTGGTTTCCGGCAACCGGTGTTCGCGCAGCAAGTGCAGGGTTTCAATCCTGAAACGCAGCAGGTGCCGTTCGGCGATCTGCTGCATCTGTTCGCACAGCGACGAATCGGCCAAGAGTTGCTCGATAGCGACTCGGGCCTGATGAACATGCAGCTCGACGCCGCGCAGAGGCTTCTGCCGCAGGCGCAGATGGGTAATGTTGTTGAACGTGACGATCAGCGCGGCAAGGGCAGACTCGAAAATATTCAGCGCTTCAAATCTGGCGGTATATTCCGCATTCAGCCAGGGCTTCTCGGCGATGATCGCCTGAGCCCCCTCCAGCGCCTGTTGATAGCGCGCCATCGCCTGGCGATCGTGCCGCTGATTAAACGCCATGTTGCCCTCGGCGATCAGCGCCTCCCAGGCGGTAAACAAAGGTAATGCGTGCAGCAGTTTCTCAGCCATGAAATGCCTTCCATTTTCAGCCTGTCTTCATCCGCCGCCTGACGCCTCTCGCCAGGGGCACTCGCGTCTTACCACTAATCAATAAATGATAATGATAATTAATTGCATTTGAGATCGCAAGCGAGACGCATGGCTGACAGTGCAAAGGGGGGGGAACGCGGTAGCAGGGGAAAAAGAGGAAGCAAAATGCGGCTGACGGGCAGCCGCATTGACGGGACACTTTAGTGCAGCATAAACCAGCCGGCGGGTAGCGTGGCCACCAGCAGCAGTAAGATGCTGCCTTTTTCCAGGCGATTCAGCAGATTGATATCCTGATGGCCGCGGCGGGCGTACATGAACACCAACAGGCCCGGCGCATACAGCAGCACCGACATCAGCAAGTGCATCAGCCCGGAAGCGTACAGCAGCCATAAACCATAGACGCAGGCGCCGGTGGCGGCGAAGATCAGGCGCTTGTCGCGGCGACGGTAAGCCACCTTGAACAGAAATGCGCCGACCAGGAAGTAAGGCACCAGGATCATTTCCGACGCGATGGTCAACAGCGAGTTGTAGTTGCTGCCGGTCAACCAGATCAGCACCAACGCCAGCTGCACCGCGATGTTGGTCAGCCACAGCGAAGACGATGGGGCGTGATGGCGGTTCTGTTTGCCGAACACGCGTGGAAATGCGCCGTGCTGTGCGGCCAGCAGGGGGACTTCCGCCGCCATGATGGTCCAGCTGAGGTAGGCGCCGCACACGGAAATGATAAGACCGGCGGCGATGATCACGTCTCCCCACGGGCCAATCAGTTCCACCATCAGCACTGCCATCGACGGGTTGCGCATGTCGGCCAGTTCGCTGCGGGGCACCACGCCCAGCGACAGCAAGGTGACCATCAGATACACCGCCAGCGCCGACAGTACCGCCAACATGGTCGCGCGGCCCACGTCCTTCTTATTGCGCGCGCGCGCGGAAACCACCACGGCGCCTTCCACGCCGATAAACACCCACAGGGTGATCAGCATGGTGTCCTTGACCTGTTCCCATACCGGCTTGCCGAGGGCGATCCCCTGGAAGTCCAGCGTGAACACGTCCATTTTAAAGGCGATCGCCGCCAGAACGGCGAACATCCCCAGCGGCAGCAGCTTGGCGAGAGTGGCCGCAAGATTGATGCTGGCGGCGGTTTGCACGCCGCGCAGCACCAGCGCGTGCACGATCCACAGCAGGGCGGATTCGGCGATCAGCGCCTGCCAGGTATTGCCGTCACCGAGAATAACGTTGCCGCCGCGATCGGTGAAAATGCTCAATGCCGCGAACACGATCACCAGATACGAGACGTTGGCGATTACGGCGCACAGCCAGTAACCCCAGGCAGAGCAGAAGCCCATCAGCTCGCCGAATCCCTCTTTGGCGTAGGTGAAGATGCCGCCGTCCAGATCCGGGCGCAGACGCGTAAGCAACAGCATGGCAAACGCCAAAAACAGAATGCCGACGCCGGTGATCCCCCAACCCAGCAGCAGCGCGGCGGGGCTGGCGACCTGCGCCATGTTTTGCGGCAGACTGAACACGCCGGCGCCCAGCATCGAGCTGAGCACCAAAGCGGTTAGCGCGGTAAGACCGAGTTTTTTTTCCAATGACGGATCCTGAACGCAGAATAAACAACTGGAAGGGAACTGCTTGGCGGCAACAATGTGTTAACAACCATTGCGCTAATAGACAATAGCCCTAAAAATTGGCGCAAATTCTACGGAGGGATGATTAGAGATGCAATGATTGAATATGCGGAATTTACAAAAAACTATTCAACGAGCGGCGAAAAGAGCGGCAATAAAAACGGGCAGCTCAAGGGCTGCCCGATGGTAAACCGAAAAGCGGGTTTTATTTGAACAGATCGGCGCTGACGGTCAGGTTGCCGCCGCTCTTGTTCTGCCACTGGCGAGTGACGTGGTAGTACTTGGCGCCTTTCTCGGCCGCGCGTTTCGCCACTTCGGTGGACACGTCGGTCATGCTGTTGAAGTGGCCGGTGAAGGTGACGGAATCGAACGGCACCATCTGCGCGGCGGTCACGTTGTTCACTTCCTGAATTTTGGTGCCGTTAGGCAGCGTGACGGTATAGCGTTGGCCGGTAGAGGACTGGGTTTCGAAGAAACGGCCCACTTCGCGGCTTGGTGAACCGGAAGACGCGACGCCAGGAATTTCGACTTTCGCGGCTGCGGCGCCGCCGGCGGCCAGCGCAGCGCGGCCGGCGTCAGAATCGGCTGGGATGGCGTCCGGGCTCTGCACGCGGCGTTTCGGCGCATCGGCCTTATAGATGTAGGCGGTGACGAACTGGTTGCCGCCGGAGTTGGCGTCAACCTGGCGCACGATGAAGAATGAGGCGGCGCCTTTTTTCTGCGCTTCTTTGGAGATGGCGTCGTTAATGTCCGGCTGGCTGCGGTAGAAACCGCTGACGCTCACGGTATCGTAAGGCTCCAGCAGGTAGGCTTCCTCTTTAGGCAGTTCATTCACGCCGTTAAATACGCGGTATTTTGGTGTTTTGCTCACTTCTGGCGCATCTTTATGATAAAGGTCTGCGGTGACGCGCCAGTTGCCGCCGTTGTTGCTGTTGTTGCTGTCCTGGATATAGAAGGAATCGGCACCCAGTTTGTCTGCACGGCGGGATACGGCGTCGACGGCTTCATTGATCGCATTGAAGCGGCCGGTAATCGTGATGCGATCAAACGGCTTCAGCGCCGCTGCTTTCTCAGGAGTTAACTCTTGCGCCGCATGAGCGGACAGCGCGGTGAGTGATAACAAGGCTGACGCGATGATCGTGGTCTTCAGCTTCATAAAAAATCCTTTCGCCTAGCGCATTAACGTTTATAACGTACTGAACTGTTTAAGTGTAATTCAGCCGTCGATTATTACATGTAATTCTGAAAACTGTCTCAGCATTTTATGTTATCCCGTGCGACAAATCCTTGACGGTGACGCGGGTCGCACGGATGGCGCCGCCGCCATAAGTTTCCATAATAAAGGCTTTGGTGTCATTAGTGTTAATTATTCACAAAATGATAACTTTTATGCTTATCCGCCCCGCATGGCGATAAATCGTTACGCCGGGCGCAAACCTCTAACCATGCAGAATGTGCTGTTCTGTATGCATTTTTTCACTGTAAATTGCGATTTGTCATATCGCGCCCGGCGTTTTTATGTAAAAACAGGGCTGAATGCGTAAGCAATTATGGATCATCGACCTTATTTTCAGTAGGTTATAGTTGGCGTCTGAAATCAGTGCGGGCAAGTTGACGCCTCGCTCGCCGATGGCGCCGTTCTATGGGCAGGAAAATAATAAACATCATCCAAGACAGGTGAGAAGGGAACATTATGCGTATTGGTGTACCAAGAGAGCGGTTGGCCAATGAAGCCCGGGTCGCAGCCACGCCGAAAACGGTGGAACAACTGCTGAAGCTGGGTTTTACCGTCGCGATTGAACGCGGGGCGGGCAAACTGGCCAGTTTTGACGACGTCGCCTACGAAGCCGCCGGCGCGGCGCTGGTCGACGAAAACGAAGTGTGGCAGTCGGATCTGATCCTGAAAGTCAACGCGCCGCAAGACGACGAGATCGCCTTGATGCGCGAAGGCAGCACGCTGGTCAGCTTTATCTGGCCGGCGCAAAACCCCGAGCTGATGGCCAAGCTGGCGGCGCGCAACGTCACCGCGCTGGCGATGGACTCGGTGCCGCGCATCTCGCGCGCCCAGTCGATGGATGCGCTGAGTTCGATGGCCAACATCGCCGGCTACCGCGCCATCGTCGAGGCGGCGCATGAGTTCGGCCGCTTCTTCACCGGCCAGATCACCGCCGCCGGCAAAGTGCCGCCGGCCAAGGTGATGATCATCGGCGCCGGCGTGGCCGGCCTGGCGGCGATCGGCGCTGCGGGCAGCCTCGGCGCCATCGTGCGCGCCTTCGACACCCGCCCGGAAGTGAAAGAGCAGGTGCAGAGCATGGGCGCGGAATTCCTCGAGCTGGATTTTGAAGAGGAAGCGGGCAGCGGCGACGGTTACGCCAAAGTGATGTCCGAAGCCTTTATCAAGGCAGAGATGGCGCTGTTCGCCGCACAGGCGGCGGAGGTTGACATCATCGTCACCACCGCGCTGATCCCGGGTAAACCGGCGCCGAAGCTGATCACCAAAGAGATGGTGGCGTCGATGAAGCCGGGCAGCGTGATCGTCGATCTGGCGGCGCAAACTGGCGGCAACTGCGAACTGACCGTGGCCGACACCATTACCGTGACCGACAACGGCGTGAAAATCATCGGCTATACCGATCTGCCGAGCCGCTTGCCGACACAATCTTCGCAGCTGTACGGCACCAACCTGGTCAACCTGCTGAAGCTGCTGTCGAAAGAGAAGAACGGCGAGATCGATATCGATTTCGACGATACGGTGATCCGCGGCGTTACCGTGGTGCGCAGCGGTGAAATCACCTGGCCGGCGCCGCCGATCCAGGTTTCCGCCCAGCCGAAAGCGGCGCCCGCCGCCGCACCGGTCGCCAAACCTGAAGCCAAGCCGACCTCGCCGTGGCTGAAGTACGGCCTGATGGCTCTGGCGATCCTGCTGTTCGGCTGGCTGGCGGACGCAGCCCCGAAAGAGTTCCTGTCGCACTTTACCGTGTTCGCGCTGGCCTGCGTGGTCGGGTACTACGTGGTCTGGAACGTCAGCCATGCGCTGCATACCCCGTTGATGTCGGTCACCAACGCGATCTCAGGGATTATTGTGGTCGGTGCGCTGCTGCAAATTGGCCACGGCGGCTGGGTGAGTTTCCTCTCCTTTATCGCCGTGCTGATCGCCAGCATCAATATTTTCGGTGGGTTCACCGTCACTCAGCGCATGCTGAAGATGTTCCGCAAGAACTAAGGGGTAACAAATGTCTGGAGGATTGGTTACAGCTGCATACATTGTTGCCGCTATTTTGTTTATTTTCAGCCTGGCGGGCCTGTCGCGTCATGAAACGTCGAAGCAGGGCAACCTGTTCGGCGTCGCCGGCATGGCGATAGCGCTGATCGCGACCATTCTGGGGCCGGATTCCGGCAACGTCGGCTGGATCATCATCGCCATGATCATCGGCGGCTCGATCGGCGTCTATCTGGCGAAGAAGGTCGAGATGACCGAAATGCCGGAGCTGGTGGCGGTGCTGCACAGCTTCGTTGGCCTGGCCGCGGTGCTGGTCGGTTTCAACAGCTATCTGGATCACGGTGCGCCGATGGAACCGGTGATGGCGAATATCCATCTGACCGAAGTGTTCCTCGGCATCTTTATCGGTGCGGTGACCTTCACCGGGTCGATCGTCGCCTTCGGCAAACTGCGCGGCATCATTTCTTCCAAGCCGTTGATGCTGCCGAATCGCCACAAGCTGAACCTGGCGGCGCTGGTGATCTCGTTCCTGCTGCTGGTGGCGTTCGTGCGCACCGACAGCGTGGGCTGGCAGGTGGTGACGCTGCTGCTGATGACGGCGATCGCGCTGGCGTTCGGCTGGCATCTGGTCGCCTCGATCGGCGGCGCCGACATGCCGGTGGTGGTGTCGATGCTCAACTCCTACTCGGGGTGGGCGGCGGCCGCGGCGGGCTTCATGCTGAGCAACGATCTGCTGATCGTCACCGGCGCGCTGGTGGGCTCTTCGGGGGCGATCCTGTCTTACATCATGTGCAAGGCGATGAACCGCTCGTTTATCAGCGTGATCGCCGGCGGTTTCGGCAGCGACGGTTCATCCACCGGCGATGCCGAAGAGATGGGCGAATACCGTGAAACCACGGCGGAAGAGGTGGCCGAGCAGTTGAAAAACTCCACCTCGGTGATCATCACCCCGGGCTACGGCATGGCGGTGGCGCAGGCGCAGTATCCGGTGGCGGAAATCACCGAAAAACTGCGGGCGCGCGGCGTGAAGGTGCGCTTCGGCATTCACCCGGTCGCGGGGCGCTTGCCGGGCCACATGAACGTGCTGCTGGCAGAGGCGAAGGTGCCGTACGACGTGGTGCTGGAGATGGATGAAATCAACGACGATTTCCCGGATACCGACACCGTGCTGGTGATCGGCGCCAACGATACGGTGAACCCGGCGGCGCTGGAAGATCCGCGCAGCCCGATCGCCGGCATGCCGGTATTGGAAGTGTGGAAAGCGCAGAACGTGATCGCGTTCAAACGGTCGATGAACACCGGCTACGCCGGCGTGCAGAACCCGCTGTTCTTCAAGGAGAACACCCAAATGCTGTTCGGCGACGCCAAAGACAGCGTGGAAGCGATTTTGCGGGCGTTGCAGAAGTAAAATTGGGCAACCAAAGAAAAACGGGCCGCTTTTCAGCGGCCCGTTTCTTTATGTGCGAAGCCTAATCTTCGTCGTCGTGTTCGTCGTCTTCATCCGCCTCGATCGGGCAGTTGAAGTTTTCCGGTTTAATCACCAGCAGGTCGCATTTCAGATGATCGATCACATGTTCCGCCGTGTTGCCGATAAAGGCGGCTGAAATACCGGTGCGGCCCAGGGTGCCCAGCACCACCACGCCGGCCTGCAGGTGTTCGGCCAAATCGGGGATCACCTCTTCCGGCAGGCCTTTTTCCACGTGGGTGAACTCTTCCTTAATGCAGAATTTTTGCCGCAGCGCCTTCATGGCGATCAGATGCTGGCCGCGAATGGCGTCGTTGTAGACGCTCGGGTCGAAGTCGGGCAATTCGATGGCGATGTTGATCGGGGTAACGGGATAGGCGCCGACCAGGTGAACCTCGGTCTGGTTGACGTTTTGCGCCAGTTCGACGGTTTCTTGCACCAGTTTGATATTGAGCGGGTCGTGATAGGGTTCTTCGCTGGCCAGATTGACCGCCACCAGCGCCTTGCCGCCTTCCGGCCAGGGCTGGTCTTTCACCATCCACACCGGGCAAGGGCATTTGCGCAGCAGGTGCCAGTCGGTGGGGGTAAAGATCACCGACTCCAACCGGTCGTGTTGGTGCGCCATTTTCAGCAGCAGGTCATGTTGGCCGGAAAGCACTTCCTGAATGATGGCTTCGAAGGGGCGGTTATGCCAGACCACTTTGATTTCGATCGGCACGCCGTCGTTGAGATAGAAGCGGCACTGCTCGTTGATCCAGGCGGCGCGTTGGCTGATCACACCTTGCCGCATCGCCGTTCTTTCATCCGGGGAGAGCAGGGTCGTCATTTCGTAAGAGAAGTCATAGATGGGCAGGAAGGCCTTGATGCGCCCGCCGTTCCGTTTTACCAGGTACACGGCGCGGCGCAATGCCGGCTGATCGTCCTGATTGGGGTCAATAGCCACCAGAAGATTCTGATACTTCGCCATAGGGCCTCCTTACAGCTGAAATCAACAGTCTGTTAATTTACAGAGTAACCCAACATTGAAAAACAGAACAACAACAGAAGCGTGCCGGATCAACAATTTCGGGGAAATGGTGATCCGGCAGGAGAATCAGGCGTTGACGGTCACGTTGATACGCGGCGTACCGGCCAGCACCGACAGGGCGTCGGCGTTTTCGATGGTGATGTATTTGCCTTTCACGCTGAGGATTTCGCTTTTCTGGAAGCGGCCCAGCAGCCGGCTGATGGTTTCCACCGTCAGGCCGAGATAGTTGCCGATATCGCCGCGGGTCATGGTCAAACGGAACTCGCGCGGAGAGAAACCGCGCTCCGCAAAGCGGCGCGACAGGTTGTAAACGAACGCCGCCAGGCGCTCTTCGGCGTTTTTCTTCGACAACAGCAGGATCATGTCCTGGTCGCCTTTGATCTCGCCGCTCATCAACCGCATGATCTGCTGACGCAGGTTTGGCATTTTGCCGGACAGATCGTCGAGGGTCTCGAACGGAATTTCGCACACCATCGAGGTTTCCAGCGCCTGGGCGAAGCTTGGGTGCTTCAGGCCGCCGATGGCGTCAAAGCCCACCAGGTCACCCGCCAGGTGGAAGCCGGTGATCTGCTCGTCGCCTTGCTCGGTGATGGTGTAGCTCTTGATGGTCCCGGAACGGATCGCGTACAGCGATTTCAGCTCGTCGCCGGCTTTGAACAGGGTCTGGCCTTTCTGAATAGGCTTTTTCCTCTCGATAATGTTGTCGAGCTGATCCAGCTCGTGGGCATTAAGGGTGAAAGGAATGCACAGCTGGCTGATGCTGCAGTCCTGGCAATGGATCGCACAACCACCAGACTGGATACGACGAATCACGCGTTTTTCCGGGATCATAGATTACGCTCATTCAATAATTGATATGAGTCAATTTTAACATCTTTTGCCGCAGCTGATAAGGGTAGCATTAGTCTGAATAGGGGCATTGTGTGCGAATTTTACGCACACATGCCGCCGATTATTCTGTAGGGGACTGAAGTTATGAGTATTATTTGTGACTTATGCGTTTTATTCACACAAGTTATTCATGGGGCCCAGCGGCCTGCGAGCGTGGCGTTGAGCAATGGGCTTTATTAAGCGTCGCCAAACAATGGCGCCGGATAATCGCCTGGCGCGGCTACAGCAGGCTTTTAGGCAGGTAGCCTTCGTGCTGCAGCAGCCATTGTTTGCGCTGTACGCCGCCGGCATAGCCGGTCAGTGTGCCTTGCGAACCGATCACTCGGTGGCAGGGCACGACGATGCTGATCGGATTTGAACCGTTGGCCATGCCGACTGCGCGCGAGGCGGTCGGACGGCCGATGCGTTGCGCGAGCTGGCCGTAGGTCAGGATCTCGCCGCAGGGGATTTGGCGCAGCTGTTGCCAGACGGTGCGTTGGAACTCGGTGCCGGCGGTCATCACCGGCAACCGATCGATAATGCTCAGTTCACCGGCGAAATAGCGCTGCATGGCGTCGGTCAGCCCGCTGGGATCGCGCTGTTCGCGCAGGGTGAACCGATCGGCGCGGTAGTGGGTATTCAGCAGCTTCATCAGGCGCGCTTCGTGATCGGTCCAGTCAATCGCCCGCAGGCGCCCCTGTTCATCGGCAATCAGCACCAGTTCTCCCACCGGCGTGGCGGTACGATCAATCAAAAAAGTCTGCATCTGGATCACTCCTCGGTTTGGTAGGGCGATTATCGCATGAAATGGAAGGGAGCGATGGCGGATTTCGGACATGCTGATGGGCGACCGCAGGGTCGCCCGAATAGCCGGCTTACGGTAAGGCGGGGAGTTATTGTGCGATAAATTTATAAAATAAATTTATAAGTCATCAAGACAAGTTGTGTCTTGTTTATTATTTCAGCAGGCAGTAACGCTTTGTGGTTACTTATAGCTGATGGTCACGCGTTTTAAATGGGGATCGTTATTCACCATCTCACTGCTGACGGCAGAAACTAATTCTTTTGGCATCGCTTTTAACGAAGAGGATATATACCCGTTCTGATATTCCGTCACTTTACCGAAGCAGCTGGAGATAAGCTTTTCATCCTGATGTTTGACGGTGCATGCAGGCGTGGTAATGGCGCCGGTGAAGCGGACGACGCCAGAGGCGACCTGGCTGCCGGAAAGCGGTTTTGCTTGCAGAGCGAAGGGCAGAATGACCAATGCGCTTAATACGGCTAAGTAATGGTTCATACGCTGTTCCTTTCAGAGTAAAAACACTGCCAATTAAAAAACAAGCGCGCTTGTTTTCATCAAATAAGCTATTTCGCTTGGCGAAATAAAAACGAATGGGCAAAAATCCTACTGCCTGCATTCAATGAATTTGATAATAGAGAGGTAGGATGAGTAAAACCATGATTTGGATCATAGTGAAGACCGGTTAATGGTTTCAGGCGCGGGCGGGATAACAGGCTGTGATCGTTCTCTCAGGAAAGCGGAAAATGGCGGGATGTTTTCGCCCCCGTGGTGCAGCCACTGAAACCGGGGGCGGGCGTGGGGTTACAGCATGCCGCTGCTGCCGCAGATGCGGATCTTTTCCGCCACCACTTCTTTCATCGCCAGCTTGCCGGGGACGATGTATTTGCGCGGATCGTTGGCATCCGGGTGCTGTGAAAAGTAGCTTTTTACCGCATCGGCGAAGGCGATTTTCAATTCGGTGGCGACGTTGACCTTGCAAACGCCGAGCGAGATCGCGCGCTTGACCATTGCTTCCGGAATGCCGGAGGCGCCATGCAGCACCAACGGCACGTCCACCTGTTCGCGGATCAGCGCCAGGCGTTCGAAGTCCAGCTTCGGTTCGCCGTGATACAGGCCGTGGGCGGAACCGATCGCCACCGCCAGCGAATCGATGCCGGTGGCGGCGACAAACTCGCGTGCCGCCACCGGGTCGGTATAGAAGCTGTCCGCCGTATCGACGATCAGATCGTCCTCTTGCCCGCCCAGGCGGCCCAGCTCCGCCTCCACGCTGGCGCCGTAGCGATGGCACAGGGCCACTGCGGCGGCCACCTTGGCGATATTCTGCTCGAACGGCAAATGGGAGCCGTCGATCATGACCGAGCGGATGCCGCTTTTCACCTTGTGCTCGATGTCATCGAGCTCTTCGTGATGATCCAGATGCAGCGCCAGCGGCAGATCGTAGCGGTGCGCGGCCGCCTGACAGATACCGATCAGGTAGTCGGTGCCGGCATAGCTGAAGGTGCCGGGCGTGCCGGCCATGATCACCGGCGAGCGCAGCTCGGCGGCGGTCTCCGCCACCACCTGCACGGTTTCCAGATTGTGAACGTTAAACGCCGGAACGGCGTAACCCTGGCGCTGCGCCTTGAGCAGCATGTCTCGGTTGGCTATCAGATACATGGGATCTCCTTACTGCACGGGGGAAGGAAAACGGTAAATCGTCACGCCTTTCACCACCCGGTTAACCTCGCCGGTCGGGCAGGGGTTATCCGGGGTCAGCCCCAGCGCCAGCGAACTCTCGAAGGCCAGCATCTGGGTGAACAGCAGATACGGGAACAGCAGCCAGATATCGTCTGCCGCATCGTGCATATGCAGCAGGGTATCGGCGAGGGGTTGGCGCCCGCCGGTCAATCCGACCAGCTGCATCGCCTGCCCATCGCGCTGCAGCTCGTTCCACAGATCGCGGTCATACTGGCGGGCGTAGTCGTCGCGCGAGAACATCAACACCACCAGCGTCTGGCCGTCGACCATGAATTTCGGACCATGACGCAGGCCGAGCGGCGAGTCGTAGCGCGTAACGATGCGCCCGGCGGTCAGCTCCAGCATCTTGAGCGAGGCCTCTTCGGCAAGGCCGGTAAAGCAGCTGCCGCCAAGGGTGATGTAGCGGCGGAAGCCGCCGGCGGCCAGCGCCTTCACCTGCGGCTGCAGCGTTTCTCGCAGTGCGCGGCAGCGCTGCACCATGGCGTGCAGCGGCGCCTGGGCGGCCTCGAGCGACAGGGGGCCGAGCAGCAGCGCGGCGCTCAGCATCATGCAGCTGAAGCTGGAGGTCATGGCGAAGCTCTGATCGTTAGAACCTTGCGGCATCACCAGCGAACAGACGTTGTCGCGCCGATGCGCATACTGCGCCAGCTTGCTGTCCGGGTTGCACACCAGCATCAGGTGGTAGCTTTCCGGCAGCAGTTGGTCGGCCAGCTCCACCGTCGCCACGCTCTCCGGGCTGTTGCCCGAACGGGCGAAGGAGACCAGCAGCGTCGGCCGCTCAGGGTCGAGATACTGCAGCGGGTTGGCGACGATATCGGTAGTGCCGTAGGCCACCACGTCGCGGCCGGTGCGTTCGCGCAGCCAGGGGGCCAGGGCGCGGCCGGCGAACGCCGAGCTGCCGGCGCCGCACAGCACGATCTGCAGGCGCGGATTGACCAGCAGCGGCGCCAGAAACGGCTGCCATTGCGCCTGTTGATCCTGCAGCTGCCGGTGCAGCGCCGCCCACAGATCCGGCTGTTGCCAAATTTCTGCGGCGGTGTGCCAGGCGTTGCGCTGCTTCAGCCAATTCGCCTCGTAAGAGAAATACGCGTTCATGATGACAGCTCCTTAAAAATCCTCGGTTAACGGTCGGCGATAATCACGTCGATCCCTAAAGGGTGCAGCGCCTGCAGACAGTGTTCCGGAATGCGGCTGTCGGTGACCAGGCAGTGGATCTGGCCGATGTCGCGATCGTGCAAAAACTTGTGCGGCCGAATTTGCTGGCGTCGGCGAGGGTGTGTTTGACGTCGCGATTGATGTGGATGGTGACGCTGGAGACCGAAAGCAGCTGGCTGAGCGGTTCCACGCGCGACGCGCCTTCGCGGCACAGCGGGTCGATAATTAATTCCCGGCGTTTTGCGGTAGTGATCATTAACGCAGACTCCTGATTTACCTGTAGCCGTGCCCGACCGCGGCTTAATAAGCCGCAGCGATACCGACCGGAGCGCTTTCAGTTGTTCGTGGCGAATTACAGCAAACGAAACACTGAAATGCAATCGATTAATTTTAAAATATCTATATCTATCAGTTGTTTATATTTGATTTTGCTTTCGTTTGAGCGCCAACCGAAAGCAGCGTCAACGCAAAGTGAAAACGGCAAATTCGTTATTTTTCAGTCGACAATTCCCGGCATTTAATTATTCAGTCCGTCGAGGCCGAAAGCCGCAGCGATAATTCGGCAGCCGCCGGGCTTTCACTGTTTTTTTATGCCGGCGCGTGTAATAGCGCCGCATTGCAGCGGGTGAGGGTGAACGACAGCGGCCATGCGTTTCCCTCCGGCGATCCGTTCGTGGCCCATCCCGGCGAGGATCTGCAGCCGATAGCGCCTGCGTGAGGCGGTGAACCGCCGCATTGAAGCGTTGCTGGCGCCGATGTGAGGGGAAGTGGGGGCGAAAATGCGTCTTTCGCTCCCAAATCGCCATTACTTTGCTATACCTGATAGTCGATGGATTCATTTTATTGTCATGTGACTGACATGTCAGAGTCATGGCTCTGGCTTAAGTTTGCAGCGACTACGTCAGGAGATAACGCGATGTTCAGCCTGGATTCTCTGTTGCAAGATGCATTTCCACACCGCAATACCCCTGCCTGGCAGCGCAGCCTGCTAAGAACCCTTCTCTTCGAAAAAGAATTCAAACAGTTCGCCGCCGACTATCCCCACCTGAAAGGGCTCGATCTGATCGAGCAGGTGGTGGACTACTTTAACCTCAGCTGCGAGCTGGTGGACGGCGATCTGGAAAACATCCCCAGCCAGGGGCCGGTGGTGCTCGTGGCCAATCACCCGATCGGCTCGCTCGACGGACTGGTGCTGTTGCGCGCCGTCGCGGCGGTGCGTCCGGATGTGAAAGTGGTGGCCAGCCAACTGCTGACTTACATCGAACCGCTGCGCAACCTGTTCGTGCCGGTGGATAACGTCGCTTATAAAACCAGCCGCAAACAGATAGAAGGCATGCAGCAGCAGCTGGACAATCAGGGCGCGCTGATCCTGTTCCCGGCCGGCGAAGTGTCGCGCATGAGCCCGAAAGGCATCCGCGACGGCCACTGGCATACCGGTTTTCTGCGTCTGGCCGCCAAGGCGCGCGCGCCGATCGTGCCGATTCATATCAGCGCGCGCAACAGCAACCTGTTCTACTTTACCTCGCTGGTCTACCGTCCGCTGTCGACGCTGCTGCTGGTGCGTGAAATGTTCCAGCAGCGGGGCGGGCGCATCAGGATCCGCATCGGCGGCCGCGTGCCGTTCGCCAACTGGCACGATGGCCACACCAGCGCCAAGGATCTGGCGGAGCGCTTTCGCCGCCACGTGTATCGCCTAGGCCAGGGCAAACCGGGGCTGTTCGCCAGCGAATCGCCGATCGCGTTGCCGGAAGAGCGTCTGGAGCTGAAAAAGGCGCTGGCGAACTGCGAAAGACTGGGGGTGACGCCGGACGGCAAAACCATCTATCTCTATCGCCGACATGATGAAGCGCGCACGCCGATCCTGCGCGAGCTGGGGCGCCTGCGCGAGATCGCTTTCCGCGCGGTGGGGGAAGGATCCGGCCGCCGCCGCGATCTGGACAGCTACGACGACGATTATTATCACCTGGTGCTGTGGGATGAAGAGGAGCTGGAGATCGTCGGCGCCTATCGTTTTATCCCCACCGCCGAACAAATCGCGCGTAAGGGCCTGGAGAGCATCTACAGCAACAGCCTGTTCCACTATGATCGCGATATGGAACCGATCCTGGCGCAGGGCATCGAACTGGGGCGCAGCTTCATTCAGCCGGCCTATTGGGGCAAGCGCGGGCTGGACTATTTGTGGCTGGGCATCGGCGCCTATCTGTCGAAATACCCGCAGTACCGCTATCTGTTCGGCCCGGTATCCATTTCCGGCGGCATGCCGCTGGCGGCGCGGGATCTGTTGATCGCCTTCTATCGGCTCTATTTCTCGCCGGACCACGCCTTCGCGCAGTCGCGTCGTCCTTATCCGGCGTCGTTGCCGCAGGTGCTGGCGCAGTTTGCCGGGGATAACTACCAGGAAGATCTGGTGCGGCTGAAGAGCCTGCTCAGCAACATCGGCTGCTCGATCCCGACGCTGTACAAACAGTACACCGAGCTGTGCGAACCGGGCGGGGTGCAGTTTATCGACTTTGGCACCGATCCGGCCTTCAACAACTGCATCGACGGCCTGGTGCTGGTGGATACCTCGCGGCTCAAGCCGTCGCGTTATCAACGTTATATTGCGGTGCATCAGCCGCAGGAAGCCGAGACGGCATGATCGGCGTCTGACTCATGCCTTTTTGATCTAAGTACGACCTTGGGGCCGGCGACGGGATAGCGCTACGATAAACGTTTTGCTTTCCACCGCCGGAGCCTTTCATGCCTCATTCGTTTATCCCGCCGTTATTGTCCGCCGATGAACCGCCCGCCGCCGCCGTTGAAACCCCGCGCGGCAAAGCGCCATTTTTGCTGCTGTGCGATCACGCCGGCAAGGCGATACCGCAATCCCTCGGGGATCTCGGCTTACCGCCGGGGGAGATCGAGCGCCACATCGGTTGGGATATCGGCGCGCTGGGCGTATCGCGCCATCTGAGCCGCCAACTGGACGCCACGCTGATTCATCAGCGTTACTCACGGTTGGTGATCGACTGCAACCGGGCGCCCGGCATCGCCAGCTCGATCCCGCATTTGTCTGAACTGACGCCCATCCCCGGCAATATCAGCATCGACGCCGAACACGCGCTGGCGCGTGAGCGCGAGGTATTTTTGCCGTATCACCACGCCATCGACGAGCATCTGGGGCAACGCCAACTGCGTGAACTGCCGACGGCGGTGATCGCCATGCACAGCTTCACGCCGGTGTTCAAGGGCCAATCGCGCCCCTGGCAGGTGGGGCTGCTGTTTAACCGCTACCCGGAATTTGCGCTGCTGTTGGCTGAACTGCTGCGTGAAGAGGGGGATCTGCAGGTGGGTATTAACGAACCTTATGCGATGACGGACGCCACCGATTACACGTTGCCGGTGCACGCGGAGCGCCGCGGTTTGCCTTACGTCGGCATCGAAATTCGCCAGGATTTGGTCGCTGACGAACGCGGGCAACAGGCATGGGCGAAACGTTTCGCGCGCCTGCTGCCGCAGGCCTGGCAACGCTGGCAAATTTGACTTTAGGAATATTCCCAGAGATGATAACCGTAAGGAATACGTAAGACGTCATTAGAAAAAAAGTCAGGAGACACGTGTGGAGCACAGCGATAACGGACTGTTTATCAAACGGGAGCGTTTTGAAGTTCTGGCGATTCTGCGAGAAATTTGCAAACAACGCACGCCGCTGCGCGTAGAAAATCAGCAGCACCGGTTTCAAAGTCTGTTATTGAGCGTCGGGCCGGACAATATCGTGTTTAGCGGTGAGGAAGCCTCGAGCGCCATCGACGGCGCTTGCACCATCGTGATTGAAAGCAACGACGCCAAAATCGAGTTTTCCGTCCCCCAGGCGGAGCTGACCGAACATCAGGGCGTACAGGCCTGTTCGACCCGGCTGCCGCAGGAGCTGGTCTATATCCAGCGTCGCCGTCAATTCCGCATCACTACGCCGCACTGGCGCCAATTCTTTTGTACCGGCGAATACCCGGACGGCACGCCGTACGAGCTGCGGATCCACGATCTCTCCGCCGGCGGCGTCGGTTTACGCTTCGACGGCCCGCTGCCGGATTTCTTCCAGCCAGGCTTGCAGTTCAAGAAAGCGGAGCTGGATCTGGGCAGCTACGGCAGCTTCAAGGTCAATATGGAGCTGGTGGTGGTCAACGACGATCAGGAAACCGACGATAACGACCAGGTGGTGCACTTCTCGCGCCTGTCATGCCGCTTTCTTAAGCTCGGATTGGCGATGGAGCGCAAAATTCAGAGCGCCGTGTTCGCCTTCGAGCTGGACTTCAACAAAAAGAAAAAACGCTGATATTTATCAGGGGCGGCACGCTGCCCCTGACTCTCCACAGGCCTTACGGTTTTAACGCCCGCAGGCTGCCGATCTCTTCCCAACCGAAATGCGCCGCTTCGGCCAGTACGCCGCACACTTCATCGCCGGCGGCAACCACTGCCGCGTCGAGCGCAGCGCCCTGCAGCAGATGGCTGACCAGCAACGCGGTGAACAAATCGCCGGTGCCTTTGACCGCCGATTTGACCTTCGGATGAGTAAAGCACTGCGTTTCCTGCCGGGTGACCAGCATCAATCCCACTTCGTCTTCGTGTTGCGCTACGCCCGGCGCGCTGGTGACCAACACCCATTCGGTGGTGTCGTTCAACAGCGCCTGCGCGGCGTGTTGCGTCTGCTCGCGGCTGCTCAGTTGCCGGCCGCACAGCTGCTCCAGTTCGAAACCGTTCGGCGTCAGGCCGTTGGCCAGCCGCAGGAACGGCGAGCGATAGCAGTTGACGATGCGTTCATCCACGTAGATCCCTTCACCGTAATCGCCCATCACCGGATCGATATAGATGTTTATCTGCGGATTGAGCGAGCGCACCCGCTGCAGCCAGTTGGCCAGAATATGGCACTGCATCACGTCGCCCAGGTAGCCGACGATCACCGCCCGTGCGCGCTTCATGACGCCGCGGGCGATCAGGTCGTCGAGAAAACCGCCGAACCAATCGCCGGAGATGACACCGCCGTGCGGTTTGCCGTAATAGGGCGGGCAGCCGAACAGCACGCTGGGCACCTGCAGCGCCTCCAGTCCCTTTTTCAGCAGAGCGCGGTAGGCGATGCCGTTGCCGACGCTGCCGTAGACCACCTGAGATTGAATGCTGATCACGTCGATAGACGGTGACCGCAAAGGTGAAGCCTGTTGCATGAGTTACTTCCTTGGTTCGTTGTTATCCAGCCAGCGCGCGAACACCTGCCGCGCGCGCTGTTCCAGCTGCGCGCCGTGGCGCGCGGCCTGGTCGCGCAGGGTCTGGGGCGCGATGCCGGCCAGTTCCAGCTCGCAGGCATGGCCAATCAGCCAGCGTTCGATATCGCGATAATCCGCCTCTAAATGGAACTGCAGGCCGAGCGCGAACCCCTGATAGTCGAAGGCCTGATGCGGGCATACCGCCGTGCCGGCCAGGCAGCGGGCGCCGTCCGGGATCATGAACATATCCCCGTGCCAGTGCAGTACCGGCGTGTCGGCCAGCGGCGCCAGCACCGACTCCTCTTCCGCCGGCGGCGTGGTCAGCGGGGCGAAGCCTATCTCTTTCACGCCGAGCGAAATAACCTCAGCGCCTAGCGCCTGGGCGATCACTTGTGCGCCGAGGCAAACCCCGAGGGTCGGCCGCCGCTGCGCCAGGCGCTGTTTGACCAGCGCGAATTCATGGTCGAGAAAATCATACCGCTGCTCGCCGGAAAAGTGCTGAGCGGCGCTGATCGGCCCGCCGAGCACCACCAACAGATCGGTCTCTTCATTATTGATAGCACGAATATCATCGCGGCCGGCATCGTAATAATCGATCTGATAGCCGCGCAGTGACAGCAGGGAACCGAGGATGCCCAGGTTTTCAAAGTTGACGTGCCGAATGGCGACGGCTTTTTTCATTGTTTAACCTCGCTAGCGTGAGTGAAGGGGATCAGCGCCAGCGACTCGCCCAGCACCGTGATGCCTTGCGCGCCGCTCTGGTAGACGATGCGGCGTTCGCTGACCTGGCTGAGCTGCACCTGATAACCCTGTGCGGCCGGGAACAGCGCGCAGGCCTGCTCCAGCTGCTCGGCTGCCCACGGGGTGAACAGCTGCAGGCGGGCAAAGGCTTTTCCTGCATACTGAATGTCGAGCACGTAATGTTTATCCATGGAACCCCTTACTTTTGGCCGCAGAAGCTGCTAATCTTATTTGAACTAGTACAAAAGGATTTATGTATGACTTCATTGTATGCAAAAGGCGGCGGCGCTGTCCAGATTGCCGAGCAGATCGCCGCACGCATCAAAAACGGCGCGCTGCGGCCGGGCGAACTGTTGCCGCCGGTACGCCAGCTGGCGGCGGAGCTGGAGGTCAATCCGAATACCGTGGCCAGCGCATACGCCAGATTGCGCGATGCCGGCCTGGTGGCGACGCGCGGGCGGGCGGGTACGGTGGTGCTGGAGCGGCCGCTGGCGGCGGTGAGTGCGGCCTATGCGCCGCGCCAGGTGCCGGCGGGGATGTGCGATCTGGCCAGCGGCAACCTGGATGCCGCTTTGCTGCCGGCGCTGAGGCTTGGCGCGGCGGAGGTGTTCCCGCAGCAAAACGGCTATGACATCAGCGGCGACCTGCCGGTATTGACCGGTCTCGGGCGTGAGTGGCTCGGGCGCCAGGGCGTGGCCCTGGGGGAACCGGCGGTGTTTTCCGGCGCGTTGGACGCGATGGAAAAGGCGCTGCGCTGTCATGCCCAGCCTGGGGCGGCGGTGTGGGTGGAAGATCCCTGCTGGCCGCCGCTATTGACGCTGCTGCGTCACCTGCGCCTGCGGCCGTTGCCGCTGGCGGTGGATGAACAGGGCTGTCGGCTGCCGGAGAGTGGCGCGGCCGACGCGGTGATCCTGACGCCGCGCGCCCATAATCCGACCGGCGCTTCGCTTTCAGCGCAACGTGCGCAGCAGTGGCGAGGTTTTCTGCGCGGCCATCCGCAGTGTCTGGCGATCGTCGACGATTTCTGGGGGCCGTTGTCGCAACAGCCGCTGCATCTGCCGTTCGACGGCGATCGCGGCCTGTACGTGCTGTCGCTCAGCAAGTTTCTCAGCCCGGATCTGCGCATCGCGTTGGCCTGCGGCAGCCCGACCTTGCTGCAGGCGATGCGCGCCGATCAGTACATCAGCGAACGCTGGGTCAGCCATATCTTGCAGCAGATCGCCGCCAGACTGTGGGAACAAGCCTTGCAGGAAGGGCAATTGCAGCGGGCGCAACAGGCGTATCAGGCCAGACGGGACGAGCTGGTCCAGCGGCTCAATGCGTTGAATCACACGGCGCTGGCGGTAGGTGAAGGGCTGCATCTGTGGGTGCCGGTGCGTTCGGAAACCGCCGCCGCGCAGCTGATGGCGCAGCGGGGATGGCTGGTGCAGGGCGGTGAACCTTTCCGCCTGAAGTGCGGTCCGGCGCTCCGCGTCAGCCTGGCGAACGTCACGCCGTCGCAGTTGGCGCCGCTGGCGCAGGATCTGTCCGAAGCCATGCGGGCGGCGGCGGCGATCAACTAAGCCGGCGTCAAACTCTCCTCCGCCAGTAACTGCAGCGAGGCTAACCGGGCGGCCGGTTCGGCGATCGGCGTGTCGATGATGAACTCTTCCACGCCGTACTGTTGCTGCAGCTGCGCCAGTTGCTGATGCACCTGCTGCGCGGTGCCGAGCAGAATATGGCTTTCCCGCGGCTCGATGCGGTAGTCGGTGGCGCCGGCCTGCTGCACGAAACTCTCCGCCTGCGCCAGGCTGCCGACGGTCACACTCTGCTCACCGGCAATGTGCACGCGGTATTGCCGAATGTCGGCCGCCAATGCCGCGGCCTGTTCCTCGCTGGGGGCCACGATCGCCGCCACCGCCAGCAGCGCCTTGCGGCCGCCGCTGTGTGCGGCGTAGTGCTCCAGCGCGTCGCGGATATCCTGCGGATTGCCGTTCAAATGCGCGGCGAACACGAAGGCCCAGCCGGACTCGGCCGCCAGCGTCGCGCTTTCTTTACTGGCGCCGAGCAGAAAACGCTGCGCGCCCTGCGGCGGCAGCGGTGTGGCGCTCAGGCCGGGCTCGGCGTCGTCGTTCAGATAGGCGGTCAACTGCGACAGCTGCTGAGGAAAGTCCGGCTTGCGTTGCCGATCGTGGGCCGCCTGCAGCGCCTGGGTTGCGAGCGGCAGCCCGCCGGGCGCTTTGCCCACCCCGAGATCGACGCGTCCCGGCGCCAGCGCCGCCAGCAGGTTGAAGTTTTCGGCCACCTTGTAGGCGCTGTAGTGCTGCAGCATCACGCCGCCGGAGCCGATGCGAATGCGCGTCGTCTGGCCGAGCAGGTAGCCGATCAGCACTTCCGGCGACGGGCAGGCGAGCTGCGGCGTGTTGTGGTGCTCCGCCAGCCAGAAACGCCGATACCCCCAGCGTTCCGCCCGTTGCGCCAGCTGCAGCGTGCGCGCCAGCGCCTGCGCGGCGCTTTCCCCGTCGGCGATCGGACTTTTTTCCAATATGCTCAAGGCATAAGCCATTTTTCCCGCTCCTTTCATCATCAGATATGCCTGACAAATACCATGCGGGCGGCGCGCGGCTTAATACTGATTGGCGATAGGATATTCCATTGATCCAAAACGGATTTGGATATGCGCAGAACGGTAAAGCGCCGCGATTTTACCGCTCCAGCCAGGCCTTCAGACGAATGGCGTCACGGTAGTGGCCGTAGCGCGGCTGCGCGCCAAGCAAGATCATCACCACCGGCTGCCCTTTGATGGTGGTGCGCATCACCAGGCAGTGACCGGCCTCGTCGGTAAAGCCGGTTTTCTGCAGCTGGATCTTCCAGGCCGGGTTGTTGATCAGACCGTTGGAACTGCGATAGACCAGCTGGCCGCGGCCAGGACGCACGATCTGCTGCTTGTCGGTGCTGAAGCGGCGAATCAATGGATAGCGATAGGCGTGATTGACCATTTTCAGCAGATCGCTGGCGGTGGCTACGTTGCGCGGCGTTAGCCCGGTCGGATCGTAGAAACGGGCGCGTTTCATGCCGATGGCGCGCGCTTTCTGATTCATTTTCGCCACGAAGGCCTTGCGCCCGCCGGGATAACTGCGGCTCAGCGCCGCGGCGGCGCGGTTTTCCGAAGACATCAGGGCGATGTGCAGCATGTCGCGGCGGCTGAGCACCGAGCCGATGGTCAGCCGCGAATGGGTTTTTTTCAGCAGATCGCGATCGGCGGCGGTGACTTTGAGTTGACTGCCCATGGGGCGTTTGCTGTCCAGGGCGACCATGGCGGTCATCAGCTTGGACAGAGACGCGATCGGCAGCACGCGGTTCGGTTGCTTCTGATAGAGCGTTTTTCCGGTACGCTGATTGACGACCAGCACCGATTTGGCATTCAACACCAATGGCGCCGCGGCGGCATGGGCGGGTGCCAAAACGAACAGCAGGCTGAACAGGGCGGCGGCGCCGAAGCGCCGGACGGACAGACGGAGAACAGGGAGAAATAAAAGCATAGCGACGGCAATAGTGACCCTAAGTGATTAAAAAATATCAAAAGAGTCTGCCCGGCAAATGTGAAGGAAATAGGGTGATAATCGCTCAAACTGTTACAGCAATCCCTTTTGCCGCAGCGTGAAGCGGGTGGCTTCGTTCAGATCGTAGTCCGCCAGGCGTTCGCGCGGCACCCAGGCGTAGTCGTCGAATTCATCGTTGATCGTCACGTCGCGGTTGGCGGCGTGGCAGTCGAAAATCAGGTAAATCATGTAGATTTGTTCCCGGCTGCCGTCGGCGTAGGTTTTGATGCGCACGTCGTCGCGGAAGGTCCAGGGCGTGATGCTGTCGAGGATCAGTGCGGGGCCCAGTTCTTCGTGCACTTCGCGCCGCAGCGCTTGCTCTATCTGCTCACCCAGCTCGACGCCGCCGCCTGACAGCGCCCACTGGCCGGGAAATACGCCCTTGTGCGCGGCCATTTTGCACAGCAGGAAGGCGTTATCGTTTTCAATCAGCGGGCAGACAATGATGCGTTGGCGCATGGAGGACTCCTGTCAGAAAGCAAAGCCGCAGGATAGCAGATTTGGCGGCGCAGGGCGGGAAGGTCGATCGCATTCTGTGCGGCGGCGGGAAATCCGGTCGGCATTTGTCATGGGGTTGCCTCCGGCTTTGTTTTCTTCAACGGGAAATCAATCGCAGGTGTTATTAAGTATCAATTCGAATAATTTCGCGTCAGGATAAAGCAGGGATTTTAACCTATCATGGAGTTGATAACGTATGCCTAATGGAATAAAACCGCTGTGCCTGATGACTCTGCTGCTGCTGTCGGCCTGCCACAGCGCGCCGGTCAGCCAGCCCCCTCAAGACGCCACGGCGACAGCCCCTATCGATGCCACCAAATCGTTGTTCCCGCTGGGGAACTATTCGCAGTCTGTCGATAAATGGTTGCCGCCTGGTCCGCAGCAGCGGATGCCTGTGATGGATGCCGCCACGCAGCAACGTCATTTTTCCGCCCTCAAATCTCACTATTTTGGCATGGGGCCGAACGATGAATCCCCCTGGAATCCGCATTACATCGCTGCCGTCCTGAACCGCGAAGCGGAAAGCCACCGTGATGCCGCAATGGATAAATACCTTGGCCGTGGAAGTGTCTCCTGGGGGGAAAACTTCAGGACTCACACCGACCGCTGGAAACAGCAAGTCAGAGATAACGCGTCTACGGACATTAGCCAGGTTTATCATTCTTCGGCCCGAGGCATTGCGGTCAGGGAGACGCTGGTCAGGATCCTGCCGACGGACGATCCGGCTTATGACGACCCTCGCCTGGCTGGACAAGGTTATCCCTTTGATAATCTGCAGGATTCGTCTATCCGCCCCGGCACTCCGGTATACGTTATTACGCAAAGCCGCGATAAACGCTGGAAATACGTCATGTCGCCTACGGTGATCGGTTGGGTGCATAGCGAAGACATCGCGGCGGCGGATCAGCGGTTTGTCTCAGAATGGCTGGCGCTGGCGGGGAAAAATCTGGGGGCATTCATTAAACAGCCGGTTTCGGTGCAAACGGGCGGCCAGTTTTATTTTACGGCGCGCCACGGCACGATTCTGCCATTTTACCGTCACCGACAGGGCCTTTTTGTGGTCGCCGTGCCGGTACGCCGAGAGGATGGCCGCGCACAGATGCGCCGGGTCGTTGTCAAGAAGGGGGAATTTGCCGCCATGCCGTGGAAAATGACGCCCGAACATCTTGCCGTACTGATGCGGTCAATGAGCGGCAGGCCTTATGGCTGGGGGAACTATAACTTCAATAATGACTGCTCCGCCGAACTGCGCAGTCTGTTGATGCCTTTTGGCCTCTTTCTTCCCAGAAATTCCGCCGCGCAGATACAGGCTGCCACCCGGGTGGTTGATCTTGCTCAAGCGAACACCAGTGAACGGCTGCGCTATCTCAAAGATCACGGCAAACCCTTCACCACGCTGGTTTACATTCCGGGCCATATCATGCTGTATATCGGTAATGCGCTCATTGACGGCCAGGTTGTGCCGATGACGTACCAGAATATCTGGGGGCTGCGCCCGGCAGATTCAAAGCGCCGCAGCATTATCGGCGGCGCAGTCTTTTTCCCGCTGCTGGCGACCTATCCTGAAGATGCGAGCCTGATGTCGCTGGCGGGCAAGGCGCAGTTTAAACTGGGATTTATTGAATAGCCCTTTCTTTAGCTGATAAAGCGACCGCGAATGCGGCCGCTTGTTGTGCGGCGACAAATCGAACTGCGCTAATTGCCTAGCCGGCGCTGGATAATTTTATCGTGCTCATCCGTCAGGTTAGCGTAATTCCAAATAAATAATCCGCCAAGGTTAAAGTCCAAAACCTGATCGATAAAGTAATTTAAATTCCAGTCGGTCAATCCTTTGGTCGTCAGGGCCAGAATGCATTTTTTATTTTCGGCCCCGTTCGCCAACGATTGTTTTAATGCCGGGATCACATTAGCGAGAATATCGTCATTGCTCCACATCGCTGCCGCATAACAGTAATGGATAAAGCGGTCGCATTGGTCTGATTGAATGATTTTTCTGACTTTCTCGTTGAGCTTGTTGCCATTTTCCGTATTGGGGTGGTTGTAAGAATAACCGGCAATAAAACCAAAGCTGGTCTCTTTCCCGGCCTCTTTTAGCCGTTTCATGGCTTCGATGACCCGTTCGGTGTTCATATTGCATTCGTCATCAAAATCGACGCCATCCCAGCCCCGATCGACCGTGGCCGCGACGATCCTCAACACTTCATCCTCATTGGCCGGCTTTTGCTGCGGGGAGCATCCGCCGCCGCCGTAAACCCATAGCGTCTTTCCGTTAAAGCCGGGAAGCGTATCGGGTTTGTTTTGTTTTTCCGGACTCCATCCTGGCTGGGCTGAGGTGCCTGTGGTTAAGCCATCAAGGTTGGTTACCATGCCGTACATCATGACATCGAACGCTTTATGCGGTTGGCCAGCCAGAGACTGGCTCCATCCGCCCGTAATAAACTTGTTCATTGTCGTTGTCTCCTTATTGAGCGTGTTCCTTAAATGAATGTGTCTTGCATGATGGAGGGTATCAGCCGCTATATTCATTTAGCCATTGTGCGGTTGCTGAACGGGCAAGGGATGAAAACTTTTTAAAATGAAATGACGTTTTTATGACGGAAATATTAATGAGCAAGAGCGTTGAAAATCATTAACGCCGAGCGATAAAGATTGTTATAACAGCGTGGACGATCTGGGCTAACGGCAATAGGCAGGATAAGGCGTTATGGTGCAAAGGGCAGCGGAAAAGATGCACAAGCTGGATTTTGATGATGAAGTGACCGGGCTGATCTACGGCCATGCGTTTCGCTCCGGCGAGCCGCCGGCGCGCCTGAACTCGCAGCAGGTTTGCCTGGCTTACCAAACGTTGTCGCCCGGCGACGGTTTTATCTGGCTGCACCTCAATCTCAACCACGCGGCGGCGGAGAAGTGGCTGAAAAACCATTTCGCCATTTCCGATTTTTTCTTTCACGAAATTCGCCACGGTTCCCACACTACTCGCATCGAGCGGCAGGGCGACGATCTGTTCGCCGTGCTCAACGACGTGATCTTCCACCCTGAAGACAACAACCCGGAAACGGCGACGCTGTGGCTGTATTGCCGCCGTGGGCTGGTGGTGACCGTGCGTCATAAACCGGTGCGATTGATCGAGCGGTTGCTGGGCCGCCTGACGGCGCTGCAGCTGGCGTCGTCCACCGAACTGCTGGCGCACCTGCTGGAAGAGCAGGAGGATGTGCTGGAGCAGGTGGTGCGGCAGGCCAACCAGTATGTCGATACCATCGAGGATCGTCTGCTGACGAGCCGCGTTAAACGCAACCGCGCCGAGCTGGGGCGCATGCGCCGCATGCTATTGCGCTTTCAGCGCCTGTTGGCGCCGGAGCCGGCCGCGCTGTTTCGCCTGTTGAACCGGCCGCCGAGCTGGCTGAGCCGTGAGGTGGTGCAGGATCTGCGGCAGTTTACCGAAGAGTTCACCGTGGTGTTGAACGATCTCGCCAGCCTGACCGAACGCATTCGGCTGCTGCAGGAAGAGCTGGGCGCCAAACTGATGGAGCAGAATAACCGCACGCTTTACACCCTGACGGTGATCACCGTGCTGGCGTTGCCGATCAACATCGTCGCCGGTTTTTTCGGCATGAACGTCGGAGGGATACCGCTGGCCAGCAATCACCACGGTTTTATCCTGCTGGTGTTGCTGGTCGGCAGTTTTACGCTGATCGCCGGTTATCTGGCGTTCAGGCGCAGGGACGAGTCGTAATTACAGGCGGGCGCGGTACTCTTCTTCCAGCCGGGCATGGGTGCTCCAGAACGGCTGCGGAGCCCGATCGTGCAGGCGATCCAGCAGAATATCCAGATGGGTATGCCAGCCGCCGGCGACGCTGAGCATCTCGTCGCGGTTAGCCAGGCGCCGGTGGGTGACCGTTAGCAGCACCGCGTTTCCCTGTTCCGTCAACTCGAAGGTCACTTCGGAAGGGCGCCCCTGCTCCTGTTCGGCCCAGGTAAAGCTCAGCAGGCGCGGCGGGAACAGGCAGGTGATGTGGCCGCGGTTGCTGACGCAGCCGCCGTGCTGTTTGTACTTGGCCGGCGGTTGCTCGTGCTCGCCCGCCAGATCGGAGTTGCGAAACTCCAGCTCCAGCGGCGCGCCGTTTTCCAACTTCATGGCGCCGGCCGCCAGCCAGGTGGCGCGCTTGTCGGATTCGGTCAGGTAAGCCCACACCCGCTCGATGGGGCCGGGCAGCAGCCGCTGGATGCGCAGCGTACCGGGTTCGATAATCATGCCGTAATCATTCATGGTTCACTCCTTGGGAGGAAGCTGTTCGGGCTGCAGCAGCGCCTGTTCGAGCGCATCCAGCCGTTCAGTCCAGAAATGTTCATAGGTTTGCAGCCAGTGCATGGCCTGCGCCATAGGCTCGGGTTCGAGCCGGCAGATATGGTTTCTTCCTTGCACGGTGCGTTGCACCAGGCCCGCATGTTCCAGTGCTTTCACGTGCTTGGAGGCGCCGGCGAACGACATCTGCAACGGCGCGGCCAGTTCGCCGATGCTGCGTTCACCGCCGGCCAGCGCGCGTAACATCGAGCGGCGGGTCGGATCGGCCAGCGCATGAAAAATGGCGTCCAGCTGTGAGGAAGATAATTCAACCATATGGTTGAATATAGATCAGGCAGGCTAATATTCAACCGTTTTGTTGAGTATTTTTTGCCCCGGCGCCAAACCGGGGCGAGGATCAGGCGTCGGCGTGCGCCAGCAGGGCGTTGAGCAACACATCGGCGCCGGCGGCGGCCCAGGCGGGGGTGATATCTTCCCGCTCGTTGTGGCTGATGCCGTCCACGCAGGGAATGAAGATCATGGCGGTCGGGGCGACGCGATTAAGGTAACAGGCGTCGTGGCCGGCGCCGGAAATCATGTCGCGATGGCGATAGCCCAATGCCTGCGCGGCGTGACGCACGCTGCCAATACACCCCGGATCGAAGGCGATCGGGGGATACTGGAAGATGCGCTCGGCCCGGGCGGCCAGGCCGCCGCCGTTGACCTCGTTTACCGCCGCCAGTAGGCGCTGCTCCATCTGCGCCAGAATAGCCTCCTGCGGATGGCGGAATTCGACGCTGAAAAAGACGCGCCCCGGCACCACGTTACGCGAATTGGGGGTGATTTGCGCCATGCCCACCGTGGCGCGCGCGTCGGGCGCGAAATCCCAACCGATGCGGTTGACCGCCGTGACCAGCGCCGCAAAGCCGAGCAGGGCGTCGCGGCGCCGATCCATCGGCGTGGTGCCGGCATGGGCGCTGAAGCCGACGACCTCCAGTTCATACCAGCGCTGCCCTTGTGCGGCGGTGACTACGCCGATGTCGAGATGCTCCGCTTCCAGAATCGGCCCCTGTTCGATGTGCAACTCGAAGGCGGCATGGATCGGCGAACCGCCCACCGGATACTCGCCGGCGTAGCCGATGCGCTCCAGCGCGTCGCCGAGGCTGACGCCGTGCTCGTCGCGGCGCGTCAGACCGTATTCCAGGTCGAATACCCCGGCGAACACGCCCGAGGCGATCATCGCCGGCGCGAAGCGCGCGCCTTCTTCGTTGGTCCAGTTGATCACTTCAATCGGGCGTTCGGTGACGATCTGCCGATCGTTAAGGGTACGAATAACCTCTAATCCGGCCAGCACGCCGTAGATGCCGTCGAAACGGCCGCCGCGGGACTGCGAATCACCGTGCGAGCCGGTGACGACCGGCGCCAGCTCGGGGCGAGCGCCTTCACGCCGCAGGAACATGTTGCCCATTTTGTCGACGCGTACGGTGCAACCCGCCTCCAGCGCCCAGGCGCGCAGCTGATCGCGCGCTTGCCGATCTTCTTCACTCAGCGCCAGCCGGGTGACGCCGTTATTGGCGATGGCGCCGAACTGCGCCATCGTCTGCAGGCTTTGCCACAGGCGCTCGCCGTTGACTCGATACGTCATTGATCTTCTCCCGGCGTTTTAGCGGTGTAGCGGAAATCGCAGCAGGGGGCGCCGGACATGATGGTCTGGCTGCGCTGCAGGTCGACGTCAGGGGCATAGCCAACGATAAACTGACTGTCGCGAGCGCAGGAGAGCAGGTGGCCGATCTCCCCCAGCCCCATCTCGTGATACATCTCGGCGTAGCGGCAGCGGGTGACGTTATAGTCGAAGTGCTGCGCGTCCTGATTGATCACCTCGACGCGCAGCGCATCGTCTTTTTCCCACAGGTACTGCAAGGCGGCGAAGCTGTGCAGATCCGCGCCGTTCGGTTCCTGGGCGGCGAACTGTTTGCCCGCCTCGATGGCGGCATTCTCGATGGCTTCGCCGATCACCGCCTGGGCGCGCGCCTTGCCGATTTCACGCACCAGAATCTGGTAGATCGGCTTGATGATCTCCGCCTCGATCTTTCTGCGGGCCAAAATGCCCAATTCGTTTTTTGCACAGCTCATCGCCTTGCTCCTCTTGATTTATTGTGACTTGGCGCCGCCCAACACGGTTTGCGGCTGCCATTTGCCGTCAACCACCCGGTACAGGGTGAAGCTCGGCTGTTGCAGGTTGCCTTGCGCATCGAAGGCGATGTCGCCGGTGACGCCCTGGTAATGTATGGCGCGCAGTTTCGGCAGATAATCGGCCGGATTGGCCGAATCGGCTTGCTCAATGGCGGCGATCAGCACCCGGGTGGCGTCGTAGGCGAAGGGCGCATGCAGTTCGATGTGGGTGTGATAACGATCGCGGTAGGCTTGTTCAAACGCCTTGCCGCCCGGCATCTGTTCCAGCGGTAGCCCCGGCTCCAGCGCGACGACGCCTTCGCCTTCCCGCTGCGCCAGCGTCAGGAAGGTTTGGCTGACGAAGCCGCCGGCGCCCATCAGCTGCGCGTTCATGCCCAGCTGTTTCAGTTTGCGCGCCAGCGGCGCCGCCTGCGAATCCACGCCGCCGAAGAAGATCAGATCGGCGTTTTTACTGCGGACGGTGGTCAGTACGGCGCTGAAATCAACGGTCTTGTCATCCACATACTCACGGGTGACCGGCTGCACGCCCTGGGCCTGCAGCGATTTGATAAACTCGTCCGCCAGCCCCTGGCCGAAAGCGGTGCGATCGTCTATCACTGCGATGCGCTTGGCTTTCAGCGTCTTCACCGCATATTGCCCGGCGTAGTTGCCGCCGTCGTCGTCGTGGCCCATCACGCGAAAGCTGGTGTCAAAACCTTGCTGCGTGTAGCCGTGACCGGTCGCCACCGGCGCCACCTGAGCGATGCCGGCGTCGTGATAGATGCGCGCCGCCGGGATGCTGGTGCCGGTGTTCCAGTGGCCGACCACGCCGGCGACGCCTTCGTCGACCAAACGCTGCGCCACGGCCACGGCGGTGCGCGGGTCGGACTGATCGTCCTCGGACACCAGCTTGAAGGTGACCGGTTTGCCGTTCAGCGTCGGTTTCTGTGCGTTAGCGTCGGCGATCGCCAGCCGTGCACCGTTTTCGAGATCTTTGCCGATGCGCGCGGAAGGGCCCGTCAGCGGCCCGGCAAGACCGATCAACACGGTGTCGTCCGCCAGCGCCGGGAGGCTCAGGATCATTGTCATGGCGGCCAGCGCCAACGGCTTGATGCGAATGTTCTGCTGCATGTCATACTCCTGGTGCGGTTAAAGGTAACAACGGTTATTCACCCAAATAGATCCGTTTGATTTTTTCATCGTCCAGCATGTCGGCGGAGCGGCCGCTGTGGCTCAGGCTGCCGCTGTCCAGAACGTAGGCGCGATCGGTGGACGCCAGTGCCAGGCGGGCATTCTGCTCGACCAACAGCAGCGTGACGCCGTCACGGGCTAACTGCTTGATGACCGAGAAAATGGCCTCCACCACAATCGGCGCCAGCCCCATCGACGGTTCGTCCAAGATCAGCAGCCGCGGGCGGCTGAGCAGCGCGCGGCCCATCGCCACCATCTGTTGTTCACCGCCGGAAAGCAGCCCGGCCGGTTGATGCAGGCGCTCGCTCAGCCGTGGGAAGGTGGCGCACACGCGTTCGAAATCTTGCCGCACCGCCGATGCGTCACGCCGCGCATAGGCACCCAGCTGCAGGTTTTCTCGCACCGTCAGGCGGGTGAAAATGCCGCGTCCCTCCGGCACCATCACCAGCCCTTGCTGCAGCAAGTGGTGCGGCGGCATGCCGCGAATCGAACGGCCGTCGAACAGGATGTCGCCCTCAAACGGCTGCAGGCCGGTCAGCGCCCGCAGGCTCGAGGTTTTGCCCGCGCCATTGGCGCCGATCAGCGTCACCTGTTCGCCGGCGCTCACCGTGAAATCGATGCCTTTGACCGCATGAATGCCGCCATAAGACACTTTGAGTCGTTTAACGCTCAGCAGGGCTTCAGACATGCGCGCCGCCTCCCAGATAGGCTTGAATGACCGCCGGTTCGCGCCGCACCTGAGCCGGTTCGCCTTCGGCGATCGCTTTGCCGTAATCCAGCACCGTCAGCCGATCGCACAGACCCATCACCAGCTTGACGTCGTGTTCGATCAGCAGCAGCGTTTTGCCGCTGTCGCGGATGCGCAGCAGCAGTTCGCGCAGCGCCACTTTTTCTCCGGCGTTCATGCCGGCCGCCGGTTCGTCCAGCGCCAGCAACCGGGGCTCGGTCGCCAGCGCGCGGGCGATCTCCAGCCGCCGCTGATGGCCGTAGGCGAGATCGCCGGCGCGGTAATGGGCGAATTGGCTGATGCCGACGTACTCCAGCAGCGCATGAGATTTATCGCGCACCGCCTGTTCCTCCTCCCTGGCGCGACGGTGCCGGGCGATCGCCGCCCACAGGCCGTTGCGGGTGCGCACGTGGCAGCCGACCATCACGTTTTCCAGCACGCTCATTTCATTGAACAACCGCAGGTTTTGGAAGGTGCGGGCAATGCCGGCCTGCGCCACTTTGTCGATCGCCTGGGGCTTATAGCGCTGGCCCGCCAGGCGGAACTCGCCCGCGTCGGCGCGATACAGGCCGGTGATCAGGTTGAAGCAGGTGGTCTTACCGGCGCCGTTCGGCCCAATCAGGCCGTAGATTTCCCCCTGGCGGATGCTCATGCTGACGTCATCCACCGCCGTCAGGCCGCCGAAGCGTTTGCTGATATGGTGTAAAGCGAGCAGCGGCGTCATGCGGCGTTCCCCCGTGCGTGGCGGGCCGGCCACAGGCCCGCCGGGCGATACAGCATCACCAGGATCAGCGCCAGGCCGTAAAACAGTTGGCGGATGATTTCCGGGTCGATCAGCACCTGGCCGAATAGCGCCTGCTGCAGCGGCCCCATGCTGCTGCGCAGCAGCTCCGGCAGGGCGGCCAGCAGCAGCGCGCCCAGGATCACGCCGGGGATGTGCCCCATGCCGCCGAGCACCACCATCGCCAGTACGGCGATCGATTCCTGCAGGGTGAACGATTCCGGCGACACGAAGCCCTGAAACGCGGCGAACAGCGCGCCGGCCACGCCGCCGAAGGTGGCGCCGATGGCGAAGGCCAGCAGCTTGAAGTTGCGGGTGTTGATGCCCATCGCCCGCGCGGCGTCCTCGTCTTCGCGGATCGCCGTCCACGCGCGGCCGATGCGCGAGTTCTGCAGCCGCAGGCTGATGAAGAGGATCGCCAGCAGCAGGGCGGCGAACAGGTAGTAATACAGGTACAGGCCGGAAAAACGTACGCCGAACCACTCATGCATGCCGGAAAACTTCAGGCCGAACAGGCTGACCGGATCGATGCCGGAAATGCCTTTGGGGCCGTTGGTGAGGTTGACCGGGCGGTCGAGATTGCGCATCAGAATGCGCACGATTTCGCCGAAACCGAGCGTGACGATCGCCAGATAATCGCCGCGCAGCCGCAGCGTCGGCGCGCCGAGCAGGATGCCGCACGCCGCCGCCAGCAGCGCCGCCAGCGGGATCAGACCCAGCATCGACAGGTGCAGCCCGTCGGGGAACCACTGCAGCAGCAGCGGGAATTGCTGTGTCAGATGCGGTGACGACAGCAGCGCGGCCAAATAGGCGCCGACGGCGTAAAAGGCGATAAAGCCCATGTCCAGCAACCCGGTCATGCCCACCACGATGTTCAGCCCGAGCGCCAGCATCAGGTACAGCAGGGCGAAATCGACGACCCGCACCCAGTAGTTGCCCCCGGCGGCGCCCGCCACCCAGGGCGCCAGCAGCAGCGCGAGAATGAACAGCGTCAGCCCCAGCCTGGCGCGGCGCGGCGTGGCCAGAGGAACCGGAGGAGTCAAAACGGTCATGGTGATGTCCTTATGCGCGCGTGGCGATGCGTTCGCCCAAGAGCCCGGAGGGGCGGAAGACCAGCACGGCGATCAGCACCAGAAACGCGAACACGTCCTGGTAGTTGCTGCCGAACACGCCGCCGGTCAGCTCGCCGAGATAGCCGGTGCCCAGCGATTCGAACAGGCCCAGCAGCAATCCGCCGAGCATCGCGCCGCGCAGGTTGCCGATGCCGCCGAGCACGGCGGCGGTAAACGCCTTGATGCCCGGCAGAAAGCCCATCGAGAAACCGGCGTTGCCGTAGTTGCTGGCCATCATGATGCCGGCCACCGCCGCCAGCGCGCCGCCGAGCGCGAAGGTCAGAACGATGATGCGGTCAGGACTGATGCCCATCAGGCCGGCGACCTGCGGGTTTTCCGCCGTGGCGCGCATGGCGCGGCCGAAACGGCTGTGTTCGACCAGCAGCCATAAGCCGGCCATGACCGCGACGGCCACCGCCAGCGTGACGATCGCCGTGCCGGTGATCACCGCCGGCGCATGCCCGCCGCTGCCTGCGGTCAGGGTGATGGGGGTCATTGGCAGCAGTTGCGGAAACATCAGGGGATTGCGTGACCAGATCAGCATCGCCAGGGTTTGCAGCAGCAACGAGACGCCGATACCGCTGATCAGCGGGGCCAGGCGCGGTGCATTGCGCAACCGGCGGTAGGCGAGACGCTCGATCGCCATCGAGGTGATGGCGCAGACCGCCATGGCGAACAGGGCCGCCAGCAGCAGCGTGGCATACGGCGGTAACGCGGGAAAGTGGTGTTGCAACAGGCTTATCGCCGACAGCGCGCTCAGCGCACCGACCATCAGCACGTCGCCGTGCGCGAAATTGATGATGCGCAGGATGCCGTACACCATGGTGTAACCGAGCGCGATCAGCGCATAGATGCTGCCGAGCATCAAACCGTTGACGGTTTGCTGTACCAGCGTATCCATAGAGAGAGTCCGGAGATAATGAGTCAGGAGGGTCACAGTAGAGAATTTAAAAAAATTGTAAAATACGGAAAAATACTTTCTTATACAAAAAACGAGTGATTTTAATGCGTTGATTTTTATGTATATTGAATCCATTCCTTCAGTGTCGATTTCCCAAAAACAGTCAATATATGAAAAAAACAGAACAGTACGATGAGCCATTGCCGATGCTGCCGAACGATCCGCCGCTGCGCGCCGTGCGGGCGTTCGAAGCCATCGCGCGCCTGGGTGGCATCAGCGCGGCGGCTAACGAGCTGATGATTTCGCCTTCGGCGGTCAGTCATCAACTCAAAACGTTGGAGGCATTTTTGCAGATGCCGTTGACCGAACGGCAGGGGCGTAACCTGGTGCTGCGCAGCGAGGGGCGGGAGTATTACCGTTCGATTCGCTCGGCGTTCAACGTGCTGCGCCAGGCGACCGAACACGTGCGCGAGCAATCCGCGTCGCGGCAGGTGACCATCAGCCTGATCCCGCTGTTCGGCATGGGTTGGTTCATTCCGCGGCTGCGCGGTTTCCTGCGCGAAAATCCGGATATCGACATCAATGTGGTCTACGCCAACCACCGCAATTACCTGAGCGACGCCGCCGACCTGTCGATCCGCTTCGGGGTCGGGCAGTGGACCGGCTATCGCAGCGAGAAGCTGATGTCCGGCAAAATGGTGCCGGTGTGCAGCCGGGCATTCAGTAAACTGCATGGTTTGCTCGATACGCCGGAGCAGCTGGCGACGCTGCCGCTGCTGCACGACGAGGAGCGCAATACCTGGATGCAATGGTTTCAGCAGGCCGGCGTCAAGCGTCCGCTGCGCAGTATCGGCCCGATGTTTGAGGACGGATTGTTGACGTTGGCGGCGGTGCAGGCGGGGTTAGGGTGCGCGTTGATGCGTGAACCGTTAATCGCCCAGTACCTTGAAAGCGGTGAGTTGATCAAAATGTTCGATCTGCCGATCGACGACGGCCGCGATTATTACCTGTGCGCTCGACTGGATAGCGAGCTGTCGCAGGAAGGCGAAAATCTGCGGCAGTGGCTGCGCCGCGAAGCCGATGAGAGCCGGCTCGCGTAACGCCGGGCGGAAACAGGGGGGAGCCGGACGTTCATTTCACTTTCCCACGACGCGCGCCACGCCAACAGGAAAGTGATAGGCCCTCCGGGGTGGGCGTTTTTAAACCGTTGCTCACCGGCGATGATTGCTGAAGCTTCAACGCGCGATGCTGTCACTGGCGAAGATGACGGCTATGCTTAACTTGCCGATCACGTGGCGCGACGGCCACAAAGTGACAATAATTCCCACTCTCAGCGCAACGTCAAGGAGCGAGCAGATGTCTGTCGGCAATGATACGGAAACCGTGAATAAGACGGGGCTGGCGCCGCTGGCGTTGGGCGCATTGGGCGTGGTGTTCGGCGATATCGGCACCAGCCCGCTGTACACCCTGAAAACCGTGCTGTTTCTCTCCGGCGACGCGCCTTCGGCGCCGGTGATCCTTGGCCTGCTGTCGCTGATATTCTGGACGTTGGTGATCGTCACTTCTCTCAAATACGCCATGTTCGCCATGCGGATCGGCAACCGCGGCGAGGGCGGCATCATGGCGCTGATGTCGCTGCTGGTCAGCAAGCGAAAATCCCGGCCGCTGGTGCTGTTCGCCGGCCTGTTCGGCGCCGCGCTCATTTACGGCGACGGCGCCATCACGCCGGCCATCTCGGTGCTCTCGGCCCTCGAAGGGCTGAACATCGTGCTGCCGGCGTCGCAGCCCTTTATTCTGCCGGCGGCGGTGGTGATTTTGCTCAGTCTGTTCGCCATTCAGCCGCTGGGTACCGCGCGCATCGGCCGCGTGTTCGGGCCGATCATGGCGCTGTGGTTCCTGTCGATCGCTGCGTTGGGCGTGTGGGGCATCATCCAGCATCCGGCGGTATTGCTGGCGCTGAACCCGCTCTACGGCATTCACTTTCTGTTCTCCAACGGACTGACCAGCTTCCTGGTGCTGGGCGGCGTGTTTTTGTGCGTCACCGGCGCCGAAGCGCTGTATGCCGACATGGGGCATTTCGGCAAACGGCCGATTTGGCTGGCCTGGTTCGGCATCGTTTTTCCCAGCCTGTTGCTTAACTACGCCGGTCAGGCCGCGCTGATCCTGAGCGGCGCCGATGTCACGCAGAACATCTTCTTCCGTTTATGCCCGCCGGCGCTGCTGATCCCGCTGGTGATCCTGGCCACGCTGGCGACGATCATCGCCAGCCAGGCGATCATCAGCGGTGCGTTTTCCATGACCCGGCAGGCGATCCAACTGGGGTGGCTGCCGCGGCTGCGGGTCAGGCAAACCACCGAGGAAAGTTACGGGCAGATCTACATTGGCGCCATCAACTGGCTGCTGATGGTGGTGACGCTGTTCCTTACCGTGTTCTTTAAATCGTCGGACAATCTGGCCGCCGCCTACGGCATCGCCGTTTCGTTGACCATGATCATGACCACCGGCCTGCTGTTCGTCGCCATGCGCGAGGTGTGGCGCTGGGGGCCGATCGCCAGCCTGTTGGTGGCGGGCGGTTTCTTCGTGGTCGATTTGAGCTTCCTGACGGCCAACATGACTAAAGTGCTGCAGGGCGGTTATATCCCGCTGCTGTTGGCCGCCGCGGTCTATACCGTGATGCTGATCTGGCATCGCGGGGTGCTGGCGGCCGCGCGCACCCTCGGTGAAACTACAGTGCCGGTAGCGGATTTCCTGGAGAAAATCCGCCGCGAATCCGTGCCGCGCGTGCCGGGCACCGCGGTATTCCTGACTCGCAGCCTGCAAGGGACGCCGCCGGTGATGAAATGGCAGGTCAAGCGTAACGGTTCGCTGCACGCCAACGTGCTGGCGCTCACCATTGCCATCGTCAATGAGCCGCGGGTCTCGAATGCTGAACGTTTGGTGATGCGCGAGCTGTCACCGGGCTTTTGGTGCGGCGTGGCCAGCTATGGCTTTATGGAGCGGCCTAACATCCCGCAGCTGTTGCAGCATGTCGAGGCGCAGAAATCCGGTCTGAACTTCGACGAGGCGACCTACTATCTCGGGCACGAGACCGTGGTGCGCCGCGAAGCGAACGACCGGTTGCCATCCTGGCAGCGCAACCTGTTCGCGCTGATGGTGCGCAACGGCATGCACGTCACGGATTATTACTACCTGCCCAGCGATCAGGTGGTGGAGATTAGCCGCCGCGTGCCGGTATAGGGCGCGAAAAAGGCATCGCCGCAATTGCGGCTTGCATCACACAACGCGGTTTGCATTTCATTCCTGGCCGCCATAACCTGACAAGAAACGGATTGTTACTGACGCGATCAGGCAAAACCTAACTTCTCTCCCGGCATCGAACATGGCCGGATGGGCGGTTAGGTTTTTTTTTTTTGCAAAAGGAGAAGGGAATGAAACTTGTCGTCGCTAATGACTACCAGGAAATGAGTGAGCTGGCCGCCAGCCTGTTGTTGAGTTACATGCTGCGCCCGCAGCGCGTCAATCTGGCTATCACCGCCGGCTCGACGCCTAAACGGATGTATGAGTTGTTGGCTCCGCGCGTCAAGGGCCACGCGGAATTCGCCAACGCGCATTACTATAATTTCGATGAAATTCCTTACGCCGGCCGATCGGGCTATGGCGTCACCATGGAGAATCTGCACCGTATGTTCTTTGGCCCGGCGGCGATCCCCGAGCGGCAACTGCACGTCTTGAATTCGGACAACTACCTGCAGCACGATCGGCGTATCGCCGAAGATGGCGGGCTGGATGCGATCGTGATGGGCGTCGGGGCGGACGGGCATTTCTGCGGCAATCTGCCGGGCACCACCGCCTTCGAAGACCGCACCTGTCGGGTGCCGGTTTCCGCTAGGCCGGATCTGGCGGACATTTTGCTCAAAGAGGTGGGCGGCCGCACTGAATGGCTGCCCGATCATTACGTCACCCTGGGGCCTGCAAGCGTGATGGCCGCCAAAAAGCTGGTGCTGCTCGTCAACGGTTCGCACAAAGCGGACATTTTGCGGCGCATTGTCAGCGGGCCGGTGGAGAGCGGGGTGCCCGCCAGCATTTTGATGCTGCATCCGGACCTGTTGATTATCGCCGATCGGGAGGCCGCGGCGCTGCTGCCTTAAGCGTTCATCCGGCGCGTCTCGCCTCAGAACCAACGGTCATAACCTGCAACCAAAGCGTCTTTCCCTGCGGCGCAGAATCAGGCTAGAGTGCGTTTTTTCATGCACCTGGGGGATTCCGATGCTGTTCGATTTAAACCAGCAGGCGGCCGAACTGCCTGAGGCCTGGCGCTCTGCCGTGCTGGGCCGCGTCGGTGCGGCCAATATCAAAGTGCTGCGCATGGATGCGCGCAGCATTGCGGATGAAGTGCATGATTACAGCGAAGGGTTGCTGGTGATCAGCGGCCACCTGCGGCTGCAGGTGGCGGGGGAAGAAGTGGTGGTGCGGGCCGGTCAGCTGTATCAGGCCGCGGCCGGCGTGCCGCACCGCGTGTTGCCGGGCAGCGAAGGCACGCTGGTGATTGTCGATTTGCCGGAAGATCAAGTGCCGTCGTTGGGCTGAGGCTGCGCCAGAAATCTGACAACGCCCTGGAGAAAGCGTTGTCTGCCGGCGTTATCTCTATCGAGATGGACAAAATGTGTCGCTTCAGGAATGACCAGCTTTTCGGCTGAAGGGGCATCTTTCATGATGGCGTCAACATCCTCGGGCCGGCTCCAGAAATCCCGCTCCGAGCGAACAACCAATACGGGAACGGTTGTTAAGGCTGTTGCGGACCACTGTTTTCTGCCCATCGCCAGTTCAAAGCTGTCAGCCATTGCACCGGTCGGAGCGCGGAAGCTGTGTGGCGTTCTGCGCTGTGAGGTGTTGTCCGATGCCAGTGCGGCATCACCGTAAGCGCGTTTAACTGTTTCATCACGCCACTGTGTTTTATCCGCCACGGGAATGCTGTTATCCCAGGCGACAAACAGACTGTCTCGCGTGTTGAGGCTCCAGCCGCCAAATTTGGCGGCGTTGAAGTGCCCGGGATTTTGAGGATCGTCCAGCGGCGATCCCTGGCCCAGCAGCGGGTGGTGAGCGGTTCCGCCATAAAGCGTGTTATAGAGCACCAGCCGTTCCACATTCTGTGGATATTGGGCTGCATAAGCGCCCGCCCAGTGTCCTCCAGTCGCCCATCCCAGGAGATTAACGCGAGGGGCGCCGCTCCACGCCTGAATAGCCTGCACGGCGCGATCGATATCGGTTATGGCGTCCGCAGTACGGATCAACGGCGCTGACTGGTTAGGAGGGCTGTCCATCGCGGCCGGCCGGCTGGATAACCCATATCCCCGCAGATCGAGGATATATACCCGAAAACCGGCTAATGCCAGATCTGCCGCCAAAGAGCCGCCCTTGACGGGCAAATCAAAAGAGGCCAGGCCGGGAACCCGTGCGCCATGAATCAGCAGTACAGGTTTGCCCTCAGATTTCAGGCTGACTTCCCTGACGTGCAGTTGCTCTCCGCCCGCAAGCAAAATGTATCTGTCTGTTCGATTTACCGGTGTGGGGATTTCATTTTCTTTTGATGCAGCCAGCGTTGACGACGCTGACATGATAAGGAGGGCTAGCAACGTATTTAGGTTTCGATAAGTCAGTGACAACGATCTGAGTATGTTCATTGTTATTTCTGCTCCACGAATATATACAGGAAGCATCTTCATGTGCTCCCCTTGACGTGTCTAATACTATTGTGGCGCTTTCTTAATATATTTTAGGTATCACGACATGCTTACTCTGCGTCAGCTCCGCCAATTTCTTGTGGTTGCGGAAACAATGAATGTCCGGAAAGCGGCCGAGCGTTTGCATATGGCTCAACCCCCGCTGACAAAAGCGATCCGTCAAATGGAAGAGATTTTGGGCACCCGGCTTTTTGAGCGAACCAATCGAATAACGGCATTGACTCCCGCCGGGGCAGTGTTGCAGAAGGAAGCGGTTACGACGCTCATGCAGATGGAACGGTCGATGTTACTGACACGACGCGCCGGCCAGGGAATGACGGGGGCTTTGCGCATCGGTTTTGTCGCTTCCGCCGTCAGACATCTGCTTCCCGAAATAGTCGCCCGTTTTCACTTTTCCTGTCCGCAGGTTGTTCTTGAATTGAAAGAAATGACGACGGCGCGACAGGTTGCGAGCCTTTTGGAAGACACGATTGATATTGGCATTGCGGTTTTACCTGTTCCTGAATACGCCATACCGAAACTGTCTTGCCATCCATTTTTTAGCTGCCCGCTGATTGCCGTTTTGCCGAGTAAACATCCTGCCGGAACAAGCGGCGTTCTTTCGCTTTCTGCCCTGGCCAGGGAGCCGTGGGTATTGTTTCCTGAGCAAGAAGGGCCAGGTCTCTATCGCGCTATCATTGAGGCCTGCGAAAAGGCAGGATTTGCTCCTGAGGTTGTTCAGCGAGCCGTACAGATGGAAACGATAGTCGGCCTTGTTGCTTCGGGATTAGGCGTCAGTCTGGTCCCTGAATTCATGCAAAAAAGCGGCTGGGCAAACGTTTCTTTTTGTCGGCTTAGTGGAGAACAGATCCCGTATCAGGTTGCTCTGATTCACAAGGCGGAAAATATCAATCCCCACGTCGCGGATTTTGTCAAAAACGCAGTTCCTCCACAGCCATAGGTAAAACGCGCCTGAGTTTGAACCGCATTCAAGAATCGATTAGGCGCGGTCGCCCAAGGCCGTCAGCGCCACGTTTACCGCCGCCAATAACCGCGCCTCGGTGACGCCGTCACGCGCCTGAATCGACAGGCCGTGCAAGAAGACGGCGAAATAGTCACCCAGGCTGTCGGCGTCGGTGTCGGCCGGCAATTCGCCGGTTTGCACCGCCTGCCGAAGCCGTTCGACGATCTGCTGCGTGCGCTGCAGCCGATGCTCTGCCAGCCAGGCTTTGAGCCCGTCGTTTTCCGCGCTGACGCTGGCGGCGGCGGAGACCACCATGCAGCCTTGCGGCAGATCGGGCCGACTATAAAGCCGCACGGCGTCTTCCAGCAGGCGTTTGAGCGCCGGGCGAATGCCGCTTTCCGTCGCGAAGGCGCGATCGGCGAAGCCCCCTTCGGCGGTTTCATAACAGGCAATCGCCTCGCGGAACAGCTGCTCTTTGGAGCCGAACGCTTTGTAGATGCGTGCGGAAGCGATGCCCAACTCCGCCACCAGATCCGACATCGAAGTGCCTTCGTAACCTTGCCGCCAGAATAAGTTTCGCGCCTTCAATAGCGCCTGTTCGCGATCGAACTCGCGCGGTCTGCCTGCCATTCGCTGCTCCAATTTACCTGCCATTCAGCGACATAGGATCGCTTAAATCGACGGGAATACCAATGCCTTTATAAATTTCGCTTGCGGTCGCCGCGCTTTGCTCCTATTGTTTGTCAATCGACAACCAATAGGAGTTTACGATGAAAACCCTCAAAGGTCCAAGCCTGCATCTCGCGCAATTCAGCGATGACGCGGCGCCGTTCAACAGCTTGCCCGCCATTGCCGAGTGGGCGGCGCGGACCGGTTTTACCGCCTTGCAGATCCCGGCCTGGGATCGGCGTTTATTCGACGTGGCCACCGCTGCGGAAAGCCAAACCTACTGCGACGATTTGACCGGCATGTTGGCGGAGCAGGGGTTGGTGGTCAGCGAACTGACCAGCCATATCTTCGGCCAGCTGATGGCGGTGCACCCGGCTTACGATGCGCTGTGCGACAGCTTTGCGCCGCCGGCGCTGCAGGGCGATCCCAAGGCCCGCGGCGAGTGGGCGCTGCAGCAAATGCTTTTGGCGGTGAAGGCGTCGGCGCGGCTGGGGCTCAGCGAACTGGGCACCTTTTCCGGTTCGCTGGCCTGGCCCTATCTGTTCCCGTTCCCGCAGCGCCCTGAAGGATTGATTGACACCGCGTTCAACGAGCTCGCCAAACGCTGGCTGCCGGTGCTCGACGCCTGCGAGGAGCAGGGCATCAATCTGTGTTATGAAATTCACCCGAGTGAGGATCTGCACGACGGCGTGACGTTTGAGATGTTTCTGCAGCGCGTCGGCAACCATCCGCGTTGCCGGGTGTTGTTCGATCCGAGCCACATGGTGCTGCAGCAGCTTAACTATCTGGAGTTTATCGATATCTATAAGGACGTTATCGGCATGTTCCACGTTAAGGACGCCGAGTTCAATCCGACCGGTCGTCAGGGCATATACGGCGGTTATCAGTCCTGGATCGATCGCGCCGGCCGTTTCCGCTCGCTGGGCGACGGCCAGGTCGATTTCAACGGCATTTTCTCCCGTTTGACGCAGTATGGCTATCCGGGCTGGGCGACGCTGGAGTGGGAGTGCTGCCTGAAAAATCCACAGGACGGCGCTCGCGAAGGCGCGGCCTTCATTCGCGATCGCATTATCCGTGTCACCGACAAAGTGTTTGATGACTTCGCCGGTGCACCGGTCAATCCTCAGCAGATCAATGCATTGCTCGGCATTCGCTGAGCCTGACCCCACAGGGAGTTAACCCCATGAAACACAGTCAAAACGAGATCCTGTTGCAGGATCTCGCGGCGGAACACGTCTATACCCAGGTCAACGGCCGGCGCCTTCACTGCGTGGTGGCCGGCGAAGGGCGGCCGGTGCTGCTGATCCCCGGCTGGCCGCAAACCTGGTACACCTGGCGTTATGTGATGCGCGCCTTGGCGGCGGCCGGTTTTCAGGCGATCGCCGTCGATCCGCCGGGCATCGGCGACTCTGACAAGCCCGCGGGCGGCTACGACACCGGCAGCATCGGTGCGGCGCTGCACGCGATGATGGCGCAGCTGGGCCATCAACGTTACCAACTGGTCGGCCACGACATCGGCATGTGGATCGGTTACGCCATGGCGAGCGATTTCCCGCAGGCGGTGGAGCGTCTGGTACTGACGGAGGCGGTGATCCCCGGTCTGGCGCCGCCGCCGCCGATTTTCGTCGCGCCGGAGGAGAATATCTTCCTGTGGCATTTCATGTTCAACCAGCTGGCGGATTTGCCGGAGACCCTGACCCAGGGGCGCGAGCGGGAGTATCTTGGCTATATCTTCAACCGCTGGTCTTATCGGCGCGATCGGGTGGCGGCTGAGGTCTATATCGCCGCCTATTCGGCGCCGGGCGGCCTGCGCGCCGGATTCGACTATTACCGGGCGATCCCGGAGACCGTTCGCCAGAACCGGCTGCGCGCCGCCACGCCGTTGACGATGCCGGTGTTGACGGTGGGAGCGGAGCACGCCACCGGCGACGCGCCGCTGACGACGCTGCAGGGCAATGCGCACGATCTGCGGGGCGAAACGGTCGCCAGCTGCGGCCATTTCATCACCGAGGAGTGTCATGAGGCGTTTATCGCGCTGATTGCGCCGTTCCTGGCGGGAGAGCAACATGCCGCTTGATGAACGCATCGCCGCCTTTTTGGCGGCCTCGGCCGACGCGCCGCCACCCGCGTCGTTGGCGGACATGCGGGCGGCCACGGAAAGCGGTTTGCGTCTGCTGCAGGGCGCACCGCAACCGAGCGGCGGCGTCAGGGATTTTACGCTGGTCGCCACCGATGGGCACCGGATTGCGCTGCGCGCCTATCTACCGGCGGGGGAAAGGCGCGCTGCCGCACAACCGGCGATGCTGTTCGCCCACGGCGGCGGCTGGTGCCTCGGTTCGCTGTCGCTGTATGACCAGCCCTGTCAGGCGCTGGCTAACGCCACCGATCGGATAATCCTGTCGGTCGATTATCGACTGGCGCCGGAGTTTCCTTTTCCACAGCCGCTGGAAGATGTCTATCAGGCGCTCTGTTGGGCGGCGCAACAGGCGCCGCAGTTAGGGATTGACGCTGACCATCTGGCGGTGGGTGGTGACAGCGCCGGAGGCAATCTGGCGGCGGCGGTCGCGCTGTTGGCGCGGGATCGCGGGGGCCCGCACATTGAACGTCAACTGCTGCTGTACCCGGCGCTCAGCCGCGAAATGGCGACGAAGAGCTATCGCGAATTCGCCGAGGGGCATTTTTTGACGCGCGACGCGATGGTGTTTTGTTGGCAGCAGTACCTGGCCCTGCGACGCGATCCCGGCGCCGAGCCGCTGCACGCCGCCACGCTGCGCGGATTGCCGCCGGCCACTATCCTGAGCTGCGAATATGATCCGCTACGCGATGAGGCCGAACTGTATGCGCAGCGGCTGCGTGAAGCGGGTGTGGCGGTACGCTGTGAACGGTTGCCGGGCATGGTGCATGCCTGCATTCACATGTTGGGGCTGGCCCCGGCGGCGCGGCGCCTGTTCGAGCTGGCTCGCGAGTAAAAAGTTCACGCTAAGACGCGATGAACCATTCTTATCCCATTCGTTTGATGTTGTGTTATGAAAGGCAATGAAAATAGTGAGATAAGCAGGGTGTTGGGCGCCCTTGAAGACGCCGAACGCAGGCATAGCGCATTAGGAGAAACCGCCATGGACGGCGGTTTCAGGTGAGACAGGCAGGGACGCCTGTCGCAACCGGCCTCAATGCGGTATGGCGGAGAGAGGGAAGTTGGCAAAGCCAACCGTCTGATAGGGCAAAGGCGCGGGTTGCCAGGGGCCGCGCCTTCGGCCCCTGGCTCGGTCGAAGCGTATGAGCTTCATGGCGCATCTCACCTTTATCGACCGAAAACTGCACAAATACGTTCAGAAAAACGCGAACTAACCAGGATTACCCGCATTGCGGGGCTTCTGGCTATTCATCCGACGTGCGATTAACGGCCGGCGACGGTGACAAAGCGCGTTTCCAGGTAGGATTCGATCGCTTCGCTGCCGCCTTCGGTGCCGTGGCCGGAGTCCTTCACGCCGCCAAACGGCGTTTCCGGCAGGCCGAAACCGATGTGGTTGATGCTCAGCATGCCGCTCTCCACGTCGCGCCCCAGCGCATTGACGGTGGCGATGTTGCGGCTGTAAGCGTAGGCGGCCAGCCCGTACGGCAGGCGATTGGCTTCGGCGATCGCCTCGTCGTAGGTGGCGAACGGGCGCAGCAGGGCGACCGGGCCAAACGGCTCTTCCGACATGGCGCGCGCGCTCAGCGGCACGTCACGCAGCACCGTCGGCTCGAAGAAGTTGCCTTTGCCCGCCACGCGTTTGCCGCCGGTGCTGGCCTTCGCCCCGTGGGCGATAGCGTCTTGCACCAGCGCCTCGATATTGTCGACGCTGCGGCCCAGCACCATCGGCCCCATCGTCACGCCGTCTTCCAGCCCGTTGCCGAGCTTGAGTTCACGCACCGCGGCGGTGAATTTCTCCACGAAGGCTTCATAAACGCCTTGCTGGATCAGGAAGCGGGTCGGGGCGATACAGACCTGGCCGGCGTTGCGGAACTTGGATTGCGCCAGCTCTTTGGCCGCCGCGTCGAGATCGGCGTCGTCGAAGATCAGCACCGGCGCGTGGCCGCCCAGCTCCATGGTGGCCTTTTTCATATGCTGGCCGGCCAGCGCAGCCAGATGTTTGCCCACGCGGGTGGAGCCGGTGAAGGAGATCTTGCGAATGGTCGGATGCGGGATCAGGTATTCCGAGATTTCCGCCGGGGTGCCGTACACCAGCGCGATCACCCCGGCCGGAATGCCGGCGTCGGCGAAGGCTTTGATCAGCTCAGCCGGTGAGGCCGGCGTTTCTTCCGGGCCTTTGACGATGATTGAACAACCCGCCGCCAGCGCGGCGGACAGCTTGCGCACGATCTGGTTGATCGGGAAGTTCCACGGCGTGAAGGCGGCCACCGGGCCGACCGGCAGTTTCAGGGTTTGCTGCTGCACGTCGCGAGCGCGGGACGGAATAATCTGCCCGTAGGTGCGGGTGGCTTCGCCGGCGAACCACTCGATCACGTCGGCGGCGTTGAGAATTTCGATTTTGGCCTGCGCCACCGGCTTACCCTGTTCCTGCGTCATGATGGCGGCGACGGCGTCGGCGCGTTCGCGCAGCAGCGCAGCGGCTTTGCGCATCAGGTTGGCGCGCTGGTGTGCGGCGGTGTTTCGCCAAACGTTAAACCCGCGTTCGGTGGCGGCCAGCGCCAGATCGAGATCCTCTGCGGCGGCGTGCGCCACTTGACCGATGATCTCGTCGGTAGCGGGGTTGGAGACCGGCAGGGTTTTTCCGGCCAGCGCGCTGCGCCATTGTCCATCGATATACAGTTGAGTATCCGGATACATTGTTGCCTCTTGTTTGCGGAGTGTCAGGGGCCGATGAGCTTCGCGATGCGGCCCGTCTGAAAGGGACAGGGACCTTAACCCTACGCCGAATGGCGCCGATCGTCCAGGCGAGGGGCACGAAAGGACCAGGGCGGCTACTCAACCGGCGATGTTTTGGCTATGCTGAGCAGATTGTCAGCACGGATGAGGAGGTCGAGTGCAAGGGGTTCCACAACAGTTTCCGTTCGAGAAGGACAGCGCGCAGTTCCGGCATTTGTCGCATCTGCCCGGCGTCGAACTCTATCAGGCGCATATCGAACGCTATGCCTTCGAGCCGCATACCCACGACGCCTTCGCCATCGGCACCGTGGACACCGGGGCGGAGCGCTTCCGCTATCGCGGGGCGCAGCACCTGGCGGCGCCGGGCGCGCTGGTGCTGATGAATCCTGACGAGCTGCATACCGGCGAAGCCGAAACGCCGGGCGGCTGGTGTTACCGCATGCTCTATCTGGCGCCCGAGGCGCTGGAGCAGCTGTCCGGCGATCGGAGCCAGTGGTTTACCGATGCGGTGCGCCACGATCCGCGGGCGGCGCAGCGCCTGTCCGCCATTCTCGCCGCGCTGTGGCAAACCGACGATCCGCTTACGCTCGACGGCCTGCTGTTGGAAGCGGTGGCGTTGCTGCAACCGCACATCCGCACAGGGCGCCGGGAGAAAGCCGAGGCGGCGCACCGTTTCGAGGTGGTGAAAAGCTACCTGCACGATAACTTCGCCGAGGCCATAACGCTCCACCAACTGGCCGAGCTGGTGTCGCTCAGCCCGTACCATTTCCTGCGCAAGTTCAAGGCCGAATATCACGTCTCGCCGCAGCAGATGCTGATGGCGATCCGGCTGTCGCAGGCCAAACGCATGCTGGAGCGCGGCATGCCCGCCGCACAGGTGGCGGCGGCGGCGGGGCTGACCGATCAGGCGCACCTGACGCGCGCCTTCGCCAACCGTTACGGCGTCACGCCAGTGCGTTTCCAGAAACAGGTGAAATTGGGCTAAAACAGCAACCTGCTACAATAATTCCTCCCCGCGTTTTCGTTACTCTGCCGCTGTCTTGTCGGGCGGGTTGGCCGCACCGGCCGTTTGTCGGAGTTGTTATGTTCATTGGCGTTGTGTTTGCCCTGGCCGCCGGGCTGATGTGGGGATTGATTTTCGTCGGTCCGTTGCTGGTACCGGACTATCCCGCCGCGCTGCAGTCCACCGGGCGCTATCTGGCCTTCGGGCTGATCGCCTTGCCGCTGGCGTGGTTCGATCGTCGCCGCCTGCGTAAGCTGCAGCGCCAGGATTGGTGGGAAGCGCTCAAGCTGACGGCTATCGGCAATCTGCTGTACTACCTGTGCCTGGCCAGCGCCATTCAGCGCACCGGTGCGCCGGTGTCGACCATGATCATTGGCACCTTGCCGGTCGTGATCGCCATTTGCGCCAATCTGTTTTACGGCCGGCACGACGGGCGCCTGGCCTGGGGCAAACTGGCGCCCGCACTGCTGTTGATCGTCTGTGGATTGGCGTGTGTGAACGTCGCCGAGCTGCGCGGCAATGCGGTGCCGATCGACGGCTGGCGCTATCTCAGCGGTCTTGGGCTGGCCGTGTTGGCGGTGGCGTGCTGGACCTGGTTCCCGCTGCGCAATTCACGCTGGCTGCGGGAGAATCCGACGCAGCGTCCGGCCACCTGGGCCACGGCCCAAGGGCTGGTGACGCTGCCGCTGGCGCTGCTGGGCTATCTGGCGGTCTGCGGTCAGTTGGCGCTGAGCGAGCCGGCGTTCGCCTTGCCGTTCGGCCCGCGCCCTGAGGTGTTTATCCCTCTGATGCTGATCATCGGCGTGTTCTGCTCCTGGCTGGGGGCGCTGTGCTGGAACGAAGCCAGCCAGCGGCTGCCGACGGTGTTGGTGGGGCCGCTCATCGTGTTCGAAATTCTGGCGGGGTTGGCGTATACCTTTCTGTTGCGCCAGGCCTGGCCGCCGCTGCTGACGCTGGCGGGCATCGTCTGTCTGATGGCCGGCGTGGTGTACGCCATGCGCATCAAACCGCAGCCAGTGGTGGTGGCGCTGGAGGACAAGCCGAGGTGACGCCCGCCGTGGCGGCGGGCGTGAGGGTTAACGCTTGCTGTGGTGAATGATCTCTTCGGCCACGTTGCGCGGCGCTTCGGCGTAGTGGCTGAATTCCATGGTGTAGGTGGCGCGGCCCTGCGACATCGAACGCAGGGTGGTCGAGTAGCCGAACATCTCGGACAGCGGCACCTTGGCGCGAATTTCCTTGCCGCCGCCGCCCGGGATATCTTCCATACCCTGCACCAGACCGCGGCGTGAGGAGAGATCGCCCATCACGTTGCCGGCATAATCCTCCGGCGTTTCTACTTCCACCGACATGATCGGCTCGAGGATCACCGGATCCGCCAGGCGGCAGGCGTCCTTGAAGCCGAAGATCGCCGCCATGCGGAACGCCTGTTCCGACGAGTCGACGTCATGGTAAGAACCGAAGGTCAGGTGCACCTTGACGTCCACCACCTGATAACCGGCCAGCACGCCGTTATTCAGCGCCTCGAGCACGCCTTTTTTCACCGCCGGGATAAACTCGCCGGGAATGACGCCGCCCTTGATCTCATCGAAGAACTCGAAGCCTTTGCCGGGTTCGTTCGGCTCGACGGTCAGCACCACGTGGCCGTATTGCCCTTTACCGCCGGATTGGCGCACGAACTTGCCTTCCACGTCGGCCACCCGTTTGCGGATGGTTTCGCGGTAAGACACCTGCGGTTTGCCGGTGGTGGTCTCCACCCCGAACTCGCGGCGCATGCGATCGACGATAATCTCCAGGTGCAGCTCGCCCATGCCGTAGATAATGGTTTGGCCGGATTCTTCATCGGTGCGCACGCGGAACGACGGATCTTCCGAAGAGAGCCGCTGCAGCGCGATGCCCATTTTCTCCTGGTCGCCCTTGGTCTTCGGCTCGATCGCCTGGGCGATCACCGGTTCGGGGAAGGTCATGCGCTCCAGCGTAATGATGGCGCCGGGATCGCACAGCGTATCGCCGGTGGTGACGTCCTTCAGGCCGACGCAGGCGGCAATGTCGCCGGCGTGCAGTTCGTCGATGTCCTTACGATCGTTGGCGTGCATCTGCACGATGCGGCCGATACGCTCCTTTTTGCCCTTGATTGGGTTATAAACGCTGCTGCCTTTGGCCAGCACCCCGGAATAGACGCGCACGAAGGTGAGTTGGCCGACGAACGGGTCGGTCATCAGCTTAAACGCCAGCGCCGAGAATTTTTCGTTGTCGTCGGCTTTGCGAGTGATGATTTCATCGTGTTCGCCGTGGCCCTCCATCGGCGGCACGTCGAGCGGCGAGGGCATCAGCTCGATCACCGCGTCCAGCATGCGCTGCACGCCTTTGTTGCGGAACGCCGATCCGCACAGCATCGGTTGGATTTCGCCGGCGACGGTGCGCACCCGCAGCCCGTGAACGATCTCCTCTTCGCTCAGCGGCACCTGATTGAGGTATTTCTCCATCAGTTCTTCCGACGCTTCGGCGGCCGCTTCAATCATGTTTTCACGCCACTCCTGCGCCGATTCGCGCAGGTCGGCCGGGATCTCTTCGAAACTGAAGTTCATGCCCTGCGATGCTTCGTCCCACAGAATGGCTTTCATCCGCACCAGATCCACCACGCCGCTGAAGCGGTCTTCGGCGCCGATAGGAATAACGATCGGCACCGGGTTGGCTTTGAGGCGTTCGATCATCATTTTGCGCACGCGGAAAAAGTCCGCGCCGATGCGGTCCATCTTGTTGACGAACGCCAGCCGCGGCACTTTGTATTTGTTGGCCTGGCGCCAGACGGTTTCCGACTGCGGCTGGACGCCGCCCACCGAGTCATAGACCATGACGGCGCCGTCCAGCACGCGCATCGAGCGCTCCACTTCAATGGTGAAATCGACGTGCCCGGGGGTGTCGATGATATTGATGCGGTGCTGCGGATAATTATGCTGCATGCCGTTCCAGAAGCAGGTAGTGGCCGCCGAGGTGATGGTGATGCCGCGCTCTTGTTCCTGCGCCATCCAGTCCATGGTCGCCGCGCCGTCATGCACTTCGCCCAGCTTGTGGCTGACCCCGGTGTAAAACAGAATCCGCTCGGTGGTGGTGGTCTTGCCGGCATCGATATGCGCGGAGATGCCGATATTGCGGTAACGTTCGATAGGGGTGGTGCGAGCCATAATCAACCTTTCTTAGCCGCGTGAAAGAGAGCGGCTTAAACAGCATGGATAATGATGATAATCCTCATAGGGTTATCCGCCGGATCGCAGAGCCTTGCTCTGGTCACAAACTAATCGTAGTTGAAGGCGTTGGTTTTTTTAAGCGATGGTTGTGATAGATGAAAGTTTGCACGCACAACGGCGCCGGCGCAGAAAAGGGCGAAAAAAAAGGCCCGTAACGGGCCTATTGTCGTAGGGCGCATTCGCCGCTTATTTGCGTCCCAGCAGGAAGCCGAAAACGATGCCGACTGCCGCCGCAACGGCTACGCCGGCCAGCGGGTTGGCTTCCACCTGCGTTCTTACGCTGTCCGCTGCGTCACGGGCGGCATAGCTGGCCTGGGAGGCGTACTTGCGCGCCGCGCCGCGCACCTGATGCTCCGGCGAATCGACGGCTTTACCGAACGCTTCTTCTACCGCGCCTGCGGCTTCATTGGCTTTGTCTTCCGCTTTACCAAACATGCTGCTCTCCTGTTCCTTGTGGGTTAACGAACTCTAAGCCTAGCAGGTGAACGGCGTTTTTTGCAGCATTCTGTGCGTTATAAGATCAATCCGAGCAAAGAAAAGTCTTTCCATACGCACGACGTCGGCTTCACCCGCGCATTTTTTTATGTTCTATTGGCTAGCGGTTTAACCGAGTATCGTTACCCTTTGACCGATTCGTTGAGTTGAAAGGACTCCCCATGTCAGTACTGCGTATTCTGGCGCTGCTCGCCGCGACCGCCGCCGCGTTGCCCGCCCAGGCCAAACCTGCGGCTCACGGCGCGGCGCCCGAGAACGGCGTTCGTTGGCAATCTTGTCTCAACAGCGGCTTTCAGCGTTGGTTCGATGAAGCGCCGCAGGCGGGGCTGCGCTGCGGCTACCTCGACGTGCCGTTGGTTTACGCTACGCCTCCCGCCCATTCGGCGCAGGCGGGGGAACCGACCGTGCGTCTGGCGCTGACCCTGCTGCCCGCCACCGGGCCGAAAAAGGGCAGCGTCGTGGTGATCAGCGGCGGGCCGGGCCTGCCGGGGATCAATCCTTATCTCGGCAACGACGCCCACGTCGCCAAACTGCGTAAATCCTACGACATCATCGGTTACGATCCGCGCGGCGTCGGTCAATCGACGCCAAAAATTTCCTGCCAGGTGGCCGAAGGTGACGAACTCCCTGAACCGGACGACAACGACGTGGCCGGCGCGGAGAACCAGACGCGCACCCTGATCGCCGCCTGCATCAAACAGACCGGCGCGGACGTGCTGCAACACATCGGCACCGACGAGGCGGTCAACGATCTGAACGCGATCCGCCATGCGCTGGGCGAACCGGGGCTGACGGCGGTGGCGTACTCTTACGGCACCAAGGTGGCGGCGCTGTATGCCGAACGTTTTCCGAAGAAAACGCGCGCGCTGGTGCTGGACGGGGTGGTGGATCTGGCGGAGGACGATTTCACCCAGCGCATGAATCAGGAGCGAGGCTTCCAGCAAAGTTTCCTGCGTTTCGCCGCCTATTGCGGAAAAACCGACAGCTGCCAGCTTGGCGGCGGCGCCAATCAGGCGCTTCAGCGTTATCACGCTTTGCTGCGCAAGCTGCATGAGCAGCCGTTCGTCACTGCGGCGGGCTATGAGATCTCCGCCGACGATGTGCTGACGGTGACGCGTTCGCTGCTGTTGTGGCCGGAGCGCTGGCATGAACTGGCCACCGTACTGCGCCAGCTCGATGCCGGCATCGCCGGGCAACAGGTTTCCGATCTGATCGACGAAAGCTATTCTCCGGATGCCGATGATGCCCTGAACGTCATCACCTGCGCCGACGTCGCCAACCCAACGGCCGATCCGCAGCTGTTGCGCAGGCAGCGGCAGGAGATCAATACCGCCGCTTTATATGCCCACTATCTGCCGCTGCACGAGTATCCGCTGGAAATGTGCGACCTGTGGCCGTACCGCGGCAAAGATCGGCCGCACATGCCGGTGGCGTCCGCCGCGCTGCCGCCGCTGCTGTTCGTCGCCCAGCGCTACGATCCAACCACGCCGTACCGCAATGCCCAGGTGATGGCCTCGGCCTTTAAAAGCCCGCTGATCACCCGCGAACGCGACGGACATACGTTGGCGCTGAACGGCATCGACAGCTGCGTCGACGAAAGCGTGGTGGAGTATCTGCTGGCGCCGAAAAAGCCGCGCCGCGACAAGGTTTGCCGCTGAGGAGGCCGGGCGTTGGCCCGGCCTGGCAGCCAAGTCGCGCGTGTTTTAGAATTTCACCTCTTCCGCCAGCGCCAGCGTCACGAACGGCCCCGACAGGGTCTGGTTATGGTGACGGATAATGGCGTCGGCGCCGAGCGCCGCCGTGTCCGAACAGCTATGGGCATCGGCGGCCAACACCAGGTCAAATCCCAACTCCGCGCCGCGCCGACACGCGGTGTCTACGCAGTATTGCGTTTTCATTCCCGAAATCACCAACCGACCGATGCCGGCTTGCTTAAGCCGCTCCGCCAGGCCAGTCCGGTAAAAACAGCTGGGATGGGTTTTATCGATGAACCAGTCGGCTTGCGCATCGGTGTCGAGATCGGGGTGAACTTGCCACAGTGGACTGTTTGCGGCGATAGGTGAACCTGCCGGGCCGGTGTGGCGAATAAACACCACGAGCGCATTCGCCACGCGTGCGGCGCGTATCAACGCATGGGTCTTCGCCAGAAGGGTTTCGGCGGCGAACGGGGGATGGTCCGGCGAGGCGAACAGGCCGACTTGCATGTCGATAACCAGCAGGGCGCTGCGCGGTGCGGGGATAGTTGGCATAGGTCTTCTCCGTAATGAAATTGCCGGCGGGCACGGAGAAATAAAAAACCCCGGCCATGGCTGGCGGGGCTTGGGGATACGTCGTTAGCTGTTGCGCACCCGTGCAGCCCGCCATTGCGTGGCGGTTGCGGTGGTGGTGGTGGTGAGGGCGTGCGCGATGCGATTCATGCCATTGATAATGCGCGGTGGTGAGGGGAACGTCAAGGGTCGCTCCCCACACTTTCAGCCGGTGAAAATATGCGCTTGCCCCATCACGTTGAGACTGACCTGCGCCCCGGGCCGCAGGCCTTCGCGGCTGACGGTTTTGATCTCGAGCTGCGCGCCGTCGGCGGCCATTTGCAGATTGAGGGTGGAGACGAAGCCGGCGAAATCGATGCCGGTGATCACCGCCTGGCCGCGCTGCGCCGGATCGGACAAACCGATTTGAATCTGCTCCGGACGCAGCATGATGCGCGCCGAGCCGCTGCGTTGGCGATCGTCGACGGCGATGCGCCCCAATGCGCAGTCGGCCCAGCCGTGCGCCAGCTCGGCGGTCAGCACCAGCGTTTCGCCAAGGAAACTGGCGGTCGGTTCATCGACCGGGCGTAGATAAAGATCCTGCGGCGCGCCCACCTGCGCCAGCCGACCGTTGCGCATGACCGCCACCTGATCGGCGAACGACAGCGCCTCGCTCTGATCGTGGGTGACCAGGATCGACGCGACTTTGGCCTCCGTCAGCAGTTCGGCCACCGCTTTGCGGGTGGCGGCGCGCAGGCCGGTATCCAGTGCCGAGAACGGCTCATCCAGTAACATCAGCCGCGGTTGCTGCGACAAGGCGCGCGCCAATGCGACCCGCTGTTGCTGTCCGCCGGACAGCTCGTGCGGCCACAGGGCGGCCAGGCGACGATCCAGCGCCACCATCTCCATCAGCGCCTCGATGCGACGCTGTTTCTCGCGCTTGCTGCCTTTGAGGCCAAAACCGATGTTGCCGGCGACGGTAAAGTGCGGGAACAGCGCGCCATCCTGCGGGACGAAGCCGATGCCGCGCAGGTGCGCCGGCACCCAGCCGCCGCCGTTGCCCATCGCTTGCCCCTGCAGCAGAATTTGTCCGCCGTCGGGGATTTCAAAACCGGCGATGATGCGCAGCAGGGTGGTTTTGCCGGAGCCGGAAGGGCCGACGATCGCTGTGCGGCTGCCGGCGGCAACCTGCAGGTCGATGTGTTCCAGCACCCTGATGGCATTGTAAGATTTTCCGATACCGTGCAGTTCGAGCGTGCTCATAGTCCCGCCGTACGTTTAGATTGAGAGTAAAGAAGCCAGGTGAGCGGCAGCGACAGCGCCACCATAATCAGCGCATAAGGCGCGGCGGCGACATAGTCTATTTCGCTGGTCAGCGCCCAGAAACCGGTGGCCAGCGTGCGGGTGCCGTTCGGCGCCAGCAGCAGCGTGGCGGTCAATTCATTGGCGATCGCCAGGAACACCAGCGCGGCGCCTGCGGCGGCGCCCGGTGCCGCTAGCCGCAACGTGGTGCTCCACAGCGCCTGCGCCGGCGATTTGCCGAGGCTACGCGCCACGTTTTCCAATTCCACCGGCGCCTGTGCGATGCCGGCGCGCAGGTTGATCAGCGCCCGCGGCATAAACATCAGCAAATACGCCAGCAACAGGGTGATTTCGGTTTGGTAAATCGGCCGGAAGCTGTGAATGGTGATGGTCACCAGGGCCAGCGCCACCACGATGCCGGGCAGCGAGCTGGTCACGTAGTTACAGCCTTCCAGCACGCGGTACAGCCGGGCCGGATAGCGTACCGACAGCCAGGCCATCGGAATGGCGCACAGCGTGATCAGCAACGCGCCGACGCCGGACAGCGACAGCGTTTGCCACAGCGCAGGCCACAGATCGGCGTTGCGCCATACGTCGAGGCCGCCCAGCCACAGCCAGCGGACCAGGGTGATGAAAGGCACGCCCAGCGCCAGCGCGGTCGGCGCGATCGGCAGCAGCAGCGCCAGCGCGGCGAGCGGCGCTGACAGGCGACGCGGCGTTTGGCTGCGGGCGCTGCCGGAGCCGACGCGGGCATAGCGCGCGCGGCCGCGGCTTATCGCTTCAAGCAACAGCAGCCCCAGGCAGCACAGCACCAATACGCCGGCCAGCATGTTGGCCGCCGGACCGTTGAAGGTCGACTGGAACTGATCGAAGATGGCGGTGGTGAAGGTATCGAAACGGATCATGGCGTACAGGCCATACTCCGCCAGCAGGTGCAGCGCGATCAGCAGCGAACCGCCCCAGACCGCCAGCTTCAGCTGCGGCAACACCACGCGGAAAAACACCGCCGGCGGCCGGGAGCCGAGCGAGGTGGCGACGTCTTCGATACCGGGATCCAGACGGCGCAAGACCGCGGCGGCCGGCAGGTAGATAAACGGAAAATAGGCGAGCACCGAGATGAAAACGCCGGCGCCCAGGCCGTGCATCGACGGCACCAGACTGATCCAGGCATAGCTTTGCACAAAGGCCGGCACCGCCAGCGGCGCGGTCGCCAATACCGCCCAGAGACGGCGGCCCGGCAGCGTGGTGCGTTCGGTCAACCAGGCCAGGGCCACCCCCAGCACGGCACAGATCGGCAGCGTCAGCACCACCAACAGCAGGGTATTCAACAGCAGCTCCGCCACGCGCGGGCGGAAAACCAGAGCTTTGACCGTTTGCCAGCCGGTTTCAAACGCTACGCCGATAACGAATCCCAGCGGCAGCAGCGCCAGCAACGACAGCAACACGGCGCAGGTCACCACGATCGGCCCCGGCCGCGGGTGACGAGGGATAGTGGAATAACGCCGCGCGGTCTGCGCGGCGTGGGTACTCAGGTTTGACATAACGATCAAAAACTCTCGGTTTGCCGGCGGGCCTTACAGCAGGCCGGCCTCGGTCATCAGTTCGACAACTTTCTTACTGTTCAACTGCGCGGCGTCTACCTTCGGCGCGTCCAGATCTTTCAGTGGCACCAGTTTCGGGTTGGAGGCCGCACCGACGCCGACGGCGTATTCGAAGGCATTGTTGGTGCGCAGGATCTCCTGGCCCTGTTTGCCGGTGATCCACTTGATGAACGCCTGCGCCTGCTGCTGATGCTTGCTGGAAGCCAGCACGCCGCCGCCGGAGATGCTGACGAACGCGCCCGGATCCTGATGTTTGAAGTAGTACAGCTTGATGTTGTTGCTGTTTTCGCCGGTTTTAGCGCCATCCACGAACGGGTAGTAGTGATAGATCACGCCGCTGTCGACCTGGCCGGCATTGACCGCTTTCATTACCGTGCTGTTGCCCTTATAGGCGGTGAAATTGGTTTTCATCGCTTTCAGCCACTCCAGCGTCGCTTTCTCGCCTTTCAGCGCCAGCAGCGCGCTGACGATCGCCTGGAAATCGGCGCCCGACGGCGAGGCGGCCCAGCGGCCTTTCCATTCCGGCTTGGCCAGGTCCAGCAGCGACTTCGGCAGCTGTGCTTCGGTCAGTTTGGCCGGGTTGTAGACGAACACGGTAGAGCGGGCGGCGATGCCGGTCCAGCGGCCGTGGCTTGGGCGATACTGCGGTTCCACCTGGGCCAGCGTCGCGGCGTCCAGCGGGGCGAACAGCTTGGCGTTATCCACCAACACCATCGCCGGGGAGTTTTCCGTCAGGAACACGTCGGCAGGCGAGGCGCTGCCTTCCTGCACCAGCTGATTGCCCAGCTCGCTGTCGCCGCCGTTGCGCAGCGTGACCTTGATGCCGGTGTCTTTGGTAAACCCGTCGACCCAGGATTTGACCAGGTTTTCATGTTGGGCGTTGTAAATGACGATGCCCTGATCGGCCGAGGCCGCCTGAGCGCCGAAGGCCAGCATCATCGAGGAGGCGAGCAGGGCGACGGGGCCGAGAGATGAAATACGCAGCTTCATGCAGTTATCCTTTTAGCGTTCGAATGAGGAAAACGAATATCGCCTGGCAAGCGCAAGCAGGCCGATTTTAGCCAAGAACATCAATAATGATAGTGAAAACGATTCGTATTAAATTATTTTTGACGATCGCTCACAAAATGAATTGCCCTAAGGATAAGTTAAGTTTCGGCTGGAATAATCTGTATTGATTGTCTGAATAGAATTGGGGCGCGTTACCTCACAGTGAGCGGCCACCTGCCATCGCAGGCAGCCGCCCGTCAGGCTTGCTTCTTGTCACGCCAGCACAAACTCACCGTTGCCAACGCCGAAGAACTGCCCGTTGATGCTGCTCGCCCACTGCGGCGGATGAACCAAAGAGGCCAGCACCCGGCCATTCTCCAGCAGCGTCAGGACGATCGAACCGGGGTTGATGGCCAATTGTAGGGTTAACGGAACGCCGATCAGATTTTCGGCATCGGGTACGGTGCCTTGCAAATAAATCGTCGGGATGTTGATGTTACCGTCTGAGCCAGTGCCGGTGGCCTGGCCGACAAAACGCACCGATGTACCGTTTGATGGGGCATTGGGACCAATATTGGCAGGCTGCGCGGAAATTTGCACGGTCTCCGCATGTGGCGCGCAGCCACACCCACAGCCACAGCCCTGGAAGCTGAAGTAGCCGCAGATATTTTGTTGGCACCCGCATCCACACAAGGATTGCGGATGCACTTGCTGGTTGAACGCCGGTTTCAATTGCGGATGTTGGTTGAGCAGCGCCTGACGGCTCTGCACTTCCGCGTTATAAGCGTCACGTGATTGTTTATTCAATGCGTTAGCCTGTTCAGGCGTAATATCTTGCAGTGAAGGCATATGTAAACCCCTATGATTTTTGCTGAGTTAGTCTGAAATGCATATCACGCTGAATCCGGTTAGCCACCAGACAGGTAATTGCATCTGAATGGAAATAGTTATTGCCGTCGGCAGAAGAACGGTATGGCAACCAAACCGTTACATCCTATCCTTTCGGCACGCGTTTATATATCTGGATTTGTCTTCTGGTAATTATTTCTTATTAAATCATTCGCCAGTTATTGGTTTGATAACCAACGGCGGCCTCGTGTTAGTCTCGAAGCCATTTAAAGGTAGTTAGGTGTCACGGAGATATCAAGTGGGTTTCCTACAGTTATTTTTACATTGAAAAGCAACTTATTTGGCATGTCCATTATTTTGATTTTAACCTTTTTCGTAACCGATTAATTAATATAGGGTAAGTGAGGGTGTTTTTTAATTAATTGATTTTTATGAAGTTAAACTGTAGTTATCTTTTTTTGTGAATATTCTTAATATATTCATTGAGGTAACGGGTAAACGCGGGTTTGCATTTGACTTATATCAGTTCTTTGTCGAATCTGTAATGGTTATTAACCTGTTTAAATATTGACGACTTGTTATCCACTGGCGATCTTTTTCTTCAGTCTTTTCATGTCGTTCTTCAGCGTTTCGCACAGGCATTAATAACACGGGCCGCCAACGCGAATTAAGAATTATATTCACCAAAAAATAGTGAGAGAGGTGTCTATGTCTAATGGACCGTTTTATACCAATCCGATCGTGGTTATCGATGTAGCTAATGATTGCGTGCATGTGGAGATGGCGATCGATGGAGGACTATACGAAAACGTATTTCCGTTATCGGTAGCGGCTAATGAACCCTATCCGAAATTGCTGGTGAATCTGGCGATCCAGGCGCAAGCGAGCGGTAAATCATTAATGGTGTGGGGGGAGCCCGGCCCAGAACCGGTTAAAGGCCTGCCGCTGTTTGGTATCACGACCGTGAACATCAAGTAGGGGACGGCAACGCGCATTGTGTTGAAAGCGGGAAGCGCGGTGAGGGATATTCCTTTGATAATGAAAGAAATTCAACACCGCTTTTGGTTATGACTCATAGCGATTAATGATTTAATTTATTCCACTGCCACATTGCATATTGAACGCGATAAAACACTAATCAGGGATATCGACGTGAAATATTCATTTAATGGCAAGAAATTGGCTGGTTTAATCCTCCTGGCTTTTAACGCGACGGCAGCTCAGGCTGCCGACGTACCGGCGGGCGCTAAACTGGCGCCGGTACAGGAATTGGTGCGCGCCAACGGGTATGAACCGGCGACGCTGGATCCGAACCTGGCCGAGAGCAATGTGGAGTTCTACATCTTCAACGATCTGTTCGAAGGTCTGCTGCGCGTCGGGAAAGACGGCGAAGCGATCCCGGCGCTGGCGCAGAAATGGGAGCACCAGGGCAACGTCTGGACTTTCCATCTGCGGCCGCAGGCCAAATGGTCGAACGGCGATCCGGTGACCGCCGACGATTTCGTTTACAGCTGGCGGCGCCTTACCGATCCGAAAACCGCGTCGCCTTACGGCAGCTATCTGGCCTCGGCCTATGTGCTTAATGCGGCGGCGATCAACGCCGGCAGCAAACCGCCGAGCGAGCTGGGCGTTAAGGCGCTGGACGCGCACACCCTGCAGGTGACGCTGTCGGAGCCCAACTCCTACCTGCTCAAGCAGCTGGTGCATTTCCCGGTCTTGCCGGTTAACCGCAAGGTGGTGGAGCAGTACGGCAAGAACTGGACTCAACCGGCGCATTTTGTCGGCAATGGCGCGTTCCGCCTCAGCCAGTGGGTGGTGAACGAAAAGGTGGTGGTGGAACGTAACCCGCAATATTGGGACAACGCCAACACCGTGCTCAACAAGGTGACGTTCTTGCCGATACAGGGCTTCCCGGAAGTGGCGCGTTTTCGCGCCGGCGAGGTGGAATTGGGCTATACCACGCCGCCGGAACTGTATCAGCAGCTGAAAAAAACGCTCGGGGATCAACAGTTGGTGACCTATCCGCTGCTCTCCACCAGCTATTTCGCCTTCAACAACCGCCAGACGCCGTTTAACGACGTGCGGGTGCGCCAGGCGCTGAACCTGGCGCTGGACAAAGAGATTATCGCCGGCAAGGTGCTGGGATACGGCCAGCAGCCGGCCTGGACCTTTACTCCAACGGGGGCGGGCGGCTATCGCCTGCAGGCCGGCGCCGCGGCCGGTTTGACGCCGGAACAACGCCACGCCCAGGCGAAAAAGTTGTTGGCGGAGGCCGGTTTCAACGCCGAGCATCCGCTGCGCTTTACCGTGTTGTACAGCAATGACGCCACCATCAAGAAGATCGTCATCGCCGCCGCCGCCATGTGGAAAAAGAACCTCGGGGTGGAGGCCGGCTTGCAAAGCCAGGAGCGCAAAGTGACGCTGGATAATATCAACCGCGGCCAGTACAGCGTAGCCTTTACCCGCTGGCTGGCGGATTACGACGATCCTTCTACCTTCCTGAATGTGTTCCGCGCCGACAGCAGTGAGAACAGCCCCAAATACCGCAACCCGGAATACGATCGCATTCTGCATCAGGCGACGGCGGCGCCGACACCGCAGCAGGTGCAGCAGTATTTCCAGCAGGCCGAGGCGGTGCTGGCCGTCGATACGCCGGTCGCGCCGGTGTACTACGAAGCCAACGCCACGCTCATCAAACCCTACGTCAAGGGGATCGACTTCACCCGGCAGGGCGCCCTATACGATAAAAACGTCTACATTCTCGCGCACTGATAAATAAAAAACGGCTGATTTATATCAGCCGTTTTTATAGATTCGCGTTTAATAAAAATATCCTAAATACTCCATAAACGACGGGCAATCTTTTCTTCCCGCCGGATAAAACAACGCCTATACTGCGCCGGTAGTTTATATGCAGTATCTCGTTTGGCGAGGCTCCTATACAAACACAGGTTACTGATCTGACGACATCGAGAGATGCCCAAGGTTAAGACAGGCTTTATCGGATTAAGGTTCAGCCCAAAGTAACTTCCGAGCAACAATTCGGATACGTTGTATAGTGCTAAAACCTGGACGCGGAGATAGGCAGTCTGCACTCCCTCTGTGGTTACGCCCCTATGCGATTCGCTGTTGAAGTTCACAACAGAAATAGGGACTGACAAAATGATCAAGTCACATCAATACTCTTCTTCTCCGGCGCTGCGCGCGACTGAAACTCTCGATGAAACTTCGGTCGCCGGTTATATGAACGCCGATTTTATTACCGTTCCCGCGACGATGACGGTCACGCATGCCCGGGAATATTTACTTTCACAGCTAAAAACGGACGAAATTCCCACCCGGGTCTTTATTACCGCAGACGATTATCATTTGCGCGGCACGCTGTCGGTGAAAAAACTGCTGCAGTGCGAAGAACAGGATAAAGCGGTCGGCGTAATGATGGATTACAGCTATTTCCAGGTTTCACCCGACGACGATCGCAACGACGTGGCGCATTTGCTGGGCAAAGGCGGTTTGGACGTGGTGCCGGTCGTGGCGAACAACACGCTGGTCGGCGTGCTGGGCGAGCGCGAGATCGCTCGGCTGGTCGAAGATGAAAACACCGAAGACGCGCAGCGTCAGGGCGCGAGCCTGCCGCTGGACAAGCCTTATCTGGAGACCAGCCCGTGGGCGCTGTGGCGCAAACGCTCGGTGTGGCTGCTGATGCTGTTCGTGGCCGAAGCTTACACCGGCAACGTGCTGAAAGCGTTTGAAGATCAGCTCGAAGCGGCGATTGCGCTGGCGTTCTTCATCCCGCTGCTGATCGGCACCGGCGGCAACAGCGGCACCCAGATCACCTCGACGCTGGTGCGCGCCATGGCGCTGGGCGAGGTCAGCCTGCGCAATCTGGGCGCGGTGATCCGCAAAGAGGTCACGACCTCGCTGCTGATCGCCGTCACCATTGGTCTGGCGGCCTGGGTGCGCGCCTGGATCATGGGCGTCGGCATGGAGGTGACGCTGGTGGTCAGCCTGTCGCTGGTGGCGATCACCGTATGGAGCGCCATTGTTTCGTCGATCATCCCGATGCTGCTGAAACGGCTCGGTATCGATCCGGCGGTGGTGTCGGCGCCGTTTATCGCCACCTTTATCGACGGCACCGGCCTGATTATCTATTTCAAAATTGCCCAGCACGTCCTGGGAATTTAAACGGGTCCCGCGCTTGAAAGCGCGGGAATGTTGAAAAAAAGAGGAGGACGTTAAAAAACCATGGACACCGACCAACCCCGATATTTAACGCAAGGGGATTTTATCGATAACATTTAACCTGAGGACAAAACAATGGGAAACATGACTATTTTTATGGGATTCCTGGCAATGATCAGCTCACTGGGCCTGTTGGCGGCCTATATGAGCACCAAATGGGATGATTGATGAACGCTAAAGATCCGCCTAGATGCATCCTCCCCGTAACCGCTATTTATTATGGGGAGGATTTAGCGGCGCGCTGAACGCGCGGCCTGATACGGGAGTTGATAATAATGACGATTCTTATTCTGGGATTGCTCTATGCCATTTTAATGATTTCGGTGGGGGTGAATGAGATTTATTTTTATTCCACCGGAAAATCCAATTTTCTTACTAGCCTCATGCTGACTTTCTCTGGCAGTATGCTGCTGATCGCCTTTGTCTGGCAATTATCCTCTAAAGTAAAAAAATAAATCACCGTCCGAATGTGAGCAGCATAATGCAAAATGAAAAACAGGCCGTGGCCAGAAACTCGATGATCGCCAGCGGGTTGCTGGCCACGGGCAAATTCGTCGCCGGCATTTTTACCGGCAGTATTGGCCTGATATCCGAAGGGATCCACTCTTTCACCGATTTTATCGCCACCAGCATCACCTGGCTGGCGGTGCGCATCAGCGATAAACCCGCCGATGACGATCACCACTTCGGCCACGGCAAGGTGGAAAACCTGGCGGCGCTGTTCGAGGTGTTGCTGTTGCTCGGCGCCGCCGGTTGGATCGTCTACGAGGCGGGCAGCAGCCTGCTCGGACAACCGCATGAGATAGTCGCGGCGCCGGTGGTGATCGCGGTGCTGCTGATTTCCATCTGCGTCGATTTTTTCCGCGTGCGGGCGCTCAGCCGCGTCGCCAAGGCGACCGACAGCGCGGCGCTGGAGGCGGATGCGCTGCATTTCTTCTCCGACATGCTTTCGTCCGGCGTGGTGCTGCTGGGCATGGTGTTTGTGCTGCTGGGCTTTGGCCGTGCGGACGCCATCGCCGCGCTGATCGTCGCCGGTTTTATCTTTGTCGCGGCAATCAAACTGGGTAAACGTTCCTTCGACTCGCTGATGGATGCCGCGCCCGCCGGGGCCACCGAGGCGATTCGCGCCACGCTGGACAGCTTCCCGGCGGTGCTGGCCTGCGACAGCGTGCGTATTCGCAACGCCGGCGCCGTACTGTTTGTCGAGATCACGGTGGCGGTGTGCCGCACCTTGCCGCTGGAGCGCATCGATGCGTTGAAGCGAGAAATCGTCGAACGGCTGCGGCAGCAGTATGCCAAGGCGGAGTTTACCGTCATCGCGGTGCCGCAGACCCGCAGCGACGAAGACATGGCGACGCGCATTCGGGCGATCGCCGCCAATCACGGCGCGCAGGTGCAGAACGTCACCTTGCAGCAGTTGCCGACGCACATGGCGATCGGCATGGATCTGGCGGTGCCGGCCAACGCCAGCGTGGCGCAGGCGCATGATATTGCCACGGAGATAGAAGGGATCCTGCGTCAGGCGATCGGCGAGGACACCGAGATAGAGACCCATCTGGAGCCGCAGACGCCGCACTGGCTGGCCAGCGAGGATGTTTCCGCCGCCGAGCTGGCCGATATCCGGCTGATTTTGCAGTCGGCGCTGGAGCAGGGGGATAAGGTGCAAGACGTGCACAACATCCGGGCGCGCAGAACCGACGGTGGCATCATCGTCAACTTCCACTGCCGGGTGTCGCCGGCGGTAACCATCGCCGCCGCGCACGATGCGGTCGATCGGGTCGAGCGGCGGCTGCGCGCACTTTATCCGGCCATCTCACGCGCGATAGGGCACGTCGAGCCGATCAAGCCCGGCGTTTGAATCAGCTCGGCCAATTGCGGATAGAGCGCCGCGTTGGCCAGCAGCAGCGGGTTGCCGCGTCGCAGCCCGTTGTGGTGCATAAAGTCATTCGCCACGCCGCCGGCTTCGCGCGTCAGCACCAGCCCAGGCAGGCTGTCCCAGGCATTCATGTGCGGTTCGTAATAGCCCAGCAGCCGACCGGCGGCCACCTGGGCGGTCATCAACGCGCCGGAGCCGCTGCGCACGAACATGCCGCCCGCTTGCAGCAGGCGACAGAGAAAACCGCTGAATTCCGCCGCCGAGGCGCGAGGTGATATCCCGACGCCCATCACGCCCTCCGCGACGCTGCGCCCGGCATGCACGCCGATCGGTTCCCCGTTGAGGAAAGCGCCTTGGCCGCGGCAGGCGCGGAACATCTCGCGGTGATTAGGATCGTAAACCACGCCGATCGTCGGCTCACCGTCGATCACCACGCTTATCGCGATACACCAGGTATGCAGCCCGTTCAGGAAGCAGGCGGTGCCATCGATCGGATCGACGACCCAAAGGCAGGCCGCGCTATCGTTGGTGCCGCCGCTCTCTTCGCCGAGAAACCCATCCAGGGGAAACCGCCGGTTAATCATGCGGCGGATCAGCGCCTCGACGCGGCGGTCGGCCTCGCTGACCACGTCCTGCAGGCCCTGTTTAAACTCGACGGCCAGGCTTTGCCGGCGTTGGTAAAAGCTGAAGGCGAGATCGGCGGCGGCGCGGGCGATCTCACGCGCGAAGCGGTAGCGCGCCTCGATGTCCCGTGGAGAGAGTGACGTCATGGAGTGCCTGATAACGAAAAAAAGGAATGGCAGTAGCCTGCCAGAGAATGATGAAAGTAATGTGTCGCTCAGCGCTGCGGATAACAAAAGCGCTGCGTGTCGCGCCTCAAGCCGCCGGCGGCACACGGTTTTGCAAAGAGGAAAAAACAGGCCGCCGGGCGGCCTGTGAGATTGATGACAAACCTTATACCCTTGCCGGGTTGGCAGAGAGCACCGAATAAAAAACAAGGAAAATCAATTTATTGATTTTCGACTGTTCACCACAAAGAGGGGAAAAACCACGCTTTTTCCCCTCTTTGTCAATAGCCTGACAGGCCGCCGGATGGCGGCCTGTCAAGGTTAGCCCAGATGCAACCGGGCGGTGATGTCGGCAATCTCGCGGCGCCAGCGCGCCTGAAGCTCCGGTTTTTGATGCTTCGGTTTACGCGCCAGGTCGGCCTCCAGTTTGCTTTCGAGGGCAAACAGGGCGGTCAGCAACGCCTCTTCGCCTTCCAACTGCGGATTTGGCGTCGGGGCGTCTGCGTTGGCCTCGTGCGCCGTCGGCAGCGCCGGCGTTTCGCCCGCCAGACGCTGGTACACCGGCGCCAGATCGTGCCACTCCTCCAGTTTTTGTTGGTCTATCAGCCAAAAGCGGTTGCAGCTCTGTTCGATCAGCATCCGATCGTGGGTGACCAGCATGACGGCGCCGGGGAACTGACGCAGCGTTTCCGCCAGCTCCTCTTTGCCCGCCATATCCAGGTGGTTGGTGGGCTCGTCCAGCAGCAGCAACGAATGGTTGGCCAGCGTCAGGCCGATAAACAGCAGCCGTGAACGCTCGCCGCCGCTCAACGAACGGATCTGCTGATGGTGGCGCAGGTAAGGGAACCCGGCGCCGATCAGCGCCATTTTCCGCTGTTCCTCGGTCAGCGGCGCAAACTGCGCCAGCGCTTCGCTCAACGTGTCTTCATCGCGCAGCTGTTGCAGGCTCTGATCGTAATAGCCGATACGCACGCGCGGATGGAACAGCGCCGGGCGCTGCGTTTGTTGCTGATACTCGCGCCACAGCAGGCGCAACAGCGACGATTTTCCGCAGCCGTTGCGCCCGACGATGGCGATGCGATCGCCGCTTTTCACGCGCAGATGTTCCAGGCTGAACAGCACCGGCGCATCCGGCGCCGGGCGCACCGCCCAGTGCGGCAGCGCCAGCAGGCGATCGGCGTCCAGCGCTTCTCCCTGCAGCCGCAGCCGCCATGGACTGCCGGCGGTCAGGGTGGTCTGTTCTTCCTTCAACCGATCGACGCGCTTCTCCATTTGCTTGGCCTTGCGCGCCAGATCTTCGTTGTCGTAGACCTTGCCCCAGGTCGCCAGGCGCTTGGCGCTTTTTTCCACCCGGTCGATTTCCTTTTGCTCGGCGTGGCGCCGCTGTTCGTCCGCGGCGTCCTGTTCCGCCAGCGCGGTGCGCGCCGCAGAGCAGGGCAAACGGAAGAACTGCAGCGTTTTGTCGCGCAGGATCCAGGTGCAGTTGGTTACCTGGTCGAGCAGGTAGCGATCGTGCGACACCAGCACGAAGCTGCCGGTCCAGTTACGCAAGAACTGTTCCAGCCACAGCAGCGTGGGCAGGTCCAGGTGGTTGCTGGGTTCGTCGAGCAGCAGCAGATCGGGCTGGCGGATCAGCGCGCGCGCCAACAGCAGCCGCGTATGCTGGCCGCCGCTGAGGGTGCCGGCGGTCAGCATCCAGCTCGCCGGTTCAAACCCCAGCTCGGCCAGTAGCGCTTCGCAGCGCCAGCGTTCGCTGAGGTGTTGGCCCGCAGGCAGCCGCGCCAGAACCGCATCCAGCAGGGTGCTGGCGTGCAGTTCCGGCGGCAGGTGCTGCTCGATGCGCGCCATCAGACATTGATGTGACAATGTCACCGTTCCGGTGTGCGCAGGCAGGTCGCCGCTGAGAATTTGCAGCAGGGTGCTTTTGCCGCAGCCGTTATCGCCGATCAAACCGATGCGGTCGCCTTTTTTCAGGCTGAAGGAAATCTCGCTCAGCAGGACGCCGAACGCGTTGTCGTAACCGACAGATTGTGCAGACAGTAATGTGCTCATTGCTTACTCAAGAGTTACAGGCATGACAATGCCTATCGTCAAACATTGCTGACGATAACCCGGTAAGCCGGAGGGAAGATCCTGGATTTTAGTAAGCTTCGCTCAAGCTGGGTTATCGCAGCGCGATACCGGTAATGCTTGAGCGGCGACGATTACCAAAGAAGTGTGAGTGAAAAACCAATTCACACGTCAGCATAGTAAGTCTCCTTTTGTAGGTTGCAGGTTAATCGGTGGCTGGATTATAGAGCGCTTCATGCCGTATCGCCAGTGTAAAAGCGCCCGAATAATCAGCAAGCTAAGAAGAGCGCGGGCGCGTGGCACACAATGGGAATAATTACTGTATTTCGGCCGACATTAAGCAGCTATTATAATTAGCGTTTATGGTTAAGCGACGGTTCATCCGCCGCCTGTTCGTCTGTCTATCAGATAATGATGCTGAGCACTGAATTTATGTTAAAGCCTCGCCCGTTCCTGCTGTTGTTATTATTGCTGTTGGGTATGCAACTGACGCAGTTCGCCGCCGTCGCCGCTACCCAGGATGATCCCGCCGCCGAAAGCGCGCCCGATCCCGCTACGCAGTTGAAAGCCGCGCAAAAGCAGTTGGACAGCATGAAGCAGCTGGTTTCCAAAGCGACGACCGACACCCAGCTCAGCAAGCTGCGGTTGGCGACGGACGATCTGGTCGCCAGCATGGATAAATTGTCCGCCGATCTGCAGCCGGTTCAGGAAAAACTGCAGGCGCAGCTGGACGTGCTGGGGCCGGCCCCGGCGGCCGGCGCGCTGCCGGAAACCCCGGCCGTCGCCCAGCAGCGCAATGCGCTGAACAGCAGCAAGAAGCAGTTGGACGATGCGGTAAAACGCGCGCAGGCCATCAAGACCAGCGCCTTCGACCTGGGCCAGCAGATCAGCGATCTGCGTCGGGTGGCGTTCAAAACCCAGCTGGCGCTGAACACCGGCAGCATTTTGGGCGTCAAATTCTGGACGCCGGTCGTGCAGCCGTCAGCGGATGACGTGCAGCGGCTGGACCAGTTCAACGCCGAGATGAAAGCGGCCTGGGACGCCAGTTGGCAGGACGAATGGCGGTACGGCACGCTGGCGTTGCTGGCGCTGGCGGTGATCGTCTGGTCCTGGGGGCGTTATTTGTCCGAGCGTTTCCTCGCCTGGGTCAGCATTCGCTTCCTGCCGGACGGGCGCCTGCGCCGCAGCTTTATGGCCATCATCACCGTGGCGGTGACGGTGATCACCACCTCGATTGCGCTGAACCTGCTGTATTACGTCTTTATCCGCGTGCAGCCGCTGCCGGTCATGCTGGAAGACTTCGCCGAAGGCTTTAACCGTCTGGGGATTTTCTGCGCGCTGATCGCCGGGCTGGGGCGTGCGGCGCTGTCGCTGAATCGCCCGTCCTGGCGTTTGGCTTCGCTGGACAATGAAGTGGCCGCCGGGCTGCGTTACTTCTCGCCGCTGCTGGCCGGCCTGGCGCTGGCGTTCGGCACCGTGGAGCTGATCAACAACGTCGTCAGCGCCTCATTGGCCACCACCATCTTCGGCAACGGCCTGGTGGCGGGGCTGATCGGCATGGTGCTGCTGGCGGCGCCGCTGCGCGGCCAGCGCATTCGTCGCCGTCTGGAGCAGCAGGGCGCGCACCTGGAAAAACGCACGCTGGTCGGCGGGCTGGTGCATATCGTCACCCTGGTGTGTTCGGTGGTGATCCTGCTTTCACTGCTCGTGGGCTATATCGCTTTCGCCCGCTTCCTGACCTACCAGCTCATCTGGGTGGTGCTGGTGCTGATGGCGTTCTACTTCATGGTGCTGTTCGCCACTGACCTGTGCGCCGCGCTGTTTTCGCCGCAGACCGTCAGCGGCAAGATGCTGAAGAAAACGCTCAGCTTCAAGGATCGCCATCTGGAGCAGGTGGCGATCATCACCACCGCGCTGGCCAAATGTTCACTGTTGCTTTTGATGATCGTCGCGTTGTTCAACGGTTCGTTCGGCAGCACCACGCCGGGCTCGCTGATGGAGAAAATCGTCTCCATCCTGACCGGCGAAGGGTTGCAGCGTTTCAACATCGTGCCAGGCAACCTGCTCAACGCCGTGATCTGCCTGGCGATCGGCATCTACATCCTGCGCGCGGTGCGGCGCTGGCTGGGCTCTGAGCTGCTGCCGAAGACCATTTCGGACGTCGGCATTCGCGCCTCGCTGGTGACGCTGTTCAGCAATATCGGCTATGTGCTGGTCATTCTGATCACCCTGGCGGCGCTGGGCATCCAGTGGAGCAACCTGGCGTGGATCGTCAGCGCCCTGTCGGTCGGTATCGGTTTCGGTTTGCAGGAGATTGTGAAGAACTTTATTTCCGGCCTGATCCTGCTGACCGAACGCCCGGTGAAGGTCGGGGATATGATAGGCATCGGCGGCGTGGAAGGCGACGTGCGGCGCATCAACGTACGCGCCACCGAAATTCAGCTCAGCGACCGCTCCACCATGATCGTACCGAACTCGCAGCTGATCTCACAGAACGTGCGTAACGCCACCATGGGCAACGCGCAAGGCGTGGTGACCATTGCGCTGACGTTCCCGACCTCGATCGATCCGGAGCAGGTGCGCAATATCCTGCTGAGCGCTTACAACGAGTACGAAACCATTCTGGAGACGCCGGCACCTTACGTGCGCTTCAGCCAGTTGGGGCCGGACGGCATTATCCTGAGCGTGACTGGCTATGTGCCGAGCCCGCGCATGGTCGGCGCCACCAAAAGTGAACTGCTGTTTAACATCCTCAAGCTGTTGCGCGCTCAGGAAGTGAGCCTGTCCAGCCCGCAGGAGGTGGTGTTCATGAAGCAGCAGGCGACACGATATCAGGCTAACGAAGAGGAACACTCTTCCTAGTTCTGCCATGAGGCGGCGGGTCGTTCATCAACGGCCCGCCGAACGCGGCTAGTACATCGACGGCTCCACGGACTGCGAACAGTCGCTGTTGGCGCCGGAGTTGCTGCAGGTGTAGGGCTCATTCGGCGACGCCGGCGGCGCATTCGACGGACCGCCGCCGCCGCCGATACAGCCGCTCAGCAACAACGTCAAAAGCACCAGCGTTATCTTTTTCATCTCTCCGTCCTCCATTGCGATTCCTCCTTTAAGTATATGTCGGGAAAGCGAACGCTACCGCCCGCCAGTGCGATCTATACTCCTTGGATGCCGTTTCGCCGCACCGCGCCGGCGAACGAGGGGGGAAAGATGCACATCGACGACGATTTGACGCGCTTTGCCGCGTTAGGGGCGCCGCCCTTACCGCCGGGAGCCCGGCAGGGTTATATAGACCACGACGGCGCGCGTATTTGGTATGCCGCCTATGGCGACGGACCGGCGGTGATCCTGTTGCACGGCGGCCTGGGCCACAGCGGCAACTGGGGGTATCAGCTGCCGGCATTGCGGGCCGCCGGGTACGGGGTGTTGCTCATCGATAGCCGCGGGCACGGGCGCAGCACGCGCGACGCCCGGCCGTATCGTTACGATCGGATGGCCGATGATCTGTTGGCGGTGATGGCGGCGCTGCAAATACCCCACGCCGCGCTGGCGGGCTGGAGCGACGGCGCTTGCGTCGCGCTCATCGCCACCCATCAGGCGCCCGGGCAGGTGGACGGCGTTTTTTTCTTCGGCTGCAATATGGACGCCAGCGGCGTTAAACCGTTGGCGCCCAGCCCGATCGTCGAGCGCTGTTTTGCGCGCCATGCGCAGGACTATGCCGCCTTGTCGCCGACGCCGGACGATTTCGAGGCGTTCGTCGCCGCCGTGAGCCTGATGATGAGCAGCCAGCCGGACTACCGCGCACAGGATTTGGCGGCCATTCGCGTGCCGGTGACGATCGTTCACAGCGAACACGATGAATTTATCCGCGCCGAACATGCCGCCTATCTTAGCCGCAGCATTCCCGGCGCCCGTTTGACGACGCTGCCGGGCGTCAGCCATTTCGCGCCGCTGCAGCGGCCCGCGCTGTTCAACCGCGCGTTGCTGGATTTTCTCGCCGATGTGATGCCGCCGCCTGCACGCTGACGTGCGCTGTTCTATGCTGGAGGCGGGGCATTTTGGCATCATCGAAGAGGACATCATGATCGAAAGCATCGTGGTCAGGCAGTTGGAAGCGCAGGATTACGCCGGCTGGTTGGCGCTGTGGCAAGGGTATAACGCATTTTACGGCCGTGAGGGGGCAACGGCGCTGCCGGATGAAGTGACACAGACCACCTGGCGGCGTTTTTTCGACGCCTACGAACCGATGTTTGCACTGGTCGCGGAACATCAGGGCCAGGTGGTGGGGTTAACGCACTATCTCTTGCACCGCAGCACCGCTCAACTACAGCCTAACTGTTATCTGCAGGATCTGTTCACTGCGGAGACGATGCGCGGCAAAGGGGTGGCGAGGGCACTGATCGCGGCGGTCTACGAACGTGCGCAGCAGCTGGGGCTGCCGCGCGTTTATTGGAATACCCACGAAACCAACCAGACCGCCATGCGGCTGTACGACCAGGTGGCGGAGCGCCCCGGTTTTGTGATGTACCGCAAGGCGCTTTGACGAGGGATGAAAAAATCTGCGCACATTGCCCACCTTATTTTGCTTTTTAGGAAAAAGGCGGCATTTATTACGGGTGACGTGCCGGTAGGGGCGTGAAACGCGCAGAATGAAGCGTCCGCTTCAGCATTTTCTGCGCCAGATAGGCGAGTTTCGTCAATATATTGATACACAAATATATTTTCCCTTGATGAATAAACAGGTGTTTAGGCCGGCAAAACTGGCAATAATATGCGGGTCGGCCGTTTATCCTCTCCTCATCGTCGACGGTTGTGACACGAACAAACTGTCACTTTATGCTGGCGCAAGTCTCTGGATCCAAGATGCAAACCACCTCGTTGTCCGATACCCGGAAAATCTGGCCCGCGCTCAGCATTTTTTTGCTGGTGTTCGCGCTGTGTCTGCTGGGCATCGTAAGCCGGCCCGGCAGTTTTCTGGCGATATTCTGGCCGGCTAACGCCGTGCTGCTGGCCGTTTTGGTGCGCCGCCCGCAGTGGGCGACGCGCGCCGGCTGGGGGATGGCGGTGCTGGGCTATCTGGCAGCGGATCTGTTGACCGGCAGTTCGCTGCAAAAGACGCTGCTGCTGAATGTCGCCAATCTGACCGGCGTCGTGGTGGGGTATCTGTTGTTCATGCGGCTGTCGCCGCCGGCGCGCATGTTGCAACGCGGCACGTCCAGCATGTACCTGTTCGGCATCTGCCTGGCCGCCGCCGCCGCGACCGGCGCGGTGGGCGCCGTAACTTCGCAGTGGCTGTTCGGCAGACCCTATCTGACCTCGCTGGCGCTGTGGTTCTCGTCCGAATTCACCAATTACGTCACGCTGATGCCGTTTATTCTGGCGTTTCCCGGCGATTGGCGACGTCGCCTTGCGGCGGCCGGCGCCATGTTCACCCAGCGCAGCCAATGGCCGCGGGCGGGGCGAAAACTCACCGTGTTGGCGCTGCTGTTGCTGGCGGCGGTGTGCAGCGTGCTGATCGGCGGCCCCGGGGCGGTGATCTTTCCCATGCCGGTGCTGCTGTGGCTGGCGATGTCCTTCTCACTGTTCTGCACCATGATCGCGGTGCTGGTTTACGTGCTGTGGTGCCATCTGGCGATCGATTTCGGGTTGCTTAGCACCACGCTCGACATGAAGGTGTTGCAAAACGCGGTATCGATGCGTTTGGGCATCGCACTGCTGGCGCTGGGGCCCATCGCCGTGGCCAGCATGAACTATGCGCGCAATGCGCTGCTGCGCACGCTGGAGCACGTGGCGAATCACGATGCGTTGACGCACGTGCTGACGCGCAATGCGTTTATGCAACGCGGCGAACGGTTGATAGACCAAAAGGGCGAGCTGGTGTGCGTCATGATGCTCGATATCGACTATTTCAAATCGATTAATGACCGTTTCGGCCATGCCGGCGGCGATCAGGCGCTGATGGCCTTTACCCGCGCGATCGCCGCCGATCTGAGCGTCGGTGATCTGTTCGGCCGCATGGGGGGCGAAGAGTTCGCCATCGTTTCGACGCTCGGCCAGCCGCAGCAGGGATGGCAATTGGCCGAACGGCTGCGGCAACGCATTGAGGCGGAATCGATCACCATGCCGGCCGGCCATCCGCTGCAGATCACCGTCAGCATCGGCATGGTGACCTGCCCGGGCGGTTCCGGCCATAGCCTGGCCGACCTGCTCAAACTAGCGGATCTGGCGGTATACAAAGCGAAAAATGCCGGCCGTAACCGGGTCGCCACGCCGGAATCTTACCCGCCGAACGATCCTGGCCGCTTAACTTCCGATCCGGGCCGCGCGCCCGCCGTCTAAACTGGTAGGGGGCACGGGCAACGTCGCCCGTGCTGAACCGACTGTCCTTAATCAGACAAGAGGATACCAGGATGAAATACGTAGACGGGTTTGTGGTGGCGGTGCCGGCCGCCAACAAGGAGGCTTATCACCGGCTGGCGGCCGCTGCGGCGCCGCTGTTCAAAGAGTTTGGCGCCACGCGCATCGTGGAGTGTTGGGGCGATGACGTGCCCGACGGCAAACTCACCGACTTTCGCGGCGCGGTAAAGGCGCAGGAGGGCGAAGTGGTGGTATTCAGCTGGATAGAGTACCCCTCCAAAGCGGTGCGCGACGCCGCCAATGAGAAAATGATGAACGATCCGCGCATGAAAGCGCTGGGCGAGATGCCGTTCGACGGCAAACGCATGATCTTCGGCGGTTTCGCGCCGATCCTCGATGCGTAAAGGAGGCGCAGATGGCCAGAATTACGCAACATCTGTGGTTTGAAAAAGACATGGAAGCGGCGCTGAATTGCTACGTCGCGCTGATCCCCGGTTCGTCCGTGAACTGGTTTTCCGATCTGCCGGCGGATACGCCGAGCGGCCCGGCCGGCAGCGTGAAGCTGGCCTCCTTCACTCTGGGTGACCAGCGCTATGCGGCGATCGAGGCCGGGCCGTTGGATCCGTTCAATCACAGCTTTTCCGTGATGGTGGAATGCGACGATCAGGCGGAGGTTGACCGGCTGTGGGATGCGTTGAGCGAGGGCGGCGAGGCGGAGCAGTGCGGCTGGCTGCGCGATCGCTGGGGGCTGTGCTGGCAGATCGTGCCGCGGCGCCTGACCGAGCTGATGAACGACCCCGACGCCGCGCGCGTGCGGCGGGTCACGGAAGCGATGCTGCTGATGGGCAAAATCGACATCGCCGGCCTGGAAGCGGCGGCGCGGGACTAGCGGAAAGAGAACGTGGGAGAGAAAGGATGCATCGAGAGCGGCACAGTATTGAACGCATCGGCTGGCTGCGGGCGGCGGTGCTCGGCGCCAACGACGGCATCGTCTCAACGGCCAGCCTGCTGCTGGGCGTCGCGGCGGCCAGCGCCTCGCATTCCACGCTGATGATCGCCGGCGTCGCCGGGTGGGTGGCGGGCGCGATGTCGATGGCCACCGGCGAGTATGTGTCGGTCTCGTCGCAGGCGGATACCGAAAAGGCCGCGCTGGCGGAAGAGCAGGCGGAGCTGCTTGAAGACTACCCGGGGGAGTTTCGCGAACTGACGTCAATCTACGTGCATCGCGGTCTGGATCCGGCGCTGGCCCGGCAGGTGGCGGAAAAGCTGATGGCGCATGATGCGCTGGAGGCGCACGCGCGCGACGAACTGGGTATTTCCTCCGCCACCCGCGCCCGGCCGCTGCAGGCTGCGTTGGCGTCGGCCCTGAGTTTCTCCCTCGGCGCGCTGTTGCCGCTGCTGGTGGCGATGTGGGTACCGGTCGCCTGGACGCGGCCGGCGCTGGTGGCGTCGGCGCTGATTTCCCTCGGCGTTCTCGGCGGCATCGCCGCGAAAACCGGCGGGGCGCCGATCTTGCCGGGCGTGGCGCGCATCCTCGTCTGGAGCGCACTGGCGATGGCGGTTTCTTCCGGCGTCGGCCTGCTGTTTGGCGTGACGGCCGGCTAACGTCGCGCTTGCATCAATCTAGTGCACCTCAAGCTCAGAATTTATCATTTGTCAGCCGCCGGCGTTCGCGGCAAGGTGACGGCAACGCCAACATCAGTCAGGGACACTTATGCAGAAATCACAGATCCTATCGTGGGTCGCCCAGCATCCGCTGTTGCAACGCATGGTTGCGCTAGAGCCGATCACCTGGTTCAATCCGCGCGCGACAACGCTGGCCGCAGGGTTGCCCCACGTCGGGTTGACCGCCGCCGACGTCGCTGACGCGGAGCAGCGCCTGGCGCGTTTCGCGCCTTATCTTGCCGCGGCCTTCCCGGAAACCCAACCGACAAAGGGGATCATCGAATCCGAGCTGGTGGCGATCCCTGCCATGCAGCTCGCGTTGGATCGGCGCTATGGGCAGACGTTGGGCGGGCGCCTGCTGTTGAAAAAGGACAGCCATCTGCCGATTTCCGGCTCAATCAAGGCGCGCGGCGGCATCTATGAGGTGCTGACGCACGCGGAAAAGCTGGCGCTGGAGGCGGGGCTGTTGCACACCGGCGACGACTACGCCCGGCTGTTTTCCGACGAGTTCCGTCAATTCTTCAGTCAGTACCGCATCGCCGTCGGATCGACCGGCAATCTGGGATTATCCATCGGCATCATCAGCGCCCGGTTGGGGTTTGACGTCAGCGTGCACATGTCGGCGGACGCGCGGGCGTGGAAAAAACAGAAGCTGCGCGACAATGGCGTGACGGTGGTGGAATACGCCGACGATTACGGCGTGGCGGTCGAACAAGGGCGCAAACAGGCGGCGGACGATCCGAGTTGCTTCTTTATCGATGATGAAAACTCGCAAACCCTGTTCCTCGGCTACGCGGTGGCCGGCGGCCGCCTGAAGCGGCAGTTTGCCGAACAGGGTATCGTGGTGGACGCGCAGCATCCGCTGTTCGTTTATCTGCCGTGCGGCGTCGGCGGCGGGCCGGGCGGAGTCGCCTTTGGCCTCAAGCTGGCGTTCGGCGATCATGTTCACTGCATTTTCGCCGAACCGACCCATTCCCCTTGCATGCTGCTCGGCGTCTACAGCGGGTTGCATGACGGCATTGCGGTGCAAGATCTCGGCATCGACAACCGCACGGCGGCGGACGGACTGGCGGTGGGGCGCGCCTCCGGTTTTGTCGGCCGGGCGATGGAGCGCCTGCTGAGCGCGTTTTACACCCTGAGCGACGAAGAGATGTTCGCGCTGCTCGGGCTGTTGGACAGGCACGAGCATATCCAGCTGGAACCCTCCGCCCTGGCCGGCATGCCCGGGCCGTGGCGCGTTGCCGCTCACGCGCGGCAGCTCAGCGAGCAGGGCGTGAGCGCGGAGAGCCTGGCCCAGGCGACGCATCTGGTATGGGCGACCGGCGGCGGCATGGTGCCGACGGCGGAAATGGCGAAATACCTCGCCGCCGCGCAAACGGCGCCGTGAGTCAATAGCGCCGAGGCTTGCGCTCGTTTCCTGTTTTTAGGCGGCGAGCGCGGTTTGACAGGCGCCGGTTCCCTCCGGCCCAGGGTCAACGTCAGACCGGGCGCTCATGATGTTTTTAAAATGTTAACAAAATCACAACTCCCCACGCCGCAGTCACAGCTTAAATCTCCATATCCAATTAATAGTAAATAAAATTATTTTATTTACCGCTTTCTGATGTTCGTTTATCGCACGCTTATTTTTTTAACAATATTGAAGCATTCGCCGTGGGGTGGTTTGATTTGATTGTCGATTAACGAACTATATTCCGATAATCGCACAAATTAACCCTCTCGCCGGCTCGCAGCCGGCTGTTCCGTGCGGTGAGGTTTGCCGCACTCTCTGAGGAGCAAGCCATGCCGCATGATAACAACGTAGAAATTCGAGGGTTTATCGATAACCAGCCATTTTCTCGCTACCAGTGGTTGATACTGGTTTTGTGTTTTTTGGCGGTCGCGCTGGACGGTTTCGATACCGCCATTATCGGCTTCATCGCCACGTCGCTGGTGCAGGAGTGGGGAATAGACAAAACCGCGCTGGGGCCGGTAATGAGCGCCGCGCTGGTCGGTCTGGCGGTAGGCGCGTTGGCCGCCGGCCCGTTGGCGGATCGCATCGGCCGCAAGAAAGTGCTGGTGATTTCGCTGCTGTTGTTCGGCGGCTTCAGCCTGCTGACCGCCTTCGCCGGCTCGCTTTCGACGCTGACGCTGCTGCGTTTTTTGACCGGGCTGGGACTGGGGGCGGCCATGCCGAACGCCGCCACGCTGATGTCGGAATATGCCCCTCAGCGCTGCCGAGCCCTGATGGTGAATCTGATGTTTTGCGGTTTCCCTCTCGGTTCGTCGCTGGGCGGTTTTTCTTCCGCCTGGCTGATCCCGCATTTCGGCTGGCAGAGCGTGCTGGTGCTGGGCGGCGTTATGCCGTTGCTGCTGGCGCTGGTCCTGATCGCCGCCTTGCCTGAATCCGTGCGCTTCATGGTCGCGCGTGGCTATGCCGCAGAGCGCATCGCCAAGGTGCTGAAACGCATTGCGCCGATCCGAATGACGCCGTCGCCGCGCTTCATGTTGCAGGAAGAGGGGCAGGTAAAGGCAGCGTCGCCGCTGGGCATGATCTTTTCGCGTCGCTATCTGCTGGGCACGTTGATGCTGTGTCTGACTTACTTCATGGGATTGATGATCTTCTATCTGCTGACCAGTTGGCTGCCGCTGCTGATCCGTGAAACCGGCGCCTCCGTTACGCAGGCGTCGCTGATCACCGCGCTGTTTCCGCTCGGCGGGGGGCTCGGCGTATTGATTATCGGTTGGTTGATGGATCGCATGAACCCGCACAAGGTGGTGGCCGTCGGCTATTTGCTGACCGGTTTGTTCGTCGGCATCATCGGCTATGTCTATACCTCTCCGCTGCTGATGGCGCTCACGGTGTTCATCGCCGGCACCTGCATGAACGGCGCCCAGTCATCCATGCCGGCCCTGGCGGCCGGGTTCTATCCCACCCAGAGCCGGGCGACCGGCGTGGCCTGGATGCTCGGTCTCGGGCGTTTTGGCGGCATTCTGGGGGCGATGAGCGGTGGCGTACTGATGCAGATGCAGCTGTCGTTCAGCACCATTTTCACGCTGTTGGCCATCCCGGCGCTGATCGCGGCGCTGGCGCTGTTCGCCAAACACCTTTCCGGCGGCTACCCGGCGCTGCCGGCGCCGCTCAACAAAATGCTATGAGGGAGTCATGCTATGCGCACACAGGTTGTGATCATCGGCGCCGGTCCGGCCGGCTTGATGTTGTCCCATCTGCTGCACCTGCAAGGTGTGGAATCGGTGGTGTTGGAAACGCGCAGCCGGGAGGCGGTGGAATCGACCATTCGCGCCGGGGTGCTCGAACAGGGGACCGTCGATCTGCTCGAGCAGACCGGATTGGGGGAGCGGATGCGGCGGGAAGGGGCGCGGCATCAGGGGATCCGCTTGGCGTTCGGCGGCCGGCAGCACCGCATCGATCTGGCCGGATTGACCGAGCGCGCCGTCACCGTTTATGCCCAGCATGAAGTCTTGAAAGACCTGATCGCCGCGCGTCTGGCGGCGCAGGGCCATCTGTTTTTCGAGGTGGAGCAGGTTGAATTGAAGGCGCTGGACAGCGCGCAGCCCGAGGTTCACTACCGTCATGGCGACCAGCCGCGCCGGCTGCGCTGCGACTTTGTCATCGGATGCGACGGATTCCACGGCATCAGCCGCGCGGCGATGCCCGGCGGGCTGCGGCAGGATTACACCCGCACCTATCCGTTCGGCTGGTTCGGCATTCTGGTCGAAGCGCCGCCGTCCAGCGAAGAGCTGATCTACGCCTGCCATCCGCGCGGTTTTGCGTTGATCAGCACCCGTTCGCCCGGCGTGCAGCGCATGTATTTTCAGTGCGATCCTGCGGAACAGGTCGATCAATGGTCGGACGATCGTATCTGGCGCGAGTTGGAGCAGCGGCTGGAAAACCATGAAGGCTGGACGCTGAAAAAGGGCCGCATATTTCAGAAAAACGTGGTGGGCATGCGCAGCTTCGTTACCGAACCGATGCGCTACCGGCGCTTGCTGTTGGCGGGCGACGCGGCGCATATCGTGCCGCCGACCGGCGCCAAAGGGTTGAATCTGGCCATGGCCGATGTTTGCCTGTTGTCCCAGGCGCTGGAGACGTTTTACCGGCGAGGCGACTGGCAACGGCTGGACGATTACAGCGACACCGCCTTGCAGCGGGTCTGGCGCGCCGAGCATTTTTCCTGGTGGATGACCCACATGCTGCATACCCGGCGGGAAGACACGCCTTTCGAACACCGGCTGCAACTCTCAGAGCTGCAGTACACGGTGAAATCGCGCAGTGCCATGACGATGCTGGCGGAAAATTATGTCGGGGCGCCATTCCCGGCGATATAAGCGAAAACGCCCATGCCGGGCGGCATGGGCGAGAAGGGGCGTCACCGCCCCTGAACTGCGGCGGTTACAGCTGTTCGCCGTTGCTGGCGATCACCCGACGATACCAGTCGAAGCTTTTCTTGCGCGACCGTTCCAGCGTGCCGGTGCCGTCGTCGTGTTTATCGACGTAGATGAAGCCGTAGCGCTTGCTGTACTCGCCGGTAGTGAACGACACGCAGTCGATGCAGCCCCACGGCGTATAGCCGATCAGGTCTACGCCGTCTTCAATCACCGCTTTTTTCATCTCTTCGATATGGGCACGCAGATAGTCGATGCGATAGTCATCGTTGATCCGGCCATCCGCTTCCACCTTGTCGAAGGCGCCGAAGCCGTTTTCCACGATAAACAGCGGCTTCTGGTAACGTTCATACAGCACGTTCAGCGAATAGCGCAGCCCGACCGGATCGATCTGCCAGCCCCAGTCGGAGGCTTTGACGTGCGGGTTCGGCACGTTGCCCGGGAAGCCGAACATGCCGTCGCTGCCGTCCACCGCGTTGGCCTGCAGCGCATTGCTCATGTAATAGCTGAAGCCGATGTAATCGGTGCAGCCCTCGCGCAGGATCTGCGCGTCCTGCGGCTGCATCTCGATCTTCAGCCCTTTGCGTTCCCAGTCACGCAGCAGGTAGCTGGGGTAGTAGCCGCGCATTTGCACGTCGGTATACAGATAGCGCTGGTGCATCGCTTCCACGGCGTACATCACGTCGTCCGGCTTGCAGGAATAAGGGTAGAACGGCACGCAGGCCAGCATGCAGCCGATCTTGAATTCCGGGTTGATCTGATGGCCGAGTTTGACCACCTGCGCGCTGGCGACGAACTGGTGGTGCAACACCTGGTACAGCGTCTGCTCAGGGTTGTCTTCCTGGGTGTAGTCCACGCCGGAACAGCAGTAACCGAACAGCGGGTAGCGGTAGTTACTCTGGTTGTTGATTTCGTTGAAGGTCATCCAGTACTTCACTTTTTCGCGGTAGCGGCGCATCACCACTTCGCTAAAGCGCACGAAGAACTCCACCACCCGGCGATTTTTCCAGCCGCCGTAGGCTTTTACCAAATGGTAAGGCATTTCGAAGTGGGACAGGGTGATCACCGGCTGGATGCCGTATTTCAGCAATTCGTCGAACAGGTCGTCGTAAAACTGCAGGCCGGCTTCGTTCGGCGTTGCTTCGTCGCCGTTCGGGAAAATGCGCGTCCAGGCGATCGAGGTACGAAAACACTTGAAGCCCATCTCGGCGAACAGCGCCACGTCCTGCTTGTAGCGGCCGTAGAAGTCCACCGCTTCGTGGTTGGGATAGCGATAGCCGTCGAGCACGCCGTCGGTCATCACGCGATCCACGCCGTGCGAACCGCCGGACAGCACGTCGGCGATGCTTGGCCCTTTGCCGCCCTGATCCCAACCGCCTTCAACCTGGTGCGCGGCGACCGCGCCTCCCCACAGAAAATCTTTCGGCAACTGTTTCATCGTCAATGTCTCATCTTATTTAATGAAGGGTAATAACGCTCGCGTTGCCAATAGAGTAACAAGACCGAAAGAAATGTCACGATATAACAAATCGCCGTAAAACGTGATTTGTCACAATAAAAAAACAGCCTGTTTTATTTTATCGCGTTCATTCTTCCAAGACGCTTGCCGATGGTTTCAATAATATAAAGCACGGGGATTTGCGTAGTAATATTATGATGATCGCCGATCAAGTGTTGCGGGACGTGATAAGACAGATTGAAGTCCGCCAGCCGCGCCAGCGAAGAGGTTTCGTTGTTGGTGATGCTGATGATTTTACAGTGGTGCAGGCTGAACTGGCTGGCCAGCCGCAGGATTTCTTCGGTTTCGCCGGAAACCGACAACATGATCGCCACCGCGCTTTTATACATATCGCTGTTGACGGGATAATAAGGATCGTCGATATGAGTGCTGAATTTTCCGACGTTGGAAAAGAAACGCGCGCCATATTTCCCCAGGGCGCCGGAGGTGCTGATGCCGACGAAAATAATTCGCTCGGCGGCGGCGATATGCCGCACCGCTTCATCGAGCAGCTGATTAAATTCATCGTTGCTGACGCTTTTAAAAAAACTGAGAATTTCGCCGATGCCGGAATCGACCGGCGGCGCATCGGTTTGCTCCAGGTACAGTTTGAAACGGATGCGAAATTCCGAATAGCCGTCACACCCCATTTTTTTGCAAAATCGCAGCACGGTGGTGGTGGACACGCCGGCGGCCTCGGCCAGTTCGCGGATGGTCATGTACATCACTTGATTCTTGTGTTTGCTGACGTAGTTATAAACCATCAGCTCCAGGGCGTTGAGCGCGGCGATTGCTTTGTGGGTAAACATGAGTCGATCCGGCGGCTGAAAACGGGAAGCGTATCTGCGGGTTAACATAGCAAAATTCCCCGCCGCTGGCACTGCCGAACAAAAAAGAAAAGCCGCACCAGTCAGGGGCGGCCCAGGGTTCACGACGAACAAATAAAGCAAAACGTTCCGGAAGACATGCCATGAAAACGCGTTTCATCACACAGGGTTAGCATAGGTCAGCTTACTCCGGCGGCAAAATGCCGGTTTCTGCTTTCTAAAGCCAAAGCGCGGCAAAGGCTACGGCGCCTCGGGCTTATCTTCGGACCAGCGGGCGGCGTTGACGTCCACCTTACCCGGCAGCAGTCCGATGGCGGTGAATTTATCCGCCAACTGCTGCTGCTGTCTGAACACCTCCGGCGACATGCGCTGGCTGCCGAACGGCATGCGGGCGATGGCTCTGGCCCAAATCGCCTGATCCAGGCCGGTGCTCTGAGCGAGGATCGCCGCCGCTTCCTGCGGATGGCCGTTGGCCCAGTCGCTCAGCGCGCCGAGCTGTTGAATCACCTGCTTGGCGCTGTCCGGGTAGGTTTCGGCAAAGCGGCGGCTGGCGAGATAGAAGGTGTAGTGCGGCACCAGGCCTTCCGCGTCTTTCAGCCGGCGGGCGTTGGCATGGGTTTCCACCTCGGCGTAGTAGGGATCCCAAATCACCCAGGCGTCGACGCTGCCGCGCTGGAAGGCGGCGCGGGCATCGCTCGGCGGCAGATAGACCGGCGTGATGTCCTTGTAGCTCAAGCCGGCCTGTTCCAGCGCGCTCACCAGCAGGTAATTGACGTCCGACCCTTTGTTCAACGCCACGCGTTTGCCTTTCAGATCTGCCACGGAGCGGATCGCCGAATCCTGCGGCACCACGATGGCTTCGGTTTTCGGGCTGGGCGGCGAATGCGCCAAATAAACCAGATCGGCCTTGGCGGCTTGCGCGAAGGCCGGCGGGGCGTCGCCGGTCGCCGCCAGATCGATGCTGCCGACGTTCAACCCTTCCAACATCTGCGGGCCGGCGGGGAATTCTATCCAGCGAACCTTGACGCCCTGCGGCTCCAGGGTTTTCTCCAGCGTGCCGCGGTATTTCAGCAGCGCAAAAATGTTGGCTTTCTGGTAACCGATGGTGATTTGTTGCGGTTTCTCCTGCGCGCCGGCCGGCAGGCTAAACAGGCCGAGCAGCAGGGCGGCGATCAGCGGCGTTGTGAGTTTTCTCATCCTGATTTTCCGATAGGCGAAGTGAACGGTAGCGATGACGCGCTGGGCGTAACGCCATGAAACGGCATTTAAATTTTCCTGCGGCGGGATAAGGGCGATGATAATGAGCGGCGCAGTGGCGTGTAAAGCGCCCGCTTATGCTGAATAATGCCTTGCTTAGCCATAAATCAGCTTAAGCGGGAGAGGGTGAGCTCGACGTTATGCCGCGTCACGCTCGCGCGAACGCGCCAGCAACAGCGGAACCAACAGATAGAGGGCGGCGGCCAACGCCCAGACCAGGCCCGGCCAGACATCGCGCGTGGCAGCGTACAGCGCCGTCGCCACCAGTGGCCCCGCGACGCCGATCAGGCTGCCCATGCTGGCCAGCGCCCCTTGCAGCTCGCCCTGATGATCGTCGTCCACCTTTTGCGCCATTAACGCCTGCAGCGCGGGCAGCGCCATACCGCCCGCCGCGAAGAACGGCAGCAAGGCGAAAGGTGCCCAGCCGCGCGTGGCGATCGACAGCAGCGCCAGGCCCATTGCGTCGGCGGCCAGGCCGATCAGCAGCGCCTTGCGTTCGCCGAGCCGCGCGACCAGCGGGCCGATGGCGAAGGCCTGCGACAGCGCGTGGCAGGCGCCGTAACCGGCCAGCGACAGGCCCGCTACCATCATGCTCCAGCCGAAACGATCCTGACCGTATAAAATCCACAATGTGGCCGGCGCCTGCGAAACCAGCGCCATGATCAAGTAAATACCGGCCAGCGGCAGCAGGCCAGGCTTGCCGTGCAGCCGTCGCAATGACGAAAAGGGATTGAGGCGGATTTTCTCGGCGGCGCGGGCGCGGGGTTTACGCGATTCCGGCAGCAGGAAAAACGCCATCGCCAGGTTGACGGCGTTCATCGCCGCCGCCGCCAGGAAGGGCGCATGCAGATGCCACTCGCCCAGCGAACCGCCGAGCAGCGGGCCGACGATAAAACCGACGCCAAATACCGCGCCCACCAGGCCGAAACGCCGCGCGCGTTGACCGGCCGGCGTAATGTCGGTGACGTAAGCGGTGGCGACCGCCATGTTGGCGCCGGTGATGCCCGCCAGCAACCGGCCCAGATAGAGCCAGGCCAGCGTCGGCGCGAACGCCATCAGCAAATAGTCGGCCGCCGCGCCAGCGAGCGAGATGAGCAGCACCGGCCGCCGGCCGAAACGATCGCTCAGCGCGCCGAGGATCGGCGAGAACAGAAATTGCATTAACGCATAGGCCGCCAGCAGGGCGCCGTAGTGCAGGCTGCCGGCGTCAAGACCGCCCAGCGAACGCAACAACGCCGGCAGAATCGGCATGATCAGACCGATGCCCACCGCATCCAGCAACACCGTCAACAAAATAACCAGCATGGGTTTTTTCAAAATTGTGACTCTAACAGTGATAGAGTATTGAGTATTCCACAGTTACCCTATCAGTGATAGAGAGATGAGCGAAAAAAATACTGCGACACGTTTAACGCGAGAAACCGTCCTGCGCGGGGCGCTGGCGTTGCTGAACGACATCGGCATCGATGCCCTGAGCACCCGCCGCCTGGCGCAACATTTGGGCGTGCAATCTCCCACGCTCTATTGGCATTTCAAGAACAAGGCCGAGCTGCTGAAGGCGATGGCGGAAACCATCATGCTGGATCACCGTGAAGAGGTGCCCGCCGACATGCCCTGGCAGGATTGGGTTGTCACCAATGCCGGCAACTTCCGTCGGGCGCTGCTGGCTTACCGCGACGGCGCGCGTCTGCATGCCGGCACCCGGCCGCAGGAGCCGCAATTCGCCGTCATTGAGGCCAAGGTGGCGCTGCTGTGCCGGGCGGGGTTGACGCCGGAGCGCGCGGTAAACCTGCTGTTCGCCGTCGGGCGTTTCGTGGTGGGCTGGGTGCTGGAGGAACAGCAAATGCAGCCTGACGATCCGCTCAATGACGCCGACCGCCGCCGTTATCCGCTGCTGTGCCAAGGCTGGGAAACATTGCAGGAGAAGGGCGCGGATGCGCTGTTCGAAGCCGGGGTGCGGCTGTTGGTCGACGGCGCCGAGGCCGGACTGGCGATCGACAATAATCACGGGCGGCAATCATAAAAGCGCGCTTATCTATCGGAAATTTATAGAAAATACCCACTTTTCGTTAAAGCCATGGCGGCTACATTCCCTTAACATCGTCAAGTCTTTTGATGATAATTATTAGCACGCTGCGCAATTATTCACCGCAGTGATGTTACGGATTAAATCCGTTTGTTTAAGGGATAGTTTCACCATGGAAATCAACGTTAATGGCCGGGTGGTTCCGCTCGGCAATCTCGCGCCCGACACGCCGCTGCTGTACGTTTTACGCAACGATCTGCACTTGAATGGCCCCAAATATGGCTGCGGCCTGGGGGAGTGCGGCGCCTGCACGGTGCTGATCGACGGCGTCGCCGCGCGTTCTTGCTCAATGCCGCTGGCCGCCGTAGGAAGCAAGTCCGTCACCACGCTGGAAGGCCTGGGCACGCCGGAGGCGCTGCATCCGGTTCAGCAGGGATTTATCGATGAGCAGGCGGCGCAGTGCGGTTACTGCGCCAACGGCATGATCATGACGCTGGTCGCGTTGTTCGAACGCGAGCCGGATGCAGATGAACAAACCATCAAGAAAGAGCTGGCCTACAACCTGTGCCGCTGCGGCACCCACCTTGAGATCTTGCGCGCCGCCGAGCGCGCCCGCGATCTGCTGGCTGCGCGGAGGCAAGCATGAGCCGCCTCGAACTGACCCGCCGACAGTTGTTGCAAGCCGGCGGTGTGGTGATGGTCAGCAGTCTGCTGCCCGCGCCGTTTAACGCCTTCGCCGCCGAGACGGTTGCATCGCCTGCCGATCTGCCGCTGGATCGGGTGGACAGCTTTATCAGCCTCACCGCCGACGGCCGGGTGACGGCCTTCAATGGCCATGTCGATCTCGGCACCGGCATTCGCACCGCGCTGGCGCAGATCGTCGCCGACGAAATTTGCGTGCCGTTCGAGCACGTCACGATGATCCTCGGCGATACGCAACGCACGCCGGATCAGGGGCCGACCATCGCCAGCGCCACCATACAGGTCACGTCGGTGCCGCTGCGGCAGGCGGCGGCGCAGGTGCGACATATGCTGACGGCGCTGGCGGCCAAAGCCTTCGAACTGCCGGCCGACCAGCTGACGGCGGCGGCGGGACAGGTGTTTGTGACCAAGCACCCGGGGCGTTCCTTGAGCTATGCGCAGCTGGCGAGCGGGCAAAATCTGCATGTGACGCTGGATAAAAACGTGCCGCTGAACGGTGAACAGCAGGGCCGCTATGTCGGCCGCGCCGTCGCCCGGGTCGATATTCCGGCCAAGGTCAGCGGGGGGCTGACCTACGTGCACGACCTGCGCTTGCCCGGCATGCTGCATGGCCGGGTGGTGCGTCCGCCTTACGCAGGCGCCGACAGCAGCGCGCCGCTGGGCGGTGGCCTGTTGTCGGTGGATGAAAGTTCGATCGCGCACCTGCCGGGCATCGTGAAACTGGTGGTGATCAATGATTTCATCGGCATTGTGGCCGAGCGCGAAGAGCAGGCGATCGCCGCCATGCGCCGGCTGAAAACCGAATGGAAACCCTGGGCCGGCCTGCCGGACCTGTCGCCGGAGGCGCTGCCCGCCGCGCTGGAAGCCAACCCGAAAACCGACCGCGTGCTGCGCGATGATGCGGGCACGGACGAGGCGTTGGCATTGCTGCATACCGAAGTGCAGGCGGACTATGTCTGGCCTTACCATCAGCACGCCTCGATCGGCCCCTCCTGCGCGGTAGCGGAGGTCAAAGACGGGCGGGCGCAGGTGTGGTCCGGCACGCAAAACCCGCACGATCTGCGCAAAGATATCGCCAGGCTGCTCGAGCTGCCGTCTGAGCAGGTGCACATCACCCGCATGGAAGCCTCCGGCTGCTATGGCCGCAACTGCGCCGACGACGTCTCGGCGGACGCGGCGCTGTTGGCGCGGGCCACCGGCCGCCCGGTGCGGGTGCAGCTGATGCGTGAACAGGAATCCGGCTGGGAGCCGAAGGGCACCGGCCAACTGATCCGGGTGCGCGGCGGCCTCGACGCGCAAAATCGGGTGGCGGCTTACGAGTTGAAAACCAGCTATCCCTCCAACAATGCGGTGACCTTGCCGCTGGTGTTGACCGGCAAGGTGGCCAACCGGGCCGACGTGCAACAGATGGGCGATCGCACCGCCATTCCGCAATACGCGTATCCGCACATGCGGGTGATCTGTCAGGACGCCGCGCCGATCGTGCGGGCGTCGTGGATGCGCGGCGTTTCGGCGCTGCCCAACGTGTTCGCCCATGAATCCTGGATCGACGAGCTGGCCTGGCGCGCCGGCGAGGATCCGATCGCGTTTCGCCTGCGTTACCTGAACGATCCGCGCGCGGTGGCCTTGATTGAGGCCCTGAAGCGCCAGGCTAACTGGCAAGACGGCCCGGCGCACCGCTCGCGCGCCGCCGGGGCCGAAGTGGTGAGCGGCCGCGGCTTCGCCTATGCGCGCTATTTCCACAGCAAATTCCCCGGCTTCGGCGCCGCCTGGGCGGCCTGGGTGTGCGATCTCAGCGTCAATCGCCTTTCCGGGCAGATCACGCTCAATAAAATCTTCGTGGCGCATGATTGCGGCCGGATGATCAATCCGGCCGGGGTGCGCCATCAGGTGCATGGCAACATTATCCAATCCGCCAGCCGGGTGCTGAAAGAGTTTGTGACCTTCAACGCGTCGGGCGTGACGTCATTGGACTGGGGCGGCTATCCGATCCTGCGCTTTGACGAATTGCCGCAGATCGATATCCAACTGATCGACCGCCCGGACGAAGCGCCGATGGGCGCAGGAGAGTCCGCCTCGGTGCCGAGTGCGGCGGCGATCGGCAACGCGCTGTTTGACGCCCTCGGCGTGCGCCTGCGCGAGGTGCCGTTCACACCGGCGCGGGTGCTCGCCTCGCTGCGCGCTCAGGCCGGCCATTAACCCCCCGTTACGAACAAGGACAGCAAAGATGAGTAAGATGAAAAAAATCGTCGGGTGGGGCGGCGTCACGGTGATCGCCGTTGTGGTCGCCGGCGTGGTCGCCAGTTGGCAGCCGGAGATTGCGCCGCTCGCCGCCGATGCGACCCACAGTTTCAGCGAGGCGCAGATCGCGCGTGGCAAAACGTTGGCCGATCTCGGCGACTGCGCCGTGTGCCACACCCGTGCGGGCGGCGAGCGCAACACCGGCGGGTTGGCGATGGAGATCCCCTTCGGCACCATTTACACCACCAACATCACACCGGACGTGGAAACCGGCATCGGCAGCTGGAGCTACGCGGCGTTCGAACGCGCCATGCGCCACGGCGTCGATCGCCAGGGCCGCTATCTCTATCCGGCGTTTCCCTATACCGCCTTTACCCGCACCCGCGACGACGATCTGCAGGCGCTGTATGCCTATCTGATGTCGCAGCCGCCGGTCAAGTACCGGCCGCCGGCCACCGATTTGCACTTTCCGTTCAACATTCGCCAGGGCATCTTTGCCTGGAACCTGCTGTTCCTGACGCCGGGCGCGATGCCGGAACAGGCGACCCAAAGCGCCGACTGGAACCGCGGCGCGTACCTGGTCGAAGGGCTGGGGCACTGCAGCGCCTGCCACTCGCCTCGCAACGTGTTGTTCGGCGAGAAAACCGGCGGCGAGCACCTGGCCGGCGGCGTGGCGGAGGGATGGACGGCGCCGGCGTTGACCGGCCGCTCGCCCGCGCCGCTCGCGTGGACGCAGCAGGATCTGGTCGATTTCATGCGCACCGGCTACTCGGCCAACCACGGCGTCGCCGCCGGCCCGATGGCGCCGGTGATCGAAGAAGGGCTGTCGCGCTTGCCGCAGGCCGATCTGCAGGCGATCGCCGTCTATCTGCGCAGCTATCATCCTGAAACGGCGGCGGGCGCTACGGCGACAACGTTAAACGCTCAGGCGGAGCGCCAGGTGGAGCCTCTGAGTTCGGCAGGGGCGCGGCTGTTTTCCGGCGCCTGCATGGCTTGCCATGCGCAGGAAAAAGGCGCGCAGATGGCGGGGGTGCGGCCGTCTCTGGCGCTGAACACCAACCTGTTCGCCGACGCGCCGGACAACGCCATTCGCGTGGTGCTGGACGGCATACAGCGGCCGGCGAACGCCGAGCTGGGCTATATGCCGGGCTTTCGCCATAACCTGAATGACGCGCAGATCGCCATCCTGCTCAACTACCTGCGGCAGCATTACGCCGGTCAGGCGCCGTGGCCGGAATTGGCGGCGCAGGTCAGCCGTTTGCGCGCCGAAACCGCGCAGAAATAGCCGCCTGGGGCTGGACAGCCGCGCCGCGTTGACGACAATAGACCTTTTCACATGGACAGAGGCAGTAAAATGAATACGTTAGACGCGATCCGCCAACGCCGCGCCACCAAGCAGTTCGATACGCAGCACGTGATGACGCTCGAAGAGAAAAAAGCGCTGTTGAACATTGCGCTGCAGGGCGCTCCCAGCGCGTTTAACCTGCAGCACTGGCGCCCGCTGCTGATCGAAGATCGCGCGCAGCGCGAGAAAATTCGCGAGGCGGCGTGGGGGCAGGCGCAGGTGACCGACGCGTCGATGCTGGTCGTGCTGTGCGGCGATCTGTCGAGTTGGGAATCGAAGGTAAAAACCGTTTGGGCCGACGCGGCGGAGCCGGTGCAGCAGTTCATGATCCCGGCCGTCGATCAGTATTATCGCGGTAAACCGCAGGTGCAGCGCGACGAAGTGATGCGCAGCAGCGGCATCTTCGCCCAGACGTTGATGCTGGCGGCCAAGGCGCAGGGCTACGACTCTTGCCCGATGGACGGTTTTGATTTCGACGCGGTGGGAGAGATTATCAATAAGCCGGCGCATTATCAGATCGCGCTGATGGTCGCTATCGGCAAGGCGGCGGGGCAACCTTACCCGCGCATCGGCAAGCTGCCGTTCGACGAGGTGGTGAAAACCGATCGCTTCTGAGCTGAACGGTGAATGACAAAAGGGAAGGCTTGCGCCTTCCCTTATTTTTTTATGACGCACAGTTCGTTCCAGTAACTGAAACGGATGCGCCGTTGCAGGCGGTGATGCCACATAGAACACTCCTTCTACCCTACACGGTTTAAATAAATAACACCGCGCCGGACACAAGGCGAATGCCTTATTGTGCATAGCTTGCTCGTCGGGCGGGATTAACCGATTTTACCGGCCCGGTGCGCGGCGGGCGCCCATCGCCAGCCGAAGTTCATGCCCGCGGCCGCGCCGAGAATGGCCAGCGTGCCCAGCAGCTGCAACAGGCTGAGACGGTGCCCGAACGCCGCCCAGTCCACCACGATCGCCACTGCCGGGTAGATAAACGACAGCGCGCCAACCAGAGCGGTGGGGATTTTCTGGATAGCGCCATAGAGCAACGTGGACATCACCCCGGTATGCACCAGGCCGAGGGTCGCCAGCAGCAGCCAGTCGAGCGGTTCTGCGGGAAGGTGGGCCAGACCGGCGAACGGCGCCATCGCCACCGCGCCAACGGTCAGTTGAATCAACACGATGAGCTGCGGCGGCAACGCGGCCAGCTGTTTGACGATCGCTGCCGCCAGGGCGTACATCAGGGCCGCACCGAGCGCCAGCGCCACGCCCAGCAGATAGTCGCCATCGCCGCCACCGCTCTGCCGGCCGGTGACGATCAACACCATCCCGGCGAACGCCAGCAGAAGCCAGCCCAGCCGATTAGCCGTCAGTTTTTCGCCGAACAGCAGCGCTCCCAGCGCCACCAACATAAACGGTTGAACATGGTAGGTCACGGTGGCGACAGCGATCGAGGCATGCGCATAGGCGGCAAACAATAGCGTCCAGTTGAGCACCAGCGCGAGGCCCCCCAGGACGGCGAAAGCCAGCTGCCGCCGGTTGATGGCGCCTGATTTCAGTTGCCCAAGCGCGGCGCAGGTGGCCAGCATCGCCAGCGCGCCGAACGCGCAGCGCCAAAACACCACCGTGGCGGGCGGCTGCCCTAACACGATCACCGGCCAACCGACGGTGCCGGAGATCGTCATGGCGAGGATCATTTGCACTGCGCCGCGCGTTTTCGTTTTCATGTCGTTTCCCTCGCGGCCTGACCGTGCTTGTGGTGAAGTCGCTTAATCATTAAAATGAACAATCGAACATTATGATGAACACGGCTGGTCCTGTTCGTCAAGCCGAACAAATGAATGGTATAATGAACAATGAGCGATAGCCTAATGCAGAACATTACGCCGATCGGCCTCTTGTCGGCGGCAATCCGCCGCGAGCGGGAGCGGTTGAACCTGTCGGTGACCGAGCTGGCGAAGCGTGCGGGCATCGCCAAATCCACGCTGTCGCAACTGGAAGCCGGCAGCGGCAATCCCAGCCTGGAAACGCTGTGGGCGCTGGCGATGGCGCTGGATGTGCCGGTCAGCCGGCTGATTTCACAGCCAAGCAGGCAGGTGCAAGTGATCCGCGCCCATGAGGGGACCGCGGCGGTATCGGAGCAGGGCAACTACGCTGCCACGCTGCTGGCCACCTGCCCGCCGGGCGCGCAGCGCGACATTTACCGGCTGCGGGTGCAACCCGGAGAAGCGAAACTTTCCCGGCCGCATCCCCCCGGCACCGTCGAGCATGTGATTATCAGCAGCGGACGAGCGCGCCTCGGGCCTGCGGATCAGCCTCAGGTGCTGAGCGCCGGGGATTACATCAGCTACTCCGCCGATCGCGAGCATATTTTCGAAGCGCTGGAGCCGGAGACCACCGCCGTCATGTTGATCGAGCAGGGCTAGCCCGGGCGTTGAAGGTCCGTTTATTGAAAATGATTCTCAATTATATTAGTGTGCCCGCCTGTTTTGACGCCGGGACGGGTGCGTAGCCCGGCGTCGCCGTTTATTGCCCTTCAAGGACCGAAGATGAAAATCGCTATTCCTTCCATACTGTTACTCGCCGGTTTGACGGCGACGCACCCGGCCACCGTGTTGGCCGCTGCACCGCCCGCTGCGGCGGATCAGGGCCAGAACGACACGGCCAACAACGATTTCAGCTTCGTGCGCTATCGCGCGGATTACCGCGTTAACGCCAACGCCACTAACGTGAAGACGGAAAGCTACGAAGTGCTGCTGAAAACCAAGGCGGCGGTCGAAAAATTCAGCCAGATCCGCCTGAGCTACAGCGAGAAAATGGAAACGCTGGAGGTGGTCGCCGCCTATACGCTGACCGCCGACGGCCAGCGCCACGATGTGGCGCCCGATCGCATTTATACCCAGGAAAGCTATTCCAGCGCCACGGCGCCGCTGTATGCCGATCGCAAGGTGCGCGTCATCGTGTTCTCCAACCTGGCGCCGGGCTCGCGCGTGGTGTACGAACTGCGCCGCACGCAGAACACCCCGTATTTCCCTGACTATTTCGGCCTGTGGGAGACGTTCAGCGTTTTCGATCAGTTCGACGACGCCGAAGTGACCCTGCAGGCGCCGGCCAAGCTGCCGATGCATATCTTCACGCGCGGCGTCGAGGGCGGGGACCAACCGCAAATCCGCAACGGCCAGGCGCACTGGCGCTGGCATTATTCGCGCAGCGCCCCGATGAAGGCGCAAAACTGGGCGGCGGACAGCTGGACCTTCAGCCCGACCATCATGGCCAGCACCTACCGCGAGTGGCCGCAGTTGGCCAAGGCCTACCAGCTGAAGGCCGGCGCGGCGGCGAAGGTGACGCCGGGCATTCAGGCGCTGGCGGACAATATCACCGCCGGTATCAGCGATCGGCGCGAGCAGGCGGAGGCCCTCTATCGCTGGGTGGCGCAAAACATTCGCTACGTGGCGGTGTACCTGGGCAACGGTGGGCTGGAGCCGAATTCGGCGCAGAGCATTCTCGATAACCATTACGGCGACTGTAAGGATCACGTGGTGATCCTGGAGGCGCTGCTCGCCGCCAAAGGCATTGAAAGCTCGCCGGTGCTGATCGGCATGGATGAAGGCCCGATACTGCCTAAAGTGCCGCTGCTTGGCCGCTTCAATCACGCCATCACCTACGTGCCGGAATTCAAACTGTACCTCGATTCCACCAATCCCTGGGCGCGTTTCGGGCAACTGCCGGAGGGCGATTTGGGCGCGCCGGTGCTGCTGACGCGCGACGCCAGGCTGGCGCGCACGCCGGGCAGCGATGAGCAGCCGGTCAAGAGCGCGCTGAACGTCGATTTCGTGTTCGACAAGGCGGGCAATCTGCGCGGACAGACCGAGCGCCGGCTGAGCGAAGTGGAAGAAATTGACCTGCGGGGCTACTTCTCGCAGATCAACCGTCAGAATCGGGCGCAGGCCGAAGCGACGATCATGTCCGCTTCCGGCATCGACGGCAACGGCGAAGTGGCGATGAACAGCGATCCGCTGGATCTCAAAAAGCAGTTCGGCTATCGCTTCCGCTTCAAGGCGGACGACTACGTCGATTTCGGCGTGGTGGGCGGCATGACGTTGCCCAACCCGCCCGGCGGCAAATCGTTCCGCACGCTGTATACCACCACGGCGGCGCCGGGCAACGAAACACCGTTCTACTGCACCGCGCAGCGCTACGACGAAACCTACCGTCTGCAGCTGCCGGCCAACGTGCCGATCATCGCCATTCCGAAAGATCGGCAATTCCGCAATGCGGCGGGCGACTATCGCGTCGAGTGGCGGCGCGACGGGCAGCAGGTGACCGTCAATCACCGCCTGCAGGTGAACGCCATTCGCGGCAAGGAAGCGCTGTGCCAGGCGCAGGATTACCCGGCATTCCGCGAGCTGTTCCAGCAGGTGCGGCGCGGTTTCCGCGGCCAGGTGGTGTACGGTGAATTGGCCAACGGCAAATAGGCCGCTGCCCCGCTGCGTCAAGCGGCGGGGCGCACGCCTCAGTTGAACTCGCTCGCGACCTCGGACCACAGGCTGACGCGGCAGCCGCGCGCCGCGAAAGCGTCCATCTCGCGTTTGATGCCGCCGCTCTCTTGCCAACCCGGCAAGTCGAGCACGATCAACTCATCCATCGCCGCCATGAACAGGGCGTCGATCGGCGCCCACAGCTTGCCGATGGCGGTTTTGTCGAGCTCTTGCAAACACTGGTTGATCGGATGCGACATGCTGACCTGACTAAAAACGGCGTTGCCGGCTAGCACGATAGCGGCGGCGACGTCGTTGCAGGCGATAAAGCGTTGCTGCACGACGTTGGCGTCGGTGTGGCTGTAGGGGCAGGCTAAAAATATTTTTCTCATTAGCGTTTGTTCTCTCAATAATTGTTGTCAGGGACGAAAAAAGGGCGCAGCTTCCCCGTGAGGCGGCGCTCCGTTTATTTTTTATGGTGCAGGGATAAATTCAGCGAGCGGCGGCGGCGATGGCCGTCGATTGCCTTTGCGTCTGTTCTTTTTCCAGCAATTCAGCCTCCGGCACCGAAATTTTTATGGCGATCAGCACGGCGATCATGCCACCGAGGAATTTGCCCATCATGATCGGCAACACCAGCGAAGGTTGGAAGTTGGCGGTAAACGCCAGGTGATCGCCCAACGTGGCCTGTGCGCAGATGCCGAAGGCCACGCACAGCACCTTATCGCGGGCGCGCATGCCTTTGAACAGGTGATAAACGGCGATGATATTGGCCAATACCATAATAAAGCCCAGCGCGCCGGTATCCGATAAACCGAGCTTTTTACCGATAAAATGCATCGGCTTGCGGCAATAGCGCTGGAATAAATAACAAATGGGGAATGTGCCCGCCAACATAATGCCGATATAACCGGCGATCTCGATAGCGCGGAATAATTCGTCTTTGTCGGCAAATAATGGATCGAATACCCAGCCGCCGAACACCTTTTTAAACACACCGGTGAAATGCTCGATGATGCACAGCGCCAACACCAGCTTGATAAAGGCATCCGCCGCCTTGCCGAAGATCAGGAATCCTTTCACCATCGCCGCCGGTCGCAGCTTCAGCCCCAGCGCCAACAGGAAGCACAGGGCGAACAGCGGGGACAGCAGCCGCAGCGCCTGCAGCAAGTCCAGCTGCAGATAGTGCGCGGCAGGTGACGTGGTGGAGATAATCTCCCTGACCGGCAGGTTATTGAAGGTGATGGTCACCAGAGCGATCAGCACGGCGAACGGAATGCTGATCAGGCCTGCCATGGCACCCAGCGCCAGATATTTATGGTCGTCGCGGTTCAGCATGATAAGCCCGACCGGGATCAGGTACACGATGCTGGCACCCGAGGTGTAACCCACCAACATGGCGACGATCCACATGTCGCGGTTGGCGGCAATGGCGTCGGCCAGCTGATAGCCGCCCATGTCCACGGCGATCACCGCCAGCGCCGCGATCGAGGCGTCGGAGCCGAGCGCCGAGAAGAAGGGGCCGATGCTGTACATGATCAGGTAAGAGATGATCGGGATTGCGGCCATGATGCCAGCCTGGGCGAGAAACACCGGGCCGATGGCGTGAATGCCGTTGACGAATTCGCGTCCCAGCTCGCCTTCCGGTTTGACGATCGACGCCAGCGCACCGATCAGAGTGCCGGCCATGATGATATAGATGATGAAATTACCGAACTCAGCCATGGTGTTCCTCCTGCGATGAACGTAAGCCGCGCGAGCGCGCGATGATTTCCTGATAGCGGGCAAACCAGCCCGCCATATCGACCTCGGCGGGTTCCGTCACTTCATAGCGGTTGAGCACCTTGAGCGGATGTTCCACTCCCAGTCCTTTACGCGCCAACAGCGCAACGCCTTGGGCGGTGATCTCCTTATTGGTGGGAGAGACGATGCGCTTTTGGATCAGGTTGGCGAGAAACTGCGTGAAATAGCGGTTGGCGGACAGGCCGCCGTCCACCGAAATGCTGTCGCCGATCGGTTTCAGTTTATCCATGGCGTTGATCACCTCGGCGGAACGCATGGCGATGCCTTCGAGGATCGACTGCAGCAGATCCTTGCGCTCGGTCTCCAGCGACAGCCCGGCCCACATCCCGGCGGCGGAGCGGTCCCAGTACGGGCAAGCCAGTCCGGAGAGCGCGGGCACAAAGGCCAGGCCGCGCGCGATGGCCGGCTGAGAGGGGAAGTCGCCGAATTCATCGAAATCGTTGAACAGGCCGATCTTTCTCGCCCAGTTAATGGCGGAGGCGGCGTTATAAACGCCGCCGTCCAGGCCATACACCGGCTTGCTGTCGGGCAGCTTCCAGCACAGCGTGGGCAACAGGCCGGACTCGCCGGCATCGATCGGGCGCGGCCCGGTGATCGCCTGTAAAAAGGCGCCGGTACCGAAGGTGATCTTCATCTGCCCCGGTTGATGGCAGCCGTGGCCGTATGTGCCGGCAAACTGGTCGACGATGCAGGCCGACAGCGGCACCGGTTTGCCGTTGAGCGCGACGTCGCCGAAGTGGCCGATGTTGTCTCTGACCTCGGGCAGGCTGTCGATCGGCACGCCGAACAAACGGCACAGCTCCTCATCCCACTGCAGGGTATGAATGTTGAACAACGAGGTGCGCGAGGCCGAGTTATAGTCGGTGAGATGCCGGCCGCACAGGTGGAACAGGAAGAAGGCGTCCATGGTGCCGAGCCGCAGGCGGCCGCGTTGCGCCAATTGCCTGGCGCCCGGGGCGTTGTTCATCAGCCAGCCCATCTTGCTGGCTGAGAAGTAGGTATCGAGCGGCAGACCGGTTTTCGCCGTCACCAGCGGCTCAACGCCTTCGCGTTTCAGCCGCTGGATCTCCGGCTCGGTGCGCTGATCTTGCCAAACGATGGCGTTGTACAGCGGCAGGCCGCTGTCGGCGTCCCAGGCCAGCAGGCTTTCGCCCTGATGCCCTAAACCGATGGCATCCACCATGTCGCACTGGCTGAGACAGCGGCGGATATTCGCCAAAATCTCCAGGGCGTCGTGTTCCACCCAGCCCGGATTGGGGGTGATCTGCTTGTGCGGCATGCTGGCCGGTGAATGGTGCCTGCCGTCTTCGCCGAACACCACGACCCGGGTGCCGGTGGTCCCCTGATCAATCGCGGCATAACGTTGATTCATCATTGCTTCGCTCTCTTATAGGTTTTGTTTTTTTATTGTGCCTGGTGTTGGTTGTGTGACTGTTTTAATAATCTATCTTCAATTTCACACACAAAAGCAACATAAATCACAAGATAAAATAACCCCGCGTGATCGACCTCATACTTTTTGCTTATCACCGCCTTTTGCGGCTTTTTTTTGGGAGTTATGTTGTTTTTGTCATTTCAAATGCGGTTATTGTGTGGTTTTATTGTGGTTATCACATCAAAACGGGACATCAGCATGATGGAAGAACAAACGGGTTGGGACATTGTCGTGATTGGCGGCGGTGTGGTCGGGTGTGCGGTATTCCGCAAATTCTGCCTGATGGGCGCCCGTACGCTGCTGTTGGAAAAAGGGGGCGATATCCTGTCCGGCGCCAGCAAAGCCAACAGCGCGCTGCTGCATACCGGCTTCGATGCGCCCAGCGGCAGCCTGGAACTGCATTGCATGCAGGCCGGGTACCGGGAATTTATCGCCATCCGTGAACGAATGAATCTGCCGCTGTTGCCCACCGGCGCGCTGGTCGTGGCCTGGGACGAGCAGCAGTTGGCGGCGCTGCCCGCGATTGTGCAACAGGCGCACGACAACGGCGTGCTGGACGTGGCGCAGATCGACGCCGCCGAGCTGTATCGCCGTGAGCCGCAGCTGGCACCCGGCGCGTTGGCGGCGGTAGAGGTGCCGGGCGAGAGCGTGATCGATCCCTGGAGCACGCCGCTGGCTTACCTGACGCAGGGCGTTAAACACGGCGGCGACTATCGCTTCAATACCGAGGTGACCGGCGCCGAACACTTGCCGACCGGCTGGCGGCTAACCAGCAACCGGGGCGAGTTTCACGGCAAAATCGTCATCAACTGCGCCGGCAATCAGGGCGACCGGGTAGAAAGTTTCTGCCATCAGCCCGAGTTTGAAATTCGCCCGCGCAAAGGGCAGTTCCTGGTGTTCGACAAGGCCGCCGCCGGGCAGGTCAACGCCATTATCCTGCCGGTGCCGACGACGATCACCAAAGGGGTGCTGCTGTCGAAAACCATCTTCGGCAATTTGCTGCTCGGGCCGACCGCCGAAGAACAGCAGGATCGCGAGACGGCGACGGTGGACGAAACCAAAATGCGCGAGCTGATCGAACAGGGGACGCGATTGCTGCCCACGCTGGCGAATTACAGCGTCACCGCCAGCTATGCCGGATTACGCCCGGCGACTGAACAGAAACACTACCGCATTCAGCACTATCCCGATCGGCAGTGGATCTGCGTGGCGGGCATTCGCTCCACCGGCCTGACGGCGGCGCTGGGCATCGCGCAATATGTGGAACAGCTCTATCGCGACCACTTTACGCCGTGCTTCACGCCAAAAACGCCGGAGACCGTGTATTGGCCGCAAATGCCGATGCTTGCCGACTACGCGCTGCGCGATTACGCGCGCCCGGACAACGGCGGCATCGTTTGCCACTGCGAGCTGGTGACCCAGCGGGAGATCGAGGCGGCGTTCGATTCCGCCGTGCCGCCGGAGTGCATCGGCGGGCTGCGGCGCCGCACGCGCGTGATGATGGGGCGCTGCAACGGTTTTTATTGCAGCAGCCGGGTGGCGGAAATGGTAGGCGATCGTTTTGGCCAGACGCTGGCCGTAGGGAGCATTGATGAAAACTGAGTATCAGGTGGCGATTGTCGGCGCCGGGCCGGCCGGGATCGCAGCGGCGACCGCGTTGCGGCAGGCGGGGATCGAGGATGTGGTGCTCCTGGAACGGGAACGGCAGGCGGGCGGTGTGCCCAGACACTGTCTTCACCCCACCTTTGGGCTGCAAACGTTTTATAGGCCGATGCTGGGATCCACCTATGTCGATAAAATACTGGCGCGCGCCGGGCAGGTGGAGATCCGTACCGGCGTGACGGTGCTCGCCATCAAGCCGGACGGCGAGCTGACCATCACGGACTGCCGCGGCGTCAGCACGTTGAAAGCGCAGCGGGTGATCCTGGCGACCGGCGTGCGCGAGACGCCGCGCCATCCGCGTCTGGTGAGCGGGCTGCGGCCGCAGGGCGTACTCACCGCCGGTGCACTGCAGCAGTTCGTCTATCTGCGCGGGCTGCAGCCGGGCAAGGCGCCGGTGGTGATCGGCACCGAGCTGGTCAGTTTCTCCGCGCTGTGGACGCTGCGTAACGCCGGCGTGCGCGCCGTCGCCATGATTGAAAGCGGCGGCAGACCCGTCGCCTGGCGTCTGAGCGCGCTCTATGCGCGTCTGATGGGAGTGCCGATCCACTACTATTCGCGTGTGACCGATATTGCCGGCCGCGATCGGGTTGAATCCATAGAAGTGGAAAATCGCCAGGGGGAGAAACGGCGCATCGCCTGCGACAGCCTGATCTTCACCGGCCGCTTCACCGGGGAGTATACGCTGATCCGCCAGAGCCACCTGGCGCAGCGGCCGGACAGCGGCTGTCCGTTGACCGATCAGTTCGGCCGCTGTTCCGACGCCGCCTATTTCGCCGTCGGCAACATGTTGCACCCGGCGGACATGGGCGACCAGTGTTATCAGGAAGGGCTGCGCGTCGGCGAGGCCGTTGCCCATTCGCTGCAGCGCACGCTGCCGCCGGCGCGGCAAATCCTGCCGGTGCGGCACGACGAACGGATACGCCTGACTGCGCCCGCCCGTGTGGCGCTGATCGGCAATCCCGCCACGGTCACGATCAATATGCGCGTGGAACAGGCGGTGTCCGGTTCGGTGGTGGTACGGCTGGGGGAGAAAGTGCTGTACCGCAAAACGCATCGTTGCCTGCCTGAACGGCGGATCCTGCTGCGCAATATCGTCTTGCCGGCCGAGGCTGAGCGTGATGCGCTGCACATCAGCATCGAATCCGCAGGATGAACGACGGCAACGGCTTGCGTCTAACGCCCTGAAACCCGTAGTATTCCGTCAGTTAACGCCGCAAGTCTCGGCGGAGGCAGTCACTCTTACTAAAGGCAGCGAGTGTAATGTGAATGGATATCTCTAATTCCGTGGAAAGGCGCAATGAAATACTGGCGCTGATCCAGGCCAACGGCCGGGTTTACGTGAATGAGCTGGCGGATAAATTCCAGGTTTCGCAGGAAACCATTCGGCGCGACCTGAACAAGCTGGAAGACTATCGGCTGATCAAGAAGATCCACGGCGGCGCGGTGAGCAGCCAGTTTAAATTCGAGCATGAATTCAACGAGCGGGCCAAAATCGCCGAGGCCGAGAAGCGCGCCATCGCGGAGAAAGCGGCGACGCTGCTCCAACCGGGCGATACGGTGTTCGTGGATTTCGGCTCCACCACGCTGGAGTTTGCCCGGCAGTTGGCGACGATCGATCAACTGACGGTCATCACCAACTCGCCGCTTATCGCCAACGTCTGTCTGGAAAATGACTCCATTGACGTGGTGCTGATCGGCGGGCAGTTCATCGACTCCAAAATGGCGTGCCTGGGCGCGATCGCATTGAATAATATCGAGGCGTTTTTCGCCGACTACGCCATCATCGGCGCCGGCGCGGTCAATCTGCAGACCGGCGTGATGGATCAGAACGTCAATGAAGCGGCCATCGCGCGCAAAATGATTGCCCAGAGCAGCAAGTGCATCGTGCTGGCCGACGAAAATAAGCTGCGCGGGCATGCGATGACGCTGGTGGCCAAATGGCCTGAGGTCGATTATCTGGTGACCTCCGACAGCGGTAACGCATTAGAAGGCTTGGTTTTCCCCGCCAACGTTAATGTGTTGGTGGCGCAGGTCTAAAGGGGGAGAAGCCTTTCTCCATGCGGAGAAAGGCTCAAACCGCTTCCGTCAGGCGATATCGACCGCGCGCACCTCTTTGGATCTCAACTTCACGCGGATCGGCACCGATTTATACGAAGGCGTGCCGCTCTCCTCATCGATATAATACAGCGGCACCAGCACGTTGGCCTCCGGGTAGTAGGCGCCGACCGAACCGGCTGAGATGTTGTAGGCGATCACCGTGATGCCTTCCAGGCGCTGGGTGCTGCCGGGCAGCGCCGTTTCCAGATCGACCACGTCGCCATGTTCCAGCCCCAAACGTTGCAGATCGCTGTCATTCATGAACAGCACGTCGCGCCGGCCGAAAACCCCGCGGTAGCGATCGTCCAGAGCATAGATGGTGGTGTTGTACTGATCGTGGCTGCGCAGCGTGATCAGCCGCAGCGTGTCTTTGTCTGCTGTTGTCTCGTCCTCATGCAGCCCGCTGAATACGGAAAACATCGCCTTGCCCGTCGCCGTCGGCCACTGGCGCTCGGTCGGCGGCAGCGGCATGCGGAAACCGCCGGGTTGACGAATGCGCGCGTTGTAATCGTCGAAGCCGGGGATGGTTTTTTCGATCAAATCGCGGATCACGTCGTAATCTTCGATCAGTTCATTCCAGGGCACCTTGCTGGCGGGCATCACCGCTTTGGCCATGCCGGCCACAATGGCGGGTTCCGAACGCAACAGCTCCGACGCCGGTTTTAATTTGCCGGACGAGGCGTGAACCATCGACATCGAATCTTCCACCGTCACCGATTGTCGCCCGCCGGCCTGCATGTCCAGTTCGGTTCGGCCCAGGCAGGGCAGAATGAGGGTTTCTTTCGCCACCAACAAATGGCTGCGGTTGAGTTTGGTGCCGATATGCACGCTTAATTCCAGCGCTTTCATCGCCGGGAAACTCTGCTCGGGGTCCGGCAGCGCCACGGCGAAGTTGCCGCCCAGGCAGATCAACGCCTTCGAGGCGCCGTCGATCATCGCCTGCATGCATTTCACTGCATCGTGACCGTGGGCTTTGGGCGGCGTGAAGCCAAACACCGTTTCCAGCTTCGCCAAAAAATCGGCCGAGGGTTTTTCGGTGATGCCGACGGTGCGGTTGCCCTGCACGTTGGAGTGGCCGCGCAGCGGGCAGATGCCGGCGCCCGGTTTGCCGATGTTGCCGCGCAGCAACAGCAGATCGGCAATCAGGCGTACGTTGGCTGTGCCTTTATTGTGCTGCGTAATGCCCATGCCGTAGGTCACGATGGTGGCGTTGGATTTCGCGTAAGCGGCGGCGACCTGTTGCAGATCACTGCGCGCCAGGCCGCTCTCCGCCTCAATCGCATCCCAACCGGTGGCCTTCAGATCGGCGGCGAAATCCGCAAAACCTTCCGTGTGCTCGGCAATAAAGGCGTGGTCCAGCGCATTGCCATGTTCGTCATCCAACTGCAGCAGCGCTTTGGCAATGCCTTTGAGCGCTGCGGCGTCGCCGCCGGCCTTGACCTGATAGTAGGTGGAGGCGATAGGGGTCGAACTGTAGGTCGCCATTTCGATGACGTTTTGCGGATCGGTGAAACGCTCGAGCGCCCGCTCGCGCAGCGGATTGAACACGATAATCGGCACTTTTTTGCACGCCAATTCATGCAGCGTGCCCATCATGCGCGGGTGATTGGTGCCCGGATTGTGCCCGATGGAGATAATCAGCTCCGCGCTGTCAAAGTCGTCCAGCGACACGGTGCCTTTGCCGATGCCGATCGACTGGGGCAGGCCAACGCTGGTCGGCTCATGGCACATATTGGAACAGTCGGGGAAGTTATTGCTGCCAAATTCCCGCGCAAACAGCTGGAACAGATAGGCCGCCTCATTGGACGCCCGGCCGGAAGTATAAAACTCCACCTGCTCCGGCGGCAGCGTCTGCAAAATGGCGGCGATGCGTTGAAACGCCTCATCCCAGGCCAGCGGGCGCAGCGTGTCGGTCCCGGCGTCATAGAACAGGGGCGTGGTCAGGCGACCATAATCCTCCAGTTCATAATCGGTTTTCCGCAGCAGTGAGGTCACGGTATTTTGCGCCAGGAATTCGGCCGTCACGCGTTTGCTGGTCGCTTCCCAGGTCACGGCTTTGGCGCCGTTTTCGCAAAACTGGAAGGTGGATCGATGTTCTTTATCCGGCCATGCGCATCCCGGGCAATCAAACCCGTCGGGCTGATTGGTGCGCATCAGCGTTACCGGCGCCTCCAGGGTATCCATCTGAGTGCGCACGGCGATGGCCGTCGCTTTCAGCGCGCCCCAACCGCCGGCGGGCCCATCGTAGGGATGAACACCGGGCACTGCTCGTCTTTTCGCCATTATTGATTGCCTCCGACACCGCTTACGATAAATGCAGGTGATTGATTTACTATGAATATTATCCTTATCGTCCAAGGCGGACCGCAGGCGCCGCCGTCGTTGAACGCAGGCCTGTCGATTCAGTATAGATGAGTGAAAAAGGAGGCAGCGGCCATCTGTGCGGGGAGAGCGGCGGCCCGTCTAATCGGAGGCGGGCCGCCGGAGGGTTACTTTTTCACCACCAGCCCCACGCCGCGGCCGCGCGGATCGGACGCGGTTTCCGGCGTGCGGCCATCGACGCGTATGACCTGAATATCCCCCATGTTCCAGCTCTGGTCTTCGAGGGTGTAACCCATGGCCTTCAGCTCGTCCGCCGGTTTGCCGGTCAGCGGCGCGAAGCTGTCGTAATAAACGGTGTCCTTCGGCAACAGTTGGTGATGCACGCGCTGGGCGGCCACCGCCTGCGCCAGCGGCAGATGGTAATCGTAGAGATTGTTGATCACCTGAAAGATCGAGGTGAAGATGCGCGATCCGCCCGGCGTGCCGATCACCAGGGTGACGTCGCCGTCGCGGGTGATGATGGTCGGGCTCATCGAGGAGAGCATGCGTTTGCCCGGCTCGATGGCGTTGGCGTCGCTGCCCACCACGCCGAAGGCGTTGGCGACGCCGGGTTTGGCGCTGAAGTCGTCCATCTCGTCGTTGAGCAGGAAGCCGGCGCCTTTGACCACCACGCCGCTGCCGAAGTCCCAGTTAAGCGTATAGGTGTTGCTGACCGCGTTGCCGGCCGCATCGACGATCGAGAAGTGGGTGGTTTGGTGGCTTTCCAGCCCCGGCCGCACCTGCTCGGTCGGCGAGATCGCCGTCGGGTTGATCTCGGCGGCGCGTTTTTGCAGGTAGTCGGGGGCGATCAGCTGCGCTTCCGGCACGTTAGTGAAATCCGGGTCGCCGAGGTAGTCGGCGCGATCGGCGAACACGCGTTTTTCGATTTCCGCCAGCAGGTGGATATAGCGCGCCGAGTTCAGCGGCACGCCCTTGAAGTCGGCGGCGCGATCTTCTTTTATCCCCAGCAGCTGCGCCAGCGCGATGCCGCCGGAGCTGGGCAGCGGGGCGGTATACACGGTGTTGCCGCGCCAGCTGATGCGCATCGGTTCACGCCATTTCACCCGATAGTCGGCCAAATCCGCCGCGCCGATCAGCCCGTTATCGCGCTGCATTTGCGCCACCAGCAGGCGGGCGGTTTCGCCGTGATAAAAATCGTCGGCGCCCGATTTGGCGATGCGCTCAAGGGTGGCGGCCAGCTCCGGCTGTTTGAACACCGTGCCGGGCTTCATGGCGCCGAAATAGTCGCCGAAGTTGGTTTTACCGGCAAACAGCTTGTTGGCGTCTTCGCGGTACTGATACTGCTGATCCGCCACGGTGAAACCTTGCCGGGCGTAGCCGATCGCCGGCGTCAGCAGTTCGGCCCACGGCAGCTTGCCGAAACGCTTGTGGGCTTCCCACAGCCCCAGCACGGTGCCCGGCACGCCGGCGGCGCGACTGCCCACCAGGCTGAGATTCTCGATCACTTCGCCTTTCTCGTTCAGATACATAGTTTTGCCGGCGGCCTTGGGCGCCACTTCGCGGTAGTCGAGGAAATAGGGTTTGCCGTCGACGTACAGCGTCATAAAGCCGCCGCCGCCGATATTGCCGGCTTCAGGGTAGGTGACCGCCAGGGTAAAGGCGGTGGCGACCGCCGCATCGACCGCATTGCCGCCGGCCTGCAGAATGTGCGCGGCGACTTTTGCGCCATACTGATCCGGAGCGGCGACCGCGCCGGCGGTCAGATCGGCGGCAAAGGCGGCGGGAACGGTGCAGGCCAGGGTCACACTCAGAGCTATCGTTTTCAATAAACCGGCAGACATAGAAGATCCTTTTAGCGATGTTCAGTTATCAGGTGAATTCAACTAATTATTTTTGAAACAGCGGGTTAGCGCGTTTTATTCGGGCTGTTGCGGCGCTTTATTGAAAGTAGCAGCGGCCAGGCGGGGCCGCCTGACCAGAGTAGCAAATCGTGATATGGCGCGTTATGCGTCGGCCGGCAGCGTCGATTGCAGCCATTGGCAGAAGTGCCGGGCGAGCGGATTGTGTTCGCTGTCGCGATGCAGCAGCCACGCCCAGTTGGCGCCGCGCACGCGTTGCTCGGTTAACGGATGCAGCAACCCGGCGTCACGCGCTTGCTGCGCCAACAGCTGACTGACCAACGCGATGCCCAGCCCCTGGCAGGCGGCATCCAGCAGCAGGCCGGGATCGGAGAAATTCAGCCCGCCGTCGCGCTGGCCGACGTGCGCGCCGCCCGCCACCGTCCAGTGGCTCCAGTCCATTTCGCGTTCGCCGTGCAGCGTGACGCGCTGCTCCGCCGCCAGCGCCAATAGGCTGGGGTGGCAGGCGGGATAAAGCCGGTCGGTGCAGAGAACCTTAAAGGTGCAGTCCGCCTGCGCGCTGAGATCGTCGCGGATCGCCAAGTCGATGCTGTCCGTCGCCATATCCGGTGGCTCGAAGCTGGTGAAGAGCCACAGATCTATCTGCGGATGCCGTTGGTTGAACTCGCCCAGCCGCGGCGTCAGCCAGTGGCGGGCAAAGGCCGGCGTCGTGTTGACGATCAACTGATTGGGTTTGCGGTACTGGTCCAGACGACGAATGCCGACGGCCAATTGTTGCAGCATTACCTGCGCGGTGCTGAACAGATCGTGGCCGGCATCGGTCAGAGTCACGCTGCGGCCGGTGCGGAAAAACAGCGGCTGTTCCAGAAAAGCCTCGAGGCTGCGGATCTGCTGGCTGATTGCCGACTGGGTAAGGTGCAGCTCTTCGGCGGCCTGATGAAAACTGCCCAGACGCGCCGCCGCTTCAAAACCGCGCAATGCGCTTAACGGGGGCCAGTGTTTTAACATTATCAATAAGCCTGTCTAATCAGATATCCACTAAATATATCGTTTGTCGCAGCGGCAGGGGAAGACTAGCATGAGATTCAATTCCCGGAGAGCGAAAAAACCGGTTAACCAGTTGAATTTAAATTAATTAAAAGGGGGCATTTATGTCAACGCGCCGCACCTTTATCAAGCAGCTTTCGGCGGTGGCCGGCGTCGGCTTGACGGCATCATTGGGTATTTCGTTACGCGGTCACGCAAAAGCTGTGCTTAATCCGGCCTGGCGCTTGCCGGATGAAGGGGAACCGCAACAGCGGGCGTTTATCGCGTTCGGCGCGCAGCGCGCGATTTGGGGCGACTTCACGGCGGACGTGCGGGCGGCGCAGGGGCGTATCGCCCGCGCCATCGCCGAATTTCAGCCGTTGACGGTTTTTTGCCGCGAGCGTGAACGGCAATTGGCCGAGGTCACCTGCGGCAGTCACAACGTCAGCTATGTCGTCACCGAGCTGGATGATATCTGGATGCGCGACATCGGCGCCAATTTCGTCGTCAATGATGCCGGCGAACTGGGCGCGGTGGATTTCAACTTCAACGGCTGGGGCGATAAGCAGCAGCATGCCAGGGATGCGCGTCTGGCAGGGTTTGCCGCCAGGCGATACGGCGTCGCTCAACCGCGCCGCAGCGCACTGGTAGGCGAAGGCGGCGGCATTGAGGTGGATGGGCGCGGCACCGGCATCATGACCGAGAGCAGTTGGGTGAATGCGAACCGCAACCCGGGCTGGAGCAGGGATCGGGTTGAGCAGGAGCTGAAGGCGATGCTCGGCCTGCGTAAAATTATCTGGCTGCCGGGCATTAAAGGCCGGGACATCACCGATGCCCACGTCGATTTTTACGCCCGTTTCGTGCGGCCGGGCGTGGTGGTGGCCAATCTGGACACCGACCCGGCCTCTTACGATCATGCGGTCACCCAGACGCATCTGGCGATCCTCAAGACGGCGACCGACGCCGACGGCCGCACGCTGCAGGTGCATACGCTCTCGCCGCCGCGGGCACCGCGCGACAGCCGTTTCAGCCGCCGCAATCCCGATTTCGCGGCGGGCTACATCAACTATTTCGTTATCAACGGCGCGGTGATCGCCCCGGAGTTTGGCGACCCGCAGGCGGACAAGGCGGCGTTTGAACTGCTGTCGGCGCTCTATCCGCAGCGCAAGGTGGTGCAGTTGGAGATCGACGCGATCGCCGCCGGCGGCGGCGGCATTCACTGCGTGACCAGCCAACTGCCGGCGCCTGGCAAACCAGACTAGTGAATGTTCAAAAAATGCGCACGCGGTTGTTTGTCGCCATAGGCTGTGGTTGGCTGAGTGGAAACAGAAGGAGGCCATAATGAACGACTCATCCTTGAGCATTCCCACCTGGTATCGCGATCCGCACGCAGAGCAGGCCATGGCCGAAGGCCATGCGCCCATCTGGCGGCATCTGCTGAGCCTGGTGCCGGAACGCGAACTGTCCGGCGTCAGGGTGCTGGACTTCGGCTGCAATCAGGGCGGTTTTTTGCGCCTGTTGCATCAAATTCGGCCATTTAGTGAGGGGATCGGAGTTGATATCGCCCGCCAATCCGTCGAACAAGCCAACCGCCTGAAAGGAAACCTGCCGATCGTTTATCAGACCGACACGCGGTTGACGGGTTATGAGAACCACTTCGATATCGCCTTCAGTCATGAAGTCATCTACCTGATTGAAGATATCGCGCAGCATGCCGCCGATATGCTGCGGGTGCTGAAGCCGGGCGGCGTTTATTATGCGGTGACCGGTTGCCACACCGACAACCCGCTGTGGCCGCAATGGCGCGAAAGGGTGGCTGAACAGACGCATACCGTGGTGCAGGATCGTTCTCTGGACGATTATGCGCGTATTTTCTCCGCCGCGGGGTTCCAGGTCTCTGCCCGCAGGCTGGGTTTTTCCGGCTTCGTTCCCTATGAGCCGGACGGCTGGATGCCGACTGTTTCGGCAGCGATCGACTACTATTGGCACACCAAAACGGTGTTTAGACTGGTTAAACCCTAAAAATCCCACGCGGCGCTCGGTACGCCGCCGCTGACGAGATAAGATGACGAAATTTATGATGGACCAAGACGCTAAAACAATGGACTTTCGTTTAATCAAACGGTTGTCCCTGCTTATGGGGGCGCTCTTGACGCCTGTTGGAGGGGCCACTGCGGCCATGCTTACGCTCGAGAATCAGGATCCGGCGGCGGTGTACCTTATTCAGGATGCGAAGCTGATTCAGGAGCGTGAGGGGGTGAAGATCGCCGAGCGCTCATACCGTTATTTCGAACTTAAGCTCGCCGACAATCTCCAGTATGAAGGTTATATCACCCGCTGCGCCGACGACTATGCCGATAAATTGAATGAACAAGATCGGCGTGAATTAAACCGCTGCACTGAGCAGGTGATCGACGACCTGGATCGGTTGATGGAAAAGACCGCCAACGTGACGTTCTACGATGGCGGCACGCAAAACGTTTATCGGGGCGAAGAACATTCAACGCCTTATTATTACTATTCGTTCGCCCGCGTGGCCAATTATTATCAAACCGACGATGGGCGCCATCCCCTGTATGGCCTGGTTTATCGCTGCAAGCAGCCGGCGAGCGATGCTCATCGGGAGCAAGAGCCTGATACAACTGAAGCGGCGCCGCCCCCGGCTGAAGTGGAACGCTTTATTGCATTGGCTAAAAACCGCTGCGCCAATGTGCTGAAACCACGCTGAACGAGATTGCGCCACCGTTTACCGCTTCGAAAAGATTTTACGCAATCCTTACGCAACCCTTTCAGAAGCGCATTCCGGCATTCGATATATTGAGAATAGTCATTCTCAATAGGATCGTATTGCAATGCAGAGGAAAACGCTTTTGGCGCTGGGGCTTTCGCTGTCGCTGGCCGCCTGCGATGGGCAAAACGCCGGCGCGCCGACGGGCGCAGGCGGTGAACGGGAGGTCGGCGTCGTCACGCTGCGCGGCCAGTCTGTAACCCTGAGCAGCGAGTTGACCGGCCGGGTTAACGCCACCATGACCTCCGACGTGCGGCCGCAGGTCGACGGCATCATCAAGCAGCGGCTGTTTACCGAAGGGGCCGAGGTGAAAGCCGGGCAGGTCTTGTATCAAATTGACCCCGCCAGCTATCAGGCCAGTTACGATCAGGCCGCCGCCCAGCTGAAAAACGCTCAGGCCACGGTGCAATCCACCCGGCTCAAATCGCAGCGCTATGCGGCGCTGGTGAAAGAGAACGGCGTTTCCAAACAGGACGCAGACGACGCCAAAGCCGCGTATCTGCAGGCCGTGGCGTCGGTGGCGCAGTATCAGGCGGCGCTGGAAACGGCGCGCATCAATCTCGCCTATACCCAGGTGCGGGCGCCGATCGCCGGCCGCATCGGCATTTCGTCGGTGACGCCGGGCGCGCTGGTCACCGCCGGCCAGACTGATGCGTTGGCCACCATCCGTGCGTTGGATCCCATCTATGTCGATCTGACCCAGTCCAGCGCCCAGTTGCTTAAACTGCGCCGTCAGCAGGCCGCTTTGCAGCGCGGTGCGGTCACGCCGGCCGCCATCAAGCTGGAGGACGGCACGCCTTATGCCCACGCCGGCAAGCTCGAGCTGACCGAAGTCGCGGTGGACGAAGCCACCGGTTCGGTCACGCTGCGCGCGGTGTTCCCCAACCCCGAACATGAGCTGCTGCCCGGCATGTATGTCCACGCCACGGTGGATAACGGCGTCGATCCCAAAGCGATTCTGGCGCCGCAGCAGGGCATAACCCGCAACGCCAAAGGGGAAGCCACCGCGTTGGTGGTGGACGAACAGAACAAAGTGGCTCAGCGCACCGTCAGCGCCGAACGGGTGGTGGGCAGCAATTGGCTGATCGGCAGCGGGCTGAACGAAGGCGATCGCCTGATCGTCGAAGGCACCAGCAAGGTGACGATCGGCGCCGCGGTGAAGCCGGTTGAGGTTTCGGTCGACAAAACCCAACGCGGGGAGCAGTGATATGGCGCAGTTCTTTATCCGGCGGCCGGTATTCGCCTGGGTGATCGCCATCATCATCATGCTGTGCGGCCTGATGTCGATCAACTCGTTGCCCGTTTCGCAGTACCCGGACGTCTCACCGCCGCAGATTTCCATCTCCGCCACCTACCCGGGCGCAGACGCGGAAACGCTGGAAAACAGCGTCACCCAGGTGATTGAGCAGCAGCTCACCGGCCTGGACGGCCTGCTGTATTTTTCTTCGACCAGCAGCTCCAGCGGCTCGGTCAGCATCAACGTCACTTTTGATCAGGGCACCGATCCGGATATCGCTCAGGTGCAGGTGCAAAACAAGGTGCAGCAGGCGGAAAGCCGTTTGCCGAGCGCGGTCACCGCGCAGGGCGTGACGGTCAAGAAATCCCAGAGCAGCTTCCTGCTGATCGTCGGGCTGTATGACGAAAGCGACAAGGCGACGATGGCCGATATCTCCGACTATCTGGTCAGCAACCTGCAGGATCCGCTGTCGCGCATCGAGGGCGTCGGGGACGTGCAGGTGTTCGGCTCGGAATACGCGATGCGCATCTGGCTGGATCCGACCAAACTGGCGAGCTTTTCGCTGATGCCTTCCGACGTGCAGACGGCGATCGAGGCGCAAAACACCCAGGTGTCCGCCGGCAAGATAGGCGATCTGCCGGCCGCCGCCGACCAGCAGCTGACTGCCACGGTGAAGGCGCAGTCGCGGCTGCAAACGCCGGAACAGTTCCGCAATATCATCCTGAAAAGCGACAGCAGCGGGGCGCTGGTGCGGCTGGGCGACGTGGCGCGGGTTGAGCTGGGCAACGAAGACTACTCCGCCAGCGCGCACCTCAACGGCCACCCGGCGGCGGGGATCGCGGTCAAGCTGGCGGCGGGCGCCAACGCCCTGAGCACCGCCAAGCTGGTGAAGGCCAAGGTGGCGGAGTACCAAAGCGCCATGCCGCAGGGCTACAAGGTGGCCTACCCGAAAGACAGCACCGACTTTATCAACATCTCTATCGAGGAGGTGGTGAAAACGCTGTTTGAAGCGGTGGCGTTAGTGGTGGTGGTGATGTTCGTGTTCCTGCAAAACCTGCGCACCACGCTGATCCCGACCATCACCGTGCCGGTGGTGTTGCTGGGCACCTTCGGCGTGCTGGCGGCGTTCGGCTATTCGATCAATACCCTGACGCTGTTCGGCATGGTGTTGGCGATCGGGCTATTGGTGGATGACGCCATCGTGGTGGTGGAAAACGTCGAACGGGTGATGCGCGAAGATAAGCTGCCGCCGCGCGAGGCGACGGAGAAATCGATGCGCGAAATCACCGGCGCGCTGGTCGGCATCGCGCTGGTGCTGTCGGCGGTGTTTCTGCCGATGGCGTTCTTCGGCGGCTCCACCGGGGTGATCTACCGCCAGTTTTCGATCACCGTCGTCTCCTCGATGGTGTTGTCGGTGGTGCTGGCGTTGACGCTGGCGCCGGCCTTGTGCGCCACGTTGCTGAAACCCGCGCACGACGCGCAGACTGACACCGGGCTGCTGGGCAAATTCAACCGCGGTTATGACCGGTTGCAGGCGAAGTACGCCGACAAGGTCGGCGCAGTGATCCACCGGCCAACGCGCTATCTGCTGCTGTACGGCCTGCTGTTGATCGCCGCCGCCGTAATGTATCTGCGTTTGCCGACCGGCTTCCTGCCCAACGAGGATCAGGGCTCGGTGATGGTGCAGTACACCTTGCCGGCCGGCGCCACCAACGCGCGCACCTCGGCGGTGAGCGAGGCGGTGACCGCCTATTTTCTCGACCAGGAAAAGGCCAACGTCAGCACCATTTTCACCATCAACGGTTTCGGTTTCAGCGGCAGCGGGCAAAACGCCGGCATGGCGTTCGTCAGCCTCAAAGACTGGAGCCAACGCGGCGGCAGCGAAAACACCGCCGACGCCATCGCCAAACGCGCCATGGCGCACTTCGCCTCGCTGCGCGACGCCCAAGTGTTCTCCATGAGCCCGCCGGCGATCGACGGCTTCGGCCAGTCCGACGGCTTCACCTTCGAACTGCAGGCCAAAGGGGCGACCACCCGCGCCGAACTGCAGGCGATGCGCGATCAGATTGTCGCCGCCGCCGCCGGCAATCCATCGCTGTTGGCGGTGCGCGCCAACACCTTGCCGGACACCCCGCAGCTGCAGGTGGCGATCGACAACGGCAAACTGCAGGCACTCGGCCTGAGCGCCGCGGACGTCAACAGCACCCTCAGCAGCGCGTTCGGCAGCACCTACATCAACGACTTTATCGATCGCAACCGGGTGAAAAAAGTCTATATGCAGGGCGACGTGCAGTACCGCGCCAAGCCGGAAGACCTCGACCGCTGGTTTGTGCGCGGCACCAACGCATCGGGCGACAGCAGCATGACGCCGTTCTCCGCCTTTGCGTCTTCGCACTGGATCTACGGGCCGGAGAACCTGTCGCGTTATAACGGGCTGTCGTCGTTCGAGATCACCGGGCAGGGCGCCGCCGGTGTCAGTTCCGGTACGGCAATGAGCGAGATGGAGAAACTGGCGGCGAAATACTCCGCCGGCAGCAGCTATTCCTGGAGCGGGCTGTCCTATCAGGAACGGCTGACCAGCGGCCAGGCGTCGTCGCTGTACGCCATTTCGCTCATCGTGGTGTTCCTGTGCCTGGCGGCGCTGTATGAGAGCTGGTCGATTCCATTCGCGGTCATGTTGGTGGTGCCGATGGGCGTGGTGGGCTCACTGCTGGCGATCACGCTGCGCGGGCTGGAAAACGACATCTACTTCCAGGTGGCGCTGCTCACCATCATCGGGCTGTCGGCGAAGAACGCCATTTTGATCGTCGAGTTCGCCGAGGAGATGCACCAGCGGGGGGAAACGCTGATTGGCGCGGCGGTCCACGCGGCGCGCATGCGCCTGCGGCCGATCCTGATGACCTCGCTGGCGTTCACCGCCGGGGTGCTGCCGCTGGCGGTATCCAGCGGCGCCGGCGCCAACAGCCGAATTGCCATCGGCACCGGCATTATCGGCGGCACGATCACCGCCACCGCCTTGGCGATCTTTTTCGTACCGCTGTTTTATGTGTTGGTGCGCCGCATGTTTACCCGTCGGCCCGCCAACTCGCCGTCGCAGGCAGGAGAATAACGTGTTGCAACGAGTCATGATGTTAACTTTACCGCTGCTGCTGAGCGGGTGTCTGTCGCTGGATCCGCACTACCAGCGCCCGGCGGCGCCGGTGCCCGCCAACCTGCCGCAGGGCGAGGCCGCCGGCAAGCAGGCGTTGAGCTACCCGGACGTCGCCTGGCGCGACTATGTGCAGGACGCCAGGCTGCGGCAGGTGGTGGCGATGGGGCTGAACAGCAGCCGCGATCTGCGTGAGGCGATCGCCAATATCGCCTCGGCGCGCGCCCTATACGGTGAGCAGCGCTCGGCGCTGTTCCCGACGATCAACGCCACCGCCGACGGCAGCCGCGGGCGTTCGCTGAGCGGCAACGGCAATGCCACCGCCATCAGCCAGAGCTACGAAGCGCAGGGCGGCGTCAGCGCGTTCGAGCTGGATCTGTTCGGCAAGAACGCCAGCCTGTCGCGGGCGGCGTTCGAAACCTATCTGGCCAACTCGGAAGCGGCGAAAAGCACCCGTCTGACGCTGATCGCCGATATCGTCACCGACTGGGTGGCGGTGGCGGCCGAGCGCAGCAATCTGGCGGTGGCGCAGCAGACGATGGAAAGCGCCAAACGTTCGCTGGACGTGACGCGCAACAATCAACAGCACGGCATTTCGTCGCTGGTCGACGTGGCGTCGGCGGAAACCGTTTATCAGCAGGCGCGTTCGGACGCCGCCAGCTACGCCACCCTCGCCGCGCAGGCGAAAAACGCGCTGGATTTGGCGGTGGGGCAAAGCGTGCCGGAAAACCTGCTGCCCGACGGTATCGATGCGCTCGGCGAAATCATGCGCAATCTGCCGGCCGGGGTGTCTTCGCAGGTGCTGCTGACGCGGCCGGACGTGCTGCAGGCCGAGCATAATCTGAAATCCGCCAACGCCAACATCGGCTCGGCGCGTGCGGCATTCTTCCCGTCGATCAGCCTGACCGCCAGCGGCGGCGTGGGCAGCGGTGAACTCTCGGCGCTGTTCAGCCACGGCGCCGGCGTCTGGTCGTTCGCCCCGAGCATCAGCCTGCCGATCTTCAGCGGCGGCTATAACACGGCTCAGCTCCACTACACCCAGGCGCAGAAAGACCTGTATGTCGCCACCTATGAGAAAGCGGTGCAGACGGCATTTCAGGAAACCGCCGACGCGCTGGCGCGCAAAGCCACGCTGCAGGAACAGCTGGCGGCACAGACCGGCTATGTGACGGCGGCGCAGCAATATTATCGCCTGGCCGAACTGCGTTACCGCCAGGGCGTGGACAGCTACCTGACGCTGCTGGACGCGCAGCGCACGCTGTATACGGCGCAGCAGTCGCTGATCGCCGCACAGCAGACCGCGTACGACAATCAGGCGACCCTGTATAAAGTGTTGGGCGGCGGGGTTGCCGCCGAGCAGCAGGGGGACGGCGTCATCGCCGATAAGGCGGCGCTCAGCCGCTAACCGTCGACCGCGCGCGCCGCGAGTTGGGCGGCGCGCGGTTTACTTATGGAAAGTGTAAAGAAACGGAAAACCCGCGCGGCGGCCCGAACTCGCCGCGGCGGGCAGAGTCAGACAGATAATTGCATTCACCTTTTCCTCATATCGGCTCGAGGTCGTCATGGCAGAAGACATTCAGCAACAGGTCATCGCGCTTATCGCCGCATTCAACGCACCAGGGCGGCAGAAGAAGGGGGCGGTCATCACCCCGGAAACCGAGATTAACACCGCGCTCAACCTGTCGTTCAGCGACTCCAACACGCTGATGCGCCGCTACTTCGATACCTTCGGCGTCGACAGCAGCAATTACAACCACGAGCTGTATTTCCAGCCGCCGAGCAATACCGGGCGCTGGTTTTCCCCCTCCGCCTGTAAAGAACACACCCGGCCGCTGTGCGTATCGATGCTGGTGCGCTCGGCGCGCGCCAAACGCTGGCTGTACGACATCCATTTTCTTATCGAGCAATTGCGCTAGCGCCAGGTTACTGCTCCAGCAGCTCGGCGAACTTCGCCAGCCACTGCGGATGCGCCGGCCAGGCCGGGGCGGTGACCAGATTGCCGTCGACGTGCGCCTGATCGATGCCGATCTCCGCATAGTGGCCGCCGCCGAGCCGCACCTCCGGGGCGCAAGCCGGGTAGGCGCTGCAGGTGCGGCCCTTCAACACCCCAGCCGCCGCCAGCAGCTGCGGGCCGTGGCAAACGGCAGCGATCGGTTTTTTGGCGGCGTCGAACGCCTGCACCAGCGCGATCACGTCGGGATTCAGGCGCAGGTATTCGGGCGCACGACCGCCGGGGATCAACAGCGCGTCATAGTGTTCTTCTTTGGCGGCGGCAAAGTCGGCGTTCAGGGTGAAACGATGACCGGGTTTCTCGCTGTAGGTCTGCGCGCCGTCAAAGTCGTGGATCGCGGTCTGGATGTAGTCGCCGACGGCTTTGTCGGGGCACACGGCATCCACCCAATGGCCAAGCATTTGCAATGCCTGAAATGGCACCATGGTTTCGTAATCTTCGGCGTAGTCGCCGACCAGCATCAGGATTTTTTTCTTGCTCATGATCACAACTCCTGCAGGAGGGGGAATGCCTAAGGTATAGCCCAGCGCCCCTGGGAATGCGAACCGCAAAGCGCCTATCTATACTCGTGATACTGCGGCGCTTTCTCGCCGCTCAACCCAGGGAGGATCCCCGATGCTGAATCTGGCTACCTTGCTTGAAGAAAGTGCGCGCACCTGGCCGGAACGGCCGGCGGTGATACAGGACGATATACCGCTCAGCTATCGGGCGCTGAATGAAATGGCCAACCGGGTGGCGAATTTACTGGTCGCGCGCGGCGTGCAGCCCGGTGAGCGAGTGGCGCTGGCCTGCCCCAATCGGCCGGAGTTTCCGGCTATCTATTACGGCATTCTCAAAAGCGGCGCGGTGGTGGTGCCGCTCAATATTCTGCTTAAGAGCGCAGAGTTCGACTATTACCTGGCGGACTCGGCGGCGGTGGCGTTGTTTTGCTTCGAAGGCAGCAACGGCCTGCCGTTGGGGGAAGAGGCGCTGCGGGCGGCGGCGAAGGCGGAGCAATGCCGTGAGGTGTTTATCATCGGCGATCGGCTGCCGCTCGAAGGCGAACGTTTCAGCACGGCGATAGCCGCACAGGCCACCGAGTTCGCTTCGGCCGCGACGCTCGAAAGCGACACGGCGGTGGTGCTGTATACCAGCGGCACCACCGGCCGGGCCAAAGGGGCGGAGTTGACCCACGCCAACCTGGTGCTTAACGCGCTGGGATCGGTGCGGCTGTTCGACGGCTCGGAAACGGATCCCGATCGCCATCTGGTGACGCTGCCGCTGTTCCACACGTTTGGTTCGACGGTGCAGATGAATGCCGGATTTTCCGCCGCCGCCACCCTGGTGCTGGTCGAACGCTTCGACGCCGCGCAGGCCATCGCGCTGATGCAGCGGCACGGCATTACCTTTTTTGCCGGCGTGCCGACCATGTATTGGGCGTTGTTGAATGCGCTGGATGAGCATACGGATATCGAGCGCCTGCGCAGCACGCTGCGTATGGCGGTGTCCGGCGGGGCCAGCCTGCCGGTGCAGATCCTGGAGGATTTCTCGCGCCGCTTCGGCGTCAACATTCTCGAAGGGTATGGGCTGTCGGAAACCAGCCCGGTCGCCACCTTTAACCATCCGCACCGCGTGACCAAACCCGGCTCTATCGGCCAACCGATCTGGGGCGTGGAGGTTCGCTTGCTCGACGTCACCGGGCAACCGATCGACGGTGTCGATCAGGTGGGAGAGATCGCGGTGCGCGGCTACAACATCATGAAAGGCTATCTGAACCGTCCCGAGGCGACGGCGGAAGTGCTGGAAAACGGCTGGTTCCGCACCGGCGATCTGGCGCGCCGCGATGCCGACGGCTTCTATTTCATCGTCGATCGGGCCAAGGACATGATCATTCGCGGCGGGTTCAACGTCTATCCGCGCGAGATTGAAGAGGCACTGATTCGCCATCCGGCGGTGTCGTTGGTGGCGGTGATCGGTGTCGAGCATCCTTCGCTGGGTGAAGAGATCAAAGCGGTGGTGGTGTTGAAAGAGACGGAGGAGCCGATCGAGGAAGAGGCGCTGATCGCCTGGAGCCGGGAGAGGCTGGCGGCGTTCAAGTATCCGCGTATCGTCGAGTTTGTCGAACGCTTGCCGATGACCAGTACCGGTAAGGTGTTGAAACGCTGTTTGCGCTGAGGAAAATCCGGCCTGCCGGGGCAGGCCGGGAAACGGGTATCAACCTGGGTAGATGCCACGCTCTTTACGTGCGGTCAGGATGCGCTCACAAGCCACGATATAAGCGGCGGTGCGCAGGCTGCACTCTTTCTCTGCGGCCTTGTTCCAGACGTGGACCATCGCGTCGGTCATGATCTTGTCCATACGCTCGTTGATCTCGGACTCGCTCCAGAAGTAACTCGCCATGTCCTGCACCCACTCGAAGTAACTGACCGTTACGCCGCCGGCGTTACAGATAACGTCCGGAACCACGGTGATGTTACGGGAACGCAGAATGTCGTCCGCTTCTGGGAAGGTTGGGCCGTTAGCCCCTTCCAGCACCAGCTTGGCGCTGAGGATTTCGGCGCGCTGACGGGTGATCTGGCCTTCCAGCGCCGCAGGGATCAGGATGTCCATGTCAACCGACCAGAACGCTTCGCTTTCGATCTCGCTGGCGCCTGGGAAACCGGCGATCTGCTTGTGCTTGGCCTGGTATTCGGTCAGCGCGGCCAGATCGATGCCGTTGGCGTTGAACAGGGTTGCGGAGTGGTCCTGGATGGTGACGACGCGAGCGCCGACGCCGACGAACAGGCGAGCCGCTTCGCTGCCCACGTTACCGAAGCCTTGCACCGCCACTTTGGCGCCTTCGATCTGCACGCCCAGACGCTTGGCCACTTCGCTGCCGGTGACAAACACGCCGCGGCCAGTCGCTTTCTCACGGCCCAGGGAGCCGCCGAGGTGGATTGGCTTACCGGTTACCACGCCGGTGATGGTGGTGCCGTGGTTCATGGAGTAGGTATCCATCATCCAGGCCATCACTTTGGCGTTGGTGCCGACGTCCGGCGCAGGAATGTCTTTCTGTGGCCCGATGATGAAGCCGATTTCGCTGGTGTAGCGGCGGGTCAGTCGCTCCAGTTCACCTTCAGACAGTTTGAACGGATCGACGCGGATGCCGCCCTTGGCGCCGCCGTACGGCAGGTTGACCGCGGCGCACTTGATGGTCATCCAGGCGGACAGGGCCATCACTTCGTTCAGATCGACGTCAGGGTGGAAGCGGATACCGCCTTTACCCGGCCCGCGCGACAGGTTGTGCTGTACGCGGAAGCCTTCGAAGTGACGGATGGTGCCATCGTCCATCTGCAGCGGGATATCGACAATCAAAGCGCGTTTAGGGTGACGCAGCGTATCAACCCAGCGTGAGAGGTCGCCGAGGTAAGGGGCGACGCGATCGATTTGTTGCAGATATGTAGCCCAAGCGGTGGTGCTGCTGTCTGAAGCGTAGGATAGCTTTTCCATAACCAACCTTTATATTTTAGAGGTATTTATTTCGTTTAACCGTGGATTAGCAAGCGCATAACACTTTGCGCCGCTAAATTTACCACTAATTATGCCGGTTGTTAGCCCCCCGCTCATCGGGCCAGCGGACGGTTTTTCGCCGCCTGCAGGGCGGTAAATGAATAGTTAATTACTTTTCGCCGGCCGTTAGCGGGCGCATGCATACTTTATGCATATAAAACGCATAAAAACCCTTTATATCTATTTTTCAGAAGCTTGAATGTGATCAAAAAGTTTCATTTTATTTAACTGCTATGTTGACAATGGCGTTTCCCCTCGGCAGCGTTAAAATCCTGTTAAAACGCCGTCTGCCGCCGCGTTTTGCCTGGGCAGCGAGAAGCATGATTCGGGGCTGTTTTACTGTATTGCGGCAGAAGAGTGGGCTGAAAAGCGTGTTCACCTGAAACGGACGGGTGACCGCGAGCGGCCGGCCACCCGTTCTGGTTTGGCGAATCAGCGTTTAAAGAAGACCGCGCCGCGGTGGCGTGGTCATCCGATACGCATTAGGCGCCGGTATGCTGATAGCGTTGTAATTCCACCGGTTCAGCGCCGATACTCGCGAGATATTCTTTGACGGACGCCGGCGCGGAAGCTTGCGTAAATTGGTAGATGTTTTCATCCGCATCCAACAGCGTCTCCCATTTTACAATGTTCACCCAGCGAGGCTCATTGTCTACGCTGATGCCCGAGTCACGCGAAATAAACCCGTTCTGGTTCGAGATAAATTCCTCTTCTACGCGCTTGTCCAATACGGCAAACGCTTCAGGGCTGAGTGAGGCCGGCAGTTTAAAACTTGAAATTTCAATAATGTAGCTGTTGGCGGAACATTCCGCCTTGGATTCATAATTCATAATAAAAGTCCTTTAAATTAAATTGCTTATACAACTCAAATTAAGCTGCATCCTTATTGCAGTACTGCAGGTTAAATTTATTCCTGATGTCTGAAATAAATAATTAGGAATAATCCGAATTGGCGCTTTGCTTTATGCAAAACATGATGATTTGTATGAGATTTTTCTTGCATAAGGGAGTTTGCTAATCAACTTGCCAACGGCCTTAAGCAATAATTCAATAACGGTGGTGCGGTTATTAATGTCATTGGCAAAGGGGCGGTTTTTAAATAAAAAAACGGTAGATGAACGGCGTGGTTAACCTATTTCCTTTTCCTCTTTGAAGGGGCGGGCGTTATTTCGCCGGCGACCGGCAATGGCCAATCATGCCCCCCCGTCGGGATAAAAGGTCACTTGCGGCGCAGCCGGTAGTGAGGGGGGAACCAACGCCATCCGCTCGGCAAGCGGCGGCAACTGCGGTATGCTAAGCGGCTGAACAACAAACCAAACCGGGCTATACGGAGACACCCCAGCGTGGCGAATTCTTCTTCTCAACTTGAACTGTTGCGGTCGGTCGCCGACGGCATCGCGGCCCTGTTTTTCCCGAATGCGGAAGTGGTGATCCACGATTTGGCCGCCAACAAGATAGCCTACCTGGCGAACAACCTGTCGAAGCGCAAACCGGGCGACGACGCGGGGCTGGAAGATTTCACGTTTGATGGCGGCGCCAACGTGACCGGCCCCTACGAAAAGCTGAACTGGGACGGCAAAAAGATGCGCTCGGTGAGCATCGCCGCGCGCGACGAGCAGGGTAACCCCAGCTATCTGCTGTGCATCAACCTGAGCACCACGATGTTCGAGGACGCCCGCAACGCGCTGGATATGTTCCTGTCGGTCACGCGATTGCAGCCGCAGCCGCAACAGCTGTTCAAAGACGACTGGCAAGAGAAGATCAATACCTTCCTGCATGACTGGCTGCGGCGCGAGAACGCTGCGCTCGGCGCGCTGAGCCGCGAACAGAAACGTCGGCTGGTCAGCGATCTCTATCATCAGGGGGCGTTCAAGGCCAAAAGCGCGGCGGACTATATCGCCAACGTGCTGTCGATGGGGCGCGCCACGGTGTACAAGCATCTGCGGGAATTGAAGCAAGAGTAAACGCGGCGGGAAAGGTGGAAGAAAGGGGCGGCGCTGGCCGCCCCTTTTCGTTACCAGCGGTAGTTCACCGAAGCGATGACGCTGCGGCCGCTGCCGTAGAAGCAGGCGTACTCGCCGCTGCAGGATGAAACGTATTTCTTGTCCGTCAGGTTCTGCACGTTGAGCTGCAGCGCCGCACCGCGCAGCGCCGGCGAGGCCTGGCCGAGATCATATTTCACCATGGCGTCGTACAGCGTGTAGTGCGGCACATCGTACTGGCCGGTGGCGTCGGCCGGCGCATCGCCGATGTAACGCACGCCGCTGCCGACGGTCAGGCCGTTGAGCGCGCCGCTCAGGAAGCTGTAGCTGCCCCAGGCGGACGCCGCGTGGCGCGGAATGCCCGCCGGGCTGTGGCCGATTTCGTCGGCCGAGTTGGAGTCTTTGGTCACCACGTCGGTGTAGGTGTAGGCGGCGATCAGCTTGATCTCCGGCGTCGGCTGAGCGTGCACTTCCGCCTCAATCCCTTTGGATTTCACCTCACCGATCTGCTCGTAGGCGGAGGTGAGACGGTTGTAAGACGCCACATTGCGTTGGGTGATGTCGAACCAGGAAAGGGTCAGCAGGGTGTTGCCGCCCGGGATCTGGTACTTCACGCCCACCTCGGTTTGTTTGCCGGTGGTCGGCTTGAGCGGGTCGGCGCCCGGCGCGCTCGGGTACAGGTTAGGATCGAACGAGGTGCTGTAGCTGACGTACGGCGAAATGCCGTTGTCGAAGGCGTAGAGCAGGCCCGCACGGCCGGTGAACTGGGCATCGTTGTAGGTCTGCTCTTTGCCGCCGCTGGTGCGATCGCGGGTGTTGACCTGCGACCAGTCCTGACGGCCGGACAGCAGCAGGTTCCAGTTATTCCACGCCAGCTGGTCCTGCAGATACACCCCGACCTGATTCAGCGTCTTCAAGTCGCTGGAAGCCAGCGCCAGCGTGCTGCCATCGATGCTGGGGCGAACCGGGTTGGCCCAGTCGATCGGGTAATCGTTGCCGCGATCGCGATACATCTTCGAATCGATATGGCTGTAGCGGTAATCCAATCCGCCCAGCACCGTGTGCTTCACCTCGCCGGTGTCGAACAGGCCCTTCAGTTGGTTATCCACGCCAAACTCGTTGGTCATCTGCGTTTCATGCTGCGCCATGCGGGTGACGGTGTGGTCGTTGACCTTCGAGTTTACGTTATAAACCAGATACTTATAGTCCTCATCACGGTGGGTGAAACGCAGGTTCTGGGTAAACGACAGCGCATCGCTGAAGTTGTGCTCGAGGCTGTAGCCGATCGACGCCTGCTCGCGCCGCGACTTGTTGAAGCTGGGTTCGCTGATGTTGAAGTCATAGGGCACATAGCCCGCGCTGGTCGGGAACAGCGTGCCGGCGCGCGGCAGGAAGTTGCGCGATCCGGCTTTCGGATCGTTCTGGTAGCTGGTCAGCAGCGTAAAACTGGTGTCTTCGTTCGGCAGCCAGGTGAAGGCCGGGGCGATGGCCACCCGTTGCTGCTTGCTGTCTTTGACAAACTCATGTTCGGTTCTGGCGATACCGTTCAGGCGATAGAACAGGGTGTTGTCGTCGTTGAGTTTGCCGCCGAAGTCGAACGCCGTTTCCGCCAGATGACGGTTGCCGGTGCTGAATTTAACTTCGTGAATGCTCTGGGCGGTAGGGCGTTTGCTGGTCATCACCACCACGCCGCCGGGGCTGACCTGGCCGTAAAGCACGCCGGCCGGGCCGTGCACCATTTCCACGCGCTCCAGCAACCAGGGATCGATCTGCCCGGCGCCGCCGTTTTGGCTCGAGAGGCCAAAGTGCAGGCCGTCGAGCAGCTTGGGCGCGTAGCGGAAGCCGCGGCTGATCACTTCGTCATTGCGGTTGGAATTGCCGCGATAGGTGGTGACCACCCCGCTGGTGTAGTTCAAGGCGTCGGCGACCGACGCCGGTTCCTGGTCGTTCATTTGCTCGCGCGTCACCACCGAGATGGACTGCGGGGTTTTGCTCAGCGGGGCGGCGGTTTTGGTGCCGGCGGCGCTCTCTTTGGCGACGATCCCTTTGACGGGCGCGGTCACGCTGCTCTGCGCGTCGGCGGTCACCACCATCGTCTCGTCCGCCGCGGCAAAAGCGTTTTGCGCGAAGGGCAGTAGCGCCAGCGTCGCCCCCAGCAACAGCCGGTTGGCGGACATCGCCTCTGCACTATCGTTTTCTATCCCTTTGTTTCTAATATTCATTATCTCTCCTGCATGCCTACTTTTGTGTGTAATGCCACCCTGATAAACCCCGCAATGCCGATGAATACGGTTTCCCTCGTCGACGCGGAGACGTCGCGTTTGCACGACGGCAAAAATCCGACAAATAGTATTGAAAATGATAATGAGTATCAATACGATTGTCAGGTTTTGTAAAAGTCACGCACGTTATGTAAGGGGCGCTATGGAGTTTTTGCCGGAAAAGAGGCCAGAACACGGCCATGAGGGATTGGCGGCGCACTGGCTGCGTGAGGCGGCGGCGGGGCAACCCGCATGGTGGCAGAAGGTTGCCGCTCATGGCACGCCTGTCGTCGACGCGCACGATGAACAGCACGTCAGAATGACCTGGCTATGGCGCGATCCTGCCGGCGACGAGCGGCTCTCGCCGATATGCCGCGTCTATGCCGATATCAACGGCATTACCGACCATCACAGCACGACCCCCAGCAGCCTGAAAAGGCTCCCCGGCACCGACGTTTGGTACGGCGCGGCCGTTGTCGATCGCCGCTGGCGCGGCAGTTACAGCCTGATCCCGATTACGGCGCGAGATCTTCCTCCCGTCTTTAGCGACGACGAAACGTTGCGCGATCGCCAGCAGCGCGCCTGGTGGGTATCGCTGTTCCCGTTGGCGATCGCCGATCCGCTGAATCGCACCTCGCTGGGGCCGGCTTATCGCCCGCGCGCCGTTTCCCTGGCTCAGGGGCCGGACGCGGACGACCAAAGCGCCTGGCAGGCCGCCGATCGGCCGTTGGATGAAGCGCGGCTACAGCTTTTTCACTGGCACAGCGAACGGCTGGGCACCCGGCGGCGCGTGTGGCTGTATGCCGGCGGCGAGGCGGCGGACAACGCGAACCGCCCGCTGGTGCTGCTGCTCGACGGCCAGAACTGGATCGAAAGGCACGCATTGCTGCCGGTGATTGAGAACGAGACCGCAAAAGGGCATCTGCCGCCCGCGTGCTGGCTGCTGATCGATGCGATCGATGGCGAACACCGGGAAAACGAACTTCCTTGCAACGCCGCCTTTTGGCAGGCGGTGATCGACGAACTGCTGCCGCAGGCGCAGCGGCGCGAACCGTTCAGCGAAGAGGGGGCGCGCACCGTGGTCGCCGGCCAGAGCTACGGCGGGCTGGCGGCGTTATACGCCGGCCTGCACTGGCCCGAGCGCTTCGGCCATGTGCTGAGCCAGTCCGGCTCCTTCTGGTGGCCCACGGTGCAATTCGTTACCCAGTTTGAAAAACGCCACGAGTTGGAGGAAGGCTGGTTGATACGCCAGGTTCGGCAGCGCGGCGCGACCGCGCCGACGCTCACCGTGATTCAGCAAGCCGGCGATCGGGAGGCGGACATCGAATTCGTCAATCGCCAGATGCACCAGGCGCTGACGGCGGCCGGGCATCGTGCCGACTACCGCGTGTATTCCGGCGGACATGACGCGCTCTGCTGGCGCGGCGGTCTGGTGGACGGCGTGCGCCGGCTGCTTTCCGCAATGAAGTAATTCCACATTTTGACAGACAGGTAAGGCAAATGACTCAGGAACAACAAAACCCGTTCGATGACGAAAGTCTCCGTTTCTCCGTGTTGGTCAACGCGCAACAGCAGTACTCGCTGTGGCCGCAGTTTGCCGATACGCCGCCGGGATGGCGCGTGTTGATGGGGCCGGCGTCGCGCGGTGAATGTATCGACTATATCGAAGCGCACTGGCAGGACATGCGGCCGGCGTCGTTGAAAGCGGCGGATGCGCCGCGTTAATCGCCGCACAGCCACATCGCTACATTCCGTTTGAGGAAAAGGACAGACACCATGTCAGAAACGCTTTCTTTGCCGGATACTCAGGTCGAGTATCGGGATTATCCGCTGGTTGCGGCGCAACCGGGGATCTGGATTGCCGACCAAATCGCGCTGCGGCGCAACAGCTTTGCCGTGGCGCACTACACCGAACTGCACGGCGATATCGATCGTTCGGCGCTGGAGCGCGCGATTCGCCAGGGGCTGGCGGAGGCGGATACGGTTCAGGCGCGCTTCTTTGAGGCGCAGGACGGCCAGCCGGTGCAACGTTTACCGCTGAACGCGGATCCCGCGCGGGTGCTGGCGCCGGAGTGGTTTGACTTCAGCGCGCGGCCAGACGCCGAACAGGCGGCGCTGGCGCTGATGCACGACGATCTGGCGCAGGATCTGCCCGCGGACGGCGAGCGCCCGCTCTATCGCCATGCGGTGATCCGCATCAGCGCCGATCGCTGGTTCTGGTACCAGCGCTTTCATCATCTGACCCTGGACGGCTTCAGCTTCGAGGCCATCACCCGCCGGATCGCCGATATCTACCGCGCGCTGCGCCACGGGCTGTCGCCGGCGGCCTCGCCGTTTACCCCGTTCGGCAAGGTGGTGGAAGAGTTTCAGCAATGGCAAACGTCGCCCGCACGCCAGCGGGCGGCCGAATTCTGGCGGCAGCATCTGCGCGATCTGCCGTCGCCGCTGTCATTGGCGACGGAAAACCGCGAGGTCGAACCGGGCGCTCGGCCGCTCAAACAGGCGCTGGTGCTGCCGGAGTCGCTGTTTGACGAAGCGCTGCGCGATGCAGCGCTGCAGTCGTTGCAACCGGCCGATATCGTCACGGCGGCGCTGGCGATGTATCTGGCGCGCATGAGCGGCGAAACCCGGCTCTCCATCGGTTTTCCTTTCATGCGCCGCATGGGCTCGCAGGCGCTGGCGGCGATCGGCCCGGTGGTTAACGTGCTGCCGCTGCTGCTGAACGTGACGCCGGAGATGTCGCTGGCGGACGTCTGCCAGGCCACCGCGGCGGAAATCAAACAGGTGCGGCGCCATCAACGCTATGAGGCGGAGCAGATCAAACGCGATCTCGGCCTGGTCGGCGGCCATCAGGAGCTGTACGGCCCGGTGGTCAACGTCAAGGTTTACCACAGCGCCTTGTCCTTCGACGGTCAAGCGGCCGTTACCCATACGCTGGCGATGGGGCCGGTCGACGACCTCGAGTTTGAGATCGGTTTTCGAAGCGGCGTGCTGACGCTGTCGTTGGTGGCCAACCCGGCCAAATACGCGCCGCGCACCTTGCAAGGCCATGCGGAGCGCATTGGCCATTGGCTGCAGCAACTGGCGCGGCGGCCGCATCAGCCGAACGGTCAACTGGCGCTGGTCAGCGAAGGGGAGCTGCGCCAACTCGCGGCCTGGGGGCGCGGCGCTGAGCTGACGCCGCCGGCGGGCATGGTGTCGATCATGGACGCTTTCCAGCGTCAGGTTGAGCGACAGCCCGAGGCGTTGGCGGTGACCTGCGGCGATGTGCGCCTCAGCTACCGTCAACTCAGTGAACGGGTGATGCAACTGGGGCGCGTGCTGATCGAAAGCGGCATCGGCGCCGAAGACGTGGTCGCCATCGGCATTCCGCGCTCGGTGGACACGCTGGTCGCGCTGTTTGGCGTGTTGGCCAGCGGCGCGGCCTATATGCCGCTCGATCTGGATTATCCGCGTGAACGTCTGGCGCTGATGTGCGACGACGCGCGGCCGGTGATGCTGCTGACCCACAGCGACACGCGGGCCAACATGCCGGATCTGCCGCAGATCATGTGCCTCGATGAGGCGCAATGCCGGGCGCGCTGCGCGGCCGCCGAGGCCGCGCCGATATCGGACGAAGAGCGGCGCGCGCCGCTGAACGAGGCGCATCTGGCCTACATGATTTACACCTCCGGTTCGACCGGCAAACCCAAAGGCGTGATGTCCACGCACCGCGGGCTGCTGAACCTGTTCTTGTCGCATCAGGCCTCTCTATTCGGCCCGGCGATTGAAAAATTCCAGGCTCGCCGCGGGCGGCGTCTGCGCGCCGGGCATACCGCTTCGTTCTCTTTCGACTCCTCCTGGGAGCCGCTGTTCTGCATGATGATGGGCAGCGAACTGGTTATCTTCGATGAAGAGCTGCGCCGCGACCCCTGGGCATTGCTCGAACAGACCCAACAGACCCCGATCGATCTGCTGGACATCACGCCGTCGTTCCTCTCGCAGTTGGTGGATTGCGGCCTGCTGAAGGGACAGTTTCCGCTGCCGGCGTTTGTGATGATCGGCGGCGAGGCGGCGACACCGACGCTGTGGAACCTGATGCGGCAGCATCCGGAAGTCGAGATCCATAACTATTACGGCCCGTCCGAATACACCGTCGATACCCTCGGCGCGCCGGTCACGGCCGCAGACCAACCGGTGATCGGGCGCCCCCTGGCCAATACCGAAGTCTGGCTGCTCGACAATCGCCTGCAGCCGGTGCCGATCGGCGCGGCGGGGGAACTGTACATTTCAGGCAAGGGCATCGCGCGCGGTTACCTGCGCCGCCCGGATCTGACGGCGGCGCGCTTTGTCGCCAATCCGTTCGCCGACGGCGAGGTGATGTACCGCAGCGGCGATCTGATGCGTTGGAGCGCGGACGGCCAGCTGGCGTTCATTGGCCGTACCGATCACCAAATCAAAGTGCGCGGCTTCCGCGTCGAACTGGGTGAAGTGGAGAGCGCACTGGCTGCCTTGCCGGACGTGGGGCGGGCGGTGGTGATCGCCGAGCCGATCGGCGCCACCTATCGCCTGATCGGTTACTGCTCGGTGCAGGATGACGCGCGGCGCGCCTCACCCGCGCTGCAGAGCGAGCTGCTGGCGCAGTTGGCGCAGCGTCTGCCGGATTACATGGTGCCGGCGATCCTGGTGGTGATGCCGGAGCTGCCGCTTAACGTTAACGGCAAGATTGACCGTCAGGCGCTGCCCAAACCGCAGGAGACGCTGGCGCAAAGCCTGCGCGAGCCGACCACCGAGCAGGAAAGGCTGATTTGCCGCGCCATGGCGCAGCTGTTGGGGATGGAGCGCGTCGGCGCCGACGACGATTTCTTCGCGCTCGGCGGCGACAGCATCTCGGCGATGGGGCTGGGCACCGCCCTGCGGCGCAACGGGTATCTGCTGCGGCCGCGTGAGATCTTCGCGCTGCACACCCCCGCGCGCATGGCGCAGGCGATGCAGCCGCTGGCCGTTGGATCTCAGGCCGCGCGCAGCGTGCAGCAAGGGCCGATCGACGGGCTGCCGATCCTGCACTGGTTTGCCGAGACGGGCGACATGCATCGTCTCTTCGCGCACGGCGTTTTCCTGCGCGTGCCTGCCGAATTGCAACCGGCACAGCTGCGTTATGCGTTGGAACAGCTGCGTACGGCACACCCGGCGCTGGGCGCGCGGATCCGCGACGGCCAGTTGGTGGTTGAAACCGCCGCCGCCGGTGAATTGATGCAGCGTCATCCCGTATCCGGCGATCTGGAAACCGCGGCGGAACAGGCGTTTGATGCCGCGCTGGCGCGCCTCAATCCGGCCGAGGGCAGCATGATGCAGGCCATCTTGTTGCAGCGTGACGGGCAGAGCCTCGGGCTGGTGCTGGCGATCCACCACCTGGTGGTTGACGGCGTTTCCTGGCGCATCCTGCTCGACGAACTGCGGCAAGCGGCCGACAGCGCCATGCAGGGGCAGCCGATCGCGCTGCCGCCGGAGGAAACCTCGCTCTATGAGTGGTCCGCGCGTTTACGGGCCGACGCCGAACGCCGGGAAACCGAGCTGCCGTTCTGGCGGCAGATGCTGGCGGACGGCGTGCCGCGCTTGGGGCGCCGCGCGCTGGATCCGCAGACCGATCGTCTCGCTTCGGTGAGCGAACGGCGCACGCTGCTCGACAGCCGGCTGACCGCCGCGCTGCTGGGCGCCTTGCCGCAGGGATACCGCGCTCAGGTCGAAGAGATCATGCTGTGCGCGCTGGCGCTGGCCTGCCGGCGTCATTTCCAGGCCGCTTCGCTGCGCTTTTCGCTGGAGTCGCACGGCCGCGCCGAACTGGACGATAGCCTCGATCTGGCGCGCACCGTCGGCTGGCTGACGGCGGAGTACCCGCTGTGCATCGAACTGCATGACGCCGAACACCACGAGGCCGTGCGCGCGGTGAAACGGGTGACGCGCGCGGTGGCCGATCGCGGCATCGGCTATGGTCAACTGCGCTATTTACATCCGCAGCGTGACGAACTGGCCGCGCTGGCGCAGCGCAATGCGCCGGAGATTTTGTTCAACTACCTCGGGCGCTTCGGCCAGGATGAGGGACACTGGACGCCGCAGCGCAGCCGGACCCGTTTCCGCGACGCCTTCGCCGTGGCGCAGGATACGCAGCAGGCGCTGTGTTACGGGCTGGAAGTGAACATCTTTGTCGAAGAGCGGCGCGACGGCGCGTGTCTGGCGATCAACTGGAGCTGGCTGGAGGGGATTTTCAGCGCGAGCGACATCGAGGCGTTGCATAGGGGCATCGAGCAGGCCGTGCGTGCGCTGTGCGAGTTTGCCGAACGGCATCCCGAACGCACAGCGGCAACGTTGACGGCGGCCGAGATCGCCCAACCGAACGTCGACGATGAAACGCTGCGCGCCTGGGAGCGGGAGTATGGGCCGTTGGCCGATGCGCTGCCGCTGTTGCCCTTGCAGCACGGCTTGCTGTTCCATGCCCAGACGGCGCAGCAGGGCGGCAGTTATAACTCGCTGACGCGCCTGAGCCTCTGCGGCGAACTGGACGCGCCACGGCTCCAGCAGGCGCTGGATGCGGTGATCCGCCGCCATCCGCAGCTGGCCGCGCGGTTCAACCGCGAGGGCGAACCGCTGCAGCTGATACCGCAGGAAAGCCATTGGCCGCTGGACAGCCACAGGCTGCCGCCGCTGTCCGCCGAACAAGAAATGCAGGCGCTGAATGAGCTGGAGCAGAAAGAGCTGCAGCGCGATCTGTTTAACCAGCCGGGCGCGATGCTGCATGCGCTGTGGGTCAAACACGGCGACAGTGAACGCTGCACGCTGTTCCTCAATGCCCACCACCTCATCGTCGATGGCTGGTCGACGCCGGTGGTGCTCAACGATCTGATGCTCGCATTGCGTGAAGGGATAACGGCGTTGCCGCCGCTGCGTTCGAACTATGCCGATATCGTGCGCCGCCTGGCCGCGCGGGATGCCGACGCCTCGCGCCGCATCTGGCGCGAGACGCTGCAGGACGTGCGGCCAACGCTGCTGTTTGGCGAGACGCAGGACGACCGCGTGTTTGAGCTGGAAATGACGCTGCCGCCGGCGGAGGAACAGCGTTTGCTGACCCTGTGCCGCGAACGCGGGCTGACGCTCAATACCGTGATGCAGGGCATCTGGGCGCTGCAGCTGGCCGGCTGTTGCGGCCATCAGGACGTGGTGTTCGGCTCGCCGGTTTCCGGGCGGTTTGGCCAGATCGACGGCGTGGAAGAGCACGTTGGCCTGTTCAGCAACACGCTGCCGGTACGCGTACGGCTGGAAAACGGCCGGCCGTTGACGGAACAGCTGACCGCTCTGCAACACCGGCAGATTGAACTGCTGGAGCACGACGATTTGGGATTGGGTGAGATCCAGCACCTGGCCGGCGCGGGCACGCTGTTCGATACGCTGTTGGTGGTAGAGAACTACCCGGACAACGATGCCTTGCTCGGCGGCACAGGTTCCCTGCGCTGCGACGCCATCCGCAACAAAGGCTATACCCACTATCCGCTGACGTTGCTGGTGCTGCCGGGCGAGCGTCTGCGTCTGCTGATGGAGTACCGTGACTCGGTGCCGCAGCCTGAACGCTTCGCCGCGCGGCTGATGGCGCTGCTGCAACAATGGATTGCGCAACCGGATCTGCCGTTGCCGCGCTGGCAATTGCAAACCCCGCAGGAACAGGCGTTGATCGCGGCGGTCAACCGCACCGCACAGGCGGTAGCGGACACCACCTTGCATCAGGCGATCGCCGATCAAGCTCGGCGCACGCCGGAACGCATCGCGTTGCAGGATGCCGGGCACACCCTCAGCTACCGTGACATGCAGCGCCAGGCCGCGCTGTTGGCCGAACAGCTGACGGCGGCGGGCATTCAGCCGGGCGATATCGTCGCGGTGGCGTTGCCGCGTTCCGTGCGCCTCAGCCTGGCGCTGACGGCGATTGTGCAAACCGGCGCCGCCTGGCTGCCGCTGGATACCGGTTACCCGGATGAGCGTCTGGCCTACATGGTGGCAGACGCCAAGCCACGGCTGATTATCACCGAGAGCGCCTTGGATGCCCGTTTTGCCGCGCTGGCGCCGACGTTGCGGTTCGATGCGCTGGACGACAGCGGGCGCGAACCGATGCAGCGCGCACCGGCGGGGAACGGCGATTATCCCGCCTACGTCCTGTATACCTCGGGCTCTACCGGGCGGCCGAAAGGGGTGGTGGTGAACCACCGGGCGATCGTCAACCGTCTGTTCTGGATGCAGCATGAGTATTCGCTCGATGCGCAGGACGTGGTATTGCAGAAAACGCCGTGCAGCTTCGACGTTTCCGTCTGGGAGTTCTTCTGGCCGCTGATGGTCGGCGCGCGCCTGGTGATGGCGCCGCCGGAGGCGCACCGCGATCCGCAGGCGCTGACGACGTTGATCGACGACTATGGCGTAACCACGCTGCATTTCGTTCCGTCCATGTTGGCTATCTGGGTTGAGGCGCTGAACGAACGTGCGCCGCAGCGCGCCGCCGCCAGCCTGAAACGCGTGTTCTGCAGCGGTGAGGCGTTGTCGTGTGAACTGGCATCCCGCTACCAGGCGTTGGTCGCCGCGCCGCTGCATAACCTGTATGGCCCGACGGAGGCGGCGGTTGATGTCACCTATCAACCGGCGTCCGGCGAGGCATTGGCGGCGGTGAGCGGCGCCGGCGTGCCGATCGGCAAACCGGTCTGGAACACCCAACTGAGCATTCTCGACGCCATGCTGCGGCCGGTGCCCGTCGGCTGCGCCGGCGATCTCTACCTGCGCGGCATTCAGCTGGCCGACGGCTATCTGCATCGGCCGGGATTGACGGCGCAGCGGTTTGTCGCCGATCCCGCCGGCAACGGGGCGCGCATGTATCGCACCGGCGATATCGCCCGCTGGCTGGAAGACGGCAGCGTCGAGTATTTGGGGCGCAGCGACGATCAGCTGAAGATCCGCGGCCAGCGCATCGAACTGGGCGAAATCGAACAGGCGCTGCTGGCGCAGCCGGGAGTAGCGCAGGCGGCGGTGCACGCCATCGAACTGGGTGAGGGCGCGACGGGGCTGGGCGGCGCCGATATGCGGCAGTTGGTCGCCTGGCTGATCGCCCAGCCGGGCGTGACGCTGGATACCGCCGTCCTGCATCAGGCGCTGGAGGCGCGTTTGCCGGCGCACATGATGCCGGTCAGCTATGTCATGACCGACAGCTTCCCGCTCAGCGCCAGCGGCAAGCTGGATCGCAAAGCGTTGCCTCGGCCGCAGCTGAGCCCGCAGAGCGGCCGCGTGCCGCACAGCGACAGCGAGCGCCTGCTGGCGGCGCTGTTCAGCGAACTGCTGGGGCGCGAGACGGTGTATGCCGACGACGACTTCTTCGCGTTGGGCGGCCACTCGCTGCTGGCGATGCGCCTGGCGGCGGAGCTGCGTCGGCGCGTCACCCGGCCGTTGAGCGTCGGGCAGATCATGTTCGCCCGCAGTCTGGAGAAAATGGCGCACCTGCTCGATGATGCGCAGGCCGCCGGCTCGGCCGAGAGCCGCGGCGTCGGCGAGTGCCTGCAGCTGCGGGCGGGCCAAGGCCCGGCGCTGTTCTGCCTGCATCCGGCTTCCGGTTTCGCCTGGCAGTACTCGGGGCTGAGCCGTTATCTGCCGGGGAGCTACCCGATCATCGGCCTGCAGTCGCCAAGGCCGGATGGTGCCATCGCCACCTGCGAGGACATTGAGCAGATGGTCGATCGTCATCTCGCCACTCTGCGCCGCCTGCAGCCGCAGGGGCCTTATTACCTGCTGGGCTATTCGCTCGGCGGCACGCTGGCGCACTCGATGGCCGCGCGTTTGCAGCAGCAGGGCGAAGAGGTGGCGTTCCTCGGCATGCTGGATACCTATCCGCCGGAAGGCCAGGACTGGACCGGCCCCAGCGAGGAAGAGGCGCAGAAGGAGGTGGCGCAGGAACAGGCCGAGTTTATGGCGGAAGATCATGGCGATCCGGCGCTGATGGCGGAGAAGGCGGCGATGTTCGACAGCATCGTCGCCAACTACCGCGACGCGGTGCGCCTTCTGTCTCAGGCGCGCAGTCAGCGTTTCCACGGCACGGCGACGCTGTTCGTCGCCGACCGGACGCTGCCGCCGGAGATGGATATCAACGCCGTGTGGGCGCCGTATCTGGATGGGCTGATCTGTCATCACCAAAGCTGCGAGCACGCGGACATTCTGTCGCCGGCCTCGCTGGAGACGCTCGGGCCGCTGTTGCATTCGCTCCTGACGCGGCAATACGGATTGGTATAACGCAACCGGGCCGGGGCGTGCGTCCCGGCCCGCACTAAAACATGATATGCAGGACACTATGGCCAGACCTTCTTTTTTTCTTGATTTCAGTTTGCTGAGAAGCAATGCGCATTTCCGCGCGATTTTCTGCGCCCGCATGCTGTCGGTGTTTTCCCTCGGCATGCTGGCGGTGGGGGTGCCGATTCAGATCCAGGCGATGACCGGCTCCACGTTGCAGGTGGGCGTGGCGGTGGCGCTGGACGGCGTAGGCATGTTTATCGGCCTGATGTTGGGCGGGGTGCTCGCCGATCGCTACGATCGCCGCAAGCTGATCCTGTTCGCGCGCGGCACCTGCGGGCTGGGCTTTGTCGCCCTGAGTCTGAATGCCTTCGCGCCGGCCCCGTCGCTGTGGGCGCTCTATCTGCTGGCGGCGTGGGACGGGTTCTTCGGCGCGCTCGGCATGACGGCGCTGATGGCGGTGATCCCGCTGCTGGTCGGGCGCGAAAACCTGGCGGCGGCGGGGGCCTTGAGCATGGTGACGGTGCGCATCGGCGCGATCCTGGCGCCAGCGCTGGGGGGGATCATCATCGTGTTCGGCGGCGTCGGTCTCGCCTTCGCCGTCGCGGCGGCAGGGACGCTGGGCACCCTTGTGCCGCTGGTACGCTTGCCGACGCTGCTGCCGCAGCAGCAGGAGCCGGAACACCCACTGCGCGCGCTCGCCAGCGGCTTCCAGTTTGTCTGGCGCAATAAGGTGGTCGGCTCGGTGGTGTTGCTGGGGATGTTGATGAGCATCGTCGGCGCCGTGAGGGTACTGTTTCCGGCGCTGGCGCAGGACGCTTACCACGTCGGCGCGTCCTCTATTGGCCTGATGTACTCCGCAGTGCCGCTCGGTGCGATGCTGGGCGCGCTGACCAGCGGCTGGGTGGGGCGTTTCCCTCGCCCTGGGGTGCTGATCCTGATCGCCGCTATCGTCGCGTTCACCGCCATCGCGTCACTGGGGCTGTTCAGCCATCTGGCGCCGGCGCTGCTGGCGCTGGTGTGTTACGGCTACGCCAATGCCATCGCCTCGCTCTTGCAGTTCATGCTGATCCAGAGCAATACGCCGGATCATCTGCTGGGGCGGGTGAATAGCCTCGGCACCGCGCAGGACGTGACCGGCGATTCGATCGGCGCGCTGGGGCTCGGCGTACTGGGCAGGGTATTTACCCCGTTGATGAGCGTGCTGTCGTTTGGCGCATTCGCCGCCTTGCTGGGCGTGCTGGTGGCCTTCAGCGTGCGCACGCTGCGCCAGTGCCGGCCGGCGGACGCGTTGGTTGAGCACGATGAGCCGGCTCCGGCAACCTCAGCGGCGGCGGACAACTGACCCCTCACGGCGCCGGCTGTTCCGGCCGGTGCCGCTCCCCCCAGTCGCACATCATGTCGATCACCGGGATCAGCGAACGCCCGCGCTCGGACAGGCTGTACTCCACCTTGGGCGGGATCTGCGGATACTCCTTTCTCACCACCAGACGGTCTTTTTCCAGCTCTTTCAACGTCGAGCTCAGCGTCTTATACGAAATGGTGCCGATGCAGCGCTGCAGTTCGTTGAAGCGCAATACCGGCTTATACAACGCCAGCCAGTAGAGAATAATCATTTTGTATTTACCGTTGATCACCGACAGGGTGTAGCCATAACCGGTGTCTTCAAGGCTGATGCCCGTAGGGCTGCAGTGGGATTCGGCGGTCATTTACACTTTCTCCAGGGTAAGTATGTGTCGTGAGTGTGCGTATTTTACATTCTGTCAGCATACCCTAAGATGCGTCGAAACACCTGACTGGAGAGATCAGTATGAAAACGTTGGTGGTAGTGACACATCCCGATATGGCGAACTCGGTGGTCAACAAACGTTGGCTGGAGGAACTGCGGCGCTATCCGGCGCTGTATACCGTGCACGAACTGCATCAGGCCTATCCGGACTGGCAGATCGACGTCGCCAAAGAACAGCAGTTGATTGAAGCGCATGACAACATCGTGCTGCAGTTCCCGATTTACTGGTTCAGCAGCCCGCCGCTGCTGAAAAAATGGCTGGACGACGTGCTCACCTACGGCTGGGCCTACGGTTCTCGCAGTGGCTATAAGATGCAGAACAAGAAACTGGCGCTGGCGGTCACGGCGGGCGTGCGCGCAGAAGATTACGCGCGTGAAGGGCGTTATCGCTACTCGCTGGAGGAGATCTTCCGGCCGTTTGAAGTGACCGCCGATTATGTGCGGGCCGACTATGCTTCGTTCTTTGCCTTTTACGGCAAGGAAGCCGCTTCGGACGGGACGGCAGAGCAGGTTCAGCAACACGAGTTGGACAGCAGCGCGCAGGGCTATCGGGCATTTCTCGCCGCCCTGAATTAACGAGACTCCCCGGATGCGCCTGATAGTGCTGTTGCGAATGTCCGGGGAGGAATATGATTGCCGTATCCTTTGACTCGCCGGTGATAACCCCATGCCTTCAGCCGAAACGTTTATTGCTTTTCTTGTTGCACTTACCCTTCTGGAACTGTCTCCTGGACCGGACATGATGCTCACGTTGGCCCGGGGTATCGGCCAAGGCCGCCGTATCGCGCTGCTCAATGTTTTCGGCATGGTTTTTGTCGCCGGTATGGTGCAGGTTTCCATGCTGGTGCTCGGCCTCGCCACGCTGCTGCATGCTTATCCGCTGGCGTTGGACGTATTGCGTTGGGTTGGGGCCGCCTATCTGGTCTGGCTGGGGATAAAAATGCTGAAGGTAAGCCGGCAGCGTTCCGATGCCGTGCGAAAACCCCGGATGATGACCGAGTGGCAGGCGGTGAAAGAAGGAGCGATTAACAGCCTGACCAACCCTAAGTCGCTGCTGTTCATGTTTGCTTTCCTCCCGCAGTTTGTTAACCCTGAAACCGGGCCGGTTTGGCTGCAATTGCTCGTTTTAGGTTCCATTCAGAAGCTGGCCGGGATCCTTTCGCTGGGTTCTGTCGCTATGGCCTCCGGCACCGTGGGACAATGGCTCGCCCGCAATCCCCGGTTGTTGGTGTGGCAGCAGAGATTCACAGGCTTGGTCATGATGGGATTGGGCGCCAAACTCCTCCTCGGGGGCGGCGCTGCGTCAGCGCCGCGATAAGGGGAGCGGCTCGCGCTATTTCAGGTGAATGCTAAAACCGTCTTGCCCTGGCGCGAGATGCGCTTTCAGCGTCAGCTGCGGGATCAGATAGTCACCGGCGTTCTGCCGCCGGAAGCGGATTGGCTCGGCGTTCCACAGATTATCCAGCCGCTGCCCGAGCTGCTCGCACAGGGCGGCAAAGCGTGCCTCATCGGTTTTGCCGGCGCGGTAGGTGACGAACGGCGGCAGCACCTCGAACCCTGGGTAGTGCAGCATGCCGTGCTGGATCGGGAACAGGATATCGTCGATCGGCCCGTTGATGCCGCGCGGGGCGTAATGGGATTCCCACCCGCCGGCGCTGACGAGCAGCATCGCCCGTTTGCCCGCCAACATACCCTCGCCGTAACGGTCGCCCCAATGCGTATCGGAATGCTCACCGACGCCATAGGCAAAACCATAGGCATAGACACGATCGAACCAGCCTTTCAGAATCGCCGGCATCGAGAACCACCACAGCGGAAACTGCAGCAGCACCGCGTCCGCCCAGCGCAGCTTTTGCTGTTCCCGTTCGATGTCGGCGCTCTGCACGCCGTTGGCGAACGCGCGCTGGGAATCCAGCGAAGGAACGAAACGAGGCCCTGATGCGCCTTCCAGGCTGTCGTCGGCGTCGATCGCCGCTTTCCACTTCATGGCGTACAGGTCGGACACCTGTACCTGATGGCCGGCCTGCGTCAGACGCTCAACGGCGAAGTTTTTCAGTGAGCCGGTCAGCGACTGTGGCTCCGGGTGGGCGTAAACAATCAGCACATTCATAACAACGCTCCTTGGGGTGAGAGCTGCAGGTTAGGGCGTCACAAGGTATATTAGAAATGAATTACCGTTATCACAGGTATAACCATGAATAATTTAAGGCGGCTGGATCTCAACCTGCTGGTGACGCTCGACGCGCTGCTGGCGGAGCACAACGTCACGCGCGCGGCGCAGCGGCTCAATTTCTCTCAGCCGGCGGTCAGCGTGCATCTCGCCAAACTGCGGGCGATCTTTGACGATCCGCTGCTGTTGCCCGGCCCGCGCGGCATGCGTCCGACTGCCAGAGCGGAGCAGCTGCGGGAACCGCTGCGTCAGGCGTTGGCGGCGCTTGAGTTGGCGGTGACGCCGGCCACGCCGTTCGATCCCGCCGTGGCGACCGATACCTGGCGTGCGGCCGCCTTCGACTACGGCGAATCCACCATCGTCCTGCCGGCGCTGAACGGTTTACGTACGGCGGCGCCCGGCACCCGGCTGGCGGTGCTGGAGACCGCGCCGTCACGCATCGCCAAACTGGCGGAACAGGGGGAGATCGATCTGGCGTTTCACACCCGCGAAGGGGCGCCGCCCGGTCTGCGTCAGCGCACGCTGTTCAGTGAACGCTATGTGCTGGTGGGCAGAGTCGGCCATCCCAAGCTGCATGAAAACCTGACGCTGGCGCAATTTTGCCAATTGGAGCAGGTGATGGTCTCACCGGACGGCGGCGGGTTCTACGGCATCACCGATCGGGCGCTGGCGGACTTGGGACTGACGCGGCGCGTGGTGCTTTCCGTGCCGCATTTTCTCTTCGTTATCTCGGTGCTGACGCAGTCCGATTTGGTGGCGATGCTGCCGGAGCGGCTGGTGCGCAACCAGCCTTTATTGCAACAACTCGAGCCGCCGCTGGCGGTGCCGGGTTTTGAAATGACCATGCTGTGGCACGAACGATCGCATCGGGATCCCGCGCACCGGTGGCTGCGCGAACATATCGTGCGGTCAGTGTGAGTGGGTTAAACTGCGCGGGAATTACATGAACAGGAAGCGGTCGGCCAGCGCAACGCCACGCTCGAGGCGCGGTGGCAGCGCGTCGTCGCGATCGTCAGGCTGAGCAGCCTGCGGCGCGACATCTTCGGCTTTTTCAATCATCAGCTCGCCGAGCAGGGCCAGAAAACGAGTGAGCTTTTGCATATTCCCTCCGGATCGTTGATTACGTTGAGAGTGATAGTAATCGCCGCTAAACCGAATGGGAAAAACTTAAAACTCATATCCTAAGAACCGGATCGCATATCGCGTAACCGGGCGACGGTTGCCCATCGCCCGATGGATGGCTTAGAAGGTGACGTTAACCTTGGCCCACAGGGTGCGGCCCGGTTCATTCACCGCGCTGTTGGCCGAATAGCCGAAGGCGCTGTTGCCCGCCAGGTTGAGGTGCTCGCTGTAGGTCTTGTTCAGGATATTATCCAGACCGGCGCTCAGCTTGACGTTTTTATTCACCTTGTAGGCGGCGTTGGCGGAGAGCACGCCGAAGCCGGCGCTTTCGGCAAAATCTTTGCCCACCACGTTGCCTTCGTTGATCGCCACGCGGTGCTGGCTGCTGACCAGACGCCACAGGCCGGTGCCGCTCCAGTCGCCGTACTCATAGGTCAGCCCCAAGCGTGCCTCCAGCGGCGGGATCTGCGGCAGCGGGCGACCGTCGCTGGTGTTTTTCCCCCAGGAGTAGGCCAGGCTGGCGTCGGTTTTCCAGTGCTCGCTCAGTTGATAACCCATGCCCATTTCGCCGCCCATAATGTTGGCGTTGACGTTATCGGCCTGGCTGAGACGCGCATTGTGCGGATCGTATTTGAACAGGATGAAATCATCGACGCGGCCCACATACGCGGAGACCCAGCCGTTGAAGCGCTTGCCGTTGTACTGCGCGCCGATGTCGAGCTGCGTGGTTTTCTCGCTCTTGACGCTGGAGAACGGATCCTTGCTGCCGTTCGGACCCAGCTTCGGCGAGAACAGCTCCCAGTAATCCGGGAAGCGCTCGGTATAGCCGACGCCGGCATACAGCATCAGCGGCAGCTCGGCCAGCGTATGCTCCAGGCGCATAAAGCCGCTCGGCAGGGTATCTGAACGTTCCACATCGCGGCCGCTGCGGAAGTTCTCCACCAGGGTGCGATCGAGACGCGCGCCGCCGATCAGCTTATCCTGATCGCTGGTGGACCACGTCAGCTCACCGAAGGCGCCGTAGCTGTTGAACTGGGCGTCTTTTTCCCAGCTACCGCGGCTCATGCTGCGGTGGGTATTGGTCTGCGTGTCCAGGCCGCTTTCAAGCTTCACGTCCTGCCACTGCCAGGTGCCCATCACGCGGCCGCCGACGGTGCGGCGATCGAGCTGCATCGTCATGCCGGAAGACATCATGTGCCCGCCGTGGCCCCCCATGCTCATGCCGCCATGCCCACCATGGCCGCCCATGCCGCCGCTGCCCGGCGAGCGCAGGGTCACGTTGTCCATCACGTGGTTGGCGTAGTTGTAGTAGACCTGCGCTTCCAACTTATCCAGCACCTCGCCGATGTTGGATTTCTCCACCCGCATGCCCAGGCTTTCGCGTTTGAACTGCGAACCGTCCATGCTGCGGCCGGCATAGCGCGCTTCGCCGTTGCCGCGGCCCATAGTCACTTCCAACAGCGTGTCATTGTCCGGCGTCCAGCCGAGCGCCAGATCGCCGTTCCACTTGTCCCAGTGCGATGGCACGCGCGTATTCGTTCCGTCCTGGTAATCATTGGCGCGCGACTTGTTGGCCATCACCCGCAGGTAACCTTGTTCGGCGCCGAGGCTGGCGTCGATATTCTCGTCCCAGCGGCCATTGGAGCCGGTCAGCACGCTGGCGTTGCCCTTGATGCCCGGTTTGTCGAAGCGCGGACGTTCACGTTCGAAACGCACCGTGCCCGCCGACGAACCCGGCCCCCACAGCACCGTCTGCGGCCCTTTGGTGATGGTCAGCAGATCGAAGCTTTCCGGCGAGATGTAAGAGGTGGGCGCATCCATTCTCGATGGGCAGGCGCCGAGCATCTCCGAACCGTCAGTGAGAATTTTCAGCCGCGAACCGAACATGCCGCGAAATACCGGATCGCCGTTGGTGCCGCCGTTGCGGATCTGCGAAAAACCGGGAATGGTTTTCAGATAGTCCGAACCGTCGCTGGCGGGCACCGGCTGACGCGGGGTTTTTGGTGACGTCACGATGGTCAGCGGAGAGTAGAGCGGTGCGGTGACGGTGATCACGTCGCCATCATTAACCTGTGCGTCGGTAGGGTGCTGATGCGCCTGCGCCGCGTGGCCGGCCAGCAGGAACAGCGGCATGGCGGTGGTGATTGCGCGGGTGACGGCGTTCTTTTTATAAGCGGGTTTAAACATCATCTTTCCTTAAGCTAACTTTTTTCCATTATTCTCCGGCGATTTATTCAGGCGTGGGGATGCCTGGCGAAAATCACCATCGGAAAATACGGGGGTTAATTCCCTCAACGTGGAAATAACCGGGCTAATAATGTCGTCTCAATGCATAACCATTGGGCGTATTAATTCCGCCATGTTGAAACGATCAACGGCAATACAGAAACGGCAATGGGGTATTGTTAAATCAGAGGAAAGAGACGGGCGGCGCGCGCGGCTGTAATTCGGTATGAACGACGTGGGCAAACAGGGGAACGAGATAATGAGTCGGCGGCGGGCGCGAGGCCAGAGATTGAGACCAGAACAGCGGGGCGTGGCTCACGTCCAGCAGCGGCGCGTGCAGCAACAGCACGCAGTAGCCGCAGGCGCTGTCGTCCATCATCATCGCCATGTTGTGGTGGCCGCCGCCGTGCTGCATCATCGGCGATGCGGCCTTTTCCGGCGCGGCCGGCGGCGAATGCATATCATGATGCATCGGCTTCGGCATCGCCATGCCGCAGTCCGCCATGACGGTCGTTTCAGCACTTCCGGCGCGCGCATGCTCCAGGGATCGCGAGACCACTGGCGCAATGAACAACATCAGAATGGCGAACATCCCTAACCAGGCGGCGGCCCGGTTACGTGATGCAGGGGGCTGAATTAACGACACAATCAACCTAAAAAAGGGTTAACACAGGGGAGGGAATTGTACTGGTTTATGTCGAAATGTTAAAACCTTTTATTTCTGATCAACGATCTGTTGATGAATATATTATCGAATGAGCGCTTTAATTCTGACCGACGGCTATTATTTTTGCGCCAATAACGTGACGGGGATAATATTAATGACGAAAAAACTGGCGAGAACGATTATTCCGCTTTATGACGATCTGGCTGGCGCTGAGGAGTGAGTGACAATGTCACGGGCGAGTTCACCGGAACCCGCCCGTAACCTTACTTCGCGCTGACGCGCCAGACAGTGTTGCCGACGTCATCCGCAACCAGCAAAGCGCCGGTCTTGTCGACAGCCAGCCCCACAGGGGCGCCATAGAGTTCCTTCTCATTATCGGAGACAAAACCTGTCACCACGGCCTTGAGCTTGCCGACCGGTTTGCCTTGCTCAAACGCCACATAGCTGACCCGATAGCCGTTCAGCGGCGAGCGATCCCAACTGCCGTGCTCGCTGATAAAAGCGCCGCCGCGATAGTCGGCCGGCAGAGCGCTCGCGGTGTAAAACAGCAGCCCCAGCGGCGCGACGTGTGAGCTGAGCGCGTAATCCGGCTTGATGGCTTTCGCCACCCGATCCGGCCGCGGCGGCTGTACCCGCCGATCGACGTGCTGGCCGAAATAGCTGTAAGGCCAGCCGTAGAAACCGCCATCTTGCACCGAGGTCAGGTAATCCGGCACCAGATCGGCGCCGATTTCGTCACGCTCGTTGACAATCGCCCACAGCTTGCCGCTTTGCGGCTCCCACTGCAGCCCGGTCGGGTTGCGCAGGCCGCTGGCGAAGATGCGGCTGGCGCCGGAGGCGGTGTCCACTTCCAGCACGGCGGCGCGCCGGTACTCTACGGCCAGGCCGTTTTCGGTGATGTTGCTGTTGGAACCGATGCCGACATACAGCTTTTTCCCATCCGGGCTGGCCAGCAGGGCCTTGGTCCAGTGATGGTTGATGGTGTCCGGCAAATCGGCCAGTTCTTTGCCCGGATCGCTGATGCGCGTTTCGCCAGGCTGATAGGCGTACTGCATGATATTGCCGGTATTGGCCACGAACAGCGTATTGCCAATCAGCTGGACTCCGAACGGGGAATCGAGCCCCTCGAGGAACACGTGCTTTTCCCAGTTGCCGCCGGCGGTCGGGCGCAGCAGGGTGATGCGATTGCCCCCTTTGCCGCCTTTACCGGATTGGCCTTTCACCAGGCCGGCGATCAGCTGCTTGGGCGTGCTCACCGCTTCCGTGCCCGGCCCGTTGGCCTCCACGACCAACACGTCGCCATTGGGCAGCGTGAGCAACTGACGCGGATGAAGCAAATCGTCTGCCACCTTATCGATTTTCAAGCCTTCCGCCACTTTCGGCGTCTGATCTTGTTGCCAGCCAACGCCCTTAGGCACCTGCATCGGCGGCATCAGAAAGTCTTGCGCCGCCGGCAACGTCGGGTCCGGGCCCATTTGTTGCTCTGGCGAAATGACGGCGCTGTTATCGCAGCCGGCCAAGGCCAAAACGGCGGAAAGGGTGAGCGCCAGAGATGAGAGCTTCATGAAAACCTCCTTATTTTGCGCGGGCGCCAAGGGCCAGCAGAATATTCGCCAGGCTGAGCAGCGCGACCACGATCGCAGACAGCACCAGGCCTTGGGGCACCACGGCATACGCATCCCGGCTATGCACGAAAGCGTTGATAATGGCGAGAACGATGGCCAGCAAATTCAGCCAGAAATGGAGTTTGACCGACGATCCCCGCAGCCGAGCGCTGCCGAACCATACCTGTACCAGGTTAATCAGGCGGGGAATGATGGCAAAAATCAGGCCGATGGCAATTAGCCAACTTGCGCCATTGACCCACTGAATATTAGCGGTACAGGCATAAATGATGTCGAAAATCAGCGCCGCGGTGAAAAATCCGTAAGGTATCGGGTTGAGCCATTCATAGACGGCCACTGCGGCCGCTGAGGGCCTTGCTGTCGTTTGCGTGGTCATGCAGGCATCTCCATGAAAAATGATGGGTAAAAAGGCCATTGGCCCCTTAAAGCTTTGTTCAGATCCAGCGATTTGAACAATTTTGATTCTCATTTTTAGCATGCGATGTTAAAACCGAAACCATCACTTCGGCATTATCAATGGTTTAGCAATATCAGGAGGCAGGGCATGAGCATAGAACGCGTTCAGCGTTTTCTGGCCGAGCACGCACCGGAGACGACGGTGACGGTGCTGGCAAAGAACACCGCAACGGTGGCGCTGGCGGCAGAAGCCTTTGGCGTGGAGAGCGGGCAGATCGCCAAGACGCTTTCGTTTCGCGTTAACGGCGATGTGGTGCTGCTGGTGATGGCGGGAACTGCCAGAATCGACAACAAGAAGTACAAGCAATTCTTCGGCGTGAAGGCGCGTATGCTGCCGGCGGAAGAGGTTGAAGCATTAACCGGCTATCCGCCCGGCGGCGTTTGTCCCTTTGCCGCACCGGAGGCGGTGAGGATCTACTGCGATCATAGCCTGCGCGCTTTCGATGAAGTGCTTCCGGCAGGCGGCAGCGATAACTCCGGCGTGAGAATTGCGCCACAGCGGCTGGCCGGCATCACGGGAGCGGAGTGGATTGACGTGACGGGGTAACTGATAGTGACGCCGTCACAATACGTTATGTTAAATACAGAGTCTTTTCTCTGTATAATTATTTGTTTTTAAATGGAAAACTAGGCTATCGCATTGTGGCAGACCGCCTCGATATTATGACCATCCGGACCAATGACAAACGCCGCATAGTAGTGGGCATGATAATTGGGGCGTAAACCGGGCGCGCCATTGTCTTTGCCGCCGGCGCTTAACGCGGCGTGATAGAACGCATCGACCTGTTCACGGCTGCTTGCGGTAAATGCCAGGTGCAGATGCGCCGGTTTTTCATCGGTCTGAAACAGGCATAATGACACGTTACCCCGATCGGGACACAGCTCAACGCCATAATCGGGTTCACCTTCGGCAACGATCTTTACGCCCAGCGGCGCCAGCGCATTAAGGAAAAACGCTTTGCTCAGAGCAAAGTCGCTGACGCCAAATTTCACATGGTCAAACATGGGGATGTCCTGGAGTGTGGAAGAATGTTCCCATTCAGTATAGCCAACGCCATGAAGGCCACCGGAAACGGTGAAGACGAACGCCAGTACGCATTTGGCAGGCAGAAGTTGTTCATTTTTATGGCGCGTTTTGGTGAAATCTGCAGTGTCGCAGTAGCCATGTTTTATCAGATTTCACGTAGCGCGATCAAAAAAGCGGGGGGATTTTGCCTCAATATCCGCAGAGATGTGTCGCTATAAGCATGTCCGGTCATCATTAATGGCAGAACGCATTTATCTATGATCCTCAGTGGGTGGAACGTGATAAAGCTGAAACTTCGCGAGATATTGGCTGGCGTGTTAACGGCAGTCCATCACATCGGCAGAGTTGGCTGACGGCCAAACCAACGATTGATAATTTTGCTGGGAGGTTAAGCGGCGTTGGAACGCCAGGTACCGAAATCCTGGGAAGCGGCAAGCGCACGCCTCACATGCATGCATTTACTGCAGGAAGTGAACAGGCGACAGGCATTGGGTGTTCAGAGATTTTTGCGCAAACATCATGGTGTCGCTCAGCAATAAGCGGCAATGGCAATGAAGCCTGCAGCGAAAACTCGACGGCTTAAGACCAGCTGAAAAACGAATTCGTTCAACGGTATGAGCAACGGGCGTTGAAATGGTTGGCCACAGGAGAAAACCCATCATCAAGCCAGGACGCCAGAATCCACGTATAACCACACGGGTGCGCATAATGTATATTATGTTAAATTGTATTATTGGATACGCACCGCCGTTAGCCTGGCCGTCCTTTCTCACCTCACCTTCAAGCCTTATCAGGCTGCTAACCTTTTTTATGTTTAAGCCCATCATCAGCCCGTTCAGTTTCAGCACCTCAGTTTAATCCTCGGTCGGTGTGCCCTGATGAAACCGCATCTGCCAACCGGCCTTTTCCGTCAGCATCCAAATCGACGACCGTTCTGTGCAACGAATGGCGTTGCCCTGCGCGTTGCGTTGAAAACTCTTATACGTCAGCAACACGGCGCCTTCACTGATTTTCGCCAGCGTAAAACCTTCGGCAACAATCTGCGGATGCTCAGTTTCCATTTCCAGCGCCGCAACGGTCTGGCGTTTGTCATAACGCAGACCTGAGCGACCAATCTCTTCAAAGTCTTCATGCAACAATGCCGCGACGCGCTGCGGATCGCGGCGCACCGATGGCTGATGCAGTTCAACCTCAAGCGTCTGGATTTGGCTAAACAACTTTGCAGAATGCGTCAAAATGCCCTCCTTTTTGATCGCGCTACGTGAAATCTGGCAAACTTCGGCAGTCAATCTACACCAGAATGACTCTCGTGAAACCTGACTTTGCCATGGCGCCCCCAGCGGTACTCGCCACCGCTGGCTATGGGGCATCTGAAGGTAACACTTTCTCTTCTATAGAGTTTTTTTATCGCGACGAGTTCTCATTAAACCTCCAAAGTGACGCCGTCACCAAAAGGAAAAACCTCACGCCTGTTTCTCTCCCAGGTGCGACCGCCGAACCCGCAATTCCCCATGCCGCCAGGCACCGTCTGCCGTGGTGCGATTATCGAGCAGGCGATTCAAGGCTTCTTCGACCAGCCGGTCGATGCGTTGGCTGTAGCTGGTCAGCGCCCAGTTGGCTGATCCGGCCTCGTCGATATCGTCGAAACCTACCACGGCCATTGCAGACGACGGTGCCACTTGCCTGAGCGCTTCGAGCGCCCCCAGCGCCAACACGTCGTTCTCGCAGAACAGCGCCTCAACCCGCTCGCTTTCCGGCGTTGCCTGCAGGTATTCGCTCATCAGCTGGAAACCGCGTTGGCGATCGTAGTGGCCAGCCGTGAGCACCCGATCCAGCTGAAAGCCAGAGGTTATCAGCCTATCGCGGTAGCCTTCCATGCGCAGCAAATGGCTACTTTGCGTGTCTGGCCCCTTCATGTAGCCAAAGCGCCGATGCCCTTGTTCTATCAGCAACCCAGCGATCTCTTCGCCGGCGCGGTAACCGTCGATATTGACCACATCAATGTGTTCGCTTTCCGTATTGCGGCACACCTGCACCAGCGGGATCTGATGCAGATCTTGCGCGATCGCCGCCCACTCTTGGGTTAACACCGTCGCCAGGAACAAAATGCCATCGACCTGCAGCTGATCGGCCATCGCCATCACCGCCCGGTAGTTTTCCCCCGCGGTGATGTTCAACAGCAGCGCCATATAGCCGCGGGTTTGCAGTTGTTTGGTGACCATATCGAGCATCATCATCGAATGCGGGTTCTTCATTTCGTCGATGGCCACGCCGATGATGTGCGTGCGTTTTTGCGACAGGCTGCGCGCCAGCAGATTGGGTCGATAGCCCAGCTCGGCCGCCGCCGCCAGTACGCTTTCACGCGCGCTGTCTGAGATCGACGCACCGGGCGTAAAGGCGCGCGATACCGTCCATTTAGAGACGCCGGCCTTTTCGGCGACGTCGCTGGCGGTGGCTTTGTGGTGTTTCGTCATGGTTGCGTCGATCCCTGCTTCGGTGAAGTCACACTATACCCTGCTCGCTCAGATCCCCTAAGCGCCTGCCGGCATACCTGCTGCGATTATGTCCCGTTTTTGCACCCGATTGCAATTTGTTATGCAACCGGGTGCAAAACATAAAGAGTTTGTGATCGTCCGCGCTGTTTTCACCTTTCCCCTGTTGACCAAATTTTATCCATGGCCGACATTCACGGTGGCATTCAGAGACTCATCGCCGTTTTGTCTCCTGTTTTGCACCCGGTTGCAAAACACTGTTTTTACATAACACCTCTCTTCTCAACAGGATACCGTAATGAAAAAAACCAGACTGTTGTTGATGTTAGCCTGCTCGCTGTTTGTCGTGACCGCCCAGGCCAAGACCTACCAGGTCGGCGTGGCGCTGGCCAACTTCGATCTCAACTTCGTCTCTATCCTGCGCAGCCAAATGGCGCGGGAACTGGTTGCGCAGCAGCTGCAAGGCCAGTTCGTTGATGCCAAAGGCGATGTCGCCCTGCAGGTGCAGCAGGTAGACGATCTGATTAATCAGGGCGTGGACGCCATTATCCTCAACCCGGTCGATACGCAAGGCGTTCAGCCGATGATAGCGGCCGCCCAACGCGCCGCTATCCCCCTTATCTTCGTCAACCGCAAACCCGAAGTGCCGCTGAGCGGCGCGACGGCCTACGTCGGCTCCGATTCGGCGCTCAGCGGTCGCCTGCAGATGGAGGCTCTGGCGAAAAAAATGAATTACCGCGGCAACGTGGCGATCCTGATGGGCGCCCTCTCCAACGAAGAAACCCGCGAGCGCACCCGCGCGGTGGAGGCGGTGATCGCCAAACACAAAGAGCTGAAAGTGGTAGAGAAACAGACTGCGAAATGGCAACGCAATGAAGCGGTCGACGTGGTCTCCGGCTGGTTGCTGAACGGCGTACCGATCGATGCGATCGCCGCCAACAACGATGAGATGGCCATCGGCGCGATCATGGCGCTGAAGCAGGCCAAAAAGAACGGCGTACTGGTTGCCGGTATCGATGGCACGCCCGACGGCCTGCAATTTATCAAAAACGGCGACCTGGCGGTGACCATTTTCCAGGATGCCAAAGCCCAGGCGATCGGCGCGGTGCAAGTGACCCGAGCGATGTTGGATCACGCCAAAACCGAGTCTTACAACTGGGTGCCTTATGCCACCGTGACGCGAGAAAACTACCCGCAATTTGCGCAAATGAACCAGAAATAAACCGTTGCCACTCTCTTTTTCAACCCACTTTGCACCCGAGTGCAAAACCACAGTATCAGGAGTCAGCATGTTAAATGGTGAAAGAAGCATCCCTCGCCCGCTGCGTTGGGCGATGATCGGCGGCGGCCGCCTCAGTCAGGTGGGCTACAAGCACCGTTCCGGCGCACTGCGCGACAATACCGCCTATCGGCTGGTTGCCGGCGCTTTTGATATCGACGCGGCGCGCGGGCGTGAGTTTGGCGTCAATCTCGGCGTGCCCGCTGAACGCTGCTATGACGACTATCAGCAGTTGCTGAAACAAGAGGCCTACCGCGAAGATGGTGTTGAGGTGGTGACCATCGCCACCCCTAACGGCACCCACTATGAAATCACGCGCGCCGCGCTGAATGCCGGCCTGCATGTCATCTGCGAAAAACCGCTGTTCTTCACTACGGCGGAGGCGAGAGAAATCAAGGCGCTGGCGGCGGAGAAAGGCCTGATCGTCGGCGTAACCTACGGCTTCTCCGGGCATCCGCTGCTGATGCAGATGCGCGCCATGATCGCGAACGGCGACATCGGCGAAATACGCATGGTCGAATTGCAGTACACCCATGGCTTCAACGCCAACGAAAGCGCGGACACGTTCGAGGCGCAAAAGTGGCGCGTCGATCCGAAAATCGCCGGCCCCTCCTTTGTTCTGGGTGATATTTCTACCCACACCTTCTACATCTCACAGCTGGTGATGCCCGACATGAAAATTGCCTCCCTGCTGTGCGATCGCCAGAGCTTTATCCCTTCCCGCGCCCCGCTGGAAGACAATGCCATGGTGCTGATGCACTACGAAAACGGCGCCGTCGGCCGCATGTGGGCCTCCGCCATCAACGCGGGCGCGATGGACAGCCAAAGCATTCGCGTGGTGGGCGCACGCGCCAGCCTGCAGTGGAGCGACGCTGCCCCCGGCGAATTGCGCCATGAGATCCAGGGGCGGCCCAACCAGATCCTGCACCACGGCATGCCCTATCTGGACGACAGCGCCCTGGCCGAAGAGCGGCTCGGCGCGCTGCATACCGAAGGGCTGGCCGAATCCTGGGCCAATATCTACCTCAAGTTCGCCATCGCCATCAGCGCCAGCCAGCGCGGCGATCGGCAGACGCTGGCCGCGCTGATCTATCCGGATATCGACGCCGGATTGGAAGGCGTGCGCTGGATTGAAAACTGCGTTCGTTCCGCCGACAACGGCGCCACCTGGGTTAATTACCAATAAGGAAAGCACCATGAAACTTTCATTCTGTACCGACAGCCTGGGCCATTTGCCCTTCGAGCCGATGCTGGATCGGTTGCTGGAGCTGGGGGTGCGCGGCGTGGAAATGACCACCGGCGGCTGGTCTCCGGCGCCCCATCTGGATACCGACGATCTGCTGGCCAACCCGGCCAAACGCCGGCAGCTGCAGCAGGCCCTGGCCAGCCGCGGCATGGAGATCGCCGCGCTCAATGTCTCCGGCAATCCGCTCGATCCGGGCGAGCTGGGGCAGCGCCATCTGCGCCAAACCGACAATACGCTGGAGCTGGCCGGCCTGCTGGGGGTGAAGAAGATCGTCATGATGAGCGGCCTGCCCCCGGCCAGCCCGCATGACACCATCCCCAACTGGATCACCTATACCGTCAGCTGGCCCCCTACGGTGAAAAACTGTCTGGACTATCAATGGAATGAGGTGGCGATCCCCTATTGGCAGGCGCTGGTCGCCCGAGCCAAAGCGTGCGGCGTCGAGCGCTTTGCGCTGGAAAACTTCAGCGCCATGCTGGTGTGGAACCCGGAAACGCTGTTCCGGCTGCGAGAGGCCGTTGGCCCGATGGTGGGTCTGAACCTCGATCCCAGCCACTTGATCTGGATGGGCGCAGATCCCATCGCGGTGGCCCGCGCCCTTGGGCCCGCCATTCACCATGTGCACGGCAAAGACGTACGCCTTGAGCGCGGCGTCGTCGAGGTTAACGGGCTGCTGGAGACCAAACCGATAGACGAGGTAGCTGACCGGGCCTGGAATTATGTCGCCGTCGGCTGCGGCCGGGATCTGCAGTGGTGGAAGGAATTCTTCTCGGTGGTGCGCATGATGGGTTACAACGACTGGGTGTCACTGGAAATGGAAGACTTGACCATGTCGGTCGATGCCGGCATCGCCTCTTCCGTTCAGGCGCTGCAGCAAACCCTCAGCCAATAAATATCCTGCGCAGCGGCCACGGCCGCTGCGCCACCCAGTGAATTGCCAACCGCTTACAAACACCATACCGGCCGGGCGCCCACCGTCGCACTGGCATGCCCAGCGCCATGGCTCAGGCACAGCGTTCTCAGCCCGGCACCCGCACCGGAATACCAGGCGCCGCCTCGCATCAGCATGCGTTCGCCGTAGTTGCGCAGATAAACCTGATCGCCGTCCGCACACCGGTGATGCGGTACAACGCCGAGGATTTTCAATATATCCGGCACCGACTCTCCACTTGCCGCACCAATACGCCCGAACTCATCATCCATCAAACCTGGCGGATACCCATTGTCATGCGGATCGCCGTTGAAATGCCGGATACGGTCCGAAATGCGCGGCGTGCCGGCATTGCCGGTAAGACTCGGCGATGAAGCATCGAATTTTGCGGTTCCCGGGCTGCCGGGAGGTAGCCACTCGCCTGTTGCCAGCTCGACCGCGCGCCAGCGTTCGTCTTCATTATCGGTCATCGGCATCGCGGCGTCATTGTCCGGTAAAAGCAGGATTTCCCCCGCGACCAATTTCAGCCCGTGTTGCCATTCCCAAAGGTTGCCGCAGAGATCGCCAATACCGTGCGGCGTACCGTCATGATACCAGGCAGCCGGACCGGATGCGGTAAACGTTGTCGGATCGCCCTGCTCATCGCCCACGACACCGCCGTCACATCGCTTGCCATACTGGCGTCGATCGCGATGCGATCGCCCACTCTCGGTATTGCCTAACTCCGGCCAGCCATGATGACGGCACCAGAACATCAACGCGGCCCATTCGGCGTTGGTGCCAATGTGCCAGCCGCGTCCATTGCGAGCCGCCGCCTGTCGAAATGCGGCCAGGTCATGCCAGCTGGCCGGGGCCGTCTCAGGTTGGCTGACCAGTTCGCCATGGATCAGCGTGCCGGGGTAACAGCCGTAGAAGAAAGCCTCTTTTCGCTGACCGTTGACGATAAACGCCGGATGAACCGCCTCGCCTAACCCTGATGTGACCTCTTGCAGCGTAAAACGAGGTATCACATGCATATAGCTGGGCTGCCCACTTGCGGTGTAAAGCACGGTGCGACGCCCTTGCGATTCGGCCTCTACTTTGCAACGCAAAGCGTCTTTTACAATAATCATGGAGTTATGTGCCCGTTAAAAATGCCGAGGCCGGGAAAGCGCAGGCTCCCCGGCCCATTTCTTACGCCACCATGGCGGCGGATTTGATCGGTTGCAACAATTGTCCAATATCGCAATTGAGCAGTTGAGCGCGCTGCAGCAACTCCTCCGTCTTGGCGCCAATCACGGAGTGAACATAGGCGTTGACCTGCTCCTGGTTCATTTGGTTATAACGGTCGGTAAACGCCATTTCGATGCTGTCGCAGATCACTGCGCCGGCGTTGCTGACGTAGTCCGGCAGATAGTGAATACCGCGCGCCAACAGCCGCTGTTCAGCCTGTGGCGTATTAAACGGTGAGTTGGCGCTGCTCACCACCCAGCGGGTATTCAGCTGTTCAATATTCTGTGCATTCAATACGTTGGACATCGACGCGATGCACAGCACCTCGCTGGGTTGCGCCCAAAGTTCCTCTTCGCTCACGCGGCGCACCCCCGCAGGAAATTGCGCTGCGGGGTTGATGTCATAGGCCGTCACCTCACAACCAAACAGCAGGCTTTGTTTCGCCACTTCAGTGCCGACCTTGCCCATACCGTGAATGGCAATGCGCGCGCGAGGCAAATGATTGAGCCTCAGCGTCAACACTTTTTTCATCGAACTCCAGACGCCGTAGCCGGTTGCCACCGATGTATCGACTTGTGGGCTGTCCATGGCATTCAGGATCCACGGCGTAAACTGCCGCAGATAGTCCATCTCTCGATTGCCGGTATTGATATCGCATCCCGTAAACATGGTGCCGCCATAGCGATTGAGCAGAGCGCCTATCGCTTCAAGCACTGCCGGTTGCTCTTGGGGAGAACGTTTGCTGTTCACCACGATTTTGCCGCCGCTGAAGCCGGTATTGTACAGCCCGTGCTTCAGCGACATGCGCTGCGCCAGCATGATCGCCTCCTCTTCCTGCTGCTGCCGGGACGCATAGTTTCGCCAACGGATACCGCCATTGGCCGGTAGCAGCTTGATCTGCGACGAGTAAGCCAGGGTGAATGACGTTTCGTCATCGATTACGACCGTTTCTATCTGGTATTGGTTATGTGTATTCAGCAATTCATTGTTAACTGACATAATTTGCCATCCTGTTTTAATGAGAATCTTGCTCGAATGCTCCAGCCTGGTCCAACTGTTGTTTAATGCCCCACGGCGTAGGCCGCTTAAGAAAATCGGCCATCCCTATTGCCTTGCCAAACTCTTGCTCCAACATCGCCAGCAGGCGCAGCGCCATCAGCGACTGCCCGCCGGCGTCAAAAAAGTCACAGTGGTTAGAATCGGGGTTCACGCCGGTCACATCCCCCCAAACGCGCCAGATACGCGCCATCTGGGGATCTGACTGGCTTGTTGCCGCCGGCGTTCGCTCGGCTTGCGGCCCCTGCCTGTCCCGTTCGCCCAACCACCAGTGCGCCGGATCGAAGGGATACATCGGCAATGCGATGCGCGAAGGCGGCAGTTGCCACAGGCGGCGCCAGTTAACGTTGACGCTGGCGCGCCAGATTTTTTGCAGCGCCTGGATCCATACGGCACCTTCATTCTGCGCTTCGTCGCGACGCGGCAAGGTTCGCACCGCGGTCACAGAACCGGCGGATTTCAGCTGTGCAACCAACGCCGTGAGCGTCGAACCCGGCCCAACTTCGATAAACAACGTCTTGCCGCGCTGCGGTAGCTGCTGCAAGGCGCGGTGGTAATTGACCGGTTCACGGGCATGACGCGCCCAATAGCGGCCGTCAAGCGCCGAACATTCGACTTCGGTCGCCAGCAAGGCGGAGACGTAACGTACCCCCGTCGCCGATTCACCCGGCGGCGGCGCAATATCGGCCAGCTCGTCAAGAATGGGATCCATCAGGGTCGAATGAAACGCATGTGAAACATTCAAGGCTTTGCATCGCACGCCTCGGTCTCGCATCTGGCGTTCGCAAGCGCGAATGGCTTCAGCGGTGCCGGACAGCACGCAGCCGTCATCACTGTTTTCTGCCGCCAGCGATAGCTGATGACTCAACCAGGGCTGAACCTGTTGAACGCTCAGCTCTACCGCCAACATCATCCCGGACGGCAACCCGGCCATCAGACGCCCACGATGAGCGGCGAAAACCAGCGCCTCTTGCACCGAGAACACCCCAGCGGCCCAGGCCGCCGCAATTTCGCCGAGGCTGTGCCCAATGACCCAATCCGGCTCGACGCCGTAATGCATCAGCAGTTCGGCCATGGAGATTTCGACGGCGATCAGCGCGGGCTGCGTCAACGCGGTATCGTTAATCGACTCGGGTGCGGCCTCTCCGGTAAATAACGCCGAGAGATCCAGTGCGGCTTGCGTTTGCACTATCTGCAGTTTGTCGTTCATCAGTTTTCTGAAGGTCGCATCCTGCGCCATCAAATCGCTGGCCATACCGATAAACTGGCTTCCCTGGCCAGGGAATTGGAAAACTACCGACAAGCGCCCTTTCCCCGTATCCATCATGTTTTCTTTCACGCTCAACGCGCCCCGATCGTCTATCTGCAAGGTGCCGCGATAGCGCAGCGACTTTCTTCCGCTTTGCGCGCTCCAGGCCAAGCGTTCGTCGTTTTCGCCGTGCGGTCGCTGCAGATAGCGTTTTACCAGCCGATGCCAGGCCTGTTCTGACTGTGCGCTGATCGGTACGACGGTGGAGGACAATGAGGCCGCTGTTCGCGCCGGCGGCATGACAGGCGGCCTCGCCAGTACGACATGCGCATTCGTACCGCCAATACCGAATGCGCTGACGCCGATGGCCTGGCGCGGATCCTCGCGATCCCACCGTTGAGCGGAACAGATAAACTCAAACGGACTCTCCGCCAATGCCATTTCCGGATTCGGTGAGCCAACGTTGATCTGCGGCGTGAGCCAGCCATGCTGAATTTGCAGGGCGGCCTTAATCAATCCCGCCATGCCGGCGCAGGTTTCCAGGTGCCCGACGTTAGCCTTGACTGCGCCGATGGCGCAGAACCCCCGTCGTGTCGTATGCTCTCGGAAAACGCCGTTCAGCGCCTCGAATTCGATGGGATCGCCGGCCAGAGTGCCCGTACCGTGGGCTTCGATGGCGCGAAAATCCTCAGGCGTCAACCGGGCATCGTCCATCGCCTGGCGCAGCAGGCGTTGCTGGCCATGCAAACTGGTGGTGGTAAAACTGACTTTGCGCGCGCCGTCATTATTCATCGCCACGCCTTTGATCACCGCGACGACGTTATCGCCGGCCGCCAGCGCATCACTCAGGCGCTTCAACACCACCACACCGACGCCGCTGCCGAATACCGTACCGCTGGCATCTGCGGAAAATGGCCGGCAGTGCCCATCGGTGGAAAACACCATGCCTTGCTGCGCAAAATAGCCGTCGTTTTGCGGGATCCTTAGGGTACAAGCGCCTGCTAACGCCAGGTTGCAACGGCCGCTGCGCAAGGCGTGGACCGCTTCGTATACCGCCACCAGCGAAGTGGCGCAGGCGGCTTGCACGTTGCACACCGGCCCCCCGATGCCCAGATGCCAGGCCACCCTGCTGGTGAGGTAATCTTTATCGCTCATTATTTGCCGCTCGAACGGCGAAGGATTGAGTTTATCGAGTAGCTCGGATCCTTGCGCCTGACGTAAATAGTCAGAGCTGCTACAGCCGGCGAACAGCCCGGTATCCTCAAGTTCCCCCGGTGTCACACCGGCGCTTTCCAGCGCGTGCCAGGCGCATTCCAAAAAGAGCCGCTGCTGGGGATCCATCAGCAGCGCATCGCGCGCGCTAATACCGAAGAATCCTGCATCAAAGCGAGATATGTCGCCGGCCACAGGCGCGGCGACGGGAATATATCCCTTGTCGACGGCATCATCCCGATCGTTATCGACGCGAACCAGGGATTCGACACCGTTGATCAAATTATGCCACCAGCTTTCGATGTCCTCGGCACCCGGGAAACGGCAGGCCATGCCAACCAGGGCGATATCCCGTTCATTGCTGTTCACCTGCTGCATGAAGGTTCTCCGCTCAGAAACGCAATGCGCTGATGTCCCAACGGGGCTCTCGTTCCGCCAGCAGATCGGCGCAAATTTGCCCCATCAGAGGCGTAAATTTGAACGCCCATCCCCCTGCCGAGACCACCAGATGTTCGCCGCCGTGGCAGCGGCCCTTGGCGCTGTCGAGATAGAATTGGCGCGCCGGATCGGTGGGCAACACGGCCAGACAGCTTGCAGCGGAATGCTGTTTATCCGGTTCGAGGAACGGCATATGCCGGCGGGCAAACTCCAACGCGCGCTCCACGTGCTGCGGGTTTGCCCTATAGCCAGGCGCATTGGCTTCGGTGATCGGATCCACTTCGAAATCGGTCCCCAGCCGATCAAACCCATTGACGGACCAAGGGTTGGGCGGGAAGCCATAAAACAGGTTGCTGTCGCTCTCCACCGGCGGTTGGAAAGCAAACCAGAAGGGATCGTTGGCTCCCAGGCGCTGGCTGCGCAGCATGCTGATGCAGGCCATCTCATAGGTAGAAAGCGCAAGTTCAATATCCAACTGGCGCAGCAGTTTCTTGCTGCCCGGCCCACTGGCAACCAGGACTTTACGGGCGCGATAACGGTTTTGCGTCGTCAGCACCGTTGCGCCCCGAGCATCGGGCTCCACGGCCTTCACACATTGCTGGAACTGGAACTCCACGCCGGCTTCGCTGGCCAGCGAGTAAAGCGACGCCAGGGTGCCTTTAACGTCGATCACGCCGCCGTCTTGCTGCAAGAAACCTTCATAGTTGCTGTCCAAGCCGGTGAAACCATAGCGCCGTTCGATTTCACGCATCGTCAGACGTTCATAAGGCAACCTCATTTCATCCATTGAAAGCATGGTTTGGCGGATTTGCCCCTCATTGGTCCAGACATCCGCATCGCCGAACCATAGGCTGCCAATGCGGTGGATCAGTTTTCTGTCCGCCTGTTGTTCCAGCTGCCGCCACAATTTGTCGGCCTCCAGGGTAAGGCGGAATATTTCCAGCTCCGAATATTGCAAACGCCAATGGCGCTCCTCCCCGCTGGTGCCGGCCAGTTGCGTAAATAACGCATGTTGTTCCAGGACCAAAACCTTATGGTCGCGATGCTCTCGCGCATAATTCCATGCGGCGGCCAGCCCGATGGGGCCAGCGCCGATAATAATGACATCCCAGTGTACCGACGTGTGCATACCTATCCCTCGTAATGGATATTGTGTGTGTTTGATAAAATTATTTTTTAATTAAGCTTTTAATCTGATCCAGCGGCAACAGGACGATCAGCGTCAGATATTTTTCTCGCGGAATATCCTGATAGAGCTGACGAACGCCGATCTTCCCCATGACATCCCCGCTAACGCCGGCGGCGAACAACGATTGCCATTGCCCCGCCCAAATCGCACTGGAATTCCAAATGCCGGCGGTTTCGATTCGCCCCAGCGGCGTCTCGGCCGTCTCGTGGTACCAGGAAACCACGCTGTCGTCCGGCAGTGAGGCGATTTTCCACCCCTGGCCCTTCATCGTGCCGATATCATGCCCCTGCTTATCCACCAACCGATCGATATGTGAATTGGCATCGCCAACGTTAGGGACATTATCCGCTTTTGCTTTAAAGGTAATATTTGCCATTTCGATAACGGAAAGCACGGTGGCATTGTTATAGCCGTCTTTCGTCGCCAAAATATGCTCAATATCGTTGGCCTCTTTACCTGAACTTATTAACTGGCGAACATAATCGCCAAGCGCGATCAGCTCAGACAATACATTATTATTGCCCTGTATAATTTCCATGAAATATTCCTTTTAGACGTTATTAAACGGTCAAGGCTTCAGATTGTTTGAACCACTCGCGCCCTTTTTCTCGATCGATATCGGAACCGGCGTCGGCAAAGAGTGTGACAACCCGTTGATCCGCACTCAGCGTTTCTGCCAGCTTACAGGCCGTTTTCCAGTTGGCGGCGGAAGATGCGCCGATTTTAACGCCGGTCAACTGATGGAATTCGTGCATCGCGCTGAGCGCTTCCCGATAGGAAACCGGATTGAAAGGCGGTTCCTGCGGCATCAACTTACTGATGAAAGGCTGACGGAAACCGAAGCCCAACCCGCCGGCTCCGGCAAATTTAGGTTCACCGTTCGGCGCAGACAGCGTACCGTAAGGCAGTTCGCGCGGCGTGCTGCCCCACACGATCAGCTGTGGGTTATCCTGCCGCAACGCGGCGGCCACCCCCGACAAGGTCCCGCCGGTCCCTACCGCCGATACCCAACCGTCGATGCGCTCACCCTCCAGCTGCCGGCGAATCTCTGCGCCCGTCGCATGCTGATGTACGGCGGTGTTGACCAGGTTAAGATGCTGAGAAAGCAGCGTCCAACTGCCATCTTCATGCGCAATCTGCTGGCTGCGTGCAATGACGCCGAGCAGGAACTGATTGCGATCGACCAGAGTAACGATGGCTTTATCGGCTTTTAACGTGTCGATAAGCGGTTGCGGAGACGAATCCGGGATCACCACTTGCACCGCTATCCCGCACATATTGCCGAGTTTGGCCAGGGCTTTCGCCATATTGCCCCCCGAGGAATCGAGCAACTTCAATTCACCGGCGGCGAAGTCGTGTTGATTGATGGCATCGCAAAACAGACCGAACGCGGTGCGGTCTTTCACCGAGCCAAACGGATTCTCAAACTCAAACTTGGCGTAAATCGACGCCTTTCCCTTTGGCGACGGCACTTCAACCAGCGGGGTATTGCCTAACGTCGCATAGAATTTTTTCAACTGGGGGAACAGAGCGAAGGCTTTCTCCGTATCCGGTGCGCAATCCTGTGGGTTAAACAGCTCAAAATTCATCAGAGGTTCCTTTAAAGCCATACGTTGACAAATAAGCCAGCGTTACCGGAGCAGCTGGCGGAGAAACGCAGCGGTGTCCTGCGCGAAATAAAAGTGATCGCCCGCGAGGAATTGCACCCGGCTGCCGGGGAGTTCTTTTTCCCACAGCGACAGCGCGGCGCGGCTAACCAACGGATCGTTATCGCCGCCCAAAATGCGTGGCTGCATGTCGGGCAAAGGTTCTGCGCTGAGCGCGCCCAACAGCTGTAGATCTTGCTGTATCAAGCGGGTGACAAGCGGGCGAGTGATCTCATCCAGCGACAGTGCGCCGCTGCTTTCACTGAATGTCAGGATGTCGCCCAACACCTCTTGCCGCAGGCTTTCCTGTTGAAGTATTTTCAGTTCAGAGGGGGCGCGCTGGGCCGACAACACGGCGTCGATGTTAAAACGCGACGCTTGTAACGCCGCGGCAACCTGCAGGGCAAACAGCGCGCCCATGCTATGACCGAAAATCACCACCGGCGCGATGCCCAGCGAAGAATGCAGCGCATCAACGCAGCGCGTAATGGCTCGCTGCGCCGTTTCCCAAGCCGGCGCGTCTTGCGCGTCTTCTCGCCCGGGGTACTGCACGATGAACAGATCCACCTCGTCCGGCAGCAGATCACGCCAGTGCTGGTAGAACGCAACGCCGCCGCCGGCATGTGGAAATACGACCAATTGTTTGCTGACCGGTGAACTGCATGGGCGGCTGAGCCTCACCACGCAACCGAGAGACGTGCGCAATGGCGTCATGAGTTCAACCCCGCCGTATTTTTGACCGTCTGTTCCTGGCGCAGCATGTCGCGCAACGTCACGCGATCTATCTTGCCGATCCCTTTCATCGGAATGGTATCGATGACAATCAGCCGCTCCGGCGCCTTGAACGCCGCCAGCCCTTCTTTCTCAAAGAAGCGGCGCAATGCGCTGAGAGTCAGAGTGGTATCTGTGCTGGTGACAAACAGACAAGGCACCTCACCGTAGAGATCGTCCGGCATACCAACGCAGGCGGCTCGCACCACGGCAGGATGCTGTTCAGCCAACTCCTCTATCTCATTGGGACTGAATTTCTCTCCCCCGCGGTTGATCGAGTCGTTTACGCGGCCGTCGATGAAAATGTTGCCCGCGGCATCGACGTGCGCCAGGTCGCCGGTACGGTAGAAGCCGTCCGCCGTAAACGCGCTACGATTAGCCTGGGGATTTTGGTAATACTCGGTGAGCGTATAAGGGCCGCGGGTGATCAGTTCGCCTGATTTGCCCACGGGCAAAGGACGGCCGTTTTCGTCGACGATCAGTACTTCATCATGCGGGCTCAACGGCCGGCCCTGAGAGCTGAATCGCAGAGTGTCATCATCGTCAATCGAGTTAAAACACAGCAGCCCTTCGCTCATGCCATAGCACTGCTGCAGGGTAATGCCGAGGTTGCGGGAGGCGGAGGCCGCTAGCTCAGGCGTCACCCTGGCGCCACCCACCTGAACATGCCACAAAGACGTCAGGTCGCGCGGCGTTTGCCGCTGCAGTTCGCTCCATTGAGACAGCAACGCAGGCACCAGCGTGGTGTGCGTCACGCCGCATTGCTCGATCACGTCCAACGCCGTTTCCGCCGACGGGGCGTCGGCGAGCGCAACGGCGCCGCCGCGAGAAAGCGTACCGAGTATGCCGGGGCAATTGATGACAAACCCATGCGAAACCGGCATCGCGGCGAAATAGACCGAATGGCTGTCTAAAGCAAACACGTCACAGCCGCACTCGATCATATAGCTGTAGCCGCCATTTTTACGGGCAATCGCTTTAGGTAAACCGGTGGTGCCGCTCGAAAGCAACATGACGGCGGTATCCGAGGGCGTCATGGTGGCGGCGTGAAGTGGCGGCGCGGGCGTCAAAGGCGAACAGAAATGTTGCAGGTTTAGGTAACGAGTGTCGTGCCCGGCGTCATCGTAGTCTTCGACCAATATCACATCGATATTGAGACCTTCGGCCAACAGCGTCTGCAAAGCGGCAAGTGGGTGATAGCGACGGGAACCTCGCTGCAGGGCAAATACTTTTGGCGCCGTCAGATGCAGAATGTGCCTCAGCTCTTTTTCTCGATAAGAGGGTAATATCGGCACCGGGATCGCACCGAGCATCAACGAAGAGAGCATGATGACAACCGCTTCACGGGTGTTGCGCAATTGATAGGCGATCCGATCGCCCTTCACCACGCCCAATTGACACAGCTTCAAAGCGGCTGAAGCCACCGCACCGTTCAGCCAGTCGTAAGTGTAAACCTCCCCGTGTTCAAAAAGCGCCGAGCGCTGTCCATGTTGTTGAAGGGCCAGCAATAAACGTTGGTTGATCGAATCCTCAACACTAACCATAGCGACTCCATAATGAGTTAACTCACTGTTTGACTGTTATCTTTCTCAATCACAATTCGTTAAACAAACAGCTTTCGGCACCTCGGTCAGGCGGCGCCATCACTTCTGTATTGGCTCAGAATGAAAAGCAAAACGGACTCAAAAACACTTCATTTTCTGGCCGACATCAAACACCATGACCGACCGTCAGTCAATTACCTTGGCGTTAATTATTTGTAGATCTTATGTTTCACCCCTATCATGTCGTTTTAATCTCCTTTATAAACAACACATTATAAATAATACTTTTTTTATACTTGCTTATGACATTTCAGAAATAAGCTGTTCTAATGAATAGTCTCGCCCTCCCCACAGCGATGGCGCGTTAACACAGCGGGCTTTCAGCAGGGCTTGCAATGCCACCGTTTCCGCCGAACTGAGTGCTAAATCTTGACGCAACTGCCAGCTGCCATCCGCCTCTTGCAGCACATCTTCAGGTACCCCCACCTCAGCCAACAGCGCCAACAAATCATCCAGAGTCTTCATAATGTTATCCAATCGTTAAATGGTATTGATAATTATTCATATTGACCGTCAGTCGGTCAATGAGTATTTTAACGCTTGCCTGAGATGACCAGACTCCCGCCCTCGCAGCGAGACTCTTACTTAAAGAGGGATTTTTTTTGAATAAATTCAACGAATTTCGCCTGCGGAAGGCTTATCTTTGCCCGTTATTGCTGGGCATGATGCCCTGCCTGACCCTGGCGGCCGATGAAGAGTCGATCTGGGTGGTCGCAGAGGGTTCCTCCTCAGACAATGCCCCACAGGGTTATGCCGCACAGCAAGCGACGGTGGCGACCAAAACCCGGTCACCGTTGGTCGACGTGCCGCAATTTGTCTCGGTGGTCAATCGCCAGCAAATGGACGTGCAGTCGGCCGACACGGTTAGCCAGGCGTTGCGCTACAGCGCCGGCGTTGCCGTGGAACGTTTCGGCGCCTTTTCCAGCGGCGTGGACTTCGCCAAAATGCGCGGTTTTGAGGCCGACTACTACCTGGATGGATTGCGCGTCATCGGCAATACCGGCATTTGGGGACCGCAAATTGAAACCTGGGGAGTGCAAAGCGTTGAAGTCTTGCATGGCCCTTCATCCTCGTTATACGGCCAGGGGGGCGCCGGCGGCGTAATTAATATGATTTCCCGACGCCCTTCCACCGCCGAGTCGAATCAGCTTAAATGGGATGTCGGCAATGACCGCTCGCACGCCCTCAGCCTCGATTCCACCGGCGCGCTGACCGATGACGAACGGTGGGTGTACCGCTTCGATGGCCTGGCGGCCACGCGCGGTTCGCAGATCGAAGACACCAGGCAAAAGCGCCTCTTTCTGGCGCCCGCAATCACCTGGCAACCCAATGATCGCACGCGCTGGACCGTGTTGGCTCACTATCTTCGCGAACCCCAATCAGGCTATTACAACACCCTTCCCGCCCAGGTTTTGGGGCTGTTGCCCAATCCGCACGGCAAGATAGATACCGATAGAAATTACAGCGATCCCGCGCACGAGCACTCGAGCCGTACGCAATACGATATGACCTCGCTGCTTGAATTCGAATTGAACGATCGCTGGCGCCTAAAGCAAAACCTGCGCTATTCCCACGTAGACTCGACGGTGCGGCGCGATTTTACGCGCGCCATCACGCCGGACGAGGGACTTTTGACGGCGGTTTATCAGGACGCACCGAGTCAGGCGGACAGCATCGTGATGGATAACCAGGCCGAGACGACACTCGTTACCGGCGCCATCGTCCATCAGGGATTGGCCGGGATCGACTTTCAGGCCGGTAAATTGGATAAAGACTGGTGGGGATCGCAAACCGTGACGTTTGATCCCTGGTCCGAACAGTACCGCCCTTCATTCGAACCTATCCCGGTTTCACGCACGTCGACAACGCAACGCTTCCAGCGCACGGGCTTATACGGACAGGACGAAGCCAGCTGGCGCGGATGGCATTTGTTGTTGGGCGGCCGTCATGACTGGTCACGCATGCGTACCAGTGACAATCTGGCCCATACTCAAACGCAAACCAATGACGCAGCCTGGAGCTATCGCGCCGGGTTGAGCTACCCGTTCGACAATGGCCTGGCGCCGTGGGCCAGCGTCTCTACCGCCTTCGATCCGTTGACCGGCACAAACGCTCAAGGCACGCCGTTCAAGCCAACCCATTCCACTCAGTATGAGATGGGGATGAAACTGCAGCCACCCGGCAGCGCAACGATGACCAGCCTGGCGGTCTACCAACTGACGCAGCGCGATGTGAACACCATCGATCCCCTTAATCCCAGTTATTACACCCAAACGGGTGAAGTGCGTTCTCGCGGCGTGGAGCTGGAATCACGGGCGGCGGTGACCGATAACCTTAATCTGATGCTGTCCTATGCCTGGGTCAACAACGTCGTGACTGAGGCTAACGATAGCACGCAGGGGAAACATCCGGTGGGGGTTCCGGCGCAGACCGGCTCGATGTGGCTGGACTATCGCTTTACTAAAGGGCCGCTGCAGGGGCTGCTGATCGGTGGCGGTACCCGCTACCTGGGGGCCAGTTGGGGAGATGGCGCCAACACCTTCAAAGTGCCCGCCGTTTGGCTCGGCGATATGACCGTTCGCTATACGCCGGGTGCCTGGGATCCTCGTCTGTATAATCTGGAGCTGGGATTGACGGTCAACAACCTGACCAACAAATCTTACATCGCCAGTTGCACCAGTGCGCCTTACTGCAGCATCGGCATCGAACGCCGCATCATCGGTTCGATAAGCTGGTATTTCTGATGCACAGACGACGTTTTCTTCAGGTGGCCGCTTTGCTGGCACTTTCTTCGCCTTCACGCTCTCTGCGCGCCCAGGCTGATACACAGATCGTGACCGATATCGTCGGGCGTACGGTGACTTTACGCTATCCTCTGCGGCGTATTTTCCTGGCGGAAGGCAACCTGTTTTATACCGTTGCGGCGCTCAACCCACGCGCGCCGATGGAAAAACTGGTGGGTTGGCGAGACAATTTCCGCACCGCCGACCTGGACAGCTACCGGCTGTATCTGCGCTATTTTCCCGAACTGGCCAAGCTGCCGGCCTTCGCCGGCGTGCAGCAAATGCAATTCGATCTGGAAAGGTTGATCGCTTTGCGGCCCGAAGCCATATTGCTCAACGCGAATACGCGTTCTGTGCTGGAAACGAGCGGCCTGATGGCTAAGCTTACGGCGGCGAACATCCCCGTGGTGTTTGTCGATATGAGCATCGGCCTGATGAACAACAGCGCCAGAAGCATCGCCATCATGGGGCAGCTGTTTGATAATCCGCAAAGTGCACATAGCCTGATTCGCTTCCGCCAGCGTCATCTCGATACGATCCGCGACACGCTGATGAAACGGGCTCCGCCGCGCCCACGCATAATGATGGAGCGCGCCGCCGGATTATACGAGGATTGCTGCCTGTCTTGGGGCAATGGCAACTACGGCGAGATGGTGGATAGCGCAGGAGGATTCAATTTGGCTCAGACGCATATTCACGGCGTTTACGGCGCATTGAGTCAGGAAACGGTGATCGCTTCCCGGCCCGATAAAATCGTCGTGACCGGCAGCAACTGGAGTCATTACTCGCCCCACGGTGACTGGATCAACCTTGGGCCAGGCGCAGATTTGACGCTGGCAAAAACGCGGCTGGAAAAATTGATGCGACGCCCGGCTTATCGCACCCTGGCCGCGGCAAAGAACGGACAGGCGTACGCCATCTGGCACCCGTTTTACGATCACCCTTTTAATTTCGTCGCGATCGAACGTCTGGCCACTTGGTTCCATCCGTCGCTGTTCGCCGGCGTTGATCCCGAAGCGACTTTTGCTGAACTCTTCGCCCGATTTCTTCCCATTCCGTATCAGCCCGGTTACTGGGTGTCGCTCAAGGCGGCGCCGTAAACGATCAGCGACATCCCAGCAAACGCATGAATTCCTGCGCCAGCGCAGGCCCCAGCCCTTGGCGGTCGGCGTCGGGGTTGACCATGACGTCATCCACGGCACCATGCATGCCGTGATACATCAAGATGGCGGTCAGATGCGGATTCTCCAGACGCCAGGCGCCCGCCGCTGCGCCATCGTTTAAAATCGTCAGGATCTGCTCCAGCACGGCATCACGATCCTGATTGCCTCGGGTATGATAATGATGATCGTGATACAACGCATCGTGCAGTTCCATGCCTTCAAAATAGGTCGCCACGCCGGCATCACACCAGGCTCTCAGACGCGCCAACCAGTCATCCGGCGCGCATTCATCGATAGCCAGCTGAATTTTCTCGATAAAGTGATTGGTGAAACGTATACGTAAAGCGGACAACATTTCATTTTTGGACGGAAAATAGTGGTAGAAGGTCCCTTTGGCGACGTTGGCGTCGCGGACGATATCGCTGATGGTGGTCGCTTCAAACCCTTTTTCGATAAACAGCTTCTGCGCCGCATCCATCAATTCATCCAAGCGCACTTCCGCCGGTTTGGTTCGAGGCTGTGTTTCTTTCATCTTCTCTTTTGTCTTCATATCAACATCCACTAGGAGTCCAGCGGCCATCGTAACCAATGTTGTTGCCATTGACCAGCCGGCCTATCTCAGTGAAATCAATATTTACGCTCCATTGACCGACGGTCAGTCATAATATAGGATGAGAATAGTTTTCACTATCACCCCCATCTCAATAAGGAGCCCCACTATGTCCGGTATGCGCAGGATTTCGCTCGTTGCCGCCATCTGTCTGGGTACATTTATGGCGTCGCTTGATATCAGCATTGTCAATGTGGCGCTGCCCACGATGCTGGAATCGCTACAAACCGACATGTCGGGCCTGCAGTGGGTCGTTGACGCCTATGCCCTTTGCCTTTCCGCGTTAATCCTTTCCTCCGGTCCGCTGGGCGACAGATTTGGCCGCAAGCGTATTTGGCTGTACGGCGTTGCATTGTTTACCGTCGGTTCGATCGTTTGCGCATTCGCCTCCTCTCTCGGCATGCTGCTGACGGGCCGGGTGATACAAGGGATCGCCGGCGCAGCCGTTATCCCTGGGGCATTGTCGTTATTGACTCATGCTTTTCCGGAGGAACAGTTGCGCACCCGCGCGATCGGGATCTGGTCTTCGGTCAATGCCCTTTCGCTGGTGATTGGCCCGGTTTTGGGCGGCTTGCTGGTGCATACCACCGGTTGGCCAGGCATCTTCTGGATCAACATTCCGGTTGGGATCGTCGCGTTGATATTGGGCGGTTGGGGGCTGCGAGAAAGCTCGCATCCTGAGCACGCTGCGCTTGACCCGCTGGGGCAAGGGTTGAGCATCTTGTGGCTTGGCGCGCTGACCTACGGGCTGATTGCCGCCGGAGAATTCGGTTGGCACAGTGTGCAATCGCGTTTTCCGTTGTACGCCGCCCTGGCGCTGTTTGCGCTGTTTCTCTGGGTGGAAACGCGGGTCAAACGCCCCTTGCTGCAGCTGAGCCTGTTTCGCAACGCCGATTTTAGCGGCTATAACCTCGCCTCTTTTGTACTCGGTTTTTCCGCTTACAGCAGCGTCTTCTTCGTCTCGCTATTCCTGCAACAAGCCCAGGGCTGGAGCCCCGCCGACACCGGTTGGCGCATGGCGCCGGAATTTCTCGCCATGGCGCTGGCCGCTTCCGGTTTTGGCCGCCTGTCCGCCAAACTGAGCGTGAACTCGCTGATGATCGTCGGTTATGGCCTGATGGGCGTTGCCCTGCTGTTGCTGACGCAACTGCACGCCGATTCGCCTTACGCTCTGGTGGCGCTCTATTTGGCCCTGCTCGGTTTCGGCATGGGGCTGTCCATGCCGGCGACAAGCGCCTTGGTGATGCGCACCGTTGCGCCGCAACGTTCCGGGATGGCGTCGGCAACGATGAACGCGCTGCGACAAACCGGCATGACGCTGGGCATCGCCTTGTTGGGCACGCTGATGAGCATGAAAGCGGTGACTACCTTGACTGCGGCTTTGCAAACGCAAGGCGTGGAACAGGCCGCCGCAATCGCCCGGACGGCGGTCATCGAACAACAGCAAACGGCCGTTGATGCATTGAGCGCGAGCCGCATGCAAGCGCTGACGCACAGCGCCTTCGCCGATGGTTTCGGGATCGCCATGCTGTGTGCCGGATTACTCAGCATCGTGATGACCGTGTGGCTGCTGATCATGCTACATCCGCGTTTCCGTCTGCATCCTCAGGCCGGAAACGCCGTGCTGAACAAGTCACCTGAACGACTGAACGAGGAATGAACATGACAAAATTATCGGTCGACCCGATCGAAGAATTGATCGCTTTCGCTTCGCAGGTAGATGCGTGCATGATTCCCCCCGCCGTCCTGGCATTCCAGTGTAAACGGCTCATGGATAATCTTGGCTGTCTCGCCGCCGGCTACGATCAAAGCGGCGTTGACGCGGCGCTGTCGCTGGCCAGACGCTGGAGCGGCAACGCCGAAGCCAGCATTATCGGCAGCGAAGAACGGCTCGCCGCGCCTCAGGCGGCGTTTGTCAACGCCGTACGCGCTCGCGCGCTCGATTATTGCGACGTGCTTTCTCCTGGCTGGCACCCCAGCTCCTCGGATATTCCTGTGGCCCTGGCGGCTGCGGAACTGTCGGGCGCTTCCGGCCTCGACACCTTGGCTGCGTTGGCCGTTGGGCAAGACTTCGCTCAACGCATCAACCTCGCCGCGCAGGCGAACGGCTTTTTCTACCGCGGATTCGACTCGAACATCCTCGGCCTATTTTCCGGCGCAGCGATCGCCGCCCGCCTGTTGCGCCTGGACCTGCACGCCTTTACCGACGCTATCGGCCTGGCTTTCGATTTTGGCATCGGCACCTTCCAACACTACCAGGACAAGACGCTGGCGGTACGTATCAGCCAGGGATTGGTGGCTCGCCATGCGCTGGAAGCGGTTTTAATGGCGCAGGCTGGAATAAGTGGCCCTAAACGCGTCCTGAGCGGCGAGAACGGATTTTTCAATCTCTATGCCCCGGGCGAACCCGACCTGGGATTGCTGACCCACCAATTGGGCTCCGCCTTTCTGGGTGAAGAAGCGACCTGTTTCAAACTCTACCCGCACTGCAGCATTCTGCTGGCGCTGACCGAAGCGCTGTTGAACGACGGCCCGCATCGGCAGTTGTCCGATCCCGCACGGGCGAAGATCACTCTGCATGCCTCGCCGACCATGCGCATGGTCTGCGGCGCGCCATACGAGCCGCAGAAAACGGCCGAAATCGATGCGCAGTTCAGCGCGCGTTACATCATCGCCAATGCGCTGCTGCGCGGCCAGGCCAGCGCACGTGAATTCAGCGCGGCTTCAGCGACAGAACCTACGGTCGTTGCTCTGGCGCAGCGTATCGAAGTTCATGAACAACATGCCTTCGATAGGTTTGACCGCTTCGAACTACACATCACGCCGGAGCAGGGTGATACGCTGCGGCTCGAGGCCGAGTTTGGCCGCGGCTGGCCGGAGAATCCGGCCGACATGCAGGATATTCGTGAGAAATTTCTTCACTGCTGTGCGCAATCACCCAGTGAGGGATTACGCCTCAATGCGCGAAAACTGATGGCCTGCATCGAGAATCTGGTCGAAGCGCCTTCGTTACAAGCCTTGTTGGCCGCAACGCGAGAAGTGCGCTAGTCCCGACGCACTTCGCCGGCGTCAAAGCGGCGATCGCCGGCCCCCTCACTTCGGCGCGTAAATCTCTCTGAGCGTGGCGATCACTTTCGCCACGTTTGGGTCATCGATGCGGTAAAACAGGGTTTGCGCTTCGCGTCGGTACGTTACCAGACCTTCATTGCGCATTTTCGCCAGGTGCTGCGACAGCGCCGATTGGCTGAGCGGCACCAACTGTTGTAACTCCCCCACGGCGATCTCATCGTGTTTCAATAGCAGGCAAAGCACCAGCAAGCGGTGTTCGTTGCCTATCGCTTTCAACAGCCTGGCGGCTTCAATCGCCCCTTCATTCAAAAAGGGATCCTGCTTAGCTTTTGCATTCATGGTCAATCACGGCCCCGTCATCATTCAGCCGCATTATAGCGGCTTTCAGGCGCCGGCACAGCATTACATTAGCATCTATTAAATTAGATATTGCTAATTTATACAATTCTAATATAACCTTATATTCAAGCCGAGCGGCTCTCCCTGAGGCCGCAGGCTCTTTCCCAACACAAGTGAGAATGCGTTATGAATATGCCAACCCTGGTACTGCTGGCGTTTGCCGGCTGGACATTATTGATTCTATTCGGCACCGTCGGTGTTTATCGCTGGTCCCGAATTTTAACCGGCCGCGCCACGGTCAGCGAATGGCAAGCGAACAAACCGCAGGGCAGCGATGGCTACCAGCGCGCCATTGCGGCGCATCGCAACTGCATTGAAAATTTGCCGGTTTATACCGCCCTCGTTGTAGCGATAGCCGTATTTCAGGTGGAAAGCACGACGCTGAATATCTTGTCTCTGGCCCTGCTCGGCGCGCGCATGGCGCAGAGTCTGGTTCACATCGGTTTCGAGCAGACGGAGAAAGTCGCCACCTGGCGCTTCGCTTTCTTTTTCACGCAAATCGTCACGATGATTTGGATGGGGATAGAGATCGTCAGGAGCCTGCCATGACGATCACGAACCTGGCAGAGCCCCATGAGGTGACCCGTTTCCTCTATGACGCAGACAAACCCGAGGGGCAGCGGGCCATCCTCTACTTTTCCGCCTCCTGGTGCCGCCCTTGTCAGAATATGCAGGGGATCGTCGAACAGTTGCACCGTCACGCCAACGAGATCGCCTTCGGCCGCATTGACGTCGCGCAGGCGCCGACGGTCGCCCCTGCGTTCGGCATCAAGTCCGTGCCCTCCCTCGCCCTGTTTGAGGATGCGCGCCTCATCGCAATCATCGCGGGCGAGGTTCCCTTGCAACGGCTGTTACACCGGGTGGCGACGGCCTTCGCCGGCGTTACAGCATCCACTCGATAGGCAGCCAGCCGGCCACGGTAAGAACGATGCGTTTTACCCAGCCGGCGCCGGGTTCTTGCTGGTGCACCTGGGTGTGGCCGTCTTCGAAGGCTTCTTTCCACACCATTTTGCCTTCGGGTGTCAATACCGGCCGATAGGCGGCGTATTCGAGCGGGCCATCAAACAGTTGGCGGGTGTCGGCCGCCAGCGACGGGCTATCGATCAAGAATCCCATTTCGCAGTTCAGGTGCGCCGAGCGCGGATCGAAATTGAACGAGCCGATAAACACCCGTTTGTCATCGATGGCGAAGGTTTTAGCATGCAGCGCCGCACCGGACAGCCCCAGCGGCTTGAGTTCCTTGCGCCCCGTCGGTTGCCCGGCGCGCAGCTTCAGCTCGAACAGCTCGACGCCCGCCTGCAGCAGCTCACGCCGGTATTTGGCGTAGCCGGCGTGGACCACCAGCACGTCGGTGGTGTTCATCGCGTTGGTCAGTACGCGGATGGATTTTCCCTGCTTGGCAAGCGATTCAAAGAAGGTTGCCCCTTCCCGCCCCGGCACGAAATAGGCGGAGACCAGATCCAATTGCCGGCTGACGCCGCCGATGATCTTGCCCAGTTGCGTCACCATCAAGCGATCGCGCGACGCTTTGCCCAATCCCTTCGCCGGATCGTCGGCCACCAGCTCTACCTGGGTGAATTCCGGCTGCACGGCGCCATCACGAAAGCGCACCGCACTGGTTTCCAGCTGCACCGCCAATTTACGGGCGCGCTCGCTGGTTTCGGTTGCGGCAGCCTGCGTCAGGAATGCCGAGAGGTTGCCCTGGCCCCGGATAATTTGCTCAACGCCGAATACCGAGGCGCTGTTCCAGTAGCGATCGAAGACATCGGCGGTCTCCGCCACCACGCTGCCGACGCTCAACACGTCGAGATCGAGGAAATAGTTCTCGTCGCCGACCTGGAAATACTCATCGCCAATGTTGCGGCCGCCGATGATCGCCACGGCGCCGTCGACGATGTAGGACTTGTTATGCATACGCCGGTTCATGCGCATAAAGTCGAAGGCGTAACCGGCCAGCTTCGGCGTACGTACGGTAGACGGGTTGAACAGACGGATCTCGACGTTTTTCTGCGCGTTCAGCGCCGCCAGCGTCTCATCCATGGCAACGCCGTTATCGTCCAGCAGCAGCCGCACACGCACGCCGCGTTGGGCCGCGTCATACAGGGTTTTCAGCAGGATCTGCCCGGAGGTGTCGTTATGCCAGATATAGTACTGGGCATCGATCGACCTTTCCGCCATCCGCGCCAACGCCAGGCGGCTGGCGAACGCATCGTGGCCGCTGACCAGCGGCACCACGCCGCTCAGGCCGGGGTGTGCCGCCATCTGTTCGGCGGCCCGCGCCGGCAATAGCGCGGCAGGATCCGCCGGCAAGGCCGCCTGCGGCAGACGCTGCGAAATATCCGGCAAACGAAAGATGACTCTTGCCGCAATAATGGCGATCGTCACGGCGATAATCAGGTACACGACAATTTTTATCACGGGAAGCGGCCTCGGAGGTTGACTGCTTTGCTTTATACGTCATTAGGTTGCTTCAATCTATAGGAGAAGCGCGCTCTGCAATACGGCTATAGCGTAAAGCGCGAAGGCGAAACGCCAAACAGTTTTTTAAACGCCACCGAATAGGCGCTGTGGCTCTCATAACCGCTTTCGAAAGCGGCGTGTATGATGGAGTGGCCGGCCAACAGCAGCGGAATGGACGACAGCAGCCGCAGACGCTGTTTCCACTGGCCAAAGGTGATGCCGGTTTGTTGAGTAAAGTGACGCTGGAAGGTTTTCGCGCTGATCGACAGTGAATCCGCCCAGATCTCAATGCCGCGATCGTCGGCCGGCGTGATGACCAACTGCCGGCAAATGGCGGCCATTCTCGCTTCCATCGGCCAAGGGAGATGCAGCGCCAGCTGTGGCTGCAGGCTCAGTTCCTCGAGGAACAGCGCTCTGAGCAGCGCGTGGCGTTTGGTTTCCTCGCCCTCGGGTGCCAGCGTCGCCAGTTGGGCGATCAGCTCCCGCAGCAGCGGTGACACCTGCAAAACGCCGTCGCGCAACGGCAACCGCGCGGCGGTGAATTCATCGACAAAAATCCCGTAAACGCAGATATTGCTCTGCATGACCAGTTGATGCTCCACGCCCGGCCGCAGCCAGACTGCGGTGGTTGGCGGCACGATCCAACGCCCGCTGCCCGCCTCGACCGCCATCACTCCCTGTTGCGAATAGAGCAAATGGCAACGTTTATGCGAGTGGAAAGGAACGACAAAGCCTGCCGGATAGTGTTTCACCAGCCCTGTCACCTCGAACGAGGAATTCTCGTGGCTGCTCAGGTTGATGCGTTTCGTTTCGGCGTTGTCGACTTCGAATCCCATGGTCGTTTGTCCCTTTTGATAACGCGAATGTCTTTTATTTGATAGAGAGGCCGCATGATCCTCCATATAGTGACGTTCTCGCAAGCCACACCAGGGGCCTTATGCGAATAAACTCACTATGACACCCACATTTCATCGTTCTGCGTGGTAACGGGGCGATGACATTGTGCATGCGCTGCACAATGGCGGCAACGTTGCGGGGGCGACGGAGGCCGAAAGTGATGGAAAGGGAAAGCGCGGTGGATTGAATCAGGAGGTTTATGCCTAGTCAGCAGGTAGCTTAGCCTGGGGGGCGGCTCAATGCTGAAGGGATAGGGAGAGCGCCTAGGCTCTCCGCTATCCCTTCTTGTCAATACGTCAACGGGCCAGTTCGGCGCCGTCCAGCTCGGAAATCGCCAGACAAATCACTTCCGTTATGGCCTCTACCGTATAGGCGGTATTGGCAGGAATGATTAACATCTCATGAGGTTGCAGCGTCTGATCGTCAACCTTCAGTTCACCGCTCAGCACCATCAGTTTCACCCATCCCGGATGAAAACGCGCCGGTTGTCGGCTGCCCGCATCCAACTTCAGCAACGCCGTATGGCCCGGCGTCTCCCGTTTCAAAATATGAAAGCGCACCCCATCGTAAGGCATGTTTTCGTAATGCAGTGACGCCAGTGTTCTCTTATGCATGGTAAGTGTCCTCGTGACCTGTGAGTAGCTGCTCCGCCTTCGGTCGCCGTAAAAACGTTTGGCGGCTGTCCCTACCGAAAGCACCGTCTCGCAGCCTCTTGGCGAACGGATTAACTGTCGTGCTTGCAGCGGCCTGTACGGCCACCGCTTCATGCCTAACCTGCCTCAGGCATGCTAATAAATATATAAGAGCCTCGCCAACGGCGCAAAAAACCACTGCAACGTTGAGCGCATTACGGTGTTAATCCGTAGTCGGAAAGATTATCCAGCAGCCCGATCAGAGAGAAGAACAGCGCCGTTTGCCGAGGATCGCGCCAGCCATCGGCAAAGTCCGCCATCAGCCACAGGACTTCGTCGAGAAACAGATGCTCTACCGCCTGATGCCAGCTTTGCACTTCGCCGGCCGTCAACGCGACAGACTCACCGTACCCCGTCAAAAACAGCCGCCATTCCCGTACGGTGAACACGCGGTCGGGCGCCGAGTCCAGTGCGTTGTGGAACAGCAGCAGGACCAGCGCCAGATCGAACACGCGCGGCAAAAACAGCGCGTTGTCGGGGTCGATCAGCACTGGCCTATCCTGCGCGACATAAATCAGATTATCGGCTTTAAAGTCATAGGGCGTTTCCACGCAAGGGAGACCCCGTGCGCTAAGCGCCGTCTGCCGCCCGGCAATCTGCAGCATACGCGTTTTTAGCGCCTCGATGTCGAGCGTCAGCCCCTGGCTTGCCGCATGACTGGCGATCTCGTCCAGATCCGCCGAGATATCGTCTTCAGTCAGTGCATACTCGTCATAAACCGCCAGCCCGGCGTTATTGTCTGCCGAAGATAACGCGTGGATCCTTCCCAACAGCCTGCCCGCCGCGATAATCTGCTCATCGCGGCCCGCATATTTTTCTCCCGCCACAAAGGGATAAACCACCCACATACTGCCCGCTATCTCTTGCGGACAGGCCGTCGGCGCCACGACGTCAACGCCCTGACGATGCAACGCGGTGAGATACGCCGCCAGCGCCTGGGCTTCGCCCGACGTCGGACGGGTGCGCTTCAGGACGTGCTCCCCTATCTTATAAACCGGCGCATAGGGATAAAGACTGAGCGGCGGCTGCGCGGTATCCAGCGCGAACCGACCGGCAATCGCGATGATATCCCCCCCTTCACCCCCATCATCAATAAATCGCGCCGGGCGGTAACCGTGAGGAATGGCGGGATTAACGCCGTGCAACAGCTCGTCGCTGACCAGCCGACCCAACGTCGGAGCGCACATCACGGCCGGATGCATCACCGCCACATAGAGACAGGTGGCGCCCAGCGGCCCGAGGATGGGATAACCGTCGCGCGGCCTGGGGCGCAGCCCCACCGAACACGCCTGCAGTTGCAATGGCGCCGAGCCGTGCAGGCGGTTTTGAATCGCCGATCGCGCGTCCTCTTCCACGCGTTTGACATCGCCGCCCGCAGGATAATCCTCCGCCGCGAGCAGATCGCCATTTTGCGCATGACGCGCTTCGATGTCGTCGCCCGCAATCAGCGTGTTCACCGCCTGCGCCGCCGCGTGATAGCGCAACAAAATTGCCGGCGACGCCTCGATCGGCAACAAGAATTCGCTGCCGTCCAGCAGCGCCGAGATCCCCGTACCGCAGGCGAGCACTACCCGTTCGGCGGCGATCGCGCCCTCCTCGGTAACGATGCCGGTTATCTGACCACCGGCCTCGCGCAGAAATCCGCTGACCGCACGTCCCAGAAGCAACTCTCCGCCCAACGCGCCTACCCGTTCGAGCAGCCGCTGTGTCACTTCTTGCGGATCGACCGCGCCATCGCGCGCCGCAAAATAGGCCTGGCTATCGGGCAGCCCGAGCGCCGGCTCCAGCGCCATCACCTCGGCGGAGGACAGACGCCGATTGTCGGGGTTTTGCGTCGCCGGCGCCTGACCATAGCTGAGCGCGCCGGACCAATTCACCCACAATTCCGGGATCTCCTGCGTCAGCCGCACCCAGTCAGCCACGATCTCGCGCCGCAGAAACGCATCGGGAGCGCCCTCTGGCACGCCTTCGCTGATCCAGCCGAACGAGCTGCCTGTGGCCCCCGCCGCGGGATGCGCCTGCTCAACGACGATAACGCGCTGCCCCTGACGCGCGAGATGATAGGCGATCGATGCCCCGACAATCCCGGCGCCCACGATAACAATGCGTGATGATGTTCCATTCATTTAATGATGTCCGTACCTCATTTCAAATGTTGTCGCCAAAGCAAGCAGGCCGCCAGACAGGCTACCCCGCCGCCGCAGGCCAATACGGCATAAGACGCGCCCCAACTGTGGGTGGTATCCATCACCACGCCAAAGGAGAAAGGGGCGAACGAACCGATGCCGAACCCCAGCAACGATCGCCAGCCCATCACGCTGCCGAGCTGTTGCGGCGGTACGTTGTCCGCCATCGCGGCCGACAGCACGCCGGAGTCGCCGAGAATAAAGAAACTGCCGATGCTGACGAGCAGCAGCGTCCAGCCCGGCCCCCAGTTCGCCGACCCTCCCATCAGCAGCGAACCCAACGCGCCGGCGGCGCCCATAAACATCAGCACCGACGCGCGATTGAAATAGTCGGAAACGGTGCCGACAATCAGCGTGGCGATCATGCCGGCCAGGTGGATCACCGCCGCGACGATCAATCCGGCGCTGAGCGGATCCAGAGAGAAACCGCTCAACGCCTCGCTGACCAGGCTGGGCGCCCAGGCCCAGTTGCCGAGCAGTTCCCAGCTGTGGGCGATATACCCGATCAGCAACAGCAGGGTCGCATAGGTGATAGCATAGCTCTCACGTTTCGTCCTCCTCTCCAGCGTGCGCGGCTGCGGTTCCCGATAACCGACCAGGGCCAACGATCCCGCCAGCGCTCCCAGTAACGCACCGGCGGCGCACAGAGAAAACGCCACGCCGGCGCCCCAGCGCATGGCGCTCCAACCGGCGATGAAAACCGACAGAAAATACCCCAACGAACTGGCCGCCAGCACCATGCCGATGGCATAACCGCGCCGCGCCGGACCGTTCATCCCCATCGCCAACAGCAGCGCCGGCGTATAAGCCCCGCCCTGCGTCAAACCGACGAAGGCCATCAACACCAACGCGCTGAGATAAGAATGGGCAAATACGGCGAACAGCATCAACGCAGCGGCGCCCAGCCAGGAGAACAGCAGATAAACCCGGCGGGCGCCCAACGAATCACACCACCAGGAGGCCACCAGCAACGCCAGGGCGTTGGTCAGGCTGAACACCGTCTGCACTGTGCCGGCCGAAGCGGCGTCGAGCTGCCACTCGCTCCTGATGGTCGGCAGCGCGCCGGCGAACATCATGGTGCCCAGACACAGACCCGCCCGGCTCACGCAAAGCAGATAAAAAGCCCGCATTTCAGCGCCGCCTCCCTGCCAACCGCAGGGGGAGAATAACGCCATTAACACGCATGACCGATAGCCAAAAGATCCGCATCATAAACTCAGCAATCAGAAGGAGATGCCTCATCATAGTGAGCAAAATCAAAGGCTGACAAACGATCTTTCTTCCCCCATTTGGTTGAGCTAGACTCAACCTATGAAAAAAATCCACTCCCTGCCGCACCTGTCCGCTTTCGAAGCCGCCGCCCGTCTCGGCAGCTTCAGCGCCGCTGCGGATGAGCTGTTTCTCACCACCGGCGCGGTCAGCCGCCATATTCGCAGTCTCGAAGCACAGCTGGGGATCACGCTGTTTTATCGCGGACACAAATCCGTGCGGCTGACGCAGGCCGGTGAGAACTTTTCCCGCACTGCGTCCCGGGTCATCGGCGAACTGTTTGCTGCGGAGAGCGCGCTGAAAGCGAGCGCCGGCCAGCAGCGGCTGGTGGTGCACAGCCTGCCGACGTTCACCATGCACTGGCTGATGCCGAAGCTGGCGGCATTCAATGAGCGTCATCCGGGGGTCGCGATTGATATCACCACCGGCATCGGCGCCGTCGATCGCAATACGCCGTTTGACGTGGCGATCCGGCGCGATCCCGCGCACTTCTCCGGGCTGAAAGCGCTCCCTTTCCTGCAGGAAGACAGCCTGCTGGTCTGCAGCCAGAGCTATTTGCACGCCAGACCGGTCATTGCGCCGGACACGCTTGGCGAGCATACCGCCATCCGCATCCGCGCCCGGGAAGATTTGTGGCGCAGCTGGCTGAATGCTTATCCGACGGCGCTGGACGCTTCGCCGCCGCCGCTCACGCTCGATCATACCTTCGCCGCCATTCAGGCGGCCGAAGACGGCCTGGGGCTGGCCGTTGTGCCTTATTTGTTCTGCGCCAAACACCTGTCGTCAGGCCGACTGGTGTCGCCTTTCCCGACGCTGACCATCCGAACCGGCGTCTATTCTCTGCTGCTGCGCGACCGGGACGATGACGTCGTGAGAACATTCGCCGCCTGGCTGCGCACTTACCAGGCCTGACCGGGTGACGACATTGACGGACAGTCATGGCCTGCGCCTGGGTGAGAATCGCCGGCGATTTCCGGTTGGCGCGCCATGAGCGGCGCTGCCTCAGGCATTTCGCCGCTGCTGCCCGTGAATGTCGACGAGCGCGCACAGCTTTTCCAACGTCACCGCCGGTGAAAAATAGAAGCCCTGTACGACATCGCACCGATACTCGGTCAGGTAGTGGAGCGACTCCAGGTCTTCCACCCCTTCCGCCAAGACTTCATAGTTGAGTTTATGCAGCATATCGATGATGCTTTGCACGATGATGCGGCTTTCCGCATCGCTCTTCAGCAGTCTTATCAGGGAGGTGTCCAGTTTGACGACGTCGGCGGGGATATGGCGCAGATAGTTTAAATTGCTGTAGCCGGCGCCGAAATCATCCAGCGCGATGCGATGCCCGTTGGCCTTGAGCGCATGCAGACAGGCCAACGCCGCGCTGCTTTCCTGAATGCGTTGCGACTCCAGGCACTCTATCTCAATGTCCCCCGCCTGCAGCCCGCGCCGGGTGATGGCTTCATTCAACCGCGCCGCAAAGTGCCGCTCGGCCAGATTGCCGGCCGTCACGTTGATCGAGATGGGAAACGCGATCCCCGCTTCACGCATTCGATCTCCTCGAACCCGACGTCAATGTGCTCGCGGATCCAAATCTTGCGCGTTCCGTGCAGGTAAATGAGGCAGCCCTCGGCCTGTAACATCTTGCAGGTGATCGTCAGCACCTGATGGATCGCGTCGTCATGGCCGGCGCCCAACCCCGCCAGCGCATCGATGGCCGCCAGGCGCTCGTCTTCGTTCTTACTGAGATGTCGTAAACATTGGCTCATAGCTCACAGATGGCGTAAGTGCCTTTGCCGGCGGATTTCGCCTGATACATCGCGCCGTCGGCGCTGGCCAGCAGCATTTCCGGCGTCACGTCCCCACTCGCAGAGATAGCGGCGCCAATGCTGGCGGACAGGCAGACCTTCTGCTGACCGATCTGCGAAATACCGGCCAGCTCCGCCAACACCTTTTCGCAAAACGCGCTGACCTCAGGCCGCGGCGCTGTCAGCGGCCACAGGATCACCGTGAATTCGTCACCGGCCAGACGCGAGACGCTATGGCGCTCGCCGGCGCAAGCGCTGAGCAATTTGGCGAACGTCTTCAGGATCAGATCGCCAAAGTCATGGCCGTAACTGTCGTTCATGCCCTTAAAACCATCGAGATCGATGAACAACAGGGCCATCTGCCGCTGATGACAGCAGACTTGCAACGTGCCCGACAACCGGCGCAGAAATGCGCGTCGGTTGGTCAACCCGGTCAGCATGTCGTGCGTGGCGTCATATTCCAATCGTTGCTGCAGCCGCTTCAACTCGGTGATATCCATGGAGAGAATGTAAAAGCCCTGAGCCTCGCACGGCACCAGCGTGGTATGGATCATCAGCAGCCCCTGCTGGGTCTGCAATTCGTTTTCGAAGCTGACCATTTCGCCCGCCAAAGCCCGCGCGATCATCGGCCGGGCCATCTGATACACGCTTTCCCCCATGAACTCGCGCACCGTCATGCCCTGCAGGCTAGCCTCTTCCAGACCAAACCAGGTCTTATAGGCGCTATTGGCGAACAGGTAGCGTTCATTGGCGTCGATCTGGCTGATTAACGCCGGCATATTGTCGGTAATGGCGCGCAGGCGTTCTTTTTCCGCACTGAGCTGAGATTCGGCGAGCACCCGGGTTTCTATCTCTTCGTTAAGCTGTTTGACCACCACGTTAAGCTCATGCGTACGAATTTCGACGCGTTCTTCCAGCTCATGCTGCAAGGCATACAGGTCGGCCTCCGCCGCCTTGCGCTCGCTGATATCGACGATGACCGAGATGAAATGATCCGGCTTGCCGTTCGGCAGCCGATTCAGCGCCACCGTCAGTTCCACCCATACGATCGTGCCATCGGCGCGGAAATAGCGTTTCTCCAGCGAGTAGGTGTCGATCTCGTTTCTCAGCAACTGCTGCAGTTTTTCCAGATCGGTGTTGAGATCGAGCGGATAGGTAATGTCCTGAAAGGTGCGATCCATCAGCTCGCGCTCGGAGTATTGCAGCATTTCACAGATGCGCGGATTGACCCGCAGCCAATACCCCTGCAGCGAAACCAGCGCCATGCCCACCGCCGCCTGAGAGAAAGTCTGTTCGAATAACGCCTCCGTGCGCTGCAGATCGGATTTCAGGTTTTCGGTATAGACGTTGCGTTCGATGCTCTGCAGATACTCTTCCACCACCGCGGCGAAGTCACGCAGGTCGGCCAGTTTATCTTGAGGAAACGACTGCGGGTGGCTGTCGATAATGCATAGCGTGCCGAGCGGCAACCCGTCGAGGGACAGCAGCTGTTGCCCGACGTAGAAGCCGATGCGCGGGCCACCGACCACCAGTGGGTTATCGAAAAAGCGCGGATCCTGCGCGGTATCGGGCACCACCAGCGCTTCGCGTTGCAGGATGGCATGGCCGCAGAACGAGATGTTGCGCGGCGTTTCCCGGACATCCAGGCCATAACGTGATAAAAACCATTGACGATCGCGGTCGATCAGTGACACCAGCGCAATGGTGACGCCGAAATATTTCGCAGCCAGCCGCGTGATGCGATCCAGCTTTTCTACTGAGTTCGAATCAAGCACGTTCAGCGAATCCAATACCGACAGGCGTTCGGCTTCGTTTTCGGGGAAGCATGGCTCGAGCATGTTGACTCCCATTGTGACACCCACGGATCCGATGCAGCCGGCCGGCGTGATTCCGTTCAGCCTATCCGTCGGTTAGCGGCAAATATCCTTGTCCATCATAGACTCACTCAGTATCAATCCGATTATGCATTCTCGCCAGCTTTGCCGGGCGTTGCGTTTGCCACCGCGCTGCGCTACAGTCGTTCACAAGGTGATGGTGTTCCACCTTTCCCAACCGCCGCGTTCGCTCGAACCGGATGATGACGCCTGATATACAACTTCGCTTTATTTTTTAGGCAGGTATGTCAGGAGTCGCTATGAATGAAATCTCACGTATTACCCCTTTTCCGTCCCAGCCTGATCTCGCCGTGCGGGAAATGCCGCTGTACGTTTTCGGCCATAAAAATCCCGACAGCGACAGTATCTGCAGCGCGCTGGTGGTCGCGGACTGGCTCAATCACCTCGGCAAACCGGCCGTCGCTTTCCGCCTTGGCGAATTGACGCCGGAAACCCGCTACATACTGGCCGCCGCCGGCGTACAGGCGCCTGCGCTGCTGACAGACGATCTCCGTGACCGCAAAGTCTGGCTGGTGGATTTTACCGACGTCGAACAAGGGCCGGCCTCATTGCCCGACAGCGATGTGGTCGGCGTTATCGATCATCACCGGCTGGGCACCTTGATCACCCGCAACCCGCCCGATGTCTGGATCCGCGCCGTTGGCTGTTGCGCCACCGTGATCCTGTCCATACTGACGTCAGATACGCCGATGCCGCTTTCTTCCGCCCAGGCCACGCTGCTGCTGGGCGCGATTTTGAGCGATACCGTTGCGCTGAGCGCACCGACCACCACCGAACAGGATCGGGTGGCGGTCGCGCGGTTATGCGCAATCTCTCACGTTGACTATGACGCCTTCACCGCCGGATTGCTTGCCGCCAAAACCGATCTTTCGAGGCAATCCGCCCCGCAGTTGCTGCACCGTGACGCCAAGAATTACCGCATCCATAGCGTCTCGCTGCTGCTGTCGCAGATAGAAGTGCGGGCTATGAGCGATATCGATCCGCTGTTGCCCGCGCTGCAACAGGCGCTCGAGCAGGCTAAGCAGGAGGCCGGGCTGGAGATGGCCGCGCTGCTGGTTACCGATATCACCCGCCACCGCTCTACCCTGTATTTCTCGTCGAACCGGGTGCTGGCCATTCGGCAGGTGTCGCTGCCCGGCATGACGAGCCGGAAAAAAGAGGTTTTACCGTGGTTAACCCTACAGATTGCTAACGCAGGGAGATAAGTCATGCCGCTCTATCAACATGCTTTACTGCTGGTGCAGGATGAACGCGACGGCCGGCTGCTGTTGCGCCACGCCGAACGCCTCAATCAGCAGATGAATACGCGCATTACCGTGGCGCACATCAGCGCCGACTATGCCGAGCTGGACTACCTCAGCGATGCACAAACCAAAGATCGCCAGTCCAGCGAGGAGATCGCCGCCAAAGCCATGCTCAGCCGCCTGGTGGAAGACTGCTCAATCCCCCTGGAGGTGCGCGCAATGGTCAGCATCCATCGCTTCAAAGACGTTGAAACCCTGATTGCCCGTGAAGGCGTCGATCTGTTGCTGCTTGGCCATCAGAACCGACCATTCGGCGTCTTTGCCTCCTTCGGCTTCGAGTTCGTTAACCATTTGTCGATCGACGTGCTGATAAAGCACGTGCCTACTCCCTAGAATGAGGTGATCATCCATGAGCTATGAAATTGAAAACGTAACCGCCAGAGAGATCCTAGATTCGCGCGGCAATCCCACCGTCGAAGTTGAAATGACTGCGGCGGGCGTCGTAGCACGGGCTTCGGTTCCCTCCGGCGCCAGCACCGGTTCGCGCGAGGCAGTGGAACACCGCGACGGCGATCCGCACCGTTACGGCGGCAAAGGCGTATTGGAGGCGGTGCACAGCGTCAAAACGGCGATCAACGAGGCGCTGCGCGGGGTGGATGTGCGCCAACAAGAGGAGATAGACCGCCGGCTGATCGCGCTGGACGGCAGCGAGAACAAGAGCCGATTGGGAGCCAACGCCCTGCTTGGCGTTTCTTTGGCGGCCGCCCGCCTCGCGGCGAAATTGTCGCAGCTGCCGCTGTATCGTTATCTGGGCGGTATCGGCGCCAACCTGCTGCCGGTGCCCTGCATGAATATCATCAACGGCGGCGTGCATGCCCGCTGGCAAGGCGCGGACTTTCAGGAGTTTATGATAGCGCCGCTGGGCGCGCCGTCGCTGCGCGAGGCCGTGCGCTGGGGCAGTGAAGTTTATCAGGCGCTGCGCCAAATCCTGTTGGAAAAAGGCCTGTCGGTCGGCGTCGGCGACGAAGGTGGTTTCGCGCCGGCGGTTGCCTCGAACCGGCAACCGCTGGAGCTGATCGTGCAGGCGATAGAGAAAGCCGGTTATCAACCGGGAGACGATATCGCCATTTGCATGGACCCGGCCTCGAGTGAATTCTATGCCAACGGCAAATACCGCCTGCGCAGCGAAAACGCTGAGCTGGATGCCGAACAGATGACGGCCTATTACCAGCGGCTGGTGCAAGATTTTCCCATCGTGCTGATTGAAGACGGTTTGGCCGAGGACGACTGGGCGGGCTGGCGCATTCTCAGCGACGCCCTGGGCGATCAGGTGGAACTGGTCGGTGACGATCTGTTCGTCACCAACGTGAAATACATCCAGCGCGGGATTGATGAAAGATTGGCCAATGCGGCGCTGATCAAGCTGAACCAGATTGGCACGCTGAGCGAAACTTTCGCCGCCGTGCAGCTTTGCCAGGCAAATGGCTGGGGCGCCTTTATCTCACACCGCAGCGGCGAAACCGTCGACAGCTTTATCGCCGATATGACGGTTGCGATGCGAGCCGGCCATGTGAAAACCGGCGCGCCGTGCCGCGGCGAGCGGATCGAAAAATACAATCAGCTGATGCGCATCGAAGACCAATTGGGCAGCGCGGCGGTATATGCCGGACGCGCCGCCTTTAAACACCGTTAATCTTTGCAGGCCGGCCACGCACCGGCCTGTTTTTCATTTTTTGCGCGGCATAATCCCGCCACGCCGGATTCCAACAGAATACGCCGCGTCGCCATCAACGTCTCACGCTGCTCGTTCAGCGTCGCCATCATCCGTTCGATTTCCGCCAGCCGGCTGTCGACGCCTTGCATCAACCCATCCTGATAGGCGCTGCCCTGCAGCGCCAATACCCCGCGGATCGCCTGCAGCGAGAACCCCAGATTCTGGCCGATTTGGATCAGGTGCAGCCGCTCCAACGCGCTTTCGCTATACACCCGATATCCGTTAACGCCGCGCACCGCTTTGGGCAGCAGACCCTGCTGTTCGTAGTAACGTATCGCCGAGGCGGCCATGCCGGCGCGTTCCGCCAACTCTCCGATTTTCATGCCCTATTGACCTTAAAGTTAACTTTAAACCTAGTATAGCGCCATTCCCCCTGCGACAGGAACGTACCCGATGTTTACCCCGCTGATTCTGCCCAACGGCAGCCGCTTACCCAACCGTTTGGCCAAAGCCGCGTTGGAAGAAAATCTGGCCGATGAAGGCCAACTGCCCGGCCCCGCACTATGGCGTCTGTATCGCCACTGGGGTATCGGCGGCGCCGGCCTCATCATCACCGGCAACGTGATGATCGACGGACGCGCCATGACCGGCCCCGGCGGCGTGGTGCTGGAACAGGATACGCCGCTCGAGGCGTTCAAAACCTGGGCGGCGGCCTCGCGCCAGGAAGGCGCGCAGGTATGGATGCAGCTCAGCCACCCGGGCCGTCAGGTGATGGCCAACATGGGCGGCAACGCCTGGGCGCCCTCCGCCATCCCGATGGCGATGGGCAAGTACAGCAAGGCGTTCGCGCAGCCGGAGGCCATGAGCGAAACGCAGATTACCGAGGTGATCGCCCGCTGCGCCGCCAGCGCGCACGCCGCCGAAAAGGCCGGGTTTACCGGCGTGCAGATCCACGCGGCGCACGGCTACCTGATCTCCCAGTTTTTGTCGCCGTTGGCCAACCAGCGCAGCGATCGTTGGGGGGGCGAACTGGCGAATCGCGCCCGTCTGCTGCTGGAGGTGGTGCGCGCGGTGCGCCAGCGTGTCTCGCCAGACTTTTGCGTGGCGGTGAAGCTCAATTCAGCCGATTTTCAGCGCGGCGGCTTTTCGCCGGACGAGGCCCGACAGGTATTGTTGATGCTCAACGAACTGCCGGTCGATCTGGTGGAGTTGTCGGGCGGGAGTTATGAAAGCCCGGCGATGCAGGGGGAAGCCGCAGACGACAGCACCCTGGCGCGCGAAGCCTATTTTCTGACCTTCGCCCGCGATCTCGCCGCAGTAGCGCGCATGCCGGTGATGACCACCGGCGGCATCGCCCGCCCGTCGGTGGCGCAACGGGTGCTGAACAGCGGCGTCGCGGTGGTCGGCATCGCCACCGCCATGGCGGAAATTCCCGATCTGCCGCGCCGCTGGCAAACCGGTGAAGCCCCTCATGCGCTGCCCGCACCGGTAAAATGGCGCGACAAAACGCTGACGCTGCTCGCCCGCATGGCGCTGATCAAGCGCCGCATGCACGCTCTGAGCCGCGATCGGACGCGCAACGTGCGCTACTCCCCGCTGTGGTCGCTGCTCATCGATCGGTGGCGCACCCGCCGCACTCTGCGGCGCTATCATGCCTGGTTACGGCAACGTTAATGACCGCGGCGCCGGCAGACACGCCGGCGCCGCACAAAAATCCCGCTGTTTTGATCGCGCTACGTAAAATCTGCAAGAAATCACCACTCTGGATACTGCGCTTTTAACGCTCGACTGCTTATATTCATCACAAATTTTGTGTATATAACCGCTATAGGACTTAAGGTGGTGAATAGATGAAAATAAGCCGCTATTTTCTATTTATGTTATTAATCGGAAATTCACCTTAATAATAAATGCATTAAAGAAGCAGCCAAAGGAAAGCAGAAAAGGATTTTTACGCAATGTTAAAGAAATGTTGTTTTTTGCCGGCAAAACCAACGGTCAACAAATCAACAACATATTGATGAGCCTAAGAAAAAACTAAACAATTCAAAACAAAATCGGCTATTGAGTCCCAGGCGAAAAAGCCATATATTGGTCGCGCTTTTCACAAGGCAGTTACTTTTCTAATTCATTAATTCAATCGTTGCGTCTTGAGACCTTCGGTTGTAGGAGAGATATGATGACGGATAAAGTCCGTATTGATACTTTAGTTGCAAACTCATTAAACGGAAACAATGAAACCTATTTGGCGCGTCAAGCCGAATTTGAGTCGAATGTTAGGAGTTATCCGCGCAAATTGCCGTTGGCAATTGCGAAAGCCCAGGGCGTTTGGATCACTGATGTTGAGAATAATCAATATCTTGATTGCCTGGCCGGGGCGGGAACGTTGGCTCTTGGACATAATCACCCCGACGTCCTGCAAAGCATCCAAAATGTCATTACCAGCGGCTTGCCGTTACATACTCTCGATCTCACGACCCCGTTGAAAGATCGTTTCTCCGACTACCTGCTCTCTCTGTTGCCGGGCGAAGGCAAAGGGTACTGCCTGCAGTTCTGCGGCCCGTCCGGCGCCGATGCGGTGGAAGCCGCGCTGAAGCTGGCGAAAAAACACACTGGCCGTTCCGGCGTGATCAGCTTCTCCGGCGGCTACCACGGCATGACCCACGGCGCGCTGTCGGTCACCGGCAACCTGTCGCCGAAAGCGGCCATCAACGGCATGATGCCGGAAGTGCAATTCATGCCTTATCCGCATGAATACCGCTGCCCGCTGGGCATCGGCGGCGAAGCCGGCGTCAAGGCGCTGACCTACTACTTCGATAATCTGATTAACGACGTGGAAAGCGGCGTGCGTAAACCGGCGGCGGTGATCCTGGAAGCCGTTCAGGGCGAAGGCGGGGTTAACCCGGCCCCGGCCGAGTGGCTGCAGCGCATTCGCAAAGTGACGCAGGAACACGGCATTCTGCTGATCATCGACGAAGTTCAGGCCGGTTTCGCCCGTACGGGCAAGCTGTTCGCCTTCGAACACGCCGGCATCGAGCCGGACATCATCGTGATGTCGAAAGCGGTCGGCGGCGGCTTGCCGCTCGCGGTGCTGGGCATCAAAAAAGAGTTCGATGCCTGGGAACCGGGCCACCACACCGGCACCTTCCGCGGCAACCAGCTGGCGATGGCCACCGGCCTGACCACCCTGCAGTACCTGAAGGAGCATAAGGTCGCCGACAAAGTGGCCGCTCAAGGCGAATGGCTCAAAGGCAAGCTGGCCGAGCTGCAGAAACGTTATCCGGTGATCGGTCACGTCCGCGGTCTGGGCCTGATGATCGGCATCGAGATCGTCAAGCCGAACGAAGCGCAGGATCACATGGGCTGCTACCCGGCCGATGGCGAGCTGTCCGCGCTGCTGCAGAAAAAATGCTTCGAATCCGGCTTGATCCTGGAGCGCGGCGGGCGCAACGGCTGTGTGCTGCGCCTGTTGCCTTCCCTGCTGATCACCAATGATGAGCTGGGTATTTTCCTGGATAAATTTGAGCAGGCGCTGTTGGCCGCCGGCGTCAAGCCAGTCTGATTGGAGCGAATGACCGCGATGTCCAAGTTAAACCCGATTCTGGCTTCCTCGGCGCACAGCGCCGAGGCTTACCGCCAGGCGATCGCACAGAGCAGTGAAGCCGTCGTGCAGTGGCTGCAACAGCCCGAGATGTATCAGGGCAAAAGCGTTGCCGAACTGCGCGAGCGCATCCAGCTCGACTTTACCCCGCAAGGCCTGGGCAACCAGGCGGCGATCGAGCGCGCCATCGAGTACTTTTTGAAAGACAGCCTGTCGGTGCACCACCCGCAGTGCGTGGCGCACCTGCACTGCCCGAGCCTGGTGATTAGCCAGGCCGCTGAAGTGCTGATCAACGCCACCAACCAGAGCATGGATTCCTGGGATCAGAGCCCGTCGGCCACGCTGATCGAAATGAAGCTGATCGAGTGGCTGCGCGCCCAGGTCGGTTACCAGCCCGGCGACGCCGGGGTGTTCACCAGCGGCGGCACCCAGAGCAACCTGATGGGGCTGATGCTGGCGCGCGATGCATTCTTCGCGCGTCAGGGCCACTCCGTGCAACAGGACGGTCTGGTGGGCGATCTGCGCAAGCTGAAAGTGTTCTGTTCTGAAAACGCCCACTTCTCGGTGCAGAAGAACATGGCGCTGATGGGCCTCGGCTACCAGTCCGTCACGCTGGTGAAAACCGATCGCTTCGCCCGCATGGACGTGAACGATCTGGCGGAAAAACTGGCGCAGGCCAAGGCTAACGGCGAGCAGGTGATGGCGATCGTCGCCACCGCCGGCACCACCGATGCCGGCGCGATCGACCCGCTGCGCGATATCGCGCGGCTGGCGGCGGAGCAGAAAATTTGGGTGCACGTGGATGCGGCCTGGGGCGGCGCGCTGCTGCTCTCCGAGCAGTACCGCGACTACCTGGACGGCCTGGAGCTGGTGGACTCCATCACCCTGGACTTCCATAAGCAGTTCTTCCAGACCATCAGCTGCGGCGCCTTCCTGCTGAAAGACGAGCGCCACTACGAGCTGATGCGCTATCAGGCGGCCTACCTGAACTCCGAATTCGACGAAGCGCAAGGCGTGCCGAACCTGGTCTCCAAATCGCTGCAGACCACCCGCCGCTTCGATGCATTGAAGCTGTGGATGGGGCTGGAAGCGCTGGGGCAGAAGCAGTATGCCGAGATCATCGATCATGGCGTCTCGCTGGCGCAACAGGTGGCGCGTTACATCGCCGATCAGGAATCGCTGGAACTGGTGATGCAGCCGCAGCTGGCCAGCGTGCTGTTCCGCTACCGTCCGGCGCAGCTGGCGGCGAACGGCGACGCGGCCGTCGCGCTGTTTAACCAGCGTATCGGTGACGCCTTGCTGGAATCGGGCCGCGCCAACGTCGGCGTGACCGAGTTCGATGGCGTAACCTGCCTGAAGATGACGCTGCTGAACCCGATCGTCACGCTGGAAGACATCAAGCTGTTGCTGGCATTGGTCGAGAAAACCGCGCAGCAGCTGCCGGCGTAACCCTCTGCCATTGCACATTAAAAGCCGATAACCTGGGGTTATCGGCTTTTTTATCGCGCTCACGCCGGGCGTGCGCACTCAATCCGTTGACATGTTTTCCCAGGACGTCGCTTGATCGTCCAGATCGATTTCCAGCGTTTCCAAAAAGCGCGCCGTCATCATGTAGTGCCCAATCATTAATGACAGCTCAGCCAGTTGAACCTCATCGTAATAGTGCCTGACCGCGTGAAATGTGTCGGCAGAGACCTTCACCTGTTTCACGCATTCATCGACAAAATGCAAGATGGCGACCCCTCTAGCGTCGATGCCCACACCCTGCTCTATTTTTTCTATGTCGTCATCGTGCCACCCCGCAAGGATCGCCAGTGGGTAGTGTTGCATGCGTTCATAAGCGCTGCCGCTCAACGCGCCAACCCTTAATATGATCATTTCCCGATCTTTATCGCACAGTCGCCCGGCAGGAAAGGAAGCCCCCAGGGACAGATATCCCTGCGCCGAACGGCTGGTTTTCAACAGCCCCAGCGTAAGGTTGGCGGGGAAACGGGCATATTGCTGCTGCTGTTCAGCCGTTAATTCACTCACCGTCGGCAGTTTTATTCTGGCCATCGTTTATTCTCCTGCGCGTTCATCGATAATTGCAACCGGCCGTGCCCAGCCGGCGGATGCCTTATAAACCTTGACCGGCAGGCTGATCACGTTAAATCCACAGGGCGGCAGCAATTCAAGATTGCACAGTTTTTCAATCTGGCAATAAGGATATTGACTGCCGGCATAATGCCCTTCCCAAATAAGCGAAACATCGCCGCTTTGTTCAAATTTGGTGCGCGTATGGCTGAATGGCGCGTCCCAGCTCCAGGCATCGGTGCCGACCACCCTGACGCCGCGCTCGGTAAGATACAGCGTCGCTTCACGGCCCATGCCGCAACCGCGATGAATGAAATCTTCGCTGCCGTAACGCCCGCCGGCCGCCGTGTTGACCAGGACGATATCGCCGGCGGTGATATGATGGCCGATCTTCGCTAATTCACGCTCAATATCATGCGCAGTGGCCACATAACCGTCGGGAAAATGGCGAAAATCCAATTTGACGCCAGGGCCGATACACCATTCCAACGGTATTTCATCAATGGTTTTTGACGCCGATCCGTCATCCATATGTGAATGGTAGTGATAAGGGGCGTCCATATGCGTCCCAGCATGGGTGCTCATGCGGACAAACTCCACCGCCCAGCCCTCCTGACGCGGCAGCTCCCGGGGATCCAGGCCGGGAAATGATTCCGCCAGCTGCAACGCTCCGCGCTTGTTATCAACATACTCGATTTCCGGCAGAAAACTTTCCGGATCGGAGGCGATCCCGCTCATCAGCGGCACCGAAAGATCAATGATTTTGCCGTACATAAGGTTACCTTTATCCAGGGGAATGACCTGCCCAGAGTAAGCTTTCCCCATAGAATAGAAATGCCGATTATCAGACAACTTATTGTTATAATAGGAAGGCGCAGCCATGAGCGGACAGGAAGGCGTCATGAAACCGTCAGAATTGACCGGGGAAGCCCCAATATCGATTTGGTTCAGAAATAAATCCTGGCCGGCAGGAGCGCAATTCCCTTTACAGGCGTTGCCCTGGGGAAAACTGATGTATTCCATGAAAGGGCTGGTGGAAATAAATATTGAGAGCAATATTTATTTATCCACGCCGGAATATGCCATTTGGCTTCCCGTTAATACCGAACATGAATCCGTCGCAAAGAGTGCAATTGATTATGTCATTCTTCATGTCAGTCCCCCACTATGCCAATTCTTACCGAACAAACCGCAAACCCTGCGGCTGAATAAGGTCGTCAAAGCGGTGCTGGCCGATTTTTCAGAAAGGCGTATTGGCTATCCGCGCACGCCTCAGGACCAGACGTTGGTTACCGCGTTGCTTGAGCAGCTGGCGCTGTCGGAGCGTTTTGACAGCTATCTGCCGCTCGGCAGCGACGACGTTATCAAGATCATGACCGAAAAGATGAGCGCCGCGCCGCACGATCTCAACACGCTGGCACAATGGTCGGGCATGCTGGGCTTGAGTGAGCGTACGCTGTCTCGGCGATTTCTCGCCGCTACCGGCATCTCTTTCAATGAATGGAAGCTGAGAAGCAAAACCCTCATGGCGATGAGGCTGTTGCAGGAAGGGAAAGCCGTCAAATATGTCGCCTCTACCCTGGGGTATAACGATCCTTCCGCCTTTATCGCCATGTTCAGACGACAAACGGGCCAGTCTCCCTCTGGTTTTTTAGCGGTAAGTCATGGCACATCGAAAACAGGCTCAGGCATAATGCATGGCGACTGATGCAGCATTAGCACGCACAAACTGCATCGAACGCCTTCCCCCTATTCAGCACGACAGGATGCGCACGCATGACAGACCCTGATTTCAACCTGCTGATCGCGCTCGACGCGCTGCTGACGGCGGGCAGCGTTGCCGGCGCGGCGCGACGTCTCGGTTTAAGCGCCTCGGCGATGAGCCGTACCCTCAGCCGACTGCGCACGGCGACCGGCGATCCCCTGCTGGTGCGTGCCGGCCGTCATATGGTGCTGACGCCCTACGCCGAAACGCTGCGCGAGCGGGCGCGGCACGCGGCGTTCGAAGCGCGCGCTGTGTTGCGTCCGGCGCAGGGAGCATTGGATCCCGCCGCGCTGGATCGTACCTTCACCCTGCGCGCCAACGACGGCTTTGTCGAGGCCTTCGGCCCGGCGCTGATCGCCGCCGCCGCCGAACAGGCGCCGCGAGTGCGGCTGCGCTTTGCGCCCAAGCCGGAGAAAAGCGACCGCCCCCTGCGTGAAGGTCTGGTCGATCTGGAGATAGGCGTACTGGGTGACATGGGCCCGGAAATCCGCCTGCAGGCGCTGTTTCGCGATCGCTTCGTTGGCGTGATGAGAACCACGCATCCGCTGGCGCAACAGCCGGAGATCGGCGCCGCCGACTACGCCGCCTGCGGCCACGTGGTGGCCTCGCGCAGCGGGCGCATCCTCGGGCCGGTAGATGCCGCACTGGCGGAGCTGGGGCTGACGCGCCAGATTGCCGCCGTGGTGCCGAGCTTTCCGGCCGCGCTGGCGGTGGCGCAGGCCTCGAACCTGCTGGCGCTGTTGCCCGCCTCCTTCCTGCAGGCTCAACCGGCCGACGGCCCGCTGCGCGTCTTCGAGCTGCCGGTGAAAACGCCGCCCATTACCGTCTCGCAAATGTGGCACCCGCGTCTGGACGCCGAGGCGGATCACCGTTGGCTGCGGCAGTTGGTGTTGGCCGTTTGTCGCCAATGGGTGTAGACACCGCGCGCAGCAGGTGACAATGTCACCCAATATTCTCTTATGGTGCCGCGCGCGCGTTTAAATCGGCCAGATAAGCGCAGAACATGTCCGCCATCGCATCGGCATAAGACGCGATCTCGGTATCGGTTCGCGGCGTTTCGGAGAATTGCTTGCCCGCCGCCCCCAACGTGCCGACGATCAGATCGCCCGCCAACCGACGAGTGAACGGCGGCACATCAGGCAACGCTTCGCACATGAAAACCTGCACGATACCCTTGCCGGTCGCCTTCACCGCCTGTGCCTCCGGCGCATCTCGGTAAAGCGGCGCCGCATCATTCAACGCTACGCGCATCTGCGCTTCTTCACATTCCGAACGGATAAATGCCTGCGCCAGCAACCGCAGGCGCTCGTACGGCGTTTTCTCGCGGTCGGCCAAAATACGGCTCAGCATATCGGTGGTCTGTCGCCATTCGTCGCTCTGCAAACGAAACAGGATTGCCGCCTTGTTGGGGAAATACTGATAAAGCGACCCGACGCTGACGCCGGCACGTTCAGCCACTCTGGCGGTAGTGAAACGTGCCGCCCCCTCCTGCGCCAAAACCTGAATAGCAGCGGTCAGAATGGCGGAAACCAGTTCGGCAGATCGCGCCTGTTGTGGTTGTTTTCTCGAGGAAATTTGCTTACTGCGGCGTTCAGTCATAGCGGACGGCCAATGCGAATAGAGGAATACGAATAGTTCGTCATATTATAGCGGCATGCGCTAACGCGCTCCATTTACGACAGGAAATTAGCCATGAGTACCCTGACCACTGCCCCCTTAGCGCCGCTGCTAAGCCGCCTGTTTCAACAGGCATCCCGCCGCTCGCCGGCGCTTGCCGCCCTGTTCCGCGACGTGCCGGACGCAGAGCAAAGCCGGCTGATGCAGAGCAAAACCGAGTATCGCGAACTCTACCACCGCCTGAAGGATTTCCCGCTGGCCGTGTCGCCGGCAACCGGCGCATTGCTGTATATGTTGGCGCGCGGTTGCCGGGCGCAAAACATCGTCGAATTCGGCACGTCGTTCGGCATTTCTACTCTGCACCTGGCCGCCGCACTGCGCGATAATGGCGGCGGCCGATTGATTACCTGCGAGTTTGAACCGAGCAAAGCGGTGCAGGCGCGCAACAACCTGACTGAAGGCGGCGTCGTCGATCTGGTGGAGATCCGCGTCGGCGACGCCCTGGAAACGCTGCGCGACGATCTGCCGGCCACGGTCGATCTGCTGTTGCTCGACGGCGCCAAGGGACTTTACCCCGATATCCTCGCGCTGCTGGAAAATCGTCTGCGCCCCGGCGCGCTGATCGTCGCCGATAACGCCGATGACAGCCCAGATTATCTGGCGCGCGTGCGTTCTCCGGCGTCGGGTTATCTCTCCACGCCGTTCGCGGATGACGTCGAGCTGTCGATACGCCTTTTATAAAAAATTCCAATACAGTTTGGAATTACCAGTAAGTTAGAGAACGGAAGTATTGACTCCTCCAACTGATAAGTTATGAAATAAAATTCATCAGATTTATAACACCCAATTTATCCGTCAGGAGCTCCTGGCGGATAAATTAAATCTATTTTAAACTATTCTTGATAGCTTCTATTTAATGATGGATTTTAGTCATAAAACCTTCTTAAGCTGGTTAGTTTCTCGCCCTCTTTTAGATCGATTTTGAAGTCAAATTCACCACAATCAGGTGACTTTCTAGAGGGATTATTCCAGGCTCCAGGGCTTTCGGCATCAAAAAAAATAACATCTTGAACACCAATGCGAGAAAATATTCTTTTAACTCTTTCCATATACTCTTTATCTTCGCGAAAAACAGAAACCGCCACCCTAGATAATTCAGCTTTTTTTATTTGCTCAATGATATGCTGATCTTGCTGTCCAATACTCCAACCATATATAACCAATTTAGATTCCAGATTGGGTAGAACCTCATAAAACACCCTATCTAAATAACTGCTATTTGATATTGACCTAACTTTATCATCTTGTCGCCCCTCACAGACGAATACTGGAATAAAGGCATTTTTTTCCCAGCAGGATAAAATTTCGTTCAAAAGATCATGGGTGTAAAGATCAGGCCTGGTTATTATTTTTCTGGTCAAAAAGTCCTCTCTATGAAGGACTAGATTACCATGAGGATAAAAAAACAGTGTAGCCCCCGACGCCTCACCAATTGGCTCGAGGTATTTCTCCCAATCCTCATCCAGATAATAAGGAGTAAAGCAATCCTTGAACCATCGTCCTAGTTCATGATTGCCAAGCATTGCCGCCCAATATACGATAAGGTCATAATTAAGTGATGCTACAGTTTTAAATAACCTCATGAAATTATAAATACTTGGTAGATGCGGAAGCGCCTCGCTGTAAGAGATGTGAATATCACGGAGTGTTCTTATCAATGCATCTCTAATGTTTATATATGCTGAATCTATTAATGTGCAGTCAATATTCAAAACCTGATTAACTTGCTTAGCTTGCAATAGGTTTCGCAAGACAAATTCAAAATCATTTGCTTTGAAACTTTTGAATACACTGACTGAAAAGGCATTGAGATAATCACGGTGTTGTGCTTCTAGATATAACGAATCGTAATTAAATGAGTCTGATACGGCAATGCTTGCGCCATTACCTAAAATCAGACTGCCCGATAAAAAATGTTGCTCTATATCTTCCCATTTGTTGATCTTTTCCATTTCCATCCTTAGATACCACGATTTTTCAATGCAGATTTAGGTGTTAAGGGAGAGTTTTGAGAAATGTATTCCCATTCAATTCTCAAAACTTTAAGCTTTATGTCTAGCGCATCATCATCGAGCTTATCTTTTTTTGCGTGCAGATTTTCCAATTGTCGCCTTAGCTTTCCATAGTTTCCTGCCGCCGCACGATGTAATTCAGCTTTTTCTGAAAAGCGTCCAAATGAAACAAGTCCGGACAATGCTGCAGAAAGAATACTCATAGTGACTAGCATGAATTTCCACCATCCCTGCGCATCGAAGAAAAGGCATCCAGTAACAATCGTGGAACTCAGGATTAGGGCATACCCTGTTAGATCTGCTTTATTGTACAATTTTTCCGAACATACATAATGTCCTCGTTGCGCATTATATAAACGTTCATGCCAATCACTCATGAGTTCTATACGATTCTTGTAATCGTTCAGCTCCAGTCTATTCAAAGCCCCTCCCTAGTCAAAAAATTGAAATATGCAGTTTTAACTATAAGCAGTAAAATTAAATCCCTTCGAAGGGAAAGTTTAAAAATTTGACAACGACGTTTAAATATTGCCATGGAGCTCACTTAAAGAAAAGTTTTTACCAGTCAATTTTAGGCCTGATTGGTATCCAGTAAATCGTGAATGCTTGTTAACCATCATCCAATCAGGGAATATACGTGCATGATGCCTGACACAGTGAAACGCCCATGACGCTTCCCCCCCTTTGGCCGGTGTTCGACGGCCATAACGATCTGCTGCTCAACCTGTGGCTGCAGCACGATGACGATCCGGTCACCGCCTTTTATTCGCACGTCACGCCGGGCCACCTCGACTTTCCACGCATGCGGCGCGGCGGATTCTGCGGCGGGCTGTTCGCGGTGTTTATTCCTCCGGTCAGCTATATCGCCCAAATGCGTAATCAAACGCTGGAGGAAGCGCAGGCCGCGTTCGATCCGCTGGCGATAGCCGAACGGCAGATAGCCATCCTGCACCAGTTGGAACGTGCCTCTCAGGGGCAGTTGCGTCTCTGCCGCACGGCTACCGAGATAGAACAGTGCCGCCTCGACGGGCAAATCGCCGCGGTGCTGCATATCGAAGGTGCCGGCATGATCGACGCGGCGCTGACGCAGCTGGCGGCCTTCTATCGGCTGGGCGTGCGCAGCATCGGGCCGTTCTGGAATCTGCCGAACGCCTTCGGCACCGGCGTCAGCGGGCCGTTCCCCGGCTCACCCGATACCGGCCCCGGCCTGACGCCGGCCGGTGAAGCGCTGATCCGCGCCTGCAACCAGCGCCGCATCATGATTGACGTCTCACACATGAACGAGAAAACCTTCTGGCAAACCGCCGCGTTGAGCACCGCACCGCTGGTCGCCACCCATTCCAATGCCCACGCCCTCTGCCCGCAGCCGCGCAACCTGACCGACGCGCAGCTGGACGCTATCGCCCAGAGCGACGGTATGGTCGGCGTCAATTTCGGCACCGCCTTCCTGCGGGCTGACGGAAAACGTGACAGTGCAACGACCGGCTTAACAGAAATTGTTAAACACGTTGAGTATTTGATCGCTAAACTTGGTGAAGATCGCGTGGGATTTGGCTCTGATTTTGACGGGGTCAACGTACCGCAATCGTTGGAGGACGCAGCAGGCCTGCCGCGCCTGACGCAAGCGCTGGCGCAGGCCGGGTTCGATAACCGGCTGCTGGAGAAGCTGACCTGGCGCAACTGGCTGAACGTGCTCGCCGCCACCTGGGGTGAATAACCCGGTTACGCTTTAAAGGTTGCGATCTCCGTCACATTTCGTCAACATTGAGCCAGCCGAATGCGAACGTTTCTCATTGGGTTCGACATATTACGATGCATGCTAAGGAGCACCGCTATGACTACCTGGACCAAACCTGAGTTTGTTGACCTGCGTCTGGGGCTGGAAGTGACGCTGTACATTTCCAACCGTTAATCGCCTGTCTGCCCGCCTTTCGCGCGGGCATTTCTTTCCTTCTTTTTCTGGTTCAGACATGCAGATAAAAGTTCTCGGCTCGGCAGCGGGCGGCGGCTTTCCCCAGTGGAATTGCAACTGCGACAACTGCCGGGGCGTTCGCAGCCACAGCATCAACGCCACGCGCCGCACGCAGTCTTCCATCGCCGTCAGCGACGACGGTAAAAACTGGGTGCTGTGCAACGTTTCCCCGGACATTTGCCATCAGCTGCTGGCCTCGCCCGAATTGAACAATCCCGACGTGCTGCGCGGCACCGGCATCGGCGCGATCGTGCTGACCGACAGCCAGATCGATCACAGCGCGGGCTTGCTCAATTTGCGTGAGGGCTGCCCGCATCAGGTCTGGTGCACCCCCGAAGTGCACGACGATCTCAGCACCGGTTTCCCGGTGTTTCCCATGCTCTCTCACTGGAACGGCGGGTTAATCCATCACCCGGTGACGCCCGGCGAACCGTTCCACACGGCGGTCTGCCCAAACGTGCGCTTCACCGCCATTCCGCTGCTCAGCAACGCGCCGCCCTATTCGCCGTACCGCGATCGCCCGCTGCCGGGCCACAACGTGGCGCTGTTTATCGAAGATACCGCGCGCGGGGTCGGTCTGCTGTACGCGCCGGGCCTGGGTGAGCCGGACGAGGCTTTGATGCCCTGGCTGCGCCGGGCGGATTGCCTGCTGATCGACGGCACGCTCTGGCGCGACAACGAGCTGGCCAACGCCGGCGTGGGGCGCAATACCGGCAAAGACATGGGGCATCTGGCGCTGGCGGAAGAGCACGGGCTGGCGGCCCTGCTCAGTACCTTGCCCGCCAAACGCAAGATCTTGATCCACATTAACAATACCAACCCGATCCTCAATGAAGACTCCGCGGAACGGCAGAGCCTGAGCGCCGCCGGCATCGAAGTGAGCTGGGACGGCATGAATATCGAACTGTAGGGAATCGCCATGACGCAACCACTCCCCCTGACTCCGCAGGCATTTGAAGCGGCGCTGCGCGCCAAAGGCGCTTATTATCATATCCACCACCCGTATCACATCGCGATGCACAACGGCGAAGCGACCCGTGAGCAGATCCAGGGCTGGGTGGCCAACCGTTTCTACTATCAGACCAGCATTCCGATCAAGGATGCGGCGATCATGGCCAACTGCCCGCAGCCGGAAACCCGTCGCAAATGGGTGCAGCGCATTCTGGATCACGACGGTTACGGCGGCAGCGAAGGCGGCATCGAGGCCTGGCTGCGCCTCGGCGAGGCGGTTGGGCTGCAGCGCGACGCCCTGCTATCCGAGCAACTGGTGCTGCCCGGCGTGCGTTTCGCGGTGGATGCCTACGTCAACTTCGCGCGCCGCGCCTGTTGGCAGGAAGCGGCCTGCAGCTCGCTGACCGAATTGTTTGCGCCGCAGATCCACCAGTCGCGCCTCGACAGCTGGCCGCAGCACTACCCGTGGATTGACGCCGCCGGCTACGACTATTTCCGCAGTCGCCTCGGCCAGGCCAACCGCGACGTGGAGCACGGGCTGGCGCTGGCGCTGGACTATTGCGATACCGTTGAAAAACAGCAGCGCATGCTGGAAATCCTGCAGTTCAAGCTGGATATTTTGTGGAGCATGCTGGACGCCATGAGCATGGCCTATACCCTGAACCGCCCGCCTTACCACAGCGTGACCGCCGCGCGGGTCTGGCACAATCAGAGGCTGGTGTAATGACACTGAATCCTGAACACACCCCCGTCTTCCGCCGCGGCTACCGCCTGCAATGGGAGCAGGTGCAAAACAGCCACGTGATCCTCTACCCGGAAGGCATGGCCAAACTAAACGACAGCGCCGCCGCCATCCTGCAGCTGGTTGACGGCAACACCACGCTGAACGGCATCATCGCGCAGCTGAACGCCCGCTTCCCCGGTGCCGAGGGGCTGGCGGACGACGTGCTGGCGTTTTTCCAGCGCGCCTACGAACAAAAATGGGTGACCTTCCGTGACTGAGCCACGCGCACCGGCGGTAAATCCGCCGCTCTGGCTGCTGGCGGAGCTGACCTATCGCTGCCCGCTGCAGTGCCCCTATTGCTCCAACCCGCTCGACTTTGCCGCGCAGGAAAAAGAACTGACTACCGCGCAGTGGATCGAGGTGTTTCGCCAGGCGCGGGCGATGGGCAGCGTACAGCTCGGTTTCTCCGGCGGCGAGCCGTTGGTGCGTAAAGACCTGCCCGAGCTGATCGCCGCCGCGCGCGATCTCGGGTTTTACACCAACCTGATCACCTCCGGCATCGGCCTGACCGAGAAAAAGCTGCAGACCTTCGCCGACGCCGGGCTGGATCATATTCAGATCAGTTTTCAGGCCAGCGATGAAACGCTGAACGCCGCACTGGCGGGCTCCGCCAAGGCGTTTCAGCAGAAGCTGGCGATGGCCAAGGCGGTCAAGGCCCTCGGCTATCCGATGGTGCTTAACTTCGTCTTGCATCGCCATAATATCGACCAGATCGACCGCATCATCGAACTGGCGATCCAGCTGGATGCCGACGACGTCGAGCTGGCGACCTGCCAGTTCTACGGCTGGGCGCACCTGAACCGTGAAGGCCTGCTGCCGACCCGCGAACAGATCGCCGAGGCGGAAGCCGTGGTGAAACGCTATCGCGAGCGCATGGCTGCCGACGGCAAGCTGGCCAACCTGCTGTTCGTCACGCCGGATTACTATGAGGAACGCCCCAAAGGCTGCATGGGCGGTTGGGGGGCTATTTTCATGAGCGTGACGCCGGAAGGCATGGCGTTACCCTGTCACAGCGCCCGTCAGTTACCGATCGCCTTTCCGTCGGTGCTGGAGCACGATCTGCAGCATATCTGGTATCACTCCTTCGGCTTTAACCGCTATCGCGGCTATGACTGGATGCCGGAGCCCTGCCGTTCCTGTTCGGAGAAAGAGAAAGACTACGGCGGCTGCCGCTGCCAGGCATTCATGCTGACCGGCGACGCCGACAACGCCGATCCGGTGTGCGGCAAGTCGCCGCACCACGGCACCATTCTGGCGGCGCGTGAAGCGGCGAATCGCTCGCAGATCGGCATCGATCAGCTGCGTTTTCGCAATCAGACCAACTCCCGATTGATCTTCAAGGGCTGACGATGACACTCGCCGCCTCGTGGCAGCTCGATAACGGTTTGGCCGTCAGGGCGATTAGCACCCCTGACGCCGAGGCCGCCGCCGCGCTGGTGCGCATCGAGGCGGGCAGCTTTCAGGCGCCTGCCGCCTGGCCGGGCCTGGCGCATCTGCTGGAGCATATGCTGTTTCGCGGCAGCGTGAACTTTAGCGCACAGGATGGGCTGATGGGCTGGACGCCGGCGGTCGGCGGCCGGTTAAACGCCACGACCCAGGCCACGCAAACCGCGTTTTTCTTTGAGGTGGGCGCCGAACAGCTGGCGGAGGGGTTGGCCAGGCTGATCGATATGCTCGCCGTCCCACAGCTGGCGGCTGAGGCAATCGCCCAGGAGATCGAGGTCATCGACGCCGAATATCGCCTGCTGCGCGCCGACGGTGAAACCCGCTGCGAAGCGGCGCAGCGGCAGATGTTCAGCGGCATTGACGCGTTGCACCGCTTTCATATCGGCAGCCGCGCCGCTTTCGGCAGCGATATTCCCGCGTTGCAACGGGCGCTGCGGCAGTTTCACCACCACTATTACCGCGCGCCGAACATCACGCTGTGGCTGCAAGGCCCGCAATCGCTCGAGCAGTTGCATGCGCTGGCGCAGCGCTACGGCGGCGCCTTGCCGCCGGGCAGCGTCGCGCCGCCCGAGGCATTGCCGCCGCTGGCCGCCGGGCAAGACTACACGCTGTCTCTCCCCGGCGCGCCGCAGCTGCGGTTGGTGTTTGCCCTGCCGCACTCCCGTTCACGCGGCTGGCTGCGGCGGCTGGAGCGTTTATTGCTGGACGAAGCCCCTGGCGGGCTGCTGACACGGCTGCGCGCTCACGCGTGGGCCGACGCCGTTAGGCTGGATTACGCCCGCTGCGCTGAAAACAGCGCCCTGCTGAGTTTTATTTTTACCGTCAATCACGGCGCGGCGTCTGAAGCCGCCCACATCGAAAGCACCTTGCTGGCCTGGTTGCAGGCGCTGATCGCGCTGACACCGGCTCAGCTTGCGCATTTCGGGCAACTGGCAAACCGCGATTTCCACCGTTTGGTGCCGCTCGATCAGTTGCGCGCCAGAGCATTTGGGCTGCCGCCGGTGGAGCCGAACGACGATTGGCCACGGCATATTTCGGCGCTGACTAGCGCGCCGCATCGCCGTCTGGCCGTGCTGCCTGAGGGAGGCGGTGAAACGCGTGAAATTCAAGGGCTGCCGTTGGCGCTCGCGCCCTTCGTCCGCACCGTGCCGACGCCCACAATAGATCCTTTCCGCTTTTTCTCCACCTCGGCGGCGCTGCCGATCCCGCCCCTGCCGGCCGGCCAGGCGCCGCTGCGGCATCTGCACCCCGACGAAGCGCAGCCGGTGCTGCTGCTGCGCCCATCGCCGCATGGCGCTCTCAGCGAAGAACAGGCCTGTGGTTTGCAGGCGGCATTGCGCCCTGGAGCGGCCGAGTTAGCCCATCGGGAGGGACATTTAAGCTTCGAGCGCCACCAGGGCGTGTGGTTGTTACAGCTGGCGGGCAGCGCAGCGCTGATCTGCCACGGTCTGAACGTCGTGAATCGAGCCCTGGCGGCGCTGCCGCCGGCCGTCATCAACGAGGCGGCGAGAAACCTGCGCCACGCGCAGCTCAAAGCGCAAAACGATATCGCCATTCGCCGCCTGTTAGCCCAATTGCCGGCGGCGTTGAGCGTATCAACGGCAACGGCCCCACTCTGGCATGCCACCCTGGTCGGCGGCGACGGCGAGTTAAAACGGCGGCTGTCGCATTTGCTGTATGACTTTCCTTTTCCCATAACCGACGAGGCTCAGCGGCCGGCGCCTCTGCATCACCACCCCGTCACCCTGACGGAAAGCGGCGCAGAACACGCCTTGCTGCAATTTTACCCGCTGCCGAACGACGAAGCCGAAGGGCGTTGGGCGCTGCGCGTGCTGGCCCGGCTTTACGCGCCGCGTTACTTCCAGCAGTTGCGCGTCGAGCGCAACGTGGGTTACGTGGTGCAATGCGCCTTTCATCGCAGCGCCGATGCCGAAGGCCTGCTGTTTGCACTGCAATCCCCGACGTTCGCCGTTGCGCAGCTGCGGCAGTTAACCGACGAATTCTTGCTGCAGATGCGCCATGAACTGGCGCACCTCGGCGCCGGCGAACTGGCGCTGGCGCAACAGGCGCTGCGGCAAAGCGTGCAGCGCCTCAGCGCCGAGCCGTTGCAACGCGCCCGGGAAATCGCCCTGGAAAATCGCCACCGGGTGGCGCAGGTTGCCTCTCTGCCTGCCGCGCAGCTCGTACACTGGCAGAAACGGATATTCCTCTAAGCCAAACCGAGGTTGTGCCGATAACGTCGGCTTTTCCCTCATAAATGCAGTTACATATCCTTAACAAGCGCACCTCCATCAATGTTACAATAGTCGCCAATAACGACCTTTTCACCTTTAAGAATCAGTATGTTATTGGAGATTATTCAATGTCAGATGCCAATGCACGTTCGGGCATAAAACTTACGCTGTGGTGTTGCCTGTTGGGCATCATCCTGGCCGCCACCGGCCTGTTCTTCACCGTCGCCGGCGGCAAACTGCTCTCGCTGGGCGGCAGCGCCTACTTCCTGATTGCCGGCCTCGTCATCCTGCTGTCGGCCATTCAGTTTTTCCGCCGCAAGTCCTCAGCGGTTTGGCTGTTCCTGGCGGTGTTCATCGGCACCGTCATTTGGGCGCCGTTGGACGCCGGTTTTGATTTTTGGCCGTTGATTTCCCGTCTGATGGTGCCGACCGGCCTGATGCTGCTGGCCTTCCTCACCTGGCCGGCGCTGCGCAAGCGCGAAGGCAAAGCGCCGTTGGCCAAGCCGGCTTACCTGCTCTCCGCCTTGCTGGCGGTCGGCATGGTCGGCGCCTTTGTCCAAATGTTCCAGCCGCATCCCACCGTTGCCTTCAGCGGCCAGCCGCTGCCGCTGATCCCGGTTGATAAAGCGCAACAGCAGAAAGATTGGGATAACTACGGCAATACGCCGGGCGGCAGCCGTTTCGTCGCGCTGAATCAGATCACCCGCGATAACGTGCGGGAGCTGAAAGTCGCCTGGACGTTCCATACGGGTGACATCCCTATCAGTCCCGATGGCAACGGCGCGGAAGATCAGCAAACGCCGCTGCAAATCGGCAACCGCATTTTCCTGTGCACGCCGCATAACAATGTGATCGCCGTCGACGCCGACAGCGGCAAAGAAATTTGGCGGCGAGAAGTCAACGCCAAGTCGCAGGTATGGAACCGCTGTCGCGGCCTGGCCTACTTCGATATCAACAAGCCGTTGCCCGCGCCGAGCGTGCCGGGTTCAACCCCCGCCGCGCCCGTCGCGCTGGCGGCCGGTGACAGCTGCCAACGACGCATATTGATGAACACCATCGACGCGCGCCTGATGGCGATTAACGCCGACAACGGCGAATTCTGCCAACACTTCGGCAACCAGGGCGTGGTGGACCTGAAGGCCGGTCTGGGCGACGCCGCCGATCCTAAATATCAACTGACGTCAGCGCCGACGCTGGCCGGCACCACCGTGGTGGTCGGCGGGCGCGTTGCCGATAACGTGCAAACCGATATGCCCGGCGGCGTGCTGCGCGGCTTCAACGTGATCACCGGCGAAATGCGCTGGGCGTTTGACCCGGGCAATCCGCAGCCGAACGCTGCCCTGAAACCGGATCAACACTTCGTGCGCAGCACCCCTAACTCCTGGGCGCCGATGTCGTACGATCCGGCGATGAACGCGGTCTTCCTGCCGATGGGCAGCTCCTCCGTCGATCTGTGGGGCGCCAACCGCAACGCGCTGGATCACCGATACGGCGCCTCGGTGCTGGCGCTCGACGCGACCACCGGCAAAGAGAAATGGGTCTATCAGACCGTGCATAACGATCTGTGGGACTTCGATCTGCCGATGCAGCCCAGCCTGCTCGACTTCCCGATGCAGGACGGCACCACCCGCCCTGCGCTGGTTATCGGCACCAAAAGCGGGCAGATCTTCGTGCTGGATCGCCATACCGGCAAACCGCTGACCGAAGTGAAGGAACTGCCGGTGAAGACCCGCACCATTCCGGGCGAGCAATATTCCGCCACGCAGCCGTTCTCCGTCGGCATGCCGCAGATTGGCGCGCAGAAGCTCAGCGAGTCCGACATGTGGGGCGCTACGCCATTCGATCAATTGATGTGCCGCATCAGCTTTAAATCGATGCGTTATGACGGCCTGTTCACCGCGCCGGACACCGACGTTTCCCTCAGCTTCCCCGGCTCGCTGGGCGGCATGAACTGGGGCGGTCTCTCTACCGATCCGAACAACCGTTATATTTTCGCCAACGATATGCGTCTGGGCCTGTGGGTGCAGATGATCCCGCAGAAAGCCGACGCAGGCGCGCCGGCCGGCAACGGCGGTGAAGCCGTGAATACCGGCATGGGCGCGGTCCCGCTCAAAGGCACGCCGTATGCCGTCAATAAGAATCGCTTCATGTCGCCGCTGGGCATTCCTTGCCAAAAACCGCCGTTCGGCACCCTCTCCGCCATCGATTTGCAGACGCGCAAAGTGGTGTGGCAGGTTCCGGTAGGAACGGTGCAGGATACCGGGCCGTTCGGCATCAAAATGCGCGCGCAGATGCCGGTCGGCATGCCGACGCTGGGCGGCACGCTGGCGACTCAAGGCGGCCTGGTGTTTATCGCCGGTACGCAGGATTATTATCTGCGCGCCTTTGATTCATCCACCGGGCAAGAGCTGTGGAAAGCGCGCTTGCCGGTCGGCAGCGGCGGCACGCCGATGAGTTACGTCTCGCCGACCACCGGTAAGCAGTATGTCGTCATTTCCGCCGGCGGCGCACGTCAGTCGCCGGATCGCGGTGATTACGTCATCGCCTACGCGCTGGATAAATAATCGCCGGAACGCCGGTTAAATAAAGCGGCGCACCGCGCTCAATGGGCATTTAGAGGGAGACGTTGCATGACGTCTCCTTTTTTTGGGTTTATTGCCTGAACAGCAGAATATTAACCATCCGTTTCATTTTCATCCCTTTTCTTCTATTTCTCTTACGGCGATACAGCACGCGCCACCGGCGCCGGTGATACTCACAGGCAATTGATATGTATAAGGTAAAAAATAATAAAATGAAGAGAAATTCCATGTTTCGGCCTAAATCCTTTTAGTCACTTCAGATGATTATCATCAATTTTTCTAACCAAAAGAATTAGAAACATCCTGTTCTAACGCGCCTTTATCCTGTGAAGACACCGCCGCCCGGCCTGTCGCTTCCGCGCGCCCCATAAAAAACCCCCATCGTTGCGATGGGGGCTGAGTAGCGTGAAACGGATCAACGGCTATCAGAAGCGCCAGGTCAGACCGGCATTGACGCTGTTGTCCTGATGGTTGGACGACAATTGCCCGCCGTAACCGAGGGACAACACGGCGTTTTTGTTAACCCAAACATCGACGCCCGCCTTCAGAACCGCCCCGTCGCGGGAAACGGGGACGCTGTTCACGTCGAACGCCGCATCGCTGCGTTTGAACATCAGCTGTGTTTTACGCTCCAGCTTGCCGTACTGATGTTGCCAACCCAGCTCGCCGCGCAGCGCGATCGCCACGCTGTCGGTCTGCCATTGCGTATCGGCGCGCAGGCCCAGCGTCGAAGCGGTGGCGGACTGACTTTGCTTATCGCCGCGCAGCGCCGCCGCCCCGCCTTGCTCGTTGATCCCCTCGTTGCGATAGTGGGTGTACGCCAGGTTGGCGAACGGCTCAAGATTGACCACGTCGTTGCTCCAATCGTAACCGCTTTCGATAAACAGCTGACCGGTGCGCGCGTTATAGCGGGCCTTTTCGCGATCCGCCTGCGCGCCGTAGTTTACCGAGCGCGACGTGTCGATGCGATGCCAGGTATAGGTGCCGCCCGCTCGCAGCGCCAACGCGCCGAAACGTTTGTCGCCGTACAGCCCCAGATGGTAGTTGTCGCTGTGAGCATCTGACTGATAGCCGCCATCCAGCGACGTGCGGGTATACCCGGTCATCACGCCCAGCCGGCCGTCGTCAAACAGTTCGCTGTCCAGACCCAACAGCACGCCATAGGTGGATGTCTGGTAACCGGTGGCGTTGTTGTTGCCGGAAGCATGCCCCCAGTTGCCCAGCAATTTCGCCCAGGCGCCATTATCATCCGCTTTGATATCGGAAGCGGTGCGGCGGCCTTCAGCCTGGCGCAAGCGCTCGGTGGCGGTATCGCGCAGATTACGGCTTTCGTTGATCTGGGCGGAAGCCATATCCGCGTGGATCTGGCCGGACAGTTGACGGGTCGCCTGCTGCAATTCTCTGGCCGAAGTGAAGCCGAGGAAGCTTTCATAAACCGGATGGCCGGCCACGGGGCTCGTCGCTTCGGTAACGGCTGTCGCCTCGCCTTCAACGCCCTGCAGTGCGGTTAGCGCTTCAGCGGTAGGCGCCGCGACGCTGCGTTTGGCCGTTTCCGTGACCGGTTCCGTGGCGTTGAGCGTTTCCACCGCCCGGGCGACCGCTTTCTCGTTTTCGGTGCTGGCCAGGCTGTCAAAACGGGCGGCGGTGCGCGTGATCCCAAGGCCAACGTCATTGCCCTGATAGTCCAGCGTCACGTTGACAAACGGATACGAAGGATTGGCGTTTTCGAAGCGGCCGGTCACGCCATCCGTCGTCGTCAGGATGGTGTATTTGTTGCCCAGCAGGCTTTGCGCCTCATTTTGCGACAGCAGGTTTTTGCTGTGCTCCAGGCTGACGTTCACACTGCCGCCGTAGAGGAAAGCGCGCCGCGCTTCGATTTTATCGCTGCGGCCATTGTCTGCGACCTCGACGTTATACTGCGAGCCGCGATCAAACACGGCGTCATGCAACACGTGCAGCGTACCGATGCCATTTCCCGGCGTCACGCTGCCGCCCCGAACCGCTCTGAACGCCCCCACCGTGCCGTCGCCGGCCAGCGTGCCGCTATTTTCGATATAGACATTGGACGCCACCGAACCGTTGATCGCCAGTACGCCCTGTTTCACCCAGGTGTCACCGCTGTAAGTATTATTGCCCAACAGCGCCAGCGTACCGGCGCCCGTTTTGGTCAACCCGCCGTGGCCGCGGATGTCATTGCTCCACGAATCGAAGTCGCATTCGCCCGACGTGCAACGCCGCTCAACCGGGGTTCCGGCTTCGACGATATTCCCCAGACCGGGGATATTCACCACGAACTGTTTTTCACTGTAGGAACCCGGCACATAGAATTCCTGCGGAATATCCTCTTGGGTGATAAACATCTTCGGCCCGTTGATCGCATCGCGTAAATTGACGCGGCCCCAGCCGAATAAATGATCAATGCCGGCCTCACCTAAATCGGTGGCGGTGGTTTTGATGACCGCGGATATTTGAGCGGCGCTCATATAAGGGAAGCGCTGCATCAATACGGCGGCAAATCCGGTGACGTGTGGCGCCGCCATTGAGGTGCCAGACATATTTCCGTAATCGGGTTTAACCGTCAGCTCACCCTTATTATAGGCTTCGCGGTTCACCGCCCCGCCGGTATTGGAAACCAGCTCCCCTACGCTGCTGTAAATACTGCTGCCCGGCGCTGACACGCAAAAACTGGCCGTATGTCCGCAGCTGGTTGAGGAAACGCTTAACTTATCGTTATTACTCAGATTGGTCACGATCAGATAATTGTTTAATACCTCAGGGAAAGCATAGGGAAGTGACTTTTGCGCCTCAGGAATATTGTAGTTATTGTAATTTCCTGCCGAGAAAACGATCAGCTTGCCATGCTTGGCGGCGCGCAGCAGCGTCGCCATGGCGCTGTGCCCGCCGGTGGGCACGGGTTGCTCGCTGCCCCATTCCAGGTTGGACTTATTGCGCATCACTTCATTGATGACGTCGGTTTTCACCCACGCCACATAGTCAGGCCGCCCGTTCGGCAGCCAAATGGTGTTGCCATTGGCATCCTTTCTGACCGCCGGTGGGATCCCCCAGCTGTTATTGATAACCCGGGCTGGGCTCTGGATCAGTTCTTCGCGGCCGTTGCGGTTGCCGAAGTCGTTCAACTTGGCGCCGATAATGTCCGCGTCGTAGGCGACGCCATGCATACCGGAGCCGTCTCTTTTGGCGGCTGCAATACCGGCGACATGCGTGCCATGCGTGCCGAATGACATATTATCTTGTTTATCATACGAGAAATTATAGCTGCCGTTATCCAGCCGCGTAAGTTTACCGGCAAATTCCGGATGAGAGAGAATGGCATCATCAATAACGCCAATCGTCACGCCTTTTCCGGTATAGCCTCTGGCATAGGCGAACTCGGCGGAAATAGCCTCAAGCCCCCATTGGCGATTAAACTCTGCGGTTTTCCAACTGTCGGGCGAATCTAATTGCCCTGGTTCCCGATAAGCAGCAAGAGATGAATGAAGAGACAAGCCATAACAACCCAGAAACACGCAATACGCTAACTTCAATTTTTTATTAAGTATCATTTTACGCTCCATGTTTATTTATACCCAGAAGAAAACTGACGTTTTAACTGCGCTGAAACCTCCTATGATCGTGAAACGACAGATAACGCATGCCTGCCCGACGCGGGCCGCATAAAACAGGCTGAGTGATAAAAATTCGGGCGTGCGGACATGAAGATGTCACCACGCCATACGCTTAGGGCGCAGAAGTGCAGACAGGTGGCGAATGTACGTTTGCCGGCGATAAACCCGGCGCCGTTATACCGGCACGGCTCGGCCATCCGGCCGAAGCGCGAGAATCAGGCTGTGAGTGCATCCCGCTCAATCATCCAGTTTTGTTAATGATTTTCATTCGCGAGGCTATCTTATACGTAAGCAAAGTGTCAACAGATGAAACAAAACATTTCTTGATTTGCATCATAACTTTCACCGCAAACGTCGGCGGCAAGTGCGTCGGCCACCGCTGAGCCGGGCATAACATGGCACTTTTTACCGCCCGGCATGCGGATTTTGTCAGTCATGATGCATAAGAGAGGCGGTATGACGAGTGAAAGAGCAGCAGAAAGACTGAACATTTCCTCAAAAAGAAACATCAGGTTTGATTACTTTTTTGCGGTTATTAAACCGCCTGGTCGGAGCACTTATTTTTCGATGCAATATAAGAGGGGCTTATAAATAACAGGAGTATTCCTAATGCGTTCTTGCGTAATCTATTTCATGCTACCAGGCCGATTTTTAGCCGCGCCCGCTGGCTATTCCCATTTTCATTGGCAAGACTATATTGAAAGAGGCTCTGCTATAGAGCAAGAATATGGGTAATTTTCCGAGGAAATACCGCATGAGCCTGTTGCCCGAGCAGACCAATAACAAAAATCCGATCGACCTCTACAGCGAAATCGTAGACGACTTGCCGGGTCTGATCTGTTTCGGCAACCGCCTTGGCGGTTACTTCAACAAGCAGTGGCGCGACTATACCGGCGCAATCGCCGGTGAGCACGGCGCCGCAGACTGGCTCGAGGCCCTGCACCCTGACGATCGCGAACGCCTGGCCGCGCAATGGCGCCAGGCCATCGTTGCCCTCTCCTCGTTCGCCGGCGAAGCCCGTCTGCGCGAGCGCAGCGGCGCCTACCGGTGGTTTATGCTGGCGTTTAACGCCCGCCAGGACGGCAAGGCGCTGGAGCCCAGCTGGTACCTCACCGCTACCGACATCCATCCGCAAATGCTGCAACGCCAGCAAAACGTTCAGGCGCTCTCTATCCAGCAAGACATGCTGGACGCCAGCGTCGACTGCATCAAAGTGATCAATCGCGACGGCACGCTGCGCCACATGAACCGCTCCGGCAGCCTGGCGCTCGGCCTCGATCCGGCGCAAAAAGAATTTGGCATGCCCTGGCTGGGGCTGTTGTCGCCCGAAGTTCGCCGCCGCGGCAGCAAAGCGTTGCGCAGCGTCAAAGCCGGTAAGAATGCGCGCTTCGCGGGATTGAGCGTGACGCCGCAGGGCAAAAAACAGCATTGGGACAACATCCTCTCTCCCGTCAGCGATGAGCACGGGGCCGTGGCCGAGATCTTGTGCGTCTCACGGGATGTGACGTCGCAGCGCGTGATGGAGCAACGCCTGCTGCTTGCCAGCGAGTATGACGAACTGACCGGCCTGCCCAACCGACGCCTCTTCAAGAAAAAGCTGAAGCAAGAGATGAAGCGCGCCCTGCACGGCAACAAGTCGCTCGGGCTGATGCTGCTGGATCTTGACCATTTCAAACTGGTGAACGATACGCTGGGCCACGCGGCGGGCGATCATCTGCTGCGGGTGCTGGGCAAAAGGCTGAGCGCCTGCATGAATACCCATTCGTTCGTCTCTCGCCTCGGCGGCGACGAGTTCGCCGTCGTGATCAGCGACGTCGAAAACGAGCAGGATATTTTCCGCATCGCCAACAAGTTTCTGCTGCAGCTGGAGACGCCGATCACCCACGGCGGCAAGACGTTGCATTGCGGCATGAGCATCGGTGGCGCCATCTATCCCAAAGATGCCCGCGATGCGTCAGAGCTGATGAAGTGCGCCGATACCGCGCTGTATGAACTGAAAGAAGGCGGCCGCGGCGGCGTCTACATGTTCGACAGCAAGATGATGGACAAAGCCCGCGCCCGCGCCAGTCAGCTCAACTACGCGCGCCAGATCGTGCGCGATAATTGCATTCGCCCCAACTACCAGCCGAAGGTCAGCCTCGCCGATGGCAGCATCGTCGGCTTCGAAGCGCTGCTGCGCTGGCATTGCCCGCAAAACGGCATACAGCTGCCGGCGACGGTCAGCGAGGCCTTCAACGACTATGAACTGGCGACCAAAATCAGCGAAGCCATGCAGCTGAAAGTCTTCGCCGATATCGCCCGCTGGCGCGCGGCCGGCGTGGCGGTGCGGCCCGTTTCGCTGAACGTGTCGCCGATCGAGTTTTTACGCGACAACTACGCCGAAACCTTCCTGCAACGCCTGCTGAAGTTCCACATTCCCCACCACCTGATCGAACTGGAAGTGACCGAACACGCGTTCAACAAGCACGGTTCGAAATACGTACTGCGCGCGCTGCACATGCTCAAAGAGATGGGTATCCGTATCGCGCTGGACGACTTCGGCACTGGCCACTCCTCGTTCAGCCATATCATGGACTACCCGCTGGACTGCATTAAGCTGGACTGCGACTTCATTCAACGCATGAACACCGAACCGGCGATCCTGGCGATCGTGGAAAGCATCGGCATTCTCGGTCAAAAGCTGTCGATCGATATCATCGCCGAAGGCGTGGAAACCGAGCAGCAGCGCCAAACGCTGTGCGAAGCCGGTTTCCATATCGGCCAGGGGTTTTTGTTCAGCCCGGCGGTGGGATCCCAGCAGGTGCCGACGCTGCTGCAGGCGATACTTCAGCCTGCCGAAGGCGGCACGGCGAATCGTTAAATCGGCATCGCATGCCCCACATTCGGGGGGCTTGATCCCCCCTCTTTTCCTCTGCTTGTTTCACGCCTCCCGCACCGGAATATTTGTGAGAGCCCTCACAAAGCATAAACGTATCTTTACATTTTTGAACGGTTAAGCTTCCGTTCTGTCAGATTTGAGTGTATTCCAGAGCGTCAAAACGATTCTTTTTCCACTCAATTGGGAACGTTACCGGAGACTTGTTAAGAAATAGTTAATTTAAATCAATGCACTACAAATAATAGCAGGAGGTACTGCGATGCACGAAAGGCAAGAGAAGAATGCAATGTTCATTTCGTTCGATGCCGTCTCGGTCTCGGGGATCACGGTGGAAGCAATGAAGATTGCCAAACGACTGCAAGCCTGTGGATTTCGCTCTTATCTTGATTTGGGATACGACATCAAGATTGATAAGGGAAACTTTAATAAACCCTATCAGCATGAGCATGACATCTACCGCGATGTCTTTACGCTGGTCCGCCTGGACGACATCACGTCGATTCCAGATTACCACCCCGCCTTTCTCGAGTACGCGCACGCGGCGTTGATCGGCCAGAAAACGCCCATTGACGAGCAAGAAAAAGCCGCTTTGTTGCATACCATCGCGTTGACGGCGCGGCAGCTGGCGGATCGCCTCATCGCCCAATGGGAAGCGTTCGCAATCAGCCATGTGGTGGTGGAAAACGGCACGCTGCCGGAAAACATCATCTATACCAAAGCGCTGTATCTGGCGATCGAAGATTATGGCCGACGTTATCGACTGACGCGTTTCGTCATCTGGCGCGATCATGACCTGATGTGGAACAGCGAAAAAAAGGTGCTCAAATACGGCCCACCGCCTTATTCTCACGCCATCAAACCTATCCCTTCAAAATACATTACCTATGTCACGCTCAATCACGATCTGAAGCAAAAGCTGGAGGCCTGGTGCAATCATGATGTCCATGTCGAGGTAAAGAAAAATACCTATGACTTCTCGGACAGTCACGAAAGAACGAATGTCAGAAAGCAGATGAATATTCGCGACAATGATCTTCTCATTGCCAGAACCACCCGCATCATCCCTCAGAAAAGATTGGACCGCGATATTATACTGATCAGCCGGCTGAACGATTTATTTATCCGCGACCACAACACGCGACGCGCCTATTTGGCGATCGCAGGCAATGAATATGAAAATCCGTCATGTTATCTGCAACTCGCTAAATTGGCGCAGGAACTGAATGTTCTCCCCTATGTCAAATTCGTCGGCATGCTTCCTCATGTCGATATGCGCTCGGAAAACGACGCGTTTTGCATAGAGGACCTCTATCACTCTTGCGACCTGGTCTCGTTTCTCACCTCGTATGATTATGATAGCTATGGCAATCCTATCGGCGAAGCGATCAGTTGCCGCCGTTGCTATATCACCACTCGCTACGAATATTATCACGAAGTCTACGGCCGGCATGGGTTTGAAGCGCCCGTCATGCCGATCTCCGAGTTACAGGATGGGCCGCCGAACGACGAATTCATCCAGGACGTCTACCGGTTCATTAATAACAAGGAGAAGATGAAGCGCGTGGCGGAAAAGAATTACGCGCTGGGCAAGCGGATTTTATCCAACAACGTCATGGAGTTCTTAAATATCAGCTAATCATCGAATGACGTGACATTTCATTTTCAGACAAGCCATTTCTAACTGTGGACTTTCATTAGCCCTTGGAGGATCTATGCGTGATACTGTTTTTGTGTCTGTCGTACTGCCCGTTTATAATGAAAGCGATCGTATTGAGGCGGTTTTACTTTCGCTGTTCAATCAGCACACCAAGAATGAATTAATCACCCACGACACTTACGAACTGATTGTCGTTGATAACAACTCCACCGATGATTCCGTCGCTAAAATAAACGCGTTTAGTGAAAGGCATCCGGCTATGGCCATTCATGTTATCGCCGAAACGGTGCAGGGTGTCTCCTCGGCCAGAAAACGCGGCATGGACTATGCGTCGCTGCGTTCTAAAGCCCGCGACAGCCGGCTGGGAAATAAACGCAAGCACTATATCGTTTCCGCCGATGCCGATTGTACCGTGGATGCATTTTGGCTTTACGAGCTGGTGAATACCATGATCGAGCAACAAGGCGACCTGGGCACCTGCAACTATTACTACCCTCCCGCAGAGTTTGAGCACCGCCCCAACCTGTTCCGCGAGATCCAAAAAACGCTGCGTCTGCGCGAATTTTCGTTCTCCCTGTTCGGCGGCTTCCCCGACGGCAAAGGGTTCGGGGTGGAGCGCAGCCTGTATGACGCGGTAGGCGGCATCGAAATCTTCTACCAGCTCAACCATGGCCGCTTTGTCGAACACCTGTCCGACGACTGGGACTTCGGCATTAAGGTCATCGCCTACGGCGGCAAGCCGGTTTACGCTCGCCATGCTTACGTTGAGATCAACAGCCGCCGGGTGGACACCATTCTCGATGAGGTGATCAACGGCATCGCCTACGGCAAGGACGGCATCATTATCATGAAGGACGTCCGGCCGGACGTTGAGCGACAGAAAACCGCGCTGGCGGACGCCACGCCGGCGGAGGCGAAACTGGCCTGGGACTACTCGGTCAAGGACTACACGCCAAAGAATATCTTACTGCCGGTGCTGCTCAATCCGTATCTGCTGTTGGAAAACAGCGAAGTGCGCGATTTCTTCTCCGGCCCGCTGGCCGACAGCCTCTACCGCCGCATTCATGAGCTGAAACACGAGATGCGCCTCATCGATTTCAAACCGATCCATGCCTACAAAACCCCCGCCTATCGGCTCTACCTCGAATTTCGCGATGCGCTGTTTGCCGCCATGCGGCGCGCCGTCGGTGACGATATCGGCTTCCCGCCCGCATTGCCGGCCTGCTTCGATACGGTCAAAGACGAGGATTTCACCCGCTTTGTTTATTACTTCTGTGAAGACCGCGAGTCCGGCGAAGCCCACAACTATTTCGGCAACGGGGGGGTCTTCTGATGAACGACGAAGCCTTGCACTCATTGCTGGATATCGATGAAAACTATCCCACGCCGCGGGTGAACGCGTTCCTGGCGCAACCGGAAAACCGGGCCTTTCTGGAGTACGTCCATAAGGATCCGTTCGGCTGTCACGTGTTCCCCGGCGATCTCGTCGACTACCCGCTGGCCGCGTTTTTTGCCGATATGGAGGCTGACATTCGCCAGGCGGGCAAAATCCACCTCTGGGCCTATATCCCGACCTGCCGCTATCGCTGCCATTTTTGTCAGTACCCCACGGTGATCCTCAATCCCAAGGCGCCCGCCTCTCAGGCGGTATTCCGCGATTTGGTCGATTTCAACATCAAGGAGGCGCAAATGTGGCTGGCGCGCGTGCCCAGCCTGGCCGAAGTGGAAATCGGTGAATTCAACGTCTTTGGCGGCACGCCGTCCTTGCTGCCGGAGCCGGAACTGCGCCGCATGATGGCCTTCTACTTCAGCCACTTTAACTTCACCAACGCCACCCTGCGCTTCGAAGGGGAGCCCGGCACCCTGAACAAAGCCTATCTGGCGCTGCTGAAAGAGCTCGGCTTCAGCAAAATCAGTTTCGGCACCCAATCCTTCAATGACGACATCATCACCGCCTGCGGGCGCATGCACTCGGCCGAAGAGTGCGTGGAGACCATTCATCATGCGCGCGCGCTCGGCATTGATTGGGTCAGCGTGGATCTCATTTACGGCATGCTGGGCCAAAGCGTGGACGACGTGAAATACGACATGGGAAAAACCCTCGAGCTGAATCTGTCGCACGTCGTCTGCACCAAGCTGCACATGGATGAGTTTATTAAAAATCGCACCGGCGTCTCGGGCGAGCGCGAAAGCCTGTGGCAGAAAAAGGGGCTGATCAGCATCAACAACCTGCGCTTCCCTGGGCTGGGCAAGCAGTACCAAATGCGCGAGCTGGTCGAGAACTACCTGAATGGCGGCTATACCGAACACCCCACCATGTACTTTCACCGCAATGATCAACAGCCGGAAAAGTGGAAATCGCTCATCACCGATCTCGACAAGCAGTATCCGGAAGTGGCGATCGGTTTGGGCGGCAGCTCCAAATCGACGCGATCCGAAGCCATCAACATCACCGGTTACAAGAAGTACAAGGAGGCGCTCAACCAAGACCGCCTGCCCATCGAGGAAAGCCGCGGTTTCTCCCCGATCCAGCGTGAAGTGAACGCCTTCAAAATGGCGCTCTCCACCTTGCTGCCGGTGGACGATCGGGTGTTTAAACGGCGCTTTGACGGCAACAGCCTGTTTGCTAACCCGGTCATCCGCCGCACGTTGAAAACCCTGGTGGATAAAGCGCTGGTCACCGTCGATGGTCCGTGCGTGACGCTCACGCCCATCGGCGTCACGCTGGTCGAAGCCATTATCAATACCCAATTTTCCGCCGCATTCGCCAATCAGGAGTGAAAGATGACGACGACAGTCTCCGATCCCAAACCGGTATTCAGCTTCTATTACATCGGCATCGATACCGAAGCCGGCGTCACGCCACAACAGTTTGAAACCTTCGTGCGCGAACAAGGCGTGCATATCCCCTGTTATCCCGGCTGGCGCTGGACGTTGCTGCGCGGCCTGCGCGGCGAACGCGTCGGGCAATACCTGATGCTGTACGAGATTGACAGCGCCGAGCAGCGCGATCGTTACGTCACCGCCACCGGGCAGCGAACGGCGCACGCGCACGAATTCTGGCGGCGGCATGCCGCCGCGCAGGAAATCCTCGCCGAGTGGCGAAAACTGGGCACCTACAGCCTGCTGCCGACGCTGTTCAGCGATTATCGCCTGCTGGCTGAGAACAGAAAAAGCGACGTGCCGCCCGGCCCGCGCTACCGGGAACGGCCGGGCGAACCGCCCGAGGCGCGCATTATCGGCATCCACAATCTGGCGCTGCGCGAAGGCGTGACCCCGGCGCAATTCGAACGCTTTATCGCCGAAAATCACCATCGCATTGAGGATTATCCGGGCTGGAAGTTTCACTTGCTGAAGGGAGAGCGCGGCAATCGGCTCGACCAGTACGCGGTGATGATGGAAATCGTCAGCCTGGCGGCGCTGGACGTGTTCTATCCGGAGCCCGATATCGCCACCGCCGAAGCGGCAACCTTCGCCAAAGCGCATCGCGACACCAAGCAAATGTATGAAGAGTGGAAGCAACTGGCGTCATTTTCCGGTTCACCGCAGATTTATACCGATTATCTGTCCGTCGCGCAGAGCCGATCGTCATGATGCTGCCTTGGCTAACCGGCGAGGCCGCAGAGAATCATCGCCGGCAAATCGCCACCCGAGCGATCTTCTTCCTCGCCGGGTTGGGCATGGCCGCCTGGGCGCCGTTGATCCCTTTCGTGAAAGCGCGATTGGGCATCGATGACGGCGCGCTCGGTTTGCTGCTGTTTTGCCTCGCCGCCGGCTCCATGGCGATCATGCCCTTCGCCGGGTATCTGATCGCCAAACTGGGGTGCCGCGCCGTGTTGCTGGGCGCTGGCGCCTTGCTGTGCATCGACTTGCCGCTGTTGGCGTTACTCGATGCTCCGCTGTTGATGGGGGCGGCATTGGGGGTATTTGGCGCCGTCAACGGCATCATGGATGTGGCGATGAACTCACAGGCGATAATCGTCGAGCGGGAGAGCGGCCAGGCGAAAATGTCCGGTTTTCATGGCTTCTACAGCCTTGGCGGCATTGCCGGCGCCGGCGGCGTCAGTCTGTTGCTGCTGGCGGGTCTCGCCCCGGTCCAGGCCATCGGCCTGATCGCCCTCCTCATCGCGATCCTACTGCTGATCGTCGCCGGCGATTTACTGGCGCACGGCGGCATCGGCGAGCGGCGACGGGGCGGCGCGCGGTGGGCGCTGGCCCACGGCAAGATCCTGTTTATCGCCCTGCTCTGTTTCTTCGTGTTCCTGACCGAGGGGGCGATGCTCGACTGGTCGGCATTATTCCTGCATGCCGAGCGCGGCGTGGCCAAATCGCAGGCGGGGATCGGGTTCACGCTGTACGCCGTCGCCGTGGCCTGCGGGCGGCTGTATGGCGACAGGCTGATCGGCGCCGTCGGGCGCTTTCGCACTCTGCTGCTCGGCAGCCTGTGCGCCGCGGCGGGCGTGCTGTTGACCGTCACCGTCCCTCTGGCATCGGCCGCCTTTGGCGGGTTGATGCTCGCCGGCATGGGCATCGCCAACATCGTTCCCATTCTGTTCAACGCCGTCGGCAATCAAAAACAGGTGCCGCCTGGCCAGGCGTTTCCGGCCGTGACGCTGGTCGGCTATCTCGGCTTATTAACCGGCCCGGCGCTGATCGGTTTTATCGCCAATTACACCAGCCTGGCCCTGGCTTTCGGCTGCACGTTGCTGTGCCTGTTGCTGGTCAGCATCAGCGCCAAAGCCGTGACGAACACATCTCACTAACTTAACTTGCGAGGATCGTTTAATGCATGCATCAACCACGCCGGTTTTCTCCCTGCACTACGTGGGAATCAACCTGAAACGGGGCGTCGCCTCGGATCGTTTCGAAGCGTTCGTTCGCCATAAAGGCGTCGCCATCCCGGCCTATCCCGGCTGGCGATGGACGCTGCTGCGCGGCCTGCGCGGCGAGCGTGAAAATCAGTACCTGATGGTTTATCAGGCTAAAGACGCCGCCACCTACGCGCGCTATATCGACGGCAACGGCGAGCTGACCGACGAGGCGCACGCCTTTTGGCGACAGCGTCCGGAGGCCGCCGCGCTGATTGGGGAGTGGAAAACCTTCGCGACCTTCGCCGAACTGCCGACCCTTTACACCTGTTACCGTCTGGTGGCCGAGAATAGCCGCAGTTCATTGCCGCCCGGCCCCAATTACCGCAGCGAACCAGGGAAGGAAAGCATTCAGCGTGTCATCGGCATTCATAACCTGGCGCTTAAAGCGGGCGTCTCGCCCGAGCGGTTTGAACGGTTCATTACCGACAACATCCACCGCGTGGAAGACTACCCGGGCTGGAAGTTTCACCTGCTGAAGGGCCAGAGCGGCAACCGGCTGGACCAATACGCGGTGATGCTGATCATTGAAAGTCTGGCGTCGCTCAACGCGTTCCATCCGGAGCTCGATGTCTCAACCGAGCAAGCGCTCAGGTTCGTGGCCGAGCATCAGGACACCGAACGCATGTACGACGAGTGGAAAACACTGGCGTCGTTCTCCGGCGCGCCACAAATCTACACGGATTACCTGGCGATTGGCGGCAACGAGAATGACGCCCATCGGGCGTAAACCGCGCGGCGGCGTTGAGCGCCGCCGCTTTCACGGCCGCCGTTCGCCGAACGGCGCCAGCTTCATGCCGATAAGCGTCACCACGCAGATGAGCGCCCCGGCGTAGAAGGTGGAGGCGGAACCGAACAGCTCCCACAGGGTTCCGGCCCCCAGACTCGCCAGCAGCAGCGCCACGCCGCTGATCAGATTGAACATGCCGAACGCGGTGCCGCGCAGGTGCGCCGGCGCGGTATGTGCCACCATCGCCGCCAATAGCCCCTGGGTCATGCCCATGTGCACGCCCCACAGCGCGACGCCAAAAAGCACCCCGCCCCAATGATCGCTCAGCGCCAATACCAGGTCGGCGGCGATCAGCACCAGCAACCCGGCTTTCAGCAATCCTTCATGGCTCATGCGGTCGGACAGTTTTCCGAACGGATAGGCCGAGCAGGCATAGACCAGATTCATGGCGACCATCACCAGCGGGATCAGCGCCAGCGGCGTGCCGCCTTGCTGCGCCTTCAACACCAGGAACGCTTCACTGAAGCGCGCCAGCGTGAAGATCGCGCCGATGCTCACCACCCACCAATAGCTGCGCCCCAGCAGCCGCAGGTTGGCGCGAGTGATCGGGTTGGTGCGCTTGTGGATTATCGCGGCGGCCGGCTCTTTCAGGCCGAAAAACAGCAGCGCAATCGCCAGCGCCGCCGGGATCGCCGCCACCCAGAAGATGGCGCGAAAATCGTTGTGCCACAGCAGCATCAGACCGACGGCCAGCAGCGGCCCTAAAAAGGCGCCGACGGTATCCAGCGACTGGCGCAGCCCGAAAGCCGCGCCGCGAATTTCCGGCGGCGTCACGTCGGCCACCTGGGCATCACGCGGCGCCCCGCGAATGCCTTTGCCCACGCGATCCAGCAGGCGCGCACTCATCACCATGCCGGACGACGACGCGATGGCAAAAAACGGTTTGCTGATGGCGCCCAACCCGTAGCCGAGCAGCGCCAGCCCTTTGCGTTTGCCGAGGTAATCGCTGAGCACGCCGGAGAACACCTTGACGATCAACGCCGTCGCCTCCGCCAGCCCTTCGATCAGACCGATGACAATCACGCTGACGCCGAGCGTCGTCGCCATAAACAGCGGCAACAGGCTATGGATCATTTCCGAGGAAACGTCCATCAGCAGGCTCACGCCACCCAATACCCACACGCCGCGCGGTATGCGGCCCAACGTAGCGAAACGCGACGACATGGTTCATCCTCGATCGATTCAGCACCGCCAGAGGCGCCTCATGATTTTTCCAAGATTGGTTAGTTGATTTTGTTCGTTCACAGATCTGCAGCCTTTAGAGATAGTGCAACGACCGTGTGACACCCATAATAATGAAGGTAATTAACATAATGATATATAGCAAAAAGATGATAGTGATTGCGGCGCTGCTGAGTTTTTCCGCCGCCGCCGCACCGGGCGTGGATCTCGTCGCCAACGAAACGCCGATCCACACGGTGAAGAGCGCCGAAGCCGTGGCCAAAATCCCCGCCGGCTTCCGGTTCGTGGAACCCGGCACGCTGACGGTGGCCATTTCCCTGCTGGGCAGCGGCCCGCCGTTCGGCCTGTACGCCCGCGACAATAAAACGGTGATCGGCAGCGAGGCGGACATCGCGCGCCTGGTGGCCGACGGTTTGGGGTTGAAACTCAAGCTGGTGCCCACGTCGTGGGAAGACTGGCCGCTGGGGGTGGCCTCCGGCAAATATGACGCCGCGGTTTACAACATCACCGTGACCAACGAACGCAAAACCAAATTCGATTTCGCCACCTATCGGCAGGATACGCTGGGCTTCTACGTCAAGTCCGACAGTAAAATCACCCAGATCAAAACGGCGCCGGATATCGCCGGTAAAAAGATCATCGTCGATTCCGGCACCAATCAGGAAGCGGTACTGCTGGCCTGGGACAAGGAGAACCGCGCCAAGGGATTGGCGCCGCTGCAGCCGGTGTACGTCACCGATAAGGCCGCCTCCACGCTGGCCATTCAGTCGGGCCGCGCCGACGCCACCTTCGGGCCCAACGTCTCCGGCGCTTATCAGGCGCGGCTGACCGGTAAAACCCGGCTGGTGGGCATCGTGCCCGGCGGCTGGCCGAAGACCGCCAACATCGCCGTCACGCTGAAGAAAGGCAACGGCCTGGTGGACGCGGTGCAGGCTTCGCTCAACAGCGCCATCGCCAACGGCAGTTATCTGCAGGTGTTGGATCGCTGGGCGGAGAGCGACGAGAAGATTGCCCATTCCGAGATTAACCCGCCGGGACTGGGGGATTGAGAGAGCAACAAACAGGCCCCGCGCAGCGGGGCCTTATCGCCCGTCAATCGATAAGCGTCATTCCTCTGCCGCTTTTCGCCTCCCCAGCTTGCGGTACAGCGTGCTGCGCGAAACGCCGAGCGCCTTCGCCGCCCGGCTGAGATTGCCGCCCGCCCTGTCGATCGCCGCCTGCAGATCCTCGCCGCCGGCGTCGGCGCATGCCTGGCGCGGCGACAGTACCGCGATCGACTGCGGCAGATCGTCCAGAGTGAGCACCGCGCGATCGTCCGCCAGCGCCAGCAGCACCTTGAGCGTACTTAACAATTGCCGCACGTTGCCGGGCCACGGATAGCGCGCCAGCATCGCCAGCGCCTCCGGCAACAGGCGAATGTCGCGCCGTTCGCCGCCCAGCTCCCGCCACAGCTGCAGAATGAACGCCTCCAATTGCGCCCGCTCTCTGAGCGGCGGGATGCGCAGGCTGTATTCCTGTATGCGATACAATAAATCTTCGCGAAACGCCCCCGTTTGCACCTGCCGATGCAGATCGTGGTGCGTCGCGCAAACCAGCGCGAAATCGACCGCATAGGCGCTGCGGCTGCCGAGCGGCGTGACCGTTTTCTCCTGCAACACCCGCAGCAGGCGCGTTTGAAGGCCCGCCGGCATGTCGCCGATTTCATCGAGGAACAGCACGCCGCCGTCCGCCTCGCGGATCTTGCCGATATAGCCTTTGGGGTTGGCACCGGTAAACGCCCCCGGCGCATAGCCGAACAGTTCGGACTCGATCAGCGGTTCCGGCAGCGCCGCGCAGTTGATCGCCACAAAGTTGCCGTTGCGCCAGCGACTTTCCTGAAACAGGCGGCGGCTGAAGTGCTCCTTGCCGCAGCCGGTTTCGCCGGTCACGCACAGAGAAAGGCCGGCGTTGAGAATACGCAACGCTTTCTGATGCTGCTCGTCGTGCCGTTCCGCCGGCGGCGTCGAACGCAGAGCGCTAACGCGGCGTTGGGGCGCCTCGAGCAGCGAATAATAGTGCCGTTGATTGCCGGCCAGCGTCTGGCGCGGCGCGCCGGAGGGTTGCCGCAACAGATCGGGGAACAGCTGAGCGAATTCAAGCGAGCCGAATGCGGCCGGCGAGAGTTGGAACTCGACCATCGCCAGCCGATTGGCGGCGATCAGCACTTCGTCGTGAAACACCAGCAGCAGTTCCTGCGCGCTGCCCAGGCGCCCAGCGTCGGCGTGCAGGCGCAGCGTCCAGTGACGATCGGCGATCGCGCTTCTGACCCAGCGGTGTTCGATATGGCGCACCGCCTGCATGATCAGACGCTGCGCATCAGGATACGGGCGCTGGGCCGGGGCAGAGAGATCCAGTATGCCGGCAATATGGCCATCCGGCCGGTAGATCGGCGCGGCGGTGCAGTTCAATCCGGCGTTTTGGTTGAGAAAATGCTGATCGCCGCGCACTTCGCAGAAAGCGCCCAGCGCCAGCGCAGTGCCGATGGCGTTGGTGCCCCGCTCCGCTTCTCCCCACTGGTTGCCCGGCGCCAGCGCAAAGCGCGACGCCTTGTGCAGAAAATCGTGATTGCCACGGGTTTCCAACACCAGCCCGTCGGCGTCGGCGATCACCACGATGGCCGGTTGACGCGTAATTTGCGCGCCCAACTGTTCGATCAGCGGCTGTACCCGTTGCGGCACCCAGTCGTTGCGGCTGCGCAGTTCTTCGAGCAGACCGGCTTTGATAAACGGGATATGTTGATCGGCGCGCGTCAGGCCGTAACTGCGGCTGCGCTGCCAGGATTCCGCCAGCGGGTGGGTCAGCAAACTGGCGCTCTCAGTGAGCAAGCGATCGTCAGGCAACATGCGTTTCTCCCCCGGCTGCAAGTGTTGCAAATATGTATCATGGGTGTGTATCAGGCGTTGCGACACGGAACACAAAAAATCATCGGTGGCAGCGGCACCGCTCGATTGGCTTACCCACATCAGTGCTTAACATTTTAATAAATAGCCATTTTTTTAATAACGCTACGTCCGTCGCTAATCTGGCACGGGGCGTGCTTCTCTGTGCTGCGGCGACAGGCCGCACTCACAGGCGCAGCGCAATAGCGCCGGTTATCATCTGCAGAGAGGTGCTTCACATGAAATATGTTCACCCCGGTTTGCCTGGCTCGCTGGTTTCGTTCCGTCAACGCTATGGCAACTACATTGGCGGCAAATTTGTCGAACCGGTATCCGGCAACTACTTCACCAACACCTCGCCGGTGACCGGCCAGCCGATCGCCGAATTCCCGCGTTCCGACGCCAAAGACATCGAACTGGCGCTAGACGCGGCGCATGCGGCGGCGGACGCCTGGGGTAAAACCAGCGTGCAGGAACGCGCCAATGTGCTGTTGGCGATCGCCGATCGCATCGAGTCGCGGCTGGAGATGCTGGCGCTGACCGAAACCTGGGACAACGGCAAACCGATCCGCGAAACCCTGAATGCCGATCTGCCGCTGGCGGTCGACCATTTCCGCTACTTCGCCGGCTGCCTGCGCGCGCAGGAAGGCACCGCGGCGGAGATCGACCAAAATACCGTGGCCTACCATATCTATGAACCGCTGGGCGTGGTCGGCCAGATTATCCCGTGGAACTTCCCGCTGCTGATGGCCGCCTGGAAACTGGCGCCGGCGCTGGCGGGCGGTAACTGCGTGGTGCTGAAACCGGCGGAACAGACGCCGCTCGGCATCAGCGTGCTGATGGAAGAGATCGGCGATCTGCTGCCGCCGGGGGTGCTCAACGTGGTGCAAGGTTTCGGCGCCGAGGCCGGCGAAGCGCTGGCGCGCAGCAAACGCATCGAAAAAATCGCCTTCACCGGCTCCACGCCGGTCGGCCGCCACATTCTCGCCTGTGCGGCGGAGAACATCATCCCCAGCACCGTCGAGCTGGGCGGCAAATCGCCGAACATTTATTTTGAAGACATCATGCAGGCGGAGCCGGCGTTTATCGACAAGGCGGTTGAGGGGTTGGTGCTGGGCTTTTTCAACCAGGGAGAGGTTTGCACCTGCCCTTCACGCGCGCTGATCCAGGAGTCCATCTACCCGCAGTTCATGGAGAAAGTGCTGGCGCGTATCACCACCATCCGCCAGGGCGATCCCTTCGACACCGAGACCATGATCGGCGCCCAGGCGTCAAAACAGCAGTACGACAAGATCCTGTCCTACATCGACATCGCTAAAAACGAGGGCGGCAAAATCGTTGCGGGCGGCGAGCCCGCTCAGCGCGGCGACGAAGTGCAAAACGGTTTCTACCTGCAGCCGACGCTGATCACCGGCGACAACAGCATGCGTTTCTTCCGCGAGGAGATCTTCGGGCCGGTGATTGGCGTCACCACCTTCAAGGATGAGGCCGAAGCCCTGGCGCTGGCCAACGACACCGAGTTCGGGCTGGGCGCCGGGCTGTGGACCCGCGACATCAACCGCGCCTACCGCATGGGACGTGCGATCAAGGCCGGCCGCGTATGGACCAACTGCTACCACCTGTACCCGGCGCACGCCGCGTTCGGCGGCTACAAAAACTCCGGCATCGGGCGCGAGACCCACAAGGCGGCGCTGTCGCACTATCAGCAGGTGAAAAACCTGCTGGTCAGCTACGACGCCAAACCGCTGGGCCTGTTCTGAAGCCGGCGTAATGAGATAACAAGAAGGCCACCCGCAGGTGGCCTTCTTTTTTCGCGTGGCCTACTTCGCCATGCCGAGATCGATCACCATGCGACCGCGAATGGTGCCCGCCTTCATCTCCTCGAAGATGGCGTTGATATCGCCCAATGGCCGTTTGGTCACTTTCGGCGTCACTTTGCCTTCGGCGGCGAACTGGAACGCCTCTTTCAGATCTTCGCGCGTGCCCACCAGCGAACCCACCACCTGAATGCCGTCCAGCACCAGGCGCGGAATGCTCAGATCCATACTCTCCGGCGGCAGCCCCACGGCCACCACTTTACCGCCGGCGCGCACCGCATTGACCGCCGAGTTGAAGGCGGCTTTCGCCACCGCCGTCACCACCGCCGCGTGAGCGCCGCCGGTTTGCTGCTGAATGATCTCCTCCGCGTTTTGCGTTTTGGAGTTGATAGTCAGATCGGCGCCGATCTGTTTGGCGAACTCCAGCTGGCCATCATTGACGTCGATGGCGATCACTTTGGCGTTAAATACGTTCTTGGCGTACTGCAACGCCAGGTTGCCCAGCCCGCCCAGGCCATAAATGGCGATCCACTGCCCCGGCTTGATATCGGAAATCTTCACCGCCTTGTAGGTGGTGACGCCGGCGCAGGTGATGCTGCTGGCGGCGAAAGAATCGAGCCCGTCCGGCACTTTCACCGCGTAGTCCGCCACCACGATGCACTCTTCCGCCATGCCGCCGTCAACGCTGTAGCCGGCGTTTTTCACCGAGCGGCACAGGGTCTCGTTGCCGCTGACGCAGTATTCGCAGTGGCCGCAACCCTGGTAAAACCAGGCGACGCTGGCGCGGTCACCCACTTTTAACGAGATGACGCCCTCACCGACGGCGGAGACCACGCCGATGCCCTCATGCCCCAACGTAATGCCCGGCACCTCGCCGAAATCGCCGTTTTTCACGTGCAAATCGGTGTGGCACACCCCGCAACACTCCATTTTCAACGCCGCTTCGCCGTGCTTCAGCGGGCGCAGCACTTTATCCTGAATGTCTACGGTATGGTTTTTCGTCACTACGGCAGCTTTCATGGTGTTTTCCTTAGCAGTGTGGGAAGTACAGTTGTTAATGTAGTGACTGTATTCGGCGAGGGCAAGCGCCGCGTGTTTTGTGTAAAAACAAATAATTAAATATGAATCAGTCTGATTATTTCATAAAAAACCATTAACAGACGGCGCGATCGCCTTGAGATTGGCAGCCGTGAACGATCGCGCCTCTCTGGCTTGATTTACCCCTTGAAGCGATTAACAGGGATTTTGAGGTAGTGCCGCCCATCATCTTCGCAATCAGGCAGAACGCCGCCGCGAATGTTGACCTGCAGCGCCATCAGCATCAATTCCGGATGCGGCAATGTGGCGTCTCGCTGCTTTCTTTGCGCGATAAATTGGGCTTTATCCATGTTGACCACCCAGGGGTTGTTCTCGCGCTGCTCTCGCACGGTGCTTTCCCAGCGGGCCTCACGCCCCGCCGGGCGATAATCGTGGCCGGTAAACAGGCGGGTATCCGCTGGCAGGCTCAAGATCCGCTGCAACGAATCCCACAGGGCTTCCGCATTTCCGCCGGGGAAATCGGCCCTTGCGGTGCCGCTGTCAGGCATGAAAAACGTATCGTGAATAAACGCCGCATCGGCAATGTGATACGTGACGGAAGCCAGGGTGTGGCCAGGAGACAGCAAGACTTCAGCGCGCAGGTTGCCGATGAAAAAGACGTCCCCATCAGCAAACAGCGCATCCCACACGGTCTCGGCGGGAGGCAGTTCCTTCAAATTATAGATGTCTTGCCACAGCCCCTGCACGGCGGTGATTTTTTCGCCTATGCCGCTGAGGGCGCCGGTTTTCTGCGCCAGCCAGGTTGCGGCAGAAAAATGGTCGGCATGCGGGTGCGTATCCAGCACCCAGGCCACGCCCCATCCTTGCTGTCGGATAAAGCTCAAAATGGTGTGCGCCTGCTGATGCGATACCGTGCCCGATCGGCGGTCAAAATCCAGTACCGGGTCGATGATGGCGCAGCGACGAGCCTCGGGATCGGCGACGACATACTGCAGGCTGCCGCTTTCCGGCTCATAAAATGCGTGCACTTGCGCATGAGACTGAACGGACTGATGCCGGCGATACCAGCTGAGCGCCTTATCGGCATCCGCGCCATATTCTTCGCATTGGCTGCGGAATCGCGCTTCATCGATCCGCCCTTCGCGCAGCGCATGCAGCAGAGCAAGGCAGGCTGAGCGCGCCCCGCTCCGGCAGTGCGCCAGGGTCTTCTTGCCCCGCCGCAACAGGTAATGGAAGGTATAAACGGTCTCCCAGGTCAGCGTGTCGAACGTGTAAGGAAGATAGACGTAGTCTATGCCCATGCCTTCAGCCAGCGTTTTCTCTTGCTGATGGGATAGATGCTCCCCCGGTTCTTCATCTGGCCGGTTGTTGACGATAAGCCGGTAGCCTTGTTGATGCAGGGTAGCGAAATCACTCGCTGCGGGCGCCCCCGAAAAGGAGAGCTGATGATGGTATGTACGGATGCGCATATTTTTTCCTTCTGTCTTATAAGCTTTTAAAAAGCATATAAAGGGCCAGCACCAAGAGCATGGCGGCGTAGAGCACACGGATAATGTCCTCGCGTTTCTTCAGGCGTTCGGTGAGCGCAACCCCCACGACGCCCCCCAGAACACCGCCGACGATCAGCCAGCACGTGATGACGAGCGACACCTTGCCGGACAAGGCATAGCTTGCGCTCGTCGATAAACCCATGGCAGAAACCACCACCAGCGAGGTGGCCACCGCTTCAAGCAGCGAAAAGCGGAAAAACCAGAGCAGCGCCGGCACCACTAAAAATCCGCCGCCGATACCCAGAAAGCCGGCCACCGCGCCGAGCGCCAACACGCTGAGCCACACGATGGCGGGATGAAAGGTTGCATCCGGGGAAGCCAACCCGTTGCCGGCCCGGTGATTTTTTTTCAGCGTTAATCCGGCGACAATCAGCATCAGCAAAGCGAAAGGCAGGGTTAGATAGCGCCCGTCCGTGATTTTTCCCATCTGTGAACCTGCCAGCGTTCCTGCCACCGCGACCAGCGACACGACAATGCCGGTTCGCCACCGGACGTTTCCTTTGGCGGCGTGCGCAAAAAGGTTGAGCAGCGCGCTGACGGCGACGGCCATGGCGCTGGTGCCTATCACCAAATGCGTATCCGGGATTTGCACCATATACAGCAGCAGCGGCACACAAACGATGGAGCCGCCTCCGCCTGTCAGGGCCAAGAGAAATCCGACTATTCCTCCGGTTATCACCAATAACATCAGGGTATAAAAAGTAAAATGGAAAAAATCCAATGCGCTAATTCCTGAACGGTGTTTGTGGCATTTATTAACGATCAGTTCGCATTGATTGTCAAATAACTTATTACATTTAGCTATTACATATAGCTAAATCGAATATGTGATTTTCAATATAACCATAAGTTCTATGAATTCCCTTTTAATCTGGGCATTAACCCCCTACTTTCTTATGAAAGGAGGCCTGCATGAAACCGGAAAAAATAAACACCCAGAAAAAAGTTGTTGTTATTGGCGGTGGTTCATCTGGAATAAGCGTCGTGGCAAGCATAAGGAAGCGAGTTAAAGGCATTGATATAACGGTAATTGAACCTGGCGACTGTCATTATTATCAACCGGCATGGACCCTGGTGGGCGGCGGGCTTTTTGATATCAATGAAACGCGGCGTTCCATGCGCGCCGTCATCCCCCCAGGAACCGCATGGATTCAGGATAGCGTGGTCAGAGTGGAGCCCGGCCAAAAATATGTCGAGACCCGCCAAGGGCAGAAAATAAACTACGACTTCCTTATTGTTGCCTGCGGCCTCGTTTTACGTTGGGATAAAATAGAGGGTCTTGAAGAAACGTTGGGAATGAATGGCGTCACCTCTAATTATCGTTTTGATCTTGCGGAATACACCTGGAAACTGGTTCGTGAAATGCAAGGCGGCGAGGCGATATTTTCTCAACCACCAATTCCGATAAAATGCGCCGGCGCGCCGCAAAAAGCCTTATACCTTTCATGCGATCACTGGCGGCGACAAGGTGTCCTTAATAATATTAACGTCAATTTTTGCCTGGCGGGCGCGGCGGTATTCGGCGTGCCGCAATTTGTTCCTCCGCTGACCGATTACTTGAAAAAATACCGCGCACAGGTCAACTTCCGGCATAATTTAGTTCGCGTTGATGGGCAGCGTCGGCAAGCGACCTTTTCTCTGGACGGTGATGAAGAAGGCAAACGCGAAGTGACACTGCCCTTCGATATGCTGCACGTAGTGCCGCCGCAATCTGCGCCGGCGTTCATTTCACAAAGTGGGTTGTCTGACGAGTCAGGTTGGTGCGACGTGGATAAATTCACCCTACGGCATAAGCAGTGGCAGACGATTTTTGCGGTTGGCGACTGTTGCGCCACGCCAAATGCCAAAACCCTGGCGGCGGCTCGCAAACAGGTGGTGGTGGTGGCAGAGAACATCGCGGCGCAGCTTAACGGCGCCCCTGATGCGGCACGGTATGATGGTTATGGCTCCTGCCCATTGACGGTAGAGAAAGGCAAGGTTGTTCTGGCGGAGTTTGGTTACGACAGTAAATTGCTCCCCACCTTTCCTCTGTTCGACAACACGCATCCCAGCCGTATGGCATGGTGGCTGAAGGCCTGGTTTTTACCCAAATTTTACTGGGCGGGCATGTTGCGCGGGGTCGAATGGTTTGCCAAAAGCAAGCCATAGCGACCGTCATCGTTATCCGCGCCTCGCGGCTTCCGCAGGCGCTTGACTATTTGGCGATACACAGCCACCATCGCTTGCGAGCCATCAGGCTGATTGCAAGCCGTCACCACTAACCGGTCGATCAACGATGAAAAATGCCCCCGCCGTTACGATTCACTACTGTTCACAATGCAATTGGTTGCTGCGCGCCGGCTGGATGGCGCAAGAGCTGCTCAATACCTTCGGCGACGATCTCGCCTCCGTCACCCTGATGCCGGGCACCGGCGGGGTGTATCAAATCAGCGTCGATGGCGTGATGATTTGGGATCGCAAAATTGACGGCGGCTTCCCCGATGCGGCGCAGTTAAAGCAGCGGCTGCGCGATCACAGCTTTCCCGAGCGTTCCCTCGGCCACAACGACGGCAAAAAAGCCCGGCACTGAACGGCGTCAGCCCGCCGCCGGCGGCCGCGCGCCGAGAATGCGCGGCATCACTTCTTTCATCATTTCCATGAACTTGCGCAGGCGAGCCGGGTAATAGCTGGCGTAGGGATACAGCAGGTAGATAGGCAGCGGCGCGGCGCGCCAGGCCGGCAACACGGTTTGCAGCGCCCCGTCGGCCACATCGTCCCGCACCAGCCAGGAGGAGACAATCGCGACGCCCAGCCCCTCCAGCGCCGCCTTGCGTACCGCGTACAGGCTGTCGGTGCTCAACCTCGGCGTGATATCGAACCGCCCCTGCTCGCCGCGCTCAACATGGGTCAGCACCACTTCATTGCGATAAAAACTGTTCAACGCCAGCCACGGCAACCGCGCCAAATCGTCAAGACAGCGAACCGGCTCTCGGCTCGTCAGCAGCGCCGGCGACGCTACCGTGCTGCGCGGCACCTCCGCCAGCAACACCGCCACGACCGACGGATCGGTCACCGCACCGACGTGAATGGCGCAATCCACGCCTTCGGGAATAAAGTCCGGAGAATGATCGTTCAGCGTCCACTCAACGTAAGTTTGCGGGTAGCGCCGCAGGTACTCGCCCAACGGACCGATCAGCTGATCCTGGCCGAAAGCGTGCGGCGCCCGCACGCGCAACACCCCGACCGGTTCGTCGCGCGCGCCGCCCAGCCCTTCTTCCAGGCTTTGCCATTGCTCGATCAGCCCCCGCGCCTGGCGGTAACAGCGCTCGCCGTCGTCGGTCAGTTTGAGGGCGTGAGTCGTCCGCTGGATCAGTTTGGCGCCCAGCAGCTGCTCCAACGCCTGCAGACGCCGACTGATCGTCGGTTGTGAGGTGCCCAGCTGCTGCGCCGCCGCCGACAGGCTGCCGCTTTCGACGATGCGCACCAGCGTATGCAGCAAAGTTATGCGGTCGCCGTTGGGTAAATTAATTTTATTCATACGTTAAGTGTATAACAGTTTTACCTGCGAGGGGGCTACAGCGGAATGAAGCAAGCGGTAAAAATGGCCGCACATTCACTTTGCAGGGATCTTTGCCATGAGCACCACCGCCACTAACGGCGCCCCGTCCGCCAACGTCGTGTATCTGCTGGCCGCCGGCGCCGGTCTCAGCGTCGCTTCAATCTATTACAGCCAGCCCATGCTCGGCATGATGGGCGCCGATTTCCACGCCGGCGTCGCCGATGCCGGCATGGTGCCGACGCTGACCCAGTTGGGTTATGCGCTGGGCATTTTACTGTTGGCGCCGCTGGGCGACCGGTACGATCGCCGGCGGATCATTCTGATCAAAGGCGCGCTGCTGACGCTGACGCTGCTGCTTTGCGCGTTTGCCGCCTCATTCCCGCTGTTGTTGCTCAGCAGCCTGGCGATAGGCCTGACCGCCACCGTCGCCCAGGACATTATCCCCGCCGCCGCCACGCTGGCGCCGGAGGCCAGCCGCGGCAAAACCGTCGGCGCGGTGATGACCGGGCTATTGGCCGGTATTCTGCTGTCGCGCGTGTTCAGCGGCGCGCTCGCCGAGTTCGCCGGCTGGCGCAGCGTTTACGCGCTGGCGGCGCTGGGCGTTTTGCCGATCACCCTGGCTATCTGGCGCATGTTGCCGCGTCTTCGCCCCCATAACGCGCTGAGTTACCCCGCGCTGCTGCGCTCGCTGGGGCATCTGTGGGCCGCGTATCCCGAGCTGCGGCGTGCAACGCTGGCGCAAGGCTTTCTGTCATTGGGCTTCAGCGCTTTCTGGTCAACGCTGGCGTTGATGCTGGCGGAGCGCTACCAGATCGGCAGCGCGGCGGCCGGCGCGTTTGGTCTGGCGGGGGCGGCGGGTGCGCTGGCGGCGCCGTTGGCGGGAAGCCTGGCCGATCGGCACGGCCCTGACGCCGTGACCCGCATCGGCGCGGCACTGGTCCTGGCCGCCTTCGCCCTGATGTTTCTGCTTCCGCTGTTGCCGCTCCCGGCGCAGCTGGCGCTCATTGCGCTGAGCGCCGTCGGATTCGATCTGGGCATCCAGGCGACGCTGATCGCACACCAGACCATCGTCTACGGTCTTGATCCGGCGGCCCGCAGCCGCTTGAACGCCCTCTTGTTCACCGGCGTATTCATCGGCATGGCGACCGGCGCCGCCCTCGGCAGCCGCATTCTGGCAAGCGCGGGCTGGCCGGGCGTCGTGGCGCTGGCAACCGCGGCGGGGGCCGTGGCGCTGTGGATCCGCTGCGGGCGCAAAACGGCACGCGTAGCGGCCTGATATCGCCCTCTACTGGCGCAAGCGGTTGATTTCACCCAGGCCTCTTGCGCTATACTGAGCGCCCTTTTTGCTACGCATTCAAAACAATTTTATGATGGAACGCTTGCTAGAAAACGCGATGTACGCCTCCCGCTGGCTGCTCGCGCCGGTTTATTTCGGCCTTTCACTGGCCCTGGTCGCCCTGTCTATCAAATTTTTTCAGGAGATCCTGCACGTCCTGCCCAACATTTTCTCCGTCGCTGAAGCCGATCTGATCCTGACCCTGCTGTCGTTGGTCGACATGGCGCTGGTCGGCGGGCTGCTGGTGATGGTGATGTTCTCCGGGTACGAAAATTTCGTCTCGCAGTTGGATATCACCGAAGGAAAAGAAAAGCTGAGCTGGCTGGGCAAAATGGACGCCACCTCGCTGAAAAACAAAGTCGCCGCGTCTATCGTCGCCATCTCGTCCATCCATCTGCTGCGGGTGTTTATGGACGCCAAGAACGTGCCAGACAACAAGCTGATGTGGTATGTGATCATCCACCTCACCTTCGTGCTCTCCGCTTTCGTGATGGGTTATTTGGACAAAGTGACCCGCTCCAAGCACTAAACGCGCCGCCACGCCCGATCGTCAGGATCGGGTGTCTTCCCCTCCTTCGCTGTTTCCCAACCGTCGTCGCCGTCATGTCTTTCATCTGGCACATCTGATGATAATTTTATTATAATGTCATTACACTCATTATGGACCGAACGCCGGCCATCGCGCCGGATTCGCCGCAGACAGGATCACGCTCCCCCATGCCATTACATGGTCACCCCCTGCAATTCCACGATATTCAGGCGATTCTGCCTCATCGCTATCCCTGTCTGTTGGTCGATCGCGTGCTGCCCGCCGGCACCTGCATCGCCGAAGGGCGGCTGAGCGCCATCAAGAACATCACCGCCAATGAGCCGACGTTCTGGAGCGGCCATGCGCGCTTCGCCGGTTTTCCTGGCGTGCTGTTGGTGGAAGCGCTGGCGCAAAGCACCGGTCTGCTGGCGCATTACTATCTCGGGGCGCTGAACGAAGGGGAACATTACTACTTCGCTTCCATTCAGCGGGCGCGGTTTTATCGCGCCGCCCGTCCCGGCGACCAGGTGTTGATGGAGGTCGCCTTTGTACGCCGGCGCGGCGCGATCGCCCGCTTCACCGGCCGTGCCAGCATCGATGGCCGGCGCATTTGCACCGCCGATTTCATGTGCGCCCGTAAGTAAACAGGCCGCTTGCCAAAGGAGCCCTGCGAATACCATGTCTCTGGTTGACAGCTTACTCAGAACCCTCGATTTCTCCCCGCGTGGCCAGGTGATCGCTCGCGAAGCCGACGCCTGGGGCGAAATCATCGTCTCCGATCACAAGGACTACCGCACGCTGCGGTTTGACGGCATCTGCGAGCAAAGCAAGATGAGCCTCAGCAACCCCGCACAGCCGATCCACAACTACATCAAAGCGATGCTGATGGCGGTGGCCTGGCAGCCGCCGACGTCGGCGTTGATCCTGGGGTTAGGCGGCGGCAGCCTGCTGCGTGCGCTGCACGCGCTCGATCCGGCTATGCGCTTGGAGGTCGTTGAGCTGCGCGCCGCGGTGATCGCGGTCGCGCGCCGCTATTTTACGCTGCCGGCCACCGACACCATCAGCCTGCGCACCGCCGACGCCATGGACTTCGTGCGCCCGCCCGCCGAAACGCGTTACGATCTGATTTTCTCCGATCTTTATTCGGCGTTCGCCATGGATCCGCAGCAAGGCACCCAGACATTCCTGGAGAACTGCGCCGCGCGGCTGAATGACGGGGGCTGGCTGGTGCTGAATTACCACGATCTGCCCGACGAAAACAGCCTGCTGTACCACAGCCTGCACCGGATATTCGCCACCGTGCTGTTTTGCATCGCCCCCAGCGGCAACGTGATCATTTATGCTACGCCGGCCCAGGTGTCGCTGCCGCTCAGCACGCTGCGCACGCTGGCCGCCGGCAGCGGCGAGCTGTTCAACTGCGAACTCGGCTACCTGTCACGCAAGATAGAGCGGCTGCATTTCCGCTAAAGACGAGCGGCGGCGCGGTCTGGCTGGCCGCTTCGCTCACATGGTATTATCATTCAGTCATCATTCTCTGGAGGATCCTGATGGAAAAGAAAACGGCGCGGCTAACGGTGCTGATTGACCCGGACAAAAAGAAAGCCCTGGAAGAGCTGTGCCTGCAGCAGGACGTCACCCCTTCCCAGGTGGTGCGCCAGCTGATACGCGATTATCTGCACAAGCATCAGGTGGATTATCCCAGCCAGCCGACCCACGCCAATCCTCGCGTCGAGAGCAATTGAGGCGGCCCGCCCCACAAACCGTGAAGCGCGCTTTGCCCCCCTGCGCGCGTCCCTAATCCGAATCCTCCACCGCGGTCTGTCCATCCTGCGCTATCGCTGCTACTGTTTTATCCGTTCATTATTCTCTCTTGGGAAAGGAAACGCGCCATGTTCAGCCATATTACCGTCGGCGTCAGCGATCTGGACGCCGCCGCCGCGTTCTACGACGCCATTTTGTTGCCATTGGGTTTACAACGGCGGGAAGTGACGCCGGACGGCGGCCCCGCCGCCCGCTGCTGGGTGATGCCGGGCCAAACGCTGCCGCGGTTTTATGCCTACCAACCCTTCGACAGACAGCCCGCCAGCGCCGGCAACGGCAGCATGTTGGCCTTTCTCGCCGCCGACGAGCTGGCGGTTAAACGCGCCTACGCCGCCGGCCTGCTGGCGGGTGGCAGCAGTGAAGGCGAACCCGGCGAGCGCGCGCACTACGGTAAAGGCTATTTCGGCGCTTACCTGCGCGATCCCGACGGCAACAAGGTCCATGTGGTTTACCGCGGAGATCTCGCCTGATGAAATGCTCGGTTTACATCGCCACCAGCGTAGACGGATTCATTGCCGGCGCGGACGGCGACATCGATTGGCTGCTGCGGCCCGAGTACGCGGTGTCGTTGCTCAATGGCCTGAGTTTTGAAGCGTTTATCGCCGACATCGACGCGCTGGTGATGGGCCGCCATACCTATGAAAAAGTCCGCGCCTTTCCCGAATGGCCCTATGGAGAACTGCCGGTGGTGGTACTGTCGACGCAACCCGCACCGCACGGCGCAGAGCCTGTCCGCTGGATGAGCGGCGAACCGGCCAGCGTCGTGGCGCGGTTGGCCGAGGCCGGCTGTTGTCACCTGTATATCGACGGCGGCCAGACCGTGCAGCGTTTCCTGCAGGCCGGGTTGATCGACGAATTGACGATTACGCGCGTGCCGCTGCTGCTGGGCGGCGGCATTCCCTTGTTCGGCGCCGATGCCCCTGAGCAGCGCCTGCGTCTGCTCGCCGTCACCCAGTCGGACAACGGTTTCGTTCAAGAACGCTACGCCGTTCAGCGCGCATCATAACGCAGCGCCAGTCGGCGGCCGCCGAAGGCGATAAGCAATGCCGCCAACGCCAGCAACGCCGCCGCGCCGTAGGTGACGCGCATGCCGTAAGCCGCGGCCGCCGCGGCGCCCGCCACCCGCTGCGAGGCCAGATAAAACAGCGCCCCCATCGCCGACGCGCCGGTGATCGCCCCCAGATTGCGCGCCAGATTGACCATGCCGGCGATCAACCCGCGTCGTTCGGGAAACAGATCCTTCATCAGCACCGTGTTGTTGGCCACCTGAAACAGCGCATAACCGGCGGTCAACAGCGCGATCGGCGCGACATAGCCGAGTACGCCCCAGCGGCCCAGCAGCGACAGCAATCCCGCCCCGGCGGCCACTGCCGCCAGCCCAAGCTGGGCGATGCGTTGCGATCCAAAGCGATCCACCAGATAACCCGCCGGAATACCGGTCAGGATCGCCACCGCCGGCCCTGCCGACATCACCAGCCCCACCTGCGCGGCGCTTAACCCCAGCGCGCGCGCCAGATAAAACGGCCCGACCACCAGCGTGGCGGTCATCACCGTCATGACCAACGCGCTGGCCGCCAGCCCCGCCGTCAGGGCCGGATGGCGGAACATCGTCGGCGCCAACAGCGGCGACACGGCGCGGCGCTCCACGCGGATAAACACCCCTGCCGCCAACAGAGCGCCCAACATCAACGCCAGGTTAAGCGCGCCGAAATCACCGCGTCCCAGAGTCATCGCCAGCGAGTAGCAAAGCAATGCGCCGCCCAGCAGCAGCGTGCCGGCGCGGTCGAACGGTTCAGGGCGCGTCGCCGCCCGCGCCCCATTCGGCAAGTATCGCCAGGCGAGCCACAGCGCCAGCAGCCCCAGCGGCAGGTTGATCAGGAATATCGTTCGCCAGCCGAAGCCGGCGATCAGCGCGCCGCCCAACGACGGCCCCAGCGCGGTGCCCACGGCCGACATAGTGCCGAGCAGCCCCATCGCGCGGCCGATCTTTTCCGTGCCCAGCGCCTCGCCCGCCAGCGCCATGGTGATTGACATCATGACTGCGCCCCCCAGCCCCTGCGCCAGGCGCGCCGCCAGCAGCAGCCACAGCTGCGGAGCCAACGCACAAGCCAGCGAAGCGGCGGTAAACAGCGCGATGCCCGCCAGCAGCAGGCGGCGGCGATTGAGGCTGTCACCCAAGCGGCCGATGCCGATGATGCAGGTGGTGACGGCCAGCAAATAGCAGAGCAGCACCCACTGCACTGCCTGGAACGAGGCATGGAATGCGGTGGCGAGCGCCGGCAGCCCGACGTTGGCGATGCTGATGCCGAGCGATGACAGCAGCATACACAGAGAAAGTGCGGCCAGTATGCCGCGGACGCCCTGCGGCGAAGGATGGGATAACATGATAAGCACTCCTGACATAGACTGAGGCTTAGCCTATGTCAGGGGCTGGGATGGCGGAAGACGCATGCGATGCACTGTATCAATGCATCTGACGCCTTATCTGGCGCGATGCGTTACCAGGCGGCGATCTCCGCCTCGGTGAGCGGCAGCGTTTGGGTTACGCCGGTTTCCGCCGCCAGCGTGGCCGCTTCCAGCACCGCCATCACCGCCAACGCCTGCGATGCGGTGACCGGGTTGGCGCCGGCGCCGCGCAGCGCGTCACGCACCTGGACGTAATATTGGCGCTGATCGCCATCCGGCGTCGGCAACGTACGCACCGGCTCCGTGCCGATAAACAGGCGCATCGCGTCGTCGTCTTTACCCCACTCCGCCGAACCCGGCGTTACGCCGGCCAGCAGTTGGCTCTCCTGCCCGTCGGCGCGCGCTTTGACCACGCTGCCTTTATCGCCGTGCACGGTAAAGCGCGACACGCCGCCCGCCACCAGCATGCTGCCATGCAAAATCACGCGGTGCGTCGGGTAGTTCAGCACCACATGCGCCCAGTCATTGATCTGCGCATTGGCGCGCAGCGTGGCGATGTTGGCCTGCACGCTGTGCGGCAAACCGAACAGCTGCAGCGCCTGATCGACCATGTGCGGCCCCAGATCGAACCACAGCCCGCTGCCCGGCAGATTCTGCTCGCGCCAGCGCACCCGCACTTCTGGGCGGTAACGATCGATGTGCGACTCAAAGTGCGTTACCTTGCCGATCAGTCCCTGCTCGATCACCTGCTTCACGCCCAGGAAATCGCTGTCCCAGCGGCGATTCTGGAATACCGACAGCAGACGGCCGTGCTTCTCCGCCGCCGCAATCAGCGTGCGCGCCTGCGCCAAATCCAGCGTAAACGGCTTATCCACCACCACGTGCTTGCCCGCTTCCAGCGCAGCCAGCGCCAGCGGCGCATGGGTGGCGTTCGGCGAAGCAATCACCACCAGGTCCACTTCCGGCAAGCGGATCGCCTCCAGCGGATCGGCGATCACGCGCACGTGTGGCAGATCGGCATGGACTTTGGCGGCATCGCGCGAAGCCACCACGCTCAGCGCCAGACCCGGCACCGCGTTAATCAGCGGCGCATGAAACGCCTTGCCGACAAAGCCGTAACCAATCAGCGCCACCTGCAACGGTTGAGCGTTATCGTTCATCAGGGTTCTCCTCTAGCGGTCGTCGGCGACGACACAAAGTTCAATCATTGATTGCTCGTCCAGGTTATCCCACGGGCGATCGGTAAACAGGCGTTGGATCTGCGCCAGATCCGCCACGTGATGCGGCTCGCAGCGATCCAGCTTCATATGGTCGGCCACCAGCCAGCGCTCGCCGCTGTTGGCCAGCATGGCGCGTTTGACCTCTGCATCGGCCTCTTCGCCGGCGCTCAGCCCCAGCTGAGAATGCACCGCACAGGCGCCCAGCAAAGCGATGTCCGCGCGGTAGCGTTCCAGCAACGCCAGCGTCGCGCTGCCGGCGAACAGCCGTTGGCGCGCGTCCCACTGGCCGCCGAGCAGGATCAGTTGGATCTCCGGCTTATCGCTCAGGCACTGCGCGATATCCAACGAGGCGGTGATCACCGTCGCCGGGCCGCGCAACGCTTGCGCCACCGCCAACAGCGTACTGCCCGCATCCAGCATCAGGGTGCTGCCGGGCGGGATCTGCGCGGCCACCGCGCGGCCGAGCCGCTGCTTGACCTGCGGCAACAGCGCCGCGCGCGCCTGGCGCGGCATGCCGGACGGTTCGAGCGCTATCGCGCCGCCGTGATGTTTCTGCGCCAACCCCTGCCGCTCAAGATCGGCCAAGTCGCGGCGCACGGTATCGACCGAAACACCGATGGCGCTGGCCAATTCCGCCACCGCCGCCTGCCCGCGTTCGCTGAGCAAATCCAGTAAATGGCGCTGTCGTGCCGCTTTGTGCATGGGATTATTCCGCATTAAAAAAGCATAAAACGGCAATATACAGCAGATAACAGCATTGGAGAAGCCGCAATTGTGCGCACCGGAGATCAAACATCTTTTCCCCTGCGGGACGATGATGAAGACATAACGCATAACAATCCGGAGAAACGCATGAACATCGATCTGACGTTTGAAGACCTGAGCGCCCGCGCCGCGCAATACAACGCCCGCGCTTCGGTGGAGGATTTTGACGCCTGCATGGCGGACTATGCCGCGCTGGCGCAGCGCGCCAAAGCGCAGACGCCGGGCATTTACGATCTGCGCTACGGCATGAGCGCCGCCGAGCGTCTCGATCTGTTCCCGGCCAGCGCACAGCCCGCCCCGCTGCTGATCTTTATTCATGGCGGCTACTGGCATTCACAGCGCAAAGAGGAAGCCTGCTCGATGGCCGCCGCGTTCGCCCGCCGCGGTGTGGCGGTCGCCACGCTGGAATATACGCTGGCGCCGGAAGCGACGCTGGCGGAGATCGTGCATGAGGTGCGCAGCGCCGTCGCCTGGCTTTATCATCACGGGGCACCGTTCGGCATCGATCCGGCGCGCATTTTCGTCAGCGGCAGTTCGGCCGGCGGCCACCTGTGCGGCATGCTGATCGCCGACGGCTGGCAGCAACGCTATCGCCTGCCGCCCGATGCGATCAAAGGCGCGCTGGCGCTGAGCGGCCTCTACGATCTGCGCCCGCTGTGCGATATCTACATCAACGACTGGCTGCACCTGACGCCCGAACAGGCGCAAACTCTCAGCCCGCTGTTTTTGCTGCCGGCGAAAGCGCATGCGCCGCAGATCCTGCTCGACGTCGGTCAGCGGGAAACCCAGGGGTTCAAAAACCAGACGCAGGCCTATTATGACGCCTGCCTGGCGCGCGGCCTCGACGTCCACCTGTTGGCCGACCGCCACTGCAATCACTTTACGCTGGTCAACGAGCTGGCGGATGCGGAAAGCGCGATGTTTCGGCAGGTGATGGCGATGATCGACGCAACGGCGCGTTCATAGAGAGAAAGGGGGAAATAAGGGAGTTATAGCCGGGGGCCGATAGCCCCCAAGCATACAGATTCAGCCGTTTTTGCGGCCGATAGCGGAAAAGACGTTGAACACTTCACCCAGGCCGTAAATCGCGCCGAGCAAGACGGCCACCATTACCGGCACCAGGACCACCACGGTGGCCAAGCTTTCAATCATTTCTAACATCGTTCTCTCCTGGTTTATAAGCACAGCGAATCTGCGCCGGAAGAAAAGGTTTCCGGCCAAACGGTCGATTATCGTGGGGAGGCAGTCTAAAACGTGAGCTACATCACACTTGATGCGAGCTAATGTAACTTACACAATTACATTAACGCAATGCAAAAAATGCTCTGCGCGGAACGGGGTTTGGCGTGATTTTTTATTGCGTATCTGCTTGATATTGCGGTGAACAAGGGACGAAGGGATAGCCGGCGCGCAGCTCAACCTGCCCGGCCATTTCGGCGATGCTGGTCTGTGCCAGGCTGGCTTCCAGCGCATGGCCGACGCGCGCAAACTCTTGCTCCAGCACCGGGGTAATGGCGTGGCCGATATAGCACGCCTCGTTAGGCCGGGTGCGATGCAGCGTGAAATAAGGTTGATCCTCCACCGCGCGATACACGTCCAGCAAAGAAATCGCTTCCGCCGGCCGCGCCAACAGCGCCCCGCCGCCTTGCCCCATCTGCGAATAGGTCAGCCCCGCCTCCGCCAACGCCCCGAGAATGCGCCGCACCACCGTCGGATTGGTGTTGACGCTGCGGGCGATATCTTCGGAACGCACCGTCTGGCCGCGACACAGCGTGATGTTGGTCAGAATATGGATGGCAACGGCAAATCGCGTAGAGGTAGACACCTTGGCACCTGCTCAGAGTTTCGCTTATGTCGGATTGAAACATAAGGAAAGCGTATCAATTTCCGGTAATACACATAATGAGTAGGGATAAGTGGAATGTCAACCTGCCCCCGCCCGAAGGCGGCGGCGGCTCAGGCTTCGGTACGGATCGCCGTGACTTTGTCGGGATAAAATGCCAGATGATCCTTGATCGCCACCACGGCGTTGTAAGGCATTTCATAGCTCCAGGCCGCATTGTCCCCCTGCGGGCCGTTCAGCGTGAGGGAGAAATAACTGCAGTCGCCCTTATAAGGGCAGTAGCTCACGTGCGTGCTTTTATGCAGCAGCGCCATATTCACATCCTCACGCGGAAAGTAAAACACCGGCGGATAGTTGGCTTCCTGCAAGATGAGCACATGACGGCTGTCGGCCAGGATTTGGCCGGCGCCGCGCACCACGACCCGCGTCGGATGGCGGGTCAGCGTAATCGGATGGTCCGGGCCGGGAATTTTCACCGGTTTGCCGGATGCGGAAACGAGCTCGGACATGGCGGCCTCCAGCGTGTGCGCCCCGCCCCTCGTGAGGCGTCTTCCCAGTATAGCCGAACGGTTTTGCCGACGGCCGCACATTCGGCGAGCGATCGCTTTTCACCGCGCCAAAATTAAGAATTTTTACCTGTTCGATTTTCTTTCGGAGGAATACATTCATCCCAACTTCTACCGGCGAGTTAATCGGATTATTTTTAATCCATTAATTAGCCAATTTACCAGGAACTCATTATGAATATTAAACGTGCCGCGGGTGTGTTGGTGGTGGTAATGGCGACGCTTTCCGTTACCGCATGTGGGCATATGTCCAATCGCGATCGCAACACGGCGATCGGTGCGGGCGTCGGCGCCGTGGGCGGCGCGGTATTGACCGACGGCAGCACGCTGGGCACCCTCGGCGGCGCAGCGCTGGGCGGCATCATCGGCCACCAGACCAGCCGTTAATTCTCCCGCCAAAAATAACCTCCGCAGGCCGACGCTTTTTTAATCCACACGCGCCGGCCTGCTTTATTTACTCCGCTGAAATTCCTCAGGGAGCGAACCTAAATAAATAACGTTAAGCGCGGCTTTATTATTCATTAACCTGCGCCAGGGTTATTTATTGCGCCGGCAGCCTGAAACGCGCCATCGCTTTTTCCAATCGTTCCGATTCGCCCTGCAGCAACTGCGAAGCCTCGGTCACCGCGTTCACCACGGCGCCGGTTTGCCGCGCCACCTGATTCAGCCCGGCGATGCGCGCCGTCACGTCCTGAATGCTCTCCCCCTGATTGAGCGACGCCAGCGAGATCTCCCCCATCAGTGCGCTAAACGTGTTCACCAGATCGATAATTTGACGCAAATTGCCCGCCAGTAGATCCACCGCTTGCGACCCCTGATCGATTTGCTGCAACGAGCGGTTGATCAGCTGCTGAATATCGCGCGTAGAATGGCTGCTCTTCTGCGCCAGCAGGCCCACTTCTTTAGCGACAATGGCGAAACCGCGGCCGTGAACGCCGGCGTGCGCGGCCTCGATCGCCGCATTCAGCGCCAGAATATTGGTCTGAAACGCCACGCTGTCGATCAGCGCCACAATGCCGCGCATCTCGGCCGATTGGTTGACGATCCCTTGCATCGAGACGTTGACGGTTTGCATCATCTTTTCACTGGCGCCGGCGCACTGCCTGGCCTGTTCGGTGCGTTGATTGGCCAGCTGCGCGTATTGGCCGTTTTCTTCCACCCGCGCCGCCAACTGCTGCACGTGCTCGGTCGCCAACTGCAATTCGCCGTCCTGCTTCGCCGACTGCGCCGTCAACTGTCGATTGCCGTCCGCCAGCCGCCCGACGCCGTTCAGGATCCCGCTCGCCGCATCGCGCACCTCACTCACCAGCCGCTGCAGGCCGTTTTGCATGTGGCCAATGCTGGTTTGCAACTGACGCATTTCGCGGTTAACCGCCCGTTCAGGCGGCAACGGCCGCGAAAGATCGCCGGCGGCCAGCACGTTGAGATGGGCGATCGCCCTTTGCAACGGTGCAATCACCCAACGATCAACGCCGAACCACACGCCCAAGGCGATCAGCGCCAACGCCGCGAGCGCGCCAAGCGCATAGGTTTTGGCCTGCTCCAGCGCCGCCAATTGCCGCACGTTGACGTCATCGCCGCGTCGTTCGTTCAGCGCCTGATAAGCGAGATACTTCTCGTTGAAATCTGCCTGAAAAGCCTGGATCGGCACGGCGAAAAACGCATCGATGCTGTCGCTGCGTTGCAGCCCTTGCGCCTGCTCCTTCAGACCGTCATAGAACAGGCGATAACTGCCTTTCAGGGCGTCAGCGGCCTCGGGCGCCGTCGCGCTCAGGCGCTCAAACCGGGCGAAGGCCTGCTCTGAAGCCTGCAACGCCGCCAGCGATTCATCCAGCAGGCTATGCCAGCTGCCGTCGGAGCCGGTGGCTTTATCCTGCAGATAGTAAATGCCCGCACGGTTCAGGGTATCGCTGGCCGTCAGCAGCGACAGCCTGGCGCGATCCATCGCCGCCTGCTGGCGATGCAAGGCGTCGCCCGTCACCAGGTTAATCTTGGCGTCGCGCAGAATATTGGAAATAAATACGGTGGAAAACAATTGCAGCAGAGAAAATAGCGCGATAACGCAAATTACGCCGCTTAATAACCCCATGCTTTTGCCGAAGCCAAACGCGCGCGGCAGCGCGGGCGCAGGTTTTGCCCCGCGGCCAAGTGTCAGTTTTATGTTCATGATTTTTAGTCGGTAATACCAGGATGCCGCGAGTCTAACGAGCATTGATGACACGACGATTACAGCCCCCATAGACGGGTGTTGCCGGGTTCGGAATGCGTTGAAATCATGTTAAGGCGTGAACGAAAGAGGGAATTGTCTTGGTGAGAAAATAAGCTTCTCTGCGAATCGCCAAATAAGAAATATTATTTTAGAAACAGAGAAATTCATTCAAGTCGAATATCAATCAATATTTCAAGGCATATCCATAATAAATACTGCCGTAGGTTAAACTCGTTGTATTGAAGCGTGGGTCAGACATTTTCTGACCCACTCACTTCCCGCTTAAATCCTCACCCTTTAACCGACGACACCACATTGAGCGGCTGGGCATCCGGCAGGATATTCATGTGCTCCAGCACCTGGGCCATGATCTTGCCGAACACCGGCCCGGCTACCGAGCCGCCGAAGTGCTTGCCGGCTTTCGGGTTGTTGACCATCACCACCAGCGCTACCTGCGGATCGCTGGCCGGCGCCACGCCGGCGGTATAGTTGATATAGCCGCCGTCGTATTTGCCGCTGGGGCCCATTTTCTCGGCGGTACCGGTTTTGATCGCCAAACGGTAGCCGGGCACCGCAGCGCTCACCCCACTGCCGCCCGGCAAGGCGTCGCTTTCCATCATATGCACCACGGACCTGACCGTATCGGCCGGCAAAATGCGTTGCCCCATCACCGGCGGCGTCACCTTAGTGATCGACAGCGGCCGATAAATGCCGAAGGAACCGATCGCGGCATACTCGCGCGCCATTTGCAGCGGCGTCACGCGCAGCCCATAGCCGAAGGAGAACGTGGCGCGTTCGATATCGGCCCAGCGCTCGCGATGCTGCGGCAGGTAGCCGCTGCTCTCGTTGCCGATGCCAAGCTCGGTCGGCCGCCCCAGGCCAAAGCTGCGGTAGACCGCCGGCAGCACCGTGGCCGGCAGCGCCAGCGCAATGTGCGATACCGCGATGTCGCTCGATTTTTGCAGCACGCCGGTGATGGTCAGCTTCGACCAGTGGCCGACGTCCTTGATCAGGTGACCGTTCACCCGATACGGCGTGGTGTCCAACACGGTATCCGGCCGGATCAGCTTATGCTCCAGCCCCACCATCACCACGACCGGTTTCACCGTCGAACCCGGTTCGAAGCTGTCGCTGCTGCACACGTTGCGGATATCTTTCGCCGGCGTGCTGCCATAGTTGTTCGGGTTGAACGACGGATAGCTGGCCATGCCGAGGATTTCGCCGGTGTCGATTTTCACCAGCACCGCGCAGCCGGAGTCGGCCTGGTTAGCCACCACGCCGTCGCGGATCTGCGCATAGAGCACGTACTGGATAAATTTGTCGATGCTGAGCGTCACATTCGGCGGTGGAACCGGATCCACGCTTTTAATCACGCCGATCACCGCACCGCTGCCGTCCTTCTGGTAGACCCGCAGGCCGTTTTTACCCTGCAGCAACGGGTTGAAGCCCAGCTCGATGCCCTCCAGCCCCTGATTGTCCTGGCCGACGATGCCGATCAGTCCGGCCGCATCCTGGCCCATCGGATAGAAGCGGCTGAAATCCTGCTCGGTGCTGACGCCGGTCAGGTGCAGTTTGCTGATATAAGCGGCGTTGTCGTCCTCCACCTTGCGCGCCAGGTAGACAAAGCGTTTGTGCGCGTTGCTCTGGATCAGATGCTGCACGTCCGCCAGCGGGATCTTCAGCACGTTGGCCATGCTCTGCCAGCGTTCGTTGCCGGTATCGGTCTGGGTATCGAGAATATGCTTCGGATCCAGCACGATGTCTTTCGACGACACGCTGACCGCCAGCGCCTCATTGTTGCGATCGGTGATCATGGCGCGGTTGGTCGGCACTACCTGGGTGCGAATCGAGCGCTGATCTGCCTGGTTCGCCAACTGCTGGTGTTCCAGCAGTTGCAGGTAACCGACCCTGAACGCCAACAGAAAAAAACAGACCAGCATGCCGGCGCAAATCCAGCCGAAACGAACTGTGGAATAGGTTTTACCGCTCTTTTTGGTCGATGGCGCCACTGTTGTGTTAACCCTGCGTTTTTATTCGGTTTATCGTGTTATTTCAGTCTACCTTGCCGGAAATGGTCAGGAGATTGCAGTTTGTAAGAAAGTAAAAACAAACCGCATCACCGTTGCACATCCGCACTGTCGTTTAACTGCGGTTTAGTTTGCGCCGCGTCGCCGGGCTGGGGCGCGTTGGCCGGATCGAAAATGTGGTCGAGGATCGCGCGCGCGGTCGGCCCCGCCACCACGCCGTCGCCGCCGCCGTTTTCCAGGATCAGCGCCATCGCCACCCGGGGGTTTTTGTAGGGGGCGAACAGCGTATAAAAGATGTGATCGCGCAGCCGCACCGGAATCATTTTGGCGTTGTAAGTCTGGTTTTGCTTCAGGCTGAACACCTGCGAGGTGCCGGATTTAGCGGCAATCTGGTACGGCGCGGTATGGAACAGCTTGTATCCGGTGCCGTTCGGCAGGTTGGCCATGCCATACATGCCGTTGCGCACAATGCCCCAGTAAGGCGAACGGGGATCGCCAATCTGCAGCGCCTGCGTCGGCGGCTGATAACGCGTGACCCGGTTGCCCTGCTGCAGCGAATACAGCAGGTGCGGCGTTTTCACCTTACCGTTGTTGATCAGCGTAGTCAGCGCTTTCACCATCTGAATAGGCGTCGCCACCCAATATCCCTGGCCGATGCCGACCGATACCGTATCCCCCTGATACCAGACTTTTTTGTGCACCTTCAGCTTCCAGTCGCGGCTTGGCAGCACGCCGCGGTACTCTTCGTTCAGATCGATGCCGGTCGACTGGCCGTAACCAAACTGGCTCAGCCAATGGTGAATGCGATCGATGCCCATCTCATACGCCACCTGATAAAAGAAGGTATCGGCGGACTCTTCTATCGCTTTGGTGACGTTGAGCATGCCGTGACCGGTCTTCAGCCAGTCGCGATAGCGCCGCTCGGTGCCGGGCAGCGTCCAGGTCGGCGCGCCGAAAAAGGTGGTGGTGGGCGTGATCACCCCGGCAAACAGCGCCGAAACCGCCATGTAGGGCTTCACCGTCGACGCCGGCGGGTACAGCCCCTGGGTGACGCGGTTGATGAGCGGCAGATCCGGGTTGCGGAGCAGCGCCTTATAGGCCTGATAGCCGATGCCTTTGACGAAGGGATTGGGATCGTAACTGGGGCTGGAGACCATCGCCAGAATGCCGCCGTCGCGCGGATCTTCCACCACCACCGCGGCGCGTTGCCCCTTCAGCACCGATTCGATGTACTGCTGCAGCGGCAGATCCAGCGTCAGGTAGATGTTTTTGCCGGCCTGCGGCGGCTGCTCCTTCAGCAAGCGGATCACCCGCCCGTGGTTATCCACCTCCACCTCCTGATAGCCGGTGGTGCCGTGCAGCTCGGACTCGTAATAGGCCTCGATGCCCTGTTTGCCGATGTTGCGATCGGCGGCATAGTTCTCGCTCAACCCGGCCTTGTCCAGGCGCTTGAGATCGCTGTCGTTGATCTTCGACACGTAGCCCAGCACGTGCGCCAGCTGCGCGCCGTAAGGATATTCGCGCTGCTGATAGGTATCGATAGTCACCCCGTCGAAACGGTATTGATTGACGGCGAAACGCGCCACCTCGGTGTCGTTCAGCCCCGCTTTTAGCGTTATCGGCTTGTAGCGGCTGTTGTGGTGCATGTCGTCGCGAAACGCGCTGATATCTTCCGGCGTCAGATCGACGATCGGCGTCAACGCCTGCAGCAGCGCCGATATATCGGTGATTTTGCTGGGCGTGATCTCGATGCGATACAGTGTCACGTTTCGTACCAGCGGAATGCCGTTGCGATCGAAGATCAGCCCGCGGCTTGGGGCGATCGGCAACATCTTGATGTCATTCTGGTTGGAGCGCGTCTGGTAAAAGCCGTGCTGGCGAATTTGCAGCCGGTAGAGGTTGACGACCAGCGCGCCGAAACAGACCACCACCAGCGCCAGCGCCACGGCCGCCCGGCGGATAAACAGCATCTCTTCCGCGGAGTGGTCGCGAATTTTTTCTTTTAACAGGGCCATGCGGAGCCGATACCTTTTGCGTCACATTTCCCCGCAAAATCAGGGAACTGAAAAGCCGGCAAGCATAGCGTTATCGGGCGCGACGCCCCATGAAAAGGTTGCTAATGAAATGGCATAACTGTTTCAGCATATTGGAATGTTACCGGCGGCGATTTTTTCACCGCGCGCCCCATTGAGCCGCCGTTCCTCTCAATGCTACAATGTGATCCTTATCACACTATTACCGTTATTCTCCTCCGCATTTTCCTGTCGGCGCCCTGCCGGATGCGGCTTTTTGTTACATAGGATCGAGTTCGATGAGTACCATTGCCACCGGTTTAATCATGATGCGCTGGGAGTTGCTGAGCGCCGTGATGATGTTCTTCGCCAGCCAGTTAAACGTCGTTTGCCGTAAAACCAGCCGCAATGGCATGGCGTTCATGTTCAGCAGCCTGGGCCTGTTTACCGCCTGCTGGTTCGTGATGGGCCTGATGGGCATTCACTTCACCCTCGAAGCCTTCACCCAATTCTGGTCATCGGCCTGGGATCGCTACGTGGACGTGGTCAGCACCATGCCGGTCGATTGGCCGATGCCGTAATCTCGCCGCAGGGGGCAACTCAGGCCGCCCCTGCAATCAGTCCGCTTCCGCAGACGGCGCCGCCGCCAGCCGCGCCATCAGCGCCCCCGCTTCGAGCAACAGCGCCTGCTCCCGCTCGGACAGACAGCTTTCCATCGCCGCCAGCAACCACGCCTCACGTCGGACGCGGCTTTGCTGCAGCAAACCCAGCCCGGCGGACGTCAGCCGCACCCGCACCCGGCGTTTGTCTTCGGCATCCGGCGTGCGCACCAGCAGCCCCTCGGCTTCCAGCTCGCGCAACGCGGCCGCCAGGTTTGAGGAGCGCATACGCTCCGACTCCGCCAGCAACGACGGCGTCGCCTCGCCGCCATGGCGATCGATAGCCCCCAACAGCATCAGCTGGGCCCAGGATTTTTCGTCGCTGCGCGACTCGCGCCGCATGCGGCGCACCAGCGACATTAACTGCGTGCGCAGCAGCGTCACGTCTTCAGGATGATCTTTTTTCATTGGCATCAATAGATAACGATAGATTCAATCGTACTTTCACACCGGGGGCAGGAACGGTCAACCGAAATTGGCGCGAGAGAAACCCCAGGCCGCTATTTGCGCGCGCCGGGACTGGCCAGCAACGCGCCATCCATCAGGAAAGCGAACAGCAAACCGATACCGCCGCCGAGCAGCACATTAAACGCCCTTTCCGCCGCGATTTCCGGCGCTTTTCCGGCGATAATCAATGCACAGGCGATGCAGGCGCAACGCACGCCAAAGCCTAAGGCATAACGATGAAAAGAGACCAATGTCAGCATCGTGGCCACGGTAAGCAGTTCGTAGCCCATATCGCTATGCGGTATGAGATACCCCAGCAAAATGCCGGCGGGAACCCCCATCAACGCACCTGACGCCCGCTGACGAAGCTTATTGCGCGTGGTCGCCATATCGCCGGTGATCACGCTGACGGCCGACCAGATCACCCATTGACCATAATCGAGCTGCCGCCATTCGACGAGCGCGGCAGACAGCCCGACGGCAAAAATCACGGCCAACAACGCTTCACCGCAGGCGACCCGGGCGCCAAATCCTTCGCTGCGGTGCAGTTTAAGGTAATGACGCCATGCATTTTCAAACGGCAGATAAGCCCGTTGCCGGTGCTCTATCAGCGCGAGCGCCAACACCGGCAAAGCGGCCACCCAGAGATAGGGAAACAGTGCCCAGGCGCGTTGGATCATTGGCGCGTGCGTGCCGCCTTCTGCAATCTCGCACGCCAGATAAAGGGCCGGGATAAAGATAAAATTACCCAAGGATCGCAATTTGCCGCCGCAGGCGGATATCCCCACCGCCGCCGCCGCCGCAAAAACGCATGCCAAAATGAAGGTCGCCGGCGCCCGCATGGCGTACAGCAACGTCATGAAAACCGACAGCAGCGCAGCCGCATGCAGCATGACGCCGAGCGGCGCCAACTCAACCCTTTCGAACACGATAAACAGCGATATGGTAACCACCGAAGCCTTCAGCCAGTCGACGTTTCCGGTCGCCAGAGTCAGCGCCAGCAGCGGCGCCAACATCCACGCGCCCCGCAGCAGCAGCCGCAGGTTGATTTCGGCACGCAGCTGCATCAACGTTCGCCCAGCTGTTCCAGCGTGACGATATCGGCGATCGTCGCGAGCGTTTCCATGGAGATCCGGTGTTCTTGCGCGGTGGCTGCGGCGCAGGCCTCTTCCAGCACCCACACCTGATAATCACGATCGTGCGCGTCACGCGCCGTCGCCTGTACCGCCCAGGTGCTGCTGACCCCGCAAATTACCAGCCGCTCGATGCGGCGGGCGCGCAGTATCGCGTCCAGATTGGTGCCATAAAAAGCGCTGACGCGCGGTTTTACGATCGTTAATTCGCCCAGCTCTGACGCCAAATCGGGATGAAAAGCCGTCCCGGGTTGATCCAATGCGATAGCGCCAAATTGATGTGCCTGGCCGAACATCCGGGATTGTTTGGGCTGATCGATATAACCGGCGGCGAACCCGACTTTGACCAAAATACGCAGCCAATCCTTGCGCCGCGCGAGCGCTAATGCGCTGTTTGCCCGCACGATGACGTCGCGCTCAATGACCTGCTGCGCAGAACGCGCGATTTTTCCCTCAGGATGGGTGATATCAACGATGTAATCCAAAGCGATCAATGCGGTATTCATAGAGAGCTTCTCCTTGCCGCCGACACGACGATATGGGTAGAAGATGGGGCCGCCGAGCGGCCAGGAGGAGTAGCTTAAAATAAATACCTATGATAATATAGCTATTAATTTATAGCAAAATGTAACGACACGGCTGGCTTTACGTCTGCTCACGCAATTCTTCCGCGCCAGCCCATTCGCAGTGTTATTATTAACGTGCTTAATATCCCCTCCAAATTCAACGTGGTACGACAAATCAATGGAAGCGTGGAAAGTCAATCTGATCTCGGTCTGGCTCGGGTGTTTCTTCACCGGGCTGGCGATGAGCCAAATCCTCCCTTTTCTGCCGCTGTACGTCGAACAACTTGGCGTCAGCGATCATCAATCCCTCAGCCTGTGGTCCGGGCTGGTATTCAGCGGCACCTTTTTGGTCTCGGCGGTGGTGTCGCCGCTGTGGGGCAGCCTGGCCGACCGCAAAGGCCGTAAGCTGATGCTGCTGCGCGCTTCGCTGGGCATGGCGATCGTCATCGCGCTGCAGGGGCTGGCCACTAACGTGTGGCAGCTGTTCGCGCTGCGCGCCCTGATGGGGCTGACGTCCGGCTATATTCCCAACGCCATGGCGCTGGTCGCCTCGCAGGCGCCGCGCGATAAAAGCGGCTGGGCGCTGGGCACGCTCTCGACCGGGCAGATCTCCGGCGTGATCGCCGGGCCGCTGCTGGGCGGGTTGATGGCCGACCATCTGGGGCTGCGGGTGGTGTTTTTCGTCACTTCCGGGCTGATGTTCGTCAGCTTCCTGGTGACGCTGTTCCTGATTAAAGAGCGGCGCATCACGGTGAAAAAAGCGGATCAGCTGAGCGGCAAGGCGGTATTCCGGTCGCTGCCCTATCCGGCGCTGATCGTCACCCTGTTCGTTTGCACCCTGATGATCCAGCTGGCCAACTCCTCCATCAGCCCGATCCTGACGCTGTTCATTCGCGAACTGTCGGGCAACGTCAGCAATATCGCCTTCGTCAGCGGCATGATCGCCGCCGTGCCCGGCATCGCGGCGCTGATCTCCGCGCCGCGCCTCGGGCGGCTCGGCGATCGCATCGGCACCGCGCGCATTCTGATCGCCGCGCTGCTGTTCACCACCGGCCTGTTCGCCGTGATGGCCTGGGTGAATACGCCGCTGCAGCTGGGCATTCTGCGCTTTCTGCTGGGCTTCGCCGATGGCGCGCTGATGCCGGCGGTGCAGGCGCTGCTGCTGAAGTATTCCTCCGATCAGGTGACCGGGCGCATCTTCGGCTATAACCAGTCATTTATGTATCTGGGCAACGTGGTCGGCCCGCTGCTGGGTTCGGGCATTTCGGCGATGATGGGGTTCCGTTGGGTGTTCGCCGTGACGGCGGTATTGGTGCTGTTCAATGCGCTGCAGCTGCGCCATCAGTTCAAAAAAGTGCAGCCTAAACGCGCGGGATAGCGGGGAATGCGAGGGAAGCGCCTCAAGCAGTGGCGGGACAATGACGCCCATCAACCGTGCCGCCACTGCCAAAGGCGGCCGTAGCCTACTCGACGCGATGAACGTTTGGTATTTATGTAAGTAAATAAAGTGTTGCAGGCGCGTAGAGGGCCGCCGCAGCGGCCCTTTTGCATCAGAACATGGTGTTGTCGTTGGCCGATTTTTCCGGCACATCCTGATTGACGTCCCAATGCTCGGTGATTTTCCCCTGATCGTTCACCCGATAAATATCCACGCTGGCAGTGCCGCGATCCTGCGGGTTATTTTGATATTTGACGTGAACGTAGACCAGATCGCCGTTGACCGCGCTGCGGTATATTTTAGCGCTGTACTGCGGGTTGTCTTTGAAGGTCTGGCTGAAGAAATCGAGGAACGGCTTGATGCCGTCGCCGACGAACGGGTTATGCTGCTTGTAGTTTTCCACAATCAGCTTCCGCGCCACGCCGATGTCATGGCGGTTGAAGAAGCCCGCGTACAGATCTTCCACCACCTTCAGCTTTTGCTGAGCATGATGATAACCGCCCTTGCCGGCCGATTTGTAAGACGCCGCCTGATCCGTTGACAGCGCCGGGTAACTCGCCAGCAGGCCGCCGACGATCGCACAGGTGATCAATGCCTTTTTCATAACTGCTCCTTAGTTTCCTGAGTGACCTACAATTTTCAGCTGCCCTTTCAGATGGGTGAAGCTGCCGTCCTTGGCGGCGATGTTGGTGTACACCTCGCCGCGCTCGAAGTCCTCGATATGCGTCACGTTGTCGCCGGACTGCGGCTCATGCCAGTAGACCATGTAGACCTTCGGCCGAATTTCCACCGCGGTGTACTGCACGGTATCGGTGATGCCCTGCGACGCCTCGCCGATGCCGGTGAAGGTCATGGTCTTGTCATCGGTAAAATCCAGCTTGAAGGCGAAATCGCCAAAGGTCACCTGCACCACTTTACCAACCGCAATAAACTGCCCGTGTTTTTCCGTCATCGTCGCCGCCTTACTGTTTGTCAGGGAGGTTTGCGCCGCCGTAGCGGCAGGCAATGCCAGGGGGAAAGTCAGGGCTATCGCCAGCGCGATACCCGTTCGCTTCACTGTTTTCATCGTTCCTTCTCCTTTCCGTGGTTGAAAACGAGAATCATTATTATTTCTTAACGGTTAGCGGAAATATAAGAATAATCTCTATTCCCATCAGGCACCTGACGACGCCAAAAGAGGGTAAAAAATCGCCGTGAAATGGCGTGGCAATAGCGCGTTCTGACCCTTGGTTTTTACGCAATGAACGGGATTACTGTTTTCAGGATGAGGGATAGCTCGGGGATTCGGTAGGTCTATAGCGCAGATAGCTTTAAGCTAATGCGAATTTGTTCTTAAGCCGCCCGCCGCAGGGAAACGGTGGCGGGCGGCGCGGCGTTTAACGCAGCCAGGGCGTATAGGTGACGCCAACCAGCAATCCTTCCGGGCTGAGCAACCGGGTAACGCTTTGCCCCCACGGCTCTTCACGGTTGGCGACCAGCAGCCGATAACCGCGATCGATTAGCCCTTGGGTGGCTATCGCCATGTCGGCCACGTCAAATTCGATCCACGCCTGCGGCGCCGCGAGATCCGCCGGCCAGCGCTCGTCGCCAAAACAGGACTGCGCCGCCTGCGCCAGCGGCCACAGGGCGAAGTGTTTCACCCCGTCCAGCGCGCCCTGCTCGGCCAGCAGATAGCTCTCGTTGCCCGGCATCGGCTTGAGCGGCAACCCCAGCGCCTCGACATAAAACGCCTTGCTCGCGTCGCTCTCACGCGTGATGGGCCCGAATCCGGCGACAAACAACACGCCCAGGCCCGCAAATTGTTGATCCATGCTTGCACTCCCTTCCGGTTAGCGCCCCTGCCGCACCTGCAGCGGAGCAAATCCATAGGCCGCCTTGAAGCGGTTGCTGAAATGGCTGGCGGAGCTGAAGCCGCACGCCAGCGCGATCTCGGTGATCGGCTGTTGGCTATGCCGCAACAGCTGTTCCGCCCGTTGCAGCCGCGCGCGCATCACGAACTGGTGCGGCGCCAGGCCGGTGGCGTGCTTGAACATGCGGGCGAAGTGGTACTCGCTCAATCCGGCCTGCGCCGCCAGATCGGCCAGCAGCAGCGGCCGATCGAGATGGCTTGCGATATATTCCCGCACCCGCCTGGCTACCGCGGGGGCCAGGCCGCCGCGCGCCTGCGGCAGCGTCCACTGCAGCTGGCTGTAGCGTTGGATCAGGTGCGACATCAGCAGGTTCGACGCGCTGCTGAGCGCCAGCAGATTGGCGCTGTCACGCCAGTCGCAGTTAAGCAAAAACTGGCGATACAGCAGCGTAATTTGCGGATCTTCGCCAAAGCTACGCGGCTCTACGTTGATCGCCGCCGGGCTGCGATCCCAGGTTTGCTCCGCCAGCCGGCGCAAATGCCCGTCGGTGCAATACAGATGCACGAACGACAGATCGCTGCGCACATCCCAGGTAGATGCATACTGGCGCGGCATGATGCAGAACCGATCCGGCCCGCCGCCGTTGCGCCAGCCGCCCGGCACCTGCTGGTAGCACTCATAGCCGTCGGCGACGTACAGGCTCAGGGTATGGTGGTCGGCGCTCTCCTGCGTGACGCGATCGTTGCAGTTGGACCAGGCCGCCAGCTCCACGCCGGTGCCCAGCAGCACGCGGCCGTGCAACCGCGCTTTATGCTCACGCAGTGTTTCAAACGCCTGATAGTTGGACATCGCCGGCCCCGTTGTTCGACATGCCGACAGTGTAAAGAGTGGCGCCTCGGCATGCCAGCGGCCGCCCCGCGCTTTTGGCAAAAAAAGCGCAAGAATATGCAACTGGGCGCAAGGCGCTGCAAGCGCGGCCGCACGCCAAAGCGGATACTGCGCCATCGGCTTTTTCGGAGTGAATAGAATGAATGCGCTGTTGTACCTCGCCGTGGTGCTGATTTGGGGCACTACCTGGATTGCGATCACCCTGCAACAGGAAGGCCCGGTGGCTATTCCCGTCTCGATCGCTTACCGCTTCGCCATTTCCGCCGCGGTGATGTTTGCCGTGCTGTTGCTAACGCGCCGCCTGCGCCGCATCGCCCCCCGCGATCATCTGTTCTGCGTGCTACAGGGCTGCTGCGTGTTCGGCTTCAACTTCTTCTGCTTTTACCACGCGGCGGCTTATATCAGCAGCGGGCTGGAATCGGTGATCTTCTCGATGGCGGTGCTGTTCAATGCCCTCAACAGCCTGCTGTTTTTCCGCCAGCGCCCCAGCCCCAACCTGCTGCCGGCGGCGCTGCTGGGGTTGACCGGCATCGTGGCGCTGTTCTGGCAAGACCTGGCCGCCACCCGCCTGGCGCCGGAGCTGCTCAAAGGCATCGGTCTGAGCGCGCTCGGCACCTACGGCTTCTCGCTGGGCAATATGATCAGCGCGCGTCATCAGCGCCGCGGGCTGGATATCTTTTCCACCAACACCTACGCCATGACCTACGGCGCGATGCTGATGGCGCTGATCGCCTTGGCGCAGGGCACATCGTTCCAGATCGAATTCAGCAGCCGCTATATCGGCTCCCTGCTGTACCTGGCTGTCTTCGGATCGGTGATCGCCTTCGCCGCCTACTTCAGCCTGCTCGGCCGCATCGGCGCCGGCGCGGCGGCTTACAGCACCCTGCTGTTCCCGCTGGTGGCGCTGACCATCTCGACGATCTACGAAGGCTACCAGTGGCACTTCAACGCCGTGCTGGGGCTGTGCCTGATTCTGCTGGGCAACCTGGTGATGTTCGCCAAGCCGGGGCTGAGGTGGCGACGGGCAGGTATGCCAAAACAAAATTCAACCCTTTGAAGCCATTGGCGAATATCGTTATCATCAGGTTTTGTTGATAACGGATGATGGCCAATGCTCAGAAGCGATGATGTGACACCCCGCGCCTACAAACAGGTGGACGTTTTCACCGCCACGCCGCTGCTCGGCAATCCTGTGGCGGTGGTGCTGGAAGCCGAAGGGCTGAACGACGCGCAGATGCTGGCATTGGCCCGTTGGACCAACCTTTCGGAAACCACCTTTGTGCTTAAACCGACGCACCCGGCGGCGGATTATAAGGTGCGCATCTTCACTACCGAAAAGGAGCTGCCCTTCGCCGGCCACCCGACGCTGGGCACCGCACACGCCCTGCTGGAAGCCGGATTGGCGCCTAAACGCCCCGGAACGGTGATGCAGGAATGCGGCGTCGGCCTGGTGGCGATCAATATCCTGCCGGAAGGCGCATTGGCGTTCGCCGCGCCCGAAGTCAGTTTTCGCGCGATGGCGGTTGAGGAAACAGAACGGCTGATGGCCGCTTTACAGCCGGCGGTGATTGAAGCCGATACCCTGCCGGTTATTGTCGACATGGGCATCCGCTGGCTGATGATGCGCCTGCCGGATGCGCAATCTTGCCTGGCGGTGATGCCGGATCAGGCCATGATCGAACGGTTGCAAACCGCCTGTGATGTGGATGGCGTAGTGATTTATGGCGCCTGTTCTGCGGCCGAACCGGCAGATTACGAAATGCGCGCATTTATGGTGGAATGCGGCGCCTTGATCGAAGATCCGGTAACGGGCAGCGCCAACGCCTGCCTGGCGCGCTTGCTGAAGGCCAACCGCTTCCCCGACGGCGACCGAACCGCGCAGGGCTACCTGGTGCGCCAGGGCACCCAACTGAAGCGAGATGGCCGCGTGAGCGTGCGCTTTATTGACGGCGAGCCCTGGATCGGCGGGCAGTGCTGCACCCTGATTAACGGCACATTGGGTATTTAGTATGCCTCCTACCGTTTCGAACTTTTTCTGCGGCACAAAATGCCGCCATTATTCATACAATATTTTAAAACTACCTGTAACATCGAAAACATGATCATAGGTACTTAACGCAACCCTTGCTTTTCCTGAACTGTATTCCTCCAGCAGGTCAAAGCTTGACTCTGAATACTTCTCATAAGGATAGTCATCGACTTTATAGATAGACATCCTTTCTATATCACTAAAAAAGAACTCTATTTTCACATCAGCCTCATTCAAAACCTCTAACTCGCATGCTGATGACGAAAGCAACGCTTTAATTTTAAATGTGAAAGGAGAAAGACTCACTTCATGTTCAGAGATAATCAAGGCATCTCGCCCTTGAATGAACCCATACTTAGTCTTTATTGCTTGCACCTTCATCTTTAGCTCACTCTCTACTTAAATGATAACTAAGAAAGACATTGCGCTGTATATTCCAGACAAGCTAGTCGTCATATCGGTTAATTTCAATACCGCACTTTTCAGAAGCATTTTATCCCCTGGGAGTTGGTCTCTTCTGCTACTCAATCCCAGCGGATCCACCCACATCCGCGGGTTCGTAGTAGCTGAACTGTAGTGCAGACCGCTTTCGTCGTCCTGATATTGCCCGGCGTAGCACAGCGGCTTCTGGTATTGCGCGCCCTGCCGCTTCGCCGCGTTGGTTACTTCCAGCGGCGCGCTATTCAGATCGGTTTGATACCAGTAAATATCCGCCGAGCGGCTGTCACCCGCCTGCTCCAACGCCGCCAGCGGGCTCGCCGCATCGTTATTCAAAAGTCCATCAGTGCATAAAGCCGAGCATTTAAAATTAGTATGTCAAAATCAGATCAATAATCTTTATAACTAAGTTCTAAGCAACGATACAAACTCTTTAAATGCTTCTATTACAGTTTCCTCGTCTGATAATTCTCTTCGTTCATTAATTATATAGTTCCCGGTTTCAACATCAATGATCTCCAACATACAAGATGCATCATCCCACACCGTAAAACGCGCAATCTTCGTATCGTCATCTATATCAACAACCAGACTATCTGTAAAATCATTAGCATTGTACTTAACTTCATAATGGCTATTGGATAAGATACAATCACTTATTTTTTTGAGCATGTTGAAGTTCCCGTTGTGCTGTTGTGCTTTGCACAACCTTACCTGTGGAAACCTTTTTTTCATATTCTGCCGGTCCCATCCAGCGACCAACAGTAACCTCAGTCAACCCATACGGGTCCATCCACATCAGCGGGTTCGGCGCATACTGATACAGGTTCAACCCGCCGCGCAGCCCTATCGGATCCTGCGTGGTGAAACGCCCCACCTCGGGTTCGTAGTAACGGAACAGGTTGTAGTGCAGGCCGCTTTCGTCGTCCTGATATTGCCCGGCGTAGCGCAGCGGTTGCTGATATTTCGCGCCCTGCCGCTTCGCCGTGCCGGCTATCGTCTGGCCCTGCAACTTGCCAGCTTAGCTCATCATTTCATAGAAATAAACTTTCATCTATGCCACTCACTTTCGTTTAAAGCCTCACCAACTTTTTTCATTTTTTATAGATATGTTATTGTTAGTTATATCAAAAAAGATATAGAAACCCAGCGTAGATTGAAAATAAACACATTTGCCAGCCTCTATAACGTTAACAAAAGGATTAGATGTTGTTGAGTACATGGACCATTTTAATCTATTAGTTCCATCTGTACGTGCAATAAACCCTTCATTGCCCATTTCACCCTCACCACAAAACAAGAAATCACCGTCAGGAAGTTGCACTTTGTTATTCACTTGAATCTCTGACCACACCTCGTCATACTGTTCAATCAATGCATTCAAGGTTGTCTCATTACCTAATAAGACTTTATACTCTTTATTAAAGGTGCCTTTGAATTTATAATTCATCTCGAATTCAATATCTATTTCCCTTACAACACCTACATCATTAATGATTACATCTAATCCGACTAGTTGATTGTTTTCCCACTTAATCTGCATTTCTTTAGCTATCATTTGCAACTCCCCATTTTTTTGTTCTTGCTAACAATTGTTGGCTTCTTAGGTGTTCCAGTTGCTGGTAACTGGACCCTAGGAACATCAGAATTCTTAGGTTTAGAGTTCAGTTTTTTATTGAGATTACTCCCATACGTACCTCCAGTTGCTGGTGGTGGTAACGGATCAGATAAATTGACCCTCTTAATTGGTACAGATTCTACATTAGCCATTTGCGCTGCATATAACCTGCGGTTGTCTAGAGAGACTAATTGCCCATCTACTTCGGCAACATTTAATGGTCCACTTCGATTCCAATCCCAATTATTATTAGACATATCAGTATATATCCAGTTACGTTATCAGATATATATGCTTGAGAATAATTTAACGACGAAGGATTAACCCATTCAATACTCAACCCCAGCGGATCCACCCACATCAGCGGGTTCGGCGCATACTGATAAAGGTTCAGCCCGCCTTCCAACCCTATCGGATCCTGCGTGGTGAAACGCCCCACCTCGGGTTCGTAGTAGCGGAACAGGTTGTAGTGCAGGCCGCTTTCGTCGTCCTGATATTGTCCGGCGTAGCGCAGCGGCTGCTGATATTGCGCACCCTGCCGCTTCGCCGCGCCGGCCACCGTCTGGCCCTGCAGCTTGCCGAAGGTGTCGTATTGCCCGGACCAGCACAGGTTGCCCGCCGCGTCGGTCACTTCCAGCGGCGCGCTGTTCAGATCGGTGTGATACCAGTAAATATCCGCCGAGCGGCTGTCGCCCGCCTGCTCCAGCGCCGCCAGCGGGCTCCACGGGCTGGCCGGATCGTAGATCCAGCTGCGGCGGCTGCCGTCGTCGCGCTGCTCCTGCAGCAACCGGTAGCCCTGCCACAGGAAACGGGTCGTCTGTTCGGTTTTGCCCTTGTAGCGCACCGCCTTGCGGCTGCGGCGGCCCAGCGCGTCGTAATGGTACTGCGCCTCGAACTCGCCCTGCGGGCCGCGGCCGTGCGCCTGCACCAGCCGGTTGTCGGCGTCGTAGCGGTAGTGCTGTTCGTAAAGGCCGTTGCGCCGGCTGATCAGGTTGCCCCAGGCGTCATAACGGTAAAACAGTTTTTGCCAGTGCGTCAGACGGTTGTCGGCGATCGGCGCCAGCGGCAGGTGCGCGTCGATGTCGTTCTGCGGGCTGCGCTCGCCCAGTAGGTTATCCGCCAGATCGTACACCAGCCGCGCGCCCGGTTTGCCCTGATTGGGTTCGCGGTGTTGCAGCAGGCGGCCTTTGATGCAACTAATAATCTAATGCTTTTACTCTTCCTTTTTTATTTTTAAAGAACCGAATATCTCCTTTTCAAGCATCTACCTTACATCTCATATTCAATGTTTCTCAAATTTGTTGTGAAACTCTAACAATCTTTATCACCATTGACTATCTTATTAATTTCAGGTCGCCACACCTCCCCCCATTTTTTCTCCAAATTCACAGAATAGTTTTCAATTGAATAATAGTCATCTTTATCATTGTGGGATGTGAAACACTGATCAACACCATTAACAACCCATGACAGCAAATTTAAAACATCCTCATCTCGATTGTTTACCTTAACAAACAACTCTGATTTTTCTATTAAATCAATTAATAGTCGCTCATCAAAAAAAGCATCCTCAAATAGAGAGTAACAAAATGTACCTTCAATCAAATCATCTTTGTTTTTTAAAATATCACATTTTAAATTATCATTCACTTTAACACCCCGGACCTTTTCTTTTTGCAGCTTTAATTGACTTTTTCTCATTGTAAGAACCATCCAAATTAAACACTCCTTTGGATTTATCCAACGATGAGAAGGTTTCATAGTGATCTTTATGGAGATTATCCAAATAGAAGTAATCACCTTTTTTAAAGGTCACATCCCCAACTTTAACTTTACTAGTTATCTTATAAATCTCAGCACCTTGGAACTTTTTCCCGGTTGTCGTAGCAGCATCGCCTACGATCTCAAGGAAGCTCAGCCCAAATGGATCTATCCAAGTTAAAGGATTTGGCCCATAAGCATATAAATTCAGCCCACCTTCCAACCCTATCGGATCCTGCGTGGTGAAACGCCCCACCTCGGGTTCGTAGTAGCGGAACAGGTTGTAGTGCAGGCCGCTTTCGTCATCCTGGTATTGCCCGGCGTAGCGCAGCGGCTGCTGATATTGCGCGCCCTGCCGCTTCGCCGCGCCGGCCACCGTCTGGCCCTGCAGCTTGCCGAAGGTGTCGTATTGCCCGGACCAGCACAGGTTGCCCGCCGCGTCGGTCACTTCCAGCGGCGCGCTGTTCAGATCGGTGTGATACCAGTAAATATCCGCCGAGCGGCTGTCGCCCGCCTGCTCCAGCGCCGCCAGCGGGCTCCACGGGCTGGCCGGATCGTAGCTCCAGCTGCGGCGGCTGCCGTCGTCGCGCTGCTCCTGCAGCAACCGGTAGCCCTGCCACAGGAAACGGATCGTCTGTTCGGTTTTGCCCTTGTAGCGCACCGCCTTGCGGCTGCGGCGGCCCAGCGCGTCGTAATGATACTGCGCCTCGAATTCGCCCTGCGGGCCGCGACCGTGCGCCTGCACCAGCCGGTTGTCGGCGTCGTAGCGGTAGTGCTGTTCATACAGGCCGTTGCGCCGGCTGATCAGGTTGCCCCAGGCGTCGTAACGGTAAAACAGTTTTTGCCAGTGCGTCAGGCGGTTGTCGGCGATCGGCGCCAGCGGCAGGTGCGCGTCGATGTCGTTCTGCGGGCTGCGCTCACCCAGTAGGTTATCCGCCAGATCGTACACCAGCCGCGCGCCCGGTTTGCCCTGATTGGGTTCGCGGTGTTGCAGCAGGCGGCCCTCGGCATCGTAACCGTAGTGCACTTCGCCGCGCAGCGCGTCGCTCACCCCGGCCAGCTCGCCGCGGCCGGTGTAGCGATAAGCGCGCCACAGCACGCCGTCTTCCGGCCGGGTCAGTTTGTCGTGGCCGAAGGCGCTGCTCTGCCAACTGCGGCGGCCTATGGCGTCGTAACGCCGCTGCTGCTGCAGCGCGCCCTGGCTGCGGCCGGTTTCCCGGTGCAGGCGATCGCGGGTGAACTCGCTCACCACCTGCTGGTTGAATTTGATGGCGCTGGCGTGGCCGGAACCGTAATACAGCCACTGCAGGCGATCGCCCTGCGGCAGCGTCAGCGCCTGCAGGTTGGCCAGCGCATCCCATTGGTATTGCAGTTCGCCATTCACACCCTGCTCGCCGAGCAGCCGCCCGGCGGCGTCATAGCGCATCTGCACGCTGTCCGGCTCGATGCCCAGCGCCGCGCCGCTCGCCGTCGGCAGGCGGTTCAGCTCGCGCAGCCGCCCCATGGCGTCGAAACGGTAATGCCATTCCGCGCTGGCGTTGCCGCGCCAGACCAGCTGCCCGGCCTCGTCGAAGCGGAAGCGCTGTTCGCGCTGCGTCAGCTCGCCCGCGCTGCCCGGCAAGCCGACCTCACGGTGCTCCTCCAGCAGCCCGGCCGCGCCGTAGCGATAATAGTGGCGGGTGTCGTCCGGGCGCTCTTCGGCCAGCACGCGGCCCACCGCATCGTAGCTGAAGCGGTAGTCGCCGCCGTTGCCGTTCTCCAGCCGCGTCAGCCAGCCCTGCGTGCTGTAGTGATAGCGCCGGGTGCGGTTGATGCGATCGGTGATGCTGACCGGCAACCCCAGGGCGTTGTACTGCCAGCGGGTCAGGCTGCCCAGCGCGTCCTGATGTTCGGCCAGCTGGCCGTGCGCGTTCCAGTTAAAACGCTCTTCGCCGCCGTCCGGGTGGATCAGGGTGTGCAGGCGCCCGCCGTTATCCCACCGGTAGCGCGTCTGGTGGCCTTCGGCATCGGTCTGTGCCGTCAGTTGCCCCAGCGCATCGTAGGTATAAGCCGTGACGCTGCCGGAACAGTCGGTGTAGCGCGTCAGCTGGCCGCGGGCGTCCCACTCCAGCTTCACTTCCCCGCCCAGCGCGTCGATCACACTAGCCGGCAGGCTCTCTTCGTCATCCGGATAGCGGTAGAGCGTGGTATTGCCCAGCGCATCGACATAACGCGTCGGGCGCCCCAGCGTGTCCCAGTGCTGCGCCTCGCTGCTGCCGTCCGGGTACGCGACGGCGAACAGCCGGCCGCTGTTGCGCGAATATTGATAGCGCGTCACGCGGCCGAGCGGGTCGGTCTCCGACAACAGGCGGCCGTAAGGGTCCCATTCGCTCTGGCGCTGCGCGCCGCCGGGCAGCAGCACGCTGCACAGCTCGCCGCGTTGGTAGATAAAACCGTAGCGGCGCTGGTCGAAATCGGTGTACTGCGCCACGTTGTCGTCGTCATCCAGCCGCCACTCCGCGCGCTTGCCGTCGCCGCGCACCGCGCTGCGGCGCCCGCCGGCGAAGTCATAGCCGAACTCAAGGGATTCTCCGGCGCTGTTGCGATAGGCCGTCACGCGCGGCACGCCGTCGATCTCTTGCCATTGGTATTCGTTCAGCAGCCCGGCGGCGTCCTGGTGGCTGATCATCAGGCCGTCGCGCCAGCCAAAGCGGCGCGTTACCTCACCGGCGCGGTTGCTCACCGTCGTCAGTTGGCCCTGCTCATCGTAACCGTAGCGCGCCAGCGTCCGTTCGCCTTCGGCGGTTTGCAGCGCCACTTCGCGCAGGCGGCCCTGCGCATAGCGGCACATCAGGCGCTGCCCGGCGCTGTCCACCAGTTCGCTCAGCAGCCCCTCGTCGTCGTAAAACAGCGAGGTGGCGTTGCCGATGGCGTCGGTGATCATGCTGAGCCGGCTCGGCTGCTCGCCCGCCAGCGGCGGGTAGTGGAAAATCTGTTCGCCGACGTCAAACAGCTGCCAGCTGCCGTCGTCGTTGTGCATCAGCCAGCATTTTTCGGCTTCGCAATAGGTTTTGTGGCCGCGCGGCACCCTGGGGAAAGCGACGAAGTCGCCGGAAGGCGCGCGCCACACCAGGCCGTCCTGATACGGCTGCAGGCTGCTCTCCCAGAACAGGTTCCAGCCGCGGCCCAGCACGCCGTCGCCGGGGTTACCGCTGCGCCAATAGCGCTGCCAGGCGACCGGCAGGCGCGATGGCAGCACGAAATCGAGATCGTCTTCGCCGTCGAGGAATTTCTGGCCGCTGACGATATCCACCGGCCGGGCGATAATGCCGACGGCGGCGGTCGCGGTCATCAGGGTGCCGGCTCGGCAGGCGATGCGCGCCAGTTTGTTGATGCCGGGCAGTTTGCCCAGCAGTTTGCCGAGCGCCCCCAGCTTGCCGGCGGCGCCGCCCACGCCGCCCACCAGGCCGGCGAACAGCAGCGTCAGATCGGAGACCTTATACAGCCAATCCGGCACTTCGGGCTTGATCGGCAAGGTGGTGACGGTGCCGCCGCCGATAAACACGTTGGGCGAACCTTCCATCACCTGCGCGTCGCAGTTGGTTTTGTCCCCCACGCGCGAGGCGGGCTGGCCGTTGATGCTGACCTTGTCGGAGCCCTGCGCCATCTGCATGCTCGGGCCGTCGTCGCTGCAGGCCACCTGGCTGTTGGTGGCGAGCGCGGCGGGTTTGCCGTTGATGAAGACGTTGGGGGAACCGGTGACGATAGTGCCTTTGGGGGTCAGGCTACCGGCACCGGCGTCGGCAATGCCGTCGCGCGCCGCGGTGGCCGCCTCCCCGGTGAGATACCCCACCGCCAGGCTGGCGCCGATGAGCAGCACGCCGACGCCGATACAGGAAGCCGCCAGGCCGGCGACGAACAGCGCACCCGCCGCCACCGCGCCTGCGGCGGCGATCAGGCCGCCGACAATCGTGCCGGCAATCATGCCGGCCAGGGCATGGGAATGCCCGATAATATCGCCGACGCGAGCCGCTTCGGTCATCGTAAGTTCCTTTTACGCAAAGAGTTCATCGTTAGGCCGCCCGGTAGCTGCTCAGCACCTGCAACAGCAGCGCGTCGTCTTGCGGCGTCAGCTTGCGCGCCATCGCCAGGGTGAACACCAGCACCCGGCCTTCCGCCAGCGCGAACACCGCCTGGTTTTGCCAGATGCGTTTGCCGTCGCGCAGGTAGCTGGCGCGCACCCATTCACCGGCGGCCAGCCCGTCACCCAGCGTCGCCGGCTCGCGGCTTTTGAACGCCCAGCCTTTCAGCCCCTGCGCCAGCGCATCAAGCTGGCGAGTGACGTAGCTTTCCAGATTCTCCGCCGGCTGCAGCGCATCGCGGGAAATATTGACTGAGGGGGAAACATCATCGCCGGCCAACAGCACGTTGACGGTGCGATCGGCATAGCCTTCCGGCAAAGCGACGCTGCCTTCGCTGAAAGCGCAGCGGGATAAAGCGGACATGCGAGGATCCTTTTGCATAAATAATGCTTAAGCATCGCATAACTTAGCCTTGAAATAAAACCATCAGATACTGCGAATGTTGCACGGCGTGACCCCGTTCACTGTGAAAAAGACCGTTGTCGGAATCTTGCCGGGAATCAAACCTTAATATTACAGAATTATCTGAAACCACTGGCGCGCCAGCGCGCCGATTGTGGCTATACTCGGCTATCGCCCTTTTCAGGAGATCAGGATGCTGAGATTAACCCGCCGCGCGCTGTTGTGCGCCACGTTGGCCGCGTTCACCGCCGGCGCTACCGAAACGCCGAAATTCGGCCCGGAGCTGCAGGGCTTTCACTACCCCTACCCGTTGCAACAATTCAGCTTCACCTCGCAGGGGCAGTCGTTAAAAATGGGCTATATGGACGTGCCGCCGGAAGGCGCCGCCAACGGCCGCACCGCGCTGCTGCTGCACGGTAAAAACTTCTGCGCCGCCACCTGGCAGGACACCATCAAGGCGCTGAGCAAGGCCGGTTACCGCGTCATCGCGCCCGATCAAATCGGCTTTTGCTCCTCCACCAAGCCGGCGCATTACCAGTACAGCTTCCAACAGCTGGCGCAAAATACCCACGGCCTGCTGCAGAATCTGAACATCAGCAAGGCCATCGTCATCGGCCACTCCACCGGCGGCATGCTGGCCACGCGCTATAGCCTGATGTATCCGCAGGCGGTGGAACGGCTGGTGATGGTCAACCCGATCGGTCTTGAGGACTGGAAGGCGAAAGGCGTACCGTGGCGCAGCGTCGATCGGTGGTTCGAGCGCGAGCTGAACACCACCGCCGAGGGCATCCGCAACTATGAGCAGCGCACCTACTACGGCGGCCGCTGGAAGCCGGAGTACGATCGCTGGGTGGATATGCTGGCCGGGCTGAACAACGGGCCGGGCCACCGCCTGGTGGCGTGGAACTCGGCGCTGATCTACGACATGATCTTCACCCAGCCGGTGTATTACGAGTTCAAGGATCTGCAAACGCCCACCACGCTGATGATCGGCACCGCCGACACCACCGCCATCGGCAGCGATATCGCCCCGCCGGCAGTCAAGGCCAAGATCGGGCACTACGCGGTGCTGGGCAAGCAGGCGGCGAAACTGATCCCGCACGCCACGCTGATCGAATTCGCCGGGCTGGGCCATGCGCCGCAAATGGAGGAGCCGGCGCGCTTCCATCAGGCGTTGCTCAAGGCGCTGCAACCCTGAGCGGCCGGTTGGCGCAGCCGGCGCGCGGCGGCTAAACTTTCAGCTGGCACTCAATTGCAGGAGACAGCCATGCGACAGATTATTGCCAGCGCGTTCGTCAGCCTCGACGGCGTGATGCAGGCGCCCGGCGGGCAGGACGAAGACCGCAGCGGCGGCTTTCGCTTCGGCGGTTGGACCGCCCCCTACTGGGATGACGCCGTCGCGGAAACGATGGGCGAACTTTTCTCTGCGCCTTTCGATCTGCTGCTCGGGCGGCGCACCTACGATATCTTCGCCGGCTACTGGCCGCATATCACCGACGAGGCCGACCCGTTTTCCGCCGACATCGCCCGCGTGTTCAATCAGGCGGCCAAGTACGTCGCCACCCACCACGGCGAGACGCTGACGTGGGAGAACAGCCAGTGGCTGGGGCAAGACATCCTCGCCCGGCTGCGCGAGCTGAAGCGCACCCAGGGGCCGGTGCTGCTGGTGCAGGGCAGCAGCACGCTGATGCAACAGCTGCTGGCCAACGATCTGGTGGATGAACTGCGCTTGCTCACCTACCCGGTGCTGCTCGGCGGCGGCAAGCGGCTGTTCGATGACAACGCGGCGCCGGCGGCCTTCACGCTGACCCACTCGGTGGTCTCGCCCGGCGGCGTCATTGTGGCTCACTACCGCCGCGCCGGCGCGGTGAAAACCGGCTCTTTCGTGGCGGAAAGCGCCGCGGCGGCCCAGTCGTAAAAAAAGGGCCGGTCGGCCCTTTTCTCTTCCCCTTCCTCACCTCAGGCAAACAAAATATCGCTCTGCTCCACCTGCCCGACCACGTGGATCTTGAAGTCGGCGGCATAGCTGTTGCTCTGGGTGTTCATCAACAGATCGGTGGTGCCGTTGAAGGCGTCGAAGTTGAGCTGGATCTCGCCTTTCTGGCCGCTGAAGGCGCTGCCGCTGTCGATAAAGCGCAGCTCGCTCAGGCTATTGTTGAAGCGCAGGCCGGAGAGATCGATCTTGTCGATGCCGTGCTCAAAGTCTTCAATCACGTCGAACGCCGCCACCGTCGACTCTTTGGCGTTGAGATAGACGAAATAGTCGGTGAAGTTGTTGGCGTCTTTGCCGCCCCACAGATGGTCCGCCCCCCGCCCGCCGTACAGGATGTCGGAACCGGCGTTGCCCGCCAGCAGGTTGTCCTGATCGTTGCCGATGAGCAGATCGCGCCCGCTGCCGCCGATGGCGTTCTCGATGATCGCCCCGCGCGCGATGGCGACGTTCTGCGTGCCGCCGCCGACGCTGGAGAACGCGCCGTCGTTCAGGTTGATCATCTGCTGCTGGCTGTAGCCGGAGAAGTCCAGCGTGTCGTTGCCGCCGGCGTCCCACACCGCGAAGTTGACCGGTTTGCCGTTGTCCGCCGTGGCGGTCAGGAAATCACGGCCGGTGTTGGAGTTGAAGCCGTACACCGTGTCGCCGGTGCGGGTGTTCATGTTGGCGCCGTACAGCTTCTGGATCGCGGCGATGTCATCCACCATCGGCCCATAGCCATACACCCCTTTGGTGTCGGCGCCGGTGTAACCGGCGTTGAAATAGCTCATGATCGAGTATTGCAGCGAATCCTGATAATAAGCCGCGTCATTCTGATAACTCGGGTTGCCCAGCGACGCGTCATAAGATCCCGGGTGCGCCAGCCCCAGGGCATGCCCCAGCTCGTGGGTGAAGGTCTGGCTGCTGAAGTCGCCGCTAACCGGCGCCTTATGGGTGGCGAAATTTTTGTTGAACCACACCGTGCCCGCAAAGGCGTTATCGCTGCCCGATTTGGAACTCGGCGGGTAATAGGCGTAAGCGTTGATGGCATTCGGGCCGCTGCCGGCTGCGGTGCTGCCGTCGGCGCGCTGCGTGAAGTAGGCGAAGGTGATATCCGCGCGGTGGTTGATATCGGTGGACGCCGCCTCGGTGAAGGTTACGTTCGCCACGTCGGCCCACGCCTGCATCGATTTCAGCGCCTGAGCCTGCGCCGCCTGGGTCAACGGCTGCAGCCCCTTGTCGCCGTCACCGGTCTGGCCGATGCGGTTCAGCGCGCTTTGCGTCAGGAAGGAATAGGTCAGCGCGACCGGCTGGTGATACACCTGGTCGCCGTTGTGCGTCAGGCCCGGCCGCGTCAACTGATCGGCGGCGCGATCGAAGCTGAAGTTATCACGGATTTTACCCAAATTATTAATCGCCGCCCCGCCGCGCTGGTTACTGTACAGGTTAGCGTTGTCCAGCGTGAACAGCGCGCCGTAGCCCAATCCGTCATAGGGGCTGCCGGGCTGGTGATAGTAAAACTGATAGTTATGATCGTTGGGGGATGTGGCGGCCAGGCTGGTGAACTCATCATCATCTTGCAAAATGTCGTTGTGGCGACTGCTCATTGCATTCTCCTTTTACACACTAGGAATCCACTCGATTTGTAAGACTATTCATCAGTCGTTCTTATCTAAGCCGAGGCTTAGGATTGACCAGTATAGTGACTCACTCCGGCGGCGCGAGCCCGCCCAGCCTGGCTTCACCGCGCCGGGCGTTAAGAAGGAGATAACCATAACAATTTGTATTCTCACTATATTAATGAGAAAAATAAGCGCAATAACAGGTTAATCACTCGTCTTTTCGCGCCTTTTAGCGACGGTTAGATCAGAATAATCGAGGATTAAAAAACCTAATCCTTGCCTCATCATCCCGCCGGGAACGTGCTAAGGTGTGAACGGACAGCCGAAAGGAGTGACCCGATGCCAACCCATTTCCTTATGCGCGCCTTGCGTCGCGCCAGCCTGACAGGAGTCGTTATGAGCGTATTGTGCAGCAGTGCCCTGGGCAGTTCACTGCCGTTGCTGGAACCCGCCGCGCTGAAGGGCGACTGGCAGCTCGCCGCCATCGGCGACGGTAAAGCCGTCTGCGAGGTGCAGCTGAGCGACGAAACGATAGCCAACACCAACGCTTTCCGCTTCAGCGCCTCCGCCGAGTGCCTGCAGCCGCTGGCGCTGCACGCGCTGCCAGTCGCCTGGCGGCCGACGCCGGACGGCATGACGCTGACCGACGCTGAAGGGAGCATGGTGGCGTTTCTGGCCCTGACCGCGCCGAAGCGCTATGAGCTGATCGACCGCAACGGCCCTTCACGCTTTGTGCTGATCCCGCGCTAATCCTTCAGGCAAACAGCAGGCCGAGCAGCGCGCCGCCCGCCAGCACCCACAGCGGATGGAGGCGCTTGCTCATGCTCAATCCCGTCGCCAGCGCCACGATCGCCGCCAGCCGCCAATGGGGCGCGGAAGCCTCGGCGATCAAAAGGCCGCTGGCCACCACCAGCCCCACGGTCAGCGGCACCAGCCCGGCCTGCACGATGCGGCGCCACGGACGATCCTTAAAGCGCCGCCAGGCGCCCATCACCAATAGCGTAACGATGGAAGACGGCCCGAACTTGGCGATCGAAGAAACCAGCAGCCCCGCCCAGCCGGCCACGTGCCAACCGACCAGCGGCACGATCATCATGTTCGGCCCCGGCGCGGCCTGCGCCATGGCGAACAGCGCGCTGAACTCCTGGGCGCTCATCCACTGATGCACCTCTACCACCTGCCGCTGCATCTCCGGCAGAATGGTCATGCCGCCGCCGAACGCCAATAAAGAGAGCTCGGTGAAGATCAGCGCCAGCGCAATCAACACCCCGCTCATGACGGCCACCGCCACATCAGCAGAATGCTCAGCGGCGCCAGCACCAGCATGGTCGGCAGCAGCGGCAGGCGCAGCCAGGCGATGGCGATCAGCGCCAGCGCGACGATCGCCAGCGCCGGCCATTTGCCGCGCAGCGGCAGCAGCATCTTGATCCCGGTCGAGAGCAGCAGCCCGGCGGCCGCGGCGGCCAGCCCAGCGAACACATGCTGCACATGGGGATCGTTTTGGAAGCGGGCGTACACCACGCCCAGCCCCACCACGATCGCCGTCGGCGCGCTGATGAGGCCCAGCAAGGCGCACAGCGCGCCGCGCAGCCCGCGAAATTCCATCCCCACCGCTACCGACAGGTTGATCACATTGCCGCCGGGCAAAAACTGGCACAGGCCGAGCAGCTCGGTGAACTGTTCCGCGTTCAGCCAGCGCCGGCGTTCCACCAACATGCTGCGCGCCATCGGCAGCACGCCGCCGAAGCCAATCAGCCCCAGCCACAGAAAGCCCAAAAACAGCGCCGCGTTGCCCGGCGCTGCCACCGGGTGCGGTTTTAACGTATTGATATCTGACATGACATTGCAGTTCCACATCGCTTGTTTTGATGTCTGGTATCATGCGCGCCGCCGTGCCATGATGTCTAATGCATTCCGGAACAACGAAAGATACCTTTGAGGTATGGCAATGATTGAACTGCGTCGCCTGCGGGCGTTCGTCACCGTGGTGGAAGAAGGCAACATCACCCGCGCCGCCGAGCGGCTGTTTATCCAGCAGCCGCCGCTGACCCGCCTGTTGCAGGGGTTGGAAGACGAATTGGGCGTGAAGTTGTTACAGCGATTGCCGCGCGGCGTGCGCGTCACCGAAGCGGGCGACGTGCTGTTCGAAGAAGCCCGCGCCCTGCTGGCGCGCGCCGAACGCCTGCGTGAAGCGGTGCAGCGCGCCGCCCGCGGCGAGCAGGGCCACATCGCCATCGGTTTCACCAGTTCCGCCGCGCTGCACCCGTTCGTGCCCAACCTGCTGCGCCGCTACCGCGACATCCTGCCGGGCATCACCACTCAACTGGAAGAAGCCGGCAGCGGCGAACTGATGGAGGCGTTGCTGGAACAGCGCCTCGACGCCGCCTTCGTGCGCTCGCCGGCCAACGGCATTCCCGGCCTGAGCGTCGAGCCAGTGCTCAGCGAGCCGATGATCGTCGCCCTGCCGCTGGGCCATCGGCTGGCGCAAGAAACGCAGCAACCGCTGCCGTTGGCCGAACTGGCCCACGAGGCGTTTATTCTCTATCGCCGCCCGGCCGGCCAGGGGCTGTACGACGCTATCCTGGCCGCCTGCCACCGCGCCGGCTTCAGCCCGCGCATCGTGCAGGAAGCGCCGCGCCTGCCGGCCACCCTCAGCCTGGTCGGCGCCGGATTAGGGGTGTCAATCGTGCCCGGTTCCATGCGGCGGCTGGGCGGCGACGGCATCGTCTACCGCACTCTCGCCGCAGAAGCGCAGCTCAGCGCCCCGCTTTACCTGGCGCTGCGCCGCAGCCCGGCCTCGCCGATCGTCGAGCGCTTTCGTCAGCTGGTGCTGGAAACCGTGGGGGCGCCGGACGCTGACGTCACAACAACAGCCCGAACGGCCAATAAAAAATGACGTTCGTTTATTATTTATTTAAACCGGCCAGCGACTAAAATTAATTCCAATTAATGACTATTCAACTTCCGAGTAATTAATCAAACCCGCTCTCACTTAGTAACAAACGCAAACAAATAAGCGCCTACCCAATAAATTCCAGCCGCTAGGATTTAAGGGTCACAGCCTGTTCCCGCCGATGACAAAAAATCATTTCAATGGCGATCGTGCCTTCCCTGTCGCCTGCCTCTGCAGGCGCACGGTTTTATATTGGAGAAAATGCTATGCTATCGCGTCGTGATATATTGAAAGTCTCCGCCGTCAGCGCGGCCGCCGCCGGCATGATCGGCGGCATCGCCAAAAATGCCGCTGCCGACGACCATCGCAATATCGTGCCCCCCAGCAGCTATCAGCCGCCTGCCGATGCGCAGCATCTCTATAAATACAAATTTACCGACAGCAAAAAGCGCAGCCTGCCCAACGGCTGGGCGCGCGAAGCCACCGTCGAGCAATTCCCGATCTCCGAAGGCGTGGCGGGCGTCGACATGACGCTGGAGCCGGGCGGCGTGCGCGAACTGCACTGGCACGCCATCGCCGCCGAATGGGCGTTTATGCTCGAAGGCCATGCGCGCATCACCATCCTCGATCCCGAGGGAAAATGTGAGGTGGCGGACTTCGGCCCCGGCGACGTCTGGTATTTCCCGAAAGGCTATGGCCATTCCATTCAGGCGCTGGCGGACGGCGCGCATTTTATTCTGGCGTTTGATAACGGCCACTTCTCCGAATTCGGCACCTTCAGCATTACCGATTGGGTGGCGCATATGCCGAAAGAAGTATTGGAAAAAAGCGTCGACATGCCGGCGGCGGTATTTTCCAAGGCCAAACAGGGCGAGGCTTATATTGTCGGCGGCGCCGTTCCGCCCACATTGCCATTGCCGAAAAGCGACGGCGGATTAAATAACGCCCCGCTGACCCACCGCTATGAATTAATGAAGCAAAAGCCGTTCTTTGAAAATGACGCCGGCAGCGTCCATTTGGTGTCGTCGAAAGAATTTCCCATTTCCACCACCATGACCGGCATCATCGAGATCGTGAAACCCGGCGCAATCCGGGAATTGCACTGGCACCCCAATGCCAACGAATGGCAATACTATATTGCCGGCAAAGGCCGCATGACGGTGTTCAGTTCGCACGGCCACGCGCAGACGGAAGAGTACGCCCCTTCGGACGTCGGTTACGTGCCGCAGGGCTTCGGCCATTACATCGAGAACATCGGCGATGAGGATTTGAAGGTACTGATCGTGATGGACAACGGCATTTATCAGGATATTTCGTTGTCCGACTGGCTGGCGAAAACCCCGGCCTACCTGCTGGCGGACAACTTCAATAATCAGGTTGAGGACTGGCAGGATAGACCGAAAGACAAACGGGTGATGTCGCGCCGCAGCCGCTGACGCCGCGGCGAGGGAGAATCTCCCTCGCCGCTTTCTTTACTGCTTGCGCTGCTCCGCCACCTGTTTGGCGGTGACCTTGCCCTGCTTGTCGCCGAAATGGCCAACCACAAAGTTGGCGACCGCCGCCACTTCCTCGTCGGAATACGCGCTGCCGAACGCCGGCATCATCTCATGCCGCTCGCCGACGCTGATGCTCGTCCCCTTCAGGATGGCCTGCACCACGCTGCGCCCCTGCGGATCGTTCACCGCCGTGCTGCCGACCAGCGACGCGTACTCGCTCTGGCGGCCCGGCCCGTTCCACTGGTGGCAGCCGCTGCAGTCGTTGGCGAACACCCGGCGCCCGAGCGAGCTGTCTTGCCCGCCCGGCAGGATCGGCGTGGAAGCCCCCGCACCCTTCGGCTGCAGGTTCACCGCCGCGGCGTTGTCGCCGGCGATCGGCTCGATATCGCGCAGGTATTTCACCAGCGCCAGATTATCTTCCGGCGTCAGGAACTGCAGGCTGTTTTCCACCGCTTCCGCCATCGGGCCGGCGGCGCTGCTGCGCCCCGGCGCATGACCGGTGGCCAGATATTGCGACAGCTGCTGGTCGCTCCAGCCGCCGATGCCGGTCTGTTTGTCCGGCGTGATGTTGGCGGCGAACCAGCCCTGCACCACTTCACCGCTCAGGTGCTTGCTCTGGTTAAGGCCGAACCCCAGATTGCGCGGCGTATGGCACTCGCCGCAGTGGCCGAGCGCCGTCGCCAGATAGGCGCCGCGATTCCACTGTTCATCCTTGTTGAGATCCGGCGCGAAGCGCTGCTCCTGGAAGAACGCCAGGTTCCAGAATTTCATGCCCCAACGCTGATTGAACGGGAACGACAGATCGTTTTGCGGGTTGGCCTGTTTCACCGGCGGCAGGCTGAACAGATAATCCTTGATCGCCAGCACGTCGTCGCGGCTCAGCCCGGTGTACGAGGTGTACGGCATCGCCGGGTACAGGTTGCCCTGCGGGCCGATGCCCTCACGCACCGCGCGCACGAACTGATCGTCGCTCCAGTTGCCGATGCCGGTTTCCTTGTCGGCGGTGATGTTGGTGCCGTAAATGGTGCCGAACGGCAGTTTAAAGGCGAAGCCGCCCGCATAAGGCGCGCCGCCCGGCGCGGTATGGCACGCCACACAGTCGGCGGCGCGCGCCAGGTACTCGCCGCGCGCCAGTTTATCGGTCATGCCGGCCGGCGCCCCGGCGATCGGCGCCGCAGGCTCCGCGCCGGCAGGCCGCAGCAGGGTATACAGCGCGTATCCTCCCGCCAACACCACCACGGCGATAATCAGCCATAACAGCCCTTTCAAGGCGTTGCTCATCACGTCTCTCCCTAACCCAACGCCTTGGCGGCCTGGTGGATGGCGGCGCGAATGCGCACATAGGTGGCGCAGCGGCAGACGTTGCCGCCCATCGCCGCGTCAATGTCCGCATCGCTCGGGTTTTTGCTCTGGGCCAGCAGCGCGCTGGCGCTCATGATCTGGCCGGACTGGCAGTAACCGCACTGCACCACGTCCAGGTTGAGCCAGGCTTCCTGCACCGCCTTGCCTTCCGGCGTGGCGCCGACGGCTTCGATGGTGGTGATTTTCTTGCCGGCGGCGGCGGAGACCGGCGTCATGCACGAACGCACCGGCACGCCGTCCAGATGCACGGTGCAAGCGCCGCACATGGCGATGCCGCAGCCGAACTTGGTGCCGGTCAGGCCGGCTTCGTCACGCAAAAACCACAGCAGCGGCATGTGCGGATCGCCCTCGAAGGTCAGCGGCTGCTCGTTTACGGTTAAATTAATCATCAGGTTCTCTCCTTGTCAGACGCCGGATTCGCAGTGGGATTATGCAGCGGCAGGCTCAGCGAGGCGCGCGGCCGCCCGAGCAGCGCCAGCGCGTTGCCGACCGCCGGAGCGATGGTCGGCACCCCCAGTTCGCCCACGCCGGTCGGTTTCTCGGTCGAAGGCACGATGATCACCTCAACCTCCGGCATCTCATTGATGCGCAGCGGGCGGAAATTATTGAAGTTGGACTGTTCGACCACGCCGTCTTTCAGCGTGATATTGCCGTACAGCGCCAGGTTCAGGCCGTAGCCGATACCGCCTTCGATCTGCGCGCGGATCACGTCGGGGTTCACCGCCACGCCGCAGTCCACCGCGCACCACACCTTGTGCACTTTCGGGATGCCGCCTTCGCCGATCGATACCTCGGCTACCTGCGCCACATAGGTATCGAACGCCTTGGCGACGCCCACGCCGCGCGCGCGTCCGTCCACCACCTTGGCGCCCTGCCAATCAGCGGCTTTGGCCACCGCCCGCAGTACGCCCGCCGCGCGCGGCGCGTCGCCCATCAGCGCCAGCCGCCCTTCCACCGGATCCTGGCCGGTTTCCTGCAACAGCTGATCGATAAAGCTCTCCACCGCGTGGCCGGTGTGGGTGCTGGCGACCGACCGCAGCGAGGTGGTCGGCACCTTGCCGGGCACGATATGTGCATCGCAGCGGAAAGCTTCGAAGGTATAAGGCACCTCGCTGGCGCCCTCGACCATCATCTGATCGAGGCCGTTGACCACCAGCGCATCCATCGCGCTGTGGCGCGTCCAGGAGTGGCCGACTACGGTATCGGTCCAGCCCACCACCTTGCCGCCGCGAATGGCGCCGCGCAGGCGATGCAGGATCATTGGGCGATACCAGCCGTTGCGGATGTCGTCCTCGCGCGTCCACACCACTTTCACGCCGTGGCCGGGGCCGATGCCCTTGGCCGCCGCCGCCATGTCGGCCGCCAGATCCGGCCCCAGCGTCGGGTTGCCTAAATCGATGCGACGGCCGAAGCTGCCGCCCGCCAGAATGGTTTCAATCTGTACCTTGTCCGGCGGCAACTCGAACAGATCGCACAGCTGCTTATGGTCGAGCGTCTGAATTTGGCAGCCGTAGCGCGCCTTGACGCTCTCGCCGTCCCAGAACAGATAGCCGTCCAGCGGCTCCATCGGCGCGTGCGCGACGTAGGGGAAGGTGTATTCGGCCTCGATCACCTTGTCGGCCTTGTCGAACACCTCGTCCGGCTTGCCGAGACTCTTCGCCACCACGCCGGTTTTCTGCGCCACCTGGCGGAACTCGGCGTAGATTTCCTCGGTGTTGCGCCGTTCGGCCTGCGCGTCGTCCCAGGTGACCCTCAGCCGATCCCGCCCCTGGATCGCCGCCCAGGTATTGTTGGCGTAAACCGCTACGCCGGTGGCGATTTGCTTCACCGCCACCACGCCCGGCACCGCCAACGCGCGTTCGGCGTCAAACGTCGCCACCTTGCCGCCGAAGCGCGGCGGTTTCTTGATGGTGACAGTCAACATGCCCGGCTCGTGGATATCCTGCGAGAATTGCGCGCTGCCGTTGGTCTTCGCCAATGAATCGACGCGGTGCAGGCCGCGCGTTTTGCCGATCAGGGTAAAATTGGTCGGATCCTTCAGCGTCAGGCTGGCGGGATCGGGCGGCGGCAGCGTAGCGGCCAGCTCGGCGAACTCGCCGAAGCCCGCTTCGCGCCCGCTGGCGGCATGACGGATCTTGCCCGCCTGCACGGTGATTTCCTGCGCGGAGGTTTTCCAGCTCTGCGCGGCGGCCTGCACCAGCAGCGCGCGCGCCATGGCGCCCATACGCCGCATCTGTTCATAGGCGTTGGCCACCGAGCTGGAACCGCCGGTGCCCTGGAATCCGAACGCCAGGTTCTTGTAGACGGCGGTGTCCACCGGCGCGGCCACGACCCGCACCTGCGCCCAGTCGGCGTCGAGTTCTTCGGCGACCAGCGTCGCCATGCCGGTATAGACCCCCTGGCCTACTTCGGTGTGTTTACTGATGACGGTGACGATGCCGTCGGCGCCGATCTGGACGAAGGCGTTGGCGTCAAACGCCGTCGCGCCGGCGGCGGCCGGGGCGTTCGAGCGCGCCAGCGCACCGGTGGACGGCAGATAGGCGCCGATCACCAACGCCCCGGCGCCGACGATAAACCGCCGCCGCGAAAGCGGAACTTGGGATATGCTCATTGCTCATGACTCCAAAAAAACCGAAGGCGTCACTGCCCTCGGCGAAACAGCGCTAATTATGGGAATGGCTTGCCGCGCCGGTCAGGTGACATAGCACAACAGAGCAATAATTAGCGTAGCCTATTATCCAGTAGGCTTAATGTTGAAGAGGGATTTTCTATTGGAGAATCGTGCGGTGCGGGCGGGAACCCGCACCGGGGGTCAGCTCTGCGTCGTCGCCAGATAGGAGAAGACGCTGAGCAGGCGGATTGGCGCCGCCATGTTGTCGCTGTCGAAGGCCACGGTGAGCGCATCCTGGCGCTCCACGCCGGGCACCAGGCTGAACAGATCCGCCAGCACCGGTTTGGCCGCCATCAGCGTCAGCCGGTAAGGCGGCATGAAGCGGCGCTCCACCGGCAGTCTGGCGCCCTGGCGCACCTGTTGCATCGCGCGCTCGCGGATCTCGGCGCGTGCCCGCTGTGGGCTGAGCGATTCGGCGGCGGTTTGCGAGAGGGCGCGTTTCACGCAAACATAGCCGGATTGCGGATAACGTTCAGCGATCCAGCGTTGCAGCTCGTCGTCACCGCTCACCAGCCACAGCGGCACGTTTAACTCCGCCGCCGCCGCCGCATACAGATCGCTTTCGCCTACCGCCTCGCCGTTCAGGCTGACGCGATAAAAGGCCCGGCCGTTGATGGTATGCGCCAGCACGCCGCGCTCGCCGGCGGCGCTGTGATAACCGATAAACATCAGGCCGTCGTAACGTTGATGCTGCAGCCCTTCCACCATCGACAGCCCGCGCGGTTTGCCCTGCACCAGGCGCGCCCGCACATCGATGCGTTCGGCGCGCAGATTCTGCATCATCGCGTGGCTGTCGGCCACCGTCACCTCGGTGGCGCCGCCGGCAAAAGCGCCGTCGATGGCGGCGTTGACCTCCTGCTCCATCAGCTCGCGCGCCGCCGCATAGTCGGCGTGGGCCGGGTTGCACTGCTCCGGCCGCATCACGCCGGCGATCCCCTCGATATCCGCAGAGATAAAGACTTTCACATCAGGCTCCTGTATTTAATTTGCCGCCAGCCGATCGAGCAGCGGGCCCAGCGCCACGCGCGCATGCTGCTCGAAGCCGCTGACGCCTTCGGCGCTGAGCAACGCATCCAGCACCGCGTATTCGGTGGCGTCCGCCGCCGCCGCGAACAGCGGCTCCAGCCGTTCGTCCGGCAGCGTCGCCCCCAGTAACCGAGTGGAGAACGCCAGCGCGATGTCGCCGGAGCCGTGCCCCCAATGGCTGCCCACCCGCCCCAGGCCCGCGCCCGCGCGGCGGGCGATGCGGTTCAGCTGGCGGCTGTCCAGCGCCCGATCGCAGGCGATGATGATGATGACCGAACCGGCGTCCACCTGCGGCGGCGGATCCGCCAACAGCTTGCCCAGCGCCTGGCCGACGCGCACGCCGCTCAGCGTCAGCGAGTCGAGAGTGCCGAAGTTGGCCAACACCAGCACGCCGAGCGTGGTGCCGAGCCCCGGGCAATAGCGCGAGGCGGTGCCGATGCCCCCTTTCAAGCCGAAACTGCTCATGCCGCGCCCGGCGCCGACGCTACCGCGCGCAAAGCGGGTGGAATGGTTATCCAGCGCGCTGAAGACGTGTTCCTCACGCACCGCCATCGCCTGAATATCGTTGAGGTAGCCGTCGTTGCACTCCAGCACCAGCGGGTTGATGGTGGCGCTGCCGCGGCCGATCTGCGGGTAGCGCCGGCAGCTGCGCCGCACCATGGCGTTGAACAGCGTGCCGACCGCGAAGGTGTTGCTCAGCAGGATCGGCGTTTGCAGCACCCCCAGTTCGTTCAGCTGCACCAGCCCCAGCGGCTTGGCGAAGCCGTTGAGCACCGCGCTGCCGCACGGCAGCGGCTGGTTGAACAGATCGCCCGGCGGCACGATGGCAGTGACGCCGGTCTGACATTCGCCGTCGGCCAGCGTGTGATGCCCGACGCTGACGCCCGGCACGTCGCACAGGGTGTCGGTCGGGCCGGCCGGATAACGCGCGCCCGGCAGGCGGCGGTGGCGCCGCCAATAGCTCAGCAGATTATCGAGGCTTTGTTGTTCAAATGCCTGGCTGTCTGTCATGGTTCCCTCATCCGCCGTTAGCCCATCAGAAAACCAGAATATCGCGCAATGCGCCGCGCCGTAAATTGAAAGCGTAAGCGAGCAGTAAAAATAGCCTTGCCCCATCGCCACTTATTGGGTTTTTAGGGAGAAAAGCAATGTAAGTGGCTTGTGGCGCAGGTGATATCCCCCCCTTATCCAATATGGATAACCCGATCTGCCGACGCAATGGTCGTTTCACGGTGGGCAATGATCAGCTTAGTGATATTGAGTCTCTTAATTGCCTGATTCACGGCAGCTTCGCTCTCCTTATCCAGCGCACTGGTGGCCTCATCCAGGAACAAAATAGCCGGTTTCTTGTAGATTGCCCGGGCTATGAATAGCCGTTGTTTTTGCCCGCCGGACAACCCTTCCCCCAACTCGCCGATCGGGGTTTCATACCCCATCGGCATGCGCATGATCACCTCATGCAGATAGCTGGCACGGGCACAGGCTTCCATCCAGGCATCATCCATCTTGTCCGCGAACCCGCAAATATTTTCGCGGATTGAGCCGGAGAACAGTTTGTCGTCCTGCATCACGCAGGCAATCATTTTGTGGTAGTTGTTGATGCCGAGCTGCCGGATATCGACGCCGTTCACCTCAACCCGCCCTGCAGCCGGGGTAAACAGTCCGCACAACACCTTCATCAGCGTGGTTTTTCCGGCGCCGGACGGGCCCACGATGGCCACGCTTTCGCCCGGCGCAACGCTGATGTCCAGGCCATCAAAGATAGCCGGTGACTGGCTGTCGTAACGATAGCTCAGGGCATGGGTCGTCAATCCCAAAGGTTGCAGGCCCGCCGTGTAAGGCTGATCGGGTTTACGCTCCTCCCGCGGATGCAGGGCGATATCGGCAATGCGCTCGTTATGCAGGCTCATCATGCGCAGCTGCAGCAAAAATTCCGTCAGCGACCCGATGCGGTCGGAGAACTGCCCCCGAAAGGCGCCGAACGCCACGAACATACCGAGGGTCATCTGGTTATCGATCACCAGGCTGGTTCCCAACCACAGAATGACGATCTGGTCACACGCCGCTATAAAGGTGTTGATCCCGCCAAACAGCATGTCCATTCGGGTGACGCGGATCCCCGTGTTGATGGTGTCGATTTCAAGGTTTAGCCAGTGAGCGATGCGGCGTTCTGCCATGCCCTGCATCTTGACGGTAGCGATACCGTACAGCGTTTCCATAAAATACGAGCCGGCCCGAGCCTCTCTCACCAGCGCCTCCTCAGACAGCTGACGGTAATAGCCGTAGGTCAGCAGTCGCATCAACACATAAAGCGCAGTGAAAGTGAGCACTACCCAGGTCAGCCAGCCGCCATACAGCGCCATCATCACCAGCACACCGATCACCATGATGCCGTCCATGATGGCGCCGACGATGCTGGTGGTGAAAGTGCTGCGCAGCGTATCCAGTGAACCGAAGCGTGACTGAATGTCCCCCAGCTTACGACGTTCAAAGTAACCGAGCGGCAGGCGCAGCAGATGGGTGAACAACCCGGACTGCCACTGAACGTTGATAAGCGTCGCCATGACCAATCCTGACCATGCCCGCACCATGCCGATGGCGGCCCGCAACAAGATAAACAGCATCAATCCGGCGCAGATGAGCGACAGTAACCCGCGATCTCCGGCAGGAATAGCATGATCCATCACCAGCTGCGTGCCGATGGGCATCACCAGGTTGATGGTTTCGAATACCAGAGACAGGCAAAAAATTTTGCCGAGCGCCCCCTTGAGGCCATGCACGCTGCCGATCAGCGTGCGAAGATGAATGCGATGGCGGACGCTGTCGGCGGTGAATTCGCTGCCAGGCCAGGCCTCAAGCGCTACGCCGGTGAAACTGTGCGACAGTTCCGTCAGGCTGACGGCCCGGCGCCCGCGCGCCGGATCATGCAGCACTGCGCGGTGGCCTTTGACGCTGACCAGCACCACAAAATGGTTGAATTCCCAGTGCAAAATGCAGGGCAGTTTTAGCGCGCCGAGTTCGTCCAGATCCAGAGACAGGGGACGGGTACTCAACCCCAATTGCTCGGCGATACCGGTCAGTCCAACCAGCGTTGCACCGCGGGTTGACAGGTTGAACTGCCGGCGCAGCGCGATCATGTCGATATTTTTGCCGTAATAACCGCAGATCATCGCCAGACAGGCCAGCCCGCATTCCGACGACTCGGTCTGGTGCACCATCGAAACCCGGTGGCGCAACCGCAGATCCAGTTGGCTGACCCGTTGTTTGAATGAGGTCCTACTCATTGACTGGCCCCGTCGCGCTGTGTTTCATGTCGTAGAACGGCGACAGCATCCATTGATAAATCTTCCTTTTTTCCAGAAACAGGGTGCTTTGCGCTTTCATGCCGTTTTCCAGGCTCAGACGTTTACCGTCATAGGCAATGGCCTGTTTCTCCGGCATGACGATCACCTTGTAGTACGGCACGGCGGCGGTCAGCGCCGCTTTGGGCGCTCCCTGATAGGTCAGCATTTCCTGCGGCGAGGCCGGGGCTTTGGAGATGACGGCCACCGTACCGGCAAACTGGCCAAATTTCTCCGCCGGAAAAGCGTCATAGCGCACATTGACCTTATCGCCGGCGACGATGTAGGGGATAGCGTCGTTGGGCACCCACAGTACCAGGGCATAGCGATCGATGTTTTGCGGGATAATCTGCAGCAGACTGTCGCCGACGTTGACCATTTGGCCAACCGTGACGCTCAGCGAATCGATACGGCCGCCGGCCAGCGCGCGAACGATAATATCGCCAGTGGCATCTATGTTTTGCCGCTCCTTTTGCAGCTCGTAGCGCTGCAGCTCCATCTGGTAAATCTGGTTGTCGAATTCGGCAGCCTGGATATGGATCTGGCTTTCCAGCGCGGTGATCTGCAGCGCATTCTGTTCGTTCTGGCCGGACAGGCCCAGCAGGTTGTTCTGCTGCTGGTAATACAGCGCCACCTGGTTGGTGAGCTGATCCTTATTGATCAGCCCTTTGGTCTGATAGTGCCGGTAGTTCTCCATGTTTTCCTTCATGATGCGAATCCCTTCCTGGGCGCGTTTGAGGATATCGGTGGAACGGGTGAATGCGGCGGTGTATTGCGCCTTCTGTTGTTCCAGCATGATAAGCGTGGCCTGCTTGCTGCTTTCCAGTCGGTTGATGATTTGCGCAATGCGTGCCAGCTGGCCATCGATATCCCGGCGCTGGTTGTCGCTGATCACACCGCTACGGGTACTCTTGCTGACGTCGATCTGGTAAATGGGGGCACCAGCGGCAATCACCTGCCCTTCGGTGACGAATTGCTTGACCACTATCCCCTGGACGGCGGAATAAACGTTGGCGGCGCGCGGATAAGTGCTGATCTCGCCGGTCACGTTGACCCGCCGGGTATAGGTACCGGCGATCGCGAAGGTGAGAAAGGCGATGAAGAAAAACAGGCAGAGCCCTGTCGTGCCCCAAACGGGAATACCGGGTAGCAGAAGCGCCCTGCCACGCCATTTCATTTTCTGATTCTCGATCGCTTCCTGGCGAAACATGAGCAGCGTCCCTTAGTGATAGCTAACATTCAAATTCACAGACTACTGTATTGACAATAAAATAAGCAGAAGGTCAGTTAATTTTGGTGAGAGGATATGAAACTATTAAAATAAACACCTTTAAATCTTCTGGGTGATCCTGGCGCCAATAAATTTTTATGAACGTATGTTTCACCCAATGACAGCAACATATCCAGAGAAAAATCAGAGAGTTCCAGTTCGACAAGCCTTTTTGTTTTTTAAATCCTACAGCATCTACTTCTAACTCATTTTCATCGTGGCAAAATAGACGATCGTCATAACAATAACAAAAATAGAACAGAACAATAAATCACCTGAAAAATTTCTCAATGAATCCAAATAATCATTGCTGTTCTTATTTAATTTTTTAATGGCATCGCTTTCGTTCTCAGCTTCTACTTCGATATGATGCTTTCTGAACCCCTTCTGCTTCATGCCTTTAATTATTTCTCGCGTAACCACTTCCTTTCTTAGCACTTTTGACTCATCACTCTTTATAAAAACAACATATCTATTCATCATATACCCCATCTCCGTTATCAGACGATCTTTTGCCGCTCCCATCTCGATCCTGCCATCCACCTGACACCGCATCGAATTGGCTACTTAAAATTTCCTTCATAAATACTCTCCTATGGGTTTACTGGTTTTACAGTCATTAAAAACAGCTGCAGTGGCAAATGTAAAACACACTAATAACAATCCATAACCACCCTGTATTCCATGAAAAAAACCAATAAGAAAAGTGTGTTCTAAACATTGCAACTCATCATATTAAAATAAACCCCAGAATAATATATCGAACCTAATTACACGCGCATGCTATCGATTCAATTAATTGAATCGCCAAATAATCTCAACGCCCAAGATTAATAACCCAATAAAGAAGAGGCGGCGGAACAGCTGCGGGCGACAATGACGGCGCACCCTCTCCCCCAGCCACATGCCGCCCAACGCCGGCAACAGCGCCAACAGCGAACCGCCGAGCAGCGTGGCGGGCAGCGCCTGATGCCAGGCTAAACCGGCGGCCAGCGCCAGCGTCGAGACGGTGAACGACAGCCCCAGCGCCTGCACCAGATCGTCGCGCGCCAGGCCCAACGCATTCAGGTAAGGCACCGCCGGAATGACGAACACTCCGGTGGCGCCGGTCAGCGCACCGGTCACCAGGCCGCACAGCGGCCCCAACCAGGGTTCCGCCGCAGCGGAAACGCGCCAGTCGAAACGGGTAAAACCCAGCAGCGCATAACCGATCAGACACACGCCCAGCGCCAGCGGCGCCAGGCGGCCGTCGCCGGCAGTGAGCGCCCCCGCGCTCAACACCGTGCCAAGCGTGACACACAGCATCATCGGCCAGAGCCGGCGGCACAGCGCCCACAGCCGCGCCCCGCACAGCAACTGCCACAGGTTGGTGATCAGCGAAGGCAGCAACAACAACGCGGCGGCCTGACCCGGCGGCATCATCAGGCTGAGCAGCCCCATCGACACGGTCGGCAGCCCCAGACCGATCGCTCCTTTGACCGTGCCGGCCAGTGTAAAAATGCCCGTCAGGGCGATAATCTCGAGTAGCGTCAGCGACATGCGTCTATCCTTATGGCGAATCAACGGCTCGATTGTGGCCGGCGGTATGGCGCGGCACAATGCGGCAATGGCAGAGCCTGCCTGCGGCAAAGACAGAGGGAAAACGCATGCATTTTGACTTTATCGATCTGCGGCTGTTGGCGGCGGTGCTCGAGACCGGCAGCATCACCGCCGGCGCCGAGCGCGTTGGGCTGTCGCTGGCCGCCGCCAGCGCCCGCATGCGCGGGCTAGAGCAACAGGCCGGCGTAGCGCTGCTGACGCGCAATCCGCGCGGCGTCCAGGCGACGCCCGCCGGTGAGCGCCTGTTGCATCACGCGCGAGTGCTCTTACAGCAGCGTGAGCGGTTGCGCGGCGACCTGGCCGAGTTCGCGCCGGGCCAGCGCAGCCGACTGCGCATCGTCGCCAATACCGTCGCCGCCGACGCTTTTCTGCCGGAGCTGTTGGCGGATTTTCTGGTGCTGCACCCGCATACCGATATTGTACTGGAGGAGCTGCCCAGCCCGGCCATCGCGCAGGCGATCGCTGAACAGGCAGCGGATATCGGCATCGCGGCGGATCACGCCGATCTGCGTGGGCTGGCAAGCTACCCTTTTCGCCAGGATCGTCTGGTGCTGGCGTTGCCGCCGGGGCATGCGCTCAGCGGCCGCCGCACGCTCAGCTTTGCGGACGCCCTGCCTTTTGATTTCATCGGCCTGCCGGAAGAGAGTGCGCTGCAACAGCATCTGGAACAGCTGGCGATACGCAGCGGCGGCCCGATGCGGCTGCGGGCGCGCGCGGCTCATTTCGACGCCATCTGCCGCATGGTGCTGCGCGGTGCCGGGCTGGCGGTGGTGCCGGAAGAGAGCGCCCAACGCCATCCGCAAATTCGGCACAGCGCACTGACGTTGACAGACGAGTGGGCGACCCGGCGCCTGTCGATCGCGGTGCGTGACCTGGCGCAGCTGCCGCTGCCGGCGCAGCGGCTGGTGGCATTCCTGCGCCAAGCCTGAGGCGGCTCAGTGCGTGCCCGGCTCTGCGCGCAGCCGCGCCACCTGAGCCTCCACGTCGCGCCAGGCCGGTTTGTCGCCGGCATAGCGATGGCGCAGATAATTCACCAGCGCCGTCACCTGCCGATCGGAAAAGCTGTCCTTAAAGCCCGGCATAAAGCCCAATTCGGCGGTGGCCGGTTTGGGGATCCCTTGCAGGATCACCTTGATCAGGTTATCGGGGCGATCGCTGAAGATATTGGTGTTATTGGCCAGATCCGGGCTGACGCCGAACAACTGCGGCCCGCCGGCGGCGGCGCTGTGACAGGCCTGGCAAGCGCCCTGAAACAACCGCTCGCCCGCCAGTTGACCCGCAGGCAACGCGCGGGCCGCCAACTGCGCCTGCGGTTCCACATTCAGCGTCGCCTTGGCGCTCAGCGACATCACATAGTTGGCCATCGCCCGCAGATCGCTCTGCGGCAACGTCGCCAGTTCGCTGACCACCGGCCTCATCGGCCCGGCCGCCACGCCGTGCTCGGCGGAATGCCCGCTGCGGAAGTACTGAAACAGCTGTTCCTCGGTCCAGGGTTTGTCCGCGTTGGCCAATTGATTCAGCGCCGGCGCTTCCCACCCGTCCACCATCCCCCCCGCCAGGAAAGCCGCGCCGCCCTTTTCCGCCCCCAGCAGATTGCGCGGCGAATGGCAGGCGGCGCAGTGGCCGAGCCCGTTGACCAGATAGGCGCCGCGATTCCACTGCGCGCTTTGTTGCGGATCGGGTTGAAATTCCCCCTGGCGCAGGAACAGCGCGTTCCAGCCCGCCATCAGCGGCCGCAGGTTAAACGGGAAGCGCATCTGATTGGCCGGGTTGCTCTGGCGCACCGCCGGTTGCGACATCAGATAAGCGTACAGCGCCTGCATGTCGCCGTCGGTCATTTTGCTGAAGGCGGTGTAAGGAAATGCCGGATAGAGGTGGCGACCGTCGCGGGCGATGCCTTGGCGCATCGCCCGATCGAATGCGGTAAATGACCAGTTGCCGATGCCGGTTGCCACGTCCGGAGTAATGTTGGTGCTGTAGAGCGTACCGAACGGCGTCGCCATCGCCAGCCCGCCGGCGTTGGTCGCCCCTTCCGACGCGGTATGGCAAACCGCGCAGTCTCCGGCGGTGGCCAACTGACGGCCGCGCTCCAGCGTGGCGGCCGACCAGGTGCCGGCGCCGGGCGTCGCCACCGGCGAGATCTCCGCCCGCCACGGCAAGGCGCTGCCGGCGATGCCCAGCACGGCACCGAACAGCCCCGCCGCGCCGCCGAACCACCATTTGCCGCGCTTCTTTTTCTTGGGCGGCGCGGCCTGCCGCTCGGCGTCCGGCCCGTTCAGCGCCTCACGCAGCTTGTCCGAGGTGATCGGCAGCTCGCGAAAACGAATGCCGGTGGCGTCGAACACCGCGTTGGCGATGGCCGCCGCGCTGGGCACCGACGCCGACTCCCCAGCGCCCAGCGGCGGTTCGTAAGGGCGAGGCATCATCACCACGTCCACCTCCGGCACCTCCGGGAAGGTCAAGATCGGGTAAGCCCCCCACTCTTTGGCGGAGACCGTCGATTCCTCAAAGGTCACGCGCTCTTTCAACACCCGACTGGTCGATTGCAATACGTTGCCGTGAATTTGGTGGCGCACGCCGTCCGGGTTAACCATCATGCCCGCGTCGTGGCCGACCACGATGCGCGTCACCGCCACTTCGCCGCTGGCTTTGTCGATCGCCACGTCGGCCACCCAGGCGGCCCAGGCCGCGCCAAAGCCGGGAAACTTGCTGTGGATGTAACGGGCATAAGCAAAGCCGCGCCCGCGCAGCACGCCGTCTTCCGCCGGGGTCTGCATCGGTTCGGTGTGCGGCGTCCAGCCGGCGCGTTCTGCGGTGCTGCGCATCAGTTCACTGGCGCGTTCGTCATGGATATAGCGCAGCCGATATTCCAGCGGATCGACGCCGGCGGCGTGGGCCAGCTCATCGATATAAGATTCGTGGGCGAAGGTGTTCGGCAAGGCGGAAACGCCACGCATCCAGGAGGCGCGCACGATCGGCGCCATGTCCTCGATGCTGACGCGCAGCGCCGGATACTCATAAGGTGGCACCGAGGTGCGGTCGCCCATTTCATAGGCCACCGGCAGCGGTTCGACCCGGCCGGTCAGCAGCAGCGCCAGCGTCGGCGCGCCGTTGGAAGGATAATAGGTGCGAAAATCGTAGGCGACCGGGTGCCCGGCGGCGTCCAGCCCGCCGTCCACCTCCATCAGCTGCGCCGTGCCCTTCGGTTCCCACACATGTTCTTGTTCGCGGGTCAGCTGCACCCGCACCGGCCTGCCCACCGCGCGCGACAGCAACGCCGCGTCGGCGCAGACGTCATCGGCGCAATTGCGGCCATAGCAACCGGCCGCCTCCATGCGAACGATCTCGATCTGCGCTTCCGGGTACTCCAGCAGCCAGGCCAGATCGGCGCGCAGCAGGTGCGGGTTCTGGCTGCCTGACCAGACCTGCAGGCGCTCCGGCCGGTAGTCCGCCAGCGCGCAGGAAGGGCCGATCGAGGCATGCAGCTGATACGGCCAAAGGTAGCTGCGGGTGAAACGCCTGTCGGCCGCCGCCAGCGCCGCGTCCACATCGCCGGTATCGTGCACCACCCGGGTCGAGTGCGGATTGTCGCGCAGCGCCTGCGCCACGTCGGTCATCTGCGGCAAATTGCGGCGCCAGTCTTTCCAACTGACCTGCAGCGCCTGCGCCGCCTTGATCGCCTGCTCTTCGCGCTCGGCGACAATGCCGATGAAATCGCCGATCACCACCAGTTTGACGATGCCGGGAATATGCGCGATCGAGGTTTCGTCCACCGCCAGCAGGCTGGTGCCGACAAATTCGCCGCTGTCGTACCCGGCATAGGGCGGCCGCACCACCCGGCCATGCAGCATGTTCGGCAGGCGCATATCGTGTACGTAGGTGGTTTCGCCGGTCGCCTTGGCCGGAATATCGACGCGCGCGGCGCTGGTGCCCACCAGGCGATATTCCGCCTGCGGTTTCAGCGGCGCGTCGCCGGAAATCGACAGCTCGACATGACCGCCGGCCACCAGCTCGGCGTAGCTGAGCGCCTGCCCCTGCGGGCTGCGGATCACGCCCTCCTCCAGCGTCAGCTGTTCCACCGGCGCATCGAAGCGCTGCGCCGCCTGGCGCAACAGCCAACGGCGCGCTTCGGCGGCGGCGTTGCGCAGCGGCACGGCGGAGATCTGCAGCGTGGCGCTGGCGATGGTGGCGCCCTGATTCGGCGCGCGTTCGGTATCGCCCAACACCATTTGCACCTGATCCATGCGCAGGTACAGCTCTTCGGCGACGATCTGCCCGAGCGCGGTGCGCACGCCGGTGCCAAGATCGACATGGCCGTTAAAGGCATAGATTTCGCCGCTGCCGCACAGGGCGATAAACAGCCCCTGCTCTTTGGGCTTCAGTACCGGCGTTTGCCCTTTGGGCACCGGCCCCGAAGGCGGTTGCACGCTGTCGACGATCAGCAGCACGCCGTCGCGCTGCAGCAAGTCGGCCTGGCTCGGCGATGGGACACGGGAATCAGTCATGGGCGTGGGCCTCCTCATCGCGGCAGAGAATGATGGCGCGCTGAACCGCACGCAGGATTTCGAGATGGGTGCCGCAGCGGCACAGGTTGCCGGACAGCGCCTGACGGATCTCCGCCTCGCTCGGGGCGGGATTGCGATCCAACAGGGCTTTGGTGGTCATGATCATGCCATTGAGGCAGTAGCCGCATTGCGCCGCCTGCTCTTCGATAAAGGCACGCTGCACTGGGTGCAGGCGCTGGCGATCGCCAAGGCCTTCCAGGGTCACAATCGCCCGTCCGGACACGCCGAGCGCCGGGATCACGCAGGAGCGCGCCGCCACGCCGTCGATCAACACGGTACACGCACCGCATTCGCCCAGACCGCAGCCGTATTTCGGGCCGTTGAGCGCCAGATCGTTGCGCAGTACCAGCAAGAGCGGCGTATCCGCCATCACCTGCGCATGAAGCTGTTCGCCGTTCACCGACAGCATCAGCGGATGCTCCGTCAGCGTGGTTTTAGCGCCGTCCCTGGGCGATTGCACTTCAGATATCGCCATTGTTCGCGTCTCCGCCTGCACGTGATGATCTTATGGGCTGGCCTCTCGCCGCCGACCACCAGGCAACCGACGTTGCGCGGGCGAATCAGCCGGTGGCAGGTTCTTCCAGCATTTTATTCAGCAGGAATATCAGCGCTATCCGTTCGGCCGGGTTCAGCGTACCGAACGTCAGTTCTGTGATTTTCGCCGCCTGCGGCACCGTTTCCGCCAGCAGCGCGCCGCCGGCGTCGGTGAGGCCGACCACCACCTTGCGCCGATCGATCGGATCCGGCGTTACCGTGATCAGATCGCGCGCCTTCAGCCGTTCGACGATGCCGCGGATGGTGGCCTGATCCACCGCCGTCACCTGCACCAGCTCGGTCAGCGAGCTCGGCCCCATATCGCGCACCGCGCACAGGGTGATGAACTGCACCGCCGTCAGCTGCGAATCGCCGACGTTTTGCTGGAAAATCGCCACGTGGCGCTGATAAACCTTGCGCAGCAGGTGCCCGACTTGCTCGGTAAAATGATAATTTTCGGGTTGGCCGCTCACGGCTGACGGGTATTCGGGGGGCGTCATTGCGTTACTCTCACCATCTATGGAATCCACGAGAATAGTACAAACCCCCGCCGTTGGCAGCAACGATTACGCCCGGCGCACGCGCGACGCCTCCGGCGCCACCACTTCACCGTCCGCCACCACCGTTTGCCCGTCGAGGCGAATGTCGCAGCGGCGCAGCGCGATATCCATATGGCAAGGCGTTTTGCGCGTGCCGCCCACTTCGGTGTTCGGCCCGGTGGAGAACAGGAAGTTGCCGTAGAACGCGCGCGCGTCCATGCACATACCGTCGTTCTTGTCGTGCAGGCCCATCGCCGTCCACTGGGCGCGCGGCTGCAGGCCCCAGCCGATGTGCGAGATGCCGTACACCTCCGGATCGTCGAAGTATTTCATATATTCGCGCAGGTATTCCGCCTCGAAGCCGCCGTGAATGCGGGTGACGAACCCTTTTTCGATCTCCAGCGTGATGCGTTCGCGCGCATAGCTTTTGAACGGCAGCAAAATATCGCCGACCTCCAGCACCAGCACCCCTTCCGCCTGCTCCTCATTTGGCCAGGTGAACAGGAAACCGCTCGGCCAGTGATCCCAGCGCCCCGGTTCATCGGCATAGCCGTACTCGGTCACCGTCGGGTATTGCCCCAGCGGCGCGCGGAAATCGCTGCCGGCGGCGGAGGTTACCTGCATCAGCTTCGCCTGCTCCAGCACGGCGGCGGCGGCCAGCACCCGCGCCTTGTCCTCCGCGTTGGGCAACATGCGCGCCAGCACCTCCGGCGGCTCCACCGCCAGCAGGATGCGGGTGCCGGTTTTCAGGATCTGTTCCTGCTCCGGCGAATGCAGCAGCATCATGGTATCGACGATCAGGTCGGCGGCCTCCAGCGCACGCTGCGCCGCCAGATTGCCGGTCAGCGCGGTATCGCCGCAATAGGCGGTCATGTCGTTGCCCATCGCTCGCGGATGGTTGAACGCCGGCAGTTCGACGGCATACACCTTGGCGCCCAGCCGCAGCGCCGCGTCGGTCGCGGCGCGCACCGTGCGCGCATCGGAATAATGGCTTTTCAAAATCGCCACGCTCTGCGAAGCATCGACCTTCGACAGCGTAAGCACCTGCTCGAACAGCTGTACCAACTGGGTTTCATTGACCGCCATGGCCTGTCTCCTGTCTCGTCAAGGGTGACCGACGCCCGCAAGGCGGCGGTTATTTTTCAAACAATTTAAAGTGAACACACTCGTTTTATCTAAGTCAAAAAAGCAAAGGAAAGCAAGCTGCGAATATCCACCATAAGAAAGTCCTATTTCATCCCGCGTCAATCCTGTGATTAACATGAGTTTAACAGTAATACGCCGTCAATTAGCGTGAGCAAGATCTGATTTAACACTTTTGCAACTTTGCGTTATCTAGCGTGTGCACTATAAATCGATCGTCCAGCCATGCGTTGGACCTACGCTGAAAAAAGCCAACAGACAGGGGAAACATGATGAGCAAACAACCACGCATCGCCGTCGTCGGCGCCGGGCTGGGGGGCGCCGCTGCCGCCGGGCTGCTGCAAAAAGCCGGCTTTACCGTCGATCTGTATGAACAGAGCCCGGCGTTCTCACGCCTCGGCGCGGGCATTCACATGGGGCCGAACGTACTGAAGATTTTCCGCCGCCTCGGTATTGAGCAGCGGTTGGAGCAGATGGCGTCTCATCCCGATTTCTGGTTCAGCCGCGACGCCGAAAGCGGCGACTACCTGTCGCGCATCGAACTGGGCGCCTTCGCCCGCCGGGAGTACGGCGCCGCCTATGTGACGGTACACCGCGGCGATTTGCAGGCGTTGCAGCTCTCCGCGCTGCAGCCCGGCACCCTGCACTTCGGCAAATGCCTGAGCAAAATTGAAGATCGCGGTGACGAGGTGGTGCTGAACTTCGTCGACGGCACCTCGGCCCACGCCGACATCGTGATCGGCGCCGACGGCATCAATTCGCGCATTCGTGAGCACCTGCTGGGCGCTGAAGCGCCGACCTACAGCGGCTGGGTGGCCCACCGCGCGCTGATCCGCGGCGAGAAGCTGGCGAAATACAATCTGACGTTCGAAGACTGCGTAAAGTGGTGGTCGGCGGATCGCCATCTGATGGTCTACTACACCACCCAACGGCGCGACGAGTATTACTACGTCAGCGGCGTCCCGCACCCGGCCTGGGATTTCCAGGGCAGCTTCATCGACAGCAGCCGCGAAGAGATGTTCGAGACCTTCGCCGGCTACCACCCGATCGTGCAGGCGCTGATCGAATCCAGCGAGCAGGTCACCAAATGGCCATTGCTGAATCGCAAACCGCTGCCGCTGTGGAGCGAAGGCCGCCTGGTGCTGCTCGGCGATGCCTGCCATCCGATGAAACCGCACATGGCGCAGGGCGCGGCGATGGCGATCGAAGACGCCGCCATGCTGACCCGCTGTCTGCAGGAAACCGGCCTCGGCGACTACCGCACCGCCTTCCAGCTGTATGAAGCCAACCGCAAGGAGCGCGCATCAAGGGTGCAGGCGGTGTCCAACGCCAACACCTTCCTGCGCACCCAGGAAGATCCGGCCTGGGTCTACGGCTATGACCTGTACGCGCAAGCGCTGAAATCGGAGAACGCCGCATGAGCACCTTCCTCTACGGCGCCCACGTTCACGCCAACGACATTCGCCAACATTACCTGCGCTACGGCGGCCACGGCCCGGCGCTGATCCTGGTCCCCGGCATCACCAGCCCGGCGATCACCTGGGGCTTCGTCGCCGAGCGACTGGGGGAAAAATACGACGTCTACGTGCTCGACGTGCGCGGCCGCGGTTTGTCGTCCAGCGGCCCGGAGTTGGCTTATGACGCAGAGACCTGCGCACAGGACGTCAACGCCTTCGCCGCCGCGCTGAACCTGGGCAGTTACGCCCTGCTCGGCCATTCGATGGGCGCCCGCTTCGCCCTGCGCGCCGCCGCTTTGCAGCCCGACGGCGTGCGACGGCTGGTGCTGGTCGATCCGCCGGTTTCCGGCCCCGGCCGCCGCGCCTATCCCGGCCAATGGCCGTGGTACGCCGACTCCATCCGGCAGTCGCTGCCGGGCATGAGCGCCGAGCAGATGCGCGCCTTTTGCCCAACCTGGAGCGAAGAACAGCGTCAGCTGCGCGCCGAGTGGCTGCACACCTGCTACGAGCCGGCGATCCAACGCGCCTACGACGATTTTCATCAGGTGGACAGCCACCGCGACTACCCGCAGCTGACCATGCCGACGCTGCTGATGGCCGCGGGCAAAGGCGGCGTCATTCAGCCCGAAGACCGGGCGGAGATCCGCGCGCTGCAGCCGGAGATCGCCATCGTCGAGGTCGAGAACGCCGGACACATGATCCCGTGGGACGATTTCGACGGCTTCTTCCGCGCCCTGGGCGATTTTCTGGATTAACTGAGGAACACCGACATGAGCAACCACTACCGCATCGGCCAGATCGTGCCCAGCTCCAACACCACGATGGAAACCGAGATCCCGGCAATGCTGGGCGCGCGCCAACTGATACGCCCGGAGCGTTTCACCTTTCACTCCAGCCGCATGCGCATGAAACACGTCAATAAAGAAGAATTGGCGGCGATGGACGCCGAGTCCGATCGCTGCGCGCTGGAGCTGTCCGACGCGCGGGTCGACGTGCTCGGCTACGCCTGCCTGGTGGCCATCATGGCGATGGGGCTGGGTTACCACCGCGAATCGCAGGCCCGGCTGGCGCAGGTGACGAAAGACAATCAGGCCGCCGCGCCGGTCATCAGCAGCGCCGGCGCGCTGGTCAACGGCCTGAAGGTGATCGGCGCCAAACGCATCGCGCTGGTGGCGCCCTACATGAAACCGCTGACCCAGCTGGTGGTGGACTACATCCAGCACGAAGGCATCGAGGTCAAAGTATGGCGCGCGCTGGAGATCCCGGACAACCTCGACGTCGGCCGGCACGATCCGGCCAGGCTGCCGGGGATCGTCGCCGAGATGGACTTACGCGAGGTCGATGCTATCGTGCTGTCCGCCTGCGTGCAGATGCCTTCGCTGCCGGCCGTCCCGACGGTGGAGGCCCAAACCGGCAAACCGGTGATCACCGCCGCCATCGCCACCACTTACGCGATGCTGACCGCGCTGGAGCTGGAACCGATCGTTCCCGGCGCCGGCGCCCTGCTGTCCGGCGCTTATTGAGGAGGCAGAATGAACGACACCCTCAGCGACAACTATCGCGGCGTCTGGGGCCAGCGCATCGGCTTCGGCCGGCGCCCGGCGCTGCTGGCGATCGACTTTATGCAGGCCTACACCACCGAAGGCGCGCCGCTGTTCGCGCCGGGCGTGGTGAGCGCGGTCGAGGAAAGCCGCGAGCTGCTGGCCTGCGCGCGCCGAACGGGAATTCCGGTGATCCACACCCATATCCGCTATCATGCAGGCCATTTTGCCGATGGCGGCTTGTGGGTGAAGAAAGCGCCGGTGATGAAAGACATGGTGGCGGGCAACCCGCTGGCGGCGTTCTGCCCGCCGGTGGCGCCGCTGGCCGATGAGGTGGTGCTGAGCAAGCAATACGCCAGCGCCTTCTTCGGCACCGCGCTGGCGCCGCTGCTGGTGGCGCAAGGGATCGACACGCTGCTGATGATCGGCTGCTCCACCAGCGGCTGCATCCGCGCCAGCGCGGTGGATGCGGTGCAGCACGGCTTTCGCGCCATGGTGGTGCGCGAGTGCGTCGGCGATCGTCACCCCGGCCCGCACGAAGCCAACCTGTTCGACATCGACAGCAAATACGGCGATGTGGTGCACAAACGGGAGGCGCTCGACTACCTGAACCGGTTATGAGTCAACGATTCACCTGCAACGACAATAACGAAGGCGCAAACAGCGCCTCACGCGACCGCCCGAAACAGGGCGGCGCCCATGCAACGCAAACACAACAGGCGCCTCCTGCGGAGGCCAACACGCACCACCTGGAGACAACATCATGGCCATTGTCGACACCCCGCTGGCGGGGAAAGCGGACGCAGAATCGCTGCTGCTGTACCGCAAAATCACCTGGAAACTGATCCCGTTTCTTTGCCTGTGCTACCTGGCGGCCTACCTCGATCGCATCAACGTCGGGCTGGCCAAGCTGCAGATGGCCGACGCGCTGCAGCTGAGCGAAGCGGCCTTTGGTCTGGGCGCCGGGCTGTTCTTCGTCGGCTATATTCTGTTCGAGGTGCCGAGCAACCTGATCCTGCAGCGCGTCGGCGCCAAGATGTGGATCGCCCGCATCATGATCACCTGGGGGCTGCTGTCCACCGCCACCATGTTCGTCACCACGCCGACCCAGTTCTACGTCATTCGCTTTTTGCTCGGCGTGGCGGAGGCCGGTTTCCTGCCCGGCGTGCTCTTTTACCTGACGCTGTGGTTCCCGACCTATCGCCGCGGCCGCATCATCGCGCTGTTCATGATCGGCCTGCCGCTCTCCAGCGTGATCGGCGGGCCGCTCTCCGGCTGGATCATGGGCCATTTCGACATGCGCCACGGGCTGCACGGCTGGCAGTGGTTGTTTTTGCTGGAGGGCATTCCCAGCGTGCTGTTGGGCGTGCTGACCTTCTGGCTGTTGCCTAACACTTATCAGCAGGCCAAGTGGCTGACGCCCGAGGAAAAACAGCGCATCGCCGACGATTTGGCGCGTGACGACGCCGAGGCCGATCACGGCAAGCACAGCTTCCGCGACGGCTTCTTCAACCTGAAAGTGTGGATGCTCGGCGGCATCGACTTCGCTATTCTGCTCAGCGCCTACGCCATGGGCTTTTGGATGCCGACCTTCATCAAAACCGCCGGCGTCACCGACATCACCACCATCGGCTACCTGACGGCGATCCCCAGCGTCGCCGCCCTGCTCGGCATGCTGCTGATCGGCAGCAGTTCGGACCGGCTGCGCGAACGGCGCTGGCATATCATCGTGCCGTTTATCATCGGCGCGCTGGCGATGGCCGGCAGCACCTTCTTCACCCACAATGCGTTGGCCACGGTGCTGCTGTTTTCCATCGCCCAGGCGGCGATCATCGGCGCGGTGCCGGTGTTCTTCAGCCTGCCGGCCACCTTCCTGCGCGGCACGGCGGCGGCGACCGGCTTCGCGCTGGCCTGTTCGCTGGCCAACATCGCCGGGCTGGTTAGCAATTCGCTGATGGGGTTGGCGCTGGATCTGACCGGCAAGAGCGGCGGCGCGCTCTGGGCCTTCGCCGGCTGCCTGCTGCTCAGCTCGCTGCTGGTGGTGGCCCTGCCGGCCAAGGTGGTGAACCGCTGAGCGTCGGCCACGCCAAAAAGACGAAGGGCGCATAATGCGCCCTTCTTTTTGCTTACCGGGAATGGACGAACTTACTCGTCCTTCAGCCCGCGGTTGATCAGCATCGGCTCGATGCTCGGCTCTTTGCCGCGCCAGTCGATGTACAGCTTCTCCAGATCCTGACTGTTGCCGCGCGACAGGATCATGTCGCGGAAGCGCTGGCCGTTTTCGGCGGTCAGGCCACCGTGTTCGGTGAACCACTGGAAGGCGTCGTCCGCCAGCATTTCCGTCCACAGATAGGCATAGTAGCCCGCGGCGTAGCCGTTACCCCAGATGTGCTGGAAGTAGCTGGAACGGTAACGCGGCGGCACGTAGCTGAGATCCACCTTGTCTTTTTGCAGCGACTCGGCCTCGAACTTGTCCACATCCTGCTGCGGCTGATCGGCGGTCAGCATGTGCCAGTGCATATCCAGCAGCGCGGCGGACAGCAGCTCGGTCATGCTGTAGCCCTTGTTGAACTTGTCGGCCTTCTTGATCTTGTCGACCAGTTCCTGCGGCATCGCCTCGCCGGTCTGGTAGTGCTTGGCGAAGTGGCTGAACACTTTCGGATCGCTGACCCAGTGCTCGTTGAACTGCGACGGGAACTCGACGAAGTCGCGCGCGGTGTTGGTACCCGACAGGCTCGGGTATTCCTGATCGGCGAACATGCCGTGCAGCGCGTGGCCGAACTCGTGGAACATGGTGATTACGTCGTCATACGACAGCAGCGCCGGCTGCCCCGGCGCCGGTTTGGTGAAGTTGGCGACGTTGTAGATCACCGGCTTGGTGCCATTGAGCTTCGACTGATCGACGAAGTTGCTCATCCAGGCGCCGCCGCCCTTGTTGTCGCGCTTGAAGTAGTCGGTATAGAACAGCGCCAGCGATTTGCCGTCCTTGTCGAACACTTCATACACCTTAACGTCCGGCTGGTAGACCGGAATGTCCTTGCGCTCTTTGAAGCTGATGCCGTACAGCAGGTTGGCGGCGTAGAACACGCCGTTGTTCAGCACGTTGTTCAGCTCGAAGTAAGGTTTGATCTGCGACTCGTCCAGATCGTACTTGGCCTTGCGCACCTGTTCGGCGTAGAACTGCCAGTCCCAGGCCTGCACCTTGAAATCGCCTTTCTGCTGGTCGATCACCGCCTGAATGTCTTTGGCTTCACGTTCGGCGCGCGCGGTGGCCGCCGGCACGATGTTGCGCATAAAGCTCAGCGCGGCATCCGGCGTCTTGGCCATCTGGTTTTGCAGTTTCCAGGCGGCGTAGTTCGGGTAACCCAACAGCTTGGCCTGCTCGGCGCGCACCTTGGCCAGTCGGGAAATGGTCTGGCGGGTATCGTTGCCGTCGCCCTTCTCCGCACGCGTCCAGGAGGCGTCGAACAGCGCTTTGCGGGTATCGCGATCTTTCAGGCTCTGCAGCAGCGGCTGCTGGGTGGTGTTCTGCAGCACCAACAGCCACTGTTTCTCCAGCTTGCGCTCGGCGGCCGCCTGCGCTGCCGCGGCCAGCTCACCTTCGGACAGACCGTCCAGCTTCGCCTGGTCGGTTATCGCCAGCGCGCCGTTTTTGCTCGCCGCCAGCAGTTTGTTGGTGAACTGGGTGCTCAGCGTCGCCGCTTCCTGGTTCAGCGCCTTCAGCTTGGCCTTGTCGGCGTCCGACAGGTTGGCGCCCGCCAGCTCGAAGTTCTTATAGGTGACTTCCACCAGCCGACGTGACTCCGGATCCAGCTTTAGCGCATCGCGATCTTGATAGATGGCCTTGATGCGCGCGAACAGCTTGCCGTTGAGCATGATGTCGTCGTTCAGCGCCGCCAGCTTCGGCGAGGTTTCTTCATCCAGCTTCTGCAGCGCATCGCTGGTATTGGCCGAGGTCATGGCGCCGAACACGTTCATCACCCGCGTCAGCAACGAACCGGCCTGCTCCAGCGCCACGAAGGTATTTTTAAAGTTAGGCTTGGCCGGGTTGTTGGCGATCTTCTCCACCTCTTCCCGCTTTTGCTTGATGCCCGCGTCGATCGCCGGCGCGTAGTCGCTTTCCTTGATCAGGTTGAACGGCGGCGCCTGGAACGGCAGACGGCTTTGATAGAAGAACGGATTTTGGGTCTTTTGCTTGTCGTGCTGATTGGCTTCACCGGTCACGGTAGCCTCCTTCGCCTGGCCGCTGGGCAGCGCGCTATGGTCGGCGTGAGGTTGGGTTTCTGCTGCCTGTGCCTGCGAGCCCAGCGCCATGCCGATCGCCAGCACCAATGTGGATAAACGCATCAAATCGAAACTCCTCCATGTTCACGGAATAAGGTCTCGGGGAATGGCTCCCTCTGAGTCACCTCCTAGCTTAGGCGCAGTTGGCAGTTTGAGCAAAAACAAGTGATTAGAAGTGAGCCGCCTCGCCGATCTGCTGTATCAGAAAGGTCAGCAGCGCGCGCGTTTTGGCCGGAAGATAGCGGCGGCCGGGATAAACGGCATACAGCTGCAGCGGCGCCGGCGGCAAGGCCAGCGGTATCTCAACCAAACGTCCGTCGGCCAGAAACGGCCGGCAGCCGAGCTCGGAGAGTATGGCGAACCCCACGCCGGCCAAGGCCGCCTTCAGCGCCATCTCCCCGCTATTGACGCGATAGCGCGCATTGACCGGGACGGTAACGAACTTGCCGTCCGGGCGGACGAATTGCCACGGCATGCCCTTCAGCGCATCCACCGTACTGATACAGGGCAATTGCGTGAATTGCTCAATCTCCGACGTCAGCGGCCACTGCGCCACCAGCGCCGGCGCAGCCACCACAATGCAGGGAAAGGTCGCCAGCGGCTGCGCGACATAGTCGCTGTCGTCCAACAGGCCCCGGCTGACCATGACCGCCAGATCGACATCGTCAAGCAGCGACGCCATGCCCGCCAGATTGGTGACGCAGCTGATTTCGATCTGCGGATGCTGCAGGGCGAAGGCCGCCAACGGATCGCCCAACAGATATGGCCCCACTTCATTCGGCACGCACAGGCGCAGCGGCCCGCGCAGCTGTTGCTGCCGTTCGCTGAGCGTTTGCGCGGTGTGATCGAGCGACGCCAGCAACGGCTGAGCCCGCTCATGCAACAGTTGGCCGTTCGGCGTCAGCCGCATTGAGCGGGTGCTGCGCTCGATTAAGCGCTGGTCGAGCTGGCGCTCCAGCTGCGAGATAGCGCGGCTGACGTTGGAGGTCGGCATCGCCAGCGCCCGAGCGGCCCCGACGAAGCTGCCTTGCTCCACCACCGCCACGAAAATGCGTAACAGGTTTAAATCCAATTTGGCGCGCATGATTATCCCACATTTGATAACAAACCATGCCATTTCTACCACCTAATCCCGCGCAACGCCACGCGCTACACTGCCGGCCTGACTCTGCAACCGAAGGATGCTTATGACACCCACGAGAAAGCTGACGGCGATAGCGCTGGTCATCGCCTTTATTCAATTCACCAATGCCCTGGAATACATGGTGTTCAACCCGATATTTCTCTATATGGCCGCCGACTTTTCCGTGCCCGTCAGTTACGCCGGTTATGTCAGCGCGGCCTATACGTTGGCAGCGGTGATTTCCGGCATCGGCGCGTTCTATTGGATCGGCGGCGTTGAAAAGCGGCGTTTTCTGCTGCTCAATGTCGCGCTGCTGGGGGTGACGACCTTACTGATCGCCGCAACCCAGCAGTTTTATTTGCTGTTGGCGCTGCGGCTGCTGGCCGGTCTGCTGGGCGGCACCACGATGGGCGTGGGGATCGGCTTGCTGCTCAACGCCGCGCCGGCCGCGCTGCACGGCCGAATGTTGGCGACGGTGATCGCGTCTTTTTCGCTGGTGAGCAGCGTCGGCATGCCGGGCATGCTGTACCTGTGCGAGGTGGCAAGCTGGCGCGCCGCGCTGGTGACTATCGGCGGGCTGTGTCTGCTGGCGGCGGTGTTGGTGGCGCTGTTCGTTCCCAGGGATGCGCCGCAGCCACAGGCTGCCGCGCCCGCCGCGCTCGATCGCCGGCTGTTGCTGTTCGCCTCCGCCGCCGGTCTGACGCAGTTCAGCCCGATGCTGCTGATCCCGGTGCTGGCGCCGCTGCTCACCCAGCGGTTACAGGTGGCAGACGCGCATTTGTCCTGGCTGTTTCTCATCGGCGGCGTGGCCGGCTATCTGGCGACCGTGCTGGCGGGCCGCTGGTTGCAACGCGTTGGCGCCGTGACGCTGACGGTGAGCGCCACGCTGTTGCTGCTGGGCAGCCTGTGGCTGGCGGCGCGCGGTGGCGATCGCGCTGAACTGTTTATGGTGACGTTTCTCGCGGCGGCCTACGCGCGGCTGGTCGCGATCTCTTCCCTGAGCATGCGCTGGCCGGACAATCGGCAACGCGCCGCCTTCGGCACGCTGCAAACCGCCCTGATACACCTGAGCGCCACGGTGGCCTTCTTGCTCTCTTCCGCGCTGCTGAGCGGCGGCCTCACCCCGCGCAGTTTGCAACGCCTGCTGTGGCTGTGCGCACTGAGCGCCGTCGCCGTCGCGCCGCTCAGCGTTTGGCTGCAGGCGCGGCTGCGTCAGCGCGACGCCTCATAAACCACCTTACCGTCCACATAGGTGCGATAAATGTTGCGATCGTCCCCCAGGGTCATCAGCACAAAACCTTGCTCCATCAGCGTGGCGCTGTTGGCGTGACGCAGCTGCTGCAGCGGCGTGACCGCCGGATCGAGCACCACGAAATCCGCCTCTTTGCCGACGTTGAAGTTGCCGATTTTGTCGTCCAGCGCCAGCGCGCGGGCGCCGCCCAGGGTGGCATGATAGAACGCTTCTACGGCGGAGAGCCGGTAATGCTGCAGCTGGCCGACCTTGTACGCCTCGCCTAACGTGCGCAGCATATTGAAGGTGGTGCCGGCCCCCACGTCGGTGCCGATGCCGAGCTTCACCCGCTTGCGCCAGGCCTGCTGCAGGTCAAACAGCCCACTGCCGAGAAACAGGTTGGAGGTGGGACAAAAGGCGATCGCCGAGCGGGTATCGCACAAGCAGTCCCACTCCTGCTCCTCCAGATGCAGGCAATGGGCGAATACGCTTTTATCGCCGGTCATGCCGTAGCGGTGGTAAACATCCAGATAGCTGCGGTGTTGCGGGAACAGCGCTTTTACCCAGGCCACTTCCTGCGGGTTCTCGCTCAGGTGCGTCTGCAGCCAAACGTCGGGATATTCTTCACGTAGCCGCTGCACCTGCGCCAGCAGCGCCGGCGTACTGGTGGGCGCAAAGCGCGGCGTAATGGCGTAACCGAGGCGGCCTTTGCCGTGCCAGCGTTCGATCAGTTCGCGCGTCTGGCGATAACTCTGCTCCGGCGTTTCCAGCAGCGCCTCCGGCGCATGGCGATCCATCATGACCTTGCCGGCGATCAGGCGCATGTTCAGCGCTGCCGCCTGGCTGAACAGCGCATCGACCGACTGTGGATGCACGGTGCCGAACACCAGCGCGGTGGTGGTGCCGTTACTCAGCAACTGCTGCAGAAAGAAAGCCGACATCGCGTCGGTGTGCTGCTCACAGTCGTAACGGCTTTCGGTCGGGAAGGTGTAATTGTTTAACCAGTCCAGCAGTTGATCGCCATAGGCGCCAATCATTTCGGTTTGCGGATAATGGATATGGGTATCGATAAAACCCGGCACGATCAGCTTGTCGCGATACTCCGTGACCGCGAAGCCCGGCGGCAGCAGCGCCTCGCCCTGCCGCCAGCTGCCGAACCAGACGATGACGCCGTCGTTCAGCAGCAGCAAACCGTCGGGAACATGCCGCAGGCGTTCTTCGAGCTGTTGCGGCGCCTCCACACAGGCTGCGATATCAAAAAAATTGCCACGAATAGCCGTGGTGAATTGCAGTGCCATTATTTTCTTCCTTGTGACGACCGGCCAAGCCCATCCGCATAATAAATTGCGATGATGATACAAGGCCCTTTTTACCCAAACGCAAAGACCGGATTAAGCATAGCAAGCCGTGTGCCAACAGGCGGCGATAAAATACATTTTTAAATAAAAACAATTGATTGGTAATTAACCTAAAAGCATAGACCGGCGAAAGAGAATAAGACCCACGCTCAGTCTTCGACGGCAGATAAATAGCAACCGTTTGCTTGCCGAAATAACACCGCGCCGCTGCACCTTTAATGGGCAAACGACGCTCTTTACGGCCGTTCGCTTTATTTCAACGCCGCGTCCGGGGGCGGAACCCCAGCCTGGAGGCAACGGCCAAACTTGAAACGATAACTATTCTCAATTATCATCCGCGCATCTTTTTGACCAGCAATGCGAAAACCATGTCCGCCACCGCCTCTGCCCCGCACGCCGCGCTGTCGCGCCTTTACGCCACCCACCACGCCTGGTTGCAGGGATGGTTGCGTCGGCGGCTGGGCTGCGCTTTCGACGCGGACGATGTGGCGCAGGACACCTTTATGCGCCTGCTGAAAAGCGACGCCGCGGCGACCCTGCGCGAGCCGAAAGATTTTCTGGTCACCGTCGCCAAGCGGGTGATGGTCGATCTGTTCCGCCGCAGAACGCTGGAGCGCGCCTATCTTGAGATGCTGGCGCTGATCCCGGAAGGCTACGCCCCGTCGCCGGAGCAGCGCCAGAGCCTGCTGGAAAGCCTGCAGCAGATCGACGCCATGCTCGACGGCCTGGGGCCGAAGGTAAAACAGGCCTTTCTGTTGTCGCAGCTCGAAGGCCTGGGCTATGCGGACATCGCCGCGCGCCTCGGCGTGTCGGTCAGTTCGGTTAAAAAATACATGGCCAAAGCCACCGAGCATTGCCTGCTGTTCAGCCTCGAAAACGACGTTTATTCATGAGCAACGCCATCACCCCCGAGCAGCGCCAGGCGCTGAAAATGGCCGCACACTGGTATGCCCTGCTGTGCGACGAGCACGTCACCGAACGCCAGCGCCAACAGTGGCAAGCCTGGCACCAGCAGCATGACGATCACCGCTGGGCCTGGCAGCGCGTCGAAGCGTTGCAGAGCCAGCTGCAGGGCGTGCCGGGCAAATTCAGCTATCGCGCGCTCGATCGCGCCGGCCGTCAATCGGCGATCGATCGCCGCACCCTGCTGAAAAGCCTGCTGCTGTTGCTCGGCGTGGGCGGCGGCGGCTTCTTCTACCGGTCGCCGCTCGGCCAGGAGCTGCGCGCCGACTACCGCACCGCCACCGGCGAAATCAAACCCATTGTGTTAAGCGACGGTACCCAACTGGTGCTGAACACCGCCAGCGCGGTGGACGTGCATTACGACGATCGCCAACGACTGATCCGCTTGCACGCCGGGGAAATCAGCCTGGTTACCGGACGCGATGCCCGGCCGCTGTGGGTGCAGAGCCCGCAAGGGGCGATGCGCGCGCTCGGCACCCGTTTTTTGGTGCGCGAGAGCGGCGGCGAAACGCGCCTGACGGTGCTGGAGCATGCAGTCGAAGCGCAGCTGGCGCAAGACGCGCAACAAAAGCTCCGGGTGAACGCCGGCGAACAGATAAGCTTCAGCGCGGCGGCCTTCAGCGATAAGCAACCGGCTACGGCGGAAGACGGCTGGCTGCACGGGGTGCTGAGCGTCAGCCAGTGGCGGCTGGACCGGGTGATCGCCGAACTGGCGCGCTATCGGCGCGGCCACCTGAGCTGCGATCCGGCCGTTGCCGGCCTGCGCGTCAGCGGCAGTTTCCCGCTCAACGATACCGATCGCGCCCTCGCCCTGCTCAGCCAGACGCTGCCGGTACGCCTGCAAAGCTTTACCCGCTATTGGTTGCAAATCGTCCCCGCCTGAATTTTTTAAATGAAAATGATAAAAAATCGCATTCTTGATTGTCCCTTTTGCTTTGCTCATCCGACTCCCAGGAAAACACTGCAGCAATAAATAAAAAATGATTCAGGAGAAGGTATGAACAACGCTTGGGGAAAGGTCGCTCCGGCTTCGCTTTGGGGAAAACGTGCCACGCCGCTGGCCGTGGCCATTGGCCTGGTCTTCGCTGCACCGCAGATGGCGAGCGCCGCCAGCGCCGCTGCCGCCTATCACATTCCGGCCGGTGAGCTGGACGGCGCGCTGAACGCTTTCGCCGCGCGCGCCGGCATCGCGCTCTCGGTAGACGGCGCGCTGACCGCCGGTAAACGTTCGCCGGGCCTGAGCGGCAGCTACGGCGTCGATGACGGCCTGAACGCCCTGCTGGCGGGCAGCGGCCTGCAGGCTAAAGCGCTCGGCAACAACGGCTACACGCTGGCCAAACTGCCGCAGCCGCAGAAAGAAGAAGACATCACCGTGGTCGGCGACTGGCTGGCGGAAGGCCGTCAGGCAGACGTGTTCGAACACCCCGGCGCGCGCGACGTCGTGCGCCGCGAAGACTTCGTTAAAACCGGCACCACCACCGTGCGTGAAGCGTTGAACCGCGTGCCGGGCGTGGTGGCGCCGGAGAACAACGGCACCGGCAGCCACGATATGGCGCTGAACTTCGGCATACGCGGCCTCAACCCGCGCCTCGCCAGCCGCTCTACCGTGCTGATGGACGGCATTCCGGTGCCCTTCGCCCCTTACGGCCAGCCGCAGCTGTCACTGGCGCCGGTCTCGCTCGGCAATATGGATGCGATTGACGTGGTGCGCGGCGGCGGCGCGGTGCGCTATGGGCCGCAGAGCGTCGGCGGCGTCGTCAACTTCGTTACCCGCGCCATCCCGAAAACCTTCGGCCTGGAGGCCGGCATGCAGGGGCAGCTCAGCCCGACCTCGCGCCAGGATCACCCGAAAGGCACCGGCAACCTGATGATCGGCGGCACCGCCGACAACGGCTTCGGTGCGGCGCTGCTTTACTCCGGCACCCGCGGCAGCGACTGGCGCGAGCACAGCGCAACCAAGATAGACGACGTGATGCTGAAAAGCCGCTACGCCCCGAACGAGGTGCACACCTTCAACAGCCTGCTGCAATACTACGAAGGCGAAGCGAACATGCCGGGCGGCCTGAGCCGGGCGGACTACAACGCCAACCCGTTCCAGTCTACGCGCCCGTACGACAAGTTCTGGGGCCGCCGCCAGTTGGCGAACTTCGGCTATCAATATCAGCCTGATCAGCAGCATAAGTTCGACGTGCAGAGCTTCTACACCTACACCCTGCGCAGCGGCTATCTGGATCAGGGCAAGAACCTGACGCTGTCGCCGCGCGAATACTGGGTGCGCGGCGTAGAACCGCGCTACAGCCAGAGTTTCCGCTGGGGAGATTCCGCCCATGAGGTCGGCGTCGGCTACCGTTACGTCAGTGAGTCCACCCATGAGCTGCGCTACACCAGCAAGGCCAGCACCGGCAGGCTGCCGTCCACCGCCAGCCCGTACGATCGCGACACCCAGTCCGGCACCGAGGCGCACGCCTTCTATCTCGACGATCGCATCGACATCGGCGACTGGACCATCACGCCGGGCATGCGCTACGAGTACATCAAGTCGTATCAGAACAACTACATCAAGAATAACCGCCTCGACGTCAGCTATAACGCGCCGCTGCCGGCGTTGAACGTGATGTATCACCTGAACGAATACTGGAACCTGTACGCCAACACCGAAGGCTCCTTCGGCACCGTACAATACAGCCAGATGGGCAAAGCGGTCGACAGCGGCAAGATTGAACCGGAGAAGGCGCGCACCTGGGAACTGGGCACCCGCTACGCCGGCGATGCGCTGACCGGCGAGATCGGGCTGTTCCTGATCAACTTCAACAACCAGTACGATTCCAACCAGGTGACCGACAGCGTGACCGCGCGCGGCAAAACCCGCCACGCCGGGCTGGAAGGCAGCCTGCGTTACGATCTGTCGCAGCTGACGCCGAAACTGGACGACCTGACCGCCTACGCCAGCTACGCCTACGTCAACGCCACCATCCGCGAAGACGGCGGCTACAAGGGCAACCAGGTGCCGTTCTCGCCGAAGCATAAAGGCACCCTGGGGCTGGACTACACGCCGGGCAACTGGGCGTTTAACCTTAACGGCGAGTTCCAATCCAACCAGTTCGCCGACAACGCCAACACCGTGGCGGAAAGCGCCGACGGCAGCACCGGCCGCATTCCCGGCTATATGCTGTGGGGCGTGCGCGCCGCCTATGATTTCGGCCCGGAAATGGCCGGCCTGAATCTGGGCGTCGGCGTGAAAAACCTGTTCAACCACGAGTATTTCACCCGCGCCTATGACGACAACAACAAAGGTCTGTACATCGGTCAGCCGCGCACGATCTATCTGCAAGGTTCGGTGAAGTTCTGATCCTCAACGGCGGGCGCGGTTAACCGTGCCCGCCGCCTTTCCCGTCGACGTGACGACGTCACATAAAACCGTTCCTCCGCGTCGCCGCAGCGGCGAAAAATAAGTCGCTTCTGACGCCAATACGCGTAATATCGACGATCCGCCCCGATTTATGTGCGCGGATTTTTTGCCGTTATGGCCTGAAAAGCGAGGAAATAAAATGAATCACAATGACCTTTCTCAGTGCCGCGTTGACACCGACCGTTTGTTGATTGCCCCCTTTACCGCAGCAGACGCCGACGATGTTTACCAGGCGATCACCCCCACGCTGACGCGCTTTATGACCTTTGAGCCGGAGGCGTCGCCGGAAGATTTCGCCAACGTTTGGCAAAGCTGGCTGCCGCTGATGCGCGAAGGCGAAGAAGTGATCTTCGTCGCCCGCCGGCGCGAAGACCGGCAGTTTGTCGGCGTCGGCGGCGCGCACAACCTGCGCAGCCCCACCCCGGAGCTGGGCATCTGGGTGAAAGAGAGCCTGCATGGCCAGGGCTACGGCCGCGAAATCGTGCAGGGCATCGCGCGCTGGGCCAGCGAGCGCTTTCAGCCGCCGCACTTTCTCTACCCGGTGGCCGAGCAGAATACCGCCAGCCGCCGCCTCGTCGAGTCGCTGGGCGGCGTGCTGGCAGGCCGTTGCGAACGCATCAAGTATGACGCCGTGGTCTACCACCTGCCGCCTCAGCGCTAATCAGCATCGGGCCGCTGGCCCGGTGTGACCTTTTTTCCTTTCCGCCGTGATAACCGCTGCCACTGCCTGCGGGTTTGTGCTAATGATAGAAGCATGTAGGGTAAAAACAGTTGAGGAACAGCAACATGATTATATTTGTTACCGGCGCCACCTCCGGTTTCGGCGAGGCCATTGCGCGCCGTTTTATCCGTGAAGGCCACCAGGTGATCGCCGCCGGGCGCCGCCTTGAGCGTCTCGAAGCGCTGCAGGAAGAATTGGGGGAAGCGCTGCACATCGTGCGGCTCGACGTGCGCAACCGCGCCGCCATTCAGCAGGTGATAGAAGCGCTGCCGGCCGAGCTGCGCCAGATCGACGTGCTGGTGAACAACGCCGGGCTGGCGCTGGGGCTGGAGCCGGCGCACAAGGCCAACGCCGATGACTGGGAAACCATGATCGACACCAACGCCAAAGGGCTGGTGAACATGACCCGCGCGCTGCTGCCCGCCATGGTCGAGCGCAACGTCGGCCACGTGATCAACATCGGTTCCACCGCCGCCAACTGGCCCTATGCCGGCGGCAACGTGTACGGCGCCACCAAGGCGTTCGTCAAGCAGTTCAGCCTGGGCCTGCGCGCCGATCTGCACGGCACGCGCATCCGCGTGACCGATATCGAGCCGGGCCTGGTGGGCGGCACCGAGTTCTCCAACGTGCGCTTCAAGGGCGATGACGGCAAGGTCAATAAAACCTACGAAGGCGCCGATGCGCTGACGCCGGAAGACATCGCCGAGTCGGTATTCTGGGTCGCCACGTTGCCGGCGCGCGTCAACATCAACACGCTGGAAATGATGCCGGTCAGCCAGTCCTTCGCCGGGCTGAACATCCACCGCGGCGCCTGAGCCCTGTCGGCGGGAGGCGACTCCCGCCGTGTTTCCTCAGGCCGCGCGCCAGCCGGAAACAATAATCAGCATGCCCGCCAGCGCCACCCCGGCGCCGACCCAATCCAGCGTAGACAGCTTCACGCCGTCCACCACTCGCAGCCACAGCAGCGCCGTCGCCACATACACGCCGCCATAGGCCGCGTAGACCCGCCCGCTGGCCGCAGGATGCAGCGTCAACAGCCAGACGAACAGCATCAGGCTCAAGGCCGCCGGCAGCAGCAGCCAGGCGCTGCCCTGCTTCTTGAGCCACAGGTAAGGCAGGAAACAGCCGATAATTTCAGCGAGCGCAGTGGCGAAAAACAACAGCGTAGTTTTTAACATCGGTCGCAGTTTTCTCTCGATAAAGTAAACGAATCGGCGCTTGGCTGGTGAATTCCAGGAGCGCAGTGGTATATTTGTCACCACGCCTGCGGGCGAGGTAACGCCAGTGCCGCCTTCATCAGGCGCACTCACTCATAAGGATGAAACGATGAAAACATTTTCGACCCAACGACTGCTGCGCGGGATGCTGCCGGTCGCCATGCTGGCCGTAATGGGCGCCTGGCAGGCGCCGGCGCTGGCTGCCACCTGCACTCAGGGCAGTACCTGCGTCACCGTCGATGGCAAAGGCAGCGGCGCGATGAGCACCGAAGAAGCGCGCCAGAGCAAAGAGCAGTGGAATGATACCAAATCCCTGCGCCACAAGGTTAACACCCGCGTCGAGAAAGAATTCGACAAGATCGATCGCGCGGCGGATGACGAAGATCGCTGCAACGACAGCAACAACGTCAACGCCTACTGGGAGCCGGACACCCGTAAATGTCTGGATCGCCAGACCGGGCGTCGGATTAATCCTTAATCCGCCTGCGGCGGGCGGGCAAGCGTGAAACCCGGTCGCCGTTGCTGCTATCCTGTTACAGGAAGTCCATTGTCTAAAAGGATGACGTGATGAAAAAAACGCTGATATTAACCGCTGTGTTGCTGGCCGGCGCGCCGATAGCGGCCCTGGCCTCCTGCGAAAGCGTGAAAGCGGACATTTCGCAAAAAATCGTCAATAACGGCGTACCGGAGTCCGGCTTCAAACTGGAGATCGTGCCAAACGATCAGGCCGATCAAGCGGGCGGCCAGGTGGTCGGCCACTGCGAAAACGACACCCAGAAGATCGTCTACACCCGCCTGAACAACGGCGACGATCGCGGTGATGCGGCGCAGACCGGCACCAGCCAGGATACCTCCAACACGCAGTAAGCCGCACCGGCTACCCAGGGCGCTCTGCAGCAGCGCCCGCTCCTTCTCTTCCTTACGCCTGTTCCGCCTCTTCCTCTTCGCCCTGCGGCCGACAACGCGCCGGGATCAGCATCGCCGCCGCCAGCGCCAGCAACGACACCAGCGCCGAAACCAGAAACACCCAATGCAGCGAAGCCGCCACTTGCTGGGTCAGCTGCGCCAACGCCTCGCTCCCCATGCTCTGGCGCACTGCCGGTTCCATCAGCCGCTGTACCGGATCGTCAATCTCCGGCAAACGCCACTGCAGGTTGAGATTCAGCGTCGCGCCCAAAATCGCGGTGCCGATGGCCGAGCCCACCATGCGGGTAAACACCGTACAGGCGGTGGCGATGCCGCGAATGCTGTAATGTGCCGCGTTCTGCACCGAAACCAGAAACGTGGTATTGCACAGCCCCATGCCGGCGCCGACCATAAACGCCGCCACCCGGCCCCACAGCAAGCCGCCCTCCGGCTGCAGCAGCAGCAAGATCAGGCCGCCCGCCACCAACAACAGCGCGCCCAGCAGCGCCGTAGCGCGGTACGAGGTCATCAGCATCAAGCGGCCGCTCAGCGTGCTGGCCAGCGGCCACCCGATCGACATCAGCGCCAGCGTGGTGCCCGCCTCCAGCGGCGAGCCCCCCATCACGCCCTGAATGAAGGTCGGCAGAAAGGCGCTGATGCCCATCATCGCCGCGCCGATCACCAGCCCGCCGATGTTACCGGCGACGATCACCCGGCTTTGCCACAGCGCCAACGGGAACAGCGGTTCGACCGCGCGCCGCTCCTGGCGGACAAGCAGCGCCAGCGCCGCTGCCGCCAGCGCAAACAGCGGCACCACCCACCAGCCCAGGCTTTCCATCTGCAACAGCGCCAGCAGCAGCGCCGAAACGAACAGCGTCAGCCAGGCGGTGCCGGCCAGATCCAGCGCGTGCTGGCGCAATGGCTGATGCGCCGGCAGATAGCGCCAGAGGAAGAACATCGCCAACAGGCCGATCGGCAGGTTGACCCAGAACACCAACGCCCACGGCAAATGTTGCACGATAAACGCCCCCAACAGCGGGCCGATGATCGCCGACACGCCCCACACGCTCGACAGGTATCCCATCACCTTCGGCCGTTCGGTGGCGCTGTAGATATCGCCGATGATGGTAGAGGCGATCGGCATGATGGCGCCGGCGCCCAGCCCCTGCAGCAGACGAAAGCCGATCAGCCAATACATGTCGGGGGCGAAACCGCACAGTACCGATCCCAACAGGAACAGCGTGGCGCCGAAGAAGAACACCCGCTTGCGGCCGTAGAGATCCGCCAGCCGCCCGTAGATGGGAATGGTGATCGCCTGCGACAGCAAATAGACCGCGAACACCCAGCCCAGCAGCGAGAAACCGCCGAGATCGCCGATGATGGTCGGCATGGCGGTGGCGACGATGGTGGCTTCGATCGCCGACATGAACATCGCCAGCATGCAGGCGATCAGAATCAGCGGGCGGTGAGCGATGGGTGCGGGTGAAACGTTATTTGTCATGGCGTTATGCAGGTTTCCTGGCGTTTTTGTTTTCCCTGAGTATATCAGCAAGCGCCTGCACCGAGTCTATCCGCCCTCACATCCCGTCTTCGCCGACGGCGGATCGCACCATTTGGACTTGTTGTTACGGCGTAACGTTATGCGGCGGGTTTTTTTCACTTTCCCCCCATCCCAGCGCTGACGCGGGCTGAGACGCCGATCGGCGCAAACTCAATCACCTGATTTTGTTCATAAAACTTGGCACGGTCAACGACAGGGTGCTATACCTTCCCTAGCCGGAGTCGTTGGGCTTCGTGCTTTCTCGGGTTTAAATATCAGTATCTTATGCTGATTAACTCACGTATTGAGCCTACGTTCAGCACGCTGTGCCGAACGCACCCTTCGCTCAATGTCGCTAACCTCATGCGAAACGCCCGTTTTGTACCGCCACGCCCGCCGGGCCGTGGGTAACAATCAGAGCGGAATGCGCCGTCTCGTCGGCCGCTCCGCGCAACGGAGGACGCAACATCATGCACAAGTCAGCGCCATACCGGCGCCTGCTCCTCGGGAGCCTGTTGTTTATCGTCGTCATCGCACTGCTGGTTTACGGCATCGGTTGGGACACCCTCAAGTCGCGCCGGGAAGATTTGATCTACCTCGGCCAACAACACATGTTCCTGGTGGCCTGCTCCATGCTGCTGTCGCTGCTGGTCGGCATTCCCAGCGGTATCTTGCTGAGCCGCCCTTTCGCCCGCCGCTGGGCGGAACACGTGATGCAAATCTTCAACGTCGGCAACACCCTGCCGCCGCTGGCGGTGCTGGCGCTGGCGATGGTGATCATCGGCATCGGCGATCGGCCGGCGGTGGTGGCGCTGTTCCTCGCCTCGCTGCTGCCCATCGTGCGCAATACCTATGCCGGCCTGCGTTCGGTGCCGCCGGCGCTGGTCGAGGCCGCCAACGGTATTGGCATGACCGCCGGGCAGCGGCTGCGCCAGGTCGAACTCCCCAACGCGCTGCCGGTGATCTTCGCCGGGATACGCATCGCGATGGCGATTAACGTCGGCACCGCGCCGCTGGCGTTTTTGATTGGCGCCAGCAGCTACGGCGAGCTGATTTTCCCCGGCATCTACCTGAACGACTTCCCGACGCTGATCCTCGGCGCCGCCGCCACCGCGCTGATCGCCCTGCTGCTCGATCTGGCGCTGGCCGGTCTCGGCCGCCGGCTCAGCCCGCACACCGCATCCTGATGGGAGAAACGCGATGACTCGATGGTTACAACGCCTCCGCCACGCGCTGCTGTTCTCCTTGCTGATGACCGGCGCGGCCGCCTGGGCCGCTCCGCTGACGCTGGCGAGCAAGAACTTTACCGAACAGCGCATTCTGTCGGCGATCACCGTGCAATACCTGCGGGCCAAAGGTTTTCAGGTCGAACCCAAGACCAACCTGGCCACGGTGATCACCCGCAACGCGATGATCAACAAGCAGATCGACATGACCTGGGAATACACCGGTACCTCGCTGATCATCTTTAACCACATCAATAAGCGCATGACGCCGCAGGAAACCTACGACACGGTGAAAAAGCTCGACGCCAAACTCGGCCTGGTGTGGCTGCAGCCGGCGGATATGAACAACACCTACGCCTTCGCCATGCAGCGCCGGCGCGCGGAAAAAGAGCAGATCCGCACGATGTCGCAGCTGGTGGCCAAAGTGGAACAGGTGCGTAAAACCGACCCGAAACACAACTGGCTGCTGGGGTTGGATCTGGAGTTTGCCGGCCGCTCGGACGGCCTGAAACCGATGCAGGCGCTGTACGATATGCCGCTCGATCGCCCGCAAATTCGCCAGATGGATCCCGGCCTGGTCTACAACGCCATCCGCGACGGCTTCGTCGACGCCGGGCTGGTGTACACCACCGATGGCCGGGTGAAAGGGTTCGATCTGCAGGTGCTGGAAGACGACAAGGGCTATTTCCCGAGCTACGCGGTCACGCCGGTAGTGCGCGCCGACGTATTGCAAAACACGCCGGGGCTGGAAGAGGCGCTGAACACGCTGTCGAAACAGTTCAACAATCAGGTGATCACCGAGCTGAACGCCAAGGTGGATATCGACTACCAGACGCCGCAACAGGTCGCCGACGCGTTCCTCAAGCAGCGCGGCCTGATTTAGGAGGCATGATGAATACCTTACTTTACGCCTGGCAAAACTGGGCCTATATCGCCGGATTGACGCTGGAACACCTGCTGCTGGTCGGCATCGCCGTCGGCCTGGCGATCCTGATCGGCGTGCCGCTTGGCGTGCTGATCGTCCGCCACAAATGGCTGGCGACGCCGGTGCTGAGCCTGGCCACGCTGGTGCTGACCGTGCCCTCCATCGCCCTGTTCGGGCTGATGATCCCGCTGTTTTCATTGATTGGCCACGGCATCGGCTACGTGCCGGCGATCACCGCGGTGTTCCTCTACTCGCTGCTGCCGATCGTGCGCAATACCCACACCGCGCTCGACAATCTGCCCGGCGGGCTGCGCGAAGCCGGCCGCGGCATCGGCATGACCTTCTGGCAACGGCTGCGCTGGGTGGAGATCCCGGTGGCGCTGCCGGTCATTTTCGGCGGCATCCGCACCGCCGTGGTGATGAATATCGGCGTAATGGCGATCGCCGCGGTGATCGGCGCCGGCGGCCTCGGCCTGCTGCTGCTCAACGGCATCAGCAGCAGCGACATTCGCCAGTTGATTACCGGCGCCGTGATGATCAGCCTGCTGGCGATCGTCCTCGATTGGTTATTGCACCGCTTGCAAATTGCGCTAACGCCCAAGGGGATCCGCTCATGATTAAATTGGAAAATCTGACCAAACAGTTCATGCAAAAGAACGGCACGCCGTTCAACGCCGTCGACAACATCAATCTGGACGTGCCGGAAGGCGAAATCTGCGTGCTGCTCGGCCCTTCCGGCTGCGGCAAAACCACCACGCTGAAGATGATCAACCGCCTGATCGAACCCACCGGCGGCACCATTCTGATCAACGGCGAAGACACCAGCGCGCTGGATACCGTCAGCCTGCGCCGTAAAATCGGCTACGTCATCCAACAGATCGGTCTGTTCCCCAACATGACCATCGAGGAGAACATCACCGTGGTGCCGCGCATGCTGGGCTGGGACAAAAAACGCTGCCACGCCCGCGCCGAGGAGCTGATGAGCATGGTGGCGCTGGATCCCAAGCGCTTTTTGCACCGCTACCCGAAAGAGATGTCGGGCGGGCAGCAACAGCGCATCGGCGTGATCCGCGCGCTGGCGGCCGATCCGCCTGTGCTGCTGATGGATGAACCCTTCGGCGCGGTGGATCCGATCAACCGCGAAACCATCCAGAACGAGTTTCTCGACATGCAGCGCCAGCTGAAAAAGACCGTGATGCTGGTCAGCCACGACATCGACGAAGCGCTGAAGCTCGGCGATCGCATTGCGGTGTTCCGCCAGGGTAAAATCGTGCAGAACGCCAGCGCCGATGAGCTGCTGGCGCGGCCGGCGAACGAGTTCGTCGCCTCCTTTGTCGGCCAGGATCGCACGCTGAAGCGCCTGCTGCTGGTGCAGGCCGGAGACGTGGCAGGCCAACAAGAGACGGTGACGGTGCGCCGGGAAACGCCGCTGGTGGAGGCGTTCGGGCTGATGGACGATATCGACGCCCGTTCAGTGACGGTAGTGGACGCCGACGGCAAGCCGCTGGGCTACGTCAAACGCCGTGAGGCGCGCGGCGCGCCGGGGGTGTGCGCCGACAGCCTGCACCGTTTCCGCGTCACCGCCCGCGCGGAAGAGAACCTGCGCGTGGTGCTGTCGAAGCTGTACGAACACAACACTTCCTGGATGCCGATCGTCGATGAAGACGGCCGCTACAGCGGCGAAATCTCGCAGGATTATATCGCCGACTACCTCAGTTCCGGCCGCACACGCCGGGTGTTGACGCCGCAATAACCCACGCCGGGGCGCTCGCCGCCCCGCCCATGCCGCAGTTTGCTAAAGATTCACTGGTCATCGGCCGGAGCGCCAAGCACAATGCGCTGATGACCCTTTGATTTTTCTCACGACGCCGCCCACGCATGAAAAGATTGGTCCACCTGCACCACTATCGCGCCCTGCTGCGCAGCCTGCTTATCGCCGTGTTTATCGGCGTCGCCGCCGCCCTGGCGGTGTGGCTGTTTCACCGTTCGATGATTGGCCTCGAGTGGCTGCTGCTCGGCAATGCCGACGGCAGCCTGGTGGCCGCCGCCGCCGCGCTGCCCGGCTGGCGACGCGCGCTGACGCCCGCGCTGGGCGGTCTGGCGGCGGGCCTGCTGCTGTACATTCACCAGCGCTACCGCCACCAGCGCCCGGCGGCGCCCACCGACTATATGGAAGCGATTGAGACCGGCAACGGCAAGCTGGATACCGGCGCCAGCCTGGTGAAGTGTCTGGCGTCGCTGCTGGTGGTGTCGAGCGGCAGCGCCATCGGCCGCGAAGGCGCGATGATCCTGCTGGCGGCGCTGGTGGGATCGCTCTTCGCCCAGCGCTTTACGCACGAGAAAGAATGGAAACTGTGGGTGGCCTGCGCCGCCGCCGCCGGGATGGCCAGCGCCTACCATGCGCCGTTGGCGGGCAGCCTGTTTATCGCCGAGATCCTGTTCGGCACCCTGATGCTGGCCTCACTCGGCCCGGTGGTGATCGCCGCAGTGAGCGCTCTGCTGATGACCAACCTGCTCAACGGCGGCCAGGCGCCGCTCTACCTGGTGACGCCGCTCGCCGCCCCCTTGCCGACGCAATACCTGCTGATGGCGCTGGTCGGCGTGGTGGCCGGCGCCGGCGGGCCGCTGTTTTTGTGGTTGATGACCGCCAGCGGTCGCGCCTTCCGATCGCTGCGCCTGAAGCCGCCATTGCAGCTGGCGTTGGGCGGCCTGATCGTCGGGCTGCTTTCGCTGCTGTTTCCGCAAGTGTGGGGCAATGGCTACAGCGTGGTGCAGGCGCTGCTGATCGCGCCGCCGGGGGTGTTGCTGCTGGGCGCGATCCTGGTGTGTAAACTGTTGGCAATCCTCGCCAGCAGCGGCTCGGGCGCGCCCGGCGGGGTCTTCACCCCGACGCTGTTCGTCGGCGCCGCGCTCGGATCGATAATCGGTCAGCTGTTCGGCCTGTGGCCGGGCATGGATGCGGCGGTGCCGCTGCTGCTGGCGCTGACCGGCATGGCCACCCTGCTGGCCGCCACCACCCATGCGCCGATCATGGCGGCGCTGATGGTGTTTGAAATGACCGGCGAATACGCGCTGCTGCCCGGCATTCTGCTCGCCTGCGTGATCGCCACCACCGTGTCGCGCGGCCTGCGGCCGATCTCGGTGTACCACACGGCGCCGCTGCCCAAACGCGAGGTTTAGAACTCACCCTGCTGCAATATTTTCCTGAACTGCGGGCACTGCAGGTGCTCAGGTTCAGGGCAATCAACCATGTGCCGCAGCCCGTCGCGCACCTGTATCAGGCGCTGGATATGGCGATCCAACTCATCCGCCCGCGCAGCCAGCAACACGCGATCGAGCGCGATTTTGCCCCGTTCGTCAAACAAGGCGCTCATCTCATCCAACGTAAAACCGGCCAGGCGCGCGAGGGCGATCAACCGCAGTTGATCGAGCACCCCGGCGGCGTATTGACGGCGCAAACCGTGGCGGCCTATCGACGCGATCAGCCCCTTTTTCTCGTAATGCCGCAGCGCAGAAGGCGCGACTCCGCTCAGGCGCGCCACCGCGCCGATATCCAGTTCTTTTGCCATTGACTTGAAGCCGGCTTTAAGTTGCACACTGTGCGCACCTTATCACGTCACTGAGCCAAGGACACCCCTATGACCCCCGATTTGTTATTGCGCATTCTGTTAACCGGCGCCGGCGCCACCCTCTGCATGGATTTGTGGGCGTTGCTGCTGAAGCGGCGCTTCGGCATCCCTTCCCTCGATTACGCGCTGGTGGGCCGCTGGTTTCTCGGCATGTTCGACGGCCGCTGGTTTCACGCCACCATCGTCACGGCGCCGCCGCGCCAGGGTGAGAGAAAAATCGGCTGGATACTGCACTACGCCATCGGCTTGGCGTTCGCCTTTATCCCGCTCGGTTTGGCGGGCATCGAGTGGTATGCGGCGCCGGAACCGCGCATCGCGCTGTTGAGCGGCTGGCTGAGCCTGGCGGCGCCGTTTCTGGTGATGCAGCCCGCGCTGGGCTTTGGCGTGGCGGCGGCGAAAACCGCCAATCCGCGCAGAGCGCGGCTCCTCAGCCTGCTCACCCACACGGTGTATGGGCTGGGCCTGCTGATCGCCGCCCGGTTGTTGGCGACGTTCTGCGCCTGAATGGGCTACAGCAACGTGGAAATATCGAGGTAGTGCGCCAGTTCGCGCTGCTCCGCGCGCGGCAGATACGGAATTTCACCCAGCAGCGGCGCGGAAATGCGCTGCTGCAGCGCCGTGATGGTTTCGGCATAGTGTGCCAACCCCGGATTGATGCGGTTGGCCACCCAGCCCAGCAGCGGCAAGCCGTCGTTGATGATCGACTGCGCGGTCAGCAGCGCGTGGCTGACGCAGCCCAGCTTGATGCCCACCACCAACACCACCGGCAGTTGCTCCTGCACCACCCATTCGGCGTACGGCCGCAGATCGTTCATCAGCACGCGCCAGCCGCCGCTGCCCTCTACCACCACCGTATCGGCTTTGGCGGACAGATCGCGCAGGCCGCTGCTCATCAGGCCGTAGTTGATGTCCTCGGTGGCATGCGCATGAAACACCTCATCCAGACAGGTGATGGGATTGATCTCCTCATAGCACAGCGGCAAGGTGGAAGATGCCTGCAACACCAAAGCGTCTTTATTGCGGATGCCCTCGCTGGTTTCCTGGCAGCGCGCGGCGATCGGCTTGTAGCCCGCGACCGAGCGGCCATCGGCGGCCAGCGCCTGCATCAACCCGCGGGAAACCACGGTTTTACCGACGTCGGTATCCGTGCCTGTCACAAATAAACGCTTCAACATGAATAAAATGCCCCAGAATGCCCCGTTAACAATGTATCGCCGCACCGGCGGCGAAGAAGTCTTGCGGAAAAATTCTAGGGGATGCTGCCACGTAGGGGCTTGAGGTAGCTCAATCTTTTGCGGGATTAATAAGAAGTTCTGATGTTAGCCTTGCAGCAGCTGCACCAGCAATGAACCATTGTACAGCGCCTCTTTCACCAGCGCCGCGCCGGGCATGGTGCCCTGATTGAAGAACTGCGTGGATTCAACCTTGACCTGCTCGCTGTAGGCCGGCAGCGCCTGCTGGCGAATGCAGGAGGCGATGGCCGGGTGCAGGATCTCCGCCGCGCGGTTGAGCGGCGAACCCACCAGGATCTTCTCCGGATTGAACAGGTTGACCATGATAGCCAGAATGCGCCCCACGCTGTGGCCGACGCCGAGGATGATGTCCCGCGCCAGTTGATCGCCCGCCAGCGCGGCGTCGCACAGCGATTCAACGGTCAGCGGCGCGCCGTGCAGGCTGGAGCTCATCGAGCCGCTCAGCCGCTGCTGGGCGATCTCCAGCATGTTCTCGATGCTGGCCACGGTCTCGAGGCAGCCGTGGTTGCCGCAGTAACAGCGTTTGCCGTAAGGATCGACCTGGGTGTGGCCGATCTCCACCACGCTGTGGCTGCCGGCATGCAGCACGTGGCCGCCGGTGATCACGCCGGCGCCGACGTTGTGGTCGATCACCACCTGAATCACGTTCTGGCTGCCGCGCGAGGCGCCGTACAACGCCTCGGCCATGGTCCAGGCGCTGATGTCGTGTTGCAAATAGACGGGCAGACCGGTCCGGGTTTCCAGCGCCGGGCCGAGCGGCATCTCCAGCACGTCGTAAAACGGCATGCGGTGCACCACGCCGGACTGCACGTCGATAATACCCGGCAGCGTAATGGCGATCGCCGTCAACCGTTCCAGCTTGCTTTGGTGGCGAATAAAGAATTGATCGACTTCGGTCAGGATGCGTTTCAGCAGCGGTTCGGGATCTTCGGCCGCCAGCGGCAGCAGCTCTTCCACCACCAGTTTGCTGCTCAGATCGCGCAGCGCCAGCGTGATGCTGCCGCGGCTGATGCGGGCGGACAGGTAGTGCCAGGCCTCGGTGTCCAGCACCAGCCCCACCGCCGGGCGGCCCCGGCTGCCGATTTCCTGGTACTCGGTTTCCTTGACCAGATGGGCTTCCAGCAGTTCGCGCACGATCTTGGTGATGCTGGCGGGCGCCAGCTGTGCGCGTTTTGACAGTTCGATGCGCGAAATCGGGCCCAGTTGATCGATTAGCCGATAAACCGCCCCCGCATTGGTCTGTTTGATTTGATCAATATGCCCAGGCTGCCCAACCGCAATCACAAACCGGCTCCTACTATTTTTCGCGCTTCTAAATAAAGACTAGGGGTTATGGTGGGGCTTTTGTCATACAGCGTCAACTATTTGATTCGTTATGTGATTTGCTGCACAAATTCCTCGCAATTTCAGCGCGAATTGATTTTTATTTGCCCAATCTCAACGTCATTTCAGCATCAACGCCATCAGCGCCTGCGCCGCAGCGGTCAGCGGCCGTCGGCGGTGATGCACCAGCCACACTTCGGTCGTGGCGTCCGGCTCCGCCAGCGGCAAATAACGCACGCCGTCCACCCGCACCCGGGCGAAAGACGCCGGCAGAATCGAGACCCCCAATCCGGCGGAGACCAAACCGATGATGGTCATCGCCTCCCCCACTTCCTGAGTGATATACGGGGTAATGCCGGCCTTGCCGAGCAGCAGCAGAATTTCGTCATACAGCGCCGTGCCCACTTCGCGCGAGAAGAACACGAACGGCTCCTGCGCCAGGTGTTGAAAACGCAGCGCGCCGCCGGGCGTTTCCGCCAGCGGATGCCCCTCCGGCACCACCGCCACCAGCGGTTCGCGCAGCAGCAGCTGATAGTGCAGCGCTTCCGGCAGCCGCGTGTTGCGCATCACCCCCAGATCCAGCTCACCGTTCAGCAGCGGTTCGATCTGCTGTTTGGTGTTGATTTCGCGCATCTTGATGTGCACCTGCGGAGAATGCTGACGGAAAGCGCGCAGGCTGCGCGCCACCACGCCGATAAAGGGCGCGGAAGAGGTAAAGCCGATGGTCATTTCCCCCAGTTCGCCGCGATCCAGGCGCGCCGCCTTTTCCGCCGCGCGGCCGACCTGATCGAGCACCTGATAGGCTTCTTTGAGGAACATCTCCCCGGCCTGCGTCAAGCTGACGTTGCGGTTGTTGCGCGCCAGCAGCCGCGCGCCGACCATGTCCTCCAGCGCCTGGATTTGCTGGCTGAGCGGCGGCTGGGAGATACGCAGCCGCTCCGCGGCGCGGCCAAAATGCAGCTCTTCCGCCACGGCGATAAAGTAACGCAGGTGTCTCAACTCGATATTCATATTTAAAAAGTCTTAATTGTAATTATTAATATATTAGACAAAAAAATCGCCGCTCCCTATCATTTTGTTATCTGCAAAGTGTCTGTTTATCTCCCCGAAGTTCGGTAAGGAAACGCTGTGACAACCCCTGTGCGTTCTGCGGCCGTGATGCCGTCGACGCTGGCCGCCAACGATGACGCGGCCGCTGCGCCAAAAGTAAAACGCTCCACCCTCAACAACAAACTCCCCTATATCGAACGCGGCACGCCGCAGTTTATGCGCGTAACGCTGGCGCTGTTTTCCGCCGGGCTGGCGACCTTCGCGTTGCTTTACTGCGTGCAGCCGATCCTGCCGGTGCTGTCGCAAGATTTCGGCGTCTCGCCGGCCGAAAGCAGCCTGTCGCTCTCGGTCTCTACCGGCCTGCTGGCGATCGGCCTGATGTTCACCGGGCCGCTGTCCGACGCCATCGGCCGTAAGTCGGTGATGGTGGTGGCGCTGTTGCTGGCGGCAGTCTGCACGCTGATTTGCGCCTTTATGACCAGCTGGCACGGCATTTTGCTGATGCGCGCGTTGATCGGCCTGTCGCTGAGCGGCGTGGCGGCGGTCGGCATGACCTATCTCAGCGAAGAGATCCATCCCAGCTTCGTCGCCTTCTCGATGGGGTTGTACATCAGCGGCAATTCGATCGGCGGCATGAGCGGCCGCCTGGTGACCGGGGTGTTGACCGACTTCTTCTCCTGGCGCGTCTCACTCGGGGTCATCGGTCTGTTCGCCCTCGCCGCCGCCTTCATGTTCTGGCGCATTCTGCCAGCTTCGCGGCATTTTCGCGCCAGCTCACTGCGCCCCCGCACGCTGCTGATCAACTTCAAACTGCATTGGCACGATAAGGGGCTGCCGCTGCTGTTCGCGGAAGGCTTTCTGCTGATGGGCAGCTTCGTCACCCTGTTCAACTACATCGGTTATCGCCTGCTGGCGGATCCTTATCATCTGAGCCAGGCGATCGTCGGCCTGCTGTCGGTGGTCTACCTCACCGGTTCCTACAGCTCGCCCAAGGCCGGCGCGCTCACCTCGCGCTTCGGGCGCGGCCCGGTGCTGCTGGCGTCGATCGTGATTATGCTGATCGGGATTCTGATTACCGCGTTGCCGCAGGTGCCGGCGATCTTTATCGGCATGATGCTGTTCACCGCCGGTTTCTTCGCCGCCCACTCGGTGGCCAGCAGCTGGATCGGCCGCCGTGCGCGCCGCGCCAAAGGCCAGGCGTCGTCGCTGTATCTGTTCTGTTATTACGTCGGCTCAAGCGTGGCCGGGACCCTCGGCGGCGTGTTCTGGCACAGTTTCGGCTGGAATGGCGTGGCGGCGTTCATCAGCCTGATGCTGTTGCTGGCGCTGCTGGTGGTGCATTACCTGAAGCGCCTGCCGGAAGCGGCGCGCCTGTGAATAAAAAAGCCGCGGTGGAATACCGCGGCTCGCTATGCCAATGCCGGTGATTATTGACCGGTTTTCCAGCGGGTGCGCAGGTACTCCACGGCCTTATCCGTTTGCGGCTCGGTCAGATAACGTTGCCGGAACAGGATGGTTCCCCCCATCCCAGGCAAGCTCTCGTTGAGATCCAACTGCCTTTTCAGCTCGGGAACGCCGCCGTCGACGGTCCATGCCGGTTCGCTCGCCGATGGCGTGCCTACTTTATACAGCGCCACCCCGGCATAAAGCCGAACCGGCGTGTCTTTCACCACCTCGGCCCACCAGTTGGCCAGCACGTCGTAGCGAACTATTTCACGATCGAAGGGCCAGTACAGCTGCGGTGCGATGTAGTCGAGCAGCCCCAGTTTGACCCACTGGCGCGTATCGGCATAGGCCGCATCGTACGATGGCGCGCCGGCCTGAGTCGCCGAGCCGGCGGGATCGTCCGCTTTGTTTCGCCAGACGCCCGCCGGGCTGACGCCAAACGCGACAGCGGGCTTTAGCGCCCTGACGGTGGCTGAAACCTGTTTTATCAATTGCAGCGTATTGTCTCTTCGCCAACTGGCCTTGTCTGCAAACCCTTTGCCGTATTCGCGATACGTCTTTTCATCATCCAGCGGCGATTGCGGCGTCTCATAATAGAAATAATCGTCAAATTGAATGCCGTCGACGTCATAGTTTTTGACGACTTCAGCCACCACGCCGGTGATCCAGTTGCGCACATCGGGTAAGCCAGGATCGAGCGCAAAGCGGTCGTTGGCCGTACGTATCCAGTCGGGATGCAGCACATAGACGCTGGCCGGCGGAGACTGCAGCGTTTGATTAAGGGCATCAATCGTTTGCTGCCGGGTATTCATGGAAACCCGATAAGGATTCAGCCAGGCGTGCACTTTGATGCCGCGCCGGTGCGCTTCTTTCAGCATAAAGGCCAGCGGATCGTAACCCGGATCCTGGCCCACGGTGCCGGTCAATACCTCCGACCAGGGCAAGATGTCAGAACGCCACAGGGCCGTTCCGTCCGGTTTAACCTGAAAATACACCGTGTTAATCCCGGTTTTCACCATGTCGTCCAGTGCGTCCGTCAGCGCCTGTTGCTGCAGGCGAATTCGCTCTGGCGCGGTTTCCGCTTTCAGGGAGGCCGCCGGCGGCCAGTCCAGCCCCATGACGGTGGCCAGCCAGATGCCCCGCATCGGTGTGACCGGCGGTGCAGGCTGCGGAGGCTTTTCCGGCTCAGGGGGTTTGGCGCATCCGCTCACGCCCAGCATGGCGGCCATCAACAGCCATCCGCCTAGTTTTGTTGCGCCTGTCGGCATAAATTTTCTCCTTCCGTGAGTGACGGTTATCCCATGTCGTATCGTGCAGAGCAAGAAACCGCCCGCTTTATCAACGCTATCCCACGACCGGCGTCGCCCTTTCTGACGACGCCGGTACTTGTCCCATTACCAGCTCAGCCCCGTCCCGCGAGGGAACGCCACCTTGCCCGTATTGGTTTCCTCATCGTAGTCATACCAGGTGTTGACCGGCAGTTTGCCGTGCGGTGTGATTTTCCCCGTCAGCACCTGTGCCAGAGATATCATCGAGGGACCGCGCCATACGCCGCTGTCATACCCGTAGTAAGAATAGGTGGCGACGGCTGCATCCACGTCTGCGGCATAGTTCACGATATCGTAAGGCGCGCGCAATGAGAGGTGAACGCGTTTTTTCCCCTGCTCGGCGGCGTATTTCAACCAGCCCGGATAAGGACTGGTATCATTAGCCGCCCCGGTTGCGGAGGTCACGACCCCATCCTGCTCGGCAGGCGTAAAGCGAGTCGAAAGCGTGCCGAGCAGGAACACGTCGCAATCGGCAATATGCGCCCTGATTTGGGCATCGCTCAGTTCCGTTTCCTTCGCGGCAACGACGTTCTGGTAGCCCTCCTGCGCCATCACGTTAGCGATGCCTTTGGCCTGCTCACCCCACGGGGTCAGGATAAAATAGCGCAGCGCCTTGTCTTTCAACGGCAGCAGGCTGTGGCGGTTAATGACCACGGTAATGGAGCGATCGGCGATGCGTTTTTCCAGCTTATGCGCTGAGGACGAAACGCTGCTGGAACAAGGGGCCTCGCGATGACCCATCAGGTGATGGCGTAATTTGAGGCGCAAAATGCGCTCGACCGAAGCATCGATATCGGCCTCGTTGAGATGCCCTGTTTTCACCCGGTCCGCAAGGTAACGAATCAGGTCCGGCAGCAGGTTAGCCTGGGCCGGCGAAGCGATGCTGACAGGCATCAGGGCGATATCCACCCCGGCGGCAAAGACGTTTTCAGCCGCCCCTTGCTGGCTGAAATGCTCAGCAATCGCCCCCATATCCAGCGCATCTGAAATCGTTACGCCGGCATAACCCAGCTCATCGCGCAGGATGCGGGTCTGAATTTCATGCGACATGGTGGCCGGCACCGTGATTTTTTCGCCGCTGCGGGTGTCGATCTGGCGGTTATCCAGCGCGGGGTACTGAATATGCGCGGTCATGACCATGTCCGGCGCCGCACAGCGGTCAATGGCCTGTTTGTAAGGCGCGATATCGATGGCAAACGCCTCTTCCCGCGTACGGTCGACGCGCGGCAAACCGGTATGCGAGTCGGTGGAGGTGCTGCCATGGCCAGGGAAGTGTTTGTAAGCGGTGATAAGCCCTTGCTGCTTCATCCCCGCCACCATTTTCTCGGCCAGGTGGGAAACGGCGTTCTTATCATCGCTGAAGGCGCGAACGTTAATCACCGGGTTGAACGGGTTGGTGTTGACGTCCACAACCGGTGCAAAGTTGGTATTGATATGCAACGCGCGCATATCCTGGGCCATCAGTTCGCCCTGTTCAACGGCGAGCTGTTTATCCGCGCCGCCCTCAATCGCCGCGGCGAGCGCCATATTGCCGGGGAATGAGGCATAGTCGCCGCGCGGCAGCCGGAAAACGTTACCGCCCTCGTTATCCGTGCCAATGAACAGGCGGATGCCGGCGTGGGTTTTCATCGCGGCATACCAGGCCGTTAACGTATTGATCTGCTGCTTATCTTTCAGATTATTGGCAAACAGGATCACCCCGCCCACATGGTTATCGGTGATCAGCTTGCCAATGGCTTCATCGGGAACGGTCATATCCTGATTGCTGCTACCGTTCCGATCCCAGTAGCGAAAATCCAGCATGATTTTTTGCCCGATCTTCTCTTCCAGCGTCATGTTTTTGACTTTCTGTTTAATATCCACAGTAAACCTCCTGTTAAAGCACCCGTTAATGACAGAAGAAAAGATAACCCCAAGGGCTCATAGCGTCCTGCCATTCTGTTTGTTCCAGCGTTTGGACAACGGCAAACGGGAAATGGATTAAACAGAAGACAAACGAACAGGAAAAAATCCATCAATGAATCAAAACCATAAGAAGAGCAGGTTTATTTTCGACAATCACACTTGCCCGCATGCGTAGCAGACGAGCGAGAGAATTCCCCCTGCTGCCCGCCCTGTTTCCCCCTGGTAAGCCGGGTGGGCAGTTAAGCCGAGTATTGTCCCATTGCCGATGTTGCCCCCAGCCTGCTACTCTCCTATAGTATGTTGTAACTAAAATAGGGGCATATGATGAGCAAATACGATGTGATTGGCCGGATGAACGCCTGCTTTGCCGAACTGGAGCAAGCCCTCGGCGCATTGCAGCAGCAGATAACCCCGCTGCGGCTGCTGACGGCGCGGGTGTTCAGCCTGCCGGAGGTAGAAAAAGGCCAGGAACATCAGGCCATTTCGCATATCGCGGTCGAGCAGCATGTGGGGCAAGCGGCGCGCGATCTGGCGCTGGAACACTATCAGCGGCTCTTCATCCACCATAACCGTGAGAATGTCAGCAGCAAGGCCGCCGTGCGCCTGCCCGGCGTCATCTGTCTGGCGGTGGTGCAACCGGAGTATCAGGCGCTGCAGGCGCAGCTGGCGCTGATCAACCGCCTGAAAGGCGAACTGGAGCAGATTATCACCGTCGATTCCGGCCTGGCGCCGGAGCAGCGTTTCGAATTCGTGCACACCCATTTGCACGGGCTGATTACCCTCAGCGCCTACCGCACCCTCACCGCCCTGACCAATCCCGACTCGGTGCGCTTCGGCTGGGCCAACAAGCACATCATCAAAAACGTCAAACGGGACGACATCCTGGCGCAGCTGGAGAAAAGTCTGAAAGCCGGCCGCGCGGTGCCGCCGCACAGCCGTGAACAGTGGGCCGCCCTGGTCAGCCGCGAAATAGACGATGTCAGCCGTCTGCCGCAACATGCGACGTTGAAAATCAAGCGGCCGGTCAAAGTGCAGCCGATCGCCCGCGTGTGGTATCAGCAGCAGCAAAAGCAGGTGCAACACCCCTGCCCGCTGCCGCTGATCGCCCTGTGTCAGGTTGAAAGCGGCGCTGCGGTGCCGAAGATCGGCGAACTGCTCAACTACGACGCCGACGCAGTAAAGCATCGCTACAAACCCGACGCCAGGCCGCTGCGGCTGCTGGTGCCGCGCCTGCACCTGTATACCGACGGCACTACTCGCTGAGGGCATATACCCGCAAGCGATGACCGTCCGGATCCCGCGCCACAAAGGTGTAGCCGAATTCCATTTCGGTTGGCGTTTGCTCGATAGGCAGCCCGAGCTCGCGCCACTGGTTATAGCGCGCCTCCACCTCTTGCGGATCCTGGCATAAAAAGCCCAGTTCACCGCCGCCGCCGGTCAGCGTGGCGGCGGGTTTTACCCCCTGTTTGGCCCACATCCCGAGCTTGAAGCCGTTGTTGAGCACGAACAGGGCAAAGCCGGGAGAAAGCTCTACCGGCGCCTGCCCCAGCAGGCGTTGATAAAAGGCGGCGCTGTTGAGCGGGTTATCGACGTAAAGCAGGGTCATGCTGGGAAGGGTCATCGGTCTGTCCTCTGGGTGATGGGAACCGGTTGGTTCCCGATAGGCACAGACTAAAGGAGGCGACTGACAGTTTATGGCAGCAGCGTGTCGTTATTGTTCCGCAATGCCTTCGCTCAACCGCCACTCTTTCAACAGTCGCCGCCGGCCATGCGGATAACGCTGTTCAAGCGGCGTGGCGGCCTGAATGCGATCGAGGCGAAAATGACGAAAGGCCTGACGCAACTCACACCAGGCAACCAGCATCTGGAACTGGTCGAAAAAGCCCAGCGCAAAGGGCCACAGCAGGCGTTCGCTGCGCTGCCCCGCCAGGTCGAGATAGTCGATATGCAGCTTGCGCTCGCGGCGGATGCTGTCACGGATTAACACCCGCATCTCATCCGCCACCGGCGGCGACTGAGCCGGTGCGATAAGCAGCGTGTTGGCCTCCAGCTCCTCCCGCAGCGCCGTCGGCAGCACCGCGGCGATCTTGGCGAGCGCCTGGCCCGCGGCGCTCGCCAACTGGCTGTCGCCGCGGCGGCTGACCCAGCGCATGCCCAGCACCAGCGCTTCTATTTCCGCTTGCGAGAACATCAGCGGCGGCAGCATAAAACCGGGGCGCAGCACATAGCCGAGCCCCGCTTCGCCGACGATCTCCGCTCCCTGCTGCTGCAGCGTGGCGATATCGCGGTAAAGCGTACGCATGCTGATGCCCAGCGTCTGCGCCAACGCATGGCCCGCCACCGGATAGCGGTGGCTGCGCAACAGCTGCATCAGATCGAGTAAACGTTGTGCGCGCGACATCTTAATTTCTCCATAAAAAAGGGGCTTACCTCAGTAAGCCCCCGGTTGCCTCACAGATCAATTATTTCTGCATGCTGCCGACCATCGCCTCCGGGCGCACCCATTCATCGAACTGCGCTTCGGTCAGATAGCCGAGCTTCAGCGCCGCGGCTTTCAACGTCAGCCCTTCCTTGTGCGCTTTCTTGGCGATTTCCGCCGCTTTGTCATAACCGATATGGGTGTTGAGCGCCGTCACCAGCATCAGCGATTCATTCAGCAACTGGGTAATGCGATCGCGGTTCGGTTCGATGCCCACCGCGCAGTGCTCGTTGAAGCCCTGCATACCGTCGGCCAGCAGGCGGATCGACTGCAGGTAGTTGTGGATCACCATCGGGCGGAACACGTTCAGCTCGAAGTTGCCGGAAGCGCCGCCGATATTCACCGCCACGTCGTTGCCCAGCACCTGCGCGCACAGCATGGTCATCGCTTCGCACTGGGTCGGGTTGACCTTGCCCGGCATGATGGAGCTGCCCGGCTCGTTCTCCGGGATAGAAATCTCGCCGATGCCGCAGCGCGGGCCGGACGCCAGCCAGCGCACGTCGTTGGCGATCTTCATCAGCGAAGCCGCCAGCCCTTTCAGCGCGCCGTGCCCCTGCACCAGCGCATCGCAGGTCGCCAACGCTTCGAACTTGTTCGGCGCGGTGACGAACGGCTGATGGGTCAACTCCGCCAGCGCTTTAGCGACGCGCACGGCGTACTCCGGATGGGTGTTCAGGCCGGTGCCGACCGCCGTGCCGCCCAGCGCCAGCTCGGCGATGTGCGGGATGCTGTCTTCGATGTGTTTCAGATTGTGCGCCAGCATCGCCGCCCAGCCGGAGATTTCCTGGCCCAGGGTCAGCGGCGTGGCGTCCTGCAGGTGGGTGCGGCCGATTTTGACGATGCCGCGGTAGGCTTCGGCCTTGTCGCTCAGCGTCTTGTGCAGCACTTTCAGCTCGGGGATCAGGTGCTCGCGCAGCGCAATCACCGCCGCCACGTGCATCGCGGTGGGAAACACGTCGTTGGAGCTCTGACTTTTATTGACGTCGTCGTTCGGATGCACCTTGCGCTCTTCACCTCGCACGCCGCCCAGCAGCTCGCTGGCTCGGTTGGCCAACACTTCGTTCATGTTCATGTTGGTCTGAGTGCCGGAGCCGGTTTGCCAGATGGACAGCGGGAACTGGTCGGCATGGCTGCCCGCCAGCACTTCGTCGGCAGCGTTGATGATGGCGGCGCCCCGCTCGGCCGGCAGCAGCCCCAGGTCCACGTTCACCTGCGCGGCGGCGCGCTTGGTCAACGCCAGCGCATGGATCAGCGCGGTCGGCATCTTTTCGGAGGAAATGCGGAAATGCGCCAATGAGCGCTGGGTCTGTGCGCCCCACAGCTTGTCGGCCGGTACTTCGATGGGGCCCATGGAGTCTTTTTCGATACGAACGCCTGCCATCATTGTCTCCTTAGCATAATTCCTAAAATTGTAGGGTTAGGCCGACGCGCTACCCCCCGTCGGCACGCATTCCCAGTATAGTGACATAATAACTATTCGCATTAAGAGAGTTATCTCACAGCACGATTCATCTCTTTTACCCATTCATGACGCGGTTATTTGCCGTCGGTTAACCCGCGCCGAAATAAAGGCGAAGAAAGAACCGGGATAATAAACGCGGAGATGAAATTAACGCGCGTGACGCGAATTAAAATTATTGATGCGCTGCGCCTGTAAGTGATTGAGTTCATCGATCCGCTGCTGTTGCAAATGATTGATCTCATCGTAGGCATCCTGCCGTTCATTATGGCGATACGCCCCGGTCGCCACCGCGCCGGCGGTGAGCGCCAGCGGATGCGCCACGGGTGCAGTCACGGCGGGAAGCGCGACCGGTGCGGGCGCAACGACGATCGGCGCCGGCGTTATCACCACGGCGCGCGGGGCCGCGTAGGGATAGGTGACGATCACCGCCCCCTGGGCCGCCCCGGTGCAAAGCCCCAACAACAACAACCATTTTTTCATGCAACAGACCTCTTGTTTCGTTAAATCGACTCGTTAACGGCTACGGTAAAGCGGTCTGTCGTTCAGGTTTAAGCTCGGCGTGTGATCGCCCGACTTGGCGCAAAAATAATAATAAGGGAATGGCTCAGAAGGTAAAAAATAAATTCCGCCGACATACTTTGACATGCCGATAAATAAATAATGACGTAGAAAGCCTGCGCTGTCGGCAATAATTTCTTTCCCTCCCATCAACGATCGATTGGCGGATTTGCCGGGCCCTCTTGAGGCCGGTGAGCCATTTGAGACGCCGATCGTTATCACGCTATACTCTGGCCGCGTGGCCGGACGCAACCTTATCCGGCGTTGTTTTGATCGCGCCCATGAGGGTTCCTGCCGACGCGGGCGTATGATGGTTGTCGGCACAGATGAAGCGAATCGTATAAAATCAGTAAGTTATTGCCATTAGTGCGGCAATGACGCAAAGGACGTTTATCGACATGCAAAAAATGACCAACGCGGTACAGAATTACGCCTGGGGCAGCCACGATGCGCTGACCCGTCTTTACGGCATCGCCAACCCGGATAATCAGCCGATGGCCGAACTGTGGATGGGCGCCCATCCCAAGAGCCCTTCCCGCGTGCCCGGCGCCGATGGCGCACTGCGTTCGCTGCGCTTTCTTATCGATGAAGACCAGCCAAAGCAACTGGGCGCTGACGTCGCCAGCCGCTTTGGCGAGTTGCCGTTCCTGTTTAAAGTGCTCTGCGCCGATCAACCGCTGTCGATCCAGGTCCACCCGAGCAAAGCGGCGGCCGAGATCGGCTTCGCGAAAGAGAACGCCGCCGGCATCCCGCTGAGCGCCGCCGAACGCAACTATAAAGATCCCAATCACAAGCCCGAGCTGGTCTTCGCCCTGACGCCGTTCCTGGCGATGAACGGCTTTCGCGAACTGACCGATATCGTCTCCCTGCTGCAACCGATCGCCGGCGCGCACCACGATATCGCCACCTTCCTGCAGCAGCCGGACACCGCCCATCTGTCTACCCTGTTCGCCAGCCTGCTGACGATGAGCGGCGAGCAAAAGTCGCTGGCGCTCGGCGTGCTGAAAGCCGCGCTCAACAACCAGCAGGGTGAACCCTGGGATACCGTGCGCTTCATCGCCAGTTTCTATCCGGACGACAGCGGTCTGTTCTCACCGCTGCTGCTGAACGTGGTGCAGCTCGCGCCGGGCGAGGCGATGTTCCTGTATGCCGAAACGCCGCACGCCTATCTGAAAGGCGTGGCGCTGGAGGTGATGGCCAACTCGGACAACGTGCTGCGCGCCGGCCTGACGCCGAAATTTATCGACGTGCCCGAGCTGCTGGCCAACCTGCAGTTCCGCCCGCAGCCGGCGTCCGGCCTGCTGACCCAACCGGAGCGGCGCGGCAACGAACTGTTCTTCCCGATCCCGGTGGAAGATTTCGCCTTCTCGCTGCACGATTTGACCGCCGCGCCGCAGGCGCTCGCACAACGGAGCGCGGCTATCGTGTTCTGCGTCAGCGGCGAAGCGACGCTGGAAAAATCCGGGCAGCGCCTGACGCTCAAACCGGGTGAATCCTGCTTTATCGGCGCCTTCGAATCGCCGGTCAACGTCAGCGGCAGCGGCCGCATCGCCCGGGTTTATAACCAACTGGCCTAACCGTTGATAAATTTCAGCAAATTGCTTGCTGAAAGCGAGAGCTGCCCCCACAATTAAACGCCTGCGGGCGTTTTTTGTCGGCCCACATTTGCCCCCTCCCTCGCAACGGAGGGTTATAAGAAAAAAGGATGAAACAGAGCTATGAAAAAATCGTTAGTCGCTGTCAGCGTCATTGTCGTTCTTGGCGCAGCATGGACCGGGGCATCCTGGTACACCGGGAAACAGATCGAGCAGCACATGGGCGAAGTCGTCGACAACGCCAACGGCCAACTGAAAGCCTACCTGCCGAAAGCCGGCGTCAAGCTGAGCTATGAAAATTACCAGCGCGGCCTGTTCAGCAGTAAAGTGCGTTATGTGCTGCGTTCCGACGGCACGGATACCAGCGAAAACGCGGCGCTGAAAGCCGGTGAAGAAGTGGCGTTCCTGGAAACCATCGATCACGGTCCGTTCCCGTTCGCGCAGCTGAAAAAATTCAACCTGCTGCCGAGCATGGCGTCGGTGCATACCGAGCTGGAAAACACCCCGGCGGTGAAAGGCCTGTTTGAAACCACCAAAGGCAAATCGCTGTTTACCGCCGATTCGCGCATCTCGTACAGCGGCGATACCGCGTCCACCATCGACTTTATCCCACTGGACTACCAGAAGGATAAATCTTCGCTGAAATTCAGCGGCGCCACCATTGACGCCGACGTGTCCCGCGATCTGAAAAAAATCGCGCTGGACGCCAACAGCGACAACATCGTGTTCGCCAGCCCGAACGAATTCGGCCAAAACGAGCAGATCACCTTCCAGGGCTTCAACCTGAAAGGCAACAGCAACGAAAGCAAGTTCGGCGTGAAGCTCGGCGATCAGACGATGACCCTGAAGCAGTTCAAACTGACGATCGACGGTAAAGACACCGTGGCGTTGGACGGTTTCAATCTGGTGAGCAAGTTCGGCGAGCAAGGCAGCAGCAATATCGGCGGCCAGATCGATTACACCATGGACGCGCTCAAGGTGCAGGGCAACGACTTCGGCGCCGGTAAACTGACGCTGAAAATCGACAACGTCGACGGCAAGGCGCTGAAAGACTTCTCCGACAGCTACAACCGCCAAACCATGGCGCTGCTGCAGCAGGGCGAGAACCTGGATCCGGACGTCTACGAACAGCAGACCTCCGAGATGCTGCAAAAGAACCTGCCGATGCTGCTGAAAGGCAACCCAAGCCTCAGCATCGCCCCGCTGAGCTGGAAAAACAGCAAGGGTGAGAGCATCTTCACGCTGGATCTGGCGATGACCGATCCGAGCAAGGCCGCCTCCCCGGCACAGTCGCCGGATCAAGTGATCGCTCAGGCGGTTAAAAAGCTGGATCTCAGCCTGACCATTCCGGAAGCGATGGCTACCGAAGTGACCGCGAAGACCGCCTTGTTGCAGGGTTACAATGAGGAAGACGCGCAGAAACTGGCGCAGCAGCAAGTGCAGGGCCTGGCGGCCATGGGTCAGATGTTCAAGCTGACCACCCAGAAAGACGGCGTGATCGCGAGCAAGTTCCACTACGCTGACAATCAGGTTGACCTGAACGGCAACAAAATGTCGCTGCAGGAGTTCATCAGCCAGTTCGCCATGCTGGGCGCCCCGGCGGAAGACGCTGAACCGGCGCAGGAAGCGGAACCCGCTCCGGCACCGGCGCAGTAATCGCCTGAAAGTCTTAACAAGGGCCCCCTGCGGGGCCCTTTTTATTTACGCCGCATAAACCGCATCGCGGATCTGCTGCGGGTAGCGGCCACACATGCCCTCAAATGCGGTATTGGTCAAGACAACCACGCTCAGCTGCGCCTCTGGATCAAAGAACCAGCTGTGGCCGTAAACGCCGCCCCAGGTCAGGGTACCGGCATGCTGCGGCGTCTGCGCAGCGTCTGGATCCACCAGCAGCGCGCCGCCAAAGCCGAAGCCCCAGCCCGGCCCTTGCGTTTGCGCCTCGGCGCCGACGTGCGGGTGACGCAGCAACGCCACCGTATCCGGTTGCAAAATGCCCTGCCCGCCGCTGCGCAGCGCCTCCACCAGCCGCAGCACGTCGTCAGCATCACCGACCATGCCCGCGCCGCCGGAGGGATAGGCTCCGACGTTAAGCGCGCGCGCCGGCGAGAACGTCACTTCTCCCCCCGCCATGCCTTCCGGCAAGGCGATCCGCACGCCTTCCGGCATGCGCCGCGGCCCCTGCGGCGTATTGTAATAAGGCGTCGCCAGGTTAGCGGCATGGGTCGCATGGAACGCGGTATTGCCGAGCCCCAGCGGCCGCGCCACCCATTCGACAAACAGCTGCGGCAGCGGCATGCCCGTCACTCGCTCCAGCACCGCGCCGAGCACGTCGATCGCCAGCGAATAGTTGAAGCGCGCGCCCGGTTCCGATAGCAACGGCGCCTGCGCCAACAGCCGCAGGTTTTGCTCCAGCGTCAGCGTCGACAGCTCCACGCCGTCCTGGATCCCCAACTGATGGTAAACGCCTGCTGGCGGTTGGTTCAGCCGATAGTCGAGCCCGGCGGTATGACTCAGCAAATGACGAATCTTGATCGTCGGGCGCCGGCCGTCGGCCAGCGCCGGGGTAAACCACGGCAGCCAATCGCTGACCGCATCGTCGAGGCTCAGCTTGCCTCGTTCAATCAGGCGCAGCGCCGCCAGCGTGGTATAGGGTTTGGAAACCGACGACAGCCGAAACTGCGTTTCTCGCCGCATCGGTTGCCGCGCTTCGCGATCGGCATAACCGGCCGCACCGGCGTAGCAAATTTCACCCCGCCGCGCCACCAGCACCACGCTGCCCACGATGCGCCCTTCGGCCATCGCCTGTTGATCGATCGCCGCGATCCGTTCTGTTAACGCCCGTTGTTCTGCCGACATGATTTTTATCTCGCTGAGGGAAAGTAAAAATCAGTCTAAAACGTTCGTCATAAATTAAAATAAGGCATAATTTAATGAATCATTAAGCACAGGTTATTGATAGATGAGTTCACTCCTGCAGCTGCTGCCCTATTTCGAAGCCGTCGCGCGGCTGGGCAACTTCACCCGCGCGGCCAACCAGCTGGGTGTCACGCCGCCGGCGGTGTCGCAAAACATTCAGGCGCTGGAGAATCAGCTGGGGGTGCGCTTATTCCACCGCACCAGCCGCTCGGTACGTCTCAGCGACGAGGGCCGACTGTTTTACCAGAAGGTCTCGCCGGCGATGAACCAGATAGACGTGGCGGCGGACGACGTGCGCGCCCTGGGCGCGCAGCCGGCGGGCCTGCTGCGCATCACGCTGCCGCAACTGGCCGCTTCGCTGCTGGTGATGCCGCACCTGGCGGAGTTTCAGCGGCGCTATCCCGAAGTGCAGCTGGAGCTGTTTACCGAAGACCGCTTTTCCGATCTGGTGCTGGGCAGTTTCGATGCCGGCATTCGCATGCACGCCATGCTGCAAAAGGACATGATCGCCGTGCCGATCGACAACGGCCAGCGCCGGGTGCTGGTCGCCTCACCCGATTATCTGACGCGTTGCGGCGCGCCGGCCACGCCGGACGATCTGCTCGCGCACCATTGCCTGCGCTACCGTTTTCCCGGCAGCGGCAAATTGGAGCCCTGGTATTTCAGTCGGCACGGCGATGAGCGGGCGCTGGACGTCAGCGGCAGTTTGATCTTTAACGAAGATCGGCTGATCAAGGATGCGGCGTTGGCGGGCCTGGGGATCGCGCAACGTTTTCAGGGCACGGTGGTGCAGGAACTGGCGCAGGGCGATCTGGTGGAAGTGCTGCCGGAGTATGCCAGCGAGGCATCGGGATTTTTCATCTACTTTCCCGCCGGCAGGCATCTGCCGCTCAAGCTGCGCGCTTTTATCGATTTCATGCGCGAACGGCGAGAGCGACAGCACCGGTAACAGGGGCGCCCCGACGGCGCCCCCCACGATCAGCGCTTATCCAGCGCTTGCACGATGCGGTAAGCCGCCTCGACCCGATCGTCGTTCGGGAACCATTTGTTGGCCAGCATCACCACGGCGATATTTTTCGCCGGGATAAACACCGCGTAGGTGGAGAAACCGCCGGTCGAGCCGGTTTTGTTATACCAACCGGCGCGCAGCTCCGGCTGCGGCGGCGTGATGGCGGTGGCCGGCGTGCCGTTCATGATCATCCCGGCGTTGTTGCCCTCGATCAGCCGCGACAGTTTCACCGGGTACGGGTAGTTCTCCCACATCAGATCCTGCGTGAACACGCCCGCTTTGTAATAGCCGACGTGCGTGGCGGCCAGCGCCTCGCGCCACGGCTGCGCGACCTTCGCCTGCTGCAGGTTGGCGTCCAGGTAACGAATCAGATCGCGGGCGTTGGATTTGATGCCGTAAGATTCGGCGTCCAGCGGGCCGGGATTGACGCGCACCGGCTTATCGTCCTTGTTGTAACCCTGGGCATAGTTGGCCATCTGCGCCGCCGGCACCTGAATGTAGGTGTGGCTCATGCCCAGCGCCGGCAGCATGCCCTGCTCCATGGCCTGGATAAACGGCCGATCGAGGCTCTTGGCGGCGATCATGCCCAGCATGCCGATACCGAGGTTGGAATAGACGCGGTAGCTGCCCGCCGGGTGCTTCGGCTGCCAGGCCCGGTAGTAAGCCATCAGTTGGGCGTTGTCGGTCACGTCGTCCGGCACGAACAGCGGCAGGCCGGATGTGTGGGTCGCCAGATTCAGCAGGCTGACGCCGTCGAAGGCGCTGCCGCGCAGCTCAGGCAGATAATGGCTGGCCGGATCGCTGAACGACAGCTTGCCCTGCTGCTGCGCATAGACCGCCAGCGTCGCGGTGAAGGTTTTGCTCAGCGACCCCACTTCGAACAGCGTCTGCTCGGTGATCGGTTTGCCGGTCTGTTTCGAGGCGACGCCATACGGGTAAATCTGCTGTTTGCCATCGACCGATACGGCGATCGCCATGCCCGGCACGCCGTATTTTTTCATCAGCGGCTGAATAACGGCGTCGATATCCTGCTGCTGCGCGGCGTGTGCGGTCGGCAAGATCAGTGCGGCGATCAGCGCGGCCGCCAGGCGGTTCATTTTCGTCATGATAGAGGCTCTTCGGTTGCAGGGCATCGGCCGCGGCCAAAAGTTTTTATTGGCGTTGCGCACGGCGCACTCCCTGATGGATGATGTCATTCCTTTACGGGCTCCGCCAATCTTGCGGCAGCCGCGCCAAATATCGGTTTTTGCCGCCGGGTTGACAAGCGATAATAATTTCAGCCAGCATAAAGAAAAACTTATGGCTATCAACAATGCGCAATCGACTTCCCCTCAACGCCCTGCGGGCGTTCGAATCCTCCGCCCGCCACCTGAACTTCACCCGCGCCGGTCTGGAGCTGCGCGTCACTCAGGCCGCCGTCAGCCAGCAGGTGCGCATGCTGGAAGAACAGCTGGGCATTCAGCTGTTCCGCCGCCTGCCGCGCGGGTTGGATCTGACCGAAGAGGGCCAGGCGCTGCTGCCGGTGTTGAGCGATGCTTTCGATCGCATCGAGGCGGTGTTGCAGCAGTTCGAAGGCGGGCATTTCCACGAAGTGCTGACGGTGGCGGTGGTCGGCACCTTCGCGGTCGGCTGGCTGATGCCGCGGCTGGCGGCGTTCCGCGCGGCGCATCCGTTCATCGATCTGCGGGTGCTGACCCACAACAACCTGGTCAATCTGTCGGCCGACGGCATGGATTTCGCCATCCGTTTCGGCGAAGGTTTATGGCCCGCCACCCGCAATATCAAGCTGTTCGACGCGCCGCTGACGGTACTCTGCTCGCCGGCGGTCGCCGCGCGGCTGCATACGCCGAAGGATCTGCAGCACGAACTGCTGATGCGCACTTACCGCCAGGATGAATGGGAACGCTGGTTCACGGCTGCGCAGGTGACGCCGTGGCGAATCAACGGCCCGGTGTTCGACTCATCGAGGCTGATGGTGGAAGGCGCGCTCCAGTGCGACGGCGTGGCGCTGGCGCCGGTCAGCATGTTCCGCCGCGAACTGGCCGCCGGCGCGCTGCAGCGGCCGTTCGCCGCCGAGGCCGCGCTCGGCGCCTACTGGCTGACCCATTTGAAATCGCGGGATCTGACGCCGGCGATGAAGGCTTTTATTGGCTGGATTTGCCGCGAAGCGGAAGAGGAACAGCGGCGGGATTAGGCGGAGCCGCGCCGGATCAGCGTCGGCGGCAAAATGACGTTCTGCGCCGGCAGATCGGCGTCATTGATGCGCTGCAGCAGGCGCGCGGCGGCGCTGCGCCCCACTTCCCGCGCCGAGCTGGAGACAAAGGTCAGCGGCGGTTCGGTCAGCTCGGCCTCCGGCACGTCGCCGAAACCGATCAGCGCCACCTGCCGGCCGTAGTAGGCGTCGACCCCGTCCGAACCGATGCTGCGGCCGCTGCGCGTCAGGCCAAAATAGGCGCCAAGCGCCACCGACGCCTTGTGGCAAACGACAGCGGTGATATTCGGGTAGTGGCGCAGCAGCTGTTCCGCCGCTTCCGCCGCCTCACGCTGCTGGCAATCGCACTCGACGATCCATTCGCTGCGAAACGGCAGGCCGTACTGCAACAGCGTGGCGCAAAATCCGCCCAACCTTTCGGCGCGCGTCAACGAGTCGCTCTGGCCGCCGAGATAAGCAATCTGGCTGTGGCCGCGTTTGATCAAAAATTCGGTGGCCAGCTTGGCGGCCTGCATATTGTCCGGCCGTACCACGTCCACGCCCTCGAGACCGCTGGAGCGCGCCACGCATACCAGCGGCACGCCCTGCTCGGCCGCCTTTTCCTTCAGCCCGGCCGCCGCGCGGATGCCGCCCGCCAGCACGATGCCGTCGACGCCCTGCGCCAGCAGCGCGTCAAACGCCCGCTGCAGCCCCTGACCATCGCGCCCGCTCTGGGTTAAAAACAGCAGTTTGTCGTGCGCCTCCAGCGCTTCGCTCAGCCCGGCGGTCATTTCGGCATAGAAAGGTTCGCAAATGTCGCGCAGGATCAGGCCGATTACCCCGGATTCGCCGCCGCGCAGCGTCGCCGCCTGGCGATTGCGCACGTAGCCCAACTGCTCTATCGCCTGATTGACCTTCTCGACGGTGGTCGGCGAAATCCGCCCCTTGCCGCTCAATACCAGAGAAACCGTGGTGACCGAAACGCCCGCCTGTTGCGCCACATCGGTAATGGTGATCTTTTTGATGCTCATAGTCTCTGCGAACCCGTTCCTGGGCAACCCGCGCCGTAGTGATCAAGGGTATACCGAATCCGTCAACGCAGTAAAACGTTTTACTGCCCGTCGCATTGTCGCCAAAAACCGGGCGACAGATTTGTGATTGGCGGCGCATTTTTGCTAGGTAAAACGTTTTATCTTCTTTTTACCTACTCAGAAGTCCCCTTTTTGCTCGTCTTTTCGCCAGGAGAAGTCGGTTATGTCAGCAGCCAATAAACCCAAAATCACCCTCTGGGAGTTCTTCCAGAGCCTGGGCAAAACATTCATGTTGCCCGTCGCCTTGCTCTCTTTCTGCGGCATCATGCTGGGGATCGGCAGCTCGCTGAGCAGCCGCGACGTGATCACCCTGATGCCGTTTATCGGCCATCCGATCTTCCAGCTGATCTTCACCTGGATGAGCAAGATAGGCTCCTTCGCCTTCAGCTTCCTGCCGGTGATGTTCGCCATCGCCATTCCGCTGGGCATGGCGCGCGACAACAAGGGCGTCGCCGCCTTCTCCGGCTTCGTCGGCTTCGCCGTGCTGAATCTGGCTACCAACTTCTACCTGACCGCCGCCGGCGTGCTGCCCACCAGCGATCCGCTGGTGCTGAAGGCCAACAACATCCAAAACATTCTCGGCATTCAGTCGATCGACACCGGCATCCTCGGCGCAGTGATCGTCGGCATCATCGTGTATCTGCTGCATGAACGTTTCCACACCATCCGGCTACCGGATGCGCTGGCCTTCTTCGGCGGCACCCGTTTCGTGCCGATTGTCACCACCGTGACGCTGGGCCTGTGCGGCCTGCTCATCCCCCTGATCTGGCCATGGTTCGCCGCCGGCATCAACGGCCTGGGGCGCATGATCAATGGCGCCGGCATTTTCGGGCCGATGATTTTCGGCACCGGCGAACGCCTGCTGTTGCCGTTCGGTCTGCATCACATACTGGTGGCGCTGATCCGCTTTACCGAGGCGGGCGGCACGATGGAGGTGTGCGGCCACAGCGTCAGCGGCGCCCTGACCATCTTCCAGGCGCAGCTCTCCTGCCCGACCACCACCGGTTTCGCCGAAAGCGCCACCCGCTTCCTGTCGCAGGGTAAAATGCCGGCGTTCCTCGGCGGCCTGCCGGGCGCGGCGCTGGCGATGTACCACTGCGCCAAACCGGAGAACCGCCATAAAATCAAGGGGCTGTTGATTTCCGGCGTGGTGGCCTGCGTCGTCGGCGGCACCACCGAGCCGATCGAGTTCCTGTTCCTGTTCGTCGCGCCGTTCCTTTATCTGATCCATGCGCTGCTCACCGGGTTGGGCTTTACCGTCATGGCGCTGCTGGGCGTGACCATCGGCAACACCGACGGCAACATTATCGACTTCGTGGTGTTCGGCATTCTGCACGGCACCGCCACCAAGTGGTATCTGGTGCCGGTGGTGGCCGCCATCTGGTTCGTCGGCTATTACGCCATTTTCCGCTTCGCCATCCGGCGCTTTAACATCAAAACGCCGGGCCGTGAGAGCGACGGCGCCGTCACCCAAAGCGCGCCAAGCGGCGCAGTGGGCAAATCCGGCTACAATGTGCCGGCGATTTTGGCGGCGCTCGGCGGCCCGGACAACATCATTACGCTGGACAACTGCATCACCCGCCTGCGCCTGTCGGTCAACGACATGAGCCAGGTGGACGACGCGGCGCTGAAGGCCAACCGCGCCATCGGCGTAGTGCATCTCAACGACCATAATCTGCAGGTAGTGATCGGCCCGCAGGTGCAATCGGTGAAGGATGAATTAGACTCACTGATAGCCACGGCGCGCCCTGCCGCGGCGCTGCAGGGAGCCACCCATGTTTGATTTCTCTACCCCGATCGACCGCCACGGCACCTGGTGCACCCAGTGGGATTACATCGCCGATCGCTTCGGCAGCGCAGACCTGCTGCCGTTCACCATCTCCGATATGGATTTCGCCACCGCACCGTGCATTCTCGAGGCGCTGCAACAGCGCCTGCAGCACGGCGTGCTGGGCTACAGCCGTTGGCAGCATGAGGATTTTCTCGGCGCGCTGCGCCACTGGTATCAACAACGTTTCAACACCGCTATCGACACCACAACGGCGGTGTACGGCCCTTCCGTTATCTACATGGCGGCGCAGCTGATCCGCCAATGGTCCGTGCCGGGCGACTACGTGGTGACCCATACCCCGGCCTACGACGCCTTCTATAAGGTGATCCTCGCCAACCAGCGCCAGCTGCTGGCCTGCCCGCTGCACAAGGCCGCAGATGACTGGCGCTGCGACATGGCGCACCTCGAAGCGCTGCTGGCGCGGCCGCAGACCAAGATCCTGCTACTGTGCAGCCCGCATAATCCCACTGGCAAAGTGTGGCGCCGCGAAGAGCTGCAGCAGATGGCCGAACTGTGCGAACGCCACGACGTGCGCGTGATCAGCGATGAAATCCACATGGACATGGTCTGGGGCGCACACCGCCATACGCCCTGGAGCCAGGTGGCGACCGGCCCCTGGGCCTTACTGACCTCCGGCTCCAAGAGTTTTAACATTCCGGCGTTAACCGGCGCCTACGGCTTTATCAGCGACGACGCCAGCCGCGAAGCCTATTTCCAGCAGCTCAAATCCCGTGACGGCCTCTCCTCGCCGGCAGTGCTGGCGGTGGCGGCGCACGTAGCCGCCTATCGGCGCGGTGAACCCTGGCTGGACGCCCTGCGCGACTATCTGCAGGATAACCTGACCTACGTCGCCGAACGGCTGGCGGAGGCGTTTCCCGCGCTGGGCTGGCGCCCGCCGCAGGCCACCTATCTGGCCTGGATCGATCTGCGGCCGCTGGCCGTGGACGATCGGGCGCTGCAGCAGGTGCTTATCGAGCGTGAAAAGGTGGCGATCATGCCGGGCTTTACCTACGGCGAAGAAGGCCGCGGGTTCCTGCGCCTCAACGTCGGCTGCCCGCGCAGCAAGCTGGAAGCCGGCATGGACAAACTGATCGCCGGGTTGAAGTTTGTGCTGGACGAGAAATAACGCGAGGGGGCGAGCCTCTGCCCGCCCCTCGGTTACGCCTGAACAGACGGAATTTCCTCCAGATGACGATAGACCGTCAATCCCCATTCGTTAGCCAACCGCACGTCGTTATCGGCCCCCGCAGACGCCCCTTCGATGCGATACACCGCCTGACACTGCGCAATCAGTCGGTGAGCCACCGGGTAAAGAAACGCCTCGCTGACCGCATCGCCAACCTGAGTGGAACCGGCCGCGGCCGCCAAAGGCAGCGCCAGCCATTCGCCGATCACCGGCACGTGCCCCCGTTGGTAGACCGCCAGCGCCGCCTGTTCGAGGCGCGCCAGATTGGCGGCGATACGCTGCGGATCGCCATCGGTGCCGCTGCGATAAGGGCCGGCGATCAAGATTTGTTGGGCTTTCATCGTTGTTCCTCCAACGTCCGATTCAAGGCGACAAACTGCAGCAGCATGATAGTTTTGGCGTCAACGATCGTACCCTGACGAACCGCCTGCAGGGCCTGCGCCAGCGGCAGCTCGATCACCTCCAAATCTTCCCCCTCCGCCGCCAGCCCGCCGCCCTCGTTGAGGCGGTCGCCCGCCTGATATTCGCCGACGAAAAAGTGCAGCTTTTCGGTGACCGAGCCAGGGCTCATGTACGCCTCAAACACTTTCTCCACGTTCTGCACGAAATAGCCGGTTTCCTCTTCAACTTCGGCGCGGATGCGCGCCTCCGGCGACGCGTCGTCCAACAGCCCGGCGGCGGCCTCAATCAGCATGCCGTCATGACCGTTGACGAACACCGGAAAGCGGAACTGGCGCGTCAGGATCACCGTCTGCGCCTGCCGGTTGAACAGCAAAATCACCGCGCCGTCACCGCGATCGTAAGTCTCACGGCTTTGCCGCTGCCAGACGCCGTCGCGCCGCAGAAAATCAAAGGTGGTTTTTTTCAGCAGGTACCAGTCATCGGACAACACCCGGGTTTCGACAATGCGAACCCTGTCTTTGGTGGCTATCATCGGTTTACTCCGCCAGAGGAAGGAAATTGATACTATCGTGCAGTTTCGTGTATGATCAAGATATTTCGTGCATAGCAGATTTGAGAGGAAATGGCCATGTTGACCAGCCAGCGCAAGAAGATCATTTTGGAAAAACTGGCCCAGGAGGGTCAGGTCTTGGCCAAACAGCTCAGCGAGATGTTCGGGCTGTCGGAAGATACGGTCCGGCGCGATCTGCGCGAACTGGACGCCGAGGGGTTGCTGCAACGGGTGCATGGCGGCGCCCTGCCGGTTTCTTCCGCCATCGCCAGCTTCGCCGAACGCAATCAATTGGAATCCGGCGCCAAACGCGCGATCGCCAAAGCGGCGGCGGCGCTGATCGCCCCCGGCCAGGTGGTGATCATCGACGGCGGCACCACCTCCGCAGAGCTGATCAGGCAACTGCCGGCCAACCTCAACGCCACCATCGTCACCCACAGCCCCAGCGTCGCCGTGGGCCTGGTCGATCACCCCACCGTCGAGGTGATCCTGATCGGCGGCCGACTGTATAAGCATTCGATCGTCAGCGTCGGCGCCGCTGCCGTAGAAGCGATGTCGCATATTCGCGCCGATATCTATTTTATGGGCGTGACCGGCGTGCACCCCACTGCGGGGTTGAGCACCGGCGATCTGGAAGAAGCCTACATCAAGCGCGCGCTGGCGGCCCGTGCGGCGGAAACCGTGGTGCTGGCTTCCGCCGCCAAGCTTAATGCCGCCTCGCAGTATGCGATCGGCGATATTACGCTGGCGCACACCATCATCGTTGAGCGGGCTACCGATGACGCGCTGATCGCGCCGTTGCAGCAGGCGGGCGTCAGCGTGTTGAAAGCCTGATTCACGACGAAAATGCGATACACCTCGCATTATTTGTGATGTAAGTCACTTTTTTATGCAACGCGATGGCAAGTTTCATCCATTTGTTTTTATACTGTTCTGCACTTTACCTACGATAATTAGCGAGTGCCCAGCATGATCGATCCCCGCCTACCGCTTACCGATATTCACCGCCATCTCGACGGCAACATCCGCGCGCAGACCATTCTCGACCTCGGCCGCCAGTTCAACCTCGCCCTGCCGGCCAACGATTTGGAGAGCCTGCGCCCGCACGTGCAGATCACCCATGCCGAACCGGATCTGGTCAGCTTCCTGCAGAAACTGGACTGGGGCGTGGCGGTGCTGGGCGATCTGGACGCCTGCCGCCGGGTGGCATACGAAAACGTCGAGGACGCCGCCAACGCCGGCCTGCACTATGCCGAGCTGCGTTTCTCCCCTTACTACATGGCGATGAAGCATCAACTGCCGGTCGCCGGCGTGGTGGAAGCGGTGATCGACGGGATCCGTTCGGGCTGCCGCGATCGTGATATCGACATTCGCCTGATCGGCATCATGAGCCGCACCTTCGGCGAGGCCGCCTGTCTGCAGGAACTGGAAGGATTGCTGGCGCACCGCGACGGCATTACCGCGCTGGATTTGGCGGGCGATGAGCTGGGCTTCCCCGGCAGCCTGTTCCTCAACCACTTCAACCGCGCCCGCGACGCCGGCCTGCGCATCACCGTGCACGCGGGCGAAGCCGCCGGCCCGGAAAGCATCTGGCAGGCGATCCGCGAGCTGGGCGCCGAACGTATCGGCCACGGGGTGAAAGCGGTCGAAGATCCGGCGCTGATGGACTTCCTGGCGGAACACGGCATCGGCATCGAATCCTGCCTGACCTCCAACATCCAAACCAGCACCGTGCCGTCTCTGGCGCAGCATCCGCTGGCCACCTTCCTGCGCCACGGCGTGCTGGCGTCGATCAACACCGACGATCCGGCGGTTCAGGGCATCGAGATCGAGCATGAATACCGCGTCGCCGCGCCGCAGGCCGGGCTGACGCCGGAAGAAATCCGCACCGCGCAGGAAAACGGCCTGAAGCTGGCCTTCCTCAGCGAGCAGGAAAAACAGGCGCTGCGCGCCAAAGTTCAGGGCTAAATCCCCCCAGGCGCCAAACGGCGCCTTCTTCTCATCCCTCTCCCCGCAGTCTTCTTCCGACTGCTCGTCTTTATCGCTGTGTTACCCCATGACTCTGCCGCAAGAGAGGAATTTCGCATGTCTGACAAAACACGCCGCATCGTGCTGACCGGCGGCCCGGGTTCGGGCAAAAGCACGCTCATCGACGTTCTTCATCGCCGCGGCTTTCCGCACTCGCAGGAGGCCGGCCGGGCGATTATTCAGGATCAGGTGAGTATCGGCGGCCATGCGCTGCCGTGGGGCGATCGCCAGGCCTTCGCCGAGCGGATGCTCGATTGGGAACTGCGCTCATGGCGCGAAGCAACGGGGGAAACATGCTGGTTCTTCGATCGCGGGCTGCCGGATATCGCCGGGTATCTCACGCTGTGCGGGCTGCCGATCCCCGCGCATTTGACAGCGGCGATCGGCGCCTTTCGCTATGCCGAAAGGGTGTTCATCGCCCCGCCGTGGCAAGCGATCTACGCGCAGGACAGCGAAAGAAAGCAATCTTTCGCCGAAGCCGAGCTGACCTACCGGGCGATGGTGGCCGTCTATCGCCGCTATGGCTATCGACTGCAAGAGCTGCCGCGCGCCTCACCGGACGAGCGCGCCGACTTTCTGCTCGACGCGCTGGGCCGCCGTTAGCGACCTGCGGCCTATTTGGCCGCCAGCGCCTCCGCCTCGGCCCGCTGTTTAGCGGTTTTACGCGCATAGCGCTGCGCCAGCACCGCGCACACCATCAGCTGAACCTGGTGGAAAATCATCAGCGGCAGCACCATCGCGCCCACCGCCGCGGCCGGGAACAGCACGTTGGCCATCGGGATGCCGTTCGCCAGGCTCTTTTTCGAACCGCAGAAGACGATGGTGATTTCATCGGCGGTGTTAAAGCCCAGCCAGCGCGCCGCGTAGGTGTTGATCACCAGCACCACCGTCAGCAGCACCAGCGACATCACCAGGATGGTCAGCAGCGACCAGCCGTCGATGCGATGCCAAATCCCTTCCACCACCGCCGCGCTGAACGCGGTATACACCACCAGCAGGATCGACGAACGGTCGGTCAGATTGATCAATTTGCGATGGCGATCGATCCACTTGCCGATCAATGGCCGCGCCAGGTGACCGATCACGAACGGCACCATCAATTGCAAAATGATTGAACCGATGGCGTGCAGCACGTCGGTATTACCGCCCTGAGTATGCATCAACGCCCCCACCAGCAGCGGCGACAGGAACACGCCGAGAATGCTCGACGCCGAGGCGCTGCAGATCGCCGCCGCCACGTTACCGCCCGCCGCCGACGTAAAGGCAATGGCCGACTGCACCGTGGCCGGTAGCGCACACAGATAGAGGAAGCCGAGATAGACTGTCGGCGTCATGATGCCCGGCACCAACAGGTTCATCGCCAGCCCGAGCAGCGGGAACAGCGCAAAGGTGCTGAGGAACACCAGCAGATGCAGCTTCCAGTGACTCATGCCGGCGATGATCGCCTCGCGCGACAGCTTGGCACCGTGCATAAAGAACAGCAGCGCGATGGCGGCGGTGGTCAGGTGTTCAAAGAAGGTTTTCCAGATGCCTTCGCAGGGGAACAGCGAGGCGACGATCACCACCAAAATCAGAACCAGCAAAAATTTGTCAATGCGCAAACGCTGCAACCAGGACATGAAACGGATTTCCTTGCACGTAGAGTCGTAAAAAGGCCCGACGTTGCGCCGGGCCACAGAAAAGTGGGCGGGATCAGACCACCGGCAGCGCCTGCTGCAGCCGGACCGATTCCAGCCCCAGTTCGATCAATGCCATCACCGCGATGGCGTCGGCGGCCGGCACCGGATTTTCGCCTATGCCGGCAATCGCGTCGCGCACCGCCGCGTAATAAGCCGGGTAGTTGCCGGGAATATTGAGCAGCGGCTGTTCCGCCAGCAGGTCGCCGCGTGACAGCGTCACCACACCCTCGCGCATGTCATAGCCCCAGTCGGCCTGCGGCAAGCGTTCGCCGGCCTTCAGCCGGTCTTCCTGCGGATCCAGGCCGTATTTGACATAGCTGCCGCGGGTGCCGTGCACCACATAGCGCGGGCTCTCCGCCGCCGCCAGCATGCTGGCGTGCAGCACCACACGGCGATCGCCATAGCTCAGCAGCGCGTGGAAATAGTCCACCGCCTGCGCCCCCGGCCGCAGCTCACCCAGATCGACAAACAGCCGCTCGGGTTTGCCGAAGAGTTGCAGCGCCTGATCGAGCAGATGCGGCCCCAAATCGAACCAGATGCCGCTGCCGACGCCGCCCTGTTCGCGCCAGCGCTGACGCACCTGTGGCCGGTAACGATCGAAGTGCGACTCGAAGTACACCACCTCGCCCAGCGAACCGTCGTTCAGCAGCGCTTTGAGGGTCAGGAAATCGCTGTCCCAGCGACGGTTGTGGAACACCGACAACAGCAAACCGCTCTGCTGCGCCTGTTGCTGCAGCGCCTGAGCTTGTGACAATGTCACGGTAAACGGTTTGTCCACGACCACGTGCTTGCCGGCGGCCAGCGCCTGTTGCGCCAGCGGGAAATGGGTATCGTTGGGGGTAGGAATCACGATCAGATCGAGGGCCGGATCGGCGAACAGCGCCTGCGCATCGCCCACCACCGTCATCGACGGCCAGTCCGCGCGCACTTTGCCGGCATCGCTGCTGGAAACGGCGGCCAGCTCCAGCCCGGGCGTACCGGCGATCAGCGGCGCATGAAAGGTTTTGCTGGCGTAGCCGTAACCGACCAGCCCGACACGAATTTTCTCAGCCATGGGATTTCCTCTTGCAGGCTCACGACAGACCCTTTCGATTTGACACCATGCGGACGGCTGGAACAAGAAGTAAATGAGATGTTAATTCGAAGCGGGGTCGGAGTAGCCAAACGTGCGGCCCGGCCCCGCGACGCCGAGCTATCCGGTTGATAGGGATGACGAAGCCGGTATTACCCGCTAAGCTATGCCGCCTGTGATCCCCGATTCAATCAGGAAGCCGTTTTATGTCTCAAGCTGAATACTCTCGTATCGGCGGTTGGTTGCTGGCCCCGCTGGCCTATCTGATCGTCACCCTGCTCAGCGCCAGCCTGATGCTGCTCCTGTACGCCATGGCGATCTTCATGCCCGAGTCGCGCGACTATCTGTTGACCAACGCCCAGGCGTTTACCCTGCAATGGTACTTTTCGGTGTTGACCACGCTCTTGATGTGGGGCTTCACCCTGTGGCTGGTGTTTCTGTTTTGCCAGCGGTCGCAGCGCTTCCCTAAACTGTTCTTGTTATGGCTGCTGATCACGGTGATCCTGGCGGTGAAAGCCTTCGCCTTCGCGCCGGTGCCGGATGAAGTGGCGGTGCGCAGCCTCGGCTGGCCGCTGCTGATGGCGGCGCTGCTGGTGCCTTACATCAAGCGTTCGCAGCGGGTCAAAGGGACCTTTACCGAACGTTAAAGGCGATTGCAGCACGTTTTATTGGGTGATTTGTGTAAATTTTCACCAAAAAAGGCAATACCCCTGCGATTCATATGTTGTCGTCCGGCCGCCGATTCCCGATAATAGGCGGCTTTTATTTTTTTAGGCATCGCAATGACCGAATACCTGCTCCTGTTTGTCGGCACCGTACTGGTGAACAACTTCGTTCTGGTGAAGTTTCTTGGCCTGTGCCCGTTCCTCGGCGTTTCCAAGAAGCTGGAAAGCGCCATCGGCATGGGAATGGCCACCACCTTCGTCATGACGCTGGCCTCCGTCAGCGCCTGGGTGATCAACACCTTTATTCTGGTTCCGCTGGACCTGGTGTACCTGCGCACGCTCTCCTTCATTTTGGTGATCGCCGTGGTGGTGCAGTTCACCGAGATGGTGGTGCGCAAGACCAGCCCGGCGCTCTACCGCCTGCTGGGCATCTTCCTGCCGCTGATCACCACCAACTGCGCGGTGCTGGGCGTGGCGTTGCTTAACGTCAACCTCGGTTATAACTTCCTGCAGTCCGCCGTTTACGGTTTCAGCGCCGCCGCCGGTTTCTCGCTGGTGATGGTGCTGTTCGCCGCCATTCGCGAACGTCTGGCGGTGGCCGACGTGCCGGCGCCGTTCCGCGGCTCCTCGATCGCACTGATCACCGCCGGGCTGATGTCGCTGGCCTTTATGGGCTTTACCGGGCTGGTGAAATTCTAATGACTGCGTTGTGGATAGCTATCGCGGCTTTGAGCGCGCTCGGGCTGCTGTTCGGACTGGTGCTGGGCTACGCCGCGCGCCGTTTTGAGGTGGAAGAGGATCCGGTCGCCGAGCAGGTCGACGCGATCCTGCCACAGAGCCAGTGCGGCCAGTGCGGCTACCCCGGCTGTCGCCCCTATGCCGAGGCGGTGGCCAACGGCGAGATGATCAATAAATGCGCGCCGGGCGGCGAACAGGTGATGCTGAAACTGGCGGAGCTGCTCAACGTGGAGCCGCAGCCGCTGGGCAGCGAAGCCGCCGCCGAGCCGGAGCGTAAAGTGGCCTATATCGACGAGGCCAACTGCATCGGCTGCACCAAGTGCATTCAGGCTTGCCCGGTTGACGCCATCGTCGGCGCCACCCGCGCCATGCATACCGTCATTACCGACCTCTGTACCGGCTGCGATCTGTGCGTCGCCCCTTGCCCTACCGACTGTATTGAAATGAGACCGGTCGCCACCACCACCGCCAACTGGAAGTGGGACATGAAGACGATCCCGGTGCAAGTGATCCACGTGGAGCAACATGCTTAATCTGTTCGCCGCCTTTAAAAAAGACCGGATCTGGGATTTCGACGGCGGGATCCATCCACCGGAAATGAAGACTCAGTCGAGCGGCGCGCCGCTGCGTGTCGCCCCTCTGCCCAAGACCTTTATCATTCCGCTGCAGCAGCATCTGGGACCGGAAGGCGAACTGTGCGTCAACGCCGGCGATCGGGTGTTGAAAGGCCAGCCGCTGACCGTCGGCCGCGGGCGCACCGTGCCGGTGCACGCCCCGACCTCGGGCACCGTTAGCGCCATCACGCCGCACATCACCGCTCACCCTTCCGGGCTGTCGGAGCTGTGCGTGATTATCGAGGCAGACGGCGAAGACCGCTGGTGCGAGCGCGAGCCGGTGGCGGATTACCGCCAATCGCCCGCCGCGGAGCTGATTCAACGTATTCATCAGGCCGGCATCGCCGGTCTGGGCGGCGCCGGTTTCCCGACCGCCAGTAAACTGCAAGGCGGCATGAGCGGCGTGGAAACGCTGATCCTCAACGCCGCCGAGTGCGAGCCTTACATCACCGCCGACGATCGCCTGATGCAGGAACATGCCGATCAGATCGTTGAAGGCACGCAGATCCTGCAACACATTCTGCAGCCCAAGGTCACGCTGATCGGCATTGAAGACAACAAGCCAGAGGCGATCGCGGCGCTGAAACAGGCGTTGCGCGGCCAGACCGGCATTGCCCTGCGCGTCATTCCCACCAAATACCCGTCCGGCGGCGCCAAGCAGCTGACCAAGATTTTGACCGGCAAGGAAGTGCCGCACGGCAAGCACTCCTCCGCTATCGGCGTGCTGATGCAAAACGTCGGCACCGCCTTCGCCATCAAGCGGGCGATCGTCGACGGCGAACCGTTGATTGAGCGCGTGGTGACCCTGACCGGCGAGGCGGTCGAGCGCCCTGGCAACCTGTGGGCACGCATCGGCACGCCGGTGCAGCACCTGCTTGATTTCGTCGGTTTCCGTCCGCAGGCGCAGCAGATGGTGGTGATGGGCGGCCCGCTGATGGGCTTTACCCTGCCCGCGCTGAACGTGCCGATCGTCAAGATCAGCAACTGCATTCTGGCGCCGACGGTGGATGAAATGACGCCGCAGGAACCCGAGCAATCCTGCATCCGCTGCGGCCTGTGCGTGGACGCTTGCCCTGCCGGGCTGTTGCCGCAACAGCTGTACTGGTTCAGCCGCGGGCAGGAGCACGACAAGGCGCGCAACCACAACCTGTTCGATTGCATCGAATGCGGCGCCTGCGCGTTCGTCTGCCCCAGCAACATTCCGCTGGTGCAGTACTACCGGCAGGAAAAGGCCGAAATCAAGGCTATCGATTTGGAAGCGGCGCGCACCGCCGAGGCCAAGGCGCGTTACGAGGCCAAGCTGGCGCGTCTGGAGCGCGAGAAACTGGCGCGCGAAGAGCGGCACAAAAAGGCCGCCGTCAAACTGACCGACGACGATCAGGGGGCGGTACAGGCCGCACTGGCGCGCGTACGCAGCAAGAATGCCGAAGCGGCGGTTACGCCGGTCGACGGCCAGCAGCCGGACAACAGCGAGATGATCGCCGCCCGCGAAGCGCGTAAAGCGCAGGCGCGTGAACGGCGCGCCCAGTTGGCGGCCGAAGCGGAACAAGCCTCGCCGGCAACCTCAGGCGACGACGCGCGTAAGGCCGCCGTGGCCGCGGCGCTGGCCCGCGTGAAGGCGCGCAAAGAGGCACCGGCCGCAGACATCACCGCCCATGCCGCGACAGAGGACGATCCGCGTAAAGCGGCAGTCGCCGCCGCCCTGGCTCGCGTGAAGGCCAAGAGAACGGCGCAGCAGGCGGACGCTCCCGCTGAGACAGAACCGGCTCCGGCTGCCGCCGAAGAAGATCCGCGTAAAGCGGCAGTCGCCGCCGCCCTGGCTCGCGTGAAGGCCAAGAAAGCGGCGCAGCAGGCGGACGCTCCGGCCGAGACAGAACCGGCTCCGGCTACCGCCGAAGAAGATCCGCGTAAAGCGGCAGTCGCCGCCGCCCTGGCTCGCGTGAAGGCCAAGAAAGCGGCGCAGCAGGCGGACGCTCCGGCCGAGACAGAACCGGCTCCGGCTACCGCCGAAGAAGATCCGCGCAAAGCGGCGGTCGCGGCGGCTATCGCCCGCGCCAAAGCCAAAAAAGCGGCGCAGCAGGCGGACGCTCCGGCTGAGACAGAACCGGCTCCGGCTGACGCCGAAGAAGATCCGCGCAAGGCGGCGGTCGCGGCGGCTATCGCCCGCGCCAAAGCCAAAAAAGCCGCCAGAGAATCGCTGGCGGCGGAAACGGAAGACAAATGATGACGGCGGCGCCTGGCCTACGCCGGGCGCCGTTTAATCGATAGAGATCAGATAGGTGTAGTCCACTTCAATCTGACGCAGTTTGGACTCCGGGTTCCACTCTTTGGTTTGAATGATCTCCATTTCCATACTGCCGCGCACCTTATCCTTCAGCCCCGGCATCACATGCGACACCAGATAACCGAAAAACTGCAGACACTCCTTCGCCGTGCCCTTATGGTTGATGGAGATAAACTCGCGGCTCGGCAGATGGATGGTGTCTATCTGATGATTGGAAAGAATGTCCTTTTTATGTTCAGGATCGACCGCCATCACCAGCGTGGACGACAGCTCGTCGCCTTTCCCGGCCTGCGGGCAATAAATGCTGTAAATTCGCCGGCAGTCGACGTGCAACCCCTTGAAGAAGTCATTGAAAATCTCGTCCTTCATCGCCATGCAGGACGCGTACTCCAGCTCTTGTTCGGAGGCGAAATCCAGCCGGCGCGAGAAGCCGACCAGCTGCATCTCGGGCAGCGTCAGCCGCTTCACTTCCGGATAATATCCCGCGCCGTAGCTGGCTTCGAAGTTAAAGCGCGGCATCAGGTTTTTCACGTCCCAGTGCTCCATCGAGCGGTAGCGATTGGGCGTGGTGCCGAAGCGCTGCTTGAACATGCGAGTAAAGGTCTGCTGCGAGTCGAAGCCCAGCTCATCGGAGATGTCGATGATGGAGCGACGGGTGATGCGCAGCGCCACCGCGGCGCGCGTCAAGATGCGCGAGCGGATATAGGTGGCGAGTTGAATGCCGGTAATACGCTTGAATTTACGCTGCAGATGCCACTTGGAGTAGCCCGAAATACGCGCAACTTCATCCAGGTTTGGCCGTTTCTCCAGATGTATCTCCACCCACTCAATTAGCTCTTCAATAAAAAAAATGTCTTCATTTGTCATTATTATGGATTCACTGACTCAATAATGTTCGCGATAGTAACCTACACGTATTATGTGAAAGTTGTTATTTTGTGCGGAAATCTGGACAAAAATGATATTTCATTCATACGGTTACCCCATTTCTCAGGGGCGATGGCGGCACAAGTTCCACAGACAATTCCTCACGTTAGCCCATTTTCCGGCCAAAAAAAAATCAAATCGCGCCACGCCGATCTCAACGGGTGCGAAAAGCCGAATACCCCTATCATTAAGGCGTATTACCCTCGCATCGAATCAGGTAGAATGCTCGGCTATTATTTTTGCCGCGCCCGCAATTCGGCGCATCGAAACTGCCGCAGGCGCGGCGCAGAAGGTATCGTTACTCTATGAAGTTCAGGCCGGTATCACCCACAGCCGCCAAAGGCTTACACATCGCCAGCTCGCCGTTCACCCACAACCAGCAAAGCACCAGCCGCATTATGCTGTGGGTGATGTTGGCCTGCATTCCCGGCATCGCAGCACAGATTTGGTTCTTCGGTTATGGCGTGCTGATTCAGGTGGCGCTGGCGGCGATCGTCGCGCTGGCCGCAGAAGGCGCGATCCTCAGGCTGCGCAAGCTGCCGGTGCGCAGCCGGCTGGCGGACAACTCCGCCCTGCTGACCGCGCTGCTGCTCGGCATCAGCCTGCCGCCGCTGGCCCCGTGGTGGATGATCGTCATCGGCACCTTCTTCGCCATCGTCATCGCCAAACAGCTGTACGGCGGCCTTGGGCAGAACCCGTTCAATCCGGCGATGGTCGGTTACGTGGTGCTGCTGATCTCCTTCCCGGTGCAGATGACCAGCTGGTTGCCGCCGGATGAGCTACGCGCCACCGCACTGTCGTTCCACGACACGCTGCTGGCCATTTTCAGCGGCCATACCGCTCAGGGCGCGACGCTGCACGAATTGCAGATGGGCGTTGACGGCATCAGCCAGGCTACACCGCTCGACGGCTTCAAAACCGGTTTGCGCAGCGGCCACAGCGTTGAACAAGTGTTGCAGCAGCCGCTGTTCGGCGGCGCGCTGGCGGGCATCGGCTGGCAGTGGGTCAACCTCGGCTTTCTGGCCGGCGGCCTGTTTATGCTGGCGCGCCGCCTGATCCACTGGCAGATACCCTTCAGCATGTTGGCCGCTATCGCCTTCTGCTCCGGTCTGGCCTGGTGGCTCGATCCGGCGCATCAGGCTTCGCCGCTGATCCACCTGTTCTCCGGCGCCAGCATGCTGGGCGCGTTCTTTATCGCCACCGACCCGGTCAGCGCCTCCACCACGCCGAAGGGCCGTTTAATCTACGGTGCGCTGATCGGCGTGCTGGTCTGGCTGATCCGCGTTTATGGCGGCTACCCTGACGGCGTGGCCTTTGCTGTGCTGCTCGCCAACATCACCGTCCCGTTAATCGACCACTACACGCAGCCGCGCGTGTACGGCCATCGCTAAGGAGCCGCCATGCTGAATTCCATGAGAAAGCACGGCACCACGCTGGCGGTGTTTGCGGCGGTCACCACCGGCCTCACCGCCGTGGTCTACGCCCTGACGAAAACCACCATCGCGCATCAGGCGGCGCTGCAGCAAAAAGCCCTGCTCGATCAGGTGGTGCCGCCGGAAAATTACGACAACGTCATGCAGAACGAATGCTTCCTGGTCAGCGATCCGGCGCTGGGCGACGGCGCGCCACACCGTTTATACCTGGCGCGCAAAAACGGGCAACCGACCGCCGCCGCGCTGGAAACCACCGCGCCGGACGGTTACTCCGGCGCCATCAAGCTGCTGGTCGGTGCCGATTTCAACGGCACGGTACTCGGCACCCGGGTGATTGAACACCATGAAACCCCGGGGCTGGGCGACAAGATCGAACTGCGCATTTCCGACTGGATTTCCTTCTTCAGCGGCAAGAAAATCGAAGGCCCGGACGACAAACGCTGGGCGGTGAAGAAAGATGGCGGCATGTTCGACCAATTCACCGGCGCCACCATCACCCCGCGTGCGGTGGTCAATGCGGTGCGCCGCACGGCGTTGTATATGGAAACGCTGCCGCCTAAACTTGAAAGCTTACCTGCGTGTGGAGCCAGCGAATGAGTGAAGCCAAAGAATTGATCGTCCAGGGGTTGTGGAAGAACAACTCCGCCCTGGTGCAGCTGCTGGGCATGTGCCCGCTGCTGGCGGTGACCTCCACCGTCACCAACGCGCTGGGCCTGGGGCTGGCCACCACGCTGGTGCTGACGCTCACCAACGCCTCCATCTCCGCGGTGCGTCGCTGGGTGCCAAGCGAAGTGCGTATTCCAATCTACGTCATGATCATCGCCGCGGTGGTGAGCATCGTGCAGATGCTGATCAACGCCTATGCCTTCGGTCTGTATCAGTCGCTCGGCATTTTTATTCCGTTGATCGTGACCAACTGCATCGTCGTGGGCCGCGCCGAAGCGGTGGCCGCCAAGAAACCGGTCGGCCTCTCGGCGCTGGACGGCATGGCCATCGGCCTCGGCGCCACCGGCGTCATGGTGACGCTGGGTTCAATGCGCGAGCTGCTGGGCAACGGCACGCTGTTCGACGGCGCCGATCAACTGCTGGGCGGCTGGGCCAAATCGCTGCGCATCGAAGTGGTGCACTTCGACAGCCCGTTCCTGCTGGCCATGCTGCCGCCAGGCGCCTTTATCGGCCTGGGCCTGCTGTTGGCGGTCAAGTATCTGATCGACGAAAGAATGAAGGCGCGCAAAGCCCGCGCCGTGGCGGCGGAACCGCTGCTGGAACAAGGACGTGCTGAGAAGGCCTGATGAACAAGCAGAAGCGACTGGAAATTCTGACCCGGCTGCGCGACAACAATCCGCATCCGACCACCGAGCTGGTGTACACCACGCCGTTTGAGCTGCTGATCGCGGTATTGCTGTCTGCGCAGGCCACCGACGTGAGCGTTAACAAGGCGACCGCCAAACTCTATCCGGTCGCCAACACCCCCGCCGCCATGCTGGCGCTGGGGGTTGATGGCGTCAAGGAGTACATCAAGACCATCGGTCTGTTCAACAGCAAGGCCGAAAACGTGATCAAGACCTGCCGCATGCTGCTGGAGCTGCACGGCGGCGAAGTGCCGGAAGATCGCGCCGCGCTGGAGGCACTGCCGGGCGTTGGCCGCAAAACCGCCAACGTGGTGCTCAACACCGCCTTCGGCTGGGCGACCATCGCCGTGGACACCCATATCTTCCGGGTGTGCAACCGCACCCACTTTGCGCCGGGCAAGAACGTCGATCAGGTGGAGGAGAAACTGTTGAAGGTGGTGCCCGCCGAATTCAAGGTCGATTGCCATCACTGGTTGATCCTGCACGGACGCTACACCTGCATCGCGCGCAAACCGCGCTGCGGCTCCTGCATCATCGAAGACCTGTGCGAATATAAAGAAAAGGTTTATCCGGAATCCTGAGTCAGTTGGGTGCGGCAAACCGCACCCGCCGCGTCCTCTTCCCTCGCCAACGCCGCTTTTTTATCAAAAATGTGATATCGCGCAGCAGTAACCCCGGCGTTATCACGGTTTTCAGTAAGAAACCCATCGCTGCGTTATTTTCAAGCAAAAAATTAGTCGAAAATTGCGGTGAACGTCACGCTTTCAGGATCACAAGGCGTTCACAAATGCCAGCCCCGTTTTCCTAAATTTCTATAATTTTACAAATCGCGCCATATACACAACATTCCAACGGATTAATAACCTCACGTACACTGATGCGCTAAAAAATAGCAATTCAGCAGAATATATCCCTGTTTAAAATTCGTATAGCTTTTAGTCAAAACAAAAAATCGATAAACCACCAAAAGCCGAAAGTTAATACTGCATAACATTTGCAACATCGTGGCATAATCCTGCCGGCGTTAAATGTAACCGAATATGACAAACAGCTTGCCACGTTGACAAAGATAGTGAACATTAACCGCCGTCCCCATCCTATAACAACGCAAAAGGATGCCGTTCCGCATCAACTTTTGTACTTTCCCGTCCCCTAAAGACGGGCTGCGAAAAAACAGAGGTACCAGTGTCAACAGCAAACAACCAACACCAGGAGAGCGTGAGCCTTAACGCGTTCAAACAACCGAAAGCATTCTATCTGATCTTCTCGATCGAACTGTGGGAGCGCTTCGGCTATTACGGCCTGCAAGGCATCATGGCGGTTTATCTGGTCAAGATGCTCGGTCTGAGCGAAGCCGACTCCATCACCCTGTTCTCTTCTTTCAGCGCCCTGGTATACGGCTTCGTCGCCATTGGCGGCTGGCTGGGCGACAAGGTGCTGGGCGCCAAACGCGTGATCGTGCTCGGCGCGCTGGTGCTGGCCGCCGGTTACGCCATGGTGGCCTACTCCGGCCACGACATCTTCTGGGTCTATCTGGGCATGGCGACCATCGCCGTGGGCAGCGGCCTGTTCAAGGCCAACCCGTCCTCCCTGCTCTCCACCTGCTATGAGAAAGACGACCCGCGTATCGACGGCGCCTTCACCATGTACTACATGTCGGTGAACATCGGTTCCTTCTTCTCCATGCTGGCTACCCCGTGGCTGGCGGCGAAGTACGGCTGGAGCGTGGCGTTCTCCCTGAGCGTGGTCGGCATGCTGATCACCCTGGTCAACTTTATGATGTGCCACAAGTGGGTGAAGAAAAACGGCTCCAGGCCTGACTTCAAGCCGCTGCATCTGCCGAAACTGCTGATGGTGCTGGTCGGCATCGTGGCGCTGGTCGCCGTGTCCAGCTGGCTGCTGCACAACCAGGTGATCGCGCGCTGGGCGCTGGCCTTCATCTCCGCCGGGATCGTGATCGTGTTCGCCAAGGAAGCCTTCGCCCTGCATGGCGCCGCACGCCGCAAAATGATCGTCGCCTTCCTGCTGATGCTGGAAGCGGTGGTATTCTTCGTGCTGTACAGCCAGATGCCGACGTCGCTGAACTTCTTCGCCATCCACAACGTGGAGCACAGCATCTTCGGCGTCGCCTTCGAGCCGGAGCAGTACCAGGCGCTGAACCCGTTCTGGATCATGCTCGCCAGCCCGATTCTGGCCGCGTTGTATAACAAGATGGGCGATCGCCTGCCGATGCCGCACAAGTTCGCTTTCGGCATGATCCTGTGTTCCTGCGCCTTCCTGGTGCTGCCATGGGGCGCCAGCTTCGCCAACGAACAGGGCATCGTGTCGGTCAACTGGCTGATCCTGAGCTACGCGCTGCAGAGCATCGGCGAGCTGATGATTTCCGGTCTGGGTCTGGCGATGGTGGCGCAGCTGGTGCCGCAGCGTCTGATGGGCTTCATCATGGGTTCCTGGTTCCTGACCACCGCCGCCGCGGCACTGATCGCCGGTAAAGTCGCCGGTCTGACCGCCGTCCCCAGCGACATCAACGACGCGCACGCTTCGCTGGCCATCTACAGCCATGTGTTTATGCAAATCGGCATCGCCACCGCCGTCATCGCCATCCTGATGATGCTGACCGCGCCGAAACTGTACCGCATGACGCTGGACACCAGCGAAGACCTGAATCAGAAAGCGCAGGAAGCCACGGCGGCTCACTGATCGCCTGCGGATTGAGCGTAAATAGAAACGCCGGGGTTAACCCCCGGCGTTTTTTTATGCCCGCAAGAAACGTGTTTACGCTGGCTTGCGCTTGCCGCTCAGGTTAGCCCACATGAATTCGCTCACCAGCGCGCTGTGGAACGCCGCCTGTTGCTTGTCGGCGGCGGCGCTGTGCCCACCCTCGGTATTTTCGTAGAAGTAAGCCTGCTGATACCCCATCGCCTGCATGCGCGCCGCCATTTTGCGCGCGTGGGCCGGGTTGACCCGATCGTCGCTGGTGGCGGTATAGAACAGCACCGGCGGATAGGCCGTTTTCGCCTGAATATTGTGGTACGGCGAGAAGGTTTTGATATAGGCCCACTGCTCCGGCTTGCTCGGATCGCCGTATTCCGCGATCCACGACGCGCCGGCGGAGAGTTGGGTATAGCGCTGCATGTCCAACAGCGGCACTTCGCAGACGATGCAGCCGAACAGCTGCGGATACAGCGTCAGCATATTGCCTACCAGCAGACCGCCGTTGCTGCCGCCGCGCGCGCCGAGATGCGGCGCGGAAGTCACCTTGCGCGCGAACAGGTCTTCGGCCACGGCGGCGAAATCTTCATAGGCACGATGACGATTCTGCTTGAGCGCCGCCTGATGCCAGGCCGGACCATATTCACCGCCGCCCCGAATGTTGGCCACCACGTATACCCCGCCGCGCTCCAGCCAGGCCGGCGCTTTGCCGCCCAGATAGCCCGGCAGCAGCGGCACTTCAAACCCGCCGTAGCCGTACAGCAGCGTCGGCGTGCTGCCGTCCAGCTTGAGATCTTTGGCGGCGATCTGGAAATACGGCACGCGGGTGCCGTCCTTGGAGCGCGCGTAATGCTGGCTGACCTGATAGCCGGCGGCGTCAAAGTCCTGCGGCGCCTGTTTCAGCAGCGTCGCTTCCCCGCCGTCGAGGTTGCCCATATACAGCGAGGTCGGCTGCAGGAACCCGCTGACCGTCAGGAAATAGGCGTTGCTCTCGTCGTCGATGCCGCCGGCGGAAAGGGTGCTGATGGCGCCGGGGTTGCCCAGCGGGCGACGTTGCCAGCTGCCGCCCTGCGGCGTCAGCACTTCCAGTCGGTTGACCACGTTATCCATGATGCTGAGGATCAGGTGATCGCGAGTGCCGCTGTAGCCGCTCAGCGCCTGCTCCGCCGTCGGGGTAAACAGCGGCTGCAGCTCGCGCTTGCCCGCCAGATAGTCGTCGAAATTGGCCGCCAACAGCGAGCCGGACGGATAGCGCTTGCCGCCCACGTCCCAATCGCTGCTCGGCTTGATCAGCAGCCATTCCCGATGCGTATCCAGCTCGGCGTCGGCGGGGATGTCGATTTTTTTCTGCCGGCCGTCCTGAGTCAGCAAGAAATAGTCGCGGCGGTAGAAGTCCAGGCTGCGGCCGACGAAATCGCGCTCAAAGCCCGGCGTGCGGTCGTGATAGGCGAAGACCGCCATGTCCTCGGGCTGCGCTTCGTACAGCGTTTCGGCGGCGCTCAGCGGCGTGCCGCGCCGCCAGCGTTTGGCGATGCGCGCGTAGCCGGACTGGGTCATCGAGCCGGGGCCGAAATCGGTGGCGATGAACAGCGTGTCCCGATCGACCCAGGAAACCCGGCTTTTCGCCACCGGCACGTTGAAACCCTCTTTGACGAAGCGTTTGGCCACCAGATCGAATTCGCGGATTTCGGTGGCGTCACCGCCGTCCGGCGACAGCTGCATCAGGCAATAGCGGTATTCCGGCGCCAGCGGCTGCGAGCCCTGATAGACCCAATCTTTGCCCTCCGCCTTGCCCAGCGCATCGATATCCAGCACCGTCTCCCAGGCCGGTTTGGCCTTGCGGTACTCGTCCAGCGTGGCGCGTCGCAGCAGGCCACGCGGGTTGGCCTGATCCTGCCAGAAGTTGTAATAGTACTCGCCGCGTTTGCTCACCCACGGGATCTGGGTGTCTTTATTGAGGATATCCAGGACTTCGCGCTCAATGCGCTGAAAGTCTTCGCCCTGGCCGAAACGTGCCACGGTGCGCTGATTTTCCTGCTGCACCCATTGCAGCGCTTTTTTACCCTGCAGCTCTTCCAGCCACAGGAATTCATCGCCGGCGGCCGCGCCGCCCTCCGCCGCCATCGCCAGGCGGATACTGTTGGGTAATGAAGTCATCGCGAATACGGCTCCTGCGGTTTGCGCACTGAGTTTAATAAACTGACGTCGATTGGTGACCGGCAAAATCAAGCTCCTTTTGAGTCGGCTGCAACGCCGCCCCGTCATGGGCGACAGCCTGTGAAATAAGAGTCATTTTCAACAAGGTAGGCGTTTGGCGGCGCGGAGTCAAAGCCCGCGGCCGCCGCGTTGAGTCAGGATTGAGGATAGTGGATCAGATCGTGAATGCGCACCGTGTGTGAACCGGCGTTGCGGTAGGCATGCGGCCGATCGGCCTGAAAGCGCATCGCCTCGCCGGCTGCCAGGCTGTGCCACTCGCCGTCTATCGCCAATTCCAACCGGCCGCTGATCACGATCACATGCTCAATCACGCCCGGCTCATGCGGCGACGATTCGCTGAGCGCGCCCGGCGCGAGATCGATGACGAACATGTCGAAACCCAGCTGGCGATCGTAGGGAAACAGCGGCACCACGCGCATATCGGCGTTGTCCTGATCGTACACCGGCAGTTCGCCGTAGCGGTGCAGCGTCGCCTGCTGCTGCGCGGGCGACGCCTCAAGAAAGGCGGAGAACGCCACGTTGAAACCGGTGGCGATCTTCCACAGCGTCGCCACCGTCGGGCTGGATTCGCCGCGCTCAATCTGCCCAAGCATCGCTTTGCTGACGCCGGTGTATTCCGCCGCCTGCGTCAGGCTCCAGCCGCGCTGCGCGCGCAACGTGCGAAGGGTGTGCGCCAAATGGCCGGCAAGTTCCTGCATCCTGTTCTCCTCTGCGTATCGCGCTCGATTATACCCGCTTGTGCGCTATAGCGCACGGTGCTATGCTGATTTCTTACCGTGCGTTATAACGCACACTCACCGATTGGAGCTCCTCATGCGCCCAGCCCTCTCCTTGCGCCATCTGACCCTGCCCGCCGTCATGGCCGGCTTTGTCGCCGTTCTGGTCGGCTACACCAGCTCTGCCGCCATCATTTTCCAGGCCGCCGCCGCCGCAGGCGCCACGCCGGCGCAGATCGGCGGCTGGCTGAGCACGCTTGGGATCGCGATGGGCGTCACCTCGCTGGGGCTTTCGCTGTACTATCGCACCCCGATCCTCACCGCGTGGTCGACGCCAGGAGCGGCGCTGCTGGTCACCAGCCTGCCCGGCACGCCGATCAATGAGGCGATCGGGGTGTTCATCTTCGCGTCGGGCCTGATCCTGCTCTGCGGCGTCACCGGGCTGTTCGCCCGCCTGATGGATTATATTCCGCAGGCGATTTCTGCCGCGATGTTGGCGGGGATCCTGCTGCGTTTCGGGCTGGACGCCTTCGCTTCACTGCAGCTCAATTTCCTCCTCAGCGCCGGTATGGGGCTGGCCTATCTGCTCAGCCGCCGTTACCTGCCGCGTTATGCCATCGTACTGACGCTGGCGATTGGGCTGGCGATCGCCGCGCTACAGGGCGATATCCATCTGGCGCAACAGGCGCCGGCGGTCGCCGTGCCGGAATTTATCGCGCCGCATTTCAGCTGGCCGACGCTGCTCGGCATCGGCGTGCCCTTCTTCGTGGTCACCATGGCTTCACAGAATGCCCCCGGGATCGCTACGCTGCAGGCGGCGGGCTACCGTGTTCCCACCTCACCGCTGATCGCCTGGACGGCGCTGACCGCGCTGCTGCTGGCGCCATTCGGCGGTTTCTCGGTGTGCATCGCCGCCATTACCGCCGCCATTTGCATGGGGCCGGACGTGCATCCCGATCCACAGCGGCGCTATATGGGCGCGGTGGCCGCCGGCGGCTTCTATTTGTTGGCCGGGTTGTTCGGCGGCGCCATCGGCCTGCTGTTCAGCGCGTTGCCGGTCGCCTTGATCCACACCATCGCCGGGCTGGCGCTGCTCGGCACCATCGGCGGCAGCCTGCAACGCGCGCTGCATGATGAAAAACAGCGCGACGCGGCGCTGATCGCCTTCCTCATCACCGCCTCCGGCGTCACGTTGCTCGGCATCGGTTCGGCATTCTGGGGCATTGTCGGCGGCGCCATCGCGCATCTGCTGCTGTCGCTGCCGCGGCGAAACACCGTGACGTAAGGGGCGGTCTACATTGACAAGCGGCGCCGTGGCGCCTTCACTTTCTCTGTCGTCTGAATGTCAATTCACATAATAAGTGACGCCGTCACCAAGGAAGCTTATGACCGAGAAAGCCGCGCTGTTAGCCCAGCGCTTGATACGCAATGTCGAACAGGTAGAGATGAAGCATGACCGGCGGCCGCCGCTGTATGACAGCGTCGGCGCTCGTCTCGGCACCGGCACCGCCGCCGACAAGCTGGGCGCCTCCTTCGATTGTGTGGCGCCAGGCATGCGTTCCTGCCCCTATCATTTTCACTACGCTCAGGAGGAAATGTTCATCATTCTGGAAGGCAGCGGAACGCTGCGGGTAGCCGGAGAAATGCTGCCGATCGTCAGTGGGGATGTCATTTTCATTCCGCCTGGCCCGGAATACCCGCACCAGATCATCAACACCTCCGATGCGCCGCTGAAGTATCTGTCCGTCAGCACGCGCGAACAGCCGGAAGTGGTGATGTATCCGGACTCAGGTAAATACCAGGCGATGGCGCGCGGCAATGACGGCGAGCAGGTGCGTTATCTGCAGCGCCCTTCAGCCTCGCTCGATTACTGGCAGGATGAACCCTGAATCGCCGCCCGGCAACGTGAGATCCAGCGCGCGCGCCGCCAGTTCCGCGACGCGAAAATCGATGTCCGCCGCCTGCCCGTCTTCCATGAACCAGGCGGCGGAAAGCCCCGACCAGGCCAGGATCCATTGCAGCAGACGCCGGCGATCCAGCCCGGCCAACCGGCACACCTGTTCCACGCGGCGATGGAAAATGGCCGGATCGGTGGCGACGCCGTAGTTGGGATTGCAGAAGATGTTGGCGTAATCGAAGCCCCGTTCACCGTACAAACGCTTGGGATCGATCGCCAGCCAACCGCGTGCACCAAAGTCCAGCACATTGTCATGGTGGATATCCCCGTGCAACACGCTTTCTTCTCGCGGGCTGCTCAACAGCTCCGCCGCCGCCGTGGCGCTGAGACGCAGCATGCCGCCGTGCGCCTGGGCCGCAGGCCACAGCGAGCTGAACCACTCCTGCAACGGGATAAGCTCAGGCAACGGCGCCGCCCGCGGCGCATGCAAGGCGGCGATCGCCCGGCACAGGATCTGCGTGGCTTGTTCATCGTCGCCGTCACGCACCAGCTGCGCCAACGACCCTTCGCCCTGCGCGCGCTCCAGCAAAATGCCGTCGTCGTGCCACGCCAGCACCTGCGCGGCACCTTCTCCACGCCACCAGCACATCAGCTGACCACCGAAGCGCTCCTCCTGCTCGCGGGCGATCTTCAGCATGGCCGCCGCGCCCCGGTAACGCACCGGCATCAATAGACTGCTGTGGGTTTCGAAGGCTTTGCCGTCCTGCTCCAGCCGCCAGCGCTGCAGGTAAGGCGTAAAAAGCGGGTTCATCGTCTCTGCATCCTTGTTGCCGATCTGCGCCGCACTGTCACATTCGCGTGAGAGACGGCGTATAACATAAAGGGGGATGATTCTCTCAGATATCATCGGCGTGCGGCGCTTTGCCGCGTTTTCTCCAGTATCCTAACCAAGTTTGTCGATTTTATTAACCGGTCTTGCGCGGGGTTTGACCATGACATCATTAAAACGCATTAATTATCCGCAATTGCCTACGCCGGGTGGCCCTTATGTGCACGCCGTGCGCCACGGCGATCGCCTGTACGTATCTGGCTTGACGGCCTTCGCCACCGACGCGCAGGGCTTGAGCGCGCCGCAGCAAACGCAAGAGATCCTTGAGCAGTTGGCGACCATCGCCGTCAGCGAAGGCGTCAATCTCAAGGCATTGATTAAAATCAGCGTGTTCCTGACCGACATCGCCGATCTGGCGAGCGTGCGCCCGGTGCTATTTGACTATTTCGACGGCGCGCTGCCGGCCTGTTCTTTGATGGCGGTCAGCGCGTTGTTCTCACCCGCAGTGTGCGTAGAGATAGAGGCGGTGATGGCGTTGCAATTAGGCGCGGCTAGAGCACAATGCTGATTCAGTTAAGCGTTTTTCTGCAGGCGTTCGTGACATTTTCGGTCGATAAAAGTGAGATGCCCCATGTGGCTCACGCACCTCGACCGAGCCAGGGGCCGAAGGCGCGGCCCCTGGCAACCCGCGCCTTTGCCCTATCAGACGGTTGGCTTTGCCAACGTTACTCAGCCCATCCCTGGGCCTCGCCCCTTCGGGGCCGCTGCAAGCAGCGTTCAAATCTGCTCCAGGCAGATTTGTCCTCTCTCCGCCATAGCACATTGAGGCCGGTTGCGACAGGCGTCCCTGCCTGTCTCACCTGAAACCGCCGTCCATGGCGGTTTCTCCTAATGCGCTATGCCTGCGTTCGGCGTCTTCAAGGGCGTCCAATACCGTGCTCATCTCCGATTTCTCTTCTCTGTCATAACCTCATAAGGGACAGGTTGCCCAGTAGCTGCCAGCTCGGGTGTTGACCTTTAGCGCGCATCACCGGCTGCCGAGCAAGGCGGCGTTGTCAGGGGCAACCGGCCAGGGAAGGCCGGTTGAGGCGAGACTAACAGGGACGTTTGTCGCAGCCGACCCGCCCGACAATGCAGACACGGCGAGGGTATCCGCGCAGCGGACAGGCGGTGTTAAGCAAAGGCGCGGGTGTAGGGGCCGCGCCATCGGCCCCTACAATTGCCGTTCATGTTGGCCACAAAGAAATGCGGAACATTGACGGCAATTCCCCTGCACAGAACGCCCAGAGGCTGGATAAGCAAAATGCCACTCAGGCTTAAGTGAGCGGCATTGCGGCTAGAGCGCGCCTTCGTCCGGCACGCAGGGGCCGATCTTGAACCAGGCTTTGGCGATCCGCCCCTGTTCCACTTCGTAAATGGCGATGACATCCATTTTGCCGCGCCCCTGCGGGAAGTTACGCGTCACCACCTCCTGATCGACCACCATATTCCCCACCGCCATGCGTTTTATCCGTTCGCCGTACAGGCTCGGCTCGCGAAAGCGCGCCAGATGCCGTTCGCGGATCGCCGCCTTGCCGCTGGCCAGCAGCGTGTCGGGGTGTTCGTAATACTGCGCGTCATCCGCCCAACAGGCCATAAAGGCCTCGATATCGCGGGCGTTATAGGCGTCAAGCTGTTGTTGAACCACATCCTCCGGGCGTGCCGTCTTATCGTTCATCATGTTCTCCTGCCGAAGTTAACCGCCGCATGCGTCGAACCCATCACGTTAACCGCCCAGTGCTACGGCTTGATGATACAGCGCTAATTGAATAAAAACACGAAAATATCGAATAAATAACCTATCACACCCGATAAACAATACCAGCGTCCGCGCATAAATTTTCCGCGTACTCCGGGGTACGCTGAAAACCGCCTGACGGCGTGCGTTAATCTTTGCGGCAGTTGGGAGGATTCTGCTAATTTAGCGTGAACAGCCTGATGATAACGAAACGCTATGCAGCAAAAACCGGTGTTGGACGAAGCCAGACAGTTAAAACGACTCAACGCCGCCACGCGGCGCCAATCCCATATGTACAAATGGATCGCGCTGATTGCTGCGCTGGATGCGCTGTTGGTGTTTTGGTATGACCGGGATATGCGCAACGTCACCTTCTCGGGAGCGGTTGCGCTGGTGTGCGGCTATTTGTGGATCCGCGATCGCAACAAGGCTCGGGGTTACCGGCGCGAGTTTGACCGCAAATTCGGCAAGCACAGCGGCGATTAAGGCTGCATCGCTTCCAGCACTTTAGCGCTGTCGACAATCTGCACGAACTTCACGATCTTGCCGGCGCGCACCGTATAAATATGCGCAAAGGAGGCGCTGAAGGCTTTGCCGGTGGCCCGGTAAGTGCCGTGATAAAAACCCTGAGCAATCACGTTGTCGCCGGCGTCGTAAAAGCGATCGACATCGGCGCGGTAACCTTGCCATTCGCTGCCCAAACGCTGATGCACGTTCTTGATGATATTCTCCGGGCCGATATAGGTACCGGCGTAAGGGAAACCGGCGGCTTCGGTCCACTCGGCATCGGGGGCCAGCGCCGCCAGCAGATTACGGCCGTTTTCTTCGGAACTGCCTTCGTAAGTCGCGCGCACTATCTCAAGAGGGGTTGGCATGTCTCTTCTCCCATGGCTGATAAGGATATTCCGACCATCTCCGCGGACACAGGCTCTCACCAGGCGGAGACGGCGGAATGCGGCTATTCTAGGTTGCTTGTTTCGCTGCAAAAACCGCAGTTGTGACAATAGTAGGTTGCACTTTAGTAAACAATAGTCGTCTTCTGTCATTCCCTCGACCTCCGACGCGACTATGCTGATTGCCCGATTTCCCCCAACAGGAGCTGAACGTGTCTTTACCCTCGCTGACGCAAGAGCTGTTACAACCGTTTTCCCCCTACCAGACGCTGGCGCAAACGCTGCTGCCGCTCACCCTCGAATCGGACGATGGCTCGCACGATGTGGCGCACCTGCACCGAGTCTGGAAGAACTGCCGCCGCATCAGCAAGCTGGAAGGCGGCGACCGGCGCATTCTCTGCGCGGCGGTGCTGCTGCATGACGCCGTGGCGGTGGAAAAGAATTCGCCGCAGCGTCACCTGGCTTCGCGCATGGCGGCGCAGCAAGCCACGCTGACGCTGACCCGGCTCGAATGGGCGCCGGCGGACATCGCGGCGGTGGCCCACGCTATCGAAGCGCACAGTTTTTCCGCCGGCATCCCTCCGCAAACGCTGGAAGCGAAGATCCTGCAGGACGCCGATCGTCTCGACGCCATTGGCCTGATTGGCGTAGCCCGCTGCTTCTATATCGGCGGCCGCATGCGCAGCGCGCTGTATGACGCTGCGGACCCGCGGGCCGAACATCGTCAATACGATGACAAGCGTTTCAGCCTGGATCACTTCGAAACCAAGCTCTTCAAGCTGCAAGACGGCTTCCAGACCGCCGCCGGGCGACAGATGGCCGAGCAGCGAACCGAACGGATGCGGCGCTTTGTCGACGATCTGCTGGAAGAGGTGTAACCTGGGCTTACGGGGCATTTTCGTTATGCCCATAACATTTTCGGTCACATAACACCGTTAAACTGAAAGCCAACTTCACCGAATGGGCGGCAAAGATGAAAAAGTTGACGTTGAAAGAGATGACGGAAAGCGAGCAACGGGAAGTCAAAACCGAGCTGGACAAAGCGCGTAAAAGCCACGGCCGGCCGCTGACCAACGCCGAACAGCACAAGGTCAAAGATGAAGTGGTGGCGCGCATCATGGCCGCCAGAGCGAAGCTCGCCAAGGCAGAGCGCGCGGAACGCAAAGCCAACCGCTACCGGCCAAGCGGCGACACCTTCAGTTGGTCCGCCACCATCGGTACCCGCCCGCCGCGCTGAATCAGCCAAACAATCCCCGCCGCCGCGGGGATTGTCGTTTATTAGCCAAACTCATCTGCCCTCACCCATCATGAATAACAATGTTATCAATCTGTTGTAAATTGACAGCCTGATGAAGAATATTCATTATCACCCCACATCCTCTTTTCACGAGACTGCCATGGCCTATCCGCGCAACGTTAATACACCGATTCTCCCGGCGTTGCCCGTTGGCGGTTTGGCGGCGGTTACATCGAAGAAACAGACGCTCATTTGACCGGGGCGAGCTGTCCCGTCAGATGAGCTGACTGGATGGCCTGCAATGCCCCGCCTTCAATTTTCTCATCTGGCTTCTCTGTCGGTCACACAGAAGGAATATTTTATGGCCTCATTTTCGGGTATTTGGGTAGCGATGGTTACCCCTTTCAATCAAGATGCCGTCGATCTGCCGGCGGTTAAACGCCTGGCGCGGCACCTGCTCGACGCCGGCATCGACGGCCTGGTGGTCTGCGGCTCTACCGGTGAAGCCGCCGCGCTGAGCAAGGAAGAACAGCTGGCGGTGCTCGACGCCGTGCTGGAGGTGGCGCCCGCCCATCAGGTGGTGATGGGCCTTTCCGGCAATAACATGGCCGCCACGCTGCAGATGCAGCAAGCCATTCAACTGCGCGACATCGCCGGCGTGCTGATCCCGGCGCCTTACTACATCCGCCCTTCGCAATGCGGCCTGATAGACTATTTCACCCAGTTGGCCGACGCCTCCACCGTGCCGGTGATCCTGTACAACATTCCGCAGCGCACCGGCATCGCCATGGAGCTGGCCACGCTGCGCCGGCTCGCACGTCACCCGCGCATCACCGCCATCAAGGATTGCGGCGGCAACCCTGACGCCACCATGGCGCTGATCGCCGACGGCGAAATCGATGTGATGACCGGGGAAGACAATCTGATCCTCACCACGCTGTGCCTCGGCGGCACCGGCGCCATCTCCGCCGCCGCGCATGTTCACCCGGAACGTTTCGTCCAGCTGGTGCAGCAAGTCGCCGCCGGCGATCTGGCCGCGGCGCGCAGCAACTTCTATGAGCTGTTGCCGATGATCCACCAGATGTTCAGCTTCCCGAATCCGGCGCCGGTCAAGACCGTGCTGGCCCAACAGGGGCTGATCGCTAACGAACTGCGCTCGCCGATGCAGGTGGCGCCGCAGGCGCTGCAGCAGCAGATCGCCGCGACGCTGGCGCAGCTGCAGCCCGCCGAGGCGATAGTCGGTTAAATTTGTTAGCTAAGCCGCTGTAATTTTGGCGCTATGGGACTACGATGAGAGGTTAAGCATGCCCGTCATTCGTCATCAACAAGGAGCTTCCGATGAAACTGTTCTATAAAGCCGGCGCCTGTTCGCTGTCCCCGCATATCGTATTGCGTGAGGCAGGGCTGGATTTTACGGCGGAGAAGGTCGATCTGGCGCAGAAGAAAACCGAGAGCGGCGCCGATTACCTCGCCATCAACCCCAAGGGACAGGTACCGGCGCTGCTGCTGGATGACGGCAGCCTGCTGACTGAAGGCGTGGCGATCGTGCAATACCTGGCGGACCGCGTGCCGGACCGCAACCTGATCCCGGCGGCGGGCACCCTGTCGCGCTACCACGCGATCGAATGGCTGAACTACATCGCCACCGAGCTGCACAAAGGGTTCAGCCCGCTGTTCAACCCGAAGACGCCCGAGGAATATAAAACCATCGCGCGCGCCAGGCTGGAGCAGCAGTTCAGCTATCTGGATTCGGTGCTGGCGAAGCAGCACTTCCTGTTGGGAAGCCGTTTCAGCGTGGCCGACGCCTACCTGTTCACCGTGCTGCGCTGGGCATTCGCCCTGCAGTTCGATGTGCGCAAGCACGCCCATCTGGCGGCCTGGTTCGATCGCGTTGCGGCGCGCCCGGCGGTAGATGCGGCGCTGAACGCCGAAGGATTGAAGTAAGGTTCAGCCCCGGCGGCTCTCGCCGGGGCCCGATGCCGCTTACAGTTTTACCGCACTGAACTCGCTGCGCGGCTGCACGATCCGATCCTGTGCCGCCACCACCTGCAATTCATACTCGCCCATCGCCTGCGTGGTCAGCATCACCTCATACACGGCGGCGGTCACGTGCTCCAGCGCTTTATCCAGCGCCTCGCCCTTCAGCAGATCCACCAGCAGCAGACCACTGGTCAAATCGCCGACGCCGACCGGCTGACGCGCCCCGAAGTCCACCAGCGGCCGGCTGATGTGCCAGGCTTCGTCCGCCGTCACCAGCAGCATTTCGAAACAGTCGGTGTGATAGCCGGCACGGGCCAGGTGCTTGACCAGCACCAATCGCGGCCCCTTGGCGATCAGCGATCGAGCGGCCTGCACCGCGTCGTCCACGTTGGCGACGGCCATCTGGCTCAGCATTTCCAGCTCCAGCAGGTTCGGCGCCACCATGTCGCTGCACGGCAACGCCTGACGGCAGTGAAACTCGGCCACCCCCGGCGCCACGATGCAGCCCTTTTCAGGATGTCCCATCACCGGATCGCAGAAATACCAGGCGTTCGGATTCGCCTGCTTAACCTGACGCACGATCGCCAGAATATGGTCACCCTGCTCCGGCGAACCGATATAACCGCTCAGCACCGCATCACAGCGTTTCAGCTGATCGATATTGGCGATGCCCTGCGCGATCTCGCTCAGGTGGCTGGCCGGCATGACGCAGCCGGTCCACTGACCGTATTGCGTATGGTTGGAGAACTGCACCGTGTTCAGCGGCCAGACGTTGACGCCCATGCGGCGCATCGGAAACTCCGCCGCACTGTTGCCGGCGTGACCAAACACCACGTGCGACTGGATAGAAAGAATGTTTTTCATCGACAGAACTCGTTGGGAATGCGGCAGCCAGCCTGGCGGCTGCCCAAAAAGAAAGGGGCCGCCTGGGCCCCTTACCATCATTATACGCTTACTGCCAGTCCACCAGGCAGTAGTGTTTCTTGCCGCGGCGCAGCAGCGTGTAACGGCCAAACAGACGGTCCGCATCGCTGAAGCGGTATTCGGCATCCGACTGTTTCTCGCCGTTGATGGTCACCGCGTTGGAACCGATCATGGTGCGCGCCTGGCCACGTGACGGCACCAGTTCAGCATTCACCAGCGCCTGCTGCAGATCGGCGTCGCGCTCAAGTTTGATGGTCGGCATGCCGTCCTGCGCCAGCTGGGCGAAGTCCGCTTCGGTCATGTCATGCAGCGCGCCGGAGAACAGGCTCTGGGTGATGCGCTTGGCAGCCGCCAGGCCTTCCGCACCGTGCACCATGCCGGTCACTTCTTCCGCCAGCACGTACTGGGCGCGCGGCGCCTTGCCGCTGTTCTTGTCTTCTTCTTCCAGCGCGTTGATCTCTTCCAGGCTCATGAAGGTGAAGAACTTCAGGAAGCGGTAAACGTCGGCATCGGCGGTGTTGATCCAGAACTGGTAGAACTTGTACGGGCTGGTTTTTTCCGGCGCCAGCCAGACCGCGCCGCCTTCGGTTTTACCGAACTTGGTGCCGTCTGCCTTGGTGATCAATGGCACGGTCAGGCCGAACACCTGCTTCTGATGCTGACGACGCGTCAGATCGATGCCCGAGGTGATGTTGCCCCACTGATCGGAACCGCCGATCTGCAGCTCCACCTGGTGGCGGTTGTACAGCTCGGAGAAATCGAAGCCCTGCAGCAGGTTGTAGGAGAACTCGGTGAAGGAGATGCCGGAGTCGTCGCGATTCAGGCGCTGCTTGACCGCTTCCTTGTTGATCATCTGGTTGACGGAGAAGTGCTTGCCGATATCACGCAGGAAGGTCAGCACGTTCATGCCGCCGAACCAATCGTAGTTGTTGGCCGCGATAGCGCTGTTGCTGCCGCAGTCGAAATCGAGGAACGGGGAAACCTGTTTGCGGATCTTCTCAACCCACTCGTTCACCGTATCGGTGGTGTTCAGCTTGCGCTCCGCCGCTTTGAAGCTCGGATCGCCGATGAGGCCAGTGGCGCCGCCCACCAGCGCTACCGGTTTGTGGCCGGCCAGCTGGAAGCGCTTCAGGCACAACAGAGGAACCAGATGGCCCAAATGCAAGCTGTCAGCGGTCGGATCGAAACCGCAATACAGTGCAATTGGCCCTTGCGCCAGTCGCTCCGCTAACGCTTCCTCATCCGTAACCTGGGCAACGAGGCCCCGCTCTTGCAGTTGTTTAATCAAGTTGCTGCTTGCCATCAATGACTCCATGTATAAACGAATGCACCTTTGCCGGTACACGGCCTTTCGCCCAGTGGCGAAATAAAAATTCAGGGTAGCGCATAGAATAAAGCGCCGGCGGCGTCAGCACCAGCGCTTAGAGGGGGATTTTACGTCTTCAAGGTGCCAGTCGGTCAATTTTCCAGTCATTCCCGTCCCGCTGATACAGGAAACGGTCATGCAGGCGGTGGGCGCCGCCCTGCCAGAACTCGACGGAGTCAAATTTCACGCGGAATCCGCCCCAGAAACTCGGCAACGGCACCTCGCCCTGCTGGAACTTCTGCTTCAGCTCGAGGAATTTGCTTTCCAGCACGCCGCGCGCGGAAATGCGTGACGACTGCTGCGACACCCAGGCGCCGATTTGGCTGTCCTTCGGCCGGCTATGGAAATACTTCAGCACTTCGAGGGTCGACAGGCGCTCCGCCTGACCGAGGAAAATCACCTGACGATCGAGCATGTGCCAGGGGAACAGCAGGCTGATATGCGGGTTTTGCGCCAGCTGCTGCGCCTTGCGGCTGCCGAGGTTGGTGTAGAACACCAACCCCTGCTCATCGAAATGCTTGAGCAGCACGATGCGCTGATACGGCTGGCCGCGTTCGTCGACGGTGGCGACGCACATGGCGGTCGGATCGGCCAGGCGCGCGTCGCAGGCCTGTTTCAGCCAACGCTCGAACAGCTCGAGCGGATTGGCGGTCAGATCGTTGCGGCGCAGGCCGCCTCGGGTATATTCACGGCGCAGGTCCGCAACATCAAACTCATTCTTTTCAATCATCTGGGTTATCGACCAACTGAAAAATCCGTCGTTACATTCTGCGCCTGCGGCGCCAGGAACTCAATCGCTCCGACGCCACCGCTGACCGTCACTCCGTCAACACGCAGTCGCTCATGACTACCTTGCCGTTGCGCTCAAGATAGGCATTGCGGTCTTTCGACCAAAAAGTGTATTTGCCGTCGCTGTATTTAGCGCCGGTCAACGCCAGCACCTGCTTGAGATGCAGCTGTTCGCCATCCATCAGCAGGCTGACTTCGCTCGCCTTGCCGTCGAGCGCCACCGTCAACGGCGTGGTGCCGCACTGGTAGTGCATCGTCTGGCTGCTCTGCGGCAGGATGTAGCTGCAGCCGGACAGCGCCAGCGCGCCGGCGACGAAAATGACTTTTTTCATGCTGTTGCTCCTTAGAAAAATCCTTCACAGGCTATCCTAACAGAGCTAGCGCCCCCCGAATGGCAAAACCGGATAAATCCCACCCAGCACCGTTTCACGGCTGGCGCCGGTCACCGAAGGCAGGTTGCCGGCCTGGCCGGACAGCGTGCGAAACGCCAGCCAGGCAAAGGCCAAGGCCTCCATATCGTCGCCGCTGACGCCGAAATCGTCGGTCAGCCCAACTTCCGTCCCCGGCAGCAGCGCAGACAGACGCGCCATCAGCAGCGTGTTGCGCGCCCCGCCGCCGCACACCAGCAAACGCTCGCACCCGCCGGCCAGCAACACCTGTTCGCTGATGCTGACGGCGGTCAGCTCCGTCAGCGTGGCCTGCACGTCGACCGGCGCAATCGCCGGTAATCCGGCCAGCTGACGCTCCAGCCAGGCGATGTTGAAATACTCGCGGCCGGTGCTTTTCGGCGCAGGCAGCGCGAAGTAAGGGTCCGCCAGCATCTGCTGCAACAGCGGCAAACAGACGCGCCCCTGCATAGCCCAGCCGCCGTTCTGATCGTAAGGTTGCGCGCGGTGGCGCCAGATCCAGGCGTCCATCAGCATGTTGCCTGGCCCGGTGTCAAAACCGCGCACCGGCGCACCGGGCAACAGCAGAGAGAGGTTGGCGATGCCGCCGATGTTCAGCACCATACGCCGCTCGACGGGATGCCCCAGCAGCGCCTGATGAAACGCCGGCACCAGCGGCGCGCCCTGCCCGCCGTAAGCCATGTCGCGCCGGCGGAAATCGCCGACGGTGGTGATATTGGTCAGTGCGGCGATGCGGTTGTTGTCGCCGAGCTGCATGGAGAAACGCGCGTCGCCTTCCGGTTCGTGCCATACCGTCTGGCCGTGGCAGCCGATGGCGGTGATATGATCCGCGTCGATACCGGTTTGCTTCAGCAGGCCGAGCACCGCCTCGCCAAACAGCGTGCCCAGCTGTGCGTCCAACCGGCCGACCGCGGCCAGCGTGGTTTGCTGCCCCTGGCACATCCCCAGGATCTCTTTTTTCAGCGCGATCGGCATCGGATGGCTATAGCTGGCCTGCTGCGCCACCATGCGATCGTCAATCGCGGCCAATACCACATCGATTCCGTCCAGACTGGTGCCGGACATGACGCCTATATAGCGGCCTGACTTCATAGCAACATCCTCTAACCCGCACGGTAAGCAAATTTTATCCTGACAAATAAACCAGAATTGACGAATTAACGCCATGAATTATGATGCTTTTTTTACGCGCCGTGAGCCAGGTGCGTCGCTGTGGCACATTTTATGTGTTAAACCGTGCGTTAACCGGCAACGGAATGTCGGTGAGGCTGTCATAAAGGTAAACCGCGGTTTATTATTGGTTGAACAGAGAAAAGTTAAGCTGCGTGCAGCGATGAGGCATGGCGCTGTATCAACTTTCAGCCATACTTTGTCTATCATTTTCACTGAATCTTGCCTGGTGAGCATTGCCAGGTTATGGACTACTACCATCAGGAGTTTTATATGATCAAGCGTCTTCTCGTCGTTGCCGTCGCCGCCGTTACGTTGGCTGGGTGTGCCAATGAATCCATGTCCGGCGATGTCTACTCGTCCTCGCAGGCCAAGCAGGTGCAGAACGTCACTTACGGGACGCTGGTTTCCGTGCGTCCGGTTAAAATTCAGGGCGGCGAAGGCTCCAACGCCTTGGGGATGATCGGCGGCGCGGTAATTGGTGGGCTGTTGGGCAACACCGTTGGCGGCGGCACCGGCCGTACGCTGGCTACCGCGGCGGGCGCTATCGCCGGCGGCGCGGCGGGCAACAGCATCGGTGAAGTGGCCGGTCGTACCTCAGGCTACGAGCTGGAAATCAAAACCGACCAGAAAGAGAACATCGTCGTGGTGCAGAAAGCAGGCGACACCAAGTTCAGCCCGGGTCAGCGCGTGCGCATGGCGCGCATGGGCGACACCATCACCGTCTCTCCGCTGTAAGTCAGCAGGCGGCACACGGCAAACCGGAGGCAATCGCCTCCGGTTTTATTTCTGATGCTGTGAAACTGTAATCGTAGAAAATAAGAATATTATTATTTGTTCTGCAGTTCGGTGATATTTTGTTCTAACTTGCCAATCAGCCCTACCAACAGATGCACTTCGTCGGCGGTAATGCCGCTTAAAATCTCACTGCGCGTAGATGTGATCACACTGTCGACTTCCCTGATGATCGGATCGGCCGCTTCGGTCAGCTTGATGCGCTTCGCGCGGCGATCGTTGGCACAGGTGTGACGCGTGATAAGCCCCTTCTCCTCCAGTTGGTCCAGCGTGCGAACCAGTGACGGTTGCTCGATACCGATCGCCTTGGCCAGCTGGATTTGCGACTGCTCCGGCGGCAAGCGATTGATATTGTGCAACGTAACCCAATGCGTTTGGGTCAGCTCCAACGGCTTGAGCCGATGATCGATGAGCGCTCGCCAAACACGAACCAATCGTGCTAAATCTGAACCTAATGTTGACTCCACTTACCCCTCCTTATAATTAGCATGCTAACATTACCTCCCAGAGCTTAGACTATTTTGGGTAACTCACATTAAAAACACAAATGTATATAATGTATATTGTGGAAATAACCACTATTTTTAGCCGCTATTGTTTAATCGTTATGCAAATATTCAACATATTCACCCGTAGGGATTGTTAATGTGAATACATCATGGTTACACGCCTCATCGCCCTTACCCGATTTGGTCCTGGGGGCATCGCTTTATTTTCCACCCATATTTAAAGCTTTTTTGCTAGGACTGGTCTTATGGTTGCTGATTCATCAGCTGCTCAGGGACTGGATGTATTCCGGTGAAATCTGGCACCCCATGTTGATGGACCTGTCCATTTTCGTCCTGACCGTCAGCGGTTCCTTATGGATTTTAGCGAGTTGGTAACCCATGCAGCATAAAACATTAAAATACTTTTCTACGGTGATCGTCTGCGCCATTGCCGTCTGCGCCGGTTGGTGGCTCTGGAATTATTATATGCAATCCCCATGGACCCGTGACGGAAAAGTGCGCGCAGAACTCGTCAATATCACCCCTGAGGTTTCTGGAAGATTAGAGAAAATAAGTGCGAATGACAATCAATTCGTACCTGCGGGAAGTCTGATTTTTACCCTCGACCCGGTGCCTTATCAGATCGCGCTGAACAATGCCGAGGCCGCGGTGGCAAAAGCGCAATCGGATCTGGCCAAGGCGGACCATGAAGCCGCCCGACGCCGCGGGTTGCCGCGCAACGTTATTTCCGCTGAAGATTTGGATGAGTCCAATTTAGCCGCTCAGGCAATGAAGGCCGCCTATAAAGCCGCCCTGGCCAACCTGGAACAGGCCAAATGGAATTTGAGCAAAACTAAAATTTACGCGCCGACCGACGGTTATATCACCAATCTGCAGGCGCGGGTCGGGAACTACGCCAACGCCGGCACGCCTTTGGTCGCACTGGTGGATGTCCATTCGTTTTATGTACTCGGTTATTTCGAAGAAACCAAGCTGAAACATATAAAAGAAGGCAATAAAGCCGATATTGTCTTATATAACGGCAACACCCCGCTGCAGGGGGAAGTAGAGAGTATCGGCCGCGCCATTTACGATCAGAGCGTTGACAGCAACAACGATCTATTAATGGATGTTAAGCCCAATGTTCCCTGGGTGCGTTTGGCTCAGCGCGTGCCGGTGCGGATAAAATTGCTCAACGTGCCCGCCGATTTGACGCTGGTTGCCGGCACCACCTGCACCATTTCGATTCATCAGCGGAACTAAAGTGTGAACCTGCCCTTTCTGGAGTGGAGCCGTACCCCCTGGGGTAAGGCGACCGGCGGCCAATGGCGCTATGCGCTGCGCAACTCGCTGGCGATGTGTCTGGCGCTGTGGGTGGCGTTCGTGCTCGAGCTCGACGAACCCTATTGGGCGCTCACCTCCGCTGCGGTGGTCAGCTTCCCCACCATCGGCGGCGTGATCAGCAAAAGCATCGGCCGCATCTTCGGCAGCCTGGTGGGCGCCGCCGCCTCGGTGGCGATCGCCGGCCACTGCCTGAACGATCCCTGGCTGTTCACGCTGTTCATCGCCGCCTGGATCGGGCTATGCACCTATATCTCCAACCATTATCAAAACAACGTTTCCTACGCGTTCGCGCTGGCGGGCTATACCGCCGCCATCATCGCCTTCGGTACGGTCAACGTCACCGATACCCAGCAGATCTTCGATATCGCCCAGGCGCGGGTTTGCGAAGTGATCACCGGCATTCTGTGCGGCGGGCTGATGATGATGATCCTGCCCAGCACCTCCGACGGCGAAGCCTTGCTGACTTCGCTGCGGCGCATGCAGCAGCGGCTGCTGGAGCACGCCGCCATGCTGTGGCAGCCGGAGGTCACCGCGCAGATGCGCACCTCGCACGAAGGGGTCATCGGCCAGATCCTGACCATGAACCTGCTGCGCATTCAGGCGTTTTGGAGCCACTACCGCCTGCGGCGGCAAAATAACCTGCTCAACTATCTGCTGCACCAGCAGCTGCGCATTACCAGCGTCATTTCCAGCCTGCGCCGCATGCTGCTGAACTGGCCGGATCGTCCCGCCAATCTGATGCCGGTGCTGACGCAACTGCTGGATGAATTGCGCGATCCCACCACCGATAAATATCGCTTGGCGCGCCTGCTCCAGCAGATCGCCCCGCAAGATGCAGCGGACTACCGCCATCGCGCCTTCTGGCTGCGTTTGCGTGATTTCTGCTGGCTTTATCTGCGCTGCAACCGCTGGCTTCAGCGATTGGAAAGCGCCACGGCGGTCAGCGATCTCCAGCCGCCGCGCGTCACCTCGCTGGCGCGCCATACCGACAGCTACGAAGCCGCCTATAACGGCCTGCGCACCTTTTTATGCATCGTGATCGGCTGCGCCTACTGGATCAACACGCAGTGGGACGCCGGCAGCGCGGCGCTGACGCTCACCGCCATCAGCTGCGTGCTCTACTCCTCCACGCCTTCGCCGATCAACAGCGTCAGCACCTTGCTCAAGGCGGTGCTGCTGCTCTCGGTCGCCTGCTTCGTGGTGAAATTCGGTTTGATGATCCAGATTGACGATTTCTGGGTGTTCTGCGCCTTCCTGTTCCCGATCCTGGTGACCATGCAGATGCTCAAGCTGCAGAATCCGCCTTATGCCGCGCTTTGGGGGCAGCTGATCGTCTTTATGGGCTCATTTCTGACCGTCAGCAATCCGCCGAGCTATGACTACCAGTCCTTTATCAATGACAACATCGGTAAAATTGTCGGTGTGCTGCTGGCCGGGCTGGCGTTTCAGATCCTGCGCCCCAGCTCGGACAAGCGAAAGAGCCGCCGTATTATCCGCGCGCTGCGCCGCGACTTTATCGATCAGTTGAGCAAAAAGCCGCAGCAGAGCAAAAGCCAGTTTGAATCGCTGATCTACCATCGCATCAGCCAGCTCAATCAAAGTCAGGATCAGGAGGCGCGCACCTGGTTGCTGCGCTGGGGCGTGGTGCTGCTCAACTGCAGCCATATCGTCTGGCAGCTGCGCGACTGGCAAACCCGCTCAGATCCGCTGTCGGCAGTGCGCAACGTCTGTATCCACTGCCTGCGCGGCATCATGACGGAGAAAGGCGTGCAGCACAGTTCGCTGGACGCCACGCTGCAAGAACTGCTGCGCATGAGCAACGCCCTGGCGCACCACCCGGAACAGGCGGCGCGCGATCTGGCCGGCCTTATTTGGCGGCTCTACTGCTCGCTGCAACAATTGCAACAGGCCATTGGCCAGCCCGCCGCCACTGCGGCCGTCAGCGGCGGATGATCACTTGATCACGCCGCAGGCGAAGCGCTCACCGCCGCCGCCGAGCGGCAGCGGATGATCCGAGTGATTATCGCCGCCGGCGTGCACCATCAGCGCCTTGCCCTCAATTTCACTGATTTTTTTCAGCCGCGGCGCCAACACCGGGTCGTTCGCCATGCCGTCGGCGGTCACATAGATGGCCGGCAAATCGCCCAGATGCCCGTCGGCATACGGCCCGAGGTGTTTCCCGGTTTTTTGCGGATCAAAATGCCCGCCGGCCGCCAGCGCCGCCACCGCCTTACCGTCCTTCATGCCCGGCTCGCAGCTGCCTTTCTCATGCACATGGAAACCGTGCACCCCGGCCGGCAAGGCTTTCAGGCTCGGCGTGAACAGTAAGCCGTAAGGCGTTTCGCTGATGGCCACTTTGCCGATATCCTGACCGATGCCCTGCCCGGTCACCAAGTTCATCTCAACGTCGACCGTCGCCGCCTGAGCGGCCCCGCAGGCCATCAGGCCAAGCGCCGCATACCAATAACGTTTCATCAATCAGTCTCCTTAATGACTCTATCGAGTTATCAGTATAGGAGAGCCAGCGCCAGCACTGTTAACCAACGCACAATCTCGCCAATTTGATTCGCGGGCCTAATATTTAGCACCAATAATAATTCTACCGATGTTGGTCCTCTGACCAGCTGTCGTTCGGCTAACGTTGTTTCCCTGTTTCCACCGCCGACGCGCGAGAGTTCACTTCCCGGCCAGGCGGCATACTTCATAAGGAACTGATATGGGCATCTTTAGCTATAAGGATCTGGACGAAAACGCGTCAAAGGCGCTGTTTTCCGACGCCTTGGCCATCTCTACCTACGCTTACCACAATATCGATAACGGCTTCGATGAAGGCTATCACCAGACCGGTTTCGGCCTCGGTCTGCCGCTGACGCTGATCACGGCGCTCATCGGCAGCACCCAGTCGCAGGGCGGCCTGCCCGGTCTTCCCTGGAACCCCGACTCCGAACAGGCCGCGCAGGACGCAGTGAACAATGCCGGCTGGTCAGTGATCGACGCCGCGCAGTTGGGTTACGCCGGCAAAACCGATGCGCGCGGCACCTACTACGGCGAAACCGCCGGTTACACCACTGCTCAGGCCGAGGTGCTGGGCAAATATGACAGCGAAGGCAATCTCACCGCCATTGGCATCTCATTTCGCGGTACCAGCGGCCCGCGCGAGTCACTGATCGGCGATACCATCGGCGATGTGATTAACGATCTGTTGGCCGGGTTCGGGCCGAAAGGCTATGCCGACGGCTATACGCTGAAGGCCTTCGGCAATTTGCTGGGGGACGTGGCGAAATTCGCGCAGGCACACGGGCTGAGCGGCGAAGACGTGGTGATCAGCGGTCACAGCCTCGGCGGGCTGGCGGTCAACAGCATGGCGGCGCAGAGCGACGCCAACTGGGGCGGCTTCTACGCGCAGTCCAACTATGTCGCCTTCGCCTCGCCGACCCAGTACGAAGCCGGCGGCAAGGTGATCAACATCGGCTATGAGAACGATCCGGTGTTTCGCGCGCTCGACGGCACCTCGCTGACCCTGCCGTCATTGGGCGTTCACGATGCGCCGCATACCTCCGCCACCAACAATATCGTCAACTTCAACGACCACTACGCGTCGGACGCCTGGAATCTGTTGCCGTTCTCCATTCTCAACATTCCGACCTGGCTATCCCACCTGCCGTTCTTCTATCAGGATGGCCTGATGCGGGTGCTGAACTCCGAGTTTTATTCGCTGACCGACAAAGACTCGACCATTATCGTCTCCAACCTGTCGAACGTCACGCGCGGCAGTACCTGGGTGGAAGATCTGAACCGCAACGCGGAAACGCACAGCGGGCCGACGTTTATCATCGGCAGCGACGGCAATGATTTGATCAAGGGCGGCAAAGGCAACGACTATCTCGAGGGCCGCGACGGTGACGATATCTTCCGCGACGCCGGCGGCTATAACCTGATCGCCGGCGGCAAAGGCCACAATATCTTCGATACCCAGCAGGCGTTGAAAAACACCGAGGTCGCCTACGACGGCAATACGCTTTACCTGCGCGACGCCAAAGGCGGCATTACGCTGGCGGACGACATCAGCACCCTGCGCAGCAAAGAAACCTCCTGGCTGATTTTCAGCAAAGAGGTGGATCATCAGGTGACCGCCGCCGGATTGAAATCGGATTCGGGCCTCAAAGCCTATGCGGCCGCCACCACCGGCGGCGACGGCGATGACGTCCTGCAGGCTCGCAGCCACGACGCCTGGCTGTTCGGCAACGCCGGCAACGACACGCTTATCGGCCATGCCGGCGGCAACCTGACCTTCGTCGGCGGCAGCGGCGATGACATCCTGAAGGGGGTCGGCAACGGCAATACCTTCCTGTTCAGCGGCGATTTCGGCCGCGACCAGCTGTATGGCTTCAACGCCACCGACAAACTGGTATTTATCGGCACCGAGGGCGCCAGCGGGAATATCCGCGACTATGCCACGCAGCAAAACGACGATCTGGTGCTGGCCTTCGGCCACAGCCAGGTCACGCTGATCGGCGTCTCGCTCGATCATTTCAACCCCGATCAGGTGGTGTTGGCCTAAAGACCGACGTAAAAAAAGCCGGGCGCTTTCGCCGCCCGGCTTTCCTCTTTCTACCCCGTCTCAGGGCACATCATACCCCAACGCAGCCTTGCGAATGCGGAACCACTGCTGGCGGTTCAGCGCCAGTTTCTGCGCCTTCAACGCCGAACGCACCCGCTCGATCTTGCCGGAGCCGATAATCGGCAGCGGCGAAGACGGCAGGCGCATCACCCAGGCGTAAACCACCTGTTCAATGGTCTCGGCGCCGATCTCTTGCGCCACCCGCTGCAGCTCGTCGCGCAGCGGCTGGAACTCGGCGTCGTTGAACAAGCGGCCGCCACCCAGGCAGGACCAGGCCATCGGTTTGATGCGCAGCTGCTGGCACTGGTCGAGCGTGCCGTCCAGGATCGCCGGTTGGTGAATCGGCGAAATTTCCACCTGATTGGTGACCAGAGAGAACGGCAGACGCGACTGCAGCAGTTGGAACTGCGCGGGCGTAAAGTTAGAGACGCCGAAATGGCGCACCTTGCCGCTTTTGTGCAGCGCGACAAAGGCTTCGGCCACGTCGTCAGCGTCCATCAACGGATCCGGGCGGTGGATCAGCAACAGGTCGAGGTAGTCGGTATGCAGATAGCGCAGCGAGTGTTCCGCGCTCTGTACGATATGATCGCGATCGGTGATGTAGTGGCCGATCGGGTTGCCGGGCTTGGCGGTGGTGGCGATGCCGCACTTGCTCACCAGCTCCAGCGACTGCCGCAACGCGGGCTTCAGGCGCAGCGCGTCGCCGAATGCCTGCTCGCAGGCATAACCACCATAGATATCTGCGTGATCGACGGTGGTGACGCCCAGTTCGACGTGCTGTTCGATAAACGTCAGCAGCTGCTGCGGCGACATGCCCCACTCCATCAACCGCCAGTAACCGCAAATCATGCGGGAAAATTCAGGCCCCTGCGGCGCGAGACGAATGCGTTCTACCATTGCGAAAACCTCATGACATTAGTTGTCAGCCAGCATACACAAGCCGGTGAGGCGCAGGGAAGCGCAAAGGCGCATGAACGTGCGGCAGATCAGGAAAGGGTCAAAACAGCGAAGGCTGTTCCGGCAGCGGCTCGTCGGGGGCTTTGTTGGCGCGCTGCAGGCGCAGGAAACGTTGGCGACACAGACGCAGCACTTCGCGCTTTTGCGCGTCGCTCATGCTCATCCAGCCGAACCGCTCCTCGCGGCTGCGCAGGCAGCCACGGCAGAAACCGCGATCGTCGGCCTGGCAAATGCCGCGACACGGGCTGGGGATGTCGAAAAATTCAAGCTGCTGTGCCACGGACCCTCCTGCATTCTCCTGCTAATTGAAGACGTCATCGCCGCCGCTGGCAAGTCCCTTTTCGCCATTGCGGCGAAAATAGTCGCGCAAATAGCGCAGCGCCTGGCGGCTTTTCTCCGGCATAGTGCGTTCCAGCGTCAGCGCGTGCAGCCGCAGCGGCGCCGGCCGCCACTCCGGCAACAGCAGCAACAGCTCGCCGCGCTGCAGCTCGTCGCCAATTTCATACAGCGGCTGAACGGAAATGCCCAGACCGGCGCGGGTAAAGGCGCGCATCACGTTCATGCTCTCGCTGACGATCTGCCCCTCCGCCAGCCGCAGCTTGACCTGCTGGCCGGATTGATGCAGCAAATCCAGATGGGCCCCGCTGTAGCCGCTGGAGATCCAGCGGTGCTGCACCAAATCCTGCGGCTTTTCCGGCACCCCATGCTGGCTGAGGTAACGCGGCGCCGCGCACAGCACCATCGGCCACGCCGTCAGCGGGTGAGCGATCATATTGGCGTCCGCCAGTTGACGATTGGCGCGCAGCGCAATGTCGACCCGCTGTTCTATCATGTCGACGATGCGATCGTCTGCCAGCACCCGCAGCGTCAGCTTGGGATGCGCCTGCAACAGCGGCGCCAGCGCCTCCGCCAACGAGCGGCCGCCGATGCCAACCGGAGTGGCGATGCGCAGCTCGCCCACCAGCGTGTCCCGCAGTTCCGCCAGCCGCTGCTCCGCCTGCTGCGCCTGTTGCAACATCGCCTCGCAGCCGGGATAAAACGCCGCCCCCGCCTCGGTCAACGCCAGACGGCGGGTGGAGCGGTGCAACAGCGGCACCCCGAGCGCCTTCTCCAGCGAGCGCATATGCTGACTGACCGCCGACGGCGTCATGCCCAGCCGCCGCGCCGCACCGGCCAACGATCCCTCCGCCACTACGGTGGCGAACACCGCCATTCGATTGAGTTTATCCACGATTATGAAGTTTTACTTAATCAAGAAAGCATGAATATGGCACTAATCACGGCTATTGTTAAGGACTAGAGTAGATCCCACGCAGCAGGCACATCGGCCTGCCTTACGATACTGACCCATCCCTGAAGGAGCATACAGATGAAAGTAGCCATTATTGGAGCAACCGGTTTTGTTGGCCGCCGTGTGGTGGATGAAGCGCTGGCTCGCGGCATTCAGGTAACGGCGATCGCCCGTCAGAAAAAAGATTTGCCGGACCACGCCAATCTGACCGCCGCGCTGGGCGACGTCGCCGATACCGCCTGGCTGGCGGGGCAATTGCACGGTCAGGATGCGGTGATCAGCGCCTACAATCCCGGCTGGGGCGAAGACAACCTGTATGAGAAGACTACGCGCGGCGCCCAGCAGATCCTTACCGCGGTCGAGCAGGCAGGCGTCAAGCGCCTGTTGGTGGTGGGCGGCGCAGGCAGCCTGGAAGTGGCGCCGGGCGTTGAACTGGTGGATACGCCGCAATTCCCGGAAAATATCCGCCCCGGCGCGCAGGCGGTGCGCGATCTGCGCAATAAACTGCGCAACGAATCAGCGCTCGACTGGACCTATCTCTCTCCGGCCGCCCTGCTGGAACCGGGCAAACGCACCGGCCAGTTCCGCCTTGGCACCACGCAGCTGCTGATGAACGGCGACGCGCCGGCCAGCATTTCGGTGGAAGATCTGGCGGTGGCTATCGTCGATGAGATTGAAAAACCTCAGTTTATTCGCGCCCAATTCACCGCCGCCTACTAATTCACCTCACCGCCAGGCCACCGGCCTGGCGTTTTCCCGCGTTCGCCGCCGCCAGTATTCTGAATTTCTAAGGTTTTCTTAAGTTTCATCCGGTAGATTTCAAGGCATTATCTACTCTCAGGATCCAGATTTGGCAATGTGGTTACGTCAACGCTTACAGTGCAACAGCCTCGGTTTTATCCTCGCCACCGCCCTGTTCTTCACTCTGTTCCAAAACGCGTTATTCCTGCATCGCGCCTGGTCGTATATCACCTTCGATAGCGTCCACAGCGTGATATTCGCCGCCAGCATGCCGGTGGTGATCTTCTGTGCGCTGAATATTATCTTCAGCGTGTTGACCGTGCCCTACCTGCGCAAACCGCTGATCGTCTTTTTCTTGCTCGGCAGCGCTGCAGCCAACTATTTCATGTACAGCTATGGCGTGGTGATCGACGGCAACATGATGCAAAACGCCTTTGAAACCAACACCCACGAAGCGACGGCGTTGCTGACGCCGCGCATGGGGCTGTGGCTGGCGCTGCTCGGCGTCCTGCCGGCGGCGGCGGTTTGCTTCACCCATATTCGCCAGACCCGCCCCTGGTGGTACATGGTTGGGCTGCGCGCCGCCAACGTCATGCTGTCATTGGTGGTGATCCTGATCATCGCCGCGCTGTTCTACAAAGACTACGCTTCGCTGATCCGCAACAATAAAAGCGTGGTGAAGATGTTGACGCCTTCCAACTTCGTCGCCGGCACCATCAAGTTTACCGAGCAGCGCTACTTCACGCGCAATCTGCCGCTGGTGAAGATCGGTGAAGACGCGCGCAAAGGGCCGCTGATCGCCGGACAGGCCAAGAAAACGCTGGTTATCCTGGTGGTGGGCGAAACCGCCCGCGCCGAAAACTTCTCTCTCGGGGGCTACGATCGCGAGACCAACCCGCGCCTCAAGCAGGACAACGTGGTCTATTTCAAGAACGCCAGCTCTTGCGGCACCGAAACGGCGATCTCCGTCCCCTGCATGTTCTCCAACATGCCGCGCAAAGCGTACGACGCAACTCAGGCGACGCACCAGGAAGGCATGCTCGACGTGCTGGCGCATGCCGGCGTCAACGTGCTGTGGCGTGATAACGACGGCGGCTGCAAAGGCGCCTGCGATCGGGTGCCGCACATCGACATGACCAAACTGAAACTGCCGCAGGACTGTGACGGCGAAGTTTGCATGGACAATGTGCTGTTGTACGAACTGAACGACTACATCAATAGCCTGAAAGACGACGGCGTGATCGTGTTGCACCAGATGGGCAGCCACGGCCCGGCTTATTACCGCCGCAGCACGCCGCAGTTCCAGACGTTTTCGCCGACCTGCAACAGCAATCAGATCCAGGATTGCAGCCATGAACAGCTGGTGAACACCTACGACAACTCGATCCTGTATACCGACGCGATGCTCGATGCCACCATCAAGCTGCTGCAGCAGTATGACGACCGGTTCAATACCGCGCTGGTCTACCTGTCCGATCACGGCGAATCGCTGGGAGAAAACGGCATGTATCTGCACGGCACGCCTTATGTCTTCGCGCCGAGCCAGCAAACTCACGTGCCATTCCTGATGTGGATGTCGGCCGACTATCAGCGCAATTTCGGCATCGATCGCCAGTGCCTGAGCGCGCTGGCGGAAAAGGACGACGTGTCGCAGGACAATCTGTTCCACACCCTGCTGGGCATGCTGAATGTGCAGACGCGTGAATATCAATCCCAGTTGGATATTCTGCAACGCTGCCGCAACGCGGCGTAAGCGCTTAACTTACGCGTGCCGCTGAGGCACAATGCCTGAGACCAACCGGCGTTTTGTGCGCCGGTTTTTTTATTCCCATTGACCTAGACCAATCGGTCTATTATGCTCGGCGCCATGATGACCAAATCAACGCATTGCAACGTGGATACACGTGAACATCTGCTCGCCACCGGCGAAACCCTCAGCCTGCGCCTGGGCTTTACCGGCATGGGGCTGAGCGAACTGCTGGCCACGGCGGGCGTGCCGAAAGGATCGTTCTACCACTATTTCCGCTCGAAGGAAGCCTTCGGCGAAGCGATGCTGCAACGCTATTTCGCGCACTATGATGCGCAAATGCAAAAGCTGTTTGCCGACGAGCACACCGATGCCCGCCACCAGCTCTTGGGGTATTACGCCCAGGCCATCAGTTACCACTGCCGCAGCGAATGTCATAACGCCTGTCTGGCGGTGAAACTCTCCGCCGAGGTGAGCGACCTGTCGGAGCCGATGCGCCATGCGCTGGAAACCGGGACCGCCCGGGTGATCGGCCACCTGCAGGCGGCCATTGAGCGCGGCATCGCCGAGGGATCGCTGTCGGTAGCCATGAGCCCGGCGGCAACCGCAGAGACGCTGTATGCCCTGTGGCTTGGCGCCTCGCTGCGCGCCAAGATCCGGCGATCGTTGGCCCCGTTGACCAGCGCGCTGGAAAGCATCGAGTTGCTGCTGCGCCCGCCGCAGCCGTAACACCACCGTCTTTTTTCGTGAAAATGCAGTTCGTGTTTTTTTATCGCCCATAACTAGACGACCGGTCTATTAAATACAGGATGCACTATGAAGACTGAAAAATTGCTCTCTCCGCTGAAAGTTGGCGCAGTCACCCTGCCCAACCGCGTGTTTATGGCTCCGCTGACGCGTCTGCGCAGCATCGAACCGGGCGACATTCCCACGCCGCTGATGGCGGAGTATTATGCGCAGCGCGCCGGCGCCGGTCTGATCGTGACCGAAGCGACGCAGATTTCCTTCCAGGCGAAAGGCTACGCCGGTGCGCCGGGCCTGCATACCCCGGAGCAGATCGCCGCTTGGAAACACATCACGCAGGCGGTACACGACAAAAACGGCCACATCGCCGTACAGCTGTGGCACGTAGGCCGCATCTCCCACACCAGCCTCCAGCCGGGCGGACAAGCGCCGGTCGCCCCTTCGGCGATCAACGCAGACACCCGCACCACCGTGCGTGACGAAACCGGCGCCTGGGTGCGCGTACCGACCTCTACGCCGCGCGCGCTGGAAACCAGCGAGATCCCGGGCATCGTCAACGATTTCCGCCAGGCGACCGCCAACGCGCGTGAAGCCGGCTTCGACTTTATCGAGCTGCATGCGGCTCACGGCTATCTGCTGCACCAGTTCATGTCTCCGGCGTCTAACCAGCGTACCGATCAATACGGCGGCAGCATCGAGAATCGCACCCGCCTGACGCTGGAAGTGGTCGACGCCGCCATCGCAGAATGGGGCTCCGAGCACATCGGCATCCGCATCTCGCCGCTGGGGCCGTTCAACGGCCTGGACAACGGTGAAGATCAGGAAGAAGCGGCGCTGTACCTGGTGGAAGAGCTGAACAAACGCAACATCGCCTATCTGCACATCTCCGAACCGGACTGGGCCGGCGGCAAACCGTATTCCGACGCCTTCCGTGACTCGGTGCGCGCCCACTTTAAAGGGGTGATCGTCGGCGCCGGCGCCTACACCGCTGAAAAAGCCGAAGCGTTGATCGAAAAAGGCTTCATCGACGCGGTGGCCTTTGGCCGTAGCTACATCGCCAATCCGGATTTGGTCGAGCGTTTCCGTCAACACGCCCCGCTCAACGAACCTAAGCCGGAAACCTTCTACGGCGGTGGCGCCGAAGGTTATACCGACTATCCGTTTCTGACGAAGTAACCCGTCCTGATCCTAAACGGCCACGCAACCGCCTGGCCGTTTTTTATGCACGCAAAAAGGCCCGCACAAGGCGGGCCGACGTTCCCTGGTGTTGTTATCTGCTACAGGTCAATTTCTACACGGTTACGCGCGGAATTGATAATTGATTGTGCAGATCAATTACTTCGTATCGATCGGTACACTCGATCAATATTTAAACACCCATGGCGAGGGGGCAAAAAGTGACATCGTCACCAACTCGTCACGTTGAATTCCCTTGCGGGACAAGGCTATACTCGCTTGTGCTTCAATCCACCCGCCGTCTGCCACGGCACAGTCAATTCAGAGGAATTATGCGCTTACTCCATACCATGATCCGCGTCGGTGATCTGCAACGCTCCATCGACTTCTACACCAAGGTATTAGGCATGCGCCTGCTGCGCACCAGCGAAAACCCGGAGTACAAATACTCGCTGGCTTTTGTCGGCTATACGGAAGAGAGCGAAGGCGCGGTTATCGAACTGACCTATAACTGGGGCACCGACAGCTACGACATGGGCACCGCCTTCGGCCACCTGGCGCTGGGCGTGGACGACGTCGCCGCCACCTGCGACAACATCCGCCGCGCCGGCGGCAACGTCACCCGTGAGGCCGGCCCAGTGAAAGGCGGCACCACGGTGATCGCGTTCGTCGAAGATCCGGACGGTTATAAAATCGAGCTGATCGAAAACAAACACGCCGGCCAAGGCCTCGGCCACTAAGCCTCTCTCGGGGCGCGCCTGCGCCCCGCTGATTCTCCGCGCGATAGCGCCTGCAACCGGGCGCAAAATTTGCCATAATGCGCGCTGCATTCGATGAAGATAAGAAACTGATGGCCGAAAAAAGTGATCTTAACGCCCTGAGTGGTCGTTTTCGTGGGTTTTATCCCGTAGTAATAGATGTTGAAACCGCCGGCTTCAACGCCAATACCGATGCGCTGCTGGAAATCGCCGCCGTGACGCTGAAAATGGATGAAGACGGCTGGCTGCAGCGCGACGAAACCCTGCACTTCCACGTGGAGCCTTTCGAGGGCGCCAACCTGCAACCGGAAGCGCTGGCGTTTAACGGCATCGATCCGCACAACCCGCTGCGCGGTGCGGTCAGCGAATACGACGCGCTGCACGCCATTTTCAAAGCGGTGCGCAAAGGGCTCAAGGATCGCGGTTGCAACCGGGCCATTATCGTCGCGCACAACGCCAACTTCGATCACAGCTTCCTGATGGCCGCGGCCGAACGCGCCGGTTTGAAGCGTAATCCGTTCCATCCGTTCGCCACCTTCGACACCGCTGCGCTGAGCGGCCTGGTGCTGGGGCAAACGGTGCTGGCCAAAGCCTGCATCGCTGCCGGCATGCCGTTCGACAGCAGCCAGGCGCACTCCGCGCTGTACGACACCGAACAAACCGCCCTGCTGTTTTGTGAGCTGGTTAACCGCTGGAAGCGTCTCGGCGGCTGGCCGCTGCCCGCCGGCGACCTCGCCGAATAAGCCCAATAAAAAAGGCGGCCCAGTTTGCACTGGCGCCGCCCGTTACGCGATAACCGCACGTCTGTCGATTAAGACTGCTGGTCTTCCTGCGCTTTATACTTTTCTGCCGTTTCTTTGATCAGCTGCTGCAATTCGCCGCGCTGATACATTTCGATGATGATATCGCAACCGCCGACCAGTTCACCGTCTACCCACAGCTGCGGGAAAGTCGGCCAGTTGGCGTATTTTGGCAACTCGGCGCGGATGTCCGGGTTTTGCAGAATATCCACATAGGCGAAACGCTCGCCGCAGGCGGACAGCGCTTGCACAGCCTGCGCAGAGAAGCCGCAGCTCGGCAGCTTTGGCGAACCCTTCATGTACAGCAGAATCGGGTTTTCAGCGATCTGGTGCTGAATTTTTTCAAGTGTCGTCGTCATTTATTGCTTCCTCAAGCCACATTTCATGGCTACAACATGCATCACGCGGGCTATTGTAGCGGCTGGAACAGTCGCAAGAAAACGCCATCTTTTGCAAGGATATTCGCCCGCCGCCGATCGCGTTTCACCGGCCACGTCATTCCGGTCAAAACATACGTTGAGAATAACATTTTTAATCCGACCATTTCACTAATATATTGCGCCGCGATGACGGCGCGGCTTAATTATATCCGCTACCGCCGCCTGGCGCTTTTTTATACATCAACAGGCTGATTTTAAACCAAAAAAAATGTCATTAACGTTTTCTCACAATATGGATTATTATTTATGAGTTCTTCGCTGTTTTATATGGCGAAATTCGGGAATACTGTAACTCTTTCGATATCCGTTTCGGGGCCAAGGTTGGTGACGTCGACATGCGTTTAATTCTTACGCTCTTTGCGCTGCTGTTTACGCAGCTCTTCTTCAATTTGGCGCACGCTGCGCCACAGGCGCGTGTTGCCGCCGAGCAGCGTAAAAGCCATGCCAATGAAGCGCGGCCCGATGACCGCAGAAAAAAGAAAGCGGATAAAGCCGCCAAAAAAGCCAAAGTGACGGCCCCCGAGAAAAAAACCAAGACCGCCAAGGTCAAAAGCGAGAAAAGCGCGAAAAAGATCGTCAGCGCCAAACCCAAGGCCAAAGCGCAGAAAACCGCCAAAATTAAAGTCACCCCGCCGAAAAAGGGCTACAAAAAAGGCTATGGCCGCCACCGCGAAGCCGGTATGGCCACCGCCAAGCTGGCGCGTGATGAAAAACCATTGAAACTCAGCCCAGCGCACAAAAAGCGTTACCAGCACGCCAAGCAGACCGCGATGGCCAAGCTGATGGATCAGATGGGCAAGCCTTACCGCTGGGGCGGCAGCTCGCCGCGCACCGGCTTTGACTGCAGCGGCCTCATCTATTACGCCTATAAAGACGTGGTGAAAATCAAGATGCCGCGCACCGCCAACGAAATGTATCACCTGCGCGACGCGGCGCCGATCAAGAAAAGCGAACTGGAAAGCGGCGATCTGGTGTTCTTCCGCATTAACAACCGCGGCGTGGCGGATCATGTCGGCGTCTACCTCGGCAACGGCAAATTCATCCAGTCGCCGCGCACCGGCGAAGAGATCCGCATCAGCCAGCTCGATAACGACTATTGGCAGAACCACTACATCGGCGCTCGCCGCGTAGTAACGCCGAAAACCATCCGTTAATTCCCTGCTCTTCGCGGTTGCGGCCTCGGCCGCAACCGCCTGCTCAAGCTATCGCCCATCGCACTCCCCCACGCGCATTTCTCGCTTTTCCTCCTGTTTTTTATGATGAAAATTGTTAAGATTGAATGACCACAATAAAAAACGGCCCATCCGGCGTTCGCCCCGGCGAGAAGCTGAATGGCGCTGTAAAGGAGGAAGCAATGTCGTTTGAATTACCTGCATTACCGTATGAGAAAAACGCGCTCGAGCCGCACATCTCCGCCGAGACTCTGGAATACCACTACGGCAAACACCACAACACCTACGTGGTTAACCTGAACAACCTGGTGAAAGGCAGCGAGTTCGAAGGCAAATCGCTCGAAGAGATCATCAAGACCTCTAACGGCGGCGTGTTCAACAACGCCGCGCAGGTGTGGAACCACACCTTCTACTGGCACTGCCTGTCGCCACAGGGCGGCGGTGAACCGCAGGGCGAACTGGCGGCGGCGATCGTCAAATCCTTCGGCTCTTTCGCTGCGTTCAAAGAGCAGTTCACCGATGCCGCCGTGAAAAACTTCGGTGCCGGCTGGACCTGGCTGGTAAAAAAACCGGACGGCGCGCTGGCGATCGTCAACACTTCCAACGCGGCAACCCCGCTGACCGGCGAAGACAAACCGCTGCTGACCGTTGACGTGTGGGAACACGCGTATTACATCGATTACCGCAATGCGCGTCCAAAATACCTGGAAAACTTCTGGGCGTTGGTCAACTGGACCTTCGCGGCGGAAAACCTGGCGTAAGCGCAGGGCTTGCCTAAGTGATGAGGCGCAGCTTGGCTGCGCCTTTTTTAAAACTGGCGGGAAATCAGTTCAACGCGGCGACAAAGCTGAAAGCGATGATCATCGCCAATGCGCAAACGGTGGTGAACAGCGACATCTTCAGATCGGTATCCATGACAACTCCTTTAAAATGGGCTTTCCTAAGGATAAAAGGCGCACAATTAGTACGTCAAATCATTTTCCCACAGTTCGCCGATAAAATCTTGTTATCATTTCCCGGTTTATAATCTCGATTACCTCTTCCACTTTTGTTCAATATGCGACAAAATTCGCAGTTCACAACTGCGTACCGGCATTCATGCCCCTCCTGATTAGCGCTGACGACTTCAACACTAAAAACTCAGTTTTCGCTTCTCTGGAGAAGGATCTACGTAGGCAAACGATTAACATCACACTTACATGCTGTAAACATGTGAGTTCAGGAGTCATTCCTTACATGGCAACGATTAAAGATGTGGCCAAACGCGCGGGCGTTTCCACCACCACCGTTTCGCACGTCATCAATAAGACTCGTTTCGTCGCCGAAGAGACCAAAGCGGCCGTGTGGGCCGCCATCAAAGAGCTGCACTACTCGCCGAGCGCCGTGGCGCGCAGCCTGAAAGTCAATCACACCAAGTCTATCGGTCTGCTGGCCACCTCGAGCGAAGCGCCCTACTTTGCCGAAGTGATCGAGGCGGTGGAAAACAGCTGCTACAGCAAAGGCTATACCCTGATCCTGTGCAACTCGCACAACAATCTGGACAAACAGCGCGCCTACCTGGCGATGCTGGCGCAAAAGCGCGTCGACGGCCTGCTGGTCATGTGTTCCGAATACCCGGATCAGCTGCTGGGCATGCTGGAAGACTACCGCAACATCCCGATGGTGGTAATGGACTGGGGCGCCGCGCGCGGCGACTTCACCGACACCATCATCGATAACGCGTTCGAAGGCGGCTATCTGGCCGGCCGTTACCTGATCGAGCGCGGCCACCGCGATATCGGCGCTATCCCGGGCCAGCTGTCGCGCAACACCGGCGGCGGCCGTCATCAGGGCTTTATGAAGGCGCTGCAGGAAGCGCATATCGATATTCGCGAAGAGTGGATAGTCCAGGGTGACTTCGAGCCGGAGTCCGGTTACAAGGCGATGCATCAAATTCTGTCGCAGAAACAGCGACCGACCGCGGTATTCTGCGGCGGCGACATCATGGCGATGGGCGCCATCTGCGCCGCCGACGAACTGGGGCTGCGGGTGCCGCAGGATATTTCCGTGATCGGCTACGACAACGTGCGCAACGCCCGCTACTTCACCCCGGCGCTGACCACCATTCATCAGCCGAAAGAACGTCTGGGCGAAATGGCCTTCACCATGCTGCTGGATCGCATCATCAGCAAGCGCGAAGAATCGCAGGTGATCGAAGTGCATCCGAAGCTGGTCGAACGCCGTTCGGTCGCCGACGGTCCGTTCATCGACTACCGCCGCTGATCCTCCTCCCTACCGGAAGCCGGCACGGCTTCCGGTGCCGCCTCACTCAGCCACTCCTGATTCAGCGTCTCGCCATCGCCCAAATACGCCAGCAGCCAGCTCATCGCCGGTGACGGTTTATCCTGTTGCCAGGTCAGGCAGCAGGGGCTGGCGGGAAACGGCTGCTGCAACTGCAACGCCTTCAGCTCACCGCGCTGCACCCGCGGCAGCGCCAGATGCGCCGGCATCATGCCGACGCACAATCCGGCGCACAAACAGTCGAGCGCCGAGGTCCAGTCCGGCACCACCAGCCGCCGCTGGTTATCCAGCGTCCAGGTGACGCGCTTGGGCAGATTGCGCGAGGTGTCTTCCAGACAAAGCGCAGGGTACGGCCTCAACCGATCGTCATTCAACGGCCCTGCCAGCTGCGCCAGCGGATGCTGTGGGCTGACTACGCACAGCCAGTTCATATCCCCCATGTCGCGGAAAGCGAAGCCGCCGCCGACCGGCACCGCGCGGGTGGCGCCGATCGCCATGTCCACCCTGCCGTCCACCAACGCATCCCACACGCCGTTAAACACCTCGGGTTGCAGCATCAACTCGACGTCGGGGAAATGACGGTAGAAATCCAGCACCAGCTGGCGGCTGCGCTGCGGTTTGACGATGATGTCCACCGCGATATTCAGCTGACCGCGCCAGCCGTTGGCCACCTGTTGACAGTGGCGGCGGGTGTCGAGCATTTTTTTGATAACAGCTCGCGCATCCTTGATAAACAGCGCGCCGGCCGGCGTCAGTTCCACATCTCGGTGACGCCGCTCAAACAGCGGCACCGCCAGCCATTGCTCCAGCTGCCGCACGGTATAACTTACCGCCGACGGCACCCGGTGCAGCTCCTGCGCCGCCGCGCTGAAACTGCCGGTGCGCGCCACCGCATCAACGACCTCGAGAGAATATTCAGACCACATCGCTTTGCCTTCAATTTTTTTAACAGCACTTTGCAAATATTACCGTTTCACAAGCAGAGATCCAGCCGGATACACTGGCCGGCGCTAAAAACCTGCGACACTAAAATATTAACGAGAAATACCATGCGAAATTCCTTTGGTTTTATGTTCTACCTCGCCGGCCTGAGCATGCTGGGTTATCTGGCGACCGATATGTACCTGCCCGCCTTCGGCGCCATGCGGGAGGAACTGCAAATTTCCGCCGGCGCGGTCAGCGCCAGCCTGAGCATCTTTTTGGCCGGCTTCGCCTTCGCGCAGCTGCTGTGGGGGCCGCTCTCCGACCGTCTGGGACGCAAACCGGTATTGTTGATTGGCCTAACGCTGTTCGCGCTCGGCTGCCTGGGCATGCTGTGGGTGGAAAATGCCGCGCAGCTCTGGATACTGCGCTTTATTCAGGCCGTAGGTGTCTGTTCCGCCGCCGCCATCTGGCAAGCGCTGGTGGTCGACCGCTATCGTGAAGGCCAGGCCAACCGCGTATTCGCCACCATCATGCCGCTGGTGGCGCTATCGCCGGCGCTGGCGCCGCTGCTGGGCGCCTGGCTGCTGAACCACGCCAGCTGGCGCGCGATCTTCGCCGTGCTGCTGGCCATCACCGCCTTGTTGCTGTTGCCGACGCTGCTGCTCAAAGAGAACGCCAGGCCAAAACCCGCCGTCGACGCGCCAAAAAGCAGCGTCAGTTTTTGGCAATTATTGAAATCCCCGGTATTCAGTGGCAATGTCGCCATGTACGCCGCCTGTTCGGCCGGTTTCTTCGCCTGGCTGACCGGCTCGCCGTTTATCCTCGGTGATATGGGCTACGGCCCGAGCGACATCGGCCTGAGCTATGTGCCGCAGACGCTGGCCTTCCTGCTGGGCGGTTACGGGTGCCGCGCCGCGCTCAAGCGCATCAATGGCAAAACCCTGCTGCCGTGGCTGCTGGTAGCTTATGCTGTCAGCATGGTGGCCCTGTATCTGGTGGCAACCCTGACCAATCCGACGCTCACCACGCTCCTGATCCCGTTCTGCGTGATGGCGCTGGTCAACGGCGCCGGCTATCCGATCATGGTGGCCAACGCGCTGATGCCGTTCCCGGACAGCAGCGGCAAAGCCGCCGCGCTGCAAAATACGCTGCAGCTGGGGCTGTGTTTCGTGGCGAGCATGCTGGTATCGACGTTTATTGCGCAGCCGCTGTTGGCGACGGTGACGGTGATGGTGTCCACGGTGATACTGGCCGCGCTGGGGTATTTCCTGCAGCGGGGAAAAGCGGCCAAGGCGCCGCAAGAAACGGCGCGCGAACATGCTAACTCAGCGTCATAATTGCCAAGCTAAATAATCACTTAAAGAATATGCGTGCCGAGTGCGATTTACAGTTGAGTCAATGCCTCGGCGCGCCTATACTCAAAAACAACCTTGTAAAGTAACACCTTATAATCTCTATATCTCAATTAGCTGTTGTGTACGCGTCTTGCGTCACACTCTTTTTTGAAGAGGCGTTTATCCTGCGCCGTTTGCGTCGGGTCGCTTCTTTAAATTTCCTCTGTTCATAGTCGGATATCAGACGCCGCGGGCTTATTTCCCGTCGGTATACGTATGCACCCGCAGAAATTGTCTAAGCTGTTTCCTAACGGGTCATCAGTCAGAAGAAGGTGATGGAGAAGCTATGAGTTCATCGTGTATAGAAGATCTGAGCATCCAGGATAACCAGTGGTACCGTATCGCGCACGAAATGCTCGGTCTGGCCGGTATCGAAATTAACGGATCGCGCCCTTTCGATATTCAGGTTAAAAACCCCGAATTCTTTAAACGCGTTTTGCAGCAAGGCTCCCTGGGTCTAGGCGAGAGCTATATGGATGGTTGGTGGGAATGCGAGCGGCTGGATATATTCTTCCAGCGCGTGGTCAGCGCCGGGCTGGAGAAGAAGCTCCCCCACCACCTGAAAGATACCCTGCGTATCGCCGCGGCGCGCCTGACCAATCTGCAATCGAAAAAGCGCGCCTGGATCGTCGGCAAAGAGCATTACGATCTTGGCAACGATCTGTTTACGCTGATGCTCGATCCTTACATGCAGTACTCCTGCGGCTACTGGAAAGACGCCGCCACGCTGGAGGAAGCGCAAGAAGCGAAACTGCGGATGATCTGCGAAAAACTGCAGCTGCAGCCGGGCATGCGCTTGCTGGACATCGGCTGCGGCTGGGGCGGCCTCTCCGCCTATGCGGCGAAAAATTACGGCGTGTCGGTGGTCGGCGTGACCATTTCCGCCGAGCAGCAGAAGCTGGCTCAGGCACGCTGCGCCGGGCTGGACGTGCAGATCCTGCTGCAGGACTATCGTGATCTGCATCAGCAGTTCGATCGCATCGTCTCGGTCGGCATGTTCGAGCACGTCGGGCCGAAAAACTATCGCACCTATTTCAACGTGGTAGAGCGCAATCTGGCGCCGCACGGCCTGTTCCTGCTGCACACCATCGGTTCCAACAAGACCGACATGAACGTCGATCCGTGGATCAACAAATATATCTTCCCGAACGGCTGCCTGCCCTCGGTGAGGCATATCGCCGAGGCCAGCGAAGGCCATTTCGTGATGGAAGACTGGCACAACATCGGCGCCGACTACGATCGCACGCTGATGGCCTGGTTCGAGCGCTTCAAGCAGGCGTGGCCGCAGCTTGCTCCACGTTATTCCGAGCGCTTCGAGCGGATGTTCAGCTATTACCTGAACGCCTGCGCCGGCGCGTTTCGGGCGCGCGATCTGCAGCTGTGGCAGGTGGTGTTCAGCCCGAAAGGCGTTGAAGGCGGCATCCGCGTCGCACGCTGAACGCTCCCCTAATAAAAAAAGCCCCGGCAACCTCATCGCCGGGGCTTTTTTTGCTCTTTCGAACCAGGCGGCTTAGCCGCAGTAAACGCGGATGATTTTATCGTTGCTATCGCCGAGGAAGTTCAGACGGCGCAGGTTGAAATCCATGGTGACGGCAGAGTTGTACGGAATGGCGCGCACCTTGGATTCGATCCGCACGCCTTCCAGCGACGTCATCGGCTTGCCGACGTAGTTTTGATACTGCGAAGCGCCGCAGGTATCGTCCGCATCGGCCACTTGCGCGCCGCCGCCCTGCTCAGGTGAACTGCTGCAGGCGCTCAGCGCCAGCAACGCGGTTAACAACAACGTTTTCCCATAAAACTTCACGCGTTTCTCCTCTCTGCTTATGATTCGACTCCGGCGGCAACGCCCGAATCGCTGTCAGTCTTTGTGCGCCGGCGCCACCGCCGCCGCCAGCGTCGCTTCCCGATTGGCCAGCACGCGTTCGACGGTGTCCACTACCGCCTGCGTCTGCGGATCGATCTCGATGTTCACCTTATCGCCCAGGCGTTTCTTACCCAGCGTGGTGCGCTCCAGGGTTTCCGGGATCAGATGCACGCAGAAACGGTTATTCACCACTTCGCCGATGGTCAGACTAATGCCGTCGATGCCGATGAAACCTTTGTGCAGCACATATTTCATCAATTCCGCATTCGGCATGCGCAGCCATACCTGACGGTTATTTTCCGAGGTATAAATTTTGGCCACTTCCGCCGTGCATATAATATGGCCGGACATCAAATGACCGCCAATTTCATCATTGAATTTCGCCGCGCGCTCGATATTGACGATGTCGCCCAGCGCCAGATCGCCGAGGTTGGTCAGGCGCAACGTTTCCTTGATCAAATCGAAGCTGACGCGGTTGCCTTCCACCGCGGTGACGGTCAGGCAGCAGCCGTTATGGGCCACCGACGCGCCCAGCTCCAGCCCCGGCAGCAGTTCTGCAGGCATCTCGATCACATGGGTGCGGAAATTGGGTTTCTCATCAATGGCGACCAGCGGCGCGGTGCCTTGTACGATACCGGTGAACATATGTGCCTCTTCTTACTCAATAGATTAAAACGCTTCCGGCAGTTTGCCCCAGTTGGCGCTGAAAACCAAATCCGCGACGGCAAAAAACGCGTGCCTGCGCATTTAATAACTATTTATCTGCGGCGTTTGCTTAACGACGCCGAGCAGGTACAATATTTTTGACAAAATTCCGCTATTTTAATTGTTGTCCTCTCGCGGCAGCCCTCCCTCCCACATATATAAAATAGAAAGGTGTATGCGTGCAGAAGTACTTAATTGAAGCGCGTAGTTTATTGGCTCTCGCTATCCCGGTGATCATCGCGCAAATCTCGCAAACCGCCATGGGCGTGGTGGATACCATCATGGCCGGCGCTTACAGCGCCACCGATATGGCGGCGGTGGCGGTCGGCACCTCTATCTGGCTGCCGGCCATCCTGTTCGGTCACGGCCTGCTGCTGGCGCTGACCCCAGTGATCGCCCAGTTAAACGGCGCCGGCCGTCGCGATCGCATCGCCCATCAGGTGCGTCAGGGCTTCTGGCTGGCCTCCGGCGTTTCCGTACTGTTGATCGTCGTGCTGTATAACTGCAAATTCGTCATCGACATGATGCACAACATCGATCCGCAGCTGGCGGATAAAGCCGTCGGTTATCTGCACGCCATCATGTGGGGCGCGCCGGGCTATCTGTTCTTCCAGGTGATGCGCAACCAGTGCGAAGGGCTGTCCAAAACCAAGCCCGGCATGGTGATCGGCTTCCTCGGCCTGCTGGTGAATATCCCGATCAACTACATCTTCATCTACGGCAAGTTCGGCATGCCGGAACTGGGCGGCGTGGGCTGCGGCGTCGCCACCGGCAGCGTCTACTGGATCATGTTCCTGATGATGCGCTGGTACGTGAAGCGCGCGCCGTCGCAGCGCGACATCAAGCGCCAGACAGGCGATCTCGGCGGCCCGGACTGGGCGGCGCTGAAGCGCCTGATCGGCATCGGTATGCCGGTGGCGCTGGCGCTGTTCTTCGAAGTCACCCTGTTCGCCGTGGTGGCGTTGCTGGTGTCGCCGCTCGGGATCGTCGCGGTCGCCGGCCACCAGATCGCGCTTAACTTCAGCGCGCTGATGTTCGTGTTGCCGCTGTCGCTGGGCGTCGGCGCCACCATTCGCGTCGGTTATCGTCTGGGAGAAGGGTCGGTAGAAGGCGCGCGCGTCGCCGCATACTCCGCCATCGGCGTCGGCATCACCATGGCCGTCTGCACTGCGCTGTTTACCGCCACCTTCCGCGAACCGATCGCCCTGCTGTACAACGACAGCCCGGCGGTGGTGGCGATGGCCTCGCAGCTGATGCTGCTGGCGGCGCTGTATCAAATCTCGGATTCAATCCAGGTGATCGGCAGCGGCGTGCTGCGCGGTTATAAAGATACTCGCGCGATCTTCTTCATCACCTTCATCGCTTACTGGGTGTTGGGCCTGCCGAGCGGCTATCTGCTGGCGCTGACCGATGCGGTGGTGCCGGCAATGGGGCCGAGCGGTTTCTGGATCGGCTTTATCATCGGCCTGACCTTCGCCGCCATCATGATGGCGCTGCGCATGCGCTGGCTGCAGAAACAGCCGACCACCGTCATCCTGCAGCGTTCTACCCGCTGAGTCCGTTCCCGGCCGGTTTTCTCCCCGGCCGGGCAGCGGGTTGCGGAAAAAAACGCCTGTCTGCGCACAACCTCAGCAATCGCGTGAAATACCGAATAAAATTGCGTTTTTCCCCTTGCCAGCACGCGGGTAGCTCGTTAATATTCGTCCCCGCTGTCAGCCATGACAGACAGGAAAAGATGCGTCCGTAGCTCAGTTGGTTAGAGCACCACCTTGACATGGTGGGGGTCGGTGGTTCGAGTCCACTCGGACGCACCAAATTCCAGAAGCAGTACAGTGCGTCCGTAGCTCAGTTGGTTAGAGCACCACCTTGACATGGTGGGGGTCGGTGGTTCGAGTCCACTCGGACGCACCAAATTTCACAAGCAGTGCAGTGCGTCCGTAGCTCAGTTGGTTAGAGCACCACCTTGACATGGTGGGGGTCGGTGGTTCGAGTCCACTCGGACGCACCATATTGCTGATTCACCTCTCCCCCTATCGCGTTATAATTCTCGCTGTTTCGTCTCTGCCCGACCGCTCGATTTTTCATGTCGATTGCGCCGAACTACCGCCATCAGCCATCAGGAACGCTACATGACCACCTTCACCGCCAACACCCCCTTTTTACCGCTCGACAATGGCCTTGCCCGTCGTGAAGGCGTGATGAGCGACGGTTCGCCGGCAGCGGAAGTGCGTTTCGAGACCGGGGCCTTCGGCCAGCTGCAAAAGCCCGCGCACGCGCTGCAAACCCGGGTGATATCGGGTGAATTCGAGTTCACCCTCGGCGGCGACACGCGGATAGTGCGGGCCGGCGAGAGCCTGACCCTGCCGGCCAACGTCGCCAGCGGCTGCTTCTGCCTGAGCGCCGGTGTGCTGCTGGAAATCCCGCAAACGCGCTAAGCCGCATTTACAGCAAGGTTATTTGCGCAACAAGCCGTACGCAACGCGTTGCATTTGCGCCACATTTGCCCTCGTTTTGACATATCCGCCGCACCGCCGCGGTTTTTTATTTTGTTTCCCGCCGCTTAGCCTTTATAATGCGCAACGTCTATCAGTTGAATGGTTTCAGCCCTTGATCTGCGAAAACGCAATAACAACACGATTTAATCTCACCCCGTTGCGCAGCATCCCCGCGCCCCCGCGCGGGCTGAATTTTTCCGCCCCACATCAACTGTCGTCACCTATCCTTAACTATGTTTTTCACCACCAGGCACGGCTCAAATTCCCTATCGGCGTAAACAACGCCGGTCAAATTCGTTTTTTTATCCATCACAACTTGTAGAAAACTCCGCCATGAAAAAGACCAAAATTGTTTGTACCATCGGTCCAAAAACCGAATCGGAAGAAATGCTGACCAACCTGCTCAATGCGGGCATGAACGTGATGCGTCTCAACTTCTCTCACGGCGACTATGAAGAGCACGGCAACCGCATCAAGAACATGCGCGCCGTGATGGCGAAAACCGGTATCAACGCCGGCATCCTGCTGGATACCAAAGGCCCGGAAATTCGCACCATGAAACTGGAAGGCGGCAAAGACGCCTCTCTGGTCGCCGGCCAAACCTTCACCTTCACCACCGACCAGAGCGTGATCGGCAACAGCGAACGCGTGGCGGTGACCTACGCCGGCTTCGCCGCCGACCTGAAGATCGGCAACACCGTGCTGGTTGACGACGGCCTGATCGGCATGGAAGTCACCAACGTGACCGAGAACGAAGTCGTTTGCAAGGTGCTGAACAACGGCGACCTGGGCGAGAACAAAGGCGTCAACCTGCCGGGCGTGTCCATCCAGCTGCCTGCGCTGGCCGAGAAAGACAAACGCGACCTGATCTTCGGCTGCGAGCAAGGCGTCGACTTCGTGGCGGCGTCCTTTATCCGTAAACGCTCCGACGTGCTGGAGATCCGCGAGCACCTGAAAGCGCACGGCGGCGAGCAGATCCAGATCATCTCCAAGATCGAGAACCAGGAAGGCCTGAACAACTTCGACGAAATTCTCGAAGCGTCCGACGGCATCATGGTTGCCCGCGGCGATCTGGGCGTTGAAATCCCGGTAGAAGAAGTGATCTTCGCCCAGAAGATGATGATCGAAAAATGCAACCGTGCGCGTAAAGTGGTGATCACCGCCACCCAGATGCTCGATTCCATGATCAAGAACCCGCGCCCTACCCGTGCGGAAGCCGGTGACGTCGCCAACGCCATTCTGGACGGCACCGACGCCGTCATGCTGTCCGGCGAAAGCGCCAAGGGCAAATACCCGCTGGAAGCGGTCAACATCATGGCGACCATCTGCGAACGCACCGATCGCGTGATGCCAAGCCGCATCGATACCCTGAACGATCGCCGCAAGCTGCGCATCACCGAAGCGGTATGCCGCGGCGCGGTTGAAACCGCCGAAAAACTGGACGCGCCGCTGATCGTCGTCGCCACCAGCGGCGGCAAGTCAGCGAAATCCGTGCGTAAATACTTCCCGAACGCCGTGATCCTGGCGCTGACCACCAACCAGACCACCGCGCATCAGCTGGTGCTGAGCAAGGGCGTTATCCCGCAGATGGTCAAAGAAATCGCCTCCACCGATGACTTCTACCGCATTGGTAAAGAAGCCGCGCTGGCCAGCGGCCTGGCGCAAAAAGGCGACGTCGTGGTGATGGTTTCCGGCGCGCTGGTGCCGAGCGGCACCACCAACACCGCCTCGGTACACGTGCTGTAATATAAAACGTGACATAATTATCTTGATCAAAACGCCGCTTTGCGGCGTTTTTTTTATCGGCAGTAAACTATTTTTCTCAAAACGCAACCGCGATCTGCTCATTATTTAGCTAATAACAAATCGGAGTAGTCCCATGGAAGCCGGCTGTTTTCCCTCGTTTTTTTAACTAATTTGTAAAACCAGATGCAAGTTTGAGCGAACGATCAAAATAAAGCACCTCAACACTAAAAAATTATTCTCTTTCGAAAAAAGTTTGTGTAATACTTGTAACGCTACATGGAGATTAACTCAATCTAGAGGGTGTTATAATGAATCGTACTAAACTGGTACTGGGCGCGGTAATCCTGGGTTCCACTCTGCTGGCTGGCTGCTCTAGCAACGCTAAAATCGATCAACTGTCTTCTGACGTTCAGACTCTGAACGCTAAAGTTGATCAGCTGAGCAACGACGTGAACGCAATGCGTTCTGACGTTCAAGCGGCTAAAGACGACGCAGCACGCGCTAACCAGCGTCTGGACAACCAAGCTCACGCTTACAAAAAGTAAGATAGCTTTGGTTATTGAAAACGGCGCACATTGTGCGCCGTTTTTTTTGTCTGTTTGTCGGCCTGGGCTTTCCAGCGCGGCAGGCAAAAAAAAGAGGTTCAGCACGCTGAACCCCTCTTCGACCGCTCAATCCGGCAAACTTAGTTCACCGAGCTGATTGGCGCTGCCTTGAATGGGCTCTTATTCGCCGCAGGAGCCGCTGCAGGCGTTAAACTCACCTCAGACGGGCTCTCCCCTACGTTGACCAGCACCGGCATGCCAGAGCGGCGGACAACCGCGCTATCGAACACGGCGCGATCGGTTTGCCCATCGGCAGCAAAGGCTTTCTCCGCTTTAGACAACGCGATCGGCATGGTCTGCGGATCGTCGCTTTCCACCCGCGACAGCGGCTGGTGCACTTCCACATAGCGTTTGCCGTCCGGCTCGACCGAAATCTTCACCGGATCGTTGATCACTTGCACCCGCGTACCGCGCGGCACCATGTTGAACAGCGCCTCGATATCCGTCGGACGCAGGCGAATACAGCCGGAGCTGACGCGCATGCCGATACCGAAGTTGGCGTTGGTACCGTGGATCAGGTATTCACCGCGCCCCATCGCCAGACGCAGGGCGAACAGCCCCATCGGGTTCTCAGGGCCGGCCGGCACCACCGCAGGCAGCGTCACGCCCTGGGATTGATAGCGCTTGCGGATGTTGGCGGTGGGCGTCCAGGTCGGGTTAGGGATCTTTTGGCTGATAGAAGTCACCTCCAGCGGCGTGTGCATCCCGGTCTGGCCGATACCGATCGGATAGACGATCACTTTATTCTCGCCTTTCGGATAGTAGTAAAGGCGCAGCTCGGCCAGGTTGACGATGATCCCTTCACGCTTGGTGTCAGGCAGCAGCATTTGGGTCGGAATGGTCAGCACCGTGCCTGGTTTAGGCAGGAACGGATCGGTGCCGGGGTTGGCTTCCAGCATGCCCAGCAGGCCAATCTTGTAGTCGGCGGCGATCGCCTCCAGCGGACGGCCGTCGTTTGGCACGGTATAAGTGGTGTTCTCGCCGATCAGACGGCTGTCCGGCGGCGGCAGCGGGTATTCGGTCGCACTGGCGGCCTGCGTGCCGGCCAGTACGGTGGCGAAGACCATGCCCATTAAACTCAACGCACGTTTCATTATCATCCCTATATTTTTTATGACGGTTCGCCCCCAAGGCTAACGAGCGCCTGGCGGTGGGTAAATCAGACAATACCTGATTAATACTAGCAACGCTGGCATCAAAGGCAATAAGTTCTCTAAAAATCAACACGTTATAACGTAATCGCCGTCGTTGATTGTCAACGAAACGTCAATGGGTAAGCTGCTGAAATATCACTGAATTGGGGGATGAACCCTGGGGAAAACGGCGGATTGTAAAGACTCATTGACAAAGCGAATATATCAATGAGCCTTTAAAGAGCAGTGGCGTTAAGGATCAGGCCAGCTGAGCGGCTTTACTGCGAATGGCGCGGATCATCGCCTCCAGCCCCTGCGAGCGCGAAGGCGTCAGATGTTGGCTGAGCGCCAGCTCGGTGAAAAACGGCCGCACGTCGAGCTCGACGATTTGCTGTGGCGTCAATTGACGATAAAGAATAAACACCACCGCCAGCAGCCCTTTGACGATCGCCGCGTCGCTATCGCCATGGAATTCGACCTGCCCTTGCTCATCGCGGCGCATCACGATCCACACCTGGCTCTGGCAGCCGGAAATCAGGTTCTCGGCCTGCCGCTCGGCCTCGTCCAGCGGCGGCAATTTGGCGCCGAGTTCAATCACGTACAGGTATTTCTCCTCCCAGTTCAAACAGCGGGAGAAATTACGCACCAATTTGTCTTTGTCCGGCAAATTCGCCATGGGGATCCTTTTGTACCGCCGAGGACGCGCCCCGGCTAGCCTAACAGCTGATGAATGCGTTGCAGCCCGGCCACCAGCCGGTCCACCTCTTCGCGGGTATTATATAATGCCAGCGACGCGCGGCACATGCTCGGCACCTGATAAAACGCCATCAGCGGCATGGCGCAATGGTGGCCGGTGCGAATGGCGATGCCGTACTGATCGAGGAAACTGCCGACGTCATAGGCATGGTGTTCCCCCAAATTGAAAGCGACCACCCCGGCCCGATGCGCCGGACCATAGATTTTCAGCGTCGGCACCTGCTTGAGCGCCTCAAGCGCGTAATGCATCAGCGACTGTTCATAATCGCGGATCGCATTCAGCCCCAGGGCTTCGACGTAATCGAACGCCGCGCCCAGCCCCATGATGCCAGCGGTGTTCGGCGAACCAGCCTCGAAGCGCCAGGGCGGATCGGCGAAGGTGGTGCCCGCCGTCAGGCTGACCTGACGGATCATCGAACCGCCCCCTTCCCACGGTGGCATCTGCTGCAGGAGCGCCTGGCGCCCATACAGCATGCCGATGCCGGAAGGGCCATACAGCTTATGGCCGGAAAACACGTAAAAATCGCAGTCCAGCGCCTGAACATCGACGCGCTGGTGCATCACCGCCTGCGCGCCGTCCACCAACACCGTCAGATCCGGCGCCAGGGCTCTGGCGCGGGCGATGATGTCGCGCACCGGGTTGACGGTGCCCAGCACGTTGGAGACCTCGGTCAGCGCCAGCAGTTTGCAGGACGCGTCGATCAGTTCCGGCAACTGCGCCAGATCCAGCGTGCCGTCGGGCTGCAGCGGCCAAACCCGCAGCTGCAGACCGCGCTCCTGCGCCAGCATCTGCCAGGGCACGATGTTGGCGTGGTGCTCCATCTCGGTGATGAGAATCGCGTCGCCCGGCTGCAGCCGGTGGCGGCCAAAGCTGTTGGCCACCAGGTTGATGCCTTCGGTGGTGCCCTTGACGAACACCATCTCTTCCGCCGAGGCGGCGTTGATAAAGCGCGCCGCCTGTTCCCGCACCGCTTCCATCTGCTGAGTCGCCTCGGCGCTCAGGGTGTGGATGCCGCGATGCACCGCGGCATAGCCGTGGCGATAGAAATCCAGTTCGCGGTCGATCACCGTCTGCGGTTTCTGCGCGCTGGCGGCGCTGTCGAGGTAGGCCAGCGGTTGGCCGTTCACCTCGCGCGCCAGCAGCGGGAAGTCACCACGCACGCGTTCAATCGGATAACTCATGCAGCCTCCCCCGGCAGGCGCTGGGCGATGCGCGCCAGCACCCGTTCCCGGATGGTGTCGTTGGCGATGCCTTCGGTCAGCTCGGCGGCGAAGGCGAAGATAATCATCTGCTGCGCCGCGCGTTTGTCGATGCCGCGCGACTGCAGATAAAACAGCTGTTCTTCATCGATACGCCCCACGGTGGCGCCGTGGCTGCACTTGACGTCGTCAGCGTAGATCTCCAGCTGCGGCTTGGTATCCACTTCCGCCACTTTCCCCAACAACAGATTGTGGTTGGTCATCTGCCCGTCGGTTTTGATGGCGTGTTTGGCCACTTTGATCATGCCGTTGAACACCGCTTTGCCGCGATCGCTGACCACGGTTTTATGCAGCTGGCGGCTTTCGCAGTAGCCCTTGTTGTGTTCCAGATAGGTGCGGGTATCGCAGATCTCCTTGCCCACCGGCAGCACCAGGCTGTTGATCACCAGATTGGCACCTTCGCCGTTCAGCTGCGCGCTGGTGTTGTGGCGCGTCAGGCCTGCGCCCAACAGGAAGCTGTCGCTTTTCACCCGCGCGTCGCGGCCGATGACCAGATCGTTATGGGCAAAGTGGTAGCTCGGCCGGCTTTCAAACGCCAGCTTGCAGTGCAACAGCCCGGCGTTGTCCGCCACGTTGGCGGTCAGGCGCGCGCCGGTAAAGTGCGCGGCCTCGCCCAGGCTGACATAGTGTTCAATCACTTCCGCCTCGGCCCCGCGCCCGATCTCCAGATGATGACGATGATGCACGGTATTCACTTCCCCCGTCACGCCGCGGCCGCTGCTGATATGCAGCAGGTACAACGGACGAGCCGGGGCCTTGCCGGCCGGCAAGCGAATCAGGCTGGTTTCCTGCGCCAGGCTTTCGGTCAGATGCAGGAAGACTTCGGGCTGAATGGGCTCCGGCAGCGCCTGCGGCGTGCCGTAGGCGGTCAGCTCGAACTGGTAGTCGCCCAGATCGCCATCGCTGAGCGCGGCACTGTAGCGGCCATCGATAAACACCAGCCGGCAGGCGTCGATACCGAGCGCCAGCGCCTCGAGCTGCGCGGCGTTCACGGATGCGGGCTGCGGCTCAAGGAATTGCTGCTCCAGCAGCCCCTCGAGCGGCGTGTATTTCCAGTTCTCATGTTTGCGCGTCGGCCAGCCGAGTCTCAGCGCCTGCTGCCAGTGCGCCAGCGCATGGGGCGAACGCTCGCCGCCGCGGCCTTCGAACAGACGATACAGCTGCTGCAGCGCGTTTGAATTACTGTTGGTCGGTAAGCCAGCCATAGCCCTGCTCCTCCAACTGTTTCACCAGCGAGAAATCGCCGGATTTAACGATGCGCCCCTGGGACAGCACGTGTACGTAATCCGGTTTGATGTAGTCCAGAATGCGCTGATAGTGGGTCACGATGATAAAGGCGCGCTTGCCGTCCCGCAGCGAGTTGACGCCGTTGGCGACGATTTTGAGCGCATCGATGTCCAGGCCCGAGTCGGTTTCATCGAGAATGCACAGATCCGGCTCCAGCGCCGCCATCTGCAGAATATCGTTGCGTTTTTTCTCACCGCCGGAGAAGCCGACGTTGACTGAACGGGTCAACAGATCGGCCGGCATATCCAGCAGCGCGATTTTCTCTTCGATGAAATCGGCGAAGTCAAAGCGATCCAGCGGCTCCTGCTCGCGGTATTTGCGCACCGCGTTGACCGACGTCTGCAGGAAGAAGTGGTTGCTGACGCCGGGGATCTCCACCGGGTACTGGAAGGCCAGGAACACGCCTTCGCCGGCGCGATCTTCCGGATCCAGCTCCAGCAGATCCTTGCCCTTGAAGGTGACTTCCCCTTCGGTCACTTCGTACTCTTCACGCCCGGCCAGCGTGGCGGACAGCGTGCTCTTGCCCGAGCCGTTCGGCCCCATGATGGCGTGCACTTCGCCCGGTTTGATCTCCAGATCCAATCCCTTGAGGATCTCGTTGCCTTCCACGCTGACTTTCAAATTCTTGATGCTTAACATGCTGTGTCCTCAGATAGCGCCGACGGCGCTAAAAATGCGGCGATTAGCCCACGCTGTGTTCCAGGCTGATGGCCAAAAGTTTCTGCGCCTCGACGGCGAACTCCAGCGGCAGCTCGGAGAAAACGTCCTTGCAGAAACCGTTGACGATCATCGAAATGGCGTCATCCTCGCTGATGCCCCGCTGCAAGCAGTAGAACAGCTGGTCGTCGCCAATCTTCGAGGTGGTGGCTTCGTGCTCCAGCTGCGCGCTGTTGTTGCGCGCTTCAACGTAAGGGAACGTGTGGGCGCCGCTGTCCGGCCCGATCAGCATCGAGTCGCACTGGGTAAAGTTACGGGCGTTTTCCGCCCCCGGCAGGATTTTCACCAGGCCGCGATAGGTGTTCTCGCTGTGGCCGGCGGAAATGCCTTTGGCGATGATGGTCGACCTGGTGTTTTTGCCGATGTGGATCATCTTGGTGCCGGTGTCCGCCTGCTGATGGCCGCTGGTCAGCGCCACCGAGAAGAATTCGCCGATCGAATTGTCGCCCTGAAGGATCACGCTCGGGTATTTCCAGGTGATGGCCGAGCCGGTTTCCGACTGGGTCCAGGACATTTTCGAGCCGGCGCCTTCGCACAGCGCGCGCTTGGTGACGAAGTTGAGGATGCCGCCCTTGCTCTCACCGCCGGAGAACCAGTTCTGCACCGTCGAGTATTTCACTTCGGCGTCTTTATGCAGGATCACTTCCACCACCGCCGCATGCAGCTGATAGCTGTCGCGCACCGGGGCGGAACAGCCTTCGATGTAGCTGACGTAGCTGCCTTCGTCGGCGATCAGAATGGTGCGCTCGAACTGGCCGGTTTTGGCGGCGTTGATACGGAAATAGGTCGACAGCTCCATCGGACAGCGCACGCCCTTCGGCACGTAGACGAAGGTGCCGTCGGAGGCCACCGCGGCGTTCAGCGCGGCGAAGAAGTTATCGTTGGACGGCACCACGCGCCCCAGATACTGGCGCACCAGATCCGGGTATTCCTGGATCGCTTCGCCGAACGAGCAGAAGATCACCCCGCTCTCCGCCAGTTTTTCACGGTAAGTGGTGGCGACCGAGACCGAGTCGAAGATAGCGTCCACCGCCACCTCGCTGCCCTCGCGCACCGGCACGCCGAGCTGGTTAAACGCCAGCTCCACTTCGCTGGTCAGGTAGTCTTTTTCCGTCGCCGCGCCCGGTTGCTGCTCGGCGCCGGGCTGCGAACCGCAGGCGTCGTCGCAGCTGCCGCAGGACGGCGCCGAATAGTAACTGTAGTCCTGGTAGTTAAGGCGTTCGTAATTGGCCTTCAGCCAGTGGGGCTCTTCCATCTGCAGCCAGGCGCGGTAGGCCTCGAGGCGGAATTCCAGCATCCACTCGGGTTCGTTGCGCTTGGCCGAGATGGCGCGCACCACCTCTTCGTTGATGCCCTTGGCCAACTCATCGGTTGCCAGCTGGGTGAAGAAACCTTCTTTGTAGCGACCTTCGCTGACCCAAGCCTGCACTTCATTAGGCATTTCTACATTGCTTCGTGTCATGTTGATTGCATCGCTCAAACGCCAAAACTCTCGCCGCACCCGCAGGCATGCTGAGCTTTAGGGTTATTGAATTTGAATATCTGATTCAGCCCTTCGCGGACATAATCTACCGTGGTGCCGTCAATAAACGGCATCGCCTTCAGCGGCACATAGAGTTTGGCGCCGTCGCGCTCAAACAGCAGATCGTCATCGGCGGGTTCGCGGGTCAGATCCAGCACATAGGCAAAGCCGGCGCAGCCGGATTGTTTTACCCCTAGCTGCAGCCCTTTCACCTGCGGATCCTGCTGCATCAGTTTCGTTATTTGTCGTACGGCGCTGTCGCTGAGCGAAATGCCTTGCCAGACATTCTCGTCCAAAGAAAAAGTGCCGACATTTTCCGTTTGCATAGGGTCTACCTCACACTCGTGTTTGGCCACAGCCAATCTGGGTTACTTATATGTTAGTGATAACGATTATCACTTCAACCGTTTGTTTTGCGGGGGTATCCGCCGCGAGCGCGGTTTTTCGCTGCGGCGTGCGGCAAGCCAGCGGGACATCCGTGGCGGCTTGCGGCGTGTGGCGGCAAGGCGTGCATGCTATCCCTATGAATTTGTTCTTTATCCTGCATCACCGTACCGCACTCCCCGGTGGCCCGTCAGCGTTACAGCGCCGCGGTGCGTTGCCGATCTAAACATTCATAGAAAATACCTATTTCTGCATTCTGTCTGTCGTAAATGTGCGTTTATCGGCATTTTGCGCCGCGGCGCAAGGCGCGGCCTTTAAGTTAAAGTTTAGTCGCTCTGGGTTAAGTTGGGCCGTCGATGGCCTTTTACCCCCATGGAATGAAAAAACGCCGCCACGGGGATTGATCGGCAACGCGGCAGTTTATATGATAATGATTATCATTCAATTTGAATTTGAGCGCGAAGCCAATGACTCTTTCGATCAACGCATGGTTGCTGGGCAAGATTGATGACTACAAATTCAGCGTGCGCGACGCCACGGTGGACTTTTATATGGCCGAAGCGGCGCTGCGCCGCCCGGAATGCAATATTGATCATCTGAAGCGGTACAACAGCGTCAGCCTCACCATGGCCAATCTTTGCCTGGAGAACGGCGATGATGACAGCTATCTGCACGCGCTCAGCAAGCTGCACAACCGGCTGATCGTCGAGATCAACAATCCGCAGCGCTGCCAGCTGTTTCGGGTGCAAAGCTACCACTTCGCCCGCCACACGCTGACGCTGATCTGCCAAAAATATGCGATGGAAGGCACCTGGGAGAAGGCGAACGCGTTTCAGAAGGACTTCGTCAAACGCGTGCCGTTTCAGCTGTAAAACGAAGCGCTCCGCAGGCCGATCGCCTGCGGAAACCGGCGGGGATCAGTCGATGACCGCCGTGGTCAGACGCGAGGTGCAGCACAGCCGATCGCGCGCGTCGAAGATCTCTATCTGCCACACCTGATGACGGCGGCCAACGTGCAGTGCGCGGCACACCCCGCGCACCTGGCCATCGAACACCGCCCGCAGGTGGTTGGCGTTGATCTCCAGCCCTACCACCTTCTGTTCGCCTTCGCTGCACAGGTAGCCGGCCATCGATCCCATCGATTCCGCCAGCACCACCGACGCCCCGCCGTGCAGCAGCCCGAACGGCTGCCGGGTGCGGCCGTCCACCGGCATGGTGGCTTCCAGGAAATCCTCGCCCAGCTGAGTAAACTCGATGCCCACATGGCTGACCATGCAGCCGTCGCCGGCACGGTTCAGCTGCTCCAGCGATGTTTCACGTTTCCACAATTTCACTCAATCATCTCCAGAAGTGCCTGTAATGGGTGGCGCACGCCATTGCCCTCGATGCGTTTCACCTGGCTGCGGCAGGAATAGCCGGTCGCCAGGCAGCGCTGACGCGGCAAACGCTGCAGCGTCGGATGCCATGATAGCTCATAAATGCCGAGCGAGTTTTGCAGGTTCTTGGCTTCATGGCCGTAAGTGCCGGCCATGCCGCAGCAGCCGACGCTGACGTTCTCCAGTTTGGCGCCGAAGCGGGCGAAGATCGCCGCCCACTGTTGGCCGCTGGCCGGCAGCGCGGTGGTTTCAGTGCAGTGACCGAACAGATACCAGGGTTCGCCGGTCGCCGGCTGTTCGGCGCGATCCGCGATCCGCTGTTGTAACCATTCATGCACCAGCTGCACCTGGAAATCGCCACGCTCGGTGCCGAGGATCTCGCGGTATTCGTCGCGATAGCACAGCACCAGCGCCGGATCGACGCCCACCAGCGGTATGCCGAGCTGCGCCACGCGGTTGAGGAAATCGGCGGTTTTGCGCGCGGTGCGGGCGAACCGCGTCAGGAAGCCCTTCACATGCTGCGCCTTGCCGTTCGGCGAGAACGGCAGCAGCACCGGTTTATAACCGAGCTTTTCCACCAGCCGGACGAAATCCGCCACCACTTTGGCGTCGTAATAGCTGGTGAACGGATCCTGAACAATCAGCACGTGTTCTTCGCGTTGCTCGGCGTTCAACCCTTCCAACTGTTCCAGCGTCAGCGTGGTCGCCCGGTGGCCTGACAGCTGCTGACGCAGCGTCGGGCTGGACAACAGCGGCAGATCGACCATGCCGACGGCGTTGCGGCTCATCTCCCGCAGCCACGGCTGGCGGAAGAAGAAGTTGAACACCTTCGGCGCGCGGGCCATCAACGGGGTATAGCTCTCTACGCCGGCGACCATGTAGTCGCTCACCGGGCGCAGGTAGCGGGTATGGTAAAGCTGCAGGAAGCGCGAACGGAACCCCGGCACGTCAATTTTGATCGGGCACTGGGTGGAACAGGCCTTGCAGGCCAGACAGCCGGACATCGCCTCTTTCACTTCGTGCGAAAAGTCGTACTCGCCCTTGCCGGCATGCCAGCTGTTGCGGGTTTTCTCGATTAGACCGCGCAAGCTGAGGCGCTGCTGCGGCAGCTGTTTCTCCAGCGCCAACGGATCGACGCCCTGCTCGGCCAACAGACGCAGCCACTCGCGCACCAGCGTCGCCCGCCCTTTCGGCGAATGAATGCGGTTGCCGCTGATCTTCATCGACGGGCACATCGGGCTGCGCACGTCGAAGTTGAAGCACAGACCGTTGCCGTTACACTCCAGCGCGCCGCGGAACGAGGTGCGCACCTCGACCGGTATCTGGCGATCGAAGGTGCCGCGTTTGACCGCATCCACCTGCATCATCGGCGCATCCACCGCCAGCGGCGAACAGATCTTGCCCGGGTTCAGGCGGTTATCCGGGTCGAATGCCGCCTTGATGCGGCGCAGCTCTTCATACAACGTTTCGCCGAAGAACTCAGGGCTGTATTCCGCGCGGAACCCCTTGCCATGCTCGCCCCACAGCAGGCCGCCGTATTTGGCGGTCAGCGCCACCACCCGATCGGAGATTTGCTTCATCAGCACCTCCTGCTGCGGGTCGCACATGTCGAGCGCCGGACGCACGTGCAGCACCCCGGCATCGACGTGGCCGAACATGCCATAGCTCAGCTTGTGGTCGTCGAGCAGTTGGCGGAACTCGACGATATAGTCCGCCAGGTGCTGCGGCGGCACGCAAGTATCCTCGGCGAACGGGATCGGCTTGGCGCGCCCTTTGGCGTTGCCCAGCAGCCCGACCGCCTTCTTGCGCATGTTGTAAATGCGCTCGATGCCCGCCAGGTCGCCGCAGATCTGGTACCCGATCACGCCGGCCTGCCGCTGGGCGATCAGTTCATCCAGCCGTTGGCACAGGGTCTCCATCTGGCCGTCGATCAGCGCGCGGTCGTCGCCGGCGAATTCGACGATGTTCAGCCCAAGCATCTCTTTATCCGGCACGTCGGCGATCAGTTCGCTTACCGAATGCCAAACGATATCTTCACGCGCCAGATTCAGCACCTTGGAGTCGATGGTTTCCACCGACAGCGCCTTGGCCTCGACCATAAAGGGCGCATTGCGCAGCGCCGAGTCGAAGGAGTCGTATTTCACGTTAACCAGACGACGCACCTTCGGCAGCGGCGTAATGTCCAGCCGCGCTTCGGTGATAAAGGCCAGCGTGCCTTCCGCACCGGTGAGGATGCGCGTCAGATCGAAGGTTTGCAGATCGTCGCTCAGCACGTGGCGCAGGTCGTAGCCGGTGAGGAAGCGGTTGAGTTTGGGGAATTTTTCCAGGATCAGCGCGCGCTGCTCGCGGCAGCGATTCAGCACCGTGCGGTAGATGCGCCCTTCGGCGGTCTCTTCCAGGGCAATCGTTTCCGCCAGCGCCGTCGGCATGGCGCGGGTGTCGATCATCTCGCCGCCCAGCAGCACCGCCCGCAGGCCCAACACGTGATCGGAGGTTTTGCCGTATACCAGCGAGCCCTGGCCGGAGGCGTCGGTATTGATCATGCCGCCCAAGGTGGCGCGGTTGCTGGTGGACAGTTCCGGCGAGAAGAAGTAGCCGAACGGCCGCAAATATTGATTCAGCTGATCCTTGATGACCCCGGCTTCGACTTTCACCCAGCCCTGTTCGACGTTGATCTCCAGAATGCGGTTCATATGACGCGACATATCGACCACGATGCCGGTATTAAGCGACTGACCGTTGGTGCCGGTGCCGCCGCCGCGCGGGCTGAAGGTCAGCGTATTGAAACGCTCTTCCCCCGCCAAGCGGGCGATCAGCGCCACGTCGGCGGTGGAACGGGGAAACACCACCGCATCGGGCAACAGCTGGTAAATGCTGTTGTCGGTGGCCATCGTCAGCCGGTCGGCGTAGCTGGTGGCGGTATCGCCGTTGAATCCGTTTTGCTTCAGTGCTTCCAAAAAGTCGAGCACCCGTTGAACGAGGCCGGGCGCCTGAGAAATCTGTGGGATCATTCGCTTTTTTGACCCTGTCCGTCTATTTTTTATGCGCTGATGTACGCTGAATCGGGCCTTTAATTCAGACCCACCCTATTTTTTAGTGACACTAAAAACTAACATACTCGTTTAGTGAAGGCATTCACATTATTACCGCCCTGCGAGCGCCGCCACAGGCGGCCGCCCGGCGGTGATAAACCGACCGACAGGCACCCCGATTCGCCGGTGCCAGGGATTTAATTGACCAGGATGAGAACCCACTGATGCCACTCCCGCAATCGCGTTACGACTTACCGCGAATTATTTTCGGCGTGCTGTTTATCGCCATCATGATCGTCGCCTGTTTCTGGGTGATCCAACCGTTTATTCTCGGCTTCGCCTGGGCGGGCATGGTGGTCATCGCCACCTGGCCGCTGCTGCTCAAACTGCAAAAGCTGCTGTGGGGCCGCCGCTCGCTGGCGGTGCTGGTCATGACCCTGCTGTTGATCCTGCTGTTCATTCTGCCCATCTCCCTGCTGATCAGCAGCGTGGTGGATAACAGCGCGCCGTTGATCGCCTGGGCCAGCTCGCCAGGCAAGCTGCATATTCCCGACCTCGCTTGGCTGCAATCCGTCCCGATGATCGGCGACAAGCTCTATACCAGCTACCATACGCTGGTTAACGCCGGCGGCGCCGCGCTGCTGGCGAAGGTACAGCCATACTTCGGCCAGACCGCCACCTGGTTCGTGGCGCAGGCGGCGCATATCGGCCGCCTGCTGCTGCACTGCGCGCTGATGCTGCTGTTCAGCGCCTTGTTGTACGCGCGCGGCGAACAGGTCGCGCTGGGTATCCGCCACTTTGCGGTACGCCTCGGTTCCGCGCGCGGCGATGCGGCGGTGCTGCTGGGTGGCCAGGCGATCCGCGCGGTCGCGCTGGGCGTGGTAGTGACGGCGCTGGTGCAGTCGGTGCTGGGCGGCATCGGTCTGGCGGTAAGCGGCATTCCGGCCGCCACCCTGTTGACGATGCTGATCTTCATCTGCTGTGTGGCGCAATTGGGGCCGCTGTTGGTGCTGGTGCCGGCCATCATTTGGCTGTACTGGCACGGCGACACCACCTGGGGCACCGTGCTGCTGGTCTGGAGCTGCGTGGTGGCCACGCTGGATAACGTGCTGCGCCCGGTGCTGATCCGCATGGGCGCCGATCTGCCGCTGCTGCTGATCCTGTCCGGCGTTATCGGCGGTTTGCTGGCCTTCGGCATGATCGGCCTGTTCATCGGCCCGGTGGTGTTGGCGGTGTCTTATCGCCTGCTGACCGCCTGGATGGATGAAGCGCCGGAGCCGACCACCGCGCCGGAGCAAGTGATCGAAGAACTGGAAAAACGTTAATCGCCCTCCCTTCCGCCCGCATCGCCGGGCGGAAGAGTTTCCCCTCTCACTACGCCTACCTCATTCGGGTAATATCTTCGCCAAATATAATGCCGTTGTTTATTGATTAAGGCGCGGCAAATGGAAAGGTGCAATGTAAATCCGTGTTTGCTGCAAAATGCAAAAAGAGATAACGCCCGCAAATAAATGGTGATACCGCTATCGATTAGGATGATTCTTAATGACTAGTCGCGTTCAAATATCTAGTATTATGGCCATCTATTGCTTCAAATCACTGATTTTAAAGCAACCTTTCTGAACAATGTAATGCCATACATGTGAATTGCTGTGTGTAGTCTTTGCCCATCTCCTACGATGGGCTTTTTTTTATTCTTTTTTCGCCAAATTGATTATTTAACGCGCCGTTATTTACATTCAGAAATAAAAAGGCCGCAGCGTAAACTGCGGCCGGGTATTAATGCCTTAGCAACGCCGAAGCCTTATTTCTTTTTCGACAAGTTGATCCAGGTCTGCACTACGGTATCCGGATTGAGCGACAGGCTATCGATGCCCTGCTCCATCAACCACTCGGCGAAGTCTTCATGGTCGGACGGCCCCTGGCCGCAGATACCGACGTATTTGCCGTGGCGTTTGGCCGCCTGGATCGCCATCGACAGCAGCGCTTTCACCGCGTCGTTGCGTTCGTCGAACAGTTCCGACACCACGCCGGAGTCGCGATCCAGCCCCAGCGCCAGCTGGGTCATGTCGTTGGAGCCGATGGAGAAGCCGTCGAAGTGCTCAAGGAACTGATCCGCGAGCAGCGCATTGGACGGGATCTCGCACATCATGATCACTTTCAGCCCGTTTTCGCCACGCTTCAGCCCCTGACGCGCCAGCTCGGCCACCACCGCTTCCGCCTGCGCCACGGTGCGCACGAACGGCACCATGATTTCGACGTTGGTCAGCCCCATTTCGTTACGCACGCGTTTCACCGCTTCGCACTCCAGCGCGAAGCAATCGCGGAAGCTGTCGGCCACGTAGCGGCCGGCCCCGCGGAAGCCCAGCATCGGGTTCTCTTCGTGCGGTTCATACTTGTCGCCGCCCACCAGGTTGGCGTACTCGTTGGATTTGAAGTCGGACAGACGCACGATCACGCGCTTCGGCCAGAAGGCGGCGCCCAGCGTCGCGATCCCTTCGGTCAAACGACCGACGTAGAACTCGACCGGGTGGTCATAGCCCTGCATCAACGCGCGAATTTCGTTTTGCAACGCCGGCGTTTGCTGATCGAACTCCAGCAGCGCGCGCGGGTGCACGCCAATCATGCGGTTGATGATGAATTCCAGCCGCGCCAGGCCCACGCCTTCGTTCGGCAAACGCGCGAAGTCGAAAGCGCGATCCGGGTTGCCGACGTTCATCATGATCTTCAGCGGCAGATCCGGCAGTTCGGTCACTTCGGAGCTCTGCACGCTGAAGTCCAGCATGTCGCTGTAAACGAAGCCGGTGTCGCCTTCCGCACAGGATACGGTGACTTTCTGGCCGTCTTTCAGCACGTCGGTGGCGTGGCCACAGCCCACTACCGCCGGAATGCCCAGCTCACGGGCGATGATCGCCGCGTGGCAGGTGCGCCCGCCGCGGTTGGTGACGATCGCAGCGGCCTTCTTCATGATCGGCTCCCAGTCCGGATCGGTCATGTCGGTCACCAGCACGTCGCCCGGCTGGATGCGATCCATTTCGCTGATATCGTGAATCACTTTCACTGGACCGGCGCCGATGCGATGACCGATGGCGCGGCCTTCCACCAGCACCGGGCTGGAGCCGTTCAGCTGATAGCGTTCCATGGTCTGTTCGTTGGAGCGAACGGTCTCCGGGCGCGCCTGCACGATCAGCAGTTTGCCGGTGTGGCCGTCTTTCGCCCACTCGATATCCATCGGGCGGCCGTAATGTTTTTCGATCAGGATCGCTTGATGCGCCAGCGCCTGCACTTCGTCATCGGTCAGCGAGAACCGGCTGCGCTGCGCTTCCGGCACGTCTTCGATGCGCACCTGCTTGCCGTGATCCTGCGACGGCGCGTACACCATGCGGATTTTTTTCGAGCCCAGGTTGCGGCGCACGATCGCCGGCTTGCCTTTTTGCAACGTCGGCTTGTGCACATAGAACTCATCCGGGTTCACCGCGCCCTGCACCACCATCTCACCCAGACCGAAGGCGGAGGTGATGAACACCACCTGATCAAAGCCGGACTCGGTGTCGATGGTGAACATCACGCCCGAGGAGGCCAGATCGGAGCGCACCATGCGCTGTACGCCCGCCGACAGCGCCACGCCGCGGTGGTCGTAGCCCTGGTGCACGCGATAAGAGATAGCGCGGTCATTGAACAACGACGCGAACACGTGCTTGATCGCCACCATCACGGCGTCGATGCCCTGCACGTTGAGGAAGGTTTCCTGCTGGCCGGCAAAGGAGGCGTCCGGCATGTCTTCCGCCGTGGCGGAAGAGCGCACCGCAAAGGAGGCTTCCGGTTCGCCGTCGGCGAGCTGTTGGTAAGCCTGATGAATTTCACGCTCGAACTCGGCGTGGAACGGCGTGTCGATCACCCATTGGCGGATCTGGGCACCGGCCTTGGCCAGTTGTGCAACGTCGTCAACGTCAGTCTGATCCAGTAACTGATAGATGCGCTGGTTAACACCGCTTTGTTCGAGGAAATCGTTAAACGCCTGCGCGGTGGTGGCAAAACCGTTCGGCACGGCCACGCCCAAATCGGAAAGATTGGTGATCATTTCACCGAGGGAAGCGTTTTTGCCGCCGACACGGTCAACGTCGTGCATGCCAAGCTGGTTGTACCAAAGCACATTACGCAAGTCTGGGCCATTGTTGGACATCGAGACAATCCTTATTGCTATCAGTAGGGTAAAGACGGATTTAATTCGCTTGCTTTACGGCGCCGCTAAACGCGGAGCCGAATCAGACTAGCACACTGATCCGGGGAAAATGGAAAGGTGAATCGATCAACCCACTGAAGAAAGTGGTTTTTAAGAGAATGTCCTAACCGGCTGATTTGCCTGGGAACCGTTCCCAAACGCACGAAAAGCTTAGTTCTCAACAAATTACGTTCTTTTTAAACTTCTGTTTTAATGACCGCGCAAACGCTACCGTTTTTGGTGAAAATAACGGCAAACTCGCGCTTCAGGTGGAAAAGCGCCGCTGGGCCGCACTTTTTATGGCCGCTAATCGCGCTTTCCGCCTGCGCCGCCGCATGGCGGTTTATCGCCCCGTCGTCACAATTTTTTCTCTCGCCCCTTTACCGACGGATCGTCTGCGGCCCATGATATTGACAGTGATGACAGCAGGAACACCGTTTTCAGGTAAGGAGCCTCGGGTGGAAAGAAGCGTTTTTTATATTTCGGATGGTACGGCGATCACCGCCGAAGTGCTGGGACACGCGGTGCTGTCGCAGTTCCCGGTCACGGCGACCACCTATACCCTGCCGTTTGTCGAAACCGAGGCCCGCGCACGCGCAGTTCGCCAGCAAATCGATGATATTTACCATGAAACCGGCGTGCGCCCGTTGGTGTTTTACTCCATCATCTCGCCGGAAGTGCGCGATGTGATCGTCCAGAGCCAGGGCTTCTGCCAGGATATCGTGCAGGCGCTGGTCGGCCCGCTGCAGGGCGAACTGGACGTGGAACCGACGCCGGTGCCGAACCGCACCCACGGCCTGACCGCCAGCAACCTCGGCAAGTACGACGCCCGCATCGCCGCCATCGACTATACCCTGGCGCACGATGATGGCATTTCGCTGCGCAACCTCGATCAGGCGCAGGTGATCCTGCTCGGCGTCTCGCGCTGCGGCAAAACCCCCACCAGCCTCTATCTGGCGATGCAGTTCGGCATCCGCGCCGCCAACTACCCGTTTATCGCCGACGATATGGACAATTTGCATCTGCCGGCCTCGCTGAAACCGTTTCAGCATAAATTATTCGGCCTGACCATCGATCCGGAGCGCCTGGCGGCGATCCGTGAAGAGCGGCGCGAAAACAGCCGTTACGCCTCCTTGCGCCAGTGCCGCATGGAAATCGCCGAGGTCGAGGCGCTGTTCCGCAAAAACCAGATCCGCTACCTCAACACCACCAACTATTCGGTCGAAGAGATCTCCACCAAAATCCTCGATATCCTCGGCATGAGCCGCCGCATGTTCTGATCTTTCCCCACGGGGCCATCGCGCCCCGCCGCCTGCCGTTTATTTCAGCAGCAGCTGATTTTTTTGTGCTTTTTTTCGCGGCTTTGATCAACAGAACGCAATCTCTACGGTTGAATTCAGCGCTTTTTGCGTTATTGTGATCGCCATCACTTCCCGGCGCTCCTGCCGCAGAGAAGAACAGTTTCCAGGGAACAACATGCACAAAACAGATGAACTGCGGACCGCGCGCATCGACAGCCTCGTCACGCCGCAAGCGTTGGCGGATAAGCTGCCGATCTCGGCGGCCGTCGCCGATAACGTGACAGCGTCACGTAAACGCATTGAAAAAATCCTTACCGGCGAAGACCGCCGCCTGCTGGTGGTGATCGGCCCCTGCTCCATCCACGATCTCGACGCCGCCGTCGATTACGCCGGCCGGCTGAACACCCTGCGCGAACGCTACCAGGATCGCCTGGAGATCGTGATGCGCACCTACTTCGAAAAACCGCGCACCGTTGTCGGCTGGAAAGGCCTGATCTCCGATCCGGCACTGGACGGCACCTTCCAGGTCAACCGCGGCATCGAAATGGCGCGCCGCCTGCTGCTGGAGGTGAACCAGCTCGGCCTGCCGACCGCCACCGAATTCCTGGACATGGTCGTCGGCCAATACATCGCCGATCTGATCAGCTGGGGCGCCATCGGTGCGCGCACCACCGAAAGCCAGATCCACCGTGAAATGGCCTCGGCGCTCTCCTGCCCGGTCGGCTTCAAAAACGGCACCGACGGCAACACCCGCATCGCCATCGACGCCATTCGCGCGGCGCGTGCCGGGCACATGTTCCTGTCGCCGGACAAACATGGTCAGATGACCATCTACCAGACCAGCGGCAACCCGTACGGCCACATCATCATGCGCGGCGGCAAAACGCCGAACTACCACGCCAGCGATATCGCCGCCGCCTGTGACAGCCTGCGTGAATTCGATCTGCCGGAGCACCTGGTGATCGACTTCAGCCACGGCAACTGCCAGAAGATGCATCGCCGTCAGTTGGAAGTGGCCGACAATGTCTGCCAGCAGATCCGCGCTGGCTCTGCCGCCATCACCGGCGTGATGGCGGAAAGCTTCCTGGTGGAAGGCACGCAGAAAATCGTCGCCGGCCAGCCGCTGACCTATGGCCAGTCGATCACCGATCCTTGCCTGAGCTGGTCCGACAGCGAACAGCTGCTGGCGATGCTGGCGGATGCCATCGATAGCCGCTTCTAGCCTATCGCAGGCCGGGGCCACGCCCCGGCTTTATCTCCCCTGTTTCGCTCATCTATACTGATCGCAATCCTTTAACACCCGCCGCAACGCACTGGGAGCCCCGGCATGATTCACTCTCTGTTATCCATCCCCTGCGTCACGCTGCAGGGCGAGCAAAAAACGCTGGGCGATTTCCCGGCGCGCGCTTACCTGGTGGTCAACACCGCCAGCAAGTGCGGCTTCACCCCGCAATACCGCGGGCTGGAAAATTTGTGGCAATACTATCGCGAACGCGGGTTGATGGTGCTCGGCTTCCCTTGCAACCAGTTTGGTTCTCAGGAGCCGGGCAGTCCGCTTGAGATCGCCAATTTTTGCAGCCTCAACTACGGCGTCAGTTTCCCGCTGTTCAACAAAATAGAGGTCAACGGCCCCGGCGCCCATCCGCTGTTCAACGAACTGAAACGCCTGGCGCCCGGCATTCTGGGCAGCCGCCGCATCAAATGGAATTTCACCAAATTCCTGCTCACCGCCGATGGTCAACGTGTCACGCGCTTTGCGCCGATCACCAAACCTGAGCGTCTGTTCGACCGTATCGAAACCCTGCTGAAATAATCCCCTCTTTTTTACGGGCCGAGCGTGTTCGGCCCGTCGCCGGATGTCCGTTCGGCAAAAAGGTTCCATCGGTAAGAAAATTTTCCTTGATGTAACCTTTCCATCACATGATAATGATTCTCAATTTGATATTAATTACCATTTAATGGTCTGTTTTATAAGCACAAAGATGATGGATACTGCCAACACGCCAACTCCCGCCGCCGCGGCCCCGACCGAGCACAGCGCAAACGCGCCGCCCAGCTACGACAGCGCACAGCTGCTCGGCGCCGACGGCATCGCGTTCATTACCCATCAGGGCCAGCGCTATCAACTGCGGCAGACCAAGGCAGGGAAATTGATCCTGACCAAATAACCACAGCATCCTCAAACGCCAGCCACCCCGATCTTGTGATCCAGGCAGCCAGCAAATCTATTGATATGTTTCATTACATACGGAGAGTTGCACCATGCCTCTGACATTTTCCACCCGGCTGCGTTTTTCCGCGTTGAGTCTGGCGATTGCCTGCGCTCTGCCTACGGTGGCCTTGGCACAAAACACCAGCACGACACCCTCTTCTTCCCCCGCGACGCCGGCCAAAAAAGCCAAAGCCGCTGACGAAACCATGACCGTGGTCGCCACCGGCAATCAGCGCAGCAGCTTTGAAGCGCCGATGATGGTGACGGTCATCGAAGGCAGTTCGCCGGAAAGCCAAACTGCGGGGACCGCTGCCGATATGCTGCGCCGCGTGCCGGGTATTACCGTCACGGGCTCCGGCCGCAGCAATGGGCAGGATCTCATGATGCGCGGTTACGACCGACGCGGCGTGCTGACGCTGGTCGACGGCATCCGCCAGGGCACCGATACCGGCCATATTAACGGCACATTTTTAGATCCTGCGTTGGTGAAGCGCATCGAAATCGTGCGCGGCCCTTCTGCCCTGCTGTACGGCAGCGGCGCGCTGGGTGGCGTAGTGTCTTATGAAACTGTCGACGCCGCCGACCTGCTGTTGCCAGGCCACGACAGCGGGTTCCGCGTCTACGGCACCGCCGGCAGCGGCGATCACAGCTTGGGCATGGGCGCCAGCGCCTACGGCAAGACCGATAACCTCGACGGCCTGCTGTCGTTCGGCACCCGCGACGTCGGCAATCTGCGCCAGGGCAATGGCTTCGATGCCCCCAACGACGAAACCATCAACAACGTGCTGGCCAAAGGCACCTGGAAGATCGACGACAACCAGTCGCTGGGCGGCAACCTTCGTTACTACAACAACAGCGCCCAAGAGCCGAAAAACCCACAAACGCCAGCCAGCTCCGCTGGAAACTTAATGACCGATCGTTCGACGATCCAACGCGACGCGGCTCTGAGTTACAAACTGAAGCCGGTCGGCCAGGATTGGCTGGATGCTGAAGCGAAAGTGTATTACTCGGACGTGAAAATTAACGCGCACGCCAGCGGCAGCGAAGATGAAGCGCGCAAACAAACCACTAAAGGCGCCAAACTCGAAAACCGCACACGCCTGTTTGCAGATACTTTCGCTTCGCACCTGTTGACCTACGGCACCGAGGCTTACAAACAGGAGCAAACGCCGGGCGGAGCGACCGAAAGTTTCCCGCACGCAAAAATCAACTTCGCTTCAGGCTGGCTGCAGGACGAAATCACGCTGCGCGATCTGCCCGTCACCCTGCTCGCCGGCACCCGCTATGACAATTACAAGGGCTCAAGTGACGGCTATGCCGATGTGAATGCGAACAAATGGTCCTCACGCGGCGCAGTCAGCATTACCCCCACCGACTGGCTGATGCTGTTCGGCTCCTATTCTCAGGCGTTCCGCGCACCGACGATGGGTGAGATGTACAACGACTCCAAACACTTCTCCATCCCAATGGGGCCTACCACCATCACCAACTATTGGGTGCCGAACCCTAATTTGAAACCGGAAACCAATGAAACTCAAGAGTACGGATTTGGTCTGCGTTTCGACGATCTGCTGCTCGCCGATGATAGCTTGCAGTTCAAAGCGAGCTATTTCGATACCAAAGCCAAGGATTACATCACAACCGACGTCACCATGGAGCTGGGACGCGGCCCGCGCGGCCCTTACTGCATCAGTTGCACCACCTTCTCGACCAATATCGATCGCGCAAAAATCTGGGGATGGGACGCTACGCTCAGCTATAAAACCTCTTGGTTCGGCTGGGATTTGGCTTATAACCGCACCCGCGGCAAAAATGAAGCGACCGGTGACTGGTTGAGCAGCATCAATCCGGACACCGTCACCAGCTCGCTGGATGTGCCGCTGGGCGAAACCGGTCTGTCCGCCGGTTGGGTCGCCACCTTCGCCGAACGCGCCACCCGCGTGCAGACGGGGACGCCGGAGCAAGGCGGCTACGGGGTTAACGACTTCTATCTGAGCTACAAAGGCCGCGACCGTCTGCAGGGCGTCACCACCACCGTGGTGCTGGGCAACGCCTTCGACAAAGAGTACTACTCGCCGCAGGGCGTCCCGCAGGATGGCCGCAACGCCAAACTGCTGGTCAGCTACCAGTGGTGATCATTTGACTATCTGGCGGACATACGGTGTGTCCGCCATTCGCATCACAGCGCAGGAGAATCCCGCATGAGCAACACCCTGTACGAACGTTACCAACAGGCTAAAATCGACCATCCCGGCAAATACGCCCGCGATCTGGCGGCGATCCTTGGCGTCAGCGAAGCGGAACTGACGCACGCCCGCGTTGGCCACGACGCTCGCCGCCTGCAGGCCGACGCCCGCACGTTGCTGACCGAACTCGAGCAAGTGGGCGTCACCAAGTCCATCACCCGCAACAGCTATGCGGTGCATGAGCAGATGGGCCGCTACCGCAACCAGCACCTCAACGGCCACGCCGGGCTGATCCTCAACCCGCGCGAGCTGGATCTGCGCCTGTTCCTCAACCACTGGACCAGCGTCTTCGCCATGAGCGAAACCAACAAGCGCGGCGTGCGCCACAGCATTCAGTTCTTTGACCCGCAGGGCGATGCGCTGCACAAGGTCTACACCACCGAGGAAACCGATCTGCCGGCCTGGATGGCGCTGGTGGAACGCCACCTGAGCGAAGAAAACCCGGCGCTGGCGCTGCAGCCCGCCGAGGCGGCCACCTCCGATGAAGCCACGCAGGATCAGGCCAAAATCGACGCTGAATGGCGCGCGATGACCGACGTGCACCAGTTCTTCCAGCTGCTGAGCCGCAATAAGCTGACGCGCCAGCAGGCCTTCCGCGCCGTCGGCGACGATCTGGCCTATCAGGTGGACAACAGCGCGCTGTCGCAACTGCTGGAGGCAGCGCAGCAACAGCAAAATGAGATCATGATCTTCGTCGGCAACCGTGGCTGCGTGCAGATCTTCACCGGCCAGATCGAACGCTTGATGCCGCAGGAAGGCTGGATCAACGTGTTCAACCGCCGCTTCACGCTGCACCTGATTGAAAACGCCATCGCCGAAAGCTGGATCACCCGCAAACCGACCAAAGACGGCATCGTCACCAGCCTGGAGCTGTTCGCCGCAGATGGCACGCAGATCGCGCAGCTGTATGGCCAGCGCACCGAAGGCCAACCGGAACAAACCCAGTGGCGCGAGCAGGTCGCCGCGCTCGCCGCCAAGGACATCGCCGCATGAAATCCTCCTTGATCCGCCGCCTGGCGTTGATGGTGACGCTGACGCTGCCGCTCACCGCCGCCGCCGCACAGCGCATCGTCTCGATCGGCGGCGACGTGACGGAAATCGCCTTTGCGCTCGGCGCCGGCGACGACGTGATCGCCCGCGACAGCACCAGCCTGCATCCGGAAGCGGTGAAAAAGCTGCCGGACGTCGGCTACATGCGCCAGCTGAACGCCGAAGGCATTCTGGCGCTGAAACCGACGCTGGTTCTTACGACCGAGCTGGCGCAGCCGGCGCTGGTGCTAAAACAACTGGCGGACAGCGGCGTCAAGGTCGTCAGCGTGCCGGGTGACACCACCCTGCAGGCGGTGCCGCAAAAAATCGCCGCGATCGCCGCCGCGCTGCAGCGTGATGAGCAAGGCAAGCAGTTGAGCGAGCGCTATCAACAGCAGCTGGCGGCGGTCGATACCACTCCGCTGCCGGTCAAGGTGCTGTTTGTGATGAGCCACGGCGGCATTACGCCGATGGCGGCCGGGCAACACACCGCCGCCGACGCGGTGATCGCCGCCGCCGGACTGAAAAACGCCATGCAGGGTTTTGACCGCTACCGTCCGCTGTCGCAGGAAGGCGTCATCGCCAGCGCGCCGGACCTGTTGCTGGTCACCACCGACGGCGTGCGCACCCTCGGCGGCGAACAGCAACTGTGGACGTTGCCGGGTCTGGCGTTGACGCCGGCAGGTAAGCAGCGTCGCGTGCTGATCGTCGATGACATGGCGCTGCTGGGCTTCGGTCTGGAAACGCCGGCGGCGCTGGCCAAACTGCGCCACGCGGCGGAGCAAAAGTAATGCGCTGCCGCACCTCGCCTCAGTTAGCCATCATCGGCCTGCTGGTGCTGCTGACGCTGCTGGCGCTGGTCGCCGCTAACCTGGGCGCGCTGACGCTGTCGTTTGGCACCCTGTGGCGCGAACCCTTCAGCGACGCCGCCTGGCACATCTGGCTGAACATTCGTCTGCCGCGCGTGCTGTTGGCGGTGGTGATCGGCTGTGCGCTGGCGGTATCCGGCGCGGTAATGCAGGGGCTGTTCCGCAATCCGCTGGCGGATCCGAGCCTGCTGGGCATCAGCAGCGGCGGCGCGCTGTTTGTCGCGCTGTTCATCGTGATGCCGCTGGCGTTGCCGGTGACGATCGCGTTGTATGGCCACATGCTGGCGGCGTTCCTCGGCAGCCTGCTGGTATCGCTGTTGATCTACGGCATCAGCCGCAGCGGGCACGGCAATCTGTCGCGGCTGCTGCTGGCGGGCATCGCGATCAACGCCCTGTGTATGGCTGCCATCGGCGTGCTCTCCTACATCAGCAGCGATCAACAGCTGCGCCAATTCTCGCTGTGGATGATGGGCAGCCTCAGCCAGTCGCAATGGCCGACGCTGGCCGTTTCCGCCTCGCTGATCCTGCCCACGGCACTGCTGACGCTGCTGCAGGCGCGTCGTCTGAACCTGTTACAGCTGGGGGACGAAGAGGCACACTACCTCGGGGTGAACGTTCAGCGCGCCAAGCTGCAGCTGCTGCTGTTGAGCGCCCTGTTGATCGGCGCGGCGGTGGCGATGAGCGGCGTGATCGGCTTCGTCGGTCTGGTGGTGCCGCATCTGGTGCGCATGCGCCTCGGCGGGGATCACCGCTGGCTGCTGCCCTGCTCTGCTCTGGGCGGCGCCTGCCTGCTACTGGTCAGCGACACGCTGGCGCGCACGCTGGTGGCGCCGGCCGAAATGCCGGTGGGATTGATGACCAGCCTGATCGGCGGCCCTTACTTCTTGTGGCTGGTGATGCGCCAGCGGGAGCGAACCAGTGGATAACGCCGCCAACCTCACGGCCCGGGAGCTGCGCTACAGCCTCGGTACGCGCCGCTTGATCAACGATGTTTCGCTCAGCCTCGCCGGCGGTGAAATGGTGGCGATTATCGGCCCTAACGGCGCCGGCAAATCGACACTGCTGCGTTTGCTGACCGGCTATTTGACGCCGGACTGCGGCGAATGCCGGCTGCTTGGCCGCCCGCTGGAACACTGGGCGCCGCAGCAGTTGGCCAAAGTCCGAGCCGTGATGCGTCAATACAGCGATCTGGCGTTCCCCTTCAGCGTGGAAGAAGTGGTCAGCATGGGACGCGCGCCGCACGGCAAACGCGACGAGCACCAGGCGATCCAACAGGTGATGGCGCAGACCGATTGCCTGGCGCTGGCGCAGCGCGACTATCGTCAGCTGTCCGGCGGCGAACAGCAGCGGGTGCAACTGGCCCGGGTATTGGCACAGCTGTGGCAGCCGCAGCCGTCCCCCGCCTGGCTGTTCCTCGACGAGCCGACTTCGGCGTTGGATCTTTACCACCAGCAGCATACCCTGCGCCTGCTGCGCTCGTTGACGCGCCAACAGCCGCTGGGCGTCTGCTGTGTGCTGCACGATCTCAATCTGGCGGCGCTGTACGCCGACCGCATCCTGCTGTTGCATCAGGGGCGCCTGGTGGCGAGCGGCACACCGCAGGAAGTGTTGCAGACGGAAATCCTCACCCGCTGGTACCAGGCCGATCTCGGCGTGATTCATCATCCCGAAGTGTCGTTGCCGCAGGTCTATCTGCGCCAATGAAACGTTCAAGGGCGCCATGAGGCGTAATGCCGCTCAGTTAATCCTGAGTGGCATTTTTTTATCCAGCCTCTGGGCGTTCTGTGCAGGGGAATTGCCGTAAATGTCCCGCATTTCTCTGTGGCCAACATGAACGGCAATTGGAGGGGCCGATGGCGCGGCCCCTCCACCCGCGCCTTTGCTTAACACCGTCTGTCCGCTATGCGGATACCCTCGCCGCGTCTGCGTTGTCGGGCGGGTCGGCTGCGACAAACGTCCCTGTTAGTCTCGCCTCAACCGGCCTTCCCTGGCCGGTTGCCCCTGACAACGCCGTCTTGCTCGGCAGCCGGTGATGCGCGCCCAAGGTCAACACCTGAGCTGGCTGCTATCGGGAAATCTGTCGCTTATGAGGTTGTGGTAGAGAAGTTGGAGATGAGCGCGGTGTTGGGCGCCCTTGAAGACGCCGAACGCAGGCATAGCGCATTAGGAGAAACCGCCATGGACGGCGGTTTCAGGTGAGACAGGCAGGGACGCCTGTCGCAACCGGCCTCAATGCGCTATGGCGGAGAGAGGGCAGTTGGCAAAGCCAACCGTCTGACAGGGCAAAGGCGCGGGTTGTCAGGGGCCGCGCCTTCGGCCCCTGGCTCGGTCGAGGTGTGGGAGCCACATGGGGCATCTCACTTTTATCGACCGAAAATTTCACGAACGCCTGCATAAAAACGCTAACTGACCAGCATTACGCCATGAGGCGCCCTTTTTTCATCTCAGCTGGAGCAGGAAATCTCCAGATGTTTGCCCCAGTCCGGCGGCAGCGCGGCGAGATCGTCATACTCCGGCGCATCGTCGAACGGCCGCAGCAAGGCCTGATGCAACCGCTGCAAACGGCCGACGTCGTCTTTCTCCGCATCCTCAATCGCTTGCTGGGCCAGGTAGTTGCGCAGGATCAGCCGTGGGTTCACCGCCTTCATCGCCCGTTGCCGCTCCGCGTCGCTGACCTGCTCCTGCTGCAAACGCTGACGATATTGCTGATACCAGGCGTCGAAGGCCGCGCGGTCGATAAACTCATCGCGCAGCGGCGACTGCGCCTGTTGCTGTTCGGTTTCGCTCAACAGGCGGAACGTGCGGGTATAGTCCCGCCCTTCCTGGGCCATCAGGCTCAACAGGCCGGTCAGCACGTCGTTATCCTGCGCCGTCGGCGTGAAGAAGCCCAGTTTGGCGCGCATCTGTTCGCCATAGGCGCGCATCAACGCCGGTTCATACGCCGCCAACGCCTGCTGCAGCTGTTCGGCAGTCATCAGCCCCGACAAGGTTTGCGCCAGGCGATGCAGGTTCCATAACGCCACCGCCGGCTGATTATCAAAGGCGTAACGCCCTTGATGGTCGGAATGGTTACAGATATAGCCGGGCTGATAGTCATCGAGGAAGCCGTAAGGGCCGTAATCGATGGTGATGCCGAGAATCGACATGTTGTCGGTGTTCATCACGCCGTGGGCGAATCCGACGGTTTGCCAATGGGCGATCAGGCGCGCCGTGCGTTCGACCACGTCGGTAAACCACAACAGGTAACGATCGGCCTGATCCTGCAACTGCGGCCAGTGACGGGCGATGACGAAATCCGCCAGCTGCCGCACCTGCTCCGGCTGTTTGCGGTAATAAAAGTGTTCGAAGTGACCGAAGCGCACATGGCTTTCCGCCACCCGCAGCAGCATCGCGCCGCGTTCCGGCTGCTCGCGGTATACCGGTTGTTGACTGGTGACAATAGTTAACGCACGCGTGGTGGGGATCCCCAGATGGTGCAACGCCTCAGAGGCCAGAAACTCGCGGACAACCGAACGCAGCACCGCGCGGCCATCCCCCATGCGTGAATACGGCGTCAGCCCGGCGCCCTTCAGGTGCCAGTCACGGTGACTGCCGTCCGCCAGGACTTGTTCGCCCAGCAAAATGCCGCGCCCATCGCCCAGTTGCCCGGCCCAGACGCCGAACTGGTGGCCACTGTACACCTGTGCCAACGGCTGCATGCCCGGCAGCAGCGTTTCCCCCGCCCAAATCGGGGTTTTATCCTGAGTAAACCAACTGTCATCCAGCCCCAGCTCGCGCGCCAGCGGCTCACTGTGGTACAGCAGGCGCGCATCCTTGAGCGGCGTCGGGTTCAGGGCGGTGTAAAAACCGGGTAATTGTTGATAGTAAGCGTTATCGAATTGCGGCATAGGCCCTCCGTTTCAGCGTAGTGTAGAGCCTGAACGGGAGGATTAACACCGAAGGAATGCAGGGAGAACGCATCCGCCTGTCACCAGAACGGATGCGGGAGGTTTCTCGTGAGGAAACGCGCTGAACGTCGGCTGACAAACGCGGTTATCAGCAAAACGTGGGGGAATAACGGCGACTGAATCACGCTAAACATCACCCCGTCGCTTATTTACCTCATTGTGTGTAGTTTTTTTGTATCACTTCTTAATTATTGAACTCGCTGGGCATCGCCAGCAAAGCTTGCAGATTATCCACACCAACGCTGGGCCATAAAAAACCTTGCAGGCCTAAAACACCGGCGTATCTGAGTTTATTAAAGTACTCTTTTTTCTCTATTCCTCCGACGATCACGCCTTTACACAACAGGTTGATATTCTTTAACAACGAGTCGATGACCACGTCATACCCCTGATGGGTAAACAGCTGCCAGTAAAAACGCTTGTCTATCTTTACGTAGTCAAACAAACCATCGTACAACGCGGTCAGCGTGGCTTTACCGGAACCGAAATCATCGAGCCACAGCGTAAACAATTCGCTTAATCGCCGCACGCTCGTATTGTTCTTTCCGGCAGAAAGATTCGGAAAACTCTCACTCATTTCAAATGCAATAAAAGGATATTGCCGGATCCTCTGGCACAAGGCCGGATCGGAAAGAATAAGCTCGACGATGGTTTCTTCGATATTGATGGTCAACTGCACGCTGTTACCGGTAAACCAGGCAGCATGCTGCTCCGCCAGTCTCAATTGCTCATTAAATAACTCAATCCTTTGTTCAGGCGCCAATAAATTAATCCCAATTTCGGCCGGCATGGCTAAATCACCGTCGAGACTGTTGAAACGGCTCAACATTTCCACCGCCAACAGCCCGCCCTCCATTGAGTAAACAGGTTGAAAAACATAGCTACTAATAAAGTCAGCTTCGAGTTGGATGTTCATTTTAATGCCACAGGATGAATGGCTAGCGTATCATCGTATATCAATATATTTTATCGATCAATCCTTCTGGGATTAATCGGAAATATCAATGCAAATGCTCGTAAAATATCATTTAATTGATAGATTAAAGCTATACGACAATCGCGAACGGCGCAAAGAAAAGCAGCCGCACTTATGCCAGTTTTCTCGTTCGGCGCGTGATGCGAAAAGATATTTGGCTTAAGTGGAATGGATTTGAGGTCAAATTTGACTTATCTCCTTTGTTTTAATTAAGAAAAATCCTAAATAAAGTAAAATAATCTTTCTGACTTAACGCCAATTTTTCCGGCCGTTAACGATGACTGATTAAATTTAATAACGCATCAATTCCGCCCGTTATTCGCAGCATTGAAAACCTGAAAAAATGCCCACCTTGATTTTCAGAAAATCTGCGCTACGCCCAGCGAAACGTCGCTTTCAGCGATAAAAAAAGGGATGAGCACGCTCATCCCCTCGCAGCCAGACCGCCCGGCTAGCGGATGGTATCGCTCAGCCATTGCCGCAGCTCGGTCAATTCAGCCGCCTGTTGCGGATAGGCCGCCACCAGGCGGTCGCAGCAGGCGGCGACGGGCTCACTGCGGTACGCGCAGCCCACCAGCATGTCCGCCAACCGCTGTAGCGGAGCCGGATTCAGGCTGTCGGTGAATACCTGCGCACGAACAATTGTCCCCTTCTCGACATCGAAGAACAGGTCCACGCCGCCCCAGACGAAGCGTTCATTTAGCAGATGGCTGAACGCCGGCGCCTTGCCGAAATTCCATTCCCAACTGCTCTGTTTGGCGAACTGCGCGGCAAAATCGGGCAGATCGGGGAATACATCCGGCGAAATGATCTCCGGCTCGGCCGTCTCGCCATAGTGGGCGAAGAAGGCCTGCACGATCGCCTCACACACCTGCTCATGGCTGATGCCCGGCAAAAACTCCGCCAGGTTGGCGACGCGTGAACGCACCGAGGTGATGCCCTTGGCCTGCAGTTTTTTGGGATCCGGATTGAGGTAGTCCGCCAGCCGCTCCAGATCGGCATTCAGCAACAGCGTGCCGTGGTGGAAACCGCGATCCTGCGTTTCGCGATAGGCGGAGCCGGATATTTTGCGCGGCCCGTCGGCGGTTTCCATCACCAGGTCATTGCGCCCCGATGCGTCGGCCGTTACGCCCAACTGCCGCAGCGCTTGCAGAATGATGTTCGTAGAGACGCTTTTATCGTACCCCGGCTTGCCGGCCATAAAGGTGAAGCAGGTGTTGCCCAAATCGTGGAATACCGCCCCGCCGCCGCTGCTGCGCCGCGCCAGCCGAATGCCATCCTGTTCCATACGCCGGGTGTTGCACTCTTTCCAGGGGTTCTGCGACTGGCCGATCACCACCGTTTCGGCATTGCGCCACAGGAAGAGGATTTTTTGCGTGGTCATTTCGCGGAAGATGCACTCTTCCACCGCCAGGTTGAACCAGGGATCGTAGGAGTCGGAGATCAGTAAACGCAAACTGTTCATGGCAGGCACCGTTCAAAACACGTGATGCCGCCATGATACACCAAATCAACGGGTTAAGGCTAAATGCGCCGCGCCTGCCAGTACACCCGTTTCCAGTAAACGTTATCGAGCGAGGAGCGGATCACCCCGCGGCTGGTCGAAGCGTGGATAAATTGGTCGTTGGTATCGTAAATGCCGACGTGCAAACCGTTCTCACCGCCGCCGGTTTTGAAAAACACCAGATCGCCCGGCATCAGTTCGTCGCGCGAGACCTTGGTGCCCAGCGAGGTTTGCTCTTCGGTCGAACGGGGCAGCTGCATATCGAAGCGATCGCGGAACGTGCGGTAAACAAAGCCGGAGCAATCCACGCCGCCGCGATCCAGGCCGCCGTAACGGTATGGCGTGCCGTACCACTGGCGCAGTTGTTCATTGAGCTGAGCCACCACCACGATAGAATCCGCCAGGCGGCCGCTGGGTGGCGGCGCATGGCTGCTGCAACCGGCGAGGATTAAACTGGCTAATAAAAACCACACACGCATCCGCATAATATCCCTTCATTGAACACGTTGCCGCATTATGCCATTCGGTACACCACTACACTGCCTGCGAGGCAAAGCCGGCACCACGTAAGGAAAGCGCTATTTCGCGTTAATTTATCTCCCGCACGGGGAAAAAGGCAAGCGCCATGAGGGAGATAATAGCAGGATCGCCGGTTTTGGCCCTATTGCGGCGATTTGGTCTCGGATTTGCTGTTAATCAGCCAGACGCCGAACAGAATAAACAGCGTGCCCAACGTTTTCAGCAGCGTAGCGGATTCGTTAAACCACGGCAGGATCACCGCCGCCAGGTAAACCAGCGCATAGCTGACGCTCAGCAGAGGATAAGCGCGGTTTAACGGCAGATGGCGCAGCGCAAAGAACCAACACAGCATCGACAGCGCATAGCCAAAGATGCCGCCGCCCACCGCCAGCAGCGGCAGCCAGTAGTCGCCGATCAGCGTCAGCGAGACATCGGCGAACGACATCAGCGGGATCTGAACCATGCCCCACTTCATCAGCAACTGCGCCAGCGTCACCAGCAGTACGCTGGCGGCGCCCCAGGCATAGCCCTTCATGAATGCACGCTCATCAGCAGGATCCCCAGCATAATCGACGCCACGCCACACCAATGGCGCGCGGTCGTCGGCTCATGAAACAGCCAGCGCGCGGCCAGCGTCACCATCACGAAGTTAAGGCTGAGCATCGGGTAAGCCAGGCTGAGCGGCAGGCGTTGCAGCACATTGAGCCACACCGCCATGCCCAGCCCCAGCAACAGCACCGCCAGCGCCAGCCAACGCAGCGTCTGCTTGAGCCGCGCCTCGTCCGCCCGTTCCCAGCAGTGCGCCGCCTGCTTCTGGCACAGCTGCCCACCACAGGTGAGCAGACTGACCACTATCACCAACAGAAAACCGATCATGGTTGCTGTTTATACCACATCAGCACCAGACGGTTCATGCGATCCACCTTGTCTGCGGCAGGCAGTTCCTGCGGCAGCGCTTCGCCGCGGGAGAGCTGCAACACCAGCGACACATTCCCCTGCTTGCGCGCCTGCGCCAGCCACTGCGGGAAGTCGGCGTCGCTGATCAGGTGCCCTTTGGCGTCCGGATACTCCAGACCATAGGCCACCTCGCCTTTCTGGCTGTACATCAGCACGTCGCTGCGCTTGAGTTCCCAGGCCAGGCCGGCCGCCAGCCCAACGCTGTCGCTTAGCACGTAACGGCTGTCGCCCAGCTCTGCCATCGTGGCGCGGGCAAAGTTCTGCGGCAGTTTTGAATCGATCACCTGCTGCGGAATCGCGTAACCGATCACCAGGCACAGCAACACCGGGCAAGCGGCCGCCCAGCGCCATTGGCGGCCGTTATCGCGCGCGGAGACCAGCGCGAACAGCAGCCAACCGCCGAACGCGATCAGGCCGAGAACCACTTTCGGCCACTCCTGCGGAGTAAACAGATGCGCTTTCGGCAGCAAACCGGCGCTCAACACCACCAGCGCCACGATGCCAATCAGCCCGAACAAGCCGTTCAGCCAGGCGTTGGCCTTAAACAGCCTGGCGCGCAGCGTGGCGGCATAGTCTTCCGCATAGGCGGTCATCAGCAGCGCCAGCGGCGCCATGCACGGCAGAATATAGGTCGGCAGCTTGCCTTTGGCGATGCTGAAGAAGATCAGCGGCATCATCGCCCAGCTCAGCAGGAAGAACAGCTCCGGGCGCTGCACGCGTTCGCGCCAACCTTTGAGCAGCGCGCCGGGCAGCAGCGCCAGCCACGGCAACACCGCCGCCAGCAGGATCGGCAGGTAATACCAGAATGGCGCCTTGTGCTGGGCGTTATCTTCGGCGAAGCGCTGAATGTGTTCGACCCAGAAGAAGTAATTCCAGAAATCGGGCTCACGTTGCGCGATCGCCAGCGCCCACGGCAGGCTGAGCAATGTGGCGGTCACGATCGCCACCGGGCCGTAGCACAGCAGATCCTTGATGCGACGTTGCTGAATGACAATCGGGATCACCGCGATCACCGGCACCGCCAGCGCCAGGAAGCCCTTGGTCATAAAGCCCATGCCGCAGGCCAAGCCCAGCAAGGCGTAGGCGCCCAGCTTGCCTTTGACCGAGGTGGCTTTCAGCGTCAGGTAATAGCTGACCATCGCCGCCGCCAGCCACAACGAAATCATCGGATCCAGCACACTGTAGGTACCGATGCTGAACACCAGCACCATCGACAGGAACATCAGCATCGCCAGGCTGGCGCGGCGCGCATTGCGCCACATCAGCATCGCCAGCGCGAACACCAGCAGCGCGGTCATGCCGGTGCTGAACACCGAGCCGAACCGCACCGCAAAGTTGTTTTCCCCGAACAGCCACTGGCTGATGTTATTGAACCAGTATCCCGCAACCGGCTTCTCGAAATAGCGCAGCCCCAGCAGGTGCGGCACCACCCAATCGCCGCGTTGCAGCATTTCACGACTGATCTCGGCATAACGCGTTTCATCCGGCTGCCACAGCAGGCGACCGTTAAGCGGGATCAGATAGACCAGAGCAAAAAAAACGGCCAGCAGAATGGCCCAGGATCCTTTTAGCGCCTTCATGTAACGTCCTTCACATCGGTTTGACAGCCCAGCCAACCTTCGCGGCCGGGGAAAGGAGCGCGCTTGATGCGGCCCAACGGCAGTGACGCCAAATCTTGCGGTAACAGCGCGCTCAGCGGGCAGAATTCGATGCCCTGCTGCCGTGCGCGTTGCAATAACTGTTCGAACATCGCCGCTTGCGACATGCCTTCCACTTCGGTGTGAATGGTGTACACCGGTACGCCGCGATCGTTCTCGATGGCGCGCAGAATGTAGTCGTTGAAGTCGGCCATGCTGACTTCGCTGCCGATCACTTCGTCGAAGGTCGGCAACGTCACCGGGATCTGCACCGTACCGTGACGCCCGTCGCTCAGCACCGGACGGAACGGATGGGTGCCGCGGCAATCGCTGTTGTAATGGAAGCCGAAGCGCTGCTTGACCTCCAGCACGCGCGTGTCGGCACGCCACCCTGCTACGGCGGAGCATTTCACCGGCTGGCCGGTGCTGGCGCTCAGGGCATCGACGCCCCGCTGCACCTGTTCGGTCAGCTGCGCCTCGCTCCACTTGCCGACGTTGGCCTGCCATCCCTGGTGATCCCAGGCATGCAGCCCGACTTCATGGCCGGCTTCGGCGGTGCGCTTCATCAGCGGCCCCAGCGCGCGTGAAATGTTGCGCCCCGGCCACGCGGTGCCGGCCAGCAGAATATCCAGGCCGTACAGCGAAGCGGCGTTCGATCGCAGCATTTTCCACAGAAACTTCGGACGCAAAAGGCGCCAAAGATGGCGCCCCATGTTGTCCGGTCCCACGCTGAAGAAGAAGCTGGCCTGAATGTCGTACTTTTCGAACAGGTCCAGCAACTGCGGCACCCCTTCACGGGTGCCGCTGAAGGTATCTACATCAACCCGCAGACCGACTTTCTTCATGCATCGTTCCCTTCCTGAACGGTAGTGCGCAGGAAGTAGTCCAGCGTATCGGCGACGGTTTGCTTCATCTCGATGGTCGGCTGCCAGCCCAGCAGACGGCGCGCGTTTTTGATGCTCGGCGTGCGGTGCTCGACGTCCTGGTAACCTTTACCGTAGTAGCTGCTGCTCTCCACGTCCTTGAAGCCGGCAAACGGCGGGAAGCGGTCGCGCAGCGGGTGGTTGTTGAAGCTTTCCAGCAGCATTTCCGCCAGCTCGCGAATGCTCGCTTCGTTGGTCGGGTTGCCGATGTTGACGATCTGACCGTCGCACAGGCCGTCGCGGTTCTCAATGATGCGGAACAGCGCTTCAATGCCGTCGTTGATGTCGGTGAAGCAACGCTTCTGTGCGCCGCCGTCCATCAGTTTGATCGGCGAACCTTCTACCAGGTTGAGGATCAGCTGGGTGATGGCGCGGGAAGAACCGATGCGCGCGGCGTCCAGGTTATCCAGACGCGGCCCCATCCAGTTGAACGGACGGAACAGCGTGAACTTCAGGCCTTCTTTGGCGCCGTAAGCCCAGATCACCCGATCCAGCAGCTGTTTGGAGACCGAGTAGATCCAGCGTTGTTTGTTGATTGGCCCGACGATCAGACGCGAATGGTCTTCATCGAACTCTTTGTCGTCGCACATGCCGTACACTTCGGAGGTGGACGGGAAGATGATGCGCTTGTTGTATTTCACGCAGTCGCGAACGATCTTCAGGTTCTCTTCGAAGTCCAGCTCGAACACGCGCAGCGGGTTACGGGTGTATTCGATCGGCGTCGCGATCGCCACCAGCGGCAGCACCACGTCGCATTTCTTGATGTGATACTCGATCCACTCGGAGTGGATGCTGATGTCGCCTTCCACGAAGTGGAAGCGCGGGTTGTCGAGGAAGCGGCTGATGGCGTCAGAGCCGATATCCAGACCGTAGATGTCGTAACGATCGTCGCGCAGCAGACGCTCGGTCAGGTGGTTGCCGATGAAACCGTTGACCCCGAGGATCAGCACGCGGGTGCGGCGTTTCATCACGGCGTTAGGCTTGGCGGCCAGACGCACGTCGGTGACGATGCCCATTTCCTGCGCCAGGCGGCTGCCCTGCACGTACAGGCCACTTTCGTTCTGCCCGGCGACGATTTCCAGCGCGCCTTCGCCACAGGCGATGACCAGCGGGGCGGTGCTCAGCACGGTGCCCGGTTGTTTATCGTGTTGGGTATCCAGCACGCGGGAACGCCAGACGATCAGCTTGCGCTGGCCGAGGTAGCTGAATGCCCCCGGGTACGGTTCAGTGACGGCGCGCACCAGGTTGTTGATCTCTTTGGCGGATTTGTGCCACAAGATCTCGCCGTCCGCCGCGGTGCGGCGCCCGAAGTAGCTGGCCTGAGACTCATCCTGCTTGGTGAAGGTGGCGGTGCCGTTCTTCAGCTTCGGCAGTTGCTCTTTCAACACGGCCTGCGCGGCTTCCAGCACTTTTTTGTGCAGCGTCAGCGCGGTGTCGTTGTCGGCGATAGCCACTTTCTGCTGGCCCACAATGTCGCCGGCGTCAGGGCGTTTCACCATTTTGTGCAGGGTGGCGCCGGTTTCGGTTTCGCCATTCACCAACGCCCAGTTCACCGGCGCGCGGCCACGGTAGCGCGGCAGCAGCGAACCATGCAGGTTGAAACCGCCCAACGGGGCCAGCGACAAGATCTCGTCGCTCAGCATGTGACGGTAGTAGAACGAGAAGATCACGTCCGGCTGCAGTTCGCGAATGCGGTCAACCCACAGCGGGTGATTTACGTCTTCCGGCGCATAGACCGGCAGATCCAATTCGGCGCCCAAACGGGCCACGGAGGAGAAGAAGTTGTTCTCACCTGGGTCGTCGGTGTGCGTGAACACAGCCTGCACGTCATAACCCGCCTCAGTCAGCGCTTTCAGACCTGCGCAGCCAATATCATGGTAAGCAAATACAATAGCTTTCATCATTCTTCTTCCTGAGTATTGTGGTCTTGCTGTACGCCGACCACTTTCTGAACAAAATAGCGAGGACGTGCGCGCACGTCGGTATAGATGCGGCCGATGTATTCACCCAGCAGCCCCATGCCGACAAACTGGGCGCCGATAAAGGTGAACAGGACGGCGAAAAGGGTGAACACGCCGCCGGCGGCCCATTCAGGGCCGAGCAGCAGACGCAGCGCAATCAGCACCAGCGCCAACACGAACCCGGACAGCGCCACGATGCTGCCGACCACGCTGAGCAAACGCAGCGGCGTAGTGGTCAGACAGGTGATCAGGTCATACATCAGGTTGATCAGCTTCATCAGGCTGTATTTGGAGTCGCCGAACTCGCGCTCGGCGTGACGCACGTCGATTTCGGTCGTGCGACGGGCGAAGGTATTCGCCAGGATCGGGATGAAGGTGCTGCGCTCATGACAGTGCAGCATCGCCTCAACGATATGACGACGGTAGGCGCGCAGCATGCAGCCGTAGTCCCCCATCGATTTACCGGTGGCGCGTTGAATCATCATGTTGATTACGCGCGAAGCGCTTTTGCGGAACCAGGAGTCCTGACGGTTGGCGCGCACGGTGCCCACCACGTCATAGCCCTCTTCCGCCACGCTGACCAGCCGAGGGATTTCCTCCGGCGGGTTCTGCAGATCGGCGTCAAGGGTAATCACCAGATCGCCGGTCACCTGATTGAAACCGGCCATGATCGCCGAATGTTGGCCATAGTTGCGGTTAAGCAGGACGGCAATCACGTGACTGTCCGGCTTTTCGGCCGCCGCGGTCAGCATGTCAGCGGAGTTGTCGCTGCTGCCATCGTCGACGAGAATGATTTCATAAGGTTGGGATAACTGCTTACAGGCGGCGGTAGTGCGCTCCAGCAACGCAGGCAGGCTTTCCTGCTCGTTGTATACCGGGATGACTATCGACACTTTTTTGATCGGTTCAACGCGAGACACGTAAAGACTCCACAACAGAAGACAAGGCATTGACCACGCGATCCACATCGGCGTCGGTCATATCAGGGAATAGCGGTAAGGTGCACAGCCGCGCCGAGTTCCATTCGGTATTCGGCAACGACAGCTGCGGATAGCGCTCACGGTAGAATTTCTGGGTGTGCGCGGCACGGAAATGCAGCCCGGTGCCGATGCCAACCTCTTTCAGGCGCTCCATCAGCTGGTCGCGATCGAGGCCGCAGCGCTCGGGATCGACGCGCACCATAAACAGGTGCCAGGCGTGGTCATGCGGATAATCCGGCACGCCCAACGGCTGGAACGGAGAGCCTTCCAGCGCGCTCAGGTAGCGCTGCGCCAGCGCCTTACGACGCGCGTTCAGCTCGGCGAAGCGCGACAGTTGCACCACGGCGATCGCCGCGTGAATGTCGGACAGGTTGTATTTGTACCCCGGCTCCACCACTTCGGCCTGCGGTTTGCGGCCAAGCTGCTGGCGATCGAAGGCATCGACGGCCAGGCCGTGGAACTTCAGGCAACGCAGGCGATCCGCCAGCGCATCGTCGTCGGTGGCGATCAGGCCGCCTTCGGCGCAGGTCACGTTCTTAATCGCGTGGAACGAGAAAATCGCCGTGCCGCGCGCGCCGACCCATTCGCCGTTGTAACGCGTGCCGACCGCATGGGCGGCGTCTTCGATTAACGGCAGACCATGGCGTTCGGCCACGGCGCGCAAAGCGTCCATCTGCAGGGGGGCGCCGGCATAATGCACCGGAACAATCGCTTTGGTTTTCGGGGTGATGGCAGCCTCGACGTCGGCGGCGCTGACCATCAAGGTCTCACGGTCAACGTCGATCATCACCGGCGTAGCGCCCAGCAGTTCGATCATGTTGAGGGTGGAAACCCAGGTTTGCGAAGGGGTGATGACTTCATCGCCGGGCCCCACGCCCAGCGCCATCAAAGTGATGTGCATGCCCGCTGTGGCAGAACTGACGGCGATGGCGTGCTTACAGCCGAAGGTGGAACAGAAGTCGCTTTCCAGTTGCTGATTTTGCGGGCCGGTGGTGATCCAACCGGAACGCAACACTTTCTCTACCGCGGCGATTTCTTCGTCGCCGATGGCTGGACGAGAGAAAGGTAAAAATTGATCCATAGTTAACCCCAAACGTATCGGACTGCTTTTGATGACACTGTAAATCCCTTTCGTTTAACGAATATTAAACGCCAGAGAAGAATCGTTTCCGTGGATTAACTGCCAATGTAAGGCCGCAAGCTTAACTAAACCTTAAGACGAGACTTATCATCAGTGGGAGAACTGATAGGAAGGTGCCGTCATCATTAATATAATTTTATTATGTAAATCAAATTCTTATATTTTTTAATAATTATTTACGTATTTTATTTTTGCCGAATCAAGCGTAGCACGTCATCGACGTTTTTCAAGAAAATCGGTATGAAAATGAGAGACCGCACAATATTCGCCGATGCTTATCTGACTATTTATATTCACTATGTTTAGTTTCCGTTTACGTTGCGCCCCGCCGACTGGGTTAATTAAGCCGTGCGGGTCATGATCCAACGCTGGTCCCCTACCCATTGCAGCTGGAAATCCACTTCATAGATTTGCGACAGCAGCGCGGGCGCCATCACCTCACGCGTGACGCCCTGCGCCACCAGCCGGCCGGCATGCAGCAACCAAACCCGATCGGCCTGCTGCAGGGTGTGATTCAGATCGTGCGCGCATACCAGCGCGCTGCGCCCGCTCTGGCAGAATTCGCGCAGAAGGCGATCCAGCGCGACTTTCTGCGCCACGTCCAGGCTGTTGGTCGGCTCATCCAGCAACAACAGTCGGCTGTGCGGATTGACGCTGGGCCACACCTGCAGCAAGACCGCCGCCAGCCGCACCCGTTGCCATTCTCCTCCAGAAAGCTGCGTCAGCATGCGTGACAGCTTATCCACCAGCTTCAACCGCCGGCACAGATAGAGGATGGCATGCTCCACATCGGTTTGCGTCGCCGCCGCAGGCCGGTGCAGCGCCAAATACTGAAACACCGGCATCAGCGACACCGGCGGCTGTTGCTGGCTGAGGTAACCGCGCCGGGATGCCAGTTCGCTCCCCGGATAATCGGAGAGCGCGCGTCCGTCCAGACGAACCTCACCCAGCCCCGGCAGCATGCCCGCCACCCGCGCCAGCAGAGTGCTCTTCCCGGCGCCGTTTGGGCCGATCAGGTGAACCTGCAACCCGCCGTCAATCTGTGCCGAAAAAGGCGCCAGGCGCCCCGCCACCCCAACCTCAACGAGTTGCAGCATTCGCCTTACCCTGCCAGCGCTTGTTTCACCGCCGCCACCAGCGCCGGATCTTCCGGCGTGGTGTCAGGCGAGAAGCGCTGGATCACCGTGCCGTCGCGCGCGATGAGGAATTTCTCGAAGTTCCACAAAATATCGCCGGCGTGCTTCGGCGCACGCCCTTTGCTGGTCATCCGCGCCAGGAATTCGCTGCCCTGCGGCGCGACAGCAGCCGGCTGCGCGGCAATCAGCGCCTGATACAGCGGATGACGGTGTTCGCCGTTCACCTCAATCTTGGCGAACATCGGGAATTGCACGCCGAAAGTGCCGCGGCAAAACGCCAGGATCTCTTCGTTGCTGCCCGGCTCCTGCCCCAGGAATTCATTGGACGGGAACCCCAGCACTTCCAGCCCCCGATCGCGATAGGTTTCGTACAGCGCTTCCAGCCCTTCATATTGCTTTGTCAGGCCGCACTCCGAGGCCACGTTGACCACCAGCAGCACCTTGCCCTGATAGGCTCCCAGCGTGGTAGCCTGATTTTCGATGGTCTGTAACGGCAGGTTATAAATTGGATTGCTCATCGGTTGTCATCCTGTAGTTTTTTAATGGCAGGTGAATGAAGAAAACTACCTTACGCCTTTTGCCCGGGTCAGTAACCAGATAAATAGCGGCGCTCCCAGCGTAGCGGTCACCACGCCGATCGGCAGTTCGGCCGCCAGCAGCGCAACGCGGGCGATCACATCGGCCACCAGCAACACGCCGGCCCCCGCCAGCGCGCAGGCCGGCAACAGATAACGTTGGTCGGTCAGGCCGGTGAGCCGCAAAATATGCGGGATCACCAGCCCGACGAAGCCGATCACCCCGGCGAGCGCCACGCTGACGCCCACCAGCCAGCCGATCGCCAGCACCAGCAGGTTGCGCCACAGATGCAGCGACAGCCCGAGCTGCCGCGCCTGCACCTCGCCCAGCGCCATCAGGTTAAGCGCTCGCCCCTGGCCGCACAGCCACAGCAGCACCGGCAGCAGCGCCAACACCAGCCACTTTTGGCGCCAGTCGACGCCGCCGAAGCCCCCCATCATCCAGTACATCAACTGCCGCAGATCGAGACTGGTGCTGAAATAGACCGCCCAGGTCATCAGCGCGCTGCACACGATGCCCAGCGCCACTCCCACCAGCAACAGCCGCACATTGGTCAGGCGACGCCGGCGAGCGAAGCCCAGCAGCAAGAACGTCATCGCCAGCGCGCCTGCTATCGCGGCGGCGCTCATCAGCGCTACCGGCAGCAGACCGTGGCCCAGCAGCACCGTCAGCACCAGCGCGACGCCGGCGCCGTTCGCCACCCCCAGCAGGCCAGGTTCCGCCAACGGGTTTTCAAACAGCGCCTGCATCACCGCCCCGGCTACCGCCAGGGCGGCGCCGACCAACATCACCGCCAGCGCACGCGGCAATCGCAGTTGCCAGACGAACAGCTGCGCCCGATCGCTGAACCATTCTGACGGCCATATCCATCGATCGCCGGCGCAAAGGCTAAACAGCAATGCCAGCACCACACCCAGCGCCAACAGAATGACCTGGCGTTTATCGCGGTAACGTTGATGTTGCAACAGTAAGGTGAAGGTACGGCTGGTTGGCATGGCGCGGCGATTCCCTGCCGGCCGCTGTCGTGGCCGGATAATTGACGTCTGAGTCAAATATTAGGGGGTTAACGCCGCAAGGGGAAGCCTTGCGTAAGCGATGGCGCAGGAAAGCAGCGGCTGGCTCTGCCCGTCATCGCCAGGATGATGGCAAAACCAGCCGCCGATAAACTCAGGGGTTAACGATGCGGGCCGGCGTTGCCCGGTGGATAAGGCTGACCACGGCCGTCATCGCGCCGGTCATGGTCACCCCGATCGTCATGACGGCGGTCGCGGTCGCGATTATCGCGATCGCCGTGGAACGGATTGCCGCTGCGTTCCGGCTCGCGATGCTCATAGCCACGCGGCGGCGAAGGTTGCCAGCGTCCGCCGTCCCAGTACAAACCGCGCGCATTGCGCTCACCCAGACCGCGGCCCTGGTGCGCATGCCACCACTGCGGTGGACGCCAGTCGTAGCCGTCCCAGTAGTAGCCGCGACGGTCCTGATCCCCCAGATGCAGGGAAACACCCGGCACGTTGATATCGACGGACACATCGGCCTGCGCCGCCAGCGGCAGCAACAGCGGGAAACACACCAGCAACAGGATCTTTTTCATTTTACCTTCTCACTCTATTTTTCTTGCTGCAGTGGTTATATCAGCGTGCTTATTTAACGACTATCTCATCGATGCCTATTTTCAGATCGTTTTCGACGGCCTTACACAATCCCTACACTGTTTGCCGCCGCCTTTAATTATCATAACCACTGACAAGGTTTAACGAATAACTGACGTCTCTCAAGCCGCAAGACAATTATAATTAAATGGATTCCCACCGGAGGATAATAAGATGATTAAACGTATAGGTATGTTGCTGGCCTTTGTGGCCCTGGCCTCAAGCCTCAGCGCCTGCTGCTGGGGGCCGCACTGGGGCGGCGGCCACCGCGGCGACGGCCCAGGCCATTATTACGGCCGTTATTGATTTGATAAATAAGGTCATCAACTAAATAAAATAAGATATAAGAATATTCCGCAATTAACATAAAATAAATTTTCGCCGTGGCGTTTTAATGAATAATGTTAATTCTTACTTAGCCCATTAGGAATAAACTGAATTTTTCCAAAAAAAGAAAAAGGCCGCGCAAGCGGCCTTTTTTGATGTCACGTCATTCACCCTTTCGGGCTGGCGTTTTCTACCCGGCTTTTCAGCTTCTGCCCCGGACGGAAGGTCACCACGCGGCGCGCCGTAATCGGAATGTCTTCGCCGGTCTTCGGGTTACGCCCCGGACGTTGGTTCTTGTCACGCAGATCAAAGTTGCCAAAACCCGACAGTTTTACCTGTTCGCCATTCTCAAGGGCCCGACGGACCTCTTCAAAGAACAGTTCCACCAGGTCTTTGGCGTCCCGTTTGCTAAGCCCAAGCTTCTCAAACAGGTGTTCTGACATTTCAGCTTTAGTAAGCGCCATAGGTTCAATCCCTCAAGGATGCTTGGAATCGCTGTTTTAGAGCCTCTACGCATTTTGCAACGGTAGCGGCTATCTCCTCTTCTTCCAGTGTACGAGCGGTATCCTGCAATACCAGACTGATAGCCAGGCTCTTGTCACCTTCTGCCACGCCCTTGCCACGGTACACGTCAAACAAGTTTACGCCAACTACCTGATTTGCGCCAACTTTCTTACACTCGGCCAAAATATCTTCTGCGGGGACGTTTTCAGCCACCACAATGGCGATATCACGGCGGTTTGCCGGGAAGCGCGAAATCTCCCGCGCCTGAGGCACGGCGCGGCTCGCAAGCTTGTTCCACTCCAGTTCAAACACCACGGTGCGGCCGTTAAGATCCAGTTTACGTTCAAGTTCCGGGTGAACCACACCGATGAAACCAACGCGTTCGCCGTGCAAATAAATCGCCGCACTTTGCCCTGGATGCAGGGCCGGATTGGCTTCCGCCCGGAACTGAATTTCGGATAATTTACCGGTCAGCTCGAGGACAGACTCCAGATCCCCTTTTAAATCATAGAAGTCGACAGGCTTGCGCGCCAGATCCCAATGTTCATCGTGCGTATGGCCGGCGATCACGCCCGCCAGCATGACGTCCTGACGGATACCCAGATCTGCCGCACTATCAGGCACAAAGCGCAGGCCGCTTTCGAACAGGCGCAGGCGCGTCTGCTGACGGTTCTGGTTATACACCACCGCAGACAGCAGGCCGGTCCACAGCGACAGACGCATCGCCGACATTTCGACCGAAATCGGGCTTGGTAGGATCAGCGCTTCTTCATTCGGGTGCAGCAGCGCCTGCACTTTCGGATCGACGAAGCTGTAGGTGATCGCTTCCTGATAACCGTGATCGACCAGCATGGTCTTCACGCGCTTGAGCGTCAGATCGGCTTCGCGATGCTGGGTCATCACCAAATCGGCGCGCACCGGTACATCCGGAATGTTGTCGTAGCCGTAAACGCGCGCCACTTCTTCCACCAGATCCTCTTCAATCTCCATATCGAAACGCCAGCTCGGCGCGACCGCTTGCCAGCTGTCGCCCTGTTCGGTCACCTGGCAACCCAGGCGGCGCAGAATGTCGCTGACCTGCTCGCTCGGCACCACGTGGCCGATCAGGCGATCCAGCTTCTCGCGGCGCAGCGTGATGGTGGCGCGTTTCGGCAGTTCATTCTCGTGAGTCACGTCGATAATCGGGCCAGCCTGGCCGCCGCAGATGTCGAGCAGCAGGCGCGTGGCGCGCTCCATGGCTTTGTACTGCAGCGCCGGATCGACGCCGCGCTCATAGCGGTGAGAAGCATCGGTGTGCAGGCCGTGACGGCGCGCGCGACCGGTGATCGACAGCGGGCTGAAGAAAGCGCACTCCAGCAGCACGTCCTGGGTTTCGCCGTTGACGCCGGAATGCTCGCCGCCGAAGATGCCGCCCATCGCCAATGCTTTTTGATGATCGGCGATCACTAAGGTGTCGGCGTTCAGTTTGGCTTCGTTGCCGTCCAGCAGCGTCAAGGTTTCCCCTTCTTCCGCCATGCGCACCACGATGCCGCCGTCGATGCGACTCAGATCGAAAGCGTGCATCGGCTGGCCAAGTTCCAACAGCACATAGTTGGTGACGTCGACGACGGCATCGATAGAACGGATACCGCAACGACGCAGTTTTTCACGCATCCACAGCGGGCTTAACGCCTTGACGTCGATGCCTTTCACCACGCGGCCCAGATAACGCGGGCACGCCTGTGGCGCGTCAACGCGGATCGGCAGCGTGGCGTCAATCGTCGCGGGCACCGGGCTCATGTCCGGCTCGGTCAGCGCAACCTGGTTCAGTACGCCCACGTCACGCGCGACGCCGATGATGCCCAGGCAGTCGGCGCGGTTCGGGGTGACGCTGATCTCGATGGTGTTGTCGTTCAGTTTCAGATAGTCACGGATGTCGGTGCCGATCGGCGCATCCAGCGGCAGCTCGATAATGCCGTCATGATCGTCAGAAATGCCCAGTTCGGAGAACGAACACAGCATGCCTTCCGAAGGTTCGCCGCGCAGTTTGGCGGCCTTGATTTTGAAATCGCCCGGCAGCACCGCGCCCACGGTGGCGACCGCCACTTTCAGGCCGGTGCGGCAGTTCGGCGCGCCGCAGACGATGTCGAGCAAGCGATCGCCGCCCACGTTAACTTTAGTGACACGCAGTTTATCGGCGTTCGGGTGCTGACCGCACTCGACAACCTCACCCACCACGACGCCGTTAAACGCGCCGGCAACCGGATCCACGCCGTCCACTTCCAAACCGGCCATGGTGATTTGATCGGATAATGCTTCGCTGCTGATGGCCGGGTTTACCCACTCGCGCAACCAGAGTTCACTGAATTTCATGTGATATTCCCGCCTTACTTAAACTGTTTGAGGAAACGCAGATCGTTTTCGAAGAATGCGCGCAGGTCGGTGACGCCGTAACGCAGCATCGTCAGGCGCTCCATGCCCATACCGAAGGCGAAGCCGGAGTAAACTTCCGGATCGATGCCCACGTTGCGCAGTACGTTCGGATGCACCATGCCGCAGCCCAGCACTTCCAGCCATTTACCGTTTTTGCCCATCACGTCCACTTCGGCGGACGGCTCGGTGAACGGGAAGTAGGACGGACGGAAACGAACCTGCAGGTCTTCTTCAAAGAAGTTATTCAGGAAATCGTGCAGCGTGCCCTTCAGGTTGGTGAAGCTGATGTCTTTATCAACGATCAGCCCTTCCATCTGGTGGAACATCGGGGTGTGAGTCTGATCGTAGTCGTTACGATAAACGCGGCCCGGCGCAATGATGCGGATCGGCGGCTGCTGGTTCTTCATGGTGCGGATCTGCACGCCGGAGGTCTGAGTGCGCAGCAGGCGCGTGGCGTCGAACCAGAAAGTATCGTGGTCGGCGCGCGCCGGGTGATGCCCTGGAATGTTCAGCGCGTCGAAGTTATGGTAATCGTCTTCAATCTCCGGGCCGGTAGCGACGGAGAAGCCCAGCTCGCCGAAGAAGGTTTCGATGCGGTCGATGGTGCGGGTCACCGGGTGCAGGCCGCCGTTTTCCATGCGACGGCCCGGCAGGGAGACGTCGATGGTTTCAGCCGCCAGGCGCGCGTTCAGCGCGGCGCTTTCCAGCGCGTTCTTGCGCGCGTTCAGGGCGTCTTGCACCTCTTGCTTGGCCTGGTTGATCACCGCGCCGGCCGCCGGGCGGTCTTCCGCCGGTACGTCGCGCAGAGACTGCATCTGCAAGGTGAAATGACCTTTCTTGCCAAAATATTCGACGCGTACCAAATCTAACGCGGCAACATCCTGGGCATCTTCTACGGCTGCCTTGGCACTGGCAACCAGCTCTGCGAGATGTGGCATTGCTTTCCTCTTCCTCTGGCCGGGATGGCCCTAAGTAATTGTTATCTATTATTCGAACACGCCTTTGAGCAATCTTCAAAGACTTTTCAATGCGTTGTCGGCCGGATGGCTCACCTGCGCGGCACAGGGCCGGCTGAGTACCCGCCGTTCTCACCGCAACGCTTTGCAAGGCGGGACGATGGCCAAAAACAAAAAAGCCTCCACGAGGGAGGCTTAGGCGCTACTTTTCGTTTCTTTTCTTACGCGCAAAGCCTCCTGAAGTCAGGCGCTAAAGTAAAAAAAGAAACGAAAAATAGCTGCGTGCATGATTGCGGTACCTTGTCGATGATTGTCCACCAGTGATATAGCGGCGGGCAATGAAAGTCAATATTTGTCGCTGAAAACAAAGATTAAAAGAGGGAGCAAGCTCCCTCTTCTACTGACTTACGCCAGAGCTGCTTTCGCTTTCTCAACCAGTGCGCCGAAGGCCACTTTGTCGAAGACTGCGATGTCAGCCAGGATCTTACGGTCAATTTCGATCGAGGCTTTTTTCAGGCCGTTGATGAACTTGCTGTAAGACAGACCGTTCTGACGAGCAGCTGCGTTGATACGTGCAATCCACAGCTGACGGAACTGACGCTTACGTTGACGACGGTCACGGTAAGCATACTGACCTGCTTTGATTACTGCCTGGAAGGCAACACGATATACGCGCGAACGGGCACCGTAGTAACCTTTCGCCTGCTTCATGATTTTCTTGTGACGTGCGCGTGCAATTACACCACGTTTTACGCGAGCCATATGCTCTCTCCTAAAGTCTTATTCTAAATTCAAAAAAAATGGCTTATGCGTACGGCAGGCACGCGGTAACCAGGACCAGATCGTTTTTAGACACCATGCCTTTCGGACGCAGGTGACGTTTACGCTTGGTTGCTTTTTTGGTCAGAATATGACGCAGGTTGGCATGTTTACGCTTAAAACCACCGCTGCCGGTTTTTTTGAAGCGCTTGGCTGCACCACGTACAGTTTTAATCTTTGGCATTTTAATTAAATCCACTTCGCATTGTTAAACAACGAATCAGTTGGGCGAATAAAACCCACACAGCGCAAGCGCCGCGCGGGTTCCATTACTTGTAAGCCTTACTGTTTCTTCTTAGGAGCGAGCACCATAATCATCTGGCGGCCTTCGATCTTCGTAGGGAAGGACTCGACCACTGCCAGATCCATATCTTCACACAGGTCTTTACGGACGCGGTTAAGCACTTCCATGCCGATCTGCTGGTGCGCCATCTCACGCCCGCGGAAACGCAGGGTGATTTTGGCTTTATCGCCATCTTCCAGAAAGCGAATCAGGTTGCGTAGTTTGACCTGATAGTCGCCATCATCGGTGCCAGGACGGAATTTGATTTCCTTGACCTGGATAACTTTTTGCTTCTTCTTCTGTTCTTTCGTCGACTTGCTCTTCTCGTAGAGGAATTTGCCGTAATCCATGATTCGGCAAACTGGCGGTTCGGCATTTGGGCTGATTTCTACTAAATCAACGCCCGCTTCCTCAGCTTTTTCAAGAGCTTCATTCAGACTGACAATACCAATCTGCTCGCCATCGACGCCGGTTAGGCGAACTTCTTGCGCGCGAATTTCTCTGTTAATGCGATTAGGACGCGCCGGTTGAACTCGTTTTCCGCCTTTAATACTTTATTCCTCCAGTTGATGAAGACTACGGCTGCGAATCTCTTTCAGCAGCTTGTCTACGACTTCGTTTACGTCCAGGCTTCCCAAGTCTTTGCCACGGCGGGTACGAACGGCAACTTTGCCTGCTTCGACCTCTTTGTCACCGCACACCAACATGTAAGGGACTCGACGTAAAGTATGTTCGCGAATTTTAAAGCCAATCTTCTCATTTCTCAAGTCCGCTTTCACGCGAATACCTGCATCCTGCAGTTTTTTGGTCAATTGCTGGACGTAATCAGACTGGCTGTCGGTGATATTCATCACCACCACCTGCACCGGAGCGATCCAGGTCGGGTAGAACCCGGCATATTCTTCGGTAAGGATACCGATGAAGCGTTCCATGGAGCCCAAAATGGCGCGGTGAATCATTACCGGCACGACGCGATCGTTGTTTTCGCCAACGTACGATGCGCCCAAACGGCCCGGCAAGAAGAAATCGAGCTGCACGGTACCACATTGCCATGCGCGATCCAAACAATCATGCAGGGTAAATTCAATTTTCGGTCCGTAGAAGGCGCCCTCGCCCGGCTGGTACTCGAACGGAATGCCGTTCTCGGTCAGCGCGGCGGCCAGGTCTTCTTCCGCACGGGTCCACATGTCGTCGGTGCCGATGCGTTTTTCCGGGCGAGTGGACAGCTTGACGGCGATTTTGTCGAAGCCGAAAGTGCCGTACACGTCATAGACCATGCGAATGCATTCGTTCACTTCGGCGCGCACCTGCTCTTCGGTACAGAAGATGTGGGCGTCATCCTGCGTGAAGCCGCGCACGCGCATCAGGCCGTGCAGGGAACCCGAAGGCTCGTTGCGGTGGCAGCTGCCGAATTCGCCCATGCGCAGCGGCAAATCGCGGTACGACTTCAGGCCCTGGTTGAAAATCTGCACGTGACCCGGGCAGTTCATCGGCTTGATGCAGTATTCGCGGTTTTCCGACGCGGTGGTGAACATGGCGTCTTTGTAGTTTTCCCAGTGGCCGGTTTTTTCCCACAGCACGCGGTCCATCATGAACGGACCTTTCACTTCCTGGTACTGGTACTCTTTGAGCTTCATGCGCACGAAGGCTTCCAGCTCGCGGAAGATAGTCCAACCGTCGTTGTGCCAGAACACCATGCCCGGCGCTTCTTCCTGCATATGATACAGGTCGAGCTGTTTGCCGATCTTGCGGTGATCGCGCTTGGCCGCTTCTTCCAGGCGTTGCAGGTAGGCGTTCAGCTGCTTCTTGTCTGCCCAGGCGGTACCGTAGATACGCTGCAGCATTTTGTTTTTGCTGTCGCCGCGCCAGTAAGCGCCGGAGGTTTTCTGCAGTTTGAAATGGTGGCAGAAACGCATGTTCGGCACGTGCGGACCGCGGCACATGTCGACGTATTCTTCGTGGTGATACAGGCCCGGACGATCGTCATGGCTGATGTTCTCATCCAGGATCGCCACTTTATAGATTTCGCCGCGCTCAGCGAAGGTGTCGCGGGCTTCTTGCCAGCTGACCTTCTTCTTGATGACGTCGTAATCCTTATCGGCCAACTCGTGCATCCGCTTTTCCAGCAGATCCAGGTCTTCCTGCGTCAGGGTGCGGTCGATATCCACGTCATAATAGAAACCGTTGTCGATCACCGGACCGATCGCCATTTTGGTATCCGGCCACAGCTGCTTGATCGCATGACCCAGCAGGTGCGCACAGGAGTGGCGCATGATTTCCAGACCGTCTTCGTCTTTGATGGTGATGATGGCCAGCTGCGCATCTGATTCGATCAGATCGCCGGCGTCGACCAGCTCGCCGTTGACACGGCCGGCGATACAGGCTTTCGCCAGGCCAGGGCCGATATCGCGCGCGACATCCATCGGGGAAACGGGGTGATCGAAATGACGCTGACTTCCGTCAGGAAGGGTAATAACAGGCATTAATAATTCCTTATCTACAGTGGTGACCCACACGACAGATCACATGCAGTACGAAAATTGGATTTTGGGTTTGGTCAGCCAGGTTTCAGATCTCGCCCACAATTGCCAGATTGAAACCTCACTGGGTATACAGAATGGAACGCATACCTTCTCAGCCGCATTCGGCTAAGCGAATAGTATCACTAAAATTGTTCCGGATAAATAAAGCGCCGCCGCCCTCACGCTTTCGCTCTATCCGGCGCAAACACGCCTTTCAGGTAGCTAAGGGTGGCCAGCAGGCACAGGCCGTAGCCCAGCAGTTCGCATCCCTCTTCCACCATGTTTTTCACCACCCGGTTGTAACCGTCCAGCATCAGCGTTTGCCACAGCGCGCTCATGCCGAACAGGCGTGAAAACACCAGGATGCACAGCAGGCCGGCGCACATCATGCCGTAGCCGGGGTGCGACACGATATAGACCAGGCCGCGCGCCGTAGCCGCAATATGCCTTGCGGCATGCCACAGACAGGCCAAGGCGACCGCCAGCGCGAACCACACCCAGGCGCCGTGCCACAACGCATCGAAAGCGAAGTCCATCTCGCGGATCAGCATGCAGAGAAAGAAGCCGCCAACCAGCAGCCAGGCGGAACGACGCTCGACCTGTCGCCGAGCCGCGGCAAAGAAACCGCCGGAGATGGCGAGCAGCAACAGCTCCTGCGCCGCTTCGGTCAACGAAGTTTCATGCACGAAGTTATGCAGCCAGTGCACATCGATAAACACCAGGCCGACCAATGCCGCCATGAAGGCGGCGGAAAGCGCGAATGCGCCGATTTTCCCCAGTAAAATATGCAGTTCTTGTTTCATAATCACACTCATTATTATTTACAGCGCATCTATGGTATCCACCTGTTCTCAGGGATCGTGGCAATTGATGCCTAATGCCCTGCGCCGCGCGAAAGGTGGTCGTTAATTACGCCGAAACAATAAAAAACCCCGGCACCTGGGCCGGGGTGAGGCCAGTCTTTCCTGGCAGTCACTTCATCGTCGTCAGTATTCCAGGCTCTCATCCCTATATCATCGAGACGCGCAAAGGAGCCTGAAGATTACGCCTGCGCAGGTGATACCGCGATACGGCGGACATTGGTGTTAACGCCCCACAAGCCGGCCAACGCACTGACCACTGCGCCAATCAACAGCGCAAAGAACGACCACAATGCGGCCCGCGACAATTCGTCCGCAGCAGCGGCAGCCTGCTCGCGCGCCTTCTGTTTCAGCTCCACATACTCCTGTTTTGCCTGATTGATTTTTGCTTCGGCGTCATCCAAACGCTGATTAACCAGCTGGGCAGTTTTATTTTTGGCTTCGACCAAATTCTTCACCGTCTGGTCCACTTCCTGCGGCGTCATATCGGTATTTTCCGCCAAGGCCTTTTTCAGGGCGTCTTGATCCACATCTTGCGAGATGGCCTCACCCTGTTTTTTAAGCTTGGCGACCAGTTGATTAATAATGGCGTCGCTATTGTCAGGCTGAAGTGCCAGAGCTTTTACTGCGTCCGCCAAATCAGTTTTGGCCGCATTCAACTGCTGTTGCATGAATTCAGGCTGCAATGATGGGATACCGCTTTTTTTAAGCGCCGTAACCACATCGCCTTGCAGCTGTTCAGGTTCCAAGGTTGTGTCAATGCCCAACTTGTCAAACACTTTACCGCCGGCGTCCGCCAATCCGGATGCCCCTTTGCCAATCGCTGAACCGGCGCCGGAGAGCAAGCTGCCGGAGGTCGAAGCGATAGCGCCCAGCGCATTGCCGGTCGCCTTCACGGCAGACCCGACCAGCATCCCCCCCAGCACCGCCGCCACAATCAGTGAGGTCGCCCATACCAGGAAGCCATGAATAAGTCCGTCATTAGCAGCCAAACGCCCGGCAATAAAAGCGCCGGCGGCCAAACTAATAATGATTGAAACAGCGGACCAAATCACTACGGTGGTACCGGCGCCGTTTATCGGATCGTCTGATGTCGGATCCACGATGGAGAATCCAAGACTGGTGCCTAACGTCGACAGCAACAGTGAAACAGCCAATACGGTGATCACGCCGCCGATGACGCTGCCCCAGGAGATTTTTTTCGCCGCTACCCATTCTTTTGCCACTTCCATAGTAAAACTCCTTTTAAGTTTTCGATTATAAAGAAATGCCAGAAAGCCTTACCATTATAGACTCGCTTCATCGATCAGGCGGTTAAAGGGTGAAAACAGTTAAAAATAATTAATGATAATGACTTCAGACGTGCGTTTACTTTCAGCGGCGCTACGCTGACAGGCCGCCTTAGCGTCACTATTCTTACGCTATCCACCAATGAACAAGGTCTTAGCGCACAACATGAACCGGTTACTCGCAGCCCTCATCGTGGCGTGCGCAGCATTGGCGACGTTATATGGGCTGGTGCATTTTGGCGCACGTTCAGTACCACGAGCGATTGCGGTCAACGAAGCGCCGCTGGGGTGTGAGGATGAACCAGAGCTCGCCGGCGAGTGCAGCGATGACGATGAGTCTCCCGCCGACGAATTTCGCCGGCCGGCGATGCTGAACGCCCGGGCCGACGGTTAATTAACGTTACGAGCTATCCCCATTGCCGCCAGGCACGCGGCAAGCTAGGCTGTTCAGCTCATGGGCCGCCGTTTGGCGGCCTGAACGTTGCACAGGGAGTCTATTTTATGACGGGTATTTTGCAGTTATTCCAGGCCATCGGACTGGGTTTGGTGCTGCTGTTGCCGCTGGCCAACCCGCTGACCACGGTGGCGTTGCTGCTCGGGTTATCCGGCAATATGACGCGCGAAGAGCGTAATCAGCAGTCGCTGATGGCCTCGGTTTATGTGTTCTGCATCATGACGGTGGCGTTTTACGCCGGGCAGGTGGTGATGAACACCTTCGGCATTTCGATCCCCGGCCTGCGCATCGCCGGCGGCCTGATCGTCGCCTTCATCGGTTTTCGCATGCTGTTCCCGCAGCAGAGCCCCGAAGACGCGCCGGAGGTGGAGAGCAAGTCGCACGAGCTGCGCCACAAGACGTCGGCCAACATCGCCTTCGTGCCGCTGGCCATGCCGAGCACCGCCGGGCCGGGCACCATCGCGATGATCATCAGCTCGGCGTCGAGCGTCAAAGCGAACTCGCTGGGTTTTGAACCCTGGGTGTTGGCCGTGGCGCCGGTCGCCATCTTCCTGACGGTCGCGGTGATCCTGTGGGGCTGCCTGCTCAGTTCCGGCGCCATCATGCGGTTGGTCGGGAAAAGCGGCATCGAAGCGATCTCGCGCCTGATGGGCTTCCTGCTGGTCTGTATGGGCGTGCAGTTCATCATCAACGGCGTGCTCGAGATCATCTCCACCTACACACCGGCCGCCTGACGATAAAAAACGGGCGCGATGCTCGCGCCCGTTGCCGTTATTTCCCCGCCGGCGCCTGCGCGCCCAAAATGCCCTTGCCTTCCGGCACTTCGGTAAAGCGACTGAGGATCTCGCTGTAGGTCTTGGCCGGATCCAAATCCGGGAACTGCGCCGGATAGATAAACTTCGCCAGATACTCCAGCCCGACGATGTTGTACGGGTGGTTGTAGAAGTTATGGTAGATGCCGTAGAACCGCCCTTCCTTCACCGCCGACAGCTGCGCGAACCCTGGGCGCTGCTTCATGCGGTTGAAAGCCTCATCCACCTGCTGCTGCGTCACGCCATAGCCGAACGGCACTGCGGCGTTGGTCTTGCTGGCCCACTGTGAGCCGGAAACGATGTAGGCATCCGGTTTCATGCTGATCACTTTTTCCAGCGCCACGTCGCCGGTCGCACCCGGCAGCAGCGCAGAACCGATGTTGCGCGCGCCGACCGCTTCGACCAACGCGCCCCAGCCGACGTGCGCATGGGTGAAGCAGCAGGATTCCAGGCCATTCAGACCGGCCTTGGCTTCGAAGAACACCAACGGTTTGGGTGCCACCGCCTGCGTTTTGGCCAGAATGGCCTGATAATGCTGCTGATAATAATCGGTATATTGCTTGGCTTCGCTTTCACGGTTGAGGGTTTCCCCCAACAGCGTCACGCTTTTCGGCGTGTTTTCCACCGGCTTGAGCATGGTATCGATAAACAACACCGGCACGTTCAGCGCCTTCAGCTTATCCAGCACGCCGGTTTGGCTCAAGGACGGTTTGGAGCGCAGCTGGGCGATCATCAGATCGGGCCGCTTGGCGATCACGCTCTCCAGATTCACTTCGCCTTTATCGCTGAATCCCATGTCGATGATGTTTTTCGCCGCCGGCCATTTGCTCTGCAAGATATCCCAGGTCGCCGCGTCGCTTTTCTTCAGCAGGTTATTCCAGGCCACCAGCCGGCCGAACGGGTTGGCGCGATCGAGCAGCGCCAGCGTGAGAATGTCGCGCCCGTCCTGCACCACGATGCGTTTCGGCTCCTGCGGGAGGGTGACCGTCTGGCCGGAGGTGTCGGTCAGGGTCAACGGATAGGTAGTGGCCATCGCCGGAGAGGCGAGTAAGGCGGCGCAAACCAGCGCCGGCAAAGTGATTCGACGGTGCACGAAAGACTCCTTAGTCATGAATACATTCAGGAAATACTAATGAGAATGGCTTGCATTATCAAAGATAACGCCCGGCATGCCGGCGATTAATTGCAAAGGGATGTGTAAAGGAAGGATAAGAGGCGCGCCGGAGCCGGCGCGCCCAGGGGATCACATCAGGCCGTAGATCAGCGCCGAGAGCGCGATCAGGCCCATCACCAGCACGAAGACGTTGCTCGCCGCGCGATATTGGCGCATGGCCGGCACCGCACGCACGGCGTACATCGGCAGGATGAACAGGATCGCCGCAATCAGCGGGCCGCTGATGGTTTCGATGATATGCAGCGCGCTGGGGTTCCACACCGTCGCCGCCCAGGTGAGCAGGAACAGCGACACCGCCGAGATGCGGTGCGTCATGCGCGAGCTGAGCGGCTTGCCGACCGCGCGCGTGACGCCGTCGATCAGGCTGGTCGCCCCTTCCGTCACCCCCAGCGAGGTGCCGAGATAGGATTTGGCCATCGCCAGCATCGCCATCACCGGGCCAAGGTAGGCGATCAGCGGGTTGGAGAACTTGTTGGCCAGCGTGGTCAGCACCGTGATGTTCTGCTCTTTCGCCTGCAGCATGTCTTCATGAGACAAGCTCAGCACGCAACTGAACACGAAGAACAGCACGGTAACGCAGATCAGCACATAGCTGTAGCGCATGATGCGCGCACAGCGGCGTTCCGCCTTGTCGCCGTACAGGCTCTTCTGGGTCGAGGCGAAGGAAGAGATGATCGGCGCATGGCTGAAGGAAAACACCATCACCGGCACGGCCAGCCACAGCGAATGCCACAACCCCGGCGTGTCGAAGCGGGTGGCGGCCAGGCCATGCACGAAGTTGGCGGTATTCCAGCTCGGCATCAGATAGAGCGAAATGCCCATCAGGAATACCAGCAGCGGGAACACCAGCATGCCCATCGCCGCCACGATGCTGTCTTTGCCGCGCAGCAGCACCAGATTGAGCACCACCACCACGGCCAGGCTCAGCCAGAGGCGCGGTAGCGGCGCCACGTGAAACTGATGGATCAGGAAGCTGTCCAGCGCGTTGGTGATCGAAATGCTGTACACCAGCACGATCGGGAAGAACGCCATCAGATACAGCACCATGATGATTTTGCCGGCCAGCACGCCGAAGTGTTCCACCACCACATCGTGAATGTTGCCGTCGCGGCTGGAGCCGGAAAGCACGAAGCGACTGAGCGCGCGGTGCGGCAAATAGGTCAGCGGGAAAGCGAACAGCGCCATCAACAGCAGCACCAACGGGCCGTTCAGGCCGGCGTTGATCGGCAAGAACAACGTGCCGGCGCCCACCGCAGTCGCATAAAGACCGAACATCCAGACGGTGTCGGTTTTGTTCCATTTGGCAGGCTGAGCGGCCGTCAGCGTGCCTGAATCGGGAGAAATCGTACTCATGAGACAGTCTACCTTAATCTGCGGCGCCAACGATTGCGCCTAACGGGATATCCTTCTCCGCGAATTTTTTAATAGTAATCAGTGAATTAAAGCGATATTTCATACTTACGCCTGATGAAAGGACGGCAAAGGATAATGAAAAATCCGCTGCGGGTCTATGTTTTATCGGCCGAACGAACGATTTGCGAACAGGAAATGCTGAAAAAAACGGCGCAGGCAGGAAAAACTAAGGGCCCCTTGCGGAGCCCTTAAGCGGTTTACTTCTTCGCGTCCGGATGGTCCGGCACCTCGGCGCTGCCCATCTCCTTCTCGTCGCGGATCATCGAGCGGTCTTTACGCACGTCGGCCACGTCGGAGGCACTCACCGGTTTGGCGCTGTTGCCCCAACTGGTGCGGATGAAGTTCACCACGTCCGCCACCTGCTGATCGTTCAAACGCCAGCCAAACGGCGGCATGGTGATGTTGGACACCGCGCCCTGCACCGCCGGCGTGGTGTTACCGGTCAACACGATGTGGATCAGCGAGGTCGCGTCCTCGGTCTGTACCACCGGATTGCCCTTCAGCGATGGGAAGGCGCGCTTGTAGCCCACCCCGTCGGTGCGGTGGCAGGCCGCGCAGTTATCGACATACAGCGCCGCGCCGGGCTTGCTGTCGTCGCCGCGCCACAGATCCTTGGCCACGCTGTCTTCAACCGGCGCCGCCTGCTGCTTGCCGTCTTTCGGCGGCAGCGATTTCAGGTAGCGCGCGATGGCGGTCAGATCGTCGTCGCTCAGGTATTGCAGGCTGTGCTCCACGACGTCGCTCATGCCGCCGAACACGATGGCTTTGTCGTTACGGCCGGTTTTCAGGAACTCGGTCAGCTCGGCTTCGCTCCAGCTGCCCAGGCCGTCCTTGCGGTCACCGCGCAGGCTGGAAGCCACCCACCCGTCGATCGGCGCGTTGCTCCCGGACAGGTAGTCGTCGCTTTCGCTGTTGCTCAACGCTTTCTCCTGCATGGTGATGCTGCGCGGGGTATGGCAGGCGCCGCAGTGGCCCAGGCCTTCCACCAGGTAGCGGCCGCGCTCAATCACCGGATCGGCCTTGGCGTCGGCGACAAAATCCGCCGGCGACGGCGCAAACATGCCGCGCCAGATGCTCAGCGGCCAGCGCATCGACAGCGGCCACGGGATGTCGGAGTCCTTGTTGGCCTGCTCCACCGGCTGCACGCCGTGCATGAAATAGGCATACATGGCGCGCATGTCGTCCTCTTTCACCAGCGCGAACGACGGGTACGGCATCGCCGGGTACAGGGTGCTGCCGTTTTTGGCTACGCCCTTACGCACCGCGTTGTCGAAATCCTCGAAGCTGTAATCGCCGATGCCGGTTTTCTTGTCCGGCGTAATGTTGGTCGAGTAGATGGTGCCGATCGGCGTCTCCATCGCCAGGCCGCCGGCGAAGGTCTTGCCGTTCTTGCCATCGGTATGGCAGGCCACACAGTCACCGGCGCGCGCCAGGTACTCGCCGCGCTTGATCAGCTCGCTGCTGACGGTGGCGTCCTGCGCCCAAACGGAGAAACTCACTGCACTGAGAACCAGTGCCGGTACAAATGCTTTCATCGTTCGCCGTCCTTATGCCTGCACCAATGGGCCTGGGTTTTTCAGATACTGCTCGCGAATGGCGCGGGCAGACCAATAAGCCAGCGCCGCCACGGTGCCGGTCGGGTTGTAGCCCAGCCCTTGCGGGAAGGCCGATGCGCCGATCGAGAACACGTTGTGCACATCCCAGCTCTGCAGATAGCGGTTGACCGCGCTGGTCTTCGGATCTTCCCCCATCACCGCACCGCCGTTCATGTGGGTGGTCTGGTAGCTGGTGGTATCGAAGTGGCTGTTGGCGTTTTTCGGGCTGCCGGCGATCAGTTTCGGGTTCATCGCCTTGGCGATCGGCGCCATCTTGTCGTACATGAACTGCGCCATCTTGATGTCGTTTTCCTGCCAGTCGAACGTCATGCGCAGCAGCGGCTGGCCGAACACGTTCTTGTAGTTGGGATCGAGATCCAGATAGTTGTTGCGGTACGACTGGTGCGCGCCGTGGGCGTCCATCGAGACGTGGTGGGTGTAGGCATCCGCCACCGCCGCTTTCCACTTGCTGCCCCAGGCCGGGGTGCCCGGAGGGGTCGGCAGGCCGGAGATCGGCTTGGTGCCCGCCTGGTTGACCCAGAACGGCGAACCGCCGACGAAGCCTTCTTTGGCGTGATCGAAGTTGTCGGCGTTGAAGTCATCCACGCCCACGCCGTTGCCGCCGGCGCCGATGAACGGGTTGGTGAAGACGTCTTTATCAAAGAACGCCTTGATGGTGGTCATGTTCTGGTAGGCGAAGTTGCGCCCGACCACGCCTTCGCCGGTCACCGGATCGTAAGGCTTGCCGATGCCGGACAGCAGCATCAGGTGCACGTTGTGGAACTGGAACGCGCCCAGGATCACCAGGTCGGCCGGCTGTTCAATCTCGCGGCCCTGCGCATCGACGTAGTTCACGCCGGTGGCGCGGGACTTGTCATCGGTCAGGTTGACCTTCAGCACGTTGGCGTTGGTGCGCAGCTCGAAGCGTTTCTCCATGCGCAGCGCCGGCAAGATGTTGACGTTCGGCGAGGCTTTGGAATACATGTAGCAGGCGTAGCCGCTGCAGAAACCGCAGAAGTTGCATGGGCCCATCTGCGCGCCGTACGGGTTGGTGTAAGAGTCCGAGGTGTTGGCGGACGGCAGGTTGTAAGGGTGGTAACCCACCTCCAGCGCCGCTTTCTCGAACAGCTGGGCGGAGTAGGTGTTTTTCTGCGCCGGCAGCGGGAAGTCGTCGGAGCGATCCGGCGCAAAGCGGTTACCGCCCTTCTGCGCTACTTTCTGCCCTTTGATGGTCCAGGCGGTGCCGGAGGTGCCGAACACTTTCTCCGCTTTGTCGAAGAACGGTTCCAGCTCGTCGTAGGTCACGCCGAAGTCCTGGATGGTCATGTCCTTCGGAATGAAGTTTTTGCCGTAGCGTTCTTCATAATGGCTGCGCATGCGCAGTTCGATCGGATCGACGCGGAAATGTACGCCCGACCAGTGCAGACCGGCGCCGCCGACGCCGGTGCCCGGCAGGAACGCCGCCAGCTGGCGGTAAGGCACCGCGGTCTGGCTGCTGTTGTGGCGAATGGTGACGGTGCTTTTCGACAGATCCTGGAACAGCTTGCGTCGAATGTTATAGGTCAGCTCGTCGATCACCTGCGGATAAGACCCGTCCGGGTAGGTGTCGCGCATCGGGCCGCGCTCCAGCGCCACCACGTTGAGGCCGGCCTCGGTCAGCTCTTTGGCCATGATCGCGCCCACCCAGCCGAAGCCGACGATCACCGCGTCTACTTTTTTCATTACCGTTGCCATGGTTAGCCCCTCTCCCCACGAATCGAGACCGGCGGGAAGGGATAACGCTCCCCTCGCTCAACCCAGTCCATAAAATCGGCGCGCGCGCCCGGAAAATTAATCAGCTTCCAGCCAACCATGTCTTTGTTGCCGCCATGGATCGGATCGCTGAAGAAACCTTCACGGGTGTTTTGCAGCAGATAGGAGAAGAACAGTTTCGACGGCAGTTGCTGGAACTCCGCCTCGCCGGACTCGAACTTTTGCAGCAGGGCGTCTTGCTGCGCGCCATCCAGTTCGGCGAAAGGCTTGCCGGCGGTTTTCTTGCTGTAGGCGTCGGCGTCATGGATGCCGAGGTTGTAGATTTGCTTGGGCACCAGCGGCAGCTGGTAGCCCATTTCCTTCGGCACATCGGGGTTGAACGGCCCCTGCATGTACCAGATGGAACCGGTGGCGTACGGCGTGTTCATCTGGCGATCGATAAACTCCGGCACGCCGGCTTCCAGCGCGCCAGGGCCGCGTTCGTCGGCCGGGATCAGGCGCGCGACGGCGGTCTTGATGAAGGCCCACTCTTCCGGGGTGAAAAAGGTCGGTTGGTAATCGTTCTGCGTTGAAGTGTTCGAGGCAGCGACCGCTGGTGCTGGGGCCGTCAGCGCGCCAACGCCGCTGCCACCAATTACCGCCGCAGGAATTAAGGTCATCGATTTCAACAAGAAATCGCGCCGCGAATTGTTGGTTTTATGATTCGACATGTCACATTCCATCCAAAGATAGTCACAACTATTTAACCGCAACCTTGCGATCGATACGGGTTTTTAAAATAATTTGTTACTTATTTGTCTATTTATTGAAGGTCAGAATGCGAGCAAAAGCAAAAATGTTACCGGTAACTTATTGAATGAACGTAAAGATTTATCTGCTAACGTAAATTTAACTTTTTGTGCGGTTTTTCTGATAAGCGATGAGGAAATAACGAAAAATGAGAGGCGGGTCGCGCTAAAAACTGACGCCGAAAACAAAATCGGCCGCGTTCGGCGGCCGATTCAAAGGATGGGATTACTGCGACATCGCCTGATAAGCGGTGGTAACTTTCCATAAATAGCGCGGCGCCTGCGGTGCCGGGTGCTTTTTCTGGATGTGCTGATAAAACTCATCCGGACTCATCTGATTGATGCGATTAACCGCCACGCGCTTGTCCGAGGAGAAAGTGCGCAACATAGCGCCCGCCCCGTTCACATACGAAACGATGGTGGCGTAACGCAAAGTCTGTGGGTTGTTGATCCCGGCTAGCTGCTGGCTTTGAAGAATATTGATATAGGCCGTTCCCAGATCAATATTGACCGCCGGATCCTTCAGCTCACGCGAGCTGGGTTGCCCGCTTCGTCCTTTCATGCGATAGGCGTCGCGGCCGGCGGTAGAAGCCTTCAGCTGCATCAATCCCACTGCGTTCGAGGTGCTGACCACGTTCGGGTTAAACCCGGACTCCACCTGAATAATCGCTTTAATCAGCGTTTCGTCGACGCCGTAGTTGCTGGCGGCCTGACGAATGTAATCGTTATAAGCAACCGGGGTGCCTGTGCGGTTTACCGGTGCCTGCGGAGGGGGTTTTAACCAACCGCCGCGCGTTGTGCCACTGCCTGAAATATTGCTCGCCGTTTGCGGGTCTTTGGCGCACCCCGACAAAAGCAAAATTGCCGTAAGGCAACCTATTTTTGTTTTCACAGAATCCCTCACTCCTTTCAATGAGTTGCGTAGCATATACAACTTGTAAGGACACCTGCAGTAATTTTTTGGACTAATCTCAAGCTATCCATATACCAAGAGGTGATTTATGAGTCAATCTGCAACAAGCTGCTTTGTGGTGACTTTTCGCTATCAGGAAGCGGGACTGACCGACCTGGCCAAGCTGACCGGGCAATTGACCCGTGAAGGTTTTGTCACGTCGGTGACAGACGAAAATGGCGTTCATCATGAACTCGGCAGCAACAGTTTTGCGTTCATAACCGTTCTGGATCAAGAGGATGTGCAGCGTCTGGCGCAGGGGTTCGGGCAGTTGGCGTTGGGAAAACAGCCGGAGGTGGCGATCTGCACCTGTAAGGACTACCTTCAGCGGTTACATACTGATACATAAAATGCTATAACTCCCCGGACGGAATTATTTTTCAGTTGGAGAAATAGCCCCGCCGGCGGTGGGCAAGTGACGCTTGACTTCGCTTCAATTGATATTGATAATCATTTTCATTTGAACCAGGAGACGTCATCATGCCATTGATAACTTGCGCTTTTCGTCGCAGTCGCCCTCCCCGCGCTGCCGCACTGTTACGCCCCTTCACGCTCGCCTGTTTGCTGCTCGGTGCCGCTCTGGTCAGCCAACCCGCGCTGGCGGAAAAAAAGCTGCGCGTGGTGACCACTTTCACCATCATTCAGGATATCGCCCAGAACGTGGCGGGTGACGCCGCCGTCGTGGAATCCATCACCAAACCGGGCGCCGAGATCCACGATTACCAGCCCACCCCGCGCGATATCGTCAAAGCGCAGCACGCCGACCTGATCCTGTGGAACGGCATGAACCTGGAACGCTGGTTCCAGCGCTTCTTCGAGAACATCAAGCAGGTGCCGGCGGCGGTCGTGACCGAAGGCATCACCCCGCTGCCGATCCGTGAAGGGCCCTATAACGGCAACCCGAACCCGCATGCCTGGATGTCACCGAGCAACGCGCTGGTATATATCGAAAACATCCGCAAAGCGCTGGTGGCGCACGATCCGGCCAATGCGGAAACCTACAACCGCAACGCCAAGGCCTACGCAGAGAAAATCGGCGCGCTGGACGCTCCGCTGCGCGAACGCCTGGCGCGCATTCCGGCCGCGCAGCGTTGGCTGGTGACCAGTGAAGGCGCCTTCAGCTACCTGGCACAGGACTATCAGCTGAAAGAAGTCTATCTGTGGCCGATCAACGCCGATGAGCAAGGCTCGCCGCAACAGGTCCGCCGGGTGATCGACGCGGTGCGCGCCCACCATATTCCGGTGGTGTTCAGCGAGAGCACCATTTCCGACAAGCCGGCCAGGCAGGTGGCGAAAGAGACCGGCGCCAAATACGGCGGCGTGTTGTACGTGGACTCGCTGTCCACCCGCGATGGCCCGGTGCCGACCTATATCGATCTGCTTAACACCACCGTGCAAACCATCGCCAAAGGATTCGATCAATGACCCATGAGCTGTTTGTCCGCCCTGAATTGAGCGTGGACGACGTCACCGTGACCTACAACAACGGGCACACCGCCATTCATAACGCCAGTTTTACCCTGAGCGGCGGTTCTATCTGCGCGCTGGTGGGCGTTAACGGCAGCGGTAAATCGACGCTGTTCAAAAGCATCATGGGGCTGGTCAAGCCCACCAGCGGCCGGGTGTCGCTGAGCGACAAACCGGTGGCGGACGCGCTGAAAAAGAACCTGATCGCCTACGTGCCGCAAACCGAAGACGTCGACTGGAACTTCCCGGTGCTGGTGGAAGACGTGGTGATGATGGGCCGCTACGGCAAGATGAATTTCCTGCGCATTCCGTCGCGCGAGGATCGCTTGCGGGTCGACAAGGCGCTGGAGCGCGTCGGCCTCAGCGAGCTGCGCGGCCGGCAGATCGGCGAACTCTCCGGCGGTCAGAAAAAGCGCGTGTTTCTGGCGCGCGCCCTGGCGCAACAGGGCACGGTGCTGCTGCTGGATGAGCCTTTCACCGGCGTGGATGTGAAAACCGAGAATGCCATTATCGATCTGCTGCGCTCGCTGCGCGACGAGGGGCATTTAATCCTGGTTTCCACCCATAACCTCGGCAGCGTGCCGGAGTTCTGCGATCGGGTGATCCTCATCAACCGCACGGTGTTGGCCGCCGGCCCGACCGAAACCACCTTCACCCAGAGCAATCTGGAGCTGGCGTTCGGCGGCGTGCTGCGCCATATCAACCTCTCCGGCCCGGATCTGCACGACGACAACGATCCGCGCACCGTCACGGTGTTGACCGACGATGAACGCCCGGCGGTGTTCTATGGCCACACCAAGAGCGATCCGCCTGCCAACAGTCAGGCCAGGGAGAAACAATCCTGATGCTGGACCTTCTGCTGCAACCTTTCAGTTATAACTACATGGTGAAGGCCATCTGGGTCAGCGCCATCGTCGGCGCCGCCTGCGCGTTTCTGTCCGCCTACCTGATGCTGAAAGGGTGGTCGCTGATGGGCGATGCGCTGTCGCACTCGGTGGTGCCCGGCGTGGCCGGCGCCTATGCCCTCGGCCTGCCCTACGCCGCCGGCGCCTTCTTCACCGGCATGCTGGCGGCGCTGGCGATGACGCTGGTGCGCCACATCACCCGGCTGCGCGAAGACGCCATCATCGGCTTTATCTTCTCCACCTTCTTTGCCGTCGGCCTGCTGATCGTGTCGCTCAACCCCACCTCGGTCAACGTACAGTCGATCATCTTCGGCAATATCCTCGGCATCGCCGACGAAGACGTGCTGCAGGTGGAGATCATCATCGGCGTTTCGCTGCTGATCCTATGCCTGGTGTGGAAAGATCTGCTGGCGGTGTTCTTTGACGAAAGCCACGCCGTGTCGATCGGCCTGTCGCCGCTGAAGCTGAAGATCCTGTTCTTCACCCTGCTCAGCGCCTGCACCGTCGCCGCACTGCAAACCGTCGGCGCCATTTTGGTGATCGCCATGGTGATCACGCCGGGCGCCACCGCCTATCTGCTGACCGACCGCTTCAGCCGGCTGGTGATCATCGCTATCATCATCGGCGCATTGACCAGCGGCATCGGCGCCTACCTGAGTTTCTTCCTCGACGGCGCCACCGGCGGGGTGATCGTCACCCTGCAAACGCTGGTGTTCCTGGCGGCGTTCTGCTTCGCGCCGAAACACGGCCTGCTGGCGGCAAAACGTCGCGTAGCACAGTCACCAACCGGAGGCCGCTGATGGACACACTCTACCAACTGCTCAGCGAACCCTTCGCCTACCCGTTCATGCAGCGGGCGATCGTCGCCGCCATCGTCACCGGCGTGGTATGCGCCGTACTCTCCTGCTATCTGGTGCTCAAGGGCTGGTCGCTGATGGGCGACGCCATCTCGCACGCCGTCTTGCCCGGCATCGTAGTGGCGTTCGTCATCGGCATTCCGCTGGCGATCGGCGCCTTCCTCTCCGGCATCTTCTGCGCGGTGGCCACCGGCTACCTGAAAGAGAACAGCCGGGTGAAAGAAGACACGGTGATGGGCATCGTTTTCTCCGGCATGTTCGCCTTCGGCCTGGTGCTGTTCTCGCGCATCGACACCGACCAGCACCTGAGCCACATACTGTTCGGCAACATGCTGGGCATCACCGACGGCGAGCTGAAGCAAACCCTGCTGATCGCCGGCCTCACCCTGGCGGTGGTGTTGCTTAAACGCAAAGACTTCATGCTCTACTGTTTCGATCCGCACCATGCGCGGGTGATTGGCCTGCCGGTCAAGCTGCTGCACTACGGGCTGCTGTGTCTGCTGGCGATGACCATCGTCGCCTCGCTGCAGGCTGTGGGGGTGATCCTGGTGATCGCCATGCTGATCGCCCCCGGCATCATCGCCTTTATGCTGTGCCGCCGCTTCGATCGCATGCTGATGGTGGCGACGGTGGTGTCGGTGTTCTCTTGCGTGCTCGGCACGCTGATCAGTTTCCACATCGACGGCGCAACCGGGCCCTGCATCGTCATTGTACAGGCCGTGCTGTTCGTTATCGCCTTACTGTACGGTAAACTGCGTCCGTTACAGCGTAACCAAACCGCCCTGGGCGACAGTTAAACGCCCTCCTCTGATGCGGCGGCGCTCTCCGCCGCATCCTATTTCCTCTGCCCCCTTATCCGTTGTCATCAAGTTGCAACCGGTATTGCGCTTAAATTAATCAATAGGGTATATACTGTGAGCTGGCGGGATGCTGAAAAAATCGCCGCCTTTGACGCCGGCTGTGCGCCGCGTCGTGTTTTCACCACGGGAAAGACGCTAACCTAATGAATTATCAGGCAGCACAGAGGGGGAAATACCATGTGGCAAGCCGTTAGCCGTCTGTTAAGTGAACATCTTGGCAGCGCAGAGATACGCGAAAGGATTGAACTGCCCGGGGGCGACATTCACCCGGCGTGGCGCGTGAGTTACGGTGACAACGAGGTGTTCGTGAAATGCGACGCCCGTGAACAACTGCCGATATTCACCGCCGAGGCCGATCAGCTGGCGCTGCTGGCGCGCAGCAAAAGCGTGCGGGTGCCGGAAGTGTACGGCGTCGGCAGCGATCGCGACTACAGCTTCCTGCTGCTGGAGTATCAGCAGTTGAAACCCCTCGACGCCCATGGCGCCTACTGCCTGGGGCAACAACTGGCGCATCTGCACCAGTGGAGCGAGCAACCGCAGTTCGGTCTCGACTTCGACAGCGATCTGACCACCACCCCGCAACCCAACGCCTGGCAACGCCGCTGGTCGGAATTCTTCGCCGAGCAGCGCATCGGCTGGCAGCTGCAGCTGGCGGCGGAAAAAGGCATGACCTTCGGCGACATCGACGACATCGTCGATCGGGTGTATCTGCGCTTGCAGCACCACCAGCCGCAGCCTTCCCTGCTGCACGGCAACCTGTGGCCGGGCAACTGCGCGATGACCGCCAACGGGCCGATACTGTTCGATCCGGCCAGCTACTGGGGTGACAGAGAGTGCGATTTGGCGATGCTGCCGCTGTATCCGGAGCTGCCGCCGCAGATCTACGACGGCTATCAGAGCGTGTGGCCGCTGGGGGCCGGATTTATCGAACGCCAGCCGCTGTATCAGCTGTACTACCTGCTCAACCGCAGCAATCTGTTCGGCGGCCAGCATTTGGTGGCAGCCCAACGCGCGGTGGAGGCGCTGTTGCAGCCCGAAGCGTCATAACGTTCCGGGGCGCCGAGCGGCGCCCCGTTCATGGTTCAGGCCGCGCCGGCCAACTGCCCCAACAGGCGGATCACGAACCAGGCGATCACCGCAATCACGATCGGCAGGATGTACAGCGGGAAGTACTGCAGGAAGATGGTGTGGTGCGGCAGCGTAATGCGCTCCTCAAGCTGTTGGCGCGTGTGCCCTTCGCTGCCCTTGGCCTGCTCCAGGATCATCTGGTCTTCCAACCCTTCGCGGATGAATTTGACCTGACGCGACATGCGCGCGCCGGAAGCCTGCAGCGCCAGCCCGACGAAGATCAGAATATAGATGATGATGAACATCAGATTGGCGCCGCTGAACAGGCTTTTATCCACGTCGGGCACCGGTGAGTTGTACCAGAAAAGGTTCAGGAACGGCGTGTTGAAACGCACCATGTCCACCATCACGTGAACGAAATCCAGCATCACCGCGTTGATGCCCTTGGTTTTTTCACTGTGCTGATAGATAAAACCCAGCACGGAAATCAGCGTCGACAGCAACGCCGGGATAAAAACCACCCATCCGAGAATGCGTTTCAAAATGGCGAGACGCCCGGCCTGTTGATACGTCATGTGTTCCCCTTGTTAGCGACGTAACCGAATCGGCTAAGTCTACCTGCTGTTGGCGAAACTCGCCCACCGTTTTCTTCACTCCCGCTGTGCTACAAGCTTAGCCGAATTAGTCGAAATCAAAAACTTAACCGCGCCGGCACACTATCATTGAAGAGATAACGTTATCCATTCGGGCAGAGGCCGCCATGATTCGACTGATTATCTTATTGCTGGGCGCGCAGGCGCTGCACGGTCAGCGCCGTCTGCTGGTGCTGTTCGGTTGGCTGTGGATAGCCGCAGGGGCGCTGATGCTGTTCGACATCCTGCAGGATGGCCGGTCGGTGCTGGCGCTGGATGCGCTGGCGGTCATCCTGGCGCTGGAGGGGTTGGTGGCGGTATCCGCCGCGCTGGTGATCGGCTCTTCGGCCAGCAGGCCAGTGCTGCTGAAAGGATTGGGTTTTGTCTTTATGGCCTTTTTAATGCTGGACGTGCCCGCAGACGATAACATCGTCGCCACCGTGGTGTTTGGCAGCGCGCTGCTGCTTGACGGCGCCGTGCGCATCGCCTCCTCCACGGTGATTCAACACAGTCGATGGAAAGGCGTGGCGCTGGCGGGCAGCGGCGAGATCCTGCTTTCGTTGATGATTTTTGTCGGCTGGCCGGCGCCGCATCGGATGACGGTTCCCTTTTGCCTCGGCGTGATGATGGTGCTTTCCGGCTGGGCCTTATTGCGTATCGCCCGGAGACTGACAACCTTCTCTCTGAATCAGCACCCCGCGCGGCAGCCACCGCACCCGGAGGATGAGACTGCGCCGCTCACGGTGTATGTCTGGACACCGATTGGTGCGGCTAAAGATCCGCGCCGGCGTTATATCGTCGACCGATACATCGCGGCGGTCGACGGCGGCGGCAATATCTCCACCGGTCACGCCGCCCTGGCGCTCGCGCCGGATGTGTATATCAGTCACTATCCGCTCAACGACATCAGCCATTCCGTTCAGGATTTCCGCCAGTTGTTGCATGCCGGCGAACAGAACAACGTCGACGGACGTTTCCTGCCCGACCTGGCGGGCGAGATCGCCGCCTGGTGCCCCCCGGACAAGAAAATTCAATTCTACCGCTATAACCCGGCGGCGCTGCGCGCATTCTGGCTGCGTTATCGGCAGGACGCCACCTACAATCTGACCCGGCGCAACTGCTCCACCACGGTCATCGGCGCGCTCGACAGCGCGTTGGAAGGCGTGCTGGGCGATAAACATCTGTGGCGCCGCTTTCTGTTGCTGGTGCTCGATCCCAACCTGTGGATGCTGGCGGTACTGCGCAGCCGCGGCGAAAGCATGACCTGGACGCCGGGTTTGGTGCTGGACTACGCACGCATGTTGCAACAGGTCACCGAGCGTCAACACCAGCGCTGGTGGCTAAAATTGCGCGAGGTGTGGAATATCCTGCGTTTTGGCAAAAGCCAAACGCGCAGGCAAAGGTTTTAGTCTCGTCACCGGCGATGATAAAGTGTCGGGCACATTCACCCGCGCCGGCAGGAGTTAACCGTTAATGGCTTATTCGCAACGCATTGAAACCGCAATTTTTGATATGGACGGCTTGTTGATCGACTCGGAACCGCTGTGGCTGCAGGCTGAGTTGGATATCTTCGGCGCGCTGGGTTTGGATCTGTCCGACCGTCACAAGCTGCCGGACACGCTGGGGCTGCGCATCGATCTGGTGGTGAAGATGTGGTATCAGGCGATGCCGTGGCAAGGGGTTTCGCTTGATGAGGTGTCGGCGCGGATTATCGAGCGCGCCATCGAGCTGGTGCACGAGACGCGCCCGCTGCTGCCGGGCGTTCAGCAGGCGCTGGAGCTGTGTCGCAGCCAGGGGCTGAACATCGGTCTCGCCTCCGCCTCGCCGCTGCACATGCAACGGCAAGTGCTGAAGATGTTCGAGCTTGAGGATTACTTCGATCAGCTGGTTTCCGCCGAAGACCTGCCGTACAGCAAGCCGCACCCGGAGGTCTACCTGATCGCCGCCGAACGCCTGGGCAGCGATCCGCTGCGCTGCATCACGCTGGAAGACTCGTTTAACGGCATGATCGCCACCAAGGCCGCACGCATGCGCTCCATCGTGATCCCGGCAGCCGAATACCGTCACGATCCGCGCTGGGCGCTGGCGGACCACAAGCTGGACACCCTGGAACAGCTCACCCCCGCCCACTTTGCCTGACCTGCGGCGCCGGCCATCGGCGCCCTGGGTTTGCCGCTCTGCGTCATAAAAGGGATCCGCACCGCAAAATAAACGAAACACCGTTTCATTTTATTGAATTGGCATGACGTTTCCATTATGCTGTATGGCAGGGAAAGCGACGGCCCGCGGCGCGTTGTCACTGCCACGCAGCGCGGTTCAAGGCCGCCGCTTCCTCCCGCCACACGCTGAGCAACCGTCTTTTTTCTCACCGCCATACGCCCCCCATCGCCCGCTTTTTGTTCTCGCCCGTCAAAATCGATGCTTTGTTACCCATTGCCGTAACAAGCCGTTGTAAAACAGGGAAAAATAAACAATTGGTTACAGGGTAACTGCTTCCACTACTGGGAATTTTCCCATATACTGGATAAATTAACAGTTTACCAGTCGGAATCGCAACAGCATGACCGCGGAAGGACACCTTATATTCTCTGTCGCTTGCGCGATCTTCGCCAAGAAGGCGGAAGTGACGCCAGAGCTGGCTACCGGCGACTGGTGGCACATCATACCCGCCGCGCTGCTGACCTCACTGCTGCCGGACATCGATCACCCCAAGTCGGTGCTGGGCCAGCGTCTGCGCTGGATCGCCATTCCCATCGCCCGCGCCTTCGGCCACCGCGGTTTCACCCACAGCCTGCTGGCGATCGCCGGCGGCATGGTGCTGTTTCAGCTTGATGTGCCGCGCAGTTGGCCGATCCCGGCCGACGCGCTGCACGCCATGATCATCGGTTACTTCAGCCATCTGCTGGCCGACATGCTCACCCCCGCCGGTGTGCCGCTGCTGTGGCCGTGCCGCTGGCGTTTTCGCCTGCCGCTGCTCAACTCGCAAAAAGGCAATCAGTTGGAGCGCGTGCTGTGCCTCTGCCTGGTGGCGTTTGCCATCTGCTGGCAAGGTGATTTCACCCTCCCGGTGCAATCCTACGTAGAGCAAATCAGAAATATTAGACTCTGATCACAAAAAATCGCTCAACTCATCACCCATGCGTATATAAAATGAACAAAATCACACAAAAAGCTATATTAAATTCCATTTGGATATAAGTGAGCCCCTCGGCAAACTGTTACGATATTTACATCGCGACACACCTAATGGTGCGTAGTCGTTTTTATATAAGAAAGATTATTGGAGATATTGGGGATGAATCTTCCGCTCGTGATTAACGTGCTGGTGTTTGTCGCGCTCCTTTTGCTGCTGGCGCAAACCCGCCACAAGCAATGGAGCCTGGCGAAAAAAGTGCTGGTCGGCCTGGTGGTCGGCGTGGTGTTCGGTCTGGGGCTGCAGCTGGTGTACGGCGCCGACAACCCGGTACTGAAAGAATCCATCAGTTGGTTCAACATTGTCGGCAACGGCTATGTGCAACTGCTGCAAATGATCGTCATGCCGCTGGTCTTCGCCTCTATCCTGAGCGCGGTCGCCAAATTGCATAACGCCTCTTCGCTGGGCAAAATCAGCGTTCTGACTATCGGCACATTGCTGTTCACCACGCTGATCTCGGCGCTGGTGGGCGTGCTGGTCACCAACCTGTTCGGCCTGACCGCCGAAGGCCTGGTGCAGGGGGCGCAGGAAAGCGCGCGCCTGACGGCGATCCAGACCAACTACGTGGGTAAACTGGCCGATCTGACCGTGCCGCAGATGGTGCTGTCGTTCATCCCGAAAAACCCGTTCGCCGATCTGACCGGCGCCAGCCCGACCTCGATCATCAGCGTGGTGATTTTCGCCACCTTCCTCGGCGTGGCGGCGCTGCAGCTGCTGAAAGACGACAAGCCGAAAGGCGAGCGCGTGCTGGTGGCTATCGATACCCTGCAGGCCTGGGTGATGAAGCTGGTGCGTCTGGTCATGAAGCTGACGCCGTACGGCGTGCTGGCGCTGATGACCAAAGTGGTCGCCGGCTCCAACATTCACGACATCGTCAAGCTCGGCAGCTTCGTGGTGGCCTCCTATATCGGTCTGGCCATCATGTTCGTGGTACACGCCATCCTGCTGGCCTTCACCGGCGTGAACCCGCTGAAGTTCTTCCGCAAGGTGTGGCCGGTAATCACCTTCGCCTTCACCAGCCGCTCCAGCGCCGCCAGCATTCCATTGAACGTGGAAGCGCAGACTCGCCGCCTGGGCGTGCCGGAATCCATCGCCAGCTTCTCGGCGTCGTTCGGTGCCACCATCGGCCAGAACGGCTGTGCGGGCCTCTACCCGGCGATGCTGGCGGTGATGGTTGCGCCGACCGTCGGCATCAACCCGCTGGATCCGGTGTGGATCGCCACCCTGGTCGGCATCGTCACCCTCAGCTCCGCCGGTGTGGCGGGCGTGGGCGGCGGCGCCACCTTCGCCGCGCTGATCGTGCTGCCGGCGATGGGCCTGCCGGTGACGCTGGTCGCGCTGCTGATCTCGGTCGAACCGCTGATCGACATGGGCCGTACCGCGCTGAACGTCAACGGTTCCATGGCGGCGGGCACCATCACCAGCCAACTGATGAAGCAAACCGACAAAGCCGTGATGGACAGCGAAGACGAAGTCGAATTGGCTCACCGTTAACGCCTTCCGCGAACGAAAAAACCGGGGATGATCCCCGGTTTTTTTATGCCCTGCGTTCGGTCGTTACGGCCGCTCGCCGTTCGCCAGCCGCCGGTTGATATCAGCGATCACACCCGGCAATTGCGCCAGCGTATCTATCACATAGTGCGCGCCCGCCGCGTACAGCTTATCGGCGGCGGCCGTGCGACGGCGCTCGATCTCCCCTTGCGGCATTTGGCGATACTCCTGCCAGGTCGCGCCAAACTCGTTGCCGGACAGCGCCAGCCCAACGCTCCACATCCCGGCGTTCAGCCCTTCGGCAATGCCAGGCACCGCGTCATCCACCTTCACGCAATGCGCCACCGCATCGATGCCCAGCGCAATCACGTTTTGCAACGCCATCCACGGCCCCGGTCGCCCGCCGGCCGCGAGATCGTCGGTGGCGACCCAGTAATCCGGCGCGTAGCCGCGCTGCGCTGCGGCAGGCGCCAGCACCGCCATCACCGCGCGCGGATAACCGGAGCAGGAGCCGATTTTGATGCCCTGTTCACGCAGAGCGGCAATCACCTGCGGCACGCCCTCGATGGGATCGGCGAAGTCGACCACTTTGGCGATTTGCAGCGGCATAAACGCCTGATACAGCGCGTCGATGTCTTGATGGCTCATCGAGCGGCCCAGCTTCTGTCGCCAGCGCGCGTCGACCGCCGGCAGTTTGCCCAGCGCCTCGATGTGCTGCCATTTGCCGAGCCCCATCGGAATGCGCGCTTCCGCCAGGCTGATGTCGATATCGAAAGTGCGTTTGAACGCCTCGACGAAAATCTGCGTCGGCGCAAAGGAGCCGAAATCCACCGTGGTGCCGGCCCAGTCGAGGATCACTGCGTTGATCTGTTTCATGGTCAATCCTTATTGATTCCAGTACATCGCCTGCCCGACGGCCGCCAGCAAACGTTCGATATCCTGCGGATAAATTTCGCCGATGTTGCCGATGCGGAAGCAGTCGCTCTGCGACACTTTGCCGGGATAAATCACGAAGCCCTGCTGCTTCAGGCGCTGATAAAACTCGGCGAAGCGGTAAGTGTCGGCCTTCGGCGAATAGAACGCCGTGATGATCGGCGAATGCAGCGCATCGTCCAGCAGGGTCTCAAAGCCCAGTTCACGCATGCCCGCCACCAGCCGACGCTGATTGGCGTGATAGCGGTCGTGACGCGCGGCAATGCCGCCCTCTTGTTCCAGCTCTTTCAGCGCCTGTGCGAAGGCCAGCACGGTGTGAGTGGGCGACGTAAAGCGCCATTTGCCGGCCTGGTCTTCCATACAGCGCCACTGGGCATACAAATCCAGCGACAGCGAGCGCGAACGGCCGGCGCATTTCTCCAGTTCGCTGCGGCGGGCGATGACGAAAGCAAAGCCCGGCACGCCCTGAATGCATTTGTTGGCGGAGCTGATCAGAAAATCGATGCCCAGCGCGTCCACATCCAGCGGGATGCCGCCGAAGCTGCTCATCGCATCGACGATAAAGGTCTTGCCGTTGCGCGCCGCCAGACCGGCGACCTTCTGCAGCGGGTTGAGCATGCCGGTGGTCGTTTCACAGTGCACCATGGCGATATGGCTGATGCGCGCATCGCTTTTCAGCACCGCCTCCATCGCCGCCACGTCCGGTTCGTTCACCTCGCCGCAGTCGAACGCGTGGTGGTCGATATCCATCAGCCGCGCCATTTCGATCATCCGCGCCCCGTAGGCACCGTTGTTGACGATCAGCAGCTTGTCGTGCGGGCCGATGACCGTGCCCAGCACGCCCTCTACCGCAAAGCTGCCGCTGCCCTGCAACAGCACCGAGGTATAGCCGGCGGACGGCGTCGCCAGCGCCACCAACCGTTGGCGAATGCGCTGCACCACCCCGAGGTTGTAATCTTCATCCCAGGTGCAGCTGTCATACAGCATCGCCTCTTTCACCGTTTTCGACGTGGTCAACGGGCCGGGGGTCAACAGCAGGTAGTTACGGTCGGACATGTTATTCACCTATTGGTCTATACCAGATTACGCTGATTGTGGCGGCAAATTCCTTCCCAGGTCAAACGGCAAAGCGCGGTGAAACAAAAAATTCATCTGGCTATGTATAATAAGCGGGCCGGAATGCCAGGCCGATGCCATAGCGAGATGAAATGAAAGAACATCCGGGCGATATGCCCCACTATCTGCAGATCAAGGATCAGCTTCAGGCGCGCATCACCCGCGGCGCGCTGCAGGCCGGCGACAAGCTGCCTTCGGAGCGCGAGCTGTGCGCCATCTTCTCCACCACCCGCGTCACCATCCGCGAGAGCCTGGCGCAGTTGGAAGCCACCGGCGCCATCTACCGCGCCGATCGTCGCGGCTGGTTCGTCACGCCGGAGCGGCTGTGGCTGGATCCGACGCAAAACACCAACTTCCACCGTCTCTGTCAGGAGCAAGGGCGCACGCCACGCACCGCGCTGCTGTCCGGCGAAAAAACCACGGTGCCGCTCGACGTGATGCAGCCGCTGGCGCTCGAACCGTTCGATCAGGTGTATCTGCTGCGCCGGGTGCGCTATGCCGACGGCCGCGCCATCTGCTATTGCGAGAACCACTGCCTGCCGCAACGGGTGCCGGCACTGCTCAGCCACGATCTCAACGGCAGCCTGACCGAGGTTTATCAGCAGCATTACGATTTGATTTACAGCAACATGCACCTGTCGTTCTACCCGACCGCCCTGCCTTATCGCGCCGCCAACGCGCTGGGTGCCATGGTCGGCCTGCCCGCGTTGCTGCTGCGCCGCTTGAATTACGATCAGCACGGCCGCATTCTCGATTTCGATATCGAATACTGGCGCCACGACAGCCTGCGCATCGAAGTCGATACGCTTTAACCCCCTGCCCAACGGGGCCTGCGCACGCAGGCCCGCCTTTCTCTCCCGCGTCGTCCTCCCCGTTCCCGGCAATGATATTTTGCTGATTTCATTTGTTTGTCATATTCGCCGATTAGCGTGGCCGCATATCTGGTGTATACCAGTTTCGCATTAACCCGTAACAGTGAGGCTGAAGCTATGAAACTTTCTCGACTGGTCGTGATGACCGCCATCGCACTCGGCTCCGCGCCGCTCTGGGCCGCCGAGGCGGTGGTGACCGTCTACTCCGCCGATGGTCTGCACGACGGCGATCACAGCTGGTATCAAACGCAGTTCGACGCCTTCACCCAGGCGACCGGCGTCAAGGTGCAGTACGTCGAAGGCGGCTCCGGCGCCATCGTGGAACGCCTGTCGAAAGAGCGCAGCAACCCGCAGGCCGACGTGCTCGTGACGCTGCCGCCGTTCATTCAACGCGCGGCGGCGGAAAAACTGCTGCAGGACTTTACCCCGCAGGCTGCCGCGCAAATCGCCGATGCGCAGCCACAGTTCGTGCCGCTGGTGAACAACTACCTGAGCTTCATCTATAACGCCAAACTGCTGCCGCAGGCGCCCGCCAGCTACCAACAGCTGCTGGACGCGCAGTTCCGCAATAAGCTGCAGTACTCCACGCCGGGCCAGGCGGGCGACGGCACTGCGGTGATGCTGCAGGCGTTCCACAGCTTCGGCGGCAAAGACGCCGGTTTCGACTACCTCGGCAAACTGCAAAGCAACAACGTCGGCCCTTCCGCCTCCACCGGCAAGCTGACCGCGCTGGTCAATAAAGGGGAGCTGCTGGTGGCCAACGGCGATCTGCAGATGAACCTGGCGCAGATGCGCAGCAACCCGAACGTGAAGGTGTTCTGGCCGGCCGGGCCGGACGGCAAGCGCAGCACGCTGGTGCTGCCTTACTACATCGGCCTGGTGCAAGGCGCGCCGCAAAGCGCCAACGGCAAAAAGCTGATCGATTTCCTGCTGAGCAAAGAGGCGCAGAGCAGCGTCAGCGCCATTTCCTACGGCATGCCGGTGCGTAAAGACGTGACCCCGACCGACGATAACTTCAGGCAGTCGCAGGCTGCGCTGCAGGGCGTGGATATCTGGGCGCCGGACTGGAATCAGGTGGTGAGCAGCCTGTCCGCCGATATTTCCCGCTGGCACAAGGTGACAGAATGACGCTGACCATGCCTTCCCTTCTCGCTTCCCGCGCTGAGGCGCGGGATAACAGCCGGGACATCGCCGGGCCGTCGGGCATTCAGCTCGACCGCGTCAGCGTGTCGTACCGCGGTACCGAAGTGCTGAAACCCCTGACGCTCACCATCGCGCCCGGCGAAGTGCTGGCGCTGATCGGCCCCTCCGGCTCGGGCAAAACCACCGTACTGCGAGCGATTGCCGGTTTCGTGCAGCCGTCCGCCGGACGCATCGCCATCGGCGATATCGATGTCACCGACGTGCCGCCCTATGAACGCGGCCTGGGCATGGTGGTGCAGAACTATGCGCTGTTTCCGCATATGCGCGTCGAAGACAATGTGGCGTTCGGCCTGCGCGCCCAGGGCAAGCCGCGCGGCCTGACCGCCGAGCGCGTCGAAGAAGCGTTGGCCATCGTCGGCATGTCCGCCTACGCCAGGCGCTATCCCAGCCAGCTTTCCGGCGGCCAGCAACAGCGGGTGGCGATCGCCCGCGCCATTGCGGTGCGCCCCAAAGTGCTGTTGCTGGATGAACCGCTGTCGGCGCTGGACGCGCAAATCCGCCACAGCATGGTGGAAGAGATCGCCCGCCTGCACCGCGAGCTGCCGGATCTGACCATCCTGTACGTCACCCACGATCAGGGCGAAGCGCTGACGCTGGCGGACAAGATCGGCATCATGCGCGACGGCCACCTGATCGCCCACGGCGAAACCCGCGCGTTGTACCACCATCCGACGAACCGCTTCGCCGCCGAGTTTCTCGGCCGCGCCAACCTGCTGCCGGCCACCGCGCTGGAGACCACCACCGGGCAAGGCATGACCACCGTCAGCTGCGCCGGCAAAGTGATCGGCTGTTTCACCTACGGCGCACAACGCGGCTTCGACAAGCTGCTGTGCATCCGGCCGCAGCATATTGCGCTCGATGCCGACGCCCAGCGTAGCAACTGCCTTATCGGCACGCTGCGCGGTATTCATTGGCAGGGTGAACTGACGCACCTGCAGTTCGACGCGCAAGGCCACCCGCTGCGCGTGGTCACCACCCATCGCAGCCGGATGCCGCAGATCGGCGAACGGGTGCCGCTCTATTTCGCCCCCGACGATGCGGTACTGATCGAGGACTGACATGACCGACTCTACGCTTATTCGCCCGGCCCAGCGGCTGCGTTTGCCGCGCCGCCTGTGGATCCTGTTGCCGCTGCTAGCGCTGGCGACGCTGTTTTTCTACCCGCTGGCGTTGATCGTCAAACAGGCGTTTACCGACGACCAAGGGCTGTTCAGCGCCGCTGCGCTGCAGCAGGCGTTCGAATCACGCCGCTTTGTCGGCGCCCTTCTCAACACGCTGCAGATCGCGCTGCTGGCGACGCTGGGCTGCCTGGTGCTCGGCACCCTGCTGTCGCTGCTGCTGGTGTTCACGCCGTTCCCCGGCAGCCGTCTGATCGCCCGGGTGATCGATACCTTTATCGCCATGCCGACCTTCCTCATCACGCTGGCCTTCACGTTCATCTACGGTTCCGCCGGCCTGCTGAACGGCACGCTGATGGCGACCTTTGGTTTCACCCTGCCGCCGGTGGATTTTCTTTACTCCATTTGGGGGGTGATCCTGGCGGAAATCACCGTGTTTACCCCGCTGGTGATGCGCCCACTGATGGCGGCGCTGTCGCAGATCGACCGCAGCCAGCTCGAGGCCGCCAGCATCCTCGGCGCCCGGCCGGGACGGGTGGTGCGCCAGGTGATTTTACCGGCCGCGCTGCCGGCCTTGCTGGCCGGCGGCAGCCTGTGTTTGTTGTTGACCACCAATGAGTTCGGCATCGTGCTGTTTATCGGCGCCAAGGGCGTCACCACGCTGCCGATGATGGTCTACGCCAAAGCGATTTTGGAATCGGACTACGCCGTCGCCTGCGCGATCGCCGTCGTGAATATCGCGCTGTCGCTCGGGCTGTTCTCCCTTTACCGCTACGCCGCGGCGCGCGCCGGGCTGAGGAACTGACGATGTTGATTTGGTCTCGCACCGGACGCACCCTGACCTGCACACTGGCGGTCACGCTGTTCGCCCTGTTCTTCTGCCTGCCGCTGGCGGTGATCCTGATGTCCAGCCTCAGTGAACAGTGGAGCGGCGTGCTGCCGAGCGGCTTCACCCTCAGCCACTTCCGCCAGGCGTTCAGCGGCGCCTCCTGGGACGCGCTGGTCGCCAGCCTGGCTATCGGTTTCAGCGCCAGCCTATTCGCGTTGTTGTGCGGCACCTGGGCGGCGTTGGCGCTGCGCCACGTGCCTGAACGCGGCCAACGGCTGCTGGGCACGCTGTTTTTCATTCCCAGCGCGGTGCCTTCGGTCTCTATCGGTTTGGGGATGCTGGTGGCGTTCAGCCAGGGGCCGCTGCAGATGAACGGCACCTTCCTGATCGTGCCCGCCGCCCACTTCGTGCTGATTTCCGCCTTCACCTTCGGCAACGTGATGGCCGGGCTGACCCGGCTTTCGAGCGACTACGAAAACGTCGCCGCCAGCCTGGGCGCTTCGCCGCTGTTTCGCCTGCGCCACGTCACCCTGCCGATGATCGCTCCCTATATGATCTCCGCCTTTGCCCTCAGCCTGTCGCTGTCAATGGGGGAGCTGGGCGCGACTATGATGATCTACCCGCCGAGCTGGACGACGCTGCCGGTCACTATCTTCAGCCTGACCGATCGCGGCAGCATCGCCAACGGCGCGACGTTGACCATGATCCTGGTGGTGGCCACGTTGCTGCTGATGTTAGTGCTGGAGCGGATTGCGCAGCGGCTGACGCCGGGCGCAAAATAACAAAAAGGCGCTGCCATGGCAGCGCCTGATTCTTAGAAGCGAAGGGTCAGAACGGATAGTCGTAATAGCCCTGTTGTTCGGAAATGCGTCGGGCGGCGACGTGCAGCAACGCCACATACTCCTCCCGCGCCGCGTCGGAAAAGCGCAGCGTCGGGAAAGAAATGCTCAGCCCGGCGATCGCCACCCCGAACCGATCGAAGACCGGTACCGCAATGCAGCGGATCCCCGCTTCTTGCTCTTCGGCATCTTCGCCGTATCCCTGCGCACGCACCCGATCCAGCACCGGCAACAGTTCGGCGGCGCTGGTCAGGGTATGCTCGGTGCTGCGGGTAAATTCAATCTGCGACAGGATCTGCGCCACCTCATCCCGATCGCGCCAGGCCAGCAGCACCTTGCCGATGGCGGTGCTGTGCAGCGGGTTGCGGCGACCGATGCGCGAATACATGCGCAGGTTGTACATCGCGTCGATCTTGTGGATGTAGACGATGCCATCCTCGTCCAGGGCGCCGAGGTGGATGGTTTCACGGGTATGATTCGACAGCTCGCGCATCTGCACGTCGGCGCTGCGGATCAGATCGACGTTCTGCAACGATTTGGCGCCCAGTTCGAACAGCTTGAGCGTCAGCGCATACTTTTCCGTCTCGCCCTCCTGTGAAACGTAACCCAGCGCTTTCATGGTCTGCAGAAACCGGTAGACGGTGCTTTTAGACATCATCACCCGCTGGGACAGTTCGGTAATGCCGATCTCGCGCTCATCGCCGAGCGCCTGCAAAATGCCGAACACTTTCATCACGGATGAGACGGCATCCGGTTGCTTGTCTGAATCTGCGTTAGCCATGGCGAATACCCTACTTAACGGTTTTGTTTCAGGAAATTTAAACAAGGGTTTCAGTATAATCGGAACAGATCGCGACGCGCAACGCAGCTGAAGGCTAAGCGATTGAAGCCAAATGAATAACCGCCTGCCGCTCACCGCCGTTTACAATTAAGCGGACAAGGGGCATGCAATCGCAGGCGAATATGATTAGCATGATAATACTCTCCTGAATAAATACCGCTGAGACCTGCATGCGTCCTTGTTCCGACGGCCTCCCCGTCCCGCAACGCTATGGGGCGATCCTCGCCATCGCCCTCGGCATTACCGTATCCGTGCTCGACGGCGCGATAGCCAACGTGGCGCTGCCCACCATCGCGCGCGATCTCAACGCCAGTCCGGCCAGTTCCATCTGGGTGGTTAACGCCTATCAACTGGCGATCACCGTCTCTTTGCTGTCGCTGGCGTCGCTCGGCGATCTGGTCGGCTATCGCCGCATCTATCAGGCTGGATTGCTGGTGTTCAGCATCACCTCACTGTTCTGCGCCCTGTCCGACTCGCTGCTCACCCTGACCATCGCCCGCGTGCTGCAGGGCTTTGGCGCCGCCGCCATCATGAGCGTCAACACCGCGCTGATCCGCATCATCTACCCGCAGCGTTTTCTCGGCCGCGGCATGGGCATCAACTCGCTGATCGTCGCCTGCTCCTCGGCGGCCGGGCCGACGGTGGCGGCCGCTATCCTGTCGGTCGCGTCCTGGCAATGGCTGTTCGCCATCAACCTGCCGATCGGCATCGTCGCGCTGCTGCTGGGGATGAAATTCCTGCCGGCCAACGGCCAAAAAAGCGATAACCGCCGTTTCGATCCCACCAGCGCCGTGCTGAACGCGCTGACCTTCGGCCTGCTGATCACCGCCATCAGCGGCTTCGCCCAGGGCCAGAGCCTGACGCTGATCTTCAGCGAGATCGCCGCGCTGCTGGCGATTGGCGCGCTGTTCGTGCGCCGCCAGCTGCGCCAGGAATTTCCGTTGCTGCCGGTCGATCTGCTGCGCATTCCGATCTTCGCCCTGTCGATGGGCACCTCAATCTGCTCGTTTGCCGCGCAAATGCTGGCGATGGTGTCGCTGCCGTTCTTCTTGCAAAGCGCATTGGGCCGCGACGAGGTGGCGACCGGGCTGCTGCTGACGCCGTGGCCGCTGGCGATCGTGGTGATGGCCCCGATCGCCGGCCGGTTGGTGGAACGCGTGCATGCCGGCCTGCTGGGCTGCATCGGGCTGGCGGTGTTCGCGCTCGGGCTGTTCTCGCTGGCGCTGCTGCCCGCGGCGCCGTCGAATATGGACATCATCTGGCGCATGGTGCTGTGCGGCGCCGGTTTCGGCCTGTTCCAGTCACCCAACAACCACACCATCATCTCCGCCGCACCGCGCAACCGCAGCGGCGGCGCCAGCGGCATGCTGGGCACTGCCCGTCTGCTGGGACAAACCTCGGGAGCCGCCCTGGTGGCGCTGATGTTCAACCTGTTCCCAGCCTCCGGCACCCACGCTTCACTGATCCTGGCTGGGGTGTTCGCCACCCTGGCGGCGGCCGTCAGCAGCCTGCGCATCACTCAACCGACGACGCAAACGGCGCAGCCCAGCCGCGAGGTGAAATAGCGCACATAAAAGAGCCGAGCCCTCATCGATTGTAAAACCGACGGGGCCAGCACTGGCGGCCGGGCCGGGCCGCGTCGGGTGCGGTGCCGGGAGCATGGCAGGCCAGGCGTCAGTCGCCGCACCTCAACGGGCTGCGGCCTTGTCGTAAACAGGCTAAATAGGCGTCGTCATCCGGATACCAGCCAACAAGGCGTTGGCCGTCGTTATCCATCCCCTCGAAGGCCTTGAGCAGGCCGGGGGCGAACATGCGCTTTATCAGATCTTCGGACTGCGCGCTGTCGATGCGGCAGTCGCAGCGCGTTTCTCCGTCAACCTGAACGAAGTTCTGCAACGAAGCGAGACATCGCGCGTCGAGATCGCCATGAACATGGATAAACTCCCCCGTTTCTACCAGGGTGAGCGCGGTCAGGTCTCCCCCCACCACGAACGCGCCGTCGTTTCCTGAGCTGCAATAGGCATGGCGTATGCGGACATCGTCACGCACGACCAGCCCGCCCCAGCAAATCAGCGTATCCGCCTGCAGCCGCCCCAGCACGACAATGCCGCCGTCCTCTCGCTGCGGTGACACCGCCAGGCATCCCTCCACGATCACATCGCCGTCCACGATCAGGTAATCGTAATCGTGGCCGTCGTGCTCGTCGGGGAAAAACGCCGGCAGGCGCAGATCGCCTGAATGCCAGCGAATAACCGGCGGTTCATCATCGTCATCATGCCGGTTCAACAATTCCGCAACCGCATCGGCGACACCGCCAGCCAATGCGGCCAGGCGCGCCGACACCTCATCACCGTTGAGTAAGGGAAGGTGGTTGATTTTCATAGGGCCTCAGGGACAAATGTCATTGTGCCAAAGCATATAACATGCGCTTACAAAGCCAAACAGGCGGTCGTGACCGGGCCCGATGCGGCTTGCCCTCTCACCGGGTGATCTGGCACCGCGCCTGCCCAGGCTGAGAGGCCGAAAGACGCGGTTTGCAGGTGGGCTTCAGGGACTTCGGGCGCTGCTGCACGGCATTAACGCCCGCAAACTTCGGTGAAGCGCTCACCCCATTCATTGCCGAATTTCATTGTTGAATCCGTCGCCGCCGCCGAAATAGCGGTTCAGGCATGCCATAAAAAAACCCCGGCAAGCCGGGGTTTTTCATTTCATTCAGCCGATTACTTCAGGTACTGACCGGTGCGCAGCGCTTCGATGCGCTTGTCGAGCGGCGGGTGCGACATGAACAGCTCGCTGAACGACTTGGATTTGCCGTTGATGCAGAACGCCATCATGCTGCCCGCTTCCTGCGGTTCATAGCTGGTTTTCAGACGCTGCAAGGCGGCGATCATCTTCTCGCGGCCCACCAGTTTGGCGGAACCGGCGTCGGCATAGAATTCGCGGTGACGCGAGAACCACATGGTGATGATGCTCGCCAGGATGCCGAACACCAGTTCCAGCACCATCGACACGGCGAAGTAAATCATCGGGTTGCCGTTGCCTTCCCCTTCACCGTCGCGGTTGCCCAGGAAGCCGGCGGCAACCTGTGCGATCAGGCGCGAAATGAAGATGACGAAGGTGTTCACAATCCCCTGGATCAGGGTCATGGTCACCATATCGCCGTTGGCGACGTGGCTGATTTCGTGCGCGATAACCGCTTCCGCTTCGTCGCGGCTCATGCTCTGCAGCAGGCCAGTGCTGACGGCGACCAGCGAAGCGTCGCGCCGTGCGCCGGTGGCGAAGGCGTTGATGTCCGGCGCGTGGTAGATAGCGACCTGCGGCATGGCGATGCCCGCCTGCTGCGATTGACGGCGCACCGTTTCCAGCAGCCAGTTTTCGGTTTCGTTACGCGGCTGTTCAATCACTTCCCCGCCCACGGAGCGCAGCGCCATCCATTTGGACATCAGCAACGACACGAAAGCGCCGCCGAAGCCGAACAGACCGGCCATGATCATCAGGCCCTGAACGCTACTGGATTGGATTCCTGTCAGGCTGAGCACCAGCCCGAAAACCAACATCACCGCCAGGTTGGTGAGCAGGAACAGAGCTATACGCATCATAAAATGTTTACTTCCTCATAAATGTTAACAAAACACTGTCCAGATACCCTGGATCGTATGGGCATTCGTCACAGTTTCAAGAGTTGCGCGCCATTAACCTACTAAAAATACGAAACTTTACAAAAACGACGCACGACCGGGATTTGGCAAATTGTAAACGATTGTTGCGCAAGGCGGAGGGATTTTGCAGAAAAATTTCTTTGCCCGCACGCCATGACAACGAGAACCGTTATCCTCACGCTTTATAGGCCAATATCCGCTCAGCGCGTTTCATCATGCCCCGCCTGATTCAGCGGCGACGAAAGTTTGAATCTCGCGATTAATTGTTACATTATAACATCACAATTAATCGTAAAGGGATGTCAATCATGTTATCGCGTATCGTCTGGATGCTGGCGACGTGGCTGCTTTTCTGCCAGGTCGCGCACGCTGAAATTCACCTCACCGACGTTGAAGGACGCCAGGTTACCCTGGCCGCCCCCGCACAGCGCGCCTATATCGGCTTTTACTACGAAGACTTTCTGGCGGTGAACGGCCCGGAGAGTTATCAACAGGTCGTCGCCTTCTCCAAAAGCGACTGGGCGTTGCGCGCCAGCCAATGGACGCGCTATCAGGCGGCGCTGCCACGGCTCGCTCAGCTGGTCGATGTCGGTTCGCTCTATAACCAGAGCTTCGATTTTGAACGCCTGCTGACCACGCGACCAGACCTGCTGATCCTGGCGAAGTGGCAGCTCGACGGCTTCGCCAACTACCTGCCGGTGCTGCAACAGCTCAACATTCCTTACATCGTCGTCGACTTCAATCAGGGCGTTGAAGTCAAGCTCGCCAGCATCCGGTTAATGGGCCAGGCGATGGGCCACGCCGAGCGAGCGGAACGGCTGGCCGACGAATATCGCCAAAGTCTCGAGGATACCCGGCGGCGCATCCGCCAGGCGCAGCTGCCGCCGCCGGTCACCTACATTGAGCTGGGGGACAAGGGCCCCGGCGAGTACGGCAGCAGCTATGGCGCATCGATCTGGGGGCCGCTGCTGCAGCTGGCCGGCGCCGACAATATCGCCGCCGGCGTCGTCGGCAGCCCTTCCCCCTTGCGCGCCGACTATGTCCTGACCCAACGGCCCGAGGTGATTTTTCTCGCCGGTGGCGACTGGGAAAACATGCCGAACGCCGTGCCGATGGGCTACGGCACGCAGGCAGCCCCCCTACAGACGCGCCTGACGCAATACGCCCGGCGGGCGGGATGGCCGCAACTGCCGGCGGTAAAAAATCAGCGTCTTTATGCGCTTTACCATGGCGGCGCGCGCACGATTTACGATTTTATCTTTGTCCAGTATCTGGCAAAAGCGCTCTATCCCGCCGCGTTTACCGATGTTGATCCCGCGCGCAATCTGGCGCAGTTCTACCATCAATATTTGCCGATAGAGGCGGACGGCGTCTTCTTGCAACGCTGGCAAGGAGAATAACCGTGGCCCACACAGGACGTGCGTTTTTGCGACGGCGCAGGCTGCGCCGCGGGCTATTGACGCTGGCGCTGCTCGGCGCGCTGCTGGCGGCGACCGCCATCGATCTCACCGTCGGCGCCGCGCAACTTGGCCTCACGGATATCGTGCGGATGCTTTGGCCCGGCTCTGCCCCCGGCAACGCACTGCATCAGGCGGTTTTTTGGTCGATTCGCTTGCCGATGACGCTCACCGCCTTGGTGGTCGGCGCCAGCCTGGCGCTGGCGGGCCTGCTGATGCAGACCGTGCTGGCCAATCCCCTCGCCAGCCCCTATACGCTGGGGATCTCTGCCGCGGCGGGGTTCGGCGCGGCGCTGGCGATCCTCACCGGCTTCAGCCTGGGCGGCGCGTTGGCGCTGGGCACGCCGCTGCTGGCTTCGCTGATGGCGCTGTTGGCTTGCGTGCCTATCTATCTGCTGGGACAACGCCGCGGCATGACGCCGCAAATATTAGTGTTGAGCGGCATCGTGGTGCTGTTTTTCTTTCAGTCGCTGCAATCGCTGCTGCTGTTTCTGGCCTCGCCGGAAGCCATGCAGCAAATTGTCTTTTGGCTGTTCGGCAGCCTGCTCAAAGCCAATATGCACGGCGTGGCGATCACCGGCGTCGTGTTGCTGTGCGCGCTGTTCGTCAGTCTGCGGCTCGCCTGGCGGCTGACGGCGCTGTCCGCCGGCGAAGAGCAGGCCCAGGGGCTGGGCATCAATGTCAGCGCCTTGCGCAAGCTGGCCTTTCTGCTGGCGACCTTGCTGACGGCCGCCTCGGTCTCGTTTGTCGGCACCATCGGGTTCGTCGGGCTGATCGCCCCGCATTTCGCCCGCTTTCTGGTGGGTGAGGATCAGCGCTACCTGATCTGCATTTCCGCCCTCTGCGGCAGCCTGCTGCTGCTGTGCGCCTCGATCGTCGCCAAGCTGGTGATGCCGAACGGCGTGGTGCCCATCGGCATCGTTATCGCCCTGATCGGCGTGCCGGTGCTGTTTTACTTCGTCACTCGACAGGTTAAACGCCCATGACTCAACTGACCCTCACCCGCGTCGGCGTCTCGCTGCATCGCCGCTCGCTATTGGCAGACGTTTCATTGAGCTGGCCGGAGGCGCAGCTCGGCGGCATCATCGGCCCCAACGGCGCCGGCAAATCGACGCTGCTGAAAGCGATTAACCGCATGGTGCCGTGCAGCGGCGAGATCGCTTACCGCGAGCGCCCTCTCGATCCGAAAACCAGCCGTATCGCCTATGTGCCGCAGCTTAATCGCTGCGATTCGGCATTGACCGCTTTTGACATGGTGCTGCTGGGCAAGGTACGCCAGTTGAGCTGGCGCATCAGCGCCGCCCAGACCGATGCGGTCGAGCAGGCGCTTACGGAATGCGGCATTTCCGCGCTCGCCGATCGCCCCTTCAACCGTCTCAGCGGCGGCCAGCGACAGTTGGTGATGCTGGCTCAGGCCTTCGTCTCTCAGCCGCAGATCATTTTGCTCGACGAACCCACCAGCGCGCTGGATATCCACCACCAGCTGCGCGTGCTCAATCAGATCGCCGACTACGGCCGGCGCCACCGCTGCATCACGCTGCTGGTGATCCACGATCTGGGATTGGCGCTGCGCTATTGCCACTCACTCACGCTGCTCGCGCACGGACGCGTCGTTTGCCACGGCGATACCCATCAGATGATGGGACATCCGATGGTGTCTCGCGTATTTGGCGTCGGCATCGAAAACGGCGTCAGCCCGCAGGGCTACCCCTATCTGCTGCCGACACAGCTGTTACACGCACACGGAGAATCCCCATGTACACTCTGACCAAGGCGGACATGCTGGCGCAACTCGCCGGCTTGCAACAGGAAATTCACCAGCTTCACCGTTCCGCCCGGCAAGATCGGCGCCATTTTTCCCTGCTGGAACGTCGTTTCAGCCGCCTGCAGGCCTTTAACGACGAACCGCAGCTGCAGGCCTATCGTCAAAAGCTGGAAAACGACCGTTTGATAACGGCGCAGATCACCCAACTGCGGGCGACGGCCAACGCCGCGTTGTGCGACTACGAGAAGCATCGCGTCTCGGCGCTGTGCCGGGAACCGGCGCAAACCAACGCCTACCTGAACAGTTTCGACCGCGCGCTGCAGTTGGAGATCGCGGCCGCCGACATTAAACCCGGCGAACGGGTGCTGCTGGTGGGCAGCGGCGCATTGCCCACCACGGCGCTGGCGCTGGTCGCCAGGCTCTCCGCCACCGTCATTTGCTACGATTGCGATCCGGCGGCCCAGCGTTTTGCCCGCCGGCTTACGCGCCACTTGGGGCTGGTGCAGCAGATGCCCTGCATCGACAAGCTGAACGGCCTGACGCGCAACGATATCGATCACATCATCATCGCCTCCCTGGTGGCGGACAAGCAGGGTTTGCTGAAGGCGCTGCGGCCTTTGCTGCCCCAGTGTGGCAAATTGCTGGTGCGCTATGGCAATGGCCTCAAGTCGATCTTCAACTGCCCTTACCACCACCAGGCCGCCGGCTCGCCCTGGCGCGTCAGCGGTAAACCGCTCACCACCCCGCTGTACGATCTGTTGATTTTGGAGCCTCACCGCCATGAATAATGCCTTTCCCACCCTGATCCTCGGCGCCGGCCCGGCGGCGATCCAACTGGCTGCGGACATCAAGACCGCGGGCAATGCGCGCATCGGCCTGTACAACCGCACCAGCGAAAAAGGGCGCCGCCTGAAGCAACATCTGGCGCACACGCCCTGCCTGTGGCTGACGGGCGCCGGTAAGGCGCAGCGCACCCAAGACGATGCGCAGGTGACGATTGACCGCTATTGCGATGATCTGGCGCTCGTCGGCGGCGACTGGCGCAGACTGATCCTTGCCGTCCCCGCCGATCAATACCATGACGTGCTGCGACAGGTGCCATGGGCGGCGTTGCCCCAACTGCGCTCACTGATCCTGCTCTCTCCCTCCATCGGCTCCGGCTTGATGGCGCAAAGCCTGCTGCAGGAGGCCGGGCAATCCCACGTCGAGGTCATCAGCCTGTCGAGCTACTACGCCGACACCAAATACCAGAACGCCGAACAGCCTTACCGCGCCTACACCAAGGCGTTCAAGCAGCGAATTTATCTGGCCGGCGCAGGCGCAAGGTCAGACTGCGCCGAACTCGACTGGCTTTGCTCGCTGCTGGCGCGTCACGGCATTGACGCCCAACGCTGCAACAGCCTGCTCGCCGCCGAGCGCTTCAGCATCACCAATTATGTTCATCCTCCGCTGGCGCTGGCCGAAACCACGCTGCAGGCGATATTCCAGCCGCAGGCGCCGATCCAGTACCTGTATAAAACCCACCCCGAGGGCCCCATCTGTCCCGAGGCGATCGCCGACATGCTGGCGCTCTCGCAGGATTACCAGCAGTTGCTCAACCGGCTCGGCATCGAGGCCATTAACCTGCTGCGCTTTTTGAATGACGACAACTACCCGGTTCCGCCCCGTATGGTGAGCCGCCGCTGGATTGACCAATTCCCGCAGCTCGCGCCGACGGAGCAATGCTATGCGCTGTTTACGCGTTATACCGCGCTGCTGGTCGACCCCTATTCCGAGCCGGACGCGCAGGGCCGCTACTATGATTTTTCCGCCGTCAGGGTCGCCCGCGTCTTCCAGGATGCCCAGGGGCGCTGGCGCCTGCCGCGCGTGCCGCAAGAGGACGTGCGCAAACTGCGCGTCCTGGTCTTGCTGGCGCAGCGGCTTGACGTCGAGATGCCCGCCGCCCAGCGTCTGTTGGCCCGCTTTCAGCAGGCGCTGCAGCACTTCGTCACCCGGATCGGCGCCGAGCATTGCCATCGCTCGTTGCTGGACGATACCTGCGACGAGCAGGCGGACATCATTTACCGACAATGGCGGAGGCAAGCATGAATCAGGGTGCGCTACTGGCCATTTTTGCCTCATTGATTTTCAGCGTCATGAACGCGCTGGTTAAAACCATCTCCGATGCTATTCCCACCGGTGAAATCGTGTTCTTTCGCAGCAGCATCGGCTGTGTGCTGGTTCTGCTGCTGATGTACCGCCACCGCATCACCTTCAGCCGCGTAGACCGGCCGCTGCTGGTGTTGCGCGGCACCATGGGCGGGCTGTATCTCATTTGTTATTTTTACAGCATCGCCCATCTGACGCTGGCCGACGCCAGCATGCTGGCCTATCTGTCGCCGTTTTTCTCCATTTTGCTCTCCTTGCTGGTGCTGCGTGAACGGGTCAGCGCCTGCACCGCGTTTTGGCTGGCGATGGTCATCATCGGCGCCGTGCTGCTGGTGCGGCCGTGGCACTTCTCGGCCTATACCCTGGCGTCGCTGGTCGGCGTGATGAGCGCGGTGTTCGCCTCGATCGCCTATCTGTCGGTCAACAAACTCAGTAAGCGCCACCACAACTACGAGATCGTGTTCTACTTCCTGTTCATCGCAACGCTGATCTCGCTGCCGCTGATGTGGAACGCGTTCGTTTGGCCCAACGCCTATCAGTTCGCCATTCTGCTCGCCATCGCCCTGGTGTCGCTGTTGGGGCAGGTCGTCTTAACCCAGGCCTTCTCTTCCGATAACCTGATCGTGGTCTCGGTGGTGCGCTATATCGGCATCGTGTTCAACATCGCCTGGGGTTGGCTGTTCTGGCATGAGATCCCGCTGCTGCTGTCGCTGTTCGGCTGTCTGCTGGTGGTGGTTTCCTGCATTCAGCTCGGGCTGCGTCACCGTAAGAAACCGGCTTAAGCCGGGCTTGCCGCAACCAAAAAAAACGCACCCGAGGGTGCGTTTTTCACAGGCAAAGCCGTGGCCTTATTTGGCCGGCGTCGGCTGCTGAGCAGGCTGATCCTTTTCCAGATGAGCCAGGTCCAGCGCGATATGCACGGTTTCATCCAGGTACGGATCCGGCTCCTGGTAATCCTTCGGCAGATCGTCGAGCGATTTCAGCGGCTTCTTGCCCGCACGTTCCAGACGCTCGTTGATGCGTTTCAGACGGGTCGCGTCGTCATCGTGATTCTCTTTCTCGCGTACCGCCAGATTGAGGGACACGATGTTGCGTTTATCCTTCAGCGCCTTGTAATGCGCGATATCCTGCGCGATGTACTGGAACTCCGGATTTTGCGCGATGCGCTGCTGGTGATCTTTCAGCAGCTCCGGCTCGAACGGCGCCATATCGCCGGTCTTGCTGTAGGTCGCCGCATTGATGCTGTCCCACGGCATGGCGTTGTCTTCAAACGCTTCGCCGGTTTCCGCCGGATCGACGCCGGTCGGCATCAGAATGTCCGGCGTCACGCCCTTGCGCTGGGTGCTGCCGCCATTAACGCGGTAGAACTTCTGAATGGTGTACTGCACGGAACCGAGCGCCGGCCACTCAGGGCGCAGCATCTGATCGTAGATACGGTTCAGCGAACGGTACTGCTGCACGGTACCTTTACCGAAGGTCGGCTCGCCGACAATCAGCGCGCGGCCGTAATCCTGCATCGCCGCCGCGAAAATTTCGGAGGCGGAGGCGCTGAAGCGATCGACCAGCACCACCAGCGGGCCTTTATAGTAGGTCACGCCGTCGGTGTCGGCGTCTTCGCGCACTTTGCCGTTGTTGTCGCGCACCTGCACCACCGGGCCGCTCGGAATGAACAGGCCGGACAGCGACACCGCTTCGGTCAGCGCGCCGCCGCCGTTGGTGCGCAGATCGATGATCACGCTCTTGACGTTCTGCTTGGCCATCTTCTGCAGCTGCACTTTCACGTCATCGGTCAGACCGACATAGAAGCCGGGGATGTCGAACACCGCCACCTTCTCTTTGCCGACGGTCTTGATGGTCATTTTCACCGCGCGGTCTTCCAGACGGATGCGCTCGCGGGTCAAGGTGACCACGCGGGTTTTGGTGCCCTTGCCGGCCGGCAGGATCTCAAGGCGCACCTTGCTGCCCTTCGGCCCTTTGATCAACGACACCACGTCGTCCAGGCGCCAGCCGATCACGTCCACCATCGGTTTGCCGGCCTGGCCGACGCCGACGATGCGATCGCCCACGGTGATCGCTTTGCTCTTCGCCGCCGGACCTCCCGGCACCATCGAGTTGATCAGGGTGTAGTCGTCATCCATCTGCAGCACCGCGCCGATGCCTTCCAGCGACAGGCTCATCTCGGTGTTGAACTGCTCGGTGTTGCGCGGAGACAGATAGTTGGTGTGCGGGTCGATTTCATGCGCAAAGGCATTCATCGCCAGCTGGAAGACGTCTTCGCTGTTGCTTTGCGTCAGGCGCTTGATGGCGAACTGATAGCGCTTGGTCAGCGTGTCGCGGATTTCTTTGTCGGTCTTGCCGGTCAGCTTGAGGTTCAGCTCGTCATACGTGACTTTCGCATCCCACAGGCTATCCAGCTCGGCCTTGTCTTTCGGCCACGGCGCTTTGCTGCGGTCGAGATCGATAGTGCCGTTGCCGGTGAAGTTCATCGGCTTGTCCAGCAACGACAACGCATAGGTGTAACGCTCAAAGCGGCGTTTCTGCGCCAGATTGAACAGCGCGTAGAAGGTGTCCAGCTTGCCGGTTTTCAGCTCTTCGCCAACCTGATTGCGTTTGCCGGCGAACTGCGCCACGTCGGAGGCCAGCAACACGTTATGGTTGTAGTCCAGCATGTTCAGGTAGCGATCGAAGATCTTGCCTGAAAATTCCGCATCGAGGGCGAACTGGCGGTAATGAGAGCGAGTGAAGCGCGAGGTGACGCGCTCACTCACCGTAGCGTGCTGGGGTTCCTGTTGCAGTTGGGGCAGTTGGCCGATGCGGATGTTGGCTGTTTCCGCGCCGTAACTGACACCCGCCCACAGCAGCCCTGCAATCGCTGTTAATCTGACGAATTTGTTCATGCCTGGGTTGGCCTCCGTATCAGAACTGCAAGTGTTCTGCGCGCACAATCATCGCCAGACCGGAAGAGAGCTGCACACGTACGCCATCTTTAGCGATTTCGAGTACGGTAGCATCCATCGCGCTCTTGCCTGCTCTGACTTTGATTTCCTGGCCAATTTGCAGTTTAGAGATATCCGTGACTGGCGCATAACGCGGCTGGCTTTCCTCTTTGGCTGCACGAGGTTGGCGAGCGGGCTGTGGGCGAGTTTGTGGGCGCGGCTTGCGGTTTTCCGGCGCGGCTCCGCCTTCGCGACGCGCAGCGGGCTTTTTACCGGCTGGACGCGGACGGCGCGGAGCGGCATCGGCGGATTCGCCGGCGGCTTCACGTTTTTTGGCGTTTTGTTCGGCACGCTGTGCCTGAACGCGCGCTTTGGCTTCTTCAAGCTGCTGGCGAGCATGATCGACATGCTGCTGCTCCAGTTCACCGCACGGATTGCCGTCCAGATCGACGCGCTGCGCGCCCACCTTGACGCCGTACAGGTAACGCCAGCTTGAGGTGTATAGGCGCAGGGCAGAACGCAATTGCGTTTTGCTGAGATTCTCTTCCCCCTGCACGCGCTCTACCAAATCCTGAAAAATACCGATTTTCAGCGGACGAGCTTCGCCTTCGGCGCTAAAGCAGAGCGGAAAACGCTCGGCAAGAAAAGCAATGACTTCTTTACTAGAGTTCAACTTAGGTTGATTTTCCATGAAATTTCCTGATTACAACGGTATTGCCAACAAGCCACAGGCATGAACAGGCGTCATTATAATGACGCCATCGGTAATTGCCACGTTAACCGTCGATCAACTTGCCGCCACAGTCACATATTTCGCACTGTCACACTGTTCCAGTTGCTCACAAAGCCCCGCCACCACTGCTTTCAGGCCCACTTCGTCCTGTTCGTCGAAGCGTTGATAAACCGTGCTATCGATATCCAAAACGCCGATCGCTCGGCCGCCAACCACCAGCGGCAGCACGATTTCCGCGTTACTGGCCGCATCGCAGGCGATATGGCCCGGAAACGCATGCACGTCGCCGACGCGCTGCACGCGATTTTCCGCCACCGCCGTGCCGCACACGCCCTTGCCCACCGGAATGCGCACGCAGGCGATCTTGCCCTGGAACGGCCCCAGCACCAGTTGGTCGCCATCCATCAGATAGAAACCGACCCAGTTCACGTCATCCAGACGCTCGTTGAGCAACGCGCTGGCGTTGGACAGCGCCGCGATAAAGTTGGTTTCCCCGCCGAGCAACGCGCTCAGGTCACGTTTTAATTCCGCGTAGAATTGTTCTTTTGTCATGTGTTAACCATTGAAACAGTGAAGATGGCCAGAAGCCCAAAGCTTAGGCCCTATAAAATAAGCATTAAATGCGTATAGCCACAAGGTTAATCATCTGTTGCTTCACAAAACCCCGTCGCTCGGGGTATGTTTGCCGCTCAGAATCCCGGTTTACCTCGTTTTACCGTCCGGCGCCCGATCGCCGGTGACGCGGCCGGTTTATTTTTCAGCTACGCTGACAGTTCCGGCGGGCTCAAGGGCAGCTACTTGTCAAAAATGAAAATACACGCGATCACCGCCCCCCTTTCCAAAGCGCGCCACCAACGCTGCTGCGAGTGCGACCTGCTGTTTGTGCTGCCGCCGCTCAGCGGCAATCAGGCCGCTTATTGTCCGCGCTGTAACGCCAAGGTGGTGAGCGGCCGCGACTGGTCGATGACGCGCCTGACCGCCATGGCGATCGCCATGCTGCTGCTGATGCCGTTCGCCTTCACCGAACCGCTGATCAGCATTCGTCTGCTCGGCACGCGCATCGACGCCAGTTTGCTGGAGGGCATCTGGCAGATGAGCCGCCAGGGCGATCCGCTCACCGCCAGCATGGTGGCGTTTTGCACCATCGGCGCCCCGCTGACGCTGGTGCTGTCGCTGCTGTACCTGCGTTTCGGCCATGCGCTCGGCATGAACCTGCGCCCGGTGCTGCTGATGCTGGAGCGGCTCAAAGAGTGGGTGATGCTGGACATTTATCTGATCGGCATGGCGGTGGCGGCGATCAAAGTGCAGGATTACGCCGACATCCAGCCCGGCAGCGCGCTGATCGCTTACCTTTCGCTCACGGTGCTAAGCATCCTGACGCTGATACACGTCAATCTGGAGCAGCTGTGGGAGCGCTACTATCCGCAGGAACAGCCGGAAGGCCCGCCGACGGCGCTGCACATTTGTCTGTCCTGCCACTATACCGGCTATCCCGACGCGCGCGGCCGCTGCCCGCGTTGCCATGTGCCGATGTGCCATCGCCAGCCCTACAGCCTGCAGAAAACCTGGGCGGCGCTGATCGCGGCGATGATCCTGCTGATACCGGCCAACCTGCTGCCGATTTCCATCATTTACGCCAACGGCACGCGGCTGGAAGACACCATTTTCTCCGGCGTGGTCTCATTGGCCACCTCCGGCAACGTGCCGATCGCCGCCATCGTGTTCATCGCCAGCGTGCTGGTGCCCTTCACCAAGGTGATCGTGCTGATCGTGCTGTTACTGAGCATCCACTTCAAAACCTCGCACAGCCTGAAGACGCGCATTCGTCTGCTGCGCCTGGTCACCTGGATCGGCCGTTGGTCGATGCTCGATCTGTTCGTTATCGCCTTGATGATGTCGCTGGTAAATCGCGATCAACTGTTATCTTTTACTATGGGACCGGCCGCGTTTTACTTTGGCTCGGCGGTCATTTTGACTATTCTTGCCGTTGAGTGGCTGGATAGCCGATTGATTTGGGATGCACATGCAACAGGAAACGCCGACTACACCGACTGAAGCGCGGGTCAAGAACAAACGCCGCATTTCACCGTTCTGGTTACTGCCGTTCATCGCCCTGCTGATCGCCGGGTGGCTGGTCTATAACAATTTCCAGGAGCGCGGCACCACCGTCACCATCGATTTCCAATCGGCGGCGGGCATCGTCGCCGGCCGCACGCCGGTGCGCTACCAGGGCGTTGAGGTCGGCACGGTGCAAAAAATCAGCCTGAGCAAAGATCTGCGCAGCATCGTGGTGGAAGCCAGCATCAAAAGCGATCTGGAAGACTCGCTGCGCGAAGGCACCCAGTTCTGGCTGGTGACGCCCAAGGCCTCGCTGGCCGGGGTTTCCGGGCTCGATGCGCTGGTCGGCGGCAACTATATCGGCATGATGCCCGGCAGCGGCAAGGAGCAAACCCACTTCACCGCGCTCGATACCCAGCCGAAGTACCGCCTGAACACCGGCGAGCTGATGATTCACCTGCATGCCGACGATCTGGGTTCGCTCAACAGCGGCTCGCTGGTCTATTACCGTAAAATCCCGGTCGGCAAGGTGTATGACTACACCATCAGCGAAGGCAACAAGGGCGTAACCATCGACGTGCTGATCGACCGCCGCTTCGCCAACCTGGTGAAGAGCAACAGCCGCTTCTGGAATGTCTCCGGCTTCAAGGGCGATTTCAGCCTGTCCGGCGCCACGGTGCAGATGGAGAGCCTGGCGGCGCTGGTCAACGGCGCCATCGCCTTCGATTCGCCGGCCGATGGCCAGCAGGCCAAGGGCGATCAGAACTATACCCTTTACCCGGACCTGGCCCACAGCCAGCGCGGCGTCAATATTCTGCTGGATCTGCCGAGCGGCAACAATTTGAGTGAAAACCGCACGCCGCTGATGTACCAGGGGCTGCAGGTCGGCACCCTGACCAAGCTGACGTTGCAACAGGACAGCAAAGTCATCGGTGAACTGACCATCGATCCTTCGGTGGTCGATCTGATGCGCAGCGGCACCCGCATCGTGATGCGCAGCCCGCGCATCAGCCTCAACGACGCCAAGCTCAGCCAACTGCTGACCGGCACCACGCTGGAACTGGTGCCGGGTGAAGGCGAACCGCAGCAGCGTTTCAACGTGCTGGACAGCAGCGAAACGCTGTTGCAACAGCCGGGCGTGTTGACCGTCACGCTGACGGCGCCGCAAAGCTACGGCATCGACGTCGGGCAACCGCTGGTGGTGCACGGCGTGAAAGTCGGCCAAATCCTGAGCCGCACCTTGACCGCCGGCGGCGTGGTGTTCACCGCCGCCGTTGATGCGCAATATCGCGGCCTGCTGCACAAAGACAGCAAATTCGTGGTCAACAGCCGCCTCGACGTCAAGCTGGGAATAGACGGCATGGAAGTGCTCGGCGCCAGCGCGCAGGAGTGGGTAGACGGCGGCGTGCGCATTATCCCCGGCAGCAAAGGGGAGCCTGGCGGCCAGTATCCGCTGTACGCCAACAGCGAAAAAGCCGAGGAAGGCATCGTCGGCAACGCCCCTTCCACCACCCTGACCCTCAGCGCCACCAGCCTGCCGGACGTGCAGGCCGGCTCAGTGGTGCTGTATCGTAAATTCCAGGTGGGCGAGATCGTTAACGTTCGGCCGAAGGCCAACGAGTTTGAGGTGGATGTCTACATCAGCCCGGAATACCGTAAGTTGCTGACCCGTGAAAGCATCTTCTGGGCCGAAGGCGGCGCCAAGGTGCAGCTCAACGGCAGCGGCCTGACGGTGCAGGCTTCGCCGCTCAACCGCGCGCTGAAAGGCGCCATCAGCTTCGACAACCTGCAGGGCGTGACGCTGAACAAAGGCGCCAACCGCGTACTGTACGCCAGCGAAACCGCCGCCCGCGCGGTGGGCAGCCAAATCACGCTGAAAACCTATGACGCCAGCAAGCTGTCGGCGGGCATGCCGCTGCGTTACCTCGGCATCGACGTCGGCCAGGTGGAGTCGCTGCAGCTGGCGCCGGAGCGCAACGAAGTGTTGGCCAAAGCGGTGCTGTATCCGGAATACGTGCAGACCTTCGCGCGCCTCGGCAGCCGCTTCTCGATCGTGTCGCCGGAGATCTCCGCCGCCGGCGTCAGCAACCTCGATACCCTGCTCCAGCCTTATATCAACGTGGAGCCGGGCCGCGGGCGCGAGCTGCGCACCTTCGAACTGCAGCAGGCCAGCATCACCGACTCGCGCTATCTGGACGGCCTGAGCGTCGTGCTCGACGCGGCCGAAACCGGCTCGCTGCAGATCGGCACGCCGGTGCTGTTCCGCGGCGTGGAGGTCGGCACCATCACCGGCTTCTACCTCGGCGCCATGTCCGATCGGGTGCACGTCGCGCTGCGCATCAGCAAGAAGTACCAGCATCTGGTGCGCAACAACAGCGTGTTCTGGCTGGCGTCGGGTTACAACCTGCAGTTCGGCCTGACCGGCGGCGTAATCAAGAGTGGCACCTTCCAGCAATTCATCCGCGGCGGCATCGCCTTCGCCACGCCGCCAACCATTCCGCTGGCGCCGAAAGCGACACCGAACAAGCACTTCCTGCTGAATCCGGAAGAGCCGAAGGACTGGAAAACCTGGGGCACCGCCATTCCGCGCGATTAACTTTCGCGTTTTCCTCAGGGCCCGGCAATGCCGGGCCCTGTTTTTTTCCGCTTTATGATAAACTCTCGCCCTTGTCTTTATTGCACCCTGAGAGTTCGCCCCGTGGCCAAATCCACCGCCGTTTTTCTGCCCCCCGCTTTCCTCGACGCCACCCGCGCCATCATGCCCGCCGAGCTGGCGATGGACGATTTTATCGCCGCTTGCCAGCGCCCGCTGCGCCGTAGCCTGCGCGTCAACACGCTGAAGATCGGCGTCGCCGACTTCCTGGCGCTGGTGCGGGAGTACGACTGGCGATTGGAACCCATTCCCTGGTGCGCGGAAGGTTTCTGGATCGAGCGCGACGATGAAGAGCTGCGATTGGGCAGCGCCGCCGAACACCTGAGCGGTCTGTTCTATATTCAGGAGGCCAGCTCGATGCTGCCGGTCAGCGCGCTGTTCTCGGGCGACGCGGCGCCTACTCGAGTGCTGGACGTGGCGGCGGCGCCGGGCTCCAAAACCACCCAGATCGCCGCGTTGATGGATAATCAGGGCGGCATCGTCGCCAACGAATACTCCGCCAGCCGGGTGAAAGTGCTGCACGCCAATATCAGCCGCTGCGGCGTGAAGAATACGGCGCTGACCCACTTCGATGGCCGGGTGTTCGGCGCCGCGCTGCCGGAGAGTTTTGACGCCATTCTGCTCGACGCCCCCTGCTCCGGCGAAGGCGTAGTGCGCAAAGATCCGGACGCCATGAGCAACTGGTCGCCGGAAAGCGTCGCCGAGATCGCCGCCACCCAGCGCGAGCTGATCGACAGCGCGTTTCATGCGCTGGCGCCGGGCGGCGTGATGGTTTATTCCACCTGCACCCTCAATGCGCAGGAAAATCAGCAGGTGGTGCGCTGGCTGCTGGACACCTATGGCGACGCGGTCAGCGTCGAGCCGCTGGGTGAGCTGTTCCCCGGCGCCGACAAGGCGTTGACCGCCGAGGGCTTCCTGCACGTCTTCCCGCAGATTTACGACAGCGAAGGGTTTTTCGTCGCCCGCCTGCGTAAAAAACACGCCGTGGCGCCGTTAGCAAAGCCGACCTATAAAGTCGGTAAATTCCCATTCAGCCCGCTGTCCGGCAAAGAGGCGGCGCTGGTCGCCCAAGCCGCCGCGGCATCCGGCTTAACCTGGGGCGATGACAGCCGGCTGTGGGAGCGCGACAAGGAAATCTGGCTCTTCCCGGCCGAGCTGGAGCCGCTGTTCGGCAAAGTGCGCTTCTCGCGTATCGGCCTCAAGCTGGCGGAGCGCTTCCCGAAAGGTTTCCGTTGGCAGCACGAAGCGGCGATCGCTCTCGCGGGCGCCGACGGCAAACAGCATTTCGAGCTGGACGCCGCGCTGGCCCAGGAGTGGTATCACGGCCGCGATCTCTACCCTGAGCAGCCGCCGGCGGGCGACGAGTGCATCGTCACCTATCAGGGGCAACCGCTGGGCATCGCCAAACGCATCGGCAGCCGCATCAAGAACAACCTGCCGCGCGAGCTGGTGCGCGACGGCGCGCTGGATTTTCACCTGTAATCGCCCTGGCGCCGGGGAGCCGCTTTCCCCGGCGATAAATAAAGATAATAATATTCCCATCGTCATTCGTTATTATTCTAATCATTTCACCATCACGTTATTTCACCCACGCACGCTTGCCCTGTGCCAATTAAAAAGTTTTGACCTTTGATAAAGACAATTTCACGTTCTTATCCTATTAATTTAAATGTAAGTAAATAAATGCGTGCAACTCAGCTCTGGGTGGCGTTTTTGCGGACTTTCTCTGACATGGCAAGGAATCATGATGAAAAAAACTCTGCTGGTTTTGCTCTCGTTAACACCTCTGCTGTGCATCAGTGGCGCAGCCAACGCAGCGGGCACCATTCAGGGCACGCTGGGCGTGACAATGACCATCGGCGCCGGGTGCGTGGTCACCGGCGGCAACAGTTCCGGCACCACCAACGACTTTGGTTCCATCAGTTTCGGCACCTACTCGTCGCTGGCTAACGTCATCACCGCCAGCGCCACCGGCAGCGGCGGCACCGGCACCTTGGGGCTGAACTGCACCACCGGCACCAACTACACCGTGGCGCTGGACAACGGCCTCAACGCCTCCGGCAGCCAGCGGCGCATGGCCAGCGGCGTGCCCGCCTACATCAGCTATAACCTCTACCAGGACAGCGCCCACGCCGTGCCGTGGAACAGCACTACCGGCGTGCTGACCGGCACCGGCACCGGCTCGGCGGTCCCGCTGATCGTCTACGGTCTGGTGCCCGCTGCGGGCACCACCCCGGCCGCCGGCGTGTACAACGATACCGTCACCATGACCGTAACCTGGTGATGCCTGCCGACACGGGGCGCCACCACGGCGCTCCGTTATTCATTAATATAATAATATTCCCATCCACCCTCTCGTTATCTCAAACACGATTCCCCTGATGTGTTTACGCTGCACGCAACCTGCGATCTCGCTTAAAAATAAATAAATTTTTTAATCTTTAGGCAAGACATTCTCCCGTTCTTATTCTATTAATTAATCTGTAAATAGATTAATGCATTTGACTCATTTTTCGGGCTTTTTGGCAGGCTTCTCTACTACGGCAAGGAACCATGATGAAAAAGACTCTGGCGGCATTAACCTCGGCAGCGGCCCTGCTGTGCACCTCTGGCGCCGCCTTTGCGGCAGGCACCATTCAGGGCACGCTGGGCGTCACTTTAACCATCGGCGCCGGCTGCGTCGTTACCGGCGGCAACAGCTCCGGCACCACCAACAACTTCGGCTCCATCAGCTTCGGCACCTACTCGTCGCTGGCTAACGTCATCACCGCCAGCGCCACCGGCAGCGGCGGCACCGGTACCCTGGGGCTGAACTGCACCACCGGCACCAACTACACCGTGGCGCTGGACAACGGCCTCAACGCCTCCGGCAGCCAGCGGCGCATGGCCAGCAGCGTGCCCGCTTACATCAGCTATAACCTCTACCAGGACAGCGCCCACGCCGTGCCGTGGAACAGCACCACCGGTGTGCTGACCGGCACCGGCACCGGCTCGGCGGTCCCGTTGATCGTCTATGGTCTGGTGCCCGCCGCGGGCACCACCCCGGCGGCAGGCGCGTACAGCGATACCGTCACCATGACCGTCACCTGGTAAGCATGACGCGCCTGGCCGTCACCTGCATGCTGCTGTCGTTGGCAGGCGCTTGCCGCGCCGACGTCAGCACTGCGACGGTCGGCGTCAGCGCCACCTTGGTCAAATCCTGTGTCGCAGGCACCACCAGCGGCGGCAACACCACGTTCGGCACCTTTAACTTCGGCACGGTTTACTTCCTTAATACGGCGATAAAAGTGACCGGCCAGGCGAACGCCGGCGCACTGCAGATCAACTGCAACAACGGCACCAGTTACACGGTGCTGCTCAGCGGCGGACAGAGCGGCAATACCGCTTCGCGCTATCTGCAAAGCGCGGCGGGCGCCCGCGTGAACTACAACCTGTATACCAGCGCCAGCTACGCCACCGTCTGGGATAACGTCACCGGCGTGACGCAGACCGCCACCGGTCAAAGCGTCTGGCTGCCGGTGTACGGCATGATTCCGGTGCAGGCGACGCCGGCGACGGGCACTTATACGGACACGGTACAGGTGACGATAAATTGGTGATTAACGGAACGCTGCGCACCCTGCTGCTGACGGCGCTGTTTGGCGCTCCGGCGGCACATGCCGATACCGTCAGCCAGGGCTTCACGGTCAATGCTTCGATCATCAAAGGCTGCGTGCTCGGCAGCGGCGTCACCAACGTTACCTCGTTCGGCAGCATGAGCTTCGGCCAGGTGGCGTCTTTAAGCAGCCCGATAAAAATTGTCTCGAGCGCCGGCGCCGGCTCAATCCTTATCCGCTGCAACCCCGGGCTCAGCGTCACCCTGGGATTGAACGTCGGCAATAACGTGACCGGCTCCATCGCCGGCGGGCGCAAGCTGTTGAACTCGGTCACCTCGGAAACGCTGATTTACCAGCTCTACCAGGATGCCAACTACGCCGTTTTGTGGGGAGACGGCGGCAACGGCGGCGCCGCCCAAACCGTCTCCTCCACCGGCAGTACGCAGGAAATAAAAATCTACGCCAGTTTAATGGCGAGCAGCACCTTGCCCACCAGCGGCACCTACAACGATACGGTCTTAGTGACGGTGAGTTATTGAGCTTTTAAAAGGATCACATTATGCGTACTACTCTGCTTCGCCTGCCTCTGCTGGCAGGATTGTTGTTAGCCGGCCAGCCGCAGGCCTTCGCCGCCGCCTCCATTCTGATTTGGCCCATCGATCCGGTTATTGAAGACAACCAGCAGGCGACGGCCCTGTGGCTGGAAAACCGCGACAGCAAGCCGGTTTACATGCAAATTCGCGTGCTGGGCTGGCAACAAACCGGCGGTAAGGACGATTACCGCAACCAGAGCGAGGTGCTCGCCAGCCCGCCGGTCGCCACCATTCTCCCCGGCAAACGCCAACTGATTCGCCTGATCAAGCAGACGCCGGCCGCCGCCGGACAAGAGCGGGCTTACCGCATCCTGGTCGATGAAGTGCCGATCAAAGATAAAGATGGCGCAGCGCCCGACAAAGGCGCGCAGATGGGGCTGAAATTCCAGATGCGTTATTCGGTGCCGCTGTTCGTCAGCGGCAAAGGCGTCTGGACCAAGCAAGACTTCGAACACCCGCGCGACTACGCCACCGCCAACCAGCCGAAGCTCAGCTACCGGCTGCTGCAACAAAACAGCCAGCGCTGGCTCGACGTGCGCAATGACGGCATCGTGCATGCTCGCCTGTCGCAGGTCAGCATTCAGGGCAAGCCGCTCAACAACGGGCTGCTGGGCTATGTGCTGCCGGGTTCGCAAATGCGTTTCGCCCTGCCGCCGTCGGGCAGTTTTGCCGCCGGCAAGCTGCAGGCGATGGTCAACGACAATAAACAGCCCGTAACCCTCCCGTCTTACTGAGCCCGAGGCGCAGGTGATGCGGATGTCGCCATCGCCCTCACGCGGCATGCAGCTCAAGCCGCTGGCCCTGGCCGTACTCTGTATGGCGGTAGAACTGTGCCCGCCGCCTGCCGCCGCCGACGATTTGCCACCGCCGCCCCGCGCCGTCAGCATGCCGGATACCACGCTGTATCTGGAGCCGGTGGTGAACGGCCGCCCGACCGGCAAAGTCGTGCCGGTCGCCTACCGCGGCGGCCATTACTATTTAACGCCTCAGCAGCTGATCGATGCCGGCCTGCCGGTGACGGACAAACAGGTGAAAGAGATCGCCGTCGATCAACTGGATAAGGTCGACGTCACCTACAGCGGCGAAACGCAGCAGTTGCTGATCTCGGTGCCCAACGATTGGCTCCCCAGGCAAACCCTCGGTGACGCCAACCCGGAGCAGCGGCTGCCGGCGCAAAGCAGCCTGGGCTTCTTGCTGAATTACGACGCCTACGTCAGCCAAAGCGGCGGGCGCGGCAATCCGGGCTATTTTTCCGCCTGGAGCGAACAGCGCCTGTTCGACGGCTTCGGCGTTATCGCCAACACCGGCATTTTCCGCAGCAGCTTCAACGGCGAGACCGCCGCGCAGCAGAACAATCGCTATATCCGCTACGACAGCAGTTGGCGCTACAGCGACGACGACACCATGCTCAGCTACACCGCCGGCGATCTCACGACCGGCTCGCTGCCCTGGACCAGTTCGGTGCGCGTCGGCGGTCTGCAGGTAGCGCGTAATTTCGCCACGCGGCCGGATCTCATTACCTACCCGCTGCCGCAGTTCTCCGGCCAGGCCGCCGTGCCGAGCAGCGTCGATCTGTACATCAACAGCTATAAAAACACCTCCGCCAACGTGAATCCCGGCCCGTTCACCCTGAATACCGTGCCCTACATCAACGGCGCCGGTCAGGCGACGGTGGTGACGACCGATGCGCTCGGCCGCCAGATCAGCACGACGGTGCCGTTCTATGTCGCCAGTTCGCTGCTGCAGGCCGGGTTGAGCGATTTCAGCCTGTCGGCAGGCGCGCTGCGCCAAAACTACGGTTACCGATCCGCGGACTACGGCCAGTGGGTGGCCAGCGGCAGCGGGCGTTACGGCGTCACGGACTGGCTCACGATCGAAGGGCGGGCGGAAGGTGCGGCGGAGTTGGCGGTCACCGGCGCCGGCGCCGGCATGCGCATCGGGCAGTTAGGGGTGCTCAACGCCTCCTACAGCTACAGCCAGGCGGGCCGCGACGCTTTCAACGCCCCTCCGGTCACGCCGCGGTATTACGATCCGGTCACCGGCCAACCGGTGCAGCAACCGGATGCCGGTCCGGTCTATCAGTACGCCGGCCGCCACGGCGATCAAACCAGCCTGAGCTACACCTACAGCAATCAGTATTTCAGCCTCAACGCTCAACGGGTGCTGCGCAGCGCGGACTTTGGCGATCTTTCCACCTATAAGAGCAGCTATCGGCTGAGCCGCCGCACCGATCAGCTGACCGGCAGCATCGGCCTGAGCCGCTTCGGCAGCCTGGGCGCCGGTTATTTCGACGTGCGCGACGCCATCGGCCAGCGCACTCGCCTGGTCAACCTGTCGTACAGCCTGACGCTGTGGCGCAACATCAGCCTGTACGCCTCGGCAAACCGCGATATTGGCGGTGACGGTTACAGCTCTCAGCTGCAGATCAGCATTCCGTTCGATACCTGGGGCACCGCCAACGTCAGCACCGCCCGCGACGCCGGCAACCGCTGGAGCGAACGCGTGGCTTACAGCCGCGCCGCGCCGACCGACGGCGGTTTCGGTTGGAATCTGGCCTATGCCGGCGGCCAGGGCAGCAACAGCGATTATCGTCAGGCGGATGTGACCTGGCGCACCTCGCTGTTGGAAACCCGCGCCGGGCTGTATGGCAACCGTAACGACTACACCCGCTGGGGCGAAGTCAGCGGTTCTCTGGTGGCGATGAACGGCGGCGTTTATGCCACCAACACCATCAACGATGCCTTCGCGCTGGTATCGACCGACGGCTACGCCGGCATTCCGGTCAGCTACGAGAACCAGCGCATCGGCGTCACCAACGACAAAGGTTATCTGCTGGTGCCCACCGTCACCTCGTATTACCACGCCAAGTTCCAAATCGACCCGCTCAATTTACCGGCGGACGTTAACCTGCCGGCGGTCGAAAAAACCGTCGCCATCCGCGATCACAGCGGCTACCTGGTCGAATTCCCCGTCCAGCGCCTGTCCGCCGCCGACGTGGAGCTGGTCGATGCGCAAGGCAAACCGCTGGCCAACGGCAGCCAGGTGGCGGTGCTCGGCGGCAATCAACAAAGCTACGTCGGGTGGGATGGCATGACCTATATCGATCCGGTGCAGCAACACAACCGGTTAAGCGTAATCCCGGCCGACGGCGGCCCGCCGTGCCAGGTCAGTTTCAGCCTGGCCAACCCGCAGGGGCTGCAACGCGTCGGCCCTCTCGTCTGCCAGTAACACACGGAGAAGAAGAATGATGTCTCGGCAAGTGAAAATCTTTTTGGCGGCGCTGCTGTTGATGTGTGGACAACGCGCGCTGGCGGACTGCGCCACCACCAACGGCACGGTTACCCTGCCCAGCAGCAACTCCTTCGCCGTCTACAACGGCCAGATAAGCGCCCAAGGCACTGCGGGGCTGAACTGCACCGGGCTCGGGCTCAATTTGCTGACGCAAAACACCGTCACGGTCAAGATCGCTTCCACCACCAACAACATGGCTCTGCTGAACGGCAACGGCTCAGGCGATAAAATTTCTTATTTGATCTACCCGGATTCGAACTACCAGTACCCGTATAGCGTCGGCCAGACCATCGATTACAGCTCGCTGAATCTGCTGTCGCTGATCCTGATCTCTTCCAACGTCAACTTTCCGGTGTATATCAAAACCGTCGTCGGCGCGAACGTCAGCGCCGGCACCTATACCGATACCATCAACCTGGTGTGGAACTACCATATCTGCGGCCTGGGCCTGATAGGGCTTTGCATCTGGTGGGACGGCACCAATCAACCCAGCACCGTGACCGTCACCGCGGTCATCACCAAGAGTTGCCTGATCAACACCGCCAACAACGTCAACTTCGGCAGCATGGCCTTAGTGGGGCAATTCAATCCGATCAACCAAAGCATCACGCTGACCTGCACCAAATCCCAGTCTTACAGCTCCTATTTCACCAACGGCAACAATCCGATCACCGGCTGGCGGCGAATGATCAGCGGCACCAGCAACTTCCTGCAGTATCAGATCTATTTGCCCAATACCAGTACCGTGTGGAGCAGCACCAACGCGCAAAGCGGCACCGGCACAGGCCTGGCGCAAAGCATCCCCTTTACCGCCGCCGTCAACCCGGCGCAGACCGAAGTGCCGGTCGGCACCTATCAGGATAACGTCAGCTATGTCGTGACTTACTAGCGCAGCCGCTAGCCGCCCGGCACGAATGTTGCCAGAATGTATTTTTTATGTGGCATTTTTTGCTCATTTGGCTATGCTCATACCGATGACCTGACTGGTCTAACCTCCTACCACATCATTGAGCAAGGAGTTCCCATGAGCAAAACCGTCGTAAAAATTGGCAGCTTCGAGGTCGATGACGCGCATCTTCACGCCACCGCCGACCGTGCAGGCACCCTGAGCATCCCCTGCAAGTCCGATCCGGATCTGTGCATGCAGCTCGACGGCTGGGATGAACACACCAGCATTCCGGCCATCCTCAACGGCAAGCAGTCGCTGCTGTACAAGCAACACTACGATCGACACACGGACGCCTGGGTGATGCGGGTGGCATGAAAATGCATCCAGTCGGCTGACGACGCGCTGCTTTCATCAGAAACAGCGCGTTTTTTTATGCGATGGCGATGCCGCGGCCGGCAAAGAAGTGGGCGAAGCGGTTGAGTGACAGCTGTACTCGCTCGCGCGTCGCCGGGCTGTCGTCCGAAGGATTATGGAAGGTCACGCTTTGCGGATCGGCGGCGGTGATCAACACCAGATGCCCGCCCCGCTGCGGCGGTATGCTCTCGGGCCGGCGAATGGCGGGATGCACCGAGGCGATAAAGTAGCGGCATTCATGAAGCAGCGCCGGCACATCGGCGGCCGCCAACCCCACCTTCACCTCCGCCTGCAGCGCGAACTGCTCGCGCACATACTCGACGAACGGCGCGTAAATCAGTCCTTTTATCCGCTCGTTCTCACGCACATAGGCGCCATAAGGCAGGCTGCGGCGCGCCAGTTCCAGCAGCGGCGGCGCTGCGCCGTCGCGGTGGCTCAGCACCATTTTCAGGCAGGCCATGCCGCACACGTGGTTGGCCCACTCGACGTACTCCGCCCGATCGCGGGCGCCGCTGCGCGCCCAATTCTCGTCTTGCGCCAGCGTCGCGCGGCCGGCGATCAGATCGGCGGCCATCTCCGGGCTCGCCCACTGGCACTCGTAGGGAACGGCGCGCATCAGTTTAGAACTTGTCGACGACTTTGAAATTCATCAGCACCAGCGTCATGTCCGGCGAGAACAGATCGTACTCTTCGAAGAAGCGCTGCAGCTCTTTGCGCCAATGCGCCAGCGAACGATCGCCCTCGCCTTCGGCAAAGGCGTGCGCTTCATCGACCTGATCGTACGTTTTCATTTCCACCGCGGTCAGCTCAACCGCGCAGACCGGCTCTCCCTTGCCGTCCACCACCAGGAACCGATCGCCGGCCTGTGGGATGCCCTCGCCGTCCAGGTTGGAGCAGGTCGCCGTTTTGGTGCCGTTCAAAATCAATTGCACCACTTCATCGGCCTGCTGTTCGGTATCACCGAACGCCCAGCGCTCAAGGTGCTCGTATTTCTGTGGAATTGCCGTCGCCATGATTATACCTTTTGGAAAAATGCCTCAATGCAGACAGGATAGTACAACGTATTGGCGGCCGTCTGCATCCGTCACAAGCACGACTGCGCGTTACGCCAGCGCCGTCTTTACGAGTTTTTACCGTTCTTCGCTGTGCCTTCAGCGCTACCGGGCGCATACTGTGAACATTATTCACTCAATGGCAACGCCAGGCGGCAACATGCGGCAAGACGATTTCGATGCTGACGATACCTTCAGCGATTTACTCAACAGCGTCGCGTTGGCGACGCTGTTGCTCATCGCCATCGCCGGCGGATGGTATTTCAGTTAAGAGAGGGCGACGTGGCGACAAAACGCATGGGCAACAAGCTCAGTAAAATGGTGGTGGTGCTGCTGCTGATCTGCCTGGCGTTGCTGCTGTTGCGTTGGGCGGCGATAGCGTTCGGTTAATCCCATAAAACGACGCCGGCCAACCGCCGGCGCCCTGCTCACCGCCGCGGCGCCGCGGTCGGCTCCAGTAACTCGCGCAAATAGGCCAGACGCGCTTCCCCCTGTGGCAACCAGCGACGGCACAGCCAATGTTGCGTTTCACCCGTGCGGCTGAGGCGGTAGTACTCCGCGAAGGTTTCGACCCAGTTCATGATGTGTTCTCCTGCTTTTCGACACCGCAAGTATTGAGCGCAAAAACCAGAAGAAATACTGATGGCTTGTTTTTTATGCTTCCTGTTTTTGGCCGTCGGTAGCGAAGCCGCAGTTCAACTGCTACATTGGGCGAAAATCAACCCACCGAGGTGTAGGCCATGACGTTCTCGGAACAGGAGATTAAACCCGTATGGGATGAAGTCGCGCGCCTGATCGGCGACAGCGTGATGCAGCTGCGCCATCGCGGCGAGGCGCTGTCGGTGGAAACGCTGGAGAAACATCTGGCGCGGCAGCTGGCCGAGAGCAACGACATCGAACGGCGTATCCTGCTCGGCGCCGCCATCAACATGCTGAAAGGCGGAAAATGAATCGCCAACCGAAAAGGTTGGCGATCCGACAGAAGCCCGAGGTATGCAAGCCCGGCCTTCTGCGCGCTACTATGTCACGCTAATATGACGTAATTAATAGGAATTGTCGGGTTTTTGCCCAAAACGCCCTATTTTTGTTGCCTGCCTTACGCCAACACGAAATCGCCGGCATCCAGCGGCTGCCCCACCACTTTCACCAGGAAATCGTTGCCGTCAAAGGCGCCGCCCAGGTTGATCGCCACATCGCTGACGTGATTTTGCGCATCGTAGCTCAGCTTCGCCTCGCCCGCCTTGCCGCTGAACTGATCGACGAAGCGGATGCCGTCGGCGCTGCCGGTGTTGAACAGCGTCAAATCGATCTTGTCCTCGCCGCGCACGAAGTCGCGGATCCAATCCGGCGCCGCCGCCGTCGACTCATCCGCCGCGAAGTAGACGAAGGTGTCCTTGCCGGCGCCGCCCCACAGCTGATCCGCCCCTTTGCCGCCGTACAACACATCATCGCCCGCGCCGCCCTTGAGCACGTTATCGGCGGCGTTCCCGACCAGCACATCGTTACCCGACCCGCCGATGGCGTTTTCAATCGTTACGCCCGCCGCGATCGACACGTTGCCTTTCAGGCCGCCGACGTCCGAGAACGCCTTTTCATTCAGGTTGATGCGCTGATTTTGGCCGAAGCCGGAGAAGTCGAAGGTGTCGTTGCCGCCGGCATCCCAGGCGGTGAAGATTATCTTGTCCTGCGCGCCGGTGGCGGTGAGGAAGTCGCGATCGGTGTTGGAATTGAAACCGTAAACCGTGTCGCCGGTGCGGGTGTTCATGTTGGCGCCGTAGAAATGCTGGATCGCCGTGATGTCATTGAGCAACGGCCCGGAAGAGTACGCGCCTTTAAAGTCCTGCCCGGTGTTGCTTTCGCTGAAATAGCTCATCAGGCTGTGGGCGCGGCTGTCTTCGAAGTAGGTCGCGTCTTTAGCGTAGGTGATGCTGACGCCCGGCGCGGCGTTATAGTCGCCCGGGTGCTGCAACCCCAGCGCATGACCGATCTCATGGGTGAAGGTCTGGCGGCCGTACTCGTTTTCATGGATCTGGTTGTTGACGAAGGTGTGGTTCTTGGCGTTATACCAGGTTTGACCGGCGACCGAAGGCGATGAATCCGGGTTATACGCAAAGGCATAGGAGCCGCGCGAGCTGTAATCGAACAGACCGAATTTGATGTTGGCGGCGGCGGTGTTGCTGGTCTCGGTGAAGGTGATGTTGGCCACGTCGGACCATGACTGCAGCGCCAGTTTGGCCTGCTCGCGCTGTTCCGCGTTAAAGCTGCTGAAGCCGCTGATGCTCATGCTCGACATATTGCCCGGCGCCTTTTCCCAGAAGCTGTAGGTCAGGGAGACCGGCTTTTCGGTCACGCCCTTGTCGTGCCAACTGCGATCGCCGCGCACCAGTTCCAGGCCGGCATTCTCGAACGTTTTCGACGGATGAAGCACGGTAATGGTGTCGTCTTCATCGGGTTTATAAGCGCCCAGCAGGGCTAATACGCCTTCGGCTTTAACGGATGCATTGCTTGATGACATAACCTTATCTCCATATTCGTCAATTCAATCGGGGTGATGCCCCAACTGGCGGATTGCCTGAACGGCAGCGGCCCGGTGTTGAATCAATACGGGGATATCGGTAATGCGCTGGCGCCTTCCATCGGCACTCTGAATGAGAACGATAATCCCTTAAGAGAAGAGAATAGACACATTTTACCGAGAACAGATTTTTCTTATCAAAAGTGTGACAGGGATTTTCCGCCATACGAATGATTTTCAAGGTAATAATCAGCATTATCACGATATCGAAAAAAGTATAAAAAAACCGGGGCAATCCAACCCCGGCTATCCATAACACACTCTGGACTCAGACTAACCAACCGAGCAACAGCGTCGCGCCAATGACCGTGGAAGCGCCGCCGATGCGCGTAGCGATTTGGGCGAACGGCATCAGCCCCATGCGGTTGGACGCCGACAGGATCGCCACGTCGCCGGTGCCGCCCAGGCCGCTGTGACAGCAGGTGACGATCGCCGCTTCCACCGGGAACATCTTCAGGTAAGGCGCAATCAGGAAACTGACCAACCCCATCGACAGCACCACCGAGCCGCAGACCACCACATAGCCGACCGAGAACACCGCAACCACGCTTTCCAGCGGCACGTACAGCATGCCCAGACCGATCATCAGCGGCCACACCAACGCGGTGGAGACGAACTTATAGAAACTGTGCGCGCCGGTCTCCATCGAGGCCGGGATCACCCGGCAGTATTTGCACAGCACCGCGAACAGGATCATCAGCACCGGGCCAGGGATATGCACGATATGCTCGAACAGGCCGCCGACGATAAAGAAGGCGCAGATCACCAGCAGCCCGCCGCCCATCAGTTGGAAATCGACGTTGCCGCTTTGTTCCTTGATGGCGAACATCGCGTTCTCCTGCGCCGAACGGATCAGCATGCCGTCGCCGCTCAGCGCCTTGCGCTGCATGCCGATGCGCGCCAGCACCCCGGCGGTCACGATGGCGAAGATATTACCCAGCACCGCCGCCGGCGCCAGCTGCGCGACGTAGACGTCCGGCGTCGATCCCAGGATCGCCGAATAGGCCAGCGACAGCGGTAAAATGCCCTCGCCGATGCCGCCGCCGATGATCGGCACGATGATAAAGAAGAAGGTGTGATAGAAGGTGAAGCCGAACAGTTTCCCCACCAGCAGCCCGGTGATCACCGCCGTGACCGTGCCCACCACCAGCGGCACGAACATGCGAATCATCCCCTGGATCAGGATCACCCGGTTCATGCCGAGAATGCTGCCGACCACCAGACTGGCGATGACGAAATAAAGCAGGTTGGCGTCTTTCATCAGCAGATGGACGGTGCCCATGACGTTGGGCTGGAACACGTTGAAGTAGACCAGCACCGACGGCACCATCAAACACAGAATGGCCGGCCCGCCGATATCACGCAGCACGGGAATGCTTTTACCCAACTGCGCCAACGCAAAGCCCAGCGTCATTATCACCGCCAGGCCGCCGATCATATTCTTCGGCAGGAAGTTGGCGTAGGCGGAAATCGCCACGATGGCGCAAATCGTGATAAACAACGCGATCGGCACCGCACCGATATCTATTTGACGAAGTTGATTAATTAATCCTGATGATTCGGACGATGCCGTATTTTTATCACAGGCTATTTCTGCATTTATCTGTTTCATTATTCACCCTGCTGACAAGCGTACAGTACGGTTAGATTCACCTGGCGCAATAATCCCGCCATAGCCAAGTGAAAACAACTAATTACAAAAATCCTATTGCGGATTTCGCTTTTTCTAATAAGAAATAAAACAGTAGACAGCACTGACAATATGATAAAAAATAAAAATGCAAAACTAAATTACGCTGAGGGAATTCAATATTGTGACCCTCCGCCAAGGTTGGTTTTAATTAATTATCGTCAGCATTTTGTAATTAAAGTAATCAGGCTTAAATTCGCTGCTATGCTATAGGAGGGCGAAAAAGCCCCCTGCTTTATTAATAAAGAACCGGAAACGCCATTAGCTGAATCCGGTCAGCTTGATCCGAACCTTAATCCTGCGCGCGGCACCGCACGGGAAAAAGGCATAATATGACTCATAAGGAAGTAGAATATGTCTTCACGCGCTGTTACCCCACAAACCCTCGCTCGCTACGGCATCCATCAGGCCGCCGACATCGTCTATAACCCCAGCTATGAATTGCTGTTCGCCGAAGAGACCCGCGCCGACCTGCCGCCGCTGGAACGCGGCACCCTCACCCAACTGGGGGCGGTCAACGTCGCGACCGGCGAATTTACTGGCCGTTCGCCGAAAGACAAATACATCGTGCGCGACGACACCACGCGCGACACCGTCTGGTGGTCCGACAACGGTACCGGCAAGAACGACAACCAGCCGCTGTCGCCGGAAGTCTGGCAGCATCTGAAGACGCTGGTGGGCAACCAGCTCTCCGGCAAGCGTCTGTTCGTGGTGGATGCCTTCTGCGGCGCCAACGCCGATACGCGCCTGAAGGTGCGCTTCATCACCGAGGTGGCCTGGCAGGCGCACTTCGTGAAAAACATGTTTATCCGCCCAAGCGACGCCGAGCTGGCGGACTTTGAGCCGGACTTCGTGGTGTTGAACGGCGCCAAATGCACCAACCCGGACTGGCAACAGCAAGGGCTGCACTCGGAAAACTTCGTCGCTTTCAACCTGACCGAGCGCATGCAGCTGATCGGCGGCACCTGGTACGGCGGCGAGATGAAGAAAGGCCTGTTCTCGATCATGAACTATCTGCTGCCGCTGAAGGGCATCGCCTCGATGCACTGCTCGGCCAACGTCGGCGAGCAAGGCGACGTCGCGGTGTTCTTTGGCCTGTCCGGCACCGGCAAAACTACCCTCTCCACCGATCCGAAACGCCAGCTGATCGGCGATGACGAGCACGGCTGGGACGACGACGGCGTGTTCAACTTCGAAGGCGGCTGCTACGCCAAAACCATCAAGCTGTCGCCGCAGGCGGAGCCGGAAATCTATCAGGCGATCCGCCGCGATGCGCTGCTCGAAAACGTCACCGTGCGGGCCGACGGCAGCATCGACTTCGACGACGCCAGCAAAACCGAGAACACCCGCGTCTCTTACCCGATTTATCACATCGAGAACATCGTCAAACCGGTGTCCAAAGCCGGCCACGCGCGCAAGATCATCTTCCTGACCGCCGACGCCTTCGGCGTGCTGCCGCCGGTGTCGCGCCTGACGCCGGAGCAGACCCAATACCACTTCCTGTCCGGCTTCACCGCCAAGCTGGCCGGCACCGAGCGCGGCATCACCGCCCCGACGCCGACCTTCTCCGCCTGCTTCGGTGCCGCGTTCCTGACGCTGCACCCGACGCAATACGCTGAAGTGCTGGTGAAACGCATGGAGGCCGCCGGCGCCCAGGCTTACCTGGTCAACACCGGCTGGAACGGCAGCGGCAAGCGTATCTCGATCAAAGATACGCGCGGCATCATCGACGCCATCTTGAATGGCGACATTGAGCAGGCCGACACCTTCACGCTGCCGATCTTCGGGCTGGCAGTGCCGACCGCGCTGCCGGGCGTCGATCCGTCGATCCTCGATCCGCGCAAAACCTACGCCGACGAATCGCTGTGGCAGGAGAAAGCGCAGGATCTGGCGCAGCGCTTTATCGATAACTTCGCCAAATATACCGTCACCCAGGCGGGCGAAAAGCTGGTGAACGCCGGGCCGAAGCTGTAACGCAGACGTTTAGCATCCTGCTGTTTAAGGGCCGAACTTTCGGCCCTTTCTTGTTTTCATCCTTCCGCCAGCAAACCCGGCATCACCAGCGCCACCGCCGCCGCGATGCGCTCGTCGATCGCGCTGCCGGGCGGCAACAGCCCCAGCGTCATCTGCCGCAGCGGTTCGGCGATGGCCATCGCCAACAGCAGATCGCTGGTTTGCGCCCAGTCGCGCTCACGCAGCCACCCGCACTGCTGCTGGCGCCGCAGCCAGTCCGCCACCGTCGCCCGTCCGCGCAGAATGCCGTTGCGCTGATAGCTGTCCAGCAGCGCCTCGCGCCGCGGAAACTCGCTTTGCAGCAGCCGAAACATCCCCACCGCTTCGGCGCTCAATACCTGCTGCGCCACCGCCTTCAGCCCTTTTTCCAACAGCGGCGCCACCGCCTCCCACCGCCCGGCATCCTGGGCGAAGGCCGGCTGAAACGCATCGGTCCAGCCGCTCACCGCCTGCGCCACCAGTTCGTCGCGATTGGCCGCAAAGCGATACAGGGTTTTTTTAGCCACCCCGGCGCGTTTCGCCACCGCATCCACCGTTGCCGCGGCATAGCCGCCGTCGAGCAACAGCGCCAGCGTCGCCTGCGCCAGCGCGGCGCGCAGCGCCGTTTCCGGCGTGGCCGGCCGGCCGCGAGCACGCAGCGGTTCTTCATTCGGGTTCGCCATATTTATTCCTCACAAGCATTGACAGACTCAGCATAGCGGCATAGCTTTATTTTGGAAACACAATTCGTTTCCAAAATAAAACAGGAATCCATTATGACACATCCTTCCCTGCTGGCGCCGTGGGGCGTTAACGATATCAACGAGTTGCTCAAACCTGAACCGCTGCGGCTGGAGATGGGGCTGAGTCGCAGCGCCGACGGTTTGCTGACCGTCGCGGTCCGTACAGATCTGCACGGCTGCAAGGGGCGCATGCTGGACTGGTGGTTCACCTTCTTTGAGAACACGCAGCACATCAACTGGTGGCACCCGCACGATCACGTTGAACATCGCGGCTGGGACCGCCATTGGAAAAAAGGGGAAAGCTACGTCGGCGCCAGCATCGAAGCGGTCGAATGGCTGGCGGAGCTGCCACCGGTCGCGGCGCGCCTCAAATTCCACGCCGCCGAGGACTTCTTCGCGCCGCAACCGCTGCGCCAGGCGCGTGACGCGCAGGCGCTCTCCGCCGCCGTGTGCGCGCGCATCGGCTTCGGCGACCAGGTGGCGTTGGATGACAACGGCGATCCCTGCGACGGCGAGATGCTGCATCTGGCGCGCGATACGCCCTACGGGTGCGTGCTGCGCAGCCGTTTCCTGCTGGGTAAAGCCTGCGCCAACGCCCACGACGAAGTCTCGGACGACATCGGGTTTAACCTGATGCGCCACTGCTACAACGAGTTCAGCTATCTGGCGCAGTTCCTGCCGTCGCTGTACTACGCCGAAAACGGCCGCGAGCCGGCGCCGTTGCTCTGGTAATGCATCAGCGGGGACCTGTTAATTTTTCGCGATATCGCTATAGTGATTTTCATCGTTTTCCCCTGCGCTCATGACGGAGACATCATGGAAAATCCCTGCTATAGCGGCGGCTGCCTGTGCGGGCATATTCGCTTTCAGGCACGCGGCCTGCCTGGCAATCCGCACAGCTGTTCCTGCGATTTTTGCCGCCGCCACTCCGGCGCGCCGACGCTCTGCTGGGTCGAATTTCCGCGTCAGGCCATCGAGTGGAACGGCCCGGGCGGCATGCCCACACTCTACCGTTCTTCACCCTATTCCAGCCGCGCCTTTTGCCCGCGCTGCGGCAGCACGCTGGGGGCGATCGACGACGAGCCGACGGTGGCGCTGGCCACCGGCAGCTTCGATCGGGCCAATCTGCCGGAGCTGCGCCCGACCTCACATGCGTTCACCGATGTTTGCCCCGAATGGTGGCGTATCGACGGCATGCGCTGAGCGCCTCACAGTTCCCGCTGAAATCAATTGATTGTTTTGTCGTATAAATTTAGAACTGACGAACAATAATTCAAATGTATGGGAACGGGGATGAATCAACAGACTCTCGACGCGCGCCGCTCGCGTCAGGCGTTGCTGGCCGGCTCGGTCGGCAACTTTATCGAATGGTATGAGTTCGGGGTATACGGTTTTCTGGCCACCGTTATCGCCGCCAATTTTTTCACGCTGCAGGGTGAAAATGAAATCACCAGCCTGATCCTCACCTACGCCGCCTTCGCGCTGGCATTTTTCTGCCGGCCGATCGGCGCGGTGATCTTCGGCCGTATCGGCGATCGCATCGGCCGTCGTCCGACGCTGATTGCGGTCCTGCTGCTGATGACGCTGGCGACGGCGTTGATCGGCGTCATGCCGACTTATGCCTCGATCGGCGTCGCCGCCCCGCTGCTGCTGACGCTGCTGCGTATGTTCCAGGGGCTGTTCGCCGGCGGCGAATTCGGCGGCGCCGTGTCGCTGATGACCGAGTTCGCCCCAAAGGGCAAGCGCGGGCTGTTCGGCGCATGGCAATCGCTGACCGTCGCGCTCGGCCTGTTGGCCGGCGCCGGGCTGGTGGCGCTGCTGGCCGCGCTGCTGAGCGTGCAGCAGTTGCATGACTGGGGCTGGCGCATTCCCTTCCTGCTGGCGCTGCCGATGGGCGCCGTGGCGCTGTGGCTGCGGCTCAAGCTTGAGGAAACGCCGACGTTTACTCAGGCGCAGCAACATGCGGAACACGCTATCACCCCACCGGAAGTGAAGCTGGGCGGCGTGGTGAAAACCATTCTGGTCGGCATCGGCCGCATGATGGGCTGGTCGGCCGCCGGCTATACCTTCCTGGTGGTGATGCCTTCCTATTTGCAAACCTCGCTGCACGCCACCTTCCAGCAAGCGCTAGTGGCGACGGTGCTGGCCAACGTCGGTTTCGCCCTGACCATCCTGCCGGCGGGCATCATCAGCGACAGGCTGGGACGAAAAACGGTGATGCTGACGGCGGTGGCGGCGGTGATCCTGTTCACCTTCCCGCTGCTGCACCTGTTGCAGGATGCGCAGAGCTCACTGTGGATCAAAGGGCTGGCGGTCATGATCGCCGGCGCCGTGGTCGGCCTGCTGGCCGGTCCCGGCCCGGCGATGCTGGCGGAGATGTTCCCGACCCGGGTGCGCTATACCGGCCTGGGGCTGGCTTACTCGCTGTCCAATGCGGTGTTTTCCGGCTCGGCCGGGCTGATTATCACCGGCCTCATCAAACAGACCGGCAATATCGACATTCCCGCCTACTATGTGGTCGCCACGTCGGTGGTCAGCCTGTTTGCGCTGATGACGCTGCGCCGCGACGATCATCTGCGCTCGCTGAACGAACGTTAATCCTCCGGGGGCGCATCGCCCCCATTCCAACTCGTGATAATGATCACAACGCAATAATGTTAACGTTAACTTTTGTGATTAACATCGCATGAGTGATAACTGACAGCTTCATCCATCCGCGAGTTAACGTTAACAATAGAGCTAACTTCACTCACCGGGGCCCTACCCATGAACCGCGAAACGAAAAAATATTACGTGCTGCTCAGCGGCCTGCTGTTCTTCTTTTTCTTCACCTGGTCTTCCAGCTTTTCGCTGATCTCGCTGTGGCTGAATCAAAAGATCGGGTTGAAAGGCGCCGAGACCGGCCTGATCTTCTCCGCCATCTCGCTGGTGGCGCTGTGCGCACAGCCGTTGTACGGCTTTATTCAGGACAAACTTGGGCTGCGCAAACACCTGCTGCAGTTTCTCGGCGTGATGCTGCTGCTGACCGGCCCGTTCTTTATCTACATTTATGCCCCGCTGCTGGCGAGCAGCCTGCCGCTCGGCGCTTTGGTCGGCGGGGTGTTCATCGGCGCGACCTTCTTCGCCGGCATCGGCGCGCTGGAATCTTATACCGAGCGCGTCAGCCGCATCAGCGGTTTCGAGTTCGGCCGCGCCCGCATGTGGGGCTCGCTCGGCTGGGCCAGCGCCACCTTTGTGGCCGGTTTTATCTTCAATATCAATCCGAACATCAATTTCTGGCTGGCCTCCGCCGCCGCCGTGGTGTTCCTGTTGCTGCTCAGCCAGGTGCGCGAGCTGAAGCCGAACGCCATGGCCGGCCTGGCGTTCGGCAAACCGGAGAACCTGCGGCTGCAGGACGCGCTGGCGCTGCTGCGCATGCCGGGCTTCTGGGCGCTGGTGGTGTTTGTGCTGGGGATCAGCGTATACAACGTTTTCGATCAGCAATTTTCGGTCTACTTCGCTTCACAGTTCGCTTCTCGCGCACAGGGCAACGAGATGTACGGTTTTCTCAACTCGCTGCAGGTCTTCCTCGAAGCCGGCGGCATGTTCCTGGCGCCGCTGCTGGTGAACCGCATCGGCGCCAAGCAGGGGCTGTTGCTGGCGGGCAGCGTGATGGCGCTGCGCATGTTCGGTTCCGGGTTGGTCAGCGGCGCCCTGATGATCTCCGCCATGAAACTGCTGCACGCCGTAGAGTTGCCAATCCTGCTGATCGCTATCTTCAAATACATCGCCAGCCGCTTCGACAGCCGACTCTCCTCCACGCTGTACCTGGTGGGCTTTCAGTTCATCACCCAGGTGATGGCCAGCTTCCTGTCGCCGCTGGCGGGCTACGGTTATGACCGCATCGGCTTTGCCGATACCTATCTGCTGATGGGCTGCGCGGTCGCCGCCACCACGCTTGTCTCCTGCTTCCTGCTGCGCGGCGAACGCTCCGCCACGGCAACGCCCTTTCCATCCGCCATTAAATCAAGTGAGTCTGTCCAATGAACACTGCTTTAGCTCAAGCCGACCATGCGGTCGAAGCCCTGTGCGCAGAGCGCCGAGACGATTATTATCCGCAGTTCCATCTCGCACCGGCCGCCGGCTGGATCAACGATCCCAACGGCCTGATCTGTATTGACGGCGTCTATCATGCGTTCTTCCAACATCATCCCCATAGCGAGCACTGGGGGCCCATGCACTGGGGGCATGCGACCAGCCGCGATCTGATACGCTGGCAGCACCAGCCCATCGCCCTGGCGCCCGATGCGCCCTATGACCAAGACGGTTGTTTTTCCGGCTGCGCCGTGGATGACAACGGCGTGCTGACGCTGCTTTACACCGGCCACGTGTGGTTGGGCGAACCCGGTGACGACAGCCAGGTGCGGGAAGTGCAATGTCTGGCCACCAGCGAAGACGGCATACGCTTCGTCAAACACGGGCCGGTGCTGGCCCCGCCGGACGGCATTCAGCATTTTCGCGATCCGAAAGTCTGGTGCGAGAACGGCGAATGGTGGCTGGTGGTCGGCGCCAAAGAAAACGGCCTGGGCCAGGTGCGCCTGTACCGCTCTGCCGACCTGCGCGCCTGGCGTTTCGATCGGGTGCTGGCCGGCGCGCAAACGGCGCATCAGGGCTATATGTGGGAATGCCCGGATTTCTTCCCGCTGGGGGAGCAACACCTGCTGCTGTTTTCGCCGCAGGGGCTGGCGGCGCAGGGCTACCGCTACCGCAATCGCTTCCAGAGCGGCTATCTGCTCGGCCATTGGCGGCCGGACGGCGACTTTACGGTAACGCAGCCCTTCTGCGAGCTGGATGTCGGCCACGATTTCTATGCGCCGCAGACCTTCACCGCCGCCGACGGCCGTCGGCTGCTGTTTGCCTGGATGGATATGTGGGAATCACCGATGCCCAGCAAAGCGCACCGCTGGGCCGGCGCCCTCACCCTGCCACGCGAGCTGACACTGGCCGCCGACGGCAGCGTCCGCATGAATCCGGCTCGTGAACTGGCGGCGTTGCGCCGAGGATCGCAGACGTTGTCGGCGCAGACGCTGACCAATCAGCATCTGCCGCTGACGAACGATATGCAGGAGCTCATCCTGACGTTGAGACCGGCCGACAGCGACGCCGAGCGGTACGGTCTGGCCATTGGGAGTGCGGCGCGGCTGTTCGTCGACAATCAGTCACACCGATTGGTGCTGGAGCGTTTTAATGAACACCCGGCGCTGTGCACCTGCCGCAGTGTGCCGCTGCCGGAGGGTGACATTCTGTCGCTGCGGATCTTTATCGATCGCTCCTCACTGGAGATCTTCGTTAATCAGGGGCAGGCCTGCCTGACCAGCCGCATCTATCCGACGGCGGGCGATCGCCGCCTCAGCCTGTTCGCCGAAGGCGGCCAGGCGCTGTTCGAGCCCATCACGGGATGGCAGTTGGCAAGCATCTGGGGGTAATGGGAATGAGCACCGGGCGCGTAGCGACGCCCCCGGTGCGTTTACAGCGAACCACGTTCCAGCAGCGGGCAAGGCACTTTCACCGTATCACGCTGTTCCCGCCGCTCAATCACATGCAGCGCCGCAAGACGACCCAGTTCATAATGCGGCAGCTGCACCGTCGTCAATGCCGGCAGGAACAGCTCGCCGGTGCCGACCATATTGTCGTAGCCCAGCACCGCCACCTGCTGCGGTATCCGCCATCCTTGCGCCAGCAATACCTGATACGCCAGAAACGCTATCCGATCGTTCCCACACACCACGACATCGCAATCGCGCCGGCCGGCGGAAAAATGCCGCTCCAGCAACGCTACGCAGTCGCGATAGCTTTGATCGCCGGCGCTCAGATCGAGATGATACTGCCGCAGCTGTTCAACATCGCGCCCCGCTTCGCGCCAGGCGCGTTCCAGACCGCGGCGGCGCAGCCCCGCCGCCAGCGTATCCGCCGGTAAATGAATGCACAAAGGCGCGCGATAGCCTTTGGCGATCAGCGTGCGCGTCGCGTCATACTGCCCTTGCTCATCATCAGGAATGTAGCTGGCGATCGAATGCGCCGGGCTGACGCAGTTGGCCAACACCAGCTTTTTGTCCAGCAGTTTGGCCGGCAGCGTCACCTCACGCAGTCCCATCGTGGTGAAGATCACCCCATCCGGCCGATGCGCCAGCAGCAGATCGACGGTCTGTTCGGCGTTGTCGTCGGCGAACAGGTTGACGACGAAGCTGTTCCAGCCGCGCTCGCGCGCGGTTTTCTCAATCGACAGGATCATTTCCACCGAGAACGGCGTCGTGGCGGTGTCCAGCGCCAGCACGCCGAGCGTCTGCACGCGATTTCCGTCACCGCGAATACGCCGCGCCGACAGATCCGGCACATAGTCCAACCGATCGATAGCTTGTTTGACGCGGCGGTAGGTTTCCGGCCGCAGCTTGCCGGGATCATTGATGGCGCGGGACACCGTCATCAACGAGACTCCGGCAAGTTTTGCGACGTCTTTCAGCGAAGCCATGCGCCCTTCTTTATGATTAATGGGAAAAAGTGAATAATCCCATAACCGGGCGCAGGACTCTACTCTGCGTTAACGGGGTGTGATGTCCGCCCACAGGATAGCGCTGCCGGCCCTTAACGGCGCCACGTCGCTCCCCGCCGCCGATGCCGTCCACCAGACGCCCTCGCGCGCGCTCAGTTCGCCGCCCCCCGGCAGCGACCAGAGCCCGCTCAGCACATACAGCACCCCCGCCCGCCCCGGCGGCAAGGTTAGCGGCTCGGCGCTGCGTTGCACCTGCGCCGCTAGCCGGCCGCGGCGCGTCATGATGTTGAAATCCTGACTGGCGCCGCCCAGCAGCGTCGCTTCCAGCGCCACGTCGCCGGAAAAGGCGAACGGCTCCCCGATACGCGCCAACTGATGGTCGATATGCCCGGCGCTGAACAGCCGCACGCCGTCGCCTTCCAGCAGCGTGATCGAACGGTCAATGCCCGCAAAGGCGGAAAACGGCCCGTCCTGCGCGATGGTGGCGATGCTGGCGCGCCAGTCGAAATCCGGCTCGCCCGGCGGCCAACTGACGATTTCACGGGTTTCCCCGCCGCCGTTGCGCCACGGGCTGACCGGCAGCCCAGCGAAATTAAAACGGGTCAGGCTCATCACGCCTCCTGCTGAAAGGTTTTCAGCACCTGCAGGAACTCGGCGCTGCTCTGCTGCTGCAGCGCGTGCCGCCCCTGCTCGATCACCTGTCGGCCGCCGACGAACACGTCGCGAATTTGCTCTTTGCCGCCGGCGAACAGCCAGCGGTTGAGGATCGAGGCATCCGGCGCCGCCGCCAAATACGGATCGTCGCCGTCCAGCACCAGCCAGTCGGCGCGATAGCCGCTCTGCAACCGGCCGATCGGCGCGCCGCACGCCTGCGCGCCGCCTTGCAGCGCCTGGTGATACAGCACATCGCCCACCGCCGACTGTTCCGGCGTCGTCAGACGGTTGCGGCGCTGATCGCGCAGCCGCTGGCCGTATTCGAACCAGCGCAGCTCTTCCACCACGTTGAGCGAAACGTGGCTGTCGGAACCGATGCCCCAGCGCCCCTGCTGCTGCAGGTAAGCGTCGCCGGGGAAAATGCCGTCGCCGAGGTTGGCTTCGGTGGTCAGGCACAGGCCGGCCACCGCGCGGCTGCGCGCCAGCGCTTCCAGCTCATCGCGATCCAGATGGGTGGCATGCACCAGACACCAGCGCTGATCGACCGGCAGATGGTCATACAGCCAGGCCACCGGGCGCTGCCCGCTCCACGCCAGGCAGTCGTTCACCTCTTTTTGCTGCTCGGCGATATGAATATGCACCGGCAAAGTGCGATCCGACGCGGCCAAAATCTGCTGCATCTGGCCCAGCTCCACCGCACGCAGCGAATGGAAGCACAGCCCCTGATTCTGCAACGGGCGATCCGCCAGCTGACGGGCAATCACCTGCTGCTGTTGCAGATAGCTTTCGGTGTCCTGGATAAACCGTTTCTGCCCCGGCTGGGCCGGCTGGGCGCCGAAACCGGCGTAGCTGTACAGCACCGGCAGCATCGTCATGCCGATGCCGGCCTGATGCGCGGCCGCGCTGAGGCGGCCGGTCATTTCACCGCGATCGGCGTAAGGCTTGCCATCGGCGTCGTGATGCAGGTAGTGGAATTCGGCCACCTGGGTATATCCGCCCTTGAGCATTTCGATATACAGTTGACGGGCGACCACCTCCACCTGCTCCGGCGTCAGGCGCTGCACCAGCCGATACATCAGATCGCGCCAGGTCCAGAAGCTGTCCTGCGGGTTGCCCGCCACTTCCGCCAACCCGGCCATCGCGCGCTGAAAGGCGTGGGAGTGCAGGTTCGGCATGCCCGGCACCGCATCGCCGTGCAGCCGGGTGCAGCCTTGCGGTTCAGCGTTGGCGGTAACTTGAGTCAGATAACCTTGCGCATCGACGTCCAGCCGGACGTTATGCGCCCAGCCCTCAGGGAGCAAAGCGCGTGGGGCAAAATAAGCAGGCATGGCAGTATTCCACGGTTAATGTAACGGCGAATAAGGCGCGGCGATGGCGCGTCTTCAGGAATTTTTGGCGGTCGCCGGCAAGTTTCTGGCGCGACGGCCACTAGTTGTATATACATATACATACGCCGACATCAACAGTAAACTGGTGTTATTATTTTTTTATTTGACGAGGTTAACGTCGTGGCTGAACAACAGACCGTGTTACAACTGGCGGCTGCAATGAGCGATGCCCCCGCCCCGATCTACCAACGGGTCAAACAGGCGATCGTGAATCAAATCCGTGCGGGGCACTGGCAACCGCACCAGCGCGTGCCCTCCGAAAGTGAACTGGTGGCGGAACTGGGCGTCAGCCGCATGACCATCAACCGCGCGCTGCGCGAGCTGACCAGCGAAGGTTTTCTGATCCGCATGCAGGGCGTCGGCACCTTCGTCGCCGAAGCCAAGGCGCACACCGCGCTGCTGGAAGTGCACAACATCGCCGATGAGATAGCCGCGCGCGGTCATCGCCACAGCAGCAAGATCCTCGAGCTGAAGGCCCGAGCGGCCAGCGAGGAAGAGGCGACGGCGCTCGGCATTCACCCCGGCCAACGGCTGTTCTACTCGCAGATCGTGCATTACGAAAACGACGTGCCGGTGCAGGTGGAAGACCGCTGCGTCAACCCGCTGGTGGCGCCGGATTACCTGAAGCAGGATTTCGACCGCGTCACGCCTTACACCTATCTGACGCAGGCCGCGCCGCTGACCGCCGGCGAACACATCGTCGAAGCGGTGATCCCGACCCGACGTGAACGCGAGCTGCTGCAGCTGGAAGACCACGAACCCGGCCTGCTGATCCACCGCCGCACCTGGTCCGGCAAAACCGTGGTGACCTCGGCCCGGCTGCTGTACCCCGGCAGCCGCTATCAACTGTTCGGCCGCTTCACCAGCGAAGTCTGATCCCCGTCGGGCGCGCCCTGCGCCCGCATCTCCGCGGTCGATCACATCCTGATAACAAAATCTCTCCCGCCTCTTGTGACATCCCGGTGAATGCGTTAGGTTGTTTTTAATTGTATATACAACCATGTGGGAGCTGCGGCTCCGGCGGAGGAAAGCAATGACGTCTGAGATTCACTGTGACAGCCTGTGGCACGGCGCCGATATCGTCACCATGCGCGACGGCAAATATCACACCCTGACCGACGGCGCGATCGCCGTGCGCGACGGCAAGATCGTCTGGATTGGCGAACATGCGGCGCTGCCGCCCGGCCTGATCGCGGACGAAACGGTGAAATTCGACGGCGGCATCGTCACCCCCGGCTTTGTTGATTGCCACACGCACCTGGTGTTCGGCGGCAACCGCAGCGGCGAATTCGAACAGCGGCTGAACGGCGTAAGCTACGCCGACATCGCCGCGCAGGGCGGCGGCATCATCTCCACCGTGAAAGCCACCCGCGAAGCCGACGAAGCGCTGCTGCTGGAACAGGCGCTGTTCCGCCTGCGTCCGCTGCTGGCGGAAGGCGTCACCTGCGTGGAGATCAAATCCGGTTACGGCCTCAGCCTGGAAAGCGAGCTGAAAACGCTGCGCGTGGCGCGCAAACTGGGCGAGCTGCTGCCGGTCGAGGTGAAAACCACCTGTCTGGCGGCCCATGCGCTGCCGCCGGAATACGCCAACCGCGCCGACGACTACATCAATCTGGTCTGCGATACCATCATCCCGCAGGCCGCCGCCGCCGGCCTGGCGGATGCGGTTGACGCCTTCTGCGAACATCTGGCGTTCTCACCGGCGCAGGTGGAGCGAGTCTTCGCCGCCGCCGAAGCCGCCGGTTTGCCGGTCAAACTGCACGCCGAACAGCTCTCCGCCCTCGGCGGCAGCACGCTGGCGGCGCGCCATCACGCGCTCTCCGCCGACCATCTCGAATACGCCACCGAACAAGATGCCCGCGCCATGGGCGACGCCGGCACCGTGGCGGTGCTGCTGCCCGGCGCCTACTACCTGCTGCGCGAAACCCAGTGCCCGCCGGTGGAGCTGTTCCGCAAGCACCATGTGGCGATGGCGATCGCCAGCGATGCCAACCCCGGCACCTCGCCGGCGCTGTCGCTGCGCCTGATGATCAACATGGCCTGCACGCTGTTCCGCCTGACGCCGGAAGAAGCGCTGGCGGGCGTTACGACCCACGCCGCCAAAGCGTTGGGGCTGCAACACAGCCACGGCACGCTGGAAACCGGCAAGGTGGCGGACTTCGTTCACTGGCCGCTGTCGCGGCCGGCGGAACTGGCTTATTGGTTGGGCGGCCAGCTGCCCTGTACGGTGATTTTCCGAGGAGAAGTACGTCAATGACCATTCGCGATCCTTTTAGCTTCCAGACCGGCAGCCTGCCGCTGCTGATCAGCATCCCGCACGCCGGCACGCAACTGACGCCGGCGGTCGAGGCCGGGTTGACCGACGACGCCCGCCCGCTGCCCGATACCGACTGGCACATTCCGCAGCTGTACGACTTCGCCCGGGCGATGGGCGCCAGCGTGCTGGTCGGCAACTATTCGCGCTTCGTCATCGATCTGAACCGCCCGGCGGACGACAAACCGCTGTACACCACCGCCACCACCGGTCTGTATCCCGACGTGCTGTTCGACGGCCGCCCAAGCTTCCTGCCGGGCAAAACGCCGACGGACACAGAACGCGCCGGCTATCTGCAGCAAATTTGGCAACCTTATCATCAGCAGCTGCAGAACGAGCTGGCGCGCCTCAAAGCGCGGCACGGCTATGCGTTGCTGTTCGACGCGCACTCCATCGCCTCGGTGATCCCGCGGCTGTTCGACGGCAAACTGCCGGATCTCAACCTCGGCACCAACGGCGGCGAAAGCTGCGCCCAGGCGCTGAGCGATCGGCTGGTCGCCTGCTGCGAGCAGCAACAGCAGTACACCCACGTGCTGAACGGCCGCTTCAAGGGCGGTTACATCACCCGCGCCTACGGTCAACCGCAGCAGCAACAGCATGCGATCCAGCTCGAGCTGGCGCAGGTCAACTACATGTCCGAACAGTATCCTTTCGCGTTCGAACCACAGCGCGCCGCCTCGCTGCAGCGCCTGCTCAAGCAGATGGTTGAAAGCCTGTTGGACGGTGCCGCCAGGCTGAACTGATCCCCCTTTACAGGCGCCGCCGGGCGCCTGTTTTTCTCCTGCCTTTAACCGCAACGCCAGCGGCAATCTGCGCGCTATATCAAAGTTTCGCGTGATTCCCCGCTAACTGGTCCAAACAGCGCACAAAACAGCGGCCGACGAAAAACGCACTGCGCCACAATCAGCCCAAAAGCCCGTGTTCATCGTCAGCACCGGGCGGCCTGTGGCCAACTGGCCCGTTTCGAATATCTCTCTGGAGGCCCTATGTCTGTAACACCGTTAAACTGGCGCGCTGCCGGCGCCGTCGCCGAACAACTGCTGGCCGGCTGGCAACGGCGTGGCGAACCCGGCGGCGCCATCACCCTGTTTGACGCCGAACAACTCCGCGCCACCGCCTGCGCCGGCCTGGCCGATCTGGCGCAGAACACCCCCTTCACCGCCGACAGCGTGGTGCGCTATGCCTCAGTGACCAAGCATATCTTCGCCGCGCTGGCGCTGAACGCCACCGATCGCGCCGTTCGGCTGGAACAACGCCTGGGTGAACTGCTCCCCGCCCTGCAGCCTGCGCTGGCGGACGTCACCGTCGGCCAGGCGCTGGACATGACCGGCGGCCTGCCTGACGTGCGCGAGACGCTCGGCCTACTCGGCATCTCGCTGCATGCCGTCAGCGAGGCGCAGCCGGTGATGCAGTTTGTCGAGGGGCTGGAAAGGTTGAACTATGAGGCCGGCAGCGAGATCGCCTACAGCAATACCGGCTATCGGCTGCTGGAGGCCGCGCTGCGCAGCAAAGGGTATGATTTCGACCAGTTGGTGCAACGGCATATCGCCCAGCCGCTGCAGGTGCAGATGCGGGCGCCGGAAAGCTGGTTCGACGTGGTGCCGGGGTTGGTGCCGGGTTACTGGCGGGCGCCGCAGGGCTGGCAACACGCCAGCGCCGGCCTGCACCTTTCCGCCTCCGGCTGCCTGACCGGCAGCGTCAACGCCCTCACCCGCTGGCTGCAAACGCTGTTGGCGGACCAAGGCCCCGGTCAGGGCGTGCTGGCGCAACTCAGCGCGCCGCGCCGCCTCAATCAGGGCCAACTCAGCGCCTATGGCCTGGGGCTGGCGCGCACGCCGCTGGGCCGCCGCAGCCTGCTGGGCCACGGCGGCTCCCACGCCGGTTACAAAACCTATTTCCTGCTGGCGCCCGACCGTCAGGCCGGCGTCGCGCTGGTGGCCAACCGCGAAGATTGCGACAGTTTCGGCATGGCTTTGCAGGTGATGGCAGCGCTGCTGGGCGAACCTTTGCCGCAGCGCAGCACGGCGATCCCCGACGGTCTCTACGCCACGCTGGCGGAGCCGCACTGGCTGGAGGTCAAAGACGGCAACCTGGCCTATCTGGGCAGCGATGAACCGCTGTATCAAGGGGAGGACGGGTACGCGGTGTCGCTATCCGCTCATATGCCCATCAGGCTGAAGTGGACCGGCGAAGCGGTAGAGGGCGAGGTTGGACACGTGGCGCGCCGTTTCCTGCCGGTCACGGCCAACGGCGACTGCCTGAAGCATGTGCAGGGGCTGTGGTACCACCCGCACTATCGCACCGCCTTTGAAATTAGCGGCAATCGGGTGCATATCGGCGTCGGCCCGGCGGCGCAGACCGGCACGCTCAGCCCGCTGGGCCAGGGCCGCATGCTGGTGGAGTGCCAGGACGGCCCGTGGTTGAAACGCTTTTGCCTCTATTTCCGCGGTTACAACGTGGATCTCATCGCCAACCGCAGCCGGATGCTGACCTTCCGCCGCAGCACCGTCGGCCGCGACTGACGATCAGCGCGCGCTGTCGGCTTTGACCGCCAGCAGCGCATCCGCCAGCCGCCGCTTGTCGGCGGCGCTGAGATTCACCTGTTCCACGGACGCCATAAACGCCGCCCGATCCGCCGCGTCAAGCGGGCCGGCGCGCAGCCGCGCCGCCAAACGCTGCAGTATCCGGCTGCTCAATTGCCCGATCTCCACCCGCACCTGCGCCAGCGGGCGCGGCTGCCAATCGCTTTCCGGGCTCGCCAACCAGTCGGCGCGATAGCGGTACTGAATCGCCTTGGCGGCGTCCATCTGCGCGGTGATAAAAGGCCGTACCGACGCCGGCTCCAGCCCCAAACGCCCCGCTTCCGCCTGCGCGTTGGCCAACACCTTCGCCTCCTGCGCCAGATCTTCGATCGGCAAATGCTGCTGCGCCTTGTAACCGGCCACGTCTTTCATCAACGACAGCCGTTGGTTCACCAGCTCGCCGATAGCGGCGCCACCGTCCGCCAACGCCGGAAAACTGGTCAGGCAACACGCTATCAATAACGCCCTGAACATGGCGCCTCCCTTATGATGCAGTGAAAAGGTCAGGCGCCAAGTTCACCACGTCAGCCCCGCGCCGGCAAATAAAAAAGGCCCCGCCGCAGCGAGGCCGATGAGACCCAACCGGCGTTAATCGAACACGCCGTTGATGACGGAAGCCACAATCGCGGTGCTGAGCGCGACCAGCACCAGATCGTCGCCGGCGATGCGCCATTCATAACCCGGATACTGCGGCAGTTCACGCAGCATCGAAGACGGCACCATTTTTTTGGCGATGCCCGGCGGCAGCGGTTTGCCGCGCGCCAGATTCTTGGCGATGCCCGGCGGCAACGAGCGGTAGCCGGTCAGCCCGTAGGTGTGCGCCAGCGAACGGGCGCGGTCGCGCGAGAGGCTGACGGAAACCAGATTGTCGTCGTTTCTATAGTCTCTATAGTCGCCTTTATCTTTGTTGCCGTGATTGCCGTTGTTGCCGTGGTTACCGTTATTGCCGTGATTGCCGCTGTTGCCATGCCCGTTGCCGTTGCCGTTACCATTGCCGTTGCCGTTACCATTGCCGCCTTTGTCGGCCATGGCCGGGGCGGATGACAACCCCAGCGATGCAATCAGTGCCAACACCGTGAGAGTCGTACGACGTTTGTTCATGTTGTGTATTCCTGCGTGGGGGACTCTGTTTACTATAGTTGGCCTTTTCCGGGCAAAGTATAAGGAAAACTCCGAGATGACAGTGCGGTTTTACGGCATTCGCGCCACTCTCTTGTTTTAACGCAAAACGCCTCGAGAATTCCGAAATCTACCCCCGATTTTTCTTGAAGAAAAATAAGCCTTCCGCTAGCGTGGGACGGTAACAAAAAAGAGTTAGCGTGCTCTTTTTCGTCGCACCTCAAATCTTATTCTTATCATCCAGAATGATAATATCGAACACTTCCCGCCTTTCCGTGCGGGATTCTTTTTCCCACCGGCATCGCCCCAATCTGGTGCTTTATGTTGAGATTTCGTTGCCGATAATTTACATTCGCTGTCTGAGAAACCTTAACCTCCCGCGGTGGCCAGGCTGGCAACGGGTGGGCGTTCAGGAGCAAAAGACGTGCAAATGACCCTCATGGAATACATCACTCGGCACTTTAACGGCGATCTTCATCGTTACGCGCAGTCGGAAGGCGTCAGCCGTGAACAAATCATTAGTTGGATAAATAATGAATGTCACGTGATCAAAGGCAGGCTGTTTATGCCGGTGAGGCATCTCCCGGTAGAACAAGCCCAGTGATGACGAAAAAAAACCCCGCCTGGCGGGGTTTTCTGTTTCTGATAACACGGAAAATCAGAAGTTATAGCCGACCACCAGGTAGTAACCCCAACCGGTAGACTTGATCGGGCCCTGCGGCGTGCCGATCTCCGCGCCATCCTGCCACTGACCGCCGTTATGGAAATAACGCGCCACGAAAGAATAGTGCCAGTGATCGTAGTTCAGCGCCAAAATATGGCTGGAGGCGATAGAGTTACCGGTGCGCACCTGTTTGCCGGTGCCGTCAACCCAATGGCTGTCCTTGCCCAGATCGGAACCGAAATCGAAGTTGGTGAAGCCGATGTAGCTCAGATTGCCGCCCCACACCTGGGTCAGCGGCACAAAGTATTTCACCTTGAAGCGGTAACCGTCCCAGCTGTTCTCGTTGGCGGCCTGGTAGTTTTCCCACTGGTATTTGGCATAGATGTTCATCGACAGGCTCATCGGCAGGCCGGTGTCGATATCGGTACCCAGGCCCATGTACCAGGTGTTCTGACGGCCGTCGGCGTTATGGCCCAGGTCATAGATGTAGTTGTTGGCGAAGTACCACTCTTTGAACGGACCGAAGCTCAGATCGGTGCCGGTCAGCTTGTCGATGGAGAAGCGCGGTTCAATCTCCATAAACAGCGGGGAGCCTTTGTCCCAGATGCCGCGGTCCGGGGTATTGCCCACGCCGAAGAACTTCGGCACGTCAACGTAGCCGTAGAAATCGAACCAGTCTTTCTTGGCGAAGGCTTCGTATTCGAGATACACGTCGTTATTCAGTTGCGGCCCGAAACGGGTGTGGTAGCTGCCCACCACGTTAACGCTCTGGTGCCACCAGTCGGAGACATATTGACTGTCTTTGCTATCAGCCATTGATGATGCACTGTAAGACGCTGCGAGCAGTACACCTGCTGCGAGAGCTATTTTTTTCATTTTATTACCACATGCTTAAAGGGCCATTTCCTGCCCGTTTAGAAAAGATGACAATGAGTCTGCCGACACCTGGCGTTGTCTTCACACAGAAACTCGGATGACGCGCGCATTATAGAAACCACTGACTGTAAGAATCTGTGATCCAGTTACGCATTTCGCGAATAGGTAATCGATTGCGTTCACATTTGTCAAATTATGTTTCATGCAAATTCACATTCGCTGTGATTTTTGTCATGTGTCGCGTTTTTTAGCGCAGTTTTTAAGCCAAATGACATCAGGGCGTCATCACGAGGTGGAAAAGAAAAAGCCGACGCGCAAGCGTCGGCCTTCATCAGCATCAGGAGAAAGTGCGGAACGTGAAATCAGCTTACCGCCGGCACCGCTTTGGCGATGTTTTCCTGGCGGAACGCCACCTCTTCACCGTTTTTGACCTCCCAGCTGGCGACCGGAATATCGGTTTTGGGCGCCGCCGCGACGACCGAACCGTAAATCAGCTTGTCATCGCGGCGCAAAATATAAACATCGAGCTGATATTCATGCCGCAAATTCGCCGTGGTCAGGCGCACGGTATCGCCGCGCTCATAATGATGCACGTCGATTTCAGGCTGCTGAATAAATTGAATGTCACTTCTCATTGTCGTCGTTCCTTCAGGCAACATGGCTAGTTAAATTCTAGTTCAACATTGCGGCGATGGCGGATAATTTCCGTTAATTTCCGCGAGTTGCCCGCCAACAGATCAGCGAACCCAGGGTAACCATCGCCACGCCCTGCCAGAAATTGACGGTCAGCGAGGTGTGCAGCACCAGCGCGGCGAACACCGCCGACAGCACCGGGGTAAAATAGGAGACGGTCGCCAGCAGCGTCATGTTGCCGTGCAGAATGCCGACGTTCCAGGCGGCATACCCCGCCCCCATCGCCACCCCGGCGCACAGCAGCGTCACGGTCACGCCGACGCTGAACTGCATGCCGCTTTCCGCGCTGAAGGCGTACTTCAGCCACAGCGCCAGCGCGGTCAGCACGATAAACAGCACCACACCGTTGCTGCCCTGGGCGATCTTCTTGGTCAGGTTGCAATACAGCGCCCAGATCACCGCGCCGCTGAACGCCAGCGTATAGCTGAGCGGATTGCTGCGCACGTTGGCCAGCATCTGCGCCGGTGACCAGCCGCCCTCGCCGCTCATGATCCAGCCGATGCCGAACAGCGACAGCAACAGCCCCGGCAGCAGCCACCATTTCGCCTTTTGGCCGTTGAGCGCCAGCGCCATCAGCACGGTGAAACAGGGCCACAGGTAGTTGATCATGCCCACTTCTATCGCCTGCAGGCGGGTATTGGCGTAGCCGAGCGACAGCGACAGGCAGATCTCGTAGCTGACGAACAGCAGGCTGCCGACGATCAGGTAAGGCCGCGGAAAGCTGCGCCATTTCGGCACGCCAAGCGCCACCAGCAAAAACACCGCGCTGACGCTGTAGATCATCGCCGCGCCGCCGACAGGCCCCAGCCCTTCGCTGACGCTTCTGATCAGGCCAACGACGCTGCTCCACAGCACGATGGCCAACAAACCGAACAGCGTGGCACGGGTACGCGAGGGCAAAGCGGGCATAAGGCAGGTCCAATAGGTTATTTTTTATCAGGTTTTTCACTCTACTGCCGCACGTGCCAAAAAGAAAGGCGGGAAACTCCCGCCTGTGAATTTATTGCTGCGGTTGCCGCTCCAACTGCGGCGGCGGCTGGCGAAAGCGTCGGGTCAGCCAGGCCAAATAGCCGAAGCCCAGCGTCGCCCAGATAAGCCCCATGGTCAGCGAGCTTTTCTCCAGGTTCAGCCACAGCACCCCCACCGTCAGCGCCCCCACCAACGGCAGGAACAGGAAGTTGAAGCGATCCTTCCAGCTTTTGTTGCGCCCTTCGCGAATAAAGAAGTGGCTGATCACCGACAGGTTAACGAAGGTAAAGGCCACCAGCGCGCCGAAGTTGATCAGCGCCGTGGCGGTCACCAGATCGAATGACAGCGCCGACAACGCCACCAACCCGACCATCAGTACGTTCAGCGCCGGCGTACGCCATTTGGGGTGGATATAGCCGAAGAATTTCTCCGGGAACACGTTGTCACGCCCCATCACGTACAGCAGGCGCGACACGCTGGCGTGCGACGCCAGGCCGGAGGCCAGCGTGTTGATAAAGGTCACGCACAGGAAGATCGATTGGAACAGCTTGCCGCCGACGTACAGCGCAATCTCCGGCAGTGCGGCGTCGGGCTGATGAAAGCGTTGAATGGACGGGAAAAACAGCTGAATGAAGAACGACACGCTGATAAAGATCACCCCGCCGTACAGCGCGGTCAGGAAGATGGCGCGCGGGATCACCTTGGCGGCGTCGGGCGTCTCTTCACACAGCGTGGTGACTGCGTCAAAGCCGAGGAACGAGAAGCACAGGATAGTCGCGCCGGTAATGATCGGCAGCAGGTGCGCATTCTCGCTGAGGAACGGCCGCAGGCTCCACACCGTACCCATCCCCTCGCCGTTGTGCAGGCCGCGTACCACCAGGTAGATAAATACCAGAATGATCGCCACCTGCGCCAGTACGAACAGGGTATTGAAGTTGGCCACCAGATTGACGCTTTTCAGGTTGATGGCGGTGATCAGAATCACGAAGCCCACCACCCACACCCAGGGCGGCACCTCCGGGAACAGCGCGGTCAGGTAGATCTTGGCCAGCAGCGTGTTGATCATCGGCAAGAACAGATAGTCCAGCAGCGACGACCATCCCACCAGGAAACCGACGTGCGGGTTGATCGCCTTCTGCGCATAGGTGTAGGCGGATCCGGCGGTGGGAAACTGGCGCACCAGTTTGCCGTAGCTGATGGCGGTGAACAGCACGCCGGCCAGCGCCAGCAGGTAGGAGGTCGGCACATGGCCGTCGGTGAGGCCGGAGACGATGCCGAAGGTGTCAAACACCGTCATCGGCGTCAGATAGGCCAGGCCCATCATCACCACCTGCCACAGCTTGAGGGATTTGCGCAGCTGCGGTTTGCCCGCCTGGCCGCCGTCGATGGCTTTAGTCGTCATGGCATTTCCCCTTTTGGTCCTCTGCTGTCAACCGTGCAACGTCATTCAGAGAGGCCGCAGGGAAACTGCTGCTCAGGCGGCGGTAAAAACGGGTTGGGATCGCTGTCGGGCGGCCGGCGACCGGCCCGTCGGCACTGCGGCACAGGCAAACGTCTGCGCAGGGGGATGACTGAGTCATGGTTATTTCCTCGTCGGCGTCCTGTACGCCGTGATAGAAGAAATTCTGTACCGCAGCGCGCAGCCTCGCCGGCCACAGGAGAGCCGATGAAATGCGCCGGACGCGCGCGGTAGTCACAGGGTGAGCGGGATCAGGCGTTTTTCAGCATCCACTCGATCTCGGTTTCGGTGATCAGGCGCTCAAACTGCACCAGCTCATCGGTTTTGCAGGCCAGGTAGACATGGCTGAAGCGTTCGCCCAACAATGCATTGAGCACCGGCTGATGTTCGAACTCGTACAGGGCGTCGCTCTGGCGGATCGGGAACGGCAGCCCGTCCTGCTCCAGCCCGTTGCCGGTCACCGGCTCAGGCAGCGGCAATGCGGTTTCCAGGCCGTAGACGATGCCGGCCAGAATGGTCGCCATCACCAGATACGGGTTGGCGTCGGCGCCCGCCACGCGATACTCCACCCGGTGGTTATCGCGATCGCCGCAGGGAATGCGCAGCGCCACGGTGCGGTTGTTATGCCCCCAGGAGGCCTGGGTCGGCACATACATGCCGGGCTGGAAGCGGCGGTAGGCGTTGACGTTCGGCGCCAGCAGCGCCATCGAGGACGGCATCAGGGCGATCATGCCCGCCAGCGCCTGTTTCAGCAGCGCCGAATCTTCGCCGTCGTCATCGGCGAACACATTGTTGCCCTGCGCATTCAGCATGCTGATGTGCACGTGCATGCCGCTGCCGGCGTGCTCCTCATACGGCTTGGCCATAAAGGTCGCCTGCATGTTGTGGTTCTCGGCCACCATGCGCACCAGCCGCTTCAGCGCCAGCGCATGATCGCAGGCCTGCAGCACGTCGTCGGTATGGTGCAGGTTGACTTCGAACTGCCCCGGCGACGCCTCCGCCACCGCGCCGTCCGCCGGAATGCCCTGCAAACGCGCCAGTTCGTCGATCTCGCTCAGCACATCGGCGAAATGGTTCAGGTTATCGACGGAATACACCTGGCTTTGGGTGTTGCGCTCCTGGGTCCCCGGTGCGCACGGCGGCTGCAGATAGCCCTCTGCGTCGCGTTGACGATCGATGAGATAGAACTCCAACTCTACCGCTACCACGGGGGAAAGCCCGCGCTGACGCAAACGCTGCCACACTCGGTTCAGCACATTGCGCGGTTCAACGTCAAAGGGAGTGCCATCTTCATCCAGCATGGTGAGCAGCACCTGCGCGATATATTGCGGATCCGCCGCCGATGGCGTCAGCGTGCCCGGCACCGGCACGCACACGTGATCCGGCTCGCCCAGCTCCTGCCCCAGCCCGGCCTCTTCGACGACGTTGCCGAGAATATCCATCGCAAATACCGACGCCGGGAAGTAACAGCCCTTCTCCAGCTTGCTCAGGCCGCCGACCGGGATGCGTTTGCCGCGGAAGCTGCCGTTCAGATCGGTCAACAGTACGTCGACATGTTGGGTTAACGGATAACGTTCCAGGTACTTCTTCACTTCGCGCTGGAACGCGCTACTTCGTCTCTCTTCACTGTGCTGAACAAAGTTTTCCACTTCTACGATGTTGGTCTGCATGGTTCACCCGCCGTTTGTGTTTTGCTGTCGTCGATGTTTATTGACCGTCTTGTTCAATATAATGCCCATAAATGAAACGTAGATGAAACAAATTTGTTTTGCAAGTGTTACTTTTGGTTTGAATATTGCCCAATCGACTGCTAGATTTATAGAATATTGAACGAAATCGGCGGTGGAGAAGCTTATCGTTCATAATTTCGAACGTACCAAGGGGATAGCATGGACAATATATTTAACAGACCAGTCATCGGCGTCGTCATGTGCAGGTATAGGTTAAACGGGCACCTTACGCAGACCTTGCAAGAAAAGTACCTGAATGCCGTTATCACCGCCGGCGGTTTACCGATCGCCCTGCCGCACGCGCTGGCGGAGCCTGAGATGCTGGCGGAACTGTTGCCGCGCCTCGACGGCATTCTGTTGCCCGGCAGCCCCAGTAATGTGCAGCCGCACCTTTATGGTGAAAACGGCGATGAGCCTGACGCCGATCCTGGCCGAGACGCGTTGAGCCTGGCGCTGATCCGCCAGGCATTCGACAGGCGCATTCCCCTTTTCGCCATTTGCCGCGGCATGCAGGAAATGGTGGTCGCCACTCAAGGCACCCTGCATCGCCGCTTGTACGAACTGCCCGAGCTGCTGGAGCATCGTGAAGATCACGACCTGCCGCTGGAACAGCAATACGCCCCCGCCCACGAGGTCATCGTTCAGGAAGGGGGGCTGCTTTCGCAACTGATACCGGATTGCAACAGATTCTGGGTGAACTCGCTGCACGGCCAGGGCGCCAAAACCCTGGGCGCGAGCGTTCGCATCGAGGCGCACGCCGCCGACGGGCTGGTGGAGGCGATCAGCGTGCGCGATCAGCCTTTCGCGCTCGGCGTGCAGTGGCACCCGGAGTGGAACAGCGACGAGTACGCCCTGTCGCGCCTGTTGTTTGATGGTTTCATTACCGCCTGTCGGAACTATCAAAAGGAAAAACGCCCATGAGCGACGTCAGCTTGGCACCGGGAAAACGTCTGTCGCAGATCCGTCAACAATTGGGGTTGTCGCAGCGCCGGGTCGCCGAACTGTCTGGGTTAACCCACAGCGCCATCAGTACTATCGAGCAAGACAAGGTCAGCCCGGCCATCAGCACGCTGCAAAAGCTGCTGACGGTATACGGTCTGTCGCTGTCGGCGTTTTTCGCCGAACCGGAAAAACCGGCTGAGCCGCAGATCGTGATAGACAGCGACGACCTGATCGAGATCGGCAGCCAGGGCGTATCGATGAAGCTGATCCATAACGGCGATCCGAATCGCACGCTGGCAATGATGATCGAGACCTACGAACCGGGCACCACCACCGGCGAGCGCATCAAACACCAAGGGGAAGAGATCGGCACGCTGCTGGAAGGCGAAGTGGTGCTGCAGGTCAACGGCCAGAGCTATCACCTGCAGGCCGGGCAGAGCTACGCCATCAATACCGGCATTCCCCACAGCTTCAGCAACACGTCGGCGCGCATTTGCCGGATTATCAGCGCCCATACGCCGACGACATTCTGATCAACGGAGCCAGGCATGAACTTTCACCATTTGCAGTATTGGCAACAACGGGCGCAGGCCCTGAAGATTGAGCACCAGCTGTTTATCGACGGCCGCTACCAGCCGGCCGCCGCGGGGAAACGTTTCGCCGTCGAAGATCCCGCCGGTCGCCGTGAGCTGGCGCAGGTCGCGCGCGGCGAAGCCGCCGACATCGATCGGGCGGTCAGCGCGGCGCGCGCCGCCTTTGAACGCGGCGACTGGGCCCAGGCCGCGCCGGCGCAGCGCAAAGCCACGCTGCTGCGCTTCGCCGAGCTGATGGAACAGCATCACGAAGAGCTGGCGCTGCTGGAAACGCTGGACACCGGCAAACCGATTCGTCACAGCCTGCGCGACGACGTGCCGGGCGCTATCCGCTGCATCCGCTGGTACGCCGAAGCGATCGATAAGGTGTACGGCGAAATCGCCCCTACCGGTCGCGACGCGCTGGCGCTGATCGAACGCGAGCCGATCGGCGTGGTCGGCGCCATCGTGCCCTGGAACTTCCCGTTGCTGCTGGCCTGCTGGAAGCTCGGCCCGGCGCTGGCCGCCGGCAACAGCGTGGTGCTCAAACCCTCCGAAAAGTCACCGCTGAGCGCCATCCTGCTCGGCAAACTGGCGCAACAGGCCGGGCTGCCGGACGGCGTGCTGAACGTGGTGCCCGGCTACGGCCACGACGCCGGCAAGGCGCTGGCGCTGCACCGCGACGTCGACGCCCTCACCTTTACCGGCTCTACGCTGGTGGCGAAACAGCTGATGATTTACGCCGGCGAATCGAACATGAAGCGTGTCTGGCTGGAGGCCGGCGGCAAAAGCGCCAACATCGTCTTCGCCGACTGCCCGGATCTGGATCAGGCCGCCCGCAGCGCCGCCGCCGGCATCTTCTACAATCAGGGGCAGGTGTGCATCGCCGGCACTCGCCTGCTGGTCGAAGCGAGCATTGAGCAAGCGTTCCTGCAGGCGCTGCGCAAACACGCGGCGGCTTTCGTGCCCGGCGATCCGCTCGATCCCGACACAGTGATGGGCACGCTGATCGACAGCGGCCACTGCGAGAAAGTGGCTGGCTATATCGATCGGGGGCTGAGCCAGGGCGCCGCGCTGTTCCTCGACGGGCGCGACCATCCGCAGGGCGACCACGCCGGCTATCTGGGGCCGACCATCCTCACCCGGGTGGACAATGCCATGAGCGTGGCGCGCGATGAAATCTTCGGCCCGGTGCTGGCGGTGACGGCGTTCGACGACGAGCATCAGGCGCTGCAGCTGGCCAACGACAGCGACTACGGCCTCGGTGCCGCGGTCTGGACCCGCGATCTGGCGCGCGCGCACCGCATGGCGCGCCAACTGAAGGCCGGTACGGTGTTCGTCAACAACTACAACGACGGCGACATGACCGTGCCGTTCGGCGGTTACAAGCAAAGCGGCAACGGCCGCGACAAATCGCTGCATGCGCTGGACAAATTCACCGAATTGAAAACCACCTGGATCTCGCTGGAATAAGGGCTTACATCATGACTGAACACGTAAAAAGCTATTATGCGGCCACGGCCAACGCACATCAGCCCTATCTGCAACTGAATGAATCGATCGAATGCGACGTCTGCGTGATCGGCGGCGGCTATACCGGCCTCTCCTCCGCGCTGTTCCTGGTGGAAGCCGGTTACGACGTGGTGGTGTTGGAAGCGGCGCGCATCGGTTTCGGCGCCAGCGGCCGCAACGGCGGCCAGTTGGTCAACTCTTACAGCCGCGACATCGATGTGACTGAAGAGCGTTACGGCGCGGAAAGCGCCCGCCTGCTCGGCAGCATGATGTTCGAAGGCGCGGAGATCATTCGCAGCCGCATCAGCCGCTACGCCATCGACTGCGACTACCGCCCCGGCGGCATCTTCGCCGCCCTGAACAACAAGCAGTTCCATGCGCTGATCGAGCAAAAACGCAACTGGGAGCGCTACGGCAATACCCAGCTTGAGCTGCTCGACGCGGACCGGGTGCGCCAGGAGATCGCCAGCGATCGTTACGTCGGCGCGCTGCTCGATCACAGCGGCGGCCACATCCATCCGCTCAATCTGGCGCTGGGCGAGGCCGAGGCGATTCGCCTGCAGGGCGGGCGCATCTTCGAGCAATCGGCGGTGACGAACATTCGCCACGGCGAACCGGCGCTCATCAGCACCGCCAATGGCCAGGTGAAGGCGCGCTTCGTCATCGTCGCCGGCAACGCCTATCTGGGCGATAAGCTGGAGCCGCGGCTGGCCAAGCGCAGCATGCCGTGCGGTACCCAGGTGGTGACCACCGAACCGCTGGCGCCGGAGATAGCGCAGGCGCTGATCCCGCAGAATTACTGCGTGGAGGACTGCAACTACCTGCTGGATTACTACCGCATCACCGCCGATCATCGTCTGCTGTACGGCGGCGGCGTGGTGTACGGCGCGCGCGATCCGGACGACATCGATAACCTGATCCGGCCGAAGCTGCTGAAGACCTTCCCGCAGTTGAAAGGGGTGCGTATCGACTATCGCTGGACCGGCAACTTCCTGCTGACGCTGTCGCGCATGCCGCAGTTCGGCCGGCTGGAGAATAACGTGTACTACATGCAGGGATACAGCGGCCACGGCGTGACCTGTACCCATCTGGCGGGCAAGCTGATCGCCGAGCTGATGCGCGGCGACGCCGAACGCTTCGACGCCTTCGCCAAGCTGCCGCACCTGCCGTTCTTCGGCGGACGCAATCTGCAGATCCCGTTCACCGCCATCGGCGCGGCCTACTACACGCTGCGCGATCGCATCGGCGTCTAAAACAACAGGCCCGGTCATGATGGCCGGGCCTGCGCATTAACGCTTAGACGATCTTCGGTTGGCCGTCCGAGGCGGTCGCCCCGCCATCGACCGGAATGTTGGCGCCATTGATAAAGCTGGCGTCGTCGCTGGCCAGAAACGCCATCACCGCCGCCACTTCTTCCGGCTCCGCCGCACGCCCCAGCGCGATGCGCTCATTGAACTTGTCGCGGATCTCCTGCGGCCAGCCGTTGGTCATGTTGGTTTTGACCAGGCTCGGGCAGACCGAGTTGATGCGCACGCCGTCACCGCCGTGATCCAGCGCCATGGCGCGCGTCAGGTTAACCACCGCGCCTTTCGCCGCGCAGTAATAGGCCGCGCCCCAGTCGCCGCCCAGGCCGGACACCGACGCGGTATTGACGATACAACCTTTGGTCTTCAGCAGGTGCGGCAAGGCGAATTTGGAGCAGAACACCACGCCGTCGATATCGACCCCGGCGATGCGGCGCCAGTCGTCGACGCTGGTTTCCAGCACGCTGCCCGCCACGTGTACGCCGGCGTTGTTCAGCAGGACGTCGATGCGGCCCAGTTTTTCCGCCACCTCGTTCATCATTTTTTCAACCGCGACGTGATCGGACACGTCGATATGTACCGCCATCGCCCGGCCCTTCGGCAGCGAAGCGGCGACCTTGTCTACCGCTTCCTTGGCCCAGTCGGCCAGCACCACAATGGCGCCCTCGGCGGAGAAACGCCGCGCCGCCGCTTCCCCCATGCCATTGCCCGCACCGGTGATAACCACGACTTTATTGTCAAAACGCATGAGACCTCCTCCATGTAAACGCATTTATATAAGTCATACAAATCTCATTGCCCCGAGGATAAGACGCAGGCTCCCTGAGAGCCAGTCAAAACGTGCGGTTTATTAACCAAAAGGAGGTATGTGAGTCATTTCAATGCGCTGAGTTAATCTTTATCGGATTTTGGCCAACATATTGATGGAGATAATAAAATTGCGGACAGTCACTATTTTCCTGGCGGATTGTCAGCAAGCGGGATTATTGCGGATAGACGGTTATGGCCGCTCAGAGATAAGCGATGCGAATGAAAAAAGCAGCCGCTCGCCGGCGGCCGCGACTACTTTTTCTCGATCGGGATCACCAGCAGATCGACGTTCAACTCATTGATCGCCTGACGCGCCGAAGAAACCAGCCGGCTCCAGACATCGTGGTGATGGCCGAAGATCACCAGATCGAACCCTTTTTCCTTCGCCACCCGATTCAGCTCTTCCGTCAATGCGCCACGGCTGACGATCACCTCTTCCACCGGATAGGAAGACTGCCCTTTGATCGCATTGAGCATATTCTTCACCCGCTCCGAAAACGTGCGATCGGTGTAGTTGTAATCTCCCACGCCCAGATCGACATAATAACCGGCGCGGTGAATATCGATATAAATCAGTGAAAGTTTGGCCTGGAGCGCGGCGGCCAACCTGGCGCCCTTGCCCAACAGGAACTCGGCGTCTTCGCTGAGATCCGTGGCGACAACGATATGCTGATAAGCCATGACGGCGGCCCTCCGCGTCAAACCCATGAACAGGATGGCGTTCCTTGCCGCATGTTTCTCATGCACCTTAAGTTTAGCCCAGCGCCGGCCCCCGCGCCTGCTGCAGTGTCGTTCCATTTATGGAACGATGCATCCCGGCTTTAGGCTCTACCGGATTTCTCTCCTCTCCCTACACTGTAGGCAAGTGCTGAGTTTCAGCCTTATCAATCAAAGAAGATACCCACTGACCTCACGACGAGAAAAGGAAAACACCATGAGCACTCCAGCCAACTTCAACGGCCAGCGTCCTGTTATTGATGCTAATGACGCGGTCATGCTCCTGATCGACCACCAGAGCGGTCTGTTTCAGACCGTCGCCGATATGCCGATGACCGAACTGCGTGCTCGCGCCGCCGCCCTCGCCAGCATCGCCACCCTCAGCAAACTGCCGGTGATCACCACCGCCTCGGTGCCGCAGGGCCCCAACGGCCCGCTGATCCCGGAAATTCACCAGAATGCGCCGCACGCGCAATACGTCGCCCGTAAAGGGGAAATCAACGCCTGGGACAACCCGGACTTCGTGGCGGCGGTCAAAGCCACCGGCCGCAAAACCCTGATCATCGCCGGCACCATCACCAGCGTCTGCATGGCCTTTCCGTCCATCAGCGCGGTGGCCGAAGGCTATAAGGTCTTCGCGGTAATCGACGCCTCCGGCACCTACTCGAAAATGGCGCAGGAAATTACCCTGGCGCGCGTGGTACAGGCGGGCGTGGTGCCGATCGACACCGCCGGCGTCGCCTCCGAGCTGCAGGGCAGCTGGAATCGCGCCGACGCTCAGCAGTGGGCCGAGGTCTACACCAAAATCTTCCCGGCCTATCAGCTGCTGATCGAGAGCTACCTCAAGGCGCAGGACGTGGTGAAAAATAACGAACTGCTGGACTCGCAGCGTTAAGATCGCGGGCATAAAAAACCCCGGCCAAGGCCGGGGCTATTAATCGTGTGCCGGTGACTTTCCCGGCTGTCATGTTATGGCGTAAGCGTCCATCCCACACTCCAACATTACGCAGCCTAAGCGCGACTTTTTCACAACAGAAAAATAGACGGAAACGCGGCGTTATTAATTCTGCGGCAATCTGTTTTTCTGTTGCCAATAATCATTAATTATTGGAACGTCATCGAGGAATCGAACCCCAGTCCGCCAACGAATAATTTCGCTGCCGCTCTTCCTGCTGAGTTAATGACGTATCGAGAAAGACTCCGGGCGAACCCGGAGTTTATTCAGGCTGAGGATTTCATTGCTTAACTGCTCCGGCTTAAACCATCATCGCTGTCGTAAGAAATTGCACCTCGGCCGAAAATTATAACGCGACCACGTTGCCGGCAGAAGGCCCCTTCATGCCATTTTCGATAGTGAACTCAACCTGTTGGCCTTCGTCCAGCGTTTTGAAATCGTTGCTCTGGATAGCGGAGAAGTGTACGAACACATCTTTGCCGCCGTCTGCCGGGGTGATAAAGCCAAAGCCTTTACCTGCATCAAACCATTTTACCAAACCCGTCATTTTATTGGGCATAGAGATATTTCCTTTATATTTTTGCGACGCCATAGGGCGATAGAGGTCTGTTTTTATTGGAAACTTATGGGGCGCTAGAGAAGAGAATTCGCGGAAGAAGAGGTATCTGAGGGATATCGCTAATACTGAGAACTGCTTTACTAAAACTGCTTTCATAAGGTCTGTACTACAAACCGATGACGCTATTTACACACAGCTAAATTATTTAAGCAAGATATATTTTAAATTATATTCATCTGCCTCATAAATTTATTACCGCAAAGCACCGCCTGCATCTGCCGCTAACGGCCTATGAAAAAATTTTTTCGCACTGCTGGATCATGCCGGCGATTCATTATAGAACTAGGTTCCCCCTTCTTACAGGCCGTTAACCGATGATTGATATGCCAGCCGTGCTCGCCGTCTTCACCGTGTATATTGTCGGCGTGGTGATCCCCGGCCCCAACTTTGTCGCCGTTGCACACAAAGCTGTTTCCGCGCGCCGCAGCGAGGCTTTCGCTCTGGTGGCAGGTATTGTCTTGGTCAACCTATTCTGGGCGAGCAGCGCCCTGCTCGGCGTCGGCATGATTTTCACCCTGTTCCCTTGGCTGGCGCTGGCGGTAAAAGTGGCCGGCGCAGGTTATTTGATTTGGTTCGGTTATCGGCTGATCGCCCATGCAGCTCCCGGCTCAGGGGTTATCGGCGCAGCGGGTGGGGTGAACTCCGGCTTCAGATCGGCATTCTTGCAAGGGGTCGCCACCAACATCGCCAACCCCAAATCCGTCGCCTTTTACGCCGCGGTGTTTTCGTCGGCGGCGCCTGCCCATGTCTCCATGCCCACCTTCGCCGCCATGCTGCTGGAGGTCGCGGTAGTCGCTAGCCTGTGGTATGGCCTGGTGGCGCTGGTGCTGTCGCACGCGCCGATCGCCAGCGCCTACCGACGCAGTAAAGCCTGGATCGATCGCGCCTGCGGCGTGCTGATCATCAGCCTGGGCATCAGGCAGCTCTTCAGCCGATGATTGCGATCCCCAGCCGCTCCAGCAGTTGAGCGGCCTGGTGACTGTCCATTTTAACGCCCTGCAGATCGGTGGTGCGCAAATCCAACTCGCCCAGTTCCGCGTTGCTCAGATCGCACTGGGTGACATCGGCGGCGCGCCAGTCAAAACCGGAGAATTCGCCGCCGGACAGATCGGAGCCGCTGAAGCTGGCGCCGAGCACCTGCGCACCGTGCCAACGGTTTTCCCACAGCTCGCATTTCTCCAACACCACTTTGGCAAAATTGGCGTAGCTCAGGTTGCTCTTGGTGATATAGGCGCTGCAAAACCAGGTGCGGCTGGTGATCATATTCATAAAGCTGGCGCCGCGAAAATCTGCTCCCTGCGCGCGACATTCGCGGATCTCCAACCCCAATGCGTCAACGTGGCGGAAATCGGCCATCGATAAATCGCAGCTTCTAAAACTCGCGTCTTTCAGGATCGCGCGGCTGAAGTTACCGCCCTGTCGGCTCTCGCGATCGTAAAATTGACAGCCGATGAATTCGGTGCCGGTCAGATCGGCGCCCGAAAAATCACACAGCATAAAGCTGCCGTTTTCAATTTTTTCGCCGGTAAAGCGGTTACGCGCGATCTTCTCACCCTTCAGCGCCAGGCTCATTGCAACACCCCTGTTTATTTATACAGTCAGTGCGGCATTTAATCCTATTCCGGCGCGGTTGGCAACCGCCGTCGCTCAGCGGCCATCCGCTGCGGGCGGTGCGAACGCCACCTTGACGATGCTGAAGCGCTTGACGCTTTCCGCCTGAGCGACGTCGGCAAAAAGTTTGGGGTAACGCGAGTTGACCACCCACACCTCGCCATCGCGCAGCGCGGCGCCGGTCGGCCCATCCAGCCCCGACGGCGCGGCGACGGCGACGATATGCGCGCTGGCCCAGCCGTCCGTCGAGGAGAGCAGCGACACGTCACCGGACATGCCCCCTGTTCTCCCCGGATAAGACTGTACGATCACCAATTCGTTGGCGTTTTTGAGCCGCAGCCCGTCCGGCCCTTTCAGCCGATGCGGCAGCCTGATTTCACTGACCGCAGGCGTGTTATCCAGCGTCACCTTCCACAGCAGCCCGCGGGTGTAGTCCGACGCAATCAGGTAGCCATCCGGGTGATACACGATGCCGTTGAGATAAGGTTGCGTGCCCTGCGCAGCCGCAGGCGCGTCGGCGGGCAGCAGAAGCGATGAGCGCACCAGGATCGACACCTGGCGCGTTGCCCGGTCGATCTTGTAAATCTGCGGCTGGAAGCTGTCGGTGACGTAGATATTGCCCTGCGCATCGAGCGCCAGATCGTTGGCGAGCGTCGGCCCACGGCTTAACGAAGACAGATCGTACACCTGCTGCAGCGCACCGGTATCGAGACGAAATTCCAACACCTGCGCCACGCGATTGCGCGTGCCGGGCGAAGAGTGGAGGGACACCCCTACGTCTTCATTGCACACCAGCACCCGGTTGCGCTCGGTGTCCACCAGCATGCCGGAGGTGGTAATCAGTCCCTTGCCGGTGGAAAAACGCCGATAGCGGCCATCGGGATAAACCAGGCCAAGTTGCCCGCCGCGCAGGGAAGACACCAAAAACGCGCCGGCGCGCGCATTCCAGGCGACGCCCTCAGGGTAAGCGCCGGCGGGATCCGGCGAAAAGTCGATGCGTTGCGTGGCCTGCGCCTGCATAACGACGCCGATGAACAGTGCGATGCCGGCCAGCCGGGCAGCGCACCGACGTTGCGGCAATAACAAAGAGAATACGCGGAAGGGAAACATGGGCGTGCGCCTGATGAGGAGTCGGAACGCTAGGGTAGCGTCGCGCCGCCGGCGGCACCAGCCGGGAAAAAAGCAATACGCCGCTAAAAAAACCGCAGTAATCGGCGCAAAAAAAAACCGCCCGATACGGGCGGTTGACGTGACGGCGAACCGTTACTTCAGGGCTTCCTGAATAGCGTCGGCCATCGGGCCGATGTGCTTCTCCGCCGCCTTCAGCTGGAAATCCACGCCGTTGCCATCGTTGGTGTCTGACAGCGTAGCCTTGATAAGCTCCAGCGCCGCCTGCACCGCCACCAGCCGCTTGTGCTGTTCGTCCGTGACCGGTTCGGCGCCCATGTTTGCCGGATAGTAATGCTCTAACATCGCGATCTCCTTTTGATGACGTTAAACCTTAACCTACCAGAAAACCGCGCATTTATTAAGGAAACCGCGCCCGGCGCGGCCGAATGGCGATAAATTGCACTATACTGGGCAAACCCGCCCTCCTGCCACAGGATCACCGCCATGTCATTCCAGGGAAGCTGCCACTGCGGCGCCGTCACCTTCTCCGTAGACGCCGAACTGCCGACCGAAGCCCTCAGCTGCAACTGCTCGATCTGCCGCCGCAAGGGGCTGTTGCTGTCGTTCTTTCCCCTCGCGGCCTTCACGCTGCGCAGCGGTGAAGATCAACTCAGCGCCTATACCTTCAATCAGCACCGGATCCGCCATCAGTTCTGCCGAGTCTGCGGAGCCCAGCCCTTCGCCTACGGCACCGCGCCGGACGGCGCCGCGATGTGCGCCGTTAACCTGCGCTGCGTGCCTGACGTCGCGCTGGATGCGTTACAGATCCACCGCTACGACGGGGCCAGCGTCTGAGCGAATCGCGCGCTCAGTCGAAGGCGACCCAGCCGGCGTCGGTTTCGGCGGATTGCACGCAGCGCGCCACCCACTTCACGCCCAGTGCGCCGGCCTGCACGTCCGGGTACCAGAAGTCGGCCAGGAAGGCCGCGTCGCGCCTATCGGTGGCGTCCATCGCCAGCGCGAAGCGGCGGTAAAGATTCGACCAGGCTTCAAACAGCCCCTCCGCATGGCCGCCGCCGATGCGATCGTCCGCCAGCGCCGACGCGGCGAGATACGGCATGCCGCGCTCCAGGATCCGCACCGGCTCGCCCTGCACTTCGAAGCGCAGCTGATTGGGTTGTTCATCCCACCACTCCAGGCTGGCCTTTTCACCGACAATGCGCACCTTTTGGCCGTGCATCGAACCGCAGTTGACCGCCGAAGCCCACACGGAGCCGATGGCGCCGTTGTGATACTCCATCAGCACATAGGCGTTGTCCTCCAACGGCGCGCGCGACGGCACAAAGCTTTGTCGACTGCAGAGCAGCCGCCGGATCTTCAGCTGCGGCGCCATGGTTTCCGCCAGGAACAGCGTGTGGGTCGCCAGATCGCCCAGCACATAGCTGGGGCCGACAAAGCGCGGATCGACCCGCCAGCGAGTGCTGGGATTATCCTGCTCCACCGGCGCGGCGTGAAAGCCGTGGGCGAACTGCATATTCACCAGCCGAATTTCCCCCAGCCGGCCATCGGCAATCATCTGCCGCGCCTGCAAAATCATCTGGTGCCCGGCATAGCCGTAGGTCACGCCGATGACTTTGCGCTGCCGCTCGCACAGCGCCGCCAACGCCTGCGCCTCTTCGACGCGGAAACACAGCGGCTTTTCGCATACCACGTGCAATCCCGCCTCCAGCGCCGCCCGGCAAATGGCGTAATGGGTGTTGTTCGGCGTGGCGATCGAGACCGCTTCGATGCCGTCCGCCCGCGCGGCTTCGGCGCGGAACATCTCGGCATAATCCGCATAACAGCGCTCCGCCGCCACGCCCAGACTCCGGCCAAAATCACGCCCGCGTTCGGCGTCAATGTCGAACGCGCCGGCCAACAGAGTAAACGCACCGTCGCGCAAGGCCGCCGAACGATGGATGTAGCCGATCTGGCTGGTGCCGCCGCCGCCGACCATGCCCCAGCGCAACGATCTCGCCAAAGGTTTGCTGCCGTTGATCATCGTGTTTCTCCTGATTAAAAGCCGAGGCCGCGCAAGTAGCGCAAGCTGGCGGTGACGTCCTGCAGGCTGCCCTGCACATTGCACGGATCGCGTTCCTGCTCGATAGTGATCCAGCCCCGGTATCCGCGCTCGGCCAACAGCGCGCGCAGCTGCGGATAATCGATCGCCCCGCTGCCCAACGGGCACATGACGCCCTCGGCGCAGGCGGTGAAGAAATCGACGCCGCGCGCCAGCACCTCGCGGAACACCTGCGGATCGACGTCTTTGAAGTGCAGATAATCGAGACGTTCAAAGTGCTTGATCAGCCAGGCAGCCGGGTCCAGCCCGGCGTAATACAGATGGCCGGTATCCAGGCACAATCCGGCGGTGTGATGCGGAATGTCCGCCGCCAACCGGTCGATTTCGTCGGCGAACTCGATGCAGCCGCCGGCGTGCGGATGCACCACCGGCCGCACACCGTATTCCCGCCAGGCCAGTTCGCTGATGCGCGTAATGTGCCCGATCATCCTCTGCCACTCCCGCTGCGACAAACGCGGCGCTAAATCTGAACGCCCGGCGAACCTGGCGCGTTGTGGATTGCCGAAATCGATAATCACCAAGAACGGCGGCACGGCGCGATCGCCCTCGGTCGGCTCCGCCCTGGGCGCCCGCGAGAGGTTGCGGCATATCCGATGAGTCAGAGCCAGCAGGCGCTCAATGTTCGCCTCGCTGACCAGATCGTCAAAAATCGTGCCGGCCACCAGCGACAGGCGATGCTGCTCCAGCGCGGCGCACAGCGCCTCGCTCTGCGTCGGCAGATAGCCCCACGGCCCCAGCTCGATGCTGCGGTATCCGGCCGCCGACGCTTCTTGCAGAACCGTGGCATAGGGCGGCAAATGGGGGTTGTTCGGATCATCCACGCCCCAACTGCAGGGCGCATTGGCGATAGGCAAAGTCATGGCGACGGCTCCTTTTTTGCGGGGAATGCCGGCAGTATCAAACAAAAATTCCAAAATCATCAATAATGAAAATTTTATTTTTTGATAGAGATCGCGCTATTTTTGATAAATTATTTGATAGTTTTTAATCAAATTCAGGCGGCACCTGGCTGCGCCCTGACCTCGGCAACCACCACTCAGCGGCCGTCAGAGGTTTTCTTTGGTGATCACATCGAAGCGATTAATGATGTGGCGTAATCCCGGTTGTTCATCGGCGGCGAGAAACGTCTCGACGATCGTGGCGGCCAATTCGGGAATGCGGTGGCACAGCAGCAGATCCACCGTGCCGTCGAGCAGCGCCATTTCACCGCCCTGCACCGGGCCGTGGCACACCAGCGTGATGTCGCGCTGCCGGCCGCTCTCTCGCAACGCCTGAATAATGCCCTCCACACCGCCGCTCGGCGCGTAAAGCGCCGCCAGTTCCGGGTGGTTCGCCAGCAGTTCACGCGTGACCCGGCGCGCCGTTTCCGCGTCCTCGAGGCTGCGCACCGGTTCCAGCACTCGCTGGCCGCTCATCTGCTCACGCAGGTAGGAGCGAAAACCGATCTCGCAGGCTTCCTGGCAAGTAAAACGGTTGTCGCCGATGATCACGCCGACGTCGCCCTGACGCCGGCACAGACGATCCACCGCCCAGCCGGCGGTGCGGCCCGCTTTTTGGTTATCCAGACCGATGTAGCCGGCGCGGCTGGGCACCGATAAATCCGACAGCAGCGCGAAAACGTTGATGCCCGCCTGGGTGGCTTCTTCTACGGCATAGTGGATCAGGGGGTGATCCAGCGCCAGCACGCCGATCGCTTCCACCTGGCGGCTCAATTGGCTAATGGCGGCTGCGGTGTCGCCGATGGCATTGAGAGAGTGGAAGATGAACTGCGGCGGCTGACCCGGCTCATGATACGGCGCCGCTTGCGCCATCAGTTCATCAGCCAGTTGCGCATAGAAAGAGTGTTCACGCCGCAGCAGGATGAACCCCATTCTCAGGCGGCGCTCCGGCCTGCCCAGCACCGCCGACAGGCAGTGGGACTTCTCCAACGCGAACCCCAACTTTTTCGCCGCCTCAATCACCCGGCGCTGGGTGGCGGGCCGCACCGACGCGCGTTGGTTGATCACCCGATCGACGGTGGCGATGCCGACCCGCGCCTCTCTGGCGATGGCCGCCATGGTGGTTTTCTTGCCGCTCATGTTCATCTCCATCAACGATTTGATGGAAAAATATCATAGCCGTTGCCGCCCCTGATGTGATGCCGTTCGCGATTAACGGTAGACGGAGAACTTCTTGGTGAGCGGCTTAAGCTGTTCAGTGTCGCCGTAGAGCGCTACCGCTACGAAGTCCAACTGCTCGTAGGGGGTATTGGCGGTGTCGGCGATCTGCTGCTCGGCGGAATGCGACAGCATGGTGGTGGTGAAGAAGTTGGACAGCACGCCCTCCTCCTTGCATTTGAGGATCAGGTTGCTGAGCTGGCTGCTGTTCTTGGCCTGCAGGATGACGATCGGGTAGTGGCTCATATTGGCGCTGACGCCGTCGAGACTGCTCGGGTAGTGGTGAAACTCGCGCTGCTCGATAAGATCGGTGATGCCCGCCGTCAGATGGCAGGAGGCGTTAAACAGGGTGGCCGGTTCGTGGTTGCGGTTGAGGATGATGTAGAATTTTTTCTCGTTGTCGCTGTACATACTCTTCTCCTTGAATAGGCAGCCAGTTTTACCCAAGCTGCACACGGTTTCAAGGCGTGAAAAGGGGCCGCGTTCGGCCCCCATGATAACGCTGCCGGCTCAGACGGCGCCTTCACCTGGGCCGAGCGGTTGCGCCACCTGATGCAGCACGGTGATGTTCTGCAGGATAGTGCCGCCGTCGATCGGTTTCATCTGGCCATCGCGATCTTTATAGTGCGTCGGTTTGGCACCGTGGAAGAACAGCCCGGCGTTGACCTGCACACCCAGATAGCCTGCGCTGGCCGGCAGGCGCTGCACGTCGGTCCAGGGATTGGAAACCGGCACATACTGGAATCCCTCGCTCGTCCTGGCGTATAGCGGGCGCAGCAGCGTGACAAAGGCCATCATCGGCGACAGCGCGTCTTTAAAGATCTGCACCGGCCGGTCAACCGTCATCAAGAAACCCTGCGGCTGCTCCTCGACCGTGTCGAGACTCAGGCTGCTGCTGATATCGTCACCCCGGCCGCCATAGCTCCATTCAATGGCCGGCGCCCCACTCTCGTTCATCATCTCTGACATACACTGCTCCTTATAAAATGAATTCAACACGCCTGCTGCGTGCCGGAACAGTAAACCGCCGCAGGGGGACCCGCGTCCACGCCGGGCGGCACGCTGGCGAACCAAACAACGAAGGCGCGCAATCAATAAAGCTCGAAATGAATAATTTCCCCGCGTGATAGCGCAGCATTTGAACGACCTCAGCCGTTGCAAGAGCACATAGTGATGGCGTTACCGCCACTGGAGAGTGTTATGACCACGATTAAACCGGACGCCATCGACCGCGTTTCCCCTGCCGCCACGCCCTGGCTAGCCGTCATCAACGTGCTGTTCGCCGGCATCGCCGCGGCGCTGCACGTGGGCAAGGCCACCATCGCGCTGCCGGCGCTACAGACCGAGTTCGGCCGTTCGCTCGAGGCGCTAAGCTGGGTTATTTCGGCCTTTCCCTTCGTCGGAGTGTTCGGCGGCATCGCCGCCGGGCTGCTGGTGCGCCGCTGGGGCGACCGGCGCCTGCTGGCGCTCGGATTGCTGATCGTCAGCGCCGCCAGCTTTACCGGCGCCACGCTCCACGACTTCAGCGGCTTGATCGTCAGCCGCTTTGTCGAAGGCCTCGGCTTCGTCATCGTGGTGGTCGCCTCGCCAGCGGTGCTAAACCGCATCGTCGCCCCGGCGCAGCGCAGCCTGGTGTTCGGCATCTGGAGCACCTTCATGCCGGCGGGCATCGCCATTTCGCTGTTTTTCGGTCCTCACCTGGTGGGCTGGCAACAGAACTGGCAGGCCGGTGCGGCGCTGACGCTGCTGGCCGCGCTGCTGCTGCCGCTGACCACGCCGCGCCGCGCCGCCGACGCGCACGCTCCGCCGTTGCCGCTGCGGCAAGCGCTGGGCGCGATGCTGCGGGCGCGCCAGCCGCTGTTGCTGGCGCTGATGTTCACCGCTTACAACCTGCAGTTTTTCTCGGTGATGACCTTTTTACCGATCTTTCTGATGCAGCGCATCGGTCTGACGCTGGCGGTCGCCGGCGGCATCAGCGCAGCGGCGGTGGCGGCGAACATCATCGGCAACCTCGCCGCCGGGTTCTTGCTGTCGCGCGGTCTGCGGGCCGGTAGCCTGCTCGCGGCCACCAGCCTGGTCATCGGCATCTTCGGCATCGGCATTTTCCTGCCGATGACGCCCAATGGCCTGCTGATCCCGCTGTGCTTCCTGTTCTGCGCCATCGCCGGCATGCTGCCCGCCACCATTCTGGCCGCCACGCCGGCGGCGACGCCGGAGCCCACGCTGCTGCCGCTGAGTCTGGGGTTGGTGATGCAGGGGAACTACCTCGGCCAGGTGATCGGCCCGGTCGCGCTGAGCGCCATCGTGGCCGCGGCCGGTTGGGCGGCGCCGGCGTGGCTGGTGCTGGCGGCGGCGGTGTCAGGGGCGGGCTTGGCGCTGATTTTTCGCCGCGAGCCGCGCAATGCGGCGTAATGGCGCAATAATGAGAAAGGAGGTTCTATTTATTATTAGCGGTGCTGAATATTCCCTGGTGCGGGCGCGTGCTTATCGTGAAGGATAAGGCCAGTGATGATCCAGGCCCGACAATGACAAGGCGCCGGTCGCAACAAGATAAATCAGCAGACCGGCGAAAGCGATCAGCAATGCCTTTTCGATAACGGCAAGTCGTTTGTGTTCTGTCATTTGCATACTCCTGCGTGGTATCGGGCGAACGGCCGCCCTCATCAACACTAGGAAAGTCTGGCGCAGGCGGCAAGCGCAACACACAAAATGAAACACAATCAATAAATTTTGTTAACTATTTAGCGTTCTTTCTTTCCTTGCGCCGCCGCCTGAGCCTCGCGCGGCGCCCTCCTTTCCCCTTAGTAACCCTATGGAATACGCCGTTAAAAATCCCCTACCGGATAAGCAAAGGTAATGATAGTGTTGTTTTCATTCAGTTCATCTATGCTGAAAATTCATCTTTTGAGGGACGACTATGATGTCTAAAGGCATTTCCAAGGGATTCTTTATTCTGATCCTGTTCATCGTTACCGCCGCCTTTCTCGACGTGCTGGGGCCTTATTACTCCTCGGTGCTGTGGGCGGTTATTCTGGCGGTGATTTTCCATCCGGTGAAAAAGAAGTTGAAACAGTACGTCGGCGAACGCAACGGCGTGGTGTCGCTGCTGACGGTGGCGCTGATCTGCCTGATCGTGTTCACGCCGTTAGCGATCATCGCCTCATCGCTGGCGATGGAATTCAACATGATTTACACCAAGCTGCAGACCAACAACAGCCAATTGCCGACCATGCTGGCGGACTTCATGCGTCATCTGCCCGGCTGGGCGCAGCGCTTCCTGGCGGAACATAACCTCAACAGCGCCGCCGAGATCCAAAAACAACTTTCCGAGGTGGCGCTCAAGGGCGGGCAATACCTGGCGGGCAGCGTGTTCCTGATCGGCAAAGGCACCTTCAACTTCGTCGTCGGCTTCGGCGTGATGCTCTACCTGCTATTCTTCCTGCTGAAAGACGGCCCGTACCTGGTGAACCTGGCGCTCGAAGCGCTGCCGCTCTCACAGCACGTGAAGCACCACCTGTTCGTGAAGTTCGCCGCCGTCTCCCGCGCCACCGTCAAGGGCACGGTGGTGGTCGCCGTGGTGCAAGGCGCGCTCGGCGGGCTGGCGTTTTACTTTACCGGCATCGACGGCAGCTTGCTGTGGGGCGCGCTGATGGCGTTCCTGTCGATCATCCCCGCCGTGGGCTCCGCCATCATCTGGGTGCCGGCGGTGATCTACTTCTTCGCCACCGGCATGCTGTGGAAAGGCATCTTCCTGGTGGTGTTCTTCGTGGTCGTAATCGGCCTGGTGGACAACATTCTGCGCCCGCTGCTGGTAGGCAAAGACACCAAAATGCCGGACTACCTGATCCTGATCTCCACCCTGGGTGGCATGGAGATTTACGGCATTAACGGCTTCGTCATCGGGCCATTGATCGCCGCGCTGTTCATCGCCTGCTGGAACATCCTGTCCGGCCGCGACAGCAAGGAAAACATCGAAGAGATCGACGAAGAATTCATCGAAGAAGGCAAGAATCATCCCGACGTGGCGGAGTAAACCTCTCGCGCCGTATCGCACCGGGGCCCGTTTGGGCCCCTTTTTTGTCTGTGGTATCCTTGCCGCGCTAACAAGGAAGAACGGGTTTCGTTATGCTTATTCTCTACGCCACGCTGGCCATCGCCTTCACCCTGCTGTGCCTGCTGGCCTTTATCTCTTGCGCTTACCAGCTTTCGAAGCAGGGCGACGTCAAATTTTTGGCCTCGCTTTCCGTGCTGATCTTCGCGCTGCTGGCCTTCTATGCCGCTTATGGCTACGTCAGCACCTGGCTGCAACAGCAGGCGGTGGATGTCCGGCTGTATTAGCGCAGCGGGATGAAAAAGACCTGCTCCGGATCGCCGTCATCGAGATTGTCAATTTGGCCGCTGGCGACAAACCCGGCGTTCAATAGCAGCCGCTGCATCGGCAGGTTGGAATGATTGGTGGAGGTGAACAGCTTCGGGTGCCGGCAGTGCAACTTAAGCGCCGCAATCAGCGCCTGCCCGACGCCCCGGCGGCGATAGCGCTCGCCGACCATCAGCATCTCCACAAAGCCGCAGCCGAAGAAGTGATAGTGCAGCACACCGTATCCCATCGCCATGCCCTGCTCCTCGGCAAGATAACAGACGCCCTGCCCGCACCAGGCGCGGATCTGCGCCGCGCGCTGCGGCTCGTATTCGGCGACGCTGTCGAGGGCGATCAGGGCTGAGGCATCGCTGTCGGTGGCCTGGCGAACAAACATGTTTTAATCCTCATGCTGATGGATAACGGCGATACCGCATCAACGAAACGGCAACCGCGGCGGGATAGTTTTTACATCCCGGTCGAATTTTGTAATCCTATTACAGAGTTACCAAAACACACGCCAAGGAAGGAAAGCATTTCCCGATGAGAATACCGCAAATCTCCGCCGCCCTGCTGTTTACCCTGCTGCTGGCCGGCTGCCAGTTCCACAAAACCGTGTTCCCGCCGCCGTATATCGGCACCCCGCAAGAGATCGGCACCTACGAAGTGAAAGGGCTGACGTTCGTCACCACCGTCACCTTCAGCGGCCTGTTCGCCGAAGATCTGGTGCGCGAATACGCACAGAAACACCACTATCGCTACTATGTGGTAACGATGCGCAGCAACGGTTTTAAAGACCGAAGCGAGCGCGTAAGCGCGATGATGTATCGGTAGAGAGTGGCGCCACATGCCGTGAAATAATGCCGAAAAAACGGGCTTTAGCATGAGGAAGCGCTATACGAAATATTGCACAACCCAATACTCACAGGCCGCATGAAAATACGGCCTGTGACTTTGGTTTAATTGTCTGACATCGCAGTTTCCGCCCTGCATTTTCACTGCGGACGAAATTCCAATACGCTGCTTTTGACCGCTTCGTAAGCCGCGGCCGTTGGCGGTTTAGGCAAACGTGCATTGACGATTGCTTTTATCGCGGCCTGGCAAAGTTCCGGATCCCCTTGAACAGCCCGAATGCTGATCAGCAGGCCATCCGGCGCCAGCTTGATGCTTAATGTACAACTTCTGCCTGAGTAGGTTTCGGCGTCTTTAAAATGGCGTTGGATCTCCGCTTGCACCTGAGACAGGTAATGTAATTCCTCTTTTCCCGGCGCCTTTGGGTTGCCAAGGTTGGCGAAAAGATCGTCAACCTCTTTATTTGCCGGATCGGTTTGGCTGAGGGCAGTACTCTTGGCACACCCGGTTAACGCCAGTGCGAACATTCCCGCCAATAATGTGGCGGCGCCGGTTTTAAAGCCTGAATGCGTGATTTTCATATCCCTGTCCTTATGGATGACTATCAGCCAAAATCAACGTGGTATTCGACAAGATCCCCGGCGCATACTTATACAGAATTAACGCCAAACCGCCAGAGACATTGCGAGTATCAAGCATCGGCATGCGGAGAATCGTGGGCCGATGATGACATGAAGCCATAGCTCCCCAGGCGGGGCGTACAGCTGAAAACCCTGACCTATCGATAACCTTGTTATCCGAACGAGTAATCACTCCATCAATAAATTAAGTTATTCTTAATTTTTTATCCCATTAGAAGCGCTTTCAACCCTGGCAATCTGGAAAATCTGCCTATACTTACTTTCCTGATATTAAATTTGTTTAAGTAACCAGGATGGTAGGTATGAAAAGCAAACGCCCCTTTGCCGCGCTGCTGGCGGCAACAGCATTGATGTCCCTGGTGGGCTGCGCTTCCAATCAGGCGATCAAAACGACGGATGGTAAAACCATTGTTACCGACGGCAAGCCCCAGATCGATAAAGATACCGGATTGGTCTCCTATCGAAATGCTGAAACGGGCAAAACGGAACAGATCAATCGAGACCAGATTGCAAACATGAGTGAGTTGAATAACTAAAAGGAGCTACAAATGAAAAAAGCGCTTGTTCTTCCCGCGATCGCCCTGGTTGCCATCGCCGCACTGTCAGGCTGCACACGCACCAGCTACGCTATTCATACCCACGATGGCCGAACGATCATCAGTGACGGCAAACCGAAAGAGACTTCTGCCGGGTTGATCGGGTATACCGACGCCAATGGCGTCAAACAGCAAATCAACAAGACGGAAGTCAAAGAGGTGTCGGAAATCCCTCATTAAGGTTCCGATAATCTGAGCCTGCTAAAACAAAGGGAGCCGATGGCTCCCTTTCTATTCAAACAGTAAGCGCGCCCATTGGCGTTTAACGATAACGTCGATAAACGCCTGACATTTCAGCAGACAACGTTGCCAGGTTTGCCATACGGATCTCCCCTTTCCCGGCGTCGAACGGCTATAATCCGATAAGTGGAGTTTTTTAAAACGATAAGGAGGGAGTATGTACAAAACTATTTTGGTTCCCGTGGATATTACCGAGCCGGAATTAACACAGCAGGTCATCCCGCATGTCAACGCGCTCGCCAGGCTCGAAGACTCCCACGTCCATTTCCTGGCGGTGATCCCGTCGCGCGCCACCTACGCGGCCTTCGGCTTTGCCGCCACGGCGGCGGTGGAAACCAAAGATGAAACCATTGCGATAGCGACCGAGGGGCTGGCGAAAGCGGCAAAACAATTCAGCGTTCCCGAGGATCGAGTGACCACGCATGTCGCCGTCGGCGATCCCAAAGATCAGATCCTGGAACTCGCCGATGCGCTTAACGCGGAGATTATTGTGATGGGTTCCAACCGCCCTTCTGCAATGACTTACCTCCTCGGCTCGAATGCCACCGCGGTAGTGCGCCACGCCAATTGCCCGGTGCTGGTCGTGCGTGAATCGGCTAACGCCGCGCGGTGATCTTGTCCGATACCTTTGCATTCGGACAGTAGACAGTCAAAGGCCACCTCCTGCGGAGGTGGCTTTACACGAAGCCCCCTAAAAGGGGGCAATATTCGAGTTAATCCTGCTACAACTCCATCTGCTGCTCGATCTCCTGGTCTTTCTCATCCTGATGCTTTACGTATCGTCTGATAATTTCCTCGTTTACCCTTACCGTATTCCCTTGCCCAAAAATGGTTGCCTCACAGCTTCTTGCGTATGTGCAGAAAACGACTGTAAAGGCGGATTGCACTGCGTCCTTTTAGGACATCCATCAACGTATAAGTCGATAGCTTCGATGGGACAAATGCTCGTGAGTTGGTGAATATTTAGCTCCAAAACCTCACAGACCTTCATGTTGCAGAGGATGTAAATTGTTCAATAGAGCTCTTTCCCCACCTTGTCGCAAAGTATTTGAAATCGATACTTCGGCGTCCAGACTTGGTGGTATTTGCAACGACAGAACACATGTGATGAACTCCTGAATAAACCCATATTGGTAATTTCCAGCTTACTTGTGGTGAGTAAGCTGGAATATTCCGGCATGGGTTTCCTTCAGACTAGATCCTCCCAAGAATAATCCCTCCCCTCCCCCCAGCTTTCCAGCATAAATTTTTGGAAATCAGGTAGAATTGCAGCAAGGGCTTTTAATGTTTAAAGTGGACGTCCGGAGAATAAACGGTAAACTCTCCCCGCTCCCGCTTTCAGAATACCTTAGAGACAAATGCATTTAATTTCAGGAATCTTAAAAGGCATACCCACCCCATAAAAAAACCGCGCATAGCGCGGCTTTCTTGAGGAATAATTTTTATTTAGCAAGCCAGTATTTTAATCTTTTTACAAACTCGTCTTGAACAGCTTTAGGGAGTTTGTATTTAATGTATGTGATATTTGATTGATGCTCGCCAAAAATATAAGAATCACGATTTGACTTTGATATTGACTTGATTTTATTGGCTAATTCCATCACTTCACTGTCATTTAGTGATGGGCTATCATCTTCTGATAGCAATAAGTTATGATCAAATCCATAAAATGAGAACTTGTTTTCTTTCTGTACTTTCAACTGAACCGATACATCACTACCGCAATGCTTGCATTTTATTGCTTCAGGATTTATTTCTTCAGCACAGAACGGGCATTTTACATATACATTGGTTGCCTTAGACGACGATTTCCCAAAGATGATCATCAAAATGGCGCAAATAGAAATAACTGATGATATCAGCAAGTGATTCTGTTTAGATGCGATCAAACCAATGTTATTGACACGTTCACCATAGCCAGTAAAAACATAGGTGTCCATGTTAAAAGCTATCAGCAGCCAAACGACACCTACTGCCAGCAATAAAAACCCAAACTCTCTCATTTAATCCTTTTCCTATAGAATAGTAATCCCCTTTGATGTTAACAGTTGAAGTTAAGAAGTTCACCCGTTAAAACGCAAAATCGTGATCGTTCGTTCTTGCCAATATCACTCGTAAGGGACACGATTACTTAGCTGACCGCACATGTGATGGAGCATCACGCCACCAGCGAGTACACACCAGCATGGTTCAGTTCATCCGTTCTCACTGAGATTATGATGACGTCGCCGATCAGCAACTTTCGTGAGATCAGCACAAATCCAGCCTCCGCACAGCGTGCCATGTAGAGGTTTTCACCACGATTCCATCAGCCGTCTGTCCGGGAATAATGAGGTAACTCGACCCCTTGTTCGTGCTGAAATCAATCTCGCGCAATTGCATAACAGCCCAGCTCTGTTGGCTCCGGCGCCAGATTGCGGCAGCGTAATAACCCATGCAATTGGAACAATAAAAAAAACGGGAGCCCTTAGGCTCCCGCTCTCATTCAAACGCAAACACACTTACATGTGTTTAACGATAGCGTCGCCAAACTCTGAACATTTCAGCAGTTTAGCGCCTTCCATCAGGCGTTCGAAGTCATAGGTCACGGTCTTGGCCGCGATGGCGCCTTCCATGCCTTTAACAATCAGGTCAGCCGCTTCGAACCAGCCCATGTGGCGCAGCATCATCTCTGCGGACAGGATGATGGAGCCTGGGTTCACTTTGTCCTGGCCGGCGTACTTCGGCGCGGTGCCGTGAGTCGCTTCGAACAGCGCGCAGTCGGAACCGATGTTGGCGCCCGGCGCGATGCCGATACCGCCTACCTGGGCCGCCAGGGCGTCGGAGATGTAGTCGCCGTTCAGGTTCATACAGGCGATCACGTCGTATTCCGCCGGGCGCAGCAGGATTTGCTGCAGGAAGGCGTCGGCGATCACGTCTTTAACCACGATCTCTTTGCCGGTGTTCGGGTTCTTGATCTTCAGCCATGGGCCGCCGTCGATCAGCTCGCCGCCGAACTCTTCGCGCGCCAGCTCATAGCCCCAATCCTTGAAGGCACCTTCGGTGAACTTCATGATGTTGCCTTTGTGAACCAGGGTCACGGAGTCACGGTCGTTGGTGATGGCGTATTCGATCGCCGCACGCACCAGACGCTTGGTCCCTTCTTCGGAGCATGGCTTCACGCCGATACCGCACTGCTCTGGGAAGCGGATTTTCTTCACGCCCATTTCGTCGCGCAGGAATTTGATCACTTTGTCCGCTTCGGCGGAGCCGGCTTTCCACTCGATGCCGGCGTAGATGTCTTCGGCGTTTTCGCGGAAGATCACCATGTCGGTCAGCTCAGGCTGTTTCACCGGGCTTGGGGTGCCCTGGTAGTAACGCACCGGGCGCAGGCACACGTACAGGTCCAGCTGCTGGCGCAGGGCCACGTTCAGAGAACGGATGCCACCGCCGACCGGGGTGGTCAGGGGGCCTTTGATGGCGACGCGGTAGTCGCGGATCAGGTCCAGAGTTTCGTCCGGCAGCCACACGTCTTTACCGTAAACGTGGGTAGATTTTTCGCCGGTGTAGATTTCCATCCAGGAGATTTTACGTTCGCCGTGGTAAGCCTTTTTAACGGCCGCATCAACCACGTGGATCATGGCAGGAGTCACGTCAACGCCGATGCCGTCGCCTTCGATGAACGGGATGATCGGGTTATGAGGAACAACCAGTTTACCCTGGGCGTCAACCGTGATTTTTTTACCTTCTGCCGGAACAACTACTTTGCTTTCCATCAACCTCTCCTTCAAGCGCAATTTTGTTAATGCTTTGTAAGATGCGTGTAGATACTACTTGAATATTCGGTCCGCGCCAATCCGAAACGGATTCGGTTATAATGCGCTTATCATCCGTAATCTCAACTGTTATGAAAAAATTCTCTGTTAGAAATCACAACGTTAAACGATTCAGCAAGCCGAATGCCGCCAAACCCGCCGCGCCGAAGGGGCCGCGTCGAATTGTGTTATTCAACAAGCCCTTCGACGTGCTGCCGCAGTTCACCGATGAAGCCGGCCGCACCACGCTGAAAGAGTACATCCCCTTCCCCGACGTTTACGCCGCCGGGCGCCTGGATCGCGACAGCGAAGGGCTGCTGGTGCTGACCAACGACGGCCAGCTTCAGGCGCAGCTCACCCAGCCGGGCAAGCGCACCGGCAAAATCTACTATGTGCAGGTCGAGGGCGCGCCGCAGGAGAGCGATTTGGCGCCATTGCGCTGCGGCGTTACGCTGAAAGACGGCCCGACGCTACCCGCCGGTGTTGAGTTGGTGGCCGAGCCTCAGTGGCTATGGCCGCGCAACCCGCCGATCCGCGAGCGTAAATCCATCCCCACCAGTTGGCTGAAAATCACCCTGTTCGAAGGGCGAAACCGCCAGGTGCGTCGCATGACGGCGCATATCGGGTTCCCTACCCTGCGCCTGATTCGCTACAGTATGGGTAATCTTTCGCTGGGCTCACTGCAGCCTGGTGAATGGAAAAGCATCGATTCTCTGTAGACCGATAACTGATGGAGGCGCCATGAAATCCACGCCGATCGCGCTGCTGCTCGCCGCTCTGGCGGCCCCGTTTGCCGCCCAGGCCGCCAGCTTCGACTGCGCCAAGGCGGCAAGCCGCGATGAGCAAGCCATCTGCGCCAACCGCACGCTGAACGATTTGGATGTGCAAATGGCCACCCAATACCAATTGCTGCGCGGCCTGTTCGCCATGGGCGCGCGCGGCGCGATGCAGGACAGCCAGCAGGCCTGGCTGGCAAAACGCCAGCGGTGCGGCGGCGATACCGCCTGCCTGCTGCAAAGTTACCGCACCCGCATCGCCGAGCTGGACGATATCTATCGGCGCATCGACAAACCGCTGTAAGGAGACCGCATGTTCAAACCGCACGTCACCGTGGCCTGCGTGGTGCACGCCGCCGGCAAATTTTTAATTGTCGAAGAGACCATCAACGGCAAAGCGCTGTGGAATCAGCCGGCCGGCCACCTGGAGGCCGACGAGACGCTGGTGCAGGCCGCCGAGCGCGAGCTGTGGGAAGAGACCGGCATCCGCGCCACCCCGCAGGCGTTTTTACGTCTGCACCAATGGATTGCGCCGGATCGCACGCCGTTCCTGCGTTTTTGCTTCGTCATCGAGCTGGAACAGCCGCTGCCGACCGAGCCGCACGACAGCGACATCGATCGCTGCCTGTGGTTGAGCGCCGACGAGATTTTGCAGGCGCCCAACCTGCGTTCCGCGCTGGTGGCCGAGAGCATTCGCAGCTACCAGCAGCCGGAGCGCTACCCGCTGTCGCTGGTCGGCAGCTTCGCCTGGCCGCATTGAGGGCGCCGGGCAGCACAAGATGAACAGTGCGCCGGCGCGGGCAACGTGGTAAAATCCTGCGCTTGTTTTTATCAGCACGGTTCGTGTTCAAGTTCGTGAGATCCCCATGTCAGACAACAGCCAGAAAAAAGTAATCGTCGGTATGTCCGGCGGCGTCGACTCTTCCGTTACCGCCTATCTGTTACAGCAACAGGGCTATCAGGTCGCTGGGCTGTTCATGAAAAACTGGGAAGAAGACGACGACGAAGAGTACTGCTCCGCCGCGACCGATCTGGCCGACGCGCAAGCGGTCTGCGACAAGCTGGGCATCGAACTGCACACGGTGAACTTTGCGGCGGAATACTGGGACAACGTGTTTGAGCTGTTCCTGGAAGAATACAAGGCCGGCCGCACGCCGAACCCGGACATCCTGTGCAATAAAGAAATCAAATTCAAAGCCTTCCTGGAGTTCGCCGCCGAAGACCTGGGGGCCGATTTCATCGCCACCGGCCATTACGTGCGCCGCCAGGACGTGGACGGCAAAAGCCGCCTGCTGCGCGGCGTCGACGGCAACAAAGATCAGAGCTACTTCCTCTATACCCTGAGCCACGAGCAGGTGGCGCAAAGCCTGTTCCCGGTTGGGGAACTGGAGAAGCCGGAGGTGCGCCGCATCGCCGAGCAACTGGAGCTGGTCACCGCCAAGAAGAAAGACTCCACCGGCATCTGCTTTATCGGCGAGCGCAAATTCCGCGACTTCCTCGGCCGCTACCTGCCGGCGCAGCCGGGCCCGATCGTCAGCGTCGACGGCCAGACCGTCGGTGAACACCAGGGCCTGATGTATCACACCCTGGGCCAGCGCAAAGGGTTAGGCATCGGCGGCCTGAAAGACAGCAGCGAAGATCCGTGGTACGTGGTGGATAAAGACGTGGCCAATAACGTGCTGGTGGTCGCGCAAGGGCACGATCACCCGCGCCTGATGTCAGTCGGCCTTATCGCGCAGCAGCTGCACTGGGTTGATCGCCTGCCGCTGACCGGCCCGTTCCGCTGTACGGTGAAGACCCGCTATCGCCAGCAGGACATCCCTTGCACCGTGACCCCGCTCGACGACGAACGCATCGAAGTGCGTTTCGACGAGCCGGTCTCTGCCGTCACCCCCGGCCAGTCGGCGGTGTTCTACCAGGGCGAAATCTGCCTCGGCGGCGGCATCATCGAACAGCGCCTGGCGTAGTTCGCCTGCCGCCCAAGAAAAACGCTGCGTTTACCGCAGCGTTTTTTTTATTCAGAATTCCACCTGCGCCCCCAGTTCGATCACCCGGTTTGGCGGGATTTCGAACAGATCCGGCGCCCGCAGCGCGTTGCGCTGCAACAGCTGGAACACCTTGCCGCGTACGCGCAGATACCAGGGGCGCTTGCCCAATACCAGCGTATCGCGCGACATGAAGAACGAGGTCTCGTTCATGGTGAAACTCATCCCCTCCAGGCCGCAGCGATAAAGGATATCCGTCACGTTGGGTGTTTCGCGCCAGCCGTAGCTCGCCACCACCCGCCAAAAGCTCGTCGACAGCTGTTCGATCGCCACCCGCTGCACGTTGTGCACATACGGCATGTCGGTAGTCACGATAGTCAGCAGCACCACGCGCTCATGCAACACCTTGTTGTGCTTCAGGTTATGCAGCAGCACCAGCGGCACCGCATGCGGCGTGCGCTCCATAAACACCGCGGTGCCCGGCACCCGCTTCGGCGGCGCCTTCTCCAGCGACTCGATCAGCGCGGTCAGCCCTTCCTGGTTGTCGCGCAGCCGGCGGATCAGGCGCGAGCGCTCGGTCTTCCAGGTCAGCATGATCAGCAGAATGATCAACCCCAGCGCCACCGGCAGCCAGCCGCCGGTCGCCAGTTTGATCAGGTTGGCGCCGAACAGCGGCACGTCGATGCACAGCATGGCAAGCAGCATCAGCCCACCCAGATAGCGCGGCCAGCCCCAGTTTTTCACCGCCACGATGCTCAGCAAAATCGACGACAGCAGCATGGTGCCGGTCACCACGATGCCGTAAGCCGAGGCCAGGTTGCTGGAGTGTTTAAAACTGATAATCACGATCAACACCGCCGCGAACAGCAGCCAGTTCACCACCGGAATGTAGATCTGCCCGGACTCCTGATCGGAGGTATAGATGATGCGCATCGGCGGCAGGTAGCCCAGCCGCACCGCCTGGCGCGTCAGGGAGAAGACGCCGGAGATCACCGCCTGCGAGGCGATCACCGTCGCCAACGTGGCGATCACCAGCAGCGGGATCAGCGCCCAGGTGGGCGCCAGCAGGAAGAACGGGTTATTGATCGCCGCCGGGTTGGCCAACAACAGCGCCCCCTGGCCGAAGTAGTTCAGCACCAGCGCCGGCGCCACCAGCGTAAACCACGCCAGGCGGATCGGTTTTTTGCCGAAGTGGCCCATGTCGGCGTACAGCGCTTCGGCGCCGGTGACCGACAGCACCACCATGCCCAGCGCGAAGAACGACACTGCCTTGTACTCGAGGAAGAAATTCACCGCCCAGTAAGGGTTCAGCGCCCGCAGCACGCCGGGGTGATGCAAAATGCCGCCGATGCCGAGCAGCGCCAGCGTCAGGAACCAGATGACCATCGCCGGGGCGAACAGTTTGCCGACGCTGCCGGTGCCGTGTTTCTGGATCGCGAACAGCGCGGTCAACACCAGCAGCGACAGCGGCACGATAAAGCTGTCCAGCTCGGGGGCAATAATCTGCAGGCCTTCGATAGCCGAGAGCACCGAAATGGCCGGGGTAATCACCCCATCGCCATAAAAGAAGCTGCCGCCCACCAGCCCGACCAGCACCGCCGCCGGCACCCAGCGCGCATCCAGCTTGCGGATCGCCAGCGACATCAGCGTCAGAATTCCCCCTTCACCGTCGTTGTCGGCACGCATCACGAAGCAGACGTATTTGATCGACACCACCAGCGTCAACAGCCAGAAAATCAATGACAGAAAGCCGTAGATCGACGTCGGCGTCAGGGTGATCCCTTCTTCCGCCGTCAGGCATTCGCGCAGGGTATACAGCGGGCTGGTGCCGATATCACCGTACACCACGCCGATGGCCGCCAGCGTCACCGCCGGCAGCGGCTGCTTGTTTTTTACGTGCATATAAAGGTCTTTATTTGAGGGGTCACGTTGGCAGTATAGATGCAGCCGCCGCACTTTATTTGCCGCCGCAACAATAAGTTCGTGCCGCGCCACCGGCGATTTTCGCCGTCTATTTGCGCAGTTCTGCGCCGCACGGCGCATCCGCCTCGCCACAGGCGTATTAGACGCTGGGTTTACCCTCAATTTTATGGCATGATCCGCGGCATTCGTTGTCATCGTTGTTACAGCCACGCCCGATCGTTACCGTTCGCGGCCGCCGCCGTTACCCTGGCGATACGCACAACCTTATACAGTAAGCCATGTACCGTTCACCGCGTTTACAGGAGTCATCGTGGCGAAGAATTATTATGACATCACGCTGGCCATGGCGGGTATCAGCCAGTCGGCGCGTTTGGTTCAGCAATTGGCCCATGAAGGGCAATGCGACCGCGAAGCGTTTCACACCTCGCTGAAAAGCCTGCTGCAGATGGACCCACCCTCTACGCTGGCGGTGTTCGGCGGCGAGGAGCGCAATTTGATGGTCGGCCTCGAAACCCTGATGGGCGTGCTTAACGCCAACAACAAAGGGCCGGGCGCGGAACTGACCCGCTACACCATCAGCCTGATGGTGCTGGAGCGCAAGCTCAACGCCAACAAACAGGCAATGAACACGCTCGGCGAACGCCTCGGCCAACTCGAGCGCCAGCTGGCGCACTTCGATCTTGAGTCGGACACCATCATCAGCGCGCTGGCCGGCATTTATGTCGACGTGGTCAGCCCGCTCGGGCCGCGCATCCAGGTGACCGGCTCACCGGCGATCTTGCAGAACCCGCAGGTGCAGGCCAAAGTTCGCGCCACGCTGCTGGCCGGCATTCGCGCCGCCGTGCTGTGGCAACAGGTCGGCGGCAGCCGCCTGCAGTTAATGTTTTCCCGTAATCGTCTGTTCAAGCAGGCGCAAAATATCGTTGCTCATTGTTAATCGATCCCAGGAGTTGCTACCGATGGAATTATCCTCACTGACCGCCGTTTCCCCCGTTGATGGACGCTACGGTGATAAAGTCAGCGCACTGCGCCCCATTTTCAGCGAATACGGTCTGCTGAAATTCCGCGTACAGGTTGAAGTACGTTGGCTGCAAAAACTGGCCGCCTGCGCAGAAATCAAGGAAGTTCCCGCTTTTGACGCCGACGCAAACGCTTTCCTCGACAAAATCGTCGCTGAATTCAACGAAGAAGACGCTCAGCGCATCAAAACCATCGAGCGCACCACCAACCACGACGTGAAAGCGGTCGAGTATTTCCTGAAGGAAAAAGTGGCGGCGGTGCCTGCGCTGCACGCGGTGTCCGAGTTCATCCACTTCGCCTGCACCTCCGAAGACATTAACAACCTGTCGCACGCGCTGATGCTGCAAAGCGCTCGTCAGGACGTGGTGCTGCCTTACTGGCGTAAAATCATCGATGCGCTGAAAGGGCTGGCGCTGGAATACCGCGATATCCCGCTGCTGTCGCGCACCCACGGCCAGCCGGCTACGCCGTCGACCGTCGGCAAAGAGTTCGCCAACGTGGCTTACCGCATGGAGCGCCAGTACCGCCAGCTGGAGCGTGTGGAGATCATGGGTAAAATCAACGGCGCGGTCGGCAACTACAACGCCCACATCGTCGCCTACCCGGAAGTGGACTGGCATCAGTTCAGCGAAGCGTTCGTGACCTCGCTCGGCATCACCTGGAACCCGTACACCACCCAGATCGAACCACACGACTACATCGCCGAGCTGTTCGACTGCGTAGCGCGTTTCAACACCATTCTGATCGACTTCGACCGCGACATCTGGGGCTACATCGCCCTGAACCACTTCAAGCAGAAGACCATCGCCGGGGAAATCGGCTCCTCCACCATGCCGCACAAGGTCAACCCGATCGACTTCGAAAACTCCGAAGGCAACCTGGGCCTGGCCAACGCCGTGCTGGGCCACCTGGCGGGCAAACTGCCGGTGTCCCGCTGGCAGCGCGACCTGACCGACTCCACCGTGCTGCGTAACCTGGGCGTGGGCCTGGGCTATGCGCTGATCGCCTATCAGGCCACCCTGAAGGGCATCAGCAAGCTGGAAGTGAACCAGGCGCACCTGCTGGACGAACTGGATCACAACTGGGAAGTGCTGGCCGAACCGATCCAGACCGTGATGCGCCGTTACGGCATCGAGAAGCCTTACGAGAAGCTGAAAGAGCTGACCCGCGGCAAGCGCGTGGACGCCGCCGGCATGCAGGCGTTCATCGACGGTCTGGCGCTGCCGGAAGAAGAGAAAACCCGTCTGAAGGCGATGACCCCGGCCAACTACATCGGCCGCGCCACCACCCTGGTCGACGAGCTGAAGTAAGCGCGTTAGACCCACAACGACAAGGCGGCCCGCGGGCCGCCTTGTTGCTTATTATTCGCCGCGCAACACCTGCAGCCGGGCTATCTGCCGCCCCTGCGCATCGAAGTTCTCGGCACTCAGCCAACGCGCCAGCGCCTGCCGCACCGTCGGCCAACGGTCAGCGGTGATGGCGAACCAGTCGGTATCCCGGCTGCGCCCCTTGACGATCACCGCAAAGCGGAAGTTGCCCTCGTAACGGAAACCAAAGCGCAGCGCGGCCTGGCGCGACGGCGCGTTGTGGCTGTCGCACTTCCATTCGCAGCGGCGGTAGCCCAGCGTATCAAAGGCGTAGCGCAGCAGCAGCGCGATGGCTTCGGTGGCGCTGGAGCGCTGTTTCATCAACGGCGACCAGCTGACGTGGCCGATCTCCAGCACGCCGTTGGCCTCGTCGATGCGCATCAGCGCCACCGTCCCCACCGGCGCGTCGCTGGCGGCGTCGAACACCGTCAGGTTGACCAGCGTCGGGTTGGCCTGCAGCGTCTCCAGATGCTGCAGCATCGCCGCCGGCGTATCGGGCCGTTCGATAGACAGATAGGTCCAGTCGCGGCCGTCCGGCGCCAGCTGGAAAGCATCGTACAGCGCGGCGTAATCCCGCTGCGGCTCGAGCGGCGCCAGTGAACAGAAACGCCCGCCGAGCGTTGCGCCGCCCGGGCGGCGAGCCGGCTGCCAATCCGGCATCGGTTCGCCAATCGGCTGACCATAACGATTCATTGCCATACGCGCCTCCTGCGGTTAACGGGTATAAACGATAAACGAACTTCTTCTGCCGATTTTGTCGTACAGCGAACGCGCCGGCGCGTTGTACTCCTGAGTCATCCAATAGACCCGATCGCTGCCGCGCGCCTCCGCCAGCCGATACGCCTGTTCGAACAGTTTTTCCGACACTTTATGGCCGCGCGCCTGCGGCGACACAAAGAGATCTTCGATATAACAATAGCCCACCGCGCTCCAGGTGGACGGATGGAATACCAGGTTCATCAGCCCCAGCAGCCGGCCGTCGGCATCCTCCGCCACCAGCCCGTACACCTGTTCATCCTGCCCCAACCGTTCGAAGGTGCGATCGGTCACCTGCGGCGCCACGTCGGCGCGGTAGAAGTCGAGATAGCCCTGCCACAACGCCAGCCATTGCGCTCTGTCGTCGCCATTGATTCTGCGGATAGTCACTTCACGATTTGATGGGTTCATAGCGCCTCACGGGGTTAAGATATTATTTCCATTAGGGAAATAACCGAATAGCGGCAGGATACACCGCGCAGCGACGGTGTAATACGGACCAATTCAAAACGCCGAGCAGACCAATTTTAACCGCCGTTTTCCCGCGGCAGCGCGTTGAACACCTGCGCCAGCGTGGCGATAAAGCGCACGATCTCGTCCGGCGCATAGGCCGAGAAACCGAGCACCAGCGCCCCGCGCTGCGGCGCGCCGGTGTAGAAATCCGCCAGGCCGTACAATCGTATTCCCCGCTCGGCCGCCGCCGTCACCAGCCGCCGCTCCGTCGCCGCATCCGCCAGCGGGCAAACCAGCTGCAGGCCACCCTGCGGCAAGGCCGGGCGCGTCCAGGGCGCGAGATGGCGATGCACCGCGTCGTACAGGACGTCCAGCCTCGCCTTGTACAGCGTACGCATATTGCGCAGATGCTCGGCGTAGCCGCCCTCGTGCAGGCAGTGGAACAGCGTCATCTGCGCCAGTGCCGACGTGTAGCCGTCCTGAAACTGCCTGGCGGCGACCAATGGCCGCACCAGCTGCGGCGGCGCGATCATGAAACCGATGCGCAACCCCGGAAACAGCGTCTTGCTGAAGGTGCCGATGTACAGCGTGCGCCCGCCGCTGTCCAGCCCCTGCAGCGCCGCCTTGGTTTGTCGATCGTAGTTGAACTCGGCGTCGTAATCGTCTTCGATGATCCAGGCCCGCCGGCTCTGGGCCCACTGCAACAGCGCCAGGCGCCGCTCGAGGCTCAGCGAGTATCCCAGCGGGTAATGATGGGACGGCGTGATGTAAACGCCCCGCCCGCCCCCCGAAGCCTGCATCAGTTGCCCGACGTCCAGCCCTTGCTCATCAATGCCGATCGGCCGCGCCTGCAGCCCCGCCGACTGCACCAGTTTTTTCGCCCCCTGGTAACCCGGCTCTTCGACGAATACCGCATCGCCGGGATCGAACAGCACCTGCGTGCACAGCGCCAGCGCCTGCTGAGAGCTGGTGACCACGATCACCTGCTCCGCCGTCGCCTTGACGCCCCGCTCCCGCTGCAAATAGTGCGCGATCTCCGCACGCAGCTCCGGCAAGCCCTGCGGATCGGCATACCCCAACAGCCGCTCGCCGTGCCGCCGCAGCGCCTGCTTTTCCCACTGCAGCCACGAATCGATGGGAAACGCCCGCAGATCCGCCAGCGAGGGCGTCAGCGACGCCTGACGGCTGGTGTGCGGCGTATGGCTGACCGCCAGCAACGCCCGGCCGCGATCGCTTAGCTCGCGTTCCGCCAGCCGCGCCTCCTGGCCCGCCTGCGTCGCCAGCAGTTCACGGCCGAGCAACGTATCGCAGCGATAGCGAACATAGCTGCCTCGCCCCACCGCCCGGCTGATGTATCCCTCCGCCTCCAGCCGCGCGTAGGTCTGCTCCACCGTATCGCGCGCCACTCCCAGCCGGGGCGCCAATGCGCGGCTTGGCGGCAGCTTCGCCCGCCACGGCAGTTCCCCGGCGGTGATGAGCCGCAACAGGGCCTGATGCAGCGCCGAACGTCGGGTCAACCCCTGCTGACGCTGCTGGGTGAAGGCCGCCAGGATTGCCGCGTCGTCCGCGCAGGATGGGTGGTCACTCATGGGCTGTCTGTTTCTCCAAACTCGGGGCGATTGCACACTACTCTACCTTATTTCATCCCCTCGGCGGCGGCAGTTGCGCTGCCCGGCGAAATCCCCTTAAATAAGCCATTGCATTGAGGCTACAGGATTTCCGTCGGCTATGAGCAAGGAGACCAACCAGCGTCTGCTGGAAAAACTGCTGCAGGATCTGGCCAGCGCGGGCGCGATGCCGCTGTATCTGCGCTTTAACGCCTCGGTGCGCCAGGCCATCGAGCAAGGATTGCTGAACGCGGGGGATTTCCTGCCCAGCGAGCGTCTGTTTACCGAACGGCTCGGCATCTCGCGCATCACGGTGCGCAAAGCGCTGGCCTGTCTCGAGCAAGACGGCATCATCGGCCGTTCACGCGGTTACGGCACTTTCATCCAGGCGCAACGGCCCGCGCCGAAGCTGCGCTATTCATTAGCGGACGTCAAAGGGTTCTCGCGCGAGGTGATGCAACAAGGGCGCCGGCCGGACACGCAATGGCTCAGCCGCGAACGGGTGCCGGCCAGCGCCGAACTGGCGGAAAAGCTCCAGCTGGCGACCGGAACGCCGATCTATCAACTCAAACGCATTCACTTTCTCGATCGGCAGCCGATGTCGGTGGCGGTGTCCTACGTGGTGGCGGCGGCGATTACCAACGTCGACGAGATTGGCATCTCGCTCTATGACTACTTCCGCCGAAATAACGTGGAGATGGGATCGCTGCGCAGCCAGGTCAGCGCGGCCATGGCCGATGACGACATCCGCCGGGCGCTGCAATTATCAGAACCGATGCCGCTGCTGATCGTGCGCCAGACGCTGTTCGACCACCGCAAGAAGCCTATCGAATACAGCGAAAGCTTCTGCCGCAGCGACATGTACGAATTTACCAGCGAAAGCTGATCCGTTACGCCTCGCCCTGCCGACGGCGGCGAAAACGCACGAACGCCTGGGCATACGCCTCGACGTCCAGTGGATTCACCCGCTGCAACTGCGCCAGCAGCGCAGGATCCATCGCTTCGGCGCCGTGCAGCGCGCCGCAGACAGCGGTGGCCATCGCGCCGATGGTGTCGGTATCGCCCCCCAGGTTGGCGCACAGCACGGCGCAACGGGTAGGATCGGTTTGCGCCAGCTGCACCATCGCCAACGCCGCCGGCACCGACTCGATGGTGCTCACCCCGGCGCCAATCAGTTGATATATCCGCTCGGATGCCTGTTCGGGATCGGCCGCCTCATCCACCACCTGAAACGCCAACTCGATGCGCGCCGCCAGCGAAGGGCTGAACGTCGTCACCTGACGGCACTGGGCATACTCCGCCACGCCCGGCAACGCCAGGCGAATCGAGGCCCAGTCCGCCCCCTCCACCGCACGCGAAACCGCCCAGGCGATCGCCACGGCACCGGCGACGGCGATGTCGGATTTGTGCGTCGGGCTGGAGGCCAGCCACACCTGCTGACAGAACCCCTCCAGCGGCGCAGACGGCAGCACGCAGCCCAAAGGCGAAATGCGCATCGCCGCGCCGTTGGTAATGCCGTTGTTTTCCAACGCGGCGATCGGCGTGCCCGCTTTCTGCTCGCTCAACGCCAGTTTGGAACTGGGGCCGAGAATGTTCTTGTTGAAGGCGTCAAAACTGTCCACCCAGCGGATCACGTTGCGGGCGATCAGTTCTGGCACCACCTCGCCTTCCGCTTCCAGCAGCGCATCGGCCAGCGCCAACGCCATCGAGGTATCGTCGGTATATTGCCCGGCCTTGAAGTAACAGGCGGCCGAGTTCTCCGCCGGCCCATCGAGGAAGCCGTCTATCCAGCCGAAGTGGCGCTTAACCCGCTCGCGCGGCCACAGCTCGGAAGGCATGCCGAGCGCGTCGCCCAGCATCTGTCCGTAAAATGCGCCCGCTATACGTTCTGCCTGGGTTAATTGCTTCATCCATCGCTCCTGAGAAAATATGCCGATACCTCAATAATACCTTATTAGTACCTTTAAAGCTTATCAAGCGCTCCGGTTCACACTTTCCTTTCGCGGCAATGCCCGACGCGTTTAAGTTGCGTTTAACGTTGCCCCGCCGCTGTTTATCCGACGTTTATCAGAACTTGTCGATAATGTCGGCGAACAAATTGATAACGCTTATTTTAATACATTGCTTCGGCTCTCTTGCGGGCCGGGCGGGTTATACCTACCATAACCTCAGCATTTTTTGCCAAAATGGTTCAGGTGGCCGCGTTATCCCCTGACACGCCGCAGAGCGTGTTCCCTTTTATCGCGTGGGTGACAGGACATTCACCCGCACAGTCACAGGAGTTCGCCATGCGAGTACTGGTTGTTGAAGATAATGGTTTGCTGCGCCACCACCTTTCCGTTCAGATGCGCGAGATGGGCCATCAGGTCGATGCGGCTGAAGACGCCAAGGAAGCCGATTATTTCCTGCAGGAGCATGCGCCGGATATCGCCATCGTCGATCTCGGCCTGCCGGGCGAAGACGGCCTGAGCCTGATCCGCCGTTGGCGCGCGCACCAGACCAAGCTGCCGATCCTGGTGCTGACCGCCCGCGAAAGCTGGCAGGACAAAGTGGCGGTGCTGGAAGCCGGCGCCGACGACTATGTCACCAAGCCGTTCCACCTGGAAGAAGTGATCGCCCGCATGCAGGCGCTGATGCGCCGCAACAGCGGCCTGGCATCGCAGGTGATCGTGCTGCCGCCGTTCCAGATCGATCTGTCGCGCCGCGAACTGAGCGTCAACGATCAACAGATCAAGTTGACCGCCTTTGAATACACCATCATCGAGACCCTGATCCGCAACGCCGGCAAGGTGGTGAGCAAGGATTCGTTGATGCTGCAGCTTTACCCGGACGCCGAACTGCGCGAAAGCCACACCATCGACGTGCTGATGGGCCGCTTGCGCAAGAAGGTGCAGGCGGAATACCCGCATGAAGTGATCACCACGGTACGTGGCCAGGGCTATCGTTTTGACGCGAAGTGAACATGATGTTCAACAAGAATAAAAAACCGTTTTCGCTGCGCGCCCGCTTCCTGATGGCGACCGCCGGGGTGATCCTGGCGCTGTCGCTCTCTTACGGTTTGGTGGCGGTCGTCGGCTACATCGTCAGCTTCGACAAGACCGCCTTCCGCCTGCTGCGCGGCGAAAGTAACCTGTTCTTCAGCCTGGCGCAGTGGAAAGACAACAAGCTCACCATCGCCATTCCTCCCGATATCGATCTCAATTTTCCCACGCTGGTGTTTATCTACGACGATAAAGGCAACCTGCTGTGGAGCCAGCGCAAGGTGCCGGAGCTGGAGAAGCTGATCAACAAGGAATGGCTGGAGGAGTCCGGCTTCTACGAAATTGACACCGATACCCGCATCAGTAGCGAAGTGCTGGGGGACAACCCCAAAGCGCAGGATCAGCTGAAGAATTATGACGATACCGATCAGAACGCGCTGACGCACTCGGTGGCGGTCAATACCTATGCCGCCACGGCGCGGCTGCCGGCGTTGACCATCGTGGTGGTCGACAGCATTCCGCAGGAGCTGCAGCGCTCAGACGTAGTGTGGGAGTGGTTCAGCTACGTGCTGCTGGCCAACCTGCTGCTGGTGGTGCCGCTGCTGTGGCTGGCGGCCTACTGGAGCCTGCGGCCGATCAAGGCGCTGGTCAATCAGGTGGGCGAGCTGGAGAACGGCGAACGCGATCAGTTGGATGAGAACCCGCCCAGCGAACTGCGCGGCCTGGTGCGCAATTTGAACATTCTGGTGCGCAACGAACGCCAGCGCTACACCAAATACCGCACCACCCTGTCGGATCTGACCCACAGCCTGAAAACGCCGCTGGCGGTGCTGCAAAGCACCCTGCGCTCGCTGCGCAGCGGCAAGCAGACCACCATCGAAGAAGCCGAGCCGATCATGCTGGATCAGATCGGGCGCATCTCTCAGCAGATCGGTTACTACCTGCATCGGGCCAGCATCAACTCCGGCCAGACGGTGCTGACGCGCGAGATCCACTCGGTGCCGGCGCTGCTCGACAGCCTGGTGGTGGCGCTGAACAAGGTTTATCAGCGCAAAGGGGTGGTGATCACGCTGGACATCTCGCCGGAAGTGACCTTTATGGGCGAGAAGAACGACTTTATGGAAGTGATGGGCAACGTGTTGGAAAACGCCTGCAAATACTGCCTCGAGTTCGTGGAAATCACCTCGCTGCACTCCGAGAAAAACCTCATCCTCGTCATCGACGACGACGGCCCGGGCATCCCGGAAAGCAAGCGCCAGCTGATCTTCCAGCGCGGCCAGCGGGTGGATACCCTGCGTCCCGGTCAGGGCCTTGGCCTGTCGGTGGCGGCGGAGATCATCGAGCAATACGACGGCGAAATCGTCATCAGCGACAGCCCGCTCGGCGGCGCGCGCATGCAGGTGACCTTCGCCCGCCAGCACGACACCCACCACAACGAGTAAATTATGCCTCTGCGGCCCCGATCCACGGGGCCAAACTTCCGTTATAATCGCACTCAGGCTCACTCCTCTATCCTGGAATAGAACATGGATTATCAATTAGACCTGGACTGGAACGATTTTTTGCAACGTTATTGGCAAAAACGTCCGGTGATTCTGAAGCGCGGCTTCAAAAACTTTATCGATCCGATCTCCCCGGATGAGCTGGCCGGGCTGGCGATGGAAAACGAAGTGGACAGCCGCCTGGTCAGCCACCAGGACGGCCGTTGGCAGGTCGCGCACGGCCCCTTCGAGAGCTTCGATCACCTGAGCGAAAACAACTGGTCGCTGCTGGTGCAGGCGGTGGACCACTGGCATGAGCCTTCCGCAGCGCTGATGCGCCCGTTCCGCCAACTGCCGGACTGGCGGATGGATGACCTGATGATCTCCTTCTCGGTGCCGGGCGGCGGCGTCGGCCCGCACCTCGATCAGTACGACGTGTTCATCATTCAGGGCACTGGCCGCCGCCGCTGGCGAGTCGGGGAAAAAACGCCGCTGAAACAACACTGCCCGCATCCGGATCTGCTGCAGGTAGAGCCGTTCGACGCCATCATCGACGAAGAGATGGAGCCGGGCGACATTCTCTACATTCCGCCGGGCTTCCCGCATGAAGGCTACGCGCTGGAAAACGCGCTCAACTACTCGGTGGGCTTCCGCGCGCCGAACGGCCGCGAGCTGGTGAGCGGCTTCGCCGATTACGTGCTGGCGCGCGAGCTGGGCAGCAAACGCTACGGCGATCCGGACGTTAAACTGCGCGAACACCCGGCGGAGATCCTGCCGCAGGAAGTGGACGCCTTACGGCAGATGATGCTGGATCTGGTGCAACAGCCGGAACACTTCCAGCACTGGTTCGGCGAGTTTATCTCCCAATCGCGCCACGAGCTGGATCTGGCGCCGCCGGAGCCGCCGTATCAGGCCGGGGAAATCTACGAACTGCTGCAACAGGGTGAAGCGCTGCAGCGCCTGGGCGGGTTGCGCGTGCTGCGCGTCGGCGATCGCTGCTTCGTCAACGGCGAACTGATCGACACCGACCAGCTGCAGGCCGCAGACGCCCTGTGCCAGCACTTCAGCGTCGACGCCGCCCTGCTCGGCGACGCGGTAGACGATCCGTCATTCCTGGCGCTGCTGACCGCGCTGGTCAACAGCGGCTATTGGTACTTTAACGACTGATTGCGAGTACGCGAACAAGCCACCCTATCGGGTGGCTTTTTTTATGCCTGCCGCGCCTGCGCGCGAAAACCGGCCAGCGCTTCATTCGCCATGCCCGCCTGCTCCGCCGCCGCGCAAATCTGCCGCCAGGTATTGGCGTCTATCGGTATGCCCTGCTCCAGCCGCGCCGCGCGGTTGGCCTCTTCCCATTCTCCCGGCACCGCGATCGGTTGTTCGCCGCTCGGCGGCGACGCCTTCACCCAGCCGATAAACGCTTCGGCCTCGGCCTGCATTTGCGGGGCGTCGAAGGCCTGAGGATCGAGGATCAGGGTCGTCATGCAGTTGAAGATGGCGTCGCTGTCGGCTTTCAGCGTGGCGTCGTGGGTGGTGCGGCCACCGGAGAGCGCGCCGCCGAGGATCTCACACATCGCCGCCAGCGCATAGCCTTTGTGCAAGCCGAACGGCAACAGTGACCCGAACGGCGCTTCGTGCATCACCTTCGGTTCGGTGGTGGGTTGCCCGTGTTCGTCGATCAGATAGCCCGGCGCCACCGACAAGCCTTTGTTATAGGCCACCCGAGTCTTGCCGAAGGCGATGCCGCTGGTGGCGAAATCCAACAGCAGCGGCGTGCGGCCCGGCCGCGGGAAAATGGCGCAGAACGGGTTGGTGCCGAAGCGGCGATCGCTGCCGCCGAACGGCGCCACCATCGGATCACCTACCACGTTGACGAAGTGAATCGAGATAAAACCGGCGCGGGCGCACTGTTCCGCCCAATGGCCGATGCGGCCGATATGGTGCGCGTTGTGCAGCGCCACCGCCGCCAGGCCCAGTTTGCCGGCGCGCTCAATGCCCAGCGCCATCGCTTCGCTGGCCACCACCTGGCCGAAGCCGCGCGCGCCGTCGAGCGTCAGCACCGCGCCGGCGTCGCGCACCACCTCGGCATGTTGATTAAGCTGCAATTGCCCCTGCGCCAGCGATGCCATGTAACTGGGGATCATGCCGACGCCATGCGAATCGTGCCCGGCCAGATTAGCCTGCACCAGGTGATCGGCCACCAGCTCGGCTTCGCGCGCCGTGCTGCCGGCCTGGCGCCAAATCGCCTGAACGAACTGCGTCAAATGCGAGCCGGCGATGCGGAATTCGGTGCTCATCATGCGGTCCTTATGCGTGGGGAATGGACTTCCACACTATGAGCAACGCCTTGTTGCGGCAAGCGATTATGATAATCGCAAGCGTCCCGTTTTACCGCGCCCGCTCGGCGGCCAGCGCCGCGATGCGCATAATTACCGCCACCGCTTGCTCCATGCCTTCCAGCGTCACGAATTCGTGCTTGCCGTGGTAGTTGTAGCCGCCGGTGAACAGGTTCGGGCACGGCAGGCCGCGGAACGACAGCTGCGCGCCGTCGGTGCCGCCGCGGATCGGTTTCATCACCGGTTCAATGTCGCAGTCGCGCATCGCCTGCTGCGCCAGCGCGATCGCGTGCGGGTGCTCCGCCACCTGTTCGCGCATGTTGTAATAACTGTCTTCGATACTGACTTCAATATAACAATCGCGCGGCAGGCCTTTGCCGACCTCGCGGGCGATCTCCACCATCTTGCGTTTGCGCGCCTCGAATCCCTCGCGCTCGAAATCCCGCAGGATGTAGTGCATTTCGGCGCGTTCCACGCTGCCCTTGATGCTGCTGAGGTGATAAAAGCCCTGGTAGCCTTCGGTGGTCTCCGGCGCTTCGTCCGCCGGCAGCGCCTGATGAATGCGGGTGGCCAGCGACAGCGCGTTGACCATCACGCCCTTGGCGCTGCCGGGGTGCACGCTGTTGCCGAGGATTTTGATCGTCACCGAGGCGGCGTTGAAGTTCTCGCACTCCAGCTCACCGACGCCGCCGCCGTCCACCGTGTAAGCCCATTCGGCATTGAAGGCCGCCACGTCGAACAGCTGTGCCCCCTTGCCCACCTCTTCATCCGGGGTGAAGGCCACGCGGATGTCGCCGTGCGGGATTTTGCGCGCGCGCAGGCGCGCCATGGCGGTGAGGATCTCGGCGATGCCGGCCTTGTCGTCGGCGCCCAACAGCGTTTTGCCGTCGGTGGTGATCAGGGTCTGCCCCAACATCTGGTGCAGGATCGGGAACATCACCGGCGATAGCACTTCATCGCCAATGCCGAGCGCAATGTCGCCGCCGCGATAGTTCTCGACGATCTGCGGATTGACGTGTTTGCCGCTGAAATCCGGCGAAGTATCCAGATGGGCGATAAAACCGACCGCCGGCACCGGCCAGGCGACGTTGCCCGGCCAGGTGCCCATCACGCAGCCGTGCTCGCTGAGCGACACCCGCTCGAAGCCGAGCGCGATCATTTCCTGCTGCAACGCACGCGCCAGCTTCAACTGCCCGTCGGTGCTCGGCACATGCTTTACGTTCGCTTTGGACTGGGTGTCGAAAGAGACGTAGTTGAAAAAGCGGTCAAGTAATTTATCCATGGTAGCGGCCCCTCAGAATATCGCGTTTCATTATGCTGAACCGATCAGGATCAAATATTGCGTCAGGTCATTTTTAACCAGAATTCGCCAATATCATTAATCTTTGTGATGATTTCAGAGGGAAATAACGCTGTCATCACAGGGTCATTTGTCGCTATCATGATGAAAAACGCGGCATCTGGGCCGGATCGGCTTTCAATTCCGGCATTCAGCGTCTATCATGCGCGCTCGAAAAATTTCCATTGGCGCAACTGGTTTGAGCTTCTTTTGAATCGCGGGCCTGCCCGCAAGCTCCGGCAGTCTTTTCCAGTTGCGGTTCTATCTGCATTAGCCCACGGGATAGAGTAAGACGATAAATGACTGAGACATCCTCTCGAGCACCCCTTGTTGAACTGCATGCCCTGAGCAAAGCGTTCGATGGCAAAACCATCATTGCCGATCTGGACCTGACGATTAATCACGGCGAATTCCTCACCATTCTTGGCCCCTCCGGCTGTGGCAAAACCACGGTGCTGCGCCTGATTGCCGGTCTGGAAGACGCCGATCGGGGCCGCATCGCGCTCGACGGCCAGGACATTACCGCCATTGCGGCCGAGCATCGCCACGTCAACACCGTGTTTCAGAGCTATGCCCTGTTTCCGCACATGTCGGTGTTCGACAACGTCGCCTTCGGCCTGCGTATGCAAAAGGTGCCGGCGGCCGAACTGACGCCGCGCGTCGAAGAGGCGCTGCGCATGGTGCAGCTGGATGCCTTCGCCAAGCGGCGGCCGGGCCAGCTCTCCGGTGGCCAACAGCAGCGTGTGGCCATCGCCCGCGCGGTGGTCAACAAGCCGAAAGTGCTGCTGCTGGACGAATCGCTGTCGGCGCTGGACTACAAGTTGCGCAAGCAGATGCAGAACGAACTGAAAGCGCTGCAGCGCAAGCTGGGCATCACCTTCGTGTTCGTCACCCACGATCAGGAAGAAGCGTTGACCATGTCGGATCGCATCGTGGTGATGCGCGAAGGCCGCATCGAGCAAGACGGCACGCCGCGTGAGATCTATGAAGAGCCGAAAAACCTGTTCGTCGCCAGCTTCATCGGCGAGATCAACATCTTCGACGCGGTGGTCCTGCAACGCCTCGATCCGCAGCGGGTGCGCGCCAACGTGGAAGGCCGCGAGTGCGACATCTATGCCGATCTGCCGGTAGAACCGGGCCAAAAGCTGAAGGTGCTGCTGCGCCCGGAAGATCTGCGGGTGGAAGAAGTGAACGACAGCGCGCAGCACGACGGGCTGATCGGTTACGTGCGTGAGCGCAACTACAAAGGCATGACGCTGGAATCGGTGGTCGAGCTGGAGAACGGCAAAACGGTGATGGTCAGCGAGTTCTTCAACGAAGACGATCCGGACGTCGATCACTCGCTCAATCAGAAGATGGCGGTGACCTGGGTCGAAAGCTGGGAGGTGGTGCTGGCCGATGAAGAAATCGCGTAAAGTCTTCCAGAATGTGGTGATCGTCGGCGTCGTCGCCTGGCTGTTGCTGTTCGTGTTCATGCCGAACCTGATGATCATCGGCGCCAGCTTCCTGACCCGTGATGACGCCAACCTGGTGCAGATGGTGTTCACGCTGGATAACTACCGGCGCTTGTTCGATCCGCTGTATGCCCAGGTGCTGCTGCACTCGCTGAACATGGCGCTGATCGCCACCCTGTGCTGCCTGGTGATCGGCTATCCGTTCGCCTTTATTCTGGCGCGCTTGCCGCAGAAGGTGCGGCCGCTGCTGCTGTTTCTGCTGATCGTGCCCTTCTGGACCAACTCGCTGATCCGCATCTACGGCCTGAAGCTGTTTCTCAGCACCCGCGGCTATCTCAACGACGCGCTGCTGTGGATCGGCGTTATCGACAAGCCGCTGCGCATCATGTACACCTCGGAAGCGGTGATCCTCGGCCTGGTATATATCCTGCTGCCGTTTATGGTGATGCCGCTCTACTCCAGCATCGAAAAGCTCGATAAATCCTGCCTGGAGGCGGCGCGCGATCTCGGCGCCAGCAAGCTCCAAACCTTTATCCGCATCATCGTGCCGCTGACCATGCCGGGCATTATCGCCGGCTGCCTGCTGGTGGTGCTGCCGGCGATGGGGCTGTTCTTCGTCGCCGATCTGATGGGCGGAGCCAAAAACCTGCTGATCGGCAACGTGATTAAAAGCCAGTTCCTCAATATCCGCGACTGGCCGTTCGGCGCGGCCACCAGCATCTGCCTGACGCTGGTGATGGGGCTGTTGCTGCTGGTCTATTATCGGGCCGCCCGCCTGCTGAACAAGAAGGAGGATCTGGCATGATCGGACGTCTGCTGCGCGGCGGCTTTATGACGCTGGTATACGCCTATCTGTATATCCCGATCGTCATCCTGATCGTCAACTCCTTCAACGCCTCGCGCTTCGGCATCAACTGGCAAGGGTTCACCACCAAGTGGTACAGCACGCTGCTCAACAACGACAGCCTGTTGCAGGCGGCGGGCCACTCGCTGACCATGGCGGTGCTCTCCGCCACCTTCGCCACGCTGATCGGCTCGCTGACCGCGGTGGCGCTGTACCGCTACCGCTTCCGCGGCAAACCGTTCGTCGGCGGCATGCTGTTTGTGGTGATGATGTCGCCGGACATCGTGATGGCCATCTCGCTGCTGGTGCTGTTCATGTTGCTGGGCATTTCGCTCGGCTTCTGGTCGCTGCTGTTCTCGCACATCACCTTCTGCCTGCCGTTCGTGGTCGTGACCGTCTACGCGCGCCTGAAAGGCTTCGACGTGAAGATGCTGGAAGCCGCGCGCGATCTCGGCGCAAGCGAGTTCACCATCCTGCGCAAAATCATTCTGCCGCTGGCGATGCCGGCGGTGGCGGCCGGTTGGCTGCTGAGCTTCACCCTGTCGATGGACGACGTGGTCGTCTCCTCCTTCGTCACCGGGCCGAGCTACGAGATTTTGCCGCTGAAGATCTATTCGATGGTGAAAGTCGGCGTCTCGCCTGAGGTTAACGCGCTGGCCACCATTTTGCTGCTGCTGTCGCTGACGCTGGTGATCGCCAGCCAGTGGGTGATGCGCGATCGCTCGCCCAAGGCCGAGTAATCCTTCCCGCCGGGCGCTGCGGCGCCCGTCTCTTTCATTGACCACAATGATATGAAAGCGGCCTTTGGTGATGGCCCTGACTCGGTTAACCCGCTGATTTGCCGCTGGGATAACCGCCTTTACCCACCCCGCCCCGGCCCCTATAATGGCCCCTTTCTGGGGTATGGCGCGGCCGAAAACGGCGGCTCATACGGGTTCGGCTCACTACTGCTGAAGGATACGCTGCATGAAAAAGTGGTCACATCTGCTCGCAGCCGGGATGATGGCGCTGAGTTTCTGCTCTGCAAACGCCTCTGACGGCAAAACGCTGTATTTCTATAACTGGACTGAATACGTCCCGCCGGGGCTGCTGGAGCAGTTCACCAAAGAAACCGGCATCAAGGTGATTTATTCCACCTATGAATCCAACGAAAGCATGTACGCCAAGCTGAAGACCTACAAGGACGGCGCGTACGATCTGGTGGTGCCTTCCACTTACTTCATCGCCAAGATGAGCAAGGAAGGCATGCTGCAAAAAATCGACAAGAGCAAGCTCAGCCACTTCAAGGATCTCGATCCTACCCTGCTGAACAAGCCGTTCGATCCCAACAACGACTACTCCATCCCTTACATCTGGGGCGCCACCGCCATCGGCGTTAACAGCGACGCGCAGGATCCGTCCACCGTCACCTCCTGGGCCGATCTGTGGCAGCCGCAGTACAAAGGCCGTCTGCTGCTGACCGACGATGCGCGCGAAGTGTTCCAGATGGCGCTGCTCAAGCTGGGCTATTCGGGCAACACCACCGATCCGAAAGAGATCGAAGCCGCCTACCGCGAACTGCAAAAATTGATGCCGAACGTGCTGGCCTTCAACTCCGACAACCCGGGCAACCCGTTTATGGAAGGGGAAGTCAACGTCGGCATGGTGTGGAACGGTTCGGCCTTCGTGGCGCGCCAGGCCGGCACGCCGCTGGAGATCGTCTGGCCGAAGGAAGGTGGGATCTTCTGGATGGACAGCCTGGCCATTCCGGCCAACGCGCGCAACGTCGAAGGGGCGCTGAAGCTGATCGACTTCCTGCTGCGGCCAGAAATCGCGGTGCAGGTGGCGGAAACCATCGGTTACCCGACGCCGAACCTGGCGGCGAAGAAGCTGCTGTCGCCGGAGATCGCCAACGATCCGTCTCTCTACCCGGATAAGACGGTGATTGAGCACGGCGAGTGGCAAAACGACGTCGGCGACGCCAGCACGCTGTACGAAAGCTACTTCCAAAAGCTGAAAGCCGGGCGCTAACACGCCCGCCATCCCATCAGGGCGCGCATTGCGCCCTGATGTCTTTAGGGCTTATCGGCCCGCGCCACCTTGCCCACCAGGAATTTGTGCACAAAACGCGGCACCACTTCGCTGGCCAGGCCGTAGTGTTTCTCGTCGAACTGGCTTTCCACCTGACTCGGCTCCAGGTTCAGCTCCATCGCGTAGGCGCCGCCCAGCCGCGCCTCATGCACGAACCCGGCCGCCGGATAGACATGGCCGGAGGTGCCGATGGCGACGAAGAAATCGGCCTTGCTCAGCGCCTGGTAGATGTCGTCCATGCCCAGCGGCATCTCGCCGAACCACACCACGTGCGGCCGCAGCGGCGCCGGGAACTGGCAGCAGTGGCAACGCTCATCGACGCTGAGATCGCCGGGCCACTCGAACACCTGGCCCGACTGGGTGCAGCGCACCTTCAGCAATTCGCCGTGCATGTGCAGCACCCGCTTGCTGCCGGCGCGCTCATGCAGGTTATCGATGTTTTGCGTGACCAGCAGGAAGTTGTCCCCCAGCCACTCTTCCAGATCCGCCAGCGCGCGGTGCGCGGCGTTCGGGGCGATGTCCTCGGTCTGCAGCTGGCGGCGACGTTCATTGTAAAACGCCTGCACCAGCGCCGGATCGCGCTGAAAACCTTCCGGCGTGGCGACGTCCTCCACCCGGTGCTCTTCCCACAGCCCATCCGCAGCGCGGAAGGTGCGAATGCCCGACTCGGCCGAAATGCCGGCCCCGGTCAACACCACCACAAACGGCTTTTTCAGCTCGGCCGCCGCCATGGTGTCACGGTGAAAAATGCGTGAACGAAAGCGCTGATGCAGCACATGCTTACTCTTGCGAAACTGACACAGCCGATGGCGAGTGTGCATTAACTCTCTCCTTACTTTTCCCTGTTTACCCTTCTTACTGAACGTTGCGGCGTTGTTGGCTGTATACATTCACGCCTGGCCGCAACGCCCATTACGTTGGGCGAGTCAAATTGAGAAACGCTGCGCCGCGCACGCCGCCGGCGTCGCCATAGCGCGCCTTCTCGATGCGCGGTAGCCGAGCCACCCGCAGCAGGTGCGCCGGCAGCCGCTGCGGCAACGCCTGGTAAATGGCGTCGAAGTTCGACAGCCCGCCGCCGATCACCACCAGGTGCGGATCCAGCACCGTCAGCAGGTTACCCAGGCAGATCGCCAGCACGTCCATAAAGCGATCGACATGCGCCACGGCCTGCGGCTCACCCGCCTGATAATGCGCAATGATCTCGGTGGCGGGCAAGCGCCGGCCATAAAAATGGGCGTACATCCATTCGAAACCGCGGCCCGATATGTAATTTTCAATGCAACCCTGATGGCCGCACCCGCAGGCGACGCGAGGCACATCACGCCCCAGCACCTCGAGCGCGTCCACCGGCAGGCGCAAATGGCCGAACTCGCCGGCGATATAGTTGCGCCCGGGCACCGTCTTGCCCTCGACGATCAGGCCGCCGCCTACGCCGGTGCCGAGGATGATGCCCAGCACCGTCGGGTAGCGGCGGAACTCGTCGTCCCAGGCCTCCGACAGCGCAAAGCAGTTGGCGTCGTTATCGACCCGCACCTCGCGCCCGATCAGCGCCGCCAGATCGCGCGGCAGCGGCCGCCCCATCGCCGCAGGCACATTGGCGGTAAACAGCGTGCCGTCATCGTCGTTGGGCAGGCCCGGAATGCCGATGCCGACGCTGCCGCGCCGGCCGCAAAACGCATCCGCCTCAAGGGTCAGCTCGCACAGCGTAGCCAGCAGTTGCCGATAATCGTCGCGCGGCGTCGGCACCCGCTTTTGCCAAATGCGCTGCAGGCTGTCGTCGAACACCCCCAGCTCAATCTTGGTGCCGCCCATATCGAAACCGTAGTACATAACCCATCCCCAGGCTAAAAAAACGGGGCGGCATCGCTGCCTCCCCGTGGGTTTTATTGTCCGCTCAGCACCCGCGCCGGATCGATGCGGCTGGCGCGCCTCGCCGGATACCAACTGGCCAACAGGCTCAGCACGATGGCGGTCGCCAGCACGATCAGCACATCCAGCCAGTGCAGCTCGGAAGGCAGGAAGTCGATGAAGTAAATATCGCCCGACAGGAAGGAGTGGCCGACCAGTTTCTCGATGCCCCGGATGATGTTGGTCAGCTGCAGCGAGGCGATCACCCCGATCACCACGCCGCTCAGGCTGCCCAGCAGCCCGGCCAGCAGCCCATACCAGATGAAAATGGCGCGGATAAAGCCGTCTTTGGCGCCCAGGGTGCGCAGCACCGCGATGTCGGCGCTTTTGTCTTTCACCGCCATCACCAGCGTGGAGACGATGTTGAAGCAGGCCACGCCGATCACCAGCACCATCGCCAGGTACATGATGGCGCGGATCATCTGGATGTCGCGGTACATGTAGCCGTACTTGCCGATCCAGCTCTTGATATAGATGTAAGCGTTGGTCACTTCGCCGGCGTCGCGCACCAGCTTGTTGGCGGCGAACACGTCGTTCATCTTGAGAGCGATACCCGTGACGCTGTCACCCATGTCGAGATACTGCTGCGCATCGGCCAGCGGCACCAGCGCCAGGCTGTGATCGAGCTGGCCGCTGAGCTGCAAAATGCCGGTCACGTGCAGGCGAATACGCTTCGGCTGCAGCAGCTTCATCTCAGGGTCGCTGTTGGGGATCATCACAGTGACATAGGCGCCCTGCTTGACGCCCAGCGCGTCGGCCACGCCCTTGCCGAGGATCACCTGCTGCTCGCCGGGCTTGAAGTTGGCCCAGGCGTCGCCCTGCACATACTGCGGCAGCGCGCTCAGTCGGCTCTCCTGCTGCGGATCCACGCCTTTGACTTCCACCGCGCGCAGCTGCGCGCCGTTTTCCATCAGGCCGGTAAAGTTGATGTACGGCGCGGCGGCCACAATGCCCGGCACCTTTTCCACCCGCTGCAGAATCGACGGCCAGCCGCTGAACGGCTGATTGACCGGCTCGAGCTCGCCGTGCGGCACCACCGCCAGAATGCGGTTCTTCAGCTCGCGCTCAAAGCCGTTCATCGCGCTCAGACCGACGATCAGCACCGCCACCCCCAGCGCGATGCCAATGGTGGAGATGACCGAGATCAGCGACACCATGCCGCCGCGTTTACGGCCGCGGCTGAAACGCAGGGCCGTCAGGAAGGACAGTGAGGCTCCCGCCATTACTCGGCCCCCATCAGGGTCAGCTGCGCCTGCAGGTGACCGTCGGCCATTTCCAACTGGCGGCTCAAGCGCTTGGCCAGCTGCAGATCGTGCGTTACCACCAGGAAAGCGGTGCCCTGACGCACGTTCAGCTCGCCGAGCAGATCGAAGATGCTGTCCGCGGTGCGCTTGTCGAGGTTGCCGGTCGGTTCGTCCGCCAGCACCAGCGCCGGGTTATTGACCAGCGCGCGCGCGATCGCCACGCGCTGACGCTCGCCGCCGGAAAGCTCGGACGGACGGTGTTTGCTGCGCTTTTCCAGCCCGACCGCCGCCAGCATCTCCCGCGCTTTCTCCTGCGCCTGCGCCGGTTTGGCGCCACCGATCAAGAGCGGCATGGCGGCGTTTTCCAGCGCGGTGAAGTCCGGCAACAGGTGGTGGAACTGATAGATGAAGCCCAGCTGGCGGTTGCGCAGCTCAGCCTTGGCCGCCGAAGACATGGCGTTCAGCGATTCGCCCTTGAAAATCACCTCGCCGGAGGTCGGCGAGTCCAGCCCGCCCAGCAGGTGCAGCAGGGTGCTCTTGCCGGAACCCGAGCTGCCGACGATCGCCATCATCTCGCCCTGCTGCATGGCAAAGCTGACGTTGCGCAGCACGTCGGTGTGCAGGTTGCCTTCCTGATAGGTCTTGCACAGGTTGTCACACTGCAGCAAAAGATGGTTACTCATAACGTAAAGCCTCAGCGGGTTGTACGGCGGCAGCGCGCCATGAAGGATAGAGCGTGGACAACAGGGAAACCGCCATCGCCACCACGGCGATGATCGTCACCTGCAGCGGATCGACCGCCACCGGCAGCGAAGCGCCGTCGATCAATGCGCCGAGGATCGGCATCAGGTTGTTCAGGTTGGTGGCCAGCAGCACGCCGAGCAGCGTGCCGAGCAGCGAACCGATGATGCCGGCGCTGGCGCCCTGCACCATAAATACCGACATGATCTGGCGGCGGGTCAGCCCTTGAGTCTGCAGAATGGCGACCTCGCCCTGCTTCTCCATCACCAGCAGGCCGAGCGAGGTAATGATGTTAAACGCCGCCACCGCCACGATCAGGCTGAGCAACAGCCCCATCATGTTCTTCTCCATGCGCACCGCCTGGAACAGCTCGCCCTTGCGATCGCGCCAGTCTTTCCAGACGGTGCCCGCCGGCAGCGCCTGCTGGCTGAGGGTATCGACCGTCAGCGGCTGTTGCAGGAACAGACGCCAGCCGGTGATGTTGCCGGCCGGGTAACGCATCAGGCGCGAAGCATCCTGTTGGTTGACCAGCAACTGATAGCCGTCCACCTCGCTGTTGGCGTGGAAGGTGCCGATGAGGGTGAACAAACGCTGGCTGGGAATGCGGCCCATCGGCGTGAACTGGCTGGCGCTCGGCACCATCACGCGCAGCGAATCGCCGCGCTTGACGCCGAGTTGCCCCGCCAGCTGTTCGCCGATGATGATGTTGTATTGGCCCGGCTGCAGCTGTTGCTGCTTGACGTTGACCAGATACGGGGTCAGCGGATCGGCCTCGTCGGGATTCACGCCGAGCATCACCCCGACCGCCACGCTGCGAGCGCTTTGCAGCACCACGTCACCGGTGGTCAGCGGCGCAACGCGCGTGACGCCCTGCAGCTTCTGCACCTCGGAGGCCGGCAGCTGCTGCGGGTTGACCGATCCTTGCGGACTGGTGACCAACGCCTGCGGCATCAGGCCGAGAATGTTGTTCTCCAGATCCTTTTCGAAACCGTTCATCACCGACAGCACGGTGACCAACGCCATCACCCCCAGCGTAATGCCGATGGTGGAAAGCCAGGAAACAAACCGCCCGAAGCGGTCTGAGGCTCGCCCGCGCATATAGCGCAGGCCAATGAATAACGCGACAGGTTGATACATGAAATCCGTTTGATAGCCGTGGCTTAAGCAAAGTGATCATGGATAATAAAGGCTCTCCCTCGTTTAGGGAACACCCGAGGGCCTTTTATTGCGTAGCGGCGAAGAGGGAGACGGCGGCAGCTTCGCGCGTTATTTATCCTCAGCCGCAAAAAACAGACGGCATTAACCGGTTAAATAACCGGCAGAAAATTGATGGGCAGCGCTTTTTGCTGTGTCAGTTTGCCGGCCGCTGGGCTACTATAAACAGCATAAAGGCGCTGGGTTATCCGTGCCGGGACGCCATCCAACACATTGATTAAAGATACCTGAATGAGCACTTCCGATAGCCGTAACCGTTCTTCATCCCCTCGTTATTCTCTGCCCGATCGCGCGGGCGATCTGCGCCAACTGGGGCAACTGACCGGCGCGGCCTGTGCCGTGGAGTGCGCCGAGATCGTCGAACGCCATCCTGGCCCAGTGATGCTGATCGCGCCGGACATGCAAAACGCCCTGCGGCTGCGCGACGAGATCCAGCAGTTCACCGATCAGATGGTGACCACCCTGTCCGACTGGGAAACCCTGCCGTACGACAGCTTCTCGCCGCACCAGGAAATCATCTCCGACCGTTTGTCGAGCCTGTATCACCTGCCGACCATGGCGCGCGGCGTGATCATTCTGCCGGTCAATACCCTGATGCAACGCGTCTGCCCGCACGAATTCCTGCACGGCCATGCGCTGGTGATGAAAAAAGGCCAGCGCCTGTCGCGCGACAAACTGCGCGCGCAGCTGGAACAGGCCGGCTACCGCAGCGTCGATCAGGTGATGGAGCACGGCGAATTCGCCACCCGCGGCGCGCTGCTCGACCTGTATCCAATGGGCAGCGATGAGCCTTACCGCATCGACTTCTTCGATGACGAGATAGACAGCCTGCGCATCTTCGACGTCGACACCCAGCGCACGCTGAGCGAAGTCGAGGCCATCAATCTGTTGCCGGCCCACGAGTTCCCTACCGACAAAAACGCCATCGAGCTGTTCCGCAGCCAGTGGCGCGAGCAGTTTGAGGTGCGTCGCGACGCCGAGCACATCTATCAGCAGGTCAGCAAAAGCGCCTGGCCCGCCGGCATCGAATACTGGCAGCCGCTGTTCTTCAGCCAGCCGCTGCCGTCGCTGTTCAGCTACCTGCCGGCCAATACGCTGATCGTCAACACCGGCGATCTGGAGGGCGCCGCCGAGCGCTTTTGGCAGGACGTCAACCAGCGTTACGAAAGCCGCCGCGTCGATCCGATGCGCCCGCTGCTGGCGCCGGATACGCTGTGGCTGCGCGTTGACGCGCTGTTCGGCGAGCTGAAAGCCTGGCCGCGCATCGCGCTGAAAACCGATGAGCTGCCGGCCAAAGCCGGCAATACCAATCTGGATTACCATGCCCTGCCCGATCTGGCGGTGCAGGCGCAGCATAAATCCCCGCTGGATAATCTGCGCCGCTTTATTGAAAGTTTTGACGGCAGCGTTATCTTCTCCGTCGAGAGCGAGGGGCGGCGTGAAACGCTGCAGGATCTGCTCGGCCGCATCAAGCTGGCGCCTGCCTTGATCCAACGACTCGATCAGGCGGAAACCGCGGGCCGTTACATGATGGTCGGCGCCGCCGAACACGGCTTCCTCGACGGCCTGCGTCGGCGGGCGCTGATCTGCGAAAGCGATCTGCTCGGCGAGCGTGTCAGCCGTCGCCGGCAGGACAACCGGCGCACCATCAACACCGATACCCTGATCCGCAACCTGGCGGAGCTGCATCCCGGCCAGCCGGTGGTGCACTTGGAGCACGGTGTGGGCCGCTATGTCGGCCTGACCACGCTGGAGGCCGGCGGCATCAAGGCCGAATACCTGATCCTCTCCTACGCCGGTGAAGACAAACTGTACGTGCCGGTGTCATCGCTGCACCTGATCAGCCGCTACGCCGGCGGCGCGGACGAAAACGCTCCGCTGCACAAACTGGGCGGCGACGCTTGGACCCGCGCGCGGCAGAAAGCCGCCGAGCGGGTGCGCGACGTGGCGGCCGAGCTGCTGGATATTTACGCCCAGCGCGCCGCCAAGGCCGGTTTCGCCTTCAAACACAACCGCGAGCAGTACCAGCTGTTCTGCCAGAGCTTCCCGTTCGAAACCACGCCGGATCAGGAACAGGCGATCAACGCGGTGCTGAGCGACATGTGCCAGCCGCTGGCGATGGATCGCCTGGTGTGCGGCGACGTCGGCTTCGGCAAAACCGAAGTGGCGATGCGCGCCGCCTTCCTGGCGGTGGAAAACGGCAAGCAGGTGGCGGTGCTGGTGCCGACGACGCTGCTGGCGCAGCAGCACTTCGACAACTTCCGCGATCGCTTCGCCACCTGGCCGATCCGCATCGAGATGATGTCGCGCTTCCGCAGCGCCAAAGAGCAGCAACAGGTGCTGGACGACGCGGCCGAAGGCAAAGTGGACATCATCATCGGCACCCACAAACTGCTGCAGAGCGATCTGCGCTGGAAGGATTTGGGGCTGCTGATCGTCGATGAAGAGCACCGCTTTGGCGTGCGCCACAAGGAGCGCATCAAGGCGATGCGCGCCGACGTCGATATCCTGACGCTGACCGCCACGCCGATCCCGCGGACGTTGAACATGGCGATGAGCGGCATGCGCGATCTGTCTATCATTGCCACCCCACCGGCGCGCCGGCTGGCGGTGAAGACCTTCGTGCGCGAATACGACAGCCTGGTGGTGCGCGAGGCGATCCTGCGCGAAGTGCTGCGCGGCGGCCAGGTTTACTACCTTTACAACGACGTGGAAAACATCGAGAAAGCGGCGCAGCGTCTGGCTGAGCTGGTGCCGGAAGCGCGCATCGCCATCGGCCACGGCCAGATGCGCGAACGCGATCTGGAACGGGTGATGAACGATTTCCACCACCAGCGCTTCAACGTGCTGGTGTGCACCACCATCATCGAAACCGGCATCGATATCCCCAGCGCCAACACTATCATCATCGAGCGCGCCGATCGCTTCGGCCTGGCGCAGCTGCACCAGCTGCGCGGCCGCGTCGGGCGTTCGCACCATCAGGCTTACGCCTATCTGCTGACGCCAAACCCCAAAGCCATGGGCACCGACGCCCATAAACGGCTCGAGGCCATCGCGTCGCTGGAAGATCTCGGCGCCGGGTTCGCGCTGGCGACTCACGATCTGGAGATCCGCGGCGCCGGTGAGCTGCTGGGTGAAGACCAGAGCGGCCAGATGACCACCGTCGGTTTCTCGCTCTATATGGAACTGCTGGAAAGCGCCGTCGACGCGTTGAAAAACGGTCGCGAGCCGTCGTTGGAAGATCTCACCAGCAGCCAAACCGAGGTGGAGCTACGCATGCCGGCCCTGCTGCCGGAAGACTTCATTCCCGACGTCAATACCCGCCTGTCACTGTATAAGCGCATCGCCAGCGCGAAGAACGACGGTGAGCTTGACGAGTTGAAGGTCGAGCTGATCGACCGCTTCGGCCAGCTGCCGGATGCGGCGCGCAACCTGTTGCAATGCGCGGCGCTGCGCCTGCATGCGCAGAAGCTGGGGATCAAACGCATCGAGAGCAACGAGCGCGGCGGCTTTATCGAGTTCGGCGACAACAACCGCGTCGACCCGGGTTATCTGATCGGCCTGTTGCAGGGCAATCCGCAGGTTTACCGCCTGGACGGCCCGAGCAAGCTGAAGTTCACGCTCGATCTGGCCGATCGCCAGAAACGCCTGACGTTCACCGAAGAGCTGCTGGACGCCTTCCGCGAACACACGCTGGCGGCCTGAACCAACGCTTCCCGCCTGCACGGCGGGAGGCGGCTTATTCGCGCGGAAAACCGGCCCCCAGCGGCGCCAGCTGCATCACGCGGCTGGTCACCACCCGGTTTTTGCCGCTGCGCTTCGCCTCATACAACGCTTCGTCGGTCATGGCGATCGCCTTGTCCAGCATCATGCCAGGCAGATACAGCGACACGCCGATGGACATTGTGATGTGCGCTTCGTCGTGCGCATTCAGCAAGAACGTCGAGCTTTCCACCGCGCTGCGAATGCGCTCGGCCACCCCGCCGATCACCTGCGGATCGTAGCTGGCGGTGATCACCATAAACTCCTCGCCACCGTAGCGCCCGACGAAGTCCTCGTTACGCACGCTGTTTTGCAGCAGCCGACCGACGCTGGCCAGCAGCACGTCGCCGGCCGGATGACCGTAGGTATCATTGATGCTTTTGAAATTATCCAAATCGAGGATCATCAACCCGCACGGGCGGCGCTCGGCACGCTGCAGCATCAGCTGATAATCGACGCTGGCGCGGTTGTTGATGTGGGTCAGGCTATCGGTCGTGGCGCGCGCGCGCATCGCGAAATAGGCGTAGATGTGGCGCTCTTTGAAATTCAGCGCATGATAGCAAATCGCCAGACAGAGCGCCGAAGCCGCCTGGTACAGCAACACATCCGGCCACAGCCCGCTCAAGTCCACCAACAACCACACCACAACGATGCGATACAGCGCGATGACGCCGATCGTCAGGTAAAACACCCGATGGGATTTCTTCAGCCACACCCGCGACAGCAGCAGCGGCGCGACAATCGAGGCGATGAACAGGTTATCGACGGTGAAGCCACCGGTCAGTGCCATAGCGAACAGAAAGCTCACCAGCCCGCTGACGCCGCCGCCGAAGAACGTCACCAAAATCATCGGGATCATCGCAAAGCTGTAGTGAACCTTATCGGTCAGCTCCAGGCGGTCCTGGCTTAAGTACAGCGCCGCCACGCCGGCCAGCAGGCCGAAAACGATGCGCTTCCACCGTGCGGATTGATAAGAAAAAGGGGCATTCTTGCTGAGCAGGAAATAGCTTATCGACAGCGTGGCGTAGGTGATGCAGGCGTCGCTGTAAAGGGTGGAAATGGACGCAATGTAAGTCATAAATAGTCAGCGCGCTCCTCGGGATCGCCAGGGGTAATGTAAAGACGTTGAATAACGCATCCCTGTCGTCTCCGCTTCGGCGGCGGCCATTTTACACAGTCTATTAATAGAGTAGCAGTTCTATCTTATCGCCAAGCCGTCTATCTCACGATGCTCGCTTCAGGCTACTCTGTCCTTTGTATATCGGGGGAGAAACGCATGAATATCGACGATGAACTGCAGGCGCTCAGCGAACAGGAAGCGACGCTGGCCTTTACCCATTTTGACGCCACCACCGCCTGGGAGCTGGGCGCGGCGCTGAAAACCGCCGCCGAGCGACGCGGCCTGAGCATCGCCATCGAAATCCAACTGGCCGGGCAGACGCTGTTTTATTACGCCATGCCGGGCGCCACGCCGGACATCGCCGACTGGGTGCGGCGCAAGCGCAATCTGGTAAACCATTTTCACAAAAGCTCTTACGCCATCGGCCTGCGTCTGCAGCAGCGGCAAACGTCGCTGGAGGAACGTTACGGGCTGAGCGTACGCGACTATTCGGTGCACGGCGGCGCCTTCCCGCTCACCCTGACCGGCCTCGGCTGCGTCGGCAGCATCAGCATTTCCGGCGCGCCGCAGAAGGAAGATCACCAGCTGTTGGTAAGCACTTTAGCCCACTTTCTCGGCTTATCCCTACCCGCTCTGCACTAACCGCCAAAACCTTGATTATTCCTTTCTTTTTCAGCCGCAGAATCTGCGGCTTACTTACCTGTTAACGGCATTTAGCGCCGGATAAAACGGCGACTCTCTGATTTCCTGCGCCAAATTGATACAGGTCTGGTAATCCGCTGAGCAAAAGGCGTATGGTATCTGTCACGTGACAAGACGGACCTCATCGGGCCCGCCATTCCTTTCACTTTTGAAGATTTGGTACGCACCGTAGATGAAAACCCATGAAATAAACAAAATTCGCCCCTTCAGCGCGCTGATAGACGCCTGCTGGCGGGAACCTTATAGCCTGGCGCGGTTGCTGAAAGACGCCATCGCCGGGGTGACGGTCGGCATTATCGCCATTCCGCTGGCGATGGCGCTGGCGATCGCCAGCGGCGTGCCGCCGCAGTACGGCCTGTATACCGCCGCCATCGCCGGCATCGTCATCGCCGTCAGCGGCGGTTCGCGCTACAGCGTCTCCGGCCCCACCGCCGCCTTCGTGGTGATCCTCTATCCGGTCTCGCAGCAGTTCGGCCTGGCCGGCCTGCTGGTCGCCACGTTGATCTCCGGGGTATTTCTGCTGCTGATGGGGCTGGCGCGCTTTGGCCGGCTGATCGAGTACATTCCGCTGCCGGTGACGCTCGGTTTTACCTCCGGTATCGCCATCACCATCGCCACCATGCAGATTAAGGACTTTTTCGGTTTGCAGCTGGCGCACACGCCGGAAAACTACGTCGGCAAGCTGTACGCCCTGCTGCAGGCGCTACCGACGTTGGATCTCGGCGATACCCTGATCGGCGCGGTGACGCTCTTGATCCTGATCTTCTGGCCCAAACTCGGCCTGCGCGTACCCGGCCACCTGCCGGCGCTGCTGGCAGGCACTGCGCTGATGGGGCTGCTGACGCTGTTTGACCACCCGGTGGCGACCATCGGCTCTCGTTTCAGCTACCTGCTGGCCGACGGCAGCAGCGGCCAGGGCATCCCGCCTATCTTGCCGCAGCTGCTGCTGCCCTGGGATCTGCCGGGCGGCGGCGGGCAGCCGTTCACCCTGAGTTGGCAAACCATCTCCGCCCTGCTGCCGGCGGCGTTTTCAATGGCGATGCTCGGCGCGATCGAATCGCTGCTGTGCGCCGTGGTGCTCGACGGCATGACCGGCAAGAAGCATAACTCGAACAGCGAACTGATCGGCCAGGGCGCGGGCAACATCATCGCGCCGTTCTTCGGCGGCATCACCGCGACCGCCGCGATTGCCCGTTCGGCCGCCAACGTGCGCGCCGGCGCCACCTCGCCGGTATCCGCCATCATCCACGCGCTGCTGGTGCTGCTGGCGCTGCTGGTCCTGGCGCCGTGGCTCTCTTATCTGCCGCTGGCGGCGATGGCGGCGCTGCTGTTGATGGTCGCCTGGAACATGAGTGAGGCCCACAAGGTGGTTTACCTGCTGCGCCGGGCGCCGAAGGACGATATTTTGGTGCTGCTGCTGTGCATGTCGCTGACGGTGCTGTTCGACATGGTGATCGCCATTACCGTGGGCATCGTGCTGGCGTCGCTGCTGTTTATGCGCCGCATCGCCCGCATGACGCGGCTAAGCGAACTGAGCGCCGATGACGGCCGCCTGGTGCTGCGAGTGAATGGCCCGCTGTTCTTCGCCGCCGCCGAGCGCATCTTTACCGAACTGCTGACGCGCAGCGAAAGTTATCGCACGATCGTGCTGCAATGGGATGCGGTGCCGGTGCTCGACGCCGGCGGTCTGAGCGCCCTGCGACGCTTTATCGACGTGTTGCCGGCGGATAAAAAGCTGGTGATCACCGACGTGCCGTTCCAGCCGCTGAAAACCCTGGCGCGTGCGCGGGTGCAGCCGATCGAGGGCCGCTTGCAGTTCTACCCGACGCTGCCGGAAGCGCTGGCGGCTACCGGCGCCTAAACGTAAAAAAGCCCGACGAGTCGGGCTTTTTTTTGGCGATGAGCGCTTAGTTGCTGGTATCCAGCTCCGGGAAGCTCTTCACCAGGTCGTCGATGGCTTTCATCTGCGCCAGGAACGGCTCCAGCTTGTCCAGCGGCAGCGCGGACGGGCCGTCGCACTTGGCGTTGTTCGGATCCGGGTGCGCTTCGAGGAACAGCCCTGCCAGGCCAACCGCCATGCCGGCGCGCGCCAGCTCGGCCACCTGAGCGCGACGGCCGCCGGACGCGGCGCCGAACGGATCGCGGGTCTGCAGCGCGTGGGTCACGTCGAAGATTACCGGATGGCCGCCGGTCACGTTCTTCATCACGTTGATGCCCAGCATGTCGACCACCAGGTTGTCATAACCAAAGTTGCTGCCGCGATCGCACAGGATCACCTGGTCGTTGCCGCCTTCTTTGAATTTGTCGACGATGTTGCCCATCTGCCCCGGGCTGACGAACTGCGGCTTCTTGACGTTGATTACCGCGCCGGTTTTCGCCATCGCTTCCACCAGATCGGTCTGACGCGCCAGGAAGGCCGGCAGTTGGATCACGTCAACCACTTCGGAAACCGGCTGCGCCTGCGCCGCTTCGTGAACGTCGGTGATGATTTTCACGCCGAAGGTTTTCTTCAGCTCTTCGAAGATCTTCATCCCTTCTTCCAGGCCCGGACCGCGGTACGAGTGGATGGAAGAACGGTTGGCTTTGTCGAAAGAGGCTTTGAAAACGTAAGGAATGCCCAGTTTTTGCGTCACGGTAACGTAGTGCTCGCAGATGCTCATCGCCAGATCGCGCGATTCCAGCACGTTCATACCGCCAAACAGCACAAACGGCAGATCGTTTGCTACGTCGATATCGCCAATGCTAACCACTTTCTGTTTCATGCTTTCGCCTTTGTTAAGGTTGTAACCGTCGCCTTGCAAACTGCACGGAGTCATTGAATTAATGCAGCGTCACCTGTTTCGGCTCAATCGAGTGGATCTGTACTTTGATCACTTCGCTGACCGGGTCTTCAGGACACTGCTCGACAAAATAGTTGAGATCGGAAATCGCGATATGGTTGCACTCCAGCTGGGCGTAAATCAGCCCACGGTCGCGGATCTCGTACGGATCTTCCGGATCGAAGCACAGCACCGTTTCGCTGGTGCGCAGCGCCATTTCCAGCTGTTTTTCTTCCATCAGGGCGGCCTTCAGCGTATCCAGCATCTTGCGCACCACCATGATGTTCTCGGATTCGTCGAGATCGTCGTCTTCCAGCTCGGCGCCCAGCCCCAGGTTGCCCTTGATCCACACTTCCAGCTGGTGTTCGCTCAGGGTTTCGCCGTTCAGCGGGTTGATCAGCCACAGCTCTTCATCCAGCCAATCGGCGCGCAGGATCAGCTGAGTGGGAAAAATCACCGGCAGCAGCGGCAAATCCAGCGCGTTGGCGATATGCAGGAAGATGGTGCCGAGCGAAACCGGCGTGCCCTGCCGCCCCTCCAGCACCTTATCCAGCCAGATGGCGTCCGACAGGCGATAGACGCCGCTGGCGCCGCCGAATCCCCAGGTTTTGTAGAACAGTTCGATGAGCGCATCCAGTTGCTGCTCCTGTGTGATGTCGGCCGGCACCGCCGCGCGCGCTTCGTCCACCAGCTGTTGCAGCTTGCGCTCCACGTCGGCGGCGGGGAAATCACGCCTTACCGACTGCGACACCAGGATCACCCCTTCGCTCAGCGGCGAGGTGTTAAATTCAAAATCAGCAATGCTACTCATAGGTATCCCATCAGAAACGGTATTTTCGTCGTGGCAAGTTTAATTATCAGATACAGACAGCCCAACGCCAGCACGAACGCCACGGTTCGCAGCCGCTGACTTTTGGTCTTCTTGCCCAATGCGACGTAGCCAAGCAGGATATAGATAATAACGCCAAACAGCTTCTCGGTCAGCCATGAGTCCATACCCAGCAGCGGATAAAACCCGAACGTCACCACCAGCGCGATGCCGCTGACGAACAGCAGCGTATCGTTCAGGTGCGGCGCTATCTTGACCCAGCGGCGGCCCACGATCGGCGAGCGGCGCCACTGCCAGTAAAAACGCAGCACAAACAAGGTAATACTGATGGCGACCGTCAGCAAATGGAAATGTTTCAACGCGGTGTATGCAGTCATGATGCTCCCTTAGATGGCCCGGACATCGTTATTATGAGGGGCGCTTATCCCGGCCATTGGCCGAGCGTCACGCGGTCGTTGTCGCCGTAATCACGGTGGGTGGCGACAGCGGAAAATCCGGCGGCCTGCAGCAGCGCGCGCACGCTCTCGCCCTGCTGCCAACCATGTTCCAACAGCAGCCAGCCCTGCGGCTGCAAATAATGAGGCGCCTGGCGCACGATGTCGGCCAGATCCGCCAACCCATGATCGGCGGCGACCAGCGCGCTGCCGGGCTCGAAGCGCACGTCGCCCTGCGACAAATGCGGATCGGCGGCGTCGATATAGGGCGGATTGCTGGCGATCAGCGCAAAGCGTTGCCCCGCCACCGGCGCAAACCAGCTGCCCTGTAAAAACCGGACGTTGTCGATCTTCAGCTTGTGCGCATTGTGCTGCGCCAGCGCAACCGCGTCCGGCTGCACATCGACGCCGATTGCCGAACAATCCGGGCGCTCGCTGGCCAGCGCCAGCGCGATGGCGCCGGTGCCGGTGCCGAGATCGAGGAAGTGGCAGGGTTGCGGCGGCAGGCGCGCCAGCGCCAGTTCCACCAAGCATTCGGTATCCGGGCGTGGGATCAGCGTCGCGGGCGAAACCGACAGCGGCAGCGACCAAAACTCGCGCTCGCCCACCAGATAGGCCACCGGTTCACCGCGTTCGCGGCGCGCCAGCAGCGTCTCCAGCTGCTGTTGCTGCGGCGGCGTCAGCGTGGTTTCGCCGAACGCCATCAGGAAGGTTCTGGCCTTGCCGGTCACGAAACCCAACAGAATTTCCGCGTCACGCCGGGCGCTGTCGCTGTGGGTCAAACGCGCGGCGGCGGTTTTCAGCCAGTGTTGATAGTCCATCACTCTTGCTCGGCGGACAGCGCAGCCAGCTGATCGGCCTGATACTCCTGCACGATCGGCTGGATCAGCATGTCCAGTTTGCCTTCCATCACTTCGTCCAGGCGGTAAAGCGTCAGGTTGATGCGGTGGTCGGTCACCCGCCCCTGCGGGAAGTTGTAGGTGCGGTTGCGATCGGAACGATCGCCGCTGCCAAGCAGGTTGCGGCGAGTGGACGCCTCGGCCTGCTGGCGCTTGGCCATCTCGGCGGCGCGAATGCGCGCGCCCAGCACCGACATCGCCTTGGCTTTGTTTTTGTGCTGTGAACGTTCGTCCTGACACTCCACCACGATGCCGGTCGGCAGGTGGGTAATGCGGATCGCCGAGTCGGTGGTGTTAACGTGCTGGCCGCCGGCGCCGGAAGAGCGGAAGGTGTCGATTTTCAGATCGCCCGGGTTGATGTCCGGCAGCTCGGCTTCCGGCACTTCCGGCATCACCGCCACGGTGCAGGCGGAGGTGTGGATGCGCCCCTGGGATTCGGTTTCCGGCACGCGCTGCACGCGATGGCCGCCGGATTCAAACTTCAGCTGGCCGTACACGCCGTCGCCGGAAACTTTGGCGATCACTTCTTTGAAGCCGCCGTGCTCGCCTTCGTTGGCGCTCATCACCTCGACGCGCCAGCGGCGGCCTTCGGCGTAACGGCTGTACATGCGGAACAGATCGCCGGCGAAGATCGCCGCCTCATCGCCGCCGGTGCCGGCGCGCACTTCGAGGAAGCAGCTGCGCTCATCGTCCGGATCTTTCGGCAGCAACAACACCTGCAGTTGCTGTTCCAGCTCTTCGCTGGTCGCCCGCGCCTGTTTCAGCTCTTCCTGCGCCATCTCGCGCATTTCCGGATCGTCCAGCATCATTTCCGCCGTCTCCAGATCCTCCTGCACCTGACGCCATTCCAGGAAGCAGCGGCTGACGTCGGTCAGCTGCGCGTATTCTCGCGACAGCGCGCGGAACCGGTCTTGCTCGGCGATGACGCCGGCATCGCCGAGCAGCGCCTGCACTTCTTCATGGCGCTCTTGTAACGCTTCCAGTTTGGCAACAATAGAAGGCTTCATGCGTGGTAATAAACCCTGTTAATAGAGAAAACTAATGCTGATCCAGCCCGAGGCTGTCGCGTAATAACTGCAACCGCTCCACGTCGCCGTCGCCGGCGGCCTGCTGGAGGGATTTGGTAGGGGCATGAATAAGACGGTTGGTCAGTTTATGGGCCAGCTCGTGAATAACCTGCTCCACGTTGGCGCCCTGCGCGATGGCGGCCAGCGCTTTGGCCTCCATCTCTGCGCGAATTTGGTCGGCCTGCGAACGGTAGTCGCGGATGGTTTCCACCGCGCCCTGCGAGCGCAGCCAGGCCATAAAGTTGGTGCTTTCCTGCTGCACGATCGACTCCGCCTGCACCGCCGCCGCTTTGCGCTGCGCCAGGTTGCTTTGAATGATGGCGTGCAGATCGTCCACGCTGTACAAATAGGCGTTGGCCAGTTTGCCGACCTCCGGCTCGATATCGCGCGGTACGGCGATATCCACCAGCAGCATCGGCTGGTTGCGGCGCGCCTTCAGCGCGCGCTCCACCATCCCCTTGCCGATGATCGGCAGCGGGCTGGCGGTGGAACTGATGATAATGTCGGCGTCCGCCAGGCGTTCGTCGATCTCCGGCAGGGTGATCACTTCCGCACCCACCTCGTCCGCCAGCAGCTGCGCGCGCTCGCGGGTGCGGTTGGCGATGATCATGTGCCGCACTTTGTGTTCGCGCAGGTGGCGCGCCACCAGCTCGATGGTTTCACCGGCGCCCACCAGCAAGACGTTGAGATCGGCCAGCGATTCGAAGATCTGCCGCGCCAGCGTACAGGCGGCGAAAGCCACGGAGACCGCGCTGGCGCCGATTTCGGTTTCGGTGCGCACGCGCTTGGCGACGGAGAAGGATTTCTGGAACAGCCGCTCCAGCTCGCCGGACAGCGACTGGCCGCGTTGCGACTCGGCGAAGGCCTTTTTCACCTGGCCGAGGATCTGCGGTTCGCCCAGCACCAGAGAGTCCAACCCGCTGGCCACCCGCATCAGATGGCTGACCGCGTCGTTGCCCTGATGCCAGTACAGGCTTTTCTTCACCTCTTCCGGGCGCAGGTTGTGATACGCGCACAGCCAGGCGACCAGCTGCTCGTGCATGTGTTCCTGTTGCTCTACGCTGAGGTACAGCTCGGTGCGGTTGCAGGTGGACAACACGACGCCGCCCTGCACCAACGGTTGTTGGAGCAAGCTGGTTAGCGCCTCATCGATGGACTCTGGCGAGAAGGTCACCCTTTCACGCAGAGAAACCGGAGCGGTTTTGTGATTTATACCTAACGCCAGCAGGGTCATTGCTTCGAGTAATACTTATCTTGGTACGGGTTCTCGTTGAACGGCATTCTACTTGATGCGCGGGATCAATAAAAGTAACAACCGCATCTTCCGTTCAATCGCTGTCATAGATGACATCAATTAATGAATAAGCAATAAATACAGCAGGATAAATAGTCATAGGGCAGGTTAATTGCTTAAATTTTAGCGCAGTTTGCGATAACGCGCACGCTATTCGGCGTACGCAGCGGCGGCGTTTGCGCAACTCCGACACCGCTTATCGGGCGCGCCTCCCCCGCCTTCAGCCGATTGTGTTAATCTTAATGGCGACCCCGACGCGCGCGCCGGGTTGGCATTGCGCCGGCAAAAGCGGCAAGATTCAACGCGATGCAGCAAAAAATTGACGCGTCGCCGCCGCCCCGTTAGCGTGAGCGCTGAATCCGGATTTCGTCGCGCATGCCCGCAAGGACAAAAGGACAAGAGAAAGTTATGCCAATACGCAAAGTTAGTTTGCTCCGTCTGATCCCGCTGGCCAGCCTGGTGCTGGCCGCCTGTACCACCACCAAGCCGACCGGCCCGGCCACCAGCCCAACCTCACCGCAGTGGCGCGCCCATGAGCAGGCGGTGCAACAGCTCAGCACCTATCAGACCCGCGGCTCCTTCGCCTACTTGTCTGATCAGAAAAAAGTCTACGCCCGCTTCTTTTGGCAGCAGTTCTCGCCGGAGCGCTACCGCCTGCTGCTGACCAACCCGCTGGGCAGCACGGAAATGGATCTCAACGTGCAGAAAAACGTGGTGCAGCTGACCGACAACCAGGGCAAACGCTACGTCAGCGACAACCCGGAAGAGATGATCCGCAAGCTGACCGGCATGGCGATCCCGCTGAACAACCTGCGCCAGTGGATGCTCGGCCTGCCGGGCGAAGCCAGCGATTTTGCGCTGGATGACCAATATCGTCTGAGCAAACTGACCTACCAGCAAGGCGGCCAGACCTGGAAAGTGGATTACCAGGGCTACAGCAACGAGGTGCAGCCGACGCTGCCGAACCGCCTGGAGCTGCAGCAGGGCGACCAGCGCATCAAGCTGAAGATGGATAACTGGACGCTCAAATGATCCGCCAGTGGCCCTCCCCCGCGAAACTCAACCTGTTTCTGTACATCACCGGCCGTCGTGAAGACGGCTATCACCTGCTGCAGACGCTGTTCCAGTTTTTGGACTACGGCGACACCCTGACCATCGACCCACGCCAGGACGACCGCATTCACCTGCTGACGCCGGTCGAGGGCGTGCCGGACGAGCAGAACCTGATCGTGCGCGCCGCCCGCCTGCTGCAACGCTATTGCAATGAACGCGGCCTGCAGACCGCGCCGCGTGGCGCCGACATCAGCATCGACAAACGCCTGCCGATGGGCGGCGGTTTGGGCGGCGGTTCCTCCAACGCCGCCACCGTGCTGGTGGCGCTGAACGAATTGTGGCGCTGCGGTCTTGGCGACGACCAACTGGCAGAGCTGGGGCTCAGCCTCGGCGCCGACGTGCCGGTGTTCGTGCGCGGCCACGCCGCCTTCGCCGAAGGCATCGGCGAGCGCCTGCAGCCGGCCGAGCCGCAGGAAAAATGGTATCTGGTGGCGCATCCCGGCGTCGGCATCCCGACGCCGGTTATCTTCGGCGACGCCGAATTGAAAAGAAACACCCCGGTTCGCTCCTTAAGTGAGCTGTTGCAGGCGCCGTACGCAAATGATTGCGAACCGATCGCAAGAAAACGTTTTCGCGAGGTTGAACAGCTTCTTTCATGGCTGTTAGAATACGCCCCGTCACGCCTGACTGGCACAGGTGCTTGTGTGTTTGCTGAATTCGACACAGAAATCGCCGCCCGTCAGGTGTTAAATCAAGCCCCGGAGTGGTTGTGTGGTTTTGTAGCGCGCGGCGTTAACGTCTCCCCACTACATCGCATCCGTTCCGGGCGGTTTGAGTCGTAGCTCAACGTTTCGCTGCGCAGGGTCATGCACACCTGGCCCTGTTATCCCTGCGCTGCCTGCGGTCTCAATTTTAGTTTTACATACCCGTATGTATATTGCGCCGGCGTCGCCGACTGCCCCTTGGCGATGTCGCATGACAATATCTTCTCTGGACGCAAGCCTGAGGTTCTTCTCGTGCCTGATATGAAGCTTTTTGCTGGTAACGCCACCCCGGAACTAGCACAACGTATTGCCAACCGTTTGTACACCAGCCTTGGTGACGCCGCTGTAGGTCGTTTTAGCGACGGCGAAGTGAGCGTGCAAATCAACGAAAATGTACGCGGCGGTGATATTTTCATCATCCAGTCCACCTGTGCCCCGACCAACGACAACCTGATGGAACTGGTTGTGATGGTCGACGCCCTGCGTCGCGCCTCCGCAGGTCGTATTACCGCCGTTATCCCTTACTTCGGCTATGCCCGCCAGGATCGCCGCGTGCGTTCCGCGCGTGTGCCAATCACCGCCAAGGTTGTCGCCGATTTCCTCTCCAGCGTAGGGGTTGACCGCGTTCTGACGGTGGATCTGCATGCTGAGCAGATTCAAGGCTTCTTCGACGTACCGGTAGACAACGTGTTCGGCAGCCCGATCCTGCTGGAAGACATGCTGCAGCAAAATCTGGAAAACCCGATCGTGGTTTCTCCGGATATCGGCGGCGTGGTGCGTGCCCGCGCTATCGCCAAACTGCTGAACGACACCGACATGGCCATCATCGACAAACGTCGCCCGCGCGCGAACGTTTCTCAGGTGATGCACATCATCGGTGACGTGGCAGGCCGCGATTGCGTGCTGGTCGACGACATGATCGACACCGGCGGCACCTTGTGTAAAGCGGCTGAAGCGTTGAAAGAACGCGGTGCCAAGCGCGTATTCGCCTACGCGACGCACCCGATCTTCTCCGGCAACGCCGTGGACAACATCAAGAACTCGGTGATTGATGAAGTGATCGTCTGCGACACCATTCCGCTGTCGCCGGAAATCAAGGCACTGAAAAACGTTCGCACTCTGACCCTGTCCGGCATGCTGGCTGAAGCCATCCGCCGCATCAGCAACGAAGAGTCGATCTCTGCGATGTTCGAGCATTGATTCGTCGTCTTTCCGGTGCGGCGCCCACTGCGCCGGAAAGATAGCGAGCCCGACAGCAGAAAAAGAAAAACCCGTTGGTGCGCGAGCAACAACGGGTTTTCTACTTGTAGTCCGACATGACCTCAAACCTTAATGCACGGCAGATGTTCCCTTGCCCCGCTCTTGCTTCCCTTCTGCTTTTTTAATCAATGCGACGAACGATGTTGATCGTTGCGGCACCGTTTATCAAAGTGTTTTACCCACCAGTAGCGATCCGCTACCTGCTCGCGGCCGCCGATACGCGCGCCCACCAGCCACAACAGCGCGCCGACGAAGATGCTCATGATGGCGCCGTGGGCGAAAAATTGCGGTAAATTGAACTGCGATACTTCAGCAAGAATGGAGTATCCGACGCCGCCGATCATCACGACCAGGCCCAGCCCCATAAAAAAGTTGCCCATTCTGTCCGCGTTTCTACGTTTCATATGCCACCTCCATGATTGCCATGTGCCAACCGGGATAACGCTGCAACTTGTTAACCCACTTTGATAAGTTAAGTATAGCCCTTGCTGCGGCAAGGGGATTGCGGAGGCGATCACAAATGGTAAAGAATTATTGACACTTCTTAACACACGGCTGAAAATTAGCGGACAAATTGAATTATTCAGCTAATGAATCATTCGTCTTTGTTACCTGCGACGACGGCGGAGATCGGATTTTGTCATTCGCCGCCCCGACAGGTAGACTAAGGCCCTTTCCATTACCCTGATCATAGCGAATCTCCCAGTGAGCAGTATTAAATTGATAGTCGGCCTGGCCAACCCGGGCGCGGAATACGCCCAGACGCGCCACAACGCCGGCGCCTGGTACGTCGATCTGCTGGCCCAGCGCCACAATCAGCAGTTGAAAGAAGAGAGCAAGTTCTTCGGCTACACCGCCCGCTTGAACCTGGCGGGCAACGACGTGCGCCTGCTGGTGCCGACCACCTTCATGAACCTGAGCGGCAAAGCGGTGCTGGCGATGGCCAACTTCTACCGCATCGAACCAAGCGAGATCCTGGTGGCGCACGACGAACTGGATCTGCCGCCCGGCGTGGCCAAAATCAAGCTCGGCGGTGGCAACGGCGGCCACAACGGCCTGAAGGACATCCAGAACAAGTTCGGCAACAACCCGAACTTCTATCGCCTACGCATCGGCATCGGCCATCCGGGTGACAAGAACAAGGTGGTGGGCTTCGTGCTCGGCAAGCCGCCGGCCAGCGAGCAGAAGATGATTGACGAAGCGATCGACGAGTCGCTGCGCTGCACCGAGATGCTGATGAAGGACGGGCTGGAAAAAACCGTTCAGCGCCTGCACAGCTTCAAGGCGCAGGCCTGAACCTTGCCGCAGCGGGCGCCCTGCCCGCTGCCTGCTTTTAGCCGCGCGGGTTGAAGGTTTCCTCTCCCACCCGGCGATCTTCGGCAGTGAAGCCCTCTTCCGCCACGTAATACTGCGGATCGTCCAGCTCATGGCTGCAGAACGGCCCGGCGCGCTTGAGCAAGCGCACGCAGTCACCGCTCAGGTGGCGCAGGCGGATGCTTTTTCCCGCCGCCAGATAACGCGCCGTCAGCTTATCGATCGCCTCTACGCCGCTGGAATCCATCACCCGGGTGCCGGCAAAATCCAGCACCACATTCTGCGGATCGCTCTGCGGATCGAACAACTCGGCGAAAGCGGCGGCGGAGCCGAAGAACAGCGGGCCATCCAGTTGATACACCGCCACGTCGCCCGCCACCTGCCGCTGGCGCACGCGGATGCGCGCCTGCTGCCAGGCGAACACAAGCGCCGAGACAATCACCCCGCTGATCACCGCCACCGCCAGATCGGTAAAGATGGTGATCAGCGTGACGATGATCATTACCAGCGCATCGGCTTTCGGCATGCGGCGCAAACGGCGCAGCGAGCTCCACTCGAAGGTGTTGTAACACACCACCAGCATCACCCCCGCCAGCGCCGCCACCGGCAACAGGCCGATATAGCGCGACAGGCTGACCACAAACAGAATCAACAGAATGGCGCCCACCGTGCCGGAAATGCGCCCGCGCCCCCCCGAGGTGAAGTTGATGATCGACTGACCGATCATCGCACAGCCGGCGAAGCAGCCGAACAGGCCGCACACCGCGTTACCGGCGCCCTGCGCGATGCTTTCGCGGTTGCCGTTGCCCTTCTTGCCGCCCATTTCATCCAGCACCGTCATGGTCAGCAGCGATTCAATCAAACCGACCAGGGCGATCACCACCGCATAGGGCAGCACCACCCGCACCATCTCCAGGGTAAACGGCGCCGTCGGCAGACTGAAGTGCGGCAGCGCGCCGGAAATGTCCGCCAGATCGCCCACCCGCAACGTATGCAGATTGAGGCCGATCGCCAACGCCGAAACCACCAGCAGCGCCGCCAGCGAAGACGGAATGGCTTTGGTCAGGCGCGGGAACAGCACCACCACCGCAATCGCCAGCGCCACCAGGCCGTACATCAGCGGCCCCTGCCCGGCGATCATCTTCAGCTGCGCCAGCATGATGACGATCGCCAGGCCATTGACGAAGCCGTGGATCGCCGGCAGCGGCACCAGACGAATGAACTTGCCCAGCCGGAAGGCGCCGATCAGGATTTGGATCCCCCCGGCAAACAGCGTGGCCCACAGCACGTAACCCATGCCGTACTGCGCCGCCAGGCTCATCAGCACCACCACAATGGAACCTGCGGCGCCGGAAACCATGCCCGGCTTGCCGCCGAACAGCGCCGTGACCAGGCCGATAATAAACGCGGTATGCAAACCGACGATCGGCGAAAGACCGGCGACCAGCGAAAAGCCGACCGCCTCGGGGATCATCGAAACCGCCACCACAAAGCCCGCCAGGACTTCATTTTTAACGTCCGCGATCCTGACGTTACTCAGGTTAAACATGCATTATTCACTTATGACAGATGACATCATCTCCCCGCGTAGCGGGTATGGGGTACCGCAAGGCGCGGCAGACTGCAGGCGGGCACAGCTCAGGGTGGCGTAGGCAAGAAATACATCCGGCGCGTTTCCTGTCGGTTAATCGGAACGGCCAGTATGGGTAAATGTGATCCAAATCTCAATCAAAAACCGGTCGCCCGCACGGCACTCGCCCCGGCCAAGCAAGTCTGATCGAGATAAACGCCCATTACGTGTATAATGGCGGCATTATTTTGCCCTTTATGCAGCCGGTTAAACCTAACCAGCTGATAGTTAAGATATTTAAGGTGATTACAACATGGGATTCAAATGCGGTATCGTCGGCCTGCCTAACGTAGGCAAATCCACCCTGTTCAACGCGTTGACCAAAGCGGGCATTGAAGCAGCCAACTTCCCGTTCTGCACCATTGAACCGAACACCGGTGTGGTGCCGATGCCCGATCCGCGTCTGGATAAGCTGGCCGAGATCGTCAAGCCGCAACGCATTCTGCCGACCACCATGGAATTCGTCGACATCGCCGGCCTGGTGAAAGGCGCGTCCAAGGGTGAAGGCCTGGGCAACCAGTTCCTGACCAACATCCGTGAAACCGAAGCCATCGGCCACGTAGTGCGCTGCTTTGAAAACGACAACATCATCCACGTCAACAACAAGGTCGATCCGGCCGAAGACATCGACGTGATCAACACCGAGCTGGCGCTGTCCGACCTGGACACCTGCGAGCGCGCTATCCACCGCGTGCAAAAGAAAGCCAAAGGCGGCGACAAAGACGCCAAGGCCGAGCTGGCGGCGCTGGAGAAATGCCTGCCGCACCTGGAAAACGCCGGCATGCTGCGCGCACTGGATCTGACCGATGAAGACAAGGCGGCGATCAAATACCTGAGCTTCCTGACGCTGAAGCCGACCATGTACATCGCCAACGTCAACGAAGACGGCTTCGAGAACAACCCGTACCTGGACACCGTGCGTAAAATCGCCGACGCCGAAGGCTCCGTGGTGGTTGCCGTGTGCGCCGCCGTGGAATCCGACATCGCCGAGCTGGAAGACGAAGAGCGCGACGAGTTCATGGCCGAACTGGGCCTGGAAGAGCCGGGCCTGAACCGCGTGATCCGCGCCGGTTATGAACTGCTGAACCTGCAAACCTACTTCACCGCCGGCGTGAAAGAAGTGCGCGCCTGGACCATCCCGGTGGGCGCCACCGCCCCGCAGGCGGCCGGCAAGATCCACACCGACTTCGAGAAAGGCTTTATCCGCGCCCAAACCATCTCCTATGACGACTTCATCACCTACAAAGGTGAGCAAGGCGCCAAAGAAGCCGGCAAAATGCGCTCCGAAGGTAAAGACTACATCGTCAAAGACGGCGACGTAATGAACTTCTTGTTCAACGTCTAAGCCTCTCTCCGCAGCGCTTTTCTCCGCTGCCGGAAACGGAAAAATCCACGCTTCGGCGTGGATTTTTTTGTCCTGAGTATCCCCAGTCTCACCCTATTTCCCCCTCCCACGCCGAAGGCCGGTTCTCCTTGCGCCACCTCTCCCCCGCCGCCGTCCCCGGCGCCGGCGGTTTCAATCCGTCTATCGTCCACAGCGAGAACGGCGTTTCGTCGACGTGCAATTCCCAGCGCAACCCGCGGGCGGCGATGTAGGGGTGCAGGATGCGGGTGCAGGCCGCCAGGAATTGCTGCTGCTCTGCGTCGTTGTCCATGGCGCGCGCGATATGGTCGATGGTCACCCGCACGAAATCATCGGCCGGTTCGCCGCCGAGATAGGCCGAACCTGGCGGCAGCGCGTGGAAGAACACGTTGACGTAAAAGCGCGGCAAAAAGTCCTGATACAGGGCAGTGACCTTCTGCGCAATCGCGCGTTTATCGGCGGTGCTGAAGGCCGGCTCAGGGTGGTAAATCTGCCACAGTGGCATAACGTTTTCTCCTCGGTGAAGGCGCGGGTTTCGGGCCGGCGTTCAGGCCATCAGCCGCTGTTAATGATAAACTCCAATAATAAGAGTAATAACTCCAATTATTGAAGTTATCAAGCCGAGGCGATAACATTCTCGGCAATCAGGCGGCAAGCGGAGGTAAAGCAACGTGAAAGCAAAAGGGTTTGAAGGCATGACGTGCTCGGTGGCGCACGTGCTGTCGGCATTGGGCGATCGCTGGGGCGCTATTCTCATGCGCGATCTGCTGCTGGGGCTCTCGCGCTATGACGATCTGCGCCACTCGACCGGCATCACCAACAATACGCTGGCCGACCGGCTCAAGGCCCTGGAAAGCCACGGCCTTATCGAAAAGCGGCAATACCAAACGCGCCCCGCTCGTTATGAGTATCTGCCGACGGAGAAAGGAAAAGATCTCGGGCTGCTGGTGATGGCGATGATTCAGATTGGCGACAAATGGAATCTGTCCGAGCTGGCCGGGCCGCCGCTGCGCGTGGTTGACCGCGTAACCGGCCACCCTGCCACCCTGCGCGCGGTGGATGCCGTGACCGGCGAATCGCTGCCGGCGCAAAACCTCGCGCTGGCGGCCGGGCCGGGCGCCGACGAAATGACGCAATGGCGGCTGGCCGTCGGCCAAGCCCGTTCGTTGTGATCTACAGCAGCGCAATCATCTTCAGCAATTCCACCCGATTGCGGATGCCGAACTTCTTGCCTGCATTGTTGAGGTGCGAATAAACGGTTTTCGGGTGCAAATTCAGCCGCCGCGCGGTCAGGCGGATATCTTCCGTACGGGCCGTTTCACACAGCACCGCCGCCTCACCGGGCGTGATCGCCGCCGCCCGATGCCTGTTCAGCGCGCGCCGTTCGCCCGCCTTTTCCCGGCGGCTCAGCGCCGCGCAGGTCTCCCGCACCACCTGCAACGCTTCCCGTTTGTGCAAAATCGCATCCGGCTGCGCCGCCGCGATAAACGCCAGGATCAGCGGCGAAGTCTTATCGACGAAGAACAGTATCCGGACGCCTTCATATTCAGCACGTGAGGCGTGAATAAATCGCAAATACGCTTCGAACCGATAAATTTCATGGGGAAAATCCATGATAATTAAATCAGGCGCAGGGCTTATATTTTTAATAATATTAATATTAGGCGAGGATAAGGTTATCACTCCTTCTCCCAATAATGTTTTCATCCCCAAACGGCACAGCGGTGAACCATCGATATAAATCACTCTCACTTTAATTCTCCTTATCAGCATGGACGCATGCTTCCACACCTCAGGCGGCTTGTCGCTGCTCTTTTTTGGGGTAATTCGCCTGCAAAGCAAACCGATATAAAACATCTTGATAACATGTTTTTCAAATAATCACGCAACCGTCAGCACGTTGATTAATACGCAAAAAAGGCATGAATGTTTCAAATTATTTCAATCACAAAAACTGGCGATCCAATAAAATCGCAACGTAATGATATAGATCTATTTTCTATTTTGTATGATATAAGCACAAATGAAAAAAAATGTAACAGCAGGCCTTCTCGTCTTATTGCCTTATTCAAAACACCTATAGGGAAAATTCTTAGTTTGTTAGGATGAAAATCCATGTTTGCCGACGCGTTTAAAAAACAATTGCGCAACATGATTAACCCACAACCGCACGTCAGTAATTTATTACTGTCAGGAAAGCTTTTCTCTAAAGTAAATTAAAGGGCATTTCACATGAATGTTAAATTAGTCGCATTATCCATGCTGGCTCTCTCCGGCGCCTGTGCGGCCGCTTCGTCCAATACGGTGCAATTTAAAGGCGAAGTCAGCACGCAAACCTGCTCGGTGAATATTAACGGCAACCAATCCAACCCGGTCGTTCTGCTGCCGACCGTCGCCGCCAGCAAACTCGCCACCAAAGGCGCCACCGCCGGCGACACCACCTTCACCGTCAACGTGACCGGCTGTGCGGCCGCAACCAGCGATACGGCGATCAAAACCGTGCTGGCGGGCAACAACCCAACCACCAACGGCAACCTGGGCAACGCGGGCGATGCGGCCAAAGTGTCCATTCAACTGCTGGACAGCGACGCCACCACGCCGCTGTCGTTCGCCAGCGGTTCGACCGTCACCACGTCGGCGATGACGCTGGCCAAAGACGCCACCTCCACCTCGCAGAACCTGGTGGCCCGCTACTACGCGGAAGACACCGGCGTGGCGGCCGGTTCGGTGATCGCCACCGCACAGTTCGCCATTAGCTACAAATAAGCCGGCGTCAGGCGCCATACCTGTTGATGCCAGCGCCGCCCTTCGCCGGGCGGCGCTGAATGACTCGCTCCCTTTATCGGTTCACGTTTATGCCGCAGATAACCCGCTCCGCCCGCCGATGGGCCGCCCTGTCGCTTTGCCTGATGAGTTTTGTCGCTACCCACGCGTCGGCCAGCGTGACGCTGCTCGGCAACCGCGTGATCTACCCCGCCGAGGCGCGGGAAAAAACGCTGCAGTTCACCAACGACGACGGCACCCCGGCGCTGATGCAGATCTGGCTCGACATCAATAACCCCAAGTCCACGCCGGAAAACGCCGATGCGCCGTTTGTCGCCTCGCCGCAAATCTTCCGCATGAATCCGCACAGCGGGCAGATGGTGCGGCTGTCGTTCGTCGGCCAGCCGCTGCCGCGCGATCGCGAATCGCTGTTCTACCTCAACTTCCTGCAGGTGCCCGCCGTGCGCCAGACGGACAGCGACAAGAACAAACTGCTGCTGGTGGTCACCAATCGCCTGAAAGTGTTCTATCGCCCGGCCGGGCTGGCCGGCGACGCCAACCACGTCATCGATAAGCTCAGCCTGCGCCAGGTCGGCAACGCGCTGCGCGTCGACAACCCGACCGGCTACTACGCCAACGTCAGCCAGGCCGCGATCCTGAGCGGCGCGAAGCGCATCACCATCCCGCAGGCGGATCTGATCCCGCCGTTTTCGCAGGCCAGTTGGCCGGTGAACGGGGAGGTGCGGCAGGTCGCACTGCGCGTCATCAATGACTATGGGGTGGAAATCACACGCACCCTGAACGTCGCGCGCTGAAACCAGACAGGGAGGTTTTCATGTTCGATGTCCGCAAGGCGACGCCGCTGCCTGCGCGCTGGTGTTGCGCGCTGCTGGCGCTGCCGCTGGGCTGCGCCGCCGCCGACGGCTATACCTTCGATCCCGCGCTGCTGCGCGGCAGCGTGCTGAGCAACAGCGCCCTGAGCCAGTTCAACCAGCAGGACGCCGTTGCTCCCGGCAGCTATCAGATCGATCTGTACCTCAACGGCCAGTTTCTCGAGCGCGACCAAATTCGCTTCGTGCGCGCAGGCCAGCAGGTGCTGCCCTGTTTCGATCGGCCGCAGTTGGCGCGCTTCGGGCTGAAAAATCCGCCGGCGGCCGCCGAAGCAGAATGCCTGCTGCCCGGTCGGGATCTCAAGGACATCGCGGTGAACGCGGACATTTCGCGGCTGCGGCTGGATCTGAGCATTCCGCAGGCGCTGTTGAACGGCCAGCCGCGCGGCAGCGTCAATCCCGCCAGCCTGGACAGCGGCGAATCGATGGCCTTCGTCAATTACAACCTCAACCAGTACCACGTCAGCTACCGACAGGGGCAAACCCGCGATCTCGACTCGACCTACGCCAACCTGAATGGCGGGTTCAACCTCGGGCTATGGCGCTACCGCCAGCAGTCCAGCTACCGCTACGATCGGGAGTTCGGCGGCCACCTGGACACCAGCCGCCGCTACGTACAGCGCGCAATTTTGCCCTGGCGCAGCGAAATGCTGTTGGGCGAAGGCTTTACCGACGGGCACTTCTTCTCCGGCCTGGGATTTCGCGGTATTCAGCTCAGTTCGGACGACCGCATGCTGCCGGATTCGCAGCGCGGCTATGCGCCGGTGGTACGCGGCGTGGCGAAAAGCAACGCGCGCGTGACGGTGCTGCAGGGCAAAAGCACGCTGTATGAAACCACCGTCGCGCCGGGGCCGTTCGCCATCAACGATCTGTACGCCACCAACTACGCCGGCGATCTCACCGTGGTGGTGACGGAAGCCGACGGCAGCGTCAGTACCTTCACCGTGCCGTTCGCCGCAGTGCCGGAATCCATCCGCCCCGGCCAGTCGCGCTACTCCGCGATCGTCGGCCGTTCCCGCTACGTCGGCGACAACGATCTGTTCAGCGAAGTGACCTGGCAGCACGGCCTGACCAACGCCCTGACCTTCAACCTCGGCAACCAGCTGGCGGACGGTTATCAGGCGATGATGCTGGGCGGCGTGTACAGCAGCTGGCTGGGCGCCTTCGGCATGGACACCACCTATTCCCACGCCAGCCTGCCGGACGGCGGCGCCTCCGGCTGGATGCTGCACCTCTCTTACAGCCGAACCTTCAGCCCGACGGACACCACCTTATCCATCGCCGGCTACCGCTACTCCACCGAAGGCTTTCGCGATCTCAGCGACGTGCTCGGCGTAAGGCGCGCCGCCACTACCGGCCAAAACTGGCAGTCCGACTCCTACCGCCAGCGTTCGCGCTTCGAGGTCGCCGTCAATCAGGGGATGGGGGCGTTCGGCAGCCTGACGATGTCCGGCTCGACTCAGGACTACCGCGATCAGCGCGGCCGCGACAATCAGCTCCAACTGGGCTGGGGAAAAACCTTCGGCAACGGCGTGGCGCTTAACCTCTCCGTCACCCGCACCCGCAGCCTGGGCTACAGCAACGGCGACTACCGCGGCTACGGGCCGCTGGATAATGTCTACAGCGCGCCGCTGGCGCAGAACGCGCAGACCGTCACCGCCCTGTCGCTGAGCTTCCCGCTCGGCCGTTCGTCATCCGCCCCCAGCGTCTCGCTGTTGGCCAACCACAGCCAGGGCCAGGGTGGCAACTATCAGGCTGCGCTGTCGGGCAGCGTCGGCGACGAACAGCCGGTCAGCTACGGCCTGAACTTCACCACCGACGACGATCGCCAACAAAGCATCTGGGGCGGCAACCTGCAAACCCGTCTGCCTTACGCCAACGTCACCGGCTCGTTCTCCACCGCGCGCCAGTACCGACAAGGCTCCCTGTCGCTGCAGGGGGCGGTGGTGGCGCACCGCGGCGGCGTGACATTAGGGCCGTATGTCGGCGATACCTTCGCCCTGATCGAGGCGCCCGGCGCCAGCGGCGCACGGGTGATGGACGGCCAGGGTGCGCGCGTCGATCGCTTCGGCTACGCCCTGGCACCGTCGCTGGTGCCCTATCACTACAACACCGTCGCGCTGAATCCCGAGGGCATGAACGACAAAGCGGAACTGGAAGACGGCCAGCGGCGCGTCGCTCCTTATGCCGGAGCCACGGTGCGCCTGCACTTCAACACCGTGCGCGGCCAGGCGCTGCTGATCACCGCACAGCGGCCCGATAACGCACCGATCCCGATGGGCGCCAACGTGTTGGACAACGCGGGCAACAGCGTAGGCATGGTCGGCCAGGCCAATCAGGTGTATCTGCGCAGCGACCGGAATGCCGGTGCGCTGACGCTGAACTGGGGCGACGCCCCCGGCCAGCAGTGCACGCTGCATTATCGCCTGCCCGCTGGGGAAGACGGCCCGATTCAACGGCTCAGCGCCCCGTGCCGCTAGCCCGTTAAACTTATTTTCAGGAGAGACGATGAAACGCATTCTTTACCCGATCGCCGCCCTGGCGCTGCTCGCCCTGTCGCTGTTCGGCGCGCCCGCCGCGCTGGCGCAATGCACCCGGGTTTCTCCCGCGATCGATTCCGGTTGCGATCCCTGCGGGGTGGGCACGGCGCTGGGCCGGGTCAATTTGACCAGCACTTACCTGCAGCCCGTCGGCACGCCGCTCGGCACCAGCGTGTTCGACTTCACCTCCGGCACGCGCTATCCCGATCCCAACAAGGTGTTGTATGAATGCGACGCCGGCGACGCGGGGCAGATCTATGAAGTCTTCGCCACCAACGGCGACGATCGCGTCGGCGGCTATTACGATCTGGGCGCCCAGGACGGCAACCCCAACTACTACGCCACCTACTTCCCCTACGTCGGCATCCGCCTGACCCATCTGGATTCCGGCAAGGTTTTTACCCGCTACTGGCAGTCGGCGCCAATTACCCGCTATGCCACCGTCGGCAGCAAAATTCAGATCCGGGTGAAAGACTTCAGCGCCATCCGTGCCGATCTGATCCGCATCAGCTCGCTGCCGGGCGCGGGCGCCAGCAACTACTGTGGCTACAGCGCCGGCAACCCGCTGGTGGGCATGGCCTCGACCACCGGCAATTCGAACTATACCTGCACGCAGCCGAACGGCTATGTCACCTTTCAGGGGCCCGGCATCGCCTCGGATCCTATCGGCAGCGACTCCACCACCAACTACGCCACCTGGGGCACCGGGCGCTGGAACGCGATGGGCATGGGCACCGCACCGATCTCCTCCTTGACCTATACCGCCACCTGCGTGGCGCGCAACGTCACGCCGCTGGTGATCCTGCCGACCATTTCCGTCAGCCAGCTGACCGCCGGGCAAACCTCGCAGGCGCAGTTCACCATCAATATCGAATGCGACAACGCCGCCGTGTCCGGCGTCAGCAGCAACAATACCGCCCTCGGCCTGCAGGTACCGTATGAAAGCTATGTCGCGGCGCAGCAGCTCGGGCTGGTCAGCGCCAACGGCGGCGTGAGCTACCTGCTCTCCAGCGGCTACGGCACCGACAGCAGCGTCGCCACCGGCGTGGGCATCGCACTCGCCAACGCCGGCAACGGCGCGCCGATGAACTTCGTCGGCTGGGCGCGTTGCAGCGCCGGGCAATGCCCGCAGGGCAACGACGCCGGCTGGTACCCGGTGCTCAACGGCGCCAGCGGCGGCGGCAGCACCGCGGCGGGGTTTACCCACTACACCACCCAGCTCACCGCCACGCTTGCCCGGCTGCCCGGGCAAACCGTCACCGCCGGCAAAGTGGACGCCAGGGCCTACGTCTGGGTTAAGGTGCAATAATGATGAGAAAGAAATATCTGACAATGGGATGCGCCCTGCTGCTGGCGCTGGCGGCCATGGGCGCGCAGGCAGGCATCATCGCCTCCGCCACCCGGGTGATTTTCCGCGAGGGTGACACGGAAAAAACCCTGATGTTGCTCAACACCAACGGCTATCCGATCGTGGCGCAAACCTGGGTCGATAACGGCGACGTCAATGCCGCCCCCGAACTGTCGCGCGCGCCGTTTGTCACCCTGCCCAGCGTATTCGCCCTGCCGCCTTCGGCGCTGAAAGGGCTGCGGATCCTGTTTGCCGGCGCGGCCCTGCCCACCGACAGGGAGTCGGTGTTCTGGCTTAACCTGTATGAGATCCCGCCCAGCCAGCCGACCACGCCGCCGCTGGCGTCGCGCGTGACGCTGGCGATGAACACGCAGATGAAAATCTTCTACCGCCCCAAAGCGCTAAAGGGAAACGCCGAAAACGCGGCCGAGGCCGTCTCGTTCTCGCTGCAAAAATCGCCGGGCGGCTATCTGCTGCGCTGCCACAACCGGTCGGCGTTTTATCTCTCCTTCGCCCGCATAAGCGTACACATAGGAAAACGTGATTACCCGGTGCGGCAAGAAAGCGACATGATGACCGCGCCGTTCAGCATGCGAGATTATCACCTCGACGGCGTTGCGGCGCCGACACTCCCTTCACAGATCACCGTTCAGGCCACCCTCATCAACGACCAGGGCCAACAGATCGTCAAGTCATACACAGCAAACCCATAACGATAAAAAGCAGCACATTTTTTAAGTACAGGAAATAGGGAAAAATGAGTCTAAGCAGATTCCAGCTACAGTTTCACCTGGAGAAACAGGCCAACAACATCAGGCAGTCACCGGGATTTCACGCCGCCATCGTCAAACACGGGGAGTTGTTGAAAGAGACCTACAAGAAGCATCCGCTGTTTTACAAAATCATCTTCAGGAACAGCCGGTTCATCATTTGTTCCACCATCCTGTCCATTTACTACCACCAGCCCGCCGCCGGGCTGAAAGACATCAAAGCCTTTTTTAAAGGAAAGAACATGATCAGCGAGAACTCCCTGGACTCCTTTCTGTTCTTTTTGCGGGTCGGCCGCCGGCTGGAGGTCAAACCCTGCGAACATGACAAACGCCAGTTGCGCTATAAGCCTACGCCGCACGCGCTGGCGGAAACCCAGGCACTGATCGCCTCCATGGCGCAGCCCTATCAGGCGCTGGCGCCACAGATGCCCATCGCGGCGCTGCTGGCGGCGCCCGACTTTCTGCCCACCTTTTTCGCCGCCTACGGGCAACTGATGCTCAAGGAGATCTACCTGATCGATCTGGTGCAGCAGTCCGGGCTGTTTATCAGCAAAGACGCAGGTCACATGGTGTTGTTGATGCTGTTTATCGAAAGTATCCGACAGGACTCCCCCTTTCTGCTGCTCTCCTCGGCGAAAATCGCCAAGTCGTGTTCTGTCTCTCGCGCTCACGTGAACCGCATTCTGCAGGCGGCGGAAAAATCCGGCCTGCTGACCACCACCAATAATGTGGTGATCGAACTCAACAGTTCGTTTTTCATCATGGCGGAGCGTTATTTCAGTCTCTATTTCGCGATGGTCGAATTCGGGCTTGAACACGTTTGGCAAAACTGGCAAGAAGGCCAGACAGCAAAACCGTAAGTTGACGCCAAGACTAAATCGTCACATGCCCAGAGGTGAAATACTCACAAGACAGGCAATACGGTGTAAAAATCATCCTATAGAGAAATAGCGGTTCTACCCGATAAGAACCGCTATAAAGCCTCAATATGCTCTTATTCTCAAAGCATCGGCAGTTTCAATCCAAACCTTTTCGCGGCAGCAACGGCTTGCTCATAGCCAGCATCGGCATGGCGCATCACGCCGGAACCGCAGTCGTTGACCAACACCCGAGCAAGCCGCCGGTCAGCCTCCTCACTGCCATCGCACACGATCACCATTCCCGAATGCTGCGAATATCCCATCCCCACACCGCCACCATGATGCAAACTCACCCAGGTAGCGCCGCCCGCAGTATTGAGCAATGCATTCAGCAACGGCCAATCGGAAACGGCATCGGTTCCATCCTTCATGCTTTCGGTTTCACGATTGGGGCTGGCGACAGAGCCAGTATCCAGATGATCTCGGCCGATAACAACCGGTGCGCTAAGCTCCCCTCTACGCACCATCTCGTTGAAAGCCAGGCCTGCCAGATGACGCTCGCCCAACCCCAACCAACAGATACGCGCCGGCAATCCCTGGAAAGCAATGCGCTCACGCGCCATATCCAGCCAACGATGGATATGCTGGTTTTCAGGAAACAGCGCTTTAACCTTGGCGTCCGTTTTGTAGATATCTTCCGGATCGCCAGATAACGCCACCCAGCGAAACGGCCCTTTGCCCTCGCAAAACAGGGGGCGAATATAAGCCGGTACGAAGCCAGGAAAATCGAAAGCATTTTCCACGCCCATATCGCGTGCGACCTGGCGAATATTGTTACCGTAATCAACAGCCGGCACACCCATGTCAACGAAATCAAGCATTGCCTGCACATGAATGGCGCAGCTAGCAGCTGCGGCGTCAGCCAACCTGGCATGCTGCCCCGGATCGCGTTGCGCTGCTTTCCACTGCGCCACGCTCCATCCCACCGGCAAATAACCGTGGATCAGGTCGTGCGCAGACGTCTGATCGGTAACCAGATCGGGTCGGATACCGCCTGCATGCGCGCGTTTAACCAGTTCAGGCAACACCTCTGCGGCATTGCCCAGCAGGCCTATAGAAACCGCCTGTCCGGCCGCCGTGTGCGCCTTGATCAAGGCGATAGCTTCATCCAGATCTTTTGCCTGTTTATCGAGATAGCGCGTACGCAAACGAAAATCCAGGCTACTCTGCTGACACTCTATATTCAACGAAACCGCGCCGGCCAATGTCGCCGCTAACGGCTGCGCCCCGCCCATCCCCCCCAGCCCGGCGGTGAGGATCCAGCGTCCGGTCAGATCCCCGCCATAGTGCTGGCGGCCTGCTTCGGCAAATGTTTCAAACGTACCCTGCACAATGCCCTGACTGCCGATGTAGATCCAACTACCGGCAGTCATCTGCCCGTACATGAACAATCCCTTGCGATCAAGCTCGCTGAAGTGTTCCCAATTGGCCCACTGTGGAACCAAATTAGAATTGGCGATTAACACTCGGGGAGCATCGGTATGGGTGCGGAATACACCAACCGGTTTTCCGGATTGAACCAACAGAGTTTCGTCTTCATTGAGCGCTTTAAGTGAGGCCAAAATCTGATCGTAACATTGCCAATTGCGCGCAGCGCGACCGATACCGCCATACACAACCAACCCTTGCGGGTTTTCGGCGACGTCGGGATCCAGATTATTTTGAATCATGCGATAGGCCGCCTCGGTCAGCCAATTTTTGCAGGTCAATTCGTTGCCCCTGGGAGCACAAATAGTCCGGGTGGAATCGAAACGAGGATCGAGAGTATTCGTCATGGTTTGTCTCCTTCAACATGACAGACATCATGGTTCGCCAGCCTGGTCAGGCAGGCTACAGAAAGGCGTACCGCTCACATTAAAACGCCCGTTGAAAACGCCGCCGAGAGCTAAAAGGAACCGTACAATCAACGACGCATTTATTGACGAGCCCATTCGCATCACTCCCGCCATAGAGCGGCAATTGCGAGGGATCAAGGGAAGTTCCGGGCAGCAAAGCGCTGACATGAATATCGCGTTCAAGTCGGGCGCGCGTACTCATAGCCCAGAGGACATCACGCTCCGAATAAGGGTCAACATCCTCATCCACCAGTAACACATTTTTGAGTGACGGCACCTCACCGAGCAATCTCTTGGCTGCGTCGATAACGCGCAGGTCATCACTGCAAGCGCGTTTAACGACTTGCAATACGGTAAGCAAGTGACCGCCGCCGGAAGGCAGAGCCGCGACGCGACAAAACAGCCTCTCAAGCCCCTCTGTTTTTAGTCGGGCGAGCAGCGAACACTCTTGGCCTAAACCAAGCAGAATGGATTGCTCCACACCAGGACCCGACAGCGTCTGATATATCGCCCCGGCGCGGTGGCTTACCGCCTGAACCTGCAGTGTTGTGGCCATACCACATGGCGAGCGATAACCGAGATACTCAGGTAAGGAAAAACCGGCCACCTCCGCTGTCTCCGGTTCTTTTTCCGCCCCCAACATCCCTTCTATAACGATCTCGGCATGGGCGATATATCGCCCCGTATTGGCGTGACATGGCGCAATCTCCACCGCATTGCCGCGCAGGGCCCCCGCAACGCATAACTCGTCGCTACCGTAAGAAAGACAAGGCCGAGTCAATGTCGAAGCCAGATAAATGGCCGGATCAAGCCCGATATTGACGGAAATCGGCAGTAGCTCTCCGCGCGCCAGATGTGTCGAAAGCATGTGTTGTAAGTGACCACGAGAGTCAATCGCCACCACCGCCGAATCCTCTTTGAAGGTAACTCGGTGGTAAGAACAATTCGCGGCTCCGGTTCGATTATCGTGCGCATAGATCAACCCCAACGTCACCGTCGGCCCAGGATCATCTTGCAGATAACGTAGGATCGGCAGCAAAGCCAGGATTTCAGCAGGCTTACGCACGTTGTGAAAGTTGCGTTCCTCCCCGCCCAGTAATCTGGGCGCTATCGGCCTATTCGCCGCCTGCAACAACAACTGAGCATTTGATATGTCTGCGGAGTAACGTCCGAAGGGATCCAAAAACAGCCTGCAACGACGGCGATTACCAAACATCCCCATCAAAACGGGAAACTCGCCCCGCGTTGGTCGTCGATAAAGCCGTAACGGTTGCTCATCGGCAAACCAGGAACCGCCAGGCTGGCGATAGGCATCGAGAAAATCTTCAATCATCTCCACCTCGGGAGAAATCGATCTCTCCACCGGGGTAATCTCATCCCCTGCTTGCCGCAACAACGCCAAGGCAGAGCGCAAGTCATTAGGCAATAGCATTTGACTCCTCCCTCATCCCATCCGGGAAGTACAGCGAGAAGCCAAGACGATCCCCAACGCAGACAGCAGCGCCGCCATGCCGGCCAACGCAATAGACAACGTGTAACTCTGATACAAATCATACAGCCAACCGGCGGCGCTGCCCCCGCCAACGGCGGCGATCCCCACGGCGATATACAATGCCCCCAGAATGGCGCCCAGATTGGCGGTGCCGAACCATGTACTGGCCACTGCCGGGTACAGCGCAATACAGCCGCCGTTGGCCGCGCCGAACAACAGCGCGAAAATCGCCAGCGCGGTAAAGCTGTGCGCCACACTCCAAAAACCGCATAACAGGGCCAAACTCAACGTGACGATAACCAAAAAACGCCGCGCGCCCAGACGGTCGCCTATTCGTCCCAAAACCAGACGGCCGCCGATATTGCCCACGCCGATCAAACCGATGAGCAGATTGGCTTGTGTTACATGCAGCCCCTGTTGCTGCGCATAAGGATTGATATGAACCAACGCCAGGAACAGTCCGATAGAGCCGAAAAATATCGCGATAAAAAACCACCAAAATTGAGCTCGGCCAGCGGCCTCTCGCAGCGTGACGCTACCGCTGAAGCCTGGACGCTGCATTGAGGTCACCTCAACGGGACGAAGCCCATCGGGATATTCGCCCACGTCCTCTGGCCGGCCTCGTAAAATGAAGGCGGCAGCCAACCCCAACACGGCGATAGCGACGGCATACACTTGCAGAGTGCTTTGCCAGGACAAATGTCGCATCAGCCCACCGGCCACCATCGGCCCCACCAGCGTTCCCAAGCCGGTGCCAGCCAGCGCCAGGCCGGAAGCCGAGCTGCGATGAACGACGAACCAGCGTTGAATGGTTGAAACAGCCGGCACGTAAACCAATCCGACGCCAACCCCTACCAACAGGCAAAACGTGAGCAAAAACGCCGTCAGTGACGACGCCAGCAGGCTACTGCCGAAGAATCCCAGCGAAAGCAGTAAAATACCAATGCCGGTTACCGTCCTTACCGAAGTACGATCGCTCCAGGCACCGGAAAATACCCCAACGGCATAGTAAATTAACGCCGTCAGCGAGAAGATTGAGGCGGTAGAAAAACGCCCTGCGTCAAAGTTCGTCTGTAATGCAGTAAAAAATGCCCCGAATGAGTAAGCAGCGCCAAAAATAACCGCCAGTAAAAGATGAACGGCACCGACCATGTACCAACCGCGGAATTTTCTTTCCTTGACCATCACAGCCTCCTTTTTATTTAATAATTAACGCCGACAACGACCGAATGCTCGCCGCTCACATCCACTTCAATAAGCGATTGCACCGAGATCCCCGTCGCCTCGAACACGCGCCTGGCTCCACCATAATTGCGTTTTTCCACCACACATAAGATGCCTGATACATCAGCCCCTGCTTTCCGCACTGCACAAACCAACCCCACCAATGTTCCGCCAGTGCTGATGAGATCGTCCACGATATAAACGTTATCGCCGGGCTCCACGCCGTTCAAAAAGAGGCTGCCGCCGGTATATTCGCAATCGAAATCAACCTGAACCTGTCCTTCAAGACCGGATGGGTACCAGCGGGCAATGCCGTATGACAGGCCTGAAAGCAGCGAAACGGCAGCCAATAAACCGCCTCCTTTGTCTTCCTCCCCCACCAGCTTGGTTCCCGGCGGAAATTGCGCCGCATCGCAGACTCGCCTGGCTGCTTCACGCAAGAGTTCAGCCGGGGTTGCCGGGATCTGTTCCGTCAGAGCATTCAACAAAAACCGCCGCCCCTGAATCTCCACCAAAGGCTGCCGATCAAAAGACGCCTTGAGGATGTCCTCTTGCCCACTCTCAGCCGGCGCCTGCACGCGAAGGCGATCGGCATAGGCGACAGCGTCAAAAAAGGTTTGGAGTCGCACAGGGTCCTTACGGCGCGCGGACCGAGAGACGCCAGAACAGACATCAATGGCCGTGGGGAAACAATGCTGAATCAGATGGCTGACATTGCCGGCATGCAGTCCACCCGCAACAATTACCGGCCGCGCAAATGTTTTGTTTTTCAACAAACTCCAATCGAATGGCTTTCCAGAACCGCCGCTCAGCCCCTCGACCTGTGTGTCCAATAGGTATGCACTAACCTGATAGTCGTTTATCCTGTCCAGAGCCAAAGTGCTTTCGAGATGGAAACTTTTAATGACCGGGACATCAAATGCCTGGCAATACTCATTCGTTTCGTCACCCTGAAGCTGAATCGCTGCCAGGCCGCAATAACATATAATGTTTTTCACCCATTCCCTGGGTTCATTGACAAACACACCGACCACCTGAGTAAAAGGCGGCAATCGTTCAATGATCGAACGGGCTTCGTCGGGCGAAACCTGACGTGGACTTTGTGAAAAAATGAACCCCAATGCATTGGCCCCCGCGTTTAATGCCGCCAGAGCATCCTCAAGGTGCGTGATGCCGCAGACTTTCACTCTCGTTCTCATTCATCGTCTCCTTGAATCGTTTAAGAACCTGATACGCCCGCCCGTTATCCAATACTTGCCGCACGAGTTTCGCCGCCTCGCCAAAGGAGCGCGTCTTGCCGGCCAACACCAGCGCCGTCGCGGCGCTCACTATAGTCGCGTTGCGATAGGTCCCCCGCTCGCCGTTAAGCACTGCCAGGCAGATTTTCGCGTTACGCTCCGCAGACCCCCCTCGCAGCGCCCGTAATTCACAGGCAGGGACCTCAAAATCATCCGGCTGCACGGAAAACCGACCTATACAGCCATCACTTACACACAGGACCTGGGTTTCTCCCAGGCAACTGACTTCATCCAAATCTCCGGCACCATGTACGATAAAAGCCGTCACCTTGCCCAACCTCACCAGCGCCTCAGCCATGGGATACAAAAGCGAAGCATGCGCAACGCCTATCAGTTGGTGCGTCACGTTAGCGGGATGAACCAACGGCCCACTCAGATTAAACAGGCTACGAACACCCAAAGCGCGCCGTACAGCAGTCAGCCGTTCAGGAAACGCATACCAAGACGAAGTAGAGAGAAACGCGAAGTTGCTCGTTGCCAACGATCGCCGCAGCCACGCTTCATCACCCTTGCGCGAAACATCAATGCCCAACGCCGACATCATGTCGCTGCTGCCGCTGACGCTGGTCACGCGACTATTGCCATGCTTGATCACTGGCACGCCAGCTGCGGCCACAACCAAGGCTGCCGTGGTGGAAATATTGAAGGTCCCGCTCCGGTCTCCTCCAGTACCACCGATATTCAACGTAAGCGGCAAACCGCTTACCAATGGCCGGCAACGTGCCGCTATTGCGTCAACCGCACCGGCGATCTCATCAGCGGACTCGCCCTTTTGTGCCATAGCGACGAGCAACGCGCCGATCTGCATATCATCCAATTGCTGTCCCAGCATGGCCTGGACCAGATCTCGGGTCTGTTCCCGGCTCAAGCTAAGCCGTTTTTCAACCAAGATTTGCAAGACGTTTCTGAATCGCTCTTCCAGCGGTTTTATCGACAGCGTTGCGTTCATGTTTCCTCCAATCCCACCCGCAAGAGATTCATAACCTCAGTCAAACTCTGAATACTGCCAAATACATAACCGATGTTCTCAAGCGCCGCCTCATGTCGCACTTGACGCGTCCCCGCGACGCACTCGCGCGGCACTATGACGCGATAATCTAATTGCATGGCGTCCTGAGCAGTCGCACGAACACAAACATCCGTGGCAACACCGGTCAGAACGACGGTATCTACTCCCATCCCACGCAGCAGAAGATCCAGGTCGGTGGCGAAGAACGCACTGTAACGGCGTTTGATTAATACCTGATCGCCAACCTGTGGAGATAAGTCTGCGATGATCTCAACGCCACGACTCCCTTCGAGGCAATGAAGTGTCTCGCCGTAGTCAAGCTCCCGGCCGAAGTCCACACGGTTGACGCGGTGACTTTCCTGGGTATAGATCACCGGGATGCCCGCACCGCGCGCAAAGCTCAACAAAACTTGAAGCGACGCGATAATCTCCCGCCCTCCTTCGCAAGGAACAGGACCATCTTCATCCAGAAAGTCGTATTGCATGTCGATCACCAAAACGGCAAATCGACGTGTCCGATTGGGGGGCTGAGTTGCTTTTTGACGTTGCATCTTTCTCTCCATGAATGACCGCACGGTGCCGATATTCGGTCTGGGTCAGGCGAAATACGTCGTGACGAGCTCTTGCAATGCGCGATGGCTTTCACGTACGGGTTTCAATTCATCCAAATGATCGAACCCCATGACATGCAACACACCGAATCCGCCAGACAGCGATTGCATTTCTTCTATGCGTTCACGTACCGTCTCCGGCGATCCAAGGAGCCAGCAATGCTTGGCGCAATACTCGACGGTGACTTCACTGTCGGGTACATCCGGGTGATGTTTGAACAAACCAAGCGCCTTGTTGCCGGCGATCATCGGCAAGTAATCCTCACGAAAGTAACGTCCCATTTCGCCTTCGACAGCAAGCCGCCATGCTTGCGCATCTGTGTCGGCGATCAGAATAGGACGACTGACACGCCATGTATCCCTGGCCGGAGGAACCCTTCCATTCAATGCGGCGCCCTCTTCAACAACTTGCCAATGGGTATGGAGATACTGCGGCGTAAAACAAAAGCTGATAGGGATCCAGCCATTACGACCGGCAATCTTTAACGTCGAGGATGAAGGTGAAAGGCCGGTCACGCCTACTGGCGGATGGGGTGATTGATAGGGCTTGAGGTGATAACCGGAGGTTTTATCCCACTGATCCGCCGGCCGACGCGCTGTCCAATACTTACCTTTAAATTCGAATGGCCCATCGCTATTCCAAAATCGCATCATGATCGCTATCGATTCTGCCGTCATCTCCCGATGCACACCCGACTTATGATCTATGTCGAACATGTCGAGATCCAACGTGGTACCGCTGGCGCCAATTCCCACCATTAATCGCCCCTTCGATATATGATCCAGCCAACAAATGCGATGAGCCAACTCGGCTGGATGATGAAACGGCAGCATAAAGGCGCCCGGCGCCAATTTTATGCGCTCAGTCTGCAAAATGGCTTGAGCGATGAGCAAATCTGGAGAAGGGCACGGTTCAGCCGGCATCGTATAATGCTCGCCAATCCAAGCCTCATCAGAACCGATTTTGTCCAAAAACCTCAAGGTATCAAGATCGTGGTAATGCCCATCGTGCAACGAGCGATAACGCGGATGTGCCGGCATTAAAAATGCGCCAAGTTTCATGTTCGATTATCTCCTTGAAGCGTAAAATCCCGATTAGCACGTGATATACGGCAAATTGACATTCAACCCATCAATTTCATTCAAATTAAAAATGAATTAATGCTTAGACATTATTAAGTCGTAAAATCAAACACCTGAAAAAGTTAACCACGAAAAGTTAAGATGATTATTGAACATTACTTTCCCCTTAAGTATATAGTTGTATAGACAAGGCAATGGCAACACGAAATTGCTTAATTTGTGATCAATAACAAATTCATAACAATTAGCCATGAAGAAAAAAAGACATTACTGGTTCAAAAAAAGAGGCAACGTGAAGTGTGCAAAAGTGAGACAAAAAATGGCTAACTTTACTGTTAAATAAAGAAAAAACAAACATCCCCGCGTGAATGATTGTGAGAAAGATGAAACATTTCTCCCAACTTGGTTTATTAACATAAGGAAACAACCAAATACAATAATTAGAATGACACGCATTTGTAGTTATATTCCAAGTGAATAATTAAACATAAATGCATTTTTAAATATGATGGATTATATTTTCATTTACGCTTTACCCATTTTATTGAGAAAGGTATATTTACCAAACATCAATATAATAAATATCTCTGGAGAAATATCTTGCAAAATAAACTCACCATCCTCGCGGGCATAGCCACCATTATCGGCACCCTCTTCGCTGGTTATTCTGCCTTTTCATCTTCAACGGAAACACGCAGTCAGTTCGTTAATGGCAGCGCGAATACGACGATTGGTAGTAATAGCGGAAATATCACCATCACTAACACACCGGGTGAAAAGGCGCCTCAGCTAGTGCTGAAGCGGCCGATGCCTTTAATTGCTCAACCCAATATGGGTAACTTGTTGGAACCCACCAAACATATTTGCCAGCTCATCGCCGGCACACAGGTCGCATTGACAGGTAAAAGCGCTGCAATGGACATCGGCAATGCGGAATGGAAAGAAATCTCCATCATTACCGGCGAATGTGCCGGTCAGCGTGGCTGGATCACCTCAACGGCGCTCACCTACCAATAATCGAGTGATATTGCCCCCTTCATTCCGCTATCGGAGCCGACACTCACCGCGCCCGCAATACCCGATCGATCAATCCCCAGTCCGCCGCTTCGTCGGCGGTCATAAAGCGATCGCGATCCAACACCCGCTCCACTTCCTCTTCGCTCAGGCCACAATGTTGGGCATACAGCCGGATCACCCGGTCTTTGGTGCGTTTCATTTCCTCTGCCTGGATCAGAATGTCGGACGCCTGCCCCTGAAAGCCGCCCAGCGGTTGGTGCACATGCAGACTGGCGTTGGGCAGCGCCATGCGGTGCCCCGGCTCACCGGCCATCAGCAGGAACGACCCCATCGAGCGCGCGGTGCCCATGCACAGCGTATGCACCGGGGCACGGATATACTGCATGGTGTCGTAAATCGCCAGCCCGCTGGTGATCGCCCCGCCCGGCGAGTTGATGTACAGGTGGACCGGTTTTTCCGGGTTTTCCGCTTCCAGAAACAGCAGCTGGGCGCACAGCATTTCGGCCACGTCATCGTTGACTTCGCCGTTGAGGAACACGATCCGATCACGCAGCAGGCGCGAGTAAATGTCAAAGGAACGTTCTCCCCGGCTGGTCTGCTCCACCACCATCGGGACGAGCATCATCTTCTCACGCATCGGTGAACTCCTGGGTTGGCAACAAAGAGAAAGGTGTTTAACGCGTCAGGCGGCGCGCATTACCGTCGTCGGGCCATCGTTGGCGGCGTCGAGCTGGTGGATAATCCGCAGCAGGCTGCCGCCGCCGGCGTCCGGCACGATCTGCAGGGTGACGACGCTTTCGAGAAACGGCGGTTGGTCGTCGCGCAGGCGATAGCTCACCGCTTCGCCCGGCGTGGCGGCCAACGGTTCTGCCTGCGCCAGATCTCCCGTCGGCAGCCACTGCTCGCGCAATTCGGGCACGCTGAGCGCTCGCCACACTTTTTCCGGCGGCGCATCAAGCGAATATTCCAACACCAGCCGTTCATGCGGCGGCGGCTCGGCCTGTTTGTTCATTGATCCATGTCCTTCAGCAAGGTTTGCAGCGCGTCGATGCGTGCCGGCCAGTAAGCACGGTACTTCGCCAGCCACTGCGCGATCTGCGCCAGCCCCTCCGGGTCGACCTGGTAATTGACGAAGCGCCCCTGTTTCGCCTCGCGCACCAGTCCGGCATTGCGCAGCACCGCCAGGTGTTGCGACATCGCCGACTGGCTGATGGTCAGCCCTTCGCGCAGCGCGCTGGCGTTCATGCTGCCGGCGGCGAGTTTGTCGAAGATGCAGCGGCGGGTCGGATCGGCCAACGCCTTGAAGATGTCATTTTCGTTCATACAAACACATTAGTATTCACTTATGTATTATGCAACCGAGCAAGGCATTTTTTGCTGCAAAAGAAACTCCGCGCCGCAGCGCGGAGTGAATGGACGAGGCATGATCGCGCTTATGAACGGATCGGGATCACCAGCACGTCGATATTCAACTGGTTGATGGCGTTGCGGGTGGAAGAAAACAGATTGCTCCACAGATCGTGGTGATGGCCGAACACCAGCAGATCGATGTCTTTATCCACGATCGCCGTGCGCAGTTCGTCAACGAAGCCGCCGCGCCCGATAATCACTTCCGCGATCGGGTAATTGACGTTTTGCGTGGTGGGTTCCAGCTCTTTGCGGATCTTCTCTTCGAACGGCACGCCGTCGTCGCTGCGCTCAGAAAAGCCGATCGCCGCGTGGTAGGTGTCGTAATGAACGTCCACATAGATCAGCGAGAGTTTGGCCTTCAGCGCTTCCGCCAGCAGCGCCCCCTTTTCGACCAGCCGTTTGCCGTCATCGCTCAGATCGGTGGCGATGACAATATGGTGGTAACACATAGCGCCTCCTGTCATGGACTCGGTAGAGCCGAGGCTCCGATATCACGCCGGGGTCATATCGTTATGGTTAATTTTAGTTCAGAAATGGCACTCGTGGCGGGAGGTGATGCGGTGGGAAAGCCCCGTTGCCGGGGCTGAAGGCAGAAATTACTTCTCGCGCTGCGCCTCAAACCAGACGTTGCACAACGACAGGATCAGCGTGTTGGCGTCTTTCACCAGCACGTTGTCGCCGGGCACCCCTTCGGTGCCTTGATCGGTGATGCCTTTGATAGCGATATCGGCATGCTGAATGGCCACGCGCTCGACCGACGGCGTGCTGATGCCCAGCATCGGGAAATCGATGTAGGAACTGCTGCCGGCGTTGTCCTCGACAAACTCCTGCGCCTCTACGGTGCTGACGGTAGCCCCCTCGCTTTTCAGCGCCGTGCCGTTCCAGCTGAACGCATCCGCTTTATAGCTGATCTTGCCGCCGATCAGGCTCTGCGCCTGCTGCTGATCCCAGCAGCCGGTGGTTTGGGTCGGCACGATTTTGCTGACGCGCCAGTTGCCCAGCAGCTGTTTAGGGATCGGCCCGGTATCGCTCTCCGCCGCCCGAACCTGAGTCGCCGAGACGCAGGCCAACACCACCAGCGGCAGCAGCGCCTTGCTCCAAGTGTTCAATCGCATTGTCTTTTCCTTCGTTTCAGTACCCAGTCTGCCCTCGCGGGCCAGCGGCTATCATAATAAGCCCGCCGATTCGCCGTCAAAGCAATCCGCATCGCGCCGGGCGGCGGCTACTCATAGCCAATCGCTATTAGTCATAGTGAATCAGTATTTTGTTTTAGCTCAGCGATTACCTACAGTCACTGCCACTATTCTGCCCACCTAAATTAGCAGGCAATGTTGACAAGGACCCTGGGGAAATGACATTTACGCTGAAAAACCTCACGCTGGCGCTGGCCGCCGCCGGCACGCTGTTGCTGACCGCCTGCGGCCCGACCGCACAGGACGATCACCACATCAAGGTCGGCATCAGCGCCGGCATCGATCAGTCGCTGTGGGCGGTGGTGCAGAAAGTGGCCAAGCAGAAATACGATCTGGACGTGGAGGTGGTGACCTTCAACGATTACGTGCTGCCGAACGAAGCGCTGAACAACGGCGATCTGGACGTCAACGCCTTCCAACACAAGCCGTATCTGGACAAACAGATGCAGGAGCGCGGCTACAAACTGGCGGCAGTAGGCAACACCTTCGTCTACCCGATCGCCGGCTATTCGAAGAAAATCACCGCGCTCAGCCAACTGCCGGACGGCGCGCAGGTGGCAGTGCCGAACGATCCGACCAACCTGGGCCGCTCGCTGCTGCTGTTGCAAAAACAGGGGCTGATTACGCTGAAAGACGGCGTCGGCCTGCTGCCGACCGCGCTGGACATCGTCAGCAACCCGAAAAAGCTGAAAATCGTCGAGATTGAAGCGCCGCAGCTGCCGCGCGCGCTGGACGACCAGCAGGTGACGCTGGCGATCATCAACACCAACTATTCCAGCCAGATCGGTCTGTCGCCGGCGAAGGACGGGCTGTTTGTCGAGGACAAAAACTCGCCTTACGTCAACATCTTCGCCAGCCGCATCGACAACAAAGACAGCGAGAAAGTGAAGGATCTGGTCAAGGCCTATCAGACCGATGAAGTGGCGGCCAGCGCCGCCGAAATCTACAAGGGCGACGCCGTCAAAGGCTGGTAACGCCGCGCGTAGGGCCCGTGGCGCCTGGCCACGGGCGATGACAGCCTCAGCCGCGCTGGATGGAAACGCCGCCGTCCACCAGCATTGCGGTGCCGGTGACGAACGAGGAAGCGTCAGACGCCAAATACAGCGCCGCCTGCGCGATCTCCTCCGGCATCGCCAACCGCTTCAGCGCGTGCAGCTGGGCCACCTGCGCCAATGCTTCCGGGGTATTGCTCATCTGCCGCCCCATCGCCGTGTCGGTGCCCCCCGGCAGCAGCGCGTTCACCCGAATGCCGTGTCCGCCAAACTCCACCGCCAGCGCCTGCGTCAGGCCGATCAGCCCCGATTTGCTGGCCGCATAGGCCGCCGTATCGGGAAACGCCGCGGTGTGGCCGACGAACGTGGAGGTGAAGATCACCGAGCCCGCGCCGCGCGCCTGCATGGCGGGGATTTGATATTTGGCGCTGTAGTAAGCGCTGGACAGGTTGGTTTCCAGCACGTCGCGCCATTCTGACGCGCTGAGCGCCAGCGACGGCCCCAGCGGCCCCAACGTGCCGGCGTTGTTGAAGGCGATATCCAGCCCGCCGAATTCATCGACGGCCGTCGCCGTCAACCGTTCGGCGAAGGCTTCATCGCGCACGTCACCGGCTACCGCCAACGCCCGGCCGCCCTCGCGCCGAATGTCCCCCACCAGTTCAGCCAGTAGCCGCTCGCGCCGGGCGCCCAGCACCAGCGTCGCCCCCTGCCGGGCGAACAACAGCGCCGCCGCCCGCCCGATCCCCGAACTGGCGCCGCCAATCACCGCCACCTTACCGTTCAATGCGTTCATCTCTTATCCTCACACCGTAAAAGAGCCTCAGTGTGACGCAACATCCGGCGCAGCGCTGGCCGCAAGCGGACATGCAATTGGCGCAATGAAAAAGGCGCTGCAAGCAGCGCCCCGGCAACGCGGATCCGACGGCGAACTCACGGTTTGGCCGCGTATTTCTCCTGATTGGCCGGCGTCACCAACTCGAACGGGATCCAGTAATACGGCTCAAGCTTTTCGCCGTTGATCATGCGCTGCGCCACATCGACCGACGCCTTGCCCTGGCCGACCGCATCCTGGAACACCGTGACCTGCATCTTGCCGGAGGCCAGCGCCTTGAGGCCGTCGGGCGTGGCGTCGATGCCGCCGATCAGCACGTTCTTGTCCGCTTTGCCGGCCTGCTGCAGCGCCATGATCGCGCCGATCGCCATCTCGTCATTGTTGGCGGCGACGATGTCGATCGTTTCGCCGTTGGTCAGCCAGTTCATCATCAGGTCCATACCTTCACTGCGTGAATAGTTGGCGCTCTGTTTCTGCACCACCTTCATCTTCGGGTATTTGGCCACCACCTGCTCCACGTCTTTGGTGCGCTGCAGCGCGCCGGCGTCGGTCAGGTTGCCGATCATCACCGCCACATTGCCCTGATAGTTAGCCAGCCGCGCCAGTTCTTCCATCTGCAACGTGCCGGACTCCCGCTCGTCGGAGCCGACGAACACCACCCCCTGCGGCAGCCTGGCGTCGCCCGGCGTGCGGTTCACGTACACCAGCGGCACGCCGGCGGCCTGCACCATTTTGGTCATCACCGGCGTGCTGGCCGAGTTGACCGGATCGACGATAATCGCGTCCACCCCGGCGCTGATAAAGCTCTGCACCTGATCGGTCTGGCGGCCGACGTCGCCGCGCGCGTCCTCAAACTGCACGGTAATGCCGCGCGCTTTGGCCTCCTTGTCGATCGCCTGGCGGATAATGGTGAGGAAGTTCTGGTCGAAATAGGCCATCGATACGCCGATGGTTTGCGCCCATGCCGGCGCGGAAGCGCACAGCGCCGCCGCCAGCCACAGCCCTTTCAGAAAGTTCATGATGTGTCCCCCCGGGTAAAAAAACGCCGCCGGCCAACCTTGGCGCCGGCGGCAATTCACGGCAATCAGTGTTTTTTGCGGTTGCGACGCATGTCGATCGACACGGCGGCGACGATAATCACGCCTTTGATGATGTCCTGAATGTAAGAATCGACGCCGATAAAGGTGAAGCCGCTTTTGATAAGGCCGAGGATCACCGCGCCGATCAGCGTGCCGGTAATGCGCCCGACGCCGCCCATCAGGCTGCTGCCGCCGATCACCGCCGCGGCGATGGCGTCCAGCTCATAGGACATGCCCATGCTCGACTGGCCGCTGCTGACGCGCGCCGCCAGCACCACACCCGCCAGCCCCGCCAACCCGCCGGCGATGGTGTAAACCGTCACCAGGTACTTATTGACGTTGATGCCGGAAACCCGCGCCGAGGTCATGTTGCCGCCGATGGCGTAGATGTATTTGCCATAACGGGTGTGCTTCAGCGCGATGTGGAAGATCACCGCGATCACCAGGAAGATGATCACCGGCATTGCGCCCTGGCCGATCGCCGTGAAGCCATCCGACAGGAAGCTGACCGGGTTACCCTTGGTGTAGTACTGCGCCAGACCGCGCGCCGATACCATCATCCCCAGCGTGGCGATGAACGGCGGAATGCCGGTGCGGGTGATCAGGAAGCCGTTGATAAAGCCGCAGACGATGCCCACCCCGATCCCCGCGCCGATCGGGATCGCCGCCGGCAGATCGAGCAGCCCCGGATACATCGGCGAAATGCTGTCCGAGGTCTGCGCCAGGCTGGCCGCCACCACCGCGGTCAACGCAATCAGCGAACCGGATGAGAGATCGATGCCGGTGGTGATGATGACCTGGGTGACGCCCACCGCGATGATGCCGATGATCGCCACCTGCAGCACGATCAGCAGAAGGCGGTTCGGGTTAAGCAGGAACGACTGATCGCGCATGTACCAGCCAAGGATTTCGAAGATCAGCGCAATGCCGAGCATCACGATGAAAATACCGGTGTCTTTCGGCATTTTGCCGCTCAGCCCGGAGAACAGCGATCCCTTGCCCGTTGAATCGGCGGAGAGCGGCTTCTCAATCTTTACGTTACTCATGATGTTCACCCTTCGTTATTCTGAGGCCAGCGCCAGGATCTTTTCCTGGTCCGCGTCGTCTTTGTCCAAAATGCCGGTGATGCGGCCGCCGTGCATCACCATCACCCGATCGCTCATGCCGAGGATCTCCGGCAGCTCCGAAGACACCAGAATGATGGCGACGCCGCGGTTGGCCAGCTCGCTGATCAGGCGGTAGATTTCCGCTTTGGCTCCCACGTCGATGCCGCGCGTCGGTTCGTCGAGGATCAGGATTTTCGGCTGCGCCAGCAGCCAGCGCGCGATCAGCACCTTCTGCTGGTTGCCGCCGCTGAGGTTATTGATGATCTGATCCATGGTCGGCGTTTTGATGTTGAGCTTCTTGATCTGCGCCATGCAGTCTTTGGCCATCTGCACATGGCTGACGAAGCCGTTCTTGCCGATGTATTCCGACAGGTTGACGATGCTCATGTTTTCGACCACCGACAGCACCAGAAACAGGCCGGACTTCTTGCGATCTTCGGTGAGAAACGCCAGCCCGCTCTCGATCGCCTTCGCCGGGGAATCCACCTTCACCGCCTGGCCTTCGATAAAGATCTCGCCGCCGTCCGCCGGGTGCATGCCGAACAGGCTTTCCATCACTTCGCTGCGTCCGGCGCCCACCAGCCCGGCGACGCCGAGGATCTCGCCGCGTTTGACGCTGAACGAGACGTCGTGGAACCAGCCGCTGCGGCGCAACCCGGCCACCCGCAGCACTTCCTCGCCGATGTTGTTGTTGAATTTGGGGAACATCTGCGTCAGCTCACGCCCCACCATCATGGTGATCAGCGACTGTTTGGTCAGATTTTCGGTTTTGTCGCAGGCGATGAAGGTGCCGTCGCGGAAAATGCTCACTTCGTCGGTGATGGCGAAGATTTCGTCCATCTTGTGGCTGATGTAAATGATGCCCTTGCCCTGCTCGCGCAGCTCGCGAATGATGGCGAACAGGTGCACCACTTCACCTTCGGTCAGCGCCGAGGTCGGCTCATCCATGATCAGCACGTCGGCGTTGTAGGATACGGCCTTGGCGATCTCCACCATCTGCTGGCTGGCGATGCTCAGTTCGCCCACCAGCGTTTCCGGCCGCAGTTTGATGTTCAGCCGCGCCAGCAGCTCGCGGGTTTGTTCATTCAGCTGTTCGTGGTTGACGAACCCCAGCCGCGCCGGCTCACGCCCCAGCCAGATGTTTTCCGCCACCGTCATGTAGGGCACCAGGTTCAGCTCCTGGTGAATCATGGAAATGCCCGAATGCAGCGCCTGCAGCGTGTCGCTGAAGGTCACCGGCCGGCCTTTGATTTTGATCGAGCCCTCATCCGGGTGATAGATGCCGATCAGGCATTTCATCAGCGTCGACTTGCCCGCGCCGTTTTCGCCCATCAGCGCATGCACGCTGCCGGGTTTGATTTTAATCGAGACCTTATCCAGCGCTTTGACGCCGGGGAACTGCTTGCTGATGCCTTCGGCCTCAAGAACATAAGGGTACATACCGCTTACCTCCGCACTGACCCACGTTTTCTGCCGCAGGCGCTCAGGTGGAGCGCCTGCGGCAGGCTTCAAGGCTTATTTTTTGTTTTTATCGGCGAATTGCTGGTAATTGGCCTGGGTGATCAACTGATAAGGGATCAGCACGTTGCTCTCCACCTTCTCGCCTTTCACCAACTGAACGGCGGTTTGCACCGCGCCTTCGCCCTGGCCTTTGGCGTCCTGGAACACGCTCAGCGCCAGATCGCCTTTTCTGATGAATTCCAGCGCATCGGGCGTGCCATCCACGCCGGCCACCCGCACGCCGGACTTTTTAGCCTGCTTGAGCGCCAGGATGGCGCCGATGGCCATTTCATCGTTGTTGGAGGCGATGGCGTCGATCTGCTGGCCGGTCAGCACCCAGCCAGTGGTGATATCCACCGCATCTTTACGCGTCCACTTGGCGGTTTGCTTATCGACAATCTTGATGCCGGGATAGTTGGCCGCCACCTCTTCCACGCCGCGGGTGCGGTCGCGGGTCGATTCATTCGACAATTCCCCCATCAGGATCATCACGTTGCCCTTGCCGTTCATCAGCTTGGCCAACGCTTCCATCTGCAGTTTGCCGGCCAGCTTGGAATCGGAGCCGACGTAGGCCATGCCGGCCGGGAGCGTCACTTCCGGCTTGCGGTTGACGAACACCAGCGGGATTTTGGCGTTCTCGGCCAATTTGATCATCGGCTTGACGCCCTGAGTATCCACCGGGTTGAGGATGATGGCGTCGACGCCCTGGCTGACGAAGTTTTCGATTTGTTGAATTTGCTGCGCGATGTCGCCCTTGGCGTCTTCGAACTGGCCGCTGACGTTGCCGTCAGCTTTCATTTTGTTTTGCATCGACTGGCGCAGAATAGTGAGGAAGTTGTCATCGAAGTAAGCCATGGAAACGCCGATCTTGATGTCTTTCGCCAACACGCTGGCCGGCAGCATGCACATCAGTACGGAGGCGGCGATCAGTTTCTTCAGCTTCATGTTCGTTACCCTTTAATCGTTAGAATGAAGTGGTCTGTTGATTGACAGCTAATGAAAGATATTTTTTACATTCAAACAACATTACGGTCGGTGTTATCCCTTTGATACGGCGAAATTACCGCGTTATCCCCGTATTAAGGCCGTGAACAAAATGGTGATCGACATCTCAAAACAGATTAAAAACAATCAATTGAAATAAACCCCTGGCAGAGCAAGCCGCGTCTTCGCCGCTTTTTTAAATGTTTATTTCATAATTGAGATTATTGAAACTTTTTAACCCAAACAAGCGAAACATGCGTTTTGGAATGGCTTATTAACAAAAACATGACACGGATCTAACAAATGCAGTGAAAGCCATCGGGTAACGCGCCCCGCGCGTGCGCCACGCCGGGCGTCGGCAAAAACTGCGAGCGGGCGCGCAGTTTGCGGTTTCCGCGTTTCCCGACCATCCTTACTCGGCAATAATGGACATATCCCTATCTCAGGAGGACCTGACATGCAGCTCAGCAGTAAGGTGCGGATGAACCGCCTGTTCAATAACGGCAAGTGCCTGGATGTGGCGATCGATCACGGCATCGCCAACGAACCAGATTTCTTAATCGGTCTGGAAGATATCGAACGGGTGATGGGCAACCTGATCGCCGCGCGCCCCGACGCCATTCAGGTCAACTACGGCCAGGCGGAGCTGCTGCAGCGCGCGCCGCAGCGCGAAAAGCCGGCGCTGGTGATGCGCACCGACGTCGGCAACGCCTATAACGCAGCACGCCACCGTGAGATGTGGGCGGTGTTGCACAACCCGGAAGCGCCGATCCTCGCCGCGCTGCAAATGGACGCCGCCGCGGTGGTGGTCAATCTGTATATGATCCCGGATGAACCCGGCATTTTCCGCCAGTGCGTAGAGAACATCGGCCGCCTGCGCCACGCCTGCGATCGCTACGCCATGCCGCTGATGATCGAACCGCTGGTGATGGCCCCGGCCGGCCAGGGCGCCGCCTACGGGTCGCTCGGCGACGTGGAAAAGATCGTGCCGCTGGTGCGGCTGGCGCGCGAACTGGGTGCCGACATCATCAAGGCCGACCCGACCGAACGGGTGGAAGATTTCCACCGCGTGGTGGAAGCGGCGCGCTGCCCGACGCTGGTGCGCGGCGGCGGCAAGGGGGAGCTGGGCCCGGTGCTGGAGAAATCCGCGGCGCTGATGGCCCAGGGCGCGTCCGGCATGGTCTATGGCCGCAACGTGTATCAACACAGCAATCCGTCGCAGGTGGTGCGCGCCCTGATGGCGATCATCCATCAAGGCGCCAGCGGCCAACAGGCGCTGGAGATCTACCACCAGCAGTGACCCGCTTTTGTAACTAAAATAACCCCTTCGCGACCCGGCAGCATGCTATAACCTGCTGCCGGTAACTGCAGCTTGCCTCATTCCTCGCTAGAATACGCCGTGATATCGCCATTCGGAGAACCGCCATGCCAAAACAACGGGTGCCGCTCAAGCTGAGCACCTCCATCACGCTGATGGTGTCCGCCATCATCGCTTCGGTGCTGCTGGTGGTGTTCGCGCTGTTTTTCGTGCAGATGAGCCGCGAAGGGCAAGATCAGCTGCAGCAAAAAGCCATCGCTATCGCCAACACGCTGGCGCTCTCGAGCACCGTGATAGACGGCCTGCAGCGACGCGATCAAAGCGGCGCCGTGCAGCGCTTCGCCGAGCAGGTGCGCCATCAAAACGAGCTGCTGTTCGTGGTGGTGGTGGATATGCAGGGCATCCGCTATTCGCATCCCAAACCCTGGCTGATCGGCAAACATTTCATCGGCGAAGATCTGGCGCCGGCGCTGCAGGGCAACGTCAACAGCGCCATCAACCGCGGCACGCTGGCCCCGGCGCTGCGGGTGTTCGTGCCGGTGTATGACGAGCAGCGGCGGCAAATCGGCGTGGTGGCGCTCGGCATCGCGCTGGACACCGTGCAGCGGGTGGTGGCCGAAAGCCGCTGGATCATCTATTGGACCATCGCCTTCGCCGCGCTGGTCGGCAGCCTGGGCACTTTTTTCCTGGTCTCCGCGCTCAAACGCATCATGCTGGGTTTCGAGCCTTACGAAATCTCCACCCTGTTCGAGCAGCGCAACGCCATGCTGCAGTCGATTAAAGAAGGCGTGATCGCGGTCGATAATGATTCCCGCATCACCATCGTCAACGACGAGGCCAAGCGCCTGCTGCGCCAGAGCGGCCCGGTGGAAAACCTGCTGCTGGACGCCGCCAGCAAGCATTGGCCGGCACAGCTGCATCTGGCGGAAGTGCTGGCCAGCGGCAAACCGCTGCGCGATCGACAGATCAGCTTCAACGGCAGCGAACTGCTGACCAATACCGTGCCGGTGATCGTCAACGGCCAGGTGACCGGCGCCATCGCCACCTTCCGCGACAAGACCGAGGTCAGCCGGCTGCTGCAGCGCCTGAGCGGCATGGCGCACTACGCCGATGCCCTGCGGGTGCAGTCGCACGAATTTATGAACAAGCTGCACGTGATACTCGGCATGCTGCACATGAAGGCTTATCAGCAGTTGGAAAACTACATCATCAATACCGCCAGCAACTACCAGGAAGAGATCGGCGCGCTGCTGCGCAAGATCCACTCGCCGGAAGTGGCGGGCTTCTTCATTGGCAAGATCAGCCGCGCCCACGAAGCCGGCATCGAACTGACCATCGAGGAAACCAGCCTGCTGCCGGAAACCGACGACGCGGAAACCACGCACGTGCTGATCAGCGTGCTCGGCAACCTGATCGAAAACGCCATCGACGCCATCGACGGCGTTGAAGGCCACGAGATCGGCCTGAGCTTCCATCACCACGACGATCAATTACACTGTATCGTCAGCGACGACGGCCCCGGCATCGATCCGGCGATCGCCGCGCACATCTTTGAACACGGATTTTCCACCAAGGGAACGGGACGCGGCATCGGCCTGGCGCTGATCCGCAGCCATCTGGAGAAACTGGGCGGCGGCATCGATGTCGAGTCCGAACCGGGCGAGCTGACCCAATTTTTCGTGCACCTTCCCTATCAGGCCAAGAGCGAAACCCATGATTAACGTACTGATTGTCGACGACGACCCGATGGTGGCGGAGCTGAACAAATACTACCTGAGCCAGATCGGCGGTTTTCACTGCCAGGCGACGGTCGCCACCCTGGGCCAGGCGCGCGCCCTGCTGGCCGACGCCAGCGTCAGCATCGATCTGGTGCTGCTGGATATCTACATGCAGCAGGAAAACGGGCTGGATCTGCTGCCCGGCCTGCGCGAGCTCGGCGAGAAGACCGATGTGATCATCATCTCTTCCGCCAGCGATGTGAACACAGTGCAAAAGGCGCTGCACTACGGCGTGGTGGATTACCTGATCAAGCCGTTCCAGTTCAGCCGCTTCAAAGAGGCGCTCAGCCACTATCGACAACAGTCGCAGCTGCTGGCGCAGCGCGAGTTTTCGCAGGCTGACGTCGACAGCCTGCTGCGCCGCCAGCCCGGCGGCCAGGAGAGCAAAAAGCTGCCGAAGGGCCTGACCAGCATCACCCTGAGCACGGTCTGCGAGTGGATAGAACAGCAGCACGACAGCGAATTCTCCACCGACAACCTGGCCAACGCCATCGGCATTTCGCGGGTGTCCTGCCGCAAGTACCTCATCTATCTGGCGGAAAGTGGCATTCTCGGCACCCGCATTCTGTACGGCGCGACGGGCCGCCCGGTCTATCTGTATCAGCTGAAGCCGGACGCGATCGCCATGCTGAAAGAGCATTGCCGCCCGGCATAAACGACGCCGGGCGCAGAAAGCGCCCGGACGTTGAAAGCTAGAAGTTGTACATGTAACACCTCGCCTCGCGGTGAGGATCTTTCGAATGTATCCGCAGGCAGCGCTGCTTTTTCTGCTGTTGCTCCAGGTGACGCTGCTGTCGCTTGGCGGCTTCTGCGGCCTCGCGCTGCTGCTCACGCGCGATCGCCTGCTCATTGGCCTGCGTCAGGCTGTCGACATTCCACACCTTGTGGCGCAGCGCGCTGCGTTTTTTCTGGTACTCCTCGGGGACTTTATTGTCCTTTGGCGGCGCCGCGTGGTATTCCAAATCCACCCGCGCCTGCGCAAAGCAGGCGCAACACAGGGCCACGCCGGCCAACACTAGCCTTTTCATCGATAAACTCCTGACAAATCCCTGTTCTCATCTTTAGCAATTCAGCGGCCGGCCATTCAGCCAGGCGCGGCAATAAACGCCGACAAACGGCCGATGCGGCCCCGTCAGAGACGTCCGCCGCAGACGCAGCGACAGGCAGCGGACGATATCGGCACCCTGCTCACAGGCCGTTCGGGCGCTCTGATGCCCCTGCGCGGAAGGTCTCGCCGCTTCCTGCGTTTGCAACCGGATTTCCAACGCTTCCCGCTCCGCACGCAGCCGCGCCAGCTGCATGCGCTCCGCCTGAATCTGTTCAGCCAACCAAATATGCTGCAACAAGCCATCCAGCCGCGCCGGACACCCCGCCGCAGAGGGACTTTCCGTCGAGGCGCCGGGCGAGGAATGGCGATCGATGAACGCCTGACTGCAAAATGAGGCCAGCAGCGCCAGCGCCGCAGCGATTAACGAAGGTAGTTTCAATACACAAGCTCCATGAATAAGCCGACTGGGGCGCGCCGCGAAAAACGACGCAGAGAACCGTTCAACAGCCGTTGAGTGAAGACACCTGAGGCTCCGCGGGATCGGGCGCATGTTGCCCTCCCGTCGCCGGCGCTTTCGCGTTTTCGGCATCGCATTCCGCCAGACGCGCCAAGGTTTCGGCCTCATTCTCCGTGGGCGGGGTCGGCTCAGCCATCTCTTGTCGCAGGCCATGCGCCAGCTCTTTCAATTTCTTCTGAAACAGCACGGGAGAAATTCCCTCGCATTGCCGATCGTAACGGGCCGCATTTGCTTGCAGACTCAACAACGACATTATCAACATGGCGACAATACGCTTTGCCATTGAAAACTCCTGTAAGGATGTCTGGGTATGTTGATATATATTCAACAAGCAGAGATTCATCGTTTAAAGATAAATAACGCATCGGAAAAACAGAGTAGCGAATTAATAATAAACCGTTCCACAATATCTTTGAGATAACGTCTGCCGCCCCGCCGAATAAAGAGCGGCGGTTAGCGCCCCCCTATTTTCGACCAGTCCAGCGTAGCGCCGATACCGACCCGGCCTTCATTCAGCACGGCAGCGGCGGATTCGCCGGCGATAATGCGCTGTTTCTGTTCTCGCGTTGCGGGCTGCGGTGTTCCCCAATTCCCCCAGTGAGTGGAGGAGGATGAGGATGAAACAGTGGGGTGAATGGCACTGCATCCGTTTAATACAAGACACAATGCCAGAAGAGAATTACGCCATGTCATACTATTTCCCTTAAAATAACGCTATTGGTAGTGACGGTAAATGAAAAACGAGTTTATTTAGTTTAATAACTTTCGCCGCATGCAATCGCCTGCGACAAAAAGAATACGCAAGTGTTAATCACCCGTTATTTTAATTAACCTGAATCAAACAAATATCGTTCAATAAGACAACGCTAATCGCAGAAATGGGCCAGCAGGCTCAGCGCACTTCCGAGTGCGCTGGGATCTTACTCTTCGCCGTCCGGCTGCCAGGCCAGCAGATCGCCAGGCTGGCAGTCGAGAATGCGGCAGATCTTGTCCAGCGTTTCCAGCCTGACTCCCTTGACCTTGCCGTTTTTCAACAGAGACAGGTTTTGCTCGGTGATCCCCACCTGCTCCGCCAGCTCCTTTGAACGCATCTTCCTTTTGGCCAACATGACATCAAGACTTACGATTATTGCCACTCTATTCTCACACGAAAGAAAGCTGTTCTTCATTCAGCCGCAACGCTTCCAGAAATACCCGGCTAAATACCAGGATTGCGCAGCCTACGATCAGCGAGCGCACCGACTCGCTATTGACGCCATAATAAAGGATAAACAGCATTTTTTCATCGGCGGTCAATACCATCACCTGCAGCAGACCGGCTAACGACGGGAACAACACAGCGACGATCAGCAAGATGCCAATGATCTGCAACAGCACCATATTGTTGCGATGCCACACGTTGCCGCGGAAGAATTGATAAAACAGCCCAGCGCCGCACAGCAGCGCGCTGTAATAGGGCAAATAACCGAGCATGTCGATAACCAGCGTGGCGAACAGCGCCCAGCGTTGCTGCGGGATCGCGTAGGCGAGCAGCTCCGGGTAATATTCCCGGTAAGAGGCGACGATATCGCGATAGGCTACGCCCTGCAGCCAGTCCCGCACGATGATGAACATCTCAACGCCGGTGCTGACGATCAGCATCGCCATAATGAGCAAACACAGACAACGCACATACAGCGGCAGATGGATCCTTGGCGCAGCGCCCATAATTTTCTATCCCTTAATCAACAGCAATAAATTATCGTAAAACGATAATTTATTGCTGTCAATGATCAAGTGGACTGATGAGTCAGGCGGTGGTCGCCAACGCGCGGACAATAAAAAAGGCCGGGCTAACCCGACCTTGTTTGATCGCTCGACGCGCTTAGACCAGTTCGATCACATCGAAGTTGGCTTCGCCGCTCAGATCGGCATCGTAATCAACGCCCTGCAGACCGAAGCCGAACAGGCGCAGGAATTCCGCCTTGTAGCCCTGGTAATCGGTCAGTTCGTTGATGTTGCTGTCGTTCAACTGCTTCCAGATTTCACGGCAGGTTTCCTGCACTTCGTCACGCAGTTCCCAGTCATCCAGGCGCAGACGGTGTTTCTCGTCGGTATCCGGCGCCGCACCGCTGTACAGCTTGGTGGCGAACAGACGCTGGATCTGCTCGATGCAGCCTTCGTGAATGCCCTGCTCCTTCATGATCTTGAACACGATGGAGATATACAGCGGCATCACCGGAATGGCGGAAGAAGCCTGTGTCACCACCGACTTGAGCACCGCAACGTAAGCCGCGCCGCCTTTGGCCTGCAGCTTCTGGTTGATGGCGTGCGCCGCGCGATCCAGATCTTCTTTCGCCTTGCCCAGCGTACCGTGCCAATAGATTGGCCAGGTCAGATCGGTACCGATGTAGGAGTAAGCGACAGACTGCGCGTTATCCGCCAGCACGCCCGCTTCGTCCAGCGCGTCCATCCACAGCTGCCAGTCCTGGCCGCCCATCACCTTCACGGTGTCGGCGATTTCTTGCTCGTTGGCCGGCTCGACCACGGCCTCAACCAGCACGTCTTTGTTGGTGTCCAGCGCGACGGATTTGTACGGCTCGCCGATCGGCTTCAGTGCGGAACGCACCACTTCGCCGGTTTCCGGCATCTTACGCACCGGCGAAGCCAGCGAGTAAACCACCAGGTCAACCTGACCCAGGTCTTTCTTGATCAGATCGATAACGGTCTGACGGCACTCGTTGGAAAATGCGTCACCGTTGATGCTTTTCGCGTACAGGCCTTCTTCTTTAGCTGCCTTGTCGAAACCGGCGGAGTTGTACCAACCGGCGGAACCGGTTTTGCCTTCGCTGCCAGGCTTCTCGAAAAATACGCCGATGGTGGCCGCACCGCTGCCGAAAGCGGCATTGATGCGCGAGGCCAGACCGTAACCGGTGGATGCACCAATGACCAGCACCTTTTTAGGCCCGTTTTTCAGTTCGCCGCGCGACTTAACGTAGGCGATTTGCTCACGGACGTTGGCTTCACAGCCTGCCGGGTGAGCGGTGGTGCAGATAAAACCACGAATTTTAGGTTTGATAATCATAGTAATTTTTTCTTGGTAGCTAAAAACCGAAGGACAATATACCTGATTTTCTCGATATACTTAAGAAAGTGCGAAAACAAGCGCAGTGAACAGACCAGTTTAGTCGAGGGATCAGGGTTGCCCAACTCCGCATCGTGATGCCTCCACGCGCCACGCTTCGCACCCTCAGCGCGTTCAAGCCTTCCCTCTTAAAATCAGCAAAAGTTGATCATGCTTCTGGCGTTGCGTTATGGTGTGGCTGTTTTTCGGTCGAAATCCAGGGAGGAACAAAGAAAAATGGATAATCCACTGTTACTAAAGGAACGTTTAAATACCTACTCGCAAACGATGGCTCGTCAACAAGGACGTATGCTTTTAGAACTCTCAGAGCGCGTTAATAGGGACTTTTTAAAAGATCGGACAGTCGGTAATGCCTTCAGACATGAGATGCACTGCTTTGTGAATGATAAATTGCAAAAATGCCAACAAGTAGGTGAAGCGGCGAATGTTGCAATGAGAGAAATGAAGCAAGAATATCAATCGCTTTCTGAGCAAGAGCGCTTATTGCGAACTGACGCCGTGACACCTTATGCCGTAATGAGAAAGAAAGTCAGTCATGACGCCGTAGTGACCTACGTGTTAGCCGGCGTTGGCTTCCTCTCGGGAATAGCACAAATTTTACTCGGCGTGGGCTTGGATTGGACTGGCGTCGGAGCCATTCCAGGAACGTTACTTTTAATCAATGGCATCAATAATGTCTACGAAAACGGTTATACGCTGTTATTTGGCAAGAATACTATTGGTCCAGGCCGAATGATGTACCGTTCTGCGGCTTCAACGCTAGGCTATTCCCATTCAGCAGCAGACATGGCGTTAGGTGGCGTAGACTTACTGTTATCAGGCTATGGTTTACTAAAACTGTCGCTGAAACCAGAAGCCTGGCGATTATTTCGCTACATCAATACAGACTATATTCGCGGTTGGAGAAACATGGGAAGAACCAGCTTGATGCTTGAAGGTGGCGCAGATGTCTCAACCCTTAATTCCATTTATAAAGGCAGCCAGGAACAGTGATGGAACCAACTTTATATTATATTCTTTCTACTCTCGCTGCCGCGGCCTGTCTGGCCGTGAAATACGGCTTCAGACCGCCTCTGGGTTCCAAGGGTTATGTCGTTCTGGTTACGATATGTTTTTTAATCCTTTGCTGGCAATTTACCCTTTTTGCCAACGGCAACGCGATGTTTATTGCTGACTCTGAAACATGGACCAAAGAAAATTGGCCTCTACGCTACTGTGCGTTGGGGTTTGCTCTTGCACATGCCTTCGCCACTTTCGAATCCTCCAGAAGAAAGAAAAAAGACAAACTTTCCTGAAGTCGTCACCACCAAATGAAACGCCATTTGGTGGTGACAAGGTAGATCCATTACGCCTTGTTCTTTTCCAACTGCTCGATCAGCGTGTAACGCAGCGATGAGGCGTCGGCCGGTACGTTCTCCACCGGGGTGACGCGCACTTTCAGCCGATACTGATAGCCCGGTTCGAAGGTGAAACCCTCGATGCCGGTATAGAACAACTCCCACGGCTGCTGCGCGGAGCGGCGCACCTGCATGCACTTCATCGGGCCGACGCCCACGCAGTCCACCAGCGCGCTGTTGACCAGCAACACTTCCGTTTGGCCGCCTTTCTCGTTCTCGGGCTGATTCATCGAGGTTCCCTCCTGGCTGCAGCCGGCCAGCGCGGCCAACGCAACAAATAACAACGCTTTAATTTTCAATGTACTGCACCAATAGTCATCCAGGGGCGCCATGCTAACAAATTAACCGGCTCAAGAGAACGGATAGCGATACGGATCCACACGCCCAAAATATCATTCCTCGGTGCTCTATCAGTCTGGAAAATATCGCAAAATAAACCCCCTGTTCTTATCCGAACCGGTAATTACCCCCGCTATTTTTTCTGTTAAAAACAGCTGGCTTGCGCAAGCTTTACTGAATTTAACTGAATCGATAAAGAGGGAATTTTATGCAAGAGATCGATGCCAAACACTTTCACCTGATCGCCGGCGCCGGTAACTTTGCCGACAACCGCGGCAGCAATGGCCGCGTCAACAACAACGGCGGCAACAAGAACGGGGGCGGGTCATCCAATCAGGGATTCTACGGCAAGCACACCTCGCCGGATTGCGTTAACGGCGTGATCACCGGTTCTCTGGGCGGCCTTGGCGGCCTGGCGGTGGGCGCGCTCAACGGCGGCTGTTTCAAGGAAGGCAGCAAAGGCGGCGGCAACGTCGGTATGGGGAAAGGCGGCAACAAAAACAGCGGCAGCAACTGCAATAGTAATAAAGGCGGCAATACCTGTTCGCGCTAAGCGGTTTTAATTAATCAAAGCCCCGGCTGAGCCTCTCCGTTCGGTCGGTGCTTTCCGTATTTTTGGTGATAACCATGTTTAAACTGTTTCGTACCTTATGCCTGCTGCTCGGCTTCTGGATCGCCACCCTGTTGCTCAGCGGCGCGGGGGTCTCCTTTACCCACGGCTACGCCGCGCCTAAAAATCTGTCGCATTTCGTCGTCTCGCTGGTGGTGGTCGGCGCCATCCTGCTGTGGACCCATAAATTGCTGCGGTTCTTTTTTGCCGAGAAATTTGAGAGGAAACCGCGTTAAACCGTGTTCTTATTGGGAGCGCCGCCCACAACGATAAAACCGGCATCGCGAATCGCCGCCTTAACCTGCCTGGCGTCCATCACGGCCGTTTTCACATAGCCAAAAAAGGCCACCCGTGCGCTGGGCAAACGGATTGGCGTCGCCAGTTGGGCCATAAGATCACGATTGCGCTGCGCCATCAGCTCGGCGCGCGCATGCCAAAACGCGGTGGCGTCGGCGCGTGTTTCAGTGGCGGAGTCGAACCGAGAGGCCAACTCGCTGAGCGCCTCCCACTCCGCCAACAGGGCGGCGATCACTTCAGGATTAGCCACCTGCTCCCAGTCAGAGGGTAAGGCCCCCTCACGCCACGCCTCGAGATAGCCGGGCAACATCATCTTTAATTGACTCAATTGCTCGTTCACTGCGGGTTACCTTTTATAGCGCCTGATGCCGGGATATTTCCCATAATGACACTCTCGTTAAACCGTTGATGGGAGCAATGGTCGAAGCTTATCAGCGCCATAGATGACGTAATGACTTTTGGTGCGGCCAAATTAGCGATAGGTGCGGTTGGGGGGTGAGACGGGAGCTCGGGCTGATGGCTGTGACGCGAAAAGAGAAACGGGGATTGTTGCTGGCGTCTTAGGTGAAATTTACTTATAAATCAATCACACAAAAAAAGACCGAATACGATTCCTATATTCGGTCTAGGGAAATGGCTCTTGGGAGAGAGCCGTGCGCTAAAAGTTGGCATTTAATGCAGGGCTTGTTCAGCCGTGCACTATAAGAGTAGCCTACCGCGCCAGTTTTGCCAGCCGCCCGGCGGCCGCGTGATAGTTTCGTGACGAAATAACTATGCGGCAAATGCGCATCAATCTGCGCGCGCTGGGCAAGGCGTTGGCAAACAAGCGGTTAGTCAGCGCACAGCTTCTCGGCGCGTTCGATAAACGGCGCCATGCTCATTTTCTTCCCCGGTTCAGCGGGATCGTCCAGCAGGATCACGTCCAGCGGTTGCGCGCGCTGATGGCCCTTCTTCACCTGCTGCTCCGCCGCGTCGTTGAGCGGGTATTGCATCAGGGTGCTGTTGTTGAGCACGAACAGCGCGCCGCCGCTGCGGCACTGCAGCGTCACCTCTTCCTTGGTGAACGCCCACTGTTTGCCGTACTCCAGTTTGGTGATGTTAACCAGTTTGTCTGCCGCCAGCGCGCCGGTCGCGGTTGCCAGCAGCGTAATGCCGAGTAATACCGATTTCATGTGATGGCCTTAAGATTGCTATTCGCGTCGATTTTCCCGCAGCTTGCCGGCCTGCGGCAAGCTGAAATGTCAAACCGGCGCATAGGTTGCAAATAAACTGACCAGCAGCAGCACCGCCATCCCCAGCCCGACTTCGAGCCAGCAGGCCAGCACCACCCCGCGCTGCGCCAGCGCCGGTACGCGGCTCATCGCCGGCACGATGGCGTAGCGATTGGCCAGCGCCACCATCACCATCAGCGCCACCAGCGCGGTTTTGATCAGCAGCAGGCGCTGATAAGGCGAGCTGAGATTAAGCGGCCAACCGCCGAGTATGATCAGGCTGTTGACGATGCCGGTAACGATCACCGCCGCCACCGCCAGGTGCCCCCAGCGCGAGAAACGGATCAGCGTGGTGATGGCGTCGCTGCGCCACTGCGGCGGCTGCAGGTAGCGCAGGCAAACCAGCAGCGGCGCCAGACTGCCGAACCAGTAACCAGCGGCCAGCAGGTGCGCCGCATGGTTGGCGCGGTGCAGCGCACCCAGCGCGCCTTCGTGCATCGCCGCGTGGCCGATGAACGCCAGGCTCACCAGCAGCAGCGCTGAGCACAGCGCCAACGCCTGCGCGCGCGGCCGTTTCGGCAGCAGCAGGCTCAGGATCGCCAGCAGCGACAGGCCCAGATGCCAGCGCCACACTTCGCCGAAGGTGGTGCCGAGCACCGCCCACCAAACCTCCAGCCGCCAGGCGTCTTGCCAACCGTCACCCATCTGCCCAGCCTGAATGGCCAGCAGCGCCACGGCGGAAAGCCCGGCAATCCAGGTGCCGGCAAGCAGCAGCGGACGCACATCGCGGGAGAGGATCGGGGAAAGGCGCTGCGGTGCCAATAAGGCGGTGAACAGACTGATGCCAAACATCAGCATCACCGCCGCAAAGTGCACCAAGCGACACAGAACGAACAGAGTCGCCAGACTCACGATCAGTTTACGGTGAAGCTGTACTGGCCTTTGGTTTTATGCCCGTCGACCGACACCACATGCCAGCTGACGTTGTATTTGCCCGCGCTCAGCTCGCCTTCGATCGGCACGTTGACCTGGGTGTTGTTGTTCGGATCGAGCTGCAGCTTGCCGGTTTTCACCACGGCGTTATCCGGGCCGGTGATTTTCACGCCGCTGAAGTTCGGCTCGATGCCTTCGGAGAAGCTGAGAGTCAGCGCCTTCGGCGCCGGGCTGACGCTGGCGTCGGCCTTCGGCGTTTCCACTTTCAGGTGAGCGTGCGCCAACGCTTGCTGTGAAGACAAGCCAACGAACAGGACGAAAACGGTGGAAAGCAGGCGACAGGAGGAACGAATTTTACCGATCACAGTGGTATCCCTTAACAATATAAAGAGGGTCATAAGGGTTAAGGCCACAGCCAAGGCGATGTATCAGCGGCCCCAACCCACCGCAAATGATTGCGCCACGGGTAAACAGAAAAACGGGTTGTATCGGCTAACCCGCTGTTTTGACTCTACCATCCCTGTAGCGTATCGCGGTAAATCATAACGAGCACGCCTCAGCAAGTCGAGCGCATCACTGGCATTTTGCGATCCGGCAGCACGTATCGCCGCATAACCGCGATAAACGCAGGGTAAAAAAAACCACGCGTCGGGTTTGCCCCGCGCGCGGTTTTTCAATGTTCAGTCAGGGATCAGGCCTGGCCGTTGCCGCCCTGGCCCATCGCGCCCATTTTCTTCAGGTCTTTGTCGATGAAGAACAGGCCTTTGCCGCTGGTGCCCACCAGCGCCAGCTTATCCAGCACGGATTTGAACAGTTTCTCTTCTTCGTGCTGCTCCGCCACGTACCATTGCAGGAAGTTGAAGGTGGAGTAATCGTGAGAGGACATTGCCGCGTGCGCCAGCTCGTTGATCTGACGGGTGATCAGCTTCTCGTGTTCGTAGGTCTGTTCGAACACGTCCGCCAGTGACTCAAACGCCACCGGCGGGGCCGCGATGGTGCCCAGCAGCGGCAGAGAGCCGGTGTCGCTCAGGTAGTCGAACAGACGTTGCATATGCTGCATCTCTTCCTGAGAGTGCTCTTTAAGAAATGCGGCGGCGCCTTCAAAGCCTTTGTCGCTGCACCATGCGCTCATCTGCAGATACAGGTTGGCGGAGTAGAACTCCAGATTCAGTTGCTCATTCAGCTTTTGAGTCATTTCTTGCGTCAGCATAATGATTCCTTTTATTTTGCAGGTCATGAATTTAATTTCCGCGCATTATGCCCTGTCGCCGTAAAAATAAAAACACCTTATTTAAACTCAAATCATATTAATTACAAAAATCATAAATATCAATAAATTAAAATATCACCAATACATTGAGAATTAACATGAGAATTATTTAGATCTTTTATTTTAATCAAAAAGCGAATCATTCTTATTTAAAAGAATAAATAGATTGCATTACTCTTGGATAAATATCGCCCACCGCCGCGGCGCAACGGGCTTGCCAAGCGCCGCCGGGTGGATTACCTTCTGCGCAGATTCAATGCGGCAAAGTAAGGAGCATAAGGTGGGTTACAATCTGGCCGAGTTGTCCAAAGAAGAAATGGACAGGGTGAATGTGGATCTCGCCGCCTCAGGCGTGGCGTACAAAGAGCGTTACAACATGCCGGTGATCCCGGAAGTGGTGGAGCGCGAGCAGCCGGAGCCGCTGCGCGACTATTTTCGCGAGCGCGTGGCGCACTACCGCGCGGAATCCCACAAGTTTTCGCGTCTGCCTTACGAACCGAAGGCCAAATAACAAAACCCGCCGTTACGGCGGGTTTTTCGTGTCACTTGCCGGCGAATCGGTCGGTGGCGATCATCAGCTGGTGCAAAATGCCCGGTTCATCAAACGAATGCCCCGCCCCTTCCACGATATGCAGCTCCGCCTCCGGCCAGGCCTTGGCCAGATCCCAGGCGTTTTGCACCTGGCAGGCCATGTCATAGCGGCCGTGGACGATCACCGCCGGGATATGGCGGATCAGCGGCACGTTGCGCAGCAGTTGGTCATCGCTCTCCAGGAACCCCAAATGCGTGAAGTAGTGGTTTTCAATGCGGGCGAACGCCAGCGCGAAATCATCCTCGCCGAACGAAGCGGATTCACGGCTTGGCAACAGCGTCACCGTTTCCCCTTCCCACACGCTCCACAGTTTGGCCGCTTCGAGCTGCACCTGCGGATCGGCTGAAGTCAGCCGCTGCCGATAGGCAGCAATCACGTCTTTGCGCTCGTCATCCGACAGAATGGACAGCACGCGCTCCCACTTGTCCGGGAAGAAGCGCGAAGCGCCGTCCTGGTAATACCAATGCAGCTCCTGCTTGCGCAGGGTAAAGATGCCGCGCAGCACCATTTCACTGACGCGCGCCGGGTGGGTCTGCGCATAGGCGAGCGCCAGCGTAGATCCCCAGGAGCCGCCGAACACCAGCCACTGCTCGACGCCGGCCATTTCGCGCAGCCGCTCGATATCGGCCACCAAATGCCAGGTGGTGTTGTTGTCCAGGCTGGCGTGCGGACGGGAGCGGCCACAGCCGCGCTGATCGAACAGCAATACCTTGTAGCGCTCGGGATCGAACAGCTGGCGATGATGCGCAGAGATGCCGCCGCCCGGCCCGCCATGAATGAAGACCGCCGGTTTACCGTTCGGGTTGCCGCTCAGCTCCCAGTAGATCCGGTGGCCATCCCCAGTGTCCAGCCAACCGCTGTCGTATGCCGCTAACGGCGGGTACAAACCTCGTAATTGTTCCATGGCGCTTTCCGTCTCTCTGTGAGTCATGCTTTCATCAAAGCGGAAGCCGCCCGGCAGGTCAACGGTAAAACCTGAAAACTCGAACGCGCGCCGGGAACTCGGCGCGCGTTTGCTCAAAATCGCAACGACCCGCCTGCAAAATGCCCACAGGCCCGATCAGTTCACGTCTTGTTACGCCTACACGCCTTTACGCATATGCGGCTCGCGCATCTCCTGTGCGGTTTTCGCCTCGATGCTCAGTTCCGCCGTCGGGCGCAGCAGCAGGCGTGCCAAGCCGATGGGTTCGCCGGTTTCCCGGCAGTAGCCGTATTCGCCGTTCTGCAACCGCGCCAGCGCCGCATCGATTTTCGGCAGCAGGCGGCTTTCGCGATCCAACTGGCGGAACAACAGGCGCAGCTCTTCTTCGCGCGCCGCCTTGTCGGCTTCATCACCCGTCGCTTCGCCGCTGTCGATCACCTTCTTCAGCTCATCGATGTGCAACAGCAGTTTTTGCCGCTCATCCTGCAGCAGCTGGCGGAAAAAAGCCCGTTGAACCGAGTTCATGTAATCAGAATCCGGCATGGCCAGCAGTTGCTGCGCATCCGGTAATGTCATCACTGTCATTGCGTTCTCCGAACCCTAAAAGTGTAATATTATAACATAATAATTATTTTAAGCACCCGGTCATCCAAAAACAAAATTTCACGTGCAAACAGCCAGTTACATACTACTTGCACTTTGTCGCTTGCATCCTGTCGGCTTTAGGCGGTTAATGGCTGAGCAAGCCACCCAATCATAGGTAACGAGAGGCCATCATGAGTAAGGGAATGGATAGCAAAAAAAATGCGAAGAAGAAGCCGTTGAAAACCCCAGCCGAGAAACGTGCGGAGAAACGCGCTAAAAAAGCGCATCCGTCTGGTGAGTAAACGTCCTTCCATCCGTCATTAAACCCGCCAAGGCGGGTTTTTTATTGCCTCACTGGAGAGATGGCCAATGCCGTGCTTTACCCTCGCCGCAGCCCAATACCCCGCCGCTGCGGCCAATATCGCCTGCAACCTTGAACGTCACCTTGAATTTGTCGCGCAGGCAGCCGAACAGCAGGTGCAACTGTTGGTGTTTCCCGAACTGTCGCTAAGCGGCTATGAGCTGGCCGATGCCGCCGAACTGGCGCTGACGCTGGGCGATCCGCGTCTGCAACCGCTCGCTGCGGCGGCGCAATCGCATCAGATGACGATCATCGTCGGCGCGCCCTTGCGCAGCGGCCAGGCGCTGCATATCGCCGCCTTGATCTTTCACCCCAACGGCGCGGTGGCCGCCTATACCAAGCAACATCTGCACGGCGCGGAACAACAACGGTTCTTGCCCGGTAATGGCGGCACGCTGCTGGAAATACATCGGCAACGCATCGCGCTGGCTATCTGCGCCGACACCTCGCAACCCGGCCACGCAAGCGCCGCCGCGCTGGCGGGTGCGCAGATTTATGCCGCCGGCGTGCTGGTATCTGAAGCCGGTTACGCGAAAGACAGCGCTGCGCTGGCAGGCTATGCCCGTCGTTATGGCATGGTCACGCTGATGGCCAACCATGCGGCGCCGACCGGAGGCTGGATCCCGGCAGGCCGCAGCGCCATCTGGGATGAAACGGGAGCGCTTTTGGTTGCCGCGCCGGATGACGCCCCTGGCCTTGTCATCGCCGACAGGACCCGCGACGGTTGGCACGGCCGCCTGTGCCGGTTAAGCTGAAGCCTGACCGCAACGCGGAGGAAAGCATGACGTTACGCGTAATAGATACCGAGACCTGCGGGCTGGACGGCGGCGTGGTGGAAGTGGCCTCCCTCGATCTGCTCGACGGCCAATTGACCAACCCGATGAGCGACCTGATCAGCCCGGACCGCCCCATCAGCCTCGACGCGATGGCGATTCATCACATCACCGAACAGATGGTGGAAGGCAAACCGCGCATTGCGGTGGCGATCGGCCGCTATCAGGGCAGCCCCTACTATGTGGCGCACAACGCCGCCTTTGATCGCGGGGTGTTGCCGGAGATGAACGGCGCCTGGATCTGCACCCTCAAGCTGGCGCGCACGCTGTATCCGGACATCAAGTACGGCAACCAGTATCTGCGTTACGCGCTGAATCTGGACGTGCAGTTGCCGGCAGACGCCACGCTGTACCCACACCGCGCGCTGTATGACTGCTACGTCACCGCCGCGCTGCTGCAACGCATCATCAAGGATTCGGGCTGGACGCCGGAGCAAATGGTGCAGATCACCGAACAGCCGGTGCTGCTGAAGAAGTTCAAGTTCGGCAAGTATCGCGGGCAGGAGATCGACCGCATCGCCCAGGAAGACCCCGGCTATCTGCGCTGGATGCTGAAATCCATCGACGATCTGAGCCCGGACATGAAACACACGCTGAAATACTATCTGATTGGCTAACACAGCGGGCGGCGCAGGCCGCCCGCCGCACGCCGTTATTCCGCCAGCGCCAGAATGAAGGCGTACTCCAACGCAATATCCTCATAGGCCTTGAAGCGGCCGGATTTGCCGCCGTGGCCGGCATCCATGTCGGTATACAGCAGCAGCTGCCGATCGTCGGTTTTCAGCTCGCGCAGCTTGGCCACCCACTTGGCCGGCTCCCAATACTGCACCTGCGAATCGTGCAGGCCGGTGGTCACCAGCAGATGCGGGTACTCCTGCGCTTTCACCTGATCGTACGGGCTGTACTGCTTGATGTAGTCGTAATAGGCCTGCTCGTTCGGGTTGCCCCACTCGTCGTATTCGCCGGTGGTCAGCGGAATGGACTCATCCAGCATGGTGGTCACCACGTCGACGAACGGCACCTGCGCCACCACGCCGTGGAACAGCTGCGGCGCCTGGTTGATCACCGCGCCCATCAGCAGGCCGCCCGCGCTGCCGCCCATCGCGAACACTCGCTTGCCGTCGCCGTACCCTTGGGCGACCAGCGTTTCGGTCACGTCGATAAAGTCGTTGAAGGTGTTCTGCTTGTTGAACAACTTGCCGTCTTCATACCACAGTTGCCCCAGCTCGCCGCCGCCGCGAATGTGCGCCAGCGCGAACACGACACCGCGATCCAGCAGGCTCAGGCGGCTGGCGCTGAACGCTGGATCCATGCTGCTGCCGTAAGAGCCGTAGCCATACACCATCAGCGGGTTGGCGCCGCGCTGGAAGCTGTCCTGACGATACACCAGCGAAACCGGCACCTCGACGCCGTCGCGCGCCTTCACCCACACCCGCTCGCTGCGGTAGTTTTCCGGCGTGAAACTCTTCACTTCCTGCTGTTTGAGCATCGTCCGCTCGCCGCTGTCCATGTTCAGCTCGTACAGCGTGGTCGGGGTGGTCATCGACGAATAGCCGTAGCGCAGCAGCGCGGTTTCCGGATCCGGGTTATACGCCAGCCAGGTGGTGTAAGTCGGATCGTCGAAGGCGATGCGCTTCTCTTCGCCGCTTTGCCAGTGGATTTGGCGCAGCAGCGTCAGGCCGGCATTGCGCTCTTCCACCACCAGCCAATCGCGGAACAGGCTGAAGCCCTCCAGCATCACGTCGGCGCGCGGGGCGATCAGCGTCTGCCACTGCGCTTCGTCCGCCTGCTCGCTTTGGTACAGGCCGAAGTTCTTGCCGTCCTTATTGGAGCGGATATAGAAATGCTGGTGATAGTGATCGATGGCGTACTCGTGATCCTTGCGGCGCGGCACGAACAGCTGCGGTTTGGCGTCCGCACGATCGGCATCCAGCAACAGGATCTCCGAGGTGGTGGTGCTGCTCAGGTGGATCAGAATAAAGCGCTCGGAGGTGGTCTTCTCCAGCCCGACGTAGAAGGTATCGTCCTGCTCTTCGTAAATCAGCTCGTCCTGCTGCGGATCGCTGCCGACTACGTGGCGATAAACCTGATACGGCAACAGCGTCTTGGCGTGCTTGCGCACGTAGTACACCGTCGAGGAATCGTTGGCCCACTCGAAGCTGCCGGAGGTGTTTTCCAGCACTTCGTCGGCCCAGCTACCGTCGGCCAGGTTCTTGAAACGAATGTCATACTGGCGGCGCGACAGGAAATCCTCCGCCACCCCCAGACGCTGATTGTCGGGGCTGACATCCAGCCCGCCCAGGGTGTAAAACTCGTGGTTCTCGGCGCGTTGGTTGCCGTCGATAAGCACATCCCACTGCTCGCTCTCGGCCTGCGGCTGGCGCACATAAATCGCGTATTCGTTGCCCGGCTCGTAGCGCGTCTGATAGCGATAGCCGTGGCGCACGTAAGGCACCGAATGTTCCTGCTGCGGGATGCGCGCCACCATCTCTTCGTACAGGGCTTCGCGCAGCGCCTGCTGCGGCTTCAACATCGCATCGGTGTAGGCGTTCTCCGCCTGCAGGTAGTCCAGCACCTGACGGTCTGCGCGCTCATCGTCGCGCAGCCAGTAGTAGTCATCCACGCGCGTATCGCCGTGGATAGTGATGGGATAAGGCCGTTTTTCCGCTTTCGGTGGGGTCATCATTGCTAAATCATCCGCTTACATAGATTGCGGCAAGAGTGACACGATTCCCCCCGGCTTGCCAAGCGGCGCTATGCCAGCTCGCGCTTTTTCTCGTTGACGTCGCTCTCGATGCCCTGCTTGACGTCCGCCGGGATCTTCAGCGCCTGCGCCAGCGCATCAAGATAGCCACGCTCCATAAAGTGATCGACGTCGATCACCAGACAACTCAGGTAATAAACCTCCAGCGCCTCGTCTTCGTTTTGCACGCTGCGGGCGATTAACGCCGGGTTGAGCGGCTGGTCGAGCGCTTCCTGCACCCAGCCCTGCGCCTCTTCCCCCACCTGCAGTTGCGCCAGGCTGTGATCGATGGCGCGCTGCTCGTCGGCATCGATATGGCCGTCGCTTTTGGCGGCGAACACCAGCGCCTGCACCAAACGCTTGGCGCGCAGATCCACCGGCGTGGTTTGCAAACCGAACTGCGGTTCGTCCTGATGGGTCTCTTTCACCCGCTGCTTGTACTTATTCCACAGCACCGCGCCCACCGCCGCGCTGCCGCCGATAATCAGCGCATTCTTGCCGAACTTACCCACCAGCTTGCGCGAAGATTTGTTGGCCAACAGCACGCCGACCAGGCCGCCCAGCGCCGTGGGCGCCAGCAGTTTGCCGATGCCTTCTGCCCCGCCCATCGCGCCGGCCTTCTGCCCGATCAACGTTTGAATCTGCTGCATCCAGTTACTTTTCATCATCTACCCCTTGCGTGAGAAAACGCGGCGCGCAGGCGCGGCCGAACCGACGGTAAACCGCCAGATTAGGGGATCTTTTGTCAATTTACGTCTGGGGGATGCAAACCTGTGTTTAGCGGGCCGGGCGGCCCGCCTGGATGGCTGCGACGTTACGCGTCTTCGTCGCCCGCTTCATCGTCCTGCTCGTACTCGGCCAGCTCGTCGCGCATCGCCTGGAGGGCATCGCGGGTCATCAGCGCCAGCGTGCGGTAGAAACCGGTGGTGGCGTGCGCTTCCACTTTGCCGAGGAAGCGGCCGCACCACGGCAGCAGGAACTCGTCGAACAGCGCGATCTGCGCCTGCGCTTCATCTTCCTGCGACTGATCTTCCAGCCAGGACGCCGCCAGCAGCAGCTGGCCGAAATGGTCGGCCGGCGCCTCCGCCAGCGGCATGCCGCGCTGCTGCAGGAAGGCGCGCACTTCAGCCTCGCTTGCGCCTTCGACATAGTCGGAGCGGAACGGCAGCACGCTGCATTCGCTGCCGACGAACATCGCATTGAAGTCGGTCGCCAGTTGGTTGACGTCACCGCCCTGCTGCAGGCGCTTCAGCAGGTCATCCTGCTCCAGCGGCCAGTGCTGCTGCAGCTTGCCCTCTTTAATCAGCGCGAACAGCGGCACCAACAGCGGATCCTGCGGCTGGCGGTAGAACAGCGTACCCAGCACGCGGCAAACAATCGAAAACTCATTCATGATAAAGCCTTATTCAATACGGAAAATTTTGCCGGGACGATGTCACAAATCGGCCAATTCCGCAATCGCCGGCTTGCCGCGCCGCTCGAGAAAATCCAGCAGCCGGCGCGGGCTGACGTTGAGAATGCGCTCCTGCGGGAAGCCCACCTCTTCGATAATGCGCTCGCAGTGCTCAAAGTTACCCAGCGAAAAGGCGACGTGCGAATCCGAGCCCAGCGCCAGCCAGCCGCCGGCGTCGCGCACCGCGGCGGCGATCGCCCGACAGTTGGCCTCGCTGCCCTTGCGGGAGTGGGTGAACGACGAGTTATTCAGCTCCAGCGCCACCTCGTATTTGGCCGCCGCCGCCGCGACGGCGGGAATGTCGATCGGATAACGCGGGTTGCCGGGGTGGCTGATGATATGCACGTCCCCCTGCGCCATCGCGGCGATCATCGCTTCAGTATTGGACGCTTTATCCTGCGGCGCAAACACCGGCTCATGGAAACCGGCGATGATCACGTCGGTGGCCGTCAGCATCGGGCCGGTGCAGTCGATATCGCCCTGCAGGTTTTTGATGTTGGCTTCGATACCGCGCAAAATGCCCACGCCGTTCACCCGGCGCGGCCAAACGTGCATGTTCATAAAGTGCCAGTAGTGCGGCGCATCGGCCATGTCCGGGCCGTGATCGGTGATGGCGAACAGCTGGATGCCCTTCTGCCGGGCTTCGGCGATGTAATCGTGCAGCGTGCTGTAAGCGTGCGTGCTGGCGACGGTGTGCATATGCAAATCAACGGGATACATTGTTTCTCCTTCCAGAGGGCCTGCCCGCAGCGGTGCGGGCGGGCGCGATGACGGTGTCAGCTTATCAGTTACCGAACGGCGGCTGAAGGATCAGTACCCCCGTTGCCTGTCGACCACGCCGGCAGGGGTATGCCCCGCCTCCAGCGCGCGAATGTTGGCGGCGATCTGATCCATCGCCTGCTGCGGCAACGTGATGGCAGCAATATGCGGGGTAATGGTGACACGCGGATGACGCCAGAACGGGTGATCCTGCGGCAGCGGCTCGCGGGCGAACACGTCCAGCGTGGCGGCGGCCAGTTGCCCCTGTTCCAACGCCGCCAGCAGATCGGCTTCCACCAGGTGCGCACCGCGCGCGATGTTGATGAGGTAGGCGCCCGCGCTCAACTGTGCGAACAGCTCGCGGTTGAGGATGCCAACGGTCTCCGGCGTATTGGGCAGCAGGTTGATCAGCAGTTTGACGCCGTCGAGGAAGGCCGCGCGCTGCGCCTCCCCGGCGAAGCTTTGCACGCCGTCAATCTGTTTGGCGCTGCGGCTCCAGCAGCGCACGCTAAAGCCAAACTCGGTCAGCTTACGCGCCACGCTCTGCCCCAGCACGCCGGCGCCGAGGATGCCGATGGTGAAATCATCCAGCGAGTGCGGATCGAGCGGCTGCCATTCCTGCCGCTGCTGCAACGCCTGATACTCGTCGAAACGGCGGAAATAGCGCAGCACATAGCTCAGCGCATATTCCTGCATCTGCTGCGCCATGCCGGTATCCTCCAGCCGCAGCAGCGGCACGCCGGCGGGCAGCGTGCCGGGGTGTTTGCGCTCCTGATCGAGAATGGCGTCGACGCCAGCGCCGAGGGCGAACACCGCTTTCAGATCGCGGCGGTTGGCTAACATCTCGTGCGGCGGGCGCCATACCAGCGCGTAATCCGCCGGCCGCTCGTCGCCGCGCTGCCATTCGCGGATCTCGGCCTGCGGCAGGCGTTGCTTGATGCCGGTCAGCCATTCCTGGGCGTTAAATAAGGGATGGTAATAGATGATGTTCATACTGCGGGCTCCCGTTTGTTTTTATTGGTTTTCCTTCAGCCTTCCGCGATTCATCGCCGGATGCAAGCGTTAAAGCCCAAAATAAAAACAGCCCCGACCAGTGGGGCTGTTGTGCATGTGCGCAAAATCAGGCGGCAGACGCGCCGTCGCGCCGGATAAGACGCCGCAACAGCGGAATTAAAATCAGCATCGCCACGCCGACGCCCGTCGCCCCCCAACCCAGCGCGCTGAAGATTTCGCTGTAGCCGGGATTGGTTTGCAGCGGCGTGCTGCCGCTATTTTCCGGCATCAGGCCGGATACGTAGCCCGCCAACACCGAAGCGACGCCGGTCACCATCATCCAGCAGCCCATCATCACGCCCTGATAGCGCGGCGGCGCCAGCTTGCCGATCATCGCGTAACCGATCGGCGAGATCATCAATTCACCGACGCTTTGCAGCACATAGCTGATGACGATCCATTTAAACGCCACCAGCCCGTCGCCGCCCGCCATGCTGATGCCCAGCGGCAATACCAGCATGCCGAGCCCGATGCAAAACAGCGATCCGGAGAACTGCAGCGGAATGTCGATGTTGCAGCCGCGAGCGCGCAGGCGGTTGAACCACCAGGCCAGCAGCGGGCCGCCCACCACGATCACCAGCGTGTTGATGTTCTGGATCCACTGCGGCGCCACCTGAATGCCGTAAACGTTCAGATTGATGTTGTGCTCGGAGAATAGCATCAGCCCCATCGGCGCCAGCTGATACAGCGCCCAGAACACCAGCGACCCCAGCGCCAGGATCAGATAGGCCGCCATTCTGCGGCGCTCATCGCGCGGATGGTGGCGCAGCGTCACGACGCACAGCATCAGGAAGATCAGCGCGCCGAGCACGATCACGAAATGGCCGCTGAACTCGGCATGGGTCAGCATCACGCGGATAATCGGCACCAGCGCCACCAGCACCGCCAACCCGACCAGCATGCGCCAGCGGTATTGGCTGCGGCTGGCGTCGTGGAGCGGCGTATTGAGATCGGCCAGAATGCGCCAGCGACAGACGGCGACGATGATCGCCGCCGCGTTGCCCAGCGTGGCGAACAGGAACAGCGCGCGATAATTTTCCGTCAGTTGGAAATACCCGGCCACGGTAAAGCCAACGAAGAACCCGAGGTTCATGCCGGCGTAATTCCACAGGAACGCCGATTCGCGCCGATCATCGTCCGGTTTGAAACGCTGGGTGAGCATCATATTGATGCAGGTCACGTTGAGACCGCTGCCGGTCAGGAACATCGCCAACCCCCAGTACAACCCCCACACGCCCGCGACGGCAATCAGCGCGCAGCCGAACACCTGCAGCACCATACCAAGCACGAACAGGTTGCGGTTGCTGAGGAAACGGCCGCCGAGATAGCCGCCGAACATGTGCAGGCCATAGTTGAAGGCGCCGAACACGCCCATCATGGCATTGGCGCTGCTTTCGTTGAAACCCAATCGCTTGGTGGCGTACAGCACCAGCGTGGAATAGAGCACGGCGAAACCCAGCGTGGCGAAGATCTGGATGAAGAACAGCGCCCCCGCGCCGGGGGGAATGGCATGGCGCGCTTGCGGCGCCGGCATGGCATCTGAAGGAGTCAAAACGAACCTCTACTGCATTATTATGTAATGAGTCTGTCCCTGTCTGCGGTATCGCCGGCCTGTCACCCGGCAATCTGCGCGGCGACGTGATGTTCCTTGCCAAAAACGCCGCGCCGACATGATTCCATTTAGCGACACATCTGACTAATAATCCAGTATTAATGCATATAACAGCAAACAACCCAACCTCAATGGCGAGATATTGAGCTATCTGTACAGAAAAAAGTCAAACAATCGGCTTTCACGTATTTTGCTCGCTGTCGCCCTGTCTGCCGGCGGCCGAGAGCCAGGATATCGTTCGGTAAATCAGCAAATTGCTGCAAGTTTGGCTAAACAGTCATGAGAATGAAATAAGAGGGTTGACGCTGAGATCAGATTCTCCTACATTAGCGCCCGTCGACAGCGCAAGGCGTTATCGGCAACAAAACGGTGAGGTGTCTGAGTGGCTGAAGGAGCACGCCTGGAAAGTGTGTATACGCGAAAGTGTATCGAGGGTTCGAACCCCTCTCTCACCGCCAAATTCAAAGAGAAAGCCTGGATTCGCGTCCAGGCTTTTTTTTTGCATGGTGCACCGCCGAGAGGGGTGAGAAGCCTCGACAGGGTTCGACAAAACGCCTGCGTTTTGGACCGCCAACGGCGGCCCGCCGCGAACGCCTCCCGCCTTACGCTGCCGAGGTTCCCCTTTTTCTCGGTTCTCCTCGAACCGTCTCTCTGATTTTCTCGCCCTTTCATGACTTCTGACGTGTAGTTCGCCGCAGTTTTCAACAAAGTGAACACGGCTTGAGCGGACAAGCAAAAACACAGAAATTATTCTTGACCGGATCGGCCCCACTCCCTATAGTAGCGCCCCGTTGCAGCGATGATTTCGCAACAAAAAAATATGGTGAGGTGTCCGAGTGGCTGAAGGAGCACGCCTGGAAAGTGTGTATACGCGAAAGTGTATCGAGGGTTCGAATCCCTCCCTCACCGCCATATTCTAACGAGAAAGCCTGAGCGAAAGTTCAGGCTTTTTTGTTTGCATCGCGCATCAACCGGGAGGGTGAGAATCCTCGACAGGGTTCGACAAAACGCCCGCGTTTTGGACCACCAACGGCGGCCCGCAGGGTGAGCGCAGCGAATCAATCCCTCCCTCACCGCCATATTCTACGAAGAAGCCTGAACTCGCGTTCAGGCTTTTTTGTTTGCATCGCGCACCGACCGGGAGGGTGAGAACCCTCGACAGGGTTCGACAAAACGCCCGCGTTTTGGACCGTCAACGTGGGCCGCAGGGTGAACGCAGCGAATCAATCCCTCCCTTACCGCCATACAAAAAAGCCCGAACGCAAATTCAGGCTTTTTTATTCCCACTGCCAAACCGCTCAGTGGTGCGTGCATCTCACCGCCGTCGGCTGCGCCAGTGCGCGGCGCCAGTCCCCCGGCGTTTGGCCGAACTGGCGTTTGAAGCTGCGGTTGAACGACTGCTGGGAGTCGAAGCCGAGCGAGATCGCCACGCTGACGATCGGTTCGCCGCTGTTGGCCAGGCGCTCCGCCGACACCTTCAGTTTTTGCATGCGGATATACTCCCCCAACGCATAGCCGGTCTGGCGCTTGAACATGCGCTGCAGATGCCATTTGGAGTAGCCCGCGCGGTCCGCTACGGTGTTGATATCCAGTTTTTCTTCCAGATTGTTGTCGATCCACGTCTTCAAATCGGTAATGAAACCCGTCGTGTTCATGCTGATGCTCCCATCATGTCGGCAGGGTCCCCCTCTGCCCAGTGCGCATACGTTGCAACAGTTTCGCTTTAAATGCAATTTTTATTATTGCATTTACCAGAAAGCCGCCTCTATACTCCACCCAATTAATGTAACCGATATTGATACATTAATGTGACACCAATATGTTTCAAAACCTAACGTTGCGCCATGACAAAGCGCGGCGCCCCTTCCGCCGAACGCCGGCATGAAGGGAAAAGCCCGGAAAACAGGGCTGGGTATGGGGCCAGACAGCGCTTACTTATCGGAATAAAAATAATGCCAAATCAACCAAACTCATCGTTCAACGCCGGCGGCCGCACGCGCGCCTTCGCTCTGGGCCAGCGGCTCTCCGGGGTGGCGCTGCTGGCCGCCCTGCTCGCCGGGTGTGACAACAGCGTCGCGCACAACGCCCCGCCACCGCCGCCGGTGGTCAGCGCCGCCAGCGTGGTGGTCAAACCGATCAGCCAGTGGGATGCGTTCAATGGCCGGGTCGAAGCAGTGCAAAGCGTACAGCTGCGCCCGCGGGTTTCCGGCTACATCGAGCGGGTCAACTACACCGAAGGCGACGAGGTGAAGAAAGGCCAGGTGCTGTTCATCATTGACGATCGCACCTACCGCGCCGCGCGCGAACAGGCGCAGGCGGAGCTGGTGCGGGCGCGCAATCAGGCAGCCCTCGCGCGCAGCGAATCTTCGCGAACCGAGAAACTGATCGGCACTCAGGCCATCTCGCAAGAGGTGTGGGAACAGCGCCGTTCGTCCGCCGCGCAGGCGCAAAGCAACGTGCTGGCGGCGCAGGCCCAGCTCGATATGGCGCAGCTTAATCTCGACTTTACCCGCGTCACCGCCCCGATCGACGGGCGCGCCAGCCGCGCGATGATCACCGCCGGCAACCTGGTCACCGCCGGCGACAGCGCCAGCGTGCTGACGACGCTGGTATCGCTCGATAAGGTTTACGTCTATTTCGACGTGGATGAGGCGACCTTCCTGCGCTATCAGCAGCAGGGCCGACACGACGCGCGCCTGCCGGTGAAGGTGGGCCTGGTGGGCGAAGACGGCACTCCGCATCAGGGGCTGGTGGACTTCACCGACAACCAGTTGAACGCCGGTACCGGCACCATCCGCATGCGCGCCCTGCTCGACAACCGCGATCGCCGCTTCACGCCGGGGCTGTTCGCCCGCGTGCAGATGCCCGGCAGCGCCGAGTTCAACGCCATGCTGATCGACGACAAAGCGGTGATGACCGATCAGAACCGCAAGTTCGTTTACATCGTCGATAAAGACGGCAAGGCGCAGCGCCGCGACATCGACGTGGGCCGGATGGCCGAAGGATTGCGCATTGTGCAAAAAGGCCTGGTGAACGGCGATCGGGTGATCGTCGACGGCATGCAGAAAGTGTTTATGCCGGGCATGCCGGTCGACGCGAAAAGCGTCGCCATGACCACCACCGCCTCCGCCCTTAACTAAGCTCCCAGCAGAGAATTCTGACCCATGGACTTTTCCCGTTTTTTCATCGACCGGCCGATCTTCGCCGCGGTGCTGTCGATACTGATTTTTGTCGCCGGGGTGATCGCCATTCCGCTGCTGCCGATCAGCGAGTACCCGGACGTGGTGCCGCCCAGCGTACAGGTGCGCGCCGAATACCCGGGCGCCAACCCGAAAGAGATTGCTGAAACGGTGGCGACGCCGCTGGAAGAAGCGATCAACGGTGTCGAAAACATGATGTACATGAAATCGGTCGCCGGCTCCGACGGCGTGCTGGTGACCACCGTCACCTTCCGCCCGGGCACCGATCCCGATCAGGCGCAGGTACAGGTGCAAAACCGCGTGGCGCAGGCCGAAGCGCGCCTGCCGGAAGATGTGCGCCGCCAGGGCATCACTACCCAGAAACAGTCTCCGGCGCTGACGCTGGTGGTGCATCTGGTATCGCCTTCCGGCAAGTACGACTCGCTGTACCTGCGCAACTACGCCACCCTGAAGGTCAAGGATGAACTGGCTCGCCTGCCGGGCGTCGGCCAGGTGCAGATCTTCGGCGCCGGCGAATACGCAATGCGCATCTGGCTCGATCCGAACAAGGTCGCCGCGCGCGGGCTGACCGCCTCCGACGTGGTGAGCGCCATGCAGGAGCAGAACGTGCAGGTCTCCGCCGGCCAGCTCGGCGCGGAGCCGATGCCGACGCGCAGCGACTATCTGCTGTCGATCAACGCCCAGGGCCGCCTGCAAACCGAAGAAGAGTTCGGCAACATCATTCTCAAGAGCGGCGATAACGGCGAGATCGTGCGGCTGCGCGACGTGGCGCGCATCGAAATGGGTTCCGGCAGCTACGCGCTGCGCGCCCAGCTCAATAACAAGGATGCGGTCGGCATCGGCATCTTCCAGTCGCCGGGCGCCAACGCCATAGAGCTGTCGGATGCGGTGCGCGGCAAGATGGCCGAGCTGGCGACCCGCTTCCCGGACGGCATGAGCTGGAAATCGCCGTACGATCCGACGGTGTTCGTGCGCGATTCGATCCGCGCGGTGGTGGATACCCTGCTGGAAGCGGTGATCCTGGTGGTGCTGGTGGTCATTCTGTTCCTGCAGACCTGGCGCGCCTCGATCATTCCGCTGTTGGCGGTACCGATCTCCGTGGTCGGCACCTTCGCCGCGCTGTATCTGCTCGGCTTCTCGCTCAACACCCTCAGCCTGTTCGGGCTGGTGCTGGCGATCGGCATCGTGGTGGATGACGCCATCGTGGTGGTGGAGAACGTCGAGCGCAACATCGAAGAGGGGCTGTCGCCGCTGGCGGCGGCCCACCAGGCGATGCGCGAGGTCTCCGGCCCGATCATCGCCATCGCCGTGGTGCTGTGCGCGGTGTTTGTGCCGATGGCGTTCCTCTCCGGCGTTACCGGCCAGTTCTACAAACAGTTCGCCGTCACCATCGCCATCTCGACGGTGATCTCCGCCATCAACTCGCTGACCCTGTCGCCGGCGTTGGCGGCGCGCTTGCTGAAGCCGCACGGCGCGCCGAAAGATCTGCCGTCGCGCCTGATCGACCGGCTGTTCGGCTGGCTGTTCCGGCCGTTCAACCGCTTCTTCGCCAGCGGCTCGCAGCGTTATCAGCACGGGGTATCCCGCGTGCTGGGCCGACGCGGCGCAGTGTTCGTCGTCTACCTGCTGCTGCTGGTCGCCGCCGGGGCGATGTTCAAGACCGTGCCCGGCGGCTTTATCCCGACGCAGGACAAGCTGTATCTGATTGGCGGCGTTAAGATGCCGGAAGGCGCCTCGCTGGAGCGCACCGATGCGGTGATCCGCAAGATGAGCGCCATCGGCCTGAGCGTGGACGGCGTCACCGATGCGGTGGCCTTCCCCGGCCTGAACGCGCTGCAGTTCACCAATACGCCGAATACCGGCACGGTATTCTTCGCGCTGGAGTCATTGAGCACCCGTACCCGCACCGCGGCGCAGATCAACGCCGAGATTAACGCGCGCATTTCGCAGATCCAGGAAGGTTTCGCCTTCTCGATCATGCCGCCGCCGATCCTCGGCATCGGCCAGGGTTCCGGCTATTCGCTGTACGTGCAGGATCGCGGCGGGCTGGGTTACGGCGCGCTGCAGACCGCGATCAACACGATGTCCGGCGCCATTATGCAAACGCCGGGCATGGGGTTCCCGATCTCCTCTTATCAGGCCAACGTGCCGCAGCTGGACGCCAAAATCGATCGCGACAAGGCCAAAGCTCAGGGGGTGCCGCTCAATGCGCTGTTCAGCACGCTGCAGACTTACCTCGGTTCGTCTTACATCAACGACTTTAACCGTTACGGCCGCACCTGGAAGGTGATGGCGCAGGCCGACGGCCAGTTCCGCGACAGCGTGGAAGACATCGCCAACCTGCGTACCCGCAACGACAAAGGCGAAATGGTGCCGATCGGCAGTATGGTCAGCATCGGCACGACCTACGGCCCGGATCCGGTGATCCGCTACAACGGTTTCCCGGCGGCGGACCTGATCGGCGACGCCGATCCGCGCGTCCTCTCCTCTACCCAGGCGATGAGCGCACTGACGCAAATGGCCGACAAGCTGTTGCCGAACGGCATGAACATCCAGTGGACCGATCTGAGCTACCAGCAATCGACCCAGGGCAACGCCGCGCTGGTGGTGTTCCCGGTCGCGGTGCTGCTGGCGTTCCTCGCGCTGGCGGCGCTGTATGAAAGCTGGACGCTGCCGCTGGCGGTGATCCTGATCGTGCCGATGACCATGCTGTCGGCGCTGTTCGGCGTATGGTTGACCGGCGGCGACAACAACGTGTTCGTGCAGGTCGGGTTGGTCGTTCTGATGGGGCTGGCCTGCAAGAACGCTATTCTGATCGTCGAGTTCGCCCGCGAGCTGGAAATGCAGGGCAAAGGCATCGTCGAGGCAGCGCTGGAAGCCTGTCGCCTGCGGTTGCGACCGATCGTGATGACCTCCATCGCCTTCATCGCCGGCACCATCCCGCTGATCCTCGGCCACGGCGCCGGCGCCGAAGTGCGCGGCGTCACCGGCATCACGGTGTTCTCCGGCATGCTGGGGGTCACGCTGTTCGGGCTGTTCCTGACGCCGGTGTTCTACGTCACCCTGCGTCGCCTGGTGGCACGCAAAACGCAGACGCAGACGGCGTAATCCTCGTCTTAACATGCAAAAAGGTCGGGCATTGCCCGACCTTTCTTTATGCATCAGAACTCGCGATTATTTATCGGCGGTTTCGGCCTCTTGCGCGGCGGCGTATTCCGCACAGGCGCGCTTGTCGCCCCGCTCCAGTTCGGCCAGCGAGTCAGCCACGGTGTGGCGCGCCAGCACCGCGAGCGAAGCCTGCTCGGCCTCGTTCACCACCGATTTGAAATACCAACAGGCGTTGGCGCTCACCAGGCAACGGGCCGGCACTTCAGGGCGTGAGGCCCAGATGCGCTTGTCGTCGATCACCGCCAGGTAGATATCCCGCAGGGTAATCTCTTCCGCCGGGCGGCCAAGGTGGATAGAGCCGTTTCGGCCCAGGGTGGAAACGATGATGCCGTCTTTGGTCAGCGGCACCATCAGTTTGCGGATAAAGCTCGGGTTAGCTTCCAGAGTGGCGGCGAGCGTGGCGCTCGTCGAACGCATGCCCTGCTTCTCAGCTACGGCGACGCTAAGGACCATTTGCAACGCTGTCGGAAAGCGAAAATCTAACATGTCGTTATCTCTGCGAGACGAAATACTCGGGTTTGGCCGGTGCGGCGATTAGCGCCGAACACACCGCTTAATCGCACAATAATATAACAAACGCGGGGGCTTTTTTGAAGTTTTGCCCAGTGATATCGCACGCAGACATTAGAACGATCGTCGAATTCGCGGGCAGACAAAAAGCAGAAACCCGCGTCAATGTTAACGCCGCTCGCTTAACCGAGTTAAACGATCAGAACTAACACTGCCCGCGGGTTTAATTCGAATGCGTCGATCAGGCTCTGTTCAGCACCAGCTGGCCGTTTTTGTCCAACGGGATTTGGGTGCCCGGATCGTGATCCATGCGGATCTTGCCCTGCTGATTGCCGATCTTGTAGGTCACGTCATAGCCCAGCATTTTCTGAGACTTGTCGTAGACCGTTTTGCAACGCTGCTGAACGCTGGTGGTGACGTCGTTATTCTGCATCGCCCCTTGCACCTGGTTACCGGCGTAGCCGCCGCCCAGAGCGCCCACCACGGTCGCCACGTCGCGTCCGCGACCGCCGCCGAACTGGTGGCCGATCACGCCGCCCGCCACTGCGCCCAGCACAGAACCGGCGATGCGGTTTTCATCCTGCACCGGTGCACGGTGCGTGACGGTGACGTTGCGGCATTCCTGACGCGGCGTTTTGATGGTTTCTTTAATCGGCGTTGCGGCGAGCACCTGCGCATATTGCGGACCGGCAGAAAAGACGTCCAGGCTGGCTACCGCGGCAATCCCCAGAGCGGCAGCGATGCCAATCCCAACACCGGCTAACATTGACTTGTTCACAGGAAACCTCCTGAAAGTGTTACCACGCATTTTTTCCGGGTCTGTTACCGGCATGGCACCGCGCTTATTATTTTGCGCATGGGCGGCTTGCGGTATCCCGGTTTACGGCGTGCGCGACGCGCCGTCTGTAAACGAGGTAAAGTCTGCACAATGATTTGAGGGCTCGCAATAAGACAAGGGGACCAAAAATGCGGGAAAACGGCCGTTTTGCCGTTGTTTAGGAGGAATCTTAAGAATTTTACCCATGTCGGCGACAGCTTATGCTGAAGAATCAAGCAACCGCCGCCGTTAGCCTCGCGCCGCCATAAAAAAACCCGCGCGGGCGAACCGGCGCGGGTTGATCGACAACGGCGGGATCAGTGCATCTTCAGGCGCGGGCGGATCACCCGGTTAATGCCGCCCACCAGCATCATCAGGCCGGTTTTGATGTAGCCGTGCAGCGCCACCTGGTGCATGCGGTACAGCGAGATATAGACGAAACGCGCAATGCGCCCTTCCACCATCATCGAGCCGCGCATCAGGTTGCCCATCAGGCTGCCGACGGTGCTGAAGCGCGACAGCGACACCAGCGAACCGTGGTCTTTGTACACGTAAGGCTTCAGCGTCTGGCCGTTCATCAGCGCCAGGATATTAGTGGCGCAGCGTGAGGCCATCTGGTGCGCCGACTGGGCGCGTGGCGGCACGAAACCGCCGCCCTCTTTCGGGCAAGAGGCGCAGTCGCCGATGGCGAAGATGTTCGGATCGCGCGTGGTCTGCAGCGTCGGCTCCACCACCAACTGGTTGATGCGGTTGGTTTCCAGGCCGCCGATGTCCTTCATAAAGTCCGGCGCTTTGATGCCCGCCGCCCACACCATCAGATCGGCGTCGATGAACTCGCCGCCCTTGGTATTCAGGCCTTTGGCGTCCGCGCTGGTCACCATGGTGTTGGTCAGCACGCGCACGCCCAACTTGATCAGCTCCTGGTGAGCCGCAGCGGAAATGCGCGGCGGCAGCGCCGGCAGAATGCGCTCGCCGGCTTCGACCAGCGTCACGTTGAGCGCGCTGTTGTCCAGGCCTTCAAAACCGTAGCTGTGCAGCTGTTTCACCGCGTTGTGCAGTTCGGCGGACAGTTCAACGCCGGTGGCGCCGCCGCCGACGATGGCGATGTTGACCCGCTCTTTTTGCCCCGGCTGCGCCGAGAACTTCAGGAACAGGTTAAGCATTTCGTTGTGGAAACGACGTGCCTGATGCGGGTTATCCAGGAAGATGCAGTGCTCTTTCACGCCCGGCGTACCGAAATCGTTTGAGGTGCTGCCCAGCGCCATCACCAGGATGTCGTACGGCAGTTCGCGCGCCGGCACCAGCTCGCCGCCCTGCTCGTCGCAGATCTGCGCCAGCTGCAGCGTTTGCGTCTCGCGGTTGATGTTGGTCAACGACCCCAGCTGGAAACTGAAATGGTGATTGCGCGCGTGCGCCAGGTAGCTGAGCGCATCCACGCCGTCATCGAGGGAGCCGGTCGCCACTTCGTGCAACAGCGGTTTCCACAAATGGCTGTGGTTGCGATCCACCAGCGTGATCTCGGCTTTGTTCTTACGGCCAAGTTTATGGCCCAGGCTGGTCGCCAGCTCCAGACCACCGGCGCCGCCGCCGACAATAACGATTTTCTTCTTTGGCGTTGTCAAAATAACCCCCTAAATGTGAACCATTTGTTATCCCAGGGTAAATAAATAATATCCTTAGAATACATAGGGTTCGCGTAAAATAAATCGGCTCTCTGCAGCCAGAATAGCATGTGAGGTTATTTGGTCATACCAAAATTGACGTACATCAATTTTTTTTGGTTAAAGGCTGGACGAGGGCATTTTTTGGGGATTGCGATTCAAATAGTTAGCGCTGAGTCACAGTTTTAAATTTTGCCGATTGCCACGCAAAATCTGGCTTTGGCGCACAAAAAAGCCGCACTTTCCGTCGGTGAAAAACGGGGAGCGCGGCTCGCGGCAGCGTTATGAAACTGTTAACCCAGCGCCTTGAACGCCTTGAGCCGCTGCAGATGCGGCGAGATGTTTTTGAACTTGTGCGTCTGCTGTTCATCCCACACGATCTCGTAGTAGTGATGCAGCAATTCGGCGCTGCGCCGGTTATCCAGCACCTCGTCGTGGCGCGACAGCACCACCAGACAGCGATCGCGGTTTTTCTCGCGGAAATCCTCCACGCACTTGGTGGCGATATCGCGATACTCTTCCGGCCGGTCTATCTTGCCGTGCATGTGCTCTTCCGGGTACAGGTTGGGATTGAACATCGCCTGGCGAATGCCGCACAGGAAGCCGATGCGCTCCGCCCAGAAGCCGCCAAGGCCGACCCCGCAGATCAACGGGTGCGCATCGCCGCCCTGCTGCACCGCCTTGTCCACCTCTTTCAACAGATGCTGCATGTCGTGACGCGGGTGCAGCGTGCTGTAGCTGATAAAGCGCACATCCGGATCGATAAACTGCAGCTGTAACACCTTTTCATGATTGCCGGGGCTGGTGGAATCGAAGCCGTGCAAATAGATAATCATGTGGATCCTCGCAACAAGCCAAGGGCCGCGGGCGCGGCCCTCATCATTTCCGCTCTGCGCCGCGATGCGGCGCCTGGATTCACCCTTGCGAACGCTGCTTGTGCTCCTCCCAGCGTTCGCTCAGCGCGCTGAGCGCCTTGTGCGCCTGCTGCCAGCGCTCGGAGTCGCGCAGTTCCTGACGGGTGAACTGACCGCGATGATATAACCGCTTCACCTTCTCTGCTTTGACCGGGGACAGGTTATCCAACACGCTGACCGCGCCTGCGCGGTGGTTGCACACCAGGATCATATCGCAACCGGCATCCAGCGCCGCCTGGCCGCGTTCGGCATAGCTGCCCATGATGGCGGCGCCTTCCATCGACAGATCGTCGGAGAAAATCACGCCGTCGAAGCCCAGCTCCTGACGCAGGATCTGCTGCAGCCAGTACGGCGAGCCGCTGGCCGGACGCGGGTCCGCTTCAGTATAGATGACGTGGGCCGGCATGACGGCGTCCAACAGTTGGCGGTTGATCAGCTCGCGGAAGATCGCCATGTCGTGCTCGCGGATCTGCGCCAGCGGCCGCGGATCGCGCGGGGTTTCCTTGTGCGAATCGGCGCTGACGGCGCCATGCCCCGGGAAGTGTTTACCGGTGGTTTTCATGCCGGCGCTGTGCATGCCGAGGATAAAGCGTTCCGCCATCGCCAGTGCCTGCTGCGGATCGCTGTGGAACGAACGCTCGCCGATCGCCGCGCTGGCATGGCCGATATCCAGCACCGGCGCAAAGCTGATGTCGATATCCTGCGCAATCATTTCCGCCGCCATCAGCCAGCCGGCCTCCTGCGCCAGACGGCCACCTTCCTGCGCATCGTGCAACGCGGCAAACGACTGCGCCGCCGGCAGACGGGTGAAGCCCTCGCGGAAGCGCTGCACGCGCCCGCCCTCCTGATCCACGGCCACCACCAGCCGATCGTGCGAAGCGGCGCGGATCTGGCGCACCAGCTCACGCAGCTGCTCCGCATCGTGGAAATTGCGGGTAAACAGGATCAATCCGCCAACCAGCGGGTGTTTCAGAATCTCGCGTTCTTCTGCATCCAGCTCGTAGCCGGCGACATCTAGCATTACTGGGCCCACGGGCACCTCACTTCATATTGTTCGTTCAGAATTCGGATGATGATAAACAGAATTGCCGGCGCAGCGCCGCGCCCCAGCGCAAAAATTCAACGTCGCCGCTCTGCTGCCAGCGCACTTCAAACCACAGCAGCATCAGATAATCCACCCACGGCAGCCAGCGCTGCACCTGCGCCTGCAGCCGGGCGACGTCGTGATAGCCCTGACGCGCGTAGTGCTGCAAAAAGCGCTGCTGCGGCTCAGCCGCCCAGCCGTTGCCGCGAAACAGCGCGGCGATATCCAACGCCACATCGCCGTCGGCGGCATACTCCCAGTCGATCAGCCGCAGCCCCTCGCCGGTCGCGAGCAAATTGCCCGGGTGGATGTCCATGTGCAGCGGCGCCAGGCGTAATGGCCGCGGCGGCGCGCAGCGTAAGAAATGACGCTGCCAACGCAGCCAGGCGGGGGTTAAACGCCGCGTATCCAGCTGCTGCCAGTAGCGGAGGAACTGCCGCCGCAGATCCAGCCGGTAACCGCTGAGCGGCCGCCGGTGCAGCGTCGTCGCCATCGCCGCCAGCTCGCCGCGTTGATTCAGCATGTCAAACTCAGCTTCTGTGACGATGTCACCTTCGAGCCATTCGAGGACAAGCCACTGATTATTCTGTGCGAAAACCCGTGGCCCGAGCCCCGACGCGCAGCGACGCAAGACCTGCGCTTCCCGCCGTCTGCTCACGCCCAGCGCGCGTTTCTCCGCGCTGTTTTGCCGCGCCAGCAGCGTAATGCCCGATCCGTCGATGCGCCAGCTCTCGCCGGTCAGCCCCTGCACCGGGCTGAAATGACAACCGGCGGTATTCACCGCCGGCAGTCTGGTTTCCATCAATTGTCGCAGCGCGGCCTCAGCGTTTAACGGCGCCATTGCCCGACCAGACGATCTCGCCGGTTTGCACCAGCATCAGCTGCATATCCAACGCCGGCGACTTCACGTCGCCGCTGACGTCGCTATACAACACGTACTGCGCGCCGACGATGCGCGCCAGGCCAATCGCCTTGCTGCGCGAGCCGAAGCTGTCATCCGCCGACAGGCCCAGCGTTTGTCTGGCGCTCGTCAGCTTCGCTTCCGGCACCACGCTGAAGGTGGAGTTCGATGCCAGCGCCTTATACAGCGCCGCGGTGGCTTTGCCCATCTGCAGCGAGCCGTTGGTGTTGTTCTTGACGCTGTCCAGCAGCAGCACGCTGCCGGCCGTGACGCCATCGGCCTTCAGCATCTGATTCACCAGCGGCTGAACGCTGCCCAGCCAGTCAAGCTGCTGGATTTTCGGCGGCTGCGGCACCGGCTCGGTGGTTGGCGGCTGCGGTTGCTCGACCGGCGGCGTCGGCTGTTCCGGTTCGACGGTGACCGGCGGCAACGGCTGATCCGGCTCAGGCGGGCGCGACAGACAGCCGCTCAGGGTGAATGCGGCCAGCGCCACTAAGACGTACTTTTTCATGCTTTTTCTCCAAACCTGGCAAGCGCTTACAGGTACAGATACAGACGCGCGCTTTTAGCTTCCAGATTACCGTTAATCGAGTAGATTTTGGCGTCCGAGTTAGGCGCCACGACGATCTCACGCGGTTTCTCGAAGGGGCGAATATCCAGCCCCTGCGCGTCGTACCAATAGAAACGATAATGCACGGTGACCGGCGTCGGTTGGCTGTTATTGAGCACCGAAGTCGCCATCACCCGCCCGGAAGCGTTCGAGACAGAGGGCGTATCGGCAAAAATGCCGGCGGTCAGCACCGAAGGATCCATCACCACCGTTTGCCCCCGGTTAACCGCGATGCCGGATGGCGAACTGCACCCCATCAGCAACGCGGCGGGCAGCGCCAACGCCATCAGACAACGCAGAGTTTTTTTACCGCGCATGATTTCCTCGCTTAACGTGACAGCAGCGGCCCCAGCGAGCGGCCACCGACCAGGTGCATATGAATATGATAGACCTCCTGACCGGCGTGGCGGTTGCAGTTGACGATCAGGCGGTAGCCGTCCTCGGCGATGCCTTCCTGTTCGGCGATTTTCGCCGCGGCGGTGATCATGCGGCCCAATGCGGCCTCATGCTCCACGGTCACGTCGTTGACGGTTGGGATCAGCACGTTGGGAACGATCAGCACATGGGTAGGCGCCTGGGGGGAGATGTCACGGAAAGCGGTGACCAGTTCATCCTGGTAAACCACATCAGCAGGGATTTCGCGGCGGATAATTTTACTGAAAATCGTTTCTTCGGCCATCTGGCGTTCCTTGTTTTACACAATTAGCTGTACGCAGTATGAGTGACAAATTCTACTGCTTTCAACCTGATTGCGCACTTTCCACGTCGAGTGCTGCAGATTCGCGCAGGCCGGTCCCCCGCTTGTGCATCTTTTCACTTTGGTTATTCACTATTGTTGCTTTACTTGCCCCGCACCGCCGCCAATAGTAACCCCATGATTAACAAAGGATAGAGGGCACTATGCCACTGAAGATTGCGGCGCTGTGCGCGCTGTTGCTGAGCGCTGCCGTGCAGGCGGCCACGACGGGCGGTATCGATCTGCAGGCTAACCGAGAGCCGATACACACAGAGAAAAATCCCGCCGCTATCGCGCTGATCCCGGCGAACTTTCACTTCGCGGTGCCCGGCAAGCTGGCGGTGGCGGTAGCATTCGAGAACTCCCCGCCGCTGGCGCTGTTCGCCGAAGACAATAAAACGCTGATCGGCAGCGATCCGGACATCGCCCGCCTGGTGGCCGACAGCCTCGGGCTGGAGCTGAATCTGGTGCCCACCTCCTGGGAAGATTGGCCCTTGGGCATCAGCGCGGGCAAATACGATGCGGCGATCTTCAATATCGCCGTCACCAAACAGCGTAAAACCAAATTCGACTTCGCCACTTACCGGGTGGACACGCTGGGCTTTTACGTCAAATCCACCAGCCACATCACCGCGATCAATCGCCCGCAGGACGTGGCCGGGCTGCGGATCATCGTCGGATCCGGCACCAATCAGGAAAACATTCTGCTGGGATGGGATAAGCAGAATCGCGCCGCCGGGCTGCCGCCGGTACAGCCGATCTACGTGACCGACGACGCCGCCACCAACCTCAGCATTCAGTCCGGGCGCGCCGATGCGTTCTTCGGCCCCCACTCCACCGGCGCCTACAAGGCGGCGCTGACCGGCAAAACCAAAATGGTCGGCATCGGCCCCAACGTGGCCTACGTCGCGGTCACCACCAAAAAAGGCAACGGGTTGGTGAACGCCGTCAACGCCGCGATCAATGGCGCGATCGTCAGCGGCGAATACGCGCAGGTGCTGGAACGCTGGGGCGAAGGCGACGAAAAGGTCGAGCGTTCAACCATCAACCCGCCGGGCATCGGCGACTAACCGCCGATCAGCGCGGGGCATGCCGACGCATCCACTCGGCCAACGAGTCCAGCGTCGGCCGCAGCGATTTGCCCAGCGCAGTGACCTGATACTCCACCCGCGGCGGCACTTCGGGATACACCTGCCGCGTCACCAGACCGCGTTGTTCGAACAGCCGCAGCTGGCGCGTCAGCTCTTTTTGCGCGATGGGCGCCACCGCCCGCTGCAGCTCGCTGAATCGCACCGGGCCATCGATTATGATCAGCCGGTACAGGATGGGTATCGCCCATTTGCCCGACACCAGATTGACGAAGTCCACCATCGGGCAGGGTTCGCCCGCCGTCGGCAGCGACGACAAATTATTTTCCGCCGTTAAGGGCGCTTGCGCCGTCATTTCATCCCTCCTCGTCCTTTAGTATCCAAAAGGTGCCTACTATGCAAAAGGAACTATAGCGCAAATAATGCCGCAACAGACGCTAAAGAGGAATCGGTTATGTCACGACTGCAAGGCAAATACGCATTGATTACCGGCGGCACCAGCGGCATCGGGCTGGAAACCGCCCGCCAATTCATCGCCGAGGGCGCAACGGTGGCGATCACCGGCCGCAGCCAACGCGCCCTGGACGCGGCGGGCCAGGCATTGGCAGGCAACGCGCTGCTGCTGCTGAGCGACGCCGGCGACATCCCACAGCAGCGCGCGCTGGCGCAGCAGTTGGAGCAACGGTGGCCGCGGCTGGACGTGCTGTACGTTAACGCCGGCGACGTCACGCATCGCCCGCTGCAGGAGTGGGATGAGCAGAGCTACCAGCGGCTGATGGACATCAACCTGAAGGGGCCGTTCTTTCTGATCCAGGCGCTGCTGCCGCTGCTGGCCAACCCTTCTTCAGTGATCCTGTGCGGTTCGGTCAGCGCCCATATCGGCCTGCCGCAGAGCAGCGCCTACGCCGCCAGCAAAGCCGGTTTGTTGTCTTTGGCCAGAACGCTCTCCGGCGAGCTGCACGCGCGCGGCATTCGCGTCAACGGCCTCAGCCCCGGCCCGACCGAAACCCCGGCGCTGGGTAAGCTGGGGCTGGCGGAAGCGGATGAGCGGGCCTTGCGCGACGATATCCGCGCGCTGGTGCCGATCGGCCGCATGGGCAGCGCGTTGGAGCTGGCCAAAGCGGCGGTGTTTCTGGCGGCGGATGAGTCGGCCTTTATGGTCGGCGCGGAGCTGCAGATGGACGGCGGCGTGGGGAATCTTTAGCCGTCGCGCGACACAATAAGGCCGCTTGCGCGGCCTTTGTCAGTGTCACTCAACTCACCCCTTGAATCGGGTTGGTATTAAAGGTGTAGACCACGATCTTCCACTGGCCCTGCTGTTTCTCCAATACAAATACTTCACGGTTTAAATCGATCAAGGTGGCTCCGTCGCTTATTCGGGTTACCGTCGCGCCGCGATGATGGTGCGTGCGCACATAGGCCATATTCCCGTTCACACTGATGCTGTCATAAGCAAACTCGGTTTCAAATTTCTCGTTTTTAAATAAATTGTCATACTGTTGTCGGCGTTTTTCATTGCTGTCCGCCGTCGGTTTTTCGTTCCATTGCGAGTAACTTTCCGGGGCAAAAAGTGACAAAATTGTTTGCGTATCGCCGGCGTTAAGCGCTGCCTGGTAGCGGCTTATCAGGTTATACACCGCCTTCTGCTCGGCCGCGACACCCGCCTCAGCGGAAACCCTGTAACTTTGCGATGCGGCCTCGCTGCTTGCGGCATAACTTTGGCCGCACAAGCCCACGCCCGCCAATAACAATACGGCAGTTAATTTTTTCATATAAATATCCTCTCAGGCGTTATTTCATTATGGCAATACAGGATGCGATTTCAGATAAATAAAAACGCTGGAAATAAATTATCCAATACCGCGTTAAATTGACAGCCGACATATTTAAAAATACTCTTTTAATAATTTAAATAATGGAAGCCGTTAACATGAATGAACTGCACGCGCTGCGCGTATTCTGCCAGGTGGTGGAAATGGAGGGGTTCAGCCAAGCGGCAACCAAAATGGGGCTCTCTCCGGCCAGCGTCACATACAGCATCAATCAGCTTGAAAAACAGTTCGGGCAACGCCTGTTCAAGCGTTCAACCCGGCGCTTCTCGCTGACCAGCGCCGGGGAGCGTTGCTATCGCACCGCGCAAGAAATTTTGCAGCAGTTTGACCGGCTGAAAAACGACATGTCGTGCGATTTTGAACAACCACGAGGACCGCTGCGGGTCGAGATAGCCTCGATGCTCAGCAGCATGCATATCGCCCCGGCGCTCCCGGCTTTTTTGGCGCAATACCCAGAGTTGCAGCTCAGCGTGTCGGTCAGCGATCGCTTGGTCAATCCGGCGGAAGATCGCGCCGACGTGTTTATTCGCATCGGCGCCGGCAACATCCCCGAGATGGTCAGCCGCCCATTGCTGCAACCCCGTTATCTGTGCTGTGCGTCTCCCGATTATTTTGCGCGCCACGGCCGGCCGGAACACCCGGAGCAGTTGCAACGCCATCAGCGGCTGGGATTTATCCGTTCAGGCGCGGCGGCGGCGGACGACTGGCAGTTCATTCGTGGTGACGAGCGCTACCGTCTGGCGCCCAGCCCGCTGTTGAGCTTCAACCATTCACAATCGCTGTGTGAGGTGGCCAGGAACCATCTCGGTCTGGTTTACTTGCTGGACTGCACGCTGGAAAACTATCTGAAGGCGGGCGAACTGGAACCGATACTGCAGGAGTGGGCGCCCCCTGGGGCGCCGATCAATATTCTCTATCCGCGCCTGCGGGATCGCAGCCATAAAATTCGGGTTTTCGTCGACTTCATCAGCGAACTGTTCGCCGGTAAATCCGCCGGGCACTGATCGCGCAGCTCATCCCAACCCGGGGATATCGACGCCGAAAGTCTGCAGCAGCAACACCACGTTGAGCAGCACAATCACTACCGTGCCGACCACCGCAGCCAGGCTGGTCCAGCGACCGTTGGCGAACTCGCCCATGATGTCGCGGCGACGGGTGAACATTACCAGCGCAATCATCGGCGCCGGCAGCGCCAGGCTCAGCACCACCTGGCTGTAGACCAGCGCGTCGGTGGCGTTGACGCCCATCGCCACCACGATGAACGCCGGCACCATGGTGACCAGACGGCGCACCCACACCGGGATACGGAAACCGACGAACCCCTGCATGATCATTTGTCCGGCCATGGTGCCCACCACCGAGCTGGAAATGCCGGAGGCGATCAGCGAAGCCAGGAAGATGCCGGCCGCCGCCGCGCCGAACAGCGGCGTCAGCGTATGGTAGGCGGTGCCGATTTCGGCCACGTCACTGTTACCGGCGTGGAAGGCGCTCGAGGCCATGATCACCATCGCAATATTCACCAGCCCGGCAAGGGCCAGCGCGATCACCACTTCAATATTGGAAAAACGCAGCAGCTTGCGCCGCTCGCCGTTGTCGCTGGCCGGGCTGCGGTGCTGGGTCAGCCCCGAGTGCAGGAAAATGGCGTGCGGCATTACGGTGGCGCCGATAATGCCGACGGCGATGGTCAGCGCCTGCGCATCCGGCAACTGCGGCGTCACCATACCGATGCCGGCCGCCTGCCAATCCACCGGCACGATGAACATTTCCACCAGGTAGCACAGCGCGATGATGCCCACCAGGCCGCCGATCATCAGCTCAACCGGACGAAAACCTTTTTTCTCCACCATCAGCAGCGCATAGGTGATCACCGCCGTCACCCCCATGCCCGCCAGCAGCGGCATGTGGAACAGCAGCGCCAGCGCGATCGCCCCGCCGAGAAACTCCGCCAGATCGGTGGCCATCGCCGCCACTTCGCTGAGTAGCCACATGCCGATCACCACCGGCCGTGAAAACTGGTCGCGGCACATCTCCGCCAGATTGCGGTTGGTGACGATGCCGAGCTTGGCCGACAGCGCCTGGAACAGCATGGCGATCAGGTTGGCCATCACCACCACCCACAGCAGGCTGTAGCCGTATTTCGCCCCGGCCTGGATGTTGGTGGCGAAGTTACCGGGGTCCATATAGGCAATAGAGGCAATCACCGCCGGGCCGGCGAACAGCAGCGGCGTGAAGGCGCCGCGCTTGCGTCCGGCAAGGGCGGCGCCAATCGCGATGTTGGTCCGTTCGGTTAACGATGAGGGGGTTGCCGCGTCTCGCATGAAGTACCCTTAATCTTTTGCTGGTTATTTTTCCACCGATCATGCTGACAATGTAGCATCGGCTACACTTTATGCAACAGGCGAAATTAATGGGCTTTGTGTAGAGATATTTCTAACTACCACAATGCATGGCATCGAATTGATAATGTGTGCTATTTGGACTAACTTAGGGCAACCCTCCCGCTATTGCCGGGAGACGCCTTTTTTATTCTTACAGGACGCCCTACGCTATGGTTACCCGCGCGCCAGATAACGCCGACCGCCACGCCCAGACCGACATGCCGGACGAGGCCGAGCACGCCCTGCGTTTTAGCCGCGCCCGCGAAGCGCAGTCCAATGCGCTGATCGAAGATTACGTTGAGCTGATCGCCGATTTGCTGCAAAGCACCCGCGAAGCCAGAACCACCGATATCGCGCGCCGCTTCGGCGTCTCTCACCCGACGGCGATCAAAAATATCGCACGGCTCAAAAGCGCCGGGCTGGTGGAGTCGCGCCCTTATCGCGGGGTGTTTTTAACCGAGGAAGGCGAGCAGCTGGCGCAGAAGGTGCGCCGCCGTCACCGTATCGTGGTCGATCTGCTGATGTGCCTCGGGGTGCCGAGCGAAACCGCCGAGCTGGACAGCGAAGGGATTGAACACCATATCTCGGACGAAACGCTGGCGGTGTTCGAACAATACCTGCTCAAACACCGTATGAAATAAGGACACTCATAATTCCCCCCCTCTAACCCTGACACCAAGAAAGTCACTTGCCAGACAGAGCAAACATGATAATTTATTGATTATCATGATGTTTGCTCTCATCATTCCCCTTCTAAAAAATTAATTGAGGCCGCGAGCCAAACCAAAAATTTTTTCAGTATAAATTAGTTTAATCTCCCCCTTCTTTAATGTTTATTTGTGAATACAACAAACACCTTATCTATGCAGCCACTCGTTATTGCGTCAAACTAGAAAAGTTAAGATTTTAACGACCATAATCGTTCTCAGTGCTATGTTTATCTTTTCGCATAAAAAAGACACCTTTGCATAATCCTAACGTGAACTAAAACCAGTATTTTTCTTTGAGAGGATTGTATGAAAGAATCAACCAAAAAAGAAAATGAATTTAGTGATTTACTCTATGAAACATTACCCTATACGCTTCCCGACGGTGCCATATGCACAGACATATATATTACAGAGGAAATGTTAATTACTGAGGCCTATACCGAAGATGGAGGTCATTATGTGGCAACATCAATGGGATTACGGAGAACTGATAGCACATCTGTAGTTGAAGGAGTCGAAAATTATATCAGCAGCGTTGGTATTACTTGTGGAGTCACTAGCACGAGAGTATCTATTAGCAGCGATGAAAACATATGCTACATCATCCCTATTTGGGGACAAAGTTTGGCTCAGGGGTGGAGCGATCAAAGAAATGACACATTGATTGCAAATACCCCCCTCTATCCTGATAATTGTTGGATGTTTAAATCGGAGCGAGGAGAAGGAAAAGAGAACCCGAACAGGCCAGAGTATTCTGTTATGGATTTGGCACCATTAAAAGAAAGTATTAATGGCGGCTGGCAAGAAACGGCAGCAAGCAGTACCGCCGCTCACTTGGTATATGAAATCGAAAATAAAACGGGACATCGAATTAGAACTCTATCATATGTTTCTGCTGAAGGCGGCAAAGCTTATATGGATCTCACTAAAGGTACATCATCTTGGACTAAATTAACTCAAGGCTTGGTTGATGCACGGAATATTTGTATAAAAAAGGGGTGGAAACCTGTACTGCTTGCTATAGATGTGATGGCCGGAGAATCAGACTCTGAAGAGATGAAAGTGCCAAACATGAGCGTTGAGCGCTATAAACGCCAGTTACAACAGTTTGACAGAAACATTCAGGCAGAGGCCTTACGTATTTTTAACCAAAAGTCCAGAGTTCCAATTATAATATCGCAAATCGCCTACACGCCCATTACACGTGATATATGGGACCAACCTGTAAGGCAAGCACAGTATAGTTCTGATGGCATAGGTAACTTGAGATTGTGCGGCCCTATATACCACCTTCCATCTGCCGATCCAATACATATAAACTCTCTTGGGCAGAACAGACGAGGGCAAATGGTAGCAAGAGCCATTGTTTGGGAATGCTTTGCAACCGGCTGGCACAGTATACGTTGCACGGGGTACACTTGGATAACAGAACGTATTTTACACCTTATCCATGAAGTTCCCTGTGCACCGCTCGTGCTTGACACCTCGGATGAGATAATAAAAACAGAGGGGTTGGGCGCAGGTCTTGGATATGTTTTTGATGACTATACATCAACGCCACCGCAAATAGTTCGCGTAAGTATTTTTGCTCCAACTATTGTGGAGATCGAATTATCTTCCCCTCCTCAAAACTTATCATGTCGTATAGGATGCGGGATTAAAGGCAACGAAAATAACGAAACCAACCAGAGCGGCCCCGCAGCAGGTGCTAGAAGTGTCTTACGCGATAGCAGTGAGCATATCTCGCTCTATGAGGGAATTACTCATGCAAACTGGTGCCCATCCTATGTAATACCCGTTAATCGTTGAGGTGAAAATGCGAGTATTCAGAAGCTTATATGAACCTGTGAATAATTATCTTCCGTCATATGGAATATCCAATACAGAGGAGAAAATATTGTTAATGTCACCCTTAGCCTGGGTTGATTCTGAAGTAGGCGTTAATGTTACCAACAATATAAATGTAACGGCGATTAGCGATCGCACAAATGCAGCCATATGGCTACCCTTGAGATCAGGCTATATGCCTCGGCTAATTACATCTGCCAACGGACATAAGTTCCTCAACTTCGGATTAGGGCGAGGCCCCTCCGCGCCTGGCGCTATCTTATCTAATAACGCTTATGAACAACTGCCCCCCAACGGAGTTTTTGCTTTAGCGATGGTTTATCGTGTTCCTCTGCGGCAACAAGGAGGATACGATGGTACAGGAGGAAACATATTAGGCAACTATGATAACAGCCCAAATATTTTTCGCTTACGTTTCCGTGACGATGGGTATAGAGGGAATATGTTGTTTTTGCATCACGGTGCAACATCGCCAATAACCCAGAGCAATTACCCAATAAATTCCACATTCAATGATGATGGGCTCTGGCATAGCCTACTGCTGGAAGTTAGAACAGATATGCATCAAATTGAGATAGATGGCATTATTAAACAGCAACGGTTAGTTCCTGCAATACCATTCGCAAACTCTGCGTCACGCCAACTCATCATCGGGGGCGCTGGAAACCCTCTTAGTAACGGTTTTTTCGGTGATATTGCTATGGTTCTCATTATACCTGGCACCATAAGCGCCGAGCAAAAAGAGTCTCTTTATAATTATATAGGTGAAGTAAAATCAAAATATCTATGAGAATTCTATTTTGAAAAAAATTACATAAATCACCGCCTCCTTAGGTAGGTGGTTTAAGGCTTTGACTAGTCCTGATATAGATTGACACTTTTCAGCCGGATAACGCCCGATGAACCTCATCGGGCGTTTTGTATTTCAGCGACAGGTGCGGCGGCCGTGTGTTGTACAAGTTCACCGACTCCCTGACCATCTTTCTTGCCTGCGCGATATCTTCTGGTTTGCCGAGCAGGTATTCCGTTTTGAGTATCCCGTTTATCCGTTCCGCCAGCGCGTTCTGATAACAGTCATACCCGTCCGTCATCGAGCAGGTGATGCCATATCTCTGATGTAACGCCTGATATTCCTGTGAGCAGTACTGGATCCCCCTATCCGAGTGGTGCACCAACGACAACGCCGTGCGTCTGCCGGCCAGTGCCATTTTGAACGCGCAGGCGACATGCCGGGTATGCAGACTGTCATGCACGTGATAGCCCACGATTTTTCTCGACCAGGCATCCGTTACCAGGCTGACATACGTCGTCCCCGTTCTCAGCGGCAAGTAGGTGATATCCGCCACCCATACCTGTTCCGGACGGCTGGCTATGACCTGATTTTTCCCCGCCTTCAGCAGGTTGGGATGACGATAAAAACGATGATGGCTCTGCGTCGTCTTGTGATATGCCCGTTTAGGCATCACCAGTAACCGCGCGCAGCGCAGGATACTGAACAGCCGGTCGCGCCCCGCATGCAATGCCGGTTCGGGGCGTTGCCGCAACAGGTGATGCAGCTTACGCGTCCCCAGCCGGGGCTGGTGCAAGTGGATGGCCGTCACCTGTTCGACGAGATGCCGGGCCTGCTCCTCTTTGCCTGCTTCACGCTGCAGGGACTGATACCACGCTTGTCGGCTGATGCCCATCCATCGGCAGGCCCGCGTTACTGTGAGTCCCGGTACTTGTGTTTGCGCGATAAGGCAGTTAGCTGCTTTTTTGTCAGCGTGGCGCCAAAGTCGGTGTTCATCACTTTGACGACAACTTCGAAGAACTGGGCTTTGACTTCAGATTCAGCCAGTTGCTGCTCAAGTTCTTTAATACGCTGTTCGGGCGTCAGGGGGAGTTTGGACATGTTGTCTCCGCACGTTCTGGTGGAAGGAGAAGTCCGCCAGTCAAGCTGACCGTATTTGCGCAGCCAGTTCATGACGGTGACGTTGCCTTGGATACCATAACGGTCTGTGGCCTGACGGCAAGTCATTTCGCCTTTTTCGACCTGTTCGACGACGGCCAGTTTAAAGGATAGAGAGTAATCGCGTTGTGTGCGTTTAATATACTGGTTCATCACATTTTCCTCTGTGCGTGAGTAAAATGTGTCAACGCTATTTAGGACGGGTCAGGGGCAACAAAAAAAGGGAGGCTTTCGCCTCCCTCGATAACTCCCCTGCCTGAATCAATGATTACGGATGTATTCGTCCATATCGGTTTTCAGGTTGTCGGACTTGGTGCCGAAGATGGCCTGCACACCGGAGCCAGCGACGACTACGCCGGCTGCGCCCAGTTTCTTCAGGCCCGCCTGGTCAACTTTGGACACGTCGGCCACGCTGACGCGCAGACGGGTGATGCAAGCATCCAGGTTAGTGATGTTTTCTTTGCCGCCGAAGGCCTGAACCAGCGCCGCGGACATTTCGGAACCGCCCTGCGCAGACTGCTCGGCAGCGGTGTCTTCACGGCCCGGCGTTTTCAGATCCAACTTGGCAATCAGCACGCGGAAGATGGTGTAGTACACCAGACCGTAGATGATGCCGACGATTGGGAACAGCCAGATTTTGCTGCTGTTGCCGCTCAGTACGATAAAGTCGATCAGGCCGTGCGAGAAGCTGGTGCCGTCACGCATGCCCAACAGGATGCAGATTGGGAACGCCAGGCCGGCCAGGATAGCGTGGATCACGTACAGAATCGGCGCGACGAACATGAAGGAGAACTCGATCGGCTCGGTGATACCGGTCAGGAACGAGGTCAGCGCGGCGGAGATCATGATGCCGCCGACTTTCGCGCGGTTTTCCGGCTTGGCCGAGTGCCAGATGGCGATGGCCGCAGCAGGCAGACCGTACATTTTGAACAGGAAGCCGCCGGACAGTTTGCCCGCGGTCGGGTCGCCCGCCATATAGCGAGGGATATCACCGTGGAATACCTGGCCCGCCGCGTTGGTGAACTCGCCAATTTGCATTTGGAACGGGACGTTCCAGATGTGGTGCAGACCGAACGGCACCAGTGCACGCTCAACCACGCCGTAGATGCCGAAGGCCACGACCGGGTTCTGATAAGCCGCCCACTGCGAGAAGGTCTGGATAGCCGTACCGATCGGCGGCCAGATGAAGGACAGCACTACGCCCAGAACGATCGCCGCCAGACCGGAAATGATCGGCACGAAACGCTTACCGGCAAAGAAGCCCAGGTATTCCGGCAGTTGAATGCGGAAGAAGCGGTTAAACATATAGGCCGCGATGGCGCCGGAGATAATCCCCCCGAGCACACCGGTATCCGCCAGGTGTTTGGCCGCAATTTCTTCAGCCGGCAAGTGCAGCACCAGCGGCGCAACCACCGCCATGGTTTTCACCATGATGCCGTAAGCCACCACCGCCGCCAGCGCGGAAACGCCGTCGTTGTTGGTGAAGCCCAAGGCGACGCCGATGGCGAAAATCAGCGGCATGTTGGCGAAGACCGAACCGCCCGCTTCCGCCATCACGTGGGAGACTACCGCAGGTAGCCAGCTAAAGTTGGCGGAACCGACGCCCAGCAGGATACCTGCGATAGGCAACACGGACACCGGCAGCATTAGCGATTTACCTACTTTTTGCAGGTTTGCAAATGCGTTCTTGAACATAGTTGAGTGTGCTCCTGAGTAATAATGCTTTGCTACTTCTTGTCGCGATTGGTCGCGCTGCAAGGGGGGGAGAAAAACCCCTGCAATTCAGGGTGTCTGAGCACCCCTTGAATTTATTACGCAGAGTAAAATAAATAGTCTGCGCAATGTTTGATGACAATCACGTTTCGATGATCGAGCCGCGGCAACTTTGCATAAACCGGCGTTTTTTTGGCAAAACAGAGCAAAAAACGCGCACCAATCACCCTGAAACGGGAGCGAACCTTACCCGTTTCAGTGATTAATTACGAGCTTAAAAAAAATTACGCAGACAATGACCTACCGCTATAGCCTAGGCCAAAGATCACAGTTCGAGGTGAAATAAGCGTGAAAAGTTGGCGGTGGTCGCTTCGGCCAGCTGTTCCAGGCTGACGCCCTTCAATACCGCCATGTATTCAGCCACATCACGCACATAGGCGGGTTGGTTTTCTTTGCCGCGATGCGGCACCGGCGCCAGATAAGGCGAGTCGGTTTCCACCAGCATGCGATCCAGCGGCACGTAGCGTGCCACTTCGCGCAGCTGTTCGGCATTGCGGAAGGTGACGATGCCGGAGAAGGAGATGTAGAAGCCCAGATCCAGCAAGGCTTCGGCCGTGGCCAGATCTTCGGTGAAGCAGTGCAGCACGCCGCCGCAGTCTTGCGCGTTCTCTTCACGCAGGATCGCCAGCGTGTCCGCGCGCGCCTCGCGGGTGTGGACGATCACCGGCTTGTTCAGATCACGGCCAATGCGGATATGTTCGCGGAAAGAGTCCTGCTGCAGCTCAAGGTTGTCTTTCTGGTAGAAGTAATCGAGCCCGGTCTCTCCCAGCGCCACTACCCGCTCCGCCGCCGCCAGGCGACGCAGCTCGGCGTAATCATAACCCTCTTCCAGATTAAGCGGATGCACCCCGCAGGAGAAAGCCACATCGTTGCGCTCGCCGATCAGTTCGGTCATGGAACGGTAACCCGGCAACGTGGTGGCGACCGCCAGCACATAGCCGACGTCGCGCGCCTTGGCCTTGGCCAGCGCGTCGTCCACATTATGGTGCAGCGTTTGGTAATCCAGACCGTCAAGGTGGCAATGAGAATCGACTAACAACATAATTTTTAACTCTTATACTTTACAGCGAATGAGGTTGGGAATAGCCGGCGGCGCCAAGCATCTGTTCCCAGCGAAGTAACTGTTCGGTCAGCAGCAGCTCGCGGTTGACGCCCACCACGCTGAGCAGCTGGTGACGGCAGTTCAGCCACTGCTGCACAATCTGTTGCAGCGAGGAGCTGCTCAGCAGGCTGGCCAGCTGATGCACCAGCGGCTGCTGATCCTGATTCAATACATAGTGATGCGCGCCCTGTTGCCACTTCATTGCGTCCACCAATAACGCGCACAGCCAATGCAGGCGTTCGGCGACGTCTTCATGGTTTAGCACCGGCAACAGCGACAGCATATCGCGTTGCGGCAGCGCGGCGCTCAATGCGGCGCACAGGGCGCCGCGCTGTTGCCACTGCTGCGGTTGCAACAACTGCTCGGCGGCCAGGGGCGCGCCGTCGTGCAGGCGCAGCGCCGTGACTCGGTCTGTCTGAGAGCCCGCCGCCTGCCGGCCCAACCACTGCAGGCTGAGCTGCTCATCCGGGCTGGCCAAATGCCAGTACAGGCAGCGGCTGCGCAGCGTCGCCATCAGCCGCGACGGCTCACGGCAACCCAACAGAAAATAGGTTTTCTCCGGCGGCTCCTCCAGCGTTTTCAACAGCGCGTTGGCCGCCGCCTCGGTCAGCTGTTCGGCCTGCGGCAGCCAAATCACCTTGGCGCCGCCCTGTTGCGCGTGGGCGTACAGCGTTTCAATCACCTGGCGGATCGGTTCGATGCCCAGGCTGCTCTTGCCCTTTTCCGGCGCCAACACGTGATAATCCGGGTGATTGCCCGCCAGCATCAACCGGCAGCTGTGGCACTCGCCGCAGCTTTTTTCGCCGTTGCGCTGTTGGCAGATCAACCAACGGCTCAGGCCGTAGGCCAACGCATCGTCACCATTGCCTGCCGCCGCATGCAGCAGCAGCGCATGATGGCCACGGCCGTCGGCGTACTGCCCAATCAGCTGGCGATAAGGGCCATTCAGCCACGGGTACCAGTTCATTATGCGCCTTCCTGCTGCCGCAGCCAGTGGCTGACGCAGTCGCGGATCGCCGCAGTCACCTGCTCCAGCGGCTCGGCGGCGTCGACGGTGACGATCGTTTCGTCCTGCGCCGCCAGTTCGAGATAGCGAGCGCGGGTGCGTTCGAAGAACGGCAGCGCCTCCTGCTCGATGCGATCCAGCTGACCGCGCGCCTGCGCGCGTTGCAGGCCGACCAGCGGAGGCAGATCGAGATAGACCGTCAGATCCGGGTGAAAATCCCCCAGCACGGTGTCGCGCAGCGAGGTCATCAGCTGCGGATCCACGCCACGGCCGCCGCCCTGATAGGCTTGTGAAGAGAGATCGTGGCGATCGCCCACCACCCAGGCGCCACGCGCCAGGGCGGGTTTGATCACGGTTTCCACCAACTGCACGCGCGCAGCGTACAGCATCAAGACTTCGGCCTTGATGGTCGGCAATTCGCCGTCGATGCCGCGCTTGAACAGGTCGCGCAGCTTCTCCGCCAACGGCGTGCCGCCGGGTTCACGGGTGAAGACGATGTCGTTGATGCCATGTTCACGCAGCACATTGACTACCGTGTCGCGCGCGGTGGTTTTGCCCGCGCCTTCCAGCCCTTCGATTACAACGAATTTACTTTTCATTCTTTTCCTTTAACGCCTGACGGTACACGCGCACCGCCTGGTTATGGCTCGCCAGATTGGTGGTGAAGGTATGCCCACCCTTGCCGTCGGCGACAAAATAGAGATAAGGCGTTTTGGCCGGATTGGCAGCCGCTTGCAGCGAGGCCTCACCCGGCATGGCGATCGGCGTTGGCGGCAGGCCGGCGATCACATAGGTGTTGTAAGGCGTCGGCGTCTCCAGATCCTTGCGCGTGATGTTGCCATTATAGCTCTCGCCCATGCCGTAGATCACCGTCGGATCGGTCTGCAGACGCATGCCGAGACGCAAACGGTTGACGAACACCGACGCCACCTTGCTGCGCTCTTCCGGCACTGCGGTCTCTTTCTCGACGATCGATGCCATGGTCAGCAGCTCTTCCGGCGTTTTGTACGGCAGACTGGTGTCGCGGCCGTCCCAGGCGGCCTGCAGCGCTTTGTTCATGCGGACGTGGGCGCGTTTGAGCAGCGCGATGTCGCTCATGCCGGCGGTATACTGGTAGGTATCCGGATACAGCCGCCCTTCCGGAGTTTCTCCTGCAGCAATGCCGAGCGCGGTGGCGATCTCCGCGTCACTTTTGCCCGCCAGGGTGTGTTTCAGGTATTTGGACTGCTGGAGCACCTGCTGCCAGTCACGCAGGCGTGAGCCTTCGATAAAGCGCGCGGTGAACTGCGCCTCTTTGCCGCTGGCCAACAGTTTCAGCATCTGGCGCACCGTCATGCCCGGCGTGAACCGGTAGGTTCCGGCCTTGAACTCCGCCAGCTCCGGTTCCAGTTTCAGCAGCCACTGGAACCAGTGGCTGCTGCGCACCAGTTTATCGCGCACCAGTAACCCTTCCAGCGCCACCCGGCCAGTGCCGGCAGGCAGTTTGAAGATAGTCTCTTGCTGGATAGCCAGCGGCGTATCGGCAAAGCGTTCGATCTTCTGGTAGCCCCAAAACAGCAGCGCCAATGCCAGAACAACAATAACAGACAGGACCTTCAGCTTTCTTTTCTTCATCAATCAGCCATGGTTAACAGTGTGGACGCAAAAAATCATACAGCTGGCGCGAATGATAACGCCATGATTGAGCAACGTTTACCGGCAGCAGCGGCATCAGCGCGTTGCTCACCAGGACTTCGTCGGCATCGGCCAGCGTCTCCAGCGGCTCGCTGACGCAGTGCAGACGGTATTCCGATCCCGCCAGCAGCGCGATCACCCGTCGCCGCATCAGGCCCGCGACGCCCGCCTGGCTCAGGTCAGGGGTAAACACCGCTTTTCCCTTACGCCAGAACAAATTAGCCGCACAGCATTCCACCAGCATACCGGCAGTGTCAAGCACCAGCGCCTCGTCGGCGGCCGTCTGGTCAAGATGCGCGCGGATCAGCACCTGCTCCAGGCGGTTCAAATGCTTCAACCCCGCCAGCAGCGGATTGCGCGCCAGCGCCACCGGGCTGAGCGCAAGCGTGATGCCCTGCTCGCGCCACTGCAAATAGTGCGCAGGGTAGCTGCTGCGGGCGACGATGCGCGTCGGGTTTTCGCACCCCGTCGGGCTATAGCCTCGTCCACCGCTGCCGCGCGTCAGTATCGCTTTGACCACGCCGAGCGAAATTGATTCTGCCGCCTGCGCCATCTCGCGCTCGAAAGCCGGCCAATCGGTGGCGGGCAGCATCAGCCGTTGGGCCGCCTGCTGCAGCCGCTCCAGATGCCAGGGCAGCAGCTCGATTTTACCGTCGATAACCCGAGCGGTAGTAAAGCAGCCGTCGCCGAACTGCAGGCCACGATCGCTCGGCGCCAGCGCATCGTGGCGTTGTCCGTTAATCCAGTACATGCTTCCTCCTGTTGCCGGGTGATTTCATTACGCTCGCAGAATAGCAGGCGGCGAGGCAATACGCAGCCCTGCTGACGGCCGGACGCCAGGCGTAAAAAAGCCCGGTTAAAAACCGGGCTTTTCATCAGCGAACAACCTCGCGAGTTACACTCGGCGGAAGATCAGCGAGCCGTTGGTGCCGCCGAAGCCGAAGGAGTTACACAGGGTGTACTCCATATCGCTGACCTGGCGCGCTTCGTGAGGCACGAAGTCCAGATCGCAACCTTCATCCGGGTTATCCAGGTTGATGGTCGGCGGTACCGCCTGATCGCGCAGCGCCAGCACGGTAAAGATGGACTCGATCGCGCCCGCCGCACCCAACAGGTGGCCGGTCATCGATTTGGTCGAACTCACCAGCACACGCTGGGCATCAGCGCCGAACACGGATTTCACCGCCTGCGCTTCCGCCTGGTCGCCCGCTGGCGTAGAGGTGCCGTGTGCGTTGATGTAACCGATTTGTGACGGGGTCACACCGGCGTCAAGCAGGGCATTTTCCATCGCCAACGCAGCGCCAGCGCCGTTTTCCGGTGGTGACGTCATGTGATAAGCATCGCTGCTCATCCCAAAGCCAACCACTTCGGCGTAGATTTTCGCGCCGCGTTTTTTCGCGTGTTCGTACTCTTCCAGCACCATCATGCCGGCGCCGTCGCCCAGCACGAAGCCGTCGCGGTCTTTATCCCACGGACGGCTCGCCGCCTGCGGGTTGTCATTACGGGTGGACAGGGCGCGCGCTGCGCCAAAGCCGCCGACGCCCAATGGGGTGCTGGCTTTCTCTGCCCCACCGGCCAGCATCACATCCGCATCATTGTAAGCAATGATACGCGCGGCATGGCCGATGTTGTGTACACCTGAAGTACAGGCGGTGGCGATGGAAATGCTTGGGCCACGCATGCCGTACATGATTGTCAGGTGACCTGCAATCATATTCACAATGGTGGAAGGCACGAAGAACGGACTGATTTTCCGTGGGCCACCGTTAACCAGTGAACTGTGGTTTTCTTCAATCAAACCCAGGCCGCCGATGCCGGAACCGATCGCGGCTCCAATGCGGCTGGCGTTAGCCTCGGTGATGTCCAGACCTGCATCCTGCATGGCTTGCATGCCGGCAGCGATGCCGTACTGGATAAAGGCGTCCATCTTGCGCGCATCTTTGCGAGAGATGAAATCCTCAGAATTAAAATTCTTTACCAGGCCAGCAAACTTGGTCGCATAGGCAGTGGTATCGAAATGGTCGATCAGGCTGATGCCACTCTGACCGGCAAGAAGAGCGTTCCACGTGGACTCTACCGTATTGCCGACAGGAGACAACATGCCCAGTCCGGTCACAACTACTCGACGCTTAGACACGTTTGTCCTCCAGGGAGGGAAAAATATGACACTAGGGATAGAAAAAACTTAGGCGGTCGAACGACCGCCTAGATATGTTCTCTTACTGCTGGCTAGCGTTGATGAAATCAATAGCTGCCTGAACAGTAGTGATCTTCTCAGCTTCTTCGTCTGGAATCTCGGTGTCGAATTCTTCTTCCAGTGCCATTACCAGCTCAACGGTGTCAAGAGAATCAGCGCCCAGATCTTCAACGAAAGAAGCGTTGTTCAAAACTTCTTCCTGTTTAACACCCAGTTGCTCAACAATGATTTTCTTAACGCGTTCTTCGATAGTGCTCATACTCTTAAATTTCCTATCAAAACTCGCTTTCGCGATGGTTTTCGTAGTGTATAAAATGCTGAAAAAGATGCAACTAAATCCCGGCTGGTCAAACCACGATTTTACGCTATTTTGCGGTTTTTGCCTCAAATAACGCAAATGGTTTTCACATTTTTTAAATCATGTACATGCCGCCATTGACATGTAACGTTTCACCGGTGATATAGCCGGCCTCATCAGAGGCCAAAAATGCAACAGCGCTGGCGATTTCTTTAGCATCGCCCAGCCGGTTGGCTGGAACTGATGACAAAATGCCTGCGCGTTGATCATCTGTCAACGCCCGTGTCATGTCCGTCTCAATAAAGCCAGGTGCCACGACGTTGACCGTAATGCCACGAGAAGCAACTTCACGTGCCAAAGATTTGCTAAAACCAATCAGACCGGCTTTAGCCGCCGCGTAGTTCGCCTGCCCTGCGTTCCCCATGGTGCCGACAACGGAACCGATGGTGATGATACGGCCAAACCGCTTTTTCATCATAGCGCGCATTACCGCTTTTGACAGGCGGAATACGGAAGTCAGGTTAGTGTCGAGGATATCCTCCCACTCATCATCCTTCATACGCATCAGCAGGTTATCACGCGTAATGCCGGCATTATTCACTAAAATGTCGATTTCGCCAAATTCGGCGCGAATCGATGCCAGCACGCTGTCGATAGATTGCGCATCAACAACGTTCAACATAAACCCTTTGCCGTTTGCGCCCAGGTAGCCGCTGATCGCTTCAGCGCCGCTCTCGCTGGTCGCGGTGCCGATCACTTTGGCGCCGCGGGCCACAAACGTTTCTGCAATAGCTCGGCCAATACCGCGGCTCGCGCCGGTGACCAGAACGATTTTACCTTCGAAGCTCATCATTTTCCTCTTTATTGTTCAAGCGCCGCCGACAGGCTGGCGGTGTCGTTCACCGCCGCAGCCGTCAGGGTGTCAACAATACGTTTAGTGAGACCGGTCAGCACTTTGCCCGGCCCCACTTCCAGCAGCGACGTCACTCCCTGTGCTGCGATAAATTCTACGCTCTCGGTCCAACGCACCGGGCTGTACAGCTGACGCACCAGCGCACTGCGGATCGCTTCAGGATCGTTTTCGGTGCGTACGTCGACGTTGTTCACCACCGGCACCTGCGGCGCGTTAAAGGTGATGTCCTTCAGCGCCACGGCCAACTTGTCGGCGGCCGGTTTCATCAGCGCGCAGTGCGAAGGCACGCTCACCGGTAGCGGCAGTGCACGTTTGGCGCCCGCCGCTTTACAGGCGGCGCCTGCACGTTCAACCGCTTCTTTATTGCCGGCGATAACCACCTGGCCCGGCGAGTTGAAGTTGACCGGAGAAACCACCTGTCCCTGCGCGGACTCTTCGCACGCCTTGGCGATCGCGTCGTTGTCCAGGCCGATGATGGCGTACATAGCGCCGGTGCCTTCCGGCACCGCTTCCTGCATCAGCTTGCCGCGCAGCTCGACCAGGCGGATCGCCGCCTTGAAGTCCAGCACGCCGGCGCAGACCAGCGCCGAGTATTCGCCCAGGCTGTGGCCAGCCATCAATGCGGGCGCTTTACCGCCCTGCTGCTGCCACACGCGGAAAATCGCCACGGAAGCCGCCAGCAGAGCCGGTTGGGTCTGCCAGGTCTTGTTCAGCTCTTCCGCCGGGCCTTGCTGCACCAGCTGCCACAGATCGTAACCCAGCGCGGAAGAGGCCTCGCCGAAAGTCTCTTCGACGATCGGGAACTGTGCGGCCAATTCGGCCAGCATGCCAACGGCCTGCGACCCCTGGCCCGGGAAAACAAAAGCAAATTGCGTCATTTTTTATTCCTGTTCAAATCAGAAACGAACCAGCGCCGAGCCCCAGGTAAAGCCGCCGCCGAAGGCTTCCAGCAGCACCAGCTGGCCACGCTGAATTCGCCCGTCTCGCACGGCTTCGTCCAGTGCGGAAGGCACCGAGGCGGCAGAGGTGTTGCCGTGACGATCGAGCGTCACCACCACTTTGTCCATCCCCATGCCCAGTTTTTTCGCCGTTGCGCTGATGATGCGCAGGTTGGCCTGGTGCGGCACCAGCCAATCCAGCTCGCTGCGGTCCATGTTGTTGGCCTGCAACGTCTCATCGACGATGCGCGCCAGTTCGGTGACCGCAACCTTGAAGACTTCATTGCCCGCCATGGTGACATAGGCCGGCTTGTCTTGATTCTGACGATCCTTGTAAGGCAGCGTCAGCAGGCTGCCGTAGCTGCCGTCGGCATGCAGGTGGGTAGACAGAACGCCCTGCTCTTCAGAAGCCCCCAGCACCACCGCCCCTGCGCCATCACCAAACAGAATGATGGTGCCGCGATCTTCAGGATCCAGCGTGCGCGACAAGACGTCCGCGCCGATAACCAGCGCATGTTTGACCGCGCCGTTTTTCACGTACTGATCGGCCACGCTGAGCGCATAAGTAAAGCCGGCGCAGGCCGCAGCCAGATCGAACGCCGCGCAGTCTTTGATGCCCAACATTTGCTGCACCAGGCACGCCGCACTCGGGAACGCGTGAGTCGTCGTGGTGGTCGCCACGACGATAAGCCCAATGTCTTCTTTAGCCACACCTGCCATTTCCAGCGCTTTCTCAGCGGCCTGGAAGCTCATCGTCGCGACGGTTTCATCCGCAGCGGCGATGCGACGTTCGCGAATACCGGTACGCGTGACGATCCACTCGTCAGAGGTATCCACCATTTTTTCCAAATCAGCATTGGTGCGCACTTGTACGGGCAAATAACTCCCCGTACCGAGAATCTTTGTATACATGTACGATCAGTCACTCTTAGGTAATACAGCCTCAAGGCGCGCAGCAATCCTTTCCGGGACTTGCCGCTGCACCGCCTGCACAGCCTGTTCGATTGCGACTGCAAACGCGTGAGGGTTCGCAGCGCCGTGGCTCTTGACTACGGTGCTGCGCAATCCTAACAGACATGCGCCATTATACTGGTCGGGGTTCAGGTGGCCGAACCGCTTGACCACCCGTTTTTGCAACCAACGGCCCAACAATTTCAGCCACCAGGCTCGCTTGTTTCCATCGCCGGACGATTTCAGCAGCGATAAGAACACCCTGACCACCCCTTCCATGGTTTTCAGCGTGACGTTGCCCACGAAGCCGTCGCAGACCAACACATCGGTCTTGCCGGTGAGCAGTTCGTTTCCTTCCAGGTAACCAATATAGTTGATTGCCGGAGTATTTTTTAGCACAGCGGCCGCTTCGCGGATATTATCCAGGCCTTTGGTCTCTTCTTCGCCGATATTCAGCAGCGCCACCCGCGGTTGCGCAATGCCGATCACCTCTTCCGCCATCACCGCGCCCATCACGGCAAACTGCACCAGCATGGTGCTGTCGCACTCGACGTTGGCGCCCAGATCCAGCACCACGGTTTTGCTGCGCTGCTGGTTCGGGATCACCGTCATCAGCGCCGGGCGCTCAATGCCCTCCAACGGCTTGACCAACAGCTTCGCCAATCCCATCAGCGCGCCGGTATTGCCGGCGCTGACGCAGCCCTGCGCGTTGCCGCTGCTGAGCTGTTCGAGCGCAATGCGCATCGACGTGCCGCGGCTGGCGCGTATCGCTTGTGAGGGTTTGGCGTCGCCGGCGATCACAGACTCGGCGGGCACGACTTGCAGACGCTCCAGAAGAACCGGATCGGCGTGGGCAAGCAAAGGGGAGATGGCGTCGGGATTACCGACCAGCAAGAGATGAAGCTGTAAATTAGAGGCCAGTGCCTGCAACGAAGCAGGCACTGTGACGCAGGGACCGAAGTCCCCGCCCATTGCATCTAACGCCAGGGTTAGACGAGTCAAGGTATCGCTACTTAGCCGATAACCTTGCGACCGCGGTAGAAACCGTCGGCAGTGATGTGGTGACGACGGTGAGTTTCACCGGATACTTTGTCTACAGACAGAGTAGTCGTGGTCAGAGCATCGTGAGAACGACGCATGCCACGCTTGGAACGGGTTGGTTTATTCTGTTGTACGGCCATGGACCTTACTCCTCAATTACTTACGCTTTAAACTGGCTAATACGGCAAACGGATTCGGTTTCTCCGCCTCGGGAGGCAGTTGGCCAAATACCATGTCCGCTTCGGACACTTCACAGTGTTCAGATTCATGTACCGGAACGACAGGCAGTGAAAGAATAATTTCGTCTTCAATCATTGCCAACAGATCGACTTCGCCAAACTCGTCAACTTCGATCGGTTCGTACGCTTCCGGTAATGCCTCAGCCTGCTCATCATTGACGACCGGGCTAAAACAATATGTTGTGTGAACCTGATGTTCGAACGGGACTCCACAGCGTTGGCACATCAACGTTACCGTGACGTCCGCATGCCCTGTTATCACCGCGAGGCGTTGATTGTCGATATTAAACGACAACGACACCTCAACATCACTATCCACACTGACCACGGAGTCGGCAACACGAGTAACCTGCTCAGGCGCATAGACACCAGCATAGTCCAGGCGTTTCTGAGCGGTACGTACCGCATCAATGGTCAAGGGTAATTTTACCTTTTGCATAGGGCGCGCATATTAACTTTGTAACGACATAGAGTCAAAGAAAAAGGCCGTAAAACGGCTCCTTTCACCAATATTCGCTTCCACAGCGGCCGACAGTTTAAAATGCCGTACCCATTTACGCTACGGTTTGCGAAAAAAATTATGCAGAGATTGCTTTTAGCCTCCACCTCCCCCTATCGAAAAATGCTGCTGGAGAAACTGCAGCTGCCGTTCGACTGCGCCGCGCCGGAGGTGGATGAAACCCCGCTGCCGGGCGAAGGCGCGGAAGCGCTGGTGCTGCGCCTGGCGGCAGCGAAGGCCCAGGCGCTGGCCCTCGCCTACCCCGAGCATCTGATCATCGGTTCCGATCAGGTCTGCGTGATCGATGGCAGCATCACCGGCAAGCCCCATACCGAGGAAAACGCCCGCGCGCAGCTGCGCCAGGCAAGCGGCCAGGCCGTGACCTTCTACACCGGCCTGGCGCTGTACAACGGCCGCAGCAAGCAGCTGCAGGCCCTGTGCGAGCCTTTCCACGTGCATTTTCGCGCGCTGAGCGAAGCGGAGATCGCCGCCTATGTGCGTCTGGAGCAACCGCTGAACTGCGCGGGCAGTTTCAAGAGCGAGGGGTTGGGGATCGCGTTGTTCGACAGGCTGGAAGGCCGGGATCCGAACGCCCTGATCGGCCTGCCGTTGATTGCGCTGTTGGAGATGTTGCGGGCTGAAGGCATCAACCCGCTGGTGTGACGCGGATTATTTGGCGGCCTGCCGGCGCAGCACTTGCAGGCAATGACGCAGTTCTTCGTCCATCGGCGCTTCGATACGCATCGTTTCGCCGGTGGCCGGATGCTCGAAGCGCAGCGCCGCAGCGTGCAGGAACAGACGCTTCAGGCCGGTACCCGCCAGTTGACGATCGAACTCGCGGTCGCCATAGCGATCGTCAAAGGCGATCGGATGCCCGGCATGCAGGGTGTGCACGCGGATCTGGTGGGTACGCCCGGTGATTGGGCTGGCCTTCACCAGGGTGGCAAATTCGTAACGCTCCTCCACCTTAAAGCGGGTTTCCGAAGGCTTGCCTTCGCTGTTGACGCGCACGATACGTTCGCCGCTTTGCAGAATGTTTTTCAGCAGCGGCGCCTGTACGACCTTGCAGTGGGACTGCCACTGGCCGCGCACCAGCGCCAGATAATCCTTCTGCATGCCCTTCAGCCGCAGTTGCTCATGCAGCGAACGCAGCGCGGAACGCTTCTTGGCAACCAACAGCACGCCGGAGGTATCGCGATCGAGCCGATGCACCAGCTCCAGGAAACGGGCCTCAGGGCGCAGCGCCCGCAGCCCTTCAATCACGCCGAAGCTCAGGCCGCTGCCGCCGTGCACCGCGGTGCCGGAAGGCTTGTTGAGGATCAGCAGGTGGTCATCTTCATACAGAATGCAGTCGGCCAGCGCCGCCACCTTATCCAGCTTCGCCGACACCGGCGCCTCTTCGCGCTCGGCCACGCGCACCGGCGGCACGCGCACCACGTCGCCGGCCGCCAATTTGTATTCGACCTTGATGCGCCCTTTATTAACCCGCACCTCGCCTTTGCGCACGATGCGATAAATCATGCTCTTCGGCACGCCTTTCAGGCGAGCGAGCAGAAAGTTGTCGATTCTCTGACCGGCTTCGTCGTCGGAAATCGTGATGAATTGTACTGCTGGATTGTTCGTTTTCATGGTGCGGGATTCTAAATAGAGCGCGTGAATAGCGCCACATCTTTTTCTGTGCTTAACTGTCTCTCTGACGGCGGGCGAAACCCCAGCGGACAATAAGGCAGCAAGCCGATTTGAACGTTTGCGATTTCTTCCGCAGTTAAGGAAAAGTCACCTTGCTATAACGGCATCAGCAGTGGAATAATGCAGTCACTTTCCGCGTTGATTCTCGTTAAACAGGGAAAACGGTGGAATTATAAAATTTGTCTGATCGCGCAAAAACGCAGCAATGGCGTAAGACGTAATGCGAAATCAAACAATTAGCGGGCTGCGGGTTGCAGCTTGGCCGGCAAATGGAATCAGATCTGTCGACGTAAATCAGAGGCTATTCCCCTAGTAAAAGTGCTGTCTTTCACAAAGAAAAGCAGGCTTACCGAGATAATGCGCCCCTATGCAGGCGACAACCGTGAGGTTGACGGCTTTGCGAGAAGACACGGGGCTTTCGGTTTAACTCCGGCCATGAGGTTATTTTGCCCGCAGCTTTGTCGATAATGTAAAAATAACGAGTAAGTTAAGATGAAAAGAATGTTGATTAACGCAACTCAGCAGGAAGAGTTGCGTGTTGCCCTCGTAGATGGACAGCGGCTGTATGATTTGGATATCGAAAGTCCGGGTCATGAGCAGAAAAAAGCGAATATTTACAAAGGCAAAATCACCCGCATTGAACCAAGTCTTGAAGCAGCGTTCGTGGACTACGGCGCAGAACGACATGGTTTCCTCCCTCTTAAAGAAATCGCCCGCGAATACTTTCCTAGCAATTACTCTTCCCATGGCCGCCCGAACATCAAAGATGTCCTGCGCGAAGGCCAGGAAGTCATCGTTCAGGTAGACAAAGAAGAACGTGGCAACAAAGGCGCCGCCTTGACCACCTTCATCAGCCTGGCGGGCAGCTATCTGGTGCTGATGCCGAACAACCCGCGCGCCGGCGGTATTTCTCGCCGCATCGAGGGTGACGATCGCACCGAGCTGAAAGAAGCGCTCTCTTCGCTGCAACTGCCGGACGGCATGGGCCTGATCGTTCGCACCGCGGGCGTAGGCAAATCCGCCGACGCGCTGCAGTGGGATCTCTCCTTCCGCCTGAAGCACTGGGAAGCGATTAAAAAAGCCGCCGAAGGCCGCCCTGCGCCGTTCCTGATCCACCAGGAAAGCAACGTTATCGTGCGCGCCTTCCGCGATTACCTGCGCCCGGACATCGGCGAAATCCTGATCGACAACCCGAAAATTCTCGATCTGGCCAAAGAGCATATCGCCGCGCTGGGCCGCCCGGATTTCAGCAGCAAAATCAAACTGTACAGCGGTGAAATTCCTCTGTTCAGCCACTATCAGATCGAATCGCAGATCGAATCCGCCTTCCAGCGCGAAGTGCGCCTGCCGTCCGGCGGCTCGATCGTCATCGACAGCACCGAAGCGCTGACCGCCATCGACATCAACTCCGCACGCGCAACCCGCGGCGGCGATATCGAAGAGACGGCGTTCAACACCAACCTGGAAGCGGCGGACGAAATCGCTCGCCAGCTGCGCCTGCGCGATCTCGGCGGCCTGATCGTCATCGACTTCATCGACATGACGCCGGTGCGCCACCAGCGCGAAGTGGAAAACCGCTTGCGCGACGCCGTGCGTCAAGACCGCGCGCGCATCCAAATCGGCCGCATCTCCCGTTTCGGCCTGCTGGAAATGTCGCGTCAGCGCCTCAGCCCGTCGCTGGGTGAATCCAGCCACCACGTGTGCCCACGCTGTAACGGCACCGGCACCATCCGCGACAACGAATCGCTGGCGCTGTCCATCCTGCGCCTGATCGAAGAAGAAGCGCTGAAGGAAAACACCAAAGAAGTTCACGCTATCGTACCGGTTCAGGTCGCTTCGTACCTGCTGAACGAAAAGCGTGAATCCGTCAGCGCGATCGAAAAACGTCAGGGTGGCGTGAAAGCCGTCATCGTGCCGAACGATGAAATGCAAACCCCGCACTACTCGGTGCTGCGCGTACGCAAGGGCGAGGAAACATCTACCCTCAGCTACCTGCTGCCGAAACTGCACGAAGAAGACATGGAGCGTCCGCTGGAAGATGCGCCGATGGAACGCAAGCGTCCGGAGCAACCGGCCCTGGCTTCCTTCTCCCTGTCCGCCGATGTGCCGCCGCCGGCTGAAGAACCCGTCGCCGTTGCCAAACCTGTCGCTGCAGCCGCCAAGGCTAAAGCCGCAGCGCCGGCCGCCGCCAAGCCGGGCTTCCTGGGCCGCCTGTTCGGTGGTTTGAAGAGCCTGTTCGCCGGTGAAGAGCAACCTGCCGTCGAAGAAGCCAAACCGGCCGAAACGCCGAAGGCGGAAGGCAACGGTGAAAACCGTCGTCAGGATCGTCGCGGTCAGCGCCGTCAAGGCACCGGCCGTAAAGAGCGCGGTGAGCGTAGCGACCGTGGCGATCGTCCGGAACGCGGCGAACGTAAAGAGCGCGGTGAAGGCCGTGACAATCGCGAACGCGACAACCGTGAACCGCGTGAGAACCGTGAAGGCCGTGAATCGCGTGAATCCCGCGATGAACAGCGCCGTAACCGCCGCAACCAGCAGCAGAACGCGCCGGTAGCGGAGGAAACTGCCTCGGAAGAAAGCGCTAAAGCGCCGCGCGAAGATCAGCAGCAGCGCCGTGAACAGCGTGCTGAACGCCAGCGTCGTCGTCAGGAAGAGAAACGCCAGGCTCAGCAGGAAGTGAAAGCGCTGGAAAGCGTTGACGCGGTCGAGAGCACCGACGAAGAGCAGGAAGAACGCCAGCAGCAGAACATGCAGCGCCGTCAGCGCCGCCCTCTGACGCAGAAAGTGCGCATCCTGTCCGCGGAAGAAGAGCTGCAGCGCGCAGCGGAAGAGCTGTTGGCGCCGAAAGCGCCGGTAGCGAAAGCCGAAGATGCGCAGCCAACCGCCGACGACAGCGTGAAGCTGCTGCCGGAAACCGTTGCCGCTCAGGCGGAAGACGATGCCCAGGGCGAAAACCGCGGCAACGGCGAAGGCATGCCGCGTCGTTCCCGTCGTTCACCGCGTCACCTGCGCGTCAGCGGCCAGCGTCGCCGTCGTTACCGCGACGAGCGTTACCCTCTGCAATCCCCAATGCCGTTGGTGGGCGCGTTCGCTTCTCCGGAAATGGCATCAGGCAAAGTCTGGGTAAGCTACCCGGTCGCTCAGGTTGAAGAAGCCGAAGTGCAAACCGAAGCCGTAGAGCAGACGCCGGTTGTCGCCGCAGCGGTTGAACAGCACAGCGTTGCCGTGGAAGAAACTCAGGCCGCGGCCAGCGTCAACGAACCGGCACCAGAAGCCGCCGTTGAAACTGCCGCCGTCACCGTAACGGAAGAAGCGGCAGTCGTAGCGCCGGTTGTTGCCACCCCGGCCGAGGAAACTCCGGCGCCGGTGGAAACCGCCCCGGCAACGGTTGCGGTTGAAGAACCGAAAGCGGAAGAGACTGCCCCTGCAGTGGAAGTTGAGCCGGTAGCTGAAACCGTTGCGGCAGAGCCAGTGGTTGAAGCTAAGCCAGCGGAAGACGAGCCTGTGGTCGAAACTGCACCGGTAGAAGCCGCACCTACGGAAGAAACGCCAGTGGTAGAAGCCGCACCTGCAGCGGCAGCCGCTCCGGTAGAAAAAGCGCCGGAACCAACGGCCGCCGAACCTGCGCCTGCGGTTGCTCAGCAGCCGGCACCGGTGAAAGCCGTGCAGGACGCGCTGTACAAACACATCGCCACTGCACCGATGACCAAAGCGCCTGCGCCGGCCTATGTGCCGGAAGAACGCAAGCACAGCGACTGGCAGCGCCCTTCCTTCAACTTTGAAGGCAAAGGTTCAGCCGGTGGTCACTCGGCAGTGAGCCAGGCCACCGCGCCGGCCACCAAGCCGCAGCCGGTTAACGAATAAGTTAATCTGCACACCTAAAAAAACCCGCCGACGGCGGGTTTTTTCTTGCCTGCAAAAAGCTCAGGCGATCTTTTTCAGTTTTTTGATGTCCAGAACATCTAACTTGCCGTCAAGTCGACTGACGAACTGCTGAAAATGCGCCGTCTCATTATGCTTATCCAGCGCTTCGCTGCTGGCCCAACGCTCAAAGAACACGAAGGTGCCCGGTTTTTCCAGATCGCGATGCAAATCATATTGCAGGTTGCCCAGCTCCTGGCGGCTCGGCTCGAGAATGTCGTGCACCGCTTCACTGACTGCGGCCTCAAATCCCGCTTTCGCTTGCAGGGTGGCGATAACGCGTACTTCCATTGTTTTCTCCCTTTCCACTTGATGAAAGTCGACGGTATTGGCGTCGGCATCGTTGAAATCATTGTCACTATGCGCCTGCTGCGCCGTTGATTTCAACTTGTCGCCAACAAACAGATGCATCTGCGGCACTTTCCGCTTATCCTTACACCCCGGCGTGAATAAACCCATTATTCGCTTTTCATTAGACGTATTTGACCGCCGGAGCCTAGCTAGATGACCGCACAACCTCAAGTTCTGAAAATCCGCCGCCCAGACGACTGGCATATCCACCTGCGTGACGATGAGATGCTGAAAACGGTGGTGCCCTATACCAGCCAGGTATTTGGCCGGGCGATCGTGATGCCGAACCTGGTTCCGCCCGTGACGACCGTGGCCGCCGCACGCGCCTACCGCGATCGGATTCTGGCGGCGGTGCCGCAGGGTCACAACTTCACTCCGCTGATGACTTGTTACCTGACCAACTCTCTGGCGGCCAGTGAACTGGTCAGCGGTTTCGAGCAAGGGGTGTTTACCGCCGCCAAGCTGTATCCGGCCAACGCCACCACCAACTCCAGCCACGGCGTCAGCGACGTGACCGGCATTTACCCGCTGTTCGAGCAAATGCAAAAAATCGGCATGCCGCTGCTGATCCACGGTGAAGTGACCGATCCTGCCGTCGATATTTTCGACCGCGAGGCGCGCTTTATCGAACAGGTGATGGAGCCTATCCGCCGTCACTTCCCGGAACTGAAAATCGTCTTCGAACACATCACCACCAAAGAAGCGGCGCAGTACGTGCAGGCAGGCAACCGTTTCCTCGGCGCCACCATCACCCCGCAGCACCTGATGTTCAACCGCAACCACATGCTGGTCGGCGGCATTCGCCCACACCTGTTCTGCCTGCCGATCCTCAAGCGCAACGTCCATCAGGAAGCGCTGCGTCAGGCGGTGGCCAGCGGCTCGGACCGTTTCTTCCTCGGCACCGACTCGGCGCCGCACCTCAAGCATCGCAAAGAGTCCAGCTGCGGCTGCGCCGGCTGCTTCAATGCGCCGAATGCGATCCCGGCTTACGCTGCCGTCTTCGAACAGCTCGGCGCGCTGGAGCACTTCGAGGCCTTCTGCTCGCTCAACGGCCCACGCTTCTATGGCCTGCCGATCAACGAATATTTCATCGAACTGCAGCGCGTGCCGACCACCCAGCCGGAAGAGATCGCCCTGGGCAATGAATCCGTGATCCCATTCCTGGCCGGCGAAACCCTGAACTGGTCGCTGAAAGGCTGATATTTTTGCTTCGCCCTCTTGCCCTCGCTTACGGTTAACTGTATAAATAAACAGTAAATCGCTTCGGGGGCAATTATGCGTGTTGAAGTCACTATAGATAAAACCCGGCCGCTGCCGTCGGGCGCCATTGAGGCGCTGACCGGCGAGCTGGGCAAACGGGTCAATCGCCAGTTTCCAGACGCCGTCGTGCACGTCCGTTATGCCGGCGCCAACGGGCTCTCCGTGCTGGGGGGCGCCAAAATCGACCGGGATCTGATTGAGGAAATCCTTCAGGAAACCTGGGAAAGCGCGGACGAATGGTTCAGCGCAGAATAACACTGCAATGCTGTTTTTGCCGGGGGTCGCTCTCCGGCTTTTTTGTTTCTGGCGCCCTGCCCATTCATCGCTTACCCTTACTCTGGAACCAAATCCGCCTCAGCGCTGTATTTAACGCAAAGGAGTAAGCATGGCCCCGGACAAGGTGAAATCCGAAGACGCAATGACGTTTGGCGAATTGCTGGCGCTGATTGCCGATCAGAAAAGACGCTTGAACGTACTGGAAGTGGCCTTCTCTTACCTGGCCTTCAGCCTGGATGACAAAGCCAACCAACGGCTGATCCACAGCCTGAGGCTGGAATCGCAAAGCCAGAATCGCGACACCGAAACGCAGAAACATTTCGCGCACTTGGCAGAAGAACTGGAAAAATGTCTGCACGGCTCCGCCCCACCCACCGGCGGCGCGGAATAACGCCACAGGCTTTACTCATCGCGCGTTCGCACCCGAATTTGTAGAATAATTGTTCAAATAAATATTTATTTTGCAATTTTAGGTGACAACCCCTCCACCGATGAAAGCGGATGCGTATACTGTAATTGCTCTCATGATGATGAGCCGCATTGATCCTCGTTAGTCACTCACGGTAGTTACTACTCAATAAGGGGTCTTTATGGACAGAAATGATGAAGTAATTCAGACGCACCCGCTTGTCGGTTGGGATATCAGTACTGTCGACGTTTACGACGCCATGATGATACGCCTTCATTACCTGTCTTCACTAGACCAAACGCCCGAAGAAGCCCAAGTAGACCGAACGCTTTGGCTGACCACAGATGTCGCCCGTCAATTAATCAATATCTTAGAGGCCGGCATCGCCAAGATTGAAGCTACGGATTACCAGGATCTTGATCGCAGAAAACATTGATTCATCGTCTCCTACCCCCTAAGGCGCCGCGACCTTTCCCGGCGCCTTTTCTTCGCCTTTCGCCGTTCAATCAGTGCATTGCGTCCGCCAACCTTTTATCATGGGGGCATAAGAAATCGCTATCAGAGAGGGTTGGCACGTGGAATATGATTTGATTGTGGTGGGCAGCGGTTCCGTCGGCGCGGCGGCAGGCTATTATGCCACGCGAGCCGGCTTGAAAGTGCTGATGATCGACAGCGCTATCCCTCCGCACCGAAACGGCAGCCATCACGGCGATACCCGCATTATCCGTCACGCTTACGGCGAAGGCGAAAAGTACGTGCCGCTGGTGCTGCGCGCACAGGCGCTGTGGAATGCGCTGATTCAACAATCCGGCGAGGAACTGTTCCAGTCGTGCGGCGTGCTCAACCTGGGGCCACAGCACTCCGAATTCATTCGCAATGCGCAGCTCAGCGCGCAAAAATTCCGCCTGAACGCGCAAACCCTCAGCGCCGAACAGATCAATCAGCGCTGGCCAGAATTCCGAGCACCGGAAGGCTATGTCGGCGTATTCGAGCCAGACGCGGGGTTCCTGCGTGCCGAGCTGGCGATAACCAGCCTGATCAAGCTGGCGAAAGAAGCCGGCTGCAGCCAGCTGTTCAACTGCCCGGTCAACGCGGTAGAACCCATCGATGGCGGCGTTGAGGTCATCACCGGCGAAGGGCGTTTCACGGCGCGAAAAGCGGTGATCGCCGCCGGCACCTGGGTCAAAGCGCTGTTGCCGCAACTGCCGATCGCGCCACTGCGCAAAGTCTTCTCCTGGCATCAGGCAGATGGCCGCTACAGCGTGAACAATCGTTTCCCGGCCTTTACCGTCGAAGCGCAAGACGGCACGCACTATTACGGTTTTCCGGCGGATAACGACGGCCTGAAAGTGGGCAAACACGACGGCGGCCAGCCGATGGATGCCCCCGAGCAGCGCAAACCCTTCGGCAGCTACGCCAGCGACGGCACGGAAGTTTTCTCCTTCCTGCGGCAATTTTTGCCGGGTGTAGGCGTATGTTTACACGGTGAAGCCTGCAGCTATGATATGAGCCCCGACGAAGACTTTATTATCGATACCCTGCCGAATTGCGATCGCCTGATGGTCATCAGCGGATTGAGCGGCCACGGCTTCAAGTTCGCCAGTGCACTGGGCGAGATCGCCGCGTTGTTCGCGCAGGACAAAGCGCCGCCGGTTGACGTCTCAAGCTTTGGTCTGAAACGATTTAGCTGACCGAAGGATTTCGCTGTCCAAGTCCCCCTCAGGCACTGGACAGCGAAATTTGGCGGTTACAATTTGTTAACCTGCTAACTCTTTTAAATACCAAGTAAAAATCCTGATAACGGAAATTTCTTATATTCAGCAGTTGAATTTCCGAATTGAACACTTGCAGTGTAAGTCCTATTTTACAGAAGATATGCTCCATCGGCTTTCAACAAGGACGTCACCATGAAACTACTTGTCGTGGACGAATGCTGCTTCACCCGGGTCGGTATAGCCAGCTACTTTGCTGATAGTGGGATCACGACGATCAAGTGCTGCCACAGCATTGAATACGCTACATCGCTGTTGGCCAGCTTTCAGCCGAGCCACATTCTGGTGAACCTCAGCAACCAATGCCGCTATAACGAAGCGGACGCGCAACTGCAGGCCTTTATGGAAGCCAGCCAGTCCGCCTTGCTATTTATCTATCTCGACACACCTTACCCTTACAGCGAAGCGCCAATGCGCATCGCCGATAACGCTTTTCTGTTCAATAAAAGCATTCTGCCGCTCACCTTACGCACGCTGCGCGAGAATCCGCTGGCGCTGGCCGATGACGGCGAAGAGCGTTCCCTGTTCAGCCCGCAGGAGCTGACGGTAATGAAGTATTGGATGGCAGAGATGCCTAACTACCGCATTGCGAAAAAACTGCAGATCAGCTCCCATACGGTCTATGTGCACAAGCGTCACATCACTGAAAAGATCAACGCGCGCAACCGGCTGGAGTTTTACTCGCTGTATAACGTGCTGCGCTATTTCTACCCGCCGAGCACGCCGGCGAATTCAACGCCGCTGGCGCTGTTGGCCGTGTAACCTCAAGCCTGCGATAACGCAGGCTTTTTTATCGTCACTTTCCCGCCCCTCACGCGCGGCGCGCTATAAATGACGCCGAGAAAAGGACTATAATCAAGGGTCCTTCTCTTCAGGCGGCTGAAATGTTAAACCGAATACTGGCGGCTATCGTCAACAATGTGCGTGAGCACCTGGTGCTGTACCTTTGTCTGTGGCTGGTGCTGCTGGTGTTGGATGTCTATTTCTTCTTCGTCATGTAATCCATGCCGCCGTTATTTCCCCGATTGAGCTTCAGCCGCTTCGGCGATCCCGCCCAGGTGCTGGAATTCCAGCAGATGAGCAGACCGCTGCTGCGCCCCGGACAGCGGTTATTGCAGATGCGCTATGCCCCGCTCAACCCTTCCGATCTGATCCCGATCCACGGCCAATACGCGCACCGCATCGCCCTTCCTCAGGTGCCGGGATATGAAGGCGTGGGCGTCGTCGTCAATCCGCAGAATGGGCATTCAACGGGCCGACGCGCGCTGGCGGTAGCGGGTAACGGCAGTTGGCAAACGTTCGTCACGCTGCCTGAAGATCGGGTGGTCTGGGTGCCGGACGACATCGACGACGCCTGCGCAGCGCAAATCTATATCAACCCGCTCACCTGCTGGGTGCTGTTGACCCAATGGCTGCCGCTCAGCGCCGGCGACGTACTGCTGCTCAACGGCGGCGGCTCCGCTGTCAGCCTGCTGCTGGCGCAGCTGACGGCGCTGCGCGGCATTCGTCTGGCGGTCGTGGTGCGCAATGCCGCTCATCGCCAGGCGTTGCTGGCCGCCGGCGCCTGGCGCGTTATCGAAGCGCCGCAGCTGGCGGAAATGACGAATTTTGGCGCCCGTGCGGCCATCGACTGCATTGGCGGAGAAGACGGATTGCAGTTGGCGCGGGCGGTTCGCACCGGCGGCGATTTTGTGGCGCTGGGCCTGCTAAGCGGCCGCCAGGTAGACTGGCGGCGCGTGGTGGACGAGTTAAAGCTGCGCGCTTCGCTGTTCCACTTGCGCAAATGGAACGCACAGGCAGCGTCGGCGCAATGGCAGACGGCGTTTTATCAGTTATTCCTGCTGCTGCGACGCGGCCAGCTGGCGCTGCGCCCACCCGCCGCGATTTATCCTTTGCGTCAGTACGCAGCGGCGCTGCATCACGCCGCCCAGCCCGGCGTGAATGGCAAAATCTTCCTCACTCCGGAGGCTGGCGCGGCGGGCGGCCGTCCCCCAGGATAACCGCCAGCCGATAGCCGCCCTCGGTAGTCTCCAGCGCGATGCGCGCCACGATCGTCAGCGGCACCGACAGCAACATGCCCACCGGGCCGAGCAGCCAGCCCCAAAAGATCAGCGACAGGAACACCACCAGCGTCGACAGCCCCAGCCCGCGCCCCATCACGCGCGGCTCGAGGATATTGCCGATCACCATGTTGACAGCGATAAAGCCGCCCGCCACCACCAGCGCATCACCCAATCCGTTGAACAACAGCGCCTGAATCAGCGGCGGAATGGCGGCCAATACCGAGCCAATGTTGGGAATGTAGTTAAGCAGAAATGCCAGCAGCCCCCAGATAAAGGCAAAACGCACGCCGACCGCCGCCAGGAAGATCCAGACGATTACCCCGGTGGCCAGGCTGATGATGGTTTTAATCACCAGATAGCGCGTCACGCCATCCAGCGCCCGCCGCATCGCGGCGAGCCCCTCGTTCGGCTTATCCAGCGCCTGCTGCAGCTTGTAAGGCAGCAACTGCACTTCGAACAGCATAAACACCACGGTCATCAGGAGCAGGAAGACGTTGGTCATCGCGCCAGACAGGTGCCCCAGCATGCGGGTGACCAGATTCATCGCCGCGCTGGGATCGACATACTGCAGCATCGCTTCGCTGGAAAGGCTGATATTGAAACGGCCGGCGTAATGCTGCAGCTCGCGCAGCTTCTCGATCATCATGCCGCGGTACTGCGGCAGCGAACGGGCGAACTCATTCAGCGAAGCCCCCAGCATGCCGATAAACAGCATCACGACCACGATCACCGCCGTCACCAGCAGCGTCACCCCGACGATACGCGGCACCCGTTTACGCTCCAGCATCGCCACCAGCGGATTCAGCACCATAGCGAGAAATACCGCCAGCAAAAACGGCACCACAATGTCGGCGGCGGCTTTCACCCCGGCCAAAATGATCACCAACATCGCCAGCAGGACGGCCAGACGCAGGCTGCTGTCGGTCACACGGGTTCGGCCCATGACGTTTCCTTGTTATTTCACTGGGTTAACCGGCGCCAGGGCGCCGGCTCTTGGCGCTAATGGTAGCAAAATCCGCCGCTGCACCGCAGGGGATTTAGCGCAACCGTTCGACAAATTTAATCTTTCCGCCCTGCCCTGCGCCGCAATAAATAGGCATAACCTTTGCCAACAAATAATCTCGCCGGGCAACTCACGAGGGGTTTACGTAAAATGACAAAAGCTGACATTAATAGATAATAGCCCCATTTTTCAATGACTAGCATGAACCTCTCGTGAGCGAAACAATATTATCTCCAACGATTTATCTGATTAACTCCGAACATCTCGAACAAATTCACTGACTAATATTTCAAAGTAGTAACATAGTTAAATTTATTATTGATTTTATGTTTCCTAAAGTTTAATTATTGCAGCCAGCCAATCGGTAATCGAAGGAAACAGGATGCTCTGGAAAAATACCGCCGATCGTTTCGGCCATGTGTCAGTGTTGATCCACTGGCTGGTGGCGCTGACGGTGTACGGCATGTTCGCACTCGGCCTATGGATGGTCACGCTGGGCTATTACGACGTCTGGTACCATCAGGCGCCGGAGATCCACAAAAGCATCGGCACGCTGCTGTTCATCGTGATGGTGATCCGCGTGGTCTGGCGCTTTGTCTCACCGCCGCCCAAACCGCTGGCCAGCTATGGCCGCCTCACTCGCGTCAGCGCCATTCTCGCGCATCTGGCGCTGTACGCCGTGTTGTTCGGCATTCTGATCAGCGGCTATCTGATCTCCACCGCAGACGGCCAACCGATCAGCGTGTTCGGCTGGTTCAACGTGCCCGCCACCGTGACCGGCATGGCGGAACAGGCCGACACCGCCGGCGCCATACACCTTTACCTGGCCTGGGCCGTGGTAGTGCTCTCGGTACTGCACGGGCTGGCCGCGCTTAAACATCACTTTATCGATCGTGATGTCACTTTGAAACGGATGCTGGGTAGCAGCGCCGATTAACCTTTGGATTTATGGAGATTGCTATGTTGAAAAAGACCGTATTGGGCCTGACCGCAGGCGCCCTGCTGCTGAGCGCCGGTTCCGCACTGGCGGCAGACTACAAGATCGATAAACAAGGCCAACACGCCTTTATCGAATTCCGCATCCAGCACCTGGGCTACAGCTGGCTGTACGGCAGCTTTAAAGACTTCGACGGCGGCTTCACCTTCGACGAGAAAGATCCGTCCAAGGACAAGGTCAACGTGACCATCAATACCGCCAGCGTCGACACCAACCACGCCGAGCGCGACAAGCACCTGCGCAGCGCCGAGTTCCTCAACGTGGAGAAGAACAAGCAAGCCAAGTTTGAATCCACCGAAGTGAAGAAAAGCGGCGACGGTTACGCGGTGGTCGGCAACCTGACGCTGAACGGCGTCACCAAACCGGTTACGCTCGATGCCAAACTGATTGGCCAGGGCAACGATCCGTGGGGCGGCTACCGCGCCGGCTTTGAAGCCAACGGCAAGATCAAGCTGAAAGATTTCGGCATCACCACCGATCTTGGCCCGGCGTCGCAAGACGTTGAGCTGATCATCTCCGTAGAAGGCGTGCGCGAGAAATAAAAAAAAAGCCCGGCTTGGCGGCCGGGCTTGTCGGTTCCTCAGGCTCAGCGGGCTGGGCCTTCTTCTTCCGGTGCCGGAATGTGCATCGTGGTCTGCAACAATCCTTTCGATTTATTGAAAATCTTGACGCCGTTTTCGCGGCCGGCACGGCGCGCGCGCTGCTCTTCGCGCGGCAGCTTCAGCTCTTCGCGGCAAATCTCGCTGCAGCATCCTTCAAACTTGGCGGCGCAGCTCGGGCACTGAATGAACAGCAGATGGCAGCCGTCGTTCTTGCAGTTGGTATGGGTGTCGCACGGTGCGCCGCACTGGTGGCAGTTGGCGATCACATCGTCGGAGATGCGCTCCCCCATACGCTCATCGAACACGAAGTTTTTGCCGATAAACTTCAGCGGCAACCCCTGTTCTTTCGCTTTGCGGGTGTACTCGATAATCCCGCCTTCCACGTGGTAGATGTTTTTAAAGCCGTTGTGCAGCATATAGGCGCTGGCTTTTTCACAGCGAATGCCGCCGGTGCAGTACATGACGATATTCTTGTCTTTGCTGTCCTGCAGCATCTCCACCGCCATCGGCAGCTGATCGCGGAAGGTATCCGACGGCACCTCGATGGCGTTTTCGAAATGGCCGACTTCGTACTCATAGTGGTTGCGCATATCGACGAATACCGTATTCGGATCGTCGATCATCTGATTGACGCGATCGGCCTGCAGATACTCACCGACGTTGCTCGGATCGAAGCTCTCGTCATCGATGCCGTCAGCCACGATGCGCTCGCGCACCTTGAGGCGCAGCACCCAGAAGGATTTGCCGTCGTCTTCCAGCGCGATATTCAGGCGGATCTGATCCAACGCCGGGTGCGAGGCGAACAGCGCGGCTTTGAACGCGTCGAAGTTATGCTGCGGCACGCTGATCTGCGCGTTGATGCCCTCTTTCGCCACGTAGATGCGGCCGAACACCTTCAGTTTTTCGAACTGAACGTACAGGCTGTCGCGAAACGCCTTGGGATCGTCGATGGAGAAGTATTTGTAAAAAGAAACTGTGGTGCGCGGCTCGGTTTCCGCCAGCATGCGCGCCTTCAGTTCCTCATTAGAAATTCGGTTATGTAACACTGGCATGGTGTACTTTCCTGTCTTTCGGGAGGTGACTGATTACCGCGCGCAGCCAGCCGGCCCGCGCGCGGCGCACATCATACCCGAAAAACCGCCGCCGCGCAGCCCTGGCGCTCGCGTGCGCATACCTGCATCGCGCACTCATCCCGGATGCCACCGTATTGACCTTCCTGATAAGGATATCGCCATGGGCTTTTGGCAGGAAATATTGTGGAAAAATTCGGCACTCGATGCATATTTAACGCCCAAAAGGGGATTTTAATGCGTTGTGTTTTCCCGGATCGTCAGAAAAATGCCACAATAGTCGCAAACAATCGGCAGAAACGAACCTAGCGACCGAGCCCACCCGGCCGTCAGACCATGCTATGACTCTGTCATTACACTTAAACAACCGTATTAAAACAGAGAACCCATGACTCAAGTTCCTACTTTCAATCGCTCCTTACTGCACCCGCGCTACTGGCTGACCTGGGTAGGCATTGGCTTGCTGTATCTGCTGGTGTTGCTGCCTTATCCCGTCATCTACTGGCTCGGCACCTCGATCGGGCGATTTTCCATGCGCTTTCTCAAGCGGCGCGTCGTTATCGCCCAACGTAACCTCGAACTCTGTTTTCCCGACATGCCGCAGGCTGAACGCGATGCGCTGGTGGTAAAGAATTTCGAATCGGTCGGCATGGGGTTGTTTGAAACCGGCATGGCGTGGTTCTGGCCGAACTGGCGCATCGAGCGCTGGTTCAAGGTCAGCGGCCTGGAGCACATTCAAAAAGCGCGCGACAACCATCAGGGCGTGTTGCTGATTGGCCTGCACTTTTTGACGCTGGAGCTGGGCGCGCGCATCTTCGGCATTCACAACCCGGGCATCGGCGTTTACCGCCCGCACGACAACAAGCTGATGGACTGGCTGCAAACCTGGGGCCGGATGCGTTCCAACAAATCGATGCTGGATCGTAAAGACGTCAAAGGCATGATCCGCGCCCTGAAACAGGGAGATATCATCTGGTATGCGCCGGATCACGACTACGGCCCGCGCAGCAGCGTTTTCGTGCCGCTGTTCGCGGTGGATAAAGCCGCCACCACCACCGGCAGCTACGTGCTGGTGCGGATGGGCAAACCGGCGATCATTCCGTTCACCCCGCGTCGCCTGCCGGACGGCAAAGGCTATGAGCTGATCATGCAGCCGGCGGTGGAAAACTTCCCGCTGGACAACGAACTCGACGCCGCCGCCTTCATGAATAAAGTGGTGGAAAAAGAGATCCTGATGGCGCCGGACCAATACATGTGGCTGCACCGCCGCTTCAAGACCCGCCCGGAAGGCGAGCCTTCGCTGTACTGATCACGCAAACCCGCCGGCGGCGGGTTTTTTATTGCGCGCCCCTTGAGAATCGCCGGCGAGGGTGGGATGGTAATGCTTTTGCCGCCACCCTTGGAGCCGCCATGTACATTGTCAGCCTGACCTACCATCGCCCGATCGCCGACGTCGACAGCCACCTTGACGGGCACATCGCCTGGCTTAAGAAATATTTTCAGGACGGCACCTTCGTCGCCTCCGGCCGCAAGAATCCCCGCACCGGCGGCGTGATCCTGGCCAAAGGCATTGAGCGTGCTCGGCTGGACGCCATCCTGGCCGAAGATCCGTTCAACGCCGTGGCCCACTACGAGGTCACCGACTTTAGCACCACCACCACCGCCGCCGGTTTCGAGGCGCTGGCCGGACTATAAAACGCTGTAAATTCCGCGCGCCAAGCGCGGAATAAGGTTTAAACGCCATTTTTAAAACTTTATTTCATTTTTTGCCCTATCTGCGTCCCCTCGTTTGCCGTCGCCGCGCCTGCGGCGCATACTTACCACGCTAACTTTCACGTTTTGCCCCATCATCTCGCCACCGGCAAAACGCGTCACCTTTCGGCAGTGGACATTTATGGCTTCGGCAGCAGAACCCGTTAACTGGAAACGCAATCTTTTCGTCGCCTGGCTGGGATGTTTTCTCACCGGCGCCGCCTTCAGCCTGGTGATGCCGTTTCTGCCGCTGTACGTAGAGACGCTGGGCGTTACCGGCCATCAGGCGCTCAACATGTGGTCCGGTCTGCTGTTCAGCATCACCTTCCTGTTTTCCGCTATCGCCGCACCGTTCTGGGGCGCCCTGGCCGATCGACGCGGCCGCAAACTGATGCTGCTGCGTTCGGCGCTCGGTATGGCGATCGTCATGGCGCTGATGGGCATGGCGCAAACGGTCTGGCAGTTTCTCGCGCTGCGTGCGGTGCTGGGGCTGCTCGGCGGGTTCATTCCCAACGCCAACGCGCTGATCGCCACCCAGGTGCCGCGCAACCGCAGCGGCTGGGCGCTCGGCACCCTGTCCACCGGCGGCGTCGGCGGTGCGCTGATCGGCCCGCTGATCGGGGGGCTGCTGGCCGATTTATACGGTCTGCGCCCGGTGTTTTATATCACTGCCGCGGTGCTGTTCGTCTGCTTCGTGCTGACGCTGCTGTATGTCAAAGAACAATTCACCCCGGTGCAAAAGCGCGACATGCTGCACGCAAAACAGGTGTTCGCTTCGCTGAAAAACCCGAAGCTGGTGCTCAGCCTGTTCGTCACCACCATGATCATCCAGATCGCCACCGGCTCGATCGCGCCGATCCTGACGCTGTATGTGCGCGATTTGGCCGGCGCCACCCACAATCTGGCGTTTATCAGCGGGCTGATCGCCTCGGTGCCCGGTGTCGCGGCATTGATGAGCGCCCCGCGGCTGGGCAAGCTGGGCGATCGCATCGGCCCGGAACGCATACTGGTGTTCATGCTGATCGTTTCGGTGCTGCTGCTGATCCCGATGGCGTTCGTGCAAACGCCGTGGCAACTCGGGGTGCTACGTTTTCTGCTGGGGGCGGCCGACGGCGCGTTGCTGCCGGCGGTACAGACGCTGTTGATTTATAACTGCACCAATCAGGTGGCCGGCCGTATTTTCAGCTATAACCAGTCGTTCCGCGACGTCGGCAACGTCAGCGGCCCGCTGCTCGGCGCCGCAGTCTCCGCCGGTTACGGTTTTCGCGCGGTCTTCGGCGTCACCGCGCTGGTGGTGCTGTTCAACGCCGGTTATTCCTGGTGGTGTCTGCGGCGGCGGCCGGGCTACATGCGGGAAGATACGCTGCAGGAAGAACAATAGCTGCATTTATCGCCAATTTCCGCCATTGGCCGGATCAACGCCGCGTTTCCCCTACTTTTAATAATGCTTCCTTCGGGCCTGCGAATTTTCGGCCCACTCGGAACATTCTTACCTCAACATCTTGTTTATCAACAATTAATTAACTTTCAGCGCATAAAACCCGCTGTCAATCATATTCCCGCCACAACCAACAGAAAAACCAGAAAAGGAGATGCTTGTCGACTTTTCGTCTAAAAAATGGGATACAGGTACTAGACAAAACCAACGACCAGTTATCAAATGGTTAAATAATATCACGCCAGATGTGAACCATCGGCCAAGTGAAAAAAGGTCAGCACGCTTTCCACGGTTTATCAGCGTTGCAGCCACGGTTTTGTCGGGTAATCCGCATTGGGCGGATCGCCTTCATTAAATACACATACAACCACAGTACGGGCTGCAGCCATGCAGCGCCTTTTTATTGGGAAATCGTTATGCAATCCTCTGTCAATAAGTCAGAAAGCCGGACCTTCTTCGGCCATCCCTATCCGCTGGGTTCTCTGTTCTTCACCGAAATGTGGGAGCGCTTCTCGTTCTACGGCATCCGTCCGCTGCTGATCCTGTTTATGGCCGCCACGGTGTACGACGGCGGCCTGGGCCTGGCGCGCGAGAACGCGTCGGCGATCGTCGGCATCTTCGCCGGCAGCATGTACCTGGCGGCGCTGCCCGGCGGCTGGCTGGCGGACAACTGGCTCGGCCAACGCAAGGCCGTCTGGTACGGTTCGATCCTGATCGCGCTCGGCCACCTGTCGATCGCGCTGTCCGCAGTGATGGGCACCAACCTGTTCTTCATCGGTCTGATGTTCATCGTGCTCGGTTCCGGCCTGTTCAAGACCTGTATCTCGGTGATGGTCGGTACGCTGTACAAGAAAGGCGATGCGCGTCGCGACGGCGGTTTCTCGCTGTTCTACATGGGCATCAACATCGGTTCGTTCATCGCCCCGCTGATCTCCGGCTGGCTGATCAAGTCACACGGCTGGCACTGGGGCTTCGGCATCGGCGGCATCGGGATGCTGGTGGCGTTGGTGATCTTCCGGGTGTTCGCCGTCCCGGCGATGAAACGCTATGACCGCGAAGTGGGCCTGGACTCCACCTGGAACAGCCCGGTCGCGAAGAAAAAAGGCGTCGGCACCTGGTTGCTGGCGTTGGCGGCCATCCTGGTGGCGGTCATCGTGCTGATCGCCCAAGGCACTATCGTCATCAATCCGGTCGAGGTGGCCAGCGTGCTGGTGTACGTGATCGCCGCGTCGGTCACGTTGTACTTCATCTATCTGTTCGCCTTTGCCGGCCTGAGCCGCAAAGAGCGCGCACGCCTGCTGGTGTGCTTCATCCTGCTGATCTCCGCCGCGTTCTTCTGGTCAGCGTTTGAACAGAAACCGACCTCGTTTAACCTGTTCGCCAACGATTACACCAATCGCATGATCGGCGACTTCGAGATCCCGGCGGTATGGTTCCAGTCGATCAACGCCCTGTTCATCATCCTGCTGGCACCGGTCTTCAGCTGGGCCTGGCCTGCGCTGGCGCGCAATAACGTGCGTCCGAGCAGCATCACCAAGTTCGTGATCGGTATCCTGTGCGCCGCCGGCGGTTTTGGCCTGATGATGCTGGCCGCGCAGAATGTGCTGAGCAATGGCGGCGCCGGCGTATCGCCGATGTGGCTGGTGGGCAGTATCCTGATGCTGACGCTGGGTGAACTGTGCCTGAGCCCGATCGGGCTGGCCACCATGACGCTGCTGGCGCCGGAGAGAATGCGCGGTCAGATGATGGGGCTGTGGTTCTGCGCCAGCGCGTTGGGCAACCTGGCAGCCGGTCTGATCGGCGGTCACGTCAAGGCCGACCAACTGGATATGCTGCCGAATCTGTTCGCCCGCTGCTCAGTCGCGTTGCTGATCTGCGCCGCCGTGCTTATCGTGCTGATCGTGCCGATTCGCCGCATGCTGGAAAATACCCAGTCCAAGAGCGCGCAAAAACCGGCGACCAACGCCTGACGGATAGCCCGTTTTATCTCGCAAACCGGCGCTCGATGCGCCGGTTTTTTTATGCTTGCCAGGCCTGATGCTGCAATACCACTCGGTAGCCATCAGGATCTTCAAAGGTTTGCCCCGCCCGATCCCAATAGGGATTATAGGCGGCGACCGATAAGAATCCCGCCGCCCGCATCCGCTCACACGCGGCCCGCCATTCGTTCTCATCCGGCAGATAAAATACCAGCAGATGATCCTGCGTCGGCGCCTGCCCGACCCGTACCCCGCGATGCTGCGTGAACTCCAGATGGTAGGCATGCTGCGGATGCCCGATCATCATGCCGTCGAACCCCTGATGATCGACAAACTCGCCCAGCTTTTCGAACCCCAGCCCGCGGCAATACAGCGTAGCAATCTCTTGCAACCGATCGGTCGGGCGCGCGATGCGCAACACCGCTTTGGCTATCGACATGTCCTCCTCCTCCTCATGATAACGTCATACAGCGCCATGCCCGCCAGCATTGCCAGCAGGAACGGCCATACCCGGCTTATCTCCGCCCCGGCCAACACCCAGGCTGGGCCGGGGCAAATACCCGCGATGCCCCAGCCGATGCCGAACAGCGCGCTGCCCGCCAGCAAACGACGATCCAGACGCCCGGCGGCCGGGATCTGCAGCGTTTCCCCCAACAGGCTACGCTCTCGTCGCCTCGCCCACAGGAAGGCCGGCGCCGCCACCGCGATCGCACCAGCCATCACCAACGCCAGCGAGGGATCCCACGCGCCGGTAACGTCGAGAAACGCCAACACTTTGGCCGGATTGGCCATGCCGGCGACGATCAGCCCCAGACCAAAAATGACGCCGCTCAGCAGCGCCAACAGCGTTTTAAGCATTCTCAACCTCCCGCCAGGTGGCGCATCAACCACACGGTCATAAAGCCCAGCAGCATAAACACCGCCGTGGCGGCCAGCGAACGCGGCGCCAACCGTGCGACGCCGCACACGCCGTGCCCGCTGGTGCAACCGCTGCCCAATCGAGTGCCCAATCCCACCAACAGCCCTGCGGCCGCCAGCCCACCGTTGCCGACCGCGATCTCACCAGGAGGCAAAGCCGCAGCGGCAGCATACAGCCAGGGAGAGAGCAGCAACCCGCCAATAAATGCGGCGCGCCAGCCCCGCTCCTGGCCAGCGGCACTCAATACACCGCCGGTAATGCCGCTGATGCCGGCGATCCGGCCGTTGAACAGCAGCAGCAGCGCCACCGCGCCGCCGATAATGGCCCCGCCCGCCAGCGCGGAATAAGGCGTGAAGTGTTGCCAGTCAATGGTCATCGCGGTTCTCCGGTTGTGGGCAATAAAGCTGATACAGGGTATGGAGCAGCGCCAGCGCTTTGGCATCGGCCACCGCATAGTAAATCTGCTTGCCGGCGCGCCGGGTGGACACCAACCCTTCCTCCCGCAGCACGCCAAGCTGCTGGGACAGCGTCGGCTGGCGGATATCCAGCGCCTGCGCCAGCTCGCTTACCGCCATCTCGCCCTGACTGAGCCGGCACAGCAGCAGCAGCCGATCTTCGTTGCCCAGGGTACGCAGCATCGTGCCGGCCTGCGTCGCCGCCTTACGCATCGCGTCAATATCCATTGCTCCCCCATCAATATATAAAATTATATAATATTATTTTATAAAGTATTCGCACACAAAGCCACAGGCTGGCGTGAAATAACGCCGCATGGCATGCTGTTTGGTCTTATCCTTTTGCCGCGCGGAGGGCGCCAGCGATGCTATTTTTTCACGACGTTCTGCCGCCCGATCAGCCTGTCCGGCCGTTAGCCAGGGATTATCATCATGGCGACAGCGAGCCGGAGCACTACCATAACTGCGCGCAGCTGATCCACAGCCTGAGCGGCGTGGTGCAGGTCACTACCCGGCTCGGCAGTTGGGTGGTGCCGCCCGGCCGCGGCGTCTGGGTACCGGCGAAAGTGGTGCACAGTCTACGCATCACCGGCCAGGTAGCGGCCAGGACGTTATTCATCGATCCGCTGGCGCGCGCCGATCTGCCGGCTCAGTGCCAGGTGGTGCAGGTGTCGCCGCTGCTGCGCGAGCTGATTATCAGCGCGATGGAGATTGCGCCCGGCTACCCCAGCGGCGGGCGCGACGAGCGCATCATGGAGTTGATTCTGGATGAATTACGGGTGCTGCCGAGCCTGCCGCTGCACCTGCCCGAACCGCGCGAGGCCTCGCTGCTCGCCCTGTGCCGCCATATTCAGGTCACGCTGGCGCAGCCCTGGACGCTGGAACAGGCGGCCGAACGCCTCAATGTCAGCGGACGCACCCTGTCGCGGCGCTTCCAGCGAGAAACCGGGCTGCGTTTTGGCGATTGGGTGCGACGCGCCCGTTTACTGGCGGCGCTGAACGCGCTGGCGATCGGACGTTCGGTGTTGGAAGTGGCGCTGGATCTCGGCTATGACAGCCCCAGCGCGTTCAGCGCCATGTTTCGCCGGGTGCTGGGGGTAGCGCCCAGCGACTATTTCAGCCGGGCCGCGCCGACGTTGACGCCAGATAGCGCCCGGCGACGTTGAACAACGCCTGCAGCGAAGCGCTGGCGGAGTCGACGTCGATGCCAACGCCGTAGCTCGCCTCGCCGTGCGGCAAAACGCAGCGAATGTAAGCCACCGCTCGGCTGTCGCTCTGATGCCCCAGCGTATGCTCGTGGTAATCTTCGATAGCCAACGGCAAACCGAAGCGTTGGCGCAGCGCATCCACCGCGCTGGAAAGCAGGCCGTTGCCGGCCCCCTGCAGCTGCAGAGGCTCCCCCTGCCAGGCGACTCGCGCGTTGAAACTGTACGCTTCCACGCCGTGACTTTCCGTTTGATAGCTCAACAGCTGCAAGCGCGGCTGCTCCACCAGCCCGTAAGTGTCGCGGAATAAGCGCCACAGCTGTGCGCCGCTCATTTCCTTCCCGCTGCCGTCGGTCGCCCGCTGGACCACCTGGCTGAAATCAATCTGCAAACCGCGCGGCAGCGCCAGCCCATGGTTCTGCTCCAACAGCCAGGCGGCGCCGCTTTTGCCGGACTGGCTGTTAACCCGGATCACTGCCTCATAGCTGCAGCCGACATCGGCGGGATCGAGCGGCAAGTAAGGCACCTGCCACCAGCCATCTTGCCGCTGCCGTTGCGCGGCGAAGCCTTTCTTGATCGCATCCTGATGCGATCCGGAGAAGGCGGTAAACACCAATTCGCCGGCATAAGGATGGCGAGGATGCACCGGCAGCTGATTGCACTGTTCCACCACCTCCACCACCTGCTTCAAGCGGCTGAAGTCCAGGCCCGGCGCCACGCCCTGGGTATAGAGATTCAACGCCAACGTGACCAGATCGACGTTGCCGGTACGCTCGCCGTTGCCGAACAGGCAGCCTTCGACCCGATCGGCGCCGGCCAGCAGCGCCAGCTCGGCGCAGGCGACGCCGGTGCCGCGATCGTTATGCGGGTGCACGCCGATCGTCACATCAGCGCGACGGCTGAAGTGGCGACAGAACCATTCGATCTGATCGGCATACACGTTGGGCGTACTCACCTCCACCGTCGCCGGCAGGTTGATGATCATCGGCCGCTGTGCCCCCGGTTGCCAAACATCCGCCACCGCTTCGCAGATCTCCAGCGCGAACGCCAATTCGGTAAAGCAGAAGGTTTCCGGCGAATATTCGAAACACCAGACGGTATCAGGCTGCGCCTCGCAATGCCGGCGAATGCGCCGCGCGCCGTTCACCGCTAGCGCCACGGTAGCCGCCTTATCCTGGCGGAACACGATGTCGCGAAACATCGGCGCCGTGGCGTTATACAGATGCACGATAGCCCGCGGCGCCCCCTGCAGCGCCTCGAAGGTGCGGTCGATCAGATCGTCGCGCGACTGCGTCAGCACCTGAATGGTGACATCGTCCGGGATCAGCCGCTCGTCGATCAGGGCGCGCACAAAGTCGAAGTCCGTTTGCGACGCCGAAGGGAAAGCCACCTCAATCTCTTTGAAACCGCACTGCAACAGCAGCTGATAGAACTCGCGCTTGCGCGCGTTATCCATAGGCTCCGCCAGCGCCTGGTTGCCGTCGCGCAGATCGCTGGAGCACCAGCGCGGCGCCTGTCGCAGGGTACGCGAAGGCCACTGGCGATCCGGTAACGTCACCGGCGGGAACGGTCGGTATTTGCTTGAAGGGTCGATTAACATGGGCTTCTCCTGATGCCTGAGTGAACGATACCGTCATTATTTCCCGCCTCCGCGCCTGCTTCTCCCGCTTTGCGGACAACCGTCGTCGCAGAGCGGACAACAAAAAAATTTGCATCCTGCGCCAGTGAGACAACAATTAGTTTTGACGTTTCCCCCACCGCGCCGGCAGCACGCCGGACGCTTTACTCTCATTGCCAACGGAGGCGAACATGAGCCTGTATGCAACCCTGGAAGAAGCCATCGAGGCCGCACGCGAAGAGTTTCTCGACACCGCCGAAGGCGGCGGCGGTGACGAACCGCCGGTGCCGCAGCAGTTCAATCTGCAAAAGTACGTGATGCAGGATGGCGACACGATGTGGCAGGCGGAGTTCTTCGAAGAAGAAGGCGAGGCGGTGGAATGCCTGACGCTGCGCAGCGGTGCGGCGGCGCAGGCGATCTTCGACGGTGACTACGACGAGGTGGAAATCACCGCCGAGTGGATAGACGAAAACACCCTGTACGAATGGGAGGAAGGCGACTTCCAGCTCGAGCCGCCGTTGGATACCGAAGAAGGCCAGGCCGCCGCCGATGAGTGGGATGAACGTTAACCCGCACGACGCTTTGAACGCCAAGGAGGCAGCATGAACATTCGCCAGGCCCGCCCCACCGACTACCCCGCCATTTTGCAGCTGCAGGCGGAAAACGTGCCGGAAGCGCTCGATGAGCGCCAAAAACGGCAGGGATTTATCGTATCGCGCATGAATGAAGCGCAGCTGACGGCGATCAACCGCGGCATCGGCATATGGGTGGCGGAACAGGAGGGCCAACTGGCGGGGTTCGTTTGCCTGATGCCCGCCGACGCGCAGCCGCGGCCGCCGGTGGTGGATGCGATGCTGGCGACGCTCGCCACGCACTCATTCGCCGGACGGCCGCTGCGTGAGCAGCGGGTATTTCTCTACGGCCCGGTCTGCCTCAGCATGGCCTGGCGCGGCAAAGGCGTATTAAAGCGCCTCTACGCCGCAGTCAAAGCGCACACCCGCCATGATTACGACGTGGGCGCACTGTTTATCGACGACGACAATCCGCATTCGTTGGCCGCTCACGTGCAAGGGCTGGGGATGACGGCGCTGGCACCTTTCCATTGCGGGCAGAAAGGCTATCAGCTGGTGGTGTTCGCCACCCGCTGAACGAAGTTACTCGTAGGGGCCATGCTGCGCATCGAACGGCAGCATAAAGGTGTCCACCACCATCGACAGCGGCACGTCTATCACCGTGACGTAGCGCCAGGGCGTATCGCGCAGATCCCACTGCACGCCGGGATAATACTGATGACCGTGCCCGGCGCCGGGCACGGTGCGGCTGATGATGCTGCCGCAGCCGGTTAGGGCCATCACGCCGGCCGTCACGCAGGCCAGGCGAAAGTAGGAAGAGAGCTTCACGACATTGACTCTGAGAAAGGGGTTGTTTCGCGAGTGAACAACGCATCGGCCGCAGTCTATCACAGTTCCCTTTTTTCACCGGCACCGGCGCGCTCAGGCAAAAGGTAAAAAAACGGGGAACGCGCCGTGCGCATTCCCCGTCTAAGCGTTGCCGCTAAGCGATTAACGCCGACCCGTTGGGTGCGCCAGCGGGTTGTGCGGCAACTGCTGGTAGTGTTCACGCCAGGCGGCGCCTTCCGGCAGCAGCCAGACGCGCTGGTGCAGACGAGCCAGCATGACCGGATCGCTCAGCAGTTCCAGACGCTTGCCCTTCACCAGCTTCTCCGGCCCCAGCTGCAGCGCTTCGTTTACCCGCTCCTCGCGATTGCGATCGAGCGTCGCGCGCAGGTGGTGACGCGCCGTCGCCAGCGCCGTCGCCAACGCGTTGAAGGACGGGTTGACCACCGCGTGCATAAAGCCGTTGGTCAACGCGCGGTTGCGGTTGAGATGCAGGTACTCTTCCGTCGCCAGCAGCTCACGCGGCGGATTGTACTCTTCCGGGATCAGGAACAGCTTGGCGCGTTTGCTTTTCATGCCCAGCGTCGCGCGGCTCGACAGCACCGACACGAACGGCGACAGGATCAGCGAGAACACGATTGGCGACAGCCACCACAGGAAACGCAGATCCAACCACGCCATGCCGCCGGCCCACACCAGGCCCAGCAACATCTGCGAGCCATGGCGGCGGAACGCTTCGCCCCACGGCGTGTCGTCGTCGTCACGCTGCGGCGAATTCCACACCACTTCCCAACCGAGGAAGGCGCTCACCACGAACACGGTATGGAACAGCATGCGCACCGGCGCCAACAGCACCGAGAACAGCATTTCCATCAGCATCGAAATGAACAAACGGAACGCGCCGCCATACTCTTTCGCCCCCTTGGCCCAGATCAGCACGATGCTGAGCAGCTTCGGCAGGAACAGCAGCACCAGCGTGGTGGAGAACAGCGCTATCGCCAGCTCGGGCCGCCACTGCGGCCAGACCGGGAACAGCTGCCGCGGCTGCAGGAAGTATTGCGGCTCCATCAGGGTATGCACCACCTGCAATGCGGTGGAGAGCGCCAGGAACATGAACCACAGCGGCGCCGACAGGTAGGACATCACGCCGGTGAGGAACACCGCGCGGTGCACCGGGTGCATGCCCTTCACCAGGAACAGGCGGAAGTTCATCAGGTTGCCGTGGCACCAGCGACGGTCGCGTTTCAGCTCATCCAGCAGGTTCGGTGGCAGCTCTTCGTAACTGCCCGGCAGATCGTAAGCGATCCACACGCCCCAGCCGGCGCGGCGCATCAGCGCCGCTTCAACGAAGTCGTGCGACAAGATAGAACCGGCGAAGGAGCCCTCGCCCGGCAGCGGCGCCAGCGCACAGTGCTCGATAAACGGCTTCACGCGGATGATGGCGTTATGGCCCCAGTAGTGCGACTCGCCCAGCTGCCAGAAATGCAGACCGGCGGTAAACAGCGGCCCGTAAACGCGGGTAGCGAACTGCTGCACGCGCGCGTACAGGGTATCCATGCCGGACGCCTTCGGCGCGGACTGGATGATGCCGGCGTTTGGGTTGGCTTCCATCAGGCGTACCAGCCCGGTGAGGCATTCGCCGCTCATCACGCTGTCAGCATCCAGGATCACCATGTAGCTGTACTCACCGCCCCAGCGACGGCAGAAGTCGTCGATGTTGCCGCTCTTGCGTTTGACGCGGCGGCGGCGGCGGCGATAGAAGATGCGGCCGTGGCCGCCGACATCGCGGCACAGCTCCATCCACGCCTTTTGCTCGGCCACGCAGATGTCCGGATCGTAGCTGTCGCTCAGCACGTAGATATCGAAGTGTTCCAGCTGACCGGTCGCGGCGACGGACTCATAGGTCGCGCGCAGGCCGGCGAACACGCGTTCGACGTCTTCGTTGCAGATCGGCATGATCAGCGCGGTGCGGTGCGCCGGGTTGATCGGCTCATCGCCCTTGATGGTGGAGGAAATGCTGTATTTGTCCTTGCCGATCAGCAGCTGCAGGAAGCCCATCAGCGCGGTCCAGAAACCGGCCGAGACCCAGCAGAACAGCACGGCGAACAGGATCAGAATGCCGGTTTGCAGCACATACGGCAGCAGCTGCAGCACCGACTGCATCAGATCCTGGTCCAGCATGGCGATAGGATCGATCAGCGCCCAGCCCTGGTAAGGCAAGATGGTTTTCATATACCAGGTGGCGATGCCGGTTTGCACCAGCATCAGCACCAGCAGCACATAGCGGCGCATGGAGCCGACGGTACGCCAGCGGTTCTCGGCCTCGGCCTCCTCTTTGGTGGCGTGCCGATTGTGCGGCGACCGCCCCAGCAGAGAATCCCAGAAGCGCGCCACCGGGTTGGTGCGCCAGGCTTCCGGGAACATGGTGGTGCGTTTGATCGGCGGCGTCGCCTTCAGAATGGCGCGCCCTTCGGCGTCGGTATCGAAGTCGTCATCGCTGACCGCATCCGGCCAGGCGCTTTCGATGCGCGGTTTGACCGAGGCCAGCGCCACGTCATCCGCCGACAGGCTATTGACGTTGGCGTCGGCGGCGCCCATCTGCCGATGGAGCGCCTCCAGAGCCTGAGCGTCATCCGCCGTTTTAGGGGTAAGCGCCTCCGACCGCTCGGCGGTCAGAGGCAGCGCCGCAAGATAATCCTGGGCGGGTTGAGTAGGCTTATTCATTGGCAGGTAGCTGATAGCTCCAGGTTTCCGACAGTGTCTTATCGCCATTGACCAGCGCCGCGCGCATTTCTACCGGCTTCTTGTCGTCTTTCACTTTCAGACGCACCGTCAGGCGCCAGCCTTTGGTCACTGGGTTATAGCGGACGTTGTTTTCTACCATTTCACCGTTGTCGCCGATGCTGATCTGAGAAGCGACCGGCGTATTGGCGTCCAGCGCTTTCAGCACCGGGCCGACGAAATCGACCAGGAAGGCGACGCTGCCGTCAGGCTCGCGGATCAGGTTGGACTGCTTCACGTCACCGGTCGAACGCATGGTCCGTGCCACATAGGCGATGTCTTGCGAATGCAGTTTGTCTTCATCGCGGGTGAAGTTCAGACGGTAGCTCAGCGTCAGCGGTTTTTTGGCTTCCGGCAAGGTATCCGGCGTCCAGAACGCGACGATGTTGTCGTTGGTTTCATCCGCCGTTGGGATCTCCACCAGCTCGACCTTGCCTTTGCCCCAGTCGCCTTTCGGTTCGATCCAGGCGCTCGGGCGCAGATCGTAACGATCGTCCAGATCTTCGTACTCTTTGAAGTTGCGACCGCGCTGCAGCAGACCGAAGCCTTTCGGATTCTCAACGGTATAGGTGCTGACGGACAGGTGTTTAGGATTGTTCAGCGGACGCCAGATCCACTCGCCGTTGCCGGCATGGATAGACAGACCGTTGGAATCGTGCAGCGCCGGGCGGTAGTTCAGCGTCGGCGACGGCTGGTTCGGGCCGAACAGGAACATGCTGGTCAGCGGCGCCAGGCCCAATTTGCCCACCTTATCGCGCAGGAACACTTTGGACTCGACGTCCACGGTGGTGTCACGGCCCGGGATCACCGTGAAACGGTAAGCGCCGGTGGCGCGCGGGGAATCCAGCAGCGCGTAGATCACCAGGTGTTTGTCGCCCTGCTTCGGACGCTCAACCCAGAATTCGCGGAAACGCGGGAACTCTTCGCCGGAAGGCAAAGCGGTATCGATAGCCAGGCCACGAGCGGAAAGCCCGTAAACCTGCCCTTTACCCACCACGCGGAAATAGCTCGCGCCCAGCAGGCTCATAATCTCATCGTTTTTGTCGGCGCTGTTGATCGGGTAGAGCACCTTGAAGCCGGCAAAGCCGAGGTTCTTCACTGATTCAGGATCGTGTTTGACCGAGCCGAAGTTGAAGTAATCCGGGCTGTACTTGATCTGTTTTACGCTGGTAGAGGTGACTTCGTTGATTTTCACCGGCGTATCGAAATACATCCCCTGATGATAAAACTCAAGCTTGAAAGGGGTTTTCAGCTTGCTCCAATAGGCTTTATCGTGATTGAACTGAATCTGCTGATAGTCTGCGAACTTCATCTCGCGGAACTGAGAAGGAAGGTTGCTCTTCGGGGCTTCGAAACCTTTCGCAGCCAGATCCTGCGCCTGCTTGGCCACATCATCAATAGAAAAGGCCCATGCCGGCGAACTGAACAGCGTGAACAATACGGTAGCACCTAACCAACGAACGCTCGCGGCGCGTGGTTGTCCGGATAATATATTAACTAGCACATCCCCCCCTATTCGTGTGCTCAAATCATTTAAATCCATATTAATGGATTACTCAGCTTTCCGACAACATGATAAATGGATGGTTCATGTTTACGGCTCATTGTTTAAGCAGCTGATGGAGCACCAGCGTAGCAAGCCGCGCAACAAGACGCTATGGAAAAATGCGAGGGGCTATAGTAGGGTTCCGGATAACAATTTAACGTTTGACGACTTATTAAGCGTGTTAATGAGCACCCGATTAAATCACCAGCGGTAATCTATGACTAAAGGCAGCAAACAGCGCGAGTTTTTCCTCGATTCGATCCGAGCCTATTTGATGCTGCTCGGCATTCCGTTTCACCTTTCCCTGATTTATTCCAGCCACGCCTGGGCGGTGAACAGCGCGTCGCCCTCCTTCTCGCTCACGGTGCTGAACGACTTCATCCACGCCTTCCGCATGCAGGTGTTCTTCGTGATTTCCGGCTACTTCTCCTACATGCTCTACGAGCGTTACGAGCGCCATCAGTGGCTGAAGGTCAGGCTGGAGCGGGTGGCGATCCCGCTGTTGAGCTCCATCCCGCTAATTACGGTGCCGCAATTTTTCATGCTGAAATATTTCACCGATAAATTAAACGGCTGGGACGAGTTTTCTCTCTATCAGAAAATAAATGTAACAGTTTGGGAATTGGTGTCTCATCTGTGGTTCTTATTGACCCTGTCATTGTTAACCTTCGCCTGCTTTTATCTGTTCCGCAAAATCAAGCGTCAAACCCGCGAGCCTATTCCAGCGTTAATAAACAGAATGCGTGGATTAGGAAACATCTCACTGTGTTTCTTTATTTATGCGGTATGCTACTCGGCCGCGCACCGTATTATTTTAATTTTCGCGCCGCAGCTATTATCCAATGGCCTGTTCAATTTCGTGGTGATGGAGACGATGTTCTACCTGCCGTTCTTCATCCTCGGCGCCTATGCGTTTAAGTATGTGTGGCTTAAAGAGATTTTCCTGCGCCGTTCGCCGCTGGCGCTGCTCGGCTCGCTGCTGCTGTTTATCGCATATATGCTGAACCAGAAACTGTTGGCGCACAGCAGCTATATGTTCGAGCTGGAAGTGGTGATCAAAACCCTAATGGGGATCCTGATGACCAATGTGGTGTTCTCTTTCGGGCATAACCTGCTGAATTATCACTCGCCGCGCATCACCTATCTGGTCAACGCCTCGCTGTTTATATATCTGGTGCACCATCCGTTGACCCTGATATATGGCGCTTTCGTGACGCCTTATATCGGAAACAACCTGTTGGGGTTCTTGCTGGGCCTGCTGTTTGTGTTCTCGCTGGCCTTCGCTTTATATGAGCTGCACAAACGCATCCCGGTGCTGCGCTTCCTGTTCTCCGGCAAGCCGCAATAAACCTGGCCCCTGTAAACCTGAATGTTTGCAGGGGTTTTCTGTCATATTACCGCCGCGCAAAAAGCCTATACTGGTCGTTTGCATGCAGAGCACACATTGTTCAGCTTGACGTCGTCCGTTAAGGCAAAGTGATACGGCGGCATAGATAACATGGCCGTTATAACTGCAATGCATAAGTAGAAATCCGGATCCCTGCCTTACGGTAGTGATTGGGCTCAACCCCCGAAGGGCTGCGCGATCGCTTGATTGATTCGATGGCGTTACCTGTCTCTCCCTTCCGTCACGACAGAGAGGATTTTGAATGACCGATAAAAATACCCAGGCTCAGGAAGCCGTAGCGGAAAACGCCACCCTGCTGAAGATCCTCAGCAGGTTGCTGTCCGCGCTGGACGCTTCGATCAGCGGTAAAGAACGCAGCGTTTTGGTCGCTGAGCTCTCCAACTTCAATCTCGACGGCATTTCCGAAGCGGAACGCAAACTGGCCACCGAGCTGATCAAACGGTCGCTGGAATCGCTCGACCATTAACCCTACCGCGCCTGCAAACCATTAAGCCTGCCTGCGCGGGCTTAATGGTTTTTCCCGCCGTGCAAACCCGGCATTGTTGCCAAAACCGAAATACAGCAGCCTGATAATGTTGGATAAAAGGCAGAACTTCACCTCTTCCCCTCACTTTCTTAGTTTAATCGCACCAAAGGGTAATAATTGATCGATTGTTTTCGCAATCAGCCTTGGCGTTTTACCCACTAAACACGTTATCATCGAAATACGCGCAGAGTCCCCTATCCCCCAGCCTCAGGAGAACGATATTTTGGATGCCAGCACCATTAACAGCTTGTTCGTCATCGGTGCCGTGCTGGTGGGGGCAAGCATTCTGCTCAGCTCATTTTCTTCCCGGCTCGGCATTCCGATCCTGGTGATCTTCCTGGCGATCGGCATGCTGGCCGGCGTTGACGGCCCCGGTGGCATCGTCTTCAGCAATTACCCGGTCGCTTATCTGGTCAGCAACCTCGCGTTGGCGGTGATCCTGCTCGACGGCGGCATGCGCACCCGGGTCAGCTCGTTCCGCGTGGCCCTGTGGCCGGCACTGTCTCTCGCCACCGTCGGCGTGGTGATCACCGCCGGGCTGACCGGCATGGCCGCCGCCTGGCTGTTCAATCTCGATCTGTTGCAGGGGTTGCTGATCGGCGCCATCATCGGTTCTACCGACGCCGCCGCGGTATTTTCGCTGCTGGGCGGCAAAGGCCTGAACGAACGCGTCAGCGCCACGCTGGAGATCGAGTCCGGCAGCAACGATCCTATGGCGGTATTTCTCACCATCACGCTGATTGCGATGATCGCCGCCGGGGAAACCGCGCTGAGCTGGACCTTCCCGCTGCATCTGATGCAGCAGTTCGGCATGGGCATCGTCTTCGGTCTCGGCGGCGGCTGGCTGCTGCTGACGCTGATTAACCATATCAAGCTGGCGGACGGCCTCTACCCGCTGCTGGCGGTGAGCGGCGGCATTCTTATTTTCGCGCTGACCACCGCGCTGGACGGCAGCGGCATTCTGGCGGTGTACCTGTGCGGCCTGCTGCTGGGCAACCGTCCAATTCGCAACCGTCACGGCATCGTGCAAACCTTCGATGGCCTGGCATGGCTCAGCCAGATCGGCATGTTCCTGGTGCTCGGCCTGCTGCTCAATCCGCATGAGCTGTTGCCGATCGCCATCCCTGCCCTACTGCTGTCGCTGTGGATGATCCTGTTCGCACGCCCGCTGTCGGTGTTTATCGGCCTGCTGCCGTTCCGCAGCTTTACCCTGCGCGAACGCGGCTTTATTTCCTGGGTTGGCCTGCGCGGCGCGGTACCGGTGATCCTGGCGGTGTTCCCGATGATGGCCGGGCTGCCCAACGCCCAGCTGTTCTTTAACGTGGCGTTCTTCGTGGTGCTGGTCTCCCTGCTGCTGCAAGGCACCACGCTGTCGTTCGCCGCCAAAAAGGCCAAGGTGATAGTGCCGCCGGCGCTGACGCCGATCTCCCGCGTTGGGCTGGACGTGCACCCGGAAAACCAGTGGGAACAGTTTGTGTATCAGCTTTCGGCGGAAAACTGGTGCGTCGGTGCCGCGCTGCGCGAGCTGAAAATGCCGCCCAATACCCGCATCGCCGCCCTGTTCCGCGGCAAAGAGCTGCTGCACCCTAGCGGCAGTACCCGGCTGCGCGAGAACGATATCCTGTGCGTTATCGGCCATGAGCACGATCTGCCGATCCTCGGCAAACTGTTTAGCCAAGCGCCGGCCGTGACGCTCGACGAACGCTTCTTCGGCGACTTTATCCTGCAATCCGACGCCCGTTTAAGCGACATCTCGCAGGTTTATGGCCTCAATCTGCAAGACGATGTCGACGAGCAACAGACGCTGGGGCAGTTCGTCATTCAGCTGATCGGCGGTGAACCGGTGATCGGCGACCAGGTGGAGTGGGACGGCCTGACCTGGACCATTGCCGAAATGGAGGGCAATCAGGTCAGCAAGATAGGCGTCAGGATCGTGACCGACTAACGCGGCCGCGTTATCAGATGAGGGAACTTCTGGCCTTAAGAACGTTCTTAATCACTATCATGATGTATGAAGTACGGCGTCGCTGAATTATATCCGTTTGATATAAAAACAATTTAACAGCGGCGCCAACGGGGATTAGGGATGTGAACGGCAAGACTCGATTTCTTTCGGTGATGATGGTCATGGCGCTGGGCGTAGCGGCGCTCGATCTCAGCATCGCCGGTTTGGTCCATAGACTTTTAATTGGATAATTTCAACGTGACGCAGCGGGAACAAGAAAAAGACATTCTGGGGAAAATACTGGTGACGGTGTCCGCGCTTTGCCTGATTCTGGTGGCGGCGTTCCTCATCTGGGGATTCATGCTGGACTGATGCCGAGGACGCTCAGAGATAAAAAAAACCGCCGCGGCGGTTTTTTTATGGGTCAGGCGATCAGATCTTGCAACCTTCGCAGTCCGCTTCGTCTTCGAGGAATTCAGGGACCTCTTTTACCTTCTGCGCCGCTTTTTCTTCGGCTTTCGCCAGTTCGGCATCGATATCAAAATCGAAAATATCATCACTCATCGCTTGGTCCTCATTCTGCTTCGCGTTCAAACGCTGAGTATAATCGACAAGCCGCCGGCCGGAAACCTTTCAGTTTGCCGCCGCCAGCTGCGATGGCTCATCCTGCGGCTTTTTTCCGTAGGCCATGTCGTACACGTCGTAGAAGTCGATTTCGCCCTTGTTGCCGATGATCACCCGCATCTTCTGTTTCAGCGCGGCGCCGATGGACGGCTCATCCAGCAGCTGCTGCACCGCATAAGGCGACAGCGCGCGGGTGAAGTACCACTCGCCGTTATAGCACACTCGCAGATCCAGCACCCCGATGTCTTCAAAGCGGTAGACCGGCCGGATCTCTATCAGCAGCATGGCGAACATGAACAGCACAAAGGCGGTGAAGCCGAGGAAGGCATACATCCCCATGTACGGCACCTGATACATCACGGCGATCACCGCGAAGTAACCGGCGAACATGGCAAGGCACAAATAGCGGTGAGTGCGGGCGAATTCGCTGTTGAAGCGCGGCTTGCCGTCGCGCCCTTCGCGCCGATTGATCTGTTCAATCTCTTTAACCAAGATGCTTTTAATCGCGTCCATCGTTACAACCTTATGCTGGAAACAGCATTGCCATCAAATCTCACCGCTAAAAGTAACACAAGTACAGTTTTGCCGGGTAGATCAGTTAACCAACTTAATGGCGGCAACTGTTATAGTTCGGCTTCAGCGCGGTTGAGCGGCTTTGCCTTGCGCAAACATGAACATGCGCTGGGCGACGTCGTCGGCCTGTTTGATTTTCTGCTTTTGCGGTTCGTTGCTGCGTTGAATGGCGCGGGCGTAGGCGATTTCATGGGCCTGATCGATCATCGCGATGATGCGATCACGTTCAGTCTTCTCCATATTGCCCAACATGGTGGTGATAATCGCCTGGTAAGCGTTGGACGCGGCGGTCAGCGCCTTCTCTCTCGCCTCGAGGGCGGCGACGCGTTGCAAGAGTTCCTGCAGTTGCTCGGAGTGGGACATATCGACCTCCTGTTGCCGGGCAGCAAGCCTGCCTGATTACAGTTTAGCAAAGGATCGAGAGAGAAAGAGGAAGGAAAGCCAGCGGTTACGGTAAAGCACACCCGAAAATCCCAACGAGGAGCCGATAGTGCAAATCAACCCGGGTGCGCTTTACGGTAAGCGCGATGAGATGAAGTGAAAGAAAGCTGGCGCGCTATGCAGGACTCGAACCCGCGTCTATCAATTTTCAAGCCAAAACAAGCCATTATAAAACCAATCACTCTGCCAACTGAGTTAATAGCGCGTTCCTTCGCTTCGGGGCGTTATTATCCATAACAACATTATGGACTCAAGCTTTTTTAGCATAATGCCCTGATTTTACGGATAAGTCTTAGGTTATCGCCAGCGTTATGGCCTTATGGCAGCTCAATAATCGGGTAATCGCCGGCGATAAGCGGCTTGCACAAAATCTTGTAGCCATCGCTGTCGAAATGGCTGGCCGCGCTCTGTAGCCGCTCCGCCTGCGCCAGATTGCCGACCGAGCCCAGATAAAACCAATTGTGGATCACATGGTACTGACGCAGCGTCTCGCCCTGCTCCTCCAGCGCCACGCGCCCGGCGAACGGCCAACAGGTGATGCGCAACTGCTCAAGCGCCGCGCTGAGCCGCAGCGCATGCTCCTGCGCCGACTCCACGCCACAGCAGGCGCCCGCGCACTTGCGCAGGCTGTAGCGGAAACAGGCTCGCCCCGCCGGCAGCTTGTCGATCCCCAGCTTGCCGTAACATAAACGATGCTCGTCGGCGATGGCGCGCAGCTTTTCCAGCGCGGCGTGGCGATTGGCAAACAGCCCGTAAAGATGGGGCGTGACGGCGAAGTCGATCTCTTTGGCGTGAGCAATCGTCACCGCATCAGCCTGCAAGCGCAGCGCGCACAGCTGTTTCGAGCGCCGCAGACGTTTGTTGAACAGCGGCTGTTGTTGTTTGATCAACTGCGCCTCCAGCAGCAATGCGCCCAACTCACCGGCGGTCTCGATAAAGCTGATGCGTCGGGTTTGGCGCAGCATTTTAGCCTCGTCCTGCGCGCGGAAGTGCGCCATCACCCGGCTGCGTATATTGACGCTTTTACCGATGTAAAGCGGCAGGCTCTCGCTTTGACCGTGAAACACATACACGCCCGGCCCTTTGGGCAACGGCGCCAGGCAGGCGCGCAGGTGCTCCGGGTATTGATAAATGTCGAGTTCTGGCTCGAGGCGGTTTGGCATCATGGCGGTGGCATTATCCTGCTGATGAATGAATACTGGTTTTTTACCCAGTATAACGCCCAACGCAGCCGGTTGCACACCCGGCGGATAATAACTCACCGTGATCTTTAACGGGAAAGCCTTTACTATCCCCTTTCCAGCGGGAAAGCGCCTCACGTTTAGCGCCAGTTCAAGCTGGCGCTGCCATGATGGCAGACTGGAACCGCCGCTTTTATCGTTATGGAAAACCTGGGTATGTCATCACTGAAACTCCCCTCCCGCCGTCTGGCGTTGATCGCCGCCATCGTTTTCATCGCCGTCGCCGTCGCGCTGGCCATCTTTTGGCAACGCCCGCCGCAGCAGGATTACGTTACCGCGCCGGCCCGCCTGGGCGATATCGAAAACGCCGTGCTGGCCACCGGGCGGCTGGATGCCATCGAACGCGTCAACGTCGGCGCCCGCGTCTCCGGCGAAGTCAAATCGCTGAAGGTCAAGCTGGGCGATCGCGTCACCAAAGGGCAACCGATCGCCGACATCGACGATCTGCAACAGCGCAACGATCTGCGCAACGCCGAAGCGGCGCTGAACGTAGTCAAAGCCAATATGTTAGCCAAACAGGCCTTGCTGAAACAGGCGGAGTCGCGTTTCAAACGCCAGCGCCGCATGCTGAACGACGAAGCCAGTTCTCGGGAAGACTTCGAGACCGCCGAAGCCTCGCTCGCCACCACTCGCGCCGATCTGCAGGCGCTCAATGCGCAGTTGGTGCAATCGCAGATCGAAGTCGAGAAGAAAAAAATCGATCTGGGCTATACCCGCGTGGTTGCGCCGATGGACGGCATTGTTATCGCCGTGGTCACGCAGCAGGGACAAACGGTCAACTCCAGCCAAAGTGCGCCGACCATCGTCAAGCTGGCGCGGCTGGATATGATGACCATTAAGGCGCAGATCTCCGAAGCCGACATCACCCGCATTTCGCCGGGACAAAAGGCTTACTTCACTATTTTCTCCGATCCGGATAAGCGCTACGACGCCACGCTGCGCACCATCGAGCTGGCACCGGAATCGGTGATGAAAGACGACTCGCTCGCCGGCACCAGCTCCGCTTCCGGCTCCGGCACCTCGAACGCCTCGGTCTATTACAACGCGCTGCTGGACGTGCCAAACCCGGAAAACCGCCTGCGCATCGCCATGACCGCGCAGGTGTCCTTGCTGCTCGGCGACGCGAAGAACACCCTGCTGGTGCCGATCCAGGCGGTGCATAAAATCGATGGCAAAGAGCAGCAGGTGCAGGTGCTGACCCAGGACCTGCGGTTGGAAACGCGCAAAGTGACCACCGGCATCACCAACAATGTCGACATTCAGATCCTCAGCGGCCTGAAAGCCGGTGAAACCGTGGTGCTGTCGCAGCCCGCCGCCAAATCGGCTGAGGATGGCATCTTCCTGTGAACGCGATCATCGAACTAAAAGGCATCAGCCGAACGTACACCAACGGCGGTCAAGCGTTAACGGTGTTGAAAGACATCGATCTGACCATCGCCGCCGGCGAGCTGGTGGCGATCATTGGCGCCTCCGGTTCCGGCAAATCGACGCTGATGAACATCATGGGCTGCCTCGACGTGCCGGATCGCGGCGATTACTACATCAGCGGCCAGAACGCCGCCCACCTGTCGCCGGACGAATTGGCCCGCCTGCGCCGCGAACATATCGGTTTTATCTTCCAGCGCTATCACCTGATGCCCGATCTCAGCGCGCTGGGCAACGTCGAAATCCCGGCCATCTACGCCAATGCCCGGCGCGATCAGCGTCGGCAGCGGGCGGCGCAATTGCTGGCGCGGTTGGGGCTTGAGGGACGCGAAGACCACAAACCCGGCCAGCTTTCCGGCGGCCAACAGCAGCGTGTCAGCATCGCCCGCTCCCTGATCAACGGCGGTGAGATCATCCTGGCGGACGAACCGACCGGCGCGCTGGACACCCAATCCGGCCAGGAAGTGCTGGCGATCCTGAGCGAACTGAATCAGCGCGGCCACACCGTGGTGATCGTCACCCACGATATGAAAGTGGCGCAACATGCGCAGCGCGTCATCGAACTGCAAGACGGCAAGATCATCGCTGACAGCGGCCGCAAGTCGGCGTCCGGCCCATCGTTGCCGCCGCCGAACCGCAGCCGGCAAAGCGGCTGGCAACGCCTGATCGACCGCACCCGCGAATCGCTGCACATGGCGCTGAAAGCGATGAACGCTCATCGTCTGCGCACCGCGCTGACCATGACCGGCATCATCTTCGGCATCGCCGCCGTGGTCACGGTAGTGGCGCTGGGCGAAGGCGCCAAACAGCGCACGCTGGAAAACCTCAAAGATCTCGGCACTAACGTGGTAAGCATCTATCCGGGCCGCGATTTCTTCGACGACGCCATCGACAGCATCCGCACTCTGGTGCCGGCCGATGCCGACGCGCTGGCGCAGCAAAGCTTCGTCGACAGCGTCAGCCCGGAAGTAGACGCTTCCGACAGCATCCGTTTTCGCAGCAAATCCGCCACCGCCTCGATCACCGGCGTCGGGCGCGACTATTTCCGCGTTAACGGCGTCGAGCTGTTACAAGGCGTGACTTTCCGCGACGATCGTAATGCGCTGCAGGAAGTGATCATCGACGACAATGCGCGCCAGGCGCTGTTCGGCGATTTCGGCGTCGAGCCGCTCGGCCAAATCGTGTTTCTCGGCTCGGTGCCGGCCCGGGTGATCGGTGTGGCGAAAAGCAATCGCAACTACGCGCCCAATCGCATCACTGTTTGGATGCCCTACAGCACGGTGATGTATCGCATGGTAGGCAAACCGACGCTCAGCGGCATCACCGTTCGGCTAAAGGACAATGTCGCCAGCGAATCGGCCGTCACCGCTATCACACAGCTGTTGACCCAACGCCATGGCGTAAAAGATTTCCGTTTGTACAACTTCGATAAAATCCGGAAGTCCATCGAACGCACGTCAATGACTTTCAGCCTGCTGATCCTGATGGTGGCGTCCATCGCGCTGGTGATCGGCAGCCTGGGCGTGATGAACATCATGCTGGTCTCGGTGACCGAACGCACCCACGAAATCGGCGTGCGCATGGCGGTCGGCGCGCGGCGCAGCGACATCATGCAACAGTTCATGATAGAGGCGGTGCTGGTCTGTCTGATCGGCGGCGCTTTGGGCATCGCGCTGTCGTTCGCCGCCGGGTCGCTGTTCACCTCGCTGGCGGGCGGCATGTTCACCGCCATCTATTCCTGGCAAGCCGCCGCCACGGCATTTTTCTGTTCAACCTTAATCGGCATGATCTTCGGTTATCTCCCCGCCCGCAAAGCGGCAAGGATGGATCCGGTCGTTTCATTGGCCAGCGAGTAACCCATGAAAATTTTATCTCCCCTGGCGTTAAGCCTCGCCGCCCTGCTCACCGCCGGCTGCGGCAATGCCCTGAAAAGCGACTACCGGGCGCCGCAGGTCAACTATCCTGCGGGGTGGCAATACGCTGCCGACAACGCCGCGCCGACGCCGTTCGACTGGCGCGATTTCCGCGATCCCGAGCTCGATCGTTGGCTGCAACAGGTGATGGCGAGCAATAACGATCTGGCCGCCGCCGCGCTGCGCGTTTACCGCGCGCGGCTCGAGGCAGAACGCGTCGGCATCAGCACCGCGCCCGGCGTCAGCGCCTCATTAGGCAGCAGCATTAATCGCCCGCTGTCCGAGTCCTCCGCGTGGAATAAAACCAGCAACGCGTCGCTCACCACCAGCTATGAGGTCGATCTGTGGGGCAAGCTGGCGCGCCAGCGCGACGCGGCCGAGTGGAGCAGCCAGGCTTCCGTGCAGGATCTGCAGGCGGCGCGCCTGAAGCTGTTGGCCGACGCCGCCACCAACTACTGGCGCATCGGTTTTCTCAATCAACAAATCAGCGTCAGCCAGGCGAGCATCGCCTATGCCAAAACGACGCTGCGGCTGGCCAACGCCCGTTATCAGGCCGGCAGCATCTCGGCGCTGGACGTAGTGAATGCGGAACAAAACTTGCTGACGCAGGAACGCAGCCTGGTGGCGTTACAACACGATCGTCAACAGGCGCTGAACGAACAGGCGGTGCTGCTGGGCGCGCCATCAGGCCAAGCCACCATCGCGCCCGCGCGCCTGCCGACGACGGCGATGCCGCAGATCAACACCGGCATTCCCGCCAGCGTCCTGAGCCGTCGCCCGGATCTCAGCGCTCAAGAGCTGCGGTTGCGCGCCGCCCTGGCCAACGTCGATGAAAAACGTCTGCAATACTATCCCGCGTTCAGCCTGACCGGTTCACTGGGCGCCAGCAGCAGCGCGCTGCTGGAATTCCTGCGCAACCCGACGGGCAGCCTCAGCGCCGGCCTGACGCTGCCGTTCCTGCAGTGGCGGCAAATGGGCGTGGAGATCAAGATCGCCCGCAACGACTATGAACAGCAAGTTCTGGCCTTCAAGCAGGCGCTGTACAAAGCGATGGGCGATGTGAACAACGCGCTGTCACTGCGCACGCAGCTGCTGGCGCAGGAGACGCAGTTGCGCGCCTCATTGGCGTTGGCGCGTAAATCGGAGCGGTTGAACGAGGTGCGTTACCGACAGGGCGCCATCACCATTACCGACTGGCTGAACGCTCAGGATCAACGCCGTCAGGCGGAACTGGCGGTGGATGAGAACCGCTTCGCGCAGTACCAGAATCTGGCGAAAATCTATCTCGAATTCGGCGGATCATCGGCGCCGTAATCTCAGCGACCTGGCCACCTGGCCAGGCGTTTTTTTAGCGGCGAACACATCAATTTTTCCTGTTTTATCTCCCGTATTCTCTATACTGGAAACACCATCAATCAGCCGAAAAATCGCCAGATCGCACAATTATCAGACCATTCTCGCACCAAATCGGTGCAAACACTTAAGTTAAACTGCTGGATTTGATCGCCGCAAGATATAACGTTAAGCTATAGATGCAAAATAATTAGTCACCTAAATGACATAACATCGGCATGAGAGACGCTATTTTGTGATCCACATCCCAACTTAAATGTGGATAATGAATCGTCTTGAACCGCGATTCGATTAGCCGATTTGATAACTCGAAAACAACAGTGAACGGAGATTACGCTTTCACGAACAACGAATAATTCATTAAGGGATGATTATATGAAGTTAAGAAAAAAACGACATAAACCGATGCACATTAACGACATCACCATCATCGATGACAGCAAACTCAAGAAGGCCATTACCGCCGCGGCCCTCGGCAACGCAATGGAGTGGTTCGACTTCGGCGTATACGGCTTTGTCGCCTATGCGCTTGGCCAGGTCTTCTTCCCCGGCGCCTCTCCCGGCGTGCAAATGATCGCCGCACTGGCGACCTTCTCCGTCCCCTTCCTGGTGCGTCCGCTCGGCGGTCTGTTCTTCGGCGCCATGGGCGACAAGTTCGGCCGTCAAAAAGTGCTCTCGGTCACCATTATCATCATGGCGGTCAGCACCTTCTGTATCGGCCTGATCCCGTCCTATGCGTCGATCGGCATCTGGGCGCCGATCTTGCTGCTGCTGGCCAAACTGGCGCAAGGCTTCTCCGTCGGCGGTGAATATTCCGGTGCGGCGATCTTCGTCGCCGAATACTCACCGGACCGCAAACGCGGCTTTATGGGCAGCTGGCTGGACTTCGGCTCCATCGCCGGCTTTGTGATGGGCGCAGGCGTAGTGGTGCTGATCTCCAGTATCGTCGGCGAAGCCAACTTCCTCGACTGGGGCTGGCGTATCCCGTTCTTCATCGCCGCGCCGCTGGGCCTGATCGGTCTCTACTTGCGCCATGCGCTGGAAGAAACCCCGGCGTTCCAGCAGCACGTGGACAAGATGGAGAAAGAGGATCGCAACGCCATCGAGAATCCGCCAAAGACCTCGTTCAAAGAGATCGCGGCCAAACACTGGAAAAGTTTGCTGGTGTGCGTCGGTATCGTGATTTCCACCAACGTGACCTATTACATGCTGCTGACTTACATGCCGAGCTACCTGTCGCATAACCTGCACTACTCGGAAGATCACGGCGTTCTGATCATCATCGCCATCATGATCGGCATGCTGTTCGTGCAGCCGGTGATCGGCCTGACCAGTGACCGCATCGGCCGTAAGCCGTTTATCATCGGCGGCAGCATCGGCCTGTTGGCGTTGGCGATCCCGTGCTTCATTCTGATCAACAGCAACGTCATCGGCCTGATTTTCGTCGGCCTGCTGGTGCTGGCGGTGCTGCTCAACTCCTTCACCGGGGTGATGGCCTCCATCCTGCCGGCGATGTTCCCGACGCACATTCGCTACAGCGCGCTGGCGATTTCGTTCAACATTTCGGTACTGATCGCCGGTGCGACGCCGACCGTTGCCGCCTGGCTGGTGGAAGCGACCGGCAACCTGTACATGCCGGCCTACTACCTGATGGTTGTTGCGGTGATCGGTCTTATCACCGGTCTGTACATGAAAGAAACCGCCAACAAGCCGCTACGCGGCGCGACGCCGGCCGCCTCTGACCGCTCCGAGGCAAAAGAGCTGCTGCAGGAAACCTACGACAACATCGAACAGAAAGTCGAGGACATCAACGCGCAGATTGCCGAACTGGAAAAGAAAAAACAGATCCTGATCGACCAGCACCCCAAACTGGACTGATTCGCTCTGACAAGCAAAAACCACCCGCCCGGGTGGTTTTTTTTGCCTGGCGTGCACAGAGTGGTAACTTGACCCGGCGGATGCCGAAGGAGAGATGAATGAATCAGTTTCAGGAGATGGCGACCTATATCGCCGTGGTCGAGGCCGCCAACATCAGCGCCGCCGCCCGCCGCTTGGGCACCACCAAGTCGGTGGTCAGCAGACGCATCCAGCAGTTGGAGACGCGCCTTGGGACTGTGCTGTTCGAACGCGGGAAAACGCTTGGGCTGACCGACGCCGGCCACCTGTTCTATCAGCGCGCCGTTCTCATATTAAGCGAAGTGAGCGATGCCGAAGAGTCGGTGCGAACACTGCACGGCCAACTGCAGGGCCCACTGCGGTTAACCGCGCCGATGGCGTTCAGCATCCGCTATCTGGCGCCGCTGTTATCCGCCTTTATGGAACAATACCCGAACCTCAATCTGGACGTGGAGTACAGCGATCGCCTGGCCAATCTGAATCAGGAAAATTTCGACGTCGCCATCCGTATCGGCGCCTTGGCGGATTCCGACCTGATCGCGCAGCGCATCTGCGCCAACCGTCACTTGATTTGCGCCAGCCCAGCCTATCTTGCGCGTCAAGGCACGCCGACGCACCCGCAACACCTGCAACAGCATCAGGGGTTGCTGTATATTCACCGCGAGCCGACCGGCATGCTGCAACTCCCCATCGAAGGCGAGATCCGATCGTTTCGTATCGGCAAACGCCTGCGCACCGATAATGCTTTTCACCTGCTGGCGGCGGCGAAAGCCGGTTTGGGCCTCGCCATCCTGCCCGCATTTATCGCCGCCGATGCGATACGCGCAGGGGAACTGCGCATTGTGCTGGCCGCCTATTCACCCGACGGCGGCGACATTTCCGCCGTCTATCGCCGTTCAAAACGCGCATCCCCCAAGATCAAGGCGCTGGTGGACTTTCTGAGTGAGCACATTGGCCCTACGCCCAGTTGGGAAACCGCGCTGTCCCCTTTCCTGACGTCAACCTGAAAGGTTCGCAGAACGCGAACAGCAGGTTCGAATTTCGCCCGCTTGTCGCTTTTATCTCCGGGTTTTAGTCTGCAGAACACACCTTCCGCCCGCTCTGGAGACTACGCCATGAAAGACCTGTCACGCCGTCAGCTGATATCCCAAACGCTGGCCGTTTCAGCCGCCGCCACGCTCAGCGCTTGCGCATCAAGTTCCGCGTCGGCGGCGCAAACACAACCGGCCCAACGCGCCAGCGAGCCATCCACCTTCGATGTGATCATCGTCGGCGGCGGTTCCGCCGGCGCGGTGATGGCGGCTCGCCTCAGCGAAAACCCAACGCGCCGGGTCCTGCTGATAGAGGCCGGGCACAGTTACGCGCCCTACGATTATCCGCGCCTCATCGCGAACAGCGACGTGCTCGGCGCCAATGGCGACCCGGAATTCGAATGGGGATACCGGACAGAACCCGGCTATGTCAGCCACGCGATCGGCGCCATCCGCGGTAAAGTCCTGGGCGGCAGTTCAGGCGTCAACGGCGCCGTGGCGATCCGCGCCCGCCCGGAAGATTTCAAACGCTGGGATCTGCCGGGATGGCGCTATCAGGATCTGCTGCCCTCCTTCAAAAAACTGGAGACTCGTCATGGCCTGCACGACCGCGCAATCCATGGCGATAGCGGTCCTTTCCCCGTCGTGCAACTCACATTGGATGACATCACGCCAATGCAACGCGCTTTCGTCGCCGCCACGCGCGCCAACGGCTATGACGCCATCGACGATTTTGACGGCCCTTCAGCGAATGGCGTCGGCCCCTACCCGATGAATATCGTCAACGGTGTGCGCGTTAACACCGGCATGGCCTATCTGGATGAGAAAACGCGCGCCAGAGACAATCTCATCCTGCGTGCCGATACGCTGGTCGACCGCGTGATATTTGACGGGCAGCGCGCGATCGGCGTTCGCCTGGCCAGTGGCGAAGAAATCCATGCCGCTGAAGTGATCCTGAGCGCCGGAACCTACGGCAGCGCCGCCGTTTTGATGCGATCCGGCATTGCGCCTGCGCAACAGTCGAAGCGTCTGGGGATCCCCGTCGTCGCCGATTTGCCCGTCGGTGAAAACCTGGTCGATCACCCCTTTTATTACAATGCCTACGCAGCCCGCCCCGACGTCATCGGCAGCCAATCGCCGGTTATCGGCGCCAAGCTGTGGACCCGCAGCAGCCGGGCGGAACCGGAGGAGCTCGATCTGCACATTACCGCGACGCATCTGTTCCCACATGACCAAAGCCCCACCGGCGTCGGTTTTGTCCTGGCGGTGGCGCTGACCCGGCCGCAATCCACCGGACGCATCTGGCTGGAAAGCCGCGATCCGATGGCAGCCCCTCACATTGACCTTAACTTCCTGGCGCAAGAGAGTGACCGTGTTCGCTTGCTGGAGGGGGTTAAACTGGCGCGAAAAATAGGGCAAACCGCTCCGCTGTCTACGCTTATCCACAGCGAGCTTGCGCCTGCCGCAGACAGCGACGAGGCCATTCTGGCCTCGATGGCGGCGACGTTGGATACCTATCATCACCCGACCTCCTCCGCGCCGATGGGGAATGCCGGCGACCCGAAGGCGGTCGTTGACCTTCAGGGCCGCGTGCACGGCGTGCACGGGCTTCGGGTTGTCGACGCCTCCATTTTCCCCGACGTGCCCTCCGTCGCCACTAATGTGACGACGATCGCCACCGCCGAGCATATCGCCCGCCACTATGCCTGACCGTTTGGCGGCAAGATAGGCTGTTGAAACCCGGCCGGTCATCCTGATGGCCGGCCTTCGCCATTCCGCAGCGGCACAATCGAAATAACGGCGGCACATTTTATCCTGCCGGGAAACGGTGTTACCCTTGTGGCACCGTCACCTCTGCAAAACATTATCATGGGCAAAATGGATCTTCCCGTCATCATCGGCATCCTGGTTATGCTAACCCTGTGGCTCGGCGCGCTCTTCAACATCGGCGATCTCAGCCTCACCATTTCGCGCCTGTTTCACTGGTTCGAAAGCCAGCGTGGATAGCCTGGGTTCGCGATAACGCAGGCGGCGAGCAAACATCGGCTATGATTGATAGACGTTACGTCATTTTCCGAGACTGTCGCTCGCGATAAAGAGGACCGCATCATGACCGACTATGTGTTCTACAATCAGATCCTGACCCGACTGGCCGCCAATCATCCCGGCACGCTGGATGAGAAAACTTACGAACTGTGGAAGCAGGACGCCACCAGCCCGCACGCCTTCGCAGATCCCTTCGCCTATCTCAAAACCAAGGGGCTGATACAGGCCTACGTGATGAGCGACATCGACGAGAACAACTATGATATCGATCCGCACCAAACGCGGATCACCGCCGCCGGTCTCGACTTCATCCGCAGCGGCGGGTTCAAATAAGACGCAAAAAACCGCCCAACGGCGGTTTTTTTACCCTAAAAAGCGTCCGGACAGTTTCAGGCGGGGAAAGGCCGATAAAAAATACGCAGCACTTCACTGTCGCCCTGGCGTAGAAAACCGCCTTCCGGCTGCCAGCGCAGATCGCGCGCCAGATTGAGATTCTCCCAGCCGACCGCGCCTCCCACGCCGATGCAAAGATTTTTATTGCCTGCGGCAAATCCCGCGCCGGTGCCGATCATGGCATGCAGCAATCGGGGCGAGGCCGCGTCGCGCATGGAGAATATCCCGATAAAACATCCCTGCGGGGCGCGCAGCATATCCGCCATGGTGCGGATCTCGGTATCGTCGGGGCTGACGAAATGTTTGTACTGCTTATCGAACACCGTCAGCCACAGCTGCTTGTATTTCGCCTTACTGAGCGCGCCGGAACGGTGGGCGCACAGCACCACCGCATCCCAACACATCTCCCCGCTGAGCGAAAGATACTCTTCCGTATTCTCCTGCGGCTTATCGGCATAATGCCGCGCAAATTCAGCGGCATTCAGATGCGGCGGCACGGCCTGTTTGGCGACGTCACTCTTGTAGCGCTTGAAATTCAACCAATGCATGGGAAGTCTCCTCTTCACCCGATAGATTAATAAATCCGCAGCCGTGAATAAGACGAGCCATCAAATCCAGCGCGTCGTCGGCAACGGCGGTGTCGTCGTCGTTCAGCCCCTGTTCCACCGCCCGCTCAATGGCACTCATCACCGACGTCGCGCTGGTTTCTTCCCCTTGCGCTACCACGTCCAATACGGCTCTGCCGATCGCCAGACAAAGCTCATGATCAAACTCAACCTCTTTATACGGCTGCATACTCACCCCGATAAATTTTTACCCAAGAATACTAGACCACAATGACGCATCGCGCCTGCAGCCGTATCGCGGCGATCGGTGCAGCCGACAGAGAAATGCATCAGGCCCCGGATGGAAGAACCGGGGCCTGATAAATGGCAGGTTATTGTGGCGGCTGTTCGGTAGAGCGAATGATAAAGCAAGTGGCGGTTGCCGAAGCCAGCAATTTTCCTTCCGCCGTTTTGAGCGTGCCTTCCGCGAAAGCGACGTTTTTCGACGCATAGACCAGACGCCCCTCGGCGATCAGATCAATCTCCTTCGGCACCGGGCGCAACATTTTCACCTGCAGATCGACGGTGCCATAACCCGTCCCTGCGCCCAGCGTACTGTGCACCGCGCAACCGGTCACCGAGTCCAAAACCGTGGCGGCGAAGCCGCCATGAACGCCGCCCAGCGGGTTAAGATGGCGTTCGTCGGCCCGCGCCACGATGCGGATATATCCCTCTTCAACCGCGGCCGGTTTCATGGGCACCGTTTCAGCGATCGAAGCCGGTGGAATTTTGCCGGCCATCGCTGCCTGTAATAACGCCAGCCCCGTCATTTTTGTCGGATCCATAACTCTCTCCTCTGGTGGTAAATCCGTCATATAGGAGAGGTCTGACCTCTTGGCTTGCTTTTTCGTGCTGATGCCGCTTTCCGCACGCTCTCTATGTTCTTTGAATGTGACCGACATCACTCTTTAAGGTCAATAACCATAATTTATTAATGCCTTTAGATTTAAAACAACTTTCTGCTGTAAACGCCGCCGGAAACTGAACGCAGTTAAGTTCAACATTATTAAGGCGTATCTATCATGGATTTCTTTCTGCAATTAGCGGTTATATTGGCATGCCTGCTGTATGGGGCGCGTAAAGGCGGCATTGCGCTGGGGTTGCTGGGCGGTATCGGTTTGATGATTCTGGTGTTCGGCTTTCACCTGCAGCCCGGCAAACCGCCGGTAGACGTGATGCTGGTGATCATCGCGGTGGTGGCGGCCTCCGCCACCCTGCAGGCCTCAGGCGGGTTGGACGTCATGCTCCAGATCGCCGAGCGGATGCTGCGGCGCAACCCGCGATATGTCTCAATCATCGCGCCGTTCGTCACCTGCATTCTCACTATTCTTTGCGGCACCGGCCATGTGGTGTACACCATCTTGCCGATCATCTATGACGTGGCGATCAAAAATAACATCCGCCCGGAACGGCCAATGGCAGCCAGCTCGATCGGCGCGCAGATGGGCATTATCGCCAGCCCAGTCTCGGTGGCAGTCGTTTCACTGGTGGCGATGCTCAGCAGCTACACCTTCAATGGCCGCCATCTGGAATTCCTCGATCTGCTGTCGATCACCATTCCTTCCACCCTGTGCGGCATTCTGGCGATCGGTATCTTCAGTTGGTTCCGCGGCAAAGACCTGGACAAAGATCCCGAGTTCCAGAAATTCATCTCGGTGCCGGAGAACCATCGCTACGTCTATGGCGACGCCGCCACCCTGCTGGACCGGGTATTGCCGCGCAGCAACTGGATCGCCATGTGGATTTTCCTCGCCACTATCGCCCTGGTGGCGGTGCTGGGGGCCTTTTCCGACCTGCGGCCCAGCTTCGGTGGCAAGCCACTTTCCATGGTCTTGGTGATCCAGATGTGCATGCTGATGGCCGGGGCGCTGATCGTCATCATTACCCGCACCAACCCGGCGTCTATCTCTAAAAACGAGGTGTTCCGTTCCGGCATGATTGCCATCGTGGCGGTGTATGGCGTCGCCTGGATGGCGGAAACCATGTTCGGCGCGCACCTGACGCAGATAGAAGCCACGCTGGGCGTGCTGGTGAAAGAGTACCCCTGGGCCTATGCGCTGATCCTGCTGCTGGTGTCGAAATTCGTCAATTCGCAGGCCGCCGCGCTGGCGGCGCTGGTGCCGGTGGCGCTGGCGATCGGCGTCAACCCGGCCTATATCGTCGCTTCGGCGCCGGCCTGCTACGGTTATTATATTTTACCGACCTACCCCAGCGATTTGGCGGCAATTCAGTTCGACCGCTCCGGCACCACCCGCATCGGCCGCTTCGTGATCAATCACAGCTTCATTCTACCGGGCCTGATCGGCGTCAGCGTCTCCTGCGTCTTCGGCTGGATCCTCGCCGCGGCGTTCGGTTTCTTATGATCTGTAGTGTGGAGCCCTGCGGGGCTCCCTGCAGGCAGGGGGGCGGCATGACAAGAAAGGAAAAAAATGCAGGCGCAATGCGAATTTCAGGCACAAAAAAACCGCCTCTCGGCGGTCTACGACATTACTACTTATTGCTTTGATTATTCGGTATTTTCGTTCCCTGGTACCCGGGGCGGGACTTGAACCCGCACAGCCATAAGCCGAGGGATTTTAAATCCCTTGTGTCTACCGATTTCACCACCCGGGCTCGGGAAAGTTGGAGGCGCGTTCCGGAGTCGAACCGGACTGGACGGATTTGCAATCCGCTACATAACCGCTTTGTTAACGCGCCTTTATTCTGTTTTGCCTTTTCAGGCCAAAGCCGGTGAATCACCCACTTCGTTTTGTTCTTCGGGATTGCGATGATAAAATCGCTTATCCTAATCATCTGATTCTTAAGTAATTTATTTCGTTACTGCCGAATCGATGGACTGCATTATGGACTAAACCCCCCACCTTGGCAACCCCCCGAAATAGCAAAAAGTTCTCTAACGCTTTCAACTGCTTATTTTGTGGGCGCACTGTTCACAATGCCAACGAAAAGGCAAGCGGAATGTTGATATTATATGCATCGGCTCAGGAATTCACGGGCAAAACGGTTCTTTTTCTCGACAGGAATAGCTCTCCCCGGCTTTTCGCTTGCTTATGGCGAAGGGCTATCGTGCAAAACCTCATCAGTCGGGGCATCACGCAATCTTCGACGCCACCATAAAAACCCGGCGAACATTCCCGGTAAAACCGCGATCGCGCCAAAAATACGCTGATCGGCATTCAGCAAACCGGGGGCAATGGCGGACACCACCGCACACAACAGCAGAAACCACCGCAATTGGCGAATGCCTGAATGGACGATACCGGCAATAGCCCCCGCCAAACATGCCGGCAAAAAACCGAGCGCATAAGAAAAAATGCCGATAAACCCCGCCATGCCCAGCAAGTCGCCGGCATCGAGAAGACTTATTCCCACCCACTCACCGCTGCCGAACGCCATCAGCAGAAACATGAGCACGCCCCCCAACGGCGGGGCGACCAGGCCGAAGAACAGCGCACATCCCGCCGCCGTTCTTATCAGATGCTTTAAAGCACCAGACTCCATACATCCTCCTATGCCCGGTTCCAAAAGGCGGACCTACCGCTTCACTTTGCCGATAACCCAGCGATTTGGCGAGGCGACAGCGCAGCCTGGCTGTGCCTGAGAGCTCGGATGGTGTCATATGCCGCGTTATTTTCTTCTTGCATGGCGAACCGCCCGACGTATCAAATTATTGTTTCACCGTTTAACGGCTGCATCCAGCAGTATGACAACGACAGGAAAGATACGTGAGGAGAGTCAATAATCGATATGGGAAGATGAAGAAAGGTTTCGCCGAATGGCGCAGAAGCAGAAAACGAAAAAGGGGCCGAAGCCCCTTTTCCTTACCAGCCGAATCACGGGGATTCAACAGGCTAATGTTTGGAGCGGGAAACGAGGCTCGAACTCGCGACCTCAACCTTGGCAAGGTTGCGCTCTACCAACTGAGCTATTCCCGCATTACCAGAACTGACTGATTTCTTTGCTATCTTTTGCAATTCATCGTTGTCGTCTGATGCGATGCATTCTACTTACCTGACGTGATGAGTCAATAAAATTGTTGGCCCATCACGATCGTTTGCCGCTTTTTGCAGCGTATCGATCACGGTTCCAGCAAATCGTTACGCGCCGCGTTCAAATATTGGAACATCGACCAGAAAGTCAGCACCGCCGCAATATACAGCAAGCCGATCGCCACATATTCCACAGAGCGATCCGGGCGCCACAGCAAGCCCACCAGCGACATCATCTGCGCCATGGTCTTCACTTTGCCGATCCAGGACACCGCCACGCTGCTGCGTTTGCCAATTTCCGCCATCCACTCGCGCAGCGACGAAATGATGATTTCGCGGGCGATCATGGTGGCCGCCGGCAGCGTGATCCACCAGCTGTGGTAGTGCTCCGCCACCAGCACCAGCGCTACCGCCACCATCACTTTGTCCGCGACCGGATCCAAAAACGCCCCGAAGCGCGTCGTTTGTTTCCAGCGGCGCGCCAGGAAACCGTCAAACCAGTCGGTGACAGCGGCAAACACAAAGATAACGGCGCAAACCATCGGAGCCCAGCTGAACGGCAGGTAAAACGCCAGCACAAAGAATGGGATCAGAACTACGCGAAACAGGGTAAGCCAAGTCGGTATATTCAATTGCATAATGCTACGGTAACTATCTGGCTAAAGTGGAAATTAAGAGTATGTTGCTACATTGCCCTCAGTGTTTCAATGCATTGTAGATCTTTTCTGCCAATGCTTGTGAAATACCCGGCACTTTTGCAATTTCCTCCACGCTGGCGTTCAACAAAGGTTGCAGTCCGCCCATATACTTCAACAGCACCTGGCGCCGTTTCGGCCCTACGCCCTCAATCAGTTCCAGTGCGCTGGTATTTCTGACTTTCGCCCTTCTCTGCCGGTGACCGGTAATCGCATGATTATGTGAATCATCGCGGATGTGTTGGATCACATGCAGCGCCGGCGAATCCGGCGGCAACGAAATCCCTTCGCCTTCCGGCACGAAGAACAACGTTTCTAACCCGGCCTTGCGATCGGCGCCTTTGGCGATGCCGATCAGCAACGGTTTATTCTTGTCCCAGGTGACGTTCAGCGAGTTGAACACGTCGATCGCCATGCCGAGCTGCCCTTTGCCGCCGTCGATGAAAATGACATCCGGGATTTTTTTCTCTTCCAGCGCTTTGCCGTAACGGCGTTTCAGCACCTGCGTCATCGCCGCGTAGTCATCGCCGGGGGTGATGCCGCTAATATTGTAGCGCCGATACTCCGAACGCACCGGGCCGTTTCCGTCGAACACCACGCACGAAGCTACGGTCTGTTCGCCCATGGTATGGCTGATATCGAAGCACTCCATACGATTGATTTCCGCCAGATTCAGCACCTTGGCCAATTCCGCCAGCCGCTGATGGATCGTCGACTGTTGCGAAAGCTTGGTGGTCAACGCCGTTGCCGCGTTGGTGCGGGCCAGCTTCAGATAACGGGCGCGGTCGCCGCGCGGCTTGCTTTGAATTTGGATCTTGCGCCCCGCCAACTCGGAGAGCGATTCTGCGAGCAGGTCCTTTTCCGGCAAGCTGAAATCCAACAGGATCTCGCCGGGCAGCGTGCGCGCCTGGCTGCCCTGCAGGTAAAACTGGCCGACGAAAGTCTGCACCACTTCGCTCATATCCGTACCGCCCGGCACCTTAGGGAAATAGCTGCGGCTGCCCAACACCTTGCCCTGACGGATGAACAGCACGTGCAGGCATGCCATACCGGCGTCGAACGCCACGCCGATGACATCCAGATCGTCACTGTCGCCCGAGACGAACTGCCGCTCGGTAACGCGGCGCACGGCCTGAATTTGATCGCGTATGCGCGCCGCCTCTTCGAAATTGAGCAGCTTGCTGGCTTCTTCCATGCGGGCAATCAGCTGGTGCAACACCTGTTGATCTTTGCCCGAAAGAAACAGCCGCACGTAGTCCACCTGTTGCCGGTACTCTTCTTCACTCACCAGGCCGGCGACGCAAGGGCCCAGGCAGCGGCCGATCTGATACTGCAGACACGGGCGCGAACGGTTGCGATACACGCTGTTTTCGCACTGGCGGATCGGGAACAGCTTCTGCAGCAGCGCCAGCGTTTCGCGCACGGCGTAAGAATTGGGAAAAGGACCGAAATATTCGCCCTTGGCGTGTTTGGCGCCGCGATGCACCGCTAAACGGGGATGAGTATCGGCGCTGAGAAAAATCAGCGGATAAGATTTATCGTCTCGCAAAAGAACATTATATCGCGGTTGGTACAATTTAATGTAGTTATGTTCCAACAACAGCGCTTCTGTTTCGGTATGGGTAACCGTTACGTCTATTTGCGCGATATTTTTAACCAGCGTTTCGGTTTTACGGCTGCTGACCTGCTGCCGAAAATAGCTGGCGAGACGTTTTTTCAGGTCTTTGGCTTTACCGACGTAGATCACCGTGCCAGTGGCGTCATACATACGATAGACGCCAGGTTGGCTGGTGACGGTACTCAGGAAAGCTTTGGCATCAAAACGGTCATTCACTGCTTAACAACGTCTCCGCATTGAACAATCCATGTCGGATGGCCAGGTGGGTCAGTTCGACGTCGCCGCTGATATTCAATTTGCTGAACATACGGTAACGGTAACTGTTCACCGTTTTCGGGCTGAGACTCAGTTGCTCCGAGATCTCATTCACTTTTTTGCCTTTGGTGATCATCAACATGATCTGCAGCTCGCGCTCAGACAGGCAGCTGAACGGCGTTTCGGCCTGCGGCTCCAGCTGGCTCAGAGCCATTTGCTGGGCGATGTCAGACGCGATGTAGCGCTGCCCCGCATGCACGGAACGCAAGGCGTTAATCACTTCCTGCGGCGCGGCGCCCTTGCTCAGGTAGCCGGCGGCACCCGCCTGCATCACCTTCGCGGGCAAGGGATTTTCGGTATGGATAGTCAGCATGATGACTTTGACGTCGGGTGCATAACGCACAATCTTGCGCGTGGCTTCCAGCCCGCCAATGCCCGGCATATTCATGTCCATCAGCACGATATCGACAGCGTTGCCACGGCACCATTTTACGGCGTCTTCACCGCACTGGGCCTCACCGACAACTTTTATACCTTTGATATCTTCAAGAATGCGTCGTATCCCTGCGCGCACCAGTTCGTGGTCATCAACAAGAAGAACGCTAATCAAGGAAAATTCTCCAAAAAAAGGGAGTAACGCAATCAGCCTCTGTTTTCGCCAGAGATATTACTTGTTTTTCAGACAAGAATGAACACAGATTAATACATACTTCCGAATAACTTTGCGGAGCATAGCTGATTTTTCAATTTTAGCCGTCTATGCCGCCGATAAATCGTCACGTCGGAAAAGATCGAGCGACGAAAATAATTTCGTCGCGCTGCGTCAGACACAGGATAGCGCGACAATCATGCCGCGAGGGAGAAATCTGTGTAAGCAATCACGACATGAATAATATTAACACGGCTGTTGGCTGTTTGTAATCATTTGATATTTAAAGCCGCGGCCAACGCGAGCCTGACAGCCAGCGTACAAAACTATTATTACCGACCAACGCCGGCAAAATCAGTGCCACCCGCCCCTAATAATTATAATAACCCCGATTGTTCAACAATAACGAGCCGGGCAAATACTTGTTAACCGCCTCGAAATAACTGGCCGACAATGGATGACCCGGACGTGCAATGAGCAAACTTCACCCACCAGCGCCGCCAGAGCAAGCCCGGTGCAGATGGCTGACGCATGCTATGCTATACTCCGCGCCCAGTTAAATTCGCCGCCGTGCGTGGGCAACTTGCCTATAGTCCGCGCGCGGTGCGCTAAAGCAGCTTGTATCAGGCTACGGCCTCAAAAATCAGGAGAGAAAATGAGCAACGTTGATTTCACTACGTCTGCAAACCCGGAGATCTTGGCGACCGAGGTTGCCTGCCTCAAAGCCACGCTGACGCTGATCCTGAAGTCGATCGGCCAGGCCGATGCCGGGAAAGTCATCATCAACATGGAACGTTTCATCGCCCAGATTGAAGATCCGACTCAGGCGGAAATCTTCAAGAACAGCATTCAGCAAATCAAGCACGCTTACCGCCAGTAAACGTTGCCGCTCAGACCCGCGATTCATGCGGGTCTGTTTTTCCCCGCACTACGCAATACGCCATTGATTCTGCTCAGGCTTTCGGGCAGTGTGTTGGCTTTCCCCCGACACCCGAGACCGTTATGGGCATCCTTGTCAAAGCGCTGATAGGCGCGCTGGTCGTGGTTCTGATCGGCCTGCTGGCCAAAACGCGCAACTATTATATCGCCGGTTTAGTCCCGCTCTTCCCCACTTTCGCTTTGATTGCGCATTATGTTGTCGGCAGCGAACGTTCAATAGCGGCGCTGAAAACGACGCTGATTTTCGGCATGTGGGCGGTGTTGCCCTATCTGGTGTATTTGATTTCGCTGTATTTCCTGATTAACAGTCTGCGTCTGTCGTTAGCGCTGGGGGCGGCGGTACTGTGCTGGATTGCGGCGGCGTGGCTATTAATTACGCTGTGGGGATGGTGGCAAGGACGTTAACGCCCTTGCCTGGGCGGTTACGGCCGCCCTGCCTGCAAAACGAAGCCTCTCTGCCGATCGCCGGCGATACGCAGATAGCGGCTTTCACCGGCGCGCAGCGTCATCGGCACGCTGCCGCTGGTATCTCGCCAAATACACAGAGAGTTCTCTATCATATCTTGCCCGATGCTCACCGAAGTATTGCCCGGCGGCACGCGAAACTCCGCTTTTTCTTTCGCGCCCAGCGAAGCGGCGAACTCCCCATTCACATAAACGCCGGTGCGGCAGCTACCCGCCAGCATTCCACTGTCGCGCACCACCACCACCGTGGCGTATGGCGTATCCGGGATATTCTGATAAAGCATCAGACGGCTTGGGGGCGGTAATTCAGCCTGTTGCGGTGGTACGGCTTGGGTCGCACATCCCGTCAACAGTGCAGAGGCGAACAACAACGCGGCGTAATGCTTCATCCTTGGCTCCTGAAAAAAATAATGCTTATCGTAACAAGAGAATAGCTGCTGTCAGTAGCCTTCATGTCGCAAAGACGAAAAAATCGGATAACTTCCCACTTATCGCCCTGCGCGTCTTTCCGGATAAGAAGATTCTGTATTAAAGACCTTGAAATAAAGGCGATTTTTACAAATTTAAAACTTTACCATGCCGCGTTGGATATCTGCCGCAAACGCGTCACTGACGTAGCTGAAGCCATCCGGCGTGACGTAAACCCGGGTATGACCGGTCTCTGACAGCACTGCCACCATATATCCCAGACTGAGCATTTCATGCGAAGGAACATTCATCGGCGTTAGAAATCCGCGTCCGCGGCACCACTGATAAAAGCGAGTTCGCCCATATCCCAACACGGTGCCAACATCGGAAAGGTGCTTAAAATTATCATAATCCCCTGATGGTGAAGGCAAACCGCCATGGCTTTCAGGCGTTTTCTTTATCCCAGACAAAATAAACTCCTTTTTTGAACCTGTCGCTAACGGTTATCCCTCATCTGAGCTGAATTTAAAAAATCCAAATTTAAAATGCAAATGAATTCCCTGTAACTAAAAAGTATTTAATGGAAGAATTCCGAAAATAAAGGCACAATAAAAAAACAGAAATAAAAAAATAGAGCATTAATACCGTGCATTAAAACTTGGCCATGGGTAAATATCTTAATTCAAAATTCCATTTAAACAGGATAAGAAAACACTTAGCTTGCATACTGTTCTTCCCTCTCATAACGCTGAGATAATGACCAGGCCATGCAGCAAAAAGAGAAAAGATATAAAATCGCTCTGCCCACACACTCTCATCGTCAGATCAGCCCCTTGTAAGCCTCTCCCCTATCGCCGACGGCGCATTTCAGGGTGCCGTTGCCTCAACCACCCCTAAACAATAACCATTATCATTTCCAATTGTGCCGTCAGTTGATTACACTTTTTCGCATCGCTGGTTGGGAAGATTCCTAGTCAGTGATCACCAGGATAGAGGAAGAGTTAGGGACACCATGAAGAATTACCGTTGTTTGATTGTTTTACCGTTATTGATGATGACTGCCTGTACCCAATGGGAAAGACCCGGCGCAGTTGAGAGCACCCGAAATGCCGAATATGCCGAATGCCGCAGTCGGGGCTACGATCGCTTCCCGCCAGACGTCGTGCGGGACGTAGAGTTCAGCTACGAAAACAAATACATCCCTTGCGAGAAGAATAAGAAAGATTGTCCATCGGGATATCGCTATGACAAAGAGCCGTCGATCAAAACGGTACAGACCGATCGCAATCAGTCAGCCCGAAACGCCACCATCGAGGCTTGTATGTACGGCAAGGGCTGGCGAGAGAAAACCTACTATTGGCCGCAGTGGTGATGCAGCGAAATCGATTTGGACTGAAACGCCACTGCCGCGATGCCCCATCAATTATCGTCGTCGCTGCAATGCCTTCCCAGAGCAACCAGCGTTTCCGTCCGCACCGGCGTTAAAGGGACGCGTGGCGGCGGCAAAGGCCACCCCAACAGGTGCCGCGCCGCCGTCGCGCAAACCTTGCCCTGACAGGCTCCCATACCACAGCGGCTGCTCAGCTTGGCCGTGTTCCAGTCAGGTTGATGGCATACCTGTTCCAGCGTGACGTCTTCGCAGCGGCACAGCAGCGTCTGCGGTTTGGCCAGATAACTCATGCGTTCATCAAGCGCAAAAGCGGCCGCTGTCGACGTGGCGAAACACCGCCATCGCCGCCGCTGCGCCGTCAGGGATTCGGCTTTTGCCTTTTGCCCGGTGGCGGCATAACCGGCGATGGCGCCGGTGGTGAGCGCCAGTTCACTGCCGCCGATACCGGTACACTCCCCGGCGGCATAAATTTGCGCCTGGCTGGTTTGCTGCCAATAATCCACCGCGACGGCGTCGTATGCGATCCGGCATCCCAGCAGCATCGCCAGTTCAATATTCGCCACCAAACCGAAGCCGCAGGCCAGCCTGTCGCAGGCCACCGTACTTTCCCGCCCGCCGTTGCCGACGCGCACTGACGTCAAGCGCTCTTGCCCCAATGCCGCCAATACTCGGCTATCGGCACGGTAATGAGGCTGAATCAGAGAAAACGACTGACGCAGCTTGGGCGGCCAACGCCACAGGCCGCCGGCGAATGCCGCCAATCGCCGCAGCGCCGCCTGTTCCGCGACCAGCACGACCTCGCCACCGGCCTGTTTCACACTTTTCGCCACCGCCAACAGCAACGGACCGCTGCCGGCTATCACCACCCGCTCACCGCGGATCGCCAGCCCCTGCTTGATTTGCGCCTGTAGACCACCGGCGCCGCTCACTCCCGGCAACGTCCAGCCAGGAAACGGCAGCAGCAGCTCACGGGCGCCATTGCATAGAATCAGCTTTTGATAGCGAATCACGCCGCAGCCTTCGGCGTCTTCATACGCCAATCGGTTAGCGCCACACTGCGCCACCAGCTTGCAGCCGGAGTGCAGCACAATATTTTCCCGCGCCGCCATCGCCTGCCGATATCGTCTCGCCGCTTCAGGCAAAGCCACCTGCGGCCCATCACGCCAGATTTGCCCACCGGGGTGCGGATTATCATCGATCACCCGTATCTGCCCCTCGTTTTCCGCCGCCGCCAGCGCTGCCGCCATGCCGGCCGGCCCGGCGCCGACGATCAGCACCTCGCAATCGAAGTCACTCATCATCGCTCCTCTCAATCCGCATGCCGGATTGGCACAACGTCTGGCACGCCAGGCGGCGCAGACCGTTAATGGTTACCCGGCACTCCTGACAAACGCCCATGCCGCAAAATGGTGCGCGCGGCTGGCGTGAAATCGACAACCGGCAATGATCCCCGCCGCACAAACTGAGCGCCGCGGCAACGCTGATGCCAACCGGCACCCGGTAGGGTTTGCCATCGATGCTCAACGCGAGCGTGTTTTGCCTCTCTTTCATACGGACAACTCCTCGGCGGCAAACGCCCGCGCCGCCAAATACGGGGAATCATCAATCTCCGGCGCCTGCCGGCCGATCTGCGCAGCAAGCAGCGCGGCGCTGCCGAGGGCGGTCGTGACGCCCAGCCCCTCGTGCCCCAACGCCAACCACAACCAGGTATGCCGCGGATGTGCGCCCAACAGCGGCAATCCATCGGCAGAGGCGGCGCGCAGCCCGGTCCAACAGCGAATGATGTTCAGCTGCGCCAGTGTGGGCAAGAAATGCTGCGCGCGCATGAGCATCGCCGCCAGCAGCGGCATATCCAATGACGAATCGACGGAATCGAACTGGCGGGAAGAACCGATCAGCCATTGCCCGGTGGGCCGCGCCTGCACATTGAACGCCACGGAAGCGCCGTCGCTGGCATGCGCGCTGGCGCCATACCCCAGCTCCACCAACTGATGCCGCACCCGCGGCGGATAACGATCGGTGATCGCCAGGTGGCCCTTCTTGGCACGCAGCAACGGCTGCGATAACAAATCATTGGCCCGCAGGCCGCAGGCCAAGACGACCACCGGCGCCGCCAGCTCTCTGCCGTCCGCCAACCGCACAGCCGCCTCGTCCAGCGCGATCGCTTCACCCTGCACCACATCGATCGCCACGCCAGCGTCGGCCAACAGCCAACGCGCCGCCTGCGGCGCATACAAAATGCCGTCGCCCGGCACCCGCAGCCCACCAGCGAGCCCCTGCCGCAGCATCGGCTCCATGGCGGCAACCTGCTCCGCCGTCAGCAGTTCCGCCGCCACGCCCTGCTCCGCCAGCCGCGCCCGCTTTTGTTCGGCGATGGCCATTTCATTCGCTTGCTCCGCCAACCACAGCGTTCCGCAGCCGCGCCAGGCGCAGGCTTGCGGCATCCGGCCCGTCACTTCACGCCATAACCGCAGCGAATAAGCGCTCAACGCCAGCTCGGCCGGGTTGTCGTCCATGCATACCAGGTGCCCCATGCCGGCGGCGGTGGCGCCAGCGCGACAGTCGTCCACCACCGAGACGCGGTACCCCTCCCTCGCCAACCGCCAGGCGCAGGCGGCGCCGATGATGCCGGCACCCACCACGATGGCATCAACTCCCCGTCCGCCGCCCATCAGCGTATGCCCCAGACAAAAGGATCGCGTTCGTCGAGCAGCAGTTGGCTATCGGCGCATACATAAGCCTGCCCACGAATAAAGGGGGTGATGCGCTCGCCGTTCCAGCGGTAATAAGCCTGGAATTCGCTGCCGATGACGCTGGCCTGGCGCCAGTGCATATCGGGCGCCAGTTTGCCGTCCGCCGCCAGACACGCCAGCTTGGCGCTGGTGCCGGTGCCGCACGGCGATCGATCGTAGGCTTTGCCGGGGCACAGCACGAAGCTGCGGCTGTCGGCCTGCGGATCGTCACCGAACAGCTCGATATGGTCGATCGCCCCGCCGTCTTCGCCACGAATGCCCGCCTGTTCAAGCGCCTGCCGGACCGCCCAGGTGAACGCGGTCAGCGCCTCCAGATTGTGTTTATCGATGGTCAACGGCGACTCGCCGATGAGAAAAAACCAGTTTCCCCCCCAAGCAATGTCCCCCGTCACCGGGCCGTAACCGGCCACCTCAACTCGCACCTGGTGGCGATAACGATAAGCCGCCACGTTCTCTACGGTAACGCTGCCGTCATCATGCAGCGTGGCGTTCACCGGGCCGACCGGGGTCTCGATCAGATGACGCCCGGCGCGGATGCGCCCGAGATGCGCCAACGAAGCAATCAGCCCGATAGTGCCGTGGCCGCACATGCCCAGATAGCCGGTGTTGTTGAAAAAGATCACCCCGGCGGTAGCCTGCGGCGAACAAGGCCGACACAGCAACGCCCCCACCAACACGTCATTGCCGCGGGGTTCGAGCATCACCGCGCAGCGCCAATCGTCATAATGTTGCGCGAAATGCGCCCGCCGTTCCGCCATGCTGCCTTCGCCAAGGTCGGGGAAGCCTTCGACGATCAGCCGGGTCGGCTCCCCGCCGGTATGAGAATCGATCGCCCGCAAAGCGGTGATATGCGCAGAAAGTGCCATCGGCGTCTCCAGGGTTAATGAGATGTTACCAATGGCGTTAGCCTGAACGAATGCGCGCATGACGGCTTGATGCGTTTCGGCGTGGCGAATGAAGAAATCAGCACAATGAGGACAGGCTAGCCTGGCCCATCACGGGCATACGTTTAACGCAAACATAACAATAACTTATTTATCATTACGTTACTTTCATGCTAGACCACCGCGTAGCGAGAAATACCGCAGTTTTCAAGCAACCGGCGCGCGCCGTCCGGCAAAAGTATGCGGCGATCCGCATATTTGGTAGCCAGCCGGAAATAGCGCTTGATTCGTTACAAAAAAGTTAATATTGATGCGAAAGCGCCAACCTGGCCGCCTGTTTTTCCGGCTAACGACCGAAAAGGGACTGCTATGCGATCCATTTCAGACCATCAACATCAGATTTCTCCCTCACCGCCTGCCCTGGTGGAGCTGCCGGATCAGGAGGACGTTTTCGCCGTCGAACATTTGTCGCGCCTGTGCGACGGGCTGGCGCAGCAGCGTCCGAACAACCTGCGCGATCTGCTCAATACGCTGGCGCTGATCGCGCCGTTGCTGAACGCGATTCCCAATGTGGTGTTCTTTATCAAAGACGCCCAGGCGCGCTACCTGTTGGCCAACCTGACGCTGGCCAGGCGCTGCGGCTTCAAGACCGTCGCGCCGCTGCTGGGCAAGACGTCCGCCGACGTTTTCCCCGCGCAGCTCGGATCAGGCTACACCGAGCAAGATCTGCGGGTATTGCGCCACGGCGTGCTGATCCAGGATCAGCTGGAAATGCACCTGTACAACGGCCGTGAAACCGGCTGGTGCCTGACGCAAAAGCTGGCGCTGTACGACGCGCAGGGAAAAATCATCGGAATGGCGGGCATTTCACACGATCTGCAAGAGGCCAAAGCCAATCATCCGGCTTACCAACGGCTGGCCGCGATCGACGTATACATCCGCCGCCACTACGCCCGGCCGATCGCGCTCGAGGAGCTGACGGCGTTGACCGGGTTATCGGTGGCGCAGATAGAACGCTACTGCAAACGTATCTTCCACCTCACTCCGCGCCAGATGATCCACAAAGTGCGGCTGGAAAAGGCCACGGAACTGCTGGCGGGCGAGCTGCCGATCACCGACATCGCGCTGCAGTGCGGCTATACCGATCACAGCGCCTTCAGCCGTCAGTTCAAAGCCATGACCGGTTCCACACCGCGCGATTTCCGCCTGACGCTTTCCGCTTAATTCGCTGATTTACCGCATTAAAAGCATTCTTTATGGCGCACCGGCGCCCGATTTCTGCATGCCCGCTTTCCGGCGCCATTGTGCCAATTTCGTCGCAGCAATCGGCGAAAAGCGTCAAGCCTCCCTGTGCAATACCGGTCAATCTGTCGGTGAGCCTCACCAAAGATTCACTTTTTATTAACACTTTCGGACGACAGGACAAACACGATGAGCCATAAAACCCTAAGCTGGAGCGGCGTATTCCCGGCGGTGACGACCCAGTTCCGCAACGATTTTTCTCTGGACCTCGACGCCACGCATACGGTGATCAAAAACCTGGTGCGCGACGGCGTCTCCGGCCTGGTCGTCTGCGGCACCGTCGGTGAAAACACCTCGATGACGGTACAGGAAAAGCTGGCGGTGATCGAAGTGGCAAAGGACGCCGCCGACGGCCAAGTGCCGGTGATCGCCGGCATCGCCGAATTCACCACCGCCTTCGCGCAAAACATGGCGCGTGAAGCGCAAAAGGCCGGCGTCGACGGCATTATGGTGATGCCGGCGCTGGTCTACTCCGCCAAGCCGCACGAAACCGCCGCGCACTTTCGCAGCGTCGCCGGCGCTACCGATCTGCCGATCATGGTCTACAACAACCCTCCCATTTACAAAAATGACGTCACGCCCGACATCCTGACCTCACTGGTCGACTGCGAGAACATCGTGTGTTTCAAAGACTCGTCGGGCGACACCCGCCGCTTTATCGATCTGCGCAACGAAGTCGGCGATCGCTTCGTACTGTTCGCCGGGTTGGATGATGTGGTGCTGGAGAGCATCGCCGTCGGCGCGCAAGGCTGGATCTCTGGCATGTCCAACGCTTTCCCGCGCGAAGGGGAAACCCTGTTCCGTTTGGCGAAGGAAAAACGCTATGAGGAAGCGCTGGCGCTGTACAGCTGGTTCATGCCGCTGCTGCATCTCGATGCCCGCCCCGATCTGGTGCAATGCATCAAGCTGTGCGAACAGCGGGTCGGCCGCGGCAGCGCCGTCACTCGCCCGCCGCGTCTGGCGCTGCAGGGGGAAACGCTCTCCGAAATCAACGCCGTGATCGATAAAGCGCTGGCCACTCGTCCCGCGCTACCGAACGTCGGCCTGTAACGCCTTCACCGCCCGGCCACGCCGGGCGTCGCACTTTCTCTACCGGGGGGACCCATGCCCAACGCTCGCGATGCCGCCATCAGCGGCCAACAATTTATCGGCGGCCAGCGCCGTGCTACGGGAGAAGCGGCGCTGCTCAGCCTGCGCGCCGACGACGGTCAGCCGACCGGCTACCGCTTCCACCAGGCTACGGCGGCAGAAACCGCCGCCGCCGCCGAAGCCGCCGCGGCGGCCTTTGATCCCTATTCGCAATGCAGCGCCGAACAACGCGCGAGTTTTCTCGACGCCATCGCCGAGGAGCTGGACGCGTTGGATGAGACCTTCTTCGCCTTCGCCATGCAGGAAACCGCTCTGCCGCCGGCGCGATTAAGCGGCGAACGCGCCAGAACCAGCGGCCAGATGCGGCTGTTCGCCACGCTGCTGCGACGCGGCGACGTCGAGGGCGTGCGCATCGACTGCGCGTTGCCGCTGCGTTCTCCTCTGCCGCGTCCCGATCTGCGTCAATATCGCACGGCGCTCGGTCCGGTGGCGGTGTTCGGCGCCAGCAACTTTCCGCTGGCGTTTTCCACCGCGGGCGGTGATACCGCCGCCGCGCTCGCCGCCGGCTGCCCGGTCGTGTTCAAGGCACACAGCGGCCATATGATCACCGCCGAGCTGACCGCTCAGGCGATCGAGCGCGCAAGGGAACGTATGGGCATGCCCGCCGGCGTCTTCAACATGATCTTCGGCAACCGTGTGGGAGCCGAGCTGGTGCAGCATCCGGCGATTCAGGCCGTGGGGTTTACCGGCTCACTGCAAGGCGGCCGGGCGCTGTTCGATCTGGCCGCGCAGCGTCCCCAGCCGATCCCGGTCTTCGCCGAGATGTCGAGCATTAACCCGGTCGTGATCCTGCCGCAGGCGTTGGCTCGGCGCGGGCAGCACATCGCGCAGGAACTGGTCTCCTCCTTCACGCTCGGCTGTGGCCAGTTTTGCACCAAGCCCGGCGTGATCGTCGCGCTGCGCGGCGTCGCCTTCGAACGGTTGGCCGCGACGATGAGCGCATTGGTCGACGCCGCCCCCCCACAGCCGATGCTGAATGCCGGCACGCTCGAACACTACCGGCGCGGGCTGGCCGCGCTCGATGCCCATCCGCACATACGGCATCTGGCGGGGGAGCGCGAGATTCTGCCTCACCGAGCAGCGGCGCAGCTTTATCAGGCGGAGGAAACATTGCTGCTGCAGGCCGATCCGCTGCTGCAAACAGAGGTCTTCGGCCCGGCCAGCGTGCTGGTGACGGTAGATAACGAAGCGCAGCTGCATGCGGCGCTGGCGGCGTTGCAAGGCCAGCTGACCGTCACGCTGCTGGCGGAAGACGGCGATCTCGATATGGCCGCCGGGCTGACGGCATTGCTGACGCGCAAAGCCGGCCGGGTGCTGTTCAACGGGTATCCAACCGGGGTAGAGGTGTGCGACGCCATGGTGCACGGGGGCCCTTATCCGGCGACCAGCGACGCACGCGGCACCTCGGTAGGCACGCTGGCCATCGAGCGTTTCCTGCGGCCGGTCTGCCTGCAAAACACCCCGGCGGCGCTGCTGCCGCCGCCGCTGCAGGACGCCAACCCGCTCAACCTGCTGCGGCTGGTGAACGGCGTTTACACCCGAGATCCCATAGTTTCACCTGCCCAACATTAGCCCGGCCGCATCTGCCTGCCACTCAATAACAAAAGGGTAATACCATGACAACCCAAGGCAAATTCAAGAAGCAGCTTACGCTCACCGATCTGACGTTCATCGGTCTGGGCGCCATATTCGGCTCAGGCTGGCTGTTCGCCGCCAGCCATGTCTCCTCCATCGCCGGCCCCGCCGGCATCTATTCCTGGCTGATCGGCGGCCTGGCGGTGCTGCTGCTGGGCATCGTCTACTGCGAGCTGGGCGCCGCCCTGCCGCGCGCCGGCGGCATCATTCGCTATCCGGTGTTCTCGCACGGCGAATTGATGGGCTATCTGCTGGGGTTTATCACGCTGATCGCCTTCTCCAGCCTGATCGCTATCGAGGTCGTCGCCGCCCGTCAGTACGCCGCCGCCTGGTTCCCGCTCCTCAGCCAGCCGGGTTCCGGCGATCCGACAGCGCTCGGCTGGCTGGTGCAGTTGGCGCTGCTGTGCTTTTTCTTCGCGCTCAACTACTACAGCGTCAAAACCTTCGCCAAATCCAATAATCTCATCAGCGTGCTGAAGTTTCTGGTGCCGCTGTTGGTGATCGTGGTGCTGTTCAGCTTTTTCAAACCGGAAAACCTGCACAGCCAGGGCTTTGCCCCCTTCGGCTCCGCCGGGGTTGAAGCCGCCATTTCCGCCGGCGGCATCATCTTCGCCTACCTCGGCCTGACGCCGATCATTTCGGTCGCCAGCGAGGTGCAAAAACCGCAGCGCACCATTCCCATCGCGCTGATCCTGTCGGTAGTGCTGTCCACCATCATCTATGTGCTGCTGCAGATAGCGTTTCTCGGCAGTATCCCCAGCGAGATGCTGAGCGGTGGCTGGGCCGGCATCAGCCAACAGTTTTCCCTGCCTTTCCGCGATATCGCCATCACGCTCGGCATGGGATGGCTGGCGTTTCTGGTGGTCAGCGACGCGATCGTTTCGCCCAGCGGCACCGGCAACATCTACATGAACGCTACGCCTCGCGTGATCTACGGGTGGGCGCGCGCCGGCACCTTCTTCAAACTGTTCACCCGGGTGGATGGTAAATCCGGTATCCCGCGCCCGGCGTTGTGGCTCACCTTCGCCCTCTCGGTCTTCTGGACGCTGCCGTTCCCATCGTGGGAAAAGCTGATCGGCGTGGTGTCCGCCGCGCTGGTGCTGAGTTACGCCATCGCCCCCGTCACCGCCGCCGGGCTGCGGCGCAATGCGCCCGATATGCCGCGTCCGTTCCGGGTGCGTGGTTTCTGCGTGCTCGGCCCGCTGTCATTTATCATTTCGGCGCTGATCGTCTTCTGGTCCGGCTGGGACACCGTCTCCTGGCTGCTCGGCTTGCAGATACTGATGTTCTTCATCTACATCCTGTTCAAGAATCAGGTGCCGACCCACGCCGTTAGCCTCAGGCAGCAAATTTGGTCCTCGCTGTGGCTAATCGTCTTCTATGCGCTGACGATCGCGCTTTCCTACCTCAGCAGTTTCGGCGGCATCGGCGCTATTGCTCATCCGTGGGACACCCTCACCATGGCGGTGATTGCGCTGGCGATTTACTACTGGGGCGCCTATACCTGTTTACCCCAGGCCAATTTTATCGGCGATGAAGAAGAATGACCCAGGGAGGACATCGAAATGACAACCATGCACGTTTTGTCGCTGGAACACGCTTATCAACTGGCGCTACGCGCACTGCGCTGCAACGGCTTCAATCAGGCGCATGCCGAGACAGTGGCGCAAAATGTCATTCAGGGCGAGCGCGACGGCTGTGCTTCGCACGGGTTGTACCGGCTGTTGGGCTGCGTCCGCTCATTACGGGCGGGCAAAGTCTCTGCCGATGCGAAACCCAGGCTCTTCGACCAGGCGCCGGCCATCTTGCGCGCCGATGCCGGCGGCGCCTTTTCCCTGCTCGCCTACCGCACCGCTCTGCCGGCCTTTATCGATAAGGTGCGCGCCAACGGCATCGCCGCCCTGGCGATCAACCACTGCGTGCATTTCTCCGCGCTGTGGGCCGACATCGAACCGCTGACCGAACAGGGTTTAGTGGCCTTAGCCTGCACGCCCAGCCACGCCTGGGTGACGCCGGCCGGCGGTTCACGCCCGCTATTCGGCACCAATCCCATCGCCTTCGGCTGGCCGCGCCCGGCTCGGCCGCCGTTTTTGTTCGACATGGCCACCAGCGCGGCGGCGCGCGGCGAAATCGAATTGCATCGCCGCGCCGGCATCCCGCTGCCGGAAGGCTGGGGCATTGATAAGGCAGGCAACCCCTCCACCGACGCCGCCAGCGTGTTGGAGGGCGCGATGCTGACTTTCGGCGGCCATAAAGGCTCGGCGCTGGCGGCCATGGTTGAATTGTTGGCTGGGCCGCTGATCGGCGACATGACCAGCAAAGAGTCGCTGGCCTATGACGACGGCACGGGTTCATCGCCCTACGGCGGTGAACTGATCATCGCGTTGGATCCCGAGCGTTTTCTCGGCGCGGATAAGGAGCGGTATTTCGCCAGCGCGGAGGCGATGTTTGCCGACATGCAAGCGCAAGGCGCACGCATTCCCGGCGAGCGGCGCTATCGGCAACGACGCCACAGCGAACAATACGGCGTGGAAATCCCCAGGACGCTGTACGACGAGATAGCGGCGCTGTGTGATTAGCGCCGAATTGATGCCCCCGCGCCGCCAATCCGGCGCGGGGCGAAGTTTAGCCTGCCTGAGCCAAGTCGCTGTGCAGGCGCTTGCGCCATACGGGTTTGCTGTCCCATTGGGCGAAATGTTTCGCCTCTTTACCAGGTTGCACTTTGTGCCACATGCCCTCTTGCCACCGGATCGGTTCCTTTCCGCGCAACGTTGGGCGGGTCTGTTTAATCGTTCGTTGCAAGACGCTCGCTTCTTCCGCAGTAATGTTCGGCGCCTGTCTGGCGGCGTCCAGCGCGCGGCTTCCCAGCGGCGCCATCACCTGATACAACACTTTGACCTGCTGCAGCGTCGCTTGCTGATTCGTGCTCATGCCTTTGCCGGACCAGTCGTCGAAATTTTCACCGGGATCGTCACCCTGCGCGCGATATTCGTTACCCGGCCCCTCGACGATATTCCAGCCTTGCCAGGTCACCAGGGTATGTAACCCATCGCGATCCTGCAGATTTTCATTCTTGATCTGTTTGAGCACCTCGGCGCGGTTAGGCACACCGATCAGATTCATAAACTCGTCGAGCGCGTTCCAGTGCTCGCCAGCCACCAGACCATTCCAGACATTACGTAAACAGTTCCAGGGGATGGTGTGATGCCAGGTCAGCGTGACAAGCGGTTTGGTTGGCGTATGTTGCCAATGGCTCGGTTCACTGCCTCGATCGCCTCTGATGATCCCATCGACTTCTAATGGCATGGCTGCCCCTCTTCTGGCTGAAATAAAGAATATGCGCAAGGCCGCTGGCCCGGTCGGCATAAAAAACGTCAGCTAAAATCGTAGCAGCTCAGGCTGAGATGGCAATAAAGCAGCCTGCGTTCTGCGGCCGACCGGCGACCGCAGACGCGCATGAAAACGGCGGACTTAAAGGAGGATTATCGAACCACCATCACCGATATATTGGCATGGCGAACGATGGCGGCGGCGTTGGAGCCCAACAGATAAGTTTTCACGCTCGGGCGACGCGAACCGATGATGATCAGATCGGCGTCGATCTCTTCCGCCAGTTCCAGCGCCTGATCGCGCGCAGAGCCAAAGCTGACGGTGTAATTGAGGCGATCTAACGGCAGATCGATTTCCGACATGATTTTCTTCAGCTTCTCCACCGCCTTCACTTCCGCCTGATTCTCAAACTCCTTGAGACCGAACGAATAGGCAGTAACAAAAGCCGAGGCATCCGGCAGCGCATGGAAAAAATGCACTTTAGCGCCGGACATCTTCGCCAAATATTCCACATGCTTCAGCGCATGCTCGGTCAACAGATCCTCTTCAATATCTATCGGCACTAAAATAGTCTTGTACATATCACATCCTTTCTATGTAAACCGGGTGCCTACAGAGTACTGCCGCGCACGGGCGCGGTGAACCGCTTTATCACGCTTTTGTGATCGGAGGTAAATACTGATAAGGACAATGCTTAATTTAACAAAATATAAACATCGCGCCGCTAACTGATAGGCGATTAATTATTTATTTCTCGCAATTAAATCAGCTGTAAATAAACGGCTTTGGCGGTGGCTGCGGTCTTATTGGCGACCGAAAGTTTTTTAATCGAGTTACCGATATGAAAATTGATCGTACGTTCACTCACCCCCATCAGCAGCGCGATCTCTTCCGCCGTTTTGCCTTCGCTGCACCAGCGCAAGATATCTTTCTCGCGCAGCGTCAGTACATCTTTTATCGCTTCGTCGTTCACCGATATCAACGCTTCACGCAGCGTTTTGTGGGCGGTTTGCGCCAGCCAAAGGAAAAAGAGTTCATTCACCGCGCCGGCCTGCGGCGTTTGCTGCGGCAGCGCCTTGCCGGCAAAAGTCAGGATCCCCAGGCGACCATAGCAATCCTTGACCGATTGCGACCACCCGGTGTGCAGACCAAACTGCGACATGCGCTGCCAAAGCGCCGGCCGCTCGTGATAAAAACTTTCGTCCCACTGGAATTGCAGCGTGGAATGGTGGGCTCGCTCGATGACAGGATCCTGCAAATACGCCCGCTGCCGCCGATAATCCTCGAGATAGCGCGCCGGAAACGTTCCTTCAACCCGCATTTTTGGCCGGCTCGCCGGATAACAGGAAAAAACGATGTAGGAGAAATAATCAAAACCCAGCGCCTCGACGCAGCGCCCCAGTTGGGTCAGAAAACGTTCGCGATCGGTCAAACTGCCAATCACCTCCGCCATGAGCCGTTGAGTGCGGGTATCCATAACGCAGGTTCTCCAAATAGCGATGTCGATTTATCGATAGGTCAGACTCACTATAGGATATCGCCGCCCGGCGCCAATAGCCGTTTCATATAATAAAAAATACGAACGCTATAACGAAAAAAGCTATTCCCCGGTTTATTTCCCTCAGAATAAGCCTTTTTATTGGGCTGAGCCGCAAAACTACGCGAATAGCATAACCCCGTCTGCAGGTAAACCTGTCATTTCTACCGTTAGACAGCCAAGACACCGCCAATTACTTTCCTCACAGGCACCCGGTGCCGCCGTAAATCCAAAGAGATAATAAGCATTTGCGAATTTCGCATGGCATACAGTGACGGGGATTTTCTATGGCAGAAAGTAATGCGGCAATTCAATCGGCTGCGATTATCGGCGCGGGAACGATGGGCAGAGGCATCGCTTATCTTTTGGCGCAAAAAAGCATTCGTACGGTGCTTTATAATCGCAACGGCAATACCCTCAATCAAGCTCGCGACGCTATCGTGCAAGACCTGAACAAAAAGGTGGAACAGGGCAAGCTCGCGCTGCAGGACAAAGACGCGGTGCTGGCTAATCTGACGTTCTCCGCGGAATTTGGGGCCATCGCCGACAGCGATCTGGTGATCGAAACCATCGCAGAGCATGAGCAAGCCAAACTCGAGGTGCTGGCGGCCATCGCCGCGACGGTCAAGTCCGACACGCTGATCGCCACCAATACCTCCTCACTGTCGCTTAATAAGCTGGCGACGGCGGTGACGCACAGCGAACGCTTTATCGGTTTGCACTTTTTCAACCCCGCGCCGCTGATGAAGCTGATTGAAATCATTCCGGCCTATTTTACCGCACAGGTCACCACCGCACGTTGCCGTCAACTGGTGGCGGCGTTGGGGAAACGCGATGTCGTCTGTCAGGCCACGCCGGGATTTATCGTCAACCGTATGGCCCGCCCCTACTATCTGGAAGGGTTCCGCCTGTTGGAAGAACACGTGGCGCGTGCGCCGCAGATCGACCGCGCCCTCAAAGCCGGCGGACACTTTCGCATGGGGCCGCTCGAGCTGACCGATTTTATCGGTCAGGACATCAACTATCAGGTCAGCCGGCAAATTTGGCAGGACATGCAGTACGATCCGCGCTATACCCCGGGCCATCTGCAGCGCTCGCTGGTCGATGCCGGTCTGTTGGGCAAAAAGAACGGCCGCTCCTATTTTTCCACCGAAGAATCTCCCCCGCCGCTTGCGGCCGCCGTCGATGCGGAGGTCGAGACGCTACGCATTTACGGTGAACATCCTCTCTTTACCCTGCTACAGCAGCGGGCCGCCCTGCAATGGCCGCGGCTGCGCGTGGAACAACGGCCGACATTACCGGACCTGGGCGCCGCCATTCAGGTCAATGACGCTTTCACCGTCAGCGTTACCGATGGCCGCACGGCAAACCAGCTTGCCGAACAGACCGCGGCGGACGCCTTTGTCGTCGATGTCGCCCTGAACTACGGCGATACGGCGTACCTGGTGGCGGCACATAGCCGCCATGCCTCTGCGGCCAATAAGGCGCTGTTTTTACGCCTGCTGCACACCGCGATCCCGCAGGTGGAATTTATCAAGGATTCCCCGGCCTTGATCGTCGCCCGCGTGCTCAGCAGCCTGATCAACGAGTCGGTGATCATGGTGGAAAGCGGCGTCTGCAGCCGGGAAGACATTGATGTCGCCGCCGTCGCCGGCGTGAACTACGCCGACGGTATTTTCGGCTGGCTCACTCGCCTCGGGGAGGAAAATGTCAGGACGACGCTGAGCAACCTGGCGCAATTGCTGCACGCGGCGCGCTATGCGCCGCATTACACCCTTCTGCACGCCGCCCAACCGGCGCTGACCACCACGCCTTAAGGATCCATGATGAGCATTAAAGATGACGGTGTTTATCTGATCGACGGCACGCGCACGGCGATCGGCGCCTATGGCGGCAGCCTGGCGCATACCCGCCCCGATGATATGGCGGCGACGATTATTCGCAGCCTGCTTCAGCGCCATCCGGCGGCGCAGCAGGATCTGGATGAAGTGGTGCTGGGCTGCGCCAACCAGTCCGGCGAAGACAACCGCAACGTCGCCCGCATGGCGACGCTGCTTTCCGGGTTGGATCAGTCGGTGCCGGCCATCACCCTCAACCGCCTTTGCGCCTCCGGGTTGGATGCGGTGATCTACGCCGCGGCGAAAATCCGCAGCGGCCTCAGCGAACTGATTCTGGCCGGCGGCGTGGAAAGCATGAGCCGCGCGCCCTATGTGCTGAGCAAGGGCGAAACGCCGTTCGACAAGGGGGTAAAGCTGTACGACACCACGCTGGGATGGCGCTTTGTCAACCCACGCCTGGCGGAACGCTACGGCAGCGATCCGCTGGGCATCACGGCGGAAAACGTGGCCCAACAGCAGGGTATCTCACGCGAGGAACAGGATCTGTTCGCGTTGGGCTCGCAGCAAAAAGCCCGCCGGGCGATCGACAGTGGTCGATTGGCGCGGGAAATCACGCCCGTGGATGTGCCGGCGGATCGTAAAACCACCCGTATATTCGCACAGGACGAATTCCCCCGGCTCAGCACGCTGCAGCAGTTGCAGGCGCTGAAACCGGCTTTCGCCGCCGGCGGTTCGGTCACCGCCGGCAACGCTTCCGGCATCAATGACGGCGCCGCCGCGCTGCTGCTGGCCTCCGGACGCTACGTGAAACGCCAGGGCTGGCAACCGCTGGCGGAGATCGGCGACAGCGCGGCCGCCGGCGTCGCGCCGGCGCTGATGGGGCTGGGGCCGATCGCCTCCACCGAGCGCTTACTGCAGCGCGGCGGGTTCACCTTGAACGACTTCGACATCATCGAGATTAACGAAGCCTTCGCCGCGCAGGTTCTGGCGGCGCTGAAACACTGGCGCATCGACGCCGGCGACGCGCGCGTCAACCCAAACGGCGGCGCCATCGCGCTCGGCCATCCGCTGGGAATGTCCGGCGCGCGCCTGGTGCTGTCGGCGGCGCTGGAATTACGCGATCGGCAGGCCGGCAACGCATTGGTCACAATGTGCGTCGGCGTCGGTCAGGGCCTGTCATTAAACCTTAAAGCCGTTTAACACAAGGAACATGCTATGAGCGTACTGAACATTCTTGAAGAAAAGTTGGCGGAAACCAAAAAGCAGGGGCGTTTTCGCGAGTTCCTCAACCTTGAACGCGGCGTACAGGACAAACCCTGGGCCACCAGCCACGGGCAACAAGGCGAGCGCCGTCTCAACGTCTGGTGCTCAAACGACTATCTGGCCATGAGCCACCACCCCAAAGTGCTGCTGGCCACCACCGACGCGGTTAACCGAGTCGGGTTAGGCACCTGCGGCGCCCGCAGCATTTCCGGCACCTCGGTCTATCACACTGAACTGGAAACGCTGCTGGCCAGCGCCTACGGCAAAGAGTCGGCGCTGCTGTTCACCACCGGCTTCGGCGCCAACGACGCCACCTTGTCCACCCTGTGCGACGCCATTCCCGATCTGATCGTGTTCTCTGACGAACTGAATCACGCCTCGATGATTTACGGGATTCGCTACAGCAAGGCGGAGAAAAAAATCTTCCGCCATAACGACGTGGCGCACCTCGCCGAGCTGCTGCAGGCCGCCGATCCGGCGCGGCCAAAGCTGATCGCCTTTGAGTCGCTGTATTCCATGGACGGTGACTTTGCTCCTCTGGCGCAGATTGTGGCGCTGGCAGAACAGTATCAGGCGCTGACCTATCTCGACGAAATTCATTCGGCCGGCGTGTATGGCGAACGGGGGCTGGGCTATGCCGAACAGCTGGGCCTGTTGGATAAAATCACCATTATCCAGGGCGGGTTCGGCAAGTCTTACGGTGCGGCGGGCGGCTATATCGCCGCGCCCCGTTCGGTGGTGGAAGCCGTGCGCAGCTGGGCGCCGGCATTCGTCTTCAGCACCTCGTCGCCGGCGCCGGTGGTGGCCGCCGCGTTGGCCAGCTTTAAATACAACCTCGAGCACGACACCCAACGCAAGCACCTGCTGGCGATCGTCGATCACCTGAAGACCGGTCTGCGCGCCGCCGGCATCCCGCTGGTGTCGGCAGACAGCCATATCCTGCCGCTGCTGGTCGGCGATCCCCATCGCAACAAACACATCAGCAAAGTGCTGCTCGATGAGCACGACATTTACGTGCAACCGGTCAATGCCCCGACGGTGCCTGCAGGCAGCGAGCGGCTGCGGGTGACGCCGACCTCGGCGCATTCCCATGCCGACGTGGAGACCTTCCTGGCGGCGTTGAGCCGGGTCTGGGCGGTAAACGATCTGCGGAGGGCGGGATGAAGTTAGCGGATTATAACGGCCATCTGGTCACGCTGTGTCTGATGGCGACCGGCACCTTCGCCATCGGCACCGACGCCTTTATCGTCGCCGGCGTGCTCAGCGACATTTCCGCGACATTTGCCGTCAGCCCCGCGCAAGCGGGGCAGTTGATATCGGTATTCGCGCTGGCCTACATGCTGTTTGCGCCTCTGACCGCCTGGCTGCTGGGCAACGTCAACCGCAAGCACATCCTGCAGTTGGCGCTGGTGCTGTTCATCGCCGGCAACCTGGCCTGCGCCTGGGCCACCAGCTATCTGCAGATATCGTTCGGCCGAGTGCTGGCGGCATTGGGCGCGGCCTGTTACACCCCGCAGGCCGCCGCCGCCGCAGTGGGGCTGGTGGCGGAAAAACGCCGCGGCCTGGCTATTTCCATCGTCTATGGCGGCATGACGCTGGCCATCGCGCTCGGCATTCCGTTCGGCACCTTTCTGGCCAAACTGATCGGCTGGCGCGACATCTTTCTGTTCATCGCCCTGCTGGGGGCGGTGGCGCTGCTCGGCCTGTCGCTGGCGCTGCGCGCTATTGCGGCGCCAGGCAAACATTCGTTGAAAGAACGCCTCGCCCCGCTGCGGCAAAAGGCGGTGCTGACCACGCTGCTGATCACCTTTTTCGCCGTGTGCTCGGAGCACATTGTTTACAGCTACGTCAGCGTGCTGTTGAAAGACACCCAGTTCGGCCCGGAAGCCATTCTGCCTTTGGCGCTGCTGGTGTTCGGCATTGGCGCGGTGATCGGCAATTTTGCCTCCGGCGCGCTGACCGACGCCCTAGGCAGCAAGTTCGTGCTGTTGTTTTCCGTGGCGATCCAGACGTTGTCCCTGTTCCTGCTGGCCTTTTACGTCACCTCGCCCTGGTGGGTGCTGGCCATCTTTCTGGTCTGGGGCATCACCGGCTGGATGTATCTGGTGCCGATCCAGCATCACCTGTTGTCGCTGTCGAAACGCTTTGGCGCGCTGACCGTGTCGCTCAACAGCTCGGTGCTGTACGCCGGCATCGCGGCCGGCGGCATGCTGGGCGGCCTGTCGCTCTATGCGTTGCCGGCCCACTATTTGCCACTGTTTTCGCTGCCGCTCGGCGCCATCGCCCTGCTACTGACGCTGCTGTTTTTCCGGGGAGAGACCAACAATGAGTGAAGCCCTCCCGGTGCTTTATGAGCGCCACGGCGCGCAGGTTGCGGTCATCACCCTCAATCGGCCGGAGAAAAAGAACGCCATCAACCTGCAGATGGCCGAATTGATCCGCAGTTACCTGCGGCAGGCGGATAATGACGATACGATACGCGCGATCGTCCTGACCGGTCAGCCGGCGGTATTTTCCGCCGGCATGGATGTCACCGCATTCCGACAGGGCGAACTGCCCATCGTCACGCCGGAGGGATTCGGGGGACTGATCCATGCGCAGATCGCCAAGGTGATCATCGCCGCCGTTGACGGCATCGCTTACGGGGGCGGCTTTGAGCTCGCCCTGGCTTGTGATCTGATCGTCGCCGGCCAGAACGCGCGCTTCAGCTTCCCCGAAACCGGGCTCGGCTTGGTCGCCGCGCAAGGCGGATGCGCGCGCTTGCCGGCGCGAGTTTCTCCCTATGTCGCCCTCGACTGGCTGCTGACCGGCAGAACCGTCGGTGCGCGGGAGGCCCTGTCACACGGCGCCATTTCCCGCATCAGCGAGGGCTCGGCTCGGGAAGAAGCGCTGCGCATCGCCGAGCAGATCGCCGGGAAGGATCTCGCCGCCAGCCTGGCCGTGAAGGCCATCGTGCGCCAGGGGCTGACGCAGCGCGAGGCGCCATCGTTCGATTTTCAGCAGGCGCCGGTCGAACGCCTGCGTCAGGCGGCCGCTCGTCGTTAACCCCCTTATTGCTTGCCGGCTTGCCTGAGCCGGCATTTCCCGCTACGCCTCCCCGCCACAGCTCATTTTACGCAGACCGCCTCTCGGCGCTGGGCTACACTGCCGGTAGCCCTCATGCGCTGATAAGGAAAAATAATGCGCCACTTGCCTCTGCTGACCCCCAGACTGATCTTGCGCCCGTTCACCGCCGACGATCTGCCCCACTTTACCGCCTACCGCAACCATCCTGACGTGGCGCGCTACCAAAGCTGGAGCGACTACAGCGCCTCCGAGGCACAGGCCTTTTTCGCACAGCAACGGCGGCTCGAATTCAACCGTGACGACAGCTGGTTTCAACTGGCGGTCGAGCGCCGCGAGGACGGCGCGTTGCTGGGCGATGTCGCGGTGCATTTTTTCGATGAAGGGCGTCAGGCTGAACTGGGCGTGACCTTCGATCCGGTTCATCAGCGGCAAGGACAGGCGCGCGAGGCGCTAAGCGCCGTCATCGCCCTGCTGTTCGGGCCGCTGGCGAAACACCGCATTACCGCCGTGGTGGACGCGCGTAATCTTCGCGCCGCCGCGTTGTTCAGTAAGCTGGGCTTTCGCCGTGAGGCCTGTTGGCGGCAAAACGTGTTTTTCAAAGGCGCATGGGGCGACGAATTCGGTTTCGCCCTGCTGCAAAGTGAATGGCGGGAGCATGAACAACATGACGCTGTTGAATAAATATCTTGGGCAATACCAGTTCTCTGAGCGGCATACGATCGTCATCACCGCGCCGCAATCGCGGGTGCTGGACGCCGTGGCCGCTTACGATCCCAAGCGCGATCGTTTTTTCCGCAGCATGATAGCGCTGCGCGAATTGCCCGCGCGGCTGATGCCACGCGATAAGCCTCGTCCTCCGCCGTTTGGCCTGCATAACTTTTGCCTGCTTGAGCAGGATGAAACCGCGTTGGTCTATGGCCTGATCGGCCGGTTTTGGCAGGCCGAATACGGTTTGGTGAAGGTCGCTGACGGGGCGGACTTTCAGGCCTTCGCTCAGCCCGGCGTCGCCAAACTGGCGCTGGGGTATGCCGCGAGCCCGCTGGAGGGCGGGCGCTGCCGCCTGGTAACGGAAACGCGCATCTTCTGCCCCGACAGCGCCAGCCGGCGGCGGTTTACTCCCTACTGGTATGCGATTCGCCTGGTGAGTGGGTTGATAAGACGCCGCATGCTGCGCGCCATTAAAACCGCCAGCGAAAAGCAGACGGCGAATCATTCACCAGATTGATTAATTTAAGAGCATTCCTAGAGAATGAAAATCATTATCAGCCTATTTTTTAATCACAACAAGATAGTGTTGAGAAGCCATTGACCCCGCCCCCTGCGGGGATTTTTTCGCCTATTTATCGCCTGTTTCAGGGAACGCCTGCATAAACAGGAAGGTGCAAGGCTTGCGCTGATACTGATTGATCTGCGGCACCAGCCGGGTGAAATGCTCGGTCTGGCAATGCACTTCGAGAGCCGCGCGATCCGGCCAGCTTTCGATAAAAATAAAGTGCCCGGGATCCTGCTGGTCAATGCACAGTTCATAACTGATGCACAGCGGCTCCTGCCGGGTTTTCTCCACCAGCTCGCGATACCACGGCATAACGGTGTCAATGTGTTCCGGGTGAATGAAATCTTCAGCAATGACCTTCAGCATGTTGCGCTCCTGCGTTCTGTTGTGCCGCGCTTCACCTTATCGCCCTCCCTCGCGAGATGAAAGCGCCACTCTCCCGTGTCTGTCATCGGGTTCCCAATTCGGTGATAGCGCACACAGATCTCGATCAAAGCGCTTGAACGCCTCCTGGCCCTGTGTGAACTTTAAATTAACAAAAAAGCAACACACCATTCACCATGGTGATATCTGTACCGATATGCCGACGCAATACGTGGCGTTTTTTTCGCCCCCAAAGGCCTGACCATTAGTCCTTTAGACCTTTAAGGCTCACGCAGAAAAGCCATGTCATCGCCGCATGATGGGCCACGGCGCCAGGACGGTCCTTATGACCGACGTTTATCATTCTCAGAAAAGAGGTTACGCCAGTGAATCACGCCACCTATGCCGCTCCAGCGCTCAACGCCGCCATCCGCAAAACCTGGCGCAGACTGGTACCATTGATGTTCGCCATGTACTTCATTGCGTTTATCGACAGGGTCAACGTCGGCTTTGCCAAAGACGCGATGGCCATCGATATCGCGCTGTCGCAATCCGCCTTTGCGCTGGGCGCGGGGATATTCTTTGCCGCCTATGCGCTGTTCGGCATTCCGGCCAACCTGTTGATGAATCGCTGGGGCGCCAAACGCTGGCTCAGCGCCACCACCGCGCTGTGGGGGGCATTGTCGGCCTGTACCGGGCTGGTGGCCAACGAGCAGCAATTTATTGTCCTGCGCTTTCTGCTGGGGATCGCCGAAGCTGGCTTTTACCCCGGCATCCTGCTGCTGGCGTCGATCTACTTTCCCAATAAGGTGCGCGCCTCGGTCATTGGCATTTTCGTGCTTGGCGTACCGGCGGCCCTGACGCTCGGCTCACCGCTGTCGGGGGCATTGCTGGAGATGCACGGCGTGTTGGGCAAGCCCGGCTGGTTCTGGATGTTCGTGCTGGAAGGGTTGCCGGCCGTCGTCCTCGGCGTCTTCGCCTTTTTCTATCTCGACGATAGCCCAGGGCAGGCCCGCTTTCTGACCGAGGAAGAACGTAATGCGCTGGTCACACAGCTGGCCGCTGAACAGCAGCGTACCGAAACCAACAGCGTTAAAGCGGCGATGAGAAGCGGCAAAGTTTGGCATCTGGCGTTGATCTACGGCACCCTGCAAATCGGCGTATACGGCCTGATGTTTTTTCTGCCGTCGCAGATCGCCTCGCTGATGGGCACCCATCTCGGCTTCAAGGCCTCGTTGGTGGCCGCCATTCCCTGGGCATGCTCCGCGCTTGGCGTCTATTTCCTGCCGCGCTATGCCGACAGAAAAACCGCCAGAAGATTGCCGATCGCCGTTGGCTGCATGGTCGCGGCAGCGCTGGGGTTGGTCGTCTCTTCCTATGCCGGCCCGTTGCTCGCTATCGTCGCCCTGAGCTGTTGCGCAGTCAGTTTTCTGGCGGTACAACCCATTTTCTGGACGTTTCCCGCTCAGTTGCTCACCGGTCCGGCGCTGGCGGCCGGCATCGGTTTTTGCACCACGCTCGGCGCCGCATTCAGCTTTTTAGCCCCGCTGATCCGCACTGAGGCGGAACAGCGTTTTCACAGCCCGCATGCCGGGCCGCTGGTGCTGGCCGCCTTTTCGCTGCTGTGCGCCGTGCTGCTAGGGGCGCTCAGACATCGGCATGCTGAGGCACGCAAGCAAGACGCAGAGATAACCGGATAGCGACGCGTTATTTAGCCATTATTGAACCTGCGGATGGGACACTGACAGTCAGCCCTCTCGCCCACAGGTGTTAAATGGATGAATTGACGCACATTATCGCCAAATACAGCCCGGAACCGGAGATGTTGCTGCTGCTGATTTTCCTGTTCGCGCTGGGAAAATCCGTGATCGTGGTGTCCTCCGTCCTGCCGCCTGCCTCGGTGACGCTGCTGATGGGCATCCTTGCGGGCAAACATGCGCTGCCGATCGGCGCGGTTTGGGCGGCCATCGCCCTTGGCGCGGCGTTGGGCTCAATCCTGTCTTTCCACTGCGGCGCACTGCTCTGCCGTCGCGATCTTGGCCGCCGGCTGCCGGCACGCTTTCACGCCCCACTGCGCAAAGCGCAACGTTCCTTGCAAAAGCGCGGGCTGCCGCTGCTGTTCGCCTCGCGTTTTCTGGCGGTGATGCGTTACACCGTGCCGCTGATGGCCGGCATGCTGCAACTGCCGGCGAGGCACGTCTATGCCACCGCCGCACTCTCAGCCGCCGTTTGGGCACTGCTCTTGATGTCGGCCGCGCATGTGTTCCCCGTTTCTTGACCTGAAAGATTCTTGGGCAAATGCCCCATCCCTGCGCCGACGTTGCGCCAGCGCACAGCCTCCCTTGCCGTATAAAGTACGGTGCAACATCGCAGTTTGCGCCAGATCACCTTTCTGAACATCAGTCGAAAAATGCGAATTTTTTTGCAGAATACGCGCTTAAAACGGCGCCATGAGGGCACGATCAAAGAAATGTCTGAGCGTAACACGCTGATTTGGTTGGCGGGCCGTACAGGGGGCGAACCTCTGTCTCGTTGATTAGGCGTCAACGGCTCATCCGCCTGAGCTAACGGCCCAACGAGATAAATCGCCCTTCTTGTCAGCCTCGCTGTCGAACGCTTACACCCATTACTTTTTCTCATGCGAATTTTACAACCCTTTGTTTAATCAACGAGATAAGCCGCATAAGGTCTGTTAATCCCACCGTTTGAAGAGTAATCTTCCGCTCCCTGAACGTCCGATTTGCCTCCTCTCGTGTAAAGATTGATCGACTTTTATCCCGCGTATAAATGTTGTAAACATGTTGCACAAAGGTGGCGTTATTGCACTACCTTACTAAAGCCGGACCAACCGGATAAATGTATAAAAAAGAGCCACTTCAGAGCTCACGACTTCACTAATGACAGGTAAAACAGGACATCATCAGATGGTAGATCACTCTAAAATAGCGACTGACGCGACGCCCGCCTCAGAAGATCATCTACGGCGAAACCTCACTAACCGACATATTCAACTGATCGCCATCGGCGGCGCCATCGGCACCGGTCTGTTTATGGGTTCCGGTAAAACCATCAGCCTGGCAGGCCCTTCGATCATCTTCGTGTACATGATCATCGGCTTTATGCTGTTCTTCGTGATGCGCGCCATGGGCGAGCTGCTGCTGTCCAACCTGGAATACAAATCGTTCAGCGATTTCGCCGCGGATCTGCTCGGCCCGTGGGCCGGCTTCTTCACCGGCTGGACCTACTGGTTCTGCTGGGTGGTCACCGGCATCGCCGACGTCGTGGCGATCACCGCCTACGCCCAGTTCTGGTTCCCTGAACTGTCGCAGTGGATCGCTTCGCTGCTGTGCGTGCTGTTGCTGCTCGGCCTTAATCTGGCGACGGTGAAGATGTTCGGCGAAATGGAGTTTTGGTTTGCGATGATCAAAATCGTCGCCATCGTCGGGCTGATCGTCGCCGGGTTGGTGATGATCGCCATGCAGTTCCAGTCGCCGACCGGTACCGTAGCCTCGTTCACCCATCTGTGGAATGACGGCGGCATGTTCCCGAAAGGCATCAGCGGTTTCTTCGCCGGCTTCCAGATCGCGGTATTCGCCTTCGTCGGCATTGAACTGGTGGGCACCACCGCGGCGGAAACCAAGGATCCGGAGAAGTCACTGCCACGCGCCATCAACTCGATTCCGATCCGCATCATCATGTTCTACGTGTTCGCCCTGATCGTCATCATGTCGGTGACGCCGTGGAGCTCCGTGGTGCCGGACAAGAGCCCGTTCGTTGAATTGTTCGTGCTGATTGGCCTGCCGGCCGCGGCCAGCGTGATCAACTTCGTGGTACTGACCTCCGCCGCCTCCTCCGCCAACAGCGGGGTGTTCTCCACCAGCCGCATGCTGTTCGGGCTGGCGCAGGAAGGCGACGCGCCGAAATCGTTCGCCAACCTGTCCAAGCGCGCGGTGCCGGCCAACGGCCTCACCTTCTCCTGCATCTGCCTGCTGGGCGGCGTGGTGCTGATTTACCTGATCCCGAACGTGATGACGGTCTTCACCCTGGTGACCACCGTGTCGGCGATTCTGTTCATGTTCGTCTGGACCATCATCCTGTGTTCGTATCTGGTCTACCGCAAACGGCGCCCGGCGCTGCACCAGAAATCGATCTACAAAATGCCGGCCGGCAAACTGATGTGCTGGGTGTGCATGGCGTTCTTCGTGTTCGTGTTGGTGCTGTTGTCGCTGCGCGAAGACACCCGTCAGGCGCTGATCGTCACCCCGCTGTGGTTCATCCTGCTCGGCCTGTCTTACGTGTTCCTGCGCAAGAAGAAAACCGCGTGATGCAAAAAGGGGCGGATATCTCCGCCCCTTTGCTCTTTTTTGCCTCTGCGCTAATCCGCTTCCGTCGCCACCGCCGCTTTCCCCTTGCGCCGTACGCGCAGCTCGCTGACCACCACCCCGATCACAATCAACGCGCCCCCCAACAACGCGACGCCCGGCAAACGCTCACCGGCGAGCCGCCCGACGATGCCCGCCCAGACCGGTTCGCCGGCGTAGATCACCGTAGCACGCGTGGGTGAAACGCTGCGCTGCGCCCAGTTCATGGTCAGCTGAATCAACGCGCTGGCCAGCCCCAGCCCAATGGCGCTGTACAGCAGGTAATCCGAATACGGCGGCGGCGATTCGCCGGTCGGCACCATCATCAAAAATGAGGCCAGCGAGGCGGTCGCCAGCTGCACAATGGTCACCCGGCGGATATTCACCTTGCCGGCGAAGGCGCCGATCAGAATGATCTCTGCCGCCATGCCCAGCGTGCCGGCCAGCGTCAGAATTTCGCCGAGGCTCAGCGACATGTCCGTGCTGCTCGGCGCCGCCAGCAGCATCAGACCGGTAAAGGCCAGCAGAATACCGATCCACGACATGATGCCGGGGAACCGCCCCAGCACCAGCCATTGCAACAGCGGCACGATCGGCACGTACATGGCGGTGATGAACGCCGATTGGCTGCTGGTAATCGTCTGCAGACCGACGGTTTGCATGCTGTAGCCGAACATGATCGCCAGCCCGATAAGTACGCCCGCCTTCAGTTCATACAGGGTCAGGCCGCGCAGCACGCGCAGCGAAAACAGCGTCAACGCCAGCGTGGCGGTGGCGAAACGCAGACCGACGAAAAAGAACGGCCCGCTGACTTGCATCGCGTGATGCACGGCCAAAAAGGTGCCGCCCCAGATCATGGTGATGAAAATCAACACCGCTTCCGGCAACCTGATTTGCGGAACCACGGCGGAAATAAAGGATTTTTTTGCTACTGACACCGGCTTGCCCTTCCTGCTGAGTGCAATATAATGCACAGATCCTGCCAGTATGAGATAAAGTCCGGCGATGAGCAATACGGCGCATAACGCGAAAACCGATCCCCCCAAAGTGCTGCAGTACCTGAGCAGCAATCTGCGCGGCTACCGCCAACAGGCGGGCCTGAGCCAGATGGCGCTGGCCGAACTTTCCGGCGTCAGCCGCCGCATGCTGGCGGGCATCGAGGCCGGCGATCGCAACGTCAGTCTGGCGGTGCTCGACAAGATCGCCGCCGCCCTGGCGATTTCGTTCACCGATCTGATTCAGGCGCCAGAGGCTCGCGGCAGCCATCTGGTAGGCGAGTTGGCCTGGCAAGGCGCACAGCCGGGCAGCCAGGCGCTGTTTGCCGCCAGCGTGCCGGCGCGCCAACGGGCCGAGCTGTGGGAATGGACGCTGATGCCAGGCGAGCGCTACGACTCGGCGCCGGACGCCGAAGGCTGGAGCGAAATGATCTACGTGATTGCCGGCACCCTGACGCTGGAACTGGAACAAGGCACGCTGACGCTCAGCGCCGGCGCCACGCAAACCTTCAACAGCGATCAGCGCTACGCTTACGCCAACCACGGCGATCTCCCGCTGCGCTTTATCCGCAACGTCGCCTTCTGACTGCCCGCCGGCCCGCGCCGGCGGCGGATGTCGTGTCGCTGTCGTGCCGCTGTCGTGGCGCCGCTACCCCGCGCCACCTACACTGGATGACAGTGACAGCGAACTCGGGAGTGCACCATGCAAAAGTACCGCATCAGACCATTACGCCTGGAAAAAGGCTGGTCGCAGGAGCAGTTGGCGGCCATCGCCGGCCTCAGTACCCGCACCGTACAGCGGATTGAAAACGGCGAACAGGCCAGCCTGGAAACCTTGACCGCGATCGCCGCCGCGCTGGGCGTGCAGGTCAGCGATCTCAACGCGCCGCCGCAGACACCGCAGGAGGAGACGCCTGAGGCGCAGCGCCTTCGTCGCCAGGTTGCGGCAGAGGGCAAGCTGCTGAGCATGGCGGTGCGTTTCGCCGTCATCGGCGCGATATTGCTCGCTGTCAACGTCTTTACCCACCCGCACTATCTCTGGGCGCTATGGGCGATCGGCGGCATGAGCCTCGCGCTGATCATGCGGGCGGTACGTACCCTGCTGCTGCGCAACGTCTTCAGCCGCTGGCAGGAACAGCGGCTGGCGCAAAAACTCAGGCGCCTGCCGTGAGCGTTAGCCACTCGGCCAGCCGGGCCAACGCGCTGCCCGGCACGATAGGCTGCAGCGACAGCAGGTAATAGCCGCTGCCGTCGGGCGTAAAACCGAACGGCGCGCTCAACAAGCCGGCGGCCAGATCGTCTCGCACCTGCAGCCATGGGCCGATTGCGATACCAAGGCCGGCTACCGCGGCCTGCAGGCTGAAATAGAAATGGTCAAAGCGCTGTTCCGGATGCCCCGCCAATGTCCCCCCCTGCTGATGCGCCCAGTGCCGCCAGGCATCCGGCCGGGTCGCGGCATGCAGCAGTTTGGCGCCCGGCAGCAAAAGCCGCCGTCCGTCCACAGAGGCCGTCAGCCTCGTCAGCGCCTCGGGTTGGCACACCGGCCCGACCTTTTCATTGAACAGCGCCAGGCTATGCGCCTGCTTTCCCCAATCGAAGTCATTGCGCCGGATCGCCGCCGTGATGCCGTCATGGAACGAAAACGGACCGCCGCCCGCCACCAGCTGTAAGTTGATGTCCGGGTGCGCCCGCTGAAAAGCCGGCAAACGCGGGATCAGCCAACGCATCAATAAGGTCGGTTCACAGGACAAGACCAGCGGCGCATTGAGCGCCTGCTGGCGCAGCTCCAGCGCGGTATGGTCCAGAATGCCGAAGGCCTGCTGTGTCGCCTGAAACAGCTTGCGGCCCGCCGCCGTGAGCAGTACCCGCCTATGGCGGCGCTCAAACAACGCCACGCCCAATTCCTCTTCCAGCGCCCTCACCGCCCGGCTGATGGCGCCATGCGTCAAATTCAGCCCCTGCGCCGCCTGGGTGAAACTTTCCAGCCGCGCGGCGGCCTCGAAACAGCGCAGCCCGCCCAACGGCAATGGCCTGGCTCTATTGCGTGAGTTTTTCTCACCGATATCGTCACTATTCATCGTTTGTCACCGAGAAAAATTACTCTTATAAATCAGTCACTCTATTGATAAACATCGCAAGGATAACTATGACTGAACTCATCGCTGTCGTCACCATTACTTTACTCGCTGTAATCAGCCCCGGGCCGGATTTCGCCATGGTCTCGCGCAACAGCCTGCTGCTCTCCCGCCGCGCCGGCATCTTCACCGCCTGCGGCATTGGCGCCGGCGTACTGATCCATGTCAGCTATACGCTGATTGGCGTCGGCGTGTTGATCCAACAGTCGCCCTGGTTGTTTAACCTGCTCAAAGGCATCGGCGCCGCCTACCTGATCTACCTTGGCTTTACGCTGCTGCGCAACGCAACCCATCACGACGCCGCGCCCACCACGACGCCGGCCGCCATCAGCGATCTCGCCGCCCTGAAAACCGGCTTTCTCACCAACGCGTTAAACCCGAAAACCACCATCTTCATCGTCAGTCTGTTCATGCAGGTGGTCTCTCCCCACACCGCGCTCGGCGTACAGATCGGCTATGGCCTCTTTATCGCCGCCGTCCATGTATTCTGGTTCGCCGCCGTCGCGCTGCTGTTTTCCGCGCCGGGCGTCAATGCGCGCTTTTTGCGTTTGCGCCGCGGCATCGATCGCACCTTTGGCGGGCTGCTGATTGTCTTTGGCGCCCTGTTGGCGATCGCCGGCATCAGGTAACGCCACGACGCCAAGTTCGTCATTCGCTTCTATGCTTATCAGGGGTTTTTGTTAATCATCTGAGCGGGAGTACGAAACATGACGAAACTGTTGGTGCTTTATTACTCAATGTACGGCCACATCGAACGCCTGGCGCAGGCGGTGGCCGAAGGGGCGAATCGGGTCGATAACGTGGACGTAACGGTCAAACGCGTGCCGGAAACCATGACGCCGGAAGCCTTCGCCAAGGCCGGGGGCAAACAACACCAGCAGGCGCCGGTCGCCACCCCGCAAGAGCTGGCGGACTATGATGGCATTATCTTCGGTACGCCAACCCGCTTCGGCAACATGGCCGGACAGATGCGCACCTTCCTCGATCAGACCGGCGGCCTGTGGGCTTCCGGCGCGCTGTACGGCAAGGTGGGCAGCGTCTTCTCCTCCACCGGCACCGGCGGCGGCCAGGAGCAAACCATCAGTTCGACCTGGACCACGCTGGCGCACCACGGCTTCATCATCGTGCCGATCGGCTATGCGACGCCGGAGCTGTTTGACGTTTCGCAGGTGCGCGGGGGCACCCCCTATGGCGCGACCACCATCGCCGGCGCCGACGGTTCGCGACAGCCGAGCAACGAAGAGCTGACCATTGCCCGCTATCAGGGCGAGCACGTGGCGAAAATCACCGCCAAGCTGAAAAGTTAGTTAATCGCCCTCCTGCACCCGTGATTCAAAGGGCCGCGCATTCGCACGGCCCCATCTTGTTGCCGACCCGCCGCAAGGTTAGAATGCCCCTCCCCCGGCCATTCAGCGTCTGAAGGCCAGGCCCGAATTCGTTCTGCCCGTCGCTCATCGGCTTTCAGCCCGAGGACGGGCGTTCTGTTTTTTGCGCACAGCGAAGGGAATAAGTCAGTGTCTAAAGATTTTGATGAACTAATAAGAGACATGGATCTTATTATTGAAAATGTAGACAGCTTCAAAGCTCTGGCTCCGCGCGCGCCCGAGCCGGCTCCGGCCCCGCCGCCGCCGGTTCATCACTACGACTCGTTCTGCGAAAACATCGCGTTGAAAGTGGTATTGAAGGTGCTGCTGTCTTCGGTGGACAAGATAGTCAAAGTGCAGATCGCCAACAAGGTCGAGCAAGAGATCGCCCAAATTGAGCAGCAGGTGGTGCGCGCCGGCGGCGGGCCGGTATCACCGGACGATCTGGCGCAGATGACGCACTACGTTCGCCGCACGGTCAACGACCTGCTGGAATAACCCCCTTTTGAAACGGCGTCTGTTGGACGCCGTTTTTATTTCTGCCGACTTTAACGTGCGGTATCGCTGTACCATGACTGACACATTCACAACATGAATGTGTTGCATTGTTGTATTCGTTTCACTGCGATAAGTTTAATTTACTGTAAATATATACAGTATTTTTTTTAACTTATTGAGGATATGAATATGCGCTTTAACAACAAGATGTTGGCCCTGGCCGCCCTGCTGTTCGCCGCACAGGCGTCGGCCGAGACGCTCGAATCTATCGACAACTGCGCGGTTGGCTGCCCGACCGGCGGCAGCAGCAATGTGTCGATCGTGCGTCATGCTTATACGTTGAACAATAACAGCACCACCAAATTCGCCAACTGGGTGGCCTATCACATCACCAAAGACACGCCGGCCAGCGGCAAGACGCGCAACTGGAAAACCGACCCGGCTCTCAATCCGGCAGATACCCTGGCCCCTGCCGATTACACCGGCGCCAACGCGGCGCTGAAGGTCGATCGCGGCCATCAGGCGCCGCTGGCCTCGTTGGCCGGCGTTTCCGACTGGGAATCGCTGAACTACCTGTCCAACATCACGCCGCAAAAGTCCGACCTGAACCAGGGCGCTTGGGCGCGGCTGGAAGATCAGGAGCGCAAGCTGATCGATCGCGCAGACATCTCTTCGGTCTATACCGTGACCGGGCCGCTGTATGAACGCGATATGGGCAAACTGCCGGGCACCCAGAAAGCGCACACTATCCCCAGCGCCTACTGGAAGGTGATTTTCATCAACAACAGCCCGGCGGTGAACCACTATGCCGCTTTCCTGTTCGATCAAAACACGCCGAAGGGCGCCGATTTTTGCCAATTCCGCGTGACGGTGGACGAGATCGAGAAACGCACCGGCCTGATCATCTGGGCTGGTCTGCCTGACGACGTACAGGCTTCGCTGAAGAACAAGCCCGGCGTTCTGCCGGAGTTGATGGGCTGCAAAAACTGACGGAAAAACCCGCTTCGGCGGGTTTATTTTTACTCGGGCATCAGACGGCGCTCACTCCGCCAACGGCATCACGCTTACACTCGCTCATCCGCCGCAACAATAAATTGGTGAAAACGTTCGATTTCCAATTTACGCATGGCGTTCATTTTATGCTGGCTGACGGTTTTCTCGGAAATGCCCAACGCCTTAGCGACGCCGGTATTCGGTTTTCCCGCCAGCAGCATGGCCAACACCGAAAGCTCGCGCGGCGACAGGCTCTGCCCTTTGCAGCTCGCGGTGAACATTTTTATTGCCTCAACGAACGTCGTAAGACCGATGTTTTTTTTCAGGCAGTTAAAATTCGCCAGTCGCGGCGTTTCCACGCCGGTTAAGACGATCGTATTGTCAGGCCTGTCGACAATATGCGATAAGAAATTCATAACCCGACAGATAGACGAGAAAGAGACGATGACCACTTCTGCATGACAATACATGGCATGTAATCCACGGCGTGCAGATGAATGCAGACCCATAACTTCAACGCCCTCCAACGACATTAAGATCTGCGATATGCCATAGAATAAATAGTAATCATCAGAAAATATAGCCACTCGCACAGGATCACCCCATTGCTATTTGTCATGGGCGCGTTTTTAACAACGCCCCCATGGCAGTCATGTCAATTAACTTTATTGGTCCGACTTACTTAAGTGAAGAACATAATGAGATCAGCAATGCGGACAGCGATGAAAGATATTTTTCATCCAAATTCATAATGCCATCTTCACTGTATTTCACGTTATTATCTAGAATTTCATGAATACTCTCGACGGCGCATACGGCATCCTTCCAAACTACGCGCCGACCGAAAGGCGAAGCGCCGAGATATTGCGCGCTTTGGCGAAAACCAACGATAAAGTCGCGCAATATATCGAGCACAATCAATACTTCCTCCCTGCTGACACACCGCTTCATTTGCACTTTATCCAGGAAAACGCTGAGCGTGCTTTGTAAGGAAAACAGGTTCTTGAACAACCCGCCGGCGATATCCTTCGGTGTTTTCACGCTGGTTGATATGACAAAAGGGAGCTCTCCATGCTGCGAGATATATTGATAAAGCCCATTTATCGCCGTCGTCGGCTTAATATCCAAACCGCGAAGAATGACGTCAACCTCATCTTTTAGCGATTTTTCCACTTTGACACCGATCTGGATTTGTTCCGTCATACAATTCATCCTCAACATAGAGATCCGGATTAAACACCAATATTATTCAAGCAAATAATATTCGCCACCAATTACCATGTTAAGATTTTTCTTATATGTGGCAACCTGTTTTTTATTATTAAAAATAACAAAAGAATTATTTATATATAATGTTAAGCGTAGCCGATGTGTTAATTCCCCCGCTGCTCATTGCGGTGGGGCTGTAAGGATAATAATAGGCCGCCATGCCGATGGAAAATTGTGCATCCAAGGCATTGCCGGTTCCCACGTGAAATAATGAAGTCGCCGCGCCTGGCGTCACGCTGGAAAGCGACAGCGTGACGGGATTATTCGGCGAAGCCGTCTTGACCAGCCGGATGCCAATGCCTTTTGCCGCCTCAGCGCTTTTATCAATCAAAACCGTATTATCCGAAGACAACAGATTATTGCTGGATAAAAACATATTGATATCCCGATCGGCCGTGCCGCCACTTTGCCGATTCTGGCAGCTGAAATTCAGCGTAAAGGGCGTCAGGCCATTTTGCGCCCCCTGAGTAATCTGCGATATCCCCAGCGTCGGCAACTTCACCGCCAGGCCGGCATTGTCGAAAGTGCAGGTCGTCATCTTGGGCGCATACTTGATGGTCATCGGCTGCCCGTACATGTCGCGCTGATCGTAAGGCCAATTGAAACCGTTGAGCAGCCAGGTCAAAATCTTCACCAACTGCTTGGCGGGCCACAAAATGATCTCCAGCAAGGACATCCCGCTCAGATCGGTCACGAACATCACGTCCTTAAGGCTAACCGTGTCGCCGGGTATCGATGTGCCCGTCTTGCTGACCAGACTGAAACGAATATTCATCGGCTGATTCAATTCCGAAGCGGAGTGCGATCCCCAACCGCTAAGTTTTTTGTTGGCGATGTCGTTGGTTATTTCCGCGCGTATCCAATATTTACCGTTGTTGAATCCCAGAATGGTCGCCTTTGTGCTGTCGGTTGACAGGATGCGCGTATAGCCGAATTCGCTGCTCGAGGTTGAACAACTGAATGAACCGCTGTATTGCGTATAAAAACTGCCTTCCCAGACCGGGGTTTTATCGCTGAGCTTATCCGACAAATCGACGTAGATAGGCGGCGCATATTGGATGCCGTTGCCGTAGCATGAAGCGTAACTGTAACCGCTGAACAACAGGGACAGGGTCAGTGCGAGTATCCTGAGCATGGTGTAATTATCCTTTTATCGACATGTGTTGGCTGCGCTGTCCATCGAGATTTTCGGGCGTTCAATCTTGCAGACACCGTCATTCAGCCTGACCTCCAGTGACGTTGGCTGCTGCTCCACCCGCAGATACAGGACGCTGGCCTGCCCGACGAAGCCAATGGCATGCCCGCTTTGATCCGCCACCTCCGCACCAAATGGCAGGGGCTTATTGCCGGGCTTAAAGGCGCGCAGCGTATAAGGCCGACGCCGATCGGTTTCGAATCTCAAATAGTTGACGGCGCCGGCATAGGGCACGCTGTTGGCGATATTGCCGACGATCTCGGCGCCGGAACTGTTGCCGGTATCCGACAATGTCACGGAGTTTTGCCGGTAAGGCGTGGCGTAAGGCACCAAAGCCAGCCCTTCGTCGTTAGTGACGATGCTCTCGTCGCCGTTCACCATCAGCCCTTTGGCCTTGGGCGCGTCCACCACCATCATGGTGTTGCCCATTTCGTTGGACGCCAGCAAATGCCAAGGGATCGCCACCAGGCTGCCGCGGGCGCTCATGCCCAACTGTCGATAGTCTGATGATTCACTGTAGGAGCCGCCGACGGTCGTCGCGTTGGCGCGATAGGCGGCATTCACGCTCGCCATGCTGTTGCCGCCGCTTTGATTGCTGCCGGCAAGCGCATAACTCAGACGGTTTGATTCCAGCGCATTGCCGCTCAGGCTCAGCGAGCTTTGCTGATAGTGCGAATCGGTGGCGGATAAGCTGGTGCTGAGATAGGCATTGTTGTCGAACATCGACAACGGCACGCTCAGAGAGAGATAAAACCGCGTCTCTTCTTTGCGATCGGAATTTCTCACGCGACTCGCGGAAATGTTGTAACTGACGCGCGCGAAGGCATTTGAATACCCGAGCTGGTATTCCCGGCTTTTATTCGTATCCGACCAATAGTCGCGCTGGGTGCCGGAGAAATAGAGCGTGCCCCACCCGTCTGCGAGCCTCTGATTTAGGTTCAAATTGAAGGTATTGCGCGGACGAGCGGCGCGAACGGCGTCCCAGGTATTCAAATCCAGCGGGGCAAGCTCATCGTCATCCCGATCGTTCCAATAATCGTGAAAGCGCTTGTCACGCTCGCGGTAGCCTTGATGGGTGTAGATGGCATCGTTGAAACTGTAATAACCTTTGGTCGAATAACGGTAAGCCGCCAGCGTGAAGTTGGTTGCGGTAGCGTCCAAAAACTTGCTGTAGGCGATCCGAAAACTTTGCCCATTCTCGTTGCGATCCTGCAAATGCGTCGAGGCCTGAGTCACATCGACGGATACCGCGCCGAACGGCAGATTCCAGCCACTGCCCAGCAGCCAGGCGCGATAGTCCTCGCTGAGGATCGTACCGGCGTAACCGGTGACCAGATTATTGAAGCCGTACTGCAGCGTGCCCTGCACGAAAGCGGGCGCATAGTCGGTATCCGCCTGATTGACCTTACCGGCCACCAGGCCGTATTTGCTGACGCCCTGCTTCAACATGTTGGGAACGGCGGAAAACGGCACGGTAAAGGATTGTTCCCGCCCGTCGGCTTCCCTGACCACGACCAACAGATCCCCCGCAGAACCGGTCGGCAATATATTGTCCAGCGTAAAGGCGCCCGGCGGCACGTTCTCCTGATAGATGAGGTTGCCGTTTTGCAATACTTTCACCAGGGCATTGCTCTGCGCCACGCCCCGTACTATCGGCGAAAAGCCCTGCTGCGAATTGGGCCGCATGTTGATATCCGAGGCTAAAGCGCCGCCCCGCACCCGAATCGAGTCGAACAAATCACCCGGCGAATAGAAATCGCCCATCGTCAGGTTCGATTTGATGGCGGCGAAGCCACGCTGCACATAGCGAGTATTATTTTGCCAATCGCTGCCTTGCCGCGAACTGCTGCGGAAATTGCTGCTGTCTCTGAATTGCCAACCCGCCAGATTGACCCCCGATTCCAAACCGGTATAGAAATCGTCGTTTGACGCCTTGTCGCCCTGCAACGACTGCACGTGGTAATAGGTGGCGTTATAGGCCAGCAGCAGCGCAGGCACGCCGCGATCCCAAAATTTGGCGTCAACATAGCCGGCCTCTGCACGAATCACTCGCGACTGGGGCACCGTCAGCTTAAGGCTCAACGTCCCCACATCGAAGTCCGCCCTTCCTCCTTGCACCAACGTTTGGACGGGGATCGGCCCCTTGTCCACCCCGATGGACAAACGACTCATATCGATGCCCAACAGGGCGGCGTCACGATGGGCGATGCGAATATCGCCTTTATGTTCGCCGAACTGCAACGAGAACCGCCCTTTCCAACTCTGGTTGACATACACGTCGACCGTTTGCGTGCCTGCCGGCATGTCATTATTGAGGTAAAAACGCGACAGATCGGATTCGCTGGACGCGCCGGCCAATAGAGAAGTGTCGAATTTCATCGCCGATGCTTTATTTAACGGTATGAATACAGATGCGGTCAGTATCGAAAGCAATTTTAGTTTAAGCTTCATGGCCGTTCTTCACGTTAGCGGGCTGTAATGGCTTTAGATTTATAAGCCCCCAGGTCGTCGATATAGAGCAGGGTGTAGGGAATATTCCGGCTCACGCCAACTTTGGTCGGGGCAAAGAGGCTGGAATATGGCCCGACCATCACTGAATCGACCAACAGATTCTTTTTGCCTTTCTGATCAACATTGGCCAACGTAAAATAGTAAGGGCCTTTGTTGATAACCTTAAATCCCTTCCCCGCCGCCTGGAGTTCAATGAAGTCGGTGATGTTATTGACACTGCCGGTTAACCCTGCCGGGCGATAAAATAGCTTGATGCGTGATTTGATGGCTAATTGCAGCGTATTGACGCCCTGCAAATTCTCCGGCGTAGGCGGGATATCCAGCACATTCAAATAAAATACCGACTCACGATCGCCGGGAAGCGCCGCGTTCATTTTTTGTATGCGTAATTGCTGGCCATTATTTCCGGCAACTTTCACAACCGGCGGGGATAACAAGAACGGCACGTTTGCCGTTTCAGGCGTCGAGTTTATATCACCGTCATCAATCCATGCCTGCACCAGTGCCGGATCGTCACCATTGTTGACTAACTGAACGATAACATCCTTGTTTTTTTCCGGATAAATAACGCGCGTTCCATTAATTACAATATTGGCATCGGCGCAAAAGCTGCTGAGAAACAATCCAGCAAAGATTAAGCACTGTTTCATAGTCACCCCAGAAGCCAGGCCTTTGCCTTGGGCGCAGGCCTGGCTTAATTGCAATTACAGGTAAGAAATGGTGTAAGTCACGTTGGAACTCAATTCCCCCACTTTTGCTTCCAACGCATTGGTCTTGTAGTAATAGGCGTCCAACGTCAGCGTTTCGGCATCCGGCGCCGTTTTATCGCCTTTGATCTTGGTGACATAAGGTACGTTCAACGGAATCGGCGTGGATGAACCCGGCTCAGCCAGAGAAAAACCGACGTTTTTCGCTACGGCGGCGTCGCTTTCATTCACGGAGCTGTTCAGCAGATATTTCCCGTCGGTAGAGATATTATTCGCCGAAGAGAAGTAGATCTTCAGCGGCGTACCGGCCGTTCCCGCCGCCGGCGTGCAGCCGGAGAACGTCAGCGAGAAAGATTTCTTGTTTTTGGTGATGGGGCCGACCACGGTGCCCGCATCAGTCACGGAAATCGGGCTGAGCGCAACGGTAAAATCGGCGCTTTTCCCGCCATTGATGGTACAAGTGGTATCCGTAACGGCACCGCTAAACGAAATAACGCCACCGGCGGAATTATCTGCCGCCGTTGCGCCCACAGATGTTAACGCGGCAGCCAATACCGCCAAAGAGATGCCTTGCTTAATCATAATAAACCCCATTACTTTCTTCGCTGAGAGAGCATATATAAAATGACCTACACCATTAAACCGTTTAGAGGCTAACGAAGCTTAGGCAATAGCAGAGTATTGACAGCATCCTGCCATCTAAAAGTTTATATGCGACGGTATATATTTATATATATCCAAGTGTATTCTAAAAGGTATCCGACAATGGGAAAAATCTCATTCACCGCCAGATGCAGGACATATTAATTCCAAAGGCAAAAAAATTGCAACATCGAATCAAATAATTTTCATGACAATAAAAAAAATGAATCGAGCAATGACCGGAAGGATGTGTGCCTTAAAAGAGTGAGTACGGCAGGCTGCTTACTGCGCGGGTTAAATGAGGGCCGCCATTTCCCCATAAAAGCGCTTGTGGCATAAAAAACAAAAAGCCATTGATATAAAAAGAAAAAACACACAAAGAAAAATCTTAGATTCCTTAACCCTCCTCATCCCTCCACGTAAGGTTTACTTTTCCCCTACCTTAAAAATTATCCGACCTACCGCTATAGGAGTAGCCCGGAAATGCGATACTCTCTGCACATGAATATTCAGACACACAAGAAACAGCGTCCGAATTTTTCTTTGCTCAGTCGATAAGGGTGAATTTTTCAGAGAAAAATATATCTTTCCCTATCAATATAAAACCCACCTTTAAAGTATATTAAAAAATATACTGAAAGATAATTCATTTAAATAAATCGCTACAGGGGTCAAACAAGATAGGGGAAAAGGGATGCTTCGCGAGTAACGGCGGGAATAAAAAACCCGAGCGCCACAGGCTCGGGTTGATAGCAACACAGATATTCGACGATCAGAGCGGCTTTTCAGTCCGTACGATGCCGTGATTCTTCATCACTTCTTCCATCGTAAGGCTATCGTCATACGGCGTCTCGTCGACCACAACGTCTTTCGGACGCTCATAGGGTTTGGTCGCACGTTTGAACATCCACCACCATACGAACACCAGGAAAGCGCCGGACTTGAGAAAAATCATGGTCCATAGGGCGACTTGATACCAGTTCATCTCTGTCTCCTAAGAGTATTAAGCAAAATCGATAAGGCGGCGTTAATTATCGTGCCGATCACGCCTGACAGCAGCAGGCATCCGAGCGGCCTGCCTTGATGACCGCATAATCTCACCGATGCGTAGCCCTTATCAATAGCCGTTCGCATTTCCTGCGGGCGACCGTCAAGTTCTCAGCACGCAAAAGCAAAAAACCCCGCGCTCTAAGAGCGCGGGGTCAGAATGTATGGCGGAGGAGCAGAGATTCGAACTCTGGAACGGTTTCCCGTCGACGGTTTTCAAGACCGTTGCCTTCAGCCACTCGGCCACCCCTCCGCAACGACGCGCACTATAAACAGAGCTTATTCGCTTGTAAAGCCCAGGCGCGTTCAACCGCGCGAAAAATCGACGGAATGATGCAAGCCGGCGAACAAACGCGCGGCCGCTCCCCCCGCTGTTGCAACAATGATAACTAAGGGTAAAGATTGGTAAACAAACTTTAATCAAGCGCTTGCGCTGCCTATCATCGGGATTATTTTGTGATGGCCTGATAAGAGAGATCATTATGGACCGCATTGTCGTCTCGTCTTCCTCGCGCGACTCCCTGCTCAGCACGCATAAAGTCCTGCGCAACACCTATTTCCTGTTATCCCTGACGCTGGCTTTCTCGGCGCTGACCGCAACCGCCAGTACCCTGCTGGGCCTGCCTGCGCCGGGCTTGCTGCTGATGCTGGTTGGCTTCTACGGGCTGATGTTCCTGACGCATAAACTGGCCAACAGCCCGGCAGGCATTCTGGCGGCGTTCGCGTTGACCGGTTTCATGGGGTATGCCCTTGGCCCGATCCTCAGCTCGTTCCTGAACGCCGGCGCGGGCGATCTGATCATGCTGGCGCTGGGCGGCACCGCCGCGGTGTTCTTCTGCTGCTCGGCCTACGTGCTGACCACCCGTAAAGACATGTCGTTCCTGTCCGGCATGATGATGGCCGGTTTTGTGGTGCTGCTGGTGGCGGTGATCGCCAACCTGTTCCTGCAGATCCCTGCTCTGCACCTGGCGATCAGCGCGCTGTTCATTCTGTTCTCCGCCGGCGCGATCCTGTGGGAAACCAGCAACATCATTCACGGCGGCGAGACCAACTACATTCGCGCCACCGTCAGCCTGTACGTGTCGCTGTACAACATGTTCATCAGCCTGTTGAGCATTCTGGGCTTCGCCCGCAGCAACTGATCGCGTGTTACCCCGCCTTCCAGGCCCCGCTCCGGCGGGGCTTTATTTTTTGCGGCTGAAAAAATTTGCTAAACTGGCGGCCGTTCCGAATTATCCGTTATCGAGGCAGTATGTTGGAGTTTGAAGGTCGGGTTATCGACACTGACGCACAGGGCTATCTGAAAAACAGCGCCGACTGGCATGAAGGCCTGGCGCCGCTGCTGGCCGCGCAGGAAGAGATCGTGCTCACCGAAGCACACTGGGAAGTGGTGCGCTTTGTGCGCGACTTCTATCAGGAATTCAATACCTCACCGGCTATTCGCATGCTGGTCAAAGCCATGGCGCAGAAATACGGTGAAGAAAAAGGCAACAGCCGCTATCTGTACCGCCTGTTCCCGAAAGGGCCGGCCAAACAGGCCACCAAGATCGCCGGATTGCCCAAACCGGTAAAATGCATCTGACCGCTCCGCCCGCAGCGCCGCTGCAGGCGAGCGCTTAATAGCGAATGCCGAACCCGTCGTAGTCGGCTACGCCTTGCGGCTCCACCAGCACGCGTTCGACGCGCGCGCTGCGCGGGCCGCCCTGCTTCAGCCATGCGACCAGCGAGTCCACCTGCTCCTGTGTGCCGCAGGCCACCACCTGAACGCTGCCGTCATCAAGGTTGCGCGCATAGCCCGTCACCCCCAGCGCCTCGGCCTGCCGCTGAGTGGAATAGCGAAACCCTACCCCCTGCACCACGCCATACACATACGCAGCAATGCAAACTTGTGTCATAATCGCCCCCTTAATTCAGTTTTCGTTATGGCATTGCCGTGCCTTTGCACCGCCGTGTCACTCTTTCTATCCTAGCTGGCAGCATTATTAATTATGACCGTACGCCTGTTTCTCGCCAAAGGACGTGAAAAGTCCTTACTCCGTCGTCACCCTTGGGTATTCTCCGGCGCCGTTCAACGCGTCGAGGGCAAAGCGCTCTCCGGTGAAACCATCGATATTCTCGACAGCCAGGGCAAATGGCTGGCTCGCGGCGCCTATTCGCCCGAGTCGCAGATCCGCGCACGCGTCTGGACTTTCCAGCAGGATGAAGAGATTAACATCGATTTCTTCATTCGCCGCCTGCAGCAAGCGCAAAGCTGGCGTGATTGGGTCGCGCAGCGCGACGGCCTGGACGGATACCGCCTGATCGCCGGCGAATCCGACGGCCTGCCGGGCATCACTATCGATCGCTTCCAGAATTTCCTGGTGCTGCAGCTGCTGTCCGCCGGCGCCGAATATCAGCGCCCGGCTCTGCTTTCCGCTCTGCAGCATTGTTACCCGGAATGTTCAATTTACGACCGTTCCGACGTGGCGGTGCGTAAAAAAGAAGGCCTGCCGCTGGCGCAGGGTCCGGTGCTGGGCGATCTGCCGCCGGAGCTGCTGCCGATCACCGAACACGGCATGAAACTGCTGGTGGACATTCAGCAAGGGCACAAGACCGGTTTCTATCTCGATCAGCGCGACAGCCGCCTGGCGGCGCGTAACTACTCTGCCGGCCGCCGGGTGCTGAACTGCTTCTCCTACACCGGCGCCTTCGCCGTTTCCGCTCTGATGGGCGGCTGCGCGCAGGTGATCAGTGTAGATACCTCGCAGGCGGCGCTGGATATCGCCAGACAGAACGTCGAGCTCAACAAGTTGGAGCTGAACAAGGCAGAGTTCGTTCGCGATGACGTGTTCCAACTGCTGCGCAACTACCGCGCCCAGGGCGAGAAATTCGATCTGATCATCATGGATCCGCCGAAGTTCGTCGAGAACAAAAACCAGCTGGCCAGCGCCTGCCGTGGCTACAAAGACATTAATATGCTGGCGCTGCAGCTGCTGAACCCGGGCGGCATTCTGCTCAGCTTCTCTTGCTCCGGGCTGATGCCGACCGATCTGTTCCAGAAAATTTTGGCCGACGCCGCTGTAGATGCCGGACGTGATGTACAATTTATAGAACAGTTCCGCCAGGCTGCCGATCACCCGGTGATCGCCACGTACCCTGAGGGGCTGTATCTGAAAGGCTTCGCTTGTCGGGTGATGTAACTTGAAATGCGCTGCCTTGCCCCCATATATGAGCAAGGCATTGTTTCTCAGGAGGTCATCATGATTGCCAGCAAATTCGGTATCGGACAACAGGTTAGGCATAAACTGCTGGGGTATTTGGGCGTCGTTATCGATATCGACCCTGAATACTCTTTGGAACAACCCAAAGCTGACGAGATAGCGGCGAACGATGAACTGCGTTCCGCTCCTTGGTACCACGTGGTGATGGAAGACGAGGAAGGCCAACCGGTGCATACCTATCTGGCGGAAGCGCAGCTGGATGGCGAGCCCCAGGAAGCGCATCCCGAGCAACCATCGCTGGATGAACTGGCGGAATCCATCCGTCACCAGTTACAGGCGCCACGCTTGCGCAATTGACCGCGCCAAGACCTGAGAAACCCTGAAAGAGCCCGGCATCGCGCCGGGCTCTTTTTATTTAGCGCTCCAGCCCCAAACGCGGGATTTCGATTTTCGGGCAGCGATCCATCACCACCTGCAGCCCAGCCTGTTGCGCCAGCACTGCCGCCTGATCATTAATCACGCCGATCTGCAACCACAGCGCCTTGGCGCCGATCGCTATCGCCTCTTGCGCCACGCCGTAGGCTGCCTCCGAATTGCGAAAAACGTCGACCATATCGACCGGCTGCGGGATGGCGGCCAGCGTGGCATAAACCGGCTGCCCCAACAGCGTCTGCCCCGCCAGTTTTGGGCTCACCGGGATCACCTGATATCCCTGCGACAACAGATAAGCCATCACCCCATAGCTGGGCCGCGACGGGTTATCGCTGGCGCCCACCAGCGCGATGGTTTTCACCTGCTGCAATAACTCAACAATCTCTTGATCTTGCATCTTCAACTCCCGTTTATCACTGCGTCACTCTTCCGTTTCGAGTGTAACCGATCGGCATTCGCGCAGCTAAACGCTACGCGCAGGAAACTTCAGCGTAATCTTATGGTCTGAGGCTGTCGCGGTTCAGCCACGCACAGACGTGTCTAATTACAAATAAATATGTAAAAATGTAAATAAAATACCCGATTGAAAAATTTTGACACAACCTATGCCATGTTCAACACTTAGAGCTACGTCACTTTATAAGGAGATAATGATGAAATTTGGTCTGGTGGTTGCGGCGTTGCTCAGCATCAGCATGCCTGCCGCGGCTACGACCCTGAAACTCTCCCCGGACATCGATCTGCTGGTGGTCGACGGCAAGAAAATGACAGGTTCGTTGTTAAAAGGCGCCGACAGCCTTGAACTGGATGGCGGACAGCACCAGCTGCTGTTTAAAGTGACCAAAACCGTACGTTCCGGCCAGCATACGCAGGCCTATGCGTCCCTGCCGCTGGTTGCCACCTTCAATACGCAAAAGATCAGTCAGGTGGCGATCGAACTGCCGCGCATCGAGAACGATCGTGACGCGCAACGCTTCGATAAAACGCTGAACTATCGGGTAGTGGATAAAGAGGGTAATGCCCTGCCGTTCCAGCATGATGTGCTGCATCCCGACAGCGTCACCTTCAATGCCGATTTGGAAAAGGTGATGACGGATTACAACCGCCAAAACCGCCCGGCTTCCGTCCCGCTTTTCGTCCAGCCGAACGCAGGCAACACAACAGCCTCCCTGCCGGCCGGCGCACCAGTGAATGCCCCGACGGTGACGCTGAAAGGTGAAAACGTGTCGGAACAGATGCTGCAATACTGGTTCCAACAGGCGGACAAGGAAACCCAGAAGCGCTTCCTGCACTGGGCCAACAAACAACCGGTTCGCTGATCCCTCCGGCGCCTTAGCCGCGAAGGCGCCTTTTCTTCGCATTTTCAACTGCAAACGCTAGGCAGTGAAAAACAGTTTCAGTAATCTGTCGCACATCACCGATTAGCGAAGGACACTGAGATGGAATTGACCACCCGCACTATCGCCGAGCGCAAACACATTGCGCTGGTGGCGCACGATCACCGCAAACAGGCCCTGCTGGAATGGGTTGAAAGCCACAAGACCATTCTGGCGCAGCACCAGTTGTACGCCACCGGCACCACCGGCAACCTGATCCAGCGTGCCAGCGGCATTCCCGTCACCAGCATGCTGAGCGGCCCAATGGGTGGCGATCAGCAAGTCGGCGCACTGATTGCGGAAGGCAAGATAGACATGCTGATCTTCTTCTGGGATCCGCTGAACGCGGTTCCTCACGATCCCGACGTGAAGGCGCTGCTGCGGCTGGCGACCGTCTGGAATATTCCGGTAGCGACCAACCGTTCGACCGCTGATTTTTTGATTGACTCTCCGCTGTTCAAAAGCGAGGTGGCGATCGCCATCCCCGACTATCAGCGTTACCTGCAAGACCGCCTGAAATAGTCCTTTCGGCCTGGCTACCGCCAGGCCAGCTGCTTACGGTTTTTTCTGCACCGGAACGCCAAGCTCACGCAGGTGGTCGACGAACACCGAAGGACGTTCACGATCCTGCAACAGCCATACCTGATGTTTGGCGCGAGTCAACGCGACATACAGCAGACGGCGCTCTTCAGCATCCGGAAAGTCCTCCGGCTGCGGCAGTAACACCTCTTCCAACACCGACTCGCGCGCCACGGCGGGGAAGCCGTCACGCCCCTCATGCAAACCGGCGATGATGACGTATTCCGCCTGCTGCCCCTTGCTGGCGTGGATGGTCATAAACTCCAGATCCAGCTTTGGCCAGCGGGTGGCCGCTTTCGCCAGCGCTTCCGGTTTCAGATGGTGGTAACGCGCCAGCACCAGGATGCGCTCATCCGGCTTGGCGTAGCCGCTCAGCTTGTCCAGTAGCGGCTCCAACTGCTCGTGCGGCAGGATCGTCACCGACTTTTTATTGCCCTTGCTCAGACTATTGAGCGGTTTTTTCAGCTGGTGCGGGTTCTGCTGCACGAACCGGTTGGCCACCTCGCCGATGCGTTCATTGAAACGATAGGTGGTATCCAGCGCGCACTGCGCGCCTTCGCCGAAGTTCGTGGCGAAGGCCGTGGTTAACGTCAGTTCTGCGCCGCTGAAGCGATAAATCGCCTGCCAGTCATCCCCTACAGCAAACAGGCAGGTCTGCTTGTTCTGTCGGCGCAATGCCGCCAGCAAGAGCGCACGCTGCGGTGAGATATCCTGAAACTCGTCGACCAGAATATGTTTCCACGGGCTGACGAAGCGCCCCTTGTCGAGAATGTTGACCGCCTGATGGATAAGGCCGGAGAAGTCCACCGCCCCTTCCTCTTTCAAGGCGCTTTTCCAGGCTTTCAGCAGCGGCGCCATCAGCCTGATGCGTTTTGAAAACAGATCGCGGATTTCTTCATCCGCCTGCTCGATCATTTCCGCCTGGCTGCCGCCATGCATGCGCATCAGCCCCAACCAGCGTTCCAACCGGCTTGCCAGGCGATCCGCCAGGCGCTTATCCTGCCAGAAGTCGCCTTCCGGCACTTCCCATTCCAGCTCTTCGGTCAACCATTGACGCCACCCCTTGGCCTGCGCTTTCTTCTCCGCGCACTGTTGGCGCCAATGGGTGATCAGCAGCTCTTTGCGCGCTTTGGCATCGGTTTCCAACCGGCTGATGGCCGGCGCTTTGCGGCTGCCTTGTTGAATGATTTGCAGCGCCAAGGCATGGAAGGTCTTGGCCTGAACACCGACATCACCCAAACGTTCTTTGATGCGGTCGTTCATCTCGCCGGCGGCCTGACGGCCGAACGCCAACAGCAAGATTTGACCCGGCTCAGCCTCCTGACGACGCAGCAGCCAGCCAGCGCGCGCCACCAGCACCGACGTTTTGCCGCTGCCGGCGCCGGCCAACACCAGCACGGAATCCTCGCCATTGACCACCGCCCGGCTCTGGGCGTCGTTGAGCGGCGAACTCTCGACGGTCTGGAAGAAATCATGGTGTTGATCCAGCATGCGCTCGGTCCACTGCCGGTTGCGTTGCTCGATGCTGCGCCCCCCCTGCTGCAACCATTGCAAACACAGATGGTAATCAGCCCGGCAGTTATCGAATTCCTCCAGGCGCGCCACCGGCATCGGCAGCGCGGAGAAAGCCTCGCGAATTTGCTGCTGCAACTTGCCCAACTCAGACTTTTTGAACCATTTATCTTGTTGCTCAATGCGCTTAATCTGCGCCACCTGCTGTTGCAACACGCCGGCGCTGACGTCGCTCATTTCGGCGCTCCACTGCTGCCACGCCTGCTGAAGAAAGTGATAAAAACGCTGCGTTTCCTGCCATTCGGTGCCGTGCAGCCGCACTACTTTTTCGTCCGGTAATTCAAATTCCAGCTCGCCCCAGACGATGCCACGCTTGCACCTGACCTGAATCAGTTGATTGAAGGGGATCAGGTATTCATGTTTTTCCCCGCTCACCTCAACGCCGGCGTGCAGCAACCGCACGCGGTTATAAGGGTGCTGAGCCAGGTGTTTCCCCAGCGATGTCGCTTTAAGTTCCATATCGTCGCGCCATGACTATGTTGAGATTAAATAACGGATATCTGCCAGTTTACCTGCGATAAGCAGTGGCACTCTAGCGCTAAAAAAAGGGTAGAATAGATTTTGCGTTTTTATCGTGAATACGCCCGCATCGCGGTTTGGCTATCATTAGAGCAGAATGACGTCTATGCGTACTGTACTGAATATTCTTAATTTTGTGTTGGGCGGTTTCTTCACCACGCTAGGCTGGCTTATTGCTACAGTGTTCAGCGTGCTGCTTGTCATCACACTGCCGCTTACCCGCTCCTGTTGGGAAATCACCAAGCTGTCGCTGGTGCCGTTCGGCAACGAAGCGATACACGTCGATGAACTGTATCCGGAAAAAAGCAATGCGCTGCTCTCCGCCGGCGGCTCACTGCTCAACATTATCTGGCTGGTGCTGTTCGGCTGGTGGCTGTGTCTGTCACACATCGCCGCCGGTATCGTGCAATGCGTTTCAATCATCGGCATTCCGGTCGGCATCGCCAATTTCAAAATAGCCGCCATCGCACTGTGGCCGGTGGGACGCCGCGTCGTCTCGGTAGAAATGGCTCAGCAAGCCCGTATTGAGAATGCTCGCCGTCACTATCAACAGCGTTAATTTTTTCTCCGTTTGAGGAGTTTTTCGTGCTCTCTTTTGCACCCGCAGTTCGTCGTTATACTTACAACAGCAACCTGCTGTATCACTTGCGCATCCTCATTGCGCTGATCGGCACCACCGCCGTTCCCTGGTGGCTCGGCATTCCCAAGCTGACTATCCCGTTAACGCTGGGCGTGGTGGCAGCCGCCCTGACTGATTTGGACGACCGCCTGGCCGGCAGATTACGCAATCTGCTGATCACGTTGGTATGCTTCTTTATTGCTTCCGCCTCGATTGAGCTGCTGTTTCCCTACCCTTGGTTGTTCGCGCTTGGCTTAACCACCTCGACCTGCGGTTTTATCCTGCTGGGCGCCTTGGGGCAACGTTACGCCACCATCGCCTTCGGTGCGCTGCTGATCGCGGTTTACACCATGCTCGGCACTTCCATGTACGATGCCTGGTATCAGCAACCGCTGCTGCTGGTGATCGGTGCATTGTGGTACAACCTGCTGACGCTGGCGGGCCACCTGCTGTTCCCGATCCGACCGCTGCAAGAAAACCTGGCGCGCTGTTACGATCAACTGGCCAATTATCTGGACGCCAAAGCCAACCTGTTCGATCCCGACGCCGAACGCGACGCCGATCTGCCATGGATGGACGTCGCAATGGCCAACAGCGCGTTGGTCGCGTTGCTGAACCAGACCAAAGCCTCGCTGCTGACGCGCCTGAAAGGCGATCGCGGCCAGCGCGGCACCCGCCGCACCTTGCACTACTATTTTGTCGCGCAGGATATCCACGAACGCGCCAGCTCTTCCCACGTTCAGTACCACGCGCTCAGCCGGCAATTCCGTCACAGCGATATTTTATTCCGCTTCCAGCGTTTGCTGAGCATGCAGGCGCGCGCCTGCCGCCAGCTGGCACAATCGATCCTGCTGCGGCAAAAATACCAGCACAACCCGCGTTTTGAGCCAGCCTTCAGCCGCATTCAGGAGGCCTTGGCACGCATCGCCGAAACCCAGGGCAATAGCGAACAGACCAAGGCGCTGGCGCATCTGCTGAAAAACCTGCATGCGATAGATGCGCAGTTGGCCAATATCGAGTCCGAGCAAACGCTGGCGAGCGGACAAGCGGAAGAGAACAGCCTGGCCGACGATCGCTTAACCGGTTGGAGCGACATCCGGCTGCGCATCAGCCGCCATTTAACGCCGCAGTCGGCCCTGTTCCGCCATGCGATCCGCATGTCGGCGGTGCTGTGCGTCGGTTACGCCTTTATCCAGTTCACCGGTATGCAGCACGGTTACTGGATCCTGCTGACCAGCCTGTTCGTCTGCCAACCGAACTACAACGCCACCCGCCGGCGCCTGGCACTGCGCATCATCGGCACTCTGGCAGGTATCCTGATCGGCCTGCCAATCCTCTATTTCGTGCCTTCCGTAGAAGGGCAACTGGTGTTGATCGTCATCACCGGTGTCTTGTTCTTCGCTTTTCGCACCGTACAGTATGCCCATGCAACGATGTTCATCACGCTGCTTGTGTTGCTGTGCTTTAACCTGTTGGGTGAAGGTTTCGAAGTGGCCGCCCCGCGCGTTTACGATACCTTATTGGGTTGCGCCATCGCCTGGGCGGCGGTCAGCTTCATCTGGCCGGACTGGAAGTTCCGCCAACTGCCGGCGGTGGTGGATAAAACGCTGAATGCCAACTGCCGCTATCTGGACGCCATTTTGGTGCAATATCATCAAGGTAAGGATAACGGCCTCGCTTACCGCATTGCACGACGAGATGCCCATAACAGCGATGCGGAACTGGCTTCGGTCATCTCCAACATGTCAGCCGATCCCAAGGCCGACAAAGCGCTGCAGGAAGCCGCCTTCCGCTTGCTCTGTCTGAACCACACGCTCCTGAGCTATATCTCCGCATTGGGGGCGCACCGCGAGCGGCTTAACACCCCGGCCACGCTCGATCTGCTCAATGACGCCGTGTGTTACGTGGACGGCGCCCTGCATCAGGAAGAACGGAACAGCCAGCGCATTGCGCAGGCGTTGGAACAGCTGGCGGAGCGCATCAGCAAAGCCGTTCCGGAACCTGAAAGCAAAGAACAATTGGTCTTGCAGCAGGTGGGATTGGTGCTCGAGCTGCTGCCGGAGCTCACCGCGCTGCATGCCCAAATCAATAAGGCAGCCTAACTATTCAGGGCCCGACGATGGGCCCTGAATAACCGGCTCATGCCCATGGCGGCGCATCGCCATCGTATGATCGAACCAACGCACTAGCTCGCTGCGTAATTCGGCCGGCAACGCCGCCTGATGATAACCGGCTATCGCCCCGCCCAGCGACAGCAGCACTCGTAGCCCCAAATTAGTCTGCTGTTTCAATAAACGGAGATAGCTGCGTTTGGCGCCATGCAGCCGTAGGTCATAAGCGTTGCGAATGCCCGCTCGCCACAGCAGACGTTCCATATTGACGTCAATATTCGGCAATGCCTTCAGTCGGCCATGATCGCCAGCCTTAAGCCGCTGCTCCCGGCGCGCCTCCCTGACAGCCTGCCAGGCCAGCCCCACCAGCTCGTTGCGTTCCCGCCACAGCGACTCGTCAACCCAGTAATAGCGCAAGGTAATGGGCACACCGCGTTTGGAATAGACCATATTGACCATTCCGCGGGCGCGAAAGGCGGGTTCCATGCTTGCCGTAGCCCGCAAATACAGCTCCCCCTCCGCTATCACCGCAAACATGACGCCCTCAGCCAGCAGACCGTAACCGCCGAACTGCGACCGAGTCGTGATGGCCCCCAATGCCGCAAAGCAATTTTTAGCCTGCGCGATTCTTCTCGTCGACATCCTTTTCATAGCGTTCCTCCTTTTTAGGTTCTGGCCTTTAGGTTCTGGCCGTATTATTTCTCTCATCAATGAAAAAAGTAACGTGAACAACTAATTAGAAAAATACGCACTATCCGCCCGCCTGCCAATCACAAAAACCATCGGTACAAAAAATGATCGCAATTATGCGAGCCGCTACGAAAATTTGGGTTGATCTTATCCTAAATCAGGGATACTGTATAAACATACAGTAACACGACGGGCGGGAACTTTATGCGTACTCAATCACTCTACCAACCTCATTTCGGCCATGGCTCTTATACAACGCGCAATGTTGCGAAGAACACGGATGTCGGCAAAGAGAATGGCTTGATCAGTGAACTTGTTTACAACGAGCGCCAGCCCGCAGTGGCTCAATTGCTGTTGCCCCTGCTGCTGCAACTGGGCAAGCAGTCTCGCTGGCTTCTGTGGCTCACGCCGCAGCAAAAATTAAGTAAACAGTGGCTGCAGCAATCCGGCCTGCCGGTGGATAAAGTGGTGCAATTGAGCCAGATCAGCCCGGTGAATACGGTTGAGGCAATGGAAAAAGCGCTGCAAACGGGGAATTACAGCGTGGTTCTCGGCTGGTTGCCCGAGCTAACAGAGGAGGATCGTCTAAAATTAAGACGAGCGGCAGAATTGGGTAACGCATACGGGTTTATCATGCGTCCACAACGTGACATTAGCCCGACTCACGGACAGTGTTCTACCCTAAAAATTCACTCTTCTTTGTATCATTAAGTAAATTTAGGATTTTTCCCATCATTTTCGCACCCCGTAAAGGGAACCTTTGCGGGATAAGGCAAAAAGCTAGTCCGGCCGCGGTTCGGCAAGGAAAAACGCCCTGTTGATCGCCGCTTTTTTGAGCGGAGAATGTTAGCAAATATGTACGATTCTGCGTTTTTTTTTAGAGCCTTATCACATCACACTTGTAACTTTCGCGCCACGTTGTAGACTTTACATCGCCAAGGTTGCTCTATAACGTCAGAAAAACTGGCGAGTAACAAACGAGGGCTTAAACCTTGGCGAAGGAATTTAACCAAGGGCTTAAACAGCTTTAAAGCTCATTGCCTATTTGGATGATAACGAGGCGCAAAATGAAAAAGACAGCTATCGCATTAGCAGTGGCACTGGCAGGTTTCGCTACCGTAGCGCAAGCCGCTCCAAAAGATAACACCTGGTACACCGGTGCTAAACTGGGCTGGTCCCAGTACCACGACACTGGTTTCTACGGTAACGGTTACCAGAACGGTATCGGCAATGGCCCAACCCATAAAGATCAGCTGGGTGCAGGCGCGTTCCTGGGCTACCAGGCAAACCAATATCTGGGCTTCGAACTGGGCTATGACTGGCTGGGCCGCATGCCTTACAAAGGCAGCGTGAACAACGGTGCTTTCAAAGCGCAGGGCGTTCAACTGGCCGCTAAACTGAGCTACCCAATTGCTGACGATCTGGACATCTACACTCGTCTGGGTGGTATGGTATGGCGCGCAGACTCCAAAGCGAACTACGGCCGTACTGGTCAGCGTCTGAGCGACCACGACACCGGCGTTTCTCCGCTGGCTGCTGTTGGTGTTGAATACGCACTGACCAAAAACTGGGCTACTCGCCTGGACTACCAGTTCGTAAGCAACATCGGTGACGCAGGTACCGTTGGCGCGCGTCCAGACAACACCATGCTGAGCCTGGGCGTTTCTTACCGCTTCGGTCAGGATGACGTAGTTGCTCCAGTTGCTCCAGCTCCAGCTCCGGCTCCAGTTGTTGAAACCAAGCGTTTCACTCTGAAGTCTGACGTGCTGTTCAACTTCAACAAGTCTACTCTGAAAGCAGAAGGCCAGCAGGCTCTGGATCAGCTGTATACCCAACTGAGCTCCATGGATCCTAAAGACGGTTCCGTAGTGGTTCTGGGTTACACCGACGCCGTTGGTTCTGACCAGTACAACCAGAAACTGTCTGAAAAACGCGCACAGAGCGTTGTTGACTACCTGGTCTCCAAAGGCATCCCGTCAGACAAAATCTCTGCACGTGGTATGGGTGAAGCAGAGCCAGTTACTGGCAACACCTGTGGCTACAAATCTGGCCGCGCTACCAAAGCTCAGATCGCTTGCCTGGCACCAGATCGTCGCGTAGAGATCGAAGTTAAAGGTATCAAAGACGTTGTAACTCAGCCTCAGGGCTAAGTTTACTCGCCTAATAAAAAACCCCGCAATGCGGGGTTTTTTTTCGTCCTGTTTTTGTCAGAGCATTCAAGGCCTGGTGCAACGAAGGCGCTCTGCCCCGTTTATTTAGGTTCTTTGCCGAGAATCGCCTTCAGGTCTTCTTTCAACGACGACATCTGATTCGCATACTTCTCTTTGCGCTCAGCATCTTCGATAAGCTGCACGACGGTTTCCGACAGCGTCACGCCGCGACGACGCGCCAGGGCAGCCAAACGTTGCCAAACCAAAAACTCCAGATCGATAGATTTTTTACGCGTATGCTGGTGTTCTGCGTTAAAATGACGTTTGCGGCGGGCGCGGATCGTTTGTTTCATCCGGTTATCCAGATCCGGATTCATATGAGCGGCAATCCATGCAAGTACCTTTACCGGCTCATTTTCCAGCTTCAGCAGCTCGTTAACCGCTTCCTGAGCAGCGCTGTTTTCAATGTAGCGGGTAATGAGTTCCCCTTCCCGGTGCTTCTTCACCAGGTACTTCCATTTCCAACCGCTCTCCAGATTTTCCAGTTGCTGATATTTCATCTTGAGCTCTTCAGTGACCGCGTAACTTCAAATAAGCATAACAGCTTTACGCCGAATTTCCCCGGCAATTAAGCCGTCTTTTAGACTGTTTTTTGCACAGTCATCGCGCGATGTCAAACTCCCTGATGCCAACTGGCACTCCACATGTATCAAGCTGCCGTTATTCTTGTATAATCGCCCTTTCCCTTTTTAACGATTGCATCTAACACTTTGACCAATAACCGACTTGAATGGCAATCTTTATTGCCGGACGTAACGCCTTATCAGGCGATATTTGATACCGCCGCTCAGTTGGCACCCGTGCCCTTTTCCGCCATTCAGCCTCGGCTGGAAAATGCCCTGACGCTATTTTGTCACCCCCAATCGCCACCGCGATTCATGCTGTTGAAAGCGCAAGAAACGCGAGAATACCTGGAACTGATCGCTAACGCCGTCAAACCACTGCTGCCGCAAAACACGGCATGCCGCGGCAGCCACTACGTCATTCAGGATGGCAAGGTCAGCGTAGAGCCTGCCAGCCATGGCGATGAACCTTTCGCTGCCGGCGGTGCTTGCGTGTTCCAGGAGTGGATTGAACCGGAGCAGCTGTTTGGTTGCGTGCGGATCCACAATGGCGACATCACTCTGCAGCCCGGCCTGGTGCACCAGGCCAACGGCGGTATTCTGATCCTGTCAGCCCGGGCGCTGCTGGCCCAGCCGTTGCTATGGCTGCGGTTGAAGCAAATGATCGGCCAGCGTCAGTTCCATTGGGTTTCGCCTGACGAAACCCGCCCGCTGCCGGTCGCCATTCCGTCGATGCCGCTGGACCTGCGGCTGATTGTGGTCGGCGACCGCCACGGCCTGGCCGATTTCCACGATATCGAGCCAGAACTGAGTGAACAAGCGGTCTATGGCGAATATGAAGACGATCTGCAACTGACTGAAGTTGATGATATGGCGCAGTGGTGCGGCTACGTCAACGGTGTGATCGCCGAGCGGCAGTTACCGATGTTGGCGGCCGATGCCTGGCTGCCGCTGATCGTTCAGGCGGTGCGTTATAGTGGCGATCAGGGCATCCTGCCACTCTCGCCGGTTTGGCTTGGGCAGCAGTTGTCCGAAGCGGCACTATATGCCGAAGAAGACCGCATTACGGCCAAAGCGTTTGAAGCGGCATTGAATGCCCGCGAATGGCGTGAAAGCTATCTCGCCGAGCGTATGCAGGATGAGATCGAACTGGGTCAGATCCTGATCGAGACCGAGGGTGAAGTGGTTGGGCAAATCAACGGCCTGTCAGTCCTGGATTATCCCGGCCACCCACGCAGCTTCGGCGAACCGTCGCGCATCAGTTGCGTTGTGCATCTCGGCGACGGCGAATTTACCGACGTCGAACGCAAGGCCGAGCTGGGCGGCAACCTGCACGCTAAAGGTATGATGATCATGCAAGCGTTCGTGATCGCCGAACTGGACCTGGATCAGCAGCTGCCCTTCTCCGCCTCGATCGTCTTTGAACAATCTTACGGTGAAGTGGACGGCGACAGCGCCTCGCTGGCTGAACTGTGCGCCCTGATCAGCGCCCTGTCACAGCAGCCGATCACACAACAGATCGCCGTCACCGGCTCCGTTGACCAATTCGGCAACGTACAGCCGATAGGGGGCGTTAACGAAAAGGTCGAAGGTTTCTTCGAGGTTTGTTTACGCCGCGGCCTGACGGGCAAACAGGGCGTCATACTGCCCGTGACCAACGTGCGCCACCTGTGCCTGCGTCAGGATGTCGTTGACGCGGTGCGCGAGGGGCAATTCCACCTGTGGGCGGTAGAGAGCGCAGCGGAAGCCTTGCCTTTGCTCACCGGTTGCCTCTACTCTGACGAACAACAGCCGAATTTGTTGGCGGCCATTCAGGAACGGATTGCGCAGGTGAGCCTGCAGGAACGCCGCCGTCCATGGCCGCTACGCTGGCTCAACTGGTTCAACCACGGCTGATCGGACTTGTTCAGCGTACACGTGTTAGCTAACCTGCGTCCTTCATTAAAATAAGGCTTACTGAGAACATGGTAGATAAACGCGATTCCTATACGAAAGAAGACCTCGAAGCATCCGGCCGCGGCGAGCTGTTCGGCGCCGGTGGCCCGCCGTTGCCGGCGGGTAACATGTTGATGATGGACCGCGTGGTCAAAATGACCGAAGACGGCGGGACTCACAACAAAGGTTATGTGGAAGCGGAGCTGGATATTAATCCGGACCTATGGTTCTTCGGTTGCCACTTTATCGGCGATCCGGTCATGCCGGGCTGCCTGGGCCTGGATGCGATGTGGCAGCTGGTCGGTTTCTACCTCGGTTGGCTCGGTGGCGAAGGCAAAGGCCGCGCGCTGGGCGTCGGTGAAGTCAAGTTCACCGGCCAGGTGCTGCCGACCGCGAAAAAGGTAACCTATCGTATTAACTTCAAACGCGTCATCACCCGCAAGCTGATCATGGGCGTCGCCGATGGCGAAGTGCTGGTTGACGGTGAAGTGATCTATACCGCCACCGATCTGAAAGTGGGCCTGTTCAAAGACACCACCGCGTTCTAATCACGCTGACGAGAAGGCGGCCACTGCCTTCTCTCTAACGTTCTTCGCATGCCGTCATGTTCGACGTGATGGCATTTCTTTCTCTTATCCTTTCCCGGCCTTTCAAAGACTCCCGCCCCTCTTTTTAGCCGCCGTTAGCATCATCTTATTATTCAGTTCTCATCAAAGAGGGTTAGGGCCGATAGCAAAGATGCGCTATCGGGCGATATGAAATATCGCATCACGCTGGCATTGACGCTGGGTGCTCCTTATTTCATCGCCCGACACCGAAATGCCTTCCCCCACCGCTCTCTGCCCTATGCTTACCCGAAGCGGCCAAAGCAACAGGCAGCCTGAAAGGCGGCCTCCCTCAATACCCGCATCAGTGCGATAGCGGTTTTTTTGCATCCGGTTATTCTCTTGCCCCTCAAGATCCTCTAACATGACTATTATAGTAACTACAATTATTGTACTTATTGAGGAAGGTATGCAAAAAACCCGCTTTAGCGACGCGCCTTGCCCCGTAGCGCGTGCATTGGATCGCGTGGGGGAATGGTGGAGCATCCTGATCCTTCGCGATGCTTTTCAGGGGCTGTCCCGGTTCGACGAATTCCAACAAAGTCTGGGGATGTCACCCACGCTACTGGCGCGTCGCCTGAAGGATTTGGTGGCCCACGGCATTCTGTATAAAGAACGTTATCAAACGCGGCCGGTGCGCTATCACTACCTGCTTACTGAGCGCGGCAACGATTTTCTCCCGGTGTTGGCGGCGCTCTCACAATGGGGCAACAATCATCTGACCGACGGGGACGTCAGCGCCCTATTGGTCGACGGACGCAACGATCGGCCGATCCAAGTCCAGTTGGTCAATCGTGATACCCAACAGCCGGTGCCGCCGCAGTTCATTACGCTGGCGCCAGGGCCGGCGGCAAGCGACGGCATACATCAACGCGCCGAACTGATGCGGCAGCGGCGCCTCGCCGACTTACCCGAATTTACCAAGGAGCCATCATGAGCAATCGTCGTATCGTCATTACCGGCATGGGCGCCGTTTCACCGCTAGGGTGCGGTGTTGAAGCCATCTGGCAACGTTTGTTAAAAGGAGAATCCGGCATTCGAGCGTTGCCTGACGAGATCGTTGCAGATTTACCGGTAAAGGTCGGAGGACAGGTCCCGGCGCTGGCGCAGGATGCTGAAGCGGGCTTCAACCCCGACGCCTCCGTCGCCCCCAAGGACCAAAAGAAAATGGACCGCTTTATCCTGTTTGCTATGGCGGCGGCGGACGAAGCCATTCGTCAGGCCGGCTGGATAGCCGATACGGACGAAAAACAAGAGCGCACAGCCACCGTCATTGCCTCGGGTATTGGCGGTTTCCCGGCGATTGCCCAGGCGGTGCGCACAACCGACAGCCGCGGCGCCAAGCGGCTGTCGCCGTTCACCATCCCCTCATTCCTGGTCAATCTGGCGGCCGGCCACGTTTCAATCAAACACCACTTCAAAGGGCCGATTGGCGCGCCGGTCACCGCCTGTGCCGCCGGCGTGCAAGCCATTGGCGACGCAGTGCGTATGATCCGCAATGATGAAGCCGATATCGCCGTGTGCGGCGGTACCGAAGCCGCGATAGATACCGTCAGCCTGGGCGGGTTCGCCGCCGCGCGCGCCATGTCCACCGCTCCGGCCGAATTGGCGCAACAGGCCTCTCGGCCCTTCGACAGCGCCCGGGACGGATTTGTCATGGGGGAAGGCGCCGGCATGCTGGTCATTGAAACGCTGGAACACGCACTGGCGCGCGGCGCCACCCCGCTCGCGGAAATCGTCGGCTATGGCACCAGCGCCGACGCCTACCATATGACATCCGGCGCTGAAGACGGCAACGGCGCCTATCGGGCGATGAAAATCGCGTTGAAGCAGGCGAACGTCGTTCCCGAGGAGGTACAGCATTTAAATGCGCACGCGACGTCGACACCCGTAGGGGATTTGGGCGAAATCAACGCCATCAAACACCTGTTTGGCACGGCCGGGACTGTCGCCGTGACCTCAACAAAATCAGCGACGGGGCACCTGCTGGGCGCCGCCGGCGGGCTGGAAACCATCTTTACCGCCTTGGCTCTGCGCGATCAGATAGCCCCTGCCACGCTAAATCTGGATAACCCCGACCCGGCGGCGGCAGGTTTGCATCTGGTCGCGAAACAGGCGGAATCGATGAACATGACCTACGCCTTATCAAACGGCTTCGGCTTTGGCGGCGTGAATGCGAGTATTTTGTTGAAACGCTGGCGGGATGAATAAGCGCCTGAAACAAAAACCTCCGCCAAGGGGCGGAGGTTATTCCTTTTATTTGACAGGGAGCCGCTTAAGCGGTCACAGCCCTGTCTTCCATGGCTTCTCGCCAACCTCCCAGCCATTGAGACCGGGCGTCCACTGATGATTGGTAGGGACAATGTTCCCTGGAACGCCCTAAAATACCTGCCTGATACCCTCTCGAATGCGCCCTTTCCAGACGATCGCGTTTCTGTCTCTTCATGCCTCGTTTCCCTCATTTTGGTCTGGTGGAAAGAAAACAATGGCTGCTTTTTGCGCAGCCACGAGTAATCAATAGCGCTAAAAGAAGAGAAGATCAATGCGCAAAATTCACGCCAATGTCATATTTGTGAGCTACGCCCGAGGAAAATGCTAAGTGGCTGATCTGCAGAGGAAGGAGTTAACCAATTGAAATGAAATAGAAATCCCTGCCAGCGAGAAAAAACGACTTTTCACGCCGACAGGGATTAGACGATTTTAGACCAAATTATGACTAAATGCCGCCCATCTGTGCTGCGATAGCCTGGGCTTCCTGCTGCCACCCCTGCGCCAGCGTGCGCACCAGGGCATCATAGCCGTCTTCACCCTGTTTCAGCTCCAGGTTGAAAGGCCTTTTGATCAAACGCCCCTGGCGGTTCAGCACCCACTCGCCGCGAATGATCGCTTTCCCGTCAAAGCGGCCGTGGAAGCCGCTGATGGTCACGTTCAGCACATCCTGCTCGCTGCTCATCGGCTGCGAAGAGACCACCCACCCCGGCAGCGCGCTGCTGAGGTTGGTGACCAGCGTTTGCTGCAGCTGCTGATCGAGCGGGCTGGCCCACAGGTTGTTCTGGGCTATCACATACTGCACGTCGTTGGTCTGATACACCACGCCGCTCTGCGCCAGATAATCCGCCACGCTCACGTGCTCCAACCACAGCTGGCGCGTGGAGGCGGCGCTGCTGCCGGCCACGGCCGGCGCGCCCAGCGCCGGCAACTGATAGTAAGTCTTCTGTGGCGAACTGCTGCAGGCGCTGAGCAACAGCGCCAGGGCTACCGGGATCCATTTCATCATTTCGTGGCCTTCTTCGGCTGAGGGTCATTGCTGCCGGCGGCTTCAAACACCAGCGCGTTGCTCTTCTCATTTAGGGTGCGTAACACCGGTTGCAGCTCACGCAAGACCTGATCGAGGCGCTGCATGTCGCCCACCATCTTGTTGTAAGCCGGTGAACCAGGCTGGAACCCTTTCATGCTGCGGTTCAGCTCCAGCAGCGTTTTCTGCATGTCCTGCGGCAGCGCCTGCATCTCTTTGCTGGCGATGATGTCGTTCAACGACTTCATGGTCTGCTGCGTCGACTTCATGGTTTTCTGGCTTTCCGCCAGCGTCTTGGTCGCTTCGCTGATCATCGGATTGATCGGCATCGAATTAATCTTATCCAACGTCTGCATCAGCTTCTGCTGGATCTGCGCCAGACCGCCGCTGGTGGTCGGCATCAGCGGATAACCGAACAGCTCGCGCGGCCCTTTCCACGGTTTTTCCTGCGGATAGAAGTCGAGATCGATGTACAGCGAACCGGTCAGCAGGTTGGCGGACTTCATCGAGGCGCGCATGCCGCGGGATTCCGCATCTTTCAAGTGCCCTTCAATATCGAAGTTGCCGCCCAGCTGTTTCTGGAAGCGATCCGGCTCGATGCGGATCAGCACCGGAATGCGGTAGTCGTTATCCAGACGCTGCGCCATGCCGTCTTTATAGAACGGCACCTGCGCCACCGTCCCCAGACGGATGCCGCGGAACTCGACCGGCGCGCCCGGCTGCAGGCCGCGTACCGAATCGGAGAAGAACAGCAGGTAGTCTTTATGCACGGTATACAGCGAATCCTGCGTGCTACGCTGGTTGTCGAACAACCGGTACTCCGCCTTTTCTTTCGCCTGTTCGCCGCGATCCCAGCCGTCCGGCACATCGAAGCTGACGCCGCCGCTGAACAGCGTGGTCAACGAGCCCATCTCCACCCGCATGCCCTGTGCCGACATGTCAAACGCCACGCCGCTGTCTTTCCAGAAGCGCACGTTGGTGGTGACCAACTGATCGTAAGGCGCAGTGATGAACAGCTGATAGCGCATGGCGCGCTCTTTAGGATCGAAGTAGCTGGTTTCCACCGACCCGACGCGATAGCCGCGGAACAGCACCGGATCGCCGGCGTTGAGCTGGCCTGACTTCTCGCTGTCCAGCACGATGCGCAACCCTTTGGCGTCCGGGGAAGCCAGCGGCGGCGCATCGAGAAGCTGATAGTTGTCTTTGCCGTCTTTGCCTTTGTTGCCCGGCTGCAGTTCGATATAGGCGCCGGAGAGCAGCGTGCCCAGCCCGGAGACGCCTTCACGGCCGATCTGCGGCTTCACCACCCAGAAGGCGGAATCCTGGCGCAGCAATTTCTCCATGCCGGAATTGAGACGCGCCTGCACCATCACCTTGCTCAGGTCATCGCTCAACGTGACGGTTTCCACCACGCCGACGTCAACGCTGCGGCTTTTGATTTTGGTTTTACCCGCTTCCAGCCCTTCCGCCGTCGTGGTCACCAGCGTCACCACCGGCCCCTGATGGCTGAAGTGGTAAAACAGGATCCAGGCGCCGATCAGCGCGGTCACGATGGGAATGATCCACACCGGCGACCAGCGTTTGATCTTCTCGACGTCCGCGACGCTATGATTATTTTCCGTCACCTTGCGGCTCCTTGTTTATTGTTTCACTTGCGCGATCCCAGGTCAGCCGGGGATCAAATGTCATGGCGGCGAACATGGTGAGGATCACCACCAGCGCGAACAGCACGGCGCCCGTCGCGGGATAAATGCTCATCAACTGCCCCATTCGCACCAACGCCGACAACACGGCGATCACAAACACGTCGATCATTGACCAACGACCAACGAATTCGACCACTTCATAAATCAGATGCATACGCTCGCTGTCGGCGCGCGGTTTCTTCCTGCCGTTCGCATCCCAGCACAGCCAACCGATCGCCAACATTTTCAGCGACGGCACCATGATACTGGCGATGAAAATCACCATCGCTACCGGATAAGAGCCGTCCCCCCACAGCAGGATCACCCCCGCCATGATGGTGGAATTCATCTTGTTACCCAGCGCCTCGGTCACCATGATGGGCATCAGGTTGGCCGGAATATACAGCATGACAGAGGTCACCAGCAGCGCCAGCGTCCACTGCAGGCTGTGGCGGCGACGCACGTAGCCCTTGGTGTGGCAGCGCGGGCAGCGCACCTGATCGGCCGGCAGGATCGCCGTGCAGCACGCGCAGGAGCGCACGCCCTGGCGCATGCCGGTGCGCCCCACCGTCAGCGGGCGATTAAGCCGCGGCGCCGGTTCGATATCCTGCCACAGCCAGCGCCGATCCACGCACTGGAAAGCGCGCACCTGCAGCAGACAGAACAGGCAGTAAGGCACGAAGCTGCTGCCGATGCCGATGTCGCCGTAGGCCATCAGCTTGACGAAGCTGACCAGCACCCCGGCGAGGAAAATTTCCACCATGCACCAGGTCTTGAACTGGAACAGCACCCGGGCCATCCACTCTTTGAGACCCAGCGGCAAGCGCACCCTGGCGCACAGCAGGATGATCGCCACCATGCAAAACGCCGGGATCAGCTGCACGAACACCATAAACAAGGTGGCCATGCTGGCGTAGTCTTCCGCCACCATGACTTCCGGGATTTGGATCAGCCGGATTTCGTTGCCGAGGCCGGCGACGCGCATGTTGATAAACGGGAAAATGTTGGCCAGCACCAGCATGAACAAGGCGCTGAGCGCGTAACCGATCGGCCGCTTGCGCGGCTCGTCCCAGCGGGCGCTGAGCGTGGTTTTGCAGCGCGGGCATACCGCTTTGCTGCCATAGGCCAGCGGCGGCAGCGCCACCAGCATGTCGCACTGCGGGCACAGCATCAGGTTATCCTGCTGCGCCGCCGAGGGTGCGGAATGACTATGCTGCTGATGATTGTTGTGGGAACACACCATATTCCTCCTAAATAACGTTGCTCACCGGCACGTCGATACCGCCCGCAGCAGCGCGCGGGCGGTATCGCAACGGTCAGCCGTTTTTCATCGCTTCCAGCTCTTCCCAGCGGGCGAAGGCCTGCTCGAGCGCCTGCTCGGCGTTAGCCAACGCCGTCAGCACTTCTTGCGTTTCGCTGTGCGGCCGCGTGAAGAAGTCGGCATCGCTCATCTGCGCCTGCAGCGCTTCGATTTCCGCTTCCAGCTGTTCGAGCCGCTGCGGCAGCTGTTCCAGTTCGCGCAGCAGGTTGTAACTCAGCTTGGCCGTCGCTTTCTTCGGCTGTTCGGCCTTTTTCTCCGCCGCCGGTTTGCTCGCGCTCGGCGCCGCCTGACGAATCGGTTTCGCTGTCGCGCGCTGGTGATGCGCATCGTAGTAACCGCCGACGAAGGCGTTGATCACGCCATTGCCTTCGAAGATCCAGCACTCGGTCACCGAGTTGTCAACGAACTGACGATCGTGACTGACCAGCAACACAGTGCCCTGATAGCCGTCGATCAGCTCTTCCAGCAGCTCCAGCGTTTCGACGTCGAGATCGTTGGTTGGTTCATCGAGGATCAGCAGATTGCTCGGTTTCAGAAACAGCTTAGCCAACAGCAAGCGGTTACGCTCACCGCCCGACAGCGCCTTCACCGGCGTCATCGCGCGTTTCGGGTGGAACAGGAAGTCCTGCAGGTAGCCCAGCACGTGGCGAGGACGGCCGTTGACCATCACTTCCTGCTTGCCTTCCGCCAGGTTGTCCATCACCGTGCGCTCCGGATCGAGATCGGCGCGGTGCTGGTCGAAATAGGCCACTTCCAGCTTGGTGCCGCAGTGCACGCGGCCGCTGTCGGCTTTCAGCTGACCGAGCATCAGTTTCAGCAGCGTGGTTTTGCCGCAGCCGTTCGGCCCCACCAACGCAATCTTGTCGCCGCGCTGCACCTGGGCGGAGAAACCGCGTACCAGCACCTTTTCGCCAACCTGATAATTGACGTCTTCCAGCTCGAATACGATTTTGCCGGAGCGGGTCGCCTCTTCCACCTGCATCTTGGCGGTGCCCATCACTTCACGGCGCTCTGAACGCTCGACGCGCAGCGCCTTCAGCGCGCGCACGCGGCCCTCGTTGCGGGTGCGGCGCGCCTTGATGCCCTGACGGATCCAGACCTCTTCCTGCGCCAGCTTGCGGTCGAACTCGGCGTTTTGCAGCTCTTCCACCCGCAGCGCTTCTTCTTTGCTCTGCAGGTACAGATCGTAGTTACCCGGCCAGGAAACCAGCTTGCCGCGATCCAGATCGACGATGCGCGTCGCCATGTTGCGGATAAACGAACGGTCGTGCGAGATGAAGACGATGCTGCCGTCGAACTCTTTCAGGAAACCTTCCAGCCAGTCGATGGTTTCGATATCCAGGTGGTTGGTCGGTTCGTCGAGCAACAACACGCGCGGCGAGCTCACCAGCGCGCGGCCCAGCGCCGCTTTGCGCAGCCAGCCGCCGGACAGCGAGGAAAGCTCGGCGTCGCCGTTCAGCCCCAGCTGCAGCAGCACTTCGCTGATGCGGCTGTCGAGCTGCCACAGCCCCTGGTGATCGAGGATCTCCATGATTTGCGCCATGCGCGCCAGGTTTTTCTCGCTCGGATCGCTTTCCACCAGGTGAGAGATCGCGTGATAGGCCTTCAGGTGTTCCGCCTGCTCCGCGACGCCTTCCGCCACGAAATCGAACACGCTGCCGCCGATATTGCGCGGCGGATCCTGTTGCAGACGCGCCACGATCAGATCCTGTTCGTAGATCACCCGGCCGTCGTCCAGCGGGATCTCTTTGCCGAGGATTTTCAGCAGCGTGGATTTGCCGGCGCCGTTGCGCCCGACCAGACACACGCGCTCGTTGTCTTCGATATGAATTTCGGTGTTGTCTAACAATGGCGCATCGCTGAAAGAGAGCCAGGCGCCGGACATGCTGATTAACGACATAGTAATTATTTTCCTTCGCCGGCGTGAGTCACCAGCCAGCAGTTGTGGATCTGACGGTTACGGGCAAAATCCTGCGACAGCGTCTTGGCGGTGATCTCTTTCGCCTCCAGGCCCAGCGCACTCAGCCCTGCCATATCCATTTGGAAACCGCGCTTGTTGTTCGAGAACATGATGGTCCCGTTGCGGCGCAGCAACCGTTTCAAATCTTTCATCAGCGCCAGGTGATCGCGCTGCACGTCAAAGGTGTTCTCCATCCGCTTGGAGTTGGAGAACGTCGGCGGATCGATGAAGATCACGTCGAACTGTTCATTGGCATTGCTCAGCCACGACAGGCAGTCGGCCTGGATCAGCCGATGCTGGCGGCCGGTCAGGCCGTTGGCGCGCAGGTTCTTCTCCGCCCATTCCAGGTAGGTGCGCGACATGTCCACCGTGGTGGTGCTGCGCGCGCCGCCCAGCCCGGCATGCACGCTGGCGGTGCCGGTATAGGCGAACAGGTTGAGGAAGTCCTTGCCGCCGCTCATCTCGCCCAGCATACGGCGCGCGATGCGGTGATCGAGGAACAGGCCGGTATCGAGATAGTCGGTCAGGTTGACCCACAGCTTGGCGTTATACTCTTCCACCAGCAAGAACTCGCCCTTCTGCGCCAGTTTCTCGTACTGGTTTTTGCCCTTCTGCCGCTCGCGGGTTTTCAGGATCAGCTGATTCGACGGCAATTCCAGCACCGCCAGCGTCGCGTTGATCACATCGAACAGGCGCTGACGCGCCTTCTGCGCATCGACGGTTTTCGGCGGCGCATACTCCTGCACCACCACCTTGCTGCCGTAACGGTCCACCGCGACGTTGTATTCTGGCAGATCGGCATCGTACAGGCGGTAGCATTCGATGCCTTGTTGCTTCGCCCACTTGTCGAGCTTCTTCAAATTCTTGCGCAGACGGTTGGCGAAATCTTCCGCCACCTGCACGCCGCCAGTAGCATTGCCGGCCGGGCTTGCCGCCAGCTGATAGTTTTTCTGCACGCACTCCAGCGGGCCGTTCTTCGCCTTAAACTGGCGCTCGGCGCGCAGCTGCAGGCAGCTCAACAGCTCCGGCGAGGCGCTGAACAGCGACAGCTGCCAACCGCCGAAGGCGCTTTTCATCACGCGCCCCAGCATGTTGTGCAGCGCGATCAGCGCCGGTTCGCTTTCCAGACGCTCGCCGTACGGCGGGTTGCTGATCACCGTGCCGTGCGGGCCTTCCGGCAGCGGGTTGGTCAAGCGCGCAACGTCGCCGACGTTGAAGGTGATCAGCTCGGCGACGCCGGCGCGGCGGGCGTTGCCGCGCGCCATCTCAATCACCCGACGATCGATATCGGAACCGAAGAAGCGAGAGGTAGTTTCCTGCAGGCCGCGACGCGCGCGCACCTGCGCTTCGGTGGTGACTTCACGCCACAGTTCGGCGTTGTGACCATTCCAGGCGCTGAAGCCCCAGTGTTGACGGTGCAGGCCCGGCGCGCGATCGGCGGCGATCATCGCCGCTTCGATCAACAGCGTGCCGGAGCCGCACATCGGATCGAGCATCGGCGTGCCCGGCTGCCAGCCGGAACGCAACACGATGGCGGCCGCCAGGTTTTCCTTCAACGGCGCCTGGCCGGTGAGATCGCGGTAGCCGCGCTGGTGCAGGCCTTCGCCGCTCAGATCGAGCGCCACGCTGGCCATATCGCGTTGCAGGAAGACGTTAACGCGAATGTCCGGCTGCTGTTTGGCAACCGTCGGGCGTTGGTCGAGCTTACGGGTGAAGCTGTCAACGATGGCGTCTTTCACCTTCAGCGCGCCATACTGGCTGTTGCGGATCTCTTCGTTCACGCCGCTGAAATGCACGGCGAAGGTTTTATCCACGCCAAAAATGCTCGGCCAGTCAATCGCCTGCACGCCGAGGTACAGATCCAGGTCGCTGTGCACGCGGAATTCGTTCAGCGGCAACAAAATGCGCGAAGCCAGGCGGCTCCACAGCAGGCTTTGGTACAGAAGACGATCGTCACCCTGAAAATGTACCCCGCCCTGCACCACTTTGCAGTCGTGAGCGCCAAGCGTTTCCAGCTCGCTTTTTAACAGTTCTTCCAATCCACGCGCCGTGCTGGCAAACAGAGAGTTCATATCGTACTTATCACCAAAAAGAAAATTGTTGCGCATTATAGCTAATCCGCACCGCTTGTCATAAAGTTGCTCCCTTCTATTTAATCATCGCACGGAGATAAGGGTGATCACGCTTTCCAGACTCTACGTCCATCCGGTTAAATCACTGCGCGGCTTGCAGCTTTCCTACGCCCAGGTCGGCAGCAGCGGTCTGGCCTTTGACCGCAACTTTATGATCACCGAACCGGACGGCACCTTTATTACCGCGCGCCAATATCCGCAGATGGTGTTGTTCACGCCGGCGCTGTTGCCGGACGGGCTGTTTCTGACCGCGCCGGACGGTGAAAGCGCCGCCATTCGCTTCAGCGACTTCGCAGCCACGCCGCAGCCGACCGAGGTGTGGGGCAACCATTTCACCGCGCTGATCGCGCCGGATGAGATCAACCGCTGGCTGAGCGGCTACTTCCAGCGCGACGTGCAGCTGCGCTGGCTGGGGCCGGAGCTGACCCGCCGGGTCAAGAAACACCCTGAAATCCCGCTGACGTTTGCCGACGGCTACCCTTATCTGCTGATTAACCAAGCCTCGTTCAACGACCTGCAGCAGCGTTGCCCCGGCAGCATCAAGCTGGAACAGTTCCGCCCCAATCTGGTGGTGAGCGGCGCTACCGCCTGGGCTGAAGACGGCTGGCAGGTGATCCGCGTCGGCGATGTGATGTTCGATCTGGTGAAACCCTGCAGCCGCTGCGTGCTCACCACCGTCAGCACCGAGCGTGGCCGCAAGCACCCGAGCGGCGAACCGCTCAGCACGCTGCAAAAATTCCGCTCCGCCGACAACGGCGACATCGATTTCGGCCAGAATATGATCGCGCGCAACAGCGGCATCATTCGCGTGGGCGATACGGTGGAAGTCTTGTCAACCAAGCCGCCGCGCCCTTATGGCGCAGGTAAAGTGGTGGAGAGCGTGCAGGCGCCGCAGGACAGCGCGCACAGCGTCACGATCGAATATGAAGGAAAGGTATTTACCGGCAATAACCAGCAGATCCTGCTCGAACAACTGGAACAGCAAGGCATTCGCGTGCCTTACTCGTGCCGCGCCGGGATTTGCGGCAGCTGCCGCATTACATTGCTGAGCGGTGAAGTCGCGCCCCTGAAGAAAAGCGCGCTGGGCGACAACGGCACCATCCTGTGCTGCAGCTGCATCCCGAAAACTGATTTGACGTTGGCGTAATCCGCCTTATACCGCCCTGTCGTAAGCCGGGGCGGCGCTTTCATCCTGCGCGCAAGGTTTCAGCCGATCGTGCATCACCTTGATGGCGTCACCCAAGACCATGGTGCGGCCGGCGACCGTCAGCTGATTTTGCGCCAGCAGGCACAGGCTGGCGTTATCCCCGGCCTCGACCACCAGCAGGCGCGCTTCCGCGCCGCTTTCCATCACTTTCACCGCCGCCAGCTCGCCGTTTTTCGGCTGCAACGGGTAGTGCTGCTGCGAGAAATGCCAGCTCTTCGGCATCAGCGGTTTCAGGAAGCGGTAGGCGACCAGCGCATTCAACACCAGCTCGGCGCGCTGTTCATGGCTCAGCTTGACCTGCTTGCACTGTTCTTCATAGGTGAAATAAAGGGCGGCGTCATCCACGCAAAAAGCGCATTCATCGAAGGCGTCCGGCGTTAACATTTTGGCCGGGAAACGTGAACGAAAGATCATACCATTAGCTAAATCCAGCATTAGCCGATCGTGTTCGGCATCAAAATACCAACGCCAATTATCGTCAGGTTTTATCTTCATTTCGTATCCTTCTCGCTGCCCATGCCAACGCCGCACTCACCCTAAAAGGCGATTTTATCACCGATGAAATAGCTTAAACATCGGATAATTCCGCGAACGATATTTAAGCTAACGAACAAAATATAGACGAGCCGGGGGCAGAAATAAACCCCCGGAATAAAATGAGAGGAAAAATATTAGATATGGGTAACGATATCTTTAATCAAACGCGGGCCGTGATAGATAAATCCGGAATAAATTTGCAGCAGGCTCGCGCCGGCCTCCATTTTTTCGCGCGCCGCCGTCAGCGAATCGATGCCGCCTACGCCGATAATCGGCAGACGCCCTTGCAGTTCGGTGGAGAGGCGACGGATCACTTCGGTGCTGCGTGATTGCAACGGACGCCCACTTAACCCGCCCGCTTGTTCGCAGTAATTCAGCCCTTGGATCAATTTTCGATCCAACGTGGTATTGGTGGCGATCACGCCATCGATATTATGCCGCACCAGGCTATCGGCAATTTGGATCAATTCTTCTTCAGAAAGATCCGGCGCGATCTTTACCGCCACCGGCACATATTTGTGATGGCGCGCATGTAATTCCTGCTGCTTATTTTTAATCGCAGCCAAAAGATCGTCCAACGCTTCGCCATACTGTAAGGATCGTAACCCCGGCGTATTCGGTGAAGAGATGTTAATCGCGATATATCCGGCATACGGATAAACTTTATCCATGCAGATCAAATAATCGTCTTTGCCCTGCTCGACCGGCGTGTCTTTATTCTTGCCGATATTGATCCCAAGAATGCCGCCGAAATGGGATTTCTTAACGTTTTCAACCAGATTGTCCACACCATGGTTATTGAACCCCATGCGGTTAATCAGGCCTTCCGCCTCAACCACGCGGAACAAGCGCGGCTTGTCGTTGCCCGGTTGCGGACGCGGCGTCACGGTGCCGACTTCCACATGGCCGAAGCCCATCGCGCCGAACGCATCGATGCATTCGCCGTTTTTATCCAGACCGGCGGCCAATCCCAGCGGGTTTTTAAACGACAGCCCCATGCAGCTGACCGGTTTGGTCGGCACGGACTGACGGACAAGAAACGCTAATGGGGTGCCGGTAATACGGCTGAGCTGACGAAAGGTCACTTCGTGCGCGCGCTCCGGATCGAGCTGGAACAACGCTTTCCTGATGAGGGGGTAGTACATGGACTCTCCTGATTTCCCGGTTGCAAACCGGGGGCGTATTATCCGGTATCCCCCGCCTAATTGGAATTGATTAAAGGCAAAAAAAGCCGTTTTTACGCAATCGTTTTCCCTCTTCATCGCCAAATCGGCGCCAATCCGCTTTTACGCATATCCAAATCAAAAAATGAGATTTAAAAAACGCGCCCGGTTGCTGGTAGGTTTAAAACACTTCCCATTAATTTTCTAATTAAACCTAACTTTTAGTTATAAGGAGTGGCAATGCGCGTTATATCACTGGCCGGTAGCCCACGCATCCCATCACGTTCCGCCGCGCTGCTCTCGCTGAGTCAGAACTGGCTGCGGCAACAAGGGGTGGAGGTGACGGCCTATACCCTGCACGACTTCGATGCCGAAGATCTGCTGTACGCCAACTTCAACAGTCCGGCGATCAAGGCGTTTGCCGACCAGCTGGCGCAGGCCGACGGCCTGCTGATTTCCACACCGGTTTATAAAGCGTCGTTCTCCGGCGCGCTGAAAACCCTGCTGGACCTGCTGCCGGAACGCGCGCTGGACCATAAAGTGGTGCTGCCGCTGGCGACCGGCGGTTCTGTCGGTCACATGCTGGCGGTGGACTATGCGCTGAAACCGGTGCTGGCGGCGCTCAAAGCGCAAGAGGTGCTGCACGGCGTGTTCGCCGACGACAGTCAGATCCAGCTGACCGGCGAAAGCGCCACGCTCACCGACGCCGTGGCCGCCCGGTTGGAAGAAGCGCTCGCCAGTTTCTATCTGGCGCTTGGGCGCCGCAAACCGCCCGCGCTGCGCGTCGCCTCGCCGCTGACGGCGCGTCAAACCGCCTGAAATGCCTGGAAAAGGAGAGCCTGAATGAAACAACGCAACGCTTTGCGACGTTGGCTGAACGCAGCGGCCTTCACCGGCCTGCTGTCGCTGGTCTGGGCCAACGCCGCCGTCGCGCAGGATCCGGCGCAATTTCGCATCGGTTACCAGAAAGGATCGGTGAGTCTGGTGCTGGCGAAAAGCCACCGGCTGCTGGAGGAGCGCTTCCCCGCCACCCGCATCAGTTGGATTGAATTTCCCGCCGGCCCGCAGATGCTGGAAGCCTTGAACGTCGGCAGCATCGATCTGGGCAGCACCGGTGATATTCCGCCGATCTTCGCGCAGGCCGCCGGGGCGGACCTGCTGTATGTCGGCGTTGAGCCTCCCAAACCGAAGGCGGAAGTGATCCTGGTGCCGGAAAACAGCCCGATCAAAACCGTCGCCGATCTGAAAGGCCATAAGGTCGCATTTCAGAAAGGATCCAGCTCACACAACCTGCTGCTGCGATCGCTGCAAAAGGCCGGCCTGAAATTTACGGATATCCAACCCGCCTACCTGACCCCCGCCGATGCGCGCGCCGCATTCCAGCAGGGCAACGTCGATGCCTGGGCTATCTGGGATCCTTATTATTCCGCCGCGCTGCTGCAAGGCGGCGTTCGGGTGCTCGGCGACGGCACCGATCTGAACCAGACCGGTTCCTTCTATCTGGCGGCGCGCCCTTATGTCGAAGCCAATGGCGCCTTTATCAGCCAGGTCCTGACGGTGCTGACCCAGGCCGATGCGCTCACCCGCAGCGACCGGGCGCAAAGCGTGACCTTGCTGGCCAACGCCATGGGGCTGCCGGAACCGGTGATCGCCAGCTATCTGGATCACCGTCCCCCGACCGCCATCACACCGCTCGATGCGCATACGATCGCCGCGCAGCAGCAAACCGCCGACCTGTTTTACGCCAACCGGCTGGTGCCGGTGAAGGTCGACATCTCGCAACGCATCTGGCGCCCAAGCGCGCAATAAATACGGGAGAGCATTGACGATGAGCCTGAACGTTTTCTGGTTTTTACCCACCCACGGCGACGGCCACTATCTTGGCAGCGCACAGGGCGCTCGCAGCGTCGATCACGGTTACTTGCAACAAATCGCCCAAGCGGCGGACCGACTGGGATTCGGCGGCGTGCTGATCCCCACCGGTCGCTCTTGCGAGGACTCCTGGCTGGTGGCCGCCTCGCTGATCCCGGTCACCCAGCGGCTGAAATTTTTGGTCGCGCTGCGGCCGGGTATCATCTCCCCTACGCTGGCGGCGCGTCAGGCGGCGACGCTGGATCGCCTGTCCAACGGCCGCGCCCTGTTCAATCTGGTCACCGGCGGCGATCCGGAAGAGCTGGCGGCGGAGGGGTTGCATCTCAGTCATGAAGAGCGTTACGAAGCCTCGACCGAGTTCACTCATATCTGGCGCAGGGTGCTGGAAGGTGAAACCGTCGATTTCCACGGCAAGCATATTCAGGTGAAAGGCGCCAAACTGCTGTTCCCGCCGGTGCAGCAACCGCGCCCGCCGCTCTATTTCGGCGGATCCTCCGCCGCCGCGCAGGATCTGGCCGCCGAGCAGGTAGAAATGTACCTCACCTGGGGAGAGCCGCCGGCACAGGTCAAAGAGAAGATCGAAGAGGTGCGCGCCAAAGCGGCGGCGAAGGGCCGGCAGGTACGCTTCGGCATCCGTCTGCACGTCATCGTGCGGGAAACCACCGAAGAAGCCTGGCGCGCCGCCGATCGGCTGATCGCTCACCTCGATGAGGAAACCATCGCCAACGCGCAGCAGGCCTTTGCCCGCTTCGACTCCGTCGGCCAACGGCGCATGGCGGCGCTGCACGGCGGCAAGAAGGATAATCTGGAGATCAGCCCGAACCTGTGGGCCGGCATCGGCCTGGTGCGCGGCGGCGCCGGCACCGCGCTGGTGGGCGATGGCCCGACGGTCGCGGCGCGCATGCAGGAATACGCCGATCTGGGCATCGACACCTTTATTCTCTCCGGCTATCCGCATCTGGAAGAGGCCTACCGCGTCGGCGAACTGCTGTTTCCGCACCTCGATCTGGCGCAGGAGGAAACGCCCGCGCGCCTTCAACCGGTGCGCCCGCAGGGCGAAGTGGTGGCCAACATCTATGTTCCGCAAAAAGTGTCGCAGAGCTGAGGAGCGCCCCGATGGCAAAGAACGCGCAACGCATCCTGTACCGGCTGGCCCCTTGGGCGCTGCCGCTGGCGCTGGTGATCATCTGGCAAGTCGCCGTCGAAACCGGCTGGCTGTCCAACCGCATTTTGCCGGCGCCGAGTGCGGTGCTGGCCGCCTTCTGGCGCCTGAGCCAAAGCGGCGAACTGTGGCAGCACCTGAGCATCAGCAGCCAGCGTGCGTTGTTAGGCTTTGGCATCGGCGGCAGCATCGGACTGATTCTCGGCTTTATTACCGGGCTGTCGCGCTGGGGTGAACGCCTGTTGGACAGTTCGGTGCAAATGATCCGCAACGTGCCGCACCTGGCGCTAATCCCACTGGTGATCCTGTGGTTCGGCATCGATGAATCCGCCAAGATCTTTCTGGTGGCGCTCGGCACGTTGTTCCCGATTTATCTCAATACCTATCACGGCATCAAAAACATCGATCGCGGCCTGCTGGAGATGGCGCGCAGCTACGGTCTGAGCGGTTTTCGCCTGTTCACGCAGGTAGTGCTGCCGGGCGCGTTGCCGTCGATTATGGTCGGCGTGCGTTTCGCCCTCGGGTTCATGTGGTTGACGCTGATCGTCGCCGAAACCATCTCGGCCAACTCCGGCATCGGTTATCTGGCGATGAACGCGCGTGAATTTCTGCAAACCGACGTGGTGGTGGTGGCGATCGTGCTGTACGCCCTGCTCGGCAAGCTGGCAGACGTGGGCGCGCAACTGCTGGAACGCGTCTGGCTGCGCTGGCATCCGGCCTATCAACTGAAACAGGGAGAAGCGCTATGACCCTTCCCGCTCGCCTTGTGCAAGGCACGCCGGTGACGCTGGAGTCCATCGGCAAACGTTACGGCAACCGCACCGTGCTGGATAACATTCAGCTACGCATCTCTGCCGGGCAGTTCGTGGCGGTGGTCGGCCGCAGCGGCTGCGGCAAGAGCACCCTGCTGCGTCTGTTGGCCGGCCTGGAACAGGCCAGCAGCGGCGCGCTGCTCAGCGGCAATGCGCCGCTTGCCGCCGCCAAAGAGGATACCCGGCTGATGTTTCAGGATGCGCGCCTGTTGCCGTGGAAAACGGTGATCGACAACGTGGGTCTGGGGCTGCGCGGCCACTGGCGCGACGCGGCGCTGCAGGCGCTGGCCGCGGTCGGTTTGGCGGATCGCGCCCGCGACTGGCCGGCGGCGCTGTCCGGCGGACAAAAGCAGCGGGTCGCCCTGGCACGCGCGTTGATCCACCGCCCCCGCCTGCTGCTGCTGGACGAACCGCTCGGGGCGCTGGATGCCCTGACGCGCATCGAGATGCAAGGGCTGATAGAATCGCTGTGGCAACAGCACGGTTTTACCGTACTGCTGGTGACGCACGACGTCAGCGAAGCCATCGCGCTGGCGGATCGGGTGATCCTGATTGAAGAGGGCCACATCGGACTGGATCTGAGCATCGATCTGCCGCGGCCACGCCGTAAGGGTTCAGCCAGGCTGGCGGAACTGGAAGCTGAAGTGCTGGAGCGGGTGTTATCGCCGCCGGTCACCGCGGCCAGCCCACGCCAGGCGGCGAATTGAACGAAAAAAGGGACGGCGCAGACCGTCCCTTTGGGTATTCACGGTGAGAAGATTAGGCGTCGAGCGCCTTGCTGATCTTCTCGTACAGATCGCCGGACAGGTTTTCCAACCCTTTCAGCTGTTCCAACGCTTTGCGCATCAGCGCCTGGCGACCGGCGTCGTAACGCTTCAGGCGAATCAGCGGTTCGATCAGGCGCGCGGCGATCTGCGGGTTGCGCTGGTTGAGATCGCTGAGGATCTCCACCAGGAATTGATAACCGCTGCCATCCGCCGCATGGAACGCCGCCGGGTTGCCGGAAGCGAAGCCGCCGATCAGCGAGCGGGTGCGGTTCGGGTTGCTCAGGCTGAACGAGCGGTGTTGCAGCAGCGCACGCACCTTGCTCAACACATCCGCCGACGGGCTGCTCCCCTGCAGCACGAACCATTTGTCCATCACCAGGCCATCCTGATGCCAGCGCTCGTCGAACGCCGCCAACAGCGCATCGCGACACGGCAACTGGGCCGCAACCGCAGCGGACAGCGCCGCCAGCGAGTCGGTCATGTTATCCGCCTGGCGATACTGTTCGCTCACCAGTTGGTCCGCCAGCGCCGCATCTTCGCCGAACGCCAGATAACCCAGGCACACATTGCGCAAGGCGCGCTTGGCGATGTCGGCGTGCTCCACGCGGTAGCCGTCGGTCTTGTTGGCGTGATACACCGCCAGCCACTCATCGGCCAACTCCCGCGCCAGGCAGCGAACGATCGCTTCGTGCACCGCGGCGATCGCTTCCGGATCGATGGTGGCGAACAGTTCAGCGATTTCGTTCTCCGACGGCAGCGTCAGGATCTGCGCCGCCAGCGCCGGATCCAGCGTCTCGTTCAGCAACACCGCACGGAACGCGTCGGCCACGTGCAGCGGCAGCGACAACGGCTGCTTCTGCTGGTGCCGCGCCACGTTCAGTTTGATGTAGGTCGCAAGCAGGCTCTGCGCCGCATCCCAACGCGCAAACTCATTGCGCGCGTGCTGCATCAGGAAGGTCAGTTGCTGATCGCTGTACGGATAATCCAGTTTCACCGGCGCAGAGAATTCACGCAGCAGCGACGGCACCGGCTTGTGCGCCACGCCGTCGAACACGAAGGTCTGCTCCGCCTCGGTGACGTTCAGCACGTTGTTGACCGGCAGGCCGCCCTTCTGCAGCGCGATGACGTTGCCTTCGCTGTCATACAGCTCGATATCCAGCGGGATATGCAGCGGCAACTTCTCAGGCTGATCGGCGGTCGGCGGGGTTTTCTGGCTGACATGCAGGCGATATTGCTGAGTTTCCGCATCGTACTCGTCGCGCACCGTCAACAGCGGCGTGCCGGACTGGCTATACCAACGGCGGAAGCGCGACAGATCCACGTTGGACGCGTCCTCCATCGCCTGTACGAAGTCATCGCAGGTGGCGGCGCTGCCGTCGTGGCGTTCGAAATAGAGCTGCATCCCTTTCTGGAAGTTCTCTTCCCCCAGCAGGGTGTGCATCATGCGGATCACTTCAGAACCTTTCTCATACACCGTCAGGGTGTAAAAGTTGTTCATCTCGATGACTTTATCCGGACGAATGGCATGCGCCATCGGGCTGGCGTCTTCGGCGAACTGCGCGCCGCGCATCACGCGCACGTTATCGATACGGTTGACCGAACGCGAGCCCAGATCGGAACTGAACTCTTGATCGCGGAACACCGTCAGCCCCTCTTTCAGGCTGAGCTGGAACCAGTCGCGGCAGGTGACGCGGTTGCCGGTCCAGTTGTGGAAGTATTCGTGGCCAATCACTGCTTCGATGTTCAGGTAATCTTTGTCGGTGGCGGTTTCCGCCTTCGCCAACACGTATTTGGAGTTAAAGATATTTAACCCTTTGTTCTCCATCGCGCCCATATTGAAGAAATCGACCGCCACGATCATATAAATGTCGAGATCGTATTCCAGACCGAAGCGGGTCTCGTCCCACTTCATCGAGTTTTTCAACGAGGTCATCGCCCAGTCGGCGCGATCCAGGTTACCGCGATCGACAAACAGCTCCAGCGCGACCTTACGGCCGGAACGGGTGGTGAAACTGTCGCGCAGCACGTCGAAGTCCCCCGCCACCAATGCGAACAGGTAGCAAGGTTTCGGGAACGGATCCTGCCATTGCACCCAGTGGCGACCATCGGCCAATTCACCCTGGCCAATACGGTTGCCGTTCGACAGCAGGAACGGATAGCGCGCCTTGTCGGCCACGATGCGGGTGGTAAAGCGCGCCAGCACGTCCGGGCGATCCTGGTAATAGGTAATATGATGGAAGCCTTCGGCTTCGCATTGCGTGCACAGCGCATCGCCGGACAGATACAGCCCTTCCAGCGCGGTGTTTTTCGCCGGGTGAATATCGTTGACGATGGTCAGAGTGAATTGTGCCGGCAACGCTTCGACGATCAGCTGGTTATCCTGCTGACGATAGGCGCTCCACGGTTGACCGTCGACCTGAATGCTCACCAGCGTGAGATCTTCACCATCCAGCACCAGCGGTGCGTCGGCTGCGCCCTGACGTTTGATTTTACTGACGGCGGTCACGCGCGTGGTTTCCGCGTCCAGACTGAAGTCCAAATCGATGTCGGTCGTGGTGTAATCGGGCGCGCGATAATCGTGGCGATATTTTGCCTGTGGCTGTTGTGTCATAAAAACCCTTAAACGTCTCAGTGAGTTATAGGTGCCAGGCCGCTCTTCTCCTCCGCGCCGTCGCTGGGGATTTCCCCTGCGGCGCTCGGCGAACCTGATTGTGAATAAACTGTATCACAGCTGGCTGAAAAGCCCAGATCCGCCGGGCAAGCGCGATAAAGAAATCAGAGGCAAATCATAGTTCACCCACCAGATGGCAGCGCGGGTGACCAATGGCTAAATAAAAATCAGCATTTAATGCTAAAAAACCGCCTTCGCGGCGCTCCGGCATTGTTGAGGCGGCACAGGCGGCATGATGGTATAATTGCCGAATCAGGCTCAGGGATGACTCGCACTATGAAAATCAAATACGCTATCTATTTTTTCACCCTGTGCCTGATGACCTCCTTCTCGCTGTTCATCGTCGAGGAACTGCTCGAAGCCCATACCGAGTACCGCGATAACCAGCTCAACCTGTATAAGATCGATCGCGCCAAAGAAATCTCCGAGGCCTTTCAGGCTTCGCTGCAGGCTCACCGTCTCAAACGCTTGAGCCTGATCGATCCGCAAATCACTCGCGCGCAGTGTCTGGCCGCCGATCGGGTGGCGCGTGAGAAAATCGCCCGGATCCGCGAGCATCTGAATGACACGGTCGCCAGGGAGCTGGGTGTGCGGCAAAAAATCGCCGCGCTGTCGATGATCGGCCTGATGGAACAGTTGCTGGATAACGACAACCTGCAGCTTTCGCAGGTCAACAACGCCAACGCCAACCTGTTCAACATCAACAGCGCCTATTACATCTCGCAAACCAGCAAGAGCTATTACCGCTACACCTACGATACCCGAATGGTGGATACCGACTCCTTTATGTTTCTCGAGGCCATTCGCCTCAACAACCGGCTGAATATGTCGCTGACGGAGTTAAGCGATCAGATTATCGACGTCAACGTCAGCCCGCTCGATCGCAAAGACGCCTATCTGAAGTCCATTCAGTTGACCGGCGTCCTGAACGCGCTGAGCACCCGGTTGATCTTCATGAAGCTCAACTACGACGACGTGCAAACCACCAGCATCGTCAATCAGTTGCTCAGCCAGGTGTCTACCGAACGCCTCAAGCAGATTACCGATGGGCTATACACCGCCATCAATACCCAAAAGCCTTATCCCGCCGCGCTGATCTCGCGCTATGTCGACGAGTTGAGCGGGCTTTCTCAGACGCTGTATCAACGCAGCTTCGAGCTGGAAACCGTCGCTTCGCGTCACAAGATTTATGACAGCCAGACCACCATTTACGGCATGATCGCGCTCGCCGGTCTGGGGGTGCTGCTGTTCATTTTGCCGGCGCTGGTGTTCTGCACCAACATCAACCGCTGGTTGACCAAAACCCACAACAATATCGTGCGGCTGTCGCGCGGCGAGATGAATATCGATCGCAACGACGCCTTCTACAGCCGGGAACTGATCGCCATCAGCGACGCCATTCAACAGCTCAGACAATATCAGTTGGACAAGGTCTCGCTGGAAAGCGAGAAACAGCTGCTGATTAAAGAGCTTGAGGCCTCTTCCTTCCTCGATCCGCTCACCAACATTTATAACCGCCGTAAATTCTTCCTCGAATGCCAGCTATTGGGCGACGGTAGCTACCCGCAGGCCTTTTGCCTGATCGATATCGACAACTTCAAACAGCTCAACGACAGCTACGGCCACGATGTCGGTGACCGGGCGCTGGTGGAATTCGGCCATCTGTTGCAACGCGCGTTTCGCGCCAGCGACATCTTCTGCCGCTACGGTGGCGAAGAGTTCGCGGTGCTGCTGGGCAACTGTTCGTTGGACAACGCGCGGGACATCATGGAGCAATTGCGCGCCCGCACCCATCGCCTGACGCTAAATTTGGCCGACGGGCGGCAAGTGCGTTTCACCACCAGCTGCGGCATTGCGCCGGTCAACGCGTTCACTGCGCTGCAGGCGGCGATAAAACAGGCGGACGAAGCGCTCTATTTTTGCAAAAAGAACGGCAAGGATCGGGTCAGCGTGCACACCCAGGCCGGGTTTATCTGATTTGTTGTTTAAAATAATTAACATTATAATTTTTATGACTAATTAGGCTAAGTCATTCACCTTACAGGCATATCTGGCTTTTTTCCCCCGCCGCCGTCGCCAGCCCGCCATAAAGGCACGTTTAATCCTCGACCCGCTTCGGTGATTTATGGTGTGATGCAGCTTCAATAACAGGATAATCCGGGTATACTCCACCCCCACTTTTATGATTATCCGGATTTGGACACGCGCCTGACGAGGATGCTGTAACGCGCTATGACTCAATACGCTTCCCCGATTTTGACATCACTGCTTGATACCGATGCTTACAAGCTTCATATGCAGCAAGCAGTGTTCCATCGCTATCCCGCGATCAGCGTGGCGGCGGAATTCCGCTGCCGCGGCGACGAACTGCTGGGCGAATATGCCGACGAGATCCGCGCGCAGGTCGCCCTGATGAGCCAGCTGGCGCTGACCGACGCCGAATTCGCTTACCTTTCGGGTCTGCCCTTCTTCCGTCAAGATTACCTGAGCTGGCTGCGCACGTTCCGATACGATCCGCAGCAGGTGACCATCGACAACCGCGACGGCAAGCTGCAAATCCGCATCGCCGGGCCGTGGCGTGAAGTGATCATGTGGGAAGTGCCGCTGCTGGCGGTGATCAGCGAAGTGGTGCACCGCCGGCGTTCTCCGCTGGCGACGCCGGAACAGGCGGTAGCCCACCTGCAAACCAAGTTGGCGCAGTTCAAGACGCTGGCGGGCGATTTGGATCTTTCACGCTTCAAGCTGATGGACTTCGGCACCCGTCGCCGTTTCTCCCAGGGCGTACAACAGGCCATCGTCAGCACCTTGCAGGCCGAATTCCCGTACCTGTCGGGCACCAGCAATTACGATCTGGCGCATCAGCTCGGCCTGGCGCCGGTCGGCACGCAGGCGCATGAATGGTTCCAGGCGCATCAGCAGATAAGCCCGGTGCTGGCCAACAGCCAGCGCGCCGCATTGCAGGCCTGGCTGGATGAATACCCCGATCAGCTTGGCATCGCGCTCACCGACTGCATTACCATGGATGCTTTCCTGCGCGACTTCGGCCCGCAGTTCGCCGAGCGTTATCAGGGGCTGCGCCACGATTCGGGCGATCCCGTCGAGTGGGGTGAGAAAGCCATTGCCCACTATCAGAAACTGGGCATCGACCCGATGAGCAAAACGCTGGTGTTCTCGGACAACCTGGATCTGGAAAAAGCGCTGGCGCTCTATCGCCACTTCTATCAGCGCATCAATCTCAGCTTCGGTATCGGCACGCGCCTGACCTGTGATATTCCGGGCGTTAAACCGTTGAATATCGTGATCAAGCTGGTCGAATGCAAAGGCAAACCGGTGGCTAAGCTCTCCGACAGCCCCGGCAAGACCATCTGCCAGGACCAGGCATTCGTGCGGGCCTTGCGCAAGGCCTTCGATCTGCCGCTGGTGAAGAAAGCCAGCTGAACCTTCTCTATATAGAGAGAAAGAAAGCCGGCCCGGTTTACGCGCCGGCTTTTTTGTTTTTATCCCGAACGCCCTCTTTTCAGTCAGCCGCGATAAATGTTGCGACAATCCGATGATTTCTGCTTGTGCTCTGCACCGCGGCAAGTAACATAGCCATTACCCCCATATTCTTGGGTTGTAAGCTATTTCTAAACCAAATTATTAAAGAGAGAAATCTATGAGCGTAGTGCCTGTAGTCGACGTACTGCAAGGTCGTGCTGCGGTTGACAGTGAAGTCACCGTACGCGGCTGGGTACGTACCCGGAGAGATTCAAAAGCTGGTATCTCCTTCCTGGCCGTCTATGACGGTTCCTGCTTTGATCCGTTACAGGCCGTCGTTAATAATTCTCTGCCGAATTATCAGGATGAAGTGCTGCATCTGACCACCGGTTGTTCGGTTGAAGTCACCGGCAAAGTCGTCGCTTCACCGGGCGAAGGCCAGAGCTTCGAACTGCAGGCTACCGCAATCAAAGTGGTCGGCTGGGTCGACGATCCGGACACTTACCCGATGGCGGCCAAGCGCCACAGCATCGAATACCTGCGCGAAGTGGCTCACCTGCGCCCGCGCACCAACCTGATCGGCGCCGTGGCGCGCGTACGTCATACTCTGGCGCAGGCGATCCACCGCTTCTTCCATGAAAATGGGTATTTCTGGGTCTCTACTCCGCTGATCACCGCCTCCGATACCGAAGGCGCCGGCGAGATGTTCCGCGTGTCCACGCTGGATCTGGAAAACCTGCCGCGCACCGACAAAGGCACCGTCGATTTCAGCGAAGACTTCTTCGGTAAGGAAGCCTTCCTCACCGTTTCCGGCCAGCTGAACGGCGAAACCTACGCTTGCGCGCTGTCGAAGGTTTACACCTTCGGCCCAACTTTCCGCGCCGAAAACTCCAACACCAGCCGCCACCTGGCGGAGTTCTGGATGATCGAACCGGAAGTGGCCTTCGCTACGCTGGACGACGTCGCCGGCCTCGCCGAAAGCATGCTGAAGTATGTGTTCCAGGCGGTGCTGGATGAACGTGCCGACGATCTGAAATTCTTCGCCGAGCGCGTGGATAAAGACGCTATCGCTCGTCTGGAGCGCTTCGTGTCTTCCGATTTCGCCCAGGTGGACTACACCGACGCCATTGAGATCCTTCTGGCCTCGGACCAAACCTTCGAAAACCCGGTTTCCTGGGGCATCGATCTCTCTTCCGAGCATGAACGTTACCTGGCGGAGAAACACTTCCAGGCGCCGGTGGTGGTGAAAAACTACCCGAAAGACATCAAAGCGTTCTACATGCGCATGAACGAAGACGGCAAGACCGTCGCGGCCATGGACGTGCTGGCGCCGGGCATCGGCGAAATCATCGGTGGCTCGCAGCGTGAAGAACGCCTCGACGTGCTCGATCAGCGTCTGGAAGAGATGGGGCTGAATAAAGAAGACTACTGGTGGTATCGCGATCTGCGCCGCTACGGCACCGTGCCGCATTCCGGTTTCGGCCTGGGCTTTGAACGTTTAATCGCCTATGTCACCGGCGTGCAAAACGTGCGCGATGTGATTCCATTCCCGCGCACGCCGCGTAACGCAAGCTTCTAATTTATACGATCACACGTTTTTTAAACGATTTCGTTACAAAACAAAGGCCAGCATCGCTGGCCTTTCGCATTTTTTAATATTGACGCACGTCACAAAGTTCCCGAAAAATTACATTTGGTTACACATGTTTTCCTTTTGCAACCTGATTGGGACATTGGTATCATTTTCGTCCTAGATTAACCCGCCTGTGAATGGAACACTGCGTTCAGACACAGGACGACACCAATCTATCAACAATAGTTCCCAAAGAATTATTGGCGGCAGTGGCAAAGGTGTCCGAATAACACCAATGAGGGTAATAATGATGAAGCGCAACATTCTTGCAGTGGTAATCCCGGCTCTGTTGGCTGCTGGTGCAGCAAACGCAGCTGAAATCTACAACAAAGACGGCAACAAGCTGGATCTGTACGGCAAAGTTGACGGTCTGCACTACTTCTCCAAAGACAAAGGTAATGACGGCGATCAGACCTATGTTCGTTTCGGCTTCAAAGGTGAAACCCAGATTACTGACCAACTGACCGGTTACGGCCAGTGGGAATACAACGTTCAGTCCAACCACGCCGAATCTCAGGGCACCGAAGGCACCAAAACCCGTCTGGGCTTCGCCGGTCTGAAATTCGCTGACTACGGCTCCTTCGACTACGGCCGTAACTACGGCGTACTGTACGACGTGGAAGGCTGGACCGATATGCTGCCAGAGTTCGGTGGCGATACTTACACCTACTCCGACAACTTCATGACCGGCCGTACCAATGGTGTTGCGACCTATCGTAACAACAACTTCTTCGGTCTGGTTGACGGTCTGAACTTCGCTCTGCAATACCAGGGCAAAAACCAGAACGACGGCCGTGACGTCAAAAAACAAAACGGCGACGGCTGGGGCATTTCCTCTACTTATGACATCGGCGAAGGCGTAAGCTTCGGCGCTGCATACGCTTCTTCCAACCGTACCGACGACCAGAAACTGCGTTCCAACGAGCGTGGCGACAAGGCTGACGCATGGACCGTGGGCGCGAAATATGACGCCAACAACGTCTACCTGGCGGCAATGTATGCAGAAACCCGTAACATGACTCCGTTCGGTGGCGGTAACTTCACCAACACTTGCGCAGCGACTGAAAACTGCGGCGGCTTCGCTAGCAAAACTCAGAACTTCGAAGTGACTGCTCAGTATCAGTTCGACTTCGGTCTGCGCCCAGAAGTGTCTTACCTGCAGTCTAAGGGTAAAAACCTGAACGTCCCAGGCGTGGGTTCTGACCAAGATCTGGTTAAATATGTTTCTGTTGGTACCACTTACTACTTCAACAAAAACATGTCCACCTATGTTGATTACAAAATCAACCTGCTGGATGACAACGACTTCACCAAAGCAACCGGCATCGCAACTGACGATATCGTAGGCGTTGGTCTGGTATACCAGTTCTAAGTTGTCTCGCTTATCGGCGGTTCACCGTCGACTAAGTTAAAAAAACAGGGCTTCGGCCCTGTTTTTGTTTGTATCAGCCGGTAACTTTTTATCCTGCCGATTCCCCCTTCCCCATCATTTTTTCTGTCGAATCCTTCACGTTCATAAGATCGCGGTGTTTTTATCGCAAACGGTTGGCAAAGCCGATAACTGGCGCTACCCTGATGCTTCTGTCTGCTTAACTCCGAGATTTGGAAGCACCTGACATGTTTGAAAAAATCACCGCCGCACCCGCCGACCCGATCCTGGGCCTGACCGACATTTTCCGCGCCGACGCCCGCCCGAATAAAATCAATTTAGGCATTGGCGTTTATAAAGACGAAACCGGTAAAACCCCGGTGCTGACCAGCGTAAAGAAAGCTGAACAGTATCTGTTGGAAAATGAGACCACCAAAAACTATCTCGGCATTGAGGGCATCCCGGCGTTCGCCAGCTGCACGCAAGAGCTGCTGTTCGGTAAAGAGAGCCCGATCGTCGCCGATCGCCGCGCGCGCACCGCACAGACGCCTGGCGGCACCGGCGGCCTGCGCGTGGCGGCAGACTTTATCGCCAACCAGACCAGCGCCAAACGCATCTGGATCAGCAACCCAAGCTGGCCGAACCACAAGAACGTCTTTAGCGCCGTGGGCCTGGAAGTGCTGGAATACGCCTACTATGACGCCGCCAACCACGCGTTGGATTTTGACGGCCTGCTGAACAGCCTGAAACAGGCGCAGGCCGGCGATGTCGTGCTGTTCCACGGCTGCTGCCATAACCCGACCGGTATCGATCCAACGCCGGAACAGTGGGCGCAGCTGGCTGAACTTTCCGTCGCCAACGGGTGGTTGCCGCTGTTCGACTTCGCTTATCAGGGCTTCGCCAACGGCCTGGAAGAAGATGCGCAGGGCCTGCGTATTTTCGCCGCCAAACATAAAGAACTGATCGTCGCCAGTTCCTATTCGAAAAACTTCGGTCTGTACAATGAGCGCGTCGGCGCTTGCACTATTGTAGCCGCCGATGCCGAAACCGCCGATCGCGCCTTCAGCCAGGTGAAAGCGGCCATTCGCGCCAACTACTCCAACCCGCCGTCACACGGCGCCGCCGTTGTCGCCACCATTCTGGGCAACGATGCGCTGCGCGCGATGTGGGAACAAGAGCTGACCGATATGCGCCAACGCATTCACCGCATGCGTCAGCTATTTGTGAACACCCTGCAGGAGAAAGGCGCGCAGCAGGACTTCAGCTTCATCATCCAGCAGAACGGCATGTTTTCGTTCAGCGGCCTGACCAAAGAGCAGGTGCTGCGTCTGCGTGAAGAGTTTGGCGTTTACGCTGTGAACTCGGGCCGGGTGAACGTGGCGGGCATGACGCCGGACAATATGGCGCCGCTGTGTGAAGCCATCGTCGCCGTGCTCTAAGCGCGTCGGCGAAAGCCACCAGTTTGAAGGGGCGCGCTATGCGCCCCTTAATTATTTCTGCCGGGAAATGATCGTTACCACACCGCCGGCTCTTCGCGCAGGAACGGGTTGGTCTGGCGCTCGTGACCGAAGGTCGACATTGGACCGTGGCCGGGAATAAAGCGCATGTCGTCGCCTAACGGCAACAGCTTGGTGCGAATAGAGGCGATCAGCGCCTGATGGTCACCGCGCGGGAAGTCGCTGCGCCCCACGCCGCCGTTAAACAGCACATCACCCACCAGCGCCAAACGCGCCTGCTCATTGATAAAGACGATGTGGCCCGGTGTGTGCCCAGGACAATGCAACACCTTGAGCTTCATCTCGCCCACCTGCATCTCATCGCCTTCCGACAACCAACGGGTCGGGGTCAGCGGCGCACACTCTTCCAGCCCGAACATCCGGCTCTGCGCCGGCAAACCATCCAGCCAAAAAGCGTCCTCTTTATCCGGGCCGTAAATCGGCACCTGATAATGTTCCGCCAGCTCCGCCGCCGCGCCGACGTGATCCAAATGGCCGTGCGTCAGCAAAATCTGCGTGATTGTCACACCCTGCTTCGCCACTTCCGCTTTGATTTTTTCCGCTTCGCCGCCGGGATCGACCAACGCCGCCTGCTGCGTGTTTTCACACCAGATCAGGCTGCAATTCTGGCTAAAAGCGGTAACGGGAATAAGATGGTATTTCATAAGGCTCCAACGACAATAACGCCGCCTCCGCAAGGAGCGGCGTTATTCACTGAGGGCACCGCGATTACCAGCTCCGAACCGGGCCGGTATCGATGTGCACGAAGTTGCTACGTGGGTAATATCCTACACCACCAGCGCGCATTTTTAACGCCGCTTTACGGATATTACTCAATTGGATACCTTCAATATGGAAATCCATCGCCTGGCCCTTGGTATGGTAGCTGTGCTTGGCCACACCACGGCTGTGCGCGCGCAATTCGTTGTTGGTATCTACGGAACGGTAACCGGAGATCAGCTGCACCGGCTTGCTGGTACCCAGCAGCCCCTGCAGGCGATAGAGGTGATCAAACAAACTGGGATCGATCGATTTAACCTTGTTGGCGCGATAATCGCGGAACAGATGATTTAGCCGAACCAACTCTTCTTTATTGTAGCCTTTGCCGTCAAAGAACTCGGCTTTAATAGATTCACCGGTATTCAGGTTATTCAACACTAAAATACGCGGTCGAGCGGTGGAAAGACTGGCAAACGCCTGCCCAGGGAGCAGCGCTATGCCCATAGCTGCGCCGCCTAGCGCCAGCCATTTACGGCGATGATGATCAATTTTGTCCATGACTCTGTTAAACCCGGCAAGAATGTCAAAATAAATGCACAAAGCAGCGCACTGTCCGAACCATAACCGCCTGCGTATGCTGAGTCAACCCGCGATACGCCTAGGTTTACAGGCCCCCAGGTAAGAGGGCCTGCGGTATAGCCAAACATTCTGACCGTTATTTATTTATAATTACTGCATTTACTGCATTAATTTTTTGGCCTGAGCCAAAATTTGTGCACCCGATCTCACCGTATTATCATAATTGTAAATATCTGTACGGAATTGCGGTTGGCCGTCATCCGAAACCCAGGCGGTCAGATAATACAGTTTTACGGGAATACGCTGGCGAATATTCACATAAGTGGTATTCCCTTCTTTCAGCGTGGAGGAAACGCGGCTATTGTTCCAGCCGGCATCCTGCAGCAGCATATTCGCCAAATCGGAAGCCTTGTTCACCCGCACGCAGCCGGAGCTGAGCGCGCGAATGTCTTTCTGGAACAGGCTGTGGTTCGGGGTATCGTGCAGGTAGATCGCGTCCGAACTCGGCATATTGAACTTGAAACGCCCCAGCGAGTTGGTGGCACCCGGCGCCTGGCGCACGCGATACGGGAAGTTGCGCGCAGAGACCATGCTCCAGTCGATCATCGCCGGGTTGATCACCTCCGCATCGTTGCTCCAGCCCGACAGCACGGTATAGCCGTGTTTCTGGAAATAGTTACCGTCGCGCATCGCCTTCGGCACGATATCCTCACGCACCAGCGTAGTCGGTACGTTCCAAGGCGGGTTGACCACCACGTTGTTCAACGCGCTGCTCATCAGCGGTGTCTTGCGGCTCGGCCGCCCGACGATAACGCGGGAGGACAGCACTTCGTTGCCGTTCTGGTAGTAGGTCAGCGAGTAGTTGGGAATATTCACCATAATGCCGGTGCCGACATGCCCCGGTAAAATTCGCAGACGTTGGATATTCAACGCCAGCAGCGCGGCGCGGGTTTTCGGTGACACGTTGAGCCACTCGCGAGTGCGCACGCCGATCACGCCGTCCGCCGTCAGCCCCTGCCATTTCTGGAAACGTTTGACGCCCTCCACCAGCTCGTTGGTATAGAGGTTGTCGCTCACCACGCTGCCGACCTGCGGCGGCGTCTGTTCAGCGGTCAACTCCGTCACCGGCGCCGCCGACGGACTGACCGTCACACGCCCCTTCTCTTCGTCTACCGTCAGCCCGCCGTCATCAGGCTCATTGCTCTTCGCCGAGACGACCGCCGGCTCCGGCTCGGCCTCCGGCGCCGAAGCGGCCAGCATGCCGGTGCGCGTCAGGATTTCACGCAGCGCAGGAATATCGTTGCTCATTTGTCCTGGGCGCAGGCTCGGGCCGCTGCCCACCTGTGGCCAGGGGCGGTTATCCGCCAACATATCGCGCAGCGCCTGATGCATCTTGGCGTATTGCGGGTGCTGCGGCGCGAGCGAATTCACATAGCTCAGCGTGCGCGCCTGACGCACCGCCAGCTGCCATTGGTTGATCACCGCAGTGGGCGGCAAGCCAAGCTTGTAGGGAATATTGCTGTACAGCCAACTGGTGCCGTTGGCGCCGATAGCGGACACGAACTGCAAATAGCCCAGCATCGCATCGGACAGCACCACATCGCGGCCTACGTCATTGAGCGCCGGATTGGTCAACATCTTCACCCATTGGGTGAACTGCGGCTGCACGCCGGACATCGCCAGCTCGGCCAGCTGCTGTTGAAACTGCTGAACGGCCTCGCGATCCTGCCACATCGGCTGCATATGATTCGCCGCATACAGCGGCGCCAGCGTGGAAAGGTAGTGCAGATCCATGCCGCGCGGCAACGCGGCCAGCAGTTCAGAACGGCTCTGCGCAACGGACATGCCTGCTGATGCCACCGGTAACGCCGTTACGGTGGCCAATGCGGAAAACGACGACACAAGACTACAGGCGATAGCGCCACTCAGCGCCAAACGTCGTAGAGAGTTTCCCTTTTTAAGCAACATCCCTTGCCCCCTGTATGCTCACAAAAAAAACGTCAAAAAACTGCATATAGCTTCAGTATACAAACAGAAAGGCCGTTTCGCCCTGCGGACGTCGAATTACTGTTTATCTGATTAAACTAACCGCTTTTCAACGGATAAAAAAGCAGGACTATCATCCACGCGCACAAAAAAATAGCCACCCTGCGGCGGCTATTTTCAGATTTTTAGGGCGTTTTTCTGCGTTACGGCGTTTCGACCGGCGCAGTGCCCAGCGCCGGCGGCTCGCTGGCGAAACCGCGCAGCCCCACCACGTGCACATGCTCGTGGTTCTGGAACACCTTACGCACCAGTTTATAGGTGGTGCCCTTCTCAGGACTGATGTTTTCCGGCGCCGCGATAATCAGCTGCATCTCCAGACGGTCACATAACTCGAACAGCGTGGCGATCGATTTGGCATCCAGACGCGCCGCTTCATCGAGGAACAGCAAGCGACATGGCGAGATGTCTTTACCGCGCAGGCGGCGGGATTCTTCTTCCCAGCTCTGCACCACCATCACCAGAATTGACATCCCGGTACCGATGGCTTCACCGGTAGACAAGGCGCCGCTTTCCGCACGCAGCCAGCCGTCGGAGCCACGGTACACTTCCACTTCCATCTCCAGGTAGTTGCGGTAGTCCAGCAACTCCTCACCGATCGTCTGCGGCGTGCGCTGCCCCATATCGATCTGCGGATTCAGACGCTGATACAGCTTGGCCAACGCTTCGGAGAAGGTCAGGCGGTTGCTGTTGAACAGATCCTGATGCTGTTCCTGTTGCTCGGAGAGCACGTCCAGCAGGGTGGCGTGCGCTTCGCGCACGTTGACGTTCAGACGGACGCTCTTCACCTGGCCGAAAGCAACGGCCTGCAACCCCTGGTTCAGCATGCGAATGCGGTTCTGCTCGCGCTGAATGGTTTTGCGAATGATGTTGGCCACGCTTTTCGAACTGATCGCCAGCTTCTGCTCGCGCGCGGTCAGTTCTTCGGTCAGACGGCCCAGCTCAATCTCCATCTGCTCGATGGCCTCGACCGGATCATCGGTACGGATGATGTCCTGGCGGATACGTTCGCGCAGGTGTTGGTACACCGCAATATAGAACTGAATCTTACGCTCCGGCCGCTTCGGATCTTCCGACAGACGCAGCACGTCGCGCAGGTGTTCGTTGTCCGCCACCGCCAGACGCAGCGCGCCGAGCGCCTTATCCGACATCGAGCGCAGCTCGTCGCCATCCATATACGCCAGCTCGCGGCGGTGCAGGCGGCGTTCCACGCCGTTGTCTTTCACCAGACGCATCACCGCGCACCAGCCCGCCTTGGCGGTCACCACCTGCTCGCGCAGCTGATGGTAGTCGCGTTCCAGCTTGCGCAGTTTCTTCTGCAGGCCATCCATTTCGGCTTCGCAGAAGGTCAGCTGTTTCTCCAACTGATTGCGGCGAGCGCGGTTGTTGCTCAGCGCCGCATGCAGCTCGTCGCGGCGCTGACGCGCGCGCGCTTCCGCGTTGGCGTCGGCCTGCACACCGATATCCACCAGCTCCTGGCTCAGCTCTTTCAGCATGTCGCGCTTGGCGTCATACGAGCTTTTCAGCGAGGCCAGCACCTGACTGTATTGGGTGAACTGGGTTTGATATTGACGCAGCTGCTCACGGGCGCGGGCGCGTTCGGCTTCCGCCTGTTCCAGACGCTGGCGCAGCTTGTCGTTGAGATCGTTGTTGGCATTCTGCATGCCGGCGGAGTCGGTATAGCTGAAGTGCGCGCGACGCTGCACCACTTCTGTCAACGCGAACGCCTGCTGTTTGGCCTGACGCTGCACGCTTTGCGCCTGCGCGTAGTCCTGCTGCAGCTGTTCATGCTGCTGCGGATCGCTCTGCAGCACCGACAGCAGCGGCTCCAGTTTGGTCAGCGACACCCCGTGCTGTTGAATGTGGCGCGCGGCGTCCTGCGCTTCTTCCAGCTCTTCACGGATCTCGTCGACGCGGTCCTGCAGCGTTTCATCGTTCAGCACCGACACCAGCGGCATCAGGCGGTTGAGCGCGGAAATGCCCTCTTTGGCCTGATCGTACTGCTGGCGCTGCTGCTGATTCTGCGCTTCGTGATTGTTCAGCGCACGCTCGATCTCGCCGCGACGGGCGTTCAGATTGCGGATCTCCGCTTCCGGGTCAGCGTCGAACGCCACCGCCAGATGGGTGCCGATAAAGCGGCTGAAGGCCTGATGCGAACGCTGGGTTTTCTGCACGTCGAACGACAGCGTGGCATAGCGCTCCGCCAGCGTTTCACGCTCGGCATGCAGCACTTCCAGACGGTTTTCGCGCGCCGCGCGGCCGAACAACGGCACTTCCGGGTAGCGGGAATAACGCCACTGGCGATCGGCGATCTTCACCACCACCGCTTTGTCCTGCTCTTCGACGGCGAATACGCTGTCATCGAACGACTGCGGATCCCCTTCGATCAGGTAAAGATCTTCCGGGCAATCTTCCAGCCCTTCCAGCATCTCGCGCACCAGCGACAGATCCGGCACCACGATGGCGTGGCGCGAAGGGCCGTACAGCGCCGAGAAGTAAGGCGCGTCGTCGATGGTGACGTCATCGTAAATTTCCGACAGCAACACGCCGCCGAAACGTTCGGCCAAGGTGACCAGGCGTTGATCTTCCGCGCCGCCCGGCTGGCTGAGACGTTCGATCTGCGCTTCCACTTCGCGCTTGCGGGCCGCCACTTCGTCGCGCTCGACGGTGGTTTCACGCTCGCGCTCCAGCAGCTGCTGCATGTATTCGGTCACCTGCTGGCTGTTTTCCAGCGGCTCTCCGCTCTGATCGCTGAGCTGGCTCAGGGCGTCCTGCGCCGCCAGCCACACCGGCGCGCGCGCCGTCAGTTCACGGATGCGCTGCTGGATCTGCTCCAGCTCCTGGCGCATCTCCATGCGGCGTTCGCCGGCTTCGCTGACGTTCTGCGACAGCGCTTCCAGGCGCTCTTCCAGCTCCTGCTGCAGCATGTCGAGATCGTCCGGCTGGTACTCCTGACCATGGCGTTTGCAAAATTCTTGCAGCAGGCGCTCGGCGTCCTGCTGCGAGCGCAGGCGCTGTTCCAGTTCGCTCAGGCGCAGTCGCAGCGGCTGAACGCACTCGGCGAGGTGTTGCTGCGAAGGCCAGTCGCGCAGCAATTCGCGCGCACACTGCCAGGCTTCGCTGCGGCTGACCTGGCCGGCGATTTTACCCACCAGCTGATAGGCCTGCTCGAACTGGCCGTGCGCGGCGTCGGCCACGCTCAGCTTCTGCTCCAGCATCAGCAGCGCTTCGGTCGCCTCCTGCTCGCGAGCCTGGAAGGTGTCCAGCCACTGTTCAGCGTTGTCGGCGGTCAGGTCCGGCAGTTGGCACAGCGCGCGCGCGCGCTCCAACGCCTGCAGCGCCTGTTGGTACTGAATGGCGCGGGTCTGCTGCACGTCAAGCGCCTGCTGGTAGTCGGCCAGCTGGCTCTTCAGCTCGTCCACTTCCAGCTCGGCCGCTTCGGCGCGCGCTTCGTTCTCGGCCTGCTGCTCGCTCGCCTCGGCCACCACTTCGTTCTGCTCTTCCAGGCGGTAGGTCAGCTCTTCCAGATCGGCTTCATAGCGTTCGATCTTCTCCTGCTGACGCATCGCCGTCTGCACCAGGTTCAGGTGGTCGCTGGCGGCCTGGTAATCGGTTTCCAGATCGGATTCGGCGCCGCTCTGCTCGCTCAGCTCACGCGCCATTTCCACATGGCGATACTGTTCGGCGGCCAGCTGCTTGCGGCTGCCCAACAGATCGCTGCGCAGCGCCAGCGCCCCGTCCAGGTGGATGCGGCGTTCGTTGGCGTGGCGCATATAGTCCGCCGCCACATAGGAGGTGGCCTCGGAGATCAAATGCTTGAACAGGTCGCGATCCGACTGGGTAACGCGGATCGCTTCCAGCGTCATGCGGTTTTCGCGCAGCGCCGCTTCCATGTCCTGGAACGCCTTGCGCACGCCGCTGTTTTCCGGCAACAGGTAGTCGCGCAGCGAGCGGGTGATGGCGCTGGAGATGCCGCCGTACAGCGACGCTTCAATCAGACGATAGAATTTGCTGCGATCGGCGGACGAACGCAGGCGTTTTGGGATCACGCCCAGATCGAACATCAGCGAGTGGTAATCGGTGATCGAGTTGAACTGCTTGAACTGCACGCCTTCCATCTCTTCCACGCGCTCTTTCAACTCTTGCAGCGACAGCACGCGCGCCTGGCGCTCACCCACGGTCTGGGTCAGCAATTCAGTCGGCTGTACCGCGGTCGGCAGGCCCTGGATGGTGAAAGGTTTGATATCGACCTTGCGATCGCGTCCCGCCACCTGCTGCAGACGCACGCCAACCACCACGCGCTGGTGGCGCGAGTTGACGACGTCGAGGGTGGAGTAACATACGCCGGCGCGCAGCTTGCCGTGCAGGCCCTTGTCGCGCGAACCGCTGGTGGCACCCGCTTCGGTGGTGTTACGGAAGTGCAGCAGCGTCAGATCGGGGATCAGTGCAGTGACGAAGGCCGCCATGGTGGTGGATTTCCCCGCCCCGTTCCCGCCGGACAGCGTGGTCACCAGCTCATCGAGATCAAAGGTGCGGGCAAAGAAGCCGTTCCAGTTAACCAGCGTCAGCGAGCGAAATTTACCGCGTTCAATCATTCCTGTTCATCCTCTGCACCGTCAGGAGCGTTATCAACCTGCTGATCCTCAGCGTCATTCTCATCGTTAAGCGACAGGCTGGTTTCAACCGGCATCGCCTCGCCGTCGCGAATCATGCGCAGCTGCGCTTCACGCGGATCGTCGCCGCTGCGCACGTCGGCGCCGAAGCGGAACACCGCCTCGGTAATGCGGAACTTGCTGCTGTCATTGCCCATGAAATAGACCATGCCGAGGCGGCGCAGGCGGTTCAGCGAGGTGCGCACCTTCTCGTGCAGCTTCTGCCGATCGAGATCCGAACCGGTAGAGCGCTGGTTGACGAACTTGAGCAGCTTGTTCTCATCCGCCAGGCTCAGCAGTTCATCGTACAGCTCCTGATGGCTGAAAATGCCTTCGTGCGCCAGGCGCTCGGGGCTGAGATACAGGTAACACAAGATCTTGCCGACCATCATATCCAGCTCGGACAGCACCGAACGCGGGATCAGCGTGGTGGAGCGCGGGCGCAAATAGAAGAAACCTTCCGGCGCCCGAATCAGCTCGACGCTGTAACGGTTGTAAAACTCTTCCAGCTCATCCTGGAAATCCATTAAAAAGGCGTGGTTGTCCAGCTCATCGATACCGATGTGACGACCCGCGCGCAGTTGGCTGTCCAGCGCCGGGAACAGCGAGTTGGACAACGCTTTGGCCAGCTTGACTGGCATTACTTGTTCAATATTTGTCGATGACATGGGCCTGGACCTTGGCTCCGTAATCATTGATTGCCTGCCATTCCGCCGGCAACCCTGAGAAATCTGCTTCAGCCACACCGAGGCGCACTGCCTGGTCGACCACTAAACGTGCCACGTCGAAATGACGCGCACGCGGATATTGCGCCAGGTAATCGCGCATCACCGCTGCAAGGTTGAGCGGCATCTGCTGTTCCTGGTACACCTTCAACGCCTCTTCGATCATCGCTGCCAGCTGTTCGCGAATCTCGCTGAACTCTTCGAACTCCAGATCCGGCGGCAGTTCCCCGGTCACTTCCTCGCTGCGCAGCGCCAGTTCTTCGTCGCGCATGTCCAGCAGACGATCGGCATTGGCATGAGTCAGCGCCCACGGGTGGTCGAAATAGGTTTGCACCGACTGGCGCAGGCGTTGGGCGAACACGCGGTTTTTATCCATATCGATAGCGGTACGGATAAATTTGTGCACGTGACGATCGTAGCCGATCCACAGGTCGATCGCCTGCTGGCCCCAGCTGATGATGCGATCCAGCTTGCTCTGCAGATCGAACACCAGCTTGTCGACGAAGCCGAGCTCCACGTTGCCGAGGGTTGCGTCCTGGATGCGCAGCAGATTGGCCTGCAGCTTGTCGCCCGCCGCATCCAGCGTATCCTGCAGTTCGCGCAGGGTGCCTGAGGTTTCCGACAGCAGCATTTCGCAGCTGGAGATCGCCGCCCGCCAGTCTTTGCTCAGCAGCGCCGCGATGTCATTTTTCACGCTCTGCTGCTGCTCGTCCATCACGCGTTGCGTCATGTCGATGCTGTCGAAGATTTCCGCCACCGAATATTTCAACGGCGCGAACACGTTGCGGTGCCAATGGAAATCGTCGCCGCCCTCGTCGGCGGCATCGGCGGCGCGTTTGAGTTCCTGCGCCACGATCGACAGCTGCATCGACAGACGCAGCGTGGAGAATTCGCGTTGGCGAATATAGTAATCGGTAATGCCGATACCCAGCGGCGTCAGGCGGTAAATCGCGTTACCGTCCGCCAGTTCGCTGGTAAAGCGGTTCAACAGGCGCTGGCGCACCATGTCGTTGATCGCATTGTTGGCGCGCATCGCCACCGTTTCATGCGTCTGTTCAAAACCCTTGCTGACATGGCGAAATGCATCAACCAGCTCACCTTCGCTCATCTCGCCGTCCAGCCGTTCGCCATTCAGGGTGGCGATAGCGAGCAGAAATGCGAGACGCTCCGTAGGGAGCGAAATAGAGAAATCATTTTTCCGTGCCCAGGCGACCAGTTCGGGTACTGTCTGGGAAAATTCACTCATAGTTCGTCCTTCAGGTTTGGTTTATGCGCCATGACGTGAATATAGCGCCCCAAACTCACGTACGGCTCCTGCCGGCAATAGTGCTGTTCAAGCGCCAGTAACTCTTCAAATTTTTGGGTTTGCAGCTGTCTGCTCTGCAGATAGTCGTGGAACACCCGCACGCCGGTTTTGCCGCTGATGCGCATGCCCAGCTGTTCCAGCCAGCCGTAGACCAATAGCGGATCGTGCGGATATTGCGGCGACAGCGAACGCTTGCGGCGCCGTCTGACCTCGGGATCCACCAATTGGAAGTTACCCAACACCACGTTACGCATCAAGAGACCGTTGGCGTTGAAGAACATCAGCGACAGCGCGCCGCCCGGCGTCAGACAATCGCACAACGCCTGCAGCGCCGCCACGGGTTCAGCGATCCATTCAAGCACTGCATGAAACAATATCAGATCAACCGGCTGTTCCAAATGTTGAGCGATATCCTGCGCAGAACTTTGTACGAATTGCATGTTCTGGCTCACACCTTTCTGCTCCGCCAGCTGCGCGGCGCGCTGGATCATCTCACCAGAAAGATCGCACAACAACACCTGATGTCCTAATTCTGCCAGTTGGCAAGCCATATGGCCTTCACCGCCCCCGGCATCAAGGATGCGCAGCGGCCGCTGCGGCAACTGGGCCAGCAGCCCGGTCAGATCCTGCCAAACCACCGCCTGGCGGATTTTTCCTTTCGTGGTGCCGTAAATATTACGCGCAAATTTTTCAGCAATATCGTCAAAATTACGATCCTGCATGGACAACGGCTCCGCTGATCTCAGTCTTGTCGGCGGCAAAGCGCACGCCCATTCAAACCTGCTATTTTGGCACAGACTGGCTTAGAATGTATCTTCTTGCGGCCTGTTTATGCCTGGATGCCGTTTTTTCACTCAAAAGGATCTGATTTTCGATGCTGTTCAACCTGAAAAAGTTCTTTGGTGCTCTGCTGATGCCGCTGCCGCTGTTGATGCTGCTGATGGGGCTGGCGCTGCTGCTGCTGTGGTTCACCCGCTGGCAAAAAAGCGGTAAGACGATTTTCACGCTGAGCTGGCTGTTTTTACTGCTTTTCAGCCTGCAACCGGTGGCCGACCGCCTGCTGCGGCCGATCGAAGCCGAATACCAGACATATCGCGGCAACGATGCGGTCAGCTACATCGTGGTGTTGGGCGGAGGCTATACCTACAATCCCGACTGGGCACCCAGCTCGAACCTGCTCGGCAACAGTCTGCCGCGCGTGACGGAGGGCGTGCGGCTCTATCTGGCGCACCCTGGCGCCAGGATGGTGTTTACCGGCGCGCCCGGCGGACGCATGCAGAGCAACGCCGCCACGGCAGCGCTGGTAGCGGAAAGCCTGGGCGTGCCGCGCAGCGACATGGTGATCCTGGGGGAACCGCGCGATACCGAGGAAGAAGCCGCTCAGGTAGCCAAGTTGGTCGGCGAACACCCCTTCCTTCTGGTGACTTCCGCCAACCATCTGCCGCGCGCCATGCGTTTCTTCGAGGCTAAGGGCCTGCACCCGATCCCGGCCCCGGCCAACCAATTGGCGATCGACTCGCCGCTGAATATCTGGGATCGCGCCACGCCGTCGTCCATGTTCCTCGGCCATACCGAGCGCGCCTGGTATGAAACGCTGGGCAGTCTGTGGCAGCGGCTGAAAGGCGCGGATAGCGCCGGCGCCGAGTAAGGCCCCGTTCAACCGGCCAGCCAGGGCAGCAGCTGTTGCGACGCATAGTCGAACAGCTGCCGCTCCAGCTTGCCGGTATGGATCAAACGCCCTACCGCTTCCCACACCACGTACAGCCAGCGCCGCGCCAGGAAAGCGTCGGCGACCGGCGCCCGCTGCAGATAGCTGAACAACAGTTGGCTGGGCATGCCCGCTTCACAGAGGCGGAAAAGATCGTATTCGCGCGGCGCCCACAGCACCACACCGGGATTAAGCATCGCCAACAGCTGATCGCTTTTGGGATCTTTCAACATGCTGCGCAGCGACAGGTTACCGTGCACCAGGACGCAGGGATCGTCGAAACCGACGAAGAAATGGGTCAGCGCTTCGCGCGTGCGATACAGCAAACGCCGATCTGCCATGGTCAGCTGCGGGGTAGTGAGATTGACCACCGTCACCCACAGCACTTCGACCCGCTGTTGATACCAGCAAAACCAGTCATTCTCCTGCGTACTGTCAACGGTGCCGACGCTGCCATGGCTGTCGATGCGGTGCCAGGCCAACATCCCGTCAACGATCTGCTCCATTAACATGTTCCAGCGATCCGGCGAACGCGTTGGCGCTTCGGCCGACACGCCGCGCAGACGCTCGATCAGCAGGATTTCCGTATACGGCGCCTGGTGGGTGCATACCACGCCGTACACCGTGGGCAGGCGGATATCCCCGTCGCGCGCCAGCATCGACAGCTTGTACGCCTCCTGCTGGGCGATGCCCTGGCAGATAAAACTTTTCGCCATCAGCGGGATAGCGTTGCCCTGGCGATCGTACAGTGAATACATGTGCGCATAAGGCTGCTCGCTCACCCGCTCCAGCCGGCTGACGGACTCACCCAGCACGATGCTCAGTTCGGCGCGTAACTGCTCCATAAGGCATTCACCTCAGGCTAATAAGGGGGTATGCGTAACATCATCGAACGGTGAGCGGAAAAATTCTTCAACGCAGATCAACAAAACGGGGATCAATAATGGGAGGTATTGCATCGTCGGCGCGTTGCGCGCCGCGCCGACGAAATCAGGCTCAGGGTTGAATGCTGTCGCGCACGCGCTGGAGATCTTCCGGCGTATCGACCCCCACGCTCGGGACCGCTTTCGCGACCGCCACGTGGATTTTTTCACCGTACCACAGCACGCGCAGCTGTTCCAACAGCTCGATCTGCTCCAGCTGGCTCGGCGCCCAGCTGACGTAGCGGCGCACGAAACCGGCGCGGTACGCATAGATGCCGATGTGGCGCAGCAGGCTGTCGCCGATGCTCTCCTTCGATGCGGCGAAACGCTCGCGATCCCAGGGAATGGTGGCGCGCGAGAAGTAGAGCGCGTAGCCCTGCGCGTCCATCACGACCTTCACCGCATTGGGGTTGAATGCCTCTTCGGCGCTGTCGATCGGCACCGCCAACGTCGCCATGCCGGCCTGGCTGCCCGCCAGGTTTTCCGCCACCTGCCGCACGATAACGGGTGGGATCAGCGGCTCATCGCCCTGCACGTTAACGATGATCTGGTCGTCGGCAAAGCCGTAGTGCGCGATCACTTCCGCCAAACGCTCGGTGCCGGAATGGTGATCCGGGCTGGTCATGCACACTTCGCCGCCGGCGGCTTCTACCGCTTTGGCGACTTCAGGGTGATCGGTCGCCACGATGACCCGGCTGGCGCCGGACTCACGGGCGCGTTCCATCACGTGCACCACCATCGGCTTGCCGTGAATATCGGCCAGCGGTTTGCCCGGCAAACGGGTTGAGGCGTAGCGGGCGGGAATAATAGCGATAAAACTCATGCGTGCTTCTCGTCCAGCGACAGCGCACGCGCTTCATTTTCCAACAGCACCGGAATGCCGTCGCGCAGCGGGTAAGCCAACCCGTCCGCTTTGCACACCAGCTCCTGGTTTTCTTTATTGAAATAGAGTTTGCCGTTGCATACCGGGCAGGCAACGATTTCGAGTAAACGGTGGTCCATGCATCCTCCGCAAGGGGATAGGTCATCTGGGAAGGCTGTGAGGATAGCATAACGCCCGGCCTCAGGTTAATCATCGGCGGCGCCAAGCCGCCGATATTTCCTCATGGCGCCCGCGCAATGGCTTGAACTGCGGCGCCACACGGCGTAGAATTTTGTGATTAAAATCACAAAAAAGACCGTAATACGTGATCAAACGTCTGCATAAAATCATCGCTCTGTTCGCTAACTTCAGCCACTGAGCCCCCTTTGTAACGAGCGGCGCTTAACTTCGTTTTACCCCACCGACGGCGTCGCTCGTTATCCCACTTCCCAGCCGGCTCCCCATTCAGCGGCCAACGCCGCCGGAATGTCGCCCAGCGCAACGCGTTGCGCGCCGTGCCAATGAGCCGTGCGCGCGATGGCTTGCCGGATATCCTGCGTTCGCTGTTTGCCGAAGCGCACCTGCGGCTCCGCATGGAAACTGATGATCTCGAAGATGCCCTGGCGTCGGTGAGCCTTGGCATCAATCCGCCCCACCAGGTCGCCTCGATGCAGCACTGGCAACGTGAAGTAACCGTAGCGGCGTTTTTCTTTCGGCGTGTAACACTCCAGCCGATAGTCAAAGTTGAACAGCTCCAGCGCCCGACGACGATCCCACACCACCGGATCAAAAGGCGACAACAGGCTGGTGACCGTCGATTTGAGTTTGCCCTGCTCCGCCAGCGGCAGCAGTTCCGCCAGTGATTCATGCACATAAAACGGCCCTTCCAGCCCCTCGACCCGCACCGGCATAATCTCGCCCTGCTCCTGCAGCGCTGCCAGCAAGGCTTTTGGCGCCACGCGCTTCAGCCGATAGTAGTCCGCCAACCACTCGGCGCGGAAAATGCCCAGATAGCGGCAGGTGCGGCACAGCATCTGCCGGCGCGCCTGTTCCACGGGCAGCGCATGCCGCGCATCGTCCCAGGCCGGCAGCAGCCTTTCGGTCAGATCGTAAACCCGGTGGAAATTGCGACGTTCGGCCACCATCAGCTTGCCGGCGGTAAACAGGATCTCCAGATGCCGTTTCTCTGGTTTCCAGTCCCACCACCCGCTGTTGCCCTTCTTCTCGGCGCTGAAATCCGCGGAGCGCACCGGCCCCTGTTGTTCGATGTGCCACAGCAAGCTGTCCATCGCGGCCTGGTGCTGCTGCACCCAGTCGGCGGAGTATTTCCAGCCCATATCATGCGGCGCCAGCATGCGGTGGCGCAGCAGACCAAAATCTTCGATCGGCAGGAAACAGGCCTCGTGCGCCCAATACTCGAACAGCTTGCGGCCGGCGAGCGCCTGTTCAAGCCACTCCGGCTGATAGGCTCCCAAACGGCTGAACAGCACCAGATACGGGCTGCGAGCAACGACGCTAATGGTATCGATTTGTAACAGCCCCATGCGCTGGATCGCACTCACGACATCATCGGGCCGAGCCTGGCGTTTAAGCGGAGAAAGCAGCCCCTGGGCGGCAAGGTGCAGCGCGCGAGCGGCGGTAAGGGAAAGGGTCGGGGTGGTCATCCTGATATCCGTGGCGAGTAGGCAATGGCCTGATAATAGTGGATATCGCGGGATTTATCTTCGCCAGTGCTTGCGGGTGGCGACACCGGCACTGGCGAGGAAGGAGGATGCGATCAGAACGCGATAACGTCTGCCGCGGACAGCCCATGCGAGCTGCGATAGATCGAGAACTCAACGTTCTGACCTTCGTTCAACGACTTATTTTTGGTGTTGGCGATAGCGTTGCGATTGACATAGATTTCGTCGCTGCCATCTACCGGTGAAATAAAACCATAGCCTTCGGCCTGATTAAACCATTTCACACGGCCCATTTTTAACACAGTATTTTTAAACATAACTTATATCCTTTTACTTGAGCATCCTTGACAACGTCATTTTTTATATTGTCTGGACGCTACCAGCCCATCCTAAAGTTTTTCGTAACAAACCTCTCGTGAGCAAAAAATTAAAAAACCCGCACTAAGGCGGGCTTGTTGAACTTAATATCTTCCGCATGACTCAGCGCTGAGCGTCACCATGGTTGTATTAAGATCTCTTTATACGCGTTCCCTGTCTTCTTACAGAGCAACTACGTTGGCGGCAGCCGGCCCGCGCGGGCTGTCCTGGATGGTGTACTCGACGCGCTGGCCTTCAGCCAGGGTCTTGAAACCGTCGGTCATGATTGCGGAGAAGTGTACGAATACATCTTTGCCGCCATCGTGCTGCTCAATGAAACCAAAACCTTTGCTTTCGTTGAACCACTTAACTTGACCCGTCTTCTTAGACATTACTTTTACCTTTAAATATATTTACAAAATCTGCCATAAGAGGCAATTGCGGCCATTTCAGAAACATTACTTATGGGAGGTACTTAGAAGGTTCGTCTTTGAAGCGGAATCGGATGATAACGTTTTTGGAGGAACTGCTTAACTCTAAACTCGAACATAAATAGGTCTGGATTACAGGCCGACTTGCATTTACTCATAAAAATGGTGAATGCACAAGGGGTTTATTGCATTAAATTCATAAATACGCCGAATTTATTTTTATCCCTCTGAATATGCATGACTTAATTTAACGCTCGCCGCGGCCGAACCATCGCATTCCCCTCCTCACCGGGGCATCATTTGTCCGTCCGTGCGCTGCAAATGAGAGCTAACGCATAAAACTCTAATATGCTTGCCACGTCTATAACAAATCCCAAATCAGATGGCTAAACTTGAGGGGAAAACAAGGCATACGGCTTTTTCGCCAGCACTTTTGCCGCTAAAAACACTATTTTTCAGATTATGCTGAATCAAGGAGCTATGCGCATGACCGCCCAGCAGTTCGTTTCACCTAATGAAATCCGCGCCAGATTCTCTCACGCGATGTCGGACATGTACCAAAAGGAGGTACCGCTGTACGGCGATCTGCTGGAACTGGTGGCGGAAACCAACCGACAGGTTCTGCGCGAAGATGCCGCACTGGCTCATCAACTGCAAATCACCGGCGAGATCGAACGCCTTGCGATGGAGCGCCACGGCGCGATCCGGGTCGGCACGGCGGACGAACTGGCCACCCTGCGCCGTCTGTTCCGGGTGATGGGCATGGCGCCGGTCGGTTACTATGATCTGTCGGTGGCGGGCGTTCCCGTGCACTCGACCGCCTTTCGCGCCGTACACGAAGACGCCCTGCAAATCAGTCCGTTCCGCGTGTTTACCTCCCTGCTGCGCCTGGAACTGATAGAAGATCCCGCGCTGCGTGAGCTGGCTGAGCGCTTGCTGGCGCGCCGCCGCATCTTTACCGATCGCGCGTTGGAACTGATCGCGCTGCAGGAAGCGCAAGGCGGGCTGAATGAGGTGCAGGCGCAAGAATTTGTCGAACAAGCGCTGGAAACCTTCCGCTGGCACAACCAGGCGACGGTCAGCGCCGAAGAATACCGGCAGTTGCACGATCAGCATCGCCTGATCGCCGACGTGGTGGCGTTTAAAGGGCCGCATATCAATCATCTGACACCGCGCACGCTGGATATCGATCGCGTTCAGCAGGCGATGCCCGCCCGCGGCATTACGCCCAAGGCGGTCATCGAGGGCCCGCCGCGTCGCCGTCGCGCGATCCTGCTGCGCCAGACCAGCTTCAAGGCGTTGGAAGAACGCGTCGATTTCGTCGAGCATGACGGCCGCGTCGTCGCCGGTCATCATACCGCGCGCTTCGGCGAGATTGAACAGCGCGGTGTGGCGCTGACGACTAAAGGAAGAGAACTCTACGACCGCCTGCTGAAGGCCACCAACGATGCGCTGCAGGCGCCGCCGAGCGAGAAAAATGCCGAACGCTATTATCAGCTGCTGGAAGAAAACTTCCGGGCGTTTCCGGATGATTACGCCACGCTGCGCGAGCAACAGCTGGCCTGGTTCCGCTATTTCCCTACCGAATGCGGCCTGGCGGCCAAAGAATCACTGGATAAGCACAGCACCCTGGAGCAACTGATCGAGAAAGAACACGTTCGCTTCCAGCCACTGGTATATGAAGATTTTCTGCCGGTCAGCGCGGCGGGGATTTTCCAATCGAATCTGGGGGACAGCCGCCATACACAGTACAATGCGGCGTCAAGCCGGGCAGCGTTTGAACAAGCGTTGGGCAGTGAGGTGATCGACGAGCTGGCGCTGTATCAGCAAACCCAGCAGCGCTCGCTGGAAGCCTGCGCGCAAGCCTTGGGGCTTGTCACGCTGGCATCCTGAGATTACTTAGACAGCAGGGACTCGATATCCTGCAGCAGTTGCTCAGCCTGAGCGGACGGTAGCACCGCATCAACCGGTAGATACCACCAATTGGGCTGGGCAAAGGCGCGACACTTCACCGCGTCCTTCTCCGTCATCAACAGCGTTTTATCTACATTAACCAACGCCGCCAGCTGCGCCTGCTGATATTCCTGATGATCGGCAAACGCCACTTCCTGCACGACTTCAACGTTCAACTTTTCCAACGTCGCGAAGAAACGCGGCGGATGGCCGATACCCGCCATCGCCACCACGCGCGGCAGCTCGGCCACCGGGCGACGTTCACCGCTCAGCAGGTTCACCGCATCACGCGCCTGCAGACGCATGGCAATTTCCCCGGCCTGCGCCACGCCGCCATTGGCGACACGCGCATCGACACTGCCAAGCCGCGCAGCGCGCTCGCGCATCGGCCCGGCCGGCAACCACCAGCCGTTACCGAACCGACGCACACCGTCGATGACCACCAGCTCGAAGTCACGCTGTAAAGCATAGTGCTGCAAGCCGTCGTCGGTGATGATCACATCCAGCGGCTGTTGTTGCAGCAGAGCCTGCACCGCCTCGGTGCGCTTGGGCGCGATCGCCACGGGCGCCCCGGTACGCTGATAAATCAGCACCGGCTCATCACCCGCCTCGCGGGTCGACGTATTCTGACCCAGCACCAGAGGATAGACCGCTGACTTGCCGCCGTAGCCGCGCGACACCACCCCAACACGGTAGCCCCGTTGCTGCAGGTGCTCCACCAGCCAGATCACCATCGGCGTTTTGCCGTTGCCGCCGGCGGTGAGATTACCCACCACCACGACCGGCACCGGCGAACGCCAACTTTTACGCAGGCCGCAGCGGTAACTGAGGCGGATCAGCCAACTGAACAGGCCATACAGCCACGAGAGCGGCAATAGCGCCAGATAAAGCAGCGAACCGCCGGACCAGATGCGCTCAATCATTATTGACCAAACTGCATGCGGTGCAGCTGCGCATAGGCACCCTGCCGCTCAAGCAACTCGGCGTGCTCACCGCGTTCGACGATGCGGCCGTCTTCCACTACCAGGATCTCGTCCGCCTTTTCAATGGTCGACAGACGGTGCGCGATCACCAGTGAAGTTCGGTCTTTCTGCAGTTCGTCCAGCGCGGCCTGAATGGCCCGCTCGGACTCGGTATCAAGCGCAGAGGTCGCCTCATCCAGGATCAGGATCGGGCAGTCACGCAGCAGCGCGCGCGCGATGGCGATGCGCTGGCGTTGGCCGCCGGACAGCATGACGCCGTTTTCACCGATCACCGTATCCAGGCCGTTTTCCATCTTGTTGATGAAGTCCATCGCGTACGCCATTTCGGCCGCTTTCTCGATCTGCTCGCGGCTGTATTCGCTCTCACGCGCATAGGCGATATTGTTGGCGATGGTGTCGTTGAACAGGTGCACGTTTTGCGAAACCAGGGCCACCTGATTACGCAGTGAGGCCAGGGTGTATTCGCGCAGATCGTGGCCATCCATCAGAATTTCGCCTTCCTGGATATCATAGAAACGCGTCAACAGGTTGGCGATGGTCGATTTCCCCGAACCGGAACGGCCCACCAGCGCTACGGTCTTGCCTTCGGCGATGTTCAGGTTGATATCACGCAGCGCCGGCGTTTCCTTGGACGGGTAGTAGAAGGTGACATTGCGGAATTCGATATCGCCTTTCGCGCGCTTCACTTCGCGGGTGCCGGTATCTTTTTCCTGTTCCATATCCAAAATGGAGAACAGCGTCTGGCACGCCGCCATCCCGCGTTGGAACTGGGCATTGACGTTGGTCAGCGACTTCAGCGGACGCATCAGCGCAATCATCGACGAGAACACCACGGTAATGGTACCGGCGGTCAGGGTTTCCATCACGCTTGGGAAGCTGGCGGCAAACAGCACGAACGCCAGCGCCAGCGAAGCGATCAGCTGAATGATCGGATCGGAAATCGAAGACGCGGAAACCAGCTTCATGCCTTGCTGACGCATGCGGTTGCTGACCGAATTAAAGCGCTCGGTTTCCACCTGCTGGCCGCCGAAGATCAGCACTTCTTTATGGCCTTTCAGCATCTGTTCGGCGCTGGTGGTCACCTGCCCCATCGTGTTCTGCATGTTCTTGCTGATGTTGCGGAAACGCTTGGACACCAGGCGAATGGCAATGGAGACGATCGGCGCCAGCACGATCAGGATCACCGACAACTGCCAGCTGTAATAGAACATCATGATGAACAGGCCAATGATCGAAGCCCCTTCGCGCACCACGGTCACCAGCGCGCTGGAAGAGGAGGAAGCCACCTGTTCGGAATCATAGGTAATGCGCGACAACAGGGTCCCGGTGGACTGTTGATCGAAGAAGGCCACCGGCATTCTCATCATGTGGCCAAACAGGCGGCGGCGCATCTGCATCACCACCATGCCGGAAACCCAGGAAATGCAGTAGCTTGAAACAAAGCTGGTTACGCCGCGCATCAACATCAGCGCGATGACGGCCAACGGCATCCACACCAGCACGCTGCTGTCGGTTTTTCCAAACCCATCGTCCAATAGCGGTTTAAGCAGAGACAGCATCAGCGTGTCCCCCGCTGCGTTCATAATCAACGCAATGGCGGCTACAATCAGCCCGGTCTTAAAAGGAGTGATCATCGGCCAGAGTCGACGGAATGTCTGCCAGGTCGAGAGATCTTTATCATTCATCATGCAAATACCAGCATCGGAAGAAATAGCGGCCTATTTTACTCATTATCACCCTCTACGCCAAACCGCTGATGGTACCAACGGGGCATTAATTGTTCGCGAAAGCCTTTAATTTGCCAATCGTTGTCGAAAAAAAGTACCGATAACTGGCCGGAGCGCGTCGTATCGCGCCATATAATGCCATTTGCCCGGTATCTGGCGACCACTTTACGCGCCGGCAAACGCCATTTGTTGTAACGAGATGCTGACGCCAATGCCGCCTGAGGATTGACCGCGCGCAGAAACGGCGGCGTGGAAGAGGTTCGGCTGCCATGATGCCCTACCTGCAACACCGTCGCCGCCAAGCGATCGCGCCGCAATCGGAGCAGCTGCGCCTCCGCCTTTTTTTCCGCATCACCGGTAAGCAGCAGGCTGTGTTTCCCGTCGTCGATACGGATCACGCAAGAGTCGTCATTGCCCGGCTTTTTACGCGTTTTCGGCGGCCACAGCACTTCGAATTGCAACCCTTGCCAGCGCCAGCGCTCACCGGCGACGCAGGGCAAGTGCCCCTCCCCGCGCATCGGGCTGCGTACCGTAGCCCCTGGAAACGCCCGTCGCACCGTCGGCAGGCCACCGGTATGATCGAGATGATCATGGCTGATAATGATCTGTTCCAATTCAATCCCCCGCCAGTTCAACATTGGCAAAATATGCCGTTCGGCGGCGCTGCCGCCCGGCCAACGCTCGCCGGTATCGTACAGTATTCCCTTGCCGTTTCGCTCAATGACCACCGCCAAGCCGTGCCCGACATCGAGCATATCGACTCGCCAGCGGTATCCCGGCTCTTTTTCCCGCCACAGCACACAGCATATCGCTACCGTCGCCAGCCCCGGTGCATAACGCCGCCACCAATGAAAGCGCCAACAGACGACGATGAGCCACCCCGCCGCGCTGGCCAGCAGCGAGGCAGCCCCCAGATCCACCCAACCGCGTTGCAGGTAATGCAGCGGCACAAACACCCAGTGCAGCGTGAAGTCCGCCAGCCACCATAGCCCGTAGCTTAACGAGGGAAAGAAGCCAAATATCACCGCCAGCAAAATCAGCGGCACCGCCACCAATGAGACAATAGGTACCGCCCACAGATTGGCGGGTAGCGAGGTCAGCGTCAGGCCCAGAAACAGCGCGGCCTGCATCGGCACCAGCAGCAGCGTCATGCCGAGCTGAATATGCAGCCAGCGCACCGGCGCCCAATACCAGGCCGACCGGAATCGCTCACCGAGCGGCGCCCATTCAAACCAAAAAATCAGGCAACCTACCGCCAGCACCGATAGCCAGAAACTGTCTGACAATACCGCCAGCGGATCGCACAGCAAAATCAGCCCGATACACCATAGCCACACCTGCCAGGAAGAACAATGAACGCCGCGCAGGCGCAGCAACACCCACAATGTCATGGCCAACACGGTACGCACCGCCGGCGGCTGGGCGCCCACCAACCAGACATAGATCAGCGTCGCCACCCAGCCCGCGACCAGGGGAAAACGATAGCCAATCAGATGGGAGGGAAGAAAAAACTGCAGCGCCCGCAGCGCAGCCCAGAACAAAATGGCGACCATCGCCACATGAAGCCCTGAAATGGCCATTAAGTGCGCAATGCCGGTTTTCAGCATCAGCGTGCGTAAAGGCTGTTCCAGCGCGGTTCGCTCCCCAAACGCCAGCGCCAACAATACCGCCTTGTAACGCAGCTCACCGATGTTGGTTTCCGCATGGCTGATTATGCGCTGACGCAGGCTACAATCGCCATCCAGCAAACGGGCCTGCCTGACCAGGCCCGTCAACGGCTGGCGCTGTGCGATCGCCCAACGTTGGCTGTCGAAGCCCCCTTCATTGAGCTTGCCGTGCACCGGCCGCAAGCGCAGTTTCAATTGCCAACGCTGCCCGGCGCACAGCCGCTGCTGTTCCGGGGCCCATAGTGTGGTAAACATCAATGCAGGCGCCAGCCAATGGCCATCGATCCGCTCGATACGCATTAGCGTCTGCTTGCTGGCGGCCGGATTCAACGCGATGCTGCTTACCTGCACCACCGCCGTCACTTCCGGCCCGCGGCTCAAACGCTCCATTTGCCCTATCAGGCTTCCGGCATTGAAAACCGCCCACGCGAACCCCAACCCCAGGCAGGCCAAATAACGGCAGAATGGCCTGCGCGTACGCAGCAGTAAACAGACAACAAGCAAAAGCGGCCACAGCTGCCATTGCTCAGGCAACTGCGGTAAAACCAATAGCGGCAGGATGCCGCAGATAACGGCGAATATCGCCAGATCCAGCGAAATTTTGATCGCTTTTCTCCCATCGGCTCCGCCATGAGCAAAGACGCGTCACGGCAAGCAAGCAGGATCATTCAGGCGACACGTCGCCGCCAGCGGGCTTTAACGAAGATGCGCTGAACATGGCAGGATAAGAGAGATCTATGCAGGAGCCACATCGTAAATGCGGCGCAGTACGCAACTCGCTAGCATATCGCGGCGAATTGCAGGCAAAAAAAACGGCGCCTTACAGGCACCGTTTTATATTCTTTTCAAGCAACAACGCTATGAGCAGTCAGCGACTAGCCATAGATATTGGCGCGGTCACGCAACTCTTTGCCTGGTTTGAAGTGAGGAACGTACTTGCCGTCCAGCTCAACTTTGTCACCGGTTTTCGGGTTGCGACCTACACGCGGGGCACGGTAGTGAAGAGAAAAACTGCCGAATCCGCGGATCTCAATGCGTTCGCCCTCGGCCAGCGTAGCGGCCATGTGCTCAAGCATCTCTTTCACTGCATCCTCAACGGCCTTCGCCGGAATATGAGATTGCTGGCCAGCAAGTCTTTCAATAAGTTCAGACTTGGTCATAGTACCTCCAAGCTTTGCAGCTAAACTACCGTATCGGGGCGGTCAGAGACCGCCCCCCGTCATTACTCGCCTTTAGCCGCTTTGAAAGCTTCAGCCATTGCGTTAGAGAAGTTGCCTTCTTCCTGTTTGTTGTTAACAGTTGCGATGGCGTCTTTCTCGTCAGCTTCGTCCTTAGCACGTACGGACAGGCTTACAACGCGGTTCTTACGGTCAACGCCGGTGAATTTAGCTTCAACTTCGTCACCTACGTTCAGAACCAGAGTTGCATCTTCAATGCGGTCGCGAGAGGCTTCAGATGCACGCAGGTAACCTTCTACGCCGCCTGCCAATTCAACTGTAGCACCTTTGGCGTCAACTGCAGTGACTTTACCAGTAACAATAGCACCTTTCTTGTTCATAGACAGGTAGTTATTGAACGGGTCTTCAGCCAGTTGCTTCACGCCCAGGGAGATACGCTCGCGCTCTGCGTCAACTTGCAGAACAACCGCAGCGATTTCGTCGCCTTTCTTGTATTCACGTACTGCTTCTTCGCCTGCAACGTTCCAGGAGATGTCAGACAGGTGAACCAGGCCGTCGATGCCGCCGTCCAGGCCGATGAAGATACCGAAGTCAGTGATAGACTTGATTTTACCTTCAACGCGGTCGCCCTTGTTGTGGGTCTCTGCGAACTGCTGCCATGGGTTGGATTTGCACTGCTTCAGGCCCAGGGAGATACGACGACGTTCTTCATCGATGTCCAGAACCATCACTTCCACTACGTCGCCCACGTTAACAACTTTGGACGGATGGATGTTTTTGTTGGTCCAATCCATTTCAGAAACGTGTACCAGACCTTCAACGCCTTCTTCGATTTCCACGAAGCAGCCGTAATCAGTCAGGTTGGTTACACGGCCAGTCAGCTTGGTGCCTTCTGGGTAACGTTTCGCGATAGCAACCCATGGATCTTCGCCCAGCTGTTTCAGGCCCAGGGATACACGAGTACGCTCGCGGTCGAACTTCAGCACTTTAACAGTGATTTCATCGCCAACGTTGACGATTTCGCTTGGATGCTTAACGCGTTTCCAAGCCATGTCAGTGATGTGCAGCAGGCCGTCTACGCCGCCCAGATCAACGAATGCACCGTAGTCAGTGAGGTTCTTAACGATACCTTTAACTTCCATGCCTTCCTGCAGGTTTTCCAGCAGTTGATCGCGCTCAGCGCTGTTCTCGGATTCGATAACCGCACGGCGAGAAACGACAACGTTGTTGCGCTTCTGATCCAGCTTGATGACTTTGAACTCAAGCTCTTTGCCTTCCAGGTGCAGAGTGTCACGTACCGGACGCACGTCAACCAGGGAACCTGGCAGGAACGCGCGGATGCCGTTCAGCTCGACGGTGAAGCCACCCTTCACTTTGCCGTTGATAACACCGGTTACAGTCTCAGCTTCTTCGTAGGCTTTTTCCAGCGTGATCCAAGCTTCGTGACGCTTAGCTTTCTCACGGGACAGCAGGGTTTCACCGAAGCCGTCTTCAACAGCATCCAGAGCAACGTCAACTTCGTCACCAACCTGGATTTCCAGCTCGCCCTGGGCGTTTTTGAATTGCTCAGCCGGGATGGCAGACTCAGATTTCAGACCGGCGTCAACCAGTACGATATCTTTGTCGATAGCAACAACGACGCCACGAACGATGGAACCCGGGCGGGTTTCGATTTCTTTTAAGGATTCTTCAAAGAGTTGAGCGAAAGATTCAGTCATGTTGTTAATCTTCAGGGTTCTTTAGTTTAACGTCCATTTAGCGTCCCGCCGAATGGGGTTGTTTCACATACCCCGCCATTGGCTCCATGCCGACAGGGTTTAAGGTTACAGGGGTAAAATTTTACCCGATATATTGCGATACCGCTATGACAAATATGACAAAAAGCCAATAGCGCCGCCGCGCTTATTGCTGCGGCAACGCCAACACTTTCTGTGCATACGTCAACGCCTGCCGGATCACTTCTTCAATCGACATGCTGGTAGAATCCAGCACGAGGGCGTCAGAAGCGGGCACCAGAGGCGCGATAGGCCGATTACGGTCACGGTCGTCCCGTTCCTTTATCTCGGCTAAAAGACGTTCAAAGTTAACATTAAAGCCCTTTTCCTGCAACTGCAGCATGCGGCGGTGCGCGCGCTCCTCCGAGCTGGCGTCGAGGAAAATCTTGACCGGCGCGTCCGGGAACACCACCGTGCCCATGTCGCGGCCATCGGCAATCAGGCCGGGGGCCTCGCGAAACGCGCGCTGGCGGCGCAGCAGCGCCTCGCGCACGCGCGGAAACGCCGCCGCTTGCGACGCGGTGTTGCCGACGGTTTCGGTGCGGATCTCATTGCTGACGTCCTCACCTTCCAAAATCACTTGCAGCTTGCCGTCCTGGGCAACGAAGCGAACATCGAGATGTGCGGCCAGCGGAACCAGCGCTTCCTCAGAAGTGATATCCACCTGATGATGCAACGCCGCCAGCGCCAGCACGCGATAGATTGCGCCGGAGTCCAGCAAACGCCAACCAAGGGACTCGGCCAACGCTTTACACAGCGTGCCTTTGCCTGCGCCACTTGGTCCATCAACGGTTATCACCGGGGCTGTAGCCGTCATTTCTCTCTCCTTCAGGTAGAAAACCTCACAGAGACACGGTGCGCTTCGGCTCAAGGCCCGCGCGCCGCACTCTCTGTCACCTGCCCAATCAGGGGCAAATACGGTGGCGTATTATACGCTGCCCTACGGCGATCTGTTACCCTGGAACTGTCCGGTTGTTGAAAATAAGCGCACAACCGCGAAAAAGTATAGAAGAAACGCCGGTCGCCAAAGGTTAAAAACGATAAAGGCCCACAAAGGGGCCTTAAAATAAACGATTTGACGGGTTACGCCGGCTGGCTGATGCGCGCCAGCTGTTCGAAATAGTCCGGGAAGGTTTTCGCGGTGCATTTCGGATCGAGAATGGTGACCGGAGTATCCGACAGCGCCACCAGCGAGAAACACATCGCCATACGGTGATCGTTGTAGGTGCCAATCTCGGCAAACTGCAGTTTGGCCGGCGGCACGACGTGAATGTAGTCTTCGCCTTCGTCCACTTCCGCCCCCACTTTACGCAGCTCGGTGGCCATCGCCGCCAGACGGTCGGTCTCCTTCACCCGCCAGTTGTAGATATTGCGAATGGTGGTCGGCCCCTCGGCGAACAGCGCTGCGGTGGCGATGGTCATCGCCGCGTCCGGAATGTGGTTCATGTCCATGTCGATGCCGCGCAGTTCACCGCGGCTGCATTCGATGAAATCGTCGCCCCAGGTAATGCGCGCGCCCATTTTCTCCAGCACGTCGGCAAACTTGGTGTCGCCCTGCACGCTTTTGCGGCCGATGCCGGTCACGCGCACGGTGCCGCCTTTGATAGCCGCCGCCGCCAGGAAGTAAGAGGCGGAAGAAGCATCGCCCTCAACCAGGTAATCGCCCGGCGCGAGATACGTCTGACGCCCCTGGATATGGAATACCCGGTAGTTGTCGTGGCTCACCGATACGCCGAAGGTGCGCATCAGATGCAGCGTGATGTCGATGTACGGCTTGGAAACCAGCTCGCCCTTGATGTGGATCTGCGTATCCTGCGGCGCCAGCGGCGCGGTCATCAGCAACGCGGTCAGGAACTGGCTGGAGACGCTGCCGTCAACGGTGACGTCGCCGCCCTGGAAGCCGCCGCGCAGGCGAATCGGCGGGTAATCGGTCTGCTCGAGGTAATCAATCTGCGCCCCGCCCTGGCGCAACGCGTCCACCAAATGGCCGATCGGGCGCTCTTTCATGCGCGGTTCGCCGGTCAACACCACGTCGCCTTCGCCGAGGCACAGCGCCGCCGCCAATGGGCGCATCGCCGTCCCGGCGTTGCCGAGGAACAGTTCCAGCGGCTGGCCGGCCACCAGCGGCCCGGCCACGCCGGTCACTTCGCACACGGTGCGATCGGCGGAAAGCTGATAGTTCACGCCCAACGTCTGCAGCGCGTTCAGCATATGACGCACGTCGTCGCTGTCCAGCAGGTTGGTCAGCCGGGTCGTTCCTTTCGCCAGCGCCGCCAGCAGCAGAGCGCGGTTAGAAACGCTCTTGGAGCCGGGTAAGTTGACGGTGCCATTGACCAGGGCGACCGGGTGTAACGTCAGGGAATCCACCATGTGAACAAAACTCTCCAATTCTGATAAACGAAACGGCTCCGGAATAATGCCGGAGCCGCTTTAATGCAAAAGGACAACAGCCTGAGCAGCCCGCGTCGGGCGGGCTGACGGAATCAACCGTGACGACGTTCGAAGTCGGCCATGAAGTCGGTCAGCGCCTGCACGCCGGCCAGCGGCATGGCATTGTAAATAGAAGCGCGCATCCCGCCAACTACCCGGTGGCCTTTCAGCGCCTGCAGGCCGATGGCTTCGGCTTCGCTGAGGAACACCTTGTCCAGCGCCGCATCGGCCAGCTGGAACGGCACGTTCATCCAGGAACGGTTGGCGATCGCCACCTGGCTGCGGTAAAAGTCGGATTTATCGATGGTCGCGTACAGCAGTTCGGCCTTGGCCTGATTGCGTTTTTGCATCTCCACCAGGCCACCCTGCTCTTTCAGCCATTTGAACACCAGCCCGGACAGGTACCAGGCGAAGGTTGGCGGGGTGTTGAACATCGAGTCGTTTTCGGCCAGCACGGTGTAGTCGAGGATCGACGGCACTTCTTTGCGCGCCTTACCCAGCAGATCGTCGCGTACGATCACCAGCGTCAGGCCGGCCGGGCCGATATTTTTCTGCGCGCCGGCGTAAATCACGCCGAAACGGCTGACGTCGAGCGGGCGGGACAGGATGGTCGAGGAGTAATCGCCGATCACCACCTTGTCGCCGAAGTCCGGCGTTTCATCGATGGCCACGCCGTCGATGGTCTCATTCGGGCAATAGTGGACATAGGCCGCGTCGTCGCTGAGCTGCCACTCTTTCATCGGCTTGATGCCGCTCAGGCCGTCGATACGGGTTTTCACGTCGATGACGTTCGGGGCGCAATACTTTTCCGCTTCCTTGATGGCGCTGTGCGCCCAATAGCCGCCGTCGATATAGTCGGCGGTGGCCTTGTCGCCCAGCAGGTTCAGCGGCAGCGCGGCGAACTGCGCGCGGGCGCCGCCGTGGCAAAACAGCACTTTATAGTTGGAGGGGACTTTCAGCAGATCGCGCAGATCCTGTTCCGCCTGCTCGGCAACGGCGATGAATTCTTTGCTGCGGTGACTGATCTCCATCACTGACGTGCCCAGCCCGTGCCAGTTGCACAGTTCCTGTTCCGCACGACGCAACACTTCTACCGGCAGCATCGCCGGGCCAGAGCTAAAATTATAAACCTGAGTCATTTCCCCTCACCACATTCACTGTTCGCCGCAGAAAAGCGACCTGTCGAAAAGACGCCCGAAGTTAACGCTCGCGTTAACCAACCCATCGGTTTTATCACTCACGCCCCATGGCTGCAACGCTTATTCGCCCGTCGGCGGCAAACGGCCGCGCCGGGTGATGACAGGCTCTGCGGCCGTCGCGATTGTTTGGACGATAAAACCCTGCGACATGGGGAAATTCAGCGGGTTAACGCGGTGTTTTATGCTGTATTCAGCCAAGATGGCTGCGGGAGCCCCGGTCGGCCCCCGCAGAAGAGAAAGCGATCAGTACTGATTGAACATCTGCTGGATTTGCTTCGCATCTTTGGTTTGCGTCAACGCCAGCTGCAGCAGAATGCGGGCCTTTTGCGGATTCAGCGTGCCGGCGGCCACGAAGCCGTACTTGGCGTCGTCCACTTCCGCATCCTCGGTGGTGGCGCCGGTCGGCACGCGCGAAGAACGCACTACCGCCACGCCGCTGTGCGCCGCCGTCGCCAGGGTGTCGAACACGGTTTTATACAGGTTGCCGTTGCCGACCCCGGCGCTGACGATGCCCTGGTACCCTTCGGCGATCAACGCCTTGACCGGCGCATCGGAGGCGTTGGCGTAGTTGTAAATGATGCCGACCTTCGGCAGTTCGTTCAGCTTGCTGACGTCGAACGGCGTCTCCCGGGTGTGCTTGCGCTGCGGCGAACGCTGATAATCGATCTTGCCGTTGTGGATGTACCCCAGCGGGCCGAAGTTCGGCGACTGGAAGGTCTGCACGGCGGTGGTGCTTGTTTTGGTGACATCTCGTGCGTCCAGCACGCTGTCGTTCATCGCCACCAGCACCCCGCGGTTGGCCGATTGCGGATCCGCCGCCGTCACCACCGCGTTATACAGATTGAACGGGCCGTCGGCGCTCATCGCCGTCGCCGGCCGCATCGCCCCGACCAGCACTACCGGCTTGTCGCACTTCACCGTCAGATCGAGGAAATAGGCCGTCTCTTCCAGCGTATCGGTGCCGTGGGTGATGACGAAGCCGTCGGTTTTGCCGCAGTCGGCGTCAATTTTCTTCGCCAACGTCAGCCAGACCTGATCGTTCATGTCCTGCGAGCCGATGTTAACCACCTGCTCCCCCTGCACGTTGGCGATGTTCTTCAGCGCCGGCACCGCATCGACCAGCGCCTCGACGCCCAGTTTGCCCGCGGTATAGTTGGATTTCGTCGCCGAATCGCCGCCGCCGGCGATGGTGCCGCCGGTCGCCAGCAGGGTGATGTTGGGCAGCGCCAGCGCCGAGGCGCTGACGCCGGTCAACAAAAGGGTTAACACGCTGAGTTTCACTGATTTCATTAGATTTCTCCGTGACAGATAACTCGCTGAATTATGGCCTTTATCCTTAAAAAAACTGTGACTTTGCCGCCGCTTTAGGAATACGTGGAGCTCCAGCGTAAAACCCCGTATCATTGCGCGTTTTTAGTACGCGCAAAAAGTGAAGACAATGACGCAAACTTTTATCCCCGGTAAAGACGCCGCCCTGGAAGATTCCATCGCCCGTTTCCAGCAGAAACTGAGCGATCTCGGTTTCAACATCGAAGAAGCCTCCTGGCTGAACCCGGTGCCGCACGTATGGTCGGTGCACATTCGCGATCGCGATTGTCCGCTGTGCTTCACCAACGGCAAAGGCGCCAGCAAAAAAGCCGCGTTGGCCTCTGCGCTGGGTGAATATTTCGAGCGCCTGTCCACCAACTACTTCTTCGCCGATTTCTATCTGGGCAAGCAGATCGCCGAAGGCGACTTCGTGCACTACCCGAATGAGAAATGGTTCCCGATCCCGGCGGACGATGCGCTGCCGGCCGGCATCCTCGACGAGCGTCTGCATGCCTTCTACGATCCGCAACAAGAGCTGAGCGCCAGCGATCTTGTCGATCTGCAGTCCGGCAATGCCGATCGCGGCATCTGCGCGCTGCCGTTCACCCGTCAGTCCGATCAGCAAACGGTATACATTCCGATGAACATCATCGGCAACCTGTATGTTTCCAACGGCATGTCCGCCGGCAACACCGCCAACGAAGCGCGCGTGCAGGGCCTGTCGGAAGTGTTCGAGCGCTATGTGAAAAACCGCATTATCGCCGAATCCATCAGCCTGCCGGCGATCCCGGACGAGGTGCTGAACCGCTACCCGGGCGTGGTGGAAGCCATCGCCAAGCTGGAGGAGGAAGGTTTCCCAATCCTCTCCTACGACGCCTCGCTGGGCGGCAACTACCCGGTGATCTGCGTGGTGCTGTTCAACCCGACCAACGGCACCTGCTTCGCCTCGTTCGGCGCGCACCCGGACTTCGGCGTGGCGCTGGAGCGCACGGTGACCGAACTGCTTCAGGGCCGCAGCCTGAAAGATCTCGACGTGTTCACCGCGCCGACCTTCGATGACGAAGAAGTGGCGGAACACACCAACCTGGAAACGCACTTCATCGACTCCAGCGGCCTGATCTCTTGGGATCTGTTCAAGCAGGACGCGGACTATCCGTTCGTTGACTGGAACTTCAGCGGCAGCACGCAGGAAGAGTTCGCCACCCTGATGAGCATCTTCGACAAAGAAGACGCGGAAGTGTACATCGCCGACTACGAACACCTGGGCGTCTACGCTTGCCGCATCATCGTGCCGGGCATGTCCGATATCTACCCGGCGGAAGACCTGCTGCTGGCCAACAACAGCATGGGCGCGCACCTGCGCGATACGCTGCTGGCGTTGCCGGGCAGCGAGTGGGAGCCGGAAGAATACCTGGCGCTGATCGAGCAGTTGGACGACGAAGGGCTGGACGATTTCACCCGCGTACGCGAACTGCTGGGCATTGCCAGCGGCAAAGACAACGCCTGGTATACCCTGCGCGTGGGCGAGCTGAAGTCGATGCTGGCGCTGGCGGGCGGCGATCTGGATCAGGCGCTGATTTGGACCGAATGGACGCAGGACTTCAACGCCTCGGTGCTGAGCCCGGCGCGCAGCAACTACTACCGTTGCCTGCAAACGCTGTTGCTGCTGGCGCAGGAGCCTGAGCGCGAAGCGGCGCAATACTATACCGCGTTCGTGAAAATGTACGGCCAGGAAGCGGTGGACGCGGCCTCGGCCGCCATCAGCGGTGAAGAGCGCTTCAACGGGCTGTTCGCCGTCGATGCCGATCTGAAGGCGTTGCCGGCCCATCAGGCGCTGCTGGCGGCCTACGAGAAGCTGCAGGCGGCCAAGCGCCGTCACTGGGCCAAGGCCTAATCGCCATTGGGGGTGCCGCCACTTTTGGGGTACCCTCCCCGGTCAAACGCCGCACTGCGCTGCGGCGTTTTCATTTTGCGGTTTATTTCAACGCATTCTGTTTTATTTTCCCGCAGGAAAATAGGCGGTTAAACGAGCATAAGAATAAATAAACCGGCGATTGTTGCCGGACGGTGAAATAATAATTAACCGATAATTAAACTTTCAGCGACGAACGGCGACAAAACGCCTAAAAATTTAACTTTAACACCCTCGGCACACCGGGTGAATTCAAAAAAAATTGCAAACATTAAAAAATTGTTTTTTGTTTAAATTCAATTAATTAGACATAAAAACCACACTAAAAACATGCCATTTTGGCGCTCTACTTCCCCGCCATATGATCCAAATCAAATTTTCCCCTATACTGCTTTGCTAGTATCTCATTGCGTTGTTTTAACCCTTAAGAGCGAGAGTTAGTTTGAAAACTGACAGCCCATTCGATCTGATTTTACCTGCGGCAACGGCGAAAATCGCTGAAGATGCCGGCGTGTATAAAGCCACCAAACATCCGCTGAAAACGTTTTATTTGGCGATCACCGCCGGTGTCTTCATTTCCATCGCCTTCGTTTTCTACATTACGGCGACCACCGGCACCGCCGGCGTGCCTTTCGGGCTGGCGAAACTGGTCGGCGGCATCTGTTTCTCTCTCGGGTTAATGCTGGTGGTGGTGTCGGGCGCCGACCTGTTCACCTCTACCGTGCTTATCGTCATCGCCAAGGCCAGCGGCCGCATCAGCTGGGGCCAACTGGGCGCCAACTGGCTGAACGTTTATCTCGGCAACCTGGTCGGCGCGCTGTTCTTCGTGGCGCTGATCTGGTTCTCCGGCGAGTATATGGTCGCCAACGGCCAGTGGGGCCTGAATGTTCTGCAAACCGCGGACCACAAGCTGCATCACACCTTTATCGAAGCCGTCTGCCTCGGCATTCTGGCTAACCTGATGGTCTGCCTGGCGGTCTGGATGAGCTACTCCGGCCGTACCCTGACCGACAAGATGCTCGCCATGGTGCTGCCGGTCGGTATGTTTGTCGCCAGCGGCTTCGAACACAGCATCGCCAACATGTTTATGATCCCTATGGGCATCGTGGTCAAACACTTCGCCACGCCGGAGTTCTGGCAAGCCGTAGGGGCGGTACCTGAGCAATTCGCTCATCTGACAGTAAGCAACTTCATCATCGACAACCTGATTCCGGTCACCATTGGTAACATCATCGGCGGCGGTCTGCTGGTTGGGTTGACTTACTGGGTAATTTATCTGCGTGGGGGCCGCGAACAGCACTAAGCTGTGAGTTACCGCGCGCAGAGTTAGAAATCCACAATCAAAGGTAGGTGTACAATGACCGAACTTAACGAGAAATTAGCCAACGCTTGGGAAGGTTTCAGCAAGGGTGACTGGCAGAATGAAGTCAACGTTCGTGACTTCATCCAGAAAAACTACACGCCTTATGAAGGTGACGAATCCTTCCTGGCTGGCGCAACTCAAGCCACCACCACCTTGTGGGACAAGGTTATGGAAGGGATCAAACTGGAAAACCGCACTCATGCGCCGGTTGATTTCGACACCAACGTTGCTTCAACCATCGTTTCTCACGACGCGGGTTACATCGCCAAAGAGCTGGAAACCATCGTGGGTCTGCAGACCGACGCCCCTCTGAAACGCGCGTTGATCCCGTTCGGCGGCATCAAAATGGTCGAAGGTTCGTGCAAAGTGTACGGCCGCGAACTGGATCCGCAGCTGAAAAAAGTGTTCACCGAATACCGTAAAACCCACAACCAGGGCGTATTCGACGTTTACACCAAAGACATCCTGAACTGCCGTAAATCCGGCGTGCTGACCGGTCTGCCAGACGCTTACGGCCGTGGCCGCATCATCGGCGACTACCGCCGCGTGGCGCTGTACGGCATCGACTTCCTGATGGCCGACAAGCTGAACCAGTTCAAATCGCTGCAGGAAAAACTGGAAAACGGCGAAGACCTGGAAATGACCATCCAGCTGCGCGAAGAGATCGCTGAACAGCATCGCGCTCTGGCTCAGATCAAAGAGATGGCCGCCAAATACGGTTACGACATCTCTGGCCCGGCCACCAGCGCCCAAGAAGCGGTGCAGTGGACCTACTTCGGCTACCTGGCCGCGGTGAAATCCCAGAACGGCGCCGCCATGTCCTTCGGCCGCGTGTCCACCTTCCTCGACGTGTTCATCGAACGCGACATCAAGGCGGGCAAACTGACCGAAGAGCAAGCGCAGGAACTGATCGACCACCTGGTGATGAAACTGCGTATGGTGCGCTTCCTGCGTACCCCTGAGTACGATGAACTGTTCTCCGGCGACCCAATCTGGGCGACCGAATCCCTGGCCGGTATGGGCGTCGACGGCCGTACCCTGGTCACCAAAAACAGCTTCCGCTTCCTGAACACCCTGTACACCATGGGGCCGTCGCCGGAGCCGAACATGACCATCCTGTGGTCTGAGAAGCTGCCGCTGAACTTCAAGAAATTCGCGGCGAAAGTGTCCATCGACACCTCTTCCGTACAGTACGAAAACGACGACCTGATGCGTCCTGACTTCAACAACGATGACTACGCCATCGCCTGTTGCGTCAGCCCGATGATCGTCGGTAAGCAAATGCAGTTCTTCGGCGCCCGCGCCAACCTGGCGAAAACCATGCTTTACGCCATCAACGGCGGCGTTGACGAGAAACTGAAAATGCAGGTCGGCCCGAAAGAAGCGCCGATGATGGACGAAGTGCTGGACTATGACAAAGTCATGGCCCGCATGGACCACTTTATGGATTGGCTGGCCAAGCAGTACGTGACCGCGCTGAACATCATTCACTACATGCACGACAAGTACAGCTACGAAGCTGCGCTGATGGCGCTGCATGACCGTGACGTTTATCGCACCATGGCTTGCGGCATCGCCGGTCTGTCCGTTGCGGCCGACTCCCTGTCCGCCATCAAGTACGCGAAAGTCACCACCATTCGCGACGAAGACGGCCTGGCTATCGACTTCAAAGTGGAAGGCGAATATCCGCAGTTCGGTAACAACGACGCCCGTGTCGATGACATCGCCTGCGACCTGGTGGAACGTTTCATGAAGAAAATTCAGAAACTGCGCACCTACCGCAACGCGGTACCGACCCAGTCCGTACTGACCATCACCTCCAACGTGGTGTACGGCAAGAAAACCGGTAACACCCCGGATGGCCGCCGCGCAGGCGCACCGTTCGGTCCAGGTGCCAACCCGATGCACGGTCGCGATCAGAAAGGTGCAGTAGCCTCCCTGACCTCGGTAGCCAAACTGCCGTTTGCCTACGCGAAAGACGGGATCTCCTACACCTTCTCCATCGTGCCTAACGCGCTGGGTAAAGACGACGACGTGCGTAAAGCCAACCTGGCGGGCCTGATGGATGGTTACTTCCACCATGAAGCCTCCATCGAAGGCGGTCAGCATCTGAACGTCAACGTAATGAACCGCGAAATGCTGCTGGATGCGATGGAAAATCCTGAGAAATACCCTCAGCTGACCATCCGCGTTTCCGGTTACGCCGTGCGCTTCAACTCGCTGACCAAAGAGCAACAGCAGGACGTCATTACTCGTACCTTCACTCAAACGATGTAATAACGCCGACCGGGCGGGAAACCGCCCGGTGCCAACGTCGGGGCCGGTTCTGCCGGCCCTTTTCTCCCACCGCTCTCCCCTGACTCTGTGCGAGTCTGTTTTGCCGGACATCTATACTGAATGGATAGCCGGCAAAACAGTTATCCGGCAACTGACCGGCCGACAGGCATCATTACCCCCGGTGGCGGATCCCCCGCCGCTGCATCGCAGATACCTGGCCGGCGGCCACGCGCCTATTTTTAGACTGCGTTTGACAGTCCATATTGGAGAAAACCCCGCAATGTCAGTAACTGGTCGCATCCACTCCTTCGAATCCTGCGGCACCGTCGATGGGCCCGGGATCCGCTTTATCGTCTTCTTCCAGGGCTGCCTGATGCGCTGCCTCTATTGCCATAACCGTGACACCTGGGACACCCACGGCGGTAAAGAAGTGACCGTCGAAGAGCTGATGAAAGACGCGGTGGCCTACCGCCACTTCATGAACGCTTCCGGCGGTGGCGTGACCGCGTCCGGCGGCGAGGCGATCCTGCAGGCTGAATTCGTGCGCGACTGGTTCCGCGCCTGTCATGCCGAAGGCATCAACACCTGCCTGGACACCAATGGCTTCGTGCGCCGCTACGATCCGGTGATCGACGAATTGCTGGACACCACCGATCTGGTGATGCTGGATCTGAAACAGATGAACGACGAGATCCACCAGAACCTGGTCGGCGTCTCCAACCACCGCACGCTGGAATTCGCCCGCTATCTGGCGAAACGCAACCAGCGCACCTGGATCCGTTACGTGGTGGTGCCGGGCTGGTCAGACGACGATAAATCGGCGCACCTGCTGGGCGAGTTCACCAAAGACATGACCAACATCGAGAAAATCGAGCTGCTGCCTTACCACGAGCTGGGCAAGCACAAATGGATAGCGATGGGGGAAGAGTACAAACTGGACGGCGTACATCCGCCGAAGGCCGAGACCATGGATCGCGTCAAAGGCATCCTGGAAAGCTACGGCCACAAAGTGATTTACTGACTGACGCAGCGCCAAAGAAAAAACCGGCTCATGGCCGGTTTTTTTTTATGCTCAGGCGGCGGCGAACGGCGTGTGATGGCGATCCGGCTTCTGCTTTTTCAGCAGCATCAGCAGGTAAACCAACGCCACGGCGGCTATCATCACGAACAGCACGCGGTCGGAATAGTTCTGCATCAGCAGCGCCGTCATCGATGGGCCCAGCAAGCTGCCGATGGTATAACTCATCAGCAGCGCCTGGTTCATCGCCACCAGTTCGTGCGGCATTGCCTTCTCACAGGCCCAGGACATCGCCACCGGATACAGGGTAAAGCCGGCGCAGCCGAGGATGAACAGTGAAGGCGCCATGGCGTAGTTGCCGAGCATCGCCACGCTGGCGAGGATCACCACAAACACCTGAATGCGCAGCACCAGCAGGCGCCCGTAACGATCGGCCAGGCGCCCGACAGGCCATTGGCCGACGATGCCGGAGCTGACCAACAGCGCCATCCAGTAGCCGACGTTAGCGTCGCTCATGCCCTGATGAGAGAGATACAGCGGCATCAGGCCATACAGCGAGCCGAGCACGATGCCGGAGATGATGCAGCCGTTGATGCCCAGGCGCGCGCTGCGGCGTCTCAACATTGTCCATACCGCCGCCTGCTGCGGCTCGTCTTCATGGCGGTTGACCCGCGCAAACAGCATCGGCAGCATGGCGCTGATCACGATCGCGATCACCCACGGCACCACGTGCAGCAATTCGGTCGAGGTCATGCTCAACAGTAACTGGCCGGTCACCGTACCGAGGTAATAGACAATCATATAGGCCGCCAGCAGCTGGCCACGGTTGCTCAAATTGCCGCTGCGCAAAAGCGCGCTCTCCACGATCACCCAGATCCAGGCACACCCGACGCCGGCGAAGAAGCGCCAGCCCAGCCAGCTCCAGAAATCGATCGACAGCACCATGCCGGCGGTCGCGGCGGCGAACAGCAAACAAGAGAGATGATAGCTGCGGGTGAAGCCAACGCGCTGGATCAGTTTGCCCGCTACCAACGTGCCCAACAGGTTACCGCTGAAATAAGAGGAGCTGACCATTCCCACCTGCCAGGTTGACAACTGAGCATGGGTTAACCAAAGAGGCACTAACGTATTCAAAACGGCAATGGATACCGTGAGCAGCAAGAGGCCGCAGAGCAATAAGAGCACTGGGCGGGAGTATGCGGACATAGTGAAATTGTGACCGAACGCGCAATGAGAGTGCGCGCATCATGCCACTGGCGATAAAAAAGTCAATCGCCTCTTATCATTCCACCGCACGATTTGTTTCCAGCTAACCGGCTGAAAAAGCGCTATGCTCAGCGCAGAGCGGATTTAACGATGGGGAAGCAAGATGAGTCAGGCAAATGATGCTGCGGTCGAAACCTTGCTGGCAGACATCGGCAGCACGCACGGCGAGCTGCTGGAGATCGTACAACAGGTGCGCCGGGTCGCTGCGGCGAGCGGCAGTGGCATCACCGAATCGGTCAAATACGGCGGCATCATGTTCTCGCATAGCCAATTTTTCTGCGGCGTTTTCGCCTATCGCCACCACGTCACGGTGGAGTTCGGCCACGGCTACCGGCTGGCAGACAGCCATCATCAGCTCGAAGGCAGCGGCCAGTATCGGCGGCACATCAAACTCCACTCGCCCGGCGAGGTGAAAAGCAAGCATCTGGCAGACTACATTCAACAGGCTTACGCGCTGGCGACAGACTGAATTCTCGACATAAAAAAAGCGCCCGTAGGCGCTTTTTTCTAATGCTTTGCCGTTTAACCGATGTATTCCAGGCCGCCCATATAAGGACGCAGCACTTCTGGCACCTGAATGCGGCCGTCGGCCTGCTGGTAGTTTTCCAGCACCGCCACCAGCGTACGGCCGACCGCCAGGCCGGAACCGTTCAGCGTGTGGACCAGACGCGGCTTCTTGTCGGCCTTGCTGCGGCAGCGAGCCTGCATGCGGCGCGCCTGGAAATCCCACATGTTGGAGCAGGACGAGATCTCGCGGTAGGTATCCTGCGCCGGCAGCCAGACTTCCAGATCGTAGGTTTTGCACGCACCGAAGCCCATGTCGCCGGTGCACAGCAGCACCTTGCGGTAAGGCAGGTTCAACAGCTGCAGCACTTTTTCCGCGTGGCCGGTCAGCTCTTCCAGGGCATCCATCGAATCTTCCGGACGGACTACCTGCACCATCTCGACCTTGTCGAACTGGTGCATGCGGATCAAACCGCGGGTATCGCGGCCGTAAGAACCGGCTTCGGCACGGAAGCATGGCGTGTGCGCGGTCATCTTCAGCGGCAGAGATTCCTCTTCCACGATCTCGTCGCGCACCAGGTTGGTCAGCGGCACTTCCGCCGTTGGGATCAGCGCGTAGTTGCTGCTGTCGGCTTCTTCTTCCAGCGGGCGGGTATGGAACAGGTCTTCGCCGAACTTCGGCAGTTGGCCGGTGCCGTACAGCGTGGCGTGGTTGACCAGGTAAGGCACGTAGGCCTCCAGGTAGCCGTGCTGTTCGGTGTGCAGATCCAGCATGAACTGGGACAGCGCGCGGTGCATGCGGGCGATTTGCCCTTTCATCACCACGAAGCGCGAACCGGTCAGCTTAACCGCGGCGGCAAAATCCAGCCCGCCGGCCATTTCGCCCAGATCGACATGATCGCGCACCGCGAAGTCGTATTGGCGCGGTTCACCCCAGCGGGTGACTTCCAGGTTTTCGCTGTCGTCTTTACCGTCCGGCACGGCGTCGTCCGGCAGGTTAGGCAGCGTCAGGGCATAATCGCGGATCTCGCTCTGCAGCGCATCCAGTTCCGCCTTGGCGGCATCCAGCTTGTCACCCAGCTCGTTCACTTCGCGACGCAGCGGCTCGATGTCTTCCCCACGCGCTTTGGCCGCGCCGATGGATTTCGATCGGGAGTTGCGTTCCGCTTGCAGCGTTTCAGTTTCTACCTGCAGAACTTTGCGGCGTTCTTCCTGCGAACGCAGCAGATCCAGATCGAGTTTAAAGCCTCGGCGAGCCAGTTTGACGGCGACTGCGTCTAGCTCATTACGCAGCAGATTGGGATCGAGCATGCTAATCCTGTGCTTGTTGTTATTGAAAGAAGTGTTGTTGTTCTATGCGGCTGATTTATAGCCGCATAAAAGAAGAGTGATACCCGCTAACCTTACCGCAACGGCCACGCTAGCGGTAGCGTTTTGTCGGGCTATTTTGATCCTGCTCAGCCAGCCATGCCAACTTTTCGCCGATTTTCCCTTCCAGCCCGCGCGAGGTCGGTTGATAGTAGCGCGTGTTGGCCATTTCGGGCGGGAAGTAGTTCTCGCCGGCGGCGTAGGCGTTGGGTTCGTCGTGAGCGTAACGGTATTCCGCCCCCAGCCCCATTTCCTTCATCAGCTTGGTCGGCGCGTTGCGCAAATGCTCCGGCACGTCATAATCGGCCTGCTCTTTGGCGTCGCGCATGGCGGCCTTGAACGCGGTGTAAACCGCGTTGCTTTTCGGCGCGCAGGCCAGGTAAACAATCGCCTGCGCAATGGCGCGCTCGCCCTCCGCCGGCCCCACGCGGGTGAAACAATCCCAGGCGGCGATCGCCACCTGCATGCCGCGCGGATCGGCGTTGCCCACGTCTTCAGAGGCAATCGCCAACAGACGGCGCGCCACATAGAGCGGATCGCCGCCGGCGGTAATGATGCGCGCATACCAGTACAGCGCGGCGTCCGGCGCCGAACCACGCACCGATTTATGCAGCGCGGAAATCAGGTCGTAATAACGGTCGCCCTTGTTGTCGAAGCGCGCGCTGCGCTCGCCCGACACCTCCTTCAGCAGCTCCGGCGTCAGCACCCGCACGCCTTTGGCGTCGAGCTCCGCCATGTCCGCCATCATTTCCAGGCTGTTCAGCGCCCGGCGCGCATCGCCGCCCACCAGCTCCGACAGCAGGCGGCGCGTTTCCGCCGGCAGCTCGACGTTCTGGCCGCCAAAACCGCGCGCCTTGTCGTTCATCGCCTGATCCAGCACCTGGCCGATATCTTCGGCGGTCAGCGCCTTCAACAAATAGACGCGGGCGCGCGACAGCAGCGCTGAGTTCAGTTCGAACGACGGGTTTTCGGTAGTGGCGCCGATAAAGGTGATGGTGCCGTCTTCAATGTGCGGCAGGAAGGCGTCCTGCTGACTTTTGTTGAAGCGGTGCACTTCATCGACGAACAGAATAGTGCGGCGGCCGGCGTCGCGGTTTTGCCGCGCCCGTTCGATCGCCTCGCGGATCTCCTTGATCCCGGAGGTCACGGCGGAGATCCGTTCGACGTCCGCCTGACCATAACGGCCGATCAGCTCTGCCAGCGTCGTCTTCCCTGTGCCCGGCGGCCCCCATAAAATCATCGAGTGCAGCTGCCCGGCCTCGATAGCGCGCGGCAGCGGCTTGCCGGCGGCCAGCAGGTGCTGCTGGCCGATATACTGCGCCAGCGTGGTCGGCCGCATACGCGCGGCCAACGGCTGGAACTCGTTCTGGGAAAAATCGAGCGACAGATTATTACTCACTTGCACCTCACTGGCGCTGGTCGTCCAGCGTCACCCCCTTCGGCGGGGTAAATTTGAATTTGGCCGGATCGGCGGTGACGTTCTGCTGGCTTTTCAGCGTATAAGCGCTGCGCTGGCCGTCCTGCTCCACCGCGGCGAAGCTGCGGATGGTGCCGCTGTTGGTCACGCTGATGGCGAACTGCTTCAGGTTGCCGCTGGCGGATTTCGGCGTCAGCTCGAAATCATCGCCCTTTTGCTTCACGTTGTACTGCTTCCAGTCGCTGGCATTGTTGCGGGTGATCAGCATAAACGGCGTATTGCCGGTGGCGTTCTTCAGCCAGGTCGCCGTCACCTGCTCAACGAACGGGTTATAGAACCACAGGGTTTGGCCATCGGAGACCAGCACGCTCTCATCGGGTGACGTCATGTGCCAGTTGAACAGGTTCGGCCGCTTCACCCACAGCTCACCTTCACCCTGTTGCACCGCGGCGCCGTCGGCGCTGGTCACGGTTTGCGAGAAGCTGGCGTGGAAACTGTTCACCTTCGCCAGGCGACTTTGCAGATCCTGTGCGGCGTCGGCCAGCACGGAGGTAGAAGCGAATCCCGAAAGCAGACAGCAGGCAACTAACAGTTTTTTCATTATTCCAGATACCTTATGAAATGCGTTAACCGCAAGGCGGCGCCGTGCGGGTCAAATCAACCCTTTACCCCGTTACTTTACCCGAAGCCGGCGAACGGCCGGTAGGCCAATGTTCCGAGAAGAAACGGGTTTACGCTTCTTTGCACAAGGGCCGCTTAAGCGGCCCTTTCTTATTGAGTTGCAATGGCTAAACGACCATCAATCGTGCCGCGGCGGCGCCAGCACCTCGCGGTTGCCGTTGTGCCCCTGCTCGCTGACGATGCCCTGCGCTTCCATCTGTTCGATGATGCGCGCGGCGCGGTTATAGCCGATGCGGAACTGGCGCTGTACGCCGGAGATGGAGGCGCGGCGTTTATCCACCACGAAATCCACCGCCTGATCAAACAGCGGGTCCAGCTCTTCGTCACCGTCCATACCGCCGCCGGCACCGCCCTCGCCGTCTTCACCGCCGCTGAGAATGCCCTCTTTATATTGGGGCCGCTCGCGCGCTTTCCAATCCTTGACCACCGCGTGCACTTCCTGATCGCGCACGAATGCGCCATGTACGCGCACCGGGATCGAGGAGTTCGGCGCCAGATAAAGCATATCACCCATGCCCAGCAAGGACTCGGCCCCCCCCTGATCGAGGATGGTGCGAGAGTCTATCTTGCTCGACACGGTAAAGGCGATACGCGTCGGGATGTTGGCCTTGATCAGGCCGGTGATCACATCCACCGACGGACGCTGGGTCGCCAGCACCAGGTGGATACCCGCCGCACGCGCTTTTTGCGCCAGACGGGCGATCAGCTCTTCGACCTTCTTGCCGACCGTCATGATCAGATCGGCGAATTCGTCGACCATCACCACGATGTACGGCTCTTTCTCCAGCACCGGCGGCGTGATGTCCATGCTGTCGGTCGGTTTCCAGAACGGATCCGGGATCGGACGCCCCATCGCTTCGGCCTGATCGACACGTTCGTTGTAGCCGGCCAGGTTACGCACGCCCAGAGCTGACATCAGCTTATAGCGGCGTTCCATTTCGCCCACGCACCAGCGCAGCGCATTGGCGGCGTCTTTCATGTCGGTGACCACGTCGGTCAACAGGTGCGGAATGCCTTCGTAAACCGACAGTTCCAGCATTTTCGGGTCAATCATGATAAAGCGCACTTCTTTCGGCGTGGCCTTATACAGGATGCTCAGGATCATGGCGTTGACCCCGACCGATTTACCGGAGCCGGTGGTACCGGCGACCAGCAAGTGCGGCATTTTGCCCAGATCGGCCACCACCGGCTCGCCGGAGATGTCTTTACCCAATACGATGGACAGCGGCGACGGGTTGTCGCGGAAGGCCGGGCAATCCAGCACCTCGCGCAGGTATACCGTTTGCCGCTTGGCGTTCGGCAGCTCCAGACCGACATAAGGCTTACCGGGGATCACTTCCACCACGCGCACCGCCGAAGTCGACAGCGAGCGCGCCAGATCGCGCGACAGGTTGGAAATGCGCGCCGCTTTAACGCCCGGCGCCAGATCCAGCTCGAAGCGGGTGATGACCGGCCCCGGCAGGATGTCCACCACGTCGGCTTTCACGCGATAATCGGCCAGGCTGGCCTCCACCAGGCGCGCTTTCTGTTCCAGCGCGAAGGAATCGACCGGCTCCACTTCTTTCGGCGCTTCGGTCAGCAGATCCAGCGTCGGCAGAGGCGTGGTCGGTTTCTGCAGCGGCTGATCGTTGCGCATCAGGAACGGGTGAATCAAGCTGTCCATCGCCGGATGCTGCTCGGCCTGAGGTTGCTGAGGCTGCTGCACCTGCGGCTGCTGATGCTGATATTGCTGCTGCGACGGCTGCTGGTATTGTTGAGGCTGCGGGTGCGATTGCTGAGGTTGAGCAGCCGGCGCCGCAGGCTCAAACTGGCCGAACGGCACGTCGTCCTCTTGCTCGCTTTCCAGTTCAATGCGCTCTTCAAGCTGCGGCGACAGCGTGAACATCGGCTCGCTCGGGCCATCGTCCACCAGATCCGCCATTGGCGAGAAGCTGAAAGCATTGCGGGTATCGACCGGGCTGGCGGCCGGCGCCTGCGGAGCAGGCTCTTGCTGGCCATAACGCGCCTGCTGCTGCTCGGCGAATGCCTGACGCAGCGCAGCCTCTTGCCGCGCCGCTTCGTCGTCCTGCTGGTCTTCGCCGTAACGCTGGCTCTGTTGTTCGGCGAACGCTATGCTAAGCTCAGCCTCCTGCTGAGCCTGTTCATCATCCTGCTCCGGCGCGTAGCTTTCGCCGTAGCGCTGGCTTTGCTGCTCGGCGAACGCCTGGCGCAGCGCGGCTTCTTGCAACGCCTCTTCTTCCTGCGGGTTCGCCGCCGTCAGCTGTTGAGGCTCCGCCTCTGTCTGGCGCTGTTCCTGTTCGGCCGCACGCTGCGAAGGCAGCTTGATACCGTAGGAAGCCAGCTCGCGACGGGTCGGGATGCGCACCGGGTTCGGCCGCGGCAGCTCAGGACCGATGCCCTGCTTAACCTGCGGATTGCCGTCGCTGGTCGCCGTGAAGGCCGGCATAAAGGTCGCCGCCGCAACGCCCGCAGCAGCGGCTGCCGCCGTATCCGGCTGCGGTTTGGCGCCGGTGGCGCTGAAACCGCTCGAACTGCCGATGTCAACGCTGTCACGCTGTGCGGCGGTAAAATCAAAGGGAGAACGCGCCGGCGGCTGCGGCGCGGCCGGCTCTTGCCAGTTGCCAAGGCGCGGCTCATCGTCATCCTGATAAGGATCGACAGGACGCGTCGCCTTAGGCGCAGGCGTTTCTTCCGGGATCTCGAAGGAATACAGCGGCGGCGTAGCGTCTTGCGCCGGCGCACTTACCGGGTGCTGATTGACCGAGGCCGGCGCGGCCGGCGCCACCGTTACCGACGGCGCCTGAGCGGCGATCGGCGCAGCAACGGGCTCGTGGATCTCTGCCTTCACCGTCGGTGCAGGCGAAGCCACCGGCGCGCTGGGTGCGGCTACTGCTTCAAGCTCACCATCGTCGGCGCGCAGGCCGCTGAGCAACGGATCGGCGGCGTCTTCCGCCGCCGCTTTGGCGCTTTCGGTAACCGAAGGCGCGGAGAACAGCACGTCGTCATCGGCGGCCGCGGCTCCGACGGCGGTCGCGGCAACCGCTGCGGCGGCACCCTTCCCTGCCTGCTCAGGCTCGTCGTCAACGTAACGCTCGTCATCTTCGAAATAGCGCTCTTCGCGGCGTGAGCGATTGGTCATCACCGTCGCAACGCCCAACACCGCCCCGCCGATCTTCTCGGCGATCACCAGCCAGGACCAGCCGGTAAACAGCGTCAACCCCGCCGCCCATACGCACAGCAGTGCCAGCGTAGCGCCGATGCCGTTGAACCACGGCAACATGGCGTTGCTCAGCAGGCTGCCGATCACGCCGCCGGAGGCGAAGTAATAGAGATCGTCAACGTTCAGCGCCGCCAACCCACAGGAGGTGAGCACTAACGCCAGGGTGCCGATCAGGCGCAGGGAAAGCGCGAAATAGTCGATGTAGTCTCTGTTGCTGCGTTGGCGATAAGCCGCCCAGCACAGGACCAGCATGATCGGCGGTATCGCGTAGGCGAGCACCCCGAAGGTGAAGAACAGCGTATCGGCCAACCAGGCCCCGACACCGCCGCCCAGATTGTGAATCGGCTCATGCCACGCGGTCTGCGACCAGCTTGGGTCAGACGGGTTGAAACTGACCAGCGCAGCCATGAGGTAAACGGCAAAAATCGCTACCACGATAAGCACAGCTTCCAGCAAACGCCGGCCACTGCTGAGTCTTTTCAGGGTAACTTCTTTATCTTCTGTATATTCCTGGCTCAAGAAAGGCTCTCCAGGTTCCTGTTAGCTGACATAGCAACAGCGCCGAGAAACTGCCCCGGCGCCGAAACTGTATGAATAAACAGGAGTGTAACCAATTTAATCAGGTTTTGCACCTGCACCTTACCGTGTTTTGATAACCAGACGGTTACTCTGTTTCACTTCTTCCATCACTACGTAGGTACGGGTGTCGTTAACCCCCGGCAAACGCAGCAAGGTTTCGCCCAGCAATTTGCGGTAAGCCGACATGTCCGGTACACGGGTTTTCAACAGGTAGTCGAAATCGCCGGAAACCAGATGACACTCCTGAATCTCTTCAAGCTTCTGCACTGCCGAGTTGAATTGCTCAAACACATCCGGCGCGCCGCGGTTCAACGTGATCTCCACGAAAACCAGCAGGGACGCATCCAGATAATGCGGGTTCAGCAATGCGGTATAGCCATGAATGAAACCCTGGCGCTCGAGACGGCGCACGCGTTCCAAACATGGTGTCGGGGATAACCCCACGCGCTTCGAAAGCTCGACGTTCGAAATACGCCCATCCTTCTGCAGCTCATTCAGGATGTTGCGGTCGATACGGTCAAGATCTTTACCCGGGCGTTTCTTGTTGTCTGCCATTATTATTGTCTCTCTTATTTTCTTCCGTGCACTTGCCACACCCTAGCCAACGTCAATGTGTAAGGGTTCGTTCCAAGCGAAGACCCGATGCCTGTCATGTGCTTCTTCACTACCATCATTCCACGCCGCGCAGCCTGTCTGTCCAACTCCGCGCAGCGCCGGCAACGATGTTTCGGTCGAGAAAAAATCAGCAAACGCTTGCGCGCCCTGCTCCGCACTCCCGCTGCGTATCGTCGCCTTGCGGCGCAAATACGTACGATTTGCTGGTGTTACGGGGATAATTTCTTCTTCCTATGATGTTTTCGCAAATGCGCAGCGGATTGTCAAAGTAAAAGAAGCAAAATCAGAACAACGTACCGTCATGAAAAGTCTGCATCCCATTTTTGATTATGAATCGCTGGCTGATAAACCCCGGTCGGGAGCGGCGGAAGCCGCAGAGTGCGCCGTTTTTGCACGGTTGGCGATTCGCTGGCCGAATGCGGCTTTGATAAGTTAAATTTCTGCGTTCGACGACCGATTTACCGACAACGGATGCATTAATAGGCGACAACTATCATACAAATCGTTAACAACGTCGCCCGGCGCTTTTTTTACTGCGCCATTTTCCCTACAATCGGCTTCATTGTCCGCCATTGTGGAATAAAGAGGTTATTCATGGGCACGGCTAAACATAGCAAATTACTGATTCTGGGTTCCGGCCCGGCCGGTTACACCGCCGCCGTCTACGCGGCGCGCGCCAACCTGAACCCGGTGCTGATCACCGGTCTGGAACAAGGCGGCCAGCTGACCACCACCACCGAAGTGGAAAACTGGCCCGGCGACGCCGAAGGCCTGACCGGCCCGGCGTTGATGGAGCGCATGCGCGAGCACGCGGAGAAGTTCCAGACTGAAATCGTCTTCGACCACATCAACAGCGTCGATCTGCAGCAGCGTCCGTTCCGCCTGTTCGGCGACAGCGGTGAATACAGCTGCGACGCGCTGATCATCGCGACCGGCGCCTCCGCCCGCTATCTTGGCCTGCCTTCCGAAGACGCGTTCAAGGGCAAAGGCGTTTCCGCCTGCGCAACCTGCGACGGTTTCTTCTACCGCAACCAGAAAGTCGCGGTGGTCGGCGGCGGCAATACCGCCGTTGAAGAAGCGCTGTACCTGTCAAACATCGCCGCCGAGGTTCACCTGATCCACCGTCGCGACAGCTTCCGTTCGGAGAAAATCCTGATCGACCGGCTGATGGAAAAAGTGAAGAGCGGCAACATCGTGCTGCACACCGACCATACGCTGGACGAAGTGCTGGGCGATGAAATGGGCGTGACCGGCGTGCGTATCCGCAGCACCAAAGCGGAGAACGAAACCCGTGAGCTGGAACTGGCCGGCGTGTTCATCGCCATCGGCCACAGCCCGAACACCGGCATCTTCGGCGGTCAGCTGGAGCTGGAAAACGGCTACATCAAGGTGCAGTCCGGCATTCACGGCAATGCGACCCAAACCACTATCCCCGGCGTCTTCGCCGCGGGCGACGTGATGGATCACATCTACCGTCAGGCGATCACCTCCGCCGGCACCGGCTGCATGGCGGCGCTGGACGCAGAGCGTTATCTGGACGGCATCGCCGGCGCAGAAGTCTGCTAAGACGTTTTCATCATCGGCAAAAAGCGGCTCTCGAGCCGCTTTTTTTGTTTCTGGGCTCAGCAATCTCTCTCTCCCATCTGTTATAGCCATATTTGCCCGCTTTATTCTTTTCAGTCTGCCGGGTCACGAGGTAACATGAGGCCTCGCTTGTTTGTCGCCGATTGCGCCAAACACTATTATTTAACAGTACGTTAACCCAGCCCGTAACAAACGGGCGCCGGCGACGCAGACGCATATCTGATGAAAAAAACCAGACAGCAACAGTTAACCCGTTGGCTTAAAACCCAGAGTTCGTTAGCGCAGCGTTGGCTGCGCCTTTCCATGCTGTTGGGGTTGTTCAGCGGCCTGCTGATCGTGGCGCAGGCGTGGCTGCTGGCCAGCCTGCTGCACGCCCTGATCATCGAACATACCCCGCGTGAGCAACTGATCCCTTCGTTTATCTGGCTGGCCATCGCGTTCGCGCTGCGGGCGCTGCTGAGCTGGCTGCGGGAACGGGTCGGTTTTCTGTGTGGGCAGGTGATCCGCCAGCGCATGCGCCGGCAGGTGCTGGATAAGCTGCAGCAGCTCGGGCCGGCCTGGATCCAGGGCAAACCGGCGGGCAGCTGGGCTAGCATCATCGTCGAGCAGATCGAGGATATGCAGGACTATTACTCGCGCTATCTGCCGCAGATGTATCTGGCGGTGTTTATCCCGCTGCTGATCCTGATCGCCGTCTTCCCGATCAACTGGGCCGCCGGTTTGATTCTGTTGGCGACCGCGCCGCTCATCCCGCTGTTTATGGCGCTGGTGGGCATGGGGGCCGCCGACGCCAACCGCCGCAACTTTGTGGCGCTGGCGCGATTGAGCGGTAACTTCCTCGACCGCCTGCGCGGCCTGGACACCCTGCGGCTATTCGACCGCGCGCAGGCCGAAACCGCGCAGATCGCCAAATCCTCCGAAGACTTCCGCAGCCGCACCATGGAAGTGCTGCGCATGGCCTTCCTCTCCTCCGGTGTGCTGGAGTTCTTCGCGTCGATCTCCATCGCCGTAGTGGCGGTGTATTTCGGCTTTTCTTACCTCGGCGAACTCAACTTCGGCAGCTATGGCCTCGGCGTAACGCTGTTTTCCGGTTTTCTGGTGCTGATACTGGCGCCGGAGTTCTTCCAACCGCTGCGCGATCTCGGCACCTTCTATCATGCCAAGGCGCAGGCGGTCGGCGCGGCGGAAGCGCTGGAAACCTTCCTCAGCGCCGAAGGCGAGCAGATGGGCAACGGCACGCGGAAGTTGCCCGCCGATCAACCGCTGACGCTACAGGCGAACGAATTGGAAATTCTGTCGCCGAACGGCGTGTTGCTGGCCGGGCCGCTGAGTTTCACCCTGCAACCGCAGCAGCGCGTGGCGCTAGTCGGGCTGAGCGGCGCCGGCAAAAGTTCGCTGCTCAATCTGCTGCTCGGCTTCCTGCCCTACCGTGGATCGTTGACCGTCAACGGCATCGAACTGCGTGACCTGTCCGCAGAGAACTGGAGGCAGCAGCTGAGCTGGGTCGGGCAAAACCCGCACCTGCCGGCGCAAACCTTGCGCGCCAATATCCTGCTGGGCTGCCCGCAGGCCGACGAAACGCAGCTGCAGCAGGCGGTGGAACACGCCTACGTCAGCGAGCTGTTGCCGTATCTGCCGCAGGGGCTCGACACCGAAGTGGGCGATAACGCCGCCCGCCTGTCGGTCGGCCAGGCGCAGCGCGTGGCGGTCGCCCGAGCGCTGATCGGCCCGCGCCGCTTGCTGCTGCTCGATGAACCGGCCGCCAGCCTCGATGCCCATAGCGAACAACGGGTGATGCAGGCGTTGAATGCCGCTTCGCATCAACAAACCACCCTGCTGGTGACGCATCAGCTGGAAGATACCGAAGACTACGATCAGATTTGGGTGATGGATAACGGGCGTATCGTGCAACAGGGCGATTACGCCACCCTCAGCGCCCAACCGGGCCTGTTCGCCACTCTGATCGCCCACCGCCGCGGGGAGCTTTAATCATGCGCGTGTTGCTGCCGTTTTTGGCGTTGTATCGCCGCCATAGCCTGCTGATTAGCCTGGGCATCATTTTGGCGATCGTCACCCTGCTGGCCAGCATCGGCCTGCTGGCGCTCTCCGGCTGGTTCCTGGCCGCCTCTTCGCTGGCCGGATTGGCGGGCCTGCTAACCTTCAACTACATGCTGCCCGCCGCCGGCGTGCGCGGCGCGGCGATCTTCCGCACCGCCGGGCGCTACGCCGAGCGCGTGGTCAGCCACGACGCCACCTTCCGCGTGCTGTCGCACCTGCGGGTGTTCACCTTCAGCAAGATCCTGCCGCTGACGCCGGGCGGCATCGCCCGTTTCCGCCAGGCCGACCTGCTCAACCGCCTGGTGGCGGACGTGGACACGCTGGATCATCTTTATCTGCGGGTGATCTCGCCGCTGATCAGCGCGGCGGTGGTGATCCTGGTCGTCACTTACGGCCTGAGCTGGCTGGATCCTGCACTCGCCCTGACGCTGGGCGGCATTCTGCTGCTGTTGCTGCTGCTGGTGCCGCCGGTGTTCTATCGCGCCGGCAAACCGATCGGCGGCCAACTCACCGCGCTGCGCGGTCAATACCGCACCGACCTGACCGCCTGGCTGCAGGGGCAGGCGGAACTGGTGGTGTTCGGTGCCGTCAACGACTTCCGCCAGACGCTGAACGCCACCGAACAGCGGTGGCAACGCCGCCAGTGGCAGCAGGCCTCGCTGAGCGGCAAGGCGCAGGCGCTGATGATCCTCGCCAGCGGGCTGACGGTGACGCTGCTGCTGTGGCTGACCGCCGCGGGCATCGGCGGCGATACCCAACCCGGCGCGTTGATCGCGCTGTTTGTCTTCGCCGCGCTGGCGTCGTTCGAAGCGCTGATGCCGGTGGCCGGCGCCTTCCAGCATCTCGGTCAGGTGATCGCCTCCGCCACGCGGGTCAAACAGATCATCGATCGCCAGCCGGAAGTCACCTTCCCTGCCGCCGGCCCGGCCGCGGCCGATCGAGCTCAGCTCAGCCTGCAGCAGTTGAGTTTCACCTACCCCGATCAGCCGCAGCCGGTGCTGCGCGACGTTACGCTCGAGGTGGCAGCAGGCGAACACATCGCCTTGCTCGGCCGCACCGGCTGCGGCAAGTCCACCCTGCTGCAGCTGCTGACCCGCGCCTGGCGCACCGACGGCGGAAAAATTCTGCTCAACGGCGAACCGCTGGAGGATTATGATGAAACCACGCTGCGCCGAATGACCACTGTCGTCAGCCAGCGAGTGCATATCTTCAGCGATACGCTGCGGGAAAACCTGCGGCTGGCCGCACCGAATGCCGACGACGCTCGTCTGAGTGACGTCCTGCAGCAGGTGGGGCTCGGCAAATTGCTGGCCGGCGACGGCGGGCTGAACGCCTGGCTCGGCGAAGGCGGCCGCCAACTGTCCGGCGGCGAACAACGCCGACTGGGTATCGCCCGCGCGCTGCTGCATCCGGCCCCGCTGCTGCTGCTTGACGAACCGACCGAAGGGCTGGACGCCGAAACCGAGCAGCAGATCCTGGCGCTGCTGCGCCGGCATTGTCAGGGCAAAACGCTGATCCTGGTGACGCACCGTTTGTACGGCCTGGAACATCTCGACCGCATTTGCGTGATGGATGACGGCCAAATTGTCGAACAGGGCAATCACGCGGACCTGATGCGCCAGCAGGGCCGCTATGCCCGCTTTCGCAACCGTATCAGCAACCTGGCGCCTTAATCGGCCCGTAGAGGACGCAGAGACCCTGTATGCGCATCGTTAAGCTCTCCCCGCAGTCGCTGGCGTTTCCCTCGCCTGAGGGCGCCCTGCGCGACCCCAACGGCCTGCTGGCGATCGGCGGCGACCTCACGGCGCCGCGGCTGCTGGCGGCCTATGAGCGCGGCATCTTCCCCTGGTATTCGCCGGGAGAGGCCATCCTGTGGTGGTCGCCCGATCCGCGTGCGGTGCTGTTCCCGGCCGAGTTTCATCTTAACCGCAGCCTGAAACGCTTTCTGCGCCACGATCCGTTTCGCATCACGCTCAATCACGACTTCGCCGCGGTGATCGCCGCCTGCGCCCACCGGCCGGATGAAGGCACCTGGATCGGCCCGGAGGTGCAGCGCGCCTATCAGCATCTGCATCGCCTCGGCTACGCGCACTCGGTGGAGGTCTGGCAGGATGATCAACTGGTTGGCGGCATGTACGGCGTGGCGCAGGGCGCGTTGTTCTGCGGCGAATCGATGTTCAGCCGCGTCACCAACGCCTCAAAATGCGCATTGATGGCCTTTTGCCGCCATTTTGCCGCTTATGGCGGGGAATTGATTGACTGCCAGGTGCTGAACGCTCACACTGCCCGCCTTGGCGCGCGTGAAATTCCGCGCCGTCAATTCTTGCAGCAGCTTAGCACCCTTCAACGGCGGCCTTTGGCACCGGCGTGCTGGGCGCCGCAAGTCATATCCCCACAGCCGGTTGAACCGCCCTATCCAGTAAACTAATTGATGGAAACGGTGCAATGTTCACCGACACATCTTTACATAATGGGGGTTTTTCGGCATTATCTTGCCGGTTAAAAACTAAGGTAGTTAGACCTAGAGGATTCGATGGCCAAAGAAGACAATATTGAAATGCAGGGCACCGTTCTTGATACGCTGCCCAACACCATGTTCCGCGTTGAATTGGAAAACGGGCACGTGGTAACCGCACACATCTCCGGTAAAATGCGTAAAAACTATATCCGCATCCTGACGGGCGACAAAGTCACTGTAGAGCTGACCCCGTACGACCTGAGCAAAGGCCGCATTGTCTTCCGTAGCCGTTAATCGGCTCACCGCGCGCCACACGCTGGCGGCATCGAGGATGTAATCCCTCGGGAGCCCTTTCCGTTTACCCCCGCAGCGACGTTAAACAACGGGTTGCAGGTGCGCAGGTAAACTGAGAGGGCTCACTCGTTTCTGTTGTACGGTGAATCTCACCCATAAAAAAAGCGATGCCGAAGCATCGCTTTTTCTTTGCCTGCAGGCAGCCTTAGTGCACCGCGCCCTCGTCCGCCTTGCGCTTGGCGGCGCTGAGGAAGTGGTAAGTCAGCTGTTTCTTGTCCTTGTCCAGCTCGACCTTCACGGAACCGCCGTCCACCAGCGAACCGAACAGCAATTCGTTGGCCAACGGTTTCTTCAGGTTTTCCTGCATGACGCGCGCCATCGGACGAGCGCCCATCGCACGGTCGTAGCCCTTCACCGACAGCCAGTCGCGCGCTTCGTCGCTCACTTCCAGCGAGACGCCCTTCGCATCCAGCTGCGCCTGCAGTTCGACGATAAACTTGTCGACCACCTGCTGGATCACCTCGGTAGACAGATGGTTGAACCAGATGATGTTGTCCAGACGGTTGCGGAATTCCGGCGTAAACACCTTCTTGATCTCTTCCATCGCGTCGGTGCTGTTGTCCTGCTGCACCAGGCCGATCGACTTGCGTTCGGTTTCCCGCACACCGGCGTTGGTGGTCATCACCAGGATCACATTGCGGAAGTCCGCCTTGCGGCCGTTGTTGTCGGTCAGCGTACCGTTGTCCATCACCTGCAGCAGCAGGTTGAACACGTCCGGGTGCGCCTTCTCGATCTCATCGAGCAGCACCACCGCATGCGGATGCTTGATCACCGCATCGGTCAGCAGCCCGCCCTGATCGTAACCGACGTAGCCCGGAGGCGCGCCGATCAGACGGCTGACGGTATGCCGCTCCATGTACTCGGACATGTCGAAACGCAGCAGCTCGATATCCATCGCCTTGGCCAGCTGTACGGTGACCTCGGTTTTCCCGACCCCGGTCGGCCCGGCGAACAGGAAGGAGCCGACCGGCTTGCGCTCGTGGCCCAGACCGGCGCGGCTCATCTTGATCGCTTCCGTCAACGCTTCGATCGCCTGATCCTGGCCGAATACCAGCATCTTCAAGCGATCGCCCAGGTTTCTCAGCACGTCGCGATCGCTGGCCGACACCGTTTTCTCCGGGATGCGAGCGATACGCGCCACCACGGATTCGATATCGGCCACGTTGACGGTTTTCTTGCGCTTGCTGGCCGGCATCAACCGGCTGCGGGCGCCCGCCTCGTCGATCACGTCAATCGCCTTGTCCGGCAGATGGCGATCGTTGATGTATTTCACCGACAGCTCCACCGCGGCGCGGATCGCCTTGGCGGTATAACGCACGTCGTGGTGCGCTTCATACTTGGTCTTCAGGCCGTTGATGATCTGAACGGTCTCTTCCGCCGTCGGTTCGGTGATATCGATCTTCTGGAAACGGCGCGCCAGAGCGCGATCCTTTTCGAAGATGTTGCTGAACTCCTGGTAGGTGGTCGAGCCGATCACCCGGATCTTGCCGCTCGACAGCAGCGGTTTGATCAGGTTGGCGGCATCCACTTGCCCGCCGGAAGCCGCACCGGCGCCGATGATGGTGTGAATTTCATCGATGAACAGGATGCTGTTCTGATCCTGTTCCAGCTGCTTGAGCAGCGCCTTGAAGCGTTTCTCGAAGTCGCCGCGGTATTTGGTGCCGGCCAGCAGCGAACCGATATCCAGCGAATACAGCGTGCAGTCCGCCATCACTTCCGGCACGTCGCCCTGCACGATACGCCAGGCCAGGCCTTCGGCAATGGCAGTCTTGCCCACGCCGGATTCGCCGACCAGCAGCGGGTTGTTTTTACGACGACGGCACAGCACCTGAATCGCGCGCTCCAGCTCACGATCGCGGCCGATCAGCGGATCGATGCCGCCCACACGGGCCAACTGATTGAGGTTGGTGGTGAAGTTTTCCATACGGTCTTCCCCTCCGGACTGCTCTTCGTTCACCGGGTTTTCCGCATTCGGCGCTTGGCCCGGCTCGTCTTTACGCGTGCCATGTGAAATGAAGTTCACCACGTCGAGACGGCTGACGTCGTGCTTGCGCAGCAGATAGGCCGCCTGCGATTCCTGCTCGCTGAAAATAGCCACCAACACGTTGGCGCCGGACACTTCGCTGCGGCCGGAGGATTGCACATGGAAGACAGCGCGCTGCAGCACGCGCTGGAAGCTGAGCGTCGGCTGAGTGTCGCGCTCTTCTTCGCCGGCGGGCAGCGTCGGTGTGGTTTGTTCGATGAAGGCTTCCAGCTCCTGGCGCAACGCGGCCAGATCCACCGTACATGCCTCGAGCGCTTCTCGCGCGGCAGGGTTGCTCAGCAACGCCAGCAACAGGTGCTCCACGGTCATAAACTCGTGTCTGTGCTCACGCGCCCTGGCGAAAGCCATGTTGAGACTGAGTTCCAGTTCTTGATTGAGCATAAGCACCTCCCCAATAGATTGCCTTATTCAGGCTTTTTCCAGCGTACAAAGCAACGGATGCTCGTTCTCCCTTGCGTACCGGTTCACATGGACGACTTTGGTTTCCGCCACCTCGGCGGTAAAAACACCACAGATCGCCTTGCCTTGATAGTGGACCGTGAGCATCAGTTGCGTTGCGCGTTCAATATCATAAGAAAAGAACTTTTGCAGAACGTCAATCACAAATTCCATCGGTGTGTAATCGTCGTTGTTAAGTATAACTTTATACATAGACGGCGGTTTTACCGCATCGATTTGTTTTTCTTCGGCCAAGTGTTCAAAATTTAGCCAGTCGTTGTTATTGCCCATCGCTGCTCATCTTCTCTGCTCTGCCCTCTGATATGGGGGCAGGTTTCGGTTATTCAAAGTGGGGATAGTTACTATTTTATCATCTTCGGCATCGTCCCGCCGCACTGTAACGTGCGCAAAAAAATGGGCCAATTGTGACTGAATCGTGGCAATAGCGTTACCTGCTTCAAACTTTGGTGAACTGCTCCCCGCCGACAAAAGCCGATCCCTTGACGCCCCGATCATTTGCTCTAGAGTGTAAATTCGTGGCTGGTGGTCTTTTAACCACCCCTTGTCCACCCTGCTACCCGCCCACGGCGGGTGCGAATTCAGTTATTCATCTCACTTAAAATAGCGTTGCGAGGGATGTAAAAGCATGGAGACGGGTACTGTTAAATGGTTTAACAACGCCAAAGGCTTTGGCTTCATCTGCCCAGCCGGCGGCGGCGAAGATATTTTCGCGCATTATTCCACCATCAAGATGGATGGTTACAGAACGTTGAAGGCAGGCCAGCAGGTCAGCTTCGACGTGCATCAAGGGCCAAAAGGGAACCATGCCAGTCTTATTGTGCCGGTGGAAAGCGAGGCGCTGTCCTAAACGCCTCCGGCAGCGTCGCGCTGCATTGACCCTGATCGCGATAAAAATGCCAGCCGCCGTGTGACTGGCATTTTTTATGCCTTTTACTTACTCGCGCGCCAGCGCATCGATCGGATTCAGCCGCGCGGCATTGCGCGCCGGCAGATAGCCGAACACCACGCCGATGCCGGTGGAACAGAGGAATGCGCTCAGCAACGCCGCCGGCGGGAAGCTGATTTGCCAGCCCGGCAACACCAGCTGCACCGCCAGGCCGATGGCGAACGACAGCGTAATCCCCAACGCGCCCCCCACCAGGCAGACCAACACCGCCTCGATCAAGAACTGCTGCAACACATCGCCTGAACGGGCGCCCACCGCCATGCGGATGCCGATCTCACGCGTGCGTTCGGTCACCGACACCAGCATGATATTCATCACGCCGATGCCGCCGACCACCAGCGAAATCACCGCCACCAGCGTCAGGAACAGCTGCAGCGTGCGGGTGGTTTTCTCGGCGGTTTGCACCAGGCTGTCCATGTTATAGGTGAAGAAGTCCTTTTTGCCGTGGCGCAGCGTCAACAGGCGCGACAGCTGCTGTTCCGCTTCCTTGCTGTCGTAGCCGTCGCGGATGCGCACGGTGATCGAGTCGAAATAATTGTTGCCCATCAGCCGGTTGGCCATGGTGCTGTAAGGCACCCACACGTTCAGCGTCTTGCTGCTGCCGAACATCGACTGCTTCTCCTTGGCCACGCCAACCACCGTCGCCGGCATGTTGCCTACCAGGATCACCTCGCCCACCACGTTTTTCTGGTGCGGGAACAGCCGCCGTTGGGTATTGGCGTCGATCACCACCGTCTGCGCCTGCGACTGCACCTGCATCGGATCGATGCCGACGCCCTGGGTAAAGCTCATGCCGTACACGCGGAAGAACTGCTCGCTGACGCCGTTGACATTGGCCGCCGCATCGACGTTGCCCAAGCGCAGCCGCATGCTGCTGCTGATGCTCGGCGATAGCGCGCTGATGTACGGCTGTTCGCGCAGCGCATCGAGATCGCCGTATTTCAACGATTGCCGGTAGGTCGGATCGTCGTCGCCGAAGTCCTTGCCGGGGTAGATGTCGACGGTGTTGGTACCGATCGATTTAATATCCGCCAGCACCATCTGCTTGGCGGCGTCGCCGATCACCAGGATCGATACCACCGAGGCGATGCCGATAATGATGCCGAGCATGGTCAGCGCGGTGCGCATCTTGTTGGCCGCCATCGCGCGCCAGGCCATGACCAGCGCTTCGCGAAAGCGGCCGCCCATCTGCCGCCAGGAAGGCGCCGCGGCGGCCAGCGTCAGCGGCTTGGCCTGGGCATCCTCCGACGGCGCCGGACGGGAGTCGGCGATGATTTCGCCGTCGCGGATCTCGATGATCCGTTCAGCCTGACGCGCCACCGCCGGATCGTGAGTCACCAGGATCACCGTGTGGCCCTGGGCGCACAACTGTTTGAGGATCGCCATCACCTCTTCGCCGGAATGGCTGTCGAGCGCGCCGGTCGGCTCATCCGCCAGGATCACCTGCCCGCCGTTCATCAGCGCGCGGGCGATACTGACGCGCTGCTGCTGGCCGCCGGAAAGCTGGCTCGGCCGATAGTTGACGCGCTCCCCCAGCCCCAGACGGCGCAACAGCGCCTCCGCCCGTTCGCGCCGCGCCGCTTTGCCCAGCCCGGCGTACACCGCCGGCACCTCGACGTTATGCGCCGCGCTCAGGTGAGGCAGCAGATGATAACGCTGAAAGATAAAGCCGAAATGCTCGCGCCGCAGCTGCGCCAGCGCATCGTCGCTCAGCGTCGCCACGTCCTGGCCGGCCACCCGATAGACGCCGGCGCTCGGCTTGTCCAGGCAGCCGAGAATGTTCATCAGCGTCGATTTGCCGGAGCCGGAAGCCCCCATGATCGCCACCATTTCACCGGCGTCGATGCTCAGACTGATCCCCTTCAGCACCTCCACCGTCTGCTCGCCGGAACGGTAGCTGCGGCGAATGCCGTTCAGCTGCAACAGCGCCGCCATCAGCCGGCCTCCACGCCGCCGCGGCTGACGATCACCTCATCGCCCGCCTCGAGCCCGCTGAGGATCTGCACATCGATATTGTTGCGCAGGCCGATGGCCACCTCACGCTTCTCTTCCTTGCCCTGTTTCAGCACCGAAACGTGGTAGCGATTGTCGGCGATCTGATCGCCCAGCGCCGCCAGCGGGATCACCAGCGCCTGCTGGACGCCGGCCAGTTGAATGTGCACCTGCGCCGTCATTTGCAAGCGCAGCAGCCTTTCCGGGTTGGGCACTTCGAAACGCGCGTAATAGAAGATGGCGTTGTTGACCTTTTCCGGCGTCGGCTGAATGTCTTTCAGCACGCCGTCGAAGCGCCGGGTCGGATCGCCCAGCACCGTGAACCAGGCCTTCTGACCCGGCTTGAGGTTAATGACGTCGGCCTCCGAGACCTGCGCCTTCACCAGCATGGTGCCGAGATCCGCCAGCGTCAGAATGTTCGGCGCCTGTTGCGCCGCGATCACCGTCTGGCCCTGCAGCGTGGTGATCTGCACCACGTCGCCATCCATCGGCGCTTCGATGCGGGTATAGGCCAAATTGATCTTGGCGGTATCCAGGCTGGCCTGGTTGCGGGCGATCTGCGCATTGATGGTGCCTACCTGCGCCTTCTTCACCGCCAGCTGCGTCGCCGCCTGATCCAGATCCTGACGCGATACCGCCTGCAGTTTGGCCAGCGCCTGGTTGCGCTGCAGCGTAACCGCCGCCAGCTGCTGTTCCGCCTGCGCCTGCAGCAGCTGCGCATGCAGCTCGCGCAGCGTCGCCTCGCCTTCACGGATGCTGTTCTGCGCCTGTTGCGGATCGATAACCCCCAGCAACTGACCTTTTTTCACCTTGTCGCCGATCTCGACATACAGCTTTTCCAACTGCCCGCTGACCTGCGCGCCGACGTCAACCTTGCGCACTGCGTCCAGCTGGCCGGTCGCCAACACGTTCTGCTGCAGATCGCGCTTGGTGACCTTTACCGTTTTGAAATCGGTCGGCGCCGGATGGCGGAAGTGCCAAACGGCCGCCGCGGCAATCGCCGCAATCACCGCCAGTGCGAGTATCCAGCGGCGTTTATGTCCTTTAAACCCTGTCAAAATTGACCTGCCTGTGCTTGTGAATATCGACCGCCCATTGCGGCGGCGGAGCTAAATTAGCACGCACCGTAGGGAATAACTAAACCTTAGCTCAACACAATGTGGAGACACGCTTGGTTACAGTTCGGCATTGAACTCCCGTTTAGTGAAGCCTTGATGAAATAGCGCCATTCAACACAGCCAAGGATTTCATCATGTCACAGCTCAGCTACCCACTCGCCTCCGCCCGGCCGCTTAACGGCTGGCAACTGATGACGGCGCTGATCAATGGCGAAAAGGCACCGAGCAACGCCTGGAAAAAAACCTCGTTTCGCCTGAAGTTTCTCGGCCGTTCGCTGCTCAACTGGCGCACCACCAGCGGCCTGCTCAGCACCCTGGCCAGCAATCCGCTGCTGGAGGAGATCCTGAGCGCGCAGCCGAACCTGCCGTGCAAACTGCATCGTCCCTACCTGGCGGCCAACATGAGCAAGATCGAATGCCTGTTCGCCCTGCGCGATCATTACGATCTCATCGTACAGCGCATGCCGCTGAAGATGCGCCTCGGCCACCTCGGCCCGCACGCCTTCGTGCTGGCCAGCGCGATGGGCAAGAACGAAGCGCCGATCACGCTGGAGCTGGCGGCGATCGACAAACTGAATAAGGAAGGGGAAGCCACGCTGCTGCTGCGCAACGCCAACGGCGTGATGCTGGCGGAGATCACCTTTGCGCTGATGCATTATCAGCAGCAGCCGACGTTGTTCATCGGCGGCCTGCAGGGCGCGAACCATGACGTGCCGCACGCCGAGATCCAGCACACCACCAAAGAGTGTCACGGCCTGTTCCCTAAACGGCTGGTGCTGGAAGGCATCTGCACGCTGGCGCGGCACCTCGGCATCCGCCAGATCGTGGCGGTCGGCAACGCCACCCATATCTATCAAAACTGGCGCTACCAGAGTAAGAAGAAGGACAAGCTGCACGCCGATTACGATCAGTTCTGGCTGTCGATGGGCGCCAAACCGCTCGACAGCGGCTATTTCCTGCTGCCCGAACGCATCGCCCGCAAGCCGATCGAAGAGATCGCCAGCAAGAAGCGCGCCGAGTATCGCCGCCGCTATCAGCTGCTGGACGAGCTGGAACAGGGATTGGCGGCGCACTTCTGCGCCCGATAACGCCGGGCGGGCCGTCAGTCCGCCCGGCCGCGCGCCAGCCAGATCACCCGTGAGAACATTTTCTTCAGCAGCGGCGGCACCGAGTCCGTGCCCCATTCGCCGGCCTGCATCGCGACCTCAATAGCCAGATCCGGCTTCGAAGAGTGGTGGACCGCTTTCAGGATCACCTTGCGCACCGGCATCTGCGCGTTGATCGGCACCGACGCCATTCGGTGATAGACCGGGGCGAACCCTTCGCGGAACATGAAGTGTTCCATGTCCGGCGCCGGCAGCGCGGTCAGCCGATCGCGTTCGTTGTCTTCATGATTGTCCAGCAGGCTGCGCACGGTGTTGGCGTACTTTTTGCCCGCTTCATCGCCGTCCACCAGCGCATGCCACTCGATGCCCATGCGGCGGGCAAAGCGCAGCAGCGGCTTCAGGCCGCACTGAGCGAATTCGATGACCCGCACCCCTTCCGCCTCGAAATGGTAGCCGCACTGGCGCGCCAGTTCGTTCAGCAGCCACACTTCGGTCTCGCCCTCCACCAGCAGCCAGCAGCGGGCGAACAGCGACGACGGCCGGTTGAAACGGATGTGAAACGCGATGCGCCGCCCGTCTTCGGCGCTCAGCCCACGCGGCCCGAGACGGTAGGTCGCGACGCGGCCCGACTCGCGCACCAGCCGGCACACGTGCTCCACCGGCACCAGCGACACCAATTCGCTGGAGTTGGTAGTGGTGATGCGCTGCAGCGGCAGCTGATTGAGCAGCCCCCAGGCCACCGACAGCATGATCGGATGCAGGCGAGTTTCCGGGTCTTCCACCAGCAGCAGCGGCCGGGCGTGCGGATCCAGCTTGACGTCGCCCTTGGCCTGCAGCAGGGTGGAAAACATGCCCAGCAGGATCAGACGCATGCTGCGGCTGTTCGGCTCGGCGACCATGCGGTTGATGCCGTCCAGCGCGCGCCAGGCGTCCTGCTCCGGTTCACCGCCGCGGCGGCGCGGCCGCGCCACCTGCGAGCTCTGCTCGGCAAAGTAGTGCTCGAGCAACTGCTGCATCGCCGCCAGCCCCTGACGCAGCTCGCCGTTGGTCAGCTTCTGCGGATTGCGCACCAGCTCGCGCGTCAGCTGATCCAGCTGCTGCGCCAACGCCTGGGTATCGGGTTTGCGTTCATCGCCGAGGCTGCTGGGGCGCAGGCGGCGAATAAAGCGCGCGTCGCGCAGGCGCAAAACCGGGTGGATGCGGATGATGGCGTGGGCCAGCTGTTCGATATGGTGCAGTTGAAAGGCGTTGCCGTCGGCGTCGAGAAAACCGCGCCAGGTACACACCGTACCGTCATCGGCCAGCTCGCCCTCGCAGCGGTAGTGAATGCGGCTCAGGCCGTCTTCCCCCTTGACCCACAACGGCGTCAGATGGCGGTAGCGCGGCAGGTGCGCGTGGCCGATGTCTTTCTCGCAGAAGGTGAATACCACCTGCAGGTGGCGCTCTTTGGCCGCCTCCTCACCGGGGGGAAAATGGAAGTCGTGCGCTTCAAATCGATACAGTTTCTGCTCCGGCGCCAGCAGCAGCGTCAGCGCATCCAGCAGGCTGGATTTACCCCAGGCGTTTTCGCCGAGCAACAACGTGTTATCGTCCAGCATCAGGGACAGCCGATTAATACCGCGAAAACCTACAATTTCGATACGCTCCAAGAACATCCGCCGCCTCCCGTGCGCGCCGTCGCCTCTTCAATGAGGCGACTTTCACAGAGCATGGTCAAAAAACCCCTTGCAGGTCAAGCGGCCAGCGTCAAATCTGCCGCTTTACTCCGGCCGGGCTTTTGGTTAGCGTGTGCTCCTCGCCGCCGTTCGTCGCGCATCAAAACTCAAGGACACTCGTTGCACCATGTACTCAGGACTGTTGATTATTCTGTTACCGCTGATTGTCGGTTACCTCATTCCCTTACGCCATCGCCCGCTGCTGGTGCTGATCAACCGCCTGCTGAGCTGGATGGTGTATGTGATCCTGTTTTTCATGGGCATCAGCCTGGCGTTTATGGAGAATCTCAGCAGCAATCTGATGCTGATCTTCCAGTACAGCGCAGCGTTCTTCTTCTGCATTCTCTGCGCCAATCTGCTGTTGCTGGCGCTGCTGGAGCGGCGCATGCCGTGGCGCAGCAGCCATAAACAGGAAAAGCTGCCTTCGCGCGTGCATATGGCGCTGGAGTCGCTCAAGCTGTGCGGCGTGGTGCTCGGCGGCTTCCTGCTCGGCCTGACGCAGTGGCAATGGCTGCAGTTCGCCCATAAAGGCAGCGAATATGCGCTGATCTTCCTGCTGTTGCTGGTCGGCATTCAGCTGCGCAACAGCGGCATGACGCTGCGCCAGATCGTGCTCAACCGCCGCGGCACGCTGGTGGCGCTGGCGGTGGTCGTCGCGTCTCTGGCCGGCGGCGCGCTGGCGGCGCAGCTGCTGGGGCTGCCGGTCAAGGCCGGGCTGGCGATGGCCTCTGGCTTCGGCTGGTACTCGCTGTCCGGCATTCTGATCACCGACGCCTACGGCCCGGTGATGGGCAGCGCCGCGTTCTTCAACGATCTGGCACGCGAGCTGGTGGCGATCATGCTGATCCCGACGCTGGTGCGCCGCAGCCGCTCCACCGCCCTCGGCCTGTGCGGCGCCACCTCGATGGACTTCACCCTGCCGGTGCTGCAGCGCAGCGGCGGACTGGACATGGTGCCGCCCGCCATCGTGCACGGCTTCCTGCTGAGCCTGCTGGCGCCGGTGCTGATCGCCCTGTTCTCCTGATCCTTTCCCCTTGGGGGCCACCCGGCCCCCAAAGCGTAATCATTCCCATCCGCACGGCAAAATTGCGCTAAATCAAACTTGCCCGCAGTAGTCGCACAAAAGCCTTTTGCAACCCCGATCGCCGATCTATGCTTTTAAACAAGCATTACAAATGCAACTTTAAAAATAAAAGGAAGCGACTATGTTCTGTGTGCAATGTGAACAAACCATTCGAACCCCGGCAGGCAACGGCTGCGCGTATGCTCAGGGCATGTGCGGCAAAACGGCGGAAACCTCCGATCTGCAGGATCTGCTGGTGGCGGCGCTGCAGGGCCTCTCCGCCTGGGCGCTGCAGGCGCGTTCGCTGGGCATCGTCGACCACGAAATCGACAGCTTCGCCCCGCGCGCCTTCTTCTCCACCCTGACCAACGTCAACTTCGACTCCCAGCGCATCATCGGCTATGCGCGGGAAACCCTGCTGCTGCGCGATTCGCTGGCCGCCCGTTGCCGGCTGCTGGACGCCGGCGTGCGCGTCGATCACCCGATGGCGGCGCTGCAGCTGGCCGGTGACGATATGCCTGCGCTGCTGCAACAGGCGGCGCAGTTTGCCCTCAACAGCGACAAGGCCGAGGTCGGCGACGACGTACACGGTTTGCGCATGCTGTGCCTGTACGGCCTGAAAGGCGCGGCGGCCTATATGGAACACGCGCACGTGCTCGGCCAGTTCGACGAGCAACTCTATGCCGACTACCACGCCTTTATGGCCTGGCTCGGCACCCGACCGCGCGACGTCGACACCCTGCTGAACAACGCCATGGGCATCGGCAAGATGAACTTCAACGTGATGGCGATCCTCGACCGCGGCGAAACCCAAGCCTACGGCGATCCGCAGCCCAGCGCGGTCAACGTGCGCCCGGTGGCGGGAAAAGCCATTCTGATCTCCGGGCACGATCTGAAAGATCTGCGCATGCTGCTCGAGCAAACCGAAGGGCAAAACGTCAACGTCTACACCCACGGCGAAATGCTGCCGGCGCACGGCTATCCGGAACTGAAAAAATTCAAGCATCTGGTGGGCAACTACGGCAGCGGCTGGCAGAACCAGCAGACGGAATTCGCCAAATTCCCCGGCCCGATCGTGATGACCTCCAACTGCATCATCGATCCTAACGTCGGCAACTACGGCGATCGCATCTGGACCCGCAGCATCGTCGGCTGGCCGGGCGTCAACCATCTGGAAGGCGACGACTTCGGCGCCGCGATCCGCCAGGCTCAGGGCATGAACGGCTTCCCTTATACCGAGATTGAGCATCTGATCACCGTCGGCTTCGGCCGCCAGACGCTGCTGAACGCCGCCGATACGGTCATCGACCTGGTGTCGCAGAAAAAACTGCGCCACGTCTTCCTGGTCGGCGGCTGCGACGGCAGCCGCGACGAGCGCAGCTACTTCACCGACTTCGCCCGCAGCGTGCCGCAAGACTGCCTGATCATGACGCTGGCCTGCGGCAAGTACCGTTTCAATAAGCTGGACTTCGGCACGCTGGAAGGGTTGCCGCGCCTGCTGGACGTCGGCCAGTGCAACGACGCCTACTCCGCCATCATGTTGGCGGTCAAGCTGGCGGATACGCTCGGCTGCAGCGTCAACGAGTTGCCGCTCAGCCTGGTGCTGTCGTGGTTTGAACAGAAGGCGATCGTCATTCTGCTGACGCTGCTGTCGTTGGGGGTGAAAAACATCGTCACCGGCCCGACCGCGCCGGGCTTCCTGACCGACAACCTGATGGCGGTCCTCAACGAGAAATTCGGCCTGCGTCCGATCACCACCGTCGAGCAGGATATCAACGCGCTGCTCGCCTGATGCCGTTACGTTATGGGGCCGCCTGCGCCGGCCCCTTTGCTTTTTGAGGTGCCCCGATGACTCAACCCACTCCGCTTTGCCCGAACCGCATGCAGGTGCATTCCATCCGGCGTGAAACCGCCGACGTCTGGACGCTGAACCTGATCTGCGACGTTTTCTATCCCTATCAGGCGGGCCAGTTTGCGCTGGTCAGCATCCGCAACAGCGAGGAGACGCTGCGCGCCTATACGCTCTCCTCCTCGCCTGGCCAGAGCCGCTTTCTCAGCATCAGCGTGCGCTGCCTGCCGGACGGCGCCGGATCGCGCTGGCTGACGCAAGAGGTCAAGCCCGGCAACACGCTGTGGCTGTCCGACGCACAGGGCGAGTTCAGCTGCGAGCGTCACCCGGCCGATCGTTATCTGATGCTGGCCGCCGGCTGCGGCGTGACGCCGATCGTCTCGATGTGCCGCTGGCTGACCGCCAACCGTCCAACCTGCGATATCGCCGTGATCTTTAACGTGCGCACCCCCGCCGACACGATTTTCGCCGATCAGTGGCGCGCGCTGTGCGCCGCCCATCCGCAGCTGCGCCTGACGCTGATGGCCGAGCAGGATCTGCAACCCGGCTACCTCAGCGGCCGTATCGATGAACAGACGCTGCGGCAGGCGGCGCCGGATATCGCCGAACGCACGGTGATGACCTGCGGTCCTGCGCCCTACATGGATCAGGTGGAGCAGCTTTGTCGCCGGCTCGGCGTGCCGGCCGAGCGTTTCCATAAAGAGCAGTTCCACACGCCGACGGCGCAGGCCGATGCCACCGAAGGGCTGACGCTGCGCGCCGCCCGCCCGCTGCGCGAATTCCGCGTGCCGGTCGGCAGCACGCTGCTGGCGGCGATGGAGGCCCATGCCCTGCCGGTCAACGCCGCCTGTCGCGCCGGGGTGTGCGGCTCATGCAAAACCCGCATCCTCGAGGGCGACTACACCACCACCAGCACCATGACGCTGAGCGCGGAAGAAATAGCGCAAGGCTACGTGCTGGCCTGCAGTTGCCAACTGCAGGGTGACGTCACGCTGGCGTGATCCCCTGGCCCCATCACCGCGATGGGGCATTTATCGGCAAGTTCCCCGCGCCCAGCCCGGTTACACTTTTCCCCGTTCTACGCTCTTTACCCTTCCTAACCGCATCTCGTCCACAGCCGGTAAGCTATGCTTGCAGTTGTTCTGCTGCCACTCACCGGATCGAGTACACATCGTTTTTCAAACCATGTTTGGGGGAACCATGAAGCAAACCGTAGCCACACTGATCGCCAAAACGCTGGATCAAGCCGGCGTAAAACGCATTTGGGGCGTGACCGGCGATTCGCTCAACGGCCTTAGCGACAGCCTGCACCGCATGGGCACCATCGAATGGCTGGGCACCCGCCATGAAGAGGTGGCCGCCTTCGCCGCCGGCGCCGAAGCCCAGCTTACCGGCCAGTTGGCGGTGTGCGCCGGTTCCTGCGGCCCCGGCAACCTGCATCTGATCAACGGCCTGTTCGACTGCCACCGCAACCATGTGCCAGTGCTGGCGATCGCCGCACACATCCCTTCCAGCGAAATCGGCAGCGGCTACTTCCAGGAAACCCATCCGCAGGAGCTGTTCCGCGAATGCAGCCACTATTGCGAGCTGGTTTCCAACCCGGAACAGCTGCCGCGCGTGCTGGAGATCGCCATGCGCAAGGCGATCCTCAACCGCGGCGTCTCGGTGGTCGTCTTGCCGGGCGACGTGGCGCTGCGCATGGCGCCGGAAGACGCGACCCTGACCTGGCATACCCCGGCGCTGCCGCTGGTGCAGCCACCGATGAGCGAGTTGAACAAGCTGGCGGAAACGCTGAACAAGGCGAAGAACATCACCCTGATGTGCGGCAGCGGCTGCGCCGGCGCGCACGATGAAGTGGTCAAGCTGGCCGAGCTGCTGCAGGCGCCGGTGGTGCACGCGCTGCGCGGTAAAGAACATATCGAATGGGACAACCCGTACAGCGTCGGCATGACTGGACTGATCGGTTTCTCCTCCGGTTATCACGCGATGATGAACGCCGACACGCTGGTGCTGCTCGGCACCCAGTTCCCCTATCGGGCGTTCTACCCCACCAACGCCAACATCATTCAGATCGACATCAACCCCGGCAGCATCGGCGCGCACTGCCCGGTCAATATGGCGCTGGTGGGCGACATCCACACCACCCTCACCGCCCTGCTGCCGCAGCTGGAGCCGAAGCGCGATCGGGCGTTCCTCGACAAGGCGCTGGAGCATTACCGCAACGCGCGCAAGGATCTCGACGGGCTGGCGACCGCCGGCGACGACCAACCGATCCACCCGCAGTATCTGGCGCAGCAGCTCAGCCACTATGCCAGCGACGAGGCCATCTTCACCTGCGACGTCGGCACGCCGACGGTGTGGGCCGCCCGCTACGTGAAAATGAACGGCAAGCGTCGCCTGCTCGGTTCGTTCAACCACGGTTCGATGGCCAACGCCATGCCGCAGGCGATCGGCGCTCAGGCCACCGCACCGGATAAACAGGTGATCGCCATGTGCGGCGACGGCGGCTTCACCATGCTGATGGGCGATTTCCTGTCGCTGGCGCAGCTCAAGCTGCCGGTGAAAATCGTGGTGTTCAACAACAGCGTGCTGGGATTCGTGGCGATGGAGATGAAGGCCGGCGGCTATCTGACCGACGGCACCGATCTGCATAATCCGGACTTCGCGGCGATCGCCAATGCCGCCGGCATCAAGGGCATCCGCGTGGAAAAAGCCTCCGATCTGGACGGCGCGCTGCAGGAGATGTTGGCGCACCCCGGCCCGGCGCTGCTGGACGTGGTCACCGCCAAGCAAGAACTGGCGATGCCGCCGCAGATCAAGTTCGAACAGGCGAAAGGCTTCAGCCTGTACATGCTGCGCGCCATCATCAACGGCCGCGGCGACGAAGTGGTCGAGCTGGCGAAAACTAACTGGCTGCGCTAAGCAAGCTGCCCCGGTGAAATAAAGGGTATATGATGCCATGTACCCTTTTCCTCTCCCTTATATTCCAGGAACCCTATGCTTATCGATCTACGCAGCGACACCGTCACCCGCCCCAGCGCCGCCATGCGCCAGGCGATGGCTCAGGCAGAGGTCGGCGACGACGTCTACGGCGATGACCCGACGGTCAACGCGCTGGAGGCCGAGGCGGTACGCCTGTCAGGCAAAGAAGCGGCGCTGTTTTTGCCCAGCGGCACCCAGGCCAACCTGGTGGCGCTGCTGAGCCACTGCCAGCGCGGCGACGAGTATCTGGTCGGCCAACAGGCGCACAACTATAAATACGAGGCCGGCGGCGCGGCGGTGCTGGGCAGCATCCAGCCGCAGCCGATCGAGGCTGACGCGGACGGCACGCTGCCGCTGGACAAGCTCGCCGCCGCCATCAAACCCGACGATATCCACTTCGCCCGCACCCGGCTGCTAAGCCTGGAAAACACCATCAGCGGCAGAGTCTTGCCGCAGGCCTACCTGCAGCAGGCGTGGCAATTTACCCGCGAGCGGCAGCTGGCGCTGCATATCGACGGCGCACGCATCTTCAACGCCGCCGTGGCGCTAAACCTGCCGCTGAAAGAGATCGTGCAATACTGCGACACCTTCACCATTTGCCTGTCAAAAGGATTGGGGGCGCCGGTCGGATCGCTGCTGTGCGGCAGCGAGGCCTTCATTCAGCGCGCGCTGCGCTGGCGCAAGATGACCGGCGGGGGGCTGCGTCAGGCCGGCATTCTGGCGGCGGCCGGCCTCTATGCGTTGGAGCATAACGTCGCGCGGCTGCGCGAAGACCATGACAACGCGGTCTGGCTGGAGCAACAGCTGCGGCAGATCGGCGTAGAGATCGCCGAACCCGGGGCGCAGACCAACGTGCTGTACCTGCGCCAAACGCCGGCGCTGGCGGCCAAATTCGGTCCGTGGATGCGCGAACGCGGCGTGCTGATCAGCAGCGGCCCGCTGACGCGCATTCTGACCCACCTCGACGTCAGCCGTCAGGATCTGCAGCGGGTGGTCGAACTGTGGCGGGAGTTTCTTCAGCAGCACGCCTGATCGCTCGGGGCGCAGACCGCGCCCCGCACTCAGAAGATCCAGCGGCCGTAAACCCAGTACCACAGCCCCAGCACCGCCGCCAGATTGAGCGCCACGCTGAGGATGAACCAGGTTTTAAACGGCTGCTTCTGGGTCTTGTGGCGAAACAGCTGCTGCGCCAGCAGCGCGCCCAACCAACCGCCCAGCGCGCCGAACAGCAACAGCGTCGTCTCCGGCACCCGTCGCCATCCTTTGCGCGCCGCCAGCTTATCGCCGCCGTAGATCAGAAACGTCAGCAGGTTGGCCGACAGCAGCCACATCCACACCGGATGCGGCGAGAACAGGCTGGCGATCAGCGCCAGGCCCAGCAGGGCGTAACAAATCACATTGAGTTTCATGGCATTCGGTTTTTCGTGCGATAAGGGGCGCGTAGTGTGAACTCGCGCCGCGGCGGATGCAACCGGCTTATACCCATACAAAAAGTGCATTTAAACCCTGAATTTGGCATCCTGTCGTTCTGCCAATCCTCTACCGCACAAGGCGGCCCGATGACACCCCAACGCGTACTGGTTCTTGGAGCCAGCGGCTATATAGGCCAGAACCTGATCCCGCACCTGATCGAACAGGGGCACCAGATTACCGCCGCCGCGCGGCGCATCGAGTGGCTGCAGGAGCAGAACTGGCCGCAGGTCAACTGCCTGTATGTCGATCTGTACCGCCCGGAAACCCTGAGCGCGGCGCTGTGGGAAATCGATACGCTTTACTATCTGGTGCACGCGATGGGCGACGGCGACGACTTTATCGAGAAGGAACGCCAGGCGGCGGAAAACCTGCGCGACGCGCTACGCAATGCCTGCGTCAAACAGGTGATCTTTCTCGGCGCGCTGCAGCCGAACGACGACAGTTCGCCGCACCTGGCGGCCCGCCGCCTGACCGGCGAGATCCTGCGCCAGAGCGGTGTGCCGGTGACCGAGCTGCGCGCCGGCATCATCGTCGGCCCCGGTTCGGCGGCGTTCGAAGTGATGCGCGACATGGTCTATAACCTGCCGGTGCTGACGCCGCCGCGCTGGGTGCGCTCGAAGTCCTCGCCGGTGGCGCTGGAGAACCTGCTGGTTTACCTTGCCGATCTGCTGGCGCACCCGGCGGAGGAACACCGCATCTTCGACGTCGCCGGGCCTGAATACCTCAGCTATCAGGATATGTTCAAACGCTTTATCGCCATCAGCGGCAAGCGGCGCTGGCTGATCCCGATCCCCTTGCCGACGCGAATGATTTCAGTGTGGTTCATCAGCCTGATCACCTCGGTGCCGACGCCGATCGCGCGCGCGCTGATCCAGGGCCTGAAGCACGATCTGCCCGCCGACGGCAAACCGTTGCAGGCCCTGATCCCGCAACGTCTGCACACCTTCGATCAGGCGGTCACCGCCACGCTGCAGCGCGAACTGGAGGTGGTCGATTCCGCCGACTGGGGCTACGATCCGGCGGCGCGGGCCCGCTGGCGCCCCGGCTACGGCTATTACCCGAAACAGGCGGGATGTTCGCTCGACACCGCCGCTTCCAGCCAGGCGCTGTGGCAAACGGTGCAGCAGTTGGGGGGCGAGGAAGGCTATTTCTACGCCAATATCCTGTGGCGGATCCGCGCCCGCATGGACGACATGATCGGCAACGGCGTGGTCTATGGCCGCCCGGCGCGCGCGTCCCTGGCGCTGGGCGACGAGATCGACGGGTGGAAAGTCATCACGCTGAAGCCGCTGCGGCAGCTGGCGCTGCTGTTCGGCATGAAGGCGCCGGGGCTGGGGCGGCTGAGCTTCACCATTACCGATCGCGGCGATCGCCGCACGCTGGACGTGCGCGCCTGGTGGCATCCGGCCGGCTTCAGCGGGCTGCTGTATTGGTTCGCCATGATGCCCGCGCATCTGTTCATTTTTCGCGGCATGGCGAAGCGCATCGCGACGCTGGCCGAGAACCTGGACCGCCAACAGCGCTGAATGCCGTTCATTTGTCGATCAACCGCACAGTTTGCCGCTGTGCTTCGGGGCTTTCCGATTGCATAGCGCACGAAATCACGGAAGAATGGCATCTTATTTGCTGGGAGCGCCGCAAGCGCCCGCCGGTATTCCGATTTTGGGTGAGAATAGAGTCCGTTATGAAGGTATTGGTCACCGGTGCAACCAGTGGGTTAGGCCGTAACGCCGTTGAATATCTGCGCCGCCAGGGCATCAAAGTGCGCGCCACCGGTCGTAACCAGGCGATGGGTGGCCTGCTGGAAAAAATGGGCGCGGAGTTCATTCATGCCGATCTCACCAACCTGATCTCTTCGCAGGCCAAAGCGATGCTGGCGGACGTCGATGTGCTGTGGCACTGCTCCAGCTTTACCTCACCCTGGGGCACCGAAGAAGCCTTCGAACTGGCCAACGTCCGCGCCACCCGCCGCCTCGGCGAATGGGCGGCGGCCTATGGCGTGGCGCAGTTCATTCACATCTCTTCCCCGGCGATCTATTTCGACTACCACCATCACCGCAACGTAACCGAAGACTTTCGCCCGCAGCGTTACGCCAACGAGTTCGCGCGCAGCAAGGCCGCCGGCGAGCAGGTGATCCAGCAATTGGCGCTGTCCAATCCGCAGACCCATTTCACCATTTTGCGCCCGCAGGGCCTGTTCGGGCCGCACGACAAGGTGATGCTGCCGCGGTTGCTGCAGATGATCAAACGCTACGGCAACCTGCTGCTGCCGCGCGGCGGCGCGGCGATGGTGGACATGACCTATCTGGAGAATGCGGTGCACGCCATGTGGCTGGCGACGCTAAAAGAAGACACGCCGTCCGGCCGCGCCTACAACATCACCAACCAGCAGCCGCGTCCGCTTCGCACCGTGGTGCAGCAGCTGATCGACGATTTGGGCATGAAGTGCCGCATCCGCTCCGTCCCCTATCCGATGCTCGACATGATGGCGCGCGGCATGGAGCGCCTGGGCAGCAAAAGCGAAAAGGAGCCGGTGCTGACCCATTACGGCGTCGCCAAACTCAACTTCGATCTCACGCTCGATACCACCCGCGCGCAGCAAGAGCTGGGCTATCAGCCGATCGTCTCGCTGGAAGAAGGCATCGCGCGCACCGCCCGCTGGCTGAAAGATCACGGCAAACTGCACGGCCTGTAATCAACGCCACGCGCCGTACTTCAACAGCAGCGCATCGATAATCGCCTCACTCTCTGCATCCGGCTCGCCGCGCACATCGCCGGGCCGGAAATGCATCTGAAACGCCGCCAGCACGTTGCGCTGCTGCCGCGCATCCCACGACGGGTCGATCGCGTAGCCGTAACGCGCCAGCTTTTCGAGCAGCGGTGCCAGCGGCACCGGCGCCTGTCTGTCTCGCCCCGCCAGCAGCCGCTGCACGTCTGCCTCGTCCGGCCATGCGCCGATGCCGGCCTGCGCCAGTTGCCGCCAGGGGAACAGCGGGCCGGGATCCTGTTTGCGCTGCGGCGCGATGTCGCTGTGCCCCACCACGTCCTGCGGCTGAATGCCATAGCGTTGGATAATGTCGCGGCTCAGCGGAATCAACACGGCGATCTGTTCCGCCGTGTAGGGCTGCCAGTGGGTGAACAGCATGCTGCGGGTGAAACCCTTGTTGACGATTTCAATGCCGATCGAGGTGTCGTTGAGATTGCTGCGCCCGCGCCAGCCGCTGGTGCCGGCATGCCAGGCGCGCATCGCCTCCGGCACCAACCGGTACACCGTCGGTTTGCCGTGTTCGCGCTGCGGGTGCGCCGGCAACAGGTAGTGTGCGCTGACGTGTTCATCGGTCAGCGTTTTCAGTGATGAATGAAAGTCTTCCGCCGTATAGTGCATCACCAGAAACCGAATGCGCTGATCGGCGCCCTGCGCCTGATGCAAGGTTTCGAGCTGGTAAGCGCCACGATCGACGAGCGTGTCCTGCTGCGGATTTTGGCATCCCGCCAACAGCACGGCGGCGATGATCCCTGGCCAAATTTTCACTTATCCTCCTGATTGACGTCCGTGAAAGATGTAACGCGACGCGATTGATCTGTATCCAATCATCACGCTCATCGAGAAATAATGACAGATAGCGCCGATGTGCAAGCGAGTGTTGCTCCCGGCTGGCGGCCTTTCCCGCCCATGATAGTCTCAAAGTATCATCTGCGCTGAAAGAGCGGAGTCGAACATGTTCACGCCACGCTATCTGTCCTGGTTGCTCTGTGCCGCCATGCTGCCGCTCAGCGGCTGCGATCGGCAAAAAGTCGCCGATGCGATGGGCGGGAGCGCCCCGCCCTCGGCCGCGCCCGTCACGAGTGCCAGCGCGCCGGCCTATACGCCGCTGAGCGCCGATCAACTGTACCAGTTGGTCAGCCCGGTGGCGCTGTTCCCCGACAAGCTGCTGGCGCAGGTGTTGGCCGGCGCGGGCTATCCTGACCAAATCAGCGCCGCGGATGCCTGGCTGGCGCAAAACCGCGGCTTGCAACCGGCGGCGCTCAGCTCAGCGGCCGACGCTCAACCCTGGGATCCCAGCGTGCGCGGCCTGGTGCAATTCCCCGACGTGCTCGATCAAATGGCGAAAAACATCCCCTGGACCACCGCCCTGGGCAGCGCCTACCTAAACGATCCCACCGACGTGATGAACGCCATTCAGGTGATGCGTCAACGGGCGGCCAGCCAAGGCACGCTGAAAAACACCCCGCAGCAGCGCATCGTCGTGGCGCCGACGACGCATTATGTCGAACAGCAGCCCTATCGCCAGCGCGTGGTAGCGGCGCCGGGCGAAACCATCGTCATCGAACCCAGCCAGCCGGATACGGTTTACGTCCCGCATTATGATCCCTGGGTGGCCTACGGCACGCCGATCCCAGCCTATCCGAGCTATCGGTATCAACCTTCGGGCTACAGCGGCGGCGACATGTTGGCGGCCGGCGTGATCAGCTTCGGTGTCGGCATTGCGGTCGCCTCATTGTTCAATCAGCACAACAGCGGCTGGCACAACTGGGATATGCGCTGGGACGATCGACGCCAACCGGTGGTCTACCGCGATGCGCCCTACGTATCGCATTCCACCACCGTGGTGAATCGCGTCACCAACATCAACCAATATAACAACGTGAACACTGTGAATCGCAGCAGCACCAGCACGGTGAACAACTACAATACCGCCGCCGCGCCGGCGCCCCGCGTCACTCAACCGACGCCCATCGGCGCGCCGCAACAGCCGCACGTCGCGCCTGCGGCCCACGCGCCGATGACGTTGCCGAACTTTGCGCATACCCAGCCGGTGGTGCCTCACGTACAGCAGCCGGTAGCGGCCGTCCCGCACGTGCGACAGCCGGTCATCGCGCCTCATGCACAGCAGCCGATGAGCACGCCGACGTTCACGCATGCCGTTCCGACGGCGCCTCACCCGCAGCAGCCGACAGCCGTACATTCAGCGCCGCTACAGACGCATCCGATGCCGGCCGCTGCGCCGGTGCATCCAGCCGTCGCGCGCCCGCAGGTTCTGCAGGCCCCACACGTCGCTCAGCCGGTGATCCGCGAACCGGCAGCGCCGCAGCATCCGGCGGCGATAAGCCCGATGCCGGCGCCGCAACAGCGCATCATGCCGCATGCGGCCCCGGCGCCGCAGCGCCATCAGACGTCCGTTCAGCCGATGCCGCATCGCCAGGAGCCGGTGCCCACGAAGCCGCAGGAACACCGCCCAATCGTCGAGCAGCACAAGGTGGGATAAATCAAGAGGATGTCGCCCCGGCGGAATGGCCGGGGCGAAAAGAAAGCATGGCGTTAGCGGCTCACTTTCACCGCGGTGCCGCTGACGGTCACCATCAGCATGCTGCCGTCTTTACCAACGGTTTCATAATCGATATCAATGCCGACCACCGCGTTGGCGCCCAGCTCTTTCGCCTGGTCTTCCAGCTCTTCGAATGCGATCAGGCGCGCCTTGCGCAGCTCTTTCTCATAAGCGCCCGAGCGGCCGCCGACGATATCGCGTACGCCGGCGAAGAAATCACGAAAAATGTTGGCGCCGAGGATCGCTTCGCCGGTGACGACGCCGCAGTATTCGGTGATGGTAAACCCTTCCAGGGTCGGGGTAGTTGAAAGCTGCATCAGAACTCCTTGTTTGATTAATTCAACGTATCTATGACCAGAAGATTGGCATTATGTTCGCTTAATCAATGGCACGCAGTACGAATGCAAGGCCAAAAAACGCATTTATACTGTAAGCTATCGGTCTTCATGGTAGAGACTTTCACATAAGGTAATAAGATGAAAACAAAAACGATTGCGGCTGTTTTACCCTTAGCGCTGTTGCTGAGTGCCTGTACCACGGTGGAACCGGCATACAAGGATATCGGCACCCGCAGCGGCAGCTGTGTGGAAGGCGGCCCGGATACGGTCGCGCAAAAGTTCTATGACCTGCGCATCCAGCAAGGTTCCAGCCTGCCGGACAGCAACCGCCTGGCGCAGCTGCAGCCTTATCTGAGCAAAGTGCTGTATCAGGATCTGGTCAGCGCCGCTCAAAATCCGGGCAAGCATCAGATAACCGGCGATCTGTTCTCCGGCAACGCGCAAGGGCCAAGCAGCGCGTCCGTCGCCAGCGCCTCGACCATTCCCAACACCGATGCGAAGAACATCCCGCTGCGCGTTGACTTGAGCTACCAGAAAGACGCCAACAGTACCGTGAACTGGCAAGACGAAGTGCTGATGGTGCGCGAAGGCACCTGCTGGGTGGTTGATGATATTCGCTACCTGAATGTTCCAGCACACGCCACCAACGGCAGCGTGCGTCAGGTGCTGGAAAACCGATAACCCGCACTCCCCGGCCGACGCGGACCCGCCGCGTCGGTCGTTCCCGTCTCCCCTTGCGCCGCTCAGATTTCGTCCGATAGAAAAAATTTCGCTACCGATCTCACAGCCTGCGCCACAAATCCCCTCCCTCGGCCTGAGTCGCGGTATCTTGTGCTAATCTTTTACTGTCCCGCCGCACACTCATAAATTTTAACGCACAAAGATTGCATAAGTATTCTGTGGAAGTTAACATTTGCGGCATCAATGTCTATTCAATTCTGGCGCATGAGTATTCAACTTAACGGTATCAATTGCTATTACGGCGCTCACCAGGCGCTGTTTGACATCACGCTGGAATGTCCAGCCGGGGAAACCCTGGTGCTGCTTGGCCCAAGCGGCGCCGGGAAAAGTTCATTGCTGCGGGTGCTGAACCTGCTGGAAATGCCGCGTTCGGGTCAGCTAAAAATCGCCGGCAACCAATTCGATTTCAAGCAGGCGCCGGGCGAAAAAGCCATTCGCGAACTGCGGCAAAATGTCGGCATGGTCTTCCAGCAATACAACCTGTGGCCTCACCTCACCGTGGTCCAGAACCTGATCGAAGCGCCTTGCCGCGTGCTGGGTCTGACCAAGGCTCAGGCGATGGAGCGCGCCGACAAGCTGCTCAAGCGTCTGCGCCTGACCGACTTCGCCGATCGCTTTCCGCTGCACCTTTCCGGCGGCCAGCAGCAGCGCGTAGCGATCGCTCGCGCCCTGATGATGGAGCCGCAGGTGCTGCTGTTCGATGAACCGACCGCAGCGCTGGATCCGGAAATCACCGCTCAGATCGTCAGCATCATTCGCGAACTGGCCGGCACCGGCATCACTCAGGTGATCGTCACCCACGAAGTGGAAGTGGCGCGCAAGACCGCCAGCCGCGTGGTGTACATGGAAAACGGCCATGTGGTGGAGCAAGGCGACAGCAGCCACTTCACGCAGCCGCGGACCACCGAGTTTGCCAACTACTTATCACACTAACAATTAACTTGCTGTAATTTGGGGAGTTTGCGATGAAAAAACTAATAATCGCCGCCGTTCTGGCCGGCATCAGCGTTTCCGCCTCCGCAGCCGAAACCATCCGTTTCGCTACCGAAGCCTCCTATCCTCCATTTGAATTTATTGACGCCGGCAACAAAATTCAGGGTTTTGATGTCGATCTGGCCAACGCGCTGTGCAAAGAGATGCAGGCCGAGTGCACCTTCACCAATCAGGCGTTCGACAGCCTGATCCCAAGCCTGAAGTTCAAGCGTTTCGATGCGGTCATGGCCGGTATGGACATTACACCGGAGCGTGAAAAGCAGGTGCTGTTCACCAAGCCGTACTACGATAACTCGGCGCTGTTCATCGCGCAGAAAGGCAAAATCGCCGACGTGGCGGCGCTGAAAGGCAAGAAAGTCGGCGTGCAAAACGGCACCACTCACCAAAAATACCTGACCGACAAGCACCCGGAAATCACCACCGTGCCTTACGACAGCTACCAAAACGCCATTTTGGATCTGAAGAACGGCCGCGTTGATGCGGTGTTCGGCGATACTGCGGTGGTCAACGAGTGGCTGAAGCAGAATGACGCGCTGGCGACAGTGGGCGCCAAAGTAACGGATAAAGACTACTTCGGCACCGGCCTCGGCATCGCGGTACGCCAGAAAAATACCGATCTGCAGGGCAAGTTCAACGCCGCCCTGGACAAGATCAAGCAGGATGGGACCTATGAAACCATCTACAAAAAATGGTTCCAGCAGTAATACGCCCCGATGAATGAATTACAACCTTTAGCAAGCGCCGCCGGCATGACCGTCGGCCTTGCCGTTTGCGCCCTGATCCTCGGGCTGATTCTGGCGATGCTGTTCGCCGTATGGGAATCGTCCCGCTGGAAAGCCGTCAGCTGGCTCGGCACCGCCTGGGTGACCGTGCTGCGCGGCCTGCCGGAAATCCTGGTGGTGCTGTTTATCTATTTCGGCTCGTCGCAGCTGCTGCTGATGCTCTCCGACGGCTTTACCCTTAACCTCGGTCTGTTTCAGTTGCCGATTCAGCTGGCGATCGACAATTTCGAAGTCAGCCCGTTCCTGTGCGGGGTGATCGCCCTGGCCTTGCTCTATTCCGCCTACGCCTCGCAGACGCTGCGCGGCGCGCTCAAAGCGGTGCCGCAGGGGCAGTGGGAATCCGGCCAGGCGCTGGGTCTCGGCAAAGCGGCGATCTTCTTTCGCCTGATCATGCCGCAGATGTGGCGCCATGCCCTGCCCGGCCTCGGCAATCAGTGGCTGGTGCTGCTGAAAGACACCGCGCTGGTGTCGCTGATCAGCGTGAACGATCTGATGTTGCAAACCAAAAGCATCGCCACCCGCACCCAGGAACCCTTTACCTGGTACGTGATCGCGGCGGCCATCTACCTGCTGGTGACGCTGTTCAGCCAATACGTCATCAAGCGCATTGAACTGCGCGCCACGCGCTTTGAGCGGGGGCCGGTCTGATGATTGAATATTTACCGGAAATCCTCAAAGGGCTGCATACCAGCCTGACCCTGACCGTCGCCGCGCTGCTGGTCGCGCTGCTGCTGTCGCTGCTGCTGACGGTGATCCTGACGCTGAAAACGCCGATCCTGACGCCGCTGGTCAAGATCTACGTGACGCTGTTCACCGGCACACCGCTGCTGGTGCAGATCTTCCTGATCTACTACGGCCCCGGTCAGTTTCCGGCGATCCGCGACTACCCGTGGCTGTGGAACCTGCTGTCGCAGCCCTGGCTGTGCGCGATGATTGCGCTGGCGCTGAACAGCGCGGCGTATACCACGCAGCTGTTCTACGGCGCGGTGCGCGCCATCCCCGCCGGACAATGGCAGTCGTGCGAAGCGCTTGGCATGTCGCGCCGGCAGACGCTGCGCATTCTGCTGCCGTTCGCCTTCAAGCGCGCGCTGTCGTCTTACTCCAACGAAGTGGTGCTGGTGTTCAAAAGCACGTCGCTGGCCTACACCATCACGCTGATGGAAGTGATGGGCTACAGCCAGCTGATGTACGGCCGTACCTACGACGTGATGGTGTTCGGCGCCGCAGGTCTGGTGTATCTGTGCGTCAACGGCCTGCTGACTCTGCTGATGCGGCTGGTGGAGCGCCGCGCGTTGGCGTTTGAGCGCCGCAACTGAAGCCATCCCCTCTCCAGCCCCGCCATTGCGCGGGGCTTTTTTTATCCTCATTGCAATATTTAATCATTTATATTGCATTTTAATTCACTCAGTGGCAGGGTTATCAGCAGGTGTCCTCGCAAAAACCTCTGGCGATTACCAGTAAAAACAAACGATAGCGAAATAATCACTTTCAGGATCCAGACAGGAGCTCTACGCATGAAAAAACTGCTGCTTGCCGCGACGATGTTGGCCGGAATGACCTTTAACGCCACCGCAGCCGAGACTATCCGCTTCGCCGCCTCCGCCACCTATCCGCCGTTCGAATCGCTGGACGCCAACAACCAGATCGTCGGCTTCGATATCGACTTGGCCAACGCGTTGTGCAAACAGATGCAGGCGCAGTGCACTTTCACCAACCAGGCGTTCGACAGCCTGATCGCCGCGCTGAAATTCAAAAAATACGATGCGGTGATTTCCGGTATGGATATCACGCCGGAGCGCAGCAAACAGGTCGCCTTCACCCAACCTTACTATGCCAACTCGGCGATTGTGATCGCGCAAAAAGGCAAGTTCAGCTCGCTGGCTGATCTGAAAGGCAAAAAGCTCGGCATGGAAAACGGCACCACCCACCAGAAATACATGCAGGACAAGCACCCGGAGATTAACACTGTCTCTTACGACAGCTACCAGAACGCTATTCTGGAGCTGAAAAACGGCCGTATCGACGGCGTCTTCGGCGATACCGCCGTAGTGAACGAGTGGCTGAAAACCAACCCGCAGCTGGCGCCGGTCGGCGAACATATCACCGATGCGCAATACTTCGGCACCGGCCTCGGCATCGCGGTGCGTCCGGACAATCAGGCGCTACTGGCCAAGCTGAACGCCGCGCTGGACGCCATCAAGGCCGACGGCACCTACAAGGCCATCAACGACAAATGGTTCCCGCAGTAAGTCCGCATGTGGAGTCGCCATCCTTCGGCGGCTCCATCCGATTGCCACCCCATTCGGTTAGTGCTAAATTTGATACTGAATTTAGCATCAAGGATAACATCATGACGGTTCAACCCATTCTCGCCGACTCCGCAGTCAGCATCAGCGATTTTAAAAAATCGCCCAACGCCGCCCTTAAAGAGGCACAAGGGCAACCGGTCGCCGTCCTGACCAACGGTAAGATTTCGGGATATTACGTCTCTCCGGAAACCTGGGAGGCGATCGCGGAATACCTGGAAGATATCGAACTCGCTGAAATCGTTCGTTCACGGATGAACGGCAAACGCATTAAGGTCAATTTGGATGACTTATAAGCTTGAATTCGAAGAACATGCGCTGAAGGAATTTAAAAAACTGTCCCCGGTGATCCGGGAACAGTTCAAAAAAAAGCTGGCATCGGTGCTGGTTAATCCCCACGTCCCCGCCAACAAACTCGCCGGTTTGCCCGATTGCTACAAAATCAAACTCAGAGCCTCAGGCTTTCGTTTGGTATATCGCGTCATGGAAACGGAGATCGTGGTTCTGGTCCTGTCTGTGGGCAAACGCGAACGTTCAGCGGCTTACACCGCTGCCAAAAAGCGCCTTTAACGCCGCACCAACAGCGTCAACACTTCGTAGTGCGCGGTATGCGGGAACATGTCGAACAACTGCACCCGTTCGATGCGGTATCCCGGCAACATCTCGATATCTTTCGCCATGCTCTCGGCGTTGCAGCTGGAATACAGAATGTAATCCGGCGCCATCCGGCTCAAATAATCGCACAGCGCCTGGCCGATGCCGCGGCGCGGCGGGTTGACCAACACCAACTGCGGCACCTGCCCTTCGGCGGTGGCGAAGCGGGTGGAATCGAGCGCCTGAAAATCGACCTGCAGCATCCCCAATCGCTGCGCCGACTGGCGCGCGCAGGCGATCGCTTCCGCGCTGATTTCGATGCCGGTCAGGCGAGTTTGCGGCTGCGCGCAGTGCAGACCGAAACCGCCGACGCCGCAAAACAGATCCCACATGCTGTCGATACCCAGCGCGCGCACCCAGTCGCGGGCGGTGGCATACAGATCGGCGGCCACCTGCGGGTTGGTTTGGAAGAAGCTTTGCGGGCGGATGAACAGCGGCACCTGATTGAACTGTTCCTCCAGCGCCTGCTGTTCGGTCAGCGCGATCTCGCGCTCCCCTTCCATGATCGCCATATGCACCGGCTGAATATTGGCGGAGATCACCTTGAGCTGCGGCAGCTGTTGCTGCAGCCACGGCAGCGCGGCGCGCAGCTGCGCCAGCTTGGTTTCCGAGCGCAGCACGAAGCGTAGCATCACGCCGCCGTCGAGCGTGCTTTCGGTCAGCAGCAGGTATTTCAGCTCGCCGCGTTTGCGCGCCACGTTATACGGCGTCAGGCCGGCGCGGGCGATGAAGCTTTTCAGCACCGCAAACATCGGCGCAAAGCCGGCGGGATACAGCGGGCAGTCGCTCAGATCGACCGGCGTGCCGTCGCGGTGCAGCATGCCGAGCAGCGGGCGCTCCACGCTGCCGCTGACCACCATCTTGGCTTTATTGCGAAATGCGCTCAGTTCCCCCGCCGCCGGCTGCAGCCACTGCGCGACATCGCGCCCGGCCAGCAGCGATTGCAGGTGATGCTGTTTGTCGGCCAGCTGCTGCGGATAGGGCTTTTCCAGCCACTGACAGGAACGGCAGGTGCCCGCCGTATACAAAGCGCAATGCATGAAGATACCGTGAAGTCCAGGATGACGAATTAAGGGCGCAGAGTTTACCACTCCGCGCGCCTAAAATCTCACTTGCGCGCGGTGAAGAAGCGGCGGCTGGCGGTGGGGACGAACAGCAGCGCCAGGATCACCGCGTCGGGGATCTTTTGCAGGATCAGAACGTGCAGGATTTGGCCGCTGGTTTCCCCTTCCACGGTGAACACCTCGGGGAAGACGCTGCCGATGGTGGCCAGCAGCAGGTAAAGCACCACGATGCACTGACAGGCCACGTAGCCCCAGCGCCCCCAGTTGCGGCCGCGCATCACCGCAAAACCGCAGCTGATTTGCAGGCACAGCAGCATCAGCCCGGCCAGAAAGATAAAGGTGGAATCCCACGCCTGCGCGCTGGTGCTGACAAACTCCTTCGCGCCGTCGACGCCCAGCTCGCCCAGCAGCAGCACCACGCTGATACACTTGATCGCCACCATGGCGGTGCCCGCCACCATCACCGGCACCGGCGCATCCGAAGTCGATCTTATTCCCTGCCCGCTTTTCAGCATGTCTGACATATCCGTGTTCCGCTACGACGCGCCACTGCCCCTACGCCTTTCGCATTGCCGCGTTGTTGGCGGCAGTGTGAAATTCATTGGAGCCATTCAAATGGCGCATGTAAAGTCAGGTAGTTAGTTGCAATACTTATTGATTGCAAAAATAGCAGGTTTGTTACGATTCAGCTACGGGCCGCCCGCTGCAATTCACGCGATCGTTGTTTTTCCGAGCGCGCCATAAACCACCAGGCGATCAGGCCGAGAATGCCCACCACCAGCAGGATCAGGCTGGCCAGCGCGTTAATTTCCGGATTCACCCCCATGCGCACGCTGGAGAACACCAGCATCGGCAACGTGGTGGCGCCCGGGCCGGAGACGAAACTGGCGATCACCAGATCGTCCAGCGACAGGGTAAACGCCAGCATCCAGCCGGAGATCAGCGCCGGCGCAATCATCGGCAAGGTGATGACGAAAAACACCTTCAGCGGCGGCGCCCCCAGGTCCATCGCCGCCTCTTCAATTGAGCGATCCACCTCGCGCAGGCGCGAACTGATCACCACCGCCACATAAGCGGTACAGAAGGTGACATGCGCCAGCCAAATGGTGAACATGCCGCGTTCCGACGGCCAACCGAAGGCGTGCCCCATCGCCACGAACAGCAGCAGCAACGACAGGCCGGTGATCACGTCCGGCATCACCAGCGGCGCGGTCAGCATAAACGCGAAACCGGTCGAACCGCGAAAACGGCCGAAACGCACCATCACCACCGCGGCGATGGCGCCCAGCACCACCGCGGCAGTGGCGGCGGCGGCGGCGATGGTCAGGCTGAGCCCCACCGCGCTAATCATCGCCGAATCGTGGAACAGTTCGCTATACCAGCGCGTGGACCAGCCGGCCCACACCGTCACCAGCTTGGAGCTGTTGAAGGAGTAAATCACCAGCATCAGCATCGGCGCATACAGGAAGGTAAAGCCGACAGTCAGGATGGCGATGCGCCACGGTGAACGCACTACCGGCAAGTTGTTCATGCCTGGCCTCCCATTTCCTTGTTCTGGTGCTTGTGGAACCACAATATTGGCACGATCAGCAACAGCAGCATGATGGTGGCGACCGCCGAGGCCACCGGCCAGTCGCGGTTATTGAAGAACTCCTGCCACAGCACGCGGCCGATCATGATGCTGTCCGGCCCGCCGAGCAGCTCCGGGATCACGAACTCCCCCACCGCCGGAATGAACACCAGCATCGAGCCGGCGATGATGCCGCCGCGCGTCAGCGGCACGATCACGCTGAAAAAGGTTTTCAGCGGCCGGGCGCCCAGATCCAGCGACGCCTCCACCAGCGAGTAATCCAGCCGGATCAGCGCCGTGTAGATCGGCAACACCATAAACGGCAAGTAGGAATAGACGATGCCGATATACACCGCCAGGTTGGTGTGCAGGATCACCAGCGGCTGGTCGATCACCCCTAACCACATCAGAAAGTTGTTCAGCGTGCCGTTGTTTTTCAGAATGCCCATCCAGGCATAGACGCGGATCAGGAACGAGGTCCAGGAAGGCAGGATCACCAGCAACAGCAGGATGTTGCGGGTCGACGCCTTGCTGTGGGCCACCGCCCAGGCCAGCGGATAGCCGATGATCAGGCAACACAACGTCGAAACCGCCGCCACGCGCAGCGACTGCAGATAGGCATCGATATACAGCGGATCGTCGGTGAGCTGCAGGTAGTTGGCGAAGTTGAGCGCGATGTTCAGTTTGCCGTCCACCCAGCTCATCAGCTCGGTGTAGGGCGGCACCGCCATCGCCAACTCCGCCAGGCTGATCTTGAACACGATCAGGAAAGGCAGCATAAACAGCAGCGTCAGCCATAAATACGGCAGCGCGATCACCAGCTTGCGGCCATGGGCCATCAGCAAGCGATGGAACAGCGCCCTGAGGGCGCCGGGCGCTTTGGCCGGCGGTTCCGGCGCGCGTTCAGAAAGCAGGGTCATACGGGTTACTCCTCACCGGATCCACTACACCGTCAACACGACGCAGCTGTCGGTTTCCCAACATAGACGCACTTCATCGCCCCAGGTGGGCATCCCCTTGCGGAAACGATGGCCGTTTTGCAGCTGGGCGCTGATGATCTGCCCGCTATGCAGCTTCACGTGGTAGATAGACAGATCGCCCAGATAGGAAATGTGCGCCACTTCCCCCACCGCGAAGTTGCAGCCGTCTTCCGGCACTTGTTCGCACAGCAGGATCTTTTCCGGCCGCAGCGCGACCTGGATCGGCACGCCGTCCACCACCGAGGCGTCCGGATCCACTTTGATCGCATGACGCAGCCCCGGGCTTTGCAGGATCAGCGCATCGTCGTGACGCTCTTGCAGCACGCAGTCGAAGACGTTGACCGAACCGATAAATTCGGCGCTGAAGCGGCTGTTCGGATGCTCGTAGATCTCTTCCGGCTCGCCGATCTGCACGAACTTGCCGCGGTTCATGATGGCGATGCGCCCCGCCATGGTCATCGCTTCTTCCTGATCGTGCGTCACCATCACGCAGGTCACGCCGACGCGCTCGAGAATGTCGGTCACTTCCAGCTGCATGCGGTCGCGCAACTTCTTGTCCAGCGCGCCCATGGGCTCATCCAGCAGCAGCAGCTTCGGCCGCTTGGCCAGGCTGCGCGCCAGCGCCACCCGCTGCCGTTGGCCGCCGGAAAGCTGGTGCGGTTTGCGCCTGGCGTACTCCTGCATGTGCACCAGCGCCAGCATTTCCGCCACCCGTTCGGCGATCTCCGCCCGCGGCATTTTGTCCTGCTTAAGGCCAAACGCGATGTTCTGCTCCACGGTCATGTGCGGGAACAGCGCGTACGACTGAAACATCATATTGATCGGCCGCTGGTACGGCGGCACATGCGACATATCCTGCCCGTCGAGCACGATCTGCCCTTCCGTCGGCGGTTCAAAACCGGCCAGCATGCGCAGCAAGGTGGACTTGCCGCAGCCGGACGGGCCAAGCAGCGCAAAGATCTCACCCTTATAGATGGTGAGGCTGACGTCTTCGACCGCATTCTGCCCGTCGAAGGTTTTGGTGAGGTTACGGATTTCCAGCAGAGGGGTGAAAACCTTCTGCGACTTGGCTTGAGGACGAGGAATAGCGTCGTTCAATCGGGGTGCTCTCCGGCGTAAAGCGGCACAAAACCACGGCGAGCGCCGTGGCCCAAAACGGCAATGCAGGCGGGGAACACCCGCCTGCCGGTTTACCGACGATGGGGGGCTCCCCCATCATCACTTCCCGCTTTTAACTTTAGTCCATGCGCGGGTAATGACACGGTCCAGCTTCGGCGACTGCACGTTGAGCGTGAACAGCTTGGCGCGCAAATCGGCCGGCGGATAGACGTTCGGGTTATCGCGCACTTCGGCGTTCACCAGCGGCGTGGAATCTTTCACCGCATTGGCGTAGTAAATGTGATTACTGATGTCCGCCATCACGTCCGGCTTGAGCAGGAAGTTCAGGAACTGGTAGGCGGCGTCCTTGCTTTTGGCGTCCGCCGGCATGGCGAACATGTCAAAGTAGGTCAGCGCCCCCTCTTTCGGGATCGCATAGGCCACATTCACGCCGTTCTTCGCCTCTTTGGCGCGGTTGGCCGCCTGCATCACGTCGCCGGACCAGCCGATCGCCACGCAGATGTCACCGTTCGCCAGATCGTTGATGTACTGAGAAGAGTGGAAATAGCGGATGTTCGGCCGCAGCTTCAGCAGCAGATCGTTGGCCGCGCCGGTGTAGTCCGCCGCGTTGGTGCTGTTGGGATCTTTGCCCAGATAATGCAGCACGGTGGCGTAGACCTCGCTCGGCGCATCGAGGAAGGAGACGCCGCAGCTCTTGAGCTTCTCCAGGTTTTCCGGCTTGAAGATCAGATCCCAGCTGTTGACCGGCGCGTCTTTGCCCAGTACCGCCTTCACCTTGTCGACGTTATAGCCGATGCCGGTGGTCACCATCATGTAAGGGATGCCGTATTTGTTGTCTTTGTCGTTATGCGCCACCAGCTTCAGCATCTCGGGATCGAGATTTTTGTAGTTGGGGATCTTGCTCTTGTCGAGCGGCTCGAAAATGCCGGCCTGCGACTGACGCTCGAGGAAGTTGGATGAAGGGACCACCAAATCGTAACCGGTGCTGCCCGCCATCAGTTTGCCTTCCAACACTTCGTTGGAGTCAAAGACGTCGTACACCACTTTGATACCGGTTTCTTTCTGGAATTTGGCCAGGGTATCCGGCGCGATATAGTCGGACCAGTTATACACGTGCAGCGTTTTCTCTTCGGCTGACGCCGTGACGGACGCGGCCATCAACAGACCGGCAACCACACCCGATAACCACTTTTTACGTTGGGTGACCATCCGTAACTTCCTCCAAAACAGGGTAAATCATAGAATTGAACTTGTATCTGCAGCGATACAAAACCTTTCCTGATTGAGCGCAATCGTTGCAACCGCGAAATGAATGGCTATGCATATGATTGCATGCGCATTTTTGCACTGCCCTGCTCGCGTGGTTACAAGGGAAATCGCAAGCCCTTTGCAGAATCAGCAGCATAGCCGCTGCCATCGCAACCCGCCAGCCCCCAGGGTAAAAAACGCCATTTATCGATTTTTTATGCAATTTTTCTCTATGTGATACGGCATTAACGGCGTAAAAGCCGAGAAAGATCGGGCGGCAGAGGCCAAAGTGCAGAATATTTAATTGCGGAGGGGAGTCACGGCAGCATGCCGCCGGAGCGACGGCATGCTTAAGGTACAGCGAGGATCAGTGCAGCATCGGCTGACGCAAGGCGCCAGCGGGGATCTCTTCTTCGTCCCCCATAAACAGCAGATCGTTCGCCCGCGCCTCGAGGATGACCATCGAGACCTGCTCTTCGCCCTGCTGCATGAAGTGGGTGAACTGCTCGTAGGTGATGCCGACCGCCACGCTCAGCGACTGGCAGACGATCAGCTTCGGCAGGTTGTCGTCCTGAATGTCGACAAAGGCCTTGATGGTCAGCGAGCTGGCGTTGATCTGGCTCAGATCCGCCACCAGCGGGATCAGCGCGGTCGGCTTCACCTCGGCCAGCGCGGAGAACAGAATGACGTTGTCCACCAGATCTATCTTGGCGTCGAACACGCCGTCGAAGTTCTGCATGTGCGGCAGGTGCAGCGCCTGGCAGGAATCGCACTCAAAGAAAGAAATGCCCGACTGATCCAGCCAGCGCCGCAACAGCGCCAAATCGGGGACAATGAGTGAATCCATAATAACCAGCCTCACAATATTCAAAACGCGAAAAGGCGCATAGCTTACGGAATATTCACCCGATACGCCACGATCAATGCGGCTTAATTCACTAATTAAGATATTGCTCGGCGGGAAAAGCGCAACGCGCGTACCGTCAGCCGCCCGATTTCAGGCGGAACCCCGGCCGGCCGCGCTGCTCGATGTATTCGATCATCATGCCGGCAATGTCCAGCCCGGTAGTGGTTTCCACCCCTTCCAGCCCCGGTGAGGCGTTGACCTCCATCACCAGCGGGCCGCGCTCGGCGCGCAGGATATCCACCCCGGCGACGTCCAGCCCCAGCGTGTTCGCCGCTTTGACCGCAATCGCCCGCTCCCTGGCGGTGATGGTCACTTTGCGGGCGCTGCCGCCACGGTGCAGGTTGGAACGAAACTCGCCGGGCTTCGCCTGCCGCTCGATGGCGGCCACCACCCGGCCGCCCACCACCAGGCAGCGCACGTCGCGGCCCTGCGCTTCGCGCACGTACTCCTGCACCAGAATATGGGCGTTCAGGCCGCGAAAGGCGTCGATCACGCTTTCCGCCGCCTGGCGAGTTTCCGCCAGCACCACCCCGATGCCCTGCGTGCCTTCCACCAGCTTGACCACCAGCGGCGCGCCGCCGACCAGTTCGATCAGATCGCCGGTATCGTCCGGTGAATGGGCGAAACCGGTGATCGGCAGATCGATACCCTGCCGGGCCAACAGTTGCAGCGAACGCAGCTTGTCGCGGGCGCGGGTAATGGCCACGGATTCGTTGAGCGGGTAGCTGCCAAGCAGCTCGAATTGGCGCAGCACCGCGGTGCCGTAAAAGGTGATGGCGGAACCGATGCGCGGGATCACCGCGTCATAACGCTCCAACTGACGGCCGCGATAGTGAATGGTCGGCGCCGCCGGGTTGATGTTCATATAACAGGAAAGCGGATCGATGATATCGATGCTGTGCCCGCGATCTTCCGCCGCTTCACGCAGCCGCTTGCACGAATAGAGCGATCCGTCGCGAGAAAGAATGGCAATTTTCACTCGTCACCCCAAAAAGGCCAACGCCTGCCCCGCAGGCGGGTTAGCGGCCGCGGCGCTCAGGCGCGCGGATCGCTGTCCTGATGATTTTTCGATACGTCCGTATCTTGCGGCTTGCGGCGATCGTTTTCCGGCGGCAGGCCGCCGCGCATCAGCGGCCCGAACCCCTGCACCACGCGCCATACCAGAAACGCCGCCGCCGGCACCATCAGCGCCACGCCGAGGAAAATCATGCCGACCGCCGCCTGCTGCGACGCCAGCCAGCCCGGCAGCTGCAGGTGCCCGTGAATGCTGAGGTAGGCCAATACCAGCATCACGATGCCCAGCCCTTCCAACACCAGCACTGGGCGCGGTAAGTCACCGAATGAACGCATATTTTTCTTCTCCAGAAGGTCTGCCCCCAGTGTAGTGAATTCCCGTCGACGACGACAGCCCCGGCAGACTAATTGGTTGCATGAATCAGATTAACAGGTAATTCCTGCTTTTTTTTCACCGCCTCAACGGGCATAGTAGGCGCCATCTGACGCAGGTAATGACTTTTTCGGTGACGGGATGTCGTTGCGGTAGCGAACAATTTTTTGAAAATCCAATTAAGGAGCGTTGCATGTTTGCAGTAATCTTCGGGCGTCCTGGCTGTCCTTATTGTGTCCGCGCTAAAGAACTGGCGGAAAAACTGACTGAAGAACGCGACGATTTCAACTTCCGTTACGTTGACATCCACGCGGAAGGCATCACCAAGGCCGATCTGGAAAAAACCGTCGGTAAACCGGTTGAAACCGTGCCGCAGATCTTCCTGGACGAGAAGCACATCGGCGGTTGCACCGATTTCGAAGCTTACGCTAAAGAACACCTGAACCTGTTCCAGTAAGTTTTTGAACGACAAAAAAAGGCGCTTAACGCGCCTTTTTTTATTGCCGCTGCCGCCGATGCAGCTGCTGGAGCGTGTGCAACAGACCGAGGGCGAACAGCATCAGCATCGCGCCGAACACGCACCAGAACACCGCACTGGTGGCATAAGCCAGCTCCTGCCAGAACGAATAGGACGGCGTCAGCCAGAAGTGACGGATCAGCAGGCAGAGCGGCAAGGCATAAAGCGCCCCCAGCAGCGGACACAGCAGCCGCTTGCGGCTCGACAGATAGCTGGCGATCGCGCCGGGGATCACAAACAGCAGCAGGCCGGTTTCCCCGTGGTGCTCATGATCCGTGCTGCCGAACAGGCCGGTTTGCTGGCCGAGAAACACCAGGTTGAACAACAGAAAACAGCTGAGAATGCCCAGCCAATATCGATAACTCGTCATGCGAATTCTCCCCCGCCCAATTACCGCATCAATAGAAATCAGCCCGGCCACCCGTGAGGTGACGCTGAACCGAATTTTTTCCTTGGTCAAAAGAGAGTTAAATGCGCACGGCGGCGCAGGAAATCAGCTTTCTGTGCTGGCTGTCATCGGTCATAGCGTCTAGAATGAACGCCGCCGAACGATGGTTCGCTTCGCTTTCTGCTGGTGGTGATTTATGACGTCGTTTTAAGGCTGAATTTATCTCTTATAGTTATCTATATCAAGCACTTACTGGTAAACAATAAGTTATCCTCCGTGAACATAAACGTCGCTAGTTTGTTAAACGGTAACTACATTCTGTTACTGTTCGTGGTACTCGCGCTGGGGCTGTGCCTCGGTAAACTCCGTCTGGGCTCCGTCCAACTCGGTAATTCCATTGGCGTTTTGGTGGTTTCCCTGTTGCTCGGCCAGCAACACTTCGCCATTAACACCGAGGCGCTGAATCTCGGCTTCATGCTGTTTATTTTCTGCGTCGGGGTGGAAGCCGGGCCTAACTTTTTCTCGATTTTCTTCCGCGACGGCAAAAATTACCTGATGCTGGCGCTGGTGATGGTCGGTTCGGCGATGGTGATCGCCATCGGTCTCGGCAAGCTGTTCCACTGGGACATCGGCCTGACCGCAGGCATGCTGGCCGGCTCGATGACCTCCACGCCGGTGCTGGTGGGGGCCGGCGATACGCTGCGCAACACCATCGTCAACGGCCCGGCGCTGCTGGCGGCGCAGGATCATCTGAGCCTCGGCTATGCCCTCACCTACCTGATCGGTCTGGTCAGCCTGATTTTTGGCGCGCGCTACCTGCCGAAGCTGCAGCACCAGGATCTGTCCACCTCCGCCCAGCAAATCGCTCGTGAACGCGGCCTGGACACCGACAGCCAGCGCAAGGTCTACCTGCCGGTGATCCGCGCCTACCGCGTCGGCCCCGAGCTGGTGGCCTGGGCCGACGGCAAGAACCTGCGCGAGCTGGGCATCTACCGCCAGACCGGCTGCTACATCGAACGCATCCGCCGCAACGGCATTCTGGCCAACCCGGACGGTGACGCGGTGCTGCAGGTGGGCGATGAGATCTCGCTGGTCGGCTACCCGGACGCCCACGCGCGGCTGGATCCGAGCTTCCGCAACGGTAAGGAAGTGTTCGATCGCGATCTGCTCGACATGCGCATCGTGACCGAAGAGATCGTGGTGAAGAACAGCAACGCAGTGAACAAACGCCTGAGCCAGCTGAAGCTGACCGACCACGGCTGCTTCCTCAACCGCGTGATCCGCAGCCAGATCGAAATGCCGATCGACGACAGCATCGTGCTCAACAAAGGCGACGTGCTGCAGGTGAGCGGCGACGCGCGCCGGGTGAAGAGCGTGGCGGAGAAAATTGGCTTTATCTCGATTCACAGCCAGGTGACCGATCTGCTGGCGTTCTGCGCCTTCTTCATCATCGGCCTTTTGATCGGCCAGATCACCATACAGTTCAGCAACTTCTCGTTCGGCATCGGCAACGCCGCCGGCCTGCTGATGTCCGGCATTATGCTCGGCTTCCTGCGCGCCAACCACCCGACCTTCGGCTACATTCCGCAGGGGGCGCTGAACATGGTGAAAGAGTTCGGCCTGATGGTGTTTATGGCGGGCGTAGGCCTGAGCGCCGGCGCCGGCATCGGCCACAGCCTGGGCGCGGTCGGCGGCCAGATGCTGATCGCCGGGCTGATCGTCAGCCTGGTGCCGGTGATTATCTGCTTCCTGTTCGGTGCCTACGTGCTGCGCATGAACCGCGCCCTGCTGTTCGGCGCGATTATGGGCGCCCGCACCTGCGCACCGGCGATGGAGATCATCAGCGATACCGCGCGCAGCAACATCCCGGCGCTGGGTTACGCCGGCACCTACGCCATCGCTAACGTGCTGTTAACGCTGGCGGGTTCACTCATCGTGGTGCTATGGCCGGGCATACTCGGCTGATCGATTAGCGGGAGAGATGGATCGGCGATAAAAATATTTTGATTTTTTTGTCGCCGGCCAGAACTTTCGTTGGGGGCCGCAGTCTGAATTAGTGCCACTGCTTTTCTTTGATGTCCCCATTTTGTGGAGCCCGATAATCCCGCCTTTTAGGTTCAAGATTATCGGGTTTTTTGTTGCCTGAAGCAGCCCGCAACACCTGCTGTCGCGGCCTCGTCGTCAGGCATAAAGCATCCTATCTCTGAGCGTCGCTTACGCCAGCCTCCCTATCAATGTGCAGGTTTCAACATAGAAACGCTGCTTGTGGGTTCGCCACTGTTCAAAGAGATGGCGTCACAAACGGGACTTAACAACAGCACTCTCGTCGCCGTCGGCTGGGTGCTCTTTGGTGGCTCATTCCATCATCTTCCTGTATATCATAACGTCATGTTACTGCACTGGAAGAAGACCAGCATTGTCCCCCATGATAGTCGAGACTATCTAATTCACCTGTTTTATTTTTTCTTTAATTTTAATTAGTTTCTTTATATACGCATTGCTCTTATCTCCTTTAGCTATTTCCGCAGAAATCAGCGAGAGGAAGCTGTCATTAAAATCATCTTTGGCTAATGGATTAGCTCCATGAGCCAACAGAACCTCAATGTGTTCTGGGCAACTGTTATACAGCGCATTAATTAATGGCGTTTTGTTCATAGCCCCTTTGATATTAACATCAACTTGGTATGCAATTAACATCTTTAATGTTTCTGTGTTCGCCGCATCAAAACTTTCAAATATAATGGGTTGATTATGAACCTTATCTCTGGCATTTGGAGAGAGCCCGCCCTCTAACATAGCTTGTATCCATACGCCGTTATTCGCCTTCATAACAAATTCAGCTGGGCTACTCCCCCCCTCAGTTCTTGGCTGCAGTGGATCTGCCCCCACCTTGACCAAATCCGTAATGATATTGAGCCGCTCTGGCGTGTTCTTGTCAAAGATAGCGTTATTTATCGCCCAGAATAACAACGTCATCTCCGCCTTGGCCGGTCGATTTAACGTTTCTTTGCTCACCGTCGATAAAACCTTATCCAGCTTTTTTCTGTCACCCTCGTAGATGATATTGGCGATGTCCAGCTGCGTCCCTTCAAAATAATCTTGTGGCTGTAGATCCCTACCTTGTTCGCATCCCTGCATCATGAGCATCGACAGCAACATGATAATGATAAGAGCCCTGTGCCTCATGCCATCTCCATTTTAAGCGTAACCACGGTTCAACTTTGCTTTTTCACCGTATCAGCATCCCTCTATGCCCTTGAATACTGAGAACGGCTTATTGACTGACAGGGAGAGGTGGCCATTTCCCACCACGCTTAATTAGCTCGTCTTTGATACGCTCAAGAGACGCTTTCGCCTCACTACCGTCCGGGCTTCTATTAATCAGCCGTTGCAGTTGATTGCCCATCGTCCAACCCGAGTTGCCTCTTATATCACTATCGGCGCCTTTTTCTAATAGAAGAATGACGTGGTCATAGGAGTGATAATCTAAAGCATCGATGAGCAGCGTATCACCCAATGAATTTCTTATATTTATATCAGCGCCATGCTCCAACATGACCTCTAATGTCTCTGTATTTTTTGCAAAGATGCTATTGAATATAATGGGTTGATTATGAACCTTATCCTTAGCATTTGGAGAGAGCCCGCCCTCTAACATAGCTTGTATCCATACGCCTTTATTCGCCTTCATAACAAATTCAGCTGGGCTACTCCCCCCCTCAGTTCTTGGCTGCAGTGGATCTGCCCCCACCTTGACCAAATCCGTAATGATCTTGAGCCGCTCTGGCGTGTTCTTGTCAAAGATAGCGTTATTTATCGCCCAGAATAACAACGTCATCTCCGCCTTGGCCGGTCGATTTAACGTTTCTTTGCTCACCGTCGATAAAACCTTATCCAGCTTTTGTCTGTCACCCTCGTAGATGATATTGGCGATGTCCAGCTGCGTCCCTTCAAAATAATCTTGTGGCTGTAGATCCCTACCTTGTTCGCATCCCTGCATCATGAGCATCGACAGCAACATGATAATGATAAGAGCGCTGTGCCTCATGCCATCTCCATTTTAAGCGTAACCACGGTTCAACTTTGCTTTTTCACCGTATCAGCATCCCTCTATGCCCTTGGATACTGAGAACGGCTTATTTACTGACAGGGAGAGGTGGCCATTTCCCACCACGCTTAATTAGCTCGTCTTTGATGCGCTCAAGAGACGCTTTCGCCTCACTGCCGTCCGGACTTCTATTAATCAGCCGTTGCAGTTGATTGCCCATCGTCCAACCCGAGTTGCCCCTTATATCGCTATCGGCGCCTTTTTCTAATAGAAGAATGACGTGGTCATAGGAGTGATAATCTAAAGCATCGATGAGCAGCGTATCACCCAGTGAATTTCTTATATTTATATCAGCGCCATAATCCAACATGACCTCTAATGTCTCTGTGTTCTTCGCAAGAATACTTTTAAATATAATTGGCTTATTGTTGACTTTATCTTTTGCATTAGGAGATAGCCCCCCATCTAACATGGATTTTATCCAGATTCCCTTATCTGCTTTCATAACAAATTCAGCGGGACTACTTCTCCCTTCCGGCCTTGGCTGCAGTGGGTCTGCTCCTGCCTTAACCAGATCTGTAATTATCTTAAGCCGCTCTGGCGTGTTCTTGTCAAAGATAGCGTTATTTATCGCCCAGAATAGCAACGTCATCTCCGCCTTGCCCGGTCGATTTAACGTTTCTTTGCTTACCGTCGGTAAAACCTTATCCAGCTTTTGCCTGTCACCCTCGTAGATGATGTTGGCGATGTCCAGCTGCGTCCCTTCAAAATAATCCTGCGGTTGTAAATCCATACCTTGTTTGCACCCCTGAATGATGAGCATAGACACTAGCATCGTGATAATGAGTATGATTTTTTTCATATTCGTCCCTTGATTGTGGCAATGTCATCGTCTTTCTCATTTTCAATGCATTGTATCGCCTGGTCTATACCGTGCTTATCCAGCAGTGAACCTGTTCCACCGGGAAGCGTGTGCTTTACTCCCACGGCGTCAGGCGCCAACATGGACAACCGCTCTTTCGCCATCACCGCCGGGGGATAAAATTTAAGGTCTTTGGCATCTTCCCACAAATCAACCTCCTGCAGCTTGGTCAACAGCTCCCCTTTTACGCGATACGCCTGAATATTATCGGCGCTGCCTATTATAGAGCCACCGTATTTTTCGACGGTTCCCGCATTCAGACCTGCTGCATTAAACGTCCAAGCCGGTTTGCCGCTGGCTATGGAGGTCGCAGAGGCCATACCGCCTCCTAATGAATGACCCGCAACGTCAATATTTGATACTTTCGAAATTTTATCGCCAATTATAACGGCTTGTTTATAGTATTCAGAATTAAACCCCAACCCCTGAGCGCCGTTATTTGACCAGTCACTCAGGTTTTTAATCCCTGACAAATCGCCGTTCAATAACGCTTTCTGGGCAGCCTTGCTTATTCCCTCCGGGAACTCGGGCGCACGCGATCCGCGGAACACCACCGTCGGGTTCATCGCTTTGCCAAAGACCTTCTCATCAGGCTGATAAACCCGAGCCAGAAAGCCCGGCGTATCCTCATCGTCATAGAGCATATCTTTGCTTAAACCGAGTTTACCCAGCGCCCCATCATTGTTACTGATATCCTTCCAGCCTTCAGGGATGTCTATCGTGTCCTTGAGCGGGTTAGTGGTCTTATAGACATTCTCAGCCAACTTCGCCTTTTCGACCGCGACGTTGTTCTCCGCCAGGCGCTGTGCCGCCATGCGCGCATCCGGGTAAATGCTGCGGTTGCCTCGCCCTATCAGGTACTGGCGTTCTTGCCAGCGTTCTGCCTTGGTCATTGGGCGGATGGCCTGCACCGTGGCGGCAACGGTTGCCACTGCGGTCGCGATGGCTTGTTGCAGAGGGGGATTCCGGGTCGTATTCTGCCTCGCCGGCAGCACCGTCGGTTTTGCCCGGTGGCCATAGCGGCTGACCATTTCTTCATAGCGGGCGATCACGCGCCCGGTAGGATAAAAGGCGGGAAGAGAGCTGCCTGGGTAGCGCTGTAATCGGCCTTCCGCGTCGACGTAAAAGGCATATTTCGTCGGCGTCCAGGTGCCCATTCCCTGATCAATCGCCAGCAAGCCGCCCCGGTTGATCTCATCGAGTACGCTGCGCTTCATAGCCACGTCCTCACGATAACCGGTGACGCCAATCCCGGATTGAGTATTGCGGGTGATCGGATACCGGCTGCTTATCGATATGCCGGCCGCGCCGCCGAACAAATAATGCCGTTCCAGCTCATGCCGCGCTGCTGTCGGGTTAAGTATCCTGGAAAAGCTTTCCGGCGCCGTGTGTTCAGAGGAGAAATGAATCAGTTTCATACGGTGCCTGCCCACTCGCAGGGTTCCGTGGTCGGCACAGGCGCACCATCATCAAGCAACTCGCCAGGTGTGCGGCTGTTACGGGGCTCGTCGAGCGTTAGCGAACGATAACGCATTGGATATCCTTATCTTCTGTGTCATTCCATTAATAGGGCATGCGCAAAATTATCACACTTCAGTAAAGATTTCTTTGCTCTATTTCTATACGCACGCATCCTCTTCCATCCATGCAGCTGCGTGCTTCCTGTGCACTTGTGAAGAGGTATTGACTTGCGTATTTCGTTGCCATGTCGCGCCTAAAAGCCACGTCCGAAAGCAATCAGTCGAGTGTCAAAGATGCGGGAATGATAAGGAGACAGGAAGGAGAAAGGCTCCGCCAACCGGGAATGGCCAGCGGAGCGGCGTCAGGCGGCGGTTATTTCTGCTCAGCCTGGCTTACGGTGTCTTCGGCTTTCCAGATGCGGTATTTCACTTCCGCGTCTTTCGGCGCATACACCACGATCGGCAGGCGGCTGTTGTAGCGCTGCATCGCGGCGTCGCCCAGGTTGGCGGCGATGAATTTCTTGGTCTTGGTATTGTCCGGGCAGGCCATCATGGTCGAGGCCGGTTCAGACAGCTTCTCCAGCACCAGGTAGTCGTAACCCCAGCCGGACAGGGTTTTGGTCTCCAGCGTGCCGCCAATCATATGGCGGTTGCAGTCCACTTCCAACGTCTTGCCGATCAGCAGTTCTACCTTGTAGTTCTCTTCGTGCTCTTGCTTCGGCAGGTAGATCACCTGGCGATTCATGCCCTTCTCGGCTTTCGGGTAAGGCGCGACTTTTTCCAGCGGCTGTTTGCTCATGTCTGCGTCATCGCCAGAGGTCGCCGCCATAGCGCCAGCGGAAACGGCCATCAGCAGGCCGGAAAATACAACGGATGCCTTGTTCATGTTTTATCCCTACACTTTGTCAAATAATCCGACTATAAACTAATACACTACCGCCAAGCCCGCCACAGGTTTAATCTTCTTTACAATAGGCAATCAATAGTGACAATCGCCTGATATAAACCGTTAAGCGGAGCAATTAGCCAGCACACCCTCGGGTTAAGACGAGAAAAACAAGCGATTACCTTCGCACAAGCGGGTGTATCAGATAGGGTTTTCTTGCCGGCGGACTAAGGTTTTCTTAAGACAGAATTATTACAGTGACGTCATTCAATCCTGTCACCGAGCCTGCGCGTGAATCCAGAATCGTCATTAAATCAATCCTCAACGACACCGCAAATTAAGACAACCGCCCTTTACTCCCTGTCGACATCCTTTTACCGTTGGCAGGTTTTTGGCCTGCTGATCAGCGGTCTGGCGTTTCTGTGGCTCTCCCGCAACGAACAGCTGGATTGGGCGATCAGCAACTATTGGTACGATGCCGCCAGCGGGCATTTCCCGTGGCAAAACAATTATTGGCTGGATCTGATCAATCACCGCCTGTTGAAGCAGATAGTGATCGTAGGGGCGGTGCTGACGCTGTTTTGGGGCATCTATCGCCGCAGCGCGCGCCTGATCGTGACCATGCTGCTGATTGGCATCGGCCCGCTGGTGGTGGGCATTCTCAAAGCCACCAGCGCGCACTCCTGCCCGTGGGATCTGATTGAGTACGGCGGCAAAGCGATGTCTTTCCCGCTATTCGGCGCGGTACCGGCGCTGCCGGGCCCCGGCCGCTGTTTCCCCGGCGGGCACGCCTCGAGCGGTTTCGCGGTGATGGCGTTGTTTTTCCTGTTTTATCCGCAGCGTCCGCGCCTCGCCTGGTGGTGTTGGTGCGGCGGCATCGCGCTTGGCATGGTGATGGGCTTTGGTCAGATCATGCGCGGCGCACATTTTCTTACCCATAACCTGTGGGCGGGTTGGTGGGTTTGGTTAAGCCAGTTGGCTATTTATTGGACGGTTAGCGGCTATTGGCGCCGCAAGACGAGGTAACGGTTATGGAACAGTTGAACCATTTTCTTTTCGCCTGGATCAATGCGACTCCGGCGTCTCCTGAATGGATGATCGATTTCGCCACCTTTTTGGCGCGCGATCTGATCATCATCGTGCCGTTGCTGATCGTCGGTCTTTGGCTGTGGGGGCCGCAAAGCCAGCTGGTTTCGCAACGCCAGGTGGTAGCGAAAACCACTATCGCGCTGCTGTTCGCCATGCTTGCCGCTTCCGCTATTGGCGCGCTGCTGCCGCATGAGCGCCCGTTCGTCGCCGGCGTCGGTTATACCTTCCTGCCACACGCGCCGGACAGCTCGTTCCCGAGCGATCACGGCACCGCCATCTTTACCTTCGCGCTGGCGTTCCTGTTCTGGCACCGCGTTTGGTCCGGCGTGCTGCTGATGATCGTCGCCGTCGGCATCGCCTGGTCACGCGTTTACCTCGGCGTGCACTGGCCGCTGGATATGGTCGGCGGTTTCCTGCTCGGCCTGGTGGGCTGCCTGTTCGCCCAACTGGTGTGGAATCTGTTCGGCGATGTCATCGCCGACAGGCTGTCGCGCCTGTATCGTTTCCTGTTCGCCTTCGCCATTCGCCGCGGTTGGGTGAAAGAGTAACTGCACAACATGACAGGGGCGTTACCGCCCCTGCTTATTTCACACCACGCCGGTGGTCACGCAGAACGCCCGCGTTTTTCCCGCTCCCAGCATCACTCCCTCACCCTCTGGCGCATTCGGGCGGCAGTTTGCCGGCTGGATAAAGGAAAGCAACTGCCGGTTGCCCTGAACGGCGATGCGCCGGAGACCATAGTTGAATTGCCCGGTGGCGAAACGCGTTACATAGCGCCGGCCTTGCGGCGCCAGCATAAAGAATTCGGCTCGGTCCACGTAGCGAGACAGATCCTCGGAACACAGCAGTTCCTGCCCGAGCGCCTCCCCCAACAGCGCCGGCGTCGGCAAGTTTTGGCGGAATACCGCGTCGGGAATGCAATCGTAGTTGAGGCGGCACACATAGCGCAGCGGCTGCGGCCGATCGGCCAGATTGGTGACTTTCATCTCAATGGCGAACTGCGCGCTCTGCGCCGCCAAGCGCAGCGCCGGGCCGATGCGCCATCCCTCGCCCAACCGCTCGCCTTCGCCCTGCAACGTCAGCTCGTCGCCCGCCAGCTGCAGCCACACGCGTTGCATCTGGAGCGATGCGTCGTCGTGACTCGGCCAGGCGGGGCAGAACGCGGCGACATCATCGCGCTTTCTTCCAGCGCCCCGCCCGCTGCGGCGGCCCGATTTCAATGAGTAACCGTCAAATTCAGCATCCCAAATCGCCAGGCCCTGATACGGCAAGACCGTCAGTGCCCCGCGCCGATTCGCCAGCGTCAGCATTGGCCCGCGCTCTGCGCAGCGATGGGCGCTCACCGCGAAATCCGCATTGCGGAACAGCGCCTGCCGATGCGCCCCGAACGCGGCAGGAACCAGATCAATGTTGATTTTCATCGTTTTCCCTCGACATTTCGCCCGCGCAGGCCGCGAGCGGCCGCTGAAAATGTTATTTAAATAACAAATAAACCTCCCCTAAGTTATACATATAACAGTGAGATAACTATGATCTCGTCGACATTTTTCAAATCCCGCTAGGTTTACCCGCATTGTAATGTTATTATTTTCACATCCTCTATCAACGCTCTTTTCTCAACTTCATTAAGGAACCGCGATGACCTCCGAAAACATCGATTACGCCCGCTATGTCGACCACACCCTGCTGGCCATGGACGCCACCGAAATGCAGATCGCCAAACTGTGCGAAGAAGCCCAGCAGCACAACTTCTATGCGGTGTGCGTCAACTCCGGCTACGTGCCGTTGGCAGCCCAGCTGCTGCAGGAAAGCACCGTGAAAGTCTGCTCGGTGATCGGTTTCCCGCTGGGCGCCGGCCTGACCGTCGCCAAAGCCTTTGAAGCCAAAGCGGCGATCGCCGCCGGCGCGCAAGAGATCGATATGGTGATCAACGTCGGCTGGCTGAAAAGCGGCCTGCTGGACGAAGTGAAAGCCGACATCGCCGCCGTGCGCGAGGTTTGCGCGGCGATCCCGTTGAAGGTAATATTGGAAACCTGCCTGCTCAGCGATGCGCAGATCGTCCAGGTTTGTGAAATGTGTCGCGAACTCGATGTCGCCTTCGTTAAAACCTCCACCGGCTTCAGCACCGGCGGCGCTCGGGAAGAGCACGTCAAACTGATGCGCGAGACGGTGGGCAGCGAAATGGGCGTGAAAGCTTCCGGCGCCGTGCGCGATCGCGCCACCGCCGAGAAGATGATCAAAGCCGGCGCCACGCGTATCGGCACCAGCTCCGGCGTTGCCATCGTATCCGGCGCGCAGGCGGCGGCTGGCAGCTACTGATCGTCGGCGCGCCTTGACGGGCGCAGCCAATACACTCCGATGCGGGACAATACGGGCGGCCGATGCGGCCCGATATTGCCCCGCATCGTTGTGTTTAGCGCCGGAAACGGCGGCACGCTTTTTTACCTCTACTACCTGTGGGAAGACGGATCTATGGAAACGCGGCGCGAAGAACGTATCAACCGGTTAGTTCAGGCGTTAAAACGCGCTGACAAGATCCACCTGAAAGAAGCCGCCGCGCTGCTGGGGGTCTCGGAGATGACCATTCGCCGCGATCTGAGCGCCGAGCCGGCGGCGGTGGTGCTGCTCGGCGGCTATGTGGTGACCGATCCGCGCAGCAACGGCGTGACCAACTACTTCGTTTCCGATCAAAAAGCCAAACAGGTCATGGAGAAACGGCGCATCGGCCTGCTGGCGGCGCCGTTGATCAATGAAAACGACACGGTGTTTTTCGACTGCGGGACCACCACCCCGACGATCATCGACGCCATTGCCGACGAACTGACCTTCACCGCCGTGTGCCATTCGCTGAACACCTTCCTGGCGCTGCAAGACAAACCGAATTGCAAGGTGATCCTGTGCGGCGGCGAGTTCAAACCGAACAACTACATCTTTTCCAGCGTCGGCGGCCGCAATGAGCTCGATCACATCTGCCCGAACATCGCCTTTATCTCCGCCGCCGGTCTCAGCCTGCGGCACGGCGCCACCTGCTTCAACTTCGACGAGCTGGAGATGAAGCATCGCGCAATGGCGATGGCGCAGCAAAAGATCCTGGTGGCGGATCACAGCAAGTTCGGCAAAATCAAGCCGGCCTGTATCGGCCCGCTGACGCAGTTCGATCGGGTGATCACCGATCGCCAGCCGGACGCCGACTTCATGGCGTTCTTCAACGATAACGCCATCGCTACCCGCTATTGATCCCCCTTCAGCGCCGTCGGAAGCGACGGCGCGCCGCTGAAATCTCTCTTTTCCCACAGCCCGAGATGAACAAATAATGCGCAATCGATACGCATTTTTCGCTTATCCTCACGCAACATCAGGTTAATAAAATGCAACAGGTCACCCGAGTGATTATTTTCTCTCTGGTCAAACCTGCTTTCAGCTGGATGAATTAACGACTATTTATGGCTTTTATATGATAAATCGCGCCAAAGACCGGGATGTTTAAATAAACGGCCGGTTAGGCTATTGCAGCAAATCTCGCCAATACCTGTTAGCTATCTGTTATTTATATGATGAATGGTTACGCATTTTTATCCGCTAACCACGTAAGTAATTTCCCTTCGTTACTAGCGGCGATTTTCAATGAAACCCCTTTAAAAACAAATAAATACAACTCATTTGACTTAAAAATACAATGTGATCTACGTCACTAAAACTGCTTAATCCGGGTTTTTAGCTAGATCCAAAACCACGCATAAAATATATTGCTCGGCTTGCTGCTGAGCACAGCGCTTTATCCGGCTGATTATTGTACAAGCCGCATAATCGCAAAAATTTTTATGAGAGCGTTCTCAGCACAAAATCTTACACAAATGTGCAACAAATGCGCGAAAAATCGATGAAAAAGCAGATAACTGCACACATTACGCATTTGAGAGCAGGATCACGGTTGTTTCTACTGTAAATCGTTATCTTGCCGCCAACAAAAATCGACAGGCAAAGACCTGTCGGCAGCGGTAACGACTTTTATCACCCCGTGGCGGTGAAAAGTCTTTGGTGAATTACCCGGCGCTGTGCCTGTGGTAATGAACACAATAAACAACCAGGGGGACGCCAAAACATCCCCGCAAGCAACACCTGATTCTTACCGCAAGCGTTGCCTGAATAGGACGTTTGACGGTTTAACCTTAAGTTTTGCCTTTTAATTTTAAATTCGTGTTCACTTCGGAGATATTTATGGACACTACACAGACCGGCACAATTGCCTCTGCGGCTTCGGGTTCCAGCACTACCTGGCGTAAAACGGATACCATGTGGATGTTGGGCCTGTACGGCACCGCCATCGGCGCAGGCGTCCTGTTCTTGCCAATCAACGCCGGCATCGGCGGTTTGATTCCTTTGATCATCATGGCCATCATCGCTTTCCCGATGACCTTCTTTGCCCACCGCGGCCTGTGCCGTTTCGTTCTGTCCGGTAAAAATCCCGGTGAAGACATCACCGCCGTGGTAGAAGAGCACTTCGGCATCACCGCCGGTAAACTGATTACTCTGCTGTACTTCTTCGCCATCTACCCGATTCTGTTGGTTTACAGCGTGGCGATCACCAACACCGTCGACAGCTTCATTACCCACCAGTTGGGCATGACGTCGCCGCCGCGCGCCATCCTGTCGCTGATCCTGATCGTCGGCCTGATGACCATCGTGCGCTTCGGTGAGCAGGCCATCGTGAAAACCATGAGCATCCTGGTCTTCCCGTTCGTGGCGGTGCTGATGCTGCTGGCGGTATACCTGATCCCTAACTGGACCGGCGCCATCTTCGAAAACGTGTCGCTGTCCGGCAGCGGTACCGGCATGGGTCACGGCCTGATCATGACCCTGTGGCTGGCAATCCCGGTGATGGTGTTCTCCTTCAACCACTCGCCGATCATCTCCGCCTTCGCCGTCGCCAAACGCGAAGAGTACGGCGCAGACGCCGAGAAGAAATGCTCCCGCATTCTGGCTTATGCACACATCATGATGGTGCTGACCGTGATGTTCTTCGTGTTCAGCTGCGTGCTGAGCCTGACGCCGGAAAACCTGGCGGAAGCCAAGGCGCAGAACATCTCGATTCTGTCTTACCTGGCCAACCACTTTAACAACCCGATGATCGAGTACATCGCGCCGGTTATCGCCTTCGTCGCCATCACCAAATCGTTCCTGGGCCACTACCTGGGCGCCCGTGAAGGCTTCAACGGCCTGGTCGCCAAGTCGATGAAGAGCCGCGGCAAAACCGTCAGCACCGCCAAGTTGAACCGCATGACCGCTATCTTCATGCTGGTGACCACCTGGATCGTCGCCACCCTGAACCCAAGCATCCTGGGCATGATCGAAACCCTGGGTGGCCCAATCATCGCCATGCTGCTGTTCCTGATGCCGATGTACGCCATCCGTAAAGTGCCTGCCATGCGCAAGTACAGCGGCCACATCAGCAACGTGTTCGTGGTTGTGATGGGTCTGATCGCCATCTCTGCCATCGTGTTCAGCCTGCTCGGCTAATCACGCCCGGCCGGCGCCGCTTGCGCGCCGGCCCTCCCGCACTCCCCCATTTCCCGTATTCACCGCCTGAAACCTGAAGAAGGAGGCGAGACCATGGTCAGCGTTTTCGATATTTTCAAAATCGGCATCGGCCCATCCAGCTCCCACACCGTTGGCCCGATGAAGGCCGGCAAACAGTTCGTCGACGAGCTGATCGCGCACCAGCAGTTGCAGGACACCACCCGCGTGGTGGTCGACGTCTACGGTTCGCTGTCATTGACCGGTAAAGGTCACCACACCGACATCGCCATCATCATGGGCCTGGCCGGCAACCTGCCGCACGATGTGGACATCGACAGCATTCCGGGCTTTATTCGCGACGTTGAGCAACGCGGCCGCCTGCCGCTGGCCAACGGCCACCACGAGGTGGATTTCCCGCTGCACGGCGGCATGAACTTCCACAGCGACAACCTGCCGCTGCATGAAAACGGCATGCGCATCCGCGCCTTCGCCGGTGAACGCCTGCTGCACAGCAAAACCTATTACTCGATCGGCGGCGGTTTTATCGTCGACGAAGAGCACTTCGGCCAGTCCGCCGAGGGCGCCACGCCGGTGCCCTATCCATTCAAATCAGCGCACGATCTGCAGCAGCATTGCAAGGAGACCGGGCTGTCCTTGTCCGGCCTGGTGATGCAAAACGAGCTGGCGCTGCGCAGCAAGGCGGATATCGACGCGCATTTCGCCGATGTCTGGCAGGTGATGAGCGCCGGTATCGAGCGCGGCATCAACACCGAAGGGCTGCTGCCCGGCCCGATGAAAGTGCCGCGCCGCGCCGCCGCGCTGCGCCGCATTCTGGTGACCGGAGACAAGAACAATATCGATCCGATGAACGTGGTCGATTGGATCAACATGTTCGCGTTGGCGGTCAACGAAGAGAACGCGGCCGGCGGCCGCGTGGTCACCGCGCCGACCAACGGCGCGTGTGGCATCATCCCTGCGGTGCTGGCCTACTACGACAAGTTCATCCGCCCGGTGAACGCCAACTCCTACACCCGCTATTTCCTGGCGTCCGGCGTGATTGGCGCGCTGTACAAGATGAACGCCTCGATCTCCGGCGCCGAAGTCGGTTGTCAGGGGGAAGTGGGCGTGGCCTGTTCAATGGCGGCGGCCGGGTTGACCGAGCTGCTCGGCGGCAGCCCGGCGCAGGTGTGCATCGCGGCGGAGATCGCCATGGAGCACCATTTGGGGCTGACCTGCGATCCGCTCGCCGGCCAGGTTCAGGTGCCGTGCATCGAACGCAACGCCATTTCCGCCGTTAAGGCGGTCAACGCCGCACGCATGGCGATGCGCCGGACCAGCGAACCGCGGGTTTGTCTGGATAAGGTGATCGAAACCATGTACGAGACCGGCAAAGACATGAACGCCAAATACCGCGAAACCTCACAGGGCGGGCTGGCGATCAAGGTCGTGGCCTGCAACTGATCGCCACGGCGAGGCACTTAAGGCGCCGGCCGGTGTGACTTGGCCGGCGCCGTTTCAATAGCGATCCTTTCCTGCCGCAATGCCGGGCTGAATGCCCGCACGAAGCCCCACAGCCCCGGGACGAGCGCTGTGCCGCAGCCAGCCGTAAAGTTCGGCATTACGCCGGAATCCCATTTTACGCATGACGCTCATCTTGTGATTGCTGACCGTCTTCACGCTAATATCCAGCATCCGGGCGATTTGCGTGACTCCCATCTCCCGCGTCATGCAGCGCATGATCTCTTGTTCGCGCAACGTCAAGCCCCGGTGTTGGCATGCGCAGTTCCTGCCACAGCTCAGTCGGCCCGACCATTTGCTGCGCCGCTCCAGCTCGGCGCTCACCTGATACAGCGCCGAAACCAACGGCATATCGTGGTAGATGACGCCGGCCTCCAGCGAGCAGCGGTTACCGACGGTGCGTTTATGCCGTCCCTCCGGCGTTCGCAACGAGAAATACAGCGTTTTACGCCCCACGGGCTGCGCCTCAGAGAGGTGACAAAAACAGCTTTGCACGCCGGGAGGAAAATAGCAGAACACCAGATCGGCTTCATGAGCCTGCCGCGCATCCACTAACAGCGTGCGCTTGCCGTAAGTGCTGAAGTGCAGCGCCAGAGCCTCTTGCCAACCGGCGCTGAAGTATCGATTCTCATCAAATAACGCGATTTTTATCATCGTGTTCATCCCTGCCCTCCCGCCGTGTCGGCTTCCCGTTTAACCGCCTGGACGCCCTTTGCCGGCGCCTGGCTGTTGTCGATGCGCAATTCATAAACCATGGTGGCGTTGGGCGGCACCTTCGGCGGGTAGCCGGTTTCACCGTAGGCCAGCGCCGGCGGCACGACCATCGTCAACGAGCCGTGGTTGTGCAGATGACTTATCGCCTCCCGGAACAGCGGCGGGTATTCGGACAGCGGTTGCGACAGCACCTTGCCGCTCAGATCCATATCCTGGATCACCGTGCCGTCGGTCAGCTTCTCTTTCACCACAACATCGACCACCGCCGTTGGCGCCAGCGCCCCCTCCCCGGCATAATCCACCCGATACCAGAAGCCCATCGCCGACTGCTTTACGCCCTTTTGTTGACTGAACTGCGTCAGGTAATCGTCATCGCGCCGCCGCTGCTGGTTAACGCGTTTCTCACGCGCGGCCACGGCGGCGGCATCCGCCTGCGCCGTCAACGTATTCAGTTCCTGCGGCGACAGCTGCAAACGTCCCGACACGCTGTCGATAACGCCCGCCAACAGGCTGTCGCGATCCACCGGCACGCCCCAGCTTTGACGCTCCGTCATCAACCCCTGAATATCCCGCCCCAGCGCACTGCCCGCCGCATAGGACAAACGCTTGCGTTCATCCTTCAACTGCTCCGGCGTCATCTCCCATTGCAGCCGCTTACGCAACGCCAGCAGGTCTTCGCGCGCCTGCTGAGTCGCCTTCTGCTCACCGGCCCGCTTCTGCTCGCTTTCTTCCAACGCGGCGCGCAGAGCGTGCAACGCCTCCTGGTGCTCGCGTTGGCGTTGTGCAAGCGTTTGTGCCGATGCCTGCGCGGCAGACTCAAGTTCGGTGACGCGCCGTTCGGCCTGCGCCGCCGTCGCTCTGCTTTTGGCGGTTTCCTGCGTCGCCTGACGCAACAGCGCCTCGGCGCGCTGCACGTCGGGCGAACCGCGCCAGGCGGCGCCCAGCCCGGCGATCCACTGTTGAAGCGTTGACGAGTCCGGCAACGCCGCGACGGGTGGCGCCGCTTTCTCCGCCCGCAGCGCGGCGAGCTCCTGGCGCAGCGCCGTCAGCGCCATTCGCTGGCGCGCCAGCTGTTGATCGCGCGCCAATAATTCCTGGCTCAGCGTAAACGTTTTGGCCGGTGAGGTGGATTGGCTGTTGTCCGACAGGCGCTTCGCCGGCTCACGCTTTTTTTTCCCTGACTCACGGTCGTCCGGCGCCGTTTTTTCGGTCGCCGGACCGATATTCTGCCGTTGATACTGCTCGGCAAACTGCAGCAGCGCCGGCACGCCGTCGTCCGCTTGCGCGACGCCGGCGAACAGCAAAGCGACACAGCCCAGCAGACGCAGCCTCATTTAACCTGCTCCCCGCGATCCGCCAGCCCGGTCAACACCGCCTGATTCACCCCGGCACACAGATAGTTGACCTTGTAGCGATACAGCGCATCCACCGTCTCCTGCGTGTCACCGTTTACCCGGGCGCGCAGGTTGGCGTACTGGGAAGCGCCGCTCATCAGGCTGTCGAACGCCTGTTTGTAGCGCTGATACTGTTTCTCGTTGATCGTGCGCAACGCGCCCAGTTGCTCCTGACACTGCCGCAGTTGCTCGGCCTCACGTTGCTTGCGCAACACCTCTTCTGACGGAGGTTGCGCAGCCTGATTTTGGGTGTTCACGGCAGGCTTGCCCGGCTTTTGGCTTTGGCAAGCGGCGGCGCTCAACGCCAACAGGCACAGCATCCCCATGCGCAGGGCGTGATTGACGTGCTTTCTCATCATTGCGTTTCTTGTCCTTGTAGGCGCTTATTCGTATTCCAACGTGAAGGTGGCCACCGCGCTGAAGGTGCCGCGGCCGATGGACTTCGTCTGGATGGCTTCCGGCTCTCCCTGCACATAGGCTTGCAGCGTGAGTGTGGTGTTGCCGGCGTTCAGACGGAATTTATCGCTGGCGCGATTGAGCGGCAGCGCCTTGCCGCTGCTGTCCTCCAGCCCGATGCCGATCCCCGACGCCAGGCTGCCGCCATCCAACGCCAACAGGCCGGGCAGTTTGGCGTTCTCAGTACCGGTAAACGTAATGGCCACCGTATTGCCCAGGCTGAGATCGCACTCGGTCAGGTGCAACGCGAAGGTTTGGCTGTGGGTGCGGGTGTTCAGGTACAGGTATTTGTCGACGATGGTGCCGAAATCCAGTTGGATGTCCTCATCCCCCGGTTGTATGACACACGGCTCGGCCACCAGCGTACCGTGAAAGCGCATGTTTTCCGCCGCAGCCGCCGGCTGCGCCATCATGCCGGCCGCCATGACCATGCCGGCCCCCAACAGCGCGCTCCGGCGCCGGTTCGTCTCTGTCGCGCACATGACGCCACTCCCTTTGGTTGTGCTTGCGCCGCCCCGGCACAAGCGGCGTATTAGTCGTAATAAAGGCGGAAATCGATCGCCGCACGGTAGGCGCCGGCGCTTAGCGTCGCTGGGGTGCGCACCGGCGTCACCGTATACGTCAGGGTGTTTTGCCCCGGCGTCAGCAAGATCGGTTTGTTACGCGCGCCGAGGCGCACCGGCAGGCCGCTGGCATCCGCCAACTGCAGCCCCAAGCCGGTGACGCCGGCAACCCTGACCAGACCCGGCGCGTCGTCATCCGTCGGCGCGGAAAACGCGACGGACACCGCAGGCTGGCTACCGCTCCAGGCCAGAACCCCGGTCCAGGCGTCGCGGTTGCTCGCCGGCGCCCGCAGGCAGTCTTTCAGCGTCAGCTCGAAGGCGACCGGCGTGCCGCGATCGCCCGGGCGCTGGAAGTGCGCCGTTCCCGTCTCGCCCAGCCATACCTCCTGGCGGGCGGTGGTCATTTCCAGGCTGCAGGCGCTTTCCGTTAACGCGCCGTAGACGTGGAGCGTGCCGTTCGCCCCCTCAACGTCCCAGTTATCCACCGCGCGGGCCGGCGGCATCAGCATCAACATCGTGCCCGCCGTCAGCGGCACCATCAGCGCGGCCAACACCGTCAGGCCAATAGTGCGTCGCTGATGACGTTCATAGGCCTTTCCCAACAGCATGGGGTTCTTTCGTTGCATGATTCGTTCACTCCGCTGTGTTCATGACTTGGTCTTCCCTGCTTGCGCGCGGCGCGTCATTTGGCGACCGGCACGACCTGGCAGGCATTGCCGGCGCAGCGGAAGTTCAACTGCGGCCGACCACCGTAATCGTTGATGTACGCCAGCGACGGGCCGCTGCCGAGGCTCGCGGCTGAGACGTTCAGCGAGGCGCTGGCCTTCGGTGCCACCATCAACGGTTCAAAGCCGGCGGCCCCTTTCCCGCCCTTGCCGGCGCTCGCCTCAACGATCGTCACGTAATACGGGGTCGGGTTGTTCACCACGTACTTGTCGCCCTGCCGGGTCAGCGTCAGCTGCTCCTGCCACGGTGCGGCGTTCTTTTTCGGGGCGAGCGCCGCCGGGCGATAAAACATTTTGATGCGCGTCTGCAACGCTATCTGCAGCGTGTTCGGCTTATTGCTGCGCGGCGGGATCTCGCGCAGGTTGAAGTAATACAGCGTCTCCCTGTCCTGCGGCAGCTGACGCGCCGCCGGCAGCGACTGGATCTTCACCTGGCTCGGTTTGCCCGGCTCCACCCGCTGCACCGGCGGCAGCACGGTGAAAGGGCTTTGGATCTTGTTGCCGCGCTCGTCTTCAATCCACCCCTGGGCCAGATAGGGCAATTGCTTATTCTGATTGCTGATGTTGAGGCTGACCGTTTTCTGGTCGCCGTCGAAAATCACGCGCGTGCGATCCAGCGCGATAGCCGCATGGGCGGGCAGGCCGATCGCGCCGATCGTCAACGCGGCGGCGAGCGAGCTCAAAAGGGAAACGGTCTTTCTGGTCATAGTCAGATTCATCATGTCTTCACGGTTCCAGTCAGCCGAAGGCGGGCGATTCCGCCCCGGCGGTTTAGCGGCGAAGCACGCTCCGCCGGGGGTATCAGTTGGCGTTCTCCGCCGGCTTGTTACCGGTGAGAGGACGGCAAGGCAGCAGCAACGTGTTCATCAGCATTTCGGCCGGCAACGGCGCCGGCAGCTGGATTTCACACTGCGCCGCGCCGTTCCAGTGCACGCTCATGCGCTCGCCGGGGTTGAGGCCGGACAGGTAAACGCTGCCGCCGTCATTGATGATGCCGGTCTCCTGTTTGCGGGCGTTCAGCACCGTGGCGCCAAACGGCGGCTCACTGCCGTCCGCCAGCTTGACGATCGCCATCGCCTTCTCGCCGGCAATCACCTCGAACTTGCGGTAGCCGATGGCGCCCTCGGTCAACGTGGCCTGCACCACGGAACGCGTCGCCTCGACGTTGTCGCCCAGGCTGTTGAGATCGATGCTGGCCTTGTTGCGGTAGTAGCTGTTCACATCCGCCACCACCGCCTTGCCGTAACGGTTGGTCAGCACCGTACTGCCGTAGCCACGCACCGGCACGCCGGCGACGCCTTCGGTATCGAGCAGCAAGCGCGTGCCGCCCGGCGTATTGACGCGATGCAGCACCGCCCCTTCCGCCGCCATCGTCAGGCCGCCCTGCGCGCCAATGCCGACGGCGCTATAGCGGCCGGCCTGGTAGCTGGCGTTGGCGTTGATCTGCGCCATATCGCCCTGATGGCTGTAATACCCGCTGGCGGTCGCCCCACTGCGCGCGGCACCCGCGCTGATCTGATAGTTGTTGTGTTCATCGACCCGGTTGTAGTAACCGACCCGATGGGCGTTCTCTTCGCGATCGAGCGTCATGTTGTAACTGAGCGTCCCGGCGCTGCCCCAGGGCAGCGACAGCGACAGGTACATCCCGTCGTCGTTACGCTCGTTGTAACGGTTGCGATAGGCCGACAGCGATACGCTGACGTTCTTGAAATCGCCGATATCGAAGTAGCGCGATACCATCAGGTTGTAACGATCGTTCGGCGCCCGATCCCAATAGGTTTGGTGGCTGTAGTTGAGATAGGTGCTGAGCCCCAGATCGCGGAACTGTTTGTTGAAGGTGATGGTGTACATCTCCTTGCTCTTGCCGCTGCGTCCCCCTTCGTAACGCGCATCGAGGTAGTCCCCCATGCTCATGAAGTCCTCCTGGGAGAAGCGGTAACCGGCGAAGGTGACCTGGCTGTCGTATTCATCGAAGTTCTTCGAATAGCTCAACCGATACGAACCGCCGGTAAGCGTGCCCTCCTGCGGCAAACGCGCGCGCGACTGCGTGGCGTCGAACGACAGCGCCCCCAGCGCCATCAGATCGCGCCCGATCCCCAGCGACAGCGCGTTGTAATCGCCGCCGGCGATGCCACCGCCGTACAGCGACCAGCCGTTGCTGATGCCCCAGGAGAACTCGCCGGTGCCGAACATCGGCCCGCGCAGGTGATGCCCCCACTCCGACGGTTTGCCCGTCGCCAGCTTGTAACGCACCGTGCCCGGGCGCGTCAGGTAAGGAATGTTGGCGGTGTTCATCTTGAACTCCTGCACACTGCCGTCCTGCTCTTCGACGCGCACGTCCAGCTCGCCGGAAACGGCGTCGTTGATGTCCTGAATGCGGAACGGCCCCGCCGCCACTTGCGTTTCATACAGCACGCGCCCTTGCTGGCTGACCACCACCTTGGCGTTGGTTTTCGCCACGCCGGTCACTTCCGGCGCATAGCCGCGCAGGTTGGGCGGCAACATGCTGTCGTCGGATCGCAGACTGACGCCGGTAAAGCGCAGGCTGTCGAAAATGTCGGAGTTCAGGTAATCCTCCCCCATCGTCAGCCGCGAACGCAGCGCCGGGATCGCCCGATAGGCGTAATAGCGGCTCCAGTCGAACTGTTTGTCAGTCGGCTGAGAAGATCCGGTCTGGTGGTTGAGGTTGGCCTGCCAATCGGCGCGCAGGCGCCAGGCGCCCAGGTTGGCGCCGCCGGTGCCGTTGCCGCTCAGGCTGTAGCTGCTGCCGCCTTTCTGGTGCTTTTGCGTTTGGGCGTTGACGTTATAGTCAAACAGCAGCCCGGGAATACCGTCATCCCAGCGAGAAGGCGGATCCCAGTTTTCCGAGCTGTACTCCAGATAGGCCTGTGGGATGTTGAGATACAGCGCGGAACTGGCGAGATCGCCGCGCGCTTCCATCCCCGCCAGACTGGAGGCGTCAAGGCAGCGGCCGCCGTGTGTCCAGTTAAGCGTGCTTAACAGCTTTTCTTTCAGCCCCAGTTGGTTGACCAATGCCGGTGAAAGACAGGCTTCACTGCCTTTAGGCTCGTTCTCAGGCGCCAAAAACGTCACCGGCTGTTCCGGCAGGTCGTTCTTATTGACGTGCACCACCATGGTATAAACGCCCGGCATGATGTAGCCGCTGCGCGTAAATTGGCTCAGATCGATATTTTTACGATCGTTGATGTCTAATACGTCAGTATTGAATTGAATAACGTCGGCGGCATAGACCAACGCGATCGGATTTCCCAGAGAAAGGGCAACACAGAGCCCCAAAGCTTGAAGACGAAATAACTTCCCTGCCGGTGAAAGCATAATAAAAGTCCTTTCAATAACGAATTAACCGTCAGTACGAGAAAAAATCAAAAATAATCCAGCTTAAAACGCACTGTGGAAAAATACGCTCCCGCCTTCAACGGCTGATGATTCGGCATCAACGTCATGGAATAATTCAGCACTCTATTTCCCGGTATTATTCCTTCCATCGGTAAGGGTTTCCCTGGAATAACCGGCGTGCCGTTGCTGTCTTTTATCTTCAATGCGACGCCGCGCGCCTCGCCCTGTACGCCAAACAGAGCGCCTTCCGCATAACCATCAAACGTGACCTGAAAGAATTTCCAATCAGGTTTGTTTTCCGGCCGTTCCAAAATGCAGTTGACCAATTCAATACTGAAAGGTTTGGTCATCCCCTGGCCGTCACGAATGATCTGCCCGAGAGGAAGAGTGTCCATATCGATCGTCTGATCGCGGCTGCCGGCGGCAATGGCGCAGGCGGTGTCGATAATGGCGCCGTGCATACTGACCTTGCCCCACCCCTGCGCGGCGGAAGTTGCATAGCCGGGCGCAAACGCCAACGACGCCAAAAGAACGGCACCCGCTCGATTCCTTGGTAAAAACATCGCGACATTCCTTTGACAGGGAGATTCACCAGGCATGCGGCGAACCCCATGCCTGGTTGATTAAGCCTTCGGACTCACTTACTGATAAGCCAGGGTGAAATCGGCTACGGCGGTGAAGTCGCCCGGAACGATGGCGGCGGAAGCGCCTTCGCCCTGCAGGTAGGCGGCGAAATGCAGGGTGTTATTGCCGGTGTTCAGAGTCTGCGCGGTAGTCGCTTCACCCAGTTTGATCGGCTGGCCGTTGTAAGAGATGGCTACGCCGGCGCCGCTGGCGGTGCCCGCGATGCCCAGCAGATCCTTATCGGTAGACGATGCTACGCCGCTGAAGGTGGTTTTAACGGTTTTCAGGGTGGTGATGTCGCACTGCTCCAGCTTGATTTCAAACGGACGCGGGTTGGATTTGCCGCCGTTTTTCAACGCCACGTTGGACACCTGGCCCAGATCAACGGTCTGATCGATCGACTCAGGCGCAATAGAGCATGGCGCATCAATAATAGAGCCCGTGAAGGTGACCTTACCGTGTCCCTGATCGGCTGCCTGTGCAAAAGAACTTGCGCCAAATGCAATCACTGCAGCCATCATGATTTTGTTAAGTTTCATAGAACCTATATTCCTTATAAGAAAAAATGCATATTCCAATCAAGAAAAAGAGCAACAGGAAACCTGCTCGCGCTTATATGTGCGCAGCCCTGATTCTTTAGCATCTTGCTAGTTGGTTAACTGCCAAAACCCAAAGGCACCGACAATAAAAAGTCGATAACGGTAAGTCTGCAGCAGCCCACCCATTAATGAATTCGTCCTATAAAAATAAACGAAATCACAACGAGCAGGGGCCAATACTTTCTAATCCGCCCTTCTTGTCCGGCGATGAATATTCTGGCAAATGCCTCTCAGCAAAAAAAGGCTTTTTTTGATCAAGGCGAACATTCGCAATTTATTTCCTAATTAAAGTTAATTTACTGTTATTTTTAGGCTCATAGATCGTAAAAAATACTTTTATAGAGCAATATCCTGTTTTTGCGAGATTCACAAGTAATCAGATCGCAAAGTGGCACTTTGTGAATATAATAAACCAAAATTTTAGGTTTCTGCGTGACGCCCCCCTGCCTGAACATAGGTAAAAACGGGGCGGGCAACGCCTTTTTTTTCAATCCTGATAAATAGATAGGAATTTTCTTTGTTCGCGTTTTACCTCGTTGTTGGTAGACGGCGAATGTTTGTTTTTTCTTAGGAATACGGCAATCGGAATACAGAGGAAGTGCTATGGAAGCGTTATCTCCGAAACAAAAGGAAATACGGCAATTGCAGCACGATCTGCTGCAAACATTATTCGCGCAATCGCCCCGTCAATGTCCCGTCGCCGGGCCGCCGCCACAGCAGCAGTGGCTCTCGACACGGCAACTGGCCAATGCCGTCAACGTCGGTGTTTACCGGGCTCGACGGCTGTTATTGGATCTTGTCGCCCGACAAGAAGTGATTGTGACGGACGGCTCCATCAACAACTCGTTGAGGTGGTATCCCACCGCGTTGTTAGGCGGTGGCGATAACAACGGCATACCCAACAAAGATGCATCTCACTCTCCTTTAACGGAATAAATATGGCCAGCCGGCCTGATTGGCAATATTTCATTGCGGAGTAACGCCGCACACCATTTATATATATCGGGATATTATCGTGAGAAAAACAGCCCTGCTATTTTTACGTTGCTGCCTGGCACTCTCTTTCTTCCTGCTGTTTGGCAACGCCAACGCATTTACTTGCCGCACGTCCGATGGCGGACTTATTCCCCCGGGGGGATCGGCCACGCCGGTTGACGTCCGGGTTCGCATCGGGCCGCAGCTTTCTTATGGCAAAAACGAAATCGTCAACGTCAGCCAGGTCACCTGTAAAAACGACGTCGCGAGCTGGTACGACTATCTCAAAACCGATAGCCCGGCGCTGTCGATGAACGGCGCGATTTTTGGCTCGATCGGCAGCGGCACGACCATCAACGGCAGCGACTATAACTCCCCGGTGCCTGCCGGCATCAGCGTACTCAGCCTCACCGGCTTGCAGACCCAGTCTGTCGCCATCCGGGTCTATATCGTGTTGAACCGTTTCCCAACGCCGGACATCAAGGTGAATAAGGGTGACGTCATCGGCCAAATCAACTTTATTCAGACCAACGATCAACCGGGCTGCCCACAGTGCGGCGTTTATCGCTGGCGCCTGATCGCCGACAACGACGCCTACTTCGTCACCACCAGTTGCACCATCAACAACGGCCAGCAAATTAATGTCGATTTTGGTCAGATCCGCCAGGACTTCCTGACCCAGAGCGCCAACGACGCCCAGATCAAACAGGACAAAGCGCTCAGCTACCAGTGCGACGATCAGAGTGCGACGCAGGATATTCTGATCCGGATGGTCAGCGACGCCAGCGGCTTCTCCAGCGATTTTATCAAGACCACCAACCCGAACGTCGGCGTGGCCATGGTGCACAACGGCGCGGTGGTAAAGCCCAACAATGCCTTCAGAACGCGCATCGTCAACGGTCTGGGCAACGACACCGTCACCTTTGTGCCGGTGAAGAACAATGTCCCTTACACCAGCATCGCCACCGGTCCGCTGTCGGGCTCGGCCACGCTGATCTTCAGCGCACCTTGAGACGGGAGCCAGAATGAACATGACGATAAAAACGGGCTGCGCCCTGCTGTTGGCGCTGGAATTGATTAGCTCGGCCGCTCAGGCCGCCGATCAGGGCACCAAAGTCAACATCACCGCCACCGTGGTGGCGCCTCCGCCTTGCGTGATCAACGACGGGCGCACCATCGATATCGACTTCGGCAAGGTCGGCATCAAACGCATCGACGGCAGCCGCTATATGCAACGCATCGATTACAGCATCAAATGCGAGTTTCTGGATAACAGCCGCCAGTTGAAAATGAAGATCATGGGCAGCGCGGCGGCCTTTGACAACAGCGTGTTGACCAGCAGCGTCACTGGATTGGGCATCAAGCTGTTGGCCAACGGTAAGGCCTTCGCCATCAATACGCCGCTGAACATCGACTACGCCAATCCGCCGACGCTTGATGCAGTGCCGGTGAAAAACAGCGCCGTCACCCTGGCGGAAGGCGACTTCTCCAGCGGCGCCACCATGCTGGTGGACTATTTTTAAAGCGCCGCTTCGGCCGGATACTGAAAATAAAAAAAGCCGCAACGTCTCCGTTGCGGCTTGGTCGAGGATGGTGCGCCCGGGGCGCTCCTTACATCAGGCTATTCAGCCGAAGATCCCGCCGAACCACTGGCTCAGCTTCATCATCACCATATCCCAGATGCGGCTGAAGAAGTTGCCCTCTTTCACCTCTTGCATCACCACCAGCGGGTGCTGTTCGATGGTTTTGCCGTCCAGCTGGAAATCGATGGTGCCGACCACCTGGTTTTTCGCCAGCGGCGCTTCCAGCGTCGGTTGGGTCAGCTTGTAGCTGGCCTTCAGGTTTTTCATCTGCCCTTTCGGAATGGTGACCGAGGCGTCTTTCGCCACGCCGAGCGGCACTTCGCTGACGTCGCCGAACCACACTTTCTGGGTGACGAATGGTTTATCGGCCTTGATCGGCGTCGCGGTTTCATAGAAGCGGAAGCCCCAGGTCAACAGCTTTTCGCTTTCGCTAAAGCGCACGCGATCGCTCGGCGCGCCCAGCACCACCGAGATCAGGCGCATCGGGCCGTCGGTGGCGGACGCCACCAGGTTGTGACCGGCGCCGCTGGTGTAGCCGGTCTTGATGCCGTCAACGTTCAGGTTGCTGCTCCACAGCAGACGGTTGCGGTTAATCTGGCGGATCTTGTTGAAGGTGAACTCTTTCTCTTTATGCAGCGCGTATTCGTCCGGCACGTCGCGGATCAGCGCCTGACTCAACAGCGCCATGTCGCGCGCGGTGCTGTACTGCCCTTCCGCATCCAGGCCGTGCACCGTCAGGAAGTGGGTATTCTGCAGGCCCAGGGATTTGGCGTAGTTGTTCATCAGGCCGACGAACGAATCCTGGCTGCCCGCCACGTAGTCCGCCAGCGCGATGCTGGCGTCGTTGCCGGACTGGATCACGATGCCCTTATTCAGTTCCAGCACCGGCACCTGATCGCCCGGCTTGATGAACATCAGCGAAGAGCCGCGCAGCGCCGGGTTACCGGGCGCCCAGGCGTCTTTGCCGACGGTGACCATGTCTTCCGGCTTGATCTTGCCGGCCTTGATCGCCTGGCCGATCACGTAGCTGGACATGATCTTGGTCAGGCTGGCGGGATCGAGACGCGTATCGGCATTGCCTTCGGTCAGCACTTTGCCGCTGTTGTAATCCATCAGAATGAAGGCCTTGGCGTCTACCTGCGGCGGCGCCGGCGGCTCGGCCGCGTGTACGGCCGGGGCGGCCAGCAACAGGATGCCTACGCTGAAGGTCAGTTTTTTCAGGGAAGTGGATAAGTTTTTTTTCATCATGACGTCGCCAGAGTGTCCATTCAAAACCATTGAAATAGCGTTAACTTTCAAACATGTTCACGTTTTAAGCCAACCAGCGAGAGTGGCCCGGTGCGCGCGTGCCGGCCGCAACCCCCTGCGGCGCCCGTAGCGGGTAACACAACACACCGAAAATGCCCTTGCTGTGAGTTTATGTGATTTATCTTATTTTTGCAGGGTTTAGCGTGAATTTTCAGCATTTTTACATAACTGTACGCAGGCACGCACTTATCGTTCAAAAAAGCATCGAGACGCGCACTTTGCCCCCATCCACGGCTAAACGGCCAAGCATCTGCACCGCTAAACATCTGCGCTTCCATACGTCTAAAAAAGATTAATATATTCCATAATGGCATATAGAACCGTTATTTGTTCTTTTTAAAGCGCTTATCCTCAGCGCTATCATCCGCACAACGACTTTTATACCGAATAATCCTGGAGATGAGTCATGGCGATCCCCCATTCCGTCATCGAGATGATTGGCAATACCCCGATGTTGGAACTGACCCAGTTTGATACCGGCCCGTGCCGGCTGTTCGTCAAGCTGGAGAACCAAAACCCCGGCGGTTCGATCAAAGACCGCGTGGCGCTGTCGATGATCGAGCAGGCCGAGCGCGACGGCAAACTGCAGCCGGGCGGCACCATCATCGAAGCCACCGCCGGCAATACCGGCCTGGGGTTGGCGCTGGTGGCGGCGCTGAAAGGCTATAAGCTGCTGCTGGTGGTGCCGGACAAGATGAGCCGCGAAAAGATCTTCCACCTGCGCGCGTTGGGGGTAGAGGTGTTGCTGACCCGTTCGGACGTCGGCAAGGGGCACCCGGCTTATTATCAGGATTACGCTAAACGCCTGGCCGGGGAGATCCCCGGCGCCTTTTATATCGATCAGTTCAATAACCCGGCCAACCCGGCGGCCCATACCACCACCACCGCGCCCGAACTGTGGCGGCAGATGGATCATGACGTGGACGCCATCGTGGTCGGCGTCGGTTCCGGCGGCACGCTGGGCGGGTTGAGCCGCTATTTCTCCGAGGTTTCGCCGCAGACGGAATTCGTGCTGGCCGACCCTGCCGGCTCTATCCTGGCGGACTATCTCGACCACGGCCAAATCGGCGAAGCGGGCAGTTGGCTGGTGGAAGGCATCGGCGAAGACTTCGTCCCGCCGCTCAGCGACTTTGACCAGGTGCGCCACGCTTACCGCATCGGCGATGAAGAAGCCTTCACCACCGCGCGCGATCTGCTGCGCAAGGAAGGCGTGCTGGCGGGCTCCTCCACCGGCACCCTGCTGGCCGCCGCTCTGCGTTACTGCCGCGCGCAAACCGAACCCAAGCGGGTCGTGACCTTCGTTTGCGACAGCGGCAACAAATACCTGTCTAAAATGTATAACGACCACTGGATGCTGGAGCAGGGCCTGCTGAGCAAACCGCAGCACGGCGATCTGCGCGATCTGATCGCTTATCGCCACGACGAAGGCGCCGCCGTTTCCGCCGCGCCGGATGACACGCTGGCGATCGTGCACGCCCGCATGCGGCTGTACGACATCTCGCAGCTACCGGTGCTGGAAGGCGATCGGGTGGTCGGATTGATCGATGAGTGGGATCTGCTGAACGCCGTCCAGGCCGACGCCGCCCACTTCAGCCTGCCGGCCGGCAGCGCGATGACCAAGCAGGTCCAGACGCTGCAAAAGGAAGCCGGCTACGAGGAATTACAGGCCACCTTCAACCATGGCCACGTCGCGGTGGTGCTCGACGGCGAGCGCTTCCTCGGCCTGATTACCCGCACAGACGTGCTTAACGCCTGGCGCCAAAAATTACGTTAATAAGGATCCATTATGGCCAAGTTTGATACGTTGACCGTTCACGCCGGTTACACCCCGGACGCGACCGGCGCAGTGATGCCGGCGATTTACGCCACCTCCACCTACGCCCAACCGGCGCCGGGCGAACATACCGGCTACGAATACTCCCGCAGCGCCAACCCAACGCGCACCGCGCTGGAAAGCGCCATCGCCGAACTGGAAGGCGGCAGCCGCGGCTACGCCTTCGCCTCCGGTCTGGCGGCCTGCTCCACGGTGCTGGAGCTGCTCGATAAAGACAGCCACCTGATCGCGGTAGACGACCTGTACGGCGGCACCTATCGCCTGCTGGAAAAAGTGCGCAGCCGCACCGCCGGCCTGCGCGTGACTTACGTGTCGCCGGCGGATCTCGCCGGGCTGGAACAGGCGATCGAGCCGGATACCAAAATGATCTGGGTCGAAACGCCGACCAACCCGCTGCTCAAGCTGGCGGATCTGAGCGCCATCGCCGCGATCGCCAAAAAGCATCAGCTCATCAGCGTGGCGGACAACACCTTCGCCTCGCCGTATCTGCAACGTCCGCTGGATCTGGGCTTTGACGTGGTGGTGCACTCCGCCACCAAATACCTTAACGGCCACTCCGATGTGGTGGCGGGCGTCGCGGCGGTGGGGAATAACCCGGCGCTGGCGGAACAGCTCGGTTTCCTGCAAAACGCGGTCGGCGGCATTCTCGATCCGTTCAGCAGCTTCCTGACGCTGCGCGGCATTCGCACTCTGGCACTGCGCATGCAGCGCCACAGCGACAGCGCGCTGCGCATCGCCCAGTGGCTGGAGAGCCAGCCGCAGGTGGAAAACGTCTATTACCCCGGCCTGCCGAGCCATCCGCAGCATGAGCTGGCGGCGCGCCAGATGACGCGCTTCGGCGGCATGATCTCGGTACGGCTGAAAGGCGACGACGCCTATGCGCGCCGGGTCATCCAGCGTTCGCGCCTGTTCACCCTGGCGGAAAGCCTGGGCGGCGTGGAAAGCCTGATCAGCCAGCCGTTCAGCATGACGCACGCCTCCATTCCGCTGGAACAGCGCCTGGAAACCGGCATCACGCCGCAGCTGGTGCGCCTGTCGGTAGGGATTGAGGATGTGGAAGATCTGATCGCCGATCTGCAGCAGGCGCTGGCGGAATAATCGCCGCATCAGCGCACCATCAGCCCGGCCGACGCGCCGGGCTTTTTTACGCCCGGCGTTCAGACGCCGATGACGTCCTGATAAAAACGGTGCGCCACATCGGGGTGAGAGCGGATGCGCCCTTTCAGGTAATTGTCGCCCACGTCGCGAAACAGCGGGTTGAGCGGATCGCTGGCCGGGCCGCGCGCCTGCGCCGCCAGCTGCGGCGGCAGTTGATACAGCGGCACCACCGCGTCCAGCCGCGCGCCGAGGAAGAAAGCGATCGACAACCTGTCGCGCCCCGCCGGCGGCGTTTCCACCCGGTGCACCGTGGCGCGCAGGTAGCCGTTGGTCGCCAGCTCCAGCAGCTCGCCGATGTTCACCACGAAGGTGTCTTCACGCGGCTGCGCGTCTATCCATTGCCCTTCGCTCACCTCTACCTGCAGCCCTTTTTGCGCGTCCTGCAGCAAAAAGCTGAGAAACCCGGAGTCCTTGTGCGCGCCGACGCCCTGTGCGCTGCCGGTGGCGTCCCGCCCCGGATAGCGGATCAGTTTGATGTGCTCGTTGGGCTTCTCGCCGTACAAACGATCGAACGCCTGCTCCGGCAGCGACAGCGCCAAAGCGAAAGCGCGCAGCAGCCGCAGCGACATGGCGGTCATGGCCTGTTGCCACTGCAGCAGCAGCGGTTTCAGCGTCGGCAGCGCCGCCGGCCACTGGTTTGGCCCCTGCAGGCGCGCCCAGCGCGGCGTGTCATCAGACAGCGTCAGCGCCGGGCGTTCGGCGCCGATATCGAACTGCTCGCGCCAGTCAGGCTGCCCGCGCGTGAGTTCCGCCGCCGCCCGGTTGTAACCGCGAAAGTGCGGCGAATGCACCATCTGCACCGCCAGCTTGTCGGCTTCCGGCAGGGCGAAGAATTGCCGCGCGGCGTGCTGCAGCCGCGCATTCAGCGCGCCGTCCACGCCGTGGCCGCGCAGATAGAAAAAACCGACGTCGCGGGCCGCCGCGCGCAGATCGTCGAGAAAGGCGCGCCGTTGGCGCGCATCACCGTCAAGCTGCGAAAGATCCAGCAGCGGCAGCGTCTTCTGCGTCGTCAGATGCGTCATCATGCGGTTCCTCTTCTTCCCCGATCGCGATCGGGCTGCCATACAGGCGAATAATCAACATTGTCACTCCCCAGCGGGTAGCTGCATTTGCTTCATAGTTATCACCGCGCTCGCCGGAGCGGCCAATATTGTTGCGTTCTAAGTTATGCAAACGTTCAACAAACTGTCGCAAAACCGTCATCAATGTTTCTTATGCTCTGCGCAATTTCGCCGACGCCGCTGGCTGGCGACGTGCGCTATCCGCTATCCTGTAAACGACCTCATACCCTGCCTGCCGGAGAAATACTGATGGATTTAGCCTTATTCGACCTGGATGAAACCCTGATTGACGATGACAGCGCCAGCCTGTGGATCCGCTGGCTGGTCGGCCAGGGGTTCGCGCCGGCGGAGCTGGAACTGCAGGAGCAGCAGCTGATGCAGCTCTATTATCAGGGCAAGCTGTCGATGGAGGACTACATGCAGGCCACGCTGGCGCCGCTGGCCGGCCTGAGCGTGCAAACCGTGGCCGGCTGGGTGCAGCGTTACATCCGCCGCGACATCCTGCCGCGCGTCTATCCCGCCGCCCGCGAACGCCTGCAGTGGCACCGCGAACGCGGCGACTGCATCCTGGTGATCTCCGCCACCGGCGAGCATCTGGTGGCGCCGATCGCCGAACAGCTCGGCGCCGACGATGCGCTGGCGATCGGCGTGGAAATCAGCGATGGCCGCTTCACCGGCAACACCTACGGCACCATGACCTATCAACAGGGCAAGGTGATCCGCCTGCAGCACTGGCTGGCGCAGCACCCGCACCTGAAGTTCGAGCACAGCCACGGCTACAGCGACTCTCTCAATGACAAGGCGATGCTGCAATTCGTCGACAGCGCCACGGTGATCAACCCCGACAGCGAACTGAGCGCGCTGGCGGCGGAGCGCGGCTGGGAAGTGTGCCGCTGGGAACGCTGAGCGGCAGACAAAAAGTGCCCTGCGGTGTGACAAAAAGCGCGTTGTGGCGTAGGTATAGAGGGTCCTTATTATCCGCTAACGGAGTTATCCCATGCTGACCATTTGGGGTCGTGAGAATTCGAACAACGTCAGGAAGGTGCTGTGGTGCGCCGCCGAATTGGGGCTCAACTACACCCACATCAACGCCGGCGGGGCGTTCGGCAAAGTCAACGAAGAGAGTTACCGCGCGTTGAACCCGAACGGCCTGGTGCCGCTGCTGCAGGACGATGACTTCGTGCTGTGGGAGTCCAACACCATCGTGCGCTACCTGGCGGCGAAATTCGGCGACGCGACGTTCTATCCGCAAGATCTGCAGGCGCGCGCCGCCGCCGAGAAATGGATGGACTGGACCACCTCGACGATTGTCCCGGCCTTCACCATCGTCTTTTGGGGCCTGATACGCACCACGCCGGAGCTGCGCGACATGGCGAAAATCGAAACGGCGATCGCCACGCTGGAAAAACACTTCGACGTCATCGAACAGACGCTGGCGCACCAGCCTTACCTCTCCGGCGGCGCGTTCGGTTTCGGCGATATCCCGCTCGGCAGCTTCGCCTACGCCTGGTTCGAAATGCCGATCGCCCGCCGCCCGCGGCCGAACATGGAGCGCTGGTATCAGCAACTGCGCGCACGCCCGGCCTACCAGCGCGGCGTGATGAGCGCACTCACCTGACGCGTGCGGGGCGTTACGACGCCCCGACCTTCAGCAGCTTGCCGTCCCGTTCGTCCGTCAGCAGATACAGGTAGCCATCCGGCCCGCTGCGCACCTCGCGGATGCGTTCGCCGCGATCGCCCAGCAGCCGCTCTTCCGCCACCACCTTGTCCCCCTTCAGCGTCAGGCGAATCAGTGCCTTTTGCGCCAGCGCGCCGATGAACAGCGAGTGCCGCCAGGCGGGGAAGCGCTGCCCATCATAGAACGCCATGCCGCTGAGGCCGGGCGAAACCCGCCAATAGTGGAGCGGTTGTTCGGTGCCGGGCACCCGCTCCCCTTTCGCCTCGGGGATCGGCTGGCCGGAATAGTTGATGCCGTAGGTGGCCAGCGGCCAGCCGTAGTTTTTACCCGGCAGCGGGATGTTGAGCTCATCGCCGCCGCGCGGGCCGTGCTCATGCTCCCAGATTGCGCCGCTCCACGGGTTCAACGCCAGCCCTTGCGGATTGCGATGGCCGTAAGACCAAACCTCCGGGCGTTTACCTGCCTGGCCGACCCAGGGGTTGTCCGGCGGCACGGCGCCCTCGGCGGTCAGCCGCACCAGCTTGCCCTGCAATTTGTCGGTCTCTTGCGCCGTCGGCCGCTGATTGTTTTCGCCCAGCGTGATAAACAGGTAGCCTTGCCGATCAAACGCCAATTTGCCGCCGAAGTGATTGCCGACCGACAGCTTGGGCTGCTGACGGAAGATCACCTTAAAGTTTTCCAGCCGCGCGCCATCGTCGCTCAGGCGGCCATAGCCGACCGCCGTGCCGGCTTTGCCGCCCTCGCCCGGTTCGGCGAAGCTGAGATACACCCGGCGGCTGGCGGCGAAATCGGGCGCCGGCAGCACCTCCAGCAGGCCGCCCTGCCCTTCGGCGTAGACCTGCGGCACACCGGCGATCGGCGGCGACAGCCCTTTATCCTGCTGCCACAGCCGCAGCCGGCCGGGCCGTTCGGTGATAAGCAGGCCTTGTTCCGCCGGCAAGAAGGCCAGCGACCACGGGTGTTCCAGGCCGTCCTGCAGTTGGCTGACCGTCGGCGCGGCGTGCGCCAGGCCGCTGCACAGCAGCAAGCCGGCCAGCAAAGTCAATCGGGGCATGGCGTCCTCCTGAGGATGAAATGACCCGTTTAGTGTAGCCCACTCAGCGGGTGCGGTCGTTTGCATTACATTTCAACAGGTTGCCTTTTGGCTGCAGTGTGCTTAAGTTAACGCATCACCCAGGAGGAATCATGGACATTACCGTTACCGACGCGATCGACGAACAAACCCTCGATGCGATCAGGCAAGGCCTGCGCGCTTACAACCTGCCGCATATCGACGCCCGTCACCGCAAGCCGCTCAGCGTCTATGCGCGCGACGAGGCCGGAGCGGTGATCGGCGGGCTGACCGCCGAAACCTGGGGCAACTGGCTGAGCGTCGAGTGGCTATGGGTGGCGGATACCCAGCGCGGCAGCGGCCTCGGCGGTCGGCTGATGCGCGCCGCCGAGCACGAGGCGCAGGCGCGCGGCTGCCGCTACGCCCGCCTCGACACCTTCAGCTTTCAGGCGCGGCCGTTCTACGAAAAGCTCGGCTATCAGCTGCAAATGACGCTGAAAGAGTATCCGGTAGAACATGAGTGTTATTTACTTACCAAAACGCTGACTGATTAATGGATGGACGGATGGACAGCAAAAGCATGGTGGTGAACTGTGTGGCGTACAAAGCCGGCCAACGGCTGGGCGAAGTGACCATCGACGATATCAGCGAGGTGGTCAAACAGCCCGACACCTTCATCTGGCTGGGATTAAGGCAGCCGGAGCCGGCGTTTATGCGCAAGGTGCAGGAGGAGTTCGGGCTGCACGATTTGGCGATCGAAGACGCGCTGTGCGCGCACCAGCGGCCGAAGCTGGAGACCTACGGCGACTCGCTGTTCATCGTGGTGAAAACCGCGCAGTGGGGCGAGCACGACGAAATCGAATATGGCGAGACCCACTTCTTCGTCGGCAAAAACTTTCTGGTGACGGTGCGCCACGGCGCTTCGCCCAGTTACGCGCCGATCCGCGCCAAGGCGGAAGAGAACCACAAGCAGATGTGCCGCGGACCGGGCTTCGCCCTCTATTCAGTGTTGGACTTCGTGGTGGATAACTACCGCAGCGTGGTGGCGCGCTTCGAGAGCACCATCGAGAACATTGAAGCCAACATGTTTCAGTCAGAGTTCGATCAGGCGGCGATCGAGAACGTCTATACCCTGCGCCGCCATCTGCTGGCGCTGCGCAACGCCGCGCTGCCGATGGATGAAATTTGCAACCAGCTGATCCGCCTGCACGAAGAGGTGATCCCGAAAGAGCTGCGCGCCTACGTGCGCGACGTGCAAGATCACGCCCATCAGGTGGTCAGCAATATCGACGACATGCGCGAAATGCTAACCAACGCCATGCACGTCAACCTGGCGCTGGTGACGGTCAAACAAAACGAAGTGGTGAAACGGCTGGCGGGTTGGGGGGCAATCTTGGCCATCCCGACGGTGGTCTTCAGCCTGTACGGGATGAACTTCGCCGACATGCCGGAACTGAAGTTCCCGTGGGCCTATCACGCCACGCTGGGAGTGACCGCCGTCGGCTGCATTTTCCTGTATCAGAAACTGAAGAAATCGGGCTGGCTGTAAGCGCCAGAACGGCGCTTTTCCCGCCGACGAAAACGATCGCGGGGCGGCTGGGATCACCAGCCGCCCCCGTTGCTTCAATACAGCATCGGACGCCGATCGCGATGCACGTGATTGTGGCGGCCGATGTGCTTGTCATCAGCCGCGCCGATATCCATCGATGCCAGCACCATGCCTTCGCCTGTCAGGCTCTGCGTCAACGGATAGCCGTCGGCGTCGACGATCACCGAACCGCCGATCCACACAACGCCGCGCTCCGTTTCGCAACGATCGCACACCGCGATGAACAGCCGATTGACGGCGGCGTTGGCCTGCGCCTTCACCATCTCCGCCGGCCGTTCGCCCTGCGGACGCGGCGCCAGCGGCCAGTTGACCGGCGCGCACAGCAGCTGAGCACCGGCCAACGCAGGCAAGCGCACCCACTCCGGAAACTCGAGGTCGTAACAGATCATCACCGCCAACCGGCCAAAACGCGTCTCGACGACCGGCGGCGGCCGATCGCCGGCGGTAAAGATCAAACTCTCTTCATGCCACAGGTGCGCTTTGCGATAAATCGCCCTCACCCCCTGCGCATCGATCAACGCCGCGCTGTTGGCCACCTCACCCTCGGGCAGGCGCTCGCAAAAACCGGCGACGATCGCCACATCCAGCTCACTCGCCAGGGCACACCACAGGCTGAGGCTAGGGCCGTCTTCGGCCTCGGCCAACGCCAGCGCCTCCGCCTTGTCGCGCAGCACGTAGCCGCTGTTCACCAACTCCGGCAACACGATGACGTTGGCGCCGCGCTGCGCTGCCCGGCGGATCGCCTGGGCGGACAGCGCCCGATTATGTTCCGCTTCCCCGACCCGCAGCGCCAACTGGCAGCATGCGACGCTGATTTTTTCCTTCACTCCCGTTCTCCTTCCAATAATCCCTCGCAACGCAACGCCACCGGCCGTTCGGCTTCAAGATCGAGCTTTCGGCACATGACGACATAAACGCTCCCGGCCACCAGCAAGCCGATCAGAAAAGCGATATCCGCGCCGCCCAGTAAAACAGCAAAGGGGCCGGTGTAAAAGCCCAACGTCATGAACGGCACCATCGCCAGCATGCCGATCGCGTAGGCCGTCAGACCGGAGTCGCCCCAACGGCCGTAGATCCCCACCGGGTTGAAGATTTCACCTATCGCGTAATGTCCGCCGCGCACCACGTAAAAGTCCATCAGATTCACCGCCGTCCAGGGCACCAGGAAATACAGCATCAGCAGCACGAAGGTATTGAAGCTGGCGAGATAGCTCGCCGGGATAGCCAACGCCACCGCGAACACCGTCAGAGCGACGACGCCGATGCCGGCCATGCGTAATTTCAACGTTGGCGTCACTTTACGGAACGCGTCAATCGCGCTGAGGCTGGTCAGCATCGCGCCATAACAGTTGACCGCCATGATGCCGACCAGCGAGGGCACCGCGATCAGCACGGCCAGCGTGCCAAACCCCGGGTAAACGGCATTACCCACCGCCTGTACGCTGCCGATCGCATCGGGGGCCGGTAGGGCTGAGGCCAGAAATGCGCCCAGCGACATCAGCCAAAGCGCCGATCCGGCCGCCCCCAGATAAGTCCAAAAGATCACGTTGGCAGACGGCGTTTCATGCGGCAAATAGCGCGAGTAGTCGGAGACATACACCGCGTAGCTGATCTGGTAGCCGGCGGCCGCCGACAGCTGAATCAAAAAAGCCGCCCACGAAAAATGCCCGGCGCCGACGACGGCGTCCATCCGCAGCGACAGCACGGCACCGACCGTCAGCACGCCGAACACCGCCATCATCACATAGGTCAGCCAGCGCTGCACCGCATGCAGCATATCGTGGCCGACGATCGCCAACAGCACGGCCACCGCGATCAGCAACGCATACCAAGGCGGACGGTGACCCGGCAATACCGTGTTGATCGCATCGGTCGCGAGAATAACGTTGAACACGTTGAAACCGATGTAAACAAACACCACGGCGGCAAAGGGAACGATGGCGCCACGCAGGCCGAATTGGGCCCGCGACTGGATCATCTGTGGCAGCCCCATGCGCGGCCCCTGATTGGCATGACACGCCATGAAGAACGTGCCGAACCCCACGCCGACGACAATGGCCAGCATTGAATAAAGCGCGCCCAACCCCAACGCCGGGCCGGTGAAACCGACCACCATCGTCGTCAAAACGAAATTACCGGTGAACCAAAACGGCGCCTGATGCCAAACCTTGCCATGCCGCTCGTGACGGGGCACATAGTCTATCGAGCGCACTTCAATTTTTGGGCGTGGCGCCACATTGCGATTGTTCATGTCCCACCTCGTCGTTTCAACGCTCGGTTTGGGTCTGCAGCTGCGGCGCCGGGCGGCTCAGCAAGCTGCCCAGCACGAAGGCGACGCCGCCGCCCAGCAGACCGCCGTAGATCGGGCTGTTGGCGTCGATGCCGTGCCAGATCATCAGCCCCACCACGCACAGGCTGCCGGCCAGCATGCTGGCGATGGCGCCGGCGCTGGTGGCGCGCGGCCAGAAGATAGCCCCCACCAACGGGATCAGCATGCCGCCCACCAACAGGTTGTAAGCCAGCGTTAGCGCCGCCAACACGTCGCGCACCACAAACGCCAGCCCCAGCATGACCGCGCCCATGAAAAGCGTGGTGAAGCGCCCGGCGGCCAGCCCGCCAGAAGGTTTGCGCCGGATGGCCGGCAGCACGTCCTCCAGTGCGATGGTCGAAGAGGCCAGCAGGCAGGCGCTGGCGGTGGACATCAGCGCCGCCAGGGCCGCCGCGGCCACCAGCCCGCTGACGCCGACCGGCAACACCGCCTGCGCGATGGCGGCGAAGGCGCCGTCGGTATTACTGAGCGACGGCAGCACGATCTTGCCGGCCATGCCGATCAGCGCGCCGGTAACGCCATACAGCACGCAATAGACGCCCGCCCCCAGCCCGGCGAAGCGCGCCACATTGGCGCTGCGGGCGGTGAACACCCGCTGCCAGATGTCCTGACCGATCAAAATGCCGAAGAAGTAGATCAGGAAAAATACCAGAATGGTATCCAGCCCGATCGACGACAGCTGGTAGTAACCGGCGGGCAGCAGGCTGGTGAACGCCTCCCAGCCGCCGGCCTTGACGATGCTCATCGGCATCAGCACCAGCATCATGCCGACGGTCATGATGATGAACTGAATGATGTCGGTCAGCGTCAGCGACCACATGCCCCCCAGCGTCGAATACAGTACCACCAGCCCGCCGCCGAGCAGGATAGACGCGCTGAACGACAGGCCGAACATCACCTGCATCACGCTGCCGATGGCGATGATCGAGGTCACCGCCACCATCAGGTCATACGCCAGCATGATCGCGCCGCTGGTGACCCGCGCCGCCGGGTGATACCGCCGCGACAGCACCTGGCTGACGGTATACAGTTTCAGTTTGAGCAGCGGTTTGGCCAGCACCAGACTCAGCACCACAATGCCCAGCCCGAGCGCGCCGCACAGCCAGACGCCGGAGATGCCGTAGGTGTAGCCGAGCTTGACGCTGCCGATGGTCGACGCGCCGCCGAGCACCACCGCCGACAGCGTGCCCAGATACAGCCCCGGCCCCAGGTTGCGCCCGGCCACCAGATACGCCTCTTTGGAGTTGGCGCGGCGAATGCCCATCCACCCCACCGCGCCTATCACCAGAAAGTAAATCACCACAACCAGCAGATCGAGATTCATGGGTACCTCCACTCCGTTGTTATTGTTATCGGGGGCCCGACGCAACCGCTCCGCCGGCAGGGTCAGTACGACGGCCTCAGCGGGCCGGCAGCACGCACAGCATTTCAAACAGCAGATTGGCCGCCAGCAGCGCCGTATTGCCGGAACGATCGTAAGGCGGCGACACCTCCACCACGTCGCCGCCAATCAGGTTCAGCCCACGGCAGCCGCGCACGATCTCCAGCCCTTGCCAAACCGACAGTCCGCCGACCTCCGGCGTGCCGGTGCCCGGCGCGAAGGCCGGATCCAGCCCGTCGATATCGAAACTGAGATAAACCGGCGCATCGCCCATCTGCTCGCGGATCTCCGCCATCAGCGGCGTCAGCGACCGATGCCAGCAAGCTTCGGCCGGCACCACGCGAAAGCCCTGGCGCCGTGACCAATCGAAGTCATCCGCCGCATAGCCGCTGCCGCGCAGACCAATCTGCACCACTTTTTCCGGCGCCAGCAGCCCCTCCTCAAACGCGCGGCGGAAGGTGGTGCCGTGCGCCAGCTGTTCACCAAACATCTCCTCGTTGGTGTCGGAATGCGCATCGACGTGGATCAGCCCGACCGGGCCATGTCGGCGGGCGATGGCGCGCAGCACCGGCAGCGTCAGGGTGTGGTCGCCACCAAGCGTCAACGGCGTGCAGCCGTGCGCCAGGATCTCGCGGTAAGCCGCCTCGATGCGCCGTACGCTGTCCGCCAGGCTGTAGGGGTTAATGGCGACGTCCCCCAGATCGGCCACCTGCAGCCGTTCGAATGGGGCGGAGCCGGTGCCCATGTTGTAGGGGCGGATCATCACCGACTCCTGGCGGATCTGGCGCGGGCCATAGCGGGTGCCGCTGCGATTGGAGGTGCCGATATCCAGAGGAATGCCGACAAAGGCGGCGTCCAGACCACGCGCCTGATCGGCGGCGGGCAGGCGCATCATGGTGGGGAGACCGGCAAAGCGCGGCATGTCGTTGCCGCTTTGGGGTTGGTTCAGCATGGCGTTTCCTTGTCTTGGGCTTGCGATAAATTGAAACATTTAAGCAACATTCGCAGACTACCCCGTTGACCGCACCGGCTACCATTCCCGCTTTTGCATGTAAACATCGAAAAACACGATGTAACTAACCCATTGAAGCGTTGATTTTTATTTCAATCTCATGCCATAAGAAAGGCCATATCTTCAGCGCCGCGCCTATTTCTTCGATGTTAAAAATGGGTTAAGCGGCCGACGTTCTGCGGAGGGGGCGATGCTCACTAACCTAAGCGATATCGATCTGAAGCTGTTGCGGGTGTTCGTCGCGGTGGCGGAAGCCCAGGGCGTCAGCGCCGCACAGGAAACGCTGCTGATGAACCAATCCACCATCAGCACCCATCTGGCCTCGCTGGAAACGCGACTGGGTTTTCGCCTGTGCCAGCGCGGGCGCTCCGGCTTCCGGCTGACGCCAAAAGGGGAACGCATGCTGATCGCCTGCCGCTCCTTGTTCAACGCCGCCCGCGACTTCACCCGGGTCAGCCAGTCGCTGAACGGCCTGCTGACCGGCGATCTGCAAATTGGTTTGGTGGATAACCTGGTTTCACTGCCGGGCAACCCGTTCAGTCAGGCCATCAAGCACTTTCAGCGGCGCCACCAGGACGTGCAATTGCAGTGCCGCATCTGTTCACCGAACGAGATTGAACAAGGGCTGCTGCACCGGCAGCTCGATCTGGGCATCGGCTACTTTGGCCAGCAGTTGGAGGCGTTGCGTTATCAACCGTGGCTGGAGGAGACGCAGGCGATCTATTGCAGTGAGGATCACCCGCTGTTCGCGGTGGAAGAACCCGAGCGCGAGCAGATTGAAAACGCGCGCTGGGTCAAACGCGGCTACCTGCTGGCGCACCAGCTGTGCCCGATCGCCCCGCCGCATCTGGCCGCGGTGGCCCACCACATGGAGAGCGTCGCCCATCTGGTGCTGAGCGGCACCTGTCTCGGTTATCTGCCCACCCACTATGCGGCGCGCTGGGTGGAGCAAGGGCTGCTGCGGCAGTTGGGCGGCGCAGCACTCTCTTACCGCGCCACGCTCAGCCTGGTCAGCCGCCCCGTCCAACCCGACGAGGCGTTGAACGCGCTGTTGGAGGATTTGGCGCGCGCCGGCGAAAAAAAGCCCCGCATGTGCGGGGCCTGACGGACGTTAACTGACCGGCATGCGCGCCGGATCGGGATACTGGTATTCAAAACCCAGCTCGTTGCAGATGCGGTTGCCGTCCACCAGCCGCTCATCCTGTTCCGCTTCGTCGGCAAACTGCGGCGGCTCCAGGTGCAACTGCTCGGCCAGGGCCGGATAGAAATCGCGCTTGGCCGGATGACGCGGCGCGCACAGGTTGTACACGTGGCCGCCCTTGGGCAGCTTGAGCAGCAGTTGGATGGCGGCGATGACGTCGTCCTGATGCACCAGATTCACCCCCTGCGAGCCCCCCTTCACATCGAGTTTTCCCGCCAGGAAGCGGCCTGGGTGGCGATCGGCGCCCACCAGCCCCGCCAGGCGCAGAATGTCCACCGAGGTATTCGGCAGCTCGTGCAGCCAGCGCTCCAGCTCGGCCAATACCCGGCCGGACGGCGAGACCGGCCGCAGCGGCGACTCTTCGCGCAGCGTGCCGGCGGTTTCGCCATACACCGAGGTGGAACTGGTGAAGATCACCCGCGGCACGCCGAAAGCCATTGCGCTGTCCACCAGCATGCGCACCGCATTGAAATAATTCTCGCTGCCTTCGACGGTGCGGCGCGCGGGCAGCGTGACCACCAGCGCATCCACGCGCAGCAACGACGCCAGATCGTCCGGATCGCAGATCAATTCCGGCGTCAGCTCCAACTGATAACATTCGATGCCGCTCATCCGCGCGGCCTCGACGCCGTCCGGCGTGGTTTTGCTGCCGACCACGTCGTACCCGCGGCCCATCAGCGACAACGCCAGCGGCATGCCCAACCAACCCAGACCAATAATGGCTACCTTTTTCATCCTCTTCCTCTCCTGAAGATCGCAGCGCCCTGCCCCTAAGGCTACGCCACTGCGCGCGGCGATACAATCTGACCGGCTTAAGGTTAGGTAAAGCCGTGTGTGGCTAATAACTCAACCTGTTTCAATAAATTAAATTTATGACGATAAAAAAGAGTTGCACGGCGGACAGCGGATAGTTTAGCTTAATTGCCATACGGTTTTTTACCGACTTTTGCTGAGAGAAAACACCATGACACGCGTTCAGTTCAACCACCATCATCACCATCACCCTGACTAGTCTTTCAGGCGATGTGTGCTGGAAGACGGTTTGTTAATCTTCCAGTGGCGCGCAGAACGCAAGAGAGAGCCCTCGGAAGATTTCTTCCGAGGGTTTTTTTTTGGCTCCGGACAGACAGAAAAGAATAGTTTTTACAATAAATTCATAAAATTACAGATTAAACAGAGGTTACCATGCTGGACAAGACACGTTTACGGATCGCAATGCAGAAGTCGGGCCGCCTGAGCGATGAATCCCAGGAATTGCTGGCGCGCTGCGGCATCAAGATTAACCTGCAGCAGCAGCGTCTGATCGCCTTCGCCGAAAACATGCCGATCGATATCCTGCGCGTGCGCGACGACGACATTCCGGGTCTGGTGATGGACGGCGTGGTCGATCTCGGCATCATCGGCGAGAACGTGCTGGAAGAAGAGCTGCTCAGCCGCCGCGCCCAGGGTGAAGACCCGCGCTACTTCACCCTGCGCCGCCTCGATTTCGGCGGCTGCCGCCTGTCGCTGGCCACCCCGCTCGACGCCGAATACGCCGGCCCACAAAGCCTGCAGGACGCCCGCATCGCCACCTCTTACCCGCACCTGCTGAAGCAATACCTCGACAAACAGGGCGTGCGCTTCAAATCTTGCCTGCTGAACGGCTCGGTGGAAGTGGCGCCGCGCGCCGGCCTGGCCGACGCCATCTGCGATCTGGTCTCTACCGGCGCCACGCTGGAGGCCAACGGCCTGCGCGAAGTGGAGGTGATCTACCGCTCCAAAGCTTGCCTGATCCAGCGCGACGGCGAAATGCCTGAAGCCAAACAGCAGCTGATTGACCGCCTGATGACCCGCATTCAGGGCGTGATCCAGGCGCGCGAATCCAAATACATCATGCTGCACGCGCCGAGCGAGAAGCTGGACGAGATCGTCGCGCTGCTGCCGGGCGCCGAACGCCCGACCATTCTGCCGCTGGCCGGCGCGCAGAACCGCGTGGCGATGCACATGGTCAGCAGCGAAACCCTGTTCTGGGAAACCATGGAAAAACTGAAAGCGCTCGGCGCCAGCTCGATTCTGGTGCTGCCGATTGAAAAGATGATGGAGTAACGCCATGTCGACCTTCAACACGCCGATCGATTGGGCGACGTGCAGCGCCGAACGCCAGGCCGAGCTGCTGATGCGTCCGGCGATCGCCGCTTCCGACAGCATCACCCGCACGGTGAACGAGATCCTCGACAACGTGAAGGCCAACGGCGATCGGGCGTTGCGCGACTACAGCGCCCGTTTCGACAAAGCGGAAGTCTCGGCGCTGCGCGTCAGCGCCGAGCAGATCGCCGCCGCCGCCGCGCGGTTGGGCGACGACATCAAACAGGCGATGGCGGTGGCCGTCGCCAACGTGGAAACCTTCCACAACGCGCAGCGACTGCCGCCGGTGGACGTCGAAACGCAACCGGGCGTGCGCTGCCAGCAGGTGACCCGCCCAATCGACTCGGTGGGACTGTATATTCCCGGCGGATCGGCGCCGCTGTTCTCCACCGTGCTGATGCTGGCGACGCCGGCGCGCATCGCCGGCTGCCGCCGGGTAGTGCTGTGCTCGCCGCCGCCGATCGCCGATGAGATCCTGTATGCGGCGCAGCTGTGCGGCGTGCAGGAAGTGTTTCAGGTCGGGGGCGCGCAGGCGATCGCCGCCCTGGCGTTCGGCACCGAAAGCGTGCCGCGCGTGGCGAAGATCTTCGGGCCGGGCAACGCCTTCGTGACCGAAGCCAAGCGGCAGGTCAGCCAGCGCCTTGACGGCGCGGCCATCGACATGCCGGCCGGTCCTTCAGAAGTGCTGGTGATCGCCGACGCCGGCGCCACCCCGGCATTTGTCGCTTCCGATCTGCTGTCGCAGGCCGAGCACGGCCCGGATTCGCAGGTGATCCTGCTGACGCCGGACGCGGCGATGGCGCAGGCGGTGGCCGACGCGGTGGAAAGCCAGCTGGCCGAGCTGCCGCGCGCCGACACCGCCCGCCAGGCGCTGGCGAGCAGCCGCCTGATCGTGGCGCGCGATCTGCCGGAGTGCGTGGCCATCAGCAACCGTTACGGCCCGGAGCACCTGATCATTCAGACCCGCAATGCGCGCGATCTGGTGGACGGCATCACCAGCGCCGGTTCGGTGTTCCTCGGCGACTGGTCGCCGGAGTCCGCCGGCGATTACGCCTCCGGCACCAACCACGTGCTGCCGACCTACGGCTACACCGCCACCTGCTCAAGCCTCGGGCTGGCCGATTTCCAAAAACGCATGACGGTGCAGGAGCTGACGCCGCAGGGCTTCAGCAACCTGGCCGCCACCATCGAGACGCTGGCTGCCGCCGAGCAGCTGATCGCCCACAAGAACGCCGTGACCCTGCGCGTCGCCGCCCTGAAGGAGCAAGCATGAGCATCGAAAAACTGGCGCGCGCCAACGTTCGCGAGCTGACCCCTTATCAATCGGCGCGCCGCCTCGGCGGCAAGGGCGACGTATGGCTGAACGCCAACGAATACCCGATCGCCCCGGAATTCCAGCTGACCGCGCAAACCTTCAACCGCTATCCGGAGTGCCAGCCGGCGCAGGTGATCGAACGCTACGCCGCCTATGCCGGGGTCAAGAAAGAGCAGGTGCTGGTCAGCCGCGGCGCCGATGAAGGCATCGAGCTGCTGATCCGCGCCTTCTGCGAGCCGGGCAAAGACGCCATTCTGTTCTGCCCGCCGACCTACGGCATGTACGCCGTCAGCGCCGAAACCTTTGGCGTGGAGCGCCGCACCGTGGCCGCCAAAGAGGACTGGCAGTTGGATCTGCCAGCCATCGCGGACAGCCTGGACAACGTGAAACTGATCTACGTCTGCAGCCCGAACAACCCGACCGGTAACCTGATTGACCCGGACTCTCTGCGCAGCCTGCTGGAGATGGCCAAAGGCAGAGCGATCGTCGCGGTGGACGAAGCCTATATCGAGTTTTGCCCGCAGGCCTCGGTGGCCGGGTGGCTGAGCGACTATCCACACCTGGCTATTCTGCGCACGCTGTCGAAGGCCTTTGCGCTGGCCGGCCTGCGCTGCGGCTTTACGCTCGCCAACGAAGATCTGATCGCCCTGCTGCTGAAGGTGATCGCGCCTTACCCGCTCTCGACACCGGTGGCGGATATCGCCGCGCAGGCGCTGAGCGAAGAAGGTATCCGCACCATGCGCCAGCGCGTCACCGACATCGCCGCTACCCGCAGCTGGCTGCAGCAACAGCTGGAGAAATGCGCCTGCGTCGAGCAGGTTTTCGCCAGCGACAGCAATTACCTGCTGGCCCGCTTCACCGCCTCAAGTAATGTGTTTAAAAGCTTGTGGGATCAGGGCATTATCTTACGAGACCAAAACAAACAGCCCGGGTTGTCCGGCTGCCTGCGCATCACCATAGGCACCCGCGACGAATGTCAACGCGTGGTGGACGCCTTGTCCACCCTACCCGGTGCCAACCAGACTCGCCAGGAGCCAATGTGAGCCAAAAAATCCTCTTTATCGATCGTGACGGCACGCTGATCGCCGAGCCACCGGAAGATTTCCAGGTTGACCGCCTGGACAAGCTGGCGCTCGAGCCAGACGTGATCCCTTCCCTGCTGGCGCTGCAACAGGCGGGGTATCAGCTGGTGATGATCACCAATCAGGATGGGCTCGGCACCGCCAGTTTCCCGCAGGAAACCTTCGATCCGCCGCACAACCTGATGATGCAGATCCTCAGCTCGCAGGGCATTCAGTTCGCCGACGTGTTGATCTGCCCGCACCTGCCGGCGGACAACTGCGACTGCCGCAAGCCGAAGACCGCGCTGGTGAAGGGTTATCTCGAACCCGGCGTGCTCGATACCGCCCACAGCTACGTGATCGGCGATCGGCCGACCGACGTGCAGCTGGCAGAAAACATGGGCATTCAGGGGCTGCGCTACCAGCGCGGCGTGCTGGGCTGGAAAGAGATCGTGCGCCAGCTGACCCTGCGCGACCGCCATGCGCGGGTTAACCGCGTGACCAAAGAGACGCAGATCGATGTCAACGTCTGGCTGGATCGCGAAGGCGGCAGCAAAATCAAAACCGGCGTCGGCTTCTTCGACCACATGCTGGATCAGATCGCCACCCACGGCGGCTTCCGCATGGAGATCGACGTCAAAGGCGACCTGTATATCGACGATCACCACACCGTAGAGGACACCGGCCTGGCGCTGGGCGAAGCGTTGAACAAGGCGCTGGGCGACAAGCGCGGCATTGCCCGCTTCGGCTTCGTGCTGCCGATGGACGAGTGTCTGGCGCGCTGCGCGCTGGATATCTCCGGCCGCCCGCACCTGGAGTACAAGGCCGAGTTCAACTATCAGCGCGTCGGCGATCTCAGCACCGAAATGGTCGAGCACTTCTTCCGCTCGCTCTCCTACACCATGGGTTGCACGCTGCACCTGAAGACCAAAGGCAAAAACGACCACCACCGGGTCGAAAGCCTGTTCAAAGTGTTTGGCCGCACGCTGCGCCAGGCGATCCGCGTCGAGGGCAATACCCTGCCGAGCTCGAAAGGAGTGCTGTGATGAACGTGGTGATTTTGGATACCGGCTGCGCCAACCTGGCCTCCGTCACCTATGCGGTGCGGCGCCTGGGCTATCAGCCGGAAGTGAGCCGCGATCCGGAGATCGTGCTGCGCGCCGACAAGCTGTTCCTGCCGGGCGTCGGCACCGCGCAGGCGGCGATGGATCAGCTGCGCGAACGCGATCTGATCGAACTGATCAGGGCCTGCACTCAGCCGGTGCTGGGCATCTGCCTCGGCATGCAGCTGCTGGCGGCCAGCAGCGAAGAGAACGGCGGCATAACGACGCTCGGCCTCATCGATACGCCGGTAAAGCAGATGACCGACTTCGGCCTGCCGCTGCCGCATATGGGTTGGAACCAGGTATCCGCGCAGGCGGGCCACCATCTGTTCCGCGGCATCGATGACGGCGCCTACTTCTATTTCGTTCACAGCTATGCGATGCCGATATGCCCCAGCACCATCGCTCAGGCGAACTACGGCGAGCCCTTCACCGCCGCCGTGCAAAAAGACAACTTCTTCGGCGTACAGTTTCATCCAGAACGATCTGGAGCGGCCGGCGCGCAACTGTTGAAAAACTTTCTGGAGATGTAGGCAGCATGATTATTCCGGCTTTGGATTTGATCGACGGCAACGTGGTGCGTTTGCATCAGGGCGATTACGGCCAACAGCGCGACTACGGCAACGATCCGCTGCTGCGCCTGCAGGACTATCAACAACAGGGCGCCCAGGTGCTGCACCTGGTCGATCTGACCGGCGCCAAAGATCCGGCCGCGCGCCAGATCCCGCTGCTGCGCAAGCTGCTGGCGGGGGTTAACGTGCCGGTGCAGGTCGGCGGCGGCATCCGCAACGAGCAAGACGTCAGCGCCCTGCTGGAGGCCGGCGCCACGCGCGTGGTGATCGGCTCCACCGCGGTGAAACAGCCGCAGCTGGTGCAAAGCTGGTTCGAACGCTATGGCGCCGACGCGCTGGTACTGGCGTTGGATGTGCGCATCGACGCGCAGGGCGTGAAGCGAGTGGCCATCAGCGGCTGGCAGGAGGATTCCGACGCCACGCTTGAACAGGTGGTAGAGCAGTTCCTGCCCTACGGGCTGAAACACGTGCTGTGCACCGACATTTCGCGCGACGGCACGCTGGCCGGTTCCAACGTGGCACTGTATCAGGCGATCAGCCGCCGCTATCCGCAAGTGGCCTTCCAGGCCTCAGGCGGCATCGGCAATATGGACGACATCGCCCAGTTGCGCGGCAGCGGCGTTGCCGGCGTGATCGTCGGGCGCGCCCTGCTGGAAGGTAAATTTAGCGTTGAGGAGGCGATTGCATGCTGGCAAAACGGATAATCCCGTGTCTGGATGTTAAAGACGGGCAAGTGGTGAAAGGCGTGCAGTTCCGCAACCACGAAATCATCGGCGACATCGTGCCGCTGGCGCAGCGCTATGCGCAAGAAGGCGCGGACGAGCTGGTGTTTTACGATATCACCGCATCGAGCGACGGCCGGGTGGTGGACAAAAGCTGGGTGTCGCGCGTGGCGGAGGTGATTGATATTCCGTTCTGCGTCGCCGGCGGCATTAAAAGCGCCGAGGACGCCAGCCAGATCCTGTCTTTCGGCGCCGACAAAATCTCCATCAACTCACCGGCGCTGGCCGATCCCGATCTGATTAGCCGCCTGGCGGATCGCTTTGGCGTGCAGTGCATCGTGGTGGGCATCGATACCTGGTTCGACAGTGAAACCGGCAAGTATCACGTCAATCAATATACCGGCGACGAGAGCCGCACCCGCGTCACCCAGTGGGAAACCCTCGACTGGGTGCAGGAAGTGCAGCGCCGCGGCGCCGGTGAGATCGTGCTGAACATGATGAACCAGGACGGCGTGCGCAACGGTTACGATCTGCAGCAGCTGCGTCGGGTGCGCGAGGTCTGCAAAGTGCCGCTGATCGCCTCCGGCGGCGCGGGCACGATGGAGCACTTCCTGGAAGCGTTCCGCGATGCGGACGTCGACGGCGCGCTGGCGGCATCGGTGTTCCACAAACAAATCATCAATATCGGCGAACTGAAAAGGTTCCTGGTCGAACAAGGCGTGGAGATTCGCGTGTGCTGACAGAACAACAGAGAAACCAGCTGGACTGGGAGAAAACCGACGGCCTGATGCCGGCCATCGTGCAACACGCCGTTTCCGGCGAAGTGCTGATGCTGGGTTACATGACGCCGGAAGCGCTGGCGACCACCGAGCAGAGCGGCAATGTCACCTTCTTTTCGCGCACCAAGCAGCGCCTGTGGACCAAAGGCGAAAGTTCCGGCCACTTCCTCAAGGTGGTCAGCATCACGCCGGACTGCGATAACGACACGCTGCTGGTATTGGCCAACCCGATCGGCCCGACCTGCCACCTGGGCAACAGCAGCTGCTTCCATCCGGCCGCCAGCGACTGGACGTTCCTCTATCAGCTGGAACAGCTGTTGGCGGAGCGCAAGCATGCCAGCCCGGACAGCTCATACACCGCCAGCCTGTACGCCAGCGGCACCAAACGCATCGCGCAGAAGGTCGGGGAAGAAGGCGTGGAAACCGCGCTGGCCGCCACGGTCAACGATCGCGAAGAGCTGACCAACGAGGCCTCGGATCTGATCTATCACTTGCTGGTGCTGCTGCAGGACCAGGATTTGGATCTGAGCGCGGTGATCGGCCGGCTGCGCGAGCGGCATCAGAAAAAAGCGTGACATTAAATCACGCGCAATAAAAAAGCCGCCGGGCGTTAACCTCGGCGGCTTTTTTTATCGCTCAACGAGTGGGCTTATTCCATCCATTCGGTATGGAACACGCCTTCCTTGTCGATGCGTTTGTAGGTGTGCGCACCGAAATAGTCGCGCTGCGCCTGGATCAGGTTAGCCGGCAGCACCGCTGAACGGTAGCTGTCATAGTAAGCGATCGCGGCGGAGAAGGTTGGCGTAGGGATACCGTTCTGCACGGCATAGGCCACCACGTCGCGCAGCGCCTGCTGGTACTCGTCGGCGATTTGCTTGAAGTATGGCGCCAGCAGCAGGTTGGCGATATCGGCATCCGCTGCGTAAGCGTCGGTGATCTTCTGCAGGAACTGGGCACGGATGATACAGCCGGCGCGGAAGATCTTGGCGATTTCGCCGTAGTGCAGATCCCAGTTGTTTTCTTTGGACGCGGCTTTCAGCTGAGAGAAGCCCTGCGCGTAGGATACGATCTTGCCCAAATACAGCGCGCGACGCACTTTCTCGATGAACTCGGCTTTGTCGCCGGTGAACGGTGCCACTTTCGGCCCGGTCAGCACTTTAGACGCGGCAACGCGCTGATCTTTCAGCGAGGACAGGTAGCGTGCGAACACCGATTCGGTGATCAGCGACAGCGGTTCGCCCAGATCCAGCGAGCTCTGGCTGGTCCACTTGCCGGTGCCTTTGTTGGCGGCTTCGTCCAGGATCACATCGACCAGGTATTTACCCTCTTCGTCTTTCTTGGTGAAGATGTCTTTGGTGATGTCGATCAGGTAGCTGTTCAGCTCACCCTTGTTCCACTCGGCGAAGGTTTCGGCCAGCTGCTCGTTGCTCAGGTTCAGCGCCTGCTTCAGCAGAGAATAGGCTTCGGCAATCAGCTGCATGTCGCCGTATTCGATGCCGTTGTGCACCATCTTCACATAGTGGCCGGCACCGTCAGCGCCGATATAAGTCACGCAAGGCTCGCCTTCCGCAACCGCAGCGATTTTCTCCAGGATCGGCGCCACCAGCTCGTAAGCTTCTTTCTGGCCGCCAGGCATGATGGAAGGCCCTTTCAGCGCGCCCTCTTCACCGCCGGAAACGCCGGTGCCGATGAAATTGAAGCCCTGGTCGGACAGTTCGCGGTTACGACGGATGGTGTCCTGATAGTAGGTGTTGCCGCCATCGATCAGGATATCGCCCTTGTCCAGGTGCGGAGTCAGCGAGGCAATGGTTTTATCCGTCGCTTCGCCCGCTTTCACCATCAGCAGGATGCGGCGCGGTTTTTCCAGCGATTCGACAAACTCTTCAACGGTGTAATACGGCGCCAGGTTTTTGCCCGGGTTCTCAGCGATCACTTCGTCAGTCTTGTCGCCAGAACGGTTGAAAATGGAAACGGTGTAACCACGGCTCTCGATGTTCAGCGCGAGGTTGCGGCCCATTACCGCCATGCCGACAACGCCGATTTGTTGCTTGGACATTTAGGAACTCCTGTCTGAGATAATTACTACATTGTAATCATATAGTTATACAACATAGTAGGGATGCATTGCTTTATTGTACATGATTATTCCTAAGCATGTACCTATCGCAGCCATAACAATCTTTACAAAATCACGCACAGTTGGCAGTTCTGTATACGCCCTGAGCTCATTGCTACATTACCGGTAACATTGCAGAAAAGAAAAGGTTCGGATGTGCGGTCTGCCGCATCATGTCAACGGTTAAAAATCAACCAGAATATGTGGACCAAGATGAGGATACCGCATCGCCGAACCTGCTCCACACCCTCGAAAGAAACCATCCAATGACGCGCCACGCTTGCATTTTGGCCTGTAATCCTACAATTCCTAGCAATTGCACATATCTCATTTGAATATGTCACCACTGGTTACTAGGAACAGACTGAAACCCTGAAAATCCAGAGGCATTACAAGTGATTTGGTGGTAGGATAATAAAGGTTTTCTAGCCTATTTTTGCTGAAAATAGTTTCAGCATATAAATGAAAACTGACAACCCCACCCTCTATTGGTTCTCGCTTACCAAGGGCGGTAGCGTGCTTTTTTAGGCTGAAAACGCTTATGCAGAGCAATGTCCAGCCTAAAAATCAGGCAATCTGTATGCAGGGAATTCAGTGTTCACTTCTGTTTCATCGAGAAATGCGGTGTTTTTTTGCCGAAGTGAACGCATCGAAAAACAGAAGAAAACCTTATATATCACTAATGTGTTCCCCGGCATTACAGTAAGATAGAAACACGCTGGACAATAGCCCGCGGTAATACCATGCAGGTTGCGCGGGAATGAAACAGATTCTGTTTACGATGTGAAAATCTCCGAGAGAAAATGTTGGCGTATTTTCCATGGAGTGCTTACGGAAACGTGTGTTTAGCCCTATAGCTATTTTCACACCCTCCGTCATATCAATAACGCATCCGTTCTACATGATTATATTGCGAAGAAAGTTAAACCATGACGTCAAAAAAGTTAATCAATAGCCTAGGTGTTAAATGAATATTTTCTCTATTCTTGTTAAGACTTTTTATCGGTGTCTTCATACACTTGCCACCAATAAGAATCTTGTTATTTCACTTTCTAAACGGGAAATCGGCAGTAAATACAAAGGGTCATTTATCGGGCTTCTTTGGTCGTTTATTAACCCAGTATTGATGATGGTGATTTATACCTTCGTTTTCAGCGTTGTATTCAAAATTCGCTGGAGTGCTGGAGTCGATTCCAAAGGAGAATTTGCGTTAGCATTATTCATCGGTTTGATTTTCTTCGGGCTTTTTTCTGAATGCATTAACCGCGCTCCCTATTTGATCGTCAGTAACGTCAACTACGTCAAAAAGGTTGTCTTCCCGGTTGAAACACTCCCCATTGTTTCACTCTGCACAGCTTTATTCCAAATGGTGATTAACTTCGTCGTTTGGTTGCTGTTCTATGTCGCTATCGTAGGGATCCCTACGTGGCACATTCTATGGCTACCCGTCATCATCGCACCGTTCCTTATGATGGTTCTGGGCGTATCCTGGTTCCTTTCTTCGCTTGGCGTTTACTTGAAAGATATCGCTCAGGTTATTGGCGTGCTTACCATGATTCTGATGTATCTTTCGCCGATCTTCTATCCGATCTCCATGTTGCCTGACGCATATCACATCTTCATGCAACTCAGTCCATTGACTTATGTCATTGAGCAAGCGAGGGATTGCATGATGCTGGGCAAAAATATCGCCTGGGGGAGCTGGGGCATTTACACCCTCATCTCTTTCGTCATCATGCTGTTAGGTTATGGTTGGTTTATGTTCACGCGTAAAGGGTTTGCTGATGTCATCTGAATTCGCAATTTCAGTCAAAAATATTTCGAAACGCTTTGAAATGTATGCAAATCCTAAGCATCGTTTGTACCAAATGCTTTCTTTAGGCCGCCGTACATTCTTCAAAGAGTTCTGGGCGCTAAACGGCGTTTCTTTTGACGTTAAGCGCGGTGAAACGCTTGGCATTTTGGGCCGTAATGGCGAAGGCAAAAGTACCCTGCTGCAAATTATTGCCGGCACCTTGACAGCCACCTCGGGCAGCGTTGAGGTCAATGGCAAACTGGCTGCGCTGCTGGAACTCGGCGCTGGCTTCAATCCTGAGTTTACCGGCCGTGAAAACGTTTATCTGAGCGGCATCATTCTTGGTATGACGCACAGTGAAATGGAACAGAAATTCCCTGAGATCGAAGCCTTTGCCGACATAGGCGAACATATCGATCAGCCGGTCAAAACCTACTCCAGCGGGATGTATGTGCGTTTGGCCTTCGCCGTTCAGGCTTGCATTAAGCCCGAAGTGCTCATCGTAGACGAAGCGCTGTCGGTCGGTGATGAGAAATTCCAACGCAAATGCTTCGATTATATCGAATCGCTGCGCGCGCAAGGGTGTTCAATCATCCTGGTGACGCATTCCACGTCGACCGTGGAGAAGTTTTGCCAGCGAGCCATTTTGTTGCGAAAAGGCCGGGTAGAAGCCATTGGCAGTGCCAAAGAAATCATCGACCAATACCATGCCCTGCTGTACTCAGATGAAAAAACTTACCTGCGCTATCTGAACAACATTGCTAAAAACACCAATCAGTCCATCAACGCGCCCCAGAAAGAAAGCCAGGACGGCGTCGCCGCCCATGAGGCCTCCATCGCGGAACAAGCCGAGATACAAGCTGAAAGCGAACTGACCAGCGGTGCCCTCATTGAAAGTTGGATCATCAAAGATGCCCACGATCAGCCTTGCGATCTATTCCGCGTAGGTGAAAAAGCCATCATCAGCTTCGATATCAGCGTATTTGGGCCGATAGAAGAGCTGCAAGCCGGCTTGGTCATTAAGACCGTTGAAGGTATTACGGTATTTGGCACCAGCACCTTATACCATAAGAAGAATATGCATAACGCCAAAGGCGGAGATGTTCTTAGGGCAACGTTTGAACTTGACCTGGCACTGTGCGAAGGCAGCTATTTTATTTCACTCGCTATCGCCAACGCCATCAGCCACGCCGATATGTCCTATCTTGATAAGAAAACCGACGTGATCGTCCTTAAGGTTATAGAGCCTCGCACGACAATGTCAGGTATTGCCGCATTGCCTGTTTCTTTATCACTCGAAAAGTGGTCAGGAGAGCATGAATAAATCAATACTTATCATAACTCAGTATTACTCAATCGGTGGGTTGGAAACCTATATCAACACTCAGGTAAAGGATCTGGTCGCCCACGGTTACCAGGTTCATCTTATGTACGCCGTTGTCGCAGACCCGTCATTACTCCCTGACGGGCTGAGCTCGTGCCATGAAAATATTCATTTAAGCAACGGCTCTATCGAACAACTCGTTCAAGGCGTAGACCTGATACGACAGGTTATCAAAGAAAAAGGCATCGATGTCATTCATGTGCATCCTTTTGACTGCATTTTCCCTGCCGTTATCGCCGCAGACTGCGAAAAAATACCGTCGCTATTAACATTGCACGGCCCTCTGTCGCTGCAGCATTTTACTCGGAATATTTATAATCAGACGTTGGCCATTTATTTTCTCAAAACGCTACATACCATATTTTGCGTTTCGCAGGAAACGGCGGATCAATTGGCGGAGATCATAGACCACCCCTCGGTGATGATCGTTCCTAACCTGATAGACACCGCCCAAACGCATCCCGCTATCACGGATGAGACTGTTGAGAAAAGATGGCTTATCGCCAGCAGGCTGGATGAGGATAAATCCGCAGGGATTATGAAGTTCATTGACTTCGCCAGCCGCTGCCAAATGATTCATGGTATTGATATTTACGGTACCGGTAGTGATGAAGACACTATAAAAACCTACGTTAGCGATAATAACTTCAACGAATGGGTTGGTTTCAAAGGCGTTGTCAGTGACATCCCTTCCGTCATGCCGCAATACGCGGGGTTTGCCGGCATGGGCCGCGGAGTACTGGAAGCCGGCATTAGCCAGCTTCCGGTGTGTCTGGTTGGCTACGACGGCATTAAAGGCATTCTGGACGATGAAACCTTTAAACATGCCGCTTACTGTAATTTCTCAGGCAGAAATCTGGCCAATGCCGAAGAAGATGTGCTTCAAGAGCAATTTGCCGCCGCTCGTCCCCTGCCCCCAGACTTGCTTATTGAATACCAGAGCGATGGCCGTTGGAGCCAAATCCTCGAGAATATGGTTCTCCCGGACAAAGAGCGATACGACAACGGTGATTCGCTGCAACTCTACCAGCAGCTGTGTAAGGCACCATCATCACAGGAAAACGAAAGTTTTTTGATCGCGAATGCCTTTACTGTCGCTATATTTAAAACGCTAGCAAACCAACTGATCGCCAACAGTATCAAGATCAACGCTCATGATGATAGCGTGAAAGAGACCGTCAAAATGGAAGATAAAGCGAGCCAGGCTCCCCTGGACACCCCTGTTAATGCTAATGCAGCAAGTTCAGGGAATGATGTCATCGCCAAGTTAGCTGCGTTGGAAGAACAGAATCTCTCTTTGCAGAATGACGTTAAATCGTTAGTACAACTCCTGACATCGGTAGCGGCAAAACAAGAAGACTATTTCAGAACTTTGCCTCACGCGGTTGCACCGAGTGCAGGGCAAAAACTTCGATATTTGGTTCAGGTTGCCGTTCAATCACTGACCAGAGCGGACAAACGCTATGAACTGGCCAAAACTCTTTATTGGAGACTGCCTGAGTCTGTCAGGCTAAAACTACAGACCCAGCGGCACCGTTACGTTCAAAAACACTTCGAGCACGCTTGCAATAGCGCGATGACGGATACCTCTGCCCCTGAAGACATTCCAGACTGGGTCGCAGCGGTAAACCAATCAGAGAAAGTCGTCTTCATTCCATGCAGCTTCGAATTCGATGAGCTGGTGAACCAACGGCCAATCAACGCGGCAAAATATTTCTCGGAAAAAGGCTATCAGGTTATCTTTATCGCCTGGCAATGGACGCCACAGGAAACGTTGTCGAAAGGTTGTTCGCAAGTCTGGAACAATGTCTATCAGGTTCCGCTGTATGATTTTGTGAAATACACCCGTCAGTGTCATCTGCATGACAAAACCGCGTTCTTTGTCATCACGATGCCGGCGAAAGTCTTCCTCACTCCGCTCTATGAGTTTAGAGCGCAAGGCTGCAACATCATCTATGACATTATGGATGAATGGGAATGCTTCCATAAGGTCGGACAAGCTCCTTGGTACCAGAAAGAGATTGAAGAAACCCTCATTCTACAAAGCGATTACGTCTGTGGCGTTGCTCCATCACTGCGTGACAAATTTGCTTATCTTCGCAGTGATATTGAAGTAGTCGGTAATGGCTATTCCGAGAAGGTCTTGGGCGATACACGTAATATAGCGAAAGACAACGGCAACAAAGTGGGCTATTTCGGCCATCTAACGGACTCGTGGTTCGACTGGGATATCGTATTTAAATTAGCTGAACAATTCCCACAATATCACTTCGAGATCATTGGTTACGGTGAGCCTGAGTGGGTGGTCAATAAAGCGAAAAATATTGCTAACATCACACTGGTGGGCAAAGTAATGCCAAAAGACCTTCATCAATATGTCAAAGAATGGTCGATCGGCCTAATTCCATTCAAAAGTGGCGAGCTGGCTCAAGCGGTAGATCCGATCAAAATTTATGAGTACCTCTATTTTGGCTTACCAACTCTAGTGACCGGCATTGAGCATATTAAACGCTATCCGATGACCTATTTCTCTGACGGCAGCGACGTTGTCGATCTGTTTGAGAAAACAATCAATAGCGAGCGCCACTCTGACGAGTTGGAAACCTTCTTGCAAGAAACCACTTGGGCAGCCCGATTCGAAGAAATGGAGTTGAACACCCTGAAAAGAAAAGGAATTAGGGAGTTATATGCTTCGTAAAATAGCATTTATCTATCCTTGGGCGACGCATGGCGGTGTTGAGAAAGTCATGCTCACCCGTGCCCGTTTATTAAACGATATAGGCACCTATCAGATTGACCTTCTTTTTACTCATGATTCCGGTGCGGCGAAGGCGATCACCGCCGCACTCTCGGACTGTAAAAATGTCGATGTCAAAATCATCAACTTCGATTATTTATTAACGCAAAATTACAGCCTCATTTTTTGCATTGATTTCCCTGCGGCTCTGACATTTTGCCATACGCACAAATTGAAATACTTTGCGGAATGCCATACAGCCTATAAAGAAAACAGGGCTTACTTGAATAAAATTCCGGACAGTTGTTCGGCAATATTGTGCCCATCCGCGTTCTTTATGAAGCAGCTAGAGCCTGAATTGCACAAAAGTGCCTGTCCATTGTTATTGCTGCGTAATTTCGTTCCTTGGGATCATGTCTCTCAAGAACCGCATGCGATTCCCTCTCTGCCAACATGGTCGAGAAGACCTATTCTCTTCCTGGGACGGATGGACAAGCTAAAGAACCTGACTGAATTACTGGACGCATTCGTTATTTTAAAAGAACGACACGCGGAAAAATACATGCTAGTTCTGTGCGGCCCGCAGTCTTCTGAAATCAACACCAACGCCGAGCTGGAGAGCAGAAATCTAGTAGGCGACACCGTATGCTTGCCGCCAGTTCCATTCTTGAATGTGGACAAGCTGCTGTTGGCGATCTCTCAAGCCAACGGGATTTTTGTGTCGCCATCAACCGGAGAATCATTTGGCTTATCGGCTTCAGAAGCGATTTGTGCAGACGTCCCCGTTGTTTTGTCCAATATCGAAGCACATAACTATTTAGTTGCCACGCGTGAAAATGAGTTTACTTACTCGTTGCATGATGCTCGCCAATTGTCAGAAAAAATAGCCTCTATATCTGACAATTATGCGCAATCTAAAGCATCACTTGCCGCTCTGAAAGAAAAATTTTCCGCCCATGCCTTTATGACCGATTGGGACGAATTGCTACGCAGAACCGAATAGCTATTCGATTACCACCTCCCCATACCGATTTTTATCGTCAGTATGGGGATATTAATTATTGAGACAACCATGTTAAAGAAAATTATGTGCGTTGTGGGTACTCGTCCGGAAGCGATAAAAATGGCGCCGGTGATCAAGGCACTTCATGCCTCCGGTGAATTCGACGTTTGCGTATTGGCGACGGCCCAACACCGAGACCTGTTGGATCAGGCTTTCCAACTTTTCGAAATTGAAGCCGATTATGATCTTAATGTCATGACACCTGGGCAAACATTGCCAGAGTTGACCGCGCGCCTGATGACCAGCATCGACCGAACTCTCGAAGAGGCAGCACCGGATTTGGTTATCGCACAAGGCGATACGACGACCGTCTTCGTGACGTCACTGGCCTGTTTCTACAAGAAAGTGCCTTTCGCTCATCTCGAGGCGGGGCTGCGTACACACGACCTCTATTCACCTTTTCCTGAAGAAGCAAACCGTATTCTTGCCGGACATTTAGCACGCTTGCATTTTGCTCCGACTGAAGTATCTAAAAGCAACCTCTTGCGCGAAGGCATTCCTGCAGAGCATATTCACGTTACGGGAAACACCGTGATTGATGCCTTGCTGACGACCGCACAAAAGACGTTTGATATCGGCGTCGATATTCCCCAAGACGCCCGGATGCTTCTTATCACTTCTCATCGCAGAGAGAACTTCGGCCAACCTATTGTCAATATCTGCAACGCAGCTCTTGAACTTATTGAAAAGTATAGTGATATCTATATTCTTTTCCCCGTTCACCCCAACCCAAACGTGCGCGAAGTCACGGATCGTCTGTTAAAAGACCACGAAAGAATTAAGCTGGTCAGCCCATTTGACTATGGCCCTTTCGTTGCCGCCATGAAGAATGCCTACCTGATTCTTTCCGACTCTGGCGGCGTGCAAGAAGAAGCTCCGGCCTTGGGCAAACCCGTCTTGGTCTTACGTCGTGATACCGAGCGCCCAGAAGCCGTCTCGGAAGGCGTGGTGAAATTAATCGGAACGGAACAAGCGGACATCGTAAGAGAAGCGTCTTTGCTGCTTGATAGCCCTCAGGCCTATCAAGAAATGGCAAAAGGAAGCTCTCCTTACGGTGATGGTGAGTCCAGCCAGCGTATCGTCCGTATCGTCCGCAATTTCTTTACTGAACAATGCCAATGAAAATCGTCTATCTTTCAGCTGTTCCCTGGTTGAGCATAAGTCAGCGCCCTCATTTTTTCGCCAAATATGCGCTGACCCATGCCACCCAGGAACTTTTGTGGATTGAGCCTTATCCTAGTCGTTTTCCCACCCTCGCCGATCTGACCCCCGGCCGCCATGCCCCTGAACCTGCAGGATTGGATTTGATAGAGGGTCTGCAACTGGCTCGGTTGGGTTTTGTAGCCCCCGTGGAGCCGATACCTGCGTTGTTTAAGCTGCTCAACCAAGGGAAAATAAAGAAAATCATTGACGATATAAAGAATTTTATATCTGAAGATACCACTCTGGTTATCGGCAAACCCTGTCTGCTGGCCAACATGCTTATCAAGCAATTTAAATGGCGGCAAGTGTGGTATGACGCCATGGATGATTTCCCTTCGTTTTATTCTGGCCTATCAAAGAAAAACACGGCTAATCTTGAAAAAGAAATCGCCCGACAAGTTGACCGCATATTCTGTTCAAGTCATGCCTTAATTGAGAAATTTTCGTCTATCGCCCCCAGCAAAACTGAGTTGGTGTTGAATGCGTGTTCAGATGACATGCAAAAAATTCATATCCCGAAAGCATCGCATGAAAAAATCACATTTGGCTATATCGGCACAATCGCAAGCTGGTTTGACTGGAAGTGGGTGTTCGAGTTGGCCACTAAAAATCCGGAAGCAATCATAAACCTCGTAGGGCCTAGAAAAACCGGAATTCCGGAAAGCTTACCTCAAAATATCATCCTGGAACCCCCTATCCCACACCCCCAGGTAATGAAAAAGATATCCACATTTGATTATGTGATTATTCCATTTTTGCAGAACGACATTACTAAATATGTCGATCCTGTTAAGTTCTACGAATACAGGTTGGCAGGAAAAGCCATCCTATCGACTCCATTTGGCGAGATGCTATGGCATCACAAAGAAGAAGCCTACAATTCTGACACAACGCTAGGCATTACTATACCTGACAACACGCTAGTTTTTCCTTCACCTAAAAAACCAAACGACATCCCAAGATGGAGTGGACGATTCTCTCATGTCTTTACCGGCTATTGAAGATGAAAAATTTCTTACAATCTCATTAGTAATTTTCAAACCGAATCTTGTAGATTTAAGAAAAACCCTTGCCGCACTTGTTGAGACAAACGTTTTTAAAGCACGCGACTGTTATTTATTGGTTGTTGATAACTCGCCAACTACTGATCCTGCAGTCACTTCGCTAATTAAAGAGTTCCTTGACGTTATTCCCGGAAATTACATATCACGACCAGACAATCCTGGCTTTGGAGTGTCACACAATTTAAGCTTAGCTATTAAGTCAAAATACACCCTTATTTTAAACCCCGATTTAGAGATGGATAAAAATGCATTAGAGAATGCATTCTCCTTCATGGATGTTCACCCTGAATGTGGCTTAATTACGCCGTATGCAACCTGGGGGAGCGGGGAAACACAATATTTGTGTAAGCGATACCCTTCTGTATTTGTATATTTATTGCGTTTCTTTGCCTCGGTTAAAGGAAAGCGTTTTTTCAAAAGTTATCTTCGACGCTATGAAATGGCTGATACGCTAACGCCTCACGATGTTTATTTCGATCCGCCTATCGTGAGTGGCTGCTTTATGTTTTTCCGCTACAGCGTACTGAAAGAATTATCCGGATTCAATCCTAAATTCTTTCTTTATTTCGAAGATTTCGATCTCAGCATCCGTACGGCAAAAATTACCAGAATAGCCTATGTCCCTGATGTCAAAGTCGTGCATTACGGTGGCCATGCGGCGCGAAAAGGCTGGGCGCATATTAAGCTATTTTCACGCTCAATGATTACTTTCTTTAATATTCACGGCTGGAAAATTTGGTAACTCCATAGCGAATAAGCTATGCGCCAATTACTGTCGGGTGAGCATGAAAATAACAAAATACATCATGCTCACCCACACGGTGCCGACATTACTCTTGTAAGTAACCCATTTTTCTCAATCGAGAAATCACGTATTCCAGGGCTGACTGCCAATTGGAAGCAGGTATACCTATCTCATTGATTTTATTGCAACTCAAGGTTGAATATTTAGGACGTTTAGCCAAAGTCACATATTGTTCTGATGTTATTTTACTGACCTTTGGCATGCGAGAAATCGCCCCCATCTCCGCAGCAACTTTAAATATGTGCTCCGCAAACTCACTCCAGCAGACCTCTTCATCCCCGCAGAAGTGATAAATCCCTCCCTGAACCTCACAAAGCAACATTTTTATCATCGCGTCTGCGATGTCCCCCGCATATGTCGGGCAACCGCGTTGATCGGCTACGATATCAAGAGATTCACGTTGCCGAGCAAGCCTCAGCATGGTTTTAACGAAATTTTCGCCATATTCACTGAAAACCCAAGAAGTGCGAAGAATTATCGCATCTTGCATTTCTGATACGATGGCCAATTCGCCATCACGCTTGGTTTTCCCGTAAATGCACAGTGGGCGGGTACCAGCCAACTCATTGTAGGGAAGCTTGCCCAGGCCATCAAAAACATAATCTGTAGAAATATGAAGCAGTCGGCAATCCATTGCCTTTGCAACCAAGGCCAAATTGGCTGGGCCCACAACGTTGGCTAACAACGCAGCCTCGCAATCTTGTTCCGCTTTATCAACGGCGGTATAGGCTGCAGCATTTATGATCGCCGTCGGTTTAAACTCCTGGACGACGGCCTTAACCTGCTCCAATTTGGAAATGTCCATCGTATTGCGGTCGGCCGCTAAAATAACCCAATCGGCGGGTACCCGATCGATAAAACAGCGCCCGACCTGCCCTTTAGCCCCGGTTAAAAGAACTCTCATTAAATCAGTTCTCTGAGAAATTTGCCGTTCTTGTCCTTTTCCGACAAAACAGGGTGCCGAACAGGCCAGGCCACGCCGACATCGGGATCATTCCACATCAGGCACCGTTCATGTTCTGGCGAATAGTAATCCGTGCACTTATATTCAAAATCCGCGATCTCAGAGAGCACGACAAAACCGTGGGCCAAACCTGGCGGGATCCAAAGCTGAGTTTTGTTCTCTTCCGATAGCACAATGCCTTCCCACTTGCCAAATGTGGGTGAGTCTGGGCGAATATCTACAGCAACATCATAAACTTCGCCTCGCACCACACGAACCAACTTGCCTTGCGGCTTGATATCTTGATAGTGCAGTCCGCGCAAAACCCCCCGAGAAGAGCGTGAATAATTGTCTTGGACGAAGTCCAAATCAATATCCAGCATGTCTTGAAAGCGACGCTTCTCGAACGTTTCCATAAAAAAACCGCGAGTATCACTAAATACCGTTGGTTGAATGACTTTGACTCCATCGATTTTAGTATCGATAACCTGCATTCTGCGTACCTCATAAGACGCGAGAATTTGTGCTCAAAAATTCTCGCAAAATACAGTCACTTACAACATCTTAGCTTTATTGGCGCGATGGCGAAAAACGTAAACAAAGCCTAATCCTCCTTATCGCCACCTGTTAACAACATGAGAACAGAGGCAAACAAGGGAGCCAGGAAGCATCATTTTGAGGTAAACGATTGATAAAATCCGTGACCAACCACAGCGTCTTCCTCTCAACGGCTTGATACTCACTACCATTAGCGCAAAACTTCAGTGTACCTTACTGATGCAAAGTAAGAGAAATGGTGGAGTTTATCGCTTCACAAGCCTGATAGGCTAACATACTCGCTGCTCTTGTCTCTCTCAACAGATCTTCAACAAGGCATTTCCAGGAGGGAACATCTCATATTCACACACCAGATACCGTGACCATCAATACCCTGCGGTTTTATGCCATAACGACATATCGTCCCAACAAAGTATCTTCAATGGCACCAGTATAATCTGATAGCGCGGATTTTTCATAAGGAAGTACTGATTATTATCAGATAAAGCCCATAAAAACGAGGGTGATCAGCCCTCGTCGATAGGTAGTCTCACACTCTTGGCTTTCGATTGTCTTGCAGCTGGCCTAACGCCTCTCTGAGCGCCGGTAACAGATATGCTTAACGGTAGCCCTGCGGGTTTTTCTTCTGCCAATTCCAGGTGTCACGCATCATGTCATCGAGACCCCGGTTAACTTTCCACCCCAACTCTTGGTAAGCCAGATCGGCATTCGCCCAAAACGCGGGTAGATCGCCTTCGCGACGTGGCAAAATTTGATAGGGGATCGTTACGCCTGACGCTTTCTCAAACGCCTGAACCATCGCCAGTACAGAATGCCCTACGCCAGCCCCCAGGTTGTAGGCCTTAAACCCATTGATCTTCGGCAGATGATCCATCGCTTTCAGATGGCCTTCGGCCAGATCCATGACATGAATGTAGTCACGCTCACCCGTACCGTCTTTCGTCGGATAATCCCCACCGAAAATCCCCAGTTTATCTAACTTACCGATCGCTACCTGCGAGATGTAAGGCAGCAGGTTATTGGGAATACCGTTCGGATCTTCGCCGATCAAGCCCGATTCATGGGCTCCAACCGGGTTAAAGTAGCGTAAAGCAATAATCGAAAATTGCGGCTCAGCCTTAGCAAAATCCTGCAGAATCTGCTCCACCATCAGCTTAGACGTGCCATAAGGGCTGGTCGTGCCACCGATTGGCGTAGTCTCGACGTAGGGCACCGGCGAGTTGGCACCATAAACGGTGGCGGACGAACTGAAGATAAACGCATGAACGCGGGCACGGCGCATAGCGTCCAGCAACACCAGTGTTCCGGTGACGTTATTCTGGTAGTATTCCAGCGGCTTACGCGTAGATTCCCCTACCGCCTTAAGACCAGCGAAGTGAATGACGGCCGTAATCGGGTGCGCTTCAAAGATCCGATGCAGGCATTCCTCATCCTGGACATCGCCTTGATAGAACACCGCCGCTTTCCCCGTCAGCTTTTCCACACGGTGCAACGATTCCGCAGACGAGTTCGACAGATTGTCCAACACCACCACATCTTCGCCTCGTTCCAACAGAGATAAAACGGTGTGAGAACCAATGTAACCCGTGCCGCCGGTGACTAAAATTGTCATTCCAACCCCTTATACTCCGGATGTACCGAAAAATATCTCTTCGTTCTGTAAGAAAGCCTCTTACCAAGCCGCCTAAACAGGCTTGCATCGCCTCCCCTAAAGACATCATACCGCTCTCTGAATACGGCATGAAGCGAGAGCGGTAAAACCGCTCTCGTCACTGACTTATCACAACCCTTCAAAACAAACATTACGCTCCTGCGGCCAGCAGCGCCAAAATTTCGTCAGTTTTCTCTTGCATCAGCGCAACATCGGCACGCGATTCGACATTAAGACGCACCACCGGTTCCGTATTAGAAGAACGCAGATTGAAACGCCAGCCTGCGAACGCCATGCTGATGCCATCGGTGTAGTCCACCTCATCGGCATGCGGTAAATAGTGTTGTTTAACGCTTTCAATGGACATGGCAGGCTGAGCCAGCTTGATATTGATCTCACCGGAAGACGGGTAGGCGGCAATGCGATCCTGTACCAGTTGTCCCAGCGTTTGTCCCTTCACACTGACCAGCTCAGCGACCAGCAGCCATGGGATCATGCCACTGTCACAATAAGCAAAATCACGGAAATAGTGGTGAGCGCTCATCTCTCCACCATAAATGGCGTCTTCCGCACGCATGCGTTCTTTAATGAAAGCATGGCCGGTTTTCGACATCACAGGTACGCCCCCGGCATCGGTGACCACATCGACGGTGTTCCAACTCAGGCGTGGATCGTGGATGATCTTCGCGCCCGGCTGTTTCTGCAAGAAGGCCTCCGCCAGCAAGCCGACGATATAATAGCCCTCAATGAAATCGCCTTTTTCATCGAACAGGAAGCAGCGATCGAAATCGCCGTCGAACGCAATGCCCATATCAGCGCCATGCTCACGCACCGCATCGGCGGTATCCGCACGACACTCAGGCAGCAATGGGTTGGGAATACCGTTAGGGAAAGAGCCGTCCGGCTGGTGATGCACCTTGATAAACTCCAGCGGCACACCCCGCGCCTTCAATTGCGCCTCAATAGCATCGATCACATGCCCTGCCGCACCGTTGCCCGAGTTGATCACTAGCTTCAATGGCTTGAAGTTGTTCACGTCGACGTAGGACAGAATGTGCTCTACATAAGCCCCTAATACGTCCTGGCGAACATAGCTACCGCGCGTTGCAGCCGGCGCCTGAAACTGATTTTTCTCCGCCAGTTCTTGGATCGCTCGTAATCCGGTATCGCCGCTAATTGGGCGGGATCCTTCACGCACCAACTTCATGCCGTTGTAATCAATAGGGTTATGGCTGGCGGTCACTTCCACGCCACCATCCGTTTTCAAATAAGTCGTGGCAAAATAGATTTCTTCGGTGCCGGTTAAGCCGATGTCGATAACATCGGTACCCGCATCCTGCAAGCCTTTCGCCAACGCCAGCTTCAGGCTTTCACTGGTTAACCGCACATCGCTTCCCAACACGATATTTCTGGGCTTCAAAAACTCGCCGTAGGCGCGTCCAATACGATACGCGATGTCCTCATTCAGCTCTTCACCCAGTTTTCCCCGAATGTCATAAGCTTTAAAACACGTTAACTTTTGCATTGCCAAACCCTTTCTTAAACTCTGCCATAGCGATCTTGCAAACGTTCAATATCATCTTCTTCCAGATAGTGTCCCGACCTGACTTCGATCATTTCCAAATCGATTTTTCCCGGATTCTCCAACGTATGAACACTACCCGCGGGGATAAAGGTGGACTGGTTTTCCGACAAGAAGAACGTTTTATCATCAACGCTAACTTTCGCTGTCCCACTCACAACTACCCAATGTTCAGCACGATGGAGATGTCTCTGCACGGAAAGTCCTTCCCCCGGCCGTACAATGATTTTCTTCACCTGGAAGTGCGTACCGCTGTCAATGTCACAAATCTTGCCCCAAGGACGGTAGGCGGTGGAGTGCTGGCGAAAATGATGGAGATTGCGCTTTTTAAGCTCATCGACCACTTTCTTAACATCCTGCACTTTGTCTTTGTGAGCAATCAGCAGCGCATCATTGGTATTAACCACGATAAGGTTTTCCAATCCAATGGTCGCGACCAACGCAGATTCAGACGAAATGTAGTTGTCACTGGAGTCGATCGAGATAACCTCACCCACGTTGACATTGCCCAACGGGTCTTTTTCTGACACTTCCCACAATGAGGACCAAGAGCCGACGTCGCTCCATCCCGCATCAATAGGGATCACAACAGCATCATGTGTCTTTTCCATCACCGCATAATCGATGGAATCACTTGGGCAATGTTTGAAGATATCTTGTTCAACCCGGATAAAATTCATGTCGCGTTGACTTTTAGATACAGACTGCTGGGTTGTGCTGAAGATGTCGGGACTGAACTGCTGCAATTCCTGCAAGAACTTGGCCGTCTTAAACATGAACATACCGCTGTTCCAGCTGTAATCACCACTGGCAAGGTATTCGATCGCTTTCTCTAAACGTGGTTTTTCCACGAATGAATCAACCTTAAAGCAATCATTGGATAGGTGACTGCCGCGTTTTATGTAACCGTATCCGGTTTCCGGATGCTCTGGAATGATGCCAAACGTGACCAGTTGATTGTTGTCGGCAAAAGACATTGCCGTCTGGATCGCCGCATGGAAATTCTCTACTTTCGTGATCAGATGGTCTGCAGCCAGCACCAAAAGCATGCTGCCCTCGTCTTTTTCAGCAGCAAGATGAGCAGCCAGCGCCACTGCCGGCGCGGTATTACGCCCCACGGGCTCTAAAATAATATTGGTCGCTAATTGCCCAATCCCTCGTAATTGCTCTGCAACCAAAAAGCGATGTTCCTCGTTACAGATGACCAAAGGAGCGGCAACTTCGATACCGGTCAGACCCGACAAGCGCTGTAACGTCTGTTGCAGCAAGCTCACGCCGCTGTCATCAATAGATAAGAACTGTTTAGGAAACGATTCTCGCGACATCGGCCACAAGCGACTCCCAGTACCGCCGGCCATAACCACAGGAATTAGTTTGGACATTATCTACCCTTTACTCAGTCATCATTCTTATAAGGACGACGCCACGTATCAGCAGCATCATACTAAATACCGTACAATTATTAACCAATTGTTACACTTTGCGAAAAGCATGTATCCCTCTAACCTACCGTTCCTTAACAGAAAGTTATGTATAGAAATTAGTCAGGCAAGCATAAATATCGAAGGAACCACCAGCCGATAACATAACGTATTAACGCAAAAAAGAGCAGCATAGTGCTGCTCTTTCAGATTAATGCTCATAGTGAATATGTTGTTATCGACTGCGGGTAAAATACTGCGCCACGCGCAGTACATCTTTCTCGTCTAACGTGCCGGAGTCACTCAATAGGGTGATCCAGGATTTGATATAAGTGTATTTAGCAGAGGCCAAATCGCGCTGTGCGCTATAGAGCTGCTGTTCGGCATTGAGCACATCGACGTTGACACGTTGCCCAGCCAGCACGCTTTGCCGGGTCGCCGTCACCTGGGTCGTCGCCGATTGAACCGCCAGTTCATAGGCCGCCACTTTAGCGCTGCTGCTAATACACAAATTGTACTGTTTGCGCAGATCGTTGAGCGTGGTGCCCGTTTGCGCATCCATTTCATACATCGCTTGCCCGTAACGCGCCGCTGCCTGGCGGGTCGATGCCGAAACACCGCCACCGGAATAAATAGGCATGCTGACCTGCACGCCAATGCTGTCAGTACGGTATTTCTGGTTAACCGTGTTGTCGCTGCTGGAGTCGTTTTCCGAATGCGAAGCATACAGCTGAACCTGTGGCATAAAGCCAGCCCGGTTCCTTTCGACATCATACTTAGCAGCATCCACGCCATGACGCGAGGCGGCCAATACAGGGTTGTTCTCCAACGCGATCTTTTGCCACTCTTCGAACTTGGACGGGATTAACGGCGCCACTTTGAATTTACCCGGCCGCAAGACCTGCAATTCATCCAGTTGGTTCAGCGGCATGCCGATAATTACTTCCAATTCACGCTGTGCGGCATCCAGTGCATCGCGCGCTTCTATCACCTGTGCTTCAGCCAGGCTATAGCGCGCCTGAGTTTCGGATACGTCGGTAATGGTACCTTCACCGGCGCTCATCAGGCGATCGTTCAAAGTCAGCTGTTCCTTGTAAGCCGCCTTTTGCGCTTCGGCCAACGCGATTTGATCCTTGGAATAAGCCACTTCGACATAGGCGTTAATCACCCTCACCGCCAAATCCAGCAACTTACCGCGATAGCGCTCGTCCGACATCATGGTCTGCGCCACGCCGGCTTTGTACCTGGCGTAAGCTTCATAATCGAACAGCGGCTGCGTCAGCGTGATCGAACTGGAATAGCTGCGATATTGCTGCCGCCGGGTAACCTCCGAAACATTGCCGAAAAAGTCGCTTTGCGGGTACTTCTGAGTTTGCCAGTTGCGCGGCGAATTCTGGTAGTTCAGCGATACCTTCGGCAGCAGCCCTGCCCTGCCGATATTTTCGTTTTCATCTCCCGCTTCTTTCTCTTTTATAGCCGCCCGAAAGGTCGGGTCCTTTTCTAATGCCAGCGAATATGCGTCTAAAATCCCTATCGAATAAACCGGCGCAGACATCGCAAACAAAAGGGTGCCGATAACCAGACCGGCAGCCTGTCGTTTTGAATGAATCAAAATTATTCCTCGGTTAATGAAGTATGAGCGCGATCCAAAATAGGTTTAAACAGATAGCTCAACAGCGAGCGCGACCCCGTTTTCACGAACACCTCCACCGGCATCCCCGGCTTGATGTCCTCGCCACTGAGCATTTTCATGCCCTCCGGCGAGACCGTGACCTGCATCTGGTAGTAAGGTTCGCCATTGGCTTTGTCGACCAGGCGGTCGGCGGAAACCAAGGTGACGGTTCCCGGAATTTTCGGGGTTTTGTTTTGGTTGAAGGCGGTAAACATCAGATCCACCGGCAACCCGTTGTACACCTTATCGATCAGGTCGACTTTGAGGCGAGAATCCACCACCAAAGTCGCCTGGCTGGGCACAACGTCCATCAGGTGGTCACCCGCTCCCACGACGCCCCCCTGAGTGAAGATATTCAATCCAACCACGGTGCCGTCCACCGGTGAGGTGATGGCGGTGTTGCCCAGATCGAAATCGGCCATTTGCAGCTTGTTGCGGAATTCGCTGGCGTCCATTTGAGTTTGCGCCAGCTGCGTTCTGACTTCGCGCTGGTAGTCGGCGAAACGCTGATCGATGCGTTGCTGTGATTCCAGCAACTGCTTTTGCAATTGGCCAATCCGCCCCACCGTTTCATCAATGCTGCTATTTACCTCGGCAAACTGGCGCTGCACTTCCAGGTAACGGTTACGCGGTAGGTAACCGTCCGCCGCCAACTGCTTCATGCTGTTCATCTGCTCACGCAGGCTGGAAAGCTGGATCTGTTTGTTACCGCGCGAATCCTGCAGTCCTTTTAATTGGAAACGGATTCCGTCCATTGACTGCTTATAGCCGTCGATTTCACTTTGCAGCGCTTGGCGGCGGGAGGCGAACAGCTGCGTTTGCAATGCAATGATTTCTGCCACGCGAGGTTTATCTTTCACCGCGTCCAAAATGGGTGAGAAAGTCACTATGCTCAACCCATCGCGTTCTGCCAGCAAGCGCCCTTCTGTCGCCAGCGTGGTGTAGTACTGATCCCGCAGCGAATCAACCTGAGCTTGAGCCTGCACCTGGCTGAGCTGCACCAGCACCTCACCGGCTTTCACTTTGTCGCCATCTCTGACCGCAATATTCTTAATGATGCCGCTGGCCGGGGCCTGCACCGTTTTGCGGTTGCCGGAAACGGTTACCGATCCCGGCGACGCCACCCCTTTATCCAACGGCGCAAAGGCCGCCCAGGCTAAAAACCCGAACAGACCGATCCCGACCACCAGCCACCCCATACGGGTAAACCGCCGTTCATCTTGTGGGATCTCTTCAGTATACGAGTCTTGCGGCTCGCCAATATGCGTAGACATACCAACTCCTTTGACTGTCGGCGACGCAAAAGCGCCGCCGGGCAAGTTCACGGCTTAATTAATTTGAGTTTTAGGGATTTCGCCTTCATCCGGCTCGGAGTTCACCGCACGCACCGCCTGCGGAGGCACCTGCGCTTTTTGCGCATTCGCCAACGCCTGCAGCACCTGCTGCGTTGGGCCGAATGCATTGACGTTCCCGTTAACCAACAGCAACAGCTTGCTGGTCATCGACAGCAGATTGGTGCGGTGAGTGATCAGGACCACCGTCTTATTACGCTGTTTAAGGAACATGATGGCCTGGTTCAACGCTTTCTCGCCGGCATCATCCAGGTTGGAGTTAGGCTCATCCAACACTACCAACGCGGGATCGCCATACAATGCCCGCGCCAAGCCGATACGTTGCTTCTGCCCGCCGGACAACCCTGCACCACCGTTGCCGATCACCGAATCGTAACCGTTAGGGAAACGCAGGATCAGTTCATGCACACCAGCCAGCTTGGCAGCCTCAATCACTTTCTCTGAATCGATGTCGTTAAAGCGAGCGATGTTCTCGGCGATAGTGCCGGCGAACAACTCGATGTCCTGCGGCAGATAGCCGATATAGGGCCCCAGTTCGTCTTTGTTCCACTGGTAGATGTCGGCATTATCCAACCGCACTATCCCTTCGCTCACAGGCCAAATACCGACCAGTAAGCGCGCCAATGTTGATTTGCCCGACGCACTCGGACCGATAATCCCCAGCACATCGCCGGGTTGAATGGCAAAACTTACGTTATGCAGCACCGCATCCCCTTTCGATCCCGGAGGCGTGGCGGTCACGCCTTCTACGGAGAGCACACCTTCCGGACGCGGCAGCGACATGCCGGTACCACGCTGCGGATGCGTTTCCAGCAGCTTGACCAAGCGGCCATAAGAAAGTTTGGCCGCGCTATAGCTTTTCCAAACGTTAATGACCTGCTCGATCGGCGCCAACGTTCGCCCCATCAATATAGAACCGGCGATCATCATGCCGGGCGTGATGTGCCCATCAATCGCCAACCATCCCCCCAGGCCCAACACTAAGGACTGCAGCGACATACGCACGAACTTGGTGATTGACGTGACCCGCGATGCGCGTTCGCTGGCGATGCGTTGGCTGTTCAAGAACCGCTGGTGCAGACCGAACCACCGGCGTTTCAGGTTAGGCAACATCCCCAAAGCCTCGATCACTTCGGCATTTCGCAGATTGGTGCTGGCCAAATTACCTGACATGATCGACAGCTTGCTGGCTTCTCCCAGCGGCTTTTTCGAAACCACTTCATTGATTACCGCCAATGCGATCAGCAACAGCGCACCGACCAGGGCGAAAAGGCCCAACCAAGGGTTAAAGAGGAATATCACCAACAGATAGATCGGAAACCACGGCGCATCAAAGAAGGCGAACAGCGCGCTACCGGTGAGGAATTGGCGCAGATTGGTCAAATCGCTCAGCATCTGACCGGCGTCAGACGAACCGTTTTTCAGATTCGCTTCGTAGGCCGCGGTATAGACTCGCGTGTTGAGACGCATATCCAGCTGGCTGCCGATGCGGATCACCACCATGCTGCGCACGTATTCCAACAGCGACATCATGCCGAACATGCCCAGCATGATCAGCGTCAGCATTAACAGCGTGATTTCATTGCGCGAAGGCAGCACCCGGTCGTAAACCTGGAGCATATAAATGGAAGGAACCAGCATTAACAGGTTAATAAACGCAGTAAATATACCAACGGTCCAGAAGACTTTGCTGCGTGTACGTATAACATCCGCAATTTCGTTGCGCGGGATAAATTGATTCACGTTCTGCCCTTACATCATGTGCACTGTCAGTCCAATCCGCATTGACCCCCTCCCTAAAGAAATTCCTAAAAAAAGAATTATCCCGAGAAGGCTCACCTCAAAGAAATGCCCGAGACTGCAGATACTTTCGTTAACTATAGGTAGAGAAAGTGAAAACCGGCAAGGTGGGCCATAAAAAAAAAGCCGATCAACGCGCCTGACAAAAGCCAAATAAAACAATGCGATATGAGAAAATAAAAGCAAGAAGGGAAGATAACGAAATGGAATAACTTAGAGAGAATGACGCCGCTCACAAAATTAAACATGCGGGGGATTACGCCCCCGCATTATTTAACCCCAAATAGTTCCATGTGGAATTATTTGTTCTTGCAGCTTTACCCTTAGGCGTAGTGCAGAGTATCCACCAATTGCTGGTGGTTCTGGCCAGTCAGGTATACGACGGTATCGTTAAGATCCAGCGCGTGGTTATCATTGTTGTCGATAATCACATAGGAGCTGGCGGTATTGCCGCCACCGCTGAATACAACGGATGCCACACCCACTTTCGACGTCAGCGAGTTGTTGCCATCCAGACCGAGAATACCGCCCAGAAGGCCGATAACGCCATTGGTCAAACCGCCCACCAGGGTCCCCAACAGCGCATCCAGCGTATCTGCTGAGCGCGTGCCGTAGTCCGCGACCGCCGTGCCGCTGGCGTCATTGGAGATAGTCAGGCCGCCATGGTTAACATCGACAATCTTGTCTTTGAGGCTGCTAAAGTCTTTGATGGTCACACCGGCCTGCGTATTACTCGCTTTGATGTCGTAGATGTTCGCACCCGCACCGCCGGTCAGCGTGGTGTTGCCAATCACGCCCAAAGTGTCGGCAGCGCTTGAGCCTTCTACGGTCAGTTGATAACCGTTCAGACCCAACGCCGTCAGCACAGGCGCAAGCAGGTTGGTAGTGACGACGCTCAGCGGCAGAATGTTCAGCAGTTGAATGATAATGCCGTCACCGGTGCCGCCATGGCTGGAGTCGAGATTCAGACCAGCGGTGTTAGTGGATGCATTGATATCACGCACGTTGCTAAAACCGCTGCCCAGCGTCAGATCCAGCGCGTGATCACCGGTCACGTTGATGGTCTGAACCTGCGCATTGGTGCCGGCCAACGACAAGATATTGTCAAAACTACCGGTCCCGCCCGAAGCCACGTTCACCGTACTCAATGCAGTACCACCAATCAGGCTGCTGCTGCTGTTCAGGCTGATGGCGCCGGCATTCACGTTGGCAGAACTCACCGCATCAAAGTTGATGTTGAAGTGGTCGGTGGCGTTTTGGACGAAGGTAAAGTTCAGCGTACTGGCGGAGGTCGCGTCACCTTTCACTTCCAGCTGTGCGGCGTTACCGCCGGCAGCGTTGATGACGTTGACGTTAGCCAGGCCGGAGATCACGAAGCCTTGCGTCCCCAGGTTGGTCGCCGCTGCGTTCTGGGTGACTGTGCCGCCCGTAGTGCCTTCTACCGTAGACGTGCCGTTGGTCAGGCCAAAGTCGAAGGTGTTGGTTGGCGTAGTGACGCTGGTGGTGGTCGGTGAACCAATCAGCGGTGTCGTAATCAGCGTACCGACAGACTTACCGATATAGCCGGTCAGATCAATCTGCTCAAAGTTCGAGAAGTTGTTGGCGTTGCTGCTCACTGTGCTGGTGCGAACGCCCAGGGCGTTCTGGTTAGTCACTACGGTTTTGGTGATAAAGTTGGCGGAGATGGAGTCGGTACCTGCGCCGCCATCAGCCTTAACCGTGTTCGCGACAGTGTTCGCCCCACCGGAAACACCGTTGCCCGCCCAGTGCAGGCTGTCGTTACCGGCGCCGAGGTTAAACTTCGCCGTGCCGGTCGCGATGTTTGCCGTCGAAGTAACGACCACGTTGTCTGCGCCGGAGCTGGCATTCAGGATCACGTTGCCGTTGTTGACGGTGACAGCAACCCCTGGGTTGACACCGTTGTCAGACAGGTTAACCGTTGCCGCGCTGGTGCCGTTGATGGTCAGGTTGGCCAAGTGATCGGCGAACTTCAGGTTGACCAGGCTGGCGGCATTGGCGTTCAATTGGACATTCGTCAGTACAGCTGTTTCGGCGTTGCTAATTTGGTGTGAAGCCCCGGTATTTACTGTTCCCGTAGCGTTACCGCCCGCAGCCGTTGCGGTCAGCGAAGCTGCCGTTTTGTACAGCAGACTGGTACCGATATCAAATTCGAACCCATGCTGTTGAGTTACAGTTGTGGCATCAGTAGCAGTCGAAGTACGAAGATCATTAATTATTGCCTGTGTAATCAATGACTTGGAAGAAAGCCCACTATAAAGTGCAAGTTGTGCCGCCGTGGCAGCTGCGCCATGAACGGCAGTATAGACATGCTGGATAAAATCATCGCCAGATAGCTGCGCACCTTTACGCTGGAATTCTGCAGATCCTAAAAGACTGGTAATGAGACTTTCAAAAGACTTGCCAGCTTCAAGTTTTTTACTGTAAGGATCCAAGCCCGCGGCATCAATTGCACGATCAGGAACGGCGAGATAGATAGAGGCCACTTGCTCTTGATAAACAAGCGCCGCCAACTCGCCAGGTGCATAAACCTTGCTTGCTCCATTAAAATGCGTCTGAGCGAGAGCGTCGGATGGTGATACCGTCCCCCTCAGAGAGGCGATGACTTCCAAAGCAACTTGGGCACGCGACGTCCCCCCCGTGAGTTCACTGAGGTAAGTGTTAAGTTCACTTTGCGTAGGCGCACGCTCATAACCTTGCACGAACAGTCTGGTTACAAAGTCAGTATTGCTCACACCTGATAAGTAAGCTCGTCCCTTGATTGCATCCGTAGCCGCATCTAACAGCGTTTTTGTTCCAGCACTTATCGCACTGCCCCAAGTATTAACAATATCTGGTGTAATACCTGCACCTAATACATAATACAGAGCCTGAATATCGGCGGCACCACTTCCTGAGGAAGCTGCGGCGCTTGCAGACGGATAAAGTATGGTATCAATAGTATTCGTGAAGGAGTCTTGTGCAGCTAACTGTGTCGAATCAAAACCACTGTAATCCAACACCCCATTGACAATCTTGGAAAGAATCTGGCCAACCGTTCCGCCACCAAGCAATTCCGTCAAAACGGCCCCTGATGGAGCTTGCCCATAAACGTTGGTGTAAACGCTCTGCACAATTTCCGAGGTAGTCTTTCCAGCATATAAGGCTTGCCCTTGAGCTGAAGACAGTAATGTTTGTACATAACCATCCGAAGTAACCACTGCTCTTTCTAACTGTCCCCCGATAGAGTCATAAGCAGAGATTGTTGATTTTGTTCCCAATACTGCATAAAGAAGAGCTGCTGCTTCTTGTTGATACGCTAAACCAGCCATTATAGTTCCCCTTGCAATGCTAAATGCAAACTGTTTAGAGAAGCCGAAAGATAAGAAGAAACGAAAGACAAAATTGAACCTAAAAGAAAACATAAAGGTTCACGATTTGAGTTAAGTTCACCAATCAAAGCTTGTCAAGAACAAGGGGGTCATTAAAAAAACAACTATAAATCAACCAGTTAAAAAATAAATTAAATAACTAAGATTATTATTATCATGCAATTATTTTAGCAAAAAAAAACCCAGGGAGCCCTGGGTTTCGAGTTACAAGAAATAAATAAAGAAACGCTAGCTGCTAACTATATGATTTTTCATCTTTCTGCCGAAAGCGACAGCAGGTTCTTCTACGAACTTATAAATCACATGAGAAATTGGAATTGTTACAATTACCCCGATGATAGCCCAGAAGAGCTTCCAATTTGAATCGAGTGTATCGGAAAAATATTCAAACAAAACAAGAATTGAAGGATGAATCAAATAAACAGAGTAACTTATTGTCCCCAAAAAAACAAAGAAACGATTTTGCAATCTCACTTTCGTTGTAAAAATGAAAAAGAGCACGACACTCAACAGATAAGTGATGATATAGCGAATACCATTACCAAATAAACCACCATATGCAAAACTACATATTACTGGAATCATAAATACATAAACAAAAATATACCTTCCACATAACTTCTTCGCGTAATAATCACCATGAAGAATATATGCGCGCCACATCCCACCAAACATCATTAACGATAAAGCAAGTGGCAGAGCAACAGGAAGAGAAATTCCACTAAAATAGCGAACCCCACCTAAGAACAAAGCAAAACCGAGCATTACCAGAGAAAGATAAAAATTTGTCCTGAGATTATTCAATATTCCCATCACAAAAAGAAATACGCATAACGCATAGAAAACCAACTCAATAAATAATGTCCAATAAACACCAACGATATCTCTAACCCCAAAAGCAGATTGAAACATAGTGATATTAGACAATATTTGAAGAATAGGATATGACGCGCCACAAAAATAGCTGACGACTAAAAAAATAAAAAGCGATACCCAGTAGGCCGGATAAAGACGAAAAAAACGAGAGATGAGAAAGGCTTTCACACCACCATTCTTTTCTTTAAAACTAAAAGGGATAATAAACCCACTAATAATGAAAAAAAGTACGACACCAATCTTTCCAATATCAATAAAGTCATGAAATATGACCGAAGAACTCAAATATAAAGGAACAATAAAATGTGCTATAACGACACCAATAGCAGCTAAGCCACGTATGGAATCCACATACTCCAATCGCCCAGGGACCCCGGAACTAGCTTTCTGCTGAGGTAGGTCTCTGTTCATATCATCCGCCAAAATAAAATTTCGTTCCATACAAATTACAAACTCAAGAATGGATTAGGTAATAGCCTGCAAATCAGTAACCGCTATTAATGGTCAAAATAAAGGCAGTATTGATAGATGCGGTTTCCTTCCCAACATTTACAATATTGATAATAGCCTGACCTGCCTTCTGAACGATAGCTGAATAAATCACACCTGGTACACCGAGTGCGGGAGTAACAGAGACAACAAGAAACCCCTCCTTTATCCGATCATCTCGCACCGTCAGCTCGCCTGAGGAACCTACAGCGACTGAAACCTTATATACTTCTGTCTTTACAACAAGATCGAGGAATTTATCAATCTGCCACTCTCCTGGATTCCCTTCCTTAGTGCATACCCATTCACAAGGCATACCCGGATAAACATTTTTATTAATCGCTCTATCACCTCGTTTAAACTTTCCTTTTTTTGGGAGACCAAAGTACGTGGTTTTATACCCCAAAGATTCATGATCGCAAGAAAGGTAACTTAATGAAGTCGGGTTTAATTTGAAAACAATAGCAGAGTCATTATTTATTATATTGTCCTTGAAAAGAACCGTGTCCGTAAGATTGACCTCCGAGTAAAAAACAGCAAAACCTGAGGCGGTACTTATTCTGTTTCCGGAAAATATACTGCCAGACACATCACCCAGCATAATATGCCCCATGTTTTTTTCAGAAACTACATTTCCTGAGAAAGTCGTCCCACCCCCTATTTTCAACACAGCAGAATCCTTGCCTGATTTCGACTTCAAACTATCAGAAAAAAAATTACCTTCAATGACGCAATCTCTTGCGCTCAGAAGGGTTCTGCACCGAGAGACTCGATTGTTTGATATCGTTGCATGATTAGCTGAAATGCCAGGGAAATCGGCTTTTTCAGACAATGCGCAATCAGATACAAAGTTTTGAGAGATAATAGTATTCTCTACATCAACACCATTTTGTGAACTAAATGAAATCCCCGCCTGCTGGGTATATTGAACAGAATTTCCTGAAATCAGAGTTTTATTGCTAGAATGCCTCTGAGGGTTATTATAAACTGCATTATCTATAACAATGCCAAATCTTTGCACTGCCGTAATATTATTATCCACAACCTTCAGGTTTTCTATATTTGTAAAAGAAATACCGTAAGAGGTATTCTCGACTGTATTCCCTTGCACTAACAAATTATGGAAATAAGTTGAAGACCCCTTTACCTCGTCATTTAATGTTATCCCACCGCCATTGGTTCCTTTAAGCCCATAACGATCGGCACCGCCATGAACGCGGTTATATATAACTTTACCATCTCTAGAATCCCGGCTGCCGGTTTTCAAAAGAATACCGTCACCATTGTGGTTATAAATATGGTTATCAAATATCATCCACCGAGAGCTAGAACGTACTACTATCCCCTCTTCTCCTAAATCATGCAAAGTGCAGTGCATGACTCTGAAAGAATGGCTGCTAGTGATGGCAATTGCATCTGTTCTAAAACTTATATCCAAATTAGACAATGAGAACCCAGTACAGCGCTCGATCAAAACACCACTCGCAGACTTACTCCATAACTTCTCCACCTTTGAGGAACTTAAGATTACATCTCTGATAGAAAAATTACGCCGCTCTACAGCACGAAAAAAGTACTCCGTATCGGAGTCTGAATCCAAGTAAATTAATCCATGGCCGAAAATATGGCAATTAGAAGGAAGTTCAAATGATGCACGAGAAAGTCGGTATTCTTTTTCAATATTAATATTGACAATGTTGTTTTCTGAAAGCTCATGGGCCTTAGAAAACATTAAAGAAAAGGCAGTATAGTAATCAGATACCACACCACTTGACTCAGTATTCGCTTTGTCAGCTTGTTTAGGAAGAAACATTTCTGGACTTAAAGTAACTTGTCCCTCGATAGTTTTAACCCCTCCCATTACAGAGTCTCTGACAAACTCAACTTGATTTGCTTTTGGTAATGGTTCTGCACTAGCTTTAAATGAATAAAGTCCAGCAGCACCTACCAAAAACTTGCCAACAAGCTCTCGTCTATTCATACTTCCCCCTCAGTCATCGCTTCAATACGCGCCGTCTCTTTTCAACACCACGCCTATAGTTTTAAAAAGAATTGCGATATCATTCCAAAGCGCCCAGTTTTTTACATACCAGGCATCAAAGTAGACACGCGTATCATAGTCTATATCATTTCGACCACTGACCTGCCACAAGCCGGTCATACCAGGCTTAGCCATCAAATAGTAATCAACATCACCGGCATAGCGACAAAGTTCCTCTTCAACAACGGGCCTAGGTCCCACCAGGCTCATCTCACCAATGAGAACATTCCAAAGTTGAGGTAATTCATCCAAACTCGTTTTCCGAATGAATGAACCAATCTTTGTTATTCTCGGATCATTTTTCAGTTTAAAGTCAGTTGCCCACTCTTTACGAGCATCCTCGTTCGTCCTCAATATCTCTTCCAATACCTCTTTAGAATTTAGAACCATAGACCTAAATTTCAAACATTTGAATTTCTTTCCATTATGACCAACACGCTCATGACCATAAATAGGACTACCGCCATCGCGAGAAATTTTATATGCCAAAATTAAAAGAACAGGAGAAAGAAGAATTAATATAGCTAATGAGCCAAATATATCGAAAGTGCGCTTAATCAATCTCGATGATCTTTTTGCCAAATTATTACTGACACGCAGAATCATGACTTCATGGCTGAAGATAAATGACATATCTGTACCATAAAGAGGAACACCACGCAGTGTCGGTATTACAGAAATAGAACGGCAATTATGCTTGGCAAGCTCTTTTAACCAATAATCTCTTTCTGCATGCTGTTCGAACTCAAGGGCAATGATAAATTGTGTATTATCCGTATCTATTCTTTCCCAAAGTTGCTTCTGTGTCGCAATTACAGGAACCCCAAGAAAAGTATCATCACAAGGCTCACTAGTACATACAAATGCAGACACCTGGAATCCTAAGACCTCTTCGCTTTGCAGTGCGACAAATGCTTCTTTAGCATTTCGACCAGTGCCTATAATAACGGTATCTTTTTTCCAGATACCAAATTTGTTAAGAAGCCGCTTTGTAAATGCTCTGCTTAAAGGCAGAAGAGTTATGATCATCACCCAAGAAAAAAGCCAAATATATCTGGAAAAATCCCATTTCGAAAATGCTACAAGGGCCAAGTCAAGGACAGAGAAAATGATCAATGTTCTAATCACTTCTTTAAGTTCAAACCAAAATGGTTTCCGATACGTATAATGCCGCAACCGCGTCCAAAACCATAAGACACAGAGCAATGACAGTATAAATTGAGCTAACGCCCTTGTGGCAAATTCAGTTTGTGGTAGGAATTGCTCAATCCCTCCAAAAATAAAATAAATCACAATGCAAGAGAGATAAAATGACGCATTGAAAATAATAAGATCAGATATAGCTAAAGCGAACTTTGAAACAAAGCCACTTACATTTTTTTTAGTACCCATTGAATCATCTCGTCTGATACAGTTTAATTCAAAATAAACAGCATTGAATTCACCAGAAATAATAGAAGCAGAAACATTAAAGTAATTAATATTGTATGCGTTTTTTCTCTGAGAAGTCTTGCCATTTATTCGAAACGTACGCATCGATCTCTTTTCTAAACCTTGCAGTAGAAAATTTCTCAGCATGAGTTCGACAATCTAATGGACTGATTGATTCACTTATTACATCAAATTTTTCAATCGCTACAATCAGTGAGTCAACGGATTGTTGTGGGAAATGAATACCTGTCGCAGAAGATTCGCCATAGGGTCGCACAGTTTCGAGGGATCCCCCTTTACCAAAAGCGATCACGGGTGTACCGCAAGCTTGTGCTTCAACAGGAGTAATTCCAAAATCTTCTTCAGCAGCAAAAACAAAAGCTTTCGCTTTTGCCATCAAATTTTTCATAGCCTCATCGCTTTGATAGCCTAATATCTCAATATTTGTATTTTTTCCGGCGACTTTTTTTATTTTCTCCATTTCGGAACCATCACCAATAACAACTAACTTTTTTGTTGGCATATGAGCAAATGCTTCGACGACTAAATCAACCTTTTTATATGGTACCAAACGGGATGCCGTAACATAGTAATCATCTTTATTATCGACCAGTTCATAGCGCTGAACATCTACCGGAGGATAAATGACATCAGCATCACGTCCATAAACCTTTTTTATTCTCCGTGCGATAAACTGTGAATTGGCGACGAAATGATCTACTCCATTTACAGTTCTGTAATCCCACATACGCATTTTATGTAAGATATATTTCGCAAGACTGCCTTTAAAACCACGATTCAACCCTGACTCTTTCAAATATTGATGTTGCAGATCCCATGCATATCTTATCGGAGAATGTACATAGCTTATGTGAAGCTGGTCAGGTCCGGTCAGCACTCCCTTCGCGACAGCATGGCTACTTGAAAGGATAACGTCATGGTGACTAACATCTAATTGTTCAACAGCAAGAGGCATCAGGGGAAGATAGTTTTGATATTTAGATCTTGCCTTTGGCATTTTTTGAATAAAACTAGTCTTAGCACGCTTGTTTTTAAACGCATCCATTCTGGTTTTATCAGATAAAAAATCGATAATAGAATACAGTTCTGCTTCAGGATAGAGCTCAAGAAACTCTTTTATCACCTTCTCGGCACCAGCAAAAGTCACTAACCAATCAGCTACAATTCCAACGCTTATTTTATCATTTAGCATTATTTCCTCGCGTAACATATAGCCTTAGTCAATCAAAAATTTTATTTTTCAATGCATTGCAGATGGTTTCATCGCTAAAGTTCATACTAATGACTTCATTTAATTTCCCATCGAAGTGAACTCTTGGTTTCAGCGCACTAAGCCCCTCACCCAATGATGCGATATCTTTAAAACAAACGATAACATCGTGACCTAATTCCTTTTCTGCCCATAAAAGAAAATCGCTTTCAACGCTTATAACTCTTACACCAGCACTGAGTGAATAGAAAAAACTCCCGCTGACAATCATGTCACTATCAGCATGGGCGATAATAAGTCCCTGGGAATTATTAATGAGCAAATGAGCCTCATTATCACTTAGGAAGCCAGCACGAATATCAATGTTATCTCCGGCTATTCCAGTTAAATAACTTAAGTACTCAGTGTCATCGCAACTTCCAGCAATCGTTAGTTTAACATTTTTGGGCACAGCAGCGATAAGCTGATCCAGCTTCTTATATTTCGTGATTCTTCCAAAAAAAACATAAGAAAGTAATGGTGGTTCAACAGCCACGACCGGAATAACGGATTGATACAAAGGATGAGGGATATAACGTTTATTATCCTGACTAGCCACCGGAGAGTGCATGATAACTGAATCATATAAAGACTCCAGAAAATCTGTATACTGTCTGGCACGTTTAATATCAGACTCAACTGCAGCATGCGGATAAAAATTATGCCTCACATAAACAACCCTCCTCGAAACAAGTTTAAATAGCCACGTTTTGAGGTAACACTTAGTGAGACAATAGAAGCTAATTCTTCCCTTTTTATTAATTAACCCAGACTCGAGCCAATTAACAAAAGCATAATCAAACTTTCTAAATTTAAACTTTGCAAGACTCAGCAATAGCTCTTTTGATGTATGCCCTTCGATACTGCCAAATTTAGACAGGAGGATTTTAAATCTGTTACTGTATTCATTGACGCCATTATTTTTAGGGTAATATAAAATTCTCATATAATCACATATACCCAATCATGATTCAGTCACATCCCAAAGGTCATATGGAAACGCTTGGAAGAGCTTTGGCACAAGGCTATTCATATCTATAGGTTCTGCGTGTTTAAGCTTGAATGCTTCATCAACACTTTTGGCCACTGGATAGTAATCCCGTCCAGTTCCTTGATAGTAGTCATCGTATTTAAACATTGATTCACCACTTTCACCATCGAGGAAAATAGCAGGTATTCCGTATGCTTCTGCAATGATAACGCCATGTAAAGAACTAGAGATGACGAATGAACTATTTACAATTCTACGAGTGAAGTTTAACGCCCCCTGCCTTGGCGAGCATAACATATGTCTATATTTTTCGTATTTCCCCATATCTTCATTCATGTGAGGAATGACAAGAACCTCTCTCTGTAAACGTGCATCTTCTAAAATTTTCTTGCTAAAAATGCTAGGTAATAAAAGCGCAGGGTCTCCATAAACCTCAGGTACATCGATCCCTTTGTCTTGCAGAACTTTACGCGTCTTGGGTCCACGAACTGCACGAACATCCAAGCGAGAAAAATTTAACTTATCTAGAGGTATTTTTCCATTAACACCGGTCCCCCAAACGCAATCGCCCTGGTTGGCAAAATGCATGACGGAACCAATTGATAAGAGTTTATTAGATGAACTTTTCTTATCCATAATTTCTTTATCTTGGAGGATAAGCATTTGCTCAACAATTACCTTAGCCAAATGATCGCCGGCATTAGGAATACCATCTTTTGGTTCCCACCAAAAAACACGCTTGCGCATTTTATCATTTTTTGAAAAACTTAAATTTAACATATGAATACAATTCCAGATATGTGTGGTATGAGAACAATAAAATCAATGCACGAGCTTTTATTTCTGCATTTCGTCTAGTCGCTGGGAGCAGCCATTCGACAAAGTAACCAACAAAAAGGTAGCTGAGGAAAACTGATATCGACGCGCCAAACGCACCCAAGGTGGGGATAAGCGCAGCATTAAGAATTAAGCTTAATGCCAAGCCAAATAGATTTCTTACAATAGCAAAGCGTTCCAACTTGAAGACGCTATAATACAAACCACTGAGATTAACAATCACCAGAACCGGGAGTGCCAGCATTAACATAGAAAAAACGGCTATTGACTCTTTAAACGCATCGCCTAGCAAAAACGGGATCAGAATGGGCGAAATTATAGCAAGAAAGACACTCATAGGGATGCTAATCAACATACCATAGAGATATAGCTTCTCTAAATAACTCTCTTTATCAATCTCTTTATTTTTACTGATGTAAGGCAGAAACACACCAGCCAGCAACGATGGAATTGATAATAGCTGCTCAACCAGTTTATAAGCGCCCGCGTAAATACCAACACTTGCCGTCCCGGCCATAATAGATAACATAAACTGATCAGTCCTCATGTTTAATTGGACTACGACTACCGACATCCAAAAAAATAAAGAACGACTAAAAAGATGCTTTCTTATTATTCCACGTGATGCCGCGCTGCGTACCTTTGTAATCTTCATTTTATGCTTTTTAGTCAAAAAAACACAAATGATGTTTATTAAAAGATTACTAAATGCATAAGTAAAAAGAAGGTAAATAAAATTGCCCGGCCCGCTAAAACAGATTGCAATCCGGAGCAAAGCCAAAGCAAGAGACACAGTAAGTCTAACTTTAACTAAGATCTGATTTTTTAAATTAGCTTCAAAATGATAAGTGAATATTTCAAATGGAGATGCGATAAAAGCAATTAGCAAACCATAAAAAATCACATCATAGTTGTTATAGTATAAGAATATTGCAGCAAAAGAGAGAAAAAAAAGGGAGCTGGCAATTTTTATGTAAAATGCCTGAGAGAATATCAGCGCTTCTCGTGCAGGATCTTTGAGCGAGGAATACACTCGCCTAATACCAAACTCTGAAACCGTTACAGCCAGAGCATAATATAGCTGAAAGATAGCAAGTCTACCAAAGTCCTCCACTCCCAAATACCGGATAATAACCACATTGGAAATGAGCAAAATGAGCGTAGTAGAGAACTTCTCAAAGATTAAATAAATGAGATTGGATAATAACTTTCCCATTATACTTACTGTGCCTTGTTAAGAGTTAAGAGAATTAATAAGTTGATTCAGTTTATTAGCTGATATGTCCCAAGAAAACCGCTTTACGTTGTCAGAACCTTTATTTATCAAACTCTCTCTCAATGCTTGGTCTTGTACAATTCTATCGAGAGCTTGAACAAATGTTGCCTCATCCCAAGGATCAAAGAAAAGTGCACTATCCTGCAATACTTCAGGCATGGAGGCTTGGTTCGATGAAACTACCGGACAAGCACAAGCTTGCGCTTCTAAAGGAGGTATACCAAACCCCTCGTAAAATGATGGAAATATAAAAGCCAAGGCTGAATTATAAAGCGCAACTAACTCGTCATCTGAAACCCGCCCCAAAAGTTCGATTCGACCAGATTTTAACAAGTCAGATGATAAGTTTGAGGTAGCAAAACTACTGTTAGTTCCACCGATTATTTTCAACTTAACATTCGAGTTTTCTGATATCTTCTCAAATGCACTAATTAATCCATGGAAATTTTTGTGATAATTATTTGACGATACCGCCATGAAAAAAGACTGTTCATCAAATGCACTTGTTTTTTTAAAGACCTCACTAGAAGCATTGTAAATAACGTGAATATCTTTTTCCGGGTAATGGTAAAAGTTCGAAATTTCTTTTTTAGAGAAATCACTTACCGTAATGAGTGCTGAACTAGTTTTCAAAACCCTGGGTATAATTATATCGTACAGTAGTCTGAATTTCAGGGAGTAGCTTTTGGGGTATTTTTTATAAGTTATATCATGCAATGTCGATATTTTATTATTATAGCGAACAGGTGATGTATTGCCTAAGTTCACCAACAATGGATTATCGTTGGATTTTAGAAAACCAGGTAGTTCAATTTGCTCCCAGTAATGTCCAGTATGGTTACCAACTACTTTAACATTTAACTGTTCAGCGACATCCTTTCTTTTTATATTATCAGGCGAAACAAAAACCAGATCGTTGCGAATCTTACTCAGCGAGATAGAGATAGACTCTGCAAAACGCTGCACACCTGTTAAATCTTGCGTTAGAAATCTAGCATTAATATAAATCATAAAAAACCTCTCACAAGCCACTCATTTCTAACATCCTACTAATCCTATTGGATGTTACTAAAAGAATCATTAAAAAATATACTTTCGTGATTCTTCATCTCTTGCTGACTGTTTTATAGCAGTAACAAATATCAGAAGTTTCGCTATCGTCAGAATAACAAATGGTCCCGACTGGAAGAAACCAACTGATACTGTCATCATCCAAATTAAATTAAAGAATATTGCGTTATAGAGAGGATTGAAAGGTAGTCTTATATTAATTAATGTTATTTTGCACAAACCATACGCCAAGAAGGCAAGAACAATAATCGTTCCAAGCGGCCCTACAGTTTTAATGAACGATACCACAGGGGTTTGTATATTCCTTTTATAATTCGCCAAACTACTCTCTTTTAAGATGGCCTTCACCTCTCCATCATCATCAGTTTCAGTCGGAGAATAGAACTGACCACCATGACCAATACCGATAATAGAAGCGGGGAAGTGACTTCCTGTATATTCCCAATAGTCCGTTATCTGACCCGATCGGGTGTTCATTGATTTACTTGTCGATAACATTGCTATTGTTGATGCTAAGAGGACGATAGATATAGCCGCAAACATAATTTTAAAGACAGCAACTCGCCCCTTCATCGCATTTACAAACGTGTCATAGAAGAAGAATAAGGCTGCCAGCATAAAAATGTACTTATATATATTTGCATACATTAAAAAACCAATACCGATAATTGCTATATATATATATATTCTTTTTAGTGGTCTGGTAAAAATAAACGAAACGGTTAGCAGTGCATACATCGTTAAGAAATTATACACATCGTCTTGGTCGATAATACTTACGTTGATACCATAACGAGACCAAACATAGTCTTTATATATCAGTGTCGATATAAATCCTGAGATCACGTTGATCAAATCAAGAATTAAGAACAAAGAAAATAACTTATAAAACCCCAGTCGCTTAAAATCACCAACAGCATTCTGAAATAAATAAGCAACAACAAAGAAATAGATGATCCCTCTGAAATATAATAGTTGATCAGTAAGCTGCCCTTTACCACCACCATAGCTATGAAGCAAGAATGCCAATGTTGAGATAGTAACGATGACTACGCCTTGGACAAGTATAAACTTAATAAAAAATGAAGTATCAATGTCCAATCGGAAGGTCAATGCGTTTCTTTGTAGTGCTTTTTTCAGCACAATCAGCATCAATGTTAGCAAAAAAATAATATCTAATGGTGCCAGAGGGCCGATCACCTTGAAGTGAAAGATGAATGTTCGAGCGATCGCCATGTTGTAGTCATGAATCGGCTTCACCATCATATTATATGATGAGTATGAACATGCAACATAAAATATCAGCAATAGCAAAAATGATTTGCTAATTTTTTCACTCTTTTTGAAGTAAAAGAGAATTAGCATCGCAATAGCTATAAAGATAAAAAAGACTATTGAGTCAATAAAAATCAACCCTGCCATATACTTCTCCAAATAACTTATACATCTTTATTATAGAATTAAATTATCAGCATTTTTACTTCTGATAGATATTAAAATAAGCCTGTGCGATCCTACGTTTATTAAAAATAGACTTTTCCGACTCACTAAAATCTCTCGGTTTTAGGCAAAAGATATTATTAATATTTGCCTTATCAAGGTCGTGTATATTAGGCAACATTCTTTCCAACTCACTTATCCCACCAACTAAGTTAGTGAGTACAATCTTTCCCGACATTGCACATTCTACGACAGCGCGTCCAAATGGTTCTTGCCATTTTATCGGAAGAACCACAAAGTCGACTTGCTCCAAAAACGTTGTTACAGGGACAAATCCGAGAACATTAATATTGGCTTGTTTCGCTCTGCCCTCAAGCTTTCTTCCAGAGTTATCTGAATTAAAGCGACCTGCTGCAATGAATTTGACTTCATCCTTTCCGCTAAACTCTTCCGCAATGTCACAGAATTTATTAAATCCTTTGTCTTCAGTTAACCGCCCTATAAATCCTACCACAACATTTTTTTCTGGCTGAGATCGATAGCATAAATCAACTTCAACTGAATTATAAATCGTTTCCTTTATTGCATTTTTAAAAAAACCATTTTGCGAATGAAAATCCCGAATGTAATCGCTAATGCCAACAAAGCTATCAATGTTCTTGCTCTGAAATCTTTTTAAAAATGACCATGCTTTAACATTCATCGAGCTGGCTTTAATATTGCTTTCTTTCACATATAGTGTTGAACCAGGATGAAAAAGATAGTAGTCACGTGCCGTGTGTACTAATTTTATTTTCCTTTTTTTTATCTCATTCCAGATAGAAACCGAGAAGCCACTTAAATTGTTCGTGTGAACAACCTCAGGGGAAAAATTAATAAGCTCATTCCGAAATAGTTTCGCCATGCCAATATTATAATTATCAATCAAATGCCAAATTAGCTTTCTTACTTTGTTTTGATTTTGATTGCTACCATATGGCCAATAAATGTTTTTTAATGGTAGATAAACCACTTTCACACCATTAATGATAGCTTCCTTTCTATTTTCCTCTTGATGTATGCATATTACTCGAACTTCATTACCCATCATCACAAGCTCTTCAGCTAAAAGCTGAACTGAAACTTCTGCGCCGCCGATTTTATACGGAGAATAAAGTGTGTTAACAATCATTATCTTCATGCGTACTATTTCGCTCATGCTTGATGCGTAATTTGAAAGGATTTGCACTATCTTTTTTTATTGACTGTCCATGCGGTAAAAAGTCAGTAAAAAAAAACAGTTGAAGTCTCAAGGCCGCATGGCCTTGAGACTTATAGAGTTATGCTTTTTCTGACGACTTATATTCGTATTGATAATAGCCATAACCACCGTAATAGCTACTGGCCCTTTTCTCTACGGCGTTTAATATAATACCTTTAATATCAATCCCGTTTTGGTCGAAACGTCTAATACTCACTTCAATTTCTTTCACAGTATTCATACCAAAGCGCGCGATCATCAACGCAGTCCCTGCATGACGTCCAACAATTGCTGCATCAGTTACTGCAAGAATAGGAGGTGTATCAACCAGAACCATATCGTAATTATCTGACGCCCATTTAAGGAATTCCCCCAAACGCTCGGACATCAACAATTCTGACGGATTCGGCGGGATCTGACCGCGTGGAATAAAGTCAAGCCCACTGATTTCCGTTTTACGAACAGCATTCTCGATAGTCGTTTGTTGTGACAATATATCTGAAAGCCCGTTCTTCCAAGTAGTATTCAGCAAACTGTGTGAATAGCCTTTTCGCATATCCGCATCAATAATGAGCACTCGCTGCCCTGCTTGGGCGATTACCGCAGCCAAGTTAGTGCTAACGAACGTTTTACCGATGTTTGGGCTAGCACCAGAGATCATCAACACATTGTTCTTTGACTCCAACATTGCGAAATGTAGGCTGGTTCTAAGACTTCTGATCGCTTCAATCGCAAGATCAGCCGGATTTCCTACCGCAAGCAGTGCTTCTGAACGAGTGTTACTTTTGATGCGTTTAGTCAGCAAGCTCTCCCTATCTTTTTTCTGTTGCCATTCAGAGAGAGGAACACTTGCATAGACATTGATTCCTTCTTGTTCCAGTTGATCTGGAGTTTCAATGCCTCTGTGCAGCATCGCCTTCATTAACACGATACCAACAGACAACAAACCGCCAATAAAGGTGGCCAAAATTACTATAAGTGTTTTTTTCGGTTTAACCGGCTTCGGTTGAGTTACTGCGGGGTCTACAATTCGTACATTGCCTACAGTACTAGCCTTAGTAATGCTTAGCTCCTGCTGCTTATTAAGCAACTGCATGAATATCTCTTGGCCAGCCTGGACATCCCGGGTCAGGCGAAGAATATCTTGCTGTGTTTTTGGCATTGCACTGACACGTTTATTTAACTTATCACGCTCTTTTTGAAGAGTCGCTCTCTTCTCCATTAATGCTTTATACGCAGGGTGTTCCTTTGTATACAACTTGGATATTTCCGCCTCTTTGAACGTCAACTCATTCAATTGAGACTCAACAGAAACTATCGTGTCCAATACAGATTTTGCCTCTAGAGATAAATCTACAGAGTCATTCATCTGACGATATTGATTTAATTTATCCTCAGCTGTATCAAGAGCACCTCGCACATCAGGCAATTGCTCTTTTAAGAAATCCAAGCTTTTCGCGGCTTCTTCAGATTTTCGTTCCACATTCTGAAGTAGGTAGTTTCGGGCAATACTATCAAGCGTTTTTCTTACAGCGACCGGATCCTCACCAATCAAGCTCAACTCCAAGACGCCTGTATCTTTTCCTTTATCTGCAACAGAAAAAGAATCCAATAAGCTATTTATTGCCACTAAAATTGGTTGCTTGACGATTTTGAATTTAGTGCCCGGAGCAGCGATCAAGTCACTGACAAGAAGCGATACTGAGCCTCTGCTTGCTTGCTGCCCAACTGTTCCTTTAAGAACTTCGGTTCCGTCAAGGCTGAGTGAATAGTGCTTATCATCAATTACTTCCAGTTCAAACGGCACACTCAACATGTCTTCTGATATATTAAAACGAGACAAAGCAATTTGAGCAGGTGCGTGTCCCATTAATCTTGCCCATCCGCGGCCAAAGATTGGAAAATACTGTTGTTCTACAACAGTTTCCAGACCAAGATCGGAAACCGTTTTGCCTAGAACCATTCGCGATTGGATAAGTTCTATTTCAGTTGACGAACCAGGCTGACTATTGGGAATCATTTGTGATAAATCGTTGAGTAACGAATTACCCGCATTTTGTTCAACCTGTACTAAAGCATCAGATTGATAGTTCGGTGTCGCAAATAAGGAATATACTATTCCTATAACAGCAAACAGTGTGGTTACACCGATAATTAACCATCTATGATCTAGTAACGTACCAAACAATCGCCCCAAGTCGATTTCTTCGCTGCTACTGTTCGTGTTGTTTGTTTTTTCAGTCATTTTAATCTCTAATTAACGATTTAATGCCTGTGCCCATTTTTGGGCAGACTCATTGAGTAGGCTATAAACGAATTCAAAAGCTTCATTGCTTTTACCGTAAGGGTCTGGCACTTCTCTTTGCCCAGCCCAATGACCAAACAACATGGTCTTTCCTCTGACCTCTGGCGATATTCGGCAAACAGCATCAATGTGTTTTTTCTCCATCACTAATAACAGAGAATATTCTCGGCACATCTCTTTAGTAATTTGCTGAGCGATATGCCCATCGAGCGAAAGGCCATTCAATTCTGCAATATGGATAGCCGAGCTATCTGCTGCTTTGCCTACCATAGCACCTAGACCCGCAGAACTGATTTTCTTTTCTGGCAAATATTGTTTCAATAGACGCTCACCTGTGGGTGAGCGGCATATATTCCCAACGCATATGACTAGTATCGAATCAAACATTATCTGTTCCCTACGGCCAATTACGGACTCGCAAAGCACCTTCAGTAAGATCATTGAAGCTCGAAATGGTTGGAGCCAACTGACCAATGAGGCGGTTCCAGCGTGCGATTGGAGCAACTGTCACATAAACAATATCATATGGCTGAAGGGGGAATTCAGATCCCATAACCATTGCTGTCGCGTCCGCCATATTTAATTGATAAATATTCGCTAATTTGTTGCCTTCCGTACCATGTAGTGGACGTATGACAAATACGCCAGTCGCGTCGGATCCTGTAGGATTTAGCCCTGCTGCGTTGCCTAATGCCTCGGTCAAAGTCATCCCACTGCGATCCATCTTAAGCGTGGCTGGTTCTCTCACTTCCCCCATGACAAATACTTTGAGATTATCATTGCGCGGAATGTAGAGAATATCACCAGGATATAAGAGATGGTTTTGCGTCAGATCTCCATTTTGCATGAGTCTCTGCAGTGAGATTCGATGTTCTTTGTTGTTATGGGTCAGAACAACATTTCGCCAATCAGCATTTTCCGTAAGCCCACCAGCAGCATTGATAGCATCTAGAACGGTCAGAGGCACGTTAGTTATCGCTTGCTGACCCGATTTTGATACTTCACCTGTTACATAAGCCTTTTGGGAACGAAAAGCGGCTATATTTACGTCAACTTGAGGACTTTCGATGTACTGTGCGAGTCGATTTGCAATTTCGGAACGAACTTGACTGGCCGTCTTGCCGACAACCCGCACTTTACCAATGTATGGGTAGAAAATGGTGCCATCCGATTGGACCCAGTTACCCGTATCACTTGCGCTGCGATATTGGCCAGCAGGTGTTGTCAGTTCAGGGTGATCCCATACGGTTACATTCAGTACATCGCCAACACCAATCCGATACTCGTAGGATCTCAGCGATGAATCAAGTAATGCATTGGACTGTGCTACAGCACTGACAGGACGCAACTTTTGCAGCAACTTGGGAGTAACCGGATAGATATTAACCATCTCATTGATATTAAAATCACTATCTTCTTGTTTTACCGTCTCTTTTCCCATCGTACTCAGATGCTGACCAGGAAAAACTGTGCAGCCACTGACCAAGCTTATCGATATCAACGCGGATATCATTTTTAAGTTTCTTTTTGCCATCGAATTATCATCACTTTCAAAGTAAAACGGTTGCCATGCTAAGTCTTAGCCAACGAATCGCTCCATATGGCACTCAGCAGAGATGTATCGACCAATAACTCAAACGAATGAAAAAGATGAGCCCATTGAGCTAACATTGAAACGGGATCTGCTAAGATAAAATGCCCTGCAGACATTATTGCACAACTGTGCGGCAAAAAAGAGAGCACGGCCAAGATACATGCCACATGCCCCCTCATTTTCATCTTTTCCCAAAATCCAAACGTTCGATAAATTTAAAATGCCAACCTCTTCGCCCACTCGCGAAATGCCTCACCCTGCGTTGGGTGGCGCAGACCATGCGTAACGAAAGCGCGTAAATAGCCCATTTTCTCGCCGCAGTTGAACGACTCTCCCACTAAGACTGACGCCTCTACCGCCTGGTGCTTAAGCAATTCCGCGATCGCATCAGTCAACTGGATGCGCCCCCAAGCTCCAGGTTCGATTTTTTCCAGAATCGGCCAAATATCGGCGGAAAGCACATAGCGCCCAACAGCTGAGTAGTTTGATTTCAATTGCACATCGCTGCCTGGCTTTTCAATGATGGCAGTGATGCGCGAGGATTCGCCAGGCCGCAACTTATTGTTCTGGCACTCAACTACGGAGTAATCACGCAGAACATGCTCATCCACGGGTTGTATCAGAACCTGACTCAACCCCGTCTTCTCAAAACGAGAGATGAGATGCGGCAGATTCTCTTTTTTCAGATCGGCTTTCGCATCATCCAGCAGCACATCCGGCAGCAGCACGACGAAAGGTGAGTCACCGATTAACGGCTTAGCACAAAGCACCGCGTGCCCCAGTCCTTTAGGCTGCCCTTGCCGAATATGCATCAACGTTACACCTTTCGGCGTTATCGACTGCACCTCATCCAGCAGTTGCCGCTTCACGCGAGCCTCCAGCATCGCCTCCAACTCGAATGAGGTATCGAAATGGTTTTCAATCGCGTTCTTGGAAGAATGCGTCACCAGGATGATCTCTTTAATCCCAGCCGCTACGCATTCATTGACAATGTATTGAATCAAAGGCTTATCAACGATAGGCAACATCTCTTTCGGAATAGCTTTGGTCGCCGGCAGCATGCGCATACCCAATCCGGCAACAGGAATAACCGCTTTCAGCTTCGTCATAGTAGCCCTCCCATTCAATCTAGTGATCGCTTTCAGCCGCAGTGGCGACAGCCTGTTACTTTTCCAACGTCTGCTTCAACCAGCGGCTGAAATTTTCACCTTCTGAACTGTGACGCAGACCATACTGCACAAACGCCTTCATATAGCCAAGCTTGTCACCGCAATCATGAGACTTGCCGCTCATATGGAACGCTTCCACCGTTTGCTCATTCATCAACATCGCGATTGCATCGGTCAGTTGAATCTCATTCCCTGCGCCAGGAGGGGTTTTCTCCAACAATGGCCAGATAGCGGCGGCAAGCACATATCGCCCGACGACAGCCAGATTGGAAGGCGCATCCTCACAAGCCGGCTTCTCTACCACCGCCGTCATCGGCGCGCTTTCACCCGCAGCAATCATCGCGCCGGAGCAATCTACTACACCGTATTTGGACACATCTTGTTCCGGCACCGGTTCAACCATGATTTGGCTGTAGCCCGTATCATCAAAACGTTGGATCATTTTAGCTAGATTTTCTTTACGTAAATTCGCTGTAGAATCATCCAGTAAAACATCCGGCAACAGCACAACGAAAGGAGAATCCCCCACGATTGGCTTGGCGCATAGTATCGCATGACCCAAGCCTTTCGCCTGCCCCTGACGTACCTGCATCACAGTGACATCGGGCGGACAGATGCTTTGTATTTCGCTTAGAAGCTGACGTTTCACGCGAGCTTCGAGCACTGCTTCCAGCTCGAAAGAAGTGTCAAAATGATTTTCAATCGCGTTTTTCGACGAATGCGTGACCAATACGATATCTTTAATCCCCGCCGCTACACATTCAGCAACAATGTACTGGATTAGGGGCTTATCGACCACGGGCAACATTTCTTTAGGGATAGCCTTGGTGGCGGGCAACATACGGGTCCCCAAGCCCGCTACCGGGATCACTGCCTTGAGTCTTGTTTGCATTTTCATTCCAATCCATCGTAGCGCTGCATTCATCTGCGCAGCGTGAATAAGGGGATTTAATCAGGCACGCTACCGCCCTTGGCTTGCAGCTACCAAAGTACTGTTAACGACGTGTCCACCCACGTCATCGCATGAGACAAGTAATTTTTATGCAACACGGCACTCATTCTTCGTTTGAACTGCAATGCTGTTCACAAAAAAATAAAAAAATCGATGCCTTTATAACCAAAAAATACTAGTTACTGCCGTTATATGACTAAGATTCTTATACTAATGTCTAAGTGATACAAGCCTTAGATTCCCCCAGTCAGCCGTTTTCAGAATAAGACTACTCATGCCACATCCCGATAAGAATCATAGCTTAAGAAAATTTTTTTAATGTTTTGATTTAAATAAATTTAATAAGGCGTTTCTTTTATGAGCACACGTCATCACGGTAAATATTTACTCCCCGCCCTTACCTCCTTTGGCCACGAGGTGATGGCCGATGTTTGTAGCCATTCCCCTGCTCTCATCCACGTCCTCTCGATTAGAGTTGAATTTTGCCGCCTCAGCGCCCATCATTCCCGTGCGGCATAAGCCGTAGAACTTACAGGTGAAATTGGGCGTATGGAATGGATCGCTGATCCAACAATTTGGGCCGGCCTGGCCACATTGGTCGTGCTGGAAATCGTTCTGGGTATAGACAACCTTGTCTTCATCGCCATTCTGGCGGATAAACTACCAAAACAACAAAGAGATAAGGCTCGTGTCGTCGGTCTGTTGCTGGCGCTGGTGATGCGTCTGGCGTTGCTCGCCTCCATCTCGTGGCTGGCGACGCTGACCAAACCGATGTTCATCGTCGCAGAACACCCCTTCAGCGGCCGCGATCTGATCATGCTGGTAGGCGGGATATTCCTGCTGTTCAAAGCCACCATGGAGCTGAACGAGCGGCTGGAGGGCAAGGATGAAGAACAGCATGGCACACGCAAAGGCGCGCGCTTCTGGCCGGTGGTGGCGCAGATCGTGGTGCTGGATGCCGTCTTCTCGCTCGACTCGGTGATCACCGCGGTCGGCATGGTCGACCACCTGGCGGTGATGATGATCGCGGTCTGTATCGCCATCGGCCTGATGCTGCTGGCCAGCAAACCGCTGACGCGCTTCGTCAACGCTCACCCGACTATCGTCATTCTGTGCCTGAGCTTCCTGCTGATGATCGGTTTCAGCCTGGTGGCGGAAGGCTTCGGCTACCACATTCCGAAAGGCTATCTCTACGCGGCGATCGGCTTCTCGGTGATGATCGAAGCATTGAACCAACTGGCGCAGTTCAACCGCCGTCGTTTCCTGTCGAAGGTGCGGCCGCTGCGCGAGCGTACCGCCGAGGCGGTGCTGCGCATGCTGAGCGGCAAACATGAAGAAGCCGAGGTCGACAGTCATTCCGCCAATCTGCTGGCCGACAGCGACAGCGAAAACGGCGAGATCTTCAATCAGCAAGAGCGGCGCATGATCGAACGCGTGCTGGGTATGGCGCAGCGCACGGTCAGCAGCATCATGACCTCGCGTCACGACGTCGAATACCTTGAGCTGAACGATCCGCAGGAGAAGCTGACGCAATTGCTGGAGCGCAATCAACACACGCGCATCGTGGTGGTAGAAAGCAGCGCCAGCGATGAGCCGTTGGGCGTTATCCACACTATCGACGTCCTCAAACAGCAGCTGGCGCAGGCGCCGCTGGATCTGCGCGCGCTGATACGCCAACCGTTGATCTTCCCGGAACAGCTCACGCTGTTGAGCGCCCTTGAGCAATTCCGCCAGGCACAGACGCACTTTGCCTTTGTGGTCGATGAGTTCGGTTCCGTCGAAGGCATCGTCACCCTGACGGACGTGATGGAAACCATCGCCGGCAACTTACCGGAGGCCGGCGAAGAGGTGGATGCACGCCACGACATTCAGCAAAACGAGGACGGCAGCTGGATCGCCAACGGCTATATGCCGCTGGAAGATCTGGTGTTGTACCTGCCGATGCCGCTGGAAGAAAAGCGCGAATACCACACGCTGGCGGGGCTGCTGATGGAACACAGCCAGCGCGTGCCGCAAGAAGGCGAACAAATCACGATCGGTGACTACCTGTTCGAGCCGTTGGAGGTCAACAGCCACCGTATCCTGAAAGTGAAAATCACCCCGCCTCCCCCACCGGAGGACTACGAGGTTTAACATTGAGGCCGGGTATTGCCCGGCCTTGGTTTTACTGGGGAACCAGCAACTCCGTCGCCACGATCACCACCACCAGCCCGACAATCACCGGCACCGAAGTGCGCTTCACCACGTCGAACGGTGAGATTTTCGCCATGCCGGAGACCGCCACCACCACGCCGGAGACCGGCGACAGCGTGCGGCCGAGGTTAGACGCCTGCAGCATCGGGATCACCAGATAAGCCGGGTTAACGCCCATTTGCGCCGCCAGTTTCGGGATCAGTTCGACAAACGCATAGAACGGCGCATTGCCGGAGCCGGTGGTCATGGCCGCCAGCATGGTGATCACCACCAGCACCAACATCATGATCAAACCGCCGGTGCCGAACGACTGCGCCAGCCCGATCAACCCGCTGATAAAGCCGACGGTGCTCAACCCTTGCGCGAAGACCCCGGCGGCCACCAACAGCATGACCACGCTGGCGAATGCGTCCGCCATGCCGCGATAGGCTACCTCCAGGCCGCTGAACACCTGTTTCGCGCTGAAACTGCGCACGAACTCAATCAATGCCGCCAACAGTATGCAACCCACCAACACGGTAATGATGTGCAGCTCCGGTCCCCATTTGCCGTCGAAAATCAGCACGCCGAGGATCGGTGTAAACGGCAATATCGCGTAAAATCCCGGCGCATGGGTTTTGATTTCGCTGACGTCCATGATGTGATGCTGTTCATTGCTCTTTCTGTCGAGATAACGCTGCCAGAAAAAATGCGCCACAGCCATGCAGACAATGGCGGCAATCGAGATAGGCAGCGTGGTTTTGAACGCGAAGTCCACCAGCGGCATCTCCGCCGCTTTGGCCGCCAGCACCACATCGCCGGACGTCGGCGCCAGAATAATCGCCGCCGGCGAAGCGCAAATGGCAGCCGCCGCGCCGCGGCTGATGCCCACGTTCACCATCAACGGGAACAGCGTCGCCATCAGCAGCACGCCGAGGCCAGTGGCGGAAGAGACCGCCAGCGACATCAGGCAAGCGACAAAATACGCCGCCACCATCAGCAGATAAGGCGAATTGATCATCTGCAACGGGCGTGAGGCCAGCTTGACCACCACGTCGTTGGCGCCGATATGCGTCATGTAGGCGGCAAAGCCGCACAGCATCATGATCATCATGCCGAGATCGCCGCCGCGGCTCATCAGCAAAATCTTGACGTATTCGATCATGTCGGTCGCGCGCCAGCCGGTTGAGGCGGCGCCGGACGGCAACAGCGTTTTCCCCATCAGGGCGCTGATGCCGAGCAGCAGCAGCCCTCCCACCAACAAGACGCCGGTAGCGGAATATCCCTTGATAATGTAACGGCCCACGCCCGCCGCGACTGCGGCGCCAATAAGGAGCTCTATCATGTTTCCTCAATCTGTTTTTTCATCATGTTGTAGAAGTCTGCCATGAACGCAGAATTTGTGATTGACTCTGCCTAAACATCGCACGAAAGGACATGACATTCATCAAGCTACGGTAGGAAATGACTCAAGGGGACAAAAAATTGTAGCGTTCACTATCTTGCCCGATGGGCAAGATAGTTTTTTTCTGCACGCAGACAACCTTATCCAGAAATGCGATGTTATGTCAGCGCGGAGGAGATCTGACGCTCTTTGCTTGCTGTCAGGCGTTTACCTAAAGCAATAAAAGGTTTTTCAATGATTGTATATGTCATGTATGACAGAACGACTGAAATGATTACGGTTGCACCTGGAACAACGACGTAGCTCAGCCAACCTTCGATCCCGAGTTGCTTTGCCTCATAAAGGACTAAATACAAAACAATCATATGAATCATATATACAGAGTAAGAGATCCGGCCCAAGAACAGAATGGGTTTACTATCAAGAACTCGAGTAAATATGGAGGCAGAGAAATACTGCTGTTTAGAAATCGCCACGTTAAAGGCAACAAGCCAAATAACGACTGGAATCGCATCTTTTTTTAACATCAACATCGCGATAATCGATGCAGTGACAAAAATGGCACGGCTTTTCCCTTTAGATAAACCGGGTTGGATATCCCGATAATAAAAGAATGAGATAAAACCGATGCAGAAGGCCAACAAGTTATTACCCAAATAGCCACCAGACAATATAAAGCCACCGGCAATCAAGATGACAAATATAGCGACCAATGCAACCAGATTCTTCTTCTCTTGCATGCCATTTATCAAAATAAAAAGCAATGGTGCGATAAGGTAAAATTGCCACTCAACCGAGACGCTCCAGGCTTGCCCGATGATAGTGTATGGCGCATCCTGTAAGACAGAACCGGGAATCAGCCCCTGAAGCAGCGAGTAGTGGGCAAGGCTATGCCATACGGGTTGCTGCAGAAACGCATCAATGAGTTCAAGGCGATGCGCCGTTGAAGGGGATACAGGAGAGCTGATTAGGACGCTTTGGGAAAAATTGATTAATAAGATAGAGGCCGTCAACGCAAAAATATATACGGGGAATATTCTAAAGAAGCGCTGAGCTAAATAAACGCCGTAGCTTTGCCTTTTATTATTAATCATAAAAAAGATAACAAAGCCACTTAGAATAATAAAAACATCCACGGCGTATGAATTTAGTATGGCCGGAGGCATTTTGCGTGAAATGAGAGGCAAAGCAGCCAACGCATGCCCCAATACAACCCACAAGGCCATGCAGCCTCGCAACCCCTCCAGTTCTTTAATATAGCGCATATAACCTACACAAATGAGAGTTGATAATATTCAATATTATATCGACATAAATAAATTAACAATAACACCATTAAAAATAAGAATTAGCCTAGTTACCAGCACCCATTCATCAAGAGAAACTTCCCCTGAGGAATCGTCGCCAGCCAGTAGCAATGGAAATCTACTGCATCATTATTAAGGTTTAACATCAAACAGCCTAATAGATTAAAAATATCGCTAGGCTTTGATGCCTACTGCTGGTAAGCAAACTGAGGTATTCAGTGGACAGGGCCCTTACGGTTATAACCTCAAGGACCCTTACCACCACCCCGAAAAATAATTTAGGCTTACAATAAAGAAGATAAAAGCCCATTATCGGTTATATTACAGCTTGTCGAGCAGCTTCTTCAGATCCTGACCTTCGCGCGAATCCTTGTTCTTTTCAGCCCATTTGTTCAGCGCATCTTTAGCCCGATCCTGCAGCGTTTTACGCAACACCTGATCGACCTGCAGTTGATAGTTGAGCTGTTGCCACGGCCCATAGACCCGCAGCGGGATCGGCGTTTTTTGCAGTTGCTCGATCAGCTCGCCGCGCCCTTGCCATCCGCCGGTGACGCGCACGTTAAGCGCCATATCGCACTGTTTGCCCGGCATATCGATGCTGCCGGCGCCGGTCAGCGCCAGCAAAGGAGAATCCGCCGTCAGACCGCTGAGCTTGATCGTGCCCTGATTCAGACTGGCCTGCGCCGAGACGTTTTTGACCTCGGTATAACGCTGATAGCTGTCTTGCCCGCGCACGCTGTTATCGTTGCGCGCCACAGCCTGCTGGATCAGCTGCTGAATGTTCAGGCCATGCAGCTGCGCATCCTGCATCGCCAGCTGCGCCGTACCGCGCCAGCGGCGCTCAAATGACTGTGAAGAGAGGCGATCGCCGGTCAAATCCCCTTTCATGCTGAATTTGCCGGTCAACATCTGCGGCATGTCGAAGGCTTTGAGCACCGTGCCCAGTTCAACCTGGTTCAGCGCCGGCTGCACGCTGATCACCGGTTTATTGCCGCGCGCGTCCAGCGAGCCCGGCAAGGAGAAATCACCGCCGGCCAATTGTCCGGCGAGTTTATGCAGCGTCAGCAGTCCGCGTTGGTTGTCCGCCACGACGGCCAACTGAGTGACGTTCATACCGCGATAGGTCAACTGCGCGGCCTGCAGATTCAACTGCGCATTGAAATCGCGCAGCGCCTCTAAATTCTGCTGCCGATCGTCAACCTGGCTGGCGATCACCGGCGCGGAAGTCACGGCGGGTTGTTCGGCGGTATTGGTGCTGGATTGCCAGCCGGAGAGCGCATCGAGATCGAGGTTAGCCGAATTGAGGTTCACCACATAGCCGGGCACCGCCCCCAGCGTGGCGCTGATATCGCCGGTCAATTGGCTGTTATTGGCACTGACGCTCAGCTGGCTGACGGCAATCTGCGCCGGCGTCTGCTGATAGACCACCTGCGCATTGCCCTCTCCCTGAATACCGCCGTTCGGAATATCCGCACCCGCCAGTTGATAATTGAACTGGGTGACTTTGGCGCCAATCTGGCGAGGGAACTGCTGCAAGTCGACATCGGCCGCCATGCTGAAGGTCAGGTCGCGCTGATCGCGATTGACCCGGCTGGAAAGTTCCAGCTGCGCCTGTCGCGTCTGCGTTTGTTGCAGGGTGAGATTGATATCCCGGACATTAATTTGCTCATTGTCGGCGCGCTGCCAAATCAGCAGACTGTCCACGACCCGCAGATTATCGATATCGAACTTCCAGGCCGCATCTGCCGCGTCTGTGCCAGTGCCGGCCGGCGCGATCGGGGCATCCATCTGCGAATGCTCTTCGCTATCGGGCGTGAGGAGAATGACGGCGTTTTTCAGCATCACCTGTTTCACAAACAGCTGATGCGATAGCAGAGGCAACAGTTTGACATCGAGGCGCATATTTTCCGCGCTCACTACCGGCGCTTTCGCGCCCGGCGCGGTCAGCGTCATGCGCCCGGCCAAAATGCTGAGCTGCGGCCAGATATGCCAGCGCAGGTCGCCTTCGAGCGTCAGCTGATAGCCGCTCTTCTGCTCGACCTTTTTGACCATGTAACCGCGAAAATCATTCGGATTGACCAGCAGTACCAGCGCGGACATCCCCGCCACCACAACCACCAGTAAAATCGCCAATGTCGTCAGTAATCTTCTCATGCCACCCTCTTGTCAGCGCCACACCGACGGTGCATCCCGCGCCGTTAGTCCTTGTCGATTCGACTGGCTACTGCGCCCTGCTGATCGCGATATTTTGCGTCCTGCCGGCTGTTGTATGGCCGGGCCGCCGGGCCGGACAACGGTTCAAAGCTCAAGGCCCCGATCAGCATGCCCGGCCGCAGCGCCAGCGGCAGCTTGCCGGAGTTGTAAAATTCCAGCACGATGCGTCCGTGCCAGCCCGGATCGATACGGTGCGCAGTGACGTGCACCATCAACCCGAGGCGCGCCAGAGAAGAACGGCCATCGAGCCACCCCACCAGATCGTCCGGCAGCGTCACGGATTCGAACGTCACCGCCAGGGCCAGCTCGCCGGGATGAAGGAAAAACGCCTCGCCTTCCGGCAGGACAATCTCGTCGCTCATCACGCGATCCAACGCAGCGCTGACTTCGTCTTTCGGCCCGCTGAGATCGATAAAAGGCGCGGTATGGCCGCTGAATACGCGGAACTGGTTGCCCAAACGGACATCTACTGTGGCCCCGTTGATGCGTTCGAGCGGCGGACGTGGGGAAATCACCAGTTTCTCGCTATCCAGCCAGGCTTCTATATCGCGGTCGCACAGTCTCATGTCTCTCTTCTCCATCAAAACGCGTAACTAAACAAAAATTGCCACACAACGGGCGAAAGGTCTACGCCGGGGTGCAAATAGTTGGCCGCCGGCCGGAAATACACATTTCCGGCCATTAAGCGGCATTATTCAAAGAATTGGCTGATTTTGGCTTTCAGAATATCGATCGCGATGCGGTTTTTGCCGCCGCGCGGGACGATGATATCGGCGTATTGTTTGGAAGGTTCGATAAACTGCAGGAACATCGGGCGCACGGTCTTCTGGTATTGCGCCATCACCGAATCCATCGAGCGGCCGCGCTCGTTGACATCGCGCTTCATGCGGCGCATCAGGCAGATATCCAGCGGCGTGTCGACGAAGATCGAGAAATTCATCTCCTGGCGCAAGCGGATATCCGTCAGCAGCAAGATCCCTTCCAGAATAATGACTTTTTTAGGTTTCAGGTGGACGGTTTCTTTCTTGCGCGTGTGCTCGGTGTAGCTGTACAGCGGCAGTTCGATCGCTTTGCCGGCCTTCAGCATCTGCAAATGCTGGAACAGCAGGTTGTGATCCATGGCGCTCGGGTGGTCATAGTTGGTTTTGACCCGTTCTTCCATGGTCAGGTGACTCTGGTCTTTATAGTAACTGTCTTCTGGAATAACGCCGATGTGCTCATCGCCGACCTGCTCGCGGAGTTCGCGGTACAACGTGCTGGCAATAAGGCTTTTTCCGGAGGCAGATGCGCCAGCTATACCAATAATGACGCACTGATGCGGATTGTCAGTCATAAAATTAAAGACCTGATTTCGTAATGTGAAGGGAGGGAACTAAAACGCGACAATTATAGGGAGTCGTCGGGGTTTGCGCCACTGTATATTGCGCGACGGCGGGCGAATTCAGGCTATCGCGCCGTACCGGCGATATGACATTTTAAGAATCTCACGGCTAGGGCAATGCCCCGCAACAGGTTACACTCCTGCGCTGACTTAGGGACCCCGTAGTCTTTCATCGGAGAGTGATGTGCTGGATTGGTATTTTTTGACTTTTTTCGGCGACAGTATGCTGCTGCTGCCCTGCGCGCTGATTCTGTTTTTGTTGCTGATCGTGTTTCCCGCCACTCGCGCGGCAGGCTGGCAATGGGCGCTGATCTTCGGTTTCACCGGCGGGCTGGTCTGCCTGTCCAAGTTGGCCTTTATGGGCTGGGGCATTGGTAGCGCAAGTTATGACTTCACCGGATTCAGCGGCCATTCGGCCCTCGCCGCGAGCATCTGGCCGCCGCTGCTTTGGGCTTTAACCGGTCGATTTTCCCATCCAGTGCGCAGCATCGCGTTGTTGACCGGGTGGATATTGCCTTTCACCATCGGCGTGTCGCGCCTGGAAATCCGCGTGCATTCGGTATCCGAGGTCATCAGCGGGCTGATTTTAGGCTACCTGGCCAGCGCACTGTTTTTATGGCTGCAGCGAGGGAAAGCGCGACCACAGCTTGCCTGGTCGCATTTGGCCATTGCGCTGGCCTTGCCGTTGGCGCTGATGGGGCAGCGGCAGCCGGCCCCCACCCAGGGATTGCTGGAACATATCGCCAAAACGCTGGCGCAGATCGAACGCCCTTATATCCGTGCCGACCTGCACAAGCCTACCCGTACCCCATAAAAAAACCCGGCGTTAAGCCGGGTTCTTTCACTGCCGCAAACAGATTACAGCGCGCGGAACGCAATCTCCGTCGGGATCGCTTCACCCTGCCAATACATCTGCGCGGCCACGCGGCCGGCGAGCTGGCGATACCTCTCGGCGAATTCGCTCTCCGGGCGGCTGATCACCGTCGGCGTACCGCGATCCAGATCTTCACGCAGCGAGATATGCAGCGGCATCTGCCCCAGCAGACGGCTGTTATATTTCTGCACCAGCTTCTCGGCGCCGCCGGTGCCGAAGATCGGCTCATGGTGGCCGCAGTTGCTGCAGATATGCACACTCATGTTCTCGACAATGCCCAGTACCGGCACATGCACTTTCTCGAACATTACGATGCCTTTGGCGGCATCCAGCAAGGCGATATCCTGCGGTGTGGTGACCACCAGCGCGCCGGTCACCGGAATGTTCTGCGACAGCGTCAGTTGGATGTCACCGGTGCCCGGCGGCATGTCCAGCACCAGGTAATCCAGATCCGGCCACAGCGTATCCTGTAGCAGCTGCATCAACGCCTTGCTGGCCATCGGGCCGCGCCACACCATGGCGTTGTCGTCGGTCACCAGATAACCGATGGAGTTGGTCGCCAGCCCGTGCGCCATGATCGGCGCCATGTGCTGCCCGTCCGGCGAGGTCGGCCGCTCATGTTCGGTGCCCAGCATATTGGGGATCGACGGGCCGTAAATGTCGGCGTCCAGAATGCCGACCTTGGCCCCTTCGGCGGCCAGCGCCAGCGCCAGGTTGACGGCGGTGCTGGATTTCCCCACTCCGCCTTTGCCGGAGCTGACGGCGATGATGTTGCGCACGCCTTTGATCCCGGCCTGCGCGTTGGCGCGCTTCAGCGTCGTGATATCGTGTTTCAGCTTCCAATCGATGGCGCCGGCGCCGGTCACGCGCAGCAGTTCGGGGCCGACGCTCGCCTGCAGCGCTTCAAAACCGCTCTGCCAGGCAAAGGGCATCGTCAGTTCGATATGCAGTACATCGTCCAGCAACGCGCAGTGATGGATAGCCTTCAATGCGGTCAGGTTGTTTTTCAACGTCGGGTGTTCAAAGGCGGCCAGTACACCGGTCACCAGGGCGCGCAGAACTTCGGGGTTGGTCTGCTCAGGGGATTTTGCGTTCATCCCGGCTCCTTGATTTTGAATGGGTAGCTTCCGGCTAAGCATACCAGAACTGCGCGGCGGCTGGCGCGTATAACCTGTAAGAAACCGCCCTAGCAGCGAAGGGCGCGATCGGTTAACATCGAAGGCCCTTTTATTCATTACAGAAAGCAAGTTCTCACTATGGCTCAAGTCGCGAAAAAATTATTGGTGACGTGCGCGCTACCGTACGCAAATGGTTCCATCCATCTCGGCCACATGCTCGAGCACATCCAGGCGGATATCTGGGTGCGTTACCAACGAATGCGCGGCCACGAAGTGCATTTCATCTGCGCGGACGACGCGCACGGCACGCCGATCATGCTGAAAGCGCAGCAACTGGGCGTTAAACCGGAAGAAATGATCGCGGAGATGAGCCAGGAGCACCAACAGGATTTCGCCGGCTTTGGCATCAGCTATGACAACTATCATTCGACCCATAGCGATGAAAACCGTGAGCTGTCCACCCTGATTTACAGCCGCTTGAAAGAAAACGGGTTTATCAAGAACCGCACCATTTCTCAGCTGTACGATCCGGAGAAAGGCATGTTCCTGCCGGATCGTTTCGTGAAAGGCACCTGCCCGAAATGCAAATCGCCGGATCAGTACGGCGACAACTGCGAAGTGTGCGGCGCCACCTACAGCCCGACGGAACTGATCGATCCGAAGTCCGTAGTTTCCGGCGCGACGCCGGTGATGCGCGACTCCGAGCACTTCTTCTTCGACCTGCCGGCCTTCAGCGAAATGCTGCAGGCGTGGACGCGCTCCGGCGCGCTGCAGGAGCAGGTGGCTAACAAGATGCAGGAGTGGTTCGAATCCGGCCTGCAGCAGTGGGACATCTCCCGCGATGCGCCTTACTTCGGCTTCGAAATCCCGGATGCGCCTGGCAAATACTTCTACGTCTGGCTGGACGCGCCGATCGGCTACATGGGCTCCTTCAAGAACCTGTGCGACAAGCGCGGCGATCTGGACTTCGACGAGTTCTGGCGCAAAGACTCCACCACCGAGCTGTACCACTTTATCGGCAAGGACATCGTCTACTTCCACAGCCTGTTCTGGCCGGCGATGCTGGAAGGCAGCCAGTTCCGCAAACCGAGCAACCTGTTCGTGCACGGTTACGTGACGGTGAACGGCGCCAAGATGTCCAAGTCGCGCGGCACCTTCATCAAGGCCGGCACCTACCTGCAGCACCTCGACGCCGATTGCCTGCGCTATTACTACGCCGCCAAGCTCTCTTCACGCATTGACGACATCGATCTCAATCTGGAAGACTTCGTGCAGCGCGTCAACGCCGACATCGTCAACAAGGTGGTGAACCTGGCTTCGCGCAACGCCGGCTTTATCAACAAGCGCTTCGGCGGCAAGCTGGCCGACACCCTGGCCGATCCGGCGCTGTACCAGACCTTCGTCGACGCGGCCCAGAGCATCGCCGAAGCCTACGCCGCCCGCGAGTTCAGCCGCGCCATCCGCGAAATCATGGCGCTGGCCGATCTGGCCAACCGCTATGTGGATGAGCAGGCGCCGTGGGTGGTGGCGAAGGAAGAAGGCCGCGACGCCGATCTGCAGGCCATCTGCTCGATGGGCATCAACCTGTTCCGCGTGCTGATGACTTACCTTAAGCCGGTGTTGCCTTCGCTGACCGAACGCGCCGAAGCGTTCCTCAACGCCGAGCTGAGCTGGGACGCGATCCCGCAGCCGCTGCTGGGCCATCAGGTGAACGCATTCAAAGCGCTGTTCAACCGCATCGATCTGGACAAGGTCAACGCGATGGTCAGCGCCTCGAAAGAAGACATGGCCGCCGCCAAGCCGGTGACCGGTCCGCTGGCTGACGATCCAATCCAGGAAACCATCACCTTCGACGACTTCGCCAAGGTCGACATGCGTATCGCCCTGATCAAGAGTGCCGACTTTGTCGAGGGCTCCGACAAGCTGCTGAAGCTGCAGCTGGATCTGGGCGGCGAATCGCGCCAAATCTTCTCCGGCATTCGCTCCGCTTACCCGGATCCGAAAGCGCTGGAAGGCCGTCTGACCATCATGGTCGCCAACCTGGCGCCGCGTAAAATGCGCTTCGGCGTGTCAGAAGGCATGGTGATGGCGGCGGGCCCAGGCGGGAAAGAGATCTTCCTGCTGAGCCCGGACAGCGGCGCGCAGCCTGGCATGCAGGTCAAGTAATCGCGCAGATGCGCGGCGTAGGGAGGGTCGAGCTTGCTCGGCCCTTTTTTATTGCCCCAACCCCCACGTTATAAGCATGAAGAAAAAGTCATAACCGCCCTGATTCCCCTGCCCGCCGCATCCGGCTATGATGCTCCGAAACCCAAAATAGACGTCCAGACAGAAAGACTGCTATAACAGACCTTCACCGGGATCGTTTCCCTGCTTTTTTGGAGCCTATAATAATGAAAAACCTCAAGACTTCGCTGCTCGCCCTCAGTCTGTTGTCCGCCCTGCCGCTGCAGGCGGCGGAAAACGCCACCGTACCCGCCGCCATCGCTCAGCATCAGGGGCCGGTGCGCATCGCGGTGATCCGCAACCTCGGATCCGACGACAACACCACGCAATTTTTGGCGGGCGCCATTCAGGAAGGGCGCAAGCTGGGCTTTAAGGTGGATACCTTCCTCAGCAATGGCGACGACGCGCGCTTCCAGGACTTCGTCAATCAGGCTATCAGCCAGAAATATGACGGCATCATTCTCTCGCAGGGGCGAGCCCCCTATTCCACCGACCTGGTCAAGCGCATCGCGGCGGCCGGCATCGCCGTCGCGGCTTTCGATACCGACGTCAGCGGCAGCGTTCCCGGCGTCACCGTCTCGCAGCAGGACGACGCTTCACTGGCCAATGCCTCCTTCGGCCAACTGGTGAAGGATTTCAACGGCCAGGCCAATATTGTCAAGCTGTGGGTGGCCGGCTTCCCGCCGATGGAGCGCCGTCAGGCCGCTTATCAGCAGTTGCTGAAACAGCATCCGGGCATTCATGAGCTGGAATCGATCGGCGCGGTCTCATCCGACGTGCAGGGCGATACCGCCAACAAGGTGGGCGCGGTGCTGGCGAAATACCCGAAAGGCAAGATCGACGCCATCTGGGGCACCTGGGACGCCTTTACCCAAGGGGCTTACAAGGCGTTGAAAGAGAACGGCCGCACCGAAATCAAGCTGTACAGCATCGATATCTCCAATCAGGATTTACAGCTGATGCGCAAGGCCGGCAGCCCGTGGCAGGTCAGCGTGGCGGTGGATCCGAAGCTGATCGGCGCGGTCAACCTGCGCCTGGTGGCCAACAAGATCGCCGGGGAAAGCACGCCGGACAACTATCAGTTCAAAGCGGCGGTCATTCCGCAGGCGCTGCTGCTGGCGCAACCGGGGCCGGTCAACGTCGCCGGCCTGGCGAAGATCATCCCCGGCTGGGGCAGCAGCAGCGATTTCGTTCAGCCGTGGTTCGCCACGCTGCAGGCCGAACACGGTAAATAATGCTGTTTTTCACGAGGCTGCCGACGCAGCCTCTGTTTTTCAGATAAATATCGGCAGCCCCCTTCCGTCCCCGCCAAAATGCGCTATGTTATCTGCATCGCCCAATAACTGTATGCATAAACAGGTTTCAAATGAAGGGATTCCCCTCGCTGATCAACGTACTGCTGGCCAGTTCGCTGGTGTTGACCATCGGCCGCGGCGTCACGCTGCCGTTCATCACCATCTACCTCACCGAGCACTTCCAGCTGTTGCCGAAAAGCGTGGGCGTGATCCTGGGCGTCAGCTTCACCCTCGGCATCATCGCCAGCCTGTACGGCGGCTATCTGGTGGACAAATTCAGCAAAAACCGCCTGATCCTGCTGTCGATTGTATTGTTTGCGCTGAGCTTTTTCGCCATTCCCTGGATCCCGCGCCCCGGCGGCGTGATCGTGGTGCTGGCGATCCTGCATACCTGTTATTCGGTGCTAAGCATCACCATTAAGGCCTGTTTCGCCGACGGGTTGCCGGTCGAGCAGCGCATAAAGGCTTTTTCCATCAACTACACGCTGGTCAACGTCGGCTGGGCGATCGGTTCTGCGCTCGGCGTCCTGGTGGCCGGGCTTAGCCCGTTGCTGCCGTTTTATCTGTCGGGCGGATTGGCGCTGGCGACGGTGGCGGCACTGAGCCTGCGCTTGCGCGGTGGTGAACAGCGCCCGGCACCCAGCGCCGCCGCACCGGCCGCGCTGGCCAACTTCCGTCAAACGCTGGCCATCTTGCGATGCGATCGGCGGCTGATCTACTTCACCCTCGGCAGCACCCTGGGCGCCGTGGTGTTCGGTCAGTTCACCGGCTATCTGTCGCAGTATCTGATCACCGTCTCCAGCGCCGAGTTCGCCTACAAAATCATCGGGCTGGTGATGATCGTCAACGCCGGTATCGTCATCGCCCTGCAATACCTGCTCAGCCGCGGCATGCGCCAGGAAAACATGCTGCGCTGGCTGGCGCTGGGCACGCTGTTTTTCATCGTCGGGCTGCTCGGTTTCATGGCGGCCGGCCAGGCGGTCTGGCTATGGCTGGCGGCGATGGCGGTGTTTACCCTCGGCGAAATCATCGTTATCCCGGTGGAATACATGTTTATCGACTTTATCGCGCCGCCGCACCTGAAAGGCAGCTACTATGGGGTACAAAACCTCAGCGCGCTGGGCGGCGCCATCAACCCGGTGCTGTGCGGGGTGCTGCTCAGCTATGCCGCGCCGCCGTTGATGTTCGTGATGCTGATCGCCGCCGCCCTGCTCAGCCTGCTGTTTTTCTTCCTCGGCCACCGGCTGGCAGAACACGCGGCGGCGGCGGCCGAAGACGTACGCTGATCCCGCAGGCAGCGGCCAATACGGGCTGTCAACCCGCCGCTCGGGCATAGCACCCATAGCGAGAATTCATGGTGCGATCTGTGGCATGGCTCACAGTTTAATTGTATGATGAATACATCAGTTAAACGGGAAAAGACAATGGCCAACGTGCTCACACTGTGCTGGAAATACCTCAGGGCCCTGCTCCTCATCTACCTGTGTCTGTTCGTCGGCAACGCAGTGGCGGCGCTGCTGCCGTTCGCCATTCCCGGCAGCATCATCGGCATGCTCTTGCTATTCGCGCTGCTCTCCACCCAGATCCTGCCGGCCAAATGGGTTAAACCCGGCTGTCATTTGCTGATCCGCTACATGGTGCTGCTGTTCGTGCCGATCGGCGTCGGCGTGATGAAATATTACGACCAGATCGTCGCGCATCTGGGCCCGCTGGTCATTTCTTGCCTGATCAGCACGCTGATGGTGCTGGTGGTGGTCGGCTATACCTCACACTATTTTCACCGCGAGCGCCGCATTGCTGGCAAGCCCGACGACACGGAGGGCAACTCATGATCCACGAAATCTGGTGGTCGCTGCCGCTGACGCTGGCGGTCTATTTCGCCGCGCGCTGGCTGGCGCGCAAGTTGAACATGCCGCTGCTCAATCCGCTGCTGGTTTCCATGGCGGTGATCATCCCGCTGCTGCTGCTCAGCGGCATTTCCTATGAGCGCTACTTCCAGGGCAGCAGGATCCTCAACGATCTGTTGCAGCCGGCGGTCGTCGCGCTGGCCTTCCCGCTGTATGAGCAGTTGCACCAAATCCGCGCGCGCTGGAAGTCAATTATCACGGTGTGCTTCATCGGCAGCCTGACCGCCATGATCAGCGGTGGCGCCATCGCCCTGTGGTTGGGCGCCACGCCGGAAATCGCCGCCTCTATCTTGCCGAAATCGGTCACTACGCCGATCGCGATGGCCGTCGCGGACTCGCTCGGCGGCATTCCGGCGATCAGCGCGGTTTGCGTTATTTTCGTCGGCATCCTCGGCGCCGTGTTCGGCCACACGCTGTTCAACCTGTTGAAAATCACGACGCCCTCGGCGCGTGGCCTGGCGATGGGCACGGCTTCCCACGCGCTGGGCACCGCGCGCTGCGCGGAGATGGACTATCAGGAGGGCGCCTTCGGCTCGCTGGCGCTGGTGATCTGCGGCATCATCACCTCGCTGCTGGCGCCATTTGTGTTTCCGGTGCTGTTGCATCTGTTCGGTTGATCAGGGTGAAACTTGCGATATATCTCGCATTTACGCCTTTTATTGCATTGATTTCATCATTTAAGAGATATTGATCACACTTTAATGTCTCTGGCCTGCCTAGAATGTGATCCCGTTAACCTGTAGAGAGACCTTCCATGCATCCGCGTTTTCACACCGCTTTCAGCGCACTGCCCGCGACACTGCAATCCGCCCTGCAGCCCTATCTGGACGCGTCCGACTTTCCGGCGATGTTCACGGCCGAGCAAGCGGCGGCGATCCGCTCAGGTTGCGGGTTGGACGATGACGCGCTGGCATTCGCGCTGCTGCCGCTGGCGGCGGCCTGCTCGTTAACCCCGATATCGCATTTCCACGTCGGCGCCATCGCGCGCGGGCAAAGCGGCAATCTCTATTTCGGCGCCAATATGGAATTCAGCGGCGCGCCGCTGCAGCAATCCGTGCATGCGGAACAAAGCGCAGTGACTCACGCCTGGCTGCGCGGCGAAAAAGCGCTGGCCTCGATCACCGTCAACTATACGCCGTGCGGCCACTGCCGCCAGTTTATGAATGAGCTGAACAGCGGCGGCGCGCTGCAAATCCGTTTGCCTGGCCGCGCGCCGGCCACGCTGGCGGACTATCTGCCGGACGCCTTCGGCCCGAAAGATCTGGATGTCGCTTCACTGCTGATGGACGAGGTCAATCACGGGCATCAACTGCCGCTGAACGATGCGCTGACGCAAGCGGCGCTGGCGGCGGCCAACCGGAGCCACGCGCCGTACAGCAACGCCCACAGCGGCGTGGCGCTGGAAACGGCAGACGGCAGCCTCTACGCCGGCCGCTATGCGGAAAACGCCGCTTTTAACCCGAGTCTGCCGCCGCTGCAGGCCGCGCTGATCCTGCTGAACCTCTCCGGCGGCGACTGCCGGGCTATCCGTCGCGCCGTCCTGGCCGAACCGCAGGACGCGAGCATCAGCCAATGGGACGCCACCCGCGTCACCCTGGCGGCGCTGGGTTGCCAAAACGTCAGCCGCGCCGCCTTCTAAGCGCACGACGGCGGGGCCATCCGGTTCCGCCGTTAACAGCACCGCCCGCCAAATACAATGCCCCGACGCCGCCAGAGACACTTTCTTTAGTTAAAAAATCATTTGATTGTCGATAATTACGCCAACCTGGTTCATCATCGGGCAACAAATGCTGTACATCTTCTCTTTATCTTTTAGGATCGTCGGCAATACAGTTATCTGATACGTGAAGAGTAAAACTGATGGAACTAGAATACGAAAGCAAACGCCCGCTCTACATCCCTTACGCCGGCCCGATTCTGCTGGAATTTCCGCTGCTGAACAAAGGCAGCGCTTTCACCGAGGAAGAACGTAGCCACTTCAACCTGCACGGCCTGCTGCCGGAAGCGGTGGAGACCATCGAAGAACAGGTGGAACGCGCCTACCGTCAGTATCAGGATTTCAAGAACGATAACGATAAGCACATCTACCTGCGCAACATCCAGGACACCAACGAAACCCTGTTCTATCGCCTGCTGGACTCGCACCTGAGCGAGATGATGCCAATCATCTACACCCCGACCGTCGGCGAGGCCTGTGAGCACTTCTCCGATATCTACCGCCGCGCGCGCGGGCTGTTCATCTCCTACCCGAACCGCGATCGCATCGATGACATGCTGCAAAACGCCACCAAGCAGAACGTCAAGGTGATCGTGGTGACCGACGGCGAACGCATTCTCGGCCTGGGCGACCAGGGCATCGGCGGCATGGGCATTCCCATCGGCAAGCTGTCGCTGTATACCGCCTGCGGCGGCATCAGCCCGGCCTATACCCTGCCGGTGGTGCTGGACGTCGGCACCAACAACCCGCAGCGCCTCAACGATCCGCTGTACATGGGCTGGCGCCATCCGCGCATCTCCGGCGAGGAATACCACGCCTTCGTCGAAGAGTTTATTCAGGCGGTCAAACGCCGCTGGCCGAACGTGCTGCTGCAGTTCGAAGACTTCGCGCAGAACAACGCCACCCCGCTGCTGAACCGCTACCGCGACGAGATCTGCTGCTTTAACGACGACATCCAGGGCACCGCCGCGGTCACCCTCGGCAGCCTGATCGCCGCCAGCCGCGCCGCCGGCAGCCAGCTGCGCGATCAGACCGTCACCTTCCTCGGCGCCGGTTCCGCCGGCTGCGGCATCGCCGAACAGATCATCGCGCAGATGAAGTCCGAGGGGTTGAGCGAAGACGAAGCGCGCGCCCGCGTATTCATGGTTGACCGTTTCGGCCTGCTGACCGACAAACTGCCGAACCTGCTCGACTTCCAGAGCAAGCTGGTGCAGAAGAGCGACAACCTGGCCGGTTGGGAAACCGCCAGCGACGCCATCTCGCTGCTGGACGTGGTGCGCAACGCCAAGCCGACCATTCTGATCGGCGTTTCCGGCCAGCCAGGGCTGTTTACCGAAGAGCTGATCCGCGAGATGCACAAGCACTGCGAACGCCCTATCGTGATGCCACTGTCCAACCCAACCTCGCGCGTGGAAGCCCGTCCGGAAGACATCATCAACTGGACCGACGGCGCCGCCCTGGTCGCGACCGGCAGCCCGTTTGCGCCGGTAAGCTACAAAGAGCAGCTGTACCCGATCGCCCAGTGCAACAACTCCTACATCTTCCCGGGCATCGGTTTGGGCGTGCTGGCCTCCGGCGCCACCCGCGTCACCGACGCCATGCTGATGGCCGCCAGCCGCGCGCTGGCGGATTGTTCGCCGCTGGCGACCGACGGCCACGGCGCGCTGCTGCCGAATATCGACGATATTCAGGGCGTATCCAAGTGCATCGCCATGGAAGTGGGCAAAGCCGCCCAGCTGCAGGGTGTGGCGATCGTCACCTCCGAAGACGCACTGTCGAAAGCCATCGAGCACAACTTCTGGCGGCCGCAGTACCGCAGCTATAAGCGCACCTCGTTCTGATTGACGCGCTGAAATGACCCAGCCCGGCTTCGCCGGGCTTTTTTGTGCGGCAAAACCGCCGAAAAATGCGGCGACGCGCGTGCTTCAGGCGGTTCGCGTCTTGCGTCGGTCGGTCAGGTAAAGTAGCCTTGATCCATCTTTTTCAGCCCGGCGCGCGTAAGGCAACAACATGTGGAAACGCCTGATAATCAGCCTGTTCATCATCATTGCGGTGTTGATGGGCTCGGCTATTGCGCTCGATCGCTGGATCAGCTGGAAAACCGCGCCTTACGTCTACGACGAACTGCAGGAATTACCGCATCGCCAGGTCGGCGTAGTGCTCGGCACCGCCAAGTATTATCGCACCGGCGTGATCAACCAGTACTACCGTTACCGCATTCAGGGAGCGATCAACGCCTATAACAGCGGCAAGGTGAAATACCTGCTGCTGAGCGGCGACAATGCCCAGCAAAGCTATAACGAACCGATGACCATGCGCCGCGATCTGATCGCCGCCGGCGTGGCGCCGAGCGATATCGTGCTGGATTACGCCGGCTTCCGCACCCTGGATTCCATCGTGCGCACCCGCAAGGTGTTCGACACCAACGATTTCATCATCATCACCCAGCGCTTCCACTGCGAGCGCGCGCTGTTTATCGCCCTGCACATGGGCATTCAGGCGCAGTGTTACGCGGTGCCGTCGCCGAAGGACATGATGACGGTGCGCGCCCGCGAGATCTTCGCCCGTCTGGGCGCGCTGACCGATCTGTACATCCTCAAGCGCGAGCCGCGCTTCCTCGGCCCGCTGATCCCGATCTCCGCCATGCACACCGTGCCGGAAGACGCCCAGGGTTATCCCGCCGTCTCGCCGGAGCAGTTGGTGGAACTGGAGCACAAGCTGAAAGAAGAGAAGCAGAAAGCCAAACAGCCCTGACGCAGCAAACGCCCAAAAAAAGCCGGAAAAATAGGCCTAATGCCGATCACTTAAGCCTGACTGGTATTTTTTATCCAGTCTCTTTACGTGACGTGCAGGATGAATTGCCGTAAATCCCCCGAATTTCTCTGTTACTACAATGAACGGCAATTGGAGGGGCCGAAGGCGCGGCCCCTCCACCCACGCCTTCGCTTAACACCGTCTGTCCGCTGTGCGGAAATTACTCGGCCCACCCTGGGCCTCGCCCCTTCGGGGCCGCTGCAAGCAGCGTTCAAATCTGCTCCCGGCAGATTTGTCCTCGCCGCGTCTGCATTGTCGGGTGGGTCGGCTGCGACAAACGTCCCTGTTAGTCTCGCCTCAACCGGCCTTCCCTGGCCGGTTGCCCCTGACAACGCCGTCTTGCTCGGCAGCCGGTGATGCGCGTCAAAGGTCAACACCCGAGCTGGCAGCTACCGGGCAACCCGTACTTTATGAGGTTATCGCAGAGAAGAGGAATCGGAGATGAGCACGGTATTGGACGCCCTTGAAGACGCCGAACGCAGGCATAGCGCATTAGGAGAAACCGCCATGGACGGCGGTTTCAGGTGAGACAGGCAGGGACGCCTGTCGCAACCGGCCTCAATGCGCTATGGCGGAGAGAGGACAAATCTGCCTGGAGCAGATTTGAACGCTGCTTGCAGCGGCCCCGAAGGGGCGAAGCCCAGGGATGGGCTGAGTAACGTTGGCAAAGCCAACCGTCTGATAGGGCAAAGGCGCGGGTTGCCAGGGGCCGCGCCTTCGGCCCCTGGCTCGGTCGAGGTGCTGGAGCCTCATGATGCACCTCTCATTTATCGACCGAAAACGACTCGAGTACTTCAAAAAAACGCTAACTGACCAGCATTAGGCAATAGGCCGGCCTTGTCGTCTCTGCTGCGGTAGATCTACTTCTTCTTGGCGTATTTCAACGAGTCCAGCGCCACAGCGAAGATAATGATGCTGCCCTTGATGATGTACTGCCAGTACGGGTTGATGCCGATATAGGTCAGGCCGTAGTTGATGACGGTAAAGATGATCACCCCGGTCACCACGCCCCACACCGTACCCACCCCGCCGGCAAACGAGACCCCCCCCACCACGCAGGCGGCGATGGCGTCCAGCTCATACATAAAGCCGAGGTTGTTGGTGGCGCTGCCGATGCGCCCCGCTTCCAGCAAGCCGCCGAAGGCATAGAACACGCCGGACAGCGCATAGATCATGATCAGGTTCAGCGGCACATTGACGCCGGACACTTTGGCCGCTTCCGGGTTGCCGCCGATGGCGAAGATGTTCTTGCCGAAGCGGGTCTTGGTCCACAGGATCCAGACAAATATGATGGCAATCAGCGCATAGAAGGTGATGTACGACAGCTTGAAGTCGCCGAAGCGCAAGAAGCCTTGGGCAAAGGTGGAGAACTTCGGATCGAAGCCCGCGACCGGCGACGCGCCGACCGAATCGTAATACAGCGAGTTGATGCCGTAGACGATGATCATGGTGCCCAACGTGGTGATGAACGGCGTCACGTTGAGGTAGGCGATAATCAGGCCGTTAACCAGGCCGATCACCGCGCCGACCGCACACACCAGCAGGATGACCACGGGAATCGACCAGGTTTCCATGTGCGGGAACACTTTGTTGACGTTATCCATCGACTGCAGCAGCGTGGCCGCCACCACCGCCGCCAGCCCCACCTGCCGCCCGGCGGACAGGTCGGTGCCCTGGGTCACGATCAGCCCCGCCACGCCCAGCGCGATGATGATGCGCACCGAAGACTGCGTCAGGATATTGCTCAGGTTCATCAGGCTGAGGAAAGTGGGGTCCTGAATGATGATGATGCCCAACAGCACCAGCAACACCACGTAAATGCCGCCTTCCTTGAAATAGGTAAATAAGGTTTTTTTATTTAGCGCGTTCATAATTCGAATCCTTAAAGGTGCAGGGAGGCAAGACGTAAGATTTCATTTTGCGAGGTCTGTTTGGTGTTAACGATGCCCGCAACCTGGCCGTTGCTCATCACCAAAATGCGGTCGGTGATCCCCAAAAGCTCCGGCATTTCGGACGAGACGATAATGATCCCCTTGCCCTTCTTCGCCAGCTCGGTCATCAGCTGATAGATCTCGAACTTGGCGCCCACGTCGATGCCGCGCGTCGGTTCATCCAGCATCAGGATCTCCGGCTGCGTCAGCAGCCAACGGCCGATGATCACCTTTTGCTGATTGCCGCCGGACAGCGAGCCGATATGGGTGTGATGCCCCGGCGTTTTCACCCGCATGGCGTCGATCACCCACTGGGTGTCGCTCTTCATCCGCGCGTTGTCCAGCAGGCCGAGCTTGTTTTTATAATTGCGGATGTTGGAGATCAGCGAGTTGAAACCCACGTCGAGGTAGGCGTAAATCCCGGTGGATCGGCGCTCTTCGGTCACCAGCGCGAAACCGTGGTTAATCGCTTCGTTGGCGCTGTGGTTGTCGATCGCCTTGCCGTGCAGCTTGATAGTGCCCGCCACCTTCTCGCGAATGCCGAACAGCGTCTCGACGATGTCGGTGCGCTTGGCGCCCACCAGCCCGGCGATGCCGAGGATCTCGCCCTGGTGCAGATCGAAGGACACATCGCGGATCGAAGGCTGGCGCAGCGACGTCAGGTTCTTCACCTCGAGGATCACCTCACCCGGCGTGTTCTGCCTGTCGGGGAAACGCTGGCTCAGCGAGCGGCCGACCATCATGGCGATGATCTTGTCCATATCCAGCCCTTCCAGCGGCTGGGTGGCGATCCACTGGCCGTCGCGCAGCACCGTTATCTCGTCGCACAGCTGGAAGATCTCTTCCATCTTGTGCGAGATATAGACGATGCCGCAGCCGCGCTCTTTCAGCTTGCGGATGATGGTGAACAGGTGATTGACCTCTTTCTCCGTCAACGAAGAGGTCGGTTCGTCCATGATGACGATCTTGGCGTCATAGGAAAACGCTTTGGCGATCTCGATCATCTGCATCTGCGACACCGACAGGTTGCCCACCTTTTCGCGCGGGTTGATGTCGATATCCAGCTCGTCGAAGATCGCCTGAGTGTCTTTGAACATCTTGTCCTGATCGACGAACAGGCCTTTGGTCGGGTAGCGTCCCAGCCACATGTTGTCCATCACGGTGCGCTGCAGCACCAGGTTCAGCTCCTGATGCACCATGGAAACGCCGTGCTCCAGCGCTTCCTTCGAGCTCTTGAAGTCGATTTCCCGGCCCTGAAATACAATGCTGCCGCTGTCTTTTTTGTAAATGCCGAACAGGCATTTCAACAACGTCGATTTCCCCGCGCCGTTCTCCCCCATCAGGGCGTGAATGGAGTGCGGACGGACGCGTAAATTGACATTGTCCAAGGCTTTGACGCCGGGAAATGACTTACAAATATCCGTCATTTCCAGCAAAAATTCGCGTGAGCTATCGGCCATAAATACACCTGGCTTAACGATCTTGCAGTCGTAAACATCCCCGCCGGCGGTATCCCTGGTGTTGGCGCCGCAGGCGGGGTCTTAGCGGGATCTCAATTCTTATTTAATGAACTGAGACAGGTTGTCTTTATCTACGCCGACGTAAGGGATACGCACGACTTTATTTTCGATTTTATATTGGGTGCCTTCGGTGGCCGGTTTGCCCGCCGCCAGGTTTTTCGCCAGCTCGAAGGTGGCCTTCGCCTGATTGTCGGCGTCATTCAGCACCGTGCCCGCCATCGCGCCGGATTTCACCAGCGCCAGCGCTTCAGGCAGCGCATCCACGCCGAACACCGGAATACTGGTCTTGTTGTGCGCTTTCAGCGCTTCCACCGCGCCCATCGCCATGGCGTCGTTGTTGGCGATCACCACTTCGATCTTGTTGGCGTTCGGGCCGGAGAGCCAGGCGTCCATCTTGTCTTTCGCCTGCGCGGTATCCCACATCGCGGTATCCAACTGCAGCTGTTGGGTCTTGATGCCTTTCTCGTTCAGCGTTTTCACCACGTAGGTGGTGCGCGCTTCGGCATCCGGGTGGCCCGGCTCGCCCTTCAGCAGCACGAATTGGATCTGGCCGTCTTTGTTCAGATCCCAGGCCGGATTGGCTTTCCAGTGTTTGGCGATCAGTTCGCCCTGGATCACGCCGGACTCTTTGGAATCGGTGCCGACGTAATACGCCTTGTCATAGCTGTCCAGCGCTTTGCGGGAAGGTTCTTTGTTGTAGAACACCACCGGGATATCGTTTGCGCGCGCCTTATCGATAACCACCGGCGCCGCGGCCGGGTCGACCAGGTTGATCGCCAGCGCTTTCACGCCCTTGGCCAGCAGCACGTCGATCTGATCGTTCTGTTTGGACTGGTCGTTCTGCGAGTCATTCATCAACAGGGTAACGTCCGGTGAAGCCTTGGCGTCTTTCTCGATCGCTTTGCGCACCACTGACATGAAGTTGTCGTCGTATTTGTAAATCGTGACGCCAATACGGGTATCAGCATGGGCTGCGGCGCCAAACATCATGGCAGCGGCCATGGCGGCCAGGGTGAAAACCTTCTTATTCATTGTCAATCTCCGGTTCTGTGTAGGGTATTACTCGTCTTTGAGCCAATGGTCACCGGCAGTGCGCGCACCCCAGGCCAGGCGATTTCCACTCAACACCTGTCGTCCGTGGATCTTGTTATTTCCGAGAAATGCTGTGTCAGCGCGAGATAAACGGTTACAGCGGCAAGGGCCTTTGCGCCTGAAAACGCCTAGAGCATAGACGGCGTGATGTTAATATTCTGTGAATTTTCTCACAGATTGAAAACGGTTACACAAGATTAAATCGTCAGAGAGTGACCGTCGCCTCACTTTGCCAGGGGGCGACAGAATGGCGCCGCACCAGCGTCGGCATGAACAGATGGCTCGCCTGCGGCTCCGCCAGGCCTGCTGCGCCCTGTAATGCCAGCTCGGTCGCCAACGTGGCCATCGAAACGATCGGGTAACGCACCGTGGTAAGTTTAGGGCTGGTGTAGCGCGCGATGGGAATGTCGTCGAAGCCGATCAGCGAAAAATGCTGCGGCACCGTGATACCGTTTTCTTTCAGCACCGCCATGGCGCCGGCGGCCATGGCGTCGTTGTAGGCAAACACCGCGCTCAGCTGTAAGTTGCGCCCCAGCAGCTCGACCATCGCCGCCTCGCCGCCCTGCAGATCCGGCGAACCGTACGCGCGCCAGCTGTCGGGCTTCGCCAGCCCGGCGTCGGCCATCGCCTGCGCATAGCCTTGCTGACGCAGCGGCCCGTCTTCGATCGGGTGATTGGAGCCCAGATAACCGATGCGCCGATGGCCCTGCGAGAGCAGAAGACGCATCGCCATGTCAGCGCCACTGACGTTGTCCAGCCCAACGCAGCGCGGCTCATAGCCGGGGATAATCCGATTGATCAGCACCATGCCCGGCACCTGCTCCAGAAAGCCGATCAGTTCGGCGTCGCTCAAGGCTTTGGCGTGAACAATCAGGGCGTTACAGCGCTGACGGATCAGCACTTCGATCGCATGGCGCTCTTTGTCCGCCTGATGATAACTGTTGCCGATCAGCAGATACTTGTGGTGTTTCTGCGCCACCGTGTCTACCGCTTTCACCAGCGCGCCGAAGAACGGATCGGACACGTCCATCACCACCACGCCCAGCGTATCGCTGCTTTGGGTCGCCAGCGCCTGTGCATTGGCGTTGGGGCGGTAGCCCAGTTCCGCCACCGCCTGCAGCACCTGTTCGCGCGTCTCTTTGCTGGTCAGCGCGCTGTGATTGAGCACGCGAGACACGGTCGCCACGGAGACGCCGGCGCGTTTCGCCACGTCGCGAATAGTGATCGGATGAACTGGAGGCATGCGGGATCCTGAAATCGGGGTAGTGGCCGGTGGCGCTATCCTACCCCGATTGACCCGCAGCTCTGCGTGAATTACGTCACAGGAAAGAAAACGTTTACATACATTTTTTTAACCTGCCGATGGGCGCTCACTTCAGCGCTTTGGATTCCGTTTCACCGGCGGCCATCTGCGTCAATTTGCGCCACAGCCATTCCATCGGCCCCTGTTCGAAGTAACGCAGCCACAGTGCGGAAAAGACCAGGTTGACCCACCAGACCAGCGGCACGAACGCCAACAGCTGCAGCCGGTCGAACTGCTCATAGAGGCCAAAGCGATAAAACAGCGTAGTGCAGATCAGCGTTTGCAACAGGTAGTTGCTCAGCGCCATGCGCCCCACCTGGCTCAGCCAGTGGGCGATGCGCAGACGCGACAGCGCGGGCCAGAAACCGTAACACAGCGCCAGGTAACCCAGCGCCTGCAGCGGCGCGCCCAGCTCGCGCGGCACCTGCAGCAGGAAACCGCTCCAGCGATACTCCCAATGCACCTGCCATTGCAGCGCCACCGCCAGCAGTTGGATCAGCACGGACAGCGGCAACAGCCACGCCGCCTGCCGCAGGTAATAGCCGGAGGAATAGCTGCCGCGCAGCCAGCCGCTGCGCATTAGCCCGGCGCCGAACAGCATCAGCCCCGCCAGCTCCCAGCCATACTGCGCGCCGATGGCCAGCAGGCTGGACGAGAGCAGATCGGCGCGGCTGCGCCAGGCTTCGAAACCGCCCTGCAGCTTCCAGAACTTCTCGTACTGCAATTCCGCCACGCCCGGCTGCCAGAAGCTGCCCGGTTCACCGTGCGAGACAAAACCGAGCAGCAGCAGCACCGCCACGCCGATCAGGTAGAGCACCACGCCGGTTTTCAGCAGCTGGAATGTGTCTTTGGCTTCGCGGATCATGCGCCAGCACACTAAGCCGATTAGCCCGTAAGCCAGCAGAATGTCGCCGTCCCACAGGAAGATGGCGTGCGCGAGGCCGAACAGCACCAGCCATGACAGCCGCGCGCGGATCCAGCTTTTGCCGCGCCGCAGCAGCATTTGCAGCCCGGCGCCGAACAGCAGCGCGAACATCGCCAGGAACTTGGCCTGGGCGAAAAGATCCAGCAGCGCCCAGGTCCAGGCGTCGCGCGATGACGGCATCCCCAGATAGGCCGGATTGAGGTAGGCGGCCTTCGGCAAGCCGAAGGCGCTGATGTTCAGCAATAAGATGCCGAGGATGGCGATGCCGCGCACGCAGTCCAGCGTAGCGATACGCGGCAGAGGATGACTGTTCATTTTTTATCGCTGTCTTCCGCTCATGAAAAAGGCGCCCGCAGGCGCCTGTTGTCGTTTTGCGAGTCGCCCCGCAACGCCATCACCCCTGGTGATGGCGCACCGCGCGCAGGAACTCCTGGCGGGTATTTTGGCTGGACTTGAACAGCCCCCCCAACGAGGTGGTGGTGGTGGCGCTGGTCGCGTCGCGAATGCCGCGCGCTTTGACACAATAATGGACTGCATCGATCGATACCGCCACGTTATTGGTGCCGAGCAGGGTCTGCAGCGCAACCAGGATCTGCTGGGTCAGGCGCTCTTGCACCTGCGGACGCTGGGAGAAGAACTGCACAATGCGGTTGATCTTCGACAGACCGATCACCGAGTCTTTCGGGATATAGGCCACGGTGGCCTTGCCGTCGATGGTGACGAAGTGGTGTTCACAGGTGCTGGTCAGCGTGATATCGCGCACCGTCACCATCTCATCCACCTTCATTTTGTTCTCAATGACGGTGATTTTCGGGAAGTTGGCGTAGTCCAGACCGGAGAAGATCTCGTCGACATACATTTTGGCGATGCGATGCGGCGTTTCCGCCAGGCTGTCGTCAGACAGATCGAGATTCAGCAGCTGCATGATTTCGGTCATGTGCTCTTTGATGCGACGCTTGCGCGTTTCGCGATCCAGCACTTCCCCGCGCAGCGGTGTCTCCAGACCACGCTCTTCCAGTGCCGCATGCACCAGCGCGGCTTCTTTACTTAATGATGTCATGTATTTGTTCTCCTGCGGACGGAACCCGCCGGCGGCCTGATAGGGCGTGCGGCCGGCGAATTGCTTGCTCTCGTGACGGCAGAGTTTTCGTGGTGGATAACGTGAACCCGGTCAAGATTTTGCCCCCACTGTAGATGAGAGCGCGGCGATTATCCAGTGATAGTGCTTCATCCAGAGGTGAAATCTTCGCATTTAGCACAATCAGGCCGACTGCGGGTCTCCACGCTTTTTGTATGGATTTTAATCACCGAGTCGCCGTTTTTTGCGCCAACCGCCGCGCCGGGGTATTCACCGCCAGCCCTCCGGCCACCAACAGCGCTATCACCGCCACATACAGCGCCGGTTCCAACCGATGGGTCAAGGCGGTCGACAGCGCCGACAGCATCGGCCCAACCAGCTGGCCGATCGCATAACCGGTGGTCAGCAATCCGGCCATGTAACGCGCATGGCGCGGCGCCAGTTCACGGCCGTGCTGAAGGGCGAGCTGCACCACACAGAGGAAACCGCCGCCGGTCAGCAACGCCCCGAGCGCCAGGCCGGCCACGCCCGGCACCACTTCGGCGCTCAGTACGCCGAGCGCCTGTACCCACAGCGTGATCGCCAACCGGGTTTGGGTAGTCAGCCGATGGCGGGTCACAATGCCGATAACGATCCCCAGCACCGCCGCGCCGCCGAACACCGGCCAGACGAACTGTGCGAACAGGCTGTCGGGAAAACGCGCCGCCGCCATCTGCGACAAGAAGGTCGCCGGCAGGATATAGCCGAAGCCGGCCAGGCTGTAGCTCCACACCAGACGCTTGAGCGCCGGCGTCAGCAACAGCGGCTCCGGGGCCACGTCCGGGCGATGCAGCTCGCCGCTGCGCGGCAGAAAGGCGCTAATCCCCCCGACCAGCACCAGCGCCAGCCCGCCATACACCAGCCAGGCCTGCGCCGCCGTCAGCCCCAGCGCGTTGATGCCCACCGCCAGCATGCCGCTGAGGAAGATGCCGGCGCCCGGCCCGGCGAACACCGCCGCGCTCAGCGCCGGCCGGCCGTAGTGCGCCAACCGCTCGTTGGTCCAGGCCGCCACCAGCACCATCGCCCAGCCGCTGGCCCAGCCGATGACGAAGCGCAGCGCGCCGTGGGTCCATTCATCCTGCGCCAACGCCGACAGCAGCGTCAGCGCCATCGCACCCCATACGCCCAGCCACAGGCGCCGCTCGACGTGGCGCGTGGCGCGCATCGCGTCGTAGGCGCCGCACAGGTATCCCAAATAGTTGATCGCCGCCACCAGCCCAGCGCCGGTCAGGCTGAACTGGTGGTCAGCGATCATCAGCGGCACCTGAGGGGTGAAAGCGAAGCGGCCAATGCCCATCGCCACGATCAGCGCGGCAAACCCGCTCAAGGCAATACGTAAAGCCATACCGGTATCCAAAAGGTTAAAAGAAAGTTGCCAGTATCATGCCGCAGTATTAAACTCACAAAAACTGAATAATAGTTATCAAGTTCATCACGAAACGAGAATATTATGGATCTGACTCAGCTTCGCATGTTCTGCTGCGTAGCGGAAACCGGCTCGGTCGCCCGCGCCGCCGAGCAGCTGCACCGCGTGCCGTCGAATCTGACCACCCGGCTGCGCCAGCTCGAGCAGGAGCTGGGCGCCGATCTGTTTATCCGCGAAAAACAGCGCCTGCGCCTGTCGCCGATGGGCCATAACTTTCTGTGCTACGCCAATCGCATCCTGGCGCTGAGCGACGAGGCGATGAGCATCACCCATGCCGGCGAACCGGCGGGCAACTTTGCTCTCGGCTCGATGGAGAGCACCGCCGCCACCCGCCTGCCCTCGCTGCTGGCAGCTTACCACCAGCGTTTCTCGCAGGTGTCTCTGTCGCTGACTACCGGCACCTCCGGCGAAATCGCCGATCGGGTGCGCGCCGGCACGCTGGCGGCAGCGCTGGTCGACGGCCCGCTGCCCTATGACGAGCTAAACGGCTGCATCGCCTATCCTGAACATATGGTGGTGATCTCCTGTCTCGATCACGCGCCGATCCACAGCGCCAAAGACGCCAACGGCGAAACGCTGTTCGCCTTTCGCGCCAGCTGTTCCTACCGCCTGCGGCTGGAGGCCTGGTTCAAGCGCGAAGGCGCGCGGCCGGGGCAGATCATGGAGATCCAGTCCTATCACGCCATGCTGGCCTGCGTCGCCAGCGGCGCCGGGCTGGCGATGATCCCGCATTCGGTGCTCAGCCTGCTGCCGGGCCATGAGCGGGTTCGGGTTCACACCCTGCCGCCGGACGTGGCCGACACCGCCACCTGGCTGCTGTGGCGCCGCGACGCGTTCGGGCCGAACGTGCGCGCGCTGAAAGAATTGATTATTGAACAGACGGAAACCGCCGCTGTTGATGAAAGCACCCCCAACGATTTATCAGACGTTGTCGATATCGCCTGATTTAAAAAGAAAACCACTGAGGAGACTATGATGGAGATGATCAAAACCCGCGCCGCCGTTGCCTGGGGCCCGAACCAGCCGCTGAAGATCGAAGAAGTCGAGCTGATGCCACCGCAAAAAGGCGAAGTGCTGGTGCGGATCGTCGCCACCGGCGTTTGTCACACCGACGCCTACACCCTGTCCGGCAAAGATCCGGAAGGCGTGTTCCCGGCGATCCTCGGCCACGAGGGCGGCGGCGTGGTGGAAGCGGTCGGTGAAGGCGTCACCAGCGTGGCGGTCGGCGATCACGTGATCCCGCTCTACACCCCGGAGTGCGGCGAGTGCAAATTCTGTAAATCCGGCAAGACCAACCTGTGCCAGGCGATCCGCTCCACTCAGGGCAAAGGCCTGATGCCGGACGGCACCACCCGCTTCTTCAAGGACGGCAAGCCGATCTTCCACTACATGGGCACCTCCACCTTCTCCGAATACACCGTGGTGCCGGAAATTTCACTGGCGAAAATCAACAAGGAAGCGCCGCTGGAGGAAGTGTGCCTGCTGGGCTGCGGCGTCACTACCGGCATGGGCGCGGTGATGAACACCGCCAAAGTGCAACCGGGCGACACCGTGGCGATCTTCGGCCTGGGCGGCATCGGCCTGTCGGCGATCATCGGCGCGCAGATGGCCGGCGCGGGCCGCATCATCGGCATCGACATCAACACCAGCAAGTTCGATCTGGCGCGCAAGCTGGGCGCTACCGATCTGATCAACCCGAAAGACTATGACAAACCGATTCAGGAGGTGATCGTCGAGCTGACCGACGGCGGCGTCGACTTCTCCTTCGAGTGCATCGGCAACGTCAACGTGATGCGTTCCGCGCTGGAATGCTGCCACAAGGGCTGGGGGGAATCGGTGATCATCGGCGTCGCAGGCGCCGGCGAAGAGATCTCGACCCGGCCGTTCCAGCTGGTCACCGGCCGCGTCTGGCGCGGCTCGGCATTCGGCGGCGTCAAGGGCCGTTCGCAGCTGCCGGGCATCGTCGAGCGCTATCTGGACGGCGAATTCGCGCTGAACGACTTTATCACCCACACCATGGGGCTGGAGCAGATCAACGAAGCGTTCGATTTGATGCACGAAGGCAAATCGATCCGTTCCGTCATCCACTTCGACAAATAAGCCAGGAGGCAGAGATGACGTTGTCATTGGAACTTCTCGAAGAGCACCGCATGTTCGGCGGCTGGCAACAGCGTTATCGCCACGCGGCGCAGAGCCTGAATTGCAACATGACATTCAGCATCTACCTGCCGCCGCCGCGCGATGACAACCCGCCGCCGGTGCTGTACTGGCTGTCGGGGCTGACCTGCAACGACGAGAACTTCACGTTGAAAGCCGGCGCGCAGCGCATCGCCGCCGAGCTGGGCCTGGTGCTGGTGATGCCGGACACCAGCCCGCGCGGCGACGAGGTGCCGAACGACGAAGGCTACGACCTGGGCCAGGGCGCCGGGTTCTACCTGAACGCCACCCAGGCGCCGTGGGATCGTCACTTCCGCATGTACGACTACATCAGCGCCGAATTGCCGGCGCTGATCGAACAGCACTTCAGCGTCAGCGATCGTCAGTCGATCTTCGGCCACTCGATGGGCGGCCACGGCGCGCTGATGATGGCGTTTCGCAACCCGCAGCGCTTCCGCTCGGTATCGGCCTTCGCGCCGATCGTCAACCCGTGCCAGGTGCCGTGGGGCCGCAAGGCGTTCACCGCTTATCTGGGCAGCGACGAGAGCCAGTGGCTGCAGTACGACAGCTGCCATCTGCTGGCCAGCGGCGCGGAGAAAATGCCGGTTCTTATCGATCAGGGCGACGACGACCAGTTCCTGGCCGACCAGCTGCAGCCGGCGCGGTTGGCCGAACTGGCGCGCCAGCGCGACTGGCCGCTGACGCTGCGCATTCAGCCGGGGTACGATCACAGCTACTTCACCATCGCCACCTTCGTGGAAGATCACCTGCGTTTCCACGCCGAGCACCTGTTCCGCTGATAAAAAAATCCGGGCGGTTTAACCGCCCGGATTTCTTCAAAAACCAGCAATCATCTCCGTGCTAACAATACAGCTTATTGAACGGATAATGGCACTGAGACGTCATTTGAGCCCGTTCAAATATGCGCCATACGTTAAACCATCACCCCTTCAATTTCGGATCCAATGCGTCGCGCAATCCGTCGCCCAACAGGTTGAACGCCAGCACGGTGATGAATATCGCCAGGCTGGGGAAGATCGCCACGTGCGGCGCGATCACCATATCGGCGCGCGCTTCGTTGAGCATCGCCCCCCACTCCGGCGTCGGCGGCTGGGCGCCCAGCCCCAAAAACGACAGGCTGGCGGCGGTGATGATCGAGGTACCGATGCGCAGGGTGAAATAGACCACGATCGAAGACAGGGTGCCCGGCAGGATGTGCCGCAGGATGATGGTCCAGTCCGAGGCGCCGATGCTGCGCGCCGACTCGATATAGGTCAGGTGCTTCAGCACCAGCGTATTGCCGCGCACCAGGCGGGCGAAGGCCGGAATGCTGAAGATCGCCACCGCGACGATCACGTTGGCCATGCCGCTGCCCATGATCGCCACCACGCCGATCGCCAGCAAAATACCGGGAAACGCGAACAGCACGTCGCAGACGCGCATGGTGAGGCGATCCCACCAGCCCTCATAGTAGCCGGCCAGCAGCCCCAGCAGGGTGCCGATCGCCCCACCCGCCAGCACCGAGAACACCCCGGCCGCCAGCGAAATACGCGTGCCCATCAGGATGCGGCTGAAGATATCGCGCCCGAGGGAATCTACGCCCAGCCAATGCATCAGCGAAGGCCCCTCATTCAGCCGGTCGTAATCGAAATAGTTTTCCGCATCGAACGGCGCCAGATAAGGCGCCAGCAGCGCCGCCGCAATCAGCAGCAGCACCAACAGGCCGGCGACCAGCGCCGCCTGCTGGCGGCGAAAACGCCGCCAAAATTCGCCCCACGGCGTGCGTACCGCGTTAGGGTCGATAAGCGGCATCGCCTTCAATGCGGCGCTGCGCCGCCAATGCTTAATCATGCCGCGTCCTCATTGGTAACGAATCGCCGGGTTGATCGCCGCGTACAGCATATCCACCAGCAGGTTGATCAGGATGAACTCCAGCGAGAACAACAGCACCTCGGCCTGGATCACCGGGTAATCGCGCATCTCCACCGAGTCCACCAGCAAGCGCCCCAGCCCCGGCCAGTTGAACACCTTCTCCACCACGATCGAACCGCCGAGCAGGAAACCGAACTGCAGCCCCATCATGGTCACCACCGGGATCATCGCGTTGCGCAGGCCGTGCTTCATCACCACCACGCTTTCCCGCACGCCCTTGGCGCGCGCGGTGCGCATGTAGTCTTCCTGCAACACCTCGACGAACGAAGCGCGGGTGAAGCGCGCCATCACCGCCGCCACCGCCGCCCCCAGGGTTACCGAAGGCAGAATGTAGTGCCGCCAGCTGTCGGCGCCCACCGTCGGCAGCCACCCCAGCTCGACCGAGAACACCTGCATCAGCAGCATGCCGAGCGCAAAAGCCGGGAACGAGATCCCCGATACCGCCAGCGTCATGCCGAGGCGATCCGGCCAACGGTTACGCCACACCGCCGACACCACGCCGATCGCCAGACCGAACGCCACCGCCCACAGCATGCTGGCCACGGTCAGCCAGAAGGTCGGCATAAAGCGCGAGGCGATCTCTTCGCTCACCGGGCGCTTGGACACCATCGAGATGCCGAAGTCGCCCCGCAGCGCGTTGACGAAAAAGTGCGCGAACTGCTGCGGCAGCGGCTTATCCAGCCCCAAATCCTTTCGCACCAGCTGCACCACCGCCTCGTCGGCCTCCGGCCCCGCCGCCAGCCGCGCCGGATCGCCCGGCAGCAGGTGGACGAACAGGAACACCAGCACCGCCACGATCAGCAGCGTCGGGATCAGGCCCAGCAGTCGTTTCAGAAAATAATTGAGCATCTCATTCCTTCCCCCGCCCGCCGCCGTCGGGCCGCAGGCGGGGATGGGCGCCTTATTTCAGATCGGCGTTATCAAAGTTGAACGAGGTATCCGGCATCACGTAGAAACCGCTCAGCTGTTTGCTGTTGGCCGACAACAGACGTTCGGTCGCCAGGAAGATCCAGGGCGCGTCGGCCCAGATGCGATCCTGCGCGTCCTGATACAATTTCTGCTTCTCGGCGCGATCGGTGGTCGCCAGCGCGTCGGTCAGATCCTTGTCCACCTGCGGGTTACTGTAGAACGCGGTGTTGAACTGCTTCGGCGGCGCCGCCTGGGTGGAGAACAGCGGCGACAGCGCCCAGTCCGCTTCCCCGGTCGAGGCCGACCAGCCGGTGTAGAACAGCCGCACGCCGGTGTCTTTCACCCCGACGCTCTCCACCTGCGCCGCGCGCTGCCCGGCGTCCATCGCCGTCACCGTCACTTTCACCCCCACCTGCGCCAGCTGCTGCTGGGTGAACTGCAGCACTTTCTGCGCGGTGCTGTGGTTGTGGGACGACCACAGCGTGGTAGTAAAACCGTTCGGGTAACCGGCCTCTTTCAGCAGCTCACGCGCCTTGGCCGGATCGTACGACCACGGCTTGTAGCGGGCGGCGAAGTCGATCGCCGGCGGCACCGGCCCTTCCGCCGGCACCGCATAACCGGCGAACGCCACCTTGATCAGCGCGTCCTTGTTAATCGCGTAGTTCAGCGCCTGGCGCACCTTCGGGTTGTCGAACGGCTTTTGAGTGACGTTCATGCTGATGTAACGCTGCAGGATCGACGGGGCAGCCACCACGTCCAGCTTGGCGTTGCCCTCCAACACCTTGGCCTGCTCGTAAGGGATCGGGAAGGCGAAGGTCGCCTCGCCGGTCTGCAGCATCGCCGCGCGGGTGTTGTTATCCACCACCGGGCGCCAGGTGATGCTGTCGAGCTTCGGCAGCCCCGGCTGCCAGTAGCCGTCGAACTTCTTCACCTTGACGAAATCGGTCTGGTTCCAGGTCACGAACTGATACGGCCCGGTGCCGACCGGATGGAAACCGATCTCCTTGCCGTATTGCTTCAGCGCCGCCGGGGAGATGATCGCCGCCGCCGGGTGCGCCAGATTGTTGACGAACGCCGAGAACGGCGCCTTCAGCACGATCTTCACCGTATTGGCGTCCACCGCCTCGGTTTTGTCGATCATCTTGAACAGGTTGTAGCGCTTGAGGTGGCTGTCCGGGTTGCTGGCACGATCGAGGTTGATCTTCACCGCTTCAGCGTTGAACGCGGTGCCGTCGTGGAATTTGATGCCCTGACGCAGTTTGACGGTATAGGTCAAGCCGTCTTTGCTGACCTCATAGCTGTCCGCCAGCACGTTCACCAGCTTCATGTCCTTGTCGAAGCCGAACAGCCCCTGATAGAAAGACTTGGCCACCGCCTGCGACAGCGTGTCGTTGGCGTCGTAAGGATCGAGGGTGGTGAAGTTGGAGGCCACGGCGATCACCGCGTCCTTCGCCGCCCAGACCGGGCCGGTTCCCGCCGCCAGCAGTACGGCGGCCAACAGCGCATTGCGTTTGAATGTGTGCTTCATGTCGCTTGTCTCTCCAGAGGTCTTTAAAAAGCACCGGCGATCGGGTGGCGGGCGACAAAGTGCCCGGCGCCAACCTGCACCAGCGGTGCGGTAACGGGTTCATCGCCCAGCGCGCGCACTGGGCTGGGGATCTCATCAGCCGGCAGCGGCTGCCGTTTGTGGGCGTGAGCGGGATCGGCCACCGGCACCGCCGCCATCAGCTTGCGGGTATAGGGGTGCTGCGGGTTGTCGAACACCGCCTGCCGCGGGCCGATCTCGACAATTTGCCCGAGGTACATCACCGCTACCCGGTGGCTGATGCGCTCCACCACCGCCATGTCGTGTGAAATAAACAGAAAAGCGATGCCGAACTCGCGCTGCAGATCGAGCAGCAGATTGACGATCTGCGCCTGAATCGACACGTCCAGCGCCGAGACCGCCTCGTCGGCGATCACCACTTTCGGGTTCAGCGCCAGCGCGCGCGCGATGCAGAGGCGTTGGCGCTGGCCGCCGGAAAATTCGTGCGGATAGCGGCGCGCATGCTCCGGCTGCAGACCGACGCGTTCCAGTAGCCAGGCCACCCGCCTTTCCGCCTCACGGCCGCGCATCACGTTGTGCACCAGCAGCGGCTCCATGATGGAGAAACCGACCGTCAGGCGCGGATCGAGCGAGGCGTAAGGATCTTGAAAGATGAACTGAATATCGCGCCGCAGGTGCTGCAGCGCCGGCCCCTTCAACCGATCGATTCGCCGCCCGGCGAAGGTGATGGTGCCGCTCTGGCTGTCCACCAGCTTCAGCAAAGAGCGCCCGGTGGTGGACTTGCCGCAGCCGGACTCGCCCACCAGCCCCAGCGTCTCGCCGGGGTAAAGATCGAAGCTGACGTTTTCCACCGCGTGCACCCGGCGAGTGACCCGATTGAACAGCCCGCCGCGCAGATCAAAACGCGTGACCAGATGCTCCACCCGCAGGATCGGCGCAGCGTCTGGCGGCACGGTATCCTGCGGCGCGGCATCCCCCTCGCCATCCGGCAGCGGAAACTTCGCCGGCAGCGGCCGATCGGCCATTGCCCCCAGCTTCGGCACCGCCGCCAGCAGCGCCCGGGTATAGGCCTGTTGCGGCGCGGCGAACAGCTCGCGCACCCGATTTTGTTCCACCTGCTCACCGCGGCGCATCACCAGCACCCGATCGGCGATCTCCGCCACCACGCCCATGTCGTGAGTGATGAAGATCACCCCCATCTGCATCTCCTGTTGCAGCACGCGGATCAGCTGCAGGATCTGCGCCTGAATGGTGACGTCGAGGGCGGTGGTGGGTTCATCGGCGATCAGCAACGCCGGCTTGCAGGAGAGCGCCATGGCGATCATCACCCGCTGACGCATGCCGCCGGAAAGCTGATGCGGGTAGCGCCCCAGCACCTCTTTAGCCTCCGGAATGCGCACCAGATCGAGCATGCGCAGCGCCTCCTGGCGCGCGCTGCGGTGGTCCATGCCCTGATGCAAACGCAGCGATTCGGCGATCTGCTCGCCGACCGGAAATACCGGGTTGAGCGAGGTCATCGGCTCCTGGAAGATCATCGCCATGTCGGCGCCGCGCACCGTGCGCAGCGTGTGCTGCGAGGCGCGCGCCAAATCGAGCAGCGCGCCGTCGCGCCGGCGCAGCGTCATGGCGCCGCTGACGATACGCCCGCCGCCCTGCTCCACCAGCCGCATCAGCCCCAGCGAAGTGACCGATTTGCCGGAGCCGGACTCGCCGACGATCGCCAGCGTCTCGCCGCGATCGAGATCGAACGACAGGTTGCGCACCGCGTCTACGGTGCCGTCCGCTTGAGGAAAGCTGATGCTCAGATCGCGCACCGTCAGCACCCGCTGCGGCGGCAATGACAGCCCGTCGCCGGCGGGCCGGAATGAAACGTCGGTCATACACCCTCCCGGTGAACGCTTAGCGATAAATCCCGACGGACGGCGCATCGCCGACATAGCCAAAACCGCGGTACATCCCCTCGCTGTTGAACGGCAGCGCGATATTGCCGTGGCGATCGACGGCGATCATGCCGCCGCTGCCGCCCAGCGCCGGCAGCTTCTCCATCACCACCCGATCGCTGGCCTCTTGCAGGCTGAGCCCGCCGTATTCGATCAGGGCGGAGACGTCATAGGCCGCCACGCCGCGCATGAAGATTTCGCCGGTGCCGGTGCTGGAGACCGCCACGGTGGCGTTGTTGGCATAGCAACCGGCGCCGATGATCGGCGTGTCGCCTACCCGCCCGGCCTGCTTGTTGGTCATGCCGCCGGTGGAAGTGGCGGCGGCGAGGTTGCCCAGCGCATCCAGCGCCACCGCACCGACGGTGCCGAATTTGCGATCGGGATCGAGCGGCTCGCCGGCCTGCACCGCGCCGTCGTGATCGAGCAATACCCGCCCCTGCTCCGCCTGGGCGCGGTGCAGCTGATCAAAACGTTCTTGGGTAAAGAAGAAGTCGGGAGTAACCATTTCCAGGCCGTGGGCGGCGGCAAACTTCTCGGCGCCTTCGGCGGCAAACAGCACGTGTTCGCTGTTTTCCAGCACCGCGCGCGCCGCCAGCACCGGGTTGCGGACACGGCTGACGCCGGCGACGGCGCCGGCATCGCAGGTGCGGCCGTCCATCACGCAGGCGTCCAGCTCGTGGGTGCCCTGATGGGTGAACACCGATCCTTTACCGGCGTTGAACAGCGGGCACTCTTCGAGCAGCCGCACCGCTTCGGTCACCGCGTCCAGCGCGCTGCCGCCCTGTGCCAATATCGCCTGACCGGCGGCCACGATCTCGGACAGCGCCTGAATATACTGCCGTTCCTTTTCCGCACTCAGCGCCGCCCGGGTAATTGCGCCCGCGCCGCCATGAATGGCAATCACTGGTTTGCTCATTTGCCTGACACCCTGTGTTAATCCCGCCGTAGCACAGCGAATAAGCTGAGCGCGGTATCATTATTATTCAGTCTTTTTTCGATGCTATTTAGCCCGACTGTGGAAGTACAGCATAACGTCCATGCCCCACTTTTAGCGTAGCGCGCTTAGACCGTTTCGCACCTTGAAATAGCTTATTGGAATAAAAACAGCAGGTTATAAAAAGCAGCAAACCGCTGAGAGTGCGGCTGGGATTATTGGTAATTTCGCGAGAGGAAATAGCGGCATGGGGTCATGAAATAAACGTTCACGCTGAATAATCATTATTTCGACGCCCGGCCTGCCGTTTTTTTCCCGGCCGGGCGAAGATACTCCGCGATTAAAAACCGGAACCGGGTTGCTGTAAAAAGGCCTCTTCTTCCGGCGTGCTGATGCGCCCCAATATCGCATTGCGATGCGGGTAACGGCCGAAACGATCGATGATCGCCTTATGACGCAGTTCGAATTCCAGCTGATCGCCGTTATTGAGCTCGGTATACAACACCAGCGCCTGTTGGTGAATCAGCGGCGATTCCGAATGCATGAACGGCAGATAAAGGAAGCCGCGCTGCTCGCGGCTCAGCCGTTCGCACTCGCCGCTGCGGATCGCCTCCTGCGCCAGAATCAACGCCATGCCGTCGCAGGCGAACGACTGCGGCGTGCCGCGGAACAGGTTGCGGCTGAACTGATCGAGCACGATCACCTCCGCCAGCCGCCCTTCGATGGTGTCGCGCCAGTGAGCCAGCTCTCCCGCCGCCGCCGCCCGCCAGATTTCGCCGAAGCGGCTGTGCAGCAGACGATCGAAATCATCGTCCTTTTTGAACCACATCACCGGTTCGATCTCGTCGAACCAGAACTCGATAACCTGTTTATGCATCATGATCCTCCTCTGTTTTACGCAGTTTATACCCGATCGCCCCAGCGCCGCAGTGCGAAAGATGGCGGGCATAACCCGTTCTCCCCCCCGGCGTTCTCTGCCATAATACCCGCACTTTGTCGCTATCATTGCGCACCCTGATTACGGAGTTCCCCTTATGGATCATTGCCATACTTCCGATCTCATCTCCCTGGAGCAAGCGCTGGAAAAAATGCTCGGGCAGATCGCCCCGCTGCAACAGACCGAATCCGTCGCCCTGACCGCCGCCGCCGGCCGCATCACCGCCGCGCCGGTGGTCTCGCCCCTCGACGTGCCGCCGTTCGCCAACTCGGCGATGGACGGCTATGCGGTGCGCCTCGCCGATCTGGCGGCCAATGCGCCGCTGCCGGTCGCCGGGAAAGCCTTCGCCGGCGCGCCGTTCGACGGTGAATGGCCGGCCAACAGCTGCGTGCGCATCATGACCGGCGCGCCGATCCCGGCCGGGGCGGACGCCGTGATCATGCAAGAGCAGGCCGAAGTGAGCGACCAGGGCGTGCGTTTTACCGCCCCGGTAGAAGCCGGCCAGAATATCCGTTTGGCGGGTGAAGACATTCGCCAAGGCGCCAGCGTGTTGCCGGCCGGCGTGAAGCTGGGCGCCGCGCAGCTGCCGCTGCTGGCCTCGCTCGGGGTCGCCGAAGTGCAGGTGATGCGTAAGCTGAAGGTGGCGGTGTTCTCCACCGGCGACGAACTGCAGCCGGTCGGCCAGCCGCTGCAGGCGGGCCAGATCTATGACACCAACCGCTTCGCGGTGCGCCTGATGCTGGAGCAGCTGGGCTGCGACGTGCTCGATCTCGGCATTATCCGCGACGATCGCGATGCGCTGCGCGCCGCCTTCGAACAAGCGGACAGCCAGGCCGACGTAGTGATCAGCAGCGGCGGCGTCTCGGTCGGCGAAGCCGACTACACCAAACAGATGCTCGACGAGCTGGGCCAGGTCAGCTTCTGGAAGCTGGCGATCAAACCCGGCAAACCGTTCGCCTTCGGCAAACTGGGCCACGCCTGGTTCTGCGGCCTGCCGGGCAACCCGGTTTCCGCCGCCCTGACCTTCTACCAACTGGTGCAACCGCTGCTGGCGAAGCTGGCCGGCCACAGCGACTGGCGCCTGCCGCCGCGCTTGCGCGCGCGGGCGCTGACGCCGCTGAAGAAATCGCCGGGCCGCCTCGATTTTCAGCGCGGCGTGTTCAGCAGCAACGCCGCGGGCGAACTGGAGGTGAGCACCACCGGCCACCAGGGCTCGCACGTCTTCAGCTCCTACAGCCAGGGCAACTGTTTCATCGTGCTGGAGCGCGAACGCGGTTCGGTGGCGGCGGGTGAAACGGTGGAGATTGAGCCTTTCAACGCCCTGCTGAGGAGCTGAACATGTTGCCGGAATTGACCGACGCCGAAGCGCTGCGCTACAACCGCCAGATCGTGCTGCGCGGCTTTGACTTCGACGGCCAGGAGAAGCTGAAGGCCGCCCGCGTGCTGATCGCCGGGCTGGGCGGGCTGGGCTGCGCCGCCGCGCCTTATCTGGCGGCAGCCGGGGTCGGCCATCTGGTGCTGGTGGATTTCGACACCGTCTCGCTCTCCAATCTGCAGCGCCAGATCCTGCACCGCGACGATCGCATCGGCCAGAGCAAAGTCGCCTCCGCCAGGCAGGAACTGAGCGCCATCAATCCGCATATCCGCATCGACGCCATCGACGGTCGTCTGGAAGACGATGCGGTTGCAGCAGAGATCGCCGCCTGCGATCTGGTGCTGGACTGCACCGATAATGTGGCGGCGCGCGACGCGCTGAACCGCCTGTGCCACGCGCAGCAGAGGCCGCTGGTTTCCGGCGCGGCGATCCGCATGGAGGGCCAGCTCAGCGTGTTCACCTATCAGCCGGGCGAGCCCTGCTACCGCTGCCTGAGCCGGTTGTTCGGCGACAGCGCCCTCACCTGCGTCGAAGCGGGCGTGATGGCGCCGCTGGTCGGCACTATCGGCACCCTGCAGGCGATGGAAGCCATCAAGCTGTTGGCCGACTATGGTCAACCGCTGCGCGGCAAGCTGTTGATGTTCGATGCAATGAGCATGCAGTTCCGCGAGATGAAACTGCCGAAGGATCCGCACTGCGAGGTGTGCGGCGGGGCATGACGGATAAAAAAAGGGCGGGATAATTCCCGCCCTGATGCGTTACCGCAAGGGTTACACGATGCCCTGGCTGCGCAGATAGTCTTCGTAGTTGCCGGTAAAGTCGATCACCTTGTTCGGGGTGATTTCCAGAATCCGGGTCGCCAGCGAGCTGACGAACTCACGGTCGTGGGAGACGAAGATCAGCGTGCCTTCGTACATCTCCAGCGCCATGTTCAGCGATTCGATGGATTCCATATCCAGGTGGTTGGTCGGTTCGTCCATCACCAGAATATTCGGGCGCTGCATCATCAGCTTGCCGAACAGCATGCGGCCTTTTTCACCACCGGACAGCACCTTCACTTTCTTCTTGATGTCGTCCTGGCTGAACAGCAAACGGCCCAGCACGCTGCGCACCGCCTGCTCGTCGTCTTTTTCCTGCTTCCACTGGCTCATCCAGTCGAACACGGTCAGGGTGTCGTCGAACTCGTATTCGTGATCCTGCGCGTAGTAACCGATACGGGCGTTTTCCGACCATTTCACGGTGCCGCTGTCCGGCTGTGCGTCGCCCACCAGCGTTTTCAGCAGGGTGGTTTTACCGATGCCGTTGGCGCCCAGCACCGCGACCTTCTCGCCCACTTCCACCATCAGGTTCAGCTTGCTGAACAACGGGCCTTCATCGAAGCCCTTGGTGAGCGCTTCCACTTCCAGCGCATTACGGAACAGCTTCTTGTCCTGCTCGAAGCGGATGAACGGGTTCTGGCGGCTGGAGGCTTTCACCTCTTCCAGCTGGATCTTGTCGATCTGGCGAGCGCGCGAGGTGGCCTGCTTGGATTTGGAGGCGTTGGCGCTGAAGCGGCTGACGAACGATTGCAGCTCATTGATCTGCGCCTTCTTCTTGGCGTTGTCCGCCAGCAGACGCTCGCGCGCCTGGGTGGCGGCGGTCATGTATTCGTCGTAGTTGCCCGGGTAAACGCGCAGTTCGCCGTAGTCCAGATCCGCCATGTGGGTGCAGACCATGTTCAGGAAGTGACGGTCGTGCGAGATGATGATCATGGTGCTGTTGCGCTCGTTGAGCACGTTTTCCAGCCAGCGAATGGTGTCGATGTCCAGGTTGTTGGTCGGTTCGTCGAGCAGCAGGATTTCCGGATCGGAGAACAGCGCCTGCGCCAGCAACACGCGCAGCTTCCAGCCCGGCGCGATTTCGCTCATCGGGCCATAGTGCTGCTCAACCGGAATACCCACGCCGAGCAACAGTTCGCCGGCGCGCGCTTCGGCGCTGTAGCCGTCCATTTCGCCGTAGGCCACTTCCAGATCGGCCACTTTATAGCCGTCTTCTTCGCTCATCTCCGCCAATGCGTAGATGCGGTCGCGCTCTTCCTTCACCGCCCACAGTTCGGTGTGGCCCATGATCACGGTATCCAGCACGCTGTACTGCTCAAAGGCGAACTGATCCTGACGCAGTTTACCCAGGCGCTCGTTCGGATCGAGGAACACGTTGCCGCCGCTCGGCGCCAGATCGCCGCCGAGGATTTTCATAAAGGTGGACTTGCCGCAGCCGTTGGCGCCGATCAGGCCGTAACGGTTGCCGCCGCCGAATTTGACAGAGATGTTTTCAAACAACGGCTTACTGCCGAACTGCATGGTGATGTTGTTAGTGCTTAACACAGCGCTCGCTCTTTATACATAGGGAATGTGATTTGGCGCGCATTATGCCACAACGGGGTGCAGAGATCGCGGGAAGTTTCGGTGACATTTTGAGCGGCGCCTACGGCATCCGATCCTTTTCGCAGGCGGCATAGCTGAATTAACGCGGCGGGAACTTCGCGGCAATCATCGCCGCCGTCGGCTGCACGCCGCCCAGGCTCCATTGTTCGGGCGCATGTTCATCGATTCGGACCCAAACCGACTGCCTGAACGCCGGATCGCCTCGCCCTTCTATCTCTACCAGCAGTTCGGTAATGCGGGACAGCAACTCGCTTTTTTGCCGTTCATCCAGCATGCCTTTCACCGTTTGCACATTAACAAATGGCATTATACTCTCCTTGAATATAGATAAGTCTAAAAACAAGACTTAGATTAGCGAAGGAAAATGCCCATGTCAAAATCTCCCGATCTCCCTACCGTTTCTCTTGCCCTGTGCGGGCTGGCGCAGGCCGCGGATCTGCTTGGCGATCGCTGGACGTTACTGATCCTGCGCGAGTCATTCTACGGCGTCCGCCGTTTTGAAGAGCTGCGCGAGAATATCGGTGCTTCACGCCAGGCGTTGAGCAACCGTCTGAATGCCATGGTAGAACAAGAACTGTTGGCCAAACGCGCTTACCGGGAGCCGGGCGAGCGCGAACGACATGAATATGTCTTGACGGACAAGGGGCGCAGCCTGGGGCCTATCCTGGTTGCGCTGATGGCATGGGGCCACCGGCATATTCTGCATGACAGCCCCCACGTTCAACTGGTGGATAAACGCAGCGGGCTGCCGGTGCAGCTGGCATTTATCGATGCGCAGGCGCACGTAGTGCCTGAAGACGCGCTGCAAATGTCGGCCGTTGAGCTCCCCCCGGCCTGACTTACCCATTCTGGTCTACGCTTGATACCAGACTGATTTAGGACAAGGATGCTGAACCATGCCACACCTCTATAACACCGCGCTGCTGATCGGCGCCGCGCTGAGCGCCATCGCCGCCCTGCTGCATATTTGGGTGATCGCCGCCGGGCCGCGCGGCTATCGACTGTGCGGCGCCGGCGATCGCTTCATTAAGGCGGCGGAAGCGGGTAAAAAGTTCCCGGCCGTCGTCACCGCCGGCATCGCGCTGGTGCTGTTTATTTGGGCGCTTTACGCGCTGTCCGGCGCGGGCCTGATCGCGCCGCTGCCGCTGCTACGGCCCGCGCTGTTTATTATCACCTTTATCTACCTGCTACGCGGCGTCGCCGGCCCTTTCGCCCTGCGCGATACCGGCCGCAGCCAACGCTTCATCGTCGTCAGCTCGCTGATTTGCCTCGGCTTCGGGCTGGTGCATCTGCTGGGGATGACGCAGCGCTGGAGTGCGTTGGCGTAACGCCCTGTTCCTGCAAGACGGCGATAAACGCCTGCGCGGCGGCGCTGCGGTAAGCGCCTTGGCGCTGCAGCAATACCGCCTGACGGGCCGGCATGGCGTTGGCCAGCGCCACCTTTTTCAACTGCCGGTTCTCGCGCGCAATCGCGGCCGGCAACAGCGTGGCGAGCTGCCCGCGCCGCACGATCTCGACGATGGCGCCCAGCGCATTGGCCTCCACCGCCACCTGCGGCCGAAACCCCAACTGCGTGCAGTAGCGATCGATAAACTGCCGCGTGGCGAAGTCGCCACTCAACAAGGCCAGCGGCAGATGTCGCCACTCCGCCAGCGTCAGCGGCTGGCGCCGCGCCGCCAGGGGATGTTCAGCGCCGACCATCAGCTCCAGCGTCTCGCTGAACAACACCGAGGCTTCCACCTCCACCGACTGCGCCATCTCAAAGGCAATCCCCAGATCCAGCCGATCCTGCGCCAGCAGCGCCTCGATCCGTTCTTGCGCCATCTCCTCAATGCTCAGCGTAATCCCCGGGTAGCGGCGATAGAACGCATCGATCGTCGGCCCCACCAGATAGGCGGTGAACGTCGGGGTCATCGCCAGCCGCAAATGGCCGCGCGCCAGCGTCGCCACGTCATGGATCGCCCGCGCGCCGGCGTCCAGATCCTGCAGCGCCAGGCGAGCATAGCGCATCCAGGCCTCACCGGCGTCGGTCAGCTGCACCCTTCTGCCGCTGCGATCGAACAGCGGCGCTCCCAGCGCATCCTCCAACTGTTTGATCTGTTGGGAGAGCGTCGGTTGCGAGACGTGCAGCGCTTCGGCGGCGCGGGTGAAATTGCCCTGTTCGGCAACGGCCAGAAAATATCGGATATGTCGCAGCAGCATAGCGCCCCAGCTATTAGTAAAACCTATAGCCAGCATTATAAATGGGTCTTAGACCCTATAGCCAGAAGCGTTCATCATGCCGTCATCGCTTACCCCCCAGGGAGAAAGACAATGAAAGAGGTGATTGAAGGCTTCCTGAAGTTCCAGCGCGAAGCCTTTGTTGAACGCACGGCGCTGTTTCAGCGGCTGGCGACCCGCCAAAACCCGCGCACGCTGTTTATCTCGTGTTCCGACAGCCGCCTGGTGCCGGAGCTGGTCACCCAGCGCGAGCCGGGCGATCTGTTCGTTATCCGCAACGCCGGTAACATCGTGCCGTCTTTCGGCCCCGAACCCGGCGGGGTGACCGCCTCGGTCGAGTACGCCGTCGCCGCGCTGGGCGTGGAAGATATCGTGATCTGCGGCCATTCCGACTGCGGCGCGATGACCGCCATCGCCACCTGCCAGTGTCTGGATCACCTGCCGACGGTCGCCGGCTGGCTGCGTTACGCCGATTCCGCCAAGGCGGTCAATCAGGCTTATCCGCACGCCTGCGACGAAGCGCGGGTCGCGTCGATGGTGCGCGAGAACGTCATCGCCCAGCTCAACAACATCAAAACGCATCCTTCCGTCGCGCTGGCGCTGGATCAGGGCCGCCTGGCGTTGCACGGCTGGGTCTATGACATCGCCAGCGGCGCTATCGAGGCGCTGGACGGTGAAACCCGCCGCTTCGTGCCGCTCGCCACCCATCCCGAGGTGACCGCCACGCCGGCGATCGCCCGTTTTTAAGCCCACAAAAGGAGCCAACATGACACACTCTCTGCACAACGCCGCCCCGCGCGAAGCGCTCACCGACACCATCATGGCCGCCAAGATCCGCCATAACCTGACGTTCGAAGCGCTGGCCGAGGGCACCTGTCTCAGTCTGGCGTTCGTCACCGCCGCCCTGCTGGGGCAGCATGCGCTGCCGGAACCGGCGGCGCGCACGGTGGCGGCCAAGTTGGGGCTGGATGAAGAAGCGGTGCAGCTGCTGCAAACCATCCCGCTGCGCGGCAGCATTCCCGGCGGCGTGCCGACCGACCCGACCATTTATCGTTTCTATGAAATGCTGCAGGTCTACGGCTCCACGCTGAAAGCGCTGGTGCACGAGCAGTTTGGCGACGGCATTATCAGCGCCATCAACTTCAAGCTGGATATCAAGAAGGTGCCCGATCCGGAGGGCGGCGAACGCGCGGTGATCACCCTGGACGGCAAATACCTGCCGACCAAGCCTTTCTGATTGGCCTTGCGCCGGCGGCCCGCGTCGCCGGCAAATTGACAGCCAACCGGCCATTGGCTACATTAACTGCGCTGAAACGCCGCCCTGGCGTTTTTCACTGCCCGAGGCCTGTATGTTGGAGATTGTAACCACCCGATAGTCGCTTCCTTGCCGCATGGCGAGGGACTCTGACGTATCCGACGCGCGTTTGCGCGGGGATGCGCGTATCTGGGGTTATTACAGGATCTCCCAACATGAACATTTCCAAAGCGGAACAACGCGTGCTGCACGTGTTGGCCAAAGGCGGCTATATCGCCTTCACCCGCAACGACGCCGGTCGCGTCACCCACGTTGAATGCTATACCCGCGAAGGGCTCGGCCTGGCCGACTGCTCGCTGGCCGTTTTCACCAAGCTCAAAACCAAACGCCTGATCCTCTCTCGCCAGGGGCGCCCTTATCGCGTCACCTTCGCCGGGCTCAAGGCCGTGCGGGCGCAGCTGGATAACCGTTAATCATCGATACCGGCCGGGCAGGCAGCCCGGTCGGCACAGCCTTATTTAATCAGGATACAACCATGAACATCACGTTACGCCACGAAACGCCGGCCGACGTCGGCGCCATCGCCACCCTCACCGCCGCCGCATTCTTGCATGCCGAGCACAGCAGCCACACCGAGCAGTTTATCGTCAATGCGCTGCGCGCGGCGGGAGCCCTCACCCTGTCGCTGGTCGCCGAACGCAATGGCACACCGATCGGGCACGCGTCCGTCTCGCCGGTCGCACTCAGCAACGGCGCCGCCGGGTGGTACGGGCTGGCGCCGGTGTCGGTGCTGCCGGCCTGTCAGAACCTGGGGATCGGCAGCCGGCTGATCCGCCAGTTGCTGGCCGAGCTGCAGGAACGCGGCGCCGCAGGCTGCGTGGTGCTGGGCGATCCGAACTATTACGGCCGCTTCGGCTTCCAGGCGCAGTGCGCGCTGACCCTGCCGGGCGTGCCGCAAGACTACTTCCGCGCCGTCGCCTTCCAGGGCGCGCTGCCGTGCGCGGAGGTCACCTTCCACAACGCGTTTAACGCCGAAGCCTAACCCTGTTGCCGGCGCCGTCATGGCGCCGGTTTTCAGTCCCGTTCGCCATAACGCAAGACGGTCATCCCTTCCTCTTCCGCCGGGGGAACAAAATACTGCGCCAGATGCTCAAACTCCGCCTCACTCAGTGTAAACGGGTGCTCGCCGCGCGCATTTCTCAGCGTTATCCGGTTCAGGCACTGCGCATGGCTGACGTCGAGAAAGTGCAGGCAGTGCACGACGCCGGCCTCCTCCGCCAAGGCTTTGGCCCAGCGCCGCCTGTCCGGCGTATTCATCGGGAAATCGAGCGCCACGGACCAACCGCCGCGCAGCAGCTGAACGAGGTGCCCGCCCAGCGCCCGCCGCAACCGATCGGAACAGCGCGCGTAGTCTTGCAGGCTGGCCATCTCCTGTTCATACAGCGTCGCCAGCCACGCATCTTCACTCAGCAACAGCGTTTGCGGCTGCTGGGCCAAACGCTGCGCCAACGTCGATTTGCCTGCGCCGGCCTTGCCGCACATCAGGTGTAAAACTGCAGGGTAGGTTTTCATGCCGTTCTCCGGTCGTTGCCGGAAGAGGATAAAAAAACCCGCCTTGCCGGCGGGTTTTTTATTGGCGACACACGCGCTATCCCACCACACGAAGCATGGTGATAATAATTTGCGCGAATGGGCGATAGGATCTTTTCATAACTAAGGAATATGACAACCGTGCGCCGTTGTCAATTCGCCGTCATCAATCCCTGTTCTCGCACAAACTCGGTGAATAAACTCACTTTCTGCTGCACATGCCGGCGCGTCGGGTAAACCGCGAAGACCTGATGCGCTTCGGCAATCTGTTCAGGGAACAGCCGCACCAGCCTACCGGCGGCGATTTCGGGATCCGCCACGAACGACGGCAGCGAACCGATGCCCAGTCCCGCCACCAGCATGTCCCGCAGCATCAGGCTGTTGTTGGCGATCAATCGGGGAGTGAACGTCACGCTCAGGCTCTCCTCGCCGGCGGTGAACTGCCACTGCCCCGGCCTTTCCGCCAGGGAATAGGCCAGACAGCTGTGACACGGCAAGTCATTCGGCGTTTGCGGCACGCCGTGCTGCGCCAAATAGCCGGGTGCGGCGCAAATTCGCTGGTGCACTTCACCCAGTGCCCGGGCACTGAGGGAAGAATCCGGCAGCCGTCGGCGAATGCGCAAGGAAATGTCGAAACCGGCCGCCACCACGTCCAATACCCTGTCGTCCAGCGTCAGCTCCACCTGCAGCTGCGGGTAGCGTTGCATAAACGGCGGCAGCAGCGGCGACAGCACCGTCAGGCCGAACGAGAGCGGCGCATTGACCCGCAGCGTGCCGGAGACCTGCTGCGCACTGGCTGCAACCGTCTGCTCCAGCGCGTCAAACTCGCCAAGCAACCGACAGGCTTCCTGGTAATAGAGCTGCCCGGCTTCGGTCAGGCTCATGCTGCGGGTGGTGCGCACCAGCAACAATGTCCCCAACCGGTTCTCCAACTGCTTAATCTGCTTGCTCAACGCCGCCGGCGTGATCGCCAAATCCTCCGCCGCCTTATAAAAACTGTTGCGCTCAACCACGCGGCGAAAGGCGCGCATCGTCAGTAACACGTCCACATTATGTCCTATTGGTTAATTATAAATTCAATAAAACACAGATTATTAACCTCAACAACCTCAGTAGACTTTATTCAACCGCTTCCCTGAGTGGGAAGTGAATTTAATCTACTGATAATCATGGAGTTAATAATGAAAAAGACCCTGTTCGCCCTGATGCTCGGCCTGAGCGCCGCCGCCGCCCCCGTCGCCGCGTTGGCGCAATCCCCCGCCGCCGACAGCCGCCAGGCGGGTTATGTGCAGCCGCTGACGGCCGAGAACAGTCTGCTGCTGCTGGTCGATCTGCAGGACATGTTCGGCATGACCATTTCCTCTATCGACCAAACCAACCTGGTGAATAACGCCACCGGTATCGCCAAGGCCGCCAAGGTGTTCAACGTGCCGACCATTCTGGCCTCGGCCAACGCCAAAAGCTTCGCCGGGCCGGTATTCCAGCAGGTGACGCAGGCACGTCCGGATCTGCAGGTGTACGATCGCACCGCCATCAACGTCTGGCAGGATCGGCGCGTAGTGGATCTGATTAAACAATCCGGCCGCAAGAAAATCATCATCGGCGGATTGTGGACCGCCAGCTGCGTGATGCTGCCGGCGCTGTCCGCCCTGGGCGAGGGATATGAGGTTTATATTCTGTCGGACGTCACCGGCGACATTACGCCAGACAGCCAAAACAACGCCATGCAGCGCCTGATACAGGCGGGCGCCACGCCCATCAACTGGGTGGCGTTGATGCTGGAATGGCAGCAGGACTGGAGCCGCAAAGCCACGGCGGGAGGCGTATTGCAGATCGCCCGCGACCACGGCGCTGCCTGGGGGATGGGCGCCAGCTACGCCGGGGCGATGAAGGTGGGCAGCGAAGCGAAATAACGGACGAAGAAAGCCCGCCGGCGGCGGGCTTTTTCTCAGGTGCGGTGATAGCCACGGCTATCCTGCGGCGCCTGATCGCGTCTCTCCAACCCGTAGTCCCGCACCACCTCCGCCACCCGCAGCCGATACTGCGCCAGCACCTCGCCACGGCCGCGCGCCTGCGCCGCCCGGTGCTGCTCGAGATTGCGCCACTGCTGCACCGCTGCCTCGTCGCGCCAGAAGGAGAGCGACAGCAGGCGCGCAGGATCGGCCAGGCTTTGAAAGCGCTCGATGGAAATGAATCCGTCGATCTGCGCCAGCAGCGGCTTCAGCGCCGCCGCCAACTCCAGGTAGGTATCGCGCTGCCCATCGGCGGCCTGCAGTTCAAAAATCACGGCGATCATTATCTTCTCCTCTCAACGGTAAAATTACGGTACGCGCGCAGGGTAAGAATGGCGCCACTGCACCGGTTTCAACGCCCGCTCATCAATATCCAGCGAATACGGCCGCACAGCACCAAAGTGCGATGACCACAGGCTAGCAATGGACGCACAGCCATACTTCGTCTAACCTCGAAGTATGTATAACATCGAGATAGAAGATCGTTTAGCGGCGCTGAGCGCCGCCATCGCCGACCGCACCCGGGCGCGCATGCTGTGCCTGTTGATGGACGGGCGCGCCTACACCGCCACCGAGCTCAGCGCGGCGGTCGAGGTCGCCCCGTCCACCGCCAGCGCACATCTGGCGAAGCTGCTGGAGCAGCAGTTGATTGCCTGTGTCAAACAGGGGCGCTATCGCTATTTCCGACTGGCCGGGCAACCGGTGGCCGCAGCGCTGGAAGGCCTGATGGCGCTGGCGGGCGTGCCGCGCCCGTCGCTGAAAAGCCGCACGCCCACCTCGCTGCAATATGCTCGCACCTGCTACGACCATATGGCGGGCGAGGTGGCGGTGAAGCTGCACGATCGGCTGCATGCGCTGAACTGGCTGACCGGCGAGGCAGACTACCGGTTAAGCGACATCGGTCAGGCCGCGCTGGCGCGGCTGGGCGTCGATTGCTCCCCCGCGCCCACCCGCCGCCGCTTCGCCTGCGGCTGCCTGGATTGGAGCGAACGCCGATCTCACCTCGGCGGCGCGCTGGGCGCCGCGCTGTTAGCCGCCTTTATCCAACGCGGCTGGATCCTTCGCCGGCTCGACAGCCGCGAGCTGCAGCTGACCCCCGCCGGTAAAAAAGCGCTGGCCGCACATTTTGACCTCACGGTGTAACCCGGCGACAGGGTAGTTTTACTGCAATACTCTAGGGGTACGCTTAAGCGACCCCGCCAACCCGAGGAGTTTCCATGCTCGATTCCACCCAATTCCCGATCGTCAAACGCTGGCCGGCTCAGCATCCAGAACGGCTGCAGCTCTACTCTCTGCCGACGCCGAACGGCGTCAAAGTCTCCATCATGCTGGAGGAGATCGGCCTGCCTTATGAAGCGCACCTGATCGACATCGGCAACAACGAAACCTGGACGCCGGAATTCCTGGCGCTGAACCCGAACGGCAAGATCCCGGCGATCATCGATCCCGATGGCCCCGGCGGCCGGCCGCTGCCGCTGTTCGAATCCGGCGCCATTCTGCTCTACCTGGCGGAAAAGAGCGGCCGTTTCCTGCCGCAGGACCCGGCGCAGCGTTACGAAACCATTCAATGGGTGTTCTTCCAGATGGCCGCCGTCGGCCCGATGTTCGGCCAGCTCGGTTTCTTCCATAAATTCGCCGGGCGCGAATATGAAGACAAGCGGCCGCTGGAGCGCTACAAAAACGAATCGAAACGCCTGCTCGGCGTGCTGGAAACGCGACTTGAAGGCCGCGACTGGATCATGGGCGCGGAGTACACCATCGCCGATATCTCGCTGCTGGGTTGGGTGCGCAACCTGATCGGCTTCTATGAGGCGCGCGAACTGGTGGAGTTCGACAGTTTCCCTCGCGTCGCGCAGTGGCTGGAGCGCGGTCTGGCGCGCCCGGCGGTGCAGCGTGGGCTCGCTATCCCGGCGCGCGCGGCCTGAGCGTCAAACGGGATGGCCGCCGGGCCGTCCCGCCTTCCGCTGTCATAAAATTGTCATCCCTCTGCTCTACTCTCCTTTCGTAACAATTTGATGTTATTTACATTGTTGTATTACGACAAGGAGCTTACCCCATGCAACCTGCTGTATCCCTGATCGCCGGCGCCGTACTGTCCGCCCTGCTCTGTTCCTCCGCCATCGCGGCGGAAACCTCGGCCAATGCCGATGGCCTGACCGATCGCGCCGCGCGCGGCAACCTCGTCGAACCGGGCGGCGCCCGCCGTCTGGCCGGCGATCAGACCACCGCGCTGAAGGCATCGCTGTCGGACAAAACGGCGAAAAACGTGATCCTGCTGATCGGCGACGGCATGGGGGATTCCGAGATCACCGCCGCGCGCAACTACGCCGAAGGCGCAGGCGGTTACTTCAAGGGCATCGACGCCCTGCCGCTGACCGGACAATACACCCATTACTCGCTGGACAGGAAAACCCACAAGCCGGACTACGTGACCGACTCCGCCGCCTCCGCCACCGCCTGGGCCACCGGGGTGAAAACCTATAACGGCGCGCTCGGCGTGGACGTGAACGGCAAGGATCAACCGACGCTGCTGGAGATCGCCAAGGCGGCCGGCAAGGCCACCGGCAACGTCTCCACCGCCGAGTTGCAAGACGCCACGCCGGCGGCGCTGGTCTCGCACGTCATCTCACGCAAGTGCTATGGCCCGGAGGAAACCAGCGAGAAATGCGCCGCTAACGCGCTGGAAAATGGCGGCCGTGGCTCCATCACCGAACAACTGCTGAAAACCCGCGCCGACGTCACGCTGGGCGGCGGCGCGAAATCGTTCAACCAGCTGGCAAAAAGCGGCGAATGGCAAGGAAAATCGCTGAAGGACCAGGCGGCGGCGCAGGGTTATCAGTGGGTGAGCAACGCCGACGAACTGCAGGCCGTTACCCTCGCCAACCAGCAAAAACCGCTGCTGGGGCTGTTCGCCGACGGCAATATGCCGGTGCGTTGGCTGGGGCCGAAAGCCAGCTACCATGGCAACCTCGACAAACCGGCAGTGACCTGCGAAAACAACCCGGCGCGCACCGCCGCCACGCCAACGCTGGCGGCGATGACCGAAAAAGCGATCGCGCTGTTGAAAGACAACCCGAACGGCTTCTTCCTGCAGGTAGAGGGCGCGTCGATCGATAAACAGGATCACGCCGCCAACCCGTGCGGGCAGATTGGCGAAACCGTCGATCTGGACGAAGCGGTACAAAAAGCGCTGGCCTTCGCCCGCGCCGACGGCAACACGCTGGTGATCGTCACCGCCGACCACGCGCACGCCAGCCAGATCGTCTCCGCCGACGCCAAAGCGCCGGGCCTGACCCAAAAGCTGACCACCAAGGACGGCGCGCCGATGACCCTCAGCTACGGCAACTCTGAAGAGGAATCTCAGGGACACACCGGCACCCAGCTGCGCGTCGCGGCCTACGGCCCGCACGCCGCCAACGTAGTGGGCCTGACCGATCAGACCGATCTGTTCTTCACCATGCGCGATGCGATGGGTATCAAGTAACCGACCCCTGAACGATGGCCGCCCGCCACGGCGGCCATTTATTATTGGTTACCGCTAGGTATTTGCAATTTAACCGCAATTATTGTGTGATAACGAAATAACGTCTAATTACGCGGCAATTAACCCATGAAAATAACGCGGTTATACGGCCTTTCTTCCCTCTCTGTTTATTCCTGCGACAGCAACCGGCCGTTTTTTGCTTATATTCATTTTTTTTAGTTACAAAAGTAGTTTTTAACATTCTCGCAAACAATAATACCCCGCCAGTAACGTGAACCGATCAATTTGCATCCGGACGGCCTGCAATAGTTCACTTTTCGTTAAATACCCTATTAACAAAAAGGCATTATTGCTGCCTATCGGCTTTCGCCGGGCGGTCGGCTTCATTATTTCCAGGGTAACTCCCGCTAAATTCTTTCACCTGCAATGAGTAGAATTTACACACAAGAGATTTAATTCAATGAGAAAATTACTCGTCCTGATTTTCAGTCTCAGCCTGTTTGGCGTTACGCAACAGGCGGCGGCTGAAGAGAAGAATAAAACCGTCGACGTGGTTCTGATCGGCGGCGGCATCATGAGCGCCACCTTGGGTACCTATCTGCATGAGCTGGAGCCGACCTGGACCATCGACATGTACGAGCGCATGAACGGCGTAGCGGAAGAGAGTTCCAACGGCTGGAACAACGCCGGTACCGGGCACTCCGCCTTCAGCGAAATGAACTACACGCCGGAAAAAGCCGATGGCACCATCGACATCAGCAAGGCGGTGAAGGTCAACGAGTCTTTCGAAATCTCTCGCCAGTTCTGGTCTTATCAGGTGAAAAACAATGTCCTGAAAGATCCGAAATCTTTCATTAACAGCGTGCCGCACATGAGCTTCGTGTGGGGCGACGACAACGTCAACTTCCTGCGTAAACGCTATGCGGCGCTGCAGCACAGCACCCTGTTCCGCGGCATGGAATACTCCGAAGATCCTGCGCAGATCAAGCAGTGGGCGCCACTGGTGATGAACGGCCGTGATCCGGCGCAGAAAATCGCCGCGACCCGCATGCCGCTGGGTACCGACGTCAACTTCGGCGTGATCACCCACCAGCTGGTTGACGCGCTGAGCGCCAGCGACAAGTTCAAGCTGAACCTGAGCCACGAAGTGCGCGACATCAAGCGCAACGCCGACCAGACCTGGAGCGTGACCGTTGCCGATCTGAACCGCGACGGCAAAGAAACCACCGTTAACGCCAAGTTCGTGTTCATCGGCGCAGGCGGCGCGTCCCTGACCCTGCTGCAGAAATCCGGCATCCCAGAAGCCGACGGCTACGGCGGCTTCCCGGTCGGCGGCCAGTTCCTGGTCACCACCAACCCGGAGATCGCCAACCAGCACCTGGCCAAAGTGTATGGCCTGGCCAGCGTAGGTTCACCGCCGATGTCCGTGCCTCACCTGGATACCCGCATGCTGGACGGCAAGCGCGTGCTGTTGTTCGGGCCGTTCGCCACCTTCTCCAGCAAGTTCCTGAAGAACGGTTCACTGTTCGATCTGATGCACTCGCTGAGCACCTCGAACCTGATGCCGATGACCCACGTCGGTCTGGATAACTTCGATCTGGTGAAATACCTGGTCGGCCAGCTGATGATGAACGACGACGACCGCTTCGCCGCGCTGAAAGAGTACTTCCCGGACGCCAAGCAGGAAGACTGGAAGCTGTGGACTGCAGGCCAACGCGTGCAGATCATCAAGAAAGATGCGGATAAAGGCGGCGTGCTGCAGTTCGGCACCGAAGTCGTCAGTTCTGAAGACGGCAGCATCGCCGCTCTGCTGGGCGCTTCGCCGGGTGCTTCTACCGCTGCGCCGATCATGCTGCATCTGATGGAAACCGTGTTCAAAGACAAAGTGGCGACGCCGGAATGGCAGAGCAAGCTGAAAGAGATCATCCCGTCTTACGGCCACAAGCTGAACGGCGATATCGAGATGACCAACAAGATCCGCGGTTACACCAGCAGCGTGCTGGGTCTGAACTACATTGAAGTGAAACCGGAAACTAACTGATTCCCCGTGGTTTCCTGCTGACAAGGCCGCTTTATGCGGCCTTTTTTCTATACCCCTGCCGCTCAAAGAGCATTTTTGGCCACCTATTTACCCCCGGTTTACCCTTGCGTAACGGCGTAGTCACGCCTATTATCAAAGTATATTCTTGGATAATTAAGCTAAGTCACTGTGACCTGAATGTCGTTTTTGCGGGAGAACTAAAACCATGGATCGCGTCAATATCATTCACGATTTACTAGACTGGATTGAAACTCATCTGGACCAACCGCTGCTGCTGGATAACGTCGCCGCCAAGTCAGGCTACTCCAAATGGCACCTGCAGCGCATGTTCCGCAGCACCACCGGCCACGCGCTCGGCAGCTATATCCGCGAGCGGCGCCTGTCGCAGGCGGCGCAGGCGCTGCGCTCCACCCCACGCCCGATCCTGGATATCGCCCTGCAATACCACTTCGATTCTCAGCCGTCGTTCTCGCGCGCCTTCAAGAAACAGTTCGGCAAGACCCCGGCGGTCTATCGCCGCACCACCCGCTGGGACGTCGCAGAGTGGCCGGCGCAGCCGGCGCAGACGCAGACTGAGCAACACCGCGACGCCCCCGCCTTACCGCACTGGTTTGCCGGCAAACTGCCGGAAGGCGTATGCACCAGCTGGATGGGGCTGCGTTAATCCTCATGGTAAAGGCACAAAAAAGGGTTCAGTTCGCGAGAACTGAACCCTTTCTTTATTGACGAGACACCGAATTATTTGAAGGTGACGTCAATATTCGCCGATGCGCTGAACGGCCCCACTTTCGGGTTGGTGCTCAACCATTTCAGGCTGGCCATAAAGTTCTTTTCAACGATGGTGCCGTTGACCAGGCCCAGATCGACCGGACTGTTCATCATGATCGGCGTATTCGGCGTCGCCGCCTGCGAGATTAAAATCCCGAAACCGCTGTCGCTGGTCGGCAGGATCACGCTGTTATCCTGCAGTGGATAGGTGGTGCTGAAGCTGGCCTGCAGCGTCTCCCCCTGGCAGTCCTGTCCGGTCGTCGGATCGGACATATTGGCGGCAACCGAGAATGGTACCTGTTTCTCGATTTTACCCACCACCGCATTCTGACGCGGGATAGTGCCGAAATTCACCGTCGAGCCGTTGTTGGCCACCACTGTGATTTTCGGGTTGCAGGAAATAAACTGAATGTTGCCCAGCCCGGAAATGTAGGCGTTAAAGTTACTGTTCGGCGTGCCGTTCAAGCCGCCGACGCCATCAACCTGAAATACCGAGTACGAGTTGTTGTCGTTGATCTTGCCGCCGGCCGGCGGCGCCTTGCCGGTTGCTTTAATGTAGATGGCGTAAGACACGGTTACCGTCAGCGATCTGGCCGGAGACAAACAACGGCTGCCCGAACGGCGACATTCCGTGCCGGGACCGACGTCCTGACGTGCGCCTTTAGTCGGTTTGACATCAATCCCCTGATAAGTGACACCCACTTCGATCGAATTATGGATCTGACTCATCCGGGACTGCGGATCCCAGTACAGGTAGGCGTTCTCCCCTTTCGGGTTGTTCCAGTCATCCGTACATTGGAAGGTCGAAGTAAAAGTCTGCGAACGCCACAGCAACGCGCCCGGCGCGGTGTTGGCGGTCGACACCTTGATGGCTTTATCCAGCACGATATCCTGGCGAATGCTGCCGTTCTGCTTACAAGACAGCGCATAGCTGCTCTGAGAAAACGCGCCCAGCGTGACCAGCAGCCCAGCCGCCAACCCGAGATTCTTGTGCTTTAACAAAGAAGACATATCCTTTCCTTTTACGGTTTTCCGCAGGTCAGCGAAAGTTCCTGATAACCCATCAGCTGTTCGGTCGCCGCTTTCAATTCCGGCACCACCAGTGAGCAGCTTTCGCCCGCGTCGTTGCCCCATTTCACCAGCAGGCGATCCCCTGCGGAAGCCCCTGAAATATAAATATCGCCGTTGGTACCGACAGTACCGTTGTTCTTGCCGTCCGCACTGAAGACGTTGGCGCCAATCGGCGGTACGCTGCCGTCGGCCATCTTGCTGTGCACCAACAGGCTTTGGCCCGTGTGCGTTTCAAACTTCACGCGGGTGATTGCGCCGTAAGTCGGCACCACGTCTCGCGCCGCCATCGGGATATCCAGGCCGTTGCCGATATCTTCGGTGCGCAGCGCCACGCGGTTATGACGGTATGGCGACGCCGAGGTCATTACCGCGTAACCGAAGCGGTCGATGGCGACGCCCGGTTGGTTTTCGATGCGAACGCCTTTGGCGTCTTTGGCTTCCACCAGCACAAAGGTGTTCTGCAGCGGCTGGGTCAACGTCACGCCGCCGGAGTGTGCGACGATGCCGCCCGCCACGCCCAACGAAGATTGTTGATAATCTTTGCTGTAGCTGTAACCGGCATTGATGTTCCCCATGCTGCCCTGGTAACCGACGTTGGCCGAGCTGGTTTGGCCCGAATAACGATCATGGCCGCTTTGCACCGCATAGTTCAAGCGGTTGTCATCCAGCGCGGTACCGCTCAGGCCGGCGCTGTAGGTATTGCCGCTCTGCTTGCTGTGGCCGGCGTTGAAGCTGGCGGTCATATCCGACGAATCCTTGCTGAAGAAGCTGAACGGAATCGATACGGTCAGGTTGACGCTGCGATCTTTATAGCCGTAGTTGCTGCGGCTGTCCTGATAGAAGACGCCATAGCTGATATTTTTATAGCTGCTGTTGAAACCGGTCTGAACGGTGCGATCTTCGCCGGACCCGCCCCAGTAAGACTGGTTGCTGAGGTTGGCGTACAGCGTCGAATTACCGGCGATGCGCTGGTTGACAGACAGCTCAACGCGCTGGCGTTTGTTGTTGAACCGGCTGGTATAATAACTGCGACGGCGCGACTCCGCCCAGTCCGGCACGCCCAGGTTGCGATCGTTTTGATCGTAGTAATCGTTACGGTAATAGCCGTTCTCATAGCGTTCGCGCTCGGCAACCGCATCGGAGAAATCATAATAGCCGGAGGTCGAGTAACGGTAACCGGCAATGCGGAATTCCGTCCCCCAATCGTTGAGCGACTTGGAATACAGGAAACGGAAACTTTCCCCTTGCTTGTCATCGCCGTTCACCAGGTTGGTGTCGGAATAGGACATATCAAAGGAAACGGCCCCCCAGTTCCCCAGGTTTTTACCCAGGCCCACAACCGCTGAACGGTAGTTTTCCGCCACCAGCACGCCGCCGTAAGGCGTGATGTCATACGACATGCCGTGCGACAAGGTACCTTGTACAAACTTGGGCTGATAGCGGCTGGTGCCGTCGTGGTATTTACCGGCGGTCAGCTGATAGTTCCAAATCCCTTCGCGCAGCATGTTCGGCACCGAGGAGAATGGCACGACGAATGAGGTTCTCGAACCGTTGGCTTCGATGACCGTCACATCCAGGTTACCGCTCAAGGTGCTTGGGAAAATGTCCGTCAGCGCAAACGGCCCTGGCGGCACGTTGGTACTGTAAATGGTATAGCCGTTCTGACGCACTTCAACGCGCGCGTTGGTCGTCGCCACACCGCGCACCACCGGCGCATAGCCGCGCTGGCTTTCCGGCAGCATGTCGTCGGCGCTGGACATCTGCACACCGCGGAACTGAATGCTGTCGAAAACATTGTTATTGGTGTTGGTCTGGCCGATCACCAGACGGCTGCGCAGAGAAACGATGTCCGTTTCCGCCCAGCTGGAAATGTTCTTCCAATGCGTACCGGCGCCCGACTGTTGGTTCAACGTCGAGTTGTTGCGCAGGCGCCAATCGCCGATATTGAGGCCGTTGTTGAGACTCAAAAAGTAATAGTCTGAGGTCTTGTCGTTCTGATTATTACCGTAGCGGTTATGGGTACCGCTAAAGTTATAGTTTACAAAGCCGGCGTTGATGCCACGATCGTAAACTTTCGGTGAAATGGCGCCTTGCGGACGCGGGATCAGAAACACCTGCGGCACTTCCAGATCCATACGCTGTACGGCGGCGTCATAGTTCAGCTTGGCGCCGGAGATCTGCTGCGGCAATGCGTAGCATTGCTCGGCACCTGCGGTGGTCAGATCGCCAGGCAGCTTTACGCCGTAATCCTGATAGTCCGCCGCCGTCAGGCACGGGGCGACAGGAGAGTCCTTGGATTCTTTCTTGAACTCGATTTCACGGTGATCGATACGCTGCCCGTTGAGATAGATATCAAACGGATATTTACCCGGCAGAATATCATCCCCGCTGGCCAACGACGCCACCTGGGCGATATTGTCATCGCCATGGATGAAGGAAGTGTTGAACTGCTCCTCCGCCATGGCCATATGTGAGAATGAAAAAGGCACAGCAGAAAAATAAATTACACCATTAATCAGCTTCACCAAACGTTTTGGCGCGAGGGTTGTTATTCTTTTGTGTGCCATTTCTTTCATTCCTTGAAGTGCTTCAAATCAATTCAGTGCGACGTTTTTAATCTCGGTGTGACCGCCATAGTCGTTGATATAGGTAAACGACATATTGCTGGCTGATTGCGCCCCCTGAGGCAGGGAAATACGCAGACTGTCGTGTGGCTTGACCATGTCGGCGTTCACTTTCCAGCTTTTACCGCCGCTCTTGAGGTTCAATACGCCCAGCGTGACGAACAGCGGGCCATCGTTGGTCACGACCAAGTTGCCGCCCTGGCGCGTCCATTTCAGCGCTTCTGCCTGCTGCTGCAGGTTGGTTTTCAACGAATCCGGGCGGTAGAACAGCTTGATACGGGTACGGATCGCCACCTGCAGCACGTTATCTTGCTTAGGCGTTGGCGGAATTTCCTGTACGTTAACCCAGAGCAGAGATTCTCTGTCCTGCGGCAAACCGCTGCCGGAATAAATAAAACGCAAAATGGCGTCTTTCTTGGCAGCCAGCTTCAAAATGGGTGGTGTCACCACGATCGGCAAATTCTTAGGCATCTGGCTTGCGTCGCCAGTATCCAGCCAGGTTTGCACCATGTAGGTATCGTCGCTGTCATTGCTGATTGAGAGCGATGCGGATTTACTTGCACTGTTATAGATGACACGCGTCGCATCAACCTGAATGCCGGCAAAGGCATTAACAGAGAATGCGAATAAAATACCAGTCAGAATTTTTTTCATCGGAATGTCTCAACTCTCAAAATTTAGCCATCCTTGGCCAATAACTCTATCTATCCTGCCAGCGAATTATTTGTATTCGATGGTGAAGGTAGCGTTAGAGTTTGCCTGACCGGCAGTTACCAGATCCTGGAAGGATTTGTAACGAGCGCGCAGGTTGAAAGTCGCAGCGCCTGGGTTATCGCCATCAGCAGCAACAGTTACGGTAGCTGGGGTAGCCACTTCCTGAGAGATTGGCAGAGTAGAACCGTTGTTATCCAGAATTTCAACGCCAACGCCAGTTGCGCCGCCAGTTACAGCCAACAGCTCTGGGTGGCCAGCTGGAGTGTTACCGTCGAAACGCAGGGTGTAGTTACCCGCTTCACATTTCTCCAGGCTAATATCGAAAGCTTTAGCACCGCTGGTAGAACCGGCAGTTGGGAAAGCGGTGGTAGGATATTTACCCAGGTAAACTTCTTTATTCTGGTCTTTATCAACAACTTTACAGGTGGACTGTACAATTTCACCGGTGAATTTAACGTTGCCGTTTGCCGCCATTGCGTTGGAAGCAGTTGCAGACAATACCAGGGCAGCCAAAGGCAATAATACTTTTTTCATTTCCAGCTCCATAGAACAATAAAATAATCGATTCAGTGGCGGGCTTATATATATATTGCCGCCACTGAGCATACACTCAGCGATAGCACTCCCTTGCTGAAAAGGAGCGTTGCCTCGATGAACTCATTGCCGGACGAAATATAGACTAAGCATATTCTTAATGTTAAATCGTTTAAAACATTCATAAGGCCCCTCTTGATAGGAATAAACTATCGGCGGATACCTATCGATCGATGTTGACGATTCATATGAATAGGAATAATCTGTGTTTGGGAAAGCTGCAGAGTTCAACATTTTGCGTTAAGGCCTGAAAATCAGAATATTATCCCGAATATTTACATTTAGTAACAGATTGCGACGTTTGGACTTTGGCACGAATTCCGCGTTAAATGGTCTGTCGACACGTTTCGGCCATCCTGACGCTTTAAATAAGAAATTTACCAAAAAATACGGAGTAACTTTCTTTTTAATCATTTAAAATCAACAAGTTAAATATCAATCCAAGGATTGGGAAATGAGCGGTTCTTTCAGAGAGAAAAATAACGGCATTAATTATGTTTTCCAGCCAATGTTCGCGAAATCGGGACAATTGCTGGCCGTTGAATGCCTGTCTCGCTTTACGTTTAATAGCGAATATGCCCATTTTTCTCCTGAACAGTTCTTTCGCCATGCCGACAGCGCTACCCGGATTGAGATTTTGATGGATCAGATAAATCTGATCGATAAATACAAACACTGGTTTCATGAAAACCAAGTGATAGCCACTTTGAATGTTGACGATTATTCCCTGCAATCGCTGGCGAATACTCACTTTGCCGAAAGAATTAATGCCCTGCGCTGTATTCATTTTGAGATCAGCGAGAATTCAACCCGGCTGGTGAAAGATCGCGTGCACGGCGATCCGTCATTGAATAGTTATTCATTTTGGCTCGATGATTTTGGTTCTGGCTATGCGGGTTTTTCCGCGTTGTACAACAGCCAGTTCCGCTTCGTTAAGCTCGATCGTTTTCTGCTTTGGGACTTTATGAAAAAGTCCGGCGGCGAGGGCTTGATGCGCGCGTTACTGCGCTTCTTTTACCTTAATCATTACAAGGTAATTATCGAAGGAGTTGAAACTCCCGAACACAAGAAATGGCTGGATGAAATGCCATATTACGCACTGCAGGGAAAGCTGTGGAAGGAATCCAGCATCAAGGATTTGAACTCGCTTCTTACAGCTGAATACTTTTAACTCGGTATTGGTGTTTGCCCTATGTCTAAAAACAACGTTCTTGTGATTAGTGAGTGTAAGTACAGCTATGTTGGCCTGTCGGTGCTGTTGAAGAAACACTACGGCGCGTACGATATCCGCCTGTTTTCCGATTTCATGCACGGCGGCGCCAAAGCGGAAAAGATCACCAAGCACGATATCGCGCTGATTTTCACCTCGCAAAACCTGGAGCAGAGCGTCAACGTGATCGAAAGCCTGGTGTCCCTGCACCAGCAGTACAACAGCAAAACGCGCCTGTTGGTGTTCTATGACGACGAGCGCGTGGTGAAACTGCTGTCGATCCTGGGGATTTCCGTCGAGTTGGTCTCCACCCGCATTCCGCTTTATTCGCTGCAGGAAAAAATCCAGCGGCTGCTGGAAAGCAAAGAGCCGGGCGGTATCCGGGTGCAGAAAACCCGCGAGCTCAGCCCGGCGGAAAGCGACGTGATCTTCAATCTGCTGCGCGGCGACAGCCTGCTGCATATCGCGGAAAAACGCGGCACGCACCCGAAAACCATCTTCTCGCAGAAATACAGCGCGATGAAAAAGCTGCGGCTGCGCAGCATGAGCACCATCTTCGTCGCCGGCAAATAACACGCCCTGGTTTGTTGCGCGGTACGCCGCGCGGCAACCCGCCCCCTCGCCGAGTTAAATTAATGTAACAACCGGCGACAAAGCAGCAACAGACACACAACATCCTCTCCTGTTGGCTACGATTTGCACACGGATTATCCGTGAGTCATGTCGTGTGGATTAAAAATAAACATCAGGAGATGTTATGAAGTCGTCCTTATTCAGCCGCTATACCTGCTTTGTGCTGAGCATCTTGCTCACCCTGGTTTTCTTGATCATGATGCACAACCATCCGTGGTTCTGGCTGCCGGCCCTGGCCTGCGGTTGCCTGATGGTGCTGGGTATCTACGATCTCACGCAGCAGCGCCACGCCATTTGCCGCAACTACCCGATCATCGGCCGCCTGCGCTTCTTCTTCGAGTTCATCCGCCCGGAACTGCGCCAGTATTTCCTCGAGCAGGATAATGAAGAAATCCCGTTCTCCCGCACCCAGCGCACGCTGGTGTATCGCCGGGCGAAAAACGAGATGGGCGACAAGCCGTTCGGCACCCTGCTGGACGTGTACCAAACCGGTTATGAATGCATCGGCCACTCGATGCGGCCGGTGGAAGCCGCCGATCCCACCAGTTTTCGCATCACCATCGGCGGCGCCGACTGCCGCCAGCCCTACTCCGCGTCAATCTTCAACATTTCGGCGATGAGCTTCGGCGCGCTCTCCGCCAACGCCATTCGCGCACTCAACCTCGGCGCGGCCAAAGGCAATTTCTACCACGACACCGGTGAGGGCAGCATCAGCCGCTATCACCGCGAAAACAACGGCGATCTGGTGTGGGAGCTGGGCAGCGGCTATTTCGGCTGCCGCACCGCCGACGGCCATTTCGATCCGCGCCGCTTTGCCGAACAGGCGCAAAGCCCGCAGGTGAAAATGATTGAAATCAAGCTCAGCCAGGGCGCCAAACCGGGCCACGGCGGCATTCTGCCGGCGAAAAAAGTGGATGCGGAAATCGCCGCCACCCGCGGCGTGCCGGAAGGCGTGGATTGCATCTCGCCGGCCTCGCACAGCGCCTTTACCACCCCGCTGGAAATGATGCAGTTCATCCAGCAGCTGCGCGAGCTGTCAGGCGGCAAACCGGTCGGTTTCAAGCTGTGCATCGGCCACCCGTGGGAGTTCGTCGCCATCGTCAAGGCGATGCTGCACACCCGCATTCTGCCGGACTTCATCGTGGTGGACGGCAAGGAAGGCGGCACCGGCGCCGCCCCGCTCGAACTCTCCAACTATATGGGCATGCCGCTGCGCGAAGGGCTGCTGTTCGTGCATAACACGCTGGTGGGCTGCGGCCTGCGCGACCAAATCAAGATTGGCGCCAGCGGCAAGATCATCAGCGCCTTTGACATCGCCAGCGTGCTGGTGCTCGGCGCCGACTGGGTGAATTCGGCGCGCGGCTTTATGTTCGCCGTCGGCTGCATCCAGTCGCAAAGCTGCCACACCAACCACTGCCCGACCGGCGTCGCGACGCAAGATCCGCTGCGTCAGAAGGCGTTGGTGGTGCCGAACAAGGCGGAGCGCGTCTATCACTTCCATCAAAATACGGTGAAAGCGCTGGCGGACATGCTGGCGGCGGCCGGCGTCAGCCGCCCGGAGCAGTTGACCTCACACCATATGCTGCGCCGCATCACGCCGACCGAGATCAAGGTGTACGCCGATATCTATTACTACCTGGAGCCGGGCGCGCTGCTGCAGCCGGATATCAAAAGCGAGTTCTACGCTCGCATGTGGCGCATGGCGACGCCCAACAGTTTCGATCAGGCAATCTCGCTGCCGGCGGCATGATGGGATAAGGAATAAAAAGAGAGTTGCCCCCTCGCCTTGGGGAAGAGCATATGGAGAGGGGTTGCTTGCTACGGCGGCCCTCCCCCTCAACGGCGAGAGGGCGTGTCGGTTACTGCTTGCGCACCGGCGCATCGCCGGCGACGTAGTAGTCGGCGGTACTGCGCGGCAACGGCGCGCGCTGGCGAATGCGGTCGGCGATCTTTTCGGCGATCATGATGGTGGTGGCGTTCAGGTTGCCGGTAATGATCAGCGGCATAATCGACGCATCCACCACCCGCAATCCTTCCATGCCGTGCACCCGGCCCTGGCCGTCGACCACCGCCATCTCGTCTTCGCCCATCTTGCACGAGCAGGACGGGTGGAAGGCGGTTTCGGCGTGCTCGCGCACGAAGGCGTCCAGCTGCTCGTCGGTCTGCACCTCCGGCCCTGGGCTAATCTCGCGGCCGCGGTATTCGTCCAAGGCCGGCTGCGCCATGATTTCGCGCGTGATGCGGATAGCGTCGCGGAACTCCTGCCAATCCTGTTCGGTCGCCATGTAGTTGAACAGAATGCTCGGGTGCTGGCGCGGATCCTTCGACTTCACCTGCACCCGGCCGCGGCTCGGCGAACGCATCGAACCGACGTGGGCCTGGAAGCCATGCTCTTTCACCGCGTTGCTGCCGTTATAGTTAATCGCCACCGGCAGGAAGTGATACTGAATGTTCGGCCAGGCAAACTCTGCACGGCTGCGGATGAAACCGCCGGCCTCGAACTGGTTGCTGGCGCCGACGCCGGTGCCGTTGAACAGCCATTCCGCGCCGATTTTCGGCTGATTGAACCATTGCAACGCCGGGTACAGCGACACCGGTTTCTTACAGGCGTACTGCAGATACATCTCCAGGTGGTCCTGCAGGTTCTCTCCGACGCCCGGCAGATCGTGCACCACGTTGATGTCCAGACTTTTCAGCAGCGCCGCCGGGCCGACGCCCGAACGCTGCAGAATTTGCGGCGAGGCGATGGCGCCGGCGCACAGCAGCACTTCGCGGCGCGCTTTGGCATGGGTCAGTTGATTGCTGTCGCCCTGCAGATAGTTAACGCCCACTGCGCGCTTGCCGTCGAACACGATGTGGTCGGTCAGCGCATGGGTAACGATCTTCAGGTTCGGCCGTGAACGGGCCTGATCCAGATAACCGCGGGCGGTGCTGGCGCGGCGCCCTTTCGGCGTCACGGTGCGGTCCATCGGGCCGAACCCTTCCTGCTGATAGCCGTTCAGATCGTCGGTGCGCGGATAGCCCGCCTGCACGCCGGCTTCCACCATGGCGTGGAACAGTTCGTTGTTACCGACCTTCGGCGTGGTGACGCTCACCGGGCCATCGCCGCCGTGGTAATCGTTCGGGCCAATATCGCGCGTTTCCGCCTTGCGGAAATACGGCAGGCAGTCCAGATAGGTCCAGTCTTCCAGACCCGGCGCCTTGGCCCAGTTGTCGAAGTCCATCGCGTTGCCGCGAATGTAACACATGCCGTTGATCAGGGATGAACCGCCCAGCCCTTTGCCGCGGCCGCATTCCATCCGGCGGTTGTTCATGTGCGGCTCAGGATCGGTTTCATACGCCCAGTTATAGCGGCGGCCCTGCAGCGGAAACGCCAGCGCGGCCGGCATCTGGGTACGGAAATCCATCCGGTAATCCGGGCCGCCGGCTTCCAGCAGCAGGACGCTGACGTCGGCGTCCTCGGTCAATCGGGTGGCTAACACGTTGCCGGCTGAACCGGCACCGATAATGATGTAGTCAAATTCCATTCATTATCTCCTTACTTTATAGAGGCCTGGTCAGGCAAAGACGCGAAGCGCGGCTCGGCAACAGGCTGTGTATTTGGGCGCTCTAGAGATTGTCGGCCGCAGCCAACGCGGCTGCGGCTCGAAAGACGACGGGAAGATCAGAATACCGAGGCGTATTCGCCCAGCTCGACCTGCACCGATTTGATCTGGGTGTAGTGTTCCAGCGTCGTCAGGCCGTTCTCGCGGCCGACGCCGGACTGCTTGTAGCCGCCGACCGGCATTTCCGCCGCCGACTCGCCCCAGGTGTTGATCCAGCAAATGCCGGCTTCCAACTGGTGGATCACGCGGTGCGCGCGGGCCAGATCGTGGGTCACCACGCCCGCGGCCAGGCCGAAGGTGGTGTCGTTGGCGCGGCGCACCACTTCCTCTTCGCTCTGGTAGCTGAGGATGCTCATCACCGGCCCGAAGATCTCCTCGCGCACGATTTCCATATCGTCGCGGCAGTCGCTGAACACCGTCGGCGCCACATAAGCGCCCTTGCCGAATTCGCCGTGGGTGACGCGTTCGCCGCCGCACAGCAGGCGCGCGCCGCTGTTTTTGCCGCTCTCGATAAAGCGCAGCACCGATTCCATGTGCGCAAAGCTGACCAGCGGCCCGAAGTTGGTCTGCGGATCGGTCGGGTCACCGAGGCGAATGCGCTTCACGCGCTCGAGGATTTTCGCCTCAAACTGCGCCTGCAGCGCCGCCGGCACGAAGACGCGGGTGCCGTTGGTGCACACCTGGCCGGAACTGTAGAAGTTGGCCATCATGGCGATATCGGCGGCGCGATCCAGATCGGCGTCGTCGAAGATAATCAGCGGCGATTTGCCGCCCAACTCCATGGTGACTTCCTTCAGCGTCGAACCCGACGCGTTGGCCATCACCTTCTTGCCGGTTTTCACCCCGCCGGTGAAAGAGACTTTGGCGATGCCCGGATGGTCGGTCAGGTACTGCCCCACTTCCGCCCCGCTGCCGGTCACCACGTTGAACACGCCGTCCGGCAGGCCGGCTTCGGTGTAGATTTCCGCCAGCTTCAACGCCGTCAATGACGTGACTTCACTCGGCTTGAAGATCATCGCATTGCCCGCCGCCAGGGCCGGCGCGGACTTCCACAGCGCGATTTGAATCGGGTAGTTCCAGGCGCCGATGCCGGCCACCACGCCCAGCGGCTCGCGGCGGGTGTAGACGAACGAGGTATCGCGCAGCGGGATCTGCTCGCCTTCAATGGCCGGGATCAGGCCGGCGTAGTACTCCAGCACGTCAGCGCCGGTGACGATATCCACCGCGGTGGTTTCCGACATCGCTTTGCCGGTATCCAGCGTTTCCAGCGCCGCCAGCTCATCGTTGCGCTCGCGCAGAATATCCACCGCGCGACGCAGGATGCGCGAACGCGCCATCGCCGTCATCGCCGCCCACACCTTCTGCCCGCTGGCCGCGCTGGCCACCGCACGATCGACGTCTTCAGCGCCGGCGGACTGGACTTCAGCCAGAACTTCGCCGTTCGCCGGGTTAATGGCGTTGAAGGTTTTTCCAGCGGTGCTGTCTACATAGGCGCCATGAATATAGAGCTTCTGCAAGCCAAAACGGGACATAGGATCTCCTTGAGTTATCCTCCGGGCGGCGTTTGCCCCCGGAGTTGGAACGTGATGTATTCGGTCGTGAGCGCCAGCGCCTGCGCCTGATTGAACGCGGAACCGCGCAGCGCGCTGCGCAGCCACAGCCCATCGATCAGCGCCGCCAGCCCCTTGGCCGCCAACCGCGCCTGCGGCTGCGGCATAACGCGGCGAAACTCGGCGCACAGGTTGGAATAGAGCCGACGGCCGTTCACCTGTTGCAAGCGGTTGAGCTGCGGCTGGTACAGACTGCTGGCCCAAAAGGCCAGCCAGGTCTTCATCGCCGCGCTGTTAATCTGGCTGTCGTCGAAGTTGCCGGCGACGATCGCCTGCAGCCGCGCCGCCGGGCTGTTGTCGGTCAGCGCCTGCAGCCGCAGCTTCACCGCCTCGCCCAGATGGCTGATCAGATAGCGCATCGTGGCTTCCAGCAGGCCGTTCTTATCCTTGAAATAATGGCTGATGATGCCGTTGGAAACGCCGGCCCGCCGCGCGATCTGCGCGATGGTGGCGTCATGCATTCCCACTTCGTTTACCGCGGCGAGCGTGGCATCAATCAACTGCTGCCTTCTGATTGGCTGCATTCCTACCTTTGGCATATTTCGACTCTCACAAAACCGACTTCGGCCTTATCTCAGCGGGCAAATTTCACTGCCGTTTCGCCCGTGATTCAGGTCATCATGAGGACTATTAAACTTTTTTTTGATTGAACGTTCAATAAAAATTGCATATATTTTATTGCCGCCTGGTTAAAAAAATGTATTTTCTGGTTGTGGAACTGGCTGATTTTTGTGAGGTAATTAACGAATCTGACCAAAATCAGTGGCTGTAAGCGGTTCCCGCCGCGAAGCGCTCCGGTGCTTCATAAGCAGGCGAAAGCGGCATCGTTCAGGCCATTCCCATGGGGATGGCCGCCGCCTTCATTCGCCCGTTTTCCGGCGGCGCCAACGCGCCCCGAAATGCGGAGCGGCACGATTTTACTCAGTTCAGAGGATGACGATGACAACACGCGAAACCTCCTCCAAACCGCAGCAGGACCGCCTCAACCCTGTGGTTTTCTTCACCTCGGCGGGGCTGATCCTGGCCTTCTCGCTGATGACCATCTTTTTCACCGACTTCTCCGGGCAGTGGATCACCCGCACGCTGAATTGGGTGTCGACCACCTTCGGTTGGTACTACCTGCTGGCGGCGACGCTGTACATCGTGTTCGTGGTGTTTATCGCCGCCTCGCGCTTCGGTTCTATCAAGCTCGGGCCGGAACAGTCCAAACCGGAGTTCAGCCTGATGAGTTGGGCGGCGATGCTGTTCGCCGCCGGCATCGGCATCGACCTGATGTTCTTCTCGGTCGCCGAGCCGGTGACCCAGTACATGATGCCGCCGGAAGGCGACGCGCAAACGCTGGAGGCCGCGCGCCAGGCGATGGTCTGGACGCTGTTCCACTACGGCCTGACCGGCTGGTCGATGTATGCGCTGATGGGCATCGCCCTCGGCTACTTCAGCTATCGCTACAATCTGCCGCTGACCATTCGCTCGGCGCTGTACCCGATCTTCGGTAAACGCATCAACGGCCCGATCGGCCATAGCGTGGACATCGCCGCGGTGCTCGGCACCATCTTCGGCATCGCCACCACGCTGGGCATTGGCGTGGTGCAGCTCAACTACGGCCTCAAGGTGCTGTTCGAGATCCCGGAAAACCTGACGGTGCAGGGCTCGCTGATCCTGCTGTCGGTGATCATGGCCACCATCTCGGTCACCTCGGGGGTCAACAAGGGCATCCGCATCCTGTCCGAGCTGAACGTGCTGCTGGCGCTGGGTCTGATCCTGTTCGTGCTGTTCTTCGGCGACACCGAGTTCCTGCTCAACGCGCTGGTGCTTAACGTCGGCGATTACGTCAACCGCTTTATGGGCATGACGCTCAACAGCTTCGCGTTCGATCGGCCGGTGGAGTGGATGAACAACTGGACGCTGTTCTTCTGGGCCTGGTGGGTGGCGTGGTCGCCGTTCGTCGGCCTATTCCTGGCGCGCATCTCGCGCGGGCGCACCATTCGCCAGTTCGTGGTCGGCACGCTGATCATTCCGTTCGTGTTCACCCTGCTGTGGCTGTCTATCTTCGGCAACAGCGCGCTGTATCAGATCATTCACGGCAACGCCGAGTTCGCGCAGGAAGTGATGCAGTTCCCGGAGCGCGGCTTCTACAGCCTGCTGGCGCAATACCCCGGCTTCACCTTCAGCGCCTCGGTGGCCACCATCACCGGCCTGCTGTTCTACGTCACCTCGGCGGACTCCGGCTCGCTGGTGCTGGGTAACTTCACCTCGCGCCTGGCCGATATCAATAATGATGCGCCGAACTGGCTGCGGATTTTCTGGTCGGTGGCCATCGGCCTGCTGACCATCGGCATGCTGATGACCGACGGCGTGCCGGCGCTGCAGAAAACCACGGTGATCATGGGCCTGCCGTTCAGCTTCGTGATCTTCTTCGTGATGGCCGGGCTGTACAAATCGCTGCGGGTGGAGGACTACCGCAAGGCCAGCGCGCTCAGCACCCTGGCGCCGGTGCCGGTCTCCAGCCACGACGTGCTCAACTGGAAACAGCGTCTGTCGCGGGTGATGAACTACCCGGGCACGCAGTACACGCAGAAAATGTTGGATAAGGTTTGCCGTCCGGCGATGCAGGACGTGGCGCGCGAGCTGGAGTTGCGCGGCGCGAAAGTGGAGTTCAGCGAAGTGCCGCCGACCGAAGACGAACGCCTGAACCACCTGGAGCTGCTGGTGCACCTGGGCGAGGAACAGAACTTTATCTATCAGATCTGGCCGATGCGCTACTCGGTGCCGGGCTTCACCTACCGTGCCCGCTCCGGCAAGTCGCACTACTACCGGCTGGAAACCTTCCTGATGGAAGGCACCCAGGGCAACGACCTGATGGACTACAGCAAGGAACAGGTGATTGGCGATATTCTCGACCAGTACGAGAAGCACCTGAACTTCCTGCACATTCATCGCGAAGCGCCGGGGGGCACCCTGACCTTCCCGGATATGTGACGGCCGAGAAATATCCAGAGGGCGTAGCCAGGCTACGCCCTTTTTTATGCCTGCTCGGCCGGCAAATCGGCCTTCAGCAGCACCAGGGAGCCGGCCAGCAACACCAGATCCTTGATTAAAAAGCTGGTGGCCCCGGCCATGGCGGGAAAACCGCCGGCGGAGGGCTCCCAGGCGCCCGGCGTGGAAAAGATCAGCGTCAGCGTGGTCAGGTAGGTCACCGTCGATCCGATCGCCCCCAGCAAACCCAGACGCCGCGACCAGAATCCCGCCAGCAGCAGTAAACCGAAGCTCCATTCGGCGACGCCCAATGCATAACTGGCGCCGCGAATGCCGAACGCCTGATGCATCCAGCTCAGCAGCGGGCTGTTGCCGATCAGCGGCACCAGCCCCTGCGCCTCATAATCAAACCATTTGGCGTAGCCGAAGGCGGCGAAGATCACCACCAGCGCCGCGCGCATAAAGATAACGTCCCCGTTCGAGCGCCGAAAGCGCCGCAGCCATGTCGCCAACATCATCCTCTCTCCTTATGTTGCCCGCAGCCGCCGCGGTTTGCCGCTTGCGGCCGCGGGATGAGGCGGCTTAGTGCCCCATCGCATCCTTTTTCATCTCGTCTTTCTTCATGCCGTCTTTGGCCATACTGTCTTTCGCCATGCCATCCTTTTTCATGGCGTCTTTGCCCATTTTGTCTTTCTTCATGCAGTCCTTGCCCATGCACTCTTTCTTCATCCCATCTTTCGCCATGCCGTCGTGCGACATCTGGCTCATGCCGTCCTTTTTCATCGCGTCTTTACTCATGCCGTCCGCGGCGTTGGCGCCGGCCACGCCCAGCATCAGCGCGCTGCACATCATCATTGCGAATAACTTTTTCATGGTATTTCCTTCCGTCATGTCAAAGGCACCGGAGTGCCGGAGAATGGCCGGCGGCCGCCTCAGCTGCCGCCAAACCAGTTGTAACCCTGGTCTTCCCAGTAACCGCCCGGGAAGCGGTTGGTGACCTCGATCACCTGAATGTGCTTCGGATTCTTGTAGCCCAGCTTGGTCGGCATGCGCAGCTTCATCGGATAGCCGTACTTGCGCGGCAAGGTCTGGCCATCGTAGGTCAGCGCGATAATCGTCTGCGGATGCAGCGCGGTGGCCATGTCGATACTGGTGTAATAGTCGTCGGCGCATTTAAAGCTGACGTAGCGGGCGCTCAGATCCGCGCCGATTACCTTAAGAAAGTTGGCGAACGGCACGCCGCCCCACTTGCCGATGGCGCTCCAACCCTCGACGCAAATATGACGCGTCACCTGGCTAACCTGCGCCATCCGATGCAGCTGCGGCAGGCTCCAGGCGCGCTTGTCCTGCACCAACCCCGCCACTTCCAGCCGATAGTCGTCGCCGTTGATGTCGGGCGCGTCCTCCTCGGCGTAAAAGGCGTTGAACGGGAATGGCCGGGTGATCATCGACTCCGGGTAGACCGGCGCCAGGCGATCGCCGTTGAACAGCCAGCCCTGCACCCGATCGTTGAGGCGCGAAATGCGGCTCAGCGCCTGCTCGACGTTGGCGTTGCCGCTGAGATCGCAGCCGGTAAGCATCGCGATACCGCCCAGCGTCAGGCCGTTGCGCAGAAAGCGGCGGCGGGACGACGCGGTCAACAAGCGCTGCGCTTCTTTGACGATCGCCTGCCCTTCAACGATCGTCATGATCTGTTTATCCTTTTTCATCGTGAACTCCTTAACGTCCGCGCAGCATGGCCAGCAGCGTGCGGGGCACCAGCGCCACCATCACCAAATGGATCGCGACGAAGGCCACCAGCGCCGACATGGCGAAAAAGTGGATATAGCGCGCCGCCTCATAGCCGCCGAGCAGCGTGCGCAGCAGCGGAAACTGCACCGATTTCCACAGCACTAGCCCGGACAGCGCGCTCAGCACGCCGAGGAGCATCACCGACAGATAGGCCACGCGCTGCACCATGTTGTAGTGGCGCAGGTCGGCGTGCTGCAGCCTGCCGCGCAGCGCCGCGCCGACATCGGCGAGAAACTGCTTCGGGCTGAGCGGCCAATATTTGCGTTTGAAGCGCCCGCTGGCGAGGTTCAGCAGCAGGTAACACAGTCCGTTGACGCCAAACAGCCACATGCCGGCGAAGTGCCACTGCAGCGCGCCGCCCAGCCAGCCGCCGAGCGTCAGCTCGTTGAAAAAGCTGAAGTTGAACAGCGGCGAAGCGTTGTAGATGCGCCAACCGCTGGTCACCATGATCAGCATCGCCAGCGCATTCAGCCAATGCGTTAACCGCAGCCACAGCGGATGTACGGTCTGTCGTTGTTCCGGGGTGAGGGTGAGGCTCATAACGATTCCTGCCAGCTAACGATGCGATGAACCGAGTATTCCCCGGATTTGTTCCCCAAGACCTCACGTAAAGTTAAATAAAATGTGATAACTCCGCCGGTGGCGGTTGTGTAGACTTCAGAGAGAATCGGGCTAATCAGCGGTAATGAGAATGGACAAGCCAAAACGAATTTTGATCGTCGAGGACGACGGCGACATCGCCGAGCTGCTGCAGCTGCATCTGCGTGACGAGGGTTACGCCATCAGCCACGCCGCCGACGGCAATCAGGGCATGGCGATGCTGGAACAGGGCGGCTGGGACGCCTTGATCCTCGATCTGATGCTGCCGGGCGTGGACGGATTGGAGATTTGCCGCCGGGCGCGCACCATGACGCGCTACACGCCGCTCATCATCACCAGCGCGCGCTCCAGCGAGGTGCACCGCGTGCTGGGGCTGGAGCTGGGCGCCGACGACTATCTGGCCAAACCCTTTTCCATGCTGGAGCTGGTGGCGCGGGTCAAGGCGCTGTTTCGCCGCCAGGAAGCGATGAGCCGCAACCTGCGCATGGACGCCGGCGCGCTCAGCTTCAACGATCTGACCATCGATCCCATCGCCCGCGAAGTGCGCCTGCACCAACAGCCGATCGAGCTGACGCCGCGCGAATTCGACCTGCTGTACTTTTTCGCCCGCCACCCGGGCCAGGTGTTCTCGCGCCTCAGCCTGTTGAATCAGGTCTGGGGCTATCAGCACGAGGGGTATGAGCACACCGTCAACACCCATATCAACCGGCTGCGCATCAAGATCGAGCGCAACCCGGCGGAACCCGAGCGCATCCTCACGGTGTGGGGCATGGGCTATAAATTCGCGGCCGCGCCGCAAGAGTGAGCCATGAAAAACCTTACGTTAGCGCAACGCCTCACGATTATCTTCGCGCTGCTGATCGTCATCGGCTGCGCCTTTTCCGGCTGGATGCAGGTGCGCAGCAATACCCAGTACAGCCAGGCGGTGATACAGCGCCTGTCCGGCAACCTGGCGCAGCATATCGCCGACAGCAATCCGCTGCTGGGGGTGAACGGGCCGGATCCACAGGCGGTGCATACCCTGTTCGATCAGCTGATGGCAGTGAACCCCAGCGTTGAGGTTTATCTGCTCGACAAACAGGGCGCAATCATCGGCAACGCCGCGCCGGCCGGGCATCTGAAGCGGCAGCGGGTCGCGCTGGCGCCGCTGCAGGCGCTGCTCGATGGCGCGCAGATGCCGGTGTACGGCGACGATCCGCGCAGCGCGGACGGGCGCAAGGTGTTCAGCGTTGCGCCGCTGAAGGTCGACGGCAGGGTCGAGGGCTATCTGTATGTGGTCTTGCTCGGTGAAGAGTACACGGCGCTGGCCAGCAACGCCCAGTTCAACTCGGCGGCCAGGATGGCGCTGTGGACCTCCGGGGTGATGGTGCTGTTCAGCCTGCTGGCCGGCGGTTTCGCGTTCTACTGGGTCACTCGCCCCATCCGGCGCCTGACCCGTCAGGTCAATGCGCTGGACAGCGGCGGCATTGAGGCCGTGCAGGCCTACGCGGCGCTACCGGCGGTGCCGGCCGGGCGCGACGAGGTCAGCCAGCTGCAACAGGCCTTCCACCGCATGGCGCAGCGCCTCGCCGAACAGTGGCAAACGCTGGCGCAGCAGGATCGGCTGCGGCGCGAATTCATCGCCAACGTCTCGCACGATCTGCGCACCCCGCTCACCTCGCTGCACGGCTATCTGGAAACGCTGTCGGTCAAGGCCGCCACCCTGAGCGACGCCGATCGGCGGCGCTATCTGGAGATCGCGCTGGCGCAGAGCCGCAAGGTGGGCAAGCTGGCGCAGGAGCTGTTCGAGTTGGCGCGGCTGGAATATGGCGTGGTGAAACCGCAGAAAGAACCCTTCTCCCTCAGCGAGCTGCTGCAGGACGTGTTCCAGAAGTTCGAGCTGGCGGCGGAGGCGCGCAACCAGCGGCTGCACGCCGACATCGCCCCCGGCGTGCCGCCGGTGTTCGCCGATCTCAGCATGATTGAGCGGGTGCTGACCAACCTGTTGGACAACGCCATTCGCCATACGCCACCCGGCGGCGACATCGGCGTGCGGCTGTGGCGGCAGGAAGACCAGGTGATGGTGCAGGTCAGCGACAGCGGCCCCGGCATTCCGCAGACGCTGCGCGCCGATCTGTTCGTGCGGCCGTCTATCCTGAGCGGCGCCCGACGCCCCGCCGGTGGGCTGGGGTTAATGATCGTGCGGCGCATTCTGCAACTGCACGACAGCGACATTCAGCTGATAGAACAACCACAAAGCGGCGCCTGCTTCCGCTTTGCCATTCCGCCGCGTTAATCCGGCATATCGGTTATTGCGCTAGCGGGAACCGCAGGCTGAAAATGAGGCTGGCGACAGGCGCGCGCTCGATACATTCGGCGCGCACCTCACCGCCGTGCAGCGTCATGATGGCGCGCACGATGGACAGCCCGAGGCCGCTGGCGTGGCTGCCGGCGCTGCGCGCGGGATCGGCGCGGTAGAAACGATCGAACAGCTTTTCCAGATGCGCCGGCGCGATCGGCGGCCCCTGATTGATGACCTGCACCCACCAGGCATCGGCACGCCGTTCAGCCCGCAACACGATCAGGCTGTTTTCATCAGCATAACGTACCGCGTTGGCCACCAGGTTGCTCAGCGCCCGCTGGAACAACATCGCGTCCGCCTTCAGCGCGCCTTCCCCTTCGCAGCTCAGCGCGATGCCGCGTTCTTCCGCCAGCCCTTCGAAGTAATCCGCCACCCGCCGCAGCTCGGTCGCCACCTCCAGACGACTGTAGTTCAGCGCGGACTGCGCCTCACCGGCGCGCGCCAGAAACAGGATGTTTTCCACCATGCGCGAAATACGCTCCAGCTCGTCCATATTGTTCGACAATAGGGTTTCGTACTCCTCCACGCTGCGGGGTTGATACAGCGCCACCTGACACTGGCCCATCAACGCGCCCACCGGCGTGCGGATCTCATGGGCCAGATCGGCGGAAAACTGCGTCAGCCGCTGATAGCCTTCATTCAACCGATCGAGCATCGCATTGAACGACCGGGTCAGCTGCTGCAACTCCTTCGGCGCTCCCTGTTCGCTGAGGCGAGTGGACAATGTATTGGGCGCGATCTCGGACGCCTGCGCCGCCATGCGCCATAGCGGCTTCAATCCCCGGCGCATGACCCCATAGCCCAGCAGCGCAATCAGCAGGAAAGCCACAATGACCGCCGCGACAATGCGCCACAGGTAACGCGCCAGCATCTTCTGCTCGTTGACCATGACGTGCGCAGCGGAGATCTGCAGCAAACTGCCGTCTTCCAGACGCACCATCGCCGATGCCGCGCGCAGCGGCACCCCCTGCGCCGTCTCCCCGCCGCGCACGGCGGCCAGCGTCTGAGCCTGTTCGGGCGGCGTCGGCGCGATCGGCGGCAGGGCCACCCTGGCCGGATTCACATTGATGAGCGGTTTTTGCCCCGGAATTTGGAAAATCAACACATCCTGTTCATTGCCCAGCATATTTTCGAACAGGCCGTTATTGGCGGTCAGGCGCGCCAAAGGAAAGCGCTGCCCCAGTAAATGGCGGAAATACTCTACGCGCCCGGTCACCTGCAGATCGCTGCGGAGCGTCATTTCCTGGCGCATCGCGCCGAACAGATACCAGCCTGCCCCGCTCACCACGCAGGCGGCCACCAGCGCGAACAGCGTGGCGGTGCGCAGCGTCAGCGACACCGGCCGACGTGAAGCTCGGGCGTTCACGAGCGCGGCTCGCAAACATAGCCGATGCCGCGCACGCTGTGGATCAGCTTGACGTCGAACGGCCGGTCGATTTTGGCGCGCAGGCGTTTGATCGCCACGTCAACCACATTGGTGTCGCTGTCGAAATTCATGTCCCACACCTGAGAGGCGATCTGCGTGCGCGACAGCACTTCGCCTTCGCGCCGCACCAGTAGATGCAACAGCATGAATTCTTTATTGGTCAACGGGATCACCTGATCCTGGCGCACCGCCCGGCGGCGCAACACGTCCAACTGCAGATCGGCGATAGCGTAATGATCGGCTTCGCGCGCCGGCCCGCGGCGCAGCAAGGTGCGCAAACGCAGCACCAGCTCGGTAAAGGAAAACGGTTTGATAAGATAGTCGTCCGCGCCCAGCTCCAGACCGTGGATGCGATCCTGCACGCCATCGCGGGCGGTGAGAAACAGGATCGGCACGTCGCTTTTCTTGCGCAATACCTCGATGATCTGCCAGCCATCCAGCCCCGGCAGCATGACATCGAGCACGATCGCATCGTAGTCCTGCTCCAACGCGCGAAACAGCCCGTCGGTGCCGTTGCGCGCCAAATCGACGCTGTAGCCCGCTTCCCCCAGCCCTTTCTTCAGGTAATCCCCTGTGCCGATATCGTCTTCAACTACCAGTATTCGCATGCTCGCCACCTCGTTACGTCTGCAAAAATACTAGCAGCTTCGGCGGACAAACTTGATGACATTAATGTCATCAAACGGCCATGGCGCTGACCCAGTAGGTCAACCATGCTTAACCGGCAAACTCATTTCAGGAGAACGTTATGATTACCCGTCATCGTATAGCCGGTTTACTGTTGTCCACGTTACTGCTTTCCAGCGGATTGGCCGCCGCCGCCCAAACGCCGGGCAAGGTGATTGCGCCGCTGCGCGGCACCATCACGCAGGTTACCGACGGTAATCTGCAGCTGACCGACCGCAAGGGCGAGACACTCAGCGTCAAGCTGAACGATCAAACTAAAGTGCTCAGCGTTTCCAAAGCCACGCTGGACGATATCAAACCGGACAGCTTTATCGGCACCGCCGCCGTGCCGCAGCCGGACGGCACGCTCAAGGCACTGGAAGTGCACGTGTTCGCCGCCAGCCTGCGCGGCACCGGCGAAGGGCATTCGGCCTGGGAATCCGCCGACGGCAAAGTGGATACCATGACCAACGGCACCGTCGGCAAACTGGTGAAATCCAACGGCCGCACCCTGACCGTCACTTACGGTAACCAGCAGAAAACCGTCGTCGTGCCGGAAGACGTGCCGATCGTGACGCTGGATCCGGGCGATCTGAGCCTGCTGAAACCGGGCGTGCACATCGTGCTGTTCTCCGCCGCCGACGATAAGGGCCAGCGCGTCGCCACGCGTATTTCCGCCGGCAAAGACGGCACCGTGCCGCCGATGTAACCGGAGGAATGCCATGAAGACCAACGCGTCGCCGCCGGTGCATCGCTGGCCGGTTCGAATCACTCATTGGATCAACCTGTTCGCCATGGTGTGCATGTTCATGAGCGGTTGGGAAATCTACAACGCCTCGCCGCTGTTCGATTTCCGCTTTCCGCCGCAGATGACGCTCGGCGGTTGGCTGGGCGGCGCGATTGGTTGGCATTTGGCGGTGATGTGGCTATTGGCGCTCAACGCCGTCTGCTATCTGCTGTGGAGCCTGTTCAGCGGCCATTTTCGCCGCGATCTGTTGCCGCTTCGCGCCGACGCGCTGCGGCAGGATATCTGGCTGGCGATGACGCTGCGCCTGCGCCACCGGCATGGCCGCTATAACGCCATTCAGAAACTGATGTACCTCGGCGTACTGGCGCTCGGCCTATTACTGGTGCTGTCCGGCCTGGCGATTTGGAAACCGGTTCAGCTGCAGGGATTGGTCGCGCTGTTTGGCGGCTTCGACTTCGCGCGCTACGTGCATTTCTTCGCCATGGCCGGCATCGGCCTGTTTGTGGTGATCCACGTCTTTATGGTGGTTGTCGTGCCCAAAACCCTGTGGGCGATGATAACGGGTGGCAAACATGAATGAGAAAAAACAGCGGGCAACCGCGCCGACGCTGGAACCGGACCAAAAAAAGCAGCTGGTCAATCTGCAGCGCCGGCTGATGTTGCGCTCCGGGCTGACGCTGGGCGGCATCGCCATGCTGACCGGGTGTAATCTGCAAGACGGCGATCGGGTGGATAAGGTGCTGTGGGCCATGTCGCGCTGGAACGACCGGGTGCAGGCCTGGCTGTTCAGCGGCCAGCGGTTGGCGCAAACTTACCGGCCGGACCAGATCACTCACCCTTTCCCCTTTAACGCATTTTACCCGGAATACAACGTCCCCGAGATCGATCTCGCCGGCTACCGGCTTGAGGTCGCGGGGAAAGTGGAGAAAAAAGCGCCCTGGACGCTGGAACAGCTGCAGCGGCTGCCGCAGCAAAGTCAGATCACGCGTCTGATCTGCATTGAGGGCTGGAGCGCCATTGGTCAATGGGGCGGCGTGCCGCTGCGCACCTTTCTGCAGCACGTCGGCGCGGATCTGAATGCCGGTTACGTCGGCTTCAAATGCGCCGATCGCTACTACGCCAGCCTCGACATGGCCACCGCGCTGCACCCGCAGACCATCCTGGCGTTGGATTTCGGCGGCAAGGCGCTGCCGGCGGACTACGGCTACCCGCTGCGGCTACGCGTGCCGACCAAGCTGGGGTTCAAAAACGCCAAACATATCGCCGCCATCTTCGTCAGCGACGTCAATCCGGGCGGCTATTGGGAGGATCAGGGCTACAACTGGTTCAGCGGCATTTAGTTTTGCGCGGCGCTGCGCACAACCTTCATCGGCGGCTGGAGGATCGTCTCCGCCGCGGTTAATAATCTGTTCGTCACAAAGGGGATAACTATAGGAAAAATAATAGTAAAAAGGATTTTATCATGGATATTGATGTGAGGGAGATCAATGCACGGCCTGTCACGGAGTATAGGTATCGAATAACGGTTTATAAAAAAGCCAGCAGCGTTGCTGCGTATTACCTTGATTTTAAAAAAGCGACGTTAAGGATGCGTCAATGGCTTATTGGGGCTTATCCTGCCTCGGAAGTATTGGACAATGCTTACGTCATGGAACTGTACGATGTAAGAGCATTGGAAAATCGCGCCGAAGTAACGAGATCCTTATTTGATACCTATACCAGGATGGCTTACACCCGGTATGAACGAGAACAACTCTTCATTAATGACATCGGCCTGGCGATCGTCACTTTTGTGACGCAATACCAAGCAAGATTAGTTTTCAGCGTACCGCTCAGGCCAGCGTTAGCCAGAATTTATGACTCGCTCTTGAAAAAACACGCGCATCGCGTACATTATTTGTACAACCAAGCGCTTATTGAGGACGGATTATATGTCATCGAAATCCCGCCTGTTAACGGCAGAATCCCACCCAACCCCTATGAGCATGAAGGAACGGCACCAAAAAGAGATGCAAGCCTTCCACGAAGAATGGGCTGAACAAAGGCGCCGCGAATGGCGTGAACGCGGCGGCGTTGAAGCCAGTGAACCGCCCGCACGTAGCATCGATACCGAACTTTCATCCTGATTCCGGTTCGTTCTTATTCTTCTTCTTCTTTTTCCGCCGTCAGCAATGCAATCCCCGCTTGCTCAATGGCCTCCCGCGCGGCGGCGGGCAACCCCTCATCGGTAATGATGGCGTCAAAGGCGGCGATCGGCAGCGCCAGATAGGTGGCGACTTTGCCGTATTTGGACGTATCGCTGAGCAGAATGCGGCGGCGGCTGGCCTCGACGATGGCCTTCTTCACCATCACCTTATCTTCGTTCGGCGTCGACAGGCCGCGCATGCTCCACGAAGAGGCGGAGATGAACGCCAGATCGATAAACAGACCGCGCAGCGCCTGCGCCGCCGCCTCGCCGACGCAGGAGCGGTTTTCCCGGCACACGGTGCCGCCGGTGTGGATGATTCGGCACTGGCTATGCTCTATCAGAAACCCGGCGATGACAAAGTCGTTGGTCACCACCGTCAAATCGTCACGTTCTCCGATCTGTTTCGCCAGCGCCAGCGTGGTGGTGCCAGCATCCAGATAGATACAGCTATTGGCGGGAATTTGCCGCGCCGCCAGCCGACCGATGGCGATTTTCTGCCGGCCGAACATCCCCTCTTTGGTCTGGTGAGAAGGTTCGCTCGCCACCCGTTCCGGCGCCTGCACACCGCCCGAGACCGACTGCACCGCCCCCTGCTCTTCCAGCTTTTGCACGTCACGGCGGATCGTCATATGCGACACCCCCAGCCGTTCGGTCAGCTCGGCGATACTGACGACGCCGCGTTCGGATACCAGCGCAAGAATTTGTTGATGGCGTTCTACAGGTATCACGGTTCCCTCTCGTTGCTGCGGTGATAATAATTGTGATTTTACGTCAATTTTCGTTCGCCGATAGCCCTTATTTCTCGCAGCGTGACGGCCAGCGCAGTTAGGCCAGCCAAACATAAACTTATTTAAAAACATAATAGTAATGTTGATTTAGGCCAGAAATCGCACGAAAAATCCGTTTCACGCATTGTTAATTATTGTGATAACGATCGCGGATAATCGACCGACAAGCGCTTACATTTAACACAACAAAACAAATTATCACTAAAATTAACAGGAGTGCAGTATGACACACCCAGGGAATTATGCCGTTTGCGTCATCGGGCTGGGGGCGATGGGCATGGGCGCCGCGCGTTCATGCCTCCGCGCCGGATTGACCACCTACGGCGCCGATCTCAATCCGCAGGCGCTGGCGGCGCTGCAACAGGCCGGCGCGAAACAAACGGCCCCCAGCGCGCGCGACTTCGCCGCCGAGCTGGACGCCGTGTTGCTGCTGGTGGTAAACGCCGCGCAGGTGAAGCAAATCCTGTTCGGCGAGCAAGGCCTGGCGCCGCAGCTCAAGCCGGGCACGGCGGTGATGGTGTCTTCGACCATTTCCGCCGATGACGCCAAACAGATCGAGCAACGGCTGCTGGACTACGGCCTGGCGATGCTGGACGCGCCGGTTTCCGGCGGGGCGGCCAAGGCGGAAGAAGGCCAAATGACGGTGATGGCCGCTGGCGCCGACGCCACCTTCGCGCGCCTGCAACCCGTGCTGGACGCCATCGCCGGCAAGGTTTACCGCATCGGCGAAACCATCGGCCTGGGCGCGACGGTAAAAATCATCCACCAGCTGTTGGCCGGGGTGCACATCGCCGCCGGGGCGGAAGCCATGGCGCTGGCCGCTCGCGCCAACATCCCGCTGGACGTCATGTATGACGTCGTCACCCACGCCGCCGGCAACTCCTGGATGTTCGAAAATCGCATGCGCCACGTGGTCGACGGCGACTATACGCCCAAATCGGCGGTGGATATCTTCGTCAAGGATCTGGGGCTGGTGGCGGATACCGCCAAGGCGCTGCATTTCCCGCTGCCGCTGGCCTCCACCGCCTTCACCATGTTTACCGCCGCCAGCAACGCCGGCTACGGTAAAGAAGATGACAGCGCGGTAATCAAAATCTTTGCCGGCATCGATCTGCCGCAGAAAAAGGAGACGCTCTGATGCAGCTCGGCGTAATCGCGGATGATTTTACCGGCGCGACCGACATCGCCAGCTTTCTGGTGCAAAACGGCCTGCCGACGGTGCAGTTGAACGGCGTGCCGCAGGACGAAACGCCGGTCGACGCTCAGGCGGTCGTCATCAGCCTGAGATCGCGCTCCTGCCCGGCAGAGCAGGCGATCGAACAGGCATTGCAAGCGCTGGCCTGGCTGCAAAAACAGGGCTGCCGCCAGTTCTACTTCAAATACTGCTCCACCTTCGACAGCACCGCACAGGGCAATATCGGCCCGGTGACCGACGCCCTGCTCGCCGCGCTGGGGGAAAATTTCACGGTTGTTTCCCCGGCGCTGCCGGTAAACGGCCGCACGGTCTATCAGGGCTACCTGTTCGTCGGGGAACAGCTGCTGTCTGAGTCCGGCATGCGTCATCACCCGGTCACGCCGATGACCGACAGCAACCTGCTTCGCCTGATGGAATCCCAGGCCGCCGGACGCTGTGGGCTGGTGATGGCGGCGGAAATGGATCGCGGCGCCGAGGCAGTCAGCGAGAAGCTGCAGCAATTGGCGCAGGAAGGCGTGCGCTACGCGGTGCTGGACACGCTCAACGAACGGCATCTGCTTACCCAGGGCGAAGCGTTGAAAACGATGAAGCTGGTGACCGGCGGTTCGGGCCTGGCGATCGGCCTGGCGCGGCAATGGGCGCAGAACGGCGAACGTTCGGCAGAGGCGGCCGGCGCGCCGCAGGGGGAAAAGGCGGCGGTGCTGTCTGGCTCCTGCTCCGTCATGACTAACCGGCAGGTGGCGCACTATCGCGAACGCGCGGCGGCGCAGGCCATCGATATCGACCGTTGCTTCGATCCCCAGACGCGCGCCGCCTACGCCGTCGAGTTGGCGCACTGGGCGCAGCGCCATGCCGGAGAAACGCTTGCCCCGCTGATCTACGCCACTGCATCGCCGGAGTCGCTGCAGCAAACGCAACAACGGCATGGCGCCGCCGCCAGCGAGGCGGTGGAAGCCTTGTTCGCCGAGCTGGTGGTGCAACTGCGCCAGTTGGGATTCAGCCGCTTTATCGTCGCCGGCGGCGAAACCTCCGGCGTGGTGACGCAGGCGCTGGGCATTCGCGGCTTCCATATCGGCCCCAGCATTTCCCCCGGCGTTCCCTGGGTGCGCGCCAGCGATCGGGCCATTTCCCTGGCGCTGAAATCGGGTAATTTTGGCGATGAAGCCTTCTTCGCGCGCGCGCAAACGGAGTTCCCGGTATGAGCATGACGATTGAACAGCAGGCGCGTGAAGAGATGGTGCGCCTGGGTGCCTCGTTTTTCCAACGCGGCTACGCCACCGGCTCCGCCGGCAACCTCTCGCTGATGCTGCCGGACGGCGCGCTGCTGGCAACGCCGACCGGCTCCTGTCTCGGCGAGTTGCAGGCCGATCGCCTGTCTAAAGTGAGCCTGAACGGCGACTGGCTCTCCGGCGACAAACCGTCGAAAGAGATCAGCTTTCATCGGGCGCTCTATCTGAACAACCCGGAATGCAAAGCGGTCGTGCACTTGCATTGCACCTACCTCACGGCGCTCTCTTGCCTGCAGGGGCTGGACGCCGACAACGCCATCAAACCGTTCACCCCCTATGTGGTGATGCGCGTCGGCAAGGTGCCGGTGGTGCCTTACTACCGGCCCGGCGACGAAAGGCTGGCGCAGGATCTGGCCCGCCTGGCGCCGACCCACCGCGCCTTTTTGCTGGCCAACCACGGGCCGGTGGTGACGGGTAAAGACCTGCGAGCGGCGGCGGACAATACCGAAGAGATGGAAGATGCGGCGCGGCTGATCTTCACCCTCGGCGATCGTCCGATCCGCTATTTGACCGCTGATGAAATTGCCGAATTACGGAGCTGAACCATGCCTAAATTTGCCGCCAATTTGTCGATGATGTTTACCGAGGTGCCGTTCCTCGATCGCTTTGCCGCCGCTGCCGCACAGGGCTTCAGCGCGGTGGAATTCCTGTTCCCTTACGAGCATCCCGCCGATCTGTTGGCCGAGAAACTGCGCGAACACGGCCTGCAACAGGTGCTGTTCAACACCGCGCCCGGCGATGCCGCCGCCGGCGAATGGGGGCTGGCGGCGCTGCCGGGCCGCGAACGGGATGCGCGCGCCGATATCGATCGCGCGCTGGCCTACGCCATCGCCCTTTCCTGCCCCTGCGTGCACCTGATGGCCGGCGTGGTGCCCGCGAGCGCGGATCGGCGGCGTTATCTCGACACCTTTATCGCCAATGCGCGCTATGCCGCCGACGCTTTTGCGCCGCACGGCGTCAAGGTGCTGATCGAGGCGCTCAGCCCGCCGGTCAAGCCCGACTACCTGTTCGCCAGTCAGCATCAGGCGGCGGAAGCGGTGGCGGCGATCGAAAGACCGAACGTGTTCATCCAGTTCGATTTTTTCCACGCGCAGTTGGTGGACGGCAATATCAGCGGGCTGCTGGAGACGCTGGCCGGGCGCTACGCGCATATCCAGATAGCCTCGGTGCCGGATCGTCATGAGCCCGACGAAGGCGAACTGAATTACCCGTGGCTGTTCGACAAGCTGGATGCGCTCGGCTATCAGGGCTGGATCGGTTGCGAATACCGCCCGCGCGGCGACACCGCCGCCGGGCTCGGCTGGCTGAAGCCTTACCGCTAAAGCCGCACGCCGACACCAGGAAATCGATTTTATAACAATGAAACGCACCCGTATCGCCACGCGGCGATCGCGGTGCCCAACGCTTACCCAACGAAAGGCTTTTTTCATGTCTACCTCTCTGCTGTTGCTGATTGCCGTACTCGGCGTGGTGCTGCTGTTATTGATGGTGATTAAGGCGAAGGTGCAACCCTTTGTCGCGCTGTTGGTGGTCAGTTTGCTGGTGGCGCTGGCCAGCGGCATTCCGACCGGCGAAGTGATGAAAGTGATGACCGCCGGAATGGGCGGCGTGCTCGGCTCGGTGACCATCATCATCGGTCTGGGGGCGATGCTCGGCCGCATGATCGAACAATCGGGCGGCGCCGAGTCGCTGGCGCAGCGTTTCAGCCAGGGTCTGGGGCCGAAACATACCGTCGCGGCGCTGACCCTCGCCGCGTTTATTCTCGGCATTCCGGTGTTCTTCGACGTCGGCTTTATCATTCTGGCGCCGATTATCTATGGCTTCGCCAAGGTCGCCAAAGTGTCGCCGCTCAAGTTCGGCCTGCCGATGGCCGGCGTGATGTTGACGGTACACGTCGCGCTGCCGCCGCACCCCGGCCCGGTCGCCGCCGCCGGCTTGCTCAACGCCGACATCGGCTGGCTAACCATTATCGGCCTCGCGATCTGTATTCCGGTCGGCGTTATCGGCTATTTCGCCGCCAACTACCTCAACCGCAAAACCTATCCGTTATCGATAGAGGTGCTGGAACAGCTGCAGCTGGCGGCGCCGGAGCCGCGTCCGGAAGATCACGCGCCGCTCAGCGATCGCATCAACCCGCCCGGCGCCGGCCTGGTGGCGGCGCTGATCGTCATCCCGATCGCCATCATCATGCTCGGCACCGTCTCCGCCACCCTGCTGCCGGCCGGCTCGGCGCTGCGCGACGCGCTGTCGCTGCTGGGCTCGCCGGCGGTGGCGCTGATGATCGCCCTGCTGTTGGCCTTCTATTTCCTGGCGCTGCGCCGCGGCTGGAGCCTGCAACACGCCGGCGACGTGATGGGGGCCGCGCTGCCGACCGCCGCGGTGGTGATCCTGGTAACCGGCGCGGGCGGCGTGTTCGGCAAGGTGCTGGTGGAGTCCGGCGTCGGCAAGGCGCTGGCGGAAGTGCTGACGGCCATCGGCCTGCCGCTGGTGCCCGCCGCGTTTATCATTTCGCTGGCGCTGCGCGCCTCGCAGGGTTCCGCCACCGTGGCGATCCTGACCACCGGCGGCCTGTTGTCGGAAGCGGTCAGCGGCTTGAATCAGCTGCAGCTGGTGCTGGTAACCCTGGCGACCTGTTTCGGCGGGCTCGGGCTTTCGCACGTCAACGACTCCGGTTTTTGGATCGTCACGCGCTATCTGGGGCTGTCGGTGGCCGATGGCCTGAAGACCTGGACGGTGTTGACCACCCTGCTCGGCCTGAGCGGCTTCCTGTTCACCTGGCTGTTGTGGCTGGCGGCGTGATTTCTCTGGCATACTGAACGCCGTTGTTTTTCATCGCCTTTCATCCTGTGCAGGAGCAGCAACATGACCGTAATCAACACCGCGCCCACGCTTATCACCGAACGCCTGCGGCTGGACGCGCACACGCTGGACGACTTCGACTCGCTGGCCGCGCTGTGGGCCGACCCGCTGGTGGTGCGCTATATCGGCGGCACCCCACGCGACCGGGAAGACTCCTGGGGGCGCCTGATGCGCTACGTTGGCCACTGGGCGCTGTTGGGATACGGGTATTGGGCGGTGCGTGACAAGCAGAGCGGCGAGTACCTCGGCAGCATCGGCTTCTCTAACTTCCTGCGCGACATCACCCCGGCGCTCGATGCGCCGGAGATGGGCTGGACGCTGGTGAGTTCAGCGCACGGCAAAGGCTATGCCACCGAGGCGCTGCGGGCGGCGCTGGCCTGGGGGAAAACGCACCTGCCGGGGGAAAAAACCGTCTGCATCATCTCGCCTGAAAACCAGGCTTCGCTGGCGTTGGCGAAAAAGGTCGGCTTCAGCGAAAGCCACCGCAGCGAGTACCATCAAAACCCGATCGTGGTGATGCACTGCCTGCTTTGAATGCCTAAGCGCGTTGCACCGCCAACGCCGTCTGAATGAAGTTGTCCCGCAGCGCGTCGGTGCGCTGCGGATCCCAGGCGATACCGACCTGCCACTCCGTCTCCTCGCCGCTCAGCGGTAAAATGTCGATGCCGGCCGGCGCGATATGTGTGATGCTGTGCGGCAGCAGCGCGACGCCGACGCCGGCGGCGACCAACGCCAACAGCGTCTGGATGTCGCCGGCCTGCTGCACCACGTTCGGCGTCAGGCGGTGAGCGGCGATAAACCGCAGCGACTGATCGCTCAGCCCGCGCCCGCGTTTAGGGGTCAATTGCAACAGCGGCAGCTGATTGAAACGCGTCATCAGCTCGTCGGCGCGCAGCGCCAGCGCGCCCGGCGCGGCCAGCACCAACCGATCACTCAACAACGCGACGCCGCACAGCGGCGTATTGACCGGCAAGCGCACGAACCCCGCCTGCAACTCTCCCTGCAGCAACAGCTGATACTGCCGCTCCGACGGCAGATCTTCGAGGCCAATCGCCACCTCGGGAAACCGTTGGCGAAAGGCGGCCACCAGCTGCGGCGCCAGATGAAAACTGGACAGGCCAAACCCCAGCGCCAGCCGCCCCGCTTCCCCGAGCGCCACCCGCCGCGCGCGCCGCTGAAACTGCTGATACTGCTCCACTAGCGCCTGCGCCTCCGGGTAAAGCCGCCGCCCGCCGGCAGTGAGCACCGCCCCTTGTCGGCCGCGCTCGAACAGCCGAACGTCAAGCTGGGCTTCCAGCGCCTGAATTTGCTTGCTCAGCGCCGGTTGGCTGATGCACAGCAGGCTCGCCGCCTGCCGATAGTTGCCCTGCTCCGCCAGCGCCACCAGGGCGCGCAGTTGTTTTATATCCATTCCATTAGGTTATCAAATAAGGAATTTAATTGATTATACAGTAATCAATTCGCCTGCTGTAATCAATGCAGACCCCAACCGGAGAGATCCCATGACCACCTCATTACGCGCCGCCACGGTGCAATTCCAGCATCATGCCAATGACAAGAATTACAACCTGTCGACCATGGAACGCTTTATCGCGGAAGCGGCCGAACAACAGATACAACTGCTGGCATTCCCGGAAATGTGCGTCACCGGCTATTGGCACGTGCGCCATCTGTCCGACGCCGAAGTGCGGGCGCTGGCGGAGCCGATCGTGAGCAGCCCTTCGCTGGCGCGCATTCGCCCGCTGGCTGAGCGTTACAACATGGCGATTGGCGTCGGGCTGATCGAGCTGGGCGATGACGGCCGGTGTTACAACGCCTATGCCGTTTGTCTGCCGGACGGCGAACTGCATGTGCACCGCAAACTGCACGCCTTCGAGCACCCGGCTATCGCCAGCGGCGACCGCTATACGGTGTTCGATACCCCCTGGGGCGTACGCGTGGGCGTATTGATCTGCTGGGACAATAATCTGGTGGAGAATGTGCGCGCAACGGCGCTGCTGGGCGCGGACGTGCTGATCGCCCCGCACCAGACCGGCGGCACCCATTCGCGCAGCCCGCACGGCATGAAGCCGATCCCGCAGGCGCTGTGGCAGCGGCGCGTGGAAGATCCGCAGGCGATAGAAGCCGCCTTTCGCGGCGAACACGGCCGCGGCTGGCTGATGCGCTGGCTGCCGTCGCGCGCTCACGACAACGGGCTGTTCTTGCTGTTCAGCAACGGCGTGGGCCGAGATGACGATGAAATACGCACCGGCAACGCGATGATCCTCGATCCTTACGGCCGGATCGTGGCGGAGACCTGGGCGGCGGAAGACCGGATGGTCAGCGCCGAGCTCGATCTGACGCTAATCCCGCTCAGCACCGGTCGCCGCTGGATCTACGGGCGGCGCCCCGAGCTGTACGGGTTGTTGACCGAGCCGCAAGGCTACGAGCGCGATGCCCGCAGCGCGCGCTTTTCGACGCAGCCGACGGGGCGCGGCGGTGAATGACAGATAAAAAAAATCCGCCCGGAGGCGGATTTTTTATGGGTGCGGCAAACAAGGCCGCAGGTTCATGCCCGCAGGCACGAACACACTTAGAAGCGGTAGCCTACGCCAACGTTCCAGGTGCCAACGTCAACGCTGCGAATGCGGTTCTGCTCGTAACCGACATCCAGGGCAACGTTCTCGATTGGGTTGAACTGCAGACCGGCGCCGTAGGTGAAGCCGTAGTCAGCGGTGTCGTGACGAGAAGTGCCGTTCTGAGCGTTGGTAGTGAATTTACCGTAACCCAGGCCAACCAGACCGTAGATGCTCGCCCAGTCATTGATGCGGTATGCTGGACCGGCAGAGATAGAGTTGTACTGAGCTTTGTTATAGAAACCGTCCTGAGAACCGTCCTTTTCCAGGTGGGTAAAGGAACCGATTACGCCCAGTGGGTTGTTGTCGAACTCGTAACGGTATTTCAGGTTGAAACCGTCGGCTTTGTTAGCAACGCCTTGGAAATCACCCTGCGCATAGCCAGCGGATACGGTGCTCTGACCAGCGAATGCGGTACCTGCGCTAACTGCTAATACGCAAGCTGCTACTGCGGAAAGACATGCAATTTTTTTCATAACCACCTCAAACGCGTTTTATTATTAAGTACATCCATTTGTTCATGCTTTGAAAATATAACAAAAATTAGCGTGAAACTCTGCCTTGAAATGAGTGTCTAATGCTTTATATCGTGTAACAGAAGATTTCAAGAACAGTGTATCTTCTTCTTTTCGCTCTATTTTCGGCCGTATTCTACGACTTTCTGTGACAAAAATCACCTATTTAATATCCAGATAATTCTTAAGAAAAAGCGCACTTTTTGACCAAATCCGCCACATCTCATCCGAGGATCGGCGGATTTCACCGCGATGCGCGCTTTTCTCAGACAGATTTTCGCCATTTCATTTACACTGCTCGCATCCCCGTTTCGACCGTTTTCTCAAGGCTGAGGAACGGCGCATAAAAGGCCCGTTAAGGATGTCGTTATCTACTGCCGGCAGAGCGCCCTCCGCGCTGCTGCCCATTTGTCTGTTAATCATCGCCATGGTGTCGATCCAGAGCGGCGCTTCGTTGGCCAAAAGCCTGTTCCCGATCGTGGGTGCGGAAGGCATCACGACGCTGCGTCTTTTCATTGGCACCCTGATTCTGTTCATCATCTTCCGCCCGTGGCGCATGCGCATCGCCGCCGGCAGCCGCTTGCCGCTGTTGATTTACGGCCTGTCGCTCGGCGCGATGAACTACCTGTTCTACCTGTCGTTGCGCACCGTGCCGCTCGGCATCGCCGTGGCGCTGGAGTTTACCGGCCCGTTGGCGGTGGCCATGTTCTCGTCGCGGCGGCCGATTGACTTCCTTTGGGTGGCGTTGGCGATCGCCGGGCTGTGGTTCCTGCTGCCGCTTGGCCACGGCGTAGGCGGAATCGACCCGTTCGGTGCCGCCTGCGCGCTCGGCGCCGGCGCCTGCTGGGCGGTCTATATCATCTTCGGCCAGAAGGCCGGCGGCGATCACGGCCCCGGCACGGTGGCGCTCGGCTCGCTGATCGCCGCGTTGGTGTTCTGCCCGATCGGCGCCTGGCAAACCGGCAGCGTGCTGTTCAACGTTGAGATTCTGCCGATAGCGCTGGCGGTGGCGATCCTCTCCACCGCGCTGCCTTATTCGCTGGAGATCATCGCGCTGCCCAAAATTCCGGCGCGCACCTTCGGCACCTTGATGAGCCTGGAACCGGCGATGGCGGCGTTATCCGGCATGCTGTTCCTCGGCGAACACCTGAGCGGCGTGCAATGGCTGGCGCTGGCGGCGATCATCGCCGCCTCCATGGGCTCCGCCCTCACCATTCGCCCCAAACCTCGCCTCGAAAGCCTTTCCTGATGACCCGACTCGCCTGCAGACCGCAACGTCGGAATGCAGGCGGGTTAACTGTTTTCCTCGTGACAAGTCGGCATACTTCCCCTTAGCCTGTATCGCAGGCTCTTTGGACTTTCGCTCACATGGAGAATAACAGTGATTCACAACAGCCTGTTCAACCCACGCTTCGGCCGCGGACTCGCGCCGGCGCTGGTTTCAACCCTGACCGAATTGCGCCGATGCGACCTGCCAGAACTGGCGCTGGGGCATCACCCGATCGACGGCGACAACATCTTTATGGACGTGATGACGCTGACCACCGCGCCGGCGGCGGAAAAGCGCGCCGAAATGCATCAGGAATACATTGCGCTGCATCTGCTGATCAGCGGTGAAGAGCGCATCGAATACGGTCTGGCGGGCAACGGACATCGCGAACAACCCCACGCGGAAAATAGCGATCTGCTGCTGCTGGACATCAAACGCCACCCGCAAACACTGCACATGACGCACGGCATGTTCGCCCTCTTTTTCCAGATGGAGCCGCACAAGACCGGCTGCGTGTGGCAGCGGCCACAGCAAATCAAGAAAGCGGTGGTGAGGATCCATCACCGTCTGCTGCTGTGAACCTTCGGCAGCGCCCGTAGAAAATCGGCGGCCTGGCGGGGAGAACGCAGGCGCACGAAACGGCGTCCGGCGTCGGGACGAGCCATCTCCGCCAGGTATTTTCGCCGGTTCTTCGAGTAAGTGCGGATCGTCCAGAGCACGATCGACTCGCGGCTGAAGAAAGAACGGCGGAAGCTTTCCCGATTGCCGGTGCCCGGCCACAGCTCGCTTTTGCCGGCCGCGCGTCGGCACGCGCGGCGCACGGCCTGCCACAGCGTGCGGCCGAAACCGTAGTCCAGCCACAGAATATAATCGACCTCGCGCCACTTGATCGGCTGCGTGCGGCTGTAATTGCCGTCCAGCACCCAGCCATCCCCCGCTTCGGCCAGCATCTGTTCAAGCCGCGCCAGGAACGCGTCATCGGGCGTTCCCTGCCATTCGGGCCGCCAATACAGCCTGTCCATCTCGATATAGGGCACGCCAAGCCGTTCCGCCAGTTGACGCGCCAGGGTGCTTTTACCGCTGCCGCTGGTGCCGACGACGTTAATTTTCATTATTCGCCTATAAAGAGAGAGGATAATTGCCCTACTGTAGCGGCACCAATTACCGCTATCAATATGAATGGATGAGAAATTAACACCACGATAACAAAGCGGATATTTAGCCGAAGCCCGCAGGCGAAAAAATAAAATAACCAGGGTAAATTTTCACAGCCATAAACAATAAATCAGAGAATGATAAATAATTATATTTTTCATGGTGTTGTATTAAGTAAAAATTCAACAAGACCCATTATTCGTAGGCTAACCCTATTTGTGCAATAGCCATTTTCGTCCGGCAAAAATAAACAGCCCTGCTATAATTAATCCCGTAACGAAATAGGACAACGACTAATCAAGAGGATATCTGATATGAGTACCGCTAAACTGGTGAAAACGAAATCTTCTGATCTGCTGTATACCCGTAACGATCTGGACGAAAAAATCAAACTGGCCGCCATCAAGGCGCTGAACCATCAGGTCGTGCAATTCATCGATCTTTCGTTGATCACCAAACAGGCGCACTGGAACATGCGTGGCGCGAACTTTATCGCGGTTCATGAAATGCTGGACGGCTTCCGCACCGCCATCATCGAGCACCAGGACACCTTCGCCGAGCGCGTGGTGCAGCTGGGCGGCGTGGCGCTGGGCACCGTACAGGTGGTGAACGATCGCACGCCGCTGAAAAGCTATCCGACCAATATCCACAGCGTGCAAGAACACCTGAAAGCGCTGGCCGATCGCTACGGCGCGGTGGCGAATGACATCCGTAAGGCCATTACCGAAGTGGAAGACGAAGACACCGCCGACATGTTCACCGCCGCCTCGCGCGATCTGGACAAGTTCCTGTGGTTCATCGAATCCAACATCGAATAACGCCGCAGCGCGTTGCAGACCGCCCGTCGTGCCGGGCAGAACAGGCTGGGCTTCGCCCGGCCTGTTTTCTTTTGCGCGGCCGTTGAATTGTGCAAAAAACGGCCCATATTAAACGGTAGGTTTCCCTTGTCAGGAGGTCATGATGGCCAGCGGCTGGGCGGCGGACGGCGCCGTACAAGATCAAATTGATTCTACCGTCGACGATGCGGTGCAGCGCGCGCGTGATGCACTCGGGCATGGCGAGAGCGAACGCTATTGCCAGGAATGCGGAGAACCGATCCCCGAGGCGCGCCGCAAGGCGCTGAAGGGGGTGCGTTTTTGTGTCGCCTGCCAGGCCGAACAAGACAAAAAACACGCGGCCAGCAGCCTGTACAACCGGCGCGGCAGCAAAGACAGCCAGTTGCGCTAGCATTATCTGCTCCCCTTTTTCCCCCTCTCGCAGTCACGCTTGCACCGTCAATGGATCATGAAAGTTAGAGTTAGTTATCAATATTGAAGCAAAAACGTTAAAGAACGGTTGTTTCACAGCCAAAATTTGGTTAATGATAGCCCCGTGCACCAAGATAATTCTTACGCACCATTTCGGTGCCTCATTGTGGTGCATAACCATAACTATTCGCCGTCACGGCACAACATCACGCAGTAACTCTTTGTTTTTATATTAGTTGAAAACATGGCACGATTTTTTCATGGCACCAACTGCAATATAAAAAATGGGTAATCCGCAACCTGTACAGGAATTCCTCTCATGAAGTCGATTTTTAAAGTCTCCCTGGCCGCACTCTCCCTGGCCTTTGCCGTAAGTTCCCACGCAGCAGACAAACTGGTGGTCGCCACCGACACCGCTTTCGTTCCTTTTGAGTTCAAGCAAGGCGACAAATACGTCGGCTTCGACATCGACCTGTGGGCCGCCGTCGCCAAAGAGCTGAAGCTGGACTACACCCTGAAACCGATGGACTTCGGCGGCATCATTCCGGCGCTGCAGACCAAAAACGTCGATCTGGCGCTGGCCGGCATCACCATCACCGATGAGCGCAAGAAAGCCATCGACTTCTCAGACGGTTACTACAAAAGCGGCCTGCTGGTCATGGTCAATGCCGACAACAACAGCGTGAAAGGCATCGACGATCTGAACGGTAAAGTGGTGGCGGTGAAGAGCGGCACCGGCTCGGTGGATTACGCCAAGCAGCACATCAAAACCAAGGATCTGCGTCAGTTCCCGAACATTGACAACGCCTATATGGAACTGGGCACCAAGCGCGCCGACGCGGTGCTGCACGACACGCCAAACATCTTATACTTCATCAAGACGGCCGGCGCCGGCAAGTTCAAAACCGTCGGCGATTCGCTGGAAGCACAGCAGTATGGTATCGCCTTCCCTAAAGGCAGCGATGCGCTGCGCGAGAAGGTGAACGGCGCGCTGAAAACCCTGCGCGAGAACGGCACCTATAACGAAATCTACAAGAAGTGGTTCGGCACCGAACCTAAGTAAGCGGTGAACTTGGCACGCTATTAACTTAAGCACAGGGGGTCGCTTAACCCCCTGCGCTTCGTTGTATCTGATACCCACGTTTGGGATCACCGGGAGAAATATCATGCAGTTCGACTGGAGCGCCATCTGGCCCGCCATTCCTATCTTGTTAGAGGGCGCCAAAATGACCCTGTGGATTTCGGTCCTCGGTCTGATTGGCGGCCTGATCATCGGCCTCGTCGCCGGCTTTGCCCGCACCTACGGCGGATGGATCGCCAACCACATCGCGTTGGTGTTTATCGAAGTGATCCGCGGCACGCCGATCGTGGTGCAGGTGATGTTCATCTACTTCGCCCTGCCGATGGCGTTCACCGATTTGCGCATCGATCCGTTCACCGCGGCGGTGGTGACCATCATGATCAACTCCGGCGCCTACATCGCGGAAATCACCCGCGGCGCGGTGCTGTCTATCCATAACGGTTTCCGCGAAGCCGGGCTGGCGCTCGGCCTGTCGCGCCGCGAAACCATCCGCTACGTCATTATGCCGCTGGCGCTGCGCCGCATGCTGCCGCCGCTGGGCAACCAGTGGATCATCAGCATCAAAGATACCTCGCTGTTCATCGTGATCGGCGTGGCGGAGCTGACCCGTCAGGGTCAGGAAATTATTGCCGGTAACTTCCGCGCGCTGGAAATCTGGAGCGCCGTGGCGGTTATCTACCTGATTATTACTCTGGTGCTGAGCTTCGTGCTGCGTCGTCTGGAAAGAAGGATGAAAATCCTGTGATTGAATTTAAAAACGTCTCCAAGCATTTTGGCCAAACCCAGGTGCTGCACAACATCGATTTGAAGATCGACAAAGGCGAAGTGGTGGTGATCATCGGACCGTCCGGCTCCGGCAAGTCCACCCTGCTGCGCTGCATCAACAAGCTGGAAGAAGTGACCAGCGGCGATCTGATCGTCGATGGCCTGAAAGCCAACGATCCGAAAGTAGACGATCGGTTGATCCGCCAGGAAGCCGGCATGGTATTCCAGCAGTTCTACCTGTTCCCGCACCTGACGGCGCTGGAAAACGTCGCCTTCGGCCCGATCCGCGTGCGCGGCGCGAAGAAGTCCGATGCGGAAAAGCTGGCGCGCGAGCTGCTGGCCAAGGTCGGTCTGGCGGAGCGCGCCCACCACTACCCGTCCGAACTGTCGGGCGGCCAGCAGCAGCGCGTGGCGATCGCGCGCGCGCTGGCGGTGAAGCCGAAAATGATGCTGTTCGACGAGCCGACCTCCGCGCTCGATCCGGAGCTGCGCCACGAAGTACTTAAGGTGATGCAAGACCTGGCCGAGGAAGGCATGACGATGGTTATCGTCACCCACGAAGTCGGCTTTGCCGAAAAAGTGGCGTCGCGCCTGATCTTTATCGACAAGGGCCGGATTGCCGAAGACGGCAACCCGCACGATCTGATCAACCATCCGCCGAGCCCGCGTCTGCAGGAATTCCTGCAGCACGTTTCCTGATCCTGGCGATTTAACGGCGGGCGCGCCACGCGCCCGCCGCTTTCATTCCGCACGCTCTCCCACGCCCCATCGCGTTTCCTTTCCTACTATATTGATTGTTTTTCATCGTATTGCTCTGACATCCGCCGATCACAGAACGCCAAAGAGAGGAACCATGCCGCCAAACGCAGACTCCCGACGAGGTTCTCATCTGCGAGAACACCTGCTTTTCCTGCTGCTGCTGTTGACCCTGAGCGTCTTCGCACCACCGGCGCTGGCGCAAAATGCGCCGCCTGCGCCCGCCGACAAGAGCGAGCAGCAGAAAGCCGCCTACGCCGCGCTGGCCGATCTGCTGCAAGACGACCAAGCGCGCGCGGAACTCATCGACCACCTGAAACAGACCGCCGGCGACGCTACGGCCGCCGCGCCGACAACGCCGGAGGAATCGACGCCCGTTACGCTGAGCGACAGCCTGAACTCGCTGGCGCAGGAAGGCATCGGCACCTTTAACCAGAAGCTCGGCGCGCTGCAAAAGCTGATAGATTCCGGCCCGAAGCGCGTTTTCAATCCCGCCGGCTTTTTCCGCGCGCTGGGCTACTTTCTGCTGACGGTGGCGGTCACCTTTGCGCTGTTCCACCTGATCCGCCGGCTGATCGCGCCGCTGTACAAGCGCATGGGCAGTTGGGGGCACAACGCCAGGCTGCAGCGCGGCCCGTGGTATAAGCGCCCCGCCGCCATTCTCGGCGCTTTCGCCATCGATCTGCTGGTGCTGCTGCTGGCGCTGGCGGCAGGCAACCTGTTTGCCCGCCACGTCCACGCCGACAGCGCCACCATTCTGCGGCTGCAGACCCTGTTTCTCAGCGCCTTCGCGGTGATTGAATTTTTCAAGGCGGTGCTGCGGCTGATTTTCGCCCCCAGCTTCGACTATCTACGCCCGTTCCCCTTCAGCGATCGGAGCGCACGCTATTGGAACACCCGCCTCGCCTGGCTCAGCGGCCTGATCGGCTATGGCCTGATGGTGGTGGTGCCGGTGGTGGCGGTGCAGATCAGCTATTCGGCCGCCGCCGCCGTCAACCTGGTGGTAATGCTGGCGCTGACGCTATACGCCATTTGGCTGATCCTGCACAACCGCAAACCGATACAGCAACAGATCAACCTGCTGGCCGAACGGTCGATGGCATTTTTCAGCGTGATCCTGCGCGGGCTGGGGCATGTCTGGCACCTGCTGGCGATCGCCTATTTTCTGGTGCTGTTCGTGCTGTCCCAGTTCGACATCGGCAACAGCCTGCGCTTTATGATGAGCGCCACGGTAAAAAGCCTGCTGGTGGTCGGCGTCGGCGCCCTGCTGTCCGGCATGCTGACCCGCTGGATTTTCCGCCGCATTTCGCTGCCGACCGACGTCAATTTGCGCTATCCGATGCTCGAGCGGCGCATCAACTCTTACATCCCCAACGGGTTGAAGATACTGCGGGTGATGGTGGTGCTGGCAGTGACGCTGTTTCTGCTTGATGCGTGGCATCTGATCAACCTGTATCAATGGGCGGGCAGCGAAAATGGCCAGCGGACGCTCGGCGGGCTGGTGCATATTCTGCTGATCCTGTTGATCGCCGTGTTTAGCTGGACGCTGATGGCCAGCATCATCGAGCACCGCCTGGCGCTGGAGCTGAGCAACGGCGTGCGGCCGAGCGCGCGCGAACGCACGCTGCTGACGCTGTTTCGCAACGTGTTGGCTATCGTTATCAGCACCATCACCGTGATGATCGTGCTGTCGCAGGTCGGACTGAACATCGCGCCGCTGCTGGCGGGCGCCGGCGCGCTGGGGCTGGCCATCAGCTTCGGTGCCCAGACGCTGGTGAAAGACGTGATCACCGGCGTGTTCATCCAGTTCGAAAACGGCATGAACACCGGCGAATACGTCACCGTCAGCGGCATCACCGGCACCGTGGAGCGCATGACCATCCGCTCGATCGGCCTGCGCGACGACTACGGCGTCTATCACATCGTGCCGTACTCTTCGATCACCACGCTGGCCAACTATGCGCGTGAGTTCGGGGTATACCGCGCCAATTACACCGTCAGCCGCGACGAGGACATCGATCGGGTCAATGCGGTGCTGCATCAGGCCATCGAGGCGCTGAAGCAGGATGAACAGGTGAAGCATTTCCTGATTGGCGAGCCGGTCTTCAACGGCGTGGTGGCGCTGGGCGATCGCTCGTTCACCACCCGCGTGACGGTGCGCACGCAGGCGCTGAAACAGTGGGTGGTGCAATACGCCCTCGACCGGCTGGTGAAAATCCATTTCGATCGGGCCGGCATCGGCATGCCGCAGCAGGCGATGCAGATTTCCCGCGCGCCGCAGCCGCATGACGAGCAGGCGCCGCCCGCGGCGATCTGAGGTTAGCGCCCGCGCCCGCAGGGCTGAGCGGCCAGGAAGGCCGCCACGTCCTGCCGGTAGGCGTCGTATTGCACCGAGCGCGGGGCAAACAGGCCCACCACGTTGATCAGCCACGGATGGCGCGCGAACAGCGGCTTGACCATCACATGATCGGCCTCGTCGATGCGCGTCACCGTCAGCAGCGAGGCCGGGATCGTTTGCCGATACACGCGCTCGGTTTCGTCCGCGTCCACGTTGACGTCGCGCCCGCCCAGGATCAGGTGCACCGGCGTGGCGAAATGCCGCAATCCCACCGTCGCGTCGCTGGCCATGTTGGCGCGAATAAAGCGCCAGCGGTCGGCGCTCAATGCAGCGGCGGCGCCAGACTCACGGCGGTACTGTTCGTAACCGTCCGGCTGTTCGAGCAGCGTTTGGATGTGGCGCCAGTGCGCCTCGCGCGCGGCGATCGACGCTTCATCGTCCCCTGCCGCCGCCATCGCCGCCCGGGTGTTGTAGCGCCCCTGCCGCAGCCAGTTGATCGCCGGCGCCACCGCCAGCGTAAACGCGATGCCGGGGCGCAAACGCGCCACCTCCGGCATTACCCACCCCGCCTGGCTGGTGCCCCACAGCCCCACGCAGCGCGCATCGAAGCGCCCGTCCCGCCGGGCCCAGTCGATGATATCGGCGGTTTCCCGCGCGCGATCCGCCATGGTCTGATGCAGCCAGTTGCCGCCGGAGCCGCCCACGCCCGGCTTATCGAAGGATAAAACCGCATAGCCCTGCTGCGCCATCGTCTCCCAAATGCCGTAATAGCCTTCGTCGCGGCTGGCGTTGGCCGGTCCATCGCCGTGCACGAACACCACGACGCCGGGCTTCACCGGCGCATGCTTCGGCAGCACCAGCGTGCCGGTCAGCCGATTGCCACCGGCGGTCACCACGACCGGTTCGGTGACAAAGCGAAAGTCGTTGACGTAAATCACCCAGCCGAGCACCGGCAGGAGCAGCGCCACGAGACACAGCCCTATTCTGCGCACGTCGCCTCCCCGCTGCGTTTCTCCATCAACACCCAATCGGCCTGGCCGAACAGCAAGCCCAGCGAGGCGTAATGTTCTTCGCGCCGCACCTGAAAACCGCAGCGCTGATACAGACGCTGCGCATCGACGTTGCGCCGGCTGACGTGCAGGCTCAGGCGCCGGCCTGCGCCTTGTTCGGCGGCGTAGTCGTTCATCCACTGCAGCAGTCGCCTGCCCACGCCTTTGCCGCGCTGACTCTCGGCCACCGCCAGGTAGGAAAGATACAGCTCATCGGCCGCCGGGGTGTGCTGCAACACCGCAATTTGCAGATACATACGCCAAACGTTCAGCCAGCCATAGCGGCGACACAGCCGCCAAATCGGCAAGGCGTGCGGACGCAGCCCGGCGCGGTTCTCGCCATCGATGGCATTCAGGGCAAAGGCCGCCACCACCTGTTCATCCTGTTTCACCACGAAGCTGCGCTCCCGGCTGCCGCTTTGCTTCCAACTCCACAGCCGATAGAACAGACGCCACTGAAGGCGGGCGCTCAGACGGCGCGCGCGCTGGAATTTGTCGCAGAACGCGGCGTAGATCAACGCCGCCGTTTGCAGGCGGTCAGCGTTGCGATAAGGCTCAATGTGCAACATATCAACCTCGACTAGGGTTGGCGGTAGAGCAGCTGTTCCAACAGCCGCACCGGCGTGATCGCCTCCGGCGAAGGCGACGCGAAGATCGCCTGCCGCCAGGCCTGGCTTTCGATCACGTCCAGCACCAGCTGCGCGAGCGGCAAGGGCGCTATCGCCGGCGCGATCTCGCCGATTTGCTGAGCCTCGGCGATCGTCGTCGCCAGCGCCTCAATCAACTGCCGCTGGTTGGCGCTGAACGGCTCGGCCAATGCCGGGTTACGCGCCACTTCAGCCACAATCTCCGCCGACAGTTGCACATTGTCCGGTTCGGCGACAAAAGCGTGATAGGCGGTGAAAAAGGCCGACAGCGCCTGTTTCGGCCGCTTTTTCTCGGCCCGCAATGCGGCGGCGAACTCGGCGAATACGCCGTTTTCCAGCAGCGCGATCTCGCCGATCAGCGCCTCCTTGCCGGAAAAATGGTTATAGAGGTTGCCCACGCTGACGCCCGCCGCCTGGGCGATATCCCGCATGCTGGTCTGGTGAAATCCCTTATGGGTAAAGCTGTGCAGCGCAGCGTCGACAATCTTTTCTCGGTTTCCCATCGGCAGCTCCCGAAACGGTGAAGGGGCGCTGGGCGCCGTAAATTGACACAAATAAATGAACGAACATTCGTTCACATTTAAGGATAGCATAGGCCGGTAAAATTGAACCGCGGCTCAACGGCGCAGAGATCGGTGGGAAGAGACAAACGCCGCCCCGCTTTCAGGGGCGGCGCCCGGCAAACTCAGTGCAGCGCGTCGCCCTGCTTCACCGACGTAAACGCCTGCATCAGTTTCACGACGTCATGCATGCCGATGTTGACCTGATTGATCACTTCTCCGGCGTCATGGGTCAATGCCACACCGCCGCCGGCCTGTTCCACGCAGGTCGCCATGCCGGCGATCGCCGCCGCCACGCCTTGCTGGATAGACTTGGTCATGCGTTCGATCTCGGTCGCCGCCTTGCGCGACTGTTCCGCCAGCGTGCGCACCTCGTTGGCCACCACCGCAAAACCGCGCCCGTGCTCACCGGCGTGGGCGGCTTCGATGGAGGCGTTAATCGCCAGCAGATTGGTTTGCGAGGCAATTTTACGAATGGCTTCGACGATGGTGCCGATCTGCTGAGAGCACTTGCCAAGCTCGGTGACCACGTCCGACGTTTCGCGCGCCGCCGCTTCGACCTGCTGCATGCCCTTCACCGCCTGCTGCACGATGACCGCGCCCTGCGCCGCCTGCCGGTCGGTATCGAGCGACAGATGATGCGCGTTGCGCACCATCTCTTCTTCATGCTGCTGCTGTTGCATCAGCCGGGTGATGTCCTGGGCGATCTTCACCACTTTCACCACCTGGCCGTCGTTGTCGAGGATCGGGTTATAGCTGGCCTCCAGCCAGACCCGTTCGCCGCGCCGGTTGACGCGCTCAAAACGCCCGGTGATGAACTCGCCGCGCGCCAGGCGCTGCCAATGCCGCCGATAGTCGTCGGAAGCGGCGAACGCCGGTGGGCACAGCACCGCATGCGACTGCCCGCACGCTTCTTCCAGCCGATAGCCCATCAGCGCCAGCATATTGTCGTTGGCGCTGACAATGTCGCCCTGCGGCGTGAAAGAAATCATCGCCATCGAGCGATTCAGCGCCGCCAGCAGGCTGCGGTGTTCCTGCGCCTGGGTCACTCGCTCGGTCACTTCGCTGGCGATCTTGACGATTTCCACCACCTTACCCTGTTTATTCAGCACCGGCGCATAGGTGCCCTGCAGCCACACCGCCTCGCCGTTTTTCGCGATGCGCTTTATCGTGTCCGTGATGGGTTGCCCTTTATTCAGCGTCTCCCAATGTTCGCGATATAACGGGCTGGCGACATAGTTCGGATCGCAGAAAATACGATGATGCCGGCCTATCACATCATCGCGTTGAAATCCGAGCGTGCTGAGAAAGAGATCGTTGGCGCGCAATACCGTACCGTCGGGCGAGAATACAATCATGGGAACGGCGTGTTCTATCGCGCTCAGCTCGGCGCCTTTGTGGGTAGTTAACTGACTGAATTGTAACAGCATAGGGTGTAGTCCTTGTGGCAGATGATCGCGCTTTTCTTATTTTGTCTGGCCACATGCCGCGCCCACACGCAGACGTGCCATCGCGGAAGGAGCGGGCAGCGCCGATCCTTCTGGTTATTGCTCTTAACCGGATTAAATTTATTTATTCAGTAAAGTAATTATTCGAATTTAAATAAACCAACAACCTAAGATTTTTATTATGAATAACTGTATTGAGAATAACGTAAGTGATGAAAATTGAAAGGTAAAATGCGGATTTTTGTCGGCGCCGGCAGGATAACCGGCGCCGGGAAGATTAACGCCAGCGTTCAGCTACCCAGGCGGCCTGTTGCTCGGCGTCATGGAAGGTCCAGGCGACGAAGCGGCTGATCTTCTGCCCTTGCGCCATCTCGATGGTGCGCACCTCGGCCGCCCCCGCCACTTTCAGCGCATGGTAGATGGCCGGCAACGTGGTGTTTTTCGAGATAAGCGAGGTGAACCACAGGCAGTTATTGGCCTTGCTGACGCTCTCTTCCACCATCTTGCGCACAAAGGCTTCTTCGCCGCCTTCGCACCACAGCTCGTTGTTCTTGCCGCCGAAGTTTTGCACCGGCTTGTCGGCCACTTCCCCTTTGCCCAATTTATGCAGCTTGCGGCGGGTGCTGGCGCGCGCTTCCTGCTCGGACGCGTGGAACGGCGGGTTGCACAGGGTCGCGTCGAATTTCTCGGCCGCGCCGATGATGCCGCTAAAAATCAGCTCAGGCTGTTTTTGCAGCCGCAGACGCACGCTGTTGCGCAGCGTCGGGTTCATTTCGACGATCATTTTGGCTGCGTTCAGCGACACCGGATCGATTTCGGAGCCGGTGAAACGCCAGCCGTATTCGCGCAGGCCGACGATCGGGTAAATGCAGTTGGCGCCGACGCCGACGTCGAGGATCGCCACGCCCTTGCCGCGCGGGACCTCGCCGCCGTTGCTGGTCGCCAGCAGATCCGCCAGGTGGTGCAGATAGTCGGCGCGGCCGGGGATCGGCGGGCACAGGTAATCAGCCGGAATATCCCAGTGTTCGATGCCGTAAAAGTGTTGCAGCAACGCACGGTTGAGCATTTTCACCGCCGCCGGATCGGCGAAATCCACCGAGACATCGCCCCAGGCGTTCGGTTTTACGAACGGCGCCAGCGCCGGGCAGCTGGCGATCAGCGCCGGGAAGTCGTAGCGCGAACGATGACGGTTGCGCGGATGCAGGCCGCTTTTCTGCTGCGGGAAGGTTTTCTTTTTTTCCACCGTGACGGGCTCTCTTGAAGGTATTTCCGGCGCGTAAGATAACACATCCGGCCCGGAATGGCGCAGCGGCGGGAAACCCGGCACAATGAAAGCTTCATCGATTGCCACAGGGGCCCCCATGAGCCGTGAATCTCGTTATTATTATGAACCCGCCGCCGGCCACGGCCTGCCGCACGATCCGCTGAACGCCATCGTCGGCCCGCGCCCCATCGGCTGGATCTCTTCCCGCAGCGCCGCCGGCTTGCGTAATCTGGCGCCCTACAGCTTTTTCAACTGCTTCAACTACCGCCCGCCCATCATCGGTTTCGCCAGCACCGGCTGGAAAGACAGCGTGGCGAATATCGTGGAAACCGGCGAGTTCGTCTGGAACCTGGCGACACGCCCGTTGGCGGAAGCGATGAACAACAGTTCCATCAACCTGCCGCGCGGTGAGGACGAATTCGCCTTCGCCGGCGTCACGCCGCTGCCCGGGCGCCGGGTCAAAGCCGAGCGCGTGGCCGAAAGCCCGGTGAACTTCGAATGCCGCCTGACCCAATGCATTCAGTTGCAAACCGCCGCCGGGGAACAGGTGGAGACCTGGCTGGTGTTGGGCGAAGTGGTGGCGGTGCATCTCGATCCGGCGCTGCTGGATGAACACGGCGTTTACCAGACCGCCGCCGCCGAACCGATCCTGCGCGCCGGCGGCCCGAGCGCCTACTACGGCATTTCCGAGCAGCACCGTTTCGATCTGACGCGCCCGACGCGCTGATCGTCTCCCCCGTTTATACAGAAGATGAACGGGGGAATTAACAATCAAAAAATCTGAATAAAACCGTCAACACTCTCCGATTTCATCACGTCTTCTCCTGCGCAATAATCTTCCCATCGAAAGGTACTCCCTTTCTCCCTAATCCGCTTTGACAGGAATGACGAACATGAAAACCATCAAAACTTTTGCTGCTGCTATCGCTCTGGCTACCGTTTCTTTCACCACTTTCGCCGCTGAACACGTCAGCGCGCAGGATGCCGCCCAATTCGAAAAAGCCGGCGTGATCGTCGCCAGCGGCGCAACAGACCTGAGCAGCCTGAAATCCCAGTTGGCCGCCAAAGCCGATGCGGCGGGCGCCAAGGCTTTCACCATCACCTCCACCAGCGGCAATAACCTGATGCACGCCACCGCGGTTATCTACAAATAATCGCCGCCCAGACGTCAAAAAGCCCGCCGGCTATCCCCCCGGCGGGCTTTTTTTATGTTCAAGTACATTAGCGCTGAATGGGTAAGACAGTGAGTTTTTTGCCGTCCGCTTTGTCAGCAACCAATGTAAATTCAGTCCAATATTTGCGCGGTGCCTCATTTGACGCATTGCCGACCGTCGCAATCTCAACCGAATAGCTATGCCCAATCTTGAACCCGTCGAAAGCCTCCGTCAGGCATTCGCCAGGCATGACCGCTATCGGCTGCTGGCCCGGCGCAACCGACGTGGACCATTCCGCCTTCCCTCCGGCCCCCGGTTGATAAATTCCGATGCCCACCAGCTCGCGTTTTCCGTCAATATCGTCCGGCACACTAATGCATACGCGATTGTTTTTAACGCTAACGTTTGCCGGATAGAACCAGGGACGTTCCTGCACACAGCCGCTCAGCAATGCCAGCACCAATAAAAAAGTCAGTTTTTTCATTTCATTGCCTTTGGGTTACGCGGCTCTTGGATGAACAACCGTAACACGGTTTCATAGCGAGTTTTAAATAGATACGACAGCTATTTTCCTATCGTCCGCTTCGTCAGCCCCCACGCGTAAACGAGCCGGAAAATTCTGTCGCCAACAGGCAGAAACCCTGTATTCAATGGGGTTTGCACACACATTTTTTTACCTGCCCATAGCTGGACTAACGGGAGAGGATGATTATCATGTTACGCAGACTACAGATGCAGAGAGCGTTGTATGCAACATATCATTGAAGGTTTCCTCAGTTTCCAGAAAGAGATTTTCCCGCAGCGCAAGGAACTGTTCCGCAGCCTTGCCTCCAGCCAAAATCCCAAAGCGCTGTTTATCTCATGCTCTGACAGCCGTTTAGTGCCCGAGCTGGTCACACAGCAAGAACCTGGGCAGCTTTTCGTTATCCGTAACGCCGGCAACATCGTCCCTTCCTTCGGCCCGGAGCCGGGCGGCGTCTCTGCCACCATCGAGTATGCAGTGGTGGCGTTGGGGGTTACCGATATCGTGATTTGTGGCCACTCGAACTGCGGCGCCATGAAAGCGATAGCCTCCTGCCAGTGCCTCGATCCCATGCCTGCCGTGGCCCACTGGCTGCACTATGCCGATGCGGCAAAAGCGGTGGTCGAGAAGAAAACGTGGAATAGCGAAACAGACAAAGTTAACGCTATGGTCGAAGAGAACGTTATTGCTCAGCTAAATAATATCAAAACCCACCCTTCTGTGGCGGTGGGTCTGCGCAACAGCGGGCTGCGCCTGCACGGCTGGGTGTACGACATCGAAAGCGGCGAAATTCGCACGCTGGATAGAAACACCAAGAGCTTCGTGTCTTTGGCCGATAATCCCGACGTCTATTTCGAATAAAATAGCGTCCGGTTTAGCCATTAAATAAAATCCACGCCGCGGCGTGGATTTTATTATCCGCCTTAAGCCAAGCGCGCCTCTATCGCCGCAGCGAAGTCGCGGCACATCCGTTCGTCACCCTCAGCGTTGTCCGCCAATACCGTCTCGCCATCCACCACCCGGATGTGCGCCTGCAAATCGAAATCTGCCGGCGGCTGCGGGCGCTTGGCCGCGGCGGCCATCGTCTGCTGCGCCTCATGCCACGCCTGCGCCACCGTCTGGTTGCAGGCCTGCGCCAGAGAGTCCGGATTAAACCCTTCGCCGGTCAGGCTGCGCAGCGTGTCGTCATGGCTGACGCTGTTGCCCGGCAACCAGTAGTGTTGCGCCAGATCCGGGCCGATGGCCGGGTTGTCCGTCAGGTAACCGTCGCGCTGCAGGAAGAAGTGACGGGTTTGCTCCACCGCCATCATCGCCAGCAGATAACCCTGATAGGAACAGGCGGACTCCAGCGACAGCAGGTGCGGGATCGCCAGCGTCGGGCGCGGGCTGCCGCTGATGCCGAGGATCTTTTGCTCGACCTCGCGCGCCAGTGCGGTGATGGCTTCCGGCGTGCGTTGCTCGTCATCCCACTGGTACAGCGCCCACTCGAAGTACGGCACCAGCAGGATGTGGCGCTCGTTGAACGCGCGCATCGGCTGGCGCGCCGCGATGCCGGCTTCGATCAGCGCATCGGGCACCGCTTCGCCGGCGGCGTTTTTCGCATAGCGTTTCAGCCAGTCGGCGTCGTCCAGCAGGCTGTCGCAGAACATCGACTGGGTTTCGGCATAGGCCATCGAGGTCGGCGGGAACTCCTGCGAGAAGCACGGCGCATTCTGGCGGATGTTGGCGAAGTGCGCCGCGTGGCCGCCCTCGTGGAACAGGGTGTTGAGCCCGGAAGCGCCGCTGCCCACCTGCCCCGGCTGCGCCAGGCTGGTGAAGTTGATGCGCGCCGGCACCCATTCCCCCTGACGTACAAACGGCGGCACCGGGCCGTGCATAAAGCCGTTCTCATACTTGCCTTTGCGCACCAGCAGATCGAGATTCATCTCGGCGCCGCCAAAACCGATGTGCAGACGTTTGAAGCTGTCGACCCAGCGTTCCAGCGAACGAGAAAACGGGAAGTAAGGATCCAGTTGACGGGTGACGTCGCCGGCGCTGGCGAAGCGTACGTTCCACGGCTCCAGCGCCTGGTCGCCCTTGTCGGCCGCCAGCTGCCGCAGGCTGCGCGCGTTGGCCGCGCGGGTTTCCCGCTCGAAGCGATCCAGAATGGCGAACAGCTGCTCCGGCGTCATGCGCTCGGTTTTGTTCACCTTGTAGTCGAAATAGTTGCGATAACCCATCTGGCGCGCAAAGCGGTTGCGCAGGCCAATCAGCTCCGGCAGGCCGTTATGCAGCAGCCATTGCTCCAGATCGCGCAGCGCCTGCTGCGAGCTGCGGCGGTAGTCTTCGTTCGGGTTGGTCGCCTGGTTGGTCAACAGCTCGCCGAGCGAGGCCGCCACCCGCCGCCCGTCGGCGTTCAGGTGCGTGACCTGATAGCCCTTGCGGCGCGAGTAGAGATCGGACTCGGCGTGGATGATTTGATCCAACAGCGCCTGCGCCTGCGAGTCTTCAATGGCGTTGCAGTCGAAAAAGCGCAGCCAACCTTGCAGGCCATGGATCAGCGCATCGCGCTGCGCCTCCTGCGGCAACGCTTCCAGCCCGGCAAGCAGACTGCGGATCTCGGCCAGCCGGCGAGGTTCGGCGACGAAGCGCTTATAGGCGCTTTCCGCGGTGGAAAAGCGCGCCGAGACGTCTTCATCGCCGGTGCCCATGTAGTTTTGCCAGAACAGCTCTTCTTTGGCGCGGTGAACATCGAGGTAATCCTGGTTCAATTGATTGAAGTAATCGAGAGCCTGTTGCATAACCGTCCTTCTCAGCCGATGAGGAAATATCCCAGTATAGTCGCGCTTAGGCCTGACGCAGGCGCTGCAGCCCCTGCTCCAGCGTCTCGCTCTCGCCGGCGGCCACCAGGCAACAGGCGACCTGCCGCTGGATGGCCTGCGGGATCGCCACCTCGCCCGCCAGACAGCGTTCAGTCCAGCGCGCGGTGGTTTCAGCGTCTTTCGCCGCCGGCAATGCCGGTGTTTCATCCGGCAAGGTGCGCTCCAGCAGCACCTGCTGTTCGCCGCCGACGATGTGGTGAATTTGCGGGCAGCGCAGCGGGTTGGCGTAGGCCTCGCCTTCCGTGCCGTGCATCAGCAACCCGCGGGCGCCGATCTGGCGGAAAAACGACGCCACCCGGCCAACATACTCCGGATGTGAGACGCTGGCGAGGCGCAACGCATCCTGTTCGCCAAACGGCGTCGCCAGCTTGGCCAGCGTATGGGCGCTGTTGCGCACCCCCATGCGCCAACGCAATCCGAGCTGCCGCGCCAACGGCGCCGACAGCGTGGAAACCGGCATGAATACCGCCTCGCCGTTATCGAGACGCCGCTGGGCGTGAGCGGCCTGTTCCGACCACGGCAGCCCCAGAGCGCGGAAAATCTCGGCGCTGGTCACGCGGGTGCTGTCGTCCAGGACGCCGTGCACCACCACCGGCAGGCCCACTTTCGCCAGCAGCAGCGCCAGCAGCGGCGTCAGGTTGGCCTGCTTGCGCGCGCCGTTGTAGCTCGGCAGCACTACCGGCAGCGGGCGCCCTTGCGGCGCCTGCAGCGACAATACCTGCTGCTGCATCGCCTGGTAGAACCCCAGCATCTCCTCTTCGGCTTCGCCCTTGATGCGCAGCGCGATCAGAATGCCGCCCAGCTCCAGCTCGGGGACCTCTCCAGCCAGCATCGCCTGATACAGCTCAAAGGCGGTCTGCCGATCCAGATCGCGCGCATGATTTTTGCCGCGGCCTATTTCTTTGATAATTTTGGTGTAATCCATCCGAAGGTTCCCTCAGCTCACTCTTCGGTTAGCATACCCTATCCGCGCCGCCGCTCAACCTCCTCAGCCAGCCGCCGCTGCGCGTCATCGCCCTCGCGCAGCCCGGCGATCACCCCGCCGGCGTCGTCGGCGCTGCGGTTTTGGCTCATCTTCCATTTGCCTTCGCGCCGGGTGACGGCGATCTCGATACCGACGATGCCTTTAAGCTGCGCGGCGATGTAGTTGGCCGGCGCATCATCGAGCCGCCAGGGCGCCGGGCGGCGCCCTTCCTGCTGCGCGGTCAGATCGATCAGTTGGCGGCGCAGCCAGGCCGGATCGTCCATCACCGTCGGTACGCCATACAGCTGCACCATGCTGTAATTCCAGGTCGGCACCACCTTGCCGGTCTGGCGCTTGCTCGGGTACCAGCCGGGCGACACATAACCTTCCACGCCCTGAAAAATTACCAGGCATTCCGCCGCGTGCTGCAGCCGCCGCCAGTGCGCGTTGGCGCGCGACAGGTGCGCCCGCAGCCGCAGCTGCCCCTGCTCGACATCAGCCACAAACGGCAGCGGGTCGGCCGTCAATCCGTGCTCGCCGTGGCTGACCAACAGCCCCAGCGGGTGGGCGCGGATCAACGCCAGTTGGGCATCCAGATCGTCTTCGCGAAATGCGGCGGGTTGAAACATCAGTGCGGCTCCTTATCGCTCTCTCATGATGACAACAGTAAAGCACCCGCCGGCGGCCTACTTAAGATCCGCTTTCTGGCTATTTCGAGTGATCCGCTTTAACAACAGCAGGGCCACGCCCATCGCCAACAGATTAAATACCATGGCGCCGGCAAAGGCCTGGGCATAGCGCTCCACCTCGCCGCCGCTCGCCAACAGCGGCACAAAACCGACGCCGCTGACCACGATGCCCAACGCGCCTCCCACCTGCTGCACGGTGGCGACCAGACCCGCCGCCATCCCCGCCTGCCGCTCCTGCGCCAAACCCAGCACCAGATTCAGCAGCGGCGTCATGCTCAGCGCCTGACCGAACCCCAGCACCACCAACCCCGGCAGCAACCGCAGCGGATGCGCCAGCGCCTCACCCCACAGCGCCTGCGCCATCAATAGCGCCAACCCGGCGGCGTAAATCGCCACGCCCACGCTCAGCACGCCGTTGCCCCACCGCTGCGCCAGCCGGGGCGCCAGCATCGACGCCAACATAAAGGCCGCGCTGGCCGGGGCGAACAGGCTGCCCGCCTGAAAAGGCGTCAGCCCCGCCCCCGCCTGCAGCAGCAGCGCGAAACACAAGAAAAACGAGGAAGCGGTGGCATAAATCGCCAGCACCACCGCCATACCCGGCGCGAAACCCGCCTGGCGGAACAGCGCCGGATCGAGCACCGCATCGTCACCGCGCTGCGCCAGACGCCGCTCCCAACGCAGGAAGCCCCACAGCGTCAGCATCGCCAACGCCAACATCGGCGCTATCCACCACGGCCAGCCGCGCGCCGGCCCCTCCAGCAGCGGCAGCAGCAACAGCGACAGGCCGGTCGCCGCCAGCCACAGGCCAACGCCGTCCAGCCGCTGCGCCTGCGCCACCCGCGATTCGGGAATGCACCGCACCGCCCACAGCGCCAGTGCGCCGATCGGCAAATTGATCAAAAAGATCATGCGCCAGCCGCTGCCGAACAGGTTGGCCTCGATGATAAATCCGCCGAGGATCTGGCCGAAGATCGCCGCCAATCCCAACGTCATGCCCAGCCAGGCGAAGGCGCGCCGTCGCTGTTGCGGCGCGTACAGCACCCGCATCAAGGCGTAAATTTGCGGGAACAACAGCGCCGCCGTCGCCCCCTGCAGAATACGCGCGGCGATCAGCAGGCCGAGCGATCCCGCCAGCCCGCACAGCAGAGAGCTCAACGTGAATCCCAGCATGCCGAGGCTGAACAAGCGCCGACGCCCGAAGCGATCGCCCAGGCGCCCACCGGCGATCAACAGTACCCCAAACGCCAGCTCGTAACCGGCGACGATCAAACCAACACCGGCAAAATCGGCGGCGAACTGCCGCTGGATCACCGGCGCCGCCACGTTGACCACAAACAGATCGAACACCGTGACGAAGCCGCCCAACAGCAGTACCGGCAGGCCGGGCAGCCCTCGCCGCTCACCAGATAATGAATGTTCCATACCACCTCCAGAGATTATGATGGCCGCAGTATGGAACAAGGTTTAAACTGTTACTATATAGCCACTTATACTATTACTAACAGCAACAGGACGGCCGATATGCCCCCACGCACCCTCGAACGCACCCGCCACGAACTGGGGGATTTTCTGCGGCAAAAGCGAGAACAGCTGTCGCCAGAGGCGGTCGGCTTGCCGAGCGGCAGCCGCCGCCGCACGCCGGGATTGCGGCGCGAGGAAGTGGCGGCGCTGGCCGGCGTCGGCCTCACCTGGTACACCTGGCTGGAGCAAGGCAGGGAAATCAATGCGTCGGTGACGTTTTTGGAAAATCTGGCGCGGGTGCTGCAGCTCGACGCCGCCGGCCGCTACCACCTGTTCTTATTGGCGCATCAGCGCCCGCCGGTGCCGGTTGGGCATCAGTGGTGCCAGGTTTCGCCGTTGGTGCGGCGTCTGCTGGACGATTTGGCGCTGCGTCCGGCCTACGTCATGAACCTGAGTTGGGACATCATCGCCTGGAATCCGGCGGCACAGCGGCTGTTCGCCATCGGCGATCGCCCGGAGCAAGAGCGCAACATGTTGTGGATGCTGTTTGCCGATCCGCAGCTCAATGAGCGCCTGCTGGAGTGGCAGGCGCAGGCGCCGCAAATCCTGGCCAGCTTCCGCCGCGACTACGCCCGCGCGCCGGAGGATGAGGTAATGCGCCAACGGGTGCAGGCGCTGGAGCGGGTGTCGCCGCCGTTCCGCCGGCTCTGGCGGCAGCATGACATTCACGGACGCTGTCAGGGGCGGCGCAGCTTCGTCGTCCCGGAGATCGGCCCGGTCACCTTTGACCATGCCTCTTTCATCGTCGACGAAGAGAACCATCTGCGGCTGGTGATGTACAGCGCGCTGCCGGACGAACCGGCCAGCGCGGCGTTTGAAGCGCTGCTGCGCGAGGATTAACGACGGCTGTCGAAAATGAGTTTGCAGGCCAGCCCGGCGAACACGCCGCTCAGCAGGTAGTTCGGCCAGCGGGCGCTGAAGCGGCGACTGGCGAAACGGCTTTTCATGCCGCTGACCGCCAGGATCACCCCGCCGTTAATCAGCAAGCCGACCAGATTCAGCACCGTCGCCAGCGCCAGCATCTGCACCACCACCGAGCCGGCGCGCGGATCGATAAACTGCGGGAACAGCGCCAGCACGAACAGCGCCATCTTCGGGTTGAGGATGTTGGTCAGCAGCCCCTGTCGGAAAATGCGCGCCGTCGGCACCGCCTGCAACCCGGCGGAAGCCTGCAGACTGCTGCCGGATCGCAGCGTTTTCCACGCCAGATAGAGCAGATAAGCCGCGCCCAACATTCTCACCGCGTCGTAAGCCAGCGGCACCGCGACGAACAGTTGCGACAACCCCAGCGCCGCCGCCAGCGCGTGGCAGTAAGTGCCGAGTTGAATGCCCGCCAGCGAAGCGAAACCGGCCCGCCGCCCCTGGCTGACGCTGCGCGAAGCGATCAGCAGCATATCCGGGCCGGGGGTCAGCGCCAGCGCCACGCAGGCACCGGAAAACAACAACAGCGTTGCGGCATCAATCATGAATCACCTGATAAGAAGACGGACGGGGATGGAGCGTCCATCATAGCGACGCCGACGTGGCTTGTCAGCGCCGCTCGCGTCAGATCACCCACAAATCGAGATACTCGTTGACCGGCATCTGCGCCAGCCGCTGCCGGTCCAGCGACACCTCAAGAATGCGCTGCTGCTGCAGGGCCGGGAACTGGCGCGCCAGGTTGGTTTTGAACTTCTCGATCAGCAGCGGGATGCCCTCTTCGCGCCGCCGCGCATGGCCGATAGGATACTCCACGGCCACCTCATCCAGACGGCTGCCGTCGGCGAACTCCACCGTCAGCGCATTGGCTATCGAGCGTTTTTCCGGATCGTGATAATCGTGGGTGAAGGCGGGATCTTCGTGGCAATGGATCTTGCCGCGCAATGCGTCGATGCGCGGATCTTCGGCCACCCGGTCCTCGTAATCCGCCGCCGTCAGCCGGCCGAACAGCAGCGGGATCGCCACCATATACTGAATGCAGTGATCGCGATCCGCCGGATTATCCAGCGGCCCCTGCTTGTCGATAATGCGCAGGCAGGCCTCGTGGGTGCGGATGCTCACTGCGGCGATGTCGGCGGCGGTTTTGCCGGCGGCCTGCATCTGGCGGTGCAGCGTCATGGCCGCCTCCACGGCGGTCTGGGCATGGAACTCCGCCGGGAACGAAATTTTAAACAGCACGTTCTCCATCACATACGCGCCGTACGGCCGCTGGAAGCGGAAAGGTTTGCCGTTGAACGAGACGTCGTAGAATCCCCAGGTCGGCGCCGTGAGCGCCGAGGGATAGCCCATCTCACCGGTGGCGGCCATCAGCGCCAGCCGCACCGCGCGGGCGGTCGCATCCCCCGCCGCCCAGGATTTGCGGGTGCCGGCGTTCGGCGCGTGGCGGTAGGTGCGCAGCGACTGCCCGTCCACCCACGCCAGCGACACCGCGTTCAGGATCGCCTCGCGGCTCAGGCCGAGCAGCTGCGCCACCACCGCGGTGGACGCCACCTTCACCAGCAGCACGTGATCCAACCCTACCCGGTTGAAGGCGTTTTCCAGCGCCAGGCAGCCCTGGATCTCATGCGCCTTGATCATGGCGATCAGCACCTGCCGCATGGTCAGCGGCGCTTTGCCCGCCGCCACCGCCTGGCGAGAGAGCCAATCGGCCACCGCCAGGATCCCGCCCAGGTTGTCCGACGGGTGGCCCCACTCCGCCGCCAGCCAGGTGTCGTTAAAGTCGAGCCAGCGGATCATGGTGCCGATATTGAACGCCGCCTGCACCGGATCCAGCTGGAAACGGGTGCCGGGCACCCGGCTGCCGTTCAGCACCTCGGCGCCCGGCACCACCGGCCCCATCAGTTTCTTGCAGGCCGGGTAGCTCAGCGCCTCCAGCCCGCAGCCGAGGGTATCGAGCAGGCAATAATGGGCGGTGCGGTACGCCGCCGGGGTATCGACGGCCTCTTTCATCACATAATCGACGATATCGACCATTTCGCGATCGAATGGCGGACGGCGGGTATTGGCAGACTCAAGCATCATGATTCCCAAAGGCTCCAGAGTGAAAACGACACGATAACGACCGGCGCTCAGCGCTGATCCAGCGGTACGAAGGCTCGCGCTTCCGGCCCGGTATAGTTGGCGGACGGGCGAATAATTTTGTTGTCCTGCCGTTGCTCGATGATGTGCGCCGACCAGCCGCTGACGCGCGCCATGACGAACAGCGGCGTGAACATTTCGGTGGGCACCCCCAGTTGGTGGTAAGACACCGCCGAGAACCAGTCGAGGTTGGGGAACATGTTTTTGGTGTCGCGCATTACGCTTTCCAGCCGGTCGGCGATGTCATACAGCTTCATCGCACCCGTTTCCTGCGACAGGCGCAGCGCGATCTCTTTGATCACCTGATGGCGCGGATCGGAGACGGTATACACCGGGTGCCCGAAGCCGATCACCACCTCTTTGTTGTCGATGCGGCGGCGAATGTCGGCTTCCGCTTCGTCCGGCGTTTCATAGCGTTGCTGGATCTCCAGCGACACCTCGTTGGCGCCGCCGTGCTTCGGCCCGCGCAGCGCGCCAATGGCGCCGACGATCGCCGAATAGACATCGGATCCGGTGCCGGCGATCACCCGGCCGGCGAAGGTCGAGGCGTTGAACTCATGCTCGGCGTACAGGATCAATGACGCGTGCATCGCCTGCTCCCAGCTGGCGGAAGGTGCTGCGCCGTGCAGCAGGTGCAGGAAGTGGCCGCCGATGGAATCGTCGTCGGTCTCCGGCTGAATGCGCTCGCCGTTGTGGCTGTAGTGATACCAATACAGCAGCATCGATCCCAACGACGCCAGCAGCCGGTCGGCGATGTCGCGCGCGCCGGCCGCGCCGTGCTGCTCTTTTTCCGGCAGCGTGCAGCCGAGGGCCGAAACGCCGGTGCGCATCACGTCCATCGGGTGAGATGCCGCCGGCAGCGCCTCCAGCACCGTGCGTACGCTGGCGGGCAGGCCGCGCAGCGCTTTGAGCCGCTGCTTGTAGGCATGAAGTTCGTCGCGGTTGGGCAACTTGCCGTGGATCAGCAGATGGGCGACCTCTTCAAACTCGCAGTGGCGCGCGAGGTCGAGAATGTCGTAACCGCGGTAGTGCAGATCGTTGCCGCTGCGCCCTACGGAACACAGCGCGGTATTCCCGGCGGGCACGCCGGATAACGCCACGGATTTTTTCGGCTTAACGCCAGTCGGGCTTTGCGGGGGGATCGCTTGGCTCATACTGTCCTCATTTGGCTTCTGCGTGAATGGCGCTTATTCGTCGCGTTGGCGAGCGAACAGAGCGTCGAGTTTCTCTTCGAACAAATAGTAGTTGATGCTTTCATACAGCTCGTTGCGGGTCTGCATGGTGTCGATGACGTTTTTCTGCGTGCCCTCCTCGCGCAGGGCGCGGTACACCCGCTCCGCCGCCCGATTCATCGCCCGGAAGGCCGACAGCGGATACAGCGCCATATCCACCTGGGCGCTGCGCAGCTCCTCGGTAGTGAACAGCGGCGTCGCGCCGAATTCGGTGATGTTGGCGAGGATCGGCACCTGCGTCGCTTCGGCGAAGCGGCGGTACATGCCCAGCTCGGTAATCGCTTCCGGGAACAGCATGTCGGCCCCGGCCGCCACGTAAGCCTGAGCGCGCTCGATGGCCGCCTCCAGCCCCTCCACCGCCAGCGCATCGGTGCGCGCCATGATCACGAAGTCCGGATCGCTGCGCGCATCTACCGCCGCCTTGATGCGATCCACCATCTCTTCGGTGGAGACGATGGCCTTATTGGGCCGATGGCCGCAGCGCTTGGCGCCGACCTGATCTTCGATATGCAGCGCCGCCGCCCCGGCCTTGCTCACCGAGCGCACCGTGCGGGCGACGTTGAACGCCGATGCGCCGAAACCGCTGTCGACATCCACCAGCAGCGGCAGCGGGCAGACATCGGTGATGCGGCGAATATCGGTCAACACATCGTCCAGCGTCGAAATACCCAGGTCCGGCAGCCCCAGCGAACCGGCCGCCACGCCGCCGCCGGAAAGATAGATGGCCTGGAATCCGGCTCGCTGGGCCAGCAGGGCATGGTTGGCGTTGATCGCGCCGGCGATTTGCAGGGGTTTTTCTTTACTCAGGGCCTGACGAAAGGCGAGCCCGGGTGAGCGCAGCGTCATGACGTTCTCTCCGATTAGCTAGATGGAACAGACAGAGCAAGAGGCGGGCCAGGTTGCACTTTGGCGAGGAAAAAATTAAAAGCGATAAAAATAAGTGAGTTATAAAATTCGCATCGCCATTGGGCAGACCAAGCGATAAAAAACGTTTCAGTTAACGTTTCAATCTCGGTTTCAGTCGGCATATTTGAAACATGACTGAAACAAGGCTACACCTAATGCAGCCACTTTCATTCGGTAACCCACCATGAGCGATCACATCACGCCGCCCCGCACGCCGGACAAACCGGTGATCTGGACCGTCTCCATCACCCGCCTGTTCGATCTGTTCCGGGACATCAGCCTCGAGTTCGACCACCTGGCGACCATCACCCCGATCCGTCTCGGCTTCGAGGAGGCGGTGCAGCATATCCGCTCTCGCCTGGCTAGCGAGCCTTGCGACGCCATCATCGCCGCCGGCTCCAACGGCGCCTACCTGAAAAGCCGCCTGTCGGTGCCGGTCATTTTGGTCAAGCCTGGCGGCTTCGACCTGCTGCAGGCGTTGAGCAAGGCGCGCAGAACCGCCGATCGGATCGGTGTCATCACCTATAAAACGCCCCTGCCCGCGCTGATGGAGTTCCAGCAAACCTTCGATCTGCCGCTGGAGCAGCGCAGTTACGTCACCGAAGAGGACGCGCGCGGCCAGATCGCCGAGCTGAAAGCCGCCGGTATTCAGGCCGTGGTCGGCGCCGGCCTCATCAGCGATCTGGCGGAAGAAGCCGGGCTCACCGCCATTTTTCTCTATTCCGCCGCCACCCTGCGCGCCGCCTTCAGCGATGCGCTGGACGTAACGCGCCTGATGCTGGGCGGCGGCAAACGCGGCGGCGATTACGCCGCACGCGATACCCTGCAGCCGCGCTATGGGCTGGGCGATTTGCAGGGCGACTCCCCGCAGATGGAGCAGACCCGGCGCACCATCATGCTGTACGCCCGCTCGCCGGCGGCGGTGTTGATTGAAGGCGAAACCGGCACTGGCAAAGAGCTGGCGGCGCAGGCGATCCACCGCGAATACTTTTCCCGGCGCGGCGCGCCGTCCAGGGGCGCGACGCCGCCGTTCGTCGCCATCAACTGCGGCGCCATCGCCGAATCGCTGCTGGAGGCGGAGCTGTTCGGCTATGAGGAAGGCGCCTTCACCGGTTCACGGCGCGGCGGCCGACGCGGGCTGCTGGAAACCGCCAACGGCGGCACCCTGTTTCTGGATGAGATCGGCGAAATGCCGCTGCACCTGCAAACCCGGCTGCTGCGGGCGCTGGAAGAAAAAACCATCACTCGGGTCGGTGGGCAACAGCCGGTAAAGGTCGACTTTCGCGTCATCAGCGCCACCCACACCCGCCTGGAGCAGGCGATTCAACAGGGCGATTTTCGCGCCGATCTGTTTTACCGCCTGAGCGCCCTGCGGCTGCAGCTGCCGCCACTGCGGGCGCGCGGCGACGATATCGCAATGCTGGCGGAACACTTTCTGAAACAGTCGCTGGCGGCGCTCGACGTGCCGCTGACAGAGCCGCTGCGCGCCACCCTGGCCGGGTGTTACGCCGCGCTGGGTCATTACGCCTGGCCCGGCAACCTGCGCGAGCTGCGCAACATGATGGAGCGGGTGGCGCTGATGCTGAGCACCGGCGTCGCACCGAGCGGCGAGACGCTGCGCTGGCTGCTGCCGGAGCTGGCGGCGGTCTCGCCGCCCGAGACGCAGGCGGCGCCCGTCTCCGCCCACGAAGCCCTGGCGCGGTGTGGAGGCGACCACGCCGCCGCCGCCCGGTTGCTCGGGATCAGCCGCACCACTTTATGGCGCCGGCTGAAAAAACCGAACTGAGCATCAGCCGGCGCGCCGGCCGTCCGAGGCCGGCAGCAGTCGCGCTCGCCGATCGCCCAGCAGGTTCATACCCGCCGCCGCCAGCAGGATGATCGCCGTCCCCAGCAGTTGCCATGCCAACAGCCGGTGGCCAAACGCCAGGCGATCCACCAGCATGGCGGCGATCGGGTAGATGAACGACAGCGAGCCAATCAGGTGGGTCGGCAGCTTCTGCAACGCGCCGTACATCAGCACGTACATCAGGCCGGTATGCAACACGCCGAGCGTCGCCAGCATCCCCCACTGCCCCACGCTGGCCGACGCATGAAAATCCACCAGCGGCAGCAGCATCACCGCCCCCACCGTTACCTGGATCAGCGCAATAAGATGGGGCGGCGTGCCCTTCAGCCGCTTGGCCGCCAGCGCCATCAGGGCGTAGAAAAACGCCGCGCCGAGCGCCAGCGCGATGCCCGCCAGATAATGGCTCTGCTCCCCCGCCTGCCGCGGCTGCGCCAGCACCACCAGCATCATGCCGCCGAACGCCAAGCCCAGCCACAGCAGCTTGCGGGCGGTCAGCCGTTCCCCCAGAAACAGCGCCCCCAGCCCCACCAGCATAAACGGCTGGGTGTTGTACACCGCGGTGGCGATGGAGATAGAGGCATAGGAATAGGCGGCGAACAGCAGCAGCCAGTTGATCACCAGCGCGACGCCGCCGGCGATCGCCAGCAGCAGCGTGGCGCGCGTCAGCGCATCGCGGCGCAGCTGGCCCAGCGCGCCGCATACTGCCAGCAGCACCAGCGCCCCCACCGCGCAGCGCCAAAACACCACGTTGATAACCGGCTGGCCGGACATCAGCACAAACCAGCCGATGGAGCCGGAAATCAGCATCGCCGCCGCCATCTCCAGCGAGCCGCGTTTTATCTCTGCATTCATTCTGCGTTCCTCAAAGCTTGCCCAGAGACATAGCTTGCGGCTTCGCAGGGCGGCTTTCCATAGCATAAAAAAGGCAGATATGCTTAACTGCCTTTTTCTCGCAGCTACAATAAAGAAAATACCTAACGGAGGCGTTATGGATGATATCGATCGCCAAATCCTGACCATTCTGGCGGAAGATGCGCGCGCATCGTTGAAGACGCTGAGCGCGCAGGTGGGCCTGTCGTCGCCGAGCACGTCGGAAAGACTGCGGCGGCTGGAGGAAAGCGGCGTGATCCAGGGCTATACCCTGAACGTCAATCTGCAGGCGGTGGGTTACGCCTTTCAGTCGCTGGTGCGCATCAAGCCGCTGCCGGGCATGCTGAAGAAGGTCGAACAGCTGATTCAGGCGATCCCGGAAGTGGTCGAATGCGATAAGGTGACCGGCGAAGACTGCTTTATCGTGCGGCTGGTGGCGCACTCGATGGAACAGCTCGACCACACCCTCGATCGGCTGGCCGAGCACGCGCAGAGCAACACCTCGATCGTGAAAACCACGCCGGTCAAGCGCCGCCTGCCGCCGCTGCTCTGATCAACGCCGCCGTTTGCGGGCGAACGGGTTGCCGCGCTTCTTCTCTTTTTTAGCCGCGTCGGCGGCGGATTTCAGCGCCGCCAGATGCGCCTTGTCGGCCTCCGGCACCGCGCGCTGCTCAATCGGGAACACCGGCAACGACGCCAACAGCCGCGAACCGTAGTTTTTGGTCAACAGCCGGCGATCGTAGATCACGATCTCGCCGTAACATTGGTTGCTGCGGATCAGGCGGCCGACCTGCTGGATCAGGTTGAACGAGGCGCTCGGCAGGCTCTGCACTTCGAACGGATAACGCTTCAGCGATTTCAGCCACTCGCCTTCGGTGATGATCACCGGGCTGTCGATCGGCGGGAACGCGATTTTGTGAATATGCACCTGGGTCAGCAGTTCGCCTTTCAGATCCAGCCCTTCGGCGAACGATTGCAGCCCCACCAGCACGCTGGCGACGCCCTTCTCCACCCGCTTGCGGTGCTCTTCCACCAGCCGGTAGCGCGGCTGGTCGCCCTGCACCAGCAGCATCAGCCGCAGATCGGTCACGTAGCTGAGGAAAGTCTGCATCGCCCGGTGGCTGCTGAACAGGATCAGCATGCCTTTGTGCTTGCCGCTCGCCTGCTCGGCGCGGAAAAACCGCGCCATTTCCTCAAGGTGCTCCGCCTCATTGGCGAGCGCCGGTTCGTAGCGCATCTGCGGAATGACAATCTTGCCCTGTTCGACATGATTGAACGGCGATGAGAGCGTTTCGAAGCGATCGCCGGCCTTCTCGCTCAACCCGCTCATCTCTTGCAAACGCGCGAAGCTGTTCAGTGAACGCAGCGTGGCCGAGGTGACCACCACGTGCGGCACCTTGCGCCACAGCAGCTTTTCCAGCTGATCGCTGACGCGAATGCCGACGCAGTGCAGGTAGAGATGGGTAACGTTATCGCGCAGCTCGCGCGTGACCCATTTGGAGATCGGCGCGTTGGACGACTTGTCGAGCGCCGCCAGCCGCCACAGCTTGCTCATCGCTTCCAGATAGCCCAGCGTGCGGCTCATCTGAATGATCGAGCGGTGCAGGCGCACGATGTCATGCTTGCCGGTCTGCTCGGTGAGATCGTTAAGCACGAACTCCGCCAGCCCGCGCAGCGCATCGGTCAGTTTGAACAGCCGCGCGCAACTCTCCACCATCTCCGCCGGCAGCTCGCCCATTTCAAAACGGTGCTCGGCTGCCACGCTGTCGCCGGGCAGATAGGCGCTGACCTGATGCTCGAAGATCTGCACCAGCTCGCGCAGCTCCTCGCAATGGTTTTTCAGCCGTTCGCTGTTGGCCAGCCCCGGCGGATTCTTCGGCCGGTACTGCGTCATGCACTGTTCGACCTGGCGCACGATCATGTCCAACTGCAGGTTGGTCGACAGCGCGGTGATTTCCCCGTCGATCTCCAGCGCATCGCGCGCCACCTCCGGCAAATGGTGGCCTTCGTCCAGCACCAGCAGCAATTCTTTCGGGTTCGGCAGCACCGATTCCGTCTCCAGCGCCGCCATCACCAGCGCGTGGTTGGCCACCACCACGTCGGCGCTCTCGATCTCTTTGCGGGCGATATAAAACGGGCATTCGCGAATGTAGTGACAGTTGCGCCCCAGGCAGTTGGCCTTGTCGGTGCTCAGCTTGGCCCACAGCGGATCGTCGATGCTCTGCTGATAGTGATCGCGCAGCCCGTCCCACTCAAAGCGGGCCAGCGCCTTGGTCAGTTTCTGACACAGCGCCTGCTCTTCACCGCTGGACGGCGCCAGCTCGTCGTCGAGAAACAGCGTCAGATCGCCCTGTTGGCTAACGTCGGTGCTCATCGCCGCCAGGTTGCGCGGGCAGACGTAACGCCCGCGGCCAAAGGCGCCGGTAAATTTCAGATCGGGAATAATCTTCTTCAGCAGCGGCAAATCCTTGCTGTAGATCTGATCCTGCAGCGCCACGTTGGCGGTGCTGACCACCAGCGGTTTGCTCTCCGCCCGCCCGACGGCGATGCCCGGTATCAGGTAAGACAGCGTTTTGCCGACGCCGGTCGGCGCCTCGATCGCCAGATGGCGCGGGTAGTCGCCGGCCAGCGTCTTCGCCACCTCGGCGATCATCTGACGCTGGGGCGCGCGGGAAATGAAATCCGGTATTTGCTGCTGCAGGGCTTTGTACCACTGGCCAATCTGATCTTTAACTGCGGAGGAGAGCGCCATTCAACTCTTATCTAAACGAAATGATGGCGCTATTGTCCCACAGACCGCCGGCGGCGTCAGCCCGAGTTACGCCTGCGGATCGATCATCGAGGCGCGACCACCGCCGAACGACCACTCGTCCAACTGGGTGGTGGCGATCACCACCATCACATCCTCGGGGTTCAGCCGCAGGTTCTCCGCCAGCAGCGTCGCCAACCGCCGGTAAAAACGCCGCTTGGTGTCGCTGTCGCGCGGCCGCCCGGCGGTGATGTAAAACAGCACGAAATCCGCGCTGCGCGGCCCGCCGAGATAGTCGCGATCGTAGATAAGCTCACCGGAGCGGTATTGATCGATCACCTGAAACCTGTCCGTCGGCGGCACCTCGAAGGCCTCCACCAGCGCCTGATGCAGGCTGTCGGACAAGGTTTGCAGGTAGTCGGCGGATTTGCCCTGGTGCAGGGCGATGCGGCTAAACGGCATGGGGCGCCTCCGGTTCCAGCTCGCGCAAGCGCGCCACGGCCGACGCCGCCGCGGGCCAGCCGGCGTAAAACGCCAAGTGGGTGATGAGCTCCGCCAATTGCGGGCGATCGACGCCGTTGCGCTGCGCCAGCTGCAGATGAAACGGCAGTTGCTCCAGGCGGTTGAGCGCCACCAGCGCGGCGACGGTGATCAAGCTGCGCTCGCGCGGGCTCAGCTCTGGCCGCTGCCAGACATCGTCAAACAAGACGCTGTCGCTGAGCTGCGCCAGCTTGGGGGCGATATCGCCGAACGCCTGTTGTCCGGCCCGGGATTCTGATTGCATCACACTCTCCTGTCAGTTGCGGATAGCCTTACGCTACCCGCCAGCGAGGCGAGTGAAAATCGGGATTTTCGGCAGTCTCGGTTCAGAAAAACGGGAGGGTTCCCCGCCGGGGGGCGGGGCGATGTCACGGTTCCAGCGGGGCAACGCCGTCGAAATGGGCGCTCAGCAGCGCATTCAGCTCCGGCCGCTGTTCCACCCGTTCGGCAATGGCGTACAGTCGCGGGCAGTGTTGCCGGAACCACGCGCGGCCCGGCCGCCAGTTGCACATTACCGCCAGGTACAGATCCAGCGCGCTGAAGCTCTTGCCGAGAAACCACGGGCCAGACGCTCCTGCGGCGGCGTTCAACTGCCGCAATAAACGCTCGCGATAATCCATTACCGCGTTTTTCAGCTGTTCCGCCCCTGCCGCCTGCGGCTGCCAGCGCTGCGGATGGTCGGCATAGGTGAAGGTGGGGTAAATCTCCGCGTTGATGAACAGCAGCCAGCGCAGAAAACGCGGCAACAGCGGCGAACCGCCGGGCGGCGCCAGTTCGGCATGCGGTGCGCGATCGTGCAGCAGCAGGATAATCGCCGCGCTCTCCGTCATCACTTCGTCATTGGGCAGCACTAAGGTGGGCACCTGACCCAGCGGGTTCAGCGCCAGCAGGCGATCGCGCTCCGGGCCGTCCTGCGTGTAATCCACCTCCTCATAGCCCCAGGGGAAAGCGGTCAACGCCAACGCGGCGGCCACGATGGTCGAGCCGCAGCCCTGCGTACCGAACAAAGTATAAGTATCGTGCATGATTCCTCCCGCAGCGGAACAAGGTATCGGTAACTGTAGACCAGCCGCCGACCATCGGCTGAAGAAAAAATTCACCCTTTGCGCGACTTTTTTAATCGTTCGACATGAAAATGAATTTTTTGTCATAAATAGATCACATTACTACGGTAAAAATTCTCCGCCGCCAACAATCAGGCGGCACAGTAAAACAGCAATGCAACTGATGATAAGCGTCTTTCAATCGAATAAAGCAGGGTAACCCATGAAACGTAATCTTCTGGCCGTTATTATTCCGGCACTTTTACTTGCGCAAGCGGCACAGGCAGCAGAAATCTACAATAAAGACGGCAACAAACTCGATTTTTACGGTCGTGTGAAAGCCCTGCATTATTTCTCTGATGATGCCGGCAACGATGGTGATAAAACCTACGTCCGTATCGGCTTTAAAGGCGCGACTCAGATTAACGATATGCTGACCGGCTATGGCCAGTGGGAATATCAGATCGCCGCCAACCATTCTGAATCCGACGGCACCAAAGACACCAAAACGCGTCTGGGCTTCGCCGGTCTGAAATATAAGGATCTCGGCTCCTTCGACTACGGTCGCAACTACGGCATCATTTACGACGTTGGCGCCTGGACGGATATGATCCCTGAATTCGGCGATGATGCTTATATCAAGACCGACAACTTTATGAACGGCCGTACCAATGGCGTCGCCACCTACCGTAATAACAACTTCTTCGGTCTGGTTGACGGCCTAAAATTTGCCGTGCAGTACCAGGGCAAAAACGAAAACGACGGCCGCTCCGCCAGCAAGGCGAACGGCGACGGCTGGGGTCTCTCCTCCAGCTATGAAATCATCGACGGCCTGAGCGTGGGCGCCGCCTATGCCTCTTCCAACCGCACCGCCACGCAAAAGGCGGGCACCTTCGGTAAAGGCGACAAGGCCGATATCTGGGCAGGCGGTCTGAAATACGACAACAACAATGTCTACCTGGCCGCGACTTATTCGCAGAGCCGCAACATCGCGCCTATTTCCGGCACCGCCACCATCAATAACAATTCGACTTCCGTCAGTGGCTTCGCCAATAAAGCGGAAGGGATTGAACTGGTTGCGCAATATCAGTTCGACTTCGGTCTGCGCCCATCGCTGGGTTACGTTCAGCAGAAAGGCAAAGATATTGAAGGCATCGGCGACGTCGATCTGGTGAAATATTTCGACGTAGCGGCGACCTATTACTTCAACAAAAACATGTCAACTTATGTCGAATATAAAATCAACCAGCTTGATGACGACAACAAACTGGGTCTGAAAAACGACGACGTCGTTGTTGTCGCCCTGACCTACCAGTTCTGATGTGATGAATGAATAACCACCACTGCAAACTTTAGCGTCACTTGATACCCAGAGTTTTATTTCGCCGGGCGGCTGCGTCCGGCTTTTTTGTTTTTATTTTCCCCGCCGGCGAATGCCCCCGCTTGCCTTGCCAAACAAACGGGTCTACATGTATAGCTTTCCCCCGAGCGGAATCAGCCATGCATAACGACGGTCGGTTTAACTATCACAACGCCGTGCGCTACAGCAGCGACGAACTGGCGAACATCCTCAACCACTGTTTTGAAAACTACATCGTGCGTTTCGTCCTCGACGGGCCGACCTTCGCCGCCCGCTTCGGCGCCGAAGATCTCAGCCTGAACGACAGCCTGATCGTCACCCATCGCAATGAACCGGTGGCGGTGGCGCTGATCGCCCGCCGCGGCCGGCACAGCCGGATCGCGGCCTTTTCCGTGCGCCCCGAGATGCGCGGGCAGGGGCTGGGTAAGGCGCTGATGCAGCGGGTAGTAGCGGATGCCCGTCAGCGCGGCGATCATCGGCTGTCGCTGGAAGTGATCGAAGGCAACGAAGCCGCGCTGGCGCTGTACCACCGCGCCGGGCTGCGCATCGTGCGCACCCTGACCGGCCATCAGGCGCCGGCGGCGGTGCCGCCAGGCAAGGCGGTGCTGCAGGCGGTCGATCCGCTGACCGTCAGCCATCGCCTGACGGCGGAAGGCGCCACCGACCTGCCCTGGCTGATCGCCCCCGAATCGCTGTTCAAACTGCCGGGCAAACCGCGCGCTTATACCCTCGAACGCCAAGCCTATGCCGTGGTGATGCCCGGCGCCGAGCACTGCTGGCTGCGCCTGATCTACGTGCCGCCGCAGCATCGCGGCCAGGGGCATGCCCGCGCCTTGCTGGCCGCTCTGCAAGCGCAGTTCGCCCCTTTGCCGCTGACCGCCAACGTTTTTGTGCCCGAGGTGGCCGCCCCCTTCTTTACGCATCTTGGCTGGCGGCAGGATCCCCTGCGTCAGTTCGAGATGGATATGCTGCTGGACAGTCCACAATAAAAAAGAGAGATAACAATGGCAGGAAAACAGGTACGCACACTCACCCTCGGCGCGGCGATGGGCGTCACGCTGCTGGCCTTGACCGGTTGCGCGCAGCCGCCGCACGCCGACGCGCAGGCCCAGCAGCGGTTGGCGGATCAATCGGTGCTGGCGGTCAACTGGTTCCAACAGTCCGGCGAATACCAGGCGCTGGCGCATCAGGCGTTCAACAGCGCGCAGCGCGCCTTCGATCAGGCCAGGGCCGCGCCAGGCCGTAAAAAGGCGGTGGTGGTCGATCTGGATGAAACCATGCTGGATAACAGCGCCTACTCCGGCTGGCAGGCGCAGCAGGGCAGACCGTACGACGGCGCCACCTGGGCCAAATGGACGCAGGCCGAACAGGCCGGTGCGGTACCGGGCGCGGTGTCGTTCGCCCGCTACGTTAACACCCATCAGGGGACGATGTTCTACGTGTCGAACCGCAAGCAGAGCGAATACGCCGCCACGGTGGCCAACATGCAGAAGCTCGGTTTCACCGGCATGTCGGAAAAGACCGTACTGCTCAGCACCGACACCTCCAATAAGCAGGCGCGCTTCGACGCCATCAAACAAGCCGGCTATGACATCGTGGTGTACGCAGGCGACAACCTGAACGACTTCGGCGCCGCGACTTACCATAAGGACAATGCGCAGCGCCGGGCGTTCGTCAGCGAGAACCAGGGCAAGTTCGGCACCGAATTCATCGTGCTGCCCAACCCGCTGTACGGCGACTGGGAAAGCGGCCTGGCTCGCGACTACAACAAGCTGACGCCGCAACAGAAGCTGCAGGTGCGCCAGCAGGCGATCAAGGCCTGGCGCGGGCGCTAACCCTCACAGCAGTTTGTACATATAGCAGGTGGCCTCCAACGCCCCGCCGTCGCTGGCGCGGGCGTATTGCGGGATGTCGCCCGCCGCCTCGAACCCCAATTGACGGTACAGCCCCTGCGCCGCGCTGCCGCTCAGGGTATCCAGCACCAACAGGCTGCGGCGATGACGCGCCGCCAGCGCCTGCACTTCCTGCATCAACAGCCGGGCGACGCCCTGCCGCCGCGCCTGCGGGTGCACCATCAGCTTGACCACTTCCGCCCGGTGGCGGCCGTTGTCCGGCATCGCCAACAGCAGCTGCACGGTGCCGACCGGCCGGCCGTTCGCGAGCGCCACCAGCATCGCACGCTCTCTCCGCGCGATGGCCGGCAGCACCCCCTGCCAAAACGCCTGCGCCTGCGTCAGCGTAAAGGGCATGACAAAACCGATGCTGGCGCCGTGCGCCACGCTGGCGTGCAGCATTTCGGCCAATTCGGCAATGGCGCTTTGCGCCGCGCCGGCGTCCCACTGTTGCAATTCAATCATGGCTATGGCCTGCAAATAACGAGGGTGTAATGGGCCGGCTCATCGCCGGGGACATGGAAACGGGAGGCGCCGAACAGGCGGTAGCGCAGGCAGTCGCCGGATGATAACCGGAAAACGCGCCCTTCCAGCGTCAACTCCAGCTGCCCGGACAGCAGCCAGAGATGGTGCTCCAGCGCCGGAATCGACGGCAGGTCGTAATCGATCTGCGCGCCGGCATCAAGCCGGGCTTCGATAAATTCAGCCTTATACAACGCAGCGGGGGGAGAAACAGAGCGACGGTGAAAACCGCTGGCGCGATCGACCCACACCGGTTGCTGCTGCGGCCGCAACAGCTCCGGCGGCTCGTCTTCGATCTCGCTCAGCAGGCGCGACATGGTCAACCCATAGGCGGCGCACAGCCGGTTCAGCAACGACGCCGTCGGGCTGGTCTCGGCGCGCTCCACCCGCGAGAGCGTCGCCCGGCTAAGGCCAGTGCGCTGCGCCAGCTCCTCCAGCGACCACGCCCGTTGCTGGCGCAAATCCGCCAGCCGCTGCGCCAACCTCAGGTCGGCATTGTCCAGACCGTTATCCATCGTTCACACTCCGCTTGAAAATCCCATATAAGAGAAATAATCTCAAATTAGAGATATGGCAAGCGAATTTTAAAAAATGCCGCGCAGCGCGATAAATATCAGCAGGCTCAGCAACACCACCGCCAGCATGTTGCGCAGAAAGAACGCCAATATCACCGCAAACACCGCCCCCCACAGGTAAGGGTTATCCGGCGCGGCGCGCAGCTGGTCGCCGCTGAAGGCGATAATCGGCCCGCAAATGGCCGTCAGCACCGCCGGCACGGAAAAGCTCAGCAGGGTTTTGACGCGCGGCGATAACCGCAGTGGCAATCCCGGCGCCAAAAAGCCGTAGCGGTTGAAGAACACCACCAGCCCCATCAAGACTATCGTCAGCCAGATCATCGGCGCCCCCCGCTGCACAGCAGCCCGACCAGCATCGCCGCCACGGTGGCGATCACCAGTGCGCCCGGCGTCTGGAAATAGTGCAACACAATGGAAAGCAGCAGCGCGGTCAGCACGCAGGCCAACACCGGCAGGCTGCGCACCAGCGGCACCACGATGGCGATAAAGGTGGCGGCGATGGAAAAATCCAGCCCATAACCGTCCAGATCCCCGGCGCTGCCGGCGGCTACGATGCCGAGCAGCGTGGAGAGAAACCAGCACAGGTAAAAGGTCAGCCCGGCGCCCAGCGCATACCAGCGGTCGAAACGCGCCGGCGCCTGTTCGCCGGTCAGCGCAAACAGTTCATCGGTGAGCAAGAATCCCAGGGCCAGCCGCCAGCGTAACGGCAGCGGCGCAATGCGCTCCCGCAGCCGCAGCGCATAGAGAAAATGCTGGGCGGTGACGAAAAAGGTCGACAGCAGGATCGCCAGCAGCCCGGCGCCGCCCTTGATCATGCCCATCGCCACCAGCTGCGCCGCCCCGGCGAACACGATAGCCGACATGCCCAGCCCTTGCGCCGGCGTCAGGCCGCTTTGCAGGGCCATCGAGCCCGCCAGTACGCCCCACGGTACCACCGCCAGGCACAGCGGCAAGATCGCCACCCCACCCTGCAGCGCGGGGCGCAGGCGGGCAGACGGCGGCGTGATGAGGGGGATTGAATCAGTCATGGGCTTCTCCTTCGGTTGAAGAAGCCAGCTTACGGCGCAGGCGCACACGGGTATTGCACCCGATTGCCCGGTTATTTCAGCGATTTGACGTAGTCGCCCGGCGTGATGCCCATCGACTTGCGAAAATGGCGGTGGAAATGGCTTTGATCGTGAAAACCGCAGCTCAGCGCGCTGTCCAGCACGCTGCTGCCGGCCTTCAGCATGCCGCGCGCTTTACGCAGCCGCGCCTGAATTTGATAGGCGTGCGGCGGCAGACCGGTGGCCTGCTGAAACTGCCGCAGCAGGTAATAAGGGCTGAGCGCCACTCGCTCCGCCAGCTCCAGCAGCGAAATGTCCGCCTCGGGGAAATCGTCGAGAAAGGCTTTCACCCGCGCCACCTGGCTTTGCGCCCGGCTCTGCGGCGTGGGATCGATGCGGCTTTTGCCGTGCCGCAGCATCAGCCAGGTCAGCGCCGAGAACACCATGGTCTCTTTCATCAGCCGGTTCTCATCGCTGCGCAGCAGGCTGAACGCCATCCGCAGCTGGCCGGCCAGGCCGACGTCGTGCACCACCGGGTTGGGGAAATAAGGCGTCGCGCCGGCGCCGGTTTTCAGATCGCGCGACAAAAACGCCAGCAGCTCCGGCGTCGGGTACATCGCCTGATACGACCATCCCTCTTCGGTGGCGGAGCTGCCGGTGTGGATGTCGTCGGCGTTGACCAGAATGATGCTGCCCAGCGGCGCCACGTGTTCGCCACCGGTGCGGTAGAAACGCTGGGCGCCGTCGTCGATGACGCCCACGCAGAAGCCTTCATGGCTGTGTCGCGAGAAGGTTTGGCGGCGGTAGGTGGCCTGCAGCACTTCCAGCCCGCCGAGATCGTCGACGTGCATGAAATGGGCCTGTTCCCGGGATGCTTTGCGCGCTGCGCCTTCCACCTTCATCTTGCCTACCTCCGCTGAATGAGCGCCATTCTAGCATTCGCGCGAGGGCGGGGTTTGTACAAAATTGCCCGTCTCGGCGCCCGGCGGCGCGATCGCCGCGCAGCGCCAGGCGCTGAACACCGCCAGCAGCGGCGCCAGCGCGAACGCCAGGAACAGCCAACGCGCCGCCGATGCCGCGCCCGCCGCGCCGCCCGGATCGTTCAGCCCCGCCAGGTTGGCGATCATCCCCGCCAGCGCCGCGCCGAATGCGGTGGCGAACAGCTGCACCGTGGTGATCGAGGCGCCGGCGATGTCTTTGTCCGCTTCAGGCGCCACCTGCAAAATGCGCGTCAGCAGATGCGGCCAGCCGAAGCCGATGCCGAATCCCACCAGCGACAACGCGATGACGATCGGGGTCAGCGCCTGCCAGTGACCGCCGGAGGGCGTCGGCATCAGGATCGCCAGCGCCAGCAGGCCCACCAGCACGAACAGCGGCCCGCTGACGATCGCCCGGCGAATGCCCGCCCCGCGCCAGCCGGAACTGAGGATTTCGGACAACGTCCAGCCGGCGGCCATGGTCGCGGCGATATAGCCGGAGATCAGCGGCGACTGGCCGTGCAGCAACTGCAGGAAATAGGGCACGAAGATTTCGCTGGTCATGCCGATCACCAGCAACGACACCGTAATATAGAGCGCCGCCAACGATGAGCCGCGCCGCAGCGCACCGTGCGGCAACAGGCGCGCGCGCGAGCGCGCCTCGCGCTTCATCAGCCAGGCCATCAGCGCCAGCGAAAGCGCGATGCCCGCCAGGTTGATCCAGACGCTGTGCGCCAGGCTGCCGGCGGACACCACCAGCACCGCCACGGTCAGCAACAGCAGCTGCGCGGTCGGCAGCGGCGCGCCCGCCTGCTGCGCCTGGCCCTTGGGCAGGATCAGGAAGGTAAACGCGGCGTACAGCGCCATGATCGGCAGCAGAATGCCGAAGGCCCAACGCCAGGCGTGCAACTCGGCGAAAATGCCACCTACCGCCGGGCCGACCAGCGTGGCGATGCCCCACATCGCCGAGATAAGCGCCATGGCGCGCGGCCACAATCGCTGCTCGAACACCAGATTGATCATCGCGTAGGAGAGCGCAAAGATCAGCCCGCCGCCGAACCCCTGCACCGTGCGGCCGACCAGCATCACCGGCATGCTCGGCGCCAGCGCGCACAGCCCCGCTCCGGCGATGAAAAACAGCGAAGCGACCAGATAGGCGTTGCGCGCGCCGTAGCCGCTGAGCAAGCGGGCCGACAGCGCGGAGCCGAGGATCGACGCCACCACGAACAGCGTGGTGTTCCAGGCATAGAGATCCAGACCGCCGATATCCTGCACCACCGAGGGCAGAATGGTGGTGGCGACCAGAATATTGATGGCATGCAGCGCCACGCCAAGCGAGAGCGCGATCGCACTGGCCGCATTTTTGCCGGAGAAAAGGTCGCTCCAGCGGCTATCGTCATGGGTTATCACGGTTGTTGTCCTGTTTTCAGAGGAATGGCATTGAGTTGGTCATGAGATTGCGTTAAATTTAACAAGAGTTATCTTGGAATAAGTTAGGGCGAGGCGGAGAAATATGTCAAGAATAAACTTGGAAAATGGCGGCAGCACCGCACAATCGGTCAGTGACCGTTTGCTGACGCTATTGAAGACCCGCGGCCCGCAGCAAGCCTCAGACGCAGGAAAAGTGCTCGGCACCACCGGTGAAGCGGCCCGCCAGCAGTTCGTCAAGCTGGCGAAAGAGGGGCTGGTCGAAGCGATCGCGGAAACGCGCGGCGTGGGCCGCCCGGTGCAGCTGTGGCATTTGACTGCCGCCGGTAACGCACGCTTTCCGGACACCCATGCGGATCTGACGGTGCAGCTGCTGCGCACCGTGCGTGACAAGCTGGGTGAACAGGCGATCGACCTGCTGATCGAGACCCGTGAGCAGGAAAACCGCATCAACTACAAGCAGGCGATGATCGGCGCCACCGATCTGCGCGAACGCGTGGCGCGTCTCACCGAGATCCGCTGCCGCGAAGGGTATATGGCCGAATGGCGTCAGGAGGAAGACGGCGCCTATCTGCTGGTGGAAAACCACTGCCCGATCTGCGCCGCCGCCACCGTCTGCCAAGGCTTCTGCCGCGCTGAGCTGAGCATCTTCACCGAAGTGCTGCAGGCGCAGGTTGAGCGCGCCGAACACATTCTGGCCGGCTCTCGCCGCTGCGCTTACCGGATTTCTCTCTTGTAACACCGGTTTTTGCCCGCGTTTTCAACCGGTACAGATTATTCTGCTTGTGCACCCCGCACCTTCCCTTCTAAGGTTGAATTATCGAATATTCAGGCAAACAACGGGCCCCGCGCCCGTTCTGACACCTCCGTCGGCGCGCTGCGCACGGCGGCAGAGTAACCCCACGGGAGTTGAACGATGAAGAAGCCGCATGCCGGATTCTGGCTGGCGACGCTGGGGCTGGGCGTCTGCTGGCTGCTGGCGCTGCTGACTCGCGATCGGCTCAACGGCATACTGCTGGCCGGTGCGGCGCTGGCGCTGATCTTTACCCCCGCCGCCCGCCGCAAGGGCGCCGCCCTGGCCGCCTTGGGCGGCATCGGCATGGATGGTCTGTGGAGCTACAGCGGCGTGCTGCATTACAGCGGGCAACACGGCCTGCCGCTCTGGACCATCGCGCTGTGGATCGGCTTCGGCTGCTGGTGGTATTGGCTGTTGGACGTGGTCAGAGCGGCGCCCTGGCCGCTGGCGGTATTGGGCGCCGCCCTCGGCCCCTTCGCCTACGCCGTGTCCTGGAAACTGGACGCCCTGCTGCCCGGCGTGCCGCCGGAGTTCATGCTGCTGCTGCTGGCCATCGGCTGGTCGATTTATCTGCCGGCCGTCAGTTGGCTGCAGTGGAAACAGCAAGGCCATTGAACGGCTTTCGGCCGCCGGAAAAATAATGCCGCAGGCCATTGCTTATCGGTTGCCCGATCGGGTTTACTGAGCGTTCTAATAATAATCATTCCCGCAAAATACAATCCTATGCTTAGCCAACAAAGCCGTAGCGTCCTGCCGTTGATCGGGGCGTTGTTCACGTTATATATCGTTTGGGGTTCCACCTATTTCGTCATTCGTCTGGGCGTCGAACAGTGGCCGCCGCTGATGATGGCCGGGATTCGCTTTCTGATAGCCGGCATCGTACTGTTCAGTTTCCTGGCCTGGCGCGGCCACGCGCTGCCGACGCCGAAGCAATGGCTGGCCGCCGGCGCCATCGGCATTCTGCTGCTGGCGGTGGGCAACGGCCTGGTGACGGTGGCGGAACACCAACACGTGCCGTCCGGCATCGCGGCGGTGATGGTAGCGACGGTGCCGCTGTTCACCCTCTGCTTCAGCCTGCTGTGGGGCATGCGCAACACCAAGCTGGAATGGGCCGGCATCGCGCTCGGGTTGGTGGGCATCGTGCTGCTTAATACCGGCAACAACCTGGTGGGCAATCCGACCGGCGCGCTGCTGATTTTGCTGGCGTCGGCCAGCTGGGCCTTCGGATCGGTGTTGGGATCGCGCATCTCGCTGCCGGCCGGGCCGATGGCCGGCGCGGCGGAGATGCTGGTCGCCGGCGTGGTGTTATTGGCAGCCAGCCAGCTGAGCGGCGAGCGCCTCGTTCAGATGCCGAGCACCGGCGGCTTTCTGGCGCTGGGCTATCTGATCGTCTTCGGTTCGATGCTGGCGATCAGCGCCTATATGTTCTTATTGAAGAACGTGCGCCCGGCGGTCGCCACCAGCTATGCCTACGTCAACCCGGTGGTGGCGGTGCTGCTCGGCATCAGTTTTGCCGGTGAATCGCTGGCGCCGCGCGAGTGGCTGGCGCTGGTGATCATCGTGGCGGCGGTGGTGCTGGTGACGCTGGGAAAATACCTGTTCGCCCGCCCGGCCAATGTACAGGCCATCGACTGCGAACGGCGGTGATCACAAAGGGCGGTCTGCGGGCCGCCGTTAAAAACGATTCTTGTTTCACCCGGCGAAGGGGCTATAATTCCCGCTGTTCCAAGCAACCTGCGAAATTATTCCTATGCTGAAAAAAGCGTTCGTCATCGTCATCGCCCTGTGCGCCTTCGGTTCTCTGGGCGGCGTATTCCTCGCCGGGCTGAACATCTACACCCGTTCCACCACCCCGCACGAAGAAAGCGCGCCTGCCGGGGATACCGCCGCCACGCCGGCGCAAACCGAAACCCTTCAGGCCAAGTGATCGTCCATCCAACGTTGGCAGCGCTGCTGTAAAAAGCGCTGCAGCTGCCTGACGCGTTCCGACACCTGCGAACGATGCGGGCAGACCAGATTGATCGGCACCGCGTCGCTGCGCCATTCCGGCAACAGTTGCACCAGCCGCCCGGCGTGAATGTCGGCCGCCACGTCGATCGCCGACTTGCGCACCACGCCGTGCCCCGCCAGCGCCCAGCGCCGCGCCACCTCGCCGTCATCGGTAAAATAGCTGCCGTTCAGCGGCACTTCGACCCCCTCCTCACCGCGCCACAGCCGCCATTCCACCTGCCGTTTGCCGCTGGGCTGATACACCAGAATGCTGTGCCGAACCAGATCGGCCGGCGTTTGCGGCGCGCCGTGACGCCGCAGGTAATCCGGGCTGGCGCAGATCAACCGCCGATGCTGCGGCAAGATCGGCAGCGCCACCAGCGAAGAGTCGGCCAGCGGCCCGAAGCGCAACGCCACGTCTACCGGTTCGCGGAACAGGTCGGCCTGCCGATCGTTGATCAGAAGCTGCAGTTGAATATGCGGATGCTGCAGGCGGAACTCATCCAGCCAGCAGAGCAGCAAATTGCGGCCAAAATCCGACGGCGCGGAAATCTGCAGCACCCCGGACAGCCCCTGATGCTTCTCGCGGATCGCCTGCTCTCCTTCGGCTAACGCGCCCAGCGCCAGGCGCGCGCTGTCGAGATAGCGAGCCCCCTCCTCCGTTAACCTCAGGCTGCGGGTGGAGCGCACCAGCAGCCGCGCGCCCAACTGCTGCTCCAGCCTTTTCACCGCAATGCTGGCCGCCGCCGGCGTCATGTCCAGCGCGCGCGCCGCGGCGGAAAAACTGCCGCCGTCCACCGTGCGGACAAACACCTCGAGATCGACAAATGAGGTCATGTATTTCCCTTCTTAGAGAGCCGGATTCACGGCGTATCGGATTGACGATAAAACGCCCAACAGTTATGATTAGATCATAATAAATGGAGCTTTGATCAATGGATGAACACAACGGACTGGACTACATCCTTAGCCTGCATGGCACGCGGGTCAATCGTGAGGATGGCTATTGGTGGAAAATCGAGGCTTGGACGGTGACCCAAACGGCCTTTATCCCTCACGGCATCCGTTACAATTTGACCTTGCATGATAACCACAATACCCGGGTTTTTGGCATAGACAACGCGCATGCCATTAAAACCTCCCGCAAAGGTAAATTTTCGGGCCGCGTCGTTTACGATCACCAACATGACTCCCCGACGGACAAAGGCTCACCCTACGAGTTTCATTCCGCCTATCAGTTGGTGGAAGATTTTTTTACCCGGATAGACGAAGTCATACGCAAGAGAGAAAACCGAGGTTGATGATGAAAGCACTGATTGGCGTGATGCCTGAAGAACTGATTCGCAAGCGCACACTGGCGATCGCAAAAGGGGAATACCAGCCACAGGAACGTGAGCCCAAAGTGTGGTTTACGTCAATGATTGCGCTGGCCCAGGTGCTCAGCAACGAGAATATTGCCCTGCTGCGTCTGATCGACACTGCCCGCCCCGAGACCATCAGCCAGTTGGCCGAACTGTCGGGGCGCCAGGTCAGCAATCTGTCCACCACGCTGAAAACGCTGAGCGGGCACGGCCTGGTGGCACTGGAAAAACAGGGGCGTTCAGTGAAACCCCGAGCGCTGTTTACCGATTTCGAAATCATCGTGGATCAGAAGCTAAACGCCCGCTTTAGCGCCGCATGATCTTTAAAAAATATTAATAAGAGTTTGTCAGCAAGGCCGATTGTTAGGTGATTTTCAATCAGGAAAGATAGATCCCGTTGAAACTTACCTAAAAAGAGGCCTTAACATGACAATTCCTGACTCCCCCCTGAAACGACAAAAGCTGGTGATCCTGGGCGGCACCAGCGGCATTGGCGCCGCGGTGGCCTACGCGGCGGCGGCGCGCGGCGCTGAAGTGGTGCTGGCTTCGCGCCGCCTTCCCCACGCCGGGGAGAAAAACGACGCGCTGCATCTGATGCAGGCCGATCTGACCGATGAAGCGTCGCTGCATGCGCTGTTTGCCGCCGTCGGCGCTTTCGACCATCTGGTGATCACCGCCGGGCCGCTGGTGCAGGCGAAACCGCTGGCGGAGACTGCTTTTGAGCAGGCGCAGGCCGACTTCAACGTCAAATTCTGGGGCAGCTTGCGCGCGGTGCAGGCCGCGCTGCCGACGCTGGCGCCGCAGGGCTCCATCACCCTGACCTCCGGCCAGCTGTCGCGCAAATACCTCGGCGGTCAGTTGATCAAAACCGGCATCAATGCCGCGCTGGAAGCGGTCGGTAAACAGCTGGCGAAGGAACTGGCGCCGCGGCGGGTGAACGTGGTCAGCCCCGGCATCACCGCCACCGAAGCCTACGACGGCATGAGCGCCGCGCAGCGTCAGGCGCTGTTCGAACGCGTGAGCGACAGCCTGCCGGTCGGCCGGATCGGCCAGGCGGCCGACGTCGCGGCGGGTTACCTGCTGGCGATGGAGAACGGTTTCGTCACCGGCAGCGTGATCGACATCGACGGCGGCGGCCTGCTGTAACGGCGGCTAGAGCGCCGTTACGCCCTGTGCGGCGGCCTGTTGCTCCAGCACGGTGATAATCTGGTAAGCCGAGCGCGGCACCAGGCTGAAATCGCCGATCAGCAGACGGTCGCTGACCGCCTCATCCAGCATCGCTCGGGCGCCGGCGCGCAGGATGTCCACCTGTTCCGGCGGCGTGCCCGCTGCGGTGATCAGCGGCAAACCCGGCACCGCCGCCGTGCGGCCAATGATTTTCAGCCCCTCCAGCGCCTGCGGCTGCGCGCGGCGCAGCAGTTCCATGCTGATGGAATCGATGGCGGCGATATCCGCCTGCCCGCTGCGGATCAGTTTCAGCGACTGATAATGCGCCCCGGAGGCAATAGCCGCACCGAAGAATTTCCCGTCCTGCGCCAGCGGCGCGATTAGCGCGCGCAAGCCGTTGTAGCCGGACTGGGAATCGGTGCTGTTATACGCCACCGTCCGGCCGCGAAAATCCGCCAGCCGTTCGCCGGAGTCGCCTGCACGCACCACCAGCCAGCTGCGGTAATTTGGCCCGTCGCACCCTTCCACCCGATAATGATAGGTTCCGATCAGCTGCACCTGCGGCAGGCTGCTGACCAACGGATAACCACAGGTTTGGCTGAGCAAGAGATCCTCGCGCCGCCAATGCTGCGCCAAATCGTCCGGCCAACTGAGCCGTTCCGGCGCCGCCGGCAGCCCCAGCCGCAGCAGCTTGCCGCGCAAGACCTGCCAGAAAGCGTCGGCCTGCTCCCGGCCAACGCCGTACATCGGTAGAGACACCTGCATCATTTCCCCCTTACCCCGCCGGAGTGGCCGCCAGCGTCTGCTGACGCCAGGCGGTGAGATAACGCACCCAACGTTCGAACAGCATATCGGTGATAATAGCCAACAACGCCACAACCGCCGCGCCCTGGATCACATAGGCGGTGTTAAACCCGGTTAGGCCGATGATGATCGGCGAACCGAGCGTTTTGGTACCGACGGTGGAAGCGATGGCCGCCGTGCCGATGTTGATGATCACCGACGTGCGGATCCCGGCGACAATCACCGGCGCCGCCAGCGGCAGTTCAACCCGCCACAGTATTTGCCAGGCGCTCATCCCCACGCCGCGGGCGATCTCGCGCGTGGCGGGCGGCACCGATTCGATGCCCGCCAGCGTGCCCTGCAGGATCGGCAGCAAGCCGTACAGCACCAGCGCGATGATCGCCGGCTGCTCGCTGAAGCCCATCACCGGCACCGCCACCGCCAACACCGCCACCGGCGGGAAGGTCTGCCCCACCGCCACCACCGTTTCCAGCAGCGAACGAAACTCCCGGCCGCCGCGTCGGGTCACGGCGACGCCCGCCGCCACGCCGAGAGCCACCGCAATCAGGCTGGAGATCGCCACCAGCGACAGGTGCGCCCCCACCAGCGCGATAAAGCTGTCCTGCTGATAAATGGGCCGGTCCAGATCGGGGAACCAGGCGGCAAACAGACCGCGCAGATGATCCATACCGAACACCAGCGCCAACAGCAGCGCCAGCGTCCAGGGCAGCGGATCGCGCAGCAGGCGCCAGAGACGCCCGCTCATGACAGCGCCTGCCCGGCGATCAGATCGTGGAAGTGCAGAACCCCCAACGCTTCGCCCCGTTCATCCACCACCGGCAGGCAGTCGCTGCCGCGCGCCACGAACACCGACAGCGCCTCGCGCAGGCTCATGGCAGCGGCGATCGGTTCGCCCCCGGCGACACCGGGCCGCACCCGCTCCGCCACCGTCCCCAGCGACAGCAGCTTGATGCCGCGATCGCTGCGCCCGAAGAAGTCACGCACGAAGTCGTTGGCCGGGGCGGTCAACAGCGTCAGCGGCGTGCCCTGTTGCACCACCCGCCCCTGATCGAGCAGCACCAGACGATCCGCCAGGCTCAACGCCTCGTCGATGTCGTGCGTCACCAGCACAATGGTACGGCCCGAGATCTGATGAATGCGGGCGATCTCCGCCTGCAGCGCCGCGCGGGTGACCGGATCCAACGCGCCGAACGGTTCGTCCATCAACAACACCTCGGGATCGGCGGCGAGCGCGCGCGCCACTCCGACCCGCTGCTGCTGCCCGCCGGAAAGCTGGTGCGGGTAGCGGCGACGAAACAGCTCCGGTTCCAGGTGCAGCAGCTCCAGCAACTCGGTAACCCGATCGCGAATGCGCGCGCGCGGCCATTTCAGCAGCTGCGGCACGGTGGCGATGTTCTCCTCCACCGTCCAATGTGGAAACAGGCCGATCGATTGGATCGCATAACCCATGCGCCGCCGCAGATCCTGCGGTTTAAACGACTGGATCTCTTCGCCGGCAAAGAGAATCTTGCCCCGATCGTGTTCGATCAGGCGGTTGATCATTTTTAATGTCGTGGACTTGCCGGAACCTGAGGTGCCGATCAACACGGTGAATTCGCCCTCGGCGATGTGCAGCGTGAGATCGTCCACCGCCGGCTTGCCCTGAAAAATTTTGCTGACTTGCTCAAAGTGAATCATCGGCGCGATACGTCCAGGATTGAAACCCAAAATTTAAACAGCGAATCGACGATGACCGCCATCATGACCACCGGGATCACCCCCAGCAGAACCAGATCCAGCGCGCTGCTGAGCAGCCCCTGAAACACGATGGCGCCAAAGCCGCCAGCGCCGATCAGCGCCGCCACCACCGCCATGCCGACGGTTTGCACCGCCAGGATGCGCACGCCGGTCAGGAACAGCGGCAACGCCAACGGCAGTTGCACGCGCAGGAAGATCTGCCCGCGCGTCAGCCCCATGCCGGTGGCGGATTCAATCACCCCGGCCGGCACGCTCTGCAGCCCCGCCACCACGCTGCGCACCAGCGGCAACAGCGCGTACAGCACCAGCGCCACGATCGCCGGCGCCATGCCGATGCCGCTGACGCCGTGTTCCGCCAGCCAGGGCACCGCCGCCGCCAGCCCCGCCAGCGGCGCGATCAGCAGGCCGAACAGCGCGATGGAAGGCACGGTCTGGATAATGTTCAGCGCGGAAAAGATCGGCCTCTGCCAGCGCTCGGAGCGAAAACACAGCACCCCGAGCGGCACGCCGATCGCCAGCGCCGGCGCCATCGTCGCCAGCAGAATGGTCAGGTGCTGCAGCAGCGCGGCGTCAAACACCTCCTGGCGATTGTGGTACTCCTTCAGCAGCGACAGCTGATCGAGCTGATGGCCGAACAGCAGCAGCGCCGGCGGCACCAGCACCAGCGCGTTGCCGAGCATTCGCCGCAGGTGCGACGCGGTGAGGCGCGTCATGGCGTCGGCGGCGATCAGCAGGCTCAGCGCCATCGTCAGCCAGGCACCGCTGCCCCAAGAGGTGCGCGCCAGGCGCGATCCCTCCTGCGCCAGGCGTTCGGCGGCCTGTCCGCCGATCCAAAAGACCAGCGTCAGCACCCCGCAGGCGGCCAGCGCCGTCAACAGCGCACGCCCCCGCGTCGGCGGCAACAGGCTGAGGATCGCCAACGCCGCCAGCGGCAACAGCAGCCACAGCGCCGGGCCGTGCAGCAGGGAGAATAAGGACAGGCTTTTACCCGACAGCAGACGATTGGGGGCATAACTGAGGAACGGCAGGCCGAAGGCGGCCAGCAGCAACAGCACGAACAGCGTTAACAACACGCGATGTTTTACGGCAATAGTCAAAGAAACTCTCCGGCGCCATCGGTTTTCCCCCTCTCCCGTAGCAAGAGGGGGCACCTCGGCGTTATCCCTTAACAAATCCTTTCTCTTTCAGGTAAGCGGCCGCCACCTGTTTGGCGTCCTGGCCTTCCACTGCGATCTGCGCGTTGAGCTTTTGCAGCGTCGGCCCGTCCAGCGAGGCGAACACCGGTTTCAGCAGTTCAGGCAGATTGGCGTGCGCTTTCAGCGCCGCTTCGCGCACGATCGGCGCCGGCGCGTAGATGGGTTGTACGCCTTTCGGGTCCGCCAGCGTTTGCAACCCCAGCGCCGCCACCGGGCCATCGGTGCCGTAGGCCATCGCCGCGTTGACGCCGGAGGTCTGCTCCGCCGCCGCCTTGATGGTCACCGCCGTGTCGCCGCCGGCCAATGACAGCAGCTGATCCTGATTCAGCTTGAAACCGTAGGCGTTCTGGAACGCCGGCAGCGCATCCGGCCGCCCGATAAACTCCGCCGAGGCCGCCAGCTTGAACTTGCCCCCGCCGTTGATCCACTTGCCGAGATCCGCCAGCGTTTTGAGATGGTTGGCGTCCGCCACGTCCTGCCGAATGGCGATAGTCCAGGTATTGTTGGCTGGCGCCGCGTCCAACCAGACGATTTTGTTTTTGTCGTAGTCGAGCTGCTTCACCTTCTCGAAGCCAGCCTGGGCGTTCTTCCATGCCGGATCTTTCTCATCGGAGAAGAAAAACGCGCCGTTGCCGGTGTACTCCGGGTAAATGTCGATCTCACCGGAGGTAATGGCGCCGCGCAGTACCTTGGTAGTGCCGAGCTGCAGTTTGTTGGTGGTTTTGATGCCGTTGGCTTCCAGCACCTGCACGATGAGGTTGCCGAGCAGCGAACCTTCGGTATCGATCTTGGAGCCGACGCGTACCGAGTCGGCCGCCTGCGCCAGGCCGCCGGTGGCCAGCAGAGCCAGCGCGATGGCAAAGGAACGTCCGCGTGATAAGGTGATTGCCATACTTTTCCTCTGGTTATATGTTTTCCGGCTCATGGGCCAGTTCGGTTGGAAAATCCTGAGAAACGCGCTTCCAGCGCGCAATAAAGTTTTTCTTCGGCCGGGCACCGCGTTCCTCCCGCCGTTCGCCGGCGCTCAGCGGATGCACGCAGACGTCGATCGGCGTCAGCGCGTAATCGCGCAGCCACTCGCCGTAGCCTTGCGCGACAAATCCCTGGCTGCGGCGCTGATACGCTTCGCGTTCCGCCAGATAGACTTCGCGCAAACCATACCAGGGCAGGCCGGGCAGATCGTGATGCACTAAATGGTAGTTCAGATTGAGAAACAACAGCCGCCACGGCCAGCCCGCCTCATTAATAATAGAACGTGCCTGCGGTGCGTCCACGGCGCGATGCTCAAAAAACGATCTCACCTTGGTCAGCGCCAGCGCCGGGTAGCTGATGGCCAACAGATAAAACGCCGTACCGATACCCTGCATCTGCAGCCAGTGCAGCAGCACCGCCAACAGCGACAGGTGCACCAACCACCTCGCCCAGGCGCGCCACTCCCCTCCGGCGAGCGCTTTCACCGCCCCGGCCAGGGTCGCGGCGATATCCAGCGCCGGGCCGAGGAGCACCCGGCCGATCAGCGTATTGCGCACGGCGGCCAGCAGCGGCAACAGGCGGGGATAACGCCGCCACTGCGCGGCGCTGAAGTAGTAGCTTTCGGGATCTTCGTGCGGATCGGTCAGGTGTTCATTGCGATGGTGGCGCAGATGCGAATCGCGATACAGCCCGTAGGGATACCACACCGCCAGCGGCAACAGGCCGAACAGCTGATTGACGCGCGGCCGGCGCGTCGGATGGCCGTGGATCAGCTCATGCTGCAGCGACATATACCCGGTGGTCAGCAGGATCAGCAGCGGCGTGCCAAGCCACGGGCCCAGCGCCTGCCAATAATGCGCCACGCCAAACCAGCCGCCGTACACCGCCGCCATGATCCCCCAGGTGGGCAGTTCTAGCCGCCAGTGCCAACGCTGATAAAGCCGCCGGATCCGGTCGCGTTGTTCGGGGTGCAAATAGTGGGCGTGGGGCATGCTGCGGCTCGCGGTTGGGGATTTTCCCCCAGTATCCGTGAGCCGCAGTGACGTTCAAAATAACGAAAATGGCAAAGCTAAGTGAAAATTCAGCGGGTTGCGTACGCGTCAAAGCGAAAAAACGGGCCGCGCAGGCGGTGATATCAGTCAGTTAAACCTGACTGGCATTTTTTATCCCATCTTTGTGTGTTTTGTGTAGCCTGAATTGCCGTAAATGTCCCGCATTTATTTGCGGCCAATATGAACGGCAATTGGAGGGGCCGAAGGCGCGGCCCCTGGCTCGGTCGAGGCGCAGGAGCCTCATGATGCACCTCTCATTTATCGACCGAAAACATCACGAGTACTTCAAAAAACGCTAACTGACAAGCATTAGCCGCGCAGGCAGCCCGTCGGTCACATCCCTTCAGGGAACGAAATCGAGCACCACGGCGTTGAACAACGCGTATTCAGTGGCGCTGGCCATCGGCGGAAACTGCGCGCGCTGCACCGCCGCGTTGGCCGCCGCGCACAGGGGCGCATCGCCTCTTACGATCTTGCTGCTCGCCAGTTTCCCGTCCGGCCGCAGACGGATGCTGATGGTGCAGCGTTGGCCGCGCGCATGCTCCGGCAAACGCAGCTCGCGGCTCACCGCGTTATGCACCCGCACCGGATAGCTGAGCGGCGCCGCAACCGGCGCCTCGGTCTGCGGCGACGGCAAGGGGGTGCCGGCCTGACGCCCGGCGCCCGCGCCGCAGCCGCTCAACAGTAACAGCGCCAACAGGCTTAGTGTCTTTTTCATTCCCTATGTCCTTATTGGGGATTAATCTTTATCGAGCGCCCTTACTGCGCCGCTGGGTAAGCCTCACCGTCATCTGCGTAACGCTGCAGCCGCTCGCGCCACCACTTGGCCGCCAGGCCGCTGGCGCTTTCCCGCCAGCCGAAGTAGGCGATGTCGCTGCAACGTTCCGATTCGACGCGTTTCGCCACCAGTTCGCCGCTGTTCAGGTAAGGTTCCGCCAAGGCGCGCGGCAGATAGCCGCAGCCCAGCCCGGCCAACTGCGCCTGCAGTTTGGCGTCGAAGCCGAAGACCGTCAGCGTGTCTTGCTCTTCCAGCAGGTTCAGGCTCTGCGGCGCGTTGACGCGCGAGGTATCGCGCACCACCACCGCCCGGTGCTGACGGATCTCATCCTTCGGCAACGGTTCCGGCAGCGCGGCCAGCGGATGCTGCGGCGCGACGGCGAACACGTAATCCAGCTGCCCCAGGCGGCTGAACGCATAGCCCACCCGCGACGGCGGCTCGCAGATGGCGCCGATAATAATGTCGGCGCAGCCGTAAACCAGCGACTCCCAGGAGCCGGCCAGCACCTCGTGGCTGAAGCGCAGCCGGGTATGGTGATGCTGCCGGTAGAACTCTTCTATCAGCGGCAACAGGCGGGCAAACGGGAAGGAGGCGTCGATCCCGAGCGTGATCTCGCTTTCCCAGCCGTTTTCGACATAGCGCGCCTGCTGTTCCAGATCCTGCGCCGCGCGCAGCAGCACCCGCCCTTTTTCCAGCATCAGCTTGCCGGTATCGGTGAACTTCGCCCGATGGCCGGAGCGATCGAGCAGGGTGATGTCGAGATCGTTCTCGAGCTTTTGCACCATATAGCTCAGTGCCGAAGGGGTTTTAAACAGTGCGGCGGCCGCGGCGGCGAAAGATCCGTGCCGGTCCAGCGCATCCAAAATCAGCAGCGCTTCCAGGTTTAATCTCATGTTTTCTCCCGTGTATAAAAAAACTCAACAAGTCGGCAAAAATTCTGCGGTATCTTTGAAATCGCCCTCTGCCTACCATGGGTTTTATCGGCGTTACACTCATCAGATGTTCAACCGAAATATCACTGGGAAGGTAAATTATGTCCAAGTTTCAACTGCTTGATAAAGACAACTCCGTACTGATTTTTATCGATCATCAACCGCAAATGGCCTTCGGCGTGGCTAATATTGATCGTCAGCAACTGAAAAACAACGTTGTTGGTTTGGCGAAGGCAGGCAAGATTTTCAACGTTCCTACCCTTTTCACCTCGGTCGAAACCGAAAGCTTCAGCGGCTATATCTGGCCGGAGCTGCTGGCGGTACACCCTGAAATCACCCCGATTGAACGCACCTCGATGAACTCCTGGGAAGACGCGGCCTTCGTCAAAGCCGTGGAAGCCACCGGCCGCAAAAAGCTGGTGATCTCCGCGCTGTGGACCGAAGTGTGCCTGACCTTCCCGGCGCTGATGGCGCTGGAAGCCGGCTATGAAGTGTATGTGGTGACCGACACCTCCGGCGGCACCTCCGTCGATGCGCACGAGCGCTCGATCGATCGCATGGTGCAGGCCGGCGCCGTACCGGTGACCTGGCAGCAGGTGCTGCTGGAGTACCAACGCGACTGGGCGCGCAAAGACACCTACGACGCGGTGATGGCGCTGGTGCGCGAACACAGCGGCGCGTACGGCATGGGCGTCGACTACGCTTACACCATGGTGCACCACGCACCGGCCCGCACGGTGAAATAATTCCCCCTGCCCCGGCCCCGCGCCGGGGTATTTTCAGGAGTCGGTTTTATGGCCCATCCGCAGCATGTCACGCTGGTGATCACCCACCGTTTGGCGCCGGGGAACGAGCAGGCCTATGAGGCCTGGCTGAACCGCATCATGCCGGACGCCGCGGGCTTCACCGGCCATCTGGGCGTCAACGTCATCCGCCCATCCGACAGCGAACAGGCCTATACGGTGCTGGTCCGCTTCGACAATGTCGATAATCTCTACCGCTGGCTCAACTCGCCGCTGCGCAAGCAATACATCGAAGAAGTCACTCCGCTGTTGCTGGAGAATGACCATATCGAGATCCGCCCCGGCGCGGAGTTCTGGTTTACCCCGCCCAACCCCGGCGTGCGCCAACCGCCCCAGTGGAAGCAGTTCATCATCACCCTGCTGGTGATCTTCCCTTCCACCAATCTGGTGCCCTGGTTTTGGGGGCTGGCGCTGCCGCAGTTGAACGGCACGCTGCTCGGCCATTTTCTCAATGACGCCACCGTGGTCGCCCTGGTGGTGTACCTGTGGATGCCCATCGTGACTCGCGTTTTTCATCAATGGCTGATCCGCCGCTAGGCGGTTCGCCGGGAGAATGTTATGAACCACCACGCTTCATTGATCCTCACCAACGGCAAATTTCACACCGTTGACCGCCAAAACCTCACTGCGCAGGCGGTCGCCATTCGCGACGGCAAGTTTCTGGCGGTCGGCAGCGAAGCCGAAGTCATGCAACACGCCGGGCCGGAAACCCAGGTGATCGATCTGCACGGCCACACCGCCATTCCGGGCCTGAACGACTCGCACCTGCACCTGATCCGCGGCGGCCTGAACTACAACCTGGAGCTGCGCTGGGAAGGCGTGCCTTCGCTGGCCGACGCGCTGCGCATGTTGAAAGAGCAGGCGCTGCGCACGCCGAGCCCGCAATGGGTGCGGGTGGTCGGCGGCTGGACCGAGTTCCAGTTTGCCGAACGCCGCATGCCGACGCTGGACGAAATCAACCAGGCGGCGCCGGACACGCCGGTATTTATTCTGCATTTATACGATCGCGCGCTGCTCAACCGCGCGGCGCTGAAGGTAGTCGGCTACACCAAAGACACGCCGAACCCGCCGGGCGGCGAGATCCAGCGCGACGCCAACGGCAACCCGACCGGCATGCTGATCGCCAAACCCAACGCCATGATCCTGTACGCCACGCTGGCGAAAGGGCCGAAGCTGCCGCTGGAACAGCAGGTCAACTCCACCCGCCAGTTTATGCGTGAGCTGAACCGCCTCGGCCTCACCAGCGCCATCGACGCCGGCGGCGGTTTCCAGAACTACCCGGAGGATTATCAGGTGATCGCCGAGCTGCACGAGAAAAAGCAGCTGACCATCCGCATCGCCTATAACCTGTTCACCCAGCGGCCGAAGCAGGAACTGGAAGACTTCGAGCTGTGGACCGACATGCTCAAGCCGGGCCAGGGCACCGACTTCTATCGCCACAACGGCGCCGGCGAGATGCTGGTGTTTTCCGCCGCCGACTTCGAAGACTTCCTGCAGCCGCGCCCGGATCTGCCGCCGGGCACCGAAGACGAGCTGGAGCGGGTGGTGCGCCATCTGGTTGAGCACCGCTGGCCGTTCCGCCTGCACGCCACCTATGACGAATCCATCAGCCGCATGCTGGACGTGTTCGAGAAGGTGAACCGCGATATTCCGTTCAACGGCCTGCACTGGCTGTTCGACCACGCCGAAACCATTACCGAACGCAATATCGAGCGCGTCAAGGCGCTGGGCGGCGGCATTGCGGTCCAGCACCGCATGGCGTTCCAGGGGGAATATTTCGCCGACCGCTACGGCATCGAAGCCACCAAACATACGCCGCCGGTAGCGAAAATGTTGGCGGCCGAGCTGCCGGTCGGGCTGGGCACCGACGCCACCCGCGTCGCCAGCTACAACCCGTGGACGGCGCTGTACTGGCTGGTCTCCGGCCGCACCGTCGGCGGCATGGCGATGTACGACGACAGCGCCCGGCTGGATCGCGAAACGGCGCTGATGCTGTGGACCCAGGGCAGCGCCTGGTTCTCCACCGAACAGGGCAAGAAAGGCCAGATCAAGGTCGGCCAACTGGCGGATTTGGCGGTGCTGTCGCAGGACTACTTCAGCGTGCCGGAAGAGCAGATCAAAGGCATCGAGTCGGTAATGACGGTGGTGGACGGCAAGGTGGTCTACGCCGCCGGCAGCTTCTCGCCGCTGGCGCCGCCGCCGCTGCCGGTGCTGCCGGAGTGGTCGCCGGTCACCCAGGTGCCGGGCCATTACCGCTCCGCGCCGCCGTCGGCGGCGGCCCGCGTCGGGGTAGTGAGCCAGGCGCACCAATGCTGCGGCCCGTGCGGCGTGCACGCGCACCAGCATGACATCGCGCGCCGCTCCAGCATCCCGGTGTCGGACGAGAATGCCTTCTGGGGCGCGTTCGGCTGTTCGTGTTTCTCGTTCTAAGTTATCAAGCCAGTAACTTATTATAAAATTAATTTAATAAGCTATTAAGCTAACAACATAATAAATTAATGGCGCTGTCCGCGGAGAGCGCCATTTCCTTTTCAATCGCGGTTGATCTCCAGCCAGCGCCGCTGCTCGGCGGAGGCGGCTATCGCGTCCAGCACGCACGACACCTTCCAGCCCTCTTCAAAGTCCGGCCACATGCGATCGCCCGCGGCGATGCCGTTGACCAGATCGCGGATCTCCACCGTCTTCTGATCGTTAAAACCAATGCCGTGCCCAGCGCTGATGCAAAACGCCGCATAGTCCGGGTGCTTCGGCCCCACCAGCAACGTCTTGAACCCCTGCCGCTCCGCCGGTTCATCGTGCCGATACAGCTTCAGTTCGGCCATCCGTTCCTGGGTATAACTCAGCGTGCCTTTGGTGCCGGTAACCACATAGGTCAGCCCCATCTTGCGCCCGCAGGCGATGCGCGACGTTTCGATAGTGCCCATCGCCCCGCCGGCGAAACGCAGCAGCGCACTGGCCTGATCTTCGTTTTCCACCGGATGCATACGCGACGGGTCTTGCGGATCCGGCCGCTGTTTGATCACGGTCTGCATATCGCCAGAGACCGCCACGATATCGCCCACCAGGTAGTGCGCCATATTGACGATGTGCGCCGCCAGATCCCCCAACGCGCCCAGCCCGGCGCTGGCGCGGCGGCAGTGCCAGTCGATCGGCGTGCGCGGGTCGGCCAGGTAATCCTCATTGTGGGTGCCGTAAAAATGCACCACCTCGCCGATTTCGCCGTTGGCGATGATCTCGCGCGCCAGCTGGCTGGTGGGGTTTTTCATGTAGTTGAAACCCACCAGCGTTTTCACCCCCTTGGCGCGGGCGGCCTGCACCATCTCCGCCGCGTCGGCGGCGTCCAGCGCCAGCGGTTTTTCCGAATACACGTGCTTGCCGTGGCGGATCGCCGCCAGCGCCATCTCTTTGTGCAAGAAGTTGGGGGCGCAGATGTCCACCACGTCGATCGCCGGATCGGCCACCAGCTGCCGCCAGTCGCCGGTCGAACGCGCAAAGCCGAACTCGGCCGCGCGTTGCGCCGCCAGCTCGGGCGTCACCTCCGCCAACATCTCCAGCACCAGATCCCCTTTAAGGGGAAAGACCGTGGGGGCCTGCGCATAAGCGATAGCGTGACAACGCCCGATATAGCCGGTGCCGATTAATCCAACGCGTACCTGTTTCATCATCCTCTCCCGTGACCGAAATCTTGCCTGAAACCCGGCGCCCTGAGTGAAACGCGCCAGCTGATAACGGTTTTATATGGAATATAAATTTCAATAACAAGCGCACGAAAAAAGAAAGTTCGGATTCGTGATGTCGTTCATGAAACGTTGACAGGATGATGCAAAAAGGAAAATCCGAACGCGGCGTTGCCGTATCCGGATAAGGTAAAATGAATCATTTATTTCATATTACGGTAAACCGTTGGCACCGTGCTGAACGTAGCCAGGGCGTTGCAGCAGGCGCTGCTGATAGGCCGCCAGCCCCGCATACTCCGGCCGCTCGAACGGCGTCATCAGCCAGCGGTTGAGCGACAGCCCCAGCACTACGTCCGCCAGCGTGAAGGCAGCGCCGGCGGCGTAAGGGCCGTGCTGCGCCAAATGCGCATCCAGCAAGCCCATCAGCCGATTCCACTCGCGCTCGGCGGCGGCCAGGCTGGCGGCATCCTGGTAATCCGCATGCCCGCGCACGCGCGACATGAACACATAGCGCCAGGCGCCGTTCAGATCGGTGGCCTGCCAGTCCATCCACATCTCCACCGCCGCGCGCGCGCCGGGTTCCTGCGGCAGCAGATCGCGGCGCCCTTCCCGCCCCGCCAGATAGCGGCAAATGGTGTTCGATTCCCACAGCACCCGTGCGCCGTCGATCAGCACCGGCACCAGGCCGTTGGGATTGAGCGCCAAAAACTCGGGTTCCTGCGTGGAGCGAAAGCCGCTGCCCCAGTCTTCCCGTTCCAGCGTCAGCCCCAGCTCATGGCTGGTCCACAGCACCTTGCGCACGTTGATCGATGAGGCTTTGCCCAATAATTTCAGCATCCGCTTTCCTTATTCTCTCCAGAACGGTTTATACCCTTCCCGCCAGGCATCCGCCCGCGTCAGGCCGATATCCGCCAGTTGCCTGTCGTTCAGCAGCAGTAACTCTCTGCGCGTTCTGCGACGCAACAAATACCAACGCCAGCGTGACCAGCCTCCCCGTCGCCACGTCGTCATGCCATCAAACAGAGCCATCTTATTATTCCCCCTGATGTTTTCGCCTTGTTGTGATGATGCGCGCCGGGCAAAAAACAATACAGATGCACGTTAGCGTTATTTTTTTCATACAGCTGCATACCAAAATGCGCTGAATGGTTTACTTTTGAGGCATCTGTACCGGTTTTTCGGTTACTTTTCCTGATGAGGGATATCTGTATGACACGCTACGCCACGCTGGCCGCCATTCTCAGCCAACGCATTCAGCAAGGGCTGTATCCGGTCGGCCACCGCTTGCCTTCGGTGCGCGCGCTGAGCCTGGAACACGGCGTCAGCATCAGCACGGTGCAACAAGCCTACCGCCTGCTGGAAGAACAGCGCCTGGTGGAAGCGCGACCGAAATCGGGCTACTTCGTGCATGCGCAGCGCACGCAGGCCGAGCTGCCCGCCATGACGGCGCCGACGCAGCGGCCGGTGGACATTTCGCAATGGGAACAGGTGCTGGAACTGGTGCGCACCCGGCCGCGCGAGGGCCTGATCCAACTGGGGCGCGGCATGCCGGACATCGCCGAGCCGACGATGAAACCGCTGATCGTCGCCCTGCGCAACGCCGCCCGTCACGGCGACTTGCGCAGCCTGTATTACGACAGCATCCAGGGCGTGACCGCGCTGCGCGAACAGATCGCTCGCCTGCTGCTGGATTCCGGCTGCCAAATCGGCGCCGATCAGTTGCTGATCACCACCGGCTGTCAGGAAGCGATCTCCGCCGGGCTGCGCGCCGTTTGCCAACCCGGCGACATCGTGGCGGTCGATTCCCCCTGTTTCCACGGCACCATGCAAACGCTGAAGGGATTGGGCATCAAAGCGCTGGAAATCCCCACCGATCCGCTGACCGGCGTGAGCCTGGCGGCACTGGAGATGGCGCTGGAACAGTGGCCGGTCAAGGCCGTCCTGCTGACGCCCAACTGCAACAACCCACTGGGCTACATCATGCCCGACGCCCATAAACAGCGGCTGCTGACGCTGGCGCAGCGCCACGACGCGGCGATCATCGAGGATGACGTTTACGGCGACATCGCCTATCACTACCCGCGGCCGCGCACCATCAAATCGTTCGACGAAGATGGCCGCGTGCTGCTGTGCAGCTCGTTTTCCAAAACGCTGGCGCCGGGGCTGCGCGTGGGCTGGATCGCGCCCGGCCGTTATCTGGAGCGGGTGCTGCACATGAAGTTCATCGGCTCCGGCGCCACCGCCACGCAGCCGCAGCTGGCGATCGCCGACTTCATCCGCGGCGGGCACTATCTGAAGCACCTGCGGCGCATGCGCGCCCGCTACCAGCAAAACCGCGACCGCATGACCGATCTGATCCTGAAATACTTCCCGGCCGGCACCCGCGTCAGCCGGCCGCGCGGCGGTTTTATGCTGTGGATCGAACTGGACGAGGCGTTCGACACCCTGCGGCTGAACCGCCATCTTGAACAGCAAGGCGTGCAAATCGCCGTCGGCAGCATTTTTTCCGCCGCCGGCAAGTACCGCAACTGTCTGCGCATCAACTATGCGCCGACGCTGACGACGGAGATCGAACAGGCGGTACAACGGGTCGGCGCCACCATCCAGGCGCTGATGCCGAGCGACAGTTTGGCGCAATCGGATTAAATCTTGACGCGATCGGATTATCGGCGCACGGACAGGCTGTTTTAGAGTAATGCCTTCTCTTACCACTGGCAGGCAACAACCATGAGCAGCGATCAAATTCCGGTTTCCAACGCGTTGGCGGTGCGCCTCGCGGCGCAAGGCGTCGATCTCGAACGGGTCGGTCAGTTAGCCGGCTTGCCCGCCGGGCTGCTCAGCGAGCGGCGCGTAAAAGTGCGGTTGACCACCCACCAGTTCTTCGCCGTCTGGCGCGCCCTCGCCCAACTGAGCGACGATCCCGCCTTTGGTCTGCGGTTGGGCGGCGACGTCGCGCCGGAACATTACGATATCGCGTCGGTCGCCGCACTGCACTCCGCCACGATGGGCGAGGCCCTGCGTAAAGTCGCGCGCTACAAACGGTTGGTGTGCCCGGAAGAACTGATGCTGGAGGAAGATGGCGACAGCGTTCGGCTGCATACGCGTTGGACGATGATTGAGGACCATACGCCGGAATTGCTGATAGACACCATGTTCGCCTCTATCACCACCCTGTGCCGCCGTGGCACCGGTTTACCGCTGCAGCCCAAGGCGCTTGAAGTGACCCGCCGTCGCGATCCCCACTCACCGCTGCTGCGCCACTTCGGCTGCCCGGTGAGATTCGACGCGCCGCTGGACGTGCTGGTATTTGACCGTGCGCTGATGCAGCAGCCGCTCATCACCCACGACCAGGACATGCTGGCGCTGCTGCTGCCGGAGCTGGAAGCCGAGTTGGCCGAAGCGCGCGCCGAGCAAGACTTGCCCACACAGGTGATGACGATCCTCGGCCGCAGCATGCGCGGCCAGCGCCCCAGCGTCAACAGCGTGGCCGCGGAGCTCTATCTCAGCCCACGCACGCTGCAGCGCCGTCTGCAACGGCACGGCTACAGCTACCAGCAGTTGTTGGACAAAACCCGCCACCGCACCGCCTGCCGCTTGTTGGCGGAGACCGATCTTGAGCCAGGGGAAATCGCCTTTGTGCTGGGATTCGAAGAGCTGAATTCGTTCAGCCGCGCCTTTATTCAGTGGGAAGCGCTGACGCCCAGCCGCTGGCGCATGCAGCGCACCGCCGGCCAGTGGGAGAACAGAGCATGAAAGTGATTATCTTCGGCGCCAGCGGCATGGTGGGCCAGGGCGCGTTGCGGGAATGCCTGCGCGATCCGCGCGTCAGCGAGGTGCTCAGCATCGGCCGTCGTCCGGTGGCGCAGAGCCACGCCAAGCTGCGCCAGCTCTCCCTGCCCGATCTGCGTGATCTGTCGGCGCTGGAGCCGCAGCTCGCCGGCTATGACGCCTGTTTCTTCTGCCTGGGGATTTCGTCCGCCGGCCTGAGCGAAGCCGAATATCGCGCGGTGACTTACGATCTGACGCTGGCCGCCGCCCGCCCGCTGGCGAGGCTGAATCCGACGATGGTCTTCCTCTACGTTTCCGGCGTCGGCACCGACAGCAGCGAACGCGGCCGCAGCATGTGGGCCAGGGTCAAGGGCGCCACCGAAAACGCGCTGCTGGCGCTGCCGTTCCACGCGGTGATGTTCCGCCCCGGCGCCATTGTGCCGCTGCACGGCATTCGCTCCAAAGTCCGCACATACGATCTGATTTATCGGCTGTTCAAGCCGCTGTGGCTCGGCGCATTGCGACTGTTTCCCGCGCAGGTGAGCAGCACCGAACGAATCGGGCTGGCGATGCTGGCGGTGGCGCGCCGGGAAACGGCCTTGCGCATCCTGGAGCCGCCGCAGATCAATCAACTGGCGACGCGCTGAAATACCGTCATCAACCGCGCCGCCGCCAATACTCCGCCACCCGGCGGCGCAGATGCTCGATGCCCTGCGGATGCTCAATAAACTGCGCCACCGGCATCATCCGCCAGCGCTGGCCTTCGTCGCCGAAGCGAATGGCGGCGATCTGCGCCGGGGCGATCTCGCCGGCCATAAACCAGGTCGGCGGGGAGCCGGGCAAAATGCCGGCGTAGCGCCGGCGCCAGACAACCTGGTGTTCGGCGATCGCCACGCCGAACTCTTCCCGCGTTTCCCGCTGCACACACTGCAGCGGCGTTTCGCCGTTTTCCCGCCCGCCGCCGGGCAGATCCCACTGACCGGGCCACGGAATGCCCGGCTTGTCGTCCCGTTGGTAAACCAGCAAGAGACCGTCGCACAGCAGCGCGATCTTGGCTCCGCCAAACGCCTCGTCCGTCATGATTTCTCCGCTCCCGGCCCCATCGCCTTTGACTGAACATCATACTTCATCCCCGCGCGGCCTGGTGTATAGTGAAAATCCGTTTTCACAACAGGCGAACAATGACGATGAACTCTCCGTTTCTGGTGACTCCCCAATGGCTTGCGCAACATATCAACGATGAAAATCTGGTGGTGATCGACGTTCGGATGTCGCCGGTCGGGCTGACGCCGAAAAAAGACATGCTTGCCGAGTTCGAACGCGGCCATATCCCCGGCGCGGTCTATTTTGATATCGACGACGTGGCGGACAAAAACACTGCGCTGCCGCACATGTTGCCGACGGCGGTGGAATTCGCCGCGGCGGCGGGCCAATTGGGCATCAGCGAGCGCGATACCCTGGTGATTTACGACGAGGGCAACCAGTTCTCCGCACCGCGCGGCTGGTGGACTTTCCGCAATTTCGGCGCCGAGCGCGTTTATGTGCTGGATGAAGGGCTGAACGGCTGGACCGCGCTGGGGCAAGCGTTGGAAACCGGCCCGGCGCAGCCTGCCCCGCAGACGTTTAACGCCCGGTTCAACGCCGACGCGGTGGTGGATATGCGGCAAGTGGAGCAAGCGTTAGGCACGCCGGTGCAAATTCTCGACGCGCGCGCCGCGCCGCGCTTTTATGCCGAAGCGCCAGAGCCGCGCCCCGGGCTGCATCGCGGCCATATTCCCGGCAGCATCAACATTCCGTACGGCGAGCTGCTGGAAAACGGCCGCTTCAAATCATTGGAGGCGCTGCGCCAAACCTTCAGCGACAAGGGGGTGGACATCAACGGCCCAATCATCACCAGCTGCGGCTCCGGCGTGACGGCGGCGGTGCTGGCGTTTGGCCTGCTGTCGCTCGGCGCGCCGCAGGTCAAGCTGTATGACGGCGCCTGGAGCGAATGGGGCCAGCTGAGTGGCAAGCAGCCTATCGCCCAAGATTAAGTTTCGATCCGCTCGACCACGATCTGCGCCAGCCGCTGCACGGCGGCCGAAGGCTGATCCTCGGCGCGGTGCAGCACCACGCCGAGTTGGCCGAGAGCGGGCAGCAGATCGGGGGCCAGCGGCGACAGGCCGGGCGGCAAGCCCGCCGCCGTGCGCACCGTAACGCCCAACCCGGCGCTCACCGCCGCCCACACGCCGTTCAGGCTGCGGCTGCTAAAGGCGATGCGCCAGGGTATGCCGGCGCGATCCAGCGCCTGCGTCGCCGCGCTGCGCATCAGACAGGGTGCGTCGAACATCACCAACGGCAGCGGCTCATCCCCTTCTCGCCAGGGCGTCAGCGCGAAGCCGGGCGACGCGATCCAGTGCAACTGCCGCTGCCCCAGCGCCTGATGAAACGGCGTGCTCAGACCGCCATCCCACGCCAGCGACAGATCCAGCTGGCCTTTCAGCACCCAGTCGATCAGCTCGGCATTACGCGCGATGCGCGCCTCGATCCTCACCTTTGGATTGGCGCGCGCGAAGCTGCCCAACACCTGCGGCAGAAACGTCTCGCCGAAATCCTCCTGCAGCCCCAACCGCACCGTGCCCTGCAGATCCAGCCCACGCACCGCGGCGGCGGCTTCGTCATTAAGCTCCAGCAGACGGCGCGCGTAGCCAAGCAGAGTTTCCCCCGTCTCGGTCATCACCATGCCGCGCCCGGCCTTGCGCAGGATCGGCGCGCCAACCTGCTGTTCCAGTTTTTTCAGGTGGGCGCTGACCGCCGACGTCGAACGCCCCAGCCGTTCAGCCGCCTTGGCGAAGCTGCCCAGCTCGACGCCGGTGACGAAGCTGCGCAAATCCTCGAGATCGAACGTTATCCGCCCCATGCTGACCATCCTGATTTTCTGAACCATCAATCAAAATAATACCGATTTTACTGATAAAGATGGCGTGTCACGCGCTCCGGGTCAATGTCTTTCCGGAGAATCCTTATACTCGCGATGCAATACCGTTTTACCCTGCCCGCCGGTTCCGCCCCTCTGTCCGCTCCCTTTGACCACACTGCGCCGCGGGTTGACAGCTCAATGTGATATTGATAATCATTATCAATATTGCATATTCATTTGCGGCTCGCGGGATGCGGGCCGTTCTCCGGGGTCAACCGTCATGTCGTCATCACCAATCACACCTTACGCCACCACCTGCTGCATCGTGGGAGGCGGCCCCGCCGGGCTGATGCTCGGCTATCTACTGGCGCGGGCGGGGATCGACGTGACGGTGCTGGAGAAGCACGCCGATTTCCTGCGCGATTTTCGCGGTGACACCATTCACCCGTCGACGCTGGAAGTCATGCATCAACTGGGCCTGCTCGACGAACTGCTGACGCTGCCGCATCAGCGCGCGGAATCTCTGCACGCCGAAGTCGCCGGACGCGACATCAAGCTGGCGGATTTCACCCGCCTGCCGACGCGCTGCAAATTTATCGCCTTTATGCCGCAGTGGGAGTTCCTCAACTTTTTGGCCCAGCAGGCCGCCGCCTTCCCCAACTTCAGGCTGCTGACCTCAACGCAGGTTCACCAGCTGCTGTACGACCGCGGCCAGGTGTGCGGCGTGCTGGCCGACACGCCGGAAGGCCCGATCCGCGTGCGCAGCCAGTTGGTGGTCGGCACCGACGGCCGCAACTCGGTGGTGCGCGAACAGGCGGCGCTCAGCAGCCGATCCTTCGGCGCGCCGCGCGACGTATTGTGGATGAAGCTCAGCAAGCAGCCGGGCGATCCGGCCTGGTCGATGGGCCACACCGGGCCGAAACAGAACTTCATCATGATCGATCGCGGCGACTACTGGCAGTGCGGTTACTCGATCGACAAAGGCAGCTTCGATGCGATCCGCCACAGCGGGCTGGAGAAATTTTTACTGCACCTCGCTGAGGTGGCGCCGTTCCAGGACGATCGCCTGCAGGAGATCGTCGAGTGGGATCAGGTCAAACTGCTGAGCATTCGCATCGATCGTCTGGATCGCTGGGCCAAACCGGGAGTGCTGTGCATCGGCGACGCCGCGCACGCCATGTCGCCGATCGGCGGCGTGGGCGTCAACCTGGCGATTCAGGACGCGGTGGCCGCCGCCAACGCCCTGATCCCGCCGCTGCGCCAGCATCGTCTGCAGCTGAAGCATCTGCTGAGCGTGCAGCGCCGGCGCGAACTCCCCACTCGCGCCATCCAGTTTTTGCAGATCAAAATGAGCCAGCGCAAGCCGGGCGAACGCCGCGCGGCGGGCGGCTCGCGCTTGATCGCCCGCGTCGGCAACAGCCGCTGGCTGCCGCGCCTGTTCGGCCGCATCATCGGCCTGGGTTTTCGCCGTGAAACACCGCGGCATCTGTCCAACGAAACCTGCCCGCCGGAATAGCATTGGTGATTTTTTCATCGCGCCGTATAATGGTTAAATCGAACGATTTAATTAACTGGAGCGATTAAATGTACGCACTCACCGCGAACGAGGCCAAAACCCAATTCGGCGATTTGCTGCTCAAGGCGCAGCGTGAACCGGTGCAAATCAATCGCAACGGCAAACCGGTCGCCGTCGTCATGTCTGTAGAAGATTACCAGGCGCTGGAAGATCTCAAATTAAGCGCACTGCAGCAAAAAATCGCGCAGGCTACCGCCGAGGAAGACGCCGGTAAGGCGGTAGACGGCGATGCCTTCTTCAACCGTCTGCTCACCGATGAAACAGACTGAGATACCCGCGTTTCGCCTCACCCCGCAGGCCCAACAAGATCTGCTGGCTATTCGTCATTTCACCATCGAGCACTGGGGCCAAGCGCAATCTCGCCGCTATCTTGAGCAGTTGAGAGAGGTCATGCATCATTTGGCAGATATGCCGGAAGCGGGTAAAGCTCACTTCCACGATCTGGGCGAAGAGATACGCAGTTTTCCTTACGCCAGCCATAGGATCTACTACCGCAACCGCCCTGCCGGCATCACCGTTCTCGCCATTCTGCATCAGGCGATGGTGCCTCACCGCCATCTGGAACAACGGCTGTAATTTTTCTTACTCAAAGGGGCACTGATGTTCACCGTTCGTCAGGCATTGCTGGAAGATTTAACGCAAGTGCGCGATATCGGCATCCGCACCTACCGCGCCCACTTCGGTGAGCTGTGGCGCTACCCGCACGAGCTGGAGGCCTTTCTGGCGGAGGATTTTTCCGTCTCCGCGCTGGAACGGACGCTGCGCGATCCCGACGTGTGCTGGCTGTTGGCCCATGAGGATGACGCCCTCGTCGGCTATGCGCGGGTGAACTTCGACAGCCTGCTGGCACCAACCGAGCACATCGGCGCAGAGCTGCAGAAAATCTATTTTCTGCCGGGCCATGCCGGCAACGGCTATGGCCAGCGCCTGTACGAACAGGTGCAGCAGCGGGCTATCGACCGTCGGCAAAAAACGCTGTGGCTGGAAGTGCTGCAACGCAACACCCGCGCCCAACGTTTTTATCAGCGTCAAGGATTGAGCATTTGTGGCGAGACCTGCTACACCAGCGCCCAGGGCTCGATAGGCATTTGGTATATGAGCAAGGCGCTGTAACCGCGCCCCGCTCCGCCGTCGTTTAGCGCGGCTCCCGCTGCAGCATCAGGAACAGCAAGGCAAACGCATTGGGCGCCAGGTAGATCAGCGCCCCCAGCTGCACCGCCAGCGGATCCTTCTTGGCCTGCCAGGCCATAAACCAGTCGCCGGCGACCACCATAAAGCCGACGCCCCACACCGTTATCGCGCAAAGCGCCCCCAGCATCGCCCAGGCTTTGCCCTTGGCGAAGGCGGCGTAAGGGCCTTTCAATCGCCCGATCATCAGCGCCACGCCCGCCGCCGCGAATAGGCCGGCCAGCGTTTCCAGCGCGGTGATGACCGCCAACCCCAACATGCAGGCCCAGTCGGCGCTGATCGCGCGCCACATCAGCCCCGGCGTTTGATAAGTATCCTGCATGGCGAGCAGTGGCCCCACCGCATTGCGCGCGGTGCCGGCGAAATCCGCCGTATTGTTCAACAGACTGAACAGCCCCCACAGGGCCGGAAACAGGGACAGGACGATGCAACCGAGGCGTGACACAGTGATTTCGTTCATGGTTATCCTTAATGAATAAACGGGTGGCTCCCGTCCTCATGACGGGAGCGCTATTGAGATCCTGATAGTTTGACGTGCACAATGTAAGAACTAATCTTACAATGACGCAGCATAGCCGAAAGTGAGGAGGAACAATGGGCAGAACACTAACGGTAGATCTGGGTGACGAACTGCGTAGCTTCGTCGAAGACCTGGTGGCCAGCGGCGATTACCGAACGCCCAGCGAAGTCATCCGCGAATCCGTGCGCACTTTGCGCGAACGTACCGCCGCCTCAAAACTGGAAGAGCTTAGGCGCTTGATCGCCGAAGGAGAGAACAGCGGCGAAGCCGTCGAATGGGATCGTGATGTGTTCATGGAAAGAATACGGAGCAAAGCAAAAGGATGCGCAGGAGAGTAACCGTTCGTCCAAAAGCGTTGGACGATATGGAAGAGATCTATTTTTACGGGTTGGCGCACTTTGGCTTGCAGGTGGCCGAAGATTATCTGCGCCGCCTGCATCAGGCTTTCGATAACCTTAGCCACCACCAACTCGGCAAAAACATCGATGCAATCGGCCCCGGCCTATGGGTATTGCCCGTCGCCAACCACCTGATTTATTCTCGACAGCACAGGCGGGAGGTGAATATCATCAGAGTGCTGCATCATTCCCGCGATCCGCTCAGCCAATCCTTTTTCAGCTGACCCAACGTTAAATCGCGACCAGCCCGCGGACGCCGTCCTGTTCCATAGCGCTGCCGGCGCCGCGCTGCACGATGCTGCCGCGCGACATCACCAGATAGCTGTCCGCCAGGTCGGCGGCGAAGTCATAGAACTGCTCCACCAGCAGGATCGCCATATCGCCCCGCGCCGCCAGCTGTTTGATCACCGCGCCGATCTCCTTGATCACCGAAGGTTGGATCCCTTCCGTCGGTTCGTCGAGGATCAACAGCTGCGGTCGGCAGGCCAGCGCCCGGCCGATCGCCAGCTGCTGTTGCTGCCCGCCGGAAAGATCGCCGCCGCGCCGATCCTTCATTTGCCGCAGCACCGGAAACAGTTCATAGATCGGATCCGGCACCGCGCGCGCGTCGGCGCCGGAAAAACGCGCCAGCCCCATCAGCAGATTTTCCTCCACCGTCAGGCGCGGAAAAATCTCCCGCCCCTGCGGCACATAGGCGATGCCCGCCTGCACCCGCTGATGCGGCTTTTTACCGGTGATGGTTTCGCCCCGCCAACGGACGCTGCCGCTGCGCGCCGGGATCAGCCCCATCAGGCATTTCAGCAGCGTGGTCTTGCCCACGCCATTGCGCCCCAGCAGGCAGGTCACCTCGCCGATGCGCGCCTCGAACGACAGGCCGCGCAGAATGTGGCTGCCGCCGTAATACTGATTCAATTCCTCTACCTGCAGCATGATTACGCCTCCTCAGCGCCCCAGATATACCTCAATCACCCGTTCATCGGCCTGCACCTGCGCCAGCGATCCTTCCGCCAGCACCTGTCCCTGATGCAGCACCGTCACGCGATCGGCAATGGTTTCCACAAACCCCATGTCGTGCTCCACCACCATCAGCGAATGCTTGCCCGCCAGCTCGCGGAACAGTTCGGCGGTGTAGTCGGTTTCAGCGTCGGTCATGCCGGCCGCCGGCTCGTCGAGCAACAGCAGGTGCGGTTCCTGCACCAGCAGCATGCCGATCTCGAGAAACTGTTTCTGCCCGTGGGACAGCAGCCCGGCGGGCCGGTGGCGCTCGTGCCCCAGCCGCAGGGTCTTCAGCATCTCGTCGATGCGGTCTCGCTGTTCGCTGCTTAAACGGGCGCGCAGGCAGGCCCATACCGACTTGCGGGTTTTCTGCGCGATCTCCAGATTTTCGAACACCGTCAGCGCCTCGAACACCGTCGGTTTTTGAAACTTGCGGCCGATGCCGGCATGGGCGATCTGCATCGGCGCCAGCCGGGTCAGATCGACGGTCTGGTCGTAAAACACCCTGCCGCTGTCCGGCCGGGTTTTGCCGGTGATCACATCCATCAGCGTGGTCTTGCCGGCGCCGTTGGGGCCGATCACGCAGCGCAGTTCGCCGACGCCAATGCGCAGCGACAGATCGGTCAGCGCGCGAAAACCGTCGAAGCTGACGTTGACGTTGTCGAGCTGCAACACCGGATCGGTTTGCTGCCGGTATTTGTCCGCCGGCAGCGGATGGGTAAACAGTTCGTCGGTCACTTGCATCGCCTTCATGAGCTTTTCCTCCGGCGCAGCAGGCCAATCACCCCTTTGGGCAGAAACAACGTGACGACGATAAACATCAGGCCGAGGAAAAACTGCCAGTATTCGGGAATGGCCATGGTGAACCAGCTCTTGGCGCCGTTGACGATGCCGGCGCCGAGCAGCGGCCCCACCAGGGTGCCTCGCCCGCCGAGGGCGACCCAAATGGCGGCCTCGATCGAGTTGGTCGGCGACATTTCGCCGGGGTTGATGATGCCGACCTGCGGCACATAGAGCGCGCCGGCCAGCCCGCACAGCACCGCCGACAGCGTCCAGACGAACAGCTTGAAGCCCTTCGGATCGTAGCCGCAGAAGGTCAGGCGGTTTTCCGCATCGCGCACCGCGGTCAGCACCCGGCCGAACTTGCTGCGCGCCAGCGCAAAGCCGATGGCCAGGCTGGCGGCCAGCAGCAGCACCGTCGCCAGGAACAGCGCCACCCGCGTGCCGGCGGCGGTGATGGGAAAGCCGAGCAGCGTGGTGAAACCGGTAAAGCCGTTATTGCCGCCGAAACCGGTCTCGTTGCGAAAGAACAGCAGCATGCCGGCATAGGTCAGCGCCTGGGTCATGATCGAGAAGTACACCCCTTTGATTTTCGAGCGAAAGGCGAAGTAGCCGAACAGGAAAGCCAACAGGCCCGGCACCAGCACGATCAGGCACAGCGCCCAGGCGAAATGCTGGGTGCCGCTCCAGAACCACGGCAGCTCGTTCCAGGAGAGGAACGCCATAAACGCCGGCAGCCCGTCTCCCGCCGCCTGCCGCATCAGGTACATGCCCATGGCGTAGCCGCCGAGCGCGAAGAACAGCCCGTGGCCGAGCGACAGCAGCCCGGCATAGCCCCACACCAGATCGAGCGCCACCGCCACCACCGCGTAGCACAGGATCTTGCCCGCCAGCGTCAGGGTATAGGTGGACACCGCCAGCGGATGACCCGCCGGCAACAACGTCATGAACGGCATGACCAGCAGCGCCAGCAACGCCAGCCCGCCGATGCTCAACGCCAGCCGGGGCGCTTTCTGCACGCCGGTTACGGTCAATGGTTGGCTCATCAGTCAATCACCCTGCCCTTAAGGGCGAACAGCCCCTGCGGACGCTTTTGAATAAACAGAACGATCAGCACCAGGATCAGGATCTTGCCCAACACGGCGCCGATCTGCGGCTCGAGGATCTTGTTGACGATGCCGAGGCCGAAGGCCGCCGCCACCGTCCCCGCCAGCTGGCCGACGCCGCCGAGCACCACCACCAGGAACGAATCGATGATGTAACCTTGCCCCAGCTCCGGCCCGACGTTGCCCAACTGCGACAGCGCCACCCCGCCAAGTCCGGCGATGCCGGATCCCAACCCGAAGGCCAGCATGTCCACCCGCCCGGTGGGCACGCCGCAGCAGGCCGCCATCGCGCGGTTTTGCGTCACCGCGCGCACGTTCATGCCGAGCCGGGTTTTGTTCAGCAGCAGCCAGGTCAACGCCAGCACCAGCAGCACGAACGCGATCACCGCGATGCGGTTCCACGGCAACACCAGGTTCGGCAACAGCTGCACGCCGCCCGACAGCCACGCCGGGTTGGCGACCTCGACGTTCTGCGCGCCGAACAGCACCCGCACCAGTTGGATCAGCACCAGGCTGATGCCCCAGGTGGCCAGCAGGGTTTCCAGCGGTCGGCCGTACAGGTGGCGGATCACCGTGCGCTCCAGCAGCATACCGATCCCGGCGGTGATGGCGAACGCCACCGGCAGCGCCGCCAGCGGGTAGAGCGCCAGCCACTGCGGCGCAAATTGCTGAAACAACCCCTGCACCAGATAGGCGGAATAGGCGCCGAGCATCAGCATTTCGCCGTGCGCCATATTGATGACGCCGAGCAGGCCGTAGGTGATCGCCAGGCCAAGCGCCGCCAGCAGCAGGATCGAACCGAGCGACAGGCCGCTGAACGCCTGGCCGAGCAGATCGCCGATCATCAGGCGGTGCTGCACGCGCTGCAGGCTGCGCTGCGCCTCGGCGCGCACCGCGGCGTCCGGCTCATTGGCCGCGTCGGTCAAGGCTTGCAGCCGCGCGCGGGTTTCCGGCTCGCCCGATTCCCCCAGCAGCCGCACCGCATTGAAGCGCACCTGCGGGCTGGCGTCGGCCAATTGCAGGTTCGCCAGCGCAATGCTCAGCGCGTCGCGTACCTGCGGGTCTTTCTCCTGCGCCAGCCGCCGGGTCAACAGCGGCAACTGCTCGCCCTGCGCCTCGCGCTGCAGCGCGGTCGCCGCCTGCAGCCGCACCGCCGCGTCCGCGCTAACCAACCGCTGCGCCGACAACGCGTTGGCGATCAGAATGCGCAGCCGGTTGTTCAGCCACACCTTCTTCGGCTCGCCAACCGGGGCCGCCTCACCTTCAAGCGGCAGATAGCGGTCGCCCTGGCGGATAAAGGCGCGTTTCGCCCCGTCGATCACCACGGTTTCCTGCTGCAGCCCCTGCAGCAACGGCAGGCGCGCGGCGTCCGGCTCGGCCGCCCACGCCTGCAGCAGTTTAGCCTGCTGCGCGCGAGTGGCCGCCGCGAACTCATCGGCCGGCCCGGCCTGCGCCAGCAGGGGCCAGGCGCACAACAGCCACAGCCCGGCGCGCAGAGAGGATAAAAACGGAGATTGCATCAGCTGCCTCTTCTGTTGGGCCGGCGCGCGTCGAGCCGCGCCGGCGCTGAGTGACGTTACTTGCCGCCTTTCACCGGGTAATCCGGTTTTTTGTCGTTGCCGGCGATATACGGACTCCACGGCTGCGCGCGCACCGGCGCTTCGGTCTGCCACACCACGTTGAACTGGCCGTTGCCCTCGATCTCGCCGATCATCACCGGCTTGTGCAGGTGGTGATTGGTCTTGTCCATAGTCAGCGTGAAGCCCGACGGCGCGGCGAAGGTTTGCCCGGCCATCGCCGCGCGCACCTTATCGACGTCGGTGGTGCCGGCCTTTTCCACTGCCTGCGCCCACATGTGGAGGCCGACGTAGGTGGCCTCCATCGGATCGTTGGTGACCGCAGTGGCGTAATTCGGCAGATTGTGCGCCTTGGCGTAGGCTTTCCACTGGCTGACAAACTGTTTGTTGGTCGGGTTATCCAGCGATTCGAAGTAGTTCCAGGCCGCCAGGTTGCCCACCAGCGGCTTGGTGTCGATGCCGCGCAGCTCTTCCTCGCCGACCGAGAAGGCGATCACCGGCACGTCGGTGGCCTTGACGCCCTGGTTGGCGAGTTCTTTGTAGAACGGCACGTTGGAATCGCCGTTGATGGTGGAGATCACCGCGGTGTTGCCGCCGGCGGCGAACTTCTTGATGTTGGCGACGATGGTCTGGTAATCGCTGTAGCCGAACGGCGTATAGACCTCTTCGATATCCTTGTCCTGCACGCCTTTGCTGTGCAGGAAGGCGCGCAGGATCTTGTTGGTGGTGCGCGGATAGACGTAATCGGTGCCCAACAGGAAGAAGCGCTTGGCGCCGCCGCCGTCCTCGCTCAGCAGGTATTCCACCGCCGGGATCGCCTGCTGGTTCGGCGCCGCGCCGGTGTAGAACACGTTCGGCGACATCTCTTCGCCTTCGTATTGCACCGGATAGAACAGCAGGCCGTTCAGCTCCTCAAACACCGGCAGCACCGACTTGCGCGACACCGAAGTCCAGCAGCCAAACACCGCCGCCACCTTGTCCTGGCTCAGCAGCTGGCGCGCCTTTTCGGCGAACAGCGGCCAGTTGGAGGCCGGATCCACCACCACCGGCTCCAGCTTTTTGCCGAGCACCCCACCTTTGGCGTTGATCTCGTCGATGGTCATCAGCGCCACATCCTTCAGCGGCGTCTCGGAAATCGCCATGGTGCCGGAGAGCGAACTCAGAATGCCGACCTTGATGGTGTCGGCGGCCTGCGCGCTCCAGGCCAGGCCCAGGCCGACAGCGGCGGCGGACAGCGCAAAAGCTTTGATAAAACGACGACGTTGCATAGTTCAAACTCCTGATGTGTATGAAATCAAAATCGTTACGCCGAGCGCGCAGGCTGCTGAGCCCGCGCCTGGTGCAACATGTGCAGCGTTATTTTTCGCACTTCTGCCTTGCTGACGGCGATGTGCTCGCCGAGCAGCGTTTGCGCCGCCCCGCTTTGCCGCTGCAGGATCGCCTGCAAAATGGCGGCGTGCTCGCGGTAGGTGGCGTCCACCCGCGCCTGCTGGGTGAAATCCAGCCGGCGAATGATGCGGATCTTTTCGGTCAGTTCGCGGTGAATGCGCGCCATTTCGCCGTTGCCCGCCGCGGCCACCAACGCCTGATGAAACTGCTCATCGTGCTGCGACACCGCCTTGCCGTCCGCCAGGCGCGGCGCTTCGGTCCAAAAACGGCTCAGCGCCGCCAGCGCGTCCGGCGTTTCCCCGGCCGGGCGTTCGCACAGCCGTTTCACCGCCTCTTGCTCCAGCACGATGCGCAGGTCGTACAGCTCTTCGAAGTAGGCGAAGTCGAACGGCCGCACCTGCCAACCGCTGCGAAACAACACCTCGACATAGCCTTCGCGCTCCAGCCGAAACAGCGCCTGACGCACCGGCGTGCGGCTGGCCGCCATGCGCTGCGCCACGTCGCTTTCGCTAAAGCGATCGCCCGGCAGCAGGCGAAACTCGAAGATGTCGGCCTTGAGCTGCAGATAAATGCGCTCCGCCAACCCTTCCGGGCGCGCCTTGTGCTCTCCGTTGGTGATTTGCATCATCGCTCCTCCGTTCAGACCGCCTTTTCCAGCCACAGCAGGGCGTCGCCCGGCCCGACCGGCCGCCCCTGCCGGCAGCTGATGCGTTTAACGATCCCGGCGCGCGGCGCGGTGACCGCCAGCTCCATTTTCATCGCCTCGACCACGATCAGCGGCTGCCCGGCCGCCACCACCTGCCCCGGTTCCACCAGGATCTTCCACACGCTGCCGTTCAGATCGGCGCTGACCAGATCGCCGTCGATGGCGTCTTCTTCCTCCGGCGGCAACAGCTGCGCCTCGGCCTCGTCGTCATCGCTGCGCCAGCGCGCCACTTCGGCGCTGAACGCCTGCTGCTGGCGATGCTGGAAGTCGGCGATCGCCTCGGCGTTGTCGGCCAGGAAACGGGTGTAGGCGGCGAAGTCGAACTCGCTCTCTTCGATGCGCACCTGCATGCGCCCTTCACGGAACGCTTCGCGCTGCTCGTCCAGCTCTCGCTCGCTGACCGGGTAGAAGCGCACCTGATCGAAGAAGCGCAGCAGCCAGGGCTCACCGGCGGTGAACTGCGGGTTTTTGAGAAACTTGTTCCAGATCGGCAGCGTGCGCCCCACCAGCTGGTAACCGCCCGGCGAGTCCATGCCGTAGATGCACATGTACATGCCGCCGATGCCGACCGTCCCTTCGGCGGTGTGGGTGCGCGCCGGGTTGTATTTGGAGCTCAGCAGGCGATGGCGCGGATCGAGCGGCACCGCGCAGGGCGCGCCGAGGTAGACGTCGCCCAGCCCGAGGATCAGGTAGCTGGCGTCGAACAGAATGTCGCGCACCTGCTCGCGTCGGCTCAGGCCATTGATGCGCTGAATGAAATCGACGTTGTTCGGCAGCCAGGGCGCCGAGGCGCGCACCGTCTGTTGATAGCGATCCACCGCCCCCAGCGTGGCCGAATCCTCAAACGCCATCGGCAGCCACACGGTGCGCGTCGGCACCTTCAGGCGGCTGACGTCCCCCAGCGCCCGTTCGCGCGCCAGCAGGCGCTGCAGCAGGTCGGCCTGGCTAATCTGCCGGCTGTCGTAGCGGATCTGCAGCGAACGCACGCCCGGCGCCAGCTCCGCCACGCCCGGTATCGCCCCCTCACGCAGCGACTGCATCAGCAGATGAATGCGCAGCCGCAGCGCCAGATCGAGCACATTGTCGCCGTACTCCATCAGGATGTAGCCGTCCCCCGCCTGGCGATACGCCACCGCCGGGCGCCCTTCCGCCGCCGGCAGCGCCGCCAGCACCGCGGCGGAAACGGTCTCCGCCGGGGCCAGATCCGGCGGCGGCAGGGTGATGGCCTTCACCGCCGCCAGCGCTTCGATGCTGCCGAGCTGCGCCTGCTCCAGCGACTGCGCCTGCCGGAAGCCGATCGGATGGAAACGGATGCGGTCGCCCGGCTTCACCTGCCCCACTTTCCACAGTTCAGCCTTGGCGATGGTCACCGGGCAAACGAAGCCGCCGAGGCTGGGCCCGTCGCGGGTCAGGATCACCGGGAAGTCGCCGGTGAAGTTGATGGCGCCGATGGCGTACTCGCAGTCGTGCACGTTGGAAGGATGCAAACCGGCCTCGCCGCCGTCCTCCCGCGCCCACTCGGGCTTCGGCCCCGACAGGCGCACCCCGAGGCGGTTGGAGTTGTAATGCACCTGCCAGTCGGTGGCGAAAAAGGCCTCTATCGATTCAGCGGTGAAAAAGTCCGGCGCGCCGTGCGGCCCGTACAGCACGCCGATGTGCCACTGGTCGCCGTAGTGCGGGATCAGGCTGTCGTCCATCGCCTGCGGCGCGGCGATCGGCGCCGGCGTGGTGCTGGCCGCCAGCGCCGGTTGGGCGATCGCCAACATGTCCGCCACGCGCAAGGTGCGCCCGGCGTGGCCGCCGAACTGGCCCAGCGCGAAGGTGGAGCGGCTGCCGAGATACACCGGCACGTCAAAGCCGTTGCGTACCGCCAGATAGGTGCGGCAGCCGTGCGTGGCGCGCCCCAGCGTCAGCACCTGCCCGGCCCGCACCGCGATCGGCCGCCAGTAAGCGACCGCTTCGCCGTCCAAATCGGCCGGGCAGCTGGCACCCGTCAGCGCGATGGTGGCGTCGCAGTGAAAGCGCAACGTCGGCCCCTGCAGGGTAAACTCGAGCCCGGCGGCCGCCGGGTGGTTGCCGACGATGCGGTTGGCCAGCCGGAACGCGAAGTCGTCCATCGGGCCGGACGGCGGCACGCCGATGTCCCAATAGCCGAGGCGGCCGGGATAATCCTGCACGCTGCTGTAGGTGCCGGGTTGCAGCACTTCGAGGCAGTGCGGCTGGAAACGCACATCGTCCAGCAGACGCGTCCAAACGTCGCCGCGCTGAAATTGCGGCGTGGCGATCACCTGCCGCAGATAATCGAGGTTGGTGGCGATGCCGTGCAAACGGGTCGCCGCCAGCGCCACGCGCAGTTTTTCCAGCGCCTGCGCCCGATCCGCGCCGTGCACGATCAGCTTGGCGATCATCGGGTCGTAAAACGCCGAGACTTCGCTGCCGGTCGCCACCCAACCGTCGAGGCGCACGTCGGTGGGGAAATGCACCTCGGTCAGCACACCGGGGCTGGGCTGGAAGTTTTTCAGCGGATCTTCGGCGTAGAGGCGCACTTCGATCGCCACACCCTGCGGCGTGCGTTGCAGCGCCGCCCAATCCAGCGCGTCGCCCGCCGCCACCTGCAGCATGCCTTCGATCAGATCCAGGCCGGTGACCATTTCGGTGATCGGGTGCTCGACCTGTAAGCGGGTGTTCACTTCCAGGAAGTAAAACTCGTCGCGCGCGGCGTCATAGATAAACTCTACGGTGCCAGCGCTGCGGTAATTCACCGACTCGCCCAGCGCCACCGCCGCCCGATGCAGCGCCTGGCGTGTCGCCGCCGGCAGGTGCGGCGCCGGGGTTTCCTCCACCACCTTTTGGTTGCGGCGCTGCAGCGAGCAGTCGCGTTCGCCGAGCGCCGCCACCCGCCCCTGGCCGTCGCCGAAAATCTGCACCTCGACGTGGCGCGCCCGATCGACGAAGCGTTCGATAAAGGCGCCGGCGTCGCGGAAGAACTGCTCTCCCAGCCGTTTGACGCTGTCGTACGCGTCGCGCAGCGCCGCCTCGTCGTCACAGCGCGTCAGGCCGATGCCGCCACCGCCGGCGGTGCTTTTCAGCATCACCGGGTAGCCGATGCGCGCGGCGGCGGTAACCGCCTGCTCAACGCTCTCCAGCAAGCCGGTGCCCGGCGTCATCGGCACCCCGGCCAACGCTGCCAGCTCGCGCGCCCGGTGCTTGAGGCCGAACTCGCGCATCTGCGCCGCCGTCGGGCCGATAAAGGCGATGCCCGCCGCCTCGCAGGCGTCGGCAAACTCGGCGCTCTCGGACAAAAAGCCGTAGCCGGGGTAGATCGCCTGCGCGCCGGTGGCGGCGGCGGCGGCGAGGATCTTGTCGATGCGCAGGTAGCTGTCGGCGGCCTTGTCGCCGCCGAGCGCCACCGCCCTGTCGGCCTCGGTGACGTGCGGCGCATTGCGATCGGCGTCGGAGTGGACCGCCACGCTGGTGACACCCAGGCGTTTCAGGGTGCGAATGGCGCGGCAGGCGATTTCGCCGCGGTTAGCGATCAGTACGGTAGTAAACATGTTCATGCCCCCTTAACGCTGGCGAGATAGTCGCGCCAGCCGCCAAACTCAGTGATATCCGTGGCGTCTTCCAGCGCCCAGGCTTCGCAGATAAACCCCTTCACCCGCCGGCCGTCCGCCAGCAGCAGCGTGCCGATGCCCAATGGCGCCGGGATTTCCGCCACAAACTCGCCGAAACGGGCCAGCGGAATGTCCCACAGCTCAACGCGGATCGCCGCCCCCTGCGCCGCGCGCGCCAGCCCCGGCTTCGGCGGCTCGGTATCGGCCAGCGCATACAGGCGATAGCAGGGGGCGGTAGCGGTTTGCTCCACCTGCACCGCGTCGCGCTGTGTCAGCTGGACGTTGAGCGGCATGCCGCTAAGGTGAGCGCCCACTACCGCCAGACGCACGTGCCCTGTGGACGGCGCAGGCACAGGCTGCGGCGGCAATGCCCGACCGATAGCGCCGAGCGGCAAGGCGCTTTGCCGTTGCCAGCGCACGCCAAACGCCGCCAGCGCCCGGTCATGCCAGGCGGGCGCAATCAGGGTGATGCCCGCCGGCAGACCGTCTTCGCGCAGCGGCCCCGGCAGCGCCAGCGCGCTCAGATCGGCCAGGTTGGTGAAATTGGTGTAAGTGCCGAATTGCGAATTGAACAGCACCGGCTCCTGCGCCATCTCCGCCAGGGTGCGGATAGTGGGCGCGGTCGGCACCACCAGCGCGTCGAACGGCGCCAGCCGCTGGGCGATTTGCCGCGCCAGCTCGGCGCGCAGGTATTCCGCCTTGTAGGCGTCGCAGGCGCTGTAGCCGAGGCCGTTGCCGACGATGCCGCGCACCACCGGATCGATGGCCTGCGGGCTCGCTTCCAGCACCTGCTCAATGGCCACCGTGCGCTCCGCCACCCAGGGGCCGTAATACAGCTGTTCCGCCAGAGTGCGAAACGGCGCGAAATCGAGGGGTTCCAGCGTGGCGCCGCCCGCCTGCAGCTGCGCCAGCGCTCGGTGAAACGCCCGCTCGGCCTGAACATCGCCGAAAAACTCCAGCTGGGCGGGAACGGCGAAACGCGGCGCGGCGGGGATATCCGCCGGCGCGGTATGCGGATCGGGGCGGGAATACGGGTCTGCCGCGTCAAAGCCGCTCGCCAGTTCCGCCACCAGCGCGGCATCGGCCACCGTCAGCGCGAAGACCGACACCGTATCGTTCAACCGGCAGGCCGGCACCACGCCGCGGTTGGACAACCGCCCCTTGGTCGGCTTCAGCCCGACGATGTTGTTGAACCCGGCGGGCACGCGCCCCGAACCGGCGGTGTCGGTGCCGAGCGCGAACGGCACCAGGCCGCGCGCCACCACCGAGGCGGAGCCGGAGCTGGAACCGCCGCTGACGTAGCGGCTGTCGAAGCTGTTGACCACTGCGCCATACGGTGAGCGAGTGCCTACCAACCCGGTAGCGAACTGGTCGAGGTTGGTTTTACCAAGGGCAATCGCCCCGGCGGCGCGCAGGTGGGCGACCACGGTGGCGTCCGCCGCGGCCTGATAGGTGAACGCCGGGCAGGCGGCGCTGGTCGGCCAGCCGCCAACGTCGATATTGTCTTTGATGGCGAAGGGCACGCCGAACAGCGGCAGGCGGCTGAGATCGCCGGCGACCGCCTCGAGCCTCTGTGCCAGCTGCCGGTACTGCTGCTCGCGCTGCGCCGGCGTGGCGAGATACAGCCAGGCGTTATCGTCTGGGTTCAGCCCGGCGACCAGCGTTTCGATCGTCGCACTGACGCAGGCAAGGCGTTCGCCCGCCGGGCGGGTTTGGTAATGGTGTTGCCATTCACTGAGGGTAAAACCGCACGCTACAACAGGTTCGCTCATCGACTGAATTCCATCTGGTACACAAGATGGGATTCAACAGAGCAACCGGCGTGCCAATTTTTAATCTCATGATTTCAATAAATTATAATTAAAACTTATGACAGCAGCGGCAAACAGGCTGCACCAGCGGCGCGCAGCGGGAGAACAAAAAGAGTGCAATGGCGGGATGACGCAGAGGAAAAATCGGGGCGACGCACACGCCGCCCCGCAGGCCGATGGGGATCAGTCGTTGATGCGTTTCAAACCGACCGGCGTAATGCAGTAGGTCTGTTGCTTGCCCTTCTCCGCCAGCCGCAAGTGCTGCATTTCGTTGACGATCGCCAGGCGGTTGTCCGGCTCTTCATGCCGCAGATGAATCACTTCACCGCCGTAACCCGACAGCGGCAACACCCAGGTTTTGGCCGGTTGATTCTGGCTGCCGATGACGTCGTAGCTGAGCAAGACATTGCCGTCCGCATCCGTCACGCTGAGGAAGGCGTAGCTGTCGGCAAAGTAGTGGTGAGCAATCCCCGCCGCCAGCGTGACGGTAACGGTTTTCTTCACCAGATCGATGGCGCCGGTCAGGAACTGGCGATCGCCAATCCCTTTGCACGCCACGGTAAACGCATTGCCGACGTTGGCGCCCGGCGGCGTATTGTCGGCCGGCAGGCAATCCCGATAGGTCGCCAACAGTGACTCGCGCTGCGGCTCGGCAAAGGCGCCGATCGCCAGATAAATATCGTCCTTGAACGACGACGATGGCGCATAGTAAGCCGGCAACAGGCGACGCAAACGCTGCGCCGCCTGTTCCAGGCGCGCCAGCAGCGCCTGCTCGGGATCGCCGGGCAACGCCGGGTTTTTCAGCCCGCTGGTTTCGATGCGCAGTACGTTGGTTTTGTTTTTGTTATCGATGACGTCGGCCGCCGCCGGATTCAAACGCACCCGGCTCGGCTCCACATGGTAAATCTCGATGTCATCGCCCTCGGCAAACGGCAGCTCGTCATGACTTAACGTAGCCTGAGTGCCCTGAATCTCCTTGCTGAAGCGCACCGCGCCCTGCCGATCGCGCAACGTCACCCGGGCATAGGTTTCACCGGGGAAGTAGGCGTGCGGCGTGGTGCTGGTCACGTCAACCACCACCGCCCCTTTGGCGCGATCGACGACCACGGTGGCGAAGACCGCATCGCTCAGGCCCAACAGGTTGATCTCCTGCGAAACGATCGGCGAAGCGGCTTTGCGCTCGAAGCGAAGCGTCACCGCGTTTTTCCCCTGCTTCACCGTCAGGTAACCCGCCGTCGGCCGATATTTACGATCTTTGCCGGTCGGCAACCGCAAGGTATACACGCCGATCGGCAGCGCAGTCAGCGCCAGGGTCGGCGTGTCGATACGGACTTTGTGGGCATAGCGCGCCCCTTCCATCAGGATCAGGTCTTCACCGTAGATCTGCGCAAAGTCATCGATATCCAGACTCAGGGTGACGTCGCCTTTCAGCCCGCTGGCCTTGAGCTGGCAGGAATCGACCAGCCGCAGCGAGGAATCCAGTTTCAGCTGCGCCTGCACCGCCGGCAGACTCTGCGCGTCCACCAGTTGATACAGCGGATACACCGCCTTGGCGTGGCTGAACGCGTTGCGATCGCGCTGCGCTTGGGTGATCACGCCGCCGGTCAGCTCGACGAACGGCGTCACGTCGATCTGCTCACCGGCCGCGGCAAAGCTTGCCGACAGCAGATCCAGCAAGGCATGTTCCGACGGCACGAAGCCCGGCGTGTTGCAGCTTTGACGATATTGCTGATTAAAGTGCGTGAAGGCGTTCTTGCCTGCCTTGTCGACCATCAGCATCGCGAAGAACAGCTTGGAGCGCAGATCCCACTGGTTGAGCGGCGTGCCCTGAGCGATCAAATCGATGATTTTCTTCTCGACGCCGGCCGCGTTGCCGTAGTTATACAGCCACCCCTCCTGGTATTTGCGTTCCCCCAGCATCACGTCCTGATAGCAAGCGGCATAAATATTGTTCCACATCTCACCGGTGGAGAAATATTTGTCGCCCATAAAGTGCCCCTGATAGCCGTGCGCGATCTCATGCAGGCTGCCCCAGTTGCTGTCTTTCGGCGTCAGCCAGAAGCTGCTGACCGAGTTGCTGGTTTCCGCCGTCCAGCGGCCGCCGTAATACGCGGCGCCGGCGCCGTGCTTATCGGCCTTCATAAAGTAGCGGTTGCGAATATTGCGATCGGATTCGTGTTCAGCCTCGAACGAGACACCGGTCAGCGCATTGTAGAAAGTGAAAATGCGATCGTAGTAGGCGATCAGCCCGTCGATGTTTTTCGCGTCGCCCAGCGACTTCAGCGTCGGTTTACTGATTTTCGGCACCAGCAACACTGCGTATTCCGCATCGACCAGGGCAAACTCGGCGTCCCGATCGTCCCAGCGGGCAAAGAATGCGGCTTCGTTTTCGCCACGGCGATAAACCGGCAGCGCTTTCGCCGTGTCCGGGTACTCGAACTCCAGCGCCGGCTCGCCCTGCCCATACGGCGTATCGATGAACGGCACCGAGACGGCATTGACCTGGGCCTCGACCCAGCTCGCGCCGACGCTGAATTCCGCCTCCGTTTTGCTGTCGTCATTCAGCAAACGCAGCGTGAGCTTGCCGGTAAACGCCGCGTTGGTCTGGCGCACTCGCAGCACCTGCCCGGCGGCGAGAATGACGCCCAGGTGCTGGCGATCGTGATCGATGCCTTTGCTCATGCCTGCCGCATCCAGCCAGACCGGCCGGGTCAACGTGTAAAGTGATTGGGTTTTCGTGATGGTTGGCATCCTGCTTTCCTCATGGTTTGGGTGATTGAATTGACCATGAAAAAGTAACCGGATGGGCGGCACGCCCTCCATCGATGGCGGGTGGCTGAGGGCCAGTACAACAAAGGTAGGAGGGAGGAGACAATAAAAAAGGCGCAACCTTGCGATTGCGCCTGATGTTCGGTGAACGCTGCGCGTTACTCGCCGCGAACGCGCTGCGCCAACCCTTTGAGGAAGTAGCGCAGCATCTGATCGCCGCACGGGCGGTAGTTCTTGGTGCCCTCTTTGCGGAACAGCGCGCTCAGCTCCGGCTTGGAGATGCGGAAGTCCACCGCGGTGAAAATCTGGTGCATGTCGGTGTCTTTCAGCTCGAACGCCACGCGCAGCTTTTTCAGCACCAGGTTATTGGTGATCGGCAGTTCAACCGCCGGCGCCGGGAACTTGTCGTCCTTGCCGCGCTTGAAGAACACCAGGCCGTTAAGGAAGTGCGCCATCACTTCGTCAGGGCACTTCTCGTAGCCCGGCTCGCCTTCTTTGATCACGTAAGCGTCCATCGCCGACACCGCCACCTCGAAATCGTCCAGTTTGATAATCTCGACCATTTTGGCGTTGTTAATGCTCAGCATATAGCGCACGCTGCGCAGCACGTCGTTGTTCATCATGGGATTGCATTGCCTTTACTTGTCTAACGGGGACGTGCGCATTGTAAAAAAATGCCCCATACCCAAAATAATTGGAGTTGCATCGCGGCGGCAAATTTGTAAGCCCCCGGAGCATAGTTAACTATGTGACCGGGGCGCGCAAATGCAGCCAACAAAGAGGCAGCTCCAAGTATGACGGGTATGGCCGCACACCTTGAATGTGCGGCAGTATAGGGATCGGCAAGGGGTTTCTCAATCGATTTGGCTTTTTTGCTGATACAGCGGGATATCTTCGCCGATGATGTACTTGTTGCGCAGCATCGACGAGACCTTGTCCATGATCATCACCACCACCACCAGGATCAGCGTGATGAACATCACTACGTCCCAGTTCCACAGCCGCATATTCTCCGCATACACCAGGCCGATGCCGCCGGCGCCGACGAAGCCCAGCACCGCCGCTGAGCGGGTGTTGGACTCGATCTGGTACAGGCTGAGCGCCAGGAAGGTGGGGAACGACTGGGTGAAGATGCCGTAACGGTGCTTCTGCAACCCGTTGGCGCCCACCGCCGTCAGGCCGCGGCTGGGGGACTTGTCCACCGCCTCATGGCCTTCGGCGTACAGTTTACCCAGCAGCCCGACGTCCTGCATCACGATAGCCAACACCCCGGCGAGCGGCCCCATGCCGACGGCGCGCACGAAGATCAGCCCCCAGATCGCCATGTCGATGCCGCGCAGCACGTCCAGTAAGCGGCGCACCAGCACCGAAATTGGCCGCAGCAGCGGCGTCGACATCACGTTGCGCGCGGCGAAGAACGACAGCGGCAGCGCGATCAGCGACGCGGTGATGGTGCCGGCGAACACGATGGCGATGGTGATGCCGATCTGCTGGAAGTAGTACATGAACGGCCAGTTGGCGAAGTCATGCCAGACGAACATGCGCAGGAAATAGCGCCCCAGCTGCTGGCAGCCGTTGATAAACTGCGGCCAGCTAATGCCGAAGACCAGGAAGAAGAACACGTAGTACAGCACGATCGCCAAGGCGATCAGGCCGACGGTGCGCAGGTAGCGCCCCTGCTGCGCGAAGATCGCCGGATGCTGCTGTTTCAACTGGCGCAGCGTTTCCGCCGATGCCGGAGTGCCCGCTGTCATTTTGCCCCCTCCACCACGCGCTTGCGCAGCTCGCCCGACACGTAGTCGAGCACGGAAACCACCACGATGATCAGCAGCAGCGTCATGCTGACCTGATCGTAACGGTCGAGTTTAATGTTGGTCATCAGCTCCTGGCCGATGCCGCCCGCCCCCACCAGCCCCAAAATGGTCGACTGGCGGAAGTTAATCTCCAGCCGCATGAAGCTGTAGGAGAGAAACACCGGCTTCACCTGCGGCCACAGGCCGAAGCGCATGCGCTGCAGCGGCGTGGCGCCGCAGGCCGCCAGCCCGCGCACCGGTTTGTTGGAGGCGGTTTCGATCGATTCGTAGAACAGCTTGGTCAGGCTGCCGATGGTGTGCAGCGCCAGCGCCAGGAAGCCGGGAATGGCGCCGATGCCGAACGCCATTACGAACATCACCGCCCACGCCAGCTCCGGCATGGTGCGCAAGAACGCCACCAGCGTGCGGATCGCGAGCCGCACCGAGGCCGGAGTATAGGTATTGCCGGCCGCCAGAAATGCCAGCACGGTCGCCACCAGCACCGAGAAAATGGTCGCCGCCAGCGCCAGCTGCAGGGTCTCCCAGATCAGCGGCAGCTGAATGTTCAGGCGATAGCCCCAGTAGGCCAGCGAGCCTTCGGTACGCCCATCGGCGAACAGCAGGTGCCAGTGCAGCGTCGGCACGGTTTCGGCCAGGTAGTCGAAGAAGTGCGGAATAGACACCCAGACGGTGTGCAGGTTGAACTCGGCGAGGTTGCCGGCGCCCAGGTACAGCACCACCAGCCCGAGCGACCACAGCAGCGCTTCGCGCTTTTGCTTGCTGCGGATCCGTTGGTAATAGTGTGCGAAATCGGTATTCAAAACAGGTCTTCCATCGTTATGGAACAAGGGGTTCAGCATGCTGAACCCCTTCATTCGGGCGGCCGAGGCAGCCGGGAATCAACGGTCGCCTTTGGTCAGCTCGCGCTTCATATCGATGATGGTCTGGTATTCCGCCAGGGTGGTGTCGCCGATGTGCTGTTTGCCGCCCATCGCTTTGATAAAGCACGCGTGATCGTCTTTATCCAGCTTCTTGATGGCGGTGACCACTTTGGCCTTGAAGTCGGCCGGCAGCGAGTTGCTCACCAGGATCGGGCCGTTCGGGATCAGCGGCGACTGCCAGATGATGCGGATCTGCTTCATCAGGTCCGGGTGATCCATGCGGATCATGCGGGTGAACGCGCCGCTGGTGTAGCCGGTGTTGTAGTCGCCGATCATCGACGCCCAGGTCACCGCGCCTTCGAACTGGCCGTTCAGCACGCCGAGGATGTCCTGCTCGTGGCCGCCGGAGAAGGTGACGCTGGAGAAGGTGTTGTTGTATTTGTTGTCGACCGTGCCGCCGAACAGCTTTTTAAACGCCTGGTTCGGGATCAGGAAGCCGGAGGTGGAATCCGGATCGGCGAAGCCGATGGCCTTGCCCTTCAGGTCTTCCAGTTTCTGGTACGGGCTGCCGGCCTTCACCACCACCACCGAGTGGTAGCCGCGCGACTGGTCGACGTCGTCAACCGCGATGCCGACGATGTCCACCGCTTTCGGATCCTTGATGTAAACCGAAGCGAACGACGACGGCGACATGCTGAGCACCAGGTCAATCTTGCCGCCCAGCAGGCCCTGGATCACGCCGGAATAGTCGGACGAGTTGCGCAGCTTGGTATCGACGTTCAACTCTTTATCCAGGAACTGCTTCACGCACTGGTTATCGCCGATCTGCTGGGTGGCGTTCTGGCCGCCGAGAATGCCCAGGTTCAGCTCTTTCGGCGCATCCGCTGCGGCAGCATTAAATACCATCATCGCGCCGGCCATCAGGGTGGTCAGACTCAATACTTTTTTCATTAGGTGTGCCTTGTGTGTAAAGGGTAAAGGTCAAAAGTGCTTCAATGGATCTGATTGGCTTCCTCGCCATACAGCTGGTGCAGGATCCGTTCGTTCAGTTGCGAAGGATGCCCGTCAAACACGATCTTCCCGTGGGCGATGCCGATCACCCGCGAGCAATACTCTTTCACCAGTTCGACCGAGTGCAGGTTCACCATCACCGCGATGCCGTCTTCGCTGATTTTCTGCAGCGCGTCCATGATGCGGCGGGTGTTTTTCGGATCGAGCGACGCCACCGGCTCATCGGCCAGCAGGATTTGCGGGTTTTGCATCAGCGCGCGGCAGATGGCGACGCGCTGCATCTGGCCGCCGGAGAGGTGCTCGGCGCGCTGCAGCGCGTGCGGCAGCATGTTGAGCCACTGCAACAGCTCGATGGCGCGAGCGCGGTCGGCGTCATCGAACAGTTTGAAGAAGGATTTCAGGGTGGAGGTGTGGCTCAGGCGCCCCAGCAGCACGTTGGTCATCACGTCCAGCCGCGGCACCAGGCAGAAGTCCTGGAAGATCATGCCGCAGCGCGCGCGCCATTGGCGCATCTGGCGGCCGGCAAGCTGGGCGATATCCTGCGCCACGCCATCGTCTTCGAAGTGCAGCATCTCGCCGCAGCTGGAAGGAATGGTGCCGTTGAGGGTATGCAGCAGCGTGGACTTGCCTGCGCCGGAGCGGCCGATCACCGCCACGAATTCACCGGCGTGCAGATCGAAATTGATGTCATCCAGCACGCGCTGCTGCGCTTTGTAAGCTTTGCCGAGCCCCTTGACCGATAACACTTTGCGGGATGCGGCGACGTGCTGCCCTGGAAAGTCGTGCTGCGCCAATTTTAACAGTGCCTGAGCCATATGATTTCTCTGGTTTCAGTGGCTAATCATTATGGGCACCTATTAACGGATAAGTTTATGACAGTGGGATGATGGTTTTATGGCCGGGGCGTGACGCGTGCCGCCCCGGCGTACGCATCATTCCAGGCTAAAGAAGTCCAGCCCCAGCGCCGCCTTGACCTGCTGCAGCGTCTGCTGGCTGACCTGATGCGCGCGGCGGGTGCCGTGCTGCAGGATGCGCGTCAGCTCGCCTTTATCGGCGATGAACTCGGCGCGGCGGGTGCGGATCGGCTCAAGCAGGCTCTGCAGGCAATCCTCCAGCAGCCGTTTGATTTTCACGTCCCCCAACCCGCCGCGCCGATAGTGCGCCTTCAGATCCGCCACCAGCGCGGCGTCTTCGCAGAAGGCGTCCAGGTAGGTGAACACCATGTTGCCCTCCACCCGGCCGGGATCGCTGACGTTGAGATGGCCGGGGTCGGTGAACATACTCATCACCGCCTTATGCACCTCGTCGGCGCCGGCGCCAAGCTGGATGGCGTTGCCGCGCGATTTCGACATCTTGCCCTGCCCGTCCAGCCCCGGCAGACGCCCGACGTTGCTCAACAGCGGCTGGCACTCCGTTAATATCGGTTGGCCGACGATGTGGTTGAAACGCCGCACGATCTCATTGGTTTGCTCCAGCATCGGCAGCTGATCCTCGCCGACCGGCACGTGGGTGGCGCCAAAGGCGGTGATGTCCGCCGCCTGGCTGACCGGATAGATCAGAAAACCGGCCGGCAGGCTGCGGGCGAAATCCTTCTCGGCGATTTCGTTTTTCACCGTCGGGTTGCGTTCCAGCCGCGCCACGCTGACCAGATTAAGGTAGTACATCGTCAACTCGGCCAACGCCGGCAGCGCCGACTGCAGGCAGATCGTGGTCTTATGCGGATCGATGCCGACCGCCAGATAGTCGGCCACGACGTTGAGCACGTTGGCGCTGATTTTTTGCGGGTTGTTGCCGTTGTCGGTCAGGCCCTGCAGATCCGCCACCATCACCGTTTGGTTATGCTGGTGCTGCAGTTCGACGCGTTGGCGCAGCGAGCCGACGAAGTGACCTAAATGCAGTGGGCCGGTGGCGCGATCGCCGGTAAGAATGGTGTAGCTCATGACAGTGCTCCTGAAGGTCTGTAGACCGCCGGATCAACGCCACAAAAAATAATGCCGCCAAACCGGCGGCATTAAAAAGAGATGTGAATACTCGTGCCGCCTCAGAAGAGGCGCCACCATGACTGATTGTGGGTGGAGTGCATCGATATATTCATGCCATCAAGGTATACCCGCAGCGGCAGCGCGTCAATAGCCCGCCGCCGGCGCGTAAGACGGCGTTACACTCCGGCATTTGCGTTCCTGGCCCGGCGCGCTAGGGTAAAACCTTCAACCTGAAAAAGGAGCGCATGATGAAGATCGGATTTGCCGGACTGGGTAGGATGGGCAGCGCCATGGCGGCCAACCTGTTGCAGGCGGGCTTCACCTTAACGGTATGGAACCGCTCGCCGCAGGCGGCGCAGCCGCTGGTGAGTGCCGGCGCGCAGCAGGCCGAACGGCCGGAGCAGCTGGCCGATGCCGACGTGCTGATCACCATGCTGGCCGACGATGCCGCCACGCAACAGGTGGTGGTTGACAGCGGGTTGCTGCAACGGATGAAACCGGGCGCGCTGCATATCAACATGGCAACCATCTCGGTCGAACTCGCCCAGCGTTTGACGGCGCTGCATGCGGAACACGGCATCGGCTATCTCGCCGCGCCGGTGCTGGGACGGGTCGACGTGGCCGCCGCCGGCAAGCTGAATATTCTGGCGGCCGGCGATAGCGAGCTACTGAAGCAAGCGCAGCCGCTGTTCGATGCCCTCGGCCAGAAAACCTGGCACTTCGGCGCCGACCCGGCGCAGGCCAACGTGGTCAAAATCGCCACCAACTTTACCCTGGCCAGCGCCATTGAAGCGATGGCGGAAGGCAGCGCGCTGGTGCGCAACTACGGCGTTTCCGGCGCCGACTACCTGCAGATGCTGAGCGGTACCGTCTTCGCCGCCCCGGCCTATCAGGGCTATGGCGCGCTGATCGCCGCCGAGAAGTATTCACCCGCCGGATTCCGCTTGGCGCTGGGGCTGAAGGACGTCGGGCTGGCGCTGGCCGCCGGCGCCGACAGCCATACGCCGATGCCGTTCGCCGGGGTGCTGAAAGACAATTTCCTCGACGCGATGGCGCAGGGGGATGCGGATCTGGACTGGGCGGCGCTGGCCAAGGTAGCGGCGCGACGAGCGGGCCTGAAATAACGAACGGGGGCGTTGGCCCCCGTTTTCCGTACTCAGAACACGATGTCCGCCGCGGGCACGGCGCGGATCGGCACGCCGAAGCTGTCGATATTCGACAACGTCTCGTTATGGTGGGTACGGATCAGCAAACCATCGGCATAGGATTTGTCGTGGCAGGTATGCGCATCCGCCGCCAACGTCACCGGATAACCGTGCGCCGCCGCGCTGCGCACCGTGGTATCGATGCAAAACGGCGTGGAGTAGCCGCAAACCACCAACTGCGATACGCCGTTGGCGATCAGTAACGCGCCGAGCGAAGTGCGCAGGAACGAGTCCGGCGTGGTTTTATCCACCCGATGGTCGCCCGGCGCCACCTTCAGCGCCGCGAGCACTTGCCAGGCGGCGCTGCCGTGCGGCAGTTCGTCGTCCGGCGTATGGTGCTGAATCACGATCACCGGCACACCCGCCTGGCGGGCGCGCTCGCTCAGTTGGTTGATGCGCGCAACGGTGCCCGCGGCATCCGCCGGCGGCGGCGTAAACAACCCTTCCTGCACATCGATAATCAACAGCGCGCTGGTCATGGCGGCTCCCGAAGAGAAGACAAGACAAGTCGCGTCAGCACACCGGCTGGCGCGGGCGGAAAATATGGTCGACGCCCTGCTCGCGCAGCCTGTGCACCAGATCGTGCCCGCCGTTCGGCGTGGCGTGCGCCAGCTGGCGCTCGGCGGTAAACACCGGGCTGGCCCAGAACAGGTTCACCGGGTCGCCATACTGCTGAGGCAACGTCAGGTGCGCGTGATGCGGGTAGAAGGACGACGATAAAATATAGCCTTCATAGCCCAACGGCGCCACGTCGGACTCCAGCGTATGCCCTTCGCCGATCCAGGTCAGCCGCGCCCAAGGGGCGTGAGCGAAACCGGCCAGCGCGCTGGCCATCTGCACCGCGTTGTCTTCGGTCATGTATTGGCTGTCGATGGCGATCGCCATCTCCATGCGGCGATAGCGCGAAGCCTCATCGTTGAACAGGATCTCCACCCACGGCATCGGCCGAATGCTGACGCCCATGGTGAGGAAGTAATAGATGCCGTCGCGCTCGTGCTGAGTGATGGCCATCGGCGGCCACTTGCCCTGATCGATGGCGTAGTATTTTACCGAAGGGCCGAAATGCTGCTCATAGCGCGCCTGAAAATCGCGCTGCATCTTCGGCCACGGATTGCCCTCTTCACGCTGCCAGCTGCGCCAAAACTGGCGGGTGCTTTCCGCCTGCGCATATTGCGTGTTGGTCGAGGCCGAACCGAGCGGATAGGCCAACGGGCTCTCCTTGATGCAGCTGGCCGAATAGCACACCGAATGGTCGATATACAGGCTCCAGCCGGGGATCACCGCCAGCAGTTGGCCGTAATACCACAGGGCCGCGCCGTCGTCGCTTTCGCTCCACACCACCATCAGCCCTTCCGGGTTCAGCGGCGCTTCCCCTTCCAGGTTGCGGCAAAATTCCGCCGCCAGCATCGGCGGTTGCCCCTGCTCCAGCGCGGCGCGATCTTCCTGCAACGGCGCGGCGGCCAGATTGCGCAGCCAGCAGGCGCGCACCTGATAGCGATCGCTGTAGGCTTCGGCGGGATAGATGTAAAAATAGGCTGCCCTGCTCCCTTGCTGAACCACCGCGACCAGCGTCTGGTTCTCATTGCTGACTTCAGCAAGTACGTATGACTCGTTCATATCACCTCAATAGGGTCAGGGCGCGGCAGAATCGGCTGCGCGCAAAAAATGGAATGTGGCTTTGCCCTCAAGTGTAAAACGCATTACTGGCCGGATCACCCGTAAAAGTCTCAAAAACGGCCGTAAACGAAGATAAACAAAGGTTAATTATAGCGGCTGCGGCTCATGACGCCTGAGTGATGCGCCGCACCGCGCGCTGATAGGAACCGTTGCGCATCGACGCGCCCAGCACTTTGCCGAGGCCTGCAGCCCCCGTTCGCACCAGCCGCCGCCGCAACGCGCCCGGATGAAAGCCGAACTGCCGCTGCGCCCAATCGGGCAACAGATCGATGCCCGCCTGCATCACCACCCCGCCGAGCGGGCGCGCCAACGCGCTCGGCGCCGGCGCCTTCAGCAGAATGCGCGCCACCTCTTGGGTGCGTTCGTCACAGACCAGCTGCGGCCGCATCGCCTGCAGATAGTCGTCTACTTCCGCGCAGGACTGAGGGATAGCGGTCGCCCCCAGCGCGGCGGCCACGCGCGCCGCTTCGCGATAGTATTGATCCTGCAAATCGCGCGAAAGATGCGGGTTGCGGTAGCGCAGGTGGCTGGCCAGAAAACGGCTGCTCTCCGCCACGTGCACCCAGGTCAGCAGCGCCGGATCGCTGGCGGCATAGGGCGTGCCGTCGCTGCCGACGCCGGTCACCCGCAGGTGGATGGCTTTGACTTTGGCGATCAGCCGCTCCGCCTCGGCGGTCGGGCCGAAGGTGGTGACCGACACGAACTGGCTGGTGCGGCGCAGGCGGCCAATCATATCGTCGCGGAAGTTGGAGTGATCCCATACGCCGGCCAGCGCCAACGGGTGCAGCATTTGCAACAGCAAGGCGCTGACGCCGCCGCACAGCATCGGGGTGAAATCGCGGTGTACCTGCCAGATGACCGACTGCGGGCCGAACAGCCCCGGATCGCCGGGCGGATTCTCAAAATCGACGCCGCCGAGCGCCAACCCGGTCAGGCTGAGCACCTGTTTTTCTATCGCTGCGCGTACCGCTTCCATCCTGCCGCCCTCTTGCTCATTCAGCGGCCAGTGTATCACGCGGCGAGCGCCTCATTGCGCCCTGCGGCGGTTGAAAGCTTTAACTTACTGAATTACAGTTGTTATACCGCTTGCAACCAGGCGGGCCTATTCGATCCACTGCAGAGGCGCTTTGCAGGGCGTTAACCCACGTTAATTCGGCACTAACCCCACAAAACCTCTATCTAGTTTCTTTTCCTTCAACTTAGATAGCAGAGAGTTCGATGATTACCATCAGAGCACGCGCGGCGGAAGACAACGCGCAATTGGCAGATATCTGGCTGCGTTCGGTGCGCGCCACTCACCACTTTTTAACCGAAGACAACATCGCACAGCTGTTCCCGCTGGTGCTGAACGACTACCTGCCGGCGGTCAACGTTTGGGTGGCCGAAGAGCAGCCGGGGCATCCCTGCGGCTTTATCGGTCTGAACGGCAACAAGGTGGAGATGCTGTTTATCGATGCCGATCAGCGCGGCAAAGGCGTGGGCAAAGCGCTGCTGACCCACGCGGAAACGCTGCACGATGAGCTGCAGCTGGACGTGAACGAGCAAAATCCGCAGGCCAGCGGCTTCTACCGCCACTACGGTTTTGTCATCACCGGCCGCTCACCGCTCGACGGCCAGGGCAACCCGTTCCCGCTGCTGCACATGAAGCTGGAAAAACGCTAGTCCGCCCCCGCCGGCCGCCCTGCGGCCGGTTTTCTCCCCCTTCTCTCGCCCGCCGCCTAATATATCAAATCAGAATAAGTAATAGATTTTACATTCTTCCTGTCACTATCAACCCTCGGTAGGATTGCCCGGTATTCACCCGCAACAGAGGTTCCGTCCGTCACTTCCCGCCGGGTTGTGCCCCGCCGAAAAGCCGAACGATCCTTGTCCGGCGCGACGCGCCCCGGACGGAATGCTGTGATGTATCAATAAGGATCCGCTTCGCTATGATCGTTCTTTCGAACGTTTGCAAAACTTTTGACAGCGCACAGGGCCGCGTCGTGGCGGTTGACGACGTCAGCCTGGCGATAGAAGCCGGGCAAATTTACGGCATCATCGGCTACAGCGGCGCCGGCAAAAGCACGCTGATCCGCCTGCTCAATGGCCTGGAAAAGCCCACCAGCGGCCGCATTGACGTGGGCGGATTCGATATCGCCCGCGCCAAAGGCAGCCACCTGCGCCAGGCGCGGCTGAAAATCAGCATGGTGTTCCAACACTTCAACCTGCTGTGGTCGCGCACCGTCAGCCAAAACATCGCTTTTTCCATGCAGATAGCCGGCGTCCCCAAGGCGCAGATTGCCCCGCGCGTGGCGGAACTGATCGCGCTGGTTGGCCTGCAGGGGCGCGAAAACGCCTACCCGTCGCAGCTCAGCGGCGGCCAGAAACAGCGCGTCGGTATCGCCCGCGCGCTGGCCAATAACCCGAGCGTGCTGCTGTGCGACGAGGCCACCTCGGCGCTCGATCCGCAAACCACCGACGCCATTCTCGACCTGCTGCTGGCCATCAATCGCCAGCTGAAATTGACCATCGTGCTGATCACCCACGAAATGCACGTGGTGCGCAAAATCTGCCACCGCGTGGCGGTAATGGAAAACGGCCGCATCGTCGAAGAGGGGCCGGTGCTCGAGGTGTTCACCCGGCCACAGCAGCCGATCACTCGGCAGTTCGTCAAACAGGTGTCGCAGTATGCGGACACGGCTGAGAGCTTCAACCCGCAGCTCACCGCCCACCTGCCGGGGGCGATCTTCAAGCTGACCTTCGTCGGCGAACAAACTCATCAGGCAGTGATCGCCGAGGTGATTCGGCGCTACCCGCTCACCGTCAACATTCTGCACGGCAAGATCAGCCACACCCTCAACGGTTCGTTCGGCGAACTGTACATCCACGCCGAAGGCAACGAACAACACGTCGCCGACATGCTCAGCCTGCTGAACGAAAGAGACATCGCCGTCGAGGTTATCCAACATGATTGAATCCCTGTTCCCCCACCTGCGTCTGGACCAACTGTGGGACGCCACCAGGGAAACGCTGTACATGACCGGCATCGCCGGTTTGGCCACGCTGGTGCTGGGCATCGTGCTCGGCGTGCTGCTGTTTTTAACCTCGAAGGGGCAGTTGCTGCAAAACCGCACGGTCTACACCCTGATCTCCGTGCTGGTCAACGTCTTCCGCTCCATTCCGTTCATCATTCTGATCGTGCTGCTGATCCCGTTCACCAAGTCGCTGATCGGCACCATTCTCGGCGCGGACGCCGCCCTGCCGGCGCTGATCGTCGGCGCCGCGCCGTTCTACGCCCGGCTGGTGGAGATCGCGCTGCGCGAGGTCGACAAAGGGGTAATCGAAGCGGCGCGCTCGATGGGCGCCAAAAACCGCACCCTGATTTTCCGCGTCTTGCTGCCGGAGAGCTCGCCGGCGCTGGTTTCCGGCATCACCGTTACCCTGATCGCGCTGGTGAGCTACACCGCGATGGCCGGGGTGATCGGCGCCGGCGGCCTGGGCAACCTGGCCTATCTGGAAGGCTTCCAACGCAACCACAGTGACGTTACGCTGGTGGCGACGCTGACGATCCTGCTGATCGTTTTCGTCATTCAGTTCATTGGCGACACCCTGACAAGAACGCTCGATAAACGTTAATTAACCAAGGAAAACGATGATGAAAAAGCACCTACTGATGTTGGCTTTCGCCTCTGTCGCCACCCTCGCCTCTTACGGCGCCGCCGCGGCAACCAAGCTGGTGGTTGGCGCCTCCAACGTGCCGCACGCCGAGATCCTCGAACAGGCCAAACCGATACTGGCGAAGGAAGGCATCGATCTGCAGATCAAGCGCTTCCAGGACTACATCCTGCCGAACACCGCGCTGGCCAGCCACGACATCGACGCCAACTACTTCCAGCACGTGCCTTACCTGAACTCGGTGCTGAAAGACCACGCCGACGACAAGAGCTACGACTTCGTCAGCGCCGGCGCGATCCATATTGAGCCTATCGGCATCTACTCGAAGAAGTACAAGAGCCTGAAAGATCTGCCGGAAAACGGCAAAATCATCATGCGCGACGCGGTGGCGGAAGAAGGCCGCATTCTGTCAATCTTTGAACGGGAAGGCGTGATCAAGCTGAAGCCAGGGGTGAGCAAGGTGGATGCACGCATCGCCGACGTGGTGGAAAACCCGAAACACCTGAAGTTCCAGGCTAACGTTGAAGGCGCGCTGCTGCCGCAGATGTACAACAACAACGAAGGTGACGCCGTGGTGATCAACGCCAACTACGCCATCGACGCCGGGCTGAATCCGACCAAGGATCCGATCGCGGTCGAAAGCGGCGAAAACAACCCGTACGCCAACATCATCACCGTGCACAAAGCCGACGTGAACAAGCCGGAGATCGTGGCGCTGGTGAAAGTGCTGCACTCCAAGCCGATTCAAGACTTTATCCGCGAGAAATACCAGGGCGCGGTGATCCCGGTCAACCAGTGACGCTGTATACGGCCCGGTAAAAACCGTAATGCTGGTCAGTTAGCGTTTTTATGCAGGCGTTCGTGAAATTTTCGGTCGATAAAAGTGAGATGCCCCATGTGGCTCCCACACCTCGACCGAGCCAGGGGCCGAAGGCGCGGCCCCTGGCAACCCGCGCCTTTGCCCTGTCAGACGGTTGGCTTTGCCAACTCCCCTCCCTCCGCCATACCGCATTGAGGCCGGTTGCGACAGGCGTCCCTGCCTGTCTCACCTGAAACCGCCGTCCATGGCGGTTTCGCCTAATGCGCTACGTCTGCGTTCGGCGTCTTCAAGGGCGCCCAACACCGCGCTCATCTCCAACTTCTCTACCACAACCTCATAAGCGACAGATTTCCCGGTAGCTGCCAGCTCAGGTGTTGACCTTGGGCGCGCATCACCGGCTGCCGAGCAAGACGGCGTTGTCAGGGGCAACCGGCCAGGGAAGGCCGGTTGAGGCGAGACTAACAGGGACGTTTGTCGCAGCCGACCCGCCCGACAATGCAGGCGCGGCGAGGGTATCCGCATAGCGGACAGACGGTGTTAAGCAAAGGCGCGGGTGGAGGGGCCGCGCCATCGGCCCCTCCAATTGCCGTTCATGTTGGCCATAGAGAAATGCAGGACATTTACGGCAATTCCCCTGCACAGAACGCCCAGAAGCTGGATAAAAAATGCCACTCAGGATTAACTGATCAGCATTGCGGTAAAAACCGGGCCTGTTTCTACACCTTATTGCCAATCTGGCTGAGCCGCGGCCACACCAGCATCAGCGCCTCCAGCAACCGCAACAGATCGTCCCGGCTTGCCCCTTCTCGCGCCTGCACCGACATGCCTTCAATGGTGCAAATCACGTATTTCGCCAGCAGCGCGGTATCGGTTTTCGCCAGCAGCTCGCCCTGTTGCACCTTGCGATCGAAGCAGGCCTTCAGCGCCGCTTCCTGCGCATGATGCTTTTTGCGCAGCATCTGGGCGACGTCGTCGGAAGCGGACGACAGCGCAGCGGAGGCGCACACCATAAAGCAGCCGGAGGGGGTATCGGGATCGGTGAAGACCTGAACCGAAGAACGCACGTAAGCCTCGACGATCTCGGCCACCGGCACATCCTGTTCCAACAGCTGGTTGGTGCAGGTGGTGTATTTTTGCAGATAGCGCTCCACCGCCGCGCGGAACATCCCCTCTTTGTTGCCGAATTCCGCATACAGCGTCGGCGCCTTGGCGCCGGTCACTTCCACCAGATCGGCCAGCGAGGTGGCTTCATACCCGTGCCGCCAGAACAGATCGAGTGCGCTTTCCAACGCCCGGTCGCGATCAAATTGTTTGGGTCTGCCACGGCTTTTCTTGCCGCAGACCGCTTCATTGATGCTCATCGTTCCTCTCCTATCCCGCTCCACAGCAGGCTTAGCACAAATAACTTAACGATCATTATAAAAAAATATTGCGCCCTCGTCGAGAACCGATTAGCATTTAGTTATCGATCGTTAATAAAAATTAGCGAACCGGATTAAAACCCTCTATTGACCGTTATCGAAAAGGAATTAACATCATGAAAAGCTTAAAACTAACCTTAGCCGCCCTCACTCTGGCCAGCGTTTCCTTCGGCAGCTTCGCCGCCGATTTGGTCACTAGCCAACCGGCCGACCAGCAAAAAGTGGGCGTCATCACCGTCAGCGGCGCATCCGATTTGACCTCGCTGGAAAACAGCCTGGCCGCCAAAGCCGATCAGGCCGGCGCCAAATCCTTCCGCATCACCAGCGCCGGCGGCAACAACCAGCTGCATGGCACTGCAGAAATCTATCAATAACAAAGCATTAAGCCTGTGGACTGCATATCCTTATTGCTCACAACGCCAGGGCGTAAAAAAAATTAATTAACGAGCATTAAAAAAATACTTGCAATCCGTCAAACCGGCATCTAACATTAAATTATCGATCGTTAATTAATTTAACGACCTTACAAAACAAACATCGTAAAGAACACTGATAGGAAATAAGACCATGAAAAACCTGAAAATGACCATCGCAGCCATCGCACTGGCTTCCACCTCCTTCGGCAGCTTCGCCGCTGAACTGGTGAACGCGCAACCCGCCGACCTGCAAAAAGCCGGCGTCGTTACCGTCAGCGGCGCGTCCGACCTGAGCAGCCTGGAAAACAAACTGGCGGCCAAAGCCGACGCGGCGGGTGCCAAATCCTTCCAGATCATCGCCACTACCGGTGACAACAAACTGCACGGCACCGCGATCATCTACAATTAATGGCCGGATCGGCAATCGTGCAAAAGGGCGGCTCAGGCCGCCTTTTGTTTGCTTTAACGCCAACGTTCTGTTGTAAGCTGTAGCGACCTCTTCCCGCTGAGCCGAGCAACGCCATGACTCCCCTGCTGTTTCACAAATATCACGGTCTGGGCAACGACTACCTGGTATGCCACCGTTCGGTCGCCGATCGCCTGAGCCAGGAACAAATCCGCCTGCTGTGCCACCCGCATTACGGCATCGGTTCCGACGGCCTGCTGATCGACAGCGGCGACGCCGTCAATCCCACCCTGCGCATCATCAACCCGGACGGCTCCGAAGCGGAGAAAAGCGGCAACGGCTTGCGTATCTATGCGCGGTATCTGTTCGACAGCAAGCGCGTGGCGCATCAGCCGTTTCTGGTGCACACCGCCGGCGGCGACGTGCGTTGCCAGGTGGCGGAAGACGCGCATCAGATAACCGTGGAGATGGGGCGCGCCAATTTCAGCCCGGCGGCGCTGCCGGCCTTGATCGATCTGCCGGAGGCGCTGAACTATCCGCTGCCCCTGAAGGAGGAGACGTTAAGCGTTTCGCTGGTGTCGATGGGCAACCCGCACTGCGTGGTGCCGGTGGAAAAACTGGATCTGGCGCAGGTGCATCGGCTCGGACCGCAGATTGAGCGCCATCCGCTGCTCCCGAAACGCACCAATGTACAACTGGTGGAAGTGGTCGATCGCCAGACGCTGCGCATCGGCATCTGGGAGCGCGGCGCCGGCTTTACCCTCGCCTCCGGCAGCAGCAGCTGCGCCGCCGCCAGCGTGATGCGCAAGTTGGGACGAGTCGGCGATCGGGTTAGTGTGCGGATGCCAGGCGGCGAACTGCAGATCGCCTTCAGCGGCGATTTTCAGGTCAGCATGCGCGGACCGGTGCATAAAATCGCCACCCTGACGCTGGACGAAGACTGCTTTGCCGGCGGCGCGGGGCTGTTTACGGGATCCACCCCAGCAGCCTGAACCACAGATAGTCCAACGGCACCAGCAGTGCGAAGCTGAGCGCGGCCAACAGCAGGCAGAGCTTTAGCCCTTCGCGCGCCGGCACTTTGCCCATCCCCATCGCCACCACGATCGGCGAGGCCTGATACGGCAACAGCGGCGTGGCGTAACCGATCACCTGGGTCATCAGCACCGTCAGCAGCGGCAAGCCGCTGCCTGCGGACAACGCCTGCGCCAGCGGGGTAAACAGCGCCGGCACGCCGTTGGCGGTCACCACGAAATTCAACAGCGCGGTGATCCCCACCAGCGAACCGAATGCGGTAAACGGCTTGCCGTGCAGATCCGGCATCATCGCCAGCAGCGCGCCGCCCAACCGATCGCCGAGCCCCGAGTGGCTGACCAATGCGGTCAGCCCCAGGATCCCCGCCACGTAAATACAGGTGCGCACGTTGACCCCGGCGGCGAACTGCTCGCCGTTGAGAAAACCGATGCGCGGCAACAGGCAGAAGCAGGCCGCCGCCAACCCTATCCAGGCCGGGGCGATGCCGTGCCAGCTGTCGGTCATCCACAGCAGTACCGTAATGCCCAACAGCGCGATCAGCCGCCACTCGGCGGCACTGAGCGGCGTTTGCCCCGCCTCGGTCGCCACCGGCTGCGGCCGGGCACGGAACAGGCCGCAGATGCACAGCGTCAGCAGCGCGCCTTTGGCCAACCCGAGCACCGGAGCGTGCAACAGCAGATAAGAGAGATAAGCGAAGTGGCTGCCGTAGGCGCTTTCCGCCGCACCGCTCATCACCAGGTTAGGCACGTTGGCCGGCAGGATGCTGGCGGAAAGCTGGAAGGTGCCGAACCCCACCGCCAGCGCCAAACCAATGCGGCCGCGCGAGCCTTCCGCCAGGCCGGCGCGCTCGGCCAACGCCATGACGATCGGCATCAGCAGCGTAATGCGCCCCATATTAGAGGGCATGACAAACGCCAACGCGTAGCTTATCGCCACCACGCCGCCCACCAGGCGCGGCCAGGAACCGGCCAGATGCGGCAAGAGTCGGTTGGCCAGGCGATCCGCCAAGCCGGTGCTGCGGATGGCGGTGCCCAACACGAAACCGCTGAGCACCAGCCAGAATGCGGAAGACGCGAAACCGGAAAAGGTCACCGCGGCGGGTGCCAGCTGCAATACCATCACCGCCGCAAAGAACAGCAACGCGACCAAATACTCCGGCAAACGGGCGCTGGCCCATAGCGCGATGACCACCAGCGTGACCAGCGCAGACAGCGCCATGGGATCCCCCAACATAATTCTCCTCCCTGATAAAACGTTGTGATTGTTATCAAACGGTTAACAGGGTGACACAAGGCGCGGGCGTTAACCTTGAAACCGCTCACATATCGTCGTTCTGCAGATTTTTCAGCATGCACACATTGCAGCCGTGGTGGCCGGTATTGCCGCGCCGTTCCGTCAGCAGCGTGAAACCCAGCGCGTAATACAACCCGATCGCCTCTTTCAATTGTTCGGTGGTTTCCAGATAGCAATAGCGATACCCTGCCGCCCGGGCCGCCTTCAGCGCCTGCACCACCATATAGCGCGCCATGCCCAACCCGCGCGCGCCGGGTTTGAAGAACAGTTTCTGCAGCTCGCAATAGCCGGGCTCTTCGCCGGCCAGCGGCGCCATGCCGACGCCCCCCACCACCTGCCCGTCCCGCTCCAGCACCCAGTAGCGGCCGCCGTTGTCGCGATACAGGCCGGTCAGCCGATCGAGATCGGGATCGTGCAGGCTGACGCCTTCCATCTTGTCCATGCCGTACTCGCGAAACACCTCGCGAACGATCGCCGCCATCGCCGCATCGTCGCGCGCGGCGATCGGCCGCACCCGCAGGTTGGCGTCGCGCTGTTTGCGCGCGCTGCGCAGCGCCGCAGTCATCTTTTTCATCGCCGCAGTGGTGCTCGCCAGCTCATCGTCGTCCAACTGCGCCAGCGCCGCCTGCATAAAGCCGTCGGCGTCGCTCTCGATGCCGGCCAGCGCCTTGCCGCCCTGTTTACTCAGCCGATGCAGGTTGTGCCGCTTGTCATCCGGATGATCCACCGTTTCTATCACGCCGGCGGCCACCAGGCTGCGCAGCGCCCGGCTGGCGCTGGCCTTGTCGATGCACAGCCGGGCCGCCAGCTCGGTGACGCCCAGCGGCTGCTCGCTGACTTCGATCATCAGATGGATCTGCAGCGGCGAAAAGCGCGAGCCGTTGCTCTGCTTGTTCAACATGCCGAATTCTCTGACCAAATTGCGCGCCAATGCTCTGAAATCCCTGATGTTCACAATTGATATCCCCAATTAGCTACCGATAAAAAATGAGACTTAGTTGATAGTGTTACCTAATTCTCACTACCTTAACGGATCATCAAACCGCCATGAACCCCGGTATAACAGAGGAGCTGATGCAAAACGTTACATTACCCAATACAGTAAACTGATTAATTAAAAAAAATCAGAATAAAAATTCATTAATTTAATATTGATAAAACAATAAACCAGTTAAAAAACATACAATCATGAAAAAATCTGCGGATAAGAGAAAAAATCGATATCAATCCATTGCATTACAATAGGTTACAACAATGTTAATAGCGGCATTAATGCCGATATCTTGTTGTAATTTGTTACATATTCATGGCAGGATCGCGGCGCTTCCATAACAGCGACAACGCTCGTTATGGAAACATCGGGCGCGGGTTGCTCCCGCGCCGTTTTATGCTCATGGAGAGATCGCATGCCAATGAAAAAATCACTCGCCGTCTGTTCCGTCGCCCTTTCCGTCACTTTGCTGGCGGGCTGCGCGACCGAATCCTCCCGCTCTTTGGAAGTGCCGAAAGTGGCTTCCTACAACACCACTTATCAGGGCCCACGCAGCCCTATCGCCGTCGGTAAATTCGACAACCGCTCCAGCTACATGAATGGCATCTTCTCCGATGGTGTCGATCGGCTGGGCAATCAGTCCAAGACTATCCTGATCACGCATTTGCAGCAGACTGGCCGTTTCAACGTGCTGGATCGCGCCAACATGGAAGAGTTGAAAACTGAAGCCGGCATTAAAGGGAAAGCACAAACGCTGAAAGGCGCCAACTATGTGATTACCGGCGATGTCACCGAATTCGGCCGCAAAGAAGTCGGCGATCATCAGCTGTGGGGCATTTTGGGCCGTGGTAAATCACAGGTCGCTTACGCCAAAGTCAATCTGAACGTCGTGAACGTACAGACTTCAGAAGTCGTCTATTCCTCTCAGGGCGCCGGTGAATACGAACTGTCCAATCGCGAAATCATCGGTTTCGGGGGCACCGCCAGCTACGACTCCACCCTTAACGGCAAGGTGCTGGATCTGGCCGTGCGTGAAGCCGTCAATAACCTGGTTACCGGTATCGAAAACGGCGCATGGCGCCCTGCTAACTAACGGACTAGAAGCAGAAAGATGATAACTAAAAAAATGGGCGGGGCGCTGTTTGCAGCGACCCTGTTGGCCGGCTGCGCCGCGCCGAAAACGCTTTACAATTGGGATGGCTACCAAACTTCTCTTTATCAATACTACCAGCAGGATGGGCAAAGCCCTGAGCAGCAGATCGCTACGCTGAAAGAGATCGTCGAGAAATCCCGCGCCAAGGATAAAGCCGTACCGCCGGGGCTGCATGCGCAACTGGGGCTGCTGTACAGCAAAACCGGCAACGACGGACAAGCCATGAGTGAATTCAACACGGAAAAAGCGCTGTTCCCGGAATCGGCATCGTTTATGAATTTCCTGATGGCCAAGGATAAGGGGAGCTTTAAATGAAGCGTGTACTCACTTTCCTCAGCGTTACCGCCATCCTGTTGCTGAGCGGCTGTGCTAAGCAAACGCCTTATGACTATGCGGCATTCCATGAGAGCAAGCCGAAGTCGATCCTGGTCTTGCCGCCGGTTAATCAGTCGCCGGATGTCAAAGCCAGCCACAGCGTGCTCGCCAGTGCAACCTTACCGCTGGCCGAGGCCGGTTACTATGTGCTGCCGGTCGCTGTAGTGGAGGAAACCTTCCTGCAAAACGGTCTAACCAACGCCAACGACATCCGCGCCGTCAGTCCGAAAAAACTGCACCAGATTTTCGGCGCCGACACCGTGCTGTACCTGGATGTCACGCAATACGGTACCAGCTACATGGTGATCAGCAGCGAAACTCGCGTTACCGTAGCCGCTCGCCTGGTTGACCTGCGCAACGGCAAACAGCTGTGGGCCGGCACCGCCACCGCATCCAGCAACGAAGGCAACAACAATTCAGGTGGCCTGCTGGGCATGGTGATCAGCGCCGCGATTTCACAAATCGCGGATACCATCAGCGACAAAGGGTTCGACATTGGTGCCATCGCCAACACTCGCCTCCTGTCGGCAACAGGTCAGAACGGCGCCATTCTTTATGGCCCGCGCTCACCTCATTACGCCAGCCAGCGTTAAGCAGTCTCTCGGGCGGCCTTCTCGGGCCGCCTATGCCAAACTTGTCCCTTTTGCCAAAAGTAGCCCATGCTTTAACTGCTCCTTTCCTTCTGGCTAACCGGGACGCTGGCTCATGACGAAAAAAACCACCCTGCTGCAATTCTTCCACTGGTACTACCCCGACGGCGGCAAACTGTGGCAGGAGGCCGCCGAACGCGCCCCGCACCTCGCCGAACTGGGCATTACCGATCTGTGGCTGCCGCCCGCCTACAAAGGCGCTTCCGGCGGTTACTCCGTCGGTTACGACACCTACGATCTGTTCGATCTGGGCGAGTTTGACCAGAAAGGCAGCGTGGCCACCAAATACGGCGACAAGGCGGCGCTCGAACACGCCGCCACTGCGCTGCGCGAACACGGCGTGGGGGTGCTCTACGACGTGGTGTTCAACCACAAGCTCGGCGCGGACGAGAAAGAACGGGTGCACGTGTTCAAGGTGGACGCCAACAACCGCAACGACATTGACGACCAGGGCTTCGACGCGCTGGCCTATACCCGCTTTACCTTCCCCGGCCGCCAGGGCGCGCATTCCGAGTTTATCTGGGATTACAAATGCTTCAGCGGCGTCGATTACGTTGAGCAGCCGGACGATAAAGGGGTGTTTAAAATCGCCAACGACTACGGCGACGACGGCTGGAACGATCAGGTCGACGACGAGAAAGGCAACTACGACTACCTGATGGGCGCCGACGTGGAGTTCCGCAATACCGCCGTGACAGAGGAGCTCAAATACTGGGCGCGCTGGCTGCTGGACACGCTGCCGTGCGACGGCTTCCGCCTCGACGCCGCCAAACACATTCCCGCCTGGTTCTTCAAAGAGTGGGCGGATCACGTGCGCGACAGCGCGCAGCGCGATCTGTTTATCGTCGCCGAATACTGGTCGCACGATCTCAGCGCGCTGCAACAATACATCGAGTTGGTGGACGGCAAAGTGATGCTGTTCGACGTGGCGCTGCACCTGAAGTTTCATCAGGCGTCAAAACAGGGCGACGGCTTCGACATGGCGCAGATCTTCACCGATACCCTGACCGCCGCCGATCCGGCCCACGCGGTGACGCTGGTCGCCAACCACGATACCCAGCCGCTGCAATCGCTGGAGGCGCCGGTGGAACCCTGGTTCAAACCGCTGGCCTACGCGCTGATCCTGCTGCGCGAACAGGGCGTGCCCTGCGTGTTTTACCCCGACCTTTATGGCGCCAGTTACCGCGATAAAGGGCGTGACGGCGGCGAGTACCAGATTGACATGCCGGCGATCCCGGAGCTGGAGAAGCTGATTGCCGCTCGCCAGCGCTTCGCCAACGGCCCGCAAACCGACTACTTCGACGACAGCCACTGCGTGGCCTTCAGCCGCGCCGGCACCGCCGACGCCCCCGGCTGCGTGGTGGTGTTGACCAACGGCGGCGAAAGCGGCAAGACGGTCGCGCTCGGCGCCGATCTGGCGCGCACCGCCTGGCGCGATTTCCTCGGTAACCGCCAGGAGGAAATCACCACCGACGACCAGGGCAGCGCCCATTTCCCGGTCAACGCCGGCAGCGTCAGCGTCTGGGTGCCGACAGGCAGCCTGTGAACGCCCGCCGCCGCGCAATGATGCCGCGGCGGCAAAACTAATGTTTGCCTTTCGGGTCTAACTTACGCTATCAACTGCGCAAGCCATTCACACCGGAGCCTAAATAGGGTACAAGGCTGCATGAAAATTCCAAAACGACTCCAGCCGCTGGTGGATGACGGATTAATCGACGAAGTCATCCGCCGTTTGAAAAGCGGCAAAGAAGCCGACGTGTTTATCGTGCGCTGCGGCGATGAGATCCGCTGCGCCAAAGTGTACAAAGAAGCCGAGAAGCGCAACTTCAAGCAGGCCGTGCACTATCAGGAAGGGCGCAAGGTGCGCAACAGCCGCGACGCGCGCGCCATGAGCAAAGGCTCCAAATTCGGCCGTCAGCAACAGGAAGAAGCCTGGCAGAACACCGAAGTGGACGCGCTGTATCTGCTGGCCAGGGCCGGGGTGCGGGTGCCGCAGCCGGACATCTGCCTGGACGGCGTGCTGCTGATGGAGCTGATCACCGACGAGGAAGGCCTGGTGGCGCCGCGTCTGAGCGATGTCATCCTGACGCCGGAACAGGCGCGCGCCGATCATGCTCTGATGATGAACTACGCGGTGCGCATGCTGTGCGCCGGCTTGGTGCACGGCGATCTGTCGGAATTCAACGTGCTGATGGATAAAGACGGGCCGGTGATCATCGATCTGCCGCAGGTGGTGGACGCCGCCGCCAACAACCACGCCAAAAGCATGTTCGAGCGCGATATCGACAATCTGGCGGAATATTACGGCCAATTTGCGCCGGAGCTGCGCGACAGCCAATATGCCAAAGAGATCTGGGCGCTGTATCAGGAAGGCACGCTGACGCCGGACAGCGTCCTCAGCGGCCGATTCAGCGAAATCCAAAAGCGCGCCGACGTCGGCTCGGTGCTGGAAGAGATCCAGGCCGCCAGCGAGGAACATCAGCGCCGCCTCATGGCGCGCAACGCGGAAGAGTAACGCCCGCGCTACTCGACGCGAAACACGTCCGGCCGCTGCGGGGTCGCGGCTTCGTGATAGATATCCCCCAGATAGCCGGCGATCTCCTCTTCGCGCAGATCCGCCGGCAACACGATATCGTAGCTGGGGGCATATTTGCGCTCTGGCAGCGTCACGCGGAACAGCCGCCATTCGTCCCCGATACGCTTCACGCCTACCAGGCGGCCGAACACGTTAAAAATCATCATCCGCCATTCCCCTTTTCGTCGCTTTCAGGCTATAACACTGTGATGCCGCCGCAGTGAAAAGGAAAGCGCATGAGTGAAAAAACGCCCCAGTTCTGGCGCGACCCGCAGTTGCCTTTTGTCGAAGCGCGCGCCATCAATGATGGCCGCAAAGTGTGCTACAGCCTGCACAGCCACGAATTCTTTTCCATCGGCGCCATCACCGGCGGCGTCAGCACCTATGTCAACGGCGAGCGGCGCATGCAGGTCGGCGCCGGCGATGTGGTTGTCATCAATCCGCAGCAGGCGCATGCCTGCAACCCGATCGCCGACCGCCGTTGGTCATACATCATGTTCTATCTCGATCTCGCCTGGCTCGGCGCGCTGCAGCAGGAAATGATGGGCGGCGACGGCGACCGCTTTGTCCCCTTCAGCCGGCCGCTCAGCCGCGATCCGGCGCTGTTCAACGGGCTGAACCAACTGTACGCGCTGCTGACGAACGCGCAGTGCGGCGCGCTGGAAAAACAGATCGCCCTGGTGGAGTATTTCAGCGCCCTGCAGCTCGCGCTGGGCAGCGGCCGCCATCCGGAGACGCCGCCGCACCCCCGACTGGAAGCGGCGGCGGCGTTTATCGACGCGCACTGCACTCAGTCGCTGACGCTGGAAGACATTTGCCACGCCGCCGCGCTCTCGCCCTCCTACCTGATCCGCGCCTTCCGCCAGCGCTACGGCATGACGCCGCACGCCTATCTGGTCAATCGCCGCGTGCAGCACGGCCATCGGCTATTGAAAAGCGGCCTGCCGATCGCCGCGGCCGCCAGCGAAAGCGGCTTTGCCGATCAGGCGCACTTCCAGCGCACCTTCAAACAGTTGCTGGCCGCGACGCCCGGCCAGTATCAAAAACCCTCCGCCAACAGATAGCAGGCGCTGGCCGCCAGCAACGCCGCCATCGCGCGATTGAAACGCTGTACGTTGCGCGCCTGCCTGAGCAGGCCGCGCAACATCGCGCCAACGTAAGCCCAGCAGGCCACCGAAGCATAGCAAATCACGAAGTAGAGCCCGGCGAACTGCCACAGCAACCGGATGTCACCGTCGCCGACAAACGCCCCGAGACTGGCCACCGACGCCAGCCACGCCTTGGGGTTCAGCCATTGCATCAGCGCGCCGTACCAACAGGAAGGCGCCTGCGCCTCGCCGTTGCCCAGCCTGCCGTCGTCAAACGCCAGCCGGTAGGCCATAAACAGCAGGAAGGCCACGCCGGCCCATTGGATCAAGCGGGTCAACGCCGGCCACAGGATCAGCAGTTGGTGCATGCCCAAACCCAGCAGCACCAGCAACAGGGTAAACCCCAGCGTGGCGCCGACCACGTGACGCTGGGTCGCGCCAAAGCCGAACTGCGCCCCGGCGCTCAATGCGACGATGTTGACCGGGCCGGGCGTGATGGAGGCCGCCAGCGCAAATGCGGCCATGGAAAGGTAGATATTATTCATGAGGGCACCTGAGGAAAAATTCACAGGCGCCAGAATGCCGGGCCGCGCCGACAACGTATTGAACAGAATTGCCCTGTTAGGTTTAGCGCACCGCGACGGCCCGTCGGCGCGGCAACCCGAAGGTATTGACCGCCATGCCGGCCAGCACCAGCAACGCGCCGCCGAACTGCGCCGGCGACAGCGCTTCGTCCAGCAGCAGCCAGGCGGCGAACAGCCCGACCAGCGGCACCAGCAGCGTCAGCGGCGCGACGCGCCAGGTTTCGTAGCGCCCCAGCAGGCTGCCCCACACCGAATAACCGAACAGCGTGGCGGCGAACGCCAGATAGGCAACCGCCAGCCAGGTGCCGACCTGCACATGGCTCAGGCTGGCCAGCACCGCCTGCGGGCCGTCGAACAGCCAGCTGCAAATCAGGAACGGCAGTACAGGGATCGGCGCGCTCCACACCACCAGCGACAAAATATTGCGCTGCGGGAAACCGGCCAGGATCTTCTTGTTGGTCAGGTTGCCCAGCGCCCAGGAGAACGCCGCCGCCAGGGTCAGCAACAGGCCCGCCAGGGGGACCGCGCCGCTGCCCGGCTTATGCAGGCTGGCCTGCGCCAGCGCCAGCATGCCGCCGCTGGCGATGGCGATGCCGACTAAATGATTGACGCGCAGCTTTTCGCCCATCAGCACGACACCCAACAGCAGGGTGAAGAACACCTGCGCCTGCAACACCAGCGAGGCCAGCCCCGCCGGCATGCCCACCTTGATGGCGACAAACAGAAAGGCAAACTGCGCGAAACTCATGGTCATGCCGTAGAGCAACAGCCATTTCCACGGGATGGTCGGGCGCGGGATAAAGAAGATCGCCGGCAACGCCACCAGTAAAAAACGCATCCCGGCCAACAGGAACGGCGGCATCCCCTGCAGGCCGAACTTGATTACCACGAAATTCACGCCCCAGATCACCACCACCAACAGCGCCAACAGCCGATCGCGCAATGTCATCCTCGCCCCGCTTATCCCATTGAAAATTCACTTTGCCTTGCAGGTTACAACCAAACCGGGCGCATGGACACCGGCAAACGCCGGCGTTTATTCCGGCATCAGGCCGATGAAGGTGGTTTTCTTGCGCGGGCCGGTCATCAGCGCTTCCAGCTTCTCCACGCACTGCAGATAGTGTGGGGTCTGCTTGTGCGCCGCTACCGCCTGCTCGTCGCGATAGGCTTCGTAGATGTAAAACCGCGTCGGAATATGCTCATCCTGCAGCACGTCGAAACGCAGGTTGCCCGGCTCTTCGATCGCCCCCAGATGATTGGCGCGGAAAACGTCGATAAATTCGTCGATCTTGTCCTGTTTAACGTTGATCTCTACCAATGTGACGTGCATGACAGCTCCTTGTTTAAACGGCGCGCCGCAGCATGGCGCTTTCCAACCATAGGTTTATTCCCGTCGATTGCCCTGCCGCAACGGCAATTTTGCCGCCTGGCTCACAAATCGCACCGGCGATGCCCACCCCGCCCCCGGCGAGGGAAGACGGCGGCATCTATAGTTACTATTCCTCCCCCTGAGAGCATAGGCTATGGATAACTACTTGATGGCGCTGGACGCAGGAACAGGCAGCATTCGCGCGGTGATCTTCGATCTGGCGGGCAATCAGATCGCGCACGGCCAGGCCGAGTGGCAACACCTCGCGGTGCCGGGCGTACCCGGCTCGATGGAATTCGATCTCAACCGCAACTGGCAGTTGGCCTGCCAGTGCATCCGCCAGGCGTTGCAGCGCGCGGGGCTGAGCGCGCAGGCGATCCGTGCGGTAGCCTGCTGCTCGATGCGTGAAGGCATCGTTCTGTACGATCGCAACGGCGTGCCGATCTGGGCCTGCGCCAATGTCGATGCGCGCGCCAGCCATGAAGTCAGCGAACTGAAAGAGTTGCACAACCACGGCTTCGAACGTGAGGTCTACCAGTACTCCGGCCAGACGCTGGCGCTGAGCGCCATGCCGCGCCTGCTGTGGCTGGCGCACCACCGACCGGACATCTATCGCCAGGCGGCGACGCTGACCATGATCAGCGACTGGCTGGCCTACATGCTGAGCGGCGAGCTGGCGGTCGATCCTTCCAACGCCGGCACTACCGGCATGCTGGATCTGACCAGCCGCGACTGGCGGCCGGCGCTGCTCGATATGGCCGGGCTGCGCGCCGATATTCTGTCGCCGGTGAAAGAGACCGGCGTCGTGCTGGGGCGCGTCACCGAACAGGCGGCGCAGGAGAGCGGGCTGCTGCGCGGCACCCCGGTGGTGATGGGCGGCGGCGACGTGCAGCTCGGCAGCCTGGGGCTCGGCATCGTGCGCGCCGGGCAGACGGCGGTGCTCGGCGGCACCTTCTGGCAGCAAATCGTCAACCTGCCGGAACCGGCCATCGATCCGGAAATGAACATCCGCATTAACCCTCATGTCATTCCCGGCATGGCGCAGGCGGAATCCATCAGCTTCTTTACCGGCCTGACCATGCGCTGGTTCCGCGACGCTTTCTGCGCCGAAGAGAAACTGCTGGCGGAGCGACTGGGGATCGACGCTTACAGCCTGCTGGAAGAGATGGCGGCCAGGGTGCCGCCGGGCGCCTACGGCGTGATGCCGATCTTTTCCGACGCCATGCATTTCAAAACCTGGTATCACGCGGCGCCGTCATTCATCAACATGTCTATCGATCCTGAACGCTGCAACAAACAGACGTTGTTCCGCGCGCTGGAGGAGAATGCCGCCATCGTCTCAGCCTGTAATCTGGAGCAGATCGCCGCCTTCTCCGGCGTGCAGGCCCGCTCGCTGGTGTTCGCCGGCGGCGGTGCGAAGGGCAAACTGTGGAGCCAGATCCTCAGCGACGTCACCGGCCTGACGGTGCGGGTGCCGGTGGTGAAAGAAGCCACCGCGCTGGGCTGCGCGATCGCCGCCGGGGTCGGCGCCGGGCTTTACGCGTCGCTGGCCGAAACCGGCGAGCAGCTGGTGCGCTGGGAGCGCGAGCATCAGCCGGATCTCACCAACCATGCGCGGTATCAGGAACAGAAAGAAAACTGGCGGCGGGTCTACGCCGATCAGCTGACGCTGGTGGATAGCGGCCTGACCACCTCATTGTGGAAAGCGCCGGGGCTCTAGCGCCGCGCGCGGCCCGGTCATAACCTTATACCGTTTTATTCCTTTCCCCTCGGCGCGGCGCAAGCCGCGTTTTAACTCGCTGCCGTCATTGTTCCCCCTCAGAAACAGTGTAACCACCGCAGATGGATTTATCTGCGCCTTCAGCCTGCCGTAGATTGTGACTTTGATCACGCCGCGCCCCGAGCGCGGCCTGCGCATTCACCTGAGAAGAGCGGCATTATGCTGAATAATAAAGATAACCCTGCATCATCCCCGTGGCCGGCGATCTTCTCGCTGACGGTCGCCTGTTTTGTCATGGTCACCACCGAGTTTTTGCCGATCGGCCTGCTGACCAACATCGCCCCTTCGCTCGGCGTCAGCACCGGCACCGCCGGGCTGATGGTGACCATGCCCGGCATCGTGGCGGCGGTGGCCGCGCCGGTATTGAGTCTGGCTTCCGGCCGGCTGGACAGACGCCTGCTGATGCTGGGGCTGTCGTTGCTGCTGATGGTGTCCAACCTGGTGGCGGCGCTGGCCATCAACTTCCCGATGATGCTGCTGGGCCGCGTGCTGCTGGGCATCTGCGTCGGCGGCTTCTGGTCGTTCGCCGCCAACTACGGCCGCCATCTGGTGCCGGAAGCCAGCCAGGGCCGCGCCACTGCGCTGATCCTCAGCGGCATCTCGGTCGGCGCGGTATGCGGCGTGCCGGCCGGGGCGCTGATCGGCGATCTGTTCGGCTGGCGCGCCGCCTTCTTCGGCGGTGCGGCGCTGGCAGTCGGCGTACTGTTGGCGCAGCTGCGTTTGCTCACGTCGGTACCGCCTTCCCGACCGGTCACGCCGCGCGATCTGGTGCTGCCGCTGCGCCTGCCGATGGCGCGCATCGGCCTGATCGCCATCGTGCTGTTGTTCATCGGCCACTTCGCCGCCTATACCTATCTGCGGCCCCTGCTGCAGCAGGTGTTCGTGCTCAGCCCATCGGCGATCTCGCTGCAGCTGTTGGCCTATGGCGCCATCGGTCTGCTGGGCACCTTTCTCGGCGAGCGTCTGGCGGAACACAGCCTGCGCGCCACCTTCATACTGATCGCCGCCATGCTGGCGGGCATTTTGATCGTTTCGCCGCTGCTCAGCGGCCTCGCCGGCGCCACGCTGATGGTGCTGGTATGGGGGCTGGCCTTTGGCGCCGTGCCGGTCTGCGCCACCAACTGGATGTTCGCCGCCGTGCCGCAGGCGCCGGAGGCCGGTCAGGCGCTGTTGGTGTGCGTTATCCAGATCGCGCTGGCCTCCGGCGCACTGCTGGGCGGCGAGGTGGTGGACTGGCAGGGCGTCAGCAGCGCCATGCTGTTCGGCGGCGCGCTGATCCTCTCCGCCACGTTGGTATTCGGCCTCAGCTTGCGCTCCGGCACGATTGGCGCTAAACAGTGTTAATCATTATCTATCTGCAGAAACATGCCCCGGCCACCGCCGGGGCATGGCGTTGAGAACCTATGGACCATCATTTGCTCGCTATCCGGGTATTTAACCGCGTCGTGGAAACCGGCGGCTTTACCCGCGCCGCCGATTCGCTGGGCATGCCGAAAGCGACGGTCACCAAGCTGATCCAAAATCTGGAGGATCACCTGCAGACCAAACTGTTCCAGCGCACCACCCGCAGCGTGTCGGTCACCCGCGAGGGCGAATGCTATTACCAGAATACGGTGAAATGGCTGGCGGATTTGGAGCAGATGGAGGGCTGTCTGACCGAGTCGCAGAATTCTCCGCAGGGCGTGCTGCGCATCGATACCGGCAGCGGCACCGCCCGCCAACTGCTGTTGCCGGCGCTGCCCGGCTTTTTGGAACGCTACCCGCAAATCCAGATCGATCTCAGCATCGGCGATCGCGTTATCGATTTGATCAGCGACAGCGCTGACTGCGTGATCCGCAGCGGTCCGTTGGCCGATTCCAGCCTGATCGCCCGGCGTCTGTTCGATCTGGACTGGGTCAGCTGCGCCACCCCGGCCTATCTGGCGCGCCACGGCACCCCGCGCCATCCGTGCGATCTGGAACAGGGTTTTCCGATGGTGCACTACCGCCATCCGGTCAACGACCGCATCCATCCGCAACGCTATGTCGAGCGCGGCAAAGAGATCGCCATCCAACAGCGCTACCCGGTCAGCATCAATGAAGGCAACGCGCTGCTGGCGGCGAGCCTGGCCGGCTTGGGCATCATCCAGATCTATCGGTTTATGGCGCAGCCGCACCTCGAGCGCGGCGAACTGGTCAGCCTGCTGCACGACTGGCAGCCGCCGCCGGAGCAGATGTACGTGGTCTACCCGTCCAATCGCCACCTCAGCGGCAAGCTGCGGGCGTTCATCGACTGGGCGGTGGAGACGTTTCATTAACCGGACGCTTAGGCAGGAGCGGCTTTTTTCCCGACTTTAAAAAAAATAGGCACATCATGCATATCGAACCGCTGCTCGCCCATCGCCGGCGCATTGAGGAACTGGCCGCGTTGCTGCACCAGGAATGGGGCGCCTTTGCGCAGTGGAGCAGCCGCGATACCATCAGCCGGCGGCTGGCTGAACGCTGCGCACCCGAGAGCCAAGGCGTCGTGTTGCTGGCGCTGTCGCCACAGCAACAGATCGTCGGCACCGCCAGTTTGACGCTATATGAATTGACAGATAAACCGGAGCGCCAATACTGGCTGAGCGAAGTCTTTACCCACCCGCAGCACCGCGGCCAAGGCATTGCCCGCAACCTGATCGCGCGCTGCATCGAGCACGGCCGAATCCAGGGCATCAGCGAACTGTATCTGTATACGCCCGACCAGCAGACGCTGTATCAGAAACTCGGCTGGCGCCCTCTGGAGCAACGCCAGGTCGCCGGTGAAACCGTCACGGTGATGAGCCGCACGTTGTAGCCGCACGCACTGTGGTATTATTGGCCGCATAGTGATTCACGACGGACGACCACCATGGCCTATATCCCCAAAAACTATGCGAAGCTGGAAACCGGCTACCGCGAAAAAGCGCTGAAACTGTTCCCCTGGGTATGCGGGCGCTGCTCGCGCGAATTCGTTTATTCCAACCTGCGCGAGCTGACGGTGCACCACATCGATCACGATCACAGCAACAACCCGGAAGACGGCAGCAACTGGGAAATGTTGTGTCTGTATTGCCACGACCACGAACACTCGAAATACACCGAGGCCGATCAATACGGTTCGACGGTGGTGGCCGGTGAAGATGCGCAAAAAGATATCGGCGTCGCCACCCACAACCCGTTCGCCAACCTGAAGGCGATGATGAAGAAGTAACGCCATCGACAGCTTAATGAGCCACTAACTTATTAAGCTGTTAAATTAACAAAAGACTCTTCCGTTCCGCCACTTCCCAGAGAATTCCTACTTACCCATCCGGTCCATTCACCGCAAAATAAGCTGCGCAGTTAACAACATACTGGCTTGGCAAGCCGCCGCAGTTGGTGCATATTGTTCGCGAGTTGTTCTTGTTAACCTGTTTAATTATCAACCTAATAAGCACATTAACTTAATAAGTTACCCGCTTAATAACTTGAGAGATGGCAGCATGATTGTTCTGATTGGCTCGCAAAAAGGCGGCGTCGGCAAATCGACGAAAGCAGTGAATATCGCCGGGTATCTGATTCTTAAGCAAGGCAAGACGGCGATCATCGTCGATGCCGACGACCAGAAATCGATCATGACCTGGTACAACGACCGTCAGAATGTCGAGGGGCTGCCGCACATTCCGGTGGTGGCCGCGTCGGGTAAAATCAAGGAAACGCTGCTGGAGCTCGATCGCCATTACGACTACGTGATCGTCGATACCGCCGGCCGCGACAGCGCCGAACTGCGCTCCGGCCTGCTGGCCGCCGATCTGTTCCTCTCGCCGCTGCGCCCTTCGCAGATGGATCTCGACACCATCGGCTATCTGTCGGAGATGTTCTCCACCGCGCAGGAATACAACGAGAAGGTCAAAGGCTACATCGTATTGAACATGTGCCCGACCAATATCTTCATTAATGAAGCCAACGAAGCGGCGCAGGTGCTGAGTGAATACCCGGAGTTCACCCTGGTGAGCAATCGCCTGTGCGACCGCAAGATTTACCGCGACGCCTGGGGTGAAGCCATCACCGTGCACGAAGCGAACAATGAAAAGGCGCAGACCGAAATTGAATGCCTGGTGAAAGAGGTGATCCTGTGAAGAAACGCACCCCCACCCACCGCATGTCGGAAGACGAATTCATCAACAGCGCCACCTCGCATACGTTGCCGGTTGCGGCTCCCGCGCCGGAAGCCAAGCCGGCCGGCCGCAAGCGTACTTATAAGGCGATTTCCGTCAGCCTGACGGACAACCACATTGAGGCTATCGATGAAGTGATCGTGCAGGCGGCGCGCAACGGCATCGTGCGTATCACCCGCTCCGACATCATCAAACTGGCGATCGACGGATTGGCGGAGAAAAGCGAAGCGCAACTGCTGGCGCTGCTGAAAAAGCTCTGACCGCACGGCAGCCGCCGGCTGATCGAGCCGGCGGGCCGTTACACCGACGAGAACTCGCGTGGGAACGGCATAGTACGATAGGTTTTGCCGGTGGCCTTATGCAGCGCGCTGGCCATCGCCGGGGCGACCACCGCAGTCGACACTTCCCCGCATCCCTGCGGCGCTCGCGCGCTGTCGAGTATCACGACCTCCACCTTGGGCATTTCGGCGATCGCGAGCAGCGGATAGCGATCGAAATTCCCTTCCACCACGCCGCCCCGTTCAAAATGCAGCTCGCTGTGCAGACAGGTGGTCAGCGCAAAGCCGATGCCGCCCTCTACGTTGGCACGCACCAGGTTCGGGTTTATCACCTTGCCACAGTCAATCGCACATACCGCGCGCAGCACCCGCAGTCGCCCCTCCTGAATGGCGATCTCAACCACCAAACCGACGTAGGTGGTGAAAGCATTATTGCGGCCGACCCAAATATTGCACGCCATACCGCGAGAAACGCCCGACGGCGGTTCATGCTGCCAACCGGCCGCCGTGGCGGTGGCGTCCAGGACGCGCAACGCTTCCGGGCTGTCCTGCAACAGATGCCGCCGATACGAATACTCGTCCCGGTTGGACTTATGGCTGAGTTCGCTGATAAAGCTTTCCAAAAAGAACAGACTGGCGACGCTGCCGACACCGCGAAGATAGCTCAGGGAGATCGGCTGTTCGACGATGCCGGCCTCCACCTTCAGATGAGGGATGCGATACGGCGTGCTGTAAACGCACTCCACCATACTTTCATCCCATCCCCCGGCCTCGTTGACCGTTTCGCGCCGCATTTGCCAGAAGAGCGACTGCCCGGCATAGCGCGCCCACAGCGCCTGCGGGTAGCCGTTTTCATCCAACAGCGCCCGATAATGGCTGATGCAGGCCGGACGATAGTATTCATGCCGCATGTCGATCTCGCGCGGATAGACCACTTTGACCGGTTTCCCCACCGCCCGGGAGGCGGCGGTAGCATGCATCACGGCATCCGGCAGATATTTGCGCCCAAAGCTCCCCCCCAGATAGGTCGTATTCACCACCACATCCGTCGGCTTCAGCCCGAACATTTTCGCCAGAACGTTGCGCACCATGTCCTGCCCCTGGAAAGGGCCCCAGGTTTCGATACGGCCCTCGCCGTAATGGCTGGTGGCATTGCAAGGCTCCAGGGTGGCGTGCGCCACATAAGGTGCGCTGTAACGCGCCTCATGCAAGCGCGAACCTGATTCAGCGCCACGAATCAACGCCGACGCCTCGCCGCGATCGACCGCCGGCACCAGCGTATCGCCATCCAGCATCGTCAGATTCTCCGCCGCAATCACGCTGCCGGTCAGCGCTTTTCCTGCGCCCGGCAGCCAGTCGACCTCCAGCAAATCCGCCGCTTTTTTGGCCTGCCAGTAGCTCGCCGCCACCACGATCACCGTATTGAGCGACATATCGTGATCCAATCCAACCATGTTGTTCATCGACCACTGTCGGGTCAGCACCAGATCCACCACGCCCGGCATGGCCCGAATCTGCCGTTCATTACGTACGGCGACCAGCTTTCCGCTGAGATCGGGCACCATCCAGGGGACGCCGATCAACATCTCCGGCAAGTCGATATCGATACCGTAAATCGCACTGCCGTCCACTTTCTCCGGCGTATCGACCCGCAACAGCGGCTTGCCAATGAAACTCTCTTGCTCTTGTGCCTCACTCTTTAAAGCAGGCTGCGGATCCAACGGCAGTTCGGCGGCATAGCGCACCAAATCGCCATAGGCGACCTTGCGCTTCCCGCCTTTCTCAAGCACCCAGCCTTTCTCCGTGCGGCACTGCGATGGTGAAAGCGCGAAATGTTTTGCGCCGGCCCGCAGAAAGAAATCTCTCGCCTGTGCGCCGGCCAGCCGGGCACGCTGATAAAATTTGGTCATGGAGGTTGAGGCGGCGACAAACTGCGCGAAAGCCTCGCCCCCGGCAACCTGACGGTAAGCGTCACGGCCGGTGACGAATTTCACCGTCACCTGCGCCCAATCGGCATCCATCTCCGCCGCCACCACTTCGGCCAGGCCGGTGTAAATCCCCTGCCCAACCTCACATTGCGACACGCCGATGACGATGCGCCCATCGCGGTCGATCCAGATCCAATCGTTCAATTCATGCTGACTGTCCGGTGGCGCCACGTCTTGTGAAACCACGGCCGCCAGGCTGCGCGTCGATATCGGCAGCAACATGGCGGCCACTGCCAACGCGCTGCCTTTTATCAAGGTTCTGCGGGTGATCGCCATACTCAGGGTTCTCCCTTGTCGGCGGCGCGGTGCACCGCCGCACGGATCCGGTGGTAAGTGGCGCAGCGGCACAGATTGGTCAGGCCCGTATCTATCTGCCGATCGTCCGGCCTCGGGTGTTCCGCCAGCAGCGCGCTGACCGCCATGATCATGCCTGATTGGCAGTAGCCGCACTGCGGCACGTCCTCCGCAATCCAGGCCTGCTGCACCGGATGACGGCGATCGATGGACAGCCCTTCGATGGTGGTCACCTGCCGATCGCGCACCAATTGCAGCGGATAACAGCATGAACGCACAGCCTTACCGTCGACATGTACCGTACAAGCGCCACAGGCGCCGATACCGCAGCCGAACTTGGTGCCGGTTAATTTAAAATGTTCTCGGATCACCCACAGCAGCGGCGTATCCGGCTCGCCGTTAAATTCGACCGCCTGGCCGTTCAGATTGAACTTCATGCCATCCTCTCTTGGATCAGTGCTTCACCCGACGTTTCACCCACGCCCCAATGACGATCAATACCAGCAATACGCCGCCCCAGAACACATAAGGCAATGACGTAATCAACAGCGGTTTTTCACCGCCCGCCCGCTGCAGAGCCACTTGCTCCAGCGTTATCCTGACCGCCGGATTGCCGAATTGCTGCAATACGTAATTGCCCAATTCAGCCAGTTGCCGGTCATCCAGACTATCGGCGAACCCCGGCATCCAGGTCTGCAGCGTCTCCCCCTGACGCTGCACGCCATACAGCATCACCATGATCAGGTTATTGGCCCGTTCGCTGCCTACGGTGGTGTTGTGCGTCAAAGAAGGGAAATGGCCGTCATAAGCCCCCTCGCCGCCCAGACGATGGCAGCTGGCGCAGGAAACGGCATACAGCGCCTGTCCGGCGGCACGGCCTTTACCGCCCCCCTGATATTGATAGGCCGCTTTCGTTCCTTGTACGGTGACGATCGGCGGCGTTTGTTTAAGCCAATCGGCGATGGCGCCGAGGTCGTCGTCACTCAGGAAACGCAGGCTATGCTCCACCGCCTCCGCCATGCCGCCGGCAGCCTGAGCTTTGTCATTGCGGCCGGTACGCAGATACTGCACCAATTCTTTCTGGCTCCAGCCGCCGATGCCGCTCACGGGATCCGAGGTGATATTCGGTGCGATCCAACCGCCGGCTTCTCCTCCTGCCAGATAGCGATCGCCGCGTTCCGCCATCATCCCGTTACGTGGGCTGTGACACGCCGAGCAATGCCCCAACACATCCACCAGATAGCGGCCACGCGCCTTCCTCTCGTCTGCATCGACGGGCGTCTTTTTCAGAAACAGCCAGTTCCAGCCGTGGATCGCATAACGCCAGGAAAAAGGGAACGTCAGTTGGGTCTCAGGCACCGCACGATCGACCGGTGCGACACCGGCCATAAAATAGCGATACAGCGCGTGCAGATCGTCATCACTCAGCCCCCGATAAGCGGTATAAGGCATGGCGGGATATAAGGGTTGGCCGTCCCGCCGAATGCCCTGCGTTAACGCGCGGCGAAACTCTTGTTCACTGTAGTCGCCAATGCCGGTTCCTTTGGCGGGCGTGATATTGCTGGCGATGATGTCGCCCATCGGCGACGCGATGGCATAACCGCCGACATAGGGGGCGTCCTGTTGATTGCTGCCGCGGTGACAAGCCGCGCAATCTGCGGCGGTAGCCAGATATTTTCCCCGTGCGATGACCTGTTGGTCATTCTGGCTGGCGAAGACCGAGCAGGAGAAGATCCCCAACGCGATAACGCACAGCTGTTGTGCTCTCCGCCAGCGGCCGTTCACGCTTCACCTTCCGGCTTCATCGCCCCCGCTCGCTCCTCCGCCAGAAGAGCAAACTCGTCCGGCAACAGATTTTCCTGTTCGAGCATCGCTATCGCGTTATGCTTGATGCCAAACAATACGCGGTAAAAAGCCTCCAGATCGTTGGCCGAAATGCCGTTGAGCAGTTTTTGCCGCGCTTGCTGGCTGGAATGATCCAACTGCGCCAGCATCTCCTGCCCGGCCTCGGTCATTCTCACCCCTTTGGCGCGCTTATCTTCGGACAGAGCATCGCGAGCGATAAGCCGATTTTTTTCCAGAAACAGCAGCGCGCGCGACATCGTCGAGACTTCGGCGTTCAAATGCTGCGAAACGTCTTTCAACGTGCAGCCATCCCCCAGATCGGCAATCGCACTCAGCGCCAGCCAATGCGGGCGCGTCAGATTGGTCATTTTCACCGACTGGTCCATCGCCGTGCGCCACAGGCGATTGGTCACATCCAGATGGATGCCCAGTGCAGCAGGAAGTTTGCGTGGTTGTGACATGTCGGGTTACTCTCGATTATTTATTTGCTTGTGCAAACAAATAGTAGATCAAACATGAGAACAGGATCAAGCAGATGAGGGAGAATAAAATAAAAGCGAGTTAATACATTTGGTTAGTTTGTATCGCACGGCGTACGCTCCCCAACGACGGGGAGCGATAAGAAAAACTCAGTTCCCCGCGACCTCGCACCGGTAGTCCTGAATTTCACCGGCCGACCCCAGGTTGAGATCGGTCAATTTCAAACGGTTTGCCAACAGCAGCATCTCGCCCTGCGGGCTGACCGCCAGCGCCAGGCCGTAATTGCCGATGCTGTCGCCCTGTTCGACCACGTAGTTTTGCAACAAGCGGAAAGGATCTTCCTGGGTTAAATCGGTGCCCGCCAATTTTCTGGCCAGATATTGATGGCCGACCAATTTCACCGCCAGCGGCCGCCACTGTTGATCTAATTGCTCAGCCTGTTCCCCCAGCGCGTTATAGACATCCTGGCGCAAGCAGGCAACGTGAATATGCAACTGATTTTGAGAGCGGCCATATTTCGAATTGACCGCCAGAGAAACCCATGCGTCTTTTAACGGTTTACCCAGCTCGCTGGATATATGTTCGCGGTTATTCCAGGCCTGGGCGAAATAAGGCGGCGTTCGATCCGCTTGCAATATCGGGCTCTCGATGCCGCTGACCTTTTCGGTCGGCATCACCAGATCGTGGTAAGGGCCCTTGCTGTCCTTAAACAGCACATATCCTTCGGTTAAATCCACCTTTAAGCAGGGCGCAGGATCGTGGTTCTGCTGCTGATTGGGCACGCACTGTTGGCTGACTATCTGCCACAGCGCATTCGGATTGCCACGCCCGAAGAACCACCACAGCACCGCCGCCAGCAGCAAAATGACAAGCAAAATAATTAATAGTCTGAAAAGTCTTTTCATCGCGACTCCCTGTTTATCTATTCCATACCGAAAGGAGCGCCAGCTTAAACCAAGGCTCCGGCATCGACCAGAATATTATCCTTAATGTCACCTTTTATTGACGTCTTGTTAGCAATGGATAATTAAAAATAAGCCTCCACCTGAGTAATTTAAGGTAAATTAATACCGTGGGTTGAATATGAGTGTGATATAAGCAGCCGGGACTCTTTTTATATAAGGAACCGATAAGATGCCAACGATGGGCAAATCCCTGCATTATCTCGACGTAGGTTCAGGCTTTCCATTGCTGCTGGGCCACAGCTATCTGTTCGATCTGAATATGTGGGCGCCGCAGTTCGAAGCGCTGGCTAAACGCTACCGCCTGATCGTACCGGATCTCTGGGGCCACGGCGATTCACCGGCGCTGCCACCCGGGCGAAACAGCCTGTCGGATATCGCCGCCGATCATTTGGCGCTGATGGATCATTTGGATATTGAAGAGTTCGGCATCGTCGGCTTGTCCGTCGGCGGCATGTGGGGCGCCGAACTGGCGGCGCTGGCGCCGGAGCGGGTGAAAGTGCTGGCGCTGCTGGACAGCTACCTGGGCGACGAAACTCCAGAGGCACGGCAGCGCTATATGGGCATGCTGGCCGCCGTGGAACAGGCCGGCGCCATCACGCCGCCGCTGCTGGAATATATCGCCGCGCAGTTCTATTCCGACGAAGTGCCCGCTGCGCTGTCGCAGCCGTTGCTGGCCCATCTGCAAAGCCTGCCCGCCGAGCGCCTGCGCGAAAGCATCGTGCCGCTGGGCCGGATGATCTTCGGCCGCCCCGACAAGCTGGCGCTGCTGGAACACATCACCGCCGCCAGCATCGTCATCACCGGCGCGCAGGATAAGCCGCGCCCACCGGCGGAAGGCCAGCGCATGGCGGATCTTCTCGGCTGCCGACATGTGCTGATCCCCAACGCCGGGCATATCAGCAACAAGGAAAATCCGGCGGCGGTCAATGAAACGCTGCTGGCGTTTCTGGCCGAAAGCACCACGCCGCTGTTTTGGTAAGTCGCTCCGGGCCGCCAGGCCCGGACCTGCCATGCCATCGCTCAGACGACGTGGCTATCGCCATTTTCCTGACCGAATCCCCCCAGACGCAACCAGCGGTAAAGCTCCGCATCGCGCTGAAAATGCATCTTTCTCATCACCGCCCGTTTATGCGTGCTCACCGTCTTGATGCTGACCCGAAGCCGACGGGCAATGGCGGTCGGCGTCATTTCCCAACTCAGGTAACGCATCACTTGTTTTTCCTGCGGCGTCAATGGCAACGGCTGGCACCAGGCGCAACAAGAAAAACCGCAGGCGCCGCCGGTTCGGCCTTTTATCACCCGCGCTACCGTGTGCAACAGCTTTGCGACGCCTTCATTGCGGTACACCCTGCCCGCTTCCCTCAGGCACCCCGAAATGGCGCGAATGCGGGCTTCTCTGAGATCGTAAACGGCGAGATAAAGGGCGTGAGGAGCATGGGGAGGATGGCAAAAACGCGCCATGTCGCCTTTGGCGATCGCCTGGAACACAAGGTCGGCATTCATCGGATCGCTGCAGCGCGCCTCGATGCCACGTTCACTAAAATAGTCGCTCAACGCCCGATACGCCCCGGCGACAAAAAAGCGGTCGATATCCAGGAAGGCGATATTGATGACCGTGTTCACGCCGTTTCCCTCCGCGCGAAAACAAACCGGCAAAACCGGCCGGCATTGAGCCTGCTGCGCCCATCCAACGTAACGAGCAGCAGCGTCAAAACCGCCCATTGGATGAGCGACAGCCCGAACGGGTAGGAAAACTGCGCGCACAGCAGCAAGGGAATGCCGCTCGTCGCCAACGCGGCCTCTTCCCCGGCGGCCGGGCTGTGCAAGCGGGCGGCGATGCGCTCCCGTCGCCATGTTTGGCGCACCAGCGCCGCCACGCCCGCCAGCAGGCACAGCATGCCCGCCAACGCAACGACGCCGCCTTCTATCCACCACAGCAGGAGCTCATTATAGGGTTGCCGCGCTGCGCCTGCCCGCGCCACCGCGGGCAGCGCATGGGCCTGTAAATGCTCAAAGCCATGCTCGAATCGGCCATAGCCCCATCCTAACCAGGGCCGCTCTACCACCAGCGCCAGCGAATCAAGCAGCGTATCGCAGCACGGCGCGGCGTTCGACAAACGAACGCCGGCGTTCAATTCATCCGCCAATATCGCCAGGCAGAATCCCAATGCCGTCATCAGCAGCGCGAGCACGCAATGCAGCGGGTATCTGCGCACAAACATCAGGGTCAACAGCGCGGCACCCAATAGCACGCTGAGACAAACGGTCTGCGATGCCCCCCAGCCCAGCGCGGCGGATAAACCGATCAAGAGCGGCAGCAAGAGTAAAATACGCCATCGCTCGTTATCTCGGCGCAACATGCGGAACCGAGGCAACACCGTCAGACCCCATCCCGCCAATAATCCGCTCGCCAATAAACTGCTCGCGGCATCCGGCCAACGCCCCCCGCTGCCGGCATAGCCCGCCGCCGCCTCGGCCGGGGAGGAAAAAAGCCAAATGCCTCCCACGGCTGCGGCTAATACCAGCGTATAGATAAACGCAATACGCACGTGTTGCATGACCCGATATTGCAATAGGATAAAGTAAATAATCCAACTGCCAAACAGGCAGGCCATTCGCCCGACGGTAAGCACGCCCCACTCGGCACGAGAATAAAAAAGGGGCAGCAGCAATATCACCGCGCCCAGCGCAAAGAAAAAACACGCGGGGGTCATCCCCCACGCTTTTCGCAAAAAAAGGAGCGCGCCGCCGACGCCCAATAAAGCAAACAGCACAACCCCAATCACAAGAGAATATGGAAACGTCAGCGAGAAATAGTTCATATCATAGTGATAAATATAGCCACCCAACAAAATCAATACGCTGACATAGACCATCACCATGAACTTTAAACATGGAATAGACATAATAATTTCATCCAAAAATATCTATCTGAAAAACCATCAGAAAAGGCTAAGCCATTTTTCAATTGCAATAAAAGAAATGCCTGTCAGCAACACCAGCCCGGTAATTATCGCCATCACAATCCCGACAGATTGAATAGCTTCAAAAAGCTTTCGCCTGTAGCGTAAAAGCGTCCAGTTTCTTTTAAACATACCTTTTCCTCTTGGCCATTCAGGCTTCAAGCAAAGAAAGCCCGCAATTTAAACGTGGATTACCGGCAAAATCCTGTCGCATTTCCCAGCGAGTTCCATAGTATCGCCGCAGCCAAAATCAAGATATATGTATTAAATTTAACCATAAAAACAGTTTTTAATTCCTAAAGATAATAAAAATAAGGAATTAAAAACCAAAACAAAGAAAACCTAATATTATAAAACTGGCGCCCCCCGTACGTTTGAACTTTCGCCAAAAATTTCACAACATGAAAAAATCGCCATCATCTTGACGGGTGAAAAATAATAGATAACTCTGTCCTCGCTAAATTTCGCCGTCGCTATAAGGGCAAGCAGCACATTATGGAATACGTCATTAATCAGATGATTATTTTCTCACCTGCCGAACGCGCATTGTTCATCATCAATGAACGGGAATCTTTTATGCCGTTATCTAACCCTGCCACCCGCTTGTTGTTAGAGTTGGTTACCCATCATAAAGAGATGCTCACCCGCAGGCATTTGATGCAGCGGGTCTGGGAAGATAATGGCTTTGTGGGTTCAAACAATAATCTGAATGGTTGCATCAGTGAGATAAGAAAAGCGTTTGAGTCGCTGGTGCTGGATCCGCAAATCATTATTACCATCCCCAAACTGGGGTTCATTCTTGAAGCGGAAATTACCTCATGCGAAAACATGCGCTCACCGGACAACCAAAAAGCGGTTATTCCCACCCTGTTGACCCGGGCCAGCGTGCTGTTAAAACGGCGTGGGAATATCTGCCAGGCAAATAAAGCGCCCCTTGCCGCAGCATTGATGATGATTGCGTGCTTTAGCCTCGTCTGCGCTTTATTGTGGTTCAACCGGCCGGTTCACGCGTTCAAAAACGCCAGGGTCGATTTTTTTTATCGCCATGAGCAGTGCAACGTGTTTACGTTGGAAACCGCCGCGCTGAACGACCGGCGTGAAACGCAAGCGCAAATTGCCGCTGCCTTGAAAGCTGAAGCGACCGACTGCGGCACAACGCCCGCCGATCTGTTCTACACCAAAATCGCCAACCCCAACCTTCCTTTTCAGATCACCTTCATCGCCATCTGCAATCTGGCGCAACCCGGTCAATATGGCCGGTGCCGCACGATCAAAAACACTGACGGTATGACGCCATGAATAAAAAAACACGCTTTATCGTCGGCTTGTTATTGCTGATGGCGCCCCTGGCAAGCCAGGTCGTCCAGCTGTCGCACCATCCTAAAACCTTACTGCGTTGCGAAGCGGAGATCACCGCGCGCAACCGCTATGGCCCAGCCATGGAGCCCGCCGCGGTTTTAAAAGCAAAGATGTATTTTTTCCTCTACCACAACGGCACTGGCTTTATCAGGCTCAATGGCTTTATCGAGCGACAAGAAAAGACCTATGTGCTGAACCGCGAACTTCACTATGTGTATGACACCCCCGGCGATGAGGCGGCTGAAGAGGATGGCGGCGGCGATGGGTACACGCTACGATTCGCCGCCGACCGTAAACATGCCGGAGATACGGTTCCCGCCCCCCTTTGGGCGACCTTTTTGCAGTCGGAAGATCCCCGAATCTCCTACCATGTCGCCATCGAACACGTACTCGGCAACCTGTATGTGGTCAGTACGCTTCAAAGCCCGACCTTTGTCTGCCGGCGTTATTAGGCTATGCGTTGCGAGTGTTGCCTATCGGAAGAAAAGCCCGCAAGCGGCAGCCATTTCAGCGGTTAATTGAACGCGCCATGCGGCTGTAGGTGTGGCGCACGCCGCGAATCGCCACGCTGTAGGCGAAGATGTTTTCCGGCAGCGCCAGCCCCAAATAGCCGGTATCGCCGATATGGTGCAGATCCGCGCCGGCCATTTTGCTCATCAGCGCAATCTGCCGCACGGTCTGCACGTCGGCCCCCTCTTGCGAGGTGCCGATCGCTGTCATCGCCAGCGCCCCCTGCCGCTGGGCAAAGGCGATCAGCGCCGCCACTTTCTCCTGCGACATGCCGGGAATGGTACCCGGCGCTGGCAACAGCACGATATCCGCACCGTTCTCCACGAACAGCGCGATGTCCTGCTCGCCGATCAGCTGGCTGCCGCTTTCGCGCACAATGCCGGCACCGTGCATCTTGCCGGTCACCAGCACCATCTCGTCGCCCACTTCATCGCGTATCGCTTTCAGCGCGGCGGCGATCGCCTGATTGCTGACGCCGTTGTTCGGATTGCCGGTCAGCACCAGCATGCGCGCGCCGAGCTGATACAGCTTGCGCGCATTCTCGGCGGTGGCGGCGCGGCCCGCCGTCATCTGCCAAAAGTCGTTATGTTCGCTGGCGAAAGCCGGATCGACGGCCTCCAGGTTCACCCCGATCACCCGCCCGGTCAGGCGCTGCAGCGTGCGCAGCGCCTCCTGCGGCGGCACGTCGGCGGGCAGGCCCGCGATATGCGGACGATCGACGTCGAACAGGTTCAACAGCAGCAGGTCGGCGCCCTGGCTGGCCGCCAGTTCGGCGTTGGTGACGTTATTGAGCAGCGGCTGAGTGACCGCGATGGTTTCGCTGACCAAGATGCGCCCTTCGCTGGCGCGGATGGCGTAGAGCAGATCGGCTTTGCCGATATCGGCCAGATCGCTGGCGCTGCAGTCCAGATAGCGTTTCATGAGGCAAGCTCCGGTGACGTTAGCGGAAAGGGATGGATGCCCCCTCTCCCACCGCAGTGAAAGAGGGGGAAAAGGTTACTTCAGCGTAAAGCTTTGCGTCTGCACGTTGTCGGAATCCAGGCCGACGAACACGTTAAATTTGCCCGGCTCCGCCCCCCACTTCAGGCTGGCGTTGTAGAACTTCAGATCGTCTTCGCTAATCGGCAGCTCAACCTGCTGCGACTGACCGGCCTTCAGCGTCACTTTCTTGAAGTTGCGCAGCTCTTTCACCGGGCGGCTGACCGACGCGGTGACGTCCTGCAGATACAGCTGCACCACCGTGGCGCCGTCGTACTTGCCGGTATTCTTCAGCGTGACGCTGGCGGTTAACTTGCCGTTGCGCGCCATCGTCGGGCTGGATAACTTCAGATCCGACAGGCTGAAGGTGGTGTAGCTCAAGCCGTAACCAAACGGATACAGCGGGCCGTTCGGCGAATCGAAGTAGCGCGAGGTGTACTTGCCCGGGTTCTCCTTGCCGAACGGCCGGCCAGTGTTCAGGTGGTTGTAGTACATCGGGATCTGGCCGACCGAGCGCGGGAAGGTCATCGGCAGCTTGCCCGACGGGTTGTAATCGCCGAACAGCACGTCCGCCACCGCGTTGCCGCCCTCGGTGCCGCTGTACCAGGTTTCCAGCATCGCGTCCGCCTGCTCGCTCTCCCAGCTCAATGCCAGCGGGCGGCCGTTCATCAGCACCAGCACCAGCGGCTTGCCGGTGGCTTTCAGCGCGGCGATCAGATCGCGTTGGCTCTGCGGGATCGTGATGTCGGCGCGGCTGGAGGCCTCGTGCGCCATGCCCTGCGATTCCCCCACCACCGCCACCACCACGTCGGCCTTGTTCGCCGCCTGTACCGCTTCGTCGATCATCTGCTGCGGCGAACGGGTATCGAACGCCACCGCCGGCTCATACTCGTTAAGATAATCGATGATGCCTTTATCCTGCGTAACGTTGGCGCCCTTGGCGTACAGAATGCGCGCCTTGTCGCCCACCGCCCGCTCCAGCCCCTCGCGCAGGGTGACCGACTGCTTGACCACCCCGGCGGCTGACCAACTGCCCATCACGTCGCGCTGGCTGTCGGCCATCGGCCCGACCAGCGCGATGGTCGCCTGCTTGCTCAGCGGCAGCGTCTGCTTATCGTTCTTCAGCAGCACCATCGTCTTGCGCGCCACCACCCGCGCTTCGGCGCGGTGCAGACGGCTTTCGGCGTTGGTGTCCTGCGGATCCGAACCCGCCGGGCCCAGATGCACGTAAGGATTGGTGAACAGCCCCATGTCGTATTTGGTGTTCAGCACGTCGCGGCAGGCGCGGTCGATATCGCTTTCAGACACCAGTCCGTCCTTCACCAGACCCGGCAGGTATTTGTCGTAGAACTCGTCGCTCATGCTCATGTCGACGCCGGAGGTGATCGCCAGGCGCACCGCGTCGCGCGCGTCGGCGGCCACGCCGTGCTTAATCAGTTCCTTAATCGCGCCGTGGTCGCTGATGGTGATGCCTTTAAAGCCCCACTGCTCGCGCAGCAGATCTTTCAGCAGCCACGGGTTGGCGGTGGCCGGCACGCCGTTCACCGAGTTGAGCGACACCATCACTCCACCGCTGCCGGCGTCCACCGCCGCTTTGTAAGGCGGCAGATAGTCCTGATGCATGCGCAGCGGGCTCATGTCGACGGTGTTGTAATCGCGGCCGCCTTCGACGGCGCCGTACAATGCAAAGTGCTTGACGCTGGCCATCACCGAACCGGGTTTGGCCGGATCGCCGTTCTGGAAACCGTCGACCATCACCTTGGCGATTTTCGAGACCAGCCAAGTGTCTTCGCCGAAGCCTTCGGAGACCCGGCCCCAGCGCGGATCGCGGGTGATATCGACCATCGGCGCGAAGGTCATGTTCAGGCCGTCATCGCTGGCCTCTTGCGCCGCGACCCGGGCGCTGAGCGCGATGGCTTCCAGATCGAAGCTGGCCGCCAGCCCCAGGCTGATCGGGAACACGGTGCGCTGGCCGTGCACCACGTCATAGGCAAAGAACAACGGGATTTTCAGGCGGCTGAGCTGCATCGCCTGATCTTGCATCACCCGGATATCCGGCCGGGTGACGGTATTGAAGATGGCGCCGATCTGCCCTTTGCGGATCCCCTCGCGGATCGCTTCTTTCGGGTTATCCGGCCCGACGCTGATCAGCCGCAGCTGGCCAATCTTCTCTTCCAGCGTCATCTGCTTCATCAAATTGGACACGAAGGCGTCGCGCTGCTGGGCGTGAATGCCCTGCGTTATCGGCGTTTCCTGCGCAAAAACCGGGCTGAGGGCCAGACCGGACAACATACTCACCACACAAAGCCATTTCATCTTGTTTTATCTCAGGCGTGTTTCCGCCGCCAACGCCGCGGAGTTTAATCGGAGTGAAGAAACAGTTTGCCACACTCTGTTTCATCGCCAAGGGAATTCGCATCGGTAATGTTTACAAAGCATTACAGGTTATCGGCAGGTAATTCTGCAGCCGGGTGCGGCTGTCGGCAGCCTCCGCCGCCAGAAAATCGACCAGCGCGGTTAACGTCGGCGGCGCTACCGTGCGTTCAGGATAGACCAAATAATAGGCCGCGCCGCTGCTGACGCAGAGCGGGAACGGCGTTACGATGCGCTGCGCCTGAATATCCTCCTCCAGCAGGCACAGATCGCCGATGGCGATGCCGAATCCCTGCAGCGCGGCGCTCATCGCCAGATCGAGGGTATCGAAATGCTGGGCCTTGCCGGACGGCAACGCATCGGCGCCCGCCGCCTTCAGCCAGCGCAGCCAGTCGCGCCGATCGCGTGTCGGGTGCAACAGGGTTTTGTCCGTCAAATCCGTCAACCGGGCTGCCGGCGGCAGGAACGTCGGCGTGCAGACCGGCGTGAGGATTTCGTCGAACAGCAAGTGCGCGGTCAGCTTTTTACCCGGCGGCCGGCCGAATACCACCGCGGCGTCAAACTGCTCGGTACTGAAATCCAGGCCGTGCGACACCGAGGCGGTCAGCTCGATATGCATGTCCGGCCGTTCATTTTGCAGGCGAATGATGCGCGGCAGCACCCAGCGCATGGCGCAGGTCGGACATTTGATGCGCAGCGCCCCTGGCGGGGCGGCGGCCCGCGTCAGGGCTTCATCCAACTGCCCCAGCGCCTGCTGTACCGGCGCCAGCAGCTGCGCGCCCTGCGGCGTCAGCGCCAAACCGCGCGCCTGACGGCTGAACAGCGGATAGCCCAGACGCTGTTCCAGCCCGAGAATTTGCCGGCTGACCGCCCCCTGCGTCAGGTGCAGCTGCCGGGCGGCATGGGTAAAGTTGAGGCGTTGCGCCACCACCACAAAGGTTTTCAATACGTCGAGCGACGGCAGGGATATCGGCATAGCGTGCCTCGATTAGGTATGATCGTAGTGCATGACAAGTATGACAAACTTTCCCTTGTCCGCCTACGCCGCCTGATGCTTAATCGCTCAACACTTCCCTGTTTGCCTGGAGCCCATCATGCAGAGCGCCTGCTCATCCCGCTCGAAGCTGCCGGACGTCGGCACCACCATTTTCACCGTCATTGGCCAACTCAGCGCCGAACATCAGGCCCTCAACCTGTCGCAGGGCGCGCCCAACTTCGCCGGTGACCCGCAGCTGATCGAGGCAACGGCGCAAGCCATGCGCGCAGGTCATAACCAATACGCGCCGATGAGCGGCGTGGCGGCGTTACGTGCTGCTCTGGCGGAAAAAGCTGAACGATTGTATGGCGCGCGCTATGACGCCGACGAAGAAATCACGGTGATCGCCAGCGCCAGCGAAGGGCTGTACTCGGCGATCAGCGCGCTGGTGCATCCCGGCGACGAGGTGATCTATTTCGAACCGGCGTTCGACAGCTATGCGCCGATCGTGCGCCTGCAGGGCGCCACGCCGGTGGCGATCAAACTGTCGCTGCAGGACTTTCGCGTCGACTGGGACGAAGTGGCCGCCGCCATCAACGGCAAAACGCGCATGATCATCGTCAACACGCCGCACAACCCGACCGGCGCAGTGTTCGACGCGCAGGATATCGACCGCCTGACCGCCCTGACCCGCGACACCGACATCGTGATCCTGTCCGACGAGGTCTACGAGCATGTGGTGTTCGACGGCGATATTCACCACAGCATGGCGCGCTACCCGCAGTTGGCGGAACGCAGCGTGATCGTGTCGTCGTTCGGTAAAACCTACCACGTCACCGGCTGGCGCGTCGGTTACTGCCTGGCGCCGGCGGCGTTGATGGACGAGATCCGCAAGGTGCACCAGTTCATGGTGTTCTCCGCCGATACGCCAATGCAGCACGCCTTCGCCGCCGCGCTCGCCAACCCGCAGAGCTACCTGGGGCTGGCGGCGTTTTACCAACAAAAGCGCGATCTGCTGGCCAGCGCCCTGCAGGATTCGCGCTTTGAGCTGCTGCCCAGCCGCGGCAGCTTCTTCATGCTGGCCCGCTTTAGCGGCTTCAGTCACGAAAGCGACAATGATTTCGCCGTGCGCTTGATCCGCGAAGCGAAGGTGGCGACGATCCCGCTGTCGGCGTTCTACAGCGACGGCACCGATACCGGCCTTATTCGGCTGAGTTTTTCCAAAGATAACGAGACCCTGCTGGAAGGCGCGCGCCGCCTGAGCCAGGTGTAATTCTTTGTCCGACCATGGGAAAGGGGCACTGCCTATGAAAGCTTTGAAAACGCTGTTCGCCGCCGGATGCCTGCTGGCCGCCGGCTCTTCTCTGGCGGCGGAAAACAGCCTGCGCTTCGGTCTGGAAGCGCTGTATCCGCCGTTCGAATCCAAATCCGCCAGCGGCAAACTGGAAGGGTTCGACATTGAACTGGGCGACGCGGTGTGCGCCGCCGCGCAGTTGCAATGCAGCTGGGTGGAAACCTCGTTCGACAGCTTGATCCCGGCGCTGCAGGCGCGCAAGTTCGACGCCATCAACTCGGCGATGAACGTGACCGAACAGCGGCGCCAGGCGATCGCCTTTACCGACGCCATCTATCAGGTGCCGAACCGCCTGATCGCCAAGGCCGACAGCGGCCTGCTGCCGGACGCCAAAGCGCTGGCGGGCAAACACGTGGGCGTGCTGCAAGGCTCGATTCAGGAGATTTACGCCAAAACCCATTGGGCGCCGGCGGGCGTGGATGTGGTGTCTTACCAGGATCAGAATCAGGTGTATCTCGATCTGGCGGCCGGTCGGCTCGACGCCACGCTGGTGATGGCGCCCTCGGGGCAAAGCGGCTTCCTGTCACAGCCGGACGGCAAAGGCTTCGCCTTCGTCGGCGAGGCGGTGCGCGACGACAAGATCCTCGGTGAAGGCATCGCCTTCGGCCTGCGTAAAGGGGATGAGGCGCTGAAGAAGAAACTGGATGCCGCCATCGCCAAAGTGAAACAACAAGGCACGGTGACGGCGCTGTCGAAGAAGTATTTCGGCGATATCGACGTGACGTTGAAGTGATGGACGGGGGCGGCACCGCCGCCCCCTGCCGCGTTTAGCGATCGAACACCGAACTGTTCAGCGCGCGATCCTGCTGGTGGCGCTCCAGCGCCAATTCGATCAGGCGCGTGATCAGCGCCTGGTAGCTGACGCCGCTGGCGGCCCACAGCTTGGGATACATGCTGATGTTGGTGAAGCCCGGCAGCGTGTTGATCTCGTTGATCACCACCTGGTTATCCGGCGTCAGGAACACATCCACCCGCGCCAACCCGAAGCACTCCAGCGCGCGGAACGCCTTCAGCGCCACCTCACGGATGTGGTCGCTCACTTCCGGCGCGATCGCCGCCGGCACCACCACCTGAGCGCCCTGCTCATTGATGTATTTGGTGTCGTAGGAGTAGAAAGCGTCGCTCAGCACGATCTCGCCGCACACGCTGGCCTGCGGATCGTCGTTCCCCAGCACCGCGCACTCGATCTCGCGGCCGACGATCGCCGACTCCACCAGCACTTTGTGATCGAAGCTGAAGGCCAGTGCCACCGCCGCGTCAAACTCGGCGCGGTTCTCCACCTTGCTGACCCCGACCGACGAGCCCTGGTTGGCCGGCTTGACGAACAGCGGCAGGCCGAGGCGCTCGCTCAGTTGCTCAAACGTGAACCCGGCGCGGTTGGCGCGCGTCAGGGTGACGAACGGCGCCACCGCCAGCCCGGCGTCGCGCAGCAGGCGTTTGGTCACGTCTTTATCCATGCTGACCGCCGAGCCGAGCACGCCGGCGCCGACGAACGGCATATTGGCCATGCGCAGCAGCCCCTGCAGCGAGCCGTCTTCCCCCAGCGTGCCGTGCACGATCGGGAAGATGACGTCGAGCTGGCCCAGCGCGCCGGCGCTGCCCGCTTCAATCAGCTGCTGTTTTTCCTGGCCCGGGATCAACGCCACGTTCTTGTTCGAGCGGTTCAGCGCGATCAGCGCCGGGTTCTCGGCGTTGAGCAGGTAGTTGGAGGCGTCGTTGATGTGCCACTGCCCCTGTTTGTCGATCCCCAGCAGCGTGACGTCAAACTTCTCTTTGTCGATTGCATCCACAATGTTTTTGGCCGACTGCAGCGACACCTCATGCTCCGCCGATTTACCGCCAAAAATCACCCCAACACGTAGTTTAGTCACGCCTTAAATCCTTCTGAAAAATCATGGCAAAAAAGTCGTTCATCACAATAAACGCATTGCCTGGCGGCGGCAATCGTTGTTACCAGAATCTTCTTACGCCACAGAATGCCACATCGCGACCATCCAAAACGTATACACTTCGTATATCGTTCATTTATGGAGACGCCGATGGGCATCGTAAAAATTTCGGACGCGCTGCATGACGATCTGCGCCTCGCCAGCCTGACCATGACGCGTTCGATCAACGCGCAGGCCGAGTACTGGATCAAGATCGGCATGCTGGCGGAGTTCCATCCGGAACTGACCTACCCGCAACTGGTAAAAAAAATGATGAAAGATAATGCGCTGACGCTGAAGGAGATTGTCGGGTGAAACAGATTGTGATTAAAACGCCGGAAGAGATTGCCAAAATGCGCCATTCCGGCGCTCTGCTGGCTAAAGTGTTTGCTATGCTCGATGAGGTCATCGTCGAAGGCATCTCCACCATGGAGATTAACGACCGCGCCGAGGCGTTTATCGTCGAAGAACTGAAGTCGCGCCCGGCCAGCAAGGGGCAGTATGATTTCCCCTATGTGCTCAACACCTCCGTAGACGACGTGGTGTGCCACGGGGTGCCGTCGGCCAGCAAAATCCTGCGTTCCGGCATGATTGTCAACGTGGACATCACGCTGGAAAACGGCGGCTACATCGCCGACTCCAGCAAGATGTACTGCATCGGCCAGGTGACGCCGCTGGCTAAACGGTTGGTGAACAACGTCTATGAATCGATGTGGCAGGGCATTCGCGCGGTGAAACCGGGCGCGACCCTGGGGGATATCGGCCACGCCATCCAGCGCCACGCCGAGCAGGCCGGCTACAGCATCGTGCGGGAGTATTGCGGCCACGGCATCGGCCGCGACATGCACGAAGAGCCGGCGGTGCTGCACTACGGCCAACCCGGCAGCGGCATGGCGCTGCAGGAAGGCATGGTGTTCACCATCGAGCCGATGATCAATCAGGGTGACCGCCGCATCAAGCAGAAGAAAGACGGCTGGACGGTGGTGACGCGCGACAAAAAACTGTCGGCGCAGTGGGAACACACCGTAGCGGTCACCGCCGACGGCGTGGAAATCCTGACGCTGCGCGACGAAGAGCGTCGGGCCGGTTACGCCGAACGCTACTAAATCCGCAAGCCATTAGCTTAATAAGCTAATTGCTTGATAATTTATTTAATTGATAGCCTCTTAGCTGACTGCGCGGCACTCCGGCGCCGCGGTTAAAGCGACGGGGATGACAGGGAGACAGGCAGCATGCAGTCAGGCAATCAGGCGTTTCTCAACCAGCTTAAGGACATCGTCGGCGGCCCGCAGTTGTTGACCGGCGATCGCAACACCGAACGGTATCGCAAAGGGTTCCGCTCCGGCGAAGGCCAGGCGCTGGCGGTGGTGTTTCCCACTAGCCTGCTGCAGCTGTGGCGCATTCTGCAGGCCTGCGTGGCCGCCGATAAAATCGTCATCATGCAGGCCGCCAACACCGGCCTGACCGAGGGCTCAACCCCCAGCGGCAACGACTATGATCGCGATATCGTCATCGTCAGCACCCTGCGCCTCGACCATATTCAGGTGCTGGACAACGGCAAGCAGGTGGTCGGCTTCCCCGGCAGCACCCTGCACCACCTCGAGAAATTGCTCAAGCCCTACGGCCGTGAACCGCATTCGGTGATCGGCTCTTCCTGCATCGGCGCCTCGGTTATCGGCGGCGTGTGCAACAACTCCGGCGGCTCGCTGGTGAAACGCGGCCCGGCCTATACCGAAATGGCGCTGTACGCCCAGTTAGGGGAAGACGGCCAGCTGCGCCTGGTGAACCATCTGGGCATCCGGCTTGGCGACACGCCGGAAGAGATCCTCACCCGGCTGGAAAAAGGCGACTATCGCCCGAGCGACGTCGAATACGGCGAGCTGCGCGCCTCGGATAACGAGTACGCCAGCCGGGTGCGCGACGTCGACGCCGACACCCCTTCCCGCTTCAACGCCGACAAACGCCGCCTGTACGAAGCCTCCGGCTGCGCCGGCAAACTGGCGGTGTTCGCGGTGCGGCTCGACACCTTCGAGAAAGAGGGCAAAGAGCAGGTGTTCTATATCGGCACCAACGACACCGCGGTGCTGACCGAACTGCGCCGCCACATGCTGAGCAAATTCGAAAACCTGCCGGTGGCCGGTGAATACATGCACCGCGATATCTTCGACATCGCCGAGGTGTACGGCAAAGACACCTTCATGATGATCGACAAGCTCGGCACCGATCAGATGCCGCGCTTCTTCACCCTGAAGGGCCGAATGGACGCCAGCCTCAACAAGCTGCCGCTGCTGCCGCACAACCTGACCGATCGGCTGATGCAGGGCCTGAGCCATCTGGCGCCGAGCCACCTGCCGAAACGCATGAAGGAATACCGCGAACGTTTCGAACACCATCTGCTGCTGAAGATGGCCGGCCCCGGCGTGGAAGAGGCCCAGCGCTACCTGACCGACTATTTCGCCCAGGCCGAAGGTGCCTTCTTCGCCTGCACGCCTGACGAGGGCAAAAAGGCTTTCCTGCACCGCTTCGCCGCCGCCGGCGCCGCCGTGCGCTACCACGCGGTGCACGCCGACAAGGTGGAGGATATTCTGGCGCTGGACATCGCCCTGCGCCGCAACGACACCGACTGGTTCGAAACGCTGCCGCCGGAAATCGACAGTCAGTTGGTGCATAAGCTGTATTACGGCCACTTTATGTGCCACGTCTTCCACCAGGACTACGTGGTGAAAAAAGGCGTGGACAGCCATGCACTGAAAGAAAAGATGCTCGAGATCCTCAACCGGCGCGGCGCCGAGTACCCGGCGGAGCATAACGTCGGCCACCTGTACCACGCCAAACCGGATCTGCAAGCGTTCTACCGCACCGCCGATCCGACCAACAGCTTCAACCCCGGCATCGGCAAAACCAGCAAACGCAAAGGCTGGGCCGAAGCCCCCCGCTAAACGCCGCACGATTGGCCCGCCGCCCACCCGGCGCGGGCCTCACCGCCCCTGCCCGCCTCGTCGAGATCTTTGCGCCCATAAAGATGCATTATTATTGCAACTTATAAAATTCCCGATTACCATTCATCGCAAATGAGAATTAATTACAAAGCTGTCGTGACGGATACATGACATCCGCCGTGGCATTCACCGCGAACTTAATGAGAAGGAACCTACCATGAGTCAGACCCTCGATTCCGCCCAGCTGTTGGCCGCGCTCGATAAAGTGATGGTGATCTCCACCACCGATCTGCAGGGCACTATCACCTACGTCAACGATCTGTTTTGCCAGCTGACCGGTTTTTCCCGGGAAGAGCTGGTGGGCCAGCCCCACAGCATCGTGCGTCACCCTTCCGTGCCGAAAGCGGTTTATAAAGCGATGTGGGACACCATCAAGGCGGGCGGCATCTGGACCGGCATCATCCCGAACGTCGGCAAGGGCGGCGTCTTGTACGTGGTCGACACCACGGTGCAGCCGCTGTATGACGCCCAGGGCAATATCGAGGCCTATATCAGCATCCGCCGCGTGATCAACGATCTGATGACCGACTTCGAATCGGTGGAATTCGCCAAAGAACAGTTCGACAACCACTACGACAAGTAACCGCCATGGCCGACTTTATCGAACGCATCCTGATTGGTTACGGTTCGGAGTCGGGCAACGCCCGGGCGCTGGCGATGCGCCTGGGTGAACAAAGCAGCCTGCAACCCTACCGCCCCGTCGTGAAAGAACTCAACGCCATCCAGCCCGCCGATGTGGGCGAGCGTGATGCCCTGCTGATCGTCTCGAGCTCATTTGGCGACGGCGAACCGCCCGCCAACGCCGAACGTTTCCCCGACGCGCTGGCGCAATGGCCGGATCGCCACCGGTTGCGCTACGCCATCTTCGGTCTCGGCGACACCGCTTACCCGCATTTCTGCGGGTTTACCCAGGCGCTGGATGCGCGCCTGACGCAATACGGCTCCCGTGCCATCATCAATCGCGTTGACGCCGACGTTAACGTCGAACGGTTCTTCACCACCTGGCTAACGACGCTGGATAAGGTGCTGGCCGGCGATGCCCAGGCGGGCCGCGATTTGCATCTGCGCGTGACCGCCTACGGTGAAGACCATGCGTTCAACGCCGCCCTCCTCGAACGGCGGCCGCTTAGCGCACGCACGCCGCAAGCCTGGCATCTGCGGCTGAATATCGCCGGCAGCGGCATCGTTTACCGGGCAGGGGATACCGTCTATCTGTTGCCGGAGAACGACGAAGGATTATTGATCCGGCTGGCAGAGTGGCTCGGCAGGCCGGAGGCCATCGACGCACTGCGGCGCCGGGAGCTGCGCCAGATCAGCAAAACGACGCTGCGCGAACTGGCGCAGTTGGCCGACAGCGAAGAGCTCAAAAGCCTGCTCAAGATCCGTCAGCGCAAATCCCTGGAGAGTTATCTATACGGCGCCGATCTGCTGGACGTGCTGCACGATTTTTGCCCGCCGCACGCGATCACGCTGGAGAACCTGTTGGCGCTGCTGCCCATTTGCCTGCCGCGCGCCTACTCCATCGCTTCGGCAACGCGGGAAGAGAGCCTCGATCTGTGCGTGCGCGACGTGCGTTATGAACGCGGCGGCCGCACGCGGCGCGGCACGGCGACCGGCTGGCTGCTCAAGCACCCCGGCCCTTTCCGCCTCTTCTGCCGCGCCAACCCCGGCTTTTACCTGCCGCGCGACACCGCCTTGCCGGTGCTGCTTATCGGTACCGGTACCGGCATCGCACCGTTGATTGGCTTACTGCGCGAAATGGCCGCCCAGGGCGAACGGCGTGAAACCGTCCTGATCTTCGGTGAGAAAAGGCGCGATGAAGACTTCCTGTATGGCGAGGAGTTGGTCACGCTGAACGCGACGGGCGTACTCACACGGCTCATCACGGCCTTCTCGCGCGACGCCGCCGACAAGTATTACGTGCAACACGCCATCGACGATCACGCCGATGCCGTCAGCGGCCTGCTGCAACGGGGCGCGCATGTCTACCTGTGCGGCAATCGCCAGTATCTGGAACATGCCGTGGCGACGGCGCTGGAGCAAGCCTGCGGGGCGGAAAACCTGTGGCAGACGCTGATTGAGCAGCAGCGCCTGCACCTGGAACTCTATTGAGACAGGGCGGCGTTCACCGCTCCGCGCGCAACAGCAAGGAGACGATGAACGCGCCCCCCAGCCCCGCCGTAATGATGCCGATGGGCAGCTCCTGATTGGGGATCAGGCTGCGGCTGAGCATGTCGCCGCCGGTCAGCAGCATCGCCCCCAGCAGGCCGCACATCGGCACGGACAAGCGGTGGCGCACACCTACCAGGCGCCGGGCCAGATAAGGCACCATCAGCCCGACAAAACCGATCACGCCCGTCAGCGAAACGAGAAACGCCGTAGACAATGCGCAGCACAGAAAGGTCTCGGTGCGCAGGCGCGCCACGTTGACTCCCATCGAATGGGCGGTTTGCTCGCCCGCCAGCAGCGCGTCCAGCGCCCGCCAACGCAGCGCCGTAAATCCGGCCAGCAGCGCGAAACTCACCAGCGGAATGAACAGATTATCCCAACGCGCCAACCCCAAGCCGCCCAGCGACCAGAACAACACTGAACCGGCCGCCCGCTGATCGCCGGAAAAGACCAGATAGCTGGTGAGCGCGCTGAACAAAAATGAGACCGCCAGGCCGCAGACGATAAGCTGCTCGGCGCGCCTGACCCGGCTGACGCGAAACAGGATCATCACCGCCAACGCGGACAGAATGCCGCCGACGAAAGCGGACAGCGGCAACGTCAGCGCGCCCAGCGCATCGCCGAAGCGCGTGATGACCAGCACCGCGCCGGCGGCGGCGCCGGAGGAGAGCCCAAACAAAAAAGGATCGGCCAGCTCATTGCGGGTGGTGGTCTGCAGCAGCGCGCCGGTCATCGCCAGCCCGGCGCCGGTCAACGCCGCCAACAAGGCCCGAGGCACGCGCAGTTGCACGACGATAGTGTCCAGCATGCCGGAAAGCGGCGCCGAACCTATCCCTAACGCCGCCAACGCCTGCCGCCATGACAGCGCGACGCTGCCCAATTGCAGGCTCCAGACCATTAATCCGCACAACGTCAACAGCGCCAGCGGCGCGAGCACCATAAACCGCCGTGTCGGCGAGTTCATTCAGCCTCCGGCGCGTACAGCGCCCGCGCCAACTTTTCCACCGCGCCGATGTTGGCTGGCCCCGGCGTCAGCTCCGCATACTGCAGTTTCAGATAACGATGGTGCCGTACCGCAGGCGTCAACTTCATCAACGGATGAGACTCGAGGAAACGCCGCAGCGCCTCGGCGCCTGACCCGGTCTGATAATCCAGCAGAATGATGAAGTCGGGTTCCGCCGCCGCCACCGCCTCCCAAGATGCCGTCGTCCAGCTCGCCGCCAAACCGTCCATCACGTTGCGGCCGCCCGCCGCTTCGACAATCGCCGTCGGCATGGCGTATTTACCGCTGGTAAAAGGCTTCTCTTCTCCCGAGTCATACACGAACACCTTGAGCGGCGCCTGCCCCGCCGGTCTGGCGGGCAGCGCGGCTAACCGGCGGCGCCAGCCCTCAACCAGCTCGGCGGCCTCTCGCTGCTTGCCGAAAATCTTGCCGAGCTTCAGCTCATCGTCATACAGCAGGTTCATATCGGCCTTCTGCGGCCGGCCGCCGGCCTGTACGCAGCTCTCGCTCAGCACCAGCGTTTTGATGCCGAACGGCGCGAGCGTCTCCGGCGTGACGTCGCCGCCGATCTTCATGCCGTAATTCCAGCCGGCGAAGAAAAAGTCCGGCTGCGCCGCCAGCAACGTTTCCAGAGCGGGATACTTCGGCGCCAGTTCGGGAATGGCGCCCATCGCCGCCTTGAAATCAGGCGTCAATTTGTACCAGCCGGTGATGCCGGTCAGCCCGACGATCCGATCCTGCAGATGAAGCGCAAAGGCCATCTCGGCCATATTGATGTCGTTGATGACGGCGCGCTGCGGCGCCTGATTGAAGGTGATCGGCTTCCCGCAGCTTTCTACGGTGACGGGAAATTTTTCAGCCGCTGCCGCTCCGCCGGCCAACAGCAGGAGCAAGGGGAATACGCGTATGTTCATGTTTCTCTCTGGTTTATCAAGCGCAATGGGGAACTTCAAAAATACGCAGCGTTTTCCCGCTGACGGGATGCGCCACGCTGAAACTGTGCATGCCGAACACCGGCAGAATTACCGGGGTTTGCAACACCGCCGCGGGCGAGCCGCAGGCCACCTGGCGGCTTTCGTTGAGCACCAGGATCCGATCGGCGAACGCCTCCGCCACGGGCAGGTCATGCAGCACCGCAATCACGGCGATGGCTTTATGTTTTACTAACGACAGCAGCGCCGAACGCCCGGGAGGATCGAGGTGATTGGTCGGCTCATCCAACAACAACAGGTCGGGAGTCTGCGCCAACGCCCGGGCCAACGCAGCGCGCTGACGCTGGCCGCCCGAGAGCCGCCCCAACGGATGGTGCCTGAGCGGCGCCAGGCCGGTTTCCCCGATGATCTCGTCAACGATGCGTTTTCCCGCCGCGGGCCGTTCGCCATGCGGCAAACGCCCTAACGCCACATAGTCCTCCAGCGACAGCCGCAAATCCGGCAGATCGTTTTGCGCCAGAAAGGCGATGCTTCTGGCGCGTTCCGCCGCCGACAAGCCGGACAAAGCGCGCCCTCGCCAGTAAATCTCGCCGCTGTCCGGCCGCGTTTCGCCGATCAGCGTGCGCAACAGGCTGGATTTGCCGCTGCCGTTAGGGCCGATCACCGCCAGCTTCTCACCGGCGCGCAGCGTGAAATGGATGTTGTAGAGTATCGAGGCCCCGCCGTGGCCGGTCAGGCTAACCCCATCAACATGGAGGATGTCGTGAGCTGAATTCATCATGCGTTAATTGTTATATTATAACATATCAATATTTTTATCACGAATGCGCGCCCTCTGCAAAAACGAATCGTAAAGTCTCTCGCCGCACGCATGACGGGAAACGGCGGCGGGGAGCCTACCCCCTTGCGCCTCGCGCTGGCGTTAAAACTGCGTTTTTGCAGCAACATAGCACACCTTCAATTTAATGATAATGATTTTCATTATCGTTTAAGCCTCTGTGATTTTCGGTTGCGCGCCCCGCTGAACTTGGCTATGTTTGAAGCGATTGGTTTCATTCACGGTTTTCAGGAACTCACATGACCTACCTGGCGCACAGCACAGATCCGACAAACGCGACCGTTCCGGCCGTCGTTTTGCTGTGTGCTTCCTCCGCTCCACCCGCCGTTTTCTCTGTCGTTTCCGCGGTTGCCGCTTACCCGCCACGCCTTGTGGTCGTGCGCTAAGCCACACCGACTTTTACCTCCGGCTTATGTTGATTTATTGCGTTCAGGCGTAGACCGCCGCGCGCGCCGGAGCCTGTAATTTTCACGACAGGTGAAATTGATATGCGATTACCTTCTCTCTGGGCCAATGCCGGCCTGGCTACGCTGTTCGTCCTGCTTTGGAGCAGCGGCGCGATCTTCTCCCGTTGGGGGTTGGAGCACGCCTCCGCCTTCGCTTTTCTGTTCTTCCGCTGCGCCATCGCGCTGGCGGTGCTGTTGGCCATCGGCCTGTGGCAGCGCCAGTGCCTGCCCGCCGCCGGCACCCGTCGGCGCGTCGCGTTGATCGGCGTGCTGATGATCGGCAGCTATCAGATCTGCTATCTGCTGGCCCTCGAACGGGGCATTACCCCCGGCGTGCTGGCCACGCTGCTTGGCGTACAGCCGATCCTGACCCAGTTCATTACCGAACGGCGCTGCGCCGGGCTGCGCGCGCTCGGGTTGGCGCTGGCGTTGGCGGGGCTGACGCTGGTGGTGTACCAAAGCCTGATGGTGGCCCATTTCTCGCTGAGCGGCATGCTGTTCGCCTTTATCGCCTTGGGCTGCATGACCGCCGGCACCCTGCTGCAAAAGGGCATGACGCAGCCGCCGCTGGCGGTGTTGCCGCTGCAGTATGCCGTCGGGCTGTTGATGTGTGCGTTGGCGCTGCCGTTTGAGCCGCTGCGGGTCGAATGGCGGCCTGAGTTCGTGCTGCCGCTGCTGTGGATGGCGGTGGTGATCTCGGTGCTGGCGACGTTCTTGCTGTATCGGCTGATCCAGCGCGGCAACCTGGTGCAGGTGACCAGCCTGTTCTACCTGATCCCGGCGGTCACCGCCCTGCTAGATTATCTGCTGCTCGGCCACGCGCTGGCCGCGCTGAGCCTGCTGGGCATGGCGGGCATCGTGCTCGGCGTGATGCTGGTTTTCCGCCGCGCCTAGCCTAAAAACAAAAGCCCCCGCGCCGTTCCACCGGCGCGGGGGCGATAACAACAACCGTTAACTCAGAACAACCAGGAACCGTACCCCCACAGCAGCACCGTCACCCCAAGCAGCAGCTCGAGCAACAGAATGCCGATGGCGAAGGTCGAGCTGGAGAAGATGAACCCTTCCTTACTGTCGATATTCAGGAAGTGCGGGATCCCCAGATTCAGCAGATAGCCCGAATAGCACAGGCCGATAATGCCGACAAACAGACACAGCCAGACGACCGGATAAAGCGCCACTACCCCGCTGAGGAACATCGGGGTCGCCACGTAGCCGGCGAACACCATGCAGCGGTGCAGGCTTGGGCGCGATTCATAACGCCGCGCCATCCAGTGAATGACTTTCCCCATGGCCGCTACGCCTGCCAGCATCAGCAGGTAGAACGCCACGGCGGTATAAAACGCGGTAAACATGTCGAGCCTGATGGCATGTCCCTCGCCGGAGAGCCAGCCCAACTGGGTGGTGCCGATAAAGGCGCAGACCACCGGGATTGCTGCCAAGAGCAACACGTGATGGGTGTATAGGTGCGAGACGCTTTCATTCTCGCTTTTGATCTGTTCGAACTCGGCGCTGGGATGCGCCAGAAGTCCCCAAACATGACTGACCATGAGACACCTCCTATCTCGCCGTAGGCCGCGATCGGCGAACGAATTTCACACCTCTGACGGACAGCTACCCGTGCGAGGATTGCGGCCACGGGGCTCTCTCCCCTGTACTAATTATAGTCTTTTGGCGAAAAAACGTGCGGAAAGCGAAAGGCGCGGCGCTTTGTCTTATACTCCCCCCATTAAACCCAGGCTGTGAGGAAGGTTATGTCATCCGCTATCATCACCCGCCAGGCGGGGATCGTCGACGTCGACGCCGGGCGCAACGTCACCGTGGTAGAACCCTGCAATCTTTACGGCTGCCGGCTCGGCGACGATGTCTTCGTCGGCCCGTTCGTCGAGATCCAGCGCCACGTCAGCATCGGCGCGCGCAGTAAAATTCAGTCGCACAGCTTTATCTGCGAATACGTTACCCTCGGCGAAGCGTGCTTTGTCGGCCACGGCGTCACCTTCGCCAACGATCTGTTCAAAGACGGCGCGCCCAACGCCGATCCGGCCAGCTGGGGGCGCACCTGCATCGGCGATCGGGTGTCCATCGGTTCCGGCGCCACGATCCTGGCGGTGACGATCTGTAGCGACGCGGTGATCGGCGCCGGGGCGGTCGTGACCCGCGACATCACCCGCAAGGGGATCTACGCCGGCAACCCGGCGCGTCTGCTGCGGGAGCTGCCGTAATGAACCCGGCCATCCGCATCGCGGCCATTGAGACGTTGCCCGACGATTATCTGGCCCGCGGCGATTTCAGCTTCACCATCGCCTGTTACGCCCTGCCGCAGTTCGACAGCCCGGTGGACAGCTGGCCAACCCGCCCGGTGGCGCCGTTTCGCAAACGCTATCCCCTGGCGCCGTTCGCCAACGAAGACAGCGTGACCTTCCTGGCTTATCGCCAGAACGACGCCGTTGGCCACATCACGCTGAGCAAAAACTGGAACGGCTACACCCTGATCGACGAGATCGCCGTCAGCGCTGACGCGCGCCGCCAAGGCATCGCCGGGGCGCTGCTGGACTGCGCCAAACAGTGGGCGCGGCAGCAGGAAACCTCAGGTATGATGCTCGAAACGCAGAACAACAACCTGGCGGCCTGCCGCTGCTACCAGCACTATGGGTTTATCCTCGGCGGCATCGATCGCTTGCTGTACCGCGCCGAACCGGAGATCGCCGATCACGAAATCGCGCTGTTCTGGTATTTGCCGTTCAATAGCGAAATCGGTTACTGATTTATCGATTGCCATTGAGGTTATGTTTACTTTTTAACCCCTACCATCGGATGAGAACTGTTATCACTTACTCTGATAAACCAGCGACACCCATGGAGGGCCGTATGAACAAGAACAAGGCTGTTTTACTGATGTTAGCTATCGCCATGAGCGGATGCGCCGATCGCCCCACCGCCGTCCCCCCCGCAACGCCGCCGACCGACGCCGCCGTTTCGCCGCCGAACCTGCAACCGCAGATGGATGACAGCACCCGCAGCAAGCTGCGTGAGATCCTCGCACTGCGCGCCGGTTGGCCCGCCGCGCAGCCGCATGGCCGCACCGTCGATTTGATTTCGCGCGAATTCCTCGGCACGCCCTATCTCGCCAACCGCCTGATCGGTTCGCAGAACACGCCCGAGCAGTTGGTGATCGACTTCCGCGGGCTGGATTGCTTCACCTACATCGATTATGTCGAAGCGCTCAGCACCGCCCGCAGCGAAGCCGAGTTCGTTCAGCGCCTGGTGGACATCCGCTATGTCGACGGCAAAATCGCCTTCCCGCAGCGCAAACACTTCTTCACCGACTGGGCGCAGCGGCCGAAAAAAGTGGCCGAAGACATCACCGCCCAGCTCAGCCCGCACGCCGTCAGCCTCGTGAAAAACCTCAATCAGAAAGCCGACGGCGGCAGCTACCTGCCCGGCTTGCCCGTCGTGCAGCGCAGCGTGACCTACATTCCCAGCGACCGCGTCGACGACAAGGTGCTGGCCCAGCTGCGCACCGGCGACTACATCGGCATTTACACCAACCTCGCCGGGCTGGACGTGACCCATACCGGCATCTTCGTCATGACCGACAACGGCCCGGTGCTGCGCAACGCCTCATCGCGCAAGGCCAACATGCAGGTCGTCGATTCACCCTTTATGGATTACGTGATGGCCACGCCGGGCATCGTGGTGCTGCGTTCGCTCAGCCGATAATCCCCCATCGCATAACGGCTATAAGCTATAGCCGTTTATGCTGAACGAGCGTTTGACTTCATCGGCGGTTCAGGCTTAGCTGTAAGAACAAAAACCAACTGATTTTATTGTTCTTTTCAGGGAGAGTTCGATGACCTTACGCTGGCGTATCACCCCTCTGGCGGCGGCCTTCGCCGCCGTCTTGGCGCTTCAGGGCTGCGATCAAAAAACCGACCAAAACCATATCAAAGTCGGCGTCATCAACGGCGCGGAACAGGACGTGGCGGAAGTCGCCAGGCAGGTGGCGAAAGAGAAATACGGGCTGGACGTCGAGCTGGTCGGTTTCAGCGGTTCGCTGCTGCCGAACGACGCCACCGACAAAGGCGAACTGGACGCCAATGTGTTCCAGCACCGCCCGTTCCTCGAACAGCAAAACAAAGATCACGGCTATAAGCTGGTGGCGGTCGGCAATACCTTCGTCTTCCCGATGGCCGGCTACTCCAAAAAGATAAAATCGCTGAAAGAGCTGCCGGACGGGGCGGTGATCGCCATTCCGCTCGATCCGACCAACCTGGGACGCGCCCTGCTGCTGCTGGAAAAAACCGGGCTGATTAGCCTGAAGCCTGGCAAAGGGTTGCTGCCTACCGCGCTGGATATCAGCGCCAACCCACATCATTACCAGATCATGGAGCTGGAAGGCGCGCAGTTGCCGCATGTGCTGGACGATCCGAAGGTCACCGTCGCCGTCATCAGCACCACCTACATCAACCAAACCGGCCTGTCGCCGACCAAAGACGGCATCTTCATCGAAGATAAAGACTCGCCGTACACCAACATCATCGTCACGCGCGAAGACAACAAGGACGCGCCGAACGTGCAGAACTTCATCAAGGCCTATGAGTCGGACGAAGTCGCCAAGGCCGCCGAGAAAATCTTCAACGGCGGCGCGGTGAAAGGCTGGTAATACCAGGCGCAGCGCCACAGGGGCTCTCCCCAAAGAGCCCCTTCCCGCTCATCATCGCCTTTTCTTATCCCACCATAAGAAAACCCGATTTATCCCGGCGGCAAGCGGCGCGCATAATGGCGTTTATCCGCTGATTTTCAAGGTAAACAGACACGTGACAACGCTCTCCGCCCCCGCACTCAGCCTTCTTGACGCCACACCGGACGATATGGCCGCCGTGCTGCGTATTTACACCCAGCACGTGCTGTACGGCGCGGCCTCATTTGAAGAGCAGCCGCCGACGCTGGCGGAAATGCAGCTGCGCCTGAGCAAGGTGCGGGAGGCCGGCCTGCCCTGGCTGGTGGCGAAAAGCGCAGGCGTCATTGTGGGTTACTGTTATGCCACGCCTTATCGCCCCCGGCCGGCTTACCGCTTTACCGTGGAAGACTCGGTGTACATCGCCGAAGGGCAACAGGGTAAAGGCATCGGCAGCGCGCTTCTGAGCGCCTTGATCGTCCGCTGCGAACAAGGCCCCTGGCGCCAGATGCTGGCGATCGTCGGCGATTCCGCCGCCAACCGCAGCTCATTGGCCTTGCATCAGTCACTCGGCTTCACCAGTGCAGGGACGTTAAAAGCGGTGGGGTTCAAGCTGGGGGAATGGCGCGACACGCAGATTATGCAGCGCGCGCTGGGCGCGGGCGACAAGCGCCGCCCGTGAAGGCATGACGACGCACGATAGAGAGATAGCGTCTATAGTGAAGAATGATTTCATTAAGTTAGCGCCAATCGCGCCCCACCTTTAACCGGTAAGGAAGAAGCCAATGAAAATTATTCTGTGGATTGTCGCCATCATCTTCATCGTGGGTTTGTTGACGATTACCGGCGTTCTCAAACTGATCTTTTAATTCGTCTGATACGTCCCGCCCCTCCCGGGGCGAGACTTTTCATCAAGCCTTGAAACGCGCGCGCACGGCGCCCAGCGCCGACACCACCGCCAGCACGACACCGCCGGCCACCAGCCCGAACGCCACGTTCAACAGCGCCGGGATCACCCCCTGCAAAAGATGGCCAAACGTCGGCACCACAGTGGTGTACGAGGCCCAGTCTTCGAACAGATGATGCACCGGCGGCAAACCGTGGGTCAGAATACCGCCACCGACCATAAACATGGCGACAGTGCCGACGATCGACAGCGTTTTCATCAAATAAGGCGCGGCGCGCACGATGCCGCCGCCGAGGGAGCGCGCCACCGCGCTGCGTTTGCGGCTCAGATACAGCCCCAGATCGTCCAGGCGGACGATGCCGGCGACAATGCCGTACACACCGAGCGTCATCACGACGGCGATGCCGCACAAGACGATCACCTGCTGGCTGAAGGTGGCGCCGGCGACCGTGCCCAAGGTGATGGCGATAATCTCGGCGGACAGCACAAAATCGGTGCGTATCGCCCCCTTCACCTTGCGTTTTTCATAGGCCGCGGCGTCCTCATTGGCGCCGGGCCCGTCCGATGCCTCCTCCTGCGCCGCCTTGCCGGGGCTCAGGCTGTGGAACACCTTTTCGAACCCTTCGTAACACAGGTAGGCGCCGCCCACCATCAGCAGCGGCGTAATCGCCCAGGGCGCGAAGGCGCTGATCAGCAGCGCCAACGGCACCAGGATCGCCTTGTTGATCAGCGAGCCTTTGGCGACGCTCCACACCACCGGCAGCTCGCGGTCGGCTTTAACGCCGGTGACCTGCTGCGCGTTGAGCGCCAGATCGTCCCCCAGCACCCCGGCGGTTTTTTTCGCCGCCATCTTGCTCATTAAAGAGACATCGTCCAGCAATGAGGCGATGTCGTCGATGAGAGTGAGTAAGCTACTTCCTGCCAAAATGATTCATCCTTTTACATTCACATTTATTATTTGTTTAGCATAGCGGTTAAGCGCCATGCAGGGATATAGGATGAGAGAGGAAAACGCCAGGCCAGCAATGGCCGCCCCGCGCCGACGTTAAGCCCCCTCCCCCGCCGGCCCCTCATCGGATCCGGTAGCGGCCGCACGCGAGATATGTTGAAGGACAAGGCGATGGGCATCAAATACGCACGATAAATGCGTGCTGCCTTCAAGCAAACCAAAGGCGGTTTGGGCGTTGCCATGCTGTTCGACGAAGCGCTGCATCGCTTGCGCATTGAACAACTCATCCTGCGCTGCCGCCAGCAGCAAGGTCGGTAATCGCAGCGCCGCCAGTTGCCTGGCCGGGGCGCGAGGCGTCAACGCGTTAGCCATATTGACGCTGTATTGGCAGACAAAATCGGGGGCGGCGGCCAGCACAGCCGGGGGAAAATTCAGGCTGACCGCCCGAACGTGCCCAAACCAGCGCCCGCCGCTGAGCGCATTGGCGACAAACGGCCATTGTCGCACCTGCGCAAAACGGGCCGTCGCCGCCAGATCGCGGGCCATCCCGGAAAATGGCCCCAGCTCGGGCGCCAGCATGATCAGGCTGTCCGCCTGCTGTTCGCCAGGGTAACGGGTCAGGTAGTTGAGCAACATGCCGGCGCCGCTCGAATGGCCCAGCAGGTGCCTGCGCGCCAACGGAAACCGGCGGCGCATTTCCGCCAGGATGACATCGACATCGCGCCAAATACGCTCAGGCCGCTCAACCGTCCCCCGCTCTCCCGTGGAATCGCCATGTCCGCGGATATCCACCAGACACACCGCGAGCGTCGGCTCGGCGGCCAGCTGGCGCGCAAGAACGTCATACCCGGCGGCGCTGTTCACCCCGCCGCCGTGATAAATCACGATCGCGTCTTCACTCTCGGCAGTGTGCCGATACAGGCGATAGCTCAACCCCTCGACGCAACCGGACGACATGTCCACATGCCCGCCCGGCCACTCGCCGTAAGACTTCGCTTGCTCAACATAGCGGTCAAAATCAATCAAAGCGCACCTTTCCATGATGTTATCGGTATTGCCCACGGCAGAGAGCCCTGCCGCCATGCCGATAAGCATATGAAACAACAGTAGGCGCTACCATCCCTTTTGCACGCCGCGCGCTGAGCTCAGGGCAGATCGCCCGCCGGCACATTGAGCTGCCAGGAAAGGCCGAAACGATCGTTGAGCCAGCCGAAACGGGCGCTGAAGCCATAGTCATCAAGCGGCATCAGCACCTTGCCGCCCTCCGCCAGCCGGTGGAACGCCCGCTCCAACGCTTCTTCGTTAGGCAGGTTGATGAACAGCGACACCGCCGGGGTAAAGCTGAAGTCATGGCTGATCGGGCTATCGGTAAACACCAGGTTCTGCCGATCAAAATCGATGGACGCATGCTTGATCAACCGCCGGCCGTCCGGCGTCGGATCGTAATGCTGCACCTGCATGAGCCGAAAACGCTCGAACACCTGGCTGTAGAGATCGATCGCCCGCTGCGCCTCTCCCTGGAACATGACAAAGGTCGAAACCTGACTCATAACATCCCCTCCGGCAAACGTTGTGGTATTAATGGAGGATAGCGGATTACCGTTGAAGCGGCGGAAAGGAGCAACCATGAGCATCATTCATCGCCTGGCGCAGCCGGACGATCTCAACGGCCTGTTAGCCTTGTATCGCGAGCTGCGCCCGCAGGACGCGCCGCTGCGCGCCGACGATGCGCGCCGTACCCTGCAACGCCTGTTGGACGATCCGGCGATCCGTCTGGTGGTGGCGGCGAAAGAAGAACACCCGATCGCCACCTGCATGCTGGCGCTGATCCCAGGGCTGGCGCATCAGGCGCAGCCGTTCGGCGTCATCGAACACGTGGTGACGGCGGAGCCCTACCGCGGCCACGGCGTAGCGCTCGCCATGATCGAATACGCGCTGCAGCTGGCCTGGCGCAAAGGCTGTTACAAGGTGATGCTGTTGTCGGGGCAGCAACGCACCGGCGCGCACCAGCTCTACCTGAAAGCGGGCTTCGACGGCGATCGCGAGCGGGGATTTGTCATCAGACGGCCCGAGGGCCGATAGCGGCCCGCCGCAAACGGGCGGACCGCCAGGCGGGTTATTCGCTGTCGTTCTTCGCCAGACGGGCGTCTTTTTGGCGGCGATAGTCACGGGCGGCGGCCGGGATCGGCGTCACCTTGCCGGTTTCAATCCAGCTGCGCAGACGGTTGGCGTCGGCGAAGTGGGTGTATTTGCCGAAGGCGTCCAGCACCACCAGCGACACCGAGCGGTTGCCGATCACGGTACGCATCGCCAGGCAGTGCCCCGCCTGGTTGGTGAAGCCGGTCTTGGTCAGTTGAATGTTCCATTTCGGGTTGTACACCAGGTGGTTGGTGTTGCGGAACGGCAGCGTGTAGTTGGGATCCTTGAAGCTGGCCATGCGTTCGGTGGTGGTGCTGAGCTGGCCGATCAACGGATATTGCTTGGTGGCGATCAGCAGTTTGGTCAAATCGCGCGCCGTCGACACGTTATGAATAGAGAGCCCAGTCGGTTCCACATAATGGGTATTGGTCATGCCGAGCGCCCTGGCCTTGGCGTTCATCGCTTTGATGAAGGCGTTGTAGCCGCCCGGATAGTGGTGCGCCAGGCTGGCGGCCGCGCGGTTTTCCGACGACATCAGCGCCAGCAGCAGCATATCCTTGCGGCTGATTTCGCTGTTCAGCCGCACCCGCGAATACACCCCTTTCATCTCCGGCGTCTGGTGGATGTCCACCGACAGCATCTCGTCGAGCGGCAGGTGCGCGTCCAGCGTGACCATAGCGGTCATCAGCTTGGTGATCGAGGCGATCGGCACCACCTCATCCGGGTTGCGCGCGTACATCACCTTATGGGTTTGCATATCGACGACCATCGCGCTGCCGGAAGCCAGCTCCGGCTGGGTGGCGTGCACGGCGGCGGCGTTGTCGCTGGCCAGCGCGCGCGGCGCAAAGCCTGCGCCCGCCTGCAAAGCGAGCAGAGTCAGAACCAAAACACGTATTTTCACAGGCATTACTCTGAAATGGGGGCTTGAATTCAGCGAATTATATGTGAGGGTTCAGCGCTTGGCACTGGGATTGTATGGCGGATTTGTGACAAATTCTGTCGGCCGAAAATCGGTACAGCCCGCGGGCGCTCTGGGATGAACGCCCGCGGGGAAAAAGTTACAGTGCCGGCTGCCACGCCGACTGCGGCAACAGGTACAGCCCCGGCGTTTGCCGCGCTCCCGCGCCGACGATATGGCCGATGCCGGCCGCCATCACCGCCAGCGTGACGTCGAAAGCGTTAAGGCTGTCGCCATAGCCGGCGGTCAGGTTGAACATCGAGCCATTGGCCAGCAAATAGACCGTCTTTTCATTCAGTTGGTAAGCATTCACATAAGGCATCGGCTCGTGGTGCGGCAGGCTCTTGAGGAAGCCGACATCGATCTCTTCGGCCACGTGGCCGACGTTGAGGATAAATACGCCGTCCTGCGCCTGTTGCAGATGCTGCGCCGAGAGCACGTTTTTCGCGCCGGTCGCGGTGGCGATAACGTCCGCCTGCGCGACCGCGCTCGCCAGATCCACCACCTGCCAGCCGTCATAACGCGCCTGCAGCGCACGCGCCGGATCGATTTCCGCCACCATCACCTGGCCGCCGTAGGCTCTGGCCGCGGCCGCCGTGCCCTGCCCGACCAGGCCGTAACCGATCACCAGCACGCGCTTCTCGTGCAGCGTCAAATGGGTGGTCTGGAAGAAGGTATGCCAGGCGGTCAGCCCAACCATGTGCCGGTTATGCAACCCTTCTTTCACCGGCAGATCGTCCCAATTGAAGATCGGGTAGCGCGGCGCCACGCCGTTCAACCGGCTGATGCCTGAACCGGTGGCCTCCAGCCCGGCGACGATCTGCGGGCCGTTCGGCGACTGGTGCAGACGGGTGGTCAGATCCGCTCCCATTTCGCACAGGTGAGTCGGCCGCCAGGCCAGCGCGCGATCGAAAGATTCCGACCATTCGCCGGCGCTCATATCGCGCCAGGCGTAAGCCTGCGCGCCCCGCCGTTCCAGCCAGGCCACCACGTCGTTCTGTACCGTGGTGGGGTTGCAGGTGGTCAGAAAGATCGCCGCGCCCTTGTCCAGCAGGCCGGCCACCAGCGGCGCCATTTTCAGATCCAGGTGCATATTGCACGCCAACCGCACCCCGTGCAGGTCCGGCAACGCCGCTACCGCCGCCCGGGTGCGCGGCATATGGCGCATCGCCCAGCTCAATTCGCTCTCAAAATCCTGATACATCCGTTGCTCCTCTGATGCGCCCCGCCGCCAGGCGTGGCAAAAAAGTTATCCCGCGCGGCCAAGCCGGCGGATCGCCTGCGGCGACAGGCCAAATACGCGGATAAACGCCCGCCTCATACGCTCCGGATCGCTGAACCCCACCGAGCGGGCGATCGCCTCCAGCGGTTCGGCGCTCTCTTCAATACGCCCTCTGGCCGCCTCTACCCTCAGTTGCTCGATCACCTTGGCCGGCGTCTGCCCGGTTTCGGCGCGGAACAGCCGGCCGAATTGCCGCTCGCTCAGGCAGGCGGCGTCGGCCAGATCCGCCACCGACAGCGGCAGATGCAAATGCTCGCGCGCGTACGACAGCGCGGTGCGCATGCGATCCGACGACGGATTCAGCGCCAGCAGCAGTGAGTACTGCGACTGCCCGCCGGGGCGGCGGTGATAGACCACCAGCTGCCGCGCCACGGCCGCCGCCAGGGTGGCGCCCAGATCGTCTTCGATCAGCGCCAACGCCAGATCGATGCCGGCGCTGATGCCGGCCGAGGTCCAGATATCCCCGTCGCGAATGAAGATACGGTTGCTGTCGACGCGAATGCGCGGGTAGTTCTGCTGCAGCCGCGCCGCGTGATACCAGTGAGTGGTGGCGCGCTTGCCGTCCAGCAGCCCGCAGGCCGCCAGAATAAACGCGCCGGTACATACGCTGGCGATGCGCCGCGCTCGTCGGCTTTGGTTGGCCAGGAACGCCGCCAGCGCCGGTGATTGCGCCGCCATCACGTTGCCGCTGCCGCCGGCCACCACCAACGTATCGAAACGCTCGTCGCCGCACGGCTGCGTGGCGATTTCCACCCCGGCCGAGCTGGCGACCATGCCGCCCTGCGGCGAGATCGCCACACAGCGGTAGGCCGGCGGGTCGGTGAACTGGCTGACGTTATCGAACGCCGCCAGCGGCCCGGCAAAGTCCAGCAGGTTAAAACCGGGAAAAACCACAAAACCGATCGTTTTCATGATGGCGCTTTTTGAGGGTTATCTGTCATATCAGCCAAAAATAGGGCGGCTATTATGACCCAGGTCCAACGATAAAAATGAGGCGAATATCATGTCTGAATCACTCGTGATTGTATTTCCCATCTATCAAGGCGTCACCCAGCTCGACTTCACGGGCCCCTTGCAGTTCCTGCGCCGCATGCCGGGCGCGGAAATCATCGTCGCCTCGGTAGACGGCGCGGATGTCGAGTCGGAAGGCTTGCACTTCACCCAGCTGCGCCCGCTGCCGGAGATCGCGCGCTGCGACGTGCTGTGCGTGCCGGGCGGCAGCGGCTGCACCCAGGCGCTGCAAGATGAGGCCTTCATGCAGCAGATCCGTCGGCTGGGCGCCGATGCCCGCTACCTGACCTCGGTGTGCACCGGTTCGCTGATCCTGGCCGCCGCCGGTCTGCTGCAAGGCAAACGCGCCGCCTGCCACTGGTCGATGCGCGACAGCCTGAAGCTGTTCGGCGCCGTGCCGAGCTCAGCGCGCGTGGAGCGCGACGGCAATGTGATCAGCGGCGGCGGCGTCACCGCCGGCATCGATTTCGCGCTGGCGCTGATCGCCGAACTGCACGGCGAAGAGACCGCCCAAATGATCCAGCTCTATCTGGAATACGCCCCGGCGCCGCCGTTCGAGGGCGGCACGCCGGAACTGGCCCCGCCGCACATTTACGCCAGGGTACAGGCGCAGATGGCGGAGAGCCTTCAGCGGCGCAGAGCGTTGGTGGCCCAGATCGCCCAAGGTTAGCAATCGGGCGTATACTTGCCCTTATGCGTCAGCCACATAAGGAGTAAGGAATGACCGATTTAGCCCACTATATTACGGACTACGGTTACTGGGCGTTGTTTATCGGCTGCCTGGCGGAAGGGGAAACCATCACGCTGCTGGGCGGCATCGCCGCTCATGAAGGGCTGTTGCACTGGCCGTGGGTGATCGCAGTGGTGGCGCTGGGCGGCATGATGGGAGACCAGTTGCTGTACTTCGCCGGCCGCCGGTTTGAAGGCCGCGTCATCTCGCGGCTCAAGGGACAGGAAAAGCGCATCGCGCGCGCCAGAAGGCTGATCGCCCGCCACCCGATGCTGTTCGTTATCGGGGTGCGTTTCATGTACGGTTTCCGCATCATCGGCCCGGTGTTGATCGGCGCCAGCCGTCTGCCGCCGTCGCGCTTCGTGCCGTTGAACATCCTCGGCGCCATTTTATGGGCGACGATCTTCGTCATGCTCGGTTATTTTGGCGGCCAGGCGCTCGAACGCTTCGTTACCGGCTTCGACAAAAAGCTCTCCAGCCTGCTGTTTGTCGCGCTGGCGATCGCCGCCATCCTGCTGGTGCGTTTCTGGTGGCGTAAACGCCACCCGGAGTAAGCAAACACAGCGGGCGTCAGCTTTCCTGCGGCGCCTCGCGCATCAGCGCGACCAGTTCGCGCGCCGCTTTGTCCAACGGACGATTCTTAAGCCAGATCAAATGCATCGGCAAGCGCAGCTCGTTCTTGGTGTTTTTGAACTTCAGCCGCACCAACCGCCCCTGCGCCAGCAGCGGCTCGGCCAACGACAGCGGAAAATTGCCCCACCCCAGACCCGCTTCCACCATGTTCAGCGCCATCGGCAGGCTGTCGGTGCGCCAGTAAGCCTCCGCCACCTGGGGACGCAGATCGCCGATCGGCAGATCGCGACTGGCCACCATGATCTGCCGCACGTTGACCAGATCTTCGAGAAACAGCTCGCCCGCCGCGCCGTCCAGCGCCGGGTGCTGCGGCGACAGCATCGCCACCAGCGATTCCGCGCCCACGAAGTGGAACTGTTCCGCGCTGTTGACGTTCAGCCCGCCGAACGCCAGACAAACGCCGATGCGCCCCTCGTGCAGCATGTGCAACACGTCGTCCTGCGGCGCGCTGAGCACTTCGATGTTCAGCAGCGGATAACGCTGCGACAGCGTTTTCACCGCCGCCAGCAGGCCGGCGCCGTTGATATCCGACGCCACGCCGATCGAAAGCCGGCTCTCCAGCCCCTGGGACAGTTCGATGGCATGCACCTGCAGCTGCTTGAGCTGCCCGGCGATCAGGCGGGCGTGCGGCGCCAGGGCCAACGCCAGCGCGGTCGGCGTCGGTTCACGGTGAGAACGGTCGAACAAGGCGAAACCGAGTTCCGCCTCCATGTTGGCGATGGCCATGCTGACGGCGGAGGGCACGCGCCGCAGCGCGCGGGCGGCGGCGGAAAACGAGCCGCGATCGAGCACCGCCAAAAACAGTTCGATGTTGTCGCTGGAAAAATTCATTGTTCAACCTGTCAGATTAACTGACAACTCCTGACTTTTTCTATCAATGTGATTGACGTTATCTTAGCCGCCGTCGCCACAGAGGCAACTAAAAACAGATCGGGAGAAAACGATGCAAGGCGTCAAACGCAAACTGGTGTATGTCACCGCTTATGAAATCATCGGCATGGCGATCTCAGCGTTGGGGCTGGCGCTGCTGTCGGGCCATGCGCCAAGCAGCACCGGGCCGCTGGCAGTGGTGATCACCACCATCGCGGTAAGCTGGAACTTTATTTACAACTATGTATTCGAGTGGTGGGAAAGCCGCCAGGTGTCGCGCGCCCGCACGCTCAAACGCCGCATTTTGCACGCCGTCGGCTTTCAGTTGACGCTGGTAGTGTATCTGATCCCGCTGATCGCCTGGTGGATGGGCATCACGCTGTGGCAGGCGCTGCTGCTGGATATGGCGTTGATCGTCATCATTCCCTGTTATACCTTCGTGTTCAATTGGGCATTCGACAAGCTGTTCGGCCTGCCCGCATCGGCTCTGCCGGCCAGCGAATCGGCCTAAGACTCGTTACGCGCCCACCGACCCGCTGCTGATGCCATTTTCTGCGCGGGTCGCCATTTCCTTTCCCCTTATTTCTCACCGCGAAATATAAGAACAACACCCTGTAATTTGCACGGTAATTATTATTTTGTGATTTTAATCACTTTTTATTCCTCGATATTTCCGTCTTGATAAAACATCACATCTTTTTGAATAATATATCCTTTTATATTTGGATTAAAAAATAAACACACTTGTTCACGTTTTATGCACAGTATTTTTTGCCACCATTACGGAGAAAAGGTAGCATGCTTCGCCGTTATTTTAATGATGGCTGTATACACAATAAACAGCGGAATGATGCCACGACCTCATTCTCATGACGATTGGTCATAGCAATCGTTTGCTCTCGCTAAGAGCAGGGTTAACATAGACAGGTAAACAGGACGGATAATGCACTCACAAAAACAGTCTGCGGATGAAAAACACGCCGCCAGAAGACGCTGGCTAGACTCTCATGAATCCGGTTATCACAAAAGCATGGGCAACCGGCAAATCCAAATGATCGCCATCGGCGGCTCCATCGGCACCGGCTTGTTCCTCGGTACCGGCGGCCGTCTCGAACTGGCCGGGCCGGCGCTGGCGCTGGTCTATCTGGTGTGCGGGATCTTCTCTTTCTTCATCCTGCGCGCGCTGGGCGAACTGGTGCTGCATCGCCCTTCCAGCGGCAGCTTCGTTTCTTACGCTCGCGAGTTCCTCGGTGAAAAAGCCTCTTACGTTGCCGGTTGGATGTATTTCCTCAACTGGGCGATGACCGGCATCGTCGACATCACCGCCGTGGCGCTGTACATGCACTATTGGGGCACCTTCGCCGACGTGCCGCAGTGGCTGTTCGCCCTCGGCGCGCTCGGCATCGTCGCCACCATGAACATGATCGGCGTGAAGTGGTTCGCCGAGATGGAGTTCTGGTTCGCGCTGATCAAGGTCGCCGCCATCGCGCTGTTCCTGATTGTCGGCGTCGTCTTCCTCGGTACCGGCACGCCGGTGGCCGGCCACACCACCGGCATGCACCTGATCACCGAAAACGGCGGCATGTTCCCGCACGGCCTGCTGCCTGCGCTGGTGTTGGTGCAAGGGGTGATCTTCGCCTTCGCCGGCATCGAGCTTATCGGCACCGCCGCCGGCGAGTGTAAAGATCCGGCCAAAATGATGCCCAAAGCGATCAATAGCGTGATCTGGCGTATCGGTCTGTTCTACGTCGGCTCCGTGGTGCTGCTGGTGCTGCTGCTGCCGTGGAACGCCTATCAGGCCGGCCAAAGCCCGTTCGTCACCTTCTTCAGCAAGCTGGGCGTGCCTTACATCGGCACCATCATGAACATCGTGGTGTTGACCGCCGCGCTGTCCAGCCTCAACTCCGGCCTCTACTCCACCGGCCGCATCCTGCGTTCGCTGGCGATGGGCGGCTCCGCGCCGAAGCTGATGGCCAAAATGAGCAGCCAGCAGGTGCCTTACGCCGGCATCCTGGTCACCTGCGGCATCTACGTGATCGGCGTGGTGCTCAACTACCTGGTGCCGTCGCAGGTGTTCGAGATCGTGCTGAACATCGCCTCGCTGGGCATCATCGCCTCCTGGGCGTTTATCATCGTTTGCCAGATGCGCCTGCGCAAAGCCGTGCGCGAAGGCCGCGCTCAGCCGGTGTCGTTCAGAATGCCGGGCGCGCCGTTCACTTCGTGGCTAACGCTGGCGTTCCTGCTGATCGTGGTGGTAATGATGGCCTTCGACTACCCGAACGGCACCTGGACCATCGCCACCATTCCTGTGTTGGCGGTGCTGCTGACGCTGGGCTGGTTCGGCCTGCGCAAACGCGCGCAGGAAGTGAAGCTGGAACAGCAGGCTCACGAAGAGCAGAACCCGCACTGAATCGACAAACCGCCCTCCGGGGCGGTTTTTTTATCCGCTATAACCGCCCGTAGAACGTCATTCTAGCGCTTTCCGACAGCATCACGTCCGGCTGCGCATTGTAGGCCAGCACCACCAGCATGCGCGTGGTGTCGCCTTCGGTCGGCGTCACCCGGTGCATGGCGTTGCGCCCGCGAAACAGCACCAAATCCCCCTCCTCCATCGCCAGCTGTTTGACCGCCCGCTCGCCGTCCAGCACCTGCGTGACCCCGGCATAGTTCATCTCGCCGCGATCGGCGTCGCGCAGGTTCTCCACGTATTCGAAGCGCCCACCCGCCTGCGGTTTCTGGATCAGGAGCGTGATGGCGAACGAGGAGTTGTCAAAATGCCAGCCAAGCTCCTGGCCGGTGTGGGCGTAATGCAGGTTGATCGACGACAGCCGATCGGCGTAGGGATACAGCTGCGCCTCATCCAGCACCGCGCACAGGAACGCGCGAAACGCCGGAGCGTCGTACAACGCGCGCAGCGGCGACTGCGGCGGAATATCCTCGTCGGTAATACAGCCCTTGGACGACACCACCAGCCGGTTGCGCGCATGGTCGGCCGGCAGCGCGTCGTCCTGTGGCCGTAGATACACGTTGTGTTTGCTGGTGGCGTAAAACGCCGCATGGTGCTGTTCGGCGCCTTCCAGCCGCACCGTCGCCAGCGCGGCTTCGCGCAGAAATCCCGGCAGCACCAGCGCGCCGGCGCGCGCCAGCGTTTGCCGGCAGCGGACGCGGAACGCGGCGTCGTCGATGGGGTGGGCTGACAGATCGATAATATCGGCAAGTTGCGGCATGACGTTCCCCTCGTGTGCGAAAGCCGGATGCCTCCCACTGTAGCGAATGCCGCATTGCCGCCATAACAAAAATACGTTATGGATAAGCTAACGAATTCTTAGCGATAAGCCCTGCTCATGCACTCACCGTCCCGTGCGCGCTTGCCCAAGCTGAGCGCCATTCTGGCGTTCGAAACCGCCGCCCGCACCGGCAGCCTGGCCCGCGCGGCGGATACGCTGGCGCTGACCGCCGCCGCCGTCAGCCAGCAGATCCGCCAGCTGGAGCAACATCTGGGGATCACGCTGTTCATCCGCGCCAAAAGCGGCGTCACGCTGACCGAACAGGGCGCGGACTACCTGGCCTACGTGCAGGAGGCGTTCGAAACGCTGCGCGTGGCGCAGCAGCACGTCGAGCGCCAGCGCGGCAAACAGGCGCTGACGGTATTCGCCCTGCCGGCGTTGGCCTCCAAGTGGCTGAACCCGGCGCTGGGCGACTGGCTGGCGCAGTGCCCCGACGGCGATCTGCGGCTGCACGCGACCCATGCGGCGGTCGATTTCGCCCATTCGGCGGCGGACTTCGCCCTGTGCTTCGGCGATCAGGACTATCCGCTGCTGGAAAAGGTGCGGCTGTTTCAGGATCGGGTGCAGCCGGTGTGCAGCCCGGCGCTGCGCGATCGCGGCGACTGGACGCAGCTACCGCTGATCCACGTCGACTGGGGCAAGGAGAGCCAGTTTCTGCCGGGCTGGCACGAGTGGTTCACCGCCGCCGATCGAATGCCGCCGGCGCGGCGCGGGCTGACCTATAACCTGACTTCGCTGGCTATCGACGCCGCCGTGCAAGGGCGCGGGGTGCTGCTCGGCCAGCGGCGGCTGATCGCCCGTGAACTGGCGGAAGGCCGGCTGGTCACCCTGGCCGAACCGGCGCTGCCGCTCAGCAAACCCTACTACGTGGTTTACCCGCCGCGCACGCTGGAAAAACCCGGCGCCGCAGCGTTTTTGGGCTGGCTGCAAGCACTCGCCCTCGCCGCCAGCACCTAAAATCCGCAACGTGATGTTTGCTGGCGTCAGACACAACCCTGGACGCTTAATGCCCTCGCCTTAGCCTGTTAATTTATTCCTGCCGACCGGGATCATGAACGGGCTCCCTCTTCGGTCACAATGCCACTTACTTAAGCCTCCGCCTCTGCAACTGCCACATATTGCATCGGCCTCTTATCGTACCAAATGAGGGTTATTCCATGATTTCATTAAATGATTATGCCAATCTGCGCAACTATGCCGGCAGCGAAACCGCAGTGATGCTCGAAAACCGCTACCACCATGGCGTATTTACCCGAGACGACGCGGATTCCACCAGTCAGGATAACGGTGTTACCCTGCTCGTCGACGCGCAAAACCGCCGCTGGAAGCGCATCATCAATGACGGCGATTACAGCATCGATTGGTGGCACCTGCCGGGCGATGAGCTGGATTACTCTCTGACCATCACCCGCGCTTGCAACTTCTTGCAGGTCAAAGGCGAAGAGTGGTGGCAACTGCCGATCCCGACGACCCCTGCGGGGATTACTCTGGTCGGCCCCGGCGGCGTACGCCCTTGTAAAACCACCGCCAACCTGAAGCTATGGAAAAACGCCGTCGATTTTAAGGGCACCATTCTTGATTTCAGCAGCGCGGCCAATATCGAGTGCGTACGCGTGCAATACTCTTTGGGTGCGCCGGCGATTTACAACCTGCGCATCGTCGGAGCGCCCGGCGCGGCGGCCAATCTGCGCGGCCTGTGCGTCTACAGCGATGCCTCGAACATGCACGGCCTGCCGGCCTGCCAACTGCTGGTGCAAAACGTCTGGCTGACTAACCTGCACAAGGGCATCGTCTTCGGCAACAACGCCTATATTCAGAGCTGGCACAGCATCATGGTGCGCGGTTGTGTGTGGCCAATTTGGTCGGAAACCACCGCCAACGCCGGCGAAAAAATCGTCTTCTACAAATGCCTGTTCGGCGACAGCCGAAACTACTATCAGGGCGTGCATACTTTGGCCTTCCGAGATTGCTCTTTCGATTACAGCGGCTTTAACAATGAAACCGAACAGTTGGCCAATACCGATTACGGCTTGTTTGATCTCAAAGGCGGCACGCTTGACTTTAAAAACTGCCACTTCGAATGGGGCAACGCCAACTGCCGCAACTATCGACCGGTATTTACCAGCGACAACGGCGGCACGGTAAAAATCAAAGACAGCCAATGGCACAGCGTGATGACTAACAACACCGATACCGGCAGCAAGGTGCCTTATCAATACGTTGAATATTTCTACTTCGATAAATCCAGCGATCTGAGCGGAAAATGTTATATCGATGGGTTCGATCTGGTGAACGCCGACATTAAAAAAGGCTGGTCCAACAACCACATCGAAATGAAAAAGATCGTCGCGCCTGGCTATGTCAACATGTGGCGTCTGCTCTATCTGGGCGATGGCGTCAACCATCTGCCGGAACCCACCTGGAAAGAGAGCAGTGCGCTGGCGCTGAATAATGTCTACGCCTTCGGCGGCGCACGCGTTTCGCAAACGGAAACCGCCGATTTGGCAGTAACGCTGCAAAACGGCGTGCTCACCGCCACCACCAAAACGGCGACAACGGCCGACAAGCGCATCGAGATCTACTTCCCGATCGCGAAAAATGATCTGGTGCTGTGGCGCGCCACGTTGGCAAACCTAAAAGGCCAGAACAGCCTTGATGTCACAATCGGCACCTACCAAGGAAAGTATGTGCTGAACGGCGATGCCGGCGTCACCACCTTGCTGGAAAAAGTCTGTCAGTGGGGCCGCACCGGCACAGTCACCCCGACCACTTCAGCAACGATGACCTCGGATCGCATTACCGCGCTCGACGTTGCCGAGTATTTGCCGCTGCCTGAGGGCTACGTTAATTACGCCCGCATCGCCATCGTGCTGAAAAACTTTGTCGGCAGCGCCGCTCAGCCAACCTCGGTGGACATTACCAAACTGCTGTGTCAAAAGATCGACATCGTCTCCCGCAACCCGCATAAATCCTGGTAACTGCACAGGCCCCATCAGGGGCCTGTTTTTGTTAATGCGTGGAATAACCGCCGTCGATGCAGTAGAACGCGCCGGTGGCTTTCCCGCTATTTCTTTCCTGTCCTGTTTTCAACGCATCCAACTTGGGATGCGCTTCATGACTGAAGATCGCCTGCGCCACGAAACGACACTGCATTCGAAGAGGAACGCCGCGGCGTTTTTGGGCTGGCTGCGGGAACTGGCCCAACGCTCGGCATAGCGTTCAGGTTTTGGCCATCAGCTCGCCCAGCAGCAGGTTCGTGGCGCGCGGTTGGTACACTTCATTGCCTGCACCGGGGGTGAGCGTCAGCTCGCCGATATAGAGCCTGTCTTGCGTCAGGTAGAAATCGACCCGGCAGTAGTCCAGATCGGCGGCAACGGCTTGGGCGACTTCAATCATCTCATCCCAAAAGTCAGGCTTCGCGTGCAACGTGTTGATCTGGGGAATATCTTTCTGGGTAAAAAAGCAGTGATGCGCATGGCGGTCCAAAAACTCCAGCGACGTCGGCTCCGGGCCGCCCCGCAGCAACTCCACGAACAGATAAGGCTGGCTGCCGTTAAAAACATGCACTTTATAGTCGATCAATTCACCGTCGCGTTCGATGTCCAACAGGTTTTCAACCACAATTTGCAGTGGGATCTTCGCATAGTGCTTCTCACGAAAGCGCTTCCAATACGTTATTTTTGACCATTTCTTGAGAGTGCTTGCAATCTCATCATAACTCACTCGCGCTTTATCTCTGACAATCTTAACTTGCTGCGAGGCATTATTTGTTTTGATAACAAAAGATTGAGGCAACGACAAATAGTCTTGCTCAGTGAAGTTCTCCGTTATCATGATGACCGGCGTTAGGTATTTTTCCGAAACGCGACTGGATATATAATCCCTCACCGCCACCTTGTCCGCCAACAGGCTGAACTCTTCGCGCGGGTAGCGCATTCTGTGGTAAATCCTTTCGGAAAAACTTTTAGGATTCAAAAAGTTGACAAAGCTTCCGTGAGCAAAATAATGCGACAGCTGATAATAAATAAAGTCAGGCGAAACCTTATAGAAGTATTTTACGAATTTTCTCATTCCGTTGATTCATCCATTAATCCAACATAACAAAAGACCCAGCTAAAGTTTAAATGCAATTGACTTCAATTGTAAAATATAAAAAAAGCCTTGGTGATTATTAAAGGATAAAAAACGGAATAATCCTATATCATAAGGTATTCAGGGAAGCGTCAGTGAAACTAAAGATCATAGACTTCAGCATAATAAGAAACGCTTCCTGGATGATAGCGGAAAAGACGGTATCAATCCTCGGCGTTATATTCATCACCGCCTACATGGCCAAATATATTGGGCCGGAAAGCTTCGGAAAGATTACCTTTGCCACGGCGATTTTCGCCATTACCCAAACGTTGGCGCTGCTGGGGTCGGACACCATCCTCTTCAAACGCATTAGCCGTAATCCGCGCTCCGGCGCAGCGCTGATGTTCTCCACCAACCGGCTGAGGCAAGCCTGTTTCCTGGCCTTTTCTGCGATCATCTTGCTTTATACCGGGCTGCGGGAAGACTTCACGACCTTTTACTTTTGCGCCGCCACATTCCTGGCCTCGTTTTTTTCACTCAAAGACGTCTTCGCCATTTACCATGACGCCCGGCTGGAATCGCGTTTCAATACCCTGGCCAACGTGGCCGGCTTAGCCAGCGCATTGTTGGCTCGCTGGCTGATCGTGTTTTTTGATCTGCACCTGTACTTTCTGGCCATCCCTATCGTGATGGTGTACCTCATCCCCTATCTGATCCGTCATCACCTTTATCATCGCCGCCATCCGGGCTTTTCGGCCCCCGGCCGTATTCGGCGCAAATATGTGCGCTATCTGCTCGCCAGCGGCCTGCCGTTGGCGGTATCCAATGTTTCCATCGCCATCTATACCCGGCTGGCGCAGCTGTTTTTGATGTGGTTCGTTTCCGCCGCGGTGCTGGGCATTTACTCGGTCGCCATTACCCTGGCGACCGCCTGGATGTTCGTTACCGATGCCGTCATCACCTCGTTCTTCGCGAAAATATTCGCCTATCGGCGCGAAGACGCGATGCGCGCCGCGGCCAAACTGAATGGGTTGGTGCTGGCCATCGCCTTAGCCATCGTCGCCGGGATCGTTTGGCTGGGCAAACCGGTCATCGCACTGTTGTACGGCGAGCAATACCTGGCGGCCTATGCCGCCATGGGGGTGTTGGCCGTCGCCACCCTGCTCTCCGCCCTGGGGACCGTGGCCTATAAATACATCGTGCTGTTTTCCGGTTACGGCTTCCTTTCCCGCAAAATGTTGTTGGTGTTTATCATTAACATTCCTCTGTCATACGGCCTGATTCGGCAATACGGCATGATGGGCGCCGCTTACAGCACCTTGCTGACCGAACTGCTGTCATTGACCGTACTCAACTATCTCTTTCAACGGGGTACCGTACTGAAAATGCATCTGCGCTCACTGAACCCGGCGCTTTACCTAAGACGCCCGTCGGGAAAGTAATCCGGCTGCCGAGGCGCAGCACGTAATGCGCTCACAAACGCCACAAAGCCCGCTATTTTAAGCCTACTTTTTCTCATGCGAGACACCCTGTGGACACCCAACGCTACCTGCAGCATATCGGCTTTACCGGCGTCGCCCGCCCCGATCTCCCCACGTTGCAACAGCTGCATCATCGCCACATGCTGAGCGTGCCGTTCGAGAACCTGAGCATTATTTATCATCAGGGTATTCAGCTGGCGCCCGAAGCGCTGTTCAGCAAAGTGGTCGAGCGTAACCGCGGCGGTTTCTGTTATGAGCTGAATACGCTGTTCGCCCTGCTGCTGCGGGAGATCGGTTTCAGGGTGAGCTTTATCTCCGGCGAGATCCGCGCGCGCGACGGCCATTTCGGCCCACCCTACGACCATCTGGCGCTGCGGGTGGATCTGGCGGGCCAGGCCTGGCTGGTGGACGTCGGTTTCGGCGATTCCTTCCTGACGCCGCTCAAAATCGTCGTTGCCGAGCCGCAACCGCAGGCCAGCGGCACCTTCCACCTGGAGCGGGAAGGCGAATATTACCTGCTGGAACGCCGCAACGGCGACCAGCGCTCGCATGCCAAAACCCTGTATCGCTTTACCGTTCAGCCGCGCGAACCGCATGAATTCGATGAGATGTGCCACTTCCACAGCACCTCGCCGCAGTCGCACTTCACCCAGCGCCTGGTGTGTTCACGGCCGACCGAACTGGGCCGAGTGACCCTCAGCGACATGAAGCTGATCGTGACCGAAGATCATCAACGCCACGAAACGACGCTGCATTCGGAAGAGGAACGGCGAGCCGCGCTGTGGCGGCATTTCGCCATCGATGTGGATCGTTGACGGCGCGGGCGGCGTCCTTTTATTACGATTCTGTTACATCGATTGCATAACCGTGCTTGGCTGATTGCCAGCATCGCGGCGGCAGGCATCATAGGATCATGATTCGGCAACAGAGTGCGAAAAATGATCCGTGTGATACTGGTCGATGACCATGTGGTGGTGCGCTCCGGCTTTGCGCAATTGCTCAGCCTCGAAGCAGACATCGACGTGGCGGGGCAATACAGCAGCGCGGCGGCGGCCTGGCCGGCGCTGCTGCGCGACGACGTCAGCGTCGCGGTGATGGACATCGCTATGCCGGATGAAAACGGCCTGAGCCTGTTGAAACGCCTGCGGGCGCAGAAGCCGCAGTTTCGCGCGATCATACTCAGCATTTATGACTCCCCCACCTTCGTGCAGAGCGCGCTGGATGCCGGCGCCAGCGGTTATCTGACCAAACGCTGCGGGCCGGAAGAGCTGGTGCAGGCGGTGCGCTCCGTCGATATGGGCGGCCATTACCTGTGCGCCGACGCGCTGCGGGCGCTGCGCGGCGGCGAGCAGCCGGCCACGGCGCTGGAAGTGCTGACCCCGCGCGAGCGTGAAATCTTCGAGCTGCTGGTCAAAGGCGACAGCGTAAAGGAGATCGCTTTCAAGCTCGATCTCAGCCATAAAACGGTACACGTACATCGCGCCAACGTCCTGGGCAAGCTGCAGTGCAACAGCACCATCGAGCTGGTGCATTTCGCCCTCGATCATCAGCTGCTGGCGGGGCATTGATGTCACTCCGCTCACGGCGCTGGGTTATCTCGCTGTTTATCCTGTTGGCCTGGGGCAGCGGCTGGCTGATGCTGTGGACGCTCGGTTTCTATCTGACCCACAACGGCAATCAGGCGGCGCTGTTTCTGCCCCACGGCGTCTATCTCGCGCTGCTGATCTTGCTGGGGCGGCGCTATTGGCCCGCCCTGATAGCGCCGCCGGTGCTGCTGCTGTTCTGGCTGCACGGCGAACGCCTGCTGAGCGGCTACGGCCTGCTGGCCGCCCCGTTCATCACCCTGATCCCGGCCGCGCTCGCGCAACGGGTCTGGCGCCGTTTTCCGCTCTACTGGCAACGGCTGACGCTGCTGCTGGCCGCAGTGACCGCCGCCTCGCTGCTCAATACCGCCCTGCTGTCGCCTTTCGCGCAGAGCCCGGCGATGCTGCTCGGCCTGGCGTCGTTTACCGGCGGTGTTTTGTTGACCCCGTTCGTCTACCTGATCTTTGAATTTCTGCGCCAGCAGCACCGCTACCATCTGCTGGGGCTGGACACCGCCAACCCGCCGCTGCGCGCGTCCTTAATCATCTGGTGCAGCCTGTTTTTCGTTATCGGCATCGGTACGCAGATGGTGCTGTCGCCGGAAATCGAGCGCCTGCTGCTGATCGTGGTGTTTTTGCCGAACGTGGTGATGGCGTGGAAGTTCGGTTGGCAGGGCGGCGTGCTGTCCGGCCTGCTCGGCAGCATGATGATCACCCTCGCGCGGCAGGTCGGCGTGGGGTTCGGCAATCTGGTCGAGCTGGAAATCTTTCTGGCGACCCAGGCGCTGCTCGGCATCGGTCTGGGCATTGCCATCAGCCGTCAGCAGCACCTGGCGCAAAACCTGCACCACTATCGCCGACGCCTGGAAGAAGATTTGGCGGCGCGGCGGGCATTGACCGAAAAACTGATCCACACCGAAGAAGACACGCGAAAGAACCTGGCGCGCGAGCTGCACGATGAAATCGGCCAGAACATCACCGCCATTCAAATTCAGTCGCAGCTGGTCAAGCGGGCGCGCGATCCGGCGCAAACCCAGGCCGCCGCGAACCAGATAGGCGATCTCGCCCGGCGCATTCATCACTCCACGCGCCAGCTGCTGCGCCAACTTCGCCCGCCCGCGCTGGACGAGCTGGCGTTCAAAGACGCGCTTCACCACCTGCTGAGCGAATTCGCCTTTAGCGAACGGGGCATCCGTTGCCGTTTCGACTACCGCCTGACCGACACGCCCGCCGGCGAGACGGTGCGCTTCACCCTCTACCGGCTGCTGCAAGAGCTGCTCAACAACGTGTGCAAACACGCCGAGGCCAGCGAAGTCGCCATCGTTTAGTATCAGCAAGGCGCCATTTTGCACCTCGAGGTACGGGACAACGGCGTCGGCATCCATGCGGGCAACGCGCCGGGCTTCGGCATTCAGGGAATGCGCGAACGGGTCAGCGCGCTCGGCGGCGAACTGACGCTGGAAACGCAGCGCGGCACCCGGGTAATTGTTAACCTGCCCACAAATTTGCAACAAACCGCCGACTAACTAGGAAAAAGTCTTAGCCACTCCGGACTTTATCTCATCCCCTTTCCTTTTCACCTTCTTATAGTCAGCACCAGGGAGGCGGCTATGCAAGCACGCTCAGCATCTGAAATCGATCATCGTTACCGCGCGCTGCGCCCGCGGCTGCTGCTGTACATGGTCATCGGGTACGCCGCCTTTTACCTGACGCGCAAAAGCGTGAATTACGTGCTGCCGGCGCTGCAAACGGATTTGGGGCTGGATAAAGGAGACATCGGCCTGCTCGGCTCGCTGTTTCATCTGAGCTACGGCCTGTCGAAATTCGTCGCCGGGTTGTGGCACGACGGCCATGGGCAGCGCGGGTTTATGGGGATCGGCCTGTTCGCCACCGGTTTGCTGAACGTGGCGTTCGCCTTCGGCGAATCGCTGACGCTGCTGCTGGCGGTCTGGGCGCTGAACGGCTTCTTTCAGGGCTGGGGCTGGCCGCCCTGCGCGCGGCTGCTGACCCACTGGTATTCGCGCAACGAGCGCGGCTTCTGGTGGGGCTGCTGGAATATGTCGATCAACCTCGGTGGCGCGATTGTGCCGCTGATCAGCGCCTTCGCCGCCCAGCGCTGGGGCTGGCAGGCGGCGATGTTGATCCCGGGGGCCGTCAGCATGGTGCTGGGCATCTGGCTCACGCGGCAGCTGACAGGCACGCCACAGGAAGAAGGCCTGCCGTCGGTCGGCCAGTGGCGCCACGATCCGCTGGAGCTGCGCCAGGAACAGCAAAGCCCGCCGATGGGGCTGTGGCGAATGTTGCGCACCACGATGCTGAAGAACCCGATGATCTGGTTGCTCGGCGTCTCTTACGTGCTGGTCTACCTGATCCGCATTGCGTTGAACGACTGGGGCAACCTGTGGCTGACGGAAAGCCACGGCGTCAACCTGCTCAGCGCCAATGCGACAGTGATGCTGTTCGAGATAGGCGGCCTGCTCGGCGCGCTGTTCGCCGGCTGGGGCTCGGATGTGCTGTTCGGCGGGCAGCGCGCGCCGATGATTCTGCTGTTCACGCTCGGGCTGATGGTGTCCGTCGCCGCGCTGTGGCTGGCGCCGGTGCACCACTACGCGCTGCTGGCGGGCTGTTTCTTTACGGTGGGCTTTTTTGTCTTCGGCCCACAGATGCTGATTGGCCTCGCCGCCGTGGAATGCGGGCACAAAGGCGCCGCGGGCTCCATCACCGGCTTTCTCGGCCTGTTCGCCTATCTGGGGGCGGCGCTGGCGGGCTGGCCGCTGTCGCGGGTCATCGAAGGCTACGGCTGGTCAGGCATGTTCAGTTTGCTGTCGATCGCCGCCGTTCTTATGGGTTTATTGCTGATGCCGCTGCTGATGGCGAGCGTTACCACCTCTACCGAGAGAAGGATAAAACAATGAAAAAAACGTGGGTCACTACCCTGATAGCGTCCGGCATCGCGCTGGCGACCCTGAGCGGCGCCGCGCACGCCAAGGGCCGCCTGGTGGTCTACTGCAGCGCCACCAATGAAATGTGCGAAGCGGAAACCAAAGCCTTCGGCGAGAAATATGACGTGAAAACCGCGTTCATCCGCAACGGATCCGGCAGTACGCTGGCGAAAGTGGACGCCGAGAAGAAGAACCCGCAGGCGGACGTCTGGTACGGCGGTACGCTCGATCCGCAATCCCAGGCCGGTGAAATGGGGCTGCTGCAGCCGTACAAATCGCCGAATCTCGACCAGGTGATGACGCAATTCCGCGATCCGGCCAAGCTGAAAGGCAACTACTCCTCGGCGGTCTACGTCGGCATTCTCGGCTTTGGCGTCAATACCCAGCGCCTGAAAGAGAAAAACCTGCCGGTGCCCAAGTGCTGGAAAGACCTGACCAAGCCGGAATACAAAGGCGAAATTCAAATCGCCGATCCGCAAAGCTCCGGCACCGCCTACACCGCGCTGGCGACCTTTGCCCAGCTGTGGGGAGACGATCAGGCGTTCGCTTACCTCAAACAGCTGAACGCCAACGTCTCGCAGTACACCAAGTCCGGCATTGCCCCGGCGCGCAACGCCGCCCGCGGCGAAACGGCGATCGGCATCGGTTTCCTGCATGATTACTCGCTCGAAAAGGAACAGGGCGCGCCGCTTGAGCTTATCTCGCCGTGTGAAGGCACCGGCTACGAAATCGGCGGCGTCAGCATCCTCAAAGGCGCGCGCAACCTCGACAACGCCAAGCTGTTCGTGGATTGGGTGTTGTCGAAAGAGGCGCAGGAGCTGGCGTGGAAGCAAGGCAAGTCCTATCAGATCCTGACCAACACCACCGCCGATACCTCGCCGAACTCGCTGAAGCTCGACGACCTGAAGCTGATCAACTACGACATGGACAAGTACGGTTCGACCGACGTCCGCAAGGCGCTGATCAATAAATGGGTCAGCGAAGTCAAGATGGGTAAATAAGCCCACATTCTGCGCCTGTTGCCGGGTAAGCCTCACGGCTTGCCCGGCCTGAACATCCGGGAAACTTATGTCACATACACATGCACTCCATCTCGTGAAAAAACGAGATGCGATATCCCTTTGGGTTTTGCTTGGCTGGCTGGCGTTCGCCCTGCTGCCGAGCTGGAGCCTGGATTACGGCCTGCTGGAGTCCACCGGCGAAGAGATCCTCGCGGCCTACGGCTGGTCACACCGCAATATCAGCTGGCTTTGGTGCCTGCTGCCAAGCCTGCTGCTGTTGCGCCCTTACGCTGCGGCGGGCCGTGAGCAGCGGCGCCGCCACGCGTTCGATGCCGGCTGGGCGCTGCTGTGCATGGCCTTTATCGTTGTCAGCGCCACGGTGGCGGGACGCGGTTTAGGCTACGCCACCCTGGTGCAGTTGACCGCGCTGGGCGCCATCATGACGCTGGCGCTGACCCGCCTCGACTGGCTGGGCGGCGACCGTTTCGTTATCGGCGCGCTGGTCACCATCGTGGCGCTGATCGGCGTCTTCATCGTCTGGCCGAGCATCGCGATTTTCATTCCGATGTTCACCGACCAGACGGGCGCGTTCGCGCCGCTGGCCTTTATGAACGTGCTGTCGCAGGCGCATATCATTCAGGTGATCCTCAACTCCATCGCCCTGTCGATCGCGGTGGGCGCCGGCTGCACCTTTTTCGGCCTGGTGCTGGCGATTTACACTACCCGCATCGCCAAGCGCAGCGCCATTATCGGCCGCATCTTCTCCATCTTGCCCATCGTCACGCCGCCGTTCGTCGTCGGCCTGGGCGTCACGCTGATGATGGGGCGCTCCGGCTACGTCACCGAGTGGATGGTGGCCTGGTTCGGTTTGACCAACACCAACTGGCTGTACGGCTTTACCGGCATCTGGCTGGCGCAGGTGCTGGCGTTCACCCCGATGGCGTTCATGATCCTCGACGGCGCGATCAAGACCATTCATCCTTCGCTGGAAGAGGCCTCCTACACCCTGCGCGCCAGCCGCTGGCAAACCTTTAACGGCGTGTTCGTGCCGCTGCTGAAACCGGCGCTGGCCAACGCGTTTTTGATCGTGGTGGTGCAATCGCTGGCTGATTTCAGCAACCCGCTGGTGCTCGGCGGCAACTTCGACGTGCTGGCGACGCAAATCTATTTTTACATCACCGGTTCGCAGCTCGATTATCAGGCCGCCAGCACCCTCGGCGCCTTCCTGCTGCTGTTCTCACTGCTGGTGTTCTGCATCCAGTATATGTGGATCGGCAAACGTTCCTACGTCACCGTGTCCGGCAAATCGTATCGCGGCGACGTGCAGCCGCTGCCGGTCACGCTGGTGTGGGGCGTGATCGCGCTGCTGGCGGTGTGGGTAGCCTTTAACGCCCTGCTTTACGGCAGCATTTTCTACGGCAGCTTCACCGTCAACTGGGGAGTGGATTACACGCTGACGCTGGATAACTTCATCAAACTGTTCGGCCAGGGCATGAGCGACGGCGCGTGGCCTTCGCTGCTCGACACGCTGCTGTACGCCGGGATCGCCGCGCCGATCACCGCCGCGTTCGGCCTGCTGATCGCCTGGATCGTGGTGCGCCAACAGTTCAAGGGCAAAAAGACCATCGAGTTCACCACCATGCTGTGCTTTGCGGTGCCGGGTACCGTGGCCGGCGTCTCTTACATTCTCGCCTTTAACGGCGCGCCGGTGTACCTCACCGGGACGGCCGCCATCGTGATTATTTCGATGGTGATGCGCAACGTGCCGGTGGGCATTCGCGCCGGGATCGCCGGGCTGGGCCAGATAGACAAATCGCTGGACGAAGCCTCGCTCAGCCTGCGCGCCGGCTCGCTGCGCACCATCACGCACATCCTGCTGCCGCTGCTGCGCCCGGCTATCCTGTCGGCGCTGATCTACAGCTTCGTGCGCGCCATCACCACCGTCAGCGCCATCGTCTTCCTGGTCACCCCCGATACCCGCGTGGCCACCGCCTACATCCTCAACCGCGTGGAAGACGGCGAATACGGCGTGGCGATCGCCTACGGTTCAATTCTGATCGTGGTGATGCTGGCGATTATTTTCCTCTTTGACTGGCTGATCGGCGAGGCACGCATCTCCCGTTCAAAAGCCAAAAACCAGGCGTAATGGAGCCCATGATGAGCCAGAAAAATTTCGTTGAACTGCGTAACGTCTCCAAACGGTTCGGCAGCAACACGGTAATCGATAACATCACGCTCACCATCCCACGGGGGCAAATGGTGACGCTGCTCGGCCCTTCCGGCTGCGGCAAGACCACCATTTTGCGCCTGGTCGCCGGGCTGGAAAAACCGAGCGACGGGCAGATATTCATTGATGGTGAAGACGTCACCCATCGTTCCATCCAGCAGCGTGACATCTGCATGGTATTCCAGTCTTATGCCCTGTTCCCGCACATGTCGCTGGGGGAGAACGTCGGCTATGGCCTGAAGATGCTCGGCATTCCGCGCGCCGAAGTGAAAGCGCGCGTGCAGGAAGCGCTGGCGATGGTGGACTTGGCGGGGTTCGACGATCGCTATGTCGATCAGATCTCCGGCGGCCAACAGCAGCGCGTGGCGCTGGCGCGCGCGCTGATCCTCAAGCCGAAAGTGCTGCTGTTCGACGAGCCGTTGAGCAACCTCGACGCCAACCTGCGCCGCAGCATGCGCGAAAAGATCCGCGAGCTGCAAAAGCAGTTTGATATCACGTCGCTGTACGTCACCCACGATCAGAGCGAGGCTTTTGCAGTCTCCGACACCGTACTGGTGATGAACAAGGGGCATATCATGCAGATGGGCTCGCCGCAGGATCTCTATCGGCAGCCCGCCTCGCGCTTTATGGCGAGCTTTATGGGGGACGCCAACCTGTTCCCGGCCAGCTTCAGCGCCGATCATGTCGATATCAGCGGCTATCGCCTGCCGCGCCCGGCGCATTTTGCCGCCCAGGGCGCCGGCACGGTGGGCGTGCGGCCGGAAGCGATCACGCTGAGCGAGCATGGCGATGAAAGCCAGCGCTGCGAGATCCAGCATGTCGCCTACATGGGGCCGCAGTATGAGGTGACGGTGGCGTGGCACGGGCAACAGATTTTGCTGCAGGTTAACGCCACCCGCCTGCAACCGAACGTCGGCGAGCAGTATTATCTGGAAATTCACCCCTACGGCATGTTTATGCTGGCGGACGCGGCATAGTCGGCCTCACGCTTAAGGGGTAGAATAACGGCCATCCCGTACGGGATGGCCGAAAATAATCGCCAAAAACACCGTATTTATCTATTTTTACAATTCCACCCAAGTCCTTGTTCAGCCGAACAATAAATATAGCCACACCCACTCAAAAATAACCACCCAGACCACTCAGGGTGATATTTTTATTTAAATAGGGTAAGCTTGATCCCGCAGTCGAAATTATTTAACGGCCAACTCAAGGAGAAATTCATGAGCAACAATGCAAATGCACAGGCGCAGCTGGATAATTTACGCAATGTCGCTTCCCAGCTGAAGGAAATGCGCCACTACGCGCAGTCGAATATCGAGACGCTCTCCGCACACTGGCTGGCCTTCGATCAGGGGGAATGCAAAAATAAGGCATTCGCCGAAGCCATTAACGACCTATTGAATAAACAGGGCGCCTGTCTGGAAGGACTGGAAAAAACCATTCAGGATATCGAGATAGAATTAAACCGTCTTGATAAAGCCGCCTGATAATGCCGATTTAAATAAACCCGCCACGCGCGGGTTTATTTTCAGCTGCGGCAGATGACGCGCGCAATATCCCCGGACGTCGTCAACGCGCGTATTTCGCTGAACAGTTCAGTTGCTTCATCATATTCTTTACGCAAATAACCCAGCCACTGTTTAATGCGCGCCACGTGATACAGGCCGGTGTCGCCCTGCTTTTCCAGATGGACGTATTTTTGCAGCAGCTCAACCACCTGCGGCCAGGGCATGCGCGGTTCGTTATATTTCACCACCCGGCTCAGGTTCGGCACGTTGAGCGCGCCGCGCCCCAGCATGATGGCGTCGCAGCCGGTCGTCTGCAGGCAATCCTGCGCGCTCTGGTAATCCCAGATCTCGCCGTTGGCGACAACCGGGATGCTCAGCCGCTGACGGATCTCGCCGATCGCCGCCCAGTTGATGCGATCCGCCTTATAGCCGTCCTCTTTGGTGCGGCCGTGCACCGTCAGTTCGCTGGCGCCCGCCTGCTGCACCGCATCGGCGATTTCAAAGCTGCGATTGGAAGAGTCCCAGCCCAGGCGCACCTTCACCGTGACCGGCAGATGGGCCGGCACCGCCGCGCGCATCGCTTTGGCGCCCTGGTAGATCAATTCCGGATCTTTGAGCAGCGTCGCCCCGCCGCCGCTGCCGTTCACCAGCTTGGACGGGCAGCCGCAGTTGAGATCGACGCCGTAAGAGCCCAATTCCACCGCGCGCGCGGCGTTCTCCGCCAGCCACTGCGGGTACTGCCCCAGCAGCTGTACCCGCACCAGCGTGCCCGACGGCGTGCGGCTGGCGTGACGCAGCTCCGGGCACAGCCGATAGAACGACTTGGCCGGCAGCAGCTGATCGACCACGCGCAAAAATTCGGTGATGCACAGATCGTAGTCGTTCACTTCGGTGAGTAACTCACGCACCAAAGAGTCGAGAACGCCCTCCATCGGAGCCAATAATACGCGCATGACCAATCCCAGCTAAAAAAAGACCCGCAATAATACGGGTGAATGCCCGCGCCAGACAAGCCTCTGCGGGCATTAAAAACGCCATCAGCCCAGCCGACGGATCGGTTGACCGGCGAGAAACGCCGCAATGTCCTCGACCGCCTCGGTGAAGTAGGCGCGGTAGTTGTCGTCCGCCACGTAACCCACATGCGGCGTCGCCAGCACGTTGGGCAGTTGACGAAACACATCGTCGGCCGGCAGCGGCTCCGTCTCGAACACGTCCAGCCCGGCGCCGGCAATCTTCCGCTGTTGCAGCACGTCCACCAATGCCGCCCGATCGACGATCCCCGCGCGCGAGGTGTTGATCAGGTAAGCGGTGGGTTTCATCGCCGTCAATTCGTCCCGCCCTACCAGCCCGCGGCTGCGATCGCTCAGCACCAGGTGAATGGAGACAAAATCGCTCTGCTCGAACAGCGCCCGTTTGGACGGTGCCAGCAGGGCGCCCTCCTGCGCTGCCCGTTCCGCCGTCAGGTTCTGGCTCCAGGCCAGCACCCGCATGCCGAACGCCTGTGCCACCCTGGCCATTTGGCCGCCGATCTTGCCCAGCCCCAGCAGCCCCAGCGTCTTCCCCTGCAGCGTGACGCCCAAGCCCAGCTGCCACGGGCCGTTGTTCCGCAGCCCGGCGCTTTCCGGCACGATATGCTTGGCCAGCCCGAGCAGCAGCGCCCAGGTCAACTCCATCGGCGCCGCCGACCCGCTGCGGGTGCCGCACACCACCACGCCGCGCTCGGCGGCGGCGGCCAAATCGATAGCGGTATTGCGCATGCCGGAGGTGATCAGCAGCTTCAGCTGCGGCAACCGCGCCAGCAGCGAGGCGGTTATCGGCGTGCGCTCGCGCATGATGACCAGAATGTCGCATTCCTGCAGATGCACCGCCAGCTCCGCCTCATCGGTAAAGTGCGCGCTGATGGCGGACACCTCCACCCGATCGGCCAGCGCTGACCAATCCGCCATGTTGAGCGCCACCTGCTGGTAATCATCAAGAATTGCGCACTTCAATTTCATCTCCGTCTCCTGGAATGTAGGGATAGCCACCGTCCAGCCTAGTACGAAAATGCCGTTCCGCCAGGCAAAAAAAAAGCCGCCCATACAGGCGGCTTGCTTTTGCGCAATCGGGCTTATTCGGCCGGTTTGCGGTTGCGCGGGCGACGCGAGGCCGGCGCGCCGGAACGGCGCTGGCCGTCACCCTGCGGGCGAGCGTTGCCGTTACCGTTGCCACGGTTTTCACGCTGGCCGCCGTTGGCGTTACCGCTGCGCTGACCGCCGCCGTTACCGGAACGCTGGCCACCGCCGTTGCCGCGCGGCGCGCCGCGTCCGCCACCCTGGCGGCCGTTGATGATCGGCTCGGCCTTGATGGTCGGATCCGGCTCGTAGCCCGGCAACGCAATGCGCGGAATTTCACGCTTCAGCAGACGCTCGATGTCGCGCAGCAGCTTGTGTTCATCCACGCACACCAGCGAGATGGCTTCGCCGGTACGCTCCGCGCGGCCGGTGCGGCCGATGCGGTGCACGTAGTCTTCCGGCACGTTAGGCAGCTCGTAGTTCACCACGTGCGGCAACTGGTCGATATCCAGACCGCGCGCCGCAATGTCGGTCGCCACCAGCACGCGGATGCGGCCGTCTTTAAAATCGGCCAGCGCACGGGTACGGGCGCCCTGGCTCTTGTTGCCGTGGATCGCCGCAGCGGTGATGCCGTCTTTGTTCAGCTGTTCCGCCAGGTGGTTGGCACCGTGCTTGGTGCGGGTAAAGACCAGCACCTGTTTCCAGTCGCCTTCGCCGATCATCTGCGACAGCAGTTCCCGCTTACGCTTCTTGTCGACGAAGTGCACGCTCTGCTCGATCTGCTCGGACGCGGTATTGCGGCGAGCCACTTCCACCGAGGCCGGGTTATGCAGCAGTTTGTTGGCCAGCGCCTTGATGTCGTCGGAGAAGGTGGCGGAGAACAGCAGGTTCTGGCGCTTGGCCGGCAGCTTGGCCAGCACGCGACGGATGTCATGGATAAAGCCCATGTCCAACATGCGGTCCGCTTCGTCCAGCACCAGAATTTCGATTTTGGACAGGTCAACCGCGTTCTGATGTTCCAGATCCAGCAGACGCCCCGGCGTCGCCACCAGGATATCGACGCCGCCGCGCAGCTTCATCATCTGCGGGTTGATGCTCACGCCGCCAAACACCACCAGCGAACGCAGGCGCAGGTGTTTGCTGTAGGCATCGACGTTTTCGCCGATCTGCGCCGCCAGCTCACGGGTTGGCGTCAGGATCAGCGCGCGCACCGGGCGACGGCCTTTGACCGGATGGTCATGCTTGCTCAGCAGCTGCAACAGCGGCAGGGTAAAACCGGCGGTTTTACCGGTGCCGGTCTGGGCGCTGGCCATCAGGTCACGACCTTCCAGCACGACAGGGATAGCCTGACGCTGAATTGGCGTCGGTTCGCGATAGCCCTGTTCTTCAACAGCGCGCACAATTTCAGCACTTAAGCCGAGGGTTTCAAATGACATAAAGAGAAAAACTCCAGATCCCCCCTAACCTAACAGTGTTCGGTGCAGTTTCCTGGGAGGATGATCAGACGGGGCATTAAGCATGACCACGAGGGATTGGCACAAACTGCAGTGCACCAGGCGGCGATTGTAACAGAAGTCGCGCAATAAAAAGCACTTTTACGTGCAGAGAGCACAATCTGCCGTAAATTCAGCATTATCTGAAGTCGGTCACATAACTCATTGTGGTTAGCGGTTGCGTTTTAAACAATCTGGCATAAAGTTAATCATATGATTGATTAACTTTGAGCGTGACCTATGCCAGCTTCCGTCCCTCATCAGGCCGCCGGCCGGGCGCGCGGCGAGCAAACGCGCCGGCAACTGCTCGCCGCGGCGACCGACCTGTTCGGTGAATATGGCCTGCAGGGCGCCACCACCCGCGATATCGCCCAGCGCGCCGGCCAGAATATCGCCGCCATCACCTACTACTTCAGCTCCAAAGAGGGGCTGTATCTGGCCGTGGCGCAGTCGCTCGCCGATTTCATCCAGCAGGCGTTCGCCCCGCTGGCCGAAGAGGTCGATCGCTTTGGGCAGCAGCCTGCCGCACAGCGATCGCCCGACGCGGCGCTGCGTTTGCTGCAGCGTGGCCTACTGGCCTTCAGCGAGCTGATGACCCAGCCGCACACGCTGAATCTGAGCAAAATCATGTCGCGCGAACAGCTCGCCCCAACCGACGCCTACCCGCTGATCCACCGCCAGGTGATCGCGCCGATGCACGAACGGCTGTGCCGCCTGCTGTCGGCCGCCACCGGCATCGACGAACGCGCCGCCCGCCTCGTGTTGCATACCCATGCGCTGATCGGCGAGGTGCTGTCGTTCCGCGTAGCGCGGGAGACCATCCGCCGTCAGGCCGGCTGGCAAGAGATTGGTGAGGGCGAAGCGGCGCAAATCGCGGCGGTGCTGAGCGAGCATATCGAGATTTTAGTTATTGGGCTGCGCCAACGTCACGGCGCGTAAATTCAGGCAGGGAGTGTTATGAACAAAAAACGCAGTGCCTTGATCGTGTTGTTGATTCTGCTGATCGCGGCCGTCGCTTACGGGGTATGGCATTACCAACAGCAGCAGGAGCGGCCGCTGACGCTGTACGGCAACGTCGATATCCGCACGGTCAACCTCGGCTTTCGCGTCGACGGCCGCCTGGCGTCGCTGACGGTGGATGAAGGCGATACCGTTCAGCCGGGCCAGCTGCTCGGCAAGCTGGACGATGCTCCCTACCGCAACGCGCTGCAACAGGCCGAAGCCAACGTCGGCAGCGCGCGCGCCAAACTGTCGCTGCTGCAGGCCGGCTATCGCAGCGAAGAGATAGCCCAGGTGCAGTCAGAAATGGCGCAGCGCCAGTCCGCTTTCGCCTACGCCGACAGTTTCCTGAAGCGCCAGCAAGGGCTGTGGGCGAAAAACGCCACCTCCGCCGACGCGCTGGAGGATGCGCGCACCGCCCGCAATCAGGCGCTGGCCAATCTGCAAGCGGCGAAAGACAAACTGTCGCAATACCGCAGCGGCAACCGCCCGCAAGAAATTGAACAGGCCAAGGCCGAGGTGGCGCAAAGCGAAGCGGCGTTGGCGCAGGCGCAATTGAACCTGCAAGACGCCACGCTGCTCTCCCCTTCCGCCGGCACGGTGCTGACCCGTGCGGTAGAGCCGGGCACCATGCTCGGCGCCGGCGGCACGGTGTTCACCCTGTCGTTGACCCGGCCGGTGTGGGTGCGCGCCTACGTCAACGAAACCAGCCTGAACCAGGCTGTGCCCGGCACCGAGCTGGAGATCTACACCGACGGCCGCCCCGGCAAGCCTTACCACGGCAAGATCGGTTTCGTCTCGCCGACCGCGGAATTCACGCCGAAAAGCGTTGAAACGCCGGATCTGCGCACCGATCTGGTGTACCGCCTGCGGGTGATCGTCACCGACGCCGACGATGCGCTGCGTCAGGGCATGCCGGTCACCCTGCGCTTCGCCAAACCCTGAGGCCGGCCATGGAACAGGCGCACACCATCGAGTTGGTAGGGCTGGAAAAGCGCTTCCCGTCGCTTGAGAAACCGGCGGTCGCCAGCCTGACCACCACCCTGCGCAGCGGCGCGGTCATCGGGCTGGTCGGCCCGGACGGCGCCGGCAAAACCACCCTGCTGCGCATGCTGGCCGGGCTGCTGAAGCCAAGCAGCGGCAAACTGCGGGTCGCCGGGCTGGATCCGATCGGCCAGGATCGCCAACTGCATGCGATCCTCGGCTACATGCCGCAGAAGTTCGGGCTGTATGAGGATCTGACGGTGATGGAGAACCTGACGCTGTACGCCGATCTGCGCGGCGTCACCGGCGATCTTCGCCGCCAGACCTTCGAACGGCTGCTGAAATTCACCGATCTGACCCGCTTCACCGAGCGCCTGGCGGGCAAGCTGTCCGGCGGCATGAAGCAGAAACTGGGACTGGCCTGCACGCTGGTGGGCGAACCTCAGGTGCTGTTGCTGGATGAACCGGGCGTCGGCGTCGATCCGATCTCGCGCCGCGAGCTGTGGCGCATGGTGCACGAGCTGGCCAACGACGGCATGTTGATCCTGTGGAGCACCTCTTATCTCGATGAGGCCGAGCAGTGTCGCGAAGTGCTGCTGCTCAACGAGGGCGAGCTGCTGTTCAGCGGCGCGCCGCAGGATCTGACCCAGCGCATGGCCGGACGCACGGTATTGATCGCCGCGCCGCCCGGCAGCCATCGATCGTTGCTGCAGCGGGCGATCTGCCTGCCGGCGGTCACCGACGGCGTGATCCAGGGCAAGTACCTGCGCCTGATCCTGAAAGAAGGCGAAGATCATCGGCAGCTGCTGCAGACGCTGGATCTGCCGGACGCCGAACTGGACGAAGCGGATCCGCGCTTCGAGGATGCGTTTATCGATCTGCTCGGCGGCGGCCCCAACCATCGCTCGGCGCTGGCGGAGATCATGCCGACCGTTGACGGCAAAGGCGGTGAAACGGTGATCGAAGCGGTGCAGTTGACCAAGAAATTCGGCGATTTCGCCGCCACCGATCACGTCGATTTTCAGGTACGGCGCGGCGAAATCTTCGGCCTGCTCGGCCCGAACGGCGCCGGCAAGTCCACCACCTTCAAAATGATGTGCGGCCTGCTGGTGCCGTCCGGCGGCAAGGCGCTGGTGCTGGGGATGGATCTGAAGACCAGTTCCGGCAAGGCGCGCCAACGCCTCGGCTACATGGCGCAAAAATTCTCGCTGTATGGCAACCTGACGGTGGCGCAGAACCTGAAGTTCTTCTCCGGGGTCTACGGCCTGAGCGGCAAGGCGCAGCGCGACAAAATCGACGAGATGTCCCGCGCCTTCAACTTCGCGCCGATCCTCGATCAGACGCCGGATGCCCTGCCGCTCGGCTTCAAGCAACGCCTGGCGCTGGCCTGCGCGCTGATGCACGAACCGGATATTCTGTTCCTCGACGAACCGACCTCCGGTGTCGATCCGCTGACGCGGCGCGAGTTCTGGCTGCACATCAACGGCATGGTCGACAAGGGCGTCACGGTGATGGTGACCACCCACTTTATGGACGAGGCGGAATACTGCGACCGCATCGGCCTGGTGTATCGCGGCAAGATCATCGCCGCCGGCACGCCGGACGATCTCAAACAACAGGTAGCGCGCGACGACAACCCCAACCCCTCGATGGAACAGGCGTTTATCGAACTGGTGCAGGGCTACGACGAGGAGGAACCGCGGTGAGCGACAACCGAGCCCCAATCGACGACGGCGGCTTCTCCTGGCGCCGACTGCGCGCGCTGTGCCTGAAGGAGACGCGGCAAATACTGCGCGATCCCAGCAGCGGCCTGATCGCCTTCGTTATCCCGCTGATGCTGCTGTTTATCTTCGGCTACGGCATCAACCTGGACTCCAGCAAGCTGCATCTGGGCATTCTGATGGAGCAACAGAGCGAAGACGCGCGCGATCTGGCCCAGGCGTTCGCCGGTTCGCCCTATATCGAACCGACCATCAGCGACAACCGCCAGCAGCTGATCCAGCAGATGCAGGCCGGCACGATCCGCGGCCTGGTGGTGATCCCGGTGGATTTCGACCAGCGCATGGCGCGCCCGCACGACAGCGCCCCCATCCAGGTGATCACCGACGGCAGCGAGCCGAACACCGCCAACTTCGTGCAGGGCTATGCCCAGGGCGTATGGCAAGTTTGGCAGCAGCAGCGCGCCGCCGATCGGGGAAGCAACGACAAGCCGCTGATTGACGTGCAGATGCGCTACTGGTTCAACCCGGCGGCCATCAGCCGGCACTACATCATTCCCGGCGCCATCACCATCATCATGACGGTGATCGGCGCCATTCTCACCTCGCTGGTGATCGCCCGCGAATGGGAGCGCGGCACCATGGAAGCCCTGCTCTCCACCCAGGTGACGCGCAGCGAGCTGCTGCTCTCCAAGCTGATCCCGTATTACTTCCTCGGCATGATCGCCATGGCGCTGTGCATGGCGGTGGCGGTCTGGGTGCTCGGCGTACCCTATCGCGGTTCGCTGCCGATCCTGCTGCTGATCAGCAGCCTGTTCCTCGCCAGCACCCTCGGCATGGGCCTGCTGATCTCCACCCTCACCCGCAACCAGTTCAATGCGGCGATGGTGGCGCTGAACGCCGCCTTCCTGCCGTCGATCATGCTGTCCGGCTTCATCTTCCAGATCGACAGCATGCCGGCCATCGTACGCGCGGTGACCTACATCATTCCCGCGCGTTACTTCGTCAGCACGCTGCAAACGCTGTTCCTGGCGGGCAACGTCGGCACCGTGCTGGCGATCAATCTGCTGTTCCTGATCGCTTCCGCCGTGGTGTTCATCGGCCTGACGGCCTGGAAAACCCAGCGCCGGCTGGATTGAGGAGAAAGAGCGATGTTTCATCGTCTGTTGACGCTCATCATCAAGGAAATGCAGGCGCTGCTGCGCGATCCGCAAACCCGCGCCATCCTGATCATGCCGGTGATCCTGCAGGTGCTGCTGTTCCCGTTCGCCGCGACGCTGGAAGTCACCAACGCCACCATCGCGGTCTACAGCGAGGACAGCGGCCAGGCCTCGGTGGAGCTGACCCAGCGCTTCGCCAAGGCCAAAGCCTTCTCCCATGTCCTGCTGCTGCGCAATCCGCAGGAGATAAAGACCACCATCGACAACCAGCGGGCGCTGCTGCTGATCCGCTTCCCGGCGCAGTTCTCGCGCGATATCGCCACCGGCAACACCGCGCCGCTGCAGCTGCTGCTCGACGGGCGCAACTCCAACAGCGCGCAGATCGCCGCCAACTACGTGCAGCAGATCGTGCAGGAATATCAGAACGAGCTGCTCGGCAACCGCGCGAAACCCAACAACAGCGAACTGGTGGTACGCAACTGGTATAACCCGAATCTGGACTACAAATGGTTCGTGGTGCCGTCGCTGATCGCCATGATCACCACCATCGGCGTGCTGATCGTCACCTCGCTGTCGGTGGCGCGCGAGCGCGAACAGGGCACGCTGGAACAGCTGCTGGTCTCGCCGCTCACCACCTGGCAAATCTTTATCGGCAAGGCGGTGCCGGCGCTGATCGTCGCCAGCTTCCAGGCCAGCATCGTGCTGTTGATCGGCATCTTCCTGTACCAGATCCCGTTCGCCGGATCGCTGCTGCTGTTCTACGCCACCATGCTGATCTACGGGCTGTCGCTGGTCGGTTTCGGCCTGCTGATCTCGTCGCTGTGCGCCACTCAGCAGCAGGCGTTCATCGGCGTGTTCGTGTTCATGATGCCGGCGATCCTGCTCTCGGGTTACGTCTCGCCGGTGGAGAATATGCCGGTGTGGCTGCAGGATCTGACCTGGGTGAATCCGATACGCCACTTCACCGACATCACCAAGCAGATCTACCTGAAGGACGCCAGCTTCAGCATTATCTGGCGCAGCCTGTGGCCGCTGCTGGTGATCACTGCCACCACCGGCAGCGCCGCCTACGCGCTGTTCCGCCGCAAGATCGCATAAAAAAAGCTCTGCATGTCACATGCAGAGCTTTTTGATCGCCAAATACCCTAAGGCATGAAAGACGACGGATTTAGCGGCGGTTGCCGAAAATGCGCAGCAACATCAGGAACAGGTTGATGAAGTCGAGATACAGCGTCAGCGCGCCGACGATGGCGTACTTGCGGAAGCCGTCTTTATCATCGGCGTTCAGCTGCTCGCCCATCGCCTTGAGTTTCTGCGTGTCGTACGCGGTCAGGCCGACGAACACCACCACTCCGATGTAGGTAATCGCCCACATCAGCGCGGTGCTTTTCAGCCAGATGTTCACCAGCGAAGCCAGCACGATGCCGATCAGCGCCATGAACAACATGCTGCCGAAGCCACTCAGATCGCGCTTGGTGGTGTAGCCGTACAGGCTCATCGCGCCGAACATGCCGGCGGTGACGACGAAAGTGCTGGCGATCGAGCTGTAGGTGTACGCGATGAAGATGCTCGACAGCGTCAGCCCGGTCAGCGCCGAGTACAGCATGAACAGCGAGGTGGCCACCGCGCCGCTCAGGCGGTTGACCATGCCGGAAATCACGAACACCAGCGCCAGTTGGGCGATGATCAGACCAAAGAAGGTGATCTGACTGGAGAAGATGAAGTTGAGGATCGCGGGCGTATTGGCCGCATACCAGGAAACGAACGCCGTCAGCAGCAGACCGCAGGTCATCCAGCCGTAAACCTGCGCCATGTAGGCCTGAATGCCGCTGTTGGCACGTTCGACGATTGAACCATTAGAGCGTGGATATCGGTCCATGACGGTTACCTTTTGCGTTGTAAACAAGATTCCGAAGCCCCGTAAACGGGGCTTCGCCTGCTATAAGCGTACCACAGAATAGGCCGCGCGAAAGCGGCAAAGGTCTTGATTTGTTTCCGCTGTTGAGGCGTTATTTAGCCGCGTCGTGCCAGCGCTGCGCGGCCTGACGATCGCTGTCGCGAGCGTCCACCCAACGATCGCCCTGGCCGGTCGCTTCGCGCTTCCAGAACGGCGCGCGGGTCTTCAGGTAGTCCATGATGAACTCGCTGGCGGCGAACGCCATGCCGCGGTGCGCGCCGGTCACGCCGACGAACACGATCTCGTCGCCGGGATACAGCGCGCCGACGCGGTGGATCACCGTCACGCGCTGCAGCGGCCAACGGCTGCGCGCCTCGGCCACGATCTCCGCCAGCGCCTTCTCGGTCATGCCGGGGTAGTGTTCCAGCGTCAGCGCGCTGACGTCGTCCCCGAGGTTATGGTTGCGCACCTTGCCGGTGAAGGTCACCACCGCGCCGTCGGCGTCGCACTGCGCCAGCCACTGATACTCGTCGCCGACGTTGAACGGCGCTTCGCCCACGCGAATGCGGGTGTTTTCCATGCTTACCCCCCGGTAACCGGCGGGAAGAAGGCCACTTCATCGCCGGCGCGCAGCGGGTGATCCGCCGCCACCAGCGACTGATTGACCGCCGCCAGCAGTTTGCCGGACTCCAGCGCCAGCGCCCAGCGATCGCCGCGCGCGCACAGCGCCTGACGCAGCGCCTCGACGGTCGGGTAATCCGCCGGCATCGACAGCGCGCCGGTGCCCACCAGTTCGCGCACCTGCGCGAAGAAAAGAATATCGATCATGCGTTCACCTTAAAATCACCGGATTTGCCGCCGCTTTTCGCCAGCAGGCGCACCGGGCCGATCACCATGTCTTTCTGTACCGCTTTGCACATGTCATAGATGGTCAATGCCGCCACCGAGGCGGCGGTCAGCGCTTCCATCTCGACGCCGGTTTTGCCGGTCAGCCGGCAGCAGGTTTCAATGCGCACCCGGCTGTGCTCCGTTTGCGCCTCCAGCTGCACTTCGACCTTGCTCAACATCAGCGGGTGGCACAGCGGGATCAGTTCCCAGGTGCGTTTGGCCGCCTGAATGCCGGCGATGCGCGCCGTGGCGAACACGTCGCCCTTGTGATGGCTGCCGTCGACGATCATCGCCAGCGTGGCGGGCAGCATGTCGACGAAGGCTTCGGCGCGCGCCTCACGCACCGTTTCGGCCTTGGCGGAAACGTCGACCATATGGGCTTCGCCGGCGGCGTTAATGTGGGTTAGCTGTGTCATGACTCAGGGCTTCTTCAAATGGGGCTGGAAGTTGCACGGGCGATGGCGCGCGTCCAACTGCTCTTCGATAATCCGCTCCCAGGCGGTGCGGCAGGCGCGGGTGGAGCCCGGCATGGCGAAAATCACCGTGCGGTTGGCCAGGCCGGCCAGCGCGCGCGACTGGATCGTCGCGGTGCCGATCTCTTCGTACGACACCATGCGGAACAGTTCGCCGAACCCTTCCACCTCTCTGTCGAACAGTGGCAACAGCGCTTCCGGCGTGTTGTCGCGCGCGGTAAAACCGGTGCCGCCGGTGATCAGCACCGCCTGCACGTTGTCATCGGCGATCCACGCGGAAACCCGTGCGCGGATCTGGTAAATGTCATCTTTGACGATGGCGCGATCCACCACCTGATGGCCGGCTTCCTGCGCCGCTTCCTGCAGATATTGGCCGGAGGTGTCTTCCGCCGCGCCGCGGCTGTCGGACACGGTCAGGATGGCGATATGCGCCGGAATAAACTCGCTGCTCGCATGGCTCATGGTTCAATAAGCTCCTATTGGCTGTCAGCCGCCGATAAACGACAGGTTCTGGGTGATCCCGCTGTTGCCCTGATGCAGGAAATGGGTCTGCTTCTTGCTCAGCAGCCCGCTCTGAATGCGCGCCTTCAGCGCGTCGAGCTGGCCGTCGTCCGCCAGCAGATCGCGCAGGGGCACCCCCTGCTCGCCGAACAGGCACAGATGCAGATTGCCGATGGAAGAAACGCGCAGCCGGTTGCAGCTGGCGCAGAAGTCTTTTTCATACGGCATGATAAGACCCACCTCACCCTGGTAGTCCGGGTGGCTGAACACCTGCGCCGGGCCGTCGCTGCGGCCACGCGCCTGGCGCTGCCAACCCTGCTGCTCCAGCTGCAGGCGAATCACTTCGCCGGAAACGTGGTGTTTGCGAAACAGTTCGCCCCCCTCGCCGGTTTCCATCAGTTCGATAAAGCGCAGCTGGATCGGCCGATCCTTGATCCAGGCGAGAAACGCGCCGAGTTGCTGGTGATTGACGTCGCGCATCAGCACGGCGTTGACCTTGACCTTGCTGAAACCGGCGCTGAAGGCGGCGTCGATGCCGTCCATCACCTGGCGGAACTTGTCCTGACCGGTAATGGCGTGAAACTGGCGGGGATCCAGACTGTCGACGCTGACGTTAATCGCCGTCAGACCGGCGTCACGCCAGGCGGCGACGTCGCGCGCCAGACGGTAGCCGTTGGTGGTGACAGCCAGGGTACGGATGGCCGGGTTTTCCCGCACGGCGGCGATGATCTCGGTAAAGTCGCGGCGCAGCGAAGGCTCGCCGCCGGTCAGGCGCACCTTTTCGGTGCCCAGTTCGGCGAACGCGCGGCTGACGCGGCGGATTTCATCCAGCGACAGGAAGCTTTTCGGGCTGCCGCTCGGCTTGTAGCCGTCGGGCAGACAGTAGGTGCAACGAAAGTTGCACACGTCGGTGATCGACAAGCGCAGGTAATAGAACTTGCGCTCATAAGCATCAATGAGTTGCGGTACCATAACACCTTTCCAAAGTCGGGAGATGCGAGCGTTTCCCCTCTGCACCCTGGTGGCTGACTTCGCCACGGCCCAGGCGCCATATCGTTCCGGATGAACAACGTAGGCGCAGGGGCTAGGAGTTTGATTTCTCTTCCCGCTACCTTGAGTAGCCGGAATGAAACCGTGGTTTTCAGCAGAATTCTAGCGCTAATCGGCAACGATAGCCAACGCGTTAATTCGCTATATAACTGTCTATACAGCGTTTTTAGACGCCGCGTAATCGGGTAAACCATGATAAACATCGCTTACGCGGGCGAATTGACCAGAATCACGCAAATGGCACTCTTTATCCCCTAAATAATGGGCGTCGCCTCCCGACGGCAAGCCCGCTCCCCCCAGAGGCAACGTCAAGGATAACGGGTATATCGCGTTTTTACGCCGGATCCGCTACCTTATGCGGGCAGTTCAGCCCCTTTGTAAGGAAATTTATGCGTAATCGTACCCTGGCCGATCTCGACCGCGTGGTGGCGTTGGGCGGCGGACACGGCCTGGGCCGTGTGATGTCGGCCCTGTCGTCCTTAGGCTCCCGCCTGACCGGCATCGTTACCACCACCGACAACGGCGGTTCCACCGGCCGCATCCGCCGTTCGGAAGGCGGCATTGCCTGGGGCGATACCCGCAACTGTCTCAACCAGCTGATCACCGAGCCGAGCGTCGCCTCGGCGATGTTCGAATACCGCTTCAGCGGCAACGGCGAACTGGCCGGCCATAACCTCGGCAACCTGATGTTGAAAGCGCTGGATCACCTGAGCGTGCGCCCGCTGGAAGCGATCAACCTGGTGCGCAGCCTGTTGAAGGTGGACGCGGCGTTGATCCCGATGTCGGAACAGCCGGTGGATTTGATGGCGCACGATCACGAAGGCAACCATGTTTACGGTGAAGTGAATGTTGACCAACTGGCCCATATGCCGCAGGAGCTGATGCTGTCGCCCCCGGTCAACGCCACGCGCGAAGCGCTGGACGCCATCGCGCAGGCCGACGTGATCCTGATCGGACCGGGCAGTTTCCTCACCAGCCTGATGCCGCTGCTGCTGCTGGACGATCTCACCCAGGCGCTGCGCCGCAGCAGCGCCAGCATGATTTATATCGGCAACCTCGGCCGCGAGCTGAGCGTGGCCGCCGCGGCGCTGTCATTAAAGGATAAGCTGGCGCTGATGGAAGAGAAGATCGGCCGCCGGATGATCGATGCGCTGATCGTCAGCCCGGCGGTAGACACCAGTGAAGTGCAGGATCGGGTGGTGATTCAGCAACCGCTGGAAGCGAGCGACATCCCCTACCGCCACGATCGCCAGCTGCTGCGCCAGGCACTGGATCAAGCGCTGGTAGAGCTGGCCGACCGCCGTTGACCGAATTTAACCGTCTCGCCCGCGCAGCCAGGGATTATCGCTGGCTGGGGCGGGATGGCTGACCATATCGATATACAGATCTTCCACCTCTTTACGCGCCCAGGGCGTGCGACGCAAAAATTTCAGACTGGACTTGATGCTCGGATCGCTGCGGAAGCAGTTGATGCGAATGCGCGCGCCCAGCTCGGACCAACCGTAGTGATCCACCAGTTTATTCAGCAGTTGCTCCAGCGTCACGCCGTGCAGCGGGTCTTTAGACTGGTGTTGGCTCATGTTCGGTACTCTTCGTGGTCAAATCGGGCCGCACACCATAACAGCTTTGACGCGGCCGACAAGGAATTTTGACGCCCACAGCGCGGGCGCCGTCCAACGGTCAGGAAATCGCGATGAACTGCTCGCGCAGCTGGTGGATCTCGTCGCGCAACGCAGCCGCCTGCTCGAACTCCAGATTTTGCGCATGGGTATACATCTGCGCTTCCAGATCGCGGATTTTCTGATCCAGCGCTTTCGGCGTGAGGTTCTGCAGCTGAGCGCCGCTGTCCGCCGCCTTGCCCCTGCCTTTACCCTTGGCGCGGTTGACCGGCTGGCCAATCTGCAGAATGTCGCCGATCTTCTTGTTCAGCCCCTGCGGCACGATGCCGTTGGCTTCGTTGTAAGCCTGCTGCTTGGCGCGCCGCCGCTCGGTTTCACCGATCGCTTTGGCCATCGAATCGGTGATGCGATCGCCATACAGGATCGCCTTGCCGTTCAGGTTACGCGCCGCGCGGCCGATGGTCTGGATCAGCGAACGTTCGGAACGCAGGAAGCCTTCCTTGTCGGCGTCCAGAATCGCCACCAGCGACACCTCAGGCATGTCGAGCCCCTCACGCAGCAGGTTGATGCCCACCAGCACGTCAAACTCGCCCAGACGCAGGTCACGAATGATTTCGACGCGTTCCACGGTGTCGATATCCGAGTGCAGGTAGCGCACGCGCTCGCCATGCTCTTCCAGGTATTCGGTCAGGTCTTCCGCCATGCGTTTGGTCAGGGTGGTCACCAGCACGCGCTCGTTGATCGCCGCGCGTTTGCGGATCTCGGAGAGCAGATCGTCCACCTGAGTGGCGACCGGCCGCACTTCCACGATCGGATCCAGCAGCCCGGTCGGGCGCACCACCTGGTCGATCAGATCGCCGCCGGATTTCTCCAGCTCATATTTGCCCGGCGTGGCGGAGACATAGATGGTCTGCGGCGCCAGCGCCTCGAACTCCTCGAAGCGCAGCGGGCGGTTGTCCAGCGCCGACGGCAGGCGGAAACCGTACTCCACCAGCGTTTCCTTGCGCGCGCGGTCGCCCTTGAACATCGCGCCGATTTGCGGAATGGTGACGTGGGATTCGTCGACCACCAGCAGGCCGTCCGCCGGCAGGTAATCGAACAGCGTCGGCGGCGGCTCGCCCTCGGCGCGCCCGGAAAGGTAGCGCGAGTAGTTTTCGATGCCCGAGCAGTAACCCAGCTCGTTCATCATCTCCAGATCGAACTGGGTGCGCTGCGTCAGGCGCTGCTCTTCCAGCAGCTTGTTGTTGGCCAACAGCACCTTGCGGCGGTCCGCCAGATCGACCTTGATCTCTTCCATCGCCTGAATGATCCGCTCGCGCGGCGTCACGTAGTGCGACTTCGGGTAGATGGTAAAACGCGGCACCACCTGCTCAATCTGCCCGGTCAGCGGATCGAACAGCGACAGCCGCTCCACTTCGTCGTCGAACAGCTCGACGCGCAGCGCCAGCTCGTCCGATTCCGCCGGGAAGATGTCGATCACCTCACCGCGCACGCGGAAGGTGGCGCGCTGGAAAGCCTGATCGTTGCGAGAATACTGCAGCTCCGCCAGCCGGCGCAAAATGGAGCGCTGATCGATGATCATGCCCTTGGTCAGATGCAGCATCATCTTCAGGTAAAGATCCGGATCGCCCAGGCCGTAGATCGCCGACACCGACGCCACCACCACCACGTCGCGCCGCTCCAGCAGCGCCTTGGTGGCGGAAAGGCGCATCTGCTCGATGTGCTCATTCACCGAAGCGTCTTTTTCAATGAAGGTGTCGGAGCTGGGCACGTAGGCTTCCGGCTGGTAGTAGTCGTAGTAAGAGACGAAGTACTCCACCGCATTCTCCGGGAAAAACTCTTTCATCTCGCCGTACAGCTGCGCCGCCAACGTCTTGTTCGGCGCCAGCACCATGGTCGGCCGATTCAGATCGGCTATCACGTTGGCGATGGTGAACGTTTTGCCCGAGCCGGTTACCCCCAGCAGCGTCTGGTGCGCCAGGCCGTCTTCCAACCCCTCTTCCAGTTTGCGGATGGCTTCCGGCTGATCGCCGGCCGGTTTGAAATCAGAATGCAGTTTGAAAAGTTTACTCATTGCTCGGCTACCCTGTGGAGATGCGCGCGCTCAGGCGGCCAGCCGGCTCTGCGCCGGACGTGGCCCCTAATTATGGAAAGTGTCGGCGATTTGCGCCAGTGCCCATGATACTGGATATAAAACCAGCTTCAAGCGGATTCGTCGCTGCGCGCGGCAGCGCGGCAACGCCGTTGCACCGTGAGGTTACAGCGGGGTGACATTTTTATTGTCAATAACAGATTTATCCCCAGAACTTGCCGAAAATTAACTTATTGATAGCACCGCGGCGAAAAATCACACATAGAAACCCGATCAATGCCCTGGCGTCTTGATTTTAGTTAATTTATTGATAATTAATAGTTTTAATAAAAAGACGAGATTGCGGACAAAGCGAACAGAACCCGCGTCGGCTCTCGCTTTACAGCGTTTTTCTAAATCTAATGCACAAGGTTATCCACAGGAATAGTGGATAACTCTCACCGCCCCGCCCGTGGCGGGAGTTACAGAAAGAAAGCTTTTCGCCCTTTACACTCGCCAAAATGGCTTTTTTAGTTATTTTTTCATAAAAATATCGCTTTGTTTATGCCGATTAATACTAAAAATCCCCATTGCCAAAATCGCATTGCCCCCTTTCACGCCGATCGCGCTTGACGGCGGCGCAACGCCTTGCACCACGCCCACGCCGGAGAGCACCACAAGAGTGCAAAAAACGTCCGGGTTAACTTCCCGGCGTATTTTCAGGCCGCCGCGGCAGAGCGCGTCGGGCCTGACAGGCGGTTAACAAAGCGATAACACTCCCCCTTTTCGGCCAGTGGCAAAACTGGCCTGGGAGTTGCTTTATCTTCCCGCGTGCGAACGAGGCGCGACAGCATAATGCGCTGCCGAATGCGGCGTGCAACCGCCGCCTGGCTATGCCTCGTAAAAGCGCGAGAACGACACCAAGTCGTCATAAACGTCGTTTTTCACGACATATTGACTGTCTTTCCGTCCACCGCAGACATTGCTCAGGTGAATCGGAGGGACGGCATTTTGTTCCGGACATTGCCACACTCGGGAAATCAACCGCCAATGCGGCCTTTGCAGCACCCCACCAACGAGTGGAACGGGCGCCTATGTCTATGAGGAGAATGCCACATGCTGAGTCTGAGATCGGTCAATCAATTTTACGGGCAAAATCATACCCTGTGGGACATCAACCTGGAGCTGCCGCGCGGCCAGTGCACCGTGCTGCTCGGGCGCAACGGCGTGGGCAAGACCACGCTGGTCAACTGCATCATGGGGCATTTGCCGGTGGTGAGCGGCAGCATGACCTGGCAGCCGGCGGATCAGCCGCCGCAAAACCTGCTGCTGCAACCGATGGAGCGCCGCGCCGCACTCGGCATCAGCCACGTCCCGCAAGGGCGGCAACTCTTCTCGCAGCTGAGCGTGGAAGAGAATCTGCAAGTGGCGCAGATGGCCGTGCGCGGCGCCCCTTACCGCATTCCGCCGCTGATCTACAGCCTGTTTCCCAATTTGCGCCAGATGCGCACTCGCCGCGCCGGCGATCTGTGCGAAGGCGCTCAGCGCCAGTTGGCGATTGGTCGTGCGCTGGCGCAGGAGCCGGCGCTGCTGATCCTCGACGAACCGACGACGGGCGTACCGCCCTCGATCGCCGCCGACATCGGCAACGTGATCCGCAGGCTCAACTATGAGTTGGGCATGACCATTTTGCTGGTAGAGCATCAGCTGCCGTTCGTGCGCCAGGTGGCGGATCGTTTTTGTCTGCTCGATAGCGGGCGCACCGTGGCGCACGGCGCGCTGGCGCAGCTGGATGAGGCGCTGATCGGCGCCGGGCTGGCGGAGTGAGTGCTCGGGTTAGCGATTAGGTTGCTGTTGTATCAGTCACGGCCAGTCTGCGCCCAATAGGCATGGGCCGGCCATCTTTTCATACTCGATAGGGGTCACACCGACACCATAATATCGAGGGATGTAAGCATGACAGACAACAACGCGGCATTTATTCAATACGCGGATTTGCGCAACAAAAACTGGAGCCTGCAGGAACGTCTTAATATTGAAGGCATTTACGTCAGTTCGCGCGACGAACTGGTCGGCGCACAAGACTTTATCATCAAAACGTTAAAACGCCCTGCGATTGTCAGATTCGCCGCGCCTTTTGCCCTTTGGACGGCGCCTAAAACCGATATCAATGTCGGATTCGTCTATATCGACGGCAACGGCGTCAACGTCACTACCGAGATCCCCAACGGCACGGAAAGCGACCATAACTATTTCCTGCGCTGCTATACCAGCAACGGCGCGCTGGATAGCAACGTTCCTATTCGCCCGGCGCCTATCATGAAAGATTTCACCGTAAAGGGCATCGGCGCCAGGATTAACAACAGCAAAGATGAAACGACGATCGAATACACCTATATCGACGGCGTCCGTTTCGATTCGCCTGAAGGCCCGCTGGGCAACTTTTCCGTCAATAACGTCTATATTTCCGGCTTCTACTACGGCCTGTACTACGGTACCAATGCCTATATCGCCCACCACTACGCCTGTGAAGTCATTCGCTGTTTTGAGTGCCTGCATATGCCTTCAACGAACAGCGGCGCCCAAAACTTCGGTGAAGGCATCAACTTCTTCGGTGGCACCCTCGGCAATTCCCAGGGGCTGGCCGTTCGCAACGCTAACCCCAACGGCGCCTTCCGCCTGTTCGGCACTTCGATCGACTATGCCGGCTCGATTGCCGACGTTGAGGCCGGTAGCATTGAATTGCATGGCTGCCATATGGAATTCAACAACGGTAATAGTCCGCTCACGGAAATTCCCTTCTGTTGCAGCGCCAATCAAAATGCATCGCTGTTGATTCACGGCGGCGAAATCATCGTCGCCGGCGGCCGACTGGCGCAAGCGTCGCTGTTTTACGCCGAGGCCGGCAGTAGCGGGATTATCGTCGACAGCGTGAAGTTCTATGGCGTACGAACCGCCAGCGGCCGCTATTTCAGCGGTACCGGCGACTTTGTCATCGTCAATAGCCGACTGGATGGCGGTGGGGGTGGCGCCGGGATCCAGACGCTGGTCGGCGCCGTGAATAACAAGTTAAAAGACGGTGAGTTCGCCTTTTCCGCTAAGCCGTTTGGCTGGGAAGTGACAGGCGGCACGATCAGCGAGCCCTTTACCTCAGACGCAGTGACTATCAGTATCGAAGCCGGCGTGGGCGTCAACGGCAGCAATGCCCTGAAAGTGACCAAGTTGGGCAACGCCAATACCAACGCCGGAGTGAGAGTGATCGTGCCCGCCGCGCAATATGAGCAGCTGGGCGCCTGTTTTACCCTGAAAACGGTCAACGGCGGTACCGGCAATCTGTTCGCGACGCTGCAATATGCCTGTATCCAGGACCATGCGGACAACGGCGTCTCGCTCGTCGCCAAAGCCGCGCCGGCAGCCTGGGACGCCGCCTTGAAAGCCGATGCTTACGCCGAGTACACCGAATATCGTTTCAACGCCAATCGACGAAAAGTCCCGGTCTGGGCGACCCATGTCATCCTGACGTTCAACCTGTTTGCCCTGGCGAAAAATGGCGTGCTTTATCTCGATAACGCCTGTATTACCGCTATGTAAAAGCCAACGCCGGGTCATAAGACCCGGCGTTGTGATTCATCAGCCAGAACCTCTCACTGCGCCAGCAAGCTGATATCCAGATACTGCCCCAGCGGCGCCCGTTCGGCCTGCGGCAGGTGCGGGATTTCGCCCAGCAGCGGCGCGGGCAGCATACGGCGCAGCGTAGCCAGGTATTCCTGATGCCGCCGCCCCGGCGGCGCCACGTCGTTGGCGATCCAACCGGCCAGCGTCAGCCCGGCCTGTTGCACCGCCTGGGCCGTCAGCACCGCGTGGTTGATGCAGCCCAGCTTGATGCCCACCACCAGGATCACCGGCAGTTGCTCTTGCCGCACCCAGTCGGCGAAGGTGTACTCCGCCGACAACGGGGTAAACCACCCGCCGGCCCCCTCGACCAGCACCCAGTCGGCGCGCTGCTCCAGCCGGCGCAGGCCGTCGGACAGCCGCGCCGCGTCGATCGGCCGGCCTTCATCGGCGCTGACGATATGCGGCGAGGTCGGTTCGGCAAATACGTAAGGGTTCACTTCGTCGTAATCCAGCGCCACGCCGCTGTTGGCCTGCAGCGCCAGCGCGTCGCCGTTGCGCAGCCCCTCGGCGGTCATCTCGCTGCCGGAGGCCACCGGCTTATAGCCGGCGCTGCGGTAGCCCGCCCGGTTGGCGGCCTGCAGCAAGGCGCTGCTGGCGACGGTTTTCCCCACTTCGGTGTCGGTGCCGGTCACGAACCAACGTTTACTCACGATAAATCACTCCATAAGCCAGATGATAGCTGAGCGGGAACTGCCCCTGCCGACACGGGTAAGCCGCCTGCAGCGCGGCGAGGCGGCCGCGCGACATCAGGCCGCCCTCGCGCCCCTGATGCAAATGCGTCGCCCCGATGCCCTTGAGCGAACGCATCAGCGTCATCACGTCCGGGTAGTTCAGGATACGCAACTCCGTCACCAGTTCGTGTCGATAGGCGGCGCAGGCGGTGCGGATCTGCGTCAACGGCAAAAAGGCGTTCACGTGACGTTCGCCGTCCACCTGTTGCCAGGCGTCCCCCAATTCCTGCAGCGAGCCCGCCGCCAGCGTGGAAAACAGGATCACGCCGCCGGGACGGGTCACGCGATACAGCTCTGCCAGCGCGGCAGGCAGATCGCTGCACCACTGCACCACCAGGCTGCTGAAACAGATGTCCATCGCCGCATCGGGCAGCGGCACCTGTTCGATATCGCCCAGCAGATAATGATGCGCCGCCTGCCGTTGGCGGGCGACCTCCAGCATGCCCGGCGCCAAATCGAGCGCGGTCACCCGTTTGCCGCGCTCACGCCACATACGGCTGAAATAGCCGGTGCCGCAGCCGGCGTCCAGCAGCTGTTCGCCCGGGTGGGAACTCCCCATCCCCAGTAAGCGCTCGCCAACGTCACGCTGCAGCTCGGCGGCGGCGTCGTAGCTGCCGGCCGCGCGGCTGAAGGCCGAGGCGACCGCCTGTTTGTTCACTGTGTCATTGGCTGACGTCATTCAGCACCTCCAGCAGGCGATCGATATCCTGCGGCTGATGCGCCGCCGTCAGGGTAATGCGCAGCCGCGCGCCGCCCGGCGGCACCGTCGGCGGGCGGATGGCGCTCACCCACAGGCCGCACTCGCGCAGGCGGGTCGCCAGATCGAGCGCGCGCTGATTATCCCCCACCAGCAGCGGCTGGATGGCGGTGTCGGAATCTGTCAGGGTCAGCGCCAGCGGCGCCGCGCCCTGGCGGAAACGCCGAATGTTGTCCTGCAGCCGGGCGCGCAGGTCATCGCCCTCTCGAATGCAGACCAGCGCCGCCTGCAGCGCGCAGGCCTGTGCCGGCGGCATCGCGGTGCTGTAGATCAGATGGCGGGCGAACTGCAGCAGATACTCGGCGGTCGCCTCATCGCACAGCACCGCCGCGCCGCTGACGCCGAACGCCTTGCCGAAGGTCGCCACCAGCAGTTCAGGGCGCACGCCCTGCTGCCAGCAGCTGCCGCGGCCTTGCTCACCGCGCACGCCGATGCCGTGGGCGTCGTCCACCATCAGCCAGGCGCCCGCCGCACGGGTTAAGCGATGCAGCTCTGCCAACGGCGCGCCGTCGCCATCCATGCTGAACACCCCTTCGGTGACCGCCAGCCGCTGCCCGTCGCAGGGTTTGGCCAGCAGATCCGCCAAGGCCTGCGGTTGATTGTGCTGGAACCGGCGCAGCTCGGCCGGCGACTGCGCCGCCGCCTCCAGCAGCGAGGCGTGGCTGAGACGATCGGCCAAAATGCGATCGCCCTTTTGCATCAACGCCGCCAGCACCGCCTGGTTGGCGGCGTAGCCGGAGATGAACAGCAGCGCGCGCGGATAGCCGAGCCACGCCGCCAGTTGCTCTTCCAGCGCCTGATGCGCTGCGCTAAAACCGGTCACGTGGCCCGAACCGCCGCTGCCGACGCCGTAACGCTGCGCGCCCTGCTGCCAGGCGGCGATCACCCGCGCATCCTGGCTCAAGCCCAGGTAGTCGTTGCCCGAGAAGTTCAGATAGAGACGATCGCCGAGCCGGATCTGGCGGCCGTTGCCGCCCTCGGTGGTCTGTCGCCGGCGGTAGGCGGCGTTCAGGCGCCGCTCAGCCAGCGCCTGCTCGATGCGTTGCTGCCAGCTCATCACGGCGCCGCGTTGTAAAACTCGGCGGTATCGGCGTTCAGCAGTTGCTTGGCCAGCACCTGCTGTTGCTGGTTGTCGCCGTGTTCGGTTGCGGTCTGCTGCGGGTTGAGCCCCAGCTTGCGGAACAGCTGCAGGTCTTTGTCTTCTTCCGGATTCGGCGTGGTCAGCAGCTTGCAACCGTAGAAGATCGAGTTGGCGCCGGCCATGAAGCACATCGCCTGCGTCTGTTCGTTCATCTGTTCGCGGCCTGCGGAGAGACGGACATAAGAAGATGGCATCATGATGCGCGCCACCGCGATGGTGCGGATGAAATCAAACGGATCGACGTCATCGTTATCCGCCAGCGGCGTGCCTTTCACCTTCACCAACATGTTGATCGGCACGCTCTCCGGTGGTTTTGGCAGGTTGGCCAGCTGCACCAGCAACCCGGCGCGATCGCGCACCGTTTCACCCAGCCCGACGATGCCGCCGGAGCACACTTTGATGCCGGCGTCGCGCACCTTGTCGAGCGTATCCAGGCGCTCCTGGTAGCTGCGGGTGGTGATGATGCTGCCGTAGAACTCCGGCGAGGTGTCGAGGTTATGGTTGTAGTAATCCAGCCCGGCCTCCGCCAGCCGCTCGGCCTGGGTGCCATCCAATGTGCCCAGCGTCATGCAGGTTTCCATGCCCATCGCTTTCACGCCCTGCACCATTTGCTGCAGATAAGGCATATCGCGCTCGTGCGGGTTCTTCCACGCCGCGCCCATGCAAAAACGGGTCGAACCGTTCGCCTTGGCCTTGCGCGCCGATTCCAGCACCTGCTCGACCTGCATCAACCGCTCCGACTCCAGGCCGGTCTTGTAGCGTGAGCTCTGCGGGCAGTATTTGCAGTCTTCCGGGCAAGCGCCGGTCTTGATCGACAGCAGCGTGCTGACCTGCACCTGACGCGGGTCGAAGTGCTGGCGGTGTACGGTTTGCGCTTCGAACAGCAGTTCCAGCAGCGGTTTATCAAACAGGGCCTGGGCTTGCCCTACTGTCCAGTGAATGCGGTCGGCCATCATGGCGTCTCCAAAACGAAAAAGTGTCGCCAGTTTAAATATTGTGGATATACTGTCAACCAATCTTAATCCAATTTGGTTTACAACAATGTCTGTCACCGCTTCCGACCTGGCGTTTGACCAACGCCATATCTGGCACCCCTACACCTCCATGAGCCGCCCGTTACCCTGTTACCCGATCGAATCGGCCAGCGGCGTCGAACTGCAGCTGGCGGACGGCCGGAGTCTGGTGGACGGCATGTCCTCCTGGTGGGCGGCGATCCACGGTTACAACCATCCGCGCCTGAATCAGGCCGCCAGCCAGCAGTTGGAGAAGATGTCGCACGTGATGTTCGGCGGCATCACCCATCCGGCCGCCATCTCGCTGTGCCGTCGGCTGGTGGCGATGACGCCGGAAGCGCTGCAGTGCGTGTTCCTGGCAGATTCCGGTTCGGTGGCGGTAGAAGTGTCGCTGAAAATGGCGCTGCAGTACTGGCAGGCGCGCGGCGAGCGCCGGCAGCGCATCCTCACTCTGCGCCACGGCTATCACGGCGATACCTTCGGCGCGATGTCGGTCTGCGATCCGGACAACTCGATGCACAGCCTCTATCAGGGGTATCTGGCGCCGCACCTGTTCGCCACCGCGCCGCAGTGCCGCTTCGACGAGGAATGGCGTGAAGAGGATATCGCGCCGTTCGCCGCGCTGCTGGAGCAGCACGCCGGTGAAGTGGCGGCGGTGATCCTGGAACCGGTGGTGCAAGGCGCCGGCGGCATGCGCATCTACCATCCGACCTACCTCAAGCGGGTGCGCGAGCTGTGCGATCGCCATCAGGTGCTGCTGATCGCCGACGAGATCGCCACCGGTTTCGGCCGCACCGGCAAGCTGTTCGCCTGCGAGCACGCGCAGGTGGTGCCGGACATTCTCTGTCTGGGCAAGGCGCTGACCGGCGGCTATATGACCCTTTCCGCCACCCTGACCACCCGCCACGTGGCGGAGACCATCAGCAACGGCGCGGCCGGCTGCTTTATGCACGGGCCGACCTTTATGGGCAATCCGCTGGCCTGCGCCGTGGCGGACGCCAGTCTGGCGCTGCTGGCGGAAAATCGCTGGCAGGCGCAGGTGAGCGCCATCGAAACCCAGTTGAAGCGGGAACTGTTGCCGTTGGCGGCGCTGCCGAAGGTGGCCGACGTGCGGGTGCTGGGCGCGATTGGGGTGGTGGAGATGCGCGAACCGGTGGATGTCGCCGAGCTGCAGCGCGGGTTCGTCGAGCGCGGGGTATGGATCCGGCCGTTCGGCAAGCTGATTTACCTGATGCCGCCTTACATCATCGAAGCGGACCAGCTCAGCCGCCTGACCGCCGCCGTCGCCGCCGCCGCGCGTTAATGCCTTACCAATGCTGGTCCAGATAGCGGGCCAGCAATCCCAAACACAGCAGCCACAGTACAATGATCATCGCCGCCGCCATGCGGCCGGTGGGATTATCGACGCGCTTTTGCGCCTTCTCGCGCAGCTCGGCCATCAACGGTTTGGGGATCAGCCGCACCGCCAACATGATGCCCAACGGCACGATGATCACATCGTCCAGATAGCCCAGCACCGGAATAAAATCCGGGATCAGATCGATCGGTGAGATCGCATAGCCGGCCACCAGCAGCGCGATCAGCTTGGCGTACCACGGGGTGCGCTTATCACGGGCGGCCAGCCACAGCGCGTAGATATCGCGCTTGATGCCTTTGGCCCAACGGCGCAGCCAGCCGAACCACGGCGTGCGTTTTTTCAGTGAAATCATGATTACTTCATATAAGAACGTAAAACGGTCATCAATTGCTCGATGTCCTGCTCGCGCTGCTGCGGCGTAGCGTCCGCGGCAGCCAGATGTTCGCGCACATGCCCTTCCAGCACCTGCGCCATCAGACCGTTGACCGCGCCGCGCACCGCCGCGATCTGCTGCAGAACAGCCGAACATTCGCCGCCGCTCTCCAGCGCGCGTTCCAGCGCTTCGGCCTGCCCTTTAATGCGGCGCACCCGCGCCAACAGCTTCTTTTGATCTCTGTGGGTATGGCTCATCATTTCCGCCTGATTGTTATTTACTATACTGGGGTATAGTATATTTCAGCACACTATCTTTTGCTGAGGAACTTCACCATGACGTCTCACGCGCCCGTTTTGCACCGCGAGCACAGCCATGTTTTTGACGATGGTAACCCATTGGCCGAAAGAAACACCAGATGGGCGGTGATACTCACCGCCAGTATGATGGCTATCGAGATCGCCGGCGGCTGGCTGTTTAACTCGATGGCATTGCTGGCCGACGGCTGGCACATGAGTTCGCACGCGCTGGCCCTGGGCCTGTCGGTGCTGGCTTACGGCGCCGCACGCCGGCTGGCCAAGGATCGCCGCTTTAGCCTCGGCACCTGGAAAATAGAAGTGCTGGCCGGTTACACCAGCGCGGTGTTGTTGGTGCTGGTGGCGGCGCTGATGCTGTTTCAGTCTGGGCAGCGGCTGCTGAATCCCAGCCCGATTCATTACAACGAAGCCATCGCCATCGGCGCGATCGGGCTGGCCGTCAACCTGCTCTGCGCCTGGCTGTTGCGCGGCGGCGGCCACCATCATCATCACGGGGATGACCACGACGACACTCATCATGACCTCAACCTGCGTTCCGCCTATGTTCACGTGCTCGCCGACGCCGCCACCTCGGTGCTGGCGCTCGTCGCGCTGTTCGGCGGCAAGCTTTGGGGCGCCGCCTGGCTCGATCCGCTGATGGGCATCATCGGCGCGGCGATGGTGGCCGCCTGGGCCTATAGCCTGATGCGCGATAGCGGAAAGATTTTGCTGGATGCCGAAATGGACGCCCCGGTGGCGCAAGACATCCGCCAGGCCCTGGCCGCTTCCGGCCACGCGCTCACGCTGACCGATTTGCATGTAGGCCGCATCGGCAAAGGAAAATATCATTGCGTCCTCGCCCTGAGCAGCGCCGATCGCACCCTCACCGCCGATCGGGTGCGCCAACTGTTGGCCGCGCATCCCGAACTGGTGCATGTCACCGTCGAGATCAACCGTCCGCCGCTGGCGCAAGGGGTTGTATTGTTCCACCGAAAAGATCTAGCTTAAGGGTCCGCGTTTATCGACAACTGGGAGTCATTATGGCTTTTCGTTTGTACAGCAACGATCTGCAGGACGGCGGCACAATGCCGCAGACGCAGGTCTTCAACGGCATGGGCTACCGCGGCGATAACCTGTCGCCGCACCTGGCCTGGGACGGCGTGCCCGCCGGCACCAAAAGCTTCGTCGTCACCCTGTACGATCCCGATGCCCCGACCGGCTCCGGCTGGTGGCACTGGGTGGTGGCCAATATTCCGGCCGACGTGCGCGAGCTGCCGCAGGGCGCAGGCTCCGGCAAAGCGCCGCTGCCGAGCGCCGCGCTGCAAACCCGTACCGACTTCGGCTCGGCCGGTTACGGCGGCGCCGCGCCGCCGAATGGCGAACGCCACCGCTATCAGTTCACCGTGCATGCGCTGGACGTGGAAAGCATTGAGGTGGATGAAGGCTCCAGCGGCGCGTTGGTGGGCTTTAACGTGCATTTCCACAGCCTCGGCAGCGCCACGCTGACGGTGATGTTCAACTGATTGATCTCCGCCCATAAAAAAGCGCGGCTCAACCGAACCGCGCTTTTCTGCTCTGCCCGCCGAATTACTTCGCCAGCACGCTTACCCACATCGGGCCTTTGCCCACCGGATAACGCGCCAACATAGTCAGCTGACCGCTGGCCTGATCAATTTCATGCACCGCGATGTGATCGGACTTCTGGCCGGACGAAATCACGAAGCGGCCGCTGTGATCGATATTGAAACCGCGCGGTTGCGCTTCGGTCGGATAATAGCCGGCCACGCTCAACGTGCCGCCGTCTTCGGAGACGCTGAAGAGGGTCAGAATGCTGGCGGTGCGATCGCTGGTGTACAGGAAGCGGCCGTTCGGCGTGATATGAATGTCCGCCGCCCAGCGGGTGCCGTCGAAATCGTCCGGCATGATATCCAGCGTTTGCGTCACGGTGTATTTGCCGCCGTTTTCCGAAATGGCCAGCACGTCCACCGTGCCGTTCAGCTCGTTGACGCAGTAAGCGAACTTGTCGTTGTGGTGGAACGCCATATGGCGCGGACCGGCGCCGGCGGCGATATCCACCCCGTCCTGCGCGTGCGGCGTCAGCTGGCCCGCCAGGCTCAGGTTGAACAGACGGATGCGGTCTTCTTTCAGACACGGCACCAGCACCAGCTGGTTGGTCGGATCGATGTTGGCGGAGTGCGGCGCGCTCAGGCCGTCGATCTGTTGGATCGGCGCCGTGACCACGCCGTCGTGGCCGATCGGGCTGATGCTGGCGCAGTTGCCGCTGTAGGAAGCGGAGAACAGGTAACGCCCCTGCAAATCGGTGGAGATATGGGTCGGGCTGCCCGGCAGCGGCGCCATGCCGGCCTGCTGCAGCGTGCCGTCCGCCTCGATGCGGTAGCTGACGATGCCGAACGCCGGACGCACGCCGACGTACAGGTGAGTCTTGTCCGGATGAAGGGTCATCGGCTGCACCTGGCCCGGCACGTCAACGGTTTGCAGCAGCGCCAGCGCGCCGGCGTCGTCCAACTGCCAGACGTGGATCTGCTGGCTCTCCGGGCTGGCGACATAAACGATTTGCTTCATGTGTTCTCCTTGCAAAGGGTAAAAGAGGAACCGGTTTCAGGCCGTTCGATTGTCCCTAGCTTACCGCACATCCGTCGCATGGCAACCCTGCTTAGCACCGGAAGCTCACGCGGTTTTCTCCATTGGCTATCCGGTGTACCATCGGATTAATTTTATGGCTAACGATAACGAGAACCCTATGAGCTACCGCGTCATCGCCCTCGATCTTGACGGCACCCTGCTGGACAATCAAAAACGCATCTTACCGCAGTCGCTGGAAGCGCTGGCGCAGGCGCGCGCCGCCGGCGTCCAGGTGGTGGTGGTCACCGGCCGCCATCACGTCGCCATCCATCCGTTCTACCAGGCGCTGCAGATTGACACGCCGGCCATCTGCTGCAACGGCACTTACCTGTATGATTTTCAGCAGAAAAAGGTGCTGGCCGCCGATCCCTTGGCGAAGGAGCAGGCCAAACAGGTGCTGCAGATGCTCAAACAGACCGACATTCACGGGCTGATGTACGTTGACGACGCCATGCTGTATCAGGAACCGAGCGGCCACGTGACTCGCTCGCTGGCCTGGGCCGAAACCCTGCCTGCGGCGCAGCGCCCGACGCTGCTGCAGGTCAGCAGCCTGGTGCAGGCGGCCGACGACGCGCAGGCGATCTGGAAATTCGCCACCTCGCACGCCGATATTCCGGCGCTGCGCGAGTTTGCCGACACGGTGGAGAAAGAGCTGGGGTTGGCGTGCGAATGGTCCTGGCACGATCAGGTGGATATCGCCAAAGGCGGCAACAGCAAAGGCAAGCGCCTGCGCCAATGGGTGGAGTCGCAGGGGCTGAGCATGGATCAGGTGGTGGCGTTCGGCGATAATTACAACGATATCAGCATGCTGGAAGCGGTCGGTTTGGGCGTGGCGATGGGCAACGCCGATGACGCGATCAAGGAACGCGCCGATCTGGTGATCGCCGATAACCTGCAGCCGGGCATCGCCGAGGTGATCCGCACCCGCGTACTCTAGTTTTTTCGCCCTCCCGCCGGGAGGGCCTGTCTTAGCGGCTCTCGCGGCTGATCGACACGCTCTTCACCTGCGCGTACAGCCACTGCCCAGGGCGGATCGCCAGTTCATCGCGCGCCCACGGCGTGATCCGCGCCCACAGCACGTGCTCCCCGACCGCTAGCTTTACTTCCACCTGCCCGTCCACGTCCAGACACTCGCTTACCTTGGCCGGCAACACGTTGCGAATGCTGCTGTTGACCGGCGGCTGCAGCACCAGCGAGACGTCGGCGGCATTGATGCGAATGCGCAGCTGGGTGCCCAATTCGGCGTCGATGCCGCTGACCCACAGCCGCTGATCGCCGAGCGCCAGCGCGGTCATGGCATAGCGTTGATGATGCTCAATCACGCTGACGCGCAGCACGCTGCTCTGATCTTCACGCTGCAGCCACGGCCGCAGCGCGCTGCTGGCCCAGACGGCTTCCAGCCCGCCGAACGCGCGCACCTCGCCGCGATCCAGCACCATCACCTGCTCGGCCAGGCGCAGGATCTCGTCCAGGCTATGGCTGACGTAGAGGATAGGGATGTTGACGTCCTGCGCCAACCGCTCCAGATACGGCAGCAGCTCGCGTTTGCGCGGCAGATCGAGCGAGGCCAGCGGTTCGTCCATCAGCAGCAGTTCCGGCGCCGTCAGCAGCGCGCGGCCGATCGCCACCCGCTGTTTTTCACCGCCGGAGAGCGTCAGGGGCAGCCGATTAAGCAGCGGCCCGATGCCCAGCAGCTCGACGATGGTGTTGAACTGCGTACGCATGCCGGCCGCCATGCCGTACTGCAGGTTGCCGCGCACCCGATAGTGCGGGAACAGGCGCGCATCCTGAAACACATAGCCGATACGGCGCTTTTCCGGCGGCAGGCAGAGGCCCGCGGCGGTATCCACCAGCGTGCGGCCATTGAGCGCGATGCGCCCCTGCTGCAAACGGGTCAGGCCGCCGATGGCGTTGATCAATGAAGTTTTACCCGCGCCGGACAGGCCGAAAATCGCGGTGATGCCCTGCGCCGGCAAATCGGCGCGGACGTTGAGATTGAGGTCGCCCAGCTGCTGCGAGAAATCCAGCTCCAGCATTTACACCCCCATCCGTTTGCGGCCCCAGCGGGCCAGCCATTCGGACACCATCAGCGAAGCCAGCGACAGCACGATGGCGATCACGCACAGACGCGCGGCGGCGGCCTCCGCCCCCGGCGTTTCGATCAGCGTATACATCGCCAGCGGAATGGTGCGGGTTTCACCGGGAATGTTGGAGACGAAGGTGATGGTGGCGCCGAACTCCCCCAGCGAACGGGCAAAGGCCAGCACCACGCCGACAATGACGCCGGGCAGCGACAGCGGCAGCGTGATGGTGAAAAACACCCGCCACGGGTTGGCGCCCAGCGTGCGCGCCGCCTGCTCCAGCCGGGTATCCACCGCCTCCAGCGCCAGCCGGATGGCGCGCACCATCAGCGGAAACGCCACCACCGCCGATGCCAGCGCGGCGCCGCGCCAGCTAAAGCTGAAGCTGAAGCCGAACCAGTCGTACAGCCACTCGCCGATGACGCCGCGCCGCCCCATGGCGATCAGCAGCAAATAGCCGACCACCACCGGGGGCAGCACCAGGGGCAGGTGAATGACGCCGTCCAGCAGTGCCTTGCCGGGAAAGCGGCAACGCACCAGCACCCAGGCCATCAGAATGCCGAACGGCAGGCTGCAGACCACCGCCAAACCGGAGACTTTCAGGCTCAGCTCAACCGCCTGCCACTCGTACTCACTCAGAATCATTTACGCGGGGTGAATCCATAATGTTCAAAAATAGCGGCCGCTTCCGGGCCCTTCAGATAGGTATAGAAAGCGCTGACCGTCGGATTTTGACGATCTTTCACAATCGCCATCGGATATTCAACCGGTTTGTGGCTGTCTTCCGGGAATACGCCCACCACTTTCACCTTGTCGCTGGCGACCGCGTCGGAGCCGTAGACGATGCCGAGCGGCGCTTCACCGCGCTCCACCAGCGCCATCGCGCTGCGCACGTTGTTGGCGCGCGCCAGTTTCGGCTCCAGCGCGCTCCAGGCGCCCAGGTGTTCCAGCGCCTCTTTGGCGTAGATGCCGGCCGGCACGTGATCCGGATCGCCCACCGCCAGACGGCCGCCGTTGAGCAGCTTGGTCCAGTCGGTCTGCTTGTCGATGGCGATCTTGTCTTGTTTATCGTTCTTGGCGGCGATCAGCACCAGTTCGTTGCCCAGCAGCGTATAGCGGGTGTCTTTCACCATCTGCTGCTTGTCGATGGCGTAATCCATCCACTGTTGATCGGCGGAGATAAACAGATCGGCCGGGGCGCCCTGCTCAATTTGGCGCGCCAGCGTCGAGGACGACGCGAAGGAGGAAACCACCTGCACGTCCTTGCCTTTTTGATACTGGGTGGCGATGTCCTGCAGCGCGTTGGTCAGCGACGCGGCGGCGAACACGGTGATCTTTTCCGCCGCCGAGGCCTGAGTCACCAGGCCCGATGCCAACACGATCCCGCCAACCCATTTGGTCCATTGCTGTTTCATTGTTTTTCTCCGCAAGTTAACGTGCATTATCACTCTTCGTTATATAAAAAATAATATAACGTTGCGCGAAAGCTTGTCATGCGGTTTATCGGCAAAGCGTGAGATAACTTGAGGAATGCCCGCCGGGCGATGCCGACGGGTATCGGGATGGGGAACGGTCAGTGCTGGGTGCGGTTTTCTTTCGAACGGCCCACTTTGGAGAAGACGTTGAACACTTCGCCAAAACCGTAGATCAAGCCGAGAATGAGCGCCATGACCACCGGCACCATCACCACGGCGAATAACAGACTTTTCAATAATTCCAACATGATAGCCTCGCTTAACTGCCCATTGAGCGGCAAATGCCTTTCACCGCATATCAGGTTATTCTAACCCAAAAAATCGCTAAAACCGGAGTTATTTTAGCCAGCGAGGCGAAATTGTGATCGGCTAAACGTGCCCTTTCCACCGGGCTCATGCCGGTGCGGGGTAATAGATCAGCGGCGGCGCATAGCCGGCGGGCGCCGCCAGCCGGGCCTCCACCCCGTACACCGCGCGAATGTTCTCCGGCGTCAGCGCCTGCCGCGGCGCACCTGCCGCACAGACCCTGCCCCACTGCAGCAGCGCCACCCGATCGCAATAGCAGGCGGCCAGATTCAGATCGTGCAGCGTTACCACCACGCTGAGCTTCAGCCGCCGCAGCAAGGCCATAAACTGCTGCTGATGGGCGATATCCAGATGGTTGGCGGGCTCATCCAGCAGCAGCCACGGCGTTTGCTGCGCCAACGCGCGCGCCAGGTGCACCCGCTGCCGTTCGCCGCCGGACAGCCGCTGCCAATCGCGATCGGCCAGGTGGCTGATGCCCACTTGCTCCATCGCCTGCCCGGCGAGACGGCGATCTTCGGGGCCGAAACCGCGCCAGCGGCCGATATGGGCCAGGCGCCCCAGCAGCACCGCCTCCTTCACCGGCAGCGCGAAGGCGCCGGGGGCGGATTGCTCGAGAAAGGCGATGCGCCTGGCGCGCTCCCGCGCGGAAAACGCGGCGATTTCGCGCCCTTCCAGCCAAACGCGGCCGCCGGCGGCGGGCTGCAGCCCGGCCAGCAGCTTGAGCAACGTGGATTTACCGCTGCCGTTGACGCCGAGCACGCCGGTGATCTCACCGGGCAAAGCGCAGAAACTGAGGTTTTCCAACACCGTGCGCGTGCCCGCTCGCCAACTTACCCCCTCGGCGCACAGGCCAGAACGCGTTTTTTCAACCGTCATGTATTGACCTTCCGATACAGCAACAGCAGGAATACCGGCACTCCCAACAGCGCCGTCAACACGCCGACCGGCAACTCGCGCGGAGCAAACAGCGTTCTGGCCAGGGTGTCCGCCGCCACGGCGAACAACGCGCCGCACAGCGCGCTGGCCGGCAACAGCAGACGATGCCGCGAGCCGACCAGCCGCCGGGCGACGTGCGGCACCGTCAGCCCGATAAACCCCACCGCGCCGCTGAACGCGACGATCGCCGCCGTCAGCGCGGTGGTCACCACATACAGCAGCAGTTTCAGCGGGGCCACCGCCACCCCCAGCGAAGCGGCGGTCACGCCGCCGAACGCCAGCGCGTCCAGCTCCCCCGCCCGCAGCCAACAAAGCAGCAGCGTCGCCGCCAGCGCCAGCCCGCACAGCCCTACCTGTGGCCAGCGTGCGTCGCTGAACGATCCCAGCAGCCAGAACATCACGCCGCGCGTGGCGTTGGCGTCCGCCTGCCAGAGGGTGATCAGCGAAGTCAGTGCGGAGAGCAGCTGCGTCACCGCCACCCCGGCCAGAATAAACAGCGTGGACTCCCCCTGCAGCGAACGCCCGGCCAGCAACATCACCAGCGCAAATGCCCCCAGCGCGCCGATAAACGCCCCGCCGGACACCGACAGCAGGCCGCCCCCCAATCCCAATACCAGCACCGTTACCGCCCCCACGCCGGCGCCGGAGGAAATCCCCAGCACCCAAGGATCGGCCAGCGGATTGCGGGTCAGCGACTGCAGCACGGTGCCCGCCAACGCCAGCCCGGCGCCGGCTAGCGCCGCCAGCAGCGCGCGCGGCATCCGCAACGACCAGATGATGCGCTGATACACCTCGGCATCGGTCTGCGCACCGCCGCTCACCCCGAGCACGATGCGCCAGGCGTCATGCCACGCGATCGGCGCAGGCCCCGACAAGGTGGCGCCCAGCAGAGCCAGCGGCAGCGCCGCCGCCAGCAGCACCAGCCAGCCGGCCTCACGGCCGGGCAGTAACCGCCGACTCATGCTATTTCCAGCCTGCGATCACATAGTCGTCTAATAGCTGCCACACCGTCGCCGCCTCGCTGAAACCGGCTTGTCTGAGGGCCGCGAGCTGGAAATCCACCGGCGTCGGCGGCGGCACCGGGCGGCCGGCGAACAGCGCTTCACGCTCGGCCTGATAAGCGGCCAGCGCCGGCGATTGCAGCGCGCCCGCAAACCAGCGATCCCAATCCTCGACGCCGTTGTCCCAGGCGCGCTGTTGGGTCTGCTCGTCGTGCCGCTCCGCCAACGCTTTCAGCCGCGGCTGACGCTGGTCATAGCGCTGATGATCGGCGTTCAGGAACACGCCGCCGTCGGCCAGCAGCCCGGCAACGTTGCGGTACAGCGCCAGCTGCTGCTCGGGCATCAGCCAGTGCAGCGCCGTGCTGGACACCGCCGCCTGCGGCGCGGGGCCGGACAGCGCGGCAAAACAGGCCGGATCCGCCAGATCGGCCTGCAGAATGCGGATCCGATCGCCGTACTCCGCCAGCGCACCGCGCGCCACCGCCAGCAACAGCGGATCGAGATCGATGGCGGTCACCCTGGCCTGCGGAAAGCGCTGCAAAATGCGCAGGCTCAGCGATCCCGGGCCGCAGGCCAGATCCACCACGTGAAAATCCTGGCCGGCGGCCAGCGCCAGCACCTCCAGCTGGGCGTTAAAACGCGCTTCCCGTTCGGCGATGTAGGCCGCCTGCTGGCGATCCCAGGAGTCCAGCAGCGAAGAGAATGAAACGGCAGTCATATCAAGGTTCCTTGTTGGAAAAAGTCGGCGCCTGCGGCGGCAAGGCCGCCAGGCCCCGAATCAAACGGCCCAGCGCCGCCACGGTGCGGGCGGAAGGGTCCATGTCGTAACCGGGGAGGATCACGTAGCGCCGCTGACGCACGGCGCGCAGCGTCGCGGTCAGCGGGTGATGTTCCAGAAAGGCGATTTTGTCGGCCGCGCTGTCGCCGAGGCCGCCGCGCGGCAGATCGCCAAGCACGATCGCATCCGGATCGCGGGCGGCGATAACCTCCCAGGACACCGTCGGCCACAGCTCGGGCCGATCGCCGAACAGGTTCTCGCTGCCGACGCTGCGGCTCAGCAAACCTGGCGCGCCGCAGCAGCCCGCCACGTAGGGCGTTTGCGCGCCGGCATACCACCACAGCAGACGTAAATGCGGCAGCGGCGCGCGCTGCGCCTCAAACGCCCTCAGCTGCCCGCGCAGCCGCGCGACCAGCGCTTCACCGGCGCTGCTGACGTTGAAAATGCGCGCCAGCTCCCGCAGCTCGGTGAAAATGTCTTCGAACGTCAGCGCGGCGGCGATCGCGCTTTGCTGGCCGCTGCAGGCGCCGGGAGAGAGATAAGTGCCGATGCCCCATTCTGCCAGCCGCGCCCGATCGGGCGTTTCCGGGCTGTGCAGCCAGTAATAGCTAGCCGAATAGACAAAATCCGGCCGCATCAGCAGCAACGCTTCCGCCGTGGGCGGCGCCGGGCTGGTGGGCGCCTGCAATGTCTCGGCCGACGCCGTTGGCACGGGATCGCGCGTGCGGTCATACCCGACCACGCCGATCGCGCGGCCAGCCAGCCCCAGCGCCATCAGGTTTTCCAGCGCCGGGTTGGCGTAAACCAGCACCCGCTGCGGCGGCTGCGGGTAATCGCGCGTTACCCCGCAATTTTGCAGGCTGACGGCATCGGCACGCAGCGGCGCGCTGCCGCCCAATTCCAGGGCGCACAACAGCAGGGCAAGCCAGCCTTTCACGCCGTCAGAACCTGACCGACACGAAGGTTTCATAGCTGCGCGGCAGCGCGATCAGCGCCTGGTCCGGGTAAGTACGCTGATAGGCGTACAGCTGGTTGGTGGCGTTGCGAATGCGAAAACCAACATCGACGATCGGCGTCAGCTGATAGTCTGCCGCCAGATCGAGCGTGGTGTACGCGCGCATCTTGCGCCGGTTGGCGTCGTCGTTGTAGCTGCTGCCGACGTAGCGCAGCGAAGAAGCCAGCCCCAGGCGCTCCGTCGCCTGATAATGCACGCTGAGGTTGGCGGTCCAGTCCGGGATATAGGCCGGGCGATTGCCGTTGTAGCTGCGCAGCGGGCTACCGCCGCGATAGTCGTCGTAGCGGGCGTGCGTGTAGGCGGCGTTGCCGGCCAGCTCCCAGCGTTCGTCGGGACGCAGCACCACGCCAAGCTCAATGCCGCGCGACGTCTGCCTGCCTACCGCGTTCAACGCATCCGGCCGCTGCGCGTCGGGCACAAACAGGTTGTCCTTGCGCAGTTCGTACAGCGCCAGCGTCGCCTCGCCCTTGTTCCCCCAGAACTGCCCTTTGGCGCCGGCCTCCCACTGGCGCGCTCGCGTCAGCGGCAGATCGGTCTGCGTTGGGCTGAGGAAGAACAGATCGTTGCCCGGCTCCTGGCCGGTGGTGTAGTTGGCGTAGAGCGTGAGGTTGTCGGTCAATGCATAGCTGGGGCCCAGGCTCCAGGTGCTGAAAACGTAGGTGTGCGCGCGGCTCTCTTCCTGCGGCCCCTGGAAGCGCCAGTCCATGTTCATATGGTTGTAGCGCAGCTGGCCCAGCAACGCTAAACGCTCGGTCAGGCTGAAGCGATCCTCGAGAAAGGCGGCGTACTGGTTCTGGGTAACGTGGCGCACCGGCGCGCGTTGGCGGTCGGTACCCTGGGCGAACGGCTCTCTGGGCGGCGCGCCAAGCGGTACGTCTTCCGAGCCGGGGAAACCGTTGGAATAATACTGAAAATGCCGCTTGCTCAGATCGAGGCCGACCAGCAACCGGTTATCAAAACCGGCGATGGCGCGGTCGAATACCAGCGAACTGCGGTTGCCGATCAGATCGTCGTCGTGCGCCAGGGCGCCGAAGGAGTCGCGGTTGACGTCGCCGGGCCGGGCCGCCGCCGCGACGCGGAAGCGCTCGACGTTGCGCCATTCGCGAAAGCCGCTGTAGTAATAGAATTGGTTATGCCATTCCACTTCGGGCGTCATAAACCAGTCCAGGCTGGCCTGAAATGCGGTGGCGTTGCTCTGGATGCGGCTGTCGGTCAGGTTGTTGTAATTGATGTCGCGCAGCTCGCCGGCAATGCGCCCGTCCAGCAGCGGCGTGCCGTAGTAAGGGTTGTTGGTGCGGTTGAGCATGCGGTCCAGGCTAAGCGTCAACAGCGCATCGTCCGTCAGCTTAAACAGCAGCGAGCCGGAAACCCGCTTCTGCCGATCGCGTTCATACTGCACGTTGCTGCCGCTGTCGTTGCCGCTGACGTCCAACCGGTACGCCACCGCATCGTCCACCAGCGCGCCGCCGGCCCCCAGATGCAGACGCTGGCTGCGGTAGCTGCCGAAGCCATAATCGAGCTCGAGCGGCTGGCGGCTGAAGGTCGGCCGCCGCGAGATCAGGTTGACGCTGCCGCCCGCGGCGCTCAGGCCGTTCAAGGCCGATCCCGGCCCGCGCAGTACCTCGATGCTGTCGTAATGCGCCGGATCGCCCAGCTGCAGCGTGCTGCCGGGCATCTCCACGCCGTTATACAACCAGGCGATAGGCCGGAAACCGCGCGCGGAAAAGTTATTGGACAACGTTGGCGAAGCGACGCCGGACAGACCGGTGGCATGCTCGACGGCGGCGGCCAGCGAGCGGTCGCCCCGCTGTTGGATCGCTCTTGCGCTGATGATATCGACGCTGCGCGGCGTTTCCCGAGCGGTCAGCCCGAGCTGCGAAGCGCTGCGGCTCACGGCGCTCAACGCATCGTAGCGCCCGGCGGGGGCCGCCGCCTCCACGGTGAGCTGTTCTTCGCACCCCGTGGCATTGCGGGCTTTATCGCAGTCGGCAGCGAAAGCCAGCGGCGCCGTCAGTGCGCCGCCGACCCAAGCGGCAAGGCATAAAGATTTTCTGGGCGTGACAAGACGCCGGCGTGTCGTACTCATGTGGAGCATCCCTGTGGTGAAATAAAAACCGGCCGTAAGCCGGCGTAAAGCCTTATCGTTTTTCTGTTATGTTATATTATAACAACAAAGCAATACCAGTCTTTATTGCCCCGCGCTCCACCGCACTGCGTTTGGCGCTTTGCCGCCAAATCGGCGACAATACGATTTTTGCCGCCGACAGGATGCGCTATGCAGGCCGAAATTCTTCTGACTCTCAAACTCCAGCAAAAGCTGTTCGCCGATCCGCGCCGCATCGCGCTGCTGAAACAGGTGCAGCACACCGGCTCCATCAGCCAGGGCGCCAAACTGGCGGGCATCAGCTACAAAAGCGCCTGGGACGCCATCAATGAGATGAACCAACTGGCGGAACAAACGGTGGTGGAACGCGCCACCGGCGGCAAAGGCGGCGGGGGCGCGCATTTGACGCACTACGGCCAACGGCTGATCCAGCTGTACGATCTGCTGGGCCAGGTGCAGCAAAAAGCCTTCGACGTGCTGCAGCAGGACGATCTGCCGCTCGATAGCCTGCTGGCGGCCATCTCGCGCTTCTCGCTGCAAACCAGCGCACGCAATCAGTTTTTCGGCACCGTGATCGAACGCGACCACCAGCAGGTACAGCAGCATCTGGCGATCCTGCTGAACGACGGCAGCACTCGCCTGACGGCGGCCATTACCCAGCAAAGCGCCGATCGGCTGCAGCTGACGCCCGGCAAAGAGGTGCTGGCGCTGATCAAGGCGCCCTGGGTGCGTCTGAGCGTCGATGCGGCCGATAACGCCGACGCGGATAATGCGCTGGCGGGCGTGGTGGCCGGCATTCAGCCGGGCGCCGAACACAGCGAGGTGCTGGTGACGCTGGCGGGCGGCGAAACCCTGTGCGCCACCCTGACGACGGCGGAGCTGCAGCGCCTGCAGCTGAGCGTCGGCGCCGCCGTACACGCCCTGTTCAACGCCGATCGGGTGATTGTCGCCACGTTGTGTTAAGCGCAACGTGATGTTGCGTTTTTGTTGATTGACATCACCCGGCAATGCGCCTATTTCTAAGGCAAATAATTGCAAAAAAAGGAACAGGTGATGTCGTCGTTGCACATTTCGCAAGGTTCATTCCGCTTGAGCGATACCCGCACCCTGACGCTGGAAGCGCTGGCGATCCAGGCCGGTGAAAGCTGGGCCTTCGTCGGCGCCAACGGCAGCGGCAAATCCGCCCTGGCGCGCGCGCTGGCCGACGAACTGGTTCTGCTGCGCGGCGAACGCCGCAGCGACTTTCAGCATGCGGTGCGCATCTCCTTCGAACAGTTGCAAAAGATGGTCAGCGACGAGTGGCAACGCAACAATACAGATCTGCTCAGCGCGGACGAAGACGACACCGGCCGTACCGCGGCGGAGATCATTCAGGAAGAGGTGAAAGACGCCGCGCGCTGTGAGCGACTGGCCGCGCAGTTCGGCATTACCGCCCTGCTGACGCGCCGCTTCAAATACCTCTCCACCGGCGAAACGCGCAAAACCCTGCTGTGCCGCGCGCTGATGCCGCAGCCCGACCTGCTGATCCTCGATGAACCTTTCGACGGGCTGGACGTCCACTCACGCGCGCAGCTCGCCGCGCTGCTGAGCGAGCTTTCCGCCCAGGGGCAGACCGTGGTGCTGGTGCTCAACCGTTTCGACGAAATACCGGATTTTGTCCGGCAGGTGGGCGTGCTGGCGGACTGCACCCTGACCAACCGCGGGCCGCGCAGCCAGGTGATGGCGGACGCGCTGGTGGCGCAGCTGGCGCACAGCGAAAATCTCAGCGGGCTGGCGCTGCCGGAAACGGAGGATCCGGCGCATAAAGTGGCCCTGCCGGCGGATCGTCCGCTGATCGTCCTGCGTGACGGCGTGGTCAGCTATAACGATCGGCCGATCCTCAATCATCTCGACTGGCAGGTTAACCCTGGTGAACACTGGCAGATCGTCGGTCCGAACGGCGCCGGCAAATCCACCCTGCTCAGTTTGATCACCGGCGATCACCCGCAGGGCTACAGCAACGATCTGACGCTGTTCGGCCGCCGCCGCGGCAGCGGGGAAACCATCTGGGAAATCAAACGCCATATCGGCTACGTCAGCAGCAGCCTGCATCTGGATTATCGCGTCAACACCAGCGTGCGCAACGTGGTGCTGTCGGGGTTCTTCGATTCGATCGGCATTTATCAGGCGGTCTCGGATCGCCAGCGGCAGCTGACAGAGCAATGGCTGGCGCTGCTCGGGCTCAACGGCGCGCGCGGTGACGCCCCGTTCCACAGCCTTTCCTGGGGCCAACAGCGGCTGGCGCTGATCGCCCGTGCGCTGGTGAAACACCCGGCGCTGCTGATCCTCGACGAACCGCTGCAAGGGCTGGATCCGCTCAATCGCCAGCTGGTGCGCCGCTTCATCGACGTGCTGATCGGCCAGGGCGCCACGCAGTTGCTGTTCGTTTCGCACCATGCCGAAGATGCGCCGCAGTGCATCACCCACCGCCTCAGCTTCGTGCCCGACGGCGAGGGCGGCTACGGCTATCAACACCAGCGGCTGGAGGCAGCCTCCGTCTGAAACGCGGCGTAAACATATCCGGCAACACTTCACCGCAGCACATCACATTTGGCCTTTTATCATAGAAAGAAAGAAGGCCATTTTCTGGAGACGCCATGTCCGCTGCGTTGATTATCATCGACCTGATCGAGGATCTTATCGGGCCCAAAGGCCGCGCCAACCACTGCCGTGAACAGGTGGCGGCGACCCATCTGCTCGCCAACGTCAATGCCGCCGCGGCCTATGCGCGGGTGCGAAAAATCCCGGTAATTTGGGTGCGGGTGGGATTCGCCGACGATTATCATGACATCCCGCCTCACTCGCCGCTGTTCAACCATCTCAAGCAGATCGGCGCGCTGCGGCTAAATGGCCCGGGATGCCGCTGGGTGCCCGAACTGCACCGGGAAGAGACCGATCTGCAGTTTGAAAAAACGGCGGTTAGCGCCTTCTCCGGTAACAATTTGTTAGCCTGGCTGCGGCAACATCGGTGCCACCATTTGCTGCTGGCGGGCATCAGCACGCCGCTCGCCATCGAAAGCACCGCGCGTCAGGCGCACGACGCCGGCTTTCAGGTGACCGTATTGCACGATCTGTGCGCAGCCCCTACGCAGGAGATCCACCAGCAGAGTCTGGATACCCTGCAAAATCTGGCCGAAATCACCCGTTCGCAGGCCTGGATGAGAGGTTAACCCGCATCGCCGCCGGTTGTGTCGGCCGGCATAATGCACGAATGCATCACTGCCCCGACCTTTAGCGTCATTCTGGTGTGCTACTATCCGCTTTAGCGCTCAATTTCGCCATCATCGCACGCCGCAAAGGCGCTGAGCGCCGTGTACATATTTTAAAGGGACATATTATGTGGGGCGTACTGGCTGCTTCGTTATTTTTCTTGCCGTTTAACCGGCTGATAGCCTGGGTGATCCTGGCCGCCTCGGCGGGCATGGGGCTTTATCATGGGGTGCTGACGCCACTCAGCCTGGGTTGCCTGTTGGCCATCGTGGCGCTGGCGGGTCTACGTCATTATTTTCGCGCGCAGCGTAATCTGGCGATCGCGCTCGAAGGGTTGGTGATCGCCGGCTGCGTGGCGCTGTTCTTGCATCTGGTGCCTGGCATCCACAACCAGCTGATGATCGACGGCGAAAAGGCCGGCCCGCTCAGCGCGCCGTTCACCATGTATTACAACTTCGACAAGGCGATGGTGCCGTTCCTGCTGTTCGCCTGCTTGCCCACATTGTTTTCCGCCGAACGCGGCGGCAACGGCGGCAAGGCGGGCTGGATTGCGCTGCTGCTGGCCGTGCCGGCGCTGTTGCTGCTGGCCGTGGCGCTGGGCGGTTTAAAAATCGAACTGCATGCGCCCGCCTGGATCCTGCCGTTCGTGATGGCGAACCTGTTCTTCGTCTGCATGGCCGAAGAAGCGCTGTTTCGCGGCTACCTGCAACAGCGCCTCAGCCAATGGCTGGGGGCCTGGCCGGCGCTGATCGTCGCCGCCCTGGTGTTCGGCGCCGCGCATTTGGCCGGCGGCATGCTGATGGTGATCTTCGCGACGCTGGCCGGCGTGATCTACGGCCTGGCATGGATGTGGAGCGGCCGCCTGTGGGTGCCGATTCTGTTCCATTTCGGGCTTAACCTCACCCATCTGCTGTTCTTCACCTACCCGCTGTATCAGCACCCCTGACGGCTGACGCCGGCAGAGAGCCTCTCTCTGCCGGTTGACCAGGTGAAAACGCTATCACCGGCAGCTCACCGCAATCCCCTCAATCACGTAGCCACCGGCTCATCTCCGCCCATCCGGCGCTTTTCAATCAAGTGTAAACGATTCCATTTTTCGCGTTAGATCACCTTTTTATCGCCGCGGGCATGCTATCTTTTTGCGCAATGTACTCTCCCTTTTCAGCAACGGGCGTATCAAGACGGCGGCTGAAAGCGATTACACCTCGTCGACGCCAAGAAAGGAACCGTATGACGGCATTTAACCCTATCGATCATCCACACCGCCGCTATAACCCGCTGAGCGGCCAATGGGTGCTGGTCTCACCGCACCGCGCCAAGCGCCCCTGGCAGGGCCAACAAGAGGCCGTCCCCACGGCAACGCTGCCGGCGCACGATCCCGACTGTTTCCTGTGCCCGGGCAACGCGCGCGTCACCGGCGATCGCAATCCGGATTATCGCGGCACCTACGTCTTCACCAACGATTTCGCCGCGCTGATGAGCGATACGCCGCCGGCGCCCGACAGCCAGGATCCTTTGATGCGCAGCCAGAGCGCGCGCGGCGTCAGCCGGGTGATCTGCTTCTCTCCCGATCACAGCAAGACCCTGCCCGAATTGACGCTGCCGGCGCTGGAGCAGGTGGTCGCCGCCTGGCAGGCGCAAACCGATGAGCTGGGCAGGCAGTACCCCTGGGTACAGCTGTTCGAAAACAAAGGCGCGGCGATGGGCTGCTCCAATCCGCACCCGCACGGGCAGGTCTGGGCCAACAGTTTTCTGCCGAACGAGGCCGAGCGCGAAGATCGCCTGCAGCACGAGTATTTTCAGGAACATGCCTCCCCGCTGCTGCTGGACTACGCGCAGCGCGAGCTGGCCGCCGGCGAACGCATCGTGGTGAACACCGAGCACTGGTTGGCGGTGGTGCCCTACTGGGCCGCCTGGCCGTTTGAAACGCTGCTGCTGCCGAAAGCGGCGGTGCAGCGCATTACCGATCTCAGCGCGGCACAAAGCCAAGATCTGGCGCTGGCGCTGAAGAAGCTGACCAGCCGCTACGACAACCTGTTCCAGTGCTCCTTCCCCTATTCGATGGGATGGCACGGTGCGCCGTTCAACGGTGCCGACAATCGGCACTGGCAGCTGCACGCCCATTTCTACCCGCCGTTGCTGCGTTCAGCCAGCGTGCGCAAATTTATGGTCGGTTACGAGATGCTGGCGGAAACCCAGCGCGACCTGACCGCCGAACAGGCCGCAGCGCGTCTGCGCGCCGTCAGCGATATTCATTACCGTGAAGCCGGAGCCCAAGCATGAGCCTGAAACCGCTTACCCATTCCCTGTTTACCGAACACTTCGGCTACGCGCCGGCGTTGACCATCCAGGCGCCGGGGCGGGTGAACCTGATCGGCGAGCATACCGATTACAACGACGGCTTCGTACTGCCCTGCGCCATCGATTATCAAACCGTCATCGCCTGCGCCAAGCGCGACGACCGCCAGATCCGCGTCCTCGCCGCCGATTATCAGAATCAGCAGGATCAATTCTCGCTCGACGATCCGATCGTCAGCCACCCCGATCAGCGCTGGTCCGACTATGTGCGCGGCGTGGTGAAGCACCTTCAGCGCCGCAGCGCCGACTTCGGCGGCGCGGATCTGGTGATCGCCGGGAATGTGCCGCAAGGGGCGGGGCTCAGCTCCTCCGCCGCGCTGGAAGTGGCGGTAGGCCAGGCGCTGCAGGCGCTCTATCAGCTGCCGCTGGACGGCGTCGCGCTGGCGCTGAACGGCCAGGAGGCGGAGAACCAATTCGTCGGTTGCAACTGCGGCATCATGGACCAGCTGATCTCCGCGCTCGGCCGGCGCGACAGCGCTCTGCTGATCGACTGCCGCTCGCTGGAGACCCGCGCGGTGCCGATGCCGGACAGCGTGGCGGTGGTGATCATCAACTCCAATGTGCAACGCGGGCTGGTGGACAGCGAATACAACACCCGCCGCAAACAGTGCGAAGAAGCGGCGCGTTTCTTCGGCGTCAAGGCGCTGCGCGACGTCAGCCCCGAACAGTTTGCAGCGCGTCAACATGAGTTGGATCCGTTGGTGGCCAAACGCGCGCGCCATGTCATCAGCGAGAATGCCCGCACGCTGGCGGCGGCCGATGCGCTGGCGGCCGGCGATCTGCAACGCATGGGCCGGCTGATGGCGGAGTCTCACGCCTCGATGCGTGACGACTTTGAAATCACCGTGCCGCCAATCGATCGGTTGGTCGAGATTGTCAAAGCGACCCTCGGCCCGCGCGGCGGCGTGCGCATGACCGGAGGCGGCTTTGGCGGCTGCATCGTCGCGCTGATGCCACAGGACCTCGTGGAAACGGTGCGCGCCGCCGTGGCGCACGAGTATCCGCTGCAAACCGGCGGATTGCGGGAAACGTTTTACGTCTGCCAGGCTTCGCAGGGGGCCGGCACATGCTGACGGTGAGCACGGAAGCGGCGCCCGATGGGCAGCCTTACCAGCTGACGCGGCTGCAAAACGCCGGCGGCATGACCGTCACCCTGATGGACTGGGGCGCCACCTGGTTGTCCGCGGTATTGCCGCTCACATCCGGCGAAAAACGCGAGCTGTTGCTGGGTTGCCGCAGCCCGGCGGACTACCAACGACAGGGCGCCTATCTGGGCGCCACCGTCGGCCGTTACGCCAACCGCATCGCCAACGCCAGTCTGTCCATCGGCGGGAAACCCCATGCGCTGGCCGCCAATCAGGGCGCCCACCAGCTGCACGGCGGCCCCGACGGCTTTCATGCCCGCCGCTGGCGCCGGGTACAGCAGGATGCGCAACAGGTCTGCTATGTGCTGCATTCAGCGGATGGCGATCAGGGCTTCCCCGGCAATCTCGACGTGCAGGTTTGCTACCGCCTGACCCCCGATAATCGTCTGGAAATCAGCTATCTGGCGCAGGTCGATCGCCCCTGCCCGGTCAACCTGACCAACCACGCCTATTTCAATCTGGACGGCCCCGGCATCGACGCCCGCGCCCAACGGCTGCAGCTGTTCGCCGATCGCTATCTGCCCGTCGACGCCGAGGGCATTCCCTGCGCCGAGCTGACGCCGGTGGGCGGCAGCGGCATGGATTTTCGTCAACCGAAAACGCTGCTGCAGGATTTCCTGCGCGATCGCGACCAACAGCGGGTCAACGGCTACGATCACGCCTTTCTGTTGCACCGCATCTGCGGCGCGCTGGAAAGCCCGGCGGCCCATTTATGGTCCGCCGACGGGCAGGTGCAAATGAGCGTGTTCACCGACGCGCCTGCGCTGCAACTCTACAGCGGCAATTTTCTGGCCGGCACGCCGGCGCGCGACGGCGGCAGCTATGCCAACCATGCCGGCGTGGCGCTGGAAAGCGAGTTTTTGCCGGACAGCCCGCACCATCCCGAGTGGCCGCAGCCGGATTGCTGGCTGCAGCCGGGGAGCCGCTACCGCAGCGCCACGCATTATCAGTTTTATCCTATCTAACCCGCCATGCCCCTCGCCGTGCGGCCGGGGGCGATTTGTTATAAATGCTTACCTTTTAGCCCTATCCCCCCGCCGGCGCCCACCTTCCCTTATTCCAAAGCGCGCACTACACTCAGGCTACCGTGATAAGCACAACGCCTTGTGCAACGTCACAATTTTCGGCCGATGGCGGCCAATCAATAGCTGAAGGAACACCTATGCGTCTGATTACTGCACTTCCATTGCTGGCGGGCTTAATGCTGAGCACCAATCTGATGGCGGCCGACGCGACGACGGCGACGAAAACGCCTTCGCCGGCGCAGGCGGCCCAACAGAAACGCATGACCGATTGCAACCAGCAGGCATCCACCAAGTCGCTGAAAGGCGCGGACCGCTCCACCTTTATGAGCACCTGTCTGAAATCCGAAGGCGCCGCTGCAACGGGCAAAACCCTGACGCCGCAGCAGCAGAAGATGAAAAGCTGCAACGCCGACGCCAAGACCAAGGATCTGAAGGGCGACGCGCGTAAAACCTTCATGAGCAACTGCCTGAAAAAATCGGCCTGATTTTCCCTCTGCCACGGCGCGTCCGAAGCGATTCCGACGCGCCGTTTCTCCCCCTTCCGCCCCAGCCTGAACGATTCAGCTTTTTCCTTTCTCCAGCCCTTACTTTGCGGCAAGAAATTGGCTATGGTTAGACACTATCGATTGCCGAGCCCCGGCCCGCGGCAATATAATGATTTTCGTTATCATTGAAATGTCAGATTATTAAGGAGTTAAGCTATGGCTGTAACTAAGCTGGTTCTGGTGCGTCACGGCGAAAGCCAGTGGAACCAAGAAAACCGCTTCACCGGTTGGTATGATGTTGATCTGTCCGACAAGGGCCGCACCGAAGCGAAAGCAGCAGGCAAGCTGTTGAAAGAAGAAGGTTTCACTTTCGACTTCGCTTACACCTCCGTACTGAAGCGCGCGATCCACACCCTGTGGAACATCCTCGACGAGCTGGATCAGGCCTGGTTGCCAACCGAAAAATCCTGGAAGCTGAACGAACGTCACTACGGCGCGCTGCAGGGTCTGAACAAAGCCGAAACCGCTGAAAAATACGGCGACGAGCAAGTGAAACAATGGCGTCGCGGCTTCGCGGTGACCCCGCCGGAGCTGACCAAAGAAGACGAACGTTACCCTGGCCACGATCCGCGCTACGCCTCGCTGAGCGAGCAAGAGCTGCCGCTGACCGAAAGCCTGGCGCTGACCATCGATCGCGTTATCCCTTACTGGGACGAAGAGATCCTGCCACGCATCAAGAGCGGCGAACGCGTGATCGTTGCGGCGCACGGCAACTCGCTGCGCGCGCTGGTGAAATACCTGGATAACCTGAGCGAAGACGAAATCCTCGAGCTGAACATCCCAACCGGCGTGCCGTTGGTGTATGAGTTCGACGAGAACTTCAAGCCAACCAAACGTTACTACCTGGGTAACGCCGATGAGATCGCTGCAAAAGCGGCGGCCGTGGCGAACCAGGGTAAAGCGAAGTAATTTCGCCGGTTCACGAAAAAGCCCCCGGTTTTCACCGGGGGCTTTTTTATTTCTGCTGCGCCATCGCCTCATTTACCGCATCCAGCCGTTCCTGCATCGCCGGATGAGTGCTGAGCCAGGCAGGCAGCGCCCAGTCATCGGTCTTTTCTCGTTCAGGCGCCTGCGCCAACGCGCGGTAGATCGCCGCCATTTCCGCCAGCGAACGCCCCTGGCGCTGCATTTCCGCTATCGCAAACGCATCCGCCTCACGCTCCATCCCGCGAGAAAACTGCATCTCATTTACGAAGGATGCGGACTGCAGCAACGTGTCGCCGATGCCGCTGACGTCACCCGTCATCCACATCAGCGTCAATGCCACCAGTGACGAGCGCACCAACATGCGCATCGGATGGCGATAAGCGTGATGCCCCATTTCGTGCAGCATCACCGCCGCCAAGCCATCGTCGTTTTTCGACAAGGTGACCAGGCTATCGCTGAGCACCAGCGTGCCGTCCGGCAACATAAAGGCGTTCGGCGCGCCGGGCGCCGCCATCAACTTCAGCGAGAGCGGCGTGCGCTCTTGGCGCATGTCGGCCGGCATCACCTGCCGGAACAGCTGCTGCAGCGCCCGTTGCCGTTCGGCCGGCAGTGCCGAGGGCGCGAAGCCACTCTGCTCCAAGAACGTCTGCGTATGTTCGCCCAGCTTCTGTTCCACCGAGGTGGGGATGCGCATGGCGATCTCGCTGCTCGCCCACGGCAGCACCACGTAAACGTAAGTCACTACCGCCAGCAGCGTCATCAGCAGCGCCAGGGCGACGCCGCGTTTATGGCGTTCCAGGCGATGCACCCAACCCGGCGAACGGCGCTGATAGAACCAGCGGCGAAAGGCCGCGTCGTCATCGGGCACAAAACGCCCGCCGCCCTTGAAGGTAAGCGTCAGCGGAATATTGCCCAGCGCGGCAGAAACGGTGATGTCCGTCAGCGGGATGTAACGCTGTTCATCCTGCCGCTGCAACGTCACGCCTTCGCCGCTTTCGTTCACCAGCAGACGAGCCGCCTCACGTGCGGCCCGCCCCGGCAACTGATAAGCGCCTTCAAGGATCATCGGCGCCTCAGAAGCTGCCGCCCAGATCCAGCGCCTGCACCGCTTCTTCGGCCACCGCGCTGTTGGCGGTTTCCTGATGCGCCGTAATGTCCAGCAGCGCCAGATCGCCTTCAACCGCCGTGCACGCCGCCAGATAACGGGCATGACGCACTTCCGCCACCGGCGCCGCCAAACCGAGCGAGAACAGGGTAATCAGGGTATTGGTGATCAACAATCCCATGTACGGCAGCGTTTTCATTGAGGAATGCAGCTTGATGTCGCCGTTCAGCCTTGCCTGGTTAAACAGGTAGTTGCGTTGGGCGACAACCTGGTAGCTGCTGGCCACCAGGGCGCCGATCAGCAGCACCACCATCATCAGCAGAAGGCTGCTGATATTGTCCAGCACCAGCACATCGATGGCTTCGTTGGTCAACATGCCCATCAATACCATCTGATAGAGGGTAAAGAAGAACGAACCGATGCACACCAGCGCGACCAACATGAACGGCAGGAATATGAGCAGGCCGATCAAGGCAAATTTGATAAAGGCCGATTTCTTCAGTTCGGCAATAAACGGCGTGTTCCCGAAAAACAGGTTATTAACGTACAAATCATGCTGCAGTGCGCTAATAATGCCGTTTACCGCCGCAAATGCCGGCACGGCCAAAATCAGCGTCAGCACCAGCATAAATGCGATGGCGTTGATGCTGCCAAGACCGCTGCCAATGCCGAGCAAGACGATCAGACCGACATACAGTCCGATAATCAGCAATAACGGGCAGAATAGCAAAGCCCAATAGGCGCGCCCGGTGCGGCAGACATAATTAAAGCGCACGCCGCGATAGCTCGACATAATCGCATTGTAGCGCCAGCTGCGGATAACGATCCACGGCAACAGGGCAAGCAATACCAGCAGCGCCAACAGCCCCAGCAATGGCGTCACCGCCAGCAGGAAATAAAATACGATGATGCCGCCGATCACCAACAGCCGTCCTTTCAGAATTTGCAGCGGCTGCGCATGATAATCGAAACGATCGCCGTCCAATTCCGTGTTGCCGTAAAAATAGCGACGACGACGCACCGTCGCCCAGGCGGAATAGATGCCCAGGGTCAGAGCGGTCAATAACGCGTTGACTAACCAAATAGCGAAGTACTCACCACCTTTCCCATGGAATTTAATCCGGTGCAGCCCCAGCGGCTGCGAGGTATTGTTTGTCATAATTCTTTCGTCCTGAAAGGAATAGGTCATACCACTCCCCGCTTATTCGTCATGCGGAGTTTGTGGAATAAAAAAGCGTCTTATATAAGCACAATGCCGAGAGCGGTGACAATTATTCTTTTATTAAATAGGAATAATGCGAATACGGCCGCTTAAAGATTTAATAAGCCTATTGACTGTAGGCCTTAAATTGACAGGAGATATAAAATTTTAAGGTAAATAGAAAAAGGGCCCGCTGACGAGCCCCTTCTTTACGCGGTTAACCGCGGCGCGCTTTCACCGCCGCCGCCAGATCGCGCAGCACGGTTTCGGTATCCTGCCAGCCGATGCAGCCGTCGGTGACGCTCTTGCCGTAAACTAGCGGCTCGCCGCTTTCGAGGCTCTGGTTGCCTTCCACCAGGTGGCTTTCGATCATTACACCGATAATCGCTTTTTCACCGCCGCCAATTTGCCCGCAAACATCGGCGCTCACGTCCATCTGTTTTTTGAACTGTTTGCTGCTGTTGGCATGGCTGAAGTCGATCATCACCTGCGCCGGCAGCCCCGCTTTGCTCAGACCAGCTTTGACGTCCTTCACGTGCGCCGCGCTGTAGTTCGGCTCTTTGCCGCCGCGCAGAATAATGTGGCAGTCACCGTTGCCGCTGGTGTTAACGATCGCCGAGTGGCCCCATTTGGTCACCGACAGGAAGCAGTGCGGCGCGCCGGCGGCGTTGATGGCGTCGATCGCCACCTTGATGGTGCCGTCGGTGCCGTTCTTGAAGCCGACCGGGCAAGAGAGACCAGAGGCCAGTTCACGGTGCACCTGCGATTCCGTGGTGCGCGCGCCGATGGCGCCCCAGCTCATCAAATCCGCCAGGTACTGCGGCGTGATCATGTCGAGGAATTCGCCGGCGGCCGGCAACCCGCTGTCGTTGATCTCCACCAGCAGCTTGCGCGCCAGGCGCAGGCCGTCGTTGATGTTGAAGCTGTTGTCCATTTGCGGATCGTTGATCAGGCCTTTCCAGCCCACGGTGGTGCGCGGTTTTTCGAAGTACACGCGCATCACCACTTCCAGCTCGCCGCTCAGTTCTTCACGCAGCGCCAGCAGGCGCCCCGCGTACTCTTTGGCGGCTTGGGTATCATGGATGGAGCAAGGGCCAATCACCACCAGCAGGCGATCGTCGCTGCCGCGGAGGATATTGTGAATTGCGCTGCGGGCCTGGGACACCGTCTTTGCCGCGCGTTCAGTGGCCGGGAATTTCTCCAGCAAAGCCACCGGCGGCAGGAGTTCCTTAATATCATTAATGCGTAAATCGTCGTTTTGGTAATTCATAGCTTTTCCATTCGGTATCGTGGGGTATTTCGCAGTGCGTAACGGTGTAGATCCCAACAATCTAGCCTGTGAGAATGGCGCTGTAAATCACCTTTGCCCCCCGCCGCTGGAACCGCCAAATTAACAGCAGATTGTGCTGTTTCATCAGGGGAGCGCAGAGCCTCCTTTTTCGCTATGCTAGCGATCGGAATATACAGCGACCCGAGTTGAACATGCCTTCTCTGTTATTAGTTGATGACCACCCGGTGGTTCATGTCGCACTGGAAGCGGCGCTAATGAAATCATCCAGCCCCTACCGCCTGCAGGCGGCGCAAGATGACGTACAGGCGCTGGCCCTGCTGGCCGAGGCCGCTTTCGGCCTGGTGATCCTGGATATCGGCCTGCCGCAGGTCGACGGGCTGCAGCTGTTGAAAAAAATCCGCCGACGCTATCCGCAACAAAAGATCCTGATCTACACCGCGCAGGAAGCCGATGTCTATGCGCGCATGGCGCATGCCGCCGGCGCCGACGGTTTCGTCAATAAAGGCAGCTCGCTGGCGGAGTTGGTGCAGGCGATCGAACAGGTGCTGGACGGTGAAATCAGCTTCCCCGCCGCCGCGCTGGCCGAAGAAGCGCCGACGGCGGACGGCGGGCTGCTCACGCCCAAGGAGCTCGAGGTGCTGGGCTTGCTGAGCCAGGGGCTGTCCAACCTGCAGATCGCCGACCGGCTGCACATCAGCAACAAGACTGTCAGCACGCACAAAAAAAACATCCAGCGCAAAACCGGCGCCGGCAACCTGCTGGAGCTGGTGGCGGTGTTTAAAGAGCTGGCGCCATGATGCGCCGCGCCCTGCTGCTGCTGATCCTGTGGTGCGGCCTGGCGCAGGCGGCGGAGCCGGTGCGCTATCAGCTGGTCAGCAACCTGAATACCCCCGAGAACATGCTGATCGTCGGCGAGAAAAATCCCTGGCGCGATCGCACGCTGCGCGTCGGCATCATCAGTGAGAACACCAGCCCGTACAACATCATCGTGGACGACGATCTGTATGGGCTGAACGCCGACTACCTCGGCTATATCCAGCAGGTGACCGGCATCCGCTTCGCCATTTACGGCTTCGCCGACCTGACCCAGCTGGAACAGGCGCTGCACGACGGCAAGGTCGACCTGCTGTACGGCATCCCGCAGAGCGAAGCACTGCACGGGCTGGAGATCTCCCAGCCTTACTACATCAGCAACCTGCGCGTATTGCGCGATCGCAGCAACGATAGGCCGGTGATGCTCAATTCCGCCAACGCCCGCGTCGCGATCGGCGCGCTGACCGACATGCAGTCCGGCGGCGCCCTGCAGGCGGTGGCGTCGCAGATCCAGCGCTACGACAACAACCTGCAGGCGGTCTATTCGCTGCTCAACGGCAGCAGCGACTACTTTATCGCCGACGAGGCCAGCGCCAGCTTTATCATCGACCAGCTGCAGCTCGGCCAGCTCTATCAAATTGAAAGCAACGAGAACCTGGGCAACCTGTCCTTCGTGTTCGCCGCCGCCGATCCGCGCCTGATAGACACACTGGACACCGCCATCGCCGACGCGCCGATGGAACTGATGAATGCCCTGCAGAGCCGCTGGAGCAAAAAGATCCCCAGCTACCTCGATACCGGCAATGCCGATCTGACGACGATGGAGAAGAATTGGGTGGCGAGCCACCGCGTGGTTTACTACGCCGCCATCGAGAACAATTTCCCGTTCGCCTACCGCGGCTCCGACGGCCAGCCGCGCGGCTACGCCATCGATATTCTCAACATCATCGCGCAAAACACCGGGCTGCGTTTCGCGCCGCTGTGGGCGCGCAACGCCGAGCAGGCCGATCAGCTGGTGCAATCCGGCCAGGCCAGCTTCCGCGCCGCCCTGCCGCTGGCGCGCGGCGTCAAGGCGCGCTATGGCGCCAGCATGCCGATCCACCGTTCGCTGTGGGGCGTTTACGTCGGCCAGTATGCCAACGGCGTCTCGACCTGGAGCGATCTGGCCGGCAAGCGCATCGGCGTGCTGCAGGGCGATTTGGCGCAGGGGCTGGTGCCGGAACAGGAACAGACCGTCAGCTTCGCCGACAGCAAGTCGATGTACGACGCGCTGGCCAACGGCCAGTTGGATGCGCTGGTGGATAACGTCATTTCCGCCAACTTTTTGGCGCTGTCGCGCTATTCCGGCGCCATCAAACTGGCCTTCGCCGCCAACAACATCCCCTATCCGGTAGCGTTCGGCGTACGCCGCGATCAGCCGCTGCTGCTGGCGATCCTCGATAAGAACCTGATGCAGATCCCGGCGGATACCCTGCAATCGCTGCGCGACGAGTGGATCGTCGACCGCAGCAACCTTATCGACGCGGTGAACGACAACCGCATGCCGCCGCAGACCACCTGGCTGCTGGCGCTGTTGGCCGCCGCCACCGTGTTGCTGTTGGCGCTGACGCTGCGCCGTTTCATGCTGCAGCGCCGTGAAAAACGCGAACGCGAAGAGCTCGAGCAGGCGCGCCGCCGCGCCGAAGCGGAAAACCGCATGAAGAGCAAATTCCTCGCCACCGTCAGCCATGAACTGCGCACGCCGATGCACGCCATCCTTGGCCTGCTGGAACTGGAGCTCAAACGCCAACCGGCGCCGGAAGGCCTGCCGGTGATTTACAGTTCGGCCTCATCGCTGCTCAACCTGCTCAACGACCTGCAGGATCACGCCCGACTGGAAACCGGGTCGTTGACGTTGGCGCCAAAACCGGTGGCGCTGCGCCCCTGGGTCGCGCGCATCGACGCCCTTTACCGGCCGCTTATCGGCGAACGGCCGTTGACGTTGAAGGTGGCGGCGGATCCGGCGCTGCCGGAGGCGGTGGTCATTGATGGTGAGCGTTTACTTCAGGTGGCTAACAACCTGATAAACAATGCGATAAAGTTCACGACGCGCGGAACCATTCAGGTCGAAGTTGGCTGGCGCGCGCAGGATGAACGACGGGGAGAGTTGCAGTTAACGGTGAACGACAGCGGCTGCGGCATCGCCGCCGATGAAGTAGGCAAGCTGTTTCAACCGTTTTACCGCGCGCGCGGCGCGCAACGCATCTCGGTGCAAGGTACCGGTTTGGGCCTCTCTATCTGCAAAGAAATCGTCGAACAGATGGGCGGCCGCATAGAGCTGCACTCGCAGCCGGGCGTCGGCACCCGCGTCGAGGTAGTGATACCGGTCGAGCTAAGCGGCGACGCGCCGGCTGGCGCCCAGGAGGAGCACACCTTTGCTCTGCCGTCTTCCGCCTTGCGTACCGCGCTGATCGACGATCATCCCACCAATTTGTTGCTGCTGGAACGCCAACTGCGCCACTTCGGGCAGCAACCCGCCCGCTTCGAACAAGGCTATGCGCTGCTGAAGGCCCAGCGACGGCAGCCGTTTGACCTGCTGTTTATCGACTATAACATGCCGCGCCCGGACGGCCTGACGCTGGCCAGGCTGATCCGGCGCGACGAACAGCGGCTGCAGCGCCCGCCTTGCCGCATCGTGCTCTGTTCGGCGGACGTGCAGGAGTTTACCCGCATCCCGCCGGGGCTGGTGGCGATCGATCACTTCCTGACCAAGCCGATTTCGCTGACGGCGATCGGCCAGGTATTGGCTCAGCAACCGCAGGCTCAGGAAGAAAAGTCAGTCCTTACTGACCTACGGCAAACGCTGGCCGACATGGCGGGCGGCGATCGCGCCATGCTGCAGCGGCTGGCGCAGACGCTCGGCGATACGCTGCGGCAAGACCGGCAGCGGCTCGCGGACGCCGTCGCCGCGCACGACTGGCCTCGCCTGGAGCAGGCGGCACACCGCATCAAGGGCAGCCTGCTGATGCTGCAGCTGCCGGAAGCCGCGCAGCTGTGCCAACAGCTGGTGGATACCGCACGTCGGGGCGAGCTTGCCGCCGCCGCTTATACTAAATTAAAGGCGTTAGTGGCGCAGATAGAACCGGAGCTGGACGCTCTGCTCGCCGCCGCCCCCTCTTTCGCTATGCATAAGGATGAATAATGTCGGACACTCCACACGTACACCTGCCGAAAGACAGTAATAGTAAACGCCTACTGACCGCTTTTTTAGTCACCGCCGTCTTTATGGTGGCCGAGGTGGTCGGCGGCCTGTTGTCCGGCTCGCTGGCGCTGTTGGCCGACGCCGGCCATATGTTGACCGACGCCGCCGCGCTGCTGGTGGCGCTGATGGCGGTGCACTTCTCCCAGCGTAAACCCAACGCGCGCCACACCTTCGGCTACCTGCGCCTGACCACGCTGGCGGCCTTCCTCAACGCCGCGGCGCTGCTGGTGATCGTGGTATTCATCCTGTGGGAGGCGATACGGCGTTTCTTCGAACCGCAGCCGGTGATGGGTACCCCGATGCTGATCATCGCCATAGCGGGGCTGCTGGCGAACCTGTTCGCCTTCTGGCTGCTGCATCGCGGCAGCGAAGAGAAAAATATCAACGTGCGCGCCGCCGCGCTGCATGTGCTGGGCGACCTGCTCGGCTCGGTGGGCGCTATCGTCGCGGCCATCGTTATTCTCGCCACCGGCTGGACGCCGATTGACCCGATCCTGTCGGTGCTGGTCTCCTGTCTGGTGCTGCGCAGCGCCTGGCGGCTGCTGAAGGAGAGCTTCCACGAATTGCTGGAAGGCACGCCGCAGGAGGTCGACATCGCCAAGCTGCAAAAAGACCTGTGCCTGAACATCCCGGAAGTGCGCAATATCCACCACGTACACGTCTGGCAGATCGGCGAACAGAAGCTGATGACGCTGCATGCGCAGGTCATCCCGCCACATGACCACGATGGACTGTTGCAACGCATCCAGGCTTATCTGTTGGAACACTACAAGATCGGCCACGTGACCATTCAGATGGAGTACCGGCACTGCGAGACGCCGGACTGCGGTATCAATCGGGCGCCGGAGCCGAGTGAACACTCACATGCCGAAGCGCATTCGCACCTGGGGCATCGCCACTAAGCCAAGAGGGCGCCATCACGGCGCCCTCTGCGTTGTTACGGAGCGGAAGATAACGGATTGGAATGGTTGCGCCCGGCGCTCTTGATCCACAGCCAGGAGCCGTTCAGCGCGATCAACGTCAGAATGACGTACTCCAGCGCCATCGCGTAAACGCCCTGGTAAGCGAAGATCGCCACGCTGATGACATCGATCACCACCCACAGCAGCCAGTTTTCCACGTACTTGCGCGTCATCAGGATCATCGCCACGATGGACAGCACCATCATCGCCGAATCCCAGAACGGGAAGGCGTCCGGCTGCAGCGTCGGCATCTGTACGTTCAGCCCCAGCCCTTGCATCACCGCCACCGCAATCTGCGTCAGCCAGGCGAACACGCGGTCGATGTTGAAGGTCATCAGGCCGATGCCGATGACGCAGACCGCCGCCCAAGCCAGCGCTTTCGGCAGCGGCAGCCAGCGGATCTGCAGTTCAGCCTGATTATCCTGGGTCTGGCGGCTCCAGGCATACCAACCGTAAATATTGGCGCCGAAGAAGAACAGCTGCAGCAGCAGGCTGGCGTACAGCTGGATCTGGAAGAAAATCACCGCGAACAGCGTGACGTTGATCAGGCCGAACAGGTAGTTGATGATTTTTTCCTTGCTGGCGTACCAGATGCACAGCAACCCGAACAGTGTGCCGATGGCTTCGATCCACGACAGATCGTAACCGCCCGCGCCAAGCGGAATATGCACCAGAATATTGCTGGTACTGAAGAAGCTCATGAGGTCATCCTTTTAAACGGTTAAGCGTTGCCTTTAACCTGCATCTTAAGCTGAGCGGCGAAATCCAGCATGCGGTTCAGCGGTACCAGCGCCTTTTCACGCAACGCAGCGTCCACGTGGATCTCATGCTGTGCGCCCCCCTGCTCCAGCCCTTCGGCAATCGCCTTCAGGCCATTCATCGCCATCCACGGGCAATGCGCGCAGCTGCGGCAGGTCGCGCCTTCTCCGGCGGTCGGCGCTTCGAACAGCTCCTTGTCCGGACAGGCCTGCTGCATCTTGTAAAAGATACCGCGATCGGTGGCAACGATCAGCTGTTGATGCGGCAATGTTTTCGCCGCCTGAATCAACTGGCTGGTAGACCCCACCGCATCCGCCAGCTCGACCACCGCCTGAGGCGATTCGGGATGCACCAGGATAGCCGCCTGCGGATAGAGCGCCTTCATGCGCCGCAGTGCCTGGGTCTTGAACTCGTCATGGACAATGCAGGCGCCTTGCCAGCACAGCACGTCGGCGCCGGTCTGCTTCTGCACGTAGCTGCCGAGATGGCGATCCGGCGCCCAGATAATTTTCTCGCCCAGGCTATCCAGATGCTCGATCAGTTCGACGGCGATGCTGGAGGTCACCACCCAGTCGGCGCGCGCTTTGACCGCCGCCGAGGTGTTCGCATAGACCACCACGGTGCGATCGGGATGGCTGTCGCAAAACGCATGGAACTCCTCTTCCGGGCAACCCAGGTCAAGCGAACATTCGGCAAACAGGGTCGGCATCAGCACCTGTTTTTCCGGGCTGAGGATCTTGGCGGTCTCCCCCATGAAGCGCACGCCGGCCACCAACAACGTGGAAGCCGGATGGGCGCTGCCGAAGCGCGCCATTTCCAGCGAATCCGCCACGCAGCCACCGGTTTCTTCCGCCAGCGCCTGGATTTCCGGATCGGTATAGTAGTGGGCGACCATCACCGCATTGCGCTGCTTGAGCAAGGTTTTGATCTTTTCGCGATAAAAGGCTTTTTCCGCTACGTCCAGCGGTACCGGTTTGGGCGGGAAAGGATATACCGCCGCGTTGACATCAAACATTTCACTCATCGCTGCAATCTCATGCTAGGCTGGGCGCCTGCCATTTGAATATCGCCTGCCGCAACGCCCTTCGTTTTATATACTAAACAAAATACCTAAAATTGCGCGAAAAGTCCGCTGATATTTTCAAATTTGCGCACTTAGTGTTTAATGGATTAAAAACACTGGAATGAGCCGCGCAGAACACAGCGGATAATGGCCTGGCGAAGACGCATAACGCCCAGGGAAGACCCGGATGCCGATTAGCGCAGAGTTGAAACGAGAAAGCAGGGATTCAGGTTGGGGTGCTGCATAGGCGAAAAAAGCGCCAAAAGGCGCTTTTTTCTGAATTGGTGGGTCGTGCAGGATTGATTCGGCCTGTGGCCTCACCCTACGGGCAACGCTGCGCGTTGTCGTATCGCTGCGCGATGCTCGAACCTGAACGCAGGATCTCACCCGCACGACTCAGTGGGCTATGTCAGCAAGAAGATAAAGGCAGAGCCAGGTAGGCGCAGATGCGAAAAAAGCGCCAAAAGGCGCTTTTTTCTGAATTGGTGGGTCGTGCAGGATTCGAACCTGCGACCAATTGATTAAAAGTCAACTGCTCTACCAACTGAGCTAACGACCCGCAGTGTGGTGGGTGATGACGGGCTCGAACCGCCGACCCCCTCCGTGTAAAGGAGATGCTCTACCAACTGAGCTAATCACCCACTGCTTTGGTACTGCTATTTTTCACATCCTGCTCTATCAAAGAGTGGTGGGTCGTGCAGGATAACTCGGCCTTTGGCCTCGCCCTTGCGGGCCATCACCGGGGTGATGTTGTCTCGCTTCGCGAGACTCGAACCTCTACGGTTCTCATCCTGACGATTTAACACCTTGCTCTATCAAAGAGTGGTGGGTCGTGCAGGATTCGAACCTGCGACCAATTGATTAAAAGTCAACTGCTCTACCAACTGAGCTAACGACCCACTGATGTGGTTTACTGCTGATGGCGAATAGGTTACAAAAACCGACTCGCGGAAAACAAGGATGGGGATGTTCAGGACAACTCGACGGGTACTCGACTCGGACCTTTACTTTGCCACATCAAACCGATTCTGAAGCTGCCATTCTCAAAGAATGGTGGGTCGTGCAGGATAACTCGGCCTTTGGCCTCGCCCTTGCGAGCCATCACCGGAGTGATGTTGTCTCGCTGAGCGAGACTCGAACCTTTACGGTTCTCATCCTTTACGATTCTCTATCGCAGCCATTCTCGAAGAATGGTGGGTCGTGCAGGATTCGAACCTGCGACCAATTGATTAAAAGTCAACTGCTCTACCAACTGAGCTAACGACCCATAACAGTGGTGGGTGATGACGGGCTCGAACCGCCGACCCCCTCCGTGTAAAGGAGATGCTCTACCAACTGAGCTAATCACCCACTGTTGTGGTTACTGCTACTTCAGAAATTGGTGGGTCGTGCAGGATTCGAACCTGCGACCAATTGATTAAAAGTCAACTGCTCTACCAACTGAGCTAACGACCCAATTTCCCTGCCGCTTTAACATCTTGCAAGATGTCTTGGCAACGGCGGCATATATTACTAATTTATCTTGGCAGCGCAACCTAAATTTTTTACCGATGCGTTCAACTGCTTGTTCTTCACGCGAATGAGCCCAGAAATCGGTCAAATCGACTAACTTCTGGGCTCATTTTTCTAACCGTTAACCGCCTACGCGACTTTTCGCCTGCTTGGCCGCCGCACTGGTTGGGTATTGTTTAATCACCTGCTGGAACACGGCCTTGGCTTTATCGGCCTGCCCTTTTTCCTGCATGATGATACCCACCTTGTACATGGCGTCCGGCGCCTTCGGTGATTTAGCGTAATTCTTCACCACCACCGCAAAATAATAGGCCGCATCGTCTTTTTTACCCTTGTTGTAGAACAACTGGCCCAGCCAATAGTTGGCGTTGGGCTGGTAAGTGGACTTCGGGTACTGTTTTACGAAGGACTGAAAGGCGGAAATCGCCTGGTCATACTGTTTTTTTTCCAGCGCCAGAGAAACAGCGGCGTTGTAGTCACTGTTCTCATCACCGCCGCTCGGCGTTGCAGAAGCGGCTGCAGGCGCGCTGCTGCCCGCATCGGAAGATGCGCCTGCGGCTGCCCCGCCGGCAGCGCCTGCTGCCGCAGAGGCGCTCTGAGCGCCGCCCTGGCTGAGGCTATCCATCTGTTGATAGATTTGCTTCTGGCGTTCAACGACCTGATTCAACTGATACTGGCTTTCCTGGATTTGTCCACGGAGAGAATCAATGTCGCGTTGATTGTCAGAGAGTTGCTGCTGGAGTTGGTTTAAAAGCTGGCCTTGAGCATTGCTGATGCGCTCAAGCGAGGTGACACGGTCTTCGACCGAGCCGGAGCCGACATTACTGATTGGCGCTTGGGCAGTAGCGGCCCAAGGGGCCGCTACGCCAACCAGTAACGACAGACTCAACAGGTGACGTCTGAAGTTACTGTTCATGCGATTCTCTTAGTAAACCAGAACGGCACGACGGTTTTTAGCATAAGCCGCTTCGTCGTGGCCCAGTACTGCTGGTTTTTCTTTACCGTAAGAAACGATAGAGATCTGGTCAGCGGAAACGCCTTTACCCTGCAGGTACATTTTAACGGCGTTAGCACGACGCTCACCCAGAGCGATGTTGTATTCCGGCGTGCCGCGTTCGTCAGCGTGGCCTTCAACGGTCACTTTGTAAGACGGGTTGTTACGCAGGAATGCAGCGTGCGCGTCCAGCATCTGAGCGAATTCGGAGCTTACGTCATACTTGTCCAGGCCGAAGTAAACGATGTTGTTCTTCTGCAGTTCTTGCATCTGCAGACGAGCTTGTTCTTCGGAAGACAGGTTGCTGCTGCCGTTTTCCATACCAGTGCCGGCGCCAGCGCCCATACCAGATTGGTCGTTGTTCGCGCTTTTGTTAGAACTACAAGCTGCTACAGCCAGAACTGGCAGTGCCAGCAGAAGCCCTTTCAGCACTTTGTTCAGTTGCATTTCTTTGATCCTTTTATAGTTTGCCATACATATTTACACATGCATCACAGATACGGCGACCAGGCAGGGAATTTGACCTGTCCATCAGTTGCCGGAAGACGCGCTTTGAAACGCCCATCAGTTGACACCAACTGCAGCACGGAGCCCATACCTTGCGTGGAGCTATAGATCACCATGGTGCCGTTTGGCGCAATACTAGGCGTTTCATCCAGGAAGGTGCCGGTCAAAACCTGAACGGCGCCCGATCCAAGATCTTGTTTGGCGATGTGTTGTGCACCACTGTTGGTGCTCACCATCACCAGGAATTTACCGTCGGAGCTGACTTCAGAATCCTGGTTCTGAGAGCCTTCCCACGTCAGACGCTGTGCGGCACCGCCGCTGGCGCTGATTTTATAAATCTGCGGACGCCCGCCCTGGTCGGAGGTAAACGCCAGAGACTGGCCATCCGGGAACCAGGTCGGTTCGGTGTTGTTGTTGCGGCCATCGGTCAGCTGCGTGATCTGGCCGGAGCCGAGGTTCATCACGTACAGGTTCAGGCTGCCGCTCTTGGACAGCGCGAAGGCCAGCTTGCTGCCGTCCGGCGAGAACGCCGGCGCACCGTTGTGGCGCGGGAAGGAAGCGATCTGGCGGATGGCGCCGTTAGCCAGGGTTTGCACCACCAGCGCGGAACGGCCGCTCTCGAAGGTCACGTAAGCCAGTTTGCTGCCATCCGGCGACCAGGCCGGCGACATCAGCGGCTCAGGCGAACGGTGCACCGTGAACTGGTTGTAACCGTCGTAATCCGCTACGCGCAGCTCGTACGGGAATTTCCCGCCGTTGGTCTGCACCACGTAGGCGATACGGGTGCGGAACGCGCCCTTGATGCCGGTCAGCTTCTCGAACACTTCGTCGCTGGCGGTATGGGCAGAATAACGCAACCACTGTTTGGTCACTTTATACTGGTTCTGCGCCAATACGGTGCCCGGCGAACCCGAGGTGTCCACCAACTGGTAGGAGATCAGGTAGCTGCCGTCGGCGCCAGGTTGAACCTGACCGACCACTACGGCGTCGATGCCCAATGCAGTCCAGGCCGCCGGCGTCACTTCAGACGCGGAGGTAGGTTGCTGCGGCATGCGCGCCACGTCGATCGGGTTGAATTTGCCGCTGTTGCGCAGATCCGCGCCGACAATCTTGCCGATATCTTCCGGCGGCGTGCCTGGGCCCGCCCATTTAAACGGCACCACGCCAATCGGACGAGCGGAGTCGACCCCTTGGGTGATTTCAATGCGAACTTCCGCGTGCAACACGGACGCCCACAGAATTAAAAAACCTAGCGCTACTCGAAATGCCTGCTTCATCTCATCTCCCTTATCCAGGCGGGATGCCTGCGATAAATTAGCAGAATTTTAACAAACCAACTTACGTAAAACTACATAATCCCTGTTGGTTACCTTAGTACATCCCTGTGATAACACTCACTCAATCAACCGTTATTGCGGCTTGAATTCAAGTATAGAATTCTTAAAGTGCTGATAAACGGCATCGCTCGGCGGCTTCGGTATATGCGCCAACTTGGCGGCAGACACCGCAGCTTGACACAGAGCAGGATCGCCCCCCGCTGCTTGTACGCTTATCAGCAGGCCGTCCGGCGCCAGCTTGATACGCAGGTCGCAGGTTTTGCCGGCGAACGAACTGGCGTCATAGAACTTGCTCTGAATCGCCCCTTGAATCTGCCCCATATAACCGCTGATATCCGCCCCGCTGGCGCCAGCCGTCTTGGCATTGCCCTGCCCGGCCGGTTTACCGTCGCCCTTCGATTTGGCACCGCCGCCTTTCGGCGCGTTCTTGCCATCCGCCAGGCCGCCAAACAGATCGCTAACTTCCTCCGATTGTTTCGCAGCCTCGGCGGCGGCCTTCTTCTTGGCGTCCGCAGCGGCTTTTTTGGCGGCAGCGGCTTTCTCGGCCGCCGCTTTCTTCTCTGCCTCGGCGGCAGCCTTCTTCTCGGCTTCCGCTGCGGCTTTTTTCTCGGCTTCAGCAGCCGCTTTCTTCTCCGCGGCCTCTGCAGCTTTCTTTTCTGCCGCGGCGGCGGCGGCTTTCTTCGCCTCTTCCGCCTGTTTCTTGGCGGCGGCGGCAGCGGCCGCTTCTTTCTTGGCTTCCGCTTCGGCTTTCTTCTGCGCGTCCGCCTGCGCCTTGGCGACCTTGTCCGCTTCGGCCTTCGCCTTGGCGGCGGCGGCTTCGGCGACCTTCTGTTGCTCTTGGGCCTTCGCAGCGGCGGCTTCCGCCGCTTTTTGCTGCTCGGCGGCCTGCTTCTGCTGCTCCGCCGCCTTCTGCTGTTGCTCAGCCTGCGCCTTGGCGTTCTGCGCGGCTTTCTCCTGCGCCGCCAAACGCTCTTTCTCCAGCTCTTTCAGGCGCTGCTGTTGCTCCGCCTGCTTCTGCTGAAGCTCTTCGGCCTGTTGCTCCGCTTTTTTCTGGCGCTGCTTCTCGGCACGCTGCGCATCGTTGCTCTGCTGCTGCTGGCGGTTGTACTGCTCCACCACCGCGCCGGGATCGACCATCACCGCGCCCACCACGGTACCATCACCGCCACCGCCGGCGCCCATGTCGACCTTTTCCTGCAGCGATCCCCAAATCAGCAGGGCAATCAATATGAAGTGCAGAACGACCGAAACAATAACGGCGCGGTTCAGCTTATCGTTTTGCTCAGTTGCCTTTACCAAAATAGATTCCCAAAAACTGGTGTTGCTTATACGGGGTTCCTGAGCCGCAGCGCAGGAACCGGGTTGCCGTTGGCCTTACGGTCAGATCGGCTGGGTCATCAGCCCCACGGAAGCCACGCCCGCCTGATGGAGAATATTCAATGCCTTGATAATCTCATCGTAAGGGACTTCCTTCGCACCGCCGATCAAAAAGACCGTTTTCGGGTTAGCCGCCAAACGCGACTTGGCTTCGGCCGCGACTTGTTCAGGCGGCAGCAGCTCCATACGGTTGTGATCCACCACCAGGGTGTATTGACCTACGCCGGAAACCTCGAGGATCACCGGCGGATTGTCATCGCTGGACACCGTTTTGGAATCGGTGGCGTCCGGCAGATCAACCTCCACGCTCTGCGTGATGATTGGCGCGGTTGCCATAAAGATCAGCAGTAGCACCAGCAACACGTCGAGCAGCGGAACGATGTTAATTTCGGACTTCAGCTCGCGCCGACTACGTCCACGTACTCTCGCCATGCTACCTCCTACTTATTTGCTGTCGCTGGAGAAGGCCTGACGATGCAGAATAGCGGTGAACTCTTCCATAAAGTTGTCGTAATTCTGCTCAAGCTTGTTGACGCGCTGGTTGAGACGGTTATAGGCCATTACCGCCGGGATGGCGGCGAACAGACCGATCGCGGTGGCGATCAGCGCTTCGGCGATACCCGGCGCCACCATCTGCAGCGTGGCTTGCTTCACCGCGCCCAGCGCGATAAAGGCGTGCATGATCCCCCACACGGTGCCGAACAGACCGATGTACGGACTGATCGAACCGACGGTGCCGAGGAACGGAATATGGGTTTCCAGCGTTTCCAGCTCACGGTTCATCGAAATGCGCATCGCACGCGACGCCCCTTCGATCACCGACTCCGGCGCATGGTTGTTGGCGCGGTGCAGGCGGGCGAACTCTTTGAAGCCGGAATGGAAGATCTGCTCGGAACCGGTCAGGCTATCGCGACGCGCCTGACTTTCCTGGTACAGACGGGAAAGCTCGATACCGGACCAGAATTTGTCTTCAAAGGCTTCGGCGTCACGCGTCGCCGCATTGAGGATGCGGGTGCGCTGAATGATGATCGCCCAAGAGGCTACCGAGAAGCATATCAAAATCAACATGATAAGCTTAACCAGCAGGCTCGCCTTCAAGAATAAATCTAGGATGTTCATGTCAGTCACTGCTTAAACTCCGCGACAATAGACTTAGGAAGCGCTCTTGGCTTCATTTGGTGTGGATCAATACAGGCAATCAGGACATCTGCCTGGCTCAGTAGGGCCCCGTCAGAATTGACAATGCGTTGAGCAAACGTGAGAGAAGCCCCGCGCAGAGAGGTGATTTCACTCTGGACCTCCAGTTGCTCGTCGAGACGAGCCGGAGCCAGATAATCCACCGTCATGCGCCGGACGACAAAAGCGACTTGTTCACTGAGCAGCTGCTGTTGATGAAAGTTGTGCTGACGCAGCATCTCTGTGCGCGCTCTTTCAAAAAAGGCGACGTAGCGGGCGTGATAGACCACACCACTGGCATCGGTATCCTCGTAGTAAACGCGAACCGGCCATCGAAACAACGTATTACTCACTCTACTTCCCAGCAATGCAATTTAACGCTGCTACTATACGCAAGACAGATCGGGTTGGGAATGGGTTACAAGATGGGAATGAAAATAATTATGGGCCGTGAGGGCCCATAACGTGGGGACATCGGGGAGATTATAAAGAAACGTAAAGTAATCCTGCGCACAAGATCACAATTGCAGGAAGCGGCGCGAAAAAAGCGCGCCAGACGCTGCGCTGCGGGCGGAATCCGAAGCCGTGGATCACTCCGGCGCATACGGCCCAAATCAGCAACAGCCCTTCCCAAATCTCCAGCGAGCTGGTTTTGGCGGCGAAACGCGTCGGATCCCAGAACACGCACCCCGCCAAAATCAACGCCAGCACCAGGGAAAGGGCCCGAACCGGGCCCTTGTCGGTGACAGCGTACAGCTTGTCAATCACGGACGAGCTCATTACTTACCGTCTTGCTGAGCTTTGGTCGCTTCGCTCTGCTCAAGCGCCAGCGCCGTGATGATGCCGAAGGCGCAGGCAAGAAGCGTTCCGAGAATCCAGGCAAAATACCACATGGTTTAGCTCCTTATCCTTAGTACAGCGAATGCTTGTTGTTTTCGATGTAATTCTTGTCGAGGCGACCGAACATTTTGTAGTACGACCAGCTGGTGTACGCCAAAACGATAGGCACGAAGATCGCCGCCACGACGGTCATCACTTTCAGCGTCAACAGGCTCGAGGTCGCGTCCCACATGGTCAGGCTGACGTTAGGCACGGTGCTGGACGGCATCACGAACGGGAACATGGTGACCCCGGCGGTGAGGATGACGCAGGCGATGGTCAGCGACGAGGTGACGAACGCCAGCGCGCCTTTCTCCAGACGCGAGAACAGGATGGTGAACAACGGCAGCACTACGCCCAGTGCAGGCAAAGCCCACAGCAGCGGATACTTGTTGAAGTTGATCAGCCATGCGCCGGCCTGATGCGCCACTTCTTTACGCAGCGGGTTGGATTCCGCCATGGTGTCCAGCGCCGAAGTGATCACGTAGCCGTCGATGCCTTTAACCAGCCACACACCCGCCAGCAGGAAGCATACCGCCATGATCAGCGTCGCGATCTGCGCTGCGGCGCGTGACCGCAGGTGGATCTCGCCGGTGGTGCGCATCTGCAGATAGGTCGCGCCCTGAGTGACCAGCATGGTCAGACTGACCACGCCCGCCAACAGACCGAACGGATTCAGCAGCTGGAAGAAGTTGCCGGTGTAGAACAGACGCAGGTACTCGTCCACATGGAACGGCACGCCCTGCAGCAGGTTGCCGAACGCCACGCCGAACACCAACGCAGGCACGAAGGAACCGATGAAGATGCCCCAGTCCCACATGTTGCGCCAGCGGCTGCTCTCCAGCTTGGAACGGTAGTCAAAACCGACCGGGCGGAAGAACAACGCCGCCAGCACCAGGATCATGGCGACGTAGAAGCCCGAGAAGGCCGCTGCGTAGACCATCGGCCAGGCGGCGAACAGCGCGCCGCCGGCGGTGATCAGCCACACCTGGTTACCGTCCCAGTGAGGGGCGATGGAGTTGATCATCACCCGGCGCTCGGTATCGGTTTTACCGATGATGCGCACCAGGATGCCGACGCCCATGTCGAAACCGTCGGTGACGGCGAAGCCGATCAGCAGTACGCCAACCAGCACCCACCAGATAAATCGCAGTACTTCATAGTCAAACATACGTGGACTCCTGTTTAGCGCGCTTCCTGCACGGCGGCAGTCGGTTGTTCAAAGTGGTAGCGGCCGGTTTTCAGGCTGCTTGGACCCAGACGCGCAAACTTGAACATCAGGTACATTTCAGCCACCAGGAACAGGGTGTACAAGCCGCAAATCAGCCCCATCGAGAACAGAATGTCGCCCGCGGTCAGCGAAGAGTTGGCGACTGCGGTCGGCAGCACCTCACCAATCGCCCACGGTTGACGGCCGTATTCCGCCACGAACCAGCCGGCTTCCACCGCGATCCACGGCAGCGGCAAGCCATACAGCGCCGCACGCAACAGCCATTTTTTCTGGCCGATGCGGCCGCGCACCACGCTCAGGAAGGACAGACCGATAATCAGCAGCATCAGCACGCCACAGGCCACCATGATGCGGAAGGCGAAGTACAGCGGTGCCACGCGTGGAATGGAGTCCTTGGTCGCCTGCTGGATCTGCGCTTCCGTCGCGTCGCTGACGTTCGGGGTATAACGCTTCAGCAGCATGCCGTAGCCCAGGTCTTGCTTGGTTTTGTTGAATTCCGCACGCACCGCAGGATCGGTATTGCCGCCGCGCAGCTCTTCCAGCAGCTGGTAGGCTTTCATGCCGTTGCGGATGCGCACTTCATGTTGCGCCAGCAGATCTTTCAGGCCGGTGACCTGAGTGTCGGTGGAACGCGTGGCGATCAGGCCAAGCGCATACGGGATCTGAATAGAGAAGGAGTTTTCCATCTTGTCCTGATCGGGGATGCCGAACAGGGTGAAGGACGCCGGCGCCGGCTGGGTATCCCACTCCGCTTCGATGGCGGCCAGTTTGGTTTTCTGTACGTCGCCCATTTCGTAACCGGATTCGTCACCCAGCACGATCACCGACAGCACCGCAGCCATGCCGAAGCTGGCGGCGATGGCAAAGGAGCGTTTGGCGAAAGCGATGTCGCGGCCCTTCAGCAGGTAGTAAGCGCTGATGCCCAGCACGAACATGGCGCCGGTGGTGTAGCCTGCGGCCACGGTGTGAACGAATTTCACCTGCGCAACCGGGTTAAGCACCAACTCGGAGAAGCTGACCATCTCCATGCGCATGGTTTCGAAGTTGAAATCCGACGCGATCGGGTTCTGCATCCAGCCGTTGGCGACCAGGATCCACAGCGCGGACAGGTTGGAGCCGAGGGCCACGAACCAGGTTACCGCCATGTGCTGCACCTTGCTCAGACGATCCCAGCCGAAGAAGAACAGGCCGACCAGCGTCGATTCAAGGAAGAACGCCATCAGACCTTCGATAGCCAGTGGGGCCCCGAAGATATCGCCGACGTAATGAGAGAAATATGACCAGTTAGTCCCGAACTGGAACTCCATGGTCAAACCGGTGGCCACACCCAGAGCAAAGTTAATCGCAAATAACTTTCCCCAGAATTTGGTCATGTCTTTATAGATTTGTTTGCCAGACAGGACATATACCGTTTCCATAATTGCCAGCAAGAACGCCATACCGAGCGTTAATGGGACAAATAAGAAATGGTACATCGCCGTTAAAGCAAACTGTAAGCGCGACAGTTCGACAATATCAAACATCTTGACTCCTTGCTCCTCGCAGGAAGACTCCGACACGCGGTTATCGGCACGCTTCTTTCAAAGCCGCCAGTAACGCCCCGCAGTGAATGCCCTTAAACACAACAAATTTGATCCAGCTTCTCCGCTTTCAACCGCACACTCGGCCAATAGCCCGCACGGGCCGTCGACAAGCACGCCACTGAAAACCGACAACGGGTAACAAATGCAACAAGATCAACCATCCATAATCACAACATGGATGATACTCACCCAATCCCACACAATAAATAGGTTTTTACGTGACGTGGGTTGGACTTTTGGTTACAGGTCAAATCTTAGCCGAAAGAGGTACTTCGGCCTAATTTGATCTGAGACAATTTAAGCCTATCCGCATATTATTTCCATATTCATCAGCACATTTCGCATAATTTTCTTAGGGTCATGTTGCGCAATGGTTTAATTGTTTTTTAATGATATTTTTGTGTTAAATAAATGTAATTCAAAAGAGCCGCCATTGTATTATTACGCACTTATTATGCGACATAATTAACCTTTTATTTCCAATAAGCCGTGACAGTGATAGCAGTCACAAAACAACAAATCTCTCTCCAATATTAGTCTATTTCTCGCAATGGGATCGTAAAGGTTGCGATTTTGTAGCAAAATGACCACTTATGTTAAAATTGCATTGAGTGACAATAACTTATGAAAAAAATCATCTTTGCCTCTGTCTTGGGACTCTCGGGAAACGCCATGGCCGCCGAAACGGTAAATATCACCCTGTTGGGCACCTCCGATCTGCACGGCACTTTCGTGCCCTGGGACTACGCCAGCGACACGGAAAACCTGGCGGGCAGCCTGAGCCAGATAGCCACCCAGGTCAAAAAGGTGCGCGCCGAACAGCCCAACCTGATTCTGGTGGACGCCGGCGACACCATCCAGGGCAACTTCGTCGAAACCTTCAAACAGGAGGCCGTCAGCCCGATGATGCTGGGCCTCAACGCGCTTGACTACGACGTTTGGGTGATGGGCAACCACGAATTCGACTTCGGTCTGCCGGCGCTGGCCACGCCGCTCAAACAGTTTAAAGGCGCGGCGCTGGCGGGCAACATCGTCTGGGACAGCGGCAAACCTTATCTGCCGGCCTATACCATCCTCGAACGCCAGGGCGTGAAGATCGGCATCATCGGCATGGACACGCCGATGACTGCGGAATTCGCCAAGGGCACCGATCGCATCAAAGGGCTGAACTTCACCGATCCGGTACAGGCGGTGAAACAGGTCATCAGGCAGATCGACGGCCAGGTCGACGCGATCGTGCTGGTCGCGCATATGGGCATCGACAACGAGAACCAGCGCCCCGGCACCGGCGTGGCGGACATCGCCAACGCCAACCCGGAGCTGGCGGCGATCGTCGCCGGCCACATGCATGTGAAAATCGACAAAGCGGTGGTGAACGGCGTCATCATCACGGAGCCGGATAAGTACGGTCGCGCGCTGTCACGCATTGACCTGCAATTTGAACGCCGCGATGGCAAATTCACGCTGATCGACAAAAACAGCTACACCTATTCCATCAAGCGGCTGGCGCCGGACAGCGCCATGCAGGCTCTCTACCAGCCGTATCATGACATTTTGCGCGCCAACGCCAACCGAGTCGTGGCGAAGCTGAGCGGCAGCGATCTGGTGCCTGCCGACGAGTTCCGCGGCATTCCTCAGGTACACGTTCAGGATACCGGCATCAGTGAGTTATTCCAGCAGGCCGCCCGTCACTATGCACCGCTGGCGCAGGTGATCGCCCTGCAGATCGACAACGATCGCGCCAAACTGGATGTCGGCGACATCAAGGCCAAGGATATCGCCTTTAACTACCAATACGCCGGCGGCGAGATCGCCGTTTATCAGCTCAACGGCAACGCGCTCAAACGCTACATGGAGTGGTCTGCCGATTATTTCAATCAGCTGCAGCCGGGCGACGTCACCTACAGCTTTAACCCGGCGCGGCGCTCGTCCAAATATTCCACCAACGATTTCTTCGACGGCGTCACTTACACCATCGATCTGCGTCAACCGGCCGGTTCACGCATCGTCAGTCTGCGCCTGGCAGACGGCACGCCGGTCACCGACGACATGCCGATCCGCCTGGGTATGAACAGTTACCGTATGGGCCACCTGACGCAGAAGGGCGGCGCGCTGGAGGGGCAATCCTTCCCGGTGCTGTTCGACAGCAAAGCGCAATACGGTGAAGAAGAAGGCACCATTCGCAACCTGACTCTGCGCTACCTGACGGAAGTGAAACACGGCCAGTATCAGAGCGTGCCGCCGCAGCGCTGGAAACTGGTTGGCATGGAAGGATACGAACCGCAGCGGGCGATCGTCAAACGGCTGCTCAATGAAGGCGTTATCCAGGTGCCGACCACCGACGACGGGCGCTACACCAACGTCGCCTCGATCAACGTCAAAGACGCGCTGTTCAACAATGCCGACGATTACCGCACCGCCCTCACCTCGCTGGAGCAACAGCGGCAAACCGCCGCGGATCCGGTGCGGCAGCGCCGCCTGCAGGATCGGATCGCGCTGATCAAGGCGCTCAACGATTTCTGATCTTCCCCCATAAAAAAGGCCACCCAATGGGTGGCCAAACATGTCGAGATAGTGTTATTTCGTACTCAATGCTTAGCGCTTCAGCACCGCTTTTACCGCGTCGCCGATGTCCGCCAGGCTGCGAACGGTTTTCACGCCCGCCGCTTCCAGCGCAGCAAACTTCTCGTCCGCCGTGCCCTTGCCGCCTGCGATGATGGCGCCCGCGTGGCCCATACGCTTGCCTTTCGGCGCGGTTACGCCGGCGATGTAGCCGACAACCGGTTTGGTGACGTGTTCTTTGATGTAAGCTGCCGCTTCTTCTTCAGCGCTGCCGCCGATCTCACCGATCATCACGATCGCTTCGGTCTGCGGATCCTGCTGGAACATCTTCAGGATATCGATGAAGTTGGAGCCCGGGATCGGGTCGCCGCCGATGCCCACGCAGGTGGACTGGCCCAGACCGGCATCGGTGGTTTGTTTCACCGCTTCATAGGTCAGGGTGCCGGAGCGGGAAACGATGCCCACTTTGCCCGGCAGGTGGATGTGGCCAGGCATGATGCCGATTTTGCACTCGCCCGGGGTGATCACGCCAGGGCAGTTCGGCCCGATCATGCGCACGCCGGCTTCGTCCAGCTTCACTTTCACGGTCAGCATGTCCAGAGTCGGGATGCCTTCGGTGATGGTGATGATCAGTTTGATGCCGGCATCGATCGCTTCCAGAATGGAGTCTTTGCAGAACGGCGCTGGAACGTAGATGACAGAGGCCGTCGCGCCGGTCGCTTCAACCGCTTCACGCACGGTGTTGAACACCGGCAGACCCAGGTGCTGAGTGCCGCCTTTGCCTGGGGTGACGCCGCCAACCATTTTGGTGCCGTAAGCGATAGCTTGTTCGGAGTGGAAAGTCCCCTGGCTACCGGTAAAGCCCTGGCAAATTACTTTGGTGTTTTTATCGATTAAGATGGACATTATTTACCCTCCACTGCTGCAACAACTTGCTGAGCCGCATCAGTCAGGCTGGTCGCAGCAATGATATTCAGACCGCTGTCCGCCAGTTTCTTGGCGCCCAGTTCGGCGTTGTTCCCTTCCAAGCGCACCACGACCGGGACGTTAACGCCCACTTCAGCCACTGCGCCGATGATGCCGTCAGCGATCAGATCGCAACGTACGATACCACCGAAGATGTTAACCAGAACCGCTTTCACCTTGTCGTCGGACAGGATGATTTTGAACGCTTCGGTCACGCGCTCTTTGGTCGCGCCGCCGCCAACGTCCAGGAAGTTGGCCGGTTCGCCGCCGTGCAGTTTAACGATGTCCATGGTGCCCATCGCCAGACCGGCGCCGTTCACCATGCAGCCGATGTTGCCGTCGAGGGCAACGTAGTTCAGCTCCCACTGAGCCGCACGGGATTCACGCTCGTCTTCCTGCGAAGGGTCACGCATTTCACGCAGTTCAGGCTGACGGAACAGGGCGTTGCCGTCGGCGCCCAGTTTGCCGTCCAGGCACACCAGATCGCCCTGCTTGGTGATCACCAGCGGGTTGATCTCAACCATCGCCAGGTCGCGCTCCAGGAACAGCGTCGCCAGACCCATGAAGATCTTGGCGAACTGGCTGACTTGCTTGCCGGTCAGGCCCAGTTTGAAGGCCAGCTCACGGCCCTGATAAGGCTGTGGACCCGCCAGCGGATCGATGGTCATTTTGTGGATCAGTTCCGGGGTTTCTTCCGCCACTTTCTCGATTTCCACGCCGCCTTCGGTAGACGCCATGAATACGATGCGACGGGTCGCGCGGTCTACAACGGCGCCCAGGTACAGCTCTTTATCGATGTCGGTCGCCGCTTCTACCAGGATCTGGTTAACCGGCTGGCCCAGCGCGTCAGTCTGGTAAGTCACCAGACGTTTGCCCAACCAGGCTTCCGCGAAGGCACGGATATCTTCTTTGCTGTTGACGACTTTAACGCCGCCCGCTTTACCGCGGCCGCCAGCATGAACCTGACATTTCACCACCCACGGGCCGGAGCCGATTTTGGATGCGGCTTCTTCTGCTTCACGCGGAGTGGTACAGGCGTAACCGGTTGGTGCCGGCATGCCATACCGAGCAAACAGCTGTTTTGCCTGATATTCGTGTAAATTCATGATGTTCTATCCATTCAGTTCTGAAGGTTTTTAGCCGGACCATTATTACGCGGTAAACCGCATGGTTTTCCGGCCACATAGCACAGAGTGCGGGCGCGGCATGCCGCGCCCGGCAAGGGTTACTAGACGTCCAGCAGCAGACGAGCCGGATCTTCCAGCATCTCTTTGACCGTCACCAGATAACCGACGGATTCTTTACCGTCGATCAGGCGGTGGTCATAAGACAGCGCCAGATACATCATCGGCTGGATCACCACCTGACCATTGACCGCCATTGGGCGATCTTTGATGGCGTGCATGCCCAGGATGGCGCTCTGCGGCGGGTTGATGATCGGGGTGGACATCAGGGAGCCGAATACGCCGCCGTTGGTAATGGTGAAGTTACCGCCGGTCAGCTCTTCCACGGTCAGTTTGCCGTCGCGGCCCTTAACGGCCAGCTCTTTGATTTTCTTCTCGATGTCAGCCATGCTCATGGCGTCCACATCGCGCAGTACCGGCGTCACCAGGCCGCGCGGAGTAGAAACCGCGATGCTGATGTCGAAGTAGTTGTGGTAAACCACGTCGGAACCGTCGATCGACGCGTTCACTTCCGGGAAACGCTTCAGCGCTTCAACCACCGCCTTGATGTAGAAGGACATGAAGCCCAGACGCACGCCGTGGCGTTTCTCGAAGGCTTCGCCGTACTGCTTGCGCAGATCCATGATCGGCTGCATGTTGATTTCGTTGAAGGTGGTCAACATCGCGGTGCTGTTTTTCGCTTCCAGCAGACGCTCGGCGACGCGTTTGCGCAGGCGGGTCATCGGCACGCGTTTTTCGCTGCGGCCGGCCAGAGCAGGCTGCGGCGCGGCTTCAGCGGCGGCTGGTTTGGCAGCGGCGCCGCCTTTAGCCAGGTGCGCTTCCACGTCTTCACGCGTAATGCGGCCACCCACGCCGGTGCCTTTGATGGCGCCGGCATCGAGATCGTGTTCAGCAATCAGGCGGCGAATCGCCGGGCTGAGCGCGTCATTGCTTTCTTCTTCCAGGCTCGCGGTCGCGCGCTGTGCAGGCGTGGCTTCTTTCTCCTGGCTCTTCTCAGCGGTCGGCTTGCCGGAGCTGTCGCCCGGACGGATGCGGCCGAGCAGCTGGCGAGACAGTACGGTCGCGCCCTCTTCTTCCACGATAGCATCGAGAATACCCGCTTCACTGGCCGGCACTTCCAACACCACTTTGTCGGTTTCGATTTCAACCAGGACTTCGTCACGCTGAACGCTGTCGCCCGGTTTCTTGTGCCAGGTGGCTACGGTCGCATCGGCAACCGATTCAGGAAGGTCAGGAACCAGAATATCTACGCTACTCATTTAGCTTTCCCTTAAGTTTTTTATCATCTGCTTGCCGGCCCCTCGGCCGGCAAGCGAGCGAACATTAGTCAATATTCAGCGCATCATTCACCAGAGCCTGCTGCTGCTTCTGGTGTACGGACATATAACCCACCGCCGGAGAGGCGGAGGCCGGACGTCCTGCGTAACGTAAAGAAGCCCCGAACGGCACCACTTCACGGAAGTTGTGTTGGCTGCAGTACCAGGCGCCCTGGTTCAGCGGCTCTTCCTGACACCAGACGAAGTCATGCACGTGCGAGTATTGCTCCAGCACGGCCTGCACGGCCAGATGCGGGAACGGATACAGCTGCTCGATGCGCACGATGGCCACGTCTTTCTGCTCGTTCTTGCGACGCTGTTCCAGCAGGTCGTAGTAAACCTTACCGGAGCACAACACGACGCGCTTGACCGCTTTCGGATCCAAATCGTCGATCTCGCCGATCGCCGGCAGGAAGGTGCCGTTGGCCAGCTCGTCCAGCGAAGAGACCGCCAGCGGATGACGCAGCAGCGACTTCGGCGACATCACCACCAGCGGACGACGCATACCGCGCAGCGCCTGACGACGCAGCATGTGGTAAACCTGCGCCGGCGTGGACGGGACGCACACCTGCATGTTCTGCTCAGCGCACAGCTGCAGATAACGTTCCAGACGCGCGGAGGAGTGCTCTGGGCCCTGGCCTTCATAGCCGTGCGGCAGCAGCATCACCAGGCCGCACATACGGCCCCATTTTTGCTCGCCGGAGCTGATGAACTGATCGATAACAACCTGCGCGCCGTTGGCGAAGTCGCCGAACTGCGCTTCCCAGATGGTCAGCGTGCGCGGTTCCGCCGTGGCGTAGCCGTATTCGAACGCCAGCACCGCCTCTTCAGACAGCACGGAGTCCCAGACCTTGAATTCGCCCTGGCCGCTGTGGATATTCGCCAGCGGAACATAGACCGAACCGTTTTTCTGGTTGTGCACCACCGCGTGACGGTGGAAGAAGGTGCCGCGGCCGGCGTCTTCGCCGGAGATGCGGATTGGAATGCCTTCATCCGCCATGGTGGCGTAGGCCAGCGTTTCGGCGGCGCCCCAGTCGAACGGCTTGTTGCCCGCCGCCATCTCGGCGCGGTCAGCGTAGATTTTCGCCACGCGCGACTGCATTTCGATCGCTTCCGGCACGGTGCTGATGCGGCGGCCCAGTTCCTGCAGACGCTTCATCTCAACCTTGCTCGGGTACTCTTCGTCCCACTCGTGGTTCAGGTACGGCGACCAGGTGAAGGAGTGCAGATTCATCGGACGCCATTCTTCAACCACACAATCGCCGCGGTCGAGCGCATCACGATACAGGTTGACCATTTCCGTGGCATCTTCCAGGCTGGCCACTTTCTGTTCGGTCAGAATGTCAGCGTAGATTTTGCGCGGCGTAGGATGTTTCTTGATCTTCTGATACATCACCGGCTGGGTGGCGCTCGGCTCATCGGCCTCGTTGTGCCCATGGCGACGGTAGCAGACCAGATCGATCATCACGTCACGCTTAAAGGTGTTACGGAAATCCAACGCCAGGCGAGTGACGAAGGCCACGGCTTCCGGATCGTCCGCGTTAACGTGGAAGATCGGCGCCTGAACCATTTTGGCGATGTCGGTGCAATATTCGGTAGAGCGCGCATCCAGCGGGTTGGAGGTGGTGAAGCCAACCTGGTTGTTGATGACGATGCGCACGGTGCCGCCCACTTCGTAGCCGCGAGCCTGAGACATGTTCAGGGTTTCCTGAACCACGCCCTGGCCGGTAATGGCGGCGTCGCCGTGGATAGTGATCGGCAGCACCATGTTGCTGCGCGCTTCGTCCAGACGATCGCGACGGGCGCGAACCGACCCCATGACCACCGGGCTGACGATCTCCAGGTGCGACGGGTTGAACGCCAGCGCCAGGTGAACCATGCCGCCTTCGGTTTCCACGTCGGAGGAGAAGCCCTGGTGATATTTCACGTCACCGGTGCCGAGGTGTTCTTTATGCTTGCCGGCGAATTCGTCGAACAGGTCGGCCGGTTTTTTGCCCAGCACGTTGATCAGCACGTTCAGACGGCCGCGGTGGGCCATGCCCAACACCACTTCACGCGTACCGTTCTTGCCGGCGTGGCGCACCATCTCTTTCAGCATCGGCACCAGCGCGTCGCCGCCTTCCAGCGAGAAGCGTTTGGCGCCCGGGAATTTGGCGCCCAGGTAGCGTTCCAGGCCTTCCGCAGCGGTCAGCTCGTTCAGGAAACGGCGTTTTTCGTCGGCGGTAAAGCTGGCGCGCCCCACCACCGACTCGATGCGCTGCTGGATCCAGCGTTTCTCTTCGGTGTTGGTGATGTGCATGTATTCAGCGCCGATCGAACCGCAGTAGGTCTGCTTCAGCGCGGCGTACAGATCGCCCAGCTTCATGGTTTCTTTGCCGATGGCGAAAGAGCCCACGTTGAAGGTTTCCTGGAAATCGGCTTCGGTCAGGTTGTGGTAAGCGGGCTCAAGGTCAGGAACTTGCTCACGCTGCCACAGGCCGAGCGGATCGAGGTTGGCATGCTGATGTCCGCGGAAGCGGAAGGCGTTGATCAGCTGCAGTACCTTGACCTGTTTGGCATCGGTTGCCGGATCGGTGATGGTGGTGTTGTAGCGCGCGGAGTCTTTCGCCAAGCGGCGGAAGTAGTCGCGCGTTTGAGAGTGGAGCTGATCGGGTTTGACACCCGCGGTTGGTAGCTGTTGAAAAATGGAACGCCAGCTATCTTCAACGGAACCCGGATCGGTTAAGAAATCTTCATAGAGCTGCTCTATGTAAGACTGGTTCGCGCCCGCCAGATAGGAGGAATCCAGCCAGGCCTTCATTGCGCCGTTCTGCATCATGATCCCTTAAGCTTTGAAGCTTTAGTTTTCGCCGTGGTTAACATAATTACCGTGATGAATACGGTTTGCCGTAAAACGGTTCACTCGACGTACTTGCGGCCATGACGGCCCGATACGTTCTGTTATGGACCTTGCGGTCCCTTACAAGGAACCTCTAAAAACCGGCGGAAGAACCAGGCTGCATAGCGCCGCAGCCGCGGGTCAGTTTTTAGAGGTTCCCTCCCCTATGGGATGTGCGCCGGAAAAGAGCCCGGCGCAGCATCTCATTCCGTTTATGCGCCGCGTTGCAGCAGCATGGACTTGATATGCCCGATCGCACGCGTCGGGTTCAAGCCTTTAGGACATACACTGACACAATTCATAATGCTATGGCAGCGGAAAACACTAAAAGCATCGTCCAGATCATCTAAACGTTCTTGCGTTTCCGTGTCACGGCTGTCGATCAGGAAGCGATACGCCGCCAACAGACCGGCAGGCCCGATGAACTTGTCCGGGTTCCACCAGAACGATGGGCAAGAAGTCGAGCAGCAGGCGCACAGGATGCACTCGTACAGACCGTCCAGCTTGGCGCGCTGTTCCGGCGACTGCAGGTGCTCACGCGCCGGCGGATTCTTGCCGTCGTTCAGCAGGTATGGCTTGATCTTTTCATACTGGGTGTAGAACTGCCCCATATCCACCACCAGATCGCGCACCACCGGCAGCCCCGGCAGCGGACGGATCACGATCTTGCCGTTGCCTTTGCGCAGCGACGAAACCGGAGTGATGCACGCCAGGCCGTTTTTACCGTTCATATTCAGGCCGTCGGAACCGCACACGCCTTCGCGGCATGAGCGACGGAACGACAGGGTCGGATCTTTTTCTTTCAGCTGGATCAACGCATCCAGCAGCATCATGTCACGGCCTTCTTCCGCTTCCAGGGTGTAGTCCTGCATGTGCGGCGCGTCGTCGACATCCGGATTGTAGCGATAAATGGAAAATTCGAGTTTCATCTGTCGATCTCCGCAATTAGTAAGAACGCACTTTCGGCGGGAATGCCGGGCGCAGCTTCGGTTGCATGTTCACTTCACGACGCGTCATGCTTTCCGATTGCGGCAGATACAGCGAATGGCACAGCCAGTTGGCGTCATCGCGTTCCGGGTAGTCGAAGCGGCTGTGTGCGCCACGGCTCTCGGTACGGAAGTTGGCCGACACGGCGGTGGAATACGCGGTTTCCATCAGGTTATCCAACTCCAGGCACTCGATGCGCTGGGTGTTGAACTCGCTGGAGGTATCGTCCAGGCGTGCGTTCTTCAGACGTTCACGGATCACTTTCAGTTCTTCCAGGCCCTTGGCCATCGCATCGCCTTCGCGGAATACCGAGAAGTTGTGCTGCATGCAAGACTGCAGCGCTTTGCGAATTTCGACCGGGTCTTCGCCGGAACGGGTATTGTTCCAACGGTTCAGACGATCAAGCGAAGCTTCCACGTCGGAGTCGCTGGCGTCACGGCTCACGCCCTGCTCTTCCAACGATTCCTGCAGGTGCATGCCGGCGGAACGGCCGAACACCACCAGGTCCAGCAGCGAGTTGCCGCCCAGACGGTTGGCGCCGTGCACCGATACGCAGGCGATTTCGCCCACGGCGAACAGCCCCGGGATCACCACGTCTTCGCCTTTCTCGTTTACGGTCAACGCCTGACCGGTCACCTTGGTCGGAATGCCGCCCATCATATAGTGACAGGTTGGGATAACCGGGATCGGCTCTTTCACCGGATCGACGTGCGCGAAGGTGCGGGACAGCTCCAGAATGCCCGGCAGACGGGATTCCAGCACCTCTTTGCCCAGGTGATCCAGCTTCAGCTTGGCGTGCGGGCCCCAAGGACCGTCGCAGCCGCGGCCTTCGCGGATTTCGATCATGATCGAACGGGCAACCACGTCGCGCCCCGCCAGATCTTTGGCGTTCGGCGCATAACGCTCCATGAAGCGCTCGCCGTGCTTGTTCAGCAGGTAACCACCTTCGCCGCGGCAGCCTTCGGTCACCAGCACGCCCGCGCCGGCGATGCCGGTCGGGTGGAACTGCCACATTTCCATGTCCTGCACCGGCACGCCGGCGCGCAGCGCCATGCCGACACCGTCGCCGGTGTTGATGTGGGCGTTGGTGGTGGACTGGTAAATACGGCCTGCGCCGCCGGTCGCCAGCACGGTGGCCTTGGCTTTGAAGTAAACCACTTCACCGGTTTCGATGCAGATAGCCGTGGTGCCGACCACCGCGCCGTCCTGGTTTTTCACCAGATCGAGCGCATACCACTCAGAGAAAATGGTGGTGTGGTTTTTCAGGTTCTGTTGGTACAAGGTGTGCAGCAGCGCGTGGCCGGTACGGTCGGCTGCGGCGGCGGTACGCGCCGCCTGCTCGCCGCCGAAGTTCAGCGACTGGCCGCCGAACGGACGCTGATAGATGCGGCCGTCGTCCAGGCGAGAGAACGGCAGACCCATGTGTTCCAGTTCCAGAATCGCTTCCGGGCCGGTTTTACACATATATTCGATGGCGTCCTGGTCACCGATATAGTCGGAACCTTTCACCGTGTCGTACATATGCCATTCCCAGTTGTCCTCGTGGCTGTTGCCGAGCGCGACGGTAATGCCGCCCTGGGCGGACACGGTATGGGAACGGGTCGGGAAAACTTTGGACAGCAGGGCACAGGTCGAGCCCGCTTGGGAAATTTGCAGCGCGGCACGCATGCCCGCACCGCCGGCGCCGATTACGACGGCATCAAACTCTCTGACTGGCAGTTTCATTTAAGCACCCCACACTACGATTGTTCCGTACAGTAAATAGACCAGCAACGCGACCACGACAGCCAGCTGCAACACCAGGCGAACCGCCAGCGGCTTGACGTAGTCCGTCAGCACCTGCCACAGCCCGATCCAGGCGTGAACCAGAATCGACAGCAAGGTCAGCAGAGTGAACACTTTCGTAATGGAAGTGGCGAAGAAACCGCGCCAGATGTCATAAGTGAGTTCCGGAGCCGTGACGAAAAAGCCCAGGATATACAGGACGTACAGGGTGATGATGATAGCGGAAGCACGCAGCAGCAGCCAATCGTGCACGCCGTTGCGCCCTAATGCAGAAACGTTGTTTACCATACGAGGACTCCAGCCAGAACTGACAGCACGACGGTCAGACCGATCGCCACCTGGGCGGAACGGGTGCCGGCGGCCAAACTCTCTTCGATGTAGCCAAAATCCATTAACAAGTGACGGATGCCACCGCAAATGTGATAGGCCAGCGCCGTGAGGATGCCCCAGAATATGAATTTGACGATGAAGCTATTCATGATGGCGGCCGCCTGCAGGAACCCCTCTTGGGAAGAGAGTGACAGGCCCAGCAGCCAGAGGAGGATACCCACGGCAACGAAGGTAATTACGCCAGAGACTCGGTGTAAGATAGACGCTATCGCAGTTACGGGGAACCGGATCGTTTGCAGATCCAAGTTGACAGGTCGTTGTTTTTTCACGTATTTGCCCACACAGCTCTTATTATTTTCCTTCCTCCGGGCCTGGGCGGGGATCAGACAGCGTTAAGAGCCTAAAACCCTTACACGTCACGCGCTCAAACATCAACATCCTCTGTGCTCAAACGGCGCGCATTTATAACGCTGGGTGCTCCTACTTCAGGGTAATCCGGAGACCTGGCGGCAGTATAGGAGGATCACATTCTGATTACAATTCTCATACAACCGCTTTGATAACATTTCCCCCGAACAGTGATTCAGATCACGGATTTCACAATTAGTGCAAAATTAATTATCTGATTTGACAAGAGATCAACATTTCCATTACATATAGGGGCACAAACGGTCCTATGATGCGCTACGGGTCAGCAGATACACTTCCCCCCGGGTTCGAGTTATGCAACAGTGTATTTGGCGAACCTATCCCAATAGCCGTTGTTTCCCGCTCGATTTTGCCGGCGTCAAAAAGCAAATAAAGCAAATAAAAACAGTTTATTGGGATAGGTTCACATCTCTTCGAACAGCTCATAGGTAAGATTAACAGACTATAACGAATTACTCTGAATCGTTAACAACTGGTCACCCGTCTCGTTCGCCTGGTCAGCACTCTGTACCCTACCCGCGCACAGTTGCGCAGTCGCTCACAGAGTTAGCGTCCGCACCATTTTTTGCGGGCAACCTGCAGAGATTTAAGGTATTTCAGTTGTTAGTGGTTTTTAAAATAAGGCGCTAAGGAGACAGTAAATGACTGATAAGAAAGCGACGCTAACCATTAACGACAGCGAAGCTCCGATCGAACTGGGCGTATTGACACCGACACTGGGCCCTGATGTCCTCGATGTCCGCGCTCTGGGTTCCAAAGGTTATTTCACATTTGATCCCGGCTTTACCTCCACCGCTTCTTGCGAATCCAAGATTACCTTCATCGACGGCGACAAAGGCGTGCTGCTGCACCGCGGCTTCCCTATCGAGCAGCTGGCGAAAGAGTCTTCCTACCTGGAAGTGTGCTACATCCTGCTGTACGGCGAGACCCCAACGCCGGAAGAGTTTGAGACCTTCAAGACGACCGTAACCCGCCACACCATGATCCACGACCAGATCACCCATCTGTTCCGTGGTTTCCGTCGCGACTCGCACCCGATGGCGGTGCTGTGCGGCGTGACCGGCGCGCTGGCGGCGTTCTACCACGATGCGCTGGACGTCAACAACGAGCGTCACCGTGAAATCACCGCGTTCCGTCTGCTGTCCAAAATGCCGACCGTGGCCGCGATGTGCTACAAATACTCCCTGGGCCAGCCGTTCGTTTACCCGCGCAACGATCTGTCCTATGCCGGCAACTTCCTGCACATGATGTTCGCCACCCCATGCGAAGAATACGTGGTGAACCCGGTGCTGGAACGCGCCATGGATCGCATCCTGATCCTGCACGCCGACCATGAGCAGAACGCCTCTACCTCAACCGTGCGTACCGCCGGCTCTTCCGGCGCCAACCCGTTCGCCTGCATCGCGGCCGGTATCGCCTCCCTGTGGGGACCGGCGCACGGCGGCGCCAACGAAGCGGCGCTGAAAATGCTGGAAGAGATCAAGACCGTCGAGCACATTCCGGAATTCATCAAGCGTGCCAAGGACAAGAACGACTCCTTCCGCCTGATGGGCTTCGGCCACCGCGTGTACAAGAACTACGATCCGCGCGCCACCGTGATGCGCGAAACCTGTCACGAAGTGCTGAAAGAGCTGAACAAGAAAGACGACAACCTGCTGCAGGTGGCGATGGAGCTGGAACACATCGCGCTGAACGACCCGTACTTCATCGAGAAGAAACTGTACCCGAACGTCGACTTCTACTCCGGCATCATCCTGAAGGCGATGGGCATTCCTTCTTCCATGTTCACCGTGATCTTCGCCATCGCGCGCACCATCGGCTGGATCGCCCACTGGAACGAAATGCACGACGAAGGCATCAAAATTGCCCGTCCGCGTCAGCTGTACACCGGCTATGCCGAGCGTGATTTCAAATCCCAGCTGAAAAACAAGTAAGCCGCTTTCCTGGCTGAAACCGCACAGCGCCGCCCCTTCGGGCGGCGTTTTTTTTAGCTATTTCTGGCAGCCCGGGCACCAATAAAACGGCCGCGACGACAGCTCGGTGCGCACGATCATCCCACCACAGCGTTCGCAGGGCTCGCCGCTGCGATGAAATACCTTGAAGCGAAACAGCGCGCCGTGATGACGGTTGTCATCCGCCTGCCCACGCGTCTGGTAGGAGAGGCGCGGCACTGCCAGCAATGCCTCCGCCAGGTGGCGCAGCGCCTCTGGCGTCAGATCCTGCGGTTTGTGCTGCGGCGCCAGTTCGGCCTGCCACAGGATTTCGGCGCGCAGATAATTGCCCAATCCGGCGAGAAACGCCTGGTCGAGCAGCATGCCGCCCAGCTGCCTGCGGCGAAAACGCGGCGTCAGCAACCGCTCCGCCACATCGTCTACCGTCAGCGACATGTCCAACACGTCAGGGCCGATGCGTTGCAAAAACGGGTGCTGTTCTATCTCCTCGCGCGGCCCGACGGTGATGTCGGAAGCGCTGTAAAGCAATATTGCGCTGCGAGCGGTTTCCAGCCGCACCCGCAGATCGCGCTTGGTCTCCGGCGTCTCTCCCGCCGCCGCCACTTTCCATACGCCGTACAGCTGGTTGTGGCTGTACATCGTCAGCCCATTGGAGAAATGGGTCAGCAGCGCCTTGCCACGCGGCTCGATGGCGACGATGCGCTCGCCGAGCAGACGCTGGCGATAGTGTTTCAGCTGGGGAAAAGCGAAATCGACGGCGGTCAGCGGCTGATCGATCACCGCCGCCGCCAGTTTGTCCGCCGCCCGGCGAATCTCCGGTCCTTCCGGCATAGACCACTCCTTGCGTAGACCCGGCGCAGCCCGATGCGCCGGGGATGACATGATTAATGCGTCGCGCCGCCCACCACTTTCAGATCGTGTTCCACCTGCAAAGCGATGGAAACGGCCAGCTCCAGCGCAAACAGCACCGTCGAAGCCGCCATGCTCGGCGCACCGGGGTGCGCCGCCGCCTGTTCCGGCAGGTACGGGATATGGATAAACCCGCCCTTGACCTCGCGCTGGCCGCTCAAACGGTGCAGCAGGCCATACATGACATGGTTGCACACGTAGGTGCCGGCAGTCTGCGAAACGGCGGCCGGAATGCCGGCCTCGCGCATCGAACTCACCATCGCTTTGATCGGCAAAGTGCTGAAATAGGCCGCCGGACCGCCGGCGACGATCGGCTCATCCACCGGCTGCTGCCCCTGATTGTCGGGAATACGCGCATCGTCGACGTTGATCGCCACCCGTTCAATCGTGATATCGGTGCGGCCGCCGGCCTGGCCGATAGCCAGCACCATCACCGGCTGCACCTCGTCGATCGCCGCATTGAGCGCCTCCAGCGCGGCCCCGAACACGCACGGCAACTGGCGCGCCACGATACGCGTGCCCACCAGTTCCATATCGTTGAGCTGCTTCACCACTTCCCAGGAGGGATTGAGGCGCTCGCCGCCAAACGGCTCGAAGCCGGTAATCAATACTTTTTGCATCCTTACTCCTACAGGAACATCAGGAAATACAGCAGGAACACGTTAACCAACAGCAGCAGCACGCCGGTCGGCACCTGCGCCTTGATCACCGCATTCTTGTCCGGCAACTCCAGCAGCGCCGCCGGCACAATGTTGAAGTTCGCCGCCATCGGCGTCATCAGGGTGCCGCAATAGCCGGAGAACATGCCGATCGCCGCCATCACCGCCGGGTTGCCGCCGTGCTGCAACACCAGGATCGGAATGCCGATGCCGGCGGTAACGATCGGGAAAGCGGCGAAGGCGTTGCCCATCACCATGGTCAGCACCGCCATACCGATAGCGTAGACCGCCACGGCGATAAAGCGGTTATCGACCGCCAGATATTCCTGGGTCAAATGCGAGATCGCGGTACCAACGCCGGCGACGGTAAACAGCAGCCCCAGCGTGGCGAGGATCTGCGGCAGAATGAACGCCCAGCCGATCGAATCCAGCAGGCGCCGCGCTTCCTGTATCGGCTGCAGCGCCTTCTCATGGGTCATTGTCACCGCGATCGCCAACCCGATCAGGCAGCCGACGGTCATCGAGAACAGGGTGATCAGCGTCGCGTGGTTACCGCTGCCGAATACCGCGTTTTGCAACGCCGGCACGTTGTTGAACAGCAGCACGCCGACCACCGTCACCACCGGGATCGCCAGCGCGGGAATGAACAGCTTGTTGCCCAGGCGCTTGGCGCTCGCCTCGCGCTCCTGCGGCGTCCGCTGGTGATAGCTGCCGAGGCGCACGCCGCCGAAGCCGGCAATCAGGGCCATCACCACCACCACCGCGCCAACGATGATATGCAGCATGCGTTTTTCGTTACTGCCCTCGCCCAGTACATCGCTCAGCAGGCGATAAGTCCAGTCGCCGACCAGGAATACCAGGCCGTACAGCCCCCAAAACAGCCCGGTGGTGATGCGGCGCGGGTTGGCGCGATCGCGCAAGGACATCACCGCCACAATCAGCAGCACCGCGCCGGCCAGCCAGTAAAGGTATTGTTGCTGGAAGTTCATCGCGCTTCCCCCTTCGCCTGCAGCGCCGCCTGATTCAGCTGCGCCAGCTCGGCGCTCAGCTGTTTATCCATCCGATACAGCCGGAACGCGTGGATCAGGAAAGCGAAAATGGCGGTCGGAATGCCCCACAGCGCGATATGCAGCGGCTCGGTCTGAATGCCGCCGGACTCCAGCATAAAGTTATGCATGAAGATGATCGCACCGAAGGCCACGAAGATATCCTCGCCGAAGAACAGCCCGACGTTGTCGGTAGCGGCCGACATGGCGCGCAGGCGGTGGCGGGTACGCTCCGGCAGCTCGCCGTAGCGGTTTTCCGTCGCCCCTTCCGCCATCGGCGCCAGCAGCGGCCGCACCATCTGCGGATGCCCGCCCAGGCTGGTCAGCCCCATCGCCGCGGTGATCTCGCGCACGAACAGGTACACGATCAGCAAACGGCCGGCGGTGGCGCTTTTGATCTTGGCGATCCACGCCTGCGCCCGCTCTTTAAGCCCGTGACGTTCCAGCAGGCCGATCACCGCCAGCGGCAGCAGCAGGATCAGCGGCAGGTTTCGGGTATTGAGAAAGCCCTCGCCGAGCTTTTCCAGAATGACGTCCAGCGGCATCAGCGCCGCCAGACCGGTAATGATGCCGGCGGCGATCACCACCAGCACCGGATTGAAACGCAATACAAACCCGACCACGATCGCGGCGATGCCGATCAGTGGCCAGAGATTCACGGCCTGTTCCATAGTCTTCCCTCGATATTTTCTAATAATTTTTTGTTTGTGATGTTGTGTCTTGCTTTACTGCTCTGCGCTGACGCGGATGCCCTGTTGAACAAAACTGTCCCGCAGCTTGCGCGCATACGCCAGCGCATGCTCGCCGTCCCCGTGCAGGCAGACGGTCTCCGCCTGTACGGCGGTCCAAACGCCATCGACGCTGCGCACCCGGTGATGGCGCACCATCTCCAGGGTTTGCGCCAGCGCCTGTTCGTCATCCTCGATCAATGCCCCCGGCAAACCGCGCGGCACCAGCGTGCCGTCGGCCTGATAACCGCGATCGGCGAACACCTCCTGCCGGGTGGTCAGACCGAGCCGTTGCCCGGCGCGGATCAGCTCGCTGCCGGCCAGCCCCACCAGCCGCAGCGCCGGATCGACCGCCTGCACCGCCCGGGCGATGGCTTCCGCCAGCGCCGGCTCAACCGCCGCCTGGTTGTACAGCATGCCGTGCGGCTTAACGTGCACCATCACCCCGCCCTCGGCGCGGGCGATGGCCGCCAGCGCCCCGAGCTGATACACCACCTGCGCGTACACCGTTTCCGGCGGCAGCTGCATGCGAGTGCGGCCGAAATTCTCCCGATCGGGAAAACTCGGGTGGGCGCCGATCGCCACGCCGTACTGCAATGCCCAGCGCACCGACTGACGCATGGTCTGCGCATCGCCGGCGTGGAAGCCGCAGGCGATGTTGGCCGAACTCACCAATTGCAACAGCGCCTGGTCGTTGGCGCAGCCTTCGCCGAGATCGGCGTTCAAATCAACGATCATGTAACCCCCAGGCAATCTGTCGAAGGAAAAGATCCTGCTCGGCCTTGGCGCGCTGCGCCTCGGCCAGTGAACAGAGAACGAAATGGATCGGTTCGCCGAGACGGATCTGCGCCAAATGGTAAAGATCGGCTTCGATCACGCAGGCGATGCGCGGGTAACCGCCGGTGGTTTGCGCATCGGCCATCAACACGATCGGCTGGCCGTTGTGCGGCACCTGCACCACGCCGGGCATCAGGCCGTGCGACAGCATCTCTCTGTCGGTGGTGCGTGCCAGCGGCGTGCCGCCGTGCAAACGGTAGCCCATGCGATTGCTCTGCGGGCTGAGCTGCCAGGCGGCGCGCCAAAACGTATCTTGCGCCTCTTCGCTGAATTCGGCGGACTCCGGCCCCGGCAACGCACGGATGCGATTGGTGAACAGTAACTGCTTCACGCCACAGCGGGTTTGCGGCAGCGCGGCGGATTTGCCCAGCGGCAACCGATCGCCGTCCTTCAGATTACGCCCCTCGCACCCGCCAAAGGCGGCTTTCATGTCGGTGCTGCGCGAGCCCAGCATTTCCGGCACGGCGATACCGCCGGCGATCGCGAGATAACTGCGCATGCCGCGCTTCGGCGTGCCCAGCACCAGCCGCTGCCCCTTTTTCACCGGGTAGCGCCAGCCGGTCCACAACGGCTTACCGTCCAGCTGCGCGTCGCAGCCGGCGCCGGTCAGGGCGATCCAGCCGGGACGGGTAAACTCGGCGCTGAACTGGCCGAGCGTGATCTCCAGCCCGGCGGCCTCCGGCGCGTTGCCCACCAGCAGGTTGGCGATCTTCAGCGCCGGTTGATCCAACGCGCCGCCGGTACTGATGCCCAGACGGCGAAATCCTTCACGGCCCAAATCCTGCACCGTGGTATAGATGCCGGCGCGCAGAATAATCAGCATACGCCCTCCTTCTGCGGCACAAAGCGTACGCTATCGCCCGGGCGCAGCAGCGTCGGCGGCATTTCATGGGGATTGAACAACGCCAGCGGCGTGCGGCCGATCAGCTGCCAGCCGCCGGGCGTCGCCAGCGGATAGATGCCGGTCTGGCCGCCGCCGATACCGACGGAGCCGGCCGCCACCGCCAGACGCGGTTCGGCGCGGCGCGGCGTCGCCAGTTTTTCCGGCATGCCGCCCAAATAGGAGAAGCCCGGCTGAAAGCCGAGAAAATAGACCACGTAAGCCGCCGCCGCGTGGCATTCCACCACCTGTCGCGGCGTCATGCCGGTATGGCGCGCCACCTCATCCAGATCAGGGCCCTGTTCCCCGCCGTAGACAACCGGGATCTCCACCTGACGCGACTCTGGCGTCAGGCGCTCTTTGCTTTCCCACCCCTGCTGCAGTATCGCGAGCATCGCTTCGGCGTCGGCCTGCGGCGTATGCAACAGCAGCGTCAGGTTGTTCATTCCCGGCACCACTTCCCGCACGTCAGGATGATGATTCAGCTTTTCCGCCAGCGCCCAGATGCGCTGCTGGCTCGGCAACGTCACCGGCGGTGACAGTTCAAGCACTACCGCTCTTTCACCTAAAAGGTAATAACGCGCTTGTTGCACCCTTATTCTCCTTATTATTATCGCGCTGAAAAACACACCAGTTATGCGTGACGCAGCCCCGGCTGTCAATAGAACGCAACCATAAGGAAAATAAGGAAATAGCGCGATAAAAGGATTCAGCCGGCGCGCAGGCCGGGCTGGATCCGACGCAGAAAAAAATCAGGCGGGATTCGGGATATCGATAAAGGTCACATCAAAACCGTGGTGCTGAGCCAGCCATTCCCCCAGCGCTTTCACGCCGCCGCGCTCGGTCGCGTGGTGGCCGGCGGCAAAGAAATGCACGCCCATTTCGCGCGCGCTGTGAATGGTCTGCTCAGACACTTCACCGCTGATGAAAGCATCGACGCCGAAGCGCGCCGCGCTGTCGATAAAGCCCTGGCCGCCGCCGGTGCACCAGGCCACTCGGCGAATATGCTCAGGCGCGTTATCGCCGCAGTGCAGCACCGCGCGCCCCAGCCGGCTTTCGATGCGCTGTTGCAGCGCTTCGCCGGTCAGCGGCTGTTCGAATTCCCCGTGCGGCACCAGCGGCTCGACGTCGCCAATCACCCGAATGCCCAGCGCCTGCGCCAGCTGCGCGTTGTTGCCCAGCACCGGATGCGCGTCCAGCGGCAAGTGGTAGCCGTACAGATTGATGTCGTGGGTCAACAGCGTTTTCAGGCGGTTGCGCTTCATGCCGCGCACCGCCGGCGCCTCGTTTTTCCAGAAATAGCCGTGATGCACGATGATCGCGTCGGCCTGATGCGCCACCGCGGCGTCCAACAGCGCCTGACAGGCGGTGACGCCGGTCACGATGCGCTGCACGTGCGGGCGCCCTTCCACCTGCAATCCATTGGGGGCATAGTCCTGAAACGCCGCGGCGTTCAGTTCCGTGTTGATCAGTTGTTCCAGATCGAGGTTACGCATTCTCTTCTCTCTTCATAGTCAAAATGTCTGCCGATCGCCCTGCGCCATCAGGATGAATTTCACCCCCAGATCGTTGCCCTGCGCCAGCTGCTGCGCAATGGCGGCGCGCGCCTCTTCGCCCTGCTTCAGGCTCGGTTTGATGTGGCTGATCACCACCGGCAGACCGTTCAGCGAGCCTTCGCCGCCGCTGTACTGCGTCAGGTTCTTCAGCTCCTTCAGCAGCCAGGCCGGCGTCAGATGGCCGTACAGATGTTTGTCCTCCACCCCGTTAGGGTAAGAGGTTTCGATAATCATGCCCTTGAGCTTTTTCTGCTCGACAAGCGGCCCCAGCACGCGCCACACGGTATCGAGATCGCGCGACTGCTCCACCTTGTCCGGCCCGGTATCGCCGAAGTAGGCGAAGAACTCGTTGCCGTTGGAAATCAGCAGCATTGACGACGGGTAGCGATCGTGGCTGAGCGGGTACATCACGCCGGTCAACCCGGTCAGGCCGAGGGTAAAGCGCTGCTGCGGCCGCACCGTTTGCAGCCGGTAGGTGCCCAGCCGCGAGCCGTTGCCGGCGTCGGTAAAGTTCGGCCAGGCCTTCCAGTTGAAGTAATGGTTGCGCAGGGTCAGCACGGTGTCCGCCTGGGCGTAAACGGTTTTTTTATTATCCTCGGGCGAGCCGACGATCAGCCCCGCCACGTGGTCCAGATGGCCGTGGCTGATGAAATAGCCGCCGATCAACTGCCGGAACACATAGCCCTGCGGCGTATAAGGCGCGGCCAGCTCGGGGGTCACCTGCGGGAAACTGCCCTTCTCCAGCCCTTTGGCGATGCCCGGCAGCAGCGAGCCGGCGTCCAGCGCCACATACTGCGGCTGATTATCGCTGCGGATCAGATAAGAGGTCAGGTTGCCGTCGCTGACGCCGCCGTCGACGCCCAGCGCCACCACGTCAAAGCCGGCGATCGCCAGCGCGGAATAGCCGCTCAGACACAGGGCCAGCACCTTTTTCATCATTACGTCGCTCCTTGCAGTTGCCTCAAGACTCTCCCCGTTTTGCCGCCTCGAACGCCGCCAGCGTCTCTACACGCGCTTGCTTGTGATCGACGATCGGCAGCGGATAGTTCAGCGGGCATCGCTGCTTTTCCGCCCAGCGATGGGGATGATGGATGTCATTGTCGGGCACATCCGCCAGTTCCGGCAACCATTTACGGATAAAAGTGCCTTGTGGATCAAAACGTTCACCCTGGGTGGTCGGGTTAAAGATGCGGAAATACGGCGCGGCGTCGGTGCCGGTGGAGGCCGCCCACTGCCAGCCGCCGTTATTGGCCGCCAGATCCCCGTCCAGCAGTTGCGACATGAAATAGCGCTCCCCGGCGCGCCAGTCGATCAGCAGATCCTTCACCAGAAAACTGGCGCTGATCATGCGCAGCCGGTTGTGCATCCAGCCGGTAGCGTTCAGTTGGCGCATGGCGGCATCGACGATCGGATAGCCGGTTTCGCCCCGCTGCCAGGCCTGCAGCTTCGCCGCGTCAGCGCTCCAGCGCACCTTGTCCGTCCAGGCGATAAAGGGACGATGGCGGCACAGCTCGGGGTAGGCCACCAGCAGGTGGCGATAGAACTCGCGCCAAATCAGCTCGTTCAGCCAGGCGAAAGCGCCGCTCTCGCGATCTTCCAGCAGCTGCGGGCATTCGGCGCGCAGGCGGTTAAAACACTGGCGCGGCGACAGCGCGCCGATCGCCAGATAGGGCGACAGGCTGCTGGTGCCGGCGAGGGCGGGCAGATCGCGCTGCCGAAGGTAATCTTGCACCTGCTCACGACAAAAGGCGCGCAGCCGCTGCAGCGCGGCCTCCTCGCCGGCGGGATAATCATCCCCGATGTCCGCCGCGGGATAATCGAACGCCACCGGCGCTTCAGGCGCAGGCAACGCGCCATCGGCACGGATCTTCGGCGCCGGCAGGCAGCTCACGTCGGACTCAGTCAGGCGCTGAATGAAGGCGTTGCGAAACGGCGTATAAACCTTGTACATCTCGCCGCCGCCGGTTAGCACGCTGCCCGGCGGCAACAGCAGACTGTCATCAAAACCGTGGCACGTTACCCGTCCATTCAACTGCTGCTCCAGCCGCGCATCGCGTCGCCGTTCATTCAGTTCGTACTGGCGGTTGTAAAATAGCGCGTCCACCTGCTCTCGCCGGCAATACTCCGCCAGCCAGTCGATAGACGCGGCAAAGTCCGTGCCGGCATGGCAATGCAGCGCAATGCCCTTTTGCGCCAGCGCCTGCTGTACCGCCCGCAGGCTGGCGTGGATCAGCGCCGCCTGCCGCGGCGCCATCTCATGTTCCCGCCACTGCTGCGGGGTGGCGATAAACACCGCCAGCACCCGGGCTTTGGGATCGCTGCAGGCAGCGTGCAGCGCTTTGTTGTCGGTGATACGCAGATCGTTACGCAACCAGACCAGATGCGTGGTCATAAAATTCCCTTGTCAATCAATGGCCGTAACGCAAACGCAGCGCCTCCGGATAAGGTTCGAAATAGCGTTGTTCCGCCAAATAACTGTCGGGGTATTCCGCCATGTAATGCTTAAGCAAGGCGATCGGCGCCAGCAGCGGCTGCATGCCCTGCCGGTAGCGGTCGATCAGGTGCGCCAGCTCCTGGCGCTGCGCCGCGCTGAGCTGGCGGCGGAAGTAACCCTGCACGTGCATCAGCACGTTGGTATGGTTGCGGCGCGTCGCCTTGTGCGCCAACAGCGCCATCAGGCGGCTGCGGTACTCCACGGCGAAGTCTTCCAGCGAGTCCCAGCGGTGAATGTCGGCGACGAAACGCCCCAGTTCGCGGTACGCCGGCTGCGAATGCGCCAGCAGCGACAGTTTGTAGCGGCTGTGAAACGCGATCAGCCCGCCGCGGGTCAGCCCCTGACGCCACAGCATGTTCAACTCATACAGCGCGTACACTCGCTCGATAAAGTTTTCCCGCAGCGCCGCATCCTGCAAACGCCCATCCTCTTCCACCGGCAGCCACGGCATCTGGCGCAGCAGCTCGGCGGTAAACAGCCCGACGCCGTTTTTACGCGAGTCCTTGCCGTTCTCGCTGTAGACCCGCACCCGCTCCAGGCCGCAGCTCGGCGACTTGGCGCAGACGATATAGCCGCACAGGTGCTGCAACGCGGCCACGCGCTGCGCGGAGAAACTGCGCATCTCCTCGGTCAGATCCACGCCGGCGTCGTTGCTGTAGCGCATCGCCGGCCACGGCTGCGCCTGTTTCACCAGGCGCAGCGCCGGGCGCGGCGTGGGCAGGCCGATCGCCATTTCCGGGCAAACGGGCTCAAAGCGCACATAGGGCGCCAACTGTTCCACCGCGAAGGCCAGCCGCTTGTGGCCACCGTCGAAACGCACCGCGTCGCCCAGTAAACAGGCGCTGATGCCGATAGGGATCTTGTCACTCATACCGTTCTCTCGTGGTGTTGGTCGATGGGGAAAGTGTAGAAGAATGGCTTGCCAAATACGACCTTGCGCTGGACGGCAGCGGGCTTGGGGCATAAAAAAACCCCCGCCGCAGGGCGAGGGTTGTTCGTGAGTCGGCAGTGACTCAGTAGAAGTCGCAGGACGCCAGTTCCGCCTGCTGCAGCCAGACCGGCTTATCGCTGGTTTTTGACCAGACGCGATGCAGGTAGCTGTAAAAACGCCCGCGATCGCTGCGGAACAGCATCACCGGCAGGGCCAAAATGCCCGCGATCACCACTGCGCTGCGGCGCAGGAGAATCCGATGCAGTGAATAAGCGTGATAGGTCGTAGACATGCGAACCTCCTTAAAAACGCCTGCCGTTGATTTGTCAGGGAAAACGGCGTGGGCGTATCAAATGAACAATCGGTAATTTGGTAACTGGACAAAATTTTAGCGCACTTGATGAAAGTTTACTACTCATCCGACCACTAAATCGCACAAAAAATCGCTAATCACCGCGGCGATTCGTAATTTTGTTACAACCAAGTTAATTTTTAACTTAACATTGGTTACGTTGTGGTTATTATCCGGTTCCTGCTGCCACGCCTCTGCCCTTGCTTATTCACTCATCAGGCGCAATCTCGCCGCCAACCTGCTGGTTGAAATGCTCAATTTTTGCTGAAATTTCAGCCATTTTTATACTTTTTTTACACCCGCCCGCGCGATTTTTTCATCTTCTTTCTACCCCGCTCCCTACACTGCCTCTATCAAAAACAACACCTCTGGAGGTGTCCCGTGAGTTTCAGCGTTATTGGTGGTGCGCTGTTGGTTCTGCTGCTGTTGGCCTATCTGGTCTACGCCCTGTTTAACGCGGAGGATTTCTGATGGCGGCTTCAGCCTTTTTACTGATCGCCAGTTTCCTGCTGGTGCTTCTGCTGCTGGCACGGCCGCTGGGCGGTTTTATGGCGCGCCTGATCGAAGGTGAGCCGCTGCCTGCGCTGCGCGCAGTGGAAGCCGGCGTCTGGCGCGCCTGCGGCATCCGCCCCACCGAGATGAATTGGTGGCAGTACGCGCTGGCGATCCTGGCGTTTAACCTGCTCGGCCTGGCGCTGCTGTTCGCCCTGCTGATGGCGCAGGGCTCGCTGCCGCTCAACCCGCAAGGCTTCCCTGGCCTCTCCTGGGATCTGGCGCTCAACACCGCCGTCAGCTTCGTCACCAACACCAACTGGCAAGCCTACAGCGGTGAAAGCGCCCTCAGCTATTTCAGCCAGATGGCCGGGCTGGCGGTGCAGAACTTCGTTTCCGCCTCCACCGGCATCGCCGTGGCCTTTGCGCTGATCCGCGCCTTTACCCGCCGCGCCGGCAAGACCGTCGGCAACGCCTGGGCCGATCTGTTCCGCATCACGCTGTATGTGCTGCTGCCGATCGCGCTGCTGATCGCCCTGTTCTTCGTCAGCCAGGGCACGCTGCAAAACTTCCTGCCTTACCTGCACGTCACCACGCTCGAAGGCGCGCAGCAGACGCTGCCGATGGGGCCGGTCGCCTCGCAGGAAGCGATCAAGATGCTCGGCACCAACGGCGGGGGGTTCTTCGGCGCCAACTCGGCGCACCCGTTCGAAAACCCGACCGTGCTGACCAACTTCGTGCAGATGCTGGCCATCTTCCTGATCCCTTGCGCGCTGTGCTTCTCTTTCGGACAACTGGCCGGTGAAAACCGTCAGGGCCACGCGCTGATCTGGGCGATGGCGCTGATCTTCGTGGTGGCGGTGGTGGTGGTGATGTACGCCGAGCTGGCGGGCAACCCGCACCTGAGCGCGCTGGGCGCCGACAGCAACATCAATATGGAAGGCAAAGAGTCGCGCTTCGGCATTCTCGCCACCAGCCTGTTCTCGGTGGTGACCACCGCCGCGTCCTGCGGGGCGGTCAACGCCATGCACGACTCCTTCACCGCGCTGGGCGGCATGGTGCCGATGTGGCTGATGCAGATCGGTGAAGTGGTGTTCGGCGGCGTCGGCTCCGGCCTGTACGGCATGCTGCTGTTCGTGCTGCTGACCGTATTTATCGCCGGTCTGATGATCGGCCGCACCCCGGAATATCTGGGCAAGAAGATCGACGTTTACGACATGAAGATGACCGCGCTGGCGATCCTGGTCACGCCGACGCTGGTGTTGCTGGGCAGCGCGCTGGCCATCGGCACCGACGCGGGCCGCGCCGGCATCCTCAATCCGGGCGCCCACGGCTTCAGCGAAGTGCTGTATGCCCTGTCCTCCGCCGCCAACAACAACGGCAGCGCCTTCGCCGGCTTGAGCGTCAATACGCCGTTCTACAACCTGCTGCTGGCCTTCGCCATGTTCGTCGGCCGCTTCGGGGTGATCCTGCCGGTGCTGGCGATCGCCGGTTCGCTGAGCGCCAAGCCACGCCAGCCGGCGGGCAACGGCACCCTGCCGACCTATGGGCCGCTGTTTATCGGCCTGCTGATCGGCACCGTGCTGCTGGTGGGCGCGCTGACCTTCGTGCCGGCGCTGGCGCTGGGCCCGGTGGCCGAGCATTTGCAGCTTTGGTTGGCAAACTAACAGACGTCACAGAGAGAGAATAAGAGATGACTCGCAAACAACGCGCGCTGTTTGAACCGGCTCTGGTGCGCACCGCTCTGATCGATGCGGTGAAAAAACTGGACCTTCGCGTTCAATGGCGCAACCCGGTGATGTTCGTGGTGTATATCGGCAGCCTGCTGACCACCGCCATCTGGCTGGCGATCCTCGCCGGCCAAACCGACGGTGCCGCCGCCTTTACCGGCAGCGTCTCCCTGTGGTTGTGGTTCACCGTGCTGTTCGCCAACTTCGCCGAGGCGCTGGCCGAAGGCCGCAGCAAGGCCCAGGCGGAAAGCCTGAAAGGCACCAAGAAAACCAGCTGGGCGAAAAAACTGGCCGGCCCGCGCCGCGACGGCGCCACGGAGAAAGTGGCCGCCGAGAGCCTGCGCAAAGGCGATATCGTGCTGGTGGAAGCCGGCGACACCATTCCGTGCGACGGCGAAGTGCTGGAGGGCGGCGCCTCGGTGGATGAAAGCGCCATCACCGGGGAATCCGCCCCGGTGATCCGCGAATCCGGCGGGGACTTCTCCTCGGTCACCGGCGGCACCCGCGTGCTGTCCGACTGGCTGGTGGTGCAGTGCAGCGTCAACCCGGGGGAAACCTTCCTCGATCGCATGATCGCCATGGTGGAAGGCGCCAAACGCCGCAAAACGCCGAACGAAATCGCGCTGACCATCCTGCTGGTGGCGCTGACCATCGTGTTCGTGTTGGCCACCGCCACCCTGTTCCCGTTCTCGCAATACAGCGTCGAGGCGGCCGGCAGCGGCAGCGTGGTCACCATCACCGTGCTGGTCGCCTTGCTGGTTTGCCTGATCCCCACCACCATCGGCGGTCTGCTGTCCGCCATCGGCGTGGCCGGGATGAGCCGCATGCTCGGCGCCAACGTGATCGCCACCAGCGGCCGCGCGGTGGAAGCCGCCGGCGACGTGGACGTGCTGCTGCTGGATAAAACCGGCACCATTACGCTGGGCAACCGTCAGGCTTCGGAGTTCCTGCCGGCGCCGGGCGTGAAAGAGCAAGAGCTGGCGGACGCCGCGCAGCTGGCTTCGCTGGCGGACGAAACGCCGGAAGGCCGCAGCATCGTGGTGCTGGCCAAACAGCGCTTTAACCTGCGCGAGCGCGATCTGCAGGCGCTGAACGCCACCTTCGTGCCCTTCTCCGCCCAGACTCGCATGAGCGGCGTCAACGTGCAGGAGCGCATGATCCGCAAAGGCGCGGTGGACGCCATTCGCCGTCACGTCGAAACCAATCAGGGGCACTTCCCGCGGGCGGTGGACGATCTGGTGGAAAGCGTGGCGCGCACCGGCGGCACGCCGCTGGTGGTGGCGGAAGGCGCACGGGTGCTGGGCGTGGTGGCGTTGAAGGATATCGTCAAGGGCGGCATCAAAGAGCGCTTCAATGAGCTGCGCAAGATGGGCATCAAAACGGTGATGATCACCGGCGATAACCCGCTGACCGCGGCGGCGATCGCCGCCGAAGCCGGGGTGGACGACTTCCTGTCGGAAGCCACGCCGGAAGCCAAGCTGGCGCTGATCCGCCAGTATCAGGCGGAGGGCCGTCTGGTGGCGATGACCGGCGACGGCACCAACGACGCCCCGGCGTTGGCGCAGGCCGATGTGGCGGTGGCGATGAACTCCGGCACCCAGGCCGCCAAAGAGGCGGGCAACATGGTCGATCTGGATTCCAACCCGACCAAGCTGATCGAAGTGGTGCATATCGGCAAACAGATGCTGATGACGCGCGGCTCGCTGACCACCTTCAGCATCGCCAACGACGTGGCCAAGTACTTCGCCATCATTCCGGCGGCGTTCGCGGCCACCTATCCGCAGCTGAACGCGCTGAACGTGATGCACCTGCACTCCCCCGCCTCCGCCATCATGTCGGCGGTGATCTTCAACGCCCTGGTGATCGTGTTTCTGATCCCGCTGGCGCTGAAAGGGGTGAGCTACAAACCGATGAGCGCCGCGGCTCTGCTGCGCCGCAACCTGTGGCTGTACGGGGTCGGCGGTCTGCTGGTGCCGTTCGTCGGCATCAAACTGATCGACCTGATCCTGGTCGCGCTGCACGTCGCCGGTTAACCATTGAGGGAAAAGAACATGACATATTTACGACCTGCGCTGGTGATGTTGATCCTGCTGACGCTGCTCACCGGCATCGCCTATCCGCTGCTGACCACCGGGCTGGCGCAGCTGCTGTTTTCGGGCGCGGCCAACGGTTCGCTGCTGTACCAGGGCGACAAGGCGGTCGGCTCCGCGCTGATTGGCCAGAACTTCACGCGCGCCGACTATTTCTGGGGCCGCCCGTCGGCGACCGGCGATTCAGCCTATAATCCACAGGCCTCCGCCGGCAGCAACCTGGCGGCCACCAACCCGGCGCTGGATAAGGTTATCGCCGAACGCGCGGCGCAGCTGCGCCAGGCCAATCCGGCCATGAGCGGCCCGATCCCGGTGGATCTGCTGACCGCCTCCGGCAGCGGGCTGGATCCGCAGATCTCGACCGCTGCGGCGCGGTATCAGCTGGCGCGGGTCGCGGCGGCACGTCATCTGCCGCCGGAACAGGTCGCCAAACTGATCGAAGACAACACCGATCGGGCCACGCCCAACTTCATGGGCGAATCGGTGGTCAACGTGTTGAAGCTGAACCTGGCGCTGGATGCGTTGAAGTAACGCGCCGTATTCAGCATAGTGATAGGGTTCGGCATGCCGAACCCCTTTTTGCTTGGTAACACAAGGAATTGTCATGGTCGAAGAAGAACAGCAGCGTCCCGATCCCGATAGCCTGCTGGCGCTGGCCAATGAAAAACCGCGCGGCCGGTTGAAGGTATTCTTCGGCGCCTGCGCCGGCGTGGGCAAAACCTACGCCATGCTGCAGGAGGCCCAGCGTTTGCGCGCCCAGGGGCTGGACGTGCTGGTCGGCGTGGTGGAAACCCACGGCCGCAGCGAGACCGCCGCCCTGCTCGACGGCCTGGCGCTGTTGCCGCAAAAGCGCATCCAGCATCGCGGGCGACTGGTGCAGGAATTCGACCTCGACGCCGCGTTGGCGCGCCATCCGGCGCTGATCCTGATGGACGAACTGGCGCACAGCAACGCCCACGGTTCGCGCCACCCCAAACGCTGGCAGGATGTGGAAGAGCTGCTGGACGCCGGTATCGACGTGCTGACTACCGTCAACGTACAACATTTGGAAAGTCTGAACGACGTGGTGGGCGGCGTGACCGGCGTGCGGGTGCGCGAAACGGTGCCCGACCACGTGTTTGACGAGGCCAGCGAAGTGGTGCTGGTCGATCTGCCGCCGGACGATCTGCGCCGACGGCTGCACGAAGGCAAAGTGTATATTCCCGGTCAGGCCGAGCGCGCCATCGAGCATTTTTTCCGTAAAGGCAACCTGATCGCCCTGCGCGAGTTGGCGCTGCGCCGCACCGCCGATCGGGTCGATGACCAGATGCGCGAGTTTCGCGACACCCAGGGACGCGAGAAAGTGTGGCACACCCGCGACAGCATTCTGCTGTGCGTCGGCCACAACAGCGGCAACGAAAAGCTGGTGCGCATCGCCGCCCGGCTGGCGGCGCGGCTCGGCTGCCACTGGCACGCGGTCTACGTGGAAACCCCCAAGCTGCACCGGCTGCCGGAAAACCAGCGCCGCGCCATTCTGCGCGCGCTGCGGCTGGCGCAGGAGCTGGGCGCCGAAACCGCCACCCTGGCCGATCCGTCCGAAGAGCGCGCAGTGCTGCGCTACGCCCGCGAACATAACCTCGGCAAAATCATCATCGGCCGCCGCAGCGAGCAGCGCTGGAAGCTGCGCGGCAGTTTCGCCGATCGCCTCGGCCGCCTGGGCCCGGATCTCGATCTGGTGATCGTCGCGCTGGACAGCGACGCCGTACAGCCGCCGCCGGGCAAGGAGCACGACGGCCGCAGCTTCAATGAGAAATGGCGCATGCAGCTGCGCGGCTGCGCGGTGGCGGTGGCGCTGTGCGCGCTGATCACCCTGCTCTCGCAGTGGCTGTTGCCGGGCTTCGATCAGGCCAACCTGGTGATGGTCTACCTGCTCGGCGTGGCGATCGTCGCGCTGTTCTTCGGCCGCTGGCCATCGGTGCTGGCGGCGGTGATCAACGTCGCCAGTTTCGATCTGTTCTTCGTTCAGCCCGAATGGTCGTTCGCCGTCAGCGATATGCAGTATCTGCTGACCTTCGGCGTGATGCTCGCCGTCGGCATCATCATCGGCAACCTGACCGCCGGGGTGCGTTATCAGGCCCGGGTGGCGCGCTATCGCGAGCAGCGGGCGCGCCATCTGTACGAAATGTCACGCGGGCTGAGCCGCGCGCTGACCGTGGCCGACATCGCCGACACCAGCCGTCATTTCCTCTCCAGCAGCTTCCAGGCGAAAACCGTGCTGCTGCTGCCGCAGGAAGACGGCCGGCTGCAGCAAATGATCGGCGAGGAAGGCGGGCTGCTGTCGGTAGACGAAGCCATCGCGCGCTGGAGTTTCGATAAAGGCTTGCCGGCCGGCGCCGGCACCGACACCCTGCCCGGCGTGCCTTACCAACTGCTGCCGCTCAATACCCCCAAACAGACCTTCGGCCTGTTGGCGATCGAACCCAACAACCTGCGCCAGCTGATGGTGCCGGAACAACAGCGGCTGCTGCAAACCTTCGCAGTGCTGATCGCCAGTGCGCTGGAACGGCTGCACCTGGCGCGCAGCGCCGAAGAAGCCAAGCTGGACGCCGAACGTGAACAGCTGCGCAACTCGCTGCTGGCGGCGCTGTCGCACGATCTGCGCACCCCGCTGACCGTGTTGTTCGGCCAGGCGGAAATTCTCACGCTGGACCTGGCGGCCGAAGGTTCCAATCACGCCACCCAGGCCAGCCAGATCCGCCAGCAGGTGCTGAGCACCACCCGGCTGGTGAACAACCTGCTGGATATGGCGCGCATCCAGTCTGGCGGTTTCAGCCTGCGTAAAGAGTGGCAGTCGCTGGAAGAGATCGTCGGCGCTTCGCTGCACATGCTGGAGCCGCTGCTCAGCCAGCATCCGATCGAGGTCGATCTGCCGCCGGAACAGATCCTGGTCAACTGCGACGGCAGCCTGCTGGAACGGGTGTTCACCAACCTGTTGGAAAACGCCAATAAATACGCCGGCGCCGAGGCCACCATCGGCATTCGCGCCCGCACGCTGCCCGAGTGGCTGGAAGTCGAGGTCTGGGATAACGGCCCCGGCATCCCCGCCGATCAGCTGCAGCTGATTTTCGACAAGTTTTCACGCGGCAATAAAGAGTCGGCGATCCCTGGCGTCGGCTTGGGGTTAGCGATTTGTCGTGCCATTATTGAAGTGCATGACGGCCGCATCTGGGCGGAAAACGGCGCCAACGGCGGCGCCAGCTTCCGCTTCGTGCTGCCGCTGGAAAAACCGCCCGAGATCGACGGCGACGCCTTCGATCTGTAATCAACGCAGGGGAAACGTGAGCATAACGCCAACCAACATTCTGATTGTTGAAGATGAAAAAGAGATCCGCCGCTTCGTGCGCACCGCGCTGGAGAGCGAAGGCCTGCGGGTGTTTGAAAGTGAAACGCTGCAGCGGGGGCTGATTGAGGCCGGCACGCGCAAACCGGATCTGATCATCCTGGATTTGGGGTTGCCGGATGGCGACGGGCTGAGCTACATCCGCGATCTGCGGCAGTGGAGCGCCATTCCGGTGATCGTGCTCTCGGCGCGCAACGCCGAAGAGGACAAGATCGCCGCGCTGGACGCCGGCGCCGACGACTATCTCAGCAAACCGTTCGGCATCGGTGAGCTGCTGGCGCGGGTGCGGGTCGCGCTGCGTCGCCACTCAGCTAGCCAACAGGAAAGCCCGCTGGTGAGCTTTTCGGCGATTACCGTCGATCTGGTGAATCGCCGGGTGCTGCGCAACGACGAAGATCTGCATCTGACGCCGATCGAGTTTCGCCTGTTGGCGGAGCTGCTGGCCAACGCCGGCAAGGTGATCACCCAACGCCAGCTGTTGAGCCACGTCTGGGGGCCGAACTACGTGGAGCACAGCCACTATCTGCGCATCTACATGGGCCATTTGCGGCAGAAGCTCGAAGCCGATCCGGCCCGGCCCAAACACCTGCTGACCGAAACCGGCGTCGGCTATCGCTTCATGCCTTAACCCCGGAGGGCGCGGTTTGCCGCGCCTTTACGCCGCCGGGCCCTTCTTCAATCCGACCATAAATTCCTTAAACGCCTCGCGCAGCGGAGCGAACACCGGGTGTTTGCGGTTTTCGATCATCACTTCGGAGAACAGCTTCAACCCCACGGCGAAGGCCGCGCTCTGCTCGGGGCCGAAGTTCAGATCGTCACGCGCCCGAATGCGCTCGACGATCTCGAGAATATCGTCGTGGTTGCTCACTTCAAAACTCAGCGGCGCTTTCTCGACGGGATTGCCCTGGCGATCGCTCAGGGCTTCAACGGTAATGTTAAAACGGTGGCCGGGCATCAGTTCTTCTCCTGTTGCGAAGGTTGAATCTGCATTTCGCTTTCGATCGCCGCCACGGCGGTCAGCAACGCGGCGTTGATGCGCTCCACCTGCTGCGGCGTAAGATCGGCGCGCATCACGTTGCCGCGCAGCAGGCTGCGCAGACGGTTCATGGCGTCGTAGATGCCTTCCGCCAGGTTGCCGTGCCGATGACGCTCGCGGCCGGCGCCCGCCAGACGCGCCAGAATGACCTCAACCACCTGTTGATGCTTTTGCAGCTCGCCCTCGCCCGCCGCGGTGATGCGGTAGCTTTTGCGGCCGTTGCCGGTGGTGAGCGGTTCGAGGAAATCCTGCTCTTCCAGCAGCGTCAGCGTGGGGTAAATCACCCCCGGGCTCGGCACGTACAGGCCGGATGACGCTTCCTCGATCGCCTTGATCAATTCGTACCCGTGGCTGGGCTTGCGCGCCACCAGCGCCAGCAGCACCAGGCGCAGATCGCCGTGTTCGAACAGACGATGACGCCCGCCCCGGCCGCCGCGCCCACCCCGGCCGTGCTCTTCGCCTTCGCCGCCGAAGTGATGGCGCCCGCCGCGATGACGACGACCCTCTTCGCATTCATGGTGATGATGATGCCGGTGTAAGCCTAATCGATGAAACATAAGGTGAGACCTCGCTTTAGTAGGGAACATCAATACGAGGTTGTTTAGATATATCTAAACAGCATCGATAGCGCTAATCTAGATCGATATATCTAAATGCGCAAGCGCGTGCCGTGAAAAAGATATATCTAAATAGCGCCCATAAAAAAAGCGCTGTAAAAACAGCGCTTTTTATCAATCAAGAAAAGTGATTACTTGGCGGAAGCCAGCACTTCGCTGACGATCTCGACCGCTTCGTGCTCAATCTTCTCGCGGTGCTCCGCCCCGAGGAAGCTCTCGCAGTAGATCTTGTAAGCCTCTTCGGTGCCGGAAGGACGAGCCGCGAACCAACCGTTGTCGGTCATCACTTTCAGGCCGCCGATCGACGCGCCGTTGCCCGGCGCTGCGGTCAGACGTGCAGTGATCGGGTCTCCGCCCAGCGTACTGGCCTTGACCATCTCCGGCGACAGCTTGGACAGCGCCGCTTTCTGCGCATGGGTTGCCGGCGCCTGGATGCGGTTGTAGCTTGGCGCACCGAAACGCTTGGCCAGATCGTCATAGTGATGCTGCGGGTTCTCACCGGTTACCGCGGTGATTTCAGCCGCCAGCAGGCACATGATGATGCCGTCTTTGTCGGTCGACCACGGCTGGCCGTTGAAGCGCAGGAACGAGGCCCCGGCGCTCTCTTCGCCGCCAAAGCCCAGGCTGCCGTCGAACAGACCGTCCACGAACCACTTGAAGCCGACCGGCACTTCCACCAGCTTGCGGCCCAGATCGGCCACCACGCGATCGATCATCGCGCTGGACACCAGCGTTTTACCTACCGCAACATCGGCGCCCCACTGCGGGCGATGCTGGAACAGGTAGTTGATGGCTACCGCCAGATAGTGGTTCGGGTTCATCAGACCCTTCGGCGTGACGATGCCATGGCGGTCGTAATCCGGATCGTTGGCGAACGCCAAATCGAATTTGTCGCGCAGCGCCAGCAGGCCGGCCATCGCCGACTCCGACGAGCAGTCCATGCGGATGATGCCGTCGTGATCCAGGTGCATAAAGCGGAACGTCTGATCGATGGAATCGTTCACCAGCGTCAGATCCAGCTTGTAGTGTTCCGCCACCCGCTGCCAATAGGCGATGCCGGAACCGCCGAGCGGATCCACGCCCAGCTTCAGGCCGGCGCGTTGGATGGCCGGCATGTCGACCACCTCCACCAGCCCTTCGACGTAAGGCTGCACCAGATCTTTGGCGTGCAGGTGGCCGCTGTTCCAGGCCTTGTCCAGCGACTGACGCTGCACGCCTTTCAGCTGCTGCGCCAGCAGTTCGTTGGCGCGCTTTTCGATCACTGACGTCAGGTTGGTGTCAGCCGGGCCGCCGTTCGGCGGATTGTATTTGATGCCGCCGTCTTCCGGCGGGTTGTGGGACGGCGTAATGACGATGCCGTCGGCCTGGGCACCGCCGTGGCGGTTGTGGCACAAAATGGCGTGCGATACCGCCGGCGTTGGCGTGAAGCCGTTGTTTTCCTGCACGATCACATCGACGCCGTTGGCGGTCAGCACTTCCAGCACGGAAATAAAGGCCGGCTCGGACAGCGCATGGGTGTCTTTGCCCACGTAGCACGGGCCGGTGGTGCCCTGCTGATGACGAACTTCGGCGATCGCCTGAGCGATGGCGAGGATGTGCGCTTCGTTGAAGCTGTGGCGCTGCGCGCTGCCGCGGTGGCCGGAGGTGCCAAACTTCACCGCATGTGCGGCATTGCCGGCTTCCGGTTGCAGCACATAGTACTGCGACGTCAGCTGGGCTACGTTGATCAGATCGCTTTGACGGGCGGGCTGCCCGGCACGTGGATTATTCGCCATCGACATATCTCCCTCATCCCTGTCGGTGACCGGGCAAATACGTCGCGCACGGCCATCATGACGGGCTGTTCGCTAAATTAGACGGTACCGCAAACTTTCTCGATCAGTTCCGCCGGGAACTGCATCGCCTGCATGATGTGTTCGATCATGCTGCGTTTGCGGCCGGTATTGGTATTGGTGATCACCCAGTAAGGGGTGCCCGGCACATGCTTCGGCTTGGTATGCGTGCCGTTGGCCAGCAGGGTCTGCTGATCGCCGGCGAAATAGGTGCGGGTACGGCCGGTCAACGCCTCGGTGGCGGCGGCAAAACCGGCGGCATCGAGGGTGTACAGCGTGGACAGCACCAGCATGAAACGGTTGACCGCTTTGTTCTGCTCGGCGTATTCATCCGACAGCAGCAGTTCACGCACGGCGCGTACGCGATCGCGCGGGCGCTGAACCGGCGCCGCTTTTTCCGCTTCGACGGACGGCGACGCACTGGCGGCAGGCAACGCGCGCACCGGCTGACCGGCGGTGAATTTCAACATGCGGCGTAAAATATCGGACGCGCTTTCACCGATGTGTTGCGTGTGGCTGGCAATATAACGGTAAAGCTCTTCGTCGACTTCAATAGTTTTCATCTTTATCCAATACTGTTTTTTCTACTTAGAACCTGAAGCCAGATCCTGCATTCAAGCCATGGGATTATAAGGTTAAAAGCGCTGGGGCGAACACAACAATGTGCCTCCGGACGGCAAATGCAGACTAATACCTATAGCCGGCACTGCCAAGCCCGCGCCGCGAAAATTCCGCATGATTCATCGTGCGATTCAATCATGATACCCTAATCTGAATCTCTCTCAGTATGAACTTCGCCATGAAATTACATTATCAACTGCTGGCCGCCGAGTCAGACGCGCTGCCGGTGCTGCTGATCCACGGGCTGTTCGGCAATCTGGACAACCTGGGCGTGCTGGCGCGCGATCTGCATCAGCGTCACAGCGTAATTAAGGTCGATCTGCGCAACCACGGCCTCTCCCCGCGCGCCGACGAGATGAACTACCCCGCGATGGCGCAGGATCTGCTGGAGCTGCTCGACGAACTGCGGCTTGAGAAAGCGATCGTCATCGGCCATTCGATGGGCGGCAAAGCGGCGATGGCGCTGACCGCCATCGCGCCCGAGCGCGTCGCCAAGCTGATCGTCATCGACGTCGCGCCGGTGAATTACCAGACCCGACGTCACGACGAGATTTTCGCCGCCCTGAAGGCCGTCAGCGCCGCCGGCATCACCCAGCGCCAGGCCGCCGCCCAGCTGATGCGTGATTACCTGCAGGAAGAAGGCGTCATCCAGTTCCTGCTGAAATCCTTCCATAACGGCGAATGGCGCTTCAACCTGCCGGTGCTGATTGAACGCTATGATGACATCACCGGCTGGCAGGACGTGCCGGCCTGGCCGCACCCGACCCTGTTCATTCGCGGCGGCCTGTCGCCGTACGTGCAGGACAGCTACCGTGCGGACATCGCCCGCCAGTTCCCGCAGGCCCGCGCGCACGTCGTTGCCGGCACCGGCCATTGGGTGCACGCCGAAAAACCGGAGGCGGTGCTGCGCGCCATCCACCGTTTCCTCGACGAAGCCTGAAAAATACGCTCACCTGGTGAAAAAACGCGCTAAAGATAACGGCTTAGCGCGTTTAGCCCGCAGTTAGGCATTGTCGCCGCTCCATCTGCTGGGGTAATATGGCGCGCTATAATTTTGCCGCCGCGCCAGCGCGTTCGCGAACGCCGGGTCGGGGGTGAATTTGGGTTAGGGTTTATTGGCCCGAAGTGTGTTAACCGATGCCTCCGGAAGCGTGCGAGCGCTTTTTGATGCAAACTCCCTTGCAGTACCGCTACCTATGGCAAAAGAACAAACGGATCGCACGACGCTGGATCTGTTCGCAGATGAACGCCGTCCGGGGCGCCCGAAAACCAACCCGCTTTCCCGCGATGAACAGCTTAGAATCAATAAGCGCAATCAGTTACGGCGCGATAAAGTGCGTGGATTGCGGCGCGTAGAGCTGAAAATCAACGCGGATGCGGTGGACGCCCTGAACAAACTGGCGGAACAGCGCAACATTAGCCGCAGCGAACTCATCGAGCAGATGCTGTTGGCGCAACTGGCGGAAGAACAGCCGGAACATTGATCTCTTCGGCCGCACGCGCGGCGCGGCGTTAAGGACAACGCCGGATCGACCACGCTTTTCTTCATTCTCCGGCATCGCATAAATGCGATAAAACCCCGGCGCCACTTTCTGGCATGATACGCATTTACCGGCAAGAGACTGCGCCTGTCGGCGCCCGCCCCCGTGGCGAAAGGCTCTTGTCATGGCATCATTTTAATCGGCGTCAGCGGCGGCAGTGCTGGCATCGAGTAATGCAATTACTTGAATTTAAAGGTTATACGCGATATGGCTACTGTAGGCATTTTCTTTGGCAGCGACACTGGCAATACCGAAAACATTGCCAAAATGATCCAGAAAATTCTCCAGAAACAGTTTGGCGACGACGTCTCTGAAGTGCATGACATCGCTAAAAGCAGCAAAGAAGACCTGGAAGGGTTCGATATCCTGCTGCTGGGCATCCCGACCTGGTACTACGGTGAAGCGCAGTGTGACTGGGATGATTTCTTCCCGACGCTGGAAGAAGTCGACTTCAACGGCAAACTGGTGGCGCTGTTCGGCTGCGGCGACCAGGAAGACTACGCGGAATACTTCTGTGACGCGATGGGCACCATCCGCGACATCATCGAACCGCGTGGCGCGGCCATCGTGGGCCACTGGCCGACCAAAGGCTACCACTTCGAGGCCTCCAAAGGCCTGGCGGACGACAACCACTTCATCGGTCTGGCGATCGACGAAGACCGTCAGCCTGAGCTGACCAACGAGCGCGTGGACGCCTGGGTCAAACAAATCGTCGAAGAGCTGAGCCTGGCCGATATCGTCGGCTAAACGCCGGGACTGGCGAAAGGTTGAACAAAGGCCCTGTAAAGTGCATAGTGTGCCGACAGGGCCGTCATCGGCAACAGGGATTGCTGCGATAGAAGCTACAGATTTGTAACTTCCCACCCCGTCACGGTAGACTGAGATATCGGTTTATCCCATCCATCAAGGCGTTGCATGCAAAACATGCAATAGTGCAATTATATCTTTGTTAACAACCGGCGGTTTCCATTTAGTACAACCGGTTCTATAATGAGACGCATTAACTCTTTGTGCCGACCGATGCCACAGGCGAGTACGCCTCAACTTGATTAGCATAGTAACAGGACTGAATTCGCATGACCGACAACAACATCGCATTGAAGAAGGCCGGCTTAAAAGTCACGCTTCCGCGACTCAAAATCCTGGAAGTACTGCAAAATCCGGAATGCCATCACGTCAGTGCGGAAGATTTGTACAAAAAACTGATTGATATGGGCGAAGAGATCGGGCTGGCGACGGTTTATCGCGTACTGAACCAGTTTGACGATGCGGGCATTGTGACACGTCACAATTTCGAAGGCGGCAAGTCCGTGTTCGAGCTGACCCAACAGCATCACCACGATCACCTGATTTGCCTGGATTGCGGCAAAGTGATCGAATTCAGCGACGAATCCATCGAAGTGCGCCAGCGTGACATCGCCAAGCAGCACGGCATCAAGCTCACCAACCACAGTCTGTACCTGTACGGCCACTGTGAAACCGGCGACTGTCGCGAAGACGAAACGCTGCACGACAAGAAATAAGCCCTGACCGGCTATGAAAAACCGCCTCACCTTGAGGCGGTTTTTTTATGCCCGCCGTACAACGGGAAAAAAAATCCCCGGACCAGCCGGGGAAAATCATGTCATGAAATACCACAATTGCAGCGGCACAGCGACTCCACGTACTACTCTCACTACAACGTCCGCCCTGCGCCGACACGCGCGGGCGAACGCATTCCCCCTTCGTTATGATGCGGCCCGCCGCCAAAACTGCGGGCCGCACCGCCCTTCTTAGACCTTTTCGGCGCGGCTGTAGCGTTTGCCGTCCGGGCTGACCGAGCGCACCTGTACTTCGCCGGAGACCGCAGGTTTAGCCTTGGCATCATAGCGCTGCCACTGCTTACCGCCGTCGGTGGAGTACTCGATGCCCAACCCCGGCAGCGCGATATTCGCCTCCAGCTTGCCGCCCGCCACGCGAGCGCCCGGCACCGGCAGACGATAAGCCACGCCGCCTTTGTCCAGCTTGGCCAGTTCACGCTGGCCCAGAATATTGGCGAAGCGCAGCCAATCTTTCTCCAGCGTCTTGGTATCGACAAAGTGGGTTTCCCCGCCTTTGTATTCGCGGCCGGCGCGATAGTCCTGCTCCCAACCGGCGCGATGCCAGGCGCGCTCCGCCACCGACAGCGCGCGTGGGAAGATCATGTATTCCATCTGCGGGTCGGTGCGCTGGGTTTCGCTCCACAGCTGAGCGGAAAGTCCATATGCCCCCGGCCACGGCTTGTCGCTCTTGGCGTTGAAGTGGTTGCCGTCTCGGTCAACCGAGGTTTCCGCGTTCTGCGGCATGTTGTCCGGCGCGAAGCTGAACACCTTGCGCTCGTCGCTGAAGCGGGTGCCCCAGTAGTAACCGCGCTCGTCCGGGTTCACCTCGTAAGGGAAGTCCATATAGACGTAGTCCGGGTTGGAGACCACCACTTCATACCCTTTGTTGGCCCAGTCGTTGACGCTGTCGAAACCGCCCCAGTACAGGGTGTCCCAGAAGTTGACCCCCACGCGCGAGGTGGCGAACGCCTTCGAACTCTCGGCGTCTTTCAGGCCGTCTTGCCAGGCCTGCATTCTGTCGATGCCGTGCGCCTTCACCAGCTTGCTGACCTCTTGGCCGAAGTAGCTCGGCAGGTGCTCCATGTCGGCCACTTTGCCCTCTTTGATCATCACCTGGCACACCTGAGACTTGGCCCACGGCTTGTCTTCATTGCTCTGGTCAATGATGCCTTTACCCGGTTCCGGTTTCGCCTTGTCGGTGTAGCCGGCGCCCAGGCGGATGTTTTTCGCTTCGTCGCCGCCAAAGTGCCAGGTCTTAATCGGCTGGCCGGCTTCTTTATGCATCTGGGCAATCTCGCCAATCACCTTGTCGACAAAGCGCTGGGAGGAATCCAGGCACGGGTTCAGGTAACTCTGACGGTTAAAGAACTGCACGGAGGTGGTATTGGAGGTATCGGTCGGATCCACCAGGCGGAACTCGTTGGCCTCCTGCTCTTTGCCGGCGGCATGCAGTTTCTTGTAGCGCGCTTCCATCGAGACCACCGCCGCGCGGGCGTGCGCCGGCATGTCGATCTCCGGGATCACCTCAATCTGGCGCGCCTGGGCGTATTTGATGATGTCGATGTAGTCCTGACGAGTGAAGAAACCGCCGTAGACATCCGGCCCCTGGCCGTACTGCGGCAGCAGGCAGGTGGTTTCGCTCAGATCGTGGCAGCGCTGGCCGCCGACTTCCGTCAACTCAGGCAAGCCGGGAATTTCGATTCGCCAACCTTCGTCATCGCTCAGGTGGAAGTGGAATTTGTTGAGCTTGTAAGCCGCCATCTGATCCAGCAGGCGCAGCACCGCATCCTTCTTATGGAAGTTGCGCGCCACGTCGAGGAAAATGCCGCGATACTGGAAGCGCGGCGCATCGCTGGCGTCGAGCGTGGCGATCTTGCCGCTGCCGTCGGTCGGCACTAACGACAGGATAGACTGCAACCCGTAGAACACCCCGGCCTGATCGAAGCCGATCACCCGCGCCTCTTTCTTGCCGATCTTCAGCTCATAAGCGCCCGGCACCGCCATCGCGCCTTTAAACTTGCCCGGCTGGATGTCGGTCTTGATCGGGTAACCGTTGGCCTGAACCGGCACGCCCAGCAGCGCGAAGCGCTGGTTGACGACATCCGCCGCCGGCTTGACCAACGTGCTCAGATCCGGCGATACCCCTTTGCGCAGATCGGCGTCCTGCTCGTGCACTTTCACCTGCATCGGCGTCGGCACAATCTGGCCGCGCAGCGCGCCGGCGGGCAGCGTCTGCAGATCGGCGTTGCTGACAAAACGCGAAGCCGGCGTCATCAAAATATTTTTGTCGTCCTTGGTGCGCTTCCACTGATCGCCGGTAAACGGCGCCACAAACTGATCCAGATTTTCGGTGTCGGTATTCGCCAGCATTTTCGGCTTGGCGTCGCCGGAAGTGGCATACCAGCGGGGCAGGAAGTCGTTTCTGAACAACTGCCAATATTCGGCGACCACCGGGATTTCCACCGCCTTACCGGCCGGGAAACCGCTGAATTTGGCGGTCGGCTCCAGCTTGTACAGATCGCCGGTGAGGTGAGCGATCTTGAACTGATCGTTGTCTACCCGCAGAGTCTGGCGCGGGCTGTGGAAATAAATGATCCAGTCTTTGCCGTCGATCGCCTGCCCGTCGTTGCTCAGGGTGAACAACACCCGGTTGCATGAGGCCCAGTCGGCGCCCAGCGCCGCGCAATCCACGCCGTTTTCCCCGGCGCGGTTATCCAACATTTTCACGTTCAGCTTCAGTTGGCTCAGCTGATCCACCAGCTGTTGATCGGCCATGGCGCTCCCCATGCCGCCCAGGAATCCCATCGTTGCCGTCAAGGCGGCCAGTGCGCTCAGTTTGAATGCGTTCATCTTCTCGTCCTTCTTAATTATTGTTATCGCGAATTTCTTGCCACAGCTTGCCGCACTTGGCGTCGTAAGCCTGACCGTTGCCGCTGTGAACCGCCATAATGCAGTTCTGATAATCCATCACCCGTACCGTTTCCTGCGCGGCGAACTGCTGGTGCTGTTTCTGTTGTTTCAGCACGTTCAGTACCGCCTTGCACGGCTGCAGACGCTCCGGCGAGCCTTCCGCGGTATTGATGCAGGCGCTGTAAGCCTGTTTCAACCTGGCGTCTTCCGGCGGCGCGGCGGGTTGCGCACAGGCGCTCAGGGCCGCAGCGGCCGCCAACATCAGCATGATTTTTTTCATCGTTGATATTCCCTTAACTGCCCCGGCGGCAAGGCCGGGGAACGCATCAGAAGATGGTGAATGGCGCGATGACCATGAACTTGACGTCTTTCTCGTCCTGGAAGATGTTGCCGTAACCGCCGCCCCAGCTCGGGATGTTGGTGTGGTTGTCATACTGGGTGTAATGCAGCTTGAGCAGCGTGCCCTTGGCTCGCCCTTCCTGGATGGTGTACATCGCGTCCAGACTCCAGGCGCTCTCTTTCAGGCGCTGGCTCTGATCGTAGATCGGGTTGGTGCTCGGCTTGGCGTCCCACGCGTAAACGTAAGAGCCGCCGACCGCCATGCCCGGCAGGTTCCAGTTGCTGAGGTCATACATCACGCCGGCATACACCGCTTTTTCGCCGTTGGCGTTAAAGTCGGAGCGGTTATCCCACCACACGTCCAGGCGACCGTTTGACGAGGCGTAGGTCGGGGTCATACGTTGCAGGAAGAAGCCCTGATTGCCTTCCGCCTTGACCATGGTGCCTTCCAGACGCCAGTTGAACTGGCCGGTGGTGTAACCGAAGGTCAACGCCTGCAGCCAGGCCAGGCCGTCATAGATGCTGTTCGGATCGTTCTTGTTGCTGATGCGGTCTTCCGCGCCATAGAACTGGTAACTGGTGGTCAGCGGGTTGCCCAGCAGATCGAATTTGTAAGACGCCTTGGTGAAGTACTGATTCACGTACCCCTGGGCCTGGCCGTAAGCGGCTTCCAGCACCAGATCGTTTTTGAAATCGTACTTGGCGCCCAGCGAGTGCAGGTAGGAGACGCGGGTTTTCTTATCGTTCTGGCGGAAGTCGTCCATCTCGATATGCCACGGCGCTTTGTATTTGTCGGCCCACATGTAGGAGAAGCTCAACGCGCCGGCATCGCCGTAGTCGAACTTGGCGCCGGCTTCAGCCCCCTGATAAGTGCCCGGCATAAAGCTCCAGTGCGGCGCCAGCAGGGTTTGGCCGCTCGGCTGAATATAGCCGGCGCGCGCCCAGACCGGGCCGTATTTGAATTTGGCGGCGGCTTTGTACAGGCTGATACCCCCTTTATCACCGGAGTAGTCTTCGTCGTAGGTACGGTTCTTCGAGGAGAACGCGATTTCGTTCGGGTGACCGCTGGCGCTGGATTCAGCCAGTTCGATGGCGGTAAAAGTGCCGACATCCAGACCGAACATGTCCCAGGCGTAGCCCGACGCGAAATCCAGGCTCAGGTTGGCGGTAGAGTGGGACAGGTTGGTGGTGTATTGATTGTAATCCTTGCTGTCCGGATTGAGATCTTTACGGTCACGCTCACGTTGCCAGTAATAAATGCCGCCGGTCAGCGTGGAATCCTCGATAAACCCTGCGGCTTTCGCCTCAGGCGCCATGGCAAACCCTGTTCCCAACAGCGCGCCCGCGACTGCGAGCGCCAGCGTTTTACGCTGAGCACCGTGCGTACCCATATTGAAATTCCTCTTTGACTTAACTTAAAAGTTGCAGCCGCCTGTGTTCACCACTGCCCTGCACGACTGCCAATAAAAAACCCGAACGGGTAAAAATATTGCCGACGAGATGTTATTCCCACAGCACTAATTGCTACAGACAGACTATTTTTCGCGACGCGAATTATCAAATGAAAAATGCGGAAGATTTGTCAAAGTATGACAAGGAGCACATATCGGTGATAATTTGTTACGCTGGCACTCATGGAAGGTGTCGAATAAAAAATTCAATTAAATCAGAATAAATACGGATACCAGGTCAACCAGAGACGATTAATGGTTTCAGCCTGACTAAATCCGTCAGTCAGGAGATAAAATTTGAGAGCGCTCTCTAAATGAAATTAATTCGCACCACGAATATATAAGTAAAGATTAAGACTACTAAGCCCAATTAAGAAAACTTATTGATTAACGCACCGCAGTTAATTAAACGCAGCCCGGAAAAACGTGGCGGGAATAGATGATTTACTCAATAGCAGGCATAAAAAAGCGCGGCCTGAGCCGCGCTGATACATTAATTTTCGAGGCGATTAAGATTAGCCTTCGATTTTCGCCCAGGTGTCACGCAGACCGACGGTGCGGTTAAACACCAGGTGCTCAGCCGAAGAGTAATGGCTGTCGGCGCAGAAGTAGCCTTCACGCTCGAACTGATAGGCTTTCTCCGGCTGTGCGGCCGCCAGACTCGGCTCAACGAAACCGTGCTTGATCACCAGCGATTCCGGGTTAATGGTGGAGAGGAAGTCCTCCGCCGCGCCCGGGTTAGGCACGCTGAACAGGCGATCGTACAGGCGAATTTCCGCCGGCAGCGCGTGCGCCGCAGACACCCAGTGGATCACGCCCTTCACCTTGCGGCCGTCGGCAGGATCTTTGCTCAGCGTTTCCGCATCGTAGCTGCAGAAGATGGTGGTGATCTCGCCGGCTTCATCTTTCTCGACGCGCTCGGCCTTGATCACGTACGCGTTGCGCAGACGCACTTCCTTACCCAACACCAGACGCTTGTACTGCTTGTTGGCTTCTTCGCGGAAGTCGGCGCGATCGATATAGATCTCACGGCTGAACGGCACATCGCGGTGGCCCATTTCCGGCTTGTTAGGGTGGTTAGGCATGCTGACCATTTCCACCGCATCGCCCATGTTCTCGATGACGATTTTCACCGGATCCAGCACCGCCATGGCGCGCGGCGCGTTCTCGTTCAGATCGTCGCGGATGCAGGATTCCAGCGCCACCATTTCGACGTTGTTGTCTTGCTTGGTTACGCCGATGCGCAGGCAGAACTCGCGGATCGAGGCGGCAGTATAACCGCGGCGGCGCAGACCGGAGACGGTCGGCATGCGCGGATCATCCCAACCTTCGACGATCTTCTCGGCCACCAGCTGATGCAGCTTGCGCTTCGACATGATGGCGTATTCGAGGTTGAGACGCGAAAACTCGTACTGGCGCGGGTGGCAAGGAATGGTGATGTTATCCAGCACCCAATCATACAGACGGCGGTTATCCTGGAATTCCAGGGTGCACAGCGAATGGGTGATCCCTTCCAGCGCATCGGAAATGCAGTGGGTGAAATCGTACATCGGGTAGATGCACCATTTATTGCCGGTCTGGTGGTGTTCGGCGAACTTGATGCGGTACAGCACCGGATCGCGCATCACGATAAACGGCGAAGCCATATCGATCTTGGCGCGCAGGCAGGCGGCGCCCTCGGCGAACTCGCCGTTGCGCATCTTCTCGAACAGCGCCAGGTTCTCTTCCACGCTGCGACCGCGGTACGGGCTGTCTTTGCCCGGCGCAGTCAGGGTGCCGCGGTATTCGCGGATCTGCTCCGGCGACAGTTCGTCGACGTAGGCCAGCCCTTTGCTGATAAGCTCCACCGCATACTGGTGCAGCTGATCGAAATAGTCTGAGGAGTAACGAACGTTGCCGCTCCACTCAAAGCCCAGCCACTCCACGTCGTGCTTGATAGACTCGACGAACTCGATGTCTTCTTTCACCGGGTTGGTGTCGTCGAAACGCAGGTTGCACTGGCCCTGATAGTCCTTGGCGATGCCGAAGTTCAGGCAGATGGACTTGGCGTGGCCGATATGCAGATAGCCGTTAGGCTCCGGCGGGAAACGGGTATGTACCGACGTGTGTTTCCCCGACGCCAGATCTTCATCGACGATCTGACGGATAAAATTGGTTGGGCGGGCTTCAGCCTCACTCATTTCACTGTTCCTCAATGCAAAGCGCTACACATAACCGCCTATGATCCAACAAGCCACGTCTGGAAACAACCGTTTGTTTCATGAAAAATGCGGCGCGTTGCACCATCGGCGCGCAGCGCACCGCCGTGGGGCGAAACGGGATAAAAAAAGCGGGAAGAGATCGCTCTCTTCCCGCCAAGTCGGGGCAAACTCCGCCATGATGCGTGTTCGGCCCCAGGCACTACTCAGGTAAAAACAGCCTTATTTCTGGATCTCATACAGCTTGGTCTGACCGGCGACTACAGAGCCGCTGGCCAGCGCCGCCAGGCCGGCGTACTCGTCAGAGTTGCTGACTACCACCGGGCTTATCATCGAACGCGCATTGGCATTCAGGTAATCCAGATCCAGTTCCAGAATCGGTTGACCGGCTTTCACTTCCGCGCCCTCTTCCACCAGGCGTTTGAAGCCCTGGCCTTCCAGCGCGACGGTGTCGATCCCCATGTGCACCACGATCTCGGCGCCCTTGTCGGTTTCCAGGCAGAATGCGTGGTTGGTATTGAAGATTTTCACCACGGTGCCGTCAGCCGGCGCCACCACGATCTTGTCGGTCGGGCGAATCGCCAGGCCGTCGCCTACCGCCTTGCTGGCGAAAGCTTCGTCCGGCACCTGTTCGAGCGCCACCACTTCGCCGGTCACCGGCGCCAGCAGCGTTTCAAACGCGGCTTTCGGCGCGTTCGGCACCGCCTGCGGTTTAGCTTCCGCGGCAGGCGCCGCCGCCGGGGCCACCGCTGCCGCTACAGGGCCGGCCGCAATCACGTTGCGCATTGCGCTGGCGATAAGTTCGGCACGGGTGCCGACGATCACTTGCACGCTCTGCTTGTTCAGGCGGATAACGCCCGACGCGCCGAGGCGTTTCGCCAATGCGTCGTTCACCAGCGCGGAGTCTTTCACGTTCAAACGCAGGCGGGTGATGCAGGCGTCGATGCCGGTCAGGTTGTCGGAACCGCCGATCGCGCCGACGTAACGACGAGCCAGGGTGGTGGTTTCGTTCTCGTCTTTACCGGCGTTGCTGTCGACGTTGACGTCGTAGCCGTCGGTTTCGTCACCGGCAACCGCCAGCTCGCGGCCCGGGGTCATCAGGTTGAATTTTTTGATGGTGAAGCGGAACACAACGTAGTAGATGACGAAGAACACCAGGCCTTGCGGGATCAGCATGTACCAGTGGGTCGCCAGCGGGTTGCGAGACGACAGCACCATATCCACCAGGCCGGCGCTGAAGCCGAAACCGGCGATCCAATGCATGCTGGCGGCGATGAACACCGAGATACCGGTCAGCACGGCGTGGATCACGTACAGCACCGGCGCCACGAACATGAAGGAGAATTCCAGCGGTTCGGTAATACCGGTAAAGAAGGCGGCGAAAGCGGCCGCCAGCATGATGCCCGCCACTTTGGCTTTGTTCTCAGGACGCGCGCAGTGGTAAATGGCCAGCGCCGCCCCCGGCAGACCGAACATCATGATCGGGAAGAAGCCCGCCTGATAACGGCCGGTGATGCCGACAACCGCTTTACCGGCTTCGATCGACTGCTGGCCGCCAAGGAAGTTAGGAATATCGTTGATGCCGGCCACGTCGAACCAGAACACCGAGTTCAGCGCGTGGTGCAGGCCGACCGGGATCAGCAGGCGGTTGAAGAAGGCGTAGATGCCCGCGCCGACCGAGCCCATTTTCTGAATGTGTTCACCGAAGTTCACCAGACCGTTGAAGATCACCGGCCAAATGTACATCAGGATGAAAGCCACCAGGATCATCAGGAAGGAAATGAGGATCGGCACCAAACGGCGGCCGCTGAAGAACGACAGCGCCTTGGGCAGCTCGACGCCGCTGAAGCGGTTGTACACTTCGGCGGAGATGATGCCCACCAGAATACCGACGAACTGGTTCTGGATCTTGCCGAACGCGGCGGGCACCTGATCGAGCGGGATCTTCTGAATCATCGACACGGCGGCCGGCGAACAGAGGGTGGTCAGCACCAGGAAGCCGACGAAGCCGGTCAACGCGGCGGCGCCGTCCTTGTCTTTGGACATGCCGTAGGCCACGCCGATAGCGAACAGCACCGACATGTTGTCGATGATAGCGGAGCCGGATTTAATGAAGAAAGCGGCGAGCGCGTTGTCGCCGCCCCAACCAACAGGGTCAATCCAGTACCCGACGCCCATCAAGATGGCGGCGGCGGGCAGCGTGGCGACCGGCACCATCAGCGCCCGTCCCACCTTTTGCAAATAACTAAGAATGTTCACCTTTTCCCCCTATGTTGTCCGCGGACGGACCCTATTAGTAGTTTATTTGGAGCTCTCACTACCTTTTTAGAAACAGCGCTTGGCACGTATCACTCATGCCGAGTGTAAAAAATTTATTTTGTATCGCAAATTAAAACCTCCCTTTTTGTGATAAATATCACCAAAAAGTAGTCTTTACCTCCCAGATTGCTGGCCATCACACAAAACTTATTTTATCATTCAAAAAATCAACCGGACGGACGATTCACGCGAGAATCATAAAGCTGGGTTACGCTTACGACTCCCGCAGGCCCGTACAGTATAGCTTTAGTTTACTTATCCCAAGAGGTGTTAGATGAGACTTATCCCACTGAAAGATACCGCACAAGTCGGCAAATGGGCCGCGCGTCATATCGTTCAACGCATCAACGCATTCAAGCCAACCGCAGAGCGCCCGTTTGTTCTCGGCCTGCCCACCGGCGGCACGCCGCTGGAAGCCTACAAACATCTGATTGCGATGCACAAAGCAGGTGAAGTAAGCTTTAAGCATGTTGTGACTTTCAACATGGACGAGTACGTTGGCCTGCCGCAGGAACACCCGGAAAGCTATCACACCTTCATGTACCGCAACTTCTTTGATCACGTTGATATCCCTCGCGAAAATATCAACCTGCTGAACGGCAACGCCGCGGATGTCGACGCCGAGTGCCGCCAGTACGAAGAGAAGATCAAGTCTTACGGCAAAATTAACCTGTTCATGGGCGGCGTGGGCATCGACGGCCATATCGCGTTCAACGAGCCGGCTTCGTCCCTGGCTTCGCGCACCCGCATCAAAACGCTGACCGAAGACACCCGCATCGCCAACTCGCGCTTCTTCGGCGGCGACGTCAGCCTGGTGCCGAAATATGCGCTGACCGTCGGCGTGGGCACGCTGCTGGACGCGGAAGAAGTAATGATCCTGGTCACCGGCCACGCCAAGGCGCAGGCGCTGGAAGCCGCAGTGGAAGGCAATATCAACCACATGTGGACCATCAGCTGTCTGCAGCTGCACGCCAAAGCGGTAGTGGTGTGCGACGAACCGGCCACCATGGAGCTGAAAGTCAAAACTGTCAAATATTTCCGCGAGTTAGAAGCGGAAAGCGTTAAAAGTCTTTAATCTTTGCAGGGGGCTACGATGTTCGCTTTAACCCACGGCCGAATCTATACCGGCCACGACGTACTTGATGACCATGCAGTCATTATCGCTGATGGGCTGATCGAGAAAGTCTGCCCGGCGGCTGAATTGCCCGCCGGCATCGAAACGCGCGACCTGGGTGGCGCCATCCTGGCCCCCGGGCTTATCGACGTGCAGCTGAACGGCTGCGGCGGCGTACAGTTCAACGATTCGCTGGAAGCGATCTCGGAAGAAACGCTGGAGATCATGCAGCGCGCCAACGAGAAATCCGGCTGCACCAGCTATCTGCCGACGCTGATCACCAGCAGCGACGAATTCATGAAGCACAGCGTCGACGTGATGCGCGCTTATCTGAAAAAGCACCAAAACCAGGCGTTGGGCCTGCACTTGGAAGGGCCATACCTCAGCCCGGTGAAAAAAGGCACCCACAATCCGGCGTTCATTCGCAAGCCGACCCAGGAAATGATCGATTACCTGTGCGCCAACGCCGACGTGATCACCAAGGTGACGCTGGCGCCGGAAATGGTTGAACCGCACTTTATCAAGCAGCTGACCGAGGCCGGCATCGTGGTCTCCGCCGGCCACTCGAACGCCACCTACGATCAGGCTCGCACCGGTTTCGCCGCCGGCATCAGCTTCGCCACCCACCTGTACAACGCCATGCCTTATATCACCGGCCGCGAACCGGGGCTGATGGGGGCAATCTTCGATACGCCGGAGGTCTATACCGGCATCATCGCCGACGGCCATCACGTGGCCTGGGCGAGTATCCGTAACGCCAAACGCCTGAAAGGTGATAAATTGGTCTTGGTCACCGATGCCACCGCGCCGGCGGGTGCAGATATTGACCAATTTATTTTCGCCGGTAAAACAATATACTATCGGGATGGGCTGTGCGTGGATGAGAACGGCACCCTGAGCGGTTCCGCGCTGACCATGATCGAAGCGGTGCGAAACAGCGTCGAGCATATCGGCATCGCGCTGGACGAAGCGCTGCGCATGGCGACGCTGTATCCGGCGCGCGCCATCGGCGTCGATCACCGTCTGGGCACCCTCGAAGCCGGCAAGGTGGCTAACCTGACCGCCTTCACCCGTGATTTCAAGATCACCAAAACGCTCGTTAACGGTAACGAGGTTTAATTCAATGAACAGCGAGTAAAATTATTGATGAGCACTGGCGGACAAGCACAAATAGGGAACGTTGACTTAGTCAAACAACTTAACGGCGCGGCAGTTTACCGCCTGATCGACCAGCAGGGCCCGATCTCGCGCATTCAGATTGCCGAACTCAGCCAGCTCGCCCCCGCCAGCGTCACCAAAATTACTCGCCAGCTGCTGGAGCGCGGGCTGATCAAAGAAGTCGATCAGCAAGCCTCCACCGGCGGCCGCCGCGCGATCTCCATCGTGTCGGAAACCCGTCATTTCCATACCGTCGCGGTGCGTCTCGGCCGCCACGACGCCACCATCACCCTGTATGACATGAGCGGCAAGTCGCTCAGCGAAGAACACTATCCGCTGCCGGAACGCACTCAGGAAACGCTGGAGAATGCGCTGTTCGCCGCCATCGCCCAATTCATCGACGCTAACCAGCGCCGCCTGCGCGAGCTGATCGCCATCGCGGTGATCCTGCCCGGCCTGGTGGATCCGGCGCTGGGCGTGGTGCGCTACATGCCGCACATCAGCGTCAGCAATTGGGCGCTGGTGGACAACCTGCAGCAGCGCTTTAACGTCACCAGCTTCGTCGGCCACGACATCCGCAGCCTGGCGCTGGCGGAGCACTACTTCGGCGCCACCCGCGACTGCGAAGACTCGATTCTGGTGCGCCTGCACCGCGGCACCGGCGCCGGCATCATCGTCAACGGGCAGATTTTTCTCGGCAACAACGGCAACGTCGGCGAGATCGGCCATATCCAGATCGATCCGTTGGGGGAACGCTGCCACTGCGGCAACTTCGGCTGCCTGGAAACCGTGGCCGCCAACGCCGCGATCGAACAGCGCGTGCGCCAGCTGCTGAGCCAGGGCTACCCGAGCAAACTGACGCTGGAAGACTGCGGCATCAACGCCATCTGCAAGGCCGCCAACCGCGGCGATCTGCTGGCCAGCGAAGTGATCGAACACGTAGGCCGCTATCTGGGCAAAGCGGTGGCCATCGCCATCAACCTGTTCAATCCGCAGAAGGTGGTGATCGCCGGTGAGATCACCGAAGCGGACAAGGTGCTGCTGCCGGCGATCCAGAGCTGCATCAATACCCAGGTGCTGAAGGACTTCCGCAAAAATCTGCCGGTGGTGACCTCCGAACTCAATCATCGCTCGGCGATCGGCGCTTTCGCCCTGGCCAAACGCGCGATGCTCAACGGCGTGCTCTTGCAGCGATTGCTGGAAAGCTGATCCGCCGCTTCTGGCAGGCGTGTTATCGTCACCCTTCGCCTGCCGTAATCATGAGAAACAGCGACAAATGAAAATCAAAAACGTTATATGCGATATCGACGGCGTGCTGCTGCATGACAATACGCCGGTTCCCGGCGCCGACCTGTTCCTGGCGCGCATCCAGGAACAAGGCATGCCGCTGGTGGTGCTGACCAACTACCCATCACAGACCGCACAGGATCTGGCGAACCGCTTCGCCGCCGCCGGGCTGGAAGTGCCGGAGAGCGCGTTCTACACCTCGGCGATGGCCACCGCCGATTTCCTGCGCCGTCAGGAAGGCAAAAAAGCCTATGTGGTCGGCGAAGGCGCCCTGATCCATGAGCTGTACAAAGCCGGTTTCACCATCACCGACATCAACCCGGACTTCGTGATCGTCGGTGAAACCCGCTCTTACAACTGGGACATGATGCATAAAGCCGCCTACTTCGTGAGCAACGGCGCGCGCTTTATCGCCACCAACCCGGATAGTCACGGCCACGGCTTCTCGCCGGCCTGTGGCGCGCTGTGCGCCCCCATTGAGAAGATCACCGGCCGCAAGCCGTTTTACGTCGGCAAGCCCAGCCCGTGGATCATTCGCGCCGCACTGAACAAAATGCAGGCGCACTCGGAAGAGACGGTGATCGTCGGCGATAACCTGCGCACCGACATTCTGGCGGGCTTCCAGGCCGGCCTGGAAACCGTGCTGGTGCTGTCCGGCGTCTCCACGCTGAGCGACATCGAAACCATGCCGTTCCGCCCGAGCTACGTCTACCCTTCCGTCGCCGATATCACCATCTTCTGATGCGGCCATGGCGGCCGCCCGGCCGCCATTATTTCCTTCTCCCTCAGCGTCAGTTTGAATTTAATTCGTTCATGGCCGTAAAAGGTTTCAGCCTGCCTGCGTTAAAAATCCTCATTATAACGTTACGCCCCGCCAATAGCTGATATTGCCGGCGAGCGAAAAACCCTTACCCCTAATTAATGAGGCTACCATGAGCACAAATAACACTATTAATGCCGTCGCTGCCGATGACGCGGCCATTATGCCGTCTATCGCCAATAAAAAGATCCTGATGGGTTTCTGGCACAACTGGGCCGCCGGCGCCAGTGACGGCTATCAGCAGGGCCAGTTCACCAATATGAACCTGACCGACATTCCCGCCGAGTACAACGTGGTGGCCGTCGCCTTTATGAAAGGCCAGGGCATCCCGACCTTCAAGCCTTACAACCTGTCCGATGCCGAGTTCCGCCGCCAGGTGGACGTGCTGAACAGCCAGGGCCGCGCGGTGCTGATCTCCCTCGGCGGCGCAGACGCGCATATCGAGCTGAAAACCGGCGACGAAGATAAGCTGAAAGACGAGATTATTCGTCTGGTGGAAGTCTATGGCTTCGACGGCCTGGATATCGATTTGGAACAGGCGGCAATCGGCGCAGCCAATAATAAAACCGTCTTGCCTGCGGCATTGAAAAAAGTAAAAGACTATTACGCCGCGCAGGGGAAAAACTTTATTATCAGCATGGCGCCGGAATTCCCGTATTTACGCACCAACGGCACCTACCTGGATTATATTAACGCCCTCGAAGGCTATTACGACTTTATCGCGCCGCAATATTATAACCAGGGCGGCGACGGTATTTGGGTGGATGAACTCAATGCCTGGATCACGCAGAATAACGACGCCATGAAAGAGGACTTCCTCTACTACCTGACGGAAAGCCTGGTCACCGGCACCCGCGGCTATGCGAAGATCCCGGCGGCGAAATTCGTCATCGGCCTGCCGAGCAACAACGACGCCGCCGCCACCGGCTACGTGATCGATAAACAGGCGGTGTATAACGCCTTCTCCCGTCTCGACGCCAAGAACCTGTCGATCAAGGGCCTGATGACCTGGTCAATCAACTGGGACAACGGCAAGAGCAAAGCCGGCGTGGCCTACAACTGGGAATTCAAAACCCGCTACGCGCCGCTGATTCAGGGCGGCGTTACCCCACCGCCGGGAAAACCTAATGCACCAACGGCGCTGACGGTCGCCGATCTGGGCGCCACCTCGCTGAAGCTGAGCTGGGCCGCCGCCACCGGCGCCTTACCGATCGCCAGTTACACCGTCTACCGCAACGGCACCCCGATCGGCCAGACCGCCGGCCTGTCGCTGGCCGACAGCGGCCTGACCCCGGCCACCCAGTACAGCTACTTCGTTACCGCCACCGACAGCCAGGGCAATACCTCGCTGCCGAGCAGCGCGCTGGCGGTTAAAACCGCCAACGACGGCACGCCACCCGATCCGGGGGCGCCCGAGTGGCAGAACAACCACAGCTACAAAGCCGGCGACGTGGTGAGTTATAAAGGCAAGAAATACACCTGTATCCAGGCGCACACCTCCAACGCCGGCTGGACGCCGGACGCCGCCTTCACCCTGTGGCAGCTCATCGCCTAATCGCTAATCGATTGCCGGCCAAACCGGCCGGCAATCCCGTCATCACGCTAAAAATTGCATAATCGCCAATTTTTCCCGCCAATAACTGAAAATCCGTTAAAAATCGCAGCCACGCAAACAACTATTTCTCAGCGTATGGCTAAAACGCTTGCATCACCTGCAGCTTTAGGCGCATTTTCATAACCACAGCGCAGCAAAACCGCGTTATCGCTGATGAATCGGCAATGCTGCCCATAACAGTAAAAAACAACATCACAGTCATGAAAGCCCGTTAGGAGAGTTGTATGTGTTCTATTTTCGGTGTGCTCGATCTGAAGTCCGATCCCGTTGAACTGCGTAAGAAAGCGCTGGAGCTGTCGCGCCTGATGCGCCACCGCGGCCCGGATTGGTCCGGCGTTTATGCCAGCGACAAAGCCATTTTGGCCCACGAACGCCTGTCGATCGTCGACGTCAACAACGGCGCTCAACCGCTGTATAACGCCGCGCACACCCACGTTCTGGCGGTCAACGGCGAAATTTACAACCACCAGGCGCTGCGCCAACAGCTGAGCGACCGCTACGCGTTCCAGACCGGGTCCGACTGTGAAGTGATCCTGGCGCTGTACCAGGAGAAAGGCCCGGACTTCCTCGACGATCTGCAAGGCATGTTCGCCTTCGCCCTGTATGACACCGAAAAAGACGCTTACCTGATCGGCCGCGATCACCTGGGCATCATCCCGCTGTACATGGGCCACGACGAGCACGGCAACCTGTACGTCGCTTCGGAAATGAAAGCGCTGGTGCCGGTGTGCCGCACCATCAAGGAATTCCCGGCTGGCAGCTACCTGTGGAGCCAGGACGGCCAGATCCGCGAATACTATCGCCGCGACTGGTTCGATTACGACAGCGTCAAAGACAACGTGACCGACGCCGCCGCCTTGCGCACCGCGCTGGAAGAGTCGGTGAAAAGCCACCTGATGTCCGACGTGCCTTACGGCGTGCTGCTGTCGGGCGGGCTGGATTCCTCAGTCATCTCGGCGATCACCAAGAAGTACGCCGCGCGCCGCGTGGAAGATCAGGAACGCAGCGAAGCCTGGTGGCCGCAGCTGCACTCCTTCGCCGTCGGCCTGGAAGGCTCGCCGGATCTGCGCGCCGCGCAGGAGGTCGCCAACCATCTGGGCACCGTGCACCATGAGATCCACTTCACCGTCCAGGAAGGCCTGGACGCCATCCGCGACGTGATTTACCACATCGAAACCTATGACGTCACCACCATTCGCGCCTCGACGCCGATGTACCTGATGTCGCGCAAAATCAAGGCGATGGGCATCAAGATGGTGCTCTCCGGCGAAGGCGCGGACGAAGTGTTCGGCGGCTACCTTTACTTCCATAAGGCGCCGGACGCCCGCGAATTCCACGAAGAGACCGTGCGCAAGCTGCTGGCGCTGCATATGTTCGACTGCGCGCGCGCCAACAAGGCGATGTCCGCCTGGGGCGTTGAGGCCCGCGTGCCGTTCCTGGACAAGAAATTCCTCGACGTGGCGATGCGCATCAACCCGAAAGATAAAATGTGCGGCAACGGCAAAATGGAAAAACACATCGTCCGCGAATGTTTCGAGTCCTATTTGCCGGCCAGCGTGGCCTGGCGCCAAAAAGAGCAGTTCTCCGACGGCGTCGGCTACAGCTGGATCGACACGCTAAAAGAAGTCGCTGCGCAGCAAATCAGCGATCAACAGCTCGAAACCGCGCGTTTCCGCTTCCCGTACAACACGCCGACCTCGAAAGAAGGCTACCTGTACCGCGAGATCTTCGAGGAGCTGTTCCCGCTGCCGAGCGCCGCCGAATGCGTGCCGGGCGGCCCGTCCGTCGCCTGTTCGTCCGCCAAGGCCATCGAATGGGACGAATCGTTCAAGAAGATGGACGATCCTTCCGGCCGCGCCGTCGGCGTGCACCAGGCCGCCTATAAATAATCGCGCGGCGTTTTCCCCAAGGCGGGCCTTTTGGCCCGCCTTTTTGTTGCCTTTCCCCCCTGCCAACTGCCTGAATTGCCGATTTTATCGCCATAATGTTCACAACCCAGACAAACGGCGCTTCCCGGCACTTTTTCGGGAAAAAACTTGTTGACGCAAATCGGTCATATACGCATAATGCGCCCCGCAACGCCGATGAAGGCAAAGCAAAAAAAGAGGGCTACGTAGCTCAGCTGGTTAGAGCACATCACTCATAATGATGGGGTCACAGGTTCGAATCCCGTCGTAGCCACCATCTCTTTTTTGTATTTGCGGGAGTGGCGAAATTGGTAGACGCACCAGATTTAGGTTCTGGCGCCGCAAGGTGTGCGAGTTCAAGTCTCGCCTCCCGCACCATTTCTCTTCATCGTCGGCGCAGTATGTTGATGGGGTATCGCCAAGCGGTAAGGCACCGGTTTTTGATACCGGCATTCCCTGGTTCGAATCCAGGTACCCCAGCCATATTCTTTCGGGAATGGGGTTTCAACATAAGATTTGTTTGCAGGTGGGGTATCGCCAAGCGGTAAGGCACCGGTTTTTGATACCGGCATTCCCTGGTTCGAATCCAGGTACCCCAGCCATAACAAACTGCTTGCAAATCAAAGAAGTAAAAAGTAACATCGGCTACGTAGCTCAGCTGGTTAGAGCACATCACTCATAATGATGGGGTCACAGGTTCAAATCCCGTCGTAGCCACCATAATTGGGGTGTCGCCAAGCGGTAAGGCTCTGGTTTCTGATACCAGCATACCCAGGTTCGAATCCTGGCACCCCAGCCATATTTAGAAAAGCCCGCTTCGGCGGGCTTTTTGCTGTCTGCCGTTCAGCCAACCTTAAATAGGCCCAGCCACCGCTGAGCCCTGTCGGTTACAATCCCAAGGCGTACTTCAACGCATGCTCTTTCAGCTTGCCCGCCCGCTGCGCGGCCATCAGCGCCAGATTGCGCGCCACGGTCAGCGGCGCCAGGTTATTGCTGAAGGCGGTATAGAACAGATCCATGCCGCTCTGCATCAACAGATTGTCGGTACGGCGGCGGCGTTGATAGCGCAGCAGCACCGCCTCGCCGCTCCAGTCTTCTCCCTGCTCTCGCGCCTCGCTCAGCACGTTCAGCAAGGCATCCACATCGCGATACCCCAGATTGACGCCCTGCCCGGCCAGCGGATTGATGGTATGCGCCGCATCGCCCAGCAGCGCCAGGCCCGGCAGCACGTAGCGCTGCGCATGACGGCGCGTCAACGGGAACGATCCGGCGGCATGCACCTTGACCGGGCCCAGTCGCGCCGGAAAAGCAGCGGCGATCTCGCGCTCCAGCTGCGCCGGCGGCATCGCCTGCAGTTGGCGAATGCGCTGCGGGCTGTCATACCACACCAGCGACGCCCAGCTGTCGTACAGCGGCAGGAAAGCGCGCGGCCCTGACGGGAAGAAGCGCTGCCAGGTCACATCCTGCTGCGGCGCGCCGGTATCGACGGTGATCAACATGCACGCCTGACGATACTGCCAGCCGTTGGTGCCGATCGCCGCCAGCTTGCGCACCTGCGAGTTGGCGCCGTCGGCGCCGACAACCAGCCGCGCCTGCAGCGTTTCACCGCTGTCCAGCGTCAGTTGCCAGGCCTTGTCCGCCCGCTGCAGCGATTGCAGCCTGGCGGGGCACAGCAGCGTCAAATTGGCGCACTGTGCGAACTGCTGCCACAGCGCCAGCTGCAAAATGCGGTTTTCCACCATAAAGCCCAACTCCGGCAGCCCCAGCGATAGCGCATCGAACGCCACGCGCGACGACGCCCATTCCCAGGTCTCCAGCCGGCGATACGGCACCGTGCGCATCGCCGTCACGGCGGGCCAGGCGCCGAGCTGTTTCAGCAGCCCCACCGAGGTGCAGCCGATAGCGGAAATGCGCAGGTCCGGCGGGCTTTGCGCCTCGAACGCCTGCGGCGCCTGATGTTCCAGCAACGCCACCGACCAGCCCGCCTGCGCCAGGCCCAGAGCCGCCGCCGCGCCGACCATGCCGCCGCCCACCACCACCGCGTCGTACCGATTTTGAGATGTCTTCATATTGGCTATGTTTTCTATGTGAATGCTCGCCATCCCACCCGACATGGCGTTTTGCGCAGTGTACCGGATTTTCGCTTCGGCTTCAGGTTGCATGCCATTTTCCCCCGCGCTGGTCACAACGGCGGCAAATGATTACAATACGCGCCCTGCATGTCGCGTAACGCAACTTTCGCTCCGCACTGAGTAATGGCAAGTCAATGACGAAAAAACTACATATCAAAACCTGGGGCTGCCAGATGAATGAGTACGATTCATCGAAAATGGCCGACCTGTTGAACAGCACGCACGGCTTCGAGTGGACCGACAACGCCGAGGAAGCGGACGTGCTGTTGCTGAATACCTGCTCGATCCGTGAAAAAGCGCAGGAAAAAGTTTTCGCCATGCTGGGGCGCTGGCGCTTGCTGAAAGAGAAGAACCCGTCTGTCATCATCGGCGTCGGCGGTTGCGTGGCCTCGCAAGAAGGCGAACTGATCCGCAGCCGCGCGCCTTGCGTCGACGTGGTATTCGGCCCGCAGACCCTGCACCGCCTGCCGGAAATGATCAACCACGTTCAGGGCACCCGCAGCCCGGTGGTCGATATCAGTTTCCCTGAGATCGAAAAGTTCGACCGCCTGCCGGAGCCGCGCGCCGAAGGCCCGACCGCGTTCGTGTCGATCATGGAAGGCTGCAACAAATACTGCACTTTCTGCGTGGTGCCATACACCCGCGGCGAGGAAGTGAGCCGCCCGAGCGACGACGTGCTGTTCGAAATCGCCCAACTGGCGGCGCAGGGCGTGCGCGAAGTCAACCTGCTCGGCCAAAACGTCAACGCGTACCGCGGCGCCACGCATGACGGCGATATCTGCTCGTTCGCCGAACTGCTGCGCCTGGTGGCCGCCATCGACGGCATCGATCGCATTCGCTTCACCACCAGCCACCCTATCGAGTTCACCGACGACATCATCGCGGTGTACGAAGACACGCCGGAGCTGGTCAGCTTCCTGCACCTGCCGGTGCAGAGCGGTTCGGATCGCATCCTGACCATGATGAAACGCGCCCATACCGCGCTGGAGTATAAGGCGATTATCCGCAAGCTGCGCAAGGCGCGCCCGAACATCCAGCTCAGCTCCGACTTCATCGTCGGTTTCCCGGGCGAGAGCCAGGCCGACTTCGAACAAACCATGAACCTGATCGCCGACGTCAACTTCGACGTCAGCTTCAGCTTCATCTATTCGTCTCGCCCCGGTACGCCGGCGGCAGACATGGTTGACGACGTCAGCGAAGAAGAGAAAAAACAGCGGCTGTATATTCTGCAGGATCGCATCAACCAGCAGGCGCTGCAGTTCAGCCGCCGCATGCTCGGCACCGTCCAGCGCATTCTGGTGGAAGGCACCTCGCGCAGAAGCGTGATGGAGCTGGCCGGGCGCACGGAGTGCAACCGTGTGGTAAACTTCGAAGGCACGCCCGACATGATCGGCCAGTTTGTCGACGTGGAAATTACCGAGGTGCTGACCAACACCCTGCGTGGCGCAGTGGTGCGCACCGAACAGCAGATGGATCTGCGCGTACATGAATCCCCGCAGTCGGTGATCGCCCGTACCCGCAAAGAAAACGCGCTGGGCGTCGGCATTTACCAGCCCTGACGCCGCGGCGGCCCGCATTATCGCCGCCCGTTCGCGCTACTCCTTACCGTTTCTCCGCCGGGCGTCCACGCCCGGTGATGTTCTTTTTTTTATTTTTTATTGTTGAAGAGGCGACATAACATGCAACTCCCACACTGCCCGAAGTGCAACTCCGAATACACCTACCAGGACAATGCCCTGTTCATCTGCCCTGAGTGCGCCCACGAGTGGAGCGACAGCGCCCCGGCGGAAGATCAGGACGCGCTGATCGTCAAAGACGCCAACGGCAACCTGCTGGCAGACGGCGACGCGGTCACCGTGATCAAGGACCTGAAGGTTAAAGGCAGCTCCTCGATGCTGAAGATCGGCACCAAGGTGAAAAACATTCGTCTGGTGGAAGGCGACCACAACATCGACTGCAAAATCGACGGCTTCGGCCCGATGAAACTGAAATCCGAGTTCGTGAAAAAGAACTGATTCTCGGCGGCCTTGTTCTGTGATGACGCGGCGGGCTTTGCGCCCCGCCGCGTTTTTTCCTTATCTTCCCTTGAATTCCGCCGACGGCGCACAGATAGATCAGCGGTAAACTTGCGCCGTTGCGGCGCACCATGAATAATTCAAGAAAGAGAGTATTCAGGCTCGCCCTGAACGCGCGCGTCCCGGACGCGCTATGTGACATCAACCAGGCCCGATGTGACCTAGAGGAATAGTTTGAACGTCGCAACACAAGAAATTATGTTGGAGCCCGCAGACAACAAGCGTTTGCTCAGCCTGTGCGGCCCGTTTGATGACAACATCAAGCAACTCGAGCGCCGATTGGGCATCGAAATCAATCGTCGCGACAACCGCTTCAAGCTGGTCGGCAAAAACCTGTGCGTGGTCGCCGCCGCCGATATCCTGCGCCATCTGTACGTGGATACCGCGCCGATTCGCGGCGTGATCCCGGATATCGATCCGGAGCAAATCCATCTGGCGATCAAAGAGAGCCGGGTGCTGGAACAGGTGGCGGACAGCGTGCCGGATTACGGCAAGGCGGTCACCATCAAAACCAAGCGCGGCATGGTGAAACCGCGCACGCCTAACCAGGCGCAGTACATCGCCAACATTCTCGATCACGACATCACCTTCGGCATCGGCCCGGCCGGTACCGGCAAAACCTACCTGGCGGTCGCCGCCGCGGTGGATGCGCTGGAACGCCAGGAAATTCGCCGCATTCTGCTGACCCGTCCCGCGGTCGAAGCCGGCGAAAAGCTGGGCTTCCTGCCGGGCGATCTGAGCCAGAAGGTTGATCCTTATCTGCGCCCGCTGTACGACGCCCTGTTCGAAATGCTGGGCTTCGAGCGCGTGGAGAAGCTCATTGAGCGCAACGTGATCGAAGTCGCGCCGCTGGCCTATATGCGCGGCCGTACGCTGAACGATGCCTTTATCATTCTGGATGAGAGCCAGAACACCACCATCGAGCAGATGAAGATGTTCCTGACGCGCATCGGCTTCAACTCTAAGGCGGTCATCACCGGCGACGTCACCCAGATCGACCTGCCGCGCAACCAGAAATCCGGCCTGCGCCACGCGGTGGAAGTGCTGTCGGACGTGGAAGAACTGAGCTTCAACTTCTTCCACAGCGAAGACGTGGTGCGCCACCCGGTGGTGGCCCGCGTGGTCATCGCTTATGAGGCCTGGGAAGCGGCCGAACAGAAACGCAAAGACGCAATTGCCGAACAACGTAAGCGCGAGGCGCTCGCCGCCTCCGAGCAGGAGACACCATGAGTCAGGTGATTTTGGATCTGCAGATTGCCTGTGAAAGCAGCGACGGCCTGCCGGATGAAGCCACGTTCCAGCGCTGGCTGGAAGGCGTGCTGCCGCAATTTCAGGAAGAGGCCGAGGTGACCGTACGTCTGGTGGACGAAGCGGAAAGCCACGAGCTGAACCTGACCTATCGCGGCAAAGACAAGCCGACCAACGTGCTCTCTTTCCCGTTCGAGGCTCCGCCGGGCATCGAACTGCCGCTGCTCGGCGATCTGATCATCTGCCGCCAGGTGGTTGAACAGGAAGCGATTGAGCAAGGCAAGGCGCTGGAGGCCCACTGGGCGCATATGGTTGTCCACGGCAGCCTTCATCTGCTAGGGTATGACCACATCGAAGACGATGAAGCCGAAGAAATGGAGTCTTTGGAAACCGAAATCATGCACGGACTGGGCTATCCTGATCCGTACCTGGCGGAAAAAGACCCCGTCTGACGTCAGCCGTTTACCTTACAGCCCCTAACGGGGCTGTCGCTGACGCCCCTTAACTCTGACATGAGTGACAGTAACGAAAACGCCATGAGCGACGACCATTCACAAAGCAATGACAGCCCCAGTCCCAAGAAGGGGTTCTTTACTCTTATCCTTAACCAGCTGTTCCACGGCGAACCCAAAAACCGTGGCGATCTGGTCGAGCTGATCCGTGATTCCGAACAAAACGACCTGATCGATCCCGATACCCGCGACATGCTGGAAGGCGTGATGGATATCGCCGAACAGCGCGTGCGCGACATCATGATCCCTCGCTCCCAGATGGTGACGCTCAAGCGCAACCAGACGCTGGAAGAGTGCCTGGACGTGATTATCGACTCCGCCCACTCGCGCTTCCCGGTGATCAGCGAAGACAAAGATCACATCGAAGGCATCCTGATGGCCAAGGATCTGCTGCCGTTCATGCGCGCAGACTCCGAGCCGTTCAGCATCGACAAAGTGCTGCGCACCGCGGTGGTGGTGCCGGAAAGCAAGCGCGTCGACCGGATGTTGAAAGAGTTCCGCTCCCAGCGCTACCACATGGCGATTGTCATTGACGAATTCGGCGGCGTGTCCGGCCTGGTCACCATCGAAGACATTCTGGAACTGATCGTCGGCGAGATCGAAGACGAATACGACGACGAAGACGATCTGGATATCCGCCAGCTCAGCCGCCACATGTACACCGTACGCGCGCTGGCACCGATCGAAGACTTCAACGAAGCCTTCGGCACCCATTTCAGCGACGACGAGGTCGATACCATCGGCGGTTTGGTGATGCAAGCCTTCGGCCATCTGCCTGCACGCGGGGAAACCATTGAAATCGAAGGTTACCTATTTAAAGTTGCCATGGCAGACAGTCGACGTATCATCCAGGTTCATGTAAAAATTCCGGACGACTCTCCACCACCGAAACTGGAAGATTAAATCCAACATGGCTAAAGCCTCATTACTTGAACGCCAGTGGGTTCGCGCCCTGCTGGCGCTGTTGTCAGGTGCCGGCGGGACGCTGGCGTTCTCGCCCTACGATTTCTGGCCCGCGGCCATCGTCTCCCTGTTCGGCCTGCTGGCCGTTACCCTCAATCGCACCACCAAACAGTCCGCCCTGCTCGGCTTTGTCTGGGGCTTCGGGTTGTTCGGCAGCGGCATCAACTGGGTGTATGTCAGCATCGCCGATTTCGGCGGCATGCCCTTCGCCGTCAACGTCTTCCTGGTGGCGCTGCTCGCCGCTTACCTGTCGCTGTATACCGGGCTGTTCGCCGGGCTGCTGACCCGCCTGTGGCCGGCTACCCGCTGGTGGCGGCTGGCCATCGCCGCGCCGGCGCTGTGGCAGGTCACGGAATTCCTGCGCGGCTGGGTGCTGACCGGCTTCCCGTGGCTGCAGTTCGGCTATAGCCAGATCAACGGCCCGCTGAAAGGCATCGCGCCGCTGCTGGGCGTCGACGCCATCACCTTTGTGCTGATGGCCATCGCCGGCCTGCTGGTGTACGCCGTCAATCAGCGCCGCCTCTCGGCGGCGGTGATCGCCGCCGCGCTGCTGCTGTTGCCATGGCCGCTGCGCCAGCTGCAGTGGTTTACTCCGCAGACGGATAAAGCGGTGAATGTCGCCATGGTGCAAGGCAACATCGCTCAATCGATGAAATGGGATCCGAAAGCGCTGGTCAGCACGCTGCAAACCTATCTGGACGAAACCCGTCCCTACATGGGTAAGGCACCGATCGTCATCTGGCCGGAATCCGCCATCCCGGATTATGAAGCCAATCAGAACGGTTTCCTGACGATGATGGACGACCTGATGCGGGCGAAGAACAGCAGCCTCATCACCGGCATCGTCGACGTGCGCGCCACGCCGCAGGGCCAGCAAATCTACAACAGCGCCATCGTGCTCGGTGAACCGACGCCGTACAGGTACCCGGCCAACGATCGCTACAACAAGCACCACCTGGTGCCGTTCGGCGAGTTCGTACCGCTGGAGACGCTGCTGCGGCCGCTGGCGCCGTTCTTCGACCTGCCGATGTCCTCCTTCAGCCGCGGCGACTACGTACAACCGCAGCTCAGCGTACGCGGCTACAACCTGACGGCGGCCATTTGCTACGAAATCGTGTTGGGCCAGCAGGTGCGCGATAACTTCCGCCCGGACACCAACTTCCTGCTGACCATCTCCAACGACGCCTGGTTCGGCCACTCCATCGGCCCATGGCAGCACTTCCAGATGGCGCGCATGCGGGCGCTGGAACTGGGCCGGCCGCTGCTGCGCAGCACCAACAACGGCGTCACCGCCGCAGTGGACGCGAACGGCGACGTGATCGCCGAGATCCCGCAGTTCACTCGTCAGGTGCTTGAAGTGAAGGTCACACCGACCACCGGCGTCACGCCTTACGCGCGTTTCGGCGCCGCGCCGCTGTGGGTGATCACCCTGTTGCTGGGCGGTTGGGCGCTGATGTTGGGCCTGCGCCGCAAATAGTCCTGTTCGCCGGGGCGCGCCCGCCGCGCCCCGCGTTTCCGTAAACGTTCCCCCACCTCGGTCAAAAAACGTCGTTAAATCAACGCGGCTGGCACACTCCTTGCTTTATCTAAGGTGACATCGCACGTCGGTTAACTTTTGCTGACGTTTTGTCGCACCCGTGCACATTTTGGAGGCGCCGAACGCACCATGCAGGTGCATCGGGGTTTGGTTGCATTGATTTGGTGCGCGCGGCGTCTCAAAAAATGAAACATTTTAGTTTCAAGATATTCACAATCGGTTATTTTTTAACGGCTATCCGTTCTAAGACTATCTTTATAACCTGAGCAATAAATAGTCGATTTAAACCTGACGCTCTTTAGTCAGAGCCACCACAACAGCAAAGGAGTTGGACCATGCAAATGCGTAAATTGGCGTTATCGTTACTGCTGCTCGGTATGGCAGGTAGCGTGGCGCACGCGGAAGACCTGACCGGTACGCTGAAGAAAATCAAAGACAACGGCGTTATCGTTGTCGGCCACCGCGAATCGTCTGTGCCCTTTTCCTACTACGACAACCAGCAAAAAGTTGTGGGCTACTCTCAGGACTACTCCAACCAAATCGTTGAAGCCGTTAAGAAAAAGCTGAATGCACCGAATCTGCAGGTGAAAATGCTGCCGATTACCTCGCAGAACCGCATCCCGCTGCTGCAAAACGGCACCTATGACTTCGAATGCGGTTCTACCACCAATAACGTAGAGCGCCAGAAACAGGCCGCCTTCTCCGACACCATCTTTGTGGTCGGCACCCGCCTGCTGGTGAAGAAAGGCTCCGACATCAAAGACTTTAAAGACCTGGCCGGCAAACCGGTGGTGGTCACCTCCGGCACCACGTCCGAAGTGTTGCTGAACAAACTGAACGACAGCGACAAAATGAACATGCGCATCATCAGCGCCAAAGACCACGGCGACTCCTTCCGCACCCTGGAAAGCGGCCGCGCGGTGGCCTTCATGATGGATGACGCCCTGCTGGCGGGCGAGCGCGCCAAAGCCAAGAAGCCGGATCAATGGGAAATCATCGGCACGCCGCAGTCGAAAGAAGCCTACGGTTGCATGCTGCGTAAAGACGATCCTGAGTTCAAGAAACTGGTCGATGACACTATCGCCCAGGCGCAAACCTCCGGTGAAGCGGCCAAGTGGTTTGATAAATGGTTCAAGCAGCCTATCCCACCGAAAAACCTCAACATGAACTTCGAGCTGTCGGACGACATGAAGCAACTGTTCAAAGCGCCTAACGACAAAGCGTTGAACTAACTCAATAGAATAAAGCCGGGGCGGCCGCCAAGCCAAACCGGCCCAGTTGATGACTGGGACAGACAGGAATGAGGGGGGCCGTTCCCCTCCCTCATTTTCCCCAAGGCGCGTCACCGATCTCCGCACACAACAAGCCAGCCCGACTGGCCGCACGGCGATCGGCGCCTATCAAGTCATCACTCTTCGGCGCCCTGCGCCCGTTTATCGGAGTTTGTTATGTCAATAGATTGGAACTGGGGTATCTTCCTGCAGCAGGCCCCGTTTGGGAACACCACTTACCTCGGCTGGATCTGGTCCGGCTTTCAGGTCACGGTGGCCCTCTCCGTCTGTGCATGGATTATCGCTTTCTTCGTCGGTTCGCTGTTCGGTATCTTGCGTACCGTGCCCAACCGCTTTCTTTCCACTCTCGGCACCTGTTACGTCGAACTGTTCCGCAACGTGCCGCTGATCGTGCAATTCTTTACCTGGTATCTGGTGATCCCCGAGCTGTTGCCGGCCAATATCGGCACCTGGTTCAAGACCGAGCTGGATCCCAACGTGCAGTTCTTCGTCTCTTCCATGCTCTGTCTGGGGCTGTTTACCGCCGCCCGCGTTTGCGAGCAAGTGCGCGCCGCCATTCAATCCCTGCCGCGCGGCCAGAAAGCCGCCGGGTTGGCGATGGGCCTGACGCTGCCGCAAACCTACCGCTACGTGCTGTTGCCGAACGCCTACCGGGTTATCGTGCCGCCGATGACCTCGGAGATGCTCAACCTGGTCAAAAACTCCGCCATCGCCTCCACCATCGGACTGGTGGACATGGCCGCACAGGCCGGCAAGCTGTTGGATTACTCCGCACACGCCTATGAATCCTTTACTGCCATTACGCTGGCTTATATCGGCATCAACGCCGTGATCATGCTGTTTATGCGTCTGGTCGAAAAGAAAGTGCAGTTGCCTGGCAACCTGGGGAGTAAATAATGTACGAATTTGACTGGGCGTCGATCGTCCCAAGCTTCCCTTATCTGCTGCAGGGCATGGCGATCACGCTGAAGATCACCGTGACCGCCATCGTGGTCGGCATTCTGTGGGGCACCGTGCTGGCGGTGATGCGTCTGTCGCCGTTCAAGCCCATCAGCTGGTTCGCCACCCTGTATGTTAACCTGTTCCGCTCGGTGCCGCTGGTGATGGTGCTGCTGTGGTTCTATCTGGTGGTTCCAAGCTTATTACAACAGGTTCTAGGCCTGTCGCCGAAAACCGATATTCGCCTGATCTCGGCTATGGTAGCCTTTTCCCTGTTTGAAGCGGCCTATTACTCGGAAATCATCCGCGCCGGTATCATCAGCATCTCGCGCGGCCAATCCTCCGCCGCGTTGGCGCTGGGCATGACGCATTGGCAATCCATGCGGCTGGTGATCCTGCCGCAGGCGTTCCGCGCCATGGTGCCACTGCTGCTGACCCAGGGCATCGTCCTGTTCCAGGATACCTCGCTGGTTTACGTACTGAGCCTGGCCGACTTCTTCCGCACCGCATCGACCATCGGCGAACGCGACGGCACCCAGGTTGAAATGATCCTGTTCGCCGGCTTTGTCTATTTTGTTATCAGCCTCGCCGCCTCGGCGCTGGTAAGCTATTTGAAGAAAAGGACTGTTTGATGATATCCCTGAAAAATGTTTCCAAGTGGTACGGTCACTTTCAAGTGTTGACCGATTGCACCACCGAAGTGAAAAAAGGCGAAGTGGTCGTCGTCTGCGGTCCTTCAGGCTCCGGCAAGTCCACCCTGATCAAAACCGTCAACGGCCTGGAGCCGATCCAGCAGGGAAGCATCCTGGTGAACGGCACGCCCGTTAACGACAAGAAAACCAACCTGGCGCAGCTGCGCGCCAAGGTCGGCATGGTGTTCCAACACTTTGAACTGTTCCCGCACCTGTCCATTATCGACAACCTGACGCTGGCGCAGGTAAAAGTGCTCAAGCGCGACAAGACCGCCTCACGCGAGAAGGGCCTGAAGCTGCTGGAACGCGTCGGCCTGTCCGCCCATGCCAACAAGTTCCCCGGTCAGCTCTCCGGCGGCCAGCAACAGCGCGTCGCCATCGCCCGCGCGCTGTGCATGGATCCGATCGCCATGCTGTTCGACGAACCGACCTCGGCGCTCGATCCGGAAATGATCAACGAAGTGCTGGACGTGATGGTCGAGCTGGCGAACGAAGGCATGACCATGATGGTGGTGACCCACGAAATGGGCTTCGCCCGCAAGGTGGCGAACCGCGTGATCTTTATGGACGAAGGCAAAATCGTCGAAGACCGCAACAAAGACGATTTCTTCAACAACCCCGAGTCCGATCGCGCCAAGGACTTCCTCGCCAAGATCCTGCACTAAGTTCTCACTATGCGCCCCGCCAGGGGCGCATCTTTTCTCCCGGCACGAAAAGCGCTTGTATCTCCTCGTTTTTGATCCGATGCTCGCCGGATAACAAACAGAGGAGAAAGAACATGCCCCGCCCTATTATCATCGATTGCGATCCCGGCCTCGACGACGCCATCGCGCTGGCTATGGCGCTGCGCTCGCCGGAGCTGGACATCAAAGCCATCACCACCTCCGCCGGCAACCAGACGCCGGAAAAAACCCTGCACAACGCGCTGGGTCTGTTGACCCTGATGCAGCGCGAGGACATCCCTGTCGCCGCCGGCGCCGCTCGCCCGCTGATGCGCGAGCTGGTGATCGCCGACTATGTCCACGGCAAAACCGGCATGGGCAACACCCACCTGCCGACGCCGACAATCAAACCCGATCCCCGCGGCGCCGTCGAGCTGATCGCCGACCTGCTGCGCGCCAGCCCGCAGCCAATCACCCTGGTGGTGACCGGCCCGATGACCAACATCGCCCTGCTGTTGGCCCAGCATGCCGAGCTGAAAAGCCGTATCGAGCGCATCGTATTTATGGGCGGCGGCATGAATGCCGGCAATACCACGCCGGTGGCGGAATTCAATATCTTCGTCGATCCCGAAGCCGCCGAGATGGTGTTGAAATCCGGCGTGCCGCTGACCATGGCCGGGCTGAACGTCACCCATCAAGCGCTGGTGCTGCCGCAGGATATCGAGCGCATTCGCCAGATAGACAATCCGGTCGCGCAGGCGGTCGCGGAGATGCTCGATTTTTACCTGCCGCTGTATCTCAGCCACCCGCGCGGCCTGCCTGGCGCGGCGATGCACGATCCCTGCACCATCGCCTGGCTGCTGGCGCCGCAGCTGTTTACCGGCGTTGAACGCTGGGTCGGTGTGGAAACCAAAGGGGAGTACACCGTCGGCATGACGGTGGTGGACTATTTCCAGCAAACCGGCAACACGGCCAACGTGGAAGTGCTGACCGGCATCGATCGCGCAGGCTTTATCGATCTGCTGGCTGAGCGCGTCGCGCGTTATTGATCCTCTCGGGGCGCGCTCGCGCCCTCATTCAACTTTTTTGATTTAACTCAGCGAATTTTTGCGCTATCACTGTTGATGGCTTGCCTCTACCATGCGTTTACACCGATTGACATCGTTACCGATTACACTTCGCCTGGAGATAAGCCAATGAGCCGCGTACTGGTCCTGAAATCAAGTATTCTGGGTGAATATTCCCAGTCTGGAAAATTAGTCGATTTTTTTGTTGAACAATGGCGAGAAGCTCACCCGGAAGACACCTTCACCGTGCGCGACTTGGCTAACCCAACGCTGCCGGAGCTGGATGGCGAAGTGATGGCCGGCTTTACCGCAGGCGACAACCCGCTGACGCCGCATCAGCAAAGCACCCTGGCGCTGTCCGATGAGCTGATTGCCGAGCTGAAGTCGCACGACACGCTGATCATCAGCGCCCCGATGTACAACTTCAACATCCCGACGCAGCTGAAGATCTACTTCGATCTGATCGCCCGCGCCGGTCAGACGTTCCGCTACACCTCCGCCGGCGCCGAAGGGCTGGTGACGGGCAAAAAAGCGTTCGTCATCTCCAGCCGCGGCGGCATCCACGCCGACACGCCGACGGATCTGATCACCCCGTACGTGAAACTGTTCCTGGGCTTTATCGGCATCACCGACGTTGAATTCGTGCTGGCGGAAGGCTTCGCCTACGGCCCGGAAGCGGCGGAGAAAGCCGCCCAGGACAGCCGCATCGCGGTCGCGCAGAAAATCCCGGCCGGCGTCGCCGTCCCGGCCAGCGCACCGGCGCCGGCAAACGTCGCCCAAGAAGCCGTCAGCGGCGGTTTCCTGAGCAACCTGCTGAAGAAACTGTTCCGTTAACGGTAAACGTCAGCGTTCCCCGCCGCGGCGGGGGACGTCATCAGGGTTCAAATGGCCGACGCTGGAACTGGTCGTGACCGCATTTCGGGCAGAGCGGCAGCACCTCCGGCGTGTAGAACGCCAGGTGGTAATGGCACTGCTCGCACACCAGATTGCCCAGCCCCACCACTTCACCGCTGTGGTACACGCCGTGGTGGCTGACATCCTTGAACACCTCGCGCCACTCCAACTGGGTTTTATCGGTAATATCCGCCAGTTCCTGCCACAGGCTCTCCTTAATCACCCGCATAAACACGCTGTCGGTAAACTCGTCCCGGCTTTCCTGATAGCTGCGGGCGAACTCTTCCAGATCGCGCCGCACCGCCTGCGTCACCTGCCGCACCTCGTCGCGCGTCAGATCTTCGGCCTCGTTCAACCGCCGCTCCGCGCTGGCCACCAGTTCGTCGATATCGCGTTCGCCGTTTTTCAGACGTTCGGTCAGCGATGCCACCAATTCGCGGTAATACTGAGCAACCTTGTTCATAGACTCTCCTCGATAAACGCTGCGCCGGACTTGGCCATGGGGATACCCTTAAGCTACTTGTTCTTATTTTAGCCGTAAATGACTGATGTCACTTGGCAAGACGCGGGATCCGCAGGTTGTGAGCCGCGTCATGGCGGCGTTTTTTTTAAATGCGCCGAGTCAGGCGCTTGGAGTTGTTGCCGGGAGGTCTTATCAGCTATGCTATGCGGATCTACGAATACTAAATGTTCATTGCGTTGCCTCTGACCGGGGCAACGGTTTACACCTACAGGACCACCGGCCGCCATGCAAGAGCAATACCGTCCAGAAGACATAGAATCGAACGTACAGCTTCACTGGCAAGAGAAGCAGACTTTCAAAGTTACCGAAGACGACAGCAAGGAAAAGTACTACTGCCTATCCATGCTGCCTTACCCGTCCGGCCGACTGCACATGGGCCACGTTCGTAACTACACTATCGGCGACGTGATCTCGCGCTATCAGCGCATGCTGGGCAAAAACGTACTGCAGCCGATCGGCTGGGATGCGTTCGGCCTGCCGGCGGAAGGCGCGGCGGTGAAAAACAACACCGCGCCGGCCCCATGGACCTACGACAACATCGAATACATGAAGAACCAGCTGAAACTGCTGGGCTTCGGCTACGACTGGGATCGCGAAATCGCCACCTGCCAGCCGGAATACTATCGCTGGGAACAGTGGTTCTTCACCAAGCTGTATGAAAAAGGCCTGGTCTACAAGAAGACCTCGGCGGTGAACTGGTGTCCGCACGATCTGACCGTGCTGGCCAACGAACAGGTTATCGACGGCTGCTGCTGGCGCTGCGACACCAAGGTCGAGCGTAAAGAGATCCCGCAGTGGTTCATCAAAATCACCGCCTATGCCGATCAGCTGCTGAACGATCTGGACACGCTGGAAAGCTGGCCGGAGCAGGTGAAAACCATGCAGCGCAACTGGATTGGCCGTTCCGAAGGCGTGGAAATCACCTTCGACGTGGCTGGCAGCGAAGAGAAGCTGACGGTTTACACCACCCGTCCCGACACCTTCATGGGCGCCACCTACGTGGCGGTCGCCGCGGGTCACCCGCTGGCGCAACAGGGCGCGCGCAACAACCCCGCGCTGACCGACTTCATCGACGAATGCCGCAACACCAAAGTGGCCGAAGCCGAAATGGCGACGATGGAGAAGAAAGGCATGCCGACCGGCCTGTTCGTTGTCCATCCGCTGAGCGGCGAGAAGCTGCCGGTGTGGGTCGCCAACTTCGTGCTGATGGAATACGGCACCGGCGCCGTGATGGCGGTGCCAGCGCACGACCAGCGCGACTGGGAATTCGCCACCAAATATGATTTGCCGATCAAACCGGTGATCCTGAACCTCGACGGCAGCCAGCCTGACGTGAGCGCCGAAGCGATGACCGACAAAGGCGTGCTGTTCAACTCCGGCGAGTTTGACGGTCTGGACAACGAAGCGGGCTTTAACGCCATCGCCGACAAACTGGTCGCCAAAGGCGTCGGCCAGCGCAAGGTCAATTACCGTCTGCGCGACTGGGGCGTTTCCCGTCAGCGTTACTGGGGCGCGCCAATCCCGATGGTGACCCTGGAAGACGGCACCGTGATGCCGACGCCGGAAGATCAGCTGCCGGTGATCCTGCCGGAAGACGTGGTCATGGACGGCATCACCAGCCCGATCAAGGCCGACCCTGAGTGGGCGAAGACCACCGTCAACGGCCAGCCGGCGCTGCGTGAAACCGACACCTTCGACACCTTTATGGAGTCCTCCTGGTACTACGCGCGCTACACCTGCCCGCAGTATGACCAGGGCATGCTGGATCCGGCCGCCGCCAACTACTGGCTGCCGGTCGATCAATATATCGGCGGCATCGAGCACGCCATCATGCACCTGATGTACTTCCGCTTCTTCCACAAGCTGATGCGCGATGCGGGCCTGGTGGATTCCGATGAGCCGGCCAAGCGCCTGCTGTGTCAGGGCATGGTGCTGGCCGACGCCTTCTACTACACCGGCAACAGCGGCGAGCGCGTCTGGGTATCCCCGGTTGACGCCACCGTCGAGCGCGACGACAAAGGCCGCATCATCAAGGCCACCGATCCGCAAGGCCGTGAACTGGTCTATGCTGGCATGAGCAAAATGTCGAAGTCGAAGAACAACGGCATCGACCCGCAGGAGATGGTGGAAAAATACGGCGCGGACACCGTGCGTCTGTTCATGATGTTCGCTTCACCGGCAGAAATGACGCTGGAGTGGCAGGAATCCGGCGTGGAAGGGGCTAACCGCTTCCTGAAGCGCGTATGGAAACTGGCCTACGATCACGTGGAAAAAGGCGCGGTGCAGCCGCTGGACGTGGCGTCGCTGAACGAAGAGCAGAAAGCGCTGCGCCGCGATCTGCATAAAACCATCGCCAAAGTGACCGACGATATCGGCCGCCGCCAGACCTTCAACACCGCGATCGCCGCCGTGATGGAGCTGATGAACAAACTGGCCCGCGCGCCGCAGGAGAGCGAGCAGGATCGCGCGCTGCTGCAGGAAGCGCTGCTGGCCGTCGTTCGCATGCTGTATCCGTTCACCCCGCACGTGTGCTTCGCCCTGTGGCAGGCACTGGGCGGCGAAGGCGACGTGGACACCGCGCCATGGCCGGTTGCCGACGAGCAGGCGATGGTCGAGGACTCCAAGCTGGTGGTGGTGCAGGTGAACGGCAAGGTTCGCGCTAAAATCACCGTATCTGCCGATGCGACCGAAGAGCAAGTGCGCGCGCGCGCTGCCGAAGAGCATCTGGTGGCTAAATATCTGGACGGCGTCACGATTCGCAAAGTGATCTATGTTCCGGGCAAACTGCTTAACCTGGTTGTGGGTTAACACAAGGAGGAGTTGTGCGACAACGTATTCTGACGCTGTTGCTGGGGTTGGCGGTGCTGGTCACCGCCGGCTGCGGTTTTCACCTGCGTGGCACCACGCAGGTGCCTAATGAAATGAAAACGCTGATCCTGGACAGTTCGGATCCTTACGGGCCATTGACGCGCGCGGTGCGTGAGCAACTGCGTTTGAACGCCGTGACCATCGTCAGCGATCCGAAGCGTAAAGACGTGCCTTCTCTGCGCATCGTCGGCGCGACGGAAAGCCAGGATACCGCCTCGATCTTCCAGGACGGTAAAACCGCCGAGTATCAGCTGGTGCTAACCGTGCAGGCCCAGGTGCTGATCCCGGGGCATGACCTGTATCCGCTGTCGGTGAAAGTGTTCCGTTCGTTCTTCGACAACCCGCTGACCGCGCTGGCCAAAGACTCCGAGCAGGAGATCATTCGCCAGGAAATGCGTGAGCAGGCGGCGCAACAGCTGGTGCGCAAACTGCTGACCGTGCACGCGGCGGAAGAAGAAAACCGGCAAAAAGCCGCTGCCGTCGGCGAACGAGCGGCAAGCCAAACCGTACAATGATCCGCATTTATCCGGAACAACTTGCCGCGCAGCTCCGAGAGGGGCTGCGCGCTTGTTATTTATTGAGCGGCAATGAACCGCTGCTGCTGCAGGAAAGCCAGGATCTGCTCCGGCAGGCCGCGCAACAGCAGCAGTTCAGCGAGCACTACAGCATTTCCCTCGACGCCCACACCGACTGGGACGCCATCTTCGGCATCTGCCAGGCGATGAGCCTGTTCGCCAGCCGCCAGACGCTGCTGCTGATTTTCCCGGAAAACGGCCCAACGGCGCCGATCGGCGAACAGCTGACCAAGCTCGCCACCCTGCTGCACGAGGATATTCTGCTGATCCTGCGCGGCCCGCGCCTCACCAAAGCGCAGGAAAACAGCGCCTGGTTCAAGGCGCTCAGCCCGCACGGCGCCCTCGTCAGTTGCCAGACGCCGGAGCAGGCACAGCTGCCGCGCTGGGTCGCCACGCGCGCCAAGGCGATGAAGCTGGAGTTGGACGACGCGGCCAATCAGCTGTTGTGCTACTGCTACGAAGGCAACCTGCTGGCGCTGTCGCAGGCGCTGGAGCGGCTGTCGCTGCTGCACCCGGACGGCAAGCTCACCCTGCCGCGCGTCGAGCAGGCGGTGAACGACGCCGCCCACTTCACGCCGTTCCACTGGCTGGACGCCTTGCTGGCCGGCAAGAGCAAGCGCGCCTGGCATATTTTGCAGCAGCTGCAGCAAGAGGACGTCGAGCCGGTGATCCTGTTGCGCACCCTGCAGCGCGAACTGCTGCTGTTGCTGACGCTGCAGCGCCGCATGGCGTCCGCGCCACTGCGCACGCTGTTCGATCAGCACAAGGTCTGGCAGAACCGCCGCCCGCTGGTGACCCAGGCGCTGCAACGCCTGTCCAGCGCCCAGCTGCAGCAAGCGGTACAGCTGCTGACGCAAATAGAGCTGACCCTCAAGCAGGACTATGGCCAGTCGGTCTGGCCGGAACTGGAAACCCTGTCGATGCTGCTGTGCGGCAAACCCCTGGCCACGAGTTTTACCGATGCCCACTAATCCGGAACACCCCACCGTATTGCACGCGCTGTTTGGCGGCACCTTTGATCCGATCCACTACGGCCATCTGCGGCCGGTGGAGGCGCTGGCCGCCGAAGTGGGCCTGAATCGCGTCACGCTGCTGCCTAACCACGTGCCGCCACACCGCCCGCAGCCCGAGGCCAACGCACAGCAGCGCTTGAAGATGGTCGAGCTGGCGATCGCCGGCAATCCGCTGTTCGCGGTCGACGATCGCGAACTGCATCGCACCACCCCCTCCTACACCATCGAGACGCTGGAAACGATTCGTAAAGAGCGTGGCGCCGCCCAGCCGCTGGCGTTTATTATTGGCCAGGACTCGCTGCTGACGCTGCATAAATGGCATCGTTGGCAGGCGCTGTTGGACGTCTGCCATCTGCTGGTGTTGGCGCGCCCGGGCTATAACGATCGCATGGACACGCCGGAACTGCAGCAGTGGCTGGAACGTCATCGCACCGCCGACCCGGCGCTGCTCAGCCGCCGCCCGCACGGCCATATCTATCTGGCCGATACGCCGGAGCTGGAAATTTCCGCCACCGAGATCCGCCAGCGCCGCCATCAGGGCCTCAACTGCGACGATCTGCTGCCGCGCCCGGTGCAGCGCTATATCGAGTTGCAGGGTTTATATCGCTAGCGAAAGGTGCGTGATATACTGCGCCGCTATTTTTCAGGTATCCGCTGAAAACCCCGGAAACCTTAGCTGGCCGGGCAGTCACCAGTTAGCTGGCTTTCAGCGGCAGCCTGCCGAAACCTTTATCCGGTTACGCCGCGGCGCGCGCATTTTGCCCGCCGCAGCCGACTGAACAGAACACACCCGAGGGGGAACCTTTGCAAGGTAAAGCGCTCCAAGATTTCGTCATCGATAAAATCGATGACCTCAAAGGCCAAGACATTGTCGCTCTGGACGTACAGGGCAAATCCAGCATCACCGATTGCATGATCATCTGCACCGGCACGTCGACTCGCCACGTGATGTCGATCGCCAGCCACGTGGTGCAGGAATCCCGCGCCGCGGGCATGGAGCTGTTTGGCATGAAAGGCCAGGAAGCCTCCGACTGGATCGTGGTCGATCTGGGCGAAGTGATCGTGCACGTGATGCAGGAAGAAAGCCGTCGCCTGTACGAGCTGGAAAAACTCTGGAGCTAAGCGGTGAAACTGCAATTGGTGGCGGTCGGCACCAAAATGCCAGACTGGGTGCAAACCGGCTTTATGGATTACCTGCACCGCTTTCCCAAAGATATGCCGTTTGAGCTGACCGAGATCCCGGCCGGCAAACGCGGCAAAAACGCCGACATCAAACGCATTCTGGACAAGGAAGGCGAACAAATGCTGGCGGCGGTGGGCAAAGGCAACCGCATCGTTACGCTGGATATCCCAGGCACGCCGTGGGAAACGCCGCAGCTGGCGCAGCAGCTTGAGCGCTGGAAGCAGGATGGCCGCAACGTCAGCTTGCTGATCGGCGGCCCGGAAGGGCTGGCGCCCGCCTGCAAAGCCGCTGCCGAGCAGAGTTGGTCGCTTTCTCCGTTGACACTGCCGCATCCTTTGGTGCGCGTCCTGGTGGCCGAAAGCCTCTACCGCGCCTGGAGTATTACTACAAATCATCCTTACCACCGGGAATAGCCGGTGGTGACCGTGACAGAGTGAAATAAAGCAGCGGGATGAAAATAGAACGTAACCCTTTTCGCGACTATACGGCTGAATCCGCCCTGTTTGTACGCCGCGCCCTGGTGGCGTTCTTGGTCATCCTGGTGCTGTCCGGCATCCTGATCGCCAACCTGTATAATCTGCAAGTGGTCCGCGTCGAGGATTACCGCACCCGCTCCAACGAAAACCGCATCAAGCTGGTGCCCATCGCGCCCAGCCGCGGCATTATCTACGATCGCAACGGCACTCCGCTGGCGCTCAACCGCACCATTTATCAGCTGGAACTGATGCCGGAAAAGGTCGACGATCTCAAAGCCACGCTGCAGGCGCTGCGCCCGGTGGTCGACTTGACCGATGACGACATCACCAATTTCGAAAAAGAGCGCAAGCGCTCGCGCCGTTTCGTCTCCATTCCGGTGAAAACCGCGCTGACCGAGGTGCAAGTCGCCCGTTTTGCGGTCAATCAGTTCCGCTTCCCGGGTGTGGAAGTGAAAGGCTACCAGCGCCGCTACTACCCCTACGGCTCCGCCCTCACCCACGTCACCGGCTACGTGTCCAAGATCAACGATCGCGACGTCGAGCGACTGGACAAAGACGGCAAACTGGCCAACTACGCCGCCACCCACGATATCGGCAAGCTGGGCATCGAACGCTATTACGAAGACACGCTGCACGGCAAAACCGGCTATGAAGAGGTCGAGGTCAACAACCGCGGCCGGGTGATCCGCCAATTGCACGAACAGCCGCCTTCCGCCGGTCAGGACGTCTACCTGACGCTCGATCTTAACCTGCAGCGCTATATCGAACAGCTGTTGGTCGGCAGCCGCGCCGCGGTGGTGGTGAGCGATCCGCGCACCGGCGCCATCCTGGCGATGGTCTCCAACCCGAGCTACGATCCGAACCTGTTCGTCGACGGCATTTCCAGCAAGGACTATCAGGGGTTGCTGAACGATCCGAATCGCCCGCTGATCAACCGCGCCACCCAGGGGGTCTACCCGCCCGCCTCGACGGTGAAGCCTTATATCGCGGTGTCGGCGCTGAGCGCCGGGGTGATCACCAAAAACACCGTGGTGTTCGATCCCGGCTGGTGGCAATTGCCCGGCTCGGAAAAACGCTTTCGCGACTGGAAGAAATGGGGCCACGGCCGCCTGAACGTCACCAAGGCGCTGGAAGAGTCCGCAGATACCTATTTCTACCAGGTCGCTTATGACATGGGGATCGATCGGCTGTCGACCTGGCTGACCAAATTCGGTTACGGCCAGTACACCGGCATCGATCTGTCCGAAGAGCGCTCCGGCCTGATGCCGACGCGCGAATGGAAGCAGAAACGCTATAAAAAACCGTGGTATCAGGGCGACACCATTCCGGTAGGCATCGGCCAGGGTTACTGGACCGCGACGCCGATCCAGATGGCCAAGGCGCTGAACACCCTGATCAACGACGGCACCGTCAAAACGCCGCACCTGCTGCAGAGCACCCGCATCAACGGCGCGCTGGTGCCGTTCAAACAGGAAGAAAACACGCAGATCGGCGATATTCACTCCGGCTTCTGGGAAATTGCCAAAGACGGCATGTACGGTGTGGCCAACCGTCCGAACGGGACGGCGCGCAAATACTTTGCGGACGCACCTTATAAAGCCGCGGCGAAATCGGGTACCGCACAGGTATTCGGCTATGAAACCTACAACGCCCACAAACTGGCGGAGCACCTGCGCGATCACAAACTGATGACCGCCTTCGCACCGTTCAACAACCCGACGGTGTCGGTCGCCATCATTCTGGAAAACGGCGGCTCCGGTCCGGCGGTGGGGACCATCACCCGCCAGATCCTCGACCACATTCTGCTGGGCGACAACAATACGCAATTGCCAAGCGAGGCCCCGCTGCCGCCTGGCGTAGAAGGTGACTAAGGTAGAACATGACTGAAAGCCAACAAAAAGGCTCGATCTGGACCAAAATCCACATCGACCCGACGTTCCTGCTGCTGATCCTGGCCCTGTTGGTCTACAGCGCCTTCGTGATGTGGAGCGCCAGCGGCCAGGACATCGGCATGATGGAGCGCAAGATCGGGCAGATCGTCATGGGGCTGATCGTGATGGCCGTCATGGCGCAGATCCCGCCGCGCGTGTACGAAAGCTGGGCGCCCTATCTGTATATCTTCTGCGTGATTTTGCTGATCCTGGTGGACGCCTTCGGGCAGATCAGTAAAGGCGCGCAGCGCTGGTTGGATCTCGGCGTAGTGCGCTTCCAGCCGTCGGAAATCGCCAAGATCGCCGTGCCGCTGATGGTGGCGCGCTTTATGAACCGCGACGTCTGCCCGCCTTCGCTGAAAAACACCGCCATCGCGCTGGTGCTGATCTTCCTGCCGACGCTGCTGGTGGCCGCGCAGCCGGATCTGGGCACCTCTATCCTGATCGCCGCTTCCGGCCTGTTCGTACTGTTCCTGTCCGGCATGAGCTGGAAGCTGATCGCCGTCGCCGCCGTCGCGCTGGCGGCCTTCATCCCGGTGCTGTGGTTCTTCCTGATGCACGGCTATCAGCGCGACCGCGTCATGATGCTGCTCGATCCGGAGAGCGACCCGCTCGGCGCCGGTTATCACATCATTCAATCCAAGATCGCCATCGGCTCCGGCGGCCTGTCCGGCAAGGGCTGGCTGCACGGCACCCAGTCTCAGCTGGAGTTTCTGCCGGAGCGCCATACCGACTTTATCTTCGCCGTCCTGGCCGAAGAGCTGGGGCTGATCGGGGTGCTGGTGCTGCTGGCGCTTTACCTGCTGGTGATCATCCGCGGGCTGATGATCGCCGCCAAGGCGCAAACCACCTTTGGCCGCGTCATGGTCGGCGGCTTGATGCTGATTTTGTTCGTTTATGTCTTTGTTAACATCGGTATGGTCAGTGGCATTTTGCCGGTAGTTGGCGTACCTTTGCCTCTGGTCAGTTACGGGGGTTCGGCGCTGATAGTGTTGATGGCCGGTTTCGGCATCATCATGTCGATCCACACGCATCGGAAAATGCTGTCTAAAAGTTTATAAGAGGTGAGTAATGCGTAAGGAATGGCTTTGGATCGGCGTCGCGGCGGTGTTGCTCTCCGCCTGTACCGCCCCGACCACGGAACAGCAAGCCCCTCCGCAGCCGTACAACGGCCCGGTGGTGGAAATCGGCGGCGTCGAGCCTCAATATGAACCCTATAACCCTAATAACATGCAGGATTATAAGGTTAATGGCGATACTTACCGCATCGTAAAAGATCCGCAGAACTTCTCGCAGACCGGCCTGGCGGCCTGGTATGGCGAGGAGGCCAACGGCAACACCACGGCGCTGGGCGAGCAGTTTGACCCCAACGGCCTGACGGCGGCGCATCCGACCCTGCCAATCCCAAGCTATGTGCGCGTCACTAACCTGGCCAACGGCCGTCAGCTGGTGGTGCGCGTCAACGATCGCGGGCCATATACCAAGGGCCGCATCATCGATCTGTCGAAAGCCGCCGCCGACCGCCTCAACCTGTCCAACAACACCAAGGTCAAGGTAGATTTCATCAACGTGGCGCCGGACGGCACGCTGAGCGGCCCCGGCACCATCGGCACCATCGTGGCGAAACAGAGCTACGCCCTGCCGGCGCGCCCGGATCTCGGCTCCAGCGGCATGGGCACCCCTATTCAACAGGAGGCGCCGATCGCCAGCGGCGCGGCGGTGCGCCCGATCGATAACAGCACCCTGCGCACCGACGACAACAGCGCCCCTGCAGCCGGCGGCAATGCCGCCAACGGCCGCAGCGGTTTCCTCGGCGCGCCGAGCGCGGTGCCGGCCGGGGTGCTGGAAGGTTCCGAACCTGAAGTCGCCGCGGTGGCCGCACCGGTCGCGGCTGGCGCGGCGGCTGTCGGCACGGCTGCTGCCGCCTCTTCCGGCGGCTACGTGGTGCAGGTCGGCGCGCTGAGCAGCGCCGAACGCGCCCAGAGCTGGCAACAGAGCCTGAGCCAACAGTTTGGCGTGCCGGGCAAAGTGGCGGCCAACGGCAACGTTTACCGCGTCCAGCTTGGCCCGTTCAGCAGCCGTCAGCAGGCGGCCCAGCTGCAGCAACGCCTGGCGAGCGAAGCGCAACAACAGTCTTTCGTTACTGCTGCACCCTGAGCGTTAAGCCCGGCGGGCATTCACGGCCGATAAGCGGTTATTTAGCTGAAACATTTTCTTGCAGCTAAAAGGGCACTAACCGCAATTAGTCAGATGAATGGGTAATGCCTGCCGGGATCGCATCTGCTATAGTGTGGCTCGTTTTTTAACTTTACTTTCACGGATGTTGTAGTCCCGATCATGAAACAAGTAACTTCTTTTCGCTTAATCAAAAGCATCGCCCTCGGCACCGTTATCGCAATGAGCGCAGCCTCCGTTGCGCACGCCGATGACGTTAACATCAAAACCATGATCCCAGGTGTCCCGCAGATCGATGCGGAAGCGTACATCCTGATTGATTACAACTCCGGCAAGGTGCTGGCCGAGATGAACGCCGATGCGCGTCGCGATCCGGCCAGCCTGACCAAAATGATGACCAGCTACGTCATCGGCCAGGCGCTGAAAGCGGGCAAAATCGGCCAGGACGATCTGGTGACCGTCGGCCAGGACGCCTGGGCGACCGGCAACCCGGTGTTCAAAGGCTCCTCGCTGATGTTCCTGAAGCCGGGCGATCGCGTGCCGGTCTCCAAACTGACCCGCGGCATCAACCTGCAGTCCGGTAACGACGCCTGCGTGGCAATGGCCGACTACGTCGCCGGCAGCCAGGATGCGTTCGTCAACCTGATGAACACCTACGTCAGCAAGCTGGGCCTGCAGAATACCCACTTCCAGACGGTGCACGGCCTGGATGCGCAGGGCCAATACAGCTCGGCGCGCGACATGGCGCTGATCGGCCAGGCGCTGATCCGCGACGTGCCGGAAGAATACGCGATCTACAAAGAAAAAGAGTTCACCTTCAACAATATCCGCCAGATGAACCGCAACGGTCTGCTGTGGGATAACAGCCTGAACGTCGACGGCATCAAAACCGGCCATACCGACGCGGCGGGTTACAACCTGGTGGCTTCGGCGACCGAAGGCCAAATGCGCCTGATCTCCGCCGTGATGGGCGGCCGCACCTACAAAGGCCGTGAAGCCGAAAGCAAGAAACTGCTGACCTGGGGCTTCCGCTTCTTCGAAACCGTGGCGCCGCTGAAAGTCGGTAAAGAGTTCGCCTCCGAGCCGGTCTGGTTCGGCGATGCCGACCGCGTTGAGCTGGGCGTGGACAAAGACGTCTACCTGACCATTCCGCGCGGCCGCATGAAAGACCTGAAGGCCAGCTACGTGCTGAACACGCCGGAAATTCACGCGCCGCTGGCGAAAAACCAGGTGGTGGGCAGCATCAACTTCCAGCTGGACGGCAAAACCATCGACCAGCGTCCGCTGGTGGTGATGAACGAAGTGAAAGAAGGCGGCTTCTTCAGCCGCATCGTGGACTACATCAAACTGATGTTCCACCACTGGTTCGGTTAACGGTTGAAACGGGCGAAATCGTCCCCATATAGTGAATAACACTAACTCCCGCCCCGGCGGGAGTTATACTTTATAGATTAGCTAGCACTCTGGAGCGCACGCACATGCAAAAAACTAAACTGAACGAACTGCTCGAATTCCCTTGCTCGTTTACCTACAAGGTAATGGGCCTGGCGCAGCCTGAGCTGGTTGACCAGGTGGTTGAAGTGGTGCAGCGCCATGCGCCGGGCGATTACAACCCGCAGGTCAAGCCAAGCAGCAAAGGCAACTACCACTCCGTCTCCATCACCATCAACGCCACTCACATCGAGCAGGTCGAAACCCTGTACGAAGAGTTGGGCAACATTGAAATTGTTCGCATGGTGCTGTAATTCCAGCATAAACCCCTGCTTATCAACCCGGGATGGCGCAGCGTCTTCCCGGGTTGCGCATTTTTGGTCAGCGAAAGGCTGGTCGCAGGCCGGAGCGCCCGGTATAATGGCTTTACCACTTCTGTAACCTGACGATGACTCTTTTGCAACCAGACAAGATCATTTTGCGTCAGCTGGGGTTGCAGCCCTACGCGCCTGTATCCCAAGCCATGCATAACTTCACCGACAGTCGTACCGAGACCACGCCGGACGAGCTGTGGCTGGTGCAGCATCACCCGGTGTTCACCCAGGGTCAGGCCGGCAAAGCCGAACACGTGCTGATGCCCGGCGACATCCCGGTTGTCCAGAGCGATCGCGGCGGCCAGGTGACCTACCACGGGCCGGGTCAGCAGGTGATGTACGTGATGGTCGATCTGAAACGCAACAAGGTCGGCGTACGTCAGTTGGTCACGGCGATAGAAGATACGGTTATCAACACTCTCGCCCACTTCCGCCTCGCATCGCGCGCCCGTCCGGATGCGCCCGGCGTGTACGTGGGGGAGCAGAAAATCTGTTCGTTGGGTTTGCGGATCCGCAAAGGCAGCTCATTCCACGGCCTGGCCCTGAATGTGGCAATGGATCTCAGCCCCTTCCAACGCATCAACCCTTGCGGTTACGCCGGTATGCAGATGACGCAGGTCAGCGCGCTGGCGCCCGGCGTTGGCATTGAAGACATACACCCAATCCTGGTACAGGAATTTGTTCATTTACTCGGCTACCAGACGGTCGAGCTTCGTAACTGGAACCTGCACGATTATGAGTAAACCAATTCAGATGGAACGCGGCGTCAAATACCGCGATGCTGACAAAATGGCGCTGATCCCGGTCAAAACGGTGGTCACCGAACGGCAGGAGCTGTTGCGTAAACCCGAGTGGATGAAGATCAAACTGCCTGCCGACTCAACGCGCATTCAGGGCATCAAAGCCGCGATGCGCAAGAACGGCCTGCACTCCGTCTGTGAGGAAGCCTCGTGCCCTAACCTGTCCGAGTGTTTCAACCACGGTACCGCCACCTTTATGATCCTCGGCGCCATCTGCACCCGCCGCTGCCCGTTCTGCGACGTGGCCCACGGCCGCCCGATCGCGCCGGACGCCAACGAGCCGGAAAAGCTGGCGCAAACCATCGCCGACATGGCGCTGCGTTACGTGGTGATCACCTCGGTTGACCGCGACGATCTGCGCGACGGCGGCGCTCAGCACTTTGCCGACTGCATCTCCGCCATCCGCGCCAAAAGCCCGAACATCAAAATTGAAACGCTGGTGCCGGACTTCCGCGGCCGTATGGACCGCGCGCTGGAGATCCTCACCGCCACGCCGCCGGACGTATTCAACCACAACCTGGAAAACGTGCCGCGCGTCTACCGCCAGGTGCGTCCGGGCGCCAACTACGAATGGTCGCTGAAGCTGCTGGAGCGCTTTAAAGAAGCGCACCCGGATATCCCGACCAAATCCGGCCTGATGGTCGGCCTGGGCGAAACCAACGCGGAAATCATTGAAGTGATGCGCGATCTGCGTCGCCACGGCGTGACCATGCTGACGCTGGGTCAGTACCTGCAGCCGAGCCGTCACCACCTGCCGGTGCAGCGCTACGTCAGCCCTGCCGAGTTTGACGAGATGAAAGAAGAAGCGATGGCGATGGGCTTCACCCACGCCGCCTGCGGCCCGTTCGTGCGTTCGTCTTACCACGCCGATCTGCAGGCCAAAGGGATGGAAGTGAAATAACGCGTAATAGTTTGTTACGCTATAGACGGCGGAAACGCCAAAAAACGGATGTCCGCAAGGCATCCGTTTTTTATTGCGCGCAGTCAGACGGGGTTAAACGTCTTTCTTTTCGACGCTCTGCTGAGCGGACTGGCTTTCGGCGGCGTTGTTGCCGGCGGCCGGCGGCGTGCTGTCATCGCCCACGGCTTTTTTAAAGCCTTTCAGCGCCGCGCCAAGATCGGCGCCGAGCGTACGCAGTTTGCTGGTGCCGAACAGTAAAATCACCAACACCGCAATCACCAGAAGTTTGGTAATGCTGATACCTTCCATACTCACCTTCTTATCATAGAGCGCTGCGTGAACAGCGAGAAAAACTGACCTTGCCTGCGAATATTTAGCGACTTTCCTTCGGCTCGCACAACCGCAACATGTAACAGAGTGAGATCGGTCGCAGTAATGCCACAGGGCCTCTGGACGTGAATCCCAGACTATTCTTAGTTTATCACCCGCATGATACGCTGCCATGATACTCATCAGGGAGATGCCGGATGTATATTGCCCCACCCATTTTCGATGCCCGAAAATCCGGCCTCAGCTTCGCCAAACGCACCTACCTGCCCCGCGCCGTCGGTCTGGGGCTCGGCTTTATCTGCGTCTGCGCCGCGCTCTACCCCCTGGCTCCGCCCGCGGCGGTCTGGCTATTGCTGGCCTTTCACGGCTTTCTCTGGCCGCATCTCGCCTACCGCCTGGCCCGCCGCGCCAAAGATCCGTTCAAAGCCGAAATTCGCAACCTGTTGATCGACTCCGCTTTCGGCGGCTTCTGGGCGGCGATGATGGCGTTCAACGCGCTGCCCGCCATCGTCATCCTGTCGATGATGAGCATGAATAACATCGCTTCAGCCGGCAAAACGCTGTTTGTAAAAGGATTGGCCATGCAACTGGCCACGGCGGCGTTCACCGCCGCGCTGCTCGGCTTCCCGTTTCACCCGTACAGCACGCCGTTGCAGGTCTATCTGTGCCTGCCGATGATCTACCTTTACCCGACGCTGCTCGGGCTGGTGACTTACCGCACCGCCAAGCGGCTGGCGGAAAAGAAACAGGAGCTGCAGCGCATCAGCACCCGCGATGGGCTGACCGGCTTATACAACCGTCGCCACTGGGAGCATCTGCTGCATCGTCAGTTCGACAGCTGCCGTCGCTACCAGGATAAGGCCACGCTGATCCTGATGGATATCGACCGCTTCAAAACCATCAACGACACCTTCGGCCATGCTTTGGGGGATGAGGCCCTGGCGGCGCTGGCGGAAGAGCTGCTGATCGGCTTGCGTAACGTGGATATCGTCGGGCGCTACGGCGGCGACGAGTTTGGCGCGGTGCTGCCGAACACCAACGCCGAGCAGGCGGAAATCGTCCTGCGACGCATCCAGCAGCGGCTGGATGCGGTCAGCTTCAAAGAGGCGCCGCAGCTGCGGCTGCAGATCAGCGCCGGCATCGCCAACTACCACCCCGCGTTGGGCGGCTATCTGGACTGGCTGAAAGCGGCCGACAGCGCGCTCTATCGGGCGAAGCAAAACGGCCGCAACCGGCTGGAAACGGCAGTGCCGCCAGGGGAGTAACTTACTGACTTAATAACTTGGCAAAATACTTCGGCGCTTCAACAAAGCCTTCACGCAGGTAAAACGCATGGGCCCGCTCGCGGCGACTGTGGCAATGAACCTCCAACCGATCGCAGCCGCGACGGTGCGCCAGCGCCTCTCCCTCCGCCAACAACCGCCGCGCCGCGCGCCCGATCGTCGACGCAAAAATAGCTGATGCGGCCAATGTCGCCGGCCAACGCCAGCTGCGGCAGGAAATGCAGCGACAACACGCCCAGCACCTGCGCCCCGTCCGCCGCCACCAGCAGCGCCTCGTCCGGGTGCGCCAACAGTTGCTGCATGCGCTGCGTCAGAAACGCCTCGGTGCCAGGATAGCCCAACACCGTCATCAATTCGGCGATAGCATGCCGGTCGCCCAGACGCGCCGCTCTGATTTCCATCGGTTTTACCTCGCAGGGGGTCGATACTACAAAATAGACGGCGTTAGGTGTAACATCCATCGGGTACGGTGAAAAAGGCCGTGCGGCACGCTGGAGATGACATTCCTCCCTAACCGCCTTCACAGGCTGATGATGTCTACGTAACCTCTCGGAGAGAGGCGCGTAGCGTTACGCCTGTCCCTTTCCGAGCCCGTGAATTTCTCTGTTTGAAAGGGAGTTGCCCCATGTTGAGTTCTTTACTGGCCGTCTTTATCGGCGGCGGCGTCGGCAGCGTTTTGCGCTGGGCGGTAAGCATGAAAATGAATCCGCTGAACGCCCACATTCCGCTAGGGACGCTGATGGTCAATCTGATCGGCGGTTTTATCATCGGTCTGGCGATGGCGATTTTCACCCGCATGACACACCTGGATCCCACCTGGAAACTGCTGATCACCACCGGCTTCTGCGGCGGCCTGACCACCTTCTCCACCTTTTCGCTGGAGGTGGTGTATCTGATGCAGGACGGCCGCTTCGGCTGGGCATTGGCCAACATGCTGCTTAACCTGGCCGGCTCGCTGGCGATGACGCTGCTGGCCTTCATGCTGGTGATGTGGGTCAACGGGCGCTAAGCCCTTAATGTTTCCTTAATCTTGCATGCGCATAATCTCATCCAGAACTCCTGACTGGATGAGAAATCGCTATGTTTAGCCTGCCGAAAACCACCGCCGAAGCGATCGCCGTTGCGCTGTGCGTGCTGATCGTCGCCGCCTTTATCAACGCCTACCTGTTCGCCTAAACACCTTTTCCCCGCAACGCGCGTTCATCTTGCGTCCTCCCCATCCGTTACACTACAATTGAGAATGAACGTTCACACCCAAAATTGTGAACCCGGCTCACGCGCAGCAAAGGATCGGGCAGATGCTCTCCCCCAACGACAGTAAACAGGCCAAAGTGCAGGCGCGCCGCGATCAGATCGTCGAAGCGGCGAAAACCAGCTTCCGCCGCCACGGCTTCCATGCCGCCAGCATGGCGGAGATTGCCCAGGGCTCGCAGCTCAGCGTCGGGCAAATCTATCGCTATTTCGCCAATAAAGACGCGATTATCGAAGAGATCGTCAATCGCATCATCACCAGCAAGATGCAGCGCCTGGAAAACCTTGGCGATCACATCAACCTGATCGCCGGCACGCTGGCGGCGCGCACGCTGTTTCAGCAACCGGGCGAGAGCGAAACCGATCACATGCTGATGCTGGAAGTGACCGCCGAGGCCACGCGCAACCCGGTGGTGGCCAAACTGCTCAGCGATGCGGAGGCGCGGCTGTTTCGCCACGTGTGCCACAACCTGCAGCGGCTGTATCCCGATTTCAGCGCGGAAGAGATCGCCGCGCGGGTGGAGTTTATCGCCGTCATGAGCGAAGGCACCGGTTACCGTATCCTTACCACGCAAAAAGCCGATGCGTCCCTGCTGCGCGATCTGTATCAGCAGGCCATTTCTCACCTGTTCAGGAAATCTTAATCTCCCATGACCAAACACTTAGCCAGACAACGTCTGGTGTACGCCGTCGTGCTTGGCCTGTTGGCCGCGCTGGGGCCGCTGTGCACCGATCTCTATCTGCCCGCCCTGCCGGAAATGGCGGGCGAGCTGAATACCTCCACCGCCGCCGCGCAGCTCAGCCTGACCGCCGGGCTGCTCGGCCTGGGCGTCGGCCAGCTGATTTTTGGCCCTTACAGCGACAAACTGGGCCGTATGCGCCCGCTGCTGCTGTCGCTGATCCTGCTGCTCGGCGCTTCGCTGTGGTGCGCGCTGGCGCCCACCATTGACCAACTGCTGATCGCCCGCCTGCTCCAGGGCATCGCCGGCGCCGGCGGGGCGGTGATTTCCCGCGCCATTGCTCGCGATCTGTACGCCGGCCACGAGCTGACCCGTTTCTTCGCCCTGCTGATGCTGGTTAACGGCCTGGCGCCGATCGTCGCGCCGGTGCTGGGCGGCGTCATGCTGCAGGTGATGAACTGGCGCGGCATCTTCGGCGTGCTGGCGGCCATCGCCGTGCTGCTGTTCAGCCTGTCGGCGCTGAAGCTGCGCGAATCCCTGCCGGTCGAGCGCCGCAGCCAGGGCGGCATTCTGGCGATGCTGATGTCGCTCGGCGGGTTGCTGACCCAGCGCTATTTCATGGGCCTGTGCCTGACGCAGGGCTTCGTAATGGCCGGCATGTTCGCCTATATCGGCGCTTCGCCTTTCGTCTTGCAGCAGATCTACGGCCTCAGCCCGCAGATGTTCAGCCTGTGCTTCGCCATTAACGGCGTCGGGCTGATCATTGCGGCGCAGCTGGCCAGCCGTCTCAGTTCACGTTGGGGGGAACGCCGGGTATTGAGGGGCGGGTTAACGCTGGCGGCCGTCGCATCGCTGTTGCTGCTGTTGGCCGCCGCGCTGCATGCGCCGCTGGTCGTGTTGCTGGTGCCGCTGTTCTTCTCGGTGGCGGTGATCGGCATCGTCGGCCCGACCGCCTCGTCGCTGGCGATGCAAAGCCAGGGGGACAAAGCCGGCAGCGCGTCGGCCTTGATCGGCGTGTGCATGTTCGCGCTCGGCGCCTGCGCCGTGCCGCTCACCGGGCTGGGCGGCACCTCGGCTCTGTCGATGGCGCTGACCATCGTCGGCTGCTACGCCATCGCCATCCTGCTGTTCAGCCTGTTGGCCCGCCGCAGCGACGCATAACGCGCCCAATAAAAAACCCGCTCAATGAGCGGGTTTTAAGAAATTCAGCTACGCAGCTTAGATAGCAGTAACGTTAGCGGCAGATGGGCCTTTGGCACCGTTCGTGATTTCAAATTCTACACGCTGGCCTTCAGCAAGCGTTTTGAAACCGTTGCTAACGATGGCAGAGAAGTGAACGAAAACGTCCTTGCTACCATCTTCCGGAGTAATGAAACCGAAGCCCTTGGATTCATTAAACCACTTAACGCTACCTTTAATCTTAGACATCAAACTTACCTTTAACGTGAATGAAAGACACAAAACCTGTGTCGATTACAGTACAGCAAGCAGGCAGGATTTTGTCCACCACCGCGATCACAGAAATCCGATAAAGAGTGAAAAAATCCGTGTTGTCCGGTGTAAATGAATGACACCGGTTGCAGTAAGTTACCGTTCCAGGTCAATCCTCTCCCTGCGCCGGCGAACAACGCGCGAACGCCTAAACCTGCCCCTTTCCCCCATCGTTGACGCGCCGTGCAAACACAATCGCTATGAAATATAACCAGATGGTCTTTTTGCTTCGGCGGCCCCTGCACTAGGGTTAGGGTTTATTTCCCACTGTGAGCCAAGCCTATGACCAGCCAGTTGGCAGACAAGATCATCGCCTATCGGCGTGAACTGCACCAAAACCCGGAGCTTTCCAATCACGAATTCGCCACCACCGCCCGCCTGACCCGCTGGCTGCAAGAGGCGGGCATTCGCCTTCTGCCGTTGGCGCTGAAAACCGGCGTCGTGGCGGAGATCGGCAGCGGCCAGGGGCCGATCATCGCGCTGCGCGGCGACATCGACGCCCTGCCGATCGACGAAATCGCCGACGTGCCCTTCAGCTCGCAAAACAGCGGCGTGATGCACGCCTGCGGGCACGACTTTCACACCTCGGTAATGCTCGGCGCCGCACACCTGCTCAAAGCGCGTGAAGCCGAACTGGCGGGCACGGTGCGCATCTTCTTCCAGCCGGCGGAAGAGACCTTCAACGGCGCCCGGCACCTGATCGACGCCGGCGCGCTGGATAACGTCGCGGCGATATTTGGCCTGCACAATGCGCCGGAGCTGCCCACCGGCACCTTCGCAACCCGCGCCGGGCCGTTCTACGCCAACGTCGATCGCTTCCAGATCCGCATCACCGGCAAAGGCGCCCACGCCGCCAAACCGGAACAGGGTGTCGATACCATCGTCACCGCCAGCCAGATCGTCGGCGCGCTGCAAACGCTGCCCAGCCGCAGCTTCAGCTCGCTGGAATCGCTGGTGGTGAGCGTGACGCGCATCGAAGGCGGCAATACCTGGAACGTGCTGCCGCAAACCGTCGAGCTGGAAGGCACGGTGCGCACCCACAGCGATGCGGTGCGCCGCCAGGTGCCGGATAAAATTCGCCAGGTGATCGACGGCGTTGCCGCCGCGCTCGGCGCGCAGGCCGAACTCCACTGGCAGCCGGGGCCGCCGGCGGTGATCAACGACGCCCATTGGGCGGCGTTCAGCAAAACCGTCGCCGCCGAGGCCGGCTACCGGGTCGAAGAGGCGGAGCTGCAGATGGGCGGCGAGGATTTCGCGCTGTATCTGCATCACGTGCCGGGCGCGTTCGTCAGCATCGGCTCCGCCAGCGAATTCGGCCTGCACCATCCGCGTTTCAATCCCGATGAGCGCGCCCTCTTTCCTGCCGCCCACTATTTTTCGCTGCTGGCGGAGCGCACGCTGCAGCAATTAACCCCCGCAGCGAAAAAAGCCCTCAGCAACGCCTGAATAACGTGAAATAGTATTTCCCCGACGCCGCTGATGCCGCGCCGGGGATTATTATTTTCGCTCGCCGTGATATTTGCAGTTTTCAACATTTGAATATGCTGTTTTGTTGTTTTACATCCCGCCAGCGCTCATCAATAGTGGACGCATCAGACACCGCGCGCCTTTCGGCGCATGACAGGATAATCACGATGAGCGACAACGCGAATAATCAACGGCAATTACGGCTGGGCGCCATTCTGCACGGCGCATCGGGAAATATGTCCGCCTGGCGCCACCCGGACGCCACCGCCGACGCCAGCATCAACCTCGAATTTAATATCGCCTCGGCGAAAAAAGCCGAACAAGGGAAATTCGATTTCGTCTTCGTCGCCGATGGCTTATATATCAACGAAAAGTCCATTCCGCATTTTCTTAACCGTTTCGAGCCGTTGACCTTATTGGCCGCGCTGTCCGCCGCCACCGACAAAATTGGCCTGGTGGGCACGCTCTCCACATCCTACAGCGATCCGTTCACCGTCGCCCGCCAGTTCGCCAGCCTCGATCACCTGAGCAACGGCCGCGCGGGCTGGAACGTGGTGACGTCGCCGCTGGAAGGTTCGGCCAAAAACTTCTCGCGCGCCGAACACCCGGAGCACAGCCTGCGTTACCGCATCGCCGGCGAGTTTCTCGACGTCGCCAAAGGACTGTGGGACTCCTGGGAGGACGATGCCTTCGTGCGCAATAAGGCCAGCGGCGAATTTTTCCGCGCCGGGAAACTGCACACCCTCAATCATCAGGGGGAGTTCTTCTCGGTGCAGGGGCCGTTGAACATCGGCCGCACGCCGCAGGGCCGCCCGATCCTGTTCCAGGCCGGCGCCTCCGAAGACGGCAAACGGCTGGCGGCCAAGCACGCCGATGCGATCTTCACCCATCACGACACGCTGGAGCAGGCGCAGGATTTCTACCAGGACGTGAAGCGGCAGCTGGTGGAACAGGGGCGCGAACCGGACGACCTGCGCATCTTCCAGGGCGTGAGCGTGATCGTCGGCGACGACGATGCGGACGTCGAGCGCCAGTACCAAGAGACCGCCCGTCTGGTCAGCATCGAGAACGCCCTCAACTACCTGGGCCGCTACTTCGAACATTACGACTTTTCCCGCCATCCGTTGGACGCGCCCTTCCCGGACATCGGCGATCTGGGGCAAAACAGCTTCCGCAGCACCACCGACGCCATCAAGCGCAACGCCCGCGAGCGTAACCTCACGCTGCGCCAGGTGGCGCTGGAGGCCGCCTCGCCGCGCCCGGTGTTCAGCGGCACGCCGGAAGCGGTGGCGGACGGCCTGCAACGCTGGTTCGACGGCGAAGCCGCCGACGGCTTCATCATCAGCGGCGGTACGCCCAACGCCTTCGGGCACTTCGTCGATCGGGTGGTGCCCGTCCTGCAACGGCGCGGCCTGTTCCGCCAGGCGTACCACGGCGATACGCTGCGCGAGCACCTGGGCCTGAAACGTCCGTTGAACAGATTCACCCAATAATAAGATCGTTTTCAGGGATACCCGCTATGCAGAAAACCGTTACCGCCGCTCTCGTGGCGGCCTTGCTGAGCCTGACCGGCGCCGCGCAGGCGGGCACCGGCATCGATTTGCAGGCCAATGAAACCCCTATCCATGCGCCGAAAAACCCGCAGGCGATCGCCAAGCTGCCGGCCGATTTCCGCTTCGTGAAGCCGGGCCGGTTCACCGTCGCGATCGCCGCGCTCAACACGCCGCCGCTGGCGCTGTTCGCCGCCGACAACCGGCGGCTTATCGGCAGCGAAGTGGATATCGCGCAGTTGGTGGCCGACAGCCTGGGGCTGGAACTGAACGTAGTGCAAACCTCGTGGGAAGACTGGCCGCTGGGGGTGGTTTCCGGCAAGTATGACGCGGCCATCACCAACGTCACCGTCACCAAAGAGCGCAAAACCCGCTTCGACTTCGCTACCTATCGCATCGACTCGCTCGGCTTTTATGTCAAAACCGGCGGCAAGATAGCGACGATCAAACAGCCTGCCGATATCGCCGGATTAAAGATCATCGTCGGCTCCGGCACCAACCAGGAAGCCATCTTGCTGGCATGGGACAAGCAGAATCGGCAGCAGGGGCTCAAACCCTTCCAGCCGATCTACGTGACCGACGATGCGGCCGCCACGCTGGCGATCCAGTCCGGCCGGGCCGACGCCTATTTCGGGCCCAACGTGCTGGGCGCCTATAAAGCGGCGCTGAATGGCCGTACCCGGCTGGCGGGCACGGTGGAAGGCGGTTGGCCCAAGGCGGCGCACATCGCCGTCACCACCCGTAAAGGCAACGGGCTGGTGCAGGCGGTGAATGAAGCGCTGAACGGCGCGATCCGCGGCGGACAGTACGATCAGGTGCTCAACCGCTGGGGCGAGAGCGTCGAACGCCTTGCGCAGTCGGAAATCAACCCGCCCGGTCTGGGCGATTAGGAGCGCGCGATGACGCAAGACACTTTCATTCAGACGCTGCCGACCGATCCGCTGATCGCCCCGGTGATCGAGGGGCTGTTCGGCGAATATCGTCAGCGCTACGGCGACTATTTTGGTGACCAGGAACCGGAACCGCTGGACCTGTACGCGCCGCCGCAGGGCGCCTTCATCGTGCTGCTGCGCGCCGGTACGCCGATCGCCATGGGTGCCTTCAAGCGCTATGACGGGCAAACCGCCGAGCTGAAGCGTATCTGGACGCGGGGCGATCTGCGCCGCCAGGGCCTGGCGCAACGGGTGTTGCAGCAGTTGGAAACGCTGGCGCTGGCGCAGGGTTATCGCCGACTCTATCTGACCACCGGCTTTCGCCAGCCCGAAGCGGTGGGCCTGTACCTGAGCAACGGTTATCAGCCGCAGTTCGATCCCACCGTCGACAGCGAGGTTTACAGCCGCCCGCCCTACGATGGCCGCCTGCCGTTCCGCAAAAGCCTGATTGCAGAAGACGCCTGTTGTTGCGCGTCGGAAAGGAAAATCGCCTAAGGCCCCTTTATCTGTATCAGGAGACATGACATGTCCAAACAAGAAGTCTTGAAAGTGGTGCCCGCCCGCTATCCGCTGCGGCTGATCGGCGCGCTGTTTTCGCTGTTTATTCTGGCCGCCATCGTGCAATCGGTGGCGGGCAACGCGCGCTGGGAATGGGGCGTGTTCGCCGAGTGGTTCTTCGCCCCGGCGGTGCTGGCGGGGCTGGGACAGACCCTGCTGCTGACGCTGCTCGGCACGCTGTTCAGCATTCTGTTCGGCACCCTGCTGGCCCTGGCGCGGCTGTCGCGTTCTTACCTGCTGGCGTCGCTGGCCTGGGGGTATATCTGGCTGTTTCGCTCGCTGCCGCTGATCCTGGTGCTGATCATCCTGTATAACTTTTCCTATCTGTACGATGCCATCTCGCTGGGCATTCCCTTTACCTCGGTGGTGTTCGCCAGCTACCCGACCATCGATATCCTCGGCCAGTTCGCCGTGGCGGTGCTGGGTCTGACGCTGGTGCAGTCCGCCTATACCGCCGAGATCATCCGCGGCGGCATCCTGGGCGTGGATTACGGCCAGCACGAAGCGGCGGCGGCGCTGGGCCTGCCGGGCTATCGCCGCACCTTCCGCATCATTCTGCCGCAGGCGCTGCGATCCATTATTCCGACCGGATTCAACGAGATCATCAGTCTGGCGAAAGGCACCTCAATCGTTTATGTGCTGGCGCTGCCGGAGCTGTTTTACACCATCCAGGTGATCTATAACCGCACCCAGCAGGTGATACCGCTGCTGATGGTGGCCACCGTCTGGTATCTGTTCATCACCACCGCCCTGTCGGTGATCCAATACTACATCGAACGCTATTTCGCCCGGGGTGCGGTGCGCGAACTGCCGCCGACGCCCTGGCAGAAACTGGCCGGCTGGCTAAAACGTTAGGAGACCCGCATGTCTGAAGCCATTGATTATTACGCCTTGCCCGAACAGCCGGCACGCAACCTCACCCCGGTGCCGGCGCGCGGCCTGATCGAAATCAGCAACGTCAGCAAATTCTTCGGCAAACACAAGGCGTTGGACGACGTCAGCCTGACGCTGCAGCCGGGCACCGTGACCGTGATCCTCGGGCCTTCCGGCTCCGGAAAATCGACGCTGCTGCGGGCGATCAACCATCTGGAGCGCGTCGACGAGGGCTTTATCCGCATTGACGGCGACTACGTCGGCTATCGCCGCAAGGGCAACCGGCTGTACGAGCTGAAGGAAAAGGCCATCCTCCGGCAGCGCATCAACGTCGGCTACGTGTTCCAAAACTTCAACCTGTTCCCGCATCTGACGGTGCTGGAAAACATCATCGAAGCGCCGGTGGTGCACAAGATCCACTCCCGCGAACGGGCGAAAGCGGTGGCCTATGAGCTGCTGGATACGGTCGGGCTGCGCCACAAGGCGGACGCCTACCCGCGCCACCTCTCCGGCGGCCAACAGCAGCGCATCGCCATCGCGCGCGCGCTGGCTCTGAACCCGAAGGTGATCCTGTTCGATGAGCCGACCTCCGCGCTCGATCCCGAGCTGGTCGGCGAAGTGCTGGACGTGATTAAAGGGTTGGCGGATCTGGGCGTCACGCTGGTGGTGGTGACGCATGAAATCGGCTTTGCGCGCGAAGCGGCGGATCGGGTGGTGTTTATGGTCGACGGGCAGATCGTCGAGCAGGGCGATGCCAGACAGGTGCTGGCTCAGCCGCAGCACCCGCGCACCGTCAACTTCCTCAACAAAGTACTGTGAGCGTCGGGGCGCCGATGCGCCCCGCGCAGGAGCAGGTTAGAGGCCGGCGAAACGCCGCTTCTCGGCGGCGAAATCCAACGGGCGGATCCCCTGCTGGTTTTTGTCCTCTTCGGTCAGCAACGCCGGGGGAATAAACCAGGTCACCTCAAACAGCAGCCCGTCCGGGTCGTGACCATAAATGCTTTTGTGCACGCCGTGATCCTCTTCCAACCCGAGAATGCCGCGTTCGGCCAGCTGATGGCGAATGCGCTCCAGCTCTTCCAGGCTGTCCACTTCCCAGGCCAGATGATACAGCCCGGCCGGCGGCTCATGCTCCGCCGGCGGCTCGCCGTTGGCGCGAAACACCCCGGCGCGCTGCTGGCCCAGGTTCTTGCTGAACAACGCCAAATCGTGATCGTTGTCCGAGTCGGCGGCCTGGGTAAATACCGCCCGATCGGGGCTGTCGGACGGCTTCAGCTTGAAGCCCAATACCTGATGATAAAAGTCGGCGCTCTGCCGCACGTCGCTGACGTACAGCACGGCGTGATTGAGACGTTTGATGCCCATCGCTATTCCTTTTTGCGCATTGAATAAAGTCAGCATGAACATAGCATGTCGCTGGGAAGCCGCTAAATGCCGTTATCGCATGACTAAATGCCGCCCGCGCAATCTGTCGCTGCAAGGCATTCCGCGCTATCATAAGCGCTGTATTGAACCTTTTTGTGAGAATAGCGATGAACGGCAAGATAACGACTTTTTTTGAAGACAAAGGCTTCGGCTTTATTACCGACGAGAACGGAGAAAATCGTTATTTTCACGTGATTAAAGTGCAAAACCCGGAGCTGATTAAGAAAAACGCGGCGGTGACCTTCGAACCGACCAACAACACCAAAGGCCCGTCGGCTTATGCGGTCAAAGTGTTGGCGCCCAGCAAATACATCATTATCGCCAATGAAAGAATCAAGATCACCAGCATCAAGTCTTTCAATACCTTCACCAAGGAAGTGCCGGTCAAAGCCGACGTGGATAAAGAGAACACCGTGCTGTCAGTCGGCCTGCTGATGAACCGCATTCGCCCGCAGTCCGAAGACCAGGCGCAGGCCATGCAAACGCTGCGCATGCTGACCATCACCACCTTCCAGAACACCACCCATACCTTCTCCGAGCACGAGATCGACATGGATGAGACCATCAAGGCGCTGAAAAGCCTGTAAGCCTCTGCGTACAGAAAATAACCAACGAAATGTGTCGTCGCCTGTGTTAGCGTGAGTTTTCACCTGACACAGGCTATTGATATGTCCGATTCCAGCAGCGTTAAAGGTTTTATCAACCGCTCCACCCAAATCGTCTGCCCTAAATGCGGCTATGTTACCCGGCAAAAATGCGCGGCAATGCTGCAAGACGTGATACTGATTTGCCCTAATTGCGAAACCCGCTTCGAGCCCAGGCAAGGCTGAAAACGGTTAGCGGAACAGGATATGCTCAACGCTGTTGCCGTTCACCACGTTGAACGACTCCACCCGATTACGCCCCTGCGATTTGGCGCGATACAGCGCGATATCCGCCATGTTCATCAACTGCTCCAGCGATTTCACCTCGTTCATCGCCAAACTGGCGACGCCGACGCTGATGGTGATTTTCAACGTCTGCTTGCCTTCCGCCTGCAGCTCCGTCTGCTCCACCAGCCGGCGCAGATGCTCCCCCAGCGCCACGCCCTGCGCCGCCAACGCGCGCGGCAGCATGATGGCGAACTCTTCCCCGCCCAAGCGGCCGAATAGCTGATCGTGCCGCAGCTCGCGCCGCACGATGTGCGCGAACGACGCCAGCACCTGATCGCCGGCGCTGTGGCCGTGCGTATCGTTGATCTGCTTGAAATGATCGATATCGATCAGCAGTAACGACACCGCTTCTTTGGAACGGTGCTTGTGCTCCAACAGCTCGCCCGCTTTGCGCGTCATCGCGCTGCGCGCCAGCACGCCGGTCAGGAAATCGTGGTTGGCGCTGTGCTCCAGACGCCGCATAAGCTTACGGTTGGCCGCGATGGAACTGGCGAGGATCAGCGGCCCCATCACCAGCATGGCGATACCCAATCGGGCGGACATCAGCGTGTCGAGGAAGGCATTATGGTTGTTCGGCGTTTCATACAGCACCAGGTTGGCGGAGATGCTGCTGATCTCGGACATACCGGTCAACAGCGTCAGCAACGTCACGGGGAACAGCTGGTAGCGCACCGCGCACCACAGCAGCGCCGGGATCGGGAAGGCGATCGCGCCCGGCCCGCCGATATAGACGCTGAACGCCAACGACAGCAGCAGCGCCAGCAGCGGCAGGCAGCCTTTCAAGCGCCAACGCACCTGCATGCGTAACAGCTGTTTCAACCGCGGCGCCGCCATCAGCACCGGCAACAGCAGCAGGGTCGTCGAAAACTGTTCGCTGAACCAGGCCAGCCAGGCGACCACCACCGTGTTGTTGTACAGGCTATCGTTGCGCAGCACGGACAGCGTCGACGCCACCGCCGCACCGGCCAGGCTAGCGCTGAACATATAGAGTATCGCCTGGGGTTTACCCATGCGCCGTTGAGATTGCGGCAGCATCAGCATGATGCCGTAACCGACGACGATCAGCGACATGTTGCAGGCGTTCAGCCACAGCGCCAAAGACCAGCCCTCGCCGGTGCTGAGATCGGCGGCAACCATGCCCAGGTAGGTCGTGAGCCAGCCGAGTGGCGTGGCGTAAGCGGGTTTGCGCAGCAGCAGGCCGAGCAGAATCGCATTCACCGGCCAAAATAAAGAAAGCGAGCCAATCGGCCGGCTAAGAATGCCCACCAGGGAAAGTAAAAAGGCCAGCATGAAAAGATTGATAAGCTGAACCGTAAGCGGCAGGCCATGCCTGGCGTTTATTCTGGCGTTCATCGCCTCGCCCATATTTTGCTAATAACCAGAATAATAATGTGCATACTCTCTCGCCCGGCCAGTGAGGGATAATCAACCCGGATTTCAACCAAAAAAGCCAGACAAATCAATAATAAAAAGCATTAACAATTAATTAACAGACTTTTCTTAACCTAATGTGGCGGCGGCGGACTCCCCCGCATACCGTCGGAAAATAATGCTCAGCTCTGCTGACAGCATAGCGCAAAGCGTAATAGGCCGCCGACCGACGTTAATTACATTAATAAGATTGTGGTTATTGCTCGTTGAATGATATTTGAATAACTACGCGATTATTTTCCTGCAACTGGGCCGCCCGTGCAATAACAACCTAAAAAAAGCCCGCCTAAAGCGGGCTTGCTTGAACAACAGCAAATCGACAGTTACGACACAGCCATTCATTGCATGCCTGTGCTGCCATGCAGTGTAGCGGCGAAAGCTTAAGCAGACCTTAGCAACAAAAAACCCGGCCTAGGAACCGGGAATATTTGTACGAAATGCAGCGTTAGCCCAAGCAGGCTAATAACATTTCGCAGCTTACACGCCAAATGTGCAGAGAAAATGAACGCTGCACGCGGCAAGGCCTTACGCCAGTTTGGCGGCAAAGCCCGCCACGCGTTGGCCATAGAGCTTGGCGGTCGCCAAATCGCCCGACAGCATCTCGTCCACGCCGGCATCCGACGGCGTCTGCACCAACAGCCCCACCGAACCGCCCAGGTTGTTGACATCGGTACGCTGCGCCGATTTGGTGTTGGCCGGCAGCAGCCCCAAGCTGACCCACAGGCCGCCATGTTGAGAAGCCAGCGTTTGCAGCGCAATCAGCGTAACCTGCTTGTCGCCGTTCAGGCTGGCGCTGTTGGTAAAGCCGCCGAACACTTTGTCCTGCCACTTGCGGCCGAACCAGGCTTTGGAGCTGGCGTCGGCGAATTTCTTGAACTGCCAGGACGGGCCGCCCATATAGGTCGGTGAGCCAAAGATGATGGCGTCCGCCTCATCCAGCTTCTGCCACGCTTCATCGCTGATATCGCCTTCCTGATCGATAGCGATCAGTTCGGCCCCTGCGCCTTCCGCCACCACTTTCGCCAAACGCTCGGTATGGCCGTAGCCGGAATGAAACACCACTACTGTCTTCGCCATAGAAATTCTCCACTCATTGCACAGAGGCGCCGACGACGCCCATCTCGCGTTCAATCTAATCAAGCGCGCAACGGCTGAATACTGAATAAAACTGACGGTGTTATTCAAAAAAATCGCGCTACGCGCCGCCGGGTATGCGCAGATAAAAAAAATCCCGCACAAGGCGGGATAAACTTAACAGGGATGGGGTAATACACTACAGGGAATGGATAACACACAACATCATCGGGTAGAGCTACAGTACCAATCCCAATGTATAGAACTGTCATCCCCGCGTAAGTTTGCTCGGCCAGATGTAACGCCGAATGGGAAATATGACATTCCGCTCAAGGCACCACGAACAGCCTCGACTCGAAACCGCCGCTTTTGAAGGTGCCGGTGTTGACCCACCCCGGCGGCGAACGGCCGAAGTCCAGATTGAAATCCCCGCCGCTGACCAGCCAGACCCGGCGATGGCCTTTCGCTAACGCGCTGAGGTTATCGACGTAGGTCTGCGCCGCCCGATCGTGGAAAAAGGTGCCGAAGCCATAGGCATTGGGCTTGCCCGAAATGCCGTTGGGCCTGGCGGGGGTATACAGCAAGGCGCGATAGCCCTTCTTGTTGTAATACACATAGCTCAGGTAGTTGAACATGTTGCTGACCACCACCGCATCGTTGGGCTGATAGTTACTGTTGATGTAGTTCACCATCACCTTGAACTCATCTTTCTCGACCGGATAGTCGTTGCGCACGCCGCAGCCGAACAGCAGGCTGAAGAACAGCAGCAAAGAGATCCCGCGCACCCGGCTTTTCGTACCGGCGATCAGCACGCCCAATACCAGCGGAATGCCGAGCGCGGCGGAATAAAGGTAGCGATCGACAAACAGCGGCGAACGCCAGGAAATGGCGAATACCAACGTCACCGGGATCAGCATGCCGCCAAGCAGCAGCAGCGCATATTTTCTCGGCATCTGGCGCCGCCACAGCAGCAGTGAACATAAGGCGACAAACATCGCCGGCAGCAGCCAGAGAATGATCGTGGGATAGTTGCTGCCATCATGCCCGGTGAGAAAACGCCAATACATCGCCGGCAGATCGCCCCAGGCAACCTGAGGGATCCAACCGACGTCGCCGCCGACCCGCAGTTCGGCAATATGCGCCAGCAGATTGAGCAGCACCAGCAGCCAGGGAATATAGGCCACGCCAATCGCCGCATTGGCCACCCACCACGCCGGCTGCCTGATGTAACACTCGCCTTCTCGGCGGCACGACAGTGCCAACACCACCAGCCAGTGCGCGATTAGCGTGAAAATCGTGAAGTAGTGAGTATAAAAGCTCAGCGTTATCAACAGCGCATACAGCGCCAGATATCGGCGGTTATCCGGCGTTTTCAGCCACTTCGCCAGCGCCATGGCGGCGGCGATCGCCAACAGCCCCATCAGCGCATACATGCGCGCCTCCTGGCTGTAACGCACCGCCATCGGCATGATCGCCATCAGCCATCCCGCGGTCAGCGCCGCCCGCTCGTTGGCCAACCAACGGGTAAAACGCATCGCCAGCGCCACCGTCATCACGCCGAACACCAGGCTCAGCGCGCGGGCCGCCATAATGCCGTCGCCAAACAGCACCATCCAGCCATGCAGCAGCAGGTAATAAAGCGGCGGGTGAACATCGAAGGAAGCATGGTACAGCAAAGCGCCCACATCATAGCGGCTGGTCAGCACGCTGGAGGCCTCGTCGCACCAAAAATACCGATCCGTTAAGGAAATACACCGCACGATCGCCGAAAACGCCACGATCGCCAACGCGTAATGTTTGTAACCGATGCCTTTTAAGCCGTTATTGCTCAAAGAAACATTCGATACCTGTTGCAGTGACATAACCGCATTCCGCCCAAGAGAACCACACAGTGTGGAGACGCAGCGTCATCATTGCCGACGGCGGGTAAATGGCGGGTAAATCAGTGCGAAAAAATCGGCGCAATCACCGCGGCGGCGCACGGCCCTCAGCGGATTTCAACGGTGATGTCCGGGTAGGCCTTCTCCCCGTCGCTGAGGTAATGCCCCAACGCCCGGTAAGCCATGACGTACAGCACGGCGGCGCCGCACAGGCACAGCAAGGTCACGAGAAAGAATCTGGATTTGCGCACGATAGGCTCCATGGGGAAATTTTCACCTATTGTAACGCGGCAAAATAAACGAAGGTTCAATTGGCGGCGGGTCGTTTGCCTCACGCTCATTCAGAGAGACGGCAGCACGCCATATCTTCAGCATGTAGATAAGGCGTCACCCCGGCAATGGTAACGCTGGCAGCCCTCCGTTCATAGCCATCGTCTTCAAACGTACCAAGAGTCGGTCAGTGCTTCACGAGGTTCATAGAGCGGAACAGAAAACCGTTCTCTCGATTGTTGCTGTTATCCAGCCCAACGCCTGGGAGCCCATTTCGTTGCTCCAACCTTCGTTAAGCAACGAGCCGCCGATCGCTTCCATAATGTACGCATTTTTCTCTCCGCTACTCACTGAAAGTTAGCGAAGTAACACAACATGACAACGAACGCGTCTCGTTCGTGAAGAAAGATTAAGTTACCTCGTCAAAATGACTTTGAACACAACATCACTCTACCTTGTGCCGGAGACATCTTTATATACCTGATATCTCCGGCCAGTATCATACGACAACGAATCAATCAAAAATCGTTTTGAACATCGGCACCAACAGTTTATTCCCGTATTCACTTACATGATTATCATCATAATAAATAGGGCGCCCGCTATATGTGCTTTCACATTTCCCACCACTACAAATTAGTGGTAATGGATTCAGAATTTTCACGCCACATTTTTCTGCAGCTTCGTCCTGTGCTTGCCATACGAACGAATGACGTTTCATATAGTCAGCCTCCGACAGATAAATATGCGGAGCATCCTTCCCAAACATCATGGCCCGTGACAGGGTTTTAGGGACATTAGACATCATTTCCGGCATAGGCCGCATCATGAAAACAGGATGTTTGGCCGCTAACTCACAGGCAGACTCAACCAAAGATGACTTGAATTCCGCGAGGAATTCAGGCTTCGGATTCGAGCTGACCTCAGAGAAATAGACGATCGGCGTACGCATTTTTTCTTCGACATTATGCCGTCCAAAGGCATATACCGAGGTTCTGTTGATGATCACGATAGGAATAGAACTATCCAGGCTTGCCAGTTTTTTCCGTTGCCATTGATTGAAGCCATAACAATCCTGATGATCCTCAGCTTCACCAGGTACTGTTTTTGCCCGGTAGAGCGTAGGACAACCCGCATAGGTAAGATTCAACACGCCATCGTCTTTGCTTGGCAATGCCGCTTCCACGGCTGTAACCATAGCATTACCATGGCTATCACCGACGACTACCGCCTTAATTTCACTGCCGCCGAATACGCATCCCGGGGAGGTCGTGCCCGTCGTAGCGAAGCAGTCGGCGTGCTTGGGGTTGGAATTGAGACTTTCATTAGCGATAAGATCGATCTGTTCCGGTACGCGGTTGATAAAATGGTGTTTAAACATGACGACAGTAGCGGCGCAGATAATCACCATACAGGAACCGATACTGAAAACATTCCCCCAATCGCTTTGCTTAGCTAATTTCTTACGAGCCGGATTTTCAATAAAACGCAGAGAAAGCTCACCTAAAACCAAACTGAGCAGCAATCCCCCCAGCATCCATCGCCAATCTCCCGCGGTGTTGTTGTAAGCAAGAAAAACCACTATGGGCCAATGCCAAAGATAAATAGAGTACGACGAAACGCCCACCCGCTCTGCAATATAGTTAGATGTAAAAATTGATCCCTGTCTGGCCGCAGCGAGCACCAGCATCGCCCCTGCTACTGGAACCATCGCATAAGCCCCCGGCCACGCAAGCTTAGGTGTGAAAAACACGATTGCAACAACGATTAGGATGAAACCCACCAGTTCCATTATTTGAGCTTTAATTTTCGAGAAGTGACTATTCCGAGTCAACCACCATACTGCTCCACCAGCCAACATCTCCCACGCCCTTGTCGGCAACAAAAAGAACGCGGCGCTGGGTAAGGTGACAGCTAAATAGCAAGCGAGAGCAAAGGAGAGCAAAAAACCACCAAACAGGGTGAATTTCACCCCTGACGTTTTCCAAAAACGCCACACAACCAACAAAACGACGGGAAGTGCAATATAGAATTGCCATTCAACCGATAATGACCAGGTATGAAGCAACCACTTTTCATGCGATGCAGCATCAAAATAGCCAGATTCTTTCCAAAACTTTACGTTTGAAATGAACAGTACGGCAACTAACACATGCTTTGAAAGGGTATTGTAGTCTACAGAGGTGAGGAAAAACCAACCGAGAATCAGTAGGGTAAAACTCAAAGCCAACAATGCGGGAATGATTCTGCGTGCGCGAGCCAGATAGAAACGCCAAAGGGAGAAGTTGCCACTTTCTATACCAGAAACAATTATTTGCGTCATCAGGAAACCTGAGATCACAAAAAACACATCCACCCCTACAAAACCACCAACAAAGCCAGGAACGCCAAAATGGAACAGAACGACAGCGATTACTGCCCAAGCGCGAAGCCCATTGATATCATGCCGGAAAACCCTTGCATTAGAAGACATAGCAACACTCATTAATGAAGATTTATGCAGATAGCGAAGACGTCGCATTTTGCACCATGAGTAGAATTTTACCTATAGTAGCCCTCCATTAATCGGATTTTTACCACTCCGCAGGGAACCACTTTTGATAGAGGCAGCATGGCAATGGAACCTCGTCTGAGAATAAGGGCATCCTCTTAGTGAGGTTTTCTCCTAACGCTCTCTCTGCTCGCGTATGGCGCTGCATAAAAGACTTCGACGAAGTGCTCCTCCCTCAGAGACATCAGCGATAAGTTTATTTGGGTATAACCGAGTTCCCAGTAGGGTTACTAACAGAAAATACAATAAGTTGAGGGAAAGATAAGGATAAGAAGGCTTCGTAGAGATGTGTTGACTTCAAAATGGCACGCCCTATAGGATTCGAACCTATGACCTACGGCTTAGAAGGCCGTTGCTCTATCCAACTGAGCTAAGGGCGCATTGAGATGCGGCAACCTGTGGTTGCGGGTTGCGATTATACGGTCAGAGGTTAGCGAGTCAATGCCTTTTCATGACGTTACGGCGGCGACGGTGCTTTATGGCGTTTTTTCCGCCAGCGCCCGTGCGGCGGCCCGCGCTATGCTGCGTTGCGCCAGGCCGACAGCGGTATCGCCTGGCGTGCGTTCGGCCCCTTGCCGCCCATCGCCCCGCCGCAGGCAAAGGCGCGCGGACTGAACGACCGCCGTAATGTCGCCCCAATCGGCATGCTCAACCACCTGCATGTTGCAGGTCGCCTCCCCTCTTTTCCCCAGAGCGGAGTCAGGGCGTGCGCTGTTTAAAGAAGCCTGGCTCCACGGCGCCCAAGCCAGCAATAGCGCGCACCCTATCCATGCGCTGCCGTTCATGCGCACAGCTTCCGCCACAGGGCGCTCAGGCGCGCCCGCCACGACGGCGTCGCCTGGTGCTGACAAAGCTGATGCAGCGCGGTGAGTTGCTCACTGTCCGCCGGATGCAGCGAAGAGTCGAACACCGTCTCGCCAACGTGCTTAGGCTGCGCCAGTTGCTGATCAGGCTGATGATGCAACGGATAAAGCCGGGTTATCGCTCTCATGATCCTACCCTCTTTCGCCCTGTGTATGGCCCCAGCGTATGCAAATGCCGGTAAAAATGGCGTAGAGGTTCCTGAAGCCGGCATAAAAAAAGCGTAAATCGGTCTCGCCGACGGCGGCGAGGGTGATTCTGCGCCTGACAGCGCGCTCAGCTTCTGCCAGAATAGCGGCATCCCCGCTTTTCTTAATTGATGGATTTCCACACTGATGTCAGCAAAGATTATTGATGGTAAAACGATTGCGCAGCAGGTTAGAAACGAAGTGGCTGAGCAAGTGAAACAACGTCTGGCGGCCGGCAAGCGCGCGCCAGGGCTGGCGGTTGTGCTGGTCGGCGAGAATCCGGCTTCGCAAATTTACGTCGCCAGCAAGCGCCGCGCCTGCGATGAAGTCGGCTTTCTCTCCCGCTCCTACGACCTGCCCGCTGCCACCAGTGAAGCCGAGCTGCTGGCGTTGATCGACCAGTTGAACGCCGATGAGGAAATCGACGGCATTCTGGTGCAGCTGCCGTTGCCGGCCGGCATCGATAACGTCAAGGTGCTGGAACGCATCCATCCGGACAAAGACGTCGACGGCTTCCACCCGTACAACGTCGGCCGCCTGTGCCAGCGCGCGCCCAAGCTGCGCCCATGCACGCCGCGCGGCATCGTCACCCTGCTGGAGCGTTATAACATCGATACCTACGGCCTGAACGCCGTGGTGGTCGGCGCGTCCAACATCGTCGGCCGCCCGATGAGCATGGAGCTGCTGCTGGCCGGCTGCACCACCACCGTCACCCACCGCTTCACCAAGAATCTGCGTCATCACGTCGAGAACGCCGATCTGCTGGTGGTGGCGGTCGGCAAACCGGGCTTCATTCCGGGCGACTGGATCAAACCGGGCGCCATCGTAGTGGACGTCGGCATCAACCGCCTGGAAAGCGGTAAAGTGGTGGGCGACGTCGATTTCGACGCCGCCAGCGAGCGCGCCGCCTACATCACCCCGGTGCCGGGTGGCGTTGGCCCGATGACCGTGGCTACACTGATCCAAAATACCTTGCAGGCCTGCGAGGAATATCACGACGTTCAACCTAAATAAGTAAGGCAGTATGGAAATTTTCAATCTGGACAATCATCCCCATGTCGAACTGTGCGATCTGCTGAAGTTCCAGGGCTGGTGTGAAAGCGGCGGCGCCGCCAAAGAAGTCATCGCCGAAGGGCAGGTGAAAGTCGACGGTAAGGTCGAAACCCGCAAGCGCTGCAAGATCGTCGCCGATCAGGTGGTGGAGTTCGGCGGCGGCAAGGTCATGGTTAAACCCTAACCCGCAGCCATAGAAAAAGGCGCTGAATTCAGCGCCTTTTTTGTTTCCTTCTGCCGGATTACTTACGGCGCCAGGTGGTGCCCTGCGGACCGTCTTCCAGCACGATGTTCATCTCGTTCAAGCGATCACGCGCGGCATCCGCCAGCGCCCAGTCCTTGGCGGCGCGCGCTTCGTTACGCTGTTTGATCAGCGCTTCGATCTCCGCCACTTCACCGTCGTCAACCTGTGCGCCCCCTTGCAGGAACTGCTCCGGCTCCTGCTGCAGCAGGCCAAGCACGTTCGCCAGCTTGCGCAGTTCCGCCGCCATGCCGCTGGCCGCCGCCATGTCTTCCCCCTTCAGGCGGTTAACCTCGCGCGCCAGATCGAACAGCGCCGAGTAGGCTTCCGGGGTGTTGAAGTCGTCGTCCATCGCTTCGCGGAAGCGGGCTTCGAACGCCTCGCCGCCGGCCGGCGCGGCATTGGCGTCGGTGCCGCGCAGCGCGGTATAGAGGCGCTCCAGCGCGGTGCGCGCCTGCTTGAGATTCTCTTCACTGTAGTTCAGCTGGCTGCGATAGTGGCCGGACATCAGGAAGTAACGCACCGTCTCCGCATCGTAATGGCCGAGCACGTCGCGAATGGTGAAGAAGTTATCCAGCGATTTGGACATCTTCTCTTTGTCGATCATCACCATGCCGGAGTGCATCCAATAATTGACGTACGGGCCGTCGTGGGCGCAGCTCGACTGCGCGATCTCGTTCTCGTGGTGCGGGAACATCAGATCGGAACCGCCGCCGTGGATGTCGAAGTGGGTACCCAGCTGTTTGCAGTTCATGGCGGAGCATTCGATGTGCCAGCCCGGACGGCCCGGCCCCCACGGCGACTGCCAGCTCGGCTCGCCCGGCTTAGACATTTTCCACAGCACGAAGTCCATCGGATTGCGCTTAACGTCGTCGATCTCCACGCGCGCGCCGGCCTGCAGCTGCTCCAGATCCTGGCGCGACAGCAGCCCGTACTGCGGATCGCTGTCGATGGAGAACATCACGTCGCCATTGCTGGCCACATAGGCGTGATCGCGATCGATCAGGCGCTGGGTGATCTCGATGATCTCGGCGATGTGTTGGGTCGCGCGCGGTTCGCTGTCCGGGCGATCGATCAGCAACGCGTCGAAGTCGGCATGCATTTCCGCCAGCATGCGTTCGGTCAGCTGGTCGCAGGTCTCATGATTTTCCGCCGCGCGGCGGATGATTTTGTCGTCCACGTCGGTGACGTTGCGCACGTAGTTCAGCGAATAGCCGAGATAGCGCAGGTAACGCGCCACCACGTCGAAAGCGACAAAGGTACGACCGTGGCCGATGTGACACAGGTCATAGATGGTTACCCCGCACACGTACATGCCCACTTTCCCGGCATGAATGGGTTTGAATTCCTCTTTTTGACGACTCAGGGTATTAAAAATCTTTAGCATCGGGAGATTCCGTGGTGTGCGTGATAACAAAAAAGATAACCGGGCTTCAGGTTTAACGCCCGGTAGCGTATTGAAACCTGAAGCCTGATCTATTGCAAGGTTAAGGCCATGCTTTGCTGACTTCACGCGAAGAAAAAGCGCAAAATTCGCCGGCCGGCGCAAACGTTATAATATAACACAAATACAATTACCACAGACAGTGCGCGGTTGAGCCGCTGCTGACTCGCTGGGGCGGATATGTTATAAGGGCGGTCTGAATGTTCACTCGCTTTACGTGACGTCTCACTTCACCTTGTTAGGATTAAAACTATGGTTACTTTCCACACCAATCACGGCGATATCGTTATCAAGACCTTTGCTGACAAAGCGCCGGTTACCGTTGAAAACTTCCTGAACTACTGCCGCGCCGGTTTCTACGACAACACCATCTTCCACCGTGTGATCAACGGCTTCATGATCCAGGGCGGCGGTTTCGAGCCGGGCATGAACCAGAAAGCGACCAACGCAGCCATCAAGAACGAAGCCAACAACGGTTTGAAAAACACCATCGGCACCCTGGCAATGGCGCGCACCAACGATCCGCACTCCGCCACCGCACAGTTCTTCATCAACGTGGCTGACAACGACTTCCTGAACTTCCGCGGCGAAAACGTGCAGGGCTGGGGCTACTGCGTGTTTGCTGAAGTGGTTGAAGGCATGGACGTGGTCAACAAGATCAAAGGCGTGAAAACCGGCCGCAGCGGCATGCACCAGGACGTACCGGTAGAAGACGTGGTGATCAACAGCGTGACCGTCAGCGAGTAATCGCGGCTGCATGAGTACGCTGTTCATCGCAGATCTGCACTTGTGCGCACAGGAACCGGCAATCACTGCCGGTTTTCTGCGTTTTTTACGGCGCGAAGCGGTGCACGCCGACGCGCTGTACATCCTCGGCGACCTGTTTGAAGCCTGGATCGGCGACGACGATCCCGAGCCGCTGCACGCGGAGATCGCCGCGGCGCTGAAAGCGCTGCAACAGGCCGGCGTGCCCTGCTATTTCATCCACGGCAACCGCGATTTTCTGCTCGGCAAGCGCTTCGCCCGCGCCAGCGGCATGCAGCTGCTGCCGGAAGAAAAAGTGCTGGAGCTGTACGGCCGCAGGATCCTGATCCTGCACGGCGACACCCTGTGCACCGACGATCAAGCCTATCAGCAATTCCGCCGTAAAGTGCACAACCCGCTGACTCAAAAACTGTTCCTCGCGCTGCCGCTGCGCTGGCGACTGAAGATCGCCGCCAAGATGCGCGCCCGCAGCCAGCAATCCAACCAGTACAAGTCGGACGCCATCATGGACGTCAATCCGCAGGCGGTCGAGCAAACGATGCTGCGCCACGATGTGCACTGGATGATCCACGGCCATACCCATCGCCCGGCGGTGCATCGGCTGGCGTTGAGCAACGGCGAAGCCCATCGCGCGGTGCTGGGCGCCTGGCACGTCGAAGGATCGATGATCAAAGTCAGCGCCGACGCCGTCGAGCTGATCCAATTCCCGTTCTGAGTTCCGTACTGGCGCGCGGGTGAAAATTCGCGCTTTCGCCGGTGAAAACCGGCGACGCAACCGTTTTCCTCGCCGTGCGCTCATGGTATGCTCTACGCCCTCATTCGGCCCTCAGCCGACGCCAGACAAATCACAGGAGCCTTACACCCATGGGAGCCAACGCCGCTTCAGCCGCCAATGCCGGGGCTAAAATCGCAATTGTAATGGGATCGAAAAGTGACTGGGCCACCATGCAGTTCGCCGCCGAAGTCCTGACCCAGCTCGATGTCCCCTTCCATGTCGAAGTCGTTTCCGCTCACCGCACGCCGGACAAGCTGTTCAGCTTCGCCGAGCAGGCTGCCGCCAACGGCTTTGACGTGATCATCGCCGGCGCCGGCGGTGCCGCGCATCTGCCGGGCATGCTGGCGGCGAAAACGCTGGTGCCGGTGCTGGGTGTGCCGGTGCAAAGCGCCGCGCTGAGCGGCGTGGACAGCCTCTACTCCATCGTGCAGATGCCGCGCGGCATTCCGGTGGGGACGCTGGCGATCGGCAAAGCCGGCGCCGCCAACGCCGGGCTGCTGGCGATGCAGATCCTGGCGCTGCACGACGCCGCGCTGGCGCAGCGTTTGGCGGACTGGCGTCAGGCGCAGACTGAAGACGTTTTGAACCACCCCGATCCGCGGGAGGACGCATGAAGCCGGTTTGCGTATTGGGCAACGGTCAGCTGGGGCGCATGCTGCGCCAGGCCGGCGAACCGCTGGGCATCGCCGTCTACCCTGTCGGCATCGATGCCGAACCTGAGGCGGTGCCGTATCAGAACAGCGTCATTACCGCCGAGATTGAACGCTGGCCGGAAACCGCGCTGACGCGCGAACTGGCGACTCACAGCGCCTTCGTCAACCGCGACATCTTCCCGCGTTTGGCGGATCGCCTGACGCAAAAGCAGCTGCTCGATCAGCTCGGCCTGGCGACCGCGCCGTGGCAGCTGCTGGCGAGCGCCGCCGAATGGCCGCAGGTGTTCGCTGCGCTGGGCGAGCTGGCGATCGTCAAACGCCGGGTCGGCGGCTATGACGGCCGCGGCCAGTGGCGCCTGCGTCCGGGGCAGGAAGCCGAACTGCCGGCCGATGCCTATGGCGAGTGCATCGTCGAGCAAGGCATCAATTTCTCCGGCGAAGTGTCGCTGGTGGGCGCGCGCGGCCACGACGGCCGTTCGGTCTTCTACCCGCTGACCCACAACCTGCATGAAGACGGCATCCTGCGCGCCAGCGTGGCGCTGCCGCAGCCCAATCCGGCGCTGCAGCAACAGGCCGAGCAGATGCTGGCGGCGATCCTGAACGAGCTGAACTACGTCGGCGTGATGGCGATGGAGTGCTTTATCGTCGGCGATCGACTGTTGATCAACGAACTGGCGCCGCGCGTGCACAACAGCGGCCACTGGACGCAAAACGGCGCATCCATCAGCCAGTTCGAGCTGCACCTGCGCGCCATCCTCGGCCTGCCGCTGCCGCAGCCGGTGGTGAGCACACCGTCGGTGATGGTCAACCTGATCGGCACCGCCGTCAACGAACAGTGGCTGTCGCTGCCGCTGGTGCATCTGCACTGGTATGAGAAAGAGGTGCGCCCGGGCCGCAAGGTCGGCCACCTCAATCTGAACGACCCGAGCGCCGCCGATCTGCATCAGGCGCTGCAGGCGCTGGCGCCGCTGCTGCCGGGCGAATACCAAAGCGGGCTGGCCTGGGCACAGCAGAAGCTGGCTTAACGGTTTACACCGCCGAAAAGAAGAAGGTTCAGCCCAGGCTGAGCCTTTTTTATTGCCGCAAAGATCAACGCGAGCCGATATTACGCAACGGTTTGCCGGCCATCAGATTGCGCTCAATGTGTTCCAGTGAAATATTTTTGGTTTCCGGGATCAGCGCCAGCGTGATGAAAACAAACAGCACGTTAAGCCCCGCGTAAACCCAAAAGGTGTGAGCGCTGCCCAACGAATTCAGCATGGTCAGGAACGTCGCCCCCACGATCATATTGGCTATCCAGTTAGTGGCGGTGGAACAGGTGATGCCGAAATCGCGGCCTTTCAATGGCTGGATCTCTGAGCACAGCACCCAAATCAGCGGGCCGGCGCTCATGGCAAAGCCGACGATAAACATCAGCAGCATGACGATGGCGAAATATTGCTCCGCCGCCGAGTTCATGCCGATGTTCATCATGGTGCCCAGCGCCCCCATGCCGACGGCCATCACGATAAACCCAAGGATCAAAGTGGGCTTGCGGCCCCAGCGGTCAACCAGCCCAATAGCGATAAAGGTGGCCAGCACGTTGACCAGACCGACGATCACCGTGCCCCACATCTGCTGTTCCGTACTGGCGAAGCCCGCCAGACCGAAAATCTTCGGCGCGTAATACATGGTGACGTTCATCCCGGTAAACTGCTGCATCACCTGAAGAAGAATGCCAAGGAAAACCGCGCGGCGGAAATTTTTATTGCCTTTGAACAACGCCCAACCGCTTTGCTTCAGTTTGAGGCTTTCACGAATTTCATTCAGCTCATACTGCGCCTGGGCACTGCTGTCGCGCAGCTTCTCCAACACCTGACGCGCTTGCTCATGGCGATTACGCGAGGCCAACCACCGCGGGCTGTCAGGCAAAAAGAACACGCCGACCAACAACAGCCCGGCCGGGATGGTGATGACGCCCAACATCCAGCGCCAGGCGCCGGTATAGCTGAATGCCGTATCAGACAGGTAAGCGGCCAGAATGCCGATGGTGATCATCAATTGATACATCGAGATCATGCTGCCGCGGATTTTCTCCGGCGCGATTTCAGAAAGATAAATCGGCGCGGTATAAGAAGCGATCCCCACCGCCAATCCCAGCAGAATACGTGAAACGATCAACACCTCCACGTTGGGAGCGAACGCAGAACACAGCGATCCCGCCACGAAGAGGATTGCGCCGATCATCAAACTGTATTTGCGCCCCAGCCGGAAGTTCATCCAGCCGCTGCCGATGGCGCCGACGGCGGCGCCAAACATCATTGAGCTGACCACCCACTCCTGCTGAGAGCTGGTGATCTGAAAAGTATCGGTAATAAACGGCAGGGCGCCGGCGATCACGCCGATATCAAGACCGAACAGCAGGCCGGCCAAGGCGGCTAAAAAACAGACGAAAAAAGTCATGCCGACATGAGTCGGGCTTTTCTCCGCCGGTGTCACTTTGACGGTATCGCTCATACAGCCTCCAGGAGAAAACGGTCATCAGTGTGCGACATGATAGGAGGCAATGCGTCGGAGATAAGTGAGTGCGATCACATTAGTGAAAACGGTTACATTCCATTAAATCTTTTTAGGCCGTTTTTTATGGCGGATGAATTCACTTAATACATGCGTAACCCTCTAAATCAATGCGTAAAACAGGCGAAGTCAGCCAACTATCCGCTACACCGATGACCAATGGCAAACGTATCGATATGACATAAATGTAATCGATTTCACAATGAATGGGCATGAAGAGGAATTGCGCCAGTGACGCGCGAAAGAAAATCGGCAGGCCCGGCCACGCTTGGCGGCAACGGGCCTGCGATCGCCAGATCAGCCATCATAACTGCGGAACAGCGCCCGGCCGCGCAGCAAGCGCACGCCCAGCCAGCCGCCGCACAGCGACAGCAGCAGCGCGCTGGCCAGCGGCAGCGCCCACCACAGCACCGGCGTCGGCGTCCACGGGAAGTCGAACACCCGGCTTTGCAGCAGCCACAGCGCCGCCTCGGCCCCCACCGCCGCCGCGATGCCCGCCACCAGCCCCAGCAGGGCAAACTCGCACCACAGCGTGCGGCGCAGCAGCCGTTTACCGGCGCCCAGCGTGCGATAGACCACCAGCTCCTGCCGCCGCTGACGCATGCCGACCTGCACCTGCGCCAGCAGCAGCAGGCCGCCGCACAGCACCACCAGCACCACCATCACCTCCAGCGCGCGGCTGACCTGTTGCAGCACGCCGCCGACCTGTTTCAGGATCGCGCCGATGTCCAGCAGGCTGAGCGTTGGGAACTGGCGGTTGAGCTGGGTCAACATCCGGCCATCGCCGTCGTAGCGGAAGCTGGTGAGCCAGGTCTGCGGCTGGCCGTCCAGCGCGCCCGGCGGGAAGATAAAGTAAAAGTTCGGCTTCAGGCTTTCCCAATCCACCTGGCGCAGGCTGGTGACTTTGGCGCTGAACGCCTGGGTATCGCCGCTGAAGGTCAGCGTGTCGCCCAGCTTGATCTTCAGCCGCCCGGCGATGCCTTCATCCATCGAGACTTCGCCGCTTTTCGGCGGCCAATTGCCCGCCACCAACGGATTGTGATCCGGCAGCTCGGCCAGCCAGGTCAGGTTCAGCTCACGGTTCACCGCCTCGCCGCCCGGATCGTCCTCATGCACCCGTTCGGTCGCCACCTGCTGGTTTATCTCGGTCAGGCGCACCCGGACGATCGGGTAATAGGTTTCCGGTTTGATCTGGTGCTGCTGCAGGAAAGTTTTCACCTGCGGCACCTGCGCCTCGGTCATGTTGAGTAGGAAATAGTTCGGGCTGTCCGGCGGCAGCTGTTGCTGCCAGCGTTCGAGCAGATCGCCGCGCAGCACCAACAGCAGCGCCAACAGCATGAACGACAGCGAGAACGCCGCCAACTGGCTGATGGTCACCCACGGCTGATGCAGCAGGCGGTTGACCGCCAGCCGCAGCGCCAGACTCTTGAGCGTGATGCGGCGCAACAGCAGCAGGCTGCCCCACCCTATACCGCCCAGCAGCAGCGCCAGCACCGCCATGCCCGCCAGGATCGCCCACAGCAACGTGCTGGCTCCCATCAGCAACACCAACAACGCGACCACGATCGCCGCCGTCACCGGCAGGAAGTAGCGCAGCGGCCAGACGTTGGCTGCCACATCGCGACGCAGCACCCGCAGCGGCTGGGTGGCCAGCAACTGGCGATACGGCCGCAACCCGACCAGCAGCGAAATCAGCACCAGCGCACCGAGCGCCCACAGCCACGGCCAGACGCCGGCGGCGGGCAACGCGGCCGGCAACACCGGCTTCAGCAGGCGAATCAACAGCGCCTCGAACGCCAGCCCGATCGCCCCGCCGCACACCGCCGCCAGCGCCATCACCGCCAGCCACTGGCCGACGATCAATTTGCGCAGCGCGCCGCGCCCGGCGCCAAGGGTTTTCAGCACCGCGATCAGATCGTAGCGGCTGCGGCAATAGTGGCTCATCGCCACCGCCACGGCGGCGATCGACAACAGCAGCGTCAGCAGGGCCGACAACAGCAGGAACTGTTGGGAGCGCTGCAGCGACTTGCCGAGCGCGCTGCCGGACTCCTGCAGCCCGAACCAGCGCTGATCCGGCGTCAACTGCGGCGTCAGCCGTTCTTCGTAACGTTGAATATCCGGCTCGGCGCCGGCGAACATGTAGCGGTAGGTCAGGCGGCTGCCCGGCTGCACCGCGCCGGTCTTATCGACGTCCGCCAGGTTGATCATGATGCGCGGCGCGGTCTGGAATGGATTGAAACCGGCGTCCGGCTCCTGAATGATTTCACCGGCGATGCGCAGCGTGGTGTCGCCCACCTCCAGCGAATCCCCCACTTTCACGTTCAGCAGCGCCAGCAAACGCGGCGCCACCAGCACGCTGCCCGGTTCGGGCTGGATGTTGGCCGGGCGCGTTTCCAGCTTGCCGTACAGCGGATAGGCCAAATCGGTGGCTTTCACGTCCGCCAGCTGCGGCCGATCGCCGGCATAGGTCATGGTGGTGAACGACAGCTGACGGCTCACCTTCAGCCCTTGTTGCTGCGCGTCCAGCAGCCAGCCTTCCGGCACCGGATGCGCGCTGCGCAGCACCCGATCGCCGGCGATAAAATCGCGGCTCTGCTGGCTGAGCCCTTTGTCCATGCGATCGCTGATGCTGCCCAGCGCCAGCACGCAGGCGACGGAGAGCGTCAGCGCCAGCCACACGATCAGCAGCGACGGCGAGCGCCATTCGCGCCAGAACCAGCGCCAGATCATGCTTCCTCCCACAGCTTGCCTTCGCGCAGCCGCAGCCGCCGCTGGCAGCGCGCCGCCAGGGTTTCGTCATGGGTCACCAGGATCAGGGTGGTGTCAAAATCGCGGTTGAGGGAAAACAGCAGGTCGGCGATGCGATCGCCGGTCTGACGATCGAGGTTGCCGGTCGGTTCATCGGCGAACAGCACCCGCGGTCGGCCGCTGAAGGCGCGCGCCAGCGCCACGCGCTGCTGCTCGCCGCCGGACAGCTGCGCCGGCAGGTGATCGAGCCGTTTCCCCAGCCCCAACTGCTCGAGCAGCTGCACCGCCTGCTCGCGGCTCTGTCTGTCGCTCTCGCCGCGCAACAGCGCCGGCAGTTGCACGTTCTCCAGCGCGTTCAGCGTCGGCACCAGCATGAACGACTGAAACACGAAGCCGACATTCCTGGCGCGCAGCGCGGCGCGCCCCTCTTCGTCCAGCGCGGTCAGCGACTCGCCGAGCAAGCGCACCTCGCCTTCGCTGCCGTCATCCAGCCCGGCCAAAATGCCCAGCAAGGTCGATTTCCCCGATCCGGATTCGCCGATCAGGGCGATCGTCTGCGCGGGTTTGACAAGCAGCTCGACTCCGGTAAGGATGGTGAGCTGATGCTCACCCTGACCAACGTGTTTACTAAGATGATGAACTTCAAGAACGTTTTCCGCTGGCATCTTCCCTTCCTTTTGCTGTTGGGATTATTCAGTTTACGCGCTGCCGCCGCCGATACCTTGTTGATTTTAGGCGACAGTTTAAGCGCCGGTTACCGCCTGCCGATCGAGCGGGCGTGGCCGACGCTGTTGGCCGAACAGTGGCAGAAAAAACCGGGTGCGCCGCAGCTGGTCAACGCCAGCATCAGCGGCGACACCGCCGCGCAGGGGCTGGTGCGTCTGCCTGCGCTGCTGAAACAGCATCAGCCGCGCTGGGTGCTGATCGAGCTGGGCGCCAACGACGGCCTGCGCGGCTTCCCGGCGCAGGACGTACAGCGCGATCTCGGCCAAATCATCACGTTGGTGCAGCAGGCCGGCGCGCAGCCGCTGCTGATGCAGATCCGCATCCCGCCGAACTACGGCCGCCGCTATACTGAAGCGTTCGCCGCCGTCTACCCGGCACTGGCCAAGCAGTTCAACATTCCGCTGCTGCCGTTCTATATGGAACAGGTGGTGGTGAAGCCGGAATGGATGCAGGATGACGGATTGCACCCCAATGGGGACGCCCAGCCGTTTATCGCCACCTGGATGGCGGAGCGCCTGGAGCCTCTAGTAAAGCATGAGTCTCACTAAATTAGGGTCGTACACTAGGTAAAGTTATGCAAAAAGCGGTATTGATAACCGGCTGTTCCAGCGGGATTGGCTTGATTGCGGCGCAGGATCTGCGCAACCGCGGCTACCGGGTGCTGGCCGCCTGCCGCAAGCCGCAGGACGTGGAAAACATGCGCCAGCTCGGGCTGGAAGGCATCGAGCTGGATCTGGACGACAGCGCCAGCGTCGAGCGCGCCGCCGCCGAGGTGATCGCGCTGACCGACGGCCGGCTGTACGGTCTGTTCAATAACGGCGGTTTCGGCGTTTACGGCCCGCTCAGCCGCATTTCGCGCAGCCAGCTGGAACGGCAGTTTGCCACCAACCTGTTCGGCACCCACCAACTGACCCAGCTGCTGTTGCCGGCGATGTTGCCGCACGGCGAAGGGCGGATCATTCAGACCAGTTCGGTGATGGGCCTGGTCTCCAGCGCCGGGCGCGGCGCCTACGCCGCCAGCAAGTTCGCGCTGGAAGCCTGGTCGGACGCGCTGCGCATGGAGCTGCACGGCAGCGGCATTCAGGTCAGCCTGATCGAACCGGGGCCGATCTCCACCCACTTTAGCCAGAACGTCAACCAGGCGCAGAGCGACAAACCGGTGCACAATCCCGGCATCGCCAAGCGCCTGACGCTGCCGCCGGAGGCCATTCTGCCCAAACTGCGCCACGCGCTGGAAAGCCCGCGCGCCAAACTGCGCTATCCGGTCACCCTGCTGGCGCACGCGATGAGCGTGCTGCGCCGCATTTTGCCGGGCCGCTGTCTGGATTGGCTGCTGCGCAGCAACGCTTAATTCGCCCGACGGGGTTGAAGAATGGCGGCGCGCCCCCATCTACACCCCATGGCTCCGCACGATCAGAGAGAAAAAAGATGCTAGCTCAAGCTGTTGTTGATATTAACGAAACTAACCTGCACCAGACGCTGGAACAATCGATGTCCACACCGGTGCTGTTCTACTTCTGGTCCGAGCGCAGCCAACACTGCCTGCAGCTCACGCCGGTGCTGGACAAGCTGGCGGCGGAATACGCCGGTCAGTTCATTCTGGCCAAGGTGGACTGCGACGCCGAACAGATGATCGCCTCGCAATTCGGGCTGCGTTCTATTCCGACGGTCTACCTGTTCAAAGACGGTCAGCCGGTCGACGGCTTCCAGGGCCCGCAGCCGGAAGAAGCGATCCGCGATTTGCTGCAGCGTTTCCTGCCGAAGGAAGAAGATCTGAAACTGGCACAGGCGCAGGAGCTGCTGGCCGCCGGCAACGCCGCCGAAGCGCTGCCGCTGCTGAAAGACGCCTGGCAGAGCAGCCAACAGCGCAGCGACATCGGCCTGACGCTGGCCGAAACTCAGATCGCGCTCAGCCGCAGCGAAGACGCTGAAGCGGTGCTGGCGACCATCCCGCTGCAGGATCGCGATACCCGCTATCAAGGTCTGGTGGCGCAGATTGAATTGTTGAAGCAGGCGGCGGACACGCCGGAAATCCAACAGCTGCAACAGCAGGTGCAGCAGCAGCCGGACAACGTCGAACTGGCGGTGCAGCTGGCGCTGCAACTGCATCAGGTCGGGCGTAACGAAGAAGCGCTGGAACTGCTGATGGGGCATCTGAAGAAAGATCTGGCCGCCGCCAACGGCAGCGCGCGCAAAACCCTGATGGACATTCTGGCCGCGCTCGGCACCGGCGACGCGCTGGCCGCTAAATATCGCCGCCAGCTGTACTCCCTGCTGTACTGATATCCGTCATACCTGAAGCTGCATCCAGGCGGCAAATGTGAAAAGCCCTGGGCGCTTAGATAACTAAGCGACCAGGGCTCGAACGTGCAGCCAGCTTGAAATATGACGGGGATTAGCGATAGACCCGCACCCCGCCCTCCACGCCCGCCGGGCTGAACAACACCTGCCACAGCTGAATGTTGCGCGAACGGAACGCGCCGGCGCAGGCGTTCAGGTAATAGGTGAACATGCGTTCGAAGCGCTCGGAATAACCGCCCATCAGATCCGGCCACGCCCGTTTGAAATTCTCCAGCCAGGCCATCAGCGTGCGATCGTAATCGGCGCCAAAGTTGTGCCAATCCTCCATCACGAAACGCCCTTCGCTGGCCTCGGCGATATGCCGCACCGAAGGCAGGCAGCCGTTGGGGAAGATGTATTTGTCTATCCAGGCGTCGACGTTGAGATCGGTTTGATTGGAACCGATGGTGTGCAGCAGGAACAGACCGTCGGGCTTCAGGTTGCGCGCCGCGACGCTGAAGTAGGTCTCATAGTTTTTCGGCCCGACGTGCTCGAACATGCCGACCGACACGATGCAATCGAACTGGCGATCCAGATCGCGGTAATCCTGCAGCAAGATCTCGACGTCCAGCCCGGCGCAGCGTTCCTGCGCCAGCTTCTGCTGCTCGGCGGAAATGGTCACACCGTGCACCGAGACGCCGTAGTTTTGCGCCGCAAACTGCGCCAATCCGCCCCAGCCGCAGCCGATATCCAGCAGCGTCATGCCCGGTTTCAACTGCAGTTTTTCGCAGATCATCCTGAGCTTGGCCTGCTGCGCCTGCTCCAGCGTCTGCGCCTCTTTCCAGTAGCCGCAGGAGTATTGCATATAAGGATCGAGCATCGCCCGAAACAGGTCGTTGCCGATGTCGTAGTGCTCTTTGCCCACCTGCCAGGCGCGCTTGCGCGATTGGCGATTGAACAGCCGGGCATAGGCGATGCGCGCGATGTCGCTCAGGCTTTTCGGCAGCCGTTCATCGACGCCGGCCTGCAGAATGCGGGTGAACAGCATGTCCAGCCGTTCGCACTCCCACCAGCCGTCCATATAGCTTTCGCCGAAGCCGAGCGAGCCTTCCTGCAAAATGCGTTTGAACAGCGCCGGGTTATGCACCCGGATATCCCAGGCGCGCGGGCCGTTGATGGCGACGCCGGCTTCCGCCAACATCTCCTCCACAATGCGATACCAGCGATCGTTCTTCTGGGCGAGTTCATCAACACTGAGCGAATCCATAACAATCCTTGGCCGAAATGTCATTTCAAAAAGCATAGTCGCAAATGAAAATGACAAATTTTTGACGGTAAACACGGGGGTGTTTTTACTCTAGCCAAGGCGAGCAACATCATGAAATGAATAAAAATTATTGAAATCATGCCATTTAGGCATACTTATCCGCGCCAACGCGGGCGCGGATCAACCGAAGGCGGCTAAGGTAAAATAGAGGTGCCGGCCTGGCCCGCCAGCACCGCGTCGATATCCTGCAGGCCACCGATATGCGCCGTTCGCCCGGTGCGATCGACGAAGCGGCTGACCGCCATGATCTTCGGCCCCATGGCGCCGTCCGCCACCGCCATCGGCGCCAGCTCCTGCGTGGTGGCGCGCCGAATGGCACGCTGGCGCGGCGTGCCCCACTCCTGGTACACCGCGTCGGCATCGGTGAGGATCACCAGATGATCGGCCCCCACCTGCTCCGCCAACAGCGCCGCCGCCAGATCTTTGTCGATCACCGCTTCGCTGCCCGTCAGCCCATGCTCGCCGGCGATCATCGGGATACCGCCGCCGCCGTTGCAGATCACGATGTGCCGCTGCGACAGCAGCAGCGTGATCGCCTCGATGTCGAGGATTTTTTGCGGCGCCGGCGAAGGCACCACCCGGCGAATGTAGTTACCGTCCGCCTTCAGCGTCCAGCCGTATTTGGCCTCCAGCGCCTGCCGCTGTTCCGGCGCATACACCGGCCCGATGAACTTGCTCGGCGCCTGATAATCCGCATCCTGCGCGTCCACCAGCACCCGCGTCAGCAGCGTGGACACCGGCTGCTGCGGATGGCTGGCGCTCAGCTGCTGCGCCAGCATATAGCCGATCATGCCCTGGCTTTCGGCCACCAGAATATCCAGCGGATAGGGCGGCACATCGCGGTACGCCAGGTTCTGCAATGCCAGCAGCCCCACCTGCGGGCCGTTGCCGTGCACGATGGCGATGCGGTATTTCTGCGCCAGCTTGCCGATGGCATCGGCGATGAGGGCGATGCTCTTATACTGATTTTCCGCAGAGAGCACGGCTCCGCGCTGCAACAGGGCGTTGCCGCCCAACGCAATGACCAAGGTTTTCATGGTTTGCACCCGTAGTTGAAATCATACCGTCCCGGCCGGATCCGCGATCCGGCCCTCGTGTTCACACCGCGCGCCGCACAGTGCGTTAATCGTCGTCACCCCCAGCCACACGCCCAGCAGCGTGTCCGCTCCCGAAAAGTGCCCCAGGCTCAGCACCGCCTCCACCGCCGCCGATACGTCTTCAGGCGCCCGCAGCCCCTGCGCCAACGCATGCAGCGGCGTGGCGAACACGCCCTGCTCGGCGTAGCGCAGGTAGTGCGCGCTCACCAGAGTGGTCAGCGCGTCCAGCGGTGGCGTCTGGGCGAAAAACGGCGCCAGTCCGGCGATCCGGATTCGGCTGTCGAGGTGCGCGCTCAGCAGCAGGCCGAGCAAGGTGTCGTCGTTGCTCGGCGTCAGCCCCGGCCCCTTGCCCAACACCTGGCGCCAGTCGACCACGCCGCCCCGCAGCCAACGGGAGAACTCCCGCACCAGCCCGGCCGGTTCCGGCGTTAACGGCTGCTTCACCAATCGGCCCAGCTCGCCGTGCAACCCGCACTGCGCCGTGCAGCGCTGCAATACTGTCGTCAGCGGCCGATCGGCGATGACCGCCGGCGGCGCCAGTGCCAGATCCCGCGCCGCCGCGTCGGGCCGGACAAGGAGCGCATCCAACGTGATGCCTGCGGCGGAAAAAGCGCAGCGACGCGCGGACGGCGCCGCATCACGCACGCGGTCGAAATCCCGCGTACCGAGCTGCCAGCCCATCGGGCTCAGGCCACTGCCGGCGCGGTGCAGCGTCAGCAACTGCGCGTTTTCCGTCAGGAAATTGATCGCGTTGTTGAAGCTGCCGACGCAGCGCAGCGCGCCGTAATCCTGCGTCGCATGTCGGCTGCCGGCCAACGCGATAATGTCCATACGCGCCTCCGTTCGCTTACGCCGTGATGCCGAGCTTGTCGGCCAGCGCTTCGATCGCTTTCTCGAAGCAGCCGAGCGGTGCACGCACCGTGCCGGCACCAATTTGCCCGACGCCGGCTTCGCGGTGGGCGATGCCGGTGTTAATCAGCGGCGTGATGCCGGTTTCCACCACCCGCCGGGCATCCAGCCCCAGGCAGGCGCCCTGGAAGTCCCAGGTCGGGATCTGCAGCATCATGTTGCGCTCGAGGTAGATCTCCGCCATTTCCTCAGAGATGTCGGTGGCGGCGCTCATGCCGCCGGAAGCCCCGACGAAGCGCGTCACGCCCGGGGCCGCGACCATCGCCGCGCCGCCAATGCCGAAGGTTTCGGTGATCGCGCTGTCGCCGATGTCCGGGTTGGCGTCCGCCTGGCTGAAGCCGGAGAAGAACAGCCCTTCCGGCGTATTGACGGGGGCGGTGAACCACCGATCGCCCATGCCGCTGATCTTGATGCCGAAGTTCTTGCCGTTGCGGGTCATTACCGTGACGATGGTGCCCTGCTCAATTTCCGCTCCCGCATCCATCGCCGCCTTGCAGTAAGCCATCGCCAGATTGAGGAAGAACTGATCGGTGATGCTGAGGAATTGCATCACCTGCGCCAGCTCCGCCTTATCGCGAGGCAGCAGGCTGATCTCCGGTGCCAGCCTGCGCATCAACAGCGCCGAGGCCGCGATATTGCGCTGGTGGAATTCGTCCCCCATGCTGATCGCCTGCGCCATCAAGGCGGTCAGATCGATCCCTTCGTCCAGCGTCGCCAGCACCGCTTTCAGCACCGGGGCCAGCGAGTCGCGCATCCAGCGCAGGCGCTGCTGCACGTCCTCACCGTAGGCGCCGAAGCGCATCACTTTGCCGATGCCTTCGTTCATGTTGCAGTAGGCGTAATTGCCGTGAACGGTGTTCCTAACCACCACCATCGGCATGTGGGCCGAGGTGATACCGCCCATCGGCCCCACCGCACTCACGCTGTGGCACGGGATAAACTCGATTTCCCCCTGCTCCAGCAGCGTCAGCGCCTGCTGCTCATCCTGCGCCCAGCCTTCAAACAGGCAGGCACCGATGCAGGCGCCGCGCACCGGGCCGCTCATTTCTTGCCAGGTGACCGGCGGGCCGGCGTGCAGCAGCTTGCGCCCTTCGGCCAGCTGCGGGATCAACCGATGCGCCAGATCCACATCCTGCCAGTGCGGGCGCGCCTCGCGGATACGGGCGATAACGGCGGCGTTTGCTTGCTCAATCGTTGCGTACATAGCGGTTCCTCACTTTAATTTTTTCAAGATGTTGGCTAATCGTTGATCGCCACCGGCCACCGGCGCCCACGGGTAATGCACCACCGGGATATCGCTGGTTTGCAGGTCATCGGCGAAGCTGCGCAGCCCGGCGTTGATCACCGCGACGCCGTCCAGCAAGGCCGGCCGTTCGCGTTCAGGTGCGGGTAAGACGGGGGTAATCAGCTGATGCGCCAGCGCGACCGCCGCCGGCAGCGACGGCATTACCGCGATGCCGGCCTCCTGCAGGGTGGCGATTTGCCGCGAGCGCTGCTGCGGATCCTGTTCGGTGCCGGTGACGGTGGCGATCGCCGCCAGCGGGTGAGCCGCGCCGCGCGCCATGCGCACGTTGGCCACCTCGGCCGCCAGCGACGCCGCCGGATCGTCCTGGGCGCCGAAGCCGATCACCACGTCCAGCAGCAATACGCCGGTCTGCGGCTGCTGCGCCAGGCGGGCGATCTCTTGATTGCGCGCGGTCGGGTCAATCATCGGGTGCGGTCGCCCCTGGGTATAAAAGTCATCGCCCATGTCGATGATGCGATGACCGTCGGCCACCAGCATGGCGCCGCGCGGGTGCTCGCTATCCACCGGCAAGCGCAGTTTTTCCGCCAGCAACATCGCGCATTCGGCCGCCAGCGTGCCGCCGGCGTACAGTCCGGCGATTTTTCCGCCGGGCACCGCGGGCTGTTGCGCCGCCTGTTGCTGCACGCAGCCCAGCATCGCCGCCAGGCGCGCCGCTTCATCCAGCGTGGCGGCGAACGTGATGTTGCCATCCTGGCGCACGGCGTACTGCGCGCCGAGGAACAGCGCCACCACCGGCTTGCCGAGCGCTTTCATTTCGTCGATCACCCGCTGGCGCACTTCGGGCGCCGGCGGTTTGGACACGAACGCCAGCACAAGACTCTGCGGATCCGCCGCCAGCATACGCAGCGCGCTGATGGCGCTGATGCCGCCGATCTCCGCCGTCAAATCCCGCCCGCCGAGGCCAATGGCGTGCGAGATGCCCTGGCCTGCCAGCGTAATTTGCGAAATAAGCTCCTGAATGCCGGTGCCGGAAGCGCCGATCACGCCGATGGATCCGGCGGGCGCCACGTTGGCGAACGCCAGCGGCGCACCGGCGATGCAGGCGGTGCCGCAGTCCGGCCCCATCACGATCAGCCCGCGTTCACGCGCCTTGGTTTTCAGCGCCACTTCCTGCGCCGGGCTGACGTTGTCGGAGAACATCATCACGTTGCAGCCGTCTTCCAGCGCGCTATCCGCCAACTCCGCCGCGTATTCGCCGGCGATCGAGATCAGCGCCAGATTGGCGGCGGGCAGCTTCTGCCTGGCGGTGCGCCAGCTGCGCGCCCGCAGCAGTTTTTTGCCGCCCTGGCTCCCCTGCGCAATCGCCTTGAGCGCCGTCTCCAGCGCCGCACCGATCTCCTCGGCGATCGTCTCGTCGGCGGACTCCGCTTTGATCGCCACGCAAATATCGTTCGGCGTCGCTTCGCTAAACTGCGGGTGCCAGAAACCGGTCACCTCCAATAAGGATTTATTGGCCGGCGTCCCCATCATGACGGATATTTCCTCGACCTTGGGAGATTCACTGAGTTTGCGGGAGATCAACATCAGGCTGACGGAATCCTGAAAGCTCCCCTTTTTAATAAAAGCATGGATCATGGTGATATCCTTAAGACAGCATTTAATAATATCGGCAATATTTCCCGCACCGGCGGCACGGCGATGCATTGAATCCAGCGAAAAGGTTAATTATCAAGCTACAAATTAAAATCACGCCCTGAGGTGAGTACGGTCACACTTTATCTATTGTTAGAAAAAATAACTTAATCACCTGAATATTAATTAATCCAGACGGGAAAAATCATTTATAAAAAAACTTCTAACAATGGCAATTTAATTCAACGAATTTTTAATCCAATCGGATAAAACGCATCTGGATCACATTATTCCCCCCCGGTATTTATACATTACAACGCAGAGGCGAATTAAATAAACCGTAGTGATAAAAGGACTGTATATGAAGGTCTCTAAACAACAATTACATCAGCTTATCCAGCAAAAAATTCACGCTGCCGGCCTGAGCCAGGAACACGCCGGCATCGTCGCCGATGTGCTGGTTCATGCCGATGCGCGCGGCATCCACTCCCACGGCGCGGTCAGGGTCGAATACTATTCCGAACGCATCAGTAAAGGCGGCACCAACAATCACCCGCATTTCACCTTTGAAAAAACCGGCCCCTGCAGCGCCATTTTCGACGGCGACAATGGCGCCGGGCACGTGGCGGCCAAGCTGAGCATGGATCGCGCCATCGAGATGGCGAAAGAGAACGGCGTGGCGGTGGTGGGCGTGCGCCGCATCGGCCACAGCGGGGCGCTGTCGTACTTCGTGCAGCAGGCGGCGCGCGCCGGCATGGTCGGCATTTCGCTGTGCCAGTCCGATCCGATGGTGGTGCCGTACGGCGGCGCCGAAGTCTACTACGGCACCAACCCCATCGCCTTCTCCGCGCCGGGCGAAGGCGACGAGCTGATCACCTTCGATATGGCCACCACCGTGCAGGCCTGGGGCAAAGTGCTGGACGCCCGTTCGCGCAACGCCGCCATTCCCGACACCTGGGCGGTGGACGCCGAGGGCAAGCACACCACCGATCCGTTCGCCGTCAGCGGGCTGCTGCCGATCGCCGGGCCGAAAGGCTACGGCCTGATGATGATGGTCGACGTGCTGTCGGGCATTTTGCTCGGCCTGCCGTTCGGCAAACACGTCAGCTCGATGTATCACGATCTCAGCGCCGGCCGGGAATTGGGCCAATTGCATATCGTGCTGAACCCGGGTTATTTCACCAACGAATCCGCATTCCGTAAAAATATCAGTCAGGTCATGAAAGAATTGAATGCAGTTAAACCGGCGCCGGGCGTCAGCAAAGTGCTTTACCCGGGGCAGAATAGCCATGCGCGTGAAATGGAAAGCGAGAAAAACGGTATCGAAATCGTCGACGATATTTATCAATACTTAATTTCAAATGCTATTTACCAGCGTTCTTACGACCATAAAGATCCCTTCGCCAGTTAACGCACTCTTATTATCGTGGGCTTTTTGCGCCGCGGCTCGCGGTTGATATGTCAGAGCCGGGGAGAAAAAGAAAACCTTCATCAGCGCGCTCAGCGCAATAGGTCGGCCGGCGGCGAATATCATCCGCCCTGGCCGCATCGCCGCTGAGACACAACATGCGGGCAGGTAAACATGAAAGACTTCCAACAAGAAATCCGTGATATTTCCGGCTGGTTATCGAAAATCGGCGCCGACCCCAGCGGCGGCATGACGCGTTTGCTTTATACCCCGGAATGGATCGAAGCGCAGCACGCGTTGAAAAACGCCTTCGAGACCGCCGGGCTGAACACCCATTTTGATGCGGTCGGCAACCTGTTCGGTCGGCTGGAGGGCAGCAAATACCCCGACCAGGTGATTCTCTCCGGTTCGCACATCGACACGGTGGTCAACGGCGGCAACCTCGACGGCCAGTTCGGCATCGAAGCCGCCTTCATGGCGATCAAACACCTCAAGGACACCTACGGCCCGCCGCTGCGCAGCCTGGAAGTCATCGCGCTGGCGGAAGAAGAAGGCAGCCGCTTTCCCTATGTGTTCTGGGGCAGCAAGAACATCGTCGGCCTGGCCCGGCGGGAAGACGTGCAGCACATTACGGACGCCAAGGGCGTCGGCTTCGTCAACGCCATGCGCGACGCCGGCTTCGATTTCCCTCCGCCGCATCAGCCGCTGCGCAGCGACATCGCGGCCTTCGTCGAGATCCACATCGAGCAGGGCAAGGTGCTGGAAACCGAAGGCAAAACCATCGGCGTGGTGACCAGCATCGTCGGCCAACGACGCTATGACGTGCGGCTGCAGGGCGAAGCCAACCACGCCGGCACCACCCCGATGAGCTACCGCCGGGATACCGTGCACGCCTTCAGCCGCATCTGCTGCGAATCGATCGCCAAGGCGCGCGCCGAAGGCGATCCGCTGGTGCTGACCTTCGGCAAGGTGGAGCCGAAGCCAAACACCGTCAACGTGGTGCCGGGCTTCACCCACTTCACCCTCGACTGCCGCCACACCGACCAAGCCGCGCTGCTGCGCTTCACGCAGGAGATCGAGCAGGATATCCAGCGCATCTGCGCCGAGATGGGCATCGAGGTCGAGATCGATCTGTGGATGGACGAAGCGCCGATCCCGATGAACGAACAGCTGGTGGCCTGCGTCAGCCGCCTGTGCGAAACGCAGCGGCTGAATTACCGCATGATGCACAGCGGCGCCGGGCACGACTCGCAAATCTTCGCCCCGCGCGTGCCGACGGTGATGATGTTCGTGCCGAGCATCGCCGGCATCAGCCATAACCCTGCGGAAAAAACCGCCGTCGCCGATCTGAACGAAGGGGTGAAAATCCTGGCGCAGACGCTGTATCAGCTGGCCTACACCGAACAGGGGGCCGAGGCATGAGCAACGACATCGACCCGCGCTACTGGAAAAAGATCGTCGTCGTGCTCTGTCTGGGCTGGGCGGTGATCTGGATCTACCGCACCGTCCTGACGCCGATCTTCCCCGAGATCCAACAGACCATCGGCGCGCACTCCAATGCGGAAATGGGGCTGATCGCCAGCTTCTACTTCTTCGCCTATACCGGGATGCAGATCCCGGCGGGCATCCTGGTGGACAAATTCGGCAAGAAGGTGGTGCTGATCCCGGGCTTCTGCCTGTTCATCATCGCCACGCTGCTGATCGGCAACGCCACCAGCCTGACCATGGTCTATGCCGGCAGCCTGCTGGCGGGCATGGGCTGCGGCTCTTATTACGGCTCGGCTTACTCCCTGTCGTCGGAGAATATCCCGCTGGAACGCCGTGGCCTGGCGACCGCGGTGATCAACAGCGGCTCGGCGCTCGGCATGGCGATCGGCCTGATCGCCTCCAGCCTGCTGGTGAAAAGCTTCAACATGAACTGGCAGATCATGCTGTTCATCATCACCGGCCTGCTGGTGGTGATGACGCTGGTGTTCGCCGTGGTCATCAAAGGCTCGCAGCCCCAAGCCCCGGTGGCCGTCAGCCAGACCGTTGCGCCGACGGCGATCGCGCCCGAAGAGGACGGCCAGGCCAGCGGCCTGTTCAGCCTCCGCATGATCTCCGCCTACGCGATGTACTTCGCCACCTGCTACGGCTACTACATGATAGTCACCTGGCTACCCTCGTTCCTGCAGCAGGAGCGCGGCTTTGAAGGGGTGGCCATCGGCTTCTCCTCCGCCCTGGTGGCATTCGCCTCGGTGCCGGGCGCGCTGTTCTTCAGCCGCATGTCCGACCGTTTCCGTAACAAGAAGGTGCAGCTGATCATTTTCCTCGAGCTGTGCGCGGCGGTGATGCTGGTCTGCACCGTCATTTCGCCGGACTCCACCATGCTGCTGATCAGCCTGATCCTGTACGGGTTGCTGGGTAAGCTGGCGGTCGATCCGATCATGATCTCCTTCGTCGCCGACAACGCGCCGAAGAAAGGCTATGGCACCAGCTTCGGCGTGTTCAACTTCTTCGGCATGTCCTCGTCGGTGATCGCCCCCTTCCTCACCGGCGTGATCTCCGACAGCACCGGCTCCAAGGTGATGGGCTTTTACATCTCCGCCGCCATCCTGCTGGTGGGCACCGCCATTTTCTTCACTGTCAACGTCTTGATGAAACGCACTACGCCAACCCGAACGGCCACCGAGGCCTGACGGCGCTTTTTTACCGGGCGCCGCCGCGGCGCCCTTTCAACGATCAGGAGAATCAACGTGGGTTACTTCAACAATCAAACCGGTTATCCAACCGACATTCTGTCAACGCGCGCCATCATCAAACGCGGCAACTATGCGCTGATCCCGCCGAACGGCCTGGTGCGCAACGTCATTCCCGGTTTTGAAAACTGCGACGTCACCATCTTGTCGACGCCGAAACTGGGTGCCACTTTCGTCGATTATCTGGTGACGCTGCACGACTGCGGCCGCAACACCAAAGGCTTTGGCGGCGAAGAGCTCGAAACCTTCGTGTACGTCATCGACGGTGTCATCACCGCTTCCGCCGACGCCACCGACTACCCACTGACCGCCGGCGGCTACCTTTACTGCCCGGCGGGCGTCACGATGCGGTTGGAAAACGCCAACGGCGGCCAATCCAGCCGCCTGTTCCTCTACAAGCGCCGCTATCAGCGCATCAAGGGTTACGAGGCGCACGTGGTCAGCAACAACGTCGCCAACCTGGAGCAGATCCACTACGAGGGCATGAGCGAGGTGATCCTGCAGGATCTGCTGCCGAAAGATCTGGGCTTCGACATGAACATGCACATCCTCTCCTTCGCCCCCGGCGCCAGCCACGGCTACATCGAGACCCACGTGCAGGAGCATGGCGCCTACATTCTCAGCGGTGCCGGCGTGTACAACCTGGACAATGAATGGATGCCGGTGAAGCAAGGCGACTACATCTTCATGGGCGCCTATGTGCAACAGGCGGGCTATGCGGTGGGCCAGGAAACCTTCAGCTACATCTACTCCAAGGACTGCAACCGCGACGTCGAGCCGTAAGCGCTTCGCCGCCAAAACCAAGGCCACCTGCTCGCGCAGCGTGGCCTTCTTTTTTATCCCAAGCGCCGGCCGATGCGCATTGCGCGGGCGACGTTGGCAGCGCTGCGCTGCAGGTTGAGTTCCCCTTGCGACAGCGCGACCTCCAGCGTACTCAGACGCGGCAGAATGCTGAACATCGCGTCGATTCCCTGCGCGTGCAGCGCCTCTGCCCCTTCCTCCACCACGCCGGCCAACGCGATAACCGGCAGGCCGCGTGCCCGCGCCAGACGAGCGACGCCGGACAGCGCCTTGCCACCCAGCGTTTGGCTGTCGATGCGCCCTTCGCCGGTGACCAGCAGATCGGCCTCCGCCAGCGCCTGCTCCAGGCCCAGCGCCGCCATCACGATCTCGATGCCCGGCTTCAGCGTTGCACCGAGGAACACCTGGCAGGCGATCCCCATGCCGCCCGCCGCCCCGCCGCCGGCGACCTGCCGCACGTCGTGGCCGGTGCTCTGGCGGATCACCTCGGCATACTGCGCCAGCCCCTGTTCCAACTGCGCCACCATCACCGCCGTCGCGCCCTTCTGCGGCCCGAACACCGCAGCAGCGCCGCGCGGTCCCACCAGCGGATTGTCTACGTCGCAGGCGACCTCAATCCGGCACTGCCGCAGGCGTGCGTCCAGCATGCTGAGATCGATTCCGCTCAGCGTCACCAGCTCGCCGCCGCCCCACGGCAGCGTCTTGCCGTCCGGGCGGTAGAAACGCCCGCCCAGCGCCTGCACCATGCCGACGCCGCCATCCACCGTGGCGCTGCCGCCGATGCCGAGGATCAGGTGGCGAATGCCCTGATCCAGCGCATGCAGGATCAGTTCGCCGGTGCCGTAGCTGGTCGCCAGCAGCGGGTTACGGCGCTCCGCCGGCGTCAGCATCAGCCCACTGGCCGCCGCCATTTCGATCACCGCCGTCTTACCGTCGCCGCTGACGCCGTAAAACGCCGCCACCCGTTCCCCCAGCGGCCCCGTGGCGGTCACGCTCACCTTGCGCCCGCCGGTGGCGGCCACCAGCGCGTCCACCGTGCCTTCGCCTCCGTCGGCGATCGGCAGGCAGACGCACTCGGCCTCGGGATAAACTTCGTGAAAGCCGCGCGCGATCGCCCGCGCCGCCCGTTCTGCGCTGACGCTTTCTTTAAATGAATCCGGTGCAATAACAATTTTCATGATGCATCCTTTATTCGAGACGAAATAAAAATGGCCATGCCTTCCCCCGCTGAAATAATCAGATGAGAAATGCATGGCAAAATAAAATAAAACTGTTGCCGACTATTTAATGAAGATGAAGGAAAGTGTTATTTATTGACCCATTTCGCCGGCACGCTGTAGGTTAATAATGCTCCCAGTATCATCATTGTCGACAAAACGCACATCGCCGCCAAATTACTGTGTGTCAGCTGTTTGAAATAGCCGATGATATAAGGCGAAATAAATCCGCCGATATTGGCGATGGAATTGATGAGCGCAATGCCCGCCGCAGCGCAGGTGCCGGTAAAAATGGCGTTCGGCAGGCTCCAGAACAGCGGCGACGGCACCAGGCTCGAGGCCACCGCCACGCACAGCGCCGCCATCACCACGTGCTTATTGTCCGGGAACAGGCCGATAAAGATCAGCGACACCGCGGCGATACAGAACGGCACGATGATGTGCCAACGCCGCTCGCGATGCTTGTCCGAACTGCGCGCGGCCACCAGCATTGCCACCACCGCCAGCATGTACGGCAGCATGGTCAGCAACCCGATATCCATCACCGAGGTCACGCCGGTGTCGCGAATGATGGTCGGTACCCAAAACGCCAGCCCGCCTTGCCCCATCACGGTACAGAAGCAAATCAGCCACATTTTGGTGAACGCGGACGACCTCAGCATGCTTTTCATCGTCCACTCCTGCCCGCCGGCGGCGCCCTGACGCGGCGCGCTCTGCACCATATCCTCCTTGATTAGCGCCTTCTCCTGCGGGCTGAGCCACTTGGCGCTCTGATAGGTATTATCCAGGAAGTAAAAAATGACGATCGCGATCAACAGCGCGCGCGGGCCGCTGATAAAGAACAGCCACTGCCAGCCGGAGAGGTTCATCAGACCGTTCATGTGCTCGATGATCCAGCCGCACAGCGGGCCGCCGAGGATGTTGCTGACCGGGATGCCGCATACGAACAGCGCCGTCATCTTGGCGCGCTGGCTGGAGGGGAACCACAGCGTCAGGTAGAGGATCACGCCGGGGTAAAAGCCGGCTTCCGCCAGCCCCAGCAGAAAACGCGCCAGGTAGAATTGCCAGGGGTTAGTGATGAAGATGCTCAGCATCGAAATCGCCCCCCACACCACCATCAGCAACGCGATGATCTTTCTGGCGCCGTAGCGGCTCAGCAGAATATTGCTGGGCACCCCGGCGATGATATAGCCGATGAAAAATACCCCGGCCCCCAGCCCGTAAACGGCTTCAGCCATCGAGACGTTGCCGTTCAGAATATCGGGCATCATTTGGAATTTCGAAAACGAAATCCCCACCCGATCGAGATAACCGACGATATAGCTCACTAATAAAATGGGCATAATGCGCCAGGCGATTTTTCGATATAAACGTTTTTTGTCAGGGGCGGTAAGAATATCTTTGTCAATAACAGCATTATCGGTTGCCATATTCAGTGTCTCCTTGGGTTGGCATCCTGCTTTTTACTTTTTATTGTGCTGAATCATTTTTTTATTGGATTGGCGGGAACCCTCTTTATTTATCATAAAGAGGGCGTTATTAATGTCGAACATCTCTGATTCTAATGATAAGCCGGCGAATGAAACGCCGGCGGGCGCCTTAGCCGGCCACCCGGTGGTTGCCCATAATTTCCAGCGCCCGCACCAGCGCGGAGTGATCCAATTCGCCGTCGCCATTGGCGGCGCAGACGTTGAACAGCTCCTGGCAGGTGGCGGTATTCGGCAGGCTGAGCGCCAGCGCCTTCGCGCCCTGCAGCGCCAGGTTGAGATCCTTCTGGTGCAGCGAGATGCGGAATCCCGGCGCGAACGCCCGTTTGATCATCCGCTCGCCGTGCACCTCCAGAATGCGCGACGAGGCGAAGCCGCCCATCAGGGCTTCACGCACCCGGGCCGGATCGGCGCCAGCGCGCGAGGCGAAGACCAGTGCCTCGGAGACCGCTTCGATGGTCAGCGCCACGATGATTTGGTTGGCGACCTTGCAAGTTTGTCCGTCGCCGTTGCCACCGATCAGCGTGATATTCTTGCCCATTAGCGCCAGCAGCGGTTGCACTCGTTCGAAGGTCGCTTCCTCGCCGCCCACCATGATGGTCAACGTGCCCTGTTTGGCGCCCACTTCACCGCCGGAAACCGGCGCGTCCAGGTACTGGGCGCCCAGCTGGTTGATGCGCTGCGCGAACCGCTTGGTCTCCAGCGGTGAAATGGAGCTCATGTCCACCACCACTTTGCCATTCAGCTTGCCGGCGGCGCAGCCGCGTTCACCAAACAGCACCTCCTCCACCTGCGGCGTATCCGGCACCATGATGAAGATCACGTCCGCCTCATCCGCCACCTGCTGCGGATCGCGGCAGGCGATGGCCCCTTGCTGTAACAGCGCCGCCGGTACCTCATGCCGGGTATGGGCATAAAGCGTATGCCCGCCCGCCAACAGCTTTTCCGCCATTGGCGCGCCCATGATGCCCAGACCGATAAATCCCACGTTCATTTTCATCTCCTCAAGACAGGTATTTTTTAATCCATGACAGGCCGCTTTCCGTGGTGGCGAGCGGTTTGTATTCGCAGCCGATCCAGCCGCGATACCCCATGCGATCCAGCTGCGCGAAGATAAACTCGCAGTTGATTTCGCCGGTGCCCGGCTCGTGCCGCCCCGGGTTGTCGGCGACCTGAATGTGGTCGATCTTCGCCAGCAGGCGCTCAAGGGTCTGCGTCAGCTCTCCCTCCATGCGCTGCATGTGGTAAAGGTCGTACTGCAGATACAGGTTGGGGCTGCCGATCGCTTCGATCAGTTCGATCGCCTGCCGGGAGGTTTGCAGGTAGAACTGCGGCATGTCGTAGCGGTTGATCGGTTCGATCAGCAGACGGATATTCTGCCGCGCCAGAGTGTCAGCGGCGTAGCGCAGGTTCTCCTTCACCCGTTCGTCGGTGGTGTGGCGGCTGACGGCGGGATCCGGATTGCCGATCAGGCAGTTGATCCGATCGCAGCCCAGCGCCTGCGCATACTCGATCGCGCGCCCGACGCCATCGCGGAACTCCGCTTCACGCCCCGGCAAACAGGCGATGCCCCGTTCGCCCGCCGCCCAGTCACCGGCCGGCAGGTTGAACAGCACCTGATTCAGGCGATGCGCCTCCAGTTCGCTGCGCAGCGCGGCGATCGGGTAGTCGTAAGGGAACATATATTCCACCGCGCTGAAGCCCTGCTCTTTCGCCCGGCGGAAGCGCTGCAGGAAATCGACTTCGGTGAACAGCATGGACAGATTGGCTGAAAATTTCGGCATGGCGAGATTCCTCAACGGTAATCAAAGAAGTTGACCGAGGTCGGTGCGTCTTCCGGCGTTGCCGCCACCGGCTCAAACTCATTGACGTTATCCAGCTCGGTACCCATGGAGATATTGGTGACGCGCTCCAGGATGATTTCCACCACCACCGGCACCCGGTGCTGCTGCATCAGTTCCTGGGCCTGACGGAACGCCGGCGCGATCTCTTCCGGTTTGAACACCCGCAGCGCCTTGCAGCCCAGCCCTTCCGCCACCTTGACGTGATCGACACCGTACTCGCCAATTTCCGCGTTGTTGATGTTTTCAAACGACAGCTGCACGCAGTAATCCATATCGAACCCGCGCTGCGCCTGGCGGATCAGCCCCAGATAGGCGTTGTTCACCAACACGTGGATATAGGGCAGCTTGAACTGCGCGCCGACCGCCAGCTCTTCAATCATAAATTGGAAATCATAGTCGCCCGACAGCGCGACCACCTTGCGCTGCGGATCGGCGGCGCATACGCCCAGCGCCGCAGGCAGCGTCCAGCCCAGCGGGCCGGCCTGGCCGGCGTTGATCCAGTGACGCGGCTCGAAAACGTGCAGCATCTGCGCGGCGGCGATCTGCGACAGCCCGATGGTGGTGACATAGCAGGCGTCACGGCCGAAGGCGCGGTTCATCTCTTCATACACCCGCTGCGGCTTGACCGGCACGTTATCGAAGTGGGTTTTGCGCAGCAGCGTTTGCTTGCGCTGCAGACAGGCGGCGCACCAGGCGTCGCGATTCGGCAACTCGCCGCGCTCGAAGCGGCGCTGCGCCGCGTCCACCAGCATTTGCAGCGCGATGCGCGCATCGGAAACGATGCCCAGATCCGGACAGATCACCCGGCCAATCTGCGTCGGCTCGATATCGATATGCACCACCTTGCGCCCGGCGGTGTACTTGTCCACCGACCCGGTGTGGCGGTTGGCCCAGCGGTTGCCGATGCCGAACACCAGATCAGAATCCAGCAGGTTGGCGTTGCCGTAGCGGTGCGAGGTCTGCAGACCCGCCATGCCCGCCATCAGCGGATGATCGTCCGGAATGGCGCCCCAGCCCATCAGCGTCGGGATCACCGGCACGTTGCAGATCTCCGCCAGTTGCTGCAGCAGATCCGCCGCATCGGCGTTGTGAATGCCGCCGCCGGCGATGATCAGCGGCTTTTTCGCCGCGCACAGCAGATCCAGCGCTTTGTCGATCTGCGCCTGCGTAGCCGCCGGCTTATAGGCCGGCAACGACGAGTAGGTGTCCGGATCGAACTCGATCTCCGCCATCTGCACATCGAAAGGCAGGTCGATCAGCACCGGGCCCGGCCGGCCGGAGCGCATCAGGTGGAACGCCTGTTGCAGCACGCGCGGCACCAGCGCCGGTTCCTGCACGGTGACCGCCATCTTGGTCACCGGCTTGGCGATCGATTCGATGTCTACCGCCTGAAAATCTTCTTTGTGCAAACGCGCGCGCGGCGCCTGGCCGGTAATGCACAGGATCGGGATCGAATCGGCGGAAGCGGAGTAAAGGCCGGTGATCATGTCGGTGCCCGCCGGGCCGGAAGTGCCGATACACACGCCGATGTTGTCGGCGGCGGCGCGGGTGTAACCTTCCGCCATGTGCGAGGCCCCTTCCACGTGCCGCGCCAGATAATGTTTGATGCCGCCGTGCCGCCGCATCGCATCGTAGAACGGGTTGATCGCCGCGCCGGGCACGCCGAACGCGGTGGTGATCCCTTCTTTTTCCAGCACGTGCATTGCCGCGTCTACCGCTCGCATAATTGCCATGTGATGCTCTCCTTAATTTATTGGAAAATTTTTCCAACTTAAAATTGCGGTCAAAAAAACCCGTTTGCTCATCAAACGGGGTGTCTTGCTCCGCGCCGGTTCAGCCCGGCGCGCGACGTTTACGCCTTGCTGCGCGATTCGCCCAGCGCGGCGCTGATGTCTCTGGCCACTTCCCCCACCAGTTCGCCCAACTCCTTGAACCGCTCCTTGCCGACCCGTGAACTGGGCCCGGAGATGGAGATGGCGGCGATCACGTTGTTGTTACGATCGAAAATCGCCGAAGCCAGGCAGTTCAGACCAAGCGCGTGCTCTTCATCATCGATGGTGTAGCCCTGCGCCAGCGACTGATGCAGATCCTTGCGCAACAGGTTCACGCTGGTCAGTGTCTTCGGCGTATAGGATTGCAGCCCCGAACGCACGATCAGATCCAGCATCTCTTCTTCCGCCAGCGGATACAGCAGCGCCTTGCCGGCGCCCGAGGCGTGCAGCGGCAAGCGGCTGCCCAGCGGCGCGCACATGCGCACCATCGCCTGACATTCGCATTGGCGAATCAGCACCGCATCAAAATTGTTGCGGATCGCCAGGTTGGCGGTCTCGCCGGACAACAGCATCAGCCGCCGCATGAACGGCCCGGCCACCGATACCACGTCGCGATCGTTCATGTAAGCGGAACCGACGGTGAACGACTGAATGCCGATATGCCACCAGCCCAGCTGTGGATCCTGAAAGACGAATTCCGATTTCTCCAGTACTTTCAATAATCTGAAGGTAGTGGACAGCGGCAGCTCCAGCTTTTCGGACAGCACGGAAACCGACGAGCTTCCCCCGGCGTTGGCCAGGTACTGGAGGATCTCCAGCCCGCGGTCCAACGCTTGCGCGCCTTTGGTGGCGCCGGCTTCGGTGGCGGGTCGTCCTTTCCTGCGTAATTCGGTCATTCAAGCTTCCTTTGTCTGTGACGGCATGGGTGACGCTATGATAAACGCCCTGCGCGGCGTGCGGCCAGCGCTATCCCAAAACTATGCGATACGGCTCCGGCAAGCGGCTAACCACGCAGTTGTCGGCGCCCGCTCGATCGATAGTGAAAAAGTCGGTGACCTTCGCATAGGCGAACAGCGGGTGATGCCAGACATTGCGATGATAGTTGATCCCCTGCTTGCCGTTGGTGATAAAAGCGCGCAGCGTGCCGACGGGGATGGTTTCGCCCGGTTCGGCGACGATCACTACGAAGCGTTCGCCGTTCATCGGCACAAAGGCCTGCGACGAGAGCGGATGCTTTTCCAACAGCGAAAAGGTCATCGGTAGCTCGCTGGGTTCCGCCCGGTTGATGCTGGCCAGCACCCGGTTGCCGTCGGATACCTCAATCTTGGCGAGGTCGTGATAACGCTCGGTTTTCCCGTCATTGATATGAAAGAAGCGCGAGCCCTCTATCTGCAATACATCGCCATAAGGCGCAAAGGCCGCCGGCGTTAATTCTTCGATGACTAAATCCATGTGATTCTCCAAAACGCATGACCCAGACGACGATTGAACGGCGATATTTCACCCAACGCCTTCACTCTAGACAGCGCGTGATGAATTTGACAGCATTTTTTTGGAAAATTTTTCCACAACAAGATCATCAGCACACTTTACGATCGAATAGACATATTAGTTGCCTTAAATCAATGAATTAAAAAAACGCCTCATTCATCATCGAGCGGAATGGGGCCGCGCACGTTCATCGCTATCGGATGATTCTGTGACCGGGATCGTGGGGTTGGGCTTTGCCGCTGCCTATCGCGCCGCAACATCAGTAGATTCTTCTCACCGATAACCGAAAAGGCGGTGTCAGCCAAGGACCCCACATGCTGGATCACGAAACCATTCGTTCGTTTATCAAAGTTGCCGAGTGCCAAAGCTTCTCGCGCGCGGCAGAATTGCTGCATAAAACCACCGCCACCATCAGCTACCGCATTAAAACGCTGGAAGAGAGCATCGGTACGCAGCTGTTTATCCGCACCACCCGCACCGTCAACCTGACGCCGGCCGGAGAGTATTTGCTGGAGCGCTGCCGCCAGTGGCACACCTGGCTGGACGCCATGCCGGGCGAACTGCGGCAAATCAACGACGGCGTAGAGCATCAGGTGAATATCGTGATCAACAACCTGCTGTACGACGCCGCCGCCGTAGCCGGGCTGTTGGCCCACCTGCACGACAAATACCCGTTCACCCAATTCCACATTTCCCGCCAGGTGTACATGGGCGTGTGGGACGCGCTGCTGAATGAGGACTGCCATCTGGCGATCGGCGCGGCGGGCAATGAATCGCTGGAAAACAGCATCAAGGTGCTACCGTTGGGCAAGATCGATTGGGTGTTCGCCATCTCGCCGACGCACCCGCTGGCCGCTGCCGCCGATCCGTTGAACGAAACGCAGCTGCGCCCTTACGCCGCGATCAACGTCGAAGATACCGCACGCCATCTGGCTAAACGCACCGCCTGGCTGCTGTCGGGCCAACAGGAGATCAAGGTGCCGGATCTGCGCACCAAGCTGGAGTGCCATCTGCGCGGCCTCGGGATCGGTTTTCTTCCGCGCCAACTGTGCCAAACTTATCTTGATAGCGGCGAGTTGGTGGCCAAGCAGCTCAAATATCCGCGCCAGCCCTCTCCCCTGTCCCTGGCCTGGTCCGACGCTCGCGGCGGCGAAGCGGTGCGTACCCTTATCAGCCTGTTCCAGACGCGGGATCCGCTGATCGCGGGTTTGGTCGGTGCCCTGGATTAAGTCGCGGTATCAGTAGGCATTTTTCCGGCGCTGTCGTAATATCTGTTTACATATGTCTGACAGGAGGTTTGCATGCTTACTTTTATTCCCATCGTGATCGTCGTCGCACTGATTGTGGTGTTCGCCGGCGTCAAAATTGTGCCGCAGGGGTTCCAATGGACGGTAGAACGCTTCGGCCGCTACACCAAGACGCTGATGCCGGGCCTGAACCTGGTGGTGCCGTTCATGGACCGCATCGGCCGCAAAATCAACATGATGGAGCAGGTGCTGGACATTCCTTCGCAGGAAGTGATTTCCCGCGATAACGCCAACGTCGCCATCGACGCGGTGTGCTTTATCCAGGTGGTCGATCCGGCGCGCGCCGCCTACGAGGTCAGCAACCTCGAACAGGCGATCGTCAACCTGACCATGACCAACTTCCGCACCGTGCTCGGCTCGATGGAGCTGGACGAAATGCTGTCGCAGCGCGACAGCATCAACAGCCGCCTGTTGCACATCGTCGATGAAGCGACCAACCCTTGGGGGGTGAAAATCACCCGTATCGAGATCCGCGACGTGCGGCCGCCGGCGGAACTGATCGCCTCGATGAACGCCCAGATGAAGGCCGAGCGCACCAAGCGCGCCGATATCCTCGAGGCGGAGGGGGTGCGTCAGGCGGCCATTCTGCGCGCCGAAGGGGAGAAGCAATCGCAGATCCTGAAGGCCGAGGGCGAGCGCCAGTCGGCGTTCCTGCAGGCGGAAGCGCGTGAACGCGCCGCCGAGGCCGAGGCGCGCGCCACCCAGTTGGTGTCCGACGCCATCGCCAGCGGCAACATTCAGGCGGTGAACTACTTCGTGGCGCAGAAATACACCGATGCGCTGCAGAAGATCGGTTCCTCCAACAACAGCAAGGTGGTGATGATGCCGCTGGACGCCAGCAGCCTGCTCGGCTCGATCGGCGGCATTACCGAACTGCTGAAAGAAAGCAAAGGCAAATAATCATGCTCGAACTGATCGCGGCGAATCCGCTGTGGTTCTGGCTCTCCCTCGGGGGCGTGTTGCTGGCGGCGGAAATGCTCGGCGCCGGCGGCTACCTGCTGTGGAGCGGCGTGGCGGCGCTGTTGGTCGGCGCCTTGATCTGGCTGCTGCCACCGCTTTCCTGGGAATGGCAAGGCGTGATCTTCGCCGTCCTGACCGTCGTCGTCGCCTATCTGTGGTGGTACTGGCTGCGTCGCCGCCCGGCGGCCGCATCCGGCGGTTCGCCGGTGCTCAACCAGCGCAACCGTCAGTTGATCGGCACCCGCGCCACGCTGACGGAGCCGATGCACAACGGCATGGGGCGCATTAATATCGGTGACAGCAGCTGGCGCGCGCAGGCGGCGGAAGATCTGCCCGCCGGCACCGAAGTGGAAGTGGTGGCGGTGGAAGGGGTCACGCTGGTGATCCGCGCCATCAGCCGTTAATTAGAACGACAACACCCCGCCAGGTTATTGATGATGGGGCACTCCGCCCCCTCGTCGCCCGGGCATTGTTCCGCCAGCGTCAACAGGCGCTGGCGCATGTTTCCCAGCTCGCTGATGTGCTTTTCGATCTCCGCCACCTTCTGCAGCGTGCGCGCCTTCACGTCGGCGCTGTGGCGGGCCGGATCGTTGAACAACGCTACCAGCTCGCGGCACTCGTCCAGGTTGAAGCCCACCTGCCGCGCCTGACGCAGCAGCGTCAGCTCGTCGACATGCTTGGCGGAATAGTGGCGGTAACCGTTGTCGCTGCGGATCGGAGCGGTAATCAACGCTTTCTCTTCGTAAAAACGAATCGTCTTGCTGGTTAAACCGGTTTTTTTCGCGACGTCGCTAATATTCACTTTCCCTCCTTGACCTTACCCTTGCTGGAAGGTTTAAGCTCCATTCTTAGTGAAAACAGGTCCGGCGGTCAACCTTTAAACACCGCCTTTACGCAAGGAGTTCAATCATGTCACACACCACTATGCTGGCATTGCAGGGGCTGTCCTGCATGAACTGCGCGCAGCGGGTGAAAAAAGCCCTGGAAAGCCGCAGCGATGTCGAACAGGCGGAGGTTAACGTCCATTACGCCAAAGTGACCGGCGAAGCGCCGGACAGCGCGCTGATCGACAGCGTGATCGCCGCCGGTTATCAGGCAGAAGTCGCGCCGCGCGCCGACACCGAATTACAGCTGAGCGGCCTGAGCTGCATGCACTGCGTCGGCAGCACCCGCAAGGCGCTGGAAGCGGTGCCGGGGGTGTTCGCCGCCGACGTCGAGATCGACAACGCGAAAGTGTACGGCGATGCCGATCCGCAGGCGCTGATCGCCGCGGTGGAACATGCCGGTTATCACGCCAGCGTGGCGGGCGCCGTCGTCCCAAAAACTGAGCCGTTGACTGACGCAACACCTTCGTTGCCGGACGTTCAGCCAGCGGCGCAGCCTTCTCTTCCGGCAACCGACAGCGCGGACGACAGCGTACAGCTGCTGCTCAGCGGCATGACCTGCGCCAGCTGCGTCAATAAGGTGCAGCAGGCGCTGCAAAGCGTTCCCGGCGTGGAGCATGCGCGCGTCAACCTGGCGGAGCGCAGCGCGCTGGTGACCGGCGCCGCCGATGCGCAGGCGCTGGTGGCGGCGGTGGAAAAAGCCGGCTACGGCGCCGAGATGATTCAGGACGAAACCGAACGCCGCGAACGTCAGCAACAGACCGCACGCGCCAACATGAAGCGCTTTAGCTGGCAGGCGGCGCTGGGGCTGGCGTTGGGTATCCCACTGATGGCCTGGGGGCTGTTCGGCGGCAGCATGACGCTGACGCCGGAAACCCAGCGCCCCTGGCTGCTGGTCGGCGTCATTACCCTGGCGGTGATGGTGTTCGCCGGCGGGCACTTCTACCGCAACGCCTGGCGCGCATTGATGAACGGCAGCGCCACCATGGATACCCTGGTGGCGCTCGGCACCGGCGCCGCCTGGCTCTATTCGATCGCCGTCAACATTTGGCCCGATTTCTTCCCGATGGAGGCGCGTCACCTCTATTACGAGGCCAGCGCGATGATCATCGGTTTGATCAACCTCGGCCATGCGCTGGAACAGCGCGCCCGCCAGCGTTCTTCGCAGGCGCTGGAGCGGCTGCTCGATCTGACGCCGCCCACCGCGCGGCTGGTGACTGACGACGGCGAGCGCGATATTCCGCTGGCGGAGGTGCAGCTCGGCATGACGCTGCGGCTGACCACCGGCGATCGCGTGCCGGTCGACGGTGAAATCGTGCAGGGCGAAGTCTGGCTCGATGAAGCGATGCTGACCGGCGAAGCGGTGCCGCAGCAAAAAGGCCCCGGCGACACGGTGCATGCCGGGACGGTAGTCGACGACGGCAGCGTGCTGTTCCGCGCCGCCGCCATCGGCAGCCAAACCACGCTGGCGCGCATCATCAAACTGGTGCGTCAGGCGCAGAGCAGTAAACCGGCGATTGGCCAACTGGCCGACCGCGTCTCGGCGGTGTTCGTGCCGGCGGTGGTGGCGATCGCCCTGTTCAGCGCGGCGGTGTGGTACTTCTTTGGTCCGCAGCCGCAGCTGGTCTATACGCTGGTGATCGCCACCACGGTGCTGATCATCGCCTGCCCATGTGCGTTAGGATTGGCGACGCCGATGTCGATCATCTCCGGCGTGGGCCGCGCGGCGGAATTCGGCGTGCTGGTGCGCGACGCCGACGCCCTGCAGCAGGCCAGCCAGTTGGATACCCTGGTGTTCGATAAAACCGGCACCCTGACCGAAGGGAAACCGCAGGTGGTGGAGATCCTGACCTTCAATCAGGTCAGCGAACAGCAGGCGCTCGGCTGGGCCGCCGCGCTGGAACAAGGCTCCAATCACCCGCTGGCGCGCGCCATCATGGAACGCGCCGCCGGGCAAACGCTGCCGCAGGTGGCGCAGTTCCGCACCCTGCGCGGCGCCGGCGTCAGCGGGGAGATCGATGGCGTGCAGGTGCTGCTGGGCAACGCCGCGCTGCTGAAACAACATCAGGTCGCGGCCGACGAACTGGAGGCGCCGATGCGTGCCCAGGCCGAACGCGGCGTGACGCCGGTGCTGCTGGCCGTTGACGGTAAACCGGCTGCGCTGTTCGCCATTCGCGATCCGCTGCGCGAGGACAGCGTAGCGGCGCTGCAGCGCCTGCACCAGCAGGGATATCAGCTGGTGATGCTGACCGGCGACAACCCGGTGACCGCCAACGCCATCGCCAAAGAGGCCGGTATCGATCGGGTGATTGCCGGCGTGCTGCCGGACGGCAAAGCGGCGGCGATCAAACAGCTGCAGGCGCAGGGCCAACGCGTGGCAATGGTCGGCGACGGCATCAACGACGCCCCGGCGCTGGCGCAGGCCGACGTGGGCATCGCGATGGGCGGCGGCAGCGACATCGCCATCGAGACCGCCGCCATCACCCTGATGCGTCACAGCCTGCACGGGGTGGCGGATGCGGTGGAACTGTCGAAGGCCACGCTGCGCAACATGAAGCAGAACCTGTTCGGCGCCTTTATCTACAATACGCTGGGCATTCCGATCGCCGCCGGCGTGCTCTATCCGCTGACCGGCACGCTGCTCAGCCCGGTGGTGGCGGGCGCGGCGATGGCGCTGTCGTCCATTACCGTGGTCAGCAACGCCAACCGGCTGCTGCGTTTTAAACCCAGGAAGTAAGCTCCGGGGCGTCGTCAAGGCGCCCCGCTGTTTTCCGGGCTTCCCTGCGCGGCGGATAGCGTTTAGCATGAATGACGATTTTCCCTCGCCTTGCACGCGAAAACGCGCACCCGTTATTCAGGAGCCACGCCGTATGGGTCAACTGTTACGCCGCCTCGCCGCCTTTCTCGGCCTGATCTCGCCCAAAAGTTACGCTTATCCGGCGCTGGACATCACTCTGCCGGGCGAGCGTCGGCTCCATCTGGTGGGCAGCATCCATATGGGCACCGTCGATATGTCGCCGCTGCCGCCCCGGCTGGCCGCCCGGCTGCAACAGGCCGACGCGCTGATCGTCGAAGCCGATATCACCGATTCCGCCTCGCCTTTCGACCACGCCGAGCTGCAGCCGGCGCTGGAACAGCGCCTGTCCGCCGAAGAATATCAACAGCTGCTGGCGCTGTGCCACGAATTGGGCGCCGATCCGCACGCCTTCGCCACCCTGCCCGGCTGGCAGGTGGCGCTGATGATGCAGGCGCGGCAGGCTCAGCGTCTGGGGCTGCGCGCAGAGTACGGCGTAGATTATCAGCTGCTGCAGGCCGCCAGAGCGCAGGACAAACCGGTGATCGAACTCGAGGGGGCGCAGCAGCAGTTGGCGCTGCTGGAACAGCTGCCGGAAGGCGGCATCGCGCTGCTGCGCGATACGCTGGAGCACTGGCATACCAACGCGCGGCTGCTGCAAACCATGGTGAGCTGGTGGCTGGACGCCAAACCGCGCGGCACGCTGGACACGCTGCCGGCCACCTTCAGCGCCGGGCTTTACGACGTGCTGATGCATCAACGCAATCGCGACTGGCGGCGTCAGCTGGAGGCGCTGCCGGCCGGAGACTATGTGGTGGCGGTTGGCGCATTGCACCTGTATGGCGAGGATAACCTGCCGGCGATGCTGCAGCCGCAGGGGTAAAAAAGTGGCCAATATCGCTATTGGCCAGTCAAAGAGGAATTTCTTGTATTCTAGTTATACGCATAGCAACCGTGTTAACGGTTACAGTAAACAGGGTAGCAACCCGGTGAATATCTTGGCAACCCGCTTTATGTAACAGCCGCTCAGGTTGCCGGGCTGGTTGGATTTTTGTATTTTTAAGGCTGGTTATCACCCTTTCCCCACCGGGGACATTTTGGACAACACATCATGACGCCCGCAGTCGTTCTGCTTGAGAAACAAAAGGTCGCCTTCACCCTCCATCCTTATCACCACGACAGCGACGAAACCAACTTCGGCGATGAGGCGGTGAGAAAGCTGGGGCTGGATGCCGATCGGGTTTACAAAACCTTGCTGGTGGCGCTGAACGGCGACGCCAAACACCTGGCGGTGGCGGTCACGCCGGTCGCAACCCAGTTGGATCTGAAAAAGGTTGCCCGCGCCCTCGGCGCCAAAAAGGCCGAGATGGCCGATCCGCAGCTGGCGCAGCGCGTCACCGGGTATCTGGTGGGCGGCATCAGCCCGCTGGGGCAGAAAAAACGGCTGCCGACGGTGATCGACAGCCCGGCGCAAGCGTTCGCCACCATTTACGTTTCCGGCGGCAAACGCGGGCTGGATATTGAGCTGGCCGCCGCCGATCTGTGCCGCCTGCTGGCCGGCAGCTTCGCCGACATCGCCAAACGCGACTGACGCCGCGTACTCAGCGGCACACCACCGTGTCGTCACAGGCCGCCAGCGTTTCCACCAAGCGGTCCTCCAGCGCCTTCACCTGCGCGCCGGGCACCAGATAGTTATTGCTGATGATGGCGAACGCCAGCGGCCGCCCGGTAGCCGAATCAACATAGCCGCTGAGCGACGATACGCCGGTCATGGAACCGCTCTTGGCGTGAGCGCGCCCCGCCGCCGCGCTTTTCACCATGCGGTTACGCAGCGTGCCGCCCACCAGCAACCCCGGCTCGCCCGCGACGGGCAAGGCGCGATACCAGTCGGCGAACCACGGCTGTTTTCTGGCCGCCAGCAGCAGCGTCGTCAGCTGTTGCGGCGTGATCTGGTTCATGCGCGACAGCCCTGAACCGTCCACCTGGCGATACGCGTCGGCCGCGATGCCCTGGCTTTGCACAAATCCGTTTATCGCCTGAAGGCCGGCGGCCCAATCCCCTTTGCCCTGCGTCTTGAGGCCCATCGCCTTGGTCAATATCTCGCCGTAGCCGTTATTGGACACTTTCAGGAAGGTGACGACCAGGCGGGAGAGCGGCGGCGAGGTTTTTTGCGCCAGCAGCTGTGCGCCGGCCGGTGTCACGCCCTCTTCAGCGTTGCCGCGCAGGGTGATGCCGTGCGCGCGCAGAGCATGTTGCAATAAAGCGCCGACGACGAGGGCCGGTTGATCGACGGTAATCAATCGCGAGCTGGCCTCCGCCTGTGCGGCGATGGTGCCGCTGACCACGATCCGGTTGCTGCCCGGCCGGCGCTCGTACGTCAGCGCGGTGTCACTGCCGGTGGTGGTGCGATTGACCAGCGTCACCGCGTCATTGGCGGGATAGAAGCTCGCCCGTCCCGGCGCGCCGGCGCGAGCGCCCGGCCGCACATCCACCTGCACCACGTTGATATCGCCACCGGGGGTAAAGGCGTAGTTCAGCGCCGAGATCGGCGCAGCGAAGGCGAAGGGTTCATCGTCCCAGCTCCAGCCGGCGCCGAATGGCGTTTGATCGAAGGCGCCGGCGTCCAGCAACAACCGCCCCTGTATATGACGGATGCCGCGCTGCGCCAGCGCCGCGGCGAAGGTGTCGAGATCGTCCGGATGCAGCGTCGGATCGCCGCTGCCCTGCAGATAGAGATCTCCCCGCAACGTGTCGCCGCGCTGCTCGCCGGCGGTCAGCAGCCGGGTTTCAAACCGGTAATCCGCCCCCAGCACGCCGAACGCCGCCAAAGAAGTGAAGATCTTCATGTTGGAAGCCGGCGCCAAACGCTGCTCCGCGTGCGCCTGATACAGCACGGTGCCGCTCTCGGCATCGCGCACCATTACGCCACTCGACGCGCCAACCAGCGCCTTGTCCTGGCTAAGGACCACCAGCGCCTGGCTGAGCGTTTGCTCATGGCGTTGGCCGGATGACGAACACCCCGCCAGCGCCAGGATGGCGGGCAGTAGCCAGCCTGCGGTTTTCAACATGTCATCTTCCTGTTTGCGTTATCAAAACCAAATTGTCGCTCAGGCTATCATTGGAAGGCGGCGGCGTCCTGTTTTCCATTCACTGAACAACGATTTTTGCCTGCTGATATTATAAAACAAACAATAATAAGAATTGCTAAACAATCCAGGCGATAAAGTTTAAATATGAACTATATTATGTGAAATAACCTTTAATATAATGTTAATGTTTTTAATGTGTCGTGTTGACAATATACAAAGCCAAAGCTATCGTTACTCCCCATTAAAACTGACAACCTATTATTAATAACAATTTACCTATATGAATTTTAAAATGTGATCTCACTCACTGACTTCCATAGGGAATAACACGCCATGTCTGCAAAAACAGGGCCCGATGGTCATCAAGTTATTTTTGATGGCGCGGGCATCGGTGACTTTTGTCCTGAAACGTCGCTGCTTGAAAACTTTGAAAGATTAAATATCGACATTCCCAACCTATGCCGCAAGGGGAGGTGCGGCTGTTGCAAATTACTTCTTGTCAGCGGAAATATACGCCATGAAAAACAGAGTGCCTTATGCGAAGAGGAGTTAGAAGAGAATATTATTCTGGCCTGCTGCGCCTATTCACAATCGGATATTGAAATAGAACTCTATTAATAAGGATCCACCGATGAGCCTCATTGAAACCACGTTGAAAAAATGGGATCGCGCCGCGATTGTCCGCTCCCGTCCCCGCCGCCTTCTCAACGAACAGGACAGCCAATCAACCCTTTTCTTCCCCCTCGAACGTCTGCCGCTGTGTCTCCATCCGCGCGTTGCCGCACTCGGTGAACAAGCATTGCGCTATATCCAGGTACAAACCCTCTACCACTACCTGAATGGCATCGCCAACATCGAGTTGGATATCATCAATGATTCCAGTTACAAGCTCTACAAAAACGCGGTCGGCGTAGACTTTCCGCTTGAAATGCGCTTAGACGCGCTGACCGTGGTCGTGGATGAGTCCTATCACGCCCTGGTGGCGCTGGATCTGATCAATCAGGTAGAGCAGATGACATCCATTGCGCCGCTGCCGATGCCAAAAGACACCGAGGCCTCCTATGCCCTGGCGCAATCGTTGGCAATGGGGGACGAACGGCTGCGCGAACTGCTGCGACTGGTTTGCGTGTCCCTGTCGGAGCAGGCGCTGACGACCGATCTGATCGATGTGATCAACAACGAAGATATTTTCCCGACCTTCTATCTGGTGATGAAAGATCACGTTGCGGATGAAGGCCGCCATGCTCGCTTCTCACAGCAGGTGCTGAGCCATATCTGGCGCCACAGCGACGCGGCGACCAAGCAAGCGTTGCAACAACCGATTTTGGCTTTCCTGGAAGGCTACGCAACCGACGCTATCGCCAAAGATTTCAGCGCCTGCATGTTGCGCCAACTCGGACTGACAGAAGCGGAAATTATCGACATCATCGCAGATACTTATCCAGCAACGCATGTTAAACCGTGGGAAACCAATAATATCGTCACGGAGCAAATGTTGGTGGCGCTGAATAAATCGGGCATTCTGGCTGATCTGCCTATCGCCGATGCGCTGCATGCAAAAATCTAATTGACCGATATAAAAACTCAGCATCTTTGATATTCCGCAAGGGAAACCATTATTCTCAGGAAGCAAAAATGGAATTACTTAATATTGGCTATTTCGGCGACAGCGCCTGCGGTAAATTATTAACCGACGAAATCCAGGAATACGGCCATCAGGTTAGCTTTATCAGTCTCGAACGCCGTCCAACCGAAAAGCTCGACCTTATTATCACCACTGAAAATAACGCTGAAACAATACGACGGCTGCAACAGCAGGGGAAAAACCTGCTGACGCTGGTAACCAATAAAAAAAATATTAACGACATTGACACCCTGCAAAACCAAGAACACTTTTCTCTGTACTTTAGCTCCGCCGGCCAAGCCGCTTATCTGTGCGACGCGCTGTCCGATCTGGCCGCTGACGCCCAGCTTCCCCTGCTGCAGGAAAGGCTTGTCGACATTGTAGTCGAGCTGTCGCGTGGCGGTATACCGCCGATACAAGAACTTCCCTACCGCTTGGCGCGTAAATACTATGCCGAATCACCGACGCGCATGCGCGAATTGACCGCATTGCTGATGGAACGCCTTGGCGATCAGATGCAGGGACGTTGCGGCAGCGATCTCTGCCATCTCACCTGGCAACCCGGCGCCGACTTCCATACGGTACCGGTGGCGGACATCACGACCCCCGCACAGTTGCAACATTTCTTCTTTAATGAAACCGGCGCGCTCAAACAGGGACGCTATGCCCAGCCACGAGCGATGGTCGACGTCGCGGCTTGCGGTGACGGCACTCAGCTCACCCTGTATGGCGACGACATGCGTTTCAACGCGTTCACCGACTATCTTGACGCGCTATTGGCAGATCCGGCCGATCCCGCCGCCGCGCCCATTGTTACTCAACCTCAAACGTTGGATCGTCTGAGCCAATTCAACGCAACCGACGATGCCGAGCTCCTGGCGCACGACGTCATCGCGTTGTTCCGTCATGCCGCCACCGCTCATCCGCAACAGGCCGCGCTGCATGCCGATGGCCAGACATACAGCTATGGCGAAATCGATCGCGCCTCGGATCAGTTTGCCTGTTGGCTGCTTGAACACAGCAGCGCCGCCAGTGCGGTCGTCGCCGTCTCGATGGACAAGTCAGCGACGCTGCTGATCGTGCTGTTGGGGATACTGAAAAGCAATAAAACCTATGTACTGCTCGACCCGCAGGCGCCAGCGGCGCGCAATCAAAGCATTCTTGACGACGTGCAGCCTGCGCTGATTTTGGCCGACTCGCCGTTGCACTCCGGCGACGTGCCGTGCATTGCGCCATCAAGCATTGATTACCGTTCGCTGAACATCCATGCGGAGCAACTCCCTCAATCGCGAGACGCACTGGCCTACGTCTGCTATACCTCCGGGACGACAGGCAAGCCCAAAGGCGTCATGATCGGGCGTGAAGGCCTGAGCAACGTGGCGCAAAACCACCGCAATTTCATTGGACTGGCGCAAGGCAGCCGCGTGCTGGCCATTGCCTCGCTGGGTTTCGACGCCTTCGGCTGGGACGTCTATGGCGCGTTGGTCAGCGGCGCGACGCTTTATCTGGCGCCTTCGGAGCTGCATACCGATGTCGGCGCGCTGCACGACTATCTGACTCAACACGATATCGGCCATATCACTATTACACCGGCAATTCTGGAATTGTTGCCCCGCGAAATGTGGCCGGGGCTGCGGACGATGATTGTCATGGGAGACGCCCCGCCTGCGGACGTCGTTGCCTGGTGGGCCGAACGCACCCGATTGTGCAACGGTTACGGGCCGACCGAGGCTTCCATTGCCACTTCGCTGTGCGAGTATCGTCCCGGCGTTCCCTGGAACTGCATTGGCAAACCGCTGAAAAACTACCGTTGCCACATCCTTGATCCCCACCATAATCCACTGCCGGTCGGTTTTGAGGGCGAACTGTGCATCGCCGGCAGCGGCCTGGCGCACGGTTACCTGCATCAAGAGGCGCTGAACGCAGAGAAGTTCATTACCTGTCGGCTACCGTATATGGCGGCCGAAGAGCGTCTTTATCGAACCGGCGACATCGCCAAATGGGACGAACAGGGCAACATTATTTTCGTCGGCCGCCGCGATCACCAGGTGAAGATACGCGGAGTGCGCATCGAGATGGGAGAAGTGGAAAGCGCCGTCCGCAGTCACCCACTGGTTGAAAGCGCCTGCGTGGTCGCTCGCAGCCAGCCCTCGGGCAAAATTCTCGCCGCCTTCGTGCAACCCGTTTCGCCTGAGCTGACGATCGACGCGCTGCGTCACGCGTTGGTCACACAGCTCCACCCCGCCGCGATCCCCAGCGTTTTTATTTTCTTGCCGGCGCTGCCGCTGACCATCAATGGCAAGATCGCCCGTCAACAGTTGGAAAACTGGCCGTTGGATGAGCGCAATGAGCGCTTGACGCCGCCGGAAACCGAAACGGAGGCTATTCTCGAGCGCATCGTGGCCAACGCCATCGGCTGTCCGCAAGCCGACGTCACACAGGAGTTCATCAACCTGGGTGCGCACTCGCTGACTATGAGCAAAATCGTCGCGCTCGTCGCACGCGATCTTTGCTGCCACCTGAGCATCGCCGATCTGTTCCGCCACAATACGGTGCGCAAATTGGCCGAATATATCGAGAATAAGGCCGTTGCCGCGGAGCGCGCCATCGCGATCTGCGACGAACGCCGCGCGCCGCTCAGCCCGCAGCAGAACCTGCTCTGGTACCTGAGCGCATTGAATCCTGACGACTGCAGTTACAACCTGCCGCTGGCGGTAGACATCCAGGGCCCGCTCGATCTGGCGCGCTTTGAGCAGGCGATCAATTTTATTTATGAAAAACATGAAAGCCTGCGCACTCGTTTCGCCGAAACCGACGGTGTCGCCTATCAGTTGGCAGAACCGCATGCTCCGATTCGCCTTGCCGACCACTGGGTGGACGGCCAAACGCAGTCGGCAGAAAAGTGGGTGCGCCAACTGTGTGCTACGCCTTTCGACATCACCGCTCGGCCGCCACTGGCGCTTCGGCTGGTACAGTATCATCAGCAGCACCATGTTTTGATTTGGGTAAAACACAACATTATTACCGATGCCTGGAGCGAACAACTGATCCTTAACGATCTGTGGCAGCGCTATAACGAGCTCGACAATCACAACGGCTTCGACGCACCGCAACCGCAGATTCAAACTATCGACATCGTCAATAGCGGCATCGCGTCACCCGCGCCGGCGGATGTTGCTTATTGGCAACAGCAACTGCAAGACTGCCGCGAACTGGACTTCCCGCTGGATAAACCGCGCCCGCTAATGCCGACGCACGCCGGAGAGCGCATCCATTATCAGCTGCAGCCCGACGTCGCCGATCTGCTGGCGTCACGGGGCAAAGCGCTGGGCGCCACGCCTTTCGCCTTGCTCTGCACGGCATTAAGTTTGCTGCTCAGCCGTTATACTCAGCAGCAGGATATCGTCATCGGCACCGCCATCGCAGCGCGGGACAACCTGGATCAGGCGCAAGTCAGCGGCTTCCATGTCAATACCGTTCCGCTGCGTATCCAACTGGGCGAACAGGACACCCTCGCCGGGCTGATCGGTAACATGATGGAAACCTGCATCGGCGCCTATCAGCATCAGCAGCTCTCGTTCGACCGGATCTTGCACCAGATCGAATACGAGCGGATGTCGAACAAAAATCCGTTATTCCAAATCATGGCGATCCTGCAGAACGCCGGCGACGTATGCCAACAAAACCTGCGCGATTGCACGCTGCATCGCTTGCCGCTTTCATCGGGCTTCTCGATGTTCGATATGACCTGGAACTTCAGTGTGGAACAAGGCGCCGTCGCCATCGAACTCGATTACGCCAGCGAACTGTTTTATCCCGCCAGCATGCAGATGCTGTTGGACAACTATCAGCAAACGCTGCAACAACTGCTCACCCTGCCGGCCAATACGGCGCAGCATGCCCTTAACCCGCTATGCGAACGGGAACAAGATTGGCTGCAACAGTTGGCCGTCAACGCGGACGCAGGCTCACGTGACTCGCTGCTGGTGCAAATTGGCCGGTTGGCACATACCCAGCCTGACAGCCTCGCCGTCAGCTGCGAACGGCATCAGTACAGCTACCGTCAGCTGTGGGCGCAGTCTGAACGCGTCGCGCATGCCTTGCTGCGCATCGACAGCCGGCCTTTCTCGGTCGGCGTCATGATGGAGAAAAGTTGCCACGTCGCCGTGCTCCTGCTCGGCGTGCTGAGAGCCGGCAAACACTACGTGCCGATTGACGTACACTACCCGGCCGACCGCGTGAGCTACATGATCGAGAACGCGCAAGCCCGGTTGCTGGTGACCGATGGTGAGCCAGAGCAAGGTTGGGCCAGTCCCGCCGTCGGTTTCGACTCGCTGGTTTCTCATCCTGCAGCGGCCGACGCGTTGCCGATCCCAGCCGACGATACGCTGGCCTATATCATGTACACCTCAGGCTCAACCGGTAACCCCAAAGGGGTGATGATCACGCATGGCAACCTGAACAATTTCACCAACGACTTCGTCGGGCGGCTGGCGCTGAGCGCGCGCGATAAGGTGCTCAGCCTGACCAGCATCAGTTTCGATATTTTTGGGTTGGAACTGTTCTGCTCGCTGGCCGGCGGCGCGCACGTCACGCTGTGTCCACGAGAAACCGCCATGGATCCGGTCAAGCTGTATCACTTTATCGAGCGACAGCAGCCCAGCGTGATTCAAGCGACACCTACCGTCTGGAGTACCATCGTCCACCACCTGCCGGCGGCGAGCCAACGCCCCCTGACCGTGCTATGCGGCGGCGAGAAAATGCCGGCGGCCCTGTTGACGCAATTGCGACGCATCGCGACACGGGTGCTGCAGGTGTATGGCCCGACGGAAACCACCATCTGGTCGACCTGCGCCGATCTGACTCACGAAGGCGCAAGCGACTGTATCGGCACGCCGATCCAGGCGACTGAGGTTCTGGTCATGGATCAGGCCGGCAACCCGATGCCAAGCGGCGCATTGGGTGAGCTGTGGCTGGGCGGCGCAGGGGTATCGCCGGGCTATTGGCGCAATCCGACGCTGAGCGATAAGGTCTTTCTACGGCGTCAGGCGTTCGGCGCCGAGCGCTATCTGTACCGCACCGGCGACATTGTGCGTTTTAATCGACAGGGACAGTTGGAGTATCTCGGCCGGAACGATCACCAGGTCAAAATTCGCGGTCACCGCATCGAGTTGAGCGAAATCGATCTCAGTTTATCGTCTCTCGACAATATCGAGCGATCGCTCAGTTTAATTGTCGGTGAAGACCAGCAAGCCCGCATCGTCAGCTACCTGCAGTTAACGCCGGGAGCAGAGCTGAATGAAAAAGCGGTGCGCGCGGCGCTGAAAGCCCGTTTGCCGAATATCATGATCCCGTCCGGTTTTGTGGTGCTGTCGGCCTTCCCGCTCACCAACAACAACAAAATCGACATTCGTCGGTTACCGGCACCGGAAATCCGCTATTCGGCTTCGGAAGCGGACTACACGCCTGCGGCCAACGAGGCGGAAAGCGCCATGCAGCATATCTGGCAACAAGTCTTGTCACAGACGCAGATCAGCGTCTGCGACAGCTTCTTCAGCCTGGGTGGAAATTCACTGCAGATCCCGCAGCTGCTGCACGCCATTCGTCAACAGATGGGCGTCTCGCTGACTATCCGCGAATTCATCATGCACAGTCAGATCCGCGAACTCACCGCGCTGGCCTTGAGCAAAACTGCCGAGGCCGCCGATGAAACGCATTGAGGTGTACCACCAAGGGCGTTGTCATCACCTTGACCACCGAGAGCCGCTGCGGCTCTCGGCCAGGCTGGACTTCGCCGATAACCCAACCAACCTTTATGGCGTGGCTCCCGCCGACTCGGCGCCGCTGAGTTACGGCGATACCGTCGCCAGCGTGCGTCATGGCGGGGTCTGCAACGCCGAGCGCATCAGCCTGGTGCCGCACTGCCACGGCACACACACCGAATGCATCGGCCATATTCTTCCTGAAACGCACAACGTGGCGGATTTGCCGCTTGAACCGTTCATCGCCGCCACCCTGATTCGCGTCAGGCCGCAGCGAGCGGACGCAACTGCAGAGAGCTATAACGCCAGCGCTGCCTGTGAAGATTGGCTGATTACCCGGGCGGCACTCGATGACGCGTTGGCGCCGTTGTCGGGCGACTACCTGCAGGCTTTGGTGATAGCAACCGAGGCGCCGAGCGATTTCCGCGCCGCGGCCTGCGCCCCCTACTTCAGCCATCAAGCCCTGGCGCGCATCGTCGAACTCGGTGTCCAGCATCTGTTGGTGGATATTCCATCAATCGACCGGCTATACGACGGCGGACGCATGGACAACCATCGCCGTTTTTGGGGGCTTGAGGCCCCCGACAGGCCGCAAACAGGGCGCAAATACGCCTCCGTGACCGAGCTGATTCAGGTTCCCGCGCAGGCCGCGACGGGACACTATTTTCTGACCATTCAACTGCCGGATCTGAGCGGGGATGCCCTTCCCAGCCGGCCCATCTTATTTTCGTTTTCTACAGGGAAAGTGACATCATGAATTACGCCAGCTATCTGCAGCTAAACCAGCTGCTGTCGCTGCAACAGCCAGCCTCGCCGTCTGCGGAACACCGCAATGAAAATTTGTTTATCATCACTCATCAAACCTACGAGCTCTGGTTCAAGCAGCTGATCGATGAGCTTCATCTGGCGATCGCGCAGATCGAAGAAGGAGATATACCGGCGGCGATCGAAACGATGACGCGTGTCAATGCCATTACTCAAACCGTGGTGAATCAGATCGCCGTGATTTGCACGCTGAAGTTTCACGAATTCCAGCGTTTTCGCAGCTATCTCGGCACCGCCAGCGGTTTTCAATCCTACCAGTTCGCCGGTATAGAAGCGCTACTCGGCAAGGAAAATCCGAAGAAACTACAGCAGTATCAAGGTGATGAAGAGGTACAACGCCGACTGGCGGCTATCATCCAACCGGTTTCCCTATGGCAGGCAATACGCGGCCATCTGATGCGTCTCAATGACCAGCCCAATCAGGCGGCACAAGGCTTCGACGACATCATCAGGCAATCGCTGACACGTTCGAGCTGCGAGTCGCTGCTGCTCAATCAATTGCTGGATTTGGATTCACTGCTGCAGGAGTGGCGTTACCGCCATGTGAAACTGGTGGAACGTACTATCGGGCAGCGGAAAGGTACCGGCGGTTCATCGGGTTCGGATTATCTGAAATCTACGCTGTTCACGCCGATCTTCGATGAATTGTGGAACGCCATCAACTGAATGCGTTCCTTAACGCCAAGGAGGCTCAGGCTTCCTTGGCCCCCTGAAAATACGGATTTCGCCATGCATTGCACCCACTTCCCCAACGCCCCACGCAGCTTGAAACCGCTGACGCCGGGACGCCAGGGCAGCCTGCGGCTGATCGCTTTTCCCCACGCCGGCGCCGGCGCCACTGCCTTTCAGGGGTGGAGCCCCTCGTTGCATCAGGACATCGAACTCTATGCCGTGCAATACCCCGGTCGAGAGGAGCGGGCGAACGAAGCGCCGCTCTGCCACCCCCAATCACTCATCAATCAACTGATCCCAGCACTGCAGCCACTGCAGGATAAACCGCTGATCTTTTTCGGCCACAGTCTTGGCGGACGGGTTGCGCTGGCGTTAGCGACGGCGCTGCCTCAGCCGCCGCTGCAGTTGATCATTTCCGCCAGTTCATCGCCCTTCCTGGCGCGCCACAGTTCGTTGCTGAGAATGCCGCGTGCCGCTTTGTTGAACGCGCTATGTGCCGGTGAGGGTCTGGATGCGTCGCTCATCGGCGACAGCGCGCTGCTCGATTACTATCTGCCGCTGATCCGTGCCGATCTGATGCTGTCCAGCCAATTGCTTTTCCCTGCGCAATCGGGTTACCGCGCCCCGCTGGCGATGTTTTATGGTGAAAACGACGAGTTGATCGATCGGCAGGATTTGCTCGATTGGCGCCGGATCGCGCAAGGCGACTTTCAGCAGCGCACTTTTGCCGGCGGGCATATGTATATCACCACGCAGCGCGACGCCGTGATAGCCGGCATTCACCAGTTGCTGGCAGGCCACCTGAGTGAACCGGCCAGCCGGTAGCACTTAGGCGTTTTCACTCTCAGGCAACGCCAAACGACGCTCGTTATACACCACCCGCCACGCCAACAGCAGCACGCACAGGCTGCAGAGCGACAGCACGGCGCCCAGGTGCTGCGACAGCCCCGCCAGCACCAAGCCACCGCCGAGCATCAGGTAATACATCAGACCCAGGATGGCGCCGGCGGTGCCCATGCAGTCTTTATAATGGCGCAGCGCGCGCGCCAGAATATTGGGAATGGCGATGCCGTACGCCATCACCACCAGCATCATCGGCAGAACGAACCACAAGGTCCCTTCCAGCAGCAATACCAGCAGGCCGCCGGCCAGCGACAGCGTGCAGGCCAGCATCAACAGCGCGGGGAACAGCCAGTGCTTGCCGATCAAAAACTTGTTGATCGCCGCGCCGATACCCACCCCGGCCGCCAACACCAAACCGGTATAACCGAACCACTGTGCCGGCAGCGCCAACGCCGAGAAGTGGAATGGCGCCAGCTGGTAATAGCTGAACATGCAAATATTGAACAACGCCACCAACAGCGCGCTGAGCCAAATATCCCCGTCCTTGACCATCCGTCCCAACGTGCCGAAAAATGAATTCTTCACCACCTGTTGCGGACGCGTCTCCGGCAGTTGCCAACCGGCATAGCCCAGCAACAGCGCCGCCAACAGCGCCAAACCGCCGAACACCCCCTGATAGCCCCAATAGTGAGTCAGCACTGCGCCGCTCAACACGCCAACCGCCGGGCTGATCGCCATGGCGATCCCCATCACCGAGAACACCCGCGCCAATTCATAACCGTCGAAGCGATCGCGAATCGCCGTTTGCGTCCCGACCGAACCGACCGCCGCGCCAAAGGCGGCCAGCACCCGCGCGGCCAGCAGTACGCTGAAGCTGCCGCTGAACAGCGCAACAAGAGAAGCCAGCAGATAGAGCGTCAGCCCGGCCAAAATGGTGGGACGGCGTCCGATGACGTCACACATCCGTCCCCATACCACCACGCCCAGCGCAAAGGCGAAAAAGTAACAAGAGAGCGTTTGCGCCGCCATTTCCGCACTGACCCGGAAACCGTGCGCAATGTGCGTTAATGCCGGGCTGTAGATGGTCTCCACCACCTGGGGAAACATCATCATCGACGTCGCCAATGTCAGCGTCAGTTTACGTTGCATAACAGATCCTGTAGCCAAGAATAAGCTGCACAAGGTAGCATCTGCTCCCCGGTACCGATTACAATATAAAAGACAATAAATTTACAAAATCGGACATACTATGGCGTGGCTTCAGGCGCAGGACAGTTTTAATCCGGATACGCTCGACAACGGCGTGCTCGGGATCGCCGCCGAACTGGCGCAGCACGACTCGGGCACGCATTGGCATGACAGGGGGCAGTTGCTGTTCTGTCAGCAAGGCAGCATGCGTATCACGCTCAACCAAAGCATCTGCATGCTGCCGCCGGGCAGAGTGGCCTGGATCCCGCCGCAGGTGGCTCACCGCGTTCAGGTCAACGGCGTCGTCGGTTACCGTTCGCTTTATCTCGACGCCGATCGCTATGCCTGTCTGCCTGCGCAGCTTGCCGTACTGACAGCCTCGCCGCTGCTGCGCGAGGTGTTGGAACGCATCGCGTTCGCCGCCTTCGACACCGACTGGCAACATGGGCCTTACGCCAATATTCTGGCGGTCTGCCTGGACGAGATCGCCGCCGCGCCGCGCGAACTGACGCTGCTGCCGCTGCCCAGCGACCGCCGCCTGCGCCATCTGGCCAATCTGGACATGCTTCCGCCGCTGCACGAGCTATCGCGCTATAGCGGCGCTTCCGAGAAAACCATCAGCCGGATTTTCCGCCGTGAAACCGGGCTCGGTTATCAACAATGGCGTCAGCAATGGCGCCTGATCAAAGCGATAGAGATGCTGGCCGCAGGGATGAGCCAATCCGACGTCGCCGGTCGGCTGGCGTTTTCCAGCGACAGCGCCTTCGCCACTTTTTTCAAGAATATGGCGGGCTGCCCGCCGAGGGCGTATATGGAGAGAAGGAAGTAAGACGCCGTTTAAAACGGCAACGCTGACAAAAGGCGTTGATGCAGAGGAGAAAAGCGAGGGGGGGAACGGCGCCCCCGCGACAAGCGAGAGCGCCGTTCCGCGGCGCCTCTAGCGATAGACGATTTCGCCCTTCGGCTCGTAGGCCGCCGCATCCAGCGGCGAGTGTTTCTCGATGTACTGCTTCAGCACTTCGGCATCGATAAAGCCGGTGTTGACGTAGCTCGGCAGCCCGTCCAGCTTCGGATAGCCGTCGCCGCCCAGCGCGTTGAAGTTCAGCGTCGCCATGCGGTAAGTTTTATCCGCCTGCAGCGGCTGGCCGTTGATCTTCACCTCGCTGACGCCCTTGCCGTCCGCCACCAGACTGACATTGGCGAACTGGGCATAGGCGCCGGAATCCGGCTTCATGTTGGCCACCACCGCCAGATACTGTTCAACCTCGCGCCCTTTCATATCGACATGCACCAGCGTGTTGCCGAACGGCTGCACCTTGAGCACGTTCTTGTAGGTGATATCGCCGCTTTCAATCGAATCGCGCACCCCGCCACCGCTCATCACGGCGAAGTCGGCGTCGGCGCGCTCCCTCTGCGCCGCCAGCATCACCCGCGCCAGGTTGGTCTGCACGAAACGCACCTTGCTGCGATCGCCTTCAAGCTTGCCGTTGACGCTGCCGATCTTCACGCCCAGCTGCGCCTTGCCCTTATCCTGGAACGGCGTCAGCAGCTTCATCATGGTCGGATCTTCCGCAATCTGCTGGGTGTAGTACACCCGCTCGCTGGTGCCGTCGGCTTTCTCCACCTTCTTCTTCAGGTTCACCGGGATCAGCTGATAATGCACCAGCTTCAGCTCGCCGTTGCGGAATTCGAAATCGGCGCGCCCGACGTATTTGCCCCACTCGTGCGCCTGCACGATCCAGGTGCCGTTCTGACGATCCGGCGAGCATGGCGTGCCCGGTACGTAATCCGCCTGTTTGCGGTTGTCACCGGCCATGCACACCGGATCCTGCGAGTGGCCGCCGACGATCATGTCGAGATATCCCGCCGGCAGGCTGCGCGCCATCTCCACGTCGCCCGGCGCGTTAGAGCCATGCTCGCCGTTGTCGTAGTGCCCCATATGGGTGGCGGCGATGATCACGTCCGGCTTCTCGTCCTTGCGCAGTTGCTCCACCACCTGCTTCGCTTCCTGCGCCGGCACGCGGAACTCCATGTCGGTGAAGTACTCCGGATTGCCTATCTTGGCGGTGTCGTCGGTCGTCAGGCCGATCACGGCAATCTTGATACCCTGCTTGTCGAACAAGGCGTAAGGCTTGAACAGGCGCTGGCCTGTGCTTTTCTGGTAGATGTTGGCGGACAAGAGCGGGAAGGTCGCCCACTTCTCCTGCTGGCGCAGCACGCTCAGCGGGTTGTCGAATTCGTGGTTGCCGATCGCCATCGCGTCGTAACCCACCAGGTTCATGCCGCGGAAGTCCGGCTCGGCGTCCTGCAGATCCGATTCCGGCACGCCGGTGTTGATATCGCCGCCGGACAGCAACAGCACGCTGCCGCCCTGCGCCGCCACTTCGCGGCGAATGCCGTCCACCAGGGTTTTCTGCGCGCCCAGACCGTATTCACCGTGATCGTTCTGCCAGAAGTGACCGTGATGATCGTTGGTATGCAGAATGGTGATGGCGTAGGTCTTATCCTTTTCCCAGGCACTGGCGGCCCCCGACAGCAGCGTCAGGGATACGGCCAACGCGCATGCGGTGGTTTTCAGCGAAAAACGCATGGCGGATCTCCGTGTATTAAATGGCTTTTATGATGAGGGCGAAATTGTAGCGCGAATTAATGACAGCTGATTTCAATTTTTTGCGATGTGAGTCTGATTATTTCAGATATGGTAAAAATTGAACGCCCTGCCTAAGATGTCATCTCTGTGCTCAACAACTTATCAGGCTAATAATAATATGACCGACAGTAGCCAAAGCGCGATGCCGCCCGCCAAGGGCAGTACGGTAAAGAGGACCGCTTTCTCCATCCTTGGCGCCATCAGCGTGTCTCACCTGCTCAACGATATGATCCAGTCGCTGATCCTGGCGATTTATCCGATCCTGCAAGCCGATTTCCACCTCAGCTTCGTGCAGATCGGTATGATCACCCTGACCTATCAGCTAACGGCTTCCCTGCTGCAACCGCTGATCGGCTATTACACCGATAAACACCCGCAGCCTTACTCACTGCCTATCGGCATGGGCTTTACCCTGTCCGGCCTGCTGCTGCTGTCGGTGGCGAACACCTTCCCGCTGGTGCTGCTGGCAGCGGCGCTGGTGGGCACCGGCTCATCGGTATTCCACCCGGAATCCTCGCGCGTGGCGCGCATGGCCTCCGGCGGACGACACGGCCTGGCGCAGTCGCTGTTCCAGGTCGGCGGCAACTTCGGCAGCTCGCTCGGCCCGCTGCTGGCCGCGCTGATCATCGCGCCTTACGGCAAAGGCAACGTCGCCTGGTTCACGCTGGCGGCGCTGCTGGCGATCGTGGTATTGCTGCAGGTCAGCAAGTGGTACCAACATCAGCATCGGGCGGCGAAAGGGCAGCCGAAAAGCCCCGCAATGCTGAAACCGCTGCCAAAACGTACCGTCGCCTACTCGCTGGGCATTCTGCTGGTGCTGATTTTCTCTAAATACTTCTATCTGGCCAGCATCAGCAGCTATTACACCTTTTATTTGATACATAAGTTCGGCGTTTCGGTGCAGAATGCGCAAATTCACCTGTTCGCCTTCCTGTTCGCGGTGGCCGCTGGAACCATCATCGGCGGGCCCCTTGGCGACAAGATAGGGAGAAAATACGTTATTTGGGGCTCAATCCTTGGTGCGGCGCCATTTACGCTTATTTTACCCCATGCATCCCTGTACTGGACCGGCATTTTGACGGTGATCATCGGGGTTATTCTCGCCTCGGCGTTCTCCGCCATCCTGGTCTACGCACAGGAGCTGATCCCCGGTAAAGTCGGCATGGTTTCCGGTTTATTCTTCGGTTTTGCTTTCGGTATGGGCGGGTTAGGCGCGGCAGTTCTTGGTTATGTCGCGGATTTGACCAGTATCGAGCTGGTCTACCAAATCTGTGCTTTCCTGCCGCTGATCGGCATTATTACCGCGCTACTGCCCAATATGGAGCATAAACCGCAATAACCCCGCGAACTGCCCGGATGAAAGTATTTATTCATCCGGGTTATCCTACGGATAAATCAATGTTATTTGGTTTATCTGGCACAAAACCCCCTCATTGCCGCGCCTTAAGAGAAATCCTCTGCTTTTTTACAAAAAAGGCCAAATTAGCCAAGCAAGCCGCGAACAAATGCAATAAACTAAATGTATCTTTTCGTAACTTTGTTGCGTTTCTCCCGTGCCGCGATGCATAGCCAGAAGGAGTATGGATGCATAATTCAACACCGCTCATCACCACCATCGTCGGAGGGTTAGTACTCGCCTTCCTCCTCGGTATGCTGGCGAACCGCCTGCGCATCTCACCCCTGGTGGGGTATCTGGCCGCAGGGGTGCTCGCCGGCCCGTTCACCCCCGGTTTCGTCGCCGATACCTCACTGGCGCCGGAACTGGCGGAAATCGGCGTTATCCTGTTGATGTTCGGTGTTGGCCTGCACTTCTCTTTGAAAGACCTCCTCGCAGTAAAATCTATCGCCATACCCGGCGCCGTGGCGCAGATAGCCGTCGCTACCCTGCTCGGCATGGGGCTGTCCAAGCTGCTCGGCTGGGATCTGATCTCCGGCCTGGTGTTCGGCCTCTGTCTCTCCACCGCCAGCACCGTGGTGCTGCTGCGCGCGCTGGAGGAGAGGCAATTGATCGACAGCCAGCGCGGGCAAATCGCCATCGGCTGGCTGATCGTCGAAGATTTGGCGATGGTGCTGACGCTGGTATTACTGCCCGCTTTCGGCAATATGCTGGGCAACGATAACGCCAGCAGCAGCCAGCTGCTGATGGAACTGGCGCTGACCATCGGTAAGGTCATCGCCTTCATTGCGTTGATGATCGTGGTCGGCCGCCGTTTGGTGCCGTGGATCCTGTCGAAAACCGCCAGCACCGGCTCGCGCGAGCTGTTCACCCTGGCGGTATTGGCGCTGGCGCTCGGCATCGCCTACGGCGCGGTGAAGCTGTTCGACGTCTCCTTCGCGCTGGGCGCCTTCTTCGCCGGCATGGTGCTGAACGAGTCCGAGCTGAGCCACCGCGCGGCGCACGACACCCTGCCGCTGCGCGACGCGTTCGCCGTGCTGTTCTTCGTCTCGGTTGGCATGCTGTTCGATCCGATGATCGTGATTAACGAACCGCTGGCGGTGCTGGCGACGCTGGCGATCATCGTGTTCGGCAAATCCGCCGCCGCGTTCCTGCTGGTGAAAATGTTCGGCCACTCCAAGCGCACCGCGCTGACCATCTCCGCCAGCCTGGCGCAGATCGGCGAGTTCGCCTTTATTCTGGCGGGCCTCGGCATCGCGCTCGGCATGATGTCGGAACACGGGCGCAATCTGGTGCTGGCCGGCGCCATTCTGTCCATCATGCTCAACCCGCTGCTGTTCACCCTGCTGGAGCGCTATCTGGCCAAAACCGAAACCATCGAAGAGCAAATCCTCGAAGAGGCGGTGGAAGAAGAGAAGCAGATCCCGGTGGACATGTGCAACCATGCGCTGGTGGTCGGCTACGGCCGCGTCGGCAGCCTGCTGGGCGGCAAACTGGCCGAGGCGGGCATTCCGCTGGTGGTGATCGAGAACTCCCGCCCGCGGGTGGAAGCGCTGCGCGAACAGGGCATCAAGACGGTGCTGGGCAACGCCGCCAATCCGGAAGTGATGGATCTGGCGCGGCTCGACTGCGCGCGCTGGCTGCTGCTGACCATCCCCAACGGCTATGAGGCCGGCGAGATCGTCGCCTCGGCGCGCGCCAAGCGGCCGAACATCGAGATCATCGCCCGCGCCCACTACGACGACGAAGTGGCCTACATCACCGATCGCGGCGCCAATCAGGTGGTGATGGGCGAACGGGAGATCGCCAACAGCATGCTGAACATCCTGCAGTTGGATACCCTGAGCGAAGAAGAAAAAATGGGGGGCTGCCCGATCTGAGGCACCGCGCATTAAAAAAGGTCCGGCATGCCGGACCTTTTCTTTTTCAGCGGATTAACGCTCCCAATAGGACTCTTCCAGGCTGTCTTCGCGCTCCGGCAGGCCACGAGTGAGACGCGGCGAATGCTGGTTCAACACCTGGTAGCTGACGCGGTTGGCGTATTTGCACACCTGCGCCAACGAAGAGTATGTCAGGTAACTGCGCACGTGCTTGCTCGAGTTCGGCACGTTGTGGCGGTGATAACCGTTGGCGGCGATATCGTGCAGCAACGCCGACAGCGCGCCGTCGCCGGCGCCGTTGGTGTTCATGATCTTCTCCGGCCCGCCCATATACGGCGCGATGTGCGAGTAAACGCGCAGCGGATGCTCACAGTGTTCGCGGCGCATGGCGCGGCTGAACTCGTAGCGGTTGAACTCGGCGATATGCCCCGGCAACAGCGGGTGCTGAGTCTGACGCTTGTTGGCCTCTTCGGTGTAGCCCGCCATATACAGGCCGTTCGGTCCGGCGGTGCACAGCACCAGATCCACCCACTCCAGCGCCATGTCCGAGGCGGTCAACGGATCGCTCAGCCCGGTCAGCTCCAGCGCTTCGTCTTCGTTCATCGCCAGAATGGTCACATTTTCCTTCAGGAAGTCGCGCCACCACTGCGGGTTGTCGGCGATCACGTACTTGGTGCCCAGGGTTAGCACCACCGGCACATCGTGCTTTTTGGCATACTCGATCGCTTGCAGGGTAGCCTCCTTTATCGGCTCCCCTTCCTTGCAGCGCACCAGATAAGAGCTCAGCACCAGCGCCGACGCGCCGGCGATCACCTCTTCAGGGATGCTTTCCGGGCGCAGCTGGTTCATCTGGCCGGGGTTGATGGCGAAGGTGCGCTCGCCGCTTTCGCCGATCAGCGTGAAACAGCGGCCGATGGCGCCGTCAACGCCCTGCAGATAGTTAAGATCGGTGCGGCTGGAGGTATTGCACAGATAACGGTAGGCGTAGCTGCCGATTTTCACGTTGCTGCACATCACGCCGAGCAGCACCGAGCGATCGTCCGCCAGCACCGAATAGTTGTGCATGGTGTTGCCGATGGTGCCGCCGGCGAACTGATGGGTGACCAGGTTGTTTTCATTCAATTCCTGATACAGCGCCTCGGCGACGTCATCTTCGATCACCAGAGAGTGGCCCAGGCTCAGGCCGTAGCGCTGGACAAAAGCGTCGTCCACTTTCGCCTCGATATCCACCAGCGTCTGGTCGATGCCGACGATATACGAGGTGCTGATTTCACTTTCGGGCTGGGCCTGCTGCAGAAGCGGATCGCGGGCGCTCACCGGGAAATAGTGTTTGGACTTGCGTTTACCAGGAAATTTCATGTGATTGGTGGTGGTGGCGGTTTAACAAGCGGAGAATGTTAACACATCCCCGCCCGATCACGATGCATCTAATAGACAGATTATGGATGATTACAGACGCTGCGCCACCAGTTGCTGCATCATGTCAATATGCGCCGGCTCGTCGTTCAACGCTGAGATGTATTCAAACTTCTCGCCGCCGGCCTTAAGGAAGATCTCGCGGTTCTGCTCTTTAATCTCTTCCAGCGTTTCCAGGCAGTCCGCCGAGAAACCGGGGCAGATCAGCTGAATGTGCTTCACGCCCTGCGCCGGCAGCCCCTTCAGGGTTTCATCGGTGTACGGCGTCAGCCAAGGCTCGCGGCCGAAGCGCGATTGGTACGTCATCATCACCCGCTCCGGCGCCAGCGGCAGCGTGGCGCTCAGCGCACGCAGCGTATCCTCGCAGCGCTGCGGGTAGTCGTCGCCCAGCCGCGCATAACGTTTGGGGATGCCGTGGAAAGACAGCACCAGCCGGTCCGGCTGGCCGTGCTCGGCGAACGAGCGCTCCACGCTTTGTTGCAGCGCGGCGATATAGGCCGGGTGTTCGGCGTAATCGCGAATGAAGGCCACAGAAGGCAAGCGGCGATAGCCTTTCAGCACCCGCGCCACGCCATCCCATACCGCCGCGCTGGTGGAACAGGAATATTGCGGATAGAGCGGCAGCACCACCAGGTTGGTCACGCCCTGCGCCAGCAGCTTGTCGATGGCTTCCGCCAGGCTCGGCGAACCGTAGCTCATGCCCAGCTCCACCGGCGTATTCGGCATGCGCGCCGCCAGCGCCCGCTGTTGGCGGCGGCTGTACACCAGCAGCGGCGAACCCTCTTCCATCCACACCGACTGATAGAGTTTAGCCACGCGCGGCGAACGGATCGGCAAGATCGCGCCGTTGAGGATCGGCCACCAGATCAGCGGCGCCGTGTCGACCACGCGATCGTCACTGAGGAATTCCTTCAGATAGCGTTTGACCGCCGACGAGGTCGGCGCATCTGGCGTGCCCAGGTTCACCAGCAATACGCCGTGTTTCTCTTGCTTCATCTCAGTTCCCCTCATTTCCTTTCCGGCCGGCATTCCGTTCTGGGTCGGGATGTCAGCAGCCATTAATGCCGGCTATTGTAACGGAAAAGTCCTGCGTCGAAACCGATAACAGCAACAGGCTATGCCTGTGGGCATCTTCCTTGCGCCAGCTGCCATACCGCCGCCACGTTGCGCGCCGTCACCTGCAGATTGCGATCGGCGTCCGCCAGCGCGTCTTCCAGCGTCACGATGCGATCGAGCACCGAAAACGCCGCATCGATGCCGTGCTGATGCACCACCGGATAATCCGGCGCCAGGCTGCCGGCAATGGCGATCACCGGCACGCCGTGACGCTTGGCTACCCGCGCCACGCCGATCGGCGTTTTACCGTGGACAGACTGGCTGTCCAGCCGCCCTTCGCCGGTGATCACCAAATCGGCATCGCGCACCGCTTCATCCAGGCGCAGGGTTTCAGTGACGATTTCGATGCCCGGCCGCAAACGCGCGTTGAGCATGCCAAGCAGCGCCGCCCCCATGCCGCCCGCCGCGCCCGCCCCTGGCTGGGTCAGCACGGCGCGGCCGGTTTCCCGTTCCAGCAGTTCGCCATAGTGGTGCAACGCCGCATCGAGCTGCGCCACCATCTCCGGCGTCGCCCCTTTCTGCGGCCCAAATACCGCCGACGCGCCCTTTGCACCGCACAGCGGATTATCCACGTCGCAGGCGGCGGTTACGCTCACCCGCTGCCAACGTGCGTCCAGTCCGGCGAGATCGAGGTGCGCCAGCTGCGCCAGCGCCGCGCCGCCCATTGGCAGCGGGCGACGATCCTTATCCAGCAATTTAACGCCCAGCGCCTGCATCATTCCGGCGCCGCCGTCGTTGGTGGCGCTGCCGCCGATGCCGAGAATGATCGCCTTCACGCCGCGATCCAGCGCCGCCAGCATCAGTTCGCCAGTGCCATAACTGGTGGTGATGCGCGGATCGCGCCGGTTGGGCGGCGCCAGATGCAGCCCGGAGGCGGCGGCCATTTCAATCACCGCGGTTTCGCCGTCGCCCAACAAGCCATAGAACCCCTGCACCGGCTCACCCAGCGGGCCGGTGACCGTCACCTGAACGATTTCGCCGCCGGTGGCCGCCACCATCGACTCCACCGTGCCTTCACCGCCGTCCGCCATCGGCAGCTTCACGTAGTGCGCCTGCGGGTAAATCTGACGGAATCCCCGCTCGATGGCGTCGGCGACGCCGAGCGCGCTCAGGCTCTCTTTGAAAGAATCCGGGGCAATAACCACTTTTTTCAGCGTTTTCATCACTGTTCCTTATCCCGCCAGGTTAAATACGCCAAACATCAGCGCCGAGATTGCCGCGATGGTGAACCCCACCAGCGTTTCATACGGCAACAGTTTGAGCCGCTCGTGCACCGCCATATTGACGCTGCCGCCGGTGGCGTGGAAGAAGCTGCCGTGCGGCAGGTGATCCAGCACCGTGGCGCCCGCATGGATCATCGCCGCGCCGGCCAATCCGCTCACCCCCAGCTCAAGCAGCGTGGAGCTGAACACCCCGGAGGCGACGGCGGTGCCGGCGGTGGTCGAGGCGGTCGCCATCGACATCAGCGCGCCGGACAGCGGCGCCAGCAGCCAGGCCGGCAGCCCGGTGTGCGTCAAACCGGTAATCAAGACATCCTTCAGCGCCGAGTTGGCGATAATGCCCGCCAGCGTGCCGGTGCCGAGCAGCATGATCGCCACCGGCGCCATGCGCGACAGGCCGGAGACCATAAACTGATTGCACTGACGAATGCGCCCCATCAGCAGCGCGCCCGCCAAACCGCCGGCCGGCAGCGCGATCAGCGGATCAACGGCGATACCGGCGATCGGCCGCAGCGACAGCAGCAGGATCGCCACCAGCGGCGCGCTGATCGCCGCAGCGAAGCCCGGCCGCGCCCCTTCGGCATGCTGAGTCAGCTCTTCAGCCATCACCCTGCCGCCTTTATCGCTCAGGCGACGCGCCAGCAGATAGGCCACCACCAGGCCGCACAGCCCCGGCACGATGCCGGCCATCATCACCGAGGTGAGCGGCACGTGGAAGTTGTCCGCCGCCGCGATGGTGTTCGGGTTGGGCGACATCACGTTGCCGGCCTTGCCGCCGCCGATCATCGCCAGCAGGATCGCCGCACGAGAAATGCCGGCCTTTTGGGCGATCGACAGCGCGATCGGCGCGACGGTGATCACCGCCACGTCGATAAACACCCCCACCGCCGTCAGGATCAGTGTAGCCACCGCCAGCGCCAGCAGCGCGCGGGTTTCCCCCACCTTGCGTACGATAGTTTCGGCGATGGTGTGCGCCGCGCCGGATTCGATCAGCACCCCGGCCAATACCCCCGCCGCCAGAATGCGCATCACGGCGTTGGTGATGCCCTGCGCCCCGCCGATCATCAGCGTCACGGTCTGCACCAGATCGGCGCCGCCGCACAGCCCACCCGCCAGCGCGCCGGCAATCATGCCGTAAGCCGGTGGAACCTTGCGTAGAATCAGGACGATGGCGACGGCTAACGCCACCAGCGCCCCCAGAGTGGATACGGTTGTCATTGTTGTTTTCTCCGTGGTTGATGTGCAGGCCAACATATCCCGCGCGCCCGGCGTTGGCCTGAGGGGAAACAACAAAAAATCGCCGAAGGAACGGCGCGGAATTTGTGGGTTGGCACAACTCAGTCGTGCATCAGCATGCCGATATACAACCGCAGAGAGTCAGTTAATTGATTGATTTTCATACCGGTTATGGCTTCGATGCGCTGCAGGCGATAGCGCAGGGTATTGACGTGAATATGCAGCTGCGCGGCGGCCTGCGTCTGATCACAATTCTGCGAAAAATAGTGGCGCAGCGTGGCGCGCAGCACGCCTTTTTCATCCTGTTCCTCCAGCGTCCGCCAGGGGCGCCCCAGCTCTTGCGCTCGCCAGTCCTCCCCGAGATCGCACAGCAGCGACGGCAGCGGATAGTCGTGGTAGAACAGCGTGGCGTGGCGCAATTTCAGGCGCTGCGCCATCGCCTGGGTGGCGCGCGCGGTCAGGCTGGAGCGGTAGGCGCTTTGCGGATCGTCGTAGAAACCGCCGACGATCAGCCGCACCCGAAAGCGGTGCTTGAGCTGGTTTTGCAGACGCTGCGCCTGTTGGCGCTCCAGCTTCAGGCTCCACTCGCCTTGCGCCATGCTGGCCGGGCGCAGCAGGGTCATTTCATTGAAGCCGGTAATGGCGATCAACGCATCGCGCTGGGTGGCCTCCAGCTCAGCCAGCAGTTCGCGCAGCAGGTGCGGCTGCGCCTCTTGCAGCTCGACGATCCAGACGATGCGCGCCTGGCGCAGATCCAATCCCAGATACGCCGCCATCGCTTCCAGCGACGCCGTGTTCGGCTGCGGCTGCAACAGCTGGTTCGCCAGCTCTTCCCGGTAGCGTTTTTCCCACTGGTGCTGATCCAGCAGCGCCGCCTGCTCCACCATCATCTCCGCCGCCATTTTGACCAACTCGGCGTAGGCGCGCACCTCGGCCGGCTCGCCGGAAATGCCGATCACTCCCACCCGCTGATTGCGAAAGCTGAACGGCAGGTTGATGCCGGGCCGCACGCCCTTCAGGTGTTCGGCGGTGGCGCGGTCGATTTCCACCACCCGATTCTCCGCCAGCGCCAGCACCGCGCCTTCATGACGCTGGAACAGACGCTGTGGGTTGCCGGAAGCGATGATCACGCCGTTGCTGTCCATCACGTTGACGGAATGGCTGATGATGCCCATCGCCCGCTGGACGATCTGGCGCGCGGTGGCTTCCGCCAGAAGTTTGGTCTGTCTGAGCATGCCCGGCTCCCTGCTGAGGATGAAAACGCAGGCTTGTTATACGCCATTTGGCGCGGGCGATTAACGGTCACGGCCGCAACAAGCCGCCGCGATCACAATTTAACGGGAAAACGGCAAAAAAAACGCCGGGCCACAGGCCCGGCGTCATGCACAGCCAGCTTGCTATCAACCGAGGATAGTCGCCAGCTCTGCGCTCACTTCGGCCACCTTGCGGGTGCCGTCGATTTTGCGGTATTGGGTGTTGCCCGCTGCCGCTTCTTTGCTGTAGTAAGAAATCAGCGGCGCGGTCATCTGATGGTATTCCACCAGGCGCTTGCGCACGGTCTCTTCCTGATCGTCCTTGCGCGTGGTCAGCTCTTCGCCGGTCACGTCGTCTTTGCCTTCCACCTGCGGCGGATTGAACTTCACGTGGTATACGCGGCCGGACGGCGCGTGCACGCGGCGGCCAACGATGCGGTCAACGATCAGCTCGTCCGGCACGTCGAACTCCAGCACGAAGTCAACGTTGATGCCGGCTTCTTTCATCGCGTCAGCCTGCGGAATGGTGCGCGGGAAGCCGTCCAACAGGAAGCCCTTGCGGCAATCTTCCTGAGCGATGCGCTCTTTGACCAGCGCGATCACCAGCTCATCGGTCACCAGCTTGCCGGCGTCCATGATCTCTTTCGCCTGCTTGCCCAGTTCACTGCCGGCCTTCACGGCTGCGCGCAACATATCACCGGTGGAGATTTGCGGAATGCCGTATTTCTCCATGATGAATTGAGCCTGAGTACCTTTACCAGCGCCCGGAGCGCCCAGCAGAATGATACGCATTGCGTAAATCCCCTTGCTATGTAGTTTTTATAAAATTGCGAAAACGCTCAACGATACCATTTCAGGGGGGGCAGGCTCAAGGCGCGCGAAGGAAATCGATTGCGGAACATGCAAAAATTCAAGCGAACAAAAGAGGGGAAAATGCGGGGAAAAACCGGAAATGCGCCCCTAACGGTGCCGTTAAGGGCGCATATAATCAACTTCAGGCGGACAGCAACTTGTTCATGCGGCGGATGAACAGGTTCGGATCCTCCAGCGTGCCGCGTTCAACCAACAGCGCCTGATCCAAAAGCAGGTCGATCCACTCGGCGAAATGTTCGTTATCGCCCACGTCGGATGCGCGTTTGACCAACGCATGCTCAGGATTAAGCTCGAAAATGTACTTCACTTCCGGCGCCTGCTGGCCCGCAGCGGCGAACAGCTTGGCCATCTGGGTGCTCATCTCGTCGGCGTCGGTCACCACGATCGCCGGCGTATCGGTCAGGCGGTGCGTCAGACGCACATCCTTCACGCGGTCGCCCAGCAGGGTTTTCACGCGTTCGATGAACGGTTCCAGCTGCTTCTCGGCCGCCTTCTGCTCTTCGGTTTCATCCGCCAGTTTATCCAGCGTTTCATCCGCCTTGCTGACCGACTGGAACGGCTTGCCGTCGAACTCGGTCAGGTAGCTCATCATCCACTCGTCAATGCGATCGGACAACAGCAGCACTTCGATGCCTTTCTTGCGGAACAGCTCCAGATGCGGGCTGCTCTTGGCGGCGGCGTAGCTGTCGGCGGTGATGTAGTAAATCTTTTCCTGCCCTTCCGCCATGCGGCCGACGTACTCTTCCAGCGACACGGTCTGCGCCGAGCTGTCGCCGTGGGTGGTCGCGAAGCGCAGCAGTTTGGCGATCGCTTCCTGGTTGCCGTTATCTTCCGCCGGGCCTTCTTTCAGCACCAGACCGAACTGCTGCCAGAATTTCTGGTAGCCTTCGGCGTCGTCTTTGGCCAGCTTATCCAGCATCTGCAGCACGCGCTTGGTCAGCGCGCCGCGCAGGTTCTGCGTCACGCGGCTGTCTTGCAGGATCTCGCGCGATACGTTCAGCGGCAGATCGTTGGAATCGATCAGGCCGCGCACGAAGCGCAGGTAGTTCGGCATGAACTGCTCGGCGTCGTCCATGATGAACACGCGCTGCACGTACAGCTTCAGGCCGTGCTTGTGATCGCGGTTCCACATGTCCCACGGCGCCTGCGCCGGGATATACAGCAGGCTGGTATATTCCTGCTTGCCTTCCACTCGATTGTGGCTCCAGCTCAGCGGATCGGTGAAATCGTGGGCGATGTGCTTGTAGAACTCTTTGTACTCTTCGTCGGTCACGTCAGCCTTGCTGCGGGTCCACAGGGCCTGCGCCTTGTTGATCTTCTCCCAGGTGACGGTGCCGTCTTCTTCGTTCTTGCTTTCGATCTCTACCGGCAAGGCGATGTGATCGGAATATTTGCCGATCACCGAGCGCAGGCGCCAGGCGTCGAGGTACTCATCTTCGCCTTCGCGCAGATGCAGGGTGATTTCGGTGCCGCGGGTCTCTTTGGTGATGTCGGCGATGGTGTAGTCGCCTTCACCGGCGGACTCCCAGAACACGCCCTCGTCATCGGCGGCGCCGGCCGCGCGGGTGCGCACGGTCACTTTGTCCGCCACGATGAACGCCGAGTAGAAACCAACGCCGAATTGGCCGATCAGTTGGCTGTCTTTCGCCTGGTCGGAACCGATGGATTCCAGGAACGCTTTGGTGCCCGATTTGGCGATGGTGCCGAGGTTTTCGATCACTTCTTCGCGGCGCATGCCGATGCCGTTGTCGGCAATGGTCAGGGTGCGCTGCTCTTTATCGAAGGACAAACGCACGCGCAGCTCGCCATCGCCGGCATACAGCTCCGGCGCGGACAGAGCGCGGAAGCGCAGCTTGTCGGCGGCGTCAGAGGCGTTGGAGATCAGCTCGCGCAGAAAAATTTCTTTGTTGGAGTACAGCGAATGGATCATCAAATGAAGCAGCTGTTTTACTTCAGACTGGAACCCGCGGGTTTCTTGACCTTTCATACTCATTGATTACCTCAAAAGACAATGGCTACCAAAATCGAACAATGAGGATCAGATGAGGGTCAGGGTCTTGTTTTTCAAGCGGACGGCGGGAAATTTTTGGCAAAAAACAATGGGGCCGGGCGGCCCCATCCGGGAAAACATCAGAACTTGATGGCGTGGCGCCCCGCCAGCGAATGCGACAGCGTGGTGCCGTCGACCATCTCCAGCTCGCCGCCCACCGGCACGCCGTGGGCGATGCGGCTGGCGAGCACGCCATACTGGCCACACATCTCGGCGATGTAGTTGGCGGTCGCCTCCCCTTCCACCGTCGGGTTGGTGGCGAGGATCACTTCGGTGATGCTTTCCTTTTCCAGCCGTTGCTCCAGGCGATCCAGACCGATATCGCCCGGCCCGATGCCGTCCAGCGGCGACAGATGCCCCATCAGCACAAAGTAGCGCCCGGCGAACTGGCCGGTCTGCTCGATGGCGTGGATATCCGCCGGGCTTTCCACCACGCAAATCTGGCCGTTTTGCTGGCGGCGCGGATTGGCGCAGATGGTGCAGACGTCCTGCTCGGTGAAGGTGCGGCAATCGGCGCAGTGGCCGATCTCCGACATCGCGCGCGTCAACGCCTGCGCCAGACGCATGCCGCCGCTGCGATCGCGCTGCAGCAGCTGAAACGCCATGCGCTGCGCCGATTTCGGGCCGACGCCCGGCAGGCAGCGCAGCGCCTCCATCAGGGATTCAAGGAGCGGGCTGGTTTGCATCAGAACGGCATCTTGAAGCCAGGCGGCAACTGCATGCCGCTGGAGACGGAGGCCATTTTCTCTTTCTGGGTCTCTTCGATGCGGCGCGCGGCGTCGTTAAACGCAGCGGCGATCAGATCTTCCAGCATCTCTTTGTCGTCTTCCATCAGGCTTGGATCGATTTCCACGCGGCGGCAGTTGTGCGCGCCATTGATGGTGACTTTCACCAGGCCGGCGCCAGATTCGCCGGTCACTTCCAATTTGGCGACTTCTTCCTGCATCTGCTGCATTTTTTCTTGCATTTGCTGGGCTTGCTTCATCAGGTTGCCCAGACCGCCTTTACCAAACATAGTCGTCTCTCGTCGCTAGGGCCGCGCACATCGCGCAGCATTTAAAGGGGGCGAATACTCTCTTCATCCAGATCCGCGTCGAAGAATCGGCGCAGCGTCTGAATGTTGGTATCCGCTTCGATGGACTGGCGCGCCTGCGCCAGCTTTTCCTCATAGATGGCTTGTCGCCATTCCAGCGGGGTGCGCTCCGCCGGATTATCGTCCTCCACCACGGTCAGCTCGATCGGACCGCCGTACAGCTCACCGAGCGCGTCGGCCAGCGTCTTCTGCGCCGAAGGCGAATTCAGATGGCGCTGCGAAGACCGCAGATGGAGGCTAATCTTGCCCGGCTCCGGCTGCTGCTTGAAGGCGTTCAACGCCAGCTGCTGCACCAGTTTCGGGATCTTCAGCTTATCGATTTCCGCCGCCCAGGCGTCGCGCTCCAGCGACTCCACCACCAGCTTGGCGGCCAGCTCCGGCGTTTTCTCGTGCTCCAACGCCGTGCGCAGCGCTTTCGGCGTTGCCAGCGGTTCCGGCGCCGCCTCGGGCTCGGTCTGCGCGCGCCAACGATAGGCTTCCGGTTTCGCCGGTTTTTCCGGCACCTTCTTCTCCGCCAGGCGCTGCTGGCTGCGCTCGGTCACGGAAGCCAAACGCCCCAGCGCCGAGTTTGCCGGCCGCGCTATTCCTGGCGCCGCCGGCTCATTCTTTTTTGGTGTGGATGCTCCCTGCTGCCGTTGCAGCTGGGACCGCGCTTTCAACAGCTGGGCGGTGGCATCCGGTAAAGGAGTCGATGATTGTCGCTGCGGCGCGGCCGGCTGCCCTAGCGGCGGCGGCGCGTCCTGAAACTGCGGCGGCTGTGGCGATGCGGCCTGCTGCGGCTGCGCCATCGGCGCCGGCGCGGTCTGCACCAACGCCACCGGCTCCGGGATCACCGCTTTCGGGTGAAACGCCAGCGCGCGCAGCAGGGTCATCTCAACCCCCATGCGGCGATCCGGCGCATAGGCCAGCTCTTTGCGGCCCACCAACAGCGTCTGGTAATAGAGTTGCACATCGGCCGGCGGCAGGGTGCGCGCCAGCTCGCGCAGCCGTTGTTCCACGGCGGCGTAGTGGTTGTCGAGCATCGAAGGCAGCAGTTGCACCATCGCAATGCGATGCAGCAACGCCAGCGTCTCCACCAGCAGGTTTTCCCAATCCACGCCGCGCGAAGCGGCCTGCGCGACCTGCGCCATCACCTTTTCACCGTCGGCGCTGACCAGCGCTTCGAGGATCGCCAGCGGCTGCTCGTCATCGAGCGTGCCGAGCATCTGGCTGACGGTGGCGGCCGTCACCTGCCCCTGCCCCATGGCGATCGCCTGATCGGTCAGGCTCAGCGCATCGCGCATGCTGCCGTCGGCGGCGCGCGCCAGCAGCTGCAGCGCGCGGGCGTCGCTGGTGATCTGCTCCGCCGTCAGCACCGTTTCCAGCTGCTGGCGGATCTGATCGACGTCCAGCGCTTTGAGGTGAAACTGCAGGCAGCGGGAAAGAATGGTCACCGGCAATTTTTGCGGATCGGTGGTGGCCAACAGGAATTTGACGTGCGGCGGCGGCTCTTCCAGCGTCTTCAGCAACGCGTTGAAGCTGTGGCGCGAGAGCATGTGCACTTCATCGATCAGGTAGACCTTGAAGCGGCCGCGCGCCGGCGCGTACTGAACGTTGTCCAGCAGATCGCGGGTATCTTCCACCTTGGTTCGGGAAGCGGCGTCGATCTCGATCAGATCGACGAAGCGCCCCTGCTCGATCTCGCGGCAGTTGTCGCATTGGCCGCACGGCGTGGCGGTGATGCCGGTTTCACAGTTCAGGCCTTTGGCCAGCAAGCGGGCGATGGTGGTTTTCCCCACGCCGCGCGTACCCGAGAACAGATAGGCGTGATGGATCCGCCCCAGCGAGAGGCCGTTGGCCAGCGCGGTCAGGACATGTTCCTGGCCGACCACGTCTGCGAACGTTTGAGGGCGCCACTTACGGGCGAGAACCTGATAGCTCATTAATACCGGAGAAGTCGAGTAATCTGGAGGGTCATGCTAACACAGCCCCGCGGCAATCCGCGAGGCCGTTGTGCCCAAGGGGCGATGCCGCATCAATGACCGGCGAAGTCCACCAGGCAGTAGCAGTCGATGCCCAGCTTGTTCAGTCGCGCTTCTCCGCCCAGATCCGGCAGGTTGATGATGAACGCGGCGTCTTTCACTTCACCGCCCAGACGGCGGATCAGTTTGGTGGTCGCTTCAATGGTGCCGCCGGTCGCCAGCAGATCGTCCACCACCAGCACTTTGTCGCCCGCGGTGATGGCGTCGGTGTGGATCTCCAGCTTGTCGGTGCCGTACTCCAGCTCATAGCTTTCGCTGAGCGTGGCGCGCGGCAGTTTGCCCGGTTTGCGCACCGGCACGAAACCGACGCCCAACGCTAACGCGACGGGCGCGCCGAACAGGAAACCACGCGCTTCGGTACCCACCACCTTGGTCACGCCCGCTTCGCGATAGCGCTCAACCAGCAGCTCGATGCTGGCGGCGTAGGCCAACGGGTTTTCCAGCAGGCTGGTCACGTCGCGGAACAGGATGCCCGGCTTCGGATAATCCGGGATGGTTTTGATACTGTCTTTAATAAACTGAAGCTGCTGCGCAGTAGCGGTCATAATTGTTGCCTGATAAAACTGCCTGAAAACCGGCGCGCCGCTCACCCGCCGCCCCCGGGTGAAACACACCGGAGAAAAAATGGCAGGCGATCCGCGCACGAAAACGCCCAAATCTATGCAAACTGGCGGACAAATGCAACTCTCCCCTGCATCTTTCAACCCGCAGCGTTGTTGACCGCACACATTACTTACCTAAGTAAGCTCCCGGGGATGCCTGCGTTTGTCGCCTAGCTGCGGCTTGAAAGCTATTGAGGAGTTTAAGGTACAATCAGCGCTGTTTTTGTTGCGGCAGATCAATAACCGGCAGGCGCAGCATAAAGGTCAGCAAAATGGCCAACATCAGCAGCAACAGCCCGCGCACCCACCAGATTTTCACCAGCCACAGCGAACAGGCGAAGGTCAGCACGATCACCAGCACCGCTTTCCACTTCGCCCCCGGCGGCAGCGCGCGATGCTGCTGCCAATGGCGCAGATAAGGGCCAAACCAGGAACGGTACAGCAGCCAGTGATGAAAGCGCGGCGAGGAGCGGGCGAAGCACCAGGCGGCCAACAGCAGGAACGGCGTGGTCGGCAACAGCGGCAACACCACGCCCAACGTCGCCAGCACCACCGCCAACCAGCCCAAAATGATCAATAACCCACGCGTCATGCGGTTCTTCGCTCCTCAATCGGTTGCGGCTTACTGTAGCATCGGCGCCGCGCCGGCGGAATATGCATGCGGCGCTTGTTTCAGGACGGCTTCGCGGGCAAGCTTACGCCTGTTGAAATCAAGAGGGAGCTTATGTGAGCACTCAGCGTCTATTACAGGTGTTGGCACAGCAGATTGCGGCGCTGGCGGCCGAAGTCAGCCCGCGCGGCGACGCCCCGATCCCGCAGGCGCGGTTCGACGCCGCCCTGTTCGCCAACCGCGGCACGCGGCTGCGCGACTACCTGGCCGAAGTGGAGAAAAACTTCGCCCAGCTGCAAAACGCCGCTAACGACAGCCGCGCCAGCCAGGTGGCCTTTCTGGCCGAAAAACTGGTGGCTCAGATCGCCGCCCTGCAGCGCGAGCTGGCGACCCAGGCGCTGCGGCGCAAGAATCAGCCGAAGGAAGCCCCCGAGGTCGATCTCTACCACAAGCTGGCCGAGCATCAGGATTACGAACGCCGGCTGATCGCCATGATTCAGGATCGGGAAAGCCTGCTGGGGCGCCAGACCACGCTGGCGGCGCAGCAAAAGCTGCAGCACGAGCTGGCGGCGCTGGAGGGGCGGCTGATGCGCTGTCGTCAGGCGTTGGCGCGCATCGAGCGCAATATCGAGCGTAAAGAAAACGGTTTTTGAAGATTTATCACAATATTTTAATGATTATTCCCCGGTTGCGCGCCGGGTTCACTATACTCTGCCGATACCCGAGTTATTCATCCCATTAATTAAATAAGCGCAGGTGCTATGTCTCTGGAAAACGCCTCACCCGAACTGCAGCTGGCGGTAGACTTGATTTACCTGCTGGAATGCAACGAGATCGATCCGGCCACCGCGCTGGCGGCGCTGGATATCGTCAAACGGGATTATCAGGAAAAGCTGCAGCGCGCCGGCGTCACCTCTCCCTATCTGCCTGCCGGACAGTAACCGGGGACAGCGCCGCTGTCCCTTTCGCCTCTCATTACTTATCCGCCGCCGTCTGGCCGCCGTCGTCCGGCGACAGCGTTCTTTTCACTTCCTGCACTTCATTGCCCTGCTGGTTATGCAGATACACCTCCAGCTGGTTGAAGGCGATGTCGATGCCGTTTTCCCGGCACAAGCGGTCGATTGAGCGATTCAGTTCGTCCACGGTGTAGCTGCGATCGCGCAGTTCCCGCACATAGAGCCGCAGTTCGTGATCCAGCGTGCTGGCGCCGAAGTTGAGGAAGAACACCTGCGGTTCGGGATCGGTCATCACCCGCGGGTTGTCGTGCGCCGCCTGCAGCAGCACCTTTTTCACCTTGTCGAGATCGGAGCCGTAGGCCACGCCGACCTTGATCAGCACGCGGGTGATGGTATCGGACAGCGACCAGTTGATCAGCCGCTCGGTGACGAACGCCTTGTTCGGAATGATCACCTCTTTGCGATCGAAGTCGGTAATGGTGGTGGCGCGAATGCGGATCTTGCTGACCGAACCGGAGAAGGTGCCGATGGTGATGGTATCGCCGATGCGGATCGGGCGTTCGAACAGAATGATCAGGCCGGAGACGAAGTTGGCGAAGATCTCTTGCAGGCCGAAGCCCAGCCCGACCGTCAGACCGGCGGCCAGCCATTGCAGTTTGTCCCAGGATACGCCGAGCGATCCCAGCGCAACCACGGCGCCCACGGCGGTAATCAGGTAAGTGAGCACGGTGGTGATGGCGTAAGACGCCCCCTGCCGCAGTTGCAGCCGCGACAGCACCACCACCTCCAGCAAACCGGGCAAGTTGCGGGTGAGCACGTAGGCGACAATCACTGCGGCGATCGCCACCATCATGTTGCCCAGCGTCACCGCCTGCGACACGCTGCTGCCCGCCACGGTGCTGGTGTAATGCCACAGCGTGATGCTGTCCAGATAAGCGATGACCGTCACCAGATCCGACCAAATGGCGTAGAAAGCGCTGGCGAAGATGGCGAACAGCACCAGGGTGGTCAGGCGCAGCGACTGCTGGTTGATCTGATCGAGCGCCAGCGGCGGCTCTTCCACCACCGGTTCGCCGCCTTCGGCTCCTTCTTTCGCCACGTTTTGCCGCCGCGCCAACGCGCGCCGGTAAGCCAGACGCCGCGCCGCCACGCTCAGGCCGCGCAGCGCGGTCAGGTATACGATATTCCACAGGAAAAACAGATACAGGCTGTCTATCCAGCGGCTGGCCAGCCGCAGCGTGGTATAGAAGTAGCCGGCGAACATCAGCCCCAGCAGGATCAGCGGCGTGGCGGCCAGCGCGGTGACCACCACCAGCCGCACGGCGTGCGAGCCCTTTTCACGCCAGCTGTCGCGACACAGCGGGAACACCAGCACCGTGAGCAGCGCCAGCGTCAACATCACCACGATCTGGCCGATCACGTCTTCCACCAGACGCAGCGGCGCTTTCTCGCCCAATACCGACCAGAAGATCAACGGCTGCAGCGCCAACCCCAGCCGCAGCGTCTGACGGCGGTAATGCGCGCACAGGTTGGCGCCGAAGTTGAAATGCCGCTCGGCGATGCCGCCCGGTTTCAGCATGCGATAGCTGAAGCCGAACACCAGCCACGACAGCGCCAGCTGCTGCGACAATGCCCATATAAAGTCGCTGATGCCGAAATCCGCGCGATACATCCAGAAACCGACGCCGAGGAGTAACGCGGCGCCGGGCAACACTTTCAGCAAGGTCAGCGCGATGGCCTTCGGCGTGTGCAGTTGGCCGTCGCGCTTAAGTTGCCCCACGTCGTTGGCCAGCTTTTGCAAATGGCCGTCGATCAGCCGGTAGCGCCAGCGCAATACCCCGATCGCCAACAGCATCGGGATCAGGAACACCAGCGCATTCAACCCGCCCTGCACCAGCTTGCCGCCGTCGAATTTGAGATCGAGCCCGGCAATCTGATCGCGCACCGCCTCCGGCATCGCCTTCAGCCACGCCAGATCGACCGGCTTGTTGCTGTTGACCCAGAAAATCTGCTGGGTCAGCGTATCTTGCAGCGAACCGTAAACGCTGGTCAGCTGCTGCTGATTGATCTGCAGGTTGATCGACAGCGACAGCTGGTTGCTGAGCTGCTTGTTCAGCTGATCCAGCAGTTCACGGCGCATATCGACGATCTCGTTTAACGCGTCGATCACCTCCGGGCCGGCCTTTTCCTTGCTTTCGGCCACCAGCTGGTTGATGTAATCCTCTCCCTTGAACAGATCGTCGCGTTGCTGATTGATATCGAACTGCTCCAGCCGCAAATCGGCGATGCGCGTGTCCATATCCGCCAACAGCGTGCCCTGCGGCAGGCTCTGCTGCTGCTGATACAGGATGCGCGACAGCACCAGGCTGCCCTTCAGCACCTGGATCTGTTCTTTCAGGTTACGCTCCGCCTGCAGCCCGCGGTCGAGCCAGTTTTTGACCCGAATGTTCTGCTGGAACAGGGTGTTGCTCTCTTCGGTGGCGGCGATCAGCCGCTGGCTCAGCTGGCGGTTGACGTCCAGTTGCTTGCTGACCAGCTGATCGTGCTGAATATCGGTGGCGTCTTCCGGGTTCTGCGCCTCTTTGGCGGTCTTTTCAGACAGCGTCAAACGTTTGCTGTTGACGATCTCCTGCAGCAACTGTACCGAGCGATCCAGCGCGTCGATATGCGCCGTGGTGTAATCACGCTGTTTTTGCAGCAGATCCTGCAGCGTGGTATTGGCTTCCAGACTTTTGCGCTGCAGCTCCAGCTGCGCGTTGAGCAACGCCTGCTCGGTGGTCAGCATCACCTGCTGGCTGTTGCGCAGCGAATCTTGCCCCGGCGTCTGGCCGCTGAGCTGGCTGCGGATCTCCTGCAGGCGCTGCGAAGCGGCGTACATGGTGCTTTGTACTCGTTCAGGCTGGGTTTGCAGCGACACCAGTTGGCTGTTGTAAGTAGAGAGGCTCTCCTGCGCGCTTTGCAGCTCGTCGAGCGTTTGATACAGCCGGCTTTCCAGCTGACGCAGCGACAGCGGCAACAGCGCGGCGCGCGCCGCCGCATTGTCTACCGGCTGCTTCAGCGCATCCAGTTCGGCGGTCACCTGATTGAGCTTCGCCGGCGCCTGCTGCACCTGCTGTTTAAGCTGCGCGGCGTCCTGCCGATTGCGCTCGATGGCGTCCAGCAGCTCCAGCGTGCGGGTTAAATCCTGTTGGGACAGCTTTTCGACCGGCGTCAGGGCTTTTTGCTTGCTCAGCGCTTCCAGCTGGCTTTGCACTTCGCTGCGCTGCGGCAAATCGCCGTTCAGCGCCGCCTGCACCGGCAAGCTCAGCGCGCAAATCAGGAAAAGGAGTGTCGCGGCGGCGATGCGCCGCCGGCATGCGCCGACAAACGAGCGCGGCGTCAGAGAGGGCAGAGTCAACCAGCGATGCATGATTTAGCTTCGGATCGGTTAAGAAGCCTGAAGATTATCACGATCGCCGGCGGGCAACGAACAACAAAAACGTTGCCGGTGATGTCCCGTTGTCGCGAAATCAGAAAGTGAGCACTTTCTCCGCCGCCAGCGTCCACTGCGCCAGTTCGACCAGCGTGCCGATCTCCACGCCGTCCGCCAGCGGCAAGCGGCTGACGCCGCGCGCGTCGGCGCAGGTCTTGCACAGCTTGACCGGCACCTGCTGCGCGGTGAGGATCTCCAGCATCTGCTGCAGATGGTATCCTTCGTGCGGCTGCTGTCCTGCCAGCCCGGCCACCACCGCGTCGGACATCAGAAACAGCCGCAGGTCGAGATTGCTTTGCTGCTCTTTCAGCGCGATGGCCAACCGCAGCGCATTGAACAAGGATTCATGGCCATAGGCGGCGCCATTGGCAATAAGAACAACTGATGACATGAAATCTCTCCTTATAAAGGAAGGCGGTCGACGTCGGGGTTGAGGCGCAAGGTGGGGCAAAACTGCAGCATCTCCAAAAACGCATCGACCAGCGCTTCGGCTTCGGCCCGCAGATCGAAACTTTCCGGCATAAACAGCCAGTTTTCCATCAGGCCGGTGATATAACCGCGCAGGATGATCGCCGCACGGCGGGTATGCAAATCGGCGGGCAATTGCTCGTGGTGAATGCAGTTATACAGCACCGCTTCGATGCGTTCGTAGCCGGCGAGGTACAACACCTTGCGCGAATCCAGCAGCGGCATCATTTCACCGACAAACTCGCATTTGTGGAATATAATCTCCATCAACGCCCGCCTGCGGCCGTCTTCAACCGTAGACGTCAGAATGTAAATCAGAATTTCCCGGATAACCCGCAGTGGATTATCGGGAAACTTTGCCTGATACTCTGTTTCGAGCTGGTCAATTTTCGGCTCGGTAGATTCCCAAACTTCATTAAACAGGTCTACCTTATTTTTGAAGTGCCAGTAAATGGCTCCACGCGTAACCCCGGCAGCGGTGGCAATATCTGTCAGTGACGTTGCAGCAACGCCACGTTCAGAGAACTCTCTCACCGCAGCATCGAGGATTTGCTGCCGGGTTTCTTGCGCCTGCTGTTTGGTTTTTCGTGCCATGGCATTGTTATTTAGGGGGAGTGTGATTTACATACATTCGCGAATGTATGTACCATAGCACGCACATATAATTAACGCAGCAATGGGTTTTAAAGCTTGTGATCCATTGATCATTTTGAAATCGGACACTTGAGGTTTTTCTATGAACAAAAACAGAGGGTTAACGCCTCTGGCGGCCGTTCTGATGCTTTCAGGCAGCTTAGTGCTAACAGGATGTAACGATAAAGAAACCCAACAGCAAGGCGCCCAACAGCAGGCTCCTGAAGTGGGCGTAGTCACTTTGAAGGCCGAGCCTCTCAATATCACTACCGATCTTCCTGGCCGCACCGCTGCGTATCGCATCGCCGAAGTTCGCCCTCAGGTCAGCGGCATCATCCTGAAGCGTAACTTCGTTGAAGGCAGCGATATCAAGGCCGGGACGTCTCTGTACCAAATCGATCCCGCGACCTATCAGGCCAGCTACGACAGCGCGAAAGGCGATTTGGCCAAAGCGCAGGCCAGCGCTTCCATCGCACGCGTGACGGTAAACCGCTACAAGCCATTGCTGGGCACCAGCTACATCAGCAAGCAGGACTATGACAACGCCGTGTCCACGCTGCAGCAAGCGGATGCCGCCGTGGTGGCCGCCAAGGCCGCCGTGGAAACCGCGCGCATCAACCTGGCGTACACCAAGGTGACCTCTCCGATCTCCGGCCGCATCGGCAAATCCGCCGTGACCGAAGGCGCGCTGGTCAGTAACGGCCAGGCAACCGCCCTGTCCACCGTGCAGCAGTTGGATCCGATGTATGTCGACGTCACCCAGTCGAGCACCGACTTCCTGCGCCTGAAGCAAGAACTGGCCAGCGGCGCGCTGAAGCAGGAAAACGGCAAGGCCAAAGTGAAACTGATGCTGGAAAACGGCACCGAATACGCGCAGGAAGGCACGCTGGAGTTCTCCGACGTCACCGTCGATGAGACCACCGGCTCCATCACCATTCGCGCCCTGTTCCCTAACCCGAACGATACGCTGTTGCCTGGCATGTTCGTGCGCGCCCGTCTGGACGAAGGCGTACGCAGCGATGCATTGCTGGTGCCTCAACAGGGCGTCACCCGCAACCCGCGCGGCGACGCGACGGCGTTGGTGGTAGGGGCAGGCAACAAAGTTGAGCTGCGCACGCTGAAGGCGGACCAGGCGATTGGCGACAAATGGCTGGTTACCGATGGCCTGAAAGCCGGCGATCGCGTCATCGTCACCGGCCTGATGAAAGTGCATCCGGGCGCGCAGGTAAAAGTGCAGGAAGTTGACACTCAGGCGCAAAAACAGCCGCAGTCTGAAGCGCAGAAGTCATAAAAAGGAGCCTGTAATACATGGCTAAGTTCTTTATAGACCGCCCAATTTTCGCCTGGGTAATCGCCATCATCGTCATGTTGGCGGGGGTGCTTGCAATAATGAAACTGCCAATCGCGCAGTATCCCACTATTGCACCGCCGGCGGTGAGTATTTCCGCCAACTACCCGGGCGCAGATGCCAAAACGGTGCAGGATACCGTCACACAGATTATCGAACAGAACATGAATGGTATCGATAACCTGATGTACATGTCCTCCACCAGTGATTCCTCTGGTAGCGTCACCATTACCCTGACGTTTGAGTCCGGCACCGATCCTGACATCGCGCAGGTTCAGGTCCAGAACAAACTGTCGTTGGCCACCCCGCTGCTGCCGCAAGAAGTTCAGCAGCAGGGCCTGAAAGTAGAAAAATCCAGCAGCAGCTTCCTGATGGTGGCCGGCTTCGTTTCCGACGATCCGAACATGACTCAGGACGATATTGCGGACTACGTGGCGTCCAACATCAAGGACCCGATCAGCCGTTCGTCCGGCGTGGGTGAAGTGCAGCTGTTCGGTGCCCAGTACGCGATGCGTATCTGGCTGGATCCGAACAAGCTGAACAACTACCAGCTGACGACCACGGATGTGACCTCCGCCATCACCGAGCAGAACAACCAGATCGCCGCAGGCCAGCTGGGCGGCCTGCCGCCGGTGCCGGGGCAGCAGTTGAACGCCTCGATCATCGCGCAGACCCGTCTGACTTCGCCGGAAGAGTTCGGCAAGATCCTGCTGAAGGTCAATACCGACGGTTCCCAGGTGCGCCTGCGCGACGTCGCTCACATCGAGCGCGGCGCGGAGAGCTATGCCGTTACCGCGCGTTATAACGGCAAGCCTGCCGCCGGCCTGGGTATCAAACTGGCGACCGGCGCCAACGCCTTGAACACCGCCAAAGGTGTGAAAGACGAGCTGGCCAAGATGGCGCCATTCTTCCCGCAAGGGATGAAAGTGGTTTATCCGTACGACACCACCCCATTCGTTAAGATCTCTATCAACGAAGTGGTGAAAACGCTGATCGAAGCCATCATCCTGGTATTCCTGGTGATGTATCTGTTCCTGCAGAACTTCCGCGCGACGCTGATCCCAACCATCGCGGTGCCGGTGGTGTTGCTGGGGACCTTTGCGATCCTCGCGGCGTTCGGCTTCTCGATAAACACCCTGACGATGTTCGGCATGGTGTTGGCGATCGGCCTGCTGGTGGATGACGCCATCGTGGTGGTGGAAAACGTCGAGCGCGTTATGTCCGAAGAGGGGCTGCCGCCGAAAGAAGCTACCCGTAAATCGATGGGCCAGATCCAGGGCGCGCTGGTGGGTATCGCCATGGTGCTGTCGGCGGTATTCGTGCCGATGGCGTTCTTCGGCGGTTCAACCGGCGCTATCTATCGCCAGTTCTCGATCACCATCGTGTCCGCGATGGCGCTGTCGGTGCTGGTGGCCTTGATCCTGACGCCGGCGCTGTGCGCCACCATGCTCAAACCGATCCCAAAAGGCGATCACGGGGTTAAAACAGGCTTCTTCGGCTGGTTTAACCGCATGTTCGAGAAGAGCACGCATCACTATACCGACAGCGTGGGCAACATCCTGCGCAGCACCGGTCGCTACCTGATCATCTACCTGCTGATCGTGGTTGGCATGGGCCTGCTGTTCCTGCGCCTGCCTTCCTCGTTCCTGCCGGACGAAGATCAGGGCATCCTGTTGACCATGGTGCAGTTGCCTGCCGGTGCCACCGAGTCCCGTACCAACAAAGTGCTGGAAGAAGTCTCCGACTACTTCCTGAACAAGGAAAAGGACAACGTGGTTTCGGTGTTTACCGTCGCGGGCTTCGGCTTCAACGGTAACGGCCAGAACAACGGCCTGGCATTCGTCAGCCTGAAAGACTGGGGTGAGCGTCCAGGGGCCGGGAACAAGGTGGAAGCGATCGCGGGTCGCGCCATGGGCGCCTTCTCGCAGATTAAAGAAGGCCTGGTGTTCCCGTTCAACCTGCCGGCGATCATCGAACTCGGTACCGCAACCGGCTTCGACTTCGAGCTGATTGACCAGGGCGGCCTGGGGCACGAGAAACTGACCGAAGCGCGTAACCAGCTGTTGGGCATGGTTGCTCAGCATCCGGACGTGCTGGTGGGCGTGCGCCCGAACGGCCTGGAAGATACGCCGCAGTTCAAACTGATCGTCGATCAGGAGAAAGCCAAGGCGCTGGGCGTCAGCATCACCACCATCAACAGCACGCTGAGCACCGCACTGGGCGGTTCGTACGTCAACGACTTCATCGACCGCGGTCGTGTGAAGAAGGTGTATGTACAGGCAGACGCGCCGTTCCGTATGCTGCCGGAAGACATCAACAAGTGGTACGTGCGCGGTACCAGCGGCCAGATGGTGCCATTCTCCGCCTTCTCTTCGGCGAAATGGGAATACGGCTCACCGCGTCTGGAACGCTATAACGGCTTGCCGTCGATGGAAATTCTGGGCCAGGCTGCACCGGGCAAGAGTACCGGTGAAGCGATGAACCTGATGGAACAGCTGGCGTCCAAACTGCCAAGCGGCATCGGTTACGACTGGACCGGCATGTCCTATCAGGAACGTCTGTCGGGCAACCAGGCGCCGGCGCTGTACGCCATCTCGATTCTGGTGGTGTTCCTGTGTCTGGCGGCGCTGTATGAAAGCTGGTCCGTACCGTTCTCGGTCATGCTGGTATTGCCGCTGGGGGTTATCGGTGCGTTGTTGGCCGCGACGATGCGCGGCATGAATAACGACGTGTACTTCCAGGTGGGGCTGTTGACCACCATCGGTCTATCGGCGAAGAACGCCATCCTGATCGTGGAATTCGCCAAGGATCTGATGGAGAAAGAAGGCAAAGGTCTGATCGAAGCGACGTTGGAAGCGGTGCGTATGCGTCTGCGTCCAATTCTGATGACGTCCCTGGCCTTCATCCTCGGGGTTCTGCCGCTGGTTATCAGCAGCGGCGCAGGCTCCGGCGCACAGAACGCGGTAGGTACCGGCGTAATGGGCGGGATGATCACCGCGACCGTATTGGCGATCTTCTTCGTACCGGTGTTCTTCGTGGTGGTTCGCCGCCGCTTCAGCAAGAAGAACGAAGACCTGGAACACAGCCACCCGGTAGAGCATCACTGATCGTTCAGTGAAGAGATTTCTACCCGATAATCGAAAAGGCCGCGCATGCGGCCTTTTTCTTTTGCTTCAGTTGCTTAATGCAAACCGTTCTCATTAATTCACTCGTGTGTGCAATTTACGCTTGATCGTGATGCCCGGTCGGCGCATAATTGTTGTTATAGTATAACATTACACGAGAGAGCCATTATGAAACCCGGCATCCATCCCGATTATCGCACCGTGGTGTTCCACGATGTCAGCGCCAACGCCTACTTCAAAGTGGGATCGACCATCAAAACCGATCGCACCATCGAACTGGACGGCGAAAGCTGGCCGTATGTCACCCTCGACGTCTCTTCCGCTTCGCATCCGTATTACACCGGCAAGCAGAAAGACTATTCCAAAGAAGGCAGCACGGCGCGCTTCCAGCAGCGCTTTGGCCGCTTTATCGGCAATAAGTAACAAGGAACCCCCATGCAGGTATTGAGTTCATTGCGTTCGGCGAAAAATCGCCACCCGGATTGCAAAGTCGTGCGTCGTCGTGGCCGCATCTATGTGATCTGTAAAAGCAATCCGCGATTCAAAGCGGTACAGGGACGTAAGAAAAAGCGTTAACTCCAAAGTGCCATCTGTCGCAAAGCCCCGTTGCTGCTCAACGGGGCTTTTTTTATGGCGAGAAAGTGCCTACAAGCTGCCCCCGCCGGCAAGCGGGGGCGGAGATTACTTCATGCTGCTCAGCAGCGCGTCGACATTGTGCTTGAACGCCTGCTCATAGGTGGCCGCCGGGCCGCCCACGCGCGAGAGCGCTTCAGGGTACAGCTCGCCGCCCGCCTTGGCGCCGGTGGCGGCGGCAATCTGTTTCACCAGCCGCGGATCGGTCTGGTTTTCGATAAAGTAAGCGTTAACTTTTTCCTGTTTGATTTGTTTGATCAGGCCGGCCACATCGCTGGCGCTGGCTTCGGCCTCGGTGGAAAATCCGACCGGCGCAAGGAAGGTGACGCCATACTCTTGCCCAAAGTAACCAAAGGCATCATGGCTGGTGAGCACCTTACGTTTCTGCGGCGGCACAGCGGCGAACTGGGTTTTGGCCCACAGATCCAGCTTTTGCAACTGCTGAATGTATTCGGCGCCGCGCTGGCGAAAATAGTTGGCATCCTCGGGATCGGCGGCGATCAGGGCGTTCATCACGTTGGTGGCGTACTGCACGCCGTTTTTCATGCTGTTCCAGGCGTGGGGATCGGTAATCGGTTTGCCGTCCTCCTCCATCTGGCGGGTGTTGATCCCCTGTGAAGCGGTGATCACCTGCCCTTTATAACCCGAAGCGCTGACCAGGCGATCGATCCACCCTTCCAGCCCCAGGCCGCTGACGAACACCACATCAGCCTGAGCCAGCTTCTTGCCGTCCTGCGGCGAAGGCTCGAAACTGTGCGGATCGCCATCCGGCCCCACCAGCGTGCTGACCTTGACGTGATCGCCCCCCACCTGTTTAACGATATCTCCCAGAATGGAAAAGCTGGCGACGGCGTCGACGGTCTTCGCCATCGCCAATGGGCTGGCCAGCAGAGCAGCGACCGCCAGCGATATAGGTAAACGTTTCATATTTTCTCCTTGCAAATGGCACTTCTCAACGGCGCGCAAAGGCGTAAATGCCTCCACGCGTTCCAAACAGGATCGAGACAAAGAAGATGACGCTGGCGCTGAGAACGATCGCCGGACCGGCAGGCAGCGAAGCGTAGTAGGACCACACCAGCCCAGTCAGGCTGGACAGCGCGCCGATGCCCATCGCCACCGCCAGCGTCTGCGGCAGATTGCGCGCCCAGAAGCGTGCGCTGGCGGCGGGCAGCATCATCAGCCCCACCGACATCAGGGTGCCGAGGATCTGGAACCCCGCCACCAGATTGACCACCACCAGCGCCAAAAACAGGCCGTGGATCAGCGCCAACCGGCGCGGCGCGTTAACGCGCAGGAAAGTGACGTCGAAGGACTCGATTACCAACGCGCGGTACAGCGCCGCCAGCGCCAGCAGCGACACCGTGGCGATCGCACCGACCATCAGCATCGCCTGCGCATCCACCGCCAGAATCGAACCGAACAGCACGTGCAGCAGATCCACGCTGGAACCGCGCAGCGAGACCAACGTGACCCCGAGCGCCAGCGACCCCAGATAGAATCCGGCGAAGCTGGCGTCCTCTTTTAACGGCGTGCGGCGGCTCACCAGGCCGGACAACATCGCCACCGCCAGCCCGGCGATAAAGCCGCCCACGCCCATGGCCACCAGCGACATGCCGGAAATCAGATAACCGATTGCCGCGCCGGGCAACACCGCGTGGGACAATGCATCCCCCACCAGGCTCATGCGGCGCAGCAACAGAAACACCCCCAGCGGGGCGGCGCTGAGCGACAGCGCCAGACACGCCATCAATGCGCGACGCATAAAACCGAAAGAGAGAAAAGGGTCGATAAGCCCATGCAACAGCATCATGGCGCCACCACCCGCAGGCTCGGCTGCCGTTCGGCGGCGAGATACCGCGGCACCTGTTCCAGCACGCGCTCGGCCGCGCCCCAATGACACGCCTGCGGGGTCAGCAACAGCACCTGCGGAAAATGCTCGGCGACCATCGACATGTCATGCAGGACGGCGATCACCGTTCTCCCCTGCTGGTGCAGCTGCGCGATCACCTGCAGCAGGATCTGCGTAGTGGCGCTGTCGATGCCGGTGAAGGGTTCATCCAGCAGGATCAACGGCGCCTGTTGGACCAGCAGGCGCGCAAACAGCACCCGCTGCAGCTGGCCGCCGGAGAGCTCGCCCACCGGACTGTGCGCCAGCGCGCTCATGCCGACGCTCGCCAGCGCCTCATTAACCTGGCTCGCCGCACGCTGATTCATACCGCCGAACATGCCGCTTTGCGGCCAACATCCCATCGCCACCAGATCGCTCACCGCGATCGGGAATTGCCGATCCAGCTCCGCCTGCTGCGGTAAATAAGCCTTGCGCGGCGGCTTTTCACCGCTAAAGTCCAGGCGACCCGCCAAGGGCGGCAACAAACCGGCGAGCGTTTTCAGCAACGTCGATTTCCCTGCCCCGTTGACGCCCACCACCGCGGTTAACGAACCGGCGCTAAACTGCCCGCTCAGCGGCGGGAAAAGCGGCGTGGCGCCATAGCCTATCGCCAGCTGACGTAATGAAATCATGGCAGCGACACCGCCCAAAAAATGCCGAGCCACAGCAGAGTCAACAAAACGATAGCGCCCACACAGCGCACGGCCGCGGAGGTGGTGAACAACGAATTCAGTGACGACGCGGCGTCATTTTGCGAAGTGGGAATCAAGGGAATAACCAAAGCAGCAGATTTATAGTTACAATATAACATCACAATTAATGGTATGTCTCAAGCGTTGCCGGACTCATTAATGCAACGGAACGTAACAGCTCGTCGCGCAGCAGGTCCCCCCCTCGCCCCCTTATCAAACTCAGGGATATTCCCGTTCGACGCAAATGTTGGCGGAAGGTAAAAAAACAGCGGTAAATCGAAAAATTTACCGGCGCGAGTGGAAAAGGAGTAAGATGAGCAGATAACATTGTTGTTGGCCGAGATTAATGCTTGTTACCCTTGCCTGTAACCAGGACGTCAACGCACTTTCTGTTAAAAAATTAAAGAAAGTGATTAATGACAATATTGCGGAGTTAGTGCCGTCGCTGACCAGCGGACTCAGTTTTTATTCTGAAAGCGCACGCTATGCCGAAGATTCATTAGAAATACTTGATATAGTGCAACAAGGTGACAGCGATTATTCAATGAGTTATCGCTATAAGTGGGGCATTTTTAATGCTTGCCTGGATATCAACAGCGAAGACACGATCAGCGATAGCGTCCGGTTCCGTGTGGCGCAACGGGGTTTAATCTTCGACATCATTGATAACTCACGCCCATCAACCGCGGATGAATTGTAAGTTTACGTAATAACTGCAGGCCAAACGCGAAAAAATGATTTATATTCATTTTACGGGAAGTTTATTTAACCACCGTTAAGCTGCCTCCGTTCATGATGTAAATCAGCTTACTCACATAGTGTTATCAACACCGCCATTAAGACTTACGGAGGGGATGATATGGATGAGTATTCGCCTAAGCGACACGACATTGCTCAACTCAAATTCTTGTGCGAAAATTTGTATGATGAAGGTATCGCCACCCTGGGAGACAGCCACCACGGGTGGGTCAACGATCCGACATCCTCCGTCAACCTTCAGCTTAATGAGTTGATCGAACATATCGCTTCGTTTGTGATGAGTTATAAAATTAAATACATGGACGAATCCGATTTGTCGGAGTTAGTCGAGGAATATCTCGACGATACCTATACGCTGTTCAGCAGCTACGGTATCAATGATTCCGACCTGCGCCGCTGGCAAAAAACCAAGGCGAGATTATTCAGAATGTTCTCAGGAGAGGACATCTGTACGACAATGAAAACTTAGGGGATAATTATTCCCGAGCTATTTTACGGTTATTAAACTAAAAGGCCACCATGACTAAAACCGACTATCTGATGCGTTTACGTAAATGCACCACGATTGATACTCTCGAACGTGTTATTGAAAAAAATAAGTACGAGCTTTCCGATGATGAACTGGAGCTGTTTTACTCAGCCGCCGATCATCGTTTGGCGGAGCTGACCATGAACAAGCTGTATGACAAAATCCCCACCTCCGTTTGGAAATATGTCAGATAATCAGCCCCCAACGCGTTGAGCCGATGCTTTTATCGGCTTCAATGTTCAAGTTGAATAGGTCATTTTCCTATTGACAACGAAATGTTAATTACACTCATCTTTGCCGTTAATAATAAATAGCAACAATTCTCGGTTAATGCCCGGGGTATTACGCCTTAACGCTATTCACGCGTGAAGACGCTCGCCTCACATTGCCTGTGTGGTGCACATCGCGGCGAATATCCCTGAGGCCATCGCTGCCACGCCGCCGCGCCGGGCGGCGTGATCCATCACCGCCAGGCTCAGAGCATGCGGCGCAAAATCGCCCGCCGGGCGAAACAGTGATGCTTAATCACCGCCGCGATGTGCAGCACAATCATGGCCGACAGCGCGATGCATGAATAACGGTGCACGGCGAAAAAGAAACGATTAACCTCAAGATTCGCAATCGGACGGGGGAAATCGATCGCGCCGAAAACCGCAAAGCCGTGCTCCAGCATGAGAAATCCGCTCAGCAACACCACGAAAATCAGCAGGTAGAATATTTCGTGCAGCAAATGCACCAACCCCTTCTCGCGCCCTTGCAGCATATCGCCATAAGGCACTTTAGGCCGGAAAAAACGCCAGATAAAGCGCGCCGCCATCAGCGGTGTCAGCACCAAGGCCAACGACATATTGGTCACGGAGAAAAAGGCGAAGATGCGCGCATCCGTCATAAAATGCAGTGAATAACCCACGATCATGACGTAGATCATCACGGCGGCAATGCCCCAATGCAGTAACCGACTGAAAAGATCGTAACGGGCAGGTTCGTGTGACATAAAGCTCCTTTAAAAGCGGCCATCATTGGCCGCTTGACTATCCGATGCGCACTTACTTTTTCACGACCCAGGCGTCCTGCCAGTTGGATCCCACGCCCGGCTCAAACTGAGTCGCGCCGCTGTTCCACTGCATGCAGTAACCGCTGTAAGGGAAAGGTTTGCACTGATAAACCTTGCCGTCTTTCGGTTGCAGCACCGTGGTGCCGGCGGTGTATTTACTCAGCGCGTTCGGGAAGACGAAGTTGTAGTCGCCATTGCCGCCACCGCCGGTGGATTCAGCTTCCAGATTGAAGTTTTCGATATCCGGCTGAATGCTCTGCCCATTGTCGTTGCTGGCGATCACTTTCAGCATGTGATGGCCCTCGCTGACGTTGTTCAGCGCGACGGTCAGCGGCTGGCTGGCGTCTTCCAGCGTCTCTTTCACGTAGCCTTTTTCCGTCTGGCCGTGATCGTAAACGCGCGCTTCAACGGTCAATTTGCCTTTAACCTCGGCATTGAAGGTCAGCTGAGCTTTACCGTCCTTGATCTTGGTGCTGGACAGGTTGCCGATGCGGATCTCTTCGGTGATAGTCGGCGTTTCTTCCTCATAGGAGATCACCACGCTCTTCATCGTGCTGCCTTGTTTGGCGAAGACCGCATTATTGCCAAACACCGGATTGACGTTGCCTTTACCGTCTTTCACCCCGGCACGCACCGCTTTCTGTTCGGCGTTGATCTTGCTGGCCAACGCGTGGCTCCAGCGGTTTTTGTCGGTCAGCGCCTCACTGTCGATCGCCAGCTCGGTTTTCATCGTCAGCACTTCACCGTCCGCATCGAAGAAGCGGGCGATCACCTTGTCGCCAACCTGCAGGTTTTTGCCGGAGAGAGAGCCTTGCAGCTGCTTGCGCCATTCGGACACGACGCCGTCGTCCTCGAAGTTGACGTCAACCACCTGATAGAAGCTGTTCACCGTGTCATTGATTTCCCACACGCCATAAATCACCTGATAGCCGGTTCTCTCCGGTACCACGCACTGGTGCACTTCGCGATCTTTTGGCGCCTGAGCATGGCCATCGACTTCACAGAACGGCTCTTTTTCGAAAGCCTCGCGCGACAGCGGCTTATTCACGTCCCAGTCTTGTTTGGTGATGTAATAACGCCAGTTATTGGTTTTGTGCTTGGCGGTGTGGTACCAGGTGAACGTCTGCGGTCCCGGTTTCATGGTGTTCAACGCCCAGACGTTGACGCCCTGACGATCCAGCGGCTCGAAACCGCCCACCCCGCCGCTGGCTAGCTGGCCGTCGCGCGGCGTCGCGCCGCCAGGGAAGCCGGAAACCTGCTCGACGCTCTGCGGTTCCCACTGCGCTCGGCCGCAGTCGGTGTTGCTGCCCAGCTTGCACTTGTAGGCGCGGCTCTCGGGCACTTCGATATAACCGTGCGACCAGGCGGCCGAGGAGGCAGTGAGCGCTGCCATCATCAGGGCGATTTTGGATAATTTCATTACGACTCCAGTTAAATTTATTGGATTCCAACTGAGTGAGAAGAAACTCAAAGAGATGCGGCGATACCGCGAGAGGAATAATAAGTAGAAGCCCTGAACGCCCGGCACTTAGAATGCATTAAAATAATAAAACCTAATGCCGTCAGAATATTAAACCGCATGATAAAGGGTTAAAATATTCCTGACCTCGTAAAGCGCCGCCATGCGGCGCAAGAAAATACCGACACCGCGCCAATTAATTCCACAGGGAAAATAACGTGACATTGAAAAACATCGCCACGGCGTTCATGGCATGCCTGCTGTTATCCGGCTGTCAGCACGCCGCCAAATCGGCCCCTGACGCCGCCATCCAGCGCGACCAGCTGTCATCGCTGGTCGGCGCTGGCCAGTTTCTGAGAGAACGCTGCAACCGCGCCGATATCCCGACCAACGACCCACTCGCGGCGGCGGCGTTGCAGGCGGCGGAGAGAAAAGGCTGGGCGCCGGCGCTTAATCGCACCCAGTTGCTTGATGCAGGCAAAAACGTCGCCGCGCAGCTGGAGGCCGACGCCACGCCGTTGCAAGAGAAGTGCAGCGGACTCAACCGAACGCTGGCGCCGTTTTTAGCCCAGCTCCGTTAACTCGCCAGCGGTAGCGCAAGCCACTGGCAGGCTACCGCGCCGGCGCCCGCCACCGCCAACCCCGGGCCGAAAGGCAGGGGCTGTGCCCCATCGCCGCCGCGCCACACCCGCAGCAGCAGCCACAGCAGGCTGCCGGTGGCGGCAAACAGCAGAATCGACGGCAAAACGGCATAGCCGCCCCAGGCGCCGAGCGCCGCCAGCAGTTTAAAATCGCCGTATCCCAGCCCCTCGCGGCCGGTCGCGAGACGAAATCCCCAATACAGCAGCCACAGCGTCAAATACCCCGCCAGCGCGCCGATGACCGCCGTCGGCAAAAATGCCGGGTGCGCCAGGCAATGCCACAACAGCCCGGCCCACAGCAGCGACAACGTCAGGCAATCCGGCAACAGCTGACACTCGCTGTCGATCGCCGCCAAGGCCAGCAGCAATGCAGCAAACGCCAACATGAAAAACCAATCCACACCGATGCCAACGCGCCAGGCCAGCGTTATTCCCATTAGCATCAGCAATAGCTCCACCAGTGGATAACGGATGGAAATAGGCGTGCGACAATAACGACAGCGACCGCGCAACAGCAGCCAACTTAATAAAGGAATATTATCGAGCGCCGGTATTTTCATTGTGCAACACGGGCAGAATGAACGCGGCAAAAAGAGATTAAATCGTTCGGCCTGCGCCATTTCCATTTCGCGCTCAAGCATGACAGGCAGCCGATAAACGACCACATTGATAAAACTGCCGATGCACAGGCTCAACACGGCGCTAAATAGCAGCCAGTGTTCATCGGCCACTGCGTTTATTGCGGATAGCATGGCTCTCTGGATCCTCTATTGTCGTCGCGTGGGTGACATCCCGGTTGCGCCGTTACCCGCAGTTGGCTGATTTGCACCACGCCCGGCGCCTGCCCCGCACGTTCTGCGGCGAGTGAGAGCACGCGGATCCCGTGCTCGCGTTGCAGGGCGGCCAGCCACGGCAACAGGCGTTCAAATGGCACGGGCGGCAGCGTGACCCGCACATCCGCTTCACTTTCCGTCAGTTCGGCGATGGCGATGCGATATGCCAGCGCACTCTGTCGCAGTCGCTCCGGCAGTTGCTCGCGCGCGGCGGCGCTCTGCGGCAAACGCGCCTGCAATTGTTGGATGACGCGCGCCTGCTCCCGCAGCGCCGCCAGCCGTTGTGCGTTTTTTTGCGCCTGTGAAAACTGATACAGGCAGTAGCCGCAGGCCATCAGCATCAACAGGCTTAACAGCACTGCCCGCCGCAGCGCCTTATCGCGCCAACCGATGTTCATCGCTCACCTCTCACCGTCAGGATCGCCTGGTTAGGCGCGCTTCCCTCGCTGAACGTCATGCTGACGCCACCGTCGTTGACCGGCGCCGGCAGCGGCGCGTCGTTTCTGTTTACCGTCACCACCAAACGATCGTCGGCAGCGTCGAAAGCCAGCGCCTGCAACTGCGGAGGTTCCCAGACAGCAAGCGCCTCGGCCGCGTAGGGCAACAGCCTGAACAGCTGCGGCGCATTCAGGGTGTCTTGCATACGCCGTGCCCACGTTTGCGCCGCCCGTTCGGCGAACGCCGGCGCTGTCTCGCCACTCGGCAGCAGGCGCTGAGTCAGCGCCGTTATCTGGCTTTCGCTCTGTCTGGCCTTCAATTGGTGATGCAAGCCCCCCACCAGCAGCGAACCGCTGAGCAGCAGCATCGCGCAGGCGGTCTTATCGGGCAGACGGCGCGGCCAGCGCACGCCCGGTTTGAAACGCCCCTGCAACAGCGTGGATGTGCTGTTCCAGGCCTCTTCCGCCAATCGCCACAGCGGATCCTCATCGATACGCGCCGTTTCCCAGCCCGCCGGCACCTCTCCGCCACTGTGCAGACACCAATCCGGCGTCGGCCACGGGACGCTGTCCCCCCAGGCATCGGGCAACTGCATGCCCTGCATGCCCCCCGTTCGGAGCAGCCAGTGTCCGCGCCAGCGCAGTGCGCTGCATTGGTTCGGCAACGGCAACGCCAGCACGTCGGGCAGCAGGGCATCGACGCGAATGCCGCAGGCGTTGAGGCTATCAACCCACCCTTGCATCTGCGCCAGCGCAACGCCGGCGATAGTGAAATCACGCTGCACCTTGCCCAGCACCGCCCAATGCATCTGCTCGACATCGGTCAACAACCCGGTCTCATGGGAGTACGCCAGCGCCAGCGGCGTCGCCTGCCGGGCCTTGCCCTGGAATGTCGTTTGTCTCAGCACCACATGACGGGCAGGCACCAGCACCACGACCCGGCTGCCCTGCGCCATGGCCGCCAACTCACTACCGCCTTCGGCCAGATCGAGGCGGGCGGCAAAGCGGCAGCGCGTCTCGCCGACGCGGCCCCAGCGCACATCGGCCATCGCATCATCGTCCAGCGCGATAAGCAGGATGGTGTTCGCCATCGTTTACCCTTCCCCTCTGTCGAACCGACGTCCGCTGACCGTGACGCCTGACGGGCCCGGCTGCAACGCGCTGACCAGCCGATAGCGCCCGTCGTTCAGCCTAAGCTGCAGCTGCGCAATCCAGCGGTTATCGTCGAAAATAAGTCGCTCGCCAAGGCCATCCTCGCCCAGCGCCTGCAGCGCTTTTTCCTGCGACAAAAACGCCAGCGTCTGCCAGCCCTGCGGCGGACGGGCCGCCAGCAGCGCCAGCAGCCGCTCATCGCTCAGCGCGTTCATCAACATCGCCCGCAGCAGCGGCAGCTGAGCGTCGTTCACGGCGTCCGGATTGAGGCGCAGCTCGGCATCCGGCGCCGCACAAAGCAGCGGCGCAAGACGCAGATAAAGCTCGCGGTCGATGCCGGCCAGCTCCCGCAGCTCGCTGACATCCCCCATCAGATATCCTTCGCCATAGGCTCTGGCGACGATCGCATCGGCAATCGCGCCCGCCTGGGCAGCGGCGATCCCCTGATTGTTCAATAGCAGCATGAATATTCGCCTCTCCTTATTGGGGGGGCCCCCCTCGCTATCGCCGACATCCGCCGGGCCAGCGACGCGGATCAGGGCGTTGAGGTTGAAACAGGCGTCAACGCGGCGCAGACGTATCGCCACTTCCCCCTCTTCGGTGCGCATGCTGAAGGTCACCCCTGATGCCCCCCACGCCTTCCGCTGCTCTCCCGCCTGCTGCAGCCGCTGCCGGGCGTAGCTCTCCCGCCTGCTGCAGCCGCTGCCGGGCGTAGCTCTCGCCGCCCAGCAGCAACCATTTCGCCCTCAGTCGATCCTGCTGAGACTGGGTGCGCACCAGCGAACGCTGCCAGTTATCGTTGATATTGACCGCCACGATCGCCATCAGCGACATCATCAGCAACACCATCAACAGCGCCATACCGCGTTGTTTATTCATAGTGGCCTCGCAGCGGGCAACGTGACGATGCGCCGGACTTCCCCCAGCGCGGGGGTGTCGATGGCGATTTCCACCGCCTGCGGCAGCAGCCCGCCGGCGCGCCAGGCCGTCAACCATTCGCCCTGCCGGTAAAAACGCAATTGGAACCGCGTCACCTCAGACAGCAGCAGCACGCTGCGCGCCGCCGCCTGCGGGCTGCTCAAATTCGGGTAACTGAGGCGTTCGAGCCGCCCCTGCCGGTAGCGATACGCCACCCGCTCCTGCGTGGCTCGCGGCAATCGGGCCTGGGGGTTCGGCCAGCCGTTTCGGATCAGCAACAGCTGAAAATCGCCGCCTTCCTCTCCCGCCGTCTGCAGCACCGCAAACTCCGGCGCCGCCGGCCAGCGTTTATCGCCGGTCGGCGCGCGCGCCTGCGCCTGCGTCAAATCGCGCTCGACGATCGCCAGCGCCCGTTGCAGCTGGGTCAACTGCGTCGATTTGCGCTGGGTGATTTCGTCGTTTTTCAGCACGCCTCTGAAGACCGTCAATGCGGTGAGCGACAGCATGGCGAACAGGGCGATGGCCAACAGCATTTCCACCAGCGTAAAACCCCGTTGCAAAGCGCGCTTCACAACAACGCCCTGTAGGTGAGCATCTCCACCAGCGCATTGCGATCCTGCGGGTCGCGCCTGACTTCAATCGCGATCGCCCGCATCCCGGCGTCGCTGGTCTCCCGCCCGCGATAGCGCCAGTGCCAGGTTTCACCGGCCATTACCGTGGTGCCCGAATGCCAGGCGAGCGTCGGTGGGCGGGGCTCGAGCTGCAGCAGCGTCAGCTGGTTGTCCGCCACCCACAGCGCCACGGTCTTGGCTTCGATCGCGCTCAGGCTACGCACCTGGCCGCCGGTGCTGTTGATCAGCGCCAGACAGCCGATGGCGAAGATCATCATGGCCACCATCACTTCCAGCAGCGTCATGCCCTGCTGGCGTCTCATTTTCCGCGTCATCGCAACGAATGTCCGTCGTTTCAAATACAAAGTAACCGGGCGCCTGCAATCGCCACAGACACTTGCCCTGGGATAGCTCCACGCTGAACGCCGTGGTTTCGCCCCCCGGATACAGCCACACCTGTGGCAGCGCCGCCTCTGCGGCGAGCGCGACGGTTTGCCCTTCAACGCTCAGCCGCAGCGCGACGCCGTCCGGCAGAGCGTACTGCTCCCGGCTCTCCCGCCCCGCTTCGGCGACGCTGCGCCAACCGCCGTCATCGAACGCCACGCCATACCTCACCCCTTCGCGCTCGGCCCGCTCGGCGAGGGCATTCAGCCAATGGCTCAATCGCTCTCCCTGCTGCGCCAACGGCTTCTCATCCGCCGGAAAACTCAGCATCACCAGGCCGCTGGTCACCCCCAGCAGCAGCAATACCAACATGGTCTCCAGCAGCGTAAAACCGCGTATGCGCCTCATGGCGCGTCGGCCACCCAGTTACCGATGTCATCATCGGTATCGGCGACACCGTCCGGCCCCAGCGTGAACACATCCAGCTTGCCATGGCGCCCCGGGTTGCGCAGACGATACGCTTGCCCCCAGGGGTCTTGCGGCAAGCGGCGGATATAACCGTCTTCGGGATAATTCCTTGGGATCGGTGCCAGCGTCGGCCGGGTCACCAGCGCCGCCAGCCCCTGCTCCGCGCTGGGATAACGGCCGTTATCCAGCTTGTACATATCCAGCGCGTTCTCCAGCGCGACGATATCGCTGGCGGCCTTTTGCCGATCGGCCTTCTCCTTGTTACCCATCAGGCTTGGGATGGTCAGGCTGGCCAACAGCCCCAGAATGACGATCACCACCATGATTTCCAGCAGCGTGAACCCACGCTGCCGGGACCTGCGCATATTGCTGATATGACTCACTTTACTCTCCATTAATGGCATGATTAGCCGACCATATTATTGAGCTGCAATATCGGCTGCAGGATGGCCAGAATGATAAACAGCACCGAACCGGCCATCGCGATCACCAATAAAGGCTCAAACAGCCCCAGCGCCAGCGTGATTTGCCGGCTGAAGGCCTCCTGCTGCATCGCCGCCGCCCGTTCGAGCATCATGTCCAGTTCGCCGCTGCGCTCGCCGGACATGATCATGTGTCGCATCATCGGCGAGAACAGCGCGGTGCCTTCAAGCGACGGCGACAATCCTTCCCCCTCTCGCACCCGCTCCATCGCCGCCAGCAGGCGCTCACGGGCAGCCTCGTTACCCAACACGCCGGCGCTGATGCGCATCGCCTCCAGCAACGGCACGGCGCTGGCGTTCAAAATGCTCAGCGTTTTGGCGTAGCGCGCGGTATTCACCGCCAGCGACAGTTTGCCGACCACCGGCAGCCGCAGGATGAACGCATGCCAGCGTGCGCGCCGCGCCGGATCCCGCAGGCGATAACGGAAAGCGCCAAAGCCCGCCAGCGCCGCCATCAACACCGCCGCCCCCCATTGGCGCAATCCGTCGCTGGCGCCAAGCAGCATCCGGGTCGACAGCGGCAAGGTCTGCTTCATATGCACAAACTGTTCGATCACCTTCGGCACCACTGCCGTCAGCAAGATAGCCACCACGCCAATCGCCACCGCCGTCAGCACCATCGGGTACACCAACGCCTGCACGATCTTGTTCTTCATGTGCTGGCGCTGTTCGACATAGTCAGCCAGCCGTTCCAGCACCGGCCCCAGATGGCCGGCAATCTCACCGGCCGCCACCATGGCGCAATAGAGACGGTCAAAAATCTGCGGATACTGCCCCAGCGCCTGCGCCAGCGGGAAACCCTCCAGAATGCGCTGCCTCACCTGAGTCAACGCCGCCTGCAGGCCTTTTTTCTCCGTTTGCCGCGCCACCGCCATCAGCGCCTCTTCCAGCGGCAGCGCGGCAGACAGCAGCGTCGCCAGTTGCCGGGTGAGCAGCGCCAGATCGCCGCTGCTCACGCCGCCCATCCAACGGCCGGCGAGCAGGCCGGCAAGAGCGGATCGCCTGCGCGCCTGCACCGCCAGCACCTGCCACCCCTTCTCACGCAGCCGATCGCGGGCCTGGCGCAGAGAATCCGCCTCCAACACGCCACGCCGGGCGCGCCCCTCACGATCGCAGGCGCGATAATCAAACTTCATCGCCATCCCCTTCGCGCGTCACCCGCAACACTTCTTCCAGGCTGGTCTCTCCGGCGCACATTTTGGCGATCCCATCCTGGCGCAGCGGCTGATAGCGCTCCCCGGCCAGCCTGGCGATGTCCAGCTCACCGTCGCTACGGTGGATTGCCCTGCGCATCGGTTCATCCAGCACCAACAGTTCATGCAAACCGATTCGGCCGCGATAGCCCTGCCCGCCGCAGGCCTCGCATCCTATCGGGCGCCAGCAGGTCAGCGCCCGCGTCGACGCCAGCCCCAGTTGGCGCCGCTGCGCGTCAGGCAGCGCATAAGGCTCGCGACAGTGCGGACAAAGCCGGCGCACCAGGCGCTGCGCCAACACGCCGCTCAGCGAGCTGGAAAGCAAAAACGGTTCAACGCCCATGTCCCGCAGCCGGGTCACGGCGCCGATCGCCGTGTTGGTATGCAGGGTCGACAGCACCAGATGTCCGGTCAATGAGGCCTGCACCGCGATCTGCGCCGTTTCACCGTCGCGGATCTCGCCGATCAACACCACATCGGGATCCTGACGCAGCAGCGCGCGCAGCCCGCGCGCGAAGGTCATGTCCACTTTGGGGTTCACCTGCGTCTGCGCGATGCCGGCCAGTTCATACTCGACGGGATCTTCGATCGTCATGATGTTGCGCTGTTCGTCATTGATCTGGTTCAGCAAGGTATAAAGCGTGGTGCTCTTGCCCGAACCGGTCGGGCCGGTGACCAGAATAATGCCGTGCGGCTGGCGGATCAGGCGCAGCAACGCCTGTTGGTGCGCCGCCGCCATGCCCAGGCTGGGCAGTTCGAGCCGCACGCCCTGTTTATCCAACAGGCGCATGACCACGCGCTCGCCGTGGCTGGCCGGCATCACCGACACCCGCACGTCGATCGCCCGCCCGCCAACCTTCAGCGCCATGCGCCCATCCTGCGGCACGCGCTTCTCGGCGATATCCAGCTTCGACATGACCTTGATGCGCGACACCAGCAGCGCCGCCAACTTGCGCTGCGGCGCCAGAATGCGGCGCAGCGCGCCGTCAATACGAAAACGGATCACCAGCTCGCTCTCGTAGGTTTCGATGTGAATATCGGAGGCGCGCTCTTTGATCGCCTCACTCAGCAAGGCGTTAATCAGGCGGATAATCGGCGCATCGTCCTGTTCGTCCAACAGGTCTTGCTGCTGCGGCAGCTCTTCCGCCAACGCATAGAAATCCAGTTCGCCGCCCAGATCGTCGATCATTTTCTGCGCCTGGCCGCTTTCCCGCTGATAGTGCGCCACCAGCCGTTGTTCAAAGGCCTCCGTGTCCAGCCGGGCCAGCGTCGGCTCACCGGGCAGGCAGCGGTACGCCTCCATCAACGCGGCCTGGCGGGTCTCGGGGTGACAATACAGTTGGATGCCGCTCTGCCCGTCGACGGCCAGCACGCCATGCTGCCGCGCCCAGCCAAAAGGCAGCCGCGGCCCCACAGAACGGGGCTTCACGGGCGCGCTCCGCGCGAATAAAACGCCTCGATACGCGCGACGGTGGCGAGGAACGCCCGATTGTCGATCGCCTTCTTATCGCCGGCGATCTCGCTGCGCAGTGCGTTATTCAGCTCACGATCGTCCTGCTGCTCGGCGTCGAACTTGCCTAACTTGCGCTGGCTCTGCCGGGCATACCCCTCGGAGCTGCGAATGATGGTCGGGCGGATAAACAGCATCAAATTACGCTTGCTCGCTTTGGTGGCGTTCGAGCGAAACAGCGCCCCCACCAGCGGGATCTTGCCCAGGATCGGCACGCTGCTCTCCAGCTCCGAGTTGGACTTGTCCAGCAGCCCGCCCACCACCACGGTCTCACCGCTGTCCACCAGCACCGTATTGTTGACCGTGCGGATATTGAAGGTCGCCCCCAGCGAATCCGGCGTAGCGCCGGCGCTGTCGGCAACGCTGGAGACCTCCTGCTCGATCTGCATCAGCACGGACTGGCCCTGATTGATCTGCGGTTTGACCTTGAGCTTGATGCCCACCGTTTTGCGCGACACGGTATTGAAGACGTTATCGCTGTTGGTGGTTTGCGAACCGGTGAGGATCGGTACATCCTGGCCGACGCTGAACTCCGCCTCGGCGTTATCGAGCGTAACGATGCTCGGCGTAGCCAGGATATTGTTTTGGTTGTTGCTGGCGATGGCGGACAGCAATACGCCCCAGTTGCCGCTGTAGAAACCGGTCATCAGGCCGTTGGCCTTGCCGAACACATCGCTCATGCCGTTTTCGAACCCCGCCGAGATGCCGGGCGCCTGGCCGGCGAACTGCGTGCCGCCGCCGTATTTGTTGGCCCACTGCACGCCGATGTTCAGCCCCTGCCCATCCTGCACCTCGACGATCACCGCTTCGACCAGCACCTGCGCGCGCCGTACATCCAGCTTGGCGACCACCGCCTCCAGATCGCGCATCACGTCCGGCGCGGCGGTGATGATCAGCGCATTGGTCTGCTCATCGGCCTTGATCACCACATTTTTCAACAGCGCCACGTTGGCGGCGGCGCTCTCTTTCTCGTTTTGCAGGCCCGCGCTCACGCCGGTCAGCACCTCGACCAGGCTCTGCGCCTTGGCGTATTTGAGCGGAATGACCTGGGTATTGCCTTGGGTGACACTCTTGTTATCCAACTGCTCAATCAGTTCTTTGGCGTGTTCGCGGGCCCGATCGTCCCCGGCGATCATCACGCTGTTGGTGCGCTCATCCGCCACCAGCCGCAGCGAGCCTGCCCCGGCCATACGCCGTTTACCCTCTTCGCGAAACAGTTCGTTCACCATCCGCGCAATCTCCGGCGCCGCCGCATGCTTCAGCGCGAAGGTCTCGACCTGATTGCCGTCGTCCTGATCCATCTCCCTGACAAGGTCGAGCAGGCCGTTGACCACCCCGGCTCGGCCGGTGATCAACAGCGCATTGCCCTGCTCGTAATGCGCCACGCTGCCCACGCCGATGCTGTCGTTAAGCTGGCGCAAGATCGGAGAAACGTCTTTGGCCGCGATATTGCGCAGCGGCACCACGCGCATCACCACTTCATCCCCTTCGGCGATCGCCTCGCTGCCGCTTTGCGACAGCGCGGCTCTTTTTCCCTCTTTGGCGGCGATCACCTTCAGGACATTGTTGGGCATGCCGATGACCGTATAGCCGTAGACGTCCAGCACATTGAGAAAGAACTGGTAATATTGCTTCTCGTTGAGCTGTTCGTAGCTGCGCACCGTAACCTTACCTTTCACCGCCGGATCGATAATGATGGTCTTGCTCAGGTTTTTACTGACCGTATTGATAAATTCCTGAATGTCCGTGCCTTTGAAATTGGCGGAGAATTGCTCCGCATGCGCCAGGCCCCCCAGGGCAATCATGACGGCCACCGCCGCTAACGCGCGCCATAAACCGGCGCTCCAGCCTGCGCGGGAACGAAAAATAAAATGCGTCATCACAGTGTTGCCTTATGCTGTAAAACACCCCACGCCGAAGCGGCGCGCCGGCTACTCTTTAAACGTCAGCGCGGCGTAATAACCGTTTTCATCGAGCAGTATTTTGTTTTTTAATATCCGCACGATAACGGCATTGCTGCCGACCAGCCGGTCGCCAACGCCATACCCGGTTTGCTTACCGCCATGTTCCACGATAACCAGGCTTTTTTCGGCGTTATCACTGAACAGCAGACCGGTTATCTTGCCGAGCGTCGCGGCCTCCGGCGCGTTAGCCAGCAGCTCGGCGCCGATCGTCCACTCGCCGACCTTATACCCGCGCGCCTTTTCGCCGCTTTTCGCCGCCTGATAGCGGCCAAACCAGTGTGCGTCGTTAATTTTCTCGATGTCATCTTCCTGGGGAAAAACGCCATGGCGCACTTGCTCACGCCCACTTTCAAGGTGCGGCTCAACGGGTTCGTTATTCACGGTTATCATTCGCCACACCTGAGAAAGCATGAACGTCAAATTAGCCAGGAAGAAAAGTAGAATAAAAAAGTCTATCAACCGCTTGCTCACTGGCCCCCCGGTTATTCAACGGCGCCAACGCTAAGCGGAAATGCCCAACACCATCGCCACGGAAAACAGCAGCGTGATGGCCAGCGCCACTTTATAATTCACGGCGTCCAGCCACGTTCGCCGCTGTTTATTAGCCGCCGGTGCCAAGCATTGCTCCCGCGTATTCGCGCGTTCGCAGGCCTGGAAACTCAGCATCACGCCAAATCGGGGAATGGTTTTGATCACCTCGCCCGGAATACCGTGGCGGGAGAGCAAAGCGCGGCATTGGAATATCATTTGATAATAGTTATTGTCGCTGATGGTCTCATGGTTGCAGAACCAGACTGCGCGAATAATGTCATTTTTCTTATAGATGCCACTCAACAGGCACAGCATGAAACGCCGCTGCAATTCGGTCATTTCGATGAGCACATTCTCTTTTTTAAATAACAGCGTCTTTTCATTGTTGTTTAAGATCACCAACTCATTTTCCAACAGAGTCTCGTTCAGGGCAATGCTATGTATGTCCATCTCTCGCCTATCAGTTTAATGAAGTCCAAAGGCTCCCTGTGCCATTACCTTTGCACGCATGCGGCAGATGCATTTTCAACGCAAATAAGTGGTTCGCCGTGTTAAGAGCCGGCTCAATTAATCATGTTAAAAATATTCATGCAACTTATTTATTTAAAATAAACAATATAAAATTAATCTAACAAAACAACACAAACCTAAAGCCATTAAGTCATTTAAAAACATGGTGATAGAAGAATTTATAAAATAAGTGAACCGCCATTAAATTCGATTAGTGATGCGAAAAATAGACAATGACCGATAATAACTCATGTTATTAGTTGTGCGCTAAAAAGACGGCGGAACGCTATAAACGGCAAATAAAATACATCTTTATCGGAGGGGCAATAAAGTAAACGTCAGGATTCAATATTGCATAAGAACATCGGCGAATAGGCATTGCTAAACATCAACGTGTTTTTATCAATGCTGCGAATATGATAAAACGTCGACTCATTGCTGAAAAAGTAGGTATAAATCTCTTCCGGCAAGGTATCACGCGGCGAATAGTTGACCTCGCCATACTGAAAGCGATAAAAACTCCCCTGCGAAACATAGCTGAAGTTAACCCGCCGATTGACGAAGTATTTCTTTTCACCGTCGTTGGCTAACCCCGACAGGACCATCACGCCCTTATCGCCGGACAAAAAGATGTAGTTTATTTTCAGCGACAGCTGAATGTCGTTATGGGCCGCCTGCGCGTCCAGTGAATTGAAATAATTGAACGTGGCGTTCGCTTCACAGGAAAAATCACTGAAGTCATGATGGCTGCGTATCAGGGAATACATCACGCTGCCGGTCAACACGCACAGGCCGACCAGCGTGGCTGACAGAATATTTAACTTTTTTTCCATGCCCGAATGTACTCGCTCTCACAGTTATGCAAAACAGCCGCACTGTCCTTCGTGCATTTGGCGATAAACTGGCGTCCGCTGTCTTCATTGGCATTTTGAGAACGGTTAACCTTGGTAATGACGACCTCGCCGGATCGGCAATGTCGGCCATACAAATCTTTCCTGACCAGAAACTGCAAGTAGCCGTCCTGGTGATTCGCCAAAAAATGGCCGGCATAGTAGATCGGGCAACCGTTCACCGTGCCGACGTAGGACAATACCTGCTTCTTTTCACTGTCGCGATGGTGCTTGTAATAGATGAAGCACAGCGCCAGAAAAGATAAGGGTACGACGATCGATAAACTGCGCAGCAGAATAAAAAAATAGTGATAGGTGTTTTTTGTCGTTGCGGCAGGTGACGCCAACGTCACCGCGGCATCGGCAAGCTGAGGGGGCTCGGGTAAATCAATCCGCAGTCGGTCGACAGGTATTATTCGATTAAGTCTATACCCCTTTTTGGATAGGGTAACGATGAGGCGCTCGTTGAAACCGACAGACGTCAATGCGCGTCGGGTCAGGCTGATATATTGATTTAACGTCGCGGAAGAGGCGCTCAAACCGTGATCGGTCCAAACCTGCTGCAACAGCGTCTCGCGGCTCACCGTCTCATGGCCGTGTTCAAGCAAGCATTTGAATACTCTGGCATTGACGCTGGATAAGAAAACTTCCCGCCCCTTCTTTAAACTTTTCAATGAACCGTTTTCAGTATTAAATGTAATATCTTTATCAATGATATAAATCATGTTTAGCCTGACAGCGCACACGGGTTATTATTTAAACTTATTGAGCCAGTTCGACGACCGCCGCTAAGCGCGGATAGTTTTTTCGCACAGAGAAAAAACAATACTAACGTCATCCCAACAGGTGCGCAACTTTAAGAATTTTCCCCATCTCTCCATCCTTATTTGTCCCACAAATGGCGGTATACGCGTTATTTTTTCGCCGTCATCGGATCTGTTGGCAACAATACATTTCTATCAGGGGGATAAAGGCTAAAACGGTGCAGAGGACACGCTTCGCGATCGCGACGTGAAAGTAACGCCTGTTCAGCGTATCGACTTGATGAATAACGGGGAAGAGCGTTTTGCGGGACGCAAATGGGTGGGGACCCTGCCAGCTACATCCCGGCACACACGTCACCTGCTGCGGCTGCTTCCTTCCGGACCTGACCGAGTTCACAAGTTAGTGTTGCGGGAGAACCAACAGGGTCCCCATTGACGGCTTCTGTACTCCGAAGCGGTGGGCATTATCGGCGATGCCCCATCAAATAGCAAGCCAACCCGGGCCAACCGCTGTTTTCTTGCCCACCTGCATTGTGGCACACTCTCCGCCTGGGTTTTGACTCGCGCAGGAACTGCAACATGCAACCAGAAGACGCCTCTTTCAGCCAGCGGGTATTCCATATCGTGGCCGCTATTCCGTACGGCAAAGTCACCACCTACGGTGAAGTCGCCCGTCTGGCCGGTTCGCCGCGCGCCGCGCGTCAGGTCGGCGGTGTGCTGCGGCGTTTGCCGGAAGGCAGCACGCTGCCGTGGCACCGCGTAATCAACCGGCACGGGCAAATCTCGCAACAGGGGGAGGATTTTCAACGGCAACGGCAGGCATTGCTGGCGGAGGGGATTATTTTCGGCCCGCACAGCACGGTCGATTTCGATCGCTACGGCTGGCGCTGGTAAAACAAAACAGCCTTTGGCCGAAGCGCAAAGGCTGTTGATTGGGTCTTGCCGTACCGCAGCAGAATTACTGCATCGCGCTTGGCGCAGCCTGCATCGGCACGCCCTGCACCGGAACCAGCAGCAGATCGGCGCGGGTGCCGTTGCGGTTAACCACTTCCTGGATCGTGTCGGTAATGAACATCAGTCGCCCGTTGACCGTCACCGCCGCGCTCAGAATGATGCGCGCATTCGGTTGGATATCAGACGGGTTGTACGGCAGCGTAAAGTTGAACGGCGCTTGTTGCCCTTCGGTACGTATCGCGCGCTGTGCAATCACTTTGGACGGCGCATCCGCCAGCGAGGCATCAGAGAGGGTGACAGTCAGTACGGCGTCCGGCGGCAGCGCAATGCGCTGACGTATATTAACCGAACCTGTCACCGCCGGCCCCTGAATCTGCGTTTGCGCAGCCGCCGGGTTGCCGGCCGCCGGTGTAGGCACATCAGCACTCTTTTGCGCGCATCCTGCCAGCGTGATCGTCAGTGCTGCGGCACCGCCTACGATTTGCCAGAGTTTCATGGATCGGTCTCCTTTTTTATTATCAACACGTTGGTGGCTTTCACCACCTCACTCATTAAACTTAGCACAAAACACTGATAAATCCACTTTGCCCCGCCTATTAATCACTTAGCCAGCCCAATGCGCTCACTATTAAGAGCATTCTCATCGGCCCTTTAACGCAAGATATTGACGCCGCGCCGTGATATTCCGCACACTGCGCAAAATGATTATTAGAAAGGTAACAATTTTATGAGCCAGGCATTGCAAAACCTCCTCGATCTGTTGGATCTGGAGAAAATCGAAGAAGGGCTGTTCCGCGGCCAAAGCGAAGATCTGGGGCTGCGTCAGGTGTTCGGCGGGCAAGTGGTCGGCCAGGCGCTGTACGCCGCCAAACAGACGGTGCCGGACGAGCGCAGCGTGCACTCGTTCCACAGCTACTTCCTGCGCCCGGGCGACAGCAGCAAGCCGATCGTCTACGACGTAGAAACCCTGCGCGACGGCAACAGCTTCAGCGCCCGTCGCGTCAGCGCCATCCAGCACGGCAAACCTATCTTCTATATGACCGCCTCCTTCCAGAGCCCGGAAGAAGGTTTCGAGCACCAGAACCAGATGCCGGACGTGCCGCCGCCGGAAGGGCTGCTGTCCGAATCAGAGATTGCTCAGAAGCTGGCGCCGATGCTGCCGACCAAAGTACGCGAAAAATTTATCGGTCAGAAGCCGATCGAAATGCGCCCGGTGAAATTCCACAACCCGTTGAAGGGCAGCGTGGAAGAACCGCATCGCTACGTGTGGTTCCGCTCCAACGGCAGCATGCCGGACGATGCGCGCATCCACCAATATCTGCTGGGCTACGCATCGGACTTTAACTTCCTGCCGACGGCGCTGCAGCCGCACGGCGTCGGCTTCCTCGAGCCGGGCATGCAGGTGGCCACCATCGACCATTCAATGTGGTTCCACCGCCCGTTCCGCATGGATGATTGGCTGCTGTACGCGGTGGAAAGCTCCTCCGCCTCCGGCGCACGCGGCTTTGTGCGCGGCCAGATATACACCCGCGACGGCGTGCTGGTCGCCACCACCGTACAGGAAGGGGTGATTCGCCAACGCGACGCCTGATTCGCGGCATAAAGGAAGGGGCGATGTTTCCATCGCCCCTTTTTGCTTCATCATTATTTTCGTATTTAGCGCACTGCCCTGCTTCGAGTCTTACTGGTTGTAGGCGCTCTCGCCGTGGCTGTTGACGTCCAACCCTTCGCGCTCCTGCTCTTCCGGCACTCTCAGCCCCACCATCGCGCCCGCGATCTTGAAGGCGATAAAGGCGGCGACGCTTGACCACACCAGCGTAATCACGACGCTCAGCAGTTGGATCCACACCTGATGCCCCATCGTCACCCCTTCGGCATAGCCGGTGCCGCCGAGGGAAGAAGCGGTGAACACGCCGGTCAGCAGACAGCCGACGATGCCGCACACGCCGTGCACGCCGAACACGTCGCAGGTGTCGTCCACTTTCAGCCATTTCTTCAACGTCACTACGCCCCACAGGCCGGCGACGCCCCCCACCAGGCCGATGATCAACGCGCCGCCCACGCCCACGGTGCCCGCCGCCGGCGTAACGGCAACCAGCCCGGCGATCATGCCGGAGCAGGCGCCCAGCAACGAAGGCTTGCCGCGCAGCACCCACTCGGCGAAGGTCCAGGACAGAATGGCGCCCGCAGTAGCCACCACAGTGTTCAGGAATGCCAAGGCCGCGATGCCGTTAGCCGCGCTGGCGGAACCGGCGTTAAAGCCGAACCAGCCGATATACAAGATGGACGCGCCGGTAAACACCATCGGCAGGTTATGCGGTTTGAACGCCTCTTTACCGAAGCCGGCGCGTTTGCCGAGCAGATAGGCGCCGATCAGCCCGGCGCTGGCGGCGTTGATGTGCACCACGGTGCCGCCGGCGAAGTCCAGCGCACCGTCGGTGGCCAGATAGCCACCGCCCCACACCATGTGTGCGATCGGCAGGTAAGACAGGGTGAACCACAGGATCGCGAAGATCAGCACCGCCGAGAAGCGAATGCGTTCGGCGAAGCCCCCCACCACCAGCGCCACGGTAATGCAGGCGAAGGAGGCCTGGAAAGCGACGTGGATCATCTGGCTGATGCTGCCGGTGACGCTGTCGATGCCGATGCCTTTCAGCATCGCCGTCTGGAATCCGCCGAACACCGCATTGCCTTCGCTGAACGCCAGGCTGTAGCCATACAGCACCCACAGCACGCAGACCAGCGCGAAGGTGACGGTGACCTGCGTCAGCATCGACAGCACGTTTTTGCCGCGCAGCAGGCCGCCGTAAAACAGCGCGATGCCGGGCAGCGTCATGAACAGCACCAACGCGGTGCAGATCATCATAAAGGCGTTGTCGGCCTTATCGGCGACCGCCGGGGCGGCCAGGGCCAAAGAAGGAACCAGTGTTACCGAACTCAGGCCCAACATGGATAACAGTCTTTTCATTATCAATCATCCCCATCACTTAACTGAGTTCGCGGTTACAGTGCCGATTCGTCGGTTTCGCCGGTGCGAATACGGATCACGCGTTGCAATTCGGCAACGAAAATTTTGCCGTCGCCGATTTTGCCGGTGTAGGCGGCTTTGCTAATCACATCAACCACTTCATCCAACTGATCGTCAGCGATGGCAATGTCAATTTTGACCTTGGGCAGGAAGTTGACGTTATATTCGGCACCGCGATACAGCTCGGCGTGCCCCTTCTGGCGGCCAAAGCCCTTCACTTCGGTTACGGTCAACCCCTGAATGCCCACGGAGGACAGAGCCTCGCGCACGTCCTCCAGCTTGAACGGTTTGATTACCACGGTCACCAGCTTCATATTGCCCCTCCACGAATTAAACCCAAACTCACCCCTGGTACGCGTCATATGTAGCAAGGCCTGTGCCAGATTTGATTTTGCATGACGATTCAGCGGATTAGCGGGAACGCGGGCACCATCAGACCGCGGCGCCATACCGATACCCTGAATTGATTAAATATCGCGCACTGATTTGGTGCGCATCGCGTCGAAAAAGTGCAGAAAGGGGGCATGGCGCAGGCGGGTTGCCTGCTTGTGGTGCGTGGGAAAAAAAGAAGGGCCGCGATCGCGGCCCATGCTCAGGCGGGTTGGCTCTCTTCGCGCACCGCTTCCGCCAGCTGCTCGCCCGCCAGCTGCAGCTGGTACATCTGGTAGTAGCGCCCCTGCTGCGCCAGCAGCTGCTGATGGTTGCCCTGCTCTACCGCCTGGCCGCGATGCAGCACCAGGATGGAATCGGCATCGACGATGGTCGACAGCCGGTGGGCGATCACCACCAGCGTGGTGTGCTCGCGGATCGCTCGCAGCGCGCGCTGGATCGCCTGTTCGGTGCCCGAGTCGATATTGGCGGTCGCCTCGTCGAGGATCAGGATCTGCGGCGCCTGCACCAAGACCCGCGCCATCGCCAGCAGCTGTTTCTGTCCGACGGACAGGTTATTGCCCTGCTCTCCCAGCCGGGTGTGAATACCCTGCGGGAAGCCGCGCACCAGACTCGCCAGCTGCACCGTTTCCAGCGCCTGCCACACGGCGTCTTCCTCGATGTTGCGGCCCAACGTAACGTTGGCCAGCACCGAATCGGCGATCACCACCGGATCCTGCTGCACCATCGCCACGCCCTGGCGCAGCGTGCGGTGCGACAGGCTGGAGATCGGGCGGCCATCGAGACGCACTTCCCCCTCGCTGACCGGGTAATAGCCCATCAGCAGGTTGGCCAAGGTGCTCTTGCCGCTGCCGGTATGCCCGACCAGCGCCACGAAGCCGCGCGAAGGCACCGCCAGCGAAATGTGCTGCAGCACCTTTTTGTCCGCGCGGTAAGAGAAGCTCAGATCGGTGATGTCGATGCGGCCACCGGCCAGCGGACGATCGTCGGCGCCGTAACTCTGCTGGCTGCGATCCATCAGCTCGAAAATGCGTTCACCGGCCACCACCGCCTGCTGCAGGATCGACTGCTGCGACGTGAGCTCGATCAGCGGTTCGTTCAGGCGCCCCAGGTAGTTGATGAAGGCATAGAGCACGCCGACGCCAATCACCCCCTCGCCGCTGAAGCCGAACAGCATCAGCAGCCCGCACAGCACCAGCGCCGAAAACAGGCTGAGCAGCGGCCGCAGCAGAAAACCGTCGAGCCGCAGGGTCTGCATGCGCGCCAGATAGTGCGACTGACTGGCGGCGCTCATGCGTTCACCGAAGCGCACCTGCTGGCGGAACTGCTGAATCACGCCCATGCCGTTGATCACTTCGTTGAAACCGTCGTTGATGTCCGCCAGATAGCTGCGCACCCGGCGCACGATCGGCGTGCTGTAGTATTGATAGATGCCCATCACCACAAACACCGCCGGGAAGATGCAGACCGCCACCAGCGCCATGCGCCAGTCGAGGCTGAACATCGCCACCAGCATGGCACCGATCAGCGCGGCGCTTTTCAGCACCGTGGAGACCACCATCACGTACAGATCCTTGATCACCTCGGTGTCGTTGGTGACGCGCGAGATCAATTGCCCGACCGGCTGCGTGTCGAAGGCGCTGAGCGGCTGGCGCAGCGCGGCGTCCATCACGTCGGTGCGCAGCCGCTGGACCACCCCCACCGCCGCCTGGTTGAACAGCAGCGCCTGGAAGTAGTGCAGCGCCGCCGCCAGCAGCTCCAGCAGGATGTAAGCCGCCGCCAGCCCGCCGACAATCATCAGCGGCAGTTGCCCTTTGGCGACGTAATTATCGATAAAATAGCTGACCAGGATCGGCCCGGCGACTTCCGCCGCCGCCGCCACCCACAGCATCAGCACCGCCACCCCCAGCGGTTTGCGGTACGGCGAGCCGTAGGCCAGTAGCCGCTTCAGCGTCGGCCACAGCTTTTGCACTTTATTCATCGGCCAACGCCTCCTCACCGTTTTCCGGCGCTTCGTCCAGCGCCGCTTCCAGCTGCTGATAACGGTACATATCGCGATACCAGCCCGGCTGCGCCGCCAGCGCCGCCGGATCGCCGCGCTGCGCCACGCCGCCGTGCTGCATCACCAGGATTTCGCTGGCTTCGGTCAATGCCGACAGCCGGTGCGCGCTGATGATCACCGTGCGATCTTGCCCCCAGCTGCGCAGGTTGTGCAGGATCTGGTGCTCGGTACGGCCGTCCACCGCCGACAACGCATCGTCGAGGATCAGGATCTCCGCATCCAGCAGCAACGCGCGCGCGATGGAGATGCGCTGTTTCTGGCCGCCCGACAGCATCACGCCGCGTTCGCCCACTTCGGTGTCATAGCCCTGCGGCAGCCGCAGAATGTCCTCATGGACGCTGGCCAGCCGCGCCGCCTGTTCAATCTGCGCCTGCGTCGCCCCCGGCTGGCCCAGCGCGATGTTGTTCGCCACGGTATCGGAGAACAGGAACGGCGTCTGGCTCACCACCGACAGCCGCGAACGCCAGTCGTCGAGCCTGACCTGCGGAAGCGGCAGGCCGTGATAGCGGATCTGCCCTTGGTCGACGTCGAACTGACGCTGGATCAGCGACAGTAATGTCGACTTACCGGCCCCGGTCGGCCCGCACAGCCCCAGCATCTGCCCCGGCTTCAACGTCAGCGCCAGGTCATGCAGCGCCGGGTGCGGGTTTTCCGGGTAGTGGAACGCGCGGATATCCACCTCCAGCACGCCGCGCCCGGCCGGCAACGCCTGCGGGCCGTCCTGCACCGCCGGCGCCTCGTTGAGCAGGCTGCGGATACGGCTGTAGGCCGCGCTGCCGCGCTCGACGATGTTGAACATCCAGGCCAGCGCCAGCATCGGCCAGATCATCAGGCCGAGGTACATCACAAAGCTGGTCAGTTGCCCGAGCGTCAGCGAACCGTTCACCACCATCCAGCTGCCGCCGCCGATGGCCAGCAGGTTAGAGGCGCCGATGGCGATATAAATGGTCGGATCGAAGCGCGCATCCACCCGCGCCACGTGCATGTTCTTGGCGCCGGTCTGCGCCGCGACGTCGGCGAAGCGGTTGGATTGGTGATCCTCCAACCCGAAGGCCTTGATCATGCGGATGCTGGTCATGCTTTCCTGCGCCTGATCGTTGAGGCTGGAAAACGCCGCCTGCGCCGATTTAAAGCGCTGGTGCAGCTGATCGCCGTAATATTTGATGGCGATCGCCATCAGCGGCATCGGGATTAACGCCAACACCGTCAGCTGCCAGCTGATTTGGGTGCTCATCACCACCAGCACCACCAACCCCATCACCAGCGAATCCACCAGCGTCAGCACGCCTTCACCGGCGGCGAACACCACGCGATCCACGTCGTTGGTGGCGCGCGCCATCAGATCGCCGGTGCGGTGGCGCAGGTAGAACGCCGGGTTCTGCCGACTGAGCTGACGGTAAAAGTTTTCGCGCAGCTCGACCGCCAGTTGGTAGGAAGCGCCGAACAGCAGCACCCGCCACACATAGCGCAGCAGGTAAACGACGATCGCGGTGCCGATCATCAGCCCGAGCCAGGCCAACAGCACGCCGGTAGACATCTGTTTTTCGGTGACGCCGTCCACGATGATGCCGACCAGTTTAGGCGGCAGCAGTTGCAGGATGGCGATGACGATAAGCAATACCACCGCGCCCAGGTAGCGGCGCCACTCCCGGCGGAAGTACCAGCCGATTTGTGCAAATAATCTCACGCAGTTTGATTCCAGGGTTTTATGAGGTTTGTCTCTTTTTCCGCTTCAACGGAGCAGGATACCACCGTTGAGCCGCCCGTCCGGTGAACTTTTCACTCCGGCACCGGCAGCGCGGTGGTGTACTTGATTTTTTCCATGGCAAAGCTCGAGGTGACGTCGATAAGGCCCGGCACGCCGTTCACCAGGCGCTTGTAAAAACCGTCGTAGCTTTTCATGTCCGCCACTTCGACCTGCATCAGGTAGTCGTACTCTCCCGCCATACGGTAGAACGCCAGCACCTCGGGCATCTGGCTGGTCAGCTGCACAAACGCCTGATACCACTCGCTGCTGTGCTGCTGGGTCTTGATCAGCACGAACGCCGTCAGCCCCAGGCCAAGCTTTTCGTTATCCAACAAGGCCACCCGGCCGCGGATATAGCCTTCGTCTTCCAGACGCTTCAGGCGCTTCCAGCACGGCGTAGAGGTCAAATTAACCGCATCGGCCAGCGCCTGCAGCGACTGGGTGCAATCTTGCTGCAGCATGCACAGCAGCTTACGGTCTGTTTTATCTAACATAGCGGCCACCTGGAGAAAAATTTTCTCCCATTAAGCGATTAAACAGGGAAAATGGCAATCCTTTTTTCCCGCCGACAGGCTATGCTACGCCATAAATCAGCCCCCTATTCTGAGGCCAAATCATGACAAACTCTTGGGTAAAATATGCTATCGGTGAAATAGAAGCGGATTTTCAGCGCTCCGCCGATACGCACCTGATTCGCCTGAACCTGCCGGCGTTTCCCGGCATCTGCCTGTATCTGAAGGATGAGAGCACCCACCCGACCGGCAGCCTGAAACACCGTCTGGCGCGCTCGCTGTTCCTTTATGGCCTGTGCAACGGCTGGATCACCGAGAACACCACCATCATCGAGGCCTCTTCCGGCAGCACGGCGGTGTCCGAAGCCTACTTCGCGCGGCTGATCGGTCTGCCGTTCATCGCGGTGATGCCGTCCTGCACCGCACGCCGCAAGGTGGAACAGATCGCCTTTTACGGCGGCCGCTGTCACTTCGTCGATCACGCCGCCCAGATCTACGCCGCCTCCGAACAGCTGGCGAAAGAGCTGAACGGCCACTATATGGATCAGTTCACTTACGCCGAACGCGCCACCGACTGGCGCGGCAACAACAACATCGCCGACAGCATCTTCCGCCAGATGGCGCGCGAACCCTTCCCGGTGCCGAAACACATCGTGATGAGCGCCGGCACCGGCGGCACCTCCGCCACGCTGGGGCGTTATATCCGCTATCAGGGGCACGACACCCAATTGACGGTGGTCGATCCGGAAAACTCGGTGTTCTATGACTGCTTCCACCACGGCGATCGCACCCTGATCGGCAGCTGCGGCAGCCGTATCGAAGGCATCGGCCGCCCGCGCGCCGAGCCGTCGTTCATCCCGTCGGTGGTCGACAACATGCTGCGGGTGCCGGATGCCGCCAGCATCGCCACCATTCACTGGCTGGAAGGCGTGCTCGGCCGCAAGGTCGGCGCCTCCACCGGCACCAACGTCTGGGGTGCGCTGCAGCTGGCGAAACAGATGCGGGAAAACGGCGAGCAAGGGTCGATCGTCACCCTGCTGTGCGACAGCGGCGAGCGTTACCTGGATACCTATTACAACCCGGAATGGGTCAGCAACAACATCGGCGATCTGCAGCCGTATCTGGCGCAGCTGGCAAATTTGTAACGCCAGGCTTCGGGTAAAAAAAAGCCGGGTAGTCATACCCGGCCGGCTGTAAGGAGAACCTCATTCTTCGGGGGAATAGGTGAGGCAAGGTGAACGCAGCCAATGTTGTAAATAGTGGGCCACCGCCTGTTGTTGGCAATGGCCGATAACAGGCAGCTGCGGCAGCAGGGATTTCAGCTGCGGCAGGGCGTTCCCCATCACCACGCCGTGTCCCACCGCCCCCAGCATCTCTTTGTCGTTCATCGCGTCGCCGAACGCCATGCAGTCGGCCATCGTCAGCCCCAGATGGCGACTCAGTCGGTCCAGCGCCGTGCCTTTGTTGCAACCGAGCGGCAGCACCTCCAGGCAGTCGTAGGCGGAAAAGCATAGGTCTGCCTCACCGCCCAGCTGCGCCCGCAGCTGTACCTGCAATGCCAGCAACTCCTCGTGCGGCGCGACAAAACACACCTTGCTGTTGCCGAACGCCGGCAGGCGGCGCACGTCGGCCAGCTGAAAACGAAAACCGCTCAGGTGATGCGCCCGCAGCATCTCTTCCGGCACGGGGAATTCGGTCAGCCAACCTTCGTCGCGGAACACGTGCATACTGGCGCGGGTGCGCCAATGATGATGCAGCACCTCTTCGGCGACCGCCGCCGGCAGATCGGTGGCGTGCAGCTGTTGGCCACGGTTGTCATACACCCGCGTGCCGTTGCCGGTGATCAGATAGCCCTGCAGCCCCAGCTGCGCCATGATCGGTTGCGCATCAAGGTAGTGCCGCCCGGTGGCGAACGTCACCACCATCTCCCGCTCCACCAGCTGGTTCAGCACCGCCAGCGTTTCCGGGCCAACCCGGTGATCCGGCATCAACAGCGTGCCGTCCATATCGAAAGCCGCCAGGCGATACATAAAGACCTCATGAATGTGAACGCGATTACAATCAGTGCAGTATGGGATGGTATTTGCGGAAGTAATAGTGAACAATTTGGGAAAACTGTTCCGGATTTCTGCTCATGCGCCTGGTTCACCGTCTCAGCCAATATCAACGCCTGTATCAACAGCTCGGCAACGCGACGGTCGCCGTGACCATCGGCGAGCTGGCGGCAATATTCTACTGCAGCGAACGCCATGCCCGCACGCTGGTGCAGCAGCTGCAGGATCAGGGCTGGCTGAGCTGGCATTCGCAGCCCGGCCGCGGCAAACGCGCCAGCCTGCATTGCCTGAAAACCCCGGATGAGCTGCGCGCGCAGCTGTTGCAGCAGCTGTTGCAACAGGGCAATCATCAGGGGGCGCTGGAGATGGCGCAGCTCGATCCGCAACACCTGCAGGATCTGCTCAGCCCGCACCTCGGCGGGCAATGGCAGGCCGGCAGCCCGACGCTGCGCATTCCCTATTACCGTACGCTGGAGGCGCTCGATCCGCTCACGCTGACCGGCCGCGCCGAGCAACATCTGGTGTCGACCCTGCACGCCGGGCTGACGCGCCTGATGACCGGTAACCCGGAGCCGCAGCCCGATCTGGCGCACCACTGGCAGATAAGCGATGGCGGCCTGCGCTGGCGGTTCTTTTTGCGTAGCCAGCTGCGCTGGCACAACGGCGAACCGTTGACCGGCCAGCAACTGCTGCAAACGCTGGAAAAACTGCTGGGCCATCCGCGCAGCCAACCCAGCCTGAGCAGCGTCGCGAACGTCAGCCTGCCGCATCCGCTGTGCATTCAGTTCGACCTGCACCTGCCGGACTATTGGCTGGCACACCGGCTGGCGGAGCTGCCTTGTCTGATGACGCACCCCGAACTGCCGGCCATCGGCGCCGGCCCATTTAAACTGGCGTTGAATGAACCGCAGTTGGTGAGGCTGGAACAGCATGCCGGTTACCATCTGCAGCATCCGTATCTGGACACCATCGAATACTGGATCACGCCCGATCTGCCCATCACCGGCGCCGACGCCAGCTGCCGGCATCCGGTGCGCATCACCATCGGTCAGCAAGACGATTTGGCGCAGGCCCGGCCGGTGCAGCGCAGCATGAGCCTGGGCTGGTGTTATCTGGCGCTGAACCTGCGCCACGGCGTGCTGAGCGAAGCCCAGGGGCAAAAGCTGCTGATGCTGATCCAGCAGTCCGGCCTGCTCAGCCATCTGCCGATCCCCAACAGCGTGATCACCCCCAGCCATGAAATGCTGCCCGGCTGGCGCATCCCCAGCCAACGGATTGAAGAAGATGTCCCGCTGCCCGCTCGGCTAACATTGCTGTATCGGCCGCCGGTCGAGCTGGAAACGGTGACGGTCGCGCTACAGCGGCTGCTCGCGCAGCACGGCTGCGAGCTGGAAGTGCGTTACTACGCCGGCAAGCGCTGGCAAAGCGAGGTGCAAATCGCCCAGGCCGACCTGCTGCTGGCAGACAACCTGATCGGCGAGGCGCCTGAGGCGACGCTGGAGAGCTGGCTGCGGCAGGATTCGCTGTGGCGCGGTATCCTGACGGCAAGCCGCTGGCAGCAGCAGCAGGAGACGCTGCGGGAGATCCAACAGCTGCAGGCGCAGCCACTGCGCTTCGAACGGCTGCAGGCCTATTATCAACAGCTGATGGCCGCCGCCATCATCACGCCGCTGTTCCACTACCAGTATCAGATCAGCGCGCCGCCGCGTATGCATGGCGTGACGCTGACCGCCCATGGCTGGTTCGATTTTTGCCAGGCGTGGCTGCCGCCGCCGGTGGATGACGCACCGACCGGAGCCGAACCGCCCTGCGCCTGACGGCCCTTTCTGCTACTATTGTCGCCGCAACGCAATTTTTATCCTGCCGCCCGAATGTGTATCGGGAATGGCCAAAGCCCAAAAAGGTGATTTTATGAAGCGCGCGGTTGTCGTTTTCAGCGGTGGACAAGACTCCACGACCTGCTTGATCCAGGCATTGCAACAGTATGACGAAGTTCACTGCGTCACGTTCGATTACGGCCAGCGCCATCGCGCCGAAATTGAAGTGGCTCAGGAGCTGTCGGAGGCCCTCGGCGCCAAGGCGCACAAGGTGCTGGACGTGACGTTGCTCAATGAGCTGGCCATCAGCAGCCTGACTCGCGACAATATTCCGGTTCCCGCCTACGATCCCAACCATAAAAACGCGCTGCCGAGCACCTTCGTGCCGGGCCGCAACATCCTGTTCCTGACGCTGGCGGCGATCTACGCCTACCAGGTGGAAGCGGAGGCGGTGATCACCGGCGTGTGTGAAACCGACTTCTCCGGCTACCCGGATTGCCGCGACGAGTTCGTCAAAGCGCTGAACCAGGCGGTGGTGTTGGGCATCGCCCGCGATATCCGCTTCGAAACGCCGTTGATGTGGCTGAACAAGGCCGAAACCTGGGCGCTGGCGGACTATTACCAGCAGCTGGATCGGGTGCGTCAGGATACGCTGACCTGCTACAACGGCATCAAGGGTGACGGCTGCGGCGAATGCGCCGCCTGCAACCTGCGCGCCAATGGCCTGACGCAGTATCGCGCCAACCAGGCGGAAGTGATGGCGGCGTTGAAACAGAAGGCCGGTCTGGCCTGAGGCAGCGACGGCGGCAGCCGCCGCCGGTGAGCTGACTGCGAATGTTATTTGGGCGTGAGCGCTTCCAGGTGCTCGCGCAATTCCCCTTCAATCGGCAGCGCCCGCTGCGTTTTCAGATCGACGCACACGAAAGTCAGCAGCGCGTCGGCCACCGGCGTCCCCGCCGGATCCTGCGTCACCTTCTGGCTCAGTACCCCGCTTTTGCCGTTGAGCTGCACCATCTGGCTGTCGATGCGCAGTTTATCCCCCAATACCGCCGGGCTGCGGTAATTGATATTGATGTTCACCACGATGAAAGCGATGTTGTTTTCCGTCATCCAGCGGAACCCTGCCTCGTTTTCCAGCCACTCCCAGCGCGCCTCCTCCAGAAACTCCAGATAGCGGGCATTGTTAACGTGCTGGTAGACATCAAGGTGATAACCGCGAACTTTGATAAAGGTTTGCATAGGGAACGATCGCTCCTGCCTGGTGATTACAGAAAGAGGGAGCCGCGTGGGCTCCCTCGCCCGTTTGGTCAACGCGCCAAACTGGTAAGACCTGTAAAATGTAGCAGAGTCGCCATTGCCTCAGCGGCATTTTGCCGCGCAGCCGCGACCGGGATCACATTTTCAGCCGAGTGCGGTTCTTCTCGAACAGCGCCGGTCCGATGCCCGGCACCTCCTGCAGTTGCTCAACCTGGGTGAATGGCCCGTTCTGTTCGCGATAGCGCACAATGCCTTCCGCCTTCTTCAGACCGACACCGCTCAAAGCCGCTGCGAGCTGTTCGGCGGTGGCCTGATTGATGCTGACCGCCGTCTCTTCGGCCGCCTTGGTCATCGCCTGTTGCCCGCCATTGCTCGTCGGGGTTGAGAGCATCGGCGCCGGCGCATCGGCTTTATCCGCCGCGGCGGCCGGCACCGCCAGGCATAACAACAGCGCGGCCAGCGCGGCTTTAACGTGATGACGGTAACCTGATAACGTTTTTTTCTCTGTATGTTGCATGCTGTATCCTCCTTGTGTGTGACAGCACGGCTACCTTGCCGCGGCGGCAGATATTCAGCAATCGGCGGATATCAGATGTGGAAAAGGCCGCGAAAGCGGCCTTTGTTTGTTGCACTGCGTTGCAGAAAAATGCGGCGATTACTGCGGCTGTTGCTCAGCGGCGCCCATTTTAATTTTGGCTTCTTTACGCAGGCTCGCCAGCAGCGAATCGAAGGAAACGCCGGTCGCGCCCTCTTCCATCTTGCCGACGAAGGTTTTCATTTCGTCTTCCGGCAGCGTGCCTGGCTTCACCGCATCGAGTGCGATCAGCACCACGTTGTCCTGGCGATCCTGCGACATGCCGTACACCGGTTTGCCGTCCTGCGGGTGCGGCAGCGCGAACACGCTCTCCACCAGCTGGCTGTCTTCCGGCGCGCGCGCCATCTTCTGCACGGCACCAAAGCTCAGGCCGGCGGCTTTCATCGCCTCGTCGCCCTTGCCCTGCTTCAGCTCAACCAGCAGCTTCTCACCCTGCAGTTTCGCTTCTTGCACCGCCTTGTTGCGCTTCACCAGATCCGCCACGCGGTCTTTTACCTGGTCGAACGGCTCGATGCCTTCCGGCTTGTGGCCGCTCACGCGCACCACGAAGGCGCGGTCGCCGTCTACGGTGATCACGTCGGAGTTACTGCCCGGCGCGCCGTTCTCGCCGATCAGCGAACCGTCGAAGATCGCCTGCACCACCGGCTTGAAGTTCAGCGCCGCAGGGATGTTGTCGCGGGTGAACCAGTCGGTTTGCGCCGCTTTCACGCCGGCTGCTTCTTCAGCCGAGGCCAGGGATTCGTTGTCGCTGGTTGCCGCTTCGCTCACCTTCTGCTGCAGCGCGTAATACGCATCTACAGCTTTCTCCTGCTTCACCTGCTTGGCGATAGCGTCATGCACTTCGCTCAGCGGCTTCAGTTTCTCTGGTTCGATGTCGTTCAAACGCACGATCAGGTAGCCGACGGAAGATTTCACCACGCCGGACAGCTGCCCTTTTTCAGTCAGGTTAGCCTGCTTCAGCTCGTCGGCGGTGGTTTCCGGCTCCAGCCAACCCAGTTCGCCGCCGGTACGGCGTGAAATGATGTCGGTGGATTTCTCTTTCGCCAGCGTGGCGAAATCGGCGCCCTTCTTCAGCTCATCCAGCGCCGCATTGGCTTCCGCCTCGGTTTTCAGCTGGATCACGCTGTAGTTTTTACGCTCCGGCTGGCCGTAGCTGCTCTTGTGCTGGTCGTAGTAAGCGCTGATGTCCTCTTCGCTCACTTTCACCTTGTCCTGCATGGACGCGGCGTCCAGCGGGATATAGCTCACCTTCACCTGCTCCGGGGCGATGAAGCTGTTCTTGTTCTGATCGTAATACGCCTTCAGTTCGTCGTCGCCGGCGCTCTGTTTCGCCTGCAGCGCCTTCAGATCGATAGTCGCCAGACGCACGTCGCGCTCCTGCAGCACCAACGCCGCCATGGCTAGTGATTCGGACGGCAGCACGAAGCCGGATTCGCCGAAGGCCTGGATCAGCTGCTGATTGACCAGCTGCTGACGCATCGACTGCGCGAAGTTGTCGGCGGTGTAGCCCATACGGCCGATCAGGTCGAGGTACTTGGCGTTATCGAACTGGCCGTTGGTTTGGAAATAAGGCGCCTTGCGGATGGCGTCCTTGATCTGATCGTCGCTGACCGCCAGGCCCAGCTTCTTGGCGTATTGGTCGAGCAGCATGTTGTCGATCAACTGGGACAACACCTGACGGCGCATCTGCTGCATGTAGCCTTCGTTGCCGGCCAGCGCAGAGAACTGGTCACCCAGCTGCTGCTGCATGCGGCTACGCTCGCTTTGGAAAGCCTGTTCCAGCTGAGCGCGTTCGATCGTCTGACCATTTACTTTCGCAGCATAATCGCCGGAGCCGCCGATCAGGTAGTTACCCACCCCGGTCAGGACGAATGACAGGATGATCAGGGCCAGGATGATTTTGAGCACGACGTGATTGGCAGCCGCGCGTAAATTGTCCATCATAGTGTGACAACACTCCGCTGTGATGTGGATTAACAACCCTTGTGCAGGCGCGTTCCCTGCGACAAAAATAAAAAAAGCGCATCAGTCCGATGCGCCTTGTATCTTACCTTACCAGCACCGCTGCGTCAGGTGATTGTTTATTACAAAACCCTGTTACGCTAAACGGTTAGACGCCAAATCAGTTTACAGCGTCTTTCAGCGCTTTCCCTGCACGGAAGGCCGGCACTTTGGCTGCCGCGATCTTGATTTCTTTACCGGTTTGCGGGTTACGGCCGGTACGAGCCGAACGTTCACGCACGGTGAAGGAACCGAAACCAACCAGAGCCACGTCATCCCCAGCTTTCAGAGAGTCGGTAACGGAAGCGATTACTGCGTCTAAAGCACGTCCAGCTGCCGCTTTGGAAATATCAGCACCTGCGGCAATCTTGTCGATCAGTTGTGACTTATTCACTCTATCATCCCCTCTAGAATTCTATCGTCGCACCGAAAAATCCCTACGGTTGCGACAGCGCAGCTGTTATATCAATCCCATCGAACCTTGGCAAGCCACCGACTGGGTGGCAAAACGTGGGCCGACAGAGATCTAACTTAGCGGTACAAAAAAATACTGGCAAGTCCGAAATGGCTTGCCAGTATAAGTTTTATCAATGGTTTTTGCGATTCGTCACTATTTTGCCGCTACCGGCAGTGCGCCGAAGGCCGGGTTTTGCAACGCAATGTTCAAAACTTCATCGATTCGCTGCACCGGATGAATCTCCAGATCGGCGATTACATTGTCCGGGATCTCTTCCAGATCGCGCTTGTTCTCGTAAGGGATCAGCACGGTTTTGATGCCGCCGCGATGCGCCGCCAACAGTTTCTCTTTCAGGCCGCCGATCGGCAACACCTGGCCGCGCAGCGTGATCTCGCCGGTCATCGCCACATCGGCGCGTACCGGGTTGCCGGTCAGGCAGGAGACCAGCGCGGTGCACATCGCGATACCGGCGCTTGGGCCGTCTTTCGGCGTCGCCCCTTCCGGCACGTGCACGTGGATGTCGCGCTTCTCGTAGAAATCGGCGTTGATGCCCAATTTCTCCGCGCGCGCGCGCACCACGGTCAGCGCCGCCTGAATCGATTCCTGCATCACTTCACCCAGAGAGCCGGTGTAAGTCAGCTTGCCTTTGCCCGGCACGCAGGCGGTTTCGATGGTCAGCAGATCGCCGCCCACTTCCGTCCACGCCAGCCCGGTGACTTCGCCCACGCGGTTTTCGGTATCCGCACGGCCGTAATCGACGCGCTGCACGCCCAGGTAGTCCTTCAGGTTGTCGCCGTTGATCTCGATGTGCTTGCGCTTCTTGTCCATCAGCAGCGTTTTCACCGCTTTACGGCACAGTTTGGAGATTTCACGCTCCAGGCTGCGCACCCCGGCTTCGCGGGTGTAGAAGCGAATGATGCCGATGATGGCGCTGTCGTCGACCGTCAGCTCGCCTTTTTTCAGCGCGTTGCGCTCAAGCTGCTTCGGCAGCAGGTGCTGTTTGGCGATGTTGAGCTTTTCGTCCTCGGTATAACCCGACAGACGGATCACTTCCATACGGTCCAGCAGCGGCGCAGGGATGTTCATCGAGTTGGAAGTGGCGACGAACATCACGTCGGACAGATCGTAATCCACTTCCAGGTAGTGGTCGTTGAACGCCACGTTCTGTTCCGGATCCAGCACCTCCAGCAGAGCGGAAGCCGGATCGCCGCGCATGTCGGAAGACATCTTGTCGATCTCATCCAGCAGGAACAGCGGGTTCTTCACCCCAACCTTGGCCATTTTCTGGATCAGTTTGCCCGGCATCGATCCGATGTAGGTACGGCGGTGACCGCGGATTTCCGCTTCGTCACGCACGCCGCCCAACGCCATGCGCACGTACTGGCGCCCGGTCGCTTTGGCGATCGACTGCCCCAGCGAGGTTTTACCCACGCCCGGCGGCCCAACCAGACACAGGATAGGCCCTTTGATTTTGCTGACGCGGCTCTGCACTGCGAGGTACTCGAGGATGCGATCCTTGACGCGCTCCAGGCCGTAGTGATCGGTATCGAGCACTTCCTGCGCCTTGACCAGGTCTTTTTTCACCTTGCTGCGCGCGTTCCACGGCACCTGAAGCATCCAGTCGATGTAGCCGCGTACCACGGTCGCTTCCGCCGACATCGGCGACATCATCTTCAGCTTTTGCAGTTCCGCTTCGGTTTTCTCGCGCGCCTCTTTCGGCATTTTCGCCGCATCGATCTTGCGCTTCAGCGCTTCGTGCTCGTCCGGCGCGTCGTCCATCTCGCCCAGTTCTTTCTGAATCGCCTTCATCTGCTCATTCAGATAGTACTCGCGCTGGCTCTTCTCCATCTGCTTCTTGACGCGGTTGCGGATGCGTTTCTCAACCTGCAGCAGGTCGATCTCCGACTCCATCATCGCCATCAGGTATTCCAGACGCTCGGTGATGTCGGACATCTCGAGCACCGACTGTTTGTCGCTGAGTTTCAGCGGCATGTGGGCGGCGATGGTGTCCGCCAGGCGCGCGGCGTCGTCGATGCTGTTCAGTGACGTCAGCACCTCCGGCGGGATTTTTTTGTTCAGTTTGATATAGCCTTCAAACTGATTGATCGCGGTGCGCACCAGCACTTCCTGCTCGCGCTCGTCGATAGCCGGCGATTCAAGGTATTCCGCCTGCGCGGCAAAATGCTCACCGCTGTCGGACAGCGTAGTGATGCGTGCGCGCTGCAGCCCCTCGACCAGCACTTTTACCGTGCCGTCCGGCAGCTTCAGCATCTGCAGGATCGACGCTACGGTGCCAACCGAGAACAAGTCGTTAATGCCAGGTTCATCCGTTGAGGCCTCTTTCTGTGCCACCAGCATGATCTTCTTATCGTGATCCATTGCGGCTTCGAGGCACCGAATCGATTTTTCCCGGCCAACAAATAACGGGATCACCATGTGCGGATAAACCACCACGTCGCGCAATGGCAAAACGGGGATTTCAATGCGTTCGGAACGCTCAGGGTTCATAGAGCTCTCTCTTAGTTTAATTTCCGCCAGGTTGAGGGGGAATCTCATGAGACGCAAGCATCTAACGTTTCATAAAATCTGGTTAATGAGTATATGGGGATGAATCTCTTACATTCAACGGCAAGAATGCAGGAAAAAGAAATGGGGGATGAAATCCCCCATTTTGCTGATAACGCGCTGGTTTAACTGGCTAATTATTCGCCAGATGCCTGGGCTTCCGGCTTGCCGTAAATCAGCAGCGGTTTGGATTGACCGGCGATCACCGACTCGTCGATCACCACTTTATCCACGCTGTCCATCGACGGCAGATCGTACATGGTATCGAGCAGCGCGCCTTCCACGATGGAACGCAGGCCGCGGGCGCCGGTTTTGCGCGCCATGGCTTTCTTGGCGATGGCGTTCAGCGCTTCGTCACGGAACTCCAGCTCCACGCCTTCCAGGTTGAACAGCGCCTGATACTGCTTGGTCAGAGCGTTCTTCGGCTCTTTCAGGATCTGAATCAGCGCGTCTTCGCTCAGCTCGCTCAGGGTCGCCACCACCGGCAGACGGCCGATGAACTCAGGGATCAGACCGAACTTGATCAGGTCTTCCGGTTCGGCCTGCAGCAACAGTTCGCCTTCGGTGGCCTTCTCGGACTCGCCCTTGACGGTCGCGCCGAAGCCGATGCCGGAGCCGGTGTTGACGCGCTGACCGATCACCTTATCCAGGCCGGCAAATGCGCCGCCGCAGATAAACAGGATCTTGGAGGTATCGACCTGCAGGAACTCCTGCTGCGGATGCTTGCGCCCACCCTGCGGCGGAACCGCGGCGATGGTGCCTTCAATCAGCTTCAGCAGCGCCTGCTGCACGCCTTCACCCGAAACGTCACGCGTGATAGACGGGTTGTCGGACTTGCGGGAAATCTTATCGATTTCATCGATATAAACGATGCCGCGCTGCGCTTTCTGCACGTCATAGTCACATTTTTGCAACAGCTTCTGGATAATATTTTCCACGTCCTCGCCCACGTAACCGGCTTCGGTCAGCGTGGTGGCGTCGGCCATGGTGAACGGCACGTCCAGGAAGCGCGCCAGCGTTTCCGCCAGCAGAGTCTTGCCGCTACCGGTTGGGCCAATCAGCAAGATGTTGCTCTTGCCCAACTCGATACCGTTGCTGGTATCGCCGTTGCGCAGGCGTTTGTAGTGGTTGTACACCGCAACCGCCAGCACTTTCTTCGCCTGCTCCTGACCGATGACATAGTCATCCAGGTGGTGGCGGATTTCGTGCGGCGTCGGCAGCGCACTGCGCTCACGATGCGGGGCAACTTCTTTAATCTCTTCGCGAATAATGTCGTTACACAGATCGACACATTCATCGCAGATATACACTGACGGCCCGGCAATCAGCTTACGCACTTCATGCTGGCTTTTGCCGCAAAAAGAGCAGTACAGCAGCTTTCCTGAACCGTCTTTGCGCTTATCTGTCATCAGTCAAACCTCTTCTTTAGTCTTGTCCCGCAGGAAAATCACGGCGGCAGTGCGCCCAAACTCATATCGGGAACGCCGGGGGGCTACAACAGAGCGAGCCCCTGCCCACTCTGATTACTATAGTCCATCGGCGCCGCGTGGTTCTAGCTGCGGTGTGTCAGAATGCCGTCAACCAGGCCGTATTCCACGGCTTCTTCCGCGGTCATAAAGCGATCGCGCTCGGTATCGCGCTCGATCTGCTCCAGCGGCTGGCCGGTATGCTCGGCCATCAGTTCATTCATGCGCGCTTTCACCTTGAGGATTTCACGCGCGTGGATTTCGATGTCCGTCGCCTGGCCCTGGTAGCCGCCCAGCGGCTGGTGAATCATCACGCGCGAGTTCGGCAGGCAGAAACGTTTGCCTTTGGCGCCCGCGGTCAGCAGGAAGGAGCCCATCGAGCACGCCTGCCCCATACAGATGGTGCTGACGTCCGGCTTGATGAACTTCATGGTGTCGTAAATCGACATGCCCGCGGTGATCACCCCGCCCGGCGAGTTGATGTAGAGGAAAATGTCTTTTTCCGGGCTTTCCGCTTCGAGGAACAGCATTTGCGCCACGATCAGGTTGGCCATGTGATCTTCCACCTGGCCGGTCAGGAAAATGATGCGCTCTTTCAGCAGGCGGGAATAGATGTCGTAAGAACGCTCCCCGCGTGAAGTCTGCTCTACCACCATCGGCACCAGCGCCATGTTCGGTGCAAATTGATCTCGTTCGCCACTGTATGACATTACCGTCTCCTAATAGAAATTGCCTTGGCGGCCAGGGTGTCACCCTAATACGCCGATTCTACTTGAGAACGGCCATGATGACTATGCTCAAGCATTCGACCCGCGCCACACGTACCCGACGGTTATTTCATCCCGCGCACTTTGGCAAACAGCCCCAGAATTATTCTTTACAGATTGGGGGAGCCCGGCGCGATTTCAAGCCCAGAGGCCGATTTTCTCCGCGCGCCGGAAACGATGCCGTTATTCTGACCGTTATCATGCCAGCCAGTTCCCCAGGCAACAGGGTAAATATAGTGCATATTGCCCCGCTTAACCTGAGATTAATCAGCAACGTGGCAAAAAGAAAAGCCCGCAACCTGAGGTTGCGGGCTTTTTCATCGTGCGCCGGTTCGCCAGGCGAAACCGGGGGCGCCGTTCATCGCGCCCGGCACGCAGGCATTACGCCTGTTGAGTTTGGTTCATCAGCTCGCTGAAGGTAGTGGCTTTTTCAGTCACTTTCGCTTTTGCCAGCAGGGCTTCAACCGCTTGCTCTTCCAGAGCCACGTTGCGCATGTTGTTCATCAGCTCTTTGTTTTTGCTGTAGAACTCAATGACTTCGCTCGGATCTTCGTAGGCGGAGGCCATTTCTTCGATCAGCGTCTTCACGCGGTCTTCGTCAGCTTTCAGATCGTTGGTGCTGATCACTTCGCCCAGCAGCAGGCCAACCACTACGCGGCGTTTGGCTTGCTCTTCGAACAGCTCGCGTGGCAGTTCCAGCGCTTGCTTCTCGTTGCCGCCGAAACGCTGTGCAGCCTGACGACGCAGCACGTCGATTTCGCCGTCGATCAGCGCAGCAGGCACGTCGATTTCGTTCGCGCTCACCAGGCCTTCGATCGCCTGAGACTTGATGCGGTTACGCACGGCGCCTTTCAGCTCGCGCTCCATGTTCTTGCGAACTTCGGTGCGCAGACCGGCAACGGAACCGTCCGCCACGCCGAAACGCTTGATGAACTCTTCGGTCAGTTCAGGCAGCTCGCGCTCTTCAACTTTCTTCAGCACGATAGCGAATTTGGCCGCTTTGCCCTTCAGGTTTTCCGCGTGGTAGTCTTCCGGGAAGTTCACGTCGATGGAGAACTCTTCGCCCGCTTTGTGACCGACCAGACCTTCTTCGAAGCCTGGGATCATGCGGCCCTGGCCCATTGCCAGCACGAAGTCGGACGCTTTGCCGCCTTCGAACTCTTCACCGTCGATAGAACCGGTGAAGTCAACGGTCACGCGATCTTCAGCTTCCGCCGCGCGATCGGTTTCTTTCCAGGTCGCCTGCTGCTTGCGCAGAGTGTCCAGCATCGCGTCGACGTCTTCGTCGTTCACTTCCACTACTGGTTTTTCAACTTCGATGTTTTCCAGGCCTTTCAGCTCAACTTCTGGATACACTTCGAATTCAACGGCGAAAGTGAAGTCTTCACCTTCTTTGTACTCGCCCGGCACGTAGTTTGGTGCGCCGGCCGGATTAATCTTTTCTTTGATGATCGCGTCAACGAAGCTGCGCTGCATCGCTTCGCCCAGCACGTCCTGACGAACAGAGGCGCCGTAACGCTGTTCCACGATGTTCATCGGCACTTTGCCTTTGCGGAAGCCGTCGATACGCACGCTTTTCGCTGCGTTGATCAGCTCTTTCTTCACCGCCTGCTTGATAGTATCAGCCGGTACAGTAATAGAGAGACGGCGCCCAAGGCCTTGAGTGGTTTCTACTGAAACTTGCATCTTGTTACCTCAAAAAAATCACAGTGCTCGGTCAACTCCGTTCCAAGAACCAGGACGGCTACAAATAAGAACCGAGTTCCCTGATGACAGAAGCGTCCCGAAACCATTCCGGAAAAATAAGACGCGACATTATAGCGGCGCATGCATGGCGAGTCGAGGAAAGCTAGGCGGCGCAGGCGCGCTAAAAATCACACTTTTGTCGATTCGATCGCCAAAAGGCCGCCAAAACAGACCGAACGTTGGCCATATTGCGCATCGGCCGTGTCGTCGTCAAAAACAGAAACGGCCCGCAGGCCGTTTCAAAATTCGTCAGTAGTAATACCCTAATTCGAGGGCAAAGTTCCACTGATACCTGAAAATTTCCCCCTCAGGCCAGCGTCCCGGCGCCGCGGCACGGCGGCGAGGCCGGCACGGTATCCTGCAACCCTTCCCACTCTTTGAGCGTATAGGTGTGCAGCGCCAGCGCGTGTACGCCATCGGCCAACTCTTCCGACAATACCCCGTAGATGGAGCGGTGACGCGTCAAAAACCGTTCGCCGACGAAGCGATCGCTGACCAATACCACTTTGAAATGACTTTCTGAACCCGCCGGAACGTTATGACGATAGCTTTCATCAACGACTTCCAGATACGCGGGCTCAAACGCCGCCCTTAACTTTGCTTCTATTTGCTCGCGAATCATAGGATCTCCTTACAACACCGGCAGAGGACCGTGCCCATCTAGTTCAATATTAGCCGGTTTTCCCCCGTTTAGACCATCGCCTGGACAAATTTCTCTTTTCTGCGGTCAGAGGATGAGCGTCATCCCCGCCGCTTGGGGGATTATCCGATTGAGCGGGCCAAAAAAGCGTGTTTTTATCAACGGCAGGTAAAAATTTGTCACTCAGGCGCCTTCCGCGCTTCCACCGCACGGCGGCGATGCTATGATGTCGGCAATTCGTTGTCGGCTATCCCGCTCTGATTATTGCTAAATCCATCGAGAATGAGACAGAAAACATGTTAAAGAAACTTTGTCTTCCTTTGCTGACCGCCCTGCTGCTGGCCGGCTGCGCGACCAGCAGCAACACCCTGAACGTCACGCCGAAAATCGTTCTGCCGCAGCAGGATCCGACCCTGCAGGGCATCACCATCAGCATCAACGGCGCGGATCAGCGCACCGATCAGGCGCTGGCCAAGGTAAACCGCGACGGCCAACTGGTCACGCTGACGCCGTCGCGCGATCTGCGTTTCCTGCTGCAGGAAGTGCTGGAGAAACAAATGGGCGCCCGCGGTTACATGATTGGCGCCGACGGCCCGGTCGCGCTGCAGGTGGTCGTCAATAATCTGTACGCGGACGTATCCGAAGGCAACCTGCGCTACAACATCACCACCAAAGCCGACATCTCGATCATCGCCCAGGCGAAGAACGGCAACAAGCAGGTGAAAAACTACCGCTCGACCTATAACGTGCAGGGCGCCTTCACGGCGACCAACGACAAGATCACCGACGCCGTCAACTCCGTGCTGGGCGACGTGATCGCCGACATGGCGCAGGACACCAGCGTCAACGACTTTATCAAGCAAAACGCGCGCTAATCGGCGCGCCTGGCGCCGCCCGGCGGATCGGGCGGCGCAGACAGGGAACTCATGTCGAAACACTATCTGAACATCTTCACCCAGCGTAACTCCGCCATTCTGCTGCTGCTGGGCTTCGCGTCGGGTCTGCCGCTGGCACTGACCTCCGGCACGCTGCAAGCCTGGATGACCGTCGAAAACATCGATCTGAAAACCATCGGCATCTTCTCGCTGGTGGGCCAGGCTTACGTCTTCAAATTCCTCTGGTCGCCCTTCATGGATCGCTATACCCCGCCGTTCCTCGGGCGGCGGCGCGGTTGGCTGCTGATCAGCCAGCTGCTGCTGGTGGCGGCGATCGTGGCGATGGGCTTTATGCAACCCGCGCAGCACCTGTGGTGGCTGGCGGCGTTGGCGGTGCTGGTGGCGTTCTGCTCCGCCTCGCAAGATATCGTGTTCGACGCCTATAAAACCGACCTGCTGAAAGCCGAAGAACGCGGCGCGGGCGCGGCGATATCGGTGCTGGGTTATCGGCTGGCGATGCTGGTTTCCGGCGGCCTGGCGCTGTGGCTGGCGGATCGCTATTTCGGCTGGCAAGCCACCTACTGGCTGATGGCCGGATTGATGCTGATCGGCGTGGCTGCCACGCTGATGGCGCCGGAACCGGATGAAAGCATCCCGGCGCCGCGCACCATGGAACAGGCGGTCGTCGCGCCGCTGCGCGATTTCTTCGGCCGCAACAACGCCTGGCTGATCCTGCTACTGATCGTGATGTACAAAATGGGCGACGCCTTCGCCGGCAGCCTGAGCACCACCTTCCTGATCCGCGGCGTGGGATTCGACGCCGGCGAAGTGGGGCTGGTGAACAAAACCCTCGGGCTGTTCGCCACCATCGTCGGCGCTCTGTTCGGCGGCGTGCTGATGCAGCGTCTCACCCTGTTCCGCGCCCTGATGCTGTTCGGCGTCCTGCAGGCGGTATCCAATCTCGGCTATTGGATTCTGGCGGTGACCGACAAGAACCTGCTCACCATGGGCAGCGCCATCTTCCTTGAAAACCTGTGCGGCGGCATGGGCACCGCGGCCTTCGTCGCGCTGCTGATGACGCTGTGCAACCGTTCGTTCTCCGCCACCCAGTTCGCGCTGCTGTCGGCGCTGTCCGCCGTGGGTCGCGTTTATGTCGGGCCGATCGCCGGCTGGTTCGTCGAAGCCCATGGTTGGCCGCTGTTCTATCTGTTCTCGATCGCCGCCGCGCTGCCGGGCTTGCTGTTGCTCGGCGTCTGCCGCCAGACGCTGGAACACACCCAGCAGCATGGCGATTTTATGCCGCGCACCGCGTTTACCCAGGCTTACCGCTGGGCGCTGCGCCTGCTGACGCTGGGCTGCTCGCTGCTGGGGCTGTGGTTGCTGCTGCTGATCGCCAATGCGCTCGACTGGACGCAGGCGCCGCTGTTGGCCGACCGGCTGCTGCAGATCGGCGCCGCATTGAGCCTGCTCGGCGTCGCGATGGGCAGCATGCTGGATTATCTGGCGCTGCGCCGCGCTCGTTTGGCGTAACCCGACCGGCCGGCGATTTTGCCGGCCGAAAAAAAAGCGATCCGGGGGTGTATTTATTTCGTTAAAAAAAGATAATCAGCGAGAAAATTATTTTTTTATCCGACTGCGGCGCTCGGAAATAAAATTAAATTCACCTTTAAGACACAATTATTTTACATTAAATAAACCTTTTCTGCGTATTTCCCCGCCGCGCATTTCTTCGCCAGATTCATCATACCTTTAGTTTTCCTTAACATACGGACTGCTCGTCACGATTCAGCGTGCCAACGCGTTGTTGTCATTGGTAAATTGTCACGCAGGGTTACATCTGTGACCCCCTTAACAGAAAGTGTCAACAAGCCGCTGACACTCCCTTAAGCATGTTTACAGTACTGCAACCTTCCCGTAAAATGCCCGCACACATGAAACGACAATTGAGCCTTTGTTATTGAGGTCGTTAGATGAGACTTAAGAAATACAATAAAAGTATTGGGATGCTGTCATTAATTGCAGGCACTGTATTGCTCAGTGGCTGCGATATGGTTTTGATGAATCCCAAAGGAGCAATTGGTGTTGAGCAACGGACACTGATTATCACTGCAATCGCGTTGATGTTGATCGTGGTGGTGCCAGTTATCTTCATGGCGTTCGCCTTTGCCTGGAAGTATCGCGCTTCCAACAAAGACGCCAAGTACAGTCCGAACTGGGCCCACTCCAACAAGATCGAAGCGGTCGTCTGGACCATTCCTATCATTATCATCGCCATCCTTGGCACCATTACCTGGAAGACTACCCACGAACTCGACCCGTTCAAGCCGATTGTCACCGACAAGAAGCCGATGACGATCGAAGTGGTGTCGCTCGACTGGAAATGGCTGTTCATCTATCCGGAACAAGGCATTGCGACCGTTAATGAGCTGGCTTTCCCGAAAGATGTTCCAGTCGAATTCAAGATCACCTCTAACTCGGTAATGAACTCGTTCTTTATCCCGCAGTTGGGTGGACAGATTTATGCGATGGCCGGCATGCAGACCAAACTGCACCTGATCGGCAACGAAGCCGGTGCCTACAAGGGCATCTCCAGCAGCTACAGCGGCGCAGGCTTCTCCGGTATGAAATTCACCGCGATCGTTACCCCGACCGAAGGCGACTTCGATCAGTGGGTGGCCAAGGTGAAGGCATCGCCTAAAAACCTGAACACCACCGACGACTTTAACAAACTGGCAGAGCCGAGTGAAAACAACCCGGTCGAGTACTTTGCCGCTGTCAAACCGAATTTGTTCAAAGAAACAATTGCCAAATTCATGGGCGACATGGATATGCACAAGGGCGCTGGCGCGCACGAAGGCATGGACATGAGCCAAGGTATGGACATGGGTGAACATGCTGCTCACGCCGGAGCCGAGGAATAACTGATGTTGGGAAAATTAACACTTGATGCGGTTCCGTACCACGAACCGATCATCATGGTCACCGTAGCCGCAATTATCGTCGGGGGCCTGGCAGTGCTGGCGCTGCTGACCTATTTCGGCAAATGGAAGTGGCTGTGGAGCGAATGGCTGACTTCGGTCGACCATAAAAAAATTGGTATCATGTATATCGTCGTGGCGATGGTCATGCTGCTGCGCGGCTTCGCCGACGCCATCATGATGCGTAGCCAGCAGGCGTTGGCGTCCGCCGGCGAAGCCGGATTCCTGCCGCCGCACCACTACGACCAGATCTTCACCGCGCACGGCGTTATCATGATCTTCTTCATGGCGATGCCTTTCGTGGTCGGCCTGATGAACGTCGTGGTGCCGCTGCAAATCGGCGCGCGCGACGTCGCCTTCCCGTTCCTGAACTCCTTGAGCTTCTGGTTCTTCGTGGTGGGCGTTGTGCTGATCAACATCTCCCTGGGGGTCGGTGAATTCGCTCAGACCGGTTGGCTGGCGTATCCGCCGCTGTCGGGTAAAGAGTACAGTCCTGGCGTCGGGGTCGATTACTGGATCTGGAGTCTGCAGATTTCCGGTCTGGGTACCCTGCTGACCGGCGTGAACTTCTTCGCCACCATTCTGAAGATGCGTGCCCCTGGCATGCCTATGATGAAGATGCCGGTGTTCACCTGGGCGGCGCTGTGTACCAACGTCCTGATCATCGTTTCTTTCCCAATTCTGACCGTCACCATCGCGCTGCTGACCCTGGATCGCTATCTGGGCACCCATTTCTTCACCAATGATATGGGCGGCAACATGATGATGTACATCAACCTGATTTGGGCCTGGGGTCACCCAGAGGTGTACATTCTGGTTCTGCCGGTGTTCGGCGTGTTCTCCGAAGTCACCGCAACCTTCTCCAGAAAACGCCTGTTCGGCTATACCTCACTGGTATGGGCAACCATCGCGATCACCGTTCTGTCGTTCATCGTATGGCTGCACCACTTCTTCACCATGGGGTCCGGCGCGAACGTTAACGCCTTCTTCGGTATCGCCACCATGATCATTTCCATCCCGACCGGGGTGAAAATCTTCAACTGGCTGTTCACCATGTATCAGGGCCGCATCAAGCTCAACTCCGCAATGCTGTGGACCGTTGGCTTCATCATCACCTTCTCCGTGGGTGGTATGACCGGCGTTCTGCTGGCGGTGCCGGGCGCGAACTTCGTGCTGCACAACAGCCTGTTCCTGATCGCGCACTTCCACAACGTCATCATCGGCGGCGTGGTGTTCGGTTGCTTCGCGGGCCTGACCTACTGGTTCCCGAAATCCTTCGGCTTCACGCTGAACGAAAAATGGGGCATCCGCGCGTTCTGGTTCTGGATCATCGGCTTCTTCACCGCCTTCATGCCGCTGTACGCATTGGGCTTTATGGGCATGACCCGTCGTATCAGCCAGAACATCAACCCTGAGTTCCACCCTCTGCTGCTGGTTGCAGCCGGCGGTGCGGCGCTGATCGCCTGCGGCATCTTGTGCCAGCTGACCCAGATCTTCGTCAGTATCCGTGACCGCGAACAGAACCGCGATCTGACCGGTGACCCATGGGGCGCTCGTACTCTGGAGTGGTCAACGTCTTCTCCACCGCCGTTCTATAACTTTGCCGTAGTGCCGCAGATTCATGACCGTGATGAATTCTGGGACATGAAAGAAAAAGGCGAAGCCTATAAGAAACCGGCTAAGTACGAACCGATTCATATGCCTAAGAACACCGGCGCCGGCGTTATCATCGCCTTCTTCAGCCTGGTATTCGGTTTCGCAATGATTTGGGAAATCTGGTGGATGGCTCTGGCCGGTTTCATCGGTATGATCGTCGTCTGGATCGGCAAGAGCTTCGATCACGATGTTGACTACTATGTGCAGGTTGATGAAATCGAGCGCATTGAGAACCAACACTACGAACAAATCCGTAAAGCAGGCGTGAACCATGTCAACTGAAACTCTGACCAATCATAACGCAGCCCATGCAGAGCATGGGCACCACGATGCGGGTGAGACCAAGGTCTTCGGATTCTGGATCTACCTGATGAGCGACTGTATTTTGTTTGCGAGCTTGTTCGCGACTTATGCGGTCCTGGTGAACGGGACCGCCGGCGGTCCCTCTGGCAAAGACATCTTCGACCTGAAGTTTGTCTTGGTCGAAACTTTCCTGCTGTTATTCAGCTCCATCACCTACGGCATGGCGATGATCGCCATGAACAAGGGTAAAGTTGGCGGTGTAAACACCTGGCTGTTCCTGACCTTCCTGTTCGGTCTGGGCTTCGTGGCGATGGAAATCTATGAATTCCATCACCTGATCGCCGAAGGCTTCGGTCCGGATCGCAGCGCGTTCCTGTCCAGCTTCTTCGCGCTGGTCGGCACCCACGGTCTGCACGTGACTTCCGGCCTAATTTGGATCATCGTGCTGATGATTCAGGTGAGCAAGTTCGGCCTGACCGCGACCAACAAAACCCGCCTGATGTGCCTGAGCCTGTTCTGGCACTTCCTGGACGTGGTCTGGATCTGCGTATTTACCGTTGTCTACCTGCTGGGGGTTATGTAATGAGCCATTCATCCCATGAAACCTCTCACGGCGGCGCAAGCCACGGCAGCGTGAAGTCATACCTGATCGGCTTTATCCTGTCGATCATCCTGACGGTAATTCCATTTGCGATGGTAATGAACGGCACTGCCTCTCATTCCACCATCCTGGCGGTTGTTGTCGGTATGGCGGTTATCCAGGTGATTGTTCACCTGGTTTACTTCCTGCACATGAACACCTCATCGGAAGAGCGCTGGAACCTGGTGGCATTGCTGTTCACCGCTATGATCATCGGTATCGTTGTTGTAGGTTCACTCTGGATTATGTACAACCTCAACATCAATATGATGGTCGATTAAGAGCTGAGCTGCACGTGATGATTAAGCAATACCTGCAAGTCACTAAACCAGGAATTATTTTCGGCAATTTAATTTCTGTCGTTGGGGGATTCCTGCTCGCTTCCAAAGGGAGCATCGACTATCCCCTGTTTCTCGCCACCCTGGTGGGTGTCTCGTTGGTGGTCGCGTCGGGCTGTGTGTTTAACAACTACATCGACCGCGACATCGACAAGAAGATGGAGAGAACGAAGAATCGGGTGCTGGTAAAAGGCCTGATCGCGCCGAGTGTCACCCTGGTTTATGCGACCGCGTTGGGTATTGTGGGCTTCGCGTTGCTGTATATCGCGGCCAACCCGCTGGCCATGTGGCTGGCGGTGATGGGCTTCGTGGTTTATGTCGGCGTTTACAGCCTGTACATGAAGCGCCACTCGGTCTACGGCACGCTGATCGGCAGCTTGTCGGGTGCCGCGCCGCCGGTTATCGGTTACTGCGCGGTCACCAACGAGTTCGACGCCGGCGCGTTGATCCTGCTGGCTATCTTTAGCCTGTGGCAGATGCCGCATTCTTATGCGATCGCTATCTTCCGCTTTAAAGATTACCAGGCGGCCAACATTCCGGTGCTGCCGGTGGTGAAAGGCATTTCCGTCGCCAAGAACCACATCACGGTCTACATCCTGGCGTTTATGATCGCCACGCTGATGCTGACCCTGGTGGGCTACGCCGGCTACAAATACCTGATCGTCGCTGCGGCGGTGAGCGTATGGTGGCTGGGCATGGCGCTGCGCGGTTACAAAACCGAAAACGACAGCGTCTGGGCGCGTAAACTGTTCGTGTTCTCCATCGTCGCCATCACCTCGCTGAGCGTGATGATGTCGATCGACTTCAGCGCCACGGCGGCGCCTGAAGCGCTGGTGACCTACGTTTGGTAAGCCAAATCATCTGTCAATGGGCCGCGTATGCGGCCCATTTTATTTGTCACGCCGAAAAGCGGCCAAACTGTAATATCTGTTAAACAACATTCGATTTACCCCCCCTGCCCTGCACACTAAAATGACGCAGCTTTACAGAAATCATGCCATCAGGCGCTGTCTCAACGTCTGATGGCATGGTTTTTACCGAGGTTTGATGTGAACGATAATTCAATGACCCCGCAGGAGCGCCGCGCCACCTGGGGATTGGGCACCGTGTTCTCCCTGCGCATGCTCGGCATGTTTATGGTATTGCCGGTGTTGACCACCTACGGCATGGCGCTCAACGGCGCCAGCGAAGCGCTGATCGGCATCGCCATCGGCATTTACGGCCTGGCGCAGGCGGTGTTTCAGATCCCGTTCGGCCTGGTGTCCGATCGCATCGGCCGCAAGCCGCTGATCGTCGGCGGCCTGCTGATCTTTGCCCTCGGCAGCGTGATCGCCGCCGTCACTGACTCTATCTGGGGCGTGATCCTCGGCCGCGCGTTGCAAGGCTCCGGCGCCATCGCCGCCGCGGTAATGGCCCTGCTCTCCGATCTGACCCGCGAACAGAACCGCACCAAAGCGATGGCGTTTATCGGCGTCAGCTTCGGCATCACCTTCGCCATCGCCATGGTTCTGGGCCCTATCATCACTCACGCCTTGGGCTTGCACGCATTGTTCTGGATGATCGCCGTGCTGGCGCTGGCCGGCATCGTCATCACCCTGGCAGTGGTGCCTTCCGCCGACATCCATCTGCTGAACCGCGAGTCCAGCATCGTGCGCGGCAGCTTCCGCAAAGTGCTGAGCAACTCGCGCCTGTTGAAACTCAACTTCGGCATCATGTGTCTGCACATTCTGCTGATGTCGAGCTTCGTGGCGCTGCCGCTGGCGATGGAAAAAGCCGGGCTGGCGGCCAGCGAACACTGGATCGTCTACCTGGTGACCATGCTGGTGTCGTTCGCCGCCGTGGTGCCGTTCATTATCTATGCCGAGAAATATCGCCGCATGAAGCAGGTGTTTATGGGCTGCGTGGCGGTGCTGTTCTGCGCCGAAGTGCTGCTGTGGCTCTCCGGCGCTCATCTATGGGGCATCATCGCCGGCGTGCAGCTGTTCTTTATGGCCTTCAACGTGATGGAAGCCATCCTGCCTTCGCTGATCAGCAAAGAATCGCCGGCCGGCTACAAGGGCACCGCGATGGGGGTGTACTCCACCAGCCAGTTTATCGGCGTGGCGATCGGCGGCAGCCTCGGCGGCTGGCTGTACGGTTTGCAGGGGGCAGGCTTGGTGTTTATCGCCGGCGCGGTATTGGCCGCCGTCTGGTTCCTGGTCAGCAGCACCATGAAAGAGCCGCCGTATGTCAGCAGCCTGCGCATTACGCTGTCGGAACTGGCGGTGAAGGATTCAGCGCTGGAAAGCCGCCTGAAGGCGCAGCCCGGCGTGGCCGAGGCGATCGTCGTGCCGGAAGAGCGCAGCGCCTACGTCAAGGTGGATACCAAGCAGACCAATCGCGGTCAGTTGGAAGCGCTGGTCAATTCGCTGTAAAAAATCAGGGCCGGCAATGCCGGCCCCGTCGAGATTAATCGCGGAAGTTCTTGAACTGGAACGGCTGGCCCAGATCGCCGCCGCGCACCAGCGCCATCACGCTCTGCAAGTCGTCGCGTGACTTGCCGGTCACCCGCACTTCTTCGCCCTGGATCTGCGCCTGCACCTTCAGCTTGCTGTCTTTGATCAGCTTGACGATTTTCTTCGCCACGCTGGTTTCAATCCCCTGCTTCAGCTTGGCTTCCACGCTGTAGGTTTTACCGCTGTGGGTAAACTCTTCCGGGATCTCCAGCGCGGCGCCGTCGATGCTGCGCTTGCTCAGCTTTTCGCGCAGAATGTCGAGCAACTGCTGCACCTGAAAATCAGACTCGGTGGCAACCTTGATGCTTTGATTCTTCTCGTTTAGCTCAAAGCTGGCCGGCACGTTGCGAAAATCCCAGCGGGTGCCGAGATCGCGGGTGGCGTTCTCAACGGCGTTACGCACTTCCTGCATATCAATTTCGGAAACGATGTCGAAAGATGGCATACTTCTTCCTCCTGAATGAGTGCCTAATAGCTTAGGCGATTTTGATGCCGAGCATGATAACCGCTTTGCCGCCTCAGACAAAATCTGCTGAACGCACGCAGGGATAGCGCTTCAGGCTGCCATAAAGCCTATAGTTAGATCACGGTAATTGAGCGGTATTCCCGTGTTTCCAAGGAGACTGAATGAAAATAACCATTCTTGGTTGCGGCGCGCTCGGACAACTGTGGCTCTCCCGGCTGTATCAGCAGGGCCACGATGTACAGGGATGGCTAAGAGTGCCGCAGCCTTTTTGCGCCGTGAACGTGATAGAGCCGGAAGGCGTCTCGTTTAATCGCAATTTGCCCACCAACGATCCGGAGCACCTCGCGCAAAGCGAGCTGCTGCTGGTGACGCTGAAAGCCTGGCAGGTATCCAGCGCGGTCAGCGCGCTGTTGCCGAAGCTGAGCCCCCGCTGCGCCATCTTGCTGCTGCACAACGGCATGGGCACTCAGGAAGAGCTGCCGCCGAACGGCCAGCCCATCTTGCAGGGCACCACCACCCACGCCGCGCGCCACGAAGGCAGCACCATTATCCACGTCGCCACCGGCATCACCCACATCGGCCCCACCTCACCGGCCGCCCAGCACCTCAGCCACCTGGCGGAAGTGCTGCATCAGGCGCTGCCCGACGTCGCCTGGCACAACAACATCGCCTCGGCCAACTGGCGCAAGCTGGCGGTCAACTGCGTGATCAACCCGCTGACGGCGCTGTACGGCTGCCGCAACGGCGATCTGCAGCGCTACCCGGAGCAGATCGAAGCGCTGTGTCGTGAAGTCGCCAGCGTGATGGCCATGGAGGGTTACCACACCTCCTGCGAAGGCCTGATGCAATACGTGATGGACGTGATCCACAGCACCGCCGACAACGTTTCGTCGATGCTGCAGGATATCCGCAGCCAGCGGCATACCGAGATCGACTACATCACCGGCTACCTGCTGCGCCGCGCGCGCAGCCACGGCCTCACGCTGCCGGAGAATGCGCGGCTGTTTGAATTGATTAAACGAAAGGAAAATGAATATGAGCGTATCGGCGCTGGTCTGCCTGGCACCTGGTAGCGAAGAAACCGAAGCCGTCACCACCATCGATCTGCTGGTGCGGGCGGGCGTTAAAGTCACTACCGCCAGCGTCGCCGGCGACGGCGAGCTGACTATCGTTTGTTCGCGCGGCGTCAAGCTGCTGGCCGACGCGCCGCTGGTGGCGATCGTCGATGAGCCTTTCGACGCCATCGTGCTGCCCGGCGGCCTGCAGGGGGCGGAATGCTTCCGCGACAGTCCGCTGCTGGTGGAAAAAGTGCGGCAGATGCATCTGCAGGGCCACATCGTCGCCGCCATCTGCGCGGCCCCGGCGCTGGTGTTGCAGCACCACGATCTGTTCCCGATCGGCAACATGACCGGTTTCCCAGGTTTGAAAGATCGGATACCGGCGGATAAATGGATGGAGCGCCGCGTGGTGTACGACGCGCGCGTCAACCTGCTCACCAGCCAGGGGCCGGGCACCGCGATGGAGTTTGCACTGAAGCTGATAGACCTGCTGCTCGGCAAGGCCAAAGCGGCGGAGATCGCCGCGCAGCTGGTGCTGATCCCTGGGATGTACGATTTCCGCGACTGAGCGGCTTGCCGATAAAAAAAGGGCTGAACACCGGTTCAGCCCCTCTCATTTACGCCGCTGCCCGCGTTACGGGCGATAAACCTTCACGTTGCTGAAGCCCTGCTCCAGCAGGTACAGCGCCTGCAGGCGGCTCATTACGCCGCGCTCGCAGTACAGCAGATAGGTTTTGCTCTGATCCAGATCGCCGAACTGGGTGCTCAGCTTATAGAACGGCAGCGCTTTCACTTCAACCTGTTCCAGCTGCAACGGCTTCTCTTCCTGCTCGTCGTTGGAACGGATATCCAGGATCACCTCGTCGGCGCCGAAGGCCGCGACGGTTTCCACTTCGGTCACCTGCTCCTGCGCCTGCTCGGCGATGGAGCGAATATCGACGTTCTTCGCCTCGCTCACCACCCGATCGAGAATGCTGAAATCGAAGTGGCTTTCTTCCTCTTCAATCTTGGCCTTGACGGCTTTTACCGTCGGGCTCTTCGAAATCACGCCGCAGTATTCCGGCATGGTTTTGGCGAAGTCTTCGGTGCCGATTTCACGCGCCAGTTTGATGATGTGCTCTTTATCGTGCGAGATCAGCGGACGCAGGATCAGCGTATCGGACGCATTGTCGATCAAGCGCAGGTTGGTCAGCGTCTGGCTGGACACCTGCCCCAGCGCTTCACCGGTTACCAGCGCCTGCACGCCGTAGCGTTCGGCCACTTGCGAAGCGGCGCGCACCATCATGCGCTTGAGCACCACGCCCATCTGGCCGTCGTCGACTTTCTCCAGGATCTCGCCCACCACCGGCTCGAAGTCGATAGCGACGAAGCGCACCTTGTGCGAGCTGGCGAAACGGTTCCACAGATAGTGCGCCACCTGCTTCACGCCAATCTCATGCGCGGCGCCGCCCAGGTTAAAGAAGCAGAAGTGCACGCGGCAGCCGCGACGCATCAGCATATAGCTGGACACGCCCGAGTCGAAACCGCCGGAAATCAGCGACATCACGTCTTCCTGAGTGCCGACCGGGTAACCGCCGATGCCTTCGAGGCGGCGTTTAACCAGCATCAGCTTGTCGTCTTCGATCTCGAGGTTTACCGTGACCTGCGGGCGGGTCAGGTTAACGCGCGCGCTGTCGATATGCTGGTTCAGACCGCCGCCGACGTAGCGCTCCACGTCCTGCGAGTTGAACGCCTGCTTGCCGCGGCGCTTGACGCGCACGCAGAAGGTTTTGCCTTCCAGCTGGGCGCGGTAGGCTTCCAGCGTCTGCTCGAAGATGTGGTGGATATCGGTATAAGCGCGATCTTCCACTTCCAGAATATGGTGGATGCCGGGAATGCGCGTCAGCGCGTCGGCGATGACCGGCCGCTGGTTTTCATCTTTGGCGCGAACTTCGATATGATCCCAGTGACGGACGACCGCCAGCGTTTCATCATACTGCTTCAGGACGTTGCGAATATTGGTCGAGAGAATCTTGATAAAGCGCAAGCGCACAGATTGGCTCTTGATGGTGATTTCCGGGAACAATTTAATGATAAACTTCATGGCGGTCTTTGTTGTCAGATAAGAATTACGGCGCGGAGTATATCACCATATCGCCGTGCTCTGCGCACAAAACCACACATGAGCGCCATGATTTGCTAATCAAGATCCGCTAGGATAGGCTCTGGCGCCACGGTTCACATGATGACGTAAAAAGAAAATTATGCCGAAAAAACCAGCACAATCAGCCAGTACAGAGCAAACAGCCAGCTTTGAAAGCGCCCTCGGCGAGCTGGAAAGCATCGTGACGCGTCTGGAGTCGGGCGAACTGCCGCTGGAAGACGCGCTGAACGAATTCGAACGCGGCGTGCAGCTGGCGCGTCAAGGCCAGCAGAAACTGCAACAGGCGGAACAGCGTGTGCAAATCCTCCTTAACGACAGCGCCGACGACGCGGCGTTGGCGCCTTTCACACCGGATACCGAGTAACCGACATGTCTGAGATCGTCCCATCGGCCGCTTTTGCCGATCAACTGCAGATTTTCCGCCGGCGCGCCGATCGCGCGCTGCTGGATTTCATCGCCCCGCTGCCGTTCAACAACGGCAACATGGTGGCGGCGATGCGTCATGGCGCCTTACTGGGCGGCAAGCGCCTGCGCCCGTTCCTGGTGTACACCACCGGCCAGATGTTCGGCGTATCGCTGACCAACCTGGACGCGCCGGCGGCGGCGGTGGAATGCATTCACGCCTACTCGCTGATCCACGACGATCTGCCGGCGATGGACGACGACGATCTGCGCCGCGGCCAGCCGACCTGCCACATTAAATTCGGCGAAGCCAACGCGATCCTGGCCGGCGATGCGCTGCAAACGCTGGCGTTTTCGATCCTGGCCGATGCCGAAATGCCCGACGTGGCGCTGCGCGATCGGCTGGCGATGGTCTCCGAACTGGCGGCAGCCAGCGGCGTCGCCGGCATGTGCGGCGGCCAATCGCTGGATCTGGAGGCCGAAGGCAAGCGTGTCGATCTGCAGGCGCTGGAGCAGATCCACCGCCACAAAACCGGTGCGTTGATCCGCGCCGCAGTGCGTCTGGGCGCGCTGAGCGCCGGCGAAGCAGGACGAGCGGCGCTGCCGCAGTTGGATCGTTACGCCGCTGCGGTCGGCCTGGCGTTCCAGGTGCAGGATGACATTTTGGACGTTGTCGGCGAGACTGAAAAGATCGGCAAGCGCCAGGGAGCGGACCAACAACACGGAAAGAGTACCTACCCGGCGTTACTCGGGCTTGACAGCGCGAAAGCAAAAGCGTGGGATCTCTATCAGGAAGCATTAGCTGCATTAGACACTTTGGCAGCGCAATCTTATAACACAGCGCCATTGCGAGCGTTAGCCAGCTTCATTATTGAACGCGACAATTAACGTGTGACGTTAACTCCTCTGATATGAGTATCGAATGAGTCTTGATATAGCCAAATACCCAACCCTGGCGCTAGCGGAAAACCCCGAGGAACTCCGCTCACTGCCCAAAGAGAGCTTGCCGAAGCTGTGCGATGAGCTGCGGCAATATCTGCTGAACAGCGTCAGTCGCTCCAGCGGCCACTTTGCCTCCGGGCTGGGTACCGTCGAACTGACGGTGGCGTTGCATTTCGTCTACAACACGCCGTTCGATCATCTGGTGTGGGACGTCGGCCACCAGGCCTACCCGCACAAAATCCTGACCGGCCGCCGCGACCGGATCGCCACTATCCGGCAAAAGAACGGGTTGCACCCCTTCCCGTGGCGCGCCGAAAGCGAATACGACGTGCTGTCGGTCGGCCATTCGTCAACCTCGATCAGCGCCGGCCTCGGCATGGCGGTGGCGGCAGAGCGTGAAGGCAAAGGCCGCCGTACAGTGTGCGTGATCGGCGATGGCGCCATCACCGCCGGCATGGCGTTCGAAGCGATGAACCACGCCGGCGACATCAATCCGGACATGCTGGTGGTGCTGAACGACAACGAGATGTCGATCTCGGAAAACGTCGGCGCGCTGAACAACCATCTGGCACAGCTGCTGTCCGGCAAGCTTTACTCCACCCTGCGCGAAGGCGGCAAAAAAGTGCTGGCCGGCGTGCCGCCGATCAAGGAGCTGGTGAAACGCACCGAAGAGCACCTGAAAGGCATGGTGGTGCCGGGTACGCTGTTCGAAGAGCTGGGCTTCAACTACATCGGCCCGGTAGACGGGCACGACGTACAAGGCCTGGTCGCCACGTTGAAAAACATGCGCGATCTGAAAGGCCCGCAGCTGTTGCACATCATGACCAAGAAAGGCCGCGGTTACGCGCCGGCGGAGAAGGATCCGATCAGCTTCCACGCGGTGCCGAAGTTCGATCCCGCCAGCGGCACGCTGCCGAAAAGCGCCGGCGGTCTGCCGACCTATTCGAAAATCTTCGGCGACTGGCTGTGTGAAACCGCCGCCAAAGACAGCTCACTGATGGCAATCACGCCGGCCATGCGCGAAGGCTCCGGCATGGTGCAGTTCTCCCGCGACTATCCGCAGCAATATTTCGATGTGGCAATCGCCGAGCAGCACGCGGTCACCTTCGCCGCCGGGCTGGCGATCGGCGGCTACAAGCCGGTGGTGGCGATCTATTCCACCTTCCTGCAACGCGCCTACGATCAGCTGATCCATGACGTGGCGATCCAAAACCTGCCGGTGATGTTCGCCATCGATCGCGGCGGCATCGTCGGCGCCGACGGCCAGACCCACCAGGGGGCGTTCGATCTGTCGTTCATGCGCTGCATCCCGACCATGGTGATCATGACGCCGAGCGACGAAAACGAATGCCGCCAGATGCTGTATACCGGCTATCACTACAACGACGGCCCGAGCGCCGTGCGCTATCCGCGCGGCACCGGCACCGGCGCTGCGCTGGAGCCGCTCAGCCTGCTGCCGATCGGCAAAGGCGTGGTGCGCCGCCAGGGGGAAAAGATCGCCATTCTCAACTTCGGCACCCTGCTGCCGGAGGCCGCTGCGGCGGCGGAAGCGCTCAACGCCACGCTGGTCGACATGCGCTTCGTCAAACCGCTGGACGAGCAGCTGGTGCTCGAACTGGCCGCCAGCCATGAAACGCTGGTCACGCTGGAAGAGAACGCCATCATGGGCGGCGCCGGCAGCGGCGTCAACGAACTGCTGATGGCCAAACGCCGTCCGGTGCCGGTGCTGAACCTCGGCCTGCCGGACAGCTTCGTCTCACAGGGCACCCAGGAAGAACTGCGCGCCGATCTGGGGCTGGACGCCGCCGGCATTCAGCGCCAAATCGAAACCTGGCTGGCGCAGTAATTCGCCACTCGCGCCTGATAAAACGCCTCCGCCTTCGGGGGCGTTTTCATTTCCGCCCTCCGGGATCCGCGCTACAGTTACTGTCTGAGCTGTGAATGGGAGGCAAGCATGAAGTATCTCAAACTGGGCAACACCGATCTGAACGTCTCGCGCATCTGCCTGGGTTGCATGACCTACGGCGAACCGAGCCGCGGCAATCACGCCTGGACGCTGCCGGAAGAAAGCAGCCGCCCACTGTTGAAACAGGCGCTGGAAGCCGGCATCAACTTTTTCGACACCGCCAACAGCTATTCCGACGGCAGCAGCGAGGAGATCCTCGGCCGGGCGCTGCGCGACTATGCACGCCGCGAGGAGGTGGTGATCGCCACCAAGGTTTATTTCCCGCTGAGCAACCTGGAGCGCGGTTTGTCGCGCGCCAAGATCATGCAGTCCATCGACGACAGCCTGCGCCGTCTCGGCACCGACTATGTCGATTTGCTGCAAATCCATCGCTGGGATTACGAAACGCCGCTGGAAGAGACGCTGGAAGCGCTGCACGACGTGGTGAAAGCCGGTAAGGCGCGTTACATCGGCGCCTCTTCCATGTACGCCTGGCAGTTCGCCAAGGCGCTGTATACCGCCGATCTGCACGGCTGGACGCGCTTCGTCAGCATGCAGGATCAATACAACCTGATCCAGCGCGAAGAAGAGCGTGAGATGCACCCGCTGTGCGCCGCCGAAGGCATCGCCGTACTGCCGTGGAGCCCGCTGGCGCGCGGCCGCCTGACCCGCCCCTGGGGCGAAACCACCGCCCGCCTGGTCTCGGACCAGTTCGGCAAGAGTCTGTACGATGAAACCGAAGGCATCGACGCCATTATCGCCGAGCGCGTCGCCAGCCTGGCGGAGGAACGCGGCGTGCCACGCGCGCAGATCGCGCTGGCCTGGCTGCTGAACAAGCCGGCGGTCAGCGCGCCGATCGTTGGCGCATCACGCAGCGAGCAGTTGGACGACGCCATTGCCGCGGTCGATTTGAGTTTGTCGCCGCAAGAGGTGGCGGAGTTGGAAACGGCTTACGTGCCGCATCGGGTGACGGGATTTGAATAAGAAAAGCGGGCGCGAAGAACCGCGCCCGGCTGTCAGAACAGCCCGATCGGCCAGTGGTGCCCAATCAGGTAGATGATGCCCGCAGACAGCACGCCGGCGATGATATCGTCGACCATGATGCCCATGCCGCCATGCACGTTGCGGTCGAACCAGCGGATCGGCCACGGCTTCCACATATCCAGAATGCGGAAGATGACGAAACCGGCGGCGACCCAGCGCCAATCGTTGACCGGCAGCGCCATCAGCGTGATCCACATGCCGACGAACTCATCCCAGACGATGCTGCCGTGATCGTGCACCTTCATGTCTTTTGCCGTGCGGTGGCAAATATAGACGCCGATGCAAATGCTGAACATCACCGTCAGCGAGTAGAGCTGCCACGGCAGTTGGATCAGCAGCAGCCAGAACGGGATCGCCGCCAGCGATCCCATGGTGCCCGGCATCACCGGTGACAAACCGCTGCCGAAACCGGTGGCCAGCAGGTGCCACGGATTGCTCATCCGCAGCCGACGCTTGGCTTCATCCATGGGTGCCCGGCTCCGCGTTGAAATGATCGAACCCGGCCCAGTCCAGCACCACCGCCTCGTCGTTGCGGTAATAGCGAATGCCTTCAGACAGCGGGCCAATCTGGCCGATACAGGTGTAATCGGCCCCGAGGTGGCTCAGCGCCACGTCCAGCGCGCCGCGGTTGATCTCCGGCACCGTGAAGCACAGCTCGTAGTCTTCGCCGCCCGCCAGCGCCCAACGCAGCGCCTGTTCGGCATCGGCATGGCTGCTCAGCGCCTGCGACATCGGCAGCTCGTCCAGCACGATGCGCGCGCCGCAGTCGCTGGCCTTCAGGATGTGCTTCAGATCGGAAATCAGGCCGTCGGAAAGATCGATTGCCGAGCTGGCCAGATCGCGCAGCGCCTGCCCCTGCAGCACCCGCGGCTGCGGACGCAGATGGCGAGCGACCAGATAATCGCGCGCCGCGCTATCCGTCACCGCCAGGCGATCCTGCAGGATCGCCAAACCGGCGGCGCTGTCGCCCAGCGTGCCGGTCACATAGATCCAGTCGCCGATGCGCGCGCCGCTGCGGCTCAACGCCCGGCCGGCCGGGATCAGCCCCTGAATGGTCAAGGTCATGCTCAGCGGGCCGCGCGTGGTATCGCCGCCGATCAGCTGCATGCCGTAATAATTGAGTTGATCGAACAGGCTGTCGCTGAACGCCTTCAGCCAGGGTTCGTTCACCTCCGGCAGCGTCAGGGCCAGCGAGAGCCACGCCGGATCGGCGCCCATCGCCGCCAGATCGCTCAGATTGACCGCCAGCGCTTTATACCCGAGATCGGCCGGATCGATGTCCGGCAGGAAGTGAATGCCCGCGACCAACGTATCGGTACTGACGGCCACCAGCTGTTTTTCCGGCACTGCCAGCAGTGCGCAGTCATCTCCAATGCCCAACTGTACATCCCGGCGCACGCGCTTAAACCGGTCAAAATAGCGGGCAATGAGGTCAAATTCGCCGCATGCCATATCGATATTCCACTAGAAGAAATTAAGGCCGGGAATGCCGGCCTTAATGTTTTTACTTTTTCTTGCGAAGGGTTGGCGCCACTTTATCCAGCACCCCGTTCACAAACTTGTGGCTGTCTTCCGCGCCGAAGGTTTTCGCCAGCTCGATCGCTTCGTTGATCGCCACCTTGTAAGGGACATCCTCGCGCATTTTCAGTTCAAACAGCGCGACGCGCAGCACCGCGCGTTCCACCTGGCCCAGCTCTTCGAGCTGACGCGACAGGTAAGGCGCCATCAGTTCGTCCAGCATACCTGCATTCACTGCCGCGCCGGACAGCAACTCGCGAAAATAGGCGACGTCAACATCTTTGACATCCTGCTCCGTCAGGAACTGGTGTTCAACATCGGCAAGGTCGTTTTTAGACAACTGCCAAGAGTAAAGCGCTTGAACAGCGCACTCACGAGCGCGGCGACGAGCAGCAGGTTTCACGGAATTCCCCTTAACTAAATTCAGGCTTTAATAGCTTTGATAACATTAATCATTTCAAGTGCGGTCAACGCGGCTTCAGCGCCCTTGTTGCCCGCTTTGGTGCCGGCGCGTTCGATCGCTTGTTCGATGCTTTCGGTGGTCAGCACGCCAAAGGCAACCGGGATTTCGGCATTCATCGCAACGTTGCCGATGCCGGAGCTGGCTTCGCCCGCCACATATTCGAAGTGCGCGGTGCCCCCACGGATAACGGTGCCCAGCGCGATAACCGCGTCGTATTTGCCGGTTTTGGCCAATACGCTCGCCGTCAGCGGCAGCTCGTAAGCGCCCGGGACCCAGACAACGGTGATGTTGTCGTCAGCAACCTGACCAATGCGTTTCAGCGCGTCGATGGCGCCTTCCAGCAGGCTGTCGTTGATGAAATTGTTAAAACGTGCAATTGCGATCGCCACACGGGCATTTGGAGTAGCAACAACACCTTCGATAACTTTCATGGGCTTTCCTTAAAAATGGGTTCAATACCCCGCAGGGGGGCGGATTCTATCATATTCTTTCATCGCCTGCGCGGCGCTTTTGTAAAACCGGCGCGCGGGCGCGAGATTCAGTGTTTCGCCCGCAGGCGCAAACGCAGATCGGAGCCAACCTGGCGCACGTCGCTAAAGACGAATTCCGGTGCGTCGGCCAGACGCTCAAGGCCCGGCAAATGACACAGGCCGCGGCCATTATCGCCCAACAGTTTTGGCGCGATGTACAAAATGAGCTCATCCACCAGGCCGGCCTGCAGCAGCGCGCCGGCCAGCGTCGCCCCCGCCTCCACCCAGATTGAATTCACCTGGCGCTTGGCCAACAGCATCATCATCACCACCAGATCGACGCCGCCACCGTGCGCCGGGCAGATAAACTGCTCAACGTCTTGCGGCCAGGCCTGTTCATCCGCCTGCAGCCGCGCCAGCCAGGTAGCGCCCGGCTGCTGCACCACACGATGCTGCGGGGTGATGCGATTTTGGCTGTCGAGCAGGATACGCAGCGGCTGACGCAGATTTTCGCGCGGATAGAGGCGCTGGGTCTCGGCATCCAGCTCATCCCAACGCACCGTCAGCGACGGATCGTCCGCCAGCACGGTGGCGCTGGTGCTGAGAATGGCGGCGCTCTGCGCGCGCAGCCGCTGCACGTCCTGACGCGCTTCGGGTGAGGTGATCCACTGGCTTTCGCCGGAGGCCATCGCCGTGCGGCCGTCCAGCGACGCGCCCAGCTTCAGTTGCACATAGGGAAAACCGGTGCGCATGCGTTTGAGGAAGCCCAGGTTGACCGCTTCGGCCTCGGCCAGCATCAGGCCATGACGTACTTCGACGCCGGCTTGCTGCAGCTTGTACAAGCCGCGCCCCGCCACCTGAGGATTGGGATCTTGCATCGCCGCGACCACCCGTGTCACGCCAGCGGCCACCAGCGCATCGGCGCAGGGAGGCGTGCGGCCGTGATGGCTGCACGGCTCGAGCGTCACATAGGCGGTGGCGCCGCGCGCCTTGTCGCCCGCCATGCGCAGCGCGTGCACTTCCGCGTGCGGCTCGCCGGCGCGCAGATGATAGCCTTCACCGACAATTTCGCCGTCGCGCACGATAACGCAGCCGACGTTCGGATTGGGCGCGGTGGTGAAACGCCCCAGCCGCGCCAGCTCGAAGGCGCGCGCCATGTAAAATTCGTCGTGATGCATGAAAGATCCTTTAGTCTTGCAGGCGGGCAATCTCTTCGCCGAACTCGCGCACGTCTTCGAAGCTGCGGTACACCGACGCGAAGCGAATGTAGGCGACCTTATCCAGCTTTTTCAGCGCGTCCATCACCAGATTGCCGACTAACTTGGTCGGCACTTCGCGTTCGCCGGTGGCGCGCAGTTGGGATTTGATATGGTTAAGGGCGTTTTCCACGTCGTCCGAGCTGACCGGGCGCTTTTCCAGCGCTTTCAGCATGCCGCGACGCAGTTTGTCTTCGTTGAACGGCTCGCGCACCTCATCGCTTTTAATCACTCGCGGCATCACCAGCTCGGCCACCTCGAAGGTGGTGAAGCGTTCATTGCATACCAGACACTGGCGACGACGGCGTACTTGCGAACCGTCCCCCACCAGGCGGGAATCAATGACTTTGGTATCAACGGCGGCGCAGAAAGGGCAATGCATAACACGTCCTGATAAACGTTTTTTATAGATAAATGCAGTTTAACCCGAAGTGAAGCCACAACAAAGGGCGTCGGCCATTTGTTGCGATAAGCGGCGGGCAGGCGGCGCCGATATGACTTTCACCGCCATGCGGGCTAAGCTTGATAGCAGGAGATTCAGCATAGGAAATCGCCGTCATGACAACCCGTTATCCCAAAACCGCCCTGCTCGCCGCCGCCGTGTTGCTCACTGGCTGCGCGCACAACGCCGCCGTGCCTCAGCTGCGCCATCAGGTCGCCGCACTTAACCAAAAAGTGAGCGTATTGACCGATCAGGCCACCGCGCTGGAGCGGCAAAACCAGCTCAATCAGCACTCCGACAACGGCGTCTACCTGCTGCCGGCGGCGCGGAGCGCCGCCCGTTTGCAAAGCGGCATCGGCGAACTGAGCGTTTCGCTGAGCCACATCAAGAGCGAAGCCAACGGTGCCCAGGCGCAGCTGCATGTGCGCATCCTCTCACAGGCCACGCTGCCGCCGTTTAAAGCGGTGGTGGAATGGGGCCAACTGGACGCGGCCACCGGCCGGCCGCTGACCGCCGAGGCGCTGTCGCAACCGATCGCCAGCGCCGACTCGCTGCTGCCGAAACCCGGGCAGGACTTCGAGCTGCGCTTCAGCGGCCTGACGCCGGAACAGCTGGGCTATATCCGTCTGCACAGCCTGGTAGCCACCGCCCAGCCGGCGGTGGTGCAGCAACACTGAAATCCGAGGCAAAAAAAAGGAGCGCCGATAGGCGCTCCTTCTCATTTCGCTGAATACTGCGGCGGTTAAGGCAGAATCGAAGGCTGATCCGCGCCCTCTTTTTCCACTTTTTGCTGCAGCATGTGTTCGCGTTTCATCCCCAGCTTCAACGCCAGCGCGGACGCGACGTAGATAGAGGAAACGGTACCGATCGACACGCCGATCAGCATCGCCAGCGAGAAGCCTTGCAGCATCGCGCCACCGAAGATGTACAGCATCAGCACCACCATCAGGGTGGTCCCGGAAGTCATCAGCGTACGGCTCAGCGTCTGGGTCAACGACACGTTCATGATCTCGTAAGGCGTGCCGCGGCGGATCTTGCGGAAGTTCTCACGAATACGGTCGGAGACCACGATGCTGTCGTTCAGCGAGTAACCGATAACCGACATCAGGGACGCGACGATGGTCAGGTCAATCTCGATGTGGAACAGCGACAGCACGCCCAGCGTGATGATCACGTCGTGCGCCAGCGCAATAACCGCCCCCAGCGCCAGGCGCCATTCGAAGCGGAAGCCGACGTAGATCAGGATACAGATCAACGCCACCAGCAGCGCCATGCCGCCGGTTTGCGCCAGCTCGCTGCCCACGCTCGGGCCGACGAACTCAATGCGCTTCACGGTGGCGTTTTTATCCACCGAGTCGTTGATCACGCCGATCACCTTATTGCCCAGTTCCTGGCCTGCGGTGCCGGTCGCCGGTGGCATGCGCACCATCACGTCGCGGCTGCTGCCGAAGTTCTGGATAATCGGATCCTGGAACCCGGCCTTCTCCAGCGTGTCGCGCATCAGGTCGAGGTTAGCCGGCTTCTCCAGGTTGATTTCAATCACCGTACCGCCGGTGAAATCCAGACCCCAGTTAAAGCCGCGCACCGACATGGTGGCGATCGACGCGACCAACAGCACCAACGAGATGCCGAAAGCCACGTAGTCCCAGCGCATAAAGTCGTAGACTTTACGGCCGTAGTTGAGTTGCTCAACAGTATAATCCTGTGCCACAACGCACTCCTCAGATAGACAGCTTGTTAATGCGTTTGCCGCCGTAAAGCAGGTTGACGATGGCACGGGTACCGACAATCGCGGTGAACATGGACGTCGCCACACCGATAGCGGTGGTGATCGCAAAGCCCTTGATCGAACCGGTGCCGACTGCGTACAGGATGACCGCGGTGATCAGGGTGGTGATGTTGGCGTCGACGATACTGGAGAACGCGCCTTTATAGCCCTCATGGATCGCCTGCTGAACGGATCGGCCGTTCTTCAGCTCTTCCTTGATACGTTCGTTAATCAGTACGTTGGCGTCGACCGCCACCGCCAGCGTCAACACGATCCCGGCAATGCCCGGCATGGTCAGCGTCGCCCCCGGCAACAGGGACATCACGCCGACGATCAACACCAGGTTAGCGACCAGCGCCGTGGTGGCGATCACGCCGAACTTACGGTACCAGACCACCATGAAGACGATGGACGCCACCAGGCCCCACAGACAGGCTTCCAGACCTTGGGTGATGTTCTGCTGACCCAAGGTTGGACCGATGGTGCGCTCTTCAACGATCTGAATCGGCGCAATCAGCGCACCCGCACGCAGCAGCAGCGAAAGCTGACGCGCTTCGTTCGGGTTGCCGATGCCGGTGATGCGGAAGCTGTTGCCCAGACGCGACTGAATGTTCGCCACGTTGATCACTTCTTCCTGTTTCACCAGCACCGCACGGCCGTTGGCGTCTTTCTTGCCGCTGTCCTTGTACTCCACGAACAGGGTCGCCATCGGTTTGCCGATGTTGTCCTTGGTGAAGTTGGACATCGACGTGCCGCCGGCGCTGTCCAGCGAGATGTTAACCTGCGGCTGGTTGTATTCGTCGGTGCTCGAGGTGGAGTCGGTGATGTGGTCACCGGTCAGGATCACGCGCTTGTACAACACGATCGGCTGGCCGTCGCGGGTGTATTTCACCTCGGAATCGCCCGGCACGCGGCCGTTGGCCGCCGCGGTGGCGTCCGCATTGGTGTTCACCAGACGGAATTCCAGCGTCGCGGTGGCGCCCAGAATTTCTTTGGCGCGCGCGGTGTCCTGAATGCCCGGCAACTCAACCACGATGCGGTCGGATCCCTGGCGCTGCACCAGCGGTTCGGCGACGCCGAGCTGGTTGACGCGGTTACGCAGGATAGTGATGTTCTGCTGTACGGCGTATTCGCGCGCTTCGCTCAGACGGGCGTCCGTCAGGCTGGCTTTCATGGTGTTGGCGCCATTGGCGGACAGCACCAGATCGCGCTGACGCGGGCCGATATAGCTGATGGCCTGGTCACGGGCCGCATCGTCGCGGAAGCGAACTTCCACGCCGTTGTTGTCCAGCTTGCGGATAGACGCGTAAGGAATGCCCTTCTCGCGCAGCTCGCTGCGCAGGGTATCCATGGTCTGTTCCTGCAGCTTGCTCAACGCGGTGTCCATGTCCACTTCCATCAGGAAGTGCACGCCGCCGCGCAGGTCCAGACCGAGTTTCATCGGCTCTGCGCCCAGCATGGCCAGCCAGGTCGGCGTAGCCGGCGCCAGGTTCAGCGCCACGACGAATTTGTCACCCAGCTCGGTCACCAGCGCTTCGCGGGCGCGCAGCTGAACGTCAGGATCTTTAAAGCGAGCCAGGATGGCGCCATTTTCCAGCGCAATCGACTTGCTCGCGATGTTGTCTTTTTCTAATACGGTACGGACCTGGTCCAGCGTAGTTTCACTGGCGGCGACGCCGCGCGCGCCAGTGATTTGTACGGCCGGATCCTCACCGTAGATGTTGGGAAGCGCATAAAGCAGACCGACGAGGATCACGACGATCAACATCAGATACTTCCACAAAGGATAACGGTTTAGCACGGCAATTCCCTTCGGGAAAAAAGATTACAGGGCCTTCATGGTACCTTTCGGCAGAACGGCCGCCACGAAGTCACGCTTGATCATCACTTCCGTGGTGTCGTTCAGCGCGATGGCGATGATGCCAGTGTCGGCCACTTTGGTCACGCGACCGATCAGGCCGCCGGTGGTCAGCACTTCGTCGCCCTTACCGATGGAGTCCATCAGCTTCTTGTGATCTTTCGCGCGCTTCTGCTGTGGGCGCAGGATCATGAAGTAGAAGATCAGGCCGAACACCACCAGCATAATGATCAGAGAGTACGGGCTTCCCTGAGCCGGAGCCCCTGCGGATGCGACGGCGTCAGAAATGAAAAAGCTCATTGAAATTCCCTCATTAAGTTATCAATTATTAGATCAAGCGTTTAAAGGCGGAATCGGCTTGCCGATCCGACCATAGAAATCCGCAACAAACTGCTCTAATTTACCCTCTTCGATAGCCTGGCGTAAACCCGCCATCAGGCGCTGGTAGTGACGCAGGTTATGAATTGTGTTCAGTCGAGCACCCAATATTTCGTTGCAACGGTCGAGATGGTGCAAGTAGGCGCGGCTGTAATGGCGACACGTGTAGCAATCACAGTCTTTATCCAGCGGAGAAGTATCATCCTTGTGCTTGGCATTACGGATTTTTACCACACCGTCAGTCACGAACAAATGGCCGTTGCGGGCGTTGCGGGTCGGCATGACGCAGTCGAACATGTCGATGCCGCGGCGCACGCCTTCCACCAAATCTTCCGGCTTGCCGACGCCCATCAAATAGCGTGGCTTATCTTCCGGAATTTGCGGGCAAACGTGTTCAAGAATGCGATGCATATCCTCTTTCGGCTCGCCTACAGCCAAGCCGCCCACAGCGTACCCATCAAAGCCGATATCCACCAGCCCTTTTACTGAAACATCACGTAAATCTTCGTAAACGCCGCCCTGAATGATGCCGAACAGCGCATTTTTATTTTCCAGCTCGTCGAAACGCTGGCGGCTGCGCTGCGCCCAACGCAGCGACATTTCCATCGAACGTTTGGCGTAGTCCCAGTCGGCCGGGTACGGCGTACATTCATCGAAGATCATCACGATGTCGGAACCCAGGTCATACTGGATTTCCATCGATTTTTCCGGGCTCAGGAACACCTTGTCGCCGTTGATCGGATTGCGGAAGTACACGCCTTCCTCTTTGATCTTGCGCATCGCCCCCAGGCTGAACACCTGGAAACCGCCGGAGTCGGTGAGGATCGGGCCCGGCCACTGCATGAAATCGTGCAGATCGCCGTGCAGCTTCATGATCTCCTGGCCAGGGCGCAGCCACAGGTGGAAGGTGTTGCCCAGCAGGATCTGCGCGCCGGTCTCTTTCACTTCTTCCGGCGTCATGCCCTTGACCGTGCCGTAGGTACCGACCGGCATAAAGGCCGGGGTTTCCACTACGCCGCGGTCGAAAATCAGGCGGCCGCGGCGTGCGCGGCCATCGGTAGTTTGTAGTTCGTACTTCACAAAGCCTCCAGCATCAGAGAAACAGTCTGATGTCGTTGAAACGGGGCCGCGCCGTGGGCGCAGCCCGGGAAATTAACCGCCGACGGACTCGTTTTCCGCCTGCGGGTTACGGCTGATGAACATCGCATCACCGTAGCTGAAAAAGCGATACTGCTCGGCCACCGCCTGCTGATAGGCGTTCATGGTATTTTTATAACCGGCGAAGGCCGACACCAGCATGATCAGGGTCGATTCCGGCAGGTGGAAATTGGTCACCAGCGCGTCGATCACCTGATAGTGATAGCCCGGATAGATAAAAATGCTGGTATCACCGAAGAACGGCGCAATCAGCGCCTCTTTGCTGGCCGCCGCGGCGCTTTCCAGCGAGCGCACCGAGGTAGTGCCCACCGCCACGACGCGTTTGCCGCGCGCCTTGCAGGCCAGCACCGCATCGACCACGTTCTGCGGCACTTCGGCGTATTCGGCGTGCATCACGTGATCTTCGATGGTTTCCACGCGCACCGGCTGGAAGGTGCCGGCGCCGACATGCAGCGTCACGAACGCCATTTCCACGCCCTTGGCGCGCAGCGCCGCCAGCAGCGGTTCGTCGAAGTGCAGGCCGGCGGTCGGCGCGGCGACCGCGCCGGGTTTCTCGCTGTAGACCGTCTGATACAGCTCGCGGTCGGCGTCTTCATCCGGGCGGGCGATATAAGGCGGCAGCGGCATGTGGCCGGCGGCGTTGAGGATAGTGAACACGTCGCGTTCGTCGTTGAAGCGCAGCTCGAACAGCGTCTCGTGGCGCGCTACCATGGTGGCGGCGATGCTCTCGTCATCCCCCAACAGCAGCTCGGCGCCCGGCTTCGGCGCTTTCGACGCGCGCACGTGCGCCAGCACGCGATGGTCGTCCAGCACGCGCTCCACCAGCACTTCAATCTTGCCGCCGCTGACCTTGCGGCCGAACATGCGCGCCGGGATCACGCGGGTATTGTTGAACACCAGCAGGTCGCCGGCTTCCAGCTTATCCAGCAGATCGGTGAATACGCCGTGCGTCAATGCCCCGCTCGGCCCGTCCAGCTGCAGCAGGCGGCATGCGCTGCGTTCGGCCTGGGGATAGTGGGCAATCAGGGATTCGGGAAGTTCAAACGAAAAATCAGCGACGCGCATGGGTATTCACTTCTTCAATTTAGGGCTGGTTGGTAAAAAACAGGCGGCCTAGTCTAAAGCCGGGGGCGGTCAGCGGCAAGAAATAAGGAGGATTTGCCTGACTTCGGGTATAGTTGAGGGATGAATTTTCTCGCTCATCTTCACCTGGCCATGCTGGCGGACAGCTCGCTGCTGGGCAACCTGCTGGCCGATTTCGTGCGCGGCAACCCCGCCGCCGACTACCAGCCCGACGTGGTGGCCGGCATCATGATGCACCGCCGCGTCGACGTGCTGACCGACAGCCTGCCGCAGGTCAAAGCCAGCCGCGACTATTTCAGCGCCCCCTACCGCCGCGTGGCGCCGATCACCCTCGACGTGGTGTGGGACCATTTTCTGGCGCGCCACTGGCAGCAGTTGGAGCCTTCACGCGACCTGCACCAGTTTACCCAGGAAGCCCGCAGCCAGATCGAACCTTTTCTGCCGCTCACGCCGCCGCGCTTTCAGAACCTGAACGGCTACCTGTGGCCGGAACGCTGGCTGGAGCGCTACGCCGAATTGCCGTTCATCGCCCGGGTGCTGCAGGGCATGGCCAGCCGCCGCCCGCGCCTCGATGCGCTGGCCGGCTCGTTCGCCGACGTCGAGCAACATTATCATCAGCTTGAAACACAGTTCTGGCAGTTTTACCCGCAAATGATGCGACAGGCGAAGGACAAAGCGCTCTGAGGTCAAGCCCAAGTCATTGAAATTGCAACGCCTTGCAAGAATTTACGTTTTGCCGCTTGCCCTTTTGTGGGAAAAGGTTATTTTTAAAGCTCGCTAAATTATATCAACGACTTTGATAGGTGAAAGCTATCTCATCGATTGGTCTTTTACCCTTTATTCACCAAGTCGCGGCCCCTATACTGGCCCTTGTTTTTACATCCACCCTTTAACACCTATTACAGGAGTAATTATGGTCCTGGTAACTCGTCAAGCCCCTGACTTCACTGCAGCTGCCGTACTGGGTAGCGGCGAAATCGTTGAAAACTTCAACCTGAAGAAGCACCTGAACGGCAAACCGGCCGTACTGTTCTTCTGGCCAATGGACTTCACCTTCGTATGCCCTTCCGAGCTGATCGCTTTCGATCACCGCTATGAAGAGTTCCAGAAGCGTGGCGTTGAAGTGGTTGGCGTTTCCTTCGACTCAGAATTCGTTCACAACGCATGGCGTAAAACCCCTGTCGACAAAGGCGGCATCGGTGAAGTGAAATACGCAATGGTTGCTGACGTTAAGCGTGAAATCCAGAAAGCTTACGGCATCGAACACCCGGAAGCCGGCGTTGCGCTGCGCGGCTCTTTCCTGATCGACAAAGACGGCATCGTGCGTGCTCAGGTTGTTAACGACCTGCCAATCGGCCGTAACATCGACGAAATGATCCGTACCGTCGACGCGCTGCAATTCCACGAAGAGCACGGTGAAGTGTGCCCGGCTCAGTGGGAAAAAGGCAAAGCAGGTATGGGCGCTTCCCCAGACGGCGTTGCAAAATACCTGTCTGAAAACGCTGCCAAGCTGTAATTTCAGCCTGATAGTGAATCAACCGGCCCACGCGGCCGGTTTTTTTATGCCCCTTTATGGGGCAGACCGCCCACCTTCAGTGCTTTATTTCCCTGTTTCCGCTCACATTTCCTACCCTGCTCGCCGCGCGCACGCCCATCTGCGGCTACTATCAATAACGCTGGCTCGCGCTTTGCAAGTGAACAGCGGCAAGCAAACACAACACAATAAAAAACTGACAGGGTAGGAATAACTATGTTTTTACAGAAATGGAGCAAACCCCTGACCATGGCGGCGCTGCTGGTCAGCGGCAGCCTGTATGCGGCATCCAACCCGGCGGTGGAAGCCAAAAACGGCATGGTGGTCACCTCGCAACACCTGGCCTCGCAGGTCGGCGTGGATATCCTGAAGATGGGCGGCAACGCCATCGATGCCGCCGTGGCGGTGGGCTATGCGCAGGCGGTGGTTAACCCTTGCTGCGGCAACATCGGCGGCGGCGGCTTTATGACCGTCCACCTGGCGGACGGCACCGACACCTTCATCAACTTCCGTGAAACTGCGCCGGCGGCGGCCAGCGCCAACATGTATCTGGACGCCGACGGCAAGGTGAAGAAAGACGCCAGCCTGTACGGCTATCTGGCGGCCGGCGTACCGGGCACCGTGCTGGGAATGGAAACCGCGCGTGAGAAGTACGGCAAGCTGAGCCGCGAACAGGTGCTGGCGCCGGCGATCAGGCTGGCGCGCGAAGGCTTTGTGCTGACCCGCGCCGACACCGATATTCTCGACACCACCGTTGCACGCTTCAAACAGGATCCCGAGTCGGCCAAAATCTTCCTGCGCCCGGACGGCAGTCCGCTGCAGCCGGGGGACAAACTGGTGCAAACCGATCTGGCCAATACGCTGGAAGCCATCGCCAAAGGGGGGACCGACGCCTTCTACAAAGGCAAGATCCCGCAGGCGGTAGAGGCGGCGGCCAAACAGGGCGGCGGCATTTTGACGGCGGCCGACTTCGCCAACTATAAAGTCACCGAAACCCCACCGATCACCTGCAGCTATCGCGGCTACAAGTTCGTGTCGGCGCCGCCTCCCAGCTCCGGCGGCGTGACGCTGTGCGAAATCCTCAACGTGGTGGAAGGCTATGACCTGAAAAGCATGGGCTTCAACTCGGCGGCGGCCATTCATACCATGACCGAGGCGATGCGCCATGCCTACATGGACCGCAACACCTACCTCGGCGACCCGGAATTCATCAAGAACCCGATCGACCGGCTGGTGAGCAAGAGCTACGCCGAGCAGATCCGCAAGAAAATCGTCGCGGACAAGGCCACGCCGTCGGAAAATGTGCAGCCCGGCATGGAACCGCATGAGAAGCCGGAAACCACCCACTATTCGATCGTCGACCATGACGGCAACGCGGTCTCCACCACCTATACCGTCAACGGCCGCTTCGGCGCCGTGGTGATCGCACCGGGCACCGGCTTCTTCCTCAACGATGAGATGGACGATTTTACGGTCAAAGTGGGCGAGAAAAACCTGTACGGGCTGGTGCAAGGCACCGCCAACAGCATTGCCCCCGGTAAGCGCCCACTATCGTCAATGAGCCCGACGCTGGTGACCAAGGACAACAAGATCTTTATGGTGCTGGGCTCGCCTGGCGGTTCGCGCATCATCACCATCACCCTGCAGACTGCGTTGAACGTGATCGACCACGGCATGGCGCCGCAGGAAGCGGTGGACGCGCCGCGCATCCATCACCAATGGCTGCCGGATGAGGTGTACTACGAACAGCGCGGCGTTTCCGCCGATACGCTGAAACTGCTGAGCGGCATGGGCTATAAGATGGTCGAACAAACGCCGTGGGGCGCCGCCGAACTGATTCTGGTCGGTTTGCCGGGCGCGGCGGGCGTCAGCCCGGCCAACTCCGGCAACGATTCGGCGGTTTCCGGCAAAGTGCGCGAAGGTTACCTGTACGGCGCCAACGACGTGCGTCGCCCGGCAGGCTCCGCGGTCGGTTACTGATGTAAACGCCCACTCACCTTAATCGCGGGGGCCCTTCGGCCCCCGCAGTTCCCTTAGCCTTCACAGCGCCACACGGTGGCCGATTCTTCCGCCAGCTGCAGGCGCAGCCCGCCGGTCGTTTCGCTCAACTCTCCCCGCCCTTCCACACGCCGCCACGGGCCGCGGGCCAACAGCGGGTTGTGCGGCAGCTGCGCCTGGCCACTGCCGTCGCGCTGCAGCGCCACCAGCACCTGCTCCTGCTGATACAGGCGCACGAACACCAGCGTTTCTCCGCTGGCGTACAGCACCTGACAGCCGCCGCGACGCAGCGCCAGGCTCTGTTTACGCAGCGCGGCCATGCGCTGGAACAGCGCCAGCAGCGGCCGATCCCAGTCGCCGACGTCCCACGGGAACGGCTTGCGGCAGAACGGATCGTTGCCGCCGTCCAGGCCAATCTCATCACCGTAATAGAGGCAAGGCACGCCGATCCAGCTCAGCAACCACACCGCCGCCATCTGCATGCGCGCCGCGTTCCCCTGCAACAGCGTGAGGAAACGCGCGGTATCGTGACTGTCCAGCTGGTTGAACTGGATCAGCTGGCGGCCGTGCGGCAACCCGGCGCGGTAGCCGTCCATCCACTGCGCGCACCCGGCGGCGTCCAGCCGCACCGGGTGATAGGCCACGTCCAGCCCCGCCAAAAACGCCCGCACCGGCAGCGCGAACCCCATGTAGTTCATCGCCGCATCCTCCACGCCGGCGTGCAGCCAGCGACGCGCGTCGCCAAAGTGCTCGCCCACTACGTAGGCCTGAGGATTCTCCTGCTTCACCGCCTGATAGATGCCCGCCAGGTGACGCAGGTTGCCGGCAGCGCCGCCGTTCTCCCCCAGCATATGCACCACGTCCAGCCGCCAACCGTCGATGCTGTACGGCGGGCGCAGCCAGTGACGCACCACGCTGCCTTCCCCGCGATAGATCGCTTCCGCCACCTGCGGCTCGGCGAAGTTGAGCTTCGGCAGGCTGGCGTTGCCCTTCCAGTCGAGCGCGCGGCCGTCCGGGTAGAAGTTGAACCAGCCGCGATACGGCGAATCGGGATGGTGGCAGGCGCCGTTTTGCCCTTGGCGATGGCGGTCGAACCACGGATGCGAGTCGCCGGTGTGGTTGAACACCCCGTCCAGCACCAGTTTCATGCCTACCTTGTGAGTGCTCACTCGCAAACGCGCCAGCGCCGCGTTGCCGCCGAAGTGCGGATCGACCTGGTAATAATCCTCGGTATCGTACTTATGCACGCTCGGCGCGGTAAAAATCGGGTTCAGGTATAGCGCCGTCACGCCCAGCTGCTGCAGGTACGGCAGTTTGGCGCAGATGCCGTCCAGATCGCCGCCGTAAAAGGTCGAGGCGGCGTGGCGATCCTCCAACGGGTGTTGCCAGTCACGCCGAATCACCTCGGCGCCGGCCGCGTGATGGCGGTAGCTGCCGCTTTGGATGCCGTGCTCGCCGCCGCTGCTGGCGAAGCGATCGGGGAAAATCTGGTAGAACAGCTGATCCGCCACCCACTCGGGGCCATGGTCGGGCTCGTCGACGGCGAACTGCGCCAGCTGGCCCGGCGGCGTTGGCGACCAGCCCTGCGGGCCGAACCACTGCTGGCGATCGGCCCACAGCAGCTTGAAGCAGTAACGCCGCGTCGGCTCGCCCTCATTCAGCGTCAGGCTGGCCTGGTAGCGCCGCATCCCCTCGTGGCGCTGCGCTTTCATCACCAACAGCCACTCTTCGTTGTCCGGTTCGGCGCGCAAAAACACCCGTTCCGGCAGCTCATCCCCTTGTAACCACAGCGTGATATCCAAACGTTGCCCTTGCTTCACCACAAAAGGCGGAACCGGTTGATGCCAGGCGTTAAGCATACTGTTCTCCTGCTGTACCAAACGAAATCGACGGCGTTCTTCAAGAAGCGAACAATGCCACGTTAAGTGCAACTCCCCCTCCTCTCTGACCGCAAAACCCGGGGATGAGCCGGGGGGCGGAGACCGAAAAATAACGCTAACCCGATGTAAAAAAAGGTAAACAGGCACAAATCCTGCACGTTAACCCTTAGGCTAACGCGTTTTGAGCTTACAGGATATTTTTTGCGCATTTTTTAAGGAGCGGTAATGCAACAACAGATAACGCGCTGGCTGGAACAATTTGGGTTGGAATTCGGCGGAGTGATGTCGCTGTTGATGGTATTGGGGTTGATTGTTCTGATCTCGGTGGTGATCCACCTGGTGCTGCACCGGGTGGTGTTGGCCGCCCTTCAGCGCCGCGGCCAGCAGTCGCAACGCGTCTGGCAACAGGCCATCACCCAATACAAACTGTTCCAGCGCGTGGCGCTGCTGCTGCAAGGGGTGATCATCAGCATCCAGGCGACGCTGTGGCTGCAGAGCGGCAGCCAGACTCAGGCGGTGATCGTTACCGCCGCGCAGGTGTGGATCCTCGCCTTCACCCTGCTGTCGCTGTTCTCGTTGCTGGATACGCTGCTGGCGCTGCTGCGCCAAAGTCCGATCTCCAATCAGCTGCCACTGCGCGGCATTTTCCAGGGCCTGAAACTGGTGGCGGCGATCCTGATCGGCATCATGATCGTCTCGCTGCTGATGGGCAAATCGCCGCTGCTGCTGCTCAGTGGCCTGGGTGCCATGACCGCGGTTTTGATGTTGGTGTTCAAGGATCCGATCCTCGGGCTGGTGGCCGGCATCCAGCTCTCCGCCAACGATATGCTGAAGATCGGCGACTGGCTGGAAATGCCGAAATACGGCGCCGACGGCGCGGTCACCGACATCGGCCTGACCACGGTCAAAGTGCGTAACTGGGACAACACCGTCACCACCATTCCCACCTACGCGCTGATCTCCGACTCGTTCAAAAACTGGCGCTCGATGTCGGAATCCGGCGGGCGCCGCATCAAGCGCAGCCTGAATATCGACACCGGCAGCGTGCACTTCCTGTCGGAAGAGGAACAGCGCAGCCTGCAGCGCAACCCGCTGCTGCACAGCTACCTGAACGTCAAGACCCAGGAGCTGAGCCAGCACAACCAGGAGATCGCCGTCGATCTGGCCTCGCCGCTCAACGGCCGCCGCCTGACCAACCTCGGCACGCTGCGCGCCTATCTGGAAGCCTACCTGCGCGCTCACCCGCGCATTCACCAGAACATGACGCTGATGGTGCGCCAGCTGGCGCCGACGCCGGAGGGTCTGCCGCTGGAAATCTACGCCTTCACCAACACCACGGTCTGGGCGGAGTACGAAAGCATTCAGGCGGATATTTTCGACCATATTCTGGCGGTGATCGACGAGTTCGGCCTGCGCGTGCATCAAACGCCAACCGGCAATGACCTGCGCGGCATGCTGCAACAAAGCGCGAACGCTTCCTGACGTCGGCTGACGTAACTGTGTCTGCTGGTAATTATTCGCTTTCAATTGCCAGCAGATATCTCCATCCCCTTCTTTTCCCCGGCGAAAACGGCGTTAATGCGCCCTCACCTTCACCACCGAGAGGGAAAGCCCTTGCTGAAACGGATACGTCATCGGCTGTTTACCCTGATGGCCACCCTGCTGTTTATCGGCTGCCTGCACAACGCTTTGCTGGATGAAAGCCGCATGCCCCGCAATCTGCAACCTTCGCTGAGCGCCCTCAGCAGCAACCTGCAGGACATTCGCGAAGTGCTGGCGCGCTGCGCCGGCGAGGAAGAGGAGGAACGCCTGAACGACGGCGGCATACGCATCGAAGCCCGCGCCGCCGGGGATGAGGAAGCGGAAGACAAACGCCAGACATAGTGGGTTAAAAAACGCCCCAATTTGTTGCGTGATACGCAACGCCCTACTATGATGCGTATAGCGCAACACTCATGGAGCCATCAGGATGATAAGAAGCTTCAAGCATAAGGGACTCAAAAAGTTTTTCGAAACCGGTTCAACAGCAGGTATCGACGCCAAACAGGCGAAAAAAATCGCGCTGCGGCTGAGCGTGCTGGATTTAGCGAAAGTGATTGATGACGTGGATTTACCCGGCTTCTTCTTGCATCCGCTAACGGGCGCTCGCAATGGGCAATGGTCCGTCACCGTGACCGGTAACTGGCGCATCACGTTTGAACTGGTCGAGGGTGATGTTTATATCGTGAATTATGAGGACTATCACTAATGAACCGCATGCATAATCCTCCTCATCCTGGTGAGTTGATCAAAGAAACCATGGAAACGCTGAATCTCAGCGCGCGCGCGCTGGCCAAAGCATTGGACGTCGCGCCGTCTACGGTTCAACGCCTGATCAGCGGTAAATCCGATATCTCGCCGGAAATGGCCATCCGCCTGTCCATCGTAATAGGCAGTTCCGAACAGGTCTGGATGGGAATGCAAGATGCTTACGATCTGTGGCAGGCCAGGCAGTCCATCGACGTTTCCAAACTGCGCAAGCTGGACTTCGCTTGACGCCTGCCCCTAAAAAAACACCGGCCTCAGCCGGTGTTTTTCCATTTAGTCTTGCTGCGTCGCCAGCAGCGCGCGTTTTTTCTGGCGGTTGACCTTGAACCAGTACCCCGCCAGCAGCAACACCACCCAGACCAGGCCGGCGTACAGCGAGACGCGCGTGGTCGGGAAGTAGCCGATCAGGCCGATGATGAATACCAGGAACACGATCGCCACCACCGAGGTGAACACCCCGCCGCGCAGCGGGAACGCCAGCTGCTTCACCTGCTCTTTGCTCAGGCTGCGGCGGAAGGCGATTTGGGAGAACAGGATCATGATCCACACCCACACGGTGGCGAAGGTCGCCAGGGACGCGATCACCAGGAACACGCTCTCCGGCATGATGTAGTTGAGGTATACCGCCAGCAGCAGCGCCAGCATCATCACCACCACCGTCACCCAGGGAATGCCGCGCTTCGACACCTTGCTGAACATTTTCGGCGCGTGGCCCTGCTCGGCCATGCCGTGCAGCATGCGGCCGACGCCGAACACGTCGCTGTTGATCGCCGACAGCGACGCGGTGATCACCACGAAGTTGAGAATGCCCGCCGCCACGGTGATGCCCATATGCTGGAAGGTCAGCACGAACGGGCTGCCGTTGGTGCCCACCTGGTTCCACGGGTAGATAGACATAATGACGAACAGCGTGCCGACGTAGAACACCAGAATGCGCCACGGCACCGAGTTGATGGCTTTGGGAATCGATTTTTTCGGATCTTTGGCTTCGCCGGCGGTGATGCCGATGATTTCAATGCCGCCGTAAGCGAACATCACCAACTGCAGCGACAGGATCATGCCGATAAAGCCGTTGCTGAAGAAGCCGCCGTTCGACCACAGGTTATGAATGCCGGTCGGTTGCCCGCCGTTGCCGATACCCCAGATGATGATGCCGATACCGGCCGCGATCATGATGATGATGGTGGCGACCTTGAAGAACGAGAACCAGAACTCCAGCTCGCCGAATACCTTGACGCTCATCAGGTTGATGGCGCCGATGATCAGCACCACGCTCAGCACCCAGATCCAGTGCGGCACTTCCGGGAACCAGACCCCCATATAGATGCCGAAAGCGGTCACGTCGGCGATAGCGACGATCAGGATTTCAAAGCAGTAAGTCCAGCCGGTGATGTAACCCGCCATCGGGCCGAGGTAGTCCTGCGCGTAGCGGGAAAACGAGCTGGCCTGCGGGTTGTTGACCGACATCTCCCCCAGTGCGCGCATGATGATGAAGGCCACGATGCCGCCGATCAGGTAAGCCAGCAGCACGCTCGGGCCAGCCATTTTGATGGCGTCCGCCGAGCCGTAGAACAAGCCGGTGCCGATGGCCGACCCCAACGCCATAAAGCGGATATGACGCGTGCTGAGGCCGCGTTTCAGCTTATTGTCGGGGACAGTGGTGGGTGACTGTTGTTGCATGAAAATGACCCATAGTTTTAAACGTAAAAAAGCCACGGACATGTCCGTGGCCCTGGATTAAGCCGGGGGATTATCAGTGCGCGGTCACTTGGGAACGCGTGCACACCCGATCATAAATCGCGACCAGCGCCAGCATCAGCAGCGAAGGCGGCAACCATGCCAACCCCTGCTCCGCCAGCGGCAGGTGAGTGGTCCAGGCCGGCAGCAGCTGCTGGAAACTGGAGGCTTTCACCGCGTCAAGGATACCAAACAACAGGCTGACAAGCATCACCGGCGCGATGATGCGTGGCGCGCTGTGCCACCAACGCAGGGTGAAGCTCAGCACCACCAGCACGATGCACGGCGGATAAATCGCGGTCAGCACCGGAATGGAGATCTGAATCAGGTGGCTCAGGCCGAGGTTGGACACCACCATCGAGAACAGGCCCAGGATAAATACCAGCGTCTTGTACGAGAACGGCAGGTATTGCGCGAAGAACTCGGCGCAGGCGCAGGTCAGGCCGACCGCGGTCACCATACAGGCGATGAAGATCAGCGCCGCCAGGAAGAAGCTGCCGAGGCCGCCAAAGGTGTTCTGAACGTAAGCGTGCAGGATCACCGCGCCGTTGGTGGCGTCCGGCACCAGCGCGCCGCTGCCGGAACCCAGTTTGAACAGGCTCAGGTACACCAGCGTCAGGCCCACGCCGGCGATCAAACCGGCCAGAATGGTGTAGCGGGTCAACAAACCGGCGTCTTTCACGCCGCGCGAACGCGCCGCGTTGACGATAACGATGCCGAACACCAGCGCGCCCAGCGTATCCATGGTCAGATAGCCGTTAACGAAGCCGGAGGAGAAAGGCACGCTCTGATAAGCCGTCGTCGCCGGAATCGGCGCGCCGGCAGGCCACAGCAGCGCGGCGATGCCCAGTACGGCCAGCGCGACGATCTTCAGCGGCGCCAGCACATGGCCGACGGTATCGAGCAGGCGGCCCGGATACAGAGAGATGCCGATCACCAGCGCGAAGTACACCAGGCTATAGATGAACAGCGGCATGGCCCCGTCGCCGGTCAGCGGGGCGATGCCCACTTCGAAGGACACGGTGGCGGTACGCGGCGTCGCGAACAGCGGGCCTACGGCCAGGTAGCAGACGGTCGCCAGCAGCAAGCCGGCGCCGCGGCCGATTGGCGAACTGAGGGCGTCGATGCCGCCGCCGACGCGTGCCAGCGCGATGACGGTGATGACCGGCAGGCCCACGGCGGTGATCAGGAAGCCCAGCGCCGCAGTCCAGACGTGTTCACCGGACTGCAAACCGACCATCGGCGGGAAGATGATGTTCCCGGCCCCGACGAATAAGGCAAAGGTCATAAAGCCCAGTGCCAGGATATCTTTTGACGTTAAACGATGACTCATACGATGTCGTGTTGCCTGTTCAAATGAAAAAAAGGGTCCGATAGCGTGGTGGCGTGACGCCCCACCCGGTTGCCGGCATGCCCGATCGTCGCCGCGCCAAATAAGCACCCTAAACGCAGTCGATCCGGCGTTTATGTCCCTATTCGAAAGTGGCCGCTCATAAAGATGGGCAAAATTTTAGGAGTTATAAAAATGGAGGTTTAATCCGACAACGAAGGCTAAGGTAAACGTTTATAGCGCTTCAAGGCAAGACGCACGGCGAAAAGCAGAGCTATCGACCATATAAACTTTTGCCACCAGTCGATCATATTGGTTATCAATAAATATACACTACATGATTTGTATCATTTTTGAACAATGAATTCACAAAACGTGAAGCATATATCGCTTTACCGCTCGAAATCGCCAATGAAAAGCCGATTTTCGCGTGGTATGAGCTTCGTTTCGCCATAAAAAAAGGTGAAAATTGCGCCGTTTTTTGTCGCTTATTGCGCCATGGCCGGCGCGAGCAGTGGCAACCCCAGCGCCTGACGGGTCTTCTGCAGGGTGGCCGGCGGTAGCGGCAGATAGCCGTCGTGGTTGACCAGGCTCTGGCCTGGTGTCGACAGCACGCGATCGAGGAACGCGGCGGTCAGCGGCTCCAGCGGTTGATGGGGGGCTTTGTTGATGTAGATATACAGATAGCGCGACAGCGGGTAGCGATCGTTGCGCACGTTGGCGGCGGTAGGCGCGACATAGTCCTCTCCCGACTCCGCCAATGGCAGCAGCCGCACGCCGCTGGCGCGAAAGCCAATGCTGGCGTAGCCGATGCCGTTGAGCGAACCGGCCACCGCCTGCACCACCGAGGCCGAGCCGGGCAGCTCATTGACGCGCGGCATAAAATCGCCGCCGCACAGCGCGCGCAGTTTGAAATAGCCGTAGGTGCCGGACGCCGAGTTGCGGCCGAAACGCTGCAGCGAACGCGTCGCCCAGTCGCCACTCAGCCCCAGCTCGCCCCAGCGCGTCAGCGGTTTGCTTTCGCCGCAGCGCCGGGTGGCGGAGAAAATGCGGTCGAGCTGCTGCAGATTGAGGCCGCGCAGCGGATTATCCTGATGCACCAATACCACCAGCGCATCCACCGCTACCGGCACCGCCAGCGGCGCATAGCCGTAACGGTGTTCGAATGCCGAGATCTCGGCCGCCTTCATCGGCCGGCTCATCGGGCCGAGCTGCGCGGCGCCCGCCGCCAAGGCGGTCGGCGCGGTCGACGAGCCGGCGGCCTGGATCTGCAGGTTAACGTTGGGGTAATGCTGGCTGAAATCCTGCGCCCACAGCGCCATCAGATTCGCCAGCGTGTCGGAACCGACGCTGGACAGGTTGCCCGCCAACATGCCGTCAGGCTGCGCCAGCGCGCCGCGTCCGGCCAGCAGCGCCAGGCAAAGCAACAGCCCTCGGGTTATTCGGGTCATACCGGTGTCTCGCGTTAATTTTTCACCGCATTCTCTGATAAAGCGGCGGGAACAATCAACCGATTGGGCAAGGTAAAGATAAAGCGGGTGCCGATCCCCGGTTCGCTGAGGATCTCCAGCCGCGCGTCGTGATGGCTGAGCGCGTGCTTGACGATCGCCAGCCCCAGCCCGCTGCCGCCGGTCTGGCGCGAGCGAGCCTTGTCGACGCGGTAAAAACGCTCGGTCAGGCGCGGCAGGTGTTCGGCGGCGATGCCCGGCCCGTTGTCGCTGACCTGGAACTGCGCGCCATGCGCCGTCTGTTGCCAGCTCACTTCGATATGGGTGCCCTTTGGCGTGTGGTTGACCGCGTTGTACACCAGGTTAGACACCGCGCTGCGCAACTGGTCTTCATTGCCGAACACGTTGAGCTGTTCGTTCACCCGGAAGGTGATCTCATGATTGCCGCCGCTCAGCGATTGCGCCTCGCGCTGCAACACCCGCAGCATCAGCGGGATATCCACCCGCTCGTTCATGTCGACATTGGGCGCCGCCTCGATGCGCGACAGCGTCAGCAGTTGCTTGACCAACCCGTCCATCCGGCGGGTCTGCTCTTGCATGGTGCTGAGCGCCTTGCTGCGCAGCGAACCGTCCTGCTCTTCGTCGCCCATCATCTCCAGGTAGCCCTGCAGCACCGTCAGCGGCGTGCGCAGCTCATGGCTGACGTTGGCGAAGAAGTTGCGCCGCGCGCCCTCCAGCTGGCGCATCTGGGTGACGTCGCGCGCCACCATCAGCAACTGCCCTTCGGAATACGGCATCACGCGGAATTCGACGTAGTGTTCGTTGTTCAACTGCAGCGTCAGCGGACGCGAAAACTCCTGCTGTTGCAGATAGTGGCTGAATTCCGGATAACGCAGCAGGTTAAGGATGTGCTGGCCGTTGTCTTCCGGCCAGCGGAAGCCGAGCAGATGCTGCGCCAGCCCGTTGCACCAGAAGATGTTGCCCTCGACGGTGGTCATCACCACCGCGTCAGGCAGCGATTCGGCCCCGCTGCGAAAACGCTTGATAAGCAGCGCCAGCTCGCGCCGGCGGCGGCGGTTGCGCTGCTGCATCTGATACAGGCCATAAAACAGCGGCTCCCAGCTCCAGCGGCCGGGCGGCGGCGTCATGCTGCGGTCGATCCACAGCCAATGGGAGAGTTTGAGCTGGTTGTAGAAATTCCACACCAGCGCAGCCAGCGCGGAGGCCAGCAGGAACCAAGGCAGATAACCGAAAATCAGCCCCAGCAGTAAGGCGGGCAAACAAAAAAGAGCCAGCTCCAGAGCCAGCCTCTTCCACGACAGACGTTCTAACACGGCATATTCTCCAGCGCGGCGCGATCAGTAGCGCGTTGAGAACCGGTAGCCGGTGCCCCGAACGGTTTGAACCATTTTATCATGCCCACTGGTTTCTAACGCCTTGCGGAGCCGACGGATATGCACGTCAACGGTACGGTCTTCCACATAAACGTTAGTGCCCCAGACGTGATTAAGCAACTGCTCACGGCTATAAACCCGCTCCGGGTGGGTCATAAAGAAGTGCAACAGCTTGAACTCGGTCGGCCCCATGTCCAGCGCCTGATCGTTCGCCATCACGCGGTGGGAGGACGGGTCCAGGCTCAGCCCTTGCATTTCAATCACCTCCTCCACCGCCATCGGTGAAATGCGGCGCATGACCGCCTTGATGCGCGCCACCAGCTCCTTGGGCGAGAACGGCTTGGTGATGTAATCATCCGCCCCCACTTCCAGGCCGCGTACCCGGTCTTCTTCTTCGCCGCGCGCGGTCAACATCATCACCGGGATATCGCGGGTCAGCGCTTCGCGCTTCATATGTTTGATAAACTGAATGCCGGAACCCCCGGGCAACATCCAGTCAAGCAACACCAAATCAGGGAACGGCTCAGACAGACGCGTCACGGCGCTGTCATAATCCTCGGCTTCCAACGGTTGGTAACCATTTTGTTCCAACACAAAGCACACCATCTCACGGATCGGCGCTTCGTCTTCCACCACCAGTATGCGTCTTGCCATCGTCAATCCTGCCAATGTGTTAGCGACTTTTCGGGCGCCATTATGCGTCAGTTTTGTGACACTTTTATGAAAAAAACCGGCTGTTATAGGCAGTAAGCATAGCGATTATTTCCTGCAGTAAAGAAAAATCATCCGGTTGTCATCATCATTGCGCCGGGACAGCCGCCGCCGCGGCCTTTATAATCATCGCCATTATCTTTGCATCCGGGAGTGTCATGCGCCTGATCCACACCTCTGACTGGCACCTTGGCCAGTACTTTTTCACCAAAAGCCGCGCCGCCGAGCACCAGGCTTTTCTGAACTGGCTGATCGAACAGATCGAACAGCAACAGGTGGATGCGCTGATCGTCGCCGGGGATCTGTTCGATACCGGCTCACCGCCCAGCTATGCCCGCGAACTGTACAACCGCTTCGTGGTGGAACTGCAGCGCACCGGCTGCCAGTTGGTGGTGCTGGGCGGCAACCACGACTCGGTGGCGACGCTGAACGAATCGCGGGAGCTGCTCTCCTGCCTGAACACCACGGTGATCGCCAGCGCGCAGGGCGCCCCGGAACAGCAGATCGTGGTGCTGAACCGGCGCGACGGCCAGCCGGGCGCGGTGCTGTGCGCCATTCCGTTCCTGCGGCCGCGCGATCTGCTCACCAGCCGCGCCGGCGAATCCGGCGCACAGAAACAGCAGGCGCTACAGGAAGCCATCGCCGAACATTATCAGACGCTGTATCAGGCGGCCTGCGAGCGCCGCAACCAGCTGGGCTTGCCGCTGCCGATCGTCGCCACCGGCCACCTGACCACCGTCGGCGTCACCACCTCCGACTCGGTGCGCGACATCTATATCGGCACCCTCGACGCCTTCCCGGCACAGGCCTTCCCGCCCGCCGATTACATCGCGCTCGGCCACATTCACCGCGCGCAGAACGTCGCCAAGTCGGAACATATTCGCTATAGCGGCTCGCCGATCCCGCTCAGCTTCGATGAACTGGGCAAAGCCAAAAGCGTCTTCCTGGTCGATTTCGCCGACGGCGCCCTGCAGCAGGTAGACGCTTTAACGATCCCGCAGTTCCAGCCCATGCAGCTGATCAAAGGCGATCTGGCCGAGATCGAACGGCAGCTGCAACAATTTGCCGACTATGCCGGCGAGCTGCCGGTGTGGCTGGATATCGAAGTGGCGACGCAGGACTACCTCAGCGATATCCAACGCCGCATCCAGCTGATGGCGGATGAGCTGCCGGTGGAAGTGGTGCTGCTGCGGCGCAGCAAAGAGCAACGCCGCCAGGCGATCGCGCAGCAGGACAAAGAAACGCTGAACGAGCTGAGCGTCAACGAGGTGTTCGAACGGCGCCTGGCGCAGGAGGCCGACATGCCCGAAGCGCGCCAACGGCGGATGCGCCAGATGTTCCGCCAGGTGGTCGATGCAGTGCAGCACAACGCAGAGGAGACCAACCCATGAAGATCCTCAGCCTGCGGTTAAAAAACCTCAATTCGCTGCAGGGCGAATGGAAAATTGACTTCACCGCCGAGCCGTTCGCCAGCAACGGCCTGTTCGCCATTACCGGCCCGACCGGCGCAGGCAAAACCACCCTGCTGGACGCCATCTGCCTGGCGCTGTACCACCAGACGCCGCGCCTCAACGTCACGCCGAGCCAGAATGAACTGATGACCCGCCACACCGCCGAATCGCTGGCGGAGGTCGAATTCGAGGTCAAGGGCGTCGGCTATCGCGCCTTCTGGAGCCAGCGCCGCGCCAAAAATGCGCCGGACGGCAATTTGCAGGCGCCGAAGGTCGAACTGGCGCGCCGCGAGGACGGCAAGATCCTGGCGGATAAGGTGCGCGACAAGCTGGAGATCACCGCTGCCATCACCGGGCTGGACTTCGGCCGCTTCACCAAATCGATGATGCTGTCTCAGGGGCAGTTCGCCGCGTTCCTCAACGCCGACGCCAACGATCGCGCCGAGCTGTTGGAAGAGCTGACCGGCACCGAAATCTACGGGCGGCTGTCCGAACAGGTGTTCGAGTCGCACAAGCTGGCCAAAACCGACCTGGATGGGTTGCACCAGCGCGCCAGCGGCATCGAGCTGCTGAACGACGAGCAGCGCCACTCCTTGAGCGAACAGCTGACGGCGCTGAGCGCGCAGGAAATCACCCTCGGCGAGCAAACCCAGCAACAGCAACAGGCGCTGAGCTGGCTGCAGCAATGGCAACGCCTCCGGCAACAGCAAAGCGAGGGTCAGCTGCGGCTGGAAACCGCCCAGCGCGAGCAGGCCGAGGCCGCCCCGCAGCTGCAGCGGCTGGCGCTCAGCGAACCGGCCGAGAAATTGCGGCCGCTGCGCGGCGAACGCGATCGCTGCCGCGCCGAGCTGCAAACGATACAACAGCAGGCAGCTCAGCTGACGCAGCAACAGGAACAACACTCGGCTCAGTTGGCGCCGCTGCAGCAGGCGGTGGAGAAAACCCGCCAGGCGCAGCAAACCCATGCCGAGCATATGCGGCAACAGCAACAGCTGATCGACGAGCAGGTCGCCCCGCTCGATCACCAAATAGCCCAACTGCTATCGACCCAGGCCGAGCGGCGACAGGCCGGCGATGCCGCCGCGCAGCAGTGCGCTAAACAACAGACCGCGCTGGAGCAACTCACCGTCCAACGCCACCAACTGACGACGCAGGCCGCACAGCATCAGCAGCAACTGAGCGCGCTGAGCGAAGCGCTGGCCGTTCAACAGCAACAGCAGCAGGCACTGGAGGCGAAAACGCCGCTGGCCCCGCTGCGCCAGCGCCTGAGCGCCCTGGCAGACCTGCGCCCAACGCGCCAGCAGCTGTTTACTCTGACATCCCTTCACCGTCAGACTCGCGAGCGTCTGGCCCGGCAACAGGCGGAGCATGCCGAGCGGCAAACGCAGCTCGCCGGGTTGCAACAACAGCTGGAGAACGCGCGTCAGCAATTCAAACAGCACAAGGCGCAGCTGCAGGAAGTGGAGCGGATCTACGAACTGGAAAAACGCATCGTCAGTCTGGAGGCGGAGCGCGCCCTGCTGCAGAACGGTGCCCCCTGCCCGCTGTGCGGTTCCACCAGCCATCCGGCGGTAGAGCAGTATCAGGCGGTGCAGCCTTCGGCCACGGAACAGCGTTTGGTCGAGATGCGTACCCTCGCCGAGAAACTGCAAACCCAGGGCACCGAGCTGCGTACCCGCTGCGAAGGCCTGCAGGAACAACAACAGCGCCAACAGCAAACCATCGCGCAGGATGAACAGCAGCTGGCTGCCCAACAGCAGCAGTGGCGGCAGCTCAGCGCACCGCTGGCGTTCGACTTTACGTTGGCGGATGGCGAGCAACTCAGCGCCTGGCTGAACGGCTGCGACGACGAAGAGCGGTGCGGGCAACAGGCGCTGCAGCAGCATGAACAGGCGGCGCAGGCGGTACAGCAGGCGAAAGACGCGCTCACCGCTCTGCAAGCGCAGCAGCAGCAGACGCAGCAACAGCTGGCGTTGCTCGAAGAACGCTTTACGCTGCTGCATAAAGCCCACGCCGACAGCCTGCAACAGCAGCAAGAGCTGCAACAACGCTGGCAAGAAGGCGAGAAAACCCTCGCTGAACGACGTGCGCAGCGGCTGGCGCTGTTCGGCGAACAGCAGGTGGCTCAGGTGCGCGAACAGCTGCGCGCCAAACAAACCGCCTGCGAACAGGCCAGCGTTCAGGCCGCCGAGCAGTGGCAAAAGGCGCAGGAACTGCGCGAACGCCTGGCCGGCCAGCAGGCCGGGTTACAACAACAGCACACCCAAATGCAGGAACGGCTGCAGCAGGCGCAGCAGCAATGGCAGCAGGCGCTGGCCGACAGCGAATTCGCCGATGAAACCGCCTTCGCCGCCGCGCTGCTGGACGACGCCCTGCGCCGCGAATTGCAGCAGCGCAAAGAGCAACTGCAACAGCGGCAGGTAGAGGCTGCGGCCCTGCTGACTCAGGCGACGCAAACGCTGGAGCAGCATCGGCTGAACCGCCCTGAAGGGGTGGATGAAGCCAACGCGGATCTCGACGCGCTCACCCAATCGCTGGCCGCGCTGGCACAGCAGTTGAAGGCGCTGCAGCTGAGCCAGGGCGAACTGCGCAACCAGCTGGAAAGCGACGCCGCCCGTCGTCTCAATCAACAGGCGCTGTTCGAGCAAATCGCCCGCAGCCAGCAAGACTACGACGACTGGAGCTACCTCAACCAGCTGATCGGCTCGAAAGAAGGCGACAAGTTCCGCCGTTTCGCTCAGGGGCTGACGCTCGATCACCTAGTCTACCTGGCCAACCTTCAGCTCGGCCGGCTGCACGGGCGCTACCTGCTGCAGCGCAAAACCAGCGACGCGCTGGAGCTGCAGGTGGTGGACACCTGGCAGGCCGATGCGCTGCGCGATACCCGCACCCTGTCCGGCGGCGAGAGCTTCCTGGTCAGCCTGGCGCTGGCGCTGGCGTTGTCCGATCTGGTTAGCCACAAAACCAGCATCGACTCGCTGTTCCTCGACGAAGGCTTCGGCACGCTGGACGCCGAAACCCTCGATACCGCGCTGGACGCGCTGGACAGCCTGAATGCTTCCGGTAAAACCATTGGCGTGATCAGCCACGTCGAGGCGATGAAAGAGCGTATTCCGGTGCAAATCAAGGTGAAAAAGGTCAACGGGCTTGGCGTCAGCCGGCTGGAGGCGCACTTCAGGCTGGAATGATCCCGCCGCGCGCGGCGCAGAAGTGTGACCGTGGCGGCACTCCGCGGTGAAAAGCGTTGAGCCGCGGCGAGCACGGGTTATTATGCAGGCATAACAGGATTGTTACTGTATCCCCTCCGCCGCTCAGGCCGCAGGGCAGAAACATAAAATACAGGCAAAACCTGACGCCCGGGATCGCTTCCGGGCGTCAGGTTTTTTCGTTTTCAGGATGCTGAAACACCGGGAAAGACCATGAAAATCGCTAAAATACTCAATAATAACGTGGTGATTACGCTGGACGACCGTCACGAAGAGACGGTGGTAATGGGAAAAGGAATCGGCTTTAAAAAGAAGCCCGGCGACACGCTGGATGAAAGCCTGATCGAAAAGGTGTTCACTCATAACGGCGGTGAAATCGCCGAACGCTATAAAGAGCTGCTCGCCGAGATCCCGTTGGCCTGCGTCACCACCGCCGACAGGATTATTACCCTTGCCCGCGAACGGCTGCCGGGCAAGTTGCATAACATCGTCTACATCACGCTGACCGATCACATCCACTTCGCCCTGCAGCGCCATGCGCAAGGGCTAGATATCAAAAATGCGTTGCTGTGGGAGATTAAAAAGCTCTATCCGGCCGAGTTCGCCGTCGGGCTGGAGGCGCTGGCCCTGATCGCCCAACGGCTGGATACCGCGCTGCCGGAAGACGAAGCCGGATTTATCGCCCTACACCTGGTCAACGCCCAGCTTAACGACGAGATGCACAACACGCTGCACATCACCCGCGTGATGCAAGAGATCCTCAACCTGGTCAAATACCACTTCCGCTTTGATTACAATGAGGAAGCCCTGAGCTACCACCGTTTCGTCACCCATTTGAAATTCTTCGCCCAGCGCCTGCTGGGGAAAAACTACGTCGACAGCGACGACGACTCGCTGTATCAGGTGGTGAAAGAAAAATACCGTGAGTCATTCGCCTGCGCCGGCAAGATCAACCGCCACATCGAAAAGCACTATCAGCATCAGCTCACCACGGAAGAGATGATGTTCCTGACCATTCATATCGAACGGGTGCGCAGCGAAAGCGAGGAAAAACCGGCTTAACGGCGGGCGTCCGCCACCCGCACGCCGTACTGCGGAAACACCGCGTCGGCGGAGATCAGCGTCAGCCCTTCGGCCTGCGCCTGTGCGATCAGCATGCGATCGAAAGGATCCTGATGATAGGGCGGCAACTGCCCGGCCTGTTGGCAGTGAAAGGCGTCCATCGGCAGCGCCAGAAAATCTTCGGCCTCGATGATCGCAAAGATATCTTCCGGCAGCGCCAGCTTGCCCAGCGCCTGCTTGATCGAGATCTCCCAAATGCTGGCCGCGCTGACGTATACCGCGTTGCCGGGATCGGCGATCTGCCTTTTGGCGTTCGCGCCCAGGCAGGCGTCATCAATCAGCCACCACAGCAACGCGTGGGTATCCAGCAGCAAGCGCTTCATTCATCGCCCTCAAACAGCGCCGCAATGGCCGCGTCCCCCGCGTTGAAATCCGCCGGTACGGTGAACTTGCCCTTGGCGGCGCCAGGGCGGCGCGCTTCCCCCTTGATGGCAACCAGCTGTACGTACGGCTTCCCTGCTTTTGCAATAATCACGGTTTCTCCCTCCGCGGCTCTGTCCGCCAACTGGCTCAGATTGGATTTGGCTTCGTGCATATTGGCCTGAATCGGCATACGCGTCCTCCTTAGCTAAGTTAGCTAAAGCATAAAGCGCCGTCCAGTTTTTGTACAGTGAAGGGTTTAAAGCGCGAGCAGCCTCGCGCTTTGTTGCAACGCTTAGCGCTGCTGTTGCGGCCACAGCCAGGCCGCACCGCGCACGCCGCTGGAGTCGCCGTGAACGGCCTTGCGGATCGGCGTTTCACACTCGCCGCCGAACACCCAGCCTTTCACCCGCTGCGGCACCGTGCGATACAGACGATCCACGTTGCTCATACCGCCGCCGAGCACCACCACATCCGGATCCAGAATGTTGATCACGTGCGCCAACGCTTTCGCCAGCCGCATTTCGTAGCGAACGATCGCCTGCTCCGCCAGCGCATCGCCCCGCTCGCTCAGCGCCATGATCTCGTGCCCTTGCAGCGCGTTGCCGCTCAGGCGCGCATAGTCGGTGGTGAAACCGGTGCCGGAAATAAAGGTTTCGATGCAGCCCGGCTTACCGCAGTAGCACGGCACGTCGCGGGCGTAGCGCAGCTCATCGTCATCCTGCCACGGCAGCGGGTTGTGGCCCCACTCGCCGGCGATGCCATTGCCGCCGGCATGCGCCTGGCTGTTCAGCGCCACGCCGGCGCCGCAGCCGGTGCCGATAATGACCGCAAACACGGTTTGCGCGCCGGCGCCTGCGCCGTCGGTAGCTTCCGACACCGCCAGGCAGTTGGCGTCGTTGGCGATACGCACCTCGCGCGCCAACAGCGCCGACAGATCCTTGTCCAACGGTTGGCCGTTGAGCCATACCGAGTTGGCGTTTTTCACCCGCCCGGTAAACGGCGACAGCGTGCCGGGAATGCCGATCCCGACCGATCCCTGTTCGCCGGTATGATCCTCGGCCAGTTTCACCAGCCCGGCGATCGCCGCCAGAGTTTGCCGGTAGTCATGGCGCGGCGTGGCGATACGATGGCGAAACAGCTCCCGCCCGTCGTCCGCCAACGCAATCACTTCAATTTTCGTTCCACCCAAATCGATGCCAATGCGCACGTATTTTTCTCCTCGATGCCGCGCAGCGTTGCCACAGCCTAATGTAAGCGCGCGAATGAATCACCTGTTTCCCACCCTCCGTCGCATCCTTTCTCGCTGCGTAAAGCGACGCAATTCAGAGAGAATGGGGCGATTTTTCAGCGTCAATTCGTTATCATGCCGCCCTGCTTTTGACGAATCAGCGTGCCGAACGCACGCCCAGCCAGGGATAACATTATGCTGTGGTTTAAGAATTTGATGGTTTACCGTTTGAGCCGCGAAGTGGCGTTAAACGCGGATGAAATGGAAAAACAACTCAGCGCGTTCGCCTTCACGCCGTGCGGCAGCCAGGACATGGCGAAGACCGGCTGGGTCTCCCCGATGGGTTCGCACAGCGATGCATTGACGCACGCGGTCAACGGCCAAATCGTCATCTGCGCGCGCAAGGAAGAGAAAATCCTGCCGTCGCCGGTCATCAAGCAAGAGCTGCAGGCCAAGATTGAGCGCCTGGAGGCGGAACAACACCGCAAACTGAAGAAAACCGAGAAGGACGCGTTGAAGGATGAAGTGCTGCACAGCCTGCTGCCGCGCGCATTCAGCCGCTTCAACCAGACTTTCATGTGGATCGACACCGTCAACGATCTGATCATGGTCGATGCCGCCAGCGCCAAACGCGCCGAAGATACGCTGGCGCTGCTGCGCAAAAGCCTCGGTTCGCTGCCGGTGGTGCCGCTGACGATGGAAAGCCCGATCGAACTGACGCTGACCGAATGGGTGCGTTCCGGCGAGATGCCGGCCGGCTTCGCCATTCAGGATGAAGCGGAATTGAAAGCGATTCTGGAAGAAGGCGGCGTGATCCGCTGCAAAAAACAGAATCTGATCAGCGACGAAATCGCGGTGCACATCGAAGCCGGCAAACTGGTGACCAAGCTGGCGGTGGATTGGCAGGAGCGCATTCAGCTGATGCTGTCGGACGACGGCTCGCTCAAGCGCCTGAAGTTCGCCGACACGCTGCGCGAGCAGAACGACGATATCGATCGCGATGACTTCGCCCAGCGCTTTGACGCCGACTTTATCCTGATGACCAGCGAGCTGGCGGCGTTGATCAAAAACACCATCGAAGCGCTCGGCGGCGAAGCCCAGCGTTAATCCCGCCTCAGAAACGACCAGGGCCCAGCATCCGCTGAGCCCTGCGTTCCCCTAACGAACAAAATTTATTTGCTCAGATAGCGGCACAGATAGGCGGTCGCGTCGGCCACCTGCAGGTTGAACTCGCTGTGCCCCGGCACGAAGAACTTCTCGCCCGGCGTAAACACCTGCCAGTCCGGCGCCCCCGGCAGCAGCACTTTCAGCGCCCCGGTGATCACCGTCATTTCTTCCGGCTGCGCGGTGGAGAAGGTGTATTCGCCCTCTTCCATCACGCCCACGCTGGTAAGACCGATGCTGCTACTGTCAAAACCGATAGACTTCACTTTTCCGGCAAAATACTCATTCACTTTCAGCATAGACTGGCACCCGCGTAATCATCTTGATGGAAAATCCATATTGGGGGATTGCGGTTGATCTGTCACTGGTTTTTCGCGCGAAATGCGATCGCGGCGCAGAGGCAAAGGTTTCCGTGCGTCACGCTCAGGCCATCGCCATGAAACCACCGCGTCAAAAACCCACGCCGCGTAAACTGAAATCGATCGGCAACGTCAACTCCACCGTGCCGTTGACGTAAGCGTCCGCCGGCGGCGTCGGCAGCGGCGAAGCGCGCTTGACCAGCGCCTGGATTTCACGATCCAGCGACGGCAGCCCGGCGCTGCTGACCAGCGTTACCGCCAGCACATGGCCCTGCCTGTCCAACGTAAAACGCACCTGCCCGACGCCCTGGCGCTTCAGCCGCAATGCGTCTTTGGGGTAACGCTTAAAGCGATTAAGGCGGCTGTTGATGCGGCTGCGCCAGCTATCCTCTCCTGTCTGCGCATAGGGCATCAGGCGGGTTTGCGGCGCGGCCGTTTTATCCGCCCGGCCCGGCGGCGGCGCGCCGGCGCTTTGCTCCTGAACCTTCGGCGGCGCGATCGTTTTCTCCTGCGGCGGCGTGCGCGACAGGTTTTTTTTCTTCACCGGCTTGGGCGGTTTTTTCTGCTTCGGCGGTACGGCGATGTTCGGCCGTACGGCTTCAGGCACCTTCACCGTCGGCAAGGGTTCCGGCGGTGCCGGCGGTTCAACCTGAGGCGGCGGCGTCCTTTGTCCCGGCGGTTGTTTTACCTCGGCCGGGGCCTGCGGTGCGGCGGCCATCAGCACCATGACCGCCGGCGGTGGCACCCACGGCGGCGCGGCCTTGTCTCGCCAGGGCCAGAGCAGCGCCGCGGCCAGCAGATGCAGCGTCAGCACCAGCACCAGGCAGCGGCGCCAGGGCATGGCGGCACCGGGTGCGGCGAAAGGCAGCGACGAAACCGACATGCTCACTCTTCCGTCAGCGCCAGATGAAGGCGATCGGTCAGCGGTTTGAACAGGTAGTTCATCATCGAACGCTCGCCGGTGCGGATGAAGCCTTCGACCGGCATCCCCGGGCGGATCTCCAACCCGTTCAGGCGTTGCAGCCCCGCTTCGCTGACCTTGGCGCGCACGCTGTAATAGGGCGCGCCGCTTTTCTCGTCGGTCAGGCGATCGGCCCCGACCAGCGTCACCTCGCCCTCGACGCGCGGCGTGGTGCTTTGGTTAAACGCCGAGAACAACAGCTCGACCGGCAATCCCACCTGCACCTTGTCGATCAGCTCGACCGGGATACGCGCCTCCACCTGCAGCCCCCGATCGCTGGGCACGATCTCCATCAGCTGCTGACCGGCGCCGATCACGCCGCCTTCGGTGAACACGCTCAGCCCCACCACGGTGCCCGCCACCGGCGCTTTCACCTGCGTATGGCCCAGATCGGCCTCCGCCTTGGCCAGGCGGTTATCCAGTTCGTCCAGCTTCATCCGCACCTCGGCCAGCTGGCTGCTGACCTCTTTCTGATACTCTTCCCGCCGCTGGATCGCCCGCAGCTTCAGCTCCAGGATCTGGCGCCCCAGGCGGCCGATATTGCCGGTATCCTCGGATGCCTGGCCGTCAATCTGCGCATACTGTCCTTCCAGATCCAACAGCCGGTTGCGCGCCACATACCCCTGCGCCGCCAGCTTGCGCATGCCGCCCAGCTGCTCCTGCAACATGGCCTTTTGCCGCTGTTTGCTGGCGTAAGACTGCCGGATCCCCTCCAGCATCGCCTGCGATCCGGCGATGCTCTCCGCGATCGCCGCCAGCTCGCTCTGCAACGCCGCACGGCGGCTGGTGAACAGCTGCTGTTGCAACAGCATCAACGACATCACCTCCGGCTCCTCCCGCCGCGCTTGCAGCAATGCCGGGAAAGCGATCGCCTGCAGGCCGTCGCGCTCGGCCTGCAGCCGCGCCCGCTGCGCGGCGTTGCTCAACTGCTGGCTGCGCAGCGCATCGCGCTGGGTGCGGCTGTCGACGGTATCCATCAGCAGCAGCACCTGCCCGGCGTGAACCCGGTCGCCTTCATGCACCTGAATTTGCGACACCACGCCGCCGCTCGGGTGCTGTACCGCCTTGCGGTTACCGGCCACCACCACGCTGCCGGAGACCGGTACGCCTTTGTCCAGCGGCGCCAACAGCCCCCACAGCAGGAAACCGCCAAACCCCAACAGCACCAGCCAGCCGCCGAGCCGCAGATGGCGCCCTTCGTCGAACTGCCGGGAAAGGGCGTCGATATCGCCGGGGATCACACTCTGATTGCTCATACTTTTCGTTCACCGCTGGCCGTTTTGGCAAAGTTGGCGTAGTTGACGTTGAAGCCACCGCTGCTGCGGCCGACGTTGGCCGGTACGGCAGCGGGCGCAAAACCAGGCAACTTTTTCAGGATGGCGTCACTGGGGCCGAAGTGCTGCACCTGGCCAGCGGCCAGCACCAGCAATTTGTCGGTGGTCGCCAGGATCGCCGGTTTGTGAGTCACTAACACGATGGTGGTGCCGCGCGCCTTCAACGCTTCGATCGCCCGCTGCAGCGCCTCTTCCCCTTCACGATCGAGGTTGGCATTCGGTTCATCCAGCACTACCAACGCCGGAGAACCGTACAGCGCGCGCGCCAGCGCCACGCGCTGACGCTGGCCGCCGGACAGGCCGCTGCCGCCCTCACCCAGCTCAGTTTCATACCCTTTGGGCAAATGCAGTATCAATTGGTGCACGCCGGCCAGCGCGGCGGCGGCCACCACCTTCTCGGCGTCAACCTGGCCAAAGCGGGCGATGTTTTCCGTCAGGGTACCGGCGAACAGCTGGATATCCTGTGGCAAATAGCCGATATGCGGCCCCAGCTGCTGTTTATCCCACTGCCGGATATCCGCGCCGTCCAGCCGCACGTCGCCGCTGAGCGGCGTCAACGCGCCGACCAGTTGGCGCATCAGCAGCGTTTTGCCGGAGCCGGATGCGCCAATGACGCCCAGTACCTCACCGGCCTCCAGACGAAAACTGACGCCGTGCAATACCGGTGCGCTCCCGCCGGGCGCGCTGGCGGCCAGCTGATTCACGGTCAAGGTGCCATTGGGGGCCGGCAGCGGCAGGCTCGCCGCCTGCGGCGGGTTGGCGGCCAGCATCACCTCCAGCCGCTGCAGGGACTGGCGCGCCGACGACCACTGCTTCCAGGCGCCGATCAGCTGATCGATTGGCCCCAGCACCCTGCCGATCAGGATCGATCCGGCGATCATCATGCCCGGCGTAATGTCGCCGTTGACCGCCAGCAGCGCGCCGCAGCCCAACATCAGCGACTGCAGCGCCAGCCGCACGGTTTTCGACCAGGCGGTGACGGCGGCGATTTTCTCGCTGGCGCGGTTCTGCAACAGCAGGAACTGCTGATGCTGCCGCAACCAACGCAGGCGCAAGTCGGTCAGCATCCCCATGGCGGCAATGGCTTCGGCGTTGCGCAGGTTGCCGTTGGCCTGCTGCGTGGCGCTCAGCGCGACCCGGCCGGCCTCTGCGAGCGGCGCCTGCGACACCCGCTGGTTGAGCCAGGCCAGCAGCACCAGCACGATTACCCCGGCGCTGGCCAACGCGCCAAGCCAGGGGTGGAGCAGAAACACCACCAGCAGATAAACCGGGAACCAGGGCGCATCGAAGAACGCAAACAGCGCATTGCCGGTGGCGAACTGGCGCAGGTTGGTCAGATCGTTCAGCGCCTGTCCCGCCAGCGGGTTGCCGGTTTTCAGATTGGTTTCGAAGGCGGCGTCGTAGACCCGCTGATTCAGGCGCATATCCATCTGTGCGCCGAGGCGGATCACCACCTGACTGCGGATCCACTCCAGCAGCCCCATAAACAGGTAAAGGCCGACCACCATCAGGGTCAGCATCGCCAGCGTCATGCGGTTGCCCGACGGCAACACGCGATCGTAGACCTGCAGCATGTACAGCGCCGGGGCCAGCATCAGCAGGTTGATCACCGCGGTAAACAGCGCGATGCCCCAAAATCCGCGCCGGTATGCGGCCAGCACGCTCATCACTTCTCCGCGCCTGACGGCGTTTTTCATGGCGTTTTCCATCGGCTAAAAACGAGAAAATGCCCGCCGGGGCGCGCGGCGCCGGCGGGCAAACGGCCGCGATCAGGCCGCCAGCAGTTCCGGGCTGTCGGCATGCTGCACGCCCACCGCCGTCGCCGCCGCCACCTGATCGAAGGTGGAATTGACGCTCAGGCCGTAGTCGTCGAGGATGCCGTTCAGCGCGGTTTCCAGCGCGCCGGTATCGCCGGACATCAGGCCGTACACCACCTGGTGCACCACGCCATCGTGGCCCTGCGCCTGCAGGCTGCTGAGGTTCAGGCCGCCGAAGCTGACGTCAGGCACCTGGATGTTGTACGGCGTGGAGCCGCCGCCGTTCAGGCCGTCGCCGAACGACAGCGAATCCAGCTGGCCGTACAGGGTGTGCGCCGGGGCATTGAACAAGGTGTAGGTCAGGTTGCCGCCCGCCACGAACGAGGTAACGTTGTTGGCGGTGCTGGTCACGGCGTATTGGCTGCCGGACAGGCTGCCGCCATAGAAGCCGCCGCTGTTGGAGTCGGTGACGTTACCGTTGGTGTGGTTGATATCGCCAAATGACGACGCCCACTCGTTCAGATAGTTATGGATGCTGTAGCTGCCGAAGCTGCTGTCATAGTTGACTGAAAATGCCATTTCTCTATCTCCATTGATGAATGGCGCCCCTTGCGAGGCCGCCCTTGTGCTCAAGAATGAGCAACGCCCTTTTACTGCTTAAAAACGGTATTCCACCCCGCCCTGCACGGTGCGGCCGCGCCCCAGCGTGTTGGCCAGCGTCTCGCCGTAGCTGACGACGTAGGCGCGGTTGGTCAGGTTCTCCACCGAGCCGCGCAGCGTCAGGCTGTCGGTCAGCTTGTAGCTGGCATACAGATCGAACAGGGTGTACTTCGGCCAGTCGGCCAGGTACGGGTAGTTGGACGGCACCGAACTGTCCTGATAGCCCGGCGCGAAGCGCACGGTCACCCCGGCGTCCAGCTTGCGATCGAAAGCGCGGCCGCCCAGCGTGACCGAGCCGCGATCGCCCGGCAGATAGGCGGCAGTGCCGAACTGCGAGCCCCCGTCGCACGTGACGGCATCATTGGACGCGGCATCCGGTTCAACATAGAAGTTGCCGCGGCGCGAACCGTCGCCATAGCGCAGGCGTCCTCCCAGCCAGGCTTTGTTCGAGCAGAACTCGTTTTTGCCGATCATGTGGGTGTAGGTCAGATCGGCGTAGAACACCCCGGCGTCATAGTTGAGCTGGTACTCCAGCCCGCGGAAGCGGGTTTTCGACAGGTTGTTGACGTAAGCGGCATTGCCGATGCTCGGCTGCACCAGCCCCGGTTTATTGCGGTCTATCGCCAGGTTGATGTAGTTATCCACTTTGGTGTCGAAGTAGGCCACCTTGGCCACCAGCCGATCGCCCTCAAACCACAGATCCGGCTGCTGCACGTTGAACCCGACTTCCCAGGCGCGCGAGCGCTCGGCCTGCAGAAACGGGTTGGGGTATTGCGTGGAGGAGCCGTGCGCACTGCCGTTGGTCAGCGTTTCGGTGATCGCCGGCGGCCGCCAGGATTTGCCGTAGGTGGAATACAGCTCCAGCCACTCCACGCCGGGACGCACCGCCACCGCCAGCGTCGGCGACAACTTGCCCTGATCGCGGTCAACCGCCCAATCTTCGCGGGTGGTGGTTGAACAGCCGGTCAGACGCAGCGCTTTGCAAGGATTGTCAATCGTGTAGCGTTGCCCATCCTTGGCCAAATCCGGATAGCTCAGGCCGGTCTGGCCGCGCAGGCGATAGCGGTCGTAACGCAGCCCGCCCTCCAACGTCAGCCAGCCGTCGTAGTCGTAGGTCAGGTTGGCGAACAGGCTGGCGACCGAACGGTTGCCGGCCGGCGTCACCCCTTCCATGCCCTGACGAGAAGAGTCGCTGGTCGCCTTGTCGTAATAGAACTCCAACCCGTAGTTGGCGCGGAAGTCATGCCCCGGCGCCAGGCTGAAGCGCGAGGTGTTTTGCGCCTGCGCGCCATAGGTACGCAGCCGGGTACGCGTCGCGTAGCCGTTGTCCAGCAGCGAGCTGGTGCTGTAGGTGTCGCTGTCGTCCTGAGTATCGACGTAATACAGCTTGGCCTGAAAATCGAGCCAGTCGACGCCTTCCGGCGCCAGGCTGTAATCAAACGCCGCGTTGCGCGCCATCACGTCGCTGTAACCGGTGCGCTTCCAGCCCAGTTCATAGGGTGGGCGAGTGCCCAGGTTGGTCAGCGTGCCGGCGATCGGCGACGCAGTCTGGGTCTGCAGATAGCTCAGCTGCAGGCGCTGATTGGCGGGCAGATTCCAGCCCACCTTGGCCAGCCGCGAGTGCATGCGGTAATTTGTGTCGGGGATTTTGTTGTTCTTGATGCTCTCGGCGTAGCGATCGTAATTGCCGGTGTCATTATTGATACGAATGTTACCGATATCGCCCTTGTTGCCGGGCCAATAGTCGCCGAGGTGGCGTTCGCTGGCGGCCAGCAGGATATCGCCGGTTTCGTTGCCCAATGCCAGTATGCTGCTGCCGATGAAGTGGGTGCCGTTATCGCCGGTGCTGGCGTGCAGCTTGCCGCCCAGCTCTTTGCCCGGCGCCAGGAAATCGCTCGCGCTGACGGTATTGAAGGTGGCGATGCCGCCGAGCGTGCCGGCGCTGCCCATGCCGCCGGTGGTGCCCTTGTCGATGGTCACGCCGGACAGCAGTTCGGAATCGATGTACATGGTGCCATTACGCTGGCCATGGCCGCTCTTTTGAAAATTCTGCCGCATGCCGTCGATGTTCATGTTCACCCGGCCATAGTCTTGTATGCCGCGGATGTTGACCGACAGCGCCGGATCTTGCTGGCTGACGCTGGAATAGGCCCCCGTAGTCTGCTCCAGAATATCGGCCGCGTGCCGCGCCGGGCGGTTGTCCATCTGTTCGCGGCTGATGACGCTGACCGAGCGCGGTTCGTCGTAAACCCAATCGTTGGCGTTGATGCCGCCGGCGCCCAGCACCGTCAGGCTGTCCAGCGCCAGCGCGCCACCGTCGCCGTTTGCCGCTGGCAACCGGCTCAATACGATCTGCCCCTGCGGCTGCAGGCGGAAAGCCACCGGATTGTTGCCAATCAAGCGCCGCAGGCCCTGTTCAACGCTCATGCTGCCGTTCAGCGCCGCCGCCTGCATGCCGTCGAGCTTCACCTCGTCGAAAAATACCTGCATATCGGCCTGCTCGGCGAAGCGCAACATGGCGCTCTGCAGCGGCTGCGCCGCAATGTTGAAATTCTTTTGCTGTGCGGCCTGCGCGCTGCTCGCATCAGCCTGGGCGGCGAGCGCTACCGCCGGCTGAGTCAGCATCATCGCCGCCAGCGCGGCGCGTACCGCCGTGGCCAATCGGCCGGCCGGCGTGGTTCCCTTGTGAATAAACATGCGTGTGTGTTCCACCCGAAAGAATGCCAAACTAAGTGATAATGGAAATCAATCTCGTTTAAACATAAGGACGTTCCGGGAGGCAAAAACCCGTAAAGATTTTTTACAGAAAGTGAAAATAGCGGCGAAACGGGCATCCCGGCCCGCCTTTGCCGCTCAGTACAGCAATGTGATGCCGGGGAGATTCAGTTGGCGGGCGGAGAGTTCCTGACGAATGGCGCCGACGCCGTCGTCGAGTTTATTGAGCGCGAACACGCCGCTCACCGTGCGCGCTCTTAGCGCGGGATTGACCGCCACGATGCGGGTTTCGCGATAGCGATTGAGCTGCGCGAGCGCCTGCGTCAGCGGTTGGCGGTCGATCACCAGCCAGCCGCGCCGCCAGGCGTCATCGCCGGCCGTTTGCCTCGTCAGCCACAGCAGGCCGCTGCGGTAATGCGCCGCCTGACGTTGCGCGACCACCAGCGAGCGCTCGCCGCGCTTGAGCGTCACCCGCACGCTGTGCTGATGCACGCTGACGTCTACGCCCTGCCCGGTGCGCGCCACGCTGAACTCGGTGCCCAGCGCCTGCGTAACGCCGTTTTCCGCCTCCACCCTGAACGGGCGACGTTCCGACCCGCCCAGCGGCGCGACGATAAAATAGGCGGTACCGCGCAGCAGCCGCACCTTGCGCTCGTCTGCAGAATACGCCAGCGCGATCGCGCTGCCGCTGTCCAGCGCCACCCGGCTGCCGTCCGGTAGCGCGACTTCGCGCACCTCGCCGCGAACGGTTTGATAATCCGCCTGCAGGCCGCTCCACAGATCCGGCCCGCGATAAACGCCGAAGGAAACGGCGATCGCCACCGCAGCCGCCACCGCCCAGCGGGGCCATCGATGGCGAGAGGGCGTTTTCAGCGCCGCCACCTGCGGCTGTAGCGCCTGCCGCTGCTCTGGCGGCAGCTGCCCCAGCGTCGCCCAAAGCAGGCGAGCCTGACGCAGCGCCGCCGGATGCTGCGGATCATCGGCCAGCCAGGCGTCCAGCGCTTGCCGCCGATCGTCGGGCAGCGCCCCTTCGGCCAGGCATACGGCCCAGGCCGCCGCCTGCTGTCGCACCTGTGCGGTTAGCGGTTTCATGATGACGTAGACCCCTGTTTTTTCTGGTTATAGGTTAAGACGTCTGAGGGCGGATAAACCCGTAAAAAAATTGCCATTATTGTTCGCCCATCCGCGCCATCAGCCGCTCCAGCGCGCTGGCCAAGTGTTTCTCCACCGTGCTGAGCGACACCCCCAGCTGCGTCGCCACCTGCGCCTGGGTCAAGCCATCGAGCCGGTTAAGGCGGAAAATCTGCTGCGTGCGCGGCGGCATGCCCGCCAACGCCTGTTGCAACAGCTGCAGCAGTTGGCCATCGATCGCCCGCTGTTCGAGCGCCGGTTCGCCGGAGGGGTACTGCGCCAGAATGTCGTCTTCTACCGCTTCGGTTTGCCGCCGCTGCTGCTGCCGCAGATGGTCGAGCATCAGATTTTTGGCGGTTTTATACAGGTAGGCCTCGATATCGAGAATATTGCCCTGCGGGTATTGCTCGGTGAGGCGGGTAAAACTTTCCTGCGCCAAATCCGCGGCCAGCTGAGGGTCGCGCAGTTTGGCATTCAAATAGGCTTGCAGCGGCCGCATGTGGCGCAGAAATAGCGCCTGCAACTCGGAATTGGACATCTCTTTTCCCAGAAGTGAAACACCCAATAGGGGCGATAAAAATCACATAAATGATTATCATTATCAATATTGTTCTGGGAAATATGTGCTAAGGCGGGAATAACAGGAAACCGGCCTGACGCCGGTTTCCGCTGGGCTGCAGGTCAATGCTCTAACGCCTCGTCCTCATAGCGGTGCTTGGCGTCGAGCGCTTCCTGCTCGGTTTCATGTTCACTGAGCAACGTATTCGGCTCAATGTCGTCGGTGCGCACCTCAAAACGGCGCAGATGCAGGTTCGGGTCGCCTCGAAACACCTCTACGACGCGGGCGCTTCGTGGATAAGCAGGTTGGTCATTTTCGCGCATGCCGTTCTCCCGTGTGTTTCACACAGTAGCAAGTATAGCAGCCGCCCTCATTCCGGCACGCGCGAGCCGAGATCGCGATCGCCGGAGGCGCCCGTCAACAGCTCGGTCAGTTCGTCGCAGGCGCAAATGCGCCCTTCACGCACGGTGAAGTGCGCCAGCACCCGCACGCGGCTGCGGGAACCGTCGCGCTTTTCCACCTCGACCAGATGGTGGGTCAGCACCGCCTCGCCCTGCTCCGCCGCCGCGATCACGCTCAGCGTCATGCGGCGGGTTTGCCGCTTCAGCAGCGCCATATGCTGCTCAAACTGCTCGAAGTTCAGCACCTTGCCATCCACCTGCTGGCGGTAGCCTGCGCTGAAACGGGCGGCGAGCTGCGTCGGCCGATGCTCCGGGCTGGCGATCACCTGCTGCAGCGTATCGAGCACCAGGTTCAGCGGGGTAAGTTGAGTCATCACGTTTCTCCGAAATGGGGGGAATGGCGATCCTATCCCGGCCAGGCGATGGCATAATAACCGCATCAAGACTTTCAATAACGTTAAACGGCCAATATGACGCAGATCCGCAGCCAACGCCTTCAGCATGAAAGAAAACACCTGACGCCCTGGCACCGGCACGACGGCGGCCAGATCTATCTCTTGACGCGCGGCATGCTGGCGCTGGAACTGCCTGGCCGGCAATGGGCGATCACCGGCGGTGCGCTGGGCTGGCTGCCGCCGGGGTGCCCCCATCAGGCGCTGGCCTGTGGCGATGTGGCGGGCTGGAGTCTGTATCTGCCGGTGGAAAGCGCGCCGGAGATGCCGCCGCAGCCGCAGCTGTTCACCGCCTCAGCGCTGTTGCAGGCCCTGGTGGAACGCATCGCGCAGTTCTCCGCCGGCCCGATGAGCGCGCAGCAACGGCGGCTGCTGCAGGTGCTGCTGGATGAAATGCACACGGCAAGCCGCGCGCCGTTGCAATTGCCGCTGCCGCAGGACGCCCGGTTGCTGAACATCGCCCGGGCGCTGCTGAACGATCCCGCCAGCCTGCACAGCCAGCGCGACTGGGCCGCCTGGGCCGGGCTCAGCCCGCGCACCCTGAGCCGCCGCTTTCTGCAGGAAACCGGCATCAGCTTCGCGCTGTGGCGCCAACAGGCGCGGGTATTGCGTTCACTGGAGGGATTATCACGCGGCGAAGCGGTCAGCGAGGTGGCCGACGCCTGCGGCTATGACAACGTCAGCGCCTACATCGCCGCCTTTCGCCGCCGCTTCGGCGTCACGCCCGGCGCGTACTTTGCGGCCGCTCGGCAAAGGGAATAAGAAAACGGGCGCCCAGCGCCCGAAGAGAAGAAAAGGTTATTTCACCGTCTCGCGCGGCAGCACCGCGAGGATTTGTTCCACCACCCGCTGAGGATCGGCGGCGCCGTCCATCACGTAATGCGCGGCATCCTGATACAGCGCTTCACGCGCGGCCAGCACCTCGAGCATCTCTTCGGCGATCGGCCTGCCGGTGAGCGTCGGGCGCTGCGCATCTTCCGGGTACTCTTCCAACCGCTGCGCCAACACGCTGGCCGGCGCGCGCAGGTAGATAACGGTGCCATGCTGGCGCATAAACTGGCGGTTTTCCTCCGCCAGGATCGCCCCGCCGCCGGTGGCAACTATAGTTGACGGCTTGATCACGGTTTGCAACGCGATGGTCTCGCGGCGACGAAACCCCAGCCAGCCCTCGCGCTCGACCATTTCCGCCACGCTCATCTGCTCCGCCTGCTGCATAAACAGATCGGTATCGACGAACTGATAGCCCAACGCCAGCGCCAATGCGCTGCCTACCGTGGTCTTGCCGGCTCCGCGAGCGCCTATCATGAACAGGGTTTGTGTCATTACGGGTTGTCCCTTATGCGGTGACTTGAGTGCATTGCATACCAAAATACCGAGCGGGTGCGATGGCGTGGTGGTGGCATCATACCTCGCCCGCTCTGTATTTCAATATTTACGATAGTGTAAATTCCATGGCACAGCGACTGCCAGCGGCAAAGCCGTGCGCCAGATCCTCATCCAGATGCCGCCGCAAGGCGGCCGTGAGCCGCGCGTCGTCGAGCGGCCGGAACCCCAGCCGCCGGTAATAAGGCGCATTCCACGGCACGTCAATGAAGGTGGTGAGCGTCAGGCGAGCGGCGCCCTGGCGTTTGGCTTCTTCCGCCACCGCCCCGATCAGGCGGCGGCCGACGCCCTGCCGTTGCCAGGCGCCGGCGACCGACAATTCGGCGATATGCCAGTCTTTCCCCTGAGCCTGCACGGCGATAAAACCGGCGCACTCGCCGTTGTCGCTTTCGGCCAGCCATTCACGGCGTTCGACGATAAACGCGGCGTGCTGTTGCGGGCTCATCACCTCGCCTTCGGCGATAAAGCGCCACGCCGGCTGCTGGCGAAACAGCTGCGCCGCCGAGCGTTCAACCGCCATCAGATGCGCGATATCCCGCTGCTGCGCCAAACGAATTTGCAGGCTCATGGGTTCTCCTTAACGTTGGGGCGGTTATTTAAGCAAATTTCACCGCCCGCGGCTCAGAAATCGATACTGCCGCGCAGCACCACCTCACGCGGTTCCCCCACCGCCACGCGCAAATTGCCGCCGCTGGACGGGTAATAGGTTTTATCGAACAGGTTCTTCACGTTCAGCTGCCATTTCACCCGATAGCCGTTGATCGGCATGGTGTAAGCGGCGAACGCATCGGCAACGGTGTAATTATCCAGATTGAAGCTGTTGGCGGCATCGCCCGGGCGGCGGCCCACGTAGCGCGCACCGGCGCCGATACGCATCTCATCGCCGCTGTACAGGCCGGGGCTGCCCAGGTTCTGGGTCAGGAACAGCGAGGCGGTATGGCGCGCCACGTTGGTCATCTCTTTGCCCTTGTTGTCCGGATCGTCCACCACGCGCGCGTCAGTATACGCATAGGTACCGATCAGGCTCAGCGAGTCGGTGAGGTTACCGGCCACGTCCAGCTCCACGCCCTGCGAACGCACGCGCCCGGCGGTGCGCGTCACGGTTTCACCCTCCACCAGCTCACTGACCATGACGTTGCGTTTGGTGATGTCGAACAGCGCCAGCGTGCCGGTGACGCCGTTCGGCAACGCCAGCTTGCCGCCGACTTCCCACGACTTGCCCTGTTCCGGCGGCAGCGAATCAATTTGGGTGGCGATAGAAGAGTTCGGCTTGAACGACTCGGTATAACTGCTGTACAGCGACACGTAAGGCGTCAGCTTGTAGACCACCCCGGCGCGCGGCACCAGCTTGCCGTCCGAACTGTCGGTGTTGGTCTGGAACGGCCGCCCCTTGCCGGCATAGACGTCGAAAGCGTCGTAACGCAGCCCGCCCATCACCAGCCATTTATCGGTCAGTTGGATGGAATCCTGCATAAACCAGCCGTAGCTGGTGAGGTTTTCCCGCTGGTCGCTGTCTTTGGCGCTGACCGCGGTCGACGGCGGCATCAGGCCGTATACCGGATGATAGATATTGAAATCGCTGTTCTTTTTGCCGCGGATCATGTCGCCGCGGTAGGTACGGTTATCTTCAAAATCGAAGCCGAACAGCATCTGGTGGTTGATGCTGCCCCAATCCACGTCACCATTGAGCGTCAGCTGCACCGCGTTGGCGTGGCTGACAGCATGGGCGGTCGAGTCGGCCTGGCGGCTCAACACGCCGGTCACCGGGTTCAGCGCCGTGGCGCGCGCCTGGTTGTCACTGTAGCTGTTGCGGCTGTAGGCGTAGGTCAGCGAGCTTTTCCAGCGCTCGTTGAGCGTTTGATCGATCTGCAGAGTGACGCTGTCCTGATCGCCGCGGGTGGCGTTATAGGCTTCGTCGAAACGGCGATCGCGCGGCGTATTCACCGGTTTGCCGGTGCGCGAATCGATAATGGTGCCGCGATCGAACGGCACCCGATATTCCATATGCTCGTAAGCCAGCCGCACGGTGGTGTTCTCGCCATACCACATCAGCGAGGGCGCGATCACCGTCTGGCGGTTGCGGCCGAAGTTGCGCCAGTAGTCGGTTTCATCGTGATCGACGATCATGCGATAGGCGAAGCCCGACGTGCCGAGCGGCCCGGTAACGTCGAGCTGACCGCCGCCGCCGTTGAAGCTGCTGCCCCAGCCTTCCACGTGGGTATGTTGCTGCAGCTGGGGTTTTTTGGTGATCATGTTGATCATGCCGCCCGGTTCCCCCATGCCGTACAGCATCGAAGCCGGCCCCTTGAGCACCTCTACCCGCTCGGTGGTCGGCGTGAAGTTGCGCGCCTGCACCGAGCGCACGCCGTCGCGCAGAATGGAGCCGTCGCGGTTGTCGCCGAAACCGCGTTTCATGACCGCGTCCTGGGTGCCGCCCAGCGTGTTGGCCTGGGTAATGCCGCTGACGTTGTACAGCGCTTCATCCAGGCTGCTGACCGCCTGATCGGCAATCACCTGCTGCGGCACCACGTCGATCGCCTGCGGCACGTTCAGCAGATTGGTTTCGCTGCGGGTGCCGGTGACGCTGGTCAACGGCTGATAGCTCTGCACGCCGTCGACGTCTTTGCGGCCGATCACCACCAGGCTTTCTTCCTGCGACGCGGTTTTTTCCGCCGCCCACGTCGGCGATGTCGCGCAGGCCGCCAACGGCAATGCGCACCACCAACCGCGTTTGTTGTTATTCATTATCTAACTGACTCCAATAGGTCCCTGAAAAAGGTAACGGCAAAAACTGCTGATAAAGCTGTTGGAAGGTCTGCTGCGGGTTGATGTCGGCGAACAGATCCGGGTAAAACGCTTTGGCGAACACCTCGACCAGCACCACGTGGTACGGGCTGAGGTAAAAGTTGTGCCAGACGCTCCAGGCGCGGTGGTTTTTCACCGCCTGCAGGTTGGTCAGCATCGGCTGTTTGGCGATCAGCCGGCGGAAGCTGTCGGCCGCCTCCTGTGGGCTGACCTGCGGCCCGAGGCGCAGATCGGACAGCCGTTTGCCCTGCGGCCCGGCCATGCCGGTGGCGAGGTACACGTCGGGATTGGCGCTCAGAATGGTTTCCGGGTTCAGCTCGCCATACACCCCTTTGACGCTGGCGTTGGCGATGTTGTCGCCGCCGGCGAAGGTCAGCAGATCGCCGAGGTTGCCGTGCGCGGCGGTGGTGCAACAGGTGTCGCGCCGCCCCAGATGCAGGTGCAGCATCACTTTGGGCTTCGGCCCCTGATAGCCCGCCAGGCGTTGCTGAATCACCGCCATGTGCTGCTGATAAAACTGGATGAACTGCTCGGCGCGCTGCCGGCGATTGAGCACGTCGCCCAGCAGCCGCACGCTCGGCACGGTGTTGTTCAGCAGATCGATGCGCAGATCGACGTAGATCACCGCCACGCCGGCCTTGTTCAACGCAGAAACCAACCGATCGTTGTCGCCGTCTTCACGCGCATAGCGCGCCAGGATCACCAGATCCGGTTTCAGCTGCAGCAGGCTTTCGACATTGACCTGGCGAAAGTTATTGCCGCTGATGACGGGGATCTGGGCTATCTGCGGAAACTGCTGCGTATAAAGCTGCCAGCTTTGCGCATCGAAACGCGCCAGATCCGCCGGCCAGCCGACGATGCGCTGCGCCGGGTTGCCCGGCTCCAGCAGCGCCAGCGTATACAACATGCGGCTCTCCCCCACCACGATGCGCTGCGGATTGTCCGGCACCACAACCTGACGGCCGGTGATATCGGTCACCGTCTTCGCCTGGGCGGAGAACACGCCGAACCACAGAGAAAGCAGCAGTAAAATGAGGAAATTGCGCATGATTGAGCCGAAAGGGGGAAATAATGTGCGCATGATAATCACTCTCATTAGCACTTGCAATCCCGCGCCGCCATTGCCAAAAGAAATCCGGGAAACGGCGCCGGGCGTGCGGCAAACACGGCGAAACCGCTAAAATAACGGCTTTAAAAAGTTAAAAAAATGGCGGGGAAATCGGTTAAATAGAACGGGGAAACAGCTAAAAACCGGGAGACCTCCATGACTCAACGCATCATTCCGCTGTCGGATTGCCCGCAGTTTGCCGATGTGTGCGCCGCCTGGGCATTCGGCCAGTGGGGTTCACAGCGCGGCGGCTCGCTGGAGCGCACCCAGCTGCGTTTCGCCCAATGCAGCCGACCGGACGACGACCACCTGACGCTGATGATGATCGACGGCGATCGTCCGGTGGGCATGGCCAGCCTATGGCCCAGCGACGACCATCAGCGCCAGGATCTCACCCCGTGGCTGGCCGGCGTCTTCGTGCATCCCGATCACCGCCGCAAGGGCATCGCCCGCCGTCTTGAAATGGCCATCGTCGAGGCGGCGCGGCAGCGCCATCACTCGGTTCTGCATCTCATTACCGACAAATCGGAAGCGCTGTACGCCGGCTGGGGTTGGCAACCTCTGGAGCGCCGGCGGCAGCATGACGAAGAGGTGGTGGTGATGGAGAAAAAACTGTAGCTAACGCGGCGTACAGACATACACCAGCGCCGGCGGGAAGTTGCGCACCACCCGCAGGCGCTTCCAGTGAAAATAGCGCGACAGCAATTTTTCCGACAGGTGGCTGTATTGGAACAGCACCAGCGTGCCGTTGCGCGCCAGCAGCCGCTGCCGGGCCTGCTGAAGAATGCGCACGCTGATCCTGACCGGGATCGACAGCAGCGGCAGGCAGGAAAACACCACGTCGTAATCCGTGGCCATCCGGGTCGCCGAATGGCCCATCACCTGCAGCCGCCGATCGTCAATCCCGCGCAGCCGATGCACGAAATGGGGTTGGATCTCGAAGGCCTCCAGCGCCGCATCGGCGCGCATCCGCCCCAGAATGCGTTTGGTCAGCACGCCGTCCGCCGCGCCCAGTTCCGCGATCGACAGCGCCCGGGTCCATTCAACCTGATTCAGCATCGCCTGACACAGCCACGGGGAAGAAGGCGCCAGCGTACCGACGGTGCGCGGTGAAGCCATAAATTGCTGCAGGTAAGCGAAGTGATTCATCAGTTGCAGTCGGGTCGCATTTAACATTGAGGCCTCCTTGGGTTAAGCCCTCAATGTGAGCCGAATTTCTTAAGTAATCATTAACATGATTCCGAAAGCGGCGGACACAGTTGTAATAAAATGCAACCTTGTCAGCGGCGCGCAAAGAAAAACGGTCGCAATAATGATCTGAGAATAAGCGGTTTATGCGCCGACCGTTCAGATAATTATTGCGACCGTTTATTTTTTTGGCCGCGTTGCCGCGGCCAGAGGGTAAAAAGCTAACGCTTAGCGATAAATTTCCGCATTGCCGCGCCAGTTGCTGGAGTCCCCGGGGGTGTCCAGACCGATAATGCGATAATGACTGGCGCCGTCCGCCGCGGCTTTTTCTTTCAGGGCGGTGATGGCGTCATGCGGTGAGCCGCTAACGCCGGAAACCGACACGACGCCGAGGCTTTGCAGATTGGCGGCCTGCTCGCTGTTGACCTGTTTTACCGACGACAGCGGCGCGGCGAAAGTGGAAAATGAAGCGGCGGCGATCAATACGGCTGCGATGCTTGGGATAAGTTTCATGATTGACTCCAGGTGTTCTTGTTTATTCGCTCGTTGTCAGTGATGTTAATTATCCGCTAGCCAATGAAAACGGACGTCATGCAACGTAAAGAACATCAATCATTGTGAGGAGAATAAGGAGGAAGTGAGAGCGGGTGTGTATTTTCAGGCGAGAATGACTTTATAGGCTTCACCTTACCCCTATTTGATGAACAATTAAAGACGGCGCGCGATAAAGAATGCGCACCGCGTCTATTTAAGATTTTTTACCCGCCGGAGCGCGCTGAGCTACGCTGAATTTTGTGGCTTACCCTTTAAGGAAGAACGCTTATGTCGCAAAACCTGCTGCGCGTGCGTGACGGTCAGGGCGCGTCGGTCTCATTTTCCGAGCTGCTGTTCGATCTGATCTACGTTTTCGCCGTGACCCAACTTTCCCACTATCTGTTGCATCACCTGACGCTGACCGGCGCGCTGGAAACCCTGCTGCTGTGGTTCGCCGTCTGGCTGGCCTGGCAATACACCGCCTGGGTCACCAACTGGTTCAATCCGGATACCCGCCAGATCCGCCTGTTGCTGTTCGCGATCATGCTGCTGGGGCTGTTCGCCGCCGCCGCGTTGCCGCAGGCGTTTGGCGAACGCGGTCTGATCTTCGCCCTGTTCTACGTCGCCATTCAGGTCGGGCGCTCCGCCACGGTATTGCGCCTGCTGGCGCCCGATCATCCGTTAAAACAAAACTTTCGCCGCATTCTCGGCTGGCTGTGCATCTCCGCCGTCTTCTGGATCGCCGGCGGGCTGGCGGAAGGCCATGTTCGCCTAGCGCTGTGGGCGATCGCCGTCTTGTGCGAATACGTCTCGCCGATGTTCGGTTTTCGCCTGCCGGTGCTGGGGCGCTCGGACAGCAGCAGCGAATGGACCATCGAAGGCCACCATCTGGCGGAGCGCTGCCAGCTGTTCGTGATCGTGGCGCTGGGGGAAACCATTCTGATCACCGGCGCCACCCTGAGCGAAATGGAAAGCTGGAGCCTGCCGGTGCTCATCGCTTCGCTGGTGGCCTTTCTCGGCAGCCTGGCGATGTGGTGGGTCTACTTCGACACCAGCAGCAAAGCCGGCAGCCACGCCATCAGCCAGGCGGAAAATCCCGGCCAGCTGGGCGCTTATTTCCATTATGTGCACGTCGCGCTGGTGGGGGCGATCATCGTCTGCGCCGTGGCCAACGAGCTGGTGATCGCCCATCCCGACGGCCGCATCCAACACGCCACGGCGGCGGTGCTGCTGCTCGGCCCGGCGATTTACCTGTTCGCCAACGCGCTGTACAAACGGCTGGTGTATCGCCGCTTCCCGCTGTCGCATCTGGTCGGGCTGCTGGCGCTGGCGGTATTGGCCCCGATCGCCTATTTAACCGACCTGCTGATGGTCAATGGCCTGACGACGCTGATCATGGTGATGGTGGCGGCGTGGGAGAGCATCTCGCGCGGCAAAGCGCCACAGCGGCACGCGCAAGCCTGAATCAAACGGGGGCGCAATCGCCCCCAATGTGAGATTGATGACAAACCTCATGCCATTGCCGGGTTTGCAGAGAGCAGCGGATAAAAAAACAAGGAAAATCAATTTATTGATTTTCGGCTGATGGCCACAAAGGAGGAAAAACCCATGTTTTTTCCTCCTTTGTCAACGGTCTGACGGGGGCGCAATCGCCCCCGATATCGGTCACTTCAAGGATTGCGGCAAGGTGAGCACCCAGAGCTCACTCAGCGATTCCGGCTGCTCCAGAGGGCGCAATTCGATGTGGGCGTCGGTTTTGTCACCGTCGAGGCTCAACCGCCCTCCTTTCTCCAGCTGATAGTCGCCGATTTTCTTGCTCTTTGGCGACGCATCCACCAGCGTGGCCTGCAAGCCGAAATCGTTGTCATTGATCACCGCCAGCGTGCGATCGTCGATCAGCGCCAACCCTTCCGCTTTCTCCTGGCGCCAGCCCAACTGACGCAGATCCGCCACTTCCCGTTTCTGCGCCAGCTTCACGCCGCGTTTAGCCAGATCTTTCGCATCGTCGAACTCCAGCGCTTTACCCTGGCCGTCAAACGCGCTCAGATCGCTGGCCTGCGCGAGATCCACCAGATAGATCTTGTTGATCATCGACTTATCTTTACCGGTTCCCTGTTCAATCAACAGGATGCGCTGGTTGTCCAACGCCACGACATCGCCAATTTTGGCGTCTTTGGCTTTTTTATAGCTGTCGATATCGATGGGATAGCCGTACATGGCGGTTTTGCCACTGCGCGGATCGAAGCTCACCAGCCGGGTAAACTGCGCCTTGTTTTTGCTTTTGCCATCGACATCCAGCGTGCTCTGCACCGCCGCCAGAATTCGCCCGTCCGGCATCCGGGTCAATCCTTCAAAACCGCGGTTGGGCTGACGCCATTTCAGGATGTTCGGCAAACCGCCCGCCACCGCTTGTTCGCCGGCCTGCGGCGTTGGGCCATATTTGGCGAGGATTTTACCTTTGCCGTCGATATGGATCAGAAACGGGCCGTACTCATCACACAGCCAATAGCCGCCGTTGCCGTCACCGGTCACCCCTTCGGTATCCAACCCGCGGCGATCGCCGGACAGCGGCTGCAACGCGTCGTTCAACGCCACTTCGTTTGTAGAACCAATCAGCTCGCCCGGCAACGGCAGCCCGCCGATCGGCCCTTTTTCGTCGTGCAAGGGCCGCGCATTCTCGGCTACGGCCTTGCCGCCGCCGATACGAATGTCCATCAACAGAGGCGTGAATTGCGGATTGGCGAAAATCTTGGCCTCTTGCTTGCCTACCGCCGGGGCATCGGCATTAGGACCGCGATCGGTCAGCGTCGTCAGCACCAAATCGTCGCCCTGCTTCTTGTTGAACATCAACCCGGAGCCGATCCCTACCGGCAATCCCTGCGGGAAATGCTTGGCGGACGCCCCCTGATAGGCGACGCGTTCCCCGCCGGGGAAGCCGACCACATAACGCGCCACCTCAATGTCGGCAGCGTGAGCCAATACCGGAAACAGTGAAGCCAACAGCAGGGAGAGCGATTTTATTTTCATATTTTTTACCCGAGGTTAAATGGAGCGTTGTCAGGCAGAAGACGATATTAATTTAGCATGACACTTAGATGACAATAGGCAATTCGTCAAATGCACATCAGGCAATAAGGTTGGCTGGCAAATAGAAATGAGCAATTAACCTGAGCGTATTGAATGGAGAAAACCGCTGGAAAAAACCGCCCGGAAATAGCCAGCCGTTTTGCTTAGGGTAAATTCTTATAACAAAGATAAAAAAATCGGCAAACGCGCGTCAACACGGCGAAAAACGGTGTTTTTCTCATAGACAAAATAAAATGTCAGGGATTTAATACCGCCGTTATTCAAGGTGCATTAAGAAAATTCTATAGAATATCTGCATGAACTTAAAAAGCTGTTCTATAGTTTTTAGTGCTAACGCCCGTTAGTCTATTCCGCAGGATGGAATCTATGTCAAAGCGACTTTTTGCTGAATTTTTTGGCACATTTTGGTTGGTGTTTGGTGGTTGTGGTAGCGCAGTATTGGCAGCGGCATTCCCACAGCTGGGTATTGGTTTCCTCGGCGTCGCGCTCGCTTTCGGTCTGACCGTAGTGACGATGGCCTATGCCGTCGGCCATATTTCCGGCGGGCATTTTAACCCGGCGGTCACCGTCGGCTTATTCGCCGGCGGCCGTTTCGCGGCGAAAGACGTGATCCCTTACGTTATCGCACAGGTGATCGGCGGTATCGCCGCAGCGTCGGTGCTGTATTTGATCGCCAGCGGCAAAGCCGGTTTCGACGCCACGGCAGGCGGTTTCGCCTCTAACGGTTACGGCGAACACTCACCGGGCGGTTACTCTCTGCAAGCCGCAATCGTGATTGAGCTGGTGCTGACCGCCTTCTTCCTGATCGTTATTCATGGCGTGACCGACAAGCGCGCGCCGGCAGGCTTTGCCCCGCTGGCTATCGGCCTGACGCTGACGCTGATCCACCTGATCAGCATCCCGGTGACCAACACCTCCGTCAACCCGGCGCGCAGCACCGGCGTAGCGATCTTCCAGGGCACCTGGGCGCTGCAGCAGCTGTGGGTGTTCTGGCTGGTGCCGCTGGTCGGCGGCATTATCGGCGGCCTGATCTACCGCTGCCTGCTGGAAGACAAAAAATAAGCGTATCGCAGTCGATCGCGTTTCACGGGGCAGCCTTCATCGGCTGCCCCGTTGCTTTCAGCCCTTCGTCACTTCAAACATCATGATATCGCTGGTAAAGGAGCCGTCCGGCTGGATGGCGAAATGCTCCGCCACCTCCTGCGACACGCTTTGCTGCAGCGCGCGGATCGCGGTGACGAAATGCGCCGGCGTGCGCATACGCGCCACCCAACTGCCGAACTCCAGCGTCAATCGATCCGCCGTCACCTCGCGTACCACCAGCCCGGCCTCGGTCAGCAACGTCAGCCACTCGCCCGGCGCATAGTTGCGCACGTGCGAGGTATCGCGCAGCACTTCCACGGTTTGCAGGTAGATATCCAGCAGCGGGTGCCCCGGCGAGACCACGTCCATAAAGATCGCGCTGCCGCCCGGTTTGAGTATACGCCTGACCTCGCGCAGCGCCTGGCCGACATCGCGCCAGTGGTGCGCCGAATAGCGGCTGATGACCAGATCGAAACTGGCATCCTCAAACGGCAAAGACTCCGCCACGCCCTGCTGCTGCTGAATGTTGTTCAGGCCTTTTTCCGCCGCCGCCTGCTTCACCACCGCCAACATTTGCGCCGACAGATCGTAGGCCACCACCTGCGACACGCTGGCCGCCGCGGTGAAGCTGGCATGCCCGGCGCCGCAGCCCAGATCGAGCAGGCGCGCTTCGGCGTGCGGCGCCAGTAACCGCGCCAGACGTTGCAAATCCTTGCCCTGCGCATGCACCGCGCTGGTTAAATAGGCATTGGCCTGCTCGCCGAACTGCCGGTCTACCGCATTGTTATGGCTGTTGCTGTTGCTCATGTTTGCTCCTGTTATTATCCGGCTTGCGCCTGTGCCTGAAGGCTTTCGGCTACTATAATCAGGCTACTATACGGGTACAATATGAGCAGTTATCCTGGTATAAATAGGTACCATGCTATGCCATCAGAAGCCTTATCCGGGCCAAAAGCCCTCGGCGCGTTTCTGCGCGCGCACCGCGAACGCATCACGCCGGAAATGATCGGCCTGCCCAGCTCTTCGCGCCGCCGCACCAGCGGCCTGCGCCGCGAAGAGCTGGCGCAAATCAGCGGCATCAGCGCCACCTGGTATACCTGGATCGAACAGGGCCGCGAGGTGTCCATTTCCCCTTTCACGCTGGCGCGCATCGCCAAAGCGCTGCGGCTCGGCCCGGCCGAACGCCACTACCTGTTTACCCTGGCGCGTATCGCCGACCCCGAGCAGGAAGCGCACCGCGAAACCGCCAATGACGCGGTGCTGCAAAGCGTGCATCAGATGACGGTGCCCTGCTATCTGCTGGACGTGAGCTGGAACGTCGTCGCCTGGAACCCGCAGGCGGCGGCGCTGTTCAGCGGCTGGCTGGATGTGGCCAACAGCCCCAACCTGCTGCACTTCATGTTCTTCCACCCGTTGGCGAAAACGCTGGTCAGCGATTGGGAAGAGCGCGCGCGCCGCGTGGTGGCCGAGTTTCGCGCCGAGACCAGCCATCATCAAAATACCGAAGAGATGCGTGCCTTCGTGCGCAACATGACGCACAACAGCGCGGACTTTAATCACTGGTGGAAGCAACATGACGTCATGGCGCGCGAAGGCGGCGAAAGAGCGTTCGAGCATCCTCAGCGAGGCGCGCTGCGCTATCGCCAACTCACCTTCCATCCGGCGGAGCACGCCGGTCTGAAGCTGGTGATGCTGATCCCGCTGCCGCAATTGGTAACAAATTCATAGGCAGGTTTACCCGCCATTTATTTATTGGTTCATGTAAACGCGCTAGGGTAATTGATACCGATGATAGTGATCATCCAGCACCGTTATTTATCTCCTGAGGTACTCCTATGCAATCCGAAGAACAACGCCTTATCGATGGTCTGTTTGGCCGCCTGAAAGAAGCCGAGACCAAGACGGGCCCACGGGATCTCCAGGCAGAGCAGCAAATCAACCAGCATATTCGCGAGCAGCCTTCCGCCCCTTATTACATGGCGCAGGCGATGATTATTCAGGAAGCGGCGCTCAAGCAGATGGATCAGCGGGTCAAAGAGCTGGAGGCCCAGGTGGCGCAGCTGCAGCAAACCGCCAACGGCCAGCAGAGCAGCGGTGGCTTCCTGGCCGGCCTGTTCGGCGGCGGCAGCCGCAGTACGCCAAGCCCGCGCGAACAGTATCAGGCGCAGCAGCAAAATACGGCGGCCTGGAACAACGCGCAGCAGCCGCAGCAACCGGCCTATGCCCCACCGCAGCAGGCGGCGCCTTCACGCGCCGGCGGCTTCCTGGGAGGCGCCTTGCAAACGGCGGCGGGCGTCGCCGGCGGCGTAGTATTGGCCGACATGCTGACCGGCATGTTCCGCCATTCACAACCACAGGAAATCGTAAATATTATCGAGGAAACCCCGGCGCCGCTGGACGACAGCGCAATGCGCAATTTCGACGCCTCCAACAACCTGGATACCTTCAACAACGGCGATGGCGGTAGCTTCCTCAACCAGGACAACGGCTTCCAGAACGCCAACTATCAGGACGACACGGACTACGCCGACGACGATTACAGCGACGACGACGACTCCTTCCTGTAATTCCCTTCGCCCCCTCTCACCCGCAGAGGGGGATTTCCCGTTTCGCCATTCTGGTCTACAGTGAACACTGTTCATTTATCCAGCAGAGAGAAACGATGACAAGCTTTAATCCTTCCACTCCTTTCTTCAGCGAACGCCTGCAGATGCGCCCACCGGTGATGGCGGATCTCGCGCGTTTCTACGCCATCTTCGGCGATCCGCAAACGCAGCGTTTCAATCCCGCCGGTCCACTCACCAGCGAAGCGCAGGCCGCAGCGGCGCTGCAAGAGAGGATTTCCGGGTGGCAACAACACGGTTACGGTTCCTGGGCGATCGCTCTGCGCGAACGGCCGGATTGGATTATCGGCTTTGGCGGATTGTCCCGGAAACCGCTCGGGGCGCAGCGCACCGTGAACCTCGGCTATCGCTTCGATACTCGCGTTTGGGGCATGGGATTGGCCACCGAGATGGCGCGGGCATCGCTGCAATACGGTTTTGTCGGATTGGCGCTGGAGGAGATTTCCGCCATTGTGCGTGCGGAGAATCAGGCGTCGTGGCGAGTGCTGGAAAAGATCGGCATGCAGCGGGTGGATACACTGGATGACGTGCCCGGCGCGGCGCCGAGCCTGGTGTATACGCTAAAGCGCTGCGACTATCAGGGCTGATCGTCGCTGATTTTGGCCAACGCCATGCGGTAAGATTTGACCTTCTGGCGCTTTTTCAACCAGGTGGCGGTAGAGACAATGAATACCGCGCCCGACATCGCCAATACGCCGGTTGGATGGCCATAAAACACCATCAAGGCAAAGTAGACGGCGGAAACGATCGCCACCCATTTCGCCGTATTGCCCATGTCGTTTTTCTCTTGGGTCAAACGGCGGATGTGCTCTTCTTCACTGATTCCCATACGCGCTCCTTGTTGGCTGAATAACCCATTATATGGAGCTGGAGTGCTGATATTTCAAGCGGTTGGATGGTAAAGAAGCGTAAAGCTCAGGCCGGCGGCTCCCGCCGCCGAGGCAGATAGCGCCCGGGCTGGTCGGCACCCGGCAGGCCGCTGCCGTCGTTGCGGCCAAACAGCCGGTAGCGATTGCCGGCGACCGCATCGTAGATCTTGTCCGCCAGTCGCGGCGGCAGGTAACGCGCCAGCGCCAGCGCGCGGTACGGCCATCCCACTTGGCGCAGCGCCCGAAACAACGCCGCCGAACGCAGCCAACAGCGCCCCTGTTCCACATAGACCACGGAATCGAAACGGTCGGTCGGCAATCCCAGCGCCTGCAGGATTGCCTGCCCTTCGACGGATTGCACCGTCGCCAACAGAATGCGCCGCTGCCGATCGGCGCGAACAAGGTATCTCACCAGCCCATGACACAGGTTGCATTCGCCGTCGAACAACAACGCGCGATCGCCGGGCTGCAGATAAGGCAGCTGTGATAAAGGGGTCATCCCGCCTCCCGAAAAATGCTCGCCTTAGCCTAACGCGCCTGGTGCGCCCAGGCCAGAGCGGGATGACGGGGCGTGTTAAGGCCCGGGCGGTGCGTCAGGCACCGCCACCACCGCGACGCGCACTTCGTAATGTTTGGCGCTGCCCGCCGGGATCACCGCCGTCAGTTTGTTGATGGTTTCCACCGGATTGTCGCTGGCCGAGGTGGCGCAGAACAGCTCACCGCCGCGGCAGAACCCCGGCTTGGGCGGGTGCCCGCCCGGGAAAGGCGGCATGCGCATCGGTTCATCCGCCACAGGCGGCAACGCTTTGGCCGCAGGCGCCTCGGGGGCAGACATCGCGCTCGCGCTGAACAACAGCGCCATGCCCATGCAGGGCAGCGCCAGGATCTTGATTGCTTGTTTCATTGAATTAGCCTCATTTGCCGGGTTCGGGATTACGCTACCCCGCCCCCGGCCCATGAGAAAGCCGCTTTTCGCTACCTTTTCGCCCCGCTGCGCTTTGCTTACACGCGCTTAACGTGATGAGAGGCAAAAGGTTGGGTAAAGGGCCGTCGCGTTACTTGCCGTTCGTCAGCGTGTTGTAGCTGGTCATCAGATTGCGGTAGTCCGGGATATGGTTGGAGAACAGCGTGCCCAGGCCTTCGATGTCGTTGCGCCAGTCGCGGTGCAGCTCGCAGGCGACGCCGAACCAGGTCATCAGCTGCGCGCCGGCGGCCTCCATGCGGCTCCAGGCCGACTGACGCGTCAGCTCATTGAAGGTGCCGGAGGCGTCGGTCACCACAAAGACCTCGAAACCTTCATTGAGCGCCGACAGCGCCGGGAATGCCACGCACACTTCGGTCACTACGCCGGCGATGATCAGCTGCTTGCGGCCGGTGGCTTTTACCGCCTTAACGAAGTCGTCGTTGTCCCAGGCGTTGATCTGGCCAGGGCGAGGAATGAAGGGAGCATCGGGGAATTGGGCTTTCAGTTCGGGCACCAGCGGGCCATTGGGGCCGTTTTCGAAACTGGTGGTAAGAATGGTCGGCAGGTTGAAGTACTTCGCTAAATCACCCAGCGCCAGCACGTTGTTTTTAAACCGATCGGGATCGATATCACGCACCAGCGAAAGCAGCCCTGCCTGATGATCCACCAGCAATACGGCGGCCTGGTCTTTGTCGAGGCGCTTGTAATTTGCAGTCATGGTTTTACTCCTGTGGGGTTGATGTTGCGGATGAAACGCCCCGCCGCAGGGCGGGGCGTTGAGGTTTAAGTGTAGCGCCTGAGCCGGGGAACACGGTCCGCCCCAGGCGCCAAGGTTCAACCGGCGCTCGCTTCGGCGTTCATGCTGCCGAACTTGCCGCTGTTGAAATCGCGGAACGCCTGCTGGATTTCCGCGTCGCTGTTCATGACGAACGGGCCGTAGCCGACGATAGGCTCATCGATCGGTTCGCCGCTCAGCACCAACAGCGCGACGTCGTTGTTGGCTTCGATGGTGATCGAATCCCCCGCCCGGTCGAAACGCACCATTTGGGTTTCGCGCACCACGTCTTCACCGTTAACCAGGATCGCGCCGTGCAGCATCACCAGCGCCAGCGTATGGCCTTCTTTCACCGTCAGTGTGGTGGTATGGCCGGCATTCAGCTTCATGTCCCACACGTTAAGCGGGCTGAAGGTGCGCGCCGGGCCGGCGTGCCCGCCAAAGTCACCGGCGATCACCCGCACCTGCCCTGCGCCGTCCGCCAGAGGAACCACCGGAATATCGGCGTTCAGCAGCGTCTGATAGCCCGGCTCGGCCATTTTGTCCTTGGCCGGCAGGTTGACCCACAGCTGCACCATTTCCATGGTGCCGCCCTTGCGCGAGAAGTCCCGCGAATGGAACTCTTCGTGCAGAATGCCGGAGGCGGCGGTCATCCACTGGACGTCGCCGGGGCCAATCACCCCGCCGCTGCCGGTCGAGTCGCGGTGTTCCACTTCGCCCTGATAGACGATGGTCACCGTTTCAAACCCGCGATGCGGGTGCTGACCCACGCCACGGGTGCCGGAGGCGGAGCGGAATTTGGTTGGCGCTGCGTGATCCAGCAGCAGGAACGGGCTCATTTCCGCTCCCAAATCGTTATAAGAGAACAGCGAATTCACCAGGAAACCGTTACCGACCCAATGTGCTTCCGGGCTGTTGTGAATACCGAGGATTTTTTTCATCTTGAACTCCCGTTTCAGACCTCACGGCCTTAAGTTGATGTCAGAAGTTTAATCCGCCGGGGTTTGCTGCAGTAGTAGGCAAGATGTACACTCAGCGTTCTACTGGTAGAACGATAAGGGATGCGATGCTGACCGATCTGAACGACCTGTTTTTCTTCGCCAGCGTGGTCGATCACCAGGGATTCGCCCCCGCCGGCCGGGCGCTGGGCATTCCCAAATCCAAACTCAGCCGCCGCGTGGCGCTGCTGGAAGAGCGGTTGGGCGTGCGCCTGATCCAGCGCTCGACGCGGCGCTTCTCGGTGACCGAACTCGGCCAAACCTATTACGCGCACTGCAAGGCGATGCTGGTGGAAGCGGAAGCCGCGCAGCAGGCGATCGAACAGACGCGCGCCGAGCCCTGCGGCACGGTGCGCATGTCCTGCCCGGTGGCGATCCTGCACACTCGCGTCGGCAGCATGGTGGCAGCCTTTATGGCCGATTATCCCAAGGTGACGGTGCATCTGGAGGCCACCAACCGCCGGGTGGACGTGGTGGGGGAAGGGTTGGATCTGGCGATCCGCGTGCGGCCGCCGCCGCTGGAGGACAGCGATCTGGTGCTGAAGATCCTCGCGCAGCGCACCTGGTGCGTCGCCGCCAGCCCGGCGCTGGTGCGCACCCTCGGGCCGGCGCAAACGCCGGAAGACCTGCGTAAATACCCGACGCTCGATCTCGGCCCGGCGCGCGCTCAGCACCAATGGCGGCTGACCGGCCCACAGGGTGAACGGGTGGAGTGGGAGCACTCGCCGCGGCTGGTCACCGACGACATGCTGATGCTGCGCACCGCCGCCATCGCCGGCGCCGGCATCGTACAACTGCCGGCGATGATGATGCGCGACGACATGCTGCGCGGCGAGCTGGTGCAACTGTTGCCGGGCTGGCAGCCACAGGGCGGCGTGGTGCACGCGGTCTACCCGTCGCGCCGCGGCCTGCTGCCGGCGGTGCGGCTGCTGCTCGACTATCTGGGGGAGCAGTTCGCCAGCATTGAAGAAGAGTGATCAGGCGGTGATTTCGATCGCGTTGCCATCCGGATCGCGAATGACGGCCTCGTAGAAGCCGTCGCCGGTCCAGCGCGGCGCGGACAGCAAGATGCCCTCCTGCCGTGCGCGCTGCGCCAACCGATCGACCTGCCGCTCATCCCCCAGCGACAGCGCGATGTGCGCCCAGCCCACCCGCTCCTCCTGCGCCTGCGCCGGCAGCAACGTCGGCACGCGCATGATCTCCAGCGTCGGCCCTGCCGCCAGATTGACGAAGCGGGAAACGAACCCCGGCCGATTGCGGCTGACGTACTCCTCTCCCGCTTCACCGTTGAAATAGCGCTGCCAGAACGCCAGCTGCGCGTCGATGTCACGGGTCCACAGGGCAACATGGGCTATTTTCATCATCATTCTCCGGTCGATAAATCGCTGTGCCAGATCTGGCCGCCGCCCTGCGCCACCTGCTGCTCAAGCTGCGGGTGCGCGCCGCGCGCCGTCACCAGATGATCCACCCGCCCGGCGGGCAGGAAGGGGTAGGGGGCGTAGGTATTGAGTTTGTCGCGGGTGCACAGCACCGCCACGCTGCCGGCGCGCGTCAGCAACCGCTTTTTGAACGTGGCGTCCTGGTAACTCAACGCGGAGAAGCCGCCGGCCGGGTCGTAGGCGCAAATGCCGGTGAACACCAGATCGAAATGAAATCCGTCGATCTCTTCCGCCGCCTTGGCGTCCACGCAGCCGCCGACCTGCGCATCCAGTTCGCCGCCGATCAGGATGGTGCGGATCCCCGGCCGTTCCAGCATTTTGCCGGCGATGCTCAACGCATTGGTTACCACCGTCAAACGCCGATCGCGCGGCAACAGATCCGCCAGATACAGGTGGGTGCTGCCGGCATCGAGGAAGATCAGCTGTTCTTCGCCGATCACCCCCAGCGCGGTCTGCGCCAGCGCCAGCTTCTCATCACCGCTGAGGGCAATGCGCGCCGCAACGGGGCCTTCGGCCGGCGTCGGCGCCAGCGCACCGCCATAGATGCGTTTGCACAGATTTTGCGCCGCCAGCTGACGCAGATCGCGGCGGATGGTCGCTTCGGTGGTATTCAGCCGCTGCGCCATCTCCAGAGCCAGCACTCGCCCCTGTTGGCGGAGCGTGTCGAGAATGGCCTGATGGCGCTCATTCGGTAACAGTTTGGACATCATGTCAATCCGGCGATGCTAAAGTGATCATGAATGTACACAAACGTACACAATCGAACAAACACTTTTTTGGCAACACTCAAGCGGCGGCGCTCGTCTAGACTGAAAGTGACATCACAGATAAGGGATTATGACGCGATGACCTCCGCCGTGCTTTATACGCTGTTTCCCGCCGCAGCCACCGTCGTCGGCGCAGCGGTGGCGCTCTATCGCCGCCCCGGCGACGCCGCGATGCGCGTCATCCATCACTTTACCGCCGGCATCGTGTTCGCCGCCGCCGCCACCGAAATCTTGCCCGATCTCAAACAGCAGTCGCCTTTGGCGGTGTTGCTGGGCGGCGCTGTGGGGGTGCTGTTAATGTTGCTGGTTCGGCGGCTGGGCGAAAAAGCGCAGGGGCCGGTCGGTTTTATCGCCGCGGTCGGCGTCGATATCTTTATCGATGGGCTGGTGCTGGGCATTGCCTTCGCGGCCGGCGCCAAAGCCGGCCTGCTGTTGACGCTGGCGTTAACGCTGGAAGTGCTGTTCCTGGGATTGTCGATCGTCGGCGATTTGCAAGACTTTCTCGGCAGGCGGCTGCGCGTCATGGCGGCGATAGTTGGCCTGGCGCTGCTGTTGCCCATCGGCGGCCTGCTGGGGGCGCCGGTGGCCATGCTGGGCGCATTTTGGCTGACCGCCTTTCTGGCCTTTGGCCTGATCGCCCTGCTCTACCTGGTGACCGAAGAGCTGCTGGTCGAAGCGCATGAAGGCGGAAAGGAAACCCCGTTCGCCGCCGCGATGTTCTTTGCCGGCTTCCTGCTGCTGTTGCTGTTGGAAGAAGGTTTAGGATAAAAAAACAGGAATTTCATGGCGCATGCCGCCCGGTGGCAACGCTTTGGCTATACTGAGGCAAGCGAAGTTACCGCAGACGTAACGGCTTGGGCGTAAAGGGAAAACGATGTTATTGACGATCGCAAGGTGGCTGTTTCAATTACCCGGGAAGCTGTTTGGGCTGATTTTTAAAAATCGCCTGAGGGTATTTCTGTTCTTCATGCTGGTCGCCCTCGGGGTGCTCGGCGTCAAGCGCTATCTGCTCACCCACCAGTATGACGACGAATTCAGCCTCGCCGCCCCCACCGATTACAACCGCGCCATCAAGCGCGAAATGCCGCAGCGCGAAGCACGTGAGCAATGCGGCGGGCCGCTGCACGATAATGCCGGGCAACCCTGGCCCGCGTCAGCCGGCTATCTGCATCAGCCGACCGGCCTGCCCGCAACCGGCCTGCATCGGCTGACGCTGGACAATCAAGGCAACGATTTCGCAGTGTTGGTCAAAATGGAAACGCCCGCCGCGCCGCAGCAGCTGGCGGAAGTCTTTATTCCGGCCGCCGGCAGCTTCGAGGTTAAAATGAATGCGGATGCGGAACACGTGATGAAAATCAAGAACATCAAGACCGGCTGCATGTTCCGCTCCAGGCCGTTCAACCTGGATAAACGGAGCGATTGGCGCATACCGTTATCGCTGCAAAAGGACGGCAGCCTGCAGCTGCAGCCGATAGGCGATCGGCAATTCTGATCGGGCGCCGGGCAGAGTCACCGGCGCCGCAAAAGGTTACTTTTTCACCGGATGATCGCGGCGGAACAGCTCCCAACTTTCAATTTCCTGCCCATTCGGCAGCGTACAGGTCGAATACTGGCCCGCCGCGTTTTCTTTGGCGTTCAGCTTACCGCCAATTTTGGTGCAATACACGTCGGCCGGGTTCGCCATGCCGATCGGTTTCACCTGCGGCGGTGGCGGCGCATCGTTGGATTTCACGGAACACCCCTGCAACATCGTCATCCCTGCCAGCAGGGAAAGCATCAACGTTTTTTTCATTTTTCCAGCTTATGCAAAATACCCACGGCGGAACGCTCCGCCGTGGGTTGATCATGAAATAAAGGATTTGCCCTGTTTCAGCACCAGATCGCAGGCTTTTTGTTTCACCTTCTCGGTGATCTGCGAGGTGCCCAGGCTGTTGAGATCCAGGCTCTTACCTTCACCGGTCTGCAGCAAGCCGCCCAGACCCTGCTGATAATCCTGGCTCTTGGCGTTTTCGGTGCTGGTGATGCCCAGTTTGCTGAGCAACTGATCTTTCACTCCTTCGGCGCCGTTAGCCGACAGCACGTTGTTTTTCACACAGTACTGCAGGATGCCGGCGGCGTTGGTCATGCTGCTGGAGCTTAACGCCTTGTCGCCGCCGTTCAGCAGGCCGGTCAACGAGGAGAGCGACATGCCGCCGCCGCTTTCGCCGCCAGACTTGCTCAGTTCGCCCGCCGCGCTGCTGAGAGAATCCATCAGACCGGCGGCCTGGGTGGCGCCGCTGGCCAGGGTCGCGGACAGCGCCAAAGCCAGCAGTAAACGATGTTTGGTAATCATAGTGATAAAACTCCTGTAAGAACGGCATGCAATCGGCGCAGCGCGCCGGGATACCTCTCCGACGCCGCCTGCGGCGACAAGTTCCTTTTATCTCGCCGCCGCGCCGTTTTTCGGAATTCAGGAAGTTTAGAACTGCCAGCGCAGCCAGGCGAAGAACACGTTGCCGTTGTTATAGGTGCCGGGAATGTAGGTCGCCTGGAACGTCAGCCGCTGATAGCCGATAGAAGCCAGCGGCAGCGGCGCCGGGATAGGGATATATTTCCAGTTATCGCGCGCGGTGACGCTGGCGGTGAAACCCAGCCCCAGGCGGAAATCCTTGTCATCCAACGGACGCCAGATCTTCTCGTAGGCGTAGCCGCCGATCGGCTCCCACTTGTTGAAGGAATCCTTGAACGCCATGATGTAGATGCCGTGCCAGTCACCGTCGCTGTCGTAGCGGGAGATGCCGTAACCGGCGCCCCACGGGCGCTCGTTGTACTTATCGATATGTTCGTCATCGTAAGTCCAACGGTTATGCCAGGTGATGGCCGGAATATAGAGATCGTGGTTCGGCGAATTGTTCCAGGTCTCCGACACGTTATGGGTAAAGCGCTGCCATAGACCCGGTTTTTCGGCCTGCGCGGTATTGCCACTTTCTGTACTAACCTCAGCGTAAGAAGGCAGTGCAGGAAATATCAACGCCAGAGAACATGCCAACAGAGTCCGTTTGAGAAACATGGTAAAGCTCCTGTAAAAATACGGCCGAAGATTTTTACCGATAGCCCAGGCAAGATCAAGCTGTATCCAATTTATCCAACGCCCGTTTCGCCTTGGTTAAGCTTAGCATCGGAAAATTCGCATTGGTTTATAACGGGTTGCACCGACATCTGCATGTTAGCGCCTTTCGGACGGCAAAACCGTGGGAAAAGTCCGCTTTGTCGTTCGCTACTCGCGGGCCAGGTGCTTGACCAACACATCGACATCGAGGCGGTTCACGAACGCCAGAGAATACGAGGAATAAAGGCCAAACAGGCGGTTTTGGTGCCCGACCACCACCAAATCGATGCCGGCCTGGTGAATAAAATCGCTCACGTCCTTAAAGCGGCGAATGGTAACGATCTGCTTCACCGCCACCGGCGCATCGACGGCGCGCACCAGCCGGCTCAGCATCGCCTTGGCGGCGATCACCTCCTGCGCCTGGCGATCCTTGATTAACGCATCGCTGCCGTACTCCAGCTCGGCATAGTCGGCGTTCAGGTGGCCGACGGTGATGGCGACAGGCAGCCCATGCACCATCGCCGCCGTTTGGCGCAGCAACGGCAACCCATCACGCTCGTCGTGGATCAGCACCAGCACACGTCGATAGCTTTTCATGGCTATTTCCCCCTCAGACGAGCCCCGCTGGGACGCAGGCCCTTTGGTAGGTATACGCCATCCAGGCGCACGTAGAGAAAAGTTTACGTATCGGCCCCAAGGAATGTGATGGTCGCCACGTTATATTAGCGCCCGTAACGACGCTTGTTTACGCCGGCCCGAGGCGGCGCGCATTGCAGCCCCGTAAAATAAAACTGACAACACGACGCGAATAAAAAAGCGACATTGTTAATTTTTTGTTTTTGATTGGTTGCGCGATGGTTTCATGAAATAAGCGTGCGGTGGATCACCAAAATGCCCCTTTGCGCCGGCTTCTGCCTTTATTTACCAGCAAAGTAGCGTTACGCCACCCGATGGGATTTAACGCGGCGTCAAAAGTACCGGATGATTCGCTCTGCATCATGATAAATGCCAATACGCCGCCATTTTTCTGTCGATATACCGCCAGGGAAAAATACCGCACCGTCCTCCTGCATAATAACCACACTATTTATACATCATTCAATCGCGTAAAGCGCCGAATACAAACCGCCTATTCAACGGCTGCCACGCCTGTCTTGAACAAGCCGACACTTTAAATAACTGTTAATGCTAACGACACAACATCGCCAGCAATTTATTTTTGCTGATTTTCGCCTGACAAAATAAAGATAAATAATCCGGAGCAATCAATGAAAATAACTATCGGGTCATTCATTCTGCAACAGCTTCACGCCCTGAACGTCGATCGTATTTACGGCGTGCCTGGTGACTATAACCTCAGCCTGCTGGAGCTGCTGGAAAACGACGAGCGGCTGGCGTTTGTCGGCAACTGCAATGAATTGAACGCCTCCTACGCCGCCGACGGTTACGCCCGCATGAAAGGCGCCGGCGCGCTGATCGTCACCTACGGCGTCGGCGATCTGGCCGCGCTGTCAGGCATCGCCGGGGCCTATGCCGAATCTTCGCCGGTTATCTGCATCGCCGGCACGCCGCCGCTGCATGCGATGAAAAATCACCAGCTCTTGCACCATACCCTGGGCGATGGCAATTTCGACAACGTCATGAACTGCTTTAAACAATTCACCGTTGCGCAAGCCTTGATTACGCCGGAAAATGCCGCACAAGAAATCCCACGCGTTATTTCCCGCGCCTGGATAGAGAAGAAACCGGTGTATTTACAGCTGCCGTCGGATATTTGCGATGTGGAAATTGAAATCGCCGCGGCGGCGATGGCACCGCAATTACCGGCCAGCGATAAATACAATGTGCAATTAGCGGCGATGGCGCTGTTAACCAAAATCAAACGCGCACAGCGCCCAATCATGTTGGTCGATCAAATGGTGGATCGCTACCAGTTGCAGCAGTTGGTCATCGCGGTCGCTCACCGCTTCGCCATTCCGCTGACCAATATGCCCACCGCCAAATGCATTATCCCGGAAAACACCGCCGGTTGGATGGGCGGCTACAGCGGCAATCTGTCGCGCCCCGAACTGTATGAACACATGGCCCACTCGGACTGCGTGCTGAGCTTCGGCGTGCGTTTGGTGGATTCCACCACCGGCTATTTCTCCCAGCACATTCCCGCCGCCGCTCAGGTGGACATCCAACCGTTCTCAATGAAGCTGGACAACACCTCCTACCCGGCGGTGTCGACGGCGGATCTGCTGCAGGCGCTGTTGGATCTGAGCGAAGACGCGCCGGCGCAGCCCCTGGCGCCGTTGGCCAGCCCACATGAGAAGCTGGCGACGCCGAGCGACGCGCCTATCGACCAGGCCTATCTGTGGCGGCGCATCCAACGCTTCATCCGGGCGGATGACGTGGTGGTGGTGGAAAACGGCACCTCCGGCGCGGCCATCGGCGGCATGCGCATGCCGGACGGCGTCAAGGTGGTCAACCAACCGATTTGGGGCTCAATCGGCTATACCCTGCCGGCGCTGCTCGGCACTCTGATGGCGGCCCCTGAACGCCGCCACCTGCTGTTCATCGGCGACGGCTCTTTCCAGTTGACCGCGCAGGAAGTGTCCACCCTGCTGCGCTGCGAGCAAAAGCCGATCATCTTCCTGATCAATAACGACGGCTACACCATCGAACGCTATATCCTCGGCGAAAGCTCGTCCTACAACGACATCAGCCCGTGGGACTACGCCAAACTGCCGGCGGTGCTGAATACTCGATCGCAGCCGTTCAGCGTGGCGGTGGAAACCACGCAACAGCTGGAAATGGCCCTGGAACACGCCTCGCGGCAGGATAGGCTGGCGTTTATCGAGGTGAAAGTGCCGATGATGGACACGCCGCCGGTGATGAAAGAGTTCTGCAACCGTTGCAACAGCTTTAACTTCGGCCTGACCAACCCGCGCCGCAGCGCCTGATGCGCGATCGCGCCGCCGGTGACTCAGGCCACCGGCGGCGTTTTCTTTAGGGTTAACCGCCGGCGCGCGCCATGCAGCGCTGGCGGCGTTCATCCACCCGCTTGGCGAACCAGGCGGTAGTCAACTTACGGGTGATTTTCGGGCTTTCCAGTTGGATGCCCGGCAGCATCTCGCGCGGCAGCTTGCCGCCCGCCAGCGCATAGACCTTCTTATACAGGTCGGTATCGGCAAAGTCGGCCGTGTCGCCTTTCTCCAGCGCCCGGCGAATGGCGCTGTCGCTCATGTTCAGGCGCTTGCCGAGCGTGCGCACCGCCAGCTCGGTGGAGCCGGGCTTGTCGCTGCCAAAGTCGATCAGATCGCCGTCCAGCGCCAGCGGAATGGCGCTCGCCCGGCTGACCGCGTTTTGGAACGCCGCGTTGCGGCTGGCGTACCAGCCGGCGTTGAAGTCGGCGAAGCGGTAAATTGGCCGGCTATAGTCGGCCGGGTACCCCAGCAAATGCATAATGCCGAAGTACATGCCGCCGCGTCGGCTGAAGACTTCGCGCCGAATCGAACCGTCAACCGGATAAGGATACCCTTTGGCATGCGCCTCAGCGAAGGCGACGCTCACCTGCATCGGGCCACCGGTATGAACCGGGTTCAAATGGCCGAACAGCTTCTGCCCCATCGGCACGCGGTCGATCATGTCATCGAAGATATCGCTCAGATCCTTTTCGGTGCGCACCTTATCCAGGCGCTCGCTGTAGCTCTGGCCGTTCGACGACGAGATCTTCAACGCGGTATGCACCAAAAAGTTCGGGATATGCATCTGATCGGCGCGGCGGTCGATCTCCTTCCAGGCGATCTTCGGCAGCCCCGGCACCTGCGGGTTAGCCTGGAACGTCGACTCCTGTTCAGTGACCGCCAGCACCGAGCACAGGTTCTCATCGCTCGGCTCGATGCCCTGCGTGGCGAACGCGGCGGTGATATCGGTGGCCCAACCCTGACGATCGCCGGCATTGGCCGGGATCAGCGTCATCAGTCGCGCTTTGACGTCGGCGGGGCGCGCCGCCGGCGAGGTGGTGGTGGTTTTGCTGGTACAGCCCGCCAGCGCCAGCAGCGCGGCCAGGCTCAGCAAACGGAGGGGCTTCGGGTGGCATAAACGGCGTATCGGCATCTTTTCCCTGAACGTGATGACATGAACAGCACTGAAATTAGCCCAGCCGCCGCGCACAATCCAGTATAAAGATCTCCCCGCGCCTTTCCTTCAGGCTGCTATGTTCAAACGATCGATAAAGATGTATTTTATATACATCATATAAATCACTTTGCTTGCCCAGCCAGAGGAGCCCCCTATGGAGCAGCAGTTGCTTTGCTATAAAACCCTGCCGGAATGGAACAGCGAAACGCTGCCGGAAGCCTTTCGTCAGCGCCACAACACCCAGAGCGGCACCTGGGCGAAGCTCACCGTGCTGAGCGGCAGCCTGACGTTCGCCATGATGACCGAAGACGGCGCCACCACCGAGACCTGGCAGTTTAGCCCTGAAAGCCAGCCGCCGTTTATCGCCCCCCAACAGTGGCATCGCATCGTTTCCTTTTCGGACGACATGACCTGCCGGCTGGCGTTTTACTGCACGCCGGAAGATTACTACCACAAGAAATACGAACTGACGCGCACTCACTCCGAAGTGGTTGAGGCGGCGGCGCGCATCGCGCCGGGCAAGGCGCTGGATCTGGGCTGCGGCGGCGGGCGCAATTCGCTCTACCTCAATCTGAAAGGTTTCGATGTCACCGCCTGGGACAAGCATGCGCCGTCGATAGCCCGCCTCAACCAGATCGTCGACGCCGAGCAATTAACCCGCCTGAGCGCCGGGGTGCAGGATCTCAACACCCACCGCTTCAGCGGCGAATACGACTTTATCCTGTCCACCGTGGTCTTGATGTTCCTCGAACGGCAGCAGATCCCGCATATCGTGCAAGACATGCAGGACAGCACCGTGCGCGGCGGCCATAACCTGATCGTGGCGGCGATGGATACCGAGGATTATCCCTGCCCGCTGCCGTTCCCGTTCACCTTCAGCCCGGGTGAGCTGAAGCATTATTATCGCGACTGGGAGATCCTCAAATACAACGAAGACGTCGGCCAACTGCACAAAACCGACGCCGCCGGCAACCGCATCTCGCTGCGCTTCGCCACCCTGCTGGCGCGCAAGCTATAGCGCGTCGTGAAAGATAATCCCCAGCGAGTGGCGTTGGCCGGCGCGTATTCGGCTGACGCCGTGGCGCAGATTGACCCGATAGTAGCCTTTCATTCCCGCCACCGGCCGGTGATGCACGGCGAACACCACCGCGTCGCCCTGTTGCAGCGGTACCACCTCCGCCCGGCTCTGCATCCGCGGCCGCTGTTCGGTCAGCACGAACTCGCCGCCGGTGAAGTCCTGCTCGGGGGCGGAGAGCAGAAACGCCACCTGCAGCGGAAACACCCGCTCGCCGTACAGGTCCTGATGCAGACAGTTGTAATCCCCCGTTTCGTAGCGCAACAGCAGCGGCGTCGGCCGCCGCTGGCCGGCCCGGTGGCATTCCGCCAGGTAGGTTTCATGTGCGGCGGGATAGCACGCCGCCAGCCCCAACAAGGCGTTCCAACGGTTGGCCACCGGCGCCAGCCGCGCATACATCAGGCTGCGCGCTTCGGCCACCGGCGGCGGCAGCGGATAGGCGAAATAGCGGTACTCGCCGCGGCCAAAACCGTGCTTCGCCATCACGATGCGGCTGCGAAAATGCGCATCCTGCGGGTAAAGCGCCGAAAGCTCGCGGCACAGGTCTTGACTGAGCACGCCCGGCAGACGCGCGCAGCCCTGCGCATCGAGTTCACGTTCAATTGCCGCCCAGTCCAATTCGGCCAGCCGGGTCGCCAGTGCGCCGCTCATCGCTGCGCCTCTTTTTCCAGCAACGCTTTCTTGCGATCGACGCCCCAGCGGTAGCCGGACAGCGTGCCGTCGTTGCGCACCACCCGGTGGCAGGGGATCGCCACCGCCAGCATGTTGGCGGCGCAGGCGCCGGCTACCGCGCGCACCGCTTTGGGCGCCCCAATGCGCCGAGCGATATCGGCATAGCTGACGGTTTCGCCGACCGGTATCGCCTGCAGCGCCCGCCAGACCCGCTGTTGAAACGCGGTGCCGCGAATATCCAGCGGCAGCGCCAACCCGTTCTCCGGCGCTTCAATCAGGCCCACCACCTGCGCCATCAGCGCTTCATACTGCGCGTCGCCGCCGATCAGCTCGGCGTTGGGGAATTTGTCCTGCAGATCCTGCACCAGCTGCTGCGCATCGTCCCCCAGCAGAATGGCGCAGATGCCCACCTCGCTCTGGGCCGCCAGGATCTCGCCCAGCGAACAGCGCCCGACGGCGAAATGGATGCGCATGCCTTTGCCGCCCGCCCGATAGGCCTTCGGCGTCATGCCCAACGCGGCGTTGGCCTGCTGGTAGAAGCGGCCGTTGGCGCCATAACCGGCGTCGAAGATCGCGTCGGTCACCGTTTCCCGCTGCGTAAGACCGGCGCGTAAGCGTTGGCTGCGCTGCGCGTCGGCGTAGCCTTTCGGCGTCAGGCCGGTGATCGCTTTGAACAGCCGGTGGAAATGGTATTGGCTCAACCCGACGTGGCGCGCCAGCGTCTGCAGCGACGGCGCTTTTTCCGCCTGCTCGATATAGCGGCAGGCCTCAGCTATCTGCCGCGCATGCTGTTCCGTCAGCGGCGTCAGCCCCTGCCGGCAGCGTTTGCAGGGCCGATAGCCCGCCGCCTCCGCCTGCTCCGCGTCGTCAAACAGCTCCACGTTTTGCCGATTCGGTTGGCGTGACGGGCAGGAAGGCGAGCAATACACGCCGGTGGTTTTCACCGCGTAGATAAAGCGGCCGTCGGCGTGCTTGTCGCGGCTGACAATCGCCAGCCAGCGCGGATCGGCGCTGTCGATTACGTTTTTCATCATCCGTTCCTCACTGCGGTTTCGATGTTAACCAGCATAGTGACGGGCCGTTGGCGAAACACGCCGACTCTTGCTTTTTAATTCGTCGCCGACGTTTTCAACAATCTTTCGACAATTTTTCACCAACAACATGAAGTTTATTACGTTGCCAACCCGGTTGCACGGCGTTAGGATCGCGGCCGGCCACGGGCGTGGCCAGTGTTTCTGCCTGTTAGTTGCGCGCATGGAGAGGTTATTGTGTTAGAGAGTTTTGGCGTCCTGAATTTATGGACCTATTTGGCCGGGGTGGTCTTCATCATCATTCTGCCGGGGCCGAATACGCTGTACGTGCTGAAAACCGGCATATCGCGCGGCGTGCGCGCCGGCTATACCGCGGCGCTGGGCGTGTTTATCGGCGATGCGATCCTGATCTTTTGCGCCTATATCGGCGTGGCTTCGCTGATCCGCACCACGCCGTTCCTGTTTACTCTGGTGCGTTTTCTCGGCGCGATTTACCTGCTGTTCCTTGGCGCAAAAATCCTCTACGCCACCTTCGTGCAGAAGGCGCAGGCGCAACAGCAACAGATTGAGGGCGGCAACAGCATTCTGCGCAAATCGCTGACGCTGAGCCTGACCAACCCGAAAGCTATTCTGTTTTACGTGTCGTTCTTCGTGCAGTTCATCGATTTCAACTACGCGCACACCGGGCTGTCGTTCACCATTCTGGCGCTGATCCTCGAAGCCGTCAGCTTTATCTACATGAGCACGCTGATCTTCTCCGGCGCGATGCTGGCGCATTTCTTCAACCACAAGAAAGGCCTGGCGAAGCTCGGCAATGGCCTGATCGGCCTGCTGTTCCTCGGTTTCGCCACCCGTCTGGCAACCCTGAGTTCGTAATCCTTCCCGGCCGGCGCCCGCCGGCCGCGGTTTACTGTTCCGTCACGGCAAAATGACACGCAGGACAAATCGAATGTCAGGCAGAGCAAAGCCGCCGCTTTACCGCTGATCTAGACTCTCAGGGTTAACGATAACCTGATGAGCCTGATCGGAGGATGTATGTCTGACAATACCGTAGCCGTGCTGGATAGCGTGTCGCGTTTTCTCGATCGTCAGCATGGGCTGTATATCGACGGCCAGTGGCGCGCGTCCGCTGCGGAAGGCCGCCTGGCGGTGTATAACCCCGCCAATGGGCAGCAGATCGCCACCACCGCCGACGCCAACGAACACGACGTCGCGCTGGCGGTGCAGTCCGCCCACAAAGCCTTCAGCGAAGGCGTCTGGGCGCAGCGTCTGCCGGTCGAGCGCGAACGCATCCTGCTGCGCTTCGCCGATCTGGTGGAACAGCACGCCGAAGAGCTGGCGCAGCTCGAAACCCTGGAGCAGGGCAAATCCATCAACATCGCCCGCGCTTTCGAAGTCGGCAGCACCCTGAACTGGATGCGTTACACCGCCGGGCTGGCGACAAAAATCACCGGCCAGACGCTGGACGTGTCCATTCCGATGCCGCCGGGCGCCAAATATCAGGTTTATACCCGTAAAGAGCCGCTCGGCGTGGTCGCCGGCATCGTGCCCTGGAACTTCCCGCTGATGATCGGCATGTGGAAAGTGATGCCGGCGCTGGCGGCGGGCTGCTCCATCGTCATCAAGCCGTCGGAAACCACCCCGCTCACCCTGCTGCGCATCGCCGAGCTGGCGAGCGAAGCCGGCGTGCCGCCGGGCGTGTTCAACGTGATCACCGGCCGCGGCACCGTGTGCGGCAAAGCGCTGACCGAACATCCGCTGATCGCCAAAGTCAGCTTTACCGGCTCCACGCCGGTGGGCAAAAGCATCGCGCGCGCGGCGGCGGATCGCCTGACCCGCGTGACGCTGGAGCTGGGCGGCAAAAACCCGGCCATCGTGCTGAAAGATGCCGATCCACAGCAGGTGATCGAAGGCCTGATGCTCGGCAGCTTCCTCAACCAGGGGCAGGTGTGTGCCGCCAGCTCGCGAATTTATATCGAAGCGCCGATTTACGATCGGTTGGTGGCCGGATTCGAACAGGCGGTGAAATCGCTGTCGGTCGGGCCGGGGATGGATACCGGGGCGCAAATCAACCCACTGGTGTCGCTCGCGCACCGCAACAAGGTGGCGGCCTACCTGGACGACGCCCGGGCGAAAAACGCCGAGCTTATCGGCGGCGCGGCCGGACCGGACGCCAACGGCTTCTACATTCCGCCGACGCTGGTGATCAACCCAGATGACCGGCTGAACCTGACGCGCGAGGAAGTGTTCGGCCCGGTGGTCAACCTGATCCGGGTGGCGAGCGCCGAAGAGGCGCTGAGCAAAGCCAACGACACCGACTTCGGGCTGACCGCCAGCCTGTGGACCACCAGCTTGCAAAAGGCGATGGCGTTTACGCCGCGCATTCAGGCCGGCACCGTGTGGGTCAACACCCATACGTTGATCGACCCGAACATGCCGTTCGGCGGGTTCAAACAGTCGGGCAGCGGCCGTGATTTCGGTCCGGATTGGCTGGATGCCTACACCGAGTCGAAATCGGTCTGCATCCGCTATTGAGTGCAGCGGCGCGGGCCTGGCCCGCGCCCTGATTTACTGATACTGCCGACGGTACTCGCTCGGCGACATGCCGAAACGCTGCTTGAAAGCGGTCGAGAAATGGCTGTGATCGGCGAAGCCCCAGTCAAGACCAATGCCGGCCAGCTTTTCCTGCCCGGCGGCGCTGCGCAGCGCCTGCGCGCACAGATCCAGCCTGCGGTTCCTGATGTACTGCGCCACCACCAGCCCCTGACGGGCGAACAGCCGATACAGGCTGCGTAACGATACCCCCAGCTCGGCCGCTACCCACTCAGGACGCAGCTGCGCCGACTGAATATGCCTGTCGATCAGCGCCAGCGCCTTGTCAAAGACCGGGTGCTGCCCTTCCGGCCGCGCCTGTTCGAGCGCCAGAGCCGGGCGCAGCAGCGCCGCCAGCGCATTCAGCACCGCCTCGCTTTCCGCCGCGGCGAGCTGAGGATCCTGCATGCTGCTCAGCACCAGCTGGCGGCTAAGGCGCACCGCGCTCAGCTCCGCCCCCAGACGCTGCGCGCAGGGCGGCGGCAGCGGCAGGCAGCCGCGCGGCAGTAGCAAAGAGATTTGGCGCGAATCGCGCTGGAAGGTGAAGCTGCTGGGCTGTGAGGCGTCGATCAGCGTCATGTCGCCGGGAGAGAGCATCGTTTGGCGATCGCCCTGCTCCATCAACGCGCTGCCGCGCAGCTGGAAGACGGTGAAAAAGTGCGCGCCGTCGCTGCGGGCGATTTCACGCGGCGTGCGATACAGCCGGGCCTGGGCCACGTCGACCACGCTCAGACGCAGCGCATGGGCGCGGAACTCCTGCATCGCCCCGCTGAAACCCGGCCCCAGCGTTTTCGCGCAGAACCTGCCGCAGGCGGTGTTGATTTTGCCCAGCCACTCTTCGAAGCCGGCGTCGCGGAGCGTTGCCAATGCCGTCATGATCTCTCCCTTCAAACGCCGGCGGCGCTGCGCCGTTGAACAGAAAATCACCATAACAACCCGTTAACACACAATCAATGGCGAGCGGGGGATTTGGCACCGCGATCACAGATCATCTGGGTGCCGAAGGGAGAACCACCTTAAGGCTGTTTGTCCAACAGGTAACGCACCACCGCCGCGTACTCTTTGGCGTAGCCTTCAACACTGGTGGCGGCCATGCCGGCATTGTCTATCTTGTATTTGCCTGCCACGTAGAACGATGGGGTGCCGCGCACGTCAAACGCTTTCACCGCTTCGTTCTGCTTGGCGATCAATCCTTTGACCAGCAGGCTGTGACGCGCGTTTTCATAGGTAGCGGCATCGATGCCGGCCGCCGTGAACACCCGCTGAATATCTTCGGCGCCGTTGACGGCGCGCTGTTTCTGCACCGAGTCGAACATCGCCCCTTCAATCTTGTCTTCCACGCCCAGCACCGTCGCCACCGCCCAGGCTTCGGTCAGCTCATTGCCCAGTTTGCCCATCAGGCTGACATGATACTTGGTGACTTTCTCACCGGCGGGCAGCGCCTGAGCAACGGTACTGCCTACGCGGTAGGTTTCGGCGAACTGATAGCAGGGGCCGCAGTAGAAGGAGAAAAATTCCACCACCGCCGGCGCGGCGGCCACCGGCTTATCCAGCCGGGTGTATTGCTCGCCCGCGCGGTAATCCGCGGCCTGAACCGCGGGCAGCGCCAACATCAATACGACGGCGGCGGCGAACGAACGCTTAACTTTTGCCAACATAAACACTCCTGGTTTCATCTATGAACATCGTCCTTAGCGGCGGTTTTTATAATCAAATAACCGCCAGAAGACCAGTTTTTATTACCTTCTATACCCTAAATAATTGGAGTTGCATCACGGCGGCAAGAGCGGGAGTCCCCAGGAGCTTACTCAAGTAAGTGACTGGGGTGAGCGCTCGCAGTCAACACAGATGCAGCTTCAAGTATGACGGGTATATTTGTGAGGGATTATGTTCAGCGCCCTTCGTAACCGTCCCAGTACGCGCCCACAGCTTCCTGCGAGAACACCTGGCGGCGTTTAGGGTTGTCGGAGCCGCTGTAAGTGCGGTTGATGAAAATGGTTTTGTGTTCCATGTTCTGCTGGAATTCCGGGCTGGCCAGATAGTCAGCCTTTTTCTGCGCCTCGCTGCGCGCCACGCCTGCCGCGCGATCCTTTTTCCCCAGCTGGTAGAACTGTTCGAACATCGGCACGGCGTTCTTAATACTGCCGTTCACATCGGTGCGGAATTGCGGATCGAAATCGTCGCGGGTTTGATAAATGTAGTGCTTGGCATGCAGCTCGGCGCTGCTGAGGTGATGGGTGCAGGCGCTGAGCGCCAACAGCGGCAACAACAGCGCCGCGCTTTTCAGTCTTTTCATGTCGTCTGTCCCTGTCAGTGAGGAAGGTTCCTTTAGCGCCAAGAGCATAGCGCCAGCTCCCGGCGAACGTCAAACAACAAAACGCGCATCGCCTTGTTTTATATTAATATTATATACATTGATTGGTATTCATTGCCTGAAACACTATGCTTTAACAGACAGGATAAACACTCACCGACAGCGAGGCGGCCAATGAAACCGATCGACAAAAGCGTGGGGGAGTACGACCTCACGGCGGAAAAAAAAGCGGGCATGATCACCGGCACCATCCGCGGCGAACTGCCGGACAGCGACGCGAACCTGCCGCTGCTGCCCTTCTCCGGCACCTTCGCCGGCCCGAGCGTGGCCGAAGCCATCGCCGATATTCAGCAGCAGTTCCCCGACATCGAACCGGCGATTATCGACGATTTGCGCGAGGAACTGCTGAAGGCCGGATTCTAATCCGGATCGCAATGCCGCACGAACGGACTGTACACCGGCGCGCCGGGCTTCAGCGCCAGATCGGCGTCAAAATCTTCATTGCGATTGAACGGCACAGCCGGCCAGGCGGAAAACGCGTTCAAACCGTCCCGGTACGCCTGCGTCACCTGCGCCAACGCGGCGTTTTGCGCCTGCAGAGCCTCGCCCGCCAACCCGCCGCGCACGCCATAGACCAGGAACGGCTCCAGCACGCTAAAACCGATATAGTGCAACGCATGCATGATGGGCCACAGCATCAGCCGCATATCGCCGTCACGCCCGTTCGGCGCGCAGGCCTGTGCGGAAGCGCCGGCGGTGACGGTCAGCAGCGCCCGTTTGCCGCGCATTACGCCGTTCTCATGGCGGTGGCGGCTGTCGTAGATCCCGCCGTAAACGAACACCCGATCCATCCAGCCTTTGATGATGGCCGGCGCGCCGAACCACCAGAAAGGAAACTGCAACACCAGCGTATCCGCCCAGTGCAGCAGCTCGATATGCCGCCGGATCTCCGCCGGCAGCGCCTGAGTCGTCCAGTGATGGCGCTGCTCCTGCATCGCATCAAATCTGTCCGCCTGCTTTCTGCTGGGGTAATGGCCGGCGCTCTCGCGCGGATCAAATCCCTCCTGATACAAATCGACCGTCTTCACCTGATGCCCCTGCGCCAGGCAGGCCTGCCGCGCCTGTTCGGCCAAATGGGCATTGAAGGAATGCGGCTCGGGGTGAGCCAGCACAATCAGCACGTTCATCCTGTTTCTCCCGTTGTAAGGTGGTGCTGCTATGCTGTGGCTTTATCGCACCCTTGGCAATTACGCACCTGAAGGTAACCCCCAATGGCTTATCCCGGCGACGTCTATTCGAGCAAGTGCTCCGCGCGCGATGCGCTGGCGCTGATTTCCGGCAAGTGGGTGATGTTGATCCTGCCTGCGCTGGCGCAGCGGCCAATGCGCAACGGCGAACTGCTGCGCCGCATCGACGGCATTTCGCAGAAGGTGCTGACGCAAACGCTGCGCCAGTTGGAACGCAACGGGCTGCTCGAGCGGCTGGATTTAAGTGAAAAAAAATCAGGCACATGTGGAATATCGGCTCAGCGCCGTCGCCTGCTCGCTGGTCGAGACGCTGACGGCGCTGGACCGCTGGGCGGAATACCATTTCCCCGAGCTGGACGCCGCTCGCGAGCGCTATGATGCCGACCGCAAGCGCGAGACCCAGTAAAGCGGTTTGGCAAGCAACGCGCGGCGCACAGAATGCGCAGGTGAGACGCTTGTTCCCCGTCTCGCCATCCGTTATCTATAGTTAAATCAATTCGCCGGTAACGGCCCACTCCACCTGAGGATCTTGCCTTGACGTTTTTAAAACACCCTATCGCCGGATTGGTGCTGGCCGGCTGCGGCCTGTTGTCGGCGGGCAGCGCGCTGGCCGCTTCCGATGCGCTGGTGTACTGCACCGTCGCCTCGCCGGAATCGTTCAACCCGCAGCTCTCCAGCTCCGGGCCAACCTTTATCGCCACCTCGCAGGTGCTGTACAACCGCTTGGTGACGCTGCGCGAAAGCGATAAAACGCCCGCCCCGTCGCTGGCCACCGAGTGGAGCGTCAGCCCGGACGGCAAGACCTACACCTTTACCCTGCGCCAGGGCGTGAAATTCAACAGCAACAAATACTTCACCCCAACGCGCGACTTTAACGCCGAAGACGTGGTGTTCACCGTGATGCGGCAGAAGGATCCCGCCAACCCGTATCACAAGGTCTCCGGCGGCAACTATGAATACTTCACCGACATGGGTCTGGATAAGCTGATCACCAAGGTGGAAGCGGTGGACGAACACCACGTGCGCTTCACGCTGAGCCAGCCCAACGCCGCCTTCGTCGCCGACTGGGCGATGGATTTCGCCTCGATCCTGTCCGCCGAGTACGCCGACGCGATGCTGAAAAAGGGCACGCCGGAATACGTCGACAACTGGCCGATCGGCACCGGGCCGTTTGCGCTGCAGCAGTACAAGCAGGATTCGCTGATCCGCTACATCGCCAACCCGCACTACTGGCAGGGCGAAGTGGCCAGCAAGCACCTCATCTTCTCGATTACGCCGGATCCGCAAACCCGGCTGGCCAAGCTGAAAACCAACGAATGCCAGATCATCCCCGCGCCGCTGCCGGAACAGTTCGCCGCCATCAAGGCCGACGGCAACCTGCAGTTGCACGACATTACCGGGCTGAACGTCGGCTATCTGGCGTTCAACACCCAGAAAAAACCGTTCGACAACCTGCTGGTGCGTCAGGCGCTGAGCTACGCGGTGGACAAGAAAGCGATCGTCGCCGCGGTGTTCAAAGACAGCGGCACACCGGCCAATTCGCTGCTGCCGCCGGGCATGCTGGGCTACAACGATAAACTGCCGGAGTACGCCTACGATCCGCAGAAGGCGCGCGAGCTGCTGAAGCAGGCCGGGCTGGAGCAGGGTTTTGAGACCGACATCTGGTCGATGCCGGTACAGCGCCCTTACAACCCGAACTCGAAGCGCATCGCCGAGATGATCCAGAGCGACTGGGCGAAGGTGGGCGTGAAGGCCAAGATCGTCACCTGGGAGTGGGGCCAGTATCTGGCCGGGCTGCGCAAAGGCGAGCAGCAGAGCGCGCTGTACGGCTGGGTATCGGACAACGGCGATCCGGACAACTTCGCCACCCTGCTCGGCTGCGCCGGGGTGCAGAGCGGCGCCAACGTGGCGCGCTGGTGCGATAAGGATTACGACCGGCTGATCCAGCAGGCGATCCAGGAGAACCAGCCGCAGGCGCGCGCCAAGCTGTACCAACAGGCGCAGGTGATCTTCGCCAAACAGGTGCCGTGGCTGCCGCTGGCCACCGGCAAAGTGTTCTACGCCACCCGCAGCAACCTGAGCGGCTACGTGGTGGACGTGAACGGCAGCGATTTCGTCAAGGCCAAATTGAACTGATCCCAGGCGCCGCAGCGAGGGCTGCGGCGCAACCCGCGTCATCGCTTAATAAGCTACCGGCCTCGGAATCTACCGCCTGTTAACTTCATACCTTACGACGCTCACGGCCTCCCCTGCCGTCAGGCGCATACCCCACTAAACCAATAGCTTAATAAGTGAGTTGAGCCTGGCGTTTTGCCTAAATTGCGCGCACGCGCTTTCCTCCGATGTAACATTTCGTTACCATCGACGCACAGACCCTTTAACATCAAAAGGTAACCCGGTGCAGAACACCTACATGCCGTGGCAAATTCGCCTGCACTGGCTGGTGGCGATCCTGCTGGTCATCACCTGCGTCACCATCGAGCTGCGGGGCTTTGCCGAACCGGGCAGCGCCCCCTGGTACGTGCTGGTTGTCACCCACTTCAGCTGCGGCGTAACGGTATTTGCGCTGATGATCGCCCGCCTGTTCCTGCGCTGGCGCCACCCCTCGCCCGCCATCGCGCCCAAACCGCCGAAGTGGCAAACCGGCCTGGCGCACCTGACGCACACCCTGATCTACCTGCTGCTGCTGACGCTGCCGGTGCTGGGGGTCTATTCGCGCTATCTGGGCGGCAAAGAATGGTTTCTGTTCGGCCTGCCGATGCCGTTTGCCGACGTGGCCGATCGGCCGCAGGCGCGGGCGATTATCGGCTGGCACAAAACGCTGGCATCATTCGGCTACTGGCTGATCGGCCTGCATGCCGCCGCCGCGCTGTTCCACCACTATATCGTCAAGGACAATGCGCTGGTGCGCATGCTGCCGTTGCTGAAAAAGCGCTGATTACCCGGCGCCAGGGATGAATTTTCGGGCCACGCCCGCCGACAGGGAATGACATGCAAACCCAATTTTTTCATGTGACCGTCGAACAATGCGCCTGCCAGCAGACGGCGCCCGACAATCTGGTGAGGATCATCGCCTCCGGCCAGACGTTCTTTTTTTATCGCGATGACTTCAGCGACAGCGAAAATCTGCTGGCCACGCTCGCCGCCGGCGATCGGGTGAAGATCGGCGCCCACCGCCTGCGGGACGGCAGCTACTGGCTGCACTGGCTGCTGCACGGCACGAAAGGCCGCCTGGAGCCCGACAGAACGCTGAAATACAAGCTGAAATACTTCGCCCTGCTGCTGCTGGGCGTCGTGATGGCCGGCGGTTTCCCGGCGGGCTTTTTCATCATGGACCGGGAAGACTCCTGGCTGACCATCGTCCTGTTCTTTATCGCCATCATCGCCGGCCTTATCGGCATCGGCCTGGTGCTGTTCGTCGGCTCAGAGCTCCTGTTGATTGCGCACCGCGGCCGCAGGCGCCTGCTCAGGGCGCTGGATCGCGTGCTGCTGGGGCAAGACGTCACGCCGCCCGATTCGCTCAGCCTGAAAATCCCCGGCATCAGATACCGGGCCGTCCGCAAAGACGCCGTGCCGACGACCGCACCGCTGCAGACCGCACTTCCCCTTCCTGACGGCGTCGAGGCCTCCGGCATCGAGACGGTCAACGCCCTGAGCTACGAACTCCGCGACTATAAGCTCCCGCGGCAGGTGCAGTATTTGGACACTTATGCGTGGCGCCAGAAGGAGACGCACTTCGCGTTGACGACCCGCGCGCTCAACGTTCCCAATACCAAACTGCATCCGGTATTTCGTCGGCAACATCCGCTTTTCATCGCCAAAGGCGATCCGCTGCAGGTGCTGTATTGCGAAAACGACACCGTCCCCGAGTTGCCGACGGTGCGGGGGATCATCAATCACCGCGACCGCCAGACCTATCTTATCGGCGGCAGCCGCTACTTCACCGAAGCCGGCCTTAACCTGAGCGCACGCGTCGTCTTCATCCTCGGCGCGATCATGATGTGTTTGATGCTCGGCATGATCGTGTGGGATAACGCCGATACCCCAGCGGGCTTTTACCTGGATGCCTGGACCCTGAAGCGCCTCGGCAGTGAATTGCCGCCGATTCTGCTGCTGATGATGCTGATGATCAGCGGCCTGGCGCTGCTGATCGAGGGCTTCGCCCAGATCTGCCGCCTCTACGCTTTTGAGCAGCACCGCACGTTTAAGACGTTCAAATACCTGCGCCATCTGCGCCGCAGGCTATGGCGGCAGGAACAGGTGACGGAGCTGAAATGATGACGTTAGCGCTTTATAAAAGACCCCTTATTATCCTGACGCTGTTTTTGGCCAGCGCGCTGGGCGTCTATTTCCTCGCCCCTGAACAACGCTATGCACAGTGGCAATGGACCCAGAGCGACGAAGCCTTGCCGACGATAGCCCGTTACGATCTCATCCACAGCTACCCGGCGCAGAACGGCGCTCTGCTGCTCATCAGTAAAAGAAGTGAGACCAGCGCCTACAACAGCTTCTACGGCTGGGCGGCCAACTACCTCAGCCAGGTGTTATTCACCGGCCCGAAGGGGTTGCAGATGCTGGGGCAACTCGACGAGTTGATCTACGATGCGGTTTGCGTCGAGCAGGAGTGCGTGCTTTTTCTGTCCAAAGGGCGCCGGCTGGTCGATGTGCAACGGGGCACCATCGGGGCGCTGATCCCCTGGCCGGAGGGTGACGACAATCTGCCTTCCTTTATCGGCGGCAAACTGGCGGCGCTGTCGGGAAAGCGCGCGCTGTATTTCATCAGCACCGAAGGCGTATTCTACAGCCCGGACTTTGGCGCCCATTGGCGGCAGACGCTGGATCTGCCGGCGCTGTTGGATGAGCGACAGCTGCTGGGCTTTGAGCGCGGCGAGGAGGAGTCACCGACGGCTTACGCCTCCGGTAAGCGCAAATCCATGCCCGAGATCTTTACCGCCGTTGATGGCGATCGCGTGCTGTTTTGGATGAACCCGGTGCTCGGTTCCGGCGCCTTGCACATTGCCGTTAACGGCAAAACCGGCGAGGTGGCCGAACTGCATTGGCTAACGGTGCGCGTCAAGGAAAGCGCGCAGGCGCCGGATGGCGGCATCTACCTGATCGCCCAAACGCTGGACAGAGGGCTGTATCAGCTTCTGCGGTATCAATCCGACGGGCAGTTGGCGGTGCTGTTGGAAAACGGCGATAAATCGCTGTATCAGCTGTGGGCGGGCAACGACAAGCTGGTCGCCCAAACGGATAACGGCGATGCGCGTCTTTCGCTGATTTTCGATCTGCGCTCATCCGAAGTGCGCTACCGACAGCCGTTGGAGTACCGCTACAACGGGCGCGACGACACGCGCCAAACCGTGATCGAACCGGAAAGCCACTATGGCGATGACGGGGAGACCCCGGCGCTGCCCTACTTCGTTCGCTATCGATCCACCACGCCATGAACATGAGGAACCTGCCATGCTGTTAGGCTATGGCGCCGGCGCCGCAGGATTGCTGGCGCTGTTGTTGGCCCTGCTGCTCGCCGGCATCCTGATCGCCTGGTGGGGCCGGCGCTACATCGCCGCCCGCTGCGGCCGACCGCGACCGCCGCTCTCCTGGGGCGGCTATCTGCTGGCCTCGGCGCTGGCGGTCTACCCGGTGGCGTGCGCGCTGATGCTGATCGGCATGGCGATCCAGGACATCAAGAGCCAGCGGGCGGAAGAACACTGGAATCAACGCAGCTACCTGACGCTCGACGAGGCAAAGCCGTTCGGTGAAACGACGCTGCCGAAAGGCAGTTGGGTAAACCGCCAGGATCCACGCCTGCCCGGCACCGAAGACAGCCCTATCACGATGAACGGCGTGACCGCCGTGCGTTTTCCTCAGCCACAGAGCGTAGCCGGCGTGCCGATCATCGCCTTCGAGGTTTTACCGCCGGTGATGGAGCTGGCGAGCGCGCACACCTTTACCCGCCCGAGCGGCCAAAGGGTGCACTGCGAAGCCGGTTGGCTGGTCACCTTCTTGTTGCCGCCGGATCGGCCGGCCCCGCAGTGGGAGGAGTGGCAGGCCGGGCTGCCTGCGGCGGCGTTTCGGCCCAGCGACTGGATCTTTAGGGAGTGCTTCTCCGGCAGCCCGATCGCGGTGCTGACCTTGCACGACGGCGAAGTCAGGGTGCTGCCCTAAGCCTTACGCCGTGGCGTTGGGCAAACGCACGGTCACGCGGTTGTTGGCCGTTGGCAACTGCAGCGGCGTTTCCTGCCAACTTACCGCGATAACCAATACCGGCGGGGCCGGCACGCGCGGCTCACGCCCGCCTGGCCCCACGCTGTAGGCATCCCATTCAATCACAAACACCCCGCCGTCTTGCGGCTCGACCCGCTCGACGAAAAAGGTGGTGTCCGAACCGCGCCCGCCCGCCGGTTTATGCGCATAAGAGAGCAGGCTGAACCACTCGCCGGCGAAGTAGAGATGGTATAGGCCATCGACGATATGCTCGCCGCGGAACTGGCAGCCGCCGACGCTCAAACCGTCACCCGACGGGGATTCCGCCACGCGTTCGAGATCGCGCACGAAGCGATCGGTCGGCCTGTTATCCAACAACAGTTCATAAGGCGGCGTGTGCAACAGCGCGGCAGGATCGTCCGCCTGGCGCAGATCCGCCGGCAACATCGCGCGCGCCGCCAGCACGCGGCCGCTGGGCAACGTGATCTCCAGCCGATCCGCCGGATCCGCTACCCACTGCGGCACCCACAGACCGCGCACAAGGTGCAACGGCGTGGCTTCCACCTGCCGACACGTCGCCCGCAGCCGCACCAACGCCTCAACGGAACCGGCGGCCAAGGCTCCCAGCTCGCGATCGGTCAACGCAGGCAGCGCATACATCGCCCGGGCGGCGGGCTCGTATACCGTCAGCTCCTCTCCCTCGCGGCTGCGGGTCGGTATCAGGCGCAGCTTGCCATCGTCCACGTCCTGCGGCGCGGCACAGGCGCCATGCACAATCGCCCCGTCGCGCAGCAGCAGCGTCCAAAAGCTGGGGCCGCCCATGCCCAGTTCCCCCACGCCGCCAATCTGCCGGTCGCTGTCGCCGGCGTGCGCCATCTCAATCGGCTGCGAACGCCAGTCGGTCTTACGCCACTCTGTCGCCTCTTCGGGTTCTTGCCCGCTTTTAGCGGCGCGCTTCGCCCATTGCAGCACGGCAAACAGCGCGATGCACAGCACACCCCAAACCGAGTGATCCTGCCAAATCAATAACCAACCGACGATCAAAAGCGCCCAGGCGGCCATGGCGATATCCTTTTCGAAGAGAAAACCGCCTGATTCTAGCTCAGGCGGTTAGTGGGGTTGAAGCCTATGCCATGAATAATTAGCCGTTAAATAGAAAGGTAATAATTTCAGCGTTATTTCTGTGACTATGAAGATCACATAAATAATGCTTCACTGCGTGATTCCAACATAAAAACATAACCCTCTGTATCTCAATAAATATTTATTACTCGATTAAGAAACAGAAAGCGTAACGAGGAAAAAAATCGCAATAATTTGTACATATCCTAAACATTGACTATGTTTAGACATACTATTTATATGCAGGAAAAAATACGAATAAAAAATCAGACAGGCGCTTAAAAAATTAACACCACCTTGCTTACCGCGAGGAAGAAAAACTCTTTTCCAGCAATATTCCGAGGATATTTTATCTCCACGGAACGGGTCACTTTGCGTTTTATCAGGCCAATAGGCTACACACCGCAATTAATATCATTATTAGCATTCCGGAGACCGACAATGAAAATCGTTACGGGCATTATCCTTACCTCTGTAGCCGCCTTCAGCGGCGCGGCTTACGCTGCCGATGCACAACCTACCACCGGCAACGCGGAAGTGATGCTGGAACACGTGCACGCCGTGATGGAAAACGGCAGCCCGGCGCCGCAGCACGACGCCGCCTGCCAAAAAGAACTTTCCATGCCGGAATCGAAATATATGGGCATGAAGGTCAAAACCGATTACACCATCAACAGCAGCACTATGATGATGTCGGCCAAGTCGATGTTCCCATCGCCGGATTCCATGAAACCCATGGAGCTGACGGTCGATCTCTCTGCGCTGGGCCTGGCGGATATGTATGCCTTCGGCGCCTTTAAACCGGCTGCACTACCGCAGGCCTATATTTATTTCACCATCGACAAGGATTTTAAAAATCCGGTCAGCACCTTTATGATCATTAACCAAGGCAAGCAATATAACTGCGTGATCTCCAGCTCGAATAAAATGATGAGCAAAGAGATGCGCGGCAAGATGATGATGAAGAAACAGTAACGGAATAAAAAACGGCGCTTCCCGCAACAGGAAGCGCCGTCAAAAAAACCTTAAATCAGACCAGGATTGTATTTCTGGTTGAACTTCTCTTCCGATTGGAACAGATAAATAATGCCTTCGATAAAGCCGACAATCGATGGGATCCCCGTCCAGCAGAACAGCAGGTAGAACAGCCCCCACCACTTCATCCCTAAGTAAAACTTGTGAATGCCCAGTCCGCCCAGGAAGATGGCCAACAGGGCCGCCGCGAGCTTGTCTTTTCTGCTCATAGTTCACTTCTCCTAACTTCTCACCGAACCACCGGCATGCCTAAAAACGGATGCCGCTCCACAGAGCGCCGCATCGCAATGCTTGAGGAGGAAAACATTCATCCATCAAGGCTCAACAGGGGTAATTATAACAGCGATTAATTAAACGGTTGTTTAACCGGCGAAAGGATAAGCAGGGGGATGCATGGAAAGTGAGGCTACAGATACTCGGTTTCGGCTCAAAAAAACACGCACGCTCGCAGGAGCTCGTCGGCATAATAGATGAGCGAAAATTATCCCGCAGCCGTCATTGTAAGAGATAAGGTTAAAACAAATTTTCATTGCCTGATATCGGCATATCGTTATAATTTTTAGTTTCCCTGGTGAATGCCTGCAGACGATTAATAGCAGCTCACTTGCAGGTGTTCAAAAAATGATTATATCACGACGCTAAAGCCCATCACGTTGAGTATTATGCGCCGCAATCGCATTCGCCATCAGTGCATAATCCTTGATGACCCCTTGGTGACGACGCCCTGAGCAGAAAATAAAATCACAGCGTTGCTCATCTTCGATCAGTTTTTTTGCCAGATGCCTGACTCGCAATTTTGGTGTTGCATTAATTCTGGTCACCCGCCCTCTTTCAGTTTCATTACTTTGCGGATGAACCTTTTCTTCATACTCGCCAATCATCAGGGTTATTTTATTAACGCTTTCAGCGATTGTTAACTTGCCATCAGGAAGCAACGCCCCATTCCCCCACCAGATCGATGGACTGGCCGCTAGATAATTTTGAAACGCGTCAGGATGGTTCAACAGCGTATAAAGTACAAAATGCCCGCCATGTGAATGACCTGCCAGCGTTTGTTTGTCTGTATTGATTGAGTAGCGTGACTCAACCCAGGGCTTAACGCATGCGGTGATAAACTGATAAAATGCCGGCGCTCCGCCACCGTCAATAAACTCTTTATCATCAGAGGGAACCGTATAGTCGCGGGTTCTTGCTTTTAGTATATCCACCCCATCCTGATAGCCGATGCCCACATAAAGAATATTGTCGTTGTTTCTACTCTGATGGCGTTCGGTCAGCTTGGAGAATTGAGTATTGGCATCGAGAAAGTAAAGCGCTTTTAAATCGCCATGCGCTTGCTTGTCATGAGCAATAAAAACCCTATAACGTTGACCATTAAAGTTAAAGTCCTTCGTTCTTGAAATCAAACATCCACGCATAACAACCTCACTTTATAAATAAGCCAGTGATTTAACATTGGCGATAATGTCTTTTCCCAGATAAGAAAAGACGGTGAGGTTCAACCGTAGCAACGTATTATTCTGCTTACGACGCTTGCTGGTTGTGTGAATGATTAAACAAACACGTTTGTATTATACCTTGCAGCATATTGCCACATAGCGATAAGCAGAAATATCAACCGCAAGCGTTGCAGACGCCAGTGCTGCGTATTTTTACTAAGGAAGGCAGTGAAACTTGAAATGGTGCCGATAATAGGAGTCGAACCTACGACCTTCGCATTACGAATGCGCTGCTCTACCAACTGAGCTATATCGGCATCGAGCCGGGCCTGCGGGGCAAGCCGGGAGTGCGTTGAACAAGGTAGACCTGCGCGCGAAATGAGTCAATAGCCGCCGGGGCGTTTGGTTGTTTTGCAAACAGCCGCACTGCAGCTACGCTGCAAAAAAAATCAGGGCGCAGCCCGCTGCGCCCTGACCTCTTTATGACCGTAATGCGGCCTTAGCTACGCACCAGATCGTCGCCGTAGCCAATCCACTTGTAGGTGGTCAGCGCGTCCAGGCCCATCGGGCCGCGGGCGTGCAGTTTCTGGGTGCTCACCGCCACTTCAGCGCCCAAGCCGAACTGGCCGCCGTCGGTGAAGCGGGTGCTGGCGTTGACGTACACCGCCGAGGAGTCCACCGCGCGCACGAAGTGCTCGGCGCTGCTGAGCGAACGGGTGAGGATCGCGTCGGAATGGTTAGTGCCGTGGGTGCGGATGTGATCGATGGCCTGATCGATATCGTCCACCAGCAGCACGTTCAGATCCAGCGACAGCCATTCGTCGTCGTAATCCTCCGCGTTCACCGGCACCACCGTCGCCGGGCCGCCCTGCAGCAGCGGCAGCGCGTTTTCCGCCGCGTGCAGCGTCACGCCCGCCGCCGCCATTTTGGCGCTCAGCGCCGGCAGGAACTCGGCGGCGATGCTGCGGTTCACCAGCAGCGTCTCCAGCGAGTTACAGGCGCTCGGGCGCTGGATCTTGGCGTTTTCAATCACCGTCAGCGCCTTGTCGAAATCAACGTCGGCATCCACATAGGTATGGCACACGCCGATGCCGCCGGTGATCACCGGGATGGTCGATTGCTCGCGGCACAGCTTGTGCAGGCCGGCGCCGCCGCGCGGGATCAGCATGTCGACGTAGCGATCCAGGCGCAGCAGTTCGTTCACCAGCGCGCGATCCGGGCTGTCGATCGCCTGCACCGCCGCCGCCGGCAGGCCGCACTGTTCCAACGCCTGCTGGATCACTTTCACCGTCGCCTGGTTGGTGTTGTGCGTCTCTTTACCGCCGCGCAGGATCACTGCGTTGCCGGTTTTCAGGCACAGGCTGGCGACGTCGATGGTGACGTTCGGCCGCGCCTCGTAAATCACGCCGATCACGCCGAGCGGCACCCGCCGGCGCTCCAGCTTCAGCCCGCTGTCCAGCAGGTTGCCGTCCAGCACGTGGCCGACCGGATCGTTCAGGCGGCATACCTGGCGCACGTCGTTGGCGATCGCCGCCAGCCGCGCCGGGGTCAGCAACAGGCGATCGAGCAGCGCTTCGCTCATGCCGGTGGCGCGCGCCTGCGCCATGTCTTGTTCGTTCGCCAGCAGGATCGCTTCACTGTTGGCTTCCAACCTGTCGGCCATCACCGACAGCACCTGATTCTTCTTCGCCGTGCTCAGCACCGCCAGCTGCCAGGAGGCCTGCTTGGCGGCCTTCCCCATCTGCTCCAGCATGCTCACTCCTTAACTGACAATCATATCGTCGCGGTGCACTGCCACCGGACCGTATTCATAACCGAGGATTTCGCTGATTTCCTGCGAGTGGTGCCCGGCGATCATACGCATCGCGTCGCTGTTGTAGCGGCTGACGCCGTGCGCCAGATCGCGCCCCGCCTGGTTGCGGATACGGATCACTTCGCCGCGCGAGAAGTCGCCCTTCACTTCGCGGATGCCTTTCGGCAGCAGTGAGCTGCCGCGCGCCATCATCGCTTCCACCGCACCGTCGTCGACGGTGATCTCACCGGCCGGCGGCGCGCCGAAGATCCAGCGCTTGCGGTTTTCCAGCGGGGTTTCCAGCGCGTGGAAACGGGTGCCCACCGGTTTGCCTTCGATCACGTCCGCCACCACGCCCGGCTTGCTGCCGGCAGCGATCACCACGTCGATGCCGGCGCGGCAGGCCACGTCGGCCGCCTGCAGCTTGGTGCCCATGCCGCCGGTGCCCAGACCGGAGACGCTGTCGCCGGCGATGGCGCGCAGCGCGTCGTCGATACCGTGCACTTCACGGATCAGTTCGGCCTGCGGGTTGTTGCGCGGATCGGCGGTGTAGAGGCCCTGCTGATCGGTCAGCAGCAGCAGTTTGTCGGCGCCGGCCAGAATGGCCGCCAGCGCCGACAGGTTATCGTTGTCGCCCACCTTGATTTCGGCGGTGGCGACGGCGTCGTTCTCATTGATTACCGGCACGATGCGGTTGTCCAGCAGCGCCGTCATGGTGTCGCGCGCGTTGAGGAAGCGCTCGCGGTCTTCCAGATCGGCGCGCGTCAGCAGCATCTGCCCGACGTGGATGCCGTAAATGGAGAACAGCTGTTCCCACAGCTGGATCAGCCGGCTCTGCCCTACCGCTGCCAGCAGCTGCTTGGAGGCGATGGTGGCGGGCAGCTCGGGGTAGCCCAGGTGTTCGCGCCCGGCGGCGATGGCGCCGGAGGTGACGATGACAATGCGGTGGCCCGCGGCGTGTTGCTGCGCACACTGGCGCACCAATTCGACAATGTGGGCGCGGTTCAGACGCAGCGATCCGCCGGTCAACACGCTGGTGCCCAATTTCACAACCAATGTCTGGCTGCCGTTCATAGTATTTCTGCCGTGTGTAATGATGAGAAGAAGAGTGCAAAGGTCTTTGTAACAGGAGAGACGCGTTATGCCAACAGGCACAACGCGAAATCAGCACAATACGTGGTCAAACGGGGTCAGGCGGAGAGTTTGATCAGTTTTTCTTTGAAATCGTCGGCGGGTTCCAGCCCCAGTTCCATGGTCGCCAGCAGTTCGCCCAGGCGGCGATGGAAGTCGCGCAGGGTGTCTTCCAGCTTGGCGTTCACTTCATCATCCTTAATGTTTTCCGCCGTCCAGTCGCCTTCCTTGTCGAACAGGCCGAATTGGTACGAATAGGTGAAGCGCGCCTCTTCCGCCTGCAGCTCCATCCACCAGCCCCAGAACTCGCGCTTCTCCGGAGCGGGCTTTACATTGACGCAGACGGCCAAACAATCAAAGAAAAAACGGTCGTTTTCACATTGCCCTTCACGCAGGTACGGCCCCAAGCTGGCAAAACGTTTCATTAGTCGGCTTTTAGGGTGACCACTCGGTAACGTCATTCTCTAACCTCCTCAATGTAGACCACTCTTTTTAACAAACTGTTAAAATTTAGCAACTAATTAACGCATTTTGTCCCTCAGCCAACCGGACATCTGCAGCAGCGCCCGGTGGAAGCTGTCGTAAACCGGGGTGCGCGGGATGGCGACCAGCTTGCCGCTCACCGAGGAGGTGACGATCAGCTGCGACTCCTCTTTCGGGCTGAGCGTATCGCGCTCCCAGTAGCCGGAGATCATCGGCGTCGGGCAACGGCGCCCCAGCAGCCCCTGCATTTTCAGCGAGTAGCTGTTCAGCTCCACCTTCAGCACGTTGTCGGAAGCGTTGGCCATGCCCATGCGGCTGGCCAGCACGTCCATATACATGTCCGGCACGTTCAGTTGGGTGCTGCTGTCACACAGCAGGCGATGTACCACCGGCCCCAGGCAGGCCACGCCGCGCAGCCGCTGCGGCTCCAGATAGGCCAATCGCACCGCCACGTTGGCGCCGAAACGGAAGCCGAAAGCGCTCACCCGCTGATGATCCACCCACGGCACCGAGGCCAGCTGGATCAGCACCTGCTGGTGCAGGTAGCTGGAGTCCTGCGTCAGCTTCCACTTGCAGGAGGAGCCGATCGACGGCATGTCGAGCGTCAGCATGGCGATGCCGTGCGGCGCCAGGTAGTCGCGGAACAGACGGTGATAGTCGGTCTGCAGCGTATCGAGGCTGCCGCACATCAGCACCGTCGGGAACGGCGCTTCGCCCTTCTCGGGCATGTGCAGGAAACCGGTGACGCAGCCGCCGCCTTCGATGCGGAACTCCAGCTCTTTCAGCTGATACGGCAACAGCAGCGCCGCCTCTTCGTAAGCGCGGTTGGCGAGCATCTCCGCCTGTTCAGCCAGCTCGTCACCCTTCAGGTGCGGGTAACCGGCGATGCTGTACAGGCTCGCGGCCTTTAGCCAGTACTCGCCGCCGACCAGCGGATCCTGCTGCTCCGTCGCCCGCTGCTGCCACTGCATGCCCTGATGGATCCACTCGTAGATCCAGTTGCCGTTGCGGTAGCCCACCACGGTATCCAACCGCTGCGGATTGCTGCGCTCGGCGTCCGAGGCGGCGATACGCGCCAGCACTTCGTGGATTTCGATCGGGCTGACGCCGCGCCAGGACCACAGCAGCGGGTTCAGCATGCGATACCAGCTGCCGGTAGTGTCGCCTTCCAATGCGGAATGCATGGCGGCGCTCACTTTGTTGCGCGCGCGCAGCACCAGCGTCGAGGTTTCAGGGTGTTTGAATTTGGGCTTGAAAAGAATTTCAGAAAGGTTGGCCTGTGCCATGGTAACAACAGCCTCCGTAAATCTGGCGATAGGCCGCAAAAGGCCTACTTAACTGGAGGTAGTGTACCTAACTCTGGCGGGATAAACCAAGATAACGCAAACGCCCGGCATAACCGGGCGTCAGGCGGCTGACAAAGGAGGAAAAAGCGTGGTTTTTCCTCCTTTGTGGTCAACGGCCGAAAATCAATAAATTGATTTTCCTTATTTTTTATATCTTGCCTTCGGTAAGCCTGACAACGCCATCACGTTTATCATTAAACAAACGCCCGGCATAACCGGGCGTTGACTTGGAACTGGCTGGACTTAGCGACCGCCGATCGGGGGAACGAAGCTGACGCCCATGTCCCACGGCTGTTCGATCCAGGTATCCTGCGGGATGTCGACTTCGTAGTCGTCCACCAGCGGACGACCCGCTGGTTTGGCGAAGATGGTGACGAAATGCGCTTTCGGGTACATATCGCGGATCGCTTTCGCGGTGCCGCCGGTATCCACCAGATCGTCCACCACGATGAAGCCTTCACCGTCGCCTTCGGCGCGCTTGAGCACTTTCATTTCGCGTTGGTTGTCATGGTCATAGCTGGAAATGCAGACGGTATCCACATAGCGGATGCCCAGTTCGCGCGCCAGCAGGCCCGCCGGTACCAGACCGCCGCGGCTTACGGCAATGATGCCTGTCCATTTGTCGGCAGGCAGCAGGCGGTGCGCCAGCTTGCGTGCGTGCATTTGCAGCATATCCCAGGTAACAACGTATTTTTCGCTCATAGAATCGTGTCCCAGCCGGCGGTGAAGCGGCTTATTTATAGTTCAGGGGAAAAAAGGTTGCGCGAGATTATAGAGACTGGCCGCATTGAATTCCAGCTGTACCGAGGAAAACCTCGTGATTTCCGCCGGGCGGCTTTTCGGTGATTGATGCTGAAAAAACGAACGTTCCCGCCGCGAAGCCGTGTGATCAAGCGCTTAAACCGCACAATACGGGGCGCGCACCGCCGGAAATAAAGTGATATTCTCTGACGATCGTGCCACGACGCACAGATGCCCACTCACCTTAACCGCGCGGCACGCCCGTCCTGTCGGAGCCTGCCGTCACAGGAGACTTATAGTGTCTGAATTGTCTCAGCTTTCGCCACAGCCGCTGTGGGATATTTTCGCCAAGATCTGTTCTATCCCGCACCCTTCTTATCATGAAGAAGCGCTGGCGCAGCACATCCTCACCTGGGCCAAAGAAAAGAACCTGCACGCCGAGCGCGATCAGGTCGGCAATATCCTGCTGCGCAAACCGGCCACCAAAGGCATGGAAAATCGCAAGCCGGTGGCGCTGCAAGCGCACCTGGACATGGTGCCGCAAAAGAATAACGACACCGTGCACGACTTCGCCAAGGATCCGATCCAGCCTTATATCGCCGGCGAGTGGGTGAAAGCGCGCGGCACCACGCTGGGCGCCGATAACGGCATCGGCATGGCCTCCGCCCTGGCGGTGCTGGCCGACGACAGCGTTGAGCACGGCCCGCTGGAAGTCCTGCTGACCATGACCGAAGAAGCGGGGATGGACGGCGCCTTCGGGCTGCAGCCGAACTGGCTGCAGGCGGACATCCTGATCAATACCGATTCCGAAGAAGAAGGCGAAATCTACATGGGTTGCGCCGGCGGTATCGACTTCATCACTACCCTGCCGCTGCAGCGCGAAGCGGTGCCGGCCGGTTACCAAACCCTGAAGCTGACTCTCAAGGGCCTGAAAGGCGGCCATTCCGGCGCCGAGATCCACGTCGGGCTGGGCAACGCCAACAAACTGCTGGCGCGCTTCCTGTTCGCCCATGCGGAGGCGCTGAACCTGCGCGTGCTGGACCTGAACGGCGGCACCCTGCGCAACGCCATCCCGCGTGAAGCCTCCGCGGTGGTAGCGGTGCCGGCAGAAAAAGCCGACGCGCTGAAAGCGCTGAGCCAAGAGTTCCTGGCCGTGCTGCAGAACGAACTCTCCGCCAAAGAGAAGAACATCACCGTGCTGCTGGAGCCGACCACCAGCGCTTCGCAGGCGCTGAGCGCCGACAGCCAGCAACGCTTCCTGGCGCTGCTGAACGGCACGCCGAACGGCGTGATCCGCATGAGCGACGCGGTCAAAGGCGTGGTGGAAACCTCGCTGAACGTCGGCGTAGTCACCACCAGCGAAAACGAAGCGGAAATCATCTGCCTGATCCGCTCCCTGATCGACAGCGGCAAAGATTACGTTGTCGAGATGCTGACCGCGCTGGGCCAGCTGGCCGGCGCCAAGGTGGCGCCGAAGGGGGGCTACCCGGGCTGGCAGCCGGACGCCGACTCGCCGGTGATGCACCTGGTGCGCGAGCTGTATCAGGAGCTGTTCAACAAGACGCCGAACATCATGGTGATCCACGCCGGTCTGGAATGCGGTCTGTTCAAAAAGCCGTATCCAAACATGGATATGGTATCGATCGGGCCAACCATCACCGGCCCGCACTCGCCGGATGAGCAGGTGCATATCGAAAGCGTCGGCCTGTACTGGAAGCTGCTGACCTCGTTGCTGAAAGCGATCCCTGAGCGCGCGTAATCTGCGCGCTTAACGCAAAAAGCCGGCGGTCGCCGGCTTTTTTATTCCCAAGGCAGCGCCAACTGCCGCTCCAGCTGCGGATCGAGCAGCGTCACATGCAACCCCACCAGCCGCACGCCGCGCCCTTCGCGCCGCTCGCGCCACGCCTGTCGCGCCACCTCCAGCAAATCCTGCCGGTTCAGCACCGGGAACACGTGCTCCTGGGTGGTTTGCTGAAAATCCTGAAACTTCAGCTTCACGCCCTGCCGGGCGATGTGCAGATCCGGCTTCACCTTGCGCAGCCGCATCTCCAGCTCGGGATAGAGCTTGTCGATAATCAGCGTTTCGCAGTCTTCCCAGTCGTGAATATCCTCCGCCAGCGTGCGTTCCACCCCCACCGATTTGCGCAGCCGCTCAGGAGAGATTTCGCGCCGATCGATGCCCTGACAGCGCTCCCACAGCACCCGGCCGAACTTGCCGAAGCGCTTTAGCAGCTGCGCCAAATCGTATTGCTGCACGTCGGCGCAGGTGATAAGCCCCACTTCTTCCAGCCGTTTGGCGGTCACCTTGCCGACGCCGGGGATCTTGCTGAGCGGCAGCTGCTGCAAAAACGCCGGCACCTGCGCCGGCGTGATCACATATTGCCCGTTCGGCTTGTTCATCTCGGAGGCGATTTTGGCGAGAAACTTGATTGGCGCGATGCCGGCCGACGCGGTGAGGTTCAGTTCGTCGGCGATCGCCTGACGGATTTCCTGGGCGATCAGCGTCGCCGAGCCGTTGCATTGCGGGCTCTCGGTCACGTCGAGATAAGCTTCATCGAGCGACAGCGGCTCGATCAGCGGGGTATAGCGGGCGAAGATTTCGCGGATGTGCAGCGAGGCTTCTTTGTAGGCCGCCATGCGCCCCGGCAGCAGGGTGAGATGCGGGCACAGCTTGAGCGCCATCGCCGTGGACATGGCGCTGTGCACGCCGTAGCGCCGCGCCGGATAGTTGGCGGTGCTGATCACCCCGCGGCGATCGGCGCTGCCGCCAATCGCCAACGGAATATCGCGCAGGCTGGGATCGTCGCGCATTTCCACCGCCGCGAAGAAGCAGTCCATATCGACATGAATGATTTTACGCATCGCACCCTCCAGTAACACTGTATAAGTATACAGTCAGATACCGAAAGCTCAAGGCCGCGGAGCTCGAGGAAAGCGGCGTTTCCGCCAGATATTTCCGCGTTGTTAAAAAAGCTTAATTTTTCAATAGTATGATTTCCGCCATCCCGTGCGGCTCTCCACAACGATAACGACAAGGTACCCTACATGATCAGATTTTCTCATTTGCTGCTGGCTTCCGCGCTGTCGCTGAGCGCGCTGGCGGCCAGCGCCGCCGCCGGTCATGCGCCGGCGATCGTCGCCCACCGCGGCGGCACCGCCGATGCGCCGGAAAACACCCGCATCGCTATCGAAACGGCATTGAAAAACGGCGCCGACGCCATTTGGATCACCCTGCAAGAATCCAAAGACGGCGTCATCGTGCTGTACCGCCCCTCGGATCTGAAAGCGTTGACCAACCGGCAGGGCCCGGTCTCTGCCTATACCGCCGCGCAGTTGGCCGAGACCGATGCCGGCTGGGCCTTCGCCAAGGGTGACGCCCACCCGTTCCGCGGCCAGGGCATCGGCATTCCGCGCCTCGACGACGTGCTGAAGGCGTTTCCGCACGTCACCTTTTATCTGGACATCAAATCCCCGGACGCCGATCCGGCGCAGTTTGGCCAGGCGCTGCTGGCGACGTTGCAAAGCACCGACAGCCTGAACCGCACCCGCGTCTACTCTACCGACGCCAAATATCTGCAGGCGCTGCCGCCGGCCATCCCGCGCTTTGAAAGCCGCGACGAGACCCGCACGCTGCTGGCCAACGTCACCATGGCGCACCAGTGCGACGTCAAACCGGACAACCGGCAGCCGCGCTGGTACGGGCTGGAGCTGAAACGCGAGGTGGAGGTGGTAGAGAAATATACCCTCGGCGAAGGGCGTTCGAAGGCATTTCTGACCTGGGATAAAGAGTCGATGGACTGTTTCCGCTCGCAGGGCCCGGCGCACATCATCCTGTTCGGGGTCAACTCGCCGCAGGAATATCAGCAGGCGCTGGCGCTGGGCGCCGACGGCGTGATGGTTAACTCCCCGGCCGAGGCGAAAAGCTTCCGCAAGACGAAATAAAAAACCCGGCCAAGGCCGGGTTTTCGCTACAGCTACAGAATGCGGTGCTTTTCCAACTGCTCGCGCCGCTGCGCCGCTTTGGCTTCGCGTTTTTTGCGCGCATCGCACGGCTCCGGGCAGTCGCAGACTTTCTCCATGCCCAGCGCGGTGATGCCGCCGCAGCTGCCCTGCAGGCTTTTGCGTTTGAACACATAGCCCAGCGACATGCCGCCGACGATCAGCAGAAACAACACGAAGGTAGCGGCGAATACCGTCAACATAGCAACCTCACGAACGCTTTTTCAGATAGGGCTTGAACGCGTCTGAATAACGCTCCTCAAAGCCGTCGGCGGTTTTCACGATCATGAACACCGGGATGCCGAGCAGGTTGGCCAGCGCCATGCCGCGCTCCGGCCCCATCACGTTCAGGCCGGTGGACAGGCCGTCGGCGGTCATGCAGGTCGGGCTCAGCACGGTGATCGACACCAACCGATGATGGATTGGGCGCCCGGTGACCGGATCGATGGTGTGCGAATAGCGCATCCCGTCTTGCTCGAAGTAGTTGCGATAGTCACCCGAAGTGGCGATCGACATCTCCCCGGGTTGGATCACCAGCTGCGCCTGCTGCTGCGTACCGGCGGTCGGGCGCTCGATGGCGATGCGCCACGGCTTTTGTTCGCCGTTATGCCCGCGCGTGCGCACCTCGCCGCCGATATCCACCATGTAGTTCTTCACATGCCGGGACTGCAGATATTCCGCCACCACGTCCACGCCATACCCTTTGGCGATCGACGACAGATCGACGTACAGCTCAGGGATGCTTTTCACCAGCGCGCTGCCCTGCACCGACAGTTTGTCGGCGCCGGTCCAGGCGCGACGATGCTCCAGCTCCGCCTCGCTCGGCACTTTGTCCGGCCGCCCTTCCGGGCCGAAGCCCCACAGGTTGACCAGCGGCCCGACGGTCACGTCCAGCGCGCCATCGGTGACGCGGTTGATGCGCAGCGCTTCGCGCACCACTTCGGCGGTGGCCGGCGAAACCGGGAACGGCCGGTCAATGTCGCGGCTGGCGTTGAAGCGGCTCAGCTCGGAATCCGGCCGGTAGGTGGACATCTGATCGTTCACCTGCTCCAGCCGTTTGTCGATCTCCGCCTGCATCTCGCGCGCCGACGGCGTATCTTCGCCGGTCACGTAACGGATCGAATACGAGGTGCCCATGGTTTTACCCGTCAGGTCCACCTGTTCCGGCCCGCAGCCGGTCAGCAGCAGGGTGGCGCTCAGCGCCACGCCCGTCAGCCAGTTCTTCATCGCCAATGCGCGCATTTAGCCACCAAAGTCATCCAGCATGATGTTTTCGTCTTCGACGCCCAGATCTTTGAGCATCTTGATCACCGCGGCGTTCATCATCGGCGGCCCGCACATGTAAAACTCGCAGTCCTCCGGCGCCGGGTGGTTCTTCAGGTAGTTCTCCAGCAGAACATTATGGATAAAGCCGGTGTAGCCGGTCCAGTTATCTTCCGGCTGCGGATCCGACAGCGCCACGTGCCAGGTGAAGTTTTCGTTCTCCGCCTGCAGCTGGTTGAAGTCGTCTTCATAGAACATCTCGCGCAGCGAACGCGCGCCGTACCAGAAGGTGATCTTGCGTTTCGAGTTCAAACGCTTGAGCTGATCGAAGATGTGTGAACGCATCGGCGCCATGCCCGCGCCGCCGCCGATAAAGATCATTTCGGCGTCGGTGTCCTTGGCGAAGAACTCGCCGAACGGCCCGGAGATGGTCACCTTGTCGCCCGGCTTCAGCGACCAGATATAGGAAGACATGATGCCCGGCGGCACGTCCGGATTGTTCGGCGGCGGCGTGGCGATACGCACGTTGAGCATGATGATGCCCTTCTCTTGCGGGTAGTTGGCCATCGAGTAGGCGCGCACCGTGGTGTCGTTCACCGTCGAACGGTAGCGGAACAGGTTGAACTTGTCCCAGTCGCCGCGATACTCCTGCGGCACGTCGAAGTCGGCGTAACTGATGTCGTGCGCCGGCGCTTCGATCTGGATGAAACCGCCCGCGCGGAACGGCACGTCTTCGCCATCGGGGATCTTCAGCTTCAGCTCTTTGATAAAGGTGGCTTTGTTATCGTTGGAGATAACCTCGCACTCCCATTTCTTCACGCCGAAGATCTCTTCCGGCAGCTCGATCTTCAGGTTCTGCTTCACGTTCACCTGGCACGCCAGGCGGCACCCTTCTTTCGCTTCGCGCTTGTTGATGTGCGAGAGCTCGGTCGGCAGGATATCGCCGCCGCCCTCTTTGATCACCACCCGGCACTGGCCGCAGGAGCCGCCGCCGCCGCAGGCCGAGGAGACGAAGATCCCCTGGCTGGAGAGCACGTTGAGCAGCTTGTCGCCCGCAGGCGCATGGAAGCTTTTATCCAGATCGCCATTGATTTCCACCGCGATGTCGCCGGTGTTCACCAGCTTCGATTTGGCGAACAGGATCAGCAACACCAGCACCATCACGATGGCGGTGAACATCGCTACGCCTAAAATAATTTCCATAAATTCTTCCCGCCTTTACAACTGAACACCGGAGAAGGACATGAAGCCCAGCGCCATCAGTCCGGTGGTGATAAAGGTAATGCCCAGACCGCGCAGCCCTGCCGGCACGTTGGCATACTTGAGTTTTTCGCGGATCCCCGCCATGGCAACGATCGCCAGCATCCAGCCGGTGCCGGAACCAAAGCCGTACACCACCGATTCGGCGAAGTTGTAGTCGCGCTGCACCATGAAGGACACGCCGCCGAAGATGGCGCAGTTCACGGTAATGAGCGGCAGGAAGATGCCGAGCGCGTTATACAGCGATGGGAAGAAGCGATCGAGGATCATCTCCAAAATCTGCACCAGCGCCGCAATCACGCCGATGAAGGTGATGAAGTTGAGGAAGCTCAGATCGACACCCTCCACCAGCGCGCCGTCGCGCAGGATCAGGTTGTAGACCAGGTTATTCACCGGCACCGAAATGCCGAGCACGATGGTCACCGCGATGCCCAGGCCAAAGGCGGTCGACACCTTCTTCGACACCGCCAGGAAAGTACACATCCCGAGGAAGAACGCCAGCGCCATGTTCTCGACGAACACCGCGCGCACAAACAGGCTGATATAGTGTTCCATCGGCCTTTACTCCTTTTCGATCTGCGCCGGCTTCAGGGTGCGCAGCACCCAGATCAGCAGGCCGATGATGAAGAACGCGCTCGGCGCCAGCAGGAACAGGCCGTTCGGCTGATACCAGCCGCCGTTCTGCACCGTTTCCAGCACCGGAACGCCGAACAGCTTGCCGGAGCCAATCAGCTCGCGCAGGAAACCGACCAGCACCAGGATCACCCCGTAACCCAGCCCGTTGCCGATGCCGTCCATAAAGCTCTCGATCGGCGGCGACTTCATGGCGTAGGCCTCGGCGCGCCCCATCACGATGCAGTTGGTGATGATAAGGCCGACGAACACCGACAGCTGCTTGGAGATCTCGAACGCATAGGCGCGCAACAGCTGATCGACCACGATCACCAGCGAGGCGATGATCGCCATCTGCACGATAATGCGCACGCTGTTGGGAATATGGTGACGGATCAGCGAGATGAAGAAGCTGGAGAATGCCGTGACCAGCGTCACCGCAATGGTCATCACCACCGCCGTCTCCAGCTTGGTGGTCACCGCCAACGCAGAACAGACGCCCAGCACCTGCAGGGCGATCGGGTTATTGTCGAACAGCGGCCCCAGCAGGACCCGCTTTATCTCTTTGGAATCAGCCATTTTTCAGCGCTCCTTCACGAACTTTTTTCAGGAACGGGCCGAAGCCGTGCTCGCCCAACCAGAAATCAAACGTATGCTGCACGCCGTTGGAGGTCAGCGTGGCGCCGGACAGGCCGTCCACCCCGTGTACGTCCCCCTGACGCGCGCCGCCTTTCACCACGCGGATCGCCGGCTGGCCGTTGTCGTCGAACAGCTGCTTGCCGACCCACTGCTGGCGCCAGGACGGGTTCTCGACCTCACCGCCCAGCCCCGGCGTTTCCCCCTGATCGTAGTAGGTGATGCCCTTGACCGTGTTGCCGTCGTTATCCAATGCCACGAAGGCGTACATCATCGACCACAGACCGGTGCCGTATACCGGCAACACAATCTTATTCACCTGGCCGCTTTCATCGCGCACCAGGTAGATTTCCGCCTGGTTGCTGCGGCGCTTGATGCCGGCCGGATCGTCGCCCGCGGGCAACGCCACGCTTTTGGCGTCGTCGCGCAGCGCGGCGCCCAGATCGAACGCCGTCGCCTTGCCGGCGACAAATTCGCCGCTGTTCAGATCCACCAGGCGCGGTTCGATGCGCTCGCTATACAGGCGCTTGACCTGCTCGCTCTCCATTTTCGGCTGCAACAGGCCGGCTACGTCGAGAATATTGCGCTGCTTGTCGAGCAGCTTTTGCTCCTGCTGTTTGGACTTCAGGCCGACGGCGGAGCCCGCCACCACCACTGAACACACCAGACACAGCAGCAGCACTACCAGCAGCGTTTTACCGATGCCGTCGTTTTTCGCTTCATTCGCCACGGGCTTTTCTCCGCTTGATGTTGGCCTGCACCACCAGATAATCGAACAGCGGCGCGAACAGGTTGGCGAACAGGATCGCCAGCATCATGCCTTCCGGATAGGCGGGGTTGACCACCCGGATCAGCACGCACATCACGCCGATCAGAATGCCGTACCACCATTTCCCCTTATTGGTGAAGGAGGCGGAAACCGGGTCGGTCGCCATAAAGATCATGCCGAAGGCGAAGCCGCCCAGCACCAGATGCCAGTACCACGGCATGGCGAACATAGGGTTGGTGTCCGAACCGATGGCGTTGAACAACAGGGCGGAAGCCACCATGCCGAGCATCACGCCGGCGACGATGCGCCAGGAGGCCACGCGGCCGAACAGGATAATCGCCCCGCCTATCAGGATCATCAGCGTGGAGACTTCACCGATGGAGCCGGGAATGTTGCCGAGGAAGGCGTCCAGCCAACTGATGGACTGGCCGGTGGCCACGTTGCTCAGGCTGTGCGCCCCGCCTGCGCTCCACTGCGCCAGCGGCGTCGCGCCGGAGAAACCGTCCGCGGAGGTCCACACCAAGTCACCGGAGATCTGCGCCGGATAGGCGAAGAACAGGAAGGCGCGGCCGGCCAGCGCCGGGTTGAGGAAGTTGCGCCCGGTGCCGCCGAAGATCTCTTTGGCCACCACCACGCCGAAGGTGATGCCCAGCGCGGCCTGCCACAGCGGCAGGGTCGGCGGCACGATCAGCGCGAACAGGATAGAGGTGACGAAGAAGCCTTCGTTGACCTCATGCTTGCGGATAATGGCGAACAGCACTTCCCAGAAGCCGCCGACGACGAACACCACGGCGTAGATCGGCAGGAAGTAACAGGCGCCCAGCACCATCTTGCTGACCCAGCCGGCGTCGGCCGCCAGCGAGGCGCCGAGCCACTGCGCCAGGCGATAATGCCAGTCGCCCGCCAGCACCTGTTGCAGCGCGTCGCCGCTGTACAGATGGTGCAGCGCCGGGATCGCCTGCTGGCCGACGTTGTACATGCCCCAGAACATCGCCGGGAACACCGCCAGCCACACCAGGATCATCATGCGTTTCAAATCGATGGCGTCGCGCACGTGCGAAGCGCCGCGCGTCACCGTGCCGGGGGTATAAAACACCGTGGTGGTCGCTTCATACAGCGGGTACCACTTTTCCAGTTTGCCGCCCGGCGTGAAGTGATGCTCTATCTTCTCAAAATAATTCTTCAGGCCCATCGGTTATCCTTCCTGCTCAATCTTGGTCAGCACCTCGCGCAGCACCGGCGCGTACTCATACTTGCCGGGGCAAACGAAGGTGCACAACGCCAGATCTTCCTCGTCCAGCTCCAGGCAGCCCAGCGCCTGCGCACTGTCGCTGTCGCCCGCCAGCAAATCGCGCAGCAGCAGCGTCGGCAAAATATCCAGCGGCATCACCCGCTCATAGTTGCCGATCGGCACCATGGCGCGTTCGCCGCCGTTAGTGGTGGTCGAGAAGGCGAACAGTTTGTTTTTCAGGAAGTGGCCCAGCGTGGTGCGGGTAATGGAGAACTTGTTCGGCGACGGCACGATCCAGCCGAACAGCTCTTTGTCGCGCCCTTCTTCCAGCACCGACACCTGCGAGTGGAAACGGCCCAGCCAGGCGTTCGGCCCGGCGGCCTGCATACCGTTCAGCACCGAACCGGAGATCACCCGGTTCTCGCCCTCTTTCAGGCGGCCGGCGGTCAGTTCATCGAGGCTGGCTCCCAGGCGGGTGCGCAGCAGCGTCGGCTGCGCCACCTGCGGCCCGGCCAGCGCCACGACCCGGCGGGTATCGAGCTTACCGGTGGTGAACAGGGTGCCGATGGCGATCGCGTCCTGGTAACCGATGTGCCAAACGGTTTTCTTCAGGCTAACCGGTTCAAGGAAGTGAATGTGGGTGCCCGCCAGCCCGGCGGGATGCGGGCCGGCAAATTCGCTGTAGGCGATCTGCGGGCCGCTCTGCTGGCCAACCGAGGCGCCGGCGGCGTGGCATACGTGTACCTTACCCGCCGTCAGACGCGCCAAGACCACCAGCCCGGCGTTGAACGCCGCCTGTTGTTCGGCGATGATCACCTGCGGATCGGCGGCCAACGGTTGGGTATCCATCGCGGTGACGAAAATGGCGCGCGGTTCGCTGCCGGGGCTTGGCGTTTTGCTGAACGGGCGGGTGCGCAGCGCGGTCCACAGGCCGCTGGCGATCAGTTCGCTTTCGACCTGTTCGCGCGGCAGTTGGCTGAGTTCACCCAACGGATAATGCGCAAACTCGAGCTGATCGTCGCCGCCGTTTTCCAGCGCAATCACCACCGATTGCAAGACGCGCCGCTCGCCGCGGTTAATCGCGACGATGCGGCCGCTGGCGGGAGCCGTGAAGAAAACCCCGGGGTTTTTCTTATCTTCGAACAACGCCTGGCCTTTCTTAACGGTATCGCCTTCCTGCACCAGCATGGAGGGACGCATTCCGACATACTCTTCCCCAAGCAGGGCGACATGCTGAATGTTCGGGCCATCTTGGATCGCCTGAACCGGGGCTCCGGCTATCGGCAGATCTAACCCTTTTCTGATCTTAATCATAGGATTTATACGATGTAGTTTGGTTTACACGTCTGACCGGCCCCAGAGGCGGGTGCTGACGATGCCAGGATTGCCGGGCAGTGCGCACAACGGCACGCCCAACATGAACTTTCTCGCAGTGAAAAACTGGGGTAACGCGCATTCCCTTGAATCCCCCTTCCGTTGTTTGCGCGACAGTCGATGTGTTAACGGCATGTAGCCAAATAACCATCAAAACGGCCGGGTTATATGCAATAACTCTTGCCGCTTCAATCGCCACAGCGCGTTAAATTGAAGAGAGAATATTAACATTGTTCGCAACATTGTTCTGCGTTCCGTCGTGACTTGTGTCAAGCAAACGCAATTAAATTTCGCCTGTTTTTCACTACTTATCGTTAAAATCTGCCGGTCATTTCACTTTTATCGAGCTTTGTCGTTTTTTTATACATATCACGTATTGCTAAAAATAAACGCGCTGGTAATCTGGCGGTGTTTTGCAGCAGTAAAAACAATAATCAGTGGCACGCTGGCCAATCTCATTGCGCCGGCAGATAAATATAAGCAGGAATAATAATGAGCAAAATCGCGCTGTTGTTTGCGATGCTTGTTTCTATGCCGATGATCACGGCCTGCAGCGCCAGCGAGCAGGTACCCGAAGCGCCGGTAGTTAAACAGCAATTATTGGGGTCGCCGGTCTATATTCAGATCTTCAAAGAGGAACGCAAGCTGGAATTGTATGCCAAAATGGGCAATGAATTCCGCTTGGTCAATACGTTCCCGATCTGTAATTTCTCCGGCGGGCTGGGTCCTAAACGTCGTGAAGGCGACTTTAAAAGTCCGGAAGGCTTTTATAGCGTTGACGCGCGCCATCTGAAACCCGACAGCAAGTATTACCGGGCGATCAATATCGGTTTCCCTAATGATTACGATAAATCGCAGGGCTATTCCGGCGCTTATCTGATGATCCACGGCGAATGTAAATCGATCGGCTGTTACGCGATGACCAACACCTATATGGATGAAATCTATCGCTACGTCGAAGCCGCCTTCGCCTATGGCCAAAGCCGCGTCGACATCAGCATCTACCCGTTCCGCATGACCGAGCAAAACCTCAAGCGCCATGCGTCATCCAGCTATATCGCCTTCTGGCGCCAGCTGAAGCCGGGCTACGATTACTTCGCGAAGAACCACCAGCCGCCGACAATGGGCGTGGTCAATGGCCAGTACGTGCTGGGTCAACCGTTGATGAGCAGCGGCGGCATGATGACGCAGTACGCGTCAGCCAGCCCGACGCCCAACACCAACCCCTTCGCTCAGAACAAGCCGCTCACCGAAGTGAAATAACGCGAACTCGCCTGGCTCAATCTTGTGCCAGGTTTCGTTGGCGGTCAGCGGTTGGGTGGCGATCACCGTGACCACATCGTTCGGTGTGGTCTGCTGCTGAAAATCGATTTCCACATCCTGATCGAGCAGCGTCGCCTTGCCGAACGGCGCGCGGCGCGTGATCCAATACAGGTTGGTGGAGCAATAGGCCATCACGAAGCGCCCGTCCGACAACAGCATGTTGAATACCCCTTTCTTGCGCAGCTGGCTCGCCAACAGGCCGATGTAGCGGAAAACCGCCGGCCACTGGCTCGGGGTGCGCGGGTATTTCAGCGCCAGCTGATGCAACAGCCAGCAGAACGCGTATTCGCTGTCGGTCTGGCCGACCGGGCGAAACGTGCCGGTATCCAGCTGACGGTAGCCTTTCAATTGGCCGTTGTGCGCGTAGGTCCAGTTGCGGCCCCACAGTTCGCGGGTGAACGGGTGGGTGTTTTCCAGCGCCACTTCGCCGCGGTTGGCCTGGCGAATATGGGACACCACCGCACAGGACTTGATCGGGTAGTCCTGCACCAGGCGGGCGATCGGCGAGTTGAAGCTCGGCTGCGGATCCTTGAATGTGCGGCAGCCGTTCCCTTCATAGAAGGTAATGCCCCAGCCATCCTTATGCGGCCCGGTGCGGCCGCCGCGCTGTACCAGGCCGGTAAAGCTGAAGCAGATATCGGTCGGTACGTTTGCGCTCATCCCGAGCAGTTCACACATCGCCAGCACTCCTTAACCACACTGACATACGCTGTGCGGGCGCGGCATGCATGCGGCGCCCGCTGTCTTATTCCTGGGGGAGCCGCAGCCCCCCCCGAAGGCTATCAAGCCTTAACCATCTCTTTTTCGATCAGTTGAATCAAGATGTGAATCGCTTTGATGTGGATTTCCTGAATGCGATCGGCGTAGCCGAAGTGCGGCACACGGATTTCCACATCGGCGGAACCCGCCATTTTGCCGCCGTCCTTGCCGGTCAGGGTGATCACTTTCATCCCCTTGGCGCGCGCCGCGTCGATGGCCTTGATGATGTTGCCGGAGTTGCCGGAGGTGGAAATGCCCAGCAGCACGTCGCCTTCGCGGCCCACCGCTTCCACATAGCGGGAGAACACATACTCATAGCCGAAGTCGTTGCTGACGCAGGACAGATGGCTCACGTCCGAGATGGCAATCGCCGGGTAGCCCGGGCGGTTTTCACGGTAGCGGCCGGTCAGCTCTTCGGCGAAGTGCATCGCGTCGCAATGGGAACCGCCGTTGCCGCAGGAGATCACTTTACCGCCGGCTTTGAAGGAGTCCGCCAGCAGCACCGCCGCGCGTTGGATGGCGTCGATGTTGGCGTCGTCATTGATAAATTTCGCCAGGGTATCAGCCGCTTCGTTCAGTTCACTGCGAATAAGGTCGTGGTACATGAGGAACCTCTTGTTATCGTCAAATCTTCCGCTCCGCAGTGTACCGGATCGCGGAAACAGCGAGAAGCATTCTCAGCCAAACAGCGCGCCGGTTAAGGAAGCGGAGAGGTTTTTGATGATTGGTGCTGTCAGTTTGTGACCTGAGTTGTAATTAAACTGTAAACGCATTGATAAAAATTCTGCCTTGTACTAAAACCTATTACATACACACAACAGGTCAGACCTCTTACTACTTCGGAGCTTCTTATGATGGTTCTTAGTATTGTCGTTTTACTGGCTCTCCTCGGCGTGGTGTTCTACCACCGAGTGAACCTTACCCTCAGCAGCCTGATCCTGGTGGCGTACACCGCCGCCATGGGCGCGATCGACCTGTGGAGCTTCTGGCTGTTGCTGCCGCTGGCGATCGTGCTGCTGCCGCTGAACCTTTCCTCTGTGCGTCGCTCTCTGCTCTCCGCGCCGGCGCTGCGCGCCTTCCGCAAGGTGATGCCGCCGATGTCCACCACCGAGAAGGAAGCGATCGACGCGGGCACCACCTGGTGGGAAGGCGATCTGTTCCGCGGCGCGCCGGACTGGAACAAGCTGCACAGCTACCCGAAACCGCGCCTGACGGAAGAAGAGCAAGCGTTTATCGACGGCCCGGTGGAAGAAGCCTGCCGCATGGCCAACGACTTCCAGATCACTCACGAACTGGCCGATCTGCCGCCTGAACTCTGGGCGTACCTGAAAGAACACCGTTTCTTCGCGATGATCATCAAGAAAGAGTACGGCGGTCTGGAATTCTCACCTTACGCTCAGGCGATGGTGCTGCAAAAACTGGCCGGCGTTTCCGGCATCCTGGCGATCACCGTCGGCGTGCCGAACTCCCTCGGCCCGGGCGAACTGCTGCAGCACTACGGTACCGAAGAACAGAAAAACCACTATCTGCCGGGCCTGGCGCGCGGCGACGAAATTCCTTGCTTCGCGCTGACCAGCCCGGAAGCGGGCTCCGATGCCGGTGCCATTCCAGACGTCGGCACCGTGTGCATGGGCGAATGGCAAGGCAAGCAGGTGCTGGGCATGCGCCTGACCTGGAACAAGCGCTACATCACGCTGGCGCCGGTCGCCACCGTACTGGGTTTAGCATTCAAACTGCATGACCCGAACCGCCTGCTGAGCGACAACGAATCCCCGGGCATCACCTGTGCGCTGATCCCGACCAGCACGCCGGGCGTGGAAATCGGCAACCGCCACTTCCCGCTGAACGTGCCGTTCCAGAACGGCCCGACCCGCGGCACCGACGTGTTCGTGCCGATCGATTACATCATCGGCGGCCCGAAAATGGCCGGCCAGGGCTGGCGCATGCTGGTTGAATGCCTGTCGGTCGGTCGCGGCATCACCCTGCCGTCCAACTCCACCGGCAGCCTGAAATCCATCGCCCTGGCGACCGGCGCCTACGCGCACATTCGCCGTCAGTTCAAGATCTCCATCGGTAAAATGGAAGGGATCGAAGAGCCGTTGGCGCGCATCGCCGGCAACACCTATGTGATGGACGCCGCCGCTTCGCTGATCACCTACGCGCTGGTGCAGGGCGAGAAACCGGCCGTGCTGTCGGCCATCGTCAAATACCACTGTACGCACCGCGGCCAGCAGTCGATCGTTGACGCCATGGACATCGCCGGCGGTAAAGGCATTATGCTGGGCGAATCCAACTTCCTGGCTCGCGCTTATCAGGGCGCACCGATCGCCATCACGGTGGAAGGCGCGAACATCCTGACCCGCACCATGATGATCTTCGGTCAGGGCGCGATCCGCTGCCATCCTTATGTGCTGGATGAAATGGCGGCGGCGCAGAACAACGATCTGAACGCCTTCGATAAATCGCTGTTCGGCCACCTGGGCCACGTCGGCAGCAACAAGGTACGCAGCTTCTGGCTGGGCCTGACCAACGGCCGCACCAGCGCCACGCCGACCAAGGACGCGACCCGTCGTTACTATCAGCAGTTGAACCGCCTGAGCGCCAACCTGGCGTTGCTGTCGGACGTTTCCATGGGCGTGCTGGGCGGCAGCCTGAAGCGCCGCGAGCGCATCTCCGCTCGCCTGGGGGATATCCTCAGCCAGATGTACCTGGCTTCCGCCGTGCTGAAACGCTTTGACGACGAAGGCCGTCAGAAAGAAGATCTGCCGCTGGTGCATTGGGGCGTGCAAGACAGCCTGTATAAAGCCGAACAGGCGCTGGATGATCTGCTGCGCAACTTCCCGAACCGCTTTATCGCCGGCGCGCTGCGCTTCGTGGTCTTCCCGTTCGGCCGCGTGCATACCGCTCCGTCCGATCGCCTGGATCATCAGCTGGCCAAGATCCTGCAGGTGCCTTCCGCCACCCGCAGCCGTCTGGGACGCGGCCAGTACCTGACGCCGAGCGAGCATAACCCAATCGGTCTGCTGGAAGCGGCGCTGGCCGACGTGATGGCCGCCGAGCCGATTCACGAACGCCTGTGCAAGGCGGCCGGCAAAAACCTGCCGTTCACCCGTCTGGATCGTTTGGCGGAGCGCGCGCTGGAAGAAGGCAAGATCAGCGCCGACGAAGCGAAGATCCTGGTGAAAGCCGAAGAGAGCCGCCTGCGATCCATCAACGTGGACGACTTTGCGCCGGATGCGCTGGCGGCCGCCAAGCCGGAAAAGCCGGCGGCGCAGTCTAAGCGCCAACAGCAGACCGAAGCGGCTTAACGCCAATTCCTACTCCACGCATCCAAGGGGCGATCATCATCGCCCCTTTTTCTTTTCTTGCATCACGAACTGCGCACCGCGCCGCAGGTTGGCGCAACGGCGGATTTCACGGGAAGGAAGTTCGGGTAGACTGCGCAGCGGGTGCTCTGGATCTTTCTGTCCGGCGCCTTGGCAAAGGAGAGAAAGAGAAAGGCCCCGAGTCGATATTATCAACCCGAGGCCACTCTGATGCCTAGCAACATCAGGTTAGCCTCTTACCCGCCGCAAGGCAAGGATAGGGAGGTCAAAAATGCAGCAAAAACGGGTCGTGCTTAAGCTGGTGATCGTCTGTATGACGCTGATCGCGTTCATCTGGCTAACCCGCGGTTCGCTGTGCGAACTGCGCATCAGGTTGGGAGACTCGGAGGTTGCGGCCACTTTGGCTTACGAATCCGAACGGTAAGGCAACCCAACGGCGGGGTTCGCCCCGCCCGTTGGCGGATGGTGTCAGGCAGGATCCACGAGCACCCGCCTTTTCAGCCGCTGACCGTCAGCTTGTCATAGCCGCGCAGGCGGTAATTCACCACCGACACCAGCCAGCAGAAAATGAACACGGCGATCACCCAATAACCCATCTCCCCCAGATGATCGTTGAGCCGCGCCACGGCGTCCCACAGCGGGCCGGACAGCGCCAGCTTGTCGGCGATAAGTCCGAGCGCTTCGATGCCGCCGATAAACACCGCGATGATCACCGACGCCGCCGTGATGGTCATGTTGTAGTACAGTTTGCGGATCGGTTTGGAGAACGCCCAGCCGTAAGCGCCAATCATCACGAAGTTGTCGATGGAGTCGATCAGCGCCATGCCGGCGGCGAACAGCGCCGGGAACAGCATGATGCTCCACAGGTTCATGCCGTGGCCGGCGCCGGCAGCCGAAATCCCCAACAACCCGACCTCGGTGGCGGTGTCGAAGCCCAGGCCAAACAAGAAGCCCACCAGGTACATGTGCCAGCTCTGATTCACCAGCCTGAACAGCGGGCGGAAGCAGCGCGCCAGCGCACCGCCGCCGCTCATCAACAGATCCAGCGATTGATGCGCAGGCAGCTCGCCCGCCTTCACCTGCCGGAAAGCGCGCCACACGGAGATCAGCACCAGCAGGTTGATAAAGGCCACCGTCAGCAGAAACAGAGCGGACACCAGCGTGCCGATCAAACCGCCGGTTTCGTGAAACCAGCCCATCTGTCGGCTGAACATCATCGCCGTGGCGGCAATGGCGGCCGAGGCCAGCACCACGATGGTCGAGTGGCCGAGCGAGAAGAAGGTGCCGACCGCCACCGGCGTTTTGCCTTGTTGCATCAGCTTGCGGGTCACGTTGTCGATCGCGGCGATGTGATCGGCATCCACCGCATGGCGCAGACCAAAACTGTAGGCCAGCAAGGCGGTGCCCATCAGCGCCGCATTGTCTTTGAACACCGCCAGCGCCAGCAGCCAGACAACGACGTTGACCGCCACCAGCCCCAGCAGCAGGGATACAGCCCGCTGCCGGGCCGCGCCATGCAATCCTTCGGAAATTACCGCCATACCCACACTCCCGTTTTCTCGTTATGTTGAAATCAATGGATTAGCGCCGCGCCGCGATCACCGCCGGATTGGCGCTCAAAAACAGCCAGGACGCGATCACGAACGGCATGGTGAACGACGGCATCCCCAGCGGAGCCAGCAAGGTATTGAAAGCCCCCTGCACCAGCACCGTGAAAATCACGCCGAGCAGCGTATAGATAAGCACCCGCCGGCCGGGCGGGTTGAAGACGGAACCCAGCGCCACCGCCGTCAGCACCGCGCTGAAAGCATATAGCCCGGCGAAGACCGCCTGCGGATCGGCGCCAATCGCCAGCGCGGTGATCACCGCCAGCAAGGCGCCGAAAAAACCCAGCGCCATCGCGCGCGGCGACGAAACCGCCAGCCCGAGCAACAGCAGCACGCCGCCGCTCACGCTGCTGCACAAAAAGACCTGGGAGACGCCGTGCAACGCACCGCTCAACACCTCCGCCAGGTCGGGATGCGGGTTGAACACCGCGCCGTCGGCCGGGATGGCCGCCGGCGGCAACCGCACATGCCGCAGATGGCTGAACGGGTAGCTGGCCAGCAGCACCGTCCAGGTGGTCAGCACGAAAGGCGCGGTCAGCGCCGCGATCTTCCAGGTACGCAGCAGCCGATTGAGGCCGACGGTGACGATCACCGAGATCGCACTGCTGAAGATCACGCCGATCCACAGCCAGACTGAGGGCAGCAAAAAGGTCGGCAGCGCGGCGCCGACCAGGCAGCCGTTGTAGCCATAGAGACCGGTGCGCAACGCTGTGCGATCGTCCACCAACCACGCCGCGCTGAGCGTCGCCGCCGCCGTGCCCAGCAGGCAGCCGAAGGCCACCTGCGGCAGCCCCTCTTCCCAGGCGCCCACGAAAATGGCGATGAAAAACAATAATCCGGTCAACGGGTTATTTTGAAACATCACCTGCGAACAGCCGCGCAGCACCGCATCCGTCACCGCCGCTATTCGGCTGCGGGCGCACAACGCCGCCCAACTCCACTTTGTCGTCATGACCGCTTCCCGCTGCAGACTAGCGCCAGATAAAAGGCTCGGGCAGCGTCACGCCCAGGATTTCCTCCCGGGCGACGCGCCAGAAAGCGCGAATCGCCGCCTTCACCTGGCGCGCCTCTTTGCCCAAAGCCTTAAAGATCAGCCCGCACTCATTGGGCAACCGGCTGACGCCGCTGGCGCTCCCCTCAGCCTCGTCATAGCGGGGCGCGATGCGATCGAGGATCCGCTGATGATGCTCGGGCGGCGTCAGCAGGATCACATTGCCGAACACATCGAACGGCCCCATCACGCCGACCCCGTTCAGCGGGTGTTTATGCGGTTCCAGCACATAGCGCTCGACAAACAGCGTGTTGCCCTCGGGGCGACAGGCGCTGATGCGCGAAGAGTAAACGTCGAATCTGAAACCGCGATCCGCCTGATGGTGTTTGCGTCCCGACATCAGGATCTCGCCATAGAGCAGCGTCGCCGTGGGGTGCAGCGTAATGCGGGTATCGGTAATGAAGCGCGAGCCGCAGTGAGGGATCACCGGATCGGGCATCATCTCCAGATAGCTGCCCTCTTCGAGCGTCAGCGTCTGCATCTGCGCCGCGTAGTTATTTTCCATGGCGTGGATCTTGGTCGCCGATTGAGTGGTGACATGCCCGCAGGCCCGGGGGGCGACCTGCACCTCGAGCGTCAGGCGATCGCCCTGCAAGATGCAGCCCGAGGTGGAGATGACGAATACGCACGGCATCTGCGGCAGCGCCTCGTCCCAATACAGCGCCCGCTGCACCAGAAACGGCACGCGCCGCTCCATTTGCCGCAGCACGCTGCGATGCCCGTTCAGCGCGAACCCCAGCCGCAGATAGCCGGTTTTGCCCACGCCGCCGCTGGCCATCTGCGGCGGTTCGTCCTGGTAGGCGGCCAACTCCGGCGCGTCGGCGCCGAGTTGCGCCACGCGCCTCGCCGCTTCGCTGACGGCCGTCATACCGCCGCCGACGGCGCGTGGGTGAACAGGAAATCACGCATGATCATATCCACCAGTTCGTCGATGCCTTCGCCGGTTTTGCAGTTGGTGAGGATATAAGGCCGCTCGCCGCGCACCACGCGCGTATCGTGCTCCATCACCGCCAGGCTGGCGCCGACGTACGGCGCCAAATCGATTTTGTTGATCACCAGGATGTCGGCCTGCACCAGGCCCGGGCCGTTTTTGCGCGGGATCTTTTCACCTTCGGCGACGTCGATAACGTAGATGTAAAAGTCCGCCAGCGCCGGGCTGAAGGTCAACGTCAGGTTATCGCCGCCGCTCTCGATCATCACCACGTCGCTGTCCGGGAAACGGGCCTCCATCTCCTCCACCGCGGCGATATTCATGCTCGGATCCTCGCGCACCGCGGTATGCGGGCAGGCGCCGGTTTCCACGCCCAGAATTTTCTCCTCGTCGAGGATCCCCTTGAGCGTGCGCTTGACCTGTTTGGCGTCTTCGGTAGTGACGATGTCGTTGGTGATGATTAACGGGCTGATGCCCCGTTCGATCAGACGCGGCGTAATGACTTCGATAATCGCGGTCTTGCCCGAGCCTACCGGGCCGCCGATGCCAATGCGGGTAATTTTCTTCACTCTGCTCGTTCCTTTGTCATTAGTTGCTGAACAGTCGAGTAAATGCGCCGACGTGCAGCGCGGCCAGGACGTCGGTCACCGGCGCGTAAGAGGCCATTTGTTCAACGCCGCCGCGTTCGGCTTCGTCACAAAAAACGTCGATGTCCCGGTTGAGTTGAAACAGGATGCGTTGGGTGTCGATATGGGTGACGCGCATCAGGCGCATGGCGGCGCTGAGAATGGTCATCGCCACGCCGTACTGATGCATCACCGCCACCTCGCGCGGCCCCGCGCCCAGCGCCGTCATCACTACCGCCTGCGTCACCGGATAGGTGCCGGCGGCGCGGCCGGTTTTGATCTGCTCAAGCCACCAGACCACCTGGGGCTCATCACAGATGGCCGCCGTCATTTCCGCCAGCTTCTTTCCCATCCTCACCACCATGCTGCGGCCTTCTTCATTCAGCTTGCGGTTGAACAGCGCCCAGTCGTGCCCGATAACCGCCTCGCGATCGCCCCCCTGCAGCGCCCGGCAGGCCGCCGCGACCGCCCGGCCGTCGCCGCCCGCCGCCTGTTGCAAAGCGGTGCGGGTGAACGACTGCAGCGTGTCAACATCGCGCACGATGCCGGCCTGGATCGCCGACTCGACGCCATTGGAAAAGGCAAACGCCCCCACCGGCAGCACCGAGTCGGCAAACTGCAGGATGCGAATCAGCTGAACAGCGTTCATTTCAATTTGATCACATGCTGACCGAGGAATGGGCTGTCAACATGCACATGGGTGGCGGAATCCTCCGCGCCGCCGAACAGCAGGCGCGCTTCGGGCTGGGTCAGATGCGGCAAAATGCTTTCACCCTTCACGAACGAATAAGGCAGCGCATGAAAGCCGTGGGTTTTCATCACCGAATCCATCACCTTGGTCGCCACCGTCAGCGGAATAAAGATGCGATCGCCCTTGATGACTGACTTCCAGTGCTGATTGCCCAGCGCATGCCCCAATTCGAACGCGGTCTTCAGCACCGTAGCCATATCGGTCGCCAGCAGCGACTCAAGATGGATTACCATCACATCGCGCAGGTTCATCTGCACCACCACCGCGCTGCGGTTCGCTTCGTCCCAAAGCAGCACATCGCCGTCGGCCAGCACCTGGTGACGATCGAGGGAAATGCCGAGATCCTGACCATCGCGGGTGGTTTTGCGGCACCGGCTTTTCTGCGCCTCCCACTGCGAAAGCGCCAGCACGTCCAGCGAGGCGTGTTGCAAGCGCTCACGCCAGTCGGCATCCCGTTTGATATTGCCGAGTATCTTTTCAATCACGATCATGAGCGGCGGTTCCTAGCTGAAGAAGTAGCGTTGATTAAGCACGGCGGTGGCGATCGGTTTCACCGTGGCGTGTTCGCCGTTGACCTTGACGGCGAAGGTTTCGGGGTCCACCTCGATGTGCGGCGTTTCCGCATTGCGCACCATGTCCTGCTTGGAGATCGCGCGGCAGTTATGCACCGCCATCACCTGCCGCTCCAGCCCCAGTTTCTCTTTGATGCCGTCGTGTAATGCCGCGCCAGAGACGAAGGTGACGCAGGTTTCCTGCAGCGATTTGCCCATGGCGCCGAACATCGGTCGGTAGAACGTGGGCTGCGGCGTCGGCAACGACGCGTTGGGATCGCCCATCACCGCCCAGTTAATCATCCCGCCCTTGAGCACCAGCTTCGGCTTGGCGCCGAAGAAGCGCGGCTCCCACAGCACCAGATCGGCCATCTTGCCGACCTCGACCGAACCCAGCACGTGGCTGATGCCCTGCGCGATCGCCGGGTTGATGGTGATCTTCGCCACGTAGCGCAGCACGCGGAAGTTATCGTGTTCCGCCGCATCTTCCGGCAGCTTGCCGCGCGCGGCTTTCATCGCGTGTGCCGTCTGCATCACCCGCAGCCAGTTTTCGCCAACCCGCCCCATCGCCTGGGAGTCGCTGGAAAACATCGACAGCACGCCCATGTCGTGCAGCACGTTTTCCGCGGCGATGGTTTCCGGCCGCACCCGGCTTTCAGAAAACGCCACGTCGGCCGGTACATTGGGGTTGAGGTTGTGGCACACCATGATCATATCGAACAGTTCGGCCTGACTGTTGATGCCGAACGGCAGCGTGGGGTTGGTGGAGCTCGGCAAGACGTTCATCTGCGCGGCGACCTTGATGATATCCGGCGAGTGCCCGCCGCCGGCGCCTTCGGTGTGGAAGGTGTGGATAGTGCGCCCTTCGAAGGCGTCGATGGTGTCCTCGACGTAGCCGCCCTCGTTCAGGCTGTCGGTATGCACCGCCACCTGAATATCCATGTCGTCGGCCACCCGCAGCGCGTGGCGCAGCGCGGAGTTGGTGGCGCCCCAGTCCTCATGCACCTTCAGCCCGGCCACGCCGGCGGCGATCTGTTCGACCAGCGGCGCAGCGTGCGAAGCGTGCCCCTTGCCGAGCATTCCCACGTTGACCGGCATGTTCTCGAAGGCGCGCAGCATGCGGTGGATATGCCAGGGCCCGGCGGTCACCGTGGTGCCGTTGGAACCGTCGGTCGGCCCGACGCCGCCGCCGAAGAAGGTCGTCACGCCGTTGGAGAGCGCATGTGCGGCCTGCTGCGGCGAAATGAAATGAATGTGCGTATCGATGCCGGCGGCGGTCAGGATCAGGTGTTCGCCCGAGATGGCGTCGGTGCTGACGCCCACCACCATGCCGGGCGTGACGCCGTTCATCATCGCCGGGTTGCCGCTTTTGCCAATGCCGGCGATCAGGCCGTTTTTAATGCCGACGTCCGCCTTGATCACCCCTTGCCGGGCGTCCAGAATGGTCACATTGGTAATGACCAGATCCAACACATTGTCGCTGGTTAATCGGTTATCGGCGCCCATGCCGTCGCGCAGCGACTTACCGCCACCGTAGACCGATTCCTCACCGTAACCGCGCAGATCTTTTTCTATTTCAATAAACAGTTGCGTATCGCCCAAGCGAATTTTATCGCCGGTGGTCGGGCCGAACAGCCCGGCATATTCCTGCCTGGAGATCGTTGGCATGCTTTATTCCTCGTCCGTCTTGATGGGCGCCTGATCGCGGTTTTTATAACCCAGCTCAATAGCTCGCTTTACATCTATAGTTTTCTTTACTCTTTCACCGGCGGCTACCGGGCTGTCGCCCGCCCAACCGTCCACCAGATTATTAAAACCATAAACCGTTTGCTTGCCGCCGATGGCAATAAGCGCCACCTCGATTTCATCGCCGGGTTCAAAACGGATCGCCGTCGTGGCGGTGATATTTAACCGTTTGCCAAAGGCGGCGGCGCGATCGAACTGCAGCGCTTTGTTGGCTTCGAAGAAATGAAAGTGTGAGCCGACCTGAATAGGCCTGTCGCCGGTATTGCGCACCGTTAAAATAACCGTCTCGCGATCTTCATTGAAGGTGATGGGACGTTCGGACAGGATATAGCCGCCTGGCGGCACGTGCTTTTCTTTGTCATGCTTTTTCATCGGAATACCTGTGCTGATAAGATTCGTCCATGGGATTCAGGAAGGCCATCGGCGCTTATTGAATAGGATCGTGCACCGTCACCAGGCGGCTGCCGTCGCTGAATATCGCCTCGACCTGCACATGCGGGATCAAGTCCGCCACGCCGTCCATGACGTCATCGCGGCTCAAAACCTGCCGCGTGTCGTTCATGACTTCTTCCAGCGTTTTTCCCTCGCGGGCGCCCTCCAGCGCCGCGGTGGTAATAATGGCCACCGCCTCGGGATAATTAAGCTTTATCCCTCTGGATTTTCGTTTTAATGCGACGTCAGCCAGGGTATAGACCATCAGCTTTTCGATTTCTCTTGGCGTTAATTGCATGGAGCACTCCGATCTCGATAGAAATAATCAGACAAAGTGAGGCCAAAGGTTACTTATAGTTAATAACCTTGCGTTATTTATTTACGATTGTCCGACACTCGAATAATCTAGGGGGTAATATTGAGATAATCAACCCGCTGCTTTATTCAAACCCGAGCATGAGCTATCCCATTTACTAAAAAAGTAACGGCGACGTGATAGTTTTTATCGATAAAAAGTCTTTTTTCATCTTCCCACTCCCACAATAAAACGATCAAAAAAAGAACGGATGGCGTTTTTTTATTTTAATTACCGTCATGAAAGCCAGATAAATAAGCACTGTCCTTATGGATGGCATTAATATTAAAGACATGTAACCAACGGTCAGAAAATATAATTAAATTTACAAATAAGACGCGAGTGAAAATACCTTTTTAGTTAAAAACAATTTATCTATTCTGTTACTGATGCCAATAAGTTATTAAAAAAAAACCCGGCCGCAGCCGGGTTTGCCTCATTACTGTCGGGCTCTTCAGCCTTGCTGACGAATGCGCGCCAACAGCGCGTCGATATGCTCGATTTGCGGCGCATTGACGATCAGCGTGCGCCCCAAACCCAGCGCATGACGCTGACAGTCGAGGCGCATGTCGGCGTCGGCGATGCTGTCCAGATCGGCGACGTGCGCCAGGCCGATAGTGCGCCGAATCAGCTCGGTGCCGCAGTACCCTACCGCATCAGTCCAGACCTGCTGCAGGAACTGCTCGGCGTAACCCGGCGTCGCCAGCGCCGCATCGCGGCTTTGCTGATGGCACAGCGCCAGGAAACGATCGGCAAAGATCAGCCACAGCTCGCGCACATCCTGCAGACGCTGCTCGCGCCCGGCGGCGGCGTCGCGCGGCCCGAACAGCCCAGGCTGGCCGCAATAGTTGAGCAGCAGATTGCCTAACGCAGTGCCGACATCGAAACCGATCGGGCCGTAGAAACCGAATTCAGCGTCGATCGCTTTCAATCGCCCTTCCGCCACGAAAATTGAACCGCTGTGGATATCCCCGTGCAACAACGCCTCCGCCTTGCTGAGAAAGCGGTGTTTCAGGCCGGCGACCGCCAGCTTCAGCGGCGCATCCTCACGCAGCGCCTGCACCTGCGGCAACAGCGCCGCCTCGAACTGATTGCGCTCATGGTCGATATAGGGATCGGTAAAGAACAGATCTTCGGTGATCTGGCACAGCTCGGGGTTGGTGAAGCGGCTGACTTCCGCTTTTTTCTGCTGCGCCGACTGATAAAAATCGGAGGTGTGGAACAGCGTCTGCGCCAGGTATTCCGCCAGCTGACCGGCCGCCAGCGGATGATAGTTCCCCTGCACCAGTTCGCTGCGCCAGATGCGATGATCGGAGAGATCTTCTTGCACCATCACCGCCAACTCGGGATCGTGGTGCAGGACTTTTACCGTATGTCGCGGGCAGAAACCGCCGTGGATCAACAGCGTTTCCGCTTCGATGCGCGCCCGATCCAGCGTCAGCGGCCAGGATTCGCCCACGCAGCGCACGTACGGCAACGCCTGTTTGACGATCACCCGGCTCACGCCTTCGCGATCGCGGATCTTGAACACCAGGTTCAGGTTGCCGTCGCCGATCTCGTCGGCGCTGACCAGCGCTTGCGGATCGGCCACCTGCCCGTATTGGCGGGCGTATTCAACGGCATCGGCAGCCGTAAACGTACGATAAAGCGACATTCCCCAACCCCTCTGTTCTCTCTCGCTGCCCCCAGCGATTCTGTTTATTTAGACGTAAAAGCATTTGGACGTCTATACATCTGGAAGTCATGTTGGCAGAATAGCGTTTCAGATGCAATAACCTCGCAACAAGGAATTAACCGCCGATGCAAGCGCTTAACACCACCAGTTTGACCCTGCGGGACAACCGCCTTTGGATCCTCGATCAGCAAGCCCTGCCGCAGGAAAAGCGGTGGCGCGCCTGCGACAGCGTGGAGGAGTTGGTCGGGCACATTCACAGCCTGCGGGTGCGCGGCGCGCCGCTGATCGGGCTGTCCGCCAGCCTGCTGTTGGCGCTGCTGGCGGAACGCGGTGTGCCGCGCGCCGAGCTGGAACAGGCGCTGCACACGCTGCGCGCCGCCCGCCCGACGGCGGTTAACCTGATGAACAATCTGGATCGCATGAAGCTGGCGCTGGCGGAGCCGGACTGGGCGCCGGCGATGGTGAACGAAGCGCTGCGGCTGGTGGAGGAAGATCGCCGGCTGTGCGATCGCATCGCCGATCACGGCGCTGGGCTGGTCAAGCCAGGCAGCCGCCTGCTGACCCACTGCAATACCGGCGGGTTGGCCACCGCCGGCGTCGGCACCGCCATCGGCGTGCTGCTGCGCGCCCACCAGCAGGGCAAAGTGCAACAGGTATGGGTTGATGAAACCCGGCCGTTGCTGCAGGGCGGCCGTCTGACCGCCTGGGAACTGGGCGAGCTGGGCATTCCCTATCGCCTGATCTGCGATTCGATGGCCGCCAGCCTGATGGCGCAGGGCCAGGTCGATGCGGTGTGGGTCGGCGCGGATCGCATCGCCGCCAACGGCGACGTCGCCAACAAGATTGGCACCTACAGCCTGGCGGTGCTGGCGCACTACCATGGCATTCCATTCTACGTGGCTGCCCCGCATACCACCCACGATCCGCACTGTCCGGACGGCGCCGCCATCCCGATCGAGCAACGCGCGGCGGCCGAAGTCACCGGCGTTTCAGGCAGCTTCGGCGCCTGCCAGTGGGCGCCGGCCGATGCGCCGGTCTGCAATCCGGCGTTCGACGTCACGCCGGCCAAGCTTATCAGCGGGTGGGTGTTCGACAGCGGCGTGATCACGCCGCAGCAGGTTGAAGCGGGGATTTTCCAGCGGGCGCTGGGTTAACGCCCGCCGGTTGACGATCAGTCCAGGCGCGGATAGGCATCGGCGATCGTGTCGCCGGTGAAATGCGCCACCCAGCCTTCCGGGTTGTCAAATACCCGGATCGCGGTAAAGTGCGGCGCCGAGCCCATATCGAACCAGTGACGGGTGTTGGCCGGCACTGAGATCAGATCGTTCTTTTCGCACAGGATCTGGAAGATCTTGCCGTCCAGATGCAGGCAAAACAACCCCGCCCCTTCAACGAAAAAGCGCACTTCATCCTCGCCGTGCGTGTGTTCGGACAGGAATTTTTCGCGCAGCGCCTGACGCTGCTCGTGGTCCGGCCGCATGCTGATCACGTCCCAACTCTGGTAGCCCTTTTCCGCCACCAGCCGGTCGATCTCATGCTGGTAGGCGGCGATCACCGCCTCCGGCTGCGGGTTGTCGCCCAACTCGCGATCCGCCTGCCAACGCTCAAAGCGCACGCCGATCTGCGCCAGCTGGCGCTGGATTTCCTGCGCGTCGCGGCTCTGCCACAGCGGCTGCTGCGGTGCTGTATCACTGAAAATGGTCAATCCACTCATGAGACAAACTCCCCTAAATCGATGTGATCAAAACGGCTGACCTGCGGATGCCGGCTCTGTGCGTCCGCCTCATCGCGGATCAGCTGGCAGGTATGCCAGCCGGCGGCCTGCGCGGCGTCCAGCTCCTGGTGAATATCGGACAGGAACAGCAGTTCGTCGGGCGCGATGCCGATAGCCTGCGCGATGTTACGGTACGACGCGGTTTCACGCTTGGCGCCGACGCGGGTGTCGAAATAGCCGCTGAACAGCGGCTGCAGATCGCCGGCGTCGCTGTGGCCGAACAGCAGCTTCTGCGCCTCCACCGAACCGGAGGAATAAACGTAAAGCTTCAGCCCCTGGCGCTGCCAGGCGGCCAACTGCCCGGCGACCTCCGGATAAAGATGTCCGCGGAAGTCGCCCTCGCGATAGCCGCTGCGCCAGATGATGCCCTGCAGCGCCTTGAGCGCGGTGGATTTGCGATCTTCATCCATAAAGCGATACAGCGCGGCGATCAGCGCGTCGAGATCCGCCTGCGGCTGGTCAATTTCAGCGCGCAGCGCCGCCAACGGCGCGGCGACTTCGCTCTCCGTGGCGTGACGGCGTACAAAATCCGCCAGCCGCTCGCGGGCATAGGGAAACAGCACCTGATGCACGAAGCGAATATCGCTGGTGGTGCCTTCAATATCGGTCACGATAGCGCGGATCATTTCGCCTCCAGCAAGCGACGTTGCAGTTCACACTGGAACAGGAATTCCAGCCCTTCGAGATGGCGGCGGGCTTCCGCCACCTGGCTTCCCCAGCAATAGAGACCGTGGCCGCGCACCAGAAAACCGTACTGCAGCGGCGTGACCTCGGCATAGGCCGCGACGCGCGACGCCAGCCGGGGAATGTCCTGATCGTTATCGAAAATAGGGATCGCCACGCAGTCCAGGTGGCTGCGCTGACCGGCGAGCGACTTTTGCATTTCGTACCCCTGCAGCACCAACGCATCGCCGCGTTCCACCCGCGACAACACGGTGGCGTTGACGGAATGGGTATGCAACACCGCGCCAAGGTGCGGGTACAAGCGATAGAGCAGCGTATGCAGCCCGGTTTCCGCCGACGGCGTACGGCCGCTCGGCACGTGATTGTCAGCGATATCCACCCGCAGAAAATCGGCGGCGCTCAGACTCCCTTTGTCTTTGCCGGACTCGGTGACCAGGCACTGGCGTTCGTCGAGGCGCAGCGACATGTTGCCGCCGGTCGCCGGACACCAGCCTTTGTCGCCAATCCAGTGGCAGGCCGCCAGTAATGCGGTAAGTTGCGGATTCTCCGTCATTGTTATCGTTTCCCGTTCGGTATAGCGGTCAGCAGGTGAGGCTTAGCCGGCTGCGCGACAGGCTAAGCACTTTTTCGCATTTAGCCATCTAAGCGTCTTGATTGCCAAATACTAGCATCGTGTTATATTGACGGCAATATAAGCGCCTGGAGTATTCACCTGCTATGAGCACTTCCGCATTGATTCCCGACAGTAAACTGCCTGCCCTGGGCACCACCATCTTCACCCAGATGAGCGCGCTGGCGCAGCAGCATCAGGCGATCAACCTGTCGCAGGGCTTCCCTGATTTTGACGGGCCGGACTACCTGAAAGCACGCCTGGCCTGGCACGTCGCCCAGGGCGCCAACCAATATGCGCCAATGACCGGCGTGGCGGCGCTGCGCGAAGCCATCGCCGACAAAACCGCCGAGCTGTATGGCTGGCAGCCGGATGCCGGCAGCGAAGTGACCCTCACCGCCGGTGCCACCGAAGCGCTGTTCGCCGCCATCACCGCGCTGGTGCGCCCCGGCGATGAGGTAGTCTGTTTCGATCCGAGCTACGACAGCTACGCGCCGGCGGTGACGCTGGCCGGCGGCGTACTCAAACGCCTCGCCCTGCAGCCGCCCGCATTTGCCGTGGATTGGCAACGGTTCGCCGCCGCGCTGTCGCCGCGCACCCGTCTGGTGATCGTCAATACGCCGCACAACCCGTCCGCCACCGCCTGGCAGGCGGAAGACATGCAGCAGCTGTGGCACGCCATCGCCGAGCGCGAGATCTACGTGCTCAGCGACGAAGTCTACGAACACATCTGCTTCGCCAAAGGCGGGCACGCCAGCGTGTTGGCCCACCCACAATTGCGCCAACGGGCGATCGCGGTGTCCTCCTTCGGTAAAACCTTCCACATGACCGGCTGGAAAGTGGGTTACTGCGTGGCGCCCGCCGCGCTGAGCGCCGAGGTGCGCAAGGTGCATCAATACCTGACCTTCTCGGTCAACACCCCGGCGCAGCTGGCGCTAGCGGATAGCCTGCGCGCCGAGCCGGAGCACTGGCGACAGTTGCCGGCATTCTACCGCGCCAAGCGCGACCGCTTCGTGCAAGCGCTGGCGAGCAGCCGACTGGAAATTTTACCCTGCGCCGGTACATACTTCTTGCTGGCGGACTACAGCGCCATCTCCGATCTGGACGATGTGGCGTTCTGCCATTGGTTAACCGAGCACGTGGGCGTGGCGGCCATTCCGCTGTCGGTCTTCTGTGCCGATCCTTTCCCCCATAAATTGATCCGGCTGTGCTTCGCTAAACAGGACGCCACGCTGGATGCAGCTGCGGAGCGGTTATGTCGACTTTAAAAATTACCCTGTTGCAGCAACCTCTGGTCTGGCGCGACGGCCTCGCTAACCTGGCCGCCTTCGACGCGTTGCTAGCGCCGATCGTCGGGCGCGATCTCATCGTCTTGCCGGAAATGTTCACCACCGGTTTTGCCATGGATGCCGGCGAGAGCGCCCTGCCCGAACAGCAGGTGATCGACTGGCTGCACGGTTGGGCGGTGAAAAGCCACGCGTTGATCGGCGGCAGCGTGGCGCTGAAAACCGCCGAAGGCGCGGTCAATCGCTTTCTGCTGGTGGAGCCGGGCGGCCAGGTGCATGCCTATGATAAACGCCATCTGTTCCGCATGGCCGGCGAACACCTGCACTATCAGGCCGGCAACCGGCGCGAAATCGTCGAGTGGCGCGGCTGGCGCATCCTGCCGCAGATCTGCTACGACCTGCGTTTCCCGGTCTGGGCGCGCTATCAGCAGGATTACGATCTGGCGCTGTACGTCGCCAACTGGCCGGCGCCGCGCAGCCGCCATTGGCAAACGCTGCTGGCGGCGCGGGCGATTGAAAATCAGGTGTATGTGGCGGGCTGCAACCGGGTGGGCGACGATCCGAACGGCCTGAACTACAGCGGAGACAGCCTGATCATCAGCCCGCAGGGCGAGATCCTGGCGGATGCCGAGCCCGGCGCAGCCGCGCGGCTGGACGCCGAGCTGTCGCTGGAAACCCTGCAGAGTTACCGCAGCGCCTTCCCGGCCTGGCGCGATGCCGACAGCTTTCTGCGTCTTGACTGATTAAACGCGATCCCAGCCGGCGATCGCCAGGCAATAGGCCTGGATCGCCAGCGCTACGTCCGCCTGCCGCACCGCTTCAGCCGGATGATGGCTGACGCCGCCGGCGCAACGCACGAACAGCATGCCGACCGGCCATTGCGCCGCCACGGCAATGGCGTCATGACCAGCGCCGCTCGGCAGCGCCAGACTCTGCCCCTGTACCTGCTCGACGGCCGCCTGCCAGCGGCGCTGCAGATCGCTATCGCAGGCGGTGGCGTCAATGCGGTAAAACTCCTCGCTGGCGAAGCGCGCTCCGCGGCGTGCGCAGATCGTCTGCGCCTGCGCCAGCAACGTCGCCAACAGCGCCGCCAGCGGCGCATCCTGCGGGCCGCGCACGTCGAGCGTCAATCGCACTTCGCCCGGGATCACGTTGGCCGCGCCCGGCAGGCTCTCGATGCAGCCGACGGTGGCCACCAGATGCGGATCGGCGGCGCGGGTCAACGTTTCAACCGCCGCTATCCATTCCGCCGCGGCCGCCAGCGCGTCTTTGCGCTGCCCCATCGGCACCGTACCGGCATGGCCCGCCTCCCCGCTAAAGACGCAGTTAAGCCGACGCGCGCCGTTGATCGCCGTCACCACCCCCAGCGCCAGGTCGGCCGCCTCCAGACATGGGCCCTGTTCGATATGCAATTCCAGATAAGCGCGGATTTCCTGCGGCGCGCGGCGCGCCTGCGCGATCGCCGTCGGCTCCAGCCCAAAGTCGCGCATGGCCTGCGCGATGCTCACCCCGTCCGCGTCAGTCTGCGCCAGCCATTCCTGCGGCCATTGGCCGGTCAAGCCGCGGCTGCCCAGCAACGTCACGCCGAAGCGAGCGCCCTCTTCGTCGGCAAAGCCGATCACCTCCAGCGCCAGCGGCAAACGACGCCCCTGGCGGTGGTATTGCGCCACCGTTTCCAGCGCCGTGAGCACGCCGAGCATGCCGTCATAACGCCCGGCGTTGCGCACCGTGTCCAGATGCGAACCGAGCAGCAGCGCGGGGGCGCCGGGCGTTAGCCCTTCATAACGGCCACAGATATTGCCGACGCTGTCTTGCCACACCCGCATGCCGCTCTCGCGCATCCATTCGCCCACCAGAACGTTGGCGCGCCGATGTTCCGCAGACAGATAAAGACGCGTCAGTTTACCGGGCTCCGCGCTGATCGCCGCCAGCTCGTCACAGCGCGCCATCACCCGCGCGGCGGCCTGCTGCGCCTCCTGCGGCGTCATTCTGGCCGTCCTGCATCGTACAGGTTCCAGGCCGTCTGGAGGGCCTCCCCCTGTTGCGTGGCGAAGCCCAACCGGTTCAACACCGCCTCCAGCGCCGCCAGCGTTTGCAGCACGCAATCTTTGCGCGCGTTGTAGCCCATGGTGCCGATGCGCCAGATCTTGCCCTGCAGCGGGCCGAACGAGGTGCCGATTTCGATAGCGAAATCGTTCAGCATCATCTGCCGCACCTGCTCGCCGTGCACCTGCGGCGGGATCATCACGCCGAGCACGTTATTCATGCGGTGCTCGAGATCGCCGAACACCGCCAGCCCCATGCCTTGGATGCCCGCCAGCATCGCCGCGCCGTGCAGCCGGTGGCGGGCAATGGCCTGATCCAGCCCTTCCTCGAGGATCACCCGCGCGCATTCTCGCGCCGCGAACAACATGCTGGTGGCTTCGGTATGGTGATTCAGGCGTTCCGGCCCCCAATAATCCATGATCATGCCGAGGTCGAAATAGTTGGAGTAGATCATCTCGTCGTCGCCGTCGGCATGTTCGGCGGTGCGGATCCCCTCCTCCACGCATTTGCGACGGCGCACGATCTCTTCAAACTGCGGGCTGAGGGTGACCGGCGAACTGCCGGAAGGGCCGCCCAGGCACTTCTGCAGCCCGGCGGAGACCGCATCCAGCCCCCAGGCGTCGGTCTCCAGCGGGTTCCCGCCAAAAGACGCCGTCGCATCGGTATAGAACAGCACGCCGTGGCGGCGGCAGATATCGCCCAGCTCATGCAGCGGCTGCAGCATGGTGGTGGACGTATCGCCCTGCACCGTCAGCAGCAGGCGCGGGCGCACCCGCTTAATCGCGTCTTCGATGCGATCGGCGCTGAACACCTCGCCCCACGGCGCGTCTATCGTGTGTACCTCGGCGCGACAACGGCGGGCAATTTCGCACAGCAGATGTCCGAAGCGGCCGAATACCGGCACCAGCACCTTATCGCCCGGACGAATGGCAGAAACCAGCAGCGCCTCGATGCCGGCGCGCGAGGTGCCGTCCACCAGCATCGTCCAGCGGTTTTCGGTGCGGAACAGCGCGCGATACAGCGCCATGACCTGATTCATGTAACCGGTCATTGCCGGATCGTACTGGCCGATCAGTTGGCTCGACATGGCGCGCAGCACGCGCGGATCGGCGTTGATCGGCCCCGGCCCCATCAACAGGCGCGCCGGCGGGTTAATCTGTTCGAACTGCGGAGTAGTTAGCATGTTATTTCCTTACCAGCTTAATAACTTGTCATTTTATTTGCCGAAATCAGGCTTCTGACAACCCGCGCACAGAAGCGATAAACTGTTTCAATTCCTGCGTTTGCGGATTGGCGAACAGCGTGCGGCTATTTCCCTGCTCCCACACCTTGCCCTGGTGCATAAATACCACCCGGTCGCCCACCTCGCGGGCGAAGCTCATTTCATGAGTGACCAGAATCAGCGTCATGCCCTCTCGCGCCAACTGTTCCAGCACCTTCAGGACTTCACCCACCAGCTCGGGATCCAGCGCCGAGGTGATCTCATCGCACAGCAACACCTTCGGTTTCATCGCCAGCGCCCGGGCGATCGCCACCCGCTGCTGTTGCCCGCCGGAAAGGTTGGCCGGCGCGTAATGCATGCGCTCACCCAACCCCACCTTGTTCAGCATCTGTTCGGCCAACTCGCGGCACTCGGCAGCACTTTTTTTCAGCACCCGGCGCGGCGCCAGCATCACGTTTTCCAGCGCCGTCATATGCGGGAACAGGTTGAAGTTCTGAAACACCATGCCAATCGAGCGGCTGATTTCACGCGCCTGCGAATCGCGATCGGTGATGGTCATGCCGCCCAGTTTGATGCTCCCTTCCTGATACCCCTCCAGCCCGTTGATGCAGCGCAATAGCGTGCTTTTACCAGACCCGCTGCGGCCGATGATCGAGACCACCTGCCCCATGTCGATATCCAGATCCACGCCCTTCAACACATGATTCTGACCGTAATATTTTTGAACCTGATTAATGGTGATGATCGGCATGGCATTTCTTCTCCAGATAATGGCTGTAACGCGACAAGGGATAGCACATCAGGAAATAGCCCAATGCGACCAGACCAAACACCTTGAAGGGCTGATAAGTCACATTGTTCAGCATGGTGCCGGCCTTGGTCAGCTCGACGAAGCCAATGATCGACGCCAAGGCGGTGCCCTTGATCACCTGAACCGAGAAACCGACGGTCGGCGCAATGGCGATACGCACCGCCTGCGGCGTGATGACGCGCATCAGCGTCTGCGTGAAACTCAGCCCGAGACAACGGGCTGCCTCCCACTGACCTTTCGGCAAGGCGGCGATGCTGCCGGACCAGATATCCACCAGAAAAGCGCTGGTGAATAGCGTCAGCGCCAGCGCGGCCGCGGTCCATGGGCTGACGTCGACGCCGAACAGCGCCAGACCGAAAAACGCCAAAAACAGCTGCATCAGCAGCGGCGTGCCCTGAAACAGTTCAGCGTAAACGCGGACAAAACGCATTGCCCAGCGGCGCTTGCTCAGGCGCATCAACACCAGCGGCAGCGCCACCAGCGTGCCGCCGAAGAACGCCGTCAACGACAGCAGCAGCGTCCAGCGAGCCGCCAACAGCAGATTGCGCACGATGTCCCAATCGGTAAACGTCAGCATCAGTTCCGGCTCCCTAAAAAACGCCGCCCGGCGGCCAGTAACAGTTGACGCATCAACAGCGACAACAACAGATAAAGCAGCGCCGTCACCAGATAGACTTCAAAGCTGAGGAAGGTGCGCGACTGGATCAGGTTGGCGGCGAAGGTCAGCTCTTCGAATGAGACCTGCGACACCACCGAGGATCCCAGCATCACGATGATGCACTGGCTCACCAACGCCGGATAAATACGCTGCAGCGACGGCGGCAGTACGATGCGTAAAAAGGTCTGGCTGCGGCTGAGCCCCAACACGCGCCCCGCTTCCCACTGCCCCTTCGGCGTGACCTGAATGCCGGCACGAATAATTTCGGTGCTGTAGGCGCCAAGGTTGATCACCATCGCCAGCAGCGCCGCCTGCCCGGCCGTCAGTTTCCAGCCCAGGCTCGGCAGGCCGAACACGATGAAGAACAACTGCACGACGAACGGCGTGTTGCGCACCACTTCGACGTAAACGCCCCAAAGGCGGCTCAGCGCGCCGGCCCGGCCGCTGCGGATCGCCGCGCCGCAAATGCCCAGCGCAACCCCCATCAACGTCGCCAGCGCCGTCAGCGCCATCGTCGTCAGTAACCCCGCCAACAGCTCAGGCATGTAGGGCCAGAGCGCGGAGAAATTCAGCTGATAGGTCATCCGCCGCTCCCGTTATGCGCCAAAACCATCGGGCAGCGGCGCCTTCAACCATTTCTCCGACAGGCCATTCAGCGTCTTGTCCGCCAGCGCCTGTCCAATCAGCGCATCCACCGCCGCTTTCAAGGCCGGTTCTCCCTGGCGCAACCCCACGAAGCACGGCGAATCTTTCAACATGAACTTGGCGGCCGGCGCCTTGCCCGGATTCTGGCGCGCCAGGGCGCTCACCACCATGTTACCGGTGGCGATGTACTGCACCTGCCCGGAGAGATAGGCCGACAGCGTCGTGTTGTTATCCTCATAACGCTTGATCTGCGCCCCTTTAGGCGCGCCGTCGCTCAGCACCATATCCTCCACCGCACCGCGCGTGACGCCGACGGTCTTGCCATCGAGCTGCGCCATGTCCGCCAACGCGCCGTCTTTAGGACCAAAGACCCCCAGGAAGAACGGCGCATAGGCGCGGCTGAAGGCGATGGTCTTTTCACGCTCCGGATTTTTGCCCAGGCTGGAGATCACCAGATCCACTTTATTGGTCTGCAGATAAGGCACCCGGTTGGCGCTGGTGACCGGCACCAACTGCAACTTAAGTTTCATCTTATCGGCCAGATAACGCGCCATATCGATGTCATAACCCTGGGGCTGCAGATCGGTGCCCACCGAGCCGAATGGCGGGAAATCCTGCGGCACCGCCACGCGCAGGACGCCGCGCTGCCGGATCTCTTGCAATTGATCCGCCATGGTCGGCGCGGCCTGCGCCAGCAAGGCGATCCCAGTGAAAACCGTCCACAGCGTTTTTTTGATGTTCATAGCGTATCCCCGATGGTGAAAAGATGAAACAAAAGATTCTTACACCACAGACTCTGCAACTAATGTGCCAATCGAAAATATTTCGAACCCATGCCTTAACTGGCGCTAATTAACGAGAAAAAACCTGCCGACCTCAGCGGGCCGGCGACGGAGAAAGGGAAAGCAGGCAGGCCAGAGATGCACCGAAAATGTGCATCAGCACCAAAAAAGCGCCGGTTAGCGCGGTTCCAGTTCGTCCAAATCCTGATACAGACCGGCAATATGATGAATACGCGATCGCCCCTGCTCCAACATCTCATGCAGCAGGGCGTTACTGAGCAGGTTACATAAGCTCATGGCGGCTGAATAGCTGTCGAAGGCGGAGACGCTGTCCAGCGAAGCGGCCAAATGCCAGTCCGCCAGCGGGATCAGCGACTGCGCCTGCGGTTCGCAGATCAACAGCGTCGGCACCCGGCGAGTTTGCAGCTGTGTCAGTATCGCCTTGAGCTGACGCGGCCGGCGCCGAAACGCCACCACCACCGCCATATCCTGCGGCGCGAGCTCGACCAGCTCCTCCGCCAGCGTCTGGCCGGGCTGCGGCATCAGCAGCACCCGCTCCCGCACCTGCATCAGCTGCTGACGCAGATGCATGGCTATCGGATAGCTGTTGCGAAACCCCAGCAGCGCGACCCGCCGCGCCCGCGCCAGCGCAGCGATCACCGCACCGAATTGCTCCACATCGAGATGGCTCACCCAGTGCGAGAGGTTAGCCATTTCCTGCTTGTAATGCCGCGCCAGCAGCGTATTACCCTGCACCGCATGCCTCTCGTCGGTCACCGGCATGCCGCTCTGGCGCAGGGTGCGCAGCTCAGCGCGCATGTCCTTGTAGCTGCGATACCCCAACCGCTTGAACAGCCTGCTGACCGTGGCTTTAGAAACCCCGCTCAAGCGCGCCAGCTCGGCGCTGTTGTAACTGATCAGGTCATCGAAATGATCGAGGATAAAGTCGGCGACGCGCTGTTCCTGCGGCGCCAATTGTGGATATTCGTTGCGCAGGCGTTCATCGAAGGGCTGCATCATCACTCTCGCTGTAACTTTTGTTTCACCGGAACATAGCACGCCCCGGCCCCTCTCTGACAAGCAATTAATCGTCCTGATTAAAAGTGGAACGCCTCTTGCTTCTGTTACCCGAACGCTCACCTCAGACAAGGGCACAAACATGATTAACAGCAATACCGCGCCACAGGGCATGGCGGTCACGCCACACCATCTCGCCAGCGAAAGCGCGCTGGCGGTGCTGCGCGAAGGCGGCAACGCCATTGAGGCGATGGTGGCCGCCGCCGCGACCATCGCCGTGGTCTATCCGCACATGAACGGCATCGGCGGTGACGGTTTCTGGCTGATCGTGCCGCCGCAGGGCGAGCCGCTGACCATCGACGCCAGCGGCGCCGCCGGCTCGCTGGCGACGCCGGCGCTGTACGCCGGAGAAAGCCGCATCCCGCAGCGCGGCCCAAAAGCGGCGTTGACCGTGGCCGGCACCGTCGGCGGCTGGCAGGAGGCGTTGGCCTATTCGGCCGAACTGGGCGAAACGCCGCTGCCGCTGTCGCGGTTGCTCGCCGACGCCATACGCTACGCCGCCGACGGCATTCCGGTCACCGCCTCCCAAGAGGCGGCGACGCGCAGCAAACGCCACGAGCTGGAGGAGTTCGCCCCCTTCGCCCGCATTTACCTGCCGCAGGGAAAGATCCCGCTTGCCGGCCAACGATTCTGCCAACCGCAGCTGGCCGATACGCTGATCGCACTAAGTGAGGACGGGCTCGACAGTTTTTATCGCGGGCCGCTGGCTGAGAGCATGGCGGCGGACATGGCGATGTTGGGCATGCCGCTCACCGCTCATGATCTGGCGAGTTATCGGCCATGCCGCCGTCCTCCGCTGCGCCTGGAACACCAAAAAGGTGAAATATTCAATCTGGCTCCCCCGACCCAAGGGCTGGTGTCGCTTGCCATCCTCGGGCTGACCGACCGTCTGCCGCTGGTCGGACAGAGCGAAGGCGCCGTGGTGCACGCCGTGGTCGAGGCCACCAAGCTGGCGTTCGATCTGCGCGACCGTTTCATCACCGATCCGCGCCACATGACGCAGGATCCGCAGGCGCTGCTGGCGGCCGACCATTTGGATAGGCTGGCCGGGCGCATCGACGGCCAAAAAGCGGCCGACTGGGGCCAGGGCAAAGGACCCGGCGATACGGTCTGGATGGGGGTGATGGACAGCAGCGGGCTGGCGGTCTCCTTCATTCAGAGCATCTACCACGAATTCGGCAGCGGCATGGTACTGCCGAACAGCGGCGTCCTGTGGCAAAACCGCGGCGCCTCTTTCAGCCTGGACGCCGATCATCTGCTGGCGCTGGCGCCGGGCAAGCAGCCGTTCCATACGCTGAACCCGGCCGCCGCCCGGCTGTATGACGGACGCACGCTGATCTACGGCTCGATGGGCGGTGACGGCCAGCCGCAGACTCAAGCGGCGTTGTTCGTGCGGCACGTGGTGCAAGGGCTGCCGCTGCAGCAGGCGATCAGCGCGCCGCGCTGGCTGCTGGGGCGAACCTGGGGCGAAAGTTCGGACTCGTTGAAGCTTGAGGGGCGCTTTAACGCGGCGACCCTCGACTATCTGCGACAGCGCGGCCACGCCGTTGAACTGCTGCCGGCGTTCAGCGAAACGGTCGGCCATGCCGGCGCCGTCGTACGCCACACCAACGGCATGTTCGAAGGCGCTTTCGATCCGCGAAGCAACGGCAGCGCCGCCGGCTTCTGACTCTCTTATTTATCGGGATCGCTTATGAACAATCAACACGCCGCCGATTGGGCGGCCTATATCCACCAGATGGAAACCGTGCTGGCCGTGGAACTGGACGATGTCCGCCGCCGGGAACTGTTGAAACAGATCGAACGCATCGCCGCGCTGGCCGAACCGCTGATGGCCTTCCCGCTGGATCCGCGCCAGGAAATCGCGGGGGTATATCGCCCATGAATCCCTTAAGCGCCCTGTCGCTCGCCGAGATCCGTACGGCCCTTGAACGCGGCGCGCTCTCGGCGCGCGAGATCGTCCGGCATACGCTCGATCACATCGACCGTCAGAATCCCGCGCTGAACGCCTTTACGCACATCACCCGGGAACGCATGCAAAAAGAAGCCGATCGCCTTGACCGTTCGCGCGCGCTTGGGCAAACGCTGCCCGCTTTGGCCGGCATTCCCTATGCGGTAAAAAATCTGTTCGACGTCGCCGGTGAAACCACGCTGGCCGGCGCCCGCCTGTTCAGCGATCGGCCACCGGCCGGCCGCGACGCCTGGGGCGTCTCCCGGCTGGCGGATCAAGGCGCGTTGCTTTGCGGCATGTTGAACATGGACGCCTACGCCTACGGTTTCACCACCGAGAACAGCCATTACGGCGCCACCCGAAACCCGCATGACCTCGGGCGCATCGCCGGCGGCTCTTCGGGCGGCTCGGCCGCAGCGGTGGCGGCCGGCTTGGTGACCTTTTCGCTCGGCAGCGACACCAATGGCTCAATACGCGTGCCCGCCTCGCTGTGCGGCATTTATGGTCTGAAACCGACCTTCGGCCGTCTTTCGCGCAGCGGCAGCCAGCCGTTTGTCGACAGCCTGGATCACATCGGCCCGTTCGCCCGCCGGGTGCACGATCTCGCGACGGTGTATGATGCGATGCAGGGCATCGACGCCGAGGATCCGTTCCAGAACGATCGGCCGATTTCCCGCACCGAAGCGTTGCTGGCGCAGGGCAGCCAGAACCTGCGCTGCGCCGTGTTAGGCGGCTATTTCCTGCAATGGTGCAATGATGACGCCAAAGCCGCAGTCAACCAGGTGGCGCAAGCGCTGGCAGCCAGCGCCGAAGTCGAGCTGCCGCAGGCCGAGCTGGCCCGATCGGCGGCCTTTATCCTCAGCGCCTCAGAGGGCGGCCATCGCTATCTGCCGCAGTTGCGCAGCCAACCCGAACGCTTCGAGCCACTGTCGCGAGAACGACTGCTGGCCGGCGCCATGCTCCCCGCCACCTGGTATTTGCAGGCACAGCGCTTTCGTCACGCGTTTCGCCGGCAAGCCGCGCCGCTGTTCAAGCACTGGGACATTTTGATCGCCCCGGCGACGCCGTGCAGCGCCACGCCGATCGGCCAGGAAACGATGCGCATCAACGGCGTCGATCTGCCGATCCGCGCCAGTATGGGCATGCTGACGCAGCCGATTTCCTTCCTTGGCCTGCCGGTCGTGACGGTTCCTTTGAAAAGCGCATCCGGTCTGCCGATCGGCCTGCAACTGATCGCCCCGCCGTGGCGCGAAGATTTGGCGCTGCGCGCCGCCTATGCGCTGGAATGCGCCGGCATCGCCACTTGCGTCTGCAAACAGGAGTAATCAATGAACAGTGAACATATCGATCGGCCGGCGGTGCTGGCGGAGGTCAACGCCGCCTTTTACCGCTATGAGCAGGCGTTAATCAGCAATGACATCGATGTGCTGGACGAGTTGTTCTGGCACGACGCGCGCACGGTGCGCTATGGCGCCACCGAAAGCCTCTACGGTATCGACGAGATCCGCGATTTTCGTCAACGGCGCCCGGCCAACGGACTGGAGCGGCTGTTGGAAAACACCCAAATCACGACTTTTGGTGAAGATATGGCGGTGGCCAGCACGGAATTTCATCGACCGGGCAGCAACCGCAGGGGGCGGCAAATGCAAACCTGGGTCAAGCTGCCCTGTGGCTGGCGCATCGTAGCGGCGCACGTCAGCCTGCTCGACGCGCCTTAGGCCTCCAGGCGGTAGAGCCCATGATGAAGGCGCACGGCGGCGGCCGACTCAGCACCAATAGGCCATGAAGTTGACGGTAGCGCGATCCAGATCGCGTTCGCCGATCAGATAACGCCGCAGCGTTTTCACCGTGGAAGACTCGGCCGCCACCCAGGCATAAAAAGCGTTACCGCCGGCCGCACGCTCCCACAATACCTCATCGCTCAGGCTGCTTTCCGCCAGGGACTGCGCCTGCGCACACGCCGACGCGGGGATAACGACCCGCTGGCGCACCGCCTCCACCAGCAGCGTGCCATGCGCCATTTGGTGGCCCACGTCACGCGGCAGCCAGTAAACCTCGGCGAACGGGAAACGGGCCAAATCCAGGCAATCCCCCGCCACCGGCACCTCAAAAAATGCCTGCACTCGCGGCGGATTGGCCTGCTGCGCCAGCTGCTCCAGAATACCCATCGCCGCCGGCACCGCCGTCTCATCGGCGATCAACAGCGCCTGCTGCAACTGCGCCGGCGGCACCCATTCGTAGCCGCCGCTGTCGCCGTCGAAGTCAGCGTTGGGAGCGACCGTCTGAAGGGCGTCACCCGGCTCGGCGTGGGTCGCCCAAGCGGAGGCCGGGCCGTTCACGCCATGCAGCACGAATTCGACGTCCATCTGATTCTGCTCACAGCGCAGCGCACGCAGCGTATAGGTGCGCATCACCGGACGCTGTTCTTTGGGGAGCGCCATGTAATCGCCGTACCAGTCCGGGCCGTTGGCCAACGGCGTGATCTTGCCGTCCGCCGCCGGGAACAGCAGTTTGATGCGCTGGTCAGGCGCTTCCAGCTTCATGCGATGAACATCCGCACCTTCAAACACGCAGCGCAGCAGCGAGGGCGAAATCAGCGTTTTGCTTTTCAGGGTGATATCAAAAATTCTGTAGCTGGCGGACATGTTCTCGACTCTCCGGCAACGGCTGTCGCTTTTACGTATGACCGATCGGCTGCCGTGTTGGCGGCGTGGCCGCGCGATCGCGCAGCGGATAAATGTTAATAAAACTAATTAATTACGTTAATGCATAGCAAAAAATCATATCATGATTTTATTGATAACAAGAAACGTTATTGATAAAAGAAGCATTCTCAAAAAACAACGTAACGACAATATCACCTGGGAAATAACGATGAAACGCAAACCTCTTTGGGTATTAAACCCATGTCTGCTGGCGTTGCTTGCGCCGGCGGCCTGGGCAGAAGATCAGAAAAACGGCAGCGAAGAGCAGGTGGTCGTCTCCGCCAGCCGTTCGCACCGCAGCGCGGCGGAAATGGCGCAGACGACATGGGTGATCGAAAGTCAGGAGATCGAACAGCAGGTCCAGGGCGGCAAAGAGATCAAGGACATGTTGGCTCAGCTGATCCCCGGCATGGACGTCAGCGGCCAGGGCCGCACCAACTATGGCATGAATATGCGCGGCCGTTCGATGATGGTGATGATCGACGGCGTACGCCTGAACTCGTCGCGCAGCGACAGCCGCCAGTTGGATTCGATCGACCCGTTCAATATCGACCATATTGAGGTGATTTCCGGCGCGACCGCACTGTACGGCGGCGGCAGCACCGGCGGCCTGATCAATATCGTGACCAAAAAGGGGCAACGAGAACAGCAGGTCGAATTACAGATCGGCAGTAAAACCGGCTTTGGCGGCCATAACGATCACGACGAAAACGTGGCGGCGGCGGTCAGCGGTGGCAACGACAACGCCTCGGGACGCCTGTCCGTTTCTTACCAACGCTACGGTGGCTGGTACGACGGCAAAGGCAACGAGGTGCTGATCGACAATACCCAAACCGGCCTGCAGTATTCCGATCGCCTCGACGTCATGGGCACCGGCACCCTCAACATCGACGAACACCAACAGCTGCAACTGACCACTCAATACTATAAAAGCCAATCCGACGGCGATCACGGCCTGTTCCTGGGAGAGAACTTTGCGGCGGTGACCGGCAATGCCAAGGCATACAACAGCGGCAACTTAAATTCCGACCGTATCCCCGGCACCGAACGCCATCTGATCAACCTGCAGTATTCCAACACCGATTTCCTCGGCCAGGATTTGGTGGCGCAGGTCTACTACCGCGACGAAACCCTGACCTTCTACCCGTTCCCGACGCTGGCGGGCAAAGCGCCGAACTATTACGTCAGCAGCATTGGCGCTTCGCAGCAAAAAACCGATTTTTACGGCGGCAAACTGACGTTAAACAGCAAACCTGTCGACGCGCTGACGCTGACTTACGGCCTCGACGCCGAGCATGAAAGCTTCAACGCCAACCAGCAGTTCTTCAACCTGGCGAAGGCCCAACAGTCCGGCGGCATGACGCTGGAGAACGCTTACGGCACCGGCCGCTACCCGAGCTATACCACCAGCAACCTGGCGTCGTTCCTGCAGGCCAGTTACGACATCAATCCCATCTTCACCCTGAGCGGCGGCGTGCGTTACCAGTACACCGAAAACAAGATCGACGACTTCGTCGGCTATAACCAGCAGCAGGCGATCGCCACCGGCGCCGCCGCCTCCGCCGACGCCATCCCGGGAGGGAAAACCGACTACAACAATGCGCTGTTCAACGCCGGTCTGTTGGCGCACTTGACCGAGCGTCAGCAAACCTGGTTCAACTTCTCTCAGGGCTTCGAGATCCCGGATCCGGGCAAATATTACGGCAACGGCACCTACGCGTTGAACGGCGGCCATTACCAGTTGCTGAAGAGCGTCAACGTCGGCGATTCCAAGCTGGAAGGCATCAAGGTCAACGCCTACGAGCTGGGCTGGCGCTATACCGGCGATAACCTGCGCACGCAAATCGCCGCCTACTACTCGTTGTCCGACAAGAGCATCGCCATCAACAAAACCGACATGACCATTAACGTCAATGCGGACAAGCGGCGCATCTATGGGCTGGAAGGTGCGGTGGACTACTTCTTCGAAGACAGCGACTGGAGCGCCGGCACCAACTTCAACTTCATCCGTTCTGAAACCAAGGTCAACGGCGAATGGAAGAAGCTGGTGGTCGATACCGCCAGCCCATCGAAAGTCACCGCTTACGTCGGCTGGGCGCCGGGCGACTGGAATCTGCGCTTGCAGTCGCAGCAAACCTTCGACGTGTCGGACGACGGCGATTATACCAAGGCCAACTCCACCCAAGGCCGCAAAATAGATGGCTACAACACCCTCGATTTCCTCGGCAGCTATGCCCTGCCGGTGGGGAAAATCAGCTTCAGCGTGGAAAACCTGTTGGATAAGGAGTACACCACCGTTTGGGGCCAACGCGCGCCGATCCTGTACAGCCCGACCTACGGCTCACCTGAGCTGTACAGCTATAAAGGCCGCGGACGCACCTTCGGTTTGAATTACTCGGTGTTGTTCTGAGGATAAGGGGCCGGTCTGCCGGCCCCGTTCCCTGGGCCGCACCGTTTTGCCGAGAGCGGAAACGACGAAACCCTGAGTTATCGCTAACTCAGGGCTTCTGAATAGTGGCGGAACGGACGGGGCTCGAACCCGCGACCCCCTGCGTGACAGGCAGGTATTCTAACCAACTGAACTACCGCTCCGCGCCATTCCCTCTTGCGGGGGAACGAGGCGCATATTACGGACGCCTCTCGGTTCCGTCAACGCCTTTTTCTCCGCAAATGAACCGTTTGCACAGTTTTTCAACGAAGGGTTGCCCAGTGCGTTTTTTTCGTGCAAAAACGCCGTTATTCCGCCGGCGCCCCGCGCCACAGGCAGCTGCCGCCCTTCTTCGCCACCAGATCCAGACGCGCCTCGTGCGCCTTTATTTCTTCGTCGCTGGCGTAGACCACTTTCATCGCCGTAGCCGGGCGGACGATACGCTGTATTTCTTGCGCGGCATCGTTTTGCTGGGTGTCGCCTTCCATTTGGAACGCTATCGACGTCTGACCGCCGGTCATCGCCAGATAGACTTCCGCCAGGATCTCGGCATCGAGCAATGCGCCGTGCAGCGTACGCTTGCTGTTGTCTATCTCATAGCGGCTGCACAAGGCATCGAGGTTGTTGCGCTTGCCCGGGAACAGGCGGCGCGCCATCATCAGGCTGTCGGTGATGGTGCAGAAGGTCTCGGTCTTCGGGATCCCCTGCTGCAGCATGCGGAATTCGTGATCCATAAAGCCGATATCGAACGCCGCGTTATGGATCACCAGCTCGCCGCCGCGGATAAAGTCGAGGAATTCGTCGGCAACCTGATCGAAGGTAGGTTTGTCGGCCAGGAAGTCGTCGCTGATGCCGTGTACGCCGTACGCTTCCGGATCCACCAGCCGATCCGGCTTGATGTATACGTGGAAGTTGCGCCCGGTCAGGCGGCGGTTAATCACTTCCACCGCACCGATTTCGATGATGCGGTGCCCTTCGTAGTGCACCCCAAGCTTGTTCATACCGGTGGTTTCGGTATCGAGGACAATCTGTCTGGTGGTTGTAGAGATCATATTGCAGTGCTCACAGCGCTCGTTTATGTCAGACTTGGCTTTTATAAAACTGATAGGAAGAGTCTACCAGAGATGCTCAAACAGGTAGAAATTTTCACCGACGGCTCCTGCCTTGGCAACCCTGGCCCCGGTGGCTACGGCGCGATACTGCGCTATAAGCAGACGGAAAAAACCTTCAGCGAAGGATTTCGTCTGACCACCAATAACCGCATGGAAATGATGGCGGCGATCGTGGCGCTGGAAGCGCTGACGGTGCCTTGCGCCGTGACGCTCAGCACCGACAGCCAGTACGTGCGCCAGGGCATTACCAGCTGGATCCATAACTGGAAGAAACGCGGTTGGAAAACCGCCGACAAAAAACCGGTCAAGAATGTCGATCTGTGGCAGCGGCTGGATCAGGCCATTCAGCGCCACACCGTTAAATGGGAGTGGGTCAAGGGCCACGCCGGCCACCCGGAGAACGAACGCTGCGACGAGCTGGCGCGCGAGGCGGCGGGTAAACCGACGCAGGATGACGTCGGCTACCAACCGGAAGCCTAAGGCAGCTTGCGATAACTCTTGGTCGCGCCCACCGCGCGGCTGAGAGACGGCTTTCTCGCCCCCAGTTTCATCGGCGTGGGCGTCAGCGGCAAGGTGCGCTTGCGCGCCACAATCACGCTCATGCAGCCCAGCGCCGGCAAATGGGTGCATAAAAACTTGCCGCCCTTGCGGTGCCACGGCAGCACGTGAAAACGCGCCTGGTGCAACACCTCGTAATTCAGCAGGCTGAGCCAATCCAACAACCGCATCTGGGTAAACATGCGGCTGACATAGGGCTGACGATGACGCAATCCGGGCACCAGCTTGCCCAATCCCAGCAGGCTGAACGGATTGAAGCTGCTGACAACCAGCCAGCCGTCGTCGATCAACACCCTATCCACCTCACGCAGCATGCGATGCGGATCGTCCGCGTAGGACAGCGTATGCGCCAACAGGCAGGCATCCACCGATTTGGCGGCGAACGGCAGTTGATAAGCGTCGGCGATCACCTGCAGCCCTTTCCCCTCCAGCCCTACGTTGACCTGGTGGGAGATTGCGCATTTATCCGTGGCCAGCTCGGCGCTGAGCATGCCCATCTTCAGCAGATGGAAGCCGAACAGCTTGGGCCACCAGGGTTGCAACTGCCGCTCGAGCGCTTCACGATAGTACTCCCCCCACGGCAGCTCAGCCCAGGACTGCGGGCCGGTGAGCTTTTGTAGAGTATGAGCTGGTTTCATGATTTATTATCTTCTTTCAAGCCGTTGCCAACGAGAGGTACACCATGAATCTTATCAGCATTCCCGCCTTCCAGGACAATTACATTTGGTTATTGGATGACCGGCAGGGGCGCTGCATTATCGTCGATCCGGGTGAAGCGCGGCCGGTGCTCGAGGCGCTGCAGCGCCTGCAGCTGGCGCCGTCGGCGATCCTGCTGACCCACCACCACCACGATCACGTCGGTGGCGTGGCGCAGATTGTCGCACAATACCCGGGCCTGGCGGTCTACGGGCCGCAGGAAACCGCTGGCAAAGGCGCCAACCACATCGTCCACGACGGCGACACCTTTGATATCGATGGCCGCCAGTACAGGACTATCGCCGTTCCCGGCCATACGCTGGGCCATGTGGCATTCTATAGTGCCCCTTATCTGTTCTGCGGCGACACCATTTTCTCCGCCGGCTGCGGCAGGCTGTTTGAAGGCACCGCAAAACAAATGTACGACTCATTTCAACAACTCGCGCAACTTCCCGATAACACCTTAATTTGCTGCGCGCATGAATATACTCTTTCAAATCTTAAGTTTGCGCGGGCTATTTTGCCGGAAGATCGAGAGATTGAAACATATCAACAACATGTTGAAGCGTTAAGGGCAAAAGGCCAAGCTAGCGTGCCGACCACGTTGCAATTAGAGCGCAAAATTAACCTGTTTTTACGTTGCCATTACGCTGATTTACAAAAGAAATTAGGCTTTAATTCACCACCGGAAAGCCTTCATTCAGTTTTTTCCGAATTACGCCTGCGGAAAGATAACTTCTAAGCTTTTAGTTGTGTTATTTGGCGAAGCAAAGTATTATTGCTCGTCTTTTAAGCAACTACATTGACACACACATGAAGGCTAAAGCGATATTTCTCGCCTCGGTCTTGCTAGTGGGTTGCCAGTCGTCCAGGCAGGACGCACCGGCGCCAGAACAGCATGCACAGAGTTTGTCTTCGGCTGGTCAAGATGGTGAAGCAGGAGAGTACACAGGAAATGGCCGAGCGAGCTCGGCGCGGTGGTTGGATAACAACAGTCCCGCCGCGCAACAGGACCTGTGGAACTTCATTAGCGACGAGCTGAAGATGGAGGTTCCGGAAAATTCCCGGATCCGTGACCAGAAAAGAAAGTACTTAAAAAGTAAGAGCTATCTCCACGATGTAACATTACGGGCAGAGCCGTACATGTACTGGATAGTCGGGCAGATTAAGAAACGTAATATGCCGATGGAACTGGTACTGCTACCCATAGTGGAGAGCGCTTTTGACCCACACGCCACGTCAAGTGCCAACGCCGCAGGGCTATGGCAAATCGTGCCGCAAACGGGTCGCAATTATGGTTTGAAAAACAATCAGTGGTATGACGGTCGACGCGATGTCGTCGCCTCGACAACCGCTGCGCTTAACATGATGCAGCGCTTGAACCGCATGTTTAACGGCGACTGGTTACTGACCGTAGCCGCCTATAACAGTGGTGAAGGCCGCGTGATGCAAGCGGTGAAGGCAAACAAACGCCAGGGTAAGCCAACCAATTTCTGGGCATTGTCGCTTCCGCGTGAAACGTCAATCTATGTCCCGAAAATGCTGGCGCTGAGCGACATCATCAAGAACAGCAAGAAGTACGGCGTGAAACTCCCGAAAACGGATGAAACCCGTGCGCTGGCTCGTATCGATGTCGGGCAGCAGATCCAGCTGACTCAGGCGGCTGAGATGGCTGGGCTTTCAGTCACCAAGATGAAAGCGTATAACCCAGGCTACAAAAAAGGCGTTACGGCACCCAACGGGCCCCATTACATCATGGTTCCCAAAGGGCATGCCGATCAGCTGAAAGACTCGCTGGCCGATGGCCAGATCGCCGTGACTCAGCCAACGACGCAGTTGGCGAAGAACAGCGGTTTGTCCGGTGGCAGTTCGTATAAAGTTCGCTCCGGCGACACCTTATCGGCCATAGCCAAGCGGCTGAACGTTAAGACCAGCGATTTGCAGAGTTGGAACAACTTACGCGCCAAGAGCGCCTTAAAAGTTGGGCAAACCCTGCAAGTGGCCAGCAATACTGGCAGTAACAGCAGTATCACCTACCAGGTTCGTAAAGGTGATTCGCTCGCCAGTATCGCACGTCGTCACGGCGTCGATATTAACGACGTGATGCGTTGGAATTCAACGCTCGCCAAAGGCAACCTGCAGCCAGGTCTGAAGCTGACCCTGTTTGTCGGCAACAAGATGACGCCGGATACTTAAATGTTCGGCACAAAAAAAGCACCCTACGGGGTGCTTTTTTATTAGCTGCGATTCACCATACCGGCGAGTCTTTCTCCGGATGAAACTCCACCAACAGCGGGTTGTGATCCGATGCGCTGGTCACCAGCACCGACGCCTCCACCACTCCCAGATTGCGGTAAAATACGAAATCCAGTGGACGACCGAAGGCCTTGCGGCGATGGTCGTCGGTGAAACTCACCTCGCGCAGCGCCATCTCTCCGGCAAAGTCATACAGCGCATTGATGCGCTTGCGGCTCCAGGCGTTGAAATCCCCCGCCATAATCACCGGCCCCCGGTGACTGGCGATCTGTTCGCCTATCGGCCCCAACTGCTTGCTGTAGACGTCGACGCCTAGGCTAAAGTTCACCGCATGGATGTTCACCACCATCAACAGCTCGCCGTTGTACAGCGGATAAACGGTGATCAGAGCCGACTTGGAAAGCCGCAGCAGCGGCTCCCGCTCACGCAGCGGGCAACAGTAAACAGGATGAGCGGCAGCCAGCGTCATCACGCCGGAAGGGTGCTGCGGCAGCACAAAGGCCGGCACCTGATCGGCCGCCAGATAGTTGGCGGTAGCGTAGCTCACCAACTCTGGCGTGGTTTGCGCCTCTTGCAACAATACCAGCTGCGCGTTTTTGCCATGGTTCTTCAGCACCGAAAGCCAGTCGGCTCGCTGCTGTTTGAAAATATTCCATACCATGACGCGCAGGGCGCCGGTCGTCGGCAGCGCCGCCCCTGGCGGCAACGGCTGGTTAACGGCACCAGGAAAGATTCGCTCAACTGGCTGACCTGCAACATACCTCATTGCATAAGTTCGTTTCGGCACGCGATTCGCCTATTACCCATTAACATGAAAACTGGCGATGAACACTCGCCAACGATGAATTGATTATACGCCTACCCTGCATAGAGGGCATGGCTTTTGCGGGCATCACCTTTTCAGTTATAGGGGCCGCCTGCAGCGATTTCAATCTTCTGACGGTATAGCTGTGTAAAGGTGAGGGGTAATAGGTGAAAAATGCGAAAAGGCCCGCAAAATGCGGGCCAGGCAGCAAGAGTTTTACGTATTAAGCCGTTTGCAGCTGAGACTTTTTATCCAGGCGACCGCTGAAGCTAACCAGTAACAATGCAACCACCACGATCAACGCGCCAATCCAGGGGGTCTGCGCCAGCCCCAGTGAGGCAACGGTCTGGCCGCCAATCACCGAGCCGAGCGCAATGCCGATGTTGAACGCCGCGATGTTGAGACCGGACGCCACATCCACCGCATTTGGCGTGTATTGCGCGGCTTTCTGCACCACATACACCTGCAGCCCCGGCACGTTGCCGAACGCGAACACGCCCATCACAATCACCGTCAGCAAAGCGGCAATACTGTGGCTGGCGGTAAGCTGGAACACCAGCAACAAAATGGCCAGCGCGGCAAAGATAAAGCTCAGCGCACGCACGGCCCCATGACGATCGGCCAGCTTGCCTCCCCAGATGTTACCCACAGCCACCGCGACGCCATAAGCCAACAGTATCCAGCTCACGGTCGGAGCAGAGAAGCCGGCCAGTTCCTGCATCATCGGCGCAAGGAAGGTAAAGGTCGTGAAGACCCCGCCGTACCCCAATGCGGTAATCGCGTAAATCAGCAGCAGACGAGGATGAGTCAGCACTTTCAGCTGTTCCCGCACGCCGGCGCTGCCCTGGTTCTTGATATTGCTCGGTACCAGAATAACGCTGGCCAGCGTGGCGACAGCGCCAATCAGAGAAACGGCCAGGAAGGTCTCACGCCAGCCAAACTGCTGGCCGATGAACGTCCCCAGCGGTACGCCGGTCACCAGCGCCACCGTCAGGCCACCAAACATGATGGCGATGGCGGAGGCCGCCTTCTCTTTTGCCACCAGGCTAGTGGCGATAGTGGAGCCGATAGAGAAGAACACGCCGTGCGCCAGGCCGGTCAACAACCGAGCCACTATCAGCGATTCATAGCTGGGTGACTGCCAGGCCAGCAGGTTGCCGAGAGTGAACAGCACCATCAGGCCAACCAGCAGCAGTTTGCGCGGTATGCGGCTGGTCAGGGCCGTCAGCACCGGCGCGCCAATGGCCACGCCGAGGGCATAGATAGTCACCAGCAATCCAGCGGACGGTACGGTCACCCCAAGCTGCTCCGCGATAGTCGGGATCAACCCGACAATCACGAACTCGGTCGTGCCGATAGCAAAAGCGCTGATGGTTAAGGCAAGTAATGCGAGTGGCATTTTTTACTCCGAAATAGCATTCAAGTTGATGACGGCTATTATCGGCCTATGCTTAAATGATAAAAATGCTCAAAATTTCAAATTAACTTTGCTATCGGAGCAAAAATGAAAGCAAACTCTGACGAGTTGATCACCTTTGTCACCGTCGTAGAAAGCGGCAGCTTCAGCCGGGCGGCCGAACGCCTGGAACAAGCGAACTCCGTAGTCAGCCGAACGGTGAAAAAACTGGAAAGCAAACTGGGCGTGACGTTGCTCAATCGCACCACGCGCCAAATCAGCCTGACTCAGGAAGGCGAGAATTACTTTCGCCAGGTGCAGAAGGTACTGAATGACATGGCCGCGGCGGAAAATGCGCTGATGGAAAGCCGCCAGCGTCCGCAAGGTCTGCTGCGCGTCGACGCGGCAACGCCGGTGGTGCTGCACATGCTGACGCCTTTAGTGGCAGAGTTCCGCGAACGTTATCCTGAAATGTCGTTATCGCTGGTGTCTTCGGAAAACTTTATCAATCTGATCGAGCGAAAAGTGGATATCGCGATCCGCGTAGGCGAGCTGACCGATTCTACGCTGAAAGCACGCAAGCTCATGACCAGCTACCGGCATGTGCTTGCCTCCCCCGCTTATCTGGCTCAGCACGGCACGCCGCAAACGGTAGAAGATCTTGAACATCACTGCTGCATCGGCTTCAACGACCTGCCCAGCTTGAACCGCTGGCCACTGGCTTGTTCAGATGGCAGCCAGTTGGAAATCACCCCCGGTTTGACCACCAATAGTGGAGAAACCCAGCGCCATCTCTGTCTGCATGGCAACGGTATCGCCTGTCTGTCGGACTTTATGAGCGACGAAGATATCAAACGTGGAGATTTGGTCCCGATTCTGGTGGAAGCGACGCTGCCGGTCGCCATGCCGATCAACGCGGTTTATTACAGCGACAGCGCCGTCAGCAACCGTCTGCGCAGCTTTATTGATTTTGTGAGTGAATACCTGAAACGATAAAAAAGGCGCCCCGATGGACGCCTTATGCTGACTACTGCGAGGAATGATTAATCCCAGTTTGGCGCCAGACCTTCCGGGCTAACCAGACGGCCGTTGCACTCCAGTGTGGCGATCTGCGCCATATCTTCGTCGGTCAGCGTCAGTTGCTGCGCCAACAGGTTGCTCGCCAGGTTTTCACGCTTGGTAGAGGATGGAATAACCGCATAGCCCAGCTTCAGTGCCCAAGCCAGGACAACCTGTGCAGGGGTCGCATTGTGACGTGCGGCGATGCTTTTGATCGTTTCATCCTGCAGCGCTTTGCCATAGGCCAATGTCATGTAAGAAGTGATGGCGATGCCATGCTGCTGCGCGAATGCTACCACCTTACGGTTCTGCAAGAACGGTGACAACTCGATTTGGTTGGTGGCGATTTCATCGGCGCCAATCGCGTCAATCGCTTGCTGCATCAAGTCGATGGTGAAGTTAGATACGCCAATTTGGCGGGTCAGCCCCAGCTTTTTCGCTTCCAGCAGCTCAGCCATAAATTCGGCAACCGGCACTTCGTCATTGGGTGACGGCCAGTGGATCAGCGTCAGATCAACGTAGGACGTTTGCAGTTTTTTAAGGCTTTCTTGCAGGCTTGGGATCAACGTGCCTTTCGCCAGGTTCGCGATCCAAATCTTGGTGGTGATGAACAGGTCTTCACGTTTCACACCGCTGGCAGCGATAGCCTGGCCAACAGCCGCTTCGTTTTCATAGATCTGTGCGGTATCGATAGTGCGATAGCCCAGCTCGAGTGCGGTGCTGACAGAATCGATAACAACCTGATCCTGAAGGCGGAAAGTACCTAAACCAAATGCAGGGATGCTCATAATGTTTTCTCTCATTAACGGGTAGATGCGGTATGAGGAAGATTATGGCAACTTTTTTATTGATCAAAAACGCCTGGTTCGGCATAAGACTTTTGATCTAAAGGCAACAATATGGAGAAAGCAAGGCTGTCAGGAGGGACAATTCCAGCCTGAGAAGCGCAAAATTCAGATATGAAAAAGCCCTGAGTCAGAGACTCAGGGCTTATCAATTAAGTGGCGGAACGGACGGGGCTCGAACCCGCGACCCCCTGCGTGACAGGCAGGTATTCTAACCAACTGAACTACCGCTCCACCGATTCTTTTACGTTGTATCTTTCGATACCGGCAATATCGCGCTCTGCGACTTGCGCATTACCAGTCGTCACACTGATAACGTTTATTTGATGCCTGGCAGTGTCCTACTCTCGCATGGGGAGACCCCACACTACCATCGGCGCTACGGCGTTTCACTTCTGAGTTCGGCATGGGGTCAGGTGGGACCACCGCGCTATTGCCGCCAGGCAAATTCTGTTTCATTCCAACCGCCTCACTTCCGTGAAGCCATCAGAATCAATCTTGGAACGTCGCTGAAAATCTCTCTAAAAACACCTTCGGTGTTGTAAGGTTAAGCCTCACGGATCATTAGTACTGGTTAGCTCAATGCATCGCTGCACTTACACACCCAGCCTATCAACGTCTTAGTCTTAAACGTTCCTTCAGGGGCCTTAAAGGCCCAGGGAAGACTCATCTTGAGGCAAGTTTCGCGCTTAGATGCTTTCAGCGCTTATCTTTTCCGCACTTAGCTACCGGGCAATGCCATTGGCATGACAACCCGAACACCAGTGGTGCGTTCACTCCGGTCCTCTCGTACTAGGAGCAACCCCTCTCAATCTTCCAACGCCCACGGCAGATAGGGACCGAACTGTCTCACGACGTTCTAAACCCAGCTCGCGTACCACTTTAAATGGCGAACAGCCATACCCTTGGGACCTACTTCAGCCCCAGGATGTGATGAGCCGACATCGAGGTGCCAAACACCGCCGTCGATATGAACTCTTGGGCGGTATCAGCCTGTTATCCCCGGAGTACCTTTTATCCGTTGAGCGATGGCCCTTCCATTCAGAACCACCGGATCACTAAGACCTACTTTCGTACCTGCTCGAGCCGTCACTCTCGCAGTCAAGCTAGCTTATGCCTTTGCACTAACCTCACGATGTCCGACCGTGATTAGCTAACCTTCGTGCTCCTCCGTTACTCTTTGGGAGGAGACCGCCCCAGTCAAACTACCCACCAGACACTGTCCTCACCCCGGATCACGGGGCCGAGTTAGAACATCAAACATTAAAGGGTGGTATTTCAAGGATGGCTCCACGCAGACTGGCGTCCACGCTTCAAAGCCTCCCACCTATCCTACACATCAAGGCTCAATGTTCAGTGTCAAGCTATAGTAAAGGTTCACGGGGTCTTTCCGTCTTGCCGCGGGTACACTGCATCTTCACAGCGAGTTCAATTTCACTGAGTCTCGGGTGGAGACAGCCTGGCCATCATTACGCCATTCGTGCAGGTCGGAACTTACCCGACAAGGAATTTCGCTACCTTAGGACCGTTATAGTTACGGCCGCCGTTTACTGGGGCTTCGATCAAGAGCTTCGCCTTGCGGCTGACCCCATCAATTAACCTTCCAGCACCGGGCAGGCGTCACACCGTATACGTCCACTTTCGTGTTTGCACAGTGCTGTGTTTTTATTAAACAGTTGCAGCCAGCTGGTATCTTCGACTGGCTTCAGCTCCATCCGCGAGGGACTTCACCTACATGCCAGCGTGCCTTCTCCCGAAGTTACGGCACCATTTTGCCTAGTTCCTTCACCCGAGTTCTCTCAAGCGCCTTGGTATTCTCTACCTGACCACCTGTGTCGGTTTGGGGTACGATTTAATGTTACCTGGAGCTTAGAGGATTTTCCTGGAAGCAGGGCATCAACTACTTCTGCACCGTAGTGCATCGTCATCACGCCTCAGGGTTAGTATGCAACCGGATTTACCAGGTCACACCCCCTACACGCTTAAACCGGGACAACCGTCGCCCGGCTAGCCTAGCCTTCTCCGTCCCCCCTTCGCAGTAACACCAAGTACAGGAATATTAACCTGTTTCCCATCGACTACGCTTTTCAGCCTCGCCTTAGGGGTCGACTCACCCTGCCCCGATTAACGTTGGACAGGAACCCTTGGTCTTCCGGCGAGCGGGCTTTTCACCCGCTTTATCGTTACTTATGTCAGCATTCGCACTTCTGATACCTCCAGCAACCCTCACAGGCCACCTTCAACGGCTTACAGAACGCTCCCCTACCCAACAACGCTAAGCGTCGCTGCCGCAGCTTCGGTGCATGGTTTAGCCCCGTTACATCTTCCGCGCAGGCCGACTCGACCAGTGAGCTATTACGCTTTCTTTAAATGATGGCTGCTTCTAAGCCAACATCCTGGCTGTCTATGCCTTCCCACATCGTTTCCCACTTAACCATGACTTTGGGACCTTAGCTGGCGGTCTGGGTTGTTTCCCTCTTCACGACGGACGTTAGCACCCGCCGTGTGTCTCCCGTGATAACATTCTTCGGTATTCGGAGTTTGCATCGGTTTGGTAAGCCGGGATGGCCCCCTAGCCGAAACAGTGCTCTACCCCCGAAGATGAGTTCACGAGGCGCTACCTAAATAGCTTTCGGGGAGAACCAGCTATCTCCCGGTTTGATTGGCCTTTCACCCCCAGCCACAAGTCATCCGCTAATTTTTCAACATTAGTCGGTTCGGTCCTCCAGTTAGTGTTACCCAACCTTCAACCTGCCCATGGCTAGATCACCGGGTTTCGGGTCTATACCTTGCAACTAATCGCCCAGTTAAGACTCGGTTTCCCTACGGCTCCCCTATACGGTTAACCTTGCTACAAAATATAAGTCGCTGACCCATTATACAAAAGGTACGCAGTCACACCACGAAGGTGCTCCCACTGCTTGTACGTACACGGTTTCAGGTTCTATTTCACTCCCCTCGCCGGGGTTCTTTTCGCCTTTCCCTCACGGTACTGGTTCACTATCGGTCAGTCAGGAGTATTTAGCCTTGGAGGATGGTCCCCCCATATTCAGACAGGATGTCACGTGTCCCGCCCTACTCATCGAACTCACGACCTGTGCATTTTAGTGTACGGGGCTATCACCCTTTACTGCGCGACTTTCCAGACGCTTCCACTAACACACAAGCCGATTCAGGTTCTGGGCTCCTCCCCGTTCGCTCGCCGCTACTGGGGGAATCTCGGTTGATTTCTTTTCCTCGGGGTACTTAGATGTTTCAGTTCCCCCGGTTCGCCTCATGCCACTATGTATTCATGACATGATAGTGTGTCGAAACACACTGGGTTTCCCCATTCGGGTATCGCCGGTTGTAACGGTTCATATCACCTTACCGACGCTTTTCGCAGATTAGCACGCCCTTCATCGCCTCTGACTGCCTAGGCATCCACCGTGTACGCTTAGTCACTTAACCTCACAACCCGAAGATGTTTCCATCGTTCGCGCTGCAAACATTTGAGAGACTCTATGACAGGTTACTCTTCATCCCAATACATCTACGGAGGGACAAATTTCAGCCGTCATGTTTCAATTTTCAGCTTGTTCCAGATTGTTAAAGAGCAATATCTTAAACATGACTCGGAAGTCATCTTTAAGATATGGTGTATCGTCAGATACTTGGGACCGCCGCTTTCACCGGGTGGGTCGGAAGCTTGGCGTCCCCTAGGGGATTCGAACCCCTGTTACCGCCGTGAAAGGGCGGTGTCCTAGGCCTCTAGACGAAGGGGACACGACACCGTACTTTTATGACGCTTTTGCTCGTTACTTTTTCATCAGACAATCTGTGTGAGCACGCCACGCGAACTAATATCTTTAGGTAAGGAGGTGATCCAACCGCAGGTTCCCCTACGGTTACCTTGTTACGACTTCACCCCAGTCATGAATCACAAAGTGGTAAGCGCCCTCCCGAAGGTTAAGCTACCTACTTCTTTTGCAACCCACTCCCATGGTGTGACGGGCGGTGTGTACAAGGCCCGGGAACGTATTCACCGTAGCATTCTGATCTACGATTACTAGCGATTCCGACTTCATGGAGTCGAGTTGCAGACTCCAATCCGGACTACGACATACTTTATGAGGTCCGCTTGCTCTCGCGAGGTCGCTTCTCTTTGTATATGCCATTGTAGCACGTGTGTAGCCCTACTCGTAAGGGCCATGATGACTTGACGTCATCCCCACCTTCCTCCAGTTTATCACTGGCAGTCTCCTTTGAGTTCCCGGCCGAACCGCTGGCAACAAAGGATAAGGGTTGCGCTCGTTGCGGGACTTAACCCAACATTTCACAACACGAGCTGACGACAGCCATGCAGCACCTGTCTCAGAGTTCCCGAAGGCACCAATCCATCTCTGGAAAGTTCTCTGGATGTCAAGAGTAGGTAAGGTTCTTCGCGTTGCATCGAATTAAACCACATGCTCCACCGCTTGTGCGGGCCCCCGTCAATTCATTTGAGTTTTAACCTTGCGGCCGTACTCCCCAGGCGGTCGATTTAACGCGTTAGCTCCGGAAGCCACGCCTCAAGGGCACAACCTCCAAATCGACATCGTTTACAGCGTGGACTACCAGGGTATCTAATCCTGTTTGCTCCCCACGCTTTCGCACCTGAGCGTCAGTCTTCGTCCAGGGGGCCGCCTTCGCCACCGGTATTCCTCCAGATCTCTACGCATTTCACCGCTACACCTGGAATTCTACCCCCCTCTACGAGACTCTAGCTTGCCAGTTTCAAATGCAGTTCCCAGGTTGAGCCCGGGGATTTCACATCTGACTTAACAAACCGCCTGCGTGCGCTTTACGCCCAGTAATTCCGATTAACGCTTGCACCCTCCGTATTACCGCGGCTGCTGGCACGGAGTTAGCCGGTGCTTCTTCTGCGAGTAACGTCAATTGATGAACGTATTAAGTTCACCACCTTCCTCCTCGCTGAAAGTGCTTTACAACCCGAAGGCCTTCTTCACACACGCGGCATGGCTGCATCAGGCTTGCGCCCATTGTGCAATATTCCCCACTGCTGCCTCCCGTAGGAGTCTGGACCGTGTCTCAGTTCCAGTGTGGCTGGTCATCCTCTCAGACCAGCTAGGGATCGTCGCCTAGGTGAGCCATTACCCCACCTACTAGCTAATCCCATCTGGGCACATCTGATGGCAAGAGGCCCGAAGGTCCCCCTCTTTGGTCTTGCGACGTTATGCGGTATTAGCTACCGTTTCCAGTAGTTATCCCCCTCCATCAGGCAGTTTCCCAGACATTACTCACCCGTCCGCCGCTCGTCACCCGGGGAGCAAGCTCCCCTGTGCTACCGCTCGACTTGCATGTGTTAAGCCTGCCGCCAGCGTTCAATCTGAGCCATGATCAAACTCTTCAATTAAAAGCTTGATTTGCTTCCACTCGAGAAGCGGTGCTCAAAGATTTACTGCATGAATTTTACTTCAGTTAGTCACTCTTCAAGACTTGATATTTTTTTTGCATCCGAAGATGCTGGATATCGTCTTGTGGAGTGCCCACACAGATTGTCTGATAAATTGTTAAAGAGCAGTGCCGAGAAACTCATCGGCGCGGGCTGCGTATATTACGCTTTTCACCCGGAGAGTCAAGCGTTTATTTCGCTTTCTTCTCGCTGACCCGGCGGCTTGTCAGTCGTTGTTCCCGGTCAGTGGAGGCGCATTATAGGGAGTTCTCGGCGGGCCGCAACCCCTAAATGCAAAAAACTTTTCAAGCGTTCAAATAATCACCAAAAACGCCTTTTTAGGATGTTTATTAGTCAAAAAATGCCGATTTTAGCGCAGTAATAGCGGCAACCCCTGTAAATAGGGACAAACGAAGATAAAGAAAAGGGAGCGGTCCCCCGCTCCCTTTCATCTTTATTATCCTTAATCGCCGTTATTGGCGGGCAACGATATGGTCGTTTTCCACATCCAACGTCACCAGCTTGCCAGGTATCAGCTTGCCGGACAGGATTTGTTGCGCCAGCGGGTTCTCGATTTCCTGCTGAATAGCGCGTTTCAACGGGCGCGCGCCATATACAGGGTCGTAGCCTGTTTTGCTTAACAGCGCCAGAGCCGGTTCGGTCATGGTCACTTCGTAACCGCGCTCTTCCAAACGCTTGTACAGACGCGACAACTGAATCTTGGCGATCGCGGCGATGTGTTTCTCGCCCAGCGGGTGGAACACCACCACTTCGTCGATACGGTTGATGAACTCTGGACGGAAGTGGTGACTCACCATCTCCATCACCGACTCTTTCATCTGCGCGTAGTTCATCTGACCGAAATGCTCCTGGATCAGATCGGAACCCAGGTTGGACGTCATGATCACCACGGTATTGCGGAAATCGACGGTGCGGCCTTGACCATCGGTCAGGCGGCCGTCATCCAACACCTGCAACAGAATATTGAACACGTCCGGGTGCGCTTTCTCGACTTCATCCAGCAGAATCACCGAATAAGGCCGGCGACGTACGGCTTCCGTCAGGTAGCCGCCCTCTTCATAACCGACATAGCCCGGAGGCGCACCGACCAGACGCGAAACGGAGTGTTTCTCCATAAACTCGGACATATCGATACGCACCATGGCGTCGTCGCTGTCGAACAGGAACGAAGCCAGCGCCTTGCAGAGCTCGGTTTTCCCCACCCCGGTCGGGCCGAGGAACAGGAACGAACCGATCGGTCGGTTAGGATCGGACAGCCCCGCACGGCTGCGGCGAATCGCATTGGAGACTGCGCTGACCGCTTCGTCCTGGCCAATCACTCGCGAATGCAGTTCTTGTTCCAGGCGCAGCAGCTTGTCGCGCTCGCCTTCCAGCATTCTTGCGACCGGGATCCCGGTGGCACGCGCCAGCACTTCGGCAATCTCCGCATCGGTCACCCGGTTGCGCAGCAGCTTCATGCTCTTGCCTTCGGCCTGCGTGGCGGCGGCGAGCTGTTTTTCCAGCTCAGGGATTTTGCCGTACTGCAGTTCCGACATCCGCCCCAGATCGCCGACGCGACGCGCCTGCTCCAGGGTGATTTTGGCCTGCTCGAGTTCAGCCTTGATATTCTGGGTGCCGGAGAGCGACGCTTTTTCCGCTTTCCACTCTTCTTCCAGCTCCGAGTATTCGCGCTCTTTCTGCCCCAGCTCATCGCTCAGCATGTCCAGGCGTTTCTTGCTGGCGTCATCAGACTCTTTATTCAGCGCCTGCTGTTCCAGTTTCAATTGGATGATGCGGCGCTCAAGCCTGTCGAGCGACTCCGGCTTGGAGTCCATCTGCATGCGAATGCTGGACGCCGCTTCGTCGATAAGGTCAATAGCCTTGTCCGGCAATTGACGATCGGCGATATAGCGGTGCGAAAGCGTTGCCGCCGCCACAATGGCCGGGTCGGTGATCTGCACGTGGTGGTGCAGTTCGTAACGCTCTTTCAGGCCGCGCAGAATAGCAATGGTGTCTTCCACGCTCGGCTCAGCCACATACACTTTCTGGAAACGACGTTCGAGCGCCGCATCCTTCTCTATATATTGACGGTATTCATCCAGCGTGGTGGCACCGACGCAGTGCAGCTCGCCGCGCGCCAGCGCCGGCTTCAGCATATTGCCTGCGTCCATCGCGCCATCCGCCTTACCGGCACCGACCATGGTATGCAGTTCGTCGATAAACAGGATAACGCTGCCTTCCTGCTTGGCCAGATCGTTGAGCACGCCTTTCAGACGCTCTTCAAACTCGCCGCGATATTTGGCGCCGGCGATCAAGGCGCCCATATCGAGGGACAATACGCGCTTGTGCTTCAGTCCTTCCGGCACTTCGCCGTTAATGATGCGCTGCGCCAGACCTTCGACGATGGCGGTTTTACCCACGCCAGGCTCGCCGATCAACACCGGGTTGTTTTTGGTACGGCGTTGCAGCACCTGAATGGTGCGACGGATCTCTTCGTCACGGCCGATCACCGGGTCAAGCTTGCCCTGCTCAGCACGTTCGGTCAGATCGATAGTGTATTTCTTCAATGCCTGCCGTTGGTCTTCGGCGCCTTGGTCTTCCACGCTGTCACCGCCTCTCATTTGTTCAATGGCTTTGCTGATTTTGTCGGCCGTCGCGCCGGCCGCTTTCAACAAGTCGGTCAACGAGCCGCGGTCTTCCAGCACCGCAAGCACAAACAGCTCGGAAGAAATGAATTTGTCCGCACGCTTTTGCGCCAGCTTGTCGCACAGGTTCAAAACGCGCACCAACTCGTGGGACGGTTGAACGTCGCCACCGGTGCCTTCTACCTGCGGTAAACGGGACAGCGCCTGTTCGATCTCGGTGCGCACACGCCCGGCATCGATACCTGCGGAAGTTAATAGTGGACGAACCGTGCCCCCTTCCTGATTGAGCAGGGCGCTCATCAGATGTAGCGGTTCAATAAACTGGTTGTCGTGCCCAAGGGCTAGTGACTGGGCATCGGCGAGGGCAAGCTGGAATTTGTTGGTAAGACGATCCAGACGCATAACACCTCCAAGATGGGTCGAAATTGCTACTGGAGATTAAATGAGGTCATCCCTCAAATTTTCAAGGTTATCTCGACGCTAAATTTTCGGTACAACGCCATGCGTCGTTGGATCGTCCTAATTCAATAGGTTATATCAGCCAGATTAAACTTGCCAGACGTCCGGTTATTCCATCGCGTCGATAGGAGAAAAAATGGCTCATTTCGTTAACCGTACAGCGGTCGCCGCCATAAATGGCCTGAACGCCCGCACGCAACAAGCGTTGGCGAGCCAGCAAGTAGATATTAGCCAAAAACTTATCGCCGTGCGGGGTAAATGCCGCTGCGGCCTCAGCGTCTTCCGCCATGAAAGCGGCGCGCACCTCCGGCCCGACCTCGAACTGCTGCGGGCCGATCGCCGGCCCCAGCCAGGCGCTGATTTGGCCCGGTGCGGCGCTGAACGCCGCCACGGTTTGCTCCAGCACGCCGTGGCATAGCCCACGCCAACCGGCGTGAGCGGCTGCCACTTCGTCGCCGTGCTGCGAGCAGAACAGCACCGGCAGACAATCCGCCGTCATCACTGCGCACACCTGACCCGGCACGTTGGTGTACACCGCATCCGCCCGCAGATCGGCGGGCGCTTGTCCCGTCAACGTCACCACGCGAGTGCCGTGCACCTGCTCGAGCCATACCGGCATCTGCGGCAAGCCGGCGGCGGTAACCAACCTTTCCCGATTGCGCTTCACCGCTTGCGCCTCGTCGCCCACGTGAGCGCCGAGGTTCAGCGAGTCATAAGGTGGCAGGCTGACGCCACCATCGCGCGTGGTGCTGCAAGCTTTAACGCCGGGAGGCAACGGCCAGTCGGGCAGAATGAGCGAGCGCATTACCAGTCCATCTGATCTTTGAATTCTTCGGTGTCCGCCTTCAGCGCGTTGATCAGATCAACCATGTCCTGCGGCAGCGGCGCATGCCACTCCATCTGGATGCCGCTGATCGGGTGATACAAACGCAGCATGGTAGCGTGCAGCGCCTGGCGGTCAAAGCCGCGCAGCGTGTTGATGAAGGCCTCCGAAGCGCCTTTCGGCGGACGCGGACGGCCGCCGTACAGCGGATCGCCCACCAGCGGATGGCTAATGTAAGCCATGTGCACGCGGATCTGGTGAGTACGGCCGGTTTCCAGGCGCAAGCGCAGACGAGTGTGCGCGCGGAAGTGCTCCATAATGCGATAGTGCGTCACCGCCAGCTTACCCATCGGGTGCACCGCCATGTGAGTGCGCTTGGTGGAATGGCGCGCGATGGGTTCTTCTACCGTACCGCCTGCCGTCATGGTGCCGATCGCCACCGCTTCGTATTCACGGGTGATTTCGCGCGCCTGCAGCGCCTCCACCAGCCGGGTTTGCGCCGGCACGGTTTTCGCCACCACCATCAGGCCGGTGGTGTCTTTATCCAGACGGTGCACGATGCCGGCACGCGGCACGTCGGCGATTTCCGGGTAGTGATGCAGCAGCGCATTGAGCACCGTGCCGTCCGGGTTACCGGCGCCAGGGTGCACCACCAAATCGCGCGGCTTGTTGATCACCAGGATATCGCTGTCTTCATAGACGATATCCAGCGCGATATCCTGCGGCTCCCAACGCGCTTCTTCTTCTATCTGTGCATCGATGGCGACTGTCTCTCCGCCCAGCACCTTCTCTTTCGGTTTGTTTGACGTTTTGCCATTGACCTTCACCCGATCGCCCAGGATCCACTCTTTTATGCGAGATCGTGAATAATCAGGGAACAATTCGGCCAAAGCCTGATCTAAACGTTGTCCGAGTTGAGATTCGGCCACCGTTGCGGTGAGTTGTACTTGTTGTGCCATATGCAGCTTCTTCGTTAACGTTGGGTTTTCACGGCGATGCCGTTTAATATAATGTGCTATTGTACCTGGTCTTTGTCGGGAGCTTAACGGACAGTCTCCCGGAATAACACCCTGAGGATAATCAAAACGTCATGACGCGTATGAAATATCTGGTGGCGGCAGCCACGTTGAGCCTGGCGCTGGCAGGTTGCTCCACATCCAAGGATGCGGTTCCCGACAACCCGCCTTCGGAAATCTATGCTACCGCGCAGCAAAAACTGCAGGACGGTAACTTCAAGGGCGCGATTACGCAACTCGAAGCGTTAGATAACCGCTATCCTTTCGGGCCGTATTCCCAGCAGGTCCAGCTGGATTTGATTTACGCCTATTATAAGGCTGCCGACTTGCCAATGGCTCAGGCATCCATCGATCGCTTCATGCGCCTGAATCCGACGCACCCGAACATCGATTACGTGATGTACATGCGCGGCCTGACCGATATGGCGCTTGATGACAGCGCGCTGCAGGGCTTCTTCGGGGTTGACCGTTCGGACCGCGATCCTCAGCACGCTCGCGCTGCGTTCCGCGACTTCAGCCAGTTGATTCAGCAATACCCGAACAGCCAATACGCGACCGACGCCAACAAGCGTTTGGTGTATCTGAAAGATCGTTTGGCCAAGTATGAGCTTTCGGTGGCGGAATACTACACTAAACGTGGTGCTTACGTCGCGGTCGTTAATCGCGCCGAGCAGATGTTGCGTGAATTCCCGGATACCAAAGCGACGCACGACGTGTTGCCGCTGATGGAAAATGCCTACAAGCAGCTGCAGCTGAACGGCCAGGCTGACAAAGTGGCCAAAGTGATCGCCGCCAACCCACAATAAGCGCGCGTCGGCAACGGCAGAAAAACCAAACGGCAGCCAAGGCTGCCGTTTTCATTGGCGTCGACCTGGTTTTTACTGGAAAAATACACAAGTAAAAACACGGTGTTAGCTAGCGCTCCTCACCGGTCAACTCATCGATAATGCGCCATCCGGCGGCAACTCTCAAGCATTAGATAGCCAATTCAAATGCTGAATCACAGATTGAACTAACTTTGCAAAAAGTGACAAAAAATCGTGATTTACATCACGCATTTAAACAAAAAGCGGGGTATGCTGGATTCACCAAGACGGAAAGACAGAGAGGTAAGTTATATGACATTGAACATTACCAGCAAACAAATGGATATCACTCCCGCAATCCGCAATCACGTCGAAGACCGTCTCACCAAACTGGAAAAATGGCAGACCCAGCTGATTAACCCGCATATCGTCTTATCCAAAGAGCCGCAAGGGTTTGTCGCCGACGCTACCATTACTACGCCTAACGGCCCGCTGGTCGCCAGCGCCAAACATGATGACATGTATACCGCCGTTAACGAGCTGATCGCCAAACTGGAGCGCCAGTTGAACAAAGTGCAGCACAAAGGCGAAGCGCGCCGCTGCAATGCCAGCGTGAAAGACATTGTGCCGGAAGTCACGCAAGAGCAGGAATAACCGTCCGACAGCGATTGCCGCATCAAACGCGCCCGAGGGCGCGTTTTTTGTCGGGTATTTTTGTTGACGGGGTAAAAGCCAGCGGTTACTTTAAAACCTGTTCGCATTAACCTTAGGTAGACCATGCCACGCACACCGTTTTTCTTCGCATTCTTTTTTACCTTCCCCTGACTGGGAGGCGTTTCGTCGTGTGAGAAAGAATGCGAAGACGAACAACAAGGCCTCCTGGAAACAGGGGGCTTTTTTTATGGCTGTTTTACAACGAATAAGAACTGAAGGCGGAAGCTGATTATGACTGACAACCCGTTATTGGTGCTGCGCGAGCGCATCAGCGCACTGGACTTGAAACTGTTGGCCTTGCTGGCGGAACGCCGTGAGCTGGCGATCGAAGTCGGCAAGACTAAGCTGCACTCTCACCGCCCGATCCGTGACAAAGAGCGCGAACGCGATCTGCTGGATGCGCTGATCGCCGCCGCCAAGCCTTACGACCTGGACGGTTTCTACGTCACCCGCCTGTTCCAACTGATCATTGAAGACTCCGTTCTGACCCAGCAGGCGCTGTTGCAGCACCAGCTCAACCCCGTCAGCCAGCATTCCGCCCGCATCGCTTTCCTCGGCCCGAAAGGCTCTTATTCACATCTGGCGGCACGCCAATACGCTGCCCGCCACTTCGATCGGCTGATCGAATGCGGCTGCCAGAAGTTTCAGGATATTTTCGCCCAGGTGGAAACCGGCCAGGCGGACTATGCGATTTTGCCGATCGAGAACACCAGCTCCGGTTCGATAAACGAGGTCTACGATCTGCTGCAACACACCAGCCTGTCGATCGTCGGCGAACTGACTAACCCTATCAACCACTGCGTTCTGATCGCCGGCGACAGCGATCTGAGCCAGATAGAAACCGTCTACAGCCATCCGCAGCCGTTCCAACAGTGCAGCCAGTTCCTTAACCGCTTCCCGCACTGGAAAATCGAATACACCGAAAGCACGGCGGCCGCGATGGAGAAAGTCGCCAAGCTGAATTCACCGAAGGTGGCTGCACTGGGCAGCGAGGCCGGCGGCGCGCTGTACGGGTTGCAGGTGCTGGAACACAATCTCGCCAACCAGCAGCAAAACATCACTCGCTTCATCGTGCTGGCGCGCAAAGCGATCGATGTCTCCGAACAGGTGCCGGCAAAAACCACGCTGATCATGGCGACCGGCCAACAATCCGGCGCGCTGGTCGAAGCGCTGCTGGTATTGCGCGATAACGGCATCATCATGACCAAGCTGGAATCACGTCCGATCAACGGCAATCCGTGGGAGGAGATGTTCTATATCGATGTGCAGGCCAACCTGCGCGCCGAGGCGATGCAAAAAGCGCTGCGCGATCTGGCGCCGATCACCCGCTCGCTGAAGGTGCTGGGCTGTTACCCAAGCGACACCGTGGTGCCGGTCAACCCATCCTGAAACCGTAAAAAAGGGTTCGGCCAAGCCGAACCCTTTATGTTTACTGCCCGCAGTTTTACTGCCGGCTGTCGTTAGCCTGCCGCAACAGCGTGCGGCTCTCCACCAGGAAGCGCTGGGCGTAATCGCCGAACCAATGCTCTACCTTGCGGAAGCTCTCGATAAACGCCTGTTTGTCGCCATGCTCCAACAGCTTTATCGCCTCGCCGAAGCGCTGGTAGTAACGCTTAATCAGCGCCACATTTTCTTCCGACGACATAATGATATCGGCGTACAGCTGCGGATCCTGTGCGAACAGGCGGCCAACCATCGCCAGCTCCAACCGGTAGATTGGCGAAGAGAGCGCCAGCAGCTGCTCCAGTTGCACGTTCTCTTCCGCCAGGTGCAGCCCGTAGGCGAAGGTAGCGAAGTGCCGCAGCGCCTGAATAAACGCCATATTCTGATCGTGCTCGGCCGCGCTGATGCGATGCAGCCGCGCCCCCCACACCTGCAACTGTTCAAGCAGCCACTGATACGCCTCCGGCTGGCGGCCGTCGCAATAGACCACCACCTGCTTGGCCACGCTGCCCACGTCCGGGCCGAACATCGGATGCAGACCGACCACCGGGCCGCTGTGCGCCGCCAACATCGCGTGTAAAGGCCGGTTCTTCACCGACGCCAGGTCCACCAGAATACAATCGGCAGGCAGCGTCGGCAGGCGGCTTATCACCTGCTCGGTCACGTGGATCGGCACGCTGACGATCACCATGCCGGCATCCGCCAACAGCTGCTCCGCCTGCGGCCAATCTTCCTGATCCAACACCCTGACCTGATAACCCGACAACGTCAGCAAGCGATTGAACAACCTGCCCATTTGACCGTTGCCGCCGATAATGACGATCGGCCGCAGCTGCGGGCACAGGGTTTTAAAGCCCTTATCGTTCTCGCTGACGTATGACTCGCGCATCACGCGGCGCAACACATCTTCGATCAGATCCGGCGGCACGCCGAGATTTTCCGCCTCCCGGCGGCGCGAGGCCAGCATCGCGGCTTCGCGCTCCGGTACGTAAACCGGCAGGCCATGACGGCTTTTGACTTCGCCCACTTCCGCTACCAGATGCAGGCGTTTCGCCAGCAGATCCAGCAGCGCTTTATCCACCTCATCGATTTGATCGCGCAGCGCGGTCAGTTCTGCCACCATAACTTACTTTTCTCCCGTGCGGGCCGTCAGCGCAGCGCCGAGTTCCTGATGCATATGGCGCAACAGGGTTTCCGTACTCTCCCAGTTGATGCAGGCGTCGGTGACGGACACACCGTAACGCATGTCTGCACGCGGCTGTTCGGAAGACTGATTGCCCTCATGCAGATGGCTCTCCAGCATAATGCCGGTGATTGAGCGGTTACCCGCCTTGATCTGCTCCACCACGGACTCGGCAACCGCCGGCTGACGGCGATAGTCTTTATTCGAGTTGCCATGGCTGCAATCTATCATCAAGGACGGGTGGAGTCCCGCCTCAAGCATCTGTTTTTCACAGGCCGCAACGTGCTCAGCGCTGTAGTTCGGAGTTTTGCCGCCGCGCAGGATCACGTGCCCATCCGGGTTGCCCTGAGTCTGCAGCAGGCAAACCTGGCCTGCCTGGTTAATGCCGACGAAGCGATGCGGCATGGCAGCGGCGCGCATGGCGTTGATGGCGGTGCCCAGGCTGCCGTCGGTGCCGTTTTTGAACCCGACCGGCATCGACAGGCCGGATGCCATTTCTCGGTGGGTCTGAGATTCGGTGGTACGCGCGCCGATCGCCGACCAGCTGAACAAATCGCCCAGGTACTGCGGGCTGTTCGGATCCAACGCTTCGGTAGCCAACGGCAAGCCCATGCCCACCAGATCCAGCAACAGGCGACGCGCGATATGCAAGCCTGCTTCAACGTCAAACGAACCGTCCATGTACGGATCGTTGATCAAACCTTTCCAGCCGACAGTGGTTCTGGGTTTTTCAAAGTAGACGCGCATAACGATATACAGCTGATCGCTCAAGTCAGCCGCCAGGGTTTTCAAACGACGGGCGTAGTCCAGCGCCGCATCCGGATCGTGGATTGAACAAGGCCCACACACCACCAACAGGCGATGATCGCGCCCCTGCAAAATGTTGGCGATGGTGTTACGCGCAGTGGCGATTTCATTTTCGTCGTCGGCACTGAGCGGGAACTGGTTCTTCAGCTCCTCCGGCGTGATGAGAACCTGTTCTGCACTGATGTGTACGTTATTGAGCGCGTCTTTTTGCATGATGCTATTCCTGTCGTTTGGCGTTATGCGTTGAAATGGAACATTGAGCGTTTCAGGGGTCTACCCTAACACGATATGTAAAGTTTTCAATCCATTTTCTGTAAATAAAAGATTACCGTCATTATCTTGCTTAAAACACCTTTGAATCAGGGTTGCGAAAATAGATTTAAACTAAACAAATACAATATATTAAACAATTAAACAGCCCATCATCACGCTGTAACCCCTCCTGCCTAACAAAGCCATTTATCGTAAACATATTTGTACATTATATTTTACAGCGAGGATGCACGCCCCATCTCGGCACCGGCGGGCGGGCGAAGCAGGATCAGCACGAAATGCCGTCGAAAGCGATGAATTTAAGTAGAAGAAAAGCGAATAAATGAGGGATAAAAATTAAAAACTTAAGCTAATGGCGGCTATTTTTGTCGCCGAAATGAACCGATATAATGTGACCGTCATCAACAATAATCACCCTTAACAACTGGATCCAAGATGCTCTCTTCCCGCGCTCGTCGCGCTTTTCCGCTGTATATTTGCTGCTTAACGACTTTCACCAGTGTTTCAGCCCTTGCCGACAATACGCTTTTCACCGCGATGGACGATCCGGCCACCGCCAAGAAACCGTTCGAAGGCAACGTGCAGGCGGGCTACAACGCCCAGTCCGGCAACTCGCAGAGTTCCACTCTGTTGGCCAACACCAACATGACCTGGTTCAACACCGACGCGGCGTACAGCCTGTGGGGGGCGGCCAACAACACCACCTCCTCCAACGTGCGCTCGTCCGAAAAGTATCAGGCCGGCGGCCGTACGCGCTATAACCTGACCGATCGCAACTACCTGTTCGGCCAGGCCAGCTGGCTGAGCGACCGTTTCAACGGTTACGACTCACGCTCCACGCTGACCAGCGGCTATGGCCGTCAAATCCTCAACGGGCCGCTCAGCGACCTGCGGGTGGAATTCGGTCCCGGCGTGCGCCATGACGAATACCATGGCGGCGGCCGCTCGACCAAAGGGCTGGCCTATGGCGCGGCCAACTATTCCTATCAGCTCACCGACAACACCAAGTTCATTCAGGGCGTCTCCGCACTGGCGAACGAAGAAACCACGCTGAACTCGGAAAGCGCGTTGAACGTGGCGATCAACGATCGCTTTTCACTGCGCGTAGCTTACACCGTGACCTACAACAGCAAGCCACCGGCCTCTGCGCCGAAGAACACCGACACGACAACCTCGGTCACGCTGGTCTACGGCCTGTAACCTGCCCGCCCATGATTTCTCGAAGCCCATCATCGATGGGCTTTTTTTATGCCTGCGGCGTCAACGTTAACCAGACCATGCCAAGCGCTTTCAATGCATCCGGAGAACATTGAAAGTCGACGTTGCCGCCGCTGACCCGCACCTGGTTACCCGGTAAACGCGCTATATCGTATACGTCCAGGTTACCGTCGATGTCCACCAGCCAGCGGCCATTGGCGATATGCGTAACGGCCAGATCCACCAGCCAGGATACGCGCCCGCCATCAACATAAGCCGGCTGAGCCACGCCGTCAGGAATCAAAGAACAGTCTGCCGACCACTGCCCCCCCTCTTTCAACTGCCCGGCGAGCAGGCGATATTTCGGTATCGTGCGAACTCCGGATACCGGAACCGCCGATGCGGCATCACCCCACATCTCCCCCTGGCCCGTCGCCAGCCACAGCAGCGAGACGCCTGTATCCAGAGCACAGGTCACCACGATATCGCCGGGGAAGTAGTTGCGGCGGACCCAGGTGCTCATCGTGCCTGAAGAGATACCCAGCAGGTCGCCCAATTCTTTTTGCAGATTGAAACCGTAAGCATCCAAAATGCGGCGCAATACCCCTTTCCCGCCGGAAGCCAAAACGCGATCGTAAAGCGCTTTACCTTGCGCAGATGACGCAGGCTTGCGATTTACTTTTGAATTTGCAAGTTCACCAGTCATCAGCCAGGCCAGGTCTGCTCCCGTAGTTAACGCGCAGTTGATAATGACATATCCGGGAACACTACCCCGCTGTTGCCAACTACTGATGTTATTCGGCGCTATCCCAAGGATTTCACTCAATTCCTTCTGCGTGCCAACGCCATAAGATGAAAGAACTCTCTCAATTACCGCTCCCACGGAGGTGTTGTTGTTTGTTGCATCTTCACGCATATCATCACCGATTAAAAATGTAATTCGCATTTACAAGTCGCATTTTGCGATTTAAAGTACCGTCAATTCGCCGTCACTCGGCATGTCGATCGCTTTAGTTAAGATGATGCGACATGGGTAATGAAAATGCAAATACCGCAAGGCGACAAAAATCTTGCGTAATCACTTTGTTTACAGCGTGTTTACTCAAGTTTTCGCCTTTAAACGACGGATAACTAAACCTTGCTTTTGCGAGTATTCATCCATCATCAAATTCAGATAAGGAGGCTGTCATGCTACTGGCCAGCGAGGAGCAACGGGCTATCGGCCTGCGGCGTATTGCTGAAATCCGCCGCACACTGTTTGCCCGGCAACCCAACCATGCCGAAGAGATTTACGACACGGCGCCGCTGCACCTGCGCCATACGTTTTGCTTCCACGCCGGGCTGACTGAACGCTATGTGTGGTTAAAGTTTCACGAAATGGGTTATGCCGAACGGCGGAAAATCGTCGCGGCACTCAATGAACTCATCTCGCTCAGTCAATCGTTGCCGCGCTATATCAGCGAAACAGACTGTCTGTTAACCCCAAAAAAATAACCTTTCGAATCAAGCTGGCGTGCAACCCGCCGGGCACCGCTCGGCCCAAATTCACCCTATTAAATACTGGAAAATATTATGGCTGATACTATTGATATGGCGCAGGAGCGCCAGGCATTGATGCTCGAGAAACAAATTGCGTATGCCAGGCCGGTTGCCACAGCGCCCTCGGCGTTCTGCTGTGCCGATTGTGACGCGGCGATTCCTGTGGCGAGACGCATCGCGATTCCCGGCGTCAGCCGCTGCGTGACCTGCCAGCAGCTATCAGAAGCCAAGCAACGTCATGTCGCTCGCCGTTAAAAATAGGCCGGCGGAGCATCTGCCGGTCAACGTCTCTGCCATACAACACGCAGCGTACGGTGATTACGCCTATCCATGGAATGCCCCACGACGTGCGATAGGACGCGAAGCGGCGCTGAATCGCGACCAACTGCGCCAATGGCAAGCGATACTGCAGTGCATTCATGACCTGCCTTATTATTTGCGCACGCCGTTCCTTGAGCGCCACCGCCAACTGCTCAGCCAGAAGGGAGCCTACGCCGCCTGGCATTATCTGGTGCGAGTTTTCCATCGGCGGATATGGCCACGCATTCAGCAGGTAAATAATAATTTCGGTTTGGATCAACGCAAATCACTGCACTTTGGCAGCGAAGCGGACAGCTATAGCGCACTGCCCGCGCTGGGCGATAAAGCGCTGGAGCAGTTGGCGCGGCGTATCGGGGGCCAACTTTCTGCGCTCTACCAGAGTGAATGTGACGCCTTGCTGGCGAAGCATGGCAATAATGCCGAGATCCTGCTACACGCGGATATACAGCGCCGCCTCTATCGCCAAATCGCCACGATGGCCCGCGCCTTCAATATCCAGCCCATGCACTGGCGCTGTTATCGTAAAGGCAAGTTGGACAGCGAGCGGGCAATTGCGGCGCTGTCGCGCCTGACCGACGATCGCTGGTGGCTGCGGCGTCTCAAAATGCAGCGCATGCAGTGGCGCGAGGCGCTGCAAATCGCGATAGGCAACGTCCGCAACAACACGTCACCTTATGCCAGCAGACAGGCCCTTCACGATGTCAAGGCTCGGCGTCAATCGAACCTCGATTATCTTCACCGTTGCGAGCTGGAAAACGTCGCCACGGGCGAGCGCGCCGATCTTATGGATAAAGTGCTCGGCAGCATCGCCAATCCCGCCATTCGTCGTATGGAGTTGATGAATACCCTCGCCGGTATAGAAACCTACGCCACTCGCAACGGCCACTGCGGGTTGTTTATCACGTTGACGACGCCGGCACGCTTTCACCCTATCCAGCATGTCGGCACACGAGGCAAAATGCGCTTCAATACACGCTGGCAAGGACAAGCCCTAACACCGAAGGATGGCCAACGTTATCTGGTTGCCCAGTGGGGGAAAATGCGAACCGCCTTCAAGGATCGCCGTCTGCAGGTCTACGGTATGCGAGTGGTTGAGCCTCATCATGACGGCACGCCGCACTGGCATCTGATGATGTTCACTCCACAAATGCAACGTCAGGCAGTGCTTGACATCATGCAGCGTTATGCGCTGCAACAGGATGCAGCAGAACCTGGCGCCCAACAACATCGTTTCCAGAGCAAACACCTCAACCGGGGTGGCGCAACCGCCTATCTGGCCAAATATGTCGCAAAAAACCTCGATGGATATGCATTGGAGGAAGAGCTCGATCGCGAAACCGGCGCCCCGCTGAGCGATACCGCCCGCGCGGTCAGCGCCTGGGCCGCCACCTGGCGCATCCCCCAGTTTCATCCCTTCGGCCTGCCCGGTCTCGGGGTCTACCGCGAATGTCGACGTATTCGCGGCCAAAACCTGACGCCGCAGTTTGACGCCGGCACCGAAGCCGTGCGCGCCGCTGCCGACGCCGGCGACTTTGCCGGTTACATACAGGCGCAAGGCGGCGCCAATGTGCCACGCAGCCACCAGTGGGTGCGTGTCGCGCGCGAAGCCTCAGAAACCCGGAACGCTTATGACGAGCCCGTCACAAAAGTTGTCGGCATTTATGCACCGCATTTGGGAATTGAGCGGGTATACCGAACGCGCACCGTGCAATGGCGGATCGTCGCTAAAACACTCGCCGCCGCGACGCCTTGGAGTTCTGGCAATAACTGTGGAACGCGCGCTCTTTACTTGCCGCCGGCACCCGCGCCGTCGGCTCGTTTGACGCCGCCACAGCGGCAGCATTGTCTGAATATTGCCCGCAAACTTCGAGGTATTGGCATAGAACCGCAACGCTGGCAGTTGGAGGTTCTCGCACGCGGCGGCAAAATTCATTTTGACGGCCTCCTTGTACAATTTCCGCTAATCAATGATTGGCCGTATTTTTACTGCACAAATGATAAGTCCAACCATTGACGCCTTTAGCGTTTTGCTTAATACTGTATAAATACACAGTATAATCAAGAGAGGGCAAAAACAGTGGAAATTATGGATAAACAACAAGTAACACTGTCCCGCATCCAATTCATCGCCGATGTTTCACAGGCTGCGCAATGCAGTGCCTCCGAGTTTCTGATCGCCATGTCGCTGATCTCCGATTTGGCCAGTCAGGTGCTGCCGAACAATGATTATCAAGAAATATTTTATCCCGCTGACGAACACCCCCCCTGCTAATCCCTCCAGCCAAACGTTTTTCATCCCCCCGCCGCCGGCGGGGTTTTTATTTCTGCCGGCGGCACTTTTGCGCCTCAGTTGTGCCATCTCATCCACAACCCCCTCGCGTTGCCCCTCCCTCCCACGCGCGCGAAACTGAAGATATCCGGGGCCACAGCCCTCTCTCCCAACGCTATCGCAGGATGGTAATGATGAAAATTTATGCACAACAAGGTGACACCATTGATGCGATTTGCTGGCGCTACTACGGCAGCACGCAACGCCAGGTGGAACAAGTCTATCTGGCTAACCGTGGCCTCGCCGATCTGGGGCCCCTGCTGCCGCACGGTCAACCGGTGGAATTGCCGGACCTGCCTGCGGCGGCCCAACGAGAAACCGTCAAATTGTGGGATTAAGCGATGGAGAAACTCACTTCAACCCTTGCCTATTTCGTCGCGGCTTGCCTGGCCTGGTTAGGGAGCCACTCTGCACAGGACATTGCCATCCTGGTCGGCGCCGCAGTCGGCGTCGGTACCTTTGCAGTGAATTGGTACTACCGGCGTAAAAGCTACCAGTTGCTGAAATCGCTAAAAAAAAACGGCCTGAAACGCGGAGTCTACGATGAGCTCACTCGCTAAACGCTGCAGCGTGGCGGCTATTTTAACCCTCGCTGCCCTGCTGCCTCAGTTCAATACGCTGAAAACCTCTGAGGAAGGTTTGCGCCTGATCGCCGATTTCGAAGGCTGCCGGCTTTCACCCTACCAATGCAGTGCCGGCGTCTGGACCAACGGCATCGGCCACACCGCCGGCGTGAAGCCGGGCGCCGTCATCAACGAACGCCAGGCGGCCGCCCATTTGATCGACGATGTACGCGCCGTAGAGCGCGGTCTCGCGCGCTGTATGGATGTCAAGATGCCGCAGCCGGTTTACGACGCCGTCAGCGCTTTCGCTTTCAACGTCGGCGTCAACGCCGCCTGCAATTCAACGCTGGCCACCTTTGTCAAACGTCGTCAGTGGCAGGCGGCTTGCGATCAACTGCCTCGTTGGATTTATGTCAACGGCGTCAAAAACAAAGGACTGGAGCGCCGCCGCACGGCCGAACGTGCGCTATGTCTGAGCGGCATCTCACGCTGATCGTTTTTCAACAAACGCCCACTCAAACCGCTCCCTTTTTCAGGAGATACATCATGTTAAAACCCGAACAGCTCCGTGCCGCACTGTTCAATGCCATTCCCGTGTTGCAGCAAAACCCCGAACGATTGCGCCTTGGCATTGCTAACGGCCGCGTGATCTCAACGCTCGCCCCCTCGCTGTCCTTCGAATATCGCTATCAGCTCAATCTGGCGCTGGATGGGCCGTCAGCTGACGACGACCGGGTCATGGTCGCCGTACTGGCCTGGCTGCGCAGCCACCAACCAGACCTTCTTGCCAATCCGGACAAGCGTAAAAATGATTTTTCGTTTCAGAGGGATATAGACACGCCGAACCAGTTGATATTGCAGCTGCAACTCACCGAACGAATCCGGGTGGAACTGCGCGATGGCGCATTGCATATCACCCCGCTGGCTGAACCTCCCGAACCGGAGAACATCGTTCGCTTCACCCAGGTTTATCTGCACGGAGAGTTACTCAGCGAATTTGGTCAGCCGTAGCGCCCTACAGGCAGCTTCGGTTGTGCCGGCGGCAGCCAAACGCCGTCGCGTTGTCCCCCTTTTCATCCAGCGGCATTCTTGAGACATGAACACAGACAACTTCGATATTCAGCGCCTGGTGCGCAACCTGATACGGATCGGGACCGTCAGCGAGCTCGACCTGGAACGCGGGCGCTGCCGCGTCGCCACCGGCGGCAATCTTACCGACTGGCTCAACTGGCTGACCGGACGGGCCGGCGACGCACGCAGCTGGTGGGCGCCCAGCATTGGTGAACAGGTCTTGGTGCTGTCACTTGGCGGGGAACTTGAAACCGCTTTCGTGTTGCCCGGCGTATTTTCCGATGCTCACCCCGCACCGTCGGCCTCAGCACAGGCGGCGCATATCGCTTTTCCTGACGGTGCAGTGCTCGAATACGAGCCGGCTACCGGGGCGCTTAAGGCCGTCGGCATAAAAAGCGCCACCATTGAAGCCGCCGAGCGGATCACTCTGACGGCGCCAAACATCACCTGTATCGCCAGCGGAAAAATTACGCTGGACGCTCCCGAAGTGGAGTGTACCCAGCAACTCACTACCGGCACCATCGCCATCCATCAGGGCGGCTCGATGACCGGCGATCTCAATCACACCGGTGGCAGCATCAGCTCTAACGGCATTGTGGTGCATACCCACACCCACGGTGGAGTGCAAAACGGCGGAGGCCAAACGGACAAACCAGCATGAACAACGCGAAATTTCTTGGCATGAATCGCGGCAACGGCCGCGCAATCGCCGATCTCGAGCACATTCGCCAGTCGGTGAGCGACATCCTGATTACGCCTATCGGCTCACGCGTCATGCGCCGCAGCTACGGTTCGTTGCTGTCCGAGTTGCTGGATCAGCCGCAAAACGACGTTCTGCGATTGCAAATGATGGCGGCCTGCTACAGCGCACTGCTGCAGTGGGAACCACGCATTCGGTTGACGGGCATCAGTTGCAACACCACCTTTGACGGAAAAATGGTGGTCGACATTACCGGCAACCGCACAGATACGCCGGATGCCTTTTCTCTTTCTATTTCAGTGAGCTGACACCATGGCAACCATTGACCTGAGTTTATTACCCGCCCCGACGGTGGTGGATCCTCTCGATTACGAATCGCTGCTGGCCGATCGCAAGGCCACGCTGATTTCCCTTTACCCGGAAGAGCAGCGCGAAGCCATCGCCCGCACATTGGCGCTGGAATCGGAGCCGATCGTCAAACTGTTGCAAGAAAATGCTTACCGCGAACTGCTGTTACGCCAGCGCGTGAATGAAGCCGCAAAGGCCGTGATGCTGGGTTATGCCAGCGGCAGCGACCTCGACCAACTGGGCGCAAACTTCCAGGTGCGACGCCTGGTGGTGCAACAGCCGGATGACAGCGTCATCCCGCCCTTGCCGGCGGTCATGGAATCGGATAGCGATTTCCGCGTGCGCATCCAGCAGGCATTCGAAGGCTTAAGCGTGGCTGGATCCAGTGGCTCTTACGAGTATCACGGTCGTTCCGCCGATGGCCGGGTCGCCGACGTTTCCGCAATAAGTCCGAGTCCGGCCAACGTGCTGATTTCCGTACTGTCACGCGAAGGAGACGGTACCGCCAGCGCCGAACTGGTGGCGATCGTCGATAAAGCGTTGAACGATGAAGATGTGCGCCCGGTGGCCGATCGCGTCACCGTCCGCTCTGCCAACATCATCAGCTACAACATCGATGCCGTACTGTACCTCTACCCTGGCCCTGAAGCAGAACCGGTACGTCGCGCTGCCGAAGCCAAACTGAAAAATTACATCAGCGCCCAGCACCGTTTAGGCCGTGACATTCGCTTGTCGGCAATCTACGCCGCACTGCATGCCGAAGGGGTGCAACGCGTTGAATTGAAGACCCCGCAGGCCGACATCGTATTGGACAAAACCCAGGCGTCACATTGCGCTTCTTATCGTCTGACGGTGGGAGGCTCCGATGAGTAACCGTCTGCTGCCGGTCGGTTCTTCCCCGCTGGAGGTCGCGGCTGCGGCCGCCTGTGCCGAACTGGCCGCCATGCCGGTGCCGCTGCGCGATCTGTGGGATCCAGCCACCTGTCCGGTCAATCTGCTGCCGTACCTGGCCTGGGCCTTCTCGGTCGATCATTGGGATGAAACCTGGACGGAAGATGCCAAACGCAGCGTCGTAGCCGCCGCTTTCTTCATCCACCGTCACAAGGGCACCATCGGCGCTATTCGCCGCGTGGTGGAACCGTTGGGTTACCTGATCAAACTGCGCGAGTGGTGGGAAACCAACGGTGAGCCCGGCACCTTTACGCTGGATATCGGCGTGTTGGAGAACGGTATCACCGAAGAGATGTATCTGGAAATGGAGCGGATGATCGCCGATGCCAAGCCGGTCAGCCGCCATCTGACAGGCCTGGCGCTGAACCTCGAAGCCGCTGGCGCAATCGACGTCGCCGGCGGTCAATATGATGGAGAGCTTACTACCGTGTACCCCGACTATGCCAGTCTCGCCCTGCAAATGCTGGAGGGACATTACCAATTCTTGCAACGCAATACCGGCACCACGCTGGACTCGACTCAGCAACACTTCGTGTTCAACGACGAACATGTTTTGGCCGATTCCCGTCATGAACGCGAGCTGTCGCGCATGGCGGGGCTGCCGAACGACGCCACCACCGAAGGACAGGCTCTGCAGATCCTTGGCTATGCCCATGCGTATCTGGCGACCGGAGAACAAAAATATTTGGATCAGGCCATCGCCTGTTTTGACGCCTATGTGACCTACTTTTACGACGGTGCGCCGATCCCTGACAGCCCTCAACGCTGGATCGCCAACTGGATCGTCAACGCCAAAGAGCCGGTGCCCGCCAATTGGCCGGTCGATACGAGGGATCCGACGCATAGCGGTTTCAAAGGTATTCCGCTAACGTTCAACAAGGGCCGTACGCAGATCCCTCACGGCGCGCCCTACTGGGGTGAATATCTCGATATCGCTACTTTCGCCTTCGACGGCGCGCTGGCCTGGGATGCCGTCAACGCCCAGGTGCGCGCGCTCAATGCCGCCGGTGAAATCGACTGGAATAACGACGGTACACGCTATGACGTGGACTGGATCATCAATTGGCAGGGTTACCAGATCGGCGCCGACGGCGAGATCCTGGCCAAAGGGCTGCCCGCTGAACAAATCGGTACGGTGCAATTAAAAGACGCCACGCTCGGCGGCAATCACAAGCTGAATTTCGCCAATCGCCAACCGGTCGAACACGGCGGCGTGTTAATCGAACGCAATCAGGTACAGCATAACCGTCCGCTGCATGTGCCGGTCCCGCACAACGCCATGGGCAACGCGGCCGATGCCGAGCTGTGGTTTGCCGACGCCTGCTATCTGCTACACAGCATCACCGGCGAGCAGCGCTATTTCAACGCCTGGAAAAGCGTTGAATTCACCGCGATGGAATATACCGATATTGATGCGCAGGATAAGTTCTTTCGCCAGAGCCGCAGCGCCAATACGCCGTTTACCGACGGCATCTCCTACGATTGGTCATACCCTTCCGGTGCGCCGGTAAGCTACGGCCGCAGCGCCGAAGGCATGATCACCATTCGCAAAGAGATAGCATCGCAACAATCGCTGGAACAACAGGCAATCTGGTTCCGCATTAATCGCCAGTCAAAAATCCGCACCTGCTTTGGCGGCGTCGACGATCAGAATCAGCCGATCTCCTGCAAAATACAGCTGTCTATAGCACCGGAAAAAAACGCGGCGAGCACCACGGAATGGGGCATCGGTCTGCCGCAGTCGCTCCAACCTCAGGTAAAAACTTACGACATCGCGCTCAGCAGCCTGGCGGCGCTGACGAAAGAAGACGGCAGCGACTATCTGCTGGCCGATCTGCGCGCAGTGACCGACTACGGCGGTTGCGCGATCGCCAGCCAATTTGAGGAACAGGTTTACGACAGCCGCAGCGCGACAGTGATCCAAGCCCGTTTCCCCAATGACGACGCAGGTATGGTGATCGGCGCCTGGTTGACCGCAGAGGAAAGTTTCCCCGTTACGCAGTTGGTCTATCGCGCGGACGCCGACTTCAACCTGCGGCTCGAAGATGATGACAAATGGCGCTGGTATTGGATGCTGCCCGCCACCGGCGGCAAATGGCAAATCGCAAATTTCGCCCCGCAAGCGGCTACGCTGAGCGGCTATCAGCCGGACCATCAGGATGTCGAGCCCAAACCGGCTGCACCTCGCTTCAGCCGCGTCAAGCAAGTAACCATTCTGCAAGACGGAAATGTACCGGACGCCACGTTCAGCTACTACGTACTGAACGACATTCCACCGACGCTCAACGCCGATGACGGCTACACGATCCGCTATCGCATCACGTTCCAGGCGGCACACCCCTACACCGCGCTGTTGGGAGACTGCACCCTCCTGAATCACCGCCGCGACGGCCTGTTCTGTACGCCGGGCGTCATGCCGTTCTCCAACATTTATCAGGCGGACAGCCAACAGTTCGATGGTTGGCACGGCATGCCTTATCCGGGCTACCAGTACCCGTTCATTTTCGTGCACGCCGCCGCCGATCCCGACGGGGTGATGCTCAACAACATGGTCGAGTTTCTGTGGCAGTCGCAGCAGTGGTATCAGCAGCAATTCGGCGTGCTGGGCCCCAGCGCATCGGCCTATATCTGGAACCGTTGGGACAATCTGAGTTACGGTCCGGCGGATACCTGGACCATGTATCACTGGGGTGACGGCACGGCCTGGTCCGGCTATCAGCCACGCGCCTTCTTCGGTGCCGCGCGCGCCTGGCTCGAGTTACAGCAGGCGAGCAAAACGCCACCGCTCAAGCTGGTGGAATATGTCGAAAACTGGCTGCGCTGGCTGATTGATTTTACCAATGACGCCGGCGGTGTCACGCCGACCGATTTCCCGATGGCCGGCCTGCCGCAGCCCGATGCACAGGATTTTACCGGCCACATGTGCGGCCTGTGGCTGGCTGGCGCGGTGCTGGCAAGAATGGCCGGCAGTGAAATTGAGGGCCTCGAACACTTTATCGAACAATGCGTTACGGAATTACAAAGACATTACCTCTCCACCGGTGACGTGATGGACGGCGGCTGGTCGCCCGCGCCGCGTCTCGGCACCGATAACGGCATGTTCTTCGGCTTTTGGTCAGGCGAGATCCTGCGCGGATTGAGTCTGTATGTGATGTATAAAAACGGCCTTACCTACCCGGTCGGCAAACAGAAGAGAACCACACCATGACAGCAAAATACCGCGCCCTGCTCACCGAACAGGGCAAAGCGCTGCTGGCTAACGCTGCAGCAACCGGCCAAAAGCTGGAAATTACGCATATGGCGGTCGGCGACGGCGGCGGTTCGCCAACGCAGCCCGATGAAAGCCAGACCAAGCTGGTGAACGAAAAACGGCGCGCCGAGCTGAATTCACTGCAGATAGATACCGGCAACAGCAACCAAGTGATCGCTGAACAAGTGATCCCGGAGGACGTTGGCGGTTGGTGGATCCGCGAGCTGGGGCTGTATGACAAAAACGGCGTGCTGGTGGCGATCGCCAATACGCCCGACACCTACAAGCCGCAGTTGACCGAAGGTGCCGGCCGCACCCAGGTCGTGCGCATGGTGCTTCTGGTAAAAGGCGACGCCAATGCGGCGATCGTCGCAGACAAGACCGCCTTACTGGTCTCGCGCGATACGCTGAGTGCAGCCATTGCCGAACATGCCCGCTCGCGCAATCATCCTGACGCCACCTTGCTGGCAAAGGGTTTCACTCAATTGAGCAACGACAGCAATAGCGGTAGCGAAACGCTGGCCGCTACCCCGAAAGCCGTCAAAGCGGTTAACGATGCCTCGCTGAAAATCGCGGCGAACCTGAAAGACCTGCCAAACAAGTCCGTCGCGCGCGGCAACCTGGAGCTGGGTACTGCCGCCACACGCAACGTCGGCGCGCAAAAAACCAACCTGATGGAGGTGGGCGCGTTCGGTTTGGGGGGGGGCCCGATACATCGCGAAGACGCTCTGAGCAACCGTGGCGAAATCTATCGGGTTACGGGTGCATCGAAAAATGCGCCGGGCGGCGGTGTTTATGGCGTCTTGAACCTGCCGTGTGACGGCGGCCCTTCCAGCGGCTATCTGGCGATCCAGCCTAATGGATCATCTTACATCGGCACGTCCACGACCCCTGACAAACCGCTGAACTGGTACCGAATTTACACTACCGGCTTTAAACCGACGGCCACAGACGTCGACGCCTACAGCAAGGCGGAAGCCGACGGGAAGTTCGTCAAACAGAGCGGCGATACCATTACCGGCGCTTTAACGGTCAATGGAGCGATTGAGAGTAAATCCGGCCTCACTACACCCTCTTTAGCCGTAAATGGCAGCGTAACCATCGCCGGAGCGTTGACCACAAAAGCCGGTGTCGAGCTGTTCGGTACCACCCCCTATCTGGATTTTCATTACGGCAATAGCAACGGTGACTTCGATGTCAGACTCATCAATGACAACAAAGGCACCTTAGCCTTTCACGGCAATGAATATTACGTCAATGGCAAGCTGAGCGCGACGGGTGATGCCTGGATAGGCGGAAAGGCCAATATCAACGGTATGGCCGCTTTTTATAGTTCTGATTTTATTACTAAACAAGGAAATCTTACTCATCCCGACGGCAATCGCCAAACAAACGGTATGCGTCTACAGGGGCAAGGTAATCTGCTCGTCGATCTTTACCACTATGAGAAGGTCGGGAGCCACCATGAGTTCGGTATCCATGTTGCCAACGGCGGGGCCGATGGCTGGTTCAGCTTCCGTAATAACGGTGAACTCCGCGCGAACGGCACCTTATTTGCTGCAGGTGCCGCTTATCAAACAGACGGCAATATTAACGGCGGCATTTGGGGAGGCTATTTAAGCAACTATCTCAATCACAACTTTGTGCGGGATGTTCGCCTGGGTAATGTGGAAAGTATCGCTACCTGGCGAGGCCCCGGCTATTCGGATAGCGCGGGTTATGTCCTGACCGGCGCAGCAAACAACAACGTGGATGAATACATCGACGTAATTTTCCGTCGTCCGCTGCAAAAACACATTGGTGGCAATTGGGTTACCGTCTGGAGCGTATAATGATGAATAACATGAAAAACTTTACCCTCGCCGCGCCGGAAACGGTAGAACAGAAACAGCTGGCCGCCTCGCACGGTGTTTTGTTTTTAAAATCCGATGCCGGGGAAGACTGGTATGAATGTCAAAAAAGCTTCCGTCCTGAGACGGTAAAACTGATGTATGACAAGGACGGGATCATTCGTTCAATCACCGCGAAACCGAATGCCGAAGGCCATTATGACGTTTCCGGATTTTTCCCAGAAAATATGAGTGTGGCGGAGGTCGAAAACTTGCCGGAAGGCGCTGATATCAACGGCCGCTGGATTTTTGATGGAGAAAACATCATACCAAGATCGTATTCAACTCAGGAGCTACGGCAACAGGCCGCCAATAAAAAACAAGAGTTGATTAAGCAAAGTTCGCTGCAGATAGAAACGCTTAACGACGCTACTGACCTGGGAATGGCGAGCGAAGAGGAACTGCGGCTGCTGACCCGCTGGAAAACCTACCGCGTATTGCTTAATCGGGTCGATCCCGAAGCGGCCCCGGATATCGACTGGCCGCAACCACCGCAATAACGTCGTTCAACGCCCCGCCCGGGGCGTTTTTTTTCTTTATTTTTCCTGCTGTTGTACCAGTTATCCCACACCCCGAATGAGATGCGGCACCACCTCCCAACAGGCATGCTGTCATCACCAACCACAAACGGAGTAATGCTATGGGTGACTATCACCACGGCGTGCGTGTCCTCGAAATCAACGAAGGCACCCGCGTAATTTCCACCGTCTCGACGGCCATTGTCGGCATGGTTTGTACCGCAGAAGATGCCGATGCAACCCTGTTTCCTCTCAACACCCCGGTGCTGATTACCGACGTCCTGGCCGCCAGCGGCAAAGCAGGTAAAAAAGGGACGCTGGCGCGTTCGCTGCTGGCGATCGCCGAGCAGACTAAGCCGGTAACCGTCGTGGTACGCGTGGCGGAAGGGAAAGACGAGGCCGAAACCACGTCCAATATCATCGGTGGCGCCGATGAAAACGGTAAGTACACCGGCATGAAAGCGCTGCTGGCCGCTCAGGCCGAGCTGGGCGTGAAACCACGCATTCTGGGCGTACCGGGCCATGATAATCAGGAAGTGGCGACCGCGTTGGCCGGCATCTGCCAGCAGCTGCGCGCTTTCGGCTATATCAGCGCCTACGGCTGTAAAACCGTGTCCGACGCCATCAAATATCGCGCCAACTTCAGCCAGCGCGAACTGATGCTGATTTGGCCGGACTTCATCAACTGGAATACCACCACCAACAGCAGCGACATCGCCTTCGCCACCGCTCGTGCACTGGGGCTGCGTGCCAAGATCGACCAGGAGACCGGCTGGCATAAAACCTTATCCAACGTCGGCGTCAACGGTGTGAGCGGTATCTCGGCCAGCGTATTTTGGGATCTGCAAACCGCAGGCACCGACGCCGATCTGCTGAATGAAGGTTGCGTCACCACCCTGATCCGCAAAGATGGCTTCAAGTTCTGGGGATCTCGCACCTGCTCCGACGAGCCGCTGTTCCAGTTTGAAAACTATACCCGCACCGCGCAGGTATTGGCCGACACCTTGGCCGAAGCTCATCTGTGGGCGGTTGACCGTCCGCTTACCCCGACGCTGATCCGCGACATGATCGACGGCATCAAGGCCAAGTTCCGCGAACTGAAATCCGCCGGTCTGATCATCGACGGTGACTGCTGGTATGACGAAAGCGCCAACGACAAAGAGACCCTGAAGGCCGGCAAGCTGTTTATCGATTACGACTACACCCCGGTACCGCCTCTGGAGGATCTGACTCTGCGTCAGCGCATTACCGATCGCTACCTGGCGAACTTCGCCGCATCCGTGAACAGCTAAGGAGACTGAAGCATGGCACTGCCAAAAAAACTGAAATACCTGAACCTGTTTAACGACGGCTTCAACTACATGGGCGTGGTTTCCTCAATGACGCTGCCGAAACTGACACGCAAGCTGGAAAAATTCCGCGGCGGCGGCATGAGCGGCGCAGCCTCGGTGGACTTCGGCCTGGACGACGATGCGCTGGTGGTGGAATGGACCATGGGCGGCATTGACGAACTGGTGCTCAAGCAATGGGGCCGCGTCGATGCGGTACCGCTGCGCTTTACCGGCTCTTTCCAACGCGACGATACCGGCGACGTCTCTGCGCTCGAAGTGGTGATGCGCGGCCGTCATAAAGAGATCGACAGCGGCGACTTCAAGCAGGGTGAAGATACCGAAACCAAAGTTTCCACCGACTGCACTTACTTCAAGTTGAGCATCGACGGCAAAGAGCTGATCGAGATCGATACCGTCAACATGATCGAAAAAGTCGACGGCGTAGATCTGCTGGCAGCGCACCGCCGCGCCATCGGCCTGTAATTTTTCACCTCAAACGGCCAGCCCCGCGCTGGCCCCCTTTTTCCGACTGAAAACTGGATACCCCATGGAACTGAATGCATCCCAGGAAAACACCGTCGTCCTGAATACTCCGATTAAACGTGGCGATAGCGAAATCACTCGCGTGCAAGTGACCAAGCCGAATGCCGGCAGCCTGCGCGGCATCGGTCTGGCCGCGCTGGCCAACGCCGATGTCGATGCGTTGATCACTATTCTGCCTCGGGTCACCTACCCGAACCTGACCAAGGAAGAGTGTGCCCGTTTGGAACTGCCTGACCTGATTGCGCTGGCCGGCCAGGTGATCGGTTTTTTGTCGCCGACATCGGCCGAGTAACGGTCGATCCTACTCTGACAGTAGATGACCTGATGGCGGATATCGCGGTGATTTTCCACTGGCCGCCGTCAGAAATGAACGGCATGACGCTGGCGGAGCTGATCGGCTGGCGCCACAGAGCGCTGCAACGTAGTGGAGTAAAAACAGATGAGTAACAGCAGACAGGAGCTGGAGTCACAAAACGAGATTGTCATCGGGCTTCAAGCGATAGCCAAGCAGAGCAAAGAACTGATGAGGCAGTTGCGCAGGCCCACCGGGGATAAAAACCTGTATAACAGTCTGGGACAGGATATCCAACGAGCAGAGAAAAAAGTCAAACATCTGCGCCGGCAGGAAAATGACATCGACGCTTTCCAAAAGACGAACCAGTCGCTGGCTGAGACCAATAAGTTGCTGGCAGCGTCGCGCAAAAAATCCGCCGCGCTGGCAATGCTGACGAAAGATCGCGAGCCAAGCCAGCGTTCCCGATTTATGAACAAAGAGATTGCGCAGGTCGCGGAGACGATAAATGCCCTGGAAAAGAAACGTGATCTCCTCGCCGCAATCGATAAAAGCCAGCGCCATCATCTTACCCAGCAAGGGATTAATCTACAATCGCTCGGCAATGAGCGCAAAAATCTGCGTGACGGCAGAATTAATGCCGGCGCCGCTATCGTTACCCTAAAAGAACAACGGCAATCGATAGCGCAGGAGCGCTATCGATCCGCACAGGCAGGCAATCAAGCGCGCCTAGACAAGCTGGAAAAATTACGCAACACCAGCAGCGCAGGCTTTTCTGTCGCCAAAAGTGCCGCCATAGGGGGAGCTAACCTGCTGGCGCCGGGAATCGAATTTGAAAAACAGCTTTCTCAACTGCGGGCACAGCTGAATCTGGGCAAGTCCGATCCGCAGCTCACGGCTCTCGAGCAGCAGGCTCGCGGTATGAGCCAATCCGGTTATACCCCGGATCAAGCCCTACAAGCGCAAACAGCGCTGGCAAAACAAGGGTTGAATGCCAAGGAAATTTTAACGGCTTCGCCCGCCGCACTGACACTCTCCGCTGCGACGGGCAGCAGCGTCAACGAAATCGTCGCAACGATGACGGAAATGCAGCGCAGCTTCAATCTGGGCCCCGATCAATTCGATCGTATTGCCGATGTATTGGCGCTGGCCAGCAATCAATATGGCATGGATGTTCGGGCCGTTGGTGCAGCCATGAAAAGTAAAGCCACAACAGGTGCCGATATCTTCAGTGCGGCGCAACAGATTGCGCCTTTGGGCAGAGAAAAACTCCAGGCCAACCAGGTTGCCGGCTCAGCGCAGCACTTGGTCACCGTCAAAGGCGACAATATAGAGGGTGATATCCAAAAGCTTTTTGCCTCATGGGATAGCCTGAGAATCAACTTGTTTACCGGCCAAAACGCAGCCCTGCGGGAACTGACCCAAACGGCGACAGAGTGGCTGGTAAAACTGAATACCTGGATAACCAATAATCCGGCGTTAGCCGGCACCTTGCTGCAGGTCGCCGGTGGGCTCACGTTATTGCTCGGCGGCCTCAGCGGCGTCAGCCTGGTCGCCACCCAGGTACTCTCAGGGTTCTCTATTATCAGCGGCGCGATCCTAAAGGCCGGGCAAGCCATGATGTGGCTGGGGCGTATAGCGATGGCCAACCCGCTGCTGGCCATTGTCGGCCTGGTTGCGCTTGCCGCTTTCACCCTGATTGAAAACTGGGACAAGGTCGGCCCCTTCTTTAGCCACCTTTGGGAGCAGATATCGGCAGGGTGTGAGGCGCTGAAGAATTACATTTCAGACACCATTGATGGCTGGATAAAACAACTGACTTCATTGACCGAATATCTTCCCGACTGGATGCAATTTGGCGATAAGAGCGGCACCTCTGGCAATGCCGAAAACGGCAGCGCCTGGTTTGCCGGCAAGTTCGATCGCGGGGGAGACATTCCTGCCGGACAATTCGGCATTGTAGGTGAAAACGGTCCTGAGTTGGTCAGCGGCCCCGTTCAAGTGACCGGCCGCCGCCATACGGCCGCCATGTCGGCGGCTTTACTGTCGCTCAGCGCGCCTGTAATGCCGGCCTCACCGGTAGCAGGTTCGCCGGTAACCCAAATCCAGGTTCCGTCGGTCACTATCAACATCACTGCCGGCGCCGGTCAGAATGAACAAGACATCGGCCGCGAAGTCGCGCGGCAATTTGAATTGCTTGCTCATCGCCAAGCGGCAAACGCCCGCAGTCGGATGAGTTAATCTCGCGAATAGGAGAAATATGATGATGCTGACCCTCGGCATGTTTGTTTTTATGTTGAAAACCGTGCCTTATCAAAGCATGCAACGCAGCGCCAATTACCGCTGGCCGACCCTGCCGCGCATCGGCCAGCGCCCTGCCGCGCAGTTTCTGGGAGTAGACAATGAGAAAATAACGCTGACGGGAGTCTTGGTACCGGAAGTAACCGGAGGGACATTATCATTGATGGCGCTTCAGCTCATGGCTGCCCAAGGCAGAGCCTGGCCGCTGATCGAGGGCAATGGAACTATTCATGGGATGTATGTCATTGAAAGCATAGTCGACACGAAAACCCAGCTTTTCTCGAACGGCAGCGCGCGACAGATAGAGTTTACGATCAATCTGATGCGCGTTGATGAATCGCTGATCGCCATGTTCGGCGATCTGCGCCAACAAGCCTCTGACCTTGCCGATAAAGCAGGTCAGGCTGCGGCGCGGCTCGGGGAGATGCTGCCGTGATCACGCAAACCCCCGTCCCTATTGGCGCGCTCATTGCGCCAGACTATGCCCTGTTTTTACAGCAAGCGGACATCACGGAGGCTTTCCGCCACCGTCTGCTCTCATTGACGTTAACCGATAATCGCGGTTTTACCGCGGATCGATTGGATCTTGAGCTCGACGATGCGGATGGGCAAATCGCCATGCCCAAACGCGGCCAAACGCTCACCGTGAAGCTCGGCTGGAAAGGACAAGCCTTGATCGACAAAGGCAAGTTTATCGTTGATGAAATCGAACATCGTGGCGCACCGGATAAACTCGTCATTCGGGCCCGCAGCGTCGACTTTCGAAACTCGATGAACGTGGCGCGAGATCATTCCTATCACGATCGCACCCTTGGTGACATCGTCAACGAAGTGGCCAACCGTAACCGGATGGGGCATACGCTGGCGGCAGGACTGGCAGAGATCAAAATCACGCATATAGATCAGTCTCAGGAAACGGATGTCGCCTTTCTTACCCGGCTGGCGACCATGAATGGTGCCGTCGCCGCCATTAAAAATGAACGCCTGCTGTTTCTGGTCCCAGGTTCCGGTCTAAGCATCTCGGGCAAACCTCTGCCGTCACTGACTTTGGAACGCAGCGATGGCGACCAGCACTACTTCAATGTGGCCGATCGAAACGCTTACACCGGCGTTATTGCCAAATGGCAAGATATTCAGCATGCCAGGCAACAACAGATGACAGTACAACGTGAGGAAGGGAATACCACAGATGAAAATGCGGCTTCAAGCTATCTGGCAGGTGAAAGCAATAACGTTTTTACCCTGCCGACGCTCTACGCGAACAAAGAAAGCGCAATGCGTGCGGCAAAAGCGAGGTGGGCAAACATTCAACAAGGGAATGTGCAATTTTCCATAAACCTCGCCGTCGGCCGGCCTGATCTCAGTCCAGAAACGCCGATCCACCTAAGTGGATTCAAAGAGGTTATCGACAGACAACCTTGGATCATTAGTCAAGTCGTTCACACGCTTAATGATCGAGGTTTCTCCACCAGCCTCGCATTAGATGTACTGACTCAACGCATGGAGTTTGCAATCACGGAGGGGTGATAATTCATTTGCATCTTAATCTTGCTTTTGCGAGTTAATGAGCTATTATAAGTCATATAACCTGATGTAGCAGAACGAGGGATTCAACTATGATGCACTGTCCATTATGCGGTCACGTGGCCCACACTCGCTCCAGCCGCTATCTGAGCGAGTCGACCAAAGAGCGTTACCATCAATGCCGCAACATCAATTGCAGCTGCACGTTCGCCACGCACGAGTCCGTCGCGCGGGTGATCGTCAAACCTGGCGATGCCATTATCCCGGCGCAGCCTCACCCGCCGGAGAGTCAGCAGAAACAAAGCGCCGCGGCGCTGTAATGCAAAAAGCCTGCTTATGCAGGCTTTATTATGTTGGCGGTGCGCAGACGAAATCTCGCAAATGCAACCTGTCGAGGTTTTAAGATAAAAAAAGGGGTTGGCATAAGCCAACCCCTGATAACTATTAACTTTTGGATGCAGCGTTAGTTAACGCGGTTCAGACGCTCTTTGATACGAGCAGCCTTACCAGTACGTTCACGCAGGTAGTACAGTTTAGCTTTACGAACGGCACCACGACGTTTAACAGTAATGCTGTCGATTACTGGGGAGTGAGTCTGGAATACGCGCTCAACACCTTCGCCGTTGGAAATCTTACGAACAGTGAATGCAGAGTGCAGACCGCGGTTACGGATAGCGATAACCACGCCCTCGAATGCCTGCAGACGTTTTTTGCTACCTTCAACGACCCATACCTTCACTTCCACGGAATCACCCGGACGGAATGCAGGTACGTCTTGTTTCATCTGCTCTTGTTCAAGTTGCTTAATAATGTTGCTCATAATATGTCTCTTACCCTAGGTAAACTGATATATCGGTCCCGTCTGATGTCAGACGTTTCCTTCATAGTCCTGTTGCCTGGTCTGATGTTCCCGTTGGAACTCAGCCAGCAACACCGCTTGCTCGTCAGTCAGAGCTAGGCTTTCTAGAAGTTCAGGTCTTCTAAGCCAGGTTCGGCCCAGCGACTGCTTTAAGCGCCAGCGACGTATCTCGGCATGGTTGCCCGACAGCAGAACCGACGGTACTTCCATTCCTTCCAACACCTCGGGGCGGGTATAGTGCGGGCAGTCCAGCAATCCATCGGCGAAAGAGTCTTCCTCCGCTGAGGCCTGATGGCCCAGCACACCCGGTATGAAACGGGCGACTGAATCAATCAGGGTCATCGCCGGCAGTTCCCCGCCGCTGAGAACGTAATCGCCGATTGACCATTCTTCGTCAATTTCGGTTTGGATTACGCGCTCGTCTATCCCTTCGTAACGGCCGCACACCAGAATCATCTTCTGATTGGCCGCCAGTTCGCACACGCCGGTTTGATCCAGCTTGCGCCCCTGAGGTGACAGATAAATCACCTTTGCTCCCTCGCCTGCCGCTGCTTTCGCCGCATGAATGGCTTCCCGTAAAGGTTGCACCATCATCAGCATTCCCGGGCCGCCGCCGTAAGGGCGATCGTCCACGGTACGATGCCGGTCGTAGGTGAAGTCGCGCGGACTCCAACACTGCACGCTCAGCAGGCCATTTTTTACTGCCCGGCCAGTCACCCCGTAATCGGTGATAGCGCGGAACATCTCAGGAAACAGGCTTACAATACCGATGAACACAAGCCAATCCCCTTACCGTTATTCCACTTGCTTCGACCGTTTGATCCGGGGGTCAAAAACCAGGATCCCAATCTGCCTCAATCACGCGGGCAGTGAGATCGACTTTCTTGATAACCTGCCCATGAAGAAACGGAATCAACCGCTCCTTCATGCCGAACGCATCTTTCAGGTTCGCTTTCACAACCATCACATCATTCGAGCCGGTTTCCATCATATCGATGACTTTACCCAGCTCGTAGCCGGCGGTGGTGACTACCTGGCAGCCCATCAGGTCTTTCCAGTAGTAATCGTCACCCTCCAGCGGAGGAAGTTGCTCAGAATCCACCATAATCTCGCGATTAGTCAGCAGATTCGCCGCGTCCCGATCGTCAATGCCTTTGACTTTGATGATCAGATCCTGACTGTGGCGCTTCCAGTCTTCCAACTCGATATGCTGCCACTGACCCGCCTGCTGGATAAACCACGGCTGATAGTCAAAAATGCTTTCGGCGTTCTCGGTGGATGAAAACACTCTGAGCCAACCACGAATGCCGTAAGCGGACCCCATTTTACCGAGTACAATCGGCTGCTTAGGCGCTACCGGTTTGAGTTGCTTGCTCATTGCCACCACCGCGACAGATTAAGCTGCTTTCTTAGCGTCTTTGATCAGCGCGTGAACGCGATCAGAAACGGTTGCACCCAGACCAACCCAGTGCTCGATGCGGTCCAGGTCCAGACGCAGTGCTTCAGCCTGACCGGAAGCGATCGGGTTGAAGAAGCCTACGCGCTCGATGAAACGACCATCACGAGCGTTGCGGCTGTCGGTCACTACTACTTGATAGAACGGACGCTTTTTAGCGCCGCCACGTGCCAAACGAATTGTTACCATAACATCCTCTTTAGTTAATAAAACAGCCGGGCCCCATTGAGGGACGGGGCCCGGTTGCAATATAAAAAGCCCGAAAATTTTACTCATTTTGGCGCAAAAAGCAATCTAAAGCGTCGATCGCAGGGGACAACTTTTGCAGCCTGTCAAATTTCGGGCGGTTTTCACCGCGAACGGCGAATGCTGAAAGCGCCCGCACTCGGCGTGCGGAGGCCCGTCAGCGGCCAGGGAAGCCCGGCGGCATCATACCTTTCATGCCGCGCATCATCTTCGCCATACCGCCTTTCTTCATCTTCTTCATCATACGCTGCATTTCGTCGAACTGCTTCAGCAAGCGGTTGACGTCCTGCACCTGCATGCCGGCCCCCATCGCGATGCGGCGCTTGCGCGAGCCCTTGATGATTTCCGGTTTGGCACGCTCTTTCAGCGTCATCGAGTTGATGATCGCCTCCATGCGCACCAACACTTTGTCGTCCATCTGCGACTTGACGTTATCCGGCAGCTGGCCCGCGCCCGGCAGCTTGCTCAGCATATTGGCCATGCCGCCCATGTTGCGCATCTGCTTGAGCTGCTCCAGGAAGTCGGTCAGATCGAAACCGTCGCCCTTCTTCAGCTTGTTGGCCAGTTTCTCCGCCTGCTCGCGGTCGACCTTGCTTTCGATATCTTCGATCAGCGACAGCACGTCGCCCATGCCCAGGATGCGTGACGCCACGCGATCCGGATAGAACGGCTCCAGCGCTTCGGTCTTCTCGCCGACGCCGAGGAACTTGATCGGCTTGCCGGTGATGTGGCGGATGGACAACGCCGCACCGCCGCGCGCATCGCCGTCGACCTTGGTCAGCACCACGCCGGTCAGCGGCAGCGCTTCGTTAAACGCCTTGGCGGTATTGGCGGCGTCCTGGCCGGTCATGGCGTCGACCACGAACAGGGTTTCCACCGGCTTGATGGCCGCGTGCACCTGTTTGATCTCGTCCATCATCGCTTCGTCAACGTGCAGACGGCCGGCGGTATCGACGATCAGTACGTCATAGAACTTCAGCTTGGCCTGCTGCAACGCGCGGTTGACGATGTCGATCGGTTTTTCTTTGACGTCGGACGGGAAGAAATCGATGCCGACACCTTCCGCCAGCGTTTCCAGCTGTTTGATCGCCGCCGGGCGATAAACGTCCGCGGAAACCACCAACACTTTCTTCTTCTGTTTTTCTTTCAGGAACTTGCCGAGCTTACCGACGCTGGTGGTTTTACCGGCGCCCTGCAGGCCCGCCATCAGCACCACGGCCGGCGGCTGAGCCGCCAGATTCAGCTCGGTGTTGACTTCGCCCATCGCGGCGATCAGCTCGCCCTTGACGATCTTGACGAATTCCTGCCCCGGCGTCAGGCTCTTGTTGACTTCATGGCCAACCGCGCTCTCTTTGACGCGGTTGATGAAGTCGCGCACCACCGGCAGCGCAACGTCCGCTTCCAGCAATGCCATACGCACTTCACGCAGGGTTTCCTTGATATTTTCTTCGGTCAGCCGCCCGCGGCCGCTGATATTGCGCAACGTGCGCGACAATCGATCGGTTAAATTTTCAAACATCGTCTCATGCTCAACGTGTAATGACAGGCCGCTCCGGCGACACAATTGCGCCGATGATAACACGAAGCGAGCAGGATCTCTGCCTCAGCGTTGGAGATAGGTTGGAGTGAAACGCGCGCAACGTTATACTGACACTCCAATTAACCACGCCGAAGCAAAATTAAACGCTATGCCAGTTTTCTCCATTGTGGCTTTGATGGCCTACCTGCTCAGCCTTGGACTGATCATTCCCAGTTTGTTGCGGAAGAACAGCGCATACCGTCGGCTTGCCCTCGTCTCGGCGGTGGTGGCGCTGATTTGCCACGCCATCGCGCTGCAGCAGCGCATCTTTGACGTCAGCGCCGGGCAGAATCTCAGCCTGCTGAACATTGGTTCCATCGTCAGCCTGATCATCTGCTCCGTGATGACCTTCGTCGCTTCGCGCGATCGCGGCTGGTTCCTGCTGCCAATCGTCTACAGCTTCGCGATGATCAACCTGGCCTTCGCCAGCTTTATGCCCGGCGAGTTCATCACTCACCTGGAGGCCAGCCCGGAACTGATGGTGCATATCGGCCTGGCGCTGTTCTCTTACGCCACCCTGATCATCGCCGCGCTCTATGCCTTGCAGCTCGCCTGGCTCGACTACCTGTTGAAAAACAAGAAGCTGACCTTCAGCGCCGACATGCCGCCGCTGATGAGCATTGAGCGCAAGATGTTCCATATCACCCAGATCGGCGTGGTGCTGCTGACGCTCACCCTGTGCACCGGCCTGCTGTACATGGATAATCTGTTCAGCAAAGAGAACGTGCATAAAGCCGTGCTGTCGATCATGGCCTGGTTCGTGTATATCGTGCTGTTGTGGGGCCACTACCATGAGGGCTGGCGCGGCCGCCGCGTCGTCTGGTTCAGCTTCGCCGGCGCCTTCCTGCTGACGCTCGCCTACTTCGGCAGCCGTCTGATTCAGCAGGTGATGGTGCGCTAGGCCAGCCTGGCTCAATTCTCCCTCTCTATAAGGAATACTGCATTGGAGCATGTGTCGACGGGGACCCTCATCATTATCCTGGTGATCATGATCGTGGTCTCCGCTTACTTCTCCGCCTCCGAAACCGGCATGATGACGCTCAACCGTTATCGCCTGCGTCACCTGTCCAAACAGGGCAACCGCTCGGCGCGTCGGGTCGAGAAGCTGCTGCAAAAACCGGATCGGCTGATCGGCCTGGTGCTGATCGGCAACAACCTGGTCAACATCCTCGCTTCGGCGCTGGCGACCATCGTCGGCATGCGGCTGTATGGCGATCTCGGCGTGGCGATTGCGACCGGCATACTGACTTTCGCCGTGCTGCTGTTCGCCGAAGTGCTGCCGAAGACCTTCGCCGCACTCTATCCGGAACGCATCGCCTTCCCCAGCAGCGTCCTGCTGGCCCCGTTGCAAAAGGTGATGTTCCCGCTGGTCTGGCTGCTCAACGGCATCACCAGCCTGACCTTGCGCCTGTTCGGCATTCGCACCAACGTGCGCATCAGCGACGCCGTCAGCAAGGATGAGCTGCGCACCATCGTGCGCGAATCCCAGTCGCAGATCTCCCGCCGCAATCAGGACATGCTGATCTCGGTGCTGGATCTGGAAAAGGTGACGGTCAACGACATCATGGTGCCGCGCACCGAGATCGTCGGCATCGACGTCAACGACGACTGGAAGTCGATCATGCGCCAGCTGACCCACTCGCCGCACGGCCGCATCGTGCTGTATCGCAGCTCGCTGGACGATGCGATCGGCATGCTGCGCGTGCGCGAAGCCTACCGCCTGATGACCGAGAAAAAAGAGTTCAACAAAGAGAACCTGCTGCGCGCCGCCGATGAGATCTATTTCGTTCCGGAAGGCACGCCGCTCAACGTGCAGCTGGTGAAATTCCAGCGCAACAAAGAGAAGGTCGGCATCGTGGTCGACGAGTACGGCGACATTCAGGGCCTGGTCACGGTGGAAGACATCCTCGAGGAGATCGTGGGCGATTTCACCACCTCGATGTCACCCACGCTGGCGGAAGAAGTCACGCCGCAGAGCGACGGTTCGGTCTTGATCGACGGCACCGCCAACGTGCGCGAGCTGAACAAGGCCTTCAACTGGACCTTGCCGGCCAATGAAGCCCGTACCGTCAACGGCATGCTGCTGGAAGAGCTGGAAGAGATCCCCGAAATCGGCACCCGGGTGCGCATCGGTCATTACGATATCGACATCCTCGACGTGCAGGGCAACATGATTAAACAGGTGCGGGTCACGCCGATCACCTCGCTGCAGTCCAGCGTCGGCCATCATTAGCCCTCGGCCAGAACGTAAAAAAGACGCGAAATCGCGTCTTTTTTTATTTTGCGGGCCACGCACGACTAGATATGCAGTTCCTGCAGCTTCTCTTTCGGCAGCGCCAGCTCGTCATTGTGGTTCACCACCACGCCGTGATCCAGAATGTGCTTGGCGATTTCCTGCGCTTCTTCCAGCGAGTGCATATGGTAGGTGCCGCACTGGTACTCGTTAAGCTCAGGGATCTTGCGCTGGTCGGTCACTTTCAGCACGTCGGCCATCGCCGCTTTCCAGGCATCGGCAACGCGCTGCTCTTCCGGCACGCCGATCAGGCTCATGTAGAAACCGGTGCGACAGCCCATCGGGGAGATGTCGATAATTTCCACGCCCTGGCCGTTCAGGTGGTCACGCATAAAGCCGGCGAACAGGTGCTCCAGCGTGTGAATGCCGCGCTCGGGCATCACTTCCAGGTTCGGGCGGCAAAAGCGCAGATCAAACACCGTGATGGTATCGCCATGAGGCGTTTTCATGGTTTTTGCAACGCGGACAGCCGGAGCTGCCATACGGGTATGATCGACGGTAAAGCTATCCAGCAATGGCATTTCGCTACCTCCTCGTAAAAGAGCATTTATTTCGAAACTTTTTTTCCTAACCGGGAAACCTTTTCCAACCCTGCGAGTCTGAGTATGTGAAAGACGCGCATTTGTTATCATCATCCCTGTCATCAGAGATGCATATTTGGCCACATTGATGTGGCCTTTTTCTTTTTCAGCTTCCGCCGTTTTGCTTCAGGAACGCTTCAAAGCTTAGCGTATCATTGGCTTCTATGTCGCGTTGACGCTGCCACGAGGCTTCTCGCTCTTTATCCAGCTCGGCTTCGTTCAGGATTTCCAACGGTTCTTCCAGCAATGTCTGGCGATACTGCTCCGCCAGCTGCAAACCGACGCGCCCGGTGCCTTCCGCCTTCATGGCCTTGAGAATGCGCGCGGAGAAGGTCAACTCGGGATCGTCAAACGCGGCGACCAGCTCATCGCACACCTGCTGGTATTGACGATCGCCGGCTTCGCCGTCCAGCACTTCCGCCACCCGGCGCAGATCGGCGAACAGCGCCTTGCCGACTTTCTCCAGCGGCTCATGGCTGGCGCCACAGCCGATGCCGATGGTCTGGCCCGGCTTGCGCCCTTCGAGGATCACCCGGTTCCAGTTCTTGCGCGTGCACAGCAGCTCATCGCTGCTCATCTCCGGTGCATCCGCCAGCGCGCACCACACCAGGAACAGATCCAGGAAACGCGCCTGCACCGCATCCACGCCGATCGGCGAGAATGGGTTGATGTCCAGCGAACGCACTTCAATGTATTCGATACCGCCGCGCAGCAGCGCGTCCGACGGCGTCTCGCCGCTTTGGGTCACGCGCTTTGGCCGGATCGGCGCATACAGCTCGTTCTCGATTTGCAGAACGTTGCTGTTCAGCTGCAGGTAGCGATCGCCCTCTTTCACGCCCAGCTTGGCGAACTCTTCGGAAGGCGTGGCGATCGCCCGCTTCAAACCGGCCACATAGCTGTGCAGATCGTTGAAGGTGATGCCCAGATTACTCTGCGATTTATTGGTATAACCCAAGTCGCTCAGGCGCAGCGAAGTGGCGTACGGCAGGTAGCACATCCCCTGCTCGGTGCGCTCGAACGGCAGATTGGTCTCGCGCCCTTTGAGGAACGAAGAACAAATGGCCGGCGATGCGCCGAACAGATACGGGATCACCCAGCCGAAACGGTAATAGTTGCGGATCAGGCGGAAATAACCGGCCGAGATCTGCTCTTTACCGCTTTCTGCGTCCTGCACGCCGGCCCAGGCCTGCCAAAACTCCAACGGCAGCGAGAAGTTGTAGTGCACGCCGGAAATGGTCTGCATCAGCGCGCCATAGCGATTCTTCAGCCCTTCACGGTACAGCGTCTTCATGCGGCCGATGTTCGACGAACCGAACTGCGCCAGCTCGATGTCCTGCTCGGCTTCGATAAAGCACGGCATGCTGAGCGGCCACATGCGCTCATCGCCAATGTTGCGCGCCACGTAGCGATGAATATCGCGCAGGAACGTCAGCAAGTGATCGATATTGTCATCAACCGGCGTAATGAACTCTAACAGCGCCTCGGCGAAATCCGTGGTGATCCAGTGGTGCGTCAATGCCGCCCCCAGCTTTTCCGGATGCCCGGTGGTCGCCAAGGTGCCGTTCGGCGTGACTCGCAGCGTTTCACGCTCGATGCCGCGACGAATGCCTTTTAATGCCTGGGGATGGGCTTCCAACCAAGAAAGCGCCTGTGATACGTCCGGGATCAAATTGACCTCCCGCTTCTAAAAACAATAACTCGTAAGCATACTGAATCCGCACCCGAGAGAATATTGAGTTATATTCACTTGGTTACTGCCACCAGGCGATGCCCTGTACCGTTATCATAGCCAAAACGATGTAACGCAGCGCCTTTCCGATACACAGAAACAGCGCGACAGAGCCCCAGGGCATGCGCAGCCAACCTGCCAACACGCACAACAAATCGCCCACCACCGGCACCCAGCTGAGCAACAGCGCAGCCGGGCCAAAGCGTTGCAGCCACCCGAGCGCCGTTGCCAGCCCCCGCTGTGGTTTCAACGCCGGTAACAGGCGCCCGATAATGACATTGGTCAACCCGCCAAGAGTGTTGCCCAGGGTCGCGGCCAGCACCAGCAACTCCGGCGAGACGCGACTCTGGGTCAGCAAGGCGACCAGAACGATTTCTGAATTTCCCGGCAGCAGCGTCGCACTGAGGAAGCTGCTGCCAAATAACGATATTACGGCTAGCGTACTACTCACAGCGTACGAACGTCTACCACAGCCATGCCGGCATTTTTTGCCGCCTGAATGCCAAACTCGGCGTCTTCAAACACCACGCATTTTTCCGGCGGCACGCCGATCAGTTCGGCACAGCGCAGGAAGGTATCCGGCTCCGGTTTATGGCGCTGTACATCGTCCGCACCGACGATCGCGTCGAAGCAGTTGAACAGGCCGAGATGACGCAGCAGCATTTCCGCCATGCGGTGCTCGCTGCCGGTGCCGACCGCCATCGGACGGCGGCCGTGATAGGACTTCACCACCTCGATCAATGGCAATGGACGCACGCTATCCAGCAGCATCGCTTCCACCGCGCGCGTTTTCTCCGCCGCCAGGTGATGGGGATCGAGATCGGCCTGATGGCTGGCGATAATCGCCTGAGCGATGCGCCAGGTCGGTGAACCGCTCAGCGCCACCATGGCCGCTTCATCAAACGTCATGCCATAACGGGACAGCACTTCGCGCCACGCTTTACGGTGCGTTGGCTCAGTGTCCAGAATCGTGCCGTCCATGTCGAAAATAAGACCCTGGTAGCGGTCGTACATCGTTACTCCATGATCGTTGAGGAAAGAAAACTACTTTAGCGTAAAGCCGTTGGGTTGTCGCTGACTGCGTCATAGCGGAATGTGCTGTGATCGATCGGATGCAAAGAAGGAAAGGGGTGAAGAGAGAATGGCTAAATGCTGAAAAGCGAAAAACCCGCCAAAGCGGGTTTCTCTTAGATGGTGCATCCGGGAGGATGATTCGGCGCCAACGCCTCACCCTGCGGGCCGTTGCTAAAGCAACGTTATCCTCCCCAAGGACACTTTCTTTTTACCACCCGCATGACGATTTCTCTTCGCGATACGGGAGGTTAAACATGGTGCATCCGGGAGGATTCGAACCTCCGACCGCTCGGTTCGTAGCCGAGTACTCTATCCAGCTGAGCTACGGATGCATGACTGTTTTTGCCGCTTGCCTGTTTCACGAATAACAGAAAAGCAAAAACCCGCTAAGGCGGGCTTCTCTTAGATGGTGCATCCGGGAGGATTCGAACCTCCGACCGCTCGGTTCGTAGCCGAGTACTCTATCCAGCTGAGCTACGGATGCATTACTATTTTTACCGCGTGCCGGCTTTGCTAATAAAGCCAGACTTGAAGAATGGTGCATCCGGGAGGATGATTCGGCGCTAGCGCCTCACCCTGCGGCCGTTGCTTAAGCAACGTTATCCTCCCTGGTAACACTTTCTTTTCTTCCACCCGCTTGGAGATTGCTCTTCGCGACGAGTGAGATTAAGAATGGTGCATCCGGGAGGATTCGAACCTCCGACCGCTCGGTTCGTAGCCGAGTACTCTATCCAGCTGAGCTACGGATGCACAGGAATTCTTTTTTGATACCGTATGGTACGTTGTTACTACCCCACCATACTGCAAAATATGGTGCATCCGGGAGGATTCGAACCTCCGACCGCTCGGTTCGTAGCCGAGTACTCTATCCAGCTGAGCTACGGATGCAAATGGCGGTGAGGCGGGGATTCGAACCCCGGATGCAGCTTTTGACCGCATACTCCCTTAGCAGGGGAGCGCCTTCAGCCTCTCGGCCACCTCACCATACGCTTCTTTCGAATTGTGCCTAACTTGCTTTGGAGAAGCTCATCGGCACTGCGTGGCGCACATATTACTTTCTCCGACTTTTAAGTCAAACAATTTTTCCCAACTCATGCGCGTTTGCACAATTCGCACCCAACATGGGCGATTTCACGGCAAAAAGGGCGTTTTATCAACAGGCAACCGCAACGTCTGCAGCAATAAAGCAGGAAACTAACCGGGAAAATAATCACGAAAAAGAGAGGGGAGAACGAAAGAAGTGGGTAAAACGATGCAGTAGCGTCTCGTCTGGCAACGAGACGCTGCTTCGGAATCAGTAAGTCGTCTGCTGAGACTTCTCTGCCTGAATGCGCTGATAGATTTCTTCACGGTGAACTGAAACCTCTTTGGGGGCGTTCACACCAATACGCACCTGGTTGCCTTTTACCCCTAGCACAGTGACCGTAACCTCATCGCCAATCATGAGGGTTTCACCAACTCGACGAGTCAGAATTAACATTCTTTGCTCCTTGAAAGATTAAAAGAGTCGGGTCTCTCAGTTTCCCCGTCATTATCCATCATATGTGGTGAAAACGTAAGCCGCGCAATCCACAATAAGTGTAAGCAGACTTGGTCCCACCTCAGATAATGGTAAGTTTAGCCGACCAGAAAAACTTTGTTCCCGCAATTGTAACTAAATTGTGTTAGCACAGTATGAAAACGCCATAATCAACAAAGTATTATGGCGTTTGTCCGTGCTATTTATTTATGTTCACAGCTTTGAGGCCACCCAGGCTTCTACGCTGTTTAACGCCGCTGGCAGGGCGTTGATATCCGTCCCCCCCGCCATCGCCATATCAGGGCGACCACCGCCCTTGCCGCCGACCTGCTGCGCCACGTTGCCGATCAACTCGCCGGCTTTCACGCGGTCAGTCAGATCCTTGGTCACGCCTGCGACCAGGCTGACTTTGTCATCAGCCGTCGTCGCCAACACGATAATGGCCGAACCCAATTGATTTTTCAGGTCATCCACCATGGTGCGCAGCATTTTGGCTTCGACATTGTCCAACTGGCTGACCAACAGCTTCACGCCGTTAACCACTTTCGCCTGGCTGGACAGCGACGCGCTTTCCTGCGCCGCCTGCTGATCTTTCAGTTGCTGCAGTTCTTTTTCCAGCACGCGCGTGCGATCGAGCACCGAGCGCACTTTATCGGTCAGGTTGTTGCTGTCGCCCTTCACCAATTGAGCAACGTCTTGCAACAAATCGCTTTGCTGATGCAGCGTAGCGATAGCGCCAGCGCCGGTCACCGCTTCAATACGGCGGATGCCCGCCGCGGTGCCCGATTCGCTCAGAATGCGGAACAGGCCGATATCGCCGGTGCGGCTGGCGTGGGTGCCGCCGCACAGCTCGGTGGAGAAGTCGCCCATGGTCAGCACGCGCACGTTGTCGTCGTACTTCTCACCGAACAGCGCCATTGCGCCCTTCTCTTTCGCGTCTTCCAACGCCATCAGCTCGGTCTGCACCGGCAGGTTACGACGCACCTGCTGGTTAACCAGATCTTCCACCGCACGAATTTGTTCCGGCTTCATCGCTTCAAAATGCGAGAAGTCGAAGCGCAGGTATTTGTCGTTAACCAGAGAGCCTTTCTGCGCAACGTGCTCGCCCAACGTTTGGCGCAGCGCGGCGTGTAGCAGGTGGGTCGCGGAGTGGTTCAGACGGATGCTGTTGCGGCGCTCAGTGTCGATCTGCGCGTCCACGCGATCGTTCAGCTTCAGCGAACCTTGCGCCAGCTTGCCTTGATGGCCGATAGCCTGACCGTATTTCTGGGTGTCGTTGACCACAAACTCGGCGCCGGCGGCTTTCAGCACGCCTTTATCGCCGACCTGGCCGCCGGATTCACCGTAGAACGGCGTCTCGTCCAGCACCACCACCGCCTCTTCGCCGGCGTTGATCTGCTCGACCGGCTGGCCGTCACGGAACAGCGCGATCACCGTCGCCTGCTGCTCGTCATGATCATAGCCGCTGAACTGGCTGCTGCCGTCCACACGGATCAGGCTGTTGTAGTCGGCGCCGAAACCGCTGGATTCGCGCGCGCGGCGGCGCTGCGCTTCCATCGCTTCTTCAAAGCCCGCTTCGTCGACTTTCAGACCGCGCTCGCGGCAGACGTCTGCGGTCAGATCCACCGGGAAGCCGTAGGTGTCGTACAGACGAAAAGCGGTCTCGCCGTCCAGGGTATCGCCCTGCAGCTTGGCCAGCTCTTCGTCCAACAGCGCCAGGCCACGCTCCAGCGTGCGGGCAAACTGTTCTTCTTCGGTTTTCAGCACCTGCTCCACCAGCGATTGCTGGCGTTTCAGCTCGTCGGCCGCCGGGCCCATCACTTCGATCAGCGGCGCCACCAGCTTGTAGAAGAAGGTGTCTTTCGCGCCCAGCATGTTGCCATGACGGATCGCGCGACGAATGATGCGGCGCAGCACGTAGCCGCGGTTTTCGTTAGACGGGATCACACCGTCCGACACCAGGAAGGCGCAGGAACGAATGTGGTCGGCGATAACGCGCAGGGATTTGTTATCCAGATCGGTCGCGCCGGTCACTTTCGCCACGGCGGCGATCAGGGTGCGGAACAGATCGATCTCATAGTTGGAGTTCACATGCTGCAACACCGCCGCGATACGCTCCAGACCCATACCGGTATCCACCGAAGGCTTCGGCAGCGGCAGCATGGTGCCGTCGGACTGACGGTTGAACTGCATGAAAACGATGTTCCAGATCTCGATGTAGCGGTCGCCGTCTTCTTCCGGGCTGCCCGGAGGGCCGCCCCAGATGTGATCGCCGTGATCGTAGAAAATCTCGGTGCACGGGCCGCATGGGCCGGTATCACCCATCTGCCAGAAGTTATCTGAAGCGAAAGGCGCGCCCTTGTTATCGCCGATGCGGATAATGCGCTCGGCCGGTACGCCGATTTGCTTCTGCCAGATGTCGAATGCTTCGTCATCGGTTTCATACACGGTGACCCACAGTCTCTCTTTCGGCAGGTTGAACCAGTTTTCACCGGTCAGCAGTTCCCACGCGTAGCTGATAGCATCGTGCTTGAAGTAATCGCCGAAGCTGAAGTTGCCCAGCATTTCAAAGAAGGTGTGGTGACGAGCGGTATAACCGACGTTTTCCAGGTCGTTGTGCTTGCCGCCTGCGCGCACGCAGCGCTGCGAGGTGGTGGCGCGGGAATAGGCGCGTTTGTCGAGCCCCAGGAAAACATCCTTAAATTGGTTCATGCCGGCATTGGTAAACAGCAATGTCGGATCATTGTTAGGCACCAGGGAGCTGCTTGCTACAACCTGATGACCCTTACTATGAAAGAAATCGAGAAACGCTTGACGGATCTCAGCGGTGCTCTTGCTCATAATTTTCCTGGAAAGGCTAGAATAACGACACGTGAGCCGGTGGCGCGTCATCCCGACGATGACAACCAGCTCACGAACAAAAAGTGGGGATAAGATAAATTTTCTTCAGAGGGAAGTAAAACCCCGTGTGCGCTCATTGCGCAAAATCACGGTAAATTGACTGAATTTCTTCTTGGAAGAAGCCGCGATAGAGCAGATAACGCTGCACTTTGGCTTTCTCTTTCCAGTCGGTTGGCAACGTATCGCCAAATTTTCGCTGCGCCACCTGTTTCGCCTGTTCGCACCAGTCGATATCGCATTCCGCCAACGCGTCCTGCACCAGCGCTTTATCCACGCCCTTTTGCATCAGTTCGCTGCGGATGCGCTGCGCGCCATAACCTTTGCGGCTGCGGCTGCCGATGTAGCTGTGGGCGAAACGCTTATCGTCCAGCCAGTTGTGCTGGTAACAGTAGACGATAACCTGATCGATCAGCGCGGGATCTACCGGTTCTTCGGCTACCGGCGGCGACGATGTCGGCGCATGCGGCCCCTTGCCGCCAAACCGGGCTTTCGCCACAAACGGCTGCGCCGCAAGTTTGCGGCGCAGTTCAGCTTCACTATGATCGCGTTGCGACAGCAGGCGCATGGCGCGGCTTAGCAAGTCATTCATCATTCAAGCCTGAATTCAGGGGATGTGCACCACATAAACGGCGGCGCACATCTTCAGCGATTAAAACTGCTCGCTGGTTTCCGCTTCGTCATCTTCGAAGTCGTCACCGGAGGCAGCCACCAGCTCACCGCCGCTGTGCAGCAGCAGGTCGCGCAGTTTCTTATCCAGCTCGGCGGCGATAGCCGGGTTTTCTTTCAGGAAGTTACAGGCGTTCGCCTTGCCCTGACCGATCTTCTCGCCGTTATAGCTGTACCAGGCGCCGGCTTTTTCGATCATCTTGTGCTTCACGCCCAGATCGACCAGCTCGCCACGGCTGTTGATGCCTTCGCCGTACATGATTTGGAACTCAGCCTGTTTGAACGGCGCAGCGATTTTGTTTTTCACCACTTTCACGCGGGTTTCGCTGCCCACCACTTCGTCGCCCTCTTTGATGGCGCCGATACGACGGATATCCAGACGCACCGAAGCATAGAACTTCAGAGCGTTACCACCGGTAGTGGTTTCCGGGTTGCCGAACATCACACCAATTTTCATACGGATCTGGTTGATGAAGATCAGCAGGGTATTGGCATTTTTCAGGTTGCCGGCCAGCTTACGCATCGCCTGGCTCATCATGCGCGCCGCCAACCCCATGTGCGAATCGCCGATTTCACCTTCGATTTCCGCCTTCGGCGTCAACGCCGCCACGGAATCGACGATGATGACGTCAACCGCGCCGGAACGGGTCAGCGCATCACAGATTTCCAGAGCCTGCTCGCCGGTGTCCGGCTGGGAGCACAGCAGGTTGTCGATATCGACGCCCAGCTTCTTCGCATAGATAGGATCCAGCGCGTGCTCGGCATCGATGAACGCACAGGTTTTGCCTTCGCGCTGCGCGGCGGCGATCACCTGCAGCGTCAGGGTGGTTTTACCGGACGATTCCGGGCCGTAGATTTCGACGATGCGGCCCATCGGCAGGCCGCCGGCGCCCAGAGCGATATCGAGTGACAGTGAGCCGGTGGAGATGGTTTCCACGTCCATGGAGCGGTCTTCACCCAGGCGCATGATGGAGCCTTTGCCGAACTGTTTCTCAATCTGGCCCAGTGCCGCAGCTAACGCCTTTTGCTTGTTCTCATCAATAGCCATTTTTGCTCCTTCGTTTCGCAATGCCGGTGTTACCCCACACTGCCACTGAATGTATGTTGTGCAGGAAATGTCACTAATTATACTGTATGGTCATACAGTATCAAGCCTAATTTACAAAAATTCGTCGATGGCGGTTTGCAGCGCGAAAATCGTCGCCTGCAGCCGTACCGCATCGCGGTCGCCCTCGAATTGCATCTTGCGCGACAGCCCCCGGCCATCGCTGCTGGCGAAGCCGAACCACACGGTGCCGACCGGCTTTTCCGCGCTGCCGCCGTCCGGGCCGGCGATGCCGCTCACCGACAGCGCCAGATCGGCCTGCGCCGCCCGCAGCGCCCCTATGGCCATCTCGCGCACCACCTCTTCGCTGACCGCGCCATGCGCCGCCAACGTCGCTTCACTCACTCCCAGCAGGTCATGCTTCGCCGCATTGCTGTAGGTCACGAATCCGCGATCGAAATAGGCGGAGCTGCCCGCGACATCGGTAATGGCCTTGGCGATGCCGCCGCCGGTGCAGGATTCCGCGCAGGTGATCCAGCGGCCCTGCGCCTTCAGTTTTTCCCCTGCCAGCACGCTGAGCCGGCGCAATTGGTTTTGACTCATAACCCCTCCCTCGCGAATTCAGGTATATGCGCCCGATAGTAACATTTATCAAGGCGGCGCGGCGGCTGGCGCGCAGAAATGCGCAGCGCCTCGCAGGAGGTGCGGTTTTAAGCGCCCGGCCAAGCTGCTAGTATCAAAAGAAGCGCCCCATCGAGCGGCGGCGCACCAGCACAAGGAACATCACGGAGGCGGCATGCTGCGGCAGCGGCCTCAGGGCGCACCAGAAGAGATTAGGATGACAGAGTGAAAAAAACGTTGGGCGTATTTTTGCCGTTGTACACCACCACCCTGCTGCTGCTGTTGGGCTCAGGCCTGCTCACTACCTACGTCTCGCTGCGGCTGACCTCCATTCACGTCAGCAGCGCGCTGATCGGCGCCATCATCGCCGCCAACTACATCGGGCTGGTGATCGGCGGCAAGGTCGGCCACTTTCTCATCGCCCGCGTCGGGCATATCCGCGCCTACGTGGCCTGCGCCGGCATCATCACCGCCGCGGTGCTGGGCCACGGCCTGACGGAGTTCATTCCCGCCTGGGTCGCGCTGCGCCTGGTGATCGGCCTATGCATGATGTGTCAGTACATGGTGCTGGAGAGCTGGTTGAACGACCAGGCGGAATCCAACCAGCGCGGCATGGTGTTCGGCTTCTATATGGCGGCGACCTATCTCGGCATGTCGCTGGGCCAGATCGTGCTGATGCTGCAAAGCAATCTGGGCATCGCCACGCTGCTGGTGATCGCGCTGTGCTTCGCGCTCTGTCTGGTGCCGATCGCTCTGACTACCCGCACCAATGCGCGCCACATGTCGCCGGCGCCGATGGAACTGCGTTATTTTGTCGGCGCCATTCCCAAGGTGCTGGCCACCACGCTGGTGATCGGCATGGTCGTGGGCTCGTTTTACGGGCTGGCGCCGGTCTACGCCAGCCTGCAGTCCTTAACCACTCAGCAAACCGGCCTGTTCATGGCGCTCTCCATCTTCGCCGGGCTGGTGGCGCAATTCCCGCTCAGTTGGCTGTCGGATCGCTATAACCGCCCCTTGCTGATGCGCCTCAACGCCATTCTGCTGATCGTGGCGGCGCTGCCGCTGGCGCTGCTGCCGCACATCGATTTTCCGCTGCTGCTGGCGGTAGGATTCGTCGTCAGCATGCTGCAGTTTACGCTCTACCCGCTGGCGGTGGCGCTGGCCAACGATCTGATCGAGCCGGAGCGCCGCGTCTCGCTGGCCGCCTGTCTGCTGATGGCGTTCGGCGTCGGTGCCAGCATCGGGCCGTTGGCGGTCGGCGCGCTGATCGAGCCGCTTGGCGGCAATATTCTGTACGCCTTCTTCGCCCTGTGCGGCGTGCTGCTGGCAGCCCTGAGCCGGACGGCCAAAGCAGAGGAACCGCAGCTGGCGCAGGACGCGCCGGTGCCGCATATTGCGCTGCCGGACAGCCTCGCCAGCTCGCCGCTGTCGCCGGCGCTCAATCCAACCTTCGATGAGCAGATCATTCACGACACCATGCCGCCGCCGGAAGCGGCGCCCGATGTCGAGGAGCCGCAGCCCGAAGAACAGGAAGCGGAACCCTCAGCTCAGGGGGCGGATCCGGAAGAAGACACCGGTCTGAAAAAGGCGCACGCCATGCTGTAAATGGCTGCGTTACAGATCCCGGAAAGAGCCCAGCAGAAAACCGCGTTCGGCGATCGCCGCTTTCAGCGTCGCCGCGGTCAACACATCCAGCTCGGCGAGGCGCGGATGGCAGTATTGGCTCTGCAGGATCGTCGCGTCGAGGAAGGCCGGGTGGCACATCATTTCCAATGACTCGGCGCCCTGCTCGTCGGCGCGCGCCAACCGCTGCAAGAACAAGGCTTCGGAAATCATTTCACCGTAGAATCCCGCGTCAAACGCGTCGGTGCTGCAGGGAGTCTGCAACGCAATGTCGCGCCGTTTCGCCTCTTCGCGATCGATGCGCAGCGGCAGATCATGCGCCAGCGCGAACGCCTCCACCAGCGGATAAATCTGCGGCTGCATATGCACATGGTGGTGGCTGTCAATGTGCGTCGGCGGCCTGCCGAACAGCGTCACGAACCGCGCGAACTGGCGCTGCAGCTCTTCCTGAATCTCGTCCAGCGGCAGCTCGCCGGCCTCGGCGCGGCGCCACAGCCATTTGCCCAGTTCGCCGCGCTCGTTGACCAGCGAAGGCATGGCGCCCAGCGGCCTGCCATGGGTCAAAACGAAGTGCAGCCCGATCGGCAATCCGGGATATTGTCGGCTGAGCGCTGCAGCATGCTCCGCGCCACCGCCGTTCACCATCGCCGTGGTGGAGGAAACGACGCCATGCTGATACGCCTCGATAACGCCATAGTTCTGTCCTTTGCTCAGACCGAAATCGTCGGCATTCACGATCAGTAGTTTTTCCATAGTGGCTCCCGCGGGATGAATTTTTGGCAAGGGAGGGCCGACCGACCGGTGCGGCATTCCCCTTCGCTAAGATAAAAATCAAATGATTAACCGACCGGCGCCCTGAAGCTCATCGGCATATCGGCGTTGATACTGATCGGGAGCGGCCCTAAAGAGGGCCGTAACACTTTTTTCGGTAGTTGCCTGGGGTCACGTCGGTGAGCCGCTTGAAGTTTTTAATGAACAGGCTGACGTCGCCATAGCCGGAATCAAAGGCGATGTCGGAGACCGAATAGTTGGTGACCTCCAGCTGCGTCTTGGCGAAGTTGATGCGGATCTCATTGATCACCTGCATCGGCGTCTTCTGGTAGTAGCGCCGCATCGCCCGGGTCAGGTACTCCTGAGTTTTCCCCGACAGCGCCACCATGTTCGCCAGCGCCCTTTCGCCGAACATCGCCTTGTCATGCATGCCGGCGAGGGTGTTCTTCAGCCACTGCGGGATATCATCACCGCCGTCGGTGTCTTCTTTATAGTGACGAATGCGGCTGATCACGTAGAAGGTCAGCGTTTCGAGGAATTCGGCGAAATCGTCCTCGCGAAACTGCGGCGAACTCACCACCGATTCGATATAGGCCAAAAACTCGCTTCTCAGGCTGTAGGCCTGCGAGGCGACAAAGCAGCGCGGCAGTTGCTGCAAATAGTGCTCTTCAAAAAACGCTTTGCTGACCGCCACGTTGAAGATTTTCGTCGCGCCGAACTCGTAAAAGCTCTGGTGGTAGGAGCCGATGGGGATAAAGACGAAATCCCCGCGTTCCAGCAGCACCCGCTTGCCGTTGATCTCCTGATAGCATTTGCCGCTCAGCACGATGGTGAATTCGTAATAGTCGTGCTGATGCAGCCCGGTGGCGCTTTCCACCTTGTTGTAGATGAACAGGTGAAAGTCTTTGCAGTTAAAGAAATCCTGCTCGCGAATCAGCTTCACGTCGTTCGCACTCAGCGAAATTCGGTTATCGGACACGGCGCCGGCCTCCCGTTAGTCAAATCCGTTGCGTCTGGCCGCCTCGGCAAACCAGTAGCCGCTTTTTTTGATGGTGCGCCGCTGCTCCGCCCGATCCAGCCGCACCAGCCCATAACGATTCTTGTAGGCGTTCAGCCAGGACCAGCAGTCGATAAAGGTCCACAGATGATAGCCCTTGCACTGCGAGCCTTCCGCCAGCGCGCGGTGCAGCCACTTCAGGTGATCGCGAATAAACTCGATGCGGTAATCGTCCTCCACCCGCCCATCGGCGCCGATAAACGCCTCTTCGCCCTCAACGCCCATGCCATTTTCGGAAATATAACAAGGCAGATTGCCGTAGTTCTCTTTCAGATCCATCAGAATGTCGTACAGCCCCTTCTCATAGATCTCCCAGCCGCGATGCGGATTGATTTTGCGGCCCGGCATTGCATAGTAACTGAACAAGTCCTCCGGCAGCGCGATCGGCTCCCCGGCGCGGCGCCCCTCTTTCGCCTGTACCCTGCGCGGCTGGTAGTAGTTGACGCCGAGGATATCCACCACGCCGCCTTCGATCAATTGCGCGTCCTGCGGTTCGCAGTAAGGCATCAGCCCATGCTGCGCCAATAGATGCAGCAACGCCGCCGGATAACGCCCTTTGGCGACCGGGTCGAGAAAGCTGCGATTGAGCAACAGATCGGCGTCGTGTGCGGCCTGCAGATCCTCCGGCGCGTCGGAGCGCGGATAGGTTGGGCTCAGGTTCAAAATGATGCCGATGCTCCCCGGCAGCCCCCGCGCTCTGAAACGCTGCACCGCCATGGCGTGCGCCAGCACGCTGTGATACGCCACGGTGACCGCCCGTTTGAAGTCCACCACGCAAGGGTAGTGCAAGTCATTCAGGTAACCGGCCTCTACCGGCACGATCGGCTCGTTGAAGGTGAACCAGTGGGTAACCCGATCGCCAAACAGGCCGAAGCAGATGTCGGAGTAACGCGCATAGGCGTCGATCACCGCCCGGCTTTCCCAGCCGCCGCGCTGCTGCATGCACAGCGGCATATCGAAGTGGTAGAGATTGATAAACGGGGTGATGCCCTGCGCCAACAGCTCATCGATCATCGCGTTGTAGAATGCCGCCGCCTGCGGGTTCACCTCGCCGTCGCCGTCCGGGATCAGCCGTGACCACGAGATCGAGGTTCTGAAGGTATTGTGGCCCAGCGTTTTGAGCAGCCCGATATCGGTGCGGAAATGGTCATAAAAGGTCGAGGCCTCGGCCGGCCCCACCCGATCGTGAAAGCGCTCGGGCGCGATCTCGTACCAATAGTCAAAGATGTTGCGGCTCTTGCCATCGCGCGCGGCCGCCCCTTCAGACTGCGGCGCGGAGGTGGCGCTGCCCCACCAAAACCCGTCGGCAAATTGATATTCCATATTTGCGTCCCTCGCGGGGCGACCGCGCCGCCCCGTTCCACAGTTAGAATTTCAGCGCCTTGGCGATGTCTTCTTCGCTTTCCGTCGCCGCATCGATCTGGCTTTGCGCCTTGTTGGAAATCGCCACGAACGGCAGATAAATCACGGTGGCGACCGCCAGGTTGAACAAGCTCAGCAACAGGGCCATGATGCTGCCGTTGGTGTTGAAGAACGCTCCCAGGCCGACCGGCATGGTCCAGGGCGCGATGTTAGTGATCGGCGGGATCAGCCCGGAGTAGTAAGCCAGCGAGGTGATGAGGGTCAGCACCGGCTGCACCAGGATGAACGGAATAAACATCACCGGGTTCATGATCACCGGCAAACCGAACAGGATAGGTTCGTTGATCTGGAAAATGCCGGATGGCGTCGCCAGTTTGGCGACCTGGCGGTAATCTTCGCGGCGCGAGGCGATGAAGATGGCGATGATCAGGCCCAGCGTCGAACCGGTGCCGCCGAGGTAAATATAAGAGTCGACGAACGGTTTCGCCCACATGTGGAACTCTTTGCCGGCGGCCACCGCCGCCTCGACCGAACCGTATTTATTGTACAGCTCCACGTTTTCCAGCGCGAAAGGCGTCATGATGCCGCTGTCCAGCGCCGCCAGCGCCATGGAACCGTGTACCCCAAAGAACCACAGCAGCGAAGAGAAAAGCACGTATACCCAGCCCACTACGCTGCCCATCTTGGCCAGCGGCGCCGAAATGCCGTCCATGATGATCTGGTGGAAGTTGGTGCCCCAGTGCGCCAGCGCGAACGCCACCAGCCCCATGATGGAGAGGATGATGAAGCCAGGGATCAGCGCCGAGAAGGAGCGCGACACCGAAGCCGGCACGCTGTCCGGCAGGCTGATCACCCAGTTGCGCCGCACGATGAAGGCAAACATCTCAGCCACCGCCAGCCCGATCACCATACCGGAAATGATGTTGGCGCCGCCCAGCCAATTGGCGCCCACCGCATAGGCCTCGCCGACGTTGAACGGCGTGACGGTCATGAAGGCCGCCACCGCCAGCAACGCCGAGGCCAGGGGATCGACCTTGCGCTCTTCGGCCAGCGCCATGCTGATAAAGAACGGCGTCATCAGGGACATGATCCCCAACGTACCGTTGTAAACGCTGCCGCCAATACTCTTCAGGCTATTGAGCGTCTCGATGGTGGAGGCGTCCAATCGCACGCCCAGCGAATAGAAGAACGATCCCTCGCCAAAGCTCAGGAACACGTTGTTGATCAACACGAACATCGCCCCGGTCAAGGTCAGCGGCATCAGGCGGATAAAGCCGTTTTTGATGGCGTTGACGTGGGGCTGCTTACCGATTTTTACGGCGAAAGGCAGGATAACCTTCTCGAGCGAGGCAATGAGGGTATTCACGGCGGCCTCCTGTTATTGGTTGGCTTTCTTGATGGCGGCCACCGCGGCCTTCAGCACGCCCAGCCCATCGACCTTGCCGTACAGCAGCGGATCGATGACTTCAACAGGTTTATTGGGCAACTGTTTCTGCACTTCCGGCAGGGTGTAGGCGATCTGCGGCCCCAGCAGGATCAGATCCGCTTCAACCCCCTTCTCCGCGGCCAGCGCTTCCGGATAGGCGGCGATGATCACCGGTACTTCATATTTTTCGGCCTGTGCCTTCATTTTTGATACCAACAGGGAAGTGGACATACCGGCAGAACAAAACAGATAGATTTTTTTCTTTTCCATACCAAGCACCTCAGATAATCAAAAAAACCCGGTGTTATTTGTATGCCAGATGCAATCACGATTTCTTCACGCACATTCCTTATGAAAATTTCCGTCACGTTGCCCTGGTTACAGACAGTATACGGAGCATGAAAAAAGGATCGGTAAGCCAGAAGGAGACAGAACCGTCTCTCATTGACCTGATGGATTGACCCTCTTCACATTTCGCACAAAAAAATAGTGTGACCGGGCTCTCAAATAACCGATAAAAACTCAGAATATTCGTAATAAATAATCAAATAACAATTATAAACAGCAAGTTATAAACTCGCTGAGAATTTAAGGGTTTATTTGCGTCTGAACAAACGGCGAGGGAATAAAAATAGTTCAAGCTTGATTCGCCTGCTGCCATCTGAACGCGATGGCAGGTGAAGAGGATTACGTGGGCAGACGCAGCAACTCAATCACCGTGGCCAGCGCCACGGAATGGTTTCTGCGGTTGGGGTAATAGAGGTAAAAACCGGGAAACGGCGCGCACCAATCGGCCAGCACCCGCCGCAGCCGCCCGCTCGCCAGATATTCTTCCACCTCCTGCTCGATGGCAAAAGCGATGCCGACGTTCGCCAGCGCCGCCTGCACCATCATCCTGCCATCATCGAGTATCAACGGGCTGTTGACCGCCACGGAAAATCGCTGCTCCCCCTGCTGAAAAGCCCATTTGTAGCGCTCGCCCGAAGAGGCCTTGCGCCAACCGATGCAGCGATGCTGCAGTAAATCCTGCGGATGCGTCGGTTCACCGTGCCGTTGAAAGTAATCCGGCGTGGCGACGATGGCAAAACGCAGATCCGGCGTCAGGCGCACCGCGCGCATATCGTTGTGCAGATCCTCGCCGAGCCGGATGCCGGCGTCAAAGCCCTGCTCGACGATGTTGGCGAACCCCTCGTCCGCCACCACTTCCAGCGTAATGCCGGGGTATTCGCTGGCCAGCCGTCCCAGATGCGGCACGATGGCGAGATCGATCGCCGAACGCGGCGCGTTGATACGCACCAGGCCGCGTGGCCCTTCGCGAAACGCATTCAGGCTCTCCAGCGCGGCGTCGATGTCGGTAAAAGCCGGCACCAGCTGCGCCAGCAGATGCTCTCCGGCCTCCGTCGGCGAGACGTTACGGGTGGTGCGGTTCAGCAGGCGAATGCCCACCTGCGCTTCAAGTTCGCGCAGGGTGTGGGTCAGCGTCGGCGGCGTCACGCCCAATCGGGCGGCGGCGCGGCGGAAGCTGCGTTCACTGGCGATAGCCACGAAGGCCGCCAGGCCGGACAGTTCGGGTTTCTTCATGCTATTGATATAAATTATCTAATAGTGAGATGAATTTTTAGCGGATAGTTATCCGTCATCTAACAACATAGCATTGCGATCGAACCCATTACCAGGTATCGATGCGATGATTAATGCTACAGCTCCAACCCATGAAACGCCGCGCCGTCTGGCGGGCAAAGTCGTACTGGTGAGCGGCGGCGGCACCGGCATCGGCCGCTCCGCCGCGCTGGCATATGCCCGCGAAGGCGCCAACGTGGCGCTGGCCGGCCGGCGCGCGGCGGAGATCGAAGCCACGGCGCGCGATATCGCGCTGGCTGGCGGCGATGCCCTGCCCATCGTGACCGACGTCTCCCAAGAAGACGATATCCGCCGGCTACTCGCCGCGGTGACCGCCCACTACGGCCGGCTCGACGTCGCTTTCAACAACGCCGGCATCATCGGCAACTTCGCCCCCATCACCGAACAGAGCAGCGAGGATTTTGACCGGGTGATTGCCATTAACCTCAGAGGCGTCTGGCTGGCGATGAAATACGAGATTGAAACCTTCCTGGCTCAGCGGTCGGGCGGCGTGATCATCAACACCTCCTCCTGGCTGACCCACGGCGCGCTGGCCGGCTCATCCAGCTACTCCGCCAGCAAAGGGGCGCTCGATGCGATGATCCGCGCGGTGGCGCTCGAATACAGCGGCCAGGGCATCCGCGTCAACAACATCAACCCCGGCATCATCGACACGCCGATGGCGCGCGGCAGCGTAGCCGACAGCGCGGCGTTCGCGCCCTTTATCGCCCATACGCCCGCCGGCCGCCTGGGCGAATCGGAAGACATCGGCGATGTGGCGCTGTGGTTGGCGACGGACGAGGCCCGCTTCATCACCGGCCAAAGCCTGCTGGTGGACGGCGGTTACACCATCGCCGGCATGCGCTGAGGAGACGATGCCATGAACTACGTTCGGCTTGGCGACAGCGGCCTGAAAGTGTCTCGTCTCTGCCTGGGCTGCATGACCTATGGCGATCCGGCCTGGCGCCCCTGGGTGCTGAAGGAAGATGAAGCGCGCCCCTTTATCCGCGAAGCGCTGGAAGCGGGCATCAATTTTTTCGATACCGCCAACATTTACTCCGGCGGAGAAAGCGAGCGCATTCTCGGCCGCGCCCTGAAGGCGTTCGCCCGCCGCGAAGACGTGGTGATCGCCACCAAGGCCTACTTTCCGATGGACGCGCAGCCGAACAGCCGAGGGCTGTCGCGCAAGCACCTGCTGCACAGCGTCGACGCCTCTTTGCAGCGGTTGGGGACGGATTACCTCGATCTGTTTGTACTGCACCGCTTCGACACCGAAACGCCGATCGAAGAAACCGCCGACACCCTCGACGGCCTGGTACGGGCGGGCAAGATCCGCTATCTCGGCGCCTCCTCGCTGCACGCCTGGCGCCTGATGAAAATGCTGGCCTTTCAGCGTCAGCACCGCCTGGCGCCGTTTATTTCGCTGCAAAGCCAATACAACCTGGTGACGCGTGAAGATGAAGAGGAGCTGATCCCGCTGTGTCTGGAGGAGGGGCTCAGCCTGACGCCCTGGTCGCCGCTGGCCCGCGGCGTGCTGGCCGGTTCCGGCAACGCCGGCACGCTGCGCGCCGCCACCGACGAACAGGCGCCCCGTTGGTACGGCGGCAGAAACGAAGTAGAACGCACCGTCGCAGCGGTAGCGGAGGTGGCGGCCACGCGCGGCGTTCCACCGGCGCAGATCGCGCTGGCCTGGCTGCTGGCCAAACCCGGCGTGGCGTCACCGCTGGTGGGCATGTCCAAGCCGCACCATCTACAGGATGCGCTAGCGGCGCTTAATCTCAGCTTATCGCCGCAAGACGTGGCCGCGCTGGAGGCGCCGATGGCGCACACTGCCCGCCCCGATCGCTGGTAGCCCCTTTTCCGTCATTCCAGGAGAGAAGACATGTCATATGCGCTTACCGCGCGAGCAGCGTTGTTCACCCTCGCCGCCGCACTCCCCCTGACCACTCCGGCGCAGGCCGCCGCCAATACCCACTGCGCCGAAAGCAGCATGACGCTGCCGCCCGGCGCGCTTTATCCCAACGGCATCGCCCGCGCGGCGGACGGCACGCTGTATGTCGGCCTGATCACCAGCGGCAACGTGCTGCGCAAGCGGCCGGGTAAAGCGTGGGAAACCTTTTTCCCTGGCGCTGACACGGTGTTCGCCTCAAACGCGCTGCGGCTGGACGAACGGCGCGGGTTGCTGTGGGGCAATTCGCCGGACTTCCTTTCCGGCGGCAAATCGCGCGCCAACCGCATCTATGCGCTGAACGTCGCCGATGGCACGCTCAACCGCAGCCTGGCGCTGCCGACGGGGGAAATGGGCAACGATATCGTGCTCGGCACAGACGGTACGGTGTACGTGACAGAAACCCGAGGCGGCGGCATCCTGCGCTTGCGGCCGGGCGAAGCGGCATTCAGTACGCTGTTTCAGGATGCGCGGTTGGCGGCTCCGAGCGGGCTGGGCGCCGCCGGGATCGTGCTGCTCGACGATCGGCTGATGGCTGTCGCCAATTTCGGCACCGGTAAGCTTTACACTCTCAGCTATCACGATCCAAAGCCGCAGCTGACGGAAATGCAGCTGCCGCGCCTGATTGAAAACCCGGACGGAATGGGATTGGCGCCGGACGGCGCATTGATCGTGCTGGAGAACGGGATCCAGAGCGGCCAAGGGCGGATCCTGCGGATCGCGTTGCCAAAAGCGACCGGCATGCATCGGATTGAGGTTTTGCGCGAAGGCATGGAGTCGCCGGTCAACCTGACTATCACCCCACAAGGCTGCGCCTTCGTCAGCGAGTCGCGCATCCGCCACCGCCTGCTGCCCGGCCATGAAACCGAAGTGCCCGACAGCTTCCGCATCTATCAACTGCCCTTGCCTCTCACCGCCGCGCAATAACCTCTACGCCGCCTCAGCGGGCGGCCACTCGCGTTGTATCGTTAACATCCAATAAATTGAAACTATTTACTTCGATGCCATTAATCATACTTATGATTAATCCTAACTTAACAACCTGATTTTAATTAAATTGTTCCGCCGCGTATCGCTGATTATACTTGCCTTATCTCCCGCCTCATTTACCGAGCGTAAGCATGAGCCGATACCATGTTTCCAGCAGCGAAGGCCAATATGAGAAAGAATCCGGCGAGCAAGTTCTAGCCAACAAGCTGGGTATTGCCGATAGCAATGAACTCGACGATGCCGAATTGGTATTGCTGGAACAGCTCTACCATTCCGTTTTCGAACAGCATTTTCCGTTAGGGAAAATCACCGTCGAGATGATCAAGGGCTGGCATCGCCGCTGGTTAGGCAATATCTATGCATGGGCTGGACAAGCAAGAACTGTCAATATCAGCAAAGGGGGCTTTATGTTTGCCCCTTCGACGCGATTGCCCAAACTACTGGACGATTTCGAGGTGGAATACCTGGCTCGTTACACACCTTGCTCAGCCATGAGCGAAGAACAGCTGATAGAAGCGATTGCAATAATCCATGTTGAACTGATACTCATACATCCCTTCAGAGAAGGGAATGGCCGTTTGTCACGGCTGTTGGCCGATGTGATGGCGGTTCAGGGCGGGCATAAATCGTTGGATTATCAAAGCTGGGAACAAAACAGAGCCCAATATATCTCAGCGATTCACTCAGGTATGAACATGAACTACGAACCGATGAAACACTGGGTCAGTCAAGCACTAAGAAGGTATTAGGCAAGGCGTAAATGAGCAAATTTTTTACGCGCTTCTTCTAAAGAAGCTTCAACTCTGGCTGAGGGTTGACCTGTTTCAACCGCCGTTGATGTCGCCACGGAACGCACAATGTCCGTACGGGACGGCTTAGCATAACCCACCTGCACTTTTTTGCTGTTACTCATGACAACCTCTGTTCGCAAATTTGCTGAAGACATTATATCAAGGAATGTACAGGACTTCATTCCCTTGCCTCTCACTCCCGAGCAATAGCTTCACCACCACTCCGGGCGGCCACTTGCGTTGTTGCCCGCAGGCGAACAACAATCTCACCGCGTTACAAACCCGCCTTGCGCAGCGCTTCCCATTTTTACCTGTGACAGCCGATTGCCCGCTGGGCTAGTATAAGCGTCTGTGCAAACCTCAGGTTTGAGTGCGCCGTTTGGCGTTTTGATGATTTGATTTGCGCCGCCCGCCAAGCGCTGAGTGGGGCGACGCCTGCTGAAACAATGTGATAGCGAATGACGACAATGAAAATCACAGTTCCCTTTACATTCAATGGATTGGAAAAATAATCGCATGAATAGCACCGATAAACTCGATTCGCACACGCCGATGATGCAGCAGTACCTTTACAAAAAACACAACTGACTGATATATCTAGAAAAACAAATAAAACACATCTCATTGGTTTACTCATGAGCTACATTTATAACATGTAAATCACTGATGGCATTAGACACCGATTCGGTAAATGATTGGCTATAAGTCGTACATCACAAAAAAGAGTTCAGACTATCTCAATGAGATCATTTTGTCTGAAGTTCACACTGATAAACATTGAATAACATTTTTTTGCTGATAATATACTTTAACCGCTGAGGCACTCTCTCCTGCTAACAGACTCCCATAGTATGCTTGCTTTGCACATGGGGTGTGAAGGCTATCAGTAGTTTACTGAGAAAAGATGGAGTTAAAAGCCATGACTCGTGAAAAAGTTGTGCTGGTTCGCCAGTATGATCGTTTCCGAAATGGGCAATGGGAAACGGTGTGCCAGCACACTCGCTCCCTGCCACATCGTTGATTCGATTCAGAGTGGCCTCAGTGGTAACCACTTACCTCTACTAAACAACCTCCTCAATTTCTAATCCTAACATTTTATTGAAATGCTTTTCATCATTAGTCTTTTTAAATATACCCTCGAACATTTCCAAATATTTATTAGCTGAAATCTGACCTAAATTACTTATATTAATTGAATCTGAATGTGAACCTCTATTTATATAACGATAAAAAGTTTTATAATTTATGTCAGTTTCAGAGCTAACAAGATTATCAAGTTCCTCACTCAACTTTTCCATTTTACAAGAGAATGAGAAATAATATTCAAGAATATTCCTCATAATATTTGGCAATACTATAGGATTAAGCTTTCCTTGTTTAACATCTTTTAAAACCATCCACAGAGCTTCATATTCATTCTTTATCTCATCTCTGTTTATAGTTAATATATCACTATACTGATCTTTAATAACACGGTAAAGTTGGTATTTCTTATCAAATAAATCTTTCTTAGTCGGAGCAACTTTTATTAATTCTTGGAAGAAAAACAAATTGTGCGTGAGGATAACAATTTTAGTGTTCTCATTTTTTTTAATTAATCGATGATGGATCAGAGATGATATCTCATAAATATAGTCATGCGATAGACTTGATATAGGATCATCTATAACAATTAACTTTTCTTTAGAGCTGTTTGTCTCAGAACCCAACCGACCATCACACAACTCAAGAAAATAAAGGAATGTAATTAAGGTTTTTTCACCTTCACTAAGTGTTTTATAAATATTATTTTCAATACCATTATCTCTGCAAATCTGGAAAAAATCACTTTCCTCTTTTTTCTTTAGCTTAAAATGAACAATACCAAGCGATTTAAGTGTTCTATTTATTTTACGTATTGTCTCGTCTATATTTGATACCTTCTGGCTCAAACTAATGACCTCAGAGCTTAATTTCTCTATATCGTCTAAAACCCCCCTGTTTTTTGAAAGAATACTTTCCCTTTCAGCATTTAGGTCTAAAAGTTGTTTGCCATAAGTTTCTATAAGGTCATTACAAATAAATCTTATTGCACGCCATAACTTTGTTTTAAGTTCATTGACACTGACATCATAATTATTAACCTTTAAATTAATCTCATGTATTTCAGAGTTATAATTTTCTATCTTTTGAATAAGGATATCTAAACTTGGATTTTCAATAACAAAGTCTATACATTGAGAAGGCTTATCTAACTTTTCTTGTATAGATTTTAGATTGGACTGAAAAATGACATTGCAATCATCAACAATGTTAAAAATTTCATTTTTATCGGTGATATAACTATTTGATGACACAGATGCTTTTATCGCATCGACATAATTGTGTGTTGCTTCTTTATATGTGGTATATATTTTAGTTATTTCATGAATAGTTTGATCATACGAATCATCAAATATTTTCTTTACTTCAGATTTAAAGCGTTCATTTATTGTTTTTTCTTGACAGAAAGGGCAATGTTCATCTTCAATATATTCTAAACCAGTTCTTATCCAATCAGCATTTCCGAGCTTATCAATAAGTACTGATAAATAGCTATCACCAGAAGCAGTCAAAGATAATGATAATATATTTATTTGCTCATCAGAAAGCTTCGGAATGGGAGGCATAACAATGGTATCATATGTAGTATTTTTATTATCCTTAAGCTTCCCATACTCAAAAGTTAAATTTAAGGTGTCAGTATCCTCCATATCTATTTGCTGACTGACTCGTTGAAAGAAAGTTGCTTTTTGTAAAAAACCAACCATCAGTTCTCCTAAACCGCCATCTTTCTTCCTAATATGTGCAGTTTTATTCCATATATCAGTCTGATAACTATCCTTAACTTTATCTATCATTTCTTCTTTTTTTTCAAGTTCTGAACTTATACTTGATAATTTTTTCTTCAGACTTGCTATTTTTCCATTATTTAATTCTATTGCCTCCATTACTTCTTTATTTTCTTGACTCAAGGTGAAAATACCTGGCTGTTCAGATTTATTATAAAATGAATCCTCCACAAACTGGCTATTGTAGACAATAAACTTATATTCATCATTACATTCAAAAGAGCAATTCTTATAAGCTTCATCATCTGACTTATAAAAATAACCAGATATCGTTGATTTACCAGAGCCATTCTGGCCATAGACTAAATTTATTCTCTTCGAAAGATCTAATATGACTGATTTATCACTACGATAACTTCTTACTGCCCTTATATTAAGCTTACTCATTCCAATAATCCTTATATAGCATGATAATACGACACTACTACCCTTAAAGATATGTAAGGGTAGATATCTTAATAATGCTAATTATTTCCACTGCAATAGTTTCATAGCTATACCACCACCAACTAATAGCGGACAAATCCCATTGACAATAGCATACCGTAATGCTTACTTTTTGCCATCCTTAATGATAAGTTGAAATACAACCGATATAACATTTACATGTCATCATGAGATTTTATATACCGACAGGTTATATATCTCTAAGATAACTTTGTTGATGCGTTTTTAACCTTCAAAAAATATAATATTGAAAGCTTATAAGTTTATATTTAAATCAATTTTTATAGTAAACATGCAGAGAGAAAACATTCAACAAGCAAGGGCTAACTTATCGAAGCTACGCTTCTCAAGTTGACCTTGCTTTTTCGCCCTTCGGTTGAAAAAGAAAAACTGCCCCATCAAAATATTTATTTTCTATCAACCTCATAGCTTCGCTGTTTTATTGACATTTATCACAAATAGAATATATATAGCATAAGAATTATGCAGATAACTAACATATGAAAGGAGTTCGTATGGATAAAACATTCAATTATATAAATAAAAGTAAGTTATCAGAGAATTTGCTAAGAACACATTGTGTTAGCGTCAGGCTAAATAATGATGAATTGCAGCTTCTCAACACCAAGCGTGGCGAAACAAGCAAGGGAGAATGGCTTCGATTAGCTTCACTTGACAAGTTTCCACCAATAGTTCCCCCAATAAATATAGAAGCATGGAAATCATTGTCTGAAATCTCTCAGAAGCTGAACATCCTGGTAAGTCATCTTGAAAGTAAAAGTGATGGAAGCACATTAACAAAAACGGAGATCTTTGCAGTTAAGCGTCAGATATCAGAGCTTCGCTTCTGTCTTACATCTTCGGCCGCATCTGTCAGGTAGGTTGCATGAAAGGGATGCAAAAGATCAAAAGAGGAAAAACCTTTAACGGGCTAATTTCTTATTTATTAAAACCTGCTTCGCACCACAAGTCAGATCCGTATGTAGTCGGTGGCAATGTCATAGAAAGCTTCGCAGAAGCACTAAGTGCAGAGTTCAACGCTACGAAGTTCCTACGATCCGATGTCAGTAAACCTGTATGGCACAATTCTCTGCGTCTGCCTGCTGGTGAGAGTCTACCTATACAACGATGGAAGCTGTTAGCCGATGACTATATGAAGCGTATGGGCTTCTCTGAAACGCATCTACGTGCATACGTGCTTCATGATGATAAAGATGGCCAACATATTCACATAGTAGCAAGTCGCATAGATGCTACATCCGGGAAGCTCTACTTAGGTAAAAATGAGAACCTTATCAGCACACGTATCATCCAGGAACTTGAAAAGGACTACCAGCTAACAAGAACTAAAGGAACTGATGCTATGAAACCTTCTTCCTCACCTGCCAAACGTAAAAAATCACGTAATGAGGCTATGTTAGAGGAGAGAACTGGTGAACCATGTCCTAAATCCATCATCCAGAGGGCTATAGATTCGATAACGCTAAATCCTATAGCAATTGATGACTTCGTTGAAAAGCTGAATAGCATGGGGATTACGGCGAAAAGCAATATCGCCTCAACTGGCAAGATGAATGGATTTTCGTTTGAATGCAAAGGTGTTGTGTTCAAAGCTTCCCAACTTGGCAAAAAGTATAGTTGGAAGAACCTGGAACCAATGATATCGATGAATTCCAGCTCAAACATTGGAGAGGAAAGACCTGTCATCCCTGTACCTGATACTTCTCGCAGCAACGAAGCTGTCATATCTATAGTGGAAGACTATCCAGATGGAAAGATCTACCCAGAGATAGGGTTACCCTTACCAAGACCTGGCATAGCCCCCACAAAACCCACAAACATGACAATGCGTTGGATCGCAACCATTCCTTATCTGGTGAGTGTTGTTGGCGCACTTAAAACGATACGTATCCCATTTCTGAAAGCGTTCAATGGTCCAACTAAGTTCTTTTCCATGTCCATGATTCACCTGTCCCTGAGAAGCCTGAAACAGACTAAAACGGATAGTTTGGAACCAAAAAGCTCCCACCATAAAGCCCATAAACCCCTACTTCCCTGATTTCTCTACATATATATGATCGTTAAAATCGATCAATTTATTTATATTGATAGCTAACATCAATCAATTGATAAATAATCGATCGGTACAAGCAATTTGCTATGTCCTTAGAAGTGTTCAAAATGTACTTTCATGCATAAATCGGATAATAGGTTGATTTTACTAGCCTATTTTTCTATCCACGTATCGAACATACAGGAACTGAAGTATGAGATATCTCATGATGAAGCGTGTAATGTTAGCAATCCTTCTTCCGTTTCTTGTTGGATGTTTATTTGGTGCTAAAGCATTATCAGAGTATTGGGTTGTGTGGTTTTTTGTTTGTGCAATGTTGATGATCACAGCCTGGGGCGCGTGGTTAAAAAATAAAAACAGAGGTTCCAGCTTTAGCTACCTGAATGATAATGAAGATGGTGTATTTATCTACAAATTCCATAATCAGGAGATGCGTTTAGATAAAGCCAAAAAACAGCTTTATTTAAAAGATGGGTTAAACGAAAAACTCTACGCTTTCTCCGATGTTGAAAGCTGGGAATATAACATTAGCGCAGGTGGTCAAATCCTCACTTCAGGTCTTAACCCTACAACCAACTTGATTAACAATAAGATTCTTGGCGAAAACATTAATGACACAGGCTTCTTTATCAAGGTTAAAGACATTAGAAACCCTGAGTGGCATATTCGATTCTTCCCTCAAGAGGGATCTTATAAAGATCAGAAGGGATTAATTAGCTTAAAAAAACAAATGATGCAGTGGATGACCGTTTTTGACTTAACCGTAAATGCTGATGCAAAGTAAGGAAACCAAGAATGAAAAAAATCATGCTACTATTATTAGCTTCCATGTTGCTGACAGGCTGCAACAGTGAACCATCCGATGCCGATATCCACCAAGCTATGCAAAATCTTATGACCGAAATGCATGGCACACTGAATTCCTCCAAGAAAATTGCCTGTAAGGATAAAGAAAGTGATGGCAGTTATCTCTGCTCTGTAGAGTTCGATGCAAAATTACCAATTGTAGGCAACAGAGCATCAACACTGGAATTTAAATTCATCAAAGCAGATGGCACCTGGAAAGCAATGGCACCATCTAAATAACCTTAATTATATTTGACAAACAAAATAAAGTACGTCATAGATAGTAAATTGATAACAACCAGTGGTTCGCGCCACTGGTCGTTATCCTAACAGTTAATACACGTATGTACTAACTGACATTAAAGCGATAAAAAGAATCACTTTTAATGTAAAGGAGTGTTTTTTGAAAAACATACGCACTCCGTATTACTTTGTTATAGCACCAACAACATTATCGGTGGTATAGCCTTCTTAAGGGCTGATGAAAGATTACCACTGGAAAACGCCAAAAGCACCTGCAAGGGTGCTTTTTTATGTATTGATTAGATTGGCAGAGTGATAATGTACGAATGGTAATATTAGGATTCAAACGATAAGTTAGCTTGGCTCCATGATAACCATACAAAACTACAGTCCATACTTTTTCCTTTTATCCTTCATAGATAACTCTCTTTTTAATACCCAAGATTCATATTTTTTTCTCTCATGGGCATAGACTTTCTCTGTCCTGCTGCTATTACTAATAATGAAATTAATCAGTGAGGAACATACGTCCCTCATTCTCCCTTTATCAAGCATGTCATTGTCGATTTTATTGATATAGCTATAGTAAGAAAGGAGTAGAAAGTTCAATACCACTTCTCTGTTTGAAAACGTTAGCTTTTCTATTTCAGGCTTGTATTTAATGTAAAACCCGGCACAAAACAGGTATGATTGCTCTACAATTTCCTGTTCTTCAAAGCCTGATTCCGTAAGTTTATCAACGAATCGATCAAGCAGAAGAAGATACCTTTCCATGAGATTAATATTTATTTTTTTCATAATATGCATCCTTGCAAGTTAAGTCTTCCTGACAATCAATAAATAACAGTATTAAATTAAAAATCAATAGCACAGTAAAAATATATTTACAGATCGTAATGTTAAATTTACTCAAATAGAAAAATAGAGGCAATAACCACTCTATCGCATCTCTGATGAATAACGCTAATCCCACCCCATTGGTAAACCCCTTATCAATGGGAGAATTATTAAACATAGGCTCATCTTCTCAGACCATCATCTCTTCTACGGTCAATTTTAGGTAATGGCTCATCTAATTGATGCTCTTTTATGTCGTATCTATAGGCATTAAACTGCCATAAGATGAACTTCTGTTTAAGATTATTATTTTCTTCTTCAAGACTTTTAATTCTTGATTCCAAATTAAAGATTATTTTGGATGCATTGCCAAGGCTTGATGGTTTTTTAAACCTGTTCATATCGTTGGCAATCCCTTTCTTCTTACTTTTGAAAGCATCGGCTATCTCCTTATGATAAGACAAAGCCTGTCTGCTTGGTCGAGACTTGAGGAATGTAGAGCATTCATCACAAAGATGCTCCCAGGTGATCGATGAATCATCCCAGCCCCAGATAGTATCCAGTATCATAGTCTTCTCTTTTTTAGTTAATTTTTTTGACATTTTCAGCCCTCACTTTATGGTTTAGTAAATTTTCCTCGTTGGTTAGCCTTGATAGATGTGTAAAGCTCTTGTTCGATAGCCTGACAAACGAACCATTAGGGATGTCCGTATCCTCCAGAATATGGATAAGCTCAGTCAGCCTTTCTTTCGTCTGTACCTGGAAGGTCAGCCATTGGTCCTTCTCATCTATATCCCCATGACTACCACTACTATTTTCTCCTGCAACCTTATAAATCAAGCCTTTTACATGGGATAGTTTTTCTTTCAGCCTGGTTAGGTTTTCAGTATGCCCTTTGATGCAAACCTGATCTGAACAGTTCACGCAGTCTCTGAATTTTTCACACTGTGAAACGACAAAATCATGGGTGCAGTATCCAAATTCTGTTATGTGAAGCGTCTGAGGATACAATAATGCAGCTCCTGCTTTATGTTCACTATTCTCTAAAGAAGGATTAGATATCTTGCTACTCGTTCCATTGCTCTTTGCCAGTGCTTTCAAAGATTCATATTTTTCTAAAATCTCCTCTTCTTCTACATGATTGTAAACTCGATTTTGACTTACATTCACCCTTCCTGACCATTTGGCAATTTCATACTGAGACAATCCGTTCCTCTGCGCTATGGTATTGAGTAGGTGCCTTATCTGGTGGGTGTTAAAGTGAATGGCACTGCCATCACTATTCTTATAGCCATACCTCTCGAATATATTAACATTTTCTCGTTCGGGTGATATATCTTGGATAAAGAACCCTTTCTTTGGAATATACAATTGAATAATATTGTCTGTTTTCTTTGGATGAAAGCTATCCTTAAAGATCAAGAAAAGTAGATTACTATACTTTATGTTCTTCGCTTTGTCATACCAGGGAAAGTTAGGGGGAAGTCTGCTTCTTAACTCATCCCAAAGGGACTTGAGACAGTATGCTCCATCTGTATGTATCAGTGATAATCTTTTTAGCATTCCTGTGCAGTCTTTTCTTGGCTTCCTTTGGTTAGTCAGGATTTCAACCACCTGCTCTGATGTCAGCATCCTGTCAGCCGGAAGTTTTCTCAATCTACCTAAACTATGATGAAAGCCTTTGAAATCTAACTCCAGCAACTTAGCAAAAGCCCTTGCTTCCTTTGTGATAGACAGAATCCTCTCGATTGCTACTTCTAGAATAGGAACCATAACGCTTGGAATCCATTTGATTTCGGCACAATAGCCTTTGCCCGCCCAGAATCTCAGGCCGTGTTTAACTTCACCCTTTTTGGTGGTTTCTGCCATCAGGCAATCCATTGGTAAGGCTAAGGTTTCAGAGATCCTTGATGGTGCCGACATCAAAAGCACAATGACCGATGTGGTAAAGATATCTCGCCTGTTGGTTAGTGGTTGACTAAATATTTCTGCAAAAGCATTCAGAGCCACTTCATCTGGAAGTTTTCCTTTATGCTTAGCTTTATTGCAAATAAAGTCTTCATGTTTAATCTTCAATGGATTCTTCCATGAATGAATATTTGAAAAATGAGTAAGCTTATTTTTTGATATAAACAATGCCAAATTAGCTATCTGAGCAGCGATATCATAGCAATAAACAAGACTATATCTTTCCTCTAATAAAGATAGAGATTCATCAAAAACAGGTATGTTTATTTTTGAAATATCACAACAAGAATATTTCTTTATCAAAATGAATTCAATTGCTCTCAATGCAAGCAGGCAGTGAATTATTTTCCTTTTACGGAACATAATTTCATGAGTCATGTAAGACTTGGCAAAATCAAGAAAATCTGCATCCAAAATTTTTTGGCTTTTCCTTCTATTCTCACTGGATAACTTAGTAAATCTAATACCTCTGTCCTGAAACCTCCAAAAATTTGAATCCCAATCATTGTCTGTGTTTTGAGATAATTGAACCTTCATCCTATTGACTAACGATGCTAAATTAGATTTAAACCCTTCCTTTATGGAGGATTCCATTTTTACTACTTTTGACATGTATCGCCTCTCTTCTTTTTAATTTCATCACATTTTAAAATAACCTCTCCAACTGCATTAATTGTTCTGTCTAATGATGTCGTAATTTTAACATCACTCGTGATTGTTGCTATTCGATTTCTCTCATTAACCAGATAGTCATGAACACTCTGGTGAGGTCCATCAACCCAGGGCTGGAAGTGTATGCATGTATAGCATGGGACCGGAACAGGAGCACCACAGCTTTTACAGTTAGCACAATTTCCTGAATCTACCCCATCATGATTCTTTACTTTTTTATATCCAGAATCTTTCTCTATTAGCTTTCCCTTAAATGCATTTACATATTGGATGATCCCTGCTGTGATGACTTCATCTATCCTCGCCGCATATTCGGGAATATTCTTCACATAAAAACCGACAGACATTATTGAACGATGATCTAACAAGGCTGCTATAACATACTCGCTAAACCCTTCCTGTGCCGCTCTTGTGCCCAATGAATACCTGAATCGTCTCGCATGGATGGTAGACTCACTATCCAGAAACCCAATTTTTTTTGCTATCTTTTTTATTGTCATAGTGATATCTCTTGCCCTTATATGAAAAATATCCTTCTTCAGAAGAGCTAACAATTTTTTATCAGAGAACTTTTCATTAAATGATTTAGGATCTATAAAAAGAGGGATCTCTTTCACTTCATGCGTATTAACTTCCCTACCAAGAAAACTCTCAAAGACTCTAATGCTCTTTTCACTCAAAATGACTATGATGTCATGCAGATCCTCGGTTATCTTTAGTGGCGTGAATTCAGAGCGAAAAGCACCACTATGTTTAGCCCTTGGGAAGTTTATGAAATAATCAGTACCTACATCCTGGAATAAACTCACGATATCTTTCAATTTTAAGTGTGAGGTCTGTATCGCTCGCCTCCCCGTATATGATGTTATCAGTGCCATTGCCAACTCATCGAGTGTTATCTCACCAGCGTCATATAACCACATCGCCCCTTCATTAAAGTTTATCACCTCATTTTCACTGAGAGGTCCCTTCCTCTGATCTCTTACTCTTACAGCTTCTCCAAGTTGCCTTTTTTTGGGGATGCCATTATGTAAATACTCCACTTGCCATTCTGAGATGCCGGGGTAGCCTAAATTCAACCATTTTTTAAGAAATGTTCTTATGCTGGCTATATGCTCAGGTTTAGTTAATAGTGTTATCTGATGGTAATTCCTGATGGAATCATCCGTTGCCACCCCATTCTTAGTTGATTTTATATAATCATAAAATACAGAAAACAATCTTTTTGTATAATAGGATGACCTTGTTGTTGCAAAACAAGCTAATGTATCCAAAAAACCTTGATGGCTACTTTCATCCAGAACACTAAGAACAAGTGATACGTTAATCCTCACATTCTTATCTAATATCCATACTTTATCTTCCTTGTGAAAAGTATAACCACTATTAATAGCTATTAAAGGTTCTTCATTTTTTTTAACTTCTCTATTTGTTATTATCATTTTTTCTCCTTGCAGTGCTTAGGCGTTCTTGTAGCCTTAATGAGGCATCATCTGTTTTTTCTCTAATAAATCTTTTATTGTATATGGCAGACGTTCCAGAATTCTCTTTCCAGCCCATTTGTTGTTCCCTCATTTTACCCTGTTCTTCTTCACTAACTGACAGGGAATCCATAAGGTTTGAGAAGTTATAGTTCCAGGTATGACGTAGCTGATGTCCTTTTAAGCTATGAAGTAGAGGATCGCATGAGGCTATCTGGGCTATAATTTTATGATAACCCGATTTAGAAATAGGTAGCCCTCTCGATGGACCAGGTTTGTATGACAGAAATAGATAGCCCTTTTTCGAGGGAGAAACCTTGTGGCGATCAAAAGAAATATAGTCATGGATTTTGAGAGCTAAATCCCTTTCTAACGATAGTGTTCTACCGTAGGTCTTTACCAATGGTTGATTAAGTCTTGGGTCGTCCTTCTCATCAGGTCTTCTTGTAATCAAAATCCTGTTTTTTTGAAAATCGATGTCTTCCAGCTTTATATTTAATAGTTCGCCACATCGAACCCCAAGATGATATAAAAGAAGGATCATCAACTCATTTCGTTGCCTTACATAGGGTTCGAAAGGGTTGTTTGCTGAATGTGGGTTGATGACATCAAGGATTTTATCCTGGACATCTGAACTCAGACCATCATTAACATATTTTTTATTTTTGTTTTTACTATTAACAGGGAGTCTTTGTTTTATGGTTCGAACCATTCTGTTAACACTTACCCTTTGCTCTGATGAATCAAATCTGAGGATAGTATCTGACAGCCATGAGAAATAACCGATAATAGTGTTTAGCCTGTGATACAGTGTTCTCGTTGATATAGACTCAAAAGGCTCATGATTTGAACGTTTCCTCATTAAAAACATGGACAGGCTCTCAATCTTTGAGTTTGATAAACACTGTCCCGCTAAAATATCATTCTCTATTGGAATATTGTTCTCTCGTAAAAATCTGTACAGCAAAGAAATGCTAAGAGCTACTGACTCTATAGTTGAAAAGGAACAACCTCTGTTTCTGTATTGAATGGTTAGATATAGATTTGGATAATACAGTGGGATTTTATTTTCATTATCAAAAATGATGCAACGCCTCTCCCCCGATGCCATAGTGAGTTTATGTATACCTATTATAGTTGTCATCTATCCTCCTTTTTGCATTTTTATTAGGTGTAGCAGATACAATTTATTTGGCAATATTTACATTACATTTTTTTACATTATTTAGTCGTCCAAAACTGATGGACGCTGAATTCAGATAAGAAGATTTTGCGTTTCCCCTATAGGGGAATAGAGTTTTAACTCTGTACACCTGAGAATTAAATCTATATAGTTAACCCTACTATTTTAATTCTTATTCAGTTTAAATGTAAAAGATAAAGCAAAGATTACGTCGCCAAACGAAATTATTTTTGCTAATTTTATAATTAGAATCTAATCACATCCCAACTGACGATTTCAAATTTATTTTTGATAAAAGAGAAAAATCTTCTGTCGCTTTATTTTTAATCATCAATAAAAGATGATAAGATGTATCTGTATTCGTTTTCATCAACCTACAGTGGAAGTATCTTCATGAAAAGAGTAGTTAAGTTTGGCATCATCGGAATACCTTTAATAGCCTCTCTCTGTACAATATATGCTTTTATGTTTCCAAGAACACCAGATACTCAAAAGACAGGTGATATCGTTGGCACATGGAAATCAGATTATTCATATGACAGTGGGGGAATCATCGTGAGGGTAAATGGTGAGACATCATACTTCTCTAATGGAAAATACAATGTTAATGCTGATATGTCTTTCCAACCAAATAGTACGACTATAATAAGCTTTGCTACTAATGGTGCTGGAGATTGGAATATTAACGGCAAAGAATTGATAACAACACTTAATACTCTAAAGTCTACTCCTGATAAAATGATTTATAAAGGGAACGTATTAGGATCTCAAGATTTTGATATGATGGAACGAATTTCCAATCAAAAGCTAAAGACCATAGAAGATTTCACAGCAACTGGAATAAGTCAGTCTTACATTATAAAAAAAGATGGTCATGATAAAAAGCTGTTAGAAGCTATAAACCCCTTTGGAAAAAACTACAGTATCGTGATGCATAGAGAGAAGTAATAGCTTGATAAACACGGTTAGTGTTCTATTGGCCGTGTTCGTTCCTCTCTGGCATCCTGCTTTATCGCTACCAGAACCCCTAAGCGCCCATCCCTGATGAAATGAAGCGCTACTCTACTTCTTGCCGTTCCGAACGTCAGTATGTATGCTTCTTCTCTCTGCTGATAGTTTCTTACGACCATGTTATGGGTAAACAGTATGTCTCAATACAAGATAGAAGAGAAAATCGAATACGCGCCAGATGGTACTGTCATTTCGAGACAATGGGAAATCTACCATCAAGACGGGCGACTCGCGGAAGGAGGGATTGATTCAAAAGAAAAAGCCCAAATAAAAATGGAAGTATTAGAATTAAATGATGCGTTAAAAATAACAGCTATACCACTCAATGATAGCAAGCCAAAATCTAATGGATAAATTATTTAGCAAGGATGCTATTATTACTACCACACACCATATAACGGTAAAAAAAGACCATTATCTTTAACCAAATATTGCTCACCTTGATAGGCTCCAGATATAGCCCATCGTAGCCTTCGTGTGTGTTCATCATAATCAGAATTACCATTGTCAATCAAAGCCTGGCATATAGACCATGTTATATTTTGTCTTTCCTGGAACGGAAAAGGAATATCATTGTCCTGATACATTTCGTAAAGACATACGATAGCGAAAGCAAAATCATCAAGATTAAGTCTTGCAACAATATCACTGTATGTCTTTAGTTTATTAGCGTTGATCTTATCTTCAACAAAAACCAGCGCTGATAATGCTGAAATATGTTTGCAATCTAAATAAGAAAGCTCTTTCTCAAAAAAACCATCTACTGACACCTCATTGTTAAATACTTTCTTCAAGTTAATATAGATCTTATTGCTCATCTCATCTGTTCCTTTTTATTCTTCTATCCGATGTAGATAACATATCAGTGATAAATGTCAAAAGGATTCAATGAAAAAGTATTTCATACATACTTCCCTTTCCTATCTACCTTTCAAGAAATTCTATCTGGATGTTCAATGACCAATGGATCTTTATCAAGCTTAACGCCAAATAATGTGAAATCATGCTCAGTAAAAGGAAGATCCCTAATCAAATTAAAATAGTAAAAAAACAATATTCGGTTTGTATTCATTGATAGTTTGAATATTGCGCCAGAATGCACTCCACCCAGAGTCTCCTCAGTAATACTTGTTCTGTAGGCTTTTCTTTTTGCATTTTTTCTATCCCACCCATGCTTTACAGACCAATTATTCATAACAGAGATTAACTTTTTGCGTTCTTTTTTTGAGTGCATAAGGCTATGACCACAATAGACATTCCTAATCTCAGTGATAACATCAATTTCTTGCTCAATATATTTTAACCATCTTTTTACTTCTTCGCCATGCTTTTTGCTTTTCTTTAACCTCATAAATCTTGCATTGATAAGCTTCTTATATGGATTACTACCTAATGTTTTATAATTAGAGCGGTCATTCCAATATGCATTGGAGAGTCCTTCTATTGAATTAGCAAAGTATCCAACTGTAATTGGCATATAATCAACAGATAGCCTAACTCCTACACAATACATAGCCAAAGATTTCCTTAAAAGTTCGTTTCTCCATTTTGTATATGAGGAAAAAGGAAATTTAGAAACTTTACCTATGAATTTCAAAAAAAATGCCCTATCAAAATCCTGATAACCTCTCTTATGAAAATATGTATTATTTCGAACAGAATAAGGATCATCAGCACTTTCTCCGAAATATAACGTGAGCCATTGCAATAAGATCCATTCAACGAGATTTCCATCTATGCTTTTTACGCAATAACCATAACCTTTTTCAACCCTATCATCATTAAAATCAATGAGATAAGCTCTATCTTTAAAAACAAAGTCAATTGAATTGAGACCATTTGTATTGATTCTACTGGTTTTAAAGTGAGATAAATGTTCATTTTTATTTAATTTCAAAATAATAATTCCAATTAATTATTCAAATTATCATTCAGTATATATTTCTCCTGCTCAGCATCCGATGCAAGAGCAATGTTTTTTAATACTGAAGTAAACACTTTATGCCAGATAGCTCGTTCATCTGTATTTATCCATGCTATAAAGAGAGCTTCTTCTATTGAAAGACAGATCACTTCTGCATTAGGATCAAACAGAAGTTGTCTGAATTCATTATCAGGGATAGTTAGTGCATGAGATATGATTTTGTTGTCAGAATCATCATTATTAATCATTTGCCAGAAGGGTTGAGGTTCTGTGAAATCACTCAATGAGGTGAAAGTTAAACCTCTAATCTGAGCTGCGTGAATAGTATTTTTGACCTTATGCTCATCGCGCCAAACACGCAGATCCCCAAGTAGGTAGTTTACTTTCTGGTTTCTAGCCTTGCTGTCTTCTGATTGGTATTGTATGTATGGCGGTCCATCACCATTTTGCCTATATCGTGCCAGAGTTTTGACACTGATACCAAGATAAAGGGCTGCCATCTCAGCATTAAGAGTAGCCTCCTCAGGCATATCGCTAAACAGTCGCCAAACTTCACTAAGATCTCGCAACACCTCTATGTAATGCATAGCAACTCCTTCAGAAGCTCCTTTCACTAATCATTTCTACTTTAGAATTTTATATAGCAAAAAGCCAGCTCGAAAGCTGGCTATGCACTAAAAGAGAATGACTCAACATCAGGTGTGTAGCACTAAAGTACCTCAACTAACATTTAAGTGTAGTGTTGCGCACTTCACTTAAAAACTAGCGAATTCCACTATGAATAGTGGTTTGCCAAGACAAGCCAGGCAAGAGTAATATTGCCAACCCTTAAAGCACAACAATAATAACACCTCAATAAGCAGTTCTCAACTCTTTTCTTTCAAGTAAATTGAGCATGTTATGCTGCTCCCATTTGACGAACCAATACTTAGTTAAAAGGTAAGATAAATCACTTTCAATCTCTGCCTGCTGGCGTTGAAGAGAAAACTTACTTAGAAATTTCTTATACCATTTCTCTCTAAAATGCAGAGAAATATACTTACAGCTCATGCAGTCCAAAAATAAGTGAGCCAGCTCTGAGTCTTTCTCAAGATCAAATGAACTATCAAATTTCTCATCAATTATACATTCCACTGCCTTCCTATTTTCTTCATATACATTGTGGTCCTTATAATAATACAGCAAGCTTATAATGAAGAAATAGTTATAATTATTTACATTACTTAAAGCTTCTTTTATTTGCATTTCATCCATGAGGTAGTTTTCACCAAAATCACTTGTGGCAAGTATAACATTCATCTTCTCGATTGATGTAAACCCTTCTCTAAGTTCAACATTATTTTTAGAAAACCTCATATTTCTCAATTCTGTCATTATCATATCTTTAAATTTATCAAGAAATATCTCTGACTCTTTGATAAAGAACTTCTGCACAATAGCTATTGATTTAGCTAATCTGTTTGACGATGAAACGCTTGGTTTAATACTATGGAAGAAAAACATAATTTTAATTATTATAATAATTGCTTCATAAAATTCGCTTAAAGATTCTTTGTCATCTTCTGCTTTATATAATTCAACCAGTCTTCTTATCCTTTTAGCGAATGCAGAAATCAAATATGGCGCAACATTTTGATAGCCATCATTACTTTCGCTGCATCTTGACTTAATCAGATCAAGTATACTTTTAATTAACTTCTCGGATCTATAAATATAATTAACCTTTGATTTTACTTCGTTTTCATTACAATTTCGTGATCTATCAGAGAATATTTTTTCGTCGAAAAATTTCAGTATTTTTTTCGCTTCAATAACCATTTCAGATTTACTGGTTAAAAATGGTCGTTCTATTTTGCTGAGTTTTTTATCGCCTAAGTATAAATTATATTTAGCAAGCTCATCACTAATTACACCATATACATGCTGAGCTATATCTTGATTTACAGCAAATATAAAATAGTCATCCACATACCTTAAGACTTGATAATGGATTTTGCATGTACATCCGTACACTTCCTTAAGTTTTATTATTATATTTCTATCTATACTTTGGAATATCAACTCTGCAAATACTCTGCTAAATTCAGCACCGATAGGTATCCCATTTGTTTCATTGTTATTACTCCTTTGAATTATTTTATCTAATTCCTCTGAAAACTGCTTGCCTTTATTCAAATTAGTTTTGACGAATTCTTTATTTTTTATTGCCCAGCTTATTGTATGTGTGTAGATGCTATCAAAACAGTTAGCGATATCTAATGACCACATTGTGTTAAACTTCTTCTCTAACGCAATATAATCCTCACTTTCAAAAAGTTTAAAGATTCTGTCATATCCTTTATAGGCGAAATATGAAGACGCATGTTTGCTCCAAAGTTCCTTTTCAAGAGTTTCAATATTTACACTTTTATAACTTACATCTTTATAGTTTTCATTCTTTAAATAAAATGAATTAGCAATCTTTACTGGTGCTCTAATTGAAAACTGACTTTTTTGGCAGAGGGCAGTAATAACACTGCCAAATTGATTGTAAAACTCTATATAATTGTATTGTGATCGAGGATGGATTAATGACAATGTTCTTAACTTGGTTTCATCTTTGAATATTTTATATTTTAATGGATAGGTTTGTTCTATTTGTTTCTTTGCTCTGTCAGCATCGTTAGATAATCTTTCGTCATCTTTAGGGGATACTATTTTTTTGAAGAATATATCTATTGGATTGAATTGAGATGTGTTTTGATCGCTTATATGTGCGTTAATATATAAACCATCATTTGTGAATATTATGGGAACATCCGAAGGGGATGTATCAGTTAACAGTGCTCTCCGATAATCCTTCTTATCTAATTTTATAGTTTTTATTCTCACTTCCAGATCCTCGTTATAGTTTTCATTCGGTTTAGACTATATTTTTTATGTATTCTTGCATTAAAGCCTCTTTCAAAACTTATCCCTAATAATATTTTTTTTTGCTCTTTTGTTAATGTCAGAGTCTTTGATAGTCGACCTCCAGAACCAAGTAGAAGTCCTTTTAGATAATTATCTATGCATTTTAACGAGTCATTATTGTTAACCAGCGAGTAGTTATAAAAAATTCCTGTTGGTATTTTCCTGTTTTTATCTTTGTTTATTAACGTCCTGTTGGTAGATAAAAATGTTATTCTATCAAATAAAATATTAAAATCACCATTCTTAATAAAGTTGTAGATTGATTTACAAATTCTGGTCTTTATTCTTTTTATTTTTTTATCACTTATATCAATTTTTATTTTTCGGTATATAGAGTTTGCCTTACCAGCCGATGATGATCCATCTGAATTTGGGGGAATGTGCGTATCGATGACCGTAATTTTGTACCCCAGATAATCAAAACTAGCTGCAATAGAACCATTTACATCTTGTGGAGAATGAGTCCTTTTGTTTATCTTAATTACTTGAGTCTTAGCATCATTAGCAGTCAATCCAGCGGGAAAGTTATCTTTAACTTTATTTAACATACTAACTTCATCTATTTTATTATCTGTTATAATTAATATATCGTCCACAAACCTTTTATATAAAAAAACATCATTCATTTCTCTTATTATTATGTCAAATTCTTGCATATAAATATCTGATAAAATTGAGCTTAATTCTATACCCCTTGGCAATCCACTATTTCCATTTTGAACATGTACATTTAAAATAAGTCTAATAAGGTTTTTAGAATGGCAGGAAAGTGAGTGATCGTGATTTATTTTTTTTAAAAGCACATCTATATCAATTGATTCATAAAAAGATTTGATATCAATTAAAAATATTTTACTTTTAACACCTTCCTGCACATAGGAAATAAGATTTCGCACAATTTCTGTTCGATGAAACTTTTCAATCTCAATGTTATTACAAACATTTGAATGCAACCGCCTTAACACTAACTTCCAAGGTAAGTCGTTTACATAATAAACGGTCTTACCATTAGAAACTGTTTCACTAATTGCTGGAGATAATAATTTATGGGCAACATCATAAGCATCCGAAACTTCTTTTTCTAAGTACGCATCATCACTTAGCTGATCATATTTATAGAAATCACTTTTTTTTATTGCCCTTGATAAAGAATATTTATCAAAACTCTGCCCCTTCATACTTTCCCCTTGAGAATTGGTGGATACTTGGATGACGCTAATAATGAATTATATAATTCAGGTGAAGTCAACAACATATTTAATTCTATACGTTGTAGGGCTTCATAAACACGATCTTGATCTGGGTTTGCGTATCGCTCTGTAGGGTCAGTGGTGTTTCGATGGTTAAGCAATTTTTTAACAACTGCGTAAGAGGTGAGTTCTTCAGCTACACGACCAAAAGTTCTTCGAAGATCATGCATACCTAACTTCACTATCCCTGCCTCTTGGCACAGGTTTTCGCGTAAACTTTTACTATCTGAATAGTGTCCAACCTTGCTTCGTGATGAACGAGCTGGAAAAACCCATTTGCGTTTATCTGCTCGCTTTTCGTTATCGTTGACGATATCTCTTCGATCTTCCAGAATTCGCTTTGTCGCATCGCAGATTGGCAGTTCATGGTCATTACGGTTTTTGGTGTCGTAGAATCGAATCATTCGGTTTTCAAGATCAACATAACTGGTCGTTCTTGCTTCTTCTTCAGTTAGAGCCTCACGCCAGCATAGGGAAGCAGTTTCTTCTTTCCTCGCACCTAACAGAACCGTCAACAACAGATAATCACAACCTAATCGATTTAAGCTTCGCTTGTTGTGTAATGCGGTAAGAAAACTCCCTAATGTATCTTTTGGAGAAAGCGGATTTCTAACACCTTTTGCACGATAGCTATCTTCCAGTTCAGAACGAGTCCTGAACTTTTTTTGCACTTTTAGGATGTTAAAAGGATTGTAAGACAGCGTAGGTTGCCTTTGTTGGGTTTGAGCATTCCCAGCTTCGATTTCGATTGCATGTTTCACTGCCACATTTATCCAACGAAACGTCTGTTCTGCTGCTGTTCTGGCCCTAGATGCTATCTCATCGAACTTCTGAAGAATTTCATTACCAGTGAGATCCTTTACTCGTAAAGCTTCCCACTCTTTCAGGCGATTTTCTGCTTTGTTCAGCACACTAAGTGTGTTGGGTTTGGCTGGTTTTGGTCTTCCTAACAGATGTTGGCGGTATTGGGCGAACACTTCACTGATAGTGAGTTCAGAAGCCTCTGTTTCTCGCTTGATTCTATTGGGATTCCTCTTTGTTGCGATCATGGTCTGAACCAACTGTCGGGCTACTTCACGAGCTTGATCGATATTCGGAAAATCAGAAACATTGCCAACTTTTACTTTGAGCACAGAACTAGGTTTCTTACCTTCACTCACACTACGATCACCGGAAGACACTCTTCTCTGGATTACATACGTTTTTTTCGTCAAACTTACCTTCACACCAAAACCTACTGGCGAATCACGGTGATCATCAAAAACGATGTATGGCTTCTGTTGTGGGTTAGATTCGAAAACAACTTTTCCTCTATCGTTAAGAGCAGGCTTCGCACTGATGCTTAACTTATTGATAATAAAAGACTGATTGAGAGTTGTTTTCAAAATATCACCACTATTTGTAGCCCAAGAATGATTAGAAGGTAACCTATCACATTCTAGGCTACAAGTGAGCTACAAATTTATGGGTTTATGTGAGTCTAAAGGGGTTTCACTTGGGGCCACATAAGTACCCAGAAGACTTAAAAACGAGTAAAATCAATATGAATGATGATCTTGATAAGGACTTCTCTAGCCACACGCCGATGATGCAGCAGTACCTGCGCCTCAAGGCCCAGCATCCTGAAATCCTGCTGTTCTACCGCATGGGTGACTTCTACGAGCTGTTTTACGACGACGCCAAGCGCGCTTCCCAACTGCTGGATATCTCGCTGACCAAACGCGGCGCCTCGGCGGGCGAGCCGATCCCGATGGCCGGCGTGCCGCACCACGCGGTGGAGAACTACCTGGCCAAGCTGGTTCAACTCGGCGAATCCGTCGCCATCTGTGAACAGATCGGCGATCCGGCCACCAGTAAAGGGCCGGTCGAGCGCAAAGTGGTACGCATCGTCACCCCCGGCACCATCACCGACGAAGCGCTGCTGCAAGAGCGCCAGGACAACCTGCTGGCGGCGATCTGGCAGGATGCGCGCGGCTTCGGTTACGCCACGCTGGACGTGAGCTCCGGCCGCTTCCGCGTCGCCGAGCCGCAGGATCTAGAGACCATGGCCGCCGAGCTGCAGCGCACCAATCCGGCCGAGCTGCTCTACCCGGAAGCCTTCGAACAAATGGCGCTGATCGAGCAGCGCCACGGCCTGCGCCGCCGTCCGCTGTGGGAATTCGAACTGGAGACCGCACGCCAACAACTCAACCTGCAGTTCGGCACCCGCGATTTGACCGGCTTCGGCGTCGAGCAGGCGCATCAGGCGCTGCGCGCCGCCGGCTGTCTGTTGCAGTACGTGAAAGATACCCAGCGCACTTCGCTGCCGCACATTCGCGGCATCACCATGGAGCGTCAGCAGGACGGCATCATCATGGACGCCGCCACCCGCCGCAACCTGGAGCTGACGCAGAGCCTGTCCGGCGGCAGCGACAACACGCTGGCGGCGATCCTCGATCGCACAGTCACGCCGATGGGCAGCCGCATGCTGAAACGCTGGCTGCACATGCCGACCCGAGACATCAAGGTGCTGACCGCCCGCCAGCAGGCGATCGGCGCATTGCAGGAACGGTTCGCCGATCTGCAGCCTTCGCTGCGCCAGGTGGGCGATCAGGAGCGAATTTTGGCGCGCCTGGCGCTGCGCACCGCGCGGCCACGCGATCTGGCCCGCATGCGTCATGCTTTCCAGCAACTGCCGGACATCCGCGCGGTGCTGCAAGATGTGGATACGCCGCATGTGCAGCAACTGCTATCTCAGGTAGGCCAGTTCGACGAGCTGCGCGAACTGCTGGAACGCGCGATCGTTGAATCGCCGCCGGTGCTGGTGCGCGACGGCGGCGTGATCGCCCCCGGTTACAACAGCGAGCTGGACGAGTGGCGCGCGCTGGCCGACGGCGCCAGCGACTACCTCGATCGGCTGGAGATCCGCGAGCGTGAAAAGCTGGGGCTGGATACGCTCAAAGTCGGCTTCAACGGCGTACACGGCTACTACATTCAGGTGAGCCGCGGCCAGAGCCACCTGGTGCCGATCCACTATGTACGTCGCCAGACGCTGAAAAACGCCGAGCGCTACATCATCCCGGAATTGAAAGAGTACGAAGACAAGGTACTCACCTCCAAGGGCAAAGCGCTGGCGATCGAGAAAAGCCTGTACGACGAGCTGTTCGATCTGCTGCTGCCGCACCTGGCGGAACTGCAACAAAGCGCCGCCGCGCTGGCCGAGCTGGACGTGCTGGCCAACCTGGCCGAGCGCGCCGACACCCTGAACTACGCCTGCCCGGTCATGAGCGAACAACCGGGGATCCGCATTACCGAAGGCCGCCACCCGGTGGTGGAGCAGGTGCTGAGCGAACCGTTTATCTCCAACCCGCTCTCCCTGTCGCCACAGCGCCGCATGCTGATCATCACCGGTCCGAACATGGGTGGTAAAAGTACCTATATGCGGCAAACGGCGCTGATTGTGCTGATGGCGCACATCGGCAGCTACGTTCCGGCTGCCAAAGCCACCATCGGCCCGGTGGATCGCATCTTCACCCGCGTCGGCGCGGCGGACGATCTGGCTTCCGGCCGTTCCACCTTCATGGTGGAGATGACCGAAACCGCCAATATTCTTCACAACGCCACCGAGCACAGCCTGGTGTTGATGGATGAAATCGGCCGTGGCACCTCCACCTACGACGGCCTGTCGCTGGCCTGGGCCTGCGCCGAGAACCTGGCCAACCGCATCAAAGCGATGACACTGTTCGCCACCCACTATTTCGAGCTGACGACGCTGCCGGAAAAAATGGAAGGCGTGGTCAATGTGCATCTGGACGCGCTTGAGCACGGCGACACCATCGCTTTTATGCACAGCGTGCAGGACGGTGCCGCCAGCAAAAGCTATGGCCTGGCGGTCGCCGCGCTGGCCGGCGTGCCGCGCGACGTCATCAAGCGCGCCCGCCAAAAGCTGCGCGAGCTGGAATCCATCTCCAGCCACACCGCGTCGGGCAGCGTTGATGCCACCCAGATGACGCTGTTGCAGGAAGAGACTTCGCCGGCGGTAGAAGCCCTGGAGGCGCTGGATCCGGATTCCCTGTCGCCGCGCCAGGCGCTGGAATGGATCTACCGGCTGAAAAATATGGTGTAGTCAGACGCCAAACGCGGGCATAAAAAAACGGTGAGCATCATGCTCACCGTTTTTATTTGATGCGATTCAACAACCGGCGTTATTCGCGGAACAGCGCCTCAATGCTCAGGCCCTGCATCTGCAGAATCTCACGCAGGCGACGCAGACCTTCAACCTGAATCTGACGGACGCGTTCACGCGTCAGGCCAATCTCCCGGCCCACGTCTTCCAGCGTCGCCGCTTCATAGCCCAGCAGGCCGAAACGACGCGCCAACACTTCACGCTGTTTGGCGTTCAGTTCGAACAGCCATTTGACGATGCTTTGCTTCATATCGTCGTCTTGCGTGGTGTCTTCAGGCCCGTTGTCCTTCTCGTCGGCCAGAATGTCCAGCAGCGCTTTCTCCGAATCCCCGCCCAACGGCGTATCCACCGAGGTGATGCGCTCATTCAGGCGCAGCATGCGGCTGACGTCATCCACCGGCTTGTCGAGTTGCTCGGCAATCTCTTCAGCGCTCGGTTCATGATCCAGTTTATGGGAAAGCTCGCGCGCGGTGCGCAGATAAACATTCAGTTCTTTGACGATATGGATAGGCAAACGAATGGTGCGGGTTTGGTTCATGATCGCCCGTTCAATCGTCTGACGGATCCACCAGGTTGCGTAAGTGGAGAAACGGAAACCGCGTTCCGGGTCGAATTTTTCCACCGCGCGGATCAGACCGAGGTTACCCTCTTCGATCAGATCCAGCAGCGCCAGACCGCGGTTGCTGTAGCGGCGGGCGATTTTCACCACCAGCCGCAGGTTGCTTTCAATCATGCGACGGCGGGACGGCACGTCACCGCGCAGAGCACGCCGCGCAAAATAGACCTCTTCCTCTGCGGTCAACAGAGGTGAATAACCGATCTCACCCAGATAGAGCTGCGTCGCATCCAATACGCGTTGCGTAACGCCTTGAGACAACAGCTCTTCTTCCGCTAAATCGTTCTCGCTGGCCTCTTCTTCTACCAGCGCTTTTTCATCAAACGACTCAGCCTCAGCTCCATTCTCGTCGAAATCCGCATCATCATGTAACTCGTTAACTTTCAGCGTATTTTGGCTCATATGCTGCTCCTACCCGTGATACCGCGAGCAGAATCTCAGCGTATTCTGCCCAATCTATCGCTGCGGAAGATAACGCAGCGGGTTTACGGATTTCCCCTTGTAACGAATTTCAAAATGCAAACGTACTGAACTGGTACCGGAGCTACCCATGGTGGCTATTTTTTGACCCGCCTTCACTTCTTGTTGTTCCCGGACCAGCATTGTGTCGTTATGAGCGTAGGCGCTCAGGTAATCATCATTATGTTTGATGATGATTAGATTACCGTAACCCCGTAAAGCGTTGCCTGCATACACTACGCGACCATCGGCGGTAGCGAAGATAGGCTGCCCACGGGAACCGGCGATATCGACGCCCTTATTCCCACCTTCTGATGAGGAAAAGTTATCAATAATCTTGCCGTCAGTCGGCCATCTCCAGGTACTGACCGGAGCGCTGTTGCTGACGGTGCTGCTCACTGGTGGAGCGGCTTCCGGTGCGGTAACAGGCGCAGTCGCGGTCCCAACCGCTACGGCGCCCGCTGCAGGTAACATCTTACCTACATTCTGTTTACCCGAGTTTTCAGAATACGCGTTAGTTGATTGAGAATCAACCGTTGCCGTCTGGATCTGGGTGCTGGAAGGTGGCTTCGGAACACCGCCTTTGGTCGCGTCAGTCGTCGCCAGCATACCGCCGCCGCCATTGGCAGAACCATTACCAAGTTGAATGGTTTGGCCAACATTCAGGCTGTAAGGCTCGGGAATATTGTTGCGCTGCGCCAGGTCGCGGAAATCGTTGCCGGTGATCCAGGCGATGTAAAACAGCGTATCACCGCGCTTGACCGTATAGGTGTCGCCGCCGCTGTAGCTCCCTTTAGGGATAGCGTTATAACTGCGGTTATAGACAATGCGGCCCTCTGGGCTGGCCTGCTGCGCTCCGCCATTATTATTGCCGGATGGAACGGCGCCGCCGCCGCCCACGCTGCTGATAGGGGCTGACGTCGAGGCCGTGTTTGTACAACCCGCCAACCACAAACTTACCATCGTACACACCGCAACCCGGCGTAACGTAATCATTGGGCTTCCCGTGCTCATGCTTCCCCCATGACAGCAATATCAGTGATATATCCAAAATACCCTTTACATCGTAGCCGAGCTTTTGCCACTTCCCAGTTTCTGCGATGTAAAGGCGCCGCCGGCCGATCCCTGAACGCCAGGTCATCTCCCGCCGGAGCATCAAAACGCGCGCCAATGCTAACCACATTGGCGTCACCGCACCATAAGACAACTACGTAGAAAGGCCAATTCTAGTGAAAATTAGCCTGATTGGAACGAGAAAACCTTATCCGCACGTGATGAAAGTGCAACAGATTTTTCAGACGGTCGAAAAATCAGACAATCGCTAGGCCAATTCGCCTTTCACCAGCGGCACAAAGCGCACCGCCTCTACCGCGTCGACCACGAAATCGTTGCCATGGCGCTGAATGCGTTTGAGGGTTTGGGCCTGCTCGCCCACCGGCAACACCAAAATGCCGCCGTCGTCCAACTGCTCAACCAGCGCCTGCGGGATCTCCGGCGGCGCGGCAGTGACGATGATCGCATCGAACGGGCCGCGCGACGCCCAGCCCTGCCAGCCGTCGCCGTGGCGAGTGGAAACATTATGAAGGTCGAGCTGCTTCAGGCGGCGCTTGGCCTGCCACTGCAGCCCCTTGATGCGCTCGACGGAACAAACGTGTTGCACCAGATGCGCCAGGATGGCGGTTTGATAACCGGAACCGGTGCCGATCTCAAGCACCCGTGAAGTAGGCTTCAGATTCAGCAGCTCGGTCATCCGCGCCACCATATAAGGCTGAGAAATAGTCTGGCCGGAACCGATCGGTAATGCAGTGTTTTCGTAGGCTTTATGATCCAGCGCTTCGTCGACAAAACGCTCGCGCGGCACCGCTTCGATCGCTCGCAGCAGCTTTTCGTCCCGGATCCCTTGCTGACGCAGCTGCGTCAGCAATGTTTGCATACGCTTGTTCACCATTCCCCGCTAACCTCTGCCTTGGTTAACCATGTTTTCACGACTTCCTGCGCCGCGTAGGCGGTCAGATCCACCTGTAGCGGCGTGATCGCCACATAGCCTTGTTCCACCGCCGCAAAGTCGGTATCCGGCCCGACATCAAATTTATCACCAGGCGGCCCGATCCAGTAGAGATTTTGTCCACGCGGATCCTGCTGGCAGAAGACCTTATCGGCGGGATGGCGGCTGCCACAGCGAGTGACGCGCAGGCCTTTGATCTCCACCAGCGGCAAATCCGGCACGTTGATATTCAGGATTTTTCCGGTGCGTAACGGTTCACGCTGCAGCGCACGCAAGATGCGGCAGGTAATGGCCGCTGCAGTCGCGTAGTGTTGGTGACCGTTCAGCGACACCGCCAGCGCGGGCAGCCCCAGGTGCCGGCCCTCCATCGCCGCCGCGACGGTGCCGGAATAGATGACGTCATCGCCTAAATTCGGTCCGGCGTTAATGCCGGAGACCACGATATCCGGCGCAGGGCGCATCAATGCGTTGACGCCAAGATAAACGCAGTCGGTCGGCGTCCCCTGCAGCACCGCGATATCGCCGTTGGCCAGCGTCTGCGTGCGCAGCGGCGACTCCAGCGTCAGGGCATTGGAAGAACCGCTGCGGTTACGATCCGGCGCCACGACCTGCACCTCGGCAAACTCCCGCAGCGCCGCCGCCAGCACCTGAATGCCCGGGGCGCTGACGCCGTCATCGTTACTCAGCAATATCCGCATCACTGTTATCCTGCTGCATGATTTCGCGAACCACGCTGGTAGCAAAGCTGCCTGCCGGCAACCAGAAGCGCAGTTCCACGGTAACGTCATCCCACCAGTTCCACTGCAAATTTTGCGGCTGCAACAGCAGGGCCCGGCGAGCGGGTTCGACACGCTCGCGCTTTAAAAGCGTAAGCAATTCCGGTTGTTCCGCCAAGCATTGTTGTTCAAAAGCCAAGGCTTGGCCGGCGGTGCCTGGCTCTCCGTCGCCCGGCAAGGAGGCCGTGATCGCCAGCTCGCCGGCATCCAGCCGCTGTTGCAACGTCTCCAGCTCATCGGCTTTGGCGACGAACCAGCTACCGCGGCCGCTCAACTGCAGGGCATCCCCTTCCAGCACGGTGCGCTGCAGGCCGTCGGCCAGGCGCCGGCCGGCTATCAGATTGAACAGCGCACTGCGGCTGGCGGAAAGGTAGAAGCTGCGCTTGCTGCGCTCTTTAACGCGGATTTCGTCGTTCGCCCAGCGGCGCGCCATCACCAGATTGTTGCCGCCGCGGCCGAAGCGTTGGCTGCCGAAATAGTTTGGCACGCCCTGCGCGGCGATAGCCTGCAGGCGGCGCTCAACGTCCTGACGATCGGAAATCTGGCGCAGCACCAGCGTAAAGTGGTTGCCCTTCAGATTGCCGATGCGCATTTTGCGCAGGTGGCGGGCGAACGAGAGCACCTCGCAGCCTTCCAGCGCAAACTGTGAGAAATCCGGCGTGTCTTTGCCCGGCATATGCAGGCAGAACCACTGTTCGGTCACCGCGTGGCGATCCTTCAAGCCCGCATAGCTGACGGAACGGGCGTGAATACCGGCGAAGCGCGCCAGATAGTCGGCCACGAACTGGGTATTGCAGCCGTTTTTACGGATGTTCACCAGCACATGCTCGCCTTCGCCGTCCGGCGCAAAGCCCAGGTCTTCCACCACCACGAAGTCTTCCGGATTGGCTTTCAACACCCCGGTGCTCTGCGGCTGGCCATGCAGCCAGGTCAGATTCGCCATATCCATGCGGTTATTCCTTGATCAGCAAGGCGACCGCTTCGCAGGCGATGCCCTCGCCGCGCCCGGTGAAGCCGAGCTGCTCGGTGGTCGTGGCCTTCACGTTGACGTCATCCATATGGCACTGCAGATCTTCCGCCAGGAAGACGCGCATCTGCGGGATGTGCGGCGCCATTTTCGGCGCCTGGGCAATAATCGTGATGTCGAGGTTGCCGAGGCGGTACCCTTTGGCGCGGATGCGCTTCCAGGCTTCGCGCAGCAGCTCGCGGCTGTCCGCGCCCTTGAAGGCCGGATCGGTATCGGGGAACAGCTTGCCGATATCGCCCAGCGCCGCCGCGCCCAGCAAGGCGTCGGTCGCGGCGTGCAGCGCAACGTCGCCGTCGGAGTGGGCCAACAAGCCTTTGTCGTAAGGGATGCGAACACCGCCGATCACCAACGGGCCTTCGCCGCCGAATTTATGTACGTCAAAACCGTGACCGATACGCATGGTGCGCTCCTTAATTGTCCAACTGAGTCAAATAGAACGCCGCCAGCGCCAAATCCTCCGGCCGCGTTACTTTAATGTTATCCGCCCGGCCAGCGATCAGCAGCGGATGATAACCGCAATGCTCCAGCGCCGAGGCTTCGTCGGTGACGTTTGCGCCTTCATCCAGCGCGCGCTGCAGGCACTGCTTGAGCAGCGGCAGCGGAAACAGCTGCGGCGTCAGCGCATGCCACAGATCCTGCCGTTCAACGGTGTGGGCGATGGTGTCGCGGCCGGGTTCGGCGCGCTTCATGGTGTCGCGCACCGGCGCAGCGAGAATGCCGCCCACCTTGCTGTGTGCGGTGATCGCCAACAGGCGCTCGAGATCGTCGGCGTGCAGACAGGGGCGCGCAGCGTCGTGTACCAGCACCCAGTCCGCATCACCCGCGAGCTTCAGCCCGGCCATCACCGAATCGGCGCGCTGTTTGCCGCCCTCGGTGACGGTCACCCGCGGATCCTGAGCGATGGGCAGCCGTTCGAACTGACGATCTTCCGGGCCGATAGCCACGATCACCCGTTCAATGCGCGGGTGGCGCAACAGGGCATGGATAGCGTGTTCGACGATGCTGTGCCGGCCGATGGTTAAATATTGCTTCGGGCATTCCGCCTGCATGCGGCTGCCGATACCGGCAGCGGGCAGGACGGCAATCACCGAGGGAAAGGTGCCTGCGGAGTGATTCATGCGTTATTTTTGTGCGTTATTTTGCGAGGAAGACGCCGCGTTGCGTCTGGATTGGTCAGGAACCAGACGATAGAAAGTCTCACCGGGCTTGATCATGCCCAGCTCATTACGCGCTCGCTCTTCGATCGCTTCCTGACCGCCGTTCAAATCATCGATTTCGGCAAACAGCTGATCGTTACGCGCTTTCAACTTCGCGTTGTTGCCCTGTTGGACCGCAACGTCTTCATTGACCCGCACGTAATCGTGAATACCATTTTTGCCCAGCCACAGTGAATACTGTAACCAACCGAGCAATGCCAGCAATAGCAGCGTAAGTTTTCCCATCTCCGCCCCCTGAAAAACCGACCAATCATCCCACAACTTCTCGTTGGACTCCACACTGAGAGCGGCATTTCAACGCCAAATTCAGAATACGGATGAAGGACTCCCGTGTTTATCGCCTAATTCCACTGCGAAAGCGGCAAACAAAGCCGCTTTAGTCCGGCGCGCGCGCCGCGTTTTCCGCTGACACACACACTGCCCTTCCTCCATTATGCAGCAAGAATCACTGCACCACCGCTTCCTGACCCGTCGCTTACGCCGAGGCAAAGCAAGAAGTGAATATTTAACACCATAGAAAGAATAATCCTCATGCAGCGGTTGCACTTTCATTCATTGAAGCTTATTTTTATGCACTCATAGTGCATAAATAATTCCAATATATAACCATTCATTATCGGGGATCGCGATGTTAAAACGTTTAGTTCTGATCGGCGCCTGCCTGGCCGCCACCTTCTCCACCGCCGCGCTGGCGGCTGAACCTACCTACGTCGTCGGCTCCGGCGGCACCTATCGGCCGTTCGAGTTTGAAAACAGCCAAAAGCAGCTGGAAGGTTTCGACATCGACATTATCAAAGCGGTAGCCAAGGCCGAAGGTTTCCAGATAAAACTGATCAATACGCCGTGGGAAGGGATCTTCGCCACGCTGAATTCCGGCGATCGCGATATCATCATCTCCGGCATCACCATCACCGATAAACGCAAACAAATGGTTGATTTCTCTGCGCCTTACTTCCCGGCAGAGCAGGCCATCGTGGTGCCGCAAGACTCGAAGGTAGACTCCATTGCCGCGTTGAAAGCGCTGAAGGTCGGCGTGGTGAACTCCAGCACCGGCGACATCGTGGTGTCCGACGCGCTGGGCAAAAACAGCACCGCCATCAAACGCTTCGACAATACCCCGCTGATGCTGCAAGAGCTGTATGAAGACGGCATCGGCGCGGCGGTCGGCGACGTCGGCGTGGCCAAGTTCTACATCAAAACCCACCCTGAGAAAGCCTTCAAGCTGGTGCCCGACGCCAAGTTCGAACGTCAGTATTTCGGCATCGCCGTCGCCAAAGGCAACGATGAGCTGCGCAACAAAATCAACGCCGGCCTGAAGAAAATCATCGCCGACGGCACCTACGCCAAGATCTACCAAGCCTGGTTCGACAGCAACGTACCGACGTTGCCGGCGGAATAATGCCCTGCCGCCGGCGCCCGCAAGGCCGTCGGCGCGCCACCGTTTCAGCATACCAAGAAGGAATACCCTTTGAACTTCCGCTGGGAGATCATCCAGGAATACGCGCCGCTGTTTATGGAAGGCGCCTGGATGACCATCAAATGCACCATTATCTGCGTGCTGCTGGGCACCACCTGGGGATTGATCCTCGGTCTGGGGCGCTTGGCGCAGGCGCCGCACGGCATCTGGAAACCCATCCTGCATTACGGCGTTCAGTGGCCGGTACGTATCTACATCAGCGCCTTTCGCGGCACCCCGCTGTTCGTGCAGATCATGGTGGTGCACTTTGCGCTGGTGCCGCTGTTCATCAACCCGCGCGACGGCCTGCTGGTCACCAGCGGCCTGATGAGCGTCGACTTCGCCCGCGCGCTGCGCGCCGACTACGGCGCCTTTCTCTCCTGCGTGGTGGCGATCACGCTCAACGCCGGCGCCTATGTGTCGGAGATCTTCCGCGCCGGGATCCAATCGATCGACCGCGGCCAGATGGAAGCATCGCGCTCGTTGGGCATGAGCTACGGCAAGACCATGCGCCAGGTTATCTTGCCGCAAGCCTTCCGGCGCATGCTGCCGCCGCTGGGCAACAACGCCATCGCCATCGTCAAGGATTCGTCGCTGGCCTCCGCCATCGGCCTGGCGGATCTGGCCTATGCCGCCCGCACCGTCTCCGGCGCCTACGCCACCTATTGGGAGCCCTACCTGACCATTTCGCTGGTCTATTGGGTCATCACCTTCCTGCTCTCGCTGCTGGTGCAACACATGGAAAAGAGGTTCGGTAAAAGTGATTCGCGTACATAACCTGCAAAAACAGTTCGGTGAAAGCCACGTGCTGCGCGGCATTTCCTGCCGGATCGCCGCCAACGAAGTGGTGTGCGTCATCGGCCCCTCCGGCTCCGGTAAAAGCACCTTCCTGCGCTGCATCAACGCGCTGGAAACGCTCTCCGGCGGCGAGATAGAGGTGAATGGCTTCGCCGTCCACGATCAGAAAACCGACCTGAACAAGATGCGTGAAAGCGTGGGCATGGTGTTCCAGCGCTTTAACCTGTTCCCGCACATGACGGTGTTGGAAAACATCATCATGGCGCCGGTAAGCGTGAAAAAACTGCCGCGCGCCGAAGCCATCGCGCAAGCGGAACAGCTGCTGCGCAAGGTCGGCCTGCTCGACAAAATCGACGCCTATCCCAACAGCCTGTCCGGCGGCCAGCAGCAGCGGGTAGCGATCGCCCGCGCGCTGGCGATGGAGCCCAAAATCATGCTGTTCGACGAACCGACCTCCGCGCTCGATCCGGAGCTGGTGGGCGAAGTGTTGACGGTGATGAAATCGCTGGCCCATGAGGGCATGACCATGGTGGTCGTCACGCATGAGATGGGCTTTGCCCGCGAGGTAGCCGACCGGGTACTGTTTATCGATCAGGGGATCATTCAGGAAGAGGGGCAGCCGCAGCAGATCTTCAGTCACCCGTCCAATCCGCGCACTCAGGCATTTTTGAGCAAAGTTTTGTAACCTTCGGCACGGCTTTGCAATCCTGCGGGCGCCGGCCTCGGCGCCCACTCTCTCACCACCCGGTCAGGAAGCTGAACACCAGCCAGAACAGGCACAGCACAACGGCGCCGGTCAGCAGCAGCGTCAAGATCAAACGGCCGCGCAGCAGCATGCTGAGAGTGATGCCGATCAGCACCGACAGCGGCATTAGCGCCAGGAAGAATGGCCAGGTATAAAGCAGGAAAAACAGCGTATTGGAACCGTAAACCAAAAACGGCAACGCGAACGCCAGCCAGTAGAAAACAAAGCCGCTGACGCCGCCCAGGAAAGAATAAGAAGGCTCCTCTCTCTCCTGTTTTGACTGCTTGGAGTCGATCAAGATAGGCGTGACATTTTGCATAGTGATCCCTGGTTATTCGGCTCGCTCTGCGGCGGCTTAGAGTAAAAAGCGCATGGCGAAAAACGCCACACGCTTTTTTTGAATTCAGGGTTTGATAATAGCCTGACCACGCAACACGTCTAACAATTGCGCAATCAAATTTGTTACCAATTGTTGGCCATCAAGGTGGATTTCCGGCTGCTGCGGCGCCTCGTAAACCGCGTCGATACCGGTGAAATTGCGCAGCTCGCCGGCGCGCGCTTTCTTATACAATCCCTTCGGATCGCGCGCCTCGCAGATCGCCAACGGCGTATCGACAAACACCTCGATAAAGCGATCGTCGCCGAGCATCTCACGCACCATCTGCCGTTCGGCGCGGTGCGGCGAAATGAATGCGGTCAGCACCACCAGCCCGGCGTCCACCATCAGCTTGGCCACTTCCCCCACCCGGCGAATGTTCTCGCGCCGATCCTCGTCGGAGAAGCCGAGATCGCGGCACAGGCCGTGGCGCACGTTATCGCCGTCCAGCAGGTAGGTGCTGACGCCGAGCCCATGCAGCGCCTGCTCCAGCGCGCCGGCGACGGTGGATTTGCCCGAACCGGACAGCCCGGTAAACCACAGCACCGCGCCGCGATGGCCGTTGCGCGCTTCGCGATCCGCGCGCGTCACCGCGTGCGGATGCCAAACCACGTTCTCATCGTCCGGCCCGGTCGCCCTCAGTTCAGCGGCCACCTTATCGGCCACCGAGCAGATCGCGCGCGCCCCAGTGCGGGAAGTGCTTGCGCACCAGCGCATTCAGCTCCAGCTCGAAGGCGCTGAATTCGCCGCGCGCCGCCGATGCGGCCTGCAGCGTTTCACGCACCAGCCCGGCGCCCACCGTGACGTTGCTCATGCGATCGATGAAGATCAGCCCGCCGGTGTCGTGATTGCTCTGGTAGCTGTCCAGCACCAGCGGTTCGTCGAAGGTCAGCTCCACCAATCCGATGCCGTTGAGCGGCAACGTGTCGGCCGGATGCTGCGCCAGCGTATTGATCTCCACCTGATGACGGATGCTCTCCACGCGCGCGCGGGTCTTTTTACCGGCGATCTTGATGTCGTAGCTCTGGCCCGGCACCAGCGGCTGCTCGGCCATCCATACCACGTCTACCAGCGCGCTCTGCGCCGCCTGCAGACTTTCGCCGGCGTCGACCAGCAGATCGCCCCGGCTGATGTCCACTTCATCCTTCAGCACCAGCGTAATCGCTTCGCCCGGCACCGCCTCAGGCAGATCGCCGTCGAAGGTCACGATGCGCGCCACGCTGGACTCCACGCCGGAAGGCAGCACTTTGATGCGTTGCCCCACCCGCACCACGCCGGCGGACAGCGTGCCGGCATAGCCGCGAAAATCGAGGTTCGGGCGGTTGACGTACTGCACCGGGAAGCGCAGCGGCTGGTTTTCTCGCTCGCTGACCACGTCAACGCTCTCCAGCACTTCCAGCAGCGTCGGGCCGCTGTACCACGGCATATGGGCGCTTTCGCTCGCCACGTTGTCGCCGTCCAGCGCCGACAGCGGCACAAACTTGATGTCCAGATCGCCTGGCAGCTGCTGGGCGAAGGTCAGGTAATCCTGTTTGAACTGCTCGAACACCGCTTCCTGATAGTCCACCAGATCCATTTTGTTTACCGCGACCACCAGATGGCGAATGCCCAGCAGAGTCGCGATAAAGCTGTGGCGGCGAGTCTGATCCAACACCCCTTTACGCGCGTCGATCAGCAGGATCGCCAGATCGCAGGTGGAGGCGCCGGTGGCCATGTTGCGGGTGTACTGCTCATGCCCCGGGGTATCGGCGATGATAAATTTACGTTTTTCGGTCGAGAAATAGCGATAGGCCACGTCGATGGTGATGCCCTGCTCGCGCTCGGCCTGCAGGCCGTCCACCAGCAGCGCCAGGTCGAGCTTTTCGCCCTGGGTGCCGATGCGTTTGCTGTCGCTGTGCAGCGTCGACAGCTGATCCTCGTAGATCTGGCGGGTATCGTGCAGCAGGCGGCCAATCAGGGTGCTTTTGCCGTCGTCGACGCTGCCGCAGGTCAGAAAGCGCAGCAGGCTCTTGTGTTGCTGCGCGTGCAGGTAAGATTCGACGCCGCCCTGGTCAGCGATTTGTTGTGCAATTGCGTTGTTCATCCGGCGGCTCCTTAGAAATACCCTTGACGCTTTTTCAGCTCCATCGAGCCGGACTGATCGCGATCGATCATCCGCCCCTGGCGTTCACTGGTGGTGGAGACCAGCATTTCTTCGATGATCTCCGGCAGGGTTTGCGCCTGCGAGTCCACCGCGCCGGTCAGCGGCCAGCACCCCAGGGTGCGGAAACGCACCATGCGCTGGCTGATCACTTCACCCGGCTGCAGATCGATGCGATCGTCGTCCACCATCATCAGCATGCCGTCGCGCTCCACCACCGGGCGCGGTTTCGCCAGGTACAGCGGCACGATGTCGATGTTTTCCAGGAAGATGTACTGCCAGATATCCAGCTCGGTCCAGTTCGACAGCGGGAAGACGCGGATGCTCTCCCCTTTGTTGATCTGGCCGTTGTAGTTGTGCCACAGCTCCGGCCGCTGGTTTTTCGGATCCCAGCGGTGGAAGCGATCGCGGAACGAATAGATGCGCTCTTTGGCGCGCGATTTCTCCTCGTCGCGCCGCGCACCGCCGAAGGCGGCGTCGAAACCGTACTTGTTCAACGCCTGCTTCAGGCCCTCGGTTTTCATGATGTCGGTATGCTTGGCGCTGCCGTGCACGAACGGGTTGATGCCCATCGCCACCCCTTCCGGGTTTTTATGCACCAGCAGCTCGAAGCCGTACTCCTTCGCGGTGCGATCGCGGAATTCGTACATTTCGCGGAATTTCCAGCCGGTATCGACGTGCAGCAGCGAGAATGGCAGCGTGCCGGGGAAGAACGCCTTACGCGCCAAATGCAGCATCACGGAAGAGTCTTTGCCGATGGAATACAGCATCACCGGGTTGGCGAATTCAGCGGCGACTTCACGGATGATATGGATACTCTCCGCCTCCAATTGCCGCAAATGAGTGAGTCGTTTTTCGTCCATAACAGGTCCTTAAAAGCCTTGCCTATGCCAAATTCACGACGGCCGGGCGCGCGGCCCCTTCCGTCTGCGATTGATGCCCGAACCAGGCGATTTGGTGGTGCAGTTCCACCACTTCGCCGATCACCAGCAGCGCCGGCAACGGCGCCCGTTGGGCCAGATATTCCAGTTGTTCCAGCGTGCCGATCTGCACCTGCTGATCGGCGCGCGTACCGCGGCTGATCACCGCCACCGGCGTCGCGGCGTCGCGACCGTGGGCGATCAGGCGCTGGCTGATGTCCGCCGCCTTCATGGTGCCCATGTAGATAGCCAGCGTCTGCCGCGCCCGGGCCAGATCGGCCCAGTCCAGGCCATCGCCGTCGGGGCGGCAGTGGCCGGTGATAAAGGTCACGCTCTGCGCGTGGTCGCGGTGCGTCAGCGGAATGCCTGCGTAGGCAGTCGCCCCCGCGGCGGCCGTGACGCCCGGCACCACCTGGAACGGAATGCCGGCGGCGGCGGCCACCTGCAGCTCTTCACCGCCGCGGCCGAAGATGAACGGATCGCCCCCCTTGAGGCGCACCACGCGCTTGCCCTGCTGCGCCAGTTCCACCAGCAGCCTATTGGTCTCTTCCTGGATCACCGAGTGCGCGCCGGCGCGCTTGCCCACGCAGATGCGCTCGGCGTCGCGGCGCACCAGATCGAGGATTTCGCCGCTGACCAGATGGTCATACAGCACCACGTCCGCCTGCTGCATCACCTGCAGCCCGCGCAGGGTCAACAGCCCCACGTCGCCCGGCCCGGCGCCCACCAGGGCTATCTCGCCCTGGGCGCCCTCATCGCCTGCGGCGAAGCGGTGTAAATCCTGCTCCAGCTGGCGTTCCGCCTGCGCCGTCTGGCCGTTGGCCACCAGCGTGGCGAAACGGCCACCGAAGGTTTTTTCCCAGAAACGGCGACGTTCGCCGATCGAAGCCAACCGCTGTTTGACCTGGCCACGCCAGCGGCCCGCCACCTGCGCCATCAGCCCCAAACTGGCGGGCAGCAACGCCTCCAGCTTTTCGCGCAGCAACCGCGCCAGCACCGGCGCCTGGCCGCTGGACGATACGGCCACCACCAGCGGCGAGCGATCGATGATCGACGGGAAGATGAACGAACAGCGCGGCTGATCGTCCACCACGTTGGCCAGCACCCGGCGTTTATCCGCCTCGGCGAACACCGCAGCGTTCAGCGCATTGTCGTCCGTGGCAGCGATCGCCAGAAACACGTCGTCCAGCTGCTGCGGATCAAAGGTTTTCCCCAGCCAGAGCACCCGCCCTTGCTGACGTTGTTGTTCCAGTTCCGGTGAGAGCGACTGCGCAACTATCCGTATTTCAGCCCCGACGCGCTGAAGCAGGGAGACTTTGCGCGCCGCCACGTCACCACCGCCAACGACCAGCACCGGACGTTGTTTCAGGTCGGCGAATATTGGTAGATAGTCCACAACAGCCTTTTCATATAACAGAAAGATAGTGTGACTATACGGGCTGAGATTTAGCCTCTGAAATGACGAAAAGGAATGATTAGTTCCTTTATGGAATATAGGCCGCAGCGCAGGAGGCAAACCATGCTCATCGCGACGGCAATTTGCGCGTTCGCGCGAAAATTAAGAGACAGGGAAATTGTGTAATGCCGCCCGTCGTCTCATACTGGGCGCCGAAGAAAAATGATCGGCAGCGCCGATAGCAAAGAAGGATTTTTCGGTATGTTTTCCCGTTTTTACCTGAAGACCAGCCTGCTGGCCCTCGCACTCGGCGGCGTCTTCAGCGTTTGTGCCGCACAGCCCGTAAAAGACGCGCCAATGGGCCGTTTCGCCGCCGAACAGACCCGCCACATCGCCACTTACTTCCCCGGCCGCATGGCGGGCAGCCCGGCAGAATTGCTCACCGCCGACTATCTCAAGCAGCAGTTCGGCAAGATGGGTTACCAAAGCGACATTCGCAGCGTCAATACGCGCTATCTCTACACCAGCAAAGACGGCAAGAAGAACTGGAATAACGTCACCGCCAGCTCGGTGATCGCCGCCCGCAACGGCAGCAGCCCGAAACAGGTCGTGATCGTCGCCCACTTCGACACCTATACGCCGCAGAGCGACGAGGATCTGGATAACAATCTCGGCGGCCTGACGCTGCAGGGCGTCGACGACAACGCCTCCGGCATCGGCGTAATGTTGGAGCTGGCGGAACGCCTGAAGGATATCCCCACCGCCTACGGCCTGCGCTTCGTCGCCACCAGCGCTGAAGAGATCGGTTCGCTGGGCGCGCAGAACTACCTGCAGCGCATGAGCGCGGAAGAGAAAAGCAACACCGTGCTGGTGATCAACCTCGACAGCCTGATCACCGGCGATCGTCTGTACTTCAACGCCGGGCGCAACACGCCGCCGCAGATGGCGAAGCGCTCCCGCGATCGCGCGCTGGATATCGCCCACCGCTACGGCATCGCCGCCGCCACCAACCCAGGCAACGCGCAGCATCCGCAAGGCACCGGCTGCTGTTCCGATCAAGAGGTGTTCGACGCCGCAGGCATCCCGGTATTGTCAGTGGAGGCCACCAACTGGTCGCTGGGCGACAAAGATGGCTACCAGCAGCGCGCCGTCAGCCCGCACTTCCCGCAGGGCATCACCTGGCACCGCCCGCAGTACGACAACCTGCAATATCTGGATCGCTACCTGCCGGGGCGGATCGACAAACGCAGCCGCGACAGCGTGCAGATCCTGCTGCCCTTGATCAAAGAGCTGGCGCAGGCGCACCCGCCGAAAGCGCAAAAGAAAAAGTAGCCCGTAAAAAAGCAGGGCCCAGCATTGCTGAGCCCTGTGATGTCATTCGCGTCGTTTAGCCTTCGTGCAGACCGCACTCGCGCTTCAGGCCAAAGAAGCGCGTCTCTTCCTCGCTCATGCCCGGCTCCCACTTTTGGGTGGTGTGGGTATCGCCGACCGACAGGTAGCCCTGCTCCCACAACGGGTGGTAGCTCAGCCCGTGTTCGGTCAAATACTGGTAAATCTTGCGGTTGTCCCAGTCGATGATCGGCAGGATCTTGAACACCCCACGCTGCACCGCCAGCACCGGCAGATTGGCGCGGCTGCCGGACTGCTCGCGCCGCAGGCCGGCGAACCAGCTCTGCGCGCCCAGCGTCTCCAGCGCGCGGTTCATCGGCTCGACCTTATTGATCTGGTTATACTTTTCAATGCCTTCCACGCCCTGCTCCCACAGTTTGCCGTAGCGCGCCTCTTGCCAGGCGGGAGACTGCTCGGCGCGGAACACCTGCAGATTCAGCTTCAGCTGGTCGGTCAGTTGATCGATAAAGCGGTAGGTTTCCGGGAACAGATAACCGGTGTCGGTCAGGATCACCGGGATATCCGGCCGGATGCGCGTCACCAGGTGCAGACATACCGCCGCCTGAATGCCGAAACTGGACGAGAGTACGAACTCGCCGGGCAGATGCTCCAGCGCCCATGCAACGCGCTGTTCGGCGCTGAGGCTCTCCAGCTGGCCGTTGACCACCGCCAATGCCAGCGCCTGCCCGGATTTGGGCAACGCGTTCAGCGCCGCCAGATCGAATTCAGCCATGTTGTCTCTCCTGATACTTGAAATTACCTGTGCGGCCCCTCTGCCCAGGGGCCGCCCGGCCTCACTCCCAGAAATCTCGCGCCGGATCCAGCACCGGTTTGACGATGCCCGCGCGAACGGTGAAGTCGCCGAAGCCTTCGCCGGCGTTGCGCTCCTTCGCCCAGCGCCCCACCAACAGGTCGATCTCGCTCAGGATCTCGTCTTCGTTGATGTTTTCGCGGTACATGCGCGGAATGCGCGTGCCTTCGCGGTTGCCGCCCAAATGCAGGTTATAGCGGCCGACCGCCTTGCCCACCAGCCCCAGCTCCGCCAGCAGCGCGCGGCCGCAGCCGTTCGGGCAGCCGGTGATGCGCAGCACGATATGCTCGTCGCCCATCCCGTGCCGATGCATGATCGCCTCAACCTTGGTGACGAACTGCGGCAGGAAGCGCTCGGCCTCCGCCATCGCCAGCGGGCAGGTCGGGAACGACACACAGGCCATCGAGTTCTTGCGTTGCTCGCTGATCTGGTCGTCGATCAGGCCATGATCGCGCGCCAAGGCGTCGATCTTGGCCTTCTCGCTTTCCGGCACGCCGGCGATGATCACGTTTTGGTTCGCCGTCAGACGGAAGTCGCCTTTATGGATCTTGGCGATCTCCGCCATGCCGGTCTTCAGCGGGCGCCCCGGATAGTCCAGCAGGCGGCCGTTCTCGATAAACAGCGTCAGATGCCACTGATCGTCGATGCCCTTCACCCAACCGATGCGATCGCCGCGGCCGGTGAATTCATACGGGCGGATCGGCGCGAAGGTGATGCCGGCGCGCTTTTCCACTTCGGCGCGGAAAACGTCCACGCCGACGCGCTCCAGCGTGTATTTGGTCTTGGCGTTCTTGCGGTCGGTGCGGTTGCCCCAGTCGCGCTGCGTGGTGACCACCGCTTCCGCCACCGCCAGCGTATGCTCGAGCGGAATGTAGCCGAACTCGCTGGCCTGCCGCGCGTAGGTTTTCTTGTTGCCGTGCTCAATAGACAGCCCGCCGCCCACCAGCAGGTTGAAGCCCACCAGCTTGCCGTTTTCGGCGATCGCCACGAAGTTCATGTCGTTGGCGTGCAGATCGACGTCGTTCTGCGGCGGGATCACCACCGTGGTTTTGAATTTGCGCGGCAGGTAGGTCGGCCCCAGAATCGGCTCTTCGTCGGTGGTGGCCACCTTTTCCTGATCCAGCCACACCTCTGCGTAGGCGCGGGTGCGCGGCAGCAGGTGTTCAGAGATCTTCTTCGCCCACTCGTAGGCTTCCTGATGCAGCTCGGACTCCACCGGGTTGGAGGTGCACAGCACGTTGCGGTTCACGTCGTTGGCGGTCGCCAGCGCGTCCAGCCCCAGGCGATTCAGCAACTGGTGCACCGGTTTGACGTTGCCTTTCAGGATGCCGTGAAACTGGAACGTTTGGCGGTTGGTGATGCGAATGCTGCCGTACAGCGTGCTCTCCTGCGCGAACTTGTCGATGCCCAGCCACTGCTGCGGGCTGATGACGCCGCCCGGCAGGCGGCAACGTAGCATCATGGCGTGGCGCGGCTCCAGCTTCTGCTCGGCGCGTTCGGCGCGAATGTCACGATCATCCTGCTGGTACATGCCGTGAAAACGGATCAGCAGGAAGTTGTCGCCGTTGAAGCCGCCGGTCAGGCCGTCGTTCAAATCTTCGGCGATGGTGCCGCGCAGGAAGTTGCTCTCCTTCTTCATGCGCTCCGCATCGGCCAGTTTGCCTTCGACCACCAAAGGCCCGGGGTGTTTATCACTCATCAGTAAACATCTCGCTGATAACGGCGCTCAAGGCGCAGCTCACTTAAAAATTCATCCGCCTGCTCGGTATCCATGCCACCGTGCTCGGCCACCAGTTCCAGTAATGTGTGTTCCACGTCTTTCGCCATGCGATTGGCATCGCCGCAGACGTAAATGTGCGCGCCTTCCTGAATCCAGCGCCACACTTCCGCGCCCTGTTCGCGCAGTTTGTCTTGTACGTATATTTTATGTTGCTGGTCGCGGGACCAGGCCAGATCGATGCGGGTCAGCAGGCCGTCTTTCACGTAGCGCTGCCATTCAACCTGGTACAGGAAATCTTCGGTAAAGTGCGGGTTGCCGAAGAACAGCCAGTTTTTGCCGCCGGCGCCGTCGGCGTCGCGCTGCTGCATAAAGGCGCGGAACGGCGCGATGCCGGTGCCCGGGCCGATCATGATCACCGGCGTTTCCGGGTTGGCCGGCAGACGGAAGTTGTCGTTGTGCTCGATAAACACCCGCACGTCGCCGTCCTCCTCCAGGCGGTCCGCCAGGAAACCGGAGGCGCCGCCGCTGCGAGCGCGCCCGTCGATGTCGTAACGCACGACGCCCACGGTGATGTGCACTTCGTTCTCATTTTCCGCCTGTGAAGAGGCGATGGAGTACAGGCGCGGCGTCAGCGGACGCAGCAGCCCGACCAGCTGTTCGGCGCTCAGATCCGCCGGCGCCTGGCGCACCATGTCGACGATCGGCGTGTTGTGCGCATACTGCTGCAGCGCGGCTTTATCCGCTAACAGACCGATCAGCTTTTCGTCGCGCGACAGTGCGGCGTATTTATCGACGATCGGCGTGGTGTTCTGCGTCAGTTCGAAATGGCTGCGCAGCGCCTGCGCCAGCGGCAGGGTTTGCCCTTCCACCTCCACCGGTTCGTCGCCTTTCAGCCACAATAGCTGCACCAGTTCGTCCACCAGCGCCGGATCGTTGTCGAACCATACGCCGAGCGCATCGCCAGGCTGGTAGCGCAGGCCCGAATCGCCCAAATCGATCTCGATATGGCGCACGTCTTTATCGGACGCGCGGCCGGTAATTTTCTGCTTGACCGCCAGTTGGGCGGTGAGCGGTTGTTCCTTGCTGTACGGGCTGCTGTCGATCAGGTCGACCGCGCCGCTGGCCAACGCGCCCGGCGCGGCGCTTTCCGCCGGCGCGCGCGCCTTCAGCACCGACACCACCTGTTTGCGCCAGGCGGCGGCCAGTTCCTGATACTCCACGTCGGCATCCACGCGCTCCACCAGGCGCTCGGCGCCCAGTTCGGCCAACTTGGCGTCGAAATCTTTACCGGACTGACAGAAATTCTCATAAGAGGTGTCGCCCAGCCCGAACACCGCAAACGCGGTGTCACTCAGCTTCGGCGCCTTTTTCGAGAACAGGTATTTATGCAGCGCCACCGCTTCTTCCGCCGGCTCGCCTTCCCCTTGCGTGGAGGCGACGATCACCAGCAGGCGCTCTTGCGCTATCTGCTTGAACTTGTAATCGCCGGCGCTGATCAGCGTGGCGTTCAGATTGGCGGCCAGCAAATCGTCGCGCAGCTGCTCCGCCAGGCGGCGCGCATTGCCGGTCTGCGAAGCGGAAATGATGGTGATGCCGGCGGCGGCAGGGGCGGCGGGCGCAATGGCCACGGCTCCTGGCTGTTGATTGACCATGCCCCAAAAATAGCCGGACAGCCACGCCAGCTGCGTCGGCGAATAGTCGCCGATCGTCGCCTGCAGGCGTGCCAGCTGTTCGGGCGTCAGCGGGAGCAAAGATGTTGGAGGAGCCTGAGTCGTCATTGCTGTACTTATTTCCTATACTTAGCGCCTTTCCTGCCAGGCGCGCGCCAGTGTCAGTCGCTGTCTCTTCGCTGCGTCGGGTGTGCGGAAAAGATCAGGAGAGTTTGTAAGGTTACCGAGCAGAATAGCAACGATTAAATAAGGGATAGCAATAAATCATAACCAAAATGACTAAGCTGTTTTTCTGGTAAGGGATAACGCTTAAACCGTTAAACAAAGTTTTTTATCCAGATGAAAATAAAGCACTTTTTTTCATCATTTTTTCACCGTTCAACATTTCGGCTCATAACCCCAGCCGATAGGTGCCGCAGACACCAAACAAAAAAAGTGTTAACCGGATGCGTTTGCCGTGGCGGTAGACCATAACGGTATAAATGGCAAGCAGACGCGCTTTCCGGTACTATGCGGCGGTTTTTGAGTCAATGAGGCCGTAATAATGGCAACCACGCTGTTTAAAGATTTTCAGTTTGAAGCCGCACACCGTTTGCCGCATGTGCCGGAGGGCCACAAATGCGGCCGTCTGCATGGGCATTCGTTTATGGTGCGTCTGGAAGTGACCGGTGAAGTGGATCCCCACACCGGTTGGGTGATGGATTTCGCCGAGCTCAAGGCTGTGTTTTCCCCGATCTGGGAGCGGCTGGATCACCATTATCTGAACGATATTCCAGGATTGGAAAATCCCACCAGCGAAGTGCTCGCCGCCTGGATTTGGCAGCAGCTCAAGCCCCAGTTACCGGAACTGACTGCGGTGATGGTGAAAGAGACCTGTACAGCGGGATGCGTATATAAAGGTTGATGCCGTGAGGGTATGTGCAGATACCCTCACACTACCTCGCCTTGCAGATCCAAGCGCCGCGCCGTCCAGGGCCTTTCCGACAGGCTCAGCGCCATTCCCCCTCGATAGACAAACGTTTTGCTCTCGCCATCCTCAATGAACGCCGTCTCGTTTTCCATCGCCCGATAGCCGGCGCCGGTATAGTACTTTTCGCTTACCGCAAACAGTATGGAATACGCGATCCCTTTACTGCGCAAATAGTCATGCGCCTTCACCAGCATGTTTGCGGCCACGCCGCGGCGCCGATGCGTGTGTGCCACGGCCACCAGCCCGATGATGCCGATCACCTCGGCCTCACCGTCAATCAACACCGGCCGCTCATGCACCGCCAGTTGGCCGACGATCGCCTCGCCTTCCGTGGCGGTCACCAGGCAAGCCGGCACCTGCCGCCGATAAAATCCGTCGGTTATCTCGGGGAAAGCGTCGGACAACAGCGAGCGAATCGACCGCAATTCCGCTTCCGTCACCGCCTCGAATGCACGCGATACAATTTTCACCGTAACTCCCGTCCCGTTCGAAGGCCTGCGGCCAATAAAAAACTCAGGCGATATTCAGATATTTGTGGGTCTGCATCGACAGCCGCCAATTGCGCGCAATGCAGGTTTCGATGCACAGGCGGGTCGCCTCTTCTTTCTGGCTGATCGGCTGCAGCGCGATAATGCGCGCCTTATCGTCCTGCAGCGTCGCCAGCAGCGCATCCAGCGCCTCGATATCGCGCTCGCGCGCCACCGGATGCTTCACCTCGTCGGCGCGCCGCAGCGCCTGATCCAGCACCTTCATGCCGCCGCGCATATTCACCTTGGGCGAAACCGTCACCCAGGTGTTGGCGGAGCAGCGAATTTCGTGGGTGCCGCTGGTTTCAATCTGGCAACGGTAGCCGTGCTGCTCGAACAGCTCGGTCAACGGCGCCAGATCGTAGATGCAGGGTTCACCGCCGGTGATCACCACATGGCGCGCGGTGTAACCTTGTTGGCGCATCACCGCCAACAGCTGCTCGGCGCCGGCATTGCCCCAGGCGTCGCTCTCTTCTGTTTTGACCAGGATCCGTTGCAGGTCGACTTCCCGATGGGCTTCCTTTTCCCAGGTATGTTTGGTGTCGCACCAGCTGCACCCTACCGGGCAGCCCTGCAGGCGGATGAAAATGGCCGGAACGCCGGTGAAAAAGCCTTCGCCCTGCAAGGTTTGGAACATCTCGTTGATCGGGTACTGCATCGGTTTCTCAATCTGGAAAAGTAAAAAGCGATTATCGCAGATTCCGGCCCGGCGACCAAACGGCCAAAATTGTATTAAATTTTATCCTCCGCGCCGCCGTCAGCATATCTCACCGCCAAGGGCGTTCATTTAATTTGTTAACCGGTCTTTGGCCTTTCATCGGCGGTGCAACCTGCTCCACAGAAAACAACACACAGTTAACAAATAAGATAATTATATTTGACATAAAGCGCCGACGCGCAGATGTATATACAAGCAAACACAAGCCGAGCGCCAGTTTCGGCCACGTTCCATCCATCACGACTACATCTGCGTTTAGAGGGTGCCATGACTCATTCCACCAGCGAGTTAAACATTCAACAGGCCATCGACGACAGCAAGTTTTCGCTGTTTCACTGGACACTGATCATTCTCGGATTTCTGATCCTCGCCATCGACGGTTTCGATACCGCCGCCATGGGCTATATTGCCCCCTCGGTCGCCAAAGACTGGGGCATCGTGAAGCAGGATCTGGGGCCGGTGCTGAGCGCTGCGCTGCTGGGGCTGTCGCTCGGCGCGCTGATCGCCGGGCCGATCTCCGACCGCATCGGCCGCAAGCGCGTACTGGTGTTTTCCTGCCTGTTCTTCGGCCTGTCGAGCCTGGCCACCGCCTACGCCGGTTCGCTCAACAGCCTGACGCTGTGGCGCTTCCTCACCGGTCTCGGGCTGGGGGCGGCGATGCCCAACGCCATTACCTTGATCTCCGAATACGCGCCGCAGCGCTGCCGTTCGCTGGCGATCAACACCATGTACTGCGGTTTTCCGCTGGGCGCGGCCGGCGGCGGCGCCATTTCATCGTGGCTGATCCCGAACTACGGCTGGCACAGCGTGCTGCTGCTCGGCGCCATCGCGCCGCTGGTATTGACTGTCCTGCTGATCCTGCTGCTGCCGGAGTCGGTTAAATATATGGTTAACCGCGGCCAAGATGCGGCGAAGATCAAGCGCATCGCGCAGCGCTTCGTCAGCCGGAGCCTCGACGGCGTGACGCGTTTTTACCTGTACGAAGAGAAGCTGGCGCAGACCAAGACCAGCGTCGGCCTGCTGTTCAGCCGCCCTTACCTGCTCGGCACGCTGATGCTGTGGCTGACCTACTTTATGGGGCTGGTAATCTACTACGTGTTGCTGAGCTGGATGCCAATCCTGATGCAGGGATTGGGCTATCAGTTGGAACAATCGGCGATGCTCACCTCGCTGTTCACCTTCGGCGGCACGCTGGGCATCCTGGTGGCCGGCTGGTTGATGGACCGCTGGAATGCGCACAAAGTGGTCTCGAGCGGCTTTGTCGTCACCGCCCTGCTGATCGTGGCGATGGCCACCGAGGATAAACAGATCGTGCTGCTGGGCGCCTTCATCTTCCTGATGGGCGTCACCATGAACGGCGCGCAGTCCGGGCTGCAAACGCTGGCGGCGACCTTCTACCCGACCCACAGCCGCGCCACCGGCATCGCCTGGATGCAGGGCATCGGCCGCTTCGGCGGCGTCGCCGGCACCATGATGGGCGCCCAACTGCTGGCCATGCAGTGGGAAGTGCAGAGCATCCTGATGTTCCTGTGCGTGCCGGCGCTGATCGCCGCCATCGCCACGGTGTGCAAGATGAGCCGCAAACCGACGCTACAGCCGGCCGCCTGACCCTTGCAAGCCCGCCCACGGCGGGCTTTCTTCCTGCGGTGATAGGGCTTTTTTATCCTCCGCCGTCAACTGTAATCAGACTGTAAAAATATTGTGACTAGCCGCCCAAAAATGAGTCAATTTTAATTCATTTTTGCCGAACAGCTCACTTTTCTCCGGCTTTCCGTACCTGAGACCGGCGATAAAAAATCGCATATCAACCTGATATAAAAAGAAAATAACTTTTTCTTATGCCACTTTTCAGCGGCAACTGGTCAGTGTTGCATATGCTTGTACATACAAGTATATGTTAATAAGCCCTACGCATTGTTATGCCGTGGTACTCATCCCCACCGCGGCATGGAATCTGCACCGATACTGTTTGAGGAAAATGCTGTGACTACAAATAACAAAGTTCGCAATGTCGATGTACGCGCGCCACGCGGCACACAATTAAACGCAAAAAGCTGGCTGACCGAAGCGCCGTTACGCATGCTGATGAACAACCTCGATCCTGAAGTTGCGGAGAACCCACACGAGCTGGTGGTGTACGGCGGCATCGGCCGCGCCGCGCGCGACTGGGATTGCTACGACAAGATCGTCGAAACCCTGAAAACGCTGGAAGAAGACGAAACCCTGCTGGTGCAGTCCGGCAAACCGGTCGGCGTCTTCAAAACCCACAGCAACGCGCCGCGCGTGCTGATCGCCAACTCCAACCTGGTGCCGCACTGGGCAACCTGGGAACACTTCAACGAGCTGGACGCCAAAGGCCTGGCGATGTACGGCCAGATGACCGCCGGCAGCTGGATCTACATCGGCAGCCAGGGCATCGTTCAGGGCACCTATGAAACCTTCGTCGAAGCGGGCCGCCAGCACTACGACGGCAGCCTGCAGGGGCGCTGGGTGCTGACCGCCGGTCTGGGCGGCATGGGCGGCGCGCAGCCGCTGGCCGCGACGCTGGCGGGCGCCTGCTCGCTGAACATCGAATGTCAGCAGAGCCGCATCGATTTCCGTCTGAAAACCCGCTACGTCGATGAGCAGGCCAAAGATCTGGACGACGCGCTGGCCCGCATCAAGAAATACACCTCAGAAGGCAAAGCCATCTCCATCGCTCTGTGCGGCAACGCGGCGGAAATCCTGCCTGAGCTGGTGCGCCGCGGCGTGCGCCCGGACATGGTCACCGACCAGACCAGCGCCCACGATCCGCTGAACGGCTACCTGCCGAAGGGCTGGAGCTGGGAAGAGTATCGCCAGCGCGCTCAAACCGAGCCGGCCAAAGTGGTCGCCGCCGCCAAGCAATCGATGGCCGATCACGTCAAAGCCATGCTGGCGTTCCAGCAGATGGGCGTGCCGACCTTCGACTACGGCAACAACATTCGCCAGATGGCGAAAGAAACCGGCGTCGACAACGCCTTCGACTTCCCGGGCTTCGTGCCGGCCTACATCCGTCCGCTGTTCTGCCGCGGCATCGGGCCGTTCCGCTGGGCGGCGCTGTCCGGCGATCCGCAGGACATCTACAAAACCGACGCCATGGTGAAAGAGCTGATCCCGGATGACGAGCACCTGCACCGCTGGCTGGACATGGCGCGCGAGCGCATCAGCTTCCAGGGCCTGCCGGCGCGCATCTGCTGGGTTGGCCTCGGCCAGCGCGCCAAGCTGGGCCTGGCGTTCAACGAGATGGTGCGCCGCGGCGAACTGTCCGCCCCGATCGTCATCGGCCGCGACCATCTGGATTCCGGCTCCGTTTCCAGCCCGAACCGTGAAACCGAAGCGATGAAAGACGGCTCAGATGCCGTTTCCGACTGGCCGCTGCTGAACGCGCTGCTGAATACCGCCAGCGGCGCCACCTGGGTTTCCCTGCACCACGGCGGCGGCGTCGGCATGGGCTTCTCCCAACACTCCGGCATGGTGATCGTCTGCGACGGCACCGACGAAGCCGCCGAGCGCATTGCCCGCGTCCTGCACAACGACCCGGCTACCGGGGTCATGCGTCACGCCGACGCCGGTTACGATATCGCTATCGACTGCGCCCGTGAGCAAGGCCTGAACCTGCCGATGGTTGCCGCGACCCAAGGAGAAAAAGCATGAAAGCGCTGACTATTCGCCCAGGCAAACTGACGCTGGCCCAGCTACGCGACGTGTATCAACACCCGGTGACGCTGACGCTGGACGACAACGCCTACGGCCCTATCCAGCAGAGCGTGGCCTGCGTGGAACGCATCGTTGAAGAAAACCGCACCACTTACGGCATCAACACCGGGTTTGGCCTGCTGGCTTCGACCCGCATCGCCCGCGACGATTTGGAAAACCTGCAGCGTTCGATCGTGCTGTCACACGCCGCCGGCGTGGGCGAGCCCACCGACGACAATCTGGTGCGCCTGATCATGGTGCTGAAAATCAACAGCCTGTCGCGCGGCTTCTCCGGCATTCGTCTGGAAGTCATCCAGGCGCTGATCGCGCTGGTCAACGCCGAAGTTTATCCGCATATCCCGCTGAAGGGCTCGGTCGGCGCCTCCGGCGACCTGGCGCCGCTGGCGCACATGAGCCTGGTGCTGCTGGGCGAAGGCCAGGCGCGCCATCAGGGCCAATGGTTGCCGGCGACCGAAGCGCTGGCCAAGGCCGGTCTGAAACCGCTGACGCTGGCGGCGAAAGAGGGCCTGGCGCTGCTGAACGGCACCCAGGTCTCCGCCGCCTTCGCGCTGCGCGGCCTGTTCGACGCGGAAGACCTGTTCGCCGCCGCGACCGTGGCGGGCAGCCTGACGGTGGAAGCGGCGCTGGGCTCCCGCAGCCCGTTCGATGCGCGTATCCATGAGGTGCGCGGCCAGCGCGGCCAGATCGACGCCGCCCTCGCCTACCGCCACCTGCTCGGCGCGCGCAGCGAAGTCTCCGACTCGCACCGCAACTGCGAAAAAGTGCAGGATCCTTACTCCCTGCGCTGTCAGCCGCAGGTGATGGGCGCCTGCCTGACGCAGATCCGCCAGGCCGCCGAGGTGCTGGAGATCGAGGCCAACGCCGTCTCCGATAACCCGCTGGTGTTCGCCGAGCAGGGTGACGTGCTGTCCGGCGGCAACTTCCATGCCGAACCGGTAGCGATGGCCGCCGATAACCTGGCGCTGGCGTTTGCCGAAATCGGTTCGCTGTCCGAACGCCGCATCTCGCTGATGATGGACAAACACATGTCGCAACTGCCGCCGTTCCTGGTGGAAAACGGCGGCGTGAACTCCGGCTTCATGATCGCTCAGGTCACCGCCGCGGCGCTGGCCAGCGAAAACAAAGCGCTGGCGCATCCGTCGAGCGTCGACAGCATCCCAACCTCCGCCAACCAGGAAGACCACGTCTCCATGGCGCCGGCCGCCGGTCGCCGCCTGTGGAGCATGGCGGACAACGTGCGCGGCATTCTGGCGGTCGAATGGCTGGCCGCCTGCCAGGGCCTGGATTTCCGCAACGGCCTGAAGACCTCGGAAGGTCTGGAGCAGGCGCGCCGTCTGCTGCGCGAGCATGTCAGTTTCTACGACAAGGATCGTTTCTTCGCCCCCGACATTGAAGCCGCCAGCCAACTCTTGGCGGCCGGTCACCTGACATCGCTGCTGCCTGCGGCGCTGCTGCCTAGCCAGGCATAATCATCACACACTGAATCACGCAGTTTGTTCTGCCCCGCCGGGTGCGTTCCACCCGGTGCGGGCAGCGCGTGCCTGTTCGGCAAACACTTAACGGGAAACAACATGCGTAACGAAACGACACAACTCAGACGCGGACTAAACGCGCGGCATATCCGTTTCATGGCTCTCGGCTCGGCGATCGGCACCGGCCTGTTCTACGGCTCCGCCGGCGCCATCCAACTGGCCGGCCCGGCGGTGCTGCTGGCCTATCTGGTGGGCGGCGCGGCGGTATTCATGGTGATGCGCGCGCTGGGTGAAATGGCGGTGCATCAGCCGGTTTCCGGCTCGTTCGGCCACTACGCCAGCCACTATCTCGGCCCGCTGGCCGGGTTCCTCACCGGCTGGACCTACACCTTCGAAATGGTGATCGTCGCCCTGGCGGACGTCACCGCCTTCGGCATCTATATGGGGCTGTGGTTCCCGGACGTCGCTCAGTGGGTTTGGGTGCTCAGCATCATCCTGTTTATCGGCGCGCTCAACCTGTGCAGCGTCAAGGTCTTCGGCGAGCTGGAGTTCTGGCTGTCGCTGGTCAAGGTCGTCGCCATCGTGGCGATGATCGTCGGCGGTGCAGCGGTGATGCTGTTCGGTTTCGGGCAAACCCAGCACGCCACCGGCATCAGCAACCTGTGGCAACACGGCGGCTTTATGCCTAACGGCATCGGCGGCGTGGTCGCGTCATTGGCGGTGGTGATGTTCGCCTTCGGCGGCATCGAGATCATCGGCATTACCGCCAGCGAGGCGAAAGACCCCGCCAAAGTGCTGCCGAAGGCGATCAACGCCGTGCCGGTGCGCATCCTGCTGTTTTACGTGCTGACGCTGACGGTGCTGATGGCTATCTATCCGTGGAACAGCATCGGCCAGAACGGCAGCCCGTTCGTTGAGATCTTCAGCAACCTCGGCATCAGCTCCGCCGCCAACGTGCTGAACGTGGTAGTGATCACCGCCGCCATTTCGGCCATCAACAGCGATATCTTCGGCGCCGGCCGCATGATGTACGGCATGGCGCAGGACGGCCAGGCGCCGCGCAGCTTCACCAAACTGACCGCCAGCGGCGTGCCATGGATGACGGTGCTGGTGATGTCGGTCGCCCTGCTGTTGGCGGTGGTGCTCAACTACCTGATCCCGGAGAAGGTCTTCATGATCATCGCTTCGATCGCCACCTTCGCCACCGTCTGGGTGTGGCTGATGATCCTGCTGTCGCAGATCGTCATGCGCCGCACGCTGTCGCCGGAAGAAACGCGCCAGTTGAGCTTCCCGGTGCCGTGGTGGCCGGTGGCGCCGGCATTGGCGACCGCCTTTATGGCGTTCGTCATCGGCCTGCTCGGCTATTTCGAAGAGAGCCGCATCGCGCTGTACGTCGGGCTGGTGTGGATCGCTTTACTCACCGTGGCTTACTGGCTGTGGGTGCGCAAGAAAGGCGGCGGTTCGCCGGTGACCGCGGCGACGCAACAGATGTAACGCTCGCTTCTGCTAAAACCCGCTGCGGCGGGTTTTTTATTGCGCCTGCGCCAACGCCTGCAGGATATCCGCCTGCAGATCGTCAAACGCCTCCAGCCCGGCGGACAACCGCACCAGCCCCTCGCTGATGTGGTGCCGTTTCCGCTCTTCCGGCGTGTAGGCCGAGTGCGTCATGCTGGCCGGGTGCTGCGCCAGGCTTTCGCAATCGCCCAGGCTGACCGCGCGCAAGATGAGCTGCAGCGCGTTGAGGAAACGAATGCCCGCACGCAAGCCGCCCCGCAGCTCAAACGCCAGCATGCCGCCGGGGCGCGCCATTTGCCGCTGCGCCAACGCATGCTGCGGGAAGTTCGCCAGGCCGGGGTAATATACCCGCTCGACCGCCGGGTGCTCCGCCAACATCTCTGCCAGGCGCTGCGCGTTATCGCAATGACGATCCATGCGCAGCGGCAGGGTTTTCATCCCGCGCAGCACCAGCGCGGCATCCTGCGCCGACAGTACCGCCCCGGTCATGTCCTTTAGCCCCTCCAGACGGATCGCTTCGGCCAACGCCTGACGCGTCACCGCTATTCCGGCCAGAAGATCGCCGTGTCCGCCGAGGTACTTGGTCGCCGAGTGCACCACGATATCGGCGCCTAGCGCCAAAGGCCGCTGCAGATAGGGCGTGCAATAGGTGTTGTCCACCAGCAACAGCGCCTGATGCCGATGGGCAATCTCCGCCACGGCGGCGATATCGATCAAACGCATATTGGGATTGGCCGGCGTTTCGCAATACACCAGGCGGGTACGCGGTCCAATGGCCGCCGCCAGCCGCTCCGGCCGGGTCAGATCAACGTGGGTTATCTTGACGCCAAAGCGCGCCAGGCCATGATGAAAGTAGCTGAAGGTGCAGCCATACACGGTTTCGTCGACAATCAGCTCATCGCCCGGTCTGAGCAGCGTCCAGCAACAGGCGGTGATCGCCCCCATGCCGGAAGCGAACGCCACCGCCGCCTCCCCCTCCTCCAGGTTGGCGATGCGTTGCTCGAGCAGGTTTAACGTCGGATTGGCGATGCGCGAGTAAAAGTACCCCGGCTCGGTGCCGGCAAAGCAGGCGCCGCCGTATTCCGCAGTGGGAAAAGCAAACGTAGAGCTCATAAACACCGGCGGAGACAGTGCCCCCTGATACCGCTGCGGATCGTAGCCGTAATGAATAGCCCGGGTGGCAAAGTCGTGGCCAACTGCTGTAGCGGACATAACACAACTCCTTACCTGAGTGGGTAAAGCTTAATTTTTTGATTCATCCGAAAGGGCCGGCGGCAATGCGCTGTCTCGCGTGCGCTGGCCGATGATTTGTAAAGTACGCAGCAGCAGCGTCAACCCCAGCAGGGTATCCGGCTGCTTCAGCAAGGCGTACAGCGCGCGAAAACTGGCCGGCGGAGGATTCAATTGCAGCTCGCTGTGCGCCATCTGCAGCGCCGTTCCGCCTTCCCAACCGATGGTCACCAAACCTTCAAAGACGCCGGCCAGTTTCTCCACCAGCGCGTTGTCGGCGATGTCCACCGCGTCCGACAGCAGCGACAACAGATCGACCACGTTATCCAAACGGCCGCCCGCCAGCAGCGGCTGCAGTTTCTCGAGCAACGCCGCCAATGATTGCAGGTCCGCCGCGTGCACCGTGCTTTCCGTCATATCAGCCCCCTTACCGTGGCCCAGTAAAGGCCGCGGTTGAACCCGTTGCGCAGCATGCCGCCCGCCTTGGTGGCGGGCGTCGGCAGCACGTCGTGACGGTAGTCGTACACCAGCGGCATGCCGGCATTCAGCCCCATTTGCGCGACCGCCTGCACCTTGCCGTCATAATGGCTCACGGTTTGGCCCAGCCGCATTTCCGCCACGATGTTGTCGGCAATGACCGGCGCCTGATTATGGCAAGAGCCGCCGGCCTTGCTGACCGGCAAATCCACGGTATCGCCTATGACATACACCCCCTGCTGGCCGTAGACCTGCAGCGTTTGATGATCGGTCGGCAGCCAGCCTTCGCCGTTTTGGCTCTCGCTCAACCCGGTATTGCGCACCGCCTCCACTGCACGGATGGGCGGCGTCGCCATCAGAATGTCGAACGGCTGTTCTTCCCCCTCGGCGGAATAGGCGATGTTGCGCTGAACGTCCACCCGGCTGAGGGTAAACCCACGCTGGTGGCGAATGTCGCGCGCGGCAAAAATGGCGGGCAGCGCTTCGCCGGTCGGGCGCTGTAAAAACAGACAGTTGCGCAGCAGTTGAGAAATGGTTGGGTAGGTATAAACGATCTCCACCGCCTTGCGCACGCCGCGCCGCCGCAGGTAGTCGTCCAGCATCAGGGTGGTTTCAATCGGCGCGATGCCGCACTGATGGGGCACATTAGGCGTTTCAGGGAAGGACACGGTGATGAAAATGCGGCCTTTCTCGATCGTCGCCAGCTTATGCGCCAACCGTCGCGCGGCCTGATACTGGTAGAAATGATCGCCCGCCTGCGCCAACCCTTCGATTCGCTCTGGCCAGGGCACGCAGCCGGTGGCGAAAACCAGGAAGTCATACGGATAATGCTTGCCGCTTTGCGTAATGATATACCGCTGTTTTAAATCAAAAGATTCCGCTTTATCGACGACAAACTGTATTTCCGGCCGCAATAAACTCCGCTGTGAACGCGTGAGCTCCTGCTTGAAAAAATTATTGAATGCAACATACATAAACGCCGGCTTGTAATAATGCAGCGGCGAATCCGAAATCATTAATAACTCAACTTTATTATTGAGAATTTCCCAGTGCAATTTCACGGCCAGCAGATTGGCTAGCATGGTGCCGCCGGTTCCACCGCCGACAATGACGACTCGCTGTCGCATCTGGCCCTCCCCCAGCCGAAACCCGGCAGTATGAAAGAACGCATTACGATGATGGCGATATTTAACGGCAAGAAAAAAATAACGCCGCCTTATTGGCAGTCTAGTAACGAATAATTATAAAGCAAATAAAAACGGAATATAAAAACCGGCAAGAAAACTGCACAATAAATTTATTAGGTTAAACGCAGCGATTGTTAATAAATAAAACAGGATTAACATCGGGACGTCAGCCATAAAAAAACCCGCCGCGGCGGGTTTTTATTTAGCAACCGAATCGGTCGAACTTACTGGCCTTTAACTTCTTTCAGGCCGTTGAACGGCGCACGGTCACCCAGCGCTTCTTCGATGCGGATCAGTTGGTTGTACTTGGCAACGCGGTCAGAACGGCTCATGGAACCGGTTTTGATCTGGCCAGCTGCAGTCCCTACCGCCAGGTCGGCGATGGTTGCGTCTTCGGTTTCACCGGAACGGTGAGAGATCACCGCAGTGTAGCCGGCGTCTTTCGCCATCTTGATAGCCGCCAGCGTTTCGGTCAGAGAACCGATCTGGTTGAACTTGATCAGGATGGAGTTAGCGATGCCTTTCTCGATGCCTTCTTTCAGGATCTTGGTGTTGGTCACGAACAGATCGTCGCCCACCAGCTGGATTTTGTCGCCCAGCACTTTGGTCTGGTAAGCGAAGCCCGCCCAGTCGGATTCATCCAGGCCGTCTTCGATAGACACGATTGGGTACTGTTTGGTCAGCTCTTCCAGGAAGTGAGTGAACTCTTCGGAAGTGAAGGCTTTGTTGCCTTCGCCGGCCAGCACGTATTTACCGTCTTTGTAGAATTCGGAAGCCGCGCAGTCCATCGCCAGAGTGACGTCTTTGCCCAGCTCGTAGCCCGCCGCTTTTACCGCTTCAGCGATAACCGCCAGCGCTTCGGCGTTGGAACCCAGGTTTGGCGCGTAGCCGCCTTCGTCGCCCACGGCGGTGTTCATGCCTTTGGCTTTCAGAACTTTCGCCAGGTGGTGGAACACTTCGGAACCGATACGCACCGCTTCTTTCAGGGTCTTCGCGCCAACCGGCTGAATCATGAATTCCTGAATGTCGACGTTGTTGTCAGCGTGCTCGCCGCCGTTGATGATGTTCATCATCGGCAGTGGCATGGAGAATTTGCCTGGGGTGCCGTTCAGTTCAGCGATGTGCTCGTACAGCGGCATGCCTTTAGAGGCTGCGGCCGCTTTCGCTGCTGCCAGGGAAACCGCCAGAATGGCGTTGGCGCCGAAGTTGGATTTGTTTTCGGTGCCGTCCAGCTCGATCATGATCTTGTCGATGTTCGCCTGGTCTTTGGCATCTTTACCCAGTACTGCCTGAGCAATCGGACCGTTTACTGCAGCAACGGCTTTCAGTACGCCTTTACCCAGGAAACGAGACTTGTCACCGTCACGCAGTTCCAGCGCTTCGCGGGAACCGGTAGAAGCACCTGACGGCGCAGCAGCCAGGCCGACGAAACCGCCTTCCAGATGAACTTCGGCTTCAACAGTCGGGTTACCGCGGGAGTCGATGATTTCACGACCGATGACTTTAACGATTTTGGACATTAGGTTTTCCTCAGTACAAGTTAAACTAAAACTCCAGACAAACAGCGCGCGGTTCTCACCGCGCGCCGCCTACCAAATATTTTATTTCACCTGGCGCTTCTGATGCTCGCCTGCGGCTTTCACGAAGCCGGCGAACAGCGGATGCCCATCACGCGGCGTCGATGTAAATTCCGGGTGGAATTGACAGGCCACAAACCACGGGTGATTCGGCAGTTCAATGATCTCGACCAGCTTGTTGTCGGCGGAACGACCGGCGACACGCAGCCCTGCGGCTTCGATCTGCTTCAACAGCATGTTGTTAACTTCGTAACGGTGACGATGACGCTCGACAATGGTCGGTTCGCCGTACAGCTGACGCACCAGGCTGTTGTCGCTCAGGTTGCACTGTTGGCCACCTACGCGCATCGTGCCGCCCAAATCGCTTTCTTCGCTGCGCACTTCGACGTTGCCGTCTTCATCGCGCCATTCGGTGATCAACGCCACCACCGGGTACTTACAGTCTGGCATAAACTCGGTGGAGTTGGCGTTCTCCATCCCCGCCACGTTGCGAGCGAACTCCATCAACGCCACCTGCATGCCCAGGCAAATGCCCAGGTAAGGAATGTTGTTCTCGCGCGCATAGCGTGCGGTCATCACTTTGCCTTCCACGCCGCGGTAGCCGAAGCCGCCCGGGATCAGGATCGCGTCCAGCCCTTTCAGCACTTCCACGCCGCGGGTTTCCACGTCCTGCGAGTCGATCAGCTTGATGTTCACGGTCAGACGGTTTTTCAGCCCGCCGTGCTTCAGCGCTTCGATCACCGACTTGTAGGCGTCCGGCAACTCAACGTATTTGCCGACCATACCGATGGTCACTTCGCCGCCCGGATTGGCTTCTTCGTAGATCACCTGTTCCCATTCGGCCAGGTTGGCTTCCGGCGCGTTCAGGCTGAATCGTTTACAAATATAATCGTCCAGCCCCTGAGATTTCAATAGGCCTGGGATTTTATAAATAGAATCAACGTCTTTCAGAGAGATAACCGCTTTTTCCGGCACGTTGCAGAAAAGCGCGATTTTCGCGCGTTCGTTAGCAGGAACCGCGCGGTCGGAACGGCAAATCAGCACATCAGGCTGAATACCGATGGAAAGCAGCTCTTTTACGGAATGCTGGGTCGGCTTGGTTTTCACTTCGCCCGCCGCCGCCATGTACGGCACCAGCGTCAGGTGCATGTACAGGGTGTGCTCGCGGCCCACTTCCACCGCCATCTGACGGATGGCTTCGAGGAACGGCAGCGATTCGATATCGCCGACGGTGCCGCCGATTTCCACCAGCACCACATCGTGGCCTTCGCCGCCTTCGATGATGCGTTCTTTGATCGCGTTGGTGATGTGCGGAATGACCTGCACGGTCGCGCCCAGATAGTCGCCGCGGCGTTCTTTACGCAGCACGTCGGAGTAGATGCGGCCGGTGGTGAAGTTGTTGCGACGCGACATTTTGGTGCGGATGAAGCGCTCGTAGTGACCCAAATCCAGATCGGTTTCTGCGCCGTCTTCGGTGACGAAAACTTCCCCATGCTGAATCGGGCTCATGGTGCCCGGATCCACGTTGATGTACGGGTCCAGTTTCATGATGGTAACGTTGAGGCCACGGGCTTCAAGAATAGCCGCCAGAGAGGCTGCGGCAATGCCTTTACCCAGAGAGGATACGACCCCGCCGGTCACAAAAATATAATTAGTTGTCATGCTGAACCTGAGAGTTTAGGTTTAAAGACGATGGAAGAACCAGGACGGGAAAGTAGTATACCCGAACCTCTCCTGACCTACAAACGATCGTTTTGCTGTCCATCATCTCGGCCGCCCTCCCGTGTTCATCAGGGTTTACTCCGCCGGCGCGCCCAAAACCCTCCAGGAAATACAAAGAGTTAGCGGAGAAAATTTCTTTTTACCGCCCCTCTCGAGCGATAAAACACCTTAGATTTCAGTTTGTTGGCCTTTTGCTGCCGACGGCAGCCCTGCGCCTGTGACCTGACCGTAAGCTTAACCGTTTCAGCTTGAGTGAACCTTGTTTGTGATCAACATTCAACATTGTCGTTGCAGCGATTCAACTTTCCTGGCGTTTCACCTGTTGCCAGGCGTCTTCCATCTGCTCCAGCGTGGCGTCTTCCAAGCGTAGCCCGCGTTGCTTGACGATCGCCTCCACCTCGCGGAAGCGGCGTTCGAACTTGCGGTTGGCCGCCTGCAATGCGTTCTCGGCCTTGTGGCCCAAATGGCGCGAGAGGTTCACCGTGGCGAACAGCAGATCGCCGATCTCCTCTTCCAGCTTGCTCTCATCGACCACCGCCTGGCGGGCTTCGTGCATCACTTCGTCGATCTCTTCATACACTTTGTCCAGCACCGGGCCCAGCGTGTTCCAGTCGAAGCCGACCGAGGCGCACCGTTTTTGGATCTTGTGCGCCTTCATCAACGCCGGCAACGCCTGCGGAATGTCGTCCAGCACCGAGTGCAGCGCTTTTTCGGCGCGCTCGCCGGCCTTGAGCTGCTCCCAGCGCGCCGCCACGGCTTCGCTGTCTCCGCCTTCGGCGTCGCCGAAGATATGCGGATGACGGCGCTCCAGCTTGTCGCTGATGGCAGTACACACCTCATCAAAATCGAACAGCCCCTGTTCCTGCCCCATCTGAGCGTAGAACACTACCTGAAACAGCAAGTCGCCCAGTTCGTCGCGCAGATCGGCGTAGTCCTGCCGTTCGATGGCGTCCAGCACTTCGTAAGTCTCTTCCAGCGTGTAGGGCGCGATGGTGGCGAAGGTTTGCTTACGGTCCCATGAGCAACCGTTCTGCGGGTCGCGCAGCGTTTTCATGATGTTCAGCAGGCGCTGCAACGAAGTGGATTGGGTCATAAAAAATCTCTGAGAAAATGGGGGCGCACGGACATGTCCGCCGGAACTGATGGAGTTCGGGCCGCATCGACCTCGGATGCGGCCCGAAAGGCGCAGGAGTTAGTTGCCGTGCAGACGCTTGGCGTCTATCACGTCCGGCAGCTGGTTCAGCTTCGCCAGCACCCGGCCCAGCACCTGCTGGTTATAAATTTCGATGTCCATATCGATGGTGGCCAACTGCTTCTTGGTATCGCTGCGGCTGGCGACGCCCAGCACGTTGACCTTTTCGTTGGCCAGAATGGTGGTGATATCGCGCAGCAGCCCGCTGCGATCGTTGGCCATCACGCGCACCACCAGCGAATAACCGCTGGAGTAGCTTTCTCCCCACACCGCATCGACGATGCGCTCCGGCGCATGCGATTGCAAATCGGCCAGCTGATCGCAGTCCGCACGGTGGATCGAGATGCCGCGCCCCTGGGTGATAAAGCCGACGATGTCGTCGCCCGGGATCGGCTGGCAGCAGCGGGCGATGTGGTGCATCAGGTTGCCCACGCCCTCCACCACCACGCGGCCGTTATCCTTGTTGCGAGCCGGCGGCGGCGCTTTCTGCTGCACCAGCTGGCGCAGCGCCTCGCGATCCTGCTCTTCGGCGCTCGGCTTGTTGAACTTGCCCTGCAGGAAATTCACCATCTGGTTCAGGCGAATGTCCCCGCCGCCGATCGCCGCCAGCACCTCGTCCAGCGAGTTCATGTTGTAGCGCGGGATCAGCAGCTTCTCGGCCTCTTTCAGGCTGATGCCGAGGTGTTCCAGTTCGTTGTCCAGCATCTGGCGGCCGGCAAGAATGTTCTTGTCGCGATCCTGCTTGCGGAACCAGTTGTGGATCTTCGAGCGCCCGCGGCTGGTGGTCACGTAGCCCAGGTTCGGGTTCAGCCAGTCGCGGCTCGGGTTCGGCTGTTTCTGGGTGATGATCTCAATCTGATCGCCCATCTTCAGCTGATAGGTAAACGGCACGATGCGGCCGCCGATCTTGGCGCCGATGCAGCGGTGACCAACGTCGCTGTGAATGTGGTAGGCGAAATCGAGCGGCGTGGAGCCGGCCGGCAGATCCACCACGTCGCCTTTCGGGGTAAAGACATAGACCCGATCGTCGAACACCTGGCTGCGCACTTCGTCGAGCATCTCGCCGGAGTCCGCCATCTCTTCCTGCCAGGCGATCAGCTTACGCAGCCAGGCGATGCGCTCTTCGTAGCCGGAGCGCACGGTAACCCCCGCGCCCTCTTTGTACTTCCAGTGCGCGGCCACCCCCAGTTCGGCGTCTTCGTGCATTTGCCGGGTGCGGATCTGAATCTCGACGGTTTTGCCGCGCGGCCCCAGCACCACGGTGTGGATCGACTGGTAGCCGTTGGGTTTGGGGTTGGCGACGTAGTCGTCGAACTCATCCGGCAGATGGCGGAAGTGGGTATGCACGATGCCCAATGCCGCATAGCAATCCTGCAGACGCTCCGCCACGATGCGCACCGCGCGCACGTCGAACAGTTCGTCGAACGCCAGGTGCTTTTTCTGCATCTTGCGCCAGATGCTGTAGATGTGTTTCGGCCGGCCGTAGATCTCCACCCGAATGCCTTCTTTGGCCATCTCGTCGCGCAGCCCGGCGACGAAATCGTCGATGAACTGTTCGCGATCGATGCGGCGCTCATGCAGCAGCTTGGCGATGCGCTTGTATTCTTCCGGGTGCAGGTAGCGGAAGCAGAAATCCTCCAGCTCCCACTTCAGCTGGCCGATGCCGAGCCGGTTAGCCAACGGCGCATAGATGTTGGAACACTCTTTCGCCGCCAGCACGCGTTCGTCTTCCGGCGCGTCTTTCACCTCGCGCAGGTGGGCGATGCGCTCCGCCAGCTTGATGACGACGCAGCGGAAATCCTCCACCATCGCCAGCAGCATGCGGCGCACGTTGTCGACCTGTTCGGAGGCCATCGAGTCGTTTTGGGTGGCTTTCAGTTGGCGAATAGCGTCCATGTCCCGCACGCCATGCACCAGGGCGACGATGCCCTTGCCGAACGTTTCCGTCAGGATCTCTTCCTGCACGATGCCGGCATCCACCAGCGGGAACAGCAGCGCGGCGCGCATGCTGTCGTTGTCCATGCTCAGCGTCGAGAGGATTTCCACCATCTCCAGGCCGCGCCACAACAGCAGCGAGGCGTCGGGATGGTTTTGGGTCTGCTGCTCACAATAACGCCAGGTTGCGGCCAATCGCTCACATGACTGCGGGTTGGGTAGCCCCAAGCCGGCGATCCACTCATCGAGAGCGAACTCACCCGCCGTATTCAGATGTGCACTTCTTACCGCAACCATAACTTCTCCCTACTTTGCAGCGACCTCTGGCGCGCGCTCGTTGATAAACAGCGCCATTGATTCAAGATGCCCCGTGTGCGGAAACATATCCAACATCCGCACGCGCGCAAGACGATAACCGGCGTTCAACAGCACTTTGCTGTCGCGAGCCAGCGTGGTGGGGTTACAGGAAACATACACCACCCGCGCCGGCGCCAGTTTTACAATGTGTGACATCACCCCGGCCGCACCGGCGCGGGCGGGATCCAGCATCACCTTATCAAACCCTTGTGCTGCCCAAGGTTGCCGCTCAACGTCGTCCTCCAGATTCTCATGGAAGAACGACGCATTATTCAGCTTATTCTTATGTGCATTATATTGCCCATTCGCTACCAGCGTGGCAACACCTTCGATGCCCACCACCGCAGCGGCGCGGCGCGCCAGCGGCAGGGTGAAATTCCCCATGCCGCAGAACAGGTCCAGCACCCGATCATTGGGTTGAATGTCGAGCCATTCAAGGGCCTGCGCCACCATTTGTTGGTTTACGGCGTCATTGACCTGAATAAAGTCGCGCGGACTGAAGTCTAAGCGTAGCCCGTCAACCTGATAATACGGCGTTTCACCGCACAGTTTTTCCACCCGATCGCTGTCCGGCGCCAGATAAACGGCGACCTTTTCCCGCTCGCCAAACGCCAACAGCGCCTGGCGATCCGCCTCTTTCAGGGCATCGAGATGGCGCAGCACCAGCAGCGGGCCGTTATCCGCCAGTACCAGCTCCACATGCCCCAGCCGCCGCACCGCCTGCAGCCCGCTCAGGCAGGCGCGCACTGGCGCCAGCAGCTGTTCCAGCTCCGGGCGCAGCACCGGGCAGTGCTCCACCGCCACCAGCTCGCTGGAGGCCGCCTGTCGAAACCCCATCATCAGGCGCTGCAGCTTCGGCTGCCACGCCAGGCTCAGGCGGGCGCGGCGGCGATAGCCGTATTCCGGGCCGGCGATCACCGGTTCCTGTTGCGGGGTCACCCCGGTTTCGCGGGCGATCATGCGCACCAGCGCCGCCGCCTTGCTCTGCTGTTGCAGCGCCTCATCCGCATGTTGCTGCTGGCAGCCGCCGCACACGCCGAAATGCGGGCAGCGCGGCTCCACCCGCTGCGGGCTGCGGCTCAGCAGGCGCTTGAGCTTGCCTTTGGCGAACTGGCGCTTGTCTTCGGTCAGCTGGATTTCCGCCTGCTCGCCCGGCAATACGCCCGGCACGAACACCGCTTTGCCGTCGTGGCGCGCCACGCCCTGGCCGAAAGGATCGAGATCGCTCACCGTCACGGTGAAGATTTGTGAGCTCTGCCGGGTCGTCACGCGGCGTTTGGGAGAGTAGAATTGCGCCATATTTGTCGATTGTGTGCTGGTTCATTAAGCTAGTGTCAGCTGTCAATTCTCCCACATTGGAATCCCATGACCAAATACAGCCTGCGTGCGCGCATGATGATCCTGATTCTGGCCCCGACCTTGCTGATTGGTTTGCTGCTCAGCACCTTCTTCGTGGTGCACCGCTATAACGAGCTGCAGGAGCAATTGGTCGACGCCGGCGCCAGCATCATCGAGCCGCTGGCGGTAGCCAGCGAGTACGGCATGACGTTCCGCAGCCGCGAATCGGTCAGGCAACTGGTCAGCCTGCTGCACCGCCGCCATTCGGACATCGTGCGGTCGATCACCGTGTTCGATGCGCAGAACAACCTGTTCGTCACCTCCAATTATCACCACAACTTCGCCCAGCTGCAGTTGCCGAAAGGCGTGCCGTTGCCCACCGAACTGATGCTCACCCGGCGCGGCGATTCGCTGATCCTGCGCACGCCGATCCTGTCGGAAAATCAGTATCCGGATGAAACCGCCGACGGCGGCAGCCACCCCGACAACAACCTGGGCTATGTGGCGATCGAGCTGGATCTGCAGTCGGTGCGGCTGCAGCAGTATAAAGAGGTGTTCGTCTCCACCCTGCTGCTGCTGCTGTGCATGTGCATCGCCATCCTGTTCGCTTACCGCCTGATGCGCGACGTGACCGGCCCGATCCGCAACATGGTGAACACCGTCGATCGCATCCGCCGCGGCCAGCTCGACAGCCGCGTGGAGGGCTACATGCTCGGCGAGCTGCACATGCTGAAGAACGGCATCAACTCGATGGCGATGTCGCTAACCGCCTATCACGAAGAGATGCAGCAGAACATCGATCAAGCCACGTCTGACCTGCGTGAAACGCTGGAGCAGATGGAGATCCAGAACGTCGAACTGGATCTGGCGAAAAAACGCGCGCAGGAGGCGGCGCGCATCAAGTCCGAATTCCTGGCCAACATGTCGCACGAGTTGCGTACCCCGCTCAACGGCGTGATCGGTTTTACCCGCCAGATGCTGAAAACCGATCTGAGCGCGACCCAAACCGACTATTTGCAGACCATCGAGCGCTCGGCCAACAACCTGCTGACCATCATCAATGACGTGCTGGACTTCTCCAAGCTGGAGGCCGGCAAACTGGTGCTGGAGCATATTCCGTTCGCCCTGCGCGAAACGCTGGACGAAGTGGTGGTGCTGCTGGCCCCCAGCGCCCATGACAAAGGGTTGGAGCTGACGCTGGATGTGCACAACGACGTGCCGGAGCAGGTGATCGGCGACTCGCTGCGCCTGCAGCAAATCATCACCAACCTGCTGGGCAACGCCATCAAGTTCACCGAAACCGGCAATATCGATATTCGCGTCGAGCTGCGCAAACAGCTGGAGCGCCGGGTGGAAGTGGAAGTGCAGATCCACGACACCGGCATCGGCATCTCCGAACGCCAGCAGTCGCAGCTGTTCCAGGCGTTCCGCCAGGCGGACGCCAGCATCTCCCGCCGCCACGGCGGCACCGGGCTGGGGTTGGTGATCACGCAAAAGCTGGTGAAGGAAATGGGCGGCGACATCTGCTTCCACAGCCAGCTGAATCGCGGCTCGACCTTCTGGTTCCACATCACGCTGGATCTGAACGAGGGCATGCTGTCGCTGGCGCCGAACCTGCCGGATCTGAACGGCAAAACGCTCGCCTACATCGAGTCCAACCCGACGGCGGCACAGGCGACGCTCAACATGCTCAGCGTCACGCAGCTGGTGATCACCCACTCGCCGACGCTGGGCCAGCTGCCGTCAGGCCATTACGATTTCCTGCTGGCCGGCGTGCCGATCCCGTTCCGCGACAACATGGCGCAGCATCAGGACAAATTGTTGGCCTCGCTGAAGCTGGCCGATCGGGTCATTCTGGCGCTGCCGTGCCAGGCGCAGATCGACGCCGAGCTGCTTAAGCAACAAGGCGCGCTCGGCTGCCTGATCAAGCCTATCACCAGCACGCGTCTGTTCCCGCTGCTGAGAATGGAAACGCCCGATCGGCTCGCCGCCCCGCCTGAGCGTAAACGTCTGCCGCTGACGGTGATGGCGGTCGACGACAACCCGGCCAACCTGAAGCTGATCGGCACGCTGCTGGGCGAACAGGTGGAAAAAACGCTGCTGTGCGAGAGCGGTGAGGAAGCGCTGGCGCTGGCGCGCAACAACGTGCTGGATCTGATCCTGATGGACATTCAAATGCCGAAGATGGACGGCATTCACGCCAGCGAACTGATCCGCCAACTGCCGCACCACAACTCCACGCCGATCGTCGCCGTCACTGCCCATGCAGCCAGCGGCGAACGCGAGCATCTGCTGCAGGCGGGGATGGACGACTACCTGGCCAAGCCGATCGACGAGAAAATGCTGACCCGCGTGCTGTCGCGCTACCACAGCGGGGACGTGGAAAGCGCCGTCGCCGACGATGCCCCGCTGTCGCTCGACTGGCCGCTGGCGCTGCGCCAGGCGGCCAATAAACCGGATCTGGCGCGCGATCTGCTGCAAATGCTGCTCGATTTCCTGCCGCAGGTACGCGAACGGGTGCAGGCGCTGCTCGAGGGGCAACACGACGACGAGATCCTCGACCTGGTCCATAAGCTACACGGCAGCTGCAGCTACAGCGGCGTGCCGCGCCTCAAGCAGCTGTGTTTCTACCTCGAGCGGCAGCTGCGCCAGGGCATCACCAACGACGAGCTGGAGCCGGAGTGGCTGGAGCTGTTGGATGAGATTGAACTGGTGATCCACGCGGCGCGCGCGCATCTGGCGCAACCGGCCTGAATCCTCATGCCATTGCCATAATGCAAAAAGGCACGCCGTAGCGTGCCTTTGTTGCTTTTAGCGCCTGACGTTTATCACTGCGCCAGCAGGTACAGCTGGCTATCGCCGCGCTGAATATTCAACGCCAGCACCGACGGTTTGCTGTCGAGGATTTTACGCAGCTCGCCCAGGTTCTGGATCGGCTGTTGGTTCACGCCCAGGATCACGTCGCCCTTTTTCAGGCCGATGCGCGCGGCGGCGCTGCCGGCTTTCACGCTGTCGACCTTAACGCCTTTCACGTTGCCGACCTGGGTATTGCTCAGCTCGGCGCCTTCAATGCCGGTGTAGATATTGCCCGAGGCCACCTGGGTCTGCGCGCTTTGCTCCAGCGTGACGTCAATCGTTATCGGCTTGCCGTCGCGGATAATGCCCAGCGACATCTTGCTGCCGACCGGCAACGTGCCGATCTCTGCCCGGAACGAGGCGAAGCTGGAGATGGCCTTGCCGTTCATAGTGACGATCACGTCACCGGCCTTGATGCCCGCCTTCGCGGCGGAAGATTTCGGCATTACCTGGCTGACGAAGGCGCCGCGCTGCGCGTCGACCTTCATCGCCTTGGCCAGCTCAGAGTTCAGCTCGGTGCCCATGATGCCCAGCTCGCCGCGTTTCACCTGGCCATACTCGACCATTTGCGCCGTCAGGTTTTTCACCATATTGCTCGGAATGGCGAAGCCGATGCCGATGTTGCCGCCGTCCGGCGCCAGGATCGCGGTGTTGATGCCGATCAGCTCGCCGTTCAGGTTAACCAGCGCGCCGCCGGAGTTGCCGCGGTTGATTGCCGCATCGGTCTGGATAAAGTTTTCGTAGTTTTCGATGTTCAGGCCGCTGCGCCCCAGGGCGGACACGATGCCCGAGGTGGCGGTTTCACCCAGCCCGTACGGGTTGCCGATCGCCACGGTGTAATCGCCGACGCGCAGCTGATCGGAGTCCGCCATCTTGATCGCCGTCAGGTTCTTGAAGTCTTTCAGCTGGATCAGGGCGATGTCGGAACGCGGATCCTTGCCGATCACTTTGGCGTCGAAACGGCGGCCGTCGCTCAGCTGCACCTGGATCTTGTTGGCGTTGTCCACCACGTGATTGTTGGTCACCACATAGCCCTTGGCGGCATCGATAACCACCCCAGCGCCCAGCGCCTGGAATTTCTGCTGCGTGCCCTGCGGCTGCTGGCCATCCGGTCCGGGCTGTTCAGCGCCCTGACACATCGGCGAGCCCTGGAACGGTGAACCGTCCTGGCAGAACGGCGAATCTTCACCGAAGAACTGTTGGAACTGTTGCGGCATGCGCGGCGTATTGACCGTGGTGCTGCCCTCAACGTTAATGCTCACGACGGAAGGCATCACCTTCTCCAGCATCGGCGCCAGGCTCGGCAACTGCTGGGTGCTGGAAGACGCGGTTTCAGCGGCGCTGGCCGTAACCGGGCCCATCGCCATACCGATGCTGAATGCCAGTGCGCTCAGAACTAATGCGGTTTTTTTCATCTGTGTGTCTCTTATAAAGTCGTTCAAAAAAGAATGGCTGTCTTGCGTGCTTATTCAGAGTTAATTAATAGCCCGAAGTTCCGGCACAGATGATTGGCAATAGTAAACAAATATTGTTCGTCTTTACAAAACTCGAGACAGCCAACCGGTTGGAATTGCTGATAATTATTCCTCCGCTTAATTATTCCGCCGCCATTAATCGACGATATTCATCATAGGCATAAAGGTCGGTCATTCCGCTGATATAGTCCTGCAATAAACGCGCGCGGAAATAATATTCCCGAATGGTTTGCTGCTCCGGCGATAAATGCTGCAGCCCTTCTACCGCTTCCACATAAGCCAGCCGATGCTTGGTGGACAGCTTGTGGAACAGGCGCGTTTCGATCGGGTAAGCGCGATGGCTGTCCTCGCGCACCAACCGGCTGAAGTCCGCCAGCGACATCGCCAGCAGCGGGCTGTAAATGTCCAGCAGGCCGCTGATCACCCGGTAGCCTTGCAGCTCGAGCTGCTCGACCTCCGGGTGGTTGAACACGTGCTTGAACGCCACATTTTTAAATATTTTCAGTAGCTGATAGGCCGGGCTGGAATCTTCCAGCAGCGCCTGATTGAAACTGCCCTGATAAACCGCGTCAAGATTGTCGATAAAGCGCTGCGCCGCGTGCGGCACCAGCCGCGCCACGGTAAACACCCGCAGATACATGAAGAACTGATCTTCCGCGCTGCGCCGCGCGCCGCCGCGGTCGATCTTGCGAAACGCGCTGGCGACGGTCTTGTCGAACAGATCGCCCGGCGCCACCTCGCCCCACTCCTGAATCAGGTGCTGATACAGCTGCTCGACGGTGAAAATGCTCTTCTCCACCGCGTCTTCCAGATCGGCCACGCAGTACGAGATATCGTCGGCGGCCTCCATGATGTAGGTCAGCGGAAAACGATCGAACTCGCCCATGTGCAGCTCGCGCCGCAGCCGATCGACAAAGGCTTCTTCCGCCAGATAATAGCCGGGCTTTTTCATCAAATAGCTGTGGCTGGCGGGGATGTCGCCCGCCCAATAAGCCGGGCGGGTGTATTTCAAAATGCAGCCGACCTGCGCGTAGGTCAGATTGAGTTTCAGCAGGCTGTACACCATGCGGATCGCCTGGGCGTTGCCCTCGAAATGGCTGAGATCCTGACGGATCCGGCTGCGCAGCCGGTTCAGATCGCTCTCCCCTTCATGCAGCCGCAGCGACGCGACCTGGCAGCGATCGTGACTGCCCGGCTCGCTGCCGCAGCTGGCAGGATCGAGCCGCTGGGCGAACCAGTCGTTGATCGCCGACTCGCCGAAGTGGCCGAATGGCGGATTGCCGATATCGTGCATCAGACAGGCCATTTCCACGATGCTCTCAAACGGATCGAGCAGCCGGGTCAGGCCGAATTCATCGATCTTACCCGCCTGTTTGAAGCGGTTGAGGATCTCTTTGGCTATATGGCGCCCGACCTGCTGCACCTCCATCGAGTGCGTCAGGCGGCTGCGCACCGCCGCGTTGCGCTCCAGCGGAAACACCTGGGTTTTTTGCTGCAAACGGCGAATGGCGGCCGAGTTGACGATGCGCCCGCGATCGCTCTCGAACTGCCGCACGATGTCGTACTCTTCCTCGGCCTCGATCGGTTTGCTGAAAGGCCGTTGGAAGCTGATTTTTTGCTTGAAGTCGATCCCGGACATCTGTTTCTCCGCCGTTGCGCCCTGCCCCCGTGATAACAATTCCCGGCGGCGGATGCAACGCATTATCTCTGATACACAGCCATGATAGACTATGCCGCAATTCTCACGGCCAATCAGCGAGTGTTATTTATGAAAGTAGGCATCATCGGCGCAATGGAGCAGGAAGTCACCCTGCTGCGCGATCAAATCGAAAACCGTCAAACCATCCAGCGCGCGGGCTGCGAAATCTACACCGGCCAGATCGGCGGCGTTGAAGTGGCCCTGCTGAAATCCGGCATCGGCAAAGTCTCCGCAGCCATGGGCACCACCCTGCTGCTGGAGCACTGCAGCCCGGACGTGGTGATCAATACCGGCTCCGCCGGCGGCCTGGCCAGCACGCTGCGCGTGGGCGACATCGTGGTGTCGGAAGAAGTGCGCTACCACGACGCCGACGTCACCGCCTTCGGCTACGAGCCGGGCCAGATGGCCGGCTGCCCGGCGGCGTTCGTCGCCGACGACGCACTGATCGCGCTGGCGGAAAGCTGCATCAAACAGCTGGATCTGCACGCGGTGCGCGGCCTGATCTGCAGCGGTGACGCCTTCATCAACGGCGCCGAGCCGCTGGCGCGCATCCGCGCCACCTTCCCGCGCGTCGCCGCCGTGGAAATGGAAGCCGCGGCGATCGCCCACGTCTGCCATCTGTTCGGCACGCCGTTCGTGGTGGTGCGCGCCATTTCCGACGTCGCCGACAGCGAGTCGCACATGAGCTTTGACGAGTTCCTGGTGGTAGCGGCCGAGCAATCTACGCTGATGGTCAACGCCATGCTGCAAACCCTGGCCAAGCGCGGTTGATGTGAGGCTGCGCTTCACCTCGGCGCTCTGGCTGCTGGCGTTCTGGCTGGCCCTGCCGGCCGGGGCCGCCCAGCGAGTGATCAGCCTGGCGCCCAACGCCACCGAACTCGCCTATGCCGCCGGCATGGGCGAGGTGCTGGTGGCGGCGAGCGCCTATTCCGATTATCCGCCGCAGGCCGCCAGGCTGGAGCAGGTGGCCTCCTGGCAGGGCATCAACCTGGAGCGGGTGCTGGCGCTCAAGCCGGATCTGATCCTCGCCTGGCGCGGCGGCAATCCGCAGCGCGTGCTGGATCAGCTCGCCGCATTCGGCATCCCGATCTTCTATGCGGACGCCGATAATCTCGAAGGGATCGCCGGCTTGCTGGATAAGCTGGCGCAATACAGCCCGCACCCGGACCAGGCGCATCAGGCCGCCGCCGGCCTTCGCCGCCAGTTCGCCGATCTCAGGCAACAGTACGCCGATAACCCTCCGCGACGCGTGTTGCTGCAGTTCGGCACCCAGCCGCTGTTCACCAGCTCCGGCGCCACGCTGCAGAGCCAGGTGTTGACGCTGTGCGGCGCGCAGAACGTCTTCGCCGACAGCCGCACGCCTTGGCCGCAGATCAGCCGCGAGCAGGTGCTGGCGCGCCAACCCCAGGCCATCGTCATCACCGGCGGCGCGAAAGAGGCCGCCAATGTGAAAGCCTTCTGGGCGCCGCAGCTGCAGGTGCCGGTGATCGCGCTGAATGAAGACTGGTTCAATCGCGGCGGCCCGCGGCTGCTGTTGGCGGCGCAGCAACTGTGCCGCCAGCTGGCGGAGATCCGCTGATGCTGGTGTTCTGGTTGGATATTCTCGGTACGGCGGTGTTCGCCGTCTCCGGCGTACTGCTGGCCGGCAAACTGCGCATGGATCCGTTCGGCGTGTTGGTGTTGGGCGTGGTTACCGCGGTCGGCGGCGGCACCATCCGCGATATGGCGCTGGCCAACGGCCCGGTGTTCTGGGTCAAGGATCCCACCGATCTGGTGGTGGCGATGATCACCTGCGTATTGACGCTGCTGCTGGTGCGCCAGCCGCGCCGCCTGCCGAAATGGGTGCTGCCGGTGCTCGACGCCGTCGGGCTGGCGGTGTTCGTCGGCATCGGCGTCAACAAGGCTTTCGCGGCCGGCACCGGCCCGCTGGTGGCGATCTGCATGGGGGTGATCACCGGCGTCGGCGGCGGCATTATCCGCGACGTGCTGGCGCGCGAGATCCCGATGATCCTGCGCACCGAAATTTACGCCACCGCCTGTATCATCGGCGGCATCGCGCACGCCACGGCGTTTTACACCTTCAACATGCCGCTGCAACAAGCCATGATGCTGGGCATGGTCATCACGCTGGCCATTCGGCTGGCGGCCATCCGCTGGCACCTCAAGCTGCCCGCCTTTATTCTCGAACGCTGAGCCGCCGCCCTGCGGGGCGGCGGCCTGGTGATTTATTAGACTATAAACGGGTTTGGTGGTATTATTTTCGTCCAGAAAATAGCGTATTGACGATGTAAAGTTCTGTAACCATCAGGTTAATTCCTTCCCCGCGCTGTTAAAACTTTTTAACTTTTTGCCGATAAGTCATCACAAGATGGCTTACGGATGGCTATTCCCGCAATGATGAAAAAAATTCTGCTTGCCTGCTGTGGCTCCCTGCTGAGTGGAGCCGCCTATGCCGATGCCGTCAGCGGCCAGATCGGCATTACCCTGACTATTGAACCGCAATGCACCGTGCGCCTCGAAGCCGCCGCCCTGCGGGACGAATGCAGCCACGCGACGGCACAGCCGAATATCATCCACAGCCCACCGGCCCAGGAGAACGGCGTGGCAGTGATCCTCGTGGAGTGGTAGGCATAAAAAAACCCGCCGGCTGGAAAGCAAGCGGGTTGATATTCTGACAGGCAAACTCAGATGCTGAACGACGAACCGCAACCGCAGGTGGTTTTGGCATTAGGGTTGGTCACCACGAAGCGCGATCCTTCCAGCCCTTCGGTGTAGTCCACCGAACCGCCAACCAGATACTGCAGGCTCATCGGATCGACCACCAGCGCCACGCCCTGCTTCTCGATGGTCATGTCGCCATCGTTGACCTTGTCGTCAAAAGTGAAACCGTACTGGAATCCGCTGCAGCCGCCGCCGGTAATGTAAACCCGCAACTTCAGGTTCGGATTTTCTTCGTCAGCAATCAGGTACTTGACCTTGTTTGCTGCTGCCTCGGTAAATTGCAGGGGCAGTGCCGTTTCATCACTCATACTCTTTACTCCCAACATTGTTCAGCATCAGATCGCGACCAGGGCTGCCTGATTAATATTAACGATTATCCGATACCTGAGTGTTGCGTTCAAGTATTCACCGCATTTGTTGTATTTTCTTTACTTGTTTTCTCCGCCGCTTCCCGCGCCAACTGCGCCTCCTGCCGTTGCAGGGTGCGCGCCAGGATCGACGAATACAGCGGCTTGCCGCCGAGCAGTTGCGCCACCACCGTAGCGCCGAGGCAGGTGATGATCATCGGTAAAATCAGCTGGTAGTTGTCGGTCATTTCCAGCACCAACACGATGCCGGTCAGCGGGGCGCGCACCGTGGCGGCGAACAACGCCCCCATGCCGGCGATGGCGAAAGTGCCCGCCTCGATGCCGTACTGCGGGAACAAATGCGCCCCCGCCAGCCCGAAGGCGGTGCCGAACAGCGTGCCCAGCGCCAGCATCGGCGCAAAGATGCCGCCCGGCGCGCCGGAACCGAAGCACAGCAGCGTGGTGAAGATGCGGGTAATGAAAATGAACATCAACATGCCGACGCTGTAATTGCCCGCCGCGGCGATCGGGATCAGCCCAAAGCCGCCGCCCGCCGCCTCCGGCTGGATCAGCCCCAGAATGCCGCACACGCCGCCGAGCAGCCCGCCCATCAGCAGCACATTGCGCATTCTGCCGCCGTGCAGGCGCGCGAACATGTCCTGAGTGCGAAAGATCAGCGCGTTGAATCCCACGCCCACCGCGCCGAATATCGCGCCCAGCACCAGATAGAGCCACAAGGTGTTGATGGGTGCCGAGGCGAGTTTGCCGACCGCGATCACCGAGCCTTGGCCGTTGAACAGCTGGAACACCACGCTCGACATGATAACGCCGATAAACACCGCTTTAATCGAGATCAGGTTGTAGCGAAACTGCGGCCGCATCTCTTCGATGATAAACAGAATGCCGGCCAGCGGCGCGTTGAACGCGGCGGACAGCCCGGCGGCGGCCCCGGTCGCCAGCAGCGAATGGCGCGCCTCGGCGCCGCGAATGCGCAGCACGTCCAAGACCATGCGCCCGACGTTGCCGCCCATCTGTACCGTAGGCCCTTCGCGCCCCAGCACCATGCCCGCCCCCAGCGTTCCCATGCCGCCGATGAATTTCACCGGTATCACGCGCCACCAGCGCACCGGCCGCAGCTCCTCCAGCGCGCCTTCGATCTCAGGAATGCCCGAACCGCCAGCCTCAGGCGCAAAGCGCCGCACCAGGTAATAACCCAGCGCCGCCAGCGCGGCGGACAAGATAAACGCCAGCGGCCACACCAGGATCCAGAAGTCGGCGACCTGCGCCAGCGAAGCCAGCCGCTGCTGCTGCACCCACTCCACCGCTTTATCGAAGGCCACGCCGAGCAAACCGGCCAGCGTCCCCACCAGCGCGGCCATCAACAGGATCGCCACCGGCGTTTTGTCGCGGCGGATAAACTGGCGCACCGCATCGCTGCGGCTAAGACGCGGGCTCAACGTCCCGACTGGCTGTGATTGTGATTCTGTCATCGCGAGTGATTCGTCAGGTAATTTGTAATACAAATAGGCAGGGCGATAATTCTACCCCAACCCGGCGGCGGGCGCTGCCGTTAATGGTATCTGACTGTGATCGTTTCATAACGCGGCGCTCTCCTCTAGAATAGCGCGGTCAAATCATTCAAAAGAGAATCCAGGAGCCGATTTATGAGCCTACACAGCAAGTCCGAAAGTCTGTACGCCCAGGCGCAACAGTTGATCCCCGGCGGGGTAAACTCTCCGGTGCGTGCATTCACCGGCGTGGGCGGTGTGCCGCTGTTTATCGAGCGCGCAGACGGGGCTTACCTGTTCGATGCCGACGGCAAGGCCTATATCGACTATGTCGGTTCCTGGGGGCCGATGGTGCTGGGGCATAACCACCCGGCGATCCGCGACGCGGTGATTGAAGCGGCGCAGCGCGGCCTGAGCTTCGGCGCGCCGACCGAGATGGAAGTCAAAATGGCGCAGCTGGTCACCGAACTGGTGCCGACGATGGATATGGTGCGCATGGTGAACTCGGGCACCGAAGCCACCATGAGCGCCATCCGCCTGGCGCGCGGCTATACCAACCGCGACAAAATCATCAAGTTCGAAGGCTGCTACCACGGTCACGCCGACTGTCTGCTGGTGAAAGCCGGTTCCGGCGCGCTGACCCTCGGCCAGCCGAACTCACCGGGCGTGCCGGCCGACTTCGCCAAGCACACCCTGACCTGCACCTACAACGACCTGGATTCGGTGCGTGCCGCCTTCGAGCAGTACCCGTCCGAGATCGCCTGTATCATCGTCGAGCCGGTTGCCGGCAACATGAACTGCGTACCGCCGCTGCCGGAATTCCTGCCGGGCCTGCGCGCCCTGTGCGACAAGTACGGCGCGCTCTTGATCATCGATGAAGTGATGACCGGCTTCCGCGTGGCGCTGGCCGGCGCGCAGTCCTATTACGGCGTTGAGCCGGATCTGACCTGCCTCGGCAAAATCATCGGCGGCGGCATGCCGGTGGGCGCCTTCGGCGGCCGTCGCGAGGTGATGGACGCGCTGGCGCCGACCGGCCCGGTCTACCAGGCGGGCACCCTGTCCGGCAACCCGATCGCCATGGCGGCGGGCTACGCTTGCCTGACCGAAGTGTCGCAGGTTGGCGTGCACCAGACGCTGACCGAACTGACCGAGATGCTGGCCGCTGGCCTGCTGCACGCGGCGCAGGAAGAGAATATTCCATTGGTGGTCAACAACGTCGGCGGCATGTTCGGCCTGTTCTTCACCGACGCGCCGGCGGTCACCTGCTACCAGGACGTGATGCAGTGCGACGTGGAACGCTTCAAGCGCTTCTTCCACCTGATGCTGGAAGAGGGGGTGTATCTCGCGCCGTCCGCCTTCGAAGCGGGCTTCATGTCCGTGGCGCACAGCAAGGAAGACATCCAGCGCACCATCGACGCCGCGCGTCGCTGCTTCGCCAAGCTGTAATCCCGGCCGGATGGCCAAAAAGAAACGGGCGCCGAGGCGCCCGTTTTGTTTTTCACGGCGGTTTACAGCAGCGTGCCGTAAATGGTCAACAGCGCCACCACCACCACGATGATCATCGTCACCTTGCGCGCCAGCGTCACCGCCGCCCGCGGCGTTTGCACCGGGTCCATATGCGGATCGCGCGCCAGCGAGAACTGCGCCAGCCGCGTCAACACCTGATACGACGACGAATGCCGATCGCCGAGTGAGGCGAACCAGGCCGGCAACGCGCGCTCGCCGTGGCCGAACAACGCATAGGCCACCCCGGCCAAACGCACCGGGATCCAGTCCAGCCAGTTCAGCAGATGATCGATGCCCGACTGCGAACGCTCCAGCGGCGTATTGTGGCGCGCCAGCCAGGTTTGATAGGCGCGCAGGAAGGCATATCCCGCCAGCGCGATCGGCCCGTACGGCCCAAAGACCACGAACCAGAACAGCGGCGCCAGGTAATAACGGAAGTTGATCCACAGCAGCGCGTTTTGCAGCTCGCGCAGACGCAGCTCTTCACTGCAGTCCACCGGCAAACCGTGGATCAACGCCAGCTCTTCCGCCATCTGATCGCTGGCATGGGTATCCCCCTGCCGCGCCGCTTTCAGGTAGGCGCGATAGTGTTTGCGCTTGATGCCGGCGCCGACGCACAGCAGATCGATGACGATCCACAGCAGCAGCGTCACCACGCCGAAGAATAACCCGTGCGACAACCACAGAACGCCCCAGACGATCACCATCCAGGCGGCGGTCATCGCCAGCGTCTGCGCCAGCGAAACCCGATGCAGCCGCTGAAATACCACTTCGAGGCGATGATCCAGCTGCCAATGTTCCCCCAGCTTGAACAGGCGCTCCCAGGCCAAAACCAGCAACAGCGTAAACAGCGTCATTAGCGATTCCTCTCCCTTTTTCTTGTCTCAAGCATAGCGTCGGCGGGCGCGCCGCGTTGTTCCAGAGATGCCAGATAGCGATCCCAATCGAACGCCGGCCCGGGATCGGTTTTGCGGCCGGGGGCGATATCGCAATGCCCGGCGATATGCGCCGCCAACGGCGGATAATGTTCGGCCAGCAGCGCGGTGACCGCCTGCAGCGTGCGATATTGCGCCTCGGTGTAGGCTAACTGGTCGGTGCCTTCCAGCTCGATGCCGATGGAGAAATCGTTGCACCGTTCGCGCCCCTGATACACAGAAACGCCCGCGTGCCACGCGCGCTGGTCGAAGGGCACATACTGCACGATCTCCCCGTCGCGGCGGATCAGGCAGTGCGCAGACACTCGCAGCTGATGGATCTCGGCGAAATAAGGGTGCTGCGCGGGATCGAGCGTGCCGGTGAACAGCTGGTCGATATAGGGGCCACCGAATTCGCCGGGCGGCAGGCTGATGTTATGGATGACCAGCAGCGAGGGCGGCTCGTCATCCGGGCGCCGATCGCAGTGCGGCGAAACCACTCGCGTCACCCCGACAATCCAGCCATTTTCCAACTGCATCAGACACCTCTCTGCGGTGGTACTTATTCCTGCAACAGAGTAGCATGTTCCCCTACGAACTAACCGTCCATTTCGGAGTTTTCCATGCCGACACGCCGCTACAGTGCCGACCGTCGCCGCACCGAGCTTCTTGAACGTATTGAAAGTGATATTCCCTATTCCGTCGCCCAGGCGCTGCGCGAAGACCTGGGAGGTGAAGTTGACGCCGGGCGCGATATTACCGCGCAATTGTTACCGGCGGACAAGCAGGCCGAAGCCACCGTCATTACCCGCGAAGCCGGCGTGTTCTGCGGCCGCCGCTGGCTGAACGAAGTCTTTATTCAGTTGGGCAACCAGGTGCAGGTGGAGTGGCTGGTGGCAGACGGCGACCGTCTGATACCGAACCAACCGCTTTGCCGGCTGCGCGGCCCTGCGCGGGTGCTGTTGACCGGCGAGCGCACCGCGCTGAACTTCGTGCAGATGCTCTCCGGCGTGGCGACCGAGGTCAGCCGCTACGTGGCTCTGCTGGAAGGCACCCAGACTCGCCTGCTCGATACCCGCAAGACCTTGCCCGGCCTGCGCACCGCGCTGAAATACGCCGTGCTGTGCGGGGGCGGCAGCAACCACCGGCTGGGGCTGTCCGATGCCTTCCTGATCAAGGAAAACCACATCATCGCCTCCGGCTCGATCAAAAACGCGGTGGAAAAAGCCTTCTGGCTGCACGCCGACGTGCCGGTGGAAGTGGAAGTCGAGTCGCTCGATGAGCTGCAGCAGGCGCTGGACGCCGGCGCCGACATCATCATGCTGGACAACTTCAGCGTCGAGATGATGCGTCAGGCGGTCGCCCAAACCCAGGGCCGCGCCCAGCTGGAGGTGTCCGGCAACGTCACCAGCGAGACGCTGCGCACCTTCGCCGAGACCGGCGTGGATTACATTTCGGTCGGCGCGCTGACCAAACATGTGACCGCGCTCGATCTGTCGATGCGCTTCAAATGATCCCCTCGCCCCCGGCCGCCGGGGGCGTTAACGCAGATTTGCGAAGCCCCTCGCACCGTTTTTCCCTCCGCTGCAAACGACATCAATACTGATGGAAGCACGCCGAGAAACGCGTAAAACCCGCTCGCCGTTCCCCCGCGCAAACCGCTACCGTTGTTTTCCACACCCTTATGGAGGAAACAACGCATGGAAACGCAACGCGGCTTTAGCCTGATCGAACTGATGGTGGTGATCGCCATCATCGCCATCCTCAGCGCCATCGGCATTCCCGCCTACCAGCGCTACATCCAGAAAGCGGCGATGACCGACATGCTGCAAACCATGGCGCCATATAAGCTGGCGGTCGAGCTGTGCGTACTGGATGAAGGCGCGCCCGCCGGCTGTGAAGCCGGCAGCAAAGGCATTCCCAGCGGCGGCGCGTCGCGTTACGTCAGCGGGGTGAAAGTCGTTAAAGGCGTAATCACGCTGACCGGCACCCAAACGCTGCAGGGGCTGGCGGTGGCGTTAACCCCCAAGTCGAACGCCGATGGGCTGACCCGCTGGACCCGGCTGTGCAGCAGCGAAAACGCGACGCTGGTTGAGGTGTGCCGGGAAGTCTTCCGCTTCGACGACGCGGCGGAGTAACGGCGATGAACGCGCAAATCAGCGAAGAGGTTCACACCCTGTGTCGGCGCTATCAGGCGCTGGCGTTGAGCGAGGACCCGACCACCCTGACGGTCGCGCTCAGCGAAGAAGCGCCGCAGGGGCTGCTGGCGGCGCTGCGTTTCGCCACCGGCAAACGCATCCATCTGGAACAATGGCCGGCGGCCAGGTTGGAGCTGGCGCTTAACCAGCGCCACGAACCGCTCTCGGCGCCGCTGGCGGCCGAAGAGGACACAACCGACATCGCCTACCCCGACGACGGCGATGCGCCGGTGGTGCAATTCATCAACCAGACGCTGCGCCTGGCCATCCAGCGCCGCGCCTCGGACATCCACTTCGAGCCTTTTCGGCAGCATTTTCGCATTCGTCTGCGCATCGACGGCGTGCTGCAAACCCTCGCCTCACCGCCGCCGCAGCTGGCCGCGCGCCTCGTCGCCCGGCTGAAGATCCTCGGCCAGTTGGATATCGCCGAGCGCCGTCAGCCTCAGGACGGGCAGCTCAGCCTGACGCTGGACAGCGCGCGCTATGCCATGCGTATCGCCACTCTGCCGACGCTGCACGGCGAAAAGGTGGTGCTGCGCGTTCAGCAGGGCGAGCAACAAGAACTGCCGCTGGATCAGTTAGGCATGAGCCGGGCGGATCTGGCGCGCTACGCGACGGCGCTGGCCTGCCCGCAAGGGTTGATCCTGGTGACCGGCCCGACCGGCAGCGGCAAAACGGTGACGCTGTACAGCGGTCTGCGCCAGTTGAACGATGCGCAGAGCAACCTGTGCAGCGTCGAGGATCCGGTCGAGATCCCGCTGTTCGGCGTTAATCAGACCCAGATCAACGCCAAAACCGAGCTGAGCTTCGCCCGGGTGCTGCGCGCCCTGCTGCGCCAGGATCCAGACGTCATCATGATCGGCGAGATCCGCGATGCGGAAACCGCCGAGATCGCGGTCAAGGCCGCGCAAACCGGCCACCTGGTGCTGTCGACGCTGCATACCAACTCTACCGGCGAAACCCTGACGCGGCTGATGCACATGGGGATCCCCGGCTACCTGCTCGCCGGCTGTCTGAAGCTGATCGTCGCGCAGCGGTTGGTGCGCAGACTGTGCCGCCACTGCCGCTATCCGCACAGCCAGCCGACGCATTTTCCCAGCGAGATCTGGCCGGAACCGCTCACTGTCTGGCGCGCCGATGGCTGCGAGCATTGCTTCGGCGGTTACTATGGGCGCATCGGCGTGTATGAACTGTTGGCCATTACGCCGGAAATACAGGCGGCATTGCTGGCGAACGCCGCTCCCAGTCTGCTGGCGGATATCGCCCGCGAACAGGGGCAGCTTTCGCTGCTGCAAGCGGGCCTGGCGCTGGCCGCCGAAGGCACGACCTCGCTGGAAGAACTGTACCGCGTGATCGACGTCGTCCAGCCTGGCATAGCCGCGCCATGAAAGCGCGCCGGCTGTTTCTTTGGCAGGCTTTCGACGCACAGGGCGCCTTACGCCGCGGCGAACTGATGAGCGAGGAAAAACGGCAGGTGAGCCGGTTGCTGATCGAACAAGGCCTGCAACCGTACCGAATCGGGCACGGCAAACGCGTTACGCCCGGCCAATGGCGTGGAGAACCGTTAATCCACTTCACCCGCCAGCTCGCCACTCTGCTGCAGGCGGGGTTGCCGCTGGTCAATGCGCTGCAGTTGCTGGCAGCAGAGCATCCTTCGGCAGCCTGGCGCTGCCTGCTGCGCCAGCTGGCCGACCAGGTGCGCGAAGGGCAACCGCTTTCCGAAACCCTCGCCGAACAACCGGGGATTTTTCCCCTGATCTATCGCCAGCTGATCGCCATCGGTGAACTGACCGGCAACCTCGATCGCTGCTGCCTGCAGCTGGCGCAACAACAGGAGGCCCAGTTGCTGCTGCGCCGCAAGGTGACCAAAGCGCTGCGTTACCCCCTCTTCATCTGCGCGGTGGCGCTGATGGTCAGCGTGTTGATGCTGGTGATGGTGCTGCCGGAATTCGCCAAGGTTTATCAATCGTTCGATGCGCCGCTGCCCTGGTTTACCCAAGGGTTGCTGGCATTGTCTGCGCAGTTGATCGCCACCGGCCCCTATCTGGCGCTGCTGCTGGGCGCGTCGCTGTTCGGCTATGGCCGCTGGCTGCACCCGCGCCCGCCGTGGCGCAGACGTGAACAGGCTCTCTTGCTGCGCCTGCCGCTGATCGCCCGGCTGGTGAGCGGCGGCGCGCTGAGCCAAACATTTCGCATCCTGACCATGACCCAACGCGCCGGGCTGACGCTGGTGGAAGGGTTGAACGCGGCGGCGTTGGCGGCTGACCATCTGCTGTACAAACAGGCGCTGGAGCAGGTGCAACGGCAGATCGCCGAAGGCGAAGCCTTTCATCATGCCCTGGGCCTGCAACCGCTGTTTCCGCCGCTGTGCCGGCAGCTGGTGCGGGTGGGCGAAGAGTCCGGTTCGCTGGACGCCTTGCTGGATAAATTGGCGCAGTTGTATGAACGGCAGACGCACGAGCTGGCCGATACGCTGGCGCAAACGCTGGAGCCGCTGCTGATGCTGGTGGTAGGTGGGATTGTCGGCGCTTTGGTGATCGCCATGTATCTGCCTATCTTTCAACTGGGCAGCGTGTTGGGATAAGGGTAAAAGGATAGCGGGCGCCGCGATGCGCTGCGCCCGAATGCAAGGTGCGGCTTATTTGCTGCCGAAGACGCGGTTTTCCTGCTCCGCCACGCGGATAAAGGTGGTGCGCTTGGTCAGCTCTTTCAAACGCTCGGCGCCGACGTAGGTGCAGGCGGAACGCAGGCCGCCGAGGATATCGCGCACGGTGAACTCCACCTCGCCTCGCAGCGGCAGCTTGACGGTTTTGCCTTCGGCCGCGCGATACTCCGCCACGCCGCCGACGTGGCGCTTCATCGCTGACTCGGAGCTCATGCCGTAGAACAGCATAAATTTCTCGCCGTTCTCTTCCACCACGGTGCCTTCGCACTCGTCGTGGCCGGCCAGCATACCGCCCAGCATCACGAAGTCCGCGCCGCCGCCGAAGGCTTTGGCGACATCGCCCGGCACCGAGCAGCCGCCGTCGCTGACGATTTGGCCGCCCAGCCCGTGGGCCGCATCGGCGCATTCGATCACCGCCGACAGCTGCGGATAGCCCACGCCGGTCTTCACGCGGGTGGTGCATACCGATCCCGGCCCGATGCCGACTTTAACGATGTCGGCGCCGGAGAGGATAAGCTCCTCCACCATCTCGCCGGTCACTACGTTGCCGGCGCAGATGACGTGATTCGGGCAGGCTTCGCGCGCTTTCTGCAGGAAGGCGACGAAGTGTTCAGAGTAGCCGTTGGCCACGTCGATACAGATGAATTTCAGCGCCGGAGACAGGGCCAGGATCTGCTGCATTTTGGCGAAGTCGGCTTCTGAGGTGCCGGTGGACACCATCACGTGGCGCAGCACCGATTCCGGCATGCGCTGCACGAAGTCAGCCCATTGCTCGACGCTGTAATGTTTGTGTACGGCGGTGAGAACGTCGAAAGAAGCCAGGGCCTCAGCCATGCGGAAGGTGCCCACCGTGTCCATGTTGGCGGCGATAATCGGCACGCCGGACCAGCTGCAACCTGAATGCTTGAAGGTAAACTGACGTTCCAGTTCAACCTCGGAACGGCTTTTCAACGTGGAACGCTTAGGGCGGATCAACACGTCTTTAAAGCCTAACTTCAAATCTTCTTCAATACGCATGACTTATGATTTCCTGGTTAATGGCGACGGATCGCAAGGAGGATATTCGAACCTCTGCCCGACGGCTTTCCCGTGGCGCGGAAAGATGACGGCGAGATTAATGCCAGTTCCAGTGACGTTATAATACGCGCTAATAATCGCCGAACAAGACTGCGAATTCGCCTTTATTTACGCTACAATCCGACAAATTTACCTGCATAATCGCAGTGTGATTGCCCGCTCATTTCTGCCGTGCCGCTGCGCTTTTTCTCGCCGTCCAAACGGGGCCGGGGCGCAAGCGCCGCCTGCCGACTTGCACTTCTGCGCGATCGCTTTATGATTCGTCTATTATTTTTTTATGAACATCGGATGCACCTAACACCATGGCCTACATTGTTGCGTTGACCGGGGGCATAGGCAGCGGCAAAACGACCGTTGCGAACGCCTTTGCGCGCCACGGCGCAGCCATTGTCGATGCCGACGTGATCGCCCGTCAGGTCGTTGAGCCGGGCACCCCTGCTCTGGCCGCGATCGCCGAGCGATTTGGTAATGAAATGTTGCTGCCGGACGGCGCGCTCAACCGCGCTGCGCTGCGTCAGCGCATCTTCAGCCACCCCGATGATAAAACCTGGCTGAACCAACTGCTGCATCCGCTGATACACCGCGAGACCCAACGCCAACTGGCGCAGGCGGCCAGCCCGTACGCGCTGTGGGTCGTGCCGCTGCTGGTGGAAAACGGCCTGCAGGATCGCGCCGATCGGGTGCTGGTGATCGACGTCGACACCGAAACCCAGTTGGCTCGCACCATCGCGCGCGACGGCATCAGCCGCGAGCAAGCGCAGAGCATTCTCGCCGCCCAGGCCACGCGCCAGCAGCGCCTCGCCGTGGCGGATGACATTATTGACAACAGCGGCGCCGCTCAGGGGATAGAGCCACGGGTCGCCGCACTGCATCGTCGCTACCTTGAACTGGCGGCAACAGCGCCCCAACAGGATTAAACTGCATGAGTGATGTTTCCCCAACCGTTCTCTTTGAACACCCGCTGAACGAAAAAATGCGTACCTGGCTGCGCATCGAGTTTTTACTGCAACAGCTGCACGGCCAGCGCGCCCTGAGCGAAACCGCCATCGCCCTTACCTTTTTCCGCACCGTCTCCGATTTGCTGGACGTACTGGAGCGCGGCGAGGTACGCACCGAACTGCTCAAAGAGCTGGAGCGTCAGCAGCAAAAACTGTTGGCCTGGGCCGATGTGCCGGGCGTGGATATGGCGCTGATCGAGCAGTTGCGCGGCCAGTTGAAGTCGCGTTCATCGGCGCTGATGGCGGCACCGCGCCTCGGTCAGGCACTGCGTGAAGACCGGCTGATCGGCCTGGTGCGCCAGCGTCTGAACATTCCCGGCGGCTGCTGCAGCTTCGATTTGCCGACCCTGCACATGTGGATGCATGCGCCGCAGCAGGATCGCGATGCCGACGTCGCCGCCTGGCTGCAGTCGCTGGATCCGCTGAACCAGGCGCTGATCATGGTGCTGGATCTGATCCGTCAGTCGGGGCCGTTCCGCAATCAAATCAGTCTGAACGGCTTTTTCCAGGACAACGCCGAAGGGGCGGACCTGCTGCGCCTGCGCCTTCATCTGGCGCCGCAGCTTTATCCGCAAATTTCCGGCCACAAGACGCGTTATGCCATTCGTTTCCTGCCTTTGGACAGCGAACATGGCATGGTGCCTGAACGCCTGACGTTCGAACTGGCCTGTTGTTGAACTCATGAAAGCAAGCCTTCTCAGCACCGCCAGAAGGCGTAAGGAACCGTTATGACGACCGTAGTGAAATGCCCAACCTGTGGCACCGGCGTGGTTTGGGGCGAAGTCAGCCCGTTCCGGCCGTTTTGCAGCAAGCGCTGCCAACTGATCGATCTTGGCGAGTGGGCCGATGAAGAGAAGCGCATTCCGAGCAACAGCGATCTGTCGGAAAGTGAGGACTGGAGCGAACTCGACGACCGCTAATCGCCGATTGAAGGCCTGGCGCACGCCAGGCCGATAGTGTTATTGCGCGGCACCAGCCTGCGCCACCAGCAGTTGGATAATGCCGGCGTTGGCTTCCGGGAACTCGTCTTCACGCAGCTCCGCCTGTTTTACCCAGCGCATCGGCTGCCCCTCACGGCCAAACGGCTCGCCCGCCCAATGCTCCACCAGATAAAAATTCAGCGTCACGATGCGATCGCTGAAGCGATGTTCCACCACCTCCAGCAGTTCGGCCCGATCGGCTTCGATACCGGTCTCTTCACGCAGCTCACGGCTCAGCGCCTGTTCCGGCGTCTCACCCGGTTCGATCTTGCCGCCGGGAAACTCCCAAAATCCGGCCATGTGCGCGTCAGCGGCGCGGCGCGTAATAAAGATCTCCCGTTGAGCATTGCGGATGATGCCCACGGCGATATTCAGATGTTTCATCTCACCCTCCTGATGGGTGCCAAAAAACAGGGGCTCAGCAAGCTGAACCCCCGGGTATTATCGGTCAACCGCGGCCGGCATTACTGCAGGCGGCCGTGGCACTGCTTGTATTTCTTGCCGGAACCGCATGGGCAAGGATCGTTGCGGCCCACTTTGCGCTCGGCGGTCGCCGGCGCGTTCGGATCTTCGGTCACCAGCGCGTTCTCGTCGTGGTGGCTCAGCTGTTGCTGCTGCGCCAGACGCTCGGCCTCTTCACGGCGCTGCTGTTCCAGCGCTTCCACCTCTTCCGGCATCCGCACCTGTACCTTGCTCAGCACACTGATCACTTCATATTTCAGCGATTCCAGCATGGTGGCGAACATGTTGAAGGATTCGCGCTTGTACTCCTGCTTCGGATCCTTCTGCGCATAGCCGCGCAGGTGGATGCCCTGACGCAGGTAGTCCATCGCCGCCAGGTGCTCTTTCCACAGGGAATCCAGCGTCTGCAGCATCACGCCCTTCTCGAAGTTGCGCATCATTTCGCTGCCGACCACTTCTTCCTTACGCAGGTACTGCTCTTTGGCGTTCTCCAGAATACGTTCGCGCAGCGTCTCTTCGTGCAGCTCCGGCTCTTTGTCCAGCCACTGGGCGATCGGCATCTCCAGATCGAAGTCGTTCTTCAGGCGCTCTTCCAGCCCCTGAATATCCCACTCTTCTTCCAGCGACTGCGGCGTGATGTAGTTGTCGATGGTGCTCTTGAACACGTCCTCGCGGATGCTGGCGATGGTTTCGCTCACGTCGGACACGTCCAGCAATTCGTTACGCTGGCTGTAGATGGCGCGGCGCTGATCGTTGGCGACGTCGTCGTATTCCAGCAGTTGCTTACGGATATCGAAGTTGCGGCTTTCCACTTTGCGCTGCGCGTTGGCGATCGCCTTGGTCACCCACGGGTGCTCAATCGCTTCGCCTTCTTTCATGCCCAGTTTACGCATCATGCCGGACACGCGATCCGAGGCGAAGATACGCATCAGGGCATCTTCCATCGACAGGTAGAAGCGGGATGAACCGGCGTCGCCCTGACGACCGGAACGGCCGCGCAGCTGGTTATCGATACGGCGCGATTCATGGCGCTCGGTGCCGATGATATGCAGGCCGCCCGCCGCCAGCACCGCGTCGTGGCGCTCTTTCCAGGCGGCTTTGATAGCTTCGATCTGCTCTTCGGTCGGCTCTTCCAGCAGCGCCACTTCGGCCTGCCAGCTGCCGCCCAGCACGATATCGGTACCACGGCCCGCCATGTTGGTGGCGATGGTCACCGCACCGCTCTGGCCGGCCTGGGCGACGATGTCCGCTTCCATGGCGTGGAATTTGGCGTTCAACACCTTGTGGTCGATGCCCGCTTTGGTCAGCTCTCGGGACACCACTTCGGATTTCTCGATTGAGATGGTCCCCACCAGCACCGGCTGGCCTTTGGCGGTACGCTCGCGGATGTCTTCAATGATGGCGCCGATCTTCTCTTTCTCGGTCATGTACACCAGATCCGGCATATCCTTACGGATCATCGGACGGTTGGTTGGCACCACGATCGTGTCCAGCTTGTAGATCGAGCTGAATTCGAAGGCTTCGGTATCGGCGGTACCGGTCATCCCGGCCAGCTTCTCGTACAGACGGAAGTAGTTCTGGAAGGTGATCGAAGCCAGCGTCTGGTTCTCGTTCTGGATCTCCACGCCTTCTTTGGCTTCCACCGCCTGGTGCAGACCGTCGGACCAGCGGCGGCCCTGCATGGTACGGCCGGTGTGCTCATCGACGATGATCACTTCGCCGTCTTTCACGATGTAGTCCACGTCGCGGGTGAACAGCACGTGAGCGCGCAGCGCGGCGGTAACGTGGTGCATCAGCATGATGTTGGTCGGCGAGTATAGCGATTCGCCTTCATCCATGATGCCGGCTTCCACCAGCATCTCTTCAATCAGGATCAGGCCGCGTTCGGTCAGGTGTACCTGACGCGCCTTCTCGTCCACCGAGAAGTGCCCTTCACCTTTGAAGGTGTCGGAGTCTTCTTTTTCCTGGCGGATCAGTTTAGGGATCAGCTTGTTGACCTTGATGTACATCTCGGAGCTGTCTTCTGCCGGGCCGGAGATGATCAGCGGCGTACGCGCTTCATCGATCAGGATGGAGTCCACCTCATCCACCAGCGCATAGTGCAGTTTGCGCTGCACACGCTCTTCCGGGCTGAACGCCATGTTGTCGCGCAGGTAGTCGAAGCCGTACTCGTTGTTGGTGCCGTAGGTGATGTCGGCGGCGTAAGCTTCGCGCTTGGCCGGCGCCGGCATGCCCGGCAGGTTGATGCCGATGCTCAGACCGAGGAACTCGAACAGCGGACGGTTGTTTTCGGCGTCGCGCTGCGCCAGATAGTCGTTGACGGTCACGACGTGCACGCCGCGGCCGCTCAGGGCGTTCAGATAAGCCGGCAGCGTCGCGGTCAGGGTTTTACCTTCACCGGTGCGCATCTCGGCGATGCAGCGGTCGTTCAGTACCATGCCGCCCAGCAGCTGCACGTCAAAGTGACGCATGCCGAACACGCGCTTGCTCGCCTCACGCACCACGGCGAAGGCTTCCGGGATCAGGCTTTCCAGCGATTCGCCTTTCTCCAGGCGCGCGCGGAATTCGTTGGTTTTCGCTTTCAACTCGTCATCGGACAGCTTTTCCATGTCCGGTTCCATGCGGTTGATCTGCTCAACCACTTTGCGCATGCGGCGCAGGGTACGATCGTTACGGCTGCCAAAAACTTTGGTTAATAATTTCACTAACATGATGTTTGATATCTCTGTCATGACCGCCGAGCGCGGCAGTCAACTTGCTATTATTTATGGTTTTTGTGCCCAAAGGGCGAGATCAGACGAGGGCGACGGGCCCGGCGCGAATGCCCTGCACCTGCGCCACCCACAGGCCGGTCTGGTGCCGCGCCAGCGTTGGCAGCACCTCAAGGTGGGTGTGGCGAATGATGGTCGGCGGCTTCGGCTCGTGCGTCAGCAGCGCGTTGAGAGTAGAAAGCAGCGCCAGTTGCGCTACCTGCAAAGGGGGTTCCGCTTCGGCTTCGCTCTCCTGCACACGCGCATAAACCGCCTGCGGCGCCAGCGCGAAAGAGAGGTGACGAATGACGGTGCGCAGCGCATGTTGCTGCCAATAATCTACGCTGAAGGTAGGACGGCGATGCGCGTCCTGCAGCAGGGCCAGGCTGTTGAAGGTGCCGTTGGCCGAATTTTGCCGGTTAAGGCTGGACGATGTGCTCGGCAATGCGGCCTGATCGGGTGCGCCGGACAAATTGGAAGGCGCGCCAAGCGTGGCCGCAACCATCCCTAACAGGAGATGGGGCCAGAAATAACGTCTGCCAAATTGTCGCCAACGATTTAGAATACCGATCACGAGTTTATAATCCGCCGGAGCCCATTATGCGCGATAGCCGTCCACAATTATTAGATGTCCTGTTCGACGACGCGTCTGCCGGCAGCAAAGGGCCGCTGCATAACGTCCAGCAACGCGCGGTGGCGCTGCTCAAGCTTAACCGTGCAGTGAAGGGCCTGTTGCCCGCTCCCCTGCATCCCTGGTGCCGCGTCGCGAATTTCCGACAGGGTATTTTAGTGCTCGAAACGGCAAATGCCAGTTGGATGATGCGCTTGCGCTACGAACAACCCGCTTTGCTGTCTGCACTACGAGCGCAAATTCTACCATCATTGTCGTCGATCGACATCAGGATTAATCCGGCCTTGATGGCGAAAGGCAGCAACCAGGTGCAAAACGCCGAAAAAGCGCCGGAAAAACCCGTGCCGATGCGGCATTTGAGTCTGGAGAGTGCGGAAGAGCTGAGGGGATTAGCGAGCCGTAGCCCAGAGAAACTGCGCAAGATATTGGAACGGCTGGCTGCATTGGCCGGAGAGGGTACCAACACAACCAGTCGTGATAAGTAATCAGCGACACGGACTGCAAAATACCGGACAGCCGACACCACACCATCGTGAGCCTGAATTCTCAGGCTCTCAGGGGATGCGCCTGCCGTTATTCGCAGGCGAGGAATGCAGACCTTACGCCAATACGGTAGACGGTGCCTTGAATGCCAATGGCATTTCGGCTTCGTCCTGGAAGGTCACGTATTCCCACGCTTCCTGCTTGGCCAGCACGGCCTGCAGCAGTTTGTTGTTCAGCGCGTGGCCAGACTTGAACGCGGTGAACGCGCCAATGATGTTGTGGCCGCACATGAACAGGTCGCCGATGGCGTCCAGCATTTTGTGACGTACGAATTCGTCTTCGAAACGCAGACCGTCTTCGTTCAGCACGCGGTAGTCGTCTACCACGATGGCGCAATCGAAGCTGCCGCCCAAGGCCAGGCCGCGGGACTGCAGGTATTCGATATCACGCATGAACCCGAAGGTGCGCGCGCGGCTGATTTGACGCACGAACGACTCAGCCGAGAAATCAAGACGATAGCGCTGAGAGCTGGCGTCGATGGCCGGGTGGTTGAAGTCGATGGTGAAGTCCAGGCGGAACCCGTTATGCGGGGACAGCTCGGCCCACTTGTCGCCATCTTCAACGCGTACGGTCTCTTTCAGACGCAGGAATTTCTTCGCCGAGTTCAGTTCTTCGATGCCGGCATCCAGCAGCAAGAACACGAACGGACTGGCGCTGCCGTCCATGATTGGGATTTCAGCGGCGTCGACTTCGATGACGATGTTGTCGATGCCCAGCCCAGCCAGCGCGGCGTTAAGATGCTCAACGGTCGAAATACGCACGTCATGCTCATTCACCAGGCAAGTACAGAGCATGGTATCACGCACGGATTTTGCATCAGCCGGAAAATCAACCGGTGGATTCAAGTCAGTGCGACGATAGATGACCCCGGTATTAGCCGGCGCTGGGCGCATTGTCAGCGTGACTTTCTTGCCGGTATGCAAACCGACGCCAGTCGCCTGAACAATACGTTTTAATGTCCTTTGTTTGATCATCGTTTTATCTCGCAATGTTATCCATCCTACCAGCCAAGCATACAGCATGGCTGGCGGGACAGTTTAGCACAAAGAGCGGAGATTCCAAATTCTCAGGATATTCTTAGTCTGCCTGTTTACGCAGGAAGGCTGGAATATCAAGATAGTCGGGCTCTTTATTCGGCTGCGCAGCTTGGTCGTTGACCACCTTCGCGGCAGGTTTCACTTCCTGCGGCAGAGGCGACATGCCGTGCTGCTGATAACGGTGATCCATCACCGGCTGGCTGGCCTGCTTATTGGTCACCAGGGTGATTTCAGGACGCTTGTCCATACCGATACCGGTTGCAACCACGGTTACGCGCAGTTCGTCGTTCATTTCCGGATCCAGCGAGGTACCGATAACCACGGTGGCGTTGTCGGAAGCGAACGCACGGATGGTGTTACCCACGGTTTCGAACTCATCCAGACGCAGGTCGAAGCCGGCGGTGATGTTGACCAGTACGCCGCGCGCGCCGGACAGGTCGATGTCTTCCAGCAGTGGGCTGGAGATCGCCATTTCGGCCGCTTCTTCGGCGCGGTCTTCACCGCAAGCCACACCGGAACCCATCATCGCGTAGCCCATTTCGGACATCACGGTGCGCACGTCGGCGAAGTCGACGTTCATCAGGCCCGGACGGGTGATCAGCTCGGCGATACCCTGCACCGCGCCTTTCAGCACGTCGTTGGCCGCGCCGAACGCGTCCAGCAGGGAGATGCCGCGCCCCAGAACTTTCAACAACTTGTCGTTCGGGATGGTGATCAGTGAGTCCACGTGTTTGGACAGTTCAGCGATACCCTGCTCCGCGAATGCCATGCGCTTTTTGCCTTCGAAGTTGAAAGGCTTGGTCACCACGGCCACGGTCAGAATACCCAAATCTTTAGCCACTTCAGCCACCACTGGCGCCGCACCGGTACCGGTGCCGCCGCCCATGCCGGCTGCGATGAAGACCATGTCTGCGCCGTCCAGCGCTGCGCGCAGGGCTTCGCGGTCTTCTTCCGCTGAATTGCGACCCACTTCCGGGTTCGCGCCCGCACCCAGACCTTTGGTAATACCGCTACCAATCTGGATGGTTTGGCCAACCGCCGTTTTGCGGAGCGCCTGGGCGTCCGTGTTCACAGCGAAGAATTCAACACCTTCGATGCGCTCGCGCACCATGTGTTCAACGGCGTTGCCACCGCCGCCGCCGACGCCGATGACTTTAATCACCGCGTCATTGGTTAGTTCCATTGGTTCAAACATAGTTTCTCTCCGTTTTGTGCCTGTCGCTGCGAGATCATAAAAAGATTACTCAGCATGATCTCTTTGTTGAAACATTAAAACTCTTTTCTCAGCCAGCTATTGATGCGTTTAAACCAATTGCCCACCGAGGCGCGTTTTTCTACTTCTGTCTCACCGCTCAGGTGAGACTCTTTTCCATAGTGCAGCAGACCTACCGCCGTCGAGTAGTAAGGCTCCTGCGCATAATCCGTCAGACCCGTGATGTTCAAGGGTTGGCCGATGCGTACCTGGGTGTGGAACACCCGTTGCGCACAGGCTGCCAGGCCATCAATCTGGGCGGCGCCACCGGTCAGCACGATACCGGCCGCCAGATGATGCTTCACCCCTTGCTGACGCAGTTGCTCCTGCAATTGCAAAATTTCATCGTTAACCAGATTCAACAGTTCGGTGTAGCGTGGCTCAATGACTTCAGCCAGCGTCTGTCTTTGCAGACTGCGCGGAGGACGTCCCCCGACGCTAGGCACCTCTACATTCTCATCCTTGCTAACAATCGACCCAAGCGCACAACCGTGTCGAACTTTAATCGCTTCCGCGTCGGTCGGCGGCGTGCCGAAGGCGTAAGCGATATCGCTGGTGACCACGTTCCCGGCGTAAGGGATCACTTTGGTGTGGCGCAGCGCACCGCCGGTGTACACCGCCATATCCATGGTGCCGCCGCCGATATCCACCACGCAAACGCCGAGTTCGCGTTCATCTTCGGTCAGCACCGCGTAGCTCGCGGCCAGACCGGCGAAAATAAGTTGGTCAACTTTCAGGCCGCAACGTTCCACGGCCTTGACGATGTTCTTCGCCATATCGTTATGGCAGGTAATCAGATGCACCTTGGCCTGCATGCGCACGCCGGACAGCCCAACCGGGTTTTTGATGCCTTCCTGATAATCGATGGCGTATTCCTGAGGAATCACGTGCAGGATGCGGTGTTCGTCGCGCACGCGCACCGATTTGGCGGTGTGCACCACGTTCTCCACGTCGTCCTGCGTCACTTCCTCTTCCGAGATAGGCACCATGCCGATTTCGTTCTGGCAGCTGATGTGTTTGCCCGACAGCGCCAGGTACACCGACGAGATCTGGCAGTCCGCCATCAGCTCGGCCTGATCGATGGCGCGCTGTACGCACTTCACCACCGACTCCAGGTCGTTTACGCCGCCCTTATCCATGCCGCGAGACGGGCAGCTGCCCACCCCGATAATGTTGACCATGCCATCGGGCAGAACTTCCCCTACCAACGCGGAGACTTTTGCAGTACCGATCTCCAGTCCAACTACCAGTTTTCTGTCCGTCGACTTGATCATTGTTGTTTTGCCTGTGCCTGATTCTGTTGCTGATTACTGTTTTGCTGACCGCCAAGCGCCTGCGGATCGACCAACACCGGAGCCCACCCTACCGAAGCGCCGGACTCGTAGCGCAGATCGACATAGCTGACACGCTTGCTCTCCGCCTGGCCCTGCTGCTGCAATACCGGGTAAAGCTCGATAAACCGCTGCAAACGCCCGTTGCGGTCATCGCGCCCCAGCTCAAGCCGGACATCGTTGTCCAGCGCCAGCTGCCAGGAATGGCGCGCGGTCATCGCCGCCATTTTCAGCGTATATTTGCTGGCCGCCAACGTGGCGCTCATCGCCCGATAGCCTTCCAGCACATCCTGCTCGCTCCCTTCCGGCCCGTAGAGCAGCGGCAACTTCTGCTTGCCCGCCCGCTCCGCCGGCACGCTGAACGCTTTGCCCTCGGCGTCCACCATGTGCAAATCGTTCCAGCGCGCCACCGGGACATACTCCACCAGATGGATCTTCAGCTCATCCGGCCATTGTTTGCGCACGCTGGCCTGCTTGATCCACGGCAGACGTTCGATCTGCTGCTGGATAACGTCCACATCCTGCGTCATAAAGGTGCCGGGCGCGCCCAGCGCCAGGATCGCCTGACGAATATCATCGTTGGTGGTGTAATGGCGTTCGCCGGTCACCACCAGCCTTGAGAGCGGCAGGCGACTGGCGTCTTTCATCCAGCCAAGCACCGCCCAACCGCTCCACACGACCGTTCCCAACACCATCAGCAGGAAAATCATTCCCGCCAACTGGGTTCCATTGCTGCGGCGCGGGCCGTTATCCACCTCGCGATCGCGCGCATTCAGGGCAGCTTGCGACATATCAGTCGGCCAACTCCAAAATTCTCGCCACTAGCTGCGAGAAGCTTAATCCAAACTGGCGCGCCGCCATCGGCACCAGGCTATGACTGGTCATGCCCGGAGAGGTATTCACCTCAAGCAGATAGAAGCTGCCATCGCTGTCTTGCATCACATCGACGCGGCCCCAGCCGCTGCAGTCCAGACCGCGGTAGGCGCGCAGCGCCAACGCCGCCATCTCGGCTTCCTGCTCGGCGCTCAAACCGCTCGGGCAGAAGTACTGCGTGTCGTCCGAAATGTACTTGGCCTGATAGTCGTAAAACACGCCGGCCGGCTGGATACGAATAGACGGCAGCACCTGGTCGCCCAGCATCGCCACGGTGTATTCCGGGCCGCTCAACCACTTCTCCACCAGCACATCGTCGTCATGGCGGAAGGCTTCTTCCAACGCCGCTGCCAACGCCGCGCTTTCGGTGACCTTGCTCATGCCAACGCTGGAGCCTTCACGGCTCGGCTTGACGATCACCGGCAGACCGAGATCCGCCACGCGCGCCAGCAGCGCCGCTTTTTCGGCGCCGAGATACAGCTGGCGATTCAGCGCCACGTAAGGCGCCACCGGCAAGCCCATCGATTGCCACACCATCTTGGTGCGCCATTTGTCCATGGTCAGCGCCGAGGCCATCACGCCGCTGCCGGTATAAGGCAACTCGAGAAACTCCAGCAGCCCCTGCAGGGTGCCGTCCTCGCCGCCGCGGCCGTGCAGCGCGATAAACACTTTGGTGAACCCCTGCTCTTTCAGCTGGGTCACCGGGAAATCGCGGGTATCGACGCCGTGCGCATCGATACCGGCTTCGCGCAACCCGGCCAGCACCGCGGCGCCGGACTGCAGAGAAACGTCACGTTCAGCGGAGGTGCCGCCCAGCAGAACTGCAACTTTATCAGCCATGGTGCTCCTCCTCTTTCTTCGGCGGCTGCAGCTTCAGCTCGGCCAGTTTACGGGCGATTTTGCCCACGTTGCCGGCGCCTTGCACCAGCACCAGGTCTTCATCCTGCAACAGCTGCGCCAGCGTTTCCGGCACGGTATCGGCATCGGAAACCAGGATCGGATCCAGCTTGCCGCGGCTGCGGATGGTGCGGCACAGCGAGCGGCTGTCCGCGCCCGGGATCGGCGCTTCGCCGGCGGCGTACACGTCGAGCATCAGCAGCACATCCACCTGCGACAGCACGTTGGCGAAATCGTCGTACAGATCGCGGGTGCGCGTGTAGCGGTGCGGCTGGAAGATCATCACCAGACGCTTGTCCGGCCAACCGGCGCGCGCCGCTTTCAACGTGGCGTCCACTTCGGTCGGATGGTGGCCGTAATCGTCCACCAGCATCGCGCTGCCCGCTTTGCCGTTGACCGGCTCCAGCGGAAACTCGCCGAGGAAATCGAAGCGGCGCCCAGTGCCCTGGAAGCCCGCCAGCGCGCGCAGGATATCTTCGTCGTCTATGCCTTCTTCGGTCGCTACCGCCACCGCCGCCGCTGCGTTCAACGCATTGTGGCGGCCCGGCGCGTTCAGCGTCACCGTCAGCAACGGTTTGTCCTGACGGCTCAGGGTAAAGTGCCCCTGCGGCCCAATCTGCCGGTAGTCTTCGATGCGCACGTCGGCATCTTCACTGAAGCCGTAGGTGGTGATATGACGACCCACGCGCGGCAGCAGCTCACGCACCACCGGATCGTCGATGCACATTACCGCGCGACCGTAGAACGGCAGGTTGTGCAAGAAATTGATAAACGTCTGCTTCAGGTTCTCGAAGTCGCCCTGGTAGGTGTCCATGTGGTCGGCTTCGATGTTGGTGACCACGGCCACCATCGGCTGCAGATGCAGGAACGACGCATCGCTCTCATCCGCTTCCGCGATCAGATAACGGCTGGACCCCAGTCGTGCGTGGGTGCCCGCCGCCTTCACCAGCCCGCCGTTAACGAAGGTCGGGTCCAGGCGGGCTTCGGCGTAAATGCTCGAGACCATCGCCGTGGTGGTGGTTTTGCCGTGCGTGCCGGCGATAGCGATGCCGTGGCGAAAACGCATCAGCTCCGCCAGCATTTCAGCGCGGCGGATCACCGGGATGCGCGCTTCACGGGCGGCGACGATCTCCGGGTTGTCGGCGGAGATGGCGGTAGATACCACCACCACACTCGCATCCAGCACGTTTTCCGGACGGTGATTGAAATAAATCGTCGCCCCGAGCGCGCTCAACTGCTGGGTCACCGGATTTGGCGCCAGGTCGGAGCCGCTGATCTGATACCCTTCGTTTGCCAACACTTCGGCGATACCACCCATGCCGGCGCCACCGATGCCGACAAAGTGAATGTGCCGGACGCGACGCATCTCGGGCACGATAGTACGTAGTTTCGCCAGTTGTTGTGTATTCATCACTCTCTCTAATCCGGATCCGGTATCCCGGCCTACATCACATTGCTTTTATTCAGGTTCGGCGCGCCGAACCCCTGCACTCGTTACTTAGCGAGCCGCACCAGCTCCGCCGCCACGCGCTCGGTGGCGTCCGGAATGGCGACCGCGCGCGCTTTCTCGGCCATGGCCAGCAGCGTCTTGCGATCCCAGCTCGCCAGCAGTTCGGCCACCACATCGGCGTTGAACTGCGGCTGTTCGATAATCTTCGCCGCGCCGGCTTCTTCCAGCGGGCGTGCGTTCCAGTACTGTTGACGATCCTTGTGCATGAACGGCACGAAGATCGCCGGCAGCCCCGCCGCCGCGATTTCGCTGACGGTCAACGCGCCGGAGCGGCAGACCACCACGTCGGCCCAGGCATAGGCGGCGGCCATGTCGTCGATGAACTCAGTCACCTTGTGCTGCGTCTGACCTACCCTTTCGTAGTCGCGCAGTACCGTTTCCAGCGCGCCCTTGCCAACCTGATGCCAGAGCGTAATTCTATCGCCCAAACGCGCCGCGACTTCAGGAACTGTCTGATTCAGCACGCGGGCGCCCTGACTTCCGCCAATCACCAGCACGCGGATCGGGCCTTCGCGCCCTTGCAACCGCTCCGCCGGCAACGGCAGCGCCAACACGTCGGTGCGCACCGGGTTGCCCACCACCTCGGCGTTCGGGAACGCGCCGGGGAAGGCCTGCATCACTTTGGCGGCGATGCGCGCCAGCCAGCGGTTGGTCAAGCCGGCGATGCCGTTCTGCTCGTGCAGCACCACCGGGATGCCGCACTGCCAGGCCGCCAGGCCGCCGGGGCCGGAAACGTAACCGCCCATCCCCAGCACCACATCCGGCTGATAACTGCGCATGATGGCTTTCGCCTGCCGCACCGCCTGCCAGATCCGCAGCGGCGCCGTCAACTGGGCCTTCAGGCCCTTGCCGCGCAGGCCGGAGATGCGGATAAAATCAATCTCGATCCCGTGCTTCGGCACCAGATCGGCTTCCATTCGGTCTGCGGTTCCGAGCCAGCGCACCTGCCAGCCCTGCGCCATCAGATGATGCGCGACCGCCAGCCCCGGGAACACGTGCCCGCCGGTACCGCCTGCCATCACCATTAAACGCTTAGGTTTCCCGCTCATCCCTTACCTCTTCACAAACGCCTGAGCCTTGGTCAGGCGCGTTTCATAATCAATTCGCAGCAACAGCACGATCGCCGTCGACATAATCAGCAAGCTCGAGCCGCCGTAACTGATCAGCGGCAGCGTCAGACCTTTGGTCGGCAACATGCCCGCGGCGGCGCCGACGTTAACCAGCGCCTGGAAGCTGAACCACACGCCGATCGCGCAGGCCAGGAAGCCGGAGAAGCGTTGGTCGATCTCCAGCGCGCGGCGCCCGATGGACATCGCGCGAAAAGCGACGAAGAATACCATTAACAGGGCTAAAACCACACCGATATAGCCCAGTTCTTCACCCAAAATGGAGAAGATGAAGTCGGTGTGCGCTTCCGGCAAATACTCCAGTTTCTGCACCGAGTTGCCGAGCCCCTGCCCCCAGAACTCGCCGCGGCCGAATGCCATCAGCGACTGGGTCAACTGGTAGCCGCTGCCGAACGGGTCGGCCCACGGGTTCCAGAACGAGGTCACGCGGCGCATACGGTACGGTTCCGCGATAATCAGCAGCACCACGGCGAACACGCCGGAGCCGATGATCGCCAGGAACTGCCACATTTTCGCGCCGGCCAGGAACAGCATCGCCAGCGTGGTGATGAACAGCACCACCACGGTGCCGAGATCCGGCTGCGCCAGCAGCAGCACCGCCAGCACCACCATGACGCCCATCGGCTTACAGAAGCCCCAGAAGTTGCTGCGCACCTCTTCCACCTTGCGCACCAGATAGCTCGCCAGGTAGCAGAACAGCGACAGCTTGGACAGCTCCGCCGGCTGAATACGCAGCGGGCCGAGCGCGATCCAGCGCGAGGCCCCGTTCACCGAGCTCCCCACCACCAGGACGATCAGCAGCATCACGATCGACATCAGCAGCATCACGTTGCTGTAGCGCTGCCAAACTTCCATCGGGATGCGCAGCGTCACCAGCGACAGGCCGAACGCCAGGCCGAGGTACAGCGCATCGCGTTTGGCGAACAGGAACGGATCGTCCGCCAGGCGTTGGCCGATCGGCATCGACGCCGAGGTCACCATCACGAAGCCGATGATCGCCAACCCGAAGGTCAGCCACAGCAGGGTGCGATCGTACAGCACCATGTTGACCGCGTCGTTGTCGCGCGCGCCGGTCACCCAGTCTTTCAGCCGTTCTGTCAGCCCGAAGTTCGGCAAGCGTAGTTTCATCCGCCAAGCTCCTGCGCCAGGCGGGCGAACTCATCGCCGCGCACTTCAAAATTACGGAACTGATCGAGACTGGCGCAGGCCGGCGACAACAGCACCATATCGCCGGGCTGTACGCGGCCGGCGATGGTGCGCATCGCCTGCTCCATGGTCTCGGTCAGCGTCGCCACTTCCGGCCGCAGCTGCGCCAGCTGGGCGCCGTCGCGGCCAAAGCAATACAGCCGCACGTTGTCGCCCTGCAGATAGCGCGCCAGCGGCGAGAAATCGGCGGACTTGCCGTCGCCGCCCAGCAGCAGATGCAGCGTGCCGTCCACCTGCAGGCCGTTCAGTGCCGCTTCGGTGCTGCCGACGTTGGTGGCTTTGGAATCGTTGATCCAACGCACGCCGTTGTTCTCCCAGGCCAGCTGGAAGCGGTGCGCCAGGCCGGTGAAGGTGGTCAACGCCTTCAGGCTGGAGGCACGCGGGATATTGACCGCATCCGCCAACGCCAGCGCCGCCAGGGCATTGGTGTAGTTGTGGCGGCCGGTCAGCTTCATCTCGCGCGTATTCAGCACCTTCTCACCGCGCACCCGCAGCCAGGTTTCCCCCTGCTGGCGGTTCAGGTGATAGTCGCCCACGTCCGCCCCGAAGCTGACGCAGCGTTCGTCGGCGCCGCGCACCGGCATGGTCAGCGCATCGTCCGCGTTCACTACGCACACCGCGGCGTTTTCATACACGCGCAGCTTGGCGCCGCGATACTGCTGCAGGCCGAACGGATAGCGATCCATATGATCTTCGGTCACGTTCAGGATGGTCGCCGCCGCCGCCCGCAGGCTATGCGTCGTTTCCAGCTGGAAGCTGGACAGCTCCAGCACGTAAAGCTGACATTCCTGGCGCAACAGGCTCAGCGCCGGCAGGCCGATATTGCCGCCCACGCCCACCGCCCAACCGGCAGCTTTCGCCATCTCGCCCACCAGGGTGGTGACGGTGCTCTTGCCGTTGGAGCCGGTAATCGCCACGATCGGCGCCTGCGCCTCGCGGCAGAACAGTTCGACGTCGCCGACGATTTCCACGCCGGCGTCAGCCGCGGCGCTCAATGCCGGGGTCGCCAGCGCGACGCCCGGGCTGGCGACGATCAGATCCGCCGCCAGCAGCCAGTCCTGGTTCAAATCGCCCAGATGGCGCTCCACGCTTTCAGGCAGTTTGTCCAACCCTGGCGGCGCGATACGGGTATCCATCACGCGCGGCGTCACGCCGCGTGACATGAAGAAATCGACACAGGACAGGCCGGTGAGGCCCAACCCGATGATGACGACTTTTCTACCCTGATAGTCTGCCATGATTAACGCACCTTCAGCGTTGCCAGGCCAATCAGCACCAGCATCAGCGAAATGATCCAGAAGCGCACGATCACGCGCGGCTCCGGCCAGCCTTTCAATTCATAGTGGTGGTGAATCGGCGCCATGCGGAAAATGCGTTGTCCGCGCAGCTTGAACGATCCCACCTGCAGGATCACCGACAGCGTCTCTACCACGAATACGCCGCCCATGATCACCAACAAAAACTCCTGGCGCAGCAGCACCGCGATGGTGCCCAGCGCGCCGCCCAGCGCCAGCGAACCGACGTCGCCCATAAACACCTGCGCCGGGTAGGTGTTGAACCACAGGAAGCCGAGGCCGGCGCCGACGATGGCGGTGCAGACGATCACCAACTCACCGGCATGACGCAGATACGGAATATGCAGGTAGTTGGCGAAGTTCATGTTACCGGTCGCCCAGGCCACCAGCGCGAAACCGGCCGCCACGAATACCGTCGGCATAATCGCCAGGCCGTCCAGACCGTCGGTCAGGTTGACCGCGTTGCTGGTGCCGACGATGACGAAATAGGCCAGCAGGATGTACAGCAAGCCCAACTGCGGCATCACGTCCTTAAAGAACGGCACAACCAGCTCGGTGGCTGGCGTGTCTTTTCCTACGGCGTACATGGCGAATGCGACAATCAGCGCAATCACCGACTGCCAGAAATACTTCCAGCGGGCGATCAGCCCTTTGGTGTCCTTACGCACCACCTTGCGGTAGTCATCGACGAAACCGACGATGCCGTAACCCACCAGCACAAACAGCACACACCAGACATACGGGTTGGACGGGTAGGCCCACATCAGCACCGAAATGGTGATGGAGGTCAGGATCATGATGCCGCCCATGGTCGGCGTGCCGCGCTTGCTGAAGTGCGACTCGGGGCCGTCGTTACGCACCACCTGGCCGAAGGACATTTCTTGCAGACGCTTGATCACCCGCGGGCCCATCCACAGCGACAGGAACAGCGCGGTCAGCAGGCTGACAATGGCTCGGAACGTCAGATAAGAAAAGACGTTGAAGCCTGAGTAATACTTGACCAAATGCTCGGCCAGCCAAACTAACATGGTGCTTTCTCCTGTAACGCGCGTACTACCTGCTCCATTGCGGCACTACGTGAACCTTTGATTAACACGGTGATGACCGCATGTTCCGACAGTAATTCCGCCACGCGCGCGATCACTGCTGTCTTGTCCTGATAATGTTCGCCGTTGCCGGAAGCCTCGCTCAGCACGCGGCTCAACCCGCCGACGCTGATCACTTTATCGACCCCGGCCTGGCGGGCGGCTTCACCCACCTGACGGTGGCACTCTTCCGCTTCTGCGCCCAGCTCGGCCATATCGCCGACCACCATCACGCGGTAGCCCGGCATCTCCGCCAGCACCTGCGCCGCCGCAGTCATCGACCCGACGTTGGCGTTGTAGCTGTCGTCCAGCAGCAGCTTGCCTTCGGCCAGCGCCACCGGGAACAAACGCCCCGGCACCGCCTGCAATTGTTTCAACCCCTGACGCACCGCTTCGAGGGTGGCGCCCACCGACATCGCCAGCGCCGTGGCCGCCAGCGCGTTGGCCACGTTGTGGCGCCCCGGCAGCGGCAGCGCGATCTCGGCGGTGCCGAACGGGCTGTGCAGCGTAAACTGCGTACCTGCGCCGTTCACCCGCACGTCGTGCGCGAAGAAGTCCACGCCTTCGGCCGCCTGCGGCGAGAAGCGCCAGACGGTTTTGCCGCCCAGCATGCTCTGCCAGTGCGGCCAGTCGTTGTTATCGGCGTTGATGATCGCCACGCCGTCGGCCGGCAGGCCGGTAAAGATTTCACCTTTCGCCTGGGCGACGCCGGCCAGCGAGCCGAAGCCTTCCAGGTGCGCCGCCGCCAGGTTGTTCACCAAAGCGGTCTGCGGACGCGTCAATGCGGTGGTGTAAGCAATTTCGCCAATGTGGTTAGCGCCCAGCTCTATCACGGCAAAATCATGCTGCGGCTCCAGACGCAACAGCGTCAACGGCACGCCGATGTCGTTATTGAAGTTGCCGGCGGTATACAGCACTTCGCCGCATTCACGCAGAATGGCGGCGGTCATTTCTTTCACCGATGTCTTGCCCGAGGAGCCGGTCAGCGCCACCACGCGCGCCGGCACCTGCTGACGCACCCAGGCGCCAAGCTGCCCCAGCGCCAGACGGGTGTCTTTCACCACCAGCTGCGGCACGTCCACCAATAAGCGCTTACTGACCAGCAACGCCCCGGCGCCTGCGGCTATGGCATCCGCCGCGAAGTCGTGAGCGTCGAAACGCTCGCCTTTCAGCGCCACAAACAGGCAACCGGCGGTCACCTTGCGGGTGTCTGTCGTCACCTCGACAATTTGGCAATCGGCGCCGATCGGTTCAGCGCTCAATACCTCAGCCAGTGTCTGAAGAGAGACAGGGATCATGCCAGCACCCCCAGCAGTCGGGCGACCGTCGTGCGGTCGGAGTAATCCAGGCGGCGGTTGCCCACCAGCTGATAATCTTCGTGGCCTTTGCCCGCCACCAACACCACATCCTGCTCCTGCGCCTGCATGATGGCGCTGGTCACCGCTTCGGCGCGGCCGTGGATCACCAGCGCTTGCCCGGCATCCAGCAATCCGGTCAGGATATCGTTGATAATCGCGCGCGGCTCTTCGGTACGCGGGTTGTCATCGGTGATCACCACGCGATCGGCGAACTGCTCGGCGATGCCGCCCATCAGCGGACGCTTGCCCTTGTCGCGATCGCCGCCGCAGCCGAAGACGCACCACAGCTGCCCCTGGCAGTGCAGGCGCGCCGCTTCCAGCGCTTTCTCCAGCGCATCCGGCGTGTGGGCGTAATCCACCACGACCGTCGGTTTGCCCGGCGCGTTAAACACTTCCATGCGGCCGCAGACCGGCTGCAGACGGTTGCCGGTTTCCACCAGCGCCTCCAGCGGGTAGCCCAGCGACAGCAGCGTCGCCAATGCCAACAGCAGATTGCTGACGTTGAAAGCGCCCATCAGGCGGCTTTCGATCTCGCCGTCGCCCCAGCTGGAGCTGAACCGAACCGTGGCGCCGTTGTCGTGATAATCGACCGCCGTGGTTTTCAGCCAGCGGCCGTGACAGCCCGGCTGCAGGTTGCCCTGCATCGTCACCGCCACCGCATCCGGCAGCTTGCTCAGCCAGCGCTGGCCGACTTCATCGTCGGCGTTGATGATCGCCTGCCCCACATTGTGGGCGGCGAACAGCGACCATTTGGCCGCTTCGTAATTGGCCATGTCACCGTGGTAATCCAGGTGATCGCGGCTCAGGTTGGTGAAGACCGCGGCAGCGAACGGCAGCGCCGCCACCCGGTGTTGCACCAAACCGTGGGATGAGACTTCCATCGCGGCGAAGGTCGCGCCCTGTTCCGCCAAGTCGTTTAATACGTGTTGAACATCCACCGCAGAACCGGTGGTATTCTCGGTCGGGCAGACCTGGCCCAGCAGACCGTTGCCGACGGTGCCCATCACCGCGCTGGTTTCGCCCAGCAGTTGGCTCCACTGCGCCAACAACTGCGTGGTGGTGGTTTTGCCGTTGGTGCCGGTCACGCCGACCAGGCGCAGACGCTCGCCCGGCTGATGGTAAAAACGCCCGGCCAGCGCGGAAAGGCGCTGGTTCAGTTGGCTCAGGTAGATCACCGGCACGCCGTGCATCTCAACGATGGCGCCGTCTTCGGCCTGACCCTCAGCTTCGGCGATCACGGCGGCGACGCCCTGCGCAATGGCCTGCGGAATATAGCGGCGTCCATCCGTTTGATGGCCGACCACGGCGACAAACAGATCCCCGGCAGCCGCCACACGGCTGTCTAATGTCATTTCCCGCAGCGCGCGCCCGGGCGCCGTCGGCACCCACGGGGCGAGTAAGTCGCGCAAATTACGATCTGCCACCTGAACCCTCTTTCTTGTTAATCACTAATTCGCTTTTGTCACCGGTGGGCAACGCGTCAGGCTCGACGTTCATGGTGCGCAATACGCCGCCCATGATGGCGCCGAACACCGGCGCGGAGATTGCGCCACCATAGTATTTCCCACCCTGCGGGTCGTTGATGACGACCACCAGGGCAAAACGGGGGTTACTTGCCGGCGCGACGCCGGCGGTATAAGCGATGTATCGGTTGACGTATTTGCCGTCCGGGCCCACTTTTTTCGCGGTACCGGTTTTGATGGCGATACGGTATCCCTTGATGGCGGCTTTCACGCCGCCGCCGCCCGGCAAGGCCACGCTTTCCATCATGTGCACCACGGTGCGCACCAGAGGTTCAGGGAAAACGCGTTCGCCGGCGACCGGAGGGTCAACCTTGGTGATCGACAATGGGCGATACACGCCCAGACTGCCGATCGTTGCATAGACTCGCGCCAACTGTAACGGAGTTACCATCAGCCCGTAGCCGAAAGAGAAGGTGGCCCTCTCTATGTCAGACCACCGTTGTTTTTTTGGGTATATGCCACTGCTTTCTCCGACCAGCCCCAAATTGGTCGCTTTTCCCAGCCCAAAACGAGAGTAAGTATCTACTAACGCTGAGGACGGCATCGCTAACGCCAGCTTTGAAACACCGACGTTACTCGACTTCTGCAAGATCCCGGTCAATGACAGCTCCGAGTACCGCGCCACGTCTTTGATCTCGTGGCCCTGAATGCGGTACGGGATGGTGTTCAGCACGCTGTTTTCTCTCACCACGCCGTTTTGCAGCGCGGTCATCACCACCATTGGCTTCACGGTTGAACCGGGTTCAAAAATATCGGTGATAGCGCGGTTACGCATGGTTTCTTTCGGCGTACCGGCCATGTTGTTCGGGTTATAAGACGGGCTGTTGGCCATCGCCAGCACTTCGCCAGTGTTCACGTCGATCAGCACCGCAGTGCCCGATTCGGCCTTGTTGAACGCCACGGCGTTGTTCAGCTCGCGATACACCAGCGCCTGCAGGCGCTCATCGACGCTCAGCACCAGGTTATGCGCCGCCTGGCTATCGACGGAGGAGATATCTTCAATCACTCGGCCGAAGCGATCCTTGCGCACCGTTCTCTCGCCCGGTTGCCCGGTCAGCCAGCGATCGAAGCTCTTCTCGACGCCTTCGATGCCTTGCCCGTCGATGTTGGTCACGCCGATGATGTGCGACGTCACCTGCCCCGCCGGGTAGTAACGGCGCGACTCCTGCCGCAGGTAGATCCCCGGCAGCTTGAGTTTGTGGATGTAGTCGCCGATCGCCGGGTTAACCTGGCGCGCCAGATAAACGAAGCGCCCTTTCGGGTTGGCGTTGATGCGGTTGGAAAGCTGGTCCAGCGGGATGTTGAGCGCATCGGAAAGCGCTTTCCAACGGCTGTCCAGCGTGATGCCGCCGCGTTCGTTCAGCTCTTTCGGATCGGCCCACACCGCATTCACCGGCACGCTGACCGCCAACGGGCGGCCGGCGCGATCGCTGATCATGCCGCGCGCGGTCGGCACTTCCTGCACGCGCAGCGAACGCATGTCGCCTTCTTTCACCAGACGATCGGGGTTGATGACCTGCAGGTACGCGACGCGCAGCATCAGGCCAACCATCGCCAGCAAAATGCAGCCGCACAGCAACGCAAAACGCCAGCTGACAAAGCTGGCCTGATCTTCCTGGCGTCTCAACTTACCGGGGCGCGCTGCTTTCATGCGTTTCCTTTCTACTCCGTGTCATTATTCCGGTTAAACCATTCATTGTTTAACGATGATATTTTCCTGCGATGGATCAACGTGTTGCATCTGCAGTTTTTCTGTCGCGATACGTTCAACCCGGCTGTGATCGCCGAGGGCGTTCTCTTCTAAAATCAGGTTGCGCCACTCGATATCCAGCGCATCGCGCTCCAGAACCAGCTGCTCGCGTTCGGCGGTCAGCAGGCGGGTGCGGTGCGCGGTGGTCACCACGAAAATCGCGGAGACCAGTGACGCAATCAGTAAAATCATGGGGATCTTGGCGTTGCGCAGCAGATCGCCGCCAATCACCCCGACCAGGCCGTGACGTTCGTTGCCAATCACGCGGGCATCCTCTCAGCAATGCGCAGCACCGAGCTGCGCGCACGCGGGTTGTCCGCCACTTCCGCTTCCGACGGCATCATTTTGCCCAGCGCTTTCAGCGTTCGCCCGCCCATGCCGCGCAGTTGCTCCTCGGTCAACGGAATGCCCGCCGGCACCTGGGCGCCGCGGCTGTGGTGTCGCATAAAGCGTTTGACGATGCGGTCTTCCAGCGAATGGAAGCTGATGATCGACAAACGGCCCTGCGGGGCCAGCACTTCCAGCGCGCCATCGAGCGCACGCTCGATCTCTTCCAGCTCGCTGTTGATATAAATGCGGATCGCCTGGAAGCTGCGCGTCGCCGGATGCTTGTGCTTTTCACGGAACGGGCTGGCATCGGCGATCAGATCCGCCAGCTCTTTGGTGCGCGTCATCGGCTCCACGCGGTTTCTTTCGACGATGGCGCGCGCGATGCGCTTGGCGAAACGCTCTTCGCCGAAGGTTTTCAGCACCCAGGCGATGTCGTCCGCTTCGGCCTTCATCAGCCACTCTGCGGCAGACAGGCCGGTGGACGGATCCATGCGCATGTCCAGCGGACCGTCGCGCATAAAGGAGAACCCGCGCTCCGCGTCGTCAAGCTGCGGCGAGGAAACGCCCAGATCGAGCAGAACGCCGTCGATCTTACCCGCCAGCTCGCGCTCCCGCACATAGTGCGACAACTCGGAAAATGGGCCGTGTACGATGGTAAAACGAGGATCTTCAATAGATTTGGCGGCTGCAATCGCCTGAGGGTCACGGTCAATTGCCAGCAAGCGCCCTTCCGGCCCCAGTTGGGACAGAATCAGACGAGAATGGCCACCGCGACCAAAAGTACCGTCGATATATATGCCGTTGCTGCGGATATTGAGGCCGTTGACGGCTTCGTCCAGCAGGACGGTGGTGTGTTTATAGTTTTCCAACATGCTTATAGCGACAAGTCCTGTAGCCGCTCAGACAACGGTTCCTGAGTCGACTGTTCAGCGTCAATATCATCCTTGACTTGTTGATACCAGGTCTGTTCATCCCACAGTTCAAACTTGTTGAACTGACCGACCAGCATCACTTCTTTCGTGAGCCCGGCGTGTTGCCGCAGCGTACTGGCTAACAGCAAACGACCGGCACTATCCATCTGACACTCACTGGCATGTCCCAACAGCAGGCGCTGAACGCGGCGCTCGGCGGGATTCATGCTCGACAGACGTGATAATTTTTGTTCAATAATTTCCCATTCGGGCAAAGGATAAAGCAGCAGGCAGGGCTGATGGAGGTCAATGGTACAGACCATTTGGCCTTGCGATTCCTCGTTGAGCAATTCCCGATATCGGGTAGGTACGGCGAGCCGCCCTTTGCTGTCGAGGTTGACCATCGTCGCTCCACGGAACATTCCTGAGCTACCCCTTAGTGACCGTTTTCACCACTTTACCCCACAAATTCCCACACAATGGAGTTTACGGAGGGTATGAAAACCTTGTCAAGCCAGAGCGCCAGCGCTTTGGCAATATTTCTCTGGTCATTTTGGGAGCTGACTCGCGAAAGAAACTCTGATTATTCGACGATTAAAAATTAACACCATGATAAACGGAGAGAATTTTCTAGGCGGAAAGAATCTGATTAAAAACCTGACGAACTGGCGATTAATTAACTCATTACTTCCTTCTGCAAGCCATGTCTCATTTTTCAGCTCGGCAATCTCAGGGCTGTAACCGCTGCCGCCCCGCGCGCGCCAAGGCTCGGCGCCTGACGAGTCGACCGCAGAATAAGGCTATAACTCCTTGAGTTAATAACGCTCAATCGTTATTCACCGTGAAACTGCGCGCTATTTTACTTCAATTTGCACCGCCGTGATGAGAGCACGGCGAAAATAAATGGCTCGGATATTACGAGCAGAAGTAATTTCGATTTAAATCAATTTGGTAAGATTATTCCCAAAACACCTGTTTACAATTATGGTTTCATTTTCTTACACCTTTATTTCCACAATTTTTGCCGGAAAAATCCCCCCGCGGACACAAAAAATCGCAACAGCATGTTTTTAATAGGTTTATTTAAAAACACCGATTTTAATCTCTCCATCCCTTCCTGCGCCCCGGCCCTGCGGGACAAAAACCGAACAAATGTTAAAAATAAAAATATAAACCTAGTTAAAAAACACAAACCAGATCAGCAAACTATATAAAAAGCAAAAAATCAGAATTAACAACCACAAATTATAAAATTAACAGCACATTAACACAAAGGAGAGATACATGCTTTCGCCCGCCGCACACTGGCGCAGCGCCGCTGCCGATACGTTTGCACTGGTGGTGTACTGCTTTATCGCCGGTATGGCGATTGAAGTGTTGATCTCCGGCATGAGCTTCCAGCAATCCCTCTCTTCACGCCTGTTGTCGATCCCGGTCAACATTCTGATCGCCTGGCCTTATGGCCGCTATCGCGATCTGTTTATCCGCACGGCGCGCCGCTGCCCGCACGGCCAGTTCCTACTGCGCAATCTCGCCGATCTGCTGGCCTATGTCAGCTTCCAGTCGCCGGTTTATGCTGCAATTTTATGGAGCGTGGGCGCCGACGGCCAACAAATGCTGGCGGCGGTAACCAGCAATGCGCTGGTCTCCATGGCGATGGGCGTGGTGTATGGTTACTTCCTGGAGTACTGCCGGCGGCTGTTTCGGGTAGCGGATTACGTCTAAAGGAGCCCGCCAACGCGGGCCCCTGTCAGGCAAACTACTTGCGGCTCAGACTGCCGCGGCGGAACAGATTGCGGCGAATGCGCGTCAGCCCCGGCTTGGGTTTACGCGGTTCGTCCAGGCTGGCCAGCACCAGTTCCAGCACGCGCTCGGCCACGTCGCGATGGCGCTGCGCTACCGCCAATACCGGGCACTCAAGGAAATCCAACAGTTCATGATCGCCGAAGGTGGCGATCGCCAGATCGGTCGGCAAGCGGCCGCGTTGCTTCAGCGTCACGTCCATCACGCCCTGCAATAAAGAGAACGACGTGGTAAACAGCGCCTGCGGCATCGGGTGCGTTTTCAACCATTCGGCAAACAGCGCGCCGGCGGCTTCGCGTTCGTAGCTGTTGGCGTACAGGTAATCGACGTGGCGGGGATCCTCTTGCCAGGCCTGACGGAAGCCCTGCTCACGCAGGAAGCTGACCGAAAGCTCCGGCAAGGCGCCCAGGTACAGCACCGACTCCGCCGGGAAGGTGCGCAGCTCCTGCGCCAACGCAAAAGCGTCTTCCTGATCGGCGCCCACAACGCTGATGAAATGCTCGCGATCCAGCGCGCGGTCCAGCGCGATGATCGGCAGCGGATCGTTGGCCCAGCGTTGATAGAAAGGATGCTCCGGCGGCAAGGCGGTGGAGACGATGATGGCGTCCACCTGACGCTGCAGCAGGTGCTCAATGCAGCGCATTTCGTTGTCCGGCTGATCTTCGGAACAGGCGATCAGCAATTGGTAACCCCGCTGGCGCGCCTGGCGCTCCAGGTAGTTGGCGATGCGGGTATAGCTGGTATTTTCCAGATCCGGGATCACCAGGCCGATAGAACGGGTGCGCCCGGCGCGCAGCCCCGCCGCGACGGCATTCGGGTGATAGTTATGCTCCCTGACCACGGCCATCACTTTCTCGACGGTTTTATCGCTGACACGATACTGCTTCGCCTTGCCGTTGATGACATAACTGGCCGTCGTGCGCGAAACGCCCGCGAGACGCGCGATTTCATCCAGTTTCACATTAACCCCTTAATGACGCTGAAAATAGAAGTGAAGGCTGTGCTCGGATTAACCATGGCATCCCGTGCGGTTATTCAATCCAGCCTCTGCGATCTAACAGCAGAAAACACTACCTAGCAACCGCTTTTGCCGAAAGGTGCCGGCAATCGGGCAAAAAAGGCCGAAAAACAAAGGGCGCAGCCACGCCGCGCCCCCGATTATTCGCCGCCAGACCGCGCTCAGCGCATGATTTTGTCGCCGCGCGACACGCCGACCACGCCGGAACGGGCCACTTCCACAATCTCCGCCACTTCACGCACCGCGCTCAGGAAGGCGTCCAGCTTGTCGCTGGTGCCGGCCAGCTGCACCGTATACAGCGTCGCCGTCACATCGACGATCTGGCCACGGAAAATATCGGCGCAGCGTTTCACCTCTTCACGGCCGTAGCCGCTGGCCTGCAGCTTCACCAGCATGATCTCGCGTTCAACGTGAGCGCCCTGCACCAGCTCGCTGACGCGCAACACGTCCACCAGCTTGTGCAACTGCTTCTCAATCTGCTCCAGCACTTTCTCGTCGCCGACGGTCTGGATAGTCATGCGCGACAGCGTCGGATCGTCGGTCGGCGCCACCGTCAGGCTCTCGATGTTGTAACCGCGCTGGGAGAACAACCCCACCACGCGCGACAGGGCGCCGGATTCGTTTTCCAGCAAGACAGATAAAATACGGCGCATGATCAGGTCCTCTCCGTTTTGCTAAGCCACATTTCGTCCATGCTTCCGCCGCGGATCTGCATCGGGTAGACATGTTCGGTTTCATCGACGGTCACGTCGACGAACACCAGCCGCTCTTTTTCCGCCAGCGCCTGCGCCAGCTTGCTTTCCAGCTCATCCGGCGTGCGGATGGCGATACCGACATGGCCGTAAGCCTCGGCCAGCTTGACGAAGTCCGGCAGTGAATCCATGTAAGACTGCGAATGACGGCCGGAATAAATCATGTCCTGCCATTGCTTGACCATGCCCAGATAGCGGTTGTTGAGGTTCACCACCACCACCGGCAGGTTATATTGCAGCGCGGTGGACAGCTCCTGAATATTCATCTGAATGCTGCCGTCGCCGGTCACGCACACCACGGTTTCCTCCGGCAGTGCCAGCTTGACGCCCAATGCCGCCGGCAGGCCGAAGCCCATGGTGCCGAGGCCGCCGGAGTTGATCCAACGGCGCGGTTTGTCGAACGGATAATAGAGCGCGGCGAACATTTGGTGTTGACCGACGTCCGAGGTCACATAGGCGTCGCCTTTGGTCAGGCGATGCAGGGTTTCAATCACCGCCTGCGGCTTGATGGTGCCGCTGTTTTTGTCGTAGCCCAGGCAGTCGCGGGCGCGCCACTGCTCGATAGACTGCCACCAATCGCGCAGCGCATCGTGATCCTGCGCTTTCTCGTCCTGCGCCAGCAGCTCCAGCATCTGCACCAGCACCTGCTTGGCATCGCCGACGATCGGGATATCGGCGTCCACCGTTTTGGAGATCGAGGTCGGATCGATATCGATGTGCAGCACGGTGGCATCCGGACAGTATTTGGCCAGATTGTTGGTCGTACGATCGTCGAAACGCACGCCGACGGCGAAGATCACGTCGGCATGGTGCATGGTTTTATTGGCTTCATAGGTGCCGTGCATGCCGAGCATGCCAACGCTCTGGCGGTGGGTACCGGGGAAGGCCCCCAACCCCATCAGGCTGCTGGTCACCGGCAGGTTCAACTGCTCCGCCAACGCCAACAGTTCGGCTTCGCAGCCAGCGTTGATCGCGCCGCCGCCGACGTACATCACCGGCTTTTTGGCCGCCAGAATGGTTTGCAGCGCGCGTTTGATTTGCCCGCGGTGGCCCTGCACCGTCGGGTTGTAAGAACGCATGCTCACGTCCTGCGGATAGGCATAAGGCATCCGCACCGCCGGGCCGACGATGTCTTTCGGCAGATCGATCACCACCGGGCCGGGGCGGCCGCTGGAGGCCAGGTAAAAGGCCTTCTTCAACACCGCCGGGATGTCTTCGGTGCGTTTCACCAGGAAGCTGTGTTTCACCACCGGCCGAGAAATCCCCACCATATCGCACTCCTGGAAGGCGTCGTAGCCGATCAGCGAGCTGGGCACCTGCCCCGACAGGACGACCATCGGGATCGAGTCCATATAAGCGGTAGCGATACCGGTAATGGCGTTGGTGGCGCCGGGGCCGGAGGTCACCAGCACCACGCCCACTTCGCCGGTGGCGCGCGCGTAACCGTCGGCCATGTGCACCGCACCTTGCTCGTGGCGCACCAGAATATGATCGATCCCTCCGACCGTATGCAGGGCGTCGTAGATATCGAGCACCGCCCCGCCGGGGTAGCCGAATACATGTTTAACGCCCTGATCGATCAACGATCGGACGACCATCTCGGCTCCTGACAACATCTCCATGGGTTTGCCTCCAGGCTTGCTTATTCTTCTCTGGCGCCGGAACGTAGCGCCTGCTGCGGGGCAATGCCCCTAAATTTTTATGGGTTGTCGCTATCGAATTAACATAACGTCAGAATATGGGGCAGGCAAACGGCAAAATGGCTTAACGACGGCGGGGTTATTGCCAAGCGGCTGGAGATCGCGACTTTATAAAAACAATGCGCTAGCCCCAGGGGCGTCAGGCTAGGCATTGTTTCGAACAGAGGGAAAATTACAGAACTAAATCAGGCGAAGAATATGCCGTTTTTTTCGCCGAACGCGCGGTCCGGCGGCGGCCTCAGCCCTGTTCCTGATACATGGAGTCGATTTCACGCTGATAGCGCTGCAGGATCACTTTGCGGCGCAGCTTCAGCGTTGGCGTCAGCTCCCCCAGCTCCATGGAAAAGGCCGCCGGCAGCAGCGTGAACTTCTTCACCTGCTCGAAGCGCGCCAGCTCCTTTTGCATCTCGCGCAGACGCTTTTCGAACATCTCGAGGATTTCACCGTTGCGCAGCAGCTCCAGGCGATCCTGATACTTCAGGTTGACTGACTTCGCGTACTCTTCCAGCGACTCAAAGCACGGCACGATCAGCGCGGAAACGAACTTGCGCGCATCGGCGATGATCGCCACCTGCTCGATAAAGCGGTCCTGCGCCAGCGTGCCTTCCAGCATCTGCGGCGCGATGTATTTGCCGCCGGAGGTTTTCATCAAATCCTTAAGGCGCTCGGTGATGAACAGATTGCCCTCTTCATCGATCGCCCCGGCATCGCCGGTTTTCAGCCAGCCGTCTGCGGTAAAGGTCGCGGCGGTTTCCAACGGTTTGTTGAAATAGCCGCGCATCACGATCGGCCCGCGCACCTGGATTTCATTTTCTTCACCGATGCGCACCTCGACCTCCGGCAGCGGTTTGCCGATAGAGCCGAAGCGGAAATGCCCTTCTTCCCAGCAGGACACGGTCGCACAGGTTTCGGTCATGCCATAGCCGTACTTGATATTGACGCCCATCGCCTGGAAAAACAGGATCACATTGTCATCCAGCTTGGCGCCCGCCGCCGGCAGGAAGCGCACCCGGCCGCCGAGGATGCCGCGCAGCTTGCTCAATACCAGCTTGTCGGCCCAGCGATGAGAGAGTTCGAACAGTTTACCCAACGGTTTGCCGGCCCGCTCCTGAAGGAACTTGCGCTCCCCGCAGACGATCGCCCAGTGGAACAGCGCGCGGCGCAGCCAAGGCGCGCGCGCCACTTTTTCATGCACCGCGCTGAAAATCTTCTCGTAGAAACGCGGTACCGCGCACATCAGCGTCGGGCGAACCTGCCCCATCGCTTCCCGCACCCAGTCGGTGTTCGGCAGGAAGACGTTCTGCGCGCCGGAATGCATGACAAAGAAGCTCCAGGCACGCTCGAACACATGCGACAGCGGCAGGAAACTGAGCGACACATCCTCTTCGCCGACCGTCAGTCTCTCATCATGCAGGTAGAGCTGCGCCGCCAGGTTGCGGTAATCCAGCATCACCCCTTTGGGCTCGCCGGTGGTGCCCGAGGTATAGATCAGGGTGAAGAGGTCCTGCAGGTCGCACTCTTCAATGCGCTGCCGACGTTGAGCGATAAAAGCCGTCGGATCGGCGGCATGCTCGAAGGCGCTCAGGTGTCGCGCTATCTCGCAGCCGCGCAGGTAGGCATCTTGGTCAAACACGATAATATGGCGCAGCTGTGGGCAAACGCCGCGCAGCGCGATGGCCGCGTCCAACTGCGCCTGTTCGCCGACGAACAGTATGCGAATGTCGGCGTCGTTGATGACGAAGGCCGCCTGCGCCGGCGTATTGGTGGAATAGAGCGGCACGCTGACGCCGCGCAGGTGGAGAATCGCGAGATCGGCCAGCGACCAGGCCATGCCGTTATTGGCGAAAATGCCGATGCGCTCTTGCACTTCGGCCCCCAGGGCCAACAGCCCGGCGGCAATGCGATCGATGCGAACGGCGGCCTCTTCCCAGATCAGTTGAAACTCGCCGTTGGGCGACCATTGGCGAAAAGCTGTGCGATCGGCTCGGTGGGTGATTTGATGCTGTATACGATGGATCAAATGGTATTGCAGCAGATTAGTGATCATAGTGCTCTAAGCCTGAAATGAATCATACAGTTAAGCCTGAACGACGCCTTACGGCCCTCATCTCAGCTTACACGTGTTTACTTTTTTCCGCGCAGTCTACCTACTCTCAGGCAGGGGGAAAAGCGATTTCAGCGTAGAAGTGTGAGCCAAAACTCAGGCCGGCTTTCGCGCTTTCATGGGTTGGACAGAACGGGAAGGAAAAGGTTTGCTGGCGGCAATAAAACGCGGCCCATCCGGGCCGCCGCATCGAGTTAGTTAAAAATACCAGTCGTAAAGTAAAAATCAGAATATTAATTTATATTAATTATTTTTGGTAAACGAACCAACTCACCCTGAAAATAAGTTATTTAATCGCCGCAAAACCAAGAAACATCTTAATAAAAACCCAGATAGTTCTTAGTTTTTATCATGAGAAAAAAACGCTCAGTTGAATATTATCTTTATATATCCCCATTTTTTATCGCTTTACTTTGGGTTACCCGCCTCAATCAGGACGGACTTCATCCACTGGTGCCCTTTATCCCGTTCGGAGGATTCATGCCAGGAAAGATAGCAGGTCGCTTTATTGTGATTGGCGCACAAAGGAACCGCCTTTATTTTCAACGCCTCCGTCTGTTGCCGCACCAACCAGGCGGGCGCAATCGCCACCATTTCCGTTTGCGACACCATATTCAACACGCTGTAGAGGTCCGTGCACTGTTGTGTCACGGCGCGCAGCATCGGCTCCTCTAAATAGAAAGGTTTACTGAACGATCCAAAACTTTCCAGGGAAACCGCCGCATGCTGTTCGGCCAACATGTGTTCCGGCGTCACCTCCTCCCCTATTCGCGGGTGCGCCTGCGCAACCGCCAGCACTAATTCGTCGTCGAACATCGCCAGGCTGCGAAACTCCGCCGACTCGAAACGGCTGTAGCCGATGACAAATTCGACGTCCTGATAACGCAATTGATGTTCAATATTATTGTTAATGTATGACTTTATTTGCAGGTTAAGCTGCGGCGCTATCTGTTTGACGTGATTGATTATCCCGGCGCCCAGACGCAAATCGAGCGGGCTGCACAGGGACAGGGAGAACGCTCGCGTGCTGGTCAGCGGCTCAAACTCAGATCCCGGCAACTCATTTTGCACCAGCTGCAGCGCTTGCCGCACCGGCCCGAACAGCTGCCTGGCCCGCATGGTGGGCTGGATCCCGCGCCCGCAGCGCACGAACAGCTCGTCGTTGAACATCACCTTCAGACGCGCTACCGCGTTGCTCACCGCCGGCTGCGACATCCCTAACGAATTAGCAGCTCGCGTAATATTTTGCATTTGCATCACGGCGTCAAACACCGTCAGCAAATTAAGATCGACGCTGCGCAAATGGATGTCCGCCGGCTCTTTGACCATGGCGATTTCTGAATCATATTCAGCCATATTTCACTCCACTAAATCCTGTGTAGATAATCTAATCCTTATGCTCGACAAACAATGAAACGCCGCATTGTCTTATCTTTGCACGACAAATCCTGCCATTACCGTCTTCAGCCGATAAAAAACCTCGTGTTATCGACACGATTTAAGTCGTATATGGAATGCATATCAGTCACTTCTACCGTCAGCAGGAAGAATGCCACCTGGGTGGTACTAATAATTAGGTATTAACAATGATTAATACAATTAAACAACGTAACCCCACTGTATGAGACAAACTATAAAAACACATCATAAGCAATCAAACCATCTAAAAACATCAATCGCTTTGTGTAAAATCGCATTATTTTGTTATATTATGACTAAAACAATCAATTAATCATATGAATTCAATTTAAATCATTCGCATTAAAAATGTTATTTTGTTTCCTCCCGTGATTAATCCTCCTTATTTTTTCATCACAAATCTTAACCCAACAAAATCCAGAAGCAATTAGCGCAGTATATATTCGATTCGTTTATGCTAAGCAGCACGCAAACTGCTCCCATTTTTTCTCTATAGCGCTGCATTTTTACCGAATGATCCTCTGTTTGGACGCATAGCCGGTGCATTGTCCCCGCATTCAATCAGGTGTTGACATCGCCAGGCCAATCACGTATCAAATTAGGCAGACACCCAATTTAAGAGAAGCTGAACCATTATGATCCGTACTCACCGTCTACTAGGCCTACTACTCAACGCATCTTGTTTGCGCGGTATGCCTGTGGACGAAGTTCGGAGCTGACTCAGCCGATCACCCATAAGAAACCCGCGCTACTGCGCGGGTTTTTTTTTGCCCGCTTAGCGTGAAATCAACACGATAAGGAATGCACCGATGAGCCAACAAGTCATTATTTTCGATACCACGCTGCGTGATGGCGAACAGGCATTGCAGGCCAGCCTGAGCGTAAAAGAGAAGATTCAGATTGCGCTGGCGCTGGAAAGAATGGGCGTTGACGTGATGGAAGTCGGCTTCCCGGTCTCTTCGCCGGGCGATTTCGAATCGGTGCAAACCATCGCTCGCCAGATCAAGAACAGTCGCGTCTGCGGCCTGGCCCGCTGCGTGGACAAAGACATCGACGTGGCCGCCGAAGCGTTGCGCGTCGCTGAAGCTTTCCGTATCCACGTGTTCCTGGCCACCTCCACCCTGCACATCGAATCGAAGCTGAAGCGCTCGTTCGACGAAGTGTTGGAGATGGCAGTGCGCTCGGTCAAACGCGCCCGCAACTATACCGACGACGTGGAATTCTCCTGCGAAGACGCCGGCCGCACGCCGATCGACAATCTGTGCCGCGTGGTCGAAGCCGCCATCAACGCCGGCGCCACCACCATCAATATTCCGGATACCGTCGGCTACACCACGCCAAACCAGTTCGGCGGCATCATCACCACCTTGTATGACCGCGTGCCGAACATCGACAAAGCCATCATCTCCGTACACTGCCACGACGATTTGGGCATGGCAGTCGGCAACTCCATTGCCGCGGTCCAGGCCGGCGCCCGTCAGGTGGAAGGCACCCTGAACGGCATCGGTGAGCGCGCCGGCAACTGTTCGCTGGAAGAGGTGATCATGGCGATTAAGGTGCGCCAGGACATCATGAACGTGCACACCAACATCAATCATCAGGAAATCTTCCGCACCAGCCAGATCGTCAGCCAGCTGTGCAACATGCCGATCCCGGCCAACAAGGCGATCGTCGGCGCCAACGCCTTCGCCCACTCCTCCGGCATTCACCAGGACGGCGTGCTGAAGAACCGCGAAAACTACGAAATCATGACCCCGCAGTCGATCGGCCTGAAAGACGTGCAGTTGAACCTGACTTCCCGCTCCGGCCGCGCGGCGGTGAAACACCGCATGGAAGAGATGGGCTACCAGGAGCAGGACTACAACCTGGATACCCTGTACGCCGCCTTCCTGAAGCTGGCCGACAAAAAAGGCCAGGTGTTCGACTATGACCTGGAGGCGCTGGCCTTCATCAACAAACAACAGGAAGAACCGGAACACTTCAGCCTGGGTTACTTCAGCGTGCAGTCCGGCAGCAGCATCATGGCCACCGCCTCGGTGAAACTGATCTGCGGCGGCGAAGAGAAAGCCGAAGCCGCCACCGGCAACGGCCCGGTCGATGCGGTCTATCAGGCGATCAATCGCATCACCGATTACCCGATCGAACTGGTGAAGTACCAGTTGACCGCCAAAGGCCATGGGCGCGATGCGCTGGGCCAGGTGGATATCGTCGTCTCTTATAACGGCCGTCGTTTCCATGGCGTGGGTCTGGCGACCGACATCGTCGAATCCTCCGCCAAGGCGATGGTGCACGTGTTGAACAATATTTGGCGCTCACAGCAGGTAGAAAAAGAAAAACAGCGTCTGCAGCAAAACAAACATCAAAATAATCAGGAAACGGTGTGAACATGACGAAGACTTATCACATTGCCGTCTTGCCCGGAGACGGTATCGGCCCGGAAGTAATGGCTCAGGCGCGCAAAGTGTTGGACGCGGTGCGTCAACGCTTTGACATTCGCATCACCACCGCCGAGTACGACGTCGGCGGCATCGCCATCGATCGCCACGGCAGCCCGTTGCCGGCGGCGACCGTCGCCGGCTGCGAGCAGGCCGACGCCATCCTGTTCGGTTCGGTGGGCGGCCCGAAATGGGAACACCTGCCGCCGGCCGAGCAGCCGGAACGCGGCGCGCTGTTGCCACTGCGCAAGCACTTCAAACTGTTCAGCAACCTGCGCCCGGCCCGCCTGTATCAAGGGTTGGAGGCGTTCTGCCCGCTGCGCGCCGATATCGCCGCCCGCGGCTTCGACATTCTGTGCGTGCGCGAACTGACCGGCGGCATCTATTTCGGCCAGCCGAAGGGCCGCGAAGGCCAGGGCATGCAGGAGCGCGCCTTCGACACCGAGGTGTATCACCGTTTCGAGATTGAACGCATCGCGCGCATCGCCTTCGAATCCGCCCGCAAGCGCCGCCACAAGGTGACGTCGATCGACAAGGCCAACGTGCTGCAAAGCTCCATCTTGTGGCGTGAAGTGGTCAATCAGGTCGCCAAGGATTACCCGGACGTGTCGCTGTCGCACATGTATATCGACAACGCCACCATGCAGCTGATCAAGGATCCGTCCCAGTTCGACGTGCTGCTGTGTTCCAACCTGTTCGGCGACATCCTGTCCGACGAGTGCGCGATGATTACCGGCTCGATGGGCATGCTGCCGTCCGCCAGCCTGAACGAGCAAGGCTTCGGCCTGTACGAACCGGCGGGCGGTTCCGCGCCGGATATCGCCGGCAAAGGCATCGCCAACCCGATTGCGCAGATCCTGTCCGCCACCCTGCTGCTGCGTTACAGCCTGGGCGCCGATGAAGCGGCCGACGCCGTAGAGCGCGCCATCAACCAGGCGTTGGAACAGGGCTACCGCACCGCCGATCTGGCCGGTGACGGCAAAGCCGTCAGCACCGATGAAATGGGCGACATCATCGCTCGCTTTGTAGCTCAGGGGGCATAACATGGCCAAGACCTTATACCAGAAATTGTACGACGCCCACGTGGTGCACGAAGCGCCGGACGAGACGCCGTTGCTGTATATCGACCGTCACCTGGTGCACGAAGTCACGTCGCCGCAGGCGTTCGACGGCCTGCGCGCCATGGGCCGGAAGGTGCGCCAGCCCGGCAAAACCTTCGCCACCATGGATCACAACGTGTCGACCCAGACCAAAGACATCAACGCCAGCGGCGAGATGGCGCGCATCCAGATGCAGGAGCTGATCAAGAACTGCGCGGAATTCGGCGTTTCGCTGTATGACCTGAACCACCCGTTCCAGGGCATCGTGCACGTGATCGGGCCGGAGCAAGGCATGACGCTGCCGGGCATGACCATCGTCTGCGGCGATTCACACACCGCGACCCACGGCGCCTTCGGCTCGCTGGCGTTCGGCATCGGCACCTCCGAAGTGGAGCACGTGCTGGCGACCCAGACCCTGAAGCAGGGCCGGGCCAAAACCATGAAGATTGAGGTCACCGGCGATGCCGCCGAGGGCATTACCGCCAAAGACATCGTGCTGGCGGTGATCGGCAAAACCGGCAGCGCCGGCGGCACCGGCCACGTGGTGGAGTTCTGCGGCAAGGCGATCGAGGCATTGAGCATGGAAGGCCGCATGACCCTGTGCAACATGGCGATCGAAATGGGCGCCAAAGCCGGGTTGGTCGCGCCGGACGACACCACCTTCGCCTACCTGAAGGGGCGTCAGTTCGCGCCGACCGGTGAAAACTGGGAGCAGGCGGTCGCTTACTGGCGCACGCTGAAGTCCGACGCCGACGCCCAGTTCGATACCGTGGTGACGCTGCGCGCCGAAGAGATCGCGCCGCAGGTCACCTGGGGCACCAACCCTGGCCAGGTGATCGCCGTCAATCAGGCGATCCCGGCGCCGGAATCGTTTAACGATCCGGTTGAGCGCGCCTCCGCCGAGAAAGCGCTGGCCTACATGGATTTGAAGCCGGGCATCAAATTGACCGAAGTGCCGATCGACAAAGTGTTCATCGGTTCCTGCACCAACTCGCGCATCGAAGATCTGCGTGCGGCGGCGGCGATCGCCAAGGGGCGCAAGGTCGCCAACGGCGTGCAGGCCATCGTGGTGCCGGGCTCCGGCCCGGTGAAGGCCCAGGCGGAAGCCGAAGGGTTGGACAAAATCTTTATTGAAGCCGGTTTCGAATGGCGCTTGCCGGGTTGCTCGATGTGCCTGGCGATGAACAACGACCGTCTGAATCCGGGCGAGCGCTGCGCGTCCACCAGCAACCGTAACTTCGAAGGGCGCCAGGGCCGCGGTGGGCGCACCCACCTGGTCAGCCCGGCAATGGCCGCCGCGGCCGCCGTCGCCGGTCACTTCGCTGACATCCGTGATATTCACTAAGGGGCTAACGTGGCTAAATTTACTCAACATACCGGCTTAGTGGTGCCTTTGGATGCGGCCAACGTCGACACCGACGCCATTATTCCCAAGCAGTTTTTACAGAAGGTGACCCGTACCGGTTTCGGCCAGCACCTGTTCAACGACTGGCGCTTCCTCGACGATGCCGGCCAGCAACCCAACCCGGAGTTCGTGCTGAACAAACCGCGCTATAAAGGCGCCAGCATCCTGTTGGCGCGGGAGAACTTCGGCTGCGGCTCCTCGCGCGAACACGCCCCATGGGCGCTGACCGACTACGGTTTCAAAGTGGTGATCGCGCCGAGCTTCGCCGATATCTTCTACGGCAACTCGTTTAACAACCAGCTGTTGCCGGTCACGCTGAGCGAGCAGCAGGTGGACGAGCTGTTCAAACTGGTGGACGCCAATGAAGGTACGGAGTTCGTGGTGGATCTGGAGAACCAGACGGTCAACGCCGGTGGCAAAAGCTATCCGTTCGAAATAGACAGCTTCCGCCGCCACTGCATGATCAACGGGCTGGACAGCATCGGCCTGACGCTGCAGCATGAAGCGGACATCTCCCGCTACGAAGCGCAGCAGCCGGCGTTTCTGAATTAATCCCCTTCACCCGCCGCCCGGCGGGTGAATTTTTTCCTCACCAGTAGCCCAGCAGCTTCCACCATGCGCCACCGATCACTATCCAGATCAGTAGGTTAACCACGCTCATCACCCATCCCGCTTTCCACCACTCCCCCAACGTCACATAGCCGGAGCCAAAGATGATCGGCGCGGTGCCGGTCCCGTAATGCGTCAGCGACATCATCAGCGAAGAAGAGAACGCCAGGATCAGGCCCAGCAGCGCCGGCGGCGCGCCGAGCGCGATGCCGGCAGCGAAGAAGGCGGCGAACATCGCCGTTACGTGCGCAGTGGTGCTGGCGAAGAAATAGTGAGAATACAGATAAATGATGGTCAGCAAGATCGTGCCGCCCACCCAACTCATGCCCATATGGTCGATGCCGTTGCCGACGGTCTGCGACAGCCAGCCGATCAGCCCCAGCTTGCCGAGGAAACTGGCCATCATCACCAGCGCCGAGAACCACACGACGGTATCCCAGGCCCCTTTATGCTTCAGCACATCCTCCCAGCTCAGCACCCCGGTAGCCAGCAGCACCGCCAGGCCGATCAGCGCCGCGGTGGTAGGATTGACCGCCAGCGCCGGGCCGAAAATCATCGCCGGAATGCCGGCCCACAGTACCAACAGCAGCGCGAACACCGCGAGAGTAATTTTCTCCGGCAGCGTCACCGGCCCCAGCGCCTGCAGCTTTTCGCAGGCAAAACGCGGCGCGTCCGGGGTGCTTTTCACCTCCGGCGGGTACAGCAGATAAATGACCAGCGGCATCACGATCAGCGAACACAGCCCCGGCACCAGGGCGGCAATCGCCCACATCGACCAGGACAGTTCGAAGCTGCCGTGGGTGCCTTTGGCGATCAGGCTGACAATCAGCGGGTTAGGCGCCGTGGCGGTGATAAACATCGCCGAGGTGACCGGGTTAATGTTGTAGTTCACCAGCGACAGATAGCGGCCGATCTTGCCGGAGGTATTGAGCTCGGGTTTGGAACCAAAGCTGTCGGCGATCGATTTCATGATCGGGTGAATGATGCCGCCGCCGCGCGCGGTGTTGCTCGGCGTCACCGGCGCCAGGGTGGTTTCCGCCAACGTCAATGCATAGGCGATGCCGAGCGTTTTTTTACCGAACAGCGAGATAAAGTAGTAGCCGATGCGCGCGCCCAGCCCGGTTTTGTTCAGGCTGAGGGAGATCATGATAGAAAAGCCGATCAGCCAGATCAGCTGGTTGGAAAAACCGCTGAGCGCGTCGTCCAGCGCGGCGCCCGGCTTGCCGGGGTTGGTGACGCCGGTCACCGCCACCAGGGCGATGGCAATCACCGAGACCGCGCCGATCGGCATCGCCTTGCCGATGATGGCGATGATGGTGCCGATAAACAGCGCCAGCAGCTGCCAGGCGTTGGGCGCAACGCCCTCCGGCACGGGAATGAGGAACCAGATGATCAGCGTGGCGGCAAGGGCGCACAGGGAAGGAAGCGGTTTGAGCGGTGTGAGTTTATCCATAACGTTCCCACTGTTCTAAACAACAAGGCGGCATCTCAATAGCGAGACGGGCGTGGACGCAACGATCGCGCTCCATATGCCTTCAGCTTGGGCGTCCGCTTCAGCCTTCTCAATGACTTGCATCAAGAATGCCGTCGTTTGACCTCACACTTCACGCACTTTGGCGCTCATCCAGAGCGCCGCCAGCGCCAGCAGCGCCGCCATCCAATACACCGAGCCATGACCGAGGTTCTCCACCAGCGCGCCCTGCAGCACCCCGGCCAGGATCACCCCGGTCGAAATGCTGTTGGTGAACAGCGTGGTGGCGGCGCCCGGTCGGCCCGGCATCAAATCTTGAAAATAGAGCATGCCGATACCGGCGACGATGCCGATAAACACCGCGTTGAGCAGTTGCAACGCGATCAGGGTCGGCTTGGTCGCCAGCACCGTCAGCCCGAGGTAAAACAGCACGCCCGCCGCCACCGCCAGCAGCATCATGTTGCGCTTGCCGAAACGTTTGACGTAGTAACCGGCCAGCAGCATCGCCGGGATCTCCAGCCCGGCAGCGGTGCCCATCAGCACCCCGGCCAGCCCCTCAGGCAGGCCGAGATCGGCGGTAATATACAGCGGCATGTCGATGATATACATGGTGTTGCAGGTCCACATCAGCATCGAGGCGATAAACAGCAGACGCACGTCGCGATTGCGCCAGGCGCTGGCGGGCGCAATCGGCGCGGAAGCACCGTCCCGCAGCCCGTCGCCGTCCGCCGCGCGCGGCACCGAAGGCAGCATGAACCCGACCAGCAGCACGCAGATGGCGAAGGTGGCGGCGGCGATCAGGAACATCACGGTAAAGCCGTAATTCAGCGCCAGCGCAAACGACAGCGGCGGGCCGATAACCCACGCCAGCGAAAGCTGGGCGCGCATCACCGAACTGAACATCACCACTTCACGCGCCTCGCTGTCGGCGTATTCCCGCGCCAGCGCGAAGATCTGCGGCATGGCGGTGTTGGCAACGGCGGACATCAACACCCCGGCGGTGATCAGCGTCAGGTAGTCGCGGTTGAAAGCGAACAGCAGGCAGTTGCCGACCGCCATCAGGCAGCACAGCAGGATCAGCCTGCGCCGATCGCCGCGGGTGTCGGAACGTTTAGCCAGCAGGAAGCTGACGACGATGCCGGCCACCGCGTTGGCGGTGTAAAACAACCCGACCCACAGCGGCCGCACCTTAACTTCGGTGGTCAGAAACAGGCTGAGCGTCGGCGTCAGCAACGCGCCGGCGATGCCGGAGAGAAAAGCGATCAGCAGGAAGGCGGCAAAGATGGGGTTGATGCGCAGTGATAACCGTCTCAGGCGTTCCATATCCTCTTCCCTGATCCCAAAGCAGAAGCAAAAACCTTAGGTCACGGCGAGGAAAATGCAAGTCCATCGCTCTAACCGCAAATAAAAAAACCAGTGGGGCGACCCACTGGCTGGTGAAACAGCACCATTACTCAGAAACTTTTATGCCGCAGCGCCTTACAGGTGCTCGCGATACTGCTTGTCGCTCATCTCTTTGATATCCCATTGCGTCAGGTGCGCCAATATTGCCAGCCGCGCCTGCTCGGGCACCACGTTCAGCCAGTCAGCGTGCTGCCGACGCACCGCGCTGAAATAGCGCTGATAGAACGATTTGGATAAGAAAGCTTTCATGATTACGCCCTCCCCTTTCATTGATGAAAATTATCGGCGTAATATAGGGAAAGAAAAATTGACGAGTTGAGACAGGAGTGTTCCTCTTTTATGTCCACGTCCAGATTGCAGCAGCAGTTCATCCGTCTGTGGCAGCGCTGCCACGGTGAAACCACCGACACCACGCTGCAGGCACTGGCGGAGGCGCTGAGCTGCTCGCGGCGCCACGTACGCTCCCTGTTGAGCGCTATGCAGCGGGAGGGCTGGCTCACCTGGCAGGCGGAGTCGGGACGCGGCAAGCGTTCGCGGCTAACCTTTCATTACACCGGCCTGGCGCTGCAGCAACAGCGGGCCGAGGAGCTGCTGGAGCAGGATCGCATCGATCAGTTGGTGCAGCTGGTGGGCGACAAAAACGTGGTGCGCCAAATGCTGCTGTCGCAGCTGGGGCGCAGCTTCCGTCAGGGGAAACATATCCTGCGGGTGCTCTACTATCGGCAGTTGTACAACCTGCTGCCCGGCTCGGCGCTGCGGCGTTCCGAGACCCATTTGGCGCGTCAGATCTTCAACGGCCTGACGCGCATAAATGAGGAAAACGGGGAACTCGAATCCGATCTGTCCCACCATTGGCAGGCGCTGACGCCGCTGCACTGGCGGTTTTACCTGCGCCCGGCGATCCATTTTCATCATGGCCGCGAGCTGGAGATGGCGGACGTCATCAGCTCGCTTTCGCGTCTGACCTCGCAACCGCTGTTCTCGCATATCGAAAGCGTCACCTCGCCGACGCCGTTCGTTGTCGACGTGCATCTGCGCAGCCCCGACCACTGGTTACCCTGGCTGCTGGGCAGCGTGCACGCCATGATCCTGCCGCGCGAATGGCGCGATCTGCCGGACTTCACCCGCCATCCGATCGGCACCGGCCCCTACCGCGTGGTGCGCAACCTTCCCAGCCAGATGAAGATCCACGCCTTCGATGACTATTTCGGCTACCGGGCGCTGATCGATGAGGTCAACATCTGGGTGCTGCCGGAGTTCTCCGAAGAACTGGTGCACTCCGGCGTACAGCTGCAGGGCGATGAAACCGGCAACAGCGAGCTGGAAAGCCGGCTGGAAGAAGGCTGCTACTTCCTGCTGTTCGATCAGCGCTCTCCCTTGGCGGCCGATCCCGCCATGCGCAGCTGGCTGTGCGAATTGATCAACCCCATTTCGCTGCTGAGCCACGCCGGGCCGCTCTACCAGCGCTATTGGTCGCCGGCGTACGGCCTGCTGCCGCGCTGGCACCACAACCGCGCGCTGGCGCAGCAGCCCAAACCGGCGGGGCTGACCGAACTGACGCTGACTCACTTCAATGAGCATTCGGAGTTCCACGCCATCCGCCAGGCGATCGAGCCGCTGCTGGCGCAGCACGGCATCCGCCTGATCGTGCAAAGCGTGGATTACGCGACCTGGCACCAGGGCGACGCGCGCAGCGATCTGTGGCTCGGCAGCGCCAACTTCTATCTACCGCTGGAGTTTTCGCTGTTCGCCACGCTGTACGAGCTGCCGCTGATGCAGCATTGCATGAGCGAGGACCTGGCGCAGGATGCGGCGCTGTGGCGCGCCAACCGTCTGCCGCTGGCAGAGTTCTGCCAGCGCCTGGTCAGCAATCACCAACTGCATCCGCTGTTCCACCACTGGCTGCAGTTGCACGGCCAGCGCAGCATGCGCGGCGTGCGAATGAACACCCTCGGCTGGTTCGACTTCAAATCCGCCTGGTTTGCCCCGCCGGAGGCATAAGCGCCTTTCGCCCAAGTCGGTTAATCTTTACAATAGCGCCGTCTCAACGGGGTGCGGAGAGTCGGGCCGCGTGATAAGCCCGATTTTCCGCTGAGAGCACACCCGTCGAACCTGATCCGGTCAATACCGGCGGAGGGATTTGAGCCCAGCGAACCGGCGACGCCGCCTCGCCCCCTCAGATGCCCTTGCCCCCTTATTTTTCAGGAGTGCAACGTGGTCAAAAAATATCTGCCCTGCTTATTGCTGCTGTGCGCCGCGCCGGTGTTCGCCAAGCCGACGCTGACGGTTTACACCTACGATTCCTTCGCCGCCGACTGGGGCCCAGGCCCGGCGGTGAAAAAAGCCTTCGAAGCCGAGTGCGACTGTGAGCTGAAGTTCGTGGCGCTGGAAGACGGCGTCTCACTGCTGAACCGCCTGCGCATGGAAGGCAAGAACAGCGCCGCCGACGTGGTGCTGGGGCTGGACAACAACCTGCTGCAGGCGGCGCAGCAAACCGGCCTGTTCGCGCCGAGCGGCGTGGACACCGCCAAACTGACGGTGCCGGGCGGCTGGCAGGACGCGACCTTCGTGCCTTACGACTACGGGTATTTCGCCTTCGTCTACGACAAGGAAAAACTGAAGAACCCGCCGAAAAGCCTGCAGGAGCTGGTCAGCAGCGATCGTGACTGGAAGGTGATCTACGAAGATCCGCGCACCAGCACGCCGGGCCTCGGCCTGCTGCTGTGGATGCAAAAAGTGTATGGCGACAAGGCGCCGGCCGCCTGGCAGCAGCTGGCGAAAAAGACCGTGACCGTCACCAAAGGCTGGAGCGAAGCCTACGGCCTGTTCCTGAAAGGCGAAGGCGATCTGGTGCTCAGCTACACCACCTCCCCCGCCTATCATCTGATCGCCGAGAAAAAAGACCGCTACGCCGCCGCCACGTTCAGCGAAGGCCACTACCTGCAGGTGGAAGTGGCCGGCAAACTGAAGGCCGCCAAACAGCCTGAGCTGGCGGAGCGTTTCATGCAGTTCATGGTGACGCCGGCATTCCAGAACACCATCCCGACCGGCAACTGGATGTACCCGGTGATCAACACCCCGCTGCCCGTCGGCTTTGAACAGATGAACGTGCCGCATACCGCGCTGCAATACAGCGCCGAAGAGGTGGCCACACAACGCGGCGGCTGGATCCGGGCATGGCAAACCGCCGTCAGCCGCTGATCCCCCGCTGGCTCTGGCCGGGGCTGCTGGCCGCCGGCATGATCCTGCTGGTCGCCGCGCTGGCGATGGGCTCGCTGTGGCGTCACTCGCCGGACAGCGGCTGGCGCGGCCTGTGGCAGGACAGCTACCTGTGGCACGTGGTGCGCTTCACTTTCCTGCAGGCGCTGCTGTCGGCGCTGATTTCGGTGCTGCCCGCCATTCTGCTGGCGCGCGCGCTCTATCGCCGCCGTTTCCCCGGCCGGCAGTTGCTGCTGCGACTGTGCGCCATGACGCTGGTGCTGCCGGTGCTGGTGGCGGTGTTCGGCCTGCTCAGCGTCTATGGGCGCCAGGGCTGGCTGGCGACGCTGTGCGGCTGGCTGGGCGTCGAGTATGATTTCTCGCCCTACGGGCTGCAGGGCATTCTGCTGGCGCACCTGTTCTTTAACCTGCCGCTGGCTACCCGCCTGTTGCTGCAGGCGCTGGAGAATATTCCGGTGGAACAGCGCCAGCTGGCCGCCCAGCTGGGCATGAACGGCTGGCAGCAGTTCCGCTTCGTCGAATGGCCGGCGCTGCGCCGCCAAATCCTGCCGAGCGGCGCGCTGATCTTCATGCTGTGCTTCGCCAGCTTCGCCACCGTGCTGTCACTGGGCGGCGGGCCGCAGGCCACCACCATCGAGCTGGCGATCTACCAGGCGTTGAGTTACGACTACGATCTGGGCCGCGCCGCCCTGCTGGCGCTGATCCAACTGGGCTGTTGTCTGGGGCTGGTGCTGATCAGCCAACGCCTGAGCCAGGCATTGCCGGTAGGGCATACCCACGCCCAGCGCTGGCGCAACCCGGAAGACAGCCTGTGGCGGCGCATCAGCGATTTTCTGCTGATCGCCGCCGCGCTGTTGCTGCTGCTGCCGCCTCTGCTGGCGGTGATCGCCGACGGCGCCAATCAGGCTATCATCAGCGTGCTGCGCCAGCCGGTGCTGTGGCAGGCGCTGTTCACGTCGCTGCGCATCGCCCTTGGCGCCGGAGCGCTGTGCGTGGCGCTCACGATGATGCTGCTGTGGAGCAGCCGCGAGCTGAAACTGCGGCAGCAGCTGCGCGGCGGCCAAGCGCTGGAGCTGAGCGGCATGGTGATCCTGGCGATGCCGGGCATCGTGCTGGCCACCGGGTTCTTCCTGCTGCTGAACGATACGATCGGGTTGCCGCAGTCGCCCTATGCGCTGGTGATCCTCACCAATGCGCTGATGGCGGTGCCCTATGCGCTGAAGGTGTTGGAGAACCCGATGCGCGACCTCGCCGAACGTTACAACCCGCTGTGCCTGTCGCTGGATATCCGCGGCTGGCGACGGCTGCGGCTGATTGAACTGCGCGCCCTGCGCCGCCCGCTGGCGCAGGCGCTGGCCTTCGCCTGCGTGCTGTCGATCGGCGATTTCGGCGTGGTCGCCTTGTTTGGCAACGAGCATTTCCGTACCCTGCCTTTTTACCTGTATCAGCAGATTGGCGCCTACCGCAGCCAGGACGGGGCGGTGACCGCGCTGCTGTTGCTGCTGCTGTGCTTCCTGCTGTTTACCCTGATTGAACGCTTACCGGGCCGCCATGCTGACGCTTGAAAAACTGACCTATCTGTATGAACACCTGCCGATGCGCTTTGATCTGCGCATCCAGCCGGGCGAGCGCGTCGCGGTGCTCGGCCCCAGCGGCGCCGGTAAAAGCACCCTGCTGAGCCTGATCGCCGGTTTTCTACCGGCGGCCAGCGGCCGGCTGCTGCTGAACGGCGAAGACCACACCGCCACGCCGCCGGCCAAACGGCCGGTGTCGATGCTGTTTCAGGAAAACAACCTGTTCGCGCACCTGACGGTGGCGCAGAACATCGGGTTGGGGTTGGATCCCGGTCTGCGCTTGACTGCGCAGCAACGTCAACAGCGAGAGCACATCGCCCGTCAGGTCGGCCTGGAAGAACACCTGGATCGCCTGCCGGCGCAGCTTTCCGGCGGTCAGCGTCAGCGCGCCGCGCTGGCGCGCTGTTTGATTCGCCGGCGGCCGATCCTGCTGCTCGACGAACCCTTCTCGGCGCTCGATCCGGCGCTGCGCAACGAGATGCTGCAGCTGCTGCAGACGGTGTGCGAACAGCGCGACCTGACGCTGCTGATGGTGTCGCACAACCTCGACGACGCCGCGCGCATCGCGCCGCGCACGCTGCTGGTGGTCGACGGCCGCATCTACTACGACGGCCCGACGCAGGCCCTGCTGGACGGCAGCGCACCGGAAGCGCGCGTGCTGGGCATTTCGGGTAAAGCGTGATCTGACGCGCGTTTTTTATGCTGCGCCAATAAACCTGTTGTGCGAATTTTGCGCCTGTGTTTTTATAAAAACCTGACTTTTTTTACTGATGATAAGGTTCCCTGTGATCGCATCCTCGCTGACTTCGACCCTACTAGTTACCGCGCTACCAGCCGCGGTGGTCGTCGTGCGTGTGGTGGTGGTCGTCGGCAATGCGCCGTAGGGTCCGAATCAACGCATCGATTCCAAAACCCCGCCGGCGCAAACCGGGCGGGGTTTCTTGTTTTAGCACCCTGCCCAGAAAAGCTCACCGGCCTTGAGAAAGGACAGGAACATGGCAACTTCGGGCACGCCTCAACCGGGCACCAGTTTCACCGGCGCACAATTGATCGTTCATCTGCTGGAGCGTCAGGGCATCACCACCGTCGCCGGCATCCCTGGCGGCGCCGCGCTGCCGCTGTATGACGCGCTGAGCCAAAGCACCCGCATTCACCACGTGCTGGCGCGCCACGAACAGGGCGCGGGCTTTATGGCGCAAGGCATGGCGCGCGCCAACGGCAAAGCGGCGGTGTGCATCGCCTCCAGCGGGCCGGGCGCCACCAACCTGGTCACCGCCATCGCCGACGCCAAGCTCGACTCCATTCCGCTGGTGTGCATCACCGGGCAGGTGCCTTCCTCAATGATCGGCACCGACGCCTTCCAGGAAGTGGACACCTACGGCATTTCCATCCCGATCACCAAGCACAACCATCTGGTGCGCGATATCCGCGAGCTGCCGCAGGTGATTGGCGACGCGTTCCGCATCGCCGAGTCCGGCCGTCCCGGCCCGGTCTGGATCGATGTGCCGAAAGACGTGCAGACCGCCACCATCACCCTGGAAGAGCTGCCGCCGATCGCCGTGCCGGACGCCGCCCCGAGCTTCGATCCGGCGCTGGTTTCGCAGGCCGCCGCGATGATCAATCAGGCGAAACGCCCCATCCTCTACCTGGGCGGCGGCATCATCTGCGCCGACGCTCACCGGCAGGCGCTGGAGCTGGCCGAGCGCGCCGGTCTGCCCACCACCATGACGCTGATGGCGCTGGGCGCGATGCCGGTGGAACACCCGCTGTCGCTGGGCATGCTGGGCATGCACGCCGCGCGCAGCACCAACTTCATTCTGCAGGAGGCCGATCTGCTGATCGTGCTGGGCGCGCGCTTCGACGATCGGGCGATCGGCAAAACCGAGCAGTTCTGCCCTAACGCCGCCATCATTCATGTGGATATCGACCGCGCCGAGCTGGGCAAGGTCAAACAGGCCAACGTGGCGATCCATGCCGACGTCGGCCAGGTGCTGCAACAGCTGCTGCCGCAGATCGACACGCAGCCGCGCAGCGCGTGGCTGAACACCGTCAACGATCTGAAGCGCGAATTCCCGTTCAACATGCCGAACGCCGACGATCCGCTGAGCCATTACGGCCTGGTGCTGGCCGCCGCGCGCTGCGTGGACGACAGCGCCATCATCACCACCGACGTGGGTCAGCATCAGATGTGGGTAGCGCAGGCCTATCCGCTGAGCCGGCCGCGCCAGTGGCTGACGTCGGGCGGCCTGGGCACCATGGGCTTCGGTCTGCCGGCGGCGATCGGCGCGGCGTTGGCGGAGCCCGAACGTAAAGTGCTGTGCTTCTCCGGCGACGGCAGCCTGATGATGAACATTCAGGAAATGGCCACCGCGGTCGAGCACGATCTGGACGTGAAAATCATTTTGATGAACAACCAGGCGCTGGGGCTGGTGCACCAACAGCAAACCCTGTTCTACCAACAGCGCATCTTCGCCGCCGCCTATCCGAAGCGTACCGACTTCCTGAAAATCGCCGCCGGATTCGGGCTGGATACCTGCGATCTGAACGCCGCGGAAGATCCTCAGGCGGCACTGGCTGAGGCGATCCAGCGCCCGGGTCCCTGCCTGATCCACGCGCTGATCGATATCAACGAAAAAGTGTTCCCGATGGTGCCGCCGGGCGCCGCCAACATCGACATGATTGGAGAATAAGCCATGCTGCAACCACAAGATAAACCACAGGTGATCCTGGAGCTGGCGGTGCGCAACCATCCCGGCGTGATGTCGCACGTTTGCGGGCTGTTCGCCCGCCGCGCGTTCAACGTCGAAGGCATTCTGTGTCTGCCGTTGAAAGACGGCCAACAGAGCCGCATTTGGCTATTGGTCGCCGACGATCAGCGGCTGGAACAAATGATAAGCCAGGTGGAAAAGCTGGAAGACGTGCTGCGGGTGAAGCGCCACAGCGAAGACGTGCGGGTATTTGAACAGCTGGAAGCGTTCTTCCTGTAAGGCGAACGGGGGCTGACGCCCCCTATCCATTATGATGATTGCCCGGACAGCACCTGCCACAACAGGTGCCGATACACCGGCATCAGCGGCTGCTGGCTCAGCAGATAACCGACCGACAGCGCCGCCAGCCAACTCACGGCGCACACCACGCGCAGCCGCAGCGGCGTCAGCCACCGGCTCAGCCGATCGGCGTTGCGCTTGCCCTCGCGCCACCAGCGCCAGCTCAGCCACACCGCCAGCCAGACCAGCAGCGCCGCCGCGAGCAACAGCCACTTGAACGTCGCGCTGTTGGCGTCGGCGGGGATATCGATCGCCACCCCCGCCAGAATGCCGGGGAAGAAATAGACCGGCGGCCAGGTCAGGCAACCGATGATGTTCGGCAACGCAAACTTGTACGGCGGCAAATCGAGCATGCCGGCCACCATCGGCACCAGCGGGCGCGTCGGGCCAACGAAGCGGCCGATCAAAATGGTCGCCATGCTGTGCTGGTGCAAGGCATGTTCGGTTTTGTCGAGCAGCGCTTTGTTCTTCTTCAGGAACGACCAGCGGTGCAAAGGCCCCTTAAAGGCGCGACCGACGAAATAGGAGATCCAATCGCCGAGCAGGCAGCCGACGATGCCCGCCGCCCAGGCGTAGTAAAAATCCACCTTGCCGCTGCCGATCAGCGCGCCGATGCTGGCCATCATCACCGTGCCAGGCAACAGCAGCCCCACCAGCGCCAACGACTCCAGAAAAGCGACCAGCAGAACGACCATCAGAGTGAAAGCCAGTGACTGGGTGATCAAATCTTGTAAATAGGCTTCCATTACACCTCTGTGGATTATTCGGGCCAAACGGGGCCGAGGATTTTCCAGCGCCGCCGCTGGCGAGTCAATCGATGAATTGTATGCGTATTTGGCAACGCCGCGCAGCAATGGACAATGACTGTATAAAAACCCATACTATAATTTATCTATATTAGCGCCAAAACCGACATCACGCTGAACGTCGCACACGCCGCCCGGCGAAAAACGAAGGGGTTATGACAGCACTGCAACAGGGGTTCCTGCTCACTCGCCACTGGCGCGACACGCCCGCCGGCACCGAGGTCGAATTTTGGCTGGCGACCGACGCGGGCCCGCGCCAGCTGCGTCTGCCGCCGCAAACCTCGGTGGCGTTTATCCCCGCCGAACAAAGGCAGCGCGCGGAACTGCTGCTGCGAGAAGAGCGGCAAGTCGAACTGAAACCGCTGGCGCTAACGGATTTTCATCACCGGCCGATGCTGGGGCTGTACTGCCGCCAGCACCGTCAGCTCATCAAGCTGGAAAAACTGCTGCGGGAAGGCGGCGTTGCGGTCTACGAGGCCGACATTCGCCCGCCCGAGCGCTACCTGATGGAACGCTTCATCACCGCGCCGGTATGGTTCAACGGCCAGGGCGACGGCAATGGGCCGTTGCTCGGCGGCCAAATGAAGCCGGCGCCGGAGTACCGCCCAACGCTAAAACTGGTGTCGCTGGATATCGAAACCACCGCCCACGGCGAGCTTTACTCCATCGCGCTGGAAGGCTGCGGCCAGCGGCAGGTCTACATGCTGGGGCCGGCCAACGGCGGCGATGAGCCACTGGATTTCGATCTGGAATACTGCGCCAGCCGCCCTCAGTTGCTGGAACGGCTGAACGCGTGGCTGGAGCGTCACGATCCCGACGCCATCATCGGCTGGAACCTGGTACAGTTCGATCTGCGGGTGCTGCAAAAGCACGCCGAACGCTACCAAATCCCGCTGCGGCTGGGGCGCGGCGGCAACCTGCTGGAATGGCGCGAGCATGGCTTCAAGCAGAATCACTTTTTCGCCGCCGCCGCCGGCCGCCTGATCATCGACGGCATCGAGGCGCTGAAATCCGCCACCTGGAATTTTCCCTCCTTCAGCCTGGAATACGTTTCGCAGGAACTGCTGGGCGAAGGCAAGGCGATCGACAACCCTTATCAGCGCATGGCGGAGATCGACCGGCGCTTCGCCGAAGACAAGCCGGCGCTGGCCCGCTACAACCTGAAAGACTGCGAGCTGGTGACGCGGATTTTCGCCAAGGCCGACCTGCTCAACTTCCTGCTGGAGCGCGCCACCGTCACCGGGCTGGCGGCCGATCGTAGCGGCGGATCGGTGGCGGCCTTCAGCCACCTCTATATGCCGCGCATGCATCGCCTGGGCTTTGTCGCCCCCAACCTCGGCGAACAGCCGGAGGAACACAGCCCCGGCGGCTTTGTGATGGATTCCCGGCCCGGCCTGTACGACTCGGTGCTGGTGCTGGACTATAAAAGTCTGTACCCGTCGATCATCCGCACCTTCTTGATCGATCCGGTCGGGTTGGTGGAAGGCATGCGCCACCCAAACGACGCCAACTCGGTGCCCGGCTTTCGCAACGCCCGCTTCTCGCGCAGCAAACACTGCCTGCCGGCGATCGTCGAGCAGATCTGGCAAGGGCGCGAGGCCGCAAAACGCCAGCACAACAAGCCCCTGTCACAGGCGCTGAAGATCATCATGAACGCGCTGTATGGCGTGCTGGGATCGAGCGGCTGCCGCTTCTTCGATCCGCGGCTGGCGTCGTCGATCACCCTGCGCGGCCACGAGATCATGCGCCAAACCCGCGAGCTGATCGAAGCCGAAGGCTATCAGGTGATTTACGGCGACACCGACTCCACCTTCGTCTGGCTGAAACAGCCGCATGACGAGCAACAGGCGGCGCAGATCGGCCGGGCGCTGGTGCAACGGGTCAACGCCTGGTGGCAGCAGCATCTGCAGCAGCAGTTCGGGCTGGAGAACGCGCTGGAGCTGGAGTTCGAAACCCACTATTCCCGCTTCCTGATGCCGACCATTCGCGGCGCCGAGCAGGGCAGCAAGAAACGCTACGCCGGCCTGATCGCGCGCGCCGACGGCCAGGAAGAGATGGTGTACAAAGGCCTGGAAACGGTGCGCACCGACTGGACGCCGCTGGCGCAGCAGTTCCAGCAGCAGCTCTATCAGCGCATCTTCAAACAACAGCCCTACCAGGACTATGTGCGTGACTACGTCGGCAAAACCCTGAACGGCGACTTCGACGATCAATTGGTGTACCGCAAACGGCTGCGCAGAAAGCTCGACGACTATCAGCGCAACGTGCCGCCGCACGCCCGCGCCGCGCGCATCGCCGACGACTACAACCGCAGCCAGGGGCGGCCGCTGCAGTATCAGAACGGCGGCTGGATCAGCTACGTGATGACCGTCGCCGGGCCGGAACCGCTGGAAACCCGCCATTCGCCCATCGATTATCAGCACTACCTCGAACGTCAGCTGCAACCGGTGGCAGACGCTATACTCCCTTTCTTGCACGACGACTTCACCACGCTGGTCACCGGGCAGATGGGGCTGTTTTGAGATTGCGCCAGGTTAAGAAAAATCATCCGGTTTTGCAGGTGACGAACGCGCCGCCTTCCATTACCATAGCGCCCTTCCCAAAACTGAACCACGCTTAGCCCTGCCGTCTCGCGACGTCTGCATGGCGTGAACGGCTATTGCCCGTCAAATTTAAAACAAACCGGGATTAACCGATGTTCAGTACAGGTGCCGCGGCCCTTCCCGCCCGGTAACAAGACTTACTTACAAAGAATCGAGCCGACAATATATGCCTTTTACTCTTGGTCAACGCTGGATCAGCGACACGGAAAGCGAATTAGGACTGGGCACCGTCGTGGCGCTGGATGCGCGCATGATTACCCTGCTTTTCCCCGCCACCGGTGAAAACCGCCTCTATGCCAGAAACGATTCGCCGATCACCCGCGTGATGTTCAACCCGGGCGATACCGTCAGCAGCCACGAGGGATGGCAGCTGCAGGTGGAAGAGGTGAAAGAGGAAAACGGTCTGTTGACCTATATCGGCACCCGCCTGGACACCCAGGAAAGCGGCGTGGCGATGCGCGAAGTGCTGCTGGACAGCAAACTGACCTTCAGCAAGCCGCAGGATCGCCTGTTCGCCGGCCAAATCGACCGCATGGATCGTTTCGCGCTGCGTTTTCGCGCCCGCAAATACCAGAGCGAGCAGTATCGCCTGCCGTTCGCCGGCCTGCGCGGCATGCGCGCCAGCCTGATCCCGCACCAGCTGCACATCGCTCATGAAGTCGGCCAGCGCCATGCGCCGCGCGTTCTGTTGGCGGACGAAGTCGGCCTCGGCAAAACCATCGAAGCCGGCATGATCATCCACCAGCAACTGCTGGCGGGCCGCGCCGAGCGCGTGCTGATCGTGGTGCCGGAAACGCTGCAGCACCAGTGGCTGGTGGAGATGATGCGCCGCTTCAACCTCTACTTCTCGCTGTTCGACGACAGCCGCTACGCCGAAGCCAAGCTCGACAGCAGCAACCCGTTCGAGACCGAACAGCTGGTGATCTGCTCGCTGGACTTCGTGCGCCGCAACAAGCAGCGCCTGGAAGAGCTGGCGGACGCCCAGTGGGATCTGCTGGTGGTCGATGAAGCGCACCACCTGGCCTGGAGCGAAGAAGCGCCGAGCCGCGAATATCAGGTGATCGAACAGCTGGCCGAGCATATCCCCGGCGTGCTGCTGCTGACCGCCACCCCGGAACAGCTGGGCCAACAGAGCCACTTTGCGCGCCTGCGCCTGCTCGATCCGAACCGTTTCCACGACTACGGCGAGTTCGTCGCCGAACAGCAGAAATACCGTCCAGTGGCCGACGCCGTCACCCTGCTGCTGAGCGGTGAACGCCTGGCCGACGACAAGCTGAACCTGCTGGGCGAGCTGATCGACGAGCAGGACATCGAACCGCTGCTCAAAGCGGCCAACAGCGAAGGCGACAACGCCGAGCAGGCGCGCCAGGAGCTGGTGGCCATGCTGATGGATCGCCACGGCACCAGCCGCGTGCTGTTCCGCAACACCCGCAACGGCGTGAAGGGCTTCCCGCACCGCAACCTGCACCAGATCAAGCTGCCGTTGCCAACCCAGTATCAGACCGCGATCAAAGTGTCCGGCATCATGGGCGCCAAGAAATCCGTCGAAGCGCGCGCGCGCGACATGCTGTATCCGGAGCAGATCTACCAGGAATTCGAAGGCGAAAACGCCACCTGGTGGAACTTCGACCCGCGCGTCGAGTGGCTGTTGGATTACCTGCTGGCCAACCGCAACGAAAAAGTGCTGGTGATCTGCGCCAAAGCCGATACCGCGCTGCAGCTGGAGCAGGTGCTGCGCGAGCGTGAAGCGATCCGCGCCGCGGTGTTCCACGAAGGGCTGTCGATCATCGAGCGCGACCGCGCCGCCGCCTACTTCGCCTCCGAAGAGGAAGGCGCGCAGGTACTGCTGTGTTCCGAGATCGGTTCCGAAGGCCGCAACTTCCAGTTCGCCAGCCAACTGGTGATGTTCGATCTGCCGTTCAATCCGGATCTGCTGGAACAGCGCATCGGCCGTCTGGACCGTATCGGCCAGATGCACGATATCCAAATCATGGTGCCTTACCTGGAGCACACCGCACAGGCGGTGCTGGGCCGCTGGTTCCACGAAGGGCTCGACGCCTTCGAACACACCTGCCCGACCGGCCGCACCATCTACGACAGCTGCTACGAGCAGTTGATCGGCTATCTGGCCGCGCCGACCGAGCAGGAGGGCCTGGACGAATTCATCCACGCCTGCCGCCAGCAGCATGACCAGTTGAAAGCGCAACTGGAACAAGGCCGCGACCGCCTGCTGGAGATGCACTCCAACGGCGGCGACAAAGCCCAGGCGCTGGCCGCCGCCATCGCCGAGCAAGATAACGACGTCAACCTGGTGGGCTTCGCGCTCAACCTGTTCGACATCGTCGGCATCAATCAGGAAGATCGCAGCGACAACCTGATCGTGCTCACGCCGTCCGACCATATGCTGGTGCCGGACTTCCCGGGCCTGCCGCAGGACGGCTGCACCGTCACCTTCGATCGCGATCAGGCGCTGTCGCGCGAAGACGCGCAGTTCGTCAGCTGGGAACACCCGATCATCCGCAACGGTCTGGATCTTATCCTGTCCGGCGATACCGGCAGTTGTGCGGTGTCCCTGTTGAAAAACAAAGCGTTGCCGGTCGGCACCTTGCTGGTTGAGCTGGTGTACGTGGTGGAAGCCCAGGCGCCGAAGCACCTGCAGCTGACCCGCTTCCTGCCGCCGACGCCGATCCGCATGCTGATGGACCGCAAGGGCACCAACCTGGCGGCGCAGGTCGAGTTCGAAAGCTTCAACCGCCAGTTGAACGCGGTCAACCGCCACACCTCCAGCAAGCTGGTCAACGCCGTGCAGCAAGACGTGCACGCCATGCTGCAGCAGGCGGAAAGCCTGGTGGAAGCGCAGGCACGCACGCTTATAGAACAGGCGAAGCAAGAGGCGGACGACAAGCTGAGCGCCGAGCTGGCGCGTCTGGAAGCGCTGAAGGCGGTCAACCCGAACATCCGCGACGACGAAGTCGAGACGCTGGAGTTCAACCGCCGTCAGGTGCTGGCCAACCTCAATGAAGCCGGCTGGCGTCTCGACGCCATTCGTCTGGTGGTGGTCACCCACCAGTAACCGGCGCGACGCGGGGAGGTGGTTGCCTCCCCGTTCGGCCCTTTTCGCGGAGCCAAGATGGAACCCTACAATCCCCCGCAGGACCCGCTGCACATCCTGTATCAGGATGAACACATCATGGTGGTCAACAAGCCCAGCGGCTTGCTGTCGGTGCCCGGCCGCGCGCCGGAAAACAAAGACAGCCTGATGACCCGCATTCAGGCCGATCATCCGGCCGCCGAATCGGTGCACCGGCTGGATATGGCCACCAGCGGGGTGATCGTGGTGGCGCTCAACAAGGCCGCCGAGCGTGAACTGAAACGTCAGTTTCGCGAACGCGAACCGAAGAAATCCTATATCGCCCGCGTTTGGGGGCATATGGCGCATGACGAAGGGTTGGTGGATTTGCCGCTGATCTGCGACTGGCCGAACCGGCCGCTGCAAAAGGTGTGTTTTGACACCGGCAAAGCGGCGCAGACGGAATATCTGGTGCTGTCGCGCGATGCCGACGGCAGCACCCGCGTGAAGCTGACGCCGATCACCGGCCGCTCGCATCAGCTGCGGGTGCACATGCTGGCGCTGGGACACCCGATCCTCGGTGACGGTTTCTACGCCCCGCCGGAGGCCAAAGCGATGGCGCCGCGGCTGCAGCTGCATGCACAAGAGCTGCGCATCACCCACCCCGCCTTCCAGACGCCGATGCACTTTCGCGCCGAGCCGGATTTCTGAGCTCATCACCCTGAGATACCCTAAATAATTCGAGTTGCAGGAAGGCGGCAACTAAGCGCAGCCCCGGGAGCGTACAAAAAGTACGTGACCGGGGTAAGCGCGGGCAGCCAACACACCTGCAGCTCGAAGTATGACGGGTATCGTTATTTAAAACCTTTCTCGCGTTTGATCAGGTCGTACGCCGCCTGGATCTCCTGCGCTTTCTGCTTGGCCATTTCCATCATCTCCGGCGGTAAGCCTTTCGCCACCAGCTTATCCGGATGGTGTTCGCTCATCAGCTTGCGGTAGGCGCGTTTGATGGTGGCGGCATCGTCGCTGCTGCGCACACCGAGCACCTTGCACGCATCGTCGAGCGTCGGGCCGCGCTGAGCCTGCTGATAACCGCCCTGCGAATACCCGCCCTGCTGACCGCCGCCGAACTGACGCCCGCCCTCCATCATGCTGAGGAACTGATCGAACTGCGCGCGCGAAATGCCCAGCTCTTCGGCGATGACATACAGCACCTGACGTTCGTTCGGGTGCAGCGAGCCGTCGGCGAACGCCGCCTGAATCTGAATTTCCAGAAACATCCGAATCAGATCGAAGCGGCCGAAACAGATGCTGCGGAACTGCTGCAGCGTCTCACGCAGCGGGAACTGGCTCTGTTTGCCCTCGCGGAACGCCTGCTGCGCCGCAGTGCGGGCTTCGCCGTGCAGCTGCAGGCGATCCATGAACAGGCTGGCGATCTGGATATCCGCCTCGGTGACGCGTCCTTTGGATTTGGTCAGGTGGCCCATAACCTGAAAAGTGGTGCGGAAAAACAGCGTTTGCCGCGTTTGCTGGTCGGTGAAAAACCCCCGGCTGCGCTTGTTGCTGCGCGCCGTATCGATCATATGACCGATAATCAGCCCCAGAACTACACCCCAGAATCCCGCGCCAGACCAGATGGCGACGATGACGCCGAGCAGTTTTCCCCAATACTGCATATACTCCTCAATTATCATGCCGAAAGCCGCCCGCTCTCCTCCGTTTCAGGAAAGGGCGCAGGCGATTTTTCCTAGAATTTGGATTATCATACCTGTCATTTATCTTTGCGCCTAACGACGACGCAAGTAAACGGCTGGATTTAGCACTAGCGCAACGCAGATGAGTAATATAGTCTCTGACCGTTTGCCGGACACGACGCCTCTGATGACGGAACACCAAAACCGCGTATGAAAAAAAGTTTCCCAACACTGCTGGCCACGATGATTTGGACGGCACTCTACAGTCAGCATGCGCTGGCTGATCTGGCCGAGCAATGCATGCTTGGCGTTCCTGTTTACGACAAGCCTTTGGTCAGCGGCGATCCGAACAGCCAGCCGGTGACCATCAATGCCGATGACTCGCGCGCCGACTACCCGAAAAGCGCCCTGTTCAGCGGCAACGTGCATATCGAGCAGGGCAACAGCACCCTGACCGCCAAAGAAGTTGAGCTGAATCAGACGCAAAACCCCGGCCAGACGGAACCGGTGCGTACCGTCACCGCCACCGGCGACGTGCACTACAGCGACAATCAGATCAAACTGAAAGGCCCGAAGGCCTGGTCTAACCTGAATACCAAAGATACCGACGTCTATGAAGGCGACTACCAGATGGTAGGCCGTCAGGGACGCGGCGACGCCGACAAGATGAAAATGCGCGGCGCCAACCGTTACACCATCCTGGAAAACGGCACCTTTACCTCCTGTCTGCCGGGCGACGACAGCTGGAGCGTGGTCGGTTCCGAAGTGATCCACGATCGCGAAGAGCAGGTGGCGGAAATATGGAACGCCCGCTTCCGCATCGGTGGCGTGCCGGTGTTCTACAGCCCGTACCTGCAGCTGCCGGTCGGCGACAAGCGCCGTTCCGGCTTCCTGATCCCGAACGCCAAGTACGGCAGCAACAACGGCTTCGAGTTCATGTTGCCGTATTACTGGAACATCGCGCCGAACTACGACGCCACCATTACCCCGCACTATATGTCCAAGCGCGGCCTGCAGTGGCAGACCGAGTTCCGTTATCTGGTGCAGCCGGGCCTCGGCCTGATGGAGTTCGACTGGTTGCCGGACGATAAGGAATACGGCAAAGATCATGACGACAACAAACGCTGGCTGTTCTACTGGAACCACAACGGCGTTATGGATCAGGTGTGGCGCTTCAACGTCGATTACACCAAGGTCAGCGATTCCAAGTACTTCACCGATCTGGACTCCAAATACGGCTCCACCACCGACGGCTACGCCACGCAGAAATTCAGCCTCGGCTACGCCAACGAAAACTGGAACGCCACGCTGAGCTCCAAGCAGTTCCAGATTTACGACGATACCGATCGCTCACAGTCGGACTCGTATAAAGTCCAGCCGCAGCTGGATCTGAACTACTACAAGAACGACCTCGGTCCGTTCGACTTCCATATTTACGGCCAGGCGGCCAAGTTCACCAGCGTCAACCCATACAGCCCGGACGCCACCCGTCTGCATATGGAACCGACGCTGAGTCTGCCGCTCACCAACGGCTGGGCCAGCCTGAACACCGAAGCCAAGGTGATGGCGACCCATTACCAGCAGGATATTCCTGACGGTTTCGCCGCCAACTACCAGAGCCGCAAAAACGCTGCCGCGCCGGAGCTCGATGATTCGGTCAACCGCGTACTGCCGCAGTTCAAAGTCGACGGCAAGCTGGTGTTCGAGCGGCCGATGATCTGGGCCGAAGGCGCCACCCAGACGCTGGAGCCGCGCGTGCAGTACCTGTACGTGCCGTACCGCGACCAGAGCAACATCTACACCTACGACACCACGCTGCTGCAGACCGACTACTCCGGCCTGTTCCGCGATCGCACCTACAGCGGCCTGGATCGCATCGCTTCGCAGAACCGCGTGTCTACCGGTTTGACCACCCGAATTTATGATGACGCGCTGGTTGAACGTTTTAACGCTTCCGTGGGTCAAATCTACTACTTCAGCCGTTCGCGCACCGGCGATCGGGTAACCGGGTACGACAACAACGACGATACCGGCAGCGTGGCCTGGGCCGGCGATACCTATTGGAAAATCGACGATCGTTGGGGCCTGCGCGGCGGCCTGCAGTACGACACCCGCCTGAACAGCGTCTCGCTGGGCAACGGCGTGGTGGAATACCGCCAGGATGCCGAGCGCGTAGTGCAGCTGAACTACCGTTACGCCACGCCGGAATATATCCAGACGGCGTTGAACACCAAAACGGTTCCGGCCTTCCAGGACGGCATCTCGCAGGTGGGCATCACCGGCAGCTGGCCGATCGCCGATCGTTGGGCGGTGGTCGGGGCGTACTACTACGACACCCGCGCCAAACAATCCGCCGATCAGCTGGTGGGGCTGAAGTACAACACCTGCTGCTGGGCGGTGACGCTGGGCTATGAGCGCAAGATCACCGACTGGAACAACAGCAACAATACCAGCGTTTACGACAACAGAGTTTCGTTCAACGTCGAACTGCGCGGCCTGAGCAGCGATCATAGTCTCGGCTCCGCAGAAATGCTGCGCTCCGGCATTCTGCCGTATCAGCGCGCATTCTGACGCTTTGCAACACTTTGAAAACGAGAACTTTCACCCGCATTTGCGGATTACATAATGGGAAATGTATGAAGAACTGGAGAACGCTTATTCTCGGATTGGTGGTTTGCGCCAATGCCGCGTTCGCAGCACCCCAAGAAGTGGATAAAGTCGCCGCCGTCGTGGATAACGGCGTGGTACTCGAAAGCGACGTCAACGGACTGTTGCAGTCGGTGAAGCTCAACGCCCAGCAGGCCGGTCAGCAACTGCCGGACGACAAGACGCTGCGCCATCAGATCATCGAACGTCTGATCATGGATAACATCCAGCTGCAGATGGCCAAGAAAATGGGCATCACCGTCTCCGACGCCGATCTGGACAAAGCGATCGCCAACATCGCCGCGCAGAACCGCATGAGCGTCGATCAGCTGCGCAGCCGCCTGTCGTACGAAGGGCTGAACTACAACACCTACCGCGCGCAGATCCGCAAAGAGATGCTGATCTCCGAAGTGCGCAACAACGAAGTGCGCCGCCGCGTCACCATCCTGCCGCAGGAAGTGGACGCGCTGGCCAAACAGGTGGGCGCGCAGAACGGCAGCGACACCGAAATGAACATCAGCCACATCCTGATCCCGCTGCCGGAGAACCCGTCGCAGCAGCAGGTCGACAAAGCCGAAGAGCTGGCCAAACGCCTGGTGGGCGAGATCAACAGCGGCGCCGACTTCGGCAAGCTGGCGATCACTTACTCCGCCGACTCTCAGGCGCTGAAAGGCGGCAACATGGGCTGGGGCAAGCTGCAAGAGATCCCGACCCTGTTCGCTGAACGCCTGGTCAGCGCCAAGAAAGGTGACGTCGTCGGCCCAATCCGTTCCGGCGTCGGCTTCCACATCCTGAAAGTCAACGACATCCGCGGCGCCAGCCAGTCGGTGTCGGTCACCGAAGTGCACGCCCGTCACATCCTGCTGAAACCTTCGGTGGTGCTGACCGACGACCAGGCGCGCGCCAAACTGCAATCCGTGGCGGAAGCGATCAAGAGCGGCCGCGCCAAATTCGCCGACGAAGCCAAACAGCTGTCGCAGGATCCGGGTTCCGCCATGCAGGGCGGCGATCTGGGCTGGGCTTCTCCGGACATCTACGATCCCGCCTTCCGCGATGCGTTGCTGAAGCTGAGCAAAGGTGAGATCAGCGCGCCGGTGCACTCTTCCTTCGGTTGGCACCTGATTCAGCTGCTGGATACCCGTCAGGTGGATAAGACCGACGCCGCGCAGAAAGATCGCGCTTACCGCATGCTGTTCAACCGTAAGTTCGCCGAAGAGGCGCAGACCTGGATGCAGGAACAGCGCGCCCAGGCTTACGTGAAGATCCTCGATGGCAGCGATGCGCAGCAATAAACGCGTCGTCATTACCCCCGGCGAACCCGCCGGGGTGGGGCCAGATTTGGTAGCCGCCCTGGCGCAGCAGGATTGGCCTGTTGAGCTGGTGGTGTGCGCCGATCCGGCCCTGTTGCTTGAACGCGCCAAGCGTTTGGGCCTGCCGCTGACGCTGCGCGACTACCAGCCGCAGCAGCCGGCCGAGGCGCAACGCGCCGGCACGCTGACCGTGCTGCCGGTGCCGCTCGCTCAGCCGGTTACCGCCGGTGAACTGAACGTCGGCAACAGCGCCTACGTGGTGGAAACCCTGGCACGCGCCTGCGACGGTTGCCTGAACGGCGAATTCGCTGCGCTGATCACCGGCCCGGTGAACAAGGGCGTGATCAACGACGCCGGCGTGCCGTTTATCGGCCATACCGAATTCTTTGCCGATCGCAGCCGCTGCGATCGCGTGGTGATGATGCTCGCGACCGAAGAGCTGCGCGTGGCGCTGGCGACCACCCACCTGCCGCTGCTGGCGGTGCCGGGCGCCATCACGCAGCAGAGCCTGTTCGAAGTCATTCGCATCCTCGACCACGATCTGAAAACCAAATTTGGCATCGCCCAGCCGCACATTTACGTCTGCGGTCTGAATCCCCACGCCGGGGAAGGCGGCCATATGGGGCGCGAAGAGATAGACACCATCATCCCGGCGCTCGAAGCGCTGCGCGCTGACGGTATCCATCTTGTCGGCCCGCTGCCGGCGGACACCCTGTTCCAGCCCAAATATCTGCAAGATGCCGATGCGGTGCTGGCGATGTATCACGATCAGGGGCTGCCGGTGCTAAAATACCAAGGGTTCGGCCGCGCGGTGAATATCACCCTCGGTTTGCCTTTCATACGCACCTCGGTCGACCACGGTACCGCTCTGGAACTGGCCGGCACCGGCACCGCCGATGTCGGCAGTTTCCAAACGGCCCTGAATCTCGCCATTAAAATGATAATTAATTGTAATGAATAACAGAGTCCACCAAGGGCACTTTGCCCGCAAACGCTTTGGACAAAACTTTTTAACCGATCAGTTTGTCATCGATAGCATTGTCTCCGCCATTCACCCGCAGCCGGGCGAAGCGGTGGTCGAGATCGGCCCCGGCCTCGGCGCCCTGACCGAGCCGGTCGGCGCACGCATGGACCGCATGACGGTGATCGAACTGGACCGCGATCTGGCCACTCGGCTGGAGAATCACCCGCAGCTGAAAGACAAGCTGACCATCCGCCAGCAGGACGCCATGACGGTGAATTTCGCCGAACTGGCCGAGGAGGCTGGCCAACCGCTGCGCGTATTTGGTAACCTGCCGTACAATATTTCGACGCCGCTGATGTTCCACCTTTTCAGCTATACTCAGGCAATCCGCGACATGCACTTTATGTTGCAGAAAGAGGTGGTCAACCGTCTGGTGGCCGGCCCTAACAGCAAGGCCTACGGGCGTTTAACCGTGATGGCGCAGTACTACTGCAACGTCATCCCGGTGCTGGAAGTGCCGCCGACCGCGTTCGCGCCGCCGCCGAAGGTCGATTCCGCCGTGGTGCGCCTGGTCCCGCACACCGAGCTGCCGAACCCGGTGGGCGACGTGCGCATGCTGAGCCGCATCACCACGCAGGCGTTCAACCAGCGGCGGAAAACCATCCGCAATAGCCTGGGCGATCTGTTCACGCCGGAGCAGCTGACGGAGCTGGGCGTCGATCCTTCGCTCAGAGCAGAGAATATTTCTGTGGCGCAGTACTGCAAGCTGGCGAACTGGCTGTCAGCCAATCCGGCGCCGCAGCAATAAGGAGTTGTTGTCATGATTGATTCGCCCCGCGTGTGTATTCAGGTTCAGAGCATCTATGTGGAATCACAGTCGATCCCTGAAGAAGAGCGTTACGTCTTCGCCTATACCATTACCATCCGCAATCTGGGGCGGACCAACGTGCAACTGCTGGGCCGTTACTGGCTGATCACCAACAGCAACGGCCGCCAAACCGAAGTCCAGGGCGAAGGCGTGATCGGCGAACAGCCCGTCATTCCGCCCGGTGGAGAGTTTCAGTACACCAGCGGCGCCATTCTGGAAACACCGCTGGGCACCATGGAAGGCCATTACGAAATGGTTGACCATCAGGGTCAGCCGTTCCGCACCGCTATTCCCGTGTTCCGCTTAGCCATTCCAACGCTGATCCATTAATTATGTCGACATACCTTATCGGCGACGTTCACGGCTGTTTCGATGAACTGAAGTCGCTGCTGGCTCAGGTTGCGTTCGATCCCGAGCGCGATCAACTGTGGCTGACCGGCGATCTGGTGGCGCGCGGCCCCGCCTCGCTGGACGTGCTGCGCTATGTGCGCTCGCTCGGCCCGGCGGTGCGCATGGTGCTGGGCAACCACGATCTGCACCTGCTGGCGGTTTACGCCGGCATCAGCCGCAACAAACCCAAAGATCGCATCACGCCGCTGCTGGAAGCGCCGGACGCCGACGAGCTGATCAACTGGCTGCGCCGCCAACCGGTGCTGCAGGTGGATGATGAGCAAAAGCTGGTGATGGCCCACGCCGGCATCACCCCGCAGTGGGACATCGACACCGCAAAAATGTGCGCTCGCGAAGTGGAGGCGGTATTGAGCAGCGACAGCTATCCGCTGTTCCTCGACGCCATGTACGGCGACATGCCGAACAACTGGGCGCCGGAGCTGAGCGGCCTGGCGCGCCTGCGTTTCAGCACCAATGCGCTGACGCGCATGCGCTACTGCTTCCCCAACGGCCAGCTCGACATGATCTGCAAAGATGCGCCGGGCAGCGCGCCGGCGCCGTTGAAACCGTGGTTCGAGCTGCCGCGCCTGGTGGACCCGGAATACACCATCATCTTCGGCCACTGGGCCTCGCTGGAAGGCAAGGGCACGCCGGAGGGCGTGATCGGGCTGGATACCGGCTGCTGCTGGGGCGGCGATCTGACGATGCTGCGCTGGGAAGATCGCCGTTACTTCACGCAGCCCGCCAATCGCGGCGAAGCGCCTGACCACGCCGGCAGATTAGCCGCATCCTGAAACGATAAAGGCGGCCCGGTGGCCGCCTTTGTTCTGTATTGCCGCCTTACGCCCCAATCACTCCGCCATCTTCACGCGTGATCATCAACACCGATGAACGCGGGCGCGGGCTGTTGTTCGGGAAGTGCGAATCGCCTTCTTCTCCGGGATGCTGTACGTTGACGAACATCGTCTTGTAGTCCGGGGTGAAGGTGATGCCGGTCAGTTCGCAGGACTTCGGCCCCACCATGAAACGGCGGATCTCGCCGCTGACCGGATCGCCCACCAGCATCTGGTTGTTGCCCTGCCCGACGTAATCGCCCTTGTTGCTGTACTTGCCGTCGGTGAGGATCCACAGACGGCCGGCGCGATCGAAGCCCAGCCCGTCCGGGCTGTTGAAGGTGTTTTCCGCCGTGATGTTCGGCGTGCCGCGGTTGACGCCTTCGGGGTGGGCAATCGGGTTGCCGCACAGCGCATAGATGTCCCAGGCGAAGGCGTCGGCGGTGGCGTCGCCGCCCTCGTCCCAGCGAATGATTTGGCCGTAGATATTGTTCGGTCGCGGGTTGGCGGCGTTCAACGGCATCCCTTCCTCGCCGCGCTTGCTGTTGTTGGTTAACGTGCAGTACGCGCGCCCGTCATGCGGGTTTACCGCGATCCACTCCGGGCGATCCATTTTGGTGGCGCCGACCTGCTGCGCCGCCTTGCGGGCGAAGATCAGCACTTCGGCCTCATCGCGGAAACCGTTCTCCGGCGTCAGGCCGTTCTTGCCGAACTCAAGCGCAATCCAGCGCCCTTTGCCCTTCAGCGGCGTGCCGGCTTCATCGCCGTCGAACTGCGCCACGTACAGCGTCCCCTCATCCAGCAGCGTACGATTGTTGGCCGGATTGGCGGCGTCGACCACGCCTTTGGAGACGTACTTATAGATATGTTCGCCGCGCTCGTCGTCGCCCATATACACCACCAGACGGCCGTCTTTGGCCACGGTCACCGCCGCGTTTTCATGTTTGAAACGGCCGAGCGCGGTGTGCTTGATGGGCGTCGAGGTCGGATTCAACGGATCGATCTCGACAATCCAGCCGTGACGGTTGAATTCGTTGGGATTCTTCGCCACATCAAAACGCTCGTCATAGTCCGGCCAGTTGCGTTCCGGTTCGCTGACCTTCAGCGTGTAGCGCTTCTGTTCCGGCGTGGTTCGATAATCGGCCTGACGGGTGCCGAAATAGGTGTCGAAGTTTTCCTCGCAGGTCAGGTAGGTGCCCCACGGCGTCTTGCCGTTGGCGCAGTTGCCGAAGGTGCCCAGCACCTTGCGGCCGCTCGGATCGGCGGCGGTCTGCAACAACGGATGTCCGGCGGCCGGGCCGCTGAATTGCATCTCGCTGTTGGCGGTGATGCGGCGGTTATAGCGCGACGGGCGCTCCACCTCCCAGCGCTGGCCGTCGCCGAGCCGCTTGACCGCGACAATGGAGACGCCGTGCGCCGCCTGCGATTTGCGCACCTCTTCCAGGCTGGTGGCCTTGGCGCCGCCGTGGGCGAACAGGTACTGCTCGTTAACGTATTCGTTATTGATGGCCATCACGCCGTGATTGTCATCGATAGGGAAAAAGCTCATGCCATCGTTGTTGTCGCCAAACTGTTTTTCCTGATCGGCGGCGCTGTTGTTGCCCTGCGGATCGAAGGCCGGCGCGCCGTCCACCAGCGGCTCGCCCCAGGAGATCAGTACCTCGGCGCGGTAGCCCGGCGCTATCGTCACTTCATCGGCGGTAGACGCGGCGATGCCCCGGAAGCCCAGCAGCGTGTTCGGCGGCAGATCCTCGGCTAACGCCTCGGTGGAGACCGACCAGATGCCGCCGCCGAGAAAACCGGCCAGGCCGACGGCGCCGGCGCTGCCAAGCAGCAGCTTGCGGCGAGTGGGATCGATCAGGCGGTCGGCGTCTAATTGCTCAATTTGCTTGGTCATAACGTGGTTACCTTTTTAGTTATGGCGCCGCGGTCAAGATTCACCAGAGTTGCCGTGGCGCTCGGAGTTGGGCTTCATACTAATCAGGTAATGTGACGGAAAGGTTACGAATGACCGGCGCAAAAAGACCGGGGGCGCAATTGCTTGCGCCCCCGGGGATGACTGGCTAACGCGCTGAGATCAGCGGCGCTGCAGGATTTCGAAGCAGTAGCTGTGCGAGTTCAGATCGTCGGCGTCGTGGAATTCGCTGAACGTGGTTTCCCACTCGTCCGGCTCGTAATCCGGGAAGTGAGTATCGCCGCCGACTTCGGCGTCGATGTGTGTCAGGTACAGGCGATCGGCGCGCGGCAGCAACTGGGTATAGATGCGCCCACCGCCGATCACCATTACTTCTTCCACCTCACCCGCGGCGGCCAGCGCCTCATCCAGCGAGGTCACCCAGGTCACCCCGGCGGCATTGCCCGGGCGGCTGCTCAAAACGATATTGTGACGGCCCGGCAGCGGGCGGCCGATGGACTCGAAGGTCTTGCGGCCCATAATAACCGGCTTATTCAACGTGTTGCGTTTAAACCACGCAAGGTCCGCCGGCAGGTGCCACGGCATGGCGTTTTCCATGCCAATAACGCGATCCGCCGCCAAGGCAGCGATCAGGCTGATAATCATTGTTTAACCCTGTGTAGGCAGCAAAATTGGTGACACTATACGTAAAGGCCTGAGTGCCGTCGATAGGCTAATCAAGCAAGATGAATATATAAGATAGCTCTTATCAGCATATCTAATAACCAACGTTCTTTTGCCGGGGAATTTCACACGCCGGGGCGTTTGCGGTACAACCACAGACCCGGTAACGACAGGCCGATCGACAACGCGCCGACGATGAAACTGGCCTTGAGGAAGTTGGTGATCATGGTCTCCATCAAAGCCTCGCTGTAGCCCAGATGCGAGATCTCCACCACAGTTATCATCGCGGTATAGGCGGAAATGCCGGGGAACATCGGGATCACCGCCGCCACGGTGAACACCTTCGGATGCGCCAACAGCCAGCGCGACCAATAGATACCGATGATGCCGATCAGGATCGCCGCCAGCAGCGACGCCCACTCGATGTTCATGCCCACGTGCATCATCAGCATGCGCGAGCCGCGCCCGATTGCACCGAGCAACGCGCAATAGCGCAGCGCGCGCAGCGGCACGTTGAACACCATGGCGAAGCCCAGCGCCGGCACCGCCGCCAACAGCATCTCCTGCAACAATGCCCACAGCAGACTCATGACCACCCCCGCAGATCCCACAGCGACATCGCCATCACCACGCCGATACAGGTCGCCAGCGTCAACAGGCTGGCCATCGCCCAGCGCGCCAGCCCGGTGTTGACGTGCCCCTTGAACATGTCGGCCACCGCGTTGATCAGCGGGAAGCCCGGCACCAGCAGCAGCACGCTGGCGGCCATCGCCACGCTCGAGGTCTCTTTAAACACCGGCAGGCGCAGCAGCAGCCCGGATATCGACGTCGCGACAAACGCCGTCAGGCAAAAATTGATCAGCGGATTCATATGGCGGGCGGTGAGGATCTGGCGCACCAGCATCGCCGCGCCGCTGGCGATAAAAGTCACCAGGAAGGCGTCGCCGCCGCCGCCGTTGAGCATGCTGAAACACCCGCAGGACAACCCCACCATCAGCACCACCAGCCAGCGCGGATAGCGCAGCGGCCGGATCTTTTCGAAGCGCCGCGCCACGTCGTGCGTATCCGCCAGATGATGCTCGGCGAGGATCACGATATGCTGCACTTCCGTCACCACCTGCATATTGATGCCGCGATCGACATTCTTGCGGGTCGTGGTCAGGCAGGCGCCGTGGCTGAGGGTGGTCAACACCACCGCATTGGCGGAGATTGAACTTTCCACGCTGTCCATCCCCAGCGCCAACCCCAGGCGGGTGGACAACTGCTCCACCACCGTGCTCTCGGCGCCGTGCTGCAACAGCAGCAGCGCGCATTGAATGCACAAGCGGGTGATTTCACGCTGTTGCCGGTGCGGTTCCGGCCTGTCTGTGGCGGTAGTCTGCTGCATGGTGCTCCGTCGCTGGCGATAGATGAATTATTATCATAGAGCCTAACAATACCTCATTGGGTTGATGCGCATCAGAGGAAGCGGCGTTATTATCGCCAACATGCTGCCTTTTGCGCGAGACGCCTCCCATGCTTGAAACTTCACTGTTCGTCGCCGGCATTGCCGCCCTCGGCATGCTTTCCCCCGGCCCGGATTTTTTCCTGGTGATCAAAAACGCCGCCCGCTACCCGCGTCTGGCCGCCATGATGACCGCCTTCGGCGTGATCTGCGGCGTCGCCACCCACATGTCCTACTGCGTCGCCGGGCTGGCGGTGGTGATCACCACCACACCGTGGCTGTTCAACCTGCTGAAATACGCCGGGGCGGTCTATCTGGTGTGGATCGGCATCCAGGCGCTGCTGTCGCGCGGCGGCGGCAAAATGAACGTCAGCAATCTGCCGCAGCAACAGGTCAGCCTGAAGAGCGCCTTTGCGCAAGGCTACCTGTGCAATCTGCTGAACCCGAAAGCCACCCTGTTCTTCCTGGCGGTCTTCACCCAGGTGTTGCAGATCGATTCCGGTCTGGGTGACAAGCTGTGGTACGCGGGGATTATTCTCGGCCTGTCGGTCATCTGGTGGCCGCTGCTGGTGTTTTTGATCCAGAGCGGGCCGGTGCGCCGCGGGCTGGAAAAGACGCAGAAGATCGTCGACAAATTGCTGGGCGGCATGTTGATCGCCTTAGGCATCAAGGTCGCGCTGAGCTAAGCAAAAAAGGGGCGCCATCACGGCGCCCCTCCCCTTATCCTTTGGCTTCCACCACTTCGTCTTCCGGCGCCTTGCCGTCGATACTGCCGCGCCAGCCGGTCTGCTGCACCCGCGCCAGCCGATTCTGATCCTGCTCGATGGCCGCGCTGAGCATCTCCTTGGCCCGCTGCAGGCTGGCGATACGGAATTCAGTATCCTGGTAATTATCCAGCGTATCTTCCAGCATCTTCAGGTTATAGCGACGGAAAGTGTCCGCTTTCTCGCGCGCCTCATAGGCGTCCAGCCCCAGCAGCTCCAGCGTTTCACGGCCGACGCGCAGCGAGCTTTCGAAGGTTTCGCGCTCCGGTTTTTCCACCCCCAACTGCCGCAACTGATACCAATGATCGACGTCGCGCGCCCGCGCCACCACTTTCAGATGCGGGAAGTGCTGCCTGGCCAGCTCGGTTAACGCCAGGCTGTCCTCCACATCGTCGATGGCGTTGATCAGCACCTTGGCGTGAGCGGCGCCGGCCGCCTCCAGCAGATCGGCGCGCGTGGCGTCGCCGTAGAACACCTTGGTGTCGAATTTACGCAGCGTTTCGATATGGTCCGGATCGTGATCCAGTACCACGGTGTGCACGCCGTTGGCCAACAGTAAACGACCGGCGATCTGGCCGAAACGGCCGAAGCCGGCGATGATCACGCTGGCGTTCTCGTCATCAATGACATCAGCCGGGCGATCCTCTTTCGGCGCATTTTTTTCCAGCTGCGCGGCGATCACCAACAGCAGCGGGGTGGCCGCCATCGACAGCGCCACCGCCAGCGTCAGCGACTTGGCCCATTCAACCGGCAAGACGCCGGCCAGCTGCGCGGCGCTGAAGATCACGAAGGCGAACTCACTGCCCTGCCCCAGCAGAATGGCGAACAGGCCGCGCTGGCGCTTCGGCACCCCGAGCAGCGGGCCGATCAGCCACAGCAACGCCGCCTTGATCAGCATAAAGCCCAGCAGCAACGAGGCGATCAGCAACGGATGATGGAACAGCGTGCCGAAGTCGATCGACATGCCGACGCCGATGAAAAACAGCCCCAGCAGCAACCCTTTGAACGGCTGAATATCGCTCTCCAGCGCGTGGCGGTATTCCGAGCTCGCCAGCAGCACCCCGGCGAGGAACGCCCCCATCGCCATCGACAACCCGGCCATCTCCAGCAGGATGCCAAAGCCGAACACCAGGAATAGCGCCACGGCGCTGAACACCTCGCGCATGCCCGAACGGGCGACGAAGTGCAGCAGCGGGCGGGTGACGTAGCGGCCAAGCAGCACCACCATCGTCAACGCGCCCACCACTTTGGCCGCCGACAGTACGAAAGCGCCCAGCGTCGTGGTGGCGCCGCTGCTGGCCAGCAGCGGGATCATCGCCACCAGCGGGATCGCCGCGATATCCTGGAACAGCAGCACCGCAAACGCGCTGCGGCCGATCGGCGACGGCGTCAAATTGCGTTCGCTCATCGCCTGCATGGCGATGGCGGTCGATGAGAGCGCCAGCGTCAAACCGATCAGCAGCGCCACCTTCCAGTTGAGGCCGAGGAAGTAGCAGAAGGCGCTCAGCGCCAGGCCGCAGCCCACCATCTGAATGCTGCCGCCGCCGAACACCGAGGCGCGCAGCGTCCACAGCCGTTTGGGATCCAGCTCCAGGCCGATGATAAACAGCATCAGTACCACGCCGATCTCGGCGAAGGTCAGGATAGACTCGGCATCCGACACCAGCTTCAGCCCCCAGGGGCCGATAATGCAGCCGGCGATCAGGTAACCGAGCACCGAACCCAGCCCCAGGCGCACCGCAATCGGCACGAACAGCGCGGCGGAACCGAGATAGATCAGCCCCTCGATCATCATGTGGTGGTTATCCATGGCTGGCCTCCCTGGTTTCCGCTTCGGCATGTTCCATCAGATAGTCGACCAACCGCTGCCGGTAGGCTTCGCCGGCGGCGATTAGCGCCGGTTCGTTGCAGGTAAAGGTGTTGTGCAGGGCGAAGTACGGCTGCCAGTTCATGCCGCAATAAATCGCCGTGGCCTGCAGCGGCTGCGCCAGCGCGGCGAAGTTGGGAAAATCGCCCAGTTCGAAATGGTGCTCGTCACCGCCGCTGGTCACCGCCCACAGGCAGTCTTTGCCCACCAGCGCGTTGCCGTCGTGGCCATAGGCCCAGCCGTGCTCCAGCACTTTGTCGATCCACAGCTTCAACAGCGGCGGGAAGCTGTACCACTGCATCGGATGCTGCAGCACCACCATGTCGGCGCGCTCCAGCGCCTGTTGCTCGGCGTTGATATCGATATTGAAATCGGGGTACAGCTCATACAGCGAGCGCACCTCCACCTCGGGAAGATCCCTCACCGCCTGCAGCAGGCGGTGATTGGCATGCGAATGCCGGGGATACGGGTGAGCATAAATTATCAGAATCATTGTTATCGTCGTTCCTTCGTTCCTTGCCAATACACCAAGCATATACCAATCACACAGAGTGACAGTTTGCCCACTGATTGATAGCGGAAATTTTTAACGCCAGCCTACAAATTCACTGAATAAAAAAGGGCGCTGCATCTGCAGCGCCCTGGCGTAGCGTTCTCGCGCGGTTACTTACCAATACGCGCGTGCATTTCCTGCACCGATGTAACCTGCTCGGTCGGATCCGCTTTCAGCGCCATCGCGGTGGCGAAGCCGCCGTTCAGCGTAGTGTCGTAGTGCACCTTGTACTGCAGGGCGCTGCGGCGAATCAGCTTGGAGTCCTCAATCGCCTGACGGCCTGCCGTGGTGTTGACGATGTAGGTGTACTCGCCGTTCTTGATACGGTCCTGAATGTGCGGACGCCCTTCGTGCACCTTGTTGACCAGGCGCGGGTTGATGCCCGCTTCGCCCAGCACCACCGCGGTGCCGTGGGTCGCGTCCAGCTCAAAGCCCTGCTTCAGCAGGCTGGCGGCCAAATCGACCACGCGAGCCTTGTCGCCTTCGCGCACCGACAGCAGCGCGCGGCCCTGTTTCTTCATGCCCGAGTTGCTGCCCAGCATCGCTTTGGAGAAAGCTTCCGCGAAGGTGCGGCCCACGCCCATCACTTCCCCGGTAGAGCGCATTTCCGGCCCCAAAATCGGGTCGACGCCCGGGAATTTGTTGAACGGCAGCACCACTTCTTTCACCGAGTAGTACGGCGGGATGATCTCTTCGGTCACGCCCTGTTCAACCAGCGTTTTGCCCGCCATCACGCGCGCGGCCACTTTGGCCAGCGGCACGCCGGTCGCTTTGGACACGAACGGCACGGTACGCGCGGCGCGCGGGTTGACTTCAATCAGGTAAACTTCGTTGTCCTTCACCGCGAACTGCACGTTCATCAGGCCGCGCACCTGCAGCTCGAACGCCAGTTTTTCCACCTGGCGACGCATCACGTCCTGAATTTCCTGGCTCAGGGTGTACGCCGGCAGCGAACACGCGGAGTCGCCGGAGTGCACGCCCGCCTGCTCGATGTGCTCCATGATGCCGCCAATCAGCACGCGCTCGCCGTCGCAGATAGCATCGACGTCCACTTCCACCGCGTCGTCCAGGAAGCGGTCCAGCAACACCGGCGCATCGTTGGACACGCTGACCGCGGTCTGGAAGTAGCGGCGCAGGTCGGTTTCGTCATAGACGATTTCCATCGCCCGGCCGCCCAGCACGTAGGAAGGACGCACCACCAGCGGATAACCGATGCCCGCCGCCTTCTCGACCGCCTGCTCGATGGCGGTGACGGTGGCGTTGGCCGGCTGCTTCAGGCCCAGGCGGTTGACCGCCTGCTGGAAGCGTTCGCGGTCTTCGGCACGGTCGATGGCGTCCGGGCTGGTGCCGATGATCGGCACGCCTGCGGCTTCCAGCTCGCGCGCCAGCTTCAGCGGGGTCTGGCCGCCGTACTGCACGATAACGCCTTTCGGTTTCTCGATGCGCACGATTTCCAGCACGTCTTCCAGGGTCACCGGCTCAAAGTACAGGCGGTCCGAGGTGTCGTAGTCGGTGGAGACGGTTTCCGGGTTGCAGTTGACCATGATGGTCTCGTAGCCGTCTTCACGCAGCGCCAGCGAAGCGTGCACGCAGCAGTAGTCGAACTCGATGCCCTGACCGATACGGTTCGGCCCGCCGCCCAGCACCATCACTTTCGGCCGGTCGTTGGTCGGGTTGGACTCGCACTCTTCTTCATAGGTGGAGTACATGTAGGCGGTGTCGGTAGCGAATTCCGCCGCGCAGGTATCCACGCGCTTGTACACCGGATGCAGGCCGTGGCTGTGGCGCAGCTTGCGAATTTCGCTCTCGGCGACGCCGGCCAGCTTGGCCAGACGCGCATCGGCGAAGCCCTTGCGCTTCAACGTGCGCAGGAAGTCTTTGTCCAGGCCGTTGATGCCCGCTTCGGCTACCTGCTCTTCCAGGCGCACCAGCTCTTCAATCTGCACCAGGAACCAGCGATCGACGTTGGTCAGGTTGAAGACGCCGTCGACCGACAGACCGGCGCGGAAGGCGTCGGCGATGTACCAGATGCGGTCGGAACCGGCGTCTTTCAGCTCGCGGCGGATTTTGGTCAGCGCTTCCGGATCGTCCAGGCTCACTTTCGGATCGAAGCCGGTGGCGCCCACTTCCAGACCGCGCAGCGCTTTCTGCAGCGACTCTTGCTGAGTGCGGCCGATGGCCATCACTTCGCCGACCGACTTCATCTGGGTAGTCAGGCGATCGTTGGCGCCGGCGAACTTCTCGAAGTTGAAGCGCGGGATCTTGGTCACGACGTAGTCGATGGACGGCTCGAACGACGCCGGGGTGCGGCCGCCGGTGATGTCGTTCATCAGCTCATCGAGGGTATAGCCCACCGCCAGTTTGGCGGCGATCTTGGCGATCGGGAAGCCGGTGGCTTTCGACGCCAGCGCCGAAGAGCGCGACACGCGCGGGTTCATCTCGATGACAATCAGGCGGCCGGTTTTCGGGTTAACCGAGAACTGCACGTTGGAGCCGCCGGTTTCAACGCCGATCTCACGCAGCACCGCCATCGAGGCGTTGCGCATGATTTGGTATTCCTTATCGGTCAGGGTCTGGGCCGGCGCAACGGTGATCGAGTCGCCGGTGTGGATGCCCATGGCGTCGAAGTTTTCGATGGAGCAAACGATGATGCAGTTGTCGTTCTTATCACGCACCACTTCCATCTCGTATTCTTTCCAACCGATCAGCGATTCGTCGATCAGCAGCTCGTTGGTCGGCGACAGGTCCAGACCGCGTTCGCAGATCTCTTCGAACTCTTCGCGGTTGTAGGCGATGCCGCCGCCGGTGCCGCCCATGGTAAAGGAAGGACGGATGATGCACGGGAAGCCGACGTCAGCGGCTACCGCCAGCGCTTCTTCCATGGTGTGCGCGATGCCGGAACGCGCGGTATCCAAACCGATTTTCTTCATCGCCACGTCGAAACGGCGGCGGTCTTCGGCCTTGTCGATGGCATCGGCAGTTGCGCCGATCATGGTGACGCCGAACTCGGCCAGCACGCCCTGACGCTCCAGCTCCAGCGCGCAGTTCAGCGCCGTCTGGCCGCCCATGGTCGGCAGAACCGCATCCGGACGCTCTTTTTCGATGATCTTGCGCACCACTTCCCAGTGGATCGGCTCAATGTAGGTCGCATCGGCCATTTCCGGGTCGGTCATGATGGTCGCCGGGTTGGAGTTGACCAGAATGACGCGGTAACCCTCTTCGCGCAGCGCTTTACACGCCTGGGCGCCCGAGTAGTCGAACTCACACGCCTGGCCGATAACAATCGGGCCAGCGCCGAGGATCAGGATGCTTTTTATGTCTGTACGTTTTGGCATTTTTTACTGCTCCTGATTATTTGGCGTTAGAACGGTAAGTCTCAATCAGTTCGATAAAGTGATCGAACAGCGGCGCGGCGTCGTGCGGGCCTGGGCTGGCTTCCGGGTGCCCCTGGAAGCTGAACGCCGCCTTGTCGGTGCGGTGAATGCCCTGCACCGTGTGGTCGAACAGCGATTTGTGCGTCACGCGCAGATTCGCCGGCAGGTCGTTTTCATCGACGGCGAAGCCGTGGTTCTGCGCGGTGATCATCACCGTGTTGTTGTCCAGATCCTTCACCGGGTGGTTGCCGCCGTGGTGGCCGAGCTTCATCTTCATGGTTTTCGCCCCGCTGGCCAGCGCCAGCAGCTGGTGACCCAGACAGATGCCGAATACCGGAATGTCGGTTTCCAGGAACTGCTTGATGGCGGCGATGGCGTAGTCGCACGGCTCCGGGTCGCCCGGGCCGTTGGACAGGAAGATGCCGGCCGGATTCATTTTCAGCACCTCGTCGGCCGGGGTCTGCGCCGGCACCACGGTCAGGCGGCAACCGCGATCCACCAGCATGCGCAGGATGTTGCGCTTGGCGCCGTAGTCGTAAGCCACCACGTGGAACGGCAGTTCCGCGGCGGTTTTGGCTTCCGGCAGGTCGCCTTCAAGCGTCCAGCTGCCTTGCTGCCAGCTGTAGGCCTCTTGAGTGGTGACCTCTTTCGCCAAATCCATGCCCTTCAACCCCGGGAAACCTTGCGCCTTGGCCAGAGCCAGCGCGGCATCCGGCGAATCGGCGGCGACGATGCAGCCGTTCTGGGCGCCTTTTTCGCGCAGCAGGCGAGTCAACTTACGGGTATCGATATCGGAGATCGCCACGATGTTGTGACGCTTGAGGTAGTCGGACAGGCTTTCTTCACTGCGGTAGTTGCTGGCGATCAGCGGGAGGTCACGAATGACGAGGCCTTGGGCGTGTACTGCGGAGGATTCTTCGTCGGAAGCATTGGTGCCGACATTGCCGATATGAGGATAAGTAAGAGTAACGATCTGGCGGGAATAGGAAGGATCAGTGAGGATTTCTTGATAACCGGTCATCGACGTATTGAAGACCACTTCCCCCACTGCCGTTCCCTCTGCCCCGATGGCCCGACCGTGGAATTGGGTTCCGTCTTCCAGAACCAATAGCGCTGACTTTATCAAAACATCCTCCGAGGAATAATCAATCACAATATTTGCATATTAATTCAGATATCGCGATCTAAATCAATGCAAAAACCGTCCGCGAGGCCAATTTTTGGCAAATTGGGCGCATTTTAATGATGAGTGCCTGGCTTGTCTACCCAAACTGCCGTTTTTTGTTTTATTTTTGCAGTTCTCGGCGCGCATGCGGCTTGAGCGCCGATAAAAACACAGAAAACCGGGACTGGAAAACGGTTGCGGGGAAGAATGACGGAAAACGGCGCCGGAATGGAACAAAAAAGACGCTAAAAAAGCCGAGAGTGGAAAAAAAGGAGATGATTAGCAAAGTAAATATAGATAAATAACATCTTTGACAATAAAACAAATCCAACATGATATTTATCATGTTAAAAAAAAGGACAATAAAATTATTGCCCGATTATCATAGCATTATGACCAATACAACCACATCACGATGGTATGCAAATCAATTATAACTGGTCCAAATTCAATACATCTCGCATATCAAACAGACCTTTATCCCGACTCCGAAGCCAGGAAGCCGCGCGCACCGCGCCGCTGGCGAAAGTCATGCGGCTGGAGGCCTTGTGGGTGATTTCCACCCGTTCACCGATGTCGGCGAACATCGCGGTGTGCTCGCCGACGATGTCGCCGGCGCGAATGGTGGCGAAGCCAATGCTCTTCGGATCGCGCTCGCCGGTATGGCCTTCGCGCGCATAGACCGCGCAGCTTTTCAGATCGCGCCCCAGCGCGCCGGCGATCGCTTCGCCCATGGCCAACGCCGTGCCCGACGGCGCATCCACTTTGTGCCGGTGGTGCGCCTCAACGATTTCGATATCGGTATAGTCGCCCATGACCTGCGCGGCCTTCTCCAGCAGTTTCAGCACCAGGTTGACGCCGACGCTGAAGTTGGCGGCGAACACGATGCCGATGTGCTGCGCCGCAGCGCGGATCGCCTGCTTGCCGGCGTCATCGAAGCCGGTGGTGCCAATCACCATCGCCTTGTGGTGCGCCACGCAAAATTCCAGGTAGCCCAGGGTGCTTTCAGGGCGGGTGAAGTCGATCAAAATATCGAACTCGCTCGCCACTTTATCCAGACTGTCACTCACCTTGACGCCCAGCGCGCCGATGCCCGCCAGCTCGCCGGCATCAACGCCGACCAGGCTCGATCCCGGTCGTGACAGCGCCGCCCCCAACACCACGCCTTCCGCCTGCTGCACCGCCTGGATCAATTGACGGCCCATCCGGCCGCCGGCGCCCGCAATCGCAATGCGGATTTGTGAATCTTTCATGCTTGCTCTCTTCTTGATGTAACGCGTATCCCATTAACCTATCGATTCAGGGTAACTGCCCCGCTGCAGCGCCGCCAGAGGATTCATTTCATAATTAGAAAATTATGATATTGCGCTTCTTTCATCAGCGGCGCTGTCGTGAGATTAACATTCAACCGATTTGGCGGCCTGCGACGATTGTACATAATCATGCAGTTTCCATGGCAAAAAAATGCAGAAAAAAGGCGCCGAAAACGGCGCCTGGGGAAAGGATCACAGCGTGGTCAGGCGGTAATGGCGGCCACTTCGTTGGCTATCGCCGTCAGCGCATCGTGGCGAGCATAGTCCTCCTGCACCAGCGCCGCGCGCCGGCGATAGATCGGCTGTTGCAGAATGCGCGTCGCTGCCGCCAGTATTTGTTCCGCGCTTGGCGTGCTGGTATGCAGGCTGATGCCGCAACCGGCGGCCACCACGCGCGCGGCCGCCTCCAGCTTGTCCTCGCCGGTGCCGGCGACAATCAGCGGCACGCCGCTGTCCAGCGCATAGTTGATCGAGCCGTAACCGCCGTTGGTGATCAAGAGCGCCGCCTGCGGCAACCAGTGTTCGAAGGAGATGAACGCCCGCACTCGGGCGTTGTCCGGCAACGCGTCCATCAGCCCTTCGGTCGCCCGCCCGCCGGTAGTAGCCAACACCCGCACCGGCAGATGCGCCAGCGCCTGCAGCGTCGGCACGATCAGCTGATGCAGATCGACATTGGCCAACGTGCCCTGAGACACGATCACCAGCGGCCGACGATCGTCCTCCTCCCACAGCGCCTCTTCCGCGGCCGGTTGACCACCGCTGCGCAGCGGCCCGACGAAGCGCACGCCGCTCGGCAGGTCGTCGCGCTCATATTCCAGCGCCGTGGTGGCCAACTGCAGGAAACGCTCGCAGCCGCCGATCAGCGCATCGGTAAACGGGCGATTCAGCGGCCGCCCACCCGCTTGCACCAGCGCGGTATCAAAGCTTTGCTGCACCTCATCAAGCAACACCCGCGTCGCTTCATCCACCAATTGCTCGCGGGTCAGCGCCCGCGGCAGCAGCGCCGGCGGGATGCGCGGGCCATAGAAAATGGCGTCGCGCGAAGAATACGACAGCGGCGTGACGCCGATCCCGAAGACCGGCGGCCGTTCGGCGGACTGCAGCAGCGGCAGCACGCCGTAGAAGCAGTTCTCCACCATCAGCAGATCGGTCTTTTCGGCGGCGATGGCCGCACGCAGCTGACGATCCAACAGTGGGATCGGCGCGGCGAAGAAATCTTTCAGCGCCAGCGCCATCTGCGCATTGCCCGGCGGCAGCGCGGCGCGCTCGGGGAAATGCTCCTCCAGGTGGCGATAGTCGAAGTCCACCTGCGCGTCGAACGGCACGAAGCTCGCCCCAGCCGCTTCGGCGCGTTCGCGGAACAGCGCGCCGGTCATCACCCGCACCTGATGCCCTTGGGCGATCAGGTGGCGAGCGATGGCTAACATCGGGTAGACGTGCCCCGGAGTGGCGACCGCCGCCATCAGTATCCTTGCCATAATGCTCCTTTTAAGCTTCTGCGTTGGCCGGCTTCAGCGCCAGATTGGCGCACACCGGATTGCTTTGAATATGCACGCGCTGCAAATGACGCGCGGAACGGGCGGTAAAGCCCTCGCGACCGTGCAGCAGCGAGAAGTTGTCCGCGACCACCACGTCACCCTGTTGCCACTGGTGGGCATAATAGTGACGCGGATCGTACAGGTGCTGCTGCAGAGTACGGTGGAACTGTTCCTGCTGCTGCGCCGGCACGCCGTGATATTCCAGCGCGTGCTGGTTGAGGAATTTTTTTCCCTCCGTCGGCGGTTCATTGTAGCGCATGATCAATCCTCTGCCGTTCGGGTGCTGCACCACCAGCGGCGAACAGACTTCGCCGCCGTAATGCACCACCTGCTTGATGCGGTAGGTGATAGACACCGACAGCCACTGCTCCAGCAACGCTTCGTCCGCATTGGCCAGCAAGCGCGTGGTGTCGACGAAGGTGGTACATCCGCCTTCGTCCGGCGACGGCGCCGCCACGCAGTGGAATAACTGGAACTCGGGGATGGTCGGCTTATACATGCCATCCCAATGCAGCGGGACGTAGCTGCTGTCGAAGATATGATCCTTGGCGTCCGGATGTTCCTTCACGTCCAGCACCGCACCGAACGGCCACATCATGATCTCGCCCCACTGTTCGGCATAGCGAGTCAGGACTTCCGGCTCGCTGAAACCGGAGTCGAATCCGCGCAGCACCAGCAAGTGGTGCTCCTGCGCCAGCGCTCGCAGCGCCGCCACCGGCAGCTCGCTGACCTTTTGCCCCGGATGCTGCGGCGTCAGGATCGCGCCGAACGGGGTGTTCGGTTGAATGTGGCAATTAAGCGGTTGGTTGTTCATAGTGATTCTCCTTGCATCGAATGTGCTGCTCACACGGCAACGTGCCGTCAAAAAGGCGCCCGTCAGGATTTCGGGCGCAAAAGCATGCAGCGGCCTCAGGCCATCTGCGGTTGTTCGATCAGGTAATGGCTCGGCGTGCCGCGGATCTCAACCAACTCGCCGTCCAGGCTCTGCGCGTCTTTACGCTTCATCAGCACGAACTGGCCGTTCACGTTGGCCGCCACGCCATGCCACGGCGTCAGCCAGTCGTCTTTGGTCGGCATCATGTGGATGCCTATCTTCAGGCTGTCGGCCGGCTGCGGGTGAATCGACAGGCGGATCGCCGCCGGGAAATGCTGGGCCAGCAGGTTGCCCCAGGCCCAGCTGCGCTGGATAACGCCGCAGGCGCGCCGTTTGGCGTCTTTTTGCAGCGCGGCGTTGGAACCGCTGTAGCCCGGCAGGAGGCTGTCTTCATACAAGAAGCGCGTGATGGCGCGATACAGCATTAATCCCTGCTCGTCCTGCATCAGCTGGCGCTTGATCGCCTCTTCCGATTCGGCATAACCGTCCACCAACAGCCGGCGCAGCAGATCGTAGTCATCGGTATGCTCCGCCAGGCCTTTGACATCACCGAGGTTGAACACGCTCAGGTGGGTTGCGCCCACTTCATGCAGCAGGCTTTCAATCTCACGTTGATAATGGTTGATCGCTTCGTCGCTGACGCGGATCAGATCGCCGAACACGTGGCCGTCGGAACAGATAACGATATGCGCGCCCGGCGGGTAATAGAGTTGAATGCGCTGGCACAGCGAGTTGAGGAAGATCAGCGACAGCCGCTCCGCCATGTCCGGCACCGCGCCTATCACTTTATTGGCGTTGGGTGACTTGGTCGGAAAAGCCGGCAGCACGAATTCGATGCGCTGGTCGTTTTCAATGAATGCCCGAATGCGCGGCAATTGCACCTGAGTGACCTGCCGCTCCTCTTCAGCCAGAGAAGCATCGTCGGCGATGAGGCGACGTCGATATTGCAATAATTCACGTAGGATTTTTAATGCTATCTCTTCTTTTTTCTGTGCGCTATCCACAATGAGCTCCTGTTGCGATGTGGCGCGGGTGTATTATTGGCAAGCGCAATAAGATTTATCAAAAAGAGATAAAGCGCATGCAAAATAATAATCAGCCCGGCGTTTATATGCTTCAGGCAATATAGGAAAGATGGTGCTATATTATTAGCCCGTATAACTCACAATCTAGGTTAAGTTGTGCTTAACAAACTATGAGCAATATTTTAAAACGCATGGCCATTTTCTCAAAAGTGGTCGATTGTGGCGCATTCAGCATGGCGGCAAAAGAATTGGGCATGACGACATCGGCCGTCAGCCAGCATATTCGCCAGCTGGAGGAACATCTGGGTATTCAATTACTGTTGCGATCGACGCGCTCATTGAGCCTGACCGAAGCCGGATTGTGCTTTTATGAAGATTGTCTGCTGATGATCCACGCCGCCGAGCGCGGGCAACAGCGGATCGCCGCGCTGCGCGGCGAGCTGGTCGGTGAACTGCGCGTCGCCACCTCGACCGAATTCGCCACCCATTATCTGGTGCCGGCGCTGCAGAGCTTCCTCGACGAACACCCGCGCATCACGCTGCGGTTGGAAATCCACGATGAGAGAATAGACCTCATCGCGCAACGCATCGATCTGGCGATACGCGGCGGCGCGCTGGCTGACTCCAGCTACGTCTCCACGCGGCTGGCGCGCTGCCGCGAAGTGCTGTGCGCCTCCCCGGCCTACCTGGCGAACTACGGGGTGCCGGATTCGCCACAGGCGCTGACGCAACATCACTGGGTCACCTTTACGCCGCTCGGCAATCCGCAGTTTGTTCGCCTGATCCATCGCGACGGCGGCGAGCACCGCATGCGCATGACCGGGCGACTGTTCACCAACAGCGGCATGGCGATGAAGGAGCTGGCGCTGACCGGCAAAGGCATCATTCGCAATTTCTTCGCCAACGTCGAGCGAGAGTTGCGCAGCGGCGAGCTGATTGAAATATTGCCCGACTGGCGATTACCGGAAATTAATTGCTATGCCATTATGCCGCGACGGGAGATCCAGCCATTAAAAGTCCGGCGATTGCTGGAGCATATGAAGCTCTATTTAAAGGAGAAAGGATTAAACGACCTAGAACAGATTCGACAAGAATAAAATAAGAAACATCTGCAAGACCACTATTGTAATTATTGTAATCACGTTGACGACACCAGGCCCTATTTAGATTGCAGCCTAATGATATTCTATTTAATGACTTTATTCAGCCTATATAATTAATGACGCCACCGCTATTTCAAATACTCAGAATAAATTTGGCTTTAGTTAGCAGAAAATTTGAATATGCTCAGCATTTTATTTTTAATGCCGTTGGCATTCCAAAAAAAACGGGAAGCCTAAGCTCCCCGTTGTCATTCGCTCACGCACCTCAGTCAATCTGCCGGACGTCCACGCGCAGCTCTTTCGGCACTTCGAACACGATGTTCTCTTCACGCCCGCTGATTTCATGCACGTCGACACCGCCCAGCGCTTTCAGGCGAGAGATCACCTCCTGCACCAGCACGTCCGGCGCCGAAGCGCCGGCGGTGACGCCGATGTTGCGCGCTTCGCTCAGCCAACTTTCCTGAATATCCGCCGCCGAATCGATCAGATAAGCCGGTTTGCCCACGCGCTGCGCCAGTTCGGCCAGACGGTTAGAGTTGGAAGAGTTCTTCGACCCCACCACCAGCACCACGTCCGCATCGCCGGCCAGGTTACGCACCGCTTCCTGACGGTTGGTGGTGGCGTAGCAAATGTCATCCTTGCGCGGACCGATAATGCTCGGGAAGCGCTGACGCAGCGCATCGATCACGTCCGAGGTATCATCAACCGACAGCGTGGTCTGCGTCATGAAGCACAGGTTGTTTTCGTCTTTCACCTGCAGCTTCCACACGTCTTCCGGCGATTCGACCAGGTACATACCGCCCTGCGGGTTGCTGTACTGGCCCATGGTGCCTTCCACCTCCGGGTGCCCGGCATGGCCGATCAGAATCGCTTCGGTGCCGCGGCGGCTGGCGCGCGCCACTTCCATATGCACCTTGGTCACCAGCGGACAAGTGGCGTCGAACAGCATGGTCAGATCGCGCGCCTTGGCTTCGGCGCGCACGGCTTGAGACACGCCGTGCGCCGAGAAGATCAGGATAGAGCCGTCCGGCACTTCGGCGATCTCTTCGATAAACACGGCGCCACGCTCACGCAGGCTGTCGACCACGTAGCGGTTGTGCACCACTTCATGCCGTACGTAGATCGGCGCGCCATACAGCTCCAGCGCGCGTTCCACGATGCTGATCGCACGATCAACCCCGGCGCAGAAGCCGCGCGGGTTAGCCAGCAATATTTGCATGCGTCTCCTCCTGCTGCGGATCGATCTCCAGCACTTCGATGTCGAAGGTCACCGGATGGCCCGCCAGCGGATGGTTGAAATCGACGGTGATCGAATCTTCCGCCACCGCGCGCACCACGCCCGGCATTTCGCTGCCGTCAATCGCGGTAAACAGCATGATGGTGCCCACGTCCGGCACGCCGGTTTCCGCGAAGTCGCGGCGCGAGAAGAACTGGACCAGATCCGGGTTCTCCGCGCCGAACGCCGCTTCCGGCTGCAGGGTAAAGGCGCGCTTGTCGCCCGCGCGCAGGCCGAGCAGCTGCTCTTCCAGCGGCGCCGACAGGCTGCCGTCACCCAGGCGGAACAGCGCCGGTTTGCCGCTGCTGCGGGTGGATTCGGCGGTCGAACCGTCTTCCAGTTTCAGCGTAAAGTGAACCAGCACCGCGCTGTCACTGATAACCTGAGCCGTCATATTACTCACCTTTGCTCTTTGCGCCTTTGTTCGCCGGCGACAGGAAACCTTCCAGCACGATCATCGCCGCGCCCACGCAGATAAAGCTGTCCGCCAGATTGAAGGTCGGGTAGTGCCAGTCACCGACGTAAAAGTCGATGAAATCGACCACGAAACCGTGCCACAGGCGATCGAACAGGTTGCCCAACGCCCCGCCGATGATAAAGGCGTAGGCGATGTTGTTCAGCTTCTGCTGCGCCGCGCTGCGGTACATCATCACCAGCAGCACCGCGACGATGGCGATGGCGATGCCGGCGAAGAACCAGCGTTGCCAACCACCGTGATCGGCCAGGAAGCTGAACGCGGCGCCGTAGTTGCGCGCGTAAAACAGGTTGAACGACGGGATCAACGGCTGGGACTGGCCCAGCGTAAAGTTAGCGAGGATCCACTGTTTGCTGCCGAAATCCAGCGCCAGCACCGCCACTACAACCCACAGCCAACGCAGGCCGGTCGAACAAATTGGTTTACTCATCAGGCGCAAGTTCTCAGGCAAAGTTACGCTTCTCGCCGTCACCGGCGACGTTGCTCACACAGCGGCCGCAGATGTCTGCATGCTCCGCTACCAGGCCGATATCGGTGGTGTAATGCCAGCAGCGCGGGCACTTCTCACCTGGCGCCGTGCTGAAGGCGATCTTCAGCCCTTTCAGCAGCTCGGAGGCCTGCGCGTCGGCCGGCGCCTCCGCCAATGGCGCAACGCTTGCCGCAGAGGTCAGCAGCACAAAGCGCAGCTCATCCTGCAGGCTGTTCAGACGCGCCGCCAACTCGCTGTCGGCATACAGCGTCACCGCCGCTTCCAGCGAACCGCCGAGGCGTTTGTCCGCACGCGCCTGCTCCAGCACCTTGTTCACTTCGCCGCGCACTTTCAGCAGCTCAGCCCAGAAAGCGTCGTTCATCGGCTCGCCTTCCGCCAGCCCGAACAGGCCGTCATACCACTCTTCGGTGAACACGTACTGCGCGCGTTTGCCCGGCATGAAGCCCCAGATCTCGTCTGCGGTGAACGACATGATCGGCGCCATCCAGCGCACCAGCGCTTCGACGATGTGATACAGCGCGGTCTGGCAGCTGCGGCGGGCGACGCTGTCGCTCTTGGCGGTGTACTGACGATCCTTGATGATATCCAGGTAGAAGGAGCCCATCTCGACCGAACAGAACTGCATCAGGCGCTGCACCACTTCGTGGAAATCGTAGTTGGCATAAGCCTGCTCGATATCCTGCTGCGCCGCCAGCGCGCGGCCGACCGCCCAGCGATCCAGCACCACCATGTCTTCCGGCGCCACGCAATCGGTGCTTGGCTCGAACCCGTTCAGGTTGGCCAGCAGGAAGCGCGCGGTGTTGCGGATGCGGCGGTAAGAGTCGGCGGAACGCTTGAGGATCTCGTCGGACACCGCGATCTCGCCGGTGTAATCGGTCGACGCCACCCACAGACGCAGAATGTCGCCGCCCAGCTTGTTCATCACGTCCTGCGGGCTGACGGTGTTGCCGATCGACTTGGACATCTTGCGGCCCTGGCCGTCGACGGTGAAGCCGTGGGTCAGCACTTCCTTGTACGGCGCCTTGCCCTTCATCGCGGTGGAAATCATCAGCGATGACATGAACCAGCCGCGGTGTTGGTCGGAGCCTTCCAGATACATGTCGGCGCCGTGGCCGTTGAATTCAGGACGCACGTCGACAACGGAGGCGTGGGTAGAACCGGAATCGAACCACACGTCCAGCGTATCCGGCACTTTCACGTAGTCGGCGGCTTCCGCGCCGAGGATGTCGGCCGCGTCCAGATCCCACCAGGCCTGAATGCCGTCTTGCTCGACGCGCTTGGCCACTTCTTCCATCAGCTCAACGGTGCGCGGGTGCAGCTGCTCGGTCTCTTTGTGCACGAACAGCGACATCGGCACGCCCCAGGTGCGCTGACGCGAGATGCACCAGTCCGGGCGGTTGGCCACCATCATTTCGATGCGCGCTTGGCCCCAATCCGGGATCCACTGCACGCCCTTGATCTCTTCCAGAGACTGCTGACGCAGGCCTTTCTGATCCATGCTGATGAACCATTGCGGCGTGGCGCGGAAGATGATTGGCGTCTTGTGGCGCCAGCAGCACGGATAGCTGTGCAGGAACTTCTCGACGTGCAGCAGCGCGCCTTTCTCGCGCAGCAGATCGACGATCAGATCGTTGGCCTTGAAGACGAACTTGCCGTCCAGCAGCGGGTAGGTGCCGGTCAGGTAGCAGCCGTTCGGCCCTACCGGGTTGGCCACTTCCAGGCCGTATTTCTGGCCGATCACGAAGTCGTCCGGGCCGTGACCCGGCGCTGTGTGCACCGCACCGGTACCGGCGTCCAGGGTCACATGCTCGCCGAGGATTGCCGGCACGTCGAAGTCCATGAACGGGTGTTTGAAGCGCAGCAGCTCCAGATCGGCGCCTTTGCAGCTGCCCAGCACCGTCCACTCGGTGATGCCGGCGCGTTTCATCACGCTTTCCACCAGTTCGGCCGCCAGGATCAGGCATTGGCCGTCAACCTGCACCAGTTGATAGGTGAAGTCCGGGTGCAGCGAGATCGCGCGGTTGGCCGGCAAGGTCCACGGCGTGGTGGTCCAGATAACCAGCGAAATGGCGCCGTTGAAGTGGCTCACGCCGAACTTGGCCGCCACGGCAGCCGCGTCGGCCGCATGGAAGGACACGTCGATCGACGGCGAAGTCTTGTCGTAATACTCCACTTCCGCTTCCGCCAGCGACGAGCCGCAGTCGGTGCACCAGTGAACCGGCTTGGCGCCTTTCAGCAGGTGGCCGTTGCTGATGATCTTGCCCAGCGCGCGGATGATGTTGGCTTCGGTTTTGAAGTCCATGGTCAGGTATGGACGATCCCAGTCGCCCAGCACGCCCAGGCGGATGAAGTCCTTCTTCTGGCCTTCAACCTGCTCGGCCGCGTATTCGCGGCACTTCTGACGGAACTCGGCCGCCGTCAGCTTCTCGCCCGGTTTGCCGTACAGCTGCTCAACCTTCAGTTCGATAGGCAGGCCGTGGCAATCCCAACCCGGCACATAAGGCGAGTCGAAGCCGGCCATCCCTTTCGACTTGATGATAATGTCTTTGAGAATCTTGTTAACCGAGTGACCAATGTGAATGCTGCCGTTCGCATACGGAGGGCCGTCATGCAAAATGAAGGTTTTTTTGCCCTTTTTGGCAGTACGAATAATCCCGTACAGATCCTGTTCATACCAACGTTGCAGCATGCCAGGCTCGCGCTTGGCGAGATCGCCGCGCATCGGGAACCCTGTTTCCGGCAAGTTCAGGGTATTCTTGTAGTCACTCATGAGATTCTCGTTTCCGTTTTCGGCTATTTACCCGTCACACTTCAAGCTGCATCTTTGTCGGCCGCCCTTTCTCACCCGAATCACTTGCCTGTGCAAGCTCATCGGGGTTCGCGCGGTTGCCGCCGCGATGCGGCTCGAATTGTTTAGGGTAAACGATTAAACCAGTGTTTTTAACCCGAAGAACTTCCGGGCCGTCACCACATCATTGGCGATTTGCTGCTTCAGGGCATCGAGCGAAGCAAACCGTTGTTCATTGCGCAATTTTGCGCGGAGCACCACCTCAATATGGCGCCCGTAAAGATCCATTGTGACATCCAGCAGATGCACTTCCAGCTGCTGGCGCACGCCGGCGACGGTCGGGCGCGTGCCGATGTTGGCCACGCCCGGCAGCGGCTGCGGCCCCAGGCCGTACACCTCCACCGCATACACCCCTTTCACCGGCGCCACCAGGCGCTTGAGCGGCAGGTTGGCGGTCGGGAAGCCGATGGTGCGGCCCAGCTCATCGCCGTGCACCACGCGCCCGGAGATGCTGTACGGGTGGCCCAACAGGGTCTCCGCCAGCGGCAGATCGTCCTCGCTCAGCGCAGTGCGGATCGCCGTACTGCTGATGCGCCGGTCGCCTTCGCGGAAGGTCGGGGTGCTGACCACGTCGAAGCCGTACTCTTTTCCGGCCTGCTGCAATAGCGGAAAATCGCCCTGACGCCCGGCGCCAAAGCGAAAATCATCCCCCACCATCAGGAATTTGACGCCGAGCTTCTCCACCAGCAGCTCGGCGACGAACGCCTGCGCGGTGTTGGCGGCAAAACGCGGATCGAACTTGACGCACAGCAGGTAATCAACGCCCGCCTGCGCCAGATAGTTGGCCTTGTCGCGCAGGCGCGTCAAACGGGCCGGCGCCTTGTCTGCGGCGAACATCTCCAGCGGCTGCGGCTCAAAGATCATGACCATCACCGGCAGCCCGAGGCGTTGCCCTTGTTGCTTCAACTGCTCCAGCAGCGCCTGATGACCGCGGTGTACGCCGTCAAAGTTGCCGATGGTGAGCACGCAACCATGGTGGCGCGCCCGGATATTGTGAATGCCGCGAATTAGCTCCATAGCTGGCTCAAAACAGTGTAAATCGGCGGATTATACCTTGTACAGCCGGTAAGGTTAACCCGCGATTGGTGCCTTTATGTAATAGACATACCATACCGGAGATAATCTGCGCGTGAAACGGCTTCACCGCAGTTTATCCCGCGCCGCCGGGCCGATTCTCGACCGCGGCCAACGGCTTGCGCCCGCCGCGGCAAATCATTGGCGAATTTTCTCGCGAAACACTGTATTCCCAAGAGCGAAGCTGGTAAAATCCTGCGCCATCACAACGTAGCGAGTGCCGCCTGTACAAACGGCGCTTATTTGCACAAATCCATTGACAAACGAAGGCTAAAAGGGCATATTCCTCGGCCTTTGAATTGTCCTCAATAGAATATATTTGGGAGTTGGACCTTGGCTAATATCAAATCAGCTAAGAAACGCGCCGTACAGTCTGAGAAACGCCGCAAGCATAACGCAAGCCGTCGCTCAATGGTGCGTACCTTCATCAAGAAGGTAGACGCAGCTATCGCAGCTGGCGACAAAGAAGCAGCACAAAATGCATTCCTGGTAATGCAGCCACTGGTGGACCGTCAGGCAGCTAAAGGCCTGATCCACAAAAACAAAGCAGCGCGTCATAAGTCAAACCTGACTGCACGCATCAACGCAATGCAATAAGCATTTCGTTATCTGCTTGATAAAAAAACCGGCTCAGGCCGGTTTTTTTACGCCCTGCGTTCAGTAAACCGCTAGCAGGAAAACAGCGCCGAGAAGTCTTTGTTGCACACCCGTTGCACCGCCGGATGCTGGATCATGCGCTCGGCAAAGATGATGTAATACTCCTCCTGCACACTGTCGATGCGCCCAATCTCCACCACATTGTCATCGTTGTAGGTATCCTGCGCATACAGCGTCGGCGCCACGAAAATCGCGTTGTGGTACATGCCGAAGGCCTTCATCAGCGCCGCATCGTCGAACTCGCCCAGGATCTCCACCTGAATGCCCTGCGTATTGAACCAGTTGAGCAGCTTGCGCCCCAGCATCGAGCGGCGGCCGGGGATCAGCAACTTACGCTGCTCCAGACAGGCCGGGAACGGCAACTCCGGCGCCGGCTGGCGGCAGAAGAAGCTGATGCCGCACTCGCCCAGCTTCAGCGAGAACAGCCCTTCCTGCTGGCTGGAGTCCACCGGGCAATCCGACAGGATCATATCCAGCTTGTGCTGGCTGAGCTGCTCCAGCAGCATCTCGTGCGTCGATTCAAAACAACGCAGGTGGATCTGCTCGTTGTCCACCACCACCGCCGTTTCCAATACCTGGCTGACCAACCGCTTCGACAGCGCATCCGCCACGCCGACGTCGAACAGCAGGTTCGACTCTTTGCGGTAGTTGACGATATCCAGCATTTCCTGGCTGAGCATGAACATCTTGTCGGCATAGCGGAACACCAACTGCCCCAGCTCCGAAGGCACCAACCCGCGCCCCTGGCGTTTGAACAGCTTGCCGTCCAACCGCTCTTCCAGCGCCTTGATCTGGCCGGTGATGGTCTGCGGCGTCAGAAACAACGCTTCAGCGGCGCCGACCACGGAACCGGCCTTGCAGACCTGCCAGAAATAGTAAAGGTGATTAAAGTTGATATGCGACATCCTCACGAGCGGCTCTCCTTAACAACGTTTCGCAGCGGCAAACGGTGTGCCGTGACGAGCGACAAACTTCCTTTCCCTGCTTCAGACAACGTATAGCCCCATTAGTCCCAACGAAGAACGGCCGAAGCTGCACATATTTTATACCGCACAGCTCCGACCAGCCATTTTATTGTGCGCCCCTGCCGGGCACTGACAGGATTAACGTACGCGCGGCAACGCCAGACGCAGTAATCCGTACCCCGCCACCGCCGCGGCGGTGGAGCCCAACAGGATCCCCAGACGGGAATAGGTGCTGAGCGCCGCATCGGCCTCGCCGAACGCCAGCGAGGCGATGAAAATCGACATGGTAAAACCAATACCACAGAGCACCGAAACGGCAAACACCTGTTTGAAGCCGATCCCCTCAGGCAAGCGGGCGATGCCCATTTTCACCGCCAGCAGGCTGAAGAGGAAAATCCCCAGCGGCTTGCCGATAAACAGACCGGCCGCAATCCCAACCGGCAGCAGCGAGGTCATTCCCTCCAGCGATACGCCCTGCAGAGAGACCCCGGCGTTGGCGAAAGCGAACAGCGGCAGGATCATGAACGCCACCCACGGGTGCAGCTCATGCTCCAACGTCTCCGACGGCGATGGCCCCTTCTTCACGTTCAGCGGGATCATAAAGCCGACGATCACCCCGGCCAGCGTCGCGTGCACCCCGGACTTGAGGATCGCCACCCACAACACCAGGCCGACCATCATATACAGCGAAGTTTTGCCCACGCCGCGCCAGTTCATCACCGCCAGCAGCACCGTCGCCGCGGCCGCCACCCCCAGCGCGATCATCGACACTTCGTGGGTGTAGAACAGCGCGATGATGATGATCACGCCCAGGTCGTCGATGATCGCCAGCGCCAACAGGAACACTTTCAGGCTGGTCGGCACGCGGTTGCCCAGCAACGCCATCACGCCCAGCGCGAAGGCGATATCGGTCGCGGCCGGGATCGCCCAACCCTGGCGGGTAACTTCATCCGCGCCGTTGAACAACAGGTAAATCAGCGCCGGCGCCAGCATGCCGCCCAGTGCGGCGATCGCCGGAAACACCGCCTTGTCACGCCCGGACAGTGAGCCTTGCATCAGCTCGCGCTTGACCTCGAGCCCCACCACCAGGAAGAAGATGGCCATCAGCCCGTCGTTGATCCACAGCAGCAGCGGCTTGGCGATCTCCAGCGAAGCTACCTTCACCATCACCGGCAGGTTAAGGAATGCCTGGTAGATCCCCTGCGCCGGGCTGTTGGCCATGATCAGGGCGACGATCGCCGCCGCGATCAGGATGATGCCGCCCGCGGCTTCCTGACGTAAAAATTGACGAATGATGTTGGTCACAATACGTCTCTCCAAATCTGAGCAAGGCGTAGCGCCCTGCGAAGCACAGTCATGAAGTGAGTATAGAGGGCGTTTTAATTCGAAAAAATAAGTTTATAAATGCTAAACAGCTCGAAAAAACCGATTAAAAGCACGAATAAGTCACATTTATATAAGGGATTAGCGGTTTGGCGCGCAAATAAAAACCCCGGGACAGAAGCCCGGGGTTCGCGCATAAGCTAACAGAAACAGAAGGTTAGCGAGTCAGATCGTCAAAGAACTTTTTCACCCCGTCGAAGAAGCTCTTCGAACGCGGGCTGTTCTTGTCGCCGGACGGGCCGCCAAGGCTCTCTTCCAGCTCACGCAACAGCTGCTTCTGCTTGTCGTTCAGATTGACCGGGGTTTCCACCACCACGCGACACAGCAGGTCGCCCTGGCTGCCGCCGCGCACCGATTTCACGCCCTTGCCGCGCATGCGGAACAGCTTGCCGGTTTGGGTCTCCGAAGGCACCTTCAGTTTCACCCGGCCATCCAGCGTCGGCACTTCAATCTCGCCACCCAGCGCCGCCATGGCAAAGTTGATCGGCACTTCGCAGTACAGGTTGTTGCCTTCACGCTCGAAGATCGGGTGCGCCTTCACCTGCACCTGAACGTACAGATCGCCCGCCGGTGCGCCGTGCTCGCCGGCTTCGCCTTCACCCGCCAGGCGGATGCGATCGCCGGTATCCACGCCGGCCGGAATTTTCACCGACAGCGTTTTGGATTTTTCTACCCGGCCGTGGCCATGGCATTTGTTGCACGGATCTTTGATGATCTGACCGCGGCCATGGCAATGCGGACACGCCTGCTGCACGGTGAAGAAGCCCTGACGCATCTGCACCTGGCCCTGACCATGACAGGTTGGGCAGGTGACCGGCGAACTGCCCGGCTTGGCGCCGCTGCCGTGGCAGACGTCGCACTCTTCCAGCGTCGGGATGCGGATCTCTTTGGTGACGCCACGTACCGCTTCCTCGAGGGTCAGCTCCATGTTATAGCGCAGATCGGAACCGCGGCTGGCGCGCTGACGGCGGCCTCCGCCAAAGATGTCGCCAAACACGTCGCCAAAGATATCGCTGAAGTCGGCGCCGCCGCCAAAGCCGCCGCCGCCCATGCCGCCCTGTTCAAAGGCCGCGTGCCCGTACTGATCGTAAGCCGCGCGTTTCTGGTCGTCGGTCAGGACTTCGTAAGCTTCTTTAACTTCTTTAAACTTGGTTTCGGCGTCTTGCTCCTGGTTGCGGTCAGGATGGTATTTCATCGCCAGGCGTTTGTACGCCTTTTTGATCTCACGTTCATCCGCCGTCTTGCTGACGCCGAGAATCTCGTAATAGTCTTTCTTCGCCATTCTTTCGCTTACCCTTAACATGCGTGCACGGGCGCAGAGTTGCCTCGACGCCCGTGCTGGTTTCCGGGAGCGGCATCTCGGCCGCCCCGTGCCCGCTTAAGGGCGATTATTTTTTGTCTTTAACTTCTTCGAACTCGGCGTCAACCACGTCGTCTTCTTTCTGCGCCGCGTTGTCCGCGCCGGCGTCAGCACCCTGCTGAGCCTGCTGCGCCTGAGCCATTTCCAGCAGCTTGCCGGAAACCTGCACCAACGCCTGGGTCTTCGCTTCGATCTCGGCTTTGTCTTCGCCTTTCACCGCCGCTTCCAGATCTTTCAGCGCCGCTTCGATCGCCGTTTTGTCTTCCGCCGGCAGTTTGTCGCCCGCTTCTTCCAGCTGTTTGCGCGTGCCGTGGATCAGGTGATCCGCCTGGTTGCGAGTCTGTACCAGCTCTTCGAACTTGCGGTCAGCTTCAGCGTTCAGCTCGGCGTCGCGCACCATTTTCTGGATTTCGTCCTCGTTCAGGCCAGAAGACGCCTTGATGGTGATCTTCTGCTCACGACCGGTGTTCTTGTCTTTGGCAGACACGTGCAGAATGCCGTCGGCATCGATGTCGAAGGTGACTTCGATCTGCGCCATGCCGCGCGGTGCCGCCTGGATGCCGTCCAGGTTGAACTGGCCCAGAGATTTGTTATCGCTGGCGCGCTTACGCTCACCCTGCAGCACGTGGATGGTGACCGCAGACTGGTTGTCTTCCGCAGTAGAGAACACCTGGCTGTGCTTGGTCGGGATCGTGGTGTTTTTGGTGATCAGCGGCGTCATCACGCTGCCCATGGTTTCGATACCCAGCGACAGCGGGGTAACGTCCAGCAGCAGAACGTCTTTCACATCACCGGCCAACACGCCGCCCTGTACCGCAGCGCCCACGGCAACCGCTTCGTCCGGGTTCACGTCTTTACGCGGCTCTTTGCCGAAGAAGTCTGCGACTTTCTTCTGCACCATTGGCATACGGGTCTGGCCACCCACCAGGATCACGTCCTGGATGTCGGAAACCGACAGGCCTGCGTCTTTCAGCGCCACTTTCAGCGGCTCGATGGAGCGCGCCACCAAATCTTCAACCAGCGACTCGAGTTTGGCGCGAGTCACTTTGATGTTCATGTGTTTTGGACCGGTCGCGTCTGCCGTGATGTACGGCAGGTTAACGTCGGTCTGCTGAGCGGAAGACAGTTCAATCTTCGCTTTCTCGGCGGCTTCTTTCAGACGCTGCATCGCCAGCGGATCGTTGCGCAGATCGATGCCCTGATCTTTCTTGAACTCTTCCACCAGGTAGTTGATCAGACGGCTGTCGAAGTCTTCGCCGCCCAGGTGGGTGTCACCGTTGGTCGCCAGCACTTCGAAGGTTTTTTCGCCGTCAACGTCGTCGATTTCGATGATGGAGATATCGAAAGTACCGCCGCCCAGGTCATAAACCGCGATGGTGCGGTTGCCGACTTCTTTGTCCAGGCCGTAGGCCAGGGCCGCCGCGGTCGGTTCGTTGATGATGCGCTTGACTTCCAGACCCGCGATGCGGCCGGCGTCTTTAGTCGCCTGACGCTGGGCGTCGTTGAAGTAAGCCGGTACGGTGATAACCGCTTCAGTTACCGGTTCGCCCAGGTAATCTTCCGCCGTTTTCTTCATTTTCTTCAGCACTTCCGCAGAGATCTGCGGCGGAGCCATTTTCTGGCCTTTCACTTCCAGCCAGGCGTCGCCGTTGTCGGCTTCGATGATTTTGTAAGGCATGATCGCTTTGTCGCGCTGCGCTTCTTCATCCTGGAAGCGGCGGCCGATCAGGCGCTTGATGGCGAACAGGGTGTTTTCAGGGTTGGTCACTGCCTGACGCTTAGCCGGCTGGCCAACCAGAGTTTCACCGTCCTGGGTATATGCGATAATAGAAGGAGTGGTGCGGTCGCCCTCGGCGTTTTCCAGCACGCGTGCCTTGGCACCATCCATAATTGCTACGCAAGAGTTGGTAGTACCCAGGTCGATACCAATAATTTTGCCCATCTAAACGTCTCCACTAAAAAATTCATAAGTCAGTCAGGTTGCTAACCTATATGCGGGCGATTTTTTGCTTTTCAACTGCCCGATATCTCAGTGCGACCCGCGGTTAGCAGCTGCGGTTGCAAATAAGATGGGGCCATCCAGCTCGGCATCAAGGGGCAAGGCAAAAAAAATTTCTTTTTTTATCGTCATTCAGATCATTGTTTCCGGCTGCGGGGATCATTATGATGCGCGCGCTCTGATGGAAAACTTCGATTTTTTGGCCATTCAGACCATTTATGATTTTACTTCGCTGTTTCCGTTAATTTTCTGTTATCGCAGAGGACTTATGCACACCAACAAGTTGGCGAATCCCGGCCCTCTCGGCCTGATGGGCTTCGGGATGACCACCGTCTTGCTGAACCTGCACAACGCGGGCTTTTTCCCACTGAACTCCGCCATCATCAGCATGGGGATTTTCTTCGGTGGCCTGGCCCAGATCCTGGCCGGCCTGCTGGAGTACAAGAAGGGCAACACCTTCGGCATGACCGCATTCACAGCCTACGGCAGCTTCTGGCTGAGCCTGGTCGGCCTGCTGCTGCTGCCGCGTTTGGGCCTGGCGGAAGCCACCGAGGCGCACGTGCTGGGCATCTATCTGGCGCTGTGGGGCGTCTTCACCCTGTTCATGTTCTTCGGCACCCTGGGCGCCAACCGCGTGCTGCAGTTCGTGTTCGCCAGCCTGACGCTGCTGTTCGCCCTGCTGGCCGTCGGCAACATCACCGGCAACCACGCGCTGCTGACCTTCGCCGGTTATGAGGGCATCATCTGCGGCGCCAGCGCCATCTACCTGGCGATGGCCGAAGTGCTCAACGAGCAATACGGCCGCACCGTGCTGCCGATTGGCGAACCGGCCTCGGCCCGCGTCGCGGCATCGCCGGTCACGGCGTAATCGCCCGCCCCTGACGAAAAAGCCCTGCAATGCAGGGCTTTTTTTAGCTGTAGGAACCGGCTCGCCGCTCGCCGGCTTCGCTGTTCAGGTCGCGATGCAGGTAGACACCGAGCAGCAGCCCGATAAGCGACAGCGCCAGCACATAGTAAGCGGGCGCTAACGGGGTTAATTTCATGATCAGCGTCACAAAAATAGGGGTTAAACCGCCAAAAATAGCGTACGAGACGTTATATGAGAACGAGATGCCGGTAAACCGCACTTCCGCCGGGAAAGCCCGCACCATCACGTACGGCACGGCCCCCACCACGCCTACGCTGAAACCCACCAGCGCATAGCAGGCGAACAGCATTTCCGGGCGCACGCCCACCGTCTGATAGAACAGCCAGCTGCAGCCGGCCAGCAGCAAACTGCCGACCACCAGCGTTTTGCTGGCGCCGAAGCGATCGGCCGACAAACCGGCGACGATGCAGCCGGCGATCAGCATGATGGTGGCGATGCTGTTGGCCTGCAGCGTCAGGGCCGGCGCAATGCCGAACTGTTTTTGCAGATAGGTCGGGGTCATCAGGATCACCACCACGATACCGGCGGAGAGCAGCCAGGTCAGCAGCATCGACACCGCCACTTCCCGTTTGTGGTTGAACACCACCGATTTCAGCGGCAGCTCCTCGGCCAGCGCTTTGCGCGCCTGCATCTCGATGAAGATCGGCGTTTCCTGCAGCCAGCGGCGCAGGTACATCGCCACCAGGCCGAACATGCCGCCCAGCAGGAATGGAATGCGCCAGCCGCCGCCGGCAATGCTCTGCGGGCTAAGCGTGGTGTTGATCACCGTCGCCACCACCGATCCCAGCAGGATGCCCACCGTCAGCCCGGCGGTCAGCGTGCCGCAGGCGAAACCGATGCGCCGGCGCGGCACGTGTTCGGCGACGAAGACCCAGGCGCCCGGCACCTCACCGCCGATCGCCGCCCCCTGCAGCACGCGCATCAGCAGCAGCAACAGCGGCGCGGCGATGCCGATGCTGGCGTAGGTCGGCAGCAGGCCCATCGCCAGCGTCGGCAACGCCATCAGCAGAATGCTCAGGGTAAACATCTTTTTGCGGCCGACCAGATCGCCGAAGTGCGCCATCACGATGCCGCCCAGCGGGCGGGCCAGATAGCCGGCGGCGAAAATGCCGAAGGTTTGCACCAGCCGCAGCCATTCCGGCATGTCCGCCGGGAAGAACAGGTCGCCGACCACGGCGGCGAAGAATACGAAGATAATGAAGTCGTAAAACTCCAACGCGCCGCCCAACGCGGCCAACGTCAGCGTTTTGTAGTCTTGCCGGTTCAGCCGGCGATTAGTGTCGTGAGGCATAGGGCACCGTCGGTAAAGGCTGTAAAAATAAAAGCCGCAGGCTTTCTGTAAAAGAATCCTTACTATAGCGGCAAATTATTTTCACACCAAACGGGCTGAAGCCGATCTCGCAGATTGCTGAAATTTAGAGGTTTATCTCGCGACGCGCGCTCTTTGGCCGAAATGCTGCTACCACTGCGGCATGCGTTTCGACATAAGGCCCGTCGAGCAGCTGAATGCAATAAGGCACGCTGGCGAAGATGCCGTGCACCACCGCATTGCCCTGCTCGTCCTTCACCCCTTCCAGCGTTTCCTTGATCGACTTTGGCTGGCCGGGCAGATTGATGATCAGCGCCTGCTTGCGGATCGCCCCCACCTGGCGAGAAAGAATTGCCGTTGGCACATAGTGTAGGCTGATCTGACGCATTTGCTCGCCGAAACCGGGCATCACGCGATCGGCTATCGCCAGCGTGGCGTCGGGGGTGACGTCGCGACGCGCCGGCCCGGTGCCGCCGGTGGTCAGCACCAGATGGCAGCCCATTTCGTCCACCAGCTCACACAGCGTTTGTTCAATTTGCGTCTGCTCATCGGGGATCAGCCGGGTTTCCAGCTTGAACGGCGTCGCCAGCGCGCCGGCCAGCCATTCCTCCAGCGCCGGAATGCCTTTATCCTGGTAAACGCCGCCGGAAGCGCGGTCAGAAACGGAAACCAAACCAATACGTAAAATATCCATGCGTAACCTCTACAGCCTGATGGGGTCCGAACGGGTTCGTCTCCCGTTCTGTTGTCATTGCCGAGAGTATAAGGGCTTCCCCCGCCGGCGGGAGCGTCGGGCATAAAAAAAGGTGGCCTGAGCCACCTTTTTACTGCGCGATCTGCGGGAATTACAGCAGGTCGGCGATCATTTTTTCCAGTTTGCCCTGGTCTACGGCGAACTTGCGGATGCCGTCGGTCAGTTTCTCGACCGCCATCGGATCCTGGTTGTGCTGCCAGTAGAATTCAGGTTCGGTCAGTGCGGCAGGACGCGCCTTCACTTCACCGGTATAAGACAGTTTGCGCTCCAGCGCGCCTTCGCTCTCCGCCAGCTCTTTCAGCAGCGCAGGGGCGATGGTCAGGCGGTCGCAGCCGGCCAGCTCGATGATTTCGCCGACGTTGCGGAAGCTGGCGCCCATCACCACGGTGTTGTAACCGTGTTGTTTGTAGTACTGGTAAATCTCGGTCACGGAGATCACGCCCGGATCTTCGTGCGGCGCGAACTCTTTCTTGTCGCCGTTGGCTTTGTACCAATCGAGGATACGGCCGACGAACGGCGAAATCAGGTAAACGCCGGCTTCGGCGCAGGCGCGAGCCTGAGCGAAGGAGAACAGCAGCGTCAGGTTACAGTTGATGCCTTCTTTCTCCAGCTGCTCCGCCGCGCGGATGCCCTGCCAGGTCGAGGCCAGTTTGATCAGAATGCGATCGTTGCTGATGCCGGCTTCGTTGTACAGCTTGATCAGGCGCTTGGCCTTGGCCACGCTGGCGACGGTGTCGTAAGACAGACGCGCGTCAACCTCGGTGGAGATGCGGCCCGGAACCAGTTTGAGGATCTCCAGACCGATGTTGACCGCCAGCTTGTCGGCGGCGTCGGCGATCTGCTGCTCGCGATCGCTGCTCTGGCCGCGCGCCCAGGCGATGGCTTCGTCAATCAGTTTGCGGTATTCAGGAATTTGGGCTGCATTGAGGATCAGCGAAGGGTTGGTTGTGGCGTCCTGCGGTTGATACAGCTTCATTGCCGCGATATCACCCGTATCTGCAACCACTGTAGTCAGCTGGCGCAGGGAAGTTAATTTGTCGGTCATGTTGGCATTATCTCATCGTTTGTGCATGAACTTTTGGCATTGTTCAACCATGCCCTGCCCTGATAATAACATGCGCCAAGCCCGGTGCAAGGCTGGAAAACCGCGGCGCGCAAGCATCTGTTTTATCCTTGGGCGAGCAACCGTTTACGCCGATATCTTTCGCCATTACCGAGCGGATGGAAAGGCAATAACGTGCTATCGCCCGAATAAATTATGTTAAATTCGAAAAAATTGATGCAATTCGTCCGCCAATCTGCGAAAAATCTCAATCGCCTGACGCCGGACCGATTCCAGCTAAGCTCTTGTAAAAAATAGGCCAATATTTCTCACCTGCGGTGGATGCTGCCAGGTGCGCATGACATTTCGATAAGGAGGAGGGATCCCTTGACGGACCTGATGAATTTTATAAACAACATTTTGTGGGGGTCGGTGCTGATTTATCTGCTGCTCGGCACCGGCATTTACTTCACGCTGCGCACCCGTTTTATCCAGCTCCGCCACTTTAGCCACATGTTCTCGGTGTTGAAAAACAGCAATAAAAGCGACAGCGCCGGCATCTCCTCTTTCCAGGCGCTGTGTACCACGCTGGCGGCGCGCGTCGGCACCGGCAACCTGACCGGCGTCGCCATTGCCCTCACCGCCGGCGGCCCCGGCGCCATCTTCTGGATGTGGGTGGTGGCGTTTATCGGCATGGCCACGTCATTTGTGGAAAGCTCGCTGGCTCAGCTCTACAAAACCAAAGACGACAACGGCAACTACCGCGGCGGCCCGGCCTATTACATGGAAAAGGGACTCGGCATGCGCTGGATGGGCGTGCTGTTCTCCATTTTCCTGATCATCGCTTTCGGCCTGGTGTTCAACGCCGTACAGGCCAACTCCATCGCGCAGGCCTCCGCCGTCGCCTTCCATTTACAGCCGCTGCACGTCGGTATTGGCCTGGTGCTGCTGAGCGGCGTGGTGATCTTCGGCGGCATCCGCTCCATCGCCAAAGTGGCCGAGCTGGTGGTGCCGCTGATGGCCGGCGCCTACCTGCTGCTGGCTCTCTGGGTGATTGGCCATAACATCGAGCACATGCCGGCGATCCTGACGCTGATCTTCAAAAGCGCCTTCGGCCTGCAGGAAGCCGCGGCCGGCGCCGTCGGTTACGGTATCTCCCAGGCGATGACCCAGGGCGTGCAGCGCGGCCTGTTCTCCAATGAAGCCGGCATGGGATCGGCGCCCAACGCGGCGGCGTCCGCCTCGCCTTATCCGCCGCATCCCGCTTCACAGGGCTACGTGCAGATGCTCGGGGTATTTATCGACACCATCGTCATCTGCAGCGCCACCGCGGCGATCATCCTCTCTTCCGGCATTCTCGATCAGCCGACCGACAGCATCAGCGGCATCGATCTGACCCAGCGCGCGCTGTCGACCGCCGTCGGCAGTTGGGGGACTCCGTTCGTCGCCATCGCCATCTTCTTCTTCGCCTTTACGTCGATCATCGCCAACTACGCCTATGCCGAGAGCAACCTGGTGTTCCTCGAGCACAACCACCCAGGCGGCCTGTTGATTTTCCGCTGCGTGGCGCTGGGCATGGTGATGTTCGGCGCGCTGGCGGAGCTGCCGCTGGTGTGGAAAATGGCGGATACCTCCATGGCGCTGATGGCGATCACCAACCTGACGGCTATCTTGCTGCTGTCGCGGGTCGCGCTGAAGCTGGCCGACGACTACCATCGCCAGCGCCGCCTGGGCAAGCTGCCGACCTTCGACGCCAACCGTTACCCGGAGCTGAAATCGCAGCTGGAGCCGGGCGTGTGGGACGACAAGCAGCCGCCGCGCTGAGTATTCCGGGGCGCGTGCGATGCGCGCCCCGCCTATTGGACCGATAGCCCCTTTTTCCCGCGCTTTTTGCTACAGTATGCGCACTTGGATAAACAGGATCTGGCCATGCTCGTTATTATTTCACCTGCAAAAACGCTCGATTACGACAGCCCGCTGGCGACAAAACGCTTCACGCAGCCCGAACTGCTGAGTAAGTCTAAGCAGCTTATCAACATTTGCCGCGAGCTGACGCCGGCGCAAATCGCCAGCCTGATGAGCATCAGCGACAAGCTGGCCGGGCTGAACGCCGCGCGCTTTAGCGAATGGCAACCGACATTTACCCCGGACAACGCCCGTCAGGCGCTGCTGGCGTTCAAGGGCGACGTATATACCGGCCTGCAGGCGCAGGACTTCAACGAAGCCGATTTCGACTTCGCCCAGCAGCATCTGCGCATGCTGTCCGGCCTGTATGGCGTACTGCGCCCGCTCGATCTGATGATGCCGTACCGGCTGGAGATGGGCATCAAGCTGGAAAACCCGAAGGGCAAAGATCTGTACAGCTTCTGGGGCGATCAGATCACCAAAAAGCTCAACGAAGCGCTGGAGCAACAGGGCGACGACGTGGTGGTCAACCTGGCGTCAGACGAGTATTTCAAAGCGGTGAAGCCGGCCAAGCTGCACGGCTCGCTGATCAAACCGGTGTTCCTCGACGAGAAGAACGGCAAGTTCAAGGTCATCAGCTTCTACGCCAAGAAAGCGCGCGGGTTGATGAGCCGCTTTATCATCAAAAACCGCCTGACGCGCAGCGAGCAGCTGGCGGACTTCAACCTGGAAGGCTACGCCTTCGACGAAGCCGCCTCGCAAGGCAATGAACTGGTGTTCAAACGCCCGGAGCAGGCATAAAAAAAGCCGTCGCAAGACGGCTTTTCGCATTTTACCCTGCCGAACTTCAGGCCGGCAGCCCCATCAGGAACTTGCGCAGCTCGCCGAAGCTGGCCGGCAGCGTGTGCGACAGCAGCGGCAGCTCAGCCCGCAGCGCCAGCGCTTTCGGCAACGGCAGTTCCTGGCCGAGTATCGCTTCCACACTCTCTTTAAACTTGGCCGGATGCGCGGTGCCGAGGAACAGGCCGAACTCCCCTTCCTGCAATTGGTCACGCAGCGCACGGTAGGCGATGGCCGCGTGCGGTTCGGAGATATAGCCCAGCTCGGCCAGCTCACGCATCGTGTCTTTGGTGGTCTCGTCGCTGACCGCCGCGTGACCCAGCTCCTTCAACTGCCAGACCTTGCGACGGAACAGCTCTTCCACGCGCGGCCAGTTGTTCGGCTGGCTGACGTCCATGGCGTTGGACAGCGTCGCGACCGTAGCGTGCGGCTGCCACTGGCCGCTGGTCAGGAAGCGCGGCACGGTGTCGTTGGCGTTGGTGGCGGCGATGAAGCGCTTCACTGGCAGGCCCAGCGATTTGGCCAGCAGCCCGGCGGTCAGATCGCCGAAGTTGCCGCTCGGCACCGAAATCACCAGCTGATTGCGCGCTTCCTGTGGCAGCTGCGCCACCGCTTCGAAGTAGTAGCAAATCTGCGCCAGCAAACGGCTGATGTTAATCGAGTTGGCCGAGTTCAGGTGCAGCGCGTCTTTCAATTCCTGATCGTCGAACGCCTGCTTCACCAGCGCCTGACAAGCATCGAAGTCACCGTCGATCGCCACGGTGTGAATGTTGCCGCCCAGGGTGCAGAACAGCTTTTCCTGCAGCGGGCTGATTTTGCCCTGCGGATACAGGATCACCACCCGCACGTTTTTCAGGCCGTAGAAGGCGTGCGCCACGGCGGCGCCGGTGTCGCCGGAGGTGGCGGTCAGAATGGTCACCGGCTGCTCGCCGGCCACTTCCGCCAGCATCTGCGCCATAAAGCGGCCGCCGAAGTCTTTGAACGCCAGCGTCGGGCCGTGGAACAGCTCCAGGCAGGAGACGTCATCGGTCACTTTCGCCACCGGCGCCGGGAACTCAAAGGCGGCCTGCACGCGTTTCTTCAGCGCCGCTTCCGGCACCTCTTCGCCGATAAAGGCCGACAGAATGCGGCTGCTGCGGGTGACAAAATCCTGTTCCAGCAGGTGGTCGATTTCGGTCAGTTCGAACTCCGGCAGCTCCAGCGGGAAGAACAGCCCCTGTTGCTTGCCCAGGCCTTGTTTGATCGCCTGCGCGAAGCTGACCTGCTCGTTGTGATCCTTAAGGTTGTACAGTTTCATGCGTTATCCCAGTAGTCGAGCGCCTGCGGTATCCAGACGGCAAATATGAACAAAACCTTCGTCGTTTTGCAGATAGTGTTGTTGCAGCCAGGCGGCCATGCGTTGCGCGGTGGCGCCGTCGTTGCAGACGGCGAACAGCGTCGGGCCAGAGCCGGAGATGCCGCAGGCCAACGCGCCGATCTCCTGCGCCGCCTTGCGCGCTTCGGCGAAGCCCGGCAGCAGCCGGGTGCGGTACGGTTCGGCGATCACGTCCTGCATCAATTTGGCGGCCAGCTGCGGCTGCCGGGTATGGCAGGCGTGAATAAAGCCGGCCAGATAGCGGCCATGGCTGATGCAATCCTGACGACGGTATTGCGCGGGTAAAATGGCGCGCGCTTCGGCGGTGGACACTTTGATGCCCGGATAGGCCATAACCCACAGCCAATCGTCAAAGCACGGCACCTCCTGGCTGATAATGCCTTCTTCTTCCAGCATCAGCTGCAGGCCGCCCAAATAGCAAGGCGCCACGTTGTCATAATGCACGCTGCCGGAAATGCGCCCTTCCAGCTCGCCCATCAGGCCGAGCAGCGTCGTCTTATCCAACGGACGATCGCAGAATTCGTTCATCGCCATCAGCCCGGCGACCACCGAACAGGCGCTGGAACCCAGCCCCGATCCGATCGGCATGTTCTTTTCCAAACGCATCGCCACCGGCACTTCGCGGCCGATCTCCTGGCAGAAGCGCTCCCAGCATTGATAAACGATGTTCTCTTTCGGCTCGGCCGGCAGCTTGCTGACGAAGCGCCCGGCATTCTGCAAACTGAACGTCTCGGCGGCTTCGACGCTGACACAGTCGCCCAGCAGCGTGCCGTCGATCGGCGAAACCGCCGCGCCCAGCACGTCGAAACCGACGCTGACGTTGCCGATCGAGGCCGGTGCATACACCTTAACCATATTAAACTCCCAACTTCCATGACAGTGTGCGCAGCAGATCGGCGAATACGCCCGCTGCAGTCACATCGTTACCGGCGCCGTAGCCGCGCAGCACCAGCGGCAACGGCTGATAGTAGCGGCTGTAGAAGGCCAGCGCGTTCTCGCCGTTCTTCACTTTATACAACGGATCGTTGCCGTCCACCGCCTCAATGCGCACCTTGCAGCGCCCTTCGTCGATCAGGCCGACATAGCGCAGCACCTTGCCTTGCTCGGCGGCGTTAGCCACGTTGCGCGCGAACTCTTTATCCAGCTCCGGCAACCGCGCCAGGAAGGTGTCCACGTCGCCCGACGCGTCGAAGGACGGCGGCAGCACCGGCTCGACCTCGATATCGCTCAGTTCCAGTTTATAACCGGCCTCGCGCGCCAGGATCAGCAGCTTACGCGCCACATCCATCCCGGACAGATCGTCGCGCGGATCCGGCTCGGTGTAGCCGTTGGCCCGGGCCTGCAGGGTCGCCGCCGACAGCGACAACCCTTCGTCCAGCTTGCCGAAGATAAAGGACAGCGAGCCGGACAGGATGCCGGAGAAACGTACCAGCTCATCGCCGGCGTTCAGCAGGTTTTGCAGGTTCTCAATCACCGGCAGACCGGCGCCGACGTTGGTGTCGTACAGGAACTTGCGGTGCGAACCGGCGGCGGCCGCGCGCAGCTGCTGATAATAGTTCATCGACGAGGTGTTGGCCTTTTTGTTCGGCGTCACCACATGGAAGCCGTCCGCCAGGAAGTCCACGTACTGATCGGCCACCGCCTGGCTGGAGGTACAGTCGACGATCACCGGGTTCAGCAGGTGATATTCCTTCACCAGCCGGATCAGGCGGCCGAGATTGAACGGCTCCTGCGCGCCGGCCAGCGCGTCGCGCCAGCTGTCCAGCGCGATGCCGTGCACATTGGTCAGCATCACGCGCGAGTTGGCGATGCCGCACACCCGCAGATCGATATGTTTTTGCTTCAGCCACGGCTGCTGGCGATAGATCTGCTCGATCAGCGCCCCGCCGACGCCGCCGACGCCGATGACGAACACTTCGATCACCTGATCGGTGTTGAACAGCATCTGGTGGCTGACGCGCACGCCGGTGGTGGCGGAATCATTGCTGACCACCACCGAAATGGAACGTTCGGAAGACCCTTGGGCGATGGCAACGATATTGATGTTGGCGCGCGCCAGCGCGGAGAAGAAGCGTGCGGAAATGCCGCGCAGGGTGCGCATGCCGTCGCCAACCACCGAGATGATCGCCAGGCGTTCCATCACGTCCAGCGGATCCAGCACGCCGTCTTTCAGCTCCAGATAGAACTCCTCTTCCAGCGCGCGACGAGCGCGCTGCAGTTCACCCTGCGGCACGCAGAAGCTGATGCTGTATTCGGAAGAGGATTGGGTGATCAGCACCACCGAAATGCCGGCGCGCGACATCACGGCGAAGACCCGTGCGGCCATGCCGACCATGCCTTTCATGCCCGGGCCGGAGACGTTGATCATCGCCATGTTGTTCAGGTTGGTGATGCCCTTCACCGGCATATCGGCATCGGTGCTGTCTTTGCCGATCAGCGTGCCGGGGGCCTGCGGGTTGGAGGTGTTTTTAATCAGGCAAGGGATTTGGAACTGGGCAATCGGAGTGATGGTGCGGGGGTGTAACACTTTGGCGCCGAAATAGGAAAGCTCCATCGCTTCCTGGTACGACATCGATTTCAGTAACCTGGCGTCCGGCACGGTGCGCGGATCGCAGGTATACACGCCGTCGACGTCGGTCCAGATCTCGCAACAGTCGGCGCGCAGGCAGGCGGCCAGCACCGCGGCGGAATAGTCGGAGCCGTTGCGGCCCAGCACCACCAGCTCGCCCTTGTCATTACCGGCGGTGAAACCGGCCATCAGCACGATGTGATCGGCCGGGATCGCCGCGGCGGCGATGCGCAGCGTAGACTCGGCGATGTCCACGGTGGACTCCAGGTAGTGGCCCTGCGCCAGCAGTTTCTCCACCGGGTTAATCACCGTGACCGGATAGCCTTTGGCGCGGAACACCCCTTCCATGATGGCGATGGAGAGCTTTTCGCCACGGCAGATGATCGCCGCGTTCACGCTGTCCGGGCACTGCCCCAGCAGCGAGACGCCATGCAGCACCTGTTTGAGCTGCGCGAATTCCTGATCGACCACGCCTTTCAAACGATCGTATTCAAAGCCCGGCAGCGCCTGCGCCAGCCCGCTCAGCAGGTCGGCAAAGATCCGCTCGGCGTCGCTCATATTCGGCAGAATGTCCTGGCCCGCCACCGTTTTGTCGATCATCGCCACCAGATGGTTGGTGATCTTTGCGGGGGCGGACAAGACCGTGGCTACCTGTCCCTGACGCGCGTTACTCTCCATGATGTCGGCGACGCGCAGAAAACGTTCCGCATTCGCTACCGAGGTTCCGCCAAATTTCAGCACTCGCATTTGTGATCTCTCCGAATTTAAGCCGAAAAAAAAGCCCGCACTGATTAGGTGCGGGCTTTTTTCTGTGTTTCCTGTGCGCGTCAGCCCGCCCCGTTACCTGTGGTATCGGTGGTGGTAATAATTGTGGTAGTCAGGCTGATATTGCGCATGTTGTCTGTCTGTCTCATGAAATACTTTGTCCCCTCTATTGGTTAAAGCAATCGCTATCCCAAGTCAAACGATTTCTTATTTTTGCTTATTTTCCGTTCAGCGGCGGTAATGCGCGATGCAACAGGTGAAAAGCAAAATGACAGAACAAAAAAACAACCTAAAGCCGGTTTAATAGTGGATCACACTGAGTAACCGCCTGCTGGAGCCGCTATCACTTGGCGAGTTTTTTTTCGATGTCGTGCAGCAGCGTATGCAGCATCGCCGTATCTCGCTGCGGCAACGCACCGAGGCGCTGGTGCAGCCAGTCGCGCAATTTTTGGTCATCGCCGACCTCCAGGGCATCCAACAAAGCATCGGCGCGGTGGCGCAACGCCCTGAGTTGCCCTTCAGGCGCCGCAGCCTCCTGCGGCGCGGCGTTGACGCCCATCAGGCTCGCCAACTGGTAGCAGTACACCATCACCGCCTGGCCCAGATTGAGCGACGGATAATCCGCCTGCATCGGCACGCCGGTCAGCAAATCCGCCAGCGCCAGCTCTTCGTTGGTCAGGCCGGAATCCTCGCGGCCGAATACCAGCGCGGCCTGGCCGACCCACTGCTTACGCTCACTCAGCTGTTCCAGCAGCTCAGGCGGCGTGCAGTAGTAGTGAAAACGCGCGCGACTGCGGGCGGTGGTGGCGACGGTAAAATCCACATCCGCCAGCGCCTGTTCCAGCGTGGCGAACGTTTGCACGCCGTCGAGGATCTCGCCGGCCCCATGTGCCACCCAGCGCGCCGCCGGCTGCAGATGCGCCTCGCTGTCGACGATGCGCAACGAAGCGAAACCCATGGTTTTCATCGCGCGCGCCGCCGCGCCGACGTTTTCCGGCCGCGCCGGAGCCACTAGAACAATATGAAGCTGCATCACTCTTCCACCGAAGGCGGGCCTGCGTTTTTGACGATAGCGCAGCGCCCGCATGTATTTACAATTGCGTAACAATAAACGCGTTAATAGCAACAAACAAGATTAAACGGCTCGTTGAGCTAATAAACCTGTCGTAATAGTCATTATTCATGCTTATGTTTTACTGCATTTATTTATCAATGAGTTAAAACAACGCAATGATCAATAAGCGAATAATTGTATCCTATCGGGCCGGATAATGCTGAATCGTTCACAGAATTTGAGGTTCTGTGACTTAAACTGGCATTTCTGTAAGTGTTTTTCACAAATCTGTTAACGTGCTACAATTGAATTTGATATATGTCAACAAAGCGTAGTTTTGTTGGGTGATGAATTCGGCACGCGCTGTTATATTGCTGTTAATGGGGTTAGGATATGCGCCGTTTTGGCACCCAAGGGGTTGTAGGGAACGGCATCCCCACCAGGCTAGCGATCTTGTTGACATGAGATGGAAAGTGCATCAAGAACGAGTTTACGTACTTTAGTCATTTGCTGAGAGGGAACGTGGCGCTATCTCTGCCCTCCTCTAAGAAAACAGAGACTTCTGTACTTCCTATTTTCTATTTTGTTGGCAATTTTAGGTAGCAAATATGCAGACCCCGCACATTCTGATTGTCGAAGACGAGTTAGTCACTCGTAACACCCTGAAGAGCATTTTCGAGGCGGAAGGCTACATTGTTCATGAAGCCAATGATGGTGCAGAGATGCACAATATCCTGTCTGAAAATGATATCAATCTGGTCATCATGGACATCAATCTGCCAGGCAAAAACGGCCTGCTGTTGGCGCGCGAACTGCGTGAACAGGCCAGCGTCGCCTTGATGTTCCTGACCGGCCGCGATAACGAGGTGGATAAAATCCTCGGCCTGGAAATCGGCGCCGACGATTACATCACCAAACCGTTCAACCCGCGTGAGCTGACCATCCGCGCGCGCAACCTGCTGTCGCGCACCATGAATCTGGGCAGCCTCGGCGAAGAGCGCCGCCTGGTCGAGAGCTACAAGTTCAACGGGTGGGAGCTGGACATCAACAGCCGCTCTTTGATCAGCCCGGCCGGCGAACAGTACAAGCTGCCGCGCAGCGAATTCCGCGCCATGCTGCACTTCTGCGAAAACCCGGGCAAGATCCAGTCCCGCGGCGAACTGCTGAAGAAGATGACCGGCCGCGAGCTGAAACCGCATGACCGCACCGTGGACGTCACCATCCGTCGCATTCGCAAGCACTTCGAATCGACGCCGGACACGCCGGAAATCATCGCCACCATCCACGGCGAAGGCTACCGCTTCTGCGGCGATCTGGAAGAGTAATTCCAGCCTGCCGTCATGAAAACGGGGTTCAGCATGCTGAACCCCGTTTTTTTATTTTGCCTCAGCCCACGGCATGATCGGCACCGCGCTCAGCGCATTCTTCGGCGAGCCGTCGATCACCTTGTCGGAGTAGCTCAGGTAGATCAGCGAATTGCGTTTGGCGTCGTAGAAGCGCACCACCTGCAGCTTCTTGAACACCAGCGACGTGCGTTTCTGGAACACCACATCGCCTTCCGCCTTGCCGTTTTTGATCTTGTCACTCAGCTCGATAGGCCCGACCTGCTGGCAGGAAATGGCCGCGTCGGCGGTATCTTCCGCCAGGCCCAGCCCGCCTTTGATGCCGCCGGTTTTGGCGCGGCTGATATAACAAGTTACATTTTTAACATCCGGATCGTCGAACGCTTCGACCACGATTTTGTGGTCCGGCCCCAACAATTTAAACACCGTATCAACGGAACCCACTTGCTCCGCCTGTGCGCTTCCCACGGTTGCGCAAACCAAACCGAATAAAAATATCCAGCTTTTTTTCATTTACTTAACTCCGATATAACCTTGCCGCGAAAATGGGCTCGGCGATCACCATTATTTATGTCTAAGCTCACGGAATTGGGTTTTTACGGGTCCGCACCGTCCGTTTTAGCACAGAGCGTGACAAAAATCTTTGAGAGTCGCGGAGGAAAAAAATTGCTATGATGCGGCGTCGTTATTTCTTTGCGCCCACTACGGTGTACCCCAATCCAACTCTGGCGCGGCATGCGCAGCAGAGGCAAAGAGTGCAACCCATAATGGCTCATGGATCGGTCTGATAGCGCAGCACCAGCGTGACGAATCAACAGTTCGGGTTCCTACCCCCAAGCTTTACGAGGAAGTTCTATGGATCAAGCCGGTATCATTCGTGATCTGCTTAGCTGGCTGGAAAGCCATTTGGACCAACCCTTGTCGCTGGATAACGTGGCGGCCAAGGCTGGCTACTCCAAATGGCACCTGCAACGGATGTTCAAAGATATTACCGGTAATGCCATCGGTGCTTACATCCGGGCAAGAAGGCTGTCCAAGGCCGCCGTCGCGCTGCGCCTGACCAGCCGGCCGATTTTGGATATCGCTCTGCAATATCGCTTCGACTCGCAGCAGACCTTCACGCGCGCCTTCAAGAAACAGTTTGCGCAAACGCCGGCGCTGTACCGCCGCGCCGAAGACTGGAACGCGTTCGGCATCTGCCCGCCGATCCGTCTGGGGGCCTTCACTCTGCCGCAGCCCGAGTTCCTCTCGTTGCCGGATAAGCATCTGGTCGGCCTGACCCAAAGCTACTCCTGCACGCTGGAACAGATCACCACCGTGCGCACCGAGCTGCGCTCGCAGTTCTGGCGCCAGTTCCTCGGCGAAGTCGAAACCTTGCCGCCGGTGCTGTACGGGTTGCACCACTCGCGTCCGAGCCAGGAGAAGGACGACGAACAGGAAGTGCTGTACACCACGGCGCTGGAGCCGGATCAGGTGCCTGATAAAGTGCAGGAAGTTCAACCGCTGGTGCTGCCGGGCGGCGAATTTGCAATGTTCAGCTATGAAGGGCCCATCGGAGGCCTGCAGGACTTTATCCTGACGGTCTACGGCACTTGCCTGCCGGAGCTCAAACTGACGCGCCGCAAAGGGCACGACATCGAGCGCTTCTACCCGAAAGGCGAGCGCCGTCCGCATCAGGCGCCTACCGAGATCAAGTGCGATTACCTGATCCCGATTCGACGTTAACGCTGCAGTTCGTCCAACGCGGGCATGTCCAGATGCGTGACATCGCCCGCCGTTTCGACGATCCAGCCGGAAGCCAGCCACGGGCTCTGCTGGTGATCGACGCGCGACAGTGAGCAGTTGCGCAAGCGCAGGCGACGTTCCGCATAGGCCGGCAGCCCGAGCACCGTACTGATCAAACACCCCAACGCGATGCCATGGCTGACGAGCAGCGGCTTGCTGCCCTCCGGCAGCATCAGGCAGCTCTCCAGCGCAGCGCGCATGCGCTCGCCCAGCTCCTCCATGGATTCGCCTTGAGGGATACGGCCGTCAGGAGTACCATCGACCATCTGTTTGCGCCACTGTTCTTCCTGCGGCGTCAAACTGTCGATCAGGCGTTCTTCCAGAACCCCCATGTGCAGCTCACGCAAACGCGGATCGCCAATCACTTCGCAGCAACAGGCTTCGGCGATGATCTGCGCGGTGCGGCGCGTGCGCCCCAGGTCGCTGGTAATGATATGCGTAATGCCTTCTTTGCTGACGCGCCTGGCGACCAGACGGGCCTGGTGTTCCCCCATGGCGGTTAACGGGCTGTCGGACTGACCCTGGATGCGGCGAGCCGCGTTCCATTCCGTTTCGCCGTGGCGAACGAGGTATACCTGTAACATTTTTGTTTTCCGTTATACTGCGTGAAATTTGCGTTTATCCCCGGCCCGGCGGCGCTTTTGCCGCTGCCCGGCGTATCGGCCAGAAGGATATCAAACCCGTTATGTACCATGTTGTCGCTGCAACTACCAACCCGGCAAAGATCAAGGCTATTCAATTGGCCTTCGATGACGTCTTCGGCGCAGGCCAATACCGCATTGAACCCGTCGACGTCGCCAGCGGCGTTTCGCTGCAGCCGATAGGCAATCACGAAACGCGCACCGGTGCGCGTCAACGCGTGATGGAAGCGCGCCAGGTCAGGCCCGAGGCCGATTTTTGGGTCGGCGTGGAAGCCGGGATTGAAGAGAATATGACCTTCGCCTGGATGACCATCGAGAACCCGTCCATCCGCGGTGAATCCCGCTCGGCGAGCCTGATGCTGCCGGAAGTCATTTTACAAGGTATTCGCGAAGGCCGCGAATTGGGCAGCGAAATGGCGACGATCACCGGCAACGCCGAGGTGAAGCGCCAGGGCGGCGCCATCGGCGTCTTCACCGACGGCCGGCTGAGCCGCACCAGCGTTTATCATCAGGCGCTGCTGCTGGCGCTGGTGCCGTTCCACAACGCCATCTATCAGCAATAACGCAGAGTCTGCTAGGGCGCGTCGTGCAGCAACTGCTGCTCAAGCCACTGTTTCAGCGCGGGTGAAGCCGCTTTCAGGCTGTTAGAACCGCGGGTGATGGTGGCGATCCCCGCGCCCAGTTCATTTTTCAGCTCGCGCTGGCTCATCTCGCCGCGCATCAGTTCCTGAATGATCCGCACCCGGGTGCCCAGCGCGGTGCGCTCGTCCGGCGTCAGCATCAATTGCAACAGCGGTTGATGCAGTTCTTGCGCAAACGAATTCTGCAGCAGCGCGACGAAGCGCAGCCAATCCTCATTGCCTTGTTCTGAAAGAGCGGGGTCGTTTAACGATAATTGCGTCATGGCAGCCACCATACTATTTAACTAGTACAGCAGCATACCATAGGGCCGTCAAAATCAATAACGTCTCTGCCACTCGGCGTCGGTCAGCACCTTGGCCGGCCGGTGCGTCAGATAGCGGTAAAACGCATCGTAAGCCAGCACGTTCTTGACGTAGCCGCGGGTTTCCGAGAACGGAATGCTTTCGATGAACGCTACCGGATCGATCCGCCCCGCGCTGTTGCCCAGCCAGGTGTTCACTCGCGACGGGCCGGCGTTATAAGCGGCGCTCGACAGAATGCGGTTGCGGCCGAACTGCTGATAGACCGACTCCAGATAGCTGGTGCCGATGGTGATGTTGGTCTGCGGATCGAACAATTGGCTCGGCCCGACATAGCCGGGAATGTTGTACATCTGCACCGTATGCTGCGCGGTGCGCGGCATGACCTGCATCAGGCCGGAGGCGCCGACCGGCGACTGCGCCTTCGGATTCCAGGCGCTCTCCTGACGCGCGATCGCCATCGCATAGCTGCTGGTGATCCCCTTGTCATCGGTGGCGCGGCGGAACTCCTGCGGCCAGGCGACCGGGAAACGCTCTTCCAGATGATCCCACAGCTTGCCGACGATGGTCGCCTGCACGCTCAGATCGGCCCATTTTTGCTCAAAGGCGTAACGCGCCAGCGCCTCTTGTTCAGGCCGGCTGCGGCTGGCGACATAGGAACCCCACTCGCTGCGGGCCAGGTTGTCCATATTCCAGTACATCAGCTCGCGCACTCGGGCCACTTCCGGCCCGTCGGTCAGCGACGCGCGCGGCTTGGCCGCCACCGCCACCATCACCGGATAGGTTGCGTTCAGCTTCTGCGCCGCCACCATCGGATAGAAGCCGCGTTCGGTCATCAGGTTGCGCAACATCTCCTCGCCTTCGGCGCGTTTGCCTTCGTCCATCAGCTGATTGGCGCGCCAGTAGCGCCACTCATCCTTGTTGCGCGACTCTTCCGGCAAGCGAGCCAGCCAGGTCGCGACGCCCTGCCGATCGCCGTTGCCCAGCGCCATGCGCACCCGGCGCTCCAGCAGCGAAGGCGAACGGCTGCGCAGAATCACCTGATCGCGCCACTGCGCCTGTTCATAGGTAGCGTCGCTGCCCATCAGGCGCCAGGCCACCGCCTCTTCCAGCCCCAGCCGCTCCTCGTCGCTCATTTTCTGCAGCCGCGCGAGCGTCGGGATCATCGCCCGCGCGTTTTCCACATCCTGCCGCGCCAGGCGCTCAAAGGCGATGCCGGTGGCGGCACGGGTAAAGTCAGTCGGCCCTACGCTGCGGGCGAAGGCTTCCACGGTGGTCGGATCGTTTTGCAAGCGCACCAGAGCGTTGCCCATGGTTTGATAGTCGGCCGGCAGTTGGCTGTAGAGGTTGCTGACCAGCGAGCTGTTGCCCTCTTTCAGCGCCAGCTTCATGCGCGCCAGAATATCGAGCGGCGTTTGCTTGCCTGCGCCGCGCCAGACGCTGAACAGCCGATCGCAGGCGCTCGGCAGCGTTTTGCCGTTCAGCCACAGCTCGTCGGCGCCGCTCCAGGCCGCCTGCTGGTCGCCGGTAGCCCATTTGGCGTAGTAATAGTTGCAGCGCGCCGCCACCGGTTTGGGCGGCTGTGGGCTGAAGGCCAGCAGGGTGCGCCAATCTTCGCGCCGCGCCAGTTCATTGACGAAGCGCGGCGCCAGCGATTTCGCCGGCGGCAGCGTCGGGTTGCGTTTGATAAAGTCGTTCACTTCGGAGAACCCCGCCTGACTCAGATCCTGAGTCAGCTCGCGGTATTCCAGATAAGGATAAAGCGGGTAATCGCGCAGCGTCGGCATCAGCTGCGCCACCACGTCCATCTGATTGCCGTCCCACGCCTGCTTGATCTGCTGGTAGCGCTGACGTTGCGCATCCAGAGAATCCGCCAGCGCCGCGCCGGAAAACGCCGTCAGGCACAGCCCCATCGCCAACAGCCGTCGCTTGTCCACCTTGACCATCCTCGCTCTTTCCTCACTGATTGTGCCGCGGGAGCCGCCCAGCTCCCCGGTAACCGCCGCGCCACGGCGCCGCAGAACAAAATAAAACCGGGCGCACGGCCCGGACGCAGATATCTACCATAGACAGCGCAATCGCTCATCCATTCAATACTGTAGAAGAAGAAGTGTATCGCCATGATCGGAGCCAGGTAAAAAACGTTTACTTTGGCTGACAAATCAGGGCGGCGAGATATTATCGCCGGCCGGATTTTTATTAGCCGCAACGGCGTTTATTGGAAAAGTAAAATACTTTCTAATTATTAGTTATCACATTATTGCATTTAAGAGATAGCGCCGACGTTGCGCAAATCGCCTGACAGCTGGCCAAACGCGCCAACTTTGCAGAAAAGCGGTGGCAAACCCGAGAGGGCATTTTTATACTATCAAAAATAAGTAGGATAATTCCGAGAAAACAGCACATAAAGCGCCCAACGAAGACATCTTATAATACAATCCGCGCCAATTATGGGTAGATAGTGTTCATTAGGCAGTGCGACTGACAGCTTTCAGCAAAACGATTGTCCCTTCAAGCGGGCCGGATTTTTACTTGTCGGGCCACGGCCTGCGGGCGGTGGATCAGGCCGGAATGGCGGGTGAAGATGGCGAGTAATACCGCGATAACGATGCGTTGCGCAAAAAGCCCCGTGCCGGGCTTCCTTGCCGCACGCCTGAATATCGGCCGCCTGTTGCTGATCGTTTTGTTGGCGCTGCTGACGTTGCCCGGGCCTGCGCGCGCCGCCGATGATCCCTATCAACAGCGCACGCACGCCGTGACGACCGTGGTGGTAGGCATCATCAGCTACGCCCGCTGGTCACGTGAACCCAATCCGATCCGGTTGTGCGTGACCGCACCCACCCAGTATGCCGAGGGGCTGTTCGATCCGATCCTGCTCAGCGCGCCGCGTCCGATTAAAACCGAACGCGTGCCGTTCGACAGCCCGACGCTGAGTACCGGCTGCGATGTCATCTATTTAGGGAACATCAACGCCGCGCAGAGACAAAATTTCATGCAGCGCATTTCCGGCAACTCCATTCTCAGCATCAGCGAGAACGATAGCGAATGCTCCGCCGGCAGCGCATTTTGCCTGCAGATCAACGGCGACCAGGCCGGCTTCAAGGTCAACCTGGACGCCCTGGCGCGCAGCGGCGTGCGCGTTCACCCCAACGTGCTGCAGCTGGCGCGCAAACAGGCGCCGCCGCTATGAGGCTGTTGCGTAGAAACCGTTCCGGCAATGCGCGCCCGACGTTGGGCCGAGTGCTGCAGCGGGTGCATCTTGGGCTGGCGTTGATCGCCGTTGGCACCGCCGGCATCTTTCTGACGCTGGTGGCGCTGTTCGCGCTGCGCGCCTATGCCAACCACAACCTGCACCTGATCGCGCGCTCCATCAGCTATACGGTTGAAGCGGCAGTGGTGTTTGGCGATCGCCCCTACATTCGCGAGGCGATGGTGCTGATCGCCGCCAAAGAAGAGGTGTCGGAGGCCAAAATTCTGAACAACGCCGGTGACGTGCTGGTCAGTTGGCATCGTCCCAAAGATGGCCCGCTGCACGGCATGGAGCAGGTTATCGCCCACTGGGCGCTGCCCGAGCCGGTCATCCTGCCTATCTCCCACGAGGGCAAACAGGTCGGCCAGGTCTGGCTGAGCGGCAACGGCGGCAGCCTGTTGCGTTTCCTGTTGCGCGGGCTGGTCGGCATGATCGCCTGCATGGTGCTCAGTACCCTGTGCGCCCTGGTGTTGTCGCGCCGCATGCTGGTCGGCATCGTCAGTTCGTTGGACGACATCGCCAACGTGGCGCATGCGGTGCGGCGAGATCGCACCTTCGGCCTGCGGGTGCCCTCGGCGCCGATCGCCGAGCTGCATGAGCTCAGCAATGATTTCAATGGCTTGCTCGATGAACTGGAGGCCTGGCAGGCCCATCTGAAGCAGGAAAACGACTCGCTGGCTCACCGGGCGACGCACGACAGCCTGACCGGCTTGCCGAACCGCGCCTTCTTCGAAGGCCGGCTGAGCCGCGCCCTGGGCGATATCGCGCCGCCGGCGAAATTGGCGGTGCTGTTTATCGACGGCGATCGCTTCAAGGAAGTGAACGACAGTTACGGTCACGCCGCGGGCGATGCGGTGCTGACCACCATTGCCGGACGCATTCGCGCGCAGCTGCGCGAAACCGATCTGGTCGCACGCCTGGGAGGAGATGAATTCGCCGTGCTGCTGGCGCCGGTGCACAGCACGGAAGATGTCTTGCAGATCGCCGACAACATCATCGATTGCATGACGCAACCGGTTATTTTACCGAACGACGAGACGATCATTACCTCTCTGAGTATCGGCATTGCGCTGTACCCTGATCACGCGTCGACGCCTCAGGGTCTTTTGCACGAAGCTGACGATGCGATGTATCAGGCAAAGCATCGTTATAACGGAGGCTGGCGGCTGGCTATACATAAATAAGAGCCCCGGCTATAACACTTGAACTAGGGATTTTGACTATGATACAGCAACTGTTTAAAGGTCGTTTTTCACTGCTGACGATGGCGTTCGTCGCCCTGCTGGCGCTCGCCGGTTGCCAGAGCAAGCCGCAAGGCCTGACGCCCGAGCAGGTTGCGCTGCTGCAATCGCAGGGCTTCAAACTGACCGACAACGGTTGGGAATTCGGCCTGTCGGATAAAGTGCTGTTCGGCAACAACATCGGCAAGCTGAACCCGGAAAGCACCGAGACGGTGCAGAAGATGGGCCGCGCGCTGCTGAGCGTCGGCATCACCAAGTTCCGTCTGGACGGCCATACCGACAACTACGGCGAAGACAGCTATAACGATCAGCTCTCCCTGCGCCGCGCCGATGCGGTCGCCGATCTGCTGGCCAGCGTCGGTATTCCGCGCGCCAATATCGAAACCCGCGGCATGGGCAAGCGCGATCCCGTCGCCGACAACCGCACCTCCAGCGGCCGCGCGGAAAACCGCCGCGTCGCGATCGTCGTCACGCCATAAGCCACCAATATGCGCCTTTATCGGCGCATAAACGGTTATACTTAGCGATCGCTGAGCGATGTCTGGGATCCAAGATCGAAACGGGCTACACTCATGCCGCCAGACATCCTATAAATACTGATATAGAGAGGCTTAGAGCAACGTGGCTCAATACGTCTATACCATGCACCGCGTCGGCAAAGTGGTACCGCCGAAGCGTCATATTTTGAAAAACATCTCCCTGAGCTTCTTCCCTGGGGCAAAAATCGGCGTACTGGGCCTGAACGGCGCCGGTAAGTCCACCCTGCTGCGCATCATGGCCGGCATCGATACCGATATCGAAGGGGAAGCGCGCCCGCAGCCGGGCATCAAGATCGGTTATCTGCCGCAGGAGCCGCAGCTTAACCTCGAACACACCGTGCGTGAGTCGGTGGAAGAAGCGCTGGCGGAAGTGGTCGGCGCGCTGAAACGCCTGGACGAAGTGTACGCGCTGTACGCGGAAGAAGGCGCAGACTTCGACAAGCTGGCCGCGGAACAGGGCCGCCTGGAAGAGATCATTCAGGCGCACGACGGTCACAACCTCAACGCGCAGCTGGAACGCGCCGCCGATGCGCTGCGCCTGCCGGACTGGGACGCCAAAATCGCCCATCTGTCCGGGGGTGAACGCCGCCGCGTCGCGCTGTGCCGCCTGCTGCTCGAAAAGCCGGACATGCTGCTGCTGGACGAACCGACCAACCACCTGGACGCCGAGTCCGTGGCCTGGCTGGAACGCTTCCTGCACGACTTCGAAGGCACCGTCGTGGCGATCACCCACGACCGCTACTTCCTGGATAACGTGGCCGGCTGGATCCTCGAACTGGACCGCGGCGAAGGCATTCCGTGGGAAGGCAACTACTCGTCCTGGCTGGAGCAGAAAGACGCGCGTCTGGCGCAGGAAGCGTCCGCCGAAGCCGCTCGTCGCAAGTCGATCGAGAAAGAGCTGGAGTGGGTGCGCCAGGGCGCCAAAGGCCGCCAGTCCAAAGGCAAGGCCCGTCTGGCCCGCTTTGAAGAGCTGAACAACACCGAATACCAAAAACGTAACGAAACCAACGAACTGTTCATTCCACCTGGCGCGCGCCTGGGCGATAAAGTGGTCGAAGTCAGCAACCTGCGCAAGTCTTACGGCGACCGCCTGCTGATCGACGACCTGTCGTTCTCGGTGCCGAAAGGGGCGATCGTCGGCATCATCGGCCCGAACGGCGCGGGTAAATCCACGCTGTTCCGCATGATGTCCGGTCAGGAGCAGCCTGATTCCGGCAGCATCGTGCTGGGCGATACCGTCAAGCTGGCGTCCGTCGATCAGTTCCGCGACAGCATGGACGGTTCGAAAACCGTGTGGGAAGAAGTCTCCGGCGGGCAGGACATCATGCGCATCGGCAACACCGAGATGCCGAGCCGCGCCTATGTCGGCCGCTTCAACTTCAAGGGCGTCGATCAGGGCAAACGCGTAGGCGAGCTGTCCGGCGGTGAGCGTGGCCGTCTGCACCTGGCCAAGCTGCTGCAGGTTGGCGGCAACGTACTGCTGCTCGATGAACCGACCAACGACCTGGATATCGAAACCCTGCGCGCGCTGGAAAACGCCCTGCTGGAATTCCCAGGCTGCGCCATGGTGATCTCGCACGACCGTTGGTTCCTCGACCGTATCGCCACCCACATCCTGGACTACCAGGACGAGGGCAAGGTGGAATTCTTCGAAGGCAACTTCACCGAGTACGAAGAGTACAAGAAGCGTACGCTGGGCGCCGATGCGCTCGAGCCGCACCGCATCAAGTACAAAAAGATCGCCAAGTAATCCCCAAGGCGCCGCATGCGGCGCCTTTTTTTATGCCCGCGTCCGGCGATAATCGCGCGGTGAGCACGCCATCACGCGCTTGAAAGCATGGCTGAACGCGCTGTCGGAATCGTACCCCAAACGTTGCGCGATGATGGATACCGGTTCAACGCCGGTACGCAGCGCCCGCGCAGCCAGCAACATGCGCCAACGCGACACATACTCAAGCGGCGCCATTCCCGCCTTCTGCTTGAAGCGCAGCGCCAACGTCGAACGGGAAACGCTCGCCGCATCGGCCAATGACGCCACCGTCCAGCGACGGGCAGGATCGGCGTGTACTGCCTGCATCGCGGCGCCGATGCGCGGATCGAACAAGGCGGGCAGCCAGCCGGAGGCCGCGCCCTCCTCCCCCGTCAGGTAAATCCGCAGCGCCTGGGTCAGCATGATCTGCCCCAGATGATGCGTCATCAGCGCGCTACCCGGCGAAGGCTTTAACAGCTCGTCCGCCAGCCGCTGCAACGCCCATTGCAACACGGCGGCCTCTTCGGTGCCGCCTCGGATCACCATCAACGCCGGCAAACTCCCCAACAACCGCTCCACTTCCTCACCGAAGGTAAAACTCCCGCCGATAAACAGGCAATCCTCCGCCTCGCCGCAACTCGCCACGCCATTTTTCGCCTGCAGATAAAGTACGTCAGCATCGAGCGCCGGCAGCGACAGATCGCTGCCGACAGTGACCGGCAGGCTGCGGGTCAGCAGCAAGCAGTCGCCGGCCGCCAGCCGCAGCGGTTCGGCCAACCCTTCCGCCGCCAGCCAACAGCCGCCGCGCACCACCGCGTTGAATTTCCCGCTCTGCGGCGCAGGAAAATGAACGGCCCAGTCGCCGCCGGCCTTCAGGCCGCCGAAAAACGCATTCTGGCTGTTCAATGGCGCAAGCACTTCCGATAACGGATCCATACCCTCTCCCCCTAAGCCCCTTTCATGAGCATAGCCCGCGCCATGCTCCAGCCAAAGGTTTTAGGACGATGGCGACAGAAATTAGGCGTCTGCGTCATCTGCCAGGCCTACTCCCGCGTCAGCTCGCGCGCGTAGTCGTCAAACGCCGGGTGCTGTAATACCACATCGATGAAACAGGCCAGCGCCGGGGAATTCAGCTTGCGGCTCGGGTAGACCAGATACAGTTCATTCCCTTCTGCACGCCAGGCCGGCAACACCTCCACCAACAGCTTCTGTGCCACCACCTCGCGGCTGAGAAACGCCGGCAGCAGCGTGATCCCCGCGCCAGCGATAGCGCATTCGCGCGCATACAGTAGATTGTCGGTGGTGTGCGCCAGCGGCAGCTGCCAGCGGTAATAATCGTCGCCGCAGCGCAGGTTCCAGGCCGTCCAGGCGCGGTGGGCAATGCAGCGATGCTGCTGCAGCTGCTGCGGGTGTTCGATCGGCGGGTGCTGCGCCAGATAGGACGGCGCAGCCAGCAGATAGCGCGGCGCATACCCGAGGCGGCGGCCGATCAGCGAAGAATCCTGCGGCTTGCCGGTGCGCAGCGCGGCGTCGAAGCCTTCCTGCACCAGATCCACCATGGCGTCGGATACCGACACCTCCAGCGATACGTCCGGGTACTGGCGCTGAAAATCCGCCGCCAGCCGCGCCACCAGGGTTGCCCCCAACCCGGCCGGCGTCGAGATGCGCAGGCGGCCGCTCGGGTTGTCGCGCAGCCGCTGCAGCGCCAGATCGGCCCGCTCGGCGGCGGACATCATCGCCTGGCAGTGTTCCAGATAGCGCTCGCCGGCGAAGGTCAGGTTCAGCTGGCGCGTGGTGCGGTTGAGCAAACGCAGCCCCAGCGTCTGTTCGAGCTGGCTGATGCGCTGACTGACGCTGGACTTCGGCAACCCGACACGCTGCGCGGCGGCGGTGAAACTGCCGCACTCCGCCACCAGCGCGAACAGCGCCATGTCCTGCAGCTGTTTGAACTCCATTGTTCACCTCTGACGAACACTCAGTTAGATATTGTCCATCTTATCACCCCACTGCTGCGGGTCTACACTGGGGACATCATTTGAAAGGAGCACAATCATGTCAATAAAAGCCATTGCCGTAGACCCGCAGAACCCCGCCGGTTTCATCGAAATCTCACCGGAGATGCCGGTGCCCGGCCAGTACGATCTGCTGGTGGAAGTGAAAGCGGCCTCGGTCAACCCGGTGGATACCAAAGTACACGCCGGTCTGCAGAAAAGCGGCCTGCAGCAGCCGCGCGTCCTCGGCTGGGACGCCAGCGGCGTCGTGCTGGACGTGGGCAGCGGCGTCAGCGGCTTCAAGCCCGGCGATGAAGTGTGGTACGCCGGCGACATCACCCGGCCCGGCAGCAACAGCAGCCACCAACTGATCGACTCTCGCATCGCCGCGCACAAACCGCGCAGCCTGAACTGGGCGGAGTCCGCCGCCATGCCGCTCACCGCCCTCACCGCCTGGGAGGCGCTGTTCGAGCACCTGAACATTCAGGATGCGCCGGAGCACAAGACGCTGCTGATCATCGGCGGCGCCGGCGGGGTCGGCTCGCTGGCCATTCCGCTGGCCGCGCTGCGCAGCAAGGTGAAAGTGATCGCCACCGCGTCCAGGCCGGAATCCGCCGCCTGGTGCCGCGAGCGGGGCGCCGACCTGGTGGTGGACTACCGCGATTTGAAGGGCAACCTGGCGCAACACGGCATCGAGCAGGTGGATTACATCCTCTGTCTGAACGATACCGACGGCCACTGGCCGGCGATGGCCGAACTGATCGCGCCGCTCGGCCATATCTGCACCATCGTCGAGAACGCGCAGCCGTTGGATCAAAACGCGCTGAAGCTGAAAAGCGCCGCGCTGCACTGGGAATTCATGTTCACCCGCAGCATGTTCACCACCCCGGACATCGCGCAGCAAGGCCGGATCCTGCAGCAGGTGGCGCAACTGCTGGACGACGGCAAACTGAGCACCACGCTGAGCGAAACCCTGCACGGGCTGTCGGTAGACACGCTGACCGCCGCGCACCAACAGCTGCTCGGCGGCCATATGCAAGGCAAGCTGGTTATCGCTTACTGAGTTCGCATCGCGGCGGTGCTCTGCGCCGCCGTTACTGCGGGCGAACGAAGCCGACGCACAGCACCTGCTCATCGCTCTGCGGATCGGCGCGGAAGGTCAGCGTCTGCTGCCAGTCGAGGCGCATCTTCGGCCAGTGGGCCAGTTCGCCGCCGAAGTCGCTGTGTGCGCAGTCTTCACCCAACCGACCGAACAAGGCGACGCCATGCCGCGCAATCTGCGGATAGCTGATGTTGACGTTGTAGATGTTCGGCCGCGTATGATTGGACCAGCGCGTAATGGTCTGCGGCCGGGAACCGGCATACACCGTCATCCACTGCGACAGGTATTCGCCGCCGACATAACGCAGACTGACGCCATACCGCTCCTGCCACAGCTGCTCCACTCCGGCGCTGAACGCCTTGATGCCCACCATCTTCTGACCGGCATTGCGCACGTTGCCCAGCATCACCGCGGCATACCCCAGATAGACCGCCAGCGCCGCGCACATCAGCCCAATAGTCGCCGCCCGCAGCGAACGCACCGGCGGCTGACGCACGCAGCCGACCAGCAGCGCGGGGGCCAGCATGAAGAACGGCTGCAGCCACTCGGTCAAGCGGCCGCCGACGTTGAAGGAGAACCAGAAGGTGATGATGCCGAGCGGCAGCAGGTAGATCCACAGCAGCACCCGCATCGGCAAGGCTTTCGGCCAGGCCAGCACCGCCCCGCTGCGGCGCAGGATCCACCACAGCACCAGCGACGGATAGAACACCAGTAGCAGCGACTGCAGCATGTCGAGATTGAGCTGCATCTTGATCTGCGAATCCACCCACTTAAAGGCGGCGAAGTCGTGGTTCCACAGCCAGAATACGTTCGGCAACACCAGCGCCAGCCAGATCGCCACCGCCAGATAGAACTGCGGTTGGCGATAGCAGCGACGGATCTGCGGCACGAACAGCGTCGACAGCGCCGCGAAATAGACGAAGGCGAAGGTCGAATACTTCGCCATCATCGCCAGACCGGCGGCCAACGCGAAGGCCGGCCACCAGTTGGCCGAACGGGAAATCGCCATGTGGAAGAACAGCGCCATCCACGGCCACAGCATCACCAACAGGTAGTTGTCGTTGTAGGGAATGATGTCGAAATTGATGATGCCGGACAGGTTGAGCGTCAGCAGCGCCATCCAGGCCAGCGAAGTGCTGCCGCTCAGACGTCGCGCCAACAGCCAGACGCCCAACATGCCGATGGCGATGGCGATGAAGTGCCCGCCGTACCAGTAAACGTTCAGCGGCAGCCACGACAGCCAGATCGCCGGCTGCATCGCCGCACCGACCAACCAAGGATTTTTCGGTGAGCCCCACTCGCCGTTGAGGCCCCAATTGAGCGCCTCGACGGCGTCGTAAGGCAGGGTAGGATCGAGATGAACGGTCAGCAGCGTCCAGGCTGCGGCATAGCAGATCAACCAGAGAGCGAGTAAGCGATAAGACATGTCTTCTTCTGAGCGTTATTGTAAAGAAAACCTTAACGTAGTCGCTACCGAATGAACCATGTTTAAACAGGCCTTTAAATGTGCGTCCGTGCGGCCGTTTCTGCCGCGCGATCGCACATTACGCTAATTTTTCTCAGCCTGCGGCGTGGCGCTGGGCGGGCGCATTCGCCAGCCGACCGGCGTCCGCCGCCAGCAGCTGTTGCACCAGCTCGACACAGCGCAGGAAGCGCTCTTCGTAATCGCTGGACTCAACGTGCACGTACTCGATGTTGTTGGCGCGCAGCATCTCCTCCAGCAGGCGCTGGAACGCCAGGCGATCGGCGGTGCTGCCGAGACTGCGCAGGCCGTCCGCCACCCACGGCGTGTTGTTTTCCAGCAGGATCACCAGATCGAAGCGGTATTCGTCGATCAGCGCCTGCACGAAGGGATGCTCACGCCCTTCGTACTTTTTGCAAAACGCCTGGGTGGTGACGAAATCGGTATCGATAAACGCCACCTTGTTGGCGTACTTGACCGCGAAATCCACGTATTGCGCCTGCCCGAGGGCAATTTTGTCGTAGTCGGAGTACTGCAGCGCCATCTCGTCGCCGCCCAGGTGCGAGAACACGTAATCGCGGCCATATTCCCAGGCGCTGGTGGTGTTGAAGATGTTGGCCAGCTTGTTGACCAGCGTCGATTTGCCGCTCGACTCGCCGCCGAGGATCGCCACGGTGCGCACGAAGAACGGTTTCACCTCGGTCGGGATGTAATCCCAATAACGGAACGGATCCTGACGGATCTGATTGCCGCTGATGTTCATGAACGACCGTTCGGGATCGACCAAAATGGTTTCGATGCCCAGATGCTCGCGGTAGCGCGGCGCATCCTGCGCTTCGCTGGAATAGATGAAGCTCGGCACGATGCCTTTCTGTTCCATAAAGGCCTTCATGCCGTCGCTCCACACGTTCCAGCCGTGCGGGTACGGTTCGATGCCCTGCTCGTCGAACGAGTGGATATGGATGTTTTTCTGGTACTTGAAGGTCTGCAGCAGCCAGCGCAGGCGATCGCTGACCGTCGGCTGTTGCGACATCGAACTGTTCTCGAACAGCTCACGGTCGCGCGGCTCGTCGTGGCACAAGATAACGTGCAGCTCATCCACCTGGCTGCAGGCGCGCTGGATCAGATAGATGTGGCCGGTATGCAGCGGGTAAAATTTACCAAACACCACGCCGACTTTGACCTCTTTGCGCGGGAACTCCAGCCCGAGAAAACGGTGCAGCGCCTCGAGCTTTTGCGCGCTCGGGCTTTTGATCTTGTCGTTCAACAGCTGGCTGAGATAGCCTTTGGTCATGCCGCTGGCATCCGCCACCTGCTGCAACGTGCAGCCCTTTTGCTTGATGGACGTCTTCAGGTAATCAAATTGCGGCATGGCCACCTCCGTTTAGTATGCTAAACAAAATAGCATATCTTTCTCGCCGTCGGCGACATTAATAAAACCCTTCCAGCACGTCCAGCGCGTCCGCCAGCTTCTTGACCCCGAACACCTGCATATTGGCCGGCGGCTTTTTCGGCATATTGCCGTGCGGCACGATGGCGCGTTTGAAACCGTGCTTGGCCGCTTCGGCGATCCGCTCCTGGCCGCTCGGCACCGGACGGATCTCACCCGCCAACCCCACTTCGCCGAACACCACCAAATCGTTCGGCAGCGGCCGATCGCGCAGGCTTGAGACCAGCGACATCAGCAGCGCCAGATCGGCGCTGGTCTCGCTGACCTTCACCCCGCCGACCACGTTGACGAACACGTCCTGATCCGACATCTGCAGCCCGCCGTGCCGGTGCAGCACCGCCAGCAGGATCGCCAACCGGTTCTGCTCCAGCCCCACCGCCACGCGGCGCGGGTTGGACATCATCGAATGATCCACCAGCGCCTGGATCTCCACCAGCAGCGGCCGGGTGCCTTCCCACACCACCATCACCGAACTGCCGGAGGTAACTTCGTCGCCGCGGCTGAGGAAGATAGCCGAAGGGTTGCTCACTTCGCGCAGCCCCTGTTCGGTCATGGCGAACACCCCCAGCTCGTTGACCGCGCCGAAGCGGTTCTTGTGGCTGCGCAGGGTGCGGAAGCGGGAATCGGCGTCGCCGTCCAGCAGCACCGAACAGTCGATGCAGTGTTCCAGCACTTTTGGCCCGGCCAGCGAGCCGTCTTTGGTGACGTGGCCGACCATCACGATCGCCACGCCGCGCGTCTTGGCGAAGCGCGTCAGATAGGCGGCGGTTTCCCGCACCTGCGCCACGCTGCCCGGCGAAGACTGAATGTCCGCCATGTGCATCACCTGAATCGAGTCGATCACCATCAGCTTCGGCTGTTCCTGCTCGGCGATCAGGCAGATCTGCTCGATGCTGGTTTCCGACAGCATGTTCAGGCCGCCGGTCGGCAGCCCCAGACGGTGGGCGCGCATCGCCACCTGCTGCAGCGATTCCTCGCCGGTGACGTACAGGGTTTTCATCTGTTCGGACAGTTTGCACAGCACCTGCAGCAACAGGGTGCTCTTGCCGGCGCCGGGGTTGCCGCCGATCAGAATCGCGCTGCCGGGCACCACGCCGCCGCCCAGCACGCGATCGAACTCGAGAAAGCCGGTGGTGAAGCGCGGCAGCGCCTCAAGGCTGATTTCCGACAGCTTCTGCACTTTGCTGACGCCGGCGTCGCCGGCATAGCCGCTGAGGCGATCGTTGCGCGCCGCAGCGGGAGACGCGGCCAAACGCACTTCCGTGATGGTGTTCCAGGCATGGCAGGCGCTGCACTGCCCCTGCCAACGCGGATAGTCCGCCCCGCACTCATTGCACACAAATGCCCGTTTTGCCGCTTTTGCCACGTCTTACCTCAATCTTTCGTTATCGCACTTCGTGTTTCAGGCTGCCGGTGAGAATACACAGCACGCCCATCAAATCCGCATGCCGGATCGCCACCTGCGCTTTTTCATACACTTTCGGTTTGGCGTGGTAGGCGATGCCCAGCCCCGCCGCCTGCATCATTTTCAAATCGTTGGCGCCATCGCCGATGGCCACGGTCTGCGCCAGCGGGATCTCCAGCTTCTCCGCCAGCCGCAGCAGCGTATCGGCTTTGAACTGCGCGTCCACCACCGGCCCCAGCACTTCGCCGGTCAGCTTGCCGTCGCGGATCTCCAGCTCGTTGGCCGCCGCCGCCACCAGCCGCAGCCGGTTGCGCAGGTATTCGGCGTAGTAGGTGAAGCCGCCGGAGGCGATCGCCACATGCCAGCCCATCGCCTGCAGCTTGCCCACCAGGCTGGTCAGCCCCGGCATCAGCGGCAGCTCGTCGCGCACCTGCTTAAGGATGTTGGCGTCGGCCCCTTTCAGCGTGCCGACGCGCTGGCGCAGGCTGGCGGTAAAGTCCAGCTCGCCGCGCATCGCGCGTTCGGTCACTTCCGCCACCTGCTCGCCGACGCCCGCCAGCTTGGCGATCTCATCGATGCACTCGATCTCGATCGCCGTTGAATCCATGTCCATCACCAGCAGCCCCGGCGTGCGCAGGTGCGGGATTTTGCCGAGCGGCGCCACATCCAGCCCGCTCTCCGCCGCCAGCAGCTTGGCGCGCGGCGTCAAGGTGCCCGCCAGCCGCACCACCTGATAGTCGTCCACGCCCCAGGCGGTGACGATCACCATCGCCGCGCCCAGCTTGCGTTGGAATTGGGTAATGCGCGCCTTGTCCAGCGCCCTGCCATATAACAGCCACCCGGTATTGCCCGCCCGGTAGTCCAGCGGCATCACTTCGTCGCCGCTGAGCGAAAGGGGAAGACCCGGCCATTGAGAGATCTCCGCCGGAAGATCGCAATAGGTCAGACTGTTTGACATCATTGACTCCTGAATGGACAAAAACGCTGCATGATAAAACGACGCATCAAGCTATCCTATCGCCAGCGGTTCTGGCAACATAAAGTGTCCCCGATGCCCAAGGAACCTGCATGGCTCGCGCTAAACTGAAATTTCGCCTGCACCGCACCGCTATTATCCTGATTTGCCTGGCTTTGCTGGTGCTGCTGATGCAGGGCGCCTCTTATTTTAGCCTGAGTCACCAAATGGCGCGATCCGAGCAGGTGGAAGAGCTGGCGCAAACGCTGACCAAACAGGTCGCCTACAGCCTGGCGCCGCTGCTGGACGACGAGGGCAACAATCCGCGCATCGACGCCATCCTCAAGCAGCTCACCGATCACAGCCGCATTCTCGACGTCAGCGTGTATCAGCTGGACGGCACGCTGGTCTCCCACGCCGGGGAACAGATAAGTATACGCGATCGCCTGTCGCTCGACGGCAAACGCGCCGGCAGCTACTTCAACCACCAGTTGGTCGAATCCATTCAGGGCAAAGACGGCCCGATCGGCTTTATCCGCATCACCCTCGACACCCACGTGCTGGCGACCGAATCCAAGCAGGTGGACAACACCACCAACCTGCTGCGCCTGATGATCCTGCTGGCGCTGGCGATCGGCATCATTCTGGCGCGTACCCTGTTGCAACACCGCCGCAGCCGCTGGCAGCAGTCGCCCTACCTGTTGACCGCCAACACGCCACTGGAAGAAGGCAATACGGTGGAAGACGATGAAGACGATGCGCCGGAGAAAAAACAGGAAACGCCTAAGCAGGGGTAATTCAGGCCAGGCGTTGAATGCGTTCGTGCCGTTTTCTTGTCCTTTCGGTGAATAGATTGTCCGTAACAACGGGATCCACATCCAATTGAAAGGTAAAGCGTTAGCCAAAAACGGCCATGCGGAATGAATAGATTGACGGGCGGGCGCCATGATGACGCCCGCCGCGGTATTACGCTTTGTCGCCCAGCAGCACGGATTCCAGCGCGATAACGATCATTTCGTTAAAGGTGGTCTGGCGTTCCGCCGCCGTGGTCGCTTCGTGACGCAGGATGTGGTCGGACACGGTGCAGATGGTCAGCGCCTTACAGCCGAACTCTTCGTACAGCTCCGCCGCCACGCCGTAGATGCCGGCCGCTTCCATTTCCACGCCCAGGATGCCGTACTTCTTCATCACCTGGAACATATCCGGATCCGGGGTGTAGAACAGATCGGCGGAGAAGATGTTGCCCACGCGCGCCGGGATGCCCTGCGCCGCCGCCGCGTCGACCGCGTTGCGCACCATGTCGAAGTCGGCGATCGCCGCGTAGTCGTTGTCCTTGAAGCGCAGACGGTTCACCTTGGAGTCGGTGCACGCGCCCATGCCGATCACCACGTCGCGCAGTTTGATATCGTCACGCACCGCGCCGCAGGACCCCACGCGAATGATCTTCTTCACGCCGAATTCGGCGATCAGCTCGCGCGCGTAGATGGAGCAGGACGGAATGCCCATGCCGTGGCCCATTACGGAGATGCGGCGGCCTTTGTAGGTGCCGGTGAAACCCAACATGCCGCGCACGTTGTTCACTTCCACCGCGCCTTCCAGGAAGGTTTCGGCGATGTATTTTGCGCGCAGCGGGTCACCCGGCATCAGTACTACGTCAGCGAAATCACCCATCTCAGCATTAATGTGCGGCGTAGCCATAATTTTCTTCCTTTAGAAATCTTATTTAATAGAAACGTCAAACATCCAAGCCTTGAATGTCGAGTTGCAGCCAGGCAGCTAGCGGGTGGATCCCCAGGCGCTTACTTGAGTAAGCGACTGGGGTTCACGCGTGAAGCTAACAACGCTGCGGCTTGAAAGACAGGGCTTAGAACAGGGTCTTACCGTAATCCATCGGCGACAGGCCAAAGTAATTGGCGACGGTCTGGCCGATGTCGGCGAAGGTCTCGCGGTGGCCCAGCGAACCCGGTTTCACTTTCGGGCCGTAAACCAGCACCGGGATGTGCTCGCGGGTGTGGTCGGTGCCGCTCCAGGTCGGATCGCAGCCGTGGTCAGCGGTGAAGATGATGATGTCTTCGTCTTTCACCAGCTTCAGCAGTTCCGGCAGGCGGCGGTCGAACAGCTCCAGCGCGGCGGCGTAGCCCGCCACGTCGCGACGGTGACCGTAGGAGGAGTCGAAGTCCACGAAGTTGGTGAACACGATGGTGTTGTCGCCGGCCTTTTCCATTTCGATCAGGGTCGCGTCGAACAGCGCGTCGATGCCGGTCGCCTTCACCTTCTTGGTGATGCCGACGTTGGCATAGATGTCGGCGATTTTACCGATCGACACCACTTCGCCGCCCTTCTCGTCCACCAGCTTTTTCAGCACGGTCGGCGCCGGCGGCTCTACCGCCAGATCGTGGCGATTGCCGGTGCGCTGGAAGTGGCCCGGCTTGTCGCCGACAAACGGACGCGCGATCACGCGGCCGATGTTGTAACCGCCTTCGGTCAGCTCTTCACGCGCGATTTCGCACAGCTCATACAGGCGCTCCAGGCCGAAGGTCTCTTCGTGACAGGCGATCTGGAATACCGAGTCGGCGGAGGTGTAGAAAATCGGCTTGCCGGTTTTCATGTGCTCTTCACCCAACTGATCGAGGATCACGGTGCCGGATGAGTGGCAGTTGCCCAGGTAGCCCGGCAGATTGGCGCGCTCCACCAGCTTATCCAGCAGCGCCTGCGGGAAGCTGTTGTGCTCGTCCTTGAAGTAGCCCCAGTCGAACAGCACCGGCACGCCGGCGATTTCCCAGTGGCCAGACGGCGTGTCTTTACCGGAAGAGAGCTCGCTGGCGTAGCCGTAGGCGCCGATGATGTCGGCGTTGCGATCCAGCCCCTGCGGGAAGTTGCCGGTCGACTCTTCCGCCGCTTTGCCGAGGCCCAGACGGCTCAGGTTAGGCAGCGTCAGCGGGCCCTGACGGCCCACGTTGGCCTCACCGCGCGCGCAAACCTCGGCGATGTGGCCCAGAGTGTCGGAACCCTGATCGCCAAAACGTTCGGCGTCTTCGCTGGCGCCGATGCCGAAGGAGTCCAATACCATAATAAATGTGCGTTTCATCTGTGCTCTCCTGCGTGTTCTCACGCTATTGCGACCGCAAAACTGCAATCGCCCTTATTCTCTAAATTTATACCCAATGGATTTCAAGTTGTAGCTAGGCGGCTAGCGCGTGTATCCCAGGAGCTTACTCAAGTAAGTGACTGGGGTGCACGCGTGTAGCCAACAACGCTACGGCTTGAAAGACGAGGGTCATCACGCTTGAGTGATGCGCTTATACACCACCGGCGTCGCCTCCGGCGCCTTATCGCTCAGCGTCATTGCGCTGCGCACCGCATCGGCCGCCTGCTGCCAGCTCTCTTCATCGTTGGCGTGGATCATCGCCAGCGGCTGCTGGGAATCCGCCGTATCGCCCAGGCGCGCCATCTCGGTCAGGCCGACGCTGTAATCGATGGCGTCGCTCGCCCGACGGCGGCCGCCGCCCAACGACACCACCGCCATGCCCAGCGCGCGGGTATCCATGGCGCTGATGATGCCCGGCTTTTCAGCATACACCGGCTTGCTCAGCGTTGCCGCCGGCAGATAGCTATCGTAGCGTTCGACGAAGTCTATCGGACCCTGCTGCGCCGCCACCATGCGGCCAAACACCTCCGCCGCCTTGCCGTTATCCAGCACCGCCTGCAGCTTGGCGCGCGCGTCGGCCTCATCTTGCGCCAGGCCGCCGGACAACAGCATCTCTACGCTCAGCGCCAGCGTCACTTCCAGCAGGCGCGGGTTGCGGTATTCGCCGGTCAGGAAGCGCACCGCTTCGCGCACTTCCACCGCGTTGCCGGCGCTGGAAGCCAGCACCTGATTCATGTCGGTCAGCAGCGCGGTGGTCTTGCAGCCCGCGCCGTTGGCCACGCCGACGATCGCCTGCGCCAAATCTTGCGACAGGGCATAGGTCGGCATAAAGGCGCCGGAGCCGACCTTCACGTCCATCACCAGCGCATCCAACCCTTCCGCCAGCTTCTTGGCCAGAATGGAGGCGGTGATCAGCGGGATAGAATCCACGGTGGCGGTGATATCGCGGGTGGCGTAAAAACGCTTGTCCGCCGGCGCCAGCGAGCTGGTCTGGCCGATGATCGCCACGCCGACGTCCTGAATGATTTTGCGGAAGGCGTTATCGTCCGGGAAAATATTGAAGCCCGGAATGGCTTCCAGTTTGTCCAGCGTGCCGCCGGTATGCCCCAGGCCGCGGCCGGAGATCATCGGCACATAGCCGCCGCAGGCCGCCACCATCGGACCGAGCATCAGCGAAGTCACGTCGCCCACGCCGCCGGTCGAGTGCTTGTCGACGATCGGGCCGTTCAGCGCCAAACTCTTCCAGTCCAGCACGGTGCCGGAATCGCGCATCGCCATGGTGAGCGCCACGCGCTCCGGCATGCTCATGTCATGGAAATAAATGGTCATCGCCAGCGCGGCGATCTGCCCTTCCGACACCACATTGTCGCGAATGCCGTTGATGAAAAAGCGGATTTCCGCTTCGCTTAACGGCTGGCCGTCGCGTTTTTTACGAATAATTTCTTGAGCCAGGAACAAGGCATCCCCCTGTGTCGCCGAGAGTCGGTGCAGACGGGCGCGCCTGGCGCCCGCCAACGATATCGATCAGTAGCCGCCGCCGGCGGTCTGGGTTTGGTGGCCCAGCGCGGCCAGCAAGCTGGCCAGCAGGCTGGAAGCGCCAAAGCGGAAATGCCGCGCGTCGGCCCACCCTTCGCCCAGAATACGATCGGCAAGTTGCAGATAATGCAGCGCGTCTTCCGCGGTGCGCACGCCGCCGGCCGGCTTGAAGCCCACCGTCTTCGCCACGCCCATATCGCGGATCACTGACATCATCAGCTCGGCGCTCTCCAGGGTGGCGTTGACCGGCACCTTGCCGGTGGAGGTCTTGATAAAGTCGGCGCCGGCCTTGATGGCGATCTCGGACGCCTTGCGGATCAGATCGGCCTGCTTCAGCTCACCGGTTTCGATGATCACTTTCAGCAGCACGTTGGCCGCCTGGCAAGCCTGTTTGCACTGTTTCACCAGCTCGAAACCGACCTGTTCGTTGCCGGCGATCAACGCGCGGTAAGGGAACACCACGTCCACTTCATCCGCCCCATAGGCGATGGCCGCGCGGGTTTCCGCCAGCGCGATGTCGATATCGTCGTTGCCATGCGGGAAGTTGGTCACGGTGGCGATACGGATGTCCGGCGTGCCTTGCTCGCGCAGCGCCTTACGCGCCACCGGGATAAAACGCGGGTAGATGCAGATGGCCGCCGTGTGGCCGGCCGGGGTGTTGGCCTGACGACAGAGGGCGATCACTTTCTCGTCGGTGTCATCATCGTTCAGCGTGGTTAAATCCATCAAGTTCAGCGCACGTTGCGCTGCTGCGGTTAATTCGGTCATAAAACTCTCCAACTGAGTACCTGGGTGTTGGCGAGCGGACTTGGTTCCATGAAGATAGCGCAGGGGAACGGCGTTCCCGCGGCGGCAACTGAGATCCTTCTCACCGCACATGGCCACCCGCCTTGCGGCCGGCCAGTAATAGCTATTTGAACACGAATGCCGGGGGCGATTCGCGTTCATCGTCACACTATATGAAATAGCACTGTAACAGACCGGAATTATATGTGAAGAACATCACAAAATAACGCGATATCGTTCACAAATTCGCTAAAGAAGCGGCTGAAGATCGCGGATGCGGCAAGCACCCGCGTTGCTTAGAGTATAGGCGGAGTCCCGCGATCGGTCGCGCCGACGCGGGCTCAGCGAGGGCTTACAGCGCCAGGAAGAAGCCGGCGATGGTGGCACTCATCAGGTTGGACAGCGTGCCCGCCGCCACGGCCTTCAGACCGAAACGCGCGATGTCATGGCGACGGTTGGGTGCCATGCTGCCCAAACCGCCCAGCAGGATCGCCACCGAGGAGAGGTTGGCGAAACCGCACAGCGCAAAGGAGATGATCGCCTTGGTGTGCGTTGACAGCACCTGCAGGCCTTCCGCCGCCACCACATCGTCCGGGCGCAGATAGGCGCCGAAGTTCATATAGGCGACAAACTCATTGACGATGATCTTCTGGCCGATAAACGAACCGGCGGTCATCGCTTCACTCCACGGCACGCCAATCAGGAAGGCGATCGGCGAGAACACCCAGCCGAGGATCAGCTCGAGCGACAGCTGCGGGTAATCGAACCAGCCGCCGATGCCGCCGAGAATGCCGTTGAGCAAGGCGATCAGCGCGATAAACGCCAGCAGCATCGCGCCGACGTTCAGCGCCAGCTGCATGCCGGAAGCCGCGCCGGAAGCCGCCGCATCGATCACGTTGGCAGGACGATCCTCTTCGGCGATCAGTTTCATCGCATCGTCTTTATCGTGGGTCTGCTCGGTTTCCGGCACCATCAGCTTGGCGAACAGCAGCCCGCCCGGCGCGGCCATGAAGGACGCGGCGATCAGGTATTCCAGCGGCACGCCCATCTGCGCGTATCCCGCCAGCACCGAACCGGCCACCGAAGCCAGGCCGCCGCACATCACGGCGAACAGTTCTGACTGGCTCATGGTGGCGATATACGGACGCACCACCAGCGGCGCTTCGGTCTGGCCGACGAAAATGTTGGCGGTCGCCGACAGCGATTCGGTGCGCGAGGTGCCCAGCAGCTTGTGCAGGCCGCCGCCCAGCACGCGGATCACCAACTGCATGATGCCGAGGTAGTACAGCACCGCAATCAGCGAGGAGAAGAACACGATCACCGGCAGGACGCGCAGCGCGAACACGAAGCCGCCGCCGCCGAACACCTCGAACATCTTGTCGGAAACCAGCCCGCCGAAGATGAACGAAATGCCCTGATTGCCGTAAGCGATAACATTTGCCACGCCGTTAGACATACTGCCGAGGATGCTGCGGCCCAGCGGCACGTACAGCACCAGCGCGCCGATACCGACCTGAATGATGAACGCCCACACCACGGTGCGCAGTTTGATGGCCTGACGGTTGCTGGAGAGCAGCACCGCAATGGCGATCAGCACCGCCATCCCGACCAGACTCATGATGAGTTGCATGCAAAGTTTCCCTGTTGCAAAAAATAAAATACATCCCTGCTCATGAAGAGAGGTCTGCTATTGGAGAGTTTCGGGGGGGATTATACTGAGCGAGGTCACCCTCGCACCGATTTATGTCACAAATGTATACAACGAGACGCAAATGAAAATCTTATAACGTGACGCAAGTCACGTTATGCAGACCTCAATTCGGCATGGCGAACAGCGCTTGGGTATTGCGTTGCAGGTGGGCGGCTATCACGTCGGCCGGTTCCGGCCGCAGTTCACACAGCGCGTGAAACACCTCGGCGGCGCGCTCGGGGCGGTTCGGCTGCCCCTGATAGCCGGCCAGCGGCATGTCCGGCGCATCGGTCTCCAGCAGCAGCGCCTCAAGCGGCAGCTGCGCCATCACGGCGCGCGTTTTCTGCGCCCGCTCATAGGTGATGGTGCCGCCCACGCCGATGTAATAGCCGAGGCGGATAAACGCCTGCGCCTGCGACAGGCTGCCGGCAAAGCCGTGCACCACGCCGCGGCGCGGCAGCTGCATGCGCCGCAGCGCGGCGGCCAGTTGGTCGTGGGTGCGGCGCGAATGCAGGATCACCGGCAGGTCATGCTGTTTCGCCAGCTTCAGTTGGGCCAGCAGCACGCTGTGCTGCCGCTCGAACTGTGGGTTATCCATATACAGATCGAGCCCGATCTCCCCCACCGCCACCAGCTTGTGCGGCCGTTCGGCCAGCAGCGCCGCCAACTGTTCCAACTGCGGCTCATGATGCTGCGCGATATACAGCGGGTGCAGCCCCAGTGCGGCGAACAGCGGCGCATGCTCCTGCGCCAGCCGCAACACCCGCGCGAAGCGATCGGCGGTGACCGTCGGGACGATGATGCGCTTTACGTCGGCGCTTGCCGCCCGCGCCAGGCTCTCGGCCTCATGCCCGGTAAAGGGCGGGAAATCGAAATGGCAGTGGGTGTCGGTAAAGGCGTAACTCACAGCGCGCCCCCTTCACCCGGCGGCAGATCGCCCGGCAGGATGATTTTCGGCGCCGCTACCGCCGCCTCCGGCTGCGCCGCCCGCTCGGTGGGCATGGCGATGTCGGTCACGATCGGCGAAGGCATTCTGACGTTCTCCGGCTGGATCAGGCGGCGCGACAACGCTTTTCGCACCTTCATGCCGTCGGGCTCCTGCTGCGCCATCCACTGGCCGACGGTGGCCAGGAAGTAGCGGCCGCAGCGGCGCCCCAGGTGATAATCCTGATTGAGCGCCCCCAATCGGCTGCCCAGCGCATTGCTGGCCAGCGGCTTCGGCGGGAAGATCTCGAAGATGCGCAGCTTGCCCGGCGGCTTTTCGATAAAGCGCTGGATGCGGTGATAGCTTTGCTCGTGATGCTGCAGGATGCGCACCATCTGCTGCAGGCTGCTGTCGCTCAGCCAATGCTCCATGCGCTTCATCCACTGCGGGGTGTAGTACATTTGCGAAGGCACGGTGCGGATCACCACGATGGTGTCGGCGCCGCGGCGATAGGCCTCTTCCACCGGGATCGCATCGCTGATGCCGCCGTCCTGATAGCTGACGCCGTCCAACTCCACGCCCTGACGGTAGAAGCCGGGAATGGCGCTGGACGCCTTGATGGCCGGCAGCCAGCGTTCGCGCTGCGCCGGCAGATAGGTCGGTTCGAAATCGTCGCTGCGGCAGGCGCACAGCAGGAATTCGCGCCCGTCGGTAAAGTGCTGTTCCGCCACGTCCATCGCCAGCGGCATCTGCGCCGCCGCCGTATCAACCAGCCAATCGAGATCGATCAGATGCCCGCCGCGCACGAAGCGCAGCGGATTGAAGAACTGTGCCGAAGTGGTGTAACGGGTGATCACCCGGCGCGCGTAGCCCATCTGCCCGCAGATATAGGCAGACAGATTCTGAGCGCCGGCCGATGTGCCGATCAGCAGATCGAAAGGGTTAAAGCCCGCGCGCTGAAACTCGTCCAGCACGCCGGCGGTGAAAATGCCGCGCTGGCCGCCGCCTTCGCAGACCAACGCCATTTTTCCTGGTCGAAAAGGTTTAGACGCCAGCGGTTCTATATTGCCGAGCGTGATGGGTATTCTGTATCCCAACTTGGCATCCTCAGTGAGACGTTTTCTCCGAGGATACCGCGTCTCGCTCTCTTCCGTAATCCTCTTGCAGCACGCCGACGAGGAAATCATTGCTGCCGGCCAACCAGGCACCATCGCTGCCGGACCATTCGGCCCAAGCCTGCCATACCTGACCTTTCAGTTGTTTCCAGCGCCCGACGATGATGTCGCTGTTCATGGCCGGCCCTCCCCGACGTGAGAAAAGGAATTAAGCTTTGTTACAGTTTGCAGGAAAATGCCGGCCGGCTAAGGGCGCCGACGGCCGGTGAACAGACTGACCAGGAACAGGATGATGCCGACAACGAACACGACTTTGGCGGCCCAGGCGGCGGTGCCCGCCAGCGAACCGAACCCCAGTGCCGCAGCGATAAGCGCGATGACTAAAAAGATAATGCCCCAACGAAACATAAGCTTCTCCTTACCATTGTGAAAAAATTCGCTGCCGTCTACCGCCCCGACAACGGGACATCGACGGCAAATCAGTTTCTTTTTTTGGTGGTACACGTCGGGCCGCCTTGACGGCCCGACAGATGCGGCTTGTTGTTACTTGTTACGGGCGCCATGGCGGGATTACTGCTTGACCACCAGGTCGTTTTTCACGCTTTTCACGCCGTCGATAGCCTTGGCGATGCTTTCGGCACGCTCAGACTGCGCCTGCGTTTTCACTTCACCGGAAAGCTGCACCACGCCATCGGTGGTTTCCACTTTCACATTGCGCGACGGCACGATGTCATCGGCCAGCAGCTTGGCTTTCAGCTCGCTGGTGGTGGCGGTGTCGCCGGCATACGATTTGATCGACTGGTTGGCTTCATCTTTCACGTGCAGCTTGTCGCTGACGGTTTTGACGCCTTCCACCTTGCCGGCAACCGCAACCGCATGCTCTGCCTGCGCCTGGCTGCCGACAAACCCGCTCAGGATCACGGTGCCTTTTTCGGTTTTCACCGAAATGTCAGTGCTTTTGATGCTCTTATCGTCCACCAATGCACTTTTAACTTTAGCCGTTATCGCGCTGTCATCCATGTAACCGTCAACTTTTTTCATGGAGCTATCGATTTTGGCACCGGCACTGTCCGCGGCGTTAGACGCCTTGTTGAGCAGACTGTCTTCGGCCAGCGCAGTGCCGCTCACCAAAGCAGAACCCAAAACAACAGCCATCAGCGAGTGTGCAAATTTGGTCTTTTTCATCGATCTCTTCCTTTTGTTGGGGGCCCCAGCGCCAGAGCGCCGGAACCCTTCAGCCGCCTTCACGCGGCCTCTCGGTAAATACTTCATCATCGCTATACGATTAAGCGTTCACGACAGGAATATTGCAACCGCCGTGCCAACTCCATAAACACCTTAAAAATCAAACAAAAAAAGCGTTGAGTCGGATTTTTAATCAAAAAACTGTCGCCTATTGACGACAGACCAAGTGACACGAAACGGTAAAACAGTCATCTCATTGATATTTAAGGAAACAGACTGTCTCCTATCGGCAACACATCAGAATAACTCACCAAACAATAAGCGTATTACAGTGATTTACTCTCAAGCAATGTGCGGACATCTCGTTAAAGATAGACCATGCGGCGGAAAACGCAGGCCAATCGCGTCTCGCCTGGGCGACATCGATTCGCAGGATAAAATATGAGGAAGATTTATTAATTAGCGGAGTGAGAATACGGGGAATTGGCAGGGCGCACCGGGCGCCCTGCCGATGTATCAGTGTTCGCGGGTCTTGCGGAAGGTCACGTCAGGATAGCGTTCCTGCGTCAGGTTGAGGTTCACCATGGTCGGCGCGATGTAGGACAGGTTGTCCCCGCCGTCCAGCGCCAGGTTGATCTCGTTCTTGCGCTTGAACTCTTCGAACTTCTTCACGTCGTCGCACTCGACCCAGCGCGCGGTCGACACGTTGACCGATTCGTACAGCGCTTCCACGTTGTACTCGCTCTTCAAACGCGCCACCACCACGTCGAACTGCAGCACACCGACCGCGCCGACGATCAGATCGTTGTTGGCGATCGGACGGAACACCTGTACCGCGCCCTCTTCGGACAGCTGCACCAGCCCCTTCAGCAGCTGTTTCTGCTTCAGCGGATCGCGCAGGCGAATGCGGCGGAACAGCTCCGGCGCGAAGTTCGGAATACCGGTGAACTTCATGTCTTCACCCTGGGTGAAGGTATCGCCGATCTGAATGGTGCCGTGGTTGTGCAGGCCGATGATGTCGCCCGGGTAGGCTTCTTCCACGTGCGAACGGTCGCCGGCCATAAAGGTCAGCGCGTCGGAGATCACTACGTCTTTGCCGGTGCGCACCTGGCGCAGCTTCATGCCCTTCTCGTAGCGGCCGGACACCACGCGCATAAAGGCCACGCGGTCGCGGTGTTTCGGATCCATGTTGGCCTGGATCTTGAACACAAAGCCGGTGAATTTCTCTTCCGCCGCCGTCACTTCACGGGTGTCGGTTTTGCGCGGCATCGGCGCCGGCGCCCAGGCCACCAGACCGTCCAGCATATGATCCACGCCGAAGTTACCGAGTGCGGTACCGAAGAACACCGGGGTCAGCTCGCCGCTCAGGAACGCCGCCTGATCGAACTCGTGGGAAGCGCCCTGCACCAACTCCAGCTCATCGCGCAGCTGCGCCGCCAGATCTTCGCCTACGGCGACATCCAGCTCCGGGTTGTTCAGGCCTTTGACGATGCGCACTTCCTGAATGGTGTGGCCTTTACCGGTCTGGTACAGGTAGGTTTCATCCTTGTACAGGTGATAAACGCCTTTAAACAGCTTGCCGCAGCCGATCGGCCAGGTGATAGGCGAACAGGCGATTTTCAGTTCGCGCTCGACTTCGTCCATCACTTCCATCGGATCGCGGATGTCGCGGTCCAGCTTGTTCATGAAGGTCAGGATCGGCGTGTCGCGCAGACGGGTGACTTCCATCAGCTTGCGGGTGCGATCCTCAACGCCCTTGGCGGCGTCGATCACCATCAGACAGCAGTCCACGGCGGTCAGGGTGCGATACGTATCTTCGGAGAAGTCCTCGTGCCCCGGGGTATCCAGCAGGTTGACCAGGCTGTCGCGGTACGGGAACTGCATCACGGAGGTGGTGATCGAGATCCCACGCTGCTTTTCCATTTCCATCCAGTCGGATTTGGCGTGCTGGCTGGAGCCACGGCCTTTTACCGTACCGGCGGTCTGGATCGCCTGTCCGAACAGCAGCACTTTTTCGGTAATGGTGGTTTTACCGGCATCGGGGTGCGAGATGATGGCGAAAGTTCTTCTTTTGGAGACTTCGCGGGCAAATTCACTAGGAGACATGGTTTTCAGGTTCTACGGTTAGTCCGCCCTGCGACATCATCAGAACGCGCCGATCGCGGCGCCGGGCAAAGCGGTGAATAAAAGATAACAGCCGGGCATTTTCGCCGATTTGCCAACCGGTGACAATCAATGCTTTTTCCGGCCGGGCTGATTACCCCAGCGGCAACGCCATCACGATCGCGTCTTCGCGGCCGTGGGCGCTCGGGTAATAATTGCGGCGCACGGTGACTTCGTTGAAACCGAGATCTTCATACAGCGCGATCGCCGCCTGGTTGGAGGCACGGACTTCCAGCCACAGCGTAACCACGCCGCGGCTCTCCAGCTGTTCGATCAACGCGTTGAGCAGCAGGCGGCCAAAGCCCCGGCGCTGGTGCTGCGGATGAATGGCGATGTTGAACAGCGTGGCTTCGTCCAGCACGATCTGCGTGATGGCGAACCCCGCCATCTCCCCATCGGCGCTCAGCTTCAGGTTAAGGTAGCGATCGCCCTGATTGCTGGCAAAGGTGGTTTCCGTCCAGGGGAAAGCGTGGCTGGCTTGCTCAATGTTGAAGGCCGTGGCCAGGTCGGCCGCCGTCAGGGTAGAAATCGTGTTCATGATGACAAATCTGCTGCCAGAGGGCGCGTTTGGCCCCCGCGTCTTGGGAAAGCTCGGCCAGCGCCGGGCTGTGTAGCTGCGCGCCGGCGACCGCGAGCGGTTCCGTCACGCCCAGCCGCCAACTGTTGCATGCGGTCTCTTCAGGCAGCATCGCCACCTGTTCCGGCGTCAGGCTGTAGGTTTGCGCCGGCGTCAGCCCCAGGCTGCGCAGCACGTCGCAAAACAGCGGATCGTCGGGCGCCGGCTGCGTCTGCGCCACCACCAGCAGGCGCGTCTCGGGCGGCAGACTGACCGCCACTTCGCCCTGCAACACGCCCGGGCGGCGCAATGTCCACTGCGTAATACCCAGTTGTTGTAACAGCCAGTCGCGTTTTGATGCCATGCCGATTCCTACCCGTTGTGGTGCGCCATGCCTGCCATGCGCCGCGCTATGCTAACAAACCCGCGCAGCCCGCGCCAACAAACCCGTCGAACATATCGCCACAAAGCTCTATAATCCCCGGTCTCATTTCCAGGAGCCAATATCTGATGTCTGCATTAACCCCCGCCAGTGAAGTCATGCTGCGCCACAGTGATGAATTTATCGAACGCCGCGTGCTGTTTGCCGGCGACCTGCAGGACAGCCTGCCGGCCCAATTCGAGGCCGCGGACGTGCGCGTCCACACTCAGCAATACCATCACTGGCAGTTACTGAACCGGACGATGGGCGATAACGTGCAGTTCGGTTTGACCGTCGATCCCGCTTTCGTCGCCGACTGCGACACGCTGGTTTACTACTGGCCGAAGAGCAAGCAGGAAGCGCAATTCCAGCTGTGCAACATCCTGGCGCTGCTGCCGGTGGGCGCGGACGTGTTCGTGGTCGGTGAAAACCGCAGCGGCGTGCGCAGCGCCGAGCCAACGCTGGAAGGCCACGTCACGCTGGTGAAAATCGACAGCGCGCGCCGCTGTGGCCTGTATCACGGCCGCCTGGACGCGCAGACCGAGTTCGACCTGAACGACTGGTGGGACAGCTATCAGCTGCACGATCTGGAAGTGAAAACGCTGCCGGGCGTGTTCAGCCGCGACGGTCTGGACGTCGGCAGCTCGCTGCTGCTGTCGACGCTGGAAAAACACATGAAAGGCAAGGTGCTGGACATCGGCTGCGGCGCCGGCGTCATGGCCTCGGTAATGTCCAAGCTGTCGCCGAAAGTCAAATTGACCCTCAGCGACGTCAACGCCGCCGCGGTGGAATCCAGCCGCGCGACGCTGGCCGCCAACGGCATCGAAGGGGAAGTGATCGTCAGCAACGTTTACTCCGACATCACCGGCCGTTTCGACATGATCATCTCCAACCCGCCGTTCCACGACGGGCTGCAGACCAGCCTGACCGCCGCCGAAACTCTGATCCGCGGCGCGGTGAAGCACCTGCCGATCGGTGGCCAACTGCGCATTGTCGCCAACGCCTTCCTGCCATACCCGGACATTCTGGACGCCACCTTCGGCAGCCACGAAGTGCTGGCGCAGAACGGCCGCTTCAAGGTGTACCAGGCGACCGTCGGCCGTCCGCCGCGCGCGCCGAAGAAGAAATAATTCGCCGTTGGCGGAAAACGACAGAGCGCGGCCTGCAGGCCGCGCTTTTTTTTAACCGTTGATGTAGGTCATCGACTCCGCGCCGTAGCGATCGCCGGCCGCTGCGCTCAGCGGGAACACCGCTTCAATCGCCGCCAGCTCAGCCGCGCTCAGCGTTATCTCCGCCGCCGCGACGTTCTCTTCAAGGTAACGACGGCGTTTGGTGCCGGGGATCGGCACGATGTGTTCCCCCTGCGCCAACACCCAGGCCAGCGCCAGCTGCGAAGGCTTGACGCCCTTCTGCGCCGCCAGCTCGCTCACCTTCTCCACCAGCGCCAGATTGCGGCTGAAGTTTTCCCCCTGGAAGCGCGGGTTGCTGCGGCGGAAGTCGTCCTCGGCCAGATCCTCCGGCCGCTGGATAGCGCCGGTGAGGAAACCGCGCCCTAACGGGCTGTAGGGCACAAAGCCGATGCCCAGGCGCTCGCAGGCCGCCAGCACGCCCTGCTCGGCGTCGCGCGTCCACAGCGAATATTCGGTCTGCAGCGCGGTGATCGGATGCACCTTGTGCGCCCGCTCCAGCGTGGCGACCGACGCCTCGCTCAGGCCGATGTGGCGGATCTTGCCTTCGCGGATCAGATCCGCCATCGTGCCCACGACGTCCTCGATCGGCACCTGCGGATCGACCCGGTGCTGATAATAAAGATCGATCTCCTCCACGCCCAAGCGCCGCAGGCTGCCCTCGACGGAGCGCCGGATATACTCGGGCCGGCTGCTGACGCCGCGCGCCGAAGGATCCGCCGGATCGCGCAGAATGCCGAACTTGGTGGCCAGGAACACCTGTTGCCGCTTGCCTTTGATCGCTTCCCCCACCAGCTCTTCGTTGGTGTGCGGGCCATACATGTCGGCGGTGTCGAGCAGCGTGACGCCCAGCTCCAGCGCCCGGTGCAGCGTGGCGATGGCTTCCTGCCGATCGGCGCCGGTGGAGTAGAAGTCGCTCATGCCCATGCATCCCAACCCCAGGGCGGAGACGACGGGACCGTGGGAACCGAGTTTACGTTGTTGCATTGTGCTGCCCTCATGCGGTGAATGGATAACGCAGCAAAGTCTGGTTGTTTACTCGACAAAGATAAATAATGCAGATTGCACATCACTGTTCAAAAATCACCAACAATCCGGAGTGGACATGGATCAGGTTCAAGCCATGCGCATTTTTACCCGCATCGTCGAACTGGGCAGCTTCAGCCGGGCGGCCGAACGCCTGCAGCTGCCGCGCGCCACGGTCAGCAACGCGCTGAAACGGCTGGAACAGCGGCTGGGCGTACGCCTGCTGATCCGCACCACCCGCCAGGTGCAGGTGACCAGCGAAGGCAGTCTCTACTATCAACGCTGCGTGCAGTTGCTGGGCGCGCTGGAGGAGGCGGACACGCTGTTCAGCCACCATAAGCTGCAGCCGTCCGGCAAAGTGCGCATCGATATGCCCCATTCGCTGGCGCGCGAAGTCGTCATTCCGGCGCTGGACGACTTCTACCGGCGCTATCCCGACATCACGCTGGCGCTGGGCGCCAACGACACCCACGTCGATCTGCTGCGCGAAGGCGTGGACTGCGTGCTGCGCGCCTGGGAAACCGAAGACGACAGCCTGGTGGCGCGGCGGATCGCCAAGCTGCCGCAGGTCACCTGCGCTTCCCCCGCTTACCTGCAGGCCCAAGGTACGCCGCTCGACATCGATAGCCTGGCGCCGCACCGCGCGGTGGGGTATTTTTCGCTGGCCAGCAACCGCGATTACCCGCTGGAGTTTTGCCGCGGCGGCAAGCTGGAACTGCGCGAACTGCCCGCCCGGCTGAGCGTCAGCGGCGCCGACGCCTATATCGCCGGCGCGCGTGCCGGCATGGGATTGATACAGGCGGCGCGCTATTCGCTTGCCCCTTGGCTGGAACAGGGCGAACTGGTGGAAGTGCTGGCGGAAACGCCGCCTCCGCCGATGCCGATTTACATCATGTATCCGCCCGGCCGTTTCCTGGCGCCGCGGGTCAGAGTGTTGATTGATTGGCTGATTTGGCTGTTTGACCAGCAGAAAAGCGGCGATATGGCTGTTTTTCCAGCAAACGCCCGCAAAGCGGGGAAATAACTGTTGACGTGTCCGCCAAAATCTCTAGAATTCGCCTCCGTGGTAACGTTACTCCGGTAATGTTTCTGGTACGCGAAGGTGGCGGAATTGGTAGACGCGCTAGCTTCAGGTGTTAGTGTCCTTACGGACGTGAGGGTTCAAGTCCCTCTCTTCGCACCAAATAACCACATGATTTATATTGCACTCAGCATCGATGCGAAGGTGGCGGAATTGGTAGACGCGCTAGCTTCAGGTGTTAGTGTTCTTACGGACGTGAGGGTTCAAGTCCCTCTCTTCGCACCAAGCTGGCGACGTAATATAAATCAAAGCAACAACATCGACTGTGCGAAGGTGGCGGAATTGGTAGACGCGCTAGCTTCAGGTGTTAGTGTCCTTACGGACGTGAGGGTTCAAGTCCCTCTCTTCGCACCAATTGATGATCTCTCCGGTAGTTCCTTCGAAAAAATCCCAATGCATTGATGATAAACACGCCTAAGCGTGGTTTTGCCGTTTCCGGCGTTTCACCCGAAGCTGAAGTTGAGGCTGATTGCCGCCAGGCCGCCCGCCAGCGCCATACAGGAAGGCAGCAGCAGATAGTGGCGCAGCCGGCTGTTGAACAGCATCACCAGCGTGGCCAACATCGCTATCACGATCAGGGTGCGCAACTGCACCATATCCAGGTCGATCAAGGCCAGCAGCGGCATCAGCGCACAAGGCAGCAAAACGCCCCAGGCGCTGGCCAGGCGATCCCCGAGGCACCAACTGACGCCCCACAGCCCGCACGCGGCAATCATGGCGGTGAGCATGACAACCCCCTTCAAGTGATAATGATAACCAATATCATATAACACTTTTTTGGCCGCCGCATCATTTTCACTGCGCTGACCAAACCCAGATGACACCAGCATGAAAAAATGATAATTTGACATAAGAAAATTCCTAGTCCTGTTTGCATGATAATAATCACAATCCTCAACCATGCAATTCAAGTGGATATTCGCGCCAAAGGAATGCTTCTCAACCTTAATTATTCGACAGAACGACTTTGCAAAGAGTGACCTCCGTATGAACGCCCGTTCTTATCAGGAATTACTGAACAGCAAGCAGCGCCTGGCATTATTTCTTTTTCTGATAATGAATGCCGCCTCTTCCGTATTTACATTATTGTTCCCTTTTAGGGATACGCCCGCATTTACCCTACCTTTATTATGTATACCGCTATTTTGTCTGGTAGCCGCGCTATTGTCCCTGCAAACGCCACGCAAATACTTGTGCAAACTCAACCTGTTCGCCGGCGTGCTCGGCCTGCTCTGGGCCGCACATATTTACGTTAAAAGTCAATATTGCCTACCGAATAACCAAGATTTTTTATTAATTAGTTTGTTTAGCATCTTTTTTATCAGCGCTATTTCCCTGACGGACAACTTTACCGCCTTTTGTTTACACGCCGTGCCTTCCGCAATGGTGATCCTGGCTTTAGACGGCATGCATAATACCCTGCGGATATTATTCACCACGCTATTACCTATTATCGCTTTCTCCATCCACCACCTGATGTTGAAACGCAGTGAAATCTTTACTCACGCGCTGGTGGCCAACCTGTATAACGAGCGAGATAAATTCAATAATTTGAGCATGATCGATCCTCTGACCGGCCTTTATAACCGGCGCGGGCTGGAGAATAAGATCACGATGCTGCTGGAACCGCAAACCGGCCATCATTACGTGCTGTTGCTGGATATCGACCACTTCAAGGTCTATAACGACAGCTACGGCCACGCCATGGGCGATCGGGCGTTGGTGCAGGTGGCGGTCGCCATCCGCGATGCGGTGCGTTCGCGCGACATCGTGGTGCGTTACGGCGGGGAAGAATTTTTGGTGCTGCTGACCAACGTGCACGAAGGCTACGCGGCGCAGCTGGCCGAACGGGTGCGCCAGCGGGTGGCGGAGCTGAACATCCCGCACGGCGCCAGTCCGCAGCACAGCGGCACGCTGACGCTCAGCGCCGGCATCTCCGCGTTGGAAAAACTGGACATCGAATCGGCGATAGGCGCGGCCGACGCCGCGCTCTATCTGGCGAAGCACAGCGGCCGCAACAATATTCAGCTGGCGCAAAACGTCGAGCCCGCTGCCGTTCACTCTTAAGCCGCCGTGGTAACGGCGCGGCGGCTGACATCAACACTTATACGGCTATACGGCGGTGGAACGCAGCCCGTTCAGCAACAGGTTCAAACTGGCCAAGGCTTGTTCCAGCCCCACGTCTTTTTCCGGATGATGGGCGACCCACAGCGCGGCATCCATCAGGCCGCCGTTGATTAAATGCGCCAGCGCTTCCGGATCGGCAACGGCGATACGCCGCTGCGCCATCAATAACTCCAATGCGCCCGTCATCCAGCTGATGCACGCCAGCTTGCTGGCCCGCAGATATTCAGCTCCCAGCACCGAAGGTGAATCACGCAACAGAATGCGTTGCGCTTGCGGCTCCGTCATCATGATCAGATAACTGCGGCAACGCGCCGCAAAAGCCTCCCAGTCATCCGCAGTACTCGCGGTTATCTCAGCCAGATGCGCATCCATCTCCGCATCTATCGCCTGCACCACCGCCAGGAACAGCCCCTTTTTATCGCCAAAATGGTGATAGAGCGCGCCGCGCGTCAGGCCGGCCTGGGCGGTGAGATCATCCATCACCGTTTCGGCATACCCCACGTTGCCGAATTGCAGGCGGGCCGCCGCCACCAGCTTTTGTCGGGTTTCTTCAATCATTTCGGTACGCGCTTTACGTGCCATGGGTTCACTCCCGCCTCGTTATTGATGACGTTATAATTGACATACGCTATGTATGTCAATTAACGTAACATACGTGGCGTATGTCAATGATGGACATTGAGCGAATACCGAGCCGCAACATTCCGGAGCCCATTTTATGGCAAATCCTTATTTCAAACTGTTCACCGCCCCGGGCAGCAAGGCGTTTTCCTCTGCCGGGCTAATCGCGCGCCTGCCGGTCTCGATGACCGGCATCGGCATCATTACCATGCTCTCGCAGGTACGCGGCTCCTATTGGTTAGCGGGCGCGGTGGCGGCGACGTTCGCCTTTTCCATGGCGCTGCTCGCGCCGCAGATCGCGCGCGCAGCGGATCGCTTCGGCCAACGCCGAGTGCTGCCGTATGCCACCGGGACCAGCGCGATCGCCCTCTTGCTGCTGCTGATTTGCACTCGCTGCCAGGCACCGGATTGGGCGCTGTTCGTCTTCGCCGCGCTCGCGGGCGGCATGCCCAGCATCTCCGCGATGGTCAGAGCTCGCTGGAGCGAAATTTATCGCGGCACGCCGCAGCTGCACACGGCATTTTCATTCGAGTCGGTGTTGGACGAAGTCGCCTTTATCATCGGCCCGCCGATCGCCGTGGGGCTCAGCGTTTCACTTTTCCCAGAAGCCGGTCCTCTGGTGGCCGCGCTGCTTCTGGTGGCGGGCGTCACGGCATTCGCCTTGCAAAAAAGCACACAGCCCCCGGTTTACACCCACAACAGCGAGCGGCAGCGCGCCATCCTGGCTATGCCGTCAATGCAAATTCTGGTGCTGGCGCTGATCGCCCTGGGCACCATTGTCGGCACCGTGGACGTCATCAGCGTGGCCTTCGCCGAGCAGCAAGGCCAGCCGGCCGCCGCCAGCATCGTGCTGTCGGTTTACGCGTTTGGCTCCTGCCTCGCCGGGCTGATTTTCGGCGCAATGAAGATCCCCGTCCCCTTGCCCCGCCTGTTCTTATACGCGGCGTTCGCCACCGCATTCACTACCCTGCCGCTGCTGTGGGTGCACAATGTCTTGACGCTGGCGGCGGCGATGTTTGTCGCCGGACTGTTTTTCGCGCCGACCATGATCATTGCCATGGGGCTGGTTGAAAACATCGTGCCCCCCGCCAGGCTGACGGAGGGATTGACCTGGATGGTCACCGGTCTGGGGATAGGCGTGGCGTTCGGCGCAGCCCTGGCGGGCCTGGCGATCGACGCTGCGGGGATAACGGCCGGCTTTGGCGTCACGCTCACGGCCGGCCTGGTCGTACTGCTGGTGGCGGCCGGCGGCTATCGCCTAATGCGGCGAACGCTGGCCTTGAAAGCGGCGTAAACCGCCTGCGCTAAACGGTTTCCCAAATCGCCTTGCCCTGCCAGCGCCGTTCGATCGCCGCCAGAAACAGTTTCACTTTGGGGGAGAGATGGCGTCGGCTGGGATAGACGGCGCAGATCGGCGGCCCCGGGCGACAATAGCGTTCCAGCACCGGCACCAGCGTGCCGGCCGCCATCTGTTCACCGACCAGAAACGCCCCTACCTGACACAGACCGGCCCCGGCGACGGCTGCATCCCGCAATGCCTCGACGTTGTTGAAACGCATCCGGCCGCGCACCGGCTGTTCGTGCAGTTGGCCGTTAACCCGATAGCGCCAGGGCGCCGGCAATCCCTGGTGGCTGAAGACCAGCGTCTCGTGATCGCCCAGCGCCTCCGGTGTCGCAGGCGTGCCGTAGCGCGCCAGATAGTCCGGCGCCGCGCAGGTGATCAGGCGGTGCGGCGCGAGCACCCGCCGCACCAGCCGACTGTCGTCGCTGCCGCCGACGCGGATCGCCATGTCGATGCCGTCGCGCACCAAATCGCTGTAATCGTCGGAGAAGCTGACGTCGGCGTCCACCTCCGGCCACTGCGCCAAAAATTCCCGCAGAATCGGCAAAATATGCAACCGCCCCAACGAGACCGGCACATCCAGCCGCAGCCGCCCGCGCGGGGTTTGCCGCCGCGTATTGAGCGCCGTTTCTGCCTCTTCGGCCTGCGACAGGATGCGCTGCGCATATTCGTAAAACACTGCGCCGTCTTCGGTCAGGCTGACGCTGCGCGTGGTGCGCTGCAGCAGCCGGGTCGCCAATCGCGCCTCCAATCGGTTCACGCATTTGCCCGCCGCCGATCGGGAGATGCCCAGTCTCTCGGCCGCCAGCGTGAAGCTGCAGGCGTCGGCGACGCGAATGAATACCAGCAGGTCGGTCAGGTTATCCAACGGCATAGACGGTAAATTAGCCACGCTTTGTCCCCAATGTTGCGCATTCAGGCCAGTTTATCAGCCATTTTGGCGCGGATACACTGAGGTTCGTCATCTGTTGGGAGAGTCATTATGAGTGCCTTACACGCCGACGGCGGCGCAAAAGCGTGGCTGGCGACCTTCGCGGTCGGCCTGTCCACCTTTACCGTCGTCACCGCAGAAATGCTGCCCGTCGGGCTGCTGACCCCGATCGTCAGCACCCTGAACGCATCGATCGGCCGCGCCGGGCTGCTGATTTCCCTGCCGGCCCTGTTCGCCGCGCTGTTCGCCCCGCTGGTGGTGCTGGGCGCCCGGCGCACGGACCGCCGCAACCTGCTGGCGGGCTTTCTGCTGCTGCTGACAGCCGCTAACCTGCTGACCGCCGCCGCCACCTCCCTGGCGCTGCTGTTCGCCGCGCGCATCCTGCTGGGTTTTTGCATCGGCGGTATCTGGGCCATCGCCGGCGGGCTGGCGGAACGCCTGGTGCCGCCGGCCTCCGTCGGATTAGCGCTGTCCATCATCTTCGGCGGCGTAGCGGCGGCCTCGGTGTTCGGCGTGCCGCTCGGGGTATTCCTCGGCGAAGCGCTGGGCTGGCGCATGGCGTTTCTGGCGGTCGCCGTTCTGGCGGCGCTGACCCTGCTCCTGCTGGTGTGCGTGCTGCCGCCGCTGCCGGTCACGCAGGCGATCGGCTGGCGGTCGTTCACCGCGCAACGCACGAATCGCCGGCTGCTGACCGGGCTGCTGCTGACGTTTCTGCTGGTCGCCGGTCACTTTATGGCTTACACCTTTGTCCGTCCGCTGCTGCAGACGGTCTCCGGCATCGAGAGCCGCTGGGTGGGGCCGCTGCTGTTCGCCTACGGCATCGCCGGCCTCGTCGGGAATTTTATCGCCGGCCAGGCCGCCGCCAAACGACTGCGCCGCACCCTGGCGCTGATCGCCCTCGGGCTGGCGCTCGCCGTCCTGCTGCTGCCGCTGCTGGGCCACACGCCGCTGAGCGGCGGCGCCTTCCTGCTGCTGTGGGGCATCGCCTACGGCGGCGTTTCCGTTGCGCTGATGGCGTGGATGCTCAAGGCGGCGCCCGATGCGGCCGAGGTCGCCTCTTCACTGTATATCGCGCTGTTTAACCTGGCGATTTCCTGCGGTTCGCTGGTGGGCGGGCTGGTGGTGGATGCCGGCGGCCTGACGATAAACGGCGCGCTGTCCGGCCTGGTGCTGCTGCTGGCGTTGGCCATCCTGATGGGGACCCGGCGGCAGATGCCGAAAACGGCGGCGAAAGCCGATTCGCCGCCGGGGTGAATCAGGCGCGGCGCTGCCGCAGGCCGTAGACCAACACCACCGCGAAGCACAGCAGCGGCAGCAGATAAGAGAGTGCGGTGCTGTAACGGTCGGCCAGCGCCCCCATAAAGTAAGGCATGATGGCGCCGCCGACGATCGCCATGATCATGAACGAGCTGGCGCGCTTGGTGTGCTTGCCCAGATTTTTCACCCCCAGGGCGAAAATGGTCGGGAACATGATCGACATAAAGAAGAACACCGCGATCAGCGCCACCACCGAGACGCCGTCTACGCTCAGCATTACCACGCCGCACAGCGCGATGTTGATCAGCGCATAGACCGCCAGCAGCGTCGCCGGTTTGACCCATCCCATCAGCCAGGTGCTGAAGAAACGTCCGACCATAAAGCAGATCATGGCGATCGACAGCAGGTAAGAGGCGCTCTGGTTAGACACCTCGCGCCAGTGCTCGGTGGCGTAGTTGATGAAGAACGCCCCCACGCCCACCTGCGCCGCCACGTAGAAGAACTGTGTGATAACCCCGCCGACGAAATGCGGATGCTGCCACAACCCCTGCGCTATCACGCCGTGCACCGGTTTTTCCTCTTCGCGGATCGCCGGCAGCCGGGTGCGGCTGAACAACAGCGCGATCAGCAGCACCAGCGCGGCGATCGCCACATAGGTCATCTTCACCGCGCTCTGATCGCCGCCGCCGACGGACTGACTGGCGGAGAAGAACAGCGTGCCGCCGATCAGCGGGCCGATAAACTGCCCGAGGCCGTTGAACGACTGCGCCAGGTTGAGCCGCCGTTCGGCGCCCTGCGCGTCGCCCAGCACCGTGGCGTACGGGTTGGCCGCCGTTTCCAGGCAGCCCAGGCCGCTGGCGATAACGAACAGCGCGAACAGGAAGACGCCGAAGCTGTTGGCCGACGCCGCCGGCACGAACAGCAGCGCGCCCAGTGCATACAGGCACAGCCCGACCAGAATGCCCGCCTTATAGCCCTTGCGATCCATAAAGTACCCGGCGGGCAGCGCCACCAGGAAATAGGCGCCGAAATAGGCCGCCTGCAGCAGCCCCGACTGCGCCTTGGTGACGTGCAACGTCTCCTGAAAATGTTTGTTCAATACGTCCAGCAGGCCATAGGACAGCCCCCACATGAAGAACAGGCTGGTGACCAGGATAAAGGCCCAGCGCAGATTGGCGGTCACGGGGACGCCCGGCTGCGCGGAGGCCGCACTTTTTTCAGCAAGCATGGTGATACCCTCGTATCGTCTGGCGATGATGATGTTGGCGTTATTGCTGTTGCAGAGAGAAAATCCGCGCCATTTCCACCCATTTTTCGCCCTGCGGCGTCCAGGGGGTGGCGGCCTGGTAGTGCCACATCAGCGCTTCCCATCGCTGTACTTCGGGGTTGTTCAGGCTGGCGGCGTCAAAACGCGCGGCGTCGAAATCGGCGCTGACCTCCACGATCATGAACAGCCGGGTGCCCAACCGGTAAATCTCCATGTCCAGAATGCCGTGCTCGCGCAAATGCACGGCGATGCCCGGCCAAATGCGCTGATGATGCTGCTGGTACTCCGCAATCAGCGCCGGTGAGTCAATCAGATCGAGCGCCTGGCAGAAACGGCGCCGCCCTGCCGCCGCGCCGCTCACGTCAGCGCCCGATCGAGATGCAGGTAGCCGCCGTCCACCGACAGCCACTGTCCGGTGGTGTGTGATGACCGCGACGACAGCAGAAACGCCACGGTATCGGCGATCTCCTGCGGCGTCGTCATGCGCTGTCCGAGCGGAATGCGCGCGGTGATCTTCTCCATCTGCCGCTGCGGGTCGGCGAAGGTGTTGAGCCAGCGCTGGTACTGCGGGGTAATCACCTCCGCCGGCACCACCGCGTTCACCCGCACCCCATCATGGCGCAGCGACACCGCCCATTCGCGCGTCAGCGCCAGCACCGCGCCCTTGGCGGCGGTGTAGCCGCTGGTGCCGCCCTGGCCGCTGAGCGCAGTCTTGGAGGCGATGTTGACGATGACGCCCCGGCTCTCCCGCAGCGCCGCCTGGCACAGGTGCGCCATCAGGTAGTAGTGCACCAGGTTCTTTTCCAGCGAGCCGACGAACGCTTCGCGCCCCGCCTCTAGCCCGACGCCGTCGTTGACCCCGGCGTTGTTCACCAGCCCGTCAATGCGGCCGAAGGTCGCCAGCGTCTGGCTGACCGCGCGGCGGCAGGCCGCCTCGTCGCACAATTCGGTGAGGATCACCCCGGTGCGCGGCTGCAGCCGCTGCAAATCGGCCAGCAGCGCCGCCTCCGGCGCGGCGTTGGTGACCAGCACCGGGATCGCCCCCTCTTCGGCCAGCACATGAGCAATCGCCGCGCCGATGCCGGCACCGCCGCCGGTGACCAGCACCACCTTATCTTGCAAATACAGATCCATAACCAGACTCCGTTAAACCGTAAATTCGCCAGGCGGTGTCGCCCCAAATCGCCGCCTGCTCGGCGGCCCCCAGCGTCGACAGCGCCCGTTCACACAGTTGCACCACCTGGCGGTAGTCGCCGGCCAGCAGGCACACCGGCCAGTCGGAGCCGAACATCAGCCGCTGCGGGCCGAACGCCTCCAGCGCGGCGTCGAAGAACGGCAGCAGTTCTTCCGCGCGCCACCGGCCACCCGGCGCCTCGGTGATCAGCCCCGACAGCTTGCAGGCCACGTGCGGCAGCGCCGCCAACGGCCGGATTTGCTGCGCCCAGTGCCGCGCGCCGCGCGCGATGTCCGGCTTGCCGAAGTGATCCAGCACCAGCCAGTGTTGGTCGTGGCGGCCGGCAAACGCCGCCGCGGCCGCCAGATCCCGGTGCGTCACCAGGATCTCGTACACATACCCGGCACGCTGCAGCGTTTGCATGCCGCGTTCCACCTCGGGCCGCGCCAGCCAGGCCGCCGGATCCGCTTCGTCCTGCACCTGATGGCGCACCCCGCGCAGCGCGCTGTAAGGTCGCCAGGCCTCCAGACGCTGCGCCAGCTGTGGCGCGGTGATATCCAACCAGCCCACTACGCCGCATACGCCCTCGCTCTGTTCAGCCAGCGCCAGCAGGGCCAGCGTCTCGTCCTCGCTGGGGCGCGCCTGCACCGCCAGCGCGCCGTCGAAACCCTGTTCCTGCAACAGCGGCCGCAGCCGGTGAGGATCGAAATCCTGCCGCAGCACGCGCATCCGCTCGTCGATCCACGGGTAGTGCTGCGGGTGGTAGCGCCAGTAGTGCTGGTGAGCGTCGATGCGCGGCATGCGATCCTCCCGGCTCACCCGCGGAACCGATACTGCTCGATCGAAGACGGATGCATCTCGATCGAATAGCCGGGACGGCTCGGCGGCATGTAGGCCGCACCGTTGATCACGCAGGGATCGACAAAGTGCTCATGCAAATGATCGACGTACTCGATCACCCGGCCTTCGTGGGTGCCGGCAATGCACAGGTAGTCGATCATCGACAGGTGCTGCACGTACTCGCACAGCCCGACGCCGCCGGCGTGCGGGCAGACCGGCAGCTGGTATTTGGCCGCCATCAGCATCACCGCCAGCACTTCGTTGACGCCGCCGAGGCGGCAGGCGTCGATCTGCACCACGTCCACCGCGCCACGCATGATGAACTGCTTGAACATGATGCGGTTCTGGCACATCTCACCGGTGGCCACCTTGACCGGCGCCACCCCTTCGCGGATGCGGCGATGCCCTTCGACGTCGTCCGGGCTGGTCGGCTCTTCGATAAACCAGGGTTTGGCGAACGCCAGATGTTTCACCCACGGAATGGCTTCATCCACCTCCCACACCTGGTTGGCGTCGATCATCAGCCGGCGATCCGGGCCGATCACCTCACGGGCGATGCGCACCCGGCGAATGTCGTCTTCCAGATCGCGCCCGACCTTCAGCTTCAGGTAGGAGAAACCGGCGTCGACCGCTTCCTGGCACAGGCGGCGCAGCTTGTCGTCCGGGTAGCCCAGCCAGCCGGCGGAGGTGGTGTAGCAGGGATACCCCTCCTGCAGCAGCCGCTCCAGACGCTGCTCTTTGCCCTCGGCCCGCTGTTTCAGCAGCGCCAGCGCTTCCTGCGGCGTGATGCAGTCGGTGATGTAACGGAAGTCGATGCAGCGCACCAGCTCCTCCGGCGTCATCTCCGCCACCAGCCGCCACACCGGCTTGCCGACCGATTTGGCCCACAGATCCCACACCGCGTTGACCACCGCGCCGGTCGCCAGGTGAATGGCCCCCTTGTCCGGCCCGATCCAGCGCAACTGGCTGTCGCTGGTGAAACGCCGCCAGAAGGCGCCCATGTCGGCGGCGATATCCTCCAGCCGCTCACCAACGATCTGATGTTCCAGCGCGCGGATCGCCGCACAACAGATCTCGTTGCCGCGGCCGATGGTGAACGTCAGCCCGTGGCCGCTGAGATCCGCGCGATCGGTCTCCAGGATCACGTAGGCGGCGGAATAGTCGGGATCCGGATTCATGGCGTCGGATCCGTCCAGCCCCAACGAGGTGGGGAAACGAATGTCTTCAACCCGCAGTGCGGTAATGGTGGTCATGGCGGCGCTCCCGGTTAAGCCTGTACGGTTTGCTGGCGCTGTTCGCCCAGCCCTTCGATGCCCAGACGCATCGTCTGGCCCGCCCGCAGATAGACGGGCTGCGGTTTCTGCCCCATGCCGACGCCCGGCGGCGTACCGGTGGAGATCACATCGCCCGGCTGCAGGCTCATAAAGCGGCTGAGGTAGCTGACGATTTGCGGAATGCGGAAGATCATGGTGCTGGTGTTGCCGTCCTGATAGCGCTTGCCGTCCACCTCCAGCCACAGGTTCAGGCTGTGCGGATCGGCGATTTCGTCGGCGGTCACCAGCCAGGGGCCGATCGGCCCGAAGGTGTCGCAGCCTTTGCCCTTGTCCCAGGTGCCGCCGCGCTCAATTTGATATTCGCGTTCGGAGACGTCGTTGATCACGCAATAACCGGCGACGTGGCGCATTGCCTCCGCTTCGCTGATGTAGCGCCCGCCCAGGCCGATCACCACGCCCAACTCCACTTCCCAATCTGTTTTCTGCGAGCCGCGCGGGATCTCCACCCGGTCGTAGGGGCCGACCACCGCGCTGGTCCATTTGTTGAACACCACCGGTTCTTCAGGAATGGCCGCGCCGGTTTCCGCCGCGTGATCGGCGTAGTTCAGGCCGATGCAGATGAACTTGCCGATGCCGCCGACGCAGGCGCCGAGGCGCGGCTGCCCCTCGACCAGCGGCAACGCGGCGCTGTCCAGCGCGCGCAGTTTGGCGAGCGACGCCGGCGATAACGCGGCGCCGCCCACGTCGGCGATATGCTGCGACAGATCGCGCAGGCGGCCCTGCGCATCCAACATGCCGGGGCGCTCTTGCCCGGGTTCCCCATAACGTAAAAGTTTCATGCGTTCCTCTCTCAAAAATGGCGGCTCAGTTGCTCCAGCCGCCGTCGATGATCTGCACCGTGCCGGTGGTGTACGAACTGGCGTCGGAGGCCAGATACAGCGCCAACTGGGCAATTTCCTCGGTGGTGCCGATGCGCCCGATCGGCTGGCGGGCAACGAACGCCTGATACACCTCTTGCTCGCTACGCCCCTGCTCGCGCGCCTGCTCGGCGATGCGCTGACGCAGCGACGGCGATTCCACCGTGCCGGGGCAAATGGCGTTGCAGCGGATGCCCTGGGTGACGTAATCCGCCGCCACCGAGCGCGTCAGGCCGATCACCGCCGCCTTGCTGGCGCCGTAGGCGAAGCGGTTCGGCACCCCTTTCACGCTCGAGGCCACCGAGGACATGTTGATGATCGAGCCTTTGCCGCGCGCCAGCATGCCCGGCAGGAAGGCGCGGATCATGCGGAACATCGCGGTCACGTTGAGATCGAGCGCGAACGCCCACTGCTCCTCGCTGCAATCGAGGATCGATCCGCTGTGCACCACACCGGCGCAGTTGAACAACACGTCGATCGGGCCGATCGCTTCCGCCGCCGCCGCAATGGCGGCCGGATCGGTGACGTTCAGCGCCAGCGCGCGGATCCCGGCGCAGTCCTGCAGGCGCTCGAGGTTGATGTCGCTGGCGATCACGTCGGCGCCGGCGGCGGCGAACAGCCTGGCGGTGGTGAATCCGATCCCTTGCCCGGCGGCAGTGATCAGTACGCGTTTCCCGGTTAAATCCATCTTGACTCCTCGGCCTAAAGGTCTAATGGTCAGGCCACTAAAGGCGGTTAAAGGTCAGGCCTCTAACATGACAAAAGACGCTTTACGCGTTATCGTTGGGGGAAGAAGTTAATAAAAACAGCCTTGAAACTGCATTTCAATTAACCATTTTTTTACACTTGAATAACGATTACTCAAGCGCCTTGTCGCATAATTGTGCGCCAAATCACTGAACGCCGAATCGTCAAAGGTCAAAAATGCCGATTACCCGACTGGAAAACCCAAGGATTTACAGACAGATAGCTGACCAGCTCAAACGTCTTATCGAGAACAACGAATTTCCGCCGGGCAGCCGCCTGCCCTCGGAGCGCGATCTTGCCCAGCAGTTGCAGGTCAGCCGCGCGTCGGTGCGCGAGGCGCTGATCGCGTTGGAAGTGATTGGCCTGGTGGACGTCAAGGTGGGCAACGGGGTGATCGTGCGTTCGCAAACGCCGCCGCCGGCGTCGCAAGAACCGGTCATGGCCCAGGCCGGCCGCAACCAGTGGGCGGAAATCGACGACGAACTGAATATCGAGCTGGATTTCAACGCCGAGCTGCCGCCGTTTTCACTGCTGCAAACCCGCCTGTTGATCGAACCGGAGACCGCCGCGCTGGCCGCGCGCCACGCCACCGACGAAGAGCTGGCGGGCATCCGCGCCGCCTATGAGCAGAACTGCCGCGATAACCGGGCCGGCTCCGCCACCCACCCCGGCGATCGGCTGTTCCACATCCGCATCGCCCAGGCCAGCGGCAACCCGGCCTATGCGTTCATCATCGGGCACCTGCTCGGCCACCGTTACGGCAGCATGTTCCGCGTGCTGCAGCGCCACTATACGCCGGACGACATGCCGCACCGTTCCGAGCTGGAACACCGGGCGATCCTGGCGGCGATCGAAGCGCGCGATGTGCGCGGCGCCCGCAAGGCGATGAAGGCGCACCTGGACGAAGTGATCGCCATTTTCGCCCGCGCGCAATAGGCCGCGGCGGTTAAAAATTTTTATCGCCACCGCTCTTTTTTCTACATGCAGCAGGGGCCTCGGGGCATTACACTGGGCGACGAATAACGCCCTTTCCCGCTGCATTGTTAAATGGATAACGACCGTTGAAGAACTCTGTCTCCGCTTTATTGCTGGCGCTGGGCCTGTGCGCCGCGCCGCTGGCCGTGCAGGCCGCGCCCCCGCAGCTGGCTTCGCAAATCGTCGACCAGTATGCCGAACATATTTTCTACAACAGCGGCGCCACCGGCATGGCGCTGGTGGTGATCGACGGCAATCAAGTGGTTAACCGCAGCTTTGGCGACACCAAGCCCGGCAACAACCTGCGCCCGCGCCCGGATTCGCTGATCCGCATCGCCTCGATCACCAAGCTGATGACCAGCGAAGTGATGGTGAAGATGGCGGCGGAAGGCCAGGTCAAGCTGACCGACCCGCTGCGCAAATATGCCCCCAAGGGCGCCTATGTGCCGGCTTACAACGCCGGCCAGCCGATCACCTTATTGAACCTGGCGACCCACACCAGCGCGCTGCCGCGCGAGCAGCCGGGCAAGAAGCCGCCGAAAACGCCGGTGTTCACCTGGCCGACCAAGGCCCAGCGCTGGCAGTGGCTGGCGCATGCCAACATCACGACGCCGCCGGGCGTGCACGCCGCGTATTCCAACCTGGCGTATGATCTGCTGGCCGACGCGCTGTCGCGCGCCGCGGGCAAGCCATACAACGCGCTGCTGAAAGAGAAAATCACCGCACCGCTCGGCATGGTCGACACCACGCTGACGCCGAGCCCTGAACAATGCTCGCGCCTGATGGTGGCGGCGGCCGGCCCAAGCGCCTGTCGCGACACCACCGCCGCGGCCGGCAGCGGCGGCGTCTACTCCACCCCGCGCGACATGCAGCGCTGGATGCAGCAGTTCCTCTCCTCCAGCGCCAGCGGCCCGCGCAAAGCCACCGCCGCCAGCGAGCAAACCATGTACTTCCAGCGCCACGATCTGGTGTCGCTGAAGGGCATGGACGTGCCGGGGCAAGCGGATGCATTGGGATTGGGCTGGGTGTATATGGCGCCGAAGGACGGGCTGCCGGGCATCATTCAGAAGACCGGCGGCGGCGGCGGATTCATCACCTACATGGCGATGATCCCGGCGAAAAACGTCGGGGTGTTCGTGGTGGTGACCCGTTCGGAGCTGAGCAAGTTCACCAACATGAGCGATCCGGTCAACCGCCTGGTGAGCGATCTGGCGGCCAACAAGAGTTGAGATGGGGGGGCGCAGCTGGCTGCGCCCCTAGGCGTCAGGCCGGCACTGCCATCTGATGAATCACCGGATGGAAGTTACGCTTGAAGTAGATCAGGCCGTTGCCCGCTTCGCTCAGCGCGATCTGCTTGATCTGCACCAGGTACATCTGGTGGGTGCCGATGCTCTGGATCTGCTCGATCTCCCCTTCCAGGCTGGCCAGGGTATTGCGCAGCACCGGCTGCCCCAGCGCGCCGAGCTGCCACTCTTCCAGCCGGAAACGATCTTCCATGCTGACGCCGGTCATGCCGGCGAAGTGGCGCGCCATCAGCTCCTGCTCGTGGTTAAGCACGTTGACGCACAGCCTGCGGTTTTCCTGAAACACCGGGTTCATCGCGCTGTTGCGGTTGATGCACACCAGCAGCGTCGGCGGCGTATCGGTCACCGAACACACCGCCGTGGCGGTGATGCCGCAGCGCCCCGCCGGGCCGTCGGTGGTGACGATATTCACCGCCGCCGACAGGCTGGCCATGGCGTCGCGAAAGCGCAGCCGCTGTTCATTTTCCTGAGACATACAACCTCCTCCTGAATTACTTCAGCAGATTATCCAACTGATTAATATCGTCATTGTTCCGCAGGTGCGGCACCTTCCAGCCGTGCTGATCGTAATCGGCCAGGCACTTGTCGACCATCTGCATCATGCGATCCATGTTGCCGGATCCCTGCGCGTGGCGCAGGCACTGCAGGCGGATCTCATCCTGGCTGCCGGCGTAGTTGATCTCATACAGCTCGTGGCGCCCGCCGAACTCGCTGCCGATCGCATCCCACATCAGTTTGAGGATCTTGATGCGCTCAACGTGATCCATGCCGTCCGATCCGCGCACGTAGCGCGCCAGGTACTTGTCGATCTCCGGGTTGTTCATGTCGCGCACGCTGGACGGCAGGTAGATCAGGCCGCTGGTGACGTTCTTCTCGATGATGTGTTTCACCTTGGTGTAGGCCATCGGCGCCATCACGCGGTAGGTTTGCAGCGCGGCGGAATCCGGCAGGTAGGCGCCGTTTTCCCATTGCGTGGCTTCGGCGCACATCGCGTCGCTCAGCGACCAGAACAGGTTGCGCCAGGCCACCACTTCGCCCAGATCGGCCTGCACGCCGCGGAACTCCAGCACGCCGGTGCACGAGAGGCTCTTTTGCAGCAGCGCGGTGATGAAATCCATCTTCACCGCCAGACGCACGCAGGCCTGCAGCGGGAACAGCCGGGCGAAACCGCCCTGGGTGCTCCAGCGGCGGCAGCGGTCGAAATCGCGGTAGATCAGCACGTTTTCCCACGGGATCAGCACATGATCCATGATCAGGATCGCGTCGTTCTCGTCGAAGCGGCTGGTCAGCGGGTAGTCGAACGGCGAACCGGTCGCGCCGGCCACCAGCTCGTAGGAGGCGCGCGAAATCAGCTTCACCCCTTCGGCGTCCATCGGCGCCACGAACATCAGCGCAAAGTCCGGATTATCGCCCATCACCTGCGCCGAACCGAAGCCGATGAAGTTGTAGTGGGTCAACGCCGAGTTGGTAGCCACCACTTTGGCGCCGCTGACGATGATGCCGGCGTCGGTTTCTTTCTCCACCTGAATGTAGACGTCCTTCACCTCGTTGACCGGCTTATGACGATCGATCGGCGGGTTGACGATAGCGTGGTTGAAATAGAGCCCGGTTTCCTGAATGCGTTTGTACCAGTGGCGCGCGTTGTCGGCGAACTGGCCGTAGAACTCCGGATAAGCGCCCAGCGCGCAGCCGAAGGCCGCCTTATAATCCGGCGTGCGCCCCATCCAGCCGTAACTTTGGCGCGACCAGTCGGCGATGGCGTCACGCTGCTGGCGCATCTCCTCCGGGCTGCGGGCATAGCGGAAGAACTTGTGGGTGTAACCGCCGTTGCCGGTGTCGGTATTCCAGCACAGGCGATCCTGGCTGGCCGGATCGTGCAGCGCGTCGTACAGCTGGCCGACCGAGGCCGCCGCATTGCGGAACGCCGGGTGGGTGGTGACGTCTTTTACGCGTTCGCCGTAAATGTAGATTTCGCGGCTGTCCTGCAAACTTTTCAGGTACTCGGCGCCGGTGAACGGACGCTTGCTGTCGGCACGAAAGTCTTCTGGTTTCATCGGGTCTTCCTCGTAATCGGCATTTTTCAGGCCGTGGAGCCGGCTATTTGTTAAAATAATGTTTTCTTTTGGTTGCTTAATTGAAGCTGCCAAAGCCGGTTTCGAGAAGAGACTTTTGCGGCAATCGCCGGTACTTTTCAGGTCAGTTTGCCGCTTTCGCGGCAAACTGTGATCGCGGTTACGAAAGGGCGTGTTGCGCCGCGCGGTAGGTTGAAGGGGAACAGCCTTCCAGCCGATTGAAAAAACGGGCGAAATAGGCCGGATCCTTGAAGCCGAGGCTGTAGGCGGTTTCATGCACCGTGCAGGCGCTGAACAGCAGCATGCGCTTGGCCTCGCGCAGCAGCCGATCGAAGATCAGTCGCTTGGGCGGCCGGTTGGCGAAGCGCCGACACAGGTCGTTGAGCCGCGATTCGGTCACGCCCAACGCCTGCGCATACTCCGGCACCGGCAGATGCTCGCGGAAACGCTCGTCCACCATCTTGTTGAAGCGTTGAAACAGCTGCAGTTCGCCGCGCACGCCGCTGTTGGCGCTGTCTTCCAGCGCGGTGTTGCGCAGCAGCAACGTGAACACCGCCTGCGCCAACAGCGCCAGCGTCTGTTCGCGCCCGGCCAGGTTCTGCGCGAACTCGCGGCGGATCAGCGCCCAATAATGGCTGAGCGCCGTCAGCTCCTGCGGCGCATCGGCCAGCGACAGGCAGATGCCCGGCATGTCCAGCGCCAGATTGCTGCCGGGATACAGGCGCTCCAGCAGTGGCCAAATCAACTCCTGACGCACCGTCAGCACGTGGCCGTCGCTGTCCGGTTCGGTGAAAAACGCATGCGGCACCGACGGCGGCGTGAGGATGAACAGCGGCGCCTGCACCGAATAGTGCTGATCGTCGAGCTGCAGCTCTATCTTGCCGGTCTCCAGAAAATGCACCTGGAAGAAGCAGTCGTGCCAGTGCACCTGCATGTCGCGGCCGAAGAACGCCGCCAGCCCGGCGAAGGTTTCGTAGTGCACCTCGTCGGCGGCGTAGCGCGCGTCATACTCTTTGCAAATATCGATGTTGGCGATAAAACCGGTACTTTTCCGCACCTCATTACCTCCTGCAATCCTGCCTATCTGCGTATCAAGGCGTCGCTCTCGGGCGCGAATCCTTCATCGGGATGCGCCACACCAGCACGGCGCCGACGATCAACAGCGCCGAGACGAAATACAGCCCGGAGTTGAAGCTGCCGGTCATGTCCTTGAACCAGCCGATCAACAGCGGGCTGAGCGCCGATCCGATATTGCCGGTGGCGTTGATCACGGCGATCCCCACCGCCCGCGCTTCCAGGCTGATCGACTGATCCGGCGTGGTCCAGAAGATCGCCATGGCGGTAAAGGAACCGACCGACGCCATCACGATCCCCAGCAGTTGGATCAGGCTGTGATCGGTGGCGGAAGCCAATAGCCAGCCGGCAGCGGCGAACAGATACGGCAGCGCGGTGTGATGCTTACGCTCCTGCAGCCTGTCGGATCGTTTGCTCCACCACACCATGCCGGCGATGGTGCAGATCTGCGGGATCGCCGCCAGAATGCCGATCGTCACGTTGCTGCTGCCCTGGTTGAAGCTCTGCAGGATCTGCGGCGTCCAGATGTTGATCGCGCTCAGGGTGTTGGTCAGACAGAAATAGGCCAGCGTGTACATCAGCACGATCGGCGTGAAGATCTCGCGCCACAGGCTGCGCTGCTGCAGCGCGCGGTGGTTGCTCGGCCCGTTGGGCTGCACCAGCTGCAGCTTGTCGGCCTCCATCATCGCTTGCAGGCTGGCTTTCTCCTCGTCGGTCAGCCACTTGGCCTTGGCCGGCGTATCGTCGAGGTAGAACCACACCACCACGCCCAGCAGCACCGACGGAATGCCTTCCAGCAGGAACAGCCACTGCCAGCCCTTCAGGTTCATGACCCCGTCCAGCCCCAGGATATAGCCGGAGACCAACGAGCCGATCGCCATGGTCACCGGCATGGCGATCATGAACAGCGCGTTGGCGCGGGCGCGGTAGAACGCCGGGAACCAGTAGGTGAGGTACACCAGAATGCCCGGCAGGAAACCGGCCTCGGTGATGCCGACGATCATGCGCAGCACGTACAGGCTGGTCGGCCCGGTGGCGAACATGGTGCAGGTGGAGGCGATGCCCCACAGCACCATGATGGTGGCGATCCAGCGCCGCGCACCGACCCGGCTCAGCATCATGTTGCTCGGAATGCCGAAGATCACGTAGGTGACATAGAACAACGTCGCCGCCAGCCCGAACATGGTCGAGCTGAGGCCGAGATCTTTGCCCATCGTCAGCCCGGCGAAGCCGATGTTGATACGATCGAGGAAAGAGAAAACAAACAACACGAACAGGAAAATGATCAGGCGCCGAAACAACTTTTTAATCACCGATTGCTCGGCGGCGGTTAACGCTTTATGTTGCTGCGCCGGGTTGGCCGGCTGCAGCGAATCGACGTGGTTCATGGTTCAGTAGACTCCCGATGAAGGTGCTTGCGCCCCGCCCCGTTTGAATTCGTCCGCCAGGGCTTCCGCCGCCCGCGCCAGCAGGGTGGTATCCACCCCCACCGCAACGAACAGCGCGCCGGCCTCCAGATAGCGCTGCGCCAGTGCCTTGTTGGCCATCAAAATGCCCGGCGCCTTGCCGGCGGCGCGGATGCGCGCGATGGCGTCGTCGATGGTGCGCTGCACCTCCGGGTGCTGCGGGTTGCCAGCGAAGCCCATGTCGGCGCTGAGATCCGCCGGGCCGATAAACACGCCGTCCACCCCATCCACCTGCAAAATGGCGTCGAGGTTTTTCACCGCTTCGCGGGTTTCAATCTGCACCAGCACGCACATCTGCTCATCGGCCTGCTGCAGGTAATCGGGCACCCGGTTCCAGCGCGAAGCGCGCGCCAGGGCGCTGCCGACGCCGCGTACGCCGTGCGGCGGATAGCGCGTGGCGCGCACCGCGTCGCGCGCCTGTTCGGCGTTTTGAATCATCGGGATAAGCAAGGTTTGCGCGCCGACGTCCAGCAGCTGCTTGATGATCACCGCGTCGTTCCACGGTGGCCGCACCACCGGCTGGCTCGGGTAAGGCGCGACCGCCTGCAGCTGCCCCAGCACCGTTTGCACGTTGTTGGGCGCATGTTCGCCGTCGATCAGCAGCCAGTCGAAACCGGCGCCGGCCAGCAGCTCGGCGCTGTAGCTGCTGCACAGCCCGAGCCACAGCCCGATCTGCGGGCGTTTTTCCTGCAGCGCACGCTTGAAGTGGTTGGTTAACATCGCATTCTCCCTGACAAGCGGGCGTAGCGCATGGCCCCCGCCCGGTTTAGTCGGCCCGGTTCGCCGAGCCTGCTTTTTAGACGAAGCGGCAGCTGATGCAGCCCATCGGGCCGTAGTCGACGTGGAAGGTATCACCGCGCCGCGCCGGCACCGGCCGGGTGAAGGAGCCGCCGAGGATCACCTGCCCCGCTTCCAGCTCCACCTCATACGGCGCAAGCTTGTTGGCCAGCCAGGCCACGCCGTTGGCCGGGTGGTTGAGCACCGCCGCCGCCACGCCGGATTCTTCAATCACGCCGTTGCGGTACAGCAGCGCGGAGATCCAGCGCAGATCCAGCGCATCCGGCTTGATCGGCCGCCCGCCCATCACCACCCCGGCGTTGGCGGCGTTGTCGGAGATGGTGTCGAACACCTTGCGCGGCCGTTGAGTCTCGGGATCGACGTTGTGGCTGCGCGCGTCGATGATCTCCAGCGCGGGAATGACGTAGTCGGTGGCGTTGTAGACGTCGAACAGCGTGCAGTTCGGCCCGCGCAGCGGCTTGGCCAGCACGAACGCCAGCTCCACCTCCACCCGCGGCACGATAAAGCGATCGATAGGAATGTCGCTGCCGTCGTTGAAGAACATGTCGTCCAGCAGCGCGCCGTAGTCCGGCTCGGTGATCTGCGAGCTCACCTGCATGGCGCGCGAGGTCAGACCGATCTTGTGGCCTTTGAGCGTGCGCCCCTCGGCGATCTTCAGCTCCACCCACTGCCGCTGAATGGCATAGGCGTCTTCGATGGTGATCTCGGGATGATCGAGCGACAGCGCGCGGATCTGTTCACGACTCTTTTCCGCCTGATGCAGGCGCTGTACGGCGCGGTTAACCTGCTCTTTATCCAGCATTTACGACCCCTTATTCACGCCTTGTTGAACAGCGCGTGGACATTGTTCTGTTTGTAATTCAGCACCGGATCCAGCTCTTCCATGGTGAAAGAGAGCGCCAGGTAACGCTGCGCCATCAGCGCGGCGAAGTGTTCCTTGATCAGAGCAAACAGCATCTCGCCCACCTGCTGCCGGCTTTCCAGACTGCGGCCGTGGCCGATCTTCAGCGTCATGTGCACGAAGGCGTAATCCTGCTTGCCGTCGGCCATCTGCCAGGTGTCGAGCCAGATGGCGCGGCTGCGCACGCCGGCCAGCGGAAAGATGCCGGTCGCCGCCAGCGCCTCGTTGACCTTGGCGAACAGGGTGGGCAAATCCGCCTCGCGGCGGATGTTGTCGGTACATTCAGCGTAAAAATGGGGCATAACGTTCTCCAGACGGCGCATAGGCGCGGGCGCGGCCCGCGCAGCGGCATTTACAGCGTATTGCCAAGTTTGAAACCTTTTTCCGTATCGCCCTCGCGGGTATAGGAAAAACCGTCTGCGCCAATGGTGACGGCCATTTCGCTGGGCGCACTGCGCTCGATGACCGGCTGCGGCTGCCCATCGAGATCCAGCACCAGCGATCCTTCGGTATACCAGCTCGGCACCACCGGATTGCCCCACCAGTCGCGGCGCTGGTTGTCATGCACGTCCCAGGTCACGGTCGGGTTGTCCGGATCGCCGGTGTAGTAATCCTGCGTGTAGATTTCCACCCGGTGGCCATCGGGATCGCGCAGGTAGAGATAGAACGCGTTGGAGACGCCATGGCGGCCAGGGCCGCGTTCGATCAAATCGGATTTGCGCAGCGCGCCGAGCTTGTCGCAGATGGCCAAAATATTGTGCTTTTCATGAGTGGCGAAGGCGATGTGGTGCATGCGCGGCCCGGCGCCGCCGGTCATCGCGGTATCGTGTACCGTTGCCTTGCGGCGCATCCAGGCGGCGTAAACCACGCCGTCTTCATCGCGGATGTCTTCCGTCACGCGGAAGCCCAGCCCCTGGATGTATTCCACGGCGCGCGGCACGTCAGGGGTGATTTGGTTAAAGTGGTCGAGGCGCACCAGCGCGCCCGGCGTATACAGATCGTAGCGCCAGGCCAGACGCTCGACGTGCTGCACGTCGTAGAAAAACTCATACGGGAAACCGAGCGGATCTTCTACCCGCACCGCATCGCCGATGCCTTTGGCGAACCCGTTCACCCGACGCTCGGTACGGCAGCCAAGCGCCTTGAAATACGCTTCGGCGCGATCGACGTCTTCCGGCGTGCGCACGCGGAAAGCAAACGCCGCCACGGCGGCGACCGGGCCTTCGCGCAGCACCAGGTTATGGTGAATAAACTCCTCCATCGAACGCAGGTAGAGGGTTTTATCCTCTTCGGCGGTCACGACTAGGCCGAGGATATCGACGTAAAATTCGCGTGCGGCTTTAAGGTTCGTGACCTGAATTTCCATGTAGGCACAGCGCACGACGTCGGGAGCAGGGACAGCATCAGTGGTAAGTTTTGTCGTCATTGTTCTCATCTCTTTCGTTATTATTGTGGCCTGAGGCTCAAACGCCCCATTTCGGGATCGGGTGGTTGCCCATGGAAATGCACACGTTCTTCATTTCGGCGAATACTTCGAAGCTGTATTCGCCGCCTTCACGGCCGGTGCCGGAGGCTTTCACGCCGCCGAACGGCTGGCGCAGATCGCGTACGTTTTGGGTGTTGACGAAAACCATGCCGGCTTCGATACCGCGGGCCAGGCGCAGAACCTTGCTCACATCCTGCGTCCAGATGTACGACGCCAGGCCGTACTCCACGTCGTTGGCCATGCGCAGGCCGTCTTCTTCCGACTTGAACGGCAGCAGGCAGGCCACCGGCCCGAAAATCTCCTCCTGCGCCACGCGCATCCGGTTATCGACATCCGCCAGCACCGTCGGGCGCAGGAAGTTGCCGTGGCTCAAACCGGCCGGTTTGTCCGGGCCGCCGGCCAGCAGGGTTGCCCCTTCTTCCACCCCGAGGCGGATATAGCCGGAGACTTTTTCCCAGTGCTGCGGGCTGATCAGCGCCCCCACCTGGGTGTTGGGATCTTGCGGATCGCCCACGCGCAGACGGTTGGCGCGCTCGGCGAAGCGTTTGACGAATTCCGGGTAGATGCTCTCCTGAATGAAGATGCGCGAACCGGCGGTGCAGCGTTCGCCGTTGATCGAGAAGATGGTGAACAGCGCGGCGTCGAGCGCCCGCTCGATGTCGGCGTCTTCAAAGATCAGCACCGGCGACTTGCCGCCGAGCTCCATGGAGAATTTCTTCAGCCCGGCGCTTTCGATGATGCGTCGGCCGGTGGCGGTGCCGCCGGTGAAGGAGACCGCGCGCACATCTTTATGGCGCACCAATGCGTCGCCGGCGGTGGCGCCGTAGCCCTGCACCACGTTCAGCACCCCGGCCGGAATGCCGGCTTCCAGCGCCAGCTCGCCCAGGCGATCGGCGGTCAGCGGCGACAGTTCGGACATTTTCAGCACCGCCGTGTTGCCCAGCGCCAGGCAAGGCGCGGTTTTCCAGGTGGCGGTCATGAACGGCACGTTCCACGGCGACACCAGCGCGCATACCCCCACCGGCTGCACCAGCGTGTAGTTGAGCATCTTGTCGTCCACCGGGTAGGTCTTGCCGTTCATCTGCTGGCACACCTCGGCAAAAAATTCGAAGTTATGCGAGGCGCGCGGGATCAGCACGTTTTTGGTCTGATGGATCGGCAGACCGGTATCGGCGGTTTCCATTTTGGCGATCTGCGGCACGTTCTGGTCGATCAGTTCACCCAAACGGCGCATCAGGCGCGCGCGCTCTTTCATCGGCGTATTCGCCCACTTGGGGAACGCCTCTTTCGCCGCGGCCACCGCCTGGTCTATCTCCAGCTGGCCGCCGGAGGCCACTTCCGCCAGCACCTCGCCGTTCGCCGGGTTGATGGTGGTGAAATACTCTTTGCTGGCGACGTTCTTACCGTTGATCCAGTGGTTGATGGTTTTCATCGCAGGCTCTCCTCGTAATCTTTTTCACTGATAATGTGGTTAACCAAACGGCCGATACCTTCGATCTCCACCACCACTTCGTCGCCCGGCTGCACGTCGGCCAGCCCTTTCGGCGTGCCGGTGGCGATCATGTCGCCCGGCTGCAGCGTCATGAATTCGCTCAGGTAGGCGATCAGGAACGGAATGTCGAAAATCATGTCGGCGGTGCTGCCGCGCTGGCGCAGCTCACCGTTGACGTAGGTGCTGAGCGCCAGCCGATGCGGATCGGCGACGTCGTCGCGATCGACGATATACGGCCCGATCGGCGTCAGGGTGTCGCGGCTCTTCACCCGCAGATTCGGCCGGTAGTAGTTCTCCAGGTAGTCGCGGATGGCGTAGTCGTTGCACAGGGTGTAACCCGCCACATACTCCATGGCGCGCTCGCGGCTGACGTTGCGCGCGGTCTTGCCGATCACTGCCACCAGCTCGGCTTCGTAATGCATGTACTCCACGCCGGCCGGACGCACCGACACCTGACGGTGGCCGGCCAGGGTGTTCGGCGCCTTGAGGAACACCAGCGGCTCTTCCGGTGCTTTAAATTCCAGCTCGCTGGCGTGGTCGGCATAGTTCAGTCCCAGGGCGAACACCGTGCCCTGCGCCGGCGGCAGCCATTCCACTTCACGCTCCTGCAGCACCTCGCCGTTCGGCAGCGTGACGCGCAGCTGTTCGTCTACCTGAACGTTGACGATCTGGCCATGATGGCGAATACGGGCATGTTTCATGATGCGGCTCCTGCCTGAGTGACGCGGTTGGTCAACGTGGGCAGGCCGGCGGCGCGCACCGTCACCTCATCCCCCGGTTTGATCGCCACCCGCTGGTGCGGGGTGCCGATCAGCACCGCATCGCCCGGCTGCAGGGTGATGAAATCGCTGATGGCGGCGATCAGCTCCGGCACCGAGCGCACCAGATCGGCGGTGGACCAGCGATCCTGCTCCACGCCGTTGATCTCGGTGACGATCTCCAGCCGATCGGCGTTCTCCAACTGCCCCATCTCCCCCAGCGGGCAGAAGCCGTCGCGGCATTTGGCCTTGATCGCCGGGCGATAGAAGCTGCTCTCCGGCAGGCTGACGTCGTTGGCCAGCGCGTAACCGGCCAGATAACGGCTCACCTGCGCCGCCGGCACCTTGCGCGCGGTGTCGCCGATGATCACCGCCAGCGTGCCGCCGCTCTGCACGGTTTCACCGGCCGGAAACGGGATCGCCCCGCCGTTGGCGAGGTGGGTATTGCGCGGTTTGATAAACCACACCGGGGTTTTCGGCGGGGTTTGATACGGCGGCTGGTGAAACGCCTGATCCCAGGCGTCCAGTTGGCTGCGGTGGTTCAGCGCAACGGAAAATACGGTGCCTTTCATGCGAACTCCTCCAATGGCAAAAACATGACAACCGGCATTCATTAATATATTAATGATTACTTTTATACGCTGTGCAGCTTTTACGCAACGCGCTTGGAGTGATTTGTGATCGTGATAACAAAATATTCACAAATCACGAACATTAGCGTGATTATTCAATGCATTAACCATTTTTCACGCCATTTTTAGCTGCGCCTCGCATTTTTGCTTTATCCCTACGGGTAACTTTGGCTACTATTAAGTTATTAACAAAATCGGGCTTTGCGGGGCAGGCGCCCCCATAACGAGCGCCGTAACAACGAACACCTTGATAGCTAAGGCCAAACTTATGCATGAATCGTTAACCATCGCCCTGCTGCAGGCGCGTGAAACCGCCATGGGGTTCTTCCGCCCGATCCTGAAAAGCCACAATCTCACCGAGCAGCAGTGGCGCATCATCCGCGTGCTGGCCAACAGCCGTTCGATCGAATTCCACGAACTGGCGGCGGAAACCTGCATCCTGCGTCCCAGCCTGACCGGCATTCTGTCGCGCATGGAGCGCGACAAGCTGATCTTCCGCCTTAAACCGGTTAACGATCAGCGCAAGCTGTACGTGTCGCTGACCCAGCAGGGTCAGGAGCTGTATGAAGTGGCGCGCCATCAGGTGGAGCAAGGCTATGGCGAGATTGAAGCCGCCTTTTCGCGGCAAAAAATGGACCAGTTGATGACGTTGCTGGACGAGCTGATCACCCTGGGCGACAGCCTGCCCGCCAACGTCACCGCGCATCCCGCCAAGAAGTGATTTAACCAACCGGAATTCTCAAGTTAATTGACGTTGCAGCCAACAACGCTGCAGCGTCAGGTAAGCAGAGAATTCGTTTCCGGCAGCAGCGCGCCGCCGTCCACCACCAGCGTCTGGCCGGTGATGTAGGCCGCCGCCGGCGAGGCGAGAAACACCATCGCCGCGGCGATGTCTTCCGGTTCCCCCAGCCGCCCGAGCGGTACCGAGGCGGCGATCGCCTGATTCACCTGCGCGTCGCCCAGGTTGGCCATCGCCGGCGTGCGGATCATCCCCGGCTCCACGCCGTTGACGCGAATGTTCTCCGCCGCCAGCTCCAGCGCCGCCGCGCGAATAAACCCGTTCACCCCAGCCTTGGAGGCGGCGTAGTGCGCCAGCCCCGGGTAGGCCACCCGCGGGCCGGTCACCGACGAGGTCACCAGAAGGCAGCCGCCGCCCCGGCGGCGCATCCACGGCAGCGCCGCCTGCGCCAGAAAGAACGGCGCCATCAGATTGACGCTCAGCGTGCGTTGCAGCAGAGCCGCGTCGATGGCGGCGAACGGCGTCAGCGGAAAGTAAGCGGCATTGTGGATCACCACGTCCAGCCGTTGATGCCGCTCACCTACCGCCGTCACCAGCTCAGCGATCTGCCCCGGTTCGGCCAGATCGCAAGCCAGCGCCTGCACGCTCAGCCCTTCGTCCCGCAGCGCCTGCGCCGCCGCCTGCGCCTGCGGCAGCTGCACGTCCGCGATCGTCACCTCGGCGCCCAGGCGGGCAAAGGCGCTGACGATCGCCAGACCAATGCCCTGAGCGCCGCCGGTCACCAGCACCGCCTGCCCGGCGAAGGCGTCGGCCGCATAGGTTGCGCTCATCGCCCTATCCTCGCGGGTGACGCGTGGTGTTCAGCACCTGCGCATGGGCGCCGACCGCAAAGTTGCTCAGCGCGCTGAAATCGCTGCCCTGATAACCGAGGATCTTGCCGTCGGTGCGCATGCCCTGCAGATCGATCATCACCACGCCCAGCGTCGGGATGATCTTCTCGCGCCAGACGAACAGATAAAGCTGCTCCGCCACCTTCACGTAGTGGCAGCGATCGACGTCCGCCAGCCCTTTTTCCACCCCGTCCAGACACTGCCAGGCGTAGAAGTTATCGTTCAGGTAGATGTGCTCGTACCGTTCGGTCGGGCTGTAGGTGTACATGTTGCGCATGCCGATCAGCTCATCGGTAAAGCCCGGTGGCGCCACGTCGGCGTCATCCAGCGTGCCGAAGCGGAATTCGGCCTCGACCGCGGTCAGCGGCAGCCCCTGCTCCACCCGGCTGAAGGCGTCGAGCCGCGCCTGCGCTTCGTCCGGCAGCTGGCCGTATACCGCAGTGAAGTTGCCCTGATTGCGGTCGCATACCAGCGTAATGCTGGCGTTGACGCGGGCAGGATCGAGAAAATCGATGAACAGCACGCCGGGGCGAATGCTGGTGGCGCGATAGGCGATACCGCGCCGCTCCCCCCACTCCAGCGTCTGCTCGTCGGTAAACCGGCAGCGCTGCGTCGCGCCGTCGCTAAAGTGCAGCGTCAGCGTGGTGCCCGCCAGCCCGTGCTGGCGTTCCAGCGTATTGCTGTGCGGCGCAAAGCCTTCCGCCAGCGCGCCAACCTGAATGAATACCGCTTCTGAACTCATGGAATGCTCCTTATAGGGAAGTGAAAGCCAGGGTCGGCACATCGACAATGGTGGAGCCGCCATCGGCCACCAGCGTCGCGCCGGTAATGATTGAAGCTTCGCTGGAGCAGAGGAAACGGCAGACGCGGGCGATCTCCTCGGCGCTGGCCGGCCGGCGCAGCGGCACGTCGCGGCAGACCATCTGGTAAGCCTGTTCCAGCGAAATCTGATGGGCGTCCATCAGCAGTTGCATCTCTTCGTCCGCCATCGGCGTGGTCACCCAGCCCGGGCACACCGCGTTGGCGCGCACGCCCAGCGGGCCATAGTCGCGGGCGATGGAGCGCATCAGCCCGATCAGCGCGTGCTTGGCGGTGACGTAGCCGCAGACCTCTGGCCCGGCGGCCAGCGAGGCGATAGAGGCCACGAACAGCAGGTTGCCGCCGCTTTTAATCAGCTCCGGCAGGCAGGCGCGCGCGCTGGCGAAAGCGCTGTTGAGGTTGCTGTCCATCGCCCCTTGCCACTGCGCGTCGCTCATCTCGGTAATGCGCTTGAAGCCCATGCCGCCGGCGCTGCCGATCAGGCAGTCGATGCGCCCGGCGTCGCGCAGAATCGCCGGCAGCAGCGTGTGGGCCCAGCTCTCGCCGCTGGCGGCGTCGCCCACCAGCGCCTGCGCGCCGATCTCTTGCGCCAGCGCCGCCAACGGTTCCGGGCGGCGGCCGATGATGAACACCCGATCGCCCTGCGCCGCCAGCAAACGGGCGCAGGCGGCACCGACGCCGGTGCCGCCGCCGGTAATCACAACCACTCTATTCATGATTCAGCTTCTCCATCAGTTGGCCGATCATCAGCAGGCTGCTCAACAGCAACCGCCGCTGTTCGGCATCCAGCCGCAGATAGCGGCGACCGGCCGGCACGCGGCTGACCACCTCCGAGGCGGCGAAATGCTCGATATCCGCCTGCCAGCGCCCGTCGTTCACCGTCAGCCGCACGCGGCGAAAATCCAGCTGCGCCAGCGTCTCGCCGATCTGCGGGTAGCGCAGCAGGCCGTCCAACAGCCGCTGCGCGGCCGCATGGCGCTGGCGCAGCAGATAGCGCACTCCGCGCCGCCGCAGCCAGCCGCCGGTCACCACGTCCAGCGTCAGCGGAGGCTGCGCTGTGCACGTGCCCTGCAACCGAAAGCGGTGGCTGACGATATGCGCCATAAACAGCCCCTGCACCTGTTCGCTGACCTCGATCTGCGGCCCCTGCGGCAGCGTCAGCCGCAGCAGACCCGGCGCCAGGCGTTCGCACGTATAGGGCTCCAGGTTGCGCGCCAGACGATCCAGCGCGGCGCCCGGCCGATAGCCCGACGGCGCTCGCCGCCAGGCGCGATTAAGTGAGGGAAGTAAGCCGATCAAACTGCGCCTCCTCGTTTTCGCCCTTGGCGAACGCGTTCTCCAGCACCTGCTCGACCGGCACCGGCTTAAACGGATTCACTTTCTGCACGCACAGCGTCCAGAACAGCGCATAGGCGGCGGTCAGGCCGATCATCCAGCCGAAGGGAATGTAGACGTCGCGCGGATTCATCCCCGGCGGCGTGATGTAAACGATGGCCAGCACGATGCCGACGCTGGAGACGATCTGCGGCAGCGGGAACCACGGCGATTTATAGGCGCGCGGCAGATCGGGGCGGCGCAGGCGCAGCAGCACCACCGAGCAGGTCACCAGCAGGTAGGCCACGCCCCAGGCGCACACCGCCGCCAGCACCAGCGGAATGATCTTGTCGAGGTTGCCCTGAATGGCGAAGGCATGTACGCAGGGGATCAAGACCGCCACCAGAATGCCGATCACCGGCGTCTTAAAGCGCGGGTGCAGATAGGCGAACATACGCGGCAGCGCGCCGTCCAGCGCCATGCCGTACAGAATGCGCGGCACCGCCGCCATCAGCGTGTTGATGGTCGCCGCGCCCGCCAGCAGCAGGCCGACGCCCAGCCAGTATTTGCCGAACTGGCCCATCACCTGGCCGGCGAACGCCGGGATGGCCATCGGCGTTTCCAGCAGGCGCGTGCCGCTGGCGGCGTCGATCACCACGTTTTCCACCTGATGGCTGAGTGCCGCGCCATACAGCGCCATGCACACCGCCACGCCGCACAGCCCGAGCGCCATCGCGCGCGGGATCACCCGATCGCAGCGTTTGATCTCCGGCGCCATCGGCGTCACCAGCTCACAGCCGACGAACATGAACATCGCCATGCCGATCAGGCTGAACACCGCGAACGGATCGTTCAGGCTCAGCGTGCTGCCGAACCAGCCCTCGAGCGGCACCGCATGCGGCGACAGCAGCCCGACGATGCCAAAAATCACCAGCGTGCTCCACATGGCGAAGGTCAGCACGATCTCCGCCTTGCCGAAGGCCTCGATGCCGAACGCGTTGAGCATGCCGAACACGACAACCAGCCCGACGCCGACCATCCAGGAGGCGTTGTGGCTTTCCATCAGGGTGTTGAGGTGTTCGAAGTTCACCAGCGCCATAATGCCGGAGAGAATGGTCTCGGCGGTGCCGGCGAAGATATGCACGATCAGGTAGGCCGACAGCGCGCCGGTGATGGCGAAAAAACGCCCCATGCCGCAGGAAATGTAGTCGTAAACGGAACCGGAGGTCGGCAGCAGCGCCGCCGCTTCGGAGAAGGTGGTGAGCTGCGCCTGCATCATGACGAAAGCGATCAGCATCGCCAGCGCGAAGGTGTCGCCGCCGATGCCAAAGCCGCTGGTGACGGTCAGGATCACCGGGCTGGCCATGATCACCCCGACCGAACTGGCCAGGGTGGTGGGAAAGCCGACCTTGCCTCGAGCCAGGTGGGCGTGCAACCGCGACGACAGGTTCATGGTTATTTCCTCTTATAGTTTTGGCCTGATGCATGCAGGTGCTTGCAGGTTTTTCACCGCCAGCGGCGGTCATCTCACTATAGAGAGGAAAGGAAAATGCTGACTATCGTCCTTAAGGACGAGACGGTTTCAACCTGCGGCCGCGCTCACGGCGGCGCGCCACTGCCTCGCTCCCTGCGGGCTGCGCGGGTAGGCACGCAGCGGCGCCAGCAGCGCGGAAAAGAAGGCGTAATAGCCGGCGCACAGCCGGTTGTAGCGATCTTCGCCCACATGCGCCGGGCAGCCGCCCTGGCAGACGCTTTTCACGCTGCAGCGTTGGCACTCGCGGCGCAGGCTTTTGTTTTTACCGAACGGCATCTCCGCCGCACTGGCCGCCAGGGTGGCGAGGGGCGTTTGCCGATCGGCATGGCCGAGCAGGTGCTGCGCGTTGATCAGGTGATCGCAGGCGTAGACTCGGCCGTCCGGCTCCATCACCAGATTGCCGCCGCAGCGTTCGGCGTGCACGCAGCTGGGGCTGACATGGGTGAAATACTGCGCGTAGACCTGTTCGATGTTCATCACGAAGACCCGGCCAACGTGTCCGCGGCTACGCCAGCGGCGGTACACCGCCAGCATGAAGCGCCCCCAGTTGGCGGCGCTCAGTCCGTAACCGGCGGTGGGCGCATCCCCTTCCAGCATCAGCGGCTGAAACTGCAGATAACGCGCCCCGATCGCCACCGCATGATCGTAGATCGCCTCGGCGCGATCCGCGACGCCGTCGTGCACCACCATCAGCAGGTTGAAGTCGATCTGATGGCGCTGCAACAACGCAATGCCGCGCAACGCGGCGTCATAGCTGGCGCCGCCGCGCTTGTCCGGCCGGTGGGCGTCCTGCACCTCGCGATCGCCGTCCAGGCTGACGCCGAGGATAAAGTGATGCTGCCGGAACAGCCGGCACCAGGCGTCGTTCAGCAAGGTACCGTTGGTCTGCAGGCTGTTGCTGATCCGCACGCCCGGCGGCGCGTAGCGGCGCTGCAACGCCAGCGCCCGCTTGTAAAAACCGATCCCCGCCAGCAGCGGCTCACCGCCCTGCCAGACGAAGTTGATCTCGCGGCTGTAACGCGGCTGGGCGGCGATGTAGCCGCGGATAAATTCCGCCAGCAGGTCGTCGTCCATCTTGCGCGTCCGCTCCTGCTGGCGCTGCGGGTAGTAGCAGTAGCGGCAACCCAGGTTGCAGCCGGCGCCGATCGGCTTCACCAGCAAATGAAAAGGCGCCGCCGCGCGCGGTTCGCTCTCTACCGGGATCTGCTGCGCGCGCAGCTGGGCCAGGTTCATGGTGCCGCCTGCGGTAACGGTTTGTGGGTCTGCGGATCCAAGCCAATGTAGTCGCCGGTGCTGGCGTCTACGCCGAGGTAGTCGATCGCTGCGCCTTTGGCTTCAATGACCATGCCCTGCAGCGCAAAGCGGCGATACGCCTCGCTCAGTCGTTTGACTTGATCCGGGTTGGCGGCGGCCAGATCGCGCGTCTCCAGCGGATCGTCATGCAGGTTGAACAGCCCCCACGGCGCCATCTGCGCCGTCGGCCCGGCCTTCACCAACCGCCGCAGCTTCCAGACGCCGTCCACATAGGCGGCCTGGTTATGCAGCTCCACGCCGTAGGTCGCGCGCGGCACGCCGTCGGCCTCGCCGCTGAAATAGCGCTTGAAGCTGACGCCGACCATCGGCAGCGTCGGTTTGGCCTTCAGCGGTTTGTTGGCGTCGATGCCGGCATAGTCGTACAGCGTCGGGGCGATGTCATATACCGCCATCGGCGTGCGGTCGATGCCGCCGCGCCCCTTCAGCCGCGGCGCGGAGATGATGAAATCGGTATTGATGCCGCCCTGTGCGCTGGTGGTTTTGTGGTAGTTGGCATACGGCGCATTGCTGACGTTGGCCCAGTGCGGCCCGTAAGAAATGAACGATCCCTTGCGGCCGAGGTTGGCGTAGCTGTTGTCGAACTGCCGCCAATACTCCGGCTTCGAGCCGTAGTAGAAGCCGCTGGCCGGGTTGGCGCCGTTGTCGGTGGCGAACACGATCACCGTATTTTGGTCGCGGCCGGTCTGCTTCAGGGTGTTCAGCACCGCGCCGACCTGATCGTCCATGTAAGCAATCATCGCCGCGTACACCTGCATGGTCTTGGCTTCGTATTTTTGCTGCTCGGGCGTCAGCGCGTTCCAGGCCTTATCCAGCGCCAGCGTCGGCATCGGCGTGCGATCGGAAATCAACCCCAGCGCTTTCAGGCGCTGAATGCGCTGCTGATAGGCCTGCTGGTAACCGGCGTCGTATTTGCCGTCGAATTTGGCGATCCAGTCATCCGGCGCCTGCAATGGATCGTGCGGCGCAGTGAACGCCAGATAGGCGAAGACGGGCTTATTCAGCGGCGTATCGCGGATCCACTGTTCCAGCTGATCGGCATAGGCCTTGCTGGAGTAGAAATCTTTGGGCAACGACACGCGTTTGCCGTTCAGGGTGTAGAAGGTGTGGAACGCCTCCACGGTGCCCAGCGGTTTCGCATCGTCGAAATGACTGGTGCCGCCGCCCATAAAGGCGAAGGCGCGCTCGAAGCCGCGATCGGTCGGTTTGGCGCCGTCGACATAGCCCAGGTGCCATTTGCCCGCCATCATGGTGGCGTAACCCGCGTCGCGAAAACGCTCCGGCAATGTGGTCACGCGGTCGGTCAGCCGCATTTCATAGCCCGGCTGCGCGGCGGTGCTCTCATACCACCACATGCCGCCCATGCCGGCCTGCTGATTGGTGTTGCCGGTCATCAGCATCGACCGCGCCGGCGCCGACATCGGCGAGGTGTAGTACTGGCTCATGCGCACGCCCCGTTCGGCCAGCGCCTGCAGGTTGGGCGTCGGTATCTCGCCGCCGAACGGGCTGATGTCGGAATAGCCCATATCGTCCACCAGAATGATCAGCACATTGGGGCGATCGGCGTCCGCCCCCTGAGCCAGGCCCGATAAGGCGCCGCTCAACGCCACCGCCAGCGTTTTTTTCTGCATCGTTCGTTCCCCGTATGGTCATGCGGACTGAACAACCCGACGCCTCAGCCCGAGAAAGGTCATCATTTTTTCGTCTTATACGTTTGGCGCCGCCTGGCGCTATCTTCAATTCGCAGTGTAGGAAGCGGTGGAAAAGCCTGGCTATCGTTCTTAAGAACGAGGGACGGCGACGGTCGCGCCGGTTGTAGCACGCGCTGGGCGGCGAGGGCTTCGCCCAGGCAAGCAGTGAAAAGCGCTGTAAATTCAGCGGGAAAAGCGGTGAATTATTTCATTAACCTATTAATGAAAACCGCAGAAAATCCGACCTGAAAACCCCTGACCATTGCAGTGTCATCTTGTTATTTATGTATTTTATTGCAATCGGCCTCACGTTGTTAATATGTTTTTATTGTGTTGCCAAATTGCTACAACTATGCTTGTATCGTTCATATATTGACCGCCAACATTCTCCAGATTGAACGATAAAGGGAGGAACACGAATCATGCACAGCACAGCATCCGATGCCTTTATCAACAGTTGTTTGGCGACCATCACGCACCTGATCCCGGTGTCCGCCGGGGTGTTTTATCTGGTCGATCGCGACCTGCGGCCGGATCACTACATCCTGCACGGCATGCCCGATAAAACGCATCAGCAATACCTGAACCACTTTCAGCAAATAGACCCGCTGCAGCCAGCCAACTTCCATCGGCAAGACATCACCATGGTCGGCATGAGCCCGGCGGCGATCGCCGACAACCGCCGCTATTACCACGACTTTATGCTGCCGAACGACATGCGCGACATGACGGAGATTTTCATTCGCCAACGCAAACGCATCGTCGCCGGGGTGTCGCTGATCCGCGATACGCCGTTTACCGAAGTGGAGCGCGGCCGCCTGCGCGCGGTGCTGCCGCTGATCGAACTGGCGACGCGCGATCTGTTGCCCGACAGCGAGGCGCAGCTGCTGACCGCCAAGGAACAAGAGATCGTCAACCTGGTGCGCGAAGGCGCCAGCAATAAGCGCATCGCCCTGAAGCTGGGCATTTCGCTGTCCACGGTGAAAACCCATATGCGCAACATTTTCGCCAAAACCGACGTGGTGAACCGCACCGAACTGGTCGCCAGCGGCTTTCTCGCCCACGGTTAACGCCCGATAACGGCCGCCGCTGCCGACGACCGGAAAATAACGCCAAAACGTATTCGCCATTTATGGCGCGGCTCCCCCCTGCCCGCAATCGGGCCGGGCGGGATATTTCATCGTCACTCAACGCTTGGGGAATAAGGTTTATGTCCAGTGATTCGGTTTCCGCGCCCGCCGCCGGCGCGGCGCTCCCCTGCCCGCCGCGGCTGCTGACCGCCATTATCGTCTTCGCCGCCATCGCACCAGGCATTCTGATGACCGCACCCGCCGTGGCCGCCCAGCTCGCCGCGCAGTGGCAGCTCGGCCCGGCGCAGATCGGCCGCCTGTTCTCCACCGAACTCGGCGCCATGAGCCTGGCCACGCTGCCGGCGTGGTGGTGGATCGGGCGCATCAACTGGCGGCGGGTCGCTGCGCTGTCGGCGCTGGTGTTTATCGCCGGCAACCTGGCTTCGGCGCTGGTGCAGGATTTCACCTTGCTGCTGCCGCTGCGCTTTATCGCCTCGTTGGCGGGCGGCACCCTGATGATCCTGTGCATCACCTGCGCCGCCGGCACCGCCAATCCCAGCCGCGTCTATGCCTTCTGGGTGCTCGGCCAGCTGGTACTGGGCGCGGTGGGGCTGCTGGCGCTGCCGCCGCTGTTCGCGCACTTCGGCCTGATGGCGGTCTACCTGATTTTGGCCGCCATCATGCTGTGCTGCCTGCCGCTCATCCCGGCGTTTCCCAACGGTTTCACCGCCGCGCGCAGCGCCCGCAGCGGAGCCGCCGCCTCGCCGACGCGCAAGCTGTGCGCCGTACTGGCGGTGCTGACCTTTTACATCAGCCTGAGCGCGGTCTGGACCTTTATCGGCGGCATCGCCGCCGGCGCCGGGCTATCGCCGGCCCACAGCGGCCAGGTGCTGGCCGTCGCCACCTTGCTCGGCATCGTCGGCGCCGGCGCCGCAGCGTTGATCGGCGCGCGCTTCGGCGGCGGGCGCCCGATCGCGCTCGGTTACGCCCTGCTGCTGGCCAGCGTGGCGCTGCTGGTGGGTCAACCCTTGCTGCTGCGCTTCGCCCTGGCGGCCCTGCTGTTCAAATTCACCTGGACCTTCGTGCTGCCGTTCATTCTGGCGCGGGTCGCCGGGTTGGATAACGACGGCAAGCTGATGAACGGCATCAACCTGGTGATCGGCGGCGGCATGGCCATCGGCCCGACGCTGGCCGGCTATCTGATCGAATCTTCCGGCGGTTTCAACGCCTTGCTGTTCGGCGCGCTGGGCTGCGCGCTGCTGTCGCTGCTGTTGATTTCGCTGGCTGCACCGCGCGCACCGCGCCGTATAACAGGAGGAGAAAGGTGAAAAGAACAACCGGTTTCTTGTTTGATGAACGCTGTTTCTGGCACAGCACCGGCCTGCACGCCACCACCCTGCCGGTCGGCGGCTGGGTGCAACCGCCCTCGGGCGCCGGCCATGCCGAATCGCCGGAAACCAAACGGCGCATGAAGAACCTGATGGACGTGTCCGGCCTGTCGCGCCAGCTCACCCTGCTGAGCGCCGAACCAGCGACGGAAGAAGACCTGCTGCGCATCCACCCCGCCCACTATCTGCAGCGCTTCAAACAGGTGAGCGACAGCGGCGGCGGCCTGCTGGGGGAAGAGGCGCCGCTGGGGCCGGGCAGCTATGAAATCGCCAAACTCTCCGCCGGGTTGGCCTGCGCGGCGGTGGAGGCGGTGTTGCAGGGCGAGCTGGATAACGCTTATGCGCTGTCGCGCCCGCCGGGCCACCACTGCCTGCCGGATCAATCGATGGGCTTCTGTTTCCTGGCCAATATTCCCATCGCCATCGAGCGCGCCAAGGCCCGCCATGGCCTCGGCAAGGTGGCGGTACTCGACTGGGACGTGCACCACGGCAACGGCACCCAGCACATCTATTGGCAGCGCGGCGACGTGCTGACGCTGTCGCTGCATCAGGACGGCTGCTTCCCGGCGGGCTATTCCGGCGAGCAAGATCGCGGCGAAGGCGCCGGGGCGGGCTGCAACGTTAACGTACCGATGCTGGCCGGCGCCGGCGACGATGGCTACCTGCACGCCATGCGGCACATCATCATCCCGGCGCTGGAAAAATTCGAGCCGGAGCTGATCATCGTCGCCTGCGGTTACGACGCCAACGCGCTCGATCCGCTGGCGCGCATGCAGCTGCACAGCGACAGCTTCCGCGCCATGACCGCGCTGGTGCAGGACGCCGCCGACCGGCTGTGCGGCGGCAAACTGGTGATGGTGCATGAAGGCGGCTACGCCGAATCCTACGTGCCGTTCTGCGGGCTGGCGGTGATGGAACAGCTGAGCGGCGTGCGCACTGAAGTGCAGGATCCGCTGCTGGCATTCATCCAGCAACAGCAGCCGCGCGACGCCTTCAACCGCTTCCAGCGCGAAGCGCTCGACGCGTTGGCGCGCCAGTTCGGCCTGTAATCCCCCCCTTTGTGGGCGCCGCACCCGGCGCCCCTGACAACCTCGCCGCCAGCCGCTACGCTGAAGGGCAACCCTACCCACCATGAGAACAATAACATGTCCGAACAAACCGTCAGCTTTATCAAAGGCCGTCACGGCGACATCGCCGTGCACGACTGGGGCAACGACAAGCCGCGCTATCTGGCGTTGCTGGTGCACGGCTACGGCGAGCACCTCGGCCGCTATCAATACGTGGCGCGTACGCTGCAGGCTCAGGGGGCGCGGGTGTTCGGCCCCGACCACCTCGGCCACGGCCTGTCGCAGGGCGAGCGCGTGCTGATCGAGGATTATGACGCCGTGGTCGACGACGTGCAGCGCGTGGTCAGCCATTTCCGGCAGCAATATCCCACCTTGCCGCTGGTGGTGATCGGCCACTCGATGGGCGGCATGATCGCCACCCGCTACGTGCAGCGCTATGGTGAGGAGGTACGCGCGCTGGTGCTGTCCGGCCCGCTGCTCGGCGACAGAACGGCGATTTCCGATCTGGCCGAACTGCCGACGATCCCCGACGCGCCGCTGGATACCGCCACCCTGGCGCGCGATCCAGCGGTTGGCGCGGCCTATCAGGAAGATCCGCTGGTGTGGCACGGGCCGTTCAAGCGCCCCACCCTGCGCGCCATGCAGCGGATCCTCGCCGCCATCAACGCCGGGCCGGGCTTCGGCGCGCTGCCCACGCTATGGATCCACGGCGACGACGATCGGCTGGTGCTGATGAGCGAAACGCAAACCACGCTCGATCGTCTGCAGGGCGACGATTTCGAGCGGATGATCAATGCGGGCGGGCGGCACGAGAGCTTTAACGAAACCAATAAGGATCAGATCCTCAAGCGGGTGACCGATTTTATTGCGCGGGCGCTGGGCTAAAGCGCTCCCCCTCAGCAGGCTGAGGGGGGCATGACGGCGTCAGCCCTCGACGATGGCGAGGTAGTGTTTGACGAAGCGATCCGAGGTGATGTCCCAGCGCACCGGGGTGCCCTTCTCGACGAACCAGGAATCGCCGGCCTGATACTGCACCGATTCGCCGGTGCGTTCGTTGGTCAAGGTCGCGCTGCCTTCCCACACTGTGGCGTGCTCGGCGAACGGATACTCCATCACGAAGCTGCCGCGGGTGCAGCTGAACACGCCGCAGTTCAGGTTGTCGGTCGGTTCGCCGAAGATGCTGGCCACGCCGACGTTTGGCGTGCCGGCGATCACCGTGGCGCCCAGGTTGCTGACGCTGCCGATCTCCAGCAGTTCAGGCAGCGGTTGTTTAAGCAGTAACGGTTTCATGTGATTCTCCTCTGAGGGTTAACGGCGGCCTTTCCAGTAGCCGGATGTCTGGTGCCAAACCTTACCGGCGGTGGTCATCACCCGCCGCAGCTTGTCCTTGCCGAAGATGTTGACGTGCGGGATCGAGCTCATCAGATCGTAGCGATCGGATCCTTCGCTCATGCCCTCTGCCAGCACCTTGCACACGATGTGGCTCGGCGTCACACCGAAGCCGGAGTAGCCCTGCACGTAAAACACGTTGTCGCGATCCGGCAGCGTGCCGATCTGCGGGAACAGGTTGGCGCTGCAGCACAGCGGGCCACCCCAGGCCAGATCGATCTTCACGTCTTTCAGGTACGGGAACACCTTCAGCATCAGGTTGCGGTTCCAGGCCTTGAGATCCGACGGGAAGTATTCGATCAGGCGGGTGGCGCTGCCGAACAGCAGCCGGTTCTCGTTGGTCACCCGGTAATAGTCGATCACCGGGCGGATGTCGCTGTAGGCGCCGCGGATCGGGCTGATCTGACGGATCAGATCGTCAGACAGCGGCTCGGTGGCCAGCTGGAAGGCGTAGGTATTGATAGTCTTGCGGTAGATCTGCGGCTCCATGCCGTTGAGAAAGCCGTTGCAGGCCCACAGCATCTTGTTGGCGCGCACCGAGCCCATGGCGGTGCGCACCGTGATGCGCGGGCCATACTCCACGTCGAGCACGCTGCTGTTCTCGAAGATTTTCACCCCATAGCCGCTCAGCGCCTTGGCCTCGCCCAGCAACAGATTGAGCGAATGCACATGGCCGCCGCCCATGTGTTTCAGCGCGCAGGTGTAGGCGTCGGAGCCCACCACCTGCTTCACTTCCGCGCCGGTGTAGAGTTCGATCTCTTCCTGCGGCGCCACCGCCCTGAACTCCTTCAGCCAGCCGCGCAGGGTCTTCTCCTGGCGTGCGTTGCTGCCGAGGTAGCCGTAGCCGAAGCAGAAGTCGGCGTCGATGTCATATTTCTTGATGCGCTCGCGGATAATGCCGGCGCCGAGGTTGCTGATCTTGAAGATGGTTTCCAGCCCGGACGGGCCGACGTGGCGTTTGATCTTCTCCAGATCGTGGCCGATGCCGGCCATCACCTGGCCGCCGTTGCGCCCGGTGCCGCCGTAGCCCAGATAGCGGCCTTCGAGAATGGCGATGTTGGTGATGCCCTTCTCCGCCAGCTCCAGCGCGGTGTTGATGCCGGAGAAGCCGCCGCCGATGATCACCACGTCAACGTCCAGATCCTCTTCCAGCGTCGGGAAGCGCAGATCGTATTTTTTGGTCGCCGCGTAGTAGGTTAAGGACTCGATTTCGTTGTTCACTGCCGCACTCCCGATTGCCTATGCCATGACATCGGATTATCGGGAGCGGTGGGATCGTCCGCTATGTCCCCTTAGGGACATTCGCTACAAAAAATTAACATTCACGCGCTGCGCCGCTGCGGGGCGGCCAGCAGCAGGCTGAACAGTTCGGCCTGCGAACCGATGTTCAGCTTGCCGTAGATGTTCTTGCGGTGGTTTTTTACCGTGCCGAGGCTGATGAACAGCCGGTCGGCAATCTGCTGCGAACCGCAGCCGGCGAGGATCAGATCGACAATCTCGCGCTCGCGCGGCGTCAGCAGATAGCGCGCCTGGGCGCCGTCATCGTTCACCGTCGCGGCCTCGGCCGGCGCCGCCACCACTTCGCCGTGCAGCCGCGCCACACTTTTCACCAGCGTCAACGCGCTGCGCAGATCCGCCCGCTGCGGGTAACGCACCGCCACCGTGCGGCGCGCCGAACCGAAAAAGACGCCCAGCCCGCGCTCCGGCGTCAGCTGCAGCAGCACGCCGGCCTCGTCGTGCCAGCCGGTCTTGCGATAAAAATTACGGTAATAGTCGCTGTGATAAAACCCGCAGGGCGCCAGCTGGCGCAGCGTGAGCACCTCGCCTTCGCCGCCGTCGTTCAGCGCGCGGTAAAACGGATCCTGCAGGTAGGCGCCCTGCTGGTAGAGCTGATTGACCGCGTCGCTGTTTTCGCGCTCGGTTTTAATCAGGCAGCGCGGCGGCCGGCCGCGTTCGAAGGCATAGACGATGGCGTTGTCGAAGGCGAAAAACCCTTCCAGCCAGTTCAACAGGCTGGGATAAAAGCGTGGGCTGGCCACCGCATCGATCACCGCAGACAAGCGTTCAACCTGAATTTCCATACCAGCCTCGCCATTATTAACACATTAACAATCTACCGATTTCGGATGGGGTTGGCCGCACGACGGCCGGTACTGTTAAAAAAAGCATCCGCAGCGCCGAAATGCAAGAGCGCGATCGTTTACATGTTAAACAACTCACAGGTTGCCGCAGCGGGGAAAGCGGTGGCCGCTCCGCGCCCGCTGGCTTATGCTGTGGCATCGCGACCTGCAACGCCGTCAAGGAGACCTCATGTCCGTCAGCCACATCATCGCCAACCGCCAGACCTGGTTCGGCCACGGCAGCATCCAGCAGCTGCCGCCGCTGCTGCTTGCCGACCCGCAGCCGACGCTGCTGTTCAGCTGCCGCTCTTTTCTCAACGGCCCGGTGTACGCCGGCCTGCGCGAAGCGCTGGCGCCGCTGTTCATCGGCACAGAAATCGTCAGCCACGAGGCGTCGCCGCAGAAAATCGACGCCTGGGTGGCGCGCTGGCGCGGCCAGGCGCGGCGCGTGGTGGCCATCGGCGGCGGCAGCGTGCTGGACGCCGCCAAAGCGTTCTCCGCGCTGGTTGAGCACCCGCTGCCAACGCTGCGCTATATGGAAAAGGTGGGCGACAGCAAAATCAGCGGCGCCACCCTGCCGCTGATCGCCATTCCCACCACCGCCGGCACCGGCAGCGAGGTGACGCAGAACGCGGTGATCACCGATACCCAGGTCAGCAAGGTGAAAGCCTCGCTGCGTCATAACAACTTCGTGCCGCACACCGCCATTCTCGATCCGCAGCTGCTGGCGGGCGCCCCGGACAAGGTGCTGGCCTACTGCGCTATCGACGCCTTCACCCACCTGTTCGAGGCCTATCTGTCGAAAACCGCCGGCGCCATGACGCGCGATATGTCGCTGAGCGGCATCCGCCACTTCCTCGCCGCCTGGCCGGCGCTTAACCGCAGCGACGCGGCGCGCGAAGCCATTATGCAGGCTTCCTACCTCGGCGGACTGACGCTGAGCGCCGCCGGGCTGGGGGTCATTCACGGCATCGCCGGCGAGATCGGCGCGCTGCGCGACTACCATCACGGGCAGGTCTGCGGTCGCCTGCTGCTGCCGTTCCTCGCCCTGTTGGAAAGCAGCGAACAGCCGCAGCAGCGCGCGCTGATGGCCGAGCTGGCCGCCAGACTGTACCCGCACTGGCAGGGCAGCCCGGAGAGCTACCTGACCGATTTCATCACCCGCCACGCCATCGCGCCGTTCTGGCAGGACGATTTGCCGATTTCCGGCCAGGAGCTGGCGGTGGCGCTGGAGAAATCCAACAGCAAGAATTCCTGGATCGACTATGCGCCGGCGCAGCGGCAACGGATGATCAAAGAGGCGTTTCGCGTCGAATGATTATATAATCAGATCAACGCACTAGCAGGAGTTAAGGAAATGGGTATCATCGGCTGGATCTTCGCCGGCATCGCGGTCGGCATCCTGGTCGGCGCGCTGATCAGAATCTTCGGCAAGAAGAAAGAGCAGTAAGCGTCACGCTGTTCCGTGGGCCGCCAGCAGGCACTCATGGAACAGCTTCACCACCCGTTGCGGCACCGGCGAGCGGCGCAGCACGCTGGAGTACTCGCAGTGATAGCGGAACAGCGCCGGTTTGATCGCCCGCATCAGGTTCTGCGCCACAAAAAACGCCGCGTAGTGATCCGGCAAAAAGCCGACGTATTTGCCGGACAGGATCAGCGTGGCGATCGACTCTTGCGCGAACCCCGTCGCCTTGCGATGCAAATGTTGCTGCAGGCTCAGTTCCATATTCGGCGAATGGTAGCCCAATCCGGCGAAAGCATAATTGTGCAGCAGATCCCAATTTAATGTTTCATGGCGGGCGGAAAATAATTCATGCTGCGCGCCGCAATATAAGAACATCCTCTCACTGAATAACGAATGATAAGATAAACTTTCCGCGCTGCGGTGCATGGGAATAACGCCAACCTGAAATTGCCCGTCAATAACGCCACGTTCAATGGTATTAATCGGCTCCACGTACATTTGCAAAGAAACCTCCGGCGCGCGCTCGCTGAATAACGCGATGGCCCGGCCGATCTGCGCCTGCGGATTGCTGACCGTATGGTCGAATATCGCCACGTGCAGCTGCCCGCCCATGCGCTGGTGCACCTCGTCCACCCCGCGCCGGAACGCCTCGGTGGCCGCCAGCAGGTTGACGGTTTCCTGGTAGATAATCAGCCCCTCGTCGGTGACCGCAAAGCCCTCGCGCCCGCGCTGGCACAGCGTCAGGCCCAGCCGCTGCTCCAGATCCTTGATGTGCTTGCTGATGGTCGACAGGCTGATATTCAGCTCCAGTTCGGCGGCGCTCATGCCGCCGCAGTCGACCACGGCCTTGAATACCCGCAGCAAACGCAGATCCATATCCGACAATTGTCCCAGCAACGCGCGCTTTTTTACTTGCATAAAACCTTAAGTAAGTTTCGACATATGATTATTCACAGTAGAGAACAAGCGGTACATAGTCAATTTCGTACAACAATTCGTTAACAACTCATTTTATTTAATTAATCGCACTTATTTTCCTGCCCGGAGGAAAACATGGCCGCTGAAAATTATTCGCTTAATCGTCTCGATGCCGAAGGGTTAGAAGCCCATTGGATGCCTTTTACCGGCAACCGCAATTTTAAAGCGCAGCCGCGCATCATTACTCAGGCCGCAGGGGCGTATTACACCAGCCACGACGGCAGAAAGATTTTCGACGGCCTGTCCGGATTGTGGTGCTGCGGATTGGGGCACGGCCGGCAGGAAATCACCGACGCCGCCCAGCGCCAGTTGGCGACGCTGGATTACTCGCCGGCATTTCAGTTCGGCCACCCGCTGTCGTTCGAGTTGGCCAACAAAATCAAGGCGCTGACGCCGGCGGGGCTGGATTACGTGTTCTTCACCGGCTCCGGCTCGGAAGCGGCGGACACCTCGCTGAAAATGGCGCGCGCTTACTGGCGCGCCAAAGGCCAGGCGGGCAAAACCTGCTTTATCGGCCGGGAAAAGGGCTACCACGGCGTTAACTTCGGCGGCATCTCGGTCGGCGGCATCGCCGGCAACCGCAAGGCGTTCGGCGCCGGCGCCGAGGCGGACCATCTGCCGCACACCCTGCTGGCCGGCAACGCCTTTTCGCGCGGCATGCCGCAACAGGGGGCGGAGCTGGCGGAAGAGCTCAACCGCATCATCGCGCTGCGCGACGCCTCGACGATCGCCGCGGTGATCGTCGAACCGTTCTCCGGCTCCGCCGGGGTGATCGTGCCGCCGGTCGGCTATCTGCAGCGCCTGCGCGAGATCTGTACCCAGCATGACATTCTGCTGATCTTCGACGAAGTGATCACCGCCTTCGGCCGCTGCGGCGCGATGACCGGCGCCGAGGCGTTCGGCGTTACGCCGGACATCATGAACATCGCCAAACAGGTGACCAACGGCGCGCAACCGATGGGCGCGGTGGTGGTGCGGCCGGAGATCTACCAAACCTTCATGAACGGCGGCGAGCCGGACTACCAGCTCGAATTCCCGCACGGTTACACCTACTCCGCCCATCCGGTCAGCTGCGCGGTGGCGCTGGCGACGCTGGACATCCTGCAGCGCGAACAGATGGTGGAGCGCGTGCAGGCGCTGGCGCCCTATTTCGAGCGCGCGGTGCACAGCCTGCAAGGAGCCAAACACGTCGCCGACATTCGCAACATCGGCCTGGCGGCCGGCATCACGCTGGCGGCGCGGCCCGGCGAACCGGCGCGGCGGCCCTTCGAAGCGGCGATGCGCTGCTGGGAAAGCGGGTTTTACGTGCGCTACGGCGGCGACACCCTGCAACTGGCGCCGCCGTTCATCAGCAGCGAAGCGCAGATCGATGCGCTGATCAACGCCGTCGGCGATGCCCTCAACGCCACCGAATAAGGAGCGAACCATGACCATTACCCATTGGATCAACGGCGAACCCGCCGCCGGCGGCGAACGCAGCCAGCCGGTTTACGACCCGGCCACCGGCCAATCGGCGCAGGAGGTGCTGCTGGCCGATCGCGCCACGGTGGAGCGCGCCATCGCCGCCGCCGAGCAGGCTTATCCCGCCTGGCGCGACACGCCGCCGCTGAAGCGCGCGCGCATCATGATGAAGCTCAAGGATCTGCTGGAGCAGCACGCCGACGCCATCTGCCAATTGATCACCGCCGAGCACGGCAAAGTGCTCAGCGACGCCCTGGGCGAACTGCAACGCGGCATCGAGAATATCGAATACGCCGGCTATGTGCCGGAACTGCTGAAAGGCGAACACAGCAAAGAGGCGGGCCCGGGCATCGACAGCTGGAGCGAGTTTCAACCGCTCGGGGTGGTAGCGGGCATCACCCCGTTCAACTTCCCGGCGATGGTGCCGCTGTGGATGTGGCCGATGGCGGTCGCCTGCGGCAATACCTTCGTGCTGAAGCCTTCCGAGCGCGTCCCTTCCGCCGCGCTGTATATCGCGCGGCTGGCGGCGGAGGCCGGGCTGCCGCCGGGGGTGCTCAACGTGGTCAACGGCGATCGCGAAGCGGTGGAGACGCTGCTGCATGACGGACGCGTGAAGGCGATAAGCTTCGTCGGTTCGACGCCGGTCGCAGAACACATCTATCACACCGGTTGCGGCCAGAACAAACGGGTGCAGGCGCTGGGCGGCGCCAAAAACCACGCGGTGGTGCTGCCGGACGCCGATATCCCCGGCGCGGTCGGCGCGCTGATGGGCGCGGCGTTCGGCTCCTGCGGCCAGCGCTGCATGGCCATCCCGCTGGTGGTCGCGGTGGGCGACGGCACCGCCGACGCGCTGATCGCCGGGCTGCGGCAACAGATGGCCGCCATGCGCGTCGGCCCCGGCAGCGACAACCGCAACGACATGGGGCCGCTGGTGACTCAACAGCATTATCAGAAGGTGAAAGGCTATATCGATCAGGGCGTGGCCGAAGGCGCCGAGCTGCTGGTGGACGGCCGCGAACTGCGCGTGACGGACGCCGACGGCCGCCCCAGCCAGGGGTATTTCCTCGGCCCGACGCTGTTCGACCGCGTGACGCCCGGCATGCGCATCTATCAGGAGGAGATCTTCGGCCCGGTGCTCGGCGTGGTGCGCGCGGCGTCGCTGCAGGAGGCGATGGCCTTGATCGACGCCCATGAATACGGCAACGGCACCTGCCTGTTCACCCGCGACGGCGAAGCGGCGCGCCACTTCTCCAGCCGCATTCAGGTCGGCATGGTGGGGATCAACGTGGCGCTGCCGGTGCCGGTGGCCTACCACTCGTTCGGCGGCTGGAAGCGCTCGCTGTTCGGCGATCTGCACGCCTACGGCCCGGACGCGGTCAGGTTCTACACCAAACGCAAGACCATTACCCAGCGCTGGCCGGCCTCCGGCGATGCCCGCCGCGCCAGCTTCAGCTTCCCGTCGGGGCAGGGGTAACACATAAGAACAATAAACTTCCGGGGAGCAACGCTCCCCGGCATTTAGCGCGCTCCATTTGATTTCTGCGTACAGCCTGTGCAGCAAAACAATTACTCACTCACACGTTAATGGAGTCGTTAACCATGAAAGAGTCCGCCCCTGAACACACTTTCAAAGGCAATCTCAGCGTCCTCGACGTGGTGATGATTACCGCTTCCGGCGTGACGCCGGCCAGCTCGATCTTCGTCATCGCGCCGCTGGCGATCGCCAGCGCCGGCAGCGGCGCCTTTCTGTCGTTTCTGATCGCCGCCTGCGTCGCCGCCACCATCGCGCTGTGCTATGCCGAGCTCGGCGCCGCGCACCCCAGCGCCGGCGGCGAATACAGCATCATCAAACGCCTGTTCGGCACCCTGTGCGGGTTGCAGACCTATCTGTTTATTCTCAGCGCCGCGCTGTTCGTGCCGGCGGTGCTGGCCACCGGCGCCGTGCCCTATCTGAATACCGCGTTGGGCACCTCATTCGACGCCTCCACCGCCGGCATGATCACCGTGCTGATCGGCGGCGCCTGCGCCATTTTCAACATCAAGGCCAACGCCCTGCTGACCGGCGCCTTTCTGGTGGTGGAAGTGGCGGTACTGGCGCTGATCGCCTGGCTCGGTTTCAGCCATCCGCATCAAAGCGCGGAGATCCTCACCGCGCCGGTGATGCTGGACGCGCAGGGCAGCCTGGCGCCGGTTTCGCTGCCGCTGATCGTCGCCATGGTCGGGGTCGCGCTGTTCTCCTACAACGGCTACGGCGCGGCGGTGTACATGGCGGAAGATATGCGCGAGCAGGGCAAACCGATGGCGGTCGCGATCATGCTGACGCTGGTCATCGTGGTGCTGGTGGAACTGGTGCCGTTCACCGCCCTGCTGATCGGCTCGCCGTCGCTGGCAGAGATGGCCAAACAGGCCGATCCGGTCGGGTATGTGGTCACCCAGCTCGGCGGCCCGACGCTGGCGCGGGTGGTAAGCGGCGCGATCTATCTGTCGGTATTCAACGCCATCATCGCCATCGTGGCGCAGTTCAGCCGCATGATGTTCGCCAGCGGGCGCGACGGCTTCTGGCTGCCGACGTTCAACCGCGCGCTGAAAATCATCCACCCGCGCTTCGGCACCCCCTGGATCGCCACCCTGCTGTTCGGCGTCCCCTCGGCGCTGCTGGCGTTTTGCTCCGACCTCGAATCGCTGACCTCATTCACCGTGATCCTGCTGCTGCTGGTGTACATCATCATGGCGGTGGCGGCGCTGATCAGCCGCCGTCGCCGCCACTTCCATCACCCGTACCTGATGCCGCTGTGGCCGCTGCCGGTGGCGGCGGCGCTGCTGTGCTGCCTGTACGTGCTGTGGACGATTTTGATCGCCAGCAGCCTGAAAGACTTTATTATCATTGCCGGCATCATCGGCTTCGGGCTGGCGCTGAACCACTTGCGCGGCCGCCAGACGGCGCCCCTCGCCACCCCCTCAATAGAAGGAGAATAACCATGACGCAGCGCGCTCAGGATCTGGGCATCACCATCGGTCAGGGCACGCCCGGCCCGCTGAACGCCATCACCGACGTGCCCGGCGTGCGCGTCGGCCATGCCAGCCTTCATGCCGATTTGGCGGACGGGCGCAGCGTGCGCACCGGCGTGACGGTAATCGAACCGCGCCCCGGCTCCGCTCGCCACGCGCCCTGCTTCGCCGGCGTGCACGTGCTGAACGGCAACGGCGACGCCACCGGCCTGGAATGGGTGCGAGAAGCGGGCCTGTTGACCAGCCCGATCGCCTTCACCAACACCCACAGCGTGGGGGTAGTGCGCGATGCGCTGATCGCGCTGGAGCGTGAAACGCTGCCCGCGAGCGACAACGCGGTGTACTGGAATATGCCGGTGGTGATGGAAACCTTCGATGGCCTGCTCAACGACATCAACGGCTTTCACGTCAAGGCCGAGCACGTGCGCCAGGCGCAGCAGGCGGCCAGAGGCGGCTTGCCGCAGGAAGGCGCGGTCGGCGGCGGCAGCGGCATGATCTGTCATGAATTCAAGGGCGGCAGCGGCACCGCATCGCGCCGCTTGCCCGCCGATCAAGGCGGCTGGACGGTGGGCGCCATCGTGCAGGCCAACCACGGCAAGCGCGAGTCGCTGCTGGTCGGCGGTTACCCGGTGGGCCGCCACCTGGGGCATATCCCCTCGCCGTTCACGCCGCAGTTGCCGCATCCCGGCATGGGCTCCATCGTGGTGGCGCTGGCGACCGACGCGCCGCTGCTGCCGCACCAGTGCGCACGGCTGGCGCAGCGCGCCAGCATCGGCATCGCCCGCACCGGCGGCGGCACCGAGGATTCGAGCGGCGATATCTTTATCGCCTTCGCCACCGGCAACGACGGCCTGCCGCCCGCTGACTACGCCAATAAAGGCGATTTCACCACGCCGCTGCGCATGGTGAACAACGACTACATTTCGGCGCTGTTCGCCGCGGCGGCGGAAGCGGTGGAAGAGGCGATCGTCAATGCGTTGCTGGCGGCCAATACCGTCAGCGGCAACGGCCATCGGGCGGAAGGGTTGAGCGCCGAACAGCTGGTGACGGCGCTGGAGAAGGCCGGCTGGCGGCGGTAAACAACGCGGGGCGCGGGTTAACGCGCCCTGACCGTCAGGATTCGCCGCCCGGTTTGGGCGTCGGGTAATCGTAATCCAGCTTCAACGGCTCGGCGTAGACGCTGTCCCACAGCTGTTGGTACAGCCTGTCCAACCGCCCGCTCATCGCCGTGCTGTGCAGCACCAGCTCCAGATTGCGCGAGTTGTCCAGATAGCCGCCGGTCCAGTTGCTGGTGCCCACCCAGGCAATCTCATCGTCGATGGTCATCAGCTTGCTGTGAATCACGCGGGCAAACGGGATGAAGCCGCTGCTGGCCGGCGGAATGGTCACCACCTTGATCTGCACGTTCGGCACCAGCGCCAGGCTCTTCAGCCAGGCGATATCCGGCTTTTTGGTGTTCCAGTTGGCCACCATCAGCTCGATCTGCACCCCGCGCGCCGCCGCGCTGCGCAGCGCGTTGTCGATCACCGCGTAGAAGGGGCGGCTGCGCTCCGGGCCAAACGACAGCGGCGCGTAGTCCATCACCTGCACCCGCACCCGCCGTTTGGCGTCGGCCAGCAGACGCGGCAGCTCGGCCTGCGAATCGAGCACGCCCGCCGGGTTGTAGGCGCGCGGGCTGGCCACCAGATAGTTGCCCTGCGGCTGCGCCGTCGGCGGCGAATCGGGCAGCGCCGGCACCGGCTTATCCTGCGCCAGCAGCGCCTGCGCCCGCCAATCCTGTTCGAAGATCGCCTGGATCTGCCCCACCACCCTGGCGTCGCTGATGCGCAGCCCGGTTTCGTGAATGTGTTCCAGCGCGCGCCAGTCGAAGTTCTGGCTGCCGACGAACGCCTGCTCGCCGTCCACCAGCAGATACTTGGCATGCAGAATGCCGCCGCTCAGCTTCTGGTATGGGATGATGCGCAGCTCCAGATTGGGGATCGCCTTCAGCTGTTCCAGCGTTTCGGCGGTGGAGAGGCGAATGCCCTTCTCTTCCAGCAAAAAGCGGATTTTCACCCCGCGTTCGCCGGCCGCCTTCAGGTGCTGCAGCACGCCGTCCAGCAGCGAACCGTCCTGATTCGCCACGTAGAACTGCCCCAGATCGATGCGGGTTTTCGCCGCGTCGAACATCTCGCGCCATACCTCGGCGGTGTTGCGCAGGTCGTCGGCCTGCAGCGCGGTTTCCACCGGCGCGGTGTACACCAGCTCGTAACCGGGAATAGCAAAACGCGCCGCAGCGCTCTGGCTCAACATCAACAAACAACCGCTCCACAATGCCGTATAAAGGCGGCATCTCGGCCGCCGTACTGGATGGCCATTAGGCATAGCGCGGCGCTCCGCTGTCAACCCATTGTTCGCCGCTGCCGCTTTCCGGACGGCTGGCCGGTTGACCGGCGCGGATCAGCAGCACCTTCAGCAGTTCGTTGATGCGCTCCATACGGCTCTGCAGGAAATTGTTGGCCACCAGGCACAGCAGCGCGATGGCGATGCCCAGCCCGGTGGCGTACAGCGCGGTGCCCATGCCGGCCGACACCAGACTCGGCTCGGACACCCCCGAGGCGGCCAGCGCCTTGAAGGTTTCGATGATCCCCATCACCGTGCCCAGCAGCCCCAGCAACGGCGCGGCGGTGACCACGGTTTCCAGCAGCCACAGGCCGCGCGCCATCGGCGGCTTGCTCAGCAGATACTGGGCGTCGATCAGATCGCCGATCGCCTCACGGTCGCCGGCGCGGTGTTTCTGCGCCAGCACCGGCGCGATCACGGCCATCGGCAGGCTGTTACGCTGGGTCAGCACGTCCGGCAGATCGGCGGCGCGGCGCACCTCCGGCGTCAGCGCCTGCTCCAGCCGGCGCGCCTGGCGTTGGGTGTAGGCGAAGTACAGCGTGCGTTCGATGATGATCACCAGCGCGATCGCCAGCGCGGCGTACATCACGTAGAAAATAATGTCGTGCAACAGATTGGCGTCCATACAGGGCTCCTCTTCCCCGCCGCCGGGCAGACGGCGGGGCATTCAGTTAAAAGGTGGCTTCCAGCGAGACGCTGAAGGTGCGTTCTTCGCCGACGTTGTAATACGGGGTGCTGGCCTTCACGCCGCCGTAGGGCGCCGCGTTGAAGGTGGTGGTGCGCACCGAGGTCAGGTATTCCTTGTCAAACAGGTTGCTGATGCCAAAACGCAGCGCGGCGCTTTTGACGATTTTCTTGTCCACCGGCAGATGCACCCCCGCCGCCAGATCGAACACCGTGCGCCCGCCGATCTTCTCGTCGTTGGTCAGATCGCCATAGAACGCGCTGACGTACTTGCCGCTGACGCTGCCGTAGTACAGGCCGTCGTCATAACCCAGCGTCATGTTCAGCAGGTTTTTCGGCACGTTCGGCACCTCTTTGCCGGAGGTCGGCAGCGGCAACCCGCCGTTGCTGACGATGTCGCTCTTCTGCTTCGATTGGGTATAGGTATAGGAGGTGTAGTAGTTGAAGTTATGCGGCAGTTGGCCGCTCCACTCCAGCTCCAGCCCTTTGTTCTCCACGTTGCCGATGTTCATCATCTCGTAGTCGCCGGCCGCGTTGGTGGTGGAGATCTGGCGATCGCTGTAGCGCATGTAGAACAGCGTGGCGCTCAGCAGCATGTCTTCCTGTTGGAAGCGCCAGCCCAGCTCGTGGTTCCAGCTCAGCTCCGGCTTGGTGCTGAGCGAATCGCCGACGTTGTACAGCACATAGTTCGGCGGCGTGCGCATGTTGCGCGTCAGGTTGTAGAACACCTGGTTTTCCTGGTTCACCTTATAGCTGGCGCTGAAGTTCGGCAGGAATTCATGATAGGTGGCTTTGCGTTTCTCCGGCGCGTTGTACAGGCTGCCGCGATTGTCCCCTTTACGTTCCACGTACTGATAGGCCAGGCCGCCGACGAAAGTCCAGTCCGGCGTGGCGAACCAGGTATCCTGCAGCCACACCTTCTGCGCCGGGGTGATGGTGTACTGGTTGCGCCCCTGAACGGTGTTGCCGTTGGCATCCTTCACCTGATCGGAACCGCCCGGCGGCCCCCAAATCTGCGACGGGTTGCCGTCGCCCTTGATGCTGATGAACGGCTGGGTCTGCAGCTGGCGCGCGCGCTCATACCAGTAACCGATATCCAGACTGTGCTGATCGTTGATGTCCCACTTCAGCTTGGTGGTGATGCCCGGCCGCCAGGTCTGCGTCCACGACGGGCGGTAGTAGGTGTTGGATTTCAGGTTGCTGAGATCGTACTGCCCTGCCCTGTCCGACGTGCTGGACAATACCGACGCGGTTTGGCCGTTGAAGCTGCCGCCGTTGCCCCAGTAGTAATACGGTTGCAGGGTCAGCGCCAGGTTGTCGCGCAGCTGCAGCTTCTGGGTGAACGACAGCGTGAAGTTCTCGAACGGGTTGCGCTCGAGCTTGTAATACTTGTTCAACTGTCCGCGGCTGTTGTACTCCGGCGTGGTGGCATAGTCGGTGTCGCGGCCGTCGTTTTGGAACTGCGCCTTGCTCAGGGTGTTGTAGTTGGTGTTGTTCTGGCGGTTGTACTTCATCACCAGATTGCTGCTGTTGCCGTTGCCGTCTTCGTACAGCGAGTTCATCTCGAACTTGTCGGAGTACAGCCGCCCCTCGCCGCGCCACTTCTTCGCCTCGGTGTGCGAATAGGAGAGCCAGTTGCTGAAGCCGTTGTACTCGCCGGTGTCCAGGCGGGCGAAGGTTTTGCTCAGGCTGTTGCTGCCCAGCGTTTGCTTGACGAAACCGCCGAAGTCTTTCGCCGGGCGGCGCGTTACCAGGCCGATGTTGCCGCCGCTGGAGCCGATATGCGGGCCGTCCGCTTCGGAAGAGCCCTGGGTGACGAACACCTCTTCCAGGTTCTCCGCATCGCCCAGCAGGTTCGGGTATACCGCGTAGTTGCCGGAGTCGTTGATCGGGATGCCGTCCATCGACAGGCCGATCTGATCCGAGTTCATGCCGCGCATGGTGTAGTCCACGCCGCTCAGGCCGCTGGCGTCATTGCTGTTGACGTTGAGGCCCGGCGTGAACTTCAGCTTGTCGATGGCGTTGGCCGCCGACGGCATTTTATCCATCGCCTCTTTGGTGACGGTGGAGCGCGCTTTGGCGCTGTCGTCCTGCACCATCATGCCGCCGCCGAGCGACTGCCCCTTGACGCTGATGGTGCCGACGTCGGTGCCGTCGGCCGCCAGCGCGGCGCCCGGCAGCATCGCCGACATCACCGCCAGATAGATCCCAGAACGATTGAACGATTTCATGGTGTGCATCCCTTAAAAATCAAACGATTAACCCTTGCGCTAAGGCGCCTGATAATTGAACGTCGCGGTAAATCTTTTGGTTGTTTGCCCGGCGAACGCGTCGCTCGGGAATGGCTTCACTGAACTGATGCTTTGCAGGCTGCTCATCGCCGCGCGATTCAGCAGCATGCTGGCGGCTTTGTTGGCGATGCCGGAAGAGACCACCCGCCCGCTGCGATCGACCTCCAGCCACACCTCGACGTTGCCCTGCGGGCGCTCGAGGGAGGCCTGACGGCCGGTCGGGTAGCGCTTGCGCTGTTCCAGTTCGCGGCGCAAGGCCAGCAGATAGCCGTTTTCAATCGCCTGCGCATTCACCTTCGGCGCCGCCGGGGCGGCCGGTGCGGGTTGCGCCGCCGGTTTACTGACCGGCGCGCGCGGCGCGGCGGGCGCCGGCGTCGGTTTAGGCTTTTCCACCGGTTTGGCTTTCTCTTTCACCGGCTTGGGTTTGGGCTTCGGTTGCGGTTTCGGCACCGGCTTGGCTTCCACGATCGGTTCCGGCGCCGGCACCACCGGTTCGGGGATCGGCTCCGGCTCGGGCGGCGGCGGTTCGGGCTGGGGGTCCGGCGGCGTTTGCGGTTGAGGTTCAGGCGCCGGTTCAGGCTCCACCAGCGCCAGTTCGATGGCGGTTTCGTCGTAGCGCGGCTGGATCTTCAGCGCCGCCTGCTGGCTGGCGAACAACAGGCAGCCGGCGACAATCAGCGCCGGCAACCAGCTGAAAAGATGACGTGAGCGATAGAGCAGATACATGTCACAGCTTCCGTGTCGCGATGGAGACGGAGAAGAAACCGCCCTGGCGCAGGTTATCCATGACCGCCACCAGCCGCTCGACCGCCACGCCTTTGTCGCTGTTGACGATGATGGTGGTGGTCTGGTTGGCCTGCTGCTGTTGCTTGAGCGTCGTGACCAACGCGTCAAGCGCGATCGGCTGGCCATCCAGCTGCAGCTGTTCGTCGGCCCCCAGCGTGATAATCGCTTTCTTCTGCGGTTTCAGCTGTTGCGCGCTGCCGGCGGACGGCAGCTGCGTTTTCAACCCGAGCGCCGGAATGACGTTCAGGCTGATCAAGACGAAAAACACCAATAAAAACATCATCACGTCGATCATCGGGATCAGTTCGATGTGCGCTTTGTTCTTTTTCGGTTCGTTCCAGTTACGCATGACACTCCCTCACAAAAGCGAAGCAGCCAATATAGGAGGGGTTTGTTTACCTTTTGTTACGCTTGTGTGATCTTATTTTCACAGTGCGGATTTTTTGCGAGAATTTTTTCAATGGCAGGCGATAACGAAGAAGATATAACTTATTAATTAGCTATAGTTTTTAATGGAATAATCACAGGACGGACGCACTCGCCTAACGGGTAGCAGAGCCTGAAATGTGAAAATAGTGACAGCCGCACCGGGCCCAGGGCAACGACGAGAAGAAATCGCCTCAGCCCGTCCGCAATAAGGGCATTATGATGCTTTCCACCGCTGCCTCCAGTGATATCGCCTTTTTTAGCCAAGAAGATTCTCAATTCCCGTCATAAAAATATCGACAGAAAATAAATACTCGCATATATAACCAAACAATATTCCACGTTGGATATATTATTGCCAACGGCTTATCAGCTGTTATATTTTTAAATTGAAATAGCGCGTCAGCGTTATTTTCGGTATTAATTAAACTCACTAAGTCACCCTTTTATTTATAAGGATTGTATATGAAAGTACTTAGTCAATATGAAGAGCAGTACGTTAGCGGTGGCGATCTGAACGCGGCCTGGGATGGGTTGCTGGACGGCGCTATGACCGGCGCGCTGATTGCAGGCAAATCCGCAGGGGCCGGCGGCTTTATTGCCGGCGCCGTCGGCCAACTGGTCGGTACCATTATCGGCGGCGTCGCAGGCGGCGTGGGGCTGGGGCTGTATGGCCTGACGCATACGCAGCAGGAAGTGGCGGACTACGCAAAACATTTCCGCGAAACTATCGGCTCCACCTCGACCTCGGTCGGCGGCAGCCTATAAGCACGAATAGATAGTCACCCTCGCGGTGGCTATTTATTTTATTGCCAACCTCACCCTACGCGCCCGCTGAACGCGTTATCATTATCGCATCCCGATATTCTTTCAAGCCTGAGGTTATCGCCTCGGTATTCAATTGCGAAACCATCCACGGGCTGAAAGCGAAAGGCGTTAATTTTACCGCCGCCATTAAATGATTGAGCTCGACCCAGGCATAATCCGCAACCTCATCCGGATTGCCATGGAGCGTGCCTTTAATTTGCGCGGCAAATACCGGGCAAACTTCATTCTCCATCACGCCGGACGCGTCGGTAGCCTGGTAGCTGAATGCCTCGCTCAACAGCATTATCTGCTCCACCTCCGTGCCCAGTTCAACCTGAGCGCGGCGCCTCACCGCCTGTGCCAGCGCCTCTTGCGGCAAGGGATGGCCGCAAAAGGAATTGGTCCAAACCCCCGGCCAGGCGGTTTTACTCAACGCACGTCTTGTGGCCAGCACGTTGCCCTCTGGGGTAAAGAGGTAACATGAAAAGGCCAAATGCAGCGGCGTATGGTGCGTGTGCACCTGATTTTTCGGCATCGTCCCGCAAGGCTGCCAGGCGGCATCGAGCAAAACGACGTCTTCGTTATTCATCATCGCGATTTCCATAAAAGACGGACGCTTGCCCGCCTTCAGTCTCATTTCGTCAAAAGAGGAGGAATGGCCGGCACGTCCGGCGCATTATCGATATCCTGCTGAGTCATGCGAAACTCAGGCGGATAATGCTCCCGTTCCGTTCTGCCAGCAGGCTCGGTATTCCGCCAGCTATAAAGACAGTGCTGGCATTGATATACCGTCCCTACGCCCTTCACCGGTGAATGTATCATGATGTCTGTCTGTTTATCGGCCCGACAAGGGCAAATCATAGGATCGCCTTAAGGACGGTTAGCCGGCATGGCGGTTAATTGTCTCTCCCCCCAGGCCGGCCTCATCAGAGGGTACAAAAATCATAAAAAAAGACGCCCGCAGGCGTCTTCTTGGTATTGTCACTGAAGCCCGAGGCGATCAGTTCACTTTCACCGGCATACCGGAACGGGCCTTGATCGCCGCATCCACTTCGCTCTGGTTGACGCCGGCGTCCATCAGCACTTTGCCGACCGGCGCGGAAATGGTCAGCGGCACCGGATCCTTGGATTGCAGCTGCTCTTCGTTGGCCGACAGCGGGTTGTGCACTTCCACGTAGCGCGAGCCGTCCGGTTCGACGGTGGCCTTCATCGGTTCGTTGATGAACTGCACGCGGGTGCCGACCGGCACGTTCTGGAACAGGTACTTGATGTCGTCGGCGCGCAGACGCACGCAGCCGTGGCTCACGCGCAGGCCGATGCCGAAGTTGGCGTTGGTGCCGTGAATGGCATACAGGCGGCCAACATACAGCGCATACAGCCCCATCGGGTTATCCGGGCCGGCCGGGAACACCGCAGGCAGGATCTCGCCGTCAGCCGCGTATTCGGCGCGCATTTTGGCGGTCGGCGTCCAGGTTGGGCCGTCTTTCTTGCGCTGCACGGTGGTGGTCCAGTTCAGCGGGGTGTCTTTACCCAGCTGGCCGATACCGATCGGCAACACCACGACGGTGTTGGAACCTTTCGGGTAGTAGTACAGACGCATTTCGGCGCTGTTGATGATGATGCCTTCACGCGGCGCGTCCGGCAGGATCAGCTGTTGCGGGATGGTCAGGGTGCTGCCGGCCTTCGGCAGGAACGGATCCACGCCCGGGTTGGCCTCCAGCATGTTGCTCAGCCCCATCTGATACTGGGCGGCGAAGCTCTCCAGCGGCAGTTTGCTGTCTTCCGGTACGGTGATTTGGATATTTTCGCCCACCAAACGGCTGTCTTTTGGCGGCAGCGGGTAGACGACGGCGAAGGCAGCCTGGCTGAATGCAACCAGTGCCGTAAACAGGGTTAATAACGCGCGAATGCTCATTTTCATCTTCGTGTTGGTCAAGGCCACTGGCGATTATGGGTATTGGTTTCTACGGCCACTTTGCCCCGTTGAATTTCAGCCGGCAGCCAACGGCGCTGCGGCCTGAAAAACCAGGGGGGATTTGACCGGATGCGCATTATATGTGCACATCAATCAAAGTGTGAACCATTACCGATGTAATATCGCAATTTTTTGTAACCTGACGCGCCACGAAGGCGATTTTCTGCGAGAACCGCCGCCTAACTGGCGGCGGCCAGCGCCTCCGCCCGCCGAATGGGGATCAGATATTCACAGCGGATCGCCGCGCCGCCAAGCGGGCAACTGCCCTCCTGCGCCGGGTAGAACCGCTCGATATCCTGCCCTGGCCGGCGGATGGCGTTCATCTGCGGCATGGCGGTGTCATACAGCCGGACAATAAAGTTTTGTAACCCTTCCGCCTGCCCCTGATAGGTGAAACGGGCGTATTCCCCCTGTTCGATGGTCACCCGTTCCCCCACCGCCCCTTCGTCCGGCAAAGCGGCGGTATACGCCATGCGCGGGCAGCCCCGACGCTGCCGGTCGATCTCCAGGCTGGTAAGGCCATACATCACCTCGGGCAGCGTCTGCGGCCGCAGCAGTTGCCGCCAGGCATGGCGACGCAGCTCGCATTTGGAAGCCGCCAACTGCCCCAGCGTAAAGCTGCGGCGTTGCGTGTTGCCCACCAGCTGCATGGCGGGCAGCGTCACGATGTCGGCCTGCGGCAGCGGCGCTTCGGTCAGCCGCAGCGGCGGCTGCAGACCGTAGCTCGACCAATCCTGGCTGCGACGATAGCTGGCCGGCGGCAGACCAAACTGCTTGCGGAAGCAGCGGGTGAAGGTCTGCTGCGAATCGAACTGGTACGTATCGGCGATACAGGCCACGCTGGTGCCGGTCAGGCGCAGTTCGCGCGCGGCGGCGGTCAACCTTCTGCGGCGGGCGTACGTGCCGAGGATATGGCCGGTGTGCTGCTTGAACATCCGCTGCAAATGCCACTTGGAATAGCCGGATTTGGCGGCGATGTCGTCCAGCGTCAGCGGCTGATCCAGGCTCTGCTCGATCCAGGCCAGCAGCTGCTCAATCACCTGTTGCTGGTGCATGGTGTTCCCCTTATTTGCTCAGTAATGTCAGCGCCAACATCCGGCCTGCGGCTTCATCGGCGGCCACCAGTATCGGATAGCCCCAGAATTTGGCGCCGTATTCGGCGAATGCTTCCGCCGCCGCGCGTTTGGCGTCGTCCGGTTCCAGCATGATCATGCCTTTCGCCCACCGCTTCAGCGCCGCGCGGTTATCGCGCTTCCACAGCGCCACCTGAGTGCGGGCGTCGCGATCGTGCTCTTCACCTTCATCGCCGACGCTGCGATCGGTCATCAGGACGAAAGGCTCGGCGCGCGCCAGCAGCGCGCTGAATTCAGCCAGCTCGGCCTGGGTATCGCGCCCGTTTCGGCGCATCCACACCAGCGGAAAATCGGCGGTATCGAGTGACATAATCAGTTTCCTCGCGAAAGGGTTTAGGACTGGCGCTTACTTTATCGGCACCGGCGCTAGACCACATTGCGCAATCAGGACATAATACTTTTCAATTCCGCCAAATTGAGAATTGTTCTCATGAAAGTCCAGATCCCACGCCGCAATATCGATATCGATCAGGTGCCGCGCCCGCTGTTCGCCGTGCAGAGTTCCACCATCGAGCAGGACTGGGAAGTCGAGCCGCATCGTCATCAAAAGGCGCAGCTGATCTATACCGTGCGCGGCATGATCCGCTGCGAAGTGGAAAACGGCCTGTGGCTGGTGCCGCCGCAGTGCGCGCTGTGGATGCCGGGCAACGTGTTGCACAACGCCCAGGGCGCCGGCTCGACCGAGGCTTACTGCCTGTTCGTCGATCAACACGTCGTCGCCGGCTTGCCGCAGAGTTGCTGCACGCTGTCGGTCTCGCCGCTGCTGCGCGAACTGCTGCTGCAGGCCACCACCTTCGAACCGCTCTACGACGAACAGGGCGCCGAAGGGCGCCTGACGGCGGTGTTGCTGGATCAGCTGGTGGCCGCACCGATCGAGAATCTGCATCTGCCGGTATCCGACGACGCGCGCATACGGCAGTTGACCGAAGGCATGCTGAGCTGCCCGGCGGACAAATCCACCCTCGGCCAGTGGGCGCAGCGCATCGGCATGAGCGAGCGCTCCCTCAGCCGCACGCTGCAACAGCAGATGGGCATGAGCTTCGGCCACTGGCGGCGTCAGCTGCACGTGATGCTGGCGCTGCAGCGCTTGACGCAGGGCGAGAGCGTACAGACGGTGGCGCTGGATCTGGGTTACGAGAGCGCCAGCGGCTTCGTCACCATGTTCAGAAAGGCGGTGGGCAAACCGCCGGCGCGCTACCTGGCGGAACGCAACGCCTCAGGGCAACCCCTGGGCGGCGCGATCAGCATGTGAACGGCCGGCACCCGCGCCGGCCTGGCAAGAGGCGGATCAGAAGTCGTAGAACACCGTTATCCAGGTGGAATCCGGCTCGTTGTCGCTGCTGTTGGCCAGCGTGCGCTCCACATACACCGACAGACCGTAACCGATGGTGGTGCCCGCGCCGAGGTAGACGTGGTTGGCGTGATACGCCTCGTCTCCTTTCAGCCGCAGCGAGTCCGCCGCGACGTAAGGCTGAACGGATTTGAGGAACGGCTTGTCGATATTGAAGGTGTAACCGACGAAGCCTTCCAGCCCGTAGCCGTCGCCGGCGAAGAAGTGCGACAGCGTGCGCTGGCGGGTGCTCGGCACATAGTCTTTGTAATAGCTGGCGGTGCCGACGATGTACCAGTTGTTCGGCTGCCAGGTCAACGCGGTGCCGGACAGCTGCTGGTGATAATCCTTTTCGTTGTACAGATTATCTTTGATCTTCGCGTCGGTATAACTGTAGGCGGCGCTGAAGGTGAAATCCTTCGTCACCTTATAATCGAAGCCCAGCCCGCCACCGCCCTTGCGGCGGTAAATCAGGTTATCCGCGGTGTGCAGATCGTCTTCCGGCAATAAATAGTTGGCGTACAGCGTTACCGGCCCGAAATCATTGGTGTATTTGATGCTGTTTTTCGGTTTATTGCCGCCGTCATAATCGCCGGAAATACCGATGCCGGTGCCGCCCGCGTGGCCGTCGTTATCCCAGACGTCGCTTTTGATGCCGACCACAGAATAATAGATGCCGTACTGGTGGCCATAGGTCAGGGTGCCGTAACGATCGTCCTTGAAACCGGCGTACAGCTGGCGCTGATAGTCGCGTTTGCCGTCCTCATTGTAGTGCCCGTCCCAGCTGAGCGCGTGCGCCAGATCGACGCCCCACTCGTAATAGCCGATGATCGAGGTGTCCTGCGTCAGCGCATAGTCGCCGCTGAAGCGAAAACGCGTGCCGCCGTCGTGACCGTTTTTGTCATAGCCCGGCTCCGGGCCGTTATTGAAGATCCACTCGGGGCGAATGCTGCCGCCCACCTTTAAACTGAGCGGCGCCAGCAACACATTGCTCTGCGGGTTTTTATCCAGAATGGTGATCTCGGCCTGTGCGCCGGCGGATAACGCCGACAGCAAGACGCCGCCAATGAATATTGGCGTTGTATTCTTTCTCATTATTACCCCTGCCCGAAAAAATTATTGTTATAAACACGGTGGTCTTAAGCCACGCGGAAATAATTACCCGATGTCAACAGCGCACGCAAGATATAAAAATTCACGTCATAATCTGCCATTATTTCAGGTTGGGCTTATTTTCAGCAGAAACGTGTTCACCTGTAACACGGAGAAAAATAATGTAATAACCGCAGCACGAAATAAACCAATCCGCATCTTTTACCCAAAATAACCCGGCGTGATTATCTGGGAATAAAAATAGCAAATAACAAATAAATATTATTGCCGCAGGTAAACCGTCACGCGAGGGAATTAATTAATGGCGGGAAATAACGACGGAGCGCATTGCGCGCTCCGGGAAAATGCCCTCACTACTGCGCCAGCCAGCCGCCGTCCATGTTCCAGGCGGCGCCGCGCACCTGCGCCGCCGCATCGCTGCACAGGAACAGCGCCAGTTCGCCGAGCTGCTCCGGCGTGACGAACGCTTGCGACGGCTGCTTCTCCGCCAGCAGCTCATCGCGCGCCCGCTGCGGATCGATGCCGGCGGCAATGCGCTTGTCGATCTGCTGTTGCACCAGCGGCGTCAGCACCCAGCCGGGGCAGATGGCGTTGCAGGTGACGGGCGTGCGGGCGGTTTCCAGCGCCAGCGTCTTGGTCAGCCCCACCACGCCGTGCTTGGCCGCCACATAGGCCGATTTGTCTTTCGACGCCACCAGCCCGTGCACCGACGCCACGTTGATGATGCGCCCCCAGTTGCGCTCGCGCATACCCGGCAGCGCCAATCGGCAGGTGTGGAACACCGCCGACAGGTTGATGGCGAGGATCGCGTTCCATTTCTCCACCGGGAACTGATCCAGCGGCGCCACGTGCTGAATGCCGGCGTTGTTCACCAGAATGTCCGCGCCGCCGAACTCACGCTCGGCATAGTGCATCATGTCCGCTATCTGGGCCGCATCGCCGAGATCGGCGCCGTGATACCCCGGCGCGGTGCCCAGCCGGGCAACCTGCGCCTTCGCCGCTTCCACATCGCCAAAGCCGTTGAGGATCACACGCACGCCGGCGGCGGCCAGCACGGACGCTATCCCGAGGCCGATGCCGCTGGTCGAGCCGGTCACCAGCGCGGTTTTGCCTTGTACACTCATGGTATCGCTCCTTTAAACAATGCCGGTCAGGTAGAACACGCCAATCACAAACAGCACCGCGGCGCTTTTGATCAGGGTGATGGCGAAGATGCCGCCATAGGCCTGCCGGTGGCTAAGGCCGGTGATCGCCAGCAGGGTGATCACCGCGCCGTTGTGCGGCAAGGTGTCCATGCCGCCGCTGGCCATCGAGGCCACCCGGTGCAGCACCTCCAGCGGAATGTGTGCCGCATGGGCGGCGGCCACGAAGTTATCGGCCATCGCCGCCAGCGCGATGCTCATGCCGCCGGAGGCCGACCCGGTGATGCCGGCCAGCAGGGTGACGCTGATCGCTTCGTTCAGCAGCGGATTGGGGATCGCCGACAGCGCCTGCGACAGCACCAAAAAGCCCGGCAGGGCGGCGATCACCGCGCCGAAGCCGTATTCGGAGGCGGTGTTCATCGCCGCCAGGATCGCGCCGCCGACCGCCGTCTTGCTGCCTTCCGCCAGCCGGCCGCGAATATTGCGAAAGCCGAACGCCACCACCAGCAGAATACCCGACACCAGCGCCGCTTCCACCGCCCAGATGGCGGTGATTTTCGCCACGTCGGTGGTGATCGGTTTGGCCAGCCCCGGCAGCGTCAGCTCGTGGCTGGCGCCGTACCACTGCGGGATCCAATGGGTGAAGCCAAGGTTGAATACCCCGACCAAAATCAACGGCAGGATGGCGATCAGCGGGTTCGGCAGATTGATATCGTCCGGGGTTTCCGGCTCGTTCAGCAGATCGGTACCGTACCCTTCTCCCTTCAGCTGCGCCTTGCGCCGCTGGCGTTCAAGATACAGCAGACCGACCGCGATGATGAACAGCGAGCCGATCAGCCCCAGCCAGGGCGCGGCCCAGGCATTGGTGCCGAAGAAGCTGGTCGGGATGATGTTTTGGATCTGCGGCGTGCCCGGCAAGGCGTCCATGGTGAAGGAGAAGGCGCCGAGCGCCACGGTGGCCGGGATCAGCCGCTTGGGGATGCCGCTCTGGCGGAACAGCTCGGCGGCGAACGGATAGACCGCGAACGCCACCACGAACAGCGACACCCCGCCGTAGGTCAGCAGCGCGCACACCAGCACGATCACCGGAATGGCGTGACGCCGGCCGAGAATGCGGATCGCCGCCGCGACAATCGAACGGGAAAAGCCGGACAGCTCGATCAGCTTGCCGAACACCGCCCCCAGCAGGAACACCGGGAAGTAGAGCTTCACGAAGCCGACCATCTTCTCCATAAACAGCCCGGTGAAGGTCGGCGCCACCGCGCCGGGGTCGGTCAACAGCACCGCGCCCAGCGCGGCGATCGGGGCGAACAAAATCACGCTGTAGCCGCGGTAGGCGGCCAGCATCAGTAATCCCAGTGCTGCCAGGGCAATCAAAACGCTCATCAGGCACCTCGCTATCGTTGTTATTGTCAGGTACGGCGTGCGAAATTACGGTTTCAGCGCAAAGCGCAGCTGATGCGCCCGTCGCCGTTGAATGCGTTCCCTGCGCGCTTCATCCCAAAGATAAAATCCCCGGCCGCTGCGCTGGCCGATATCGCCGCGCTGCAGCCGCTGTTCCACCAGCACCATCATCTCGTCGCCGGTCGCCAGTTCCGGGAACAGGTGGCGGGCGATGTCCGCCACCGTCGGGAGCCCGGTCATGTCGGCGGCCTCCAGCGGGCCGACCATGGCGTAGCGCCGCCCCAGCGAGGCGCGCATCACCTGATCCACCACCTCAGCGCTGGCGATGCCGCTGTGGACGATGTGCAGCGCTTCACGCAGCACCGCAAACTGCAGCCGATTGCCGACAAACCCCGGCGCGGCGCGTTCCAGCAGCACCGCCTCCAGCGCCATCTCGCCCAGCAGCGCCTGCACCGCCGCCAGATGGCGCGGCTCGGTGGCGCGGCCGGGCACGATCTCCACCAGCGGGATCAGGTGCGGCGGGTGCCAGAAGTGGGCGATCAGCAGGCGCTGCGGATGAGTCATGCGCGCCGCCAGTTCGTCCGGCGGCAGGCCGCTGGTGTTGCTGGCAATCACCGCGTCGTCGGCGATCAGCCCTTCCAACTGCTCATACAGCGCGTGCTTCAGCTCGAGCCGTTCCGGGATCGCCTCGATAAGCAGTCGGGCGCGCTCCACGTCGTTCAGATCGCCGGTCACGCGCAGGCGCGCCAGCGCCGCTTCGCGCTCACCGCGATCAAACTGCCCGACGTCGCTCAGCTCGGCCAGAATGCCGCTCGCCACCGCCGGCGCTTCCACCCGCCGCTGCGGATCCGGGTCATACAGCAGCACCTCATGGCCGTGGCGAATAAAGTGGGTGGCGATACCCACCCCCATCAGCCCGGCGCCCAGTACCGCATAGTCAGATGACTGCATGGTGCCCTCCTCGGTTGTTTACGGGCGCTCTACCGCCAGCGCCACGCCCTGCCCGCCGCCGATGCACAGCATCGCCAGCCCCTTGTTCACCCCGCGGCGCTGCATTTCGTACAGCAGCGACACCAAAATGCGACAGCCGGACGCGCCGATCGGATGCCCCAGCGCGATCGCCCCGCCGTTGACGTTGACCCGCTCCGCCTCCCAGCCCAGTTCTTTGCCCACCGCCAGCGCCTGCGCGGCAAAGGCTTCGTTAGCTTCGATCAGATCGACCTCCTCCAGCCGCCAGCCGGCTTTCTCCAGGCAGCGCCGAGTGGCCGGCGCCGGGCCGATGCCCATGATCGCCGGATCGACGCCCGACGAGGCGTAACCCGCGATGCGCGCCAGCACCGGCAAGCGCAGCGCGGCGGCTTTTTCCGCGCTCATCAGCAGCACCACGGCGGCGCCGTCGTTGAGCGACGAGGCGTTGCCGGCGGTCACCGTGCCCTCCTTGCGAAACGCCGGACGCAGCCGCGCCAGCGCTTCCAGGCTGGTGTCGCGCGGCTGTTCGTCGCGCTCTACCCGCAGCGCTTCGCCCTTCGGCTTCGGCACCGTCACCGGCGTGATCTCCTGCGCGAAACGCCCGGCCTGCTGCGCCGCCTGCGCCTTCTGCTGCGAACGCAGCGCGAACCTGTCTTGTTCTTCTCTGCTGATGGCGTATTTCTCCGCCAGGTTTTCGGCGGTGATGCCCATGTGATAGTCGTTGAACGCGTCCCACAGGCCATCGTGGATCACGCTGTCCACCATCTGCGCGTGACCGAGGCGCAGACCGGCGCGCGCGCCGGCCATCAGGTAAGGCGACCGGCTCATGCTCTCCTGGCCGCCGGCGATCACCGCGTCGGCGTCGCCGCTGCGGATCGCCTGCACCGCCAGATGCACCGCCTTCAAACCGGAGCCGCACACCTTGTTGATGGTCAGCGCCGGCGTCGTAAACGGCAGCCCGGCGTTCAGCGCGGTCTGGCGCGCCGGATTCTGCCCGCAGCCGGCGGTCAGCACCTGACCGAGGATCACTTCATCGATCTGCTGCGGCGCCACGCCGCTTTGCGCCAGCAGCCCCTGCACCGCCGCCGTGCCCAGTTCCACCGCCGTCAGCGGCGCCAGCGCGCCATGAAAACTGCCGACCGGCGTGCGCGTCGCCGCCACAATCACCACTTCACGTTGTTGCACATTCACCTCCCGTTCCAGAAACGCATTTCCGGCACATGCTCCGGCACGATCAGCCGGCCGGCGGTTTTGGCGACAATCTCCGCCACGCTGACGCCCGGCGCGCGTTCGCGCAGCACGAAGGCGCCGTCTTCAATTTCCAGATAGGCCAGATCGGTCAATACCTTGCGGATGCAGTTGGCACCGGTCAGCGGCAGCGTGCAGCGCGGCAGCAACTTGGACTCGCCGCCCTTCGCTGCGTGGGTCATCACCACGATGATGTTCTCCGCCCCCGCCACCAGATCCATCGCGCCGCCCATGCCCTTGACCATCTTGCCGGGGATCATCCACGAGGCGATGTTGCCCTCGACGTCCACTTCAAACGCCCCCAGCACGGTCAGATCGACATGGCCGCCGCGGATCATGGCGAACGACTGCGCCGAATCGAAGATCGACGCGCCGAGGCGCGCGGTGACCGTCTGCTTGCCGGCGTTGATCATGTCGGCGTCCAGCTGTTGCTCGGTCGGGAACTCGCCCATCCCCAGCAGGCCGTTTTCCGACTGCAGCATCACGTCCATGCCCGCCGGCACGTAGTTGGCCACCAACGTCGGGATGCCGATGCCCAGATTGACGTAGTAACCGTCCCTCAGCTCTTGCGCCACGCGCTGCGCCATTTGTTCACGGGTAAGCATGCGAATTCTCCTTATGCCCGCAGGGTGCGTTGTTCGATACGCTTTTCGAATGTGCCCTGGATCAGCCGATCGACATAGATGCCGGGGGTGTGGATCGCCGCCGGATCCAGCTCGCCCGGCGCGACGATCTCTTCCACTTCCACCACCGTGATGCGCCCGGCGGTCGCCATCAGCGGATTGAAGTTCTGCGCGGTGTGGCGGTAGATGACGTTGCCGAAGTGATCGGCCTTCCAGCCTTTCACGATGGCGAAATCGCCGGTGATGGCGGTTTCCATGATGTAGGGGCGGCCGTTGAACTCGCGCACCTCTTTGCCTTCGGCGATCGGCGTGCCGTAACCGGTGGCAGTGAAGAATGCCGGGATGCCGGCGCCGCCGGCGCGGATCTTCTCCGCCAGCGTGCCCTGCGGCGTGAGATCCACCTCCAGCTCGCCGCTGAGCGCCTGCTGTTCGAACAGCGCGTTTTCGCCGACGTAAGATCCCACCACCTTGCGGATCTGATGGGTTTCCAGCAGCCGCCCGAGGCCGAACCCGTCGACGCCGCAGTTGTTGGAAACCACCGTCAACCCGCGCACGCCACGCCGGCGGATCTCTTCGATCAGATTCTCCGGGATGCCGCACAGGCCAAAGCCGCCCGCCAGCACCGTCATGTTGTCCGTCAGGCCTGCCAGCGCTTCCTGGTAGCTGCCGACGCGTTTGTCGAGCCCTGCCATATCGTTGCCCCTGCATGTTGCGGCGCAGGGCGAAATGCCCTGGCTTGCGTGAGGGCATCTTCAGGTCACAAAAATGATTTGTTAATTTTGTTTTTATGCCGCATTCATTTAGAATTTTTATTAATCAACCGTTAACCGAAAATTAACAAAGAGTTAACGCCAACCAAAATGAAAATGAGCATCAAACAGTTACGCGCGTTTTTAGCGGTAGCTCACACTCTGAACTTCGCCCAGGCCAGCGAGCGGCTGAATATTTCTCAGCCGGCGCTCAGCCTGGCGATCCGTGGGCTGGAAGACGCGCTGGGCGGGCCGCTGTTGCTGCGCACCACCCGCCGGGTGACGCTGACGCCGGAAGGAGAAACCTTCTTCCCGATGGCGCGCCAGCTGCTGGCGGATTGGGATAACGCGGAAGAGGCGATGCGTCAGCGCTTCACCCTGCAGATGGGCAAGGTGGCGATCGCCGCCATGCCGTCGTTCGCCGGCAACCCGCTGCCGCCGATCCTCAAGGCGTTTCGCGATCGCTATGCCGGCATCAACGTGGCGGTGCACGACGTCATCAACGAACAGGTGTTTGAAATGATCCGCGAAGGCCGGGTGGAGATGGGCATCGCCTTCGAGCCGGAGCCGAGCGACACCCTGCACTTCACCCCGCTGTGCCGCGATCGCTTTCTGGCTGTGGTGCCGAAGGATTCGGCGCTGGCGCGCAAGGCGCAGGTGAGCTGGAAGGAGCTGCTGACGCTGGATTTCATCACCCTCCAGCGGCCATCGGCGGTGCGGCTGCTGCTGGAGCAGGAACTGGCCCGCAGCGGGCGAACGCTGGAGGTGGCGTTTGAGAGCCACCAGTTGGTGACGGTCGGGCGCATGGTGGCCAACGGCCTCGGCGCCAGCGCGGTGCCGGCGCTGTGCGAGCAACAGATGGATGAGCTGGGGGCGGTCTGCGTGCCGCTGATCGGCCCGATTATCGAACGGCGCGTGGGCCTGATCCGCCTGGCGCAGCACCAACTCTCTTCCGCCGCGCAGGCGCTGGCGACGGTGATCGAACGGGAGATGGCGGGGAGTGGCGGGCAGCCTGCGCTTAAACCGTAAACCCGACGTGCTTGCCGTCCGGCAGTTCAATGTCCAGGCGCAGCGTGCCGCCCATCGCTTCCACGTAGCCACCAACTACAGCGGCATTAAAACGTTATGAATGGGTATTGCGAGCTTTCCTGAACAATCCAAAGAACCGGAACACCTTGCTATGACAAAACTTTATCTCTCTTTACTGTGCGCACTGCTACTGAACGGCTGCCAATCCACTCAGCCCTGGTACCATCCGTTGGATGTCTCGCTCAAAGACAACCAACCTTGCTTTGCCGTGCCTATCAACAGCGTTCGCAGCGGTGACAGCCTGCAAAACCGGGGGGTGATCGTCTCACGACAGGAACAACAGCAATGGCATATCGTCTGGGCCTCACCAGAAGTCACTCCGTTGCCCGACCTGAAACCGGGACAATGCGCCACTTATCCGCAGGTAAACTGGGCTGCGGGAGAATACTCGGTCTTGCTCGGCGTCTCGATGAATAACGACACGAAAAGGCGTAAATACATGAAAGAATTCAACTTAATAATTAATCCCAAGGGAGAAATACAGCTACAGTAAGGAGACTGGGATTATTTATTCCCCCTCCACCGCCTGCACCGCCGCCTTCTGCGTGGCGCGCTGATATAAGCACAGCTCCCTGCCCGGCTGGTTTTTCATAAACGGCTGCGGGTAGCGCCCGCCGATAAACAGCGCCGAATAGCCGACGTCATCGCCGTAGTGAACGATCGCCCCTTCCACCCTGGCGTTTTTTAGCCCGCTGGCTTTCAGGCAGGCGGCGCGCATCGCCCGTTCGCTCTCGGCCCACGCCTGTGGGGAAGACGCGGTGGCGTGGAACGCGGCCAGCGCGGCGATAAGCAGCCCTATTCTCTTCATTGTTATCTCTCCTTCTACGGCCCGTCTCGCCAGTATAGACCGTGCCGACCCGGCCAACCCGCCGCGCTCTTTACGGCATTTTTATTCCGCGCCCCGTTAACGTTACGGCGTTTTTACAGACAGTTTTTGCCGCCGCAGATACCCTTTCCACATCGCCGCTATGGCCTCACAAGAGAGTTGTCTCATGCGTTTATCCCTGCCTCTGGCCGTGACCGGTCTTCGTTCTGGAGCGCGCCATGCATTCTAATATTATCGGGTTCAATCCTCTGCTGGCAGAGCTGCCCGCATCGCCGACGCGTACCTTCCGCAAAGAGCTGGAACACTACCTGCAGCGCTATCCGGATACCGAACAGCTGGATATTTATCTGCACGATCTGAACGGCCAGCTGCGCGGCAAGCGCCTGCCGATCGCCGAAGCCTTTGGCCTGGAAAAAGGCTGCTACTTCCCGCTGTCGATCTACGCCCTGGATCTGCACGGCCGGGTGATTGAAGAAAGCGGGCTGGGGCAACGGGCGGGCGAGCCGGATCGGCTGTGCCTGCCGGTGCCCGGCACGCTGCGCCCCTGCGCGCGCGATCCCGAACGCCACGCCCAGCTGCTGCTGACGATGCAAAACGCCGACGGCGACGCCTGCGAGCTGGAGCCGCGTGTGGTGCTGCAACGGGTGCTGAAGCGCCTGCACGAGCGCAACTGCTTCCCGGTGGTGGCGGCCGAACTGGAGTTCTACCTGCAGGATCCACAGCGCCCCGCCGAGGCGGAAGCCTGCCCGACGCAGAGCTTCGCGGTGGATGCGCCCGAGCGCCACCATGCGCTGCTGAGCGACATCGAACGGCACGCGCGGCTGCAAAGCCTGCCGCTGACCGGCGTGGTGGCCGAAGCCGCTTCCGGCCAGTACGAGCTGAACCTGCATCACAGCCGGCGCGTGCTGGAAGCCTGCGACCAGATCATGGCGCTGAAGCGCCTGACGCGGCAGATTGCCGAGCAACATCACCAGCACGCCTGCTTTATGGCCAAGCCCTGCGCCCATGCCGCCGGCAGCGGGCTGCATTTTCACATCAGCCTGCAGAACGAGCACGGCGAGAACCTGCTGACCGGCGCGCCGGGCGAACTGAGCGACAACATGCAGCAGGCGATGGCGGGCATGCTGGCGCTGATGCCGGCGTCGATGGCGATCCTGGCGCCCAACATCAACGCGTTTCGCCGCTTCCGCCCCGGCATGCACGTGCCGCTGCGCGCCTCCTGGGGCCACAACAATCGCACGGTGGCGCTGCGCCTGCCCTGCGCCGACAGCGCCAACCAGCGCATCGAATACCGCCTGGCCGGCGCCGACGCCAACCCCTATCTGGCGCTGGCGGTAATGCTCGGCGGCCTGCTGCACGGGCTGGAACACCCGCTGCCGCTGCCGCCCGCCGCCAACGGCTGCGAGAGCGACAACGCCGCGCCCTTGCCGCTCGGCCAGCAGGAGGCGCTGGCGCTGTTCCGCCACAGCGATCCGCTGCGCGAACTGCTCGGCCCGGCGTTCTGCACCCTGTGGCTCACCTGCAAAAGCGCCGAACTGCGCCGCTTCGAGGAACAGGTCACCGCCGCCGAACTCGGCTGGATGCTGTAACCGCCCACTGATTCGTTAACTTAAGGATAATCATGAATATGCAACCGCAACGGGCGCCCGCACAGCCGCTGCTCTGCTGGCGCAAAGGCGTTTTTCATATCAGCACCGATCGGCAGTTGTTGGATATCGACGCGATCCAGCGTTTTCTCAGCCTGCAGGATCGAGCGGCGGCGGAGCGCCTGGCGCGCCACGGCCTGTGCTTTGGCCTGTATCGCAAACGCCACCAGCTCGGCTTCGCCCGCATGGTGACCGATTACGCCACCTTCGCCTCGGTGAGCGAACTGTTCGTCAGCGCCGAATACCGCGGCGTCGGGCTGGGAAGCTGGCTGACGCGCTGCTGCCTGGCGCATCCGGCATTGCGCGGCCTGCGCGTCACGCTGCCCGCGCTGCAAGCGCCCTGGCGCGCCGACTGCGCGGCGCACGCCCCGCGCGCCCTTCACTGATAAGGAGACCCCCATGTCTCGTTTGGTGCTGATTTCCAACAAGCAGTGCGATGGTAAGGATCTGGCCTGCGCCGGCCGGACGCTGGCGGCCGACGCCGAACCGGGGCTGTGGCTCGGCTGGAATGGCGACGTACAGAATTTCGCGCAGCGCCCGATCCACTGCCGTCAAGACGCCGGTTACGATCAGGTGACCTTCCCGCTGTCGATCGAAGAGTTTCGCCGCCACTATCAGGGCTACTACCACGACGGCCTGTGGCCGGTGTTCCACAACCAGCCGGAGAAGGCGCACTTCACGCCGGAAAACTACCGCGCCTACCGGCAGCTGAATCGCCGTTTTGCCGATATCGCCTGCGAACACCTGTGCCCGGGCGACATCGTCTGCATCGACGATTACCAACTGCTGCCCTGCGCCCAGGCGCTGAAGGAACAGGGGCTGCTGAACGACTGCGCGTTCTTTTTCCATCTGCCGTTCCCGTCGGCGGCGCTGCTGCGGCGCATCCCGGAACATCGCCAGCTGATCGCTTCGCTGCTGTTCTACGATCTGATCGGCTTTACCACCACCGACGATCGCAACGCCTTTCTCAACTGCCTGGCGGCCGAGTTTCCGCTGGAGATGCTGGCCGACGACCAGATCCAGGCCAACGGGCATCTCTTCGCCACCGGCATTTTCCCCGCCGGCATCAACGGCAGGCAGGTTTATTAATGTTACGGCGCGCGGTATTCAGGCGCGCCGTTTTATTTCGCCGCGATTTATTTTCACCGCATTTACCGCCATCAAAATAGGTTATTTTATTTTCTGAATATAGCGATTAAAAAATGAATATTCATCCTGTTACATATCAACCATAAAAACCGCGCGCCGCCAATTGCTTTTTATTAGCAAAACACATTACCCTCTCCGTGCCATATTTAAACCGAGGAGGGCCCTATGGGCGATGAAAGTTTTAGTTTTACGCTAATGCTATTGGGCACCTTTCAGTAATGCCATCCACGTTGCATTCTGAAAGATACGGAATGCGGCAACCGCTCCCCTTCTGACGGCCTTTCCCGCTCTGCCTGCCCGCCCATCGCCTCGCTGCGAAAATAACGTTTGTCTCAACCGCTGTGGCGGTATTTATCTGATGTCGCCGGGCCTATTACCCGAGCGCCGACGGATTTCTTATGGGAAAAATAAGGTATTGCGTTATGCAAAATAACCGGGGTACATCTGTTTTCAGAAAGTCTTATTTAAATGACTTTATCGTTATCGCCATCGGCGTTTTCTTCATTGCCTTTTTTATTCGCGCGTGGGGCGACATGCACGGCGACTTCAATGAACAAAACGTCTCTGCCATTAGTCTCGATGCCTGGAACCTGCTTTATTATTCGCTCAGAACCAGCATGCGTTTTCTCCTCGGCATGGCCTGGTCGCTGCTGTTTTCTGTGGTGTTCGCCGTGCTGGCCGCGCGCTATGCGCCGCTGCGCCGGGTGATCTTGCCCTTCGTCAACTTTATGGAGTCGGTGCCACTGGTGGGGTTCCTGACCTTCACGACCGTGTACTTTCTCAACCTCTACCCACACAGCGTGATGGGGCTGGAGTGCACCGCCATCTTCGCGGTGTTTACCGGCCAGGCCTGGAACATGATGCTGACGCTGTATCAGACGCTGCGCATCGTGCCCAAGGAGCTGGACGAAGCCGCCCGCAGCTTCAATTACAACCCGTGGCAACGCTTCTGGCGGCTGGAATTCATCTATTCGGTGCCGGGCCTGCTGTGGAACGCCATGGTGTCGCAATCCGCCGCCTGGTTCGCCCTGGTGGCCTCCGAAGCCATTCCGGTCGGCGATCGCTCGGTCGAACTGCCCGGCGTCGGCTCCTATATCGCCGAAGCGCTGGCGCAGCAGAACGTGCCGGCGATCCTGTATGCGATCGTCGCGCTGGCCGCCAACATCGTGCTGCTCGATCAGCTGGTTTTCCGCCCGCTGGTGCGTTACACCGCCCGCTTCAAATACGAAGACGTCACCGCCAATCGGGCGCTCGGCAATCCGTGGTTCTACAACAGTCTGGCCTTTTCGCACGTCGGCGCGGCGCTCGGCCGCACGCTGCGCGCGCTGGCTGATCTGTGGCTGTTCAAGCTGCCGCGGCTGTGGTACGCCCTCGGCCTGCACCGCCTGTTTCGCCTCGCCGCCAAAGGCAATTGGCTGTGGCGGAGCCTGTGGTATCTCGGCGTGGTGCTGGCCTGCGTCTGGTTCGGTTACCGGCTGTGGGAATACTTCCCCAAACAGTACTTCGCCATGCTGCCGGAGTGGATGCTGCTCACCACCGCGCGCGTGGCCGCGGCCATGCTGCTCAGCGTGGCGATCTTCACGCCGCTGGGGGTGTGGATCGGCCTGAATCCGCGCCTGGTGAAGATCTTCCAGCCGATCATCCAGATCCTGGCGGCCATTCCGCCCAATATTTTCTACCCGCTGATCGCCGCCTTCATCGCCATTTATCATCAGGATCTCGGCTGGTGGGCCATTCCGATGATCATGCTGGGCACCCAGTGGTACGTGTTGTTCAACGTGATCGCCGGCGTTTCCGCCATTCCGACGCAGATCACCGAAGTCAGCGAAACCTTCGGGCTGCGCCGTTTCCGCTGGTGGCGCTACTACATGCTGCCGGCGATCTTCCCCTACATCGTGACCGGCATCATCTCCGCCGCCGGCGGCGCCTGGAACAGCGCCATCGCCGCCGAAGTGATCCAATGGGGCAGCACCACCCTCAGCGCCACCGGGCTGGGCGCGTTCATTTCCGTCGTCACCGACGCCGGCAAGAACCCGGAGTCCGCACTGGGCTGCGCCGCGATGTGCGCGCTGGTGGCGCTGTGCATCATCTTCGTCTGGCAACCGCTGTATCGCATTGCGGAAACCAAATTCAAATATGACTGATCAAGGGGGAACAACATGCTGACTCAAGACGTGATTATCAGCGCCCGTCGATTGAACAAGACGTTTATCGGCGAAAACAAGCGCCCCACCCCCGTGCTGCGCGACGTGTCGCTGACCGTGCACGCCGGCGAGTTCGTCACCATTCTGGGGCAATCCGGTTCGGGTAAGTCCACGCTGCTGCGCATGCTGGCCGGGCTGATCCCGCCGGACAGCGGCACGCTCACCCTGGCGGGCAAACCGGTCTGCGGCCCGAGCGCCAACGCCGGCATGGTGTTTCAATCCTACGCGCTCTACCCCTGGCTGACGGTGTACGACAACATCGCCTTCGGCCTGCTGGCGCAAAAGCTGCCGCCGCAGACGATCGCCGAGCGGCTGGAGGCGCTGCTGCGCCTGGTGGGGCTGAGCGGCTATGAGCACGCCTGGCCGCGCGAGCTGTCGGGCGGCATGCGCCAACGGGTGGGCTTCGCCCGGGCGTTGGCGGTAGAGCCCGATGTCTTGCTGCTGGACGAGCCCTTCTCCGCCCTCGATATCTTTACCGCGCAAAAACTGCGTAGCGATCTGCTGGCGCTGTGGGGAGACAACCGGCTGCGCACGCGCGCCATGGTGATGGTGACGCACGACGTCGAAGAGGCGGTGCTGATGTCCGATCGGGTGCTGATCCTGGACGCGACCAGCAAACGGATCGATGACGAATTCAGCATCAATATTCCCCGCGCGGCGCGCAACCGGGACAGCCTGCGGCACCTCACCGATCGGATCCGCAGCTGCCTGTACAAAAAAATCGCGCGGGCGCAACCGGCCGGATAAGGCCGCATTTTCGTTAACTCAGGGTAGTGAAATGAAACATAAAAGCTTACTGATGGCGCTGGTCATCCTGATGCCGGCGGCCGCCGCCGGGGCAGAAATCGTCAATAAAGACGGCAATAAACTGGATCTGTACGGTCAACTGAACGGGGTGCATTACTTCAGCAGCGATGCCGACAATAACGGCGATCGCTCCTACACCCGTTTCGGTTTCAAAGGCGAGACGCAGATCGCCGACGGGCTGACAGGGTATGGCCAATGGGAATATCAGGCGGGGCTCGATCAGGCGGAAAGCGCCGGGCCGGGCAATAGCTATACCCGGCTGGGCTTCGCCGGGCTGACGTTCGGCCGCTGGGGCAGCCTGGACTACGGCCGCAACTACGGCCTGCTGTATGACGTGGCCGGCTGGACGGACGTGCTGCCCGAATTCGGCAACGACAGCTACGAAGCGGCCGACAACTTCATGACCGGCCGCGCCAACGGTCTGCTGACCTACCACAACCGCAGCCTGGGCGGGCTGTTGGACGGTCTGGATCTCGGCCTGCAATATCAGGGGAAGAATCGGGGGGACGACGCTCTGCGGGCGAAGGATATTCAGACGCAAAACGGCGATGGCTACGCCTTTTCCGCCACCTACGACACCGGCGTGGGGCTAAACTTTGGCGCCGCCTACGCCAACTCTGCGCGCACCCTGGCGCAGCAGCGCTTCGGCCTGGCTGACGGCGATCGCGCCCGGGCCTGGACGCTGGGGCTGAAATACGATCTGGACAACCTCTACCTGGCGGCCAGCTATGCGCGCACCGAAAACATGACCTATGTCGACGGCGATCGCTACGCCGGCTTCGCCCCCCGCGCGGACGCCGTCGAGGCGGTCGCGCAGTATCACTTCGATTCCGGCGTCACGCCCTCGGTGGCCTACCTGCAAACGCGCGGCCGTAACCTGCCCGGCATCGGCGACGCCGATCTGGTCAAATACCTGGATCTGGCGCTGAACTACAGCTTCAACGCCAATATGTCGACCTACGTGGAGTACAAGCTCAACCTGCTGCAACGGCAGAACGCCGTCGGCGCCGGCGCCGACGACATTGTCGAAACCGGCATCATGTATCAGTTCTGACCCGATACCGGCCGCAGCGCGCGCTGCGGCCGGTTCATTATTTGTCTTGCGCCCGCCCTGTTATTCTCTCGTTTAATTCAGGTTTATATTTCCATAAAATAGCGCCTATATTCATTCTCATGATTTTCGTTGACGCCCCGTTTAATAAATAAAGAAAAACTTTCCCGTATTCATATTAAATTACATTTTGCCGCGATAATTCCGCCTAACCACATTGAATCACAGGCAATATCACGCGTATTATGGCCACACGAAAAATAACGGGGAAATGATATGGACGGCGACAGTTGGTTGTTTATTTTATTGTTGGAATCGCTGAGGTCACAGGAGCAATAGTCATCCCATTGCATCCTGAAAGTGTCAGGATATGCGTCAGTTACCACATCCCTTCGCTTTACCCCTTCAGCGCATGGCCTCCGCGCACGCCGCTCCGGCGCGCCTGACAGGCTAATCCTTCCAGCATACGCTTATTAACAGTCCGATAACGCTCAGGCTTATTTGCGCTCGCATTTATTTTACCCCTGCGCAGCGATAACTATCGGCCATTTTTCCATGCTCATATTTTTAATTGAGTGGAGAAACATCATGATGGTAAAAAAAACCACGCTGCTGACGGTTAATAACGTCAGCAAAAGCGTTCAGCCTACCGGTAAAGAAAAACGCCTGGTGCTGAATGAAATCAACCTGCGCCTCTACGATAACGAGGTCGTCAGCATTTTGGGGCAGTCCGGCTCGGGCAAGTCCACCCTGCTGCGCATACTTTCCGGTCTGATCGCGCCGGATCTGGGCACCGTGATGCTGGGGGATAAAAAAGTCTCGGGGCCGAATCCGCAGATCAACATGGTGTTCCAGACCTTCGCCATTTTCCCGTGGCTGAACGTCTACCAAAATATCGCCTTCGGGCTGCAGGCGCAGGATCTGCCGCCGCAGGTGGTCGAAACCCAGACGCTGAAAATGCTCGATCTGGTCGGGCTCACGCCCTACCGCGACGCCTACCCGCGCGAGCTTTCCGGCGGCATGCGCCAGCGGGTCGGCTTTGCGCGCGCGCTGGCGGTAGAACCGATGCTGCTGTTGCTGGACGAGCCCTTTTCCGCGCTGGACGTCTATACCGGCGAACACCTGCGCAGCGATCTGCTGCGCATCTGGAGCACGCGCCAGATCAAAACCCGCTCCATCGTGCTGGTGACCCACAGCGTAGAGGAAGCGGTGATGATGTCTGATCGCATCCTCCTGCTGGGCGCCGGCACCCTCGACGGCTGCTATCACATCGCGCAGCGCCGCGAGACGCGCACCCGCGAGGGGATGCAGCCGCTGACGGACAAAATCAGCGAGACGCTCAGCCGGCAGATCGCCGCCGCGCACTGAGCGCCACCCTGGTCTGGCGGGACGGATCCCGCCAACTTAACTACCTGTTTATCAAGAGTCACCCCGCCACGGGTGGCTCATGATAAGCGGATAATACATCGAGTTATTATCATGCATTTCATTCATACACTGCTGACGCTGCTGACCGCGTCCGTCCTGGGCGCCGCCATCGGCTATGAAAGACAATTCCGCCAGCGTACCGCCGGGCTGCGTACCAATACGCTGGTGGCCACCAGCGCGGCGATCTTCGTCCACCTGGCCATGACCATCGACGGCAGCGGCGGCGCGGTGCGCGTCATCTCCTACGTGGTCTCCGGCGTCGGCTTTCTCGGCGCCGGGGCCATCATGAAAGAAGGGATGAACATCCGCGGCCTGAACACCGCCGCCACGCTCTGGGGCTCCGCGGCGGTCGGCGCCTGCGCCGGCTGCGGCCTGTACGGCGATGCGCTGGCCGCCACGCTGTTCGTGCTCGCCGCCAACACCCTACTGCGCCCTCTGGTCAATATGGTCAACAAACAGCCCTTCAATGACGTTAACGGCGAATCCACCTACCAGATTTGCGTCATTGCCTTCGAGCATGAGCAGCGTGAAGCGCTGGCCAAATTCAAACAGGTGCTGCAAGGAGAAAACTGCTTTATCTCGCATCTGGATATCGAACCCTTTGGCGACGACGACGTGGAGATCACCGCCACGCTGATGCCGGCCTCCGTCACCACGCCGGTGCTCGACCAGACCATCAATAAACTGCTGAACGACAGCATGATGAAACAGGCCTATTACAGCCGCATCGCCGGCTCCGGCTAATGCCGTTCACTTCCAGGGAGATCCACCATGAAAACCATGCCGAAACTGGCTCATCTGACGATGTTCAAAGACATCGTTCACTGCGGAAGTTTGCACGATGCCGCGAAAAAACTGGCCGTCTCGCAACCGACGCTCAGCCGGGTGCTCAAAGAGCTGGAAATGTCCATCGGCGCGCGGTTGCTGGAGCGCAGCAACCGCGGCGTGCGCCTGACGGCGGTCGGCGAGCTGTTTTACCGGCGGATAGACGCCGCCACCAATCAGTTGCTCAGCGCGTTTGACGAGCTGCGCGGCATGAGCGCCGGCGGCGAGAAGCGCCTGCGGGTGGGGATGAGCGTCGATCCGCTGCTGTGCTACCTGCCCCAGGTGCTCGAAGGCTTCAACCGCCGCTACCCGCATACCCGGGTGACGGTGGTGGAAGACGGCCCGGAAGGCCTGCTCGCCCGGCTGAGAAACTGCGAGCTGGATTTGGCGGTCAGCAGCCTGAACGGCGCGGCGGGCGGCGCCGATCTGGCCATGCAGGCGCTGAAGAGCGAGCGCTTCTCGCTCTATCAAGGGGGGGACCTGACCGCCGCCGGGCAGCCGCCGGCCGAAGCCAAATGGGTGGTGCCGCGCTCCTGCTCGGTGGGGCACGCCGCCATCCGCGAGATCGCCGAGCGTTACACGCCGCACGGCCAGATCGTCGAGACCGACTCCTTTCTGGCGACCTGGTGCCTGGTCAGGCAGCAGGGCTATATCGCGCTGCTGAGCGATCGGGTCGTCGCGCACTACGCCCCGCAGCTGCACCTGCAGAAAATCCCGACACAGGGGATCGACATCAGCGCGCGCTTTTATGTCTTTACCCGCCATGAGCCGGCCACGCCGCCGCTCAGCGCCGCCTTTATCCACCTGCTGCAAACCCTGCAAACGGGTTGAACGCTCAGGCCGCCGCCCGCTGGCGCTCCAGTTCGCGCACCAGCGGGATCACTTCACGGCCGAAGTACTCCACCTCTTCCTGGAAGTGCAGAAACGCCAGCAACAGCAGATCCACCCCGGCGTCTTTCAACGCGATGATGCGCTCGGCGATCTGCTGCGGCGTGCCGATCAGGTTGGTTTTAAAGCCGTCGTTATACTGCACCAAGTCTTCGAAGGTGGACTTGGCCCAGTTGCCCTCGCCCTCGGGCGAGGCCGCCCCGGCGTTCTTCACCTCGTGCCCGAAGCCCTGCACCGCCTCCGGGTTGGCGTGATCGATGATCTCCTGCAGCACCGCCTGCGCCGCCTGTTCGCTCTCGCGGGCGATGACGAAACCGTTCACCCCCACCTTCACCCGATGGTGATTGGCCTGCGCCTTGCTCTGGATGTCCTCCACCTGCCGGCGAATGCCCTCCACGCTGTTGCCGTTGGTGAAATACCAGTCCGAGACCCGCGCCGCCATGTCGCGCGCCGCGCGTGAGCTGCCGCCCTGGAAAATTTCCGGCAACGGCGCCAGCGGCTTCGGCTTCAGCGAGTAGTCGCGGAAACGGTAGAAATCGCCGGCGAAGGTGAAGCTGGGCTCAGTCCAGATGCCGCGCAGGCAGCGGATAAACTCTTCCGAGCGCAGGTAGCGCTCCTCATGATCCAGCCACGGCTCGCCGATGGCCTTGAACTCGCCGCGGAACCAGCCGCTGACAATGTTCACCGCGATGCGCGCGTTGGAAAGATGGCTGATGGTGGCGATCTGTTTGGCCGCCAGCGTGGGGTTCCACGGCCCCGGCAGCAGCGCGGCGATCACTTTCAGCTTTTCGGTGGCGTCCAGCAGGGCCTGTGAGAACGACACCGACTCGTGCTGGTTCTCCGCGCCGTAACCGGCGGTGAAGCGGATCTGGGTAAGCGCGTAGTCGAAACCGGCGCGCTCGGCGATCTGCGCCAGCTTGCGGTTATAACCGATGTCCCAACCGGTGCGCTGCGGGATATTGCTGATCACCAGGCCGCCGGAAACGTTCGGCACCCAGTAGGCGAACTGAATCGGCTGCTGCGAGTGGTTTGCTGCTGACATGCTTCTCTCCCTCTGACCGTCGGCGCCGTTATGCGGCGCGCATATAACCATTATTGATTTCCAAATATTGAAAACCTTGTTTTGGTTATAAATCCGATAGCAGGATGCGTGCCAATCGCCACGTTAAGGCATCTGGCTGAAAAACCGGGCGTTTAAAGCCGACGGGTGCGGGCGGGTGCTGCATTGGCAACAGCGGCTGACGGGCGGCTGTTGGTTATGCAACAAACCGCTCACCCCGCCAATCCAACCGTTCACCCGGCGGATCTGACCGCTGACCGAAATACGCCTGTCTTCCCCCCTTACCCCCGGCGATGATGAGCTGTTCCTAAACCCGCCTTACCTCGGGAAAGACGCTACGGCTCACCGCGCCACTCTGACATCTCTTACAAGCGGATGAGTTCATTCATATTTTGCAGACTGGAATTAAGGATACCTCATGAAACGAGAGGGGATTTTAAAGCACATTCCGTGGATGCTGCTGGGGATACTCGGCGCAGCCTGCCTCGGCGTGGTGGCGCTGCGCCGCGGCGAACACATCAGCGCGCTGTGGATCGTCGTCGCTTCGGTGGCGGTGTATCTGGTGGCCTACCGCTACTACAGCCTGTACATCGCCACCAAGGTGATGAAGCTGGATGCCGGCCGCGCCACCCCGGCGGTGGTCAACAACGACGGCCTCAACTACGTGCCGACCAACAAGAACGTGCTGTTCGGCCACCACTTCGCCGCCATCGCCGGCGCCGGGCCGCTGGTGGGGCCGGTGCTGGCCGCGCAGGTCGGCTACCTGCCCGGCACGCTGTGGCTGCTGGGCGGCGTAGTGCTGGCGGGGGCGGTGCAGGACTTTATGGTGCTGTTCATCTCCTCGCGCCGCAATGGCGCCTCGCTCGGTGAGATCATCAAAAAAGAGATGGGGCCGATACCGGGCACCATCGCGCTGTTCGGCTGCTTCCTGATCATGATCATCATCCTGGCGGTGCTGGCGCTGATCGTGGTGAAAGCGCTGGCGGAAAGCCCGTGGGGCGTGTTCACCGTCTGCTCCACCGTGCCGATCGCGCTGTTTATGGGCATCTACATGCGCTACCTGCGCCCCGGCCGCGTGGGTGAAGTGTCAATCATCGGCATCGTGCTGCTGGTGGCCGCCATCTGGTTCGGCGGCGTGGTGGCGCACGACCCGTACTGGGGCCCGGCGCTGACCTTTAAAGACACCACCATCACCTTCACGCTGATCGGCTACGCGTTCGTCTCCGCTCTGCTGCCGGTGTGGCTGATCCTGGCGCCGCGCGACTACCTGGCCACCTTCCTGAAAATCGGCGTGATCGTCGGGCTGGCGATCGGCATCGTGATCCTCAACCCTGAGCTGAAAATGCCGGCGGTGACCCAGTTCGTCGACGGCACCGGCCCGGTGTGGAAAGGCACGCTGTTCCCGTTCCTGTTCATCACCATCGCCTGCGGCGCGGTCTCCGGCTTCCACGCGCTGATCGCCTCCGGCACCACGCCGAAGCTGCTGGCCAATGAGACCGACGCGCGCTTTATCGGCTACGGCGCGATGCTGATGGAGTCCTTCGTCGCCATCATGGCGCTGGTGGCGGCTTCCATCATCGAGCCGGGCCTGTACTTCGCCATGAACACCCCGCCGGCGGCGCTGGGCATCACCATGCCGGACCTGCACCGCCTGGGCACTGAAGACGCGCCGATGATCATGGCTTCGCTGAAGGACGTGACCGTGCACGCGGCGGCGGCGGTCAGCTCCTGGGGCTTCGTCATCAGCCCGGAACAGATCCTGCAGACCGCCACCGACATCGGCGAACCTTCGGTGCTGAACCGCGCCGGCGGCGCGCCAACGCTGGCGGTGGGCATCGCCCACGTGTTCCACCAGATCATTCCGGGCGCCAACATGGGCTTCTGGTATCACTTCGGCATTCTGTTCGAGGCGCTGTTCATCCTGACCGCGCTGGACGCCGGCACCCGCTCCGGCCGCTTTATGCTGCAGGATCTGCTGGGCAACTTCGTGCCATTCCTGAAGAAAACCGACTCGCTGGTGGCCGGCATCATCGGCACCGCCGGCTGCGTCGGGCTGTGGGGCTACCTGCTGTATCAGGGCGTGGTGGATCCGCTCGGCGGCGTGAAGAGCCTGTGGCCGCTGTTCGGCATCTCCAACCAGATGCTGGCCGCCGTGGCGCTGGTGCTGGGCACCGTGGTGCTGATTAAGATGAAGCGCGCGCAATACATCTGGGTGACCGTGCTGCCGGCGGTGTGGCTGCTGATCTGCACCACCTATGCGCTGGGCCTGAAGCTGTTCAGCGATAACCCGCAGTTGGAAGGCTTCTTCTTCCTGGCCGGCGAATACAAACGCAAGATCGCCGAGGGCGGCGCCGAGCTGAGCGCCCAGCAGATCGCCAACATGAACCACATCGTGGTGAACAACTACACCAACGCCGGGCTGAGCATTCTGTTCCTGCTGGTGGTGTACAGCATCATCTTCTACGGGGTGAAAACCGCGATGGCGGCGCACAAGAACCCGAAACGCACCGATCAGGAAACGCCTTACGTGCCGGTGCCGCAGGCGGCGCCCACCGACGGCGTAACTGAGGGGGAGGTCAAAGTTTCGACCCAGCATTGATGTGATTTAACGGATACCCTGCATAATAAACGTTAAGTAGTACCCAAAGCCGCACGGCCTGCGTATCGCAAGATGCCAGGCGTGCGGCGCGATGCAATCGAGATACCCGGGGCGACCCGGAGGTGGGGCATCCCTGCGGGAACCCCATCCCCCGGCTTCCCCTAATATCAGGCTTAAGCAAGCGCTGTAGTGATGCAGGGTAAAGTTGGAGAAGGTTTATGTTCGGAAATCTCGGCCAGGCGGGGAAGTACCTCGGGCAGGCGGCGCGCATGTTGGTGGGCGTGCCTGACTACGATACCTACGTCCAGCACATGAAAGACAACCACCCGGACAAGCCGGTGATGACCTATAAAGAATTTTTCCGCGAGCGCCAGCAAGCGCGCTACGGCGGCGACGGCAAAGGCGGCATGCGCTGCTGTTAACCCGCAGTCACAAGGACCCGTATGAAACCCATTGCAGTCACCATCCTGACCGGCTTTTTGGGCGCCGGCAAAACCACCCTGCTGCGCCACATCCTGAACGCCGAACACGGCTATAAAATCGCGGTCATCGAGAACGAGTTCGGCGAAGTGCCGATCGATGACGCACTGATCGGCGATCGCGCCAGCCGCATTACCACCCTGAGCAACGGTTGCATCTGCTGCAGCAAGTCCAACGAACTGGCGGACGCGCTGCTGGATCTGCTGGACGGCGTCGACAGCGGCCAGCTGGCGTTCGACCGGCTGATCATCGAATGCACTGGCATGGCCGATCCCGGCCCGATTACCCAGACCTTTTTCTCGCACGAAATCCTGTGCGAGCGCTTCCTGCTGGACGGCATCATCACCCTGGTGGACGCGGCGCACGCCGAGCAGCAGCTGAGCCAGTTCAGCATCGCCCAGGCGCAGGTGGGCTACGCCGACCGCATCCTGCTGACCAAAACCGACGTGGCGCCGGACTGCGAGGCGCTGATCCAGCGGCTGCAGCGGATGAACGCCCGCGCGCCGGTCTACAAGGTCACGCACGGCGATATCGATCTAAGCGTGCTGTTCGACATCGAAGGCTTCACGCTGAACGACAAGCTGAACCTGACGCCAGCCACCCCGCTGTTCCGCCGTATCCCGCAGCCACAGAGCGACATCCGCTCAATTGTCGTGACGCTGGAGCGCCCGCTGCCGCTGATGCAAATCTCCGACGTGATGGAAGGCCTGCTGCTGGAATACGCCGACAACCTGCTGCGCTACAAAGGCATTCTGTCTATCGAAGACGAGCCGCGCCGCCTGCTGTTCCAGGGCGTGCAGCGGTTGTATAACGCCGACTGGGATCGGGAATGGCTGCCTGAGGAAGAGCGCAAGAGCACGCTGGTGTTTATCGGTGTGGATTTGCCGGAGGAGGAGATTCGGGAGCAGATTGGGGGGTTGGGGTAAGGGCGAAAAAACGCGCCCATGGGGCACGCTGACGCATCGCAACGCGCTGCGCTTTGGCGACATCGCCGTATTGGCATGCTAAAATATGACCAATAATGGAGGATGCCCCATGACCCAAAGAGCCATCGTTAGCGTTGCCAACTATGTTCATCAACTGGCTAAAGACCATGAAATTACACATTCCCGCGACGGCATGAGCCGTATGGCGGTGGCCATTACCGGCCTGGCTGACGACGCTGTCGAATTGGATGAGGTGGAACAATTACTGGTTAACCTTAAACGAAAAGGTATCCTGACCAAATCTGAAATTCTCAGCCTTCAGGGGCGTTATTTCCGCGAACAGAGGGCCGTTCGTAAGAAATTCAAAGCATGATGTTTGATCCTTTCGGCGATTTTGATGCCAACGGCTATTTGCAAAATAGCCTGAAGCTTAAAGATCCCGATGAAATAAAAAAGGCAGAACATCTTTCATTCGAATTAAGCATCGAAGACGCCCTCAGCTACCTCGCCCAAACGCAGCGCATAGACTACCCGTCTATTCTGAAAGTTCACGAAATCCTGTTCTCTGGTTTCTATCCTTGGGCGGGAAAGGACAGAAACACGCTAGTCCCCCATCTTGCCGTCTTCAAAGGCTCAAAGAACGAACCGCGCCATACGGTCTTCGAACGTCCTGATTCTATCCGCAGAGCCGTTGATTATGCGCTGCGGCTTGCAGCAGACGAACAACGCTTCAGGGAACGGCCAGGGGAAGTCATGGGATTATTGGCTTTCGCACATCCCTTTCTGGACGGCAACGGCCGCACAATTTTGTTAGTCTTCATGGAGCTCAGCTTCCGTGCCGGGTTCAGCATTAACTGGGCGGAAACGAATAAGCATGACTACCTCCAGGCTATGACTGACGAGATAAACGCCCCCGCTCAGAGACATCTCGACCAATATCTGCAACCTTTTGTCATCGACATAGCCAGCCGCGATGATTGGCCAAACATCATCGGTGGAATAAAAGGACTGGATGGTTTAGATAAAGAAAATATCTCCTACGGCAGCATGGACGATCCTGAAGTACAGAAAATTTATATGACTTACCGTGGCGAACAATAAGCCAACCCTACCGTTTTACCCCTTTTGAAAATACGGCCCCGCCGCTACCGACTCGCGCTCGATCAGGCTGGCCGGGAAGCTGGGGCGCTTGCTGAGCTCGCCGCCGTCCAGCATCGACAGCAGGCGGTTGATGGTCTCCTGGATCATCTCGGTGACCGGCATCTTCATGCTCGACAGCGACGGCACGGTATAGGGCGCCAGCGGGATGTCGTCGAAGCCGACGACCGATACCGCCTCCGGCACCGCCACGCCGCGCTCCGCCAGCCGCTTCATCGCGCCGATGGCCATTTCGTCGTTGCCGGCGACGATGGCGCTGAACGGCTGCCCGCCGGCCAGCAGCGCATCGACCGCCGCCACGCCGCTTTGCGCGTTCCATTTTCCTTCGACGATCAACGCCTCGTTAACCGCAATGCCCTGCTGCGCCAGCGCGGACTTGTAGCCGGAAAGCCGCTCCAGCCCGGTGGGGGAATCGAGCGAACCGGTGATAAAGGCGATGTCGCGATGGCCGCGCGCGATCAGGTGCGCCACCGCCGCCGCGCCGGCAGCGTGCTGATCGCTGAAGATGCAGTAGCTGTCGTTCAGCCGCAGCCGCCGGTTGATCACCAGAATCGGCTGGCGGTGTTGGGAGACGATCTCGTCCATTTCCGCGATCGACAGAAAACGCGGATAGATGATCACCCCGTCGCAGCGCAGATCCAGCAAAAACTGAATGGCGGCCCGCTCCTCTTCGGCGGTGTGCTTGCCGTCCGCCAGGATCAGCTGGCGGCCGTTCGCCTCCATGATGCGCGCCGACTGCGCCATCAGTTCGCTGAAATAGTTGCCGCTGTAGAGGGTGTTGGTAACCACCAGGCCGAGGGTTTGGGTGGTGTTGGTCGCCAGGCTGCGCGCCAGCAGGTTGGGCCGATAGCCGGTTTCCGCGATGGCTTTATCCACCAACGCGCGTTTCTCCTCGCTGACATAGCCGCTGCCGGACAAAACGCGCGACACCGTCGCCTTTGAAACGCCGGCCTTTTTCGCCACCTCGAGTATCGTTGCCATCTGTGCGCCGCCAAAATCCATGGGTTCAGCGCAGTCTAACCAAGACGCCCGGCGTTTGGAACGCTTTCGCGCCCCTGCGCGTCGGTGCGCACTTATCCCTGACGATCCAGATCACGAAAACGAAACGCCAAAAATCATAGTTCTTGCCAACTACAAAACACAAATACATGATTTTGTGAAACCGGTTTCTTATGGGCGTTTCATACGGATGGAACGACGGATCGCCCAGGCAGTAAATATTCGCCTTTGGGCTATCCGAATTGCTATCTGAGAGACGACACGCCATGCCGAAGAACTACGCAGAGATCTCGCACGCCATCGTGGCCGCCCTAGGCGGCACGGGCAATATCGAGGCCGTGACCCACTGCATGACCCGCCTGAGATTCGTGGTGAAAGACAAAGCGCAGATCGACACGCCGGCGCTGAAGGCCATCGACGGCGTGCTGGGCGTGGTGCACAGCGGCGAGCAGTGCCAGGTGATCATCGGCAACGAGGTGGCCAAAGCCTATCAGGCGGTGCTGGCGCTCGGCATGCCGGGCGCGGCGGCCCCCGCCGCCCCGGTGAAGCGCAAGCTCACCCTGAAGGGCATCGGCGCCGGCATTCTCGACGCGCTGGTGGGCACCATGTCGCCCCTGATCCCCGCCATCATCGGCGGCTCGATGGTGAAGCTGCTGGCGATGATCCTGGATATGGCCGGGGTATTTGAGAAAGGCTCCTCGACCCTCGTCATCCTCAATGTGATCGGCGACGGCGCGTTCTTCTTCCTGCCGGTGATGGTCGCCGCCTCGGCAGCGCTGAAGTTCAAAACCAACATGTCGCTGGCGATCGCCATCGCCGGAGTGCTGGTGCATCCCAACTTTATCGATCTGATGGCCAAGGCGGCGCAGGGCCAGGCGGTGGAATTCGCCTTCATCCCGGTGACGGCGGTGAAATACACCTACACGGTGATCCCGGCGCTGGTGATGACCTGGATCCTGTCGCACATCGAACGCGGGGTGGATCGTATCACCCCGGCGGTGACCAAAAACTTCCTCAAGCCGATGCTGATCGTGCTGATCGCCGCGCCGATCGCCATTCTGCTTATCGGGCCGCTCGGCATCTGGATCGGTAGCGGCATTTCGGCGCTGGTGTACACCGTGCACGGCTACCTGGGCTGGCTTTCCGTGGCCATCATGGGGGCGATTTGGCCGCTGCTGGTGATCACCGGTATGCACCGGGTGTTCACCCCGACCATCATCCAGACCATCGCCGAGACCGGCAAAGAGGGCATGGTGATGCCTTCGGAGATCGGCGCCAACCTGTCGCTGGGCGGCGCTTCGCTGGCGGTGGCGCTGAAAACCAAGAACCGCGAGCTGCGCCAGACCGCGCTGGCCGCCGCCGCTTCCGCCATCGTGGCGGGGATTTCCGAACCGGCGCTGTACGGTGTGGCGGTGCGCCTGAAGCGGCCGCTGATCGCCAGTCTGATCAGCGGCTTCGTCTGCGGCGCGGTCGCCGGCATCGGCGGGTTGGCCAGCCATTCGATGGCCTCGCCCGGGCTGTTCACCAGCGTGCAGTTCTTCGATCCGGCCAACCCGATGAGCATCGTGTGGGTGGTGGCGGTGATGGCGCTCTCGGTGGTGCTGTCGTTCGCGCTCACGCTGATGCTGGGCTTCGAGGATCTGCCGGAAAACGCCGCCGCGCCCGGCCAAACCGCACCGGCGGCGAACGCCGCCAGCGCAACGCATTGAGACACCAGAGGATTGCATGTCCGATTCAACATTCCCTAAAGGATTTTTATGGGGCGGCGCTTTAGCCGCCAACCAGGCGGAAGGTGGCTATCGCGAGGGCGGCAAAGGGCTGACCACCGTCGATATGATCCCGCACGGCGCCAACCGCATGGCGGTCAAACTCGGGCTGGAGAAGCGCTTTAACCTGCGCGACGACGAGTTTTACCCTAGCCACGACGCCATCGATTTCTACCACCGCTACCGCGACGACATCGCGCTGATGGCGGAGATGGGCTTTACCGTGTTCCGCACCTCCATCGCCTGGAGCCGGATTTACCCCAACGGCGACGAGCTGACGCCCAACCCCGAGGGCATCGCCTTCTACCGCAGCCTGTTCGAAGAGTGCCGCCAATACGGCATCGAGCCGCTGGTGACCCTGTGCCATTTCGACGTGCCGATGCACCTGGTGACCGAATACGGCTCCTGGCGCAGCCGCAAGATGGTGGAATTTTTCACCCGCTACGCCCGCACCTGCTTCGAAGCCTTCGACGGGCTGGTGAAATACTGGCTGACCTTCAACGAGATCAACATCCTGCTGCACAGCCCGTTCTCCGGCGCCGGGCTGGTGTTTGAAGCGGACGAAAACCCCGAACAGGTGAAATACCAGGCCGCGCACCACGAACTGGTGGCCAGCGCGCTGGCGACGCGCATCGCCCACGAAGTGAACCCCGCCAACCAGGTGGGCTGCATGCTGGCCGGCGGCAACTTCTACCCGTGGTCCAGCAAGCCGGAAGACGTGTGGGCCGCGCTGGAGAAAGACCGCGAGAACCTGTTCTTTATCGACGTGCAGGCGCGCGGCGCTTACCCCTCCTACGCCGCCCGCGTCTTCCGCGAGAAAGGCGTGAGCATCGCAATGGCACCGGAAGACGCCGACATCCTGAAGCACACCGTCGACTTCGTCTCCTTTAGCTACTACGCCTCGCGCTGCGCCTCCGCCGACATGAACGACAACAACAGCAGCGCCGCCAACGTGGTGAAATCGCTGGCGAACCCGCACCTGCCTCGCAGCGACTGGGGCTGGGGCATCGATCCACTAGGGCTGCGCATCACCATGAACATGATGTACGACCGCTACCAAAAGCCGCTGTTCCTGGTGGAAAACGGCCTGGGCGCGCACGACGAGTTCAATGCAGCAGGCGAGATTGAGGACGACTACCGCATCAGCTACCTGCGCGAACACATCCGCGCCATGGCCGACGCCATCGCCGACGGCGTGCCGGTGCTGGGTTACACTACCTGGGGCTGCATCGACCTGGTGGCCGCCTCGACCGGCGAAATGAGCAAGCGCTACGGCTTTGTCTACGTCGACCGCGACGACCAGGGCAACGGCACCCTCGCCCGCACCCGCAAGAAATCGTTCTGGTGGTATAAGAAAGTGATCGCCAGCAATGGGGGGGATTTGGGGTAGGTTTGGGCGGGGGGGTTGGGGGGCTTAAATTCGTTTAAGCTGCCCCAGCTTTTGCTCTGCTTTTCGTTGCAAAATGGCAAAGAACGCTACCGCGGTAGTACCCCAGCTCTCCGGCACAAACTCATCTGTAAAATGCTCCGCCATGCCTTCGTCTATACGCCCTGCATAAGTAGCCTGAAACTCTTTAGTCTCCTCGAGGATATCGCGGATGACTTGAGTGCCGTTTTGCTCCAGGAAGCCGTCAATCACACCTTCGGCCGTTTCGGCATCAGTAAACAGATCATAATCCTGACCGAAGTAAATACTGAATAATCTACTGAGATCGCTGAAGTGATTGCGAATCACGATAGTGCTCAAAGCGCTTTCACTGCAGCGCTTCTGGCCTGTTGCAGGAAAGCGGAAACCGTGGTTCCCCATAGCTCCGGGCTGAAGGTAAAGCCGAAACGTTGGCTGAATAATGACTCCACATTATCCTGCGCCAATAACGCATCTATCTCATTAACCAAAGCCTCGCGCTGCTGATGAGTCGCCAGACGAATGTACTCTGCGATCAGCGCAGTAATATCGCCCTCTGCATTTATCAGGTCATAATCTTGACCAAAATAAACGACGATCAGGTTATCAAGTTCGCTGTTTTTCATCGGCTTATCTCGCAGGGAAAGCGCTAAGGATAAAGTAAGGTTTGCCATTATAGCGGGTAAATTCAATCACAACGCCAACCCGGTGACATTGATAGACGTCAGTACTTCCGCGTAATACGCCGTAACCCACTGACTCTGAAAAATTATGATACACGCTCAAACGGCTGCCGGGAGACGCGTACTTTACCCAATGCACAATATCTGCGCGGTTTGCCTTTACCGTAACAGAAACATACTTTTCGGCCTCCTTTACCGACCTGAAGGTGCTTGCTGCAATCAGTTTCGGGCGCCTGACTAGCCTGGCAATAAGCGCTTCCGGAGCTATGTTTATATGCCGAGCCAATGTGTGCCCGCCCGGATATTTACCGCTAACGGACTCATGCTCAACCAGCTTAACCCGCCCCATACGCACGGATGCGACTCTGGCAGCGCCAACCGCTCCGGCAAAGACAAAAGGCACGGCAATATCGACCGTTAAACCAACGTTATAGGCCGTTTCCCGATCGGCACCCAATGTTTGCGCCAATAAAACGGCAGACTGATAAGTATCGGTAGTTGTTGGATGCCCGGTAATCATCTGATTGGAAGCGGCCTTGATGCTGTCCAGGCTATGCGTTCCCACCACCACACACCCAACCTTGGTGATAAACGTCGGATCCGGCGCATAGCACAATACCCCCGCCCCCATCAGCTCAACGACACCACCGGCAAGCCCCAAACCGCCAAGCAGACGGTTACTGAGCGTTTCACCTTCAGTGACGCTTTCATCAGACAGCACCGCCGCAAGCTGCACCGGCGACAAGGCAATACGCAACTCATCTTCATTCGCCATGTTCGTTCATCCGTGAATGAGCAAAGCCGTATGATTAACATAAGCTCTCGAAAGGATAAATACTGGAATGGTTAACGCCAAATTAGCCGGCACCTTATCTGTAAGGTTCGGTCAATACTGAAGCACTGTTATTTCAATAGAGCGCCTCGTTATTGGATGTTTTCAATAGCAAAGTGATTATTGAATCTTTTCACTTTGAAGTGAGCGATAAAGGCCCTGCCGGAGACATCCTGCAGATTTCTGCGCTTCTCAATCGGTACGAAATTTAGCCTCATGCTGTAGATATAATTTTCCTGAAACGGGTAATCTTCTTGGGTAACGCAAATGCCCTTTTTCAGATTCTGGTTCACCACCTCAATCAATTTCTCATCCAAATCTCCACTGATATAGAGCGTATCTGGCCTTTCGTTTTCCTTTGGTGACGGATAGATGCAGATGTCGCCATTCGCTTTAGCATGGGCGGTGATAGAGATATCCGGCGCATAGCGCTGATCGAGGCGATCACCTACGCAGGCGCTTAACAATATCGATCCTGCAATGGCCAGCAAGAAATTAGCTTTCATCATATTCCATTATTTATAAATCTTAATGAGGAAATATTATCCATGAATGGATGACTGATAGTTCAACGCAAAGATGATATGCCGAATTGCGAGGTACATTCCAATCCTAAAAGTAAATAAACTGTAATTCCATACAGCTTATTTTTTCCTTTTACTGATAACGCTATAGTTTTTTCGCTGCGGCCAAATCCGCAGCCGGAGTTAGCGTTCCGAATACCCCAACCCTGTTCGAATATGGTATAAATTCGAGCATGCCGATGCGCACCCAAACAATGGTGGCTCGGGCGGTGCTTCCTCCGGGAAGGCCGGTATCCGTTGGGGCCGGTACGCTAACGCCGTTCGAGCTACCACCCGAGTTTAGCGTCTCTTCTGGTAGCGGTATTTCTCTCCCAATGGAAATAGCCGATATGGAAAACACTTACTTACCCAACGCTTCTGAAACCATCCCCAACACCCTCACTCTCTATCGCCAACTGTTTAACCACCTCGATCTCAGCGCTTTCAATCCCTCAGAACTCTTAGACCTAGCTGCCCTCTCTGCCGAGCAGGCGGAAGGGCTGTGCCACGGGCTGATGCTGTTCGGCCACTTGCTGCAAAAGACCCCGCAGCTGGATGCCGAAGACTGGGGACAGCTGAATCGCTATCTCACCGCCACAGTGCATCTGATCCCTGCGTTGTGTAACCTTTATGGGCGGGCGTTGCGGGAGATGGAAGCCTGCGGCTAACGTAAGTGGCAATCAGGGCTATGCTCATCGCCCTTCCCACTCACGTTTTTCCAATAGATCTGACTGACGTATCACAACAAAAGCATTCATCAAGGTAGGCATTTCCTCCCCTACCTGGCATAGTTAACGCATTCGGTAAATCGATGAGTTAACTGCTGGGTATTGATGCATACTGCTCTCGTCAGCAAGCACATTGCTCAGAGCCAACTCGGCAATGTGAGGGAGTGGTTTTGGCAACTGCAATAGAGGCGTTATCTTCAAAAGAATCCGTTTTAAAAGCCATCGAAGAATATAAAAAACTTGGCCGAGATGAATTCTTAAAAAAACATAAAATAAAGCGATTTAAAAAATTCACCCTTCATTATAATGGCGAAAAGTACGACATCCGAGGCATTGGCGCTAGAGCATACAGTGAGCAGCATGGTTATCCGTTTAAGGGAATCAACGCCGACAGCGGGACGGAAAAAGCCATCCAATTTCTCAAAGATCTCGGTTTTGAGATCGTCGAAACACCGCATCCTTTTGACTATTTAACCGAAGGCAAACTGTACACACGCAAAGCGCTTATCGAGCTCTACGGCGGGCAGCTGCAAGGCGGTATCTGGACCCCGCGGGAATTCCCGGTGATCTTTATCTTCACCGGAGAAAGCGGCGAAACCTACGGCTATAAAGATGGTCAGCTAGAGGATGGACGCTACGCCTATACAGGAGAAGGCCAAAAAGGGCCTATGACCTTTACTAGAGGTAATAAGGCCATCCGAGACCATAAGGAAGATGGCAAAGACATCTTCCTATTTGAGGACAACAAGAAAGAAAAAGGCGTTCGCTATCTTGGCATGTTCGAGTGCGATTCTTGGGATTACATTCAGTGCTTAGACTTACAAAAGAAGGACATGCGACAGGGGATCGTTTTCAATTTATTCCCGGTATCGTCAGCTCAAAGTATTGTGGATACCGCCATATCAACAAAAATTGGCCAGAAGACGGAAACTCTCAAAGAATTACGAGTGAAGGCTATAAAGTCATCAGCGATGTCAGGCAAACGCCAACAAGGTGACAGTAAACAATCTTGGTTCAATCGCAGTAAGGACGTGAAAAATTACGTACTGCAACGTGCCAATGGCATCTGTGAATCATGTGAACAACCAGCACCATTCTATCGGGAGAACGGCGAGCCCTACCTCGAACCCCACCACACCAAACGCTTAGCCGACGAAGGCCCCGATCACCCGCAGTGGGTGGGCGCCATCTGCCCGACTTGCCATCGGCGGATTCATAGTGGGGTGGATGGGAAAGAGGTGAATAAGAAACTGATGGTGAAGTTGGAGTTGAAAGAGGCTGCATATAAATAGCCAGCATTAATACAATGCTTTTAGGACCGAAACACCCCGTGTTGCCTTTTGAAAAGATAATCCTAGATAAAGGGATTATCTTTTCCCCACATCAGATTGACCTGCTCCCCGTTGATTAATACACACCGATGTTAGTAATGTCTTCATAAGCCACATGAGGACATCCCCATGAAGAAGCGTTTTTCCGACGAACAGATCATCAGTATCCTCCGCGAGGCTGAAGCCGGGGTTTCTGCCCGTGAGCTCTGCCGTAAGCATGCCATTTCCGACGCCACCTTTTACACCTGGCGTAAGAAGTATGGCGGTATGGAGGTGCCCGAGGTTAAGCGCCTGAAGTCATTTGAGGAAGAGAACGCCAGGCTCAAGAAGCTGCTTGCCGAAGCCATGCTGGATAAGGAGGCGCTTCAGGTGGCTCTGGGGCGAAAGTACTGACGACAGGCCAGAAGCGGGAAGCCGTGGTGTTGATGTGTAATGCGACCGGTCTGTCGCAACGTCGGGCCTGCAGGCTGACAGGTTTGTCCCTGTCGACCTGCCGTTATGATGCTCAGCGTCCGGCTGCTGATGCACATTTATCAGGGCGTATTACTGAGCTGGCGCTTGAACGCAGACGTTTTGGTTATCGGCGCATCTGGCAGTTGCTGCGTAGGGAGGGGCTTCACGTCAATCACAAGCGGGTATACCGTATTTACCACCTTAATGGACTGAGCGTAAAACGCAGACGAGGCCGTAAAGGGCTGGTGACCGAACGGTTTCCGCTTCTGCGCCCGGATGCACCGAACCTTACATGGTCGATGGATTTCGTTATGGACGCACTGGCCAACGGTCGCAGGATCAAGTGCCGGACCTGTGTGGATGATTTCACGAAGGAGTGTCTGACGATCACCGCTGCTTTCGGTATTTCAGGCGTTCAGGTCACGCGTATTCTGGACAGCATCGCGTTGTTTCGGGGGTATCCGACGACAATAAGAACCGATCAGGGCCCGGAATTTACCTGCCGCGCGCTCGATCAATGGGCCTTTGAGCATAGTGTGGAACTACGGCTTATCCAGCCAGGTAAGCCAACGCAGAACGGATTTATTGAGAGTTTTAACGGACGCTTTCGCGATGAGTGTCTGAATGAACACTGGTTCAGCGATATTCTTCATGCCCGGAAAACGATTAATGACTGGCGGCAGGATTATAACGAGTGCCGTCCCCATTCATCGCTGGATTACCAGACACCAGCTGAATTCGCAACGGACTGGCGAAACAGTAAATATGAAGAAAAACCAACTGACATTACTAACTGAAGGTTGTATCTAATACTGGGGGCAGGTCAAATCCTGAAGCAGATAAAACAGTTTTGCGGGGAACACGAGTTGATTTTCATTAGCGATCACGATCCGCGCAAGCCCATGAGTGAGAACACGGTCAACAGTGCTCTGCGGGTTATGGGTTATGACACTAAAGTTGAAATTTGCGGCCACGGCTTCCGCACAATGGCCTGTAGTTCGTTAATTGAGTCAGGGCTATGGTCCAAGGATGCGGTGGAGCGGCAGATGAGCCATATGGAGCGTAACTCGGTGCGAGCGGCGTATATCCATAAAGCGGAACATCTGGATGAGCGAAAGTTGATGTTGCAGTGGTGGGCTGATTTTCTGGATGCAAACCGGGAGAAAACCGTTTCACCATTCGATTATGCAAAGCTCAACAGCCCAATGAAGTAAAATACAGCATACACCCCAGCCGATCTCTACAATGGTAGGCTGGGGTTAATCTTACTTCACCACTTCCATCAGCTTACCGAAGCTATCCACTACGTCATACTTCACGTTTTCTGGAGCAAACTTCTTATTAATCTCATCAAAGAACTTACGGGCACATTTAATCTTGGTGGCTTCAACAGGCCGTAAATCCAGTGACGACATTGAGCCCTTGGTCTCAGCAACGAAATACACATGCTTGACCGAGCCTTCTTTGAAGGAAATGGCCCAGTCGGGGTTGTAATCACCGACTGGGGTTGGGATCAGAAAACCACGTGGCAACTTGGCATATACCACCACATCCTTGCTGGTATCCAACTCTTCGACGAACTTGCGCTCAATCGCGGAGTCGGTAAGTACATAGTCATAAATGTGATTTTGCAATTTATTCCCGGCCTTACTGAGATCCTGTTTGCTCTGGCCCGTGGTAAAAATGTCCAAATCAAACTTGTCTTCTAACGTGTCATAGGCCAGATGCTCGATAATGACATTGGCCTTTTGTTCGTTGACCAAGCGAATGGCTTCGGCAATGAAGCTTTCCGGATTGCTCTTGAATTGTGCGAAGACGTCAGCATTGAGGCCTTTAAGAATTTCGGCAACGGTTCGTCTTGTAAGCAAAGTCCCCTCTGATAACTTGCCAATCAGATCGTACTGCACAGCGGAGTGGATGGAGGCGTTTTGCGATTCTGTTTCGGTAACTTTCAGCTCGAAGGCATTGCCCTTTTTGAGGTCATCGTAAGTTGCCGTATCAGCCTGCTCGCCACGTTGAATAGTGTATTGTAACGGCGTCACTCGCAATCCAGCATTCTTGTCATTAAGCGCCTTAATCGCATTGTCCACTAGCTCAACATCATCAAACAGCACATTGTAGGTAGCCTTGCGATTGATTCGCCCCCACAGCGCCTTGAATTCCTGCTTTTCAAAGTTGGCATTGGGCTGCAGTCTTTTGGGCTTGCGACCATCTTCTACCTGCATGAGTTGGCTTTCGCTGAATACGCTATCAATCAGCTGGAATATCTGCTCTGCATAGGACAGTAGTTCATCCGGCAATGCCTCAAGCGTGCCGTCTTTCTTGTCTTGATGGTACTTCTCCGTGATATTGCGTTTTTTATCGACGTAGCCGTTCTGGATCAAATAAAACTCAATGTCCGTGGCCTGGTCGTCCGAGACCGTAACCGGGCCTTCGTTCGTGTTCAGCATCTTGCCCGTGAAGTAGGCCTTGTCCGCCACACGCGGACGAGCTGACAAGGACTCGCTAATGTCCTTCTGCAAGGCTGTTACGAAGTCCTTGTAACTTTCGCTGGCCACGACTGTCAGTACGTTAATGTCATGAACAATGGACGGGTGATCCATGCGATCACCATTTTGATTAACGGACAAACGCAGGCCGCGCCCGACCTCCTGGCGGCGTGAAATGGTGTTATCACTATGCTTGAGCGTGCAGATAACAAACACGTTCGGGTTATCCCAGCCCTCACGCAAGGCCGAGTGTGAGAAGATAAAACGTACCGGCTCAGCTAGTGATAATAACCGTTCCTTGTCTTTGAGGATCAGATCATAAGCATCTACATCATCCGACAAGCCCGCATTTTCACCGCGCGCAGCGACCTTGGGATCGGTGAGGCGCTTGCTCTTCTTGTCGATGGAAAAGTAGCCGCTGTGCGTCTTATCGGCCGCAATGCGGCGTAGATATTTAGCATAAGGGGCATCCCCCTCCATAAACCCATTATCAAAGGCCTCTTGAAGGTGCTTAGCGTACTCCTCTTCAAAGATTTTTGCGTACTCGCCTTTTTCATCGGTAGCGGAGTAGTCCCGGTACCTGGCTACTTCGTCGATAAAGAACAACGAGAGAACCTTCACCCCTTTATCGAAGAGCTCCATCTCCTTATCAAAGTGCGCCCTGATCGTCTCACGGATCTGAATGCGGCGCAGCGCTATCTCGGAAACATCACCGGTCGCATCACCCACTGTCAGCTCTACGCCATTGGTAAAGCTCAAGGTGTCCGTATTGGCATTTATGTCCGATACCACAAACCCATCGCGGTATTGATCCAGCTCGTTCGATAGCACAAACAGATTGTCACCTTTGCCCAGCTTGCGGGTGACGCGCTTGATGTTGCCACTGCTGAGTTTCTGTTCGAACTCCACAACCGCGACTGGCGGTTTTTTGTTTGAGATTTCGATGGCTTGTAAATAGAGATAGGCATTGGTTCCCGCCAGTCCCTTTACCGAGATACCGCGCACCTCAATCTTCTTCACCAGCTTCTGGTTGTAGGCATCTAGCGCATCCAGGCGGTGGATCTTGTTGTGTGTGGTCTTGTGGGTAGCGGAATAGCGCAGCACCATCAACGGGTTGAAATTAGCCAAGGAATCCAGCGTCTTGCCTCCCTCCATCCGCTGTGGCTCATCGAGGATCAAGATGGGGCGGTTTGCGCTGATCACATCGATCGGGCGACGTGACTGAAAATCATCGAGCGCTTCATAGATGCGGCGATTATCTTTGCCGGTAGCGTTAAACGCTTGTACGTTGATCACCATGACATTGATACCGGCATCGGAGGAGAAGCTCTCCAGATGGTGCAACTGCTTAGAGTTGTAAATAAAGAAGCGAGCCTTCTTTTGGTAGGTCTCCTGAAAGTGCTCGGCCGTGATTTCCAACGACTTGGTGACACCCTCGCGGATGGCAATGCTCGGTACCACTATGACGAACTTGCTCCAGCCGAATTGTTTGTTCAACTCGAAAATCGTCTTAATGTAGCAATAGGTCTTGCCAGTACCCGTTTCCATCTCGATATCAAGATTTAGCTTGGCCACCTTGGTTTTAACCAAGCTCTCCGACAACGGTAGGTTTTGCTGGCGCTGTGCCTGTTGGATGTTATCAAGCAAGGCAACCTCATTGAGTGTGAGCTCAGCATTTTTAAAACCGGTATCTACCGCAAACAGATCATCCATGCCGTTTTTGGTACTACCAGGGTCAAGGCGATAGCTCATGGCCGCATTAGAGGCCGGTGGCTGCCCCTGAAAAATATCTATAACTGCCTGCACGGCGGCAGCCTGATAGGGCTGATGTTTGAATTTAAGTTTCATTGCTCGCCCCCTCAGATACATTTCACTTCGGTGGCAGGCGACGAGAGCTTGAAAATCTGCTCAACGTTGATCTTGACCGCGCTGTTCTTGTAGCCCGCGTCGCGGAACACCACGCGCAGCGGCTGATGCTTGGCCAGCTCTTTCACAAAACCTTCGTCGATGCTGCCGCTGGCATCGAAGCAGGCGGCCATCGCATTGCCATCGACAAAGAACACTTCTTTTCCTTGGATGGATTGCTTAGCAATAGGCAGCGCCAGATCGACACCCCAGTCCAGCATTACCTGAAACAGCAGGTCTTCTGGTGTGCGTTCGGGTTTGATGTTGTCGACAAACAGATCGAACTTGGCTTTGTCCAGCGCGTCGGGTGTGTAATAGACGTCGGCCATGTTGGAGAGGTCGATTTTGAGGGTTCTGAACCCGATATCCTTGTTCCATGCGTCATTTACTTCCCCTTCAAGTATCCTATTCCCTGCACGGCGTATACGCTCTTTCCCTATATCCGCTATCGAAGCAAAACCTGCTTTTGAGGCAGAAGAATCAGCGCTTGCTTGCTCCGGCAACTGAATCATGATGAATCTTCGATTTCCTCCATCTTCGGCATTTACCGCCATCACCGCTTCAGCGGTAGATGCCGAGCCAGAGAAGAAGTCCATGACTATGGAGTCTGAATGGCTTCCGATACGAATAAGCTTCGCCATGAGTTCTGGAGACTTCGGAAAATCCATGACAGATGAGCCAAAAAGATCCTTGATCGCTTTTCTGCCGTAGTCATTCGTGATTTCCTTGTCTGTCCAGAGCGACTTCACAAGGGTCTTTGCAACCTCGCCATCATCGCTGTGCAAGTAGTCTTTTCGATAAACGCGCCATTCGTCACCTGTTCGTTCCGCACAAAGAAGCCCCCCCTCTTTTGATACCTTATCTTTACCCCACGTCCAGCATGTTTTTACTCCATTGGGCGCATCAGGCCAGACCTCAATCTGGTGGGCCTCATCTTTACTTAGGGAAACTCCCCCTGTTGTTTTATTTACGTACAGCGAATAATAGAGTTTTGGACGCGTTGTTGGGTTGAAAGCTTGGTTCCGGTTTCTCAATCCAAGTAGTCGATAAGGGCCTTTATCATCTTTCTTGTTGTATTCCTCAACCATTCGCCCTTCTTTTTCGAGGCCTTGAATCGATGCGCCGTTCAGCCCATCTTTAACGAATACGAGAACTGCTTCATGCGTCTTGGCGACGAAGCGATCAAGATGCCTTCCCCTTGGATTTAGCTGTACAGCGAGTTGGGCCACAAAGTTTTCAGATCCAAATATCTCTGAGCAAATCGCAATAAGGTTGTGGGCTTCGTTGTCGTCAATACTCACAAAGAGAACGCCATCATCAGTAAGCAACCGGTTCGCAAGACGAATCCTGGAGTACATCATGGTTAACCAATCGGAATGAAAGCGGCCGTTGGTTGCCGTGTTGGCTACCAGCCTGTTGCCTTCTTCATCCTTTTGATTTGATCGGCGCAAGTAATCGCCTGTTTCTTCTGCAAAGTCATCCTCATAAATGAAATCATTGCCCGTATTGTAGGGCGGGTCGATGTAAATCATCTTGACCTTGCCAAGGTAGTTTTCCTGCAGCAACTTCAGTGCATCAAGGTTATCCCCCTCGATGAACAGGTTCTTCGTCGTATCAAAGTCCACACTCTCTTCACGCACCGGGCGCAGAGTCTTGGCAATTGGCGCATTGGCCGTCAGCAATGCCTCGCGCTTACCCGGCCAGTTCAGGTGATAGCGTTCCTGTGGGCCTTCGACAATTGACTCAGCCAGTTCTTGGCGCAACAGGTCAAAATCCACCGCCAGCTTCACGCTGCCGTCCTCGCCCTTGGCTTCGGTGACACAACCTGGAAACAGATCGCGAATGCGGGCTATGTTGTCCTGCGTGAGATTGGGTGAATGCATTTTTAGCTTTTCCATGTTCTTTTCCTCTGGACGCCGCACTATTGCGCAGTGTCCTAATTCTTTCTGGGCTGGCTTTATTCGGCGTCAGAATTGTTTTGGTGTTTGAGCTCGGCAAATTTGGCGGCCATTGTTGGGTTGCCGCGGGTGAGCCGCTTGACCGTCAGGTCTTCAGCTTTGTCGTTGGCAAGCCGTAGATTGTTGGCAGACTTGTGCAGGGCTTCTTTGGTCTTTTCAAGATCCTTAATGGCTTCGTCGATGCGTTTGACCGCTTCTTCAAACCCATCTGAAGCCAAACGCCAATTGCGACCGAATGCGGTCTTGAAGTCATCGAGCTGGGTTTCAAATTGGGTGATGTCGATGTTCTGCGCCTTCACCAGCGCCAACTCGGACTTGTATTGAAGTGACTTCATCGCCGCATTGCGTAGCAACGTGATTATGGGGATGAAGAACTGTGGCCGAACGACGTACATCTTCGGGTAGCGGTGAAACACGTCAACGATCCCGGCGTTGTAAAGCTCACTGTCGGGCTCCAGCAGGGATACCAGCACGGCGTATTCGCAGCCTTTTTCGGTGCGGTCCTTGTCGAGCTCCTTGAAGAAGTCTTCGTTTTTCTTCTTGGTGGCTGTTTCGTCACCTTCGTTCTTCATCTCGAACATGATCGAGACGATCTCGGTACCTGCATCATCCATGTCCCGGAAAATGTAGTCGCCCTTGCTGCCGGTGCGCACGTCGTTGTCTTTTTCGAAGTAGGCCTTTGGGAATGCGGTGGCTCGGAGACGGTTAAACTCAATCTCGCAATGCTGCTCCAAGGTTTCCCCAATCATCTTGGTCGACAGCCGCGCCTTCATGTCCCGCAGACGCACGATCTCACTATCGCGATCTTTGAGCTGTGTTTCGTATTTATCTTTGAGTGCAGTCTCGGCAAGTTGCTTTTCCAGTGCAGCTCGATCTAGTCCGCTTTTGAGTTCGTCACGTTCCTTCGTCACCACGCTGACCGCTTCGGTGAGCGCGAGTTTTTGTGCAACTTCGCCCGCTGCAAGCTTGGCCTGCAGACTCTGAATCACGGTATCCTTGGTGGCCTCGGCTTGCCGTAGCTCACTTAATCGCTTCGCCTCGGCCAGTTGAGCTTTAGTTTCATTCTCTTGCTTTGCTTTTTCCAGCGCGTTTGCCAGCGCATCGCGATCTTTTTCTACCGCGTTCAGCGCCTCACTGACAGCAAGCTTTTGCGCAACCTCTCCTGCATCCAGCCTAGCCTTTAGTGCCTGAATTTCGGCGTCCTTTGCAGAAGCAGCCTTATGCAATTCACTGGTAATCTTGGCTTGAGCGAGTTCGACCGCATTTTGCTTGTCCGTCTCGGCCAGCTCAAGGCGTTCATGTAGCTGCTTCTCAAAGTCAGCATCGCGAACCTGTTTCAGAATGTCTGCGTAACCAGTTTCATCAATCTTGAAAGCCTTGCCGCAATGGGGGCAGATGATTTCATGCATGGTCATTCTCCTTTTGCCTTGGCTAAGATTTGCTGGAGCATCTCTGGCACCGCTCCTGCGGCTTTGAGTGTCGCCGTGCGGTATGCTAGTTGATTCTTCGAGAGACTGATACCTGTGGCAGCCTCGATTTCACTGCAGGCGGTTAGCCACTCAGTCCAGTTGGCTACGAGAAATGATTCCAGATGGTCTTCAAAAATGGCGACTGTGTCGCCGACGACAGCTTCCGGAAAATCCTCTTCAGCAATGCCGAAGTATCTCAATGTTGTCCGGTTTTCTCGGGCGTTTTTTGCAATTTCTTCATCGATCTTGTTTTGCTGTTTTCCTTTGGCTTTTGCTCGTGCCTCACATGCTCTGTCAGCATCGAAAAGCGCATAAACCGGGATACCGAGCGCGGACAGGATGGCATGGACAAGAGGGATCGACGTCTTGCCTCCAACGGGGACAATGGAAATGCCAGCGGCTTCAAGCGCACCAAAAGATATTTTGTCGCCTATACCGTGGAACACCGATGACTCGGTGGTACCCTCCACCAGAAAAGCGCGATGGGCAAAGAGCGCTACAGCCAGTTGATCTGAAACGATGCCATCTAACTGACGTTCGACAACATCAGCGTTCACTATCTGGAGCAGTCTGGTCTTCACATCATCAACGGAGGCAAAGTGGATAGTCACAGTTGGAGTCTCTCCAGATGATCGTGTCAATCGCCTAACTTGATCAAAATGGCGGGCCTCAAGGAAATAAGGGCTGTGTGTCGCATACGTCACCTGGATGCACTTGTCGGGGTCTTCGACAAGTGAGCGGAGCACTTTTGCAAACGCCTGTGCCTGAATCGGGTGCTGAAAGAGTTCTGGCTCCTCGATTGCTAAGCAGATGACTCCGTCGGCTGATGCAGAGCCGGACTGTGCCAAGAGCTGGAGCGCCGAGATCAAAATCGTCCGTTGAAAACCATGCCCCTGTCGTTCTACCGCAGTTTCGGTTGTGCCATCGAGCACGGCTACTTCGAACGTGGTTTTGGGGGCTTTGAGCTCCACATCTGCCGGGGAAACAGTGACTGCCCGACCCGGTGAGTAGGACGCAACGACGGCATTAAGCTGAGTCGTCATAACATCAAGTTGCGCTTTGAATTTCTCGTCGTACACTTTTTGCTGCTGTGTTCGTGATTCCTCGACGATCTTCGCAATCTCTTCATCAGCCGAAGCACGATCAACCGAACGCTCAAGAATACGTCCAATGATGCTCGACTTTCCGTCGATTGATTCTTCACTTGCGCGAAGGTCTGCAGTCACCAACACAAAATCGAAAAGGCCGCTCATCTTGCCGCTGCTGTTGAAACCGAAAAAGTTGGTCTGAAGTGATTCGGGGGCGTCTACAAGTTGTTCTGTATGTGCCGCTTCCCAAGTAGTCATTGCATGTTCAATGGCAGTGCCGGTTGTGGCTGTCGGGAGTTCCAGCTCTGGGCGACTAGCTCTAAGATTGGCATAAAGCTCCCTCTTTGCGGCTACGCCATTTGCAGTTTTGATGGCGTTGAACTCTGGGAATCCCTTTGCGTTTGCAGAAAGCACATCAGTCCCGTCAGGTGAATGGCGCCTCCACGCAGTGAATGTGGTGGCACCCTCTGGAGTGTACTTACCAAGCGCCTCCCGATCCTTTTCGGTGAGATCTGCGAACGTGACTTGCACCTCGATGTCTTCGTCAGTCTCTCCAAAAAAGCAGTCTTTTTCTGTAAGCGAACCGGGCTTGCCGTTGAAGAACCAATCGAGTGCCCGTAGCACTGTCGACTTGCCAGCTCCGTTCGGCCCAATGAATGTCGTGACGGAGTCGAAGGGGATCGTGACGTCTTTGAGTGCCCGAAAGTTCTTGATGCGAACGGATTGAATCTTCATTTCAGTTTTATTCCCTTACACCTGTTGTGATCTGTCAATGTTTGAGCTCTTCCAGTTCTATTTTCAACATCCGCAGTTCGGCGTTGATTTCTACTTTGCGGTTGAATTGTTTTTCTTTGGCAAGTCTGCTGGCAGCTTTCTCAACCTCACGCTGCTTGGCTGCAACCAGTTCCACGCGTGAGACCAAGTCAGCAAGAGTTTCTTGTGGGCGCGCAGGCATGGGGATCAGACGGTGAAGCACCTGCTCATACAAGCCGCCCAGGTCGAGTGCTAAGGGCATGACGGTGCGCTCATAGTCACTCGGCAACCAGGCTGTGGCAAAGTAGTCACTCAAGACCCAACGACTGGCGTCTGACTCATTGGGGCGTTTGTATGCAGCGATCACCTTTGTTCGCTCATCAAAGCTCAGCTCGAAGATGACGGGAAACTGCACCGCGCCATCGATGCAACGCAAAACGTCCATATTCAGTTCCAATGTCTTGAGCTGAATTGAGAAAATCTGAAGCTCTGGTACTCCCAGCCTGGCGGGCAGGTTGATCGTTTCTGGGGCCAACTTGTATTGCCAGACGATTTGCTCCACCTGCTCGACGAACAAGTCCTTCAGCCTTGTATTAGCGCCGCTGTGTTCGTAGATCTTATTCTTTGGCAGGGTACGACCAAAGACAGCCTGCTTCGGATAGTTAATGAACGCGGTATTCGACTCAAATCGCGCAGACTGACTCATCCGGCCTCCTGAATCACGAGGAAGGTAATCAGTTCGAAGTCGTCCAGTCCGACGATAGTATTGACCAACGCGGTGGTCTTTCCGCTGCAGAAGAGGCTGTCCAGATCCTTCTCTTCCTTCACCTCGATCATTGAGCGGATGGCCTTGCCAAGCAGGTCCGAATACATCTGCATCTTGCGGCCATCGGCCGTTTCCTTATTGAACAGGAGACAGGCATCTGTAATAGGCTGGGCTTGTCCCTTACAGCAAGTGCGAACCAGATCCAGCAAACGTTTGACTTCGGTGTGATCGTGAATGACTTCCCCCTCGCGATTAATGTAGACGAGGTAATAAGGGTGCAGGCGGTTGTGCTGACTGACGTTGACGCTTGGATTCCGGTTGCGTAGCGTGAAGATCACACCTGGGAGTAGGCCCATCTCCGGCTTGGCAGGCACTACGGCGTGCATCCCGCTTGGCACGTTGCTCAATTCGCCATTGACCTTCACATAGTTGAGCAAGTCCATTCGGAAGTCATTGAGCCCGAGATCAGTAATCGACACTCCGGTTTTCAGGTCTTCCAGCTCAATCACTTCCTCTTGCAAACGTCGCAATTGCTCTTTGCGATAAGACACATCGTTGGCTTGGGCGCTCAGCACATTGTCGTCACCAGTGGCTGTAACATCGGCAATCATCATTCGGCTCTCAACCCGTTCCTTCAGGTTGATGTACTCGTCGAGAGAGATGTCTGGCCAGTAGTTAACCAGTTGGATGCTGCTGTTGGGTGAGCCGATGCGATCCACACGGCCGAAGCGCTGGATGATGCGCACGGGGTTCCAGTGGATGTCGTAGTTGATGAGGTAGTCGCAGTCCTGCAGGTTCTGGCCTTCAGAGATACAATCGGTGCCGATCAACACATCTATCTCTGCCTCCTCATTTGGCAGCACGATGGCTTTCTCCTTCGAGTGCGGCGAGAAGAGGGTGAGCAGTTCCTGGAAGTCATAGCTCTTCTTGAACGTGCTCTTCGGTGCCCCTTTGCCGGTGACTTTTGCACTGTGCAAGGTATGTGTAGCCAGCAATTCCGGAGCCAAATTGGCATACAGATAGTCAGCGGTGTCGGCGAAGGCGGTGAAGATCAGCACCTTCTTGTTGCCGGGATTCAGCGGTGCTGCGATCTTCTTCAGAACCAGTGTCTTGAGATGCTGCAGTTTGGCATCATCGGCAGCCGTGATCTTGTTCATCGACGTCAGCAAGGCATCAATGATTTCCAGATCGACCTTCAGTTCGTGCTCCCATGAAGGTAAGTCCATATCGGCGAGGCTGATCTTGACCTTGCCGCCAATCTCGCTGTCGCCAATATCAGGCAAGTCGTCGTCCGCATCGAGGTTTTCTAACTGGTCGGTCAGGTCATTTATTCTGCTGTCAATGCCACTGAGGTCGCCAGTCTGATTGAAAGTGCTGATCTTGCCTAGCGTATTCGTGTGGTTCGCGCGCAGGGACTGGAGCGTCAAGCGGAAAGACTCAATCGAGCTTTCCAGGCGCTTGAGCAGGTTGGTCGTCATCAATGCCTGCAGGCTCTTTTCGCGGTCGACTTGCTTAAGCTTGCCTTTGCCTGCAACCTGAGTGTCATACATCTCCTCGTACTTCTTGAGCCGACTGGGCAGGATGTAGCTGATCGGCGCGTAAACAGCGAGCTTGAGTAAAGACAGCTGCTCGAAAATTTCGTTGAAGCTCATCACATCCGTTCGCTGCGTGAGCGGGCTATGGAACGACAAGGGTTTGCGGCGCTCAGGGAATTGGCCGATTTCCTTGGTATCGTAGAAGGTCTGAATATGCTTGCGCGAACGTGCGATGGTGACGCTGTCGAGCAATTCGAAGAAGTCGAAGTCCAACGATTCCAGGATGGCCCGCGCTGTGCGCTCTTCCGATGGAAGCTTTGCCCACGCATTAAAGCTGGCCTGTGCACTACGGAAAATGTCCTCTACCGTCTTGCCGGTGCGCAGCTTCTTGCTGAGGTTTTCGGAGTCGCCTTCGTAGGCCAGCGCCAGTTGGTTGCGCAGGTCGTTGAAGCGGTTGTTCACCGGGGTGGCCGAAAGCATCAGTACCTTGGTTTTCACTCCCTCCTTGATAACCTTGTTCATCAGCTTCTGGTAGCGGGTTTCCTTGTCCTTATAGGCGTCATTGTTGCGGAAGTTGTGCGACTCGTCGATGACGACGAGGTCGTAGTTGCCCCAATTGATGCGATTCAGCGGTGTGCCGAACGACTCACCGCTCGTACGGCTGAGGTCGGTATGACAAAGCACGTCGTAGTTGAACCGGTCGCGAGCAAATATGTTGGTCTTGAGGTTGCGGCTGTAGTTCAGCCAGTTGTCCGCCAGCTTCTTAGGGCATAACACCAAAACTGACTTGTTGCGCAGTTCGTAATACTTTACCACGGCCAGCGCGGTAAAAGTCTTTCCCAAACCCACGCTGTCGGCCAAGATGCAGCCGCTGTAGCTTTCAAGTTTGTTGATGATCCCGGTAGCAGCATCTTTCTGGTAATTGAAGAGTTTGTTCCAGATGAGCGTGTCTTGATAGCCCGTGCGGTCGTTCGGCAGGACATCCTCGTTAATGTCGTCCAGAAACTCATTGAAGATATTGTAGAGCATCAGGAAGTAGATGCTCTCGGGCGAGTTTTCCTGGTAGACGGATGCAATGTGGTCGCAGATCTGCGCCGTTACATCCTCCAGCTTCTCGGGGTCCTGCCAGATCTGGTTAAACAGACTGAGGTAGGTCGCCGTAAATGTCGGCTCGTCCATCTTGTTGACGAAGTTGGAGACAGCGTTGCCCTGCTGGTAGCCGAGATCGACGGCGGTAAAGCCGTGCAGTGGCATGTAGGCAGTATCTGCGGCAGCAGCCTGAATGCAAGTAAATTGCTGCATCGGTGCCTTGCTGCGATTGGACTTGAATGTTGCCTTGCGCCGCATCCAGTCCGCGCACTCTTTTGCAATTGCGCGCTGGGTCAGTTTGTTACGCAGCTGAATTTCGAACTCACTCCCGTACAAGCTCCGTTCGCGGTCAGCCTTCGGTATGTGGAATTCTCTGCGTTCCTTGCGAATCTTGTCGGTAACCTCGTTAGCGGTAAACGTCGGCGAGGTAAAGATGAATTGCAGCTCGTCGATTTTTTCCAGCTCTGCTTTGAGCGCTTCGAACGCGTACATCGAAAAGCAGGAGGCGGCGATCTTCAGGCGAGCACCAGGTTTGAGCGTCTGCTTTAGGTCGTCTCCGAGCAGACGGTTGATATTGTCGATCAGTTCCATTAATAGTCAGCCTTCTTAGTGGCGCTATAGCCTGGTGCCAGTAAGGCATTTTTTACGCCGTAAATTGCGAGATGATCTTTGAGCCATAACCGGTACTCCGGTCCGCGAAGGCAATGATCGGGTGAGCAGTCTACCCGCCAGCGCTGCAACATATAGCCCACCACCGCAGCGCGAACGCGCATTTTGATCGAACCATCTGTCATCCCGTAGTCCATCTTGATAATATCGGGCCGATCAACGTTCGGGTGCGGCACGAAATCCAGCTCGACGATGCGCGTCCATTGGATATCGTTATCCTGTCGTTCGTTGGCCTGTGGCTCCTCGTCGAGCAATGTTGGTGCTTCGATGCGGGTGACGACGAAATCCCGAAACTCTCTACTCTTGCGATCAAAGGCCCGGACGTGCCAGCGTAGGCCGGTATCAACCAAGGCAAAGGGCACAATTACCCGTTCGGACTCGCCGCCGCTCATCGAGTGGTAGCGGATGGCGACAGGTCGCTTGGCGTGGATGGCTCGGCAAATCGCTGCTAACACATCCATCTTGGGGATGCACAGGGCTGCGGGGGATTCGCATGGTAGCAGCGCCTGCATTGAGCCGTTCACGCCATCGCCAAAGCCGAAAGCCAGCGCCGACAGAACACGCTGCGATGCGTGTTTGAACAACGGGGAAAACGCCTGCCCGATGCGATAGATCTTATTGCTACCATCGAAGGTGATGTTATGCGGCACGATTTCCCGGTACAAAGCCAAATCGCGTGTCGCCCCTGCTGGAGCCACGCCGAAGCGCTCAATCAGATCTGGGCGACCGATCTCACCGAAGAAATAGAGCCGAAAATCGATGTAGGCCAGCCGCTCTCGCTGGGCCACACTCAAGTCCTCAAGCCGCTTAGAAGGGGAACTAGGCATGAATCATCACTAAATGGGAAAATGAATATGGTAATCCATAAAGTGCCATGGTTGTAATCAAATTGATGACAATCATGCATTAATACTAATGTAACAGCAAGAAATGATGTCTCAAACGTAGACAGTCATCGTATTGGCTGTGTTTCTGTACTTATAAAAGCTCAAATAATCCGCTGAGAGCCTCTGTATGGGAAGCTTTTTCCACTAAAGTTAAGTAATATGCCCAACGATCGCACAAATTAATCGATAATCAGTGACATAGAATATCTCTGGGTTATCAACACTTTGCTCACCGATAAAGAAGACTCTGGCCTTATCTTTCAATCTTTTTGCTTTGGCTTCCTTTGCCTCTGTCCGAGCAACTTCCAACTCTTTGCGCACCACTGCACGCTTGGCTTTTGACCACCCAGTCCATTTTATGTGGATCTGGTAACTTCGGGATGATTTACGTTTTCCGAATTCATCTTTCGCCCACTCGCCAGACAACGGGATGATGAGTTTTTCATCATCTTCAATAAATTTATTCCAGAGTAGTTCAGCATAAAAGATCTTTGGCTCCGGGTAGGGCTGAATTTTACTTTGGAGCTTTTTAAACACCTCTGAGTAAGTTCGCCCATTAATACCAGGGACGTTTAGCGACATTCCTCGATCATATGGGAAGCGGAGGTGACCTGCCCCCAGTATTAGATACAACCTTCAGTTAGTAATGTCAGTTGGTTTTTCTTCATATTTACTGTTTCGCCAGTCCGTTGCGAATTCAGCTGGTGTCTGGTAATCCAGCGATGAATGGGGACGGCACTCGTTATAATCCTGCCGCCAGTCATTAATCGTTTTCCGGGCATGAAGAATATCGCTGAACCAGTGTTCATTCAGACACTCATCGCGAAAGCGTCCGTTAAAACTCTCAATAAATCCGTTCTGCGTTGGCTTACCTGGCTGGATAAGCCGTAGTTCCACACTATGCTCAAAGGCCCATTGATCGAGCGCGCGGCAGGTAAATTCCGGGCCCTGATCGGTTCTTATTGTCGTCGGATACCCCCGAAACAACGCGATGCTGTCCAGAATACGCGTGACCTGAACGCCTGAAATACCGAAAGCAGCGGTGATCGTCAGACACTCCTTCGTGAAATCATCCACACAGGTCCGGCACTTGATCCTGCGACCGTTGGCCAGTGCGTCCATAACGAAATCCATCGACCATGTAAGGTTCGGTGCATCCGGGCGCAGAAGCGGAAACCGTTCGGTCACCAGCCCTTTACGGCCTCGTCTGCGTTTTACGCTCAGTCCATTAAGGTGGTAAATACGGTATACCCGCTTGTGATTGACGTGAAGCCCCTCCCTACGCAGCAACTGCCAGATGCGCCGATAACCAAAACGTCTGCGTTCAAGCGCCAGCTCAGTAATACGCCCTGATAAATGTGCATCAGCAGCCGGACGCTGAGCATCATAACGGCAGGTCGACAGGGACAAACCTGTCAGCCTGCAGGCCCGACGTTGCGACAGACCGGTCGCATTACACATCAACACCACGGCTTCCCGCTTCTGGCCTGTCGTCAGTACTTTCACCCCAGAGCCACCTGAAGCGCCTCCTTATCCAGCATGGCTTCGGCAAGCAGCTTCTTGAGCCTGGCGTTCTCTTCCTCAAATGACTTCAGGCGCTTAACCTCGGGCACCTCCATACCGCCATACTTCTTACGCCAGGTGTAAAAGGTGGCGTCGGAAATGGCATGCTTACGGCAGAGCTCACGGGCAGAAACCCCGGCTTCAGCCTCGCGGAGGATACTGATGATCTGTTCGTCGGAAAAACGCTTCTTCATGGGGATGTCCTCATGTGGCTTATGAAGACATTACTAACATCGGTGTGTATTAATCAACGGGGAGCAGGTCAGAAGTTAAGATGCCCCAATTATGCCCCCAATGACATCCGGATTTCACGGACTACCTCGGACGACTCAGGACATAAAAACCGCTGAAAGCATTGATTTTAAAGGGTTTGGCGGACTTTTTCGGATGGTCTTGTAAGTACTAATGGTGCCGAAGGCCGGACTCGAACCGGCACGTATCTCTACGGTTGATTTTGAATCAACTGCGTCTACCGATTTCGCCACTTCGGCACTGAAGTAGTATGCGGAAAACGGGTGAATTATACCTTCCCGCGACCAGCACGCAACACTTATCCGTTGTTCAATGAGTTAAGTGTCGAAAAAACCGCCGCAGGGCGCGTTTGCCCGCCCCGTCTTCTCGCTCCACGCCCTTCACAACCCTGTTAATGGTGAGCAGGCTGTTGCAACGAGCATCCAGGATAAGGCGCCACACTCACGCAATACCATCCGATCCCAGGTTTCAGCATCGTTGCACAGCACAATGATAGCTCCTGTGCCGTACGCCACTCACTCTCACTAGCCAGAGCCGCTCGCCCAACTAGCGAAACAGGTTCAGGAGCCCGCCACGCGGAAGGTAGCACCTGCCTCCCCCATCGCCACTGTCTCACCCTGCGCCTGGCAAAAACAAAATAATCCCCAGCCGTAATGGCAATGCTGCAAATAATTGCACGCCAATGTGTCAGCGAATAAAGAATGAGGTTGCGCAACATTCCGAGAACACTATTTTTTCATTAATGAATATCAAACGGGAAATAAAGAAGCGGAATGCTGCCTTCAGGGGAGAGGCGCTATTTCGGTTAGATGGGGGGTTATCTAAAATCACCAGAAAATAGCGTACATACGTAACAAAATAGCAACTCAAGGCGTAAAAACCAGCAGAGAACACTTGCCTCTGCAGAGTTAATAGCTTTAAGATGATGTAAGAAAATTTTCCCTGGTGTTGGCCAATATTGGCAGCCTGACCTACGCGGTCAGGTTTTTTTTTATATTTTTTATCAAAACATTACCGGGAAAGTGTATCGCCTTAAGGGGTGAGAAACTAGTTAGACTAAAGTACAGTCCCTTACTAGACCTTTATCAGTTCATGCAGGTTATTATTTCACATCGTAGAAATCAGGGCCGGTGCTGTATTACTTCCCTCTCGTGAGCCGCCACGCTGCCCACTCAATACCGATTAACGCCCGTCATTTCCCGGTTCGAAAGCTGCCGTGAGCGAGCAGCCTATCCATCCACCGGTTTAATCAGCCGCAGTTCCATCCCCAGGCGCACGGCATGTCGGGCATTCGTTACCCCCAACTTTTTGACGACGTTGGACATATGGTACTTGATGGTGCCGGTCTTTATGCCCAGGATCATCGCCGTTTCCTGGTAGGTTTTACCCACGCTGGCCCAATAGAGGATTTCGTTTTCCCTGTCGGTAAAGCGGGCGTTGCCCTCCAGCGCTGCGGCGTTTTTATCTGACGGTGGGGCCAGTGCCAGATACGACTCATGGATTGAGGCCAGCAATACCGAGATTTCACCTTTGCGTTCGATGAGCGCCGGGATGATTTCCGCTTTCTGTTCTGCGCTGAAGGCAAAGGAAAGCGTGACGAGATTGTTGTTGTAATCGTGCAATACGAAGGTATAGCCGTGCGTCACGCCAAACTCGCGGGCCTGCTCGAACAGTTCGGGAAAATGCAGCCCTGAGTCGGCCATGATTTGCTCGTCCCAGGCGAAGGGGGTCAGGCGGTTGCGGGCGGTAATCACCACCGGATCAATGTACTGCAACCCCTGCTCTTGATACTTGTTGACCCATTCAGTCGGGTAGTTGGTGACGCCAAAAATGCAGGAAATGTCTTTTTTGGATAACACCACATACGCCCACAGGAGCTCGCCCAACTCCCCCAACGCCGCTTCCAGGCGCTTGCCGATGATATTGCTGAGATTGTATTCGTCTTCCATTGACTGCCCGCTCCCTCTATCCGCATGCCGCAGGGTTGACTATAGCACGACGAAAAGCGACAGGTCGGGGGAGTGGTTAACCGGGGGCATGCCGCACCCACAAAAAAGGCGCGGCCCCGCGGCCACGCCTTTTCCCATACTGCTCGCTCCGCTACTTGCGTTTGAGCAGCATATACACGCTGATCAGCAGGAACAGCATGCTCGGCAGCAGTGCCCCCAGCACCGGCGGCATGCTGTAAACCATGCTCAGCGGGCCGAAGATCTGATCCAACACGTAGAACAGGAAGCCGAAGCTGATGCCGGTCACCACGCGGATGCCCATCGGCACGCTGCGCAGCGGGCCGAAGATGAACGACAGCGCCATCAGCATCATCACCGCCACCGACAGCGGCGAGAAGATTTTTCGCCACATGTTGAGCTGGTATTTGTTGGATTCCTGGCCGCTCTGCTTCAGGTACTTCACATAGTTGTGCAGCCCGCTGATGGAGAGCGAATCCGAATCCAGCGCCACCACGCCCAGCTTGTCCGGGGTCAGGTTGGTTTTCCATTCGCCGGTCAGCGTCTGGGTGCCGGTCACCTGTTTCGGGTTAGTCAGATCCGAGGTGTCCACCTGCGAAAGCTGCCACAGGCCGTTCTCGAAGCTGGCGGTGGCGGCATAGCGCACCGTCTCCAGGCGACGCTGATCGTTGAAGTGGTAGATGTTGACGCCGGAGAGTTCTTTATCGCCGGAGACGCGCTCAATGTAGATGAAGTCGTTGCCGTCCTTCGCCCACAGCCCACTCTTGGTGGAGAGCAGCGAGCCGCCGTACATCTGCTGGGCGCGGTAGTTGCGCGCCATCTGCTCGCCCTGCGGCGCCACCCACTCGCCGATCGCCATGGTCAGCAGCACCAGCGGAATGGCGGTTTTCATCACCGAGCCGGCGATCTGCAGGCGGGTGAAGCCGGAAGCCTGCATCACCACCAGTTCGCTGCGCGTCGCCAGCTGGCCCAGGCCGAGCAGCGCACCGAGCAGCGCCGCCATCGGGAAGAAAGTCTCGATGTCTTTCGGCACGCTCAGCAGGGTGTACATGCCGGCGCTCAGCGCAGTGTATTCGCCCTGGCCGACCTTGCGCAGCTGATCGACGAACTTGATGATGCCGGACAGCGACACCAGCATGAACAGCGTCATGATGATGGTGTTGAAAATCGTTTTACCGATATAACGGTCTAATACGCCAAACATCAGGCCGCTCCTCTCAGGCGTGCGCGCAGCTTGCGCATCGGCACGGTATCCCACAGGTTCAGCGCCAGCGCCAGCGCGAAGTAAACGCCGTTAACCAGCCACAGCCACAGCATCGGATCCAGCTTGCCCTTGCCGGCGTTGGAGCGCAGCGAGGTCTGCAGCAGGAAGAAGATCAGGTACAGCAGGATGGCCGGCAGCATGCTCAGCACGCGGCCCTGACGCGGGTTCACCACGCTGAGCGGCACCACCAGCAGCGCCATCAACGCCACCGACACCACCAGCGTCAGGCGCCAGTGGAATTCGGCGCGCGCGTCCGGATCGTCGGATTCCCACAGCGTCTGCATCGACATCTGTTCGGATTCGGTGTTGTCCGCCGCCACGGTGCGGTGGCCAATCACCGCCTTGTAGTCGGTGAAGTCGGTAATGCGGAAGTCGCGCAGCAGCGCGGTGCCTTCAAAGCGGGTGCCCTTGTCGAGCGTCACCACCTGCGAGCCGTCTTTCTGCTGCACGATGTTGCCGTGCTCGGCCACCACCACCGACGGACGTTGGTTGCCGTTCGGCCTCAGCTGCGCCAGGAACACGTCGTTGAAGGTGCTGCCCTTCACGTTGCCGATAAACAGCACCGCGTTGCCGTCCTGCGAGGGTTTGAACTGCCCTTCCGCCAGCCCGGCGATGCTCGGGTTGGCCTTGGCTTCGTTCACCACCACGTCCTGATAGCGCGAGGCCCAGGGGCCGGCCCAAAATACGTTCACCGCCGCGATCGCAGAAGTGAGCAGCGCCAGGATCATGGCGGCGATAATCAGGGTGCGTTTACCCAGCCCGCAGGCGTGCATGACGGTGATTTCGCTCTCGGTATACAACCGCCCAAGCGTCATCAGCAAGCCGAGAAACAGGCTCAAAGGCAGGATGAGCTGCGCCATTTTCGGCACGCCCAACGCGAGCAGAGAGAGTACTAAGTTTGTCGGGATATTGCCGTCCACCGCGTCGCCCAACACCCTGACCAAATTCTGACAAAAGAAGATCAGAAGCAGGATAAACAGGATGGCGATTTGGCTCTTGAGCGTTTCCCGTACCAGATATCTTATGATGATCACGCTTATTACGCCTGTGAAAACTTGTCTTTTTGCAGGAAAATCGATAATTTCATCGTTAATCCGCCATTTATTCTCATCATATGGCAACCTTCACAGCTAAAATAGTATTACAACATCAAGCCGTTTGGGTGTCCTATAGGAACTTGCTTATAGTCGCCAAAACAGAGCAATTTATGCCGTTCAGGTTAACATAATCCGTTAACTCAAATGGCAGGAGATCGTTACGGAGTCGGTTATTCTAGCCGTAGCGTCCGCCTTTGTCTTTAAGATTCAGGAGAGTGCATGGAGTTCAGTGTAAAAAGCGGTAGCCCGGAAAAACAGCGCAGTGCCTGTATTGTAGTCGGCGTTTTCGAACCGCGCCGCCTGTCCCCTATCGCAGAACAACTCGACAAAATCAGTGATGGTTATATCAGCGCATTGCTGCGCCGTGGCGAACTGGAAGGCAAGGTCGGGCAGACGCTGCTACTGCACCATGTGCCCAACATTCTCTCCGAGCGCATCCTGCTGATCGGCTGCGGCAAAGAGCGCGAGCTCGATGAGCGCCAATACAAGCAGGTGATCCAGAAAACCATCAATACCCTCAACGACACCGGCTCGATGGAAGCGGTCTGCTTCCTGACCGAGCTGCACGTGAAAGGCCGCAACACCTACTGGAAAGTGCGTCAGGCGGTGGAAACCGCCAAAGAGACGCTCTACACCTTCGATCAGCTGAAAAGCAACAAGGTGGAGCCGCGTCGTCCGCTGCGCAAAATGGTGTTCAACGTGCCGACCCGCCGTGAGCTCACCAGCGGCGAGCGCGCCATCCAGCACGGCCTGGCGGTGGCTTCCGGCATCAAGGCGGCCAAAGATCTCGGCAACATGCCGCCGAACATCTGTAACGCCGGCTACCTGGCCTCGCAGGCCCGCCAACTGGCGGACGCCTTCAGCACTAACATCACCACCCGCGTCATCGGCGAACAGCAGATGAAAGAGCTGGGCATGAACGCCTATCTGGCGGTCGGCGCCGGTTCGCAGAATGAATCATTGATGTCGGTGATGGAATATAAGGGCAACCCAAATCCGGACGCTAAGCCGATCGTGCTGGTAGGCAAAGGGCTGACCTTCGACTCCGGCGGCATCTCGATTAAACCGGCCGACGGCATGGACGAGATGAAATACGACATGTGCGGCGCGGCGACCGTGTACGGCGTGATGCGCGTGGTGGCGGAGCTGAACCTGCCGCTGAACGTGATCGGCGTGCTGGCCGGCTGTGAAAACATGCCGGGCGGCCGGGCGTATCGTCCGGGCGACGTGCTGACCACCATGTCCGGCCAGACCGTCGAGGTGCTCAACACCGACGCCGAAGGCCGCCTGGTGCTGTGCGACACCCTGACCTACGTCGAGCGCTTCGAGCCGGAGCTGGTGATCGACATCGCCACCCTGACCGGCGCCTGCGTGATCGCCTTGGGCCACCACATCACCGGCCTGATGTCGAACCACAACCCGCTGGCGCACGAGCTGCTGGGCGCTTCCGAGCAGGCCGGCGACCGCGCCTGGCGCCTGCCGATGGCCGACGAGTACTACGAGCAGTTGGACTCCAACTTCGCCGACATGGCGAACATCGGTGGCCGCCCTGGCGGCGCCATCACCGCCGCCTGCTTCCTGTCGCGCTTCACCCGCAAGTACACCTGGGCGCACCTGGATATCGCCGGCACCGCCTGGCGCTCCGGTAAAGCCAAGGGCGCGACCGGCCGCCCGGTGGCGCTGCTGTCGCAGTTCCTATTAAACCGCGCAGGCCTGAACGGCGACGATTAAATCTGAGCGGTAATTCAGGTATAATCCCAAGGGGCACAGCATGCTGTGCCCCTACATTTTTTTATCGGCAGCGGTGGATCCTTAATGAAACAGGCGACGTTTTATTTGCTCGACAACGCGGAACCGTCAGGCGCGCTCAGCGCCCATGAGGCCGTGGCCTGCGCCGTTGCCGCCAGCGGCTTCCGTTCCGGCAAGCGGGTGCTGATCGCCTGCGAGAGCCAGGAGCAGGCCCAGCGGCTGGACGAAGCGCTGTGGCAGCGCGAGCCGCATGAATTCGTGCCGCACAACCTGGCCGGCGAAGGGCCGCACTACGGCGCGCCGGTGGAACTGTGCTGGCCCGGCAAGCGCGGCAACGCCCCGCGCGATCTGCTGATCGCCCTGCTGCCGCAGTTTGCCGATTTTGCTACCGCTTTCCATGAAGTGGTAGACTTCGTTCCTTACGAAGACACTCTGAAACAGTTGGCGCGCGACCGTTACAAGGCCTATCGCAGCGTCGGCTTCCATTTGACCACGGCTACGCCGCCAACTCACTGAATACGATAAAGAATGGAAAAGACAAACAGTCAGCTCGACACCGCATACGACCCAAAACAGATCGAACAGAAGCTGTACGATCACTGGGAGAGTCAGGGTTACTTCAAGCCGAACGGCGACACCAGCCAGGAAAGCTTCTGCATCATGATCCCGCCGCCGAACGTCACCGGCAGCCTGCACATGGGCCACGCGTTCCAGCAGACCATCATGGACACCATGATTCGCTATCAGCGCATGCAGGGTAAAAACACCCTGTGGCAGGCGGGCACCGACCACGCCGGCATCGCTACCCAGATGGTGGTGGAGCGCAAGATCGCTGCGGAAGAAGGCAAAACCCGCCACGACTACGGCCGTGACGCGTTCATCGACAAAATCTGGCAGTGGAAGGCGGAATCCGGCGGCACCATCACCCGTCAGATGCGCCGTCTGGGCAACTCCGTGGACTGGGAGCGCGAGCGCTTCACCATGGACGAAGGCCTGTCGAACGCGGTGCGCGAAGTGTTTGTCCGTCTGCACAAAGAAGACCTGATCTACCGCGGCAAGCGCCTGGTGAACTGGGATCCGAAGCTGCGCACCGCCATCTCCGATCTGGAAGTGGAAAACCGCGAATCCAAAGGTTCCATGTGGCACCTGCGCTACCCGCTGGCCGACGGCGCGAAAACCGCCGAGGGCAAAGACTACCTGGTGGTCGCCACCACCCGTCCGGAAACCGTGCTGGGCGATACCGGCGTGGCGGTCAACCCGGAAGATCCGCGCTATAAAGACCTGATCGGCAAAGAGATCATTCTGCCGCTGGTCGGCCGCCGCATCCGCATCGTCGGCGACGAACACGCCGATATGGAAAAAGGCACCGGCTGCGTGAAGATCACCCCGGCGCACGATTTCAACGACTACGAAGTCGGCAAACGCCACGGCCTGCCGATGATCAACATTCTGACCTTCGACGGCGACATCCGTCAGGAAGCAGAAGTGTTCAACACCCTGGGCGAAGTCTGCACCGACTACTGCAACGAGATCCCAGCCGAGTTCCGCGGCCTGGAGCGTTTCGCGGCGCGTAAAGCGGTGGTTGCCGCCTTCGATAATCTGGGCCTGCTGGACGAGATCAAACCGCACGACCTGACGGTGCCTTACGGCGACCGCGGCGGCGTGGTGATCGAGCCGATGCTGACCGACCAATGGTACGTGCGCACCGCGCCGCTGGCCAAAGTGGCGGTGGAAGCGGTCGAACAGGGCGACATCCAGTTCGTGCCGAAGCAGTACGAAAACATGTACTTCAGCTGGATGCGCGACATCCAGGACTGGTGCATCTCGCGTCAGCTGTGGTGGGGCCACCGCATCCCGGCCTGGTACGACGTGAACGGCAAAGTCTACGTGGGCCGCAGCGAAGAAGAAGTGCGCAGCGAGAACAACCTGGGCGCCGACGTGGTGCTGACCCAGGACGAAGACGTACTGGACACCTGGTTCTCGTCCGGCCTGTGGACCTTCTCTACCCTGGGCTGGCCGGAGCAGACCGAGGCGCTGAAAACCTTCCACCCGACCAGCGTGATGGTCAGCGGCTTCGACATCATCTTCTTCTGGATCGCGCGCATGATCATGCTGACCATGCACTTCATCAAGGATGAAAACGGCAAGCCGCAGGTGCCGTTCAAGACCGTCTACATGACTGGCCTTATCCGCGACGACGAAGGCCAGAAGATGTCCAAGTCGAAAGGCAACGTGATCGATCCGCTGGACATGGTCGACGGCATCTCGCTGGAAGATCTGCTGGAAAAACGCACCGGCAACATGATGCAGCCGCAGCTGGCGGAGAAAATCCGCAAGCGCACCGAGAAACAGTTCCCGAACGGCATCGAGCCGCACGGCACCGACGCCCTGCGCTTCACCCTGGCGGCGCTGGCCTCGACCGGCCGCGACATCAACTGGGACATGAAGCGCCTGGAAGGCTACCGCAACTTCTGTAACAAGCTGTGGAACGCCAGCCGCTTCGTGCTGATGAACACCGAAGCGCACGACTGCGGCTTTAACGGCGGCGAGAAAGTGCTGTCGCTGGCGGATCGCTGGATCCTGGCCGAATTCAACCGCACGGTGAAAGCCTACCGCGAAGCGCTGGACACCTACCGCTTCGATCTGGCGGCCAACATCCTGTACGAATTCACCTGGAACCAGTTCTGCGACTGGTATCTGGAGCTGACCAAGCCGGTGGTGAGCAACGGCAGCGAAGCGGAACAGCGCGGCACCCGCCACACGCTGATCACCGTGCTGGAAGCGCTGCTGCGCCTGGCGCACCCGATCATTCCATTCATCACCGAAACCATCTGGCAGCGCGTGAAGCCGCTGACCGGCACGACCGCAGACACCATCATGCTGCAGCCGTTCCCGGCCTACGACGCCGCGCTGGAAGACGAACAGGCGCTGAACGATCTGGAGTGGATCAAACAAACCATCATCGCCGTGCGCAACATCCGCGCCGAGATGAACATCGCGCCAAGCAAAGCGCTCGACGTGCTGCTGCGCAACTGCAGCGCCGACGCCCAGCGCCGCGTGCAGGAGAACCAGAGCTTTATCGCCCGTCTGGCGCGCCTGGAATCCATCGCGCTGCTGCCGGCCGGTGAGAAAGGCCCGGTCTCCGTCACCAAGCTGGTGGACGGCGCTGAGCTGCTGATCCCGATGGCCGGTTTCATCGACAAGGACGCCGAGATCGCGCGTCTGGCCAAAGAGATGGGCAAACTGGATGCGGAAATCGCCGCGATCGAAGGCAAGCTGGCGAACGAAGGCTTCGTGGCGCGCGCGCCGGAAGCGGTGGTCGCCAAAGAACGCGATCGCCTGGCGGCCTGCAAAGAAGGCAAAGTGAAGCTGCAGGAACAGCAGGCGACCATCGCCGCGCTGTAATCCACCGGCTCACGCCAACGCCTGAAAAACAGCGGGGTCTTCCCCGCTGTTTTTTTATCGCCGTTGCATCCGGGCCGGGTTAGATGTTATTACAAGATATTACTGCTGCAGGGACGCCGCCGGGAAATAATCCCCGGCGCGTTTCGTGCTGCGATAAAAACGAAAAACGAACGTGGTCTCTTTCAATGGCGAGTGTAAACATGACAACAGCAACCCCGGCGCGCCTGCTGGTGCGCCCCATCACGGCGGAAGACAATGCCGCCATTGCTCACGTCATTCGCGAAGTCTCCGCCGAGCACGGCCTGACGGCGGATAAAGGCTATACCGTCTCCGATCCCAATCTGGACGCCCTGTATCAGCTCTACAGCCTGCCGCGCAGCGCTTACTGGGTGATCGAGGTGGACGGCCAGGTCGCCGGCGGCGGCGGCATCGCGCCGCTGCAGGGCGGCGCAGACGATATTTGCGAATTGCAGAAGATGTATTTCCTGCCGGTATTGCGCGGCAAGGGATTGGCGAAACGCCTGGCGCTGCAGGCGCTGGATTTCGCCCGCCAGCACGGCTTCCGCTGTTGTTACCTCGAGACCACCGCCAGCCTGACGCAGGCCGTTGCGCTGTACGAACACCTGGGTTTCGAACACATCGACCACGCGATGGGCGCCACCGGCCACGTCGATTGCGAAGTCACCATGCTGAAAACGCTGTAATCGTCCCGCCTCTCCATCAGGGCGCAGCTTGCTGCGCCTTTTTTATTAATATCGCAATCAATCAGTAAAACTCGCTATAACGCCGTTTTTCAAGCAGATAAACTGACGTTAAAAACCGCGATGTAAATTTAATGTGAAGTTCGTTAATAAATTAACGATCGTAAATTGACCGCTTGCTCCCCCGCGCTACTCTGCCAGTATCCCAATCGCGCACGGAGAGCTGTCATGTCGGAAAATACCTTTGATTACATCATCGTCGGCGCCGGTTCCGCCGGCTGCGTGCTGGCGGCGCAGCTGATCCGCCGCACCCAGGCGCGGGTGCTGCTGCTGGAAGCCGGCGGCGACGACAATAACCTGTTTATCAAGATGCCGGCCGGCGTGGCCAAGATCATCGCCAAAAAGAGCTGGCCCTACGAGACGGAACCGGAACCGCACGCCAATAACCGCCGCATGCAGATCGCGCAGGGCAAAGTGCTGGGCGGCAGCAGCTCGGTCAACGGCATGATCTACCTGCGCGGCCAGCCGCAAGATTACGACGACTGGGCCGAGCGCTACGGCTGCGCCGGCTGGAGCTACCGGGAGGTGCTGCCCTACTTCAAACGCGCCGAGGCCAACGAAAGCCTGTCCGACGACTACCACGGCGCCGAAGGGCTGCTGCCGGTCAGCGAGAACCGCTACCGCCACCCGCTGAGCATGGCGTTTATCCGCGCCGGCCAGGAGTTGAACCTGCCCTATCGCAACGACTTCAACGGCGACAGCCAGCACGGCGTCGGTTTCTACCAAACCACCACCCACAACGGCGAACGCGCCAGCACCGCCCGCACCTACCTGAAGGCGGTGCGCGACGAACGGCGGCTGGTGGTGAAACTGAACGCCCTGGCGCACCGGCTGACCTTCGAGGGCAACGTCGCCACCGGCGTGGTTTACAGCCAGAACGGCGGCGTGGAAGTGACCGCGCGCGCCACCAAAGAGGTGATCGTCAGCGCCGGCGCGGTCGGTTCGCCGAAGCTGCTGATGCTGTCCGGCATCGGCCCGCGCGACCACCTGCAGCAGCTGGGCATCGAGGTGCGGGCGGATCTGCCGGTGGGCAAAAACTTCCACGACCACCTGCACATGTCGATCAACGTCAGCACCCGCGAGCCGATCAGCCTGTTCGGCGCCGATCGCGGCCTGCAGGCGCTGAGCCACGGCGCACAGTGGCTGGCGTTTCGCAGCGGGGTGCTTTCGTCCAACGTGCTGGAAGGCGCCGCCTTCACCGACAGCCGGGGCGATGGCCGCACGGACGTGCAGATCCACTTCCTGCCGATGCTCGACAGCTGGGACGACGTGCCCGGCGAGCCGCTGCCGAACATTCACGGCTTCACGCTCAAGGTCGGCTATCTGCAGCCGAAGGCGCGCGGCGAAGTGCTGCTGCGCAGCAGCAACCCGCGCGATCCGGTCAAGCTGCACGCCAACTACCTCGGCCACCCGGACGATCTGGCCGGCAGCGTGCGCGCGGTGAAATTCGGTCTGGATTTCCTGCAAACCGCGGCGCTGAAGCCGCTGATCAAGGATCTGCTGATGCCGCAGCCGGAGTGGACGCGCGACGAAGCGCAGCTGGAGGAGTTCGTGCGCAACTTCTGCAAGACGGTGTATCACCCGGTGGGCAGTTGCCGCATGGGGCCGTCGCCCCAGGACGCGGTGACCGATCCGCAGCTGCGGGTGCACGGTTTTGAACGGCTGCGGGTGATCGACTGCTCGGTGATGCCGCAGCTCACCAGCGGCAACACCAATGCGCCGACCATCATGCTGGCGGAAAAGGCGGTGGATCTGCTGCTGGGCGCGCCGCAGTAAGGGCGCGCCTCAACCTCAGGCGGCGGCGGGCACGCCGCTGTGGAAGCGCAGTTCGCTGTCCGGCGACAGGATCAATTCAGCTTCGAGGCGGCCGAAATGCGCCACCCGTTCGCTGATGTCGCCGCCGGCGAGCTGCTCGGCCAATGTCAGGTAGTCCTGATAATGGCGCGCTTCGGATCGCAGCAGCGAGACGTAAAAGCGGTTCAGCTCATCGTCCAGGTGTGGCGCCAGCTTGGCGAAGCGTTCGCAGGATCGCGCTTCGATGTAGGCGCCACAGATCAGTTTGTCGATCAACGTCGCCGGATCGTGGGTACGGATCTCGCGGATCATGCCCTTGGCGTAGCGGCTGGCGGTGATCTTGCGATACGGGATCCCGCGCGCCTGCATGATCTCCAGCACCTGCGAGAAGTGATGCAGCTCTTCCTTGATCAACAGCACCATGCGATCCGCCAGATCCTGGCCGTAGGCCGAGCCGTTTTTCGGCAGGATCTTGCGGGTGAACTGGCCCTGGCGGAACAGCGTGTCCGGCGCGCCCTGCGCCTCGTGCAGAAACGCCTCGTAAGGGCGCAGTAGCGCCAACAGCGCGTCGCCGCTCTCTTTGTCCGCCACGTAACGGCGGATCAGCCACATGCCGGTCTGCGCGGCCTTCAGCTCACACACCAGGTGGTCGGTCAGCAATAGCTGCAGGTTTTCCGGACGGCGCGCGGCGTCAATCCAGGCATCGGGGGTTTCACAGTGCAGGAAGCTTAAAATCGGGGCTAACAGGGATTGGTATGTCATGGCGTCATTGCCCTATGTATTTCAAGTTGCAGCCAGGCGGCCAGCTCACTCATCCCCAGGAGCTTACTCAGGTAAGTGACTGGGGTGAGGGAGTGCAGCCAACAACGCTGCAGCTTGAAAGACGACGGGGATATCAGGGGCCGGCGAGAACCGGCCCATGTGAATAAGCGGGGTTAATTAGTGGCGTTTACCGTCGTCGTCTTCGTCGATGTAGTCGCCGTCTTCGTCATCCTCACCGTCTTCACCGTTCGGATCTTCGAAGTAGGTGCCCCAGCCGTCGTAGTTGACGCCGCAGCGTTCCGCCAGCGCCACCAGCTGCTCAACCTGGGCGTCGATCAGTTCGGCGTTCAGGCCGACTTCGCTGATCACGTCGCAGCACATCACCAGCGAACCGTCTTCCACTTCCAGCTCTTCGGCGTCGGTCACTTCGTAGCCCAGCTTGAAGGCTTCAACGGCGGCCTGCTCCAGAACCTCAAATTTCTCGGCGGACAGATGGTGCTCGATGGTGTAGAGCGCGTCCGGATCGCTGCCGTCTTCCAGCAGCTCTTCGATGATCAGGCGAGTCTCTTCACGTTGTTCTTCCAGCAATTCGCGGTTTGCCATGCCTATATCCTCAAGTCAAATGGCCTTCATTCCTTCTATTTTCACACACCGCCGACATTGCTTCCACGATAAACGTGAAAGATTTCCTCACTGGGGTTGAAATTGAATATTCATACATATAAAGTGAATTTTAATTCAATTAAGCAATCAGGGAATCGGACTATGAGCACCGGCAATGCGTTCTACCAACGTCACTTTCTGAGGTTAATGGATTTCACCCCCGCCGAGCTGCAGGCGCTGCTGCGGCTTGCGGCCGATCTGAAGCAGGCCAAGAAGCAGGGGCGGGAACAGCGCCGGCTGCAGGGCAAAAACATTGCGCTCATCTTCGAAAAAGACTCGACCCGCACGCGATGCTCTTTCGAAGTTGCCGCATTCGATCAGGGCGCGCAGGTCACGTACCTCGGCCCGAGCGGCAGCCAGATCGGCCATAAAGAGTCGATGAAAGACACCGCCCGGGTGCTGGGCCGCCTGTACGACGGTATTCAGTACCGCGGCTACGGCCAGGCGCTGGTGGAAACCCTGGCGCAGCACGCCGGCGTGCCGGTGTGGAACGGCCTGACCGACGAGTTCCACCCTACCCAATTGCTGGCGGATCTGCTCACCGTGCAGGAACACCTGCCGGGCAAGGCGCTGAACGAAGTGAAGCTGGCGTACGTCGGCGACGCGCGCAACAACATGGGCAACACGCTGCTGGAAGCCGCCGCGCTGGTGGGCATGGATCTGCGGCTGGTGGCGCCGAAGGCCTGTTGGCCGCAGCCGGAGCTGGTGGCCGAATGCCAGGCGCTGGCGCAGCAAACCGGCGCGAAACTCACCCTGACCGAAGACATCGCCGAAGGGGTGCAAGACGCCGATTTCCTCTACACCGACGTGTGGGTGTCGATGGGCGAACCGAAAGAGACCTGGCGGGAGCGTATCGCGCTGCTGCGGCCGTATCAGGTCAACATGGCGATGCTGAAACTGACCGGCAACCCGAACGTGAAGTTCCTGCACTGCCTGCCGGCGTTCCATGACGACCAAACCACGCTCGGCAAGCAGATGGCGCAGCAGTACGATCTGCACGGCGGCATGGAAGTGACCGACGAGGTGTTCGAGTCGGCGCACAGCGTGGTGTTCGATCAGGCGGAAAACCGGCTGCATACCATCAAGGCGGTGCTGGTCGCCACGCTGAGCGCAACGCTCTGACACGCCTCCCCCTCCGCCCTGGCGCCCCCGGCCAGGGCGGCTAATATATTCCTGGAATATCAAATAGCGCATTGGCCTTTGCCCGCCGCGGACAAAGGTTCTACCGTGACAGGCCGATGGCGCCCGCGCCGTAAAAACCAACGATAACAAACCGTTCGCAGCGCCGCCTTGCGGCGCCTTCAGGGGATACACATCGATGAAAACCAAACTCTTGCCGCTGTTCCTGCTCGCCGCCCTGCCCGCCGCCGCGTTAGCCGCCACGCCGCCGAATACGCTGGTGGTGGTGCAATCGCTGGATGACATCGTCAGCCTCGATCCGGCGGAAGCCAACGAACTCTCCAGCATCCAGACGGTGCCCAGCCTGTACCAGCGCTTGGTGCAGGCGGATCGCGCCGATCCGGCCAAGGTGGCGCCGGTGCTGGCGGAAAGCTGGCAGAGCGATGCGGCGGCCAAAACGCTGACGGTGAAACTGCGGCCGCAGGCGGCGTTCGCCTCCGGCAACCCGCTGACCGCCGACGACGTGATCTTCTCCTACCGCCGCGCAGTGAAGATGAACAAGTCGCCGGCATTCATCCTCAACGTGCTCGGCTGGCAGCCGGACAACATCGACGCGCAGCTGAAGAAGATCGACGACCATACCGTGCAGCTGCGCTGGACGGCGGACGTCAGCCCGGCGGTAGCGCTGAATATCCTCTCGACGCCGATCGCCTCGATCGTCGACAGCAAAGCGGCGCTGGCCAACGTTAAAGACGGCGACTTCGGCAACGCCTGGCTGAAAATGCACTCCGCCGGCAGCGGCCCGTTCAAGATGCGCGTCTATCAGCCGCATCAGGCGATCGTGCTGGACGCCAACCTCACGACGCCGGGCGACAAGCCGCAGCTGAAAAACATCATCATCAAGAACGTGCCGGATCCGGCCACCCGCCGCCTGCTGGTCCAGCAGGGCGACGCCGATATCGCCCGCGAACTGGGCGCCGACCAGACCGACACGCTGAAGAACCAGCCGGGGGTTAAGGTGCTGGAGATCCCGTCCGCCGAGCAAAACTACCTGGTATTCAACACCGGCAACGGCGCCAATCCGCTGCTGAACAACCCGGCCTTCTGGGAAGCGGCGCGCTACCTGGTGGATTATCAGGGCATCACCCAGGATCTGCTGAAGGGCCAATACTTCGTGCACCAGAGCTTCCTGCCGGTCGGGCTGCCGGGCGCGCTGGAGACCAACCCGTTCCGCTATGATCCGGCCAAGGCGAAAGCCATCCTGGCCAAAGCGGGCATCACCCACGCCGCCTTTACGCTGGACGTCGAGAACAAACCGCCGTTCATCACCATCGCGCAGGCGCTGCAGGGCAGCTTCGCCGCCGCCGGCGTGAAGGTCGAGCTGCTGCCGGCCGCGGGCAGCCAGGTTTACTCCCGCGTGCGCGCCAGACAGCATCAGGCGGCGATCCGCCTGTGGATCCCGGATTACTTCGACGCTCACTCCAACGCCAGCGCCTTTGCCTACAACGACGGCAAGAGCAGCACGGTGGCCGGGCTGAACGGCTGGCAGATCCCGCAGTTGAATAAGCAGACGCTGGCGGCGCTGGCCGAAGCCGATCCGGCCAAGCGCCGCGCGCTGTACACCGCCATGCAGCAGGAGCTGCAGCGCAGTTCGCCGTACGTGTTTATCGATCAGGCCAAAACCGAAGTGGTGCTGCGCGACAACGTCAAAGGCTACCAGCAGGGGCTGAACGCCGACATGGTCTACTACGATCGCGTCAGCAAATAGCCCGCAGGCGGCCATCGCCGGCCAATCGATTGCGGGGCGGCAAAAAACGGCGTTTTAACGCTTGCAGTGGCGAAAAGCGCGAGTATAATGCGCCACAATTTGCCAGGAGAAAGCATGAAAAACGACGTTTGTTTTGTTAGCCGCAATCGACAAAACCGACTGCCTATCGGCGGCCAGCTGCCGTTGTTTCTCCTGTTGCTAAACCGATCGTTTCAAGCCCCTCATTGAGGGGCTTTTTTTTGCCTTAAAAAGTCCCGCGCCACGGGCACGCGTCGAGGAGGAGTGAAAAATGGCCAACCCGCTGTATCACAAACACATCATCTCTATTAACGATCTCAGCCGCGAGGGTCTGGAGCTGGTGCTGCGCACCGCCGCCGGTCTGAAAGCCAACCCGCAGCCGGAACTGTTGAAACACAAGGTGATCGCCAGCTGCTTCTTTGAAGCCTCGACCCGTACCCGCCTGTCGTTCGAAACCTCGATGCACCGCCTCGGCGCCTCGGTGGTCGGTTTCGCCGACGGCAGCAACACCTCGCTCGGCAAAAAAGGCGAAACCCTGGCCGACACCATCTCGGTGATCAGCACCTACGTGGACGCCATCGTGATGCGCCATCCGCAGGAAGGCGCGGCGCGCATGGCCTCGGAGTTCTCCGGCAACGTGCCGGTGCTCAACGCCGGCGACGGCGCCAACCAGCACCCGACCCAGACCCTGCTGGATCTGTTCACCATCCAGGAAACCCAGGGCCGCCTGAACAACCTCAGCATCGCCATGGTCGGCGACCTGAAGTACGGCCGCACCGTGCACTCGCTCACCCAGGCGCTGGCCAAATTCGAAGGCAACCGCTTCTACTTCATCGCCCCGGACGCGCTGGCGATGCCGGCCTACATCCTGAAAATGCTGGAAGAGAAAGGCATCGAGTACAGCCTGCACGGCAGCATTGAAGAAGTGGTGCCGGAGCTGGATATTCTCTACATGACCCGGGTGCAGAAAGAGCGCCTCGATCCGTCCGAGTACGCCAACGTGAAGGCGCAGTTCGTGCTGCGCGCCGCAGATCTGGCCGGCGCGCGCGCCAACCTCAAGGTGCTGCACCCGCTGCCGCGCATCGACGAGATCGCCACCGACGTGGATAAAACGCCGCACGCTTACTACTTCCAGCAGGCGGGCAACGGCATCTTCGCCCGTCAGGCGCTGCTGGCGCTGGTGCTCAACGCAGATTTGGCTCTTTAAGGGGGAACCGCCATGACTCACGACAACAAACTGCAGGTCGAAGCGATCAAATGCGGCACGGTGATCGACCACATTCCGGCGCAGATCGGTTTCAAACTGCTGACGCTGTTCAAGCTGACCGCCACCGACCAGCGCATCACCATCGGCCTGAACCTGCCCTCCAACGAGCTGGGCCGCAAGGATCTGATCAAGATAGAGAACACCTTCCTGACCGAGCAGCAGGCCAACCAGTTGGCGATGTACGCGCCGAAGGCCACGGTAAACCGCATCGACAACTATGAAGTGGTGCGCAAGCTGACCCTCAGCCTGCCGGACCACATCGACGGCGTGCTGACCTGCCCGAACGGCAACTGCATCAGCCGCAGCGAGCCGGTGGCGTCGAGCTTCAGCGTCAAATCGCGCGACGGTGAAGTACACCTGAAGTGCCGCTACTGCGAAAAAGAGTTCGAGCATCAGGTGGTGCTGCAGGCGGACTAATCCCGGCATGGGCGCCGGGAGATGGCGCTGTTATTCTCCCGGTGACGCCCTATAATGGGTCCTCTGAAAATCACTCTACCCACGTTGCTACCCACCGAATTTTACGCTGCGGCCGACCGCGCGGCGGCGTGAAAGACAACGGGTTTATCAGGAGAAAACATGTCACGTAACATCAGCACTGAACTCGCCCCGGCAGCCATTGGTCCTTACGTGCAGGGCGTTGATCTGGGCAGCATGATCATCACTTCCGGCCAGATCCCGGTCGATCCGAAAACCGGCGCCGTCGCCGACGACGTCGCCGCTCAAGCGCGCCAGTCGCTGGAAAACGTCAAAGCGATCGTCGAAGCCGCCGGCCTGACCGTTGCCGACATCGTGAAAACCACCGTGTTCGTGAAAGACCTGAATGACTTCGCCACCGTCAACGCCGCGTACGAAGCCTTCTTCACCGAGCACAGCGCGCCGTTCCCGGCCCGTTCCTGCGTGGAAGTGGCGCGTCTGCCGAAAGACGTGAAGATCGAAATCGAAGCCATCGCCGTGCGTCGTTAATCGACGGTCACGCGCATCACGGCCAGTGCAGACTGGCCGTTTTTACATTACTTGAATGCTGGGCGCCGACGGACACAACCCAGAGTTTCCGCTGCTGGAGAGGATGAAGCGTTAACCTGTTTTACCGCCTGTTTTAAAACGGCGATAACCTCTTCTCGCGAAGCCGTAATCGGTTTGCCGCGAGGCGTTATGCGGTCAATCTGTTCAGATGTATAGGTGTTCACTGCATCTACACCTTCCATGCCGAATTTATACACCTTCAGCTCATAAGAGGCAGGTTGTGTTACCTGACGTTTTGTTGACTTTATCACCATGCGAACCTCCTGTGACCCCACCGGCATTTCGTCATTATTGCGCAAATTTCATCCACCTTCAATTATGAGGCCGGCGGCAAAAAACCTTCCTGGAACCACAGGAAAAGCGCCTCAGCATCTCGATAAAGTATCTGTTTGAGCCCCCCGGTGAGGTCAACAAATTGATGATAATTTATATAATAATCAGCCAACTCCGTATTAATCGGCGATATTAAACGCAAACCTGCGCATGCCGTATCCACCATAAAGAGCACGGCGACATAGAGCGCAAAACGCAGCGTATTGCCATCAAGGCTCGAGTCTCTAATCCGAAAGTTTTGCAGCATCTCAATATTTAACATCGCCAGTTGCTCGCCAGCCGCCGGACAAAATCGGCAGATACAGGCGCCTGCCGGCCGGTCATCGATGCCCTGTATCTTAAAACTAAACGTAAAACCGTCAGGATCGTCCAACGCGGCGCCATTCAACGCCCAGGGAATACGGCGCTCTTCAGGTTGTTGGCGAGCCAACGCAACGCACCACTCAAAATCTTCAGCCTTCATCATTTGCACCCGGACGCCATACCCGGCCTCAGCAAAGAGGTCATTGGCTGCAGCCAGTGCGCGTTCTCCAATCAATCGGACATTAAAAACATGCGGCATTATCAATCCCTTGAATGCGTAAACCGTATTGAATGAACAAATCGGGCTGGATTTTACAACCAGCCCGTCGTTTCTGCTCTTTCAACCACATCGCAATGTCGAGATATGGAATACGCCCCGCAGTTTCTTCGCCACCTCTCCTTACGGTGCCATTTGCATCCCACGCAGCAGCGCCTCCAGCGGGTACACCGCTGCAATCACCACTTCGTCGCGCGTCTGCGCCGCCGCATCCAGCCGGCGCTGCGCTTGCTCGGCCTCGGCCCGGCTCAGCGGTTTGCCCTGCTGATGGCGATCCAGCAGCGTTAAGCCCAATGCGGCCAAGGCACCGACGTCCTGCGCCACCGGCGCCAGCTCCCGCAGCGTGCGGTTGCCCGCGATCGCCGTCTGCAGCGCCGCGCCGTTCGCCTGCCAGCGCTGCAGCCGTTCGCGCAGCGCCTGCGCCGCCGCCTTATCGCGCTTATCCTTCAGCAGAGCCGCGACCTGCGCATGCATGTCGCGCACCGCCTCGCTCTCCGGCGGCAGCGCATCGGCAAAGCGGTTCAGCGGTTCGAACTGATGATAGTTGCCGGCCTGGAACTTCAGGTGCTGGCGGGTGTAATACTGCGCCGGTTCCACCGCCTCGGCCAGGATCTGCAGCGGCACGATCTGCACGCTGTTGCTCAGCCGGGTGAATTCGCGCGCCGTTTCCGCGTGCTGCTGCAGGCCGACCGACACCACCGACCAGGCGTCGATCGCCGCCAGCCGCCGGTACATGTTGCTTTCGTCGGTGACGTCCTGCGCCGACCACAGCCGCTCCGCCACCGCAAAGGCGCGCGGCCACAGCTTGAGATCGATCAGCGGCGCACGCACGTTTTCCGCCCACAGCGCCGCTTCCCCGCCGAGGATCTTGGCCTGCCCCTTCTCATCCGGCACCACCGGCATCTTGCCCGCCGGCGCCGCCGCCAGTTTCTCGCCCTGGGTGGGGTAACGCACGTTGCCGACCAACGTATAGCCGCTGAGCTTGTCCTGTTGCAGCGTAAACACCGGCCGCGTGTCGCCCATCCAGGTATCGACGCGGAACGTCACCTGCTGCGGCGTGCGCCAGACGATATCGTGCACCGCGCGGCGCGATTTGCCGTTGAAATCGATAAAGCCGCGCCAGCCCTGCTTGCCCTCGATCAGCGTGAAACTGCCCTCCACCGCGCTGCCCTTCAGGCGCGGCATGCTGAAACGCCAGCTTTGCGCCTGCTCGCCGGGTTGCACCGCCGTTTCGACCCCCAGCGGCTGCGGCAGAATTTCATTGCGGTAGTGATAGGCGATGCTTTGCGGCTGATCGAGATAGAAACCGGTGGAGAGAATGCCCTGATAGCCATCCTGCGCGCTGGCGCCCAGCGAGTCTTGCCCCTGCCAGGACTGAATGACGATCGAACGCGGCAGCGACGGATGATAGATCTCGTCCCAGCCGACCATCTGCCGCTGGTGCTTCTCGAGGACTTTTTCCAGCTTCTGGTTGAAGTAGGCCTGCAGCGCATGGGTATCCGCCAGCCCGTTCTGCTGCATAAACGCCTGAATCGACGGCGACGCTCGCCACTGGCTGGCGTCCACTTCGTCGCCGCCGATGTGCAGATAAGGATCGGGGAAGATCGCCGCCAGCTCGCCGACGATCGTATCGACAAACTGATAAACCTCGTCGCGGGTCGGATCGAGCGTCGGCTTATGCACGCCCCACTCGCGCTCCATGCGATACGGCCCCGGCGCGCTCATCAGCTCGGGATAGGCCACCGCGATGCTGGAGGCGTGCCCCGGCATGTCGATCTCCGGCACCACGCGAATGCCGCGCGCCGTGGCGTAAGCCACCACCTGCTGCATTTGCTCACGGGTGTAGAACTGGCCGTCGCTGGCCTGCTGCTGCAATTTGGGGTAATGCTCGGAGGCGAAGCGCCAGCCCTGATCGTCGGTCAGGTGCCAGTGGAATACGTTGAGCTTGGCCGCCGCCATGCCGTCAAGCTGGCGCAAAATGTCCGGCAGCGGCAGGAAATGGCGCGCCGAATCCAGCAGCACGCCGCGCCACGGAAAACGCGGCACGTCGCGAATATCCACCAGCGGCAGGAAGGTGTTTTGCCCGTCGGTCTGCAGCAGTTGCAGCAGGGTTTCCATGCCGCGCAGCGCGCCGAAGCGGGTGTTGGCGGTCAGCGTGGCGCCCTGCGGCGTGACCAGCAGCCAGTAACTCTCATCGCTGCCCGGCAGCGGCTGCGCCGCCACCCGATCCTTGATCACCACCTTGATCGCCGCGCCGTTTGCTTCTTCCCTCGGCGCCAGCGTCCAGCCGGTCTGCAACTCGATGCGCTGGCGCCAGCGCGGCAGCGCGTCGCCCAAATCATCGCCCTGGAGGCTTAACGACAGCCGGTGATCCAAAATCAGTTTGCCCGCCGGTTGCGTCACTTCCACCTGCTGCGGCCAGGGCATCAGCGGCAAATCACCCGCCGGCTGCGCCAGCGCGCCGCAAGAAAACCATAACGATGAAGCCAGTAGCGTATAACGGAAAGGTCTGTGCATCGGAAATTCCTCAGAGGAAAAAAACAAAATATCCCCAATGAATTTCAAACCACCGCTAGGCGATAAACAACAACGCGTTGGTTTGAAAGGCGCAGGGGAAAACAGCCAACGCTGTAGATAAAGACTTAGCACAGAACAGATGTCCAACCGTTGCGGTGAAAAAGCGGACGGGATCACAGTTGCCCCCTCCCGGCCGGAGGGGGCGAACGGGTTATTGCCAGCCGTAGCGGCGCACGAACCAGCCTTTCACGCACTGGGTCAGCACCATGTAACCGGCGAGGATCAGCACCAGCCACGGGAAGTAACCGAGCGGCAGCGCCTGCAGCTGCAGGAAGCCAGCCAGCGGCGAGAACACCAGGCCGATGCCGGTGGCGATCACCGCCAGCGTCATGATGCACAGCGGCCAGGACGGGCGGCTCTGGATAAACGGAATTTTGCGCGTGCGGATCATGTGCACGATCAGCGTTTGCGACAGCAGCCCTTCCACGAACCAGCCGGACTGGAACAGCGTCTGCATTTCCGGCGTGTTGGCCTTGAATACCCACCACATCAGGCTGAAGGTCAGCACGTCGAAGATCGAACTGATCGGCCCAAAGAACACCATAAACCGCCCCAGATCGGCGGAGTTCCAGCGCTGCGGCTGGGTTATCTGATCGTCGTCGACGTTATCGAACGGGATGGCGATCTGCGAGATGTCGTACATCAGGTTCTGAATCAACAGGTGCAGCGGCAACATCGGCAGAAACGGCAGGAAGGCGCTGGCGATCAGCACGCTGAACACGTTGCCGAAGTTGGAGCTGGCGGTCATCTTGATGTATTTCAGCATGTTGGCGAAGGTGCGGCGCCCTTCGATCACCCCCTGCTCCAGCACCATCAGGCTTTTTTCCAGCAGGATGATGTCCGCCGCTTCCTTGGCGATGTCCACCGCCGAATCGACGGAGATGCCGATATCGGCCGCGCGCAGCGCCGGCGCGTCATTGATGCCGTCGCCCATAAAGCCCACCACGTGCCCCTGGCGGCGCAGCAGTTTGACGATCCGCTCCTTGTGCAGCGGCGTCAGCTTGGCGAACACCGTGGTGCGCGCCGCCGCCTGCGCCAGCTGCTCGTCGTCCATCTGCTCGATCTCGCTGCCGCGCAGCAGATGATCGGCCTCGAGCCCGACGTCCCGGCACACTTTGGCGGCCACCAGCTCGTTGTCGCCGGTGAGGATCTTCACCGTGACGCCGTTCTGTTTCAGCGCCGACAGCGCCGGCGCGGTGCTTTCCTTCGGCGGATCGAGGAAGGCGACGTAGCCTTCGAGGATCAGATCCGACTCGTCCGCCACGCCGTATTCATGGGTTTGCGCCGGCAGGATCTTGTTGGCCACCGCCACCACCCGCAGCCCCTGCTGGTTGAGATCGTCGGTGATGCGGCGGATCCTCGCCAGCAGCGCCTCGCTGAGCGGGATCACCTCGTCTTCGTGGCGCACGTGGCTGCAAATCGCCAGCATCTCTTCCAGCGCGCCCTTGCACACCAGCTCGTGATACTCGTTGTCTTTGGCCACCACCACCGACATGCGGCGGCGCACGAAGTCGAACGGGATCTCATCCACCTTGCGGTAGTTTTGCAGCGCCTGCGGCTGCTGATTTTGCTCCGCGCAGCTCAGCACCGCCACGTCGAGCAGGTTTTTCAGCCCGGTCTGGTAGAAGCTGTTCAGCCAGGCGTAGCGCAGCACCCGCTCGCTGCTGGCGCCGAACACGTCGGTATGGCGCTCCAGCACGATCTTGTCCTGGGTCAGGGTGCCGGTCTTGTCGGTGCACAGAATGTCCATCGCGCCGAAGTTCTGGATGGCGTCCAGACGTTTGACGATCACCTTCTGGCGCGACAGCTTCACCGCCCCTTTGGCCAGCGTCGAGGTGACGATCATCGGCAGCATCTCCGGCGTCAGCCCGACCGCCACCGACAGCGCGAACAGCGCCGCCTCCCACCAGTCGCCCTTGGTGTAGCCGTTGATCAGCAGCACGATCGGCGTCATCACCAGCATAAAACGGATCAGCAGCCAGCTGACCTTGCTGATGCCGCTCTGGAAGGCGTTCGGCTGCTCATCCTGGCTGGTGACGCGCTGCGCCAGCTGGCCGAAATAGGTGCCGCCGCCGGTGCCGATCACCATCGCCAGCGCGGTGCCGCTGACCACGTTGGTGCCCATGAAGCACAGGTTCTGGCAGTCGAGCGGATCGGCCGCCGGCAACTGCGGCGCGGCGGATTTTTCCACCGGCAGCGATTCGCCGGTCAGCGCCGCCTGGCTGATGAACAGATCCTTGGCCGACAGCACGCGCAGATCCGCCGGGATCATGTCGCCGGCCGCCAGCTTGATGATGTCGCCCGGCACCAGCTGCGCGATCGGCAGCTCCACGTGCTCGCTCTTGCCGGTGAGCGCATCGCTGCGGATCACCGTGGCGGTGTTGCTCACCATGGCCTTCAGCGCGTCGGCCGCCCGGTTGGATCGCGCCTCCTGGATGAAATTCAGCAGCGTGGAGATCAGCACCATCAGCGCGATCACCAAGGCGCCGGTCAGATCCTCGGTGGCGTAAGAGATCATGCCGAGCGCGGTCAGCAGCAGGTTGAACGGGTTGCGGTAGCAGTGCCAGAGGTGTTGCCACCAGGCCTCTTTCTGCTGATCGTCGATGACGTTCTCGCCGCAGCGCTGGCGCACCTGTTCCGCCTCATGGGCGGTGATGCCTTCCGGATGGCTGTGAAAACGCTCAAAGAGTTGCATCGTTTCTGCGGCGGCGCATTCCAGCCGCTGCTGCGCCAGGCCGGCCGGCATGTCGCGCGCAGCGCCGCCGACGCTGTCCAGCAGGCTGTCGCGGCGCACCAAACGGCGCGGGAGGCTGCGGGCGAACAGGCCCAGCAGCTGACGGGGGAGTTTTTTCAGTTTCATGGGTCGCACCTCGTCGCCCGGTGCCTCACGGCAGCGGGTAAACGGGGATCGTCATCGGCCGGGCGGATGGCGGGTGCGCCAAAAAGCCTCTGCCAACGCAGATCCTTATTCTTTTTTTCAGCAGCAGGAGCGAACGACGAAGCGCGCGCTACCGGTTACCGTGATGTACTTCACCGGTAAAACAGCAGCGCCAGGCGGAGAGGTTTTACCGGAGAACCGAGTGAGTGTCTAAAGCAGTCGGGTCGGGGTCCATATGGGGAATAACCTCCGGTAAAGGGAAAAACAGAGCGGCAGGAGCGGCCGTTCATCGCAATGTCACAATCCCGTTTTGCATCAAGATCCGCGTCGGAAAATGAGCTATGCTGACGGGCATTGTTTTACAGGCCTTTATGTTACGCCTGTCCACCTCAACGAAAAGTAAACCATGCAAAACCGGCTGACCATCAAGGACATCGCGCGCCTGAGCGGCGTAGGCAAATCCACCGTCTCACGCGTGCTGAATAATGAAGGCAGCGTGAGCCCGCAAACCCGTGAACGGGTGGAAGCGGTGATCCGTCAGCAAGGGTTTACGCCCTCCAAGTCGGCGCGCGCCATGCGCGGCCAAAGCGACAAAGTGGTGGGCATCATCGTTTCCCGTCTCGACTCGCCGTCGGAAAACCAGGCGGTGCGCACCATGCTGCCGCTGCTGTATCAGCAAGGCTTCGATCCGATCGTGATGGAGAGCCAGTTCGAAACCCGCCTGGTGCAGGAGCATCTGCACGTACTGCATCAGCGCAACGTCGACGGCGTGATCCTGTTCGGCTTCACCGGCCTGACCGCGGCGATGCTCAAGCCGTGGCAGGAAAAAATGGTGGTGATGGTGCGCGAATACGACGGCTTCTCGTCCGTCTGCTACGACGACGCCGGCGCGGTGAACCTGTTGATGGATCGCCTGTATCAGCAAGGGCATCGGCATATCGGCTATCTGGGGGTGCAGCTCAGCGACGCCACCACCGGCCAGCGCCGCTATCAGGCCTATCTCGACGCCTGTGAACGCCTCACGCTCACGCCGCGCGCCACGCTGGGCGAACTGAGCTACCAGAGCGGTTTCCAGCACGCCGCCGAAGTGATTGACGCGCACACCAGCGCGCTGATTTGCGCCTCCGACAGCATCGCCCTGGGGGCGATCAAATACCTGCAACAACAGCCGACGCGCGCCATCCAGGTATGCGCCATCGGCAACACCCCGCTGCTCAGCTTCCTGTTCCCCGACACCCTGTCGGTGGAGTTCGGCTACGGCAGCGCCGGCCTGCTGGCCGCGCGGCAGCTGCTGGCGCAGCTCAGCGGCGAACAGGGGATCCGCCGCCTGGTGGTGCCCAGCAAACTTTCCTGATCGGAAGTTGACCATTTTTCGTCATTTTGTGATCCTCGCCCCAAACCGGGAACGTTCCCATTTCATTCAAAATGCTGAGTGGCTAAGCTTTGATCATTACTCAGTCAACACCTCTGCAGGTATCCCATAATGAGCAAAGTAAAACAGCAGGATATTGATCGCCTGATTGTTTTGGTCGGCGGCCGCGAGAACATCGCCACCGTCAGCCATTGCATTACCCGGCTGCGTTTCGTCCTCAACGATCCCAATAAGGCGAAACCGAAAGAGATCGAAGAGCTGCCGATGGTCAAGGGTTGCTTCACCAACGCCGGGCAGTTCCAGGTGGTGATCGGCACCGACGTCGGCGACTACTATCAGGCGCTGATCGCCAGCACCGGCGTCAACGAGGCCGACAAGGAGCAGGCCAAGGTGGCCGCGCGCCAGAACATGACCTGGACCGAGCGCACCATCTCCCACTTCGCCGAGATCTTCTTCCCGCTGCTGCCGGCGCTGATCAGCGGCGGTCTGATCCTCGGCTTCCGCAACGTGATCGGCGACATCCCGATGTCCGGCGGCCAAACGCTGGCGCAGATGCACCCGGCGTGGAAAACCGTTTACGACTTCCTGTGGCTGCTCGGTGAAGCGATCTTCATGTTCCTGCCGGTGGCCATCTGCTGGTCGACGGTGAAAAAGATGGGCGGCACCCCGGTGCTCGGCATCGTGCTGGGCGTCACCCTGGTGTCGCCGCAGCTGATGAACTCCTACCTGCTCGGCCAGCAAACGCCGGAAGTGTGGAACTTCGGCTGGTTCGTGATCCAGAAAGTGGGCTATCAGGCGCAGGTGATCCCGTCGATCCTGGCGGGCATGGCGCTGGGCTGGATCGAAACCCGGCTGAAAAAGATCGTTCCCGACTATCTCTATCTGGTGGTAGTGCCGGTGGTCTCGCTGCTGCTGGCGGTGTTCCTGGCGCACGCGCTGATCGGGCCGTTCGGCCGCATGATCGGCGACGGCGTCGCCTGGGCGGTGAAAGCGGTGATGACCGGCAGTTTCGCGCCAGTGGGCGCCGCGCTGTTCGGCTTCCTGTATGCGCCGCTGGTGATCACCGGCGTGCACCAGACCACGCTGGCTATCGACATGCAGATGATCCAGAGCATGGGCGGCACCCCGGTGTGGCCGCTGATTGCGCTGTCCAACATCGCGCAGGCCTCGGCGGTGCTCGGCATCATCATCATCAGCCGCAAGGCCAACGAGCGTGAAATCTCGGTGCCGGCGGCGATCTCCGCCTACCTCGGCGTGACCGAACCGGCGATGTACGGCATCAACCTCAAATACCGCTTCCCGATGCTGTGCGCGATGATCGGCTCCGCGATCGCGGGCCTTATCTGCGGCCTGGACGGCGTGATGGCCAACGGCATCGGCGTCGGTGGCCTGCCGGGCATTCTGTCTATCAAGCCGCAGTTCTGGCTGATTTACTCGCTGGCGATTCTGGTGGCGATCGTCATCCCGCTGGTGCTGACCATCATGGTCTACAAACGCAAGGCCGCCCGCGGCGAGCTGCCGGTTTAATTGACGCAACATGAATGTAGGAGCCTGCTCGCGCAGGCTCGTGGTCACGATTCAAAGGTATTGATCTATGAGCAACCCAACCCCCTGGTGGCAGAACGGCGTCATCTACCAAATTTATCCGAAGAGTTTTCAGGACAGCACCGGCAACGGCTACGGCGATTTGGCCGGGGTGACCCGGCGGCTGGACTATCTGCAGGAACTGGGCGTGGACGCGATCTGGCTGACGCCGGTCTACGTGTCGCCGCAGGTGGATAACGGCTATGACGTGGCGGACTACTGCGCCATCGATCCGGCTTACGGCACGATGGCAGACTTCGAGCAGTTGGTCGCCGCCGCCCACCAGCGCGGCATCCGCATCGTGATGGACATGGTGTTCAACCACACCTCGACCGAGCACCCGTGGTTCAAGGCCGCGCAGGATCGCCACAGCCCGTATCGTCAGTTCTACGTCTGGCGCGACGGCGAAGGTGAAACGCCGCCGAACAACTGGCGCTCCAAGTTCGGCGGCAACGCCTGGCAGTGGCACGCCGACAGCGGCCAGTACTACCTGCACCTGTTCGCCGCCGAGCAGGCGGATCTCAACTGGGAGCACCCGCCGGTACGCGAAGAGCTGAAGAAAGTGTGTCAGTTCTGGGCGGACAAAGGCGTCGACGGGCTGCGTCTCGACGTGATCAACCTGGTGTCCAAACAGCAGGACTTCCCGTCCGACAGCCAGGGCGACGGCCGCCGCTTCTACACCGACGGCCCGCGCATCCACGAGTTCCTGCAGGAGATGAGCCGCGACGTGTTTCAGCCGCGCGGCCTGATGACGGTGGGCGAGATGTCCTCCACCACGCTTGAGCATTGCCAGCGCTACGCGGCGCAGAGCGGCGAAGAGCTGTCGATGACCTTCAACTTCCATCACCTGAAGGTGGACTACGCCGGCGGTGAAAAATGGACGCGGGCGGCGCCGGATTACGTGGAACTGAAGCAGATCTTCCGCCACTGGCAGCAAGGGATGCATAACCGCGCCTGGAACGCGCTGTTCTGGTGTAACCACGATCAGCCACGCATCGTGTCGCGCTTCGGCGATGAAGGCGCACTGCGGGTGCCGGCCGCCAAAATGCTGGCGATGGTGCTGCACGGCATGCAGGGCACGCCTTATATCTATCAGGGCGAAGAACTCGGCATGACCAACCCCGGCTTCCGCGCCATCGAGCAGTATCGCGACGTGGAAAGCCTGAACATGTACGCCGAACTGCGCGCCCAGGGCCGCGGCGACGCCGAACTGCTGGCGATCCTGGCGGACAAATCGCGCGACAACGGCCGCACGCCGATGCAGTGGAGCGCCGCACCGCACGCCGGTTTCACCACCGGCACGCCGTGGATCGGCTGCGCCGAGAACTACCCGCAGATCAACGCCGACGCGGCGCTGGCCGATCTCGACTCGGTGTTTTACGCCTATCGCCAGCTGATCACCCTGCGCAAGCAGTATCCGCTGTTGACCCACGGCGACTATCAGGATCTGGCGCCGGAACACCCGGCGCTGTGGTGCTATCAGCGCAGCTGGAACGGCCAGCGCCTGCTGGTGGCGGCCAACCTGAGCCGCGAACCGCTGGCCTGGGCGGCGGAAGGCGTGGAAGCCTCCGCGCAATGGCGCCCGCTGATGAGCAACTACGCCGATTCGGCGGACCAGCCGCAGGCGCTGACGCTGCGGCCGTTCGAAGCGGTGTGGTGGCTGCTCGAAGACTGACCCCGCAGGGCGCGGCGAACGCTGCGCCCTACCATTTCCCCAGCAGCGCCGCCACGCCGGCGGCCGCTTGCGCCAACTGCTCATCGCTCATGTCGCTCACGCCCTGCACCAGATGCGGCGGCAGATAATCCATGCCGGTCAGGTTGGCCATGGCGTGGAACGGCAGCAGCAGATCCTGCACCGGATAACGGTTATACCCTTGCGCCGTATAAGCCTGCGCGTTACCGCCGGTGCTCACCACCAGCTGCAGCGGCTTGCCGTGCAGTTGGGTGCCTTCGCTGCCGTAGGCAAAACCGTAGGTTAATACCGCATCCTGCCATTCGCTGAGGATCGCCGGCGAGCTGTACCAGTAAAACGGGAACAGCATCACTACCGCATCATGGCTCTGCAGCAGCGCCTGTTCGCGCGCCACGTCGATGCGGTAATCCGGATACGCGCGGATCAGTTCGTGAACGGTCACGTTGGGCAGCGGGCGTACGGCCTCGATCAGCGCCTTATTAATGCGCGACTCGTCGGGGGTGCGGTGGGCGGTTAACACTAAAATGCGCGACATACATGATTCCTCGGTCATAAGAAGATGAGGCATTTTTCCATTTCCGCCGCTGCGGGTGTAGGCTGTTAGAGGTCATTTCAATTTCAACTGAAAGTATCAACCACTATGTCGCTGCCCTTTGACGTACACCGCCTGTTGCCGGCCTTCCTCGCCGCCGCGCAGGCGCAAAATTTCTCCGCCGCCGCTCGCCAGCTGGGCGTGACGCCGGCGGCGGTCAGCAAAAACATCCGCGCGCTGGAAGAGAAGCTGGCGCTGCGGCTGTTTCAGCGCAACACCCACAACGTGCTGCTGACCGACGAGGGCAAAGCGCTGCTGGCGCAGGTAGCGCCGCTGTGGCAGGCATTGGCGGCGACGCTGGAAAGCGCCGGCGGCGAACGGCAGGCGCCTGCCGGCGTGGTGCGCGTCACGATGATCCCCGGCTTCGGCCGCCGGATGCTGATGCCGTTGATCCCGCAATTTTTGGCGCGCTATCCGCAGATCGATCTCGATCTGTCGCTGGATGCCCGGGTGGTGAATCTGGTGGGCGAAGGTTTCGACGTCGGCATCGGCAGCCGGGTCGATCCCGACAGCCGGCTGGTGGCCCGCCCGCTCTACCCGATGCACATGGTGCTGGCGGCGTCGCCGGACTATCTGGCGCGGCGCGGTGAACCGCAAACGCCGCACGATCTGCTGCGGCACGACTGCCTGCTGCACCGCAACCCGGCCAACGGCCGCCACGTCAAATGGCAGCTGCGCCATCAGGGCGAAACGCTGGCGCTGGATCTGAACGGCCGGCTGGTGGCCAGCCGCCCGGAGATGTTGCTGGATGCGGCGCTGGCCGGGCTGGGCATCGTCAACCTGGCGCGCTGGTACGTCGAGAAACACTTCGAGCAGGGCACGCTGCGGCCGGTGCTGGCGGAATGCTGGCCGCGCCCGGTGCAGCTGTGGCTCTATTACGCTTCGGCGGATCTGCCGCCGCGGGTGCGCGTCTGGGTGGATTTTCTGCTGGAACATTTTCGCGATCGGCCGGCGGGCGATTGACGACTGTTCAGCTTGCGCACGCTCTTCCGTTTTCCTTGTTCTACATCAAAAGAATCGCGCCGATATCTATATATAGTGCATTAAGAATTGCGAACACCTATATATAGTAGTTATCCACAAAATCATCCACACGCCGCCACAGCCCTTGCGCGCTGCGGCTTTGCCCTGTGGATAAGCGAAATTTGACGGTTGCTCGCCACGCCAGGCGGGTATGAACGCTCCCTCGGGGAACAAGGAGTACAACGTGAAACCAGTAGTGATTAAGCGGGACGGTTGCCAGGTACCTTTTGACGAAGCGCGCATTGCGCAGGCCATCGAGCGCGCCGCGCTGGCGGTGGGCGTGGTCGACGCCGACTACTGCGCCACCGTCGCCCGCGTGGTCGCTCAGCGCATGGAGCAGCAGCCGCGCGTCGATATCCACGAGATCCAGCAGGCGGTGGAAAACCAGCTGATGGCCGGCGAATACAAACAGCTGGCGCGCGCCTATATCGAATACCGCCACGATCGCGACGTGGCGCGCGAACTGCGCGGCCGCCTGAATCAGGAAATTCGCGGCCTGGTCGAGCAAAGCAACCGCGCGCTGCTGAACGAAAACGCCAACAAGGACAGCAAGGTGATCCCCACCCAGCGCGACCTGCTGGCGGGCATCGTCGCCAAACACTACGCCAAGCAGCACATCCTGCCGCGCGACGTGGTGCTGGCCCATGAACGCGGCGAAATTCACTACCACGATCTCGACTACTCGCCGTTCTTCCCGATGTTCAACTGCATGCTGATCGATCTGAAAGGCATGCTGACCAACGGCTTCAAGATGGGCAACGCCGAGATTGAGCCGCCGAAATCGATCTCCACCGCCACCGCCGTGACCGCACAGATCATCGCCCAGGTCGCCAGCCATATTTATGGCGGCACCACCATCAACCGCATCGATGAAATTCTGGCGCCGTTCGTCGACGAGAGCTTCCGCAAACACCTGCAGGTGGCGGAAGAGTGGCAGATCCCGGACGCCAAAGGCTATGCCATGGCGCGCACCGAGAAAGAGTGTTACGACGCCTTCCAGTCGCTGGAGTACGAGGTCAACACCCTGCACACCGCTAACGGCCAGACGCCGTTCGTCACCTTCGGCTTCGGCCTCGGCACCAGCTGGGAATCGCGCCTGATCCAGCGCTCGATCCTGAAAAACCGCATCGCCGGGCTCGGCAAAAACCGCAAGACCGCCGTGTTCCCCAAACTGGTGTTCGCCATCCGCGACGGCCTCAACCACCAGTACGGCGATCCGAACTACGACATCAAGCAGCTGGCGCTGGAGTGCGCCAGCAAGCGCATGTACCCGGACATCCTCAACTACGATCAGGTGGTGAAGGTCACCGGCTCGTTCAAAACGCCGATGGGCTGCCGCAGCTTCCTCGGCACCTACGAGCAGGACGGCGAGCTGGTGCATGACGGCCGCAACAACATCGGCGTCATCAGCCTCAACCTGCCGCGCATCGCGCTGGAGGCGATGCGCGATGAATCACGCTTCTGGGCGCTGCTGGAACAGCGCCTGCAGCTGGCGAAAAAGGCCCTGATGACGCGCATCGCCCGGCTGGAAGGCATCAAGGCGCGGGTGGCGCCAATCTTGTACATGGAAGGCGCCTGCGGCGTGCGGCTCAAGGCCGACGACAACATCGCGGATATCTTCAAGAATGGCCGCGCTTCAATTTCGCTGGGCTACATCGGCCTGCACGAGACCATCAACGCGCTGTTCGGCGGCGAGAACCACGTGTATGACGACGAGGCGCTGCGCGCCAAAGCGGTGGCGATCGTCGCGCGGCTGCGCGCCGCCGTCGACGCCTGGAAAGACGAGACCGGCTACGGCTTCAGCCTCTACAGCACGCCGAGCGAAAACCTGTGCGATCGCTTCTGCCGGCTGGACACCGCCGATTTCGGCGTGGTGCCGGGCGTCACCGACAAGGGCTATTACACCAACAGCTTCCACCTCGACGTGGAGAAGAAGGTCAATCCGTACGACAAGCTGGACTTCGAAGCGCCCTACCCGCCGTTGGCCAGCGGCGGCTTCATCTGCTACGGCGAGTACCCGAACCTGCAGCACAACCTGAAGGCGCTGGAAGACGTGTGGGACTACAGCTACACCCGGGTGCCTTACTACGGCACCAACACGCCGATCGACGAGTGCTACGAATGCGGCTTCACCGGTGAATTCTCCTGCACCAGCAAAGGCTTCACCTGCCCGAAATGCGGCAACCACGACTCGGCCAAAGTATCGGTCACCCGCCGGGTGTGCGGCTATCTCGGCAGCCCCGATGCCCGGCCGTTCAACGCCGGCAAGCAGGAAGAGGTGAAACGCCGGGTGAAACACCTCGGCAACGGGCAGCTCGGCTGAAAAGCGCCGTGCAACCTAGGCAGAAGCCTGTTCATCAGGCGTGATTGTCGCCGCCAGTTTGCCTTCGGCCAGCGCGCACCCACCGCAGCGTACACGCAGTACGTGAGGATTGGGAGCCCTGCCCGGAGGCAAAATGGCCAGTAAAATAGCCTGATGGGCAGGCCTCACATGAATTATCACCAGTATTACCCAATCGACGTGGTCAACGGCCCCGGCACCCGCTGCACGCTGTTTGTCGCCGGCTGCGTGCACCAATGCCCCGGCTGCTACAACAAAAGCACCTGGCGGCTCAACTCCGGCCAGCCGTTTACCCCGGCGTTGGAAGACCGCATCATCGCCGATCTGAACGATGCGCGCGTGCCGCGCCAGGGGCTGTCGCTCTCCGGCGGCGATCCGTTGCATCCGGCCAACGTGCCGAGCATCTTAACGCTGGTGAAACGGGTGCGTGCCGAGTGCCCCGGCAAGGATATCTGGCTGTGGACCGGCTACCGGCTGGCGGAGCTGGACGCACAGCAAATGCAGGTGGTGGACAGGATCAACGTGCTGATCGACGGCAAGTTCGTGCAGGATTTGAAAGACCCGGCGCTGATTTGGCGAGGCAGCAGCAACCAGGTGGTGCATAGGTTGCGATGAACCAACAACACACGTTTCAATAGGTATTCATCCAAACTCGACCTGACGCATCGGCAGCATAGAGTCATCTGACAGGCGGCTCTGTGCCAGAAGCTGACGTTCAAATGACCGGGCATACCCGATCCTCTTTGCCCAGTACGTCAGAAATTCATATTTTTATGCCCAGACTTCTGATATTTCAGATGAGCTGGTAACAAAAGCATGTTGAGGTATGATTTTTTCAAGTAAAAACACATTGGTTTCATGATCTGGATCTTCGCAACAATCACTCACAACGATAAGGCGGTAATCAAGGTCAAAAGCTTGCCCGACTGTAGAAAGCACCACACCACTAGTCGTCACGCCAGTAAGGATCAGGGTTTCGATGCCTTGTGCACGAAGAATCATATCAAGTTCGGTAAAAGAAAAAGCGCCGACCCTGCGTTTAACAATCACGGGCTCATTCTCTGCCGGAGCGACATCAGCATGAATAGCCGTGCTCTCGCTATCAGCCATAAAAATTCCATTCTCTTTAATGGACGAGAAAATCGTGTTGTTTTGGCTGACCTCAGGGTAACCCTTGCGGAATCCGACACTAACGTAGATAACGGGTACACCTGCTGCGCGTGCGGATGATATCAGCGAGGCCGTGTTACGAATAACGTCTCCAGCACTCTCATGCGGTAGGAAGTTGTTAAGAATAATCGCCTGAAAGTCCATTACCAGCAGCGCGCTGTTTTTATTGATATTACTGAGTTGATTTGACATAAAATCTCCGAATTTGCCGGTGAAGGGTAATGCAGCCAGTCAGCGTGTCACTGGCTGGCGTTGTATATTGAGGTTCCACGCCGCTCCGAGCAGCAGGATGCAACTGGTTGCCAGGAAAACGGCTCGCATCCCGATATGCCCGCCGACAAAACCTCCAATCAACGGCCCGATGAACTGTCCGGCAAACTGCGCAGCGACGGAATAACCAAGGATGCTGCCCACCATTCCTTCTGGTACGCGATGACGTATCACTGCCGCAATACAAGGCAACAGGCCGCCAAGCGCCAGCCCCATTAGGAAACGCAGGGCAATCAGTTGCCATCCGGACGTGACAAATGCCTGAGGGATCAGCAACAAACCGGCCGCAGCTAACGCAAGAGCGATAATGCGCAAATGCCCTATCCTGTCTGCCAGCTTCCCAAGCCAAGAGGCGGAAATAATGCTTCCCAATGCCGCTGCCGCCATCACATATCCTGCCACTTTAGTTATCTGGGACGCGTCACTGACGAGGGTTCGAACATAGACCGTGATAATGGGCTCTATTGACATGTTAGCCAGCATCAGCAGCAGGCCGGTGCAAAGCATGCAGACAATTACAGAGCGTGCGGGTATCTGCGACCAGCCAACCCGGGATTGGGTGGCTACATCCGAAGGTTTTTTCACCTCTTCCCGGATAAGAATAAGTGTCATGAGGAAGGCAAAAAATATCAGCGCGCCGGCACAAAGAAATGTGGATCGAATTCCAATCAGGCCAGGTAACCAGCCCCCGGCAAGCGGACCGGCAAGATTACCTGCCATTACACCGGATGAAACGATCCCAAGCGCCCACGCTGCACGTTCTCTGGGAGCCTGGACCGCAATAAGAATTGTTGCACCGGATGAATATCCGCCAGCCAGTCCAACCAACAACCTCAGACCGACAAGTTGCCAGATATTTGTCACCAGCCCCATAAGAGAAACCGTAACCGCCATGCCCAGACTGGCTCTCACGAGCATCGACTTGCGTCCATATCTGTCACCCAGTCTTCCCCAGACCGGGGCAATCAACCCGGCAGTAATAAACGTTGCGCTGAATGCCACACCAGACCATTGAATAACTGCGGCATGCCCGTTTACACCAAGCTCTTCAACATACAAAGGGAGGAATGGCAGCATCAGAGTCATTGCGAAGACGGTTGAAAACGAGCCAATGAAGCAAACGATCAGATTTCGCTGCCAAAAGCTGTTATAGAATTGGGTCATAAAAGCGCTCTTTATTGGTATACCAAATTGGTATACCATATAGAGTATGCATTTTACTGTCAATTTTCGGGAGAACATTGCCGTCATGAGTCAGGCATCAGAGGTTGAAAACCAGTTACGAAAACAAATTCTCAGCATGGAACTGGGGCCGGGAGAACGGTTGACGGAGCGCTGGGCTGAAGCGACGTTTAAGGCGTCCCGGACACCTGTGCGAGCCGCATTACAAAAGCTGGAATCAGAAGGGCTGGTATGTCGTGACGGGATACGCTGGTTGGTGGCACCGATCGATATCGCGGAAGTTGAACAGCTGTGCATTTACCGGGAAGTACTGGAAGTTGCGGCATTAAAAATTTCAGCCAGCCAAATGACGGAAGAACAACTCAGCGGTCTGGAAAACCTTCTCAAGGAAAAGGCGGCTGATGCAACTGAAGATATTATGGACGATGCCGGAACACAATTTCATCTACATCTGGCCCGTATGTGTCAGAATACGTTTATTATCGAAGGAATAAGCGATGCTCTGCGCCGGCTTTCACGGGCACGATGGCTGGACAAAGCGCCGTCGAATCCCGCCTGGGAGGATCATCGCGAAATATTTGCTGCGCTTCGCTCGCAGGATACTGAGAAAGCAGCAGAATTACTCGCCATTCATCTTAGCGAAAGCCGCCTCCGCCTTCTCGAAGCTATCAACTCAAGCAGACGTAGCCTAAGGGCGAGAGGTATTGCTATAACCTGACCATGTGGGGCGTTTTGACTAAAATATAAAAAGGTCCGCTTTTCGCTCAAAGCCGACCAACAGCGCCCCTAGACACTGTAAGTCCAGCTGTGAGCTAGCGCAGCTCAACATCATCCTCGATAACACCCCCGAATTTTCGCTTTAAATATAGCCATTCGTTTTTCTACCTCCGAATGGCTGAGATAAACCGCGGTGCCGTTTCTCAAACGTTCAAGGGCGGCATCCACCCTTTCACGCAACGCTTGCTCCAGCAACATAGCCTCTACGTCCATTTCAGGTTTATTCCGCTGTTCCATTTCCATCTCCTCCTTGAGACAGCATCGAACCACTCATCAGCAACGGCAAGTTACACCAACCCCATCCCCAGCACGCCGGTCAGTACGCCGCACAGCGCCACCAGCGCCGCCGTCAGGCACAGCGCCCGGGCGGAGAAGGCTTTGTTGAGCATCAGCAGCGAAGGCAGGCTGACCGCCGGCAGGGTCATCAGCAGCGCCAGCGCCGGGCCTGCGCCCATGCCCGCCAGCATCATGGTCTGTACGATCGGGATTTCCGCCGCGGTGGGGATAACAAACAGGCAGCCGACGATCGCCAGCGCGATGATCCACAGCAGGCTATTGTCGACGGCGCCGTCGGCATGCGGGAACAGCCAGACCCGCGCCGCCCCCAGCGCCAGCACCGCCAACACGTAGATCGGGATGGTCGACCAAAACAGCGCCCACAGCGCTTTGCCCCAGCGGGCAAGGAACGGACGTTCGTCGCTCTGCGCCGTCATCACCGGCGGCTGCGGCGCGGCAGGCTGCGGATCGTTGGCGGTCACGCGCTGCACCAGGCAGGCGATGCCCAGCACCATCACCACGCCCGCCACCAGGCGGATGGCGGCGAACGGCCAACCGAGCACAAACCCCATGAACACCAGCGTCGCCGGATTCAATACCGGGTTGGCGAGCCAAAAGGCCAGCGCGGCGCCGCTGGACACCGACTGGCGGCGCATGCCGGCGGCAACCGGCGCGGCGCAGCAGGTGCACATCATGCCCGGCAGCGCGATCAGCGCCCCCAGCACGGTGCCGGAAAAACGCCGGTGGCCAAGCGTGCGCGCCAGCCAGTCGCGCGGGATCAGCACCTGCACCAGCGAACCTAACAGCACCCCGAGCAGCGCCGCCTTCCACACCGCGGTGAAGTAGACCAGCGCGTACTGCCAGGCCGCCAGCCAGGGGCTCGCGGCGCCGTCGGCCAGGATCGATTTGCCGATCGAGTGGCTGTCCGCCGCCACGAAGGCCTTGCCGTAGTAAGGCTGCCATTTGACGTAGTAGAGGCCGACGGCCACCACCAGCAGAAACAGGATCGGTTTCCACAGCGGCCAGGCGCGTGGGGCGTGTTCAGGGGCGTTTAGAGGTTGCGGCATGGTAGCGGCCAGAGTCAGTCAACAGAGGCGCCAGCATAGCGCGCCGTCGCCGCCCGTGCACGCCCGGGCTGTCCTAAATAGTTCATCTGTTCGCCACCGACGCGTAACGCGATTGTCATCTGCGCCCGGCACCATGATGCCAACTTGAAAACCACAGGGTAGACGCCCGATGAAACGCACCGCTTTCGCCTTCATCGCACAGCCATCGGTATGACGAGGTTTTTATTATGATGGAGTTATCTAGACATCCGACCACTTACCCCGCGCGCTATCAGCAGATCGCCGCGCAGCTGGAACAGGAGCTGCGCACGCAATACCGCTGCGGCGACTACCTGCCTTCGGAACAGCAGCTGGCCGAGCGTTATCAGGTCAATCGCCACACCCTGCGCCGCGCGGTGGATCAGCTGGTGGAGCGCGGCTGGCTGCAGCGCCGCCACGGCGTCGGCATTCTGGTGCTGATGCGCCCTTACGACTACCCGCTGCACGCCAATACCCGCTTCAGCCAGAACCTGTTCGAGCAGGGTAGCCATCCCACCAGTGAGCGCTTACTCGCTGTCTTGCGCCCGTGCAATGGGCATGTTGCCAGCGCGCTCTCGCGTGAAGAAGGCGAAATGGTAATCCACCTGCGCACTCTGCGCCGGGTCAACGGCGTGCCGATGAGCGTCATCGACCATTATCTGCCCGATCTGGACTGGTGGCCGGCGCTGCAGCAGTTCCACAGCGGTTCGCTGCACCAGTTTATCGAACAGCACCTGCAGCAGCCGCTGACCCGCCGCCAGACGCGCATCAGCGCGCGCCGTGCGCAGGCTAAAGAGAGCCGGCTGCTGGAGATCGCCACCCACGCGCCGCTGCTGTGCGTGCGCACCCTTAACGTCCGCAGCGGCGGCGAAGACGTGGCGGAATACTCCGTCAGCCTGGCCCGCGCCGACATGATTGAACTGACGATGGAGCACTGAATGCAAGCCTTAGAGTCGAGACAACGCTGGATGTCGGTGCTGGCGCACAGCCGGCCCGAGCAGCTGCGCAGCCACTGGCAGGCGCTGAACCTCAGCCCGGGTTACCGCAGCATCCGCGCGCCGGAGATCGGCCTGGCCCAGCTGCAGGGGCGCATGGGCGCTACCGGCCGCCGCTTCGTGCTGGGGGACATGACGGTCACCCGCGCGGTGGTGCAGCTGGACAACGGCGGCTACGGCTACAGCTATATCGCCGGGCGCGACAAGGCGCACGCCGAGCTGTGCGCGCTGGCCGATGCGCTGCTGCAACAGCCGGAACACGGCGAACGCCTGCAACAACAGCTGATCGCGCCGCTGGCCGCGCTGCAGCACGAACAGCGCCAGCTGCGCGCCCGGGCGATCGCCGCCAGCCGGGTGGACTTCTTTACGCTGGTGCGAGGGGATTAAGCCATGAGTTTATTGACCGGTTTTGAACAACCGATAGACCAATCGCAGCACGCTTTCCGTTTGATTCTTAAAGCCTTGAGCGAACCGGGCCACCGGGTGACGCTGCCGGCCGGCCCGGCCTGGGCGCCGCTGAACGCCGCCAGCACCGCCGCGCTGCTGACGCTGGCCGATCAGGAAACGCCGCTGCTGCTGTGCGCTGCGCTTAAAAGTGAGCAAGTGCTAACAAACATTCGTTTTCACAGCGGCGCGCCGCTGGCCGCCACGGCGCAGGAGGTCTGTTTTGCCCTGTTCGATGAGCAGCTGCAGGCCGCCGATCTGCAGGCGTTGCCGCACGGCACGGAAATCTCGCCGGAATGCGGCGCCACGGTGGTGGTGCAGCTTGCTGAGCTGGAGAACGGCGCCGCGCTGCGCCTGACCGGCCCCGGCATCGAGAGCCAACGCCTGATAGCGCCGCGCCTGCCGCCGGCACTGCTGGATTACCTGGTCAACCGCCCGCAGCGCTTCCCGCTGGGGCTGGATATCTTGCTGACCTGCGGCGATCGCCTGCTGGCGATCCCGCGGACCACCCGCGTGGAGGTGTGCTGATGTACGTAGCGGTAAAAGGGGGCGAAAAAGCCATTGAGGCCGCCCATCAGCTGCAGGAACAGCTGCGGCGCGGCGACGAGGCGCTGCCGGCGATCGGCGCGGAACACATCGAACAGCAGCTGGGGCTGGCGGTGGATCGGGTGATGACCGAAGGCGGCATCTACGATCGCGAGCTGGCGGCGCTGGCCATCAAACAGGCCAGCGGCGATCTGGTGGAGGCGATCTTCCTGCTGCGCGCCTATCGCACCACCCTGCCGCGCCTGGCGGTCAGTGAGCCGCTGGCCAGCGAAAACATGCGGCTGGAGCGGCGCATCTCGGCGGTTTACAAGGACTTGCCCGGCGGGCAGGTGCTGGGGCCGACCTATGACTACACCCACCGGCTGCTGGATTTCGCGCTGTTGGCGGAAGGCGAAGCGCCGCGTGCGCCGCAGGCCGACGAACCGCTGCCGGACAACTGCAGCCACGTGTTCGATCTGTTGTGCCGCCAGCAGCTGGCGCGGGAGGAACAGGACGACGGCAGCGCGCCGGACGACATCACCCGCAATCCGCCGGTTTACCCCTGCTCGCGCTCGGCGCGCCTGCAGCAGCTGGTGCGCGGCGACGAAGGTTTTCTGCTGGCGCTCGGCTACGCCACCCAGCGCGGCTACGGCCGCAACCACCCGTTCGCCGGCGAGATCCGCACCGGCCACGTTTCGGTGGAGATCGTGCCTGAAGAGCTCGGTTTCGCCATCGATATCGGCGAAATCCTGCTGACCGAGTGCGAAATGGTCAACGGCTTCGTCGATCCCAAGGACCATCCGCCGCACTTCACCCGCGGTTACGGGCTGGTGTTCGGCCGCGCCGAACGCAAGGCGATGGCGATGGCGTTGGTGGATCGCGCATTGCAGAGCCCCGACTACGGCGAAGGCGTCGCCGGCCCGGCGCAGGACGAAGAGTTCGTGCTGGCCCACGCCGACAACGTCGAGGCCGCCGGCTTCGTCTCCCATCTCAAGCTGCCGCACTACGTCGACTTCCAGGCTGAACTGGAACTGCTCAAGCGGCTGCGGCAGGAATACAGCGAGCGTCAGGAGGCCCGCGATGAGTGAAGTATTGACCGGCTATAACCTCGGTTATCTGGACGAGCAGACCAAGCGCATGATCCGCCGCGCTATCCTGAAGGCGGTGGCGATCCCCGGCTATCAGGTGCCGTTCGGCGGCCGCGAGATGCCGATGCCCTACGGCTGGGGCACCGGCGGCATTCAGCTCACCGCCAGCGTTATCGGCCGCGCCGACGTGCTGAAGGTGATCGACCAGGGCGCCGACGACACCACCAATGCGGTGTCGATCCGCCGCTTCTTCCAGCGCGTCGCCGGGGTGGAAACCACCGAACGCACGCCGGAGGCCACGCTGATTCAAACCCGTCACCGCATTCCGGAAACCGCGCTGCGCGAAGACCAGATCCTGATCTATCAGGTGCCGATCCCGGAGCCGCTGCGCTTTATCGAACCGCGCGAAACCGAGACCCGCAAGATGCACGCCCTGGAGGAGTACGGCGTGATGCAGGTGAAGCTGTATGAAGACATCGCGCGCTACGGCCATATCGCCACCACCTACGCCTACCCGGTGAAGGTCAACGATCGCTACGTGATGGATCCTTCGCCGATCCCAAAATTCGACAACCCGAAAATGCACATGATGCCGGCGCTGCAGCTGTTCGGCGCCGGGCGCGAGAAACGCATCTACGCCCTGCCGCCGTTCACCAAGGTGGAGAGCCTGGACTTCGACGACCATCCGTTCAGCGTGCAGCAGTGGGACGAACCCTGCGCGCTGTGCGGCTCGCGCCACAGCTATCTGGACGAGGTGGTGCTCGACGATCGGGGCAACCGCATGTTCGTCTGTTCGGACACCGACTACTGCCGGCAGCAGCTGGCGCAATCTTCGCAAGAGGCGCAGCACTGATGACTTCCACCCCTTTGAGCACCACCCCGCTGCTGTCGGTGAACCGGCTCACCCACCTGTACGCCCCCGGCAAGGGGTTCAGCGACGTGTCGTTCGACATTTACCCCGGTGAAGTGCTGGGCATCGTCGGCGAATCCGGCTCCGGCAAAACCACGCTGCTGAAGTCGATCTCGGCGCGGCTGGCGCCGCAGCGCGGGCAAATCCTTTACCGCCCGCAGGCGGACCAGGAACACGACCTGTACGCCATGGCGGAGAGCGATCGCCGCCGCCTGCTGCGCACCGACTGGGGAGTGGTGCACCAGCACCCGCTCGACGGGCTGCGGCCGCAGGTCTCCGCCGGCGGCAACATCGGCGAGCGGCTGATGGCCATCGGCCAGCGCCACTATGGCGACATTCGCCGCCAGGCCGGCCAGTGGCTGGAAGACGTCGAAATCCCGCTGTCGCGCCTCGACGATCTGCCGACCACCTTCTCCGGCGGCATGCAGCAGCGGCTGCAAATCGCCCGCAATCTGGTCACCCACCCCAAGCTGGTGTTTATGGATGAGCCGACCGGCGGGCTGGACGTGTCGGTGCAGGCGCGCCTGCTCGATCTGCTGCGTAACCTGGTGGTGGAGATGCAGCTGGCGGCGGTGATCGTCACTCACGATCTCGGCGTGGCGCGGCTGCTGGCCCACCGCCTGCTGGTGATGAAACAGGGCGAAGTGGTGGAGAGCGGCCTGACCGATCGGGTGCTCGACGATCCGCACCATCCTTACACCCAGCTGCTGGTTTCTTCGGTGCTGTCGTAACCCAAGGCGATAACAGATGACTATGCAAATCCGAGTTGAACATCTCAGTAAAACCTTTGTGCTGCATCAGCAGTACGGCACCCGCCTGCCGGTGCTGCACGACGCCAACCTGACGGTCCACGGCGGCGAATGCGTGGTGCTGCACGGCCACTCCGGCAGCGGCAAATCCACCCTGCTGCGCTCGCTGTACGCCAACTACCTGCCGGACAGCGGCCATATCTGGATCAACCACCAGGGCGACTGGCTGGACATGGTCAGCGCCGACGCGCGCCAGATTCTGGCGGTGCGCCGCCATACGCTGGGCTGGGTCAGCCAGTTCCTGCGGGTGATCCCGCGCATCAGCGCGCTGGAGGTGGTGATGCAGCCGCTGCTGGAACAGGGCGTCGAGCGCGCCGAATGCCGCGACCGCGCCGAAGCGCTGCTCGCCGCGCTCAACGTGCCGCAGCGCCTGTGGCCGCTGGCGCCGTCCACCTTCTCCGGCGGCGAACAGCAACGGGTGAACATCGCGCGCGGCTTTATCGTCGATTACCCCATTCTGTTGCTGGACGAACCGACCGCCTCGCTCGACAGCCGCAACAGCGCGGCGGTGGTACAGCTTATCGAACGCGCCAAGGCGCGCGGCGCGGCGATCGTCGGCATTTTCCATGATGAAGGCGTCCGCCGACAGGTCGCCGACCGGCTTTATGACATGCAGGCGCCACAGGCGCTGGAGGCCCTCTGATGATCGTCAATAACGTTAAGCTGGTGCTGGATGACCAGGTGGTGCAAGGCTCGCTGGAGATGCAGGACGGCGTGATCCGCAGCTTCGCCGACGGCCCGAGCCGGCTGCCGCAGGCGCTGGACGGCGACGGCGGCTGGCTGCTGCCGGGGCTGATCGAGCTGCACACCGACAACCTGGACAAGTTTTTCACCCCGCGCCCGAACGTCGACTGGCCGGCCCATTCGGCGATGAGCAGCCACGATGCGCTGATGGTGGCCAACGGCATCACCACGGTGCTGGACGCGGTGGCGATAGGCGACGTGCGCGACGGCGGCCACCGGCTTGAAAACCTGCAGAAGATGATCGATGCGGTGATCCACAGCCAGCGCGCCGGGGTGAACCGCGCCGAGCACCGGCTGCACCTGCGCTGCGAGCTGCCGCACGAGAGCACGCTGCCGCTGTTCGAACAGCTGATGGACAAGCCGGGCGTGTCGCTGGTGTCGCTGATGGACCATTCGCCGGGCCAGCGCCAGTTCGCCTCGCGCGAAAAGTACCGCGAATATTATCAGGGCAAATACCACCTCAACGATCAGCAGATGAGCGAGTACGAGGCGCAGCAGGTCGCCCTGTCCGCCCGCTGGGCCGCGCCGAACCGCGAGGCGATCGCCGCCCACTGCCGCGCGCGCCGCATCTCGCTGGCCAGCCATGACGATGCCACCGCCGCGCACGTGGCCGAATCCTGCGCGCTGGGCAGCGCCATCGCCGAGTTCCCCACCACCGAGGCGGCCGCCCGCGCTTCGCACCAGCAGGGCCTGCAGGTGCTGATGGGCGCGCCGAACATCGTGCGCGGCGGCTCCCACTCCGGCAACGTGGCGGCGCACCACCTGGCGGCGCTGGGCGTGCTGGATATCCTCTCTTCCGATTATTACCCGGCCAGCCTGCTGGACGCGGCGTTTCGCCTCGCGGCGGACGAGCGCAACGCCTACGATCTGCCCCAGGCGGTGCGCATGATCACCCGCAACCCGGCGCGGGCGCTGGATCTGCAGGATCGCGGCGCCATCGCCGAAGGATTGCGGGCGGATCTGGTGCTGGCGCGGCCGCACGGCGAGCACGTTTACGTGCAGAACGTGTGGCGCCAGGGCAGGCAGGTGTTCTGATGGCGCGGCTCATCTACCTGATGGGGCCTTCCGGCGCAGGCAAGGACAGCCTGCTGGCCGCGCTGCGGGCCGACGCCGACCGCGCGCCGCTGGTGGCGCACCGTTACATCACCCGGCCGGCGGACGCCGGCTGCGAGAATCACATCGCGCTGAGCGAACCCGAATTTCTGCGCCGCCGCGCCAAGGGGCTGTTCGCGCTCGACTGGCAGGCCCATCAGCAGCGCTACGCGTTCGGGATCGAAGTGGATCTTTGGCTGCTGCAGGGGATCGACGTGGCGGTCAACGGTTCACGCGCCCACCTGCCGCAGGCGCAGCAGCGCTACGGTGCGCAGCTGCTGCCGGTATGCCTGCAGGTCAACGCCGCGATCCTGCGCCGGCGCCTGCAGGATCGCGGACGGGAAAGCGCTGAACAGATCGAGCAGCGGCTGGCGCGGGCGGCGGAATATCAGCAGAGTCTGCCCGCCGGCTGCCGGGTGCTGCACAACGACGGCCCACTCGACGATACCCTGGCGGCGCTGCTGGCGCTGCTGCCTACCGCCACCCGACAAGCTCAGGATGCGATGCCATGAACGACTTTGCCCAGCCGAAAATCGGCGACAACGTGACCCTTAACCGCACCCGGCTCGGCCAGTATGTGCATCTGGCCGACGATGCGATCCTGGAAGAGGTGGAGATGGGGGACTACTCCTACACCGCCGGGCACAACCAGATCTTTTACGCCACTATCGGCAAGTTCGTTTCCATCGCCTCCTATGCGCGCATCAATCCCGGCAACCACCCGACCTACCAGCGCATCGCGCAGCACCACTTCACCTATCGCGCTTCCGAATACGGGCTGGGGGAAGACGACGCGGCGTTCTTCGACTGGCGGCGCGAGCACCACGTCACCGTCGGCCACGACGTGTGGATCGGCCATAACGCCATCCTGATGCCGGGCGTCAGCGTCGGCAACGGCGCGGTGATCGGCAGCGCAGCGGTGGTCACCAAGGACGTGGAGCCTTACAGCATCGTCGCCGGCGTGGCGGCCAAGAAGATCGGCATGCGCTTCGACGATGCGCTGATAGAGCGTATCGAACGCAGCCAGTGGTGGCACTGGGATCACGCCACGCTGCAGGCGCGGCTGGCGGATTTTCGCGACATCAACCGCTTTGCGCAGAAGTACCTTTAACGGAGGGGGAGCGATGCAACTGACCTTTCTCGGCACCGGCGGCGCGCAGCAGGTGCCGGTGTTCGGCTGCGACTGCCTGATCTGCCAACGGGCGCGGCGCGAGCCGGCATTTCGGCGGCGCGCGTGCAGCGCCATGCTTAACTATCAGGGGGAAACGACCTTATTGGATGCGGGATTGCCGGCTTTGGAGCGGCGATTTTCGGCGGGGCAAATTCAACGTTTTTTACTGACACATTACCACATGGATCACGTTCAGGGGTTATTTCCTTTGCGTTGGGGGTGCGGAAATTCCATTCCGGTGTATGGCCCACCGGATGAACAGGGCTGCGACGACCTGTTCAAACACCCGGGCATTCTGGCGTTTCAGCCGCCGCTGGCGCCCTTCGCCACCGTCGAACTGGGCGGCATGCGCATCACCCCGCTGCCGCTGCAACACTCCAAACTGACCCACGGCTACCTGATCCAGGCGGCGGGCGCTGCGCTGGCCTACCTGACCGACACCGTCGGCCTGCCGCCGGCCACCGCCGACTATTTGCAGAACGTGGCGCTGGATCTGCTGGTGCTCGATTGCAGCCTGCCGCCTCAGCCGCAGGCGCCGCGCAACCACAACGATCTGACCCGCGCGCAGGAGACGCAGCGGTTGCTGCAGCCCAAACGCACGCTGCTGACGCACATCAGCCATCATCTCGATCTGTGGCTGCTGGACAATGAACTGCCCGCCGGGCTGGAGCTGGCGTTCGACCACCTCAGCGTCAGCCTCGGTAGCAGTGCAGCCGATCCGACTCCAGCACCCTGACCCCTTCGCCCGGCGTGAACGCCTGCTGCAGCAGCGTTTGCGCCACGTCTTTGGCGGAGACGGCGCGCCATTTGCCGGGCAGCAGCCTGAACAACGGCAGCGAGAGGCGCTCCATCAGGCGCGGCGCAGGGCGATCCCCCACCAGCATGGAAGGCCGCACCAGCGTCAGGCGCGGCCAGCGCTGTTCGCGCAGCGCCTGCTCCATCTCGCCTTTGGTGCGGTTATACAGGAAGGTGGAATGCGCGTTGGCGCCCAACGCACTCACCACCAGACAGTGCTGCGCCCCCAACCGGCGGCCGGTCAGCGCGCTCTCCACCACCAGTTGGTAATCGACGTAGCGGAAGGCATCGGCGCTGCCCGCCGCCTGGCGGGTGGTGCCCAGGCAGCAGAACACCAGATCGACCGGCTGCTGCAGGCCGCTCAGCAGTTCGAACAGCGCATCGCCGACCGGGTTGGTCAGCTTGCCGTGCGGCGGCAGCGGCGTGCGCGTCGGCGCCACGATGGCCGTTACCTGCGGATCGCTTTGCAACAGCTGCAGCAACTCGCGCCCCACCAGCCCGGTTGCGCCGACTAACAGTGCTCGCGCCATGCAATCTCCCGTTGTAATCAATACGTCGACTTAAAGTATAGACCGCGCCCAATGCAGCTTCTTGCCGAAGCCGAGGGTGTTGTCGGTCATCTTCACCTCGTGCAGATCCAGCCGCCATACCGAGGCCTTCATCGCCCTGGCGATCGGGAAGCGCTTGCAGTAACGCGCGCGCGCCGCCTCGGCCTCTTCGCCGCTCAGCAGCACCGCCTCGGCGCGGTACTGCACGCCGCGGATCAGCGCGATGCTTTTCGGTTTCGGCGCGATGGTGCCGACCACCCGGCCGTTGTTCAGCATCAGCCCACCGTGGCGGGTGTGCGGTTCGGTCATCAGCCACAGCGCCATCGTCGCGGCGTCGAACACGTAAAAACAGTTGGCGCACCACATGTCGAGGCCGTCGCCGGCGCACAGCGTTAAGACATGTTGCTTGCCGATGAAATCCGCAATCTGTTGCCGTTGTTCTGGGGTATTCAAGGTTACTCGCCTCCCGGTTCACTCACTTCATCTTACCCTGCGTTGTTGAAGCGAGTCACAAATAACGATAATCACCAAAAATCCCATGCGAATATAAAATCACAATATCTGTATTTTTACTCATTTCAGCGTCAGACGGGTTTATAACATAAAAAAAACAAACCGGATTTATTTGATCGTTAGGCAACCGATTAATTGCGCCATTCTTTTATTCCCATCCTGACGGCACGCAAATTTAGCGCGTCTGCCCGGCGCCGATTAGCAATTTATTTACATGCTCATTTGTCTGCCTGGCCGCAGTTTATGCAACTCACTGCATAATCAATGAATAGTTATTTATAAACACCGGCATTTATGTGATGAAAATCACGATTTCCTGCCCATCTTGCGTTAAAATAGCGCCATCTTTTCACTCAGCAAGGTGGATTAGAAAATGGAAAACAATAACCGAAAAATGGCGCATATCAGGCGCACAACCCATATTATGATGATGGCTCATCGCAGCTGCTTTAGTTTCGCATTCTTCAACTACAGATAACCCTCACCCCCTCGCTCTTACGCCGTTGTTAAGAGTGTCTTTGCGTTTCAATTTATTCTCCGCACTCCGGTGATAATGTCTTTCCCCCGCAAACCGGGAAGGGCGCGCAATACATTTTTAATACCGTCAAAGAGCCTCCAAGAAAAATAAAACAAAGAACACAGTTAATGCCTTAGGGCATCGCTGGGTTCTCGTACACCTTTATTTTCGTGAAGGCGTTAGCGGCAAATGGAATTATTTGCCGACGGTGCGCCTTTGCCTGAAGAATGAGAAAAATGAAAAAATTAAAAATTGCCGCCAACACCCAAACCCTCGGCTGCTTTGAAACTGAACGCGACATCGTCGATGTGCATCACAGCGATTTCAATGACGTCGCCGCCATCGTGCTGTCGGTAGAAGACGTCGCGCAAGGCATGGTGGCGCGCATCGAAGAGCACGGCCTGAACATTCCGCTGTTCGTCGCCGTCTGCTGCGAAGAAGAGCTGGATAACGCCGTATTGCCGGCGCTGCACGGCGTGTTTGAGCTGTGCGGCAAGAATACCCAGTTCTACGGTAAACAGCTGGAGGCCGCCGCCGCAAAATATGAGAGCGAGCTGCTGCCGCCGTTCTTCAACACGCTGACGCAGTACGTGGAAATGGGCAACGCCACTTTCGCCTGCCCCGGCCATCAGGGCGGCGAGTTCTTCCGCAAACATCCGGCGGGCCGCCAGTTCTTCGACTTCTACGGCGAAACGCTTTTCCGTTCGGACATGTGCAACGCCGACGTCAAACTGGGCGATCTGTTGATCCACGAAGGCGCGCCTTGCGCGGCGCAGCAGCACGCCGCCAAGGTGTTCAACGCCGACAAGACCTACTTCGTGCTCAACGGCACCTCGGCCTCGAACAAGGTGGCGACCAACGCTCTGCTGACGCGCGGCGATCTGGTGCTGTTTGACCGCAACAACCATAAATCCAACCACCACGGCGCATTGATCCAGGCCGGCGCCACGCCGGTTTATCTGGAAACCGCGCGCAACCCGTTCGGCTTTATCGGCGGCATCGACGCGCACTGCTTCGACGAGCGCTACCTGCGCCAACAGATCCGCGAAGTGGCGCCGGAACGCGCCAACGAAGCCCGCCCGTTCCGCCTCGCGATCATCCAGCTCGGCACCTACGACGGCACTATCTACAACGCCCGTCAGGTGGTCGACAAGATTGGCCACCTGTGCGATTACATCCTGTTCGACTCCGCCTGGGTGGGCTATGAGCAGTTCATTCCGATGATGAAAGACTGCTCGCCGCTGCTGCTGGAGCTGAACGAGAACGATCCCGGCATCATCGTCACCCAGTCGGTGCACAAGCAGCAGGCCGGCTTCTCGCAGACCTCGCAGATCCACAAAAAAGACAAGCATATCAAGGGGCAGAGCCGCTACTGCAACCACAAGCGCTTCAACAACGCCTTTATGCTGCACGCCTCCACCAGCCCGTTCTATCCGCTGTTCGCCGCGCTGGACGTCAACGCCAAGATGCACGAGGGCAAGAGCGGCCAGCGCCTGTGGCAAGAATGTGTGCGCGTGGGCATCGAAGCGCGCAAAATGCTGCTGGATACCTGCACGATGATCAAACCGTTCGTGCCGGATCAGATCGACGGCAAGCCGTGGCAAGCCTATGACACCGCGGCGATGGCCAACGATCTGCGCTTCTTCAACTTCGTGCCCGGCGAAAAATGGCACGCTTTTGAGGGCTATGCCGAATCGCAGTACTTCGTCGATCCGTGCAAACTGCTGCTCACCACGCCGGGCATCGATACCGCGAACGGCAGCTACAGCGAGTTCGGCATCCCGGCGACCATTCTGGCCAACTACCTGCGCGAAAACGGCATCGTGCCGGAAAAATGCGATCTCAACTCGATCCTGTTCCTGCTGACGCCGGCGGAAGACATCGCCAAGATGCAACACCTGGTGGCCCTGATCGCCCGCTTCGAGAAGCACATCGAGCAAAACTCCCTGCTCAGCGAGGTGCTGCCTGCGGTCTATAAAAACCACCAGCAGCGCTACAAAAACTACACCATCCGCCAGCTGTGCCAGGAAATGCACGACCTTTACGTCAGCTACGACGTTAAAGAACTGCAAAAAGAGATGTTCCGCAAAAGTTATTTCCCGCGCGTGGTGATGAATCCGCAGGACGCCAATACCGAGTTTGTACGCGGCAACGTGGAATTGGTCTCGCTGGCCAAGGCCGAGGGGCGCATCGCCGCCGAAGGCGCCCTGCCTTACCCGCCTGGCGTGCTGTGCGTGGTTCCCGGTGAAATTTGGGGCGGCGCCGCGCAGCGTTATTTCCTGGCATTGGAAGAAGGCATCAACTTATTGCCGGGATTCGCGCCGGAACTGCAGGGCGTTTATATCCAACAGGATGAGGACGGCTGGAACCGCGCTTACGGCTACGTCATGAAAAATTAATCACCTTACGGGGCGGCGATTATTCTCGCCGCCCGGATCGCATCCTAAAAGAGAAAATGATCATGAGTAAGTCCAACAATAAAATGGGGGTCGTGCAATTAACGATCCTGACCGCCGTGAATATGATGGGTTCCGGCATAATTATGCTGCCGACCAAGCTGGCCGAAGTGGGCACGATTTCGATAGTTTCCTGGCTGGTGACCGCCGTCGGCTCGATGGCGCTGGCCTACGCGTTCGCCAAATGCGGCATGTTCAGCCGTAAATCCGGCGGCATGGGCGGCTACGCCGAATACGCCTTCGGTAAATCAGGCAACTTCATGGCGAACTACACCTACGGCGTTTCGCTGCTGATCGCCAATATCGCCATCGCCATTTCCGCCGTCGGCTACGGCACCGAGCTGTTCGACACCACGCTCAGCCCGCTCGGGATCTGTATCGCCACCATCGGCGTGCTGTGGCTGGCGACCGTCGCCAACTTCGGCGGCGCGCGCATCACCGGCAAAATCAGCGGCATCACCGTCTGGGGCGTGATCATTCCGGTGGTGGGCATCTCGGTCATCGGCTGGTACTGGTTCAGCGGCAGCGCCTACGTCGCCGCCTGGAACCCGCATCAGGTGCCGACCTTCGAAGCCATTGGCGCCTCGATCTCAATGACCCTGTGGGCGTTCCTGGGGCTGGAATCCGCCTGCGCCAACACCGACGTGGTGGAAAATCCGGAGCGCAACGTGCCGATCGCCGTACTGGGCGGCACACTCAGCGCGGCGGTGATCTATATCGTTTCGACCAACGTGATCGCCGGCATCGTGCCAAACATGGATCTGGCCAACTCCACCGCCCCGTTCGGGCTGGCGTTCTCCCACATGTTCAATCCGACGGTCGGCAAGATCATCATGGCGTTGATGGTGATGTCCTGCGTCGGCTCGCTGCTCGGTTGGCAGTTCACCATCGCCCAGGTGTTCAAATCCTCCGCCGACAGCGGCTTCTTCCCGAAAATCTTCTCCAAGCTGAGCAAGGCCGACGCGCCGGTCAAAGGCATGCTGACCATCGTCGTCATCCAGAGCGGTTTGTCTCTGATGACCATCAGCCCGTCGCTGAACAAGCAGTTCAACGTGCTGGTGAACCTGGCGGTGGTGACCAACATCATCCCTTACATCCTGTCGATGGCGGCGCTGGTCATTATTCAGAAAGTGGCGAAGGTGCCGGACAACAAGGCGCGCATCGCCAATATCATCGCCGGCATCGGCGCGCTGTACAGCTTCTATGCGCTTTACAGCTCCGGTGAGGAAGCGATGATGTGGGGCGCCATCGCCACCTTCCTCGGCTGGACGCTGTACGGCATTGTCTCGCCGCGCTTCGAGCTGGCGGGAAAAAAGGGGTAAAGCGGTAAGGCTCCGGCGGCCGGGGATGGGATTGTGACGGCGAACATGCCATCATACGCCGACCCTGGCCACCGAAACGGCGTACGATGACCGACACTACCCCCACTCCCTGGCACCTCTACATGCTGCGTTTACCGAGCGGCATGCTGTATACCGGCATCACCACCGACGTGGCGCGCCGCCTGGCGCAACATCAAGCCGGCAAAGGCGCCAAGGCGCTGCGCGGTAAAGGGGAGCTGACGCTGGCGTTTCACTGCCAGGTGGGGGATCGCTCAACGGCGCTGAAGCTGGAATACCGCGTCAAACAGCTGAGCAAAATACAAAAAGAGCGGCTGGTGAATCACCCGCCGCTGTCGTTGGCGTATCTATTGCCGGCCGTTAAAAGCGATTAAACGGCGCAGAAAAAGCCACTTCGCCGCTGACGCCATTCAGAGCGTCTTGCGCCAGCGGATACACCTGGAATGCGCTTTCCGTGTCCGGCCAGCGACAATTCAGACCATAGGCGGCGGCCGGTTTGAAACCGAAGCGGCCGTAATAGGCCGGATCGCCCAGCACCACCACCGCGGCGTAGCTGAATTCGTTCAGCGAATCCAACCCCTCGTACACCAGCTTTTCAGCCAGCCCCTGGCGGCGCAGGCTTTCGTCTACCGCCAGGGGCGCCAGCGCCACCCATTGGCGGTCTTCGCCGGCCACGTCTACCGGGCTGAACGCGGCGTACCCCACCACCCCGCCTTCGTCGTCAGTGGCGACCACGCCCAGCGTCAGCAGGCCGTCTTCGCGCAGCTGCTGCACCAGGTCGGCTTCGTCGTCGCGGCCAAAGGCGCGGCGCAGCAAGGCATCGATGCCCGCCGCGTCTACCGGGATCTCTACGCGGATCAGCATGATGCCGCCACACGGGAAGCCGACGCCGTGCCCTCCTGCAGCCCTGCTTCGACAAAATCAGCCAACTGCAACAGCCCCATGCGCAGCGGCGCAGGCATGCTTTCCAGCTCAATGGCGTCCATCAAATTTTTCACATACAGGCCCAATTCGGTATCCCCTTCAATCTGCAGCCGACGCTGAAAGAACAGCGTATCCGGATCTTGCTTACGCGCCGCGATCAGAATCAGATCGTTGGCGTCGCCGCTGAAGCTGACGTCCGCTTCGGCGTGCTGGCTGACCACCAGTTTGTCGTTTTCTACCGTCATAAACCATTGTAGCGCCAGATCGCGAACTTCGATCTTTAACCAGCGCGATTCGAGAAATTCCAGATCGCCATCCGCCAACGCCTGGCGGAACTGCCAGCTCAGCACCTGTTGCAGCAGTTGGCGCTGCAGAGCGAACGGCGTGAATTTCAGCGGGATGCGCAGCAGCGACGGCCCCTGGCGCACAAGACGTGCTCGTAGTTGTTCCAACACGGTCATCCACTCCTTTCAATACGGACTACCGCTATTTTGCCACACTGACGCGCGGCTTCAGCGGTCTATATCAACAAATAGTGCATTTCACCGCCATGTTTATCAATACGCCATAAGCTGCCTCAAATCAAAACCCGTGCGCGCCCCTTTGCCTAAAATGGCCTCCCCGATTCGTGTTTGCCGGCGGAACACCGTCGTCGGCAACCTTTAAAGACAGCGTGCGCCCGGCCGGGCGTACGGCTAAGCCAGGATAAATCTATGGAGCTGCTTTGTCCCGCCGGCAACCTGCCGGCCCTGAAGGCCGCGGTGGATAACGGCGCCGATGCCGTTTACATCGGGCTGAAAGACGATACCAACGCGCGCCACTTCGCCGGCCTCAACTTCACCGAGAAAAAGCTGCAGGAAGCGGTCGATTACGTGCATCGCCACGGCCGCAAACTGCATATCGCCATCAACACCTTCGCCCATCCCGACGGCTACGCCCGCTGGCAGCGCGCGGTGGATATGGCCGCCCAACTGGGCGCCGACGCGTTGATTCTGGCGGATCTGGCGATGCTGGAATACGCCGCCCAGCGCTACCCGCAGCTGGAACGCCACGTTTCGGTGCAGGCTTCCGCCACCAATGAGGAGGCGATCCGTTTCTACCAGCGCAACTTCGAGGTCGGCCGGGTGGTGCTGCCGCGGGTGCTGTCGATGCACCAGGTGAAACAGCTGGCGCGCACCAGCCCGGTGCCGCTGGAAGTGTTCGCCTTCGGCAGCCTGTGCATCATGGCCGAGGGGCGCTGCTACCTCTCCTCCTACCTGACCGGCGAGTCGCCGAACACCGTCGGCGCCTGTTCGCCGGCGCGTTTCGTGCGCTGGCAGCAAACCGCACAGGGCATGGAGTCGCGCCTGAACGACGTGCTGATCGACCGCTATCAGGACCACGAAAACGCCGGTTACCCGACGCTGTGCAAGGGCCGCTATCTGGTGGACGACGTGCGCTACCACGCGCTGGAAGAGCCCACCAGCCTCAATACCCTGGAGCTGCTGCCGGAGCTGCTGGCCGCCAACATCGCTTCGGTGAAGATCGAAGGCCGCCAGCGCAGCCCGGCTTACGTCAGCCAGGTGGCGCGCGTCTGGCGCCAGGCGATCGACCGTTGCCAGGCCGATCCGGCCGCCTACCGCGCCGACGCCGCCTGGATGGAGACGCTGGGCGCGATGTCCGAAGGCACCCAAACCACGCTGGGCGCCTATCACCGCAAATGGCAGTAGCCGGAGGAAACATGAAATACGCACTGGGGCCGGTACTCTACTACTGGCCGAAAAACGACATCGCAACGTTCTATCAACAGGCGGCGGACAGCAGCGCCGACATCATTTATCTCGGCGAGAGCGTCTGCGCCAAGCGCCGCGAGATGAAGGTCGGCGATTGGCTGGCGCTGGCGCGCGAAATCGCCCGCAGCGGTAAACAGGTGGTGATCTCCACGCTGGCGCTGCTGCAGGCGCCGTCCGAACTGAATGAGCTGAAACGCTATGTGGAAAACGGCGAGTTCCTGTTTGAAGCCAACGATCTGGGCGCGGTGAACATGGCGGCGGAGCGCGGCCTGCCGTTCGTCGCCGGCCATGCGCTGAACTGCTACAACGCCTATACCCTGCGCCTGCTGCGCCGCCAGGGCATGATCCGCTGGTGCATGCCGGTCGAGCTGTCGCGCGACTGGCTGGCCAATCTGCTGACGCAGTGCGACGAGCTGGGCTTCCGCCACGACTTCGAGGTGGAGGTGCTGAGCTACGGCCATCTGCCGCTGGCCTATTCCGCGCGCTGCTTCACCGCCCGCTCGGAGAACCGCGGCAAGGACGAGTGCGAAACCTGCTGCATCAAGTATCCGCAGGGCCGCATGATGCGTTCGCAGGAACAACAACAGGTGTTCGTACTCAACGGCATCCAGACGATGAGCGGTTACTGCTATAACCTCGGTAACGAGCTGCCGAACATGCAGGGGCTGGTGGACATCGTGCGGCTGTCGCCGCAGGGCGCCGAGACGCTGGCGCAGATCGATGCCTTCCGCGCCAACGAGCGCGGCGAGCAGCCGCTAGCCTTGACCGACCACGCCGACTGCAACGGCTACTGGCGCCGCGTGGCCGGGTTGGCGTTGGTGGGGTGATTGAGGCCGGCGCCGGGCTTTCCCTCGCCAGAGGAGCCTTTCAACGCCATTATTCGGCTGGCCGCCCGCGAGGAGAATGCGCCCGAAACCACACATCGGGCGCATTCAGCCAGAACAACGGCAGGCGATTACCTTTTCAACGCAATTCGCTTTAATGACTGCCACAGGCGTTCTTTATCGCCAACTTTCAGGTGGGTTTGTTCCAGGGATTTCATAAAAACAAACCTGTCATTAAAGCGCTCGCCTTTCTTCAATTTATTGCTGACGCTGGTCAAAATCTGGGTATTCAACCGGCTGATTTTCGCTCTCACACTGTCCAGCGATTCAGGCTGCCAGCCGTTTTCCGGCGCCGACAGCCAGTCTGCCCGGTAGCGATACTGAATCGCTTTGGCCGCATCCATTTGCGCCTGTATAAAAGGAGCCACCGACTTGCCATCCAATCCCAATGCTTCCGCCTCGCGGACTGAGTTGGCCAATACGTTGGCTTCCTGAGGCAAATCCTCAATGGCCAGATGGTTGTTTGCCTTATACCCGGCAACGTCTTTCATGTAAGACAATCGCTGGTTAATCAATGAGGCGGTCTCGTCGGTTTGAATAGGCTTTGCCACCGCCGTGATAGAGAAAAATAATCCAGCCAAAAGCAGCAACCCTCTCGTCACTTTAAAATCCATTTAACCTCTCCTGTCACAGCCCTGTTGGCAGTGGTTTTTGGCTCGCAACGAAATTCGCTATGCGTGCATAATCTTTTGCCACCGCCGGATGTTTGCGCCCGGGAAGAAACTCGAAGCTGCAGCGCTCGCCGTCTTTCACTAACTGCGACGCCAGATTCCTGACATTCAACCTTGGGTTATCCCCTATGCGCTGGAAGATCTCTTTCTCAAGATCGGTACTGTCCGGCTCCGCCCGCTCCTCGCGGCTGCCTAAGAGCAGCGATAACCAATCAATGCTTGCGGCAAGCTTAACGTCGCCTTCGGGCAGCACTGCGCCATTCGCCCACCAGAGAGCGGGACTGGCGGCAACATAGCGCTGAAAAGCCGTTTGATGATGAAACGCCACGTATAAGGTGAAATGCCCGCCAAACGAATGCCCCGCCAGCGTTTGCATTTGCTTATTGACCTTAAAACGACATTCGACCCACGGTTTGACGACATCCTGAATAAATCGATAAAATTGCTCCGCTCCGCCCCCGTCTTTAAAGCGCTCGCTGCCATCGCTCACCGTATAGTCAAATGTGCGAGCCGCCTTAATATCGACCCCCTCCTGATAACCGATTCCAATATAAAGCACAGGGGATACATCATCACCGTGATAACCCGCCTTAATTAGGGTCTCAAAGTGTCTGTTGGCATCTAAAAAATACAACGGATTTAATTCGTTGCACCCAACATGCCGTTTATCGCATGCCAGGAAGACCTTATATTTTTGTCCATGATATTCAAACAGAACCGTTTGAACGCTTAACTTACCCGTCATACATCATGCTCCTTCATATTTATTACATAACGGCACCTATCTGAAACATCCCGTTTACAGACCAATCTCATGACTATGAGCGAGCAATCCATTTAATTACCCTACAATTAATGATTTCCGCACGCTAAGATCGTAAATCCCGAGGAGTTCATCACACACATCAACAATTAAGAAGATCTAATCATTTTGAGCGAAATAGAAATATAACAATTAAAATTGGATAAGCAATGTTCTATCCCGGCAAATATCACTTTTGGCTAAATAGTCGAAGGGTTATTTTTTAGGGATGATAAGGTTGAAAGAATTAGGAATAGCCTTATCAAAAAGAGAACATAACACTGCAACACAAACAGGCGTGATTGAAGGCGTGCGTGATTGTCGGCGGGCCAGACCGAATTTCAAGAAGGGGTTGCTGCGTGTCGTTAGCGAGGAGAGTTTATGCGCGGCCGAAACCCGATTGCCGGGTTGTGGTCGCTTTGCGTTATCCCCGCCGGCCGCGGGAATAACGCAATAACCCATTGGATTAATTATCTTTTGACGTCACCGGGAAAGGCATCAATGCCTCCCCCTTACGCCCGCCGCTTCCTGAACATCCCGCGCAGCGCCACGCTGTTGCGCAAGAAGGCCACGCCGAAGCCCAGCAGGGTGTAGACCACGCCGAGTATCAGCATCATCACCACGTCGCCCCACACTTCATTCAGCGACAGCCCCATCTGGTTGACGCCGGCGATCGCCTTGGTGCCCCAGGTGGAGGGAATGCTGTACGAGATGGCGCGCACCCAGGCCGGCATCGACTGCAGCGGCCAGATGGTGCCGGACAGGTAGAAGACCGGCGTAGTGATGAACGCCAGCGTCAGGTAGATCATCTCGACGCTGCGCAGGCACTCGGTCACCAGCTTGCCCAGCCCCAATACCGCCAGCAGGAACGGGAAGGTCAGCAGCAGCAGTTCGGCGATGTTCGCCGTCTGCCTATAGCCCAATACCCACGGCCACAGCACGAACAGCACGATCGACAGGAACAGCCAGATCGGCAGCAGCGCCGTCAGCCCGCCGAGGTGCGCCGCCAGCGGCGCTTTGCCGCCGGGCATGCTTTTCATGGCGATATTGACGCGGATACAGGCGATCAGCAACGAGTGCTGCAACAGCATCACCAACAGCCCGGGGAAGATGATCGCCGCAAAGCTGATGCCGGGGTTGAACACGTCCAGCGTTTGTCCCAGTATCGGCGTCAGCAGTATCTGCGCCTGCCGTTCGCTGAAGCCGCTGCGCAGCAGCAGCCCGTTGTTGTACTCCGTCAGCAGCTGCTGATAGGCCGCCACCACGTCTTGTTGGATCTGGCCGTTGGCCAGGCGGTTGGTGGCGTCGCCGTAGACCGGCACCACGATGTTCTGCCCGCTGAGGATCTTCTTCTCCAGATCCACCGGCATGATGATCACCGCAAACAGCTTGCGCCAGCTGAGATCGCGCTGCGCCTGTTCCAGGCTGTCGTAGGTTTCAATCGCTATCTTGGACGTGGCGTCCAGCTGGCGGATCAGCTGCCGGCTGGCGGTGCTGTGATCCTGATCGACCACCCCCACCGGCAGATCCCAGACCGTGCGGTTGGCGTACACCAGGCTCATGATGCACAGCGACAGGATCAGCATCAGCCACACTGGCCGCTCCAGCATGCCGAGCAGCACCTTAACGAAGGTTTGCCAATAGAGCTTCATCCGGCGTTCCCCTCTTTTTCCAGCCGCGCCGGCAGGCGATTGCGCACCAGCAGCGCGGCCACCAGCGGATAGACCGCCAGCAGCGCGCACACGCTGAAGATGGCGCTGGCGTGCACCTGCCGCAGGAACACGTCAAACATCGCGTACAGCGCGTGGGTCAGCGGTTCGATGTTGGAAATGATGCGCGCCGGCAGCGGCATCGACAGCTCAGGCACCGCCATGCCGGAGAAGGTCATCGCGATACTGACCAAAATACCGATCAGGCTGTACGCGGTGATGGTACTGCCGGTAAAGGTATACAGCAGCAGGCCGATGCTCTGCGCCGCCATCACGTAGAACAGGCCGATCATCAGCATAAACAGAGGATTGCCGCTGACGCGAGCGTCAAAGATGCCCACCAGCGCCGCGATCTCGACCATCAGCAGGGTGGTGAAACACAGCGTGTACGGCGCCAGCTTGCCGAGCAGCGCCAGGCTGAACGGCTTGGCCTGCAGCAGCGACTTGCTGCGCGCCAGCACGTAGATCATGCAGGTCACCGCGAACAGCTGCAGCAGATGGATGGTGGCGGCGAACTGCTGGTAATAGATATAGCTGCCGCTGGCGTTGAACAGGCTGCCGTAGGAGAGCGTCACGTCCGCCAACGGCGGCAGCGTCTTGCCCATCTCGGTGGCGATGATGCTGCGGGTGCTGGCGTTGATTTCGTTCATCAGGCCGCCAAAGTCCTGGGTGGAGTACAGCCCGGCGCCGTAGAACAACGCATTGTAGTACATCACCACGCTCGGCTGTTTGCCCGACAGCGCGTTGGCCTCAAGGTCCGGCGGGATATACAGCAACGCGTAATCCTGCGCGCTGCGCAGGCGGCTCAGCGACTCCGGCAACCCACCGCCGTAAGCCTCGACGTGGGCGTGCGAACCGGCGTCCAGCCGCCGCGTCAGCGATTTGGACAGCGGGCTGTGATCGCTGTCCACCACCGAGACCGGCAGATCGAGCAGCGTGCCTTCGGAGAAGTTGCTGCTGATCAGCGCAAACAGGATCAGCGGAAAGATCCAGCTCAGCCAGTGCACCACCGGGCTGCGAAAGGCGACGCGACACTCTTTGTCGAACGCGTGACTGAAGCAGCGCCAGCCGGCCCTTACTCTTTCCATTGCCATAAGGTGCTCATCCCCGGACGCAGGCCGTCCACCGGCTGTGACGGATACAGGCGCACTTCGAAGGTTTTCAGGTCGAAGTCGCCGGTGGCGCGGGTGGCGCGTTTGGTGGCGTAATCCCCCAGCGGCGCGATGTAGCGCACCTCGGTGTCGATCATTTTGTCCTTCAGCGCCGGCACCCGCAGCTTGACCTTGTCGCCTTTGCGCACGTGGGCCAGGATGTCTTCACGCAGGTTAAACACGAAGTAGGCGTCCGGCACCCGGATCAACGTCACCAGCGGGCTGCCGGCGTTCAGCAATTCGCCCACTTCGGCCGGGATCGGCCCCACTTCGCCGTCTACCGGCGCTTTCACCTGCAGATCGTCGCTCTGCGCCTGGATCTGCAGCAGGTTCTCTTCCGCCGCCCGCAGCGCCGCCGCATATTGCTGCCGCTGCTCGACGCGGTCGCCGTTGATGCCTTCATCCAGATTGGCCTTGGCGGCCTGCACCTGTTGGAAGGCGGTGTCGCGCGACCGGCGCGAAGCGTCCAGCTCGGACTTCGAGATATAGCCCTTGCCGGCCACGCTCAGGTTCCGGTTGTAGTCGTTTTGCGCATTGCGGTACTGCGCCTCGGCCTGCGCCAGGTTGGCGCGCAGGTTGCGGATGCTCTCTTCACGGGTACCGTGCAATGACAGCTCAAGCTGCGCCTTGGCCTCGTCGCGCGTCGCCTGTGCGGAACGCAGCTGCGCCATCAGTTCGGGGCTATCGAGTTGAATGATCAGCTGGCCGCTTTTCACGTCGTCGCCGCGTTCGATCAGGCGTTCAACGACCCGGCCTTTCGCCTTGGATGCGACGATCACTTCGGGGGCATCCACTTCACCCTGCAGCAACAGATCCTGATTGTGCGCGCGGAACAGGATCGCCAATGCGATCGCCGCCAACATCAGCAACAGGGTAAACAGCGTCTTTTTTTTCATTATGTCAGCTCCCGGAACGGTAAGCGGCGGGCGGGGATAATCATTTCCATGTCTCAAATTGCTCCAAAAAACACCATTGCACTCATGAGGATATCACAAGCACATATCTCCTCTTTTATAACTATAAATTGGATTATGCTTTTAACACTAAAAAGCATCTTTTTTTCGGCCTTTTAGTATGCAGACTCCTGCAATCGCCCTTTAAGCGATCCACTCTCTGATGGACGATGTCATGACTGAACACACTGCCGTACCGCTTTCGGTACTGGATTTATCGCCAATCCCGCAAGGGGCCAAGGCGCGCGACGCTTTCCACTGTTCGCTGGATTTGGCGCAGCACGCCGAACGCTGGGGCTACCAACGCTACTGGCTGGCCGAGCACCACAACATGACCGGCATCGGCAGCGCCGCCACCTCGGTGCTGCTGGGCTATCTGGCCGCCGGCACCCAGAGCATTCGCCTCGGCTCCGGCGGCGTGATGCTGCCGAACCATGCGCCGCTGGTGATCGCCGAACAATTCGGCACGCTGGAGTCGCTCTACCCGGGGCGCATCGATTTGGGGTTGGGCCGCGCGCCCGGCACCGATCAGCGCACCATGATGGCGCTGCGCCGCCACCTGTCCGGCGACGTGGATACCTTCCCGCGCGACGTGCAGGAACTGCAAAACTACTTCTGCGATGCGCAGCCCGGGCAACCGGTGCAGGCGGTGCCGGGCCAGGGGCTGCATGTGCCGCTCTGGCTGCTCGGTTCCAGCCTCTACAGCGCACAGCTGGCGGCGCAGCTCGGCCTGCCGTTCGCCTTCGCTTCGCACTTCGCCCCGGATATGCTGTTCCAGGCGCTGCAGCTGTACCGCGAGAACTTCAAACCGTCCAAACAGCTGGCGCAGCCGCACGCCATGGTCTGCGTCAACGTGATCGCCGCCGACAGCGACCGCGATGCGCGCTTCCTGTTCAGCTCGATGCAGCAGCAGTTCATCAATCTGCGCCGCGGTGCGCCCGGCCCGCTGCCGCCGCCGGTGGATAACATTCACGCGTTGTGGACCGCCGGCGAGCAATACGGCGTCGAGCAGGCGCTGCGGATGTCGATCGTCGGCGATGAAAAAACGGTGCGCCACGGGCTGCAAACGCTGCTGCGTGAAACCGATGCCGACGAGATCATGGTCAACGGCCAGATTTTCGATCATCAGGCGCGGCTGCGTTCGTTCGAGCTCGTCGCCGGCGTGAAGGGCGACATCGTGAAGGGCTAAAAAGCGAAAAGGCGGTGGGAACCCCACCGCCTTGGCGTTAACGCTGGATCAGGTAGCGAATGGTCGGCCCGTCCTGCTGGATATCCAGCACCTTGTAGCCGTGGTTGCGCGCATCGAGCGGGATGTTGTTGATCGACTGCGGGCAATCGCTGATCACCTCCAGGATCTCCCCCGGCTTCAGCTGCGGCATCGCCTCCAGCGTCGCCACCGCCGGGTACGGGCAAGGCTCGCCCAGCATGTCCAGCCGGTAGTCCGGCACTATCGTTGTCGCTTTCATGGCATGCTCCTCAAATTCACCACCTGCGCCTCAGGCCGGGCGCGGAAAAAGCGTTTCTCCCACCACAGCATGGCGGCGAAGGCCAGCGCCAGCAGCAGGTAAGTCACCAGCAGGCCGCCGATCGGGCCGAAGGTATCGAGCAGGTTGATCTTGTCGTAGTCGGTCGCCAGCGCCGGCGCCAGGTCGTCCCAGTAATAGGCCAGCAGCGTAGCGCCGATGATGTTGCCCAGCCCCACCCACCAGTAGTGCACCTGCCCTTCCACGGCGCGGTACATCCAACCGGTCTCGCAGCCGCCGGCCAGCACGATGCCGAAGCCGAACAGCAAACCGCCCAGCACCGCATTCGGGCCGGCCCACATGATCTTCGGCGCCACGCCGAGCTGCACGTAGCTGAAGATGCCGATGGCGCTCACCGCCATGCCGATGATGATGGCTTTCGCCATGTGAGTGCGGCCGGTGATCCACAGATCGCGGAACGCCGAAGTGAAGCAGATCTGCGCGCGTTCGATCAGCAGGCCAAAGCCGATGCCGAACAGCATGGCGATGCCGAGCTTCGGCGCATCGAACAGCGTCCACAGCGACCAGGCCACCGCCAGGCCGAAGACGGCCATGCCCAGCCGGAAGCGGCGGCGCGCCTGCTCAGGCTTCTGCGTCAGCGGCGCGGCGGCCTTCACCTTTTGCAATTTGACCGGGATGCGGAACATCGGCAGCAGCGTGAATTTGGCGCCGAAGTAAGAGCCGGCGGCGGTCGCCAGCGCGAAAAACCAGGCGTGCAACGAGAACTGAGGAATGCCGGTGAAGAAGGCCGCCAGGTTACAACCCATCGCCAGGCGCGCACCGAAACCGGCGATGATGCCGCCCAGCAGCGCCTGCACGATGCGAATGCGATGCTGCGGTTGACGCAGCTTGATGTTGTTGGCCCACAGCGCGGCGGCGATACAGCCGGCGAACATGCCGATGATCATGCGCCCGTCGATGCGCTCCAGCGGCGTGCCCTGCAAACCGATCACCTTGAAATAGCCCCACTGCTCAGGGTGCAGACCGAACCACTGCAGCACATGGCCACCCCAGCGCGTGAATTCGCCGGTCACCGCCCAGAAGGTGCCGGTCATGCCGAAGTAGTAGGTAGAGAGGATCCCGGCGGCGATCACCGCCGGCAGCGGCGCCCAAAAGCGCACCAGGTATTGAGATTTGAACTGCTGCCAACTCATGGCATCTCCCGTGCATATCATCCGTAAGAAAAAACCTTATGAATGATACGCCATTCAGGGGCGTTTGACGGCAATTTTCAGGCATAAAAAAACCAGCCCGCAGGCTGGTTTTTCAGAGCGCTCACCGCGAACGGAGAATCGGCGATTACGCGTCGCCGAAACGACGACGTGGTGCCGCCGGTGCGCCGTCATCACGGCGTGGCGCCGGCTTGCCGTCACGGTTGTAGTTACCGCCACGACGCTCGCCGCCGTTACCGCCTTCACGACGTTCGCCGAAGGAACGACGTGGGCCGCCTTCGCGACGTTCGCCGTTGAACGGACGACCGTTGCCGCGACGCTCGCCGCCGTTGCCGCCGTCACGACGCTCGCGACGTTCGAACGGCTGTGCATCGCCCAGCAGCTGCATGTTCATCGGCTTGTTCAGGATGCGAGTGCGAGTGAAGTGATTCAGGATCTCGCCCGGCATGCCTTTTGGCAGCTCGATGGTGGAGTGGGAAGCGAACAGCTTGATGTTGCCGATGTAACGGCTGCTGATGTCGCCTTCGTTAGCGATAGCGCCAACGATATGACGGACTTCTACGCCATCGTCACGGCCCACTTCGATGCGGTACAGCTGCATTTCGCCAACGTCACGACGTTCGCGACGCGGACGATCGCCGTCACGGCTGTCGCGGCTGTCACGACGGTCGCCGCGGCGATCGTCACGGTCGTTGAACTCACGACGCTGACGCGGCTTGAAGACCGGATCCGGTGGCAGGATCAGCGGACGTTCGCCCTGAGCCATTTTCAGCAGCGCTGCGGCCAGGGTTTCCATATCCAGCTCTTCTTCCGGCTGCAGTTTGGTCAGCAGCGCGCGGTACAGATCCAGATCGCTGCTTTCCAGCTGCTGCTGAACTTTCGCGGCGAACTTGGCCAGACGACGCTCGCCCAGCAGTTCTGCGTTCGGCAGCTCCACTTCCGGGATGGTCAGCTTCATGGTGCGTTCGATGTTGCGCAGCAGGCGGCGTTCGCGGTTTTCCACGAACAGCAGCGCGCGGCCGGCGCGGCCCGCACGACCGGTACGGCCGATACGGTGAACGTAAGACTCGGAGTCCATCGGGATGTCGTAGTTGACAACCAGGCTGATGCGCTCAACGTCCAGGCCACGGGCCGCAACGTCGGTCGCGATCAGGATATCCAGACGACCGTCTTTCAGACGCTCCAGAGTCTGCTCACGCAGCGCCTGATTCATGTCGCCGTTAAGCGCGGCGCTGCTGTAACCGCTGCGCTCCAGCGCTTCGGCCACTTCCAGGGTCGCGTTCTTGGTACGGACGAAGATGATCGCCGCGTCAAAGTCTTCGGCTTCCAGGAAACGCACCAGCGCTTCGTTTTTACGCATGCCGTAGACCGACCAGTAGCTCTGGCTAATGTCCGGACGGGTGGTCACGCTGGATTGGATGCGCACTTCCTGCGGCTCTTTCATGAAGCGGCGGGTAATGCGACGGATCGCTTCCGGCATGGTGGCGGAGAACAGCGCGGTCTGATGTTCAGCCGGGATCTCAGCCATGATGGTTTCTACGTCTTCGATAAAGCCCATGCGCAGCATTTCGTCGGCTTCATCCAGCACCAGACCGCTCAGGTTGGAGAGGTTCAGGGTGCCGCGCTTCAGGTGGTCCAGCAGGCGGCCTGGGGTACCCACAACGATTTGCGGGCCCTGGCGCAGAGCGCGCAGCTGCACGTCGTAACGCTGGCCGCCGTACAGGGCTACCACGTTAACGCCGTTCATGTGTTTGGAGAAATCGGTCATCGCTTCGGCAACCTGAACCGCCAGTTCGCGGGTCGGTGCCAGCACCAGGATCTGAGGTGCTTTCAGGTCTGCCTGCAGGTTGTGCAGCAGCGGCAGCGAGAACGCTGCAGTTTTACCACTACCGGTCTGTGCCATGCCCAGCACGTCGCGGCCGTTCAACAGGTGAGGAATACACTCAGCCTGGATCGGAGATGGTTTTTCATAGCCCAGATCGTTCAGGGCGGAAATGATTGGAGCAGACAGCCCCAGATCAGCAAAAGAGGTTTCAAACTCAGTCGTCATGTACACGTGCCTCATTAATAATGGCAGCCAGTCTACATAACTCGTCGAGAAAATTTTCAGTCATTTTCATTGAAAAGTGTGAACCGGCTCAAATTAGATTATAAAACGAACAAAAAAGCCCTCGCCCGTTAAGGCGATAACTTTGGTTAAAAACCAATGTTCATCAGGCTGATAGGTGTTCGTCAGCTATTGCTGGTCCGATTCCGATAGGTCGTCTTGCTCTTGGCCCAAAAGCGCCAATTCCAACAATGCATAGCGGTGCTCAACGAAGTTGTGAACGTTGTTAGACACCGTCAGTTTGAACAGCGCCGAAGCGGTGTCCTTGTCCCCCAGACTCAGGTAGTGTTTACCCAAATAGAAGTCAGTTTCACTGAGATGCTCAGCGAGCGAAGTGTTATCCGTTGCATCTGCCTTGAGGCGTTCCATCAGCGTTTTTTCGCTGATCTTGCCCAGGTAGAATTCGACAATATTCCATCCCCATTGCCCTCTGTCCGCTTTGTCATAGCGCTGCTGAAGCGCTACCTCGGCCTTCTTGGGATCGATTTCTCTCTCCACCAGATACAGCCATAACGAACGGAAGGGATCGTTTGGGTCGTCTTGATAAAACGCCTGCAGATCATCCTGCGCCAACGGGAAGCGGCCGCCATAATACAGTGCGATGCCCCGGTTTAAACGCGCGTAATTGTAAGTTGGATCAAGCTCTAGTACAGAATCAAACGCTTCATAGGCAGCATCAAAATTGCCTGCCTGCGTTAAGTAAATGCCCAGGTAGTTGAAAACTTCCGGCATGTCGGGACGTATCGCCAGCGCCTGCGAGAAATCATTGCGCGCTAATGCACGTAACCCGAGGCTATCATACAGCACACCGCGCTCATATAAAAGCTGTGCGCGTTCGTCATCCGTCAGTGCCCGGCTGGCAAGAATTTGTTCCATGCGCGCCAGGATCACTTCCTGCTGCAACGTTGGCTGCAACGGGATTGCCAAAACTTCGTCTTTACGCCAATCATGGTTGCTGCATCCTGCCAGCATGAGTGCTGTCGCAACGTAACACCAGCGCAAGAAAGGCTTCATTTCCCACTCCCGAAGACAAACATTGGATGAACGTCCTGTCCTCCGTTTGCTAAAACGCGGGCATCCTACCCGCGCGATACGAACAGCTCCCAACCCCGTGGCGGGGAGCTGTAAAACTATCTATACAGTTATTCTGCTTCAGGCGCAGGTGAACCTGCTTCCGGCGCCATCGCTTCTTTGATGCTCAGACGCACGCGGCCCTGACGGTCAACTTCCAGTACCTTAACCGGCACTTCCTGACCCATCTGCAGATAGTCGGTCACTTTCTCAACGCGCTTGTCGGCGATCTGAGAAATGTGCACCAGGCCTTCTTTACCACCGCCGATAGCGACGAATGCGCCGAAATCAACGATACGGGTCACTTTACCCTGGTAGATACGGCCCACTTCGATCTCTGCCGTGATCTCTTCGATGCGACGGATAGCGAATTTCGCTTTCTCACCGTCGGTCGCAGCGATTTTAACTGTACCATCATCTTCAATTTCGATGGTAGTGCCAGTCTCTTCGGTCAGCGCGCGGATAACGGAACCGCCCTTACCGATCACGTCTTTGATTTTATCCGGGTTGATGCGGATAGTATGAATACGCGGTGCGAATTCGGAGATATCGCCGCGCGGGGTGCTGATAGCCTGTTCCATTACGCCCAGGATGTGCAGACGCGCGCCCTTGGCCTGGTTCAGAGCCACCTGCATGATTTCGCGGGTGATGCCTTCGATTTTGATGTCCATCTGCAGCGCGGTGATACCGTCGCGGCTACCGGCCACTTTGAAGTCCATGTCGCCCAGGTGATCTTCGTCACCCAGAATGTCGGACAGAACCACATAGTTATCGGCTTCTTTCACCAGGCCCATCGCGATACCCGCAACGGCAGCCTTGATTGGCACACCGGCGTCCATCAGCGCCAGAGACGCGCCGCACACGGAAGCCATGGAAGAAGAACCGTTGGATTCGGTGATTTCAGACACCACGCGAACCGTGTACGGGAAATCTTCCGGTTTAGGCATCATAGCCAATACGCCGCGTTTCGCCAGGCGACCGTGACCGATTTCACGACGCTTAGGAGAACCGACCATGCCGGTTTCGCCTACGGAGTACGGAGGGAAGTTGTAGTGGAACAGGAAGCTGTCGGTCTTCTCGCCCATCAGCTCGTCCAGGTTCTGTGCGTCGCGCGCGGTGCCCAGGGTCGCGGTAACCAGCGCCTGAGTTTCGCCACGGGTGAACAGCGCGGAACCGTGGGTGCGCGGCAGTACGCCGGTGCGCACATCCAGGCCACGGATCATGTCTTTTTCACGGCCGTCGATACGCGGCTCGCCACGCAGTACACGGCTGCGCACCACGTTCTTCTCGACGGTGCCCAGGATGTCCTGGATTTCGCCGGCGTCCAGCGTTTCGTCCTGCGCCAGCAGGGTTTCAACCACGCTGTCTTTGATCGCGTCAACCTGAGCGTAACGCTCTTGTTTTTCGGTAATGTGGTAAGCGTCGCCCAGGCGAGCTTCGGCCAGTTCAGCCACGCGCGCGTGCAGCGCTTCGTTGACCGCAGGCGCCTGCCAATCCCACTTCGGCTTGCCGGCTTCGGCAACCAGCGCGTTGATGTTTTCGATAACCACTTGCTGCTGGTCGTGGCCGAACACCACGGCGCCCAGCATCTGATCTTCGCTCAGCACGTCAGCTTCGGATTCCACCATCAGCACCGCGCCGGCGGTACCGGCAACCACCAGATCCAGACGGCTTTCTTTCAGTTCGTCGGTCGTTGGGTTCAGTACGTACTGATCGTTGATGTAACCTACGCGCGCGGCGCCGATTGGGCCGTTGAACGGAATACCGGACAGGCTCAGGGCGGCAGAGGCGCCGATCATCGCAACGATGTCCGGGTTCACCTGCGGGTTAACGGAAACCACGGTCGCGATCACCTGAACTTCGTTCAGGAAGCTGTCCGGGAACAGTGGACGGATCGGGCGGTCGATCAGACGGGAAGTCAGCGTCTCGCCTTCGCTCGGACGGCCTTCGCGGCGGAAGAAGCTGCCCGGGATACGGCCGGCGGCGTAGGTACGCTCTTGGTAGTTCACCGTCAGCGGGAAGAAGCTCTGGCCCGGCTTGGCTTTTTTCTGGCCAACGACGGTAACGAATACGGCGGTGTCATCCATGCTCACCATAACGGCGGCGGTGGCCTGACGCGCCATCATACCGGTTTCGATGGTGACGGTATGCTGGCCATACTGGAATTTGCGAATGATCGGTGTCAGCAAAATTATATCCTTGATTAACGGCGCGCAATCGCATTGACGACTCGACACGCCTGTGACTCGATTTGCCTTCTCACTACATCCTCGCGACTAATGACAATCCTTATCTCAGGCGGGAGATAAAGCCTCTCATTAGCCGCGCGAACCTCTGTAACGGAAGAACCTGTTTGGAAACATCAGTAATACATTAACCTGATTTGCTTATGCTTCCTAGAAGAAAGGGGCCAAAATAGGCCCCTTTCCACTGAAACTTGCTAGATTAGCGACGCAGACCCAGACGCTCGATCAGGCTGGTGTAACGTGCTACATCTTTACGCTTCAGGTAGTCCAGCAGCTTACGACGCTGAGAAACCATACGCAGCAGACCACGACGGCTGTGGTGATCTTTTTTGTGCTCGGAGAAGTGGCCTTGCAGATGGTTGATCTGCGCAGTCAGCAGGGCAACCTGAACTTCGGTAGAACCGCTGTCGTTAGTACCACGACCGAAATCAGCTACGATTTGAGCTTTAGCTTCAACACTTAGAGACATTGTAATACTCCAGATTATAGATAATAAAAACAGGCGCCGATCTCTAATTCAGCAACCCAATGCATAAGCTGCGCCATTCTACTCTTAGCGCAGTGCGATCGCAAGGCGACGCAGTGCCCCGCCGTCAGTCGAAATGCTCGACCACCAGGCGGCGCGGCGCCACGCGACCATCCTCGGCGATGTCGCCAACGCCGATGAATTTCCGCTCTTCACCCTCGGTGATGCGCACCAGGCCGGATGCCGGCGCGCCGGCCACTTGCACCGGTTGCCCCTGCTTGACGTAACCCGCCACCACCGGCAGCAAATTCACTTCCGGATAGTTCTCAACCGGGCTGTCCATCGGCATCAGCAGCGGATCGAGCAGCTCACCGGGCGCGATCGCTTGTTCCTGCGCCTGCGCCACCAAGGCGTTCAGCTGTTCCAGCGTCACCATGCGCGCGATGGGATAAGTCGCCACCTGCAGGCGGCGCAGATAGATCACGTGCGCGCCGCAGCCCAGCAGCTCGCCGAGATCGTCGGTGATAGTGCGGATGTAGGTGCCTTTCGAGCAGTGAATCTCCAGCTCGAGTTCATCCCCTTCCCAGCGGATAAACTGCAGCTCGTACACCGTAATGCTGCGCGCTTCGCGCGGCACTTCGATGCCCTGGCGCGCATACTCGTAGAGTTTCTTGCCCTGGTATTTCAACGCCGAATACATCGACGGCACCTGCTGGATGTCGCCGCGGAAGGTGTCCAGCGCCGCGTCGAGCTGCGCCTGGGTGAAGTTCACCGGGCGTTCCTGCACGATCTGCCCGTCGGCGTCGGAGGTATCGGTACGCTGCCCCAGCTTGGCGATCACCCGATAGCGCTTGTCGGAATCGAGCAGGTATTGCGAAAACTTGGTCGCTTCGCCCAGACAGATAGGCAACATGCCGGTCGCCAACGGATCGAGCGCGCCGGTATGGCCCGCTCGGTTGGCGTTGTACAGACGTTTTACTTTTTGCAGCGCATCGTTGGACGACAACCCCTGCGGCTTGTCCAGCAACAGCACGCCGTGGATGTCACGGCCGCGGCGACGAGGGCGACTCATTAATCCTCCTTGTCATCGCCTGAGGCGGAACGGCGCTCTGCGTCGTTCTTCACCACGTTGGTCACCAGGTTGGACATGCGCATGCCTTCCACCAGGGAGTTGTCGTAAGCGAAGGTCAGCTCCGGCACCACGCGCAGGCGCATCGCTTTGCCCAGCAGGGTGCGGATATAGCCGGAAGCGTCCTGCAACGCTTTGATGCCGTTGGTGACCAGATCCGGATCGTGGTTCTCGGTCAGCACGTTCAGGAAGGTGACGTAAACCTTGGCATACGCCAGGTCGCGGGACACTTCCACGCCGGAAACGGTCGCCATGCCGACGCGCGGATCTTTCACTTCACGCTGCAGAATGATCGCAATCTCTTTCTGCATCTCTTGCGCCACGCGTTGACCGCGGCTGAATTCTTTTGCCATTTTGGATTCTCCAGACAAATCGGGGGGCACAAAGGCCCCCCGTAAACAGATATAAGCAGATGTGCAATCGTTAAGCGATGGTGCGTTGGATCTCAATGATTTCAAACACTTCGATCATGTCGCCGACGCGCACGTCGTTATAGTTCTTAACGCCGATACCACATTCCATGCCGTTACGGACTTCGTTAACGTCATCTTTGAAGCGACGCAGGGATTCCAGCTCGCCTTCATAGATAACCACGTTGTCGCGCAGTACGCGGATTGGGTTGTGACGCTTGATGGTCCCTTCGGTAACCATACAGCCGGCGATAGCGCCGAACTTAGGCGATTTGAACACGTCGCGCACTTCGGCCAGGCCGATGATCTGCTGCTTGTATTCCGGCGCCAGCATACCGCTCATCGCCTGCTTCACTTCGTCGATCAGGTTATAGATCACGGAGTAGTAACGCAGATCCAGGCTTTCCGCTTCGATCACGCGGCGCGCAGAAGCGTCGGCACGCACGTTGAAGCCCAGGATGATGGCGTTGGAAGCCGCAGCCAGCGTCGCGTCGGTTTCGGTGATCCCACCTACGCCGGAGCCGACAATCTTCACCTTCACTTCGTCGGTGGAGAGTTTCAGCAGCGAGTCGCTGATCGCTTCGCAAGAACCCTGTACGTCGGATTTCAGCACGATGTTCAGCTCGGACACTTCGCCGTCGGTCATGTTGGCGAACATGTTTTCCAGTTTGGACTTCTGCTGACGCGCCAGTTTGACTTCGCGGAACTTGCCCTGACGGTACAGCGCCACTTCACGCGCTTTCTTCTCGTCACGCACCACGGTCGCTTCGTCACCCGCTGCAGGCACGCTGGACAGACCCAGGATTTCCACAGGGATAGACGGACCGGCGGAGGTCACTTCACGGCCCAGCTCGTCGCGCATCGCACGCACACGGCCGTATTCGAAGCCGCACAGGACGATGTCGCCCTTGTTCAGCGTACCTTCCTGAACCAGCACGGTAGCAACCGGGCCACGGCCTTTATCCAGGAAGGACTCGATCACTACGCCGCTCGCCATGCCGCTGCGAACCGCTTTCAGCTCCAGCACTTCGGCCTGCAGCAGGATGGCCTGCAGCAGCTCGTCGATACCGGTACCGGCTTTCGCGGACACGTGAACGAACTGCGCTTCGCCGCCCCACTCTTCCGGCATAACGCCGTACTGAGACAGTTCCTGCTTAACGCGATCCGGATCGGCTTCCGGTTTGTCGATTTTGTTCACCGCAACCACCAATGGCACCTGCGCCGCTTTCGCGTGCTGGATAGCTTCGATGGTTTGTGGCATCACGCCGTCGTCGGCCGCCACCACCAGAACCACGATGTCAGTCGCCTGAGCACCGCGAGCACGCATCGAGGTAAACGCGGCGTGGCCCGGGGTGTCCAGGAAGGTGATCATGCCGTTCTCGGTTTCTACGTGGTAGGCACCGATGTGCTGGGTAATGCCGCCAGCTTCGCCCGCCGCCACTTTGGTGGAGCGGATGTAGTCCAGCAGAGAGGTTTTACCGTGGTCAACGTGGCCCATGATGGTCACGACCGGCGCGCGCGGCTCGGCCGCAGCGCCCGTATCACGGTCGCTCATCAGCGCTTCTTCCAGCTCGTTTTCACGACGCAGGATAACTTTGTGGCCCATCTCTTCGGCAACCAGCTGTGCGGTTTCCTGGTCGATAACCTGGTTGATGGTGGCCATGGCGCCCAGTTTCATCATCACTTTGATGACCTGAGAACCTTTGACCGCCATCTTGTTGGCCAGCTCGGCCACGGTGATGGTTTCACCGATCACCACGTCACGGTTAACCACCTGCGCCGGCTTGTTGAAGCCCTGCTGCAGAGCGCTAGGCTTGCGTTTGCCGCCTTTGCCGCCACGGGTAACGGCACGCGCTTCTTCACGATCCGCTTTGGATTCGGACAGCTTGTTGCCTTTCTTCTGCTTGGTGGCTTTGCCGCCGCGGGTGCGGCTGCGACGATCGCCTTCAACTTTGGCGTCGTTTTCGTCTTCAGCGGCACGGGCGTGCTGAGAGGTGGTCACGTGATAGTCGGCGCTTTCAACCGCAGCGCTAGCCGCGTCGGCCTGGGCCCACTTCTCGCCGTTCTCTTCGGCCATGCGACGGGCTTCTTCCGCCACGCGCTTGGCTTCCTCTTCAACCTTGCGGCGCACTTCCTCTTCCGCTTTACGTTTCAGTTCAGCGGCTTCGGCTTCACGGCGTGCTTTTTCCGCCTGAGCTGGCTTGGTCATTTCGTCGGTATGTTGATTGGTCACTTTTTCTTTTTCCGCTGAATTACGCTTAGCAATCTCCGCGGCCTCACGTTTGGCTTGCTCTTCGGCTGCGCGCTTCGCTTCCGCTTCGCGTTTTGCGAGCTCTTCCGCTTCGCGCCGTGCCTGCTCTTCCGCTTCACGCTGTGCCTGCTCTGCCGCTTCAGCCAACTGGGCTTCCTGCGTATCGCGATTTACATAAGTGCGTTTCTTGCGGACCTCAATTTGCACCGATTTACTTTTACCGCCGGTGCTCGGGATATTCAAGGTGCTGCGCGTTTTGCGCTGCAAAGTGAGTTTACCCGGCGCGCTGCCGTGTTCACGGTTCAGGTGCGCCAGTAATGTTTCTTTTTCTTGCTGGGTAACAGAGTCCGACTCGGACTTGTTGATCCCTGCATCAGCAAACTGCTGTACCAGGCGATCAACCGGAGTCTGAATCTCTGCTGCCAGCGATTTTACGGTTACATCTGTCGTCATGCTGTTCCTTCCTGCTACAGTTATTACGCGTTGTCGCCAAACCAACAGATATTGCGTGCAGCCATGATCAGCTCGCCGGCTTGCTCATCGCTAAGCCCTTCAATATCAGCCAGATCGTCAACACCCTGCTCGGCAAGATCTTCCAGCGTACAAACCCCACGCGCGGCCAGTTTAAAGGCCATGCTGCGCTCAAGACCCGGCAGGTTGAGCAAATCGTCGGCCGGTTTGTTGTCGCCCAGGCTTTCTTCTTGTGCCAGGGCCAGCGTGGTCAATGCAGCTTTGGCGCGTTCGCGCAATGCTTCAACCGTATCTTCATCCAGACCGTCGATTTCCAACAGCTCTTTGATCGGCACGTAGGCCAGCTCTTCCAGCGTGGAGAAGCCTTCTTCAACCAGTACGGTGGCGAAATCTTCGTCGATATCAAGATACTTGGTGAAGGTATCAATAGCGGCATGAGCCTCGGCCTGGTGCTTGGCCTGCAGGTCGTCCGCCGTCATCACGTTCAGTTCCCAACGATCGTCGCCGCGGTGTTGTTTCAGCAGCTGGGAAGCCAAACGCACGTTTTGGCCGTTACGGCCGATCGCCTGCGCCAGGTTGCTGGCTTCAACGGCGATATCCATGGTGCAGTTATCTTCGTCTACCACGATCGACGCGACGTCGGCCGGCGCCATGGCGTTGATGACGAATTGCGCTGGGTTATCATCCCACAGGATGATATCGATGCGCTCGCCGCCGAGCTCGCTCGACACGGCCTGAACGCGCGCACCGCGCATACCTACGCAGGCGCCGACCGGATCGATGCGCTTGTCGTTGGTTTTCACTGCAATTTTCGCGCGAGAGCCTGGATCGCGGGCTGCCGCTTTAATCTCGATCACTTCTTCGCCGATTTCCGGCACTTCGATGCGGAACAGCTCTTTCAGCATTTCCGGGCTGGAACGGCTGACGAACAGCTGCGCGCCGCGAGCTTCGGGACGTACGGCATACAATACGCCGCGAATGCGGTCGCCCGGACGGAAGTTTTCGCGCGGCAGCATGTCTTCACGGCCAATCACCGCTTCGGCGTTGTTGCCCAGATCCAGCGCGATGCTGTCACGGTTCACTTTCTTCACCACGCCGGTGACGATCTCACCTTCGTGTTCACGGAAAGCGTCGACCACCATCGCGCGCTCGGCCTCGCGCACTTTCTGCACGATAACCTGCTTGGCGGTTTGGGTGGTGATGCGGTCGAAGGTCACGGATTCGATCTGATCTTCGACGTATCCGCCGAGCTCGATGCTCGGATCTTCAAACTGAGCGGCTTCCAGCGTGATTTCACGCGTCGGCTGAGTCACTTCGTCTACGGCGACCCAACGGCGGAAGGTATCGAAATCGCCGGTTCTGCGGTCAATGCTGACGCGCACGTCGATTTCCTGCTCGTATTTTTTCTTGGTTGCGGTGGCTAATGCAGTTTCCAGCGCTTCGAAAATCTTCTCGCGCGGAAGGGATTTTTCATTGGAAACTGCTTCAACAACAGCCAGAATCTCTTTGTTCATCCTAGTTGCCTCTTCCAAACTTTAAAAGTGGGGTACCAGGTTCGCTTTCTGGATGTTGCTCAGCGCGAACACTTCATCTTTCCCTTCCACAGTAACCGTGATCATCTCGCCTTCGACAGACTTGATAATACCCTGCCACTTGCGACGGTTCTGTACCGCCATGCGCAGGACCAGGCTGACTTCTTCACCGAGGTAACGCGTATAGTGTTCTGCGGTGAACATCGGGCGATCAAGGCCAGGAGAGGAGACTTCCAAGTTGTAAGCGACCGTGATTGGATCTTCGACGTCCAATACAGCGCTGACCTGGTGGCTGACATCAGCGCAATCATCAACATTGATGCCGTTATCACTATCAATATAGATGCGGAGCGTCGATTGGCGCGCACGAATGAATTCGATGCCTACAAGCTCAAAGCCCAACGCTTCTACCGGTGCCGAAAGCATCTCTGTTAACTTTTGCTCTAATGTGGACAAGCCCACCCCCAAGACATAAAAAAAGGGCTAAATAGCCCAGTGATTCTGTTGCCAAATAACAAAAAACCCCGAAAAATCGGGGCTTTATGCAACTGGACCCTGTTTGCCGCTAGGCGGCCTCGGTACAACTTTCGAGCAAGTGTCATTTTCAAATGTTGATCGAGAAAAGCGGGTTTCAATCGAAAAGTGTATTTGAAAATAAACACTTAAAGGAAAGTGGTTGCGGGGGCCGGATTTGAACCGACGACCTTCGGGTTATGAGCCCGACGAGCTACCAGGCTGCTCCACCCCGCGTCCGAAAACGTGGCAAATACTACGCCGATAATCGCAAAATTGCAAGTTATCTCTGGGATTTGGTACCGAGGATGGGACTCGAACCCACAAGCCCGTTAGGGCACTACCACCTCAAGGTAGCGTGTCTACCAATTCCACCACCTCGGTACTGATTCTTACTGCTAACGGCCGTTGTTCTTTCGAGTTCACAACCACCGCTTTCAAACTTTGTTACGGCTTACTGCGGGATATCGCTGCTCGGCTTGGCTGGTGCCGCCGGCGCGGTCGTCTGCTCAGTTTTCACTGGCTGACCCAGGTTTTCCCACTCGCTGCCTTTCTTGCTCTGGTTGCTGCTGAGGTTGCCCAGAATCAGACTGATGACGAAGAACAGCGTCGCCAGCACAGCAGTCATGCGGGTCATAAAGTTACCGGAACCACTCGAACCGAACAATGTGCCTGATGCACCTGCTCCGAAAGAGGCTCCCATATCAGCGCCTTTACCTTGCTGCAGCATAATCAGAGCAACCAGCCCGATTGAGATCAGCAGGAAAATTACCAGAAGAGCTTCGTACATAGTAGTACCCGTATCCTTGCGGCCTTACCGCATGCCAAATGCTTCACACTCATCAAGCAGGCGTTTTTATAAACTGCCTACTGAAGCGGGTGTGAATACTAACCAAAGCCGCCAACCCGCGCAAGGGCAATTTGCAGCCGCCGGCGCGTTTGCGGAAAAAAACGCCAACAATCGCCTGTTCGGGCTCAGCGATGCCAAGCCCGGCGGCTAACTGTCTGTTTTAACCTGCGGATTTCACCGCATCGGCGATGCGATGCGCCAGCGCAGTCACCTGCTGCTCGTCTTCGCCTTCCACCATCACGCGGATCAGCGGCTCGGTGCCCGATTTGCGCAGCAGCACCCGGCCGCGGCCGGCCAGCTCGGCCTCCACCTGCTCGGTGACTTTGCGCACCGCATCAGACTCCAGCGGATTGTGCTCGCCGGCGAAGCGCACGTTGACCAGGATCTGCGGCAGCAGCTTCATGCCGCTGCACAGGTCATGCAGGCTCATGTGGTTGCGCACCATGGCGGTCAGCACCTGCAGCCCGGCCACGATGCCGTCGCCGGTGGTGGTTTTGTCCAGCAGGATCACATGGCCGGAGTTTTCCGCGCCGATACGCCAGCCCAACTCCTGCAGCTTCTCCAGCACGTAGCGGTCGCCCACTTTGGCGCGAGCGAACGGAATGCCCAGCTGTTTCAGCGCCAGCTCCAGCCCCATATTGCTCATCAGGGTGCCGACCGCGCCGCCGCGCAGCTGGCCCTGACGCAGGCCTTCACGGGCGATGATGTAAAGGATCTGGTCGCCGTCCACCTTGTTGCCCAGGTGATCCACCATCATCACGCGGTCGCCGTCACCGTCGAACGCCAGGCCGACGTGCGCTTTTTCCTGCAACACGCGCTCCTGCAGCTGACGCACATCGGTAGCGCCGCATTTTTCGTTGATGTTCATCCCGTCCGGCTCAACGCCGATGGCTATCACCGTGGCGCCCAGCTCGCGCAGCACGCTCGGCGCGATGTGATAAGTCGCGCCGTTGGCGCAGTCAACCACGATTTTCAGCCCCTTCAGGCTCAGCTCGCTCGGGAAAGTGCCTTTGCAGAATTCGATATAGCGGCCGGCGGCGTCGATGATACGGCTGGCTTTACCCAGCTCGGCGGACTCTACGCAGGTCAGCGGTTTTTCCATCTCGGCTTCGATCGCCTCTTCGACGTTGTCCGGCAATTTGGCGCCGTCGATCGAGAAGAACTTGATGCCGTTGTCATAGAACGGGTTGTGCGAAGCGGAGATGACAATGCCCGCTTCCGCGCGGAAGGTGCGCGTCAGGTAGGCCACCGCCGGCGTAGGCATCGGCCCAGTGAAGGAGGCGGATAATCCGGCGGCCGCCAGGCCGGCTTCCAGAGCGGACTCCAGCATATAACCGGAGATGCGCGTATCCTTACCGATGATGATCTTGCGGGAACCGTGACGCGCCAGCACTTTACCGGCCGCCCAGCCCAGTTTCAGCACGAAGTCCGGCGTGATGGGGCTGTCCCCGACCTTGCCTCGGATGCCGTCGGTGCCAAAATATTTGCGCTCGCTCATGTCTCTACTGTCCTTTAGCTGAAAGTGTTGCCTCGACGACACGCATCGCCTCGACGGTTTCTTTAACGTCATGCACTCTGACAATCTGCGCCCCCTGCATCGCCGCGATCACCGCGCAGGCCACGCTGCCGATAACCCGTTGATCCGGCGGCACGTTCAGCAGTTGTCCAATCATCGATTTGCGCGACATGCCGACCAACAGCGGCAAACCGAAACGATGAAATTCCGACAACCGGGCCAGAAGCTGATAGTTGTGCGCCAAATTTTTACCGAAACCGAAGCCTGGGTCGAGCAGCAATTTCTGATTTGTTATCCCCGCCTCGTTACAGCGCCGGATATGGTGCTCGAAAAACGTCTGAACGTCGGCGATCAGATCGTCGTAGTGCGGCGCCTGCTGCATGGTGCGCGGCTGCCCCTGCATGTGCATCAGGCAGACCGGCAAACCGCTTTCCGCCGCCGCCGCCAGAGCGCCCGGCTCCTGCAGCGAACGGATGTCGTTGATCAAATGTGCGCCGGCGTGCGCCGATTCGCGGATCACACCCGCTTTCGAGGTATCGACCGAGATAAAGACTTCAAAACGCTGCGCCAGCGCTTCCACCACCGGCACGACCCGCTCAAGCTCCTCCTCTTCGCTCACTTCCGCCGCCCCCGGTCTTGTCGATTCGCCGCCGATATCAATCATCGTGGCGCCGGCCGAAATCAGCGCGTGCGCATGCACCAGCGCCTGGTTCAGGGTGTTGTGGCGGCCGCCGTCGGAAAACGAATCCGGCGTCACGTTGAGGATGCCCATCACCTGAGGATGGGAGAGATTGAGCGTCATGTCGCGCACGGTTAACTGCATGGTTGGTCCACCTTACTGTTGCCTGGTTCACTGCCCGCCGGGCAAAAAAAACCCCGGCATGCCGGGGTTTGATGTTATTACACAGCTGCTGTTACTTGTCGAGCTGTTCGGACATGGTGTTGCCCGGCGTTGGGGTGCGCGGCTCATCTACCGGCGTCGGGGCTTTCGGGGTTCCACCGTTGTCGGAGCTGTTGCCTTTGTTCGCATCGTCCCAGCCCGCCGGCGGACGCACGTCTTTGCGATTCATCAGATCGTCGATCTGCGGCGCATCGATGGTTTCATACTTCATCAACGCATCCTTCATCGAGTGCAGGATGTCCATGTTTTCCATCAGCAGCGAGCGAGCACGCGTGTAGTTGCGTTCGATCAGCGACTTCACTTCCTGGTCGATGATACGCGCGGTTTCATCCGACATGTGCTTCGCCTTGGCCACGGAACGGCCCAGGAACACTTCGCCCTCTTCTTCCGCATACAGCAGCGGCCCCAGCTTCTCGGAGAAGCCCCATTGGGTCACCATGTTGCGGGCGATGGAGGTCGCCACTTTGATATCGTTCGACGCACCGGTAGAGACTTTTTCCGGCCCGTAGATGATCTCTTCCGCCAGACGACCGCCGTACAGGGTGGAGATTTGGCTCTCCAGCTTCTGACGGCTGGCGCTGATCGCATCCCCTTCCGGCAGGAAGAAGGTCACGCCGAGCGCCCGGCCACGAGGAATGATGGTGACCTTGTGCACCGGATCGTGTTCAGGAACCAGGCGGCCAATGATGGCATGGCCCGCTTCGTGATACGCGGTCGACTCTTTCTGCGCTTCAGTCATCACCATGGAGCGGCGTTCCGCACCCATCATGATCTTGTCTTTGGCTTTCTCGAACTCCACCATCGACACCACGCGCTTGTTGCCGCGGGCGGCGAACAGCGCCGCTTCGTTGACCAGGTTGGCCAGGTCGGCACCGGAGAAGCCCGGCGTACCGCGCGCAATGACGGAGGCGTCGATGTCGGCCGCCAACGGCACGCGGCGCATGTGCACCTTCAGGATCTGCTCACGGCCACGCACATCCGGCAGCCCGACCACGACCTGACGGTCGAAACGGCCCGGGCGCAGCAGCGCGGGGTCAAGCACGTCCGGACGGTTGGTCGCCGCGATGACGATGATGCCCTCGTTGCCTTCGAAACCGTCCATCTCAACCAGCATCTGGTTCAGGGTCTGCTCGCGCTCATCGTGACCGCCACCCAGGCCGGCGCCACGCTGGCGACCGACGGCGTCGATTTCATCGATGAAGATGATGCACGGCGCGGCTTTCTTCGCTTGTTCGAACATGTCGCGCACGCGGGATGCACCCACGCCGACGAACATTTCGACGAAGTCGGAACCGGAAATGGTGAAGAACGGTACCTTCGCTTCGCCGGCGATCGCTTTCGCCAACAGCGTTTTACCGGTCCCCGGCGGGCCAACCATCAGCACGCCTTTCGGGATCTTGCCGCCCAGCTTCTGGAAACGGCTCGGTTCGCGCAGGTATTCCACCAGTTCGCTCACCTCTTCTTTCGCTTCGTCACACCCGGCGACATCGGCGAAAGTGGTCTTGATCTGGTCTTCCGTCAGCATGCGGGCCTTGCTCTTGCCGAAGGACATCGCGCCCTTGCCGCCGCCGCCCTGCATTTGCCGCATAAAGAAGATCCAGACCCCGATCAGCAACAGCATCGGGAACCAAGAGATAAAGATAGAAGCCAGCAGGCTCGGCTCTTCAGGCGGCTCGCCGACAACTTTCACATTCTTCGTTAACAACGTATCCAGCAACTTAGGATCGTTGACAGGGATGTAGGTCGTGTATTTGTTACTGTCTTTCTTGGTAACGTTAATTTCACGTCCGTTGATTCGCGCTTCGCGAACCTGGTCCTGGGTCAGTTCGGACATGAAGGTAGAGTAATCCACCCTACGGCCATTCGACTCGCTGGGCCCAAAGCTCTGGAATACAGACATCAACACTACCGCGATGACTAACCAGAGAATTAGGTTTTTCGCCATGTCACTCAAGGGATTAACCTCATCTTACAACTGTGTTAACAAACAGCGTTAGGGTACTACAGTTTGCGCCCTGTCGCTACAATGTACACTTCGCGCGAACGGGCGCGGGAAGCGTCTGGCTTACGAATCTTAACCTTCGTAAACAGGGAGCGAATTTCCCGTAGGTACTCGTCAAAGCCATCTCCCTGGAACACCTTCACCAGGAAACTTCCGCCTGGTGCGAGGACATCACGACACATATCCAGCGCCAACTCCACCAGATACATCGACCTTGGAATATCGACCGCCGGGGTGCCACTCATATTCGGGGCCATATCGGACATGACCACCTGAACCTTACTCTCGCCTACTCGTTCCAACAGTGCCTTCAGCACCAGTTCATCACGAAAATCGCCCTGAAGAAAATCGACGCCAACGATAGGATCCATTGGCAAAATATCACAGGCGATGATGCGCCCGGTACCGCCGATTTGGGTGACCACATACTGCGACCAGCCGCCCGGTGCGGCGCCCAGATCAACCACGGTCATGCCCGGTTTGAACAGTTTGTCGCTCTGCTGTATTTCATCAAGTTTAAACCAGGCACGGGAACGCAGTCCCTTTTTCTGCGCCTGCTGTACATATTTATCGCTAAAGTGTTCTTGTAACCAGCGACTGGAGCTAGCCGAACGCTTTTTATTAGCCATCTCGTTTTCCAACTATCATAAAAAGAGTCTTATGTCAGGGTCGCTGCTCACGTAGACTCACACCGGTGAAGACCGATTTGGTGATATACATGAGATGGCGGTAGAATGTACCGTTTTCAATCCCAACTTAAGCAAAAAAGACAATGAATCTGAATAATAAACAAAAACAGCACCTGAAAGGCCTGGCGCATCCGTTAAAACCGGTGGTGATGCTGGGCAATAACGGTCTTACCGAAGGGGTGCTGGCTGAAATTGAACAGGCTCTGGAGCATCATGAGCTGATCAAGGTAAAAATCGCCGCTGAAGATCGCGAAACCAAGACCCTGATCGCCGACGCTATCGTGCGTGAAACGGGCGCCTGCAATGTGCAAGTTATCGGCAGTACGCTTATTCTTTACCGCCCGTCGAAAGAGCGCAAGATCAGTCTACCGCGTTAATAACCATCAGGTTAACGAAAAGGTGCCATGCGCCTGACCAAGATAAAAGGCCGCTTGCGGCCTTTTTCCTATCTTTACAAAACGTTGGCGCATTAATGACCAACGGTCCCGATCAGAGATACTCGACCTTCAGGATCTCGTATTCCACGTCGCCGCCTGGGGTTTTGATCACCACCACATCGTCTTGCTCTTTGCCGATCAGGCCGCGCGCCATCGGCGAGTTTACCGAAATCAGATTTTTCTTGAAATCGGCCTCATCGTCGCCAACGATGCGGTAAGTCACTTCTTCTTCGCTGTCCAGATTCATCACCGATACGGTGGCGCCGAAGATCACCCGACCGGTGTTCGGCATCTTGGTGATGTCGATCACCTGAGCATTGGACAGCTTGGCTTCGATTTCCTGAATGCGGCCTTCACAGAAACCCTGCTGTTCGCGGGCGGCATGGTACTCGGCATTTTCTTTCAGGTCGCCGTGTTCACGCGCTTCAGCGATATCCGCAATGATTTTCGGGCGGCGCACGCTTTTCAGATATTCGAGCTCTTCGCGCAGTTTTTCAGCGCCAAACAAGGTCATCGGAATTTGGTTCATCGTATAAATACCTCTAAATCTTTCCTGTTCAAATAACCGTCATCCTGACGTATTCGTATGAAAACACGGTTGGCATACTGCCCCCCGCCTCCAGGCGACAAACAAAAGAAACCTGACTCGGAACGGAGCCCAAGCCAAGATCGGTTTTGCATTTTGATACGCATTTTAGCCTAGAGTTCCTTGAGGGTCATCGTTTACTTTTTCCCTGATTGCACCGTAGTATGACGGCACGTTATCCAGCTGTTATCCCGAGATTATGCGTTTTTCACGAATTGTCAGTGCATTGGCTTGCGCATTTATTCTGAATGCGAATGCGGCCCCGGTTGAAGAGTACACACAATATCTGCCTGATGGGGCCAACCTTGCCCTGGTCGTTCAGAAGATCGGCGCCGGCTCGCCGACGATCGATTACCACTCTCAGCAAATGGCGCTGCCGGCCAGTACCCAAAAAGTGCTGACGGCGCTGGCGGCATTGCTGCAACTCGGGCCCGATTACCGTTTCACCACCACGCTGGAGAGCCAGGGCGATATCCGCGACGGCGTGCTGCGCGGCAACCTGATCGCTCGCTTCAGCGGCGATCCGACCTTCAAACGCCAGAGCCTGCGCAATATGGTGGCCGTCCTGAAAAAGCAAGGCGTGCGCCAAATCAGCGGCGACGTGCTGGTCGATACCTCGGTCTTCGCCAGCCATGACAAAGCGCCCGGTTGGCCGTGGAACGATCTGACGCAGTGCTTCAGCGCGCCGCCGGCCGCCGCCATCGTCGATCGCAACTGTTTCTCGGTCTCGCTGTACAGCGCGCCGAATCCGGGCGACATGGCGTTTATCCGCGTCGCCTCCTATTATCCGGTTAATATGTTTAGCCAGGTGCGCACCCTGGCGCGCGGCTCGGCAGACGCGCAGTACTGCGAGCTGGACGTGGTGCCGGGCGAGCTGAACCGCTTTACCCTGACCGGCTGCCTGACGCAGCGCAGCGAGCCGTTGCCGCTGGCCTTCGCCATCCAGGACGGCGCCAGCTATGCGGGCGCCATCTTGAAAGACGAGCTGACGCAGGCCGGCATCCAGATCGACGGGCATTTGAAACGCCAGACGCGTCCCGGCATTACCGGCACGGTGATCGCGCAAACCCAGTCGGCACCGCTGCACGATCTGTTGAAGATCATGCTGAAAAAGTCGGACAACATGATTGCCGATACCGTCTTCCGCACCATCGGCCATGAGCGCTTCGGCGTGCCGGGCACCTGGCGAGCGGGCTCCGATGCGGTGCGCCAGGTGCTGCGCCAAAAGGCCGGCATCGATCTGGGCAATACCATCATCGCCGACGGTTCCGGCCTGTCGCGCCACAACCTGCTGGCCCCGGCGACCATGATGCAGGCGCTGCAGTACATCGCGCAGCACGACAACGAGCTGAACTTTATCTCGATGCTGCCGCTGTCCGGCTATGACGGCACCCTGCGCTACCGCGGCGGCCTGCATGAAGCCGGCGTCGACGGCAAGGTGTCGGCCAAGACCGGCGCGCTGCAGGGCGTCTACAACCTGGCGGGCTTCATCACGACCGCCAGCGGCCAGCGCATGGCCTTCGTGCAGTATCTCTCCGGCTACGCCGTGCCGCCGGAAGATCAGAAACAGCGCCGCGCGCCGCTGGTGCGCTTCGAAAGCCGCCTGTATCGGGATATTTACCAAAACAACTGAGGGTCATCATGAAGCTGCTGGTCGTTGAAGATGATGAACTGCTGCAACAGGGGCTGGCGTTGGCGCTGACCGGCGAGGGTTACGTCTGCGACTGCGCCGCCACGGCGGCGGAGGCCAACAGCCTGCTCATCACCAGCCAATACAGCATGGTGATCCTGGATCTCGGCCTGCCGGATATGGACGGCGCGGCGCTGCTGCGGCAGTGGCGCCGCCAGCAGATCGATCTGCCGGTGCTGATCCTGACCGCCCGCGACGCCCTGGAAGATCGCGTCGACGGGCTGGACGCCGGCGCCGACGACTACCTGGTCAAACCCTTCGCGCTGGTTGAGCTGCAAGCGCGCGTGCGCGCCCTCCTGCGGCGCTACCAGGGCCACAGCGACAATCTGATGCAGGTGGATGACCTGCAGTTGAACCTCTCCAGCCAGCAGGTCTACCTGCAGCAACAGCCGGTGGAAGTCACGCCAAAAGAGTTCGCCATTCTGTCGCGCCTGATCATGCGTGCCGGGCAGACGGTCAACCGTGAGCTCCTGCAACAAGATCTCTACACCTGGCAAGACGACCTGGGCTCCAACACGCTGGAAGTGCACATCCACAACCTGCGCCGTAAACTGGGCAAGGATCGTATCCGCACCGTGCGCGGCATCGGCTACCGCCTGGAACCTTCCTCATGATCAGCATGCGCCGCCGCCTGCTGCTGATGTTGGCGCTGATCCTGTTGGTCACGCAGCTCATCAGCGCCTTCTGGCTGTGGCACGAAAGCCAGGAACAGATCAGCTTCCTGGTGGACGAAACCCTGTCCGCCAAAGTGCGCAGCGAGCGCGTCGATACCGAGATCGCCGAAGCCATCGCCTCGCTGTTGGCGCCTTCGCTGATCATGATGATCGTGACCCTGCTGGCGTCTTTCTGGGCCATCAGCTGGATCACCCGCCCGCTCAACCAATTGCAGCAGCGGCTGGAAAAGCGCTCTGCCGATAACCTGACGCCGCTGCCCATCACCAGCGACAGCCAGGAAATGGTGGCGGTCACCAATGCGCTCAATCAGCTATTCTCGCGGCTGGACAACACCATTCAGCAGGAACGCCTGTTCACCGCCGACGCCGCCCACGAGCTGCGCACGCCGCTGGCCGGCATCCGCCTGCATCTGGAACTGATGGAAAAACAGGGCGTCAAGGGCAGCCAGGCGCTGATCGTCCGCATCGATCAACTGATGCACACCGTCGAGCAACTGCTGATGCTGTCGCGCGCCGGGCAAGACTTTGCCAGCGGCCATTACCAGCATTTCGATTGGGTAGCCGATGTGATCCAGCCGCTGCGTGAAGAGCTCGACGAAATGACCGCCCAACGCGGGCAAACGCTGGCCTGGCAATTGCCGGCCGCCGCCGCGGTGAACGGCGATCCGGTGCTGCTGCGGCTGCTGCTGCGCAACCTGGTCGAAAACGCCCACCGATACGGCCCGGAAGGCGGCGCGATACAGGTGCGGTTAACGCCGCAGGACCGCGGTTATCTGCTGCAGGTCATCGACGATGGCCCGGGGATCAAGGAAGAGATGGTCGGGGAGCTGACGCAGGCGTTTCGCCGCATGGATCAACGCTACGGCGGCAGCGGACTGGGCTTGAATATCGTGATCCGCATCGTGCAGCTGCACCAGGGGCGCTTGACGCTGGAAAACCGCCGCGATGCGCGCGGCCTGAATGCCCAGTGTTGGCTGCCGGAAAAGGCGCTAAAATAATAAGGGCCCAGCGTTGCTGAGCCCTTTATCATCGAATTACTTCTGGTAAATGATTTCGACGCCTTCGTCGTCGTCTTCGTCCCAGTCGTCATCCCAGTCGTCATCCGCTTCCGATTCCATCTCCGCCAGCTGTTCGCGGTGATAGTCGTCCCACATGAATTCGACTTTTTCCGGCGCGCTTTCTTCGATCGCCATCGCTTTCGGCTGGGTGTTGATGAAGTTCATCACGTCCCAGCACAGCGCGTTGACGCCTTCGCGGTTGGCGGCGGAGATCATGTAGTACTTTCCTTCCCAGCCCATGCCTTCCACAATCGCCTTGGCGCGTTCGGCGGCTTCTTCCTCACCAATCACATCAATTTTGTTGAACACCAGCCAGCGTGGCTTCTGCGCCAGATTTTCGCTGTATTGGTTCAACTCGTTGATGATGACTTTGGCGTTTTCCACCGGATCGGATTCGTCGATCGGCGCAATGTCCACCAGGTGCAACAGCACGCGGCAACGCTCCAGGTGTTTCAGGAAGCGAATGCCCAGGCCCGCGCCTTCGGAGGCGCCCTCGATCAGCCCCGGAATGTCGGCGACCACAAAGCTCTGCTCGTGGTCCATGCGCACCACGCCCAGGCTTGGCACCAGCGTGGTAAACGGATAATCGGCCACCTTCGGTTTGGCGGCGGACACCGCGCGGATGAAGGTCGACTTGCCGGCGTTCGGCAGCCCCAGCATGCCCACATCGGCCAGCAGCAACAGCTCCAGCAACAGATCGCGCGCTTCGCCGGCGGTGCCCAGCGTCTTCTGACGCGGCGCACGGTTGACCGACGATTTGAAACGGGTGTTACCCAGACCGTGCCAGCCGCCTTTGGCGACCATCAGTTTCTGCTCGTGACGGGTCATGTCGCCGAGGATCTCGCCGGTGCCCTGATCCTTCACGCGCGTGCCGACCGGCACCTTGATGATGACGTCTTTACCGCGTTTACCGGTACAGTCGCGGCTCTGGCCATTCTGACCGCGCTCGGCGCGGAAAGACTTCTCAAAGCGGTAGTCGATCAGGGTATTGAGGTTCTCGTCCGCCAGCAGGTAGACGTCACCGCCGTCGCCGCCGTCGCCGCCGTCAGGCCCACCGTTAGGGATATATTTTTCGCGGCGGAAGCTGACGCATCCGTTGCCGCCATCGCCTGCAACGACCAGAATCGCTGCTTCATCTACAAACTTCATTTACCGTCTCCGTAAATCATTCACCGGGCTGCTTCAAAGGAGCAACCTGGGGGGGTTCTGCCCGTCGCGGCCACCACCGGTGACCAATTGCGGAAAACATAGCGCCCGCCACGACCACAAACGCGCCAACATAGCCGACGAGATTTAACGTCGGCGCGGCGAATGCCTGGGGCCAGGCCAGCGCCAATAAATCAGAAAACAGCAGGGTAAACAGCGGGGTCAGCGTCACCAACGCACTCACCTGCGCCGCCTGCCAGCGCGCCATCGCTTCCGCCAGCGCGCCATAGCCGATCAACGTGTTGGCGCCGCAAAACAGCAGGCACGCCAATTGCCAGCCGCTAAGCTGGAAAATCACCTCGGGTTTGGCCAGAGGGAACAACGCCATCGCACATAAAGTGTACAACATAACCAGGATCTGCGGCGAAGCCAGCCGTCGCAGCAATACCTTCTGCGCCACGCCGTAGCTCACCCAGACCATCGCCGCACACACGCCCAGCATGACGCCCAGCGTGTAGTCCGTCAGCCGGGTAAAGATCTCTATCAGACTGACGTTGAAAAACAACATCAGTCCACAAATCAGCATCAAGGCGCCAATGACCTGGGTGATGCGCATGCGCTCTTTTAAAATCAGCACGCTGGCGAACATCATGCCTACCGGCGACAGCTGGCCAATCACCTGCGACGCCGTCGGGCTCAGGTATTGCAGCGAGGAACTGAAGAACACAAAGTTGCCCAACAGCCCCGCCGTGGCGATCGCCAACAGCAGCAGCCAACGCGGTTGACGGAACATCTTCAGCGGCGGCAGCTTGCCGCGCACCGCGAGGATCACGCCCAAACCGATGGCGGCCATGGTAAAGCGATACCAAACGACGGTAAACGGCTCCATCACCGCCAACACTTCTTTCATCGCGATCGGCAACGCGCCCCAGCAAACCGCCGTGGTTAACGCCAGGGAAATACCCACGCCGACCTGCTGCTTCGTATCCATATTACCTTCGCCAACGCTGACAGGGCTGCCCGCAGGCAACCCATAAATGTAAAAAGCCCCGCAACGAATTGCGGGGCTTACATCTATTTCGTAAGGCTCGAAAAATTATTCAGCTTCGATGCTGATGAATTTACGATTGCTCGGGCCTTTAACTTCGAATTTGACTTTACCGTCTTTCAAAGCAAACAGAGTGTGGTCTTTGCCGCAACCCACGTTGGTACCAGCGTGGAATTTGGTGCCGCGCTGACGAACGATGATGCTGCCTGCCAGTACTGCTTCGCCGCCAAAGCGTTTTACGCCCAGACGTTTAGCTTCTGAATCGCGACCGTTACGAGTCGAGCCGCCAGCCTTTTTGTGTGCCATTAATCCGCTCTCCTAACTTAAGCGCTGATGCCGGTGATTTTAACGTCAGTGAACCACTGACGGTGGCCCTGCTGCTTACGGTGGTGTTTACGACGACGAAACTTAACAATTTTAATTTTCTCGCCACGACCGTGAGCAACGACTTCAGCTTTGATCTTGCCGCCATCGACGAAAGGAACGCCGATTTTGATATCTTCGCCATTAGCGATCATCAGAATCTGGTCAAACTCAACCGCTTCACCAGTTGCGATGTCCAGCTTTTCCAAGCGAACGGTCTGACCTTCGCTTACTCGGTGTTGTTTACCACCACTTTGGAAAACCGCGTACATATAAAACTCCGCTTTCCGCGTGCCCGACTGTGTTAGTTCAGAGCGCGCTATAAATATTCACAATAGGGCGCGAATTCTACGCAAAAAAGCGGCGCATGACAAGAGCAGAATAAGACCAGATGTACAAAAAAGAAGAAAAAAAACACAGTTTCTTTCGTGGCGTTTATCTGAACCGTTTTTCAAGTACAATCATAGGGACAGTTACCGCCATGTACCGATGTGAGCAGCGATCTCAACGCGGTGAAGAGAAACACAGCTGAAAAAAACACAATGAACCTAGAGCAAATTACCGAGTTAACCGCGCAAGATATGGCGGCCGTGAACGCAACAATTCTCGAACAGCTGAATTCCGATGTCACGCTCATCAATCAGCTTGGCTATTACATTATCAGCGGTGGCGGTAAACGCATCCGGCCGATGATCGCCGTCCTGGCGGCGCGAGCGTTGGGCTATGAAGGCAACAAGCACGTCACCGTCGCCGCCCTGATCGAATTCATCCATACCGCCACGCTGCTGCATGACGACGTCGTCGACGAATCGGACATGCGCCGCGGCAAAGCCACCGCCAACGCCGCATTCGGCAACGCCGCCAGCGTGCTGGTCGGCGACTTTATCTATACCCGCGCCTTCCAGATGATGACCAGCCTGGAATCGCTGCGCGTGCTGGCGCTGATGTCGGAGGCGGTCAACGTCATCGCCGAAGGCGAAGTGCTGCAGTTGATGAACGTGCACGATCCTGACATCAGCGAAGAAAGCTATATGCGGGTGATCTACAGCAAAACCGCCCGTCTGTTTGAGGCGGCGGCGCAATCGTCGGCGATCCTGTCCGGCGCCAACGCCGAGCAAGAGAAGGCGCTGCAAGATTATGGCCGCTACCTCGGCACCGCTTTCCAGCTGATCGACGATCTGCTCGACTACAGCGCCGACGGCAGCACCCTGGGCAAAAACACCGGTGACGATCTGAATGAAGGGAAACCGACCCTGCCGCTGCTGCACGCGATGCACAACGGCGACGACGCACAGCGTGAGATGATCCGCGGCGCGATTGAGCAAGGCAACGGTCGTCATCTGCTGGAGCCGGTATTGCAGGCGATGCAACAATGCGGTTCGCTGGAATACACTCGCCAACGCGCCGAGGAAGAAGCCGACAAGGCGATCGCCGCGCTGCAGGTCTTGCCGGCCTCGGAGCACCGCACGGCGCTGGAAGGCCTGGCGCATCTGGCAGTGCAACGCGACTTTTAAGAAACAAAAGTTTCTTAACGTTCTTATCAGGCCCGCTGAGGCGGGCCTGTCTAGGTATTGTTCTCTTCGTCAATGCGCGCCAGCAGGCCGCCTATCCCTTCCCGCATCAGGAAAGCCACCATTTTCTCGCGCTCGCTCTCCGTCAAATGGTAGTAATACTCGATCCATACCGCTAACGGATCCTGGCGTTCTACGTCATACGCCGCCCCATCTTCTTTCAGCATCAGCAGGTTGCGTGCACCAGGCGGCAGGCTGTCGATATGATACTCCAACGCTTTTCCCTGCACGCCTTTACGCCTGCGGCTTATCCAGCCTTCGCGCCGGGCCATCAGATTGATTCCCTGTGGTGAGGAAGGTAATCCTGCGATGCCTGTCAGTTCCTTGGCGGCAAACCACTCGTTTTTCATAGCCATCATCTCTGGGCAATAGTGGGCAAAGTCATTTTTGGAAATTACTTGGGTATTTTTTAGGAAATTTAATGGTATTCTTGTTTCCGAATAAGCGTTTCACGTTGTTCAAACGCCTAACCCTGATCCGTTAGTTATACCACTAACGCAACTTTGGCTAATCAGAAAAGGAATGTAAACATGAATTCAAGGAACCCAGATTGGCATCCGGCAGATATCATCGCGGCGTTACGCAAACAGGGCACCACGCTGGCGGCGGTGTCGCGCAAGGCCGGATTAAGCTCATCAACGCTGGCCAACGCGCTGTCGCGTCCCTGGCCGAAGGGGGAATGGCTGATCGCCGAAGCAATCGGCATCCACCCATCGGAGATCTGGCCAAGCCGCTATTATGATCCGCACAGCGATTGCCTGCTGGATCGAAAAGCCCGCATCAAATCGTGAACGCGGGGCAAAAAAAACCGCCGGAACAGCGTCCGGCGGCGTTTATCGGCTGACTATCGGCGACGATCAGTTATTGATGAACTTCTCGCCCAGTTCGATATCTTTGTGCAGCACGTCCAGCATCTCATTCAGCGCTTTCTGTTCGAAGGCGCTTAGCGTGCCGATATCCTTGCGTTCTTCAACGCCGTTTTTACCCAGCACCAGCGGCTGTGCGAAGAAGCGAGCGTATTTGCCGTCGCCTTCAACGTAAGCGCATTCCACAACGCCTTTCTCGCCCTGCAGTGCGCGCACCAGAGACAGACCGAAACGCGCGGCCGCCTGGCCCATGGACAGCGTAGCAGACCCGCCACCGGCTTTGGCTTCCACCACTTCGGTGCCGGCGTTCTGAATGCGTTTGGTCAGATCCGCCACTTCCTGATCGGTGAAGCTCACGCCAGGGATCTGCGACAGCAGAGGCAGGATAGTCACGCCAGAGTGGCCGCCGATGACCGGCACGTTCAGCTCTTCCGGCTGCTTGCCTTTCAGCTCGGCCACGAAGGTGTTGGAACGGATGATATCCAGCGAAGTCACGCCGAACAGTTTGTTCTTGTCGTAAACGCCGGCTTTTTTCAGCACTTCCGCCGCGATGGCGACCGTGGTGTTAACCGGGTTGGTGATGATGCCGATGCAGGCTTTCGGGCAGGTTTTCGCCACTTGCTCAATCAGGTTACGCACGATGCCGGCGTTAACGTTGAACAGGTCAGAGCGATCCATGCCTGGCTTACGGGCCACGCCGGCGGAAATCAGCACCACGTCAGCACCCTGCAGAGCCGGGGTCGCGTCTTCGCCGCTGAAGCCTTTGATTTTAACTGCGGTTGGGATGTGGCTTAAGTCGACGGCAACGCCTGGGGTAACGGGGGCAATGTCGTAAAGAGAGAGTTCAGAACCTGAAGGAAGCTGGGTTTTGAGTAGAAGGGCGAGGGCCTGGCCGATACCGCCAGCAGCACCGAGAACTGCAACTTTCATCCTATACTCCTTTATTGTCTTAAATATATAAAGCGCCGTGAATGTGTTGGTGACGGACCTTAAATTATTACACCTTTAAAAACAATAAATTAGCTAATTGTTGCCTGCAGGTGCAATAAAATGACCGCTGTCGCGCCCATTTTAGATTAAATCGCTTACGCATGAAGGGCATAGCGCACACTAATCAAAAATAGTGCGAGGTTATTCACGAGCAAGTTAACCGGCCGTTACATTACACCCTTACGCAACATCAGAACAACATCATTTTAATAACATTTTATTTACCAGCGCAGGCCGATTTTCCGACGTCAAAAGGGCATATTCATCACGGCCGGATTTTGTTAAAATGCCGCCCTTTCCTCGCCGCCCGGTCATGTTTATTTTCTTTGGGTCGGCCTTTGTTGCATAAAAATTCATCTATATGCATAATCATGACTTCCATTATCAACATTCCACGGTGCAAAATGCGTAATCCCGCAAAACAGGAAGATCTGATCAAGACGTTCAAAGCGTTATTGAAAGAAGAAAAATTCAGTTCTCAAGGCGAGATCGTTTTGGCGCTGCAAGAAGAAGGCTTCGAAAACATTAACCAATCCAAAGTATCGCGCATGCTGACCAAGTTCGGTGCGGTACGTACGCGCAATGCCAAAATGGAAATGGTGTATTGCCTTCCTGCCGAACTCGGCGTGCCGACCACCACCAGCCCGCTGAAGAACCTGGTGCTGGACGTCGACCATAACGACGCCGTCGTGGTGATCCACACCAGTCCGGGCGCCGCACAGCTGATCGCCCGCCTGCTTGACTCCTTGGGCAAATCCCAGGGCATCCTCGGCACTATCGCCGGCGACGACACGATTTTCGTCACGCCGTCCAGCGGCTTTACCGCTCAGAAGCTGCATGAAGCGATCCTGGGCGTGTTCGAGCAAGAGCTGTGAAACCTGGCGCTAACAAAGTGCGGCTACCGCCCGCATTTTGTTAGCGCTTCTTTAACCCTCGCGTTACCTTTCCGGCCTTCAACCGCGTTTAACACTGCTTTTTTATCCCGCAACAACACATTTCCATGACATATCCATGTAACCAGCAGTACCCACTGTGATCTTCCGCACTTTTGGTCAAAAGCACTTACCTTATTGAAATTACATAAATTTAACATCGAAAGATCGTTTTATGAGCGTTTTTTATTCCTTGTAGTTATAAAAAATAAGGTTCATCGGTTTAAAGTTTCACTAGCAACTGTTAGCGAACTATTAATTTTTCACGTTACTAGCTGTATACTCATTTCCGTGAACTGAATCACAGTTCGTTGGAACTGATAAAAGAATACGATGAGGTGAGATGATGAAAATTAAAGCTACCGTTGCAACCCTGAGCGTTCTGTCCATGCTTTCCTTTGGCGCATTCGCAGCACAATCTGTTGACGCAACCCAGGCCGCAAAACTGCAGCCCGCCGGTGTGATCACCGTGAGCGGCGTCGCCGCTGCGCCTTCCGACATTCGTCAGGCGCTGTCCGATAAAGCCGACGCCAAAGGGGCGACCGCTTACCGCGTGATCGAAGCGCGCAACGACGGCAACTTCCACGCGACCGCTGAAATCTACAAATAAGTACCGGCATTACCCGGCAACGGGCAATACATCTCTGGAATCAAACGCTGTCATAACGGCCTTCAAGAATAAAAATCGCTGCCAAGCCCTTCCAGGCTGTTATGACCAAGGATCGCTATCATGAACATGAAAACTACTCTCGCTGCACTCGGTTTGCTGTCTGTCATCTCCTTTGGCGCGTCTGCCGCCCAGTTGGTGACTAACGATCAGACCGCCAATCTGCAATCTATCGGCACCATTACCGTCAGCGGTATCGACGGCGCACCGACCGACATTCGCCAGGCGCTGTCGGAGAAAGCCGATGCTAAAGGCGCGACCGCCTACCGCGTGATCGAAGCGCGTAACGAAGGCAACTACCACGCCACCGCCGAGATTTACAAATAACAACTCTGGGAACGGCTTTGCAGAGCTGATTACCCTCGTCACTGCCACTGCCGAGTTCTGACGCAAACGCCGATTTCCCAGAGACCCTCTCGTCGTCCTATCCGACGAACCCCGTTGCCCTCGCTCGCGAGGGCTTTTTTATGGGCGTAAAAAAGGCCGCGAATGCGGCCCTTAGGTTGGCTTATGCGGCTGAACAATCAGTAGGTCACCTTCGGTTCCTGCTTTTTCGCCAACGCGTCCAACAGGCGATCGTGAATGCCGCCGAAACCGCCGTTGCTCATCACCAGAATGTGGTCGCCCGGCTGTGCGGTTTTCACCACCATCTCCACCAGCGTGTCGAGATCCGCGCTCCAGTGCGCCGGCTGCACGCAGGCATCCGCCACTTCCGCAACCTGCCACGGAATGTGATGCGGCTGGAACAGGAACACTTCATCGGCACGGCCGAGCGAAGGCGCCAGATCGTTTTTGCTGATGCCCATTTTCATGGTGTTGGATCGCGGCTCCAGCACCGCCAGAATGCGCGCCGTGCCGCCTACCTTGCCGCGCAGCGCGGCCAGAGTGGCCAGGATCGCCGTCGGGTGGTGCGCGAAATCGTCGTAGACCGTGACGCCGTTGGCTTCGCCACGCAGCTCCAGGCGGCGACGGGCGTTGATGAAGTCGCCCAAGGCGCGGCAGGCGTCCGCCGGCTGCACGCCAACGTGACGGGTCGCCGCGATGGCCATCAGGCCGTTATGCATGTTGTGCTCGCCCACCAGCGCCCAGTTCACTTCGCCGACCTGCTCGCCGTCGAGGAACACCGCGTAATGACTGGCGTCCGGCGTCAGCTTCTGCGCGCGCCAGGTGCCCTCTTCGCCCACCAGCTCCTGTTCGCTCCAGCAGCCCATCGCCATCACCTGCTTCAGGTGGCTGTCGTTGTCCGGCAGGATGATCTTGCCTTTTCCCGGCACCAGGCGCACCAGGTGGTGGAATTGTTTCTGAATGGCTTTCAGATCGTCGAAGATATCGGCGTGGTCGAACTCCAGGTTGTTCATGATCAGCGTGCGCGGGCTGTAGTGCACGAACTTGGAGCGCTTGTCGAAGAACGCGCAGTCATACTCGTCGGCCTCGATCACGAAGAACGGGCTGCCGCCGAGGCGAGCCGAGACGTCGAAGTTGCCCGGCACGCCGCCGATGACGAAGCCCGGCTGGTAGCCGCAGGCTTCGAGGATCCAGGTCGCCATGCCGGCGGTGGTGGTTTTGCCGTGGGTGCCGGCGACCGCCAGTACCCAGCGATCGCGCAACACGGCGTCGTGCAGCCACTGCGGGCCGGAAACGTAAGGGATACCACGCTCCAGCACCGCCTCCACGCACGGGTTGCCGCGCGTCATGGCGTTGCCGATGATCACCAGATCCGGCGCCGGATCCAGCTGGGCCGGATCATAACCCTGAATAAGATCGATCCCCTGGTTCTCCAGCAGCGTGCTCATCGGCGGATAGACGTTGGCGTCCGAACCGGTGACGTCATGCCCCAGTGAGCGCGCCAGCATCGCCAGCCCGCCCATAAAGGTGCCACAGATCCCAAGAATGTGAATGCGCATAGGTTTCTCATGTGAGTGCATCGAATGTCGGCATATTCTAACGCTCAGAATCGTCCAGAAGAAATGGATTTGCCTATGAATGGCGCGCATCTTTGGGCTACACTGCTCGCGAAAACGTTGGCGGTTTGTTAACAGGCCGCTATCCATCCGTAGATTCAGGGATTGTGTCATGAAAACGTTAGGCGAATTTATCGTCGAGAAACAGCACGACTTCTCGCACGCCACCGGCGAGCTGACCGCGTTACTTTCTGCCATTAAACTGGGCGCCAAAATCATTCACCGCGACATCAACAAGGCCGGCCTGGTTGATATTCTGGGGACCAGCGGGGTGTCCAACGTACAGGGCGAAGTTCAGATGAAACTGGACCTGTACGCGAACGAAAAACTGAAAGCGGCGTTGAAAGCGCGTGGTGAAGTTGCGGGTATCGCTTCCGAAGAAGAAGATGAAATCGTGATATTCGACGGCGAGCGAGCTGAAAATGCCAAGTATGTCGTATTGATGGATCCGTTGGACGGTTCGTCCAACATCGATGTCAACGTCTCGGTCGGTACGATTTTCTCTATCTATCGTCGCATCACGCCGGTCGGCACGCCGGTGACCGAAGAAGACTTCCTGCAGCCGGGCAGCGCCCAGGTCGCAGCGGGTTACGTGGTTTACGGTTCGTCCACCATGCTGGTGTACACCACCGGTTACGGCGTCCACGCCTTCACGTACGATCCGTCTCTGGGCGTGTTCTGTCTCTCTCACGAGAAAGTGCGTTTCCCGGCGAGCGGCAACATGTATTCCATCAACGAAGGCAACTACATCAAGTTCCCTCTCGGCGTGAAGAAATACATCAAGTACTGCCAGGAGCAGGATGAAGCGACACAGCGCCCTTACACCTCGCGCTACATCGGTTCTCTGGTGGCGGACTTCCACCGCAACCTGCTGAAAGGCGGCATCTACATCTACCCAAGCACCGCCAGCCACCCGCAAGGCAAGCTGCGCCTGCTGTACGAATGCAACCCGATGGCGTTCCTGGCCGAACAGGCCGGCGGCAAGGCCAGCGACGGCAAAAACCGCATTCTGGACATCACGCCGGTGAAACTGCACCAGCGCGCGCCATTCTTCGTCGGCACCAAGTCGATGGTGGAAGACGCAGAACGCTTCATCGCCGAAAATCCGGACGAGTAACGCGTTCTTTGCCAGGGTTCGGCGCCTTGCCGAACCCTTATTGCCTTACAGCTTGAACGCCGCCATGCTCTGCGCCAGCAGCTGAGCCTGATCTTCCAGCGAGCGCGTCGCCGCCGCAGACTCCTCCACCAGCGCCGCATTCTGTTGCGCCACCTGATCCATCTGCGCCACCGCCAGGTTCACCTGTTCGATACCGCTGCTTTGTTCGCGCGTCGCCGCCGAGATCTCACGCATCAACGCCGTCACCCGGCCCACTTCACCGGTGATGCCGCTCATGGTCTGCGCCGCCGACTCCACCATCTGTTCGCCTTCCTGCACCCGGTTTTGCGACGCCTCGATCAGCCCTTTGATCTCTTTCGCCGACTGGGCGCTGCGCTGCGCCAGGTTGCGCACTTCACCGGCCACCACCGCGAAACCGCGGCCCTGTTCGCCGGCGCGCGCGGCTTCCACCGCCGCGTTCAGCGCCAGGATGTTGGTCTGGAAGGCGATGCCGTCCATCACGCTGATGATATCGGCGATGCGGCGCGAGCTGTCGGTGATCGCCTGCATCTTGCTCATCACCTGGCTGACCACCTCACTGCCCTGGTTGGCGATATCGGACACGCTCAGCGCCAGCTGGTTGGCCTGTTCACAGTTCTCGGCGTTCATTTTCACCGTCGAGGTCAGCTGTTCCATGCTGGCGGCGGTCTCTTCCAGCGACGCGGCCGATTCTTCGGTGCGCTGCGCCAGATGCAGGTTGCCGGCCGCCAGTTCGCGCGAACCGGTGTCGATCTGGCTGCTGGCGTCACGCACTTTGCTGACCGAACTGGCCAGCGCCTGCTGCATGCGCAGCATCGCCCGCACCAGGCGCCCCATCTCGGTATCGCCCTCGCCACGGATCTCGTGGGTCAGATCGCCGCCGGCGATGTGTTCCAACTGCGCGATGGACTCGTCCAGCGGACGCAGAATAATCACGCGCAGCGCGAACCAGGCCAGCAACGCCAACAGCACGCTGAGCAGGCCCGCCACCACGATCAGCGAGATCTTGGTGCTGGCGTTGCTTTCCGCCTCACACACCTGCTTCTCGCCGAGCTTCATGGCGAAGCTGCGGAAATCGGTGAGATCCTTTTCAAACGCGATGCTCAAGGCGGAAATGCGCGTCTCCTGGATATGGTAATACTCATCGATCTTGCCGGCCTTGATGGCGGCGGCCATCGGCTTCACGCCCTGCTCCAGATAGGCGCGATAGCTGTTTTGCAGGCGGCTGGAGAGTTCGCGGCCGCGCTCGGTCACGGTGCCGACGCCGACAAAGCGCGCCATTTCCTTGTTCGACTGCTCGAGGTAGCCGTAGATGCGGCCCACGGTGGCGTCGGAGACATCAGTCTGGCCGATCTCCCGTTGGCGCACCGCCAGCGAGGCGGCGGTGCGGGCGCGCAGCGTCAGGTTGGAGCTGTTGGCCAGCGAGCCCAGCTCTTCGCCGAGGATCTGGTTTAAGGTATGGATCGAGCGCGATCCTTCGTTAATCGCGTTGACGCCAATAACGCTGACCATGATCAGCAGCATGGTCATCAGGCTCAGCAGGGCGATCAGCCCAGCCTTCACCGTAATCTTTTTTAGCATGAGTTCTTCCCGGCTTCAGAATAGTGAGATCAGACGTAGTAGGGGTGGCAAAACGCGGAGCCAGCTTTGCTGGCTCATTATTGTTTGTTGAAGTTATCGGCAGGCGGAGGCAAAACTTCATGCCGCGGCGGGATTAATCTGGAAATTATCCCTGCGTCGGCGCGCGGGGTTTTCGACGATGAAAAGGGCAGGAAATCGCAAAAGAGTCCGCTATAATAGCCGCCACTCCATTTCTGGTTTGATGATTAAAGGAAACCGACATGAGCTTGAATCTGGTCCCTGCTGGCAAAGACCTGCCGGAAGACATCTACGTAGTAATCGAAATCCCGGCCAACGCCGATCCAATCAAATACGAAATCGACAAAGAAACCGGCGCGCTGTTCGTTGACCGTTTCATGTCCACCGCGATGTTCTACCCGTGCAACTACGGCTACATCAACCACACCCTCTCTCTGGACGGTGACCCGGTTGACGTGCTGGTTCCAACCCCATACCCGCTGCAGCCGGGCTCCGTGATCCGCTGCCGTCCGGTTGGCGTGCTGAAAATGACCGACGAAGCCGGTGAAGACGCCAAGCTGGTTGCGGTGCCGCACAGCAAGCTGACCAAAGAGTACGATCACGTGAAAGACGTGAACGACCTGCCGGAACTGCTGAAAGCCCAGATCGCTCACTTCTTCGAGCACTACAAAGATCTGGAAAAAGGCAAATGGGTGAAAGTGGAAGGCTGGGCAGACGCTGCCGCGGCTAAAGCGGAAATCATCGCCTCCTTCGAACGCGCTGCCAAGAAGTAATTCCAGCCGCCGTCCGATGAAAAAACACCGCTCATTGAGCGGTGTTTTTTTTCTTACTGTTCTTCGAGACGCTTCAGCCAGTCACCGCTGGTAATTCGCGGGTAACCGTCCACGCTGTGTTTGTACAGGTAGATCCACGCACTCCCATAAGGCGTCTGAATCAGCTCGCGCTTATAGTCCTTGGTGTTGCTTTTCAGTTCGTCCAGCTCTGCCAGAATCGATGAGTTAATACGATACACCTCGCAATGTATCGTGCCCTCTCCAGGGATCGCCGCCGGGTAATGGCCCAGATTGTAAATCTGATAGCCTTCGAGCTCGTGCTCGCCGAGCCATTGGGCGTTGGTCATCCAATGGCTGTTTCCCTGTTTGCGCCGTAAACTGCCGTAGACAATTATTCGCATCGCTAAAACTCAAACTGATAGAGCAAATCTAATGCCTGGTCGAGACCAGACACCGCTTCAAGATACAACTTAGGCATCAGGCGATAACGCAACGTCAGCGTGGCCAGCGAGTCGAAAATGCCCACCCCATATTTTACTTGTAAGCCTGGGAGGACATAGCCGCTCACGACAACCTGGGAATTGTCGCCAACCCCTTGAGTGTCCAGAGCCAAATTACTCACGCCGAATGCCTCGCCGATTTTACCCACAAGTTGACCACTTTGTGCAACCCCCATGCCGATTAACATCGACGTCATGGCGTTGCCGTCGGCGCCTGAGCTGTTCAAGCCCTGGCCGCGCAGCAGATAAGACAAGGCTTCCTGTTGCGATTTGGCCGGATCGGAGAACACTTCCAGCTTCGGCGCATCCGCCAGGCCGGTCACGCGCACGCCGGCGGTCACGTCGTCCTCGGTGGATTCCGGGTTGCGGATCGCTTCGATATTGAGCAGCGGCTGATCCGGCGGGCCGGAGAACATCAGCTGCCCTTTACGCACGATCAAATCCTGACCATAAGCATGGAAGCGACCGGAAGGGATGTCAATCTGGCCGTTGAGGCCCAGCCCTTTCTTGTCCTGCACCACTTTCAAATCACCCTTCAAGCGGGCTTTGAGGCCGAAGGCGTCCAGCCGCACGTCATTGCCGACGTGGATCATCAGGTTGCTGTTGATCGGAATCGAGGCGGTCTTCGGTTGAATCGGCTTCAGCTGGTCGTCCAGCATCACTTCGTCGGAAGAGACGCCCACCGCGCTTTCCGGCAGCTCCTGCACCGTGATGCGCGCCCAAGGGATGTCGACCTTGCCGTTGAGCGAGAACAGCTGCGGCGTGGCTTCGAACACCAGATCCGGCGACACGTCGATGCGGATCATCGGCGGCACCGTCACCCGCAGCTTGTCGCCCTTGGCGGCAATGCGCGCACGCCAGGCGTTGATGTCACGCCAGTCGGCATCGCCCGCCAGATTCAGCTGGCCGCGCGTGGTGCTGAGCAGCCCTTCCAGCGTCGAGGTCATGCCATTGAAATTCACCGCCAGCCGCGCGTCGGTCATATCGAACGGCATCCAGTGGCCCTGCACCTTCGCCCGATCCAACGCCAGACGCCCGAACACCAGCGGCTTCTGCGCGCTGCCGCCCAGACGCAGGTTGGCGTTCAGCATGCCCGCCGCGCTTTCGCCCTTCATCAGCGCTGGGTTGATCAGCGCCAACGAAATGTTGGTGATATTGACGTTGCCGCTGATGGTGCGCCGCACCTGCGGATCCGCCACCTGGATATTGCCGTCGAACTGGCCGTTGTTGGTCAGTTTGATCCGCCAGTCGGCCTGCGCGCGGCCGTTGTTCAGACCGGCGTTGAGGGTCAGCGTATCGAAGGCGATCGGCAGCGCGTTGCCCTGCACCTGCTGCACCACCTTGACGCCGTTGCCGGCCAACGTGACCTTCGCCTCCGGCAGCGCGCCGCCCGGTTTCCAGCTGACGTCGGCCCGGCCGGTGAACACGCCGCTCAGGGCGGTCTCCGGGCCGAGGAACGGCTTGATCATCGCCAGATCGAACCGGTTGAGCACCACGCTGGCCTGGCCGCTCTGGCCGGCTTCGATGGTCTTCGGCACGCACAGCTCGGCATTCGGGTTCTGCCAACAGTGCGGCCCGATGCTGATTTTCTGCGCGGTGTTCAGGTAGTCCAGCGCGATGGCGCGCGTCAGGCGCCACTCCCCCACCGGCGTATCGAAGCGGGTATTGTTCAGATTGCCGCGCCAGCGCTGCTGCTGACGATCGAAGCTGCCCTGCAGCGCCAGCTGGCCGGAGACCGGCTTACCGTCGATCTTCAACTGCAGCTGATGCTGCTTCTCGCTGCCTTTGGCGTCCAGGGTCAGCAGGCTGACTTCCAGCGCGTCCTGCTTCAGCTGCTCGACGCGAACCGCCAACTGCCCCTGGATCTGATCCGTGGAGCGCACGTCACCGTCGATCTTCACCCGGTTGATGCGCAGCGCCTGCCACTGCAAACCGGAGGCGGTCAAATCCGCCAGCAGCTGAGGTGCCTGCAGATTGCCGCGCAGCTTCAGCAGCCCTTTGGCGGTGCCGCCCAGGCCCGGCAGCGCGCCGTCCAGACGCGGCGCGTCGATGTTGGCGTCCAGGTTCCAGCTCTTCTCGTCCAGCTGTCCTTTGACGTTCAGCTGGTTGCGCCCCAACGTCAGATCGATGCCGGGGATTTTCCACTGCCCGGCGGCGTTGCCGCTCAGCGTGCCGCGCGCCGTGACCTTGTTCTGCTTCACGTTGCCGTCCAGCTGCAGCACCGGCACCTGCAGCTGCCAGCTGCCGCCGTGCAGGCTGCCGCGCGTGGTGATCTTGCCGTCGAGTTTCGCCGGCCATTCCGGCCACTGCTTGGCGGTATTGATGCCGCTCAGCGTCAATTGCGAGTTCCAGCTGATGGCCTTGCTCCAGTCCACCAGCGCGGTGAGATCGGTATTACCCTGCAGCGCCGCCAGCCGCAGGCGCTCCAGCTTGAACTGCTCGACGTTGCCTTTGCCGTCCAGCGTCAGCACCGCCGGCGGCAGATCCTGACCTTTCAGATTAGCGCGCGTCGACAACGCATAGTCGGTCGCCTTGCCGTTAAAGCGCAGGCGGAAATCGTTAACCTGGTACTGCGCCTCGCCGCTCAGCGGCCATTTCAGCTGTTTGCTCTGCAGCGTCAGCGCCAGCGGCAGGCCGGCTTCGGCCAGCCGGGTTTGCACATCGAGCTGGGCGCCGACCGGGCCGGACAGGTTCAGCGCGACCTTCAGCTCATCACGCAACCCGCCGCCGATGTTCAGCTTCACCTTCTCGCCCTTCAACGGGTCGATGTTCAACGCGCTGTTGGCGGTCAGGGCCACCGGCCAATCGCCGGTCAGGGTCGCCTGCCCCTGCACCGACAGCGTACCCTGCGGCGACTTCACGTCGAAGTTGTCCAGCTGGATATGCTGATCCTGCGTGCTGGCCTGCAGCAACAGACTCGTGATCAGCACGTCGGTATCGCCGGTCAAGCGCAGCTGTTCGCCGCTGATCTCTTTCACGGTGATATCCAGCGGCAGGCGGATGTCCGGCAGATCCGGCAACAGCGGTTTGGCGAACAGTTCCTTCAGCGTTTCGCCAAGCGGCTTCTCTTCCGGCTGCGGCGCCGGTTTCGCCGCGTCGGTAACCTGCTCACCGACCTTTTTCGCCACCTCGACCGCCGGTTGCACCGCTTCCGGCAACGGATTTTGCGGCGTTTTCGGCAAGGCGATCAGCAACGAGCCGATCTTGGTCGGCATCAGCGTCAGCGCACGCTCTTGCCACTGCGCGCCGGTGCGGAACTCGGCCAGAGAAATGGCGGTGTCGTCGACGGTGACCTTGACGTTGTTCAGCGCCAACAGGCGCAGGGTGATCGGATAAGGCGTACTGAGATTGGTGGTCGGCTCACTGCTCTCCTCCACCGGCGCGGAGGGCGCCATCTCTTTGGTGTTCACCGCCACGTCCACGTCCTGAGCAGTCAAGGCGTTGACGCACAGCGAGCTGCGTTTAAAGCAGGAGAGATCGAGGGACAAATGGAATTGCCCGGCGTTGACCGTCACGCCCGGCATCTGATACTTCACGCCCTTCAGCGTCAGATCGCGCCAGCCGCCGCTGACGCCGGCGATCTCCAGCCCCGGCACCCAGCGCGCCGCGCCGTTGATGACCATATGCAAACCGGTGGTGGTCCCCACCAGAAAGGCCAGTCCGCCGATCAGCAGCAGCAGAACGACCAGAAATCCGAGACAAATCTTTTTAACCAGGCTCATAGTTCAGGCCCCAAACCGATGTAGAACTGCATCCCGTGAGTGTCCTTGTCTCCCACGGGCGCGGCGATATCCAGCTTCACCGGCCCCACCGGCGACTGCCAGCGCACGCCTACGCCGGCGCCGGTCTTGAAGTTGCTCTGCTTGATATCGTTCACCGCTTCACCGGAATCGACGAACATCGCCCCCCACCATTTGCCGGTCACGTTGTATTGATACTCCAGCGAGCCGGTCAGCATCTTGGAGGCGCCGGTCAGCTTGCCGTCGTCGCCGCGCGGAGAAATGTCTTTGTACTTGTAGCCGCGAATGCTGCGGTCACCGCCGGCGAAGAAGCGCAAATCCGGCGGCACCTTGTCGAAGTCGTTGGTTTCTATCCATCCCACCTGCCCGCGCGCCACGAAACGATGCTTGTCGGCCAGCGTGCGGATCCAGACGTTCTGCGCCTGCATCAGCGCGAAGTCCACGCCCGAGCCCCAGGTGGTGTCGGATACGTCGATGGAGTAGCGCTGGCTGTCGCCCCAGGTCGGCATCAGGCCGCCGCGCGAGCGGGTGCGGTTGAAGCTGACGCCGGGGTACAGCAGCATGGTGGTGTTGCTGACGTTGCCCTGGGTAAAGTTATCCCAGCGCCAGGTCAGGTTGATCGCCCGCTGCCAGCCGCTGGAGAGATCCCAGTTGCGCGAAGCCACCACTTTGGAGGTCACGGATTTGGTGTCGTTAAGGTCGACGTTCTTGAGCCCGCCCTGCAGCAGGTAATACTGCTCCAGCGGATTCTTCAGCAGCGGGATCTTATAGGTCAGATCCAGCTGCTGCTCCGGCGCCGACACGCTGGCGCTGGTTTCCAGGCTGTGGCCGCGATCGTTGAGCCAGGGCTTTTTCCAGGTGCCTTTCACCCGCGGGCCGACGTCGGTGGAGTAACCGATACCGGTTTCGATGGTATTGCGCGTACGCGGCGTTACCAGCGCGTCCAACGGCAAAATCTTGTTCTCTTTGGCATCGTTGAAATCAGGGGACACCACCACCGAGTTGAACCAGTTGGTGGCGGACAAACGGCGGTTCAGCTCGGCCAAATCCTCCGAACTGTAGTAATCCCCCTGATGAAAGGGCACCAGATTTTGCAGATAGTCTTCGCGGATTTGCGAACCGGTGAATTTCACCTTGCCGAAGCGGTAACGTTCGCCGCTGTTGAAATCGATATCCCAAAACGCCTTGTGCAGATCTTCTGCCACGCCGAGTTGGCTTTTGGTCATATCGGCGTCGAAGTAACCTTTGCGCAGCGCCAGGCCGGTCAGCGAGCCTTTGAAACTGTCATACTTGCCGTGGTTGAGGATCTCGCCGATGGTCGGCCGATCCTTCTTTACCAGCGCCAGGTAGTCCTCATCGGTCTTCGCGCCGCCTTCCAGCACGATGTTGGCGCCGGCGATGCGCACCGGTTCGCCCGGATTGACCTTGGCATGCAGCACCGGACGCGACATCCCCGGCCGATCGTCCAGCGTAAACTCGATGGTCGGCTGGTAATAGCCGAGCGCGCGCAGCCCCTGGCGCACCGCCTCATCCACCCGTGCGCGGAAGCGACCGTCGGTGCCGACCTCTTCAGGCGTGATCGACGACAGCCGCACCCGGACGTTTTTTTCCAACTCTCCGCTTAACCCCTCCACCTGCAGCCGCACGTTGGCCGCATAGGCTGCAGGTGCCGCAAGCAACACAGATATCAAGCACATGACCGGGTACTTTGGCACGTGTTCTCCTTATTGATTTTACTTTCCTGTTATGGTGTTCGCTCCGGGGCCAGGGCAGACTCCGCGCTATCATGACGGCAGCCCTCTTCAACCTTCTTCCGGACGCCGCCCGCCGCGCTTTGCCGCCGCGCAACAGGCGAATTCTTCACTTTTGGCGCTCAAAATACTGCGTTAAGCTTATACAAAATCCCACTTGCCGCTTATTGTGGGCAAAGACGCGGTGAGATACAACCGAACCGCCGCCATGTAGGGTCAATTCTTACTGTGACAACAGGAGTCAACCGTGGTGCCATTTTTTGATAAATCACAAACCGTCGATAAGGCAAGCGCGCTGCCTGGCCGCACCACGCCAATGCCTGTCGCAACGCTCAACGTCGTCACCGAACACTCGATGACTCAGGTGCCGGCCGGCATGGAAGTGGCGATCTTCGCCATGGGCTGTTTCTGGGGCGTTGAGCGTCTGTTCTGGCAACAGCCGGGCGTCTACAGCACCGCCGCCGGCTACAGCGGCGGCTACACGCCGAACCCGACCTACCGCGAAGTGTGCAGCGGCCAGACCGGCCACGCCGAAGTGGTGCGCGTGGTGTTCGATCCGCAGGTCGTCAGCTACAAGCAGCTGCTGCAGGTGTTCTGGGAAAATCACGATCCGGCGCAGGGCATGCGCCAGGGCGGCGACGTCGGCACGCAGTACCGCTCGGCGATTTACACGCTGAGCCCAGAGCAGCAGGCCGAGGCGGAAAGCAGCCTGCAACGCTTCCAGCAGGCGATGGCGGCGGCGGGCGACAAGCGCGTCATCACCACCGAGATCGCGCCGGCGCTGCCGTTCTATTATGCGGAAGACGATCACCAGCAGTACCTGTTCAAAAACCCGGAAGGTTACTGCGGGCTGGGCGGCATCGGCGTTTGCCTGCCGCCGCAGGGCTGATCCGATGCCGGCCGGCGGCACTTTTTTAACCGCTGGCGGCCCCTGTGGGGCAACTGCTATACTGTGCGGGCCGCTTCTGCGGCCCGATAGCTTCCCTTCTGGTTGTTATCGCTGCTTTTTTTACTATGTACTACCCTTCCTCAAGAGCGCCGGCATCCCGTCGGCACGTATGGATAGATTATGTTAAACAGTATTTTACTGATTCTTTTTCTGATCGCGGTGAGTGCGTTTTTCTCACTGTCGGAAATCTCTCTGGCCGCCTCGCGCAAGATCAAACTGAAGCTGATGGCGGACGAAGGCAACATCAACGCCGCCAGAGTGCTTAAACTGCAAGAAACCCCTGGCATCTTCTTCACCGTGGTGCAGATCGGCCTGAACGCCGTGGCCATCCTCGGCGGTATCGTCGGCGACGCGGCGTTTTCCGGCACCTTCCAACAGTTCTTTATTCGCTTCCTGTCGCCCGAACTGGCGGAACAGGTCAGCTTCATCTGCTCCTTCGTGCTGGTGACCAGCCTGTTTATCCTGTTCGCCGATTTGACCCCGAAGCGCATCGGTATGATTGCACCAGAGACGGTCGCCGTCCGGATCATCAACCCGATGCGTTTCTCCATCATGATCTTCCGCCCGCTGGTGTGGTTCTTCAACGGCATGGCCAACCTGATCTTCCGCATGTTCAAGCTGCCGATGGTGCGTAAAGACGACATCACCTCCGATGACATCTACGCGGTGGTGGAAGCCGGCGCCCTGGCGGGCGTGCTGCGCAAGCAGGAGCACGAGCTGATTGAAAACGTGTTCGAACTGGAGTCGCGCACCGTGCCGTCTTCGATGACCTCGCGCGAAAGCGTGGTGTACTTCGATCTGCGCGAAAGCGAAGAGAGCATCAAGGAAAAGGTCTCGACCCATCCGCACTCCAAGTTCCTGGTGTGCGACGGCCATATCGATCAGGTGGTGGGTTACGTCGATTCCAAAGACCTGCTGAACCGCGTGCTGGGCAACCAGAGCCTGGTGCTGAGCAGCGGCGTGCAGATCCGCTCGGCGCTGATCGTGCCGGACACGTTGACGCTGTCCGAAGCGCTGGAAAGCTTCAAAACTGCCGGCGAAGACTTCGCGGTGATCCTCAATGAATATGCGTTGGTGGTGGGCATCATCACCCTTAACGACGTGATGACCACGCTGATGGGCGATCTGGTCGGCCAGGGCCAGGAAGAGCAGATCGTGGCGCGCGACGAAAGCTCATGGCTGATTGAAGGCGGCACGCCGATCGACGACGTGATGCGCGTGCTGGATATCGACGAGTTCCCGCAGGCGGGCAACTACGAAACCATTGGCGGCTTTATGATGTACATGCTGCGCAAGATCCCGAAACGCACCGACTTCGTCAAATACGCCGGCTACAAGTTCGAAGTGGTGGATATCGACAGCTACAAGATAGATCAGCTGCTGGTCACCCGACTGAGCGACAAACCGGCGGCGGTGCTGCCGAAAGCGCCGGACGACACGCCTGCGGCCTGACGGCGCGAAGGACAAAAACATCAGCGGCCCCATCGGGGCCGCATTTTTTTACCGCTGTCAGCGCCGTGTTCAGCCGACCTCGGCCTGCAGCAGCAGCACCTGGCGGTTCACTTCGGACATCACGCTGAAATGGCGCTTGTCGCGAATCTTCGGCGGCAGGATTTTCCCCTCGTCGAATTCAAATGCGCCCACGTCCTTGATATACAGCCTTCCGCGAAACAGGGTCTTAACGTACTTCGCCACTTTCAAAGGGTTATAACGCTGGAAGATTCTCATTCTTTTACGCTCCTCCCGTTGATCCATGCGCTCAGCGAGCCGCCAAAGGTGGCAGCCTCGAAATTCAGAACGCAACTTGATTGCATGTAGTAGACCCAGTAAAGACCAGATCGTTCACTTCCGCCCGGTGATCTGCACTGGATTTACACTTTTTGACAGAATTGTATATGATGATTTATAACGTTTTCAGGATATCCCTTCAAAATCTGATGATTAGCGAACCAAGGGAAAAACTGCGATCCGGTTAACAGGACAGACCTCTTATCACATCCTATGCTTTAGGCTGTCGAAGTGCTGTCGCACAAATTCCCCCATTTACAAGGAGAAAGCATGAAAACAAGTCGCATGCTGATGGTATCCCTGCTGCTCGCCCCGCTTTTCGCTTCCGCGCACAACTTCCAGCTCCAGCAGCGCGTGGCGCCAGTTGGCGTCAGCGATAAAGGAGAGCTCAATTACGCTGACGGTAATTTTAGCTACCAGAATTGGAACAGCGCGCAGCTCAGTGGAAAAGTGCGGGTGATACAGCACATTGCCGGTCGCAGCTCCGCCAAAGACATGAACGACCCACTGATTGAAGCGATTAAGAAGGCGAAACTACCACACGATCGTTACCAAACGACGACAATCGTCAACACCGACGATGCCCTGATGGGCACCGCCATGTTCGTGCGCAGCAGCATCGAAGACAGCAAGAAAGAGTTCCCGTGGTCGCAGTTTATCGTCGACAGCGACGGCAACGTGCGCAAAGCCTGGGATCTGCAGCCGAAAGGTTCCGCCATCGTGGTGCTGGATAAGCAAGGGCGCATTCAGTTCGCCAAAGACGGCGCGCTGACGCCGGAAGAGGTGCAGCAGGTGATGTCCAAGCTGCACCAGCTGTTGGCGAACTGACTCAGAACAGCGAAACCCGGAAGCCGGGGTTGAGGAAAGATTCACGCGGGGTATAGAGCAACGGCTTGCCCTGCCAATCGTGAATTTGCGCCCCGGCGGCCACCGCCACCGCGTGTCCTGCGGCGGTATCCCAAATATTGGTTGGCCCGAAGCGCGGATAGAGCTGCGCCTTGCCTTCCGCCACCAGGCAGAACTTCAGTGAGGAACCGACGGACACGGTCTGGTGCTCGCCCAGCTGCTGCAGATAGTCTTTCAATTCGTCGTCGATATGCGAGCGGCTCACCACCACCAGCGGCGGATGCGCGTTGCTGACGCCGATCGCCTGCCGCACGCCCTTCTCTTCTTTCCAGGCCTTGCCGCGCTCCGCCAGATACAACACGTCGATCGCCGGGGCGTACACCACGCCCATCACCGCCTGCCCGTCTTCAATCAGGGCGATATTGACCGTGAACTCGCCATTGCGATGCAAGAACTCTTTGGTGCCGTCCAGCGGATCGACCAGCCAGTAGCGCGTCCAGTTGCGGCGCTCTTCCCACGCCGGCGGATCCTCTTCCGACAGCAGCGGCACCTCCGGCGTCAGGGCCGCCAGGCCGCGCTTGATGATGTGATGCGCCGCCAGATCGGCCGCCGTCACCGGTGAGTCATCTTTTTTCTGTGCGACATCAAGCGGTTGTTCACCGTCGTACACCGCCATGATCGCCGCCCCCGCCTCGCGGGACAGTTGGCAAATTCGCTCTAACATCATGCACCTCAACTCTGCATCTCCGTGGGAAATTTCCCTCTGTCTCTGCTAGCAGACTAGTTTTTTTTACGCCGAATATCCATCTCAACCGGCTAAGCTACGGGAATTCCTCAGATCTTGTTGGGCACAACTGTGAACTTCCCCGCGTTACCCGCCGCCGTTTTCTGCCACACTTCACAGTTTACTGTGGCAAGCAATGTTAATTACATTTCCCTCTGCGATAACACTCGAATAATGGAATGGAGAGAACCCCAAATGATGAAGCATCCACTGACGCTGTCCGCGCTTGCGCTGCTGGTGTGCGCCTCGGCGCAGGCGGCCACCGTCGATCTGCGCGTGCTGGAAACCACCGATCTGCACAGCAACATGATGGACTTCGATTACTACAAGGACACGCCGACCGACAAGTTCGGCCTGGTGCGCACCGCCAGCCTGATCCAACAGGCGCGCCAGCAGGCCGCCAACGCGGTGTTGGTGGATAACGGCGACATCATTCAGGGCAGCCCGCTCGGCGATTACATGGCGGCCAAAGGGCTGAAACCGGGCGACGTGCACCCGGTCTATAAGGCGATGAACACGCTGGACTATGTGGTCGGCAACATCGGCAACCATGAGTTCAACTACGGGCTGGACTACCTGAAGAACGCCATCGCCGGCGCCAAATTCCCGTACATCAACGCCAACGTCATCGACGCCAAAACGCAAAAACCGCTGTTCACGCCGTACATCATCGTCGATACCCCGGTGAAGGATCGCGATGGCAAGGCGCATACGCTGCGCATCGGCTACATCGGCTTCGTGCCGCCGCAGATCCTGGTGTGGGACAAAGCCAACCTGCAGGGCAAAGTGACGGTGGACGACATCACCGCCACCGCCAAGCGCTACGTGCCGCAGATGCGTAAACAGGGCGCCGATCTGGTGGTGGCGATCCCGCATTCCGGGTTGTCCAGCGAGCCTTACAAGGCGATGGCGGAAAACTCGGTCTATTACCTCAGCCAGGTGCCCGGCATCGACGCCATCATGTTCGGCCACGCCCACGCGGTGTTCCCGAGCAAGGACTTCGCCAACATCAAAGGCGCGGATATCGACAAAGGCCTGCTGAATGGCGTACCGGCGGTGATGCCGGGCCAATGGGGCGACCATCTCGGCGTGGTCGATCTGCAGCTCAACAACGATGGCGGCAGTTGGAAAGTGACCGCCGCCAAAGCGGAAGCGCGGCCGATCTACGACAAAGAGAACAAGAAATCGCTGGCGGCGGAAGATGCCGCGCTGGTGAAGGTGTTGGCGGACGATCACAAAGGCACGCGCGAGTTCGTCAGCCAGCCGATCGGTAAATCCGACGGCAACATGTACAGCTACCTGGCGCTGGTGCAGGACGATCCGACGGTGCAGATCGTCAACAATGCGCAGAAGGCCTACGTCGAACATTACATCCAGGGCGACCCGGACCTGGCCGATCTGCCGGTGCTGTCCGCGGCGGCCCCGTTCAAGGTCGGCGGCCGCAAGAACGACCCCGCCAGCTTCGTCGAAGTGGAAAAAGGCCAGCTCACCTTCCGCAACGCCGCCGATCTCTATCTCTATCCCAATACGCTGGTAGTGGTGAAGGCCAGCGGCAAAGAGGTGAAAGAGTGGCTGGAGTGCTCCGCCGGCCAGTTCAACCAGATCGACGTCAACAGCGCCAAGCCGCAAGGCTTGATCAACTGGGACGGCTTCCGCACCTATAACTTCGACGTGATCGACGGCGTCAACTACCAGATCGACGTCAGCCAACCGGCGCGCTACGACGGCGAATGCCAGCTGATCAACGCTAAGGCGGAGCGCATCAAGCAGCTGACCTTCAACGGCAAGCCGATCGATCCGAACGCCACCTTCCTGGTTGCCACCAACAACTACCGCGCCTACGGCGGCAAGTTTGCCGGCACCGGCGACAAACATATCGCCTTCGCTTCGCCGGATGAAAACCGCTCGGTGCTGGCGGCCTACATCACCGCCGAAACCCAGCGGCATGGCGCGGTGCGCCCGCAGGCGGACAACAATTGGCGTTTGGCTAACTTCAGCAGCAAGCAGCCGCTGGATATCCGCTTCGAGACCTCGCCTTCGGACAAAGCGACGAAGTTTATCAAAGAGCACGCCCAATACCCGATGAGCGCCACAGGCAGCGACAGCATCGGCTTCGCGGTTTATCGCATCGATTTAAGCGGTAAGTAACTCACTGTCACTGGCCGGCTCGCCCGGCCATTCATCGCCCGTCTGCGCGGCGCATAAAATAAGGGCGCCACGAAGGCGCCCAGAGTAATCCTCGGTGGGATTACAGGATTTCCAGCAGCTCGACGTCGAACACCAGCGCGCTGAACGGCGGGATGGACGCGCCTGCGCCACGTTCGCCGTAGGCCAGGTTGTGCGGGATATACAGCTGCCATTTGGAACCGACCGGCATCAGGGTCAGCGCTTCGATCCAGCCTGGGATCACGCCGCTGACCGGGAATTCTGCCGGCTGGCCGCGCTCGACCGAGCTGTCGAACACGTCACCGTTGATCAGACGACCGGTGTAGTGCACACGAACGCGATCCTGACGGGACGGGATTGGGCCGTTGCCCTGCTCCAGCACGGAGAACTGCAGGCCAGACTCGGTCAGCGTCACGTCGTCGCGCTTGGCGTTGTCGTCCAGGAATTTCTGGCCTTCAACGGCCATCGCCTGCTGGCGCTCGCGGCGCACCGCATCCGCACGCTCGTGGATTTCACGCAGCGCACGGTGCACCACGTCTACCGGAACCGCCGGGGCATTCCCTTCCAGCGCGTCGCGCAGACCCGCCAGCAAAGCTTCCGGTTGCAAACCTTCCAGCCCGGACTCTTGCAGCTGCTGGCCGACCTGTAAACCAATCCCGTAACTTGCTTGCGCTTCAACGCTGTCAAAAGAAGGGGTTGTCATGGGGTTTTCCTTAAGTCTGTAAAAAGTCGAAAGCGCAGCATAACAGCGCGTCAATGCCGGGTAAAATCTTGTGTGGAGAATGATGACTTTTGTCGTAGAAAAAGAAACAATAACCTTCTGTTAACGCCCGCAGCCGCAAACCCCGGCCCTGCCGCTCAGCCGCCTTTCACTTCAATCAGTTAGCGGACTATACTGAAAGCAGGATATCGGGCAGGCGACGCGCTTGCCGCGCCGCGCTTATTATTACGCCGTCGAAGAGAGGTCACCATGGGCAGAATCGCGCCCAGGAGAAGGAAAACCACCCGCATCTACCAGCCGCTGCTGCGCACCTGGCTGAACATCAGCCAGCGCCTGAAACCCGGCGCCGCACCCACGCAGGAAGACGCGGAGTCGCCATCGGAACCGCCGTCGGCCAACGACAAGATGCAGCGGGTCAAAGCGCTGCTGGCCAAAGTCTGGCATCTGCCGGACGGTTTCCATTGGATGGAACCACTGCCCTACTTTCACCGTCGCTGGGTGCTGATCTTCGGCAACATTCTGCTGCTGGCGTTGCTGTGGCCCTACTCGCCCGAAAGACAGCCGTTCCCGGTCTCTCAGCAGGAAACCAGCGTGCCGCTGCAGGCTGAGCTGCAAAACGGCGGTGGCGCCGCCACGCCGGCCAACGAACCGACGCCGGCGGGCAACTGGCAGCGTTATCAGATCCAGCCCGGCCAGACGCTGGCCCAGCTGTTTCGCGACAACAATCTGCCGGTGAATGAGGTGTTCGCCATGGCGCAGGTGGAAGGCGGCGACAAACCGCTGAGCAACATGAAAGCCGGTCAGGAAGTGCGCATCGAACGCGACGCCAACGGCGTGATTAACGCGCTGTCGGTCACCACCGTGGACAACAGCCAGGCGCTGTTCCGCCGCCAGGCCGACGGCAGCTACCGCCGGGAACGTTAATCGCTAAAGCTGCGCCAGCAAAAACTCGCGCAGCACCACGCCCTGGTTGTGCTCGGTATCTTTGCTGCCATACAGCAGCGTCAGCGCCTCCCCCTGCCGCAACAGCGCCACCAGCGGCTGCCAGGCGTCGTTGGCCGCCAGCTGTTGGCGGTAACGCGCCTCGAAGGCTTCCCACTGGTCGGTATGCTGATGGAACCACTTGCGCAGCTCGTCATCCGGCGCCACCTGTTTCAACCACTGCACGCCCGCCAGCCTCTCCTTGCTGATGCCGCGCGGCCATAGCCTGTCTATCAGATAGCAATGCGCCGGCGCCGGCGCGCTGAAGTCGTAAACCCGCTGTAGCGTAATCGTTGCCATCGCACGCTCTCCCTTTTCATCCCGTCTTCAAGCGTAGCGCGTTTTGCCGGGCGCAGAAAAGCAAAACGCCAGCGCGAGGCTGGCGTTTTAACCGGGTTAACAGCAGCGTAAATTACGCTTCTGCAACCACAACTACATTCAGCTGTGCGAACACGTCGCTGTGTACCTGGAAGTGCACTTCGTGCTCACCAGTGGTACGCAGAACGCCGTTCGGCAGACGAACTTCGCTCTTGGCAACTTCAACGCCTGCCGCAGTCACTGCGTCAGCGATGTCGCGGGTGCCGATAGAGCCGAACAGTTTACCTTCGTCGCCAGATTTGGAAGCGATGGTCACTGAACCCAGTTCGTTGATCTTGGTTGCGCGAGCTTCAGCAGCAGCCAGAACGTCAGCCAGTTTGGCTTCCAGTTCAGCACGGCGTGCTTCGAAGAACTCAACGTTTTTCTTGGTAGCAGGAACAGCTTTGCCCTGTGGTACCAGGAAGTTACGAGCGTAGCCCGCTTTAACGTTAACTTGATCACCCAGGCTGCCCAGGTTTGCTACTTTATCAAGCAGAATAACTTGCATTACCTTATCCTCTCAAAGTCGTTAATGGACAGTGGCCGATTACTGATGACGATCAGTGTACGGCAACAAAGACAGGTAGCGCGCGCGCTTGATAGCACGGGCCAGCTGGCGCTGATATTTTGCACGAGTACCGGTGATACGGCTCGGTACAATTTTACCACTTTCGGTGATGTAGTTTTTCAGCGTAGCGATGTCTTTATAGTCAATCTCTTGAACGCCTTCCGCGGTGAAACGGCAGAACTTGCGACGACGGAAATAACGTGCCATTTGGCTAGTCTCCAGAATCTATCAATTCAATCTGCTCGGCATGCAGAACCAATTTGCTCAGCCCGTTGCGCCCTTGATGGCAGCTTACAAAGCCTTGCACGGTAATCTGACTGCCGACCGTTAATCTTTGAGTTAGTGCTTGTGACTGTTGTCCGCTGACAACCACGGGCATTCGGCACCATGCTTGTCTGCTGAATCCGGCTTCCATCTGCTGCGAACGGTGCTCTAGCACAAATTGGCAGTGCGGTATCCCGGAAGGACTCACTTTTCGAACCGGCGCCTTGCACACAGTGCCCGACAAAACCAGACGATTAGCCGTCACGGCGGCAATTACTCTTCAGAATCCCCAGCATCTGCATCATCTGCGGTTTCGTTAGCGAAGTCTTCGCGGCGATCGCCACGACGTTCGTCTTTCGCTTTAACCATCGGAGATGCTTCAGTTACCGCGTGCTTAACGCGCATAACCATGCTGCGGATAACGGCGTCGTTGAAGCGGAAGTTAGTTTCCAGCTCATCGATCGCTTCCTGCGGCGCTTCAACGTTCAGCAGAACGTAGTGAGCTTTGTGCAGTTTGTTGATCGGATAAGCCAGCTGACGGCGGCCCCAGTCTTCCAGACGGTGAATCTGACCTTGCGCGTTAGTGATGGTAGCACTGTAACGCTCGATCATGCCCGGAACCTGTTCGCTTTGGTCAGGATGGACCATAAAAACGATTTCGTAATGACGCATCGAATTGCTCCTTACGGATTATTCAGCCTCCTGTCAGGGTCAACCGCGGCCCATGGAAGCAAGGAACGTGTTTAGTGTGCGGCTGAAAAATGACGCGTAATCATACTGACGCAGGGCGGGAAACTCAAGGACTGCGTGGGTTTTATTCGCGTTATTGAGAGGGGGTATGGGAAATAGCACGATTTGCTGGCGGGGAAACCTATGTACGCCAATCCATCAGTTTCAAAAATCTTTCAATGAAATCAGCGCTGAGTCACAAATCTATTTCATTTTTTTTGAAAGAGGCCATCAAAACGCCCCGCTTTTTAATCCGCCGCAACCGACTAAAATTAACCTTATCCGCCGCAGACAGCGCGACGAAAAAGATTCCAGGTTATTCAATGCAGATAAATGACTTTTTGCCGCAGCGACACTCGCTGTCAGGCCGTAACGGCAAAAAGTAAGAGAGGCACTATGAAACGCATCATTCTCGCGACGGCGCTTGCCGCCCTGTTCTCCGCCAACGTGATGGCCGCGACGGAGATCTCCTCGCACCAGGCCGATCAACGCCAGAGCGTTGGCTTCGTCACCCTGAACCAGAACGTGGTCTCGCCGGATGACGCCAGCAGCCAGGTCAGTAAAATCGCCGATCAACGCGGTGCAAGCTCTTATCGCATCATCGCACTGCACGAACCGGGCGACAACAGCACGATGCACGTTAGCGCCGAGCTGTACCGTTAAAAAGACGCGCCACGCCAGGGAAATCCCCAGGGCTTCATCAGAAAGCCCGTTCAGTCCGCATCGGAGCGCCGCCTGTCGGGCGCTCCACTTCCTCACCCATCACAGTTTGAGCAACGTCGGCGCGCTGAACGCTTTGCCCGGATTGTGCAATTGCAGCGCCATCCGCAGATAGTTTGTCCGTGCCTGCAGCAGTTCGGCGCTTTCCTCCAGCGTCGCCCGCTGCTCGAAGGAGAGCGAGCCGGCCTTCGCGGTTTGCGCGGCCGCCGCTTTCGGCGCGGAGGCGAACAGCGCCGTCATGTTTTGCACCGTATGCGCGGTGATGCGCGACAGCGGATTTGCCTTGTTTTGCCGCGCCTTGCCGTCGGCTGCCCCCAGCATCTCACTGAAGGCCATTGAGTTAAGATCGGCGCGCGCTTTCATCGTTCCCGCCAGCCCGCGCGCTGTCTCGGCCGTATTGCTGATACCCTTTATCATGCTCTCCGCTCCTTGCCGCCCCTGAAAGAATTCACGCTGACATTCTCCTCCGCCATGCGTCAAACAATGACCGAAACAGCCTACAGAGAGCACCGCAATTCCACGCATCGCGCCCGGAGGCGCATTACAATTCGCGGCGAAAGAAATCGGTGGTGGCGGACAGCGCCAGCGGCGTGATGCGATGCTTCACGCCCGGCTCGACGAGCGATGTCAAACGGCCGTCCGCACCTTGCTGCCGCAGTTCAGCCGCCAAACGCAGGCTGTCCGCCGCCGGCACCACGTCGTCCGTCTCGCCGTGCCACAGCAGCAGCGGCCGCCCTGCAATCTGCGCCAAACGTCCTTCCAGCTCATACTCCGCCAGCACGGCGGTGCGCGCCGCAAACGCCGTCGGCGAGAGCGCCTCGCCCGTCTCGCCCAACGGCGGATACAGCGTTTGCGCCAGCGCACGGTAATAGCCGGAACCCATCAGGCTGGCGGCCGCACGGATCCACGGAAAGCGCGCGAAGGCGCCAAGCGCGGTCATGCCGCCCATTGAGGCGCCGGCGACGCCGATGCGGCCGTCGGCGATCAGGCCAAGCCGCTCAAAATGCGCGTTGATCTGCGGCAATTCATCGATATTGCTGCGCAGGATCTCCCAGAATGACGCCAGGCGCCGCGCCTCATCGCCGTCGAATCGCTCGCCGTGCCGATCGGCATCCGGCAACACCGCCCGAAAACCGGCGCGCGCCAGCGCATAGGCGAAATAAGCGTACACCTCTTTCGACGAGGTATAGCCATGGCAGAAGAACACCGTCGGCAGCGGCCGATGATACTGCCCCGCCGGCACAGCATGGATCACCGCGATATCGCCAACCCGCTCGTCATGAATTTCGATCATCCGTTCATCCTCAACTCACCTGTTGGCATTCATCATGACAAACTTGCGCGAAGCAGCGTTAGCTCAATCTGTTACAGCTTATATTGCGTTACACTGAAGCCATCGCACCGGCGCTTACGAGGTCACCATGACGATTGCCCGCACACTCATTACCCTGACGCTGGCCGCACAGCTTTCCGCCTGCGGCATCATGACCACTACGCCGAAACCGCCGCCGCCCCCCACCGCTCAGGCGCAGGAGATCGTCCGCGCGCAGACCGCCGAGCTGGTGAAAATGGGCACCGTCACCGCCGTGGTGCGCGGCAGCCCGATGGACGTGGAAGCGGAGATCCAACGCAAGGCCACCGCCGCCGGTGCCCGTTATTACGTGATCATCATGAACAGCGAAACCGTCGTGCCGGGCCAATGGTATTCCCAGGCGATCCTGTATCGTTAAGGCGGGGATTTTTTAAGCAGCTTTACACTGGCTTTGCACTGGCTGAAGAAGGGTGTTGCACACTGAGGGACAGCATGCCGCATGTTGCGGGTGTCGATTCAGGATCTGACGAAGGGGAACGCCATGAAACGCTCCACCGCACTCACCTCCCTCTTGCTTTCCATGGGATTGCTCAGCACCGGCGCACAGTCCGCCGAGCTGGCGCCCGCCGATCGCGTGACGCCGCTCAGTGAAATCGCCGAGATCACCTTCAACGATTTGCCCGGCTCACCGCAGGAGGCGGAACTGGCCATCGCCCGCACCGCCGACCAACACGGAGCCAGCTATTACCGCATCCTGCGGATGGAAGAGCAGGCGCACCCGCTTGGCTGGCGCGCCTCGGCCATCTTATACCTTTAGTAGCTCATGCAAGCCGCATTCAACACCCCGCCGCTGACGGAGACGCCCCCCAGGAAAATCCCGGCGGCCAGGTGATTCGCTTCTATCTTGTCGCTGATGCGCGGCATGTAGATCTTCACGGCGGCGAACAGCAGCAGTTGCACCACCAGCGCCACCACGCCCCACAGCAGGTAATCCAGCAGGCTGATCGAGTTGATCGCCGCGCTGGCCAGCGGGATCACATATCCCAGGCAAGCGCCGATAAAAGCAAAGGCGGCGGATTGATTATCGGCCTTGATCAGCGCCCATTCGTCGTGCGGGGTGATGCGGGTATAGACGAACAGAAACACCAAAATCATGGCGAAGCCGCTGAAGAAGTAAGAGGCGAACGCCGCCAACGCGCTGAGAATATCCATGTGCATTTTCCTGTCAGAGTGAGGCTGAATTAAAAAGGTTTTCGCCGCCGGGCGCCACCCTTTTCCCTAACCGCCGATGGCGCGGTTCAGCAGCAGTTCGCACGCCTCGGCCGACAGCAGGCCCTCGCCGCGGTGATCCAGCGTCAGATGACACCAGGCGTCGGCGATCAGCGGGCTGGCGTGCTGCAGCAGCTGCGCGGCGCAGCACAGGTCGAACAGCTGTTGAGTCAGCAGCCGCCCCATCTCCTCGCTCGGTTGCCGGGCACGCTGCTGCCACTGCCGCCAGGCGTGATCGAACAACCGATTCTGGCCGCGCACCGGCTGCAGCTCGAACTGCAACATCTCGAGCGCGCCCGGCAGTTTATGCAGACTGCGCAACACGTCCAGACACATGATGTTGCCGGAGCCCTCCCAGATGCTGTTCACCGGCATTTCACGGTACAGGCGCGGCAGCTCGCTCTCCTCGCAGTAACCGATGCCGCCCAGCACCTCCATCGCCTCGGCGATGAACGGCATGCCCTGACGGCAAATGCTGTATTTGGCCGCCGGGGTCAGCAGCCGGCTGTAGATCAGTTCGCCTTCATTGCTGCGGCTCTCCCAGGCGCGGGCCAGCCGGAACAGCAACGCGGTATGCCCTTCCAGCCGCAGCGCCATGCGCGCCAAGACCTGGCGCATCAGCGGTTGTTCTATCAACAACTTGCCGAACGCCTGCCGCTGCAGCGCATGATACAGCGCCACCGACAGCCCGCGGCGCATCAGGCCGTGGCTGCCCAGCGAACAGTCGAAACGGGTCAGGCCGCCCATCTTCAGGATATGCCGCACCCCGTCCCCCTCATCCCCCAGCAGCCAGGCAGTGGCGTCCTGAAACTCCACCTCGCTGCTGGCGTTGGAGCGGTTGCCCAGCTTGTCTTTCAACCGCTCAAGGCGAATGGCGTTGCGGCTGCCGTCCGGCAAAATGCGCGGCAGGAAGAAACAGGACAGCCCGCCTTCGGCCTGCGCCAGCACCAGGTGCGCATCGCTTTGCGGCACCGAGAAGAACCACTTATGCCCCACCAACCGGTAGGCTTCGCCCGGCCCGCGCGCGCCGAGCGGCGTGGCGGTGGTGGTATTGCTCAAGACATCGGAGCCGCCCTGTTTCTCCGTCATGCCCATGCCGATCAGCAGGCCGCGCTTTTGCCCGCCCGGCAGCAGATGAGCGTCATAACGATCCGACAGCAGCGGCGTCAGCCAGGCGCGAAACTCGGCCGGTAACGCCTGCAGCAACAGCGGCGTGGCGCCGAAGGTCATGGTCACCGGGCAGAGCGTGCCGGCCTCGACCTGCGCATGCAGCATAAAGCGCGCGGCGCGCGCCACGAAGGAACCGATGCGCGCATCCTCCTGCCAGGGCAGGTTGTGCACCCGGTTGGCGATCAGCCCCTGCATCAGGATATGCCAGGCCGGGTGAAAGCGAACGTCGTCCAGCCGCTGGCCGGTGGCGTCGTAGCGCAGCAGCTCCGGCGGGTTGGCGTTGGCCAGCCGCCCCAGCTCCAGCGACTCCTGCGTGCCGAGCTGCTGGCCCAGCGAAGCCAATACCTCGGCGTCCCAACCGCCTTGCTCGCGCTGCAACGCTTCGCGCAGCGGCGTATCGGAGAGAAACAGGTTGCTGTTGCCCAGCGGCTTGGGTTGGTTAAAAACGGTGTGCGTAGTCCAGACCATGAGAATGCTCCCTGAAAAAAGCGTCAGGAGTAAGTATGGTCGGCGCAGAGATTTCTGCCGCAGGCGGGATCACAAGAGGGGGAATTAACGGGAGCACGGCGCCCCCGTCAGAAGAATCAGCCGCGCTGGCGCACCGCTTCGAACAGGCAGATGCCGGTGGCAACCGACACGTTCAGTGAAGAGACGGTACCGGCCATCGGGATGCTGATCAGCTCATCGCAGTGTTCGCGGGTCAGGCGGCGCATGCCTTCGCCTTCCGCGCCCATCACCAGCGCCATCGGGCCGGTCATTTTGCTCTGATACAGGGTATGGTCGGCTTCGCCGGCGGTGCCGACGACCCAGACATTCATCTCTTGCAGCAGACGCAGCGTGCGCGCCAGATTGGTCACGCGGATCAACGGCACGTTTTCGGCGGCGCCGCAGGCCACTTTCTTGGCGGTGGCGTTCAACTGGGCGGAACGATCGCGGGGCACGATCACCGCGTGCACGCCGGCCGCATCGGCGCTGCGCAGGCAGGCGCCGAGGTTATGCGGGTCGGTCACGCCGTCCAGCACCAGCAGGAATGGCGTTTCCACGCTCTCCAACAGGCCCGGCAGATCGTTCTCCTGATACTGACGCCCTTCGCGCACCCGGGCGATGATCCCCTGGTGCACCGCGCCTTCAACCTTGTCATCCAGCCATTGGCGGTTCGCCACCTGGATCACGATGCCGGTCGCTTCCAGCTCGGCGATCAGCGGCTGCAGGCGGCGATCTTCGCGGCCTTTCAGGATAAACACTTCCAGGAAGCGTTGCGGATCGCGCTCTAACAGGGCTTTGACGGCGTGGATGCCGTAAATAATTTCGCTCATGATGCTCTTTTAAAGTCGTGCGGCCGGCGATAACCGGCCGATGGTAACGATGTGCGGCAGGTTAAGCCTGCTCGGCACCTTTCTTCTTGGCTGCGCGTTTGGCTTTGGTCGCCGCCGCGATTTTCCGCGTTTTGTCGGACGCTTTCTTGGCTTTCTTTTTCGCCTTCTTCACGTTGTCCGCGGGCTTGGCGTCATCCTGCTTGCGGAAGGCGCTGTCCGGCTCGAAGTTGGCCGGCGGTTTGCCGCCGCGGCGCTTGCCGCGCCCCGCATTGCCGCTGTCGCGCAGCGTGCGCTGGCCGCCCTTCTTGGCGCGTTCGCGCTCGGTTTTGCCTTCACCGCGCGCTTTGCGGGTGCTGGACACCAGCGCGAAGTCGATCTTGCGCTCGTCCATATGCACCGCATCCACGCGGATCTCCACCGTATCCCCCAGGCGATAGACCGTGCCGGAAGACTCGCCGATCAGGCGCTGGCCGATATTATCGTAGCGATAGTAATCATTATCCAGCGTTGATACGTGCACCAGCCCGTCGATGAACAGATCGTTCAGGCGCACGAAGAAGCCGAAGCCGGTCACGCTGGAGATAATGCCGCTGAACACTTCACCGACGTGATCCTGCATGAAGTCGCACTTCAGCCAGTCGGCGACGTTGCGCGTCGCTTCATCCGCGCGGCGCTCGGTCATCGAACAGTGTTCGCCCAGCTGCAGCATCTCTTCGAATTCGCTGTGCCAGCCGCCGGTCGGCGTCCAGCGCTCTTTCGGCTCGCCATGCTCTTTGGCCAGCTGGTATTTGATCGCGCGGTGCAACGCCAGATCCGGATAACGGCGGATCGGCGAGGTGAAGTGGCCGTAAGAGGCCAGCGCCAGGCCGAAGTGGCCGCGGTTTTCCGGATCGTAAATCGCCTGCTTCATCGAGCGCAGCAACATGGTTTGCAGCATTTCGTGGTCAGGGCGCTCGGACACTTCATCCATCAGCACCGCATAGTCCTTCGGCTGCGGCTTGTTGCCGCCGCCCAGCGTCAGCCCCAGCTCGCTCAGCACGCTGCGCAGCGCGGAGATGTGGTCATCGCTCGGACGATCGTGCACGCGGTACAGCGCCGGCTCGTTGCGTTTCTCGACGAAGCGCGCGGCCGCCACGTTGGCCATGATCATGCACTCTTCGATCAGCTTGTGGGCGTCGTTGCGCACCGTCGGCTCCACGCGCTCGATGCGGCGTTCGGCGTTGAAGATGAATTTGGCTTCTTCGGTTTCAAACGCGATGCCGCCGCGCTCGGCGCGCGCCTTATCCAGCACCTTGTACATGGCGTGCAGCTCTTCCAGGTGCTTGACCAGCGGGTGGTAATGCTCGCGCAGCTCCTGATCGCCCTGCAGAATGTGCCACACCTTGTTGTAGGTCAGGCGGGCGTGGGAGCTCATCACCGCCTCGTAGAACTTGGCCGTGGACAGGCGCCCCTGGGCGGAGATGGTCATCTCGCACACCATGCACAGGCGATCGACCTGCGGGTTCAGGGAGCACAGCCCGTTGGACAGCACTTCCGGCAGCATCGGGATCACCTGCGACGGGAAATACACCGAGTTGCCGCGGCTGCGCGCTTCGTCGTCCAGCGCGGTGCGTGGACGCACATAGTAGCTGACGTCGGCGATCGCTACCCACAGGCGCCAGCCGCCGCCGCGTTTTTTCTCGCAGTACACGGCATCATCGAAGTCGCGCGCGTCTTCACCGTCGATGGTGACCAACGGCAGCTTGCGCAGATCGACGCGGCCCTTCTTGGCCGCTTCCGGCACCTGTTCGCTGAGATCGGCCACCTGCTTTTCCACCTGCGGCGGCCAGGTATGCGGGATCTCATGGGTGCGCAGCGCGATATCCACCGCCATGCTGGTGCCCATTTTGTCGCCGAGGATCTCGACGATCTTGCCGACCGCTTTGGTGCGGCGGGTCGGGCGCTGAGTCAGCTCCACTACCACCATGTAGCCCATGCGCGCGCCGCTGACGCTGTCCGCCGGGATCAGAATATCGAAGCTCAGACGGCTGTCGTCCGGCACCACGAAGCCGGTACCGGCATCCATGAAGAAGCGGCCGACGATCTGGCTGGTTTTCGGCACCAGCACGCGCACGATGCGCGCTTCGCGACGCCCTTTGCGATCCGCGCCCAGCGCCTGCGCCAGCACCACGTCACCGTGGATCGCCATTTTCATCTGTTCGGCGGACAGGTACAGATCGTCTTTGCTGCCTTCAACGCGCAGGAAGCCGTAGCCGTCGCGGTGGCCGATCACCGTGCCGCGCAGCAGGTCCAAACGCTCCGGCAGCGCGTAGCACTGGCGGCGGGTAAACACTAACTGGCCATCGCGCTCCATGGCGCGCAGGCGGCGGCGCAGCGCTTCCAGCTGTTCTTCGCCGCTGAGGCCCAATTCGTTGCCCAGTTCTTCGCGGCTGGCCGGCGTTTCTCGTTTCGCCAAATGGGCCAGGATATATTCACGGCTGGGAATGGGAGATTCGTATTTTTCTGCTTCTCGTTCCAGGAATGGATCTTGTGACATTGCGGTTCCTCCGTTGTCATCAGCAGGATGACGTTGAGCCTTGTCTTCTCAACGTCGTTTTATTCGACAAGCAATAGCTTGTAGAGCGGCGGATTGTCTTCGACCATGTCGGCCAACGTATGCTTATCCAGCTCTTCAAGGAAATTCTGTACGCCCTGTTGGAGCACCTGCTTCAATCGGCAGGCAGGGGTGATGTGACAAAACTCGCTGCTGCAGTTAACCAGCGCAAGCGGCTCCAGCGCCCGCACGACGTCGCCGAGGCGAATGCTCTCGGCCGGTTTGCCCAAACGGATGCCGCCATGCTTGCCGCGCACCGCCGTGACAAAACCGACCCGGCTCAACTGATTGATGATCTTCACCATATGGTTGCGAGACACGCCATACACCTCGGTTACTTCCGAGATACTGGTCATCTTGTCCTGCGGCAACGAGGCCATGTAGATCAACGCCCGCAGACCATAATCAGTAAAACTTGTTAACTGCACATCTTACCTCTGGGTATGACTTTACCCGTCTGATACGCCACTTTTCGGCGCTATTCAAAAGATTACTCATTGGATAATAAACCAGCCGGAGAGTTCGTCGCTAATTATTTAGCGAATCCCGCGCCCTAAGGCGGGTTTATGAAAGGATTTTTTGACGTGAAACCGCAATCGGAGGGAGTCAGGATAAAAACAAACCGGGACGCGCCCGGTTTGTTTAATGCCGCAAAGCCTGATTATGCGTCGAACGGGTCGCGCAGGATCATGGTTTCGCTGCGATCCGGGCCGGTAGAGATGATGTCTACCGGTACGCCGGTCACTTCTTCGATGCGCTTGATGTAGTTCAGCGCAGCCTGAGGCAGCTTGCTGTGCTCTTTCACGCCAAAGGTGGTTTCGCTCCAGCCCGGCATGGTTTCGTAGATAGGCTCAATGCCTTCCCAGCCTTCAGCCGCCAGCGGAGTGGTGTCCACTTCACGGCCGTCCGGCATGCGGTAACCCACGCAGATCTTCACTTCTTTCAGGCCGTCCAGGACGTCCAGTTTGGTCAGGCAGAAGCCGGACAGGGAGTTGATCTGCACCGCGCGACGCACCGCTACCGCGTCCAGCCAGCCGGTACGACGACGACGGCCGGTGGTGGCGCCGAACTCGTTACCCTGCTTGCACAGGTACTCGCCGGTTTCATCGAACAGTTCGGTTGGGAACGGGCCTGCACCCACGCGAGTGGAGTAGGCTTTCACGATGCCCAGCACGTAGTCCACATAACGCGGGCCGATGCCGGAACCGGTAGCCACGCCGCCGGCGGTGGTGTTGGAAGAGGTCACATACGGGTAAGTACCGTGGTCGATATCCAGCAGGGTGCCCTGAGCGCCTTCGAACATGATCAGATCGCCACGCTTGCGCGCGCCGTCCAGCAGTTCGGAAACGTCAACCACCATCGCGGTCAGGATATCGGCGATAGACAGCACGTAGTCCAGCGTCGCCTGATAATCGACGGCTTCAACTTTGTAGTAGTTGACCAGTTGGAAGTTGTGGTAATCGACGATCTCTTTCAGCTTAACGGCGAAGGTTTCTTTGTTGAACAGATCGCCGACGCGCAGACCGCGACGAGCCACTTTATCTTCGTAAGCCGGGCCGATGCCGCGACCGGTGGTGCCGATCGCTTTCGCGCCGCGCGCTTTCTCACGCGCGTTATCCAACGCAACGTGGTAAGGCAGGATCAACGGGCAAGCTTCAGAGAGTAACAGACGTTCGCGTACCGGGATGCCACGCGCTTCGAGTTCACCCATTTCTTTCATCAATGCGTCCGGCGCCAGAACAACACCGTTGCCGATGATGCTGGTGACGTTTTCACGCAGAATGCCTGAAGGAATTAAATGAAGAACGGTTTTTTCACCGTTGATTACCAGAGTGTGGCCAGCGTTATGGCCACCTTGGTAGCGCACAACATATTGAGCCCGTTCAGTCAGCAGGTCTACAACCTTGCCTTTACCTTCGTCACCCCATTGGGTGCCCAGTACGACGACGTTCTTACCCATTTTTCAAAATCACCGATTGCTTAAAAATGGATTCTACCACCGTAATTTTCGATTTTCAGCACTTTTAGCATACGATTGCATAAATTTTGGGCTAGACTTTAAAGACCCGTGCGGCCGCTCAACATGTAGTAGATCACGCAGCCCGCAACCACTATTCCACCGCCAAATCGCCGCAGCGTCGCGTCCGGCAATTGCGATATCGCCACAATCATTTTGCGCCAGGCCTGCGGAAACAGCATCGGCCCCAGTCCTTCCAGCACCAGGACCAGCCCGAGCGCCAGCCAAATCGTTGAGTTCATGCATCCCCCAAAAACGAGAAAGGGCCCGCGAAAACGGGCCCTCGATCAGATTGCCTGCCGCGCTTATTTGCGCAGGGTATCAGGCGACTTCATGTAGCGGAAGAAATCGCTGTCCGGGCTCAGTACCAGCACGTCCTGATTGTCCTTGAAGCTGGCTTCATAGGCACGCAGGCTGCGGATAAAGGCATAGAAGTCCGGATCCTGGCTGAACGCATTGGCGAACAGCTTGGCTGCTTCAGCATCGCCTTCACCACGGGTGATACGCGCCTGACGCTCGGCTTCCGCCAGGGTACGGGTCACTTCGTAGTCCGCGCTGGCACGCAGTTTCTCGGCTTCTTCCTGGCCCTGCGAGCGCAGGCGACGGGCTACCGCTTCACGCTCGGCGCGCATACGCTGGTAGATGGCGTCGGAGACTTCGGCCGGCAGGTTGATCTGCTTGATACGCACGTCGATCACTTCGATGCCCAACGCCGCCATGCTGTTCGGGTTCACCTGCGGCTGTTTGCCGGTGGTTTCCCGCTCAACGCGCGCCGCCGCAGAGGCGATAGCGTCATCGGCTTCGGTGGTCGCCACTTCTTCGCCGTCACCCACGGTGCCGGTGTTCAGCGCGTCACGCACGTCAGACATCAGCTTGCCGCGCGAGTCGGTCACGATGTCTTTCACGTCCAGGCGGCCGATTTCGGAACGCAGACGGTCGCTGAACTTACGCTTCAGCAGCACTTCGGCCTGGGAGACGTCGCCGCCGCCGGTCGCCAGATAGTAGCGGCTGAAGTCGCTGATGCGCCACTTCAGATAGGAGTCAACGATCAGGTCTTTCTTCTCGCTGGTCACGAAGCGATCGGCCTGGTTGTCCATGGTCTGGATACGCGCATCCAGGTTCTTCACGGTCTCAATGAACGGGATCTTGAGGTGCAGACCCGGCGCATACACCAGCGGCTTGTTTTCGCCGTCGCGCAGCACTTTGCCGAAGCGCAGCACAATGCCGCGCTGGCCTTCCTGCACCACGAACAGCGAAGCGTACAGCACCACCAGCACCGCGAGGACAATAACTACAAAAGACTTACGCATTGATTACTCTCTCCCTACGCGAGTGGTGTCGTCACGCTGCGCATTCGCCCGGCGCTGATCCATAACCGATCCGCTGCTGGTGCGCGGGGTGCTGCTGTTGGCAGCCGGCGCTGGATTCGGATTGAGGCGAATCAGGCTGGTATCCTTGTTGCCGCTCTCCGTCGCCGCGCCTTGGCCGCGCAGCATCTGATCCAGCGGCAGCACCATCAGGTTGTTGCCTTTGTCGCTCACCAACACCTTACGGGTATGGCCCAGCACTTTTTCCATGGTTTCGATATACAGACGCTCGCGGGTGATCTGCGGGGCGGACTTGTATTCCGGCAACAGCTTGGCAAAGCGCGCCACCTCACCCTGAGCTTCCAGGACGGTGCGGTCTTTATAAGCCTTGGAGTCTTCCAGCAGACGCTGCGCCTGGCCGTTCGCACGCGGCTGAACTTCGTTGGCGTAAGCTTCCGCTTCACGGATGTATTGCTGCTCGTTCTCACGCGCGGCGATCGCATCGTCGAACGACGCCTTCACCTCTTCCGGCGGACGCGCCGCCTGGAAGTTGACGTCCAGCAGCGTGATGCCCATGTTGTAAGGACGAATGGTCTCTTCCAGCATGCGCTGCGTATCGTTACGCACCACGGTACGGCCTTCGGTCAGGATGCGATCCATCGAGTATTTGCCGATCACGCCGCGCAGGGCGCTGTCGGTCGCCTGGCTCAGGCTGTCGTCGGCATTGACGACGCTGAACAGGTACGCTTCCGGGTTGGTCACGCGGTACTGCACGTTCATTTCCACGCGCACCACGTTTTCATCGGAGGTCAGCATCACGCCGGACGCCGCCAGCTCACGCACGGATTCCACGTTCACCGGACGCACGTCGTCGATGAAGGTCGGCTTCCAGTTCAGGCCCGGCTGCACCAGGTGGCTGAACTTACCGAAACGCGTCACAACGCCGCGCTCGGCTTCCTTGATGGTGTAGAAGCCGCTGGCGGCCCAGATCACCACCACGGCAACCGCCGCGATACCGATAATGCGGCCGCTGAAGCCCGGGCCGGAGGCCCCGGTGCCGCCGCTATTGCTGTTGGAGCCTTTGCCTCCGCCAAAACCGCTCAATTTCTTGCTCAGTTTGCGGAAGATATCATCCAAATCAGGTGGCCCTTGATCACGACCGCCTTTGTTGTTACCGCCAGAGTTGCCGCCATTGTTATTGCTGCTCCCCCACGGGTCGCGGTCCTGTCCGTTATTACCGGGCTGATTCCACGCCATGTTTTAGCTCCATATTCTGTGATTGGGTACTTCAGGCTTTCGCGAAGCATAAATGTAACAGGATATGATCATACGATAAAGTCAATCAGGTCCTGTTCTTGCTTGCAGAGACGACGCCATTCGACGATCGGCATTCGCACCACCACGCCAATGCTGCCGTCCTCTTCGTTCCACTCTTTTTCAATCGCCTGAAGCTGGTAAAAACGGCTGCGAAGACGGCCTGCCCGTGGCGGTAAGCGCAATTCGTAATGCGCGATCTCCCCCGATAAGCGCTCCGTCAACGCCTGATACAGCAACGGAATACCCTCTCCGCTGGCGGCGGACAGCCACACCCGGATCGGCAGGTTTTCATCGTTGCGGTCGATACGCGGCACAAAATCGTCCAGCATATCTATTTTGTTCATCACTAACAGTGTAGGGATTTCATCCGAGTCTATCTCCGCCAGCACGGTGTTCACCGCGTCGATGTTCTCGTCGACGCGCGGATCCGCCGCGTCGATGACGTGCAGCAGCAAAGAGGCCTGGCGCGTCTCCTGCAGCGTCGCCTTGAAGGCGGCCACCAGATCGTGCGGCAGGTGCCGGATAAAGCCTACGGTATCCGCCAACACGGTATCCCCCACGTCCGGCACATCAATGCGCCGCAACGTAGGATCCAGGGTGGCAAATAGCTGGTCCGCCGCATACACCTCGGCAGACGTTATTCGGTTAAACAGGGTGGATTTGCCGGCGTTGGTATAGCCCACCAGCGATACGGTCGGCACATCGGCGCGGGTCCGCGCACGTCGGCCTTGTTCACGCTGCTTCTCTACCCGCTCCAGGCGGCGCAGAATCAAGCTGATGCGATCGCGTAACAGGCGACGGTCGGTCTCAAGCTGGGTTTCCCCCGGCCCGCGCAGGCCTATCCCCCCTTTTTGCCGCTCCAGGTGCGTCCAGCCGCGTACCAGACGCGTGGCGATGTGACGCAGCTGCGCCAGCTCCACCTGCAGCTTACCTTCATGGGTGCGGGCACGCTGGGCAAAGATGTCTAAAATCAGCCCGGTGCGATCGATCACCCGGCATTCGCACAGGCGCTCGAGGTTTCTTTCCTGCGCCGGGGAAAGGGAATGATCAAACAGGACAACAGACGCGCCGCTGGCTTTCACCGCATCTGCAATTTCTTCGGCCTTTCCTTCGCCGACAAAGTACTTCGGATGCGGGGCTTTGCGGCTACCAGTCACCACTTGCAAAGCTTCGACACCGGCTGAGGAGACCAGCGATTCGAACTCGTTGAGGTCTTCCGTATCTTTGTCTTGCGAGAAATAGATATGAACCAGTACGGCCTGCTCACCGGCTTCATAACGGTCAAACAAGCGTGCAACCTCTCAAACGGACACTCACCGTGAGTTTGGGGGACATAAACAGCCCGCGGCTGCTTATGCTCCCCGTCATGGTTGACTTGCAACGCGCTTTATTCAGCGTCATCGCTTTCCTGCTGCGGCTGTTGCTGCGCAGACGGATTGTTGCCATGGTGATAGTTGCTTGAACCGCCGCTCGGGTTGTTGCTGTGATGCGAAACCGGGCGTGACGGGACAACGGTAGAGATAGCGTGCTTGTACACCATCTGGCTAACCGTGTTCTTCAACAGGATGACAAACTGGTCAAAAGACTCAATCTGGCCTTGCAGCTTAATACCATTCACCAAATAAATAGAAACCGGAACACGTTCACGACGCAATGCGTTCAGGAACGGATCTTGCAAAGATTGCCCCTTAGCCATTCTATCTTTTCCTTATTTGCTTGTTGTTTGTAACTAAGAACCTGTCGGCTCTAAAATAAACGACGTAAAAAATTTGCGCGCTGAATACTCAGCAATTGTACACAATCACCCAACCTATGCACTAACAACCTGTGTCACCGAGTCCAAAGCCTCTCCCGGCTTTTCACTGTCCAACCAATGGACCGACTCCCAACCCCGTAACCAGGTCATCTGGCGTTTAGCCAACTGACGTGTTGCGCAAATACCACGATAAACCATCTCATCGTAACTAATTTCACCAGACAAGTATGACCACATCTGGCGGTAACCGACACAGCGAATGGAGGGCAAGTCCGTATGCAAATCACCCCGTGCGAAAAGTGCACGCGCTTCCGTCTCAAAACCCGCCGCCAACATTTGATGGTACCGCAGCTCGATGCGTTGATGGATCAACTCACGGCTGGTCGGCGCTATCGCAAATTGGTGAACTTGATACGGTAACGATTCACCCGAAATTTTAGTCAGTTCCGTTAAAGTTTTACCCGAAATAAAAAAAACTTCCAGTGCTCTGGACAGTCTCTGCGGATCATTCGGATGAATTCTCACTGCCGCGACCGGATCGATCGCCTGTAACTGACGGTGCAGCGCCTCCCAGCCCTGCTCCGCCGCTTGCCGTTCGATGCGCTCGCGCACCGCGGGATCGGCGGACGGCAACGGCGACAATCCTTCCAGCAACGCCTTGAAATACAACATGGTGCCGCCCACCAACAGCGGAATGCGGCCGGCGGCGGTGATGTCGGCCATCTCTTTCAGCGCATCGGCGCGGAACTCCGCAGCCGAGTAAGCTTCGGCGGGATCGCGAATATCGATCAGCCGATGCGGCGCCTGCGCCAATTCTTCGGCGCTCGGCTTGGCGGTGCCGATATCCATGCCGCGATAAATCAGCGCGGAATCGACGCTGATCAGTTCCACCGGCAGGCGCTCGCGCAGCGCGATCGCCAGCGCGGTCTTGCCCGAGGCGGTCGGCCCCATGATGAAAATAGCCGGGGGACGTGATGTCATTTCAGTTTCAGTCATGCTTGAGGGCCGCCAGTGCGGCCTGTAAATCAACGGGTTGTAAAAGTCCGCTCGGTGGCGATTTGACCAGCTGCGGGCAAAGTCGTTCAACGTCGGTCAGCAATTGTATCGCTTGCGAGGTGTTCCACTGTTCATGTTCGCTGCCGAGACGGCGAGCGAGCCAGGTGGCCAACACCGCGGGCGACATCTCCTGATGCTCGGCCAGATAGCCTAACAGTTCGGGTATCAGTTTTTGTAAATTTTGTTGGCGTAATGGTAAAGGCACTGCGCGCAGCGTCACACGGCCGTGATCCGTCTGCAAGTCCAGCCCCATCATCGTCAGCAGCGCCTGATGCCGCGCGATGGCCGCCGCTTCGTTCTTGTCCAACGTCAGCTTGACTGGGATCAGCAGCGGCTGCGGCCGCAGCCCTTCCGTCGGCGGATTGAGCTGCGCCTGGCGCAGCCAGCGCTCGGCCACCGTCAGGTTGAGCAACGCCGGCTGCTGGCACTGTTCAATCAGTGCGTAGCACGGCGGATGGATCATCAGCACCCGGCCAAAGCTGTGTTGCCCGCTCGCCAACGGCGTTTCCACGGCGGCTTTCACCGGTGGGAACAGCGGCGGCCGACTCGGGGCTTCCGGCGCGGCCTCGGCCTGCGGCTCGGCGGCAGGCCGCATCAGTTTGCCGTACAGCTCGCCTTCGCGTTTCTGGTAACCGCCCGCCGTTTGCCAACCGGGCTGCGGCGCGCGCTCGCGGGCAGCGCCGGCCGGTGGCGGCGTTTCGCGACGCGGCGCCGGCTGTGAAAAATGGTTGCCGCCGGCGGCGACGCGGTTTTCCTGCTGCCAGACCGGCGCAGGCGCCTCGTCAGGCGTTTCCGCCAGCGGCAGCGACGGCGTCTGCCCGGCCTGTTGCAGCACCGTGGTCACCGCCTGGTAGATAAAATCGTGCACCAGCCGCGCCTGATGGAAACGCACCTCGTGCTTGGCGGGATGAACGTTGACGTCCACCTGGTGCGGATCCACCTCCAGATACAACACGTAAGCGGGCTGCTGATCGTCTTTCAACTGATCCTGATAGGCCTGACGAATGGCGTGGTTGATCAAGCGATCGCGCATCATGCGGCTGTTGACGTAGCAATACTGCATCTCACCCAGCTGGCGCGCCCCGTCCGGATCCGCCACCCAACCGCGGATGCTCAGATCGCCATGCTGCCAGTCGATGTTCAGCGCATGCTGCAAAAACGCCGGGCCGCAGATGCTGCCCAAACGGCGCTCGTGCTGGCTTTCTTCCTTCGCCGCCCGATATTGGCGGATCAGTTTGCCGTTATGGCTGAGGTTGATCGCCACATCGAAGCGCGCCAGCGCGATGCGCCGCACCACTTCATCGATATGGCCGAATTCGGTTTTCTCGGTGCGCATGAACTTGCGGCGCGCCGGGGTGTTGTAAAACAGATCCAGCACTTCCAGCGTGCTGCCGACCGGGTGCGCAGCGGGTTTGACCGTCACCGCCTGTTCGCGCCCTTCGGCATAGGCTTGCCACGCTTCGCTCTGGTCTGCGGTGCGCGACGTCAGGGTCAAACGGGAAACCGAGCTGATGCTGGCCAGCGCTTCGCCGCGAAAACCGAGGCTGACGATAGCCTCCAGGTCGTCGAGCGTGCTGATTTTACTGGTGGCGTGCCGCGCCAGCGCCAGCGCCAGATCGTCCTTGCCGATGCCGCAGCCGTTGTCGCGAATGCGGATCAACTTGGCGCCGCCGCGTTCGATATCGATATCGATGCGCGTCGCACCGGCGTCCAGGCTGTTTTCCACCAGCTCTTTGACGACCGACGCGGGGCGTTCGACCACCTCTCCGGCGGCGATCTGGTTGGCGAGCTGTGGCGGTAACACCTGGATAGGCATGCTGACTCCTGTAGCGGTGGCGCTAGGCCTGCGGAATGGTCAGCGTCCGATCCAGCGGCGCGACGTCCGACTTCAGATTATTGACCCGTTTCAAATCGCCGACGCTGACCCCGTAGCGAGAAGCGATGGAGGACAGCGTGTCCCCGCGGGCCACTTTATGTTTAGACGGCTTCTTCGCCGGCGTTTTCGCTTTGGCGACGGCGGTGACGGCGGCGGTTTTCCCCGCCGGCACCTTCAGGCGCTGCCCGACCCACACGCCGTCTTTCTTCAGTTTGTTCAGATCCCGCAGCGCCGCCATGGTCGTGCCGTAGCTGTCGGCGATGCCGGACAGCGTCTCCGCCCGTTTCACCACGTGGATCTGGGTCTTGCCGCTTACGCTGCGGCTCGCGCCGGCCGAGCTGACGATAGGCTCAGGCTGGCGCACGTCTGGTGTTGAGGTGTTAACCGCCGCTGCGACGTCCAGCGGTCGGTTTTCCACCTTTGGGTCGGCTTGCAGCGGATGCGCCAGGAAGTAGCTGCGCAGGCCGTTATGAATGGCCTTGGCAATCTTCTCCTGATACGCGCTACTGCCCAGCAGCCGCTCCTCCGTGCTATTACTGATAAATCCTGTTTCCACCAGCAGCGATGGAATATCCGGCGAACGCAGCACGCCCAGGCTGGCGTGTTCCGGCCGGCGTTTATGCAACGATCCGACGCTCTGCAGCTGCTGCAGCACCTTCACCGCCACATCGTAGCCAACGCGCTGCGAGTGGCCGAACTGCAGATCCAGCACCGCCTGGCTCAGATAAGGATCGGCCTGGCTGTTGGCCAGCAAGTCGCCGGCGCCGCCGAGCAGCTCGGACTGCTTCTCATGCTGTTCGAGCCAACCGGCCATTTCGCTGTTGGCGCGGCGATTGGACAGCACCCAGACGGAAGCCCCGCTGGCGCTGCGGTTTGGCGCGGCGTCGGCGTGGATGGAGACCAGCACGTTGGCGCCCTGTTTACGCGCAACGTCGGAACGCCCCATCACCGAAATAAAATAGTCGCCGTTACGTGTCAGCACCGGCTTGAACTGCGGATCGGCGTCCAGCATCGCCTGCAGGCGACGCGCGATGGCGATAGTGACATTCTTCTCCTTCAACCCGCTCGGGCCGATGGCGCCCGGATCCTGGCCGCCGTGGCCGGCGTCGATCGCCACCACCACCCGATCGCCGGAACCGGCGGAAACGCGGCTGCTGCGCGGCGTCACCTCAGTGGCGGTGCCCGCGACAACGCTCTGTTTATTGGTAAAGGGATTCGATCCCGTCGGCGCTTTGCGCAGCGGCGGCTCCGGCGCTTCACGCACCGCGACCGGCGCCTGACGCGGCGGTTGGCTGACGGCGACCGGCGCAGGCGTTTGGACCGGCGCTTTACGCGCCACGGTATTGACGCCGCCTTCGGCCGTAAGGGTGAATACCACGGTGTGCACGCCGCCGTTCTGGCGGGTGGAGACGCGGGTTTTAGCGCGCTGAGTCAGATCAAACACCAGGCGCACGCTCTGAGCGTCTTTCGGCGCGCTGGAGCGAATGCTTTTCACCAGGTTTTGGCCGCTGAAATTGAGCGGCAGCCCGCCGACCTTGCCTTTCTGGTTGACGTCCAGCACCACGCGCTCCGGGCCGTGCAGCGGGAAAAACGCGTAGTCCGGCGGGCCATTGAAGCTCACCGACACCGTCGCTTCGCGCTGGGCGTTGGACACTTTGATATCGGACAGCGAGGACGCCGCCAGCGCGTTCAACGCGCCGAGCGGCCCCAGCACGGCGATCAGCATGATGACCGCAAATTTTTTCAACGCATGCGTCATTGCAGCATCATCCCTGTGATCCATGAATACGGTCTAACAGCTGGCTGCCGTAAGCAGAAATCGCCTCGATCTTCGCCTCTCGCCCCTCGCCCTGATAGCTGAGGTGCAGCGCCAGATCCGGCTCCGGCAGCACGCCGGTGCCCTGCTGCGGCCATTCGACCAGGCAGATGGCGTCTTGCGCGAAGTAATCGCGAATGCCCATAAATTCAAGCTCTTCCGGATCGGCCAGGCGATACAGATCGAAGTGATATACCGCCAAGGGCTGCAAGGCATAGGGCTCCACCAGCGTGTAGGTCGGGCTTTTGACATTGCCCTGATGCCCCAACGCCTGCAGGAAGCCACGGCTGAAGGTGGTTTTACCGGCGCCCAGGTCGCCGTAGAGATAGATGACGCTGGCGCGATCGCAGGCCTTGGCCAAAGTGGTGCCCAAAGCGACAGTCGCTGCCTCGTCCGGCAGAGGTAAAACGAGTTCTTTCATTCGATAAAGTCTATTTTGCCCACTCAGGGTTAACGAAATGAAGGATGTCCGGCAGTAAATCGGTCGCCAACATGCCTCTTGTTCCTTGTCTTTCCGCTACGCGATCGCCGGCCGCGCCGTGTACGACGCAGCCCGCACAGGCGGCATCATACAGCGAGAGCTTTTGCGCCAGCAAACCGCCGATGATGCCCGACAGCACATCGCCCATGCCGCCGGAGGCCATGCCGGCGTTGCCGACGTCGGCGATCGCCATCTGGCCCTGCTCATCGGCGATCAGCGTGCCGGCGCCTTTCAGCACCGCCACGCCGCCGTAGCGCGCCGTCAGGTTACGCACGGCAAGTAAGCGATCACTCTCGATGTCGGCAGTGCTGCAGCTCAACAGCCGCGCCGCCTCTCCGGGATGCGGAGTCATCACGCGATTCTGCCGTTTCTCGGGATTTAATGCCAGCAAGTTCAGCGCATCGGCGTCCCACAAGGCCGGTTTATCGCTGGTTTGCAGCACGTTCAAGGCGTTTTTGCCCCACTCAGCCTGGCCCAGCCCCGGGCCAATCACCAGCACGTCCGCCCATTGCATCGCCTGCCGCAAGGTCGTCTCGTCCAGCGCCTGCGCCATCAACTCCGGCCTGGCCGCCAGCAGCGGCGCGACGTGCTCAATGTGAGTAAGCACTCGCACCAATCCAGCCCCGCTGCGCAGCGCCGCTTCCGCCGCCATGCGAATGGCACCGCCGAATCCGCGGTCGCCGCCCACCAGCAGCAGACGGCCATGCTCGCCCTTATGGGCGCAGGGGCGCCGCGGATGCAGCCAGCGCGGCAACGCCTCGGCGGTAAGCCGCTGAATCTGTTCCGGTTGCTTCGCCAACCAATCCGATAAGCCTAGCGTATTCTGATGAAGTTGCCCGACCCAGTCGCGCGCCTGCCCGGTCAGCAAACCCGGCTTGAGGCCAATGAACGTGACGGTATGCGCGGCACGCACGACCGCGCCCGGCGCCGCGCCGCTTTCCGCCAGCAGCCCGGACGGAATATCGAGCGCCACCACCGGCGCCGAATGGCGGTTGGCGGCCTCGATCAGCGCATCGTAAGGCGCGCGCGGCGCGCTGCCCAGGCCGGTGCCTAACAGACCGTCGATAATAAGAGAGACGGACGCCGGCCAGCGGCTGTTCGCCGGCAGAATATCGCCGCCAGCGGCCAGCCAGGCCTCGCGGGCCGCTGCGGCCTCCGGCGGCAAAGGGCGTGCGCCTTCGCAGGCGATCACCGTCACCTGCACGCCCGCCGCCTTCGCCAAACGCGCCACCACATAGCCGTCGCCGCCGTTGTTGCCGTGGCCACAGAGCACCAGCCAGTGGTTGCAGGAGGGATAAGTGTCGCGCGCCAGTACGTAGGCCGCCTGACCGGCGCGCAGCATTAAATCGTAAAGAGAAAGACCGAGCGAGGCCGCCGCCGCAGGTTCCGAACGACGGATCCAATCCGCAGGCCAGACAGAGTGTGGTAAACTGTCAGCGTATGCTTTTTCACTGTGGCCCGTCATGACGCACCCCCTCGATCTCCATCAACTCGCCCAACATATCAAGCAATGGGGGCAATCGCTAGGATTCCAGCAGGTTGGCATCTGCGATACCGATCTCAGCCTGGAAGAGCCGAAGCTGCAGGCCTGGCTCGACAAACAGTACCACGGCGAGATGGAGTGGATGGCGCGCCACGGCATGCTGCGCGCGCGCCCTCACGAGCTGTTGCCGGGCACGCTGCGGGTGATCAGCGTGCGCATGAACTACCTGCCGGCCAAGGCGGCGTTCGCCAGCACCCTGCAGAACCCGCAATTGGGCTACGTCAGCCGCTATGCGCTGGGGCGCGATTATCACAAGCTGTTGCGTCAGCGCCTGAAAAAGTTGGGCGATCAGATCCAGGCCTACTGCGGCGAACTGAATTTCCGCCCCTTTGTCGACTCGGCGCCGGTCATGGAGCGCGCGCTGGCCGCCAAGGCGGGCATCGGCTGGGTTGGTAAACACTCACTAATTCTTAACCGCGAAGCCGGATCCTGGTTTTTCCTCGGCGAACTGCTGATCGACCTGCCGCTGCCGGTGGATCAGCCGCAGGAAGAGCAGTGCGGCCGCTGCGTCGCCTGCATCACCACTTGCCCGACCGGGGCCATCGTCGCGCCCTACACCGTCGATGCCCGGCGCTGCATTTCCTATCTGACCATCGAACTGGAAGGCGCGATCCCGGAGGAATTCCGGCCGCTGCTCGGCAACCGTATCTACGGCTGCGACGACTGCCAGCTGATCTGCCCGTGGAACCGATTTTCGCAACTCACCGACGAAGACGATTTCAGCCCGCGCGCCGCGCTGCATGCGCCGCAGCTGATCGATCTGTTCAGTTGGACGGAAGAAAAATTCCTGCGCATCACCGAAGGCTCGGCGATACGCCGCATCGGTCACCTGCGCTGGCTGCGCAACATCGCCGTGGCGCTGGGCAATGCGCCTTATGAGGACAGCATCGTGCTCGCGCTGCGCACGCGTTTGGACCAGGACGCCATGCTGGACGAACATATCCACTGGGCGCTGGCGCAACAGCTCGCTCGCCGTGAAGCGCTGGGCATCGAGGTGCAAACGGCGCAGAAAAAACGGTTGATACGGGCTGTGGAAAAAGGTTTGCCAAGGGATGCCTGACGGGGTGCGCCGCGCGGGCGTATCGCCCGAAATCTCACTCTGTGGATTTGTGCATAAAAATAAAAACACGTTGTCTTTCAACTGCAACAAAAAGAGCAAGTGATCGGCATAACGTTTTGGGATAAATAAATAAGCTTATAAATCAAATGCATAAATATTTAATTTGTATGACGTTGATTTTTCAGGCTGGCGGGTTTATGTACAGAGGCTGTGGATAACTCTGTTCACAACGTTTTTAGCAGGTGTGTAAAACGGGACAAAAACCCGCGCCGGATAAGGCGTTGGATTTGAGTTTGAAACGAAGAGAAAATTGGAGCGGGAAACGAGACTCGAACTCGCGACCCCGACCTTGGCAAGGTCGTGCTCTACCAACTGAGCTATTCCCGCATTGAGATGCTTTTGGCATCCGGTCACCAAACACTGGCGTGACCTTTGAATTTTTGGAGCGGGAAACGAGGCTCGAACTCGCGACCTCAACCTTGGCAAGGTTGCGCTCTACCAACTGAGCTATTCCCGCGTCGCATAGGTACTGCTTGATACTGCTTTATTTATTCATCATGCCGCATCGCGACATTGTTGAATTTGGAGCGGGAAACGAGACTCGAACTCGCGACCCCGACCTTGGCAAGGTCGTGCTCTACCAACTGAGCTATTCCCGCCCGGCGTATCGATGGTGGAACGTTACGAAATTCTTCATCGGTACGGGGTGCGCATTATACGAGAAATCCTTTTTGTCGCAAGCCCCTGAAAGCAAAAAAACGCGATTTTTGTTTGATTGCCGATTAAAGCGCCAGATTGGTGAATTAAGCGGCTAAAACCGGCATTTTTTCCCCGCAGAGGCCGCCATCGCCTTAAAGCTGAATGAAATGCTCGCGGTAATAAGCCAGTTCGGCCACCGATTCGCGGATGTCATCCAGCGCCTGATGGGTGCCCTGCTTCTTAAAGCCGCCGAGAATTTCCGGCTTCCAACGGCGCGCCAGTTCTTTCAGCGTGCTGACGTCCAGGTAGCGGTAATGGAAGTAGGCCTCCAGCTCCGGCATGTAGCGGAACAGGAAACGGCGATCCTGGCCCACGCTGTTGCCGCAGATCGGCGATTTACCGGCCGGCACCCATTGCTGCAGGAAGGCGATGGTTTCCAGCTCGGCGGCGCGATCGTCCTGCCGGCTGGCTTTCACCCGCTCCACCAGCCCGCTGCCGGTATGGGTGCGCACGTTCCACTCGTCCATCAAGGCCAGCTGCTCGTCGGATTGGTGCACGGCGATCACCGGCCCTTCCGCCAGGATGTTCAGATTGGCGTCGGTGACCAGCGTGGCGATCTCGATAATGCGGTCACGCTCGGGATCCAGCCCGGTCATCTCCAAATCGATCCAAATCAGGTTATTTTCGTTTGCTGTCATGATGTTTCCTGCCTAAAAGCCGAGAGAAAAACGCTGTGCGGACGAGACGACGGCCGCCGCCGATGGCGACACGCCGCAGCCGGCGGCTAACAACGGTTATTTAATATAAAATAGCGTGTATCATAGTCTTTTTGGTCGCCATGGGCGACATATACCCTGACGGGTTCAAGGCTGCGCCCGGGGCAAGTCCTCCGCCGCGGCTGTGCGTATACGTAAAGGTATAAAACCGATTCAAGTGAGGCGCAGTGAGTAAGAACAAACTGTCCAAAGGTCAGCAACGCCGCGTGCAGGCGAACCATCAGCGCCGTCTGAAGCGCGCCGATAACAAACCGGAACCGGATGATTCCCAGCTGGGCGAGCCGCAGGAAGGCGTCGTCATCAGCCGTTTCGGCATGCACGCCGACGTTGAGGCGCCGGATGGCACTCAGCACCGCTGCAACATCCGCCGCACATTGCGTTCGCTGGTGACCGGCGATCGCGTGGTGTGGCGCCCCGGCCTGGGCGCCCATGAAGGGGTAAAAGGCATTGTGGAAGCGGTGCACGAACGCACCTCGGTGCTGACGCGCCCGGACTTCTATGACGGCGTGAAGCCGATCGCCGCCAATATCAATCAGATCGTCATCGTGTCGGCGATCCTGCCCGAGCTGTCACTGAACATCATCGACCGTTATCTGGTGGCCTGCGAAACGCTCGAAGTCGAGCCGCTGATCGTGCTCAACAAAATTGACCTGCTGGACGCCGAAGCGCGCAAGCTGGTCGACGGCATGATGGATATCTATCGCAAGATTGGCTACCGGGTGCTGGAAGTCTCCAGCCAAACGCGGGAAGGCATGGCGGAGTTCGAACAGGCGCTGGCCGGGCGCATCAGCATCTTCGCCGGTCAGTCCGGGGTCGGCAAGTCCAGCTTGCTGAACGCGCTGCTGCCGCCGTCTGAAGAGCAAATTCTGGTAAATCAGGTTTCCGACGTCTCGGGCCTCGGGCAACATACCACCACCGCCGCGCGGCTGTACCATTTCCAGCACGGCGGCGACGTGATCGACTCCCCGGGGGTGCGCGAGTTTGGCCTGTGGCACCTGGAGCCGGAACAAATCACCCGCGGCTTTGTCGAATTCCGTGATTATTTAGGCGGTTGCAAATTCCGCGACTGCCGCCACGATACCGATCCCGGCTGCGCCATTCGCGCGGCGATGGAGAAAGGCGATATCGCGCAAGAGCGGTTCGACAACTATCACCGTATTCTGGAAAGCATGGCGCAGGTGAAGGTTCGCAAGAACTTCACGGACGCCGCAGACTGACACTGACGAGCGAGCATTGACGACGGCGGAGCCCTCGTTACAATGCGCGCCCTTTACCCTGATTCACGAGGTTAACGTGCTGGATAGCATCAAGATTAAACTGCAATATTGGCTGCCGAAGCTGGCGCTGACCCGCCTGGCGGGCTGGGGCGCCGACAAACGGGCCGGCTGGCTGACCCAACTGGTGGTCAAGGCCTTCGCCCGCTTCTACCGCGTAGACATGCAGGAAGCGCAAAATCCGGACCTGGCGTCTTACGCCACCTTCAACGACTTCTTCGTGCGCCCGCTGCGCGACGGCGCGCGCCCGATCGTCGCCGACGCCAACTGGCTGGCGCTGCCTGCCGATGGCGCCATCAGCCAGCTCGGCCCGATCCGCGACGATCAAATCTTCCAGGCCAAAGGCCACCACTACAGCCTGGAAGCGCTGCTGGCCGGCAACTACCTGCTGGCCGAGCCGTTCCGCAACGGCCTGTTCGCCACCACCTATCTGGCGCCGCGCGACTACCACCGCGTGCACATGCCGTGCGCCGGCGTGCTGCGCGAGATGATCTATGTGCCGGGCGATCTGTTCTCGGTCAACCCGCTCACCGCCGCCAACGTGCCTAACCTGTTCGCGCGCAACGAGCGCGTGATCTGCGTGTTCGACACCGACATCGGGCCGATGGTGCAAATCCTGGTCGGCGCCACCATCGTCGGCAGCATCGAGACCGTCTGGGCCGGCACCGTCACGCCGCCGCGCGAAGGCATCATCAAACGCTGGACCTACCCGGCCGCCGGTGAAGAAGGCGCCATCGCGCTGGAAAAAGGCGCCGAGATGGGCCGCTTCAAACTCGGCTCCACGGTGATCAACCTGTTTACCGCAGGCAGCGTGCAGTTCGCGCCGCAGCTGCATAACGGCACCGTCACCCGCATGGGTGAGGCCTTCGCCGAAATCCCGGCCGCCGCTGAAACGCCACAGACCCCGCTCTAAAGGAATCGACGCCGTGCGCCTTTTCATCACGCTTTTGCTCGGTTGCCTGCTGTGGCAACCGGCGCTGGCCGCCCCCGTGCCGACCGAGACCCAGCTCAAACAGGAGCTGAAGCAGGCGGAAAGCAGCAAAAACGCGCCGAATCAGGCGGAAACCACCGAGGCGCTGCAAAGCGCCCTCAACTGGCTGACGGAGCGCAAAGAGTCGCAGACTCGCTCCGAGCAGTATCAGAGGGTGATCGACGATTTTCCGAAGATGACGCAGGAGCTGCGCCGTCAGCTGGTGCTGGAAAGCAACAAGATCCTGCCGAACGGCGACGATCTGCCGGCCGCCGAGCTGGAACAGCAGATCCTGCAAACCAGCAGCCTGCTGCTGGAACAGGCGCGCCTGCTGCAGCAAGAACAGGATCGCACGCGGGAGATCAGCGATTCGCTCGGCCAGCTGCCGCAGCAGCAGACCGACGCCCGCCGTGCGCTGACGGAAGTGCAGCGCCGCCTGCAGGCGCAGCCCGCCAACCCGACCACGCCGTATGCGCAGGCCGCCCTGGCCCTGCTGCAGACCGAAGCCGCGGCGCGCAAAGCCAAAGTGGACGAGCTGGAGCTGGCGCAGCTGTCGGCCAACAACCGTCAGGAGCTGGCGCGCATGCGCGCCGAGGTCTATAAAAAGCGCCACGAGAAAATAGACGTTCAGCTGCAGGCGCTGCGCAATAACCTCAACGCCCAGCGCCAACGCGAAGCAGAGCTGGCGCTGGAAAAAACCGAGCAGTTAGCCGAGCAGAACGGCGATTTGCCAAAAAGCATCAGCCAGCAGCTGCAGATCAACCGCGAACTGTCCGCCGCGCTGAACAGCCAGGCGCAGCGCATGGATCTGATTTCATCGCAGCAGCGGCAGGCGGCGGCGCAGACGCTGCAGGTGCGCCAGGCGCTGAGCACCATCATCGAGCAGGCCCAGTGGCTCGGTTCGTCGTCGGCGCTGGGGGAAACCCTGCGCGCCCAGGTGGCGACACTGCCGGAAATGCCCAAGCCGCAACAGCTGGACGGCGACATGGCCCAACTGCGCGTGCAGCGCCTGCAGTTTGAAAACCAGCTGGAAAAACTGTCGCAGCGCGAATTCAAACGCGACGACGGCAGCGCGCTGACCAACCAGGAGCAACGCATCGTCGATGCCCAGCTGCGCACCCAGCGCGAGCTGCTCAATTCGCTGCTGTCCGGTTGCGACACCCAAATCCTCGAGCTGACCAAGCTGAAGGTGGCCAACACCCAGCTGATCGAAGCCTTGAACGAAATTCGCGATGCCACCCACCGCTATCTGTTCTGGGTGCCGGACGTCAATCCGATCAACTTCTCCTACCCGCTCAACGTGGCGCACGATCTGACGCGCGTCCTGTCGCTGGACACGCTGTCTCAACTCGGCGGCGCCTTCATGATGATGGTGACCAGCCGCGAAACGCTGATCCCGATCTTCGGCGCCCTGCTGCTGGTGATTTTCAGCATCAGCTCGCGCAAGCACTACCACGCCTTCCTCGAGCGCGCGAGCAGCCGCGTCGGCAAGGTGACGCAGGACGAATTCTTCCTGACGGTGCGCACCGTGTTCTGGTCGATTCTGGTGGCGATGCCGCTGCCGGTGCTGTGGGCCGCGCTCGGTTACGGCCTGCAAAGCGCCTGGAACTACCCGGTGGCGGAAGCGATCGGCAAAGGGGTAACCGCCACGCTGCCGATCCTGTGGATCTGCATGATCTGCGCCGCCTTCGCCCACCCGCAGGGGCTGTTCATCGTGCACTTCCGCTGGCCGGCGAAGCAGGTTTCGCGCGCCATGCGCTACTACAAGATGTCGATCTGGCTGATCGTGCCGCTGATCATGGCGCTGATCACCTTCGATAGCCTGAAAGAACGCGAGTTCGCCAACACCCTGGGGCGGCTGTGCTTCATCCTGCTGTGTCTGGCGCTGGCGCTGGTCACCCACAGCCTGAAACGCGCCGGCATTCCGCTGTATCTGGATAAAAACGGCTCCGGCGACAACATGCTCAACAGCGCCTTCTGGGGGCTGCTGCTGTCGGCGCCGCTGCTGGCGGCGCTGGCCTCGACCGTCGGTTACCTCACCACCGCGCAGGCGCTGTTGGCGCGTCTGGAAACTTCGGTGGCGATCTGGTTCCTGCTGCTGGTCGTCTACCACATCATCCGCCGTTGGATGTTGATCCAGCGGCGGCGCATCGCCTTCGATCGCGCCAAGCAGCGCCGCGCCGACATTCTGGCCCAGCGCGCCCGCGGCGAAGACGAAACTTCACATACCCCGAACAGCACCGAAGGCGCCATCGATCCGGACGATTCGGACTTCGATCTGGACACCATCAGCGCCCAGTCGCTGCGGCTGGTGCGTTCGATCCTGACGCTGATCGCGCTGGTGTCGGTGATCGTACTGTGGTCGGAGATCCACTCCGCGTTCGCCTTCCTGGAAAACATCTCGCTGTGGGATGTGACCTCGACGGTGAACGGCGTGGAAACCGCCCATCCGATCACCCTCGGCGCGGTTCTGATCGCCATTCTGGTGTTGATCATCACCATGCAGCTGGTGCGCAACCTGCCGGCGCTGCTGGAGCTGGCGGTGCTGCAGCACCTGGATCTGTCCCCGGGCACCGGCTACGCCATCACCACCATCACCAAGTACCTGCTGCTGCTGTTCGGCGCGGTGCTCAGCTTCGCCTGGATCGGCATCGAATGGTCGAAACTGCAGTGGGTGGTTACCGCGCTCAGTCTGGGGTTGGGCTTCGGCATGCAGGAGATCTTCTCCAACTTCATCTCCGGCTTGATCATCCTGTTCGAGAAACCGATCCGCATCGGCGACACCGTGACGATCCGCAATCTGACCGGCACCGTCACCAAGATCAATACCCGCGCCACCACCATCTCGGACTGGGACCGCAAAGAGATCATCGTGCCGAACAAAGCGTTTATCACCGAGCAGTTCGTCAACTGGTCGCTGTCGGATACCCTGACCCGTGTGGTGCTGACCGTACCGGCGCCGGGCGAGGCCAACAGCGAAGAAGTGACCAAGATCCTGATGAACGCCGCCGAGCGCTGCGCGCTGGTGCTGGATAACCCGGCGCCGGAGGTCTATCTGGTCGATCTGCAACAAGGCATTCAGATCTTCGAGATGCGTATTTACGCCGCCGAGATGGGCCACCGTATGCCGCTGCGCCATGAGATCCACCAACTGATCCTGGCGGGCTACCGCGAGCACGGCATCACGCTGCCGTACCCGCCGTTCCAGGTGCGTACCGAGACGCTGTCGCGGCTAACCAACAACGGCCGCACGCCGCCGTCCACGCCGGCGCCGAACACCAAGCGCGACGCCGGGGGGCTATAAGCGCTTCTCGCGATAAAAAAAGGGGGTCGGCAAATGCCGACCCCCTTTTTTGCTTTTGACCCGTCCTGAAACGTCAGGCGATCCCGACCGGGAAGGCTAATACGTCGCTCAGGCTCTCGGCGCCCAGCGCCAGCATCACCAGACGATCCACGCCCAGCGCCACGCCGGAACACTCCGGCATGCCGTGCTGCAACGCCGCCAACAGGTTGTAGTCGATCGGTTGCTGCGGCAGGCCGCGCTCCGCGCGTTTGCGGTTGTCCTGCTCGAAGCGCTGCTGTTGTTCACGGCCGTCGGTCAGCTCGCGGAAACCGTTCGCCAGCTCGATACCCTTGAAGTACACCTCGAAACGCTCCGCCACGCGGTGGTCTTCGGTGCTGATCTCCGCCAACGCCGCCTGGCTGGCCGGGAAGTGGTACACGAACGCCGGTTTTTCACGGCCGATATGCGGTTCCACGCCCACGGTGAACAGCAGCTGCAGCAGCGTATCGCGATCTTCTTCGGTATCGGCGATGTTGCTCAGATCGAGTTTGGCCGCCGCTTCGCGCAGCTGCGCCTTCTCCGCCGACAGCGGATCGATGTCCAGATGGCGCAGGAACGCCTGCTGATAGGACAGGGTCTCCGCGCTCTCGCAGTCCAGCACCTGTTGCAGCAGATCGTCCACTTCATTCATCAGGCGGTACATGTCGTAGTGCGGACGGTACCACTCCAGCATGGTGAATTCCGGGTTGTGATGCCGCCCGGCTTCTTCATTTCGGAAGCTGCGCCCCATTTGGTAGATCGGGCCGCTGCCCGCCGCCAACAGGCGCTTCATGTGATATTCCGGGCTGGTCATCATGTATAGCGTCAGGCCCTCTGCCGCTCCCGGCCCGACGAAACGCGTCTCGAACGGGAACAGGTGAACGTCGGTGACCGTCGCCTGGCTCATGGTGGGCGTCTCAACTTCCAGCACGCCACGATCGGCGAAGAAACGCCGGATCTCAGCCAGAATCGCTGCGCGTTTCAACAAATTGGCGATGGGTGCACTAGGCTGCCAGCTTGCCGTTTCGCTCATGGTAATTAACTCCGAAATCAAACAGGGGATGCAGTCTACTCGCATCCTTGCAGCCAAACAAATTCTTCACGATGCGCAACCGGCGATAACGCCAATTTCCGATAAAAGGGCGGCAAAAGCGCGTTAAAAAGGGTAAAGCCGGCCGAACGCGCAAAAAAACAGACAAGCCTGCCGGGCAAGCGTTAATCGACAAAACAATCGATCACATCAAATTTCGACTACTTAACTTTAGGTATAGTTAATTCCCCATTATTGGTGGGAGATATCTATCCTTAACCTTTAAGCAACATTAATCGGTTCAATTAGTTAGCACCCGAAGAGTTCGCTAAATTTTAAGCATAGATATTTAACTTGCCGTTCTTAACAAGAACATTGGAGGAATGCAGTGCAAACCTTTAACGCCGATCTTGCCATTATTGGGGCCGGGGGCGCTGGTTTACGTGCAGCAATAGCCGCAGCGGAAGCCAATCCCCAACTGAAAATCGCGCTGATCTCTAAGGTCTACCCGATGCGCAGCCACACGGTCGCCGCCGAGGGGGGCTCCGCCGCCGTCACCCAGGATCACGATACCTTCGACTATCACTTCCACGACACCGTCGCCGGCGGCGACTGGCTGTGCGAGCAGGACGTGGTCGATCACTTCGTGCATCAGTGCCCGCGCGAGATGACCCAGCTTGAGCAGTGGGGCTGCCCGTGGAGCCGTAAACCGGACGGTTCGGTCAACGTGCGGCGCTTCGGTGGCATGAAGATCGAACGCACCTGGTTCGCCGCCGATAAGACCGGCTTCCACATGCTGCACACCCTGTTCCAGACCTCGCTGAAATACCCGCAAATCCAACGCTTCGACGAGCACTTCGTGCTGGATATCCTGGTGGATGACGGCCAGGCGCGCGGCCTGGTGGCGCTCAACATGATGGAAGGCACCCGCGTGCAGATCCGCGCCAACGCGGTGGTGATGGCCACCGGCGGCGCCGGGCGCGTTTATCGCTACAACACCAACGGCGGCATCGTTACCGGCGACGGCATGGGCATGGCGTTCCACCACGGCGTACCGCTGCGCGACATGGAGTTCGTGCAGTATCACCCGACCGGCCTGCCCGGTTCCGGCATCCTGATGACCGAGGGCTGCCGCGGCGAAGGCGGCATCCTGGTGAACAAGGATGGCTACCGCTACCTGCAAGACTACGGCATGGGCCCGGAAACCCCACTGGGCGAACCGAAGAACAAATACATGGAGCTGGGCCCACGCGACAAAGTGTCCCAGGCCTTCTGGCACGAATGGCGCGCCGGCCGCACCATCGCCACCCCACGCGGCGACGTGGTCTACCTCGATCTGCGCCATCTGGGCGAGAAAAAGCTGCTGGAGCGGCTGCCGTTCATCTGCGAACTGGCCAAGGCCTACGTCGGCGTCGATCCGGTGAAAGATCCGATCCCGGTGCGCCCTACCGCGCACTACACCATGGGCGGCATTGAAACCGACCAGAACTGTGAAACCCGCATCAAGGGGCTGTTCGCGGTCGGCGAGTGCTCCTCCGTCGGCCTGCACGGCGCCAACCGCCTCGGCTCCAACTCGCTGGCGGAACTGGTGGTATTCGGCCGCGTCGCCGGTGAGCACGCGGCGCGCCGCGCGCTGGAAACCGCGCCGGCCAACGGCAGCGCGCTGGATGCGCAAACCCGCGACGTCGAAACCCGCCTGGGCAACCTGATGAAGCAGGAAGGCAACGAAAACTGGGCGAAGATCCGCGACGAAATGGGGCTGTCGATGGAAGAAGGCTGCGGCATCTACCGCACGCCGGAGCTGATGCAAAAAACCATCGATAAGCTGGCCGAGCTGAAAGAACGTTTCAAGCGCGTCAAAATCACCGACAACACCAGCGTGTTCAATACCGATCTGCTGTACACCATCGAGCTGGGTTATGGTCTGGACGTCGCTGAATGCATGGCGCACTCCGCATTTAACCGCAAAGAGTCGCGCGGCGCCCACCAGCGCCTGGACGAAGGCTGCACCGAGCGTGACGACGTCAACTTCCTCAAGCATACGCTGGCATTCCACAATCCGCAGGGCGCGCCGCGTCTTGAATACAGCGACGTGAAAATCACCAAGCTGCCGCCGGCCAAACGCGTCTACGGCGCAGAAGCCGAAGCGCAGGAGAAAAAGAATAAGGAGCAGGCAAATGGCTGAGATGCAAACCCTGAAGATCGAAGTCATGCGCTATAACCCGGAAAGCGACGCCGAGCCGCATTTCGTCACTTACGCCGTGCCTTACGACGAACAGACCTCGTTGCTCGATGCGCTGGGCTACATCAAGGATAACCTGGCGCCGGACCTCTCCTACCGCTGGTCTTGCCGCATGGCGATCTGCGGCTCCTGCGGCATGATGGTCAACCGCGTGCCGAAGCTGGCGTGCAAAACCTTCCTGCGCGACTACGTCGGCGGCATGAAGGTCGAAGCGCTGGGCAACTTCCCGATCGAGCGCGATCTGGTGGTCGACATGACCCACTTCATCGAAAGCCTGGAGGCGATCAAACCGTACATCATCGGCAACGATCGCAAACCGGAGGATGGCCCGAACGTGCAGACTCCCGCGCAGATGGCCAAATACCACCAGTTCTCCGGCTGCATCAACTGCGGCCTGTGCTATGCGGCGTGCCCGCAGTTCGGCCTCAACCCCGAGTTTATCGGCCCGGCGGCGATCACGCTGGCGCACCGCTATAACCTGGACAACCGCGACCACGGCAAGAAACAGCGCATGCCGCAGCTCAACGGCCAAAACGGCGTCTGGAGCTGCACCTTCGTCGGCTATTGCTCCGAAGTCTGTCCGAAACACGTCGATCCCGCCGCCGCTATCCAGCAAGGCAAGGTGGAGAGCGCCAAAGACTTCATGATCGCCATGTTGAAGCCGCAATAAGGGAGAAAATTGCCATGACAACTCAACGTAAGCCCTATGTGCGCACCATGACGCCCACCTGGTGGCAAAAGCTCGGCTTCTACCGTTTCTACATGCTGCGCGAAGGCACCTCGGTGCTGGCGGTCTGGTTCAGCATCGTGCTGCTCTACGGCGTGTTTGCGCTGAAGGGCGGCGCCGAGAGCTGGGCCGGCTTCGTCGGTTTCTTGCAGAATCCGCTGGTGCTGTTAATCAACGTCGTCGCATTGCTGGCGGCGGCGCTGCACACCAAAACCTGGTTCGATCTGGCGCCGAAGGCCGCCAATATCGTGGTCAACAGCGAGAAAATGGGACCGGGCCCCATCGTGAAAGGGCTGTGGGCCGTCACGATCGTCGTCAGCGTGGTCATCCTGGCCGTGGCCCTGTTCTAATCCGGAGGAAACATGATAAATCAAGCACCTAAACGCTCCGACGAGCCGGTTTTCTGGGGATTGTTCGGCGCCGGCGGCATGTGGGGCGCGATCGTCGCGCCGGCTATCGTGCTGCTGGTCGGCATCCTGCTGCCGCTGGGGCTGTTCCCCGGTGAAGCGCTGGGTTACGAGCGCGTGCTGGCGTTCTGCCAGAGCCTGATCGGCCGCCTGTTCCTGCTGCTGATGATCATTCTGCCGCTGTGGTGCGGCCTGCACCGCATCCACCATGCGATGCACGATCTGAAGATCCACGTGCCGGCCGGCAAGTGGGTGTTCTACGGTCTGGCGGCAATCCTCAGCGTCGTCACCGTCATCGGCGTCGTCACTCTGTAAACCGCTCGGGTGGCCAACGCCCGTTGGCCGCCCTTTTCTCATCGGCTACACTGTCTACTCGCCCCCGGTAAACAGGAGTCACCGATGCGTTTATGGTCAAAGCTTAGCGTCATGCTTTCCGCCCTGATCTCCGTCGCCTGCAGCGTCTCCCCGCCTAAAGACATCAAGGTCGTGAACAATTTCGACAGCCAGCGCTATCTCGGCACCTGGTACGAAATCGCGCGTCTGGATCATCGTTTTGAACGCGGTTTGCAGCAGGTGACCGCCCATTACAGCCCGCGCGCCGACGGCGGGCTGAAAGTTATCAATCGCGGCTTCAATCCGCAAAAACAGCAATGGCAAGAAAGCGAAGGCAAAGCCTACTTTATCGGTTCACCGCAGGTCGCGGCGCTGAAAGTGTCGTTCTTCGGCCCCTTCTATGGCGGCTACAACGTCATTGCCTTGGATCCGGCGTATCGCTACGCGCTGGTTTGCGGCCCGAACCGCGACTATCTGTGGATCCTGTCGCGCACGCCGACGCTTGACGCCAGCGTACGCGCCAGCTTATTGCAGACGGCCAAAGGCTACGGTTTCGCCACCGACCAGCTGATCTGGGTGCAGCAGTCCGCCGATCAGTGACTGCTGAACTTCAGCCCGAGTATGCCGACCACGATCAGGCACAGGCTGATGATGCGCGCGATATTGGTCGATTCGCCCAACAGCACCATGCCCATGATGGCCGCGCCCACCGCGCCGATGCCGGTCCACACCGCGTAGGCGGTGCCGGCGGGCAGCGTTTTCATGGCGTTGGCCAACAGCAACATGCTGACCACCATCGCGGCGATGGTGATGATGCTCGGCGTCAGCCGGGTAAAACCGTGGGTGTATTTCAGACCGATAGCCCAAACCACTTCGAGCAAACCGGCGATAAGCAGAATAATCCAGGCCATGAGACGGCCTCCCTACCACTGGGGTCGTCCCCGATAAAATGACGCGTAAACGGGTCGTCCCGTTTAGCGAGGTGATGCATGACGGGTAACCTCACCCGCACTGCGGCAGGATAGCAGCAGCGTTAACGCTCAGGCAAGGGATAGAAATGTGGCGGCTCTCCGCAGCCGGAACGCCGCCGGGTGGAATGCGGATTATTCCGCGCTGCGCTGAATAGCCTTGCCGCCGGCCTGAATGTCTTCACCCACACCGCGGGTGGTATTACAGGCGGTCAGCGAGCTCAAAATCATCAAAGAGAAGATCGCGATAATACTTTTCTTCAGCATAAGAAAGTCCTTATTTGTCGTTGATGAAAAAGTACGGCTTTCTAAGCGTAGTCAAAATTGACGGAGGGTGTGGGATCGTGACCGGCTTTGTGGCGCAAATACATCGGGTTAAAGGCGGGATCAGCTGGCCGTGCGGGAGATGGCGCCGCCGAGATGCTGAACGTCTTCGCCGAAACCGCGAAACGTATTGCAACTGCTGAGGGAGAAAAGGAACAACAGGGAGAGCACGGCCAACAGCGTTTTCTTGAACATGCGGATTTTCTGCCAACGAACGGGGATGGGATAAAACAGAGGAACCGCGGGGGTTCCTCTGTTTTGAAACTTACTTGACGCGAGAGACGTATTCGCCAGAGCGAGTGTCAACCTTGATCACTTCGCCGATCTGGACGAACAACGGCACTTTTACCACGGCGCCGGTGCTCAGGGTAGCCGGCTTGCCGCCAGTCCCTGCGGTATCGCCTTTCAGGCCAGGATCGGTATCGGTGATTTCCGCTTCGATGAAGTTCGGCGGCTGAACGGCGATTGGACGGCCATCCCACAGGGTGATGATGCACTCTGCGTTATCCTGCAGCCATTTGGCCGCGTCGCCGACGGTTTTGCCGTCAACCTGATGCTGTTCGAAAGACTCAGGGTGCATGAAGTGGTAGAACTCACCGTCGCTGTACAGGTAGTTCATGTTGGTGTCCATCACGTCTGCGCCTTCGCAAGAATCGGTAGACTTGAAGGTTTTTTCCACGCGGGTGCCGGTCAGCAGACGGCGCATTTTCACGCGCGCGAACGCCTGGCCTTTGCCCGGCTTAACGAACTCACTGGCTTCGACGGCGTAAGGTTCGCCCTCGAACATGATTTTAAGACCCGGACGGAAATCGTTGCTAGAATAAGTCGCCATGATGGCCCTCTGAATATTTGAACTGGTAGCTTAGCCAAAAAAATGGCACACATTATAACCCAAAGTACGGCACATAGAGAAGATTGGTTGCATCAACTCGCCGATGTTATTACCGATCCCGATGAATTACTGCAGCTTTTGTCACTGAATACGCACCCGGAACTGCCGCAGGGGCGCGATGCCCGCCGGCTGTTTGCCCTGCGCGTGCCGCGCGCCTTCGCTGCGCGCATGCGCCCCGGCGATGCCAACGACCCGCTGCTGCGCCAGGTGCTGACCGCCAGAGAGGAGTTCATCAACGCCCCAGGGTTCACCACCGATCCGCTGGATGAACAGCGCAGCGTGGTGCCGGGCCTGCTGCACAAATACCGCAATCGCGCGCTGCTGCTGGTCAAAGGCGGCTGTGCGGTCAACTGCCGTTACTGTTTCCGCCGTCACTTCCCCTATCAGGATAATCAGGGCAACAAGAACAACTGGCGGCAGGCGCTGGATTATATCCGCCAACACCCGGAACTGGACGAGATCATTTTTTCCGGCGGCGATCCGCTGATGGCCAAAGACAGCGAGCTGGAGTGGCTGGTCGGCGAGCTGGAGGCCATTCCGCACCTGAAACGCCTGCGCATTCACACCCGTCTGCCGGTGGTGATCCCGGCGCGCATTACGCCGGCGCTGTGCCGCCTGCTGTCGGCCTCGCGCCTGCAGGTGCTGATGGTCACGCACATCAACCACGCCAACGAAATCGACCGCGAGCTGCAGAGCGCCATGGCCCAGCTGCGCCTCGCCGGCGTCACGCTGCTCAACCAGAGCGTGCTGCTGCGCGACGTCAACGACGATGCCGATACGCTGGCGGCGCTCAGCAACGCGCTGTTCGACGCCGGCATCCTGCCCTATTACATCCACGTGCTGGACAAGGTGCAGGGCGCGGCGCATTTCATGGTCAGCGACGATGAAGCGCGCGTCATCATGCAGGCGCTGCTGAGCAAGGTGTCCGGTTATCTGGTGCCGCGCCTGACGCGTGAAGTAGGCGGCGAACCGAGCAAAACGCCGATCGACCTGCGCCTGATGCAGGAGTGACGCGCGCCACAGGGCTCGACGAAACGAAAAGAGGAATGCCGTGGCATTCCTCTTTTTTATCTCTTCGCGGCGTTAGGCCTCAGCGCCTTACGGGCACTTGTAAACCTGGCCGACCATTTTGCTGTCCAGCGGCGCGAAGCTGGAGAGCAGGTTCTGGCTTGGGCTGTTGGCGCCGTAAATGACGTTGCCGCCCATCGCCGCTGCCTTGTTGCGCAGATCGTTGGCCGCACCGCGCATGGAGCTGCCTTCACCGCCGTTGCCGGACAGCCAGTTGCTCTGGGTGCCGGTCACTTCCCCCAGCAGCTGGCATTCCGCCGCCGGCTTGCTGTCGGTGAACTTGATCTGCTGACCCGCAGCGGTCAGTTCATGAGTGGTGCTGCAACCCGCCAGCAGCATCGCTGCCGAAAGACCCAGTAAGGCTTTAATCCGCATCTTGTTCCCCATTCGATGTTGAGAATTACGCAAAATCTTCTACCCGTCGCCTTTCAAGCTGTAGCGTTGTTGACTGCACTCGCTCACCCCAGTTACTTACTCAAGTAAGCGCCTGGGGACTCACGAGCTGGCCGCCTAGCTACAACTTGAAATTCATAGGGTATATCAGAAAGCGATGCCATCTCTTAAGCATCCGTTGCCACGCGAGCGGGCCAACGTCTTGAGCGACAGCTGATGACTTACCAGTTTACCAGCTAAATCGCCCCGGGCGGCAAAAATATCATCAAATACAGTGCGGCGGCGTTATACCCAACCGGCAACGGCCGCCGATGCCTGCGCCTCCACGTCGCCCTGGCGCGATTCCCCCTCCGCCAGTTTGAATACCGCCACCGCCTGCGCCAGCAGGGCCGCCTGTTCCTCCACGCCGACGGCGGTGGTCGCCACCTCCTCCACCAGCGCGGCGTTCTGCTGGGTCACCTGATCCATCTGGGTCACCGCCACCCCGACCTGCTCGACGCCTTTGCTTTGTTCTTCCGACGCATAGGAGATGTTATCCATCAGCGACGTCACCTGGTTCACCGAGCCGACGATGGCATTCATCGTCTCGCCCGCCTGTTCCACCAGCCGCACGCCGGCGGCGATATCGCCGGTTACGCCGTCGACCAGACCGCTGATCTCCTTGGCCGAAGTCGCGCAGCGCTGCGCCAGATTGCGCACTTCGCCGGCTACCACCGCAAAACCCCGCCCCTGCTCCCCGGCACGTGCGGCCTCGACGGCGGCGTTCAGCGCCAGAATGTTGGTCTGGAAGGCGATGCCGTCGATCACGCTGGTGATATCCCCCACCTGACGCGCGCTGTCGTTGATCGCCCGCATCTTGTCGACCGCGCTGGCCATCAGCGTTTCGCCGTTGCGGGCAATGGCGGCGGTCTGATTGACCATGCCGGCGGCCTGAGTGGCGTTATCGGCGTTTTGCCGCACCGTGGCGGTGATCTGCTCCATGCTGGCGGCGGTTTCCGTCAGCGCGCTGGCTTGTTCTTCGGTGCGGCTGGAGAGATCGGCGTTGCCGACAGCGATCTCGTGCGTACCGTGGTTGATCGACTCCACACCGTCACGCACCTGCTGCACGGTGGCACTCAGCTCCTGCTGCATCGTCCGCAGGCTGGCGAACAGCATGCCGATCTCATTGTTGTTGCGTACCGCGATCTCGCTACGTAGATCGCCGCGCCCAACCTTTTGCAAGTGTTCGGCGATCTGGCGCAGCGGCAGAATCAAGCGTCGGCGGAAATCACGCTGCACGGCGACCAGCAGCAGCAGGATCGCCGCCAGGGTGCCGCTCAGCAGACGGGCGAAGACTTTTTGGGTCTGCTCCGCCTCTTCCACTGCCAGACGGTGGGCGGCCACCGTGGCCCGCATGTAGTCGGCAAACTGGTTATCCAGCCGCTGGCGCACCTGGCGCTTCTCTGCCGCCATGGCGTGCAGCCGCTCGATCAGCGCCGCCTGCGGCGTGTCGGCCAACAGCGTCAGTTCTTGCTTCAGCACCGCCTGCTGCGCCAGGTAGACCTTTTTCATCGCCTCGCCCAGATCCGGGCGCGATACCGTCAGGCCCGGCGTCTCCCAAAACAGGTTGAACGCGACGTCGGCGCTGCGCAGCTCACCGCGCGCCTCATCGATACCCTGTTGAATATCGGCTCTGCTGGTCTGCGCCCAGCGCTCGAACGCCATGTTGTCGATCAGCGTCTGCGTTTGCAGCAAAGCACGCCAACTGCGGTTCAGCGCCGCTTCCTCGTCGGAGAAGGTGCTCATCCTGTCGATGCTGTGGCCGTTTTGCTGCATGAAATAGAAGGCGATGGCGCCGGTTCCCATGGGCATCAAGCCCAGCAGCAACAGCATTAACATCAGCCAGGTGGCTATTTTCATATTTTTCAGCATAAGTCGTCTCCGTTGACAGTCACACCGGCGAGGGGAAATTCCCCGCTCGGTAAGGGCTATATCGGTACGAAACGACAACGATTTAGGGTAAAAGCAAAATAATGCAATAATTCATTCAGTGAACTAATAACAAGCTAAATAAACATTCTTTTTATTGATTTTTAAGCTAAAAAAAAACCCCGGTCATTTGACCGGGGCCTTCAGCACACAAGCGTGTGGGGGATGATTACATCATGCCGCCCATACCGCCCATGCCACCCATGCCGCCTGCTGCGCCCAGATCCGGTGCGTCAGCCTTCGGCAGGTCGGTGACCATGCATTCGGTGGTGATCATCAGGCCAGCCACGGAAGCCGCGTACTGCAGAGCAGAACGGGTCACTTTGGTTGGATCCAGGATACCCATCGCGATCATGTCGCCGTATTCTTCAGAGTAAGCGTTGTAGCCGTAGCTGCCTTCGCCCGCTTTCACCTGGTTGGCGATAACGGAAGCTTCTTCACCGGCGTTGACCACGATCTGACGCAGAGGGGCTTCCATTGCGCGCAGCGCAACTTTGATACCCACGTTCTGGTCTTCGTTGTCGCCTTTCAGCGCGGCGATTTTGCCTGCAACGCGGATCAGCGCTACGCCGCCGCCGGCAACCACGCCTTCTTCCACTGCGGCGCGGGTCGCGTGCAGGGCGTCTTCAACGCGGGCTTTCTTCTCTTTCATTTCAACTTCAGTGGCTGCGCCAACCTTGATAACGGCAACGCCGCCGGCCAGTTTCGCTACGCGCTCCTGCAGTTTTTCACGATCGTAGTCAGAGGTCGCTTCTTCGATCTGCTGACGAATTTGAGCAACGCGGCCCTGGATGGTCGCTTCGTCGCCCACGCCATCGATGATGATGGTGGTGTCTTTGTTGATGACAACGCGTTTCGCCTGACCCAGGTCTTCCAGGGTGGCTTTTTCCAGCTCCAGACCGATCTCTTCAGAGATAACGGTACCGGCAGTCAGGGTAGCGATGTCCTGCAGCATGGCTTTACGACGGTCGCCGAAGCCAGGCGCCTTAACGGCAGCCACTTTCACGATGCCGCGCATGGTGTTGACCACCAGGGTCGCCAGCGCTTCACCTTCAACGTCTTCAGCGATGATCAGCAGCGGTTTGCCTGCTTTGGCAACGGCTTCCAGCACCGGCAGCATTTCGCGGATGTTGGAGATCTTCTTGTCAGCCAGCAGGATGAACGGGCTTTCCAGCTCAACAGAACCGGTTTCCGGCTTGTTGATGAAGTATGGGGACAGGTAACCGCGGTCGAACTGCATACCTTCAACCACGTCCAGCTCGTCTTGCAGGCCGGTGCCTTCTTCAACGGTGATAACGCCTTCTTTGCCCACTTTCTCCATCGCTTCCGCGATCAGTTTACCCACGGTTTCGTCGGAGTTGGCGGAGATGGTGCCGACCTGAGCGATAGCTTTGGAATCGGAGCAAGGTACGGACAGTTTTTTCAGTTCCTCAACCGCAGCGACAACCGCTTTGTCGATGCCGCGCTTCAGATCCATCGGGTTCATGCCTGCAGCAACCGCTTTCAGGCCTTCGGTGATGATGGATTGAGCCAGTACGGTTGCAGTGGTGGTGCCGTCGCCCGCCGCGTCGTTCGCTTTGGAGGCCACTTCTTTCACCATCTGTGCGCCCATGTTCTCGAACTTGTCTTCCAGTTCGATTTCACGCGCAACGGAAACGCCGTCTTTGGTGATGGTCGGTGCGCCGAAAGATTTATCCAGCACTACGTTGCGGCCTTTCGGGCCCAGGGTCACTTTTACTGCATCAGCGAGAACATTCACGCCGCGGAGCATTTTCACGCGAGCGTCATTGCCGAATTTTACGTCTTTAGCTGCCATTGGTATTTCCCTTCAACTCGTTCAGTTCAGAAGATAAAGCGCAATTACGCTTCAACAATTGCCAGAATGTCGCTTTCGGACATGATCAACACTTCTTCATTGTCGATCTTCTCTGCTTTCACGCCGTAGCCGTCGTTGAAAATCACGATATCGCCAACTTTCACATCCAGCGGTTGGATGTTGCCGTTTTCCAGCACACGCCCTTTACCCACTGCAACCACTTCACCGCGAGTGGATTTACCCGCAGCAGAGCCAGTCAGGACGATGCCGCCAGCAGATTTTGATTCAACTTCTTTGCGCTTGACGATAACGCGGTCATGCAATGGACGAATACTCATTGAACGCTCTCCTGTAAGAAGGTCTCTATCAGATTTAGGGTTGTACACCGGATGGTTGTTATTACCGGCCTCGTGGCATTTGAGATGGGGGCGTTCCAGCCCCCTTCAAGGGGGCGAACAAAAAAAATTTCGCATTTTTGGTCCGACGAGTGCCGCAGAGATGAAAAACGCGGCCAGAGCCGCGTTTGCTTAACGATCGTGAGGTTTGCGATCCTCGTCCGGGCGGTGTTCCAGCACCGGGCGTTCATCGTCCTTGCGCTGGAATTCGCCGTCGAAGGTATTGCCGTTGGCGGCGTCGCCGCCCGTCCAACCGCCGGGGCGATACACCGACAGGTGCGGCATCAGTTTCAGCGTCAGCGATTTTTGCACCGGCGGCAGCAGCAGCAACAGGCCGAGGAAATCGGTGAAGAAACCCGGTATCAGCAGCAGGAAGCCCGCCAGCACCAGCGAAACGCTTTTCACCATTTCCGCCGCCGGGCTTTCGCCGGCCGCCAGTTTTTGCTGCATCTGCACGAAGGTTTTCATGCCCTGATTGCGCACCAGCGAAATGCCGACGCAGGAGCTGAACACCACCAGCAGCAGGGTGACAGCCACGCCGAGCACGGCGGCGACTTTGATAAAGATGGATATTTCTATGTAAGCCAGCAGAAATATCAGCAGTAGCGGTAACCAGCGCACCTGGTTCTCCTATCGGTAGGTAAGGCACGGCCGCCACGGGGCGACGGCGCGAAAAAAGAGGCCGTAAACGGCCGACACTATTACAATGAGGGCATCCCCCCACCATTTCAACCGAGAGCCGGTTTTTATTGCTAAAGTTCACAAACGTGAAAGAAGTCACAGAACCGAAAAAGGGCATATCCTTAAACACCATAAGGTGATCTGGATTCAGTCATTTCTTACCAACCAGCATATGATCTGGGCAGCTACGGGCGATTTGGTTAATCGTTTCACGCCCCAAGCCTTCGGCAATATTAATTTAGGCTGTGCCCTTACTAGCCTTGACCTGACAAATTATTAATTCGGCAGCAACACATAGAGAAGGTTCTCATGTCAAACAACATTCGTATCGAAGAAGACCTGTTAGGAACACGTGAAGTCCCCGCAGACGCTTACTACGGAGTTCACACTCTGCGTGCGATTGAAAACTTCTACATCAGCAACAGCAAAATCAGCGATGTCCCCGAGTTCGTTCGCGGCATGGTGATGGTGAAAAAGGCCGCGGCGATGGCCAACAAAGAACTCAAAACCATCCCGCGCAAAATCGCCGACGTGATCATCCAGGCCTGCGACGAGGTGCTGGATAAAGGCAAGTGCATGGATCAGTTCCCGGTGGACGTATTCCAGGGCGGCGCGGGCACCTCGCTGAACATGAACACCAACGAAGTGCTGGCGAACATCGGCCTGGAGCTGATGGGCCATCAAAAAGGCGAATACCAGTACCTGAACCCGAACGATCACCTCAATAAGTGTCAGTCCACCAACGACGCCTACCCGACCGGGTTCCGCATCGCGGTGTACGCCTCCAACCAGAAACTGATCGACGCCATCAACCAGCTGCGCGAAGGCTTCGATCGCAAGGCGAAAGAGTTCGAAACCATCCTGAAAATGGGCCGCACCCAGCTGCAGGACGCGGTGCCGATGACCCTCGGCCAGGAATTCCACGCCTTCAGCGTGCTGCTGAACGAAGAGACCCGCAATCTGCACCGCACCGCGGAGCTGCTGCTGGAAGTGAACCTCGGCGCCACCGCCATCGGCACCGCGCTCAACACCCCGGAAGGCTACCAGCCGCTGGCGGTGCAAAAACTGGCGGAAGTCAGCGGCCTGCCGGTGGTGCCGGCAGAAGACCTGATCGAAGCCACCTCCGACTGCGGCGCCTACGTGATGGTGCACAGCGCGCTCAAACGCCTGGCGGTGAAACTGTCCAAAATCTGTAACGACCTGCGCCTGCTCTCCTCCGGCCCGCGCGCCGGCCTGAACGAAATCAACCTGCCTGAGCTGCAGGCAGGATCGTCCATCATGCCGGCCAAAGTGAATCCGGTGGTGCCGGAAGTGGTCAATCAGGTGTGTTTCAAGGTGATTGGCAACGACACTTGCGTTACCATGGCGGCCGAAGCGGGCCAGCTGCAGCTGAACGTGATGGAGCCGGTGATCGGCCAGGCGATGTTCGAGTCGATCCACATCCTGACCAACGCCTGCTACAACCTGCTGGAAAAATGCATTAACGGCATCACCGCGAATAAAGAAGTCTGCGAACACTACGTCTTCAACTCGATCGGTATCGTCACCTATCTGAACCCGTTCATCGGCCACCATAACGGTGACATCGTCGGGAAGATCTGCGCCGAAACCGGCAAGAGCGTGCGCGAAGTGGTGCTGGAACGCGGCCTGCTGACCGAAGCCGAGCTGGATGACATCTTCTCCGTGGAGAACCTGATGCACCCGGCCTATAAAGCCAAACGCTATACGGATGAAAATGAACAATAACAGACCTACCCGGTAGCCCTGAAAGGCACGCTAAATCCTCTGGATAGCGTGCCTTTTTACTTTTAGGCGCCCACAAAATTTTAACGTTTTATTTTCAATTTACACCCTAAATCATTGGGACTGCATCAAGGCGGCAAGAGCGCAAGTCCCCAGGAGCTTACTCAAGTAAGTGACTGGGGTGAGCGCTCGCAGCCAACACCGATGCAGTTTCAAGGATGACGGGAAATCTCATTTTAAGGAGTAAACACTATGCTAGCCGTAGAATTGGTTATCGTTCTGCTGGCCATCTTTTTAGGGGCCAGATTGGGCGGTATCGGTATCGGGTTCGCGGGGGGACTGGGCGTATTGGCGCTGGCGCTGATCGGCGTCAAACCGGGCAACATTCCCTTCGACGTCATCTCCATCATCATGGCGGTGATTGCGGCGATCTCCGCGATGCAGGTCGCCGGGGGGATGGACTACCTGGTGCAGCAGACCGAAAAACTGCTGCGCAAGAACCCCAAGCACATCACCATTCTCGCCCCTATCGTCACCTACTTCCTGACCATCTTCGCCGGCACCGGCAACATCTCGCTCTCGGCGCTGCCGGTGATCGCCGAAGTGGCGAAAGAACAGGGCATCAAGCCTTGCCGCCCGCTGTCGACCGCCGTGGTCTCCGCCCAGATCGCCATCACCGCCTCGCCGATCTCCGCCGCGGTGGTGTACATGTCTTCGGTGATGGAGGGCCACGGCGTCAGCTACCTGCACCTGCTGATGGTGGTGATCCCGTCCACCTTCTGCGCGGTGCTGGTGATGTCGCTGCTGGTAACCTGGCTGTTCGACTCCAAACTGTCTAACGATCCGGTGTACCTGAAACGCCTGGAAGAAGGCCTGATCACCCTGCGCGGCAACAACGCGCTGGCGATCAAACCACGCGCCAAAACCTCGGTGCTGCTGTTCCTGCTCGGCGTGCTGTGCGTGGTCGCCTACGCCATCATCAACAGCCCGGGCCTGGGTCTGGTGGCCAAGCCGCTGATGAACACCACCAACGCCATTCTGATCATCATGCTGAGCGTCGCCACGCTGACCACCCTGCTGTGCCGCGTCGACACCGACATGGTGCTGAACTCCAGCACCTTCAAGGCCGGCATGAGCGCCTGTATCTGTATCCTCGGCGTCGCCTGGCTGGGCGATACTTTCGTCCAGGCCAACATCGATTGGATCAAAGAGACGGCCGGCAGCGTCATTCAGGCGCACCCGTGGCTGCTGGCGGTGATCTTCTTCTTCTGCTCGGCGCTGCTGTACTCGCAGGCCGCCACCGCCAAGGCGCTGATGCCGATGGCGCTGGCGCTGAACGTGTCGCCGCTGACCGCCGTCGCCTCCTTCGCCGCCGTTTCCGGCCTGTTCATCCTGCCGACCTACCCGACATTGGTCGCCGCGGTGCAGATGGATGATACCGGCACCACGCGCATCGGCCGCTTCGTGTTCAACCACCCGTTCTTCATTCCCGGCACCATGGGCGTGATTTTCGCGGTGGTATTCGGCTTCCTGCTCGGCAGCGTCATGCTGTAAGGCGTCGACCGGGGCTGCGGCCCCGGTTTTCTTTCTGGCGATAAACTCGCCTTCTAGCCAATCCGCCTTCAGGGTATAGTGCCCATTCGAACCGATGAGAGGGCTGAAGATGTCTGATTGCGAAGCTGTCGTCATACTCTGTACCGCACCCGATGAAGCCAGCGCCCAGGAACTGGCGGCGCGGGTCCTGGGCGATAAGCTGGCGGCCTGCGCCACGCTGCTGCCCGGCGCCACCTCGCTGTATTACTGGGAAGGGAAACTGGAACAGGAATACGAAGTGCAGATGCTGTTCAAAAGCGATCGCCGCCGTCAGCAAGCCCTGCTCGACACCCTGAAACAACATCACCCATACCAGACGCCTGAGCTGCTGGTCTTGCCGGTGATGGCCGGAGATAAAGACTACCTGTTATGGATCAACGCTTCATTAAACTGATTTTGCTGCTGTGCAGCCTGTGCTTCCTGCCGCAGGCGGCGCAGGCTTCGCTGTTCGCGCCGAAGGGCGGCAGCCAGTTCGTGCCCGTCGATCAGGCCTTCGCCTTCGATTTCAAACAGCAAGGCGGCCAGGTGACGCTGAACTGGCAGATCCGCCCCGGCTATTACCTGTATCGCCAGCAGATCAAACTGGTGCCGCAGCAGGCGACGCTCGGCGCCTTTACCCTGCCCGAAGGGCTAAGCCACAAGGACGAGTTCTTCGGCGAAGTGGCGATTTTCAAACAGCAGCTGAATCTGCAGGTGCCGCTGCAACAGGCGGCGGCCAACGCCAGCCTCAGCGTCACCTATCAGGGCTGCGCCGAGGCCGGCTTCTGCTACCCGCCGGAAACCCGAACCATCCCGCTGGACGCGGTCAGCGCCACCGCAGCCGCGCCGCTCCCGGCGGCTGCCTCTGAGCCAGCCGAACAATCCGCAACACCAGCCAGCCTGCCGTTCTCGCCGCTGTGGGCATTGCTGATCGGTATCGGCATCGCCTTCACCCCCTGCGTACTGCCGATGTACCCGCTGATCTCCGGCATCATCCTCGGCCGAGACCGGCCGCAAAGCAGCGGCCGCATTCTGGCGCTGGCGCTGGTTTACGTGCAGGGCATGGCGCTCACCTACACCCTGCTGGGCTTGGTGGTGGCCGCCGCCGGATTGCAGTTCCAGGCGGCGCTGCAGCATCCTTACGTGCTGATTGGCCTGTCGGCGCTGTTCATCGCGCTGGCGCTGTCGATGTTCGGCCTCTATTCCCTGCAGCTGCCCTCGGCGCTGCAAACCCGGCTGGCGAGCTGGAGCAACACCCAGCGCGGCGGCTCACTGACCGGCGTATTCCTGATGGGCGCGCTGGCCGGGCTGATCTGTTCCCCCTGCACCACCGCGCCGCTCAGCGCCATCCTGCTGTATATCGCCCAGAGCGGCAATCTGTGGGCCGGCGGCGGCACGCTGTACCTGTACGCGCTGGGGATGGGCATTCCGCTGGTGATCGTCACCCTGTTCGGCAACCGCCTGCTGCCGCGTAGCGGCCCGTGGATGCAGTACGTGAAAGAGGCCTTCGGCTTCGTCATTCTGGCGCTGCCGGTGTTCCTGCTGGAGCGGGTGATCGGCGATCTGTGGGGCATGCGCCTGTGGAGCCTGCTCGGCCTGGCGTTCTTCGGCTGGGCCTTCGCCCTGAGCCTGAGAAGCGCGCGCGGCTGGGCACGCGCCCTGCAACTTCTGTTGCTGGCGGCGGCGGTGATCGCCGCACGGCCGCTGCAGGACTGGGCTTTCGGCACCGACCAGGCGCAGCAGGCGGCTCAGCCGCACCTGGCCTTTACCCGCATCAACAACGTCGAACAGCTCGATCTCGCGCTGCAACAGGCGCGGGGCAAGCCGGTGATGCTGGATCTGTACGCCGACTGGTGCGTGGCCTGTAAAGAGTTCGAAAAATACACCTTCAGCGACGCCGCGGTGCAGGCAAGCCTGGCCAACGCGGTGCTGCTGCAGGCGGATGTGACCGCCAACGGTGCGGAACAGGCGGCGCTGCTGAAGCACCTGCAGGTGTTGGGGCTGCCGACGATCCTGTTTTTCGATCCGGCGGGCCGCGAGCTGACGGCCGAGCGGGTCACCGGTTTTATGAAGGCAGAAGCCTTCAACGCGCATTTGCAGAAAGTGATGCGATAACTGACACTGAAGATCGGAAGCGAATGGGAGGAAGCACAAGTGCAACGTGAACACGTCCTTGATACCGCGCTGGGCCTGTTGGAACAACAGGGCCTGGCGACCGCCACATTAGAGATGCTGGCGGAAAAACTCGACGTTCAGCCCGGCGATCTCAAACGGTTCTGGCCGGATCGCGAAGCGCTGCTGTACGACTGCCTGCGCTACCACGGCCAGCAGATCGACACCTGGCGCCGCCAGCTGCTGCTGGACGAAAATCTGAGCCCGCAGCAAAAACTGCTGGCGCGCTATGACGTGCTGGCGGAATACGTGCAGCAAGACCGCTACCCCGGCTGCCTGTTTATCGCCGCCTGCAGCTTCTTCCCGGAAACGGATCATCCGATCCACCAACTGGCGGAGCAACAGAAGCTGACCTCGCTGGAGCTGACCCGCGAGCTGCTGCGCGACATGGATGCCGACGACGCCGACATGGTGGCGCAGCAAATGGAGCTGATTCAGGAAGGCTGCCTGAGCAAACTGCTGGTAAAACGCCAGCTCCAGGACGTATCGGTCGCCAAACGGCTGGCGGAAGACATCTTGCAGGTGGCGCAGTGCCGCCGCAACGGGGCGTTGAGCTGAATCGGCAGGGTTGGCAGCGCCACCAACCCGAGGCGATAGCCCCAACAGGCGCATTTTTTGCGCCCTTTGCCTGAAAAGCCAGCAACCGGAGGCATTTTCGCGTATTTCACGCATAAAGCCGTTGACGGCTTTCGGCCAATACGGTTTAATGCTGCCCGTTGCCCGGATAGCTCAGTCGGTAGAGCAGGGGATTGAAAATCCCCGTGTCCTTGGTTCGATTCCGAGTCCGGGCACCATATTCAGAAGAACCCGCCTATGGCGGGTTTTTCGCTTTCTGGGGTACGGACTCTCCATCGAACTGCGTTCGATTATTCGGCCAAGGGCCTCACCCTGCGGGCCAGCGCTGAAGCGCTGTTCAACGCGGCGCCAGCGCCGGCTGTCCGAGTCCGGGCACCACTATTTAGAGAACCCAGCCTATGGCTGGGTTTTTGCTTTTCAGGGACTGGACTCTCCATCGAACTGCGTTCGATTATTCGGCCAAGGGCCTCACCCTGCGGGCCAGCGCTAAAGCGCTGTTCAACGCGGCGCCAGCGCCGGTTGTCCGAGTCCGGGCACCACTATTTAGAGAACCCAGCCTATGGCTGGGTTTTTGCTTTTCAGGGACTGGACTCTCCATCGAACTGCGTTCGATTATTCGGTCTAAAGACCTCACCTTGCGGGCCAGCGCTGAAGCGCTGTTCAACACGGCGCCAGCGAGCGACATAGGGCGAATGTTCCCTTGCTACTTGGCCCCCTCCCCCCCAGAAACGTTGGCTCCAAGGGTAAGCGAATTACCGCATTCTCGGCATTAAGCGTGAAAGTGGCGACGTCAGGCGAGCAATGCCCAATTTCGTTGAGGCGGATACTCACTCTCTGGTAAAAAACGCTACCTCATACAATGTGCAGCAGCGTCAATGATGACGTAGTAATGCCAACCACCAGGAAGAATGGCCGTAGTCTTGGATAGACAACTGCCTTTTCTTCATCCGCTGCGCATGTTTGTAGAATGAATAGATGCTTAAACAGAACAAGAATATCGCAAAATAAAACAAATCCACTTCACCTTTCCCTTGGTGTAGATAATACCTAACGTAAATTACGTACAGCTACCCTCGCTGCCAACGACAATAATTCACCGAAATTATGCTTTGAGTCGAAAAAACAGGCTATTTAATCAATAGTCACAAAAAAAGCAGGGAGGATGACCCTGCTTGTGATTTAAAAATCAATATTATTGACATAGCGGCGAGTATTTTTTCATAAACGGCGATTCGCAGATCGCATTCATGACTTCGCCTTTATCTTTCTCTTTAGGCTTGGCGCCTGAGTTGGTGCTGCTTGCACATTGCCCGCCATTTTTCCCCTGGCCATTGATGCATTGGCCAAAGTCGCTATTGCCGGCACCGCTGGCGTTGCCATTATTGCCCTGCACATTCTGATTACCGTTAAAACCGGCATGCGCGTAAGACGCCATCATGATGCAGGCGCCGAAAAGCAAAGTTGCTGTCTTTTTCATAATTTTCCCTTTGTGTTATTTAGCAATTGAATAAAACAAGATTTAATATTCCTCTGGGGAATATTAATCATAATCCATTGTCTTTTAGCGTTATAAAGATAGCAGATGAGAACAACTAAAATTATTCCCCATCACGGTTAGGAATACTCTGCCTCAGGGGATAGCAGCCAATAAATAAAATCATGGCTGCGGTTTAACATCAGCTTACCCATCACCGAACGTTTATGGCTGTGCACCGTTTTAACGCTCACCCCCATTACCCTGGCGGTTTGCGATTGGTCAAACCCACGCCGCAAATAGCCGATAACCTGTCGCTCACGGGGGGTCAACAGCTTAGCGGGAAACCGACACACCGGCCTCGGATTAGCCAGCGTATCAGACAGCAGCCTAAACAGGCATTGCTGATCGTCGGTACGGTACAGCACCCGGCTCGCGCGCCCGGAGGCAACGGTCTGCTTTTCCTTAATGGTGACGACATGTGCTCCAGAATAGGCGGCCCAGCGCCGGATGCGGCGTGCCGGCGAGGTCAGCACGATGTCAGGCCGCTCATCACTGCCTGGCGACAGGAAATGCACGACGTTATTATGCTGCTGCGCATATGTCGCAATGCTTAACCGCAAGCCGGCGGCAAAATAGCGGTTCTCGTCATCGATGACGATATTGAGAGATTTCATTATCCCCTCCTAATTTATCCATCACCCTATTTAGATTAAAATTTTAGTAAAAAAACGATTGACAGCGTTATTGTGCCCATCATTTGCAACGGACGTTTCAACTCATTTTTTTACTTACCCTTATAAATCTAAGATTATAAATCAGGGAAGGGTCAGCATAATGACCTTATACCCCTGAAAATCGCCAGTGCCACCGCTGTACCCGCTTAATGTTGACGTCAATGTGAGGGTTTTCCCTTCAGGGCCAATCCGGTCGAAATAACCAGAACCAATATCGACACCATTTACTTTAAGATGACTGATAATGCTACCACCAAGAGAGACGGAACCATTTTTATCTACAGCGATGATAGCCAAGCTAAATTTATTATTGCAGTCAACGCGAAATTGCTTCGCTGCAACATCCCCATTAACTGAATTAGTGTCTATCGTGCCGTGATTCAGCTCGATATAAGAATCGGCAATCCTGCAATAGGTTGGATCTATTTGTGGTGCAAAGCATTCAAACTCGCCACCGGGCAAAGGAACAAAAGATTTCCCTCCAGTGCTAAACAAAGGATAAGCCAAACCCAGACAAGGCTCCGCGTATAGGCCAAATTGCGATTTGGCTTCCTTATTGATAAAACCTTTCCGTGCGAATACCTGGGCTAATTCTCCCATCGTCTCTAAACCTGCCGCCTCAGACATATCCATTTCGCCAAAAGTAGATATAGCATGTGAGCGGTTAGAGTACGTAAAAGCCAGTTTACAGTTATCAAGCCCCCTGCAATCTTTTAATGGATTCGGAGCAGGATCGTACTCATCCCACCGAATTACTTTCACGATAAACCTATTTTGAGAAGGCGAGTATTGTGCATCTACCTCCCAACTGGCAGTCGCCTGTGGAACGTGCAACAACAACCATAAAAAGAGTATTTTTTTCATTTTTTCTTCTCGCTATCGAACTGGCGATTTTCACATTTACATTTCAGGGCATTGCCACCCGACGTCAGCGACAGCGGCTTGCCGCTCACGCCCAGCGCTTTCTCCAGCTGCAGGTTATCCGCAACAGTCGGCGGCAACCCTATCACGGTGACCAAACTGAGCCGCGTCATCTTTCCTGTGCGGTGCCAATATATCGGCCACTTATTTTCTTTTTTATTCGCACTGAGTACCTTACTAAAATAATTCTCAGACGGGTTCTATAACCATAATGGCGTTGCCGCAATAACTCCCGACATTATTCACGCCCAATGACTTCGTTATTAAACCAAGCACATTAACACCTGCCAGCAGATTAAATAATCCACCAATCGCATAACCATTTACGCTTATATACGTAAGCCCCGCAGGTGAGAGATTAATATAGGATTCATCATTAATTAATCGCACCCTTAATTTTGTTCCCGTGCTACATTGAATTGAATCCTTGCCTTCCTCTATGGAGCTCTCTGCTTCTTTAATAGAAAGAGTACCATGATCAATTTCCACTTTCGGTGTTATAATATTGCCCCATTGCTGGGGAGGAACTTTCAGGCATACCGCTTTTAATCGTAATTAAGGCTAAAATCCACCACAGCATCAAAACTCCCCACCCACAAAGGCGCACCGGTACGTTCCGCCATAACGCTGTAGTTCAACACATTGCTGCCCGGCGTCAGCCACAGCGGCTTGCCGCGGCTGCCTAAGCGAATGTCTTCACCCTGGGCCCCCAGCAGGCGCAGCCCCATGCCGCTTACGCCCTGCGCTTTCACCAGCTGCGGGTTGTCCGCATCGGCCGGCGCCCGGAAGCTCACCCGCACCGCAGGCTGATCCGCCGCCCAGCTCCGCGCGCCGGTGCGTTCATCCCGGCTAGCCGCCGAACCGCGCAGGCAATCGCGCAGCCGCAACTCAAACGCCACCGGCGTACCACGAGCGCCCGGCTGCTCTAACCTGCCGGTCGCGACCTCCCCCAGCCAGATCTCCTGCCGCAGGCTGTCCATCTCCAGCCGGCACGCGCTCTCGGTCATGGCGCCGCGAATTTCCAGCACGCCGCCGGCGCCATCCACCTGCCAGTTATCCACGGCGTTCGCCGTCGGCAGCAGCCACAGCAGGGCTGTCAAGCTGAGTGGCGCCATCAGCGCCAGCCCGCCCAACACGGCGTAATAGCGCAGCTCGCCGCAAAGGTACGCCCAATCGCGCGCCGTTCGTTTCCCGGTCATGTTTCTCTCCAGATAAATCCATCCGTTATTTTCATTAGCGGTAGCGCTAACTACACCTACTCATATTCCAAACCGAAGGTTGCCACGGCAGAAAATGTCCCCAGGCCGATGCTTTTCTGCGCTATCGCCTCCGGCTCTCCCTGAACATAAACCTGCAATTGCAGGCTGTTGCTGCCCTTGCCGATTGCATATCCCTCACTCGATTTGTTCAGCGCCAGCGGCGCGCCCGCCGCCGTTTCCAGCCCCAGGGCGATGCCCTGCGCCAGACTCCCTCCGTCCGGCCTCAGCAGGCCGGGCAATGTCGCGCTCTCGGCCCCCTTGAAGGTCACTTTCACCGAGTTGCCCAGGCTGATGTCACAGTCTTGCAGCACCAGGCTGAACGCCTTGCCGGCGGTGCGGCCATGGGTGTACAGGTATTTATCGATCACGGTGCCGAACTCCAGGCGAATATCCTCATCTCCCGGGCGCAGCGTGCAAGGCTCGGCCACCAGTGCGCCGCTAAAATGCATATTGTCGGCGGCGGCCCAACTCCAGCTCGCGCTGACCAACAACCCCGCGCCGATAACCCCTCGCCACGCCGCCGCTTTACTTATCCTCTTCATGCGCTTTTCCTTTCCCTTTCCCAGCCGTCCCTGTCACTCACAGGTAATCCGCCTGCAGCGTCGCCGTTGCAGCGAACGCGCCTTCCGTCAGTGGAACGCCCGCTTTGGCAACCGGCACCGCCTCCAAACGCGGCGGATTGGCAGGATCGATTTTGATGCTGCTGTTCGGCGCGAACGGTTTGTCATCCCGGTACACTCGGATGCCGAGATTGCTGTTATCGGTTTGCAACGCGGCGTTATCAAAGGACGCGGCGTTGCCTTTAAAGGTCAACGTCAGTTCCCACGGCAAGGCACCGGGCGAATCGCATTGGATAAGGTAGTTCACCGCCTGCCGGTAGTTGACGCCATCAACCTTGTTGATACCGACACGCTGACCAAACGCCACTTCGATAACGCCGCCATCGTTGATGCGGCACGGCGGCGGCGCACGCAGCGTCCCTTTCAGGTGCATGGCGACCTCTTCAGCCGCCGGAACGGAATAGCTGACCAGGCCACTTGCACACAACAGCATCACGGCAATACCCTGTTTCATGTTCGCCCCCCGGTTCATTGGTAATCGACGCGCAACGTGGCGGACGCCGTAAACTCCCCCGTCGGCAGCGCTGCGTTCGCTTGCTTCACGGGCACCGCCTCCAGCGTCGGCATATCGGGAAAGGTGAATGTTTGCCAACTGTTCAGCGCGATGCGCGACCTGTTGTTTAAAAATGCAATGCCCAGGCCGTCGACGCTGGTCTGCAGCAATTTGCCATCAAACCCCGCCCCCGTTCCGGCGAGCAGCAACCGCATGCCGTTCTTTTCCGGCTTGGTACAGGTGAATTCATAGTCGACTGGCGTACGATAATTTTCGCCATCGATACGCGTCGTCAGCACCTCGTCGCCGAAGTTCACTTCGATCGGCCGATTGCCGTTGAGCACGCAGGGCAGCGGCGCCAACACGGTCACCTTGACCGACACCGTAGTGGCGGCCTGCGCCGCCCCCATCGTCAACAGGCAGGACGCGCCGGCCAGGTAAAGAACGCATGCTAAATTCGGTATAATATTCACTTTGCCTCCCCCGTTCTTCTTAACCCGATATATCCCGCCCTGTTACAAAATAGCGCTATGAATGCTACCCAGGGAACGCCATAACACGCTTCTGCCGGTGATATAATTCCCCCATTAAGGCAAGGAAATAATGATGCTTTTAGAACCGTGAAACTCCCCCACGCTGCCGTCATATCCCGCCAGCGTTGACGTCAATGTTAAAGTCTTTCCTTCGGGTGGCGCCGTAACCAGCAACCCGTTTCCCACATTAACGCCGTCTAGCTTCAACTCACTACGGAACTGCTTTTTATCGTTGAAATAAACTGTTCCAGACTCATCAGAACTCATCACTCTTATCTTGAAATTAAACGTGCAAGCCACCGTCAATTTAGCTTCTACCGTATTGCCATTAATCATTTCAGCCCGCAACATGCCATGATCCAGCTCCACCATCGGCTCACGCAATTCGCAAACGTTGGGTACGATCTCCGGCACTCGGCACTGTTCGCCACCGGGAAACCAATAGACAGTCCATGAGCCATTGCTTCCCTGCCCGTTATAACCAAAGTAAATACAACTGGGTTTACCAGGATAATAATAGTCTCTACTGCGATACTCCCGATTGAGAAGGCCAGCCCGGATAAAATTCGCCCCCAACTCACCTAATGTTTTGCTTGTTGTATCATTAGGTATTAAAACATCATTTAAGAAAGTGAAATTATTCACAGTGAACGCCAGATAACAGTATTCGCGCCCGCCAACACAGCCATATAAAGGATTAGGCGCTTTATCCTCCGTATCCCAGGCAACAATTTTAGCGACAAAATAGCCGTAGGTCGCATTAACCGGCCGATATTCCGTTTTCATTTCCCACGCAACAGAAAAGGCATCAACAGAATATAAATAAATTAAAAAAGGAAAAAAAAACCGCTTTAACATAGGGTAATCCCTGATATGAATAAAAATTCAATTATCCCTTTGCAATCGAAAACGGCGATAGAAAAATAGCCTGTTCTCTCCTTCAGCATATCCATTTAGCTGTCTGTTAATTTTTAATCGCCGCTGGCGGTAGCGTATTCGCACCGGCCTTTAAGACGCCGTATTCTTCTCCGCCACCACTTTGCAGACCGCACCTGCGCAGTTAAAGCTCAGCTGCGGCCGGCCGCCGTAGTCGTTGATGTAGGTCAGCACCGGGCTATTGCCGAGGCTCCCGGCGCTCACCGTCAACGGCAGGTTGCCCTTCGGCGGCACCATCAACGGTTCGAACTCCTTGGCGCCGTCAATGCCTTTGCGGCTGGCGGCATCAATGATGGTGACGTAGTACGGCGTTGGGTTGTTCACCACATACTTGTCGCCCTGCTTGCTCAGCGTCAGCTGTTCCTGCCACGGCGCCGCGCCACGTTCCGGGGCGATCGCCGCCGGGCGGTAAAACAGCTTGATACGCGTTTGCAGCGCAATCTGCAGCGAGTTCGGCTTGTTGCTCTTCGGCGGGATCTCGCGCAGGTTGAAGTAATACAGCGTCTCCCTGTCCTGCGGCAGCATCTTCGCCGCCGGCAGCGCCTGGATCTTCACCTGGCTCGGCTTGCCCGGTTCGATGCGCTGCACCGGCGGCAATACCGTCAGCGGGCTCTGGATCTTGTTGCCCTGTTCGTCTTCCAGCCAGCCCTGCGCCAGGTACGGTAATTGCTTGTTCTGGTTACTCACGCTCAGGCTCACCGACTGCACGCTGCCATCAAAAATCACCCGGGTGCGATCCAGCGCAATGGCCGCCTGCGCGGTTGGCGCCAGCGCGCCGCCCAGCAGCGCCGCCGTCATCAATAAAACGCCAGGTTTACGCATCGTGTTCATCATAAAAAACTCCTTAATTCATTGTTCTTTGCTATCCACACCGGCGCTTAGCGCCCGGCACGGCAGCAGTAAATTGGCTGTCAGCATCTCGGCCGGCAGTGGCGTCGGCATCTGCACTTCGCACTGTTCGGCGCCGTTCCAGCGCACCGTCATCCGCTCCCCGGCGTTGATGCCGCTCAGATAAACGCTGCCGCCGTCGTTGACGATGCCGGTCTCCTGTTTACGGACGTTCAGCACCGTGGCGCCAAACGGCGGCTCGCTGCCGTCCGCCAGCTTAATTACGGCCATCGCCTTCTCCCCGGCGATCACCGCAAACTTGCGGTAACCGATAGCGCCTTCGGTCAACGTCGCCTGCACCACCGAGGTGGTGGCCTCGGCGTTATCGCCCAGCGTGTCCAGATCGATGCTGGCCTTGTTGCGGTAGTAGCTGTTGACGTCCGCCACCACCGCCTTGCCCCAGCGGTTGGTCGCCACCGCGCTGCCGTAGCCGCGTACCGGTACCCCGGCTACGCCTTCGGTATCCAACAACAACCGGGTGCCGCCCGCCATATTGCTGCGGTGCAGCGCACCGCCTTCGGCGGTCAGCGTCATCCCGCCCTGAAGAGAACCGCCGACCGCGCTGTATCTGTCCTGTTGATAACTGGCGTTGGCGCTTATACGCGCGATATCGCCGTCGCGGTTGTAATAGCCGCTCAGGTTGGCGCCGCTGCGCGAACTGCCGGCGCTGAGCTGATAGTTACTGCGATCGTCCAGTCGCTCGTAATAGCCCACGCGGTGGGTATTGTCGTTACGGTTGAACGTGGTGTTGTAGCTCAGCGTCGCACCGTTGCCCCACGGCACCGAGAGCCCCAAATACATGCCATCGTCGTTGGTCTCGTTGTAGCGGTTACGGTACGCCGACAGCGACAGGCTCATGTTTTTAAACCTGCCCAGGTCGAAATAGCGCGACATCGTCAGGCTGTAGCGATCGTTGGCCGGCCGCTCCCAGTAGGTCTGATGACTAAAGTTGAGATAAGCGCTCAACCCGATATCACGCAGCTGCTGGTTGTAGGTGATGGTGTACATCTCCTTGCTGTTGCCGTACCGCTGCCCGTATTGGCGCGCGTCCAGGTACTCGCTCATGCTCATAAAGTTCCGCTCAGAGAAGCGGTAGCCGGCGAAGGTCACCTGGCTGTCCAGCTCGTCGAAGCTTTTCGAGTAACTGAGGCGGTACGAGCCGCCGCTCAGCGTCTCACCGTTGTACGGCAGTTTGGCGCGCGACTGGGTCGCGTCGAACGACAGCGCCCCCAGCAACAGCAAATCGCGCCCGATACCCAGCGCCGCAGCGTTATAGTCGCCCCCCAACAGCGCGCCGCCGAACAGCGACCAACCGTTGCTCACCCCCCAGGAAAACTCACCGGTGCCGAACATCGGCCCCTGGTAGCGGTGATCCATATCCGACGGCTTGCCCGCCGCCAGCTTGTAGCGCAGCGAGCCGGGGCGCGTCAGGTACGGGATGCTGGCGGTGCTCATTTTGAACTCCTGCACGCTGCCGTCCTGCTCCTCCACCCGCACGTCCAGATCGCCCGTGACCGCATCGTTGAGATCCTGGATCCGAAACGGCCCGGCGGCGACGGTGGTTTCGTACAGCACCCGCCCTTGCTGGCTGACGGTCACCTTGGCGTTACTCTTGGCCACTCCGCTGACTTCCGGCGCGTAACCGCGCAGGTTGGGTGGCAGCATGTTGTCGTCGGAGCGCAGGCTGACGCCGCCGAAGCGAAAGCTGTCGAACAGCCCGGAATCCAGGTAGTCCTCACCCAGCGTCAGCTTGGATCGCAGCGCCGGGATCGCCCGATAGGCGTAATAGCGGCTCCAGTCCAGGTTCCGGGTGGATTCACCGCCGCCTTGCCGGTTCCACTGCCCCTGCCAGTCGGCGCGCAGCCGCCAGGCGCCCAGGTTGGCTCCCGCCGTGCCGTTGCCGCCCAGGCTGTAGTTCTGAGTGCCCGCCTGCTGCTGGCGCTGCGCCTGGCCGTTGAGGTTATAGTCGAACAGCAGCCCCGGTATCCCCTCATCCCAGCGGGCCGGCGGATCCCAATCCTCCGAGACATAGTCCAGATAGGCCTGGGGGATGCTCAGATACAGCGCCGACGTGGCCAACTCACCCCGCACTTCCATGCCCGGTAGGCTGGCCTCGTCCAGACAGGCGCCTTCTCGCCACCAGGTCAGTTTTTTCGCGGCCTCATCTTTGATACCCAACTGCGCCACCAATTCCGGCGTCAGGCAGGCGCGGCTGCCGTTAGCGTCCCCGTCCGGCGCATAAAATGCCACCGGTTGTTCCGGCAGGTCGCTTTTATTGACGCGCACCACCATGCTGTACTGTCCGGGCATAATGTAGCCACCGCGCGAAAACTGGCTCAGATCGATGTTTTTACGATCGTTTACGTCGAGCACGTCGGTGTTGAACTGAATGTCTTCCACCGCGCCGGCGTTACTCGTCAAACTGCCCAGCACCAGCGCCACGCAGGCGCTGAGAATATGCAAACGAAACGGTTTTCCGGCAGGTAAAAACATCATTTCCAAGACCTTTTAATTTATTAACTTCCCTGATTCATCAGCCGCTCAGTAATAATCCATTTTGAAACGCACCGATGAAAAATAGTCCCCGGCCTTCAATGGCCGCTGATTGCTGATTAACGTCATGGCGTAATTCAGGCGGTAATTCCCCGGCAATATATTCACCGGCGGCAATGATTTCCCTGGCGTGGCAATATTGCCGGCGGCATCGGTAATTTTCAGCGCAATACCGGAGGCATGGCCGTTGATACCAAACATCTCACCGTCCACGTGGCCATCAAACGTAATCCGAAACTGTTTCCAGTCCGGTAAATGCTTATCAACGCGTTCGAGTACGCAATTTACTAACTCAATGCTGAATGGCACCGTTCGGCTTCTGCCATCTCGTGCAATATCTGAAATGGGGATAATATCCATATCGATAATTTGCTCTCGGCTTTCAGTCGCAATGGCACAGGCCGTATCGATAATAGCCCCTTGCATATTGACGCGCCCTTCACCTTGCCCGGCAGACATTGCCTGCTGGGAAATAAAATACGGCACCAGCAATAGGCAAAAAGCCCCTGTCTTTTTTAGCTGTTCATTCATTGCCATTCCCTGGTGAAATCATGTTTCCTCAAAATGGCATGCGGGTTGCCCCGCATGCCCGATAATCACACGTATTTCGTCAGGTAACGACTTACTGGTACGCCAGCGTGAAGTCGGCTACAGACTGGAACTCACCCGGGGTGATCTCCGCGGTAGAAGCGCTGGCGCCCTGCAGGTAGGCGGAGAAGGTCAGGGTGTTGGCGCCGTTCTGCAGCGCTTGCGCTTTAGAAGCAGTGCCCAGTTCAATGTTGGCACCAGCGCCGTCAGTGATGGCGATGCCCGCGCCCTTGGCGGAACCGGTGATGCCCAGCAACTTGTCGTTAGCTTCAGACTTCGCGCCGCTGAAGGTCAGCGCAACGCTTTTCTTATTATCAGACAGTTCGCAGTTTTCCAGCTTGATCTGGAAGTTGCGCGGGGTAGATTTACCGCCGCTTTTCAGCGCCACGTTGGAAATCGCACCCAGTTCAACGGTCTGATCCAGAGAATCAGGCGCGATTGAGCAAGGAGCATCAATGATAGAACCGCTGAAGGTCACTTTACCGTGGCCCTGGTCAGCAGCGTGCGCCAGAGAAGAAACACCAAATGCCATAACGGCGGCCAGCATAATTTTATTCAGTTTCATAGAAATCCCTTACATTCCTTAGTAAGTAGTGGAGTAAATTAAATCCTTAAGTCACGCATGCAATGCCACAGCTTTATTCCTGAGCGTTGTATCCGTGGCTAATACGCTGCGTTTCCGCGTTCCGTATCAGTGGGAACAAATTTACACTCCCCGAGCTCCGTTTGAAACGTTATGTCGCAAAAAGACAAAAACACAGGATTATTATCGATAAAATAATAATTAAATAGATTATAAAGCCAACAAATAGGAATTAATTATCACTATTTATATAAAAAAACTTGTAAACATATAAACATTTCATGTCAATTATACGGATAGAGAGAAAAATCCTATTTACATACAGAGTGAAGGATTGAAAAAAGCCGCATCAGGTCTCAGAATAATCCCTCGACAGGAAAGTTGATGGGTAAATGAAATGATTTTTATCATAAATGAAGACATCCTCTTTAATGAGGATGAGGGCACGCTGTCGCATGTCGATAATGCCAGTAATAAAATAGCGTTACTTAAACCGACCAGCAGATTGCTTTCGTTGTTTATTCGCAATAATGATAAGCTGCTGCTGCGAGAGAGGTTGCTTAATGACGTCTGGGTTGAACATGGGCTCAAAGCCTCCAATAACAACCTGAATAATTACGTTTCCGGCCTGCGTAAGTCATTGGCGCAGTTCGGCGTGGAAGATATTATTGTTACCTATCCCCGTCAGGGGTTTAAATTTAGCGCCGCAAGCATTCAGCTGATGGATATAAATACCGATGAAGTTAATAATAATGATTATAGCGAAACCGAAATAGCTTCAACGCCGCCACCGGTTGCACGAACGCCGAACTTTCGTCGCTCTGTTCAGCGCTTAATTATGATTATGGCCGCTTGTTTAGTGCCGTTTGCCGCGATTGTGCTTTACCAAAACAGCACGCGCATCAGCGTTTATCCGTTGGGCAATGAGCAAAATTGCCAAATTTACACCATGCGGTTAGGCAGCGGTGAGTTGGCAAACATTAAGCGAGAGATACGGCAAGCCGGCTTCAACTGCCAATACCGAGCGGATATCTATTACTATGACAACATTCGCAATGAGGGCGCAGAAAAGGACGAACAGTGGTTAACCTATTGCCCGCGGGCGAGCAATAGCCCCTGCATTAACAATTACATCAATAATAAACAACCATAACATTGCGCCATTTATCCCCAGGGCCAACGAAAAACAATCCCCCGGCGTTGCCGGGGACATTCTCCGCTCAGGAGGCCGTGGTGCACACGAACAGCGGCGCATGGTTACCACTGAACAGATAGTGACGCTCATCGACTTTTTCAATTCGCCAATGGATCAATGGCGCCGACATAGGCAAACGGCGGTTAAGCGCTTCATTATCCAAATTGTCTTGCGACTTTCTGACCGCTTCCTTACGGCGCAGCGTGTAATTACTCCCCTGCCGCTGATAGTCCATGATCATTGCCCGCTCGATGGTATAACGCGTATCGCCGTCAAAAAAGCTGCCGCTCAGCAACAGGGTCACGCTCCGCGCGCCTTCGGGTACAACGCTCACCAGCAAGACACGCTGCATCAATTGGTCAGGCAACTGATCGGTTGAACGCAGTACCGCACGGCACTCCGGGATTTGCGGTTTGAAAAACAAGAAATAGGCGGAAACGCCGCAGCCTGCGACCGCCATCGCGCCTAACAGCGCGTAACGGTAGCGCCAGAGGCGCTTACTTAACCCGGCTTTCATAATAGTTCTCACATTGCACTTTGCCCGCGGCCATTTCCGCCTGTGGGCAATAGAAGTAATAAGAAGCCCGGGCTCGCCCAACGGCCCCCGACAACACCGATCCGCTATCGTAGTACAGCAGCGTCGCCGGTTCCGTACACCGAACCGACTTATCTTGCGCCAACATATTTTTCAAATGCGCCAGATCGGCCTCACCGGGTCCCACCTTATGGTAAGAAGCCACAAACTTCACCTCACAGCTGCCGATGTTGCCTACGCTTACCGTGCTGATCGGCGCATAGCCGGCGTCCTGCCAGGCCCACAGGCCGCTCCCCGCCGCCAGCAACAACAACGCGGCTAGTCCGAGGCGCTTAAATCGCAACGTTAGCAGCGGCCTGGTCGGCAAGGCGTTGTCTGCAGCCACCGGGAGCGGCATCTCCGGCAAACTCTCCGCCAGGCTGTCCGTCGTTTTCAATGAAGCGGCGGTGAACATGAATCCCTGGCGCGGCAACGTAACGATAATGTCGTCCTCGCCCAGGGCGGCAAACATCTTGCGCAGAATGGAAATGGTGTTATTGAGATTATTGCCGGAGGCCACCTGACCGTGCGCTTCCCACACCTGCGTCAGCAGGGTATCGCGGGAGAGCACCAGGTTATTGTTTCTGACCAAGGCGGACAGCAGGCGGTTCAGGGTAGCGGTGAGCGGTTGAGGCGGCAGCTCAGCGTTGAGATCCACCAACTCTGATCTATCCTCATGATATTTAATCTTATTATTAATTACGTATCTCATTGTTCCCCGCTCAAAAAACTAATTAATAATAATTAGCCCTTGTTAAACATGAGAATAGTAGCACACGGCATGAGTTAAGAAAATTCCTAGAAAAACGCATAAAAAGCTAAATAAACATAAATATAGGAAATAACATTGCGCTGTCTCACAGGGCGCCAAACATTTAACTGATGATTGTCGATTTTTATCATGTCGATATTAAAAATGCCGCCCGGCAAATACCGGGCGGCACGAGAAATATCCATTTTCACCAGGCTCAACCGCCGCCGGGCTTACGCCTTTAAACGCCGCAGTTGCCGATCCTGCCAGCCACCGAACAGCCATTGACCGGCTATCGCGCCAAGCAAGGCGCAGAACATGTCGGACTGCGTGTCCCACGGGTCGCCCTGGGTGCCGAGAAACTCATCGGCGCCCTGGCCCAGCGCCAGCGCCGCCCACCACTCGATAAGCTCATACACCGCGCTGATCGCCAGCGCGATACAGCACACCACGAAGCCCAGCATTTTGCGGCCCCGCACATAACCGCCGCGCAGCAGGATCTCGCGCGCCGCCAGCGCCGGCACCAGCCCCTGGAAGAAATGCCCCAGTTTGTCGTACGGGTTGCGGCCAAGATCCAGCCACTGCTGCACCTCAAACCCCAGCGGCACGCGGGCGTAGCTGTACATGCCGCCGAAAATCAGGATCAGCGCGTGGAAGAAAATCAGCGTATAGAGCAGCGGCGTCAGCGGATAACGGCGATGGGTCAGCCACAGCAGCGGCAAAACAATCAATACCGGCGCCACCTCCATCAGCCAGGTGGTGCGATCGTAAGGGCTGATGCCGCTGTGGATCAGCGCGGCCAGCAGCAGCAGGGTAATAACGGACAACAACAACGGCGTGCGTGAGACGGGCATAACCAACGTTCCTTCGGGTCAATAGGGCAATCCCCTCTTTATACCGCAGATCGCACGGCGAAAAAAAACAGGCGGAGCGTCGCCGCTTCGCCTGTTCGAGGGGTGCTTACCCTGCTCGGGATTACTTCAGCGCTACGCGGATCACGTCGTCCGGCGCGGTCGCTTCTTTCTCGCGGCTGGAAGCCTGCTTGACGCTGACGTACAGCGTCTGGCCGTCCGGCGACAGCGCCAGGCTATTCGGGTGGGTCGGCGTCTTGATGGTGTTCAGCACCTTGTAGCTCTTGGCGTCGATCACGCTCACTTCACCCGCCTGGCGATGGGTCACGTAAACTTCATTGCGCGCCGGGTTGAACAGCACCGCCAGCGATTCCGGCACGTCGATCTTGCTCAGGATGTTGCCGCTGCGGGTATCCACTACCAGCACCTGCGGCTGCTTGGAATCGGTGATGAAGGCGCGATGGGTGGCGGTATCCAGGCTGATGTTCAGGAAGAAGTGCTCTTTAGTCTCATCCAGCTTCTTGCGTGACAGCACCTTGTTGCTCTGGGTATCGATAGTCACCAGCTCGCCGTCGGCGTTGGTGACGTACAGACGTTTGGCGGCGGCGTCCAACGCCAGGCCGGTGCCGTACTTGCCGGTGTCGGTTACGGTGGCGCGCAGGGTCAGATCCTTGCCGTCCACCACCCACACCACGCTGGATTCACCCAGCCCGGTGATGTACAGGGTATCGCTGTCGGCATCCGCCACCAGTTCGCGCGGCGCCAGCGGTTTGACGGTCTCGGAGCGCTTGCGCGCGTCCAGCACCAAGCGGCCTTTCACGTCGCCGGTCTTGGCGTCGATGGCGGTCACCGAGTTATTGACCGTGTTGCCGAAGAACAGCGTGCCGGTTTTAGCATTAACGGCGGCGCCGAACGGCTTGATGTCGTTATGGATAATTTGGGTCACGTCCAGCGTGGTCGGATCCAGGCGGTAGACGATGCCGCCCTTATCCAGCTTGCGGCTCTGCGACGTCGCCAGGTAAAGCGCGTTCTCGCTCGGGCTGTAGGCCATTTCATAAGCGCCCTTGCCGACCGGTTTGCGCAGCACGTCCGGCGCGGTCTGCGCCTGCAAGGTGTTGGAGAACAGCAGCGTGGACAGCAGCATCAGCGGAAATGCCGCCCGTTTTCCCTTGGTGATCAAAGCATTCATCGAAATTTCCTTATAGAGCTAACGGGGCGACCGCGCGGCCGCCCTCTTTTCATTATTAAAATCAGGCTTTCTCTTCGGAAAGCAGCGCCCACCAGCTGTCGATGGTCGGGTTGCGCGCCAACGCGATAAAGTCGATATCGCCGCGGATCTTGCGCCAGCGGGTCGCCAGCTCCATGATGCGCACCGAATCCAGACCGTAATCGATCAGGTTTTCATCGTTGCCCATGTCTTCGCTGTCTTCGTCCAGCAGCGGCAGGATTTGCTGACGCAACGCGTCGATGCTGGCGATGCCGGCCGCCGGCAGCAGAGACGCGGTGGTCACCACCCGGCCGCAGCGGCCGGCGGTGTAGCGCAGCGCCATCAGGTGTTCGTCACGCGAGAAGTCCGCCAGGCCGTCGGCCACCATGAAAGGCTGGATGTTGCGCATGAAGGCGTCGATGGCGGTGGTCAGGCAGCCAATGTGCGCATACACGCCGCAGATGATCAGCTGATCGCGGCCGGACTCCTGCAGGATCTCCTGCAGCGGCGAGCGGTGGAAAGCGCTGTAGCGCCATTTCACCAGCACCGTGTCGTCTTCGTCCGGCGCCAGCGCAGCGGTCACCGCCTGCTGCTCGGGGTGTTTGTTCAGGCCCGGCCCCCACATGTCGTTCAACAGCGCGCGATCTTCATCGCTCTGCTGATTCGGCTGAGCGGTATAGAACACCGGAATGCCATGCTGTTTGCAGTAGCGACGCAGGTTGGCGATGTTCTCCACCACCTGTTTAATCAGCGCGCTGTCTTCGCCCCAGAAATTGAGGAAATACTGCTGCATGTCGTGGATCAGCAGCGCGGCGCGCTGCGGTTCTACCTGCCAGGTGACTTTATTTTGCGGCAGTTCGTCCGCCGTCGGCAGCGCGTAATCATTAAGTTTTGGAATGGCCATCAATTAATCTCCCTGAGCCTGAGTCTGTAGTTGCGCGTCGAGCTGCTCGCGCAGCCGTTTTTTGTCCACTTTGCCGACCGGGGTCAGCGGCAGGCTGTTCACCTGAATAAAGCGATCCGGCAGTTTGAAGTCCGCCACGCCCTGTTCGCGCAGGTGGCGACGCAGCACCACCGGCTTCAGCGGCGCGTTGGCGATGATATAGGCGCAACTCTTCTCCCCCATCAGCGCGTCCGGCATCGACACCAGCGCGGCGTTGATCACGTCCGAATGACGCAGCAGCAGGTTCTCGATCTCCTCGGCGGCGATCTTCTCTCCGCCTCGGTTGATCTGGTCTTTCTGCCGCCCCTGCACGGTGATGTAACCGTCTTCGCTAATGCTGATCAGATCGCCGGAGCAGTAGAAACCGTCGGCGTCGAAGGCATCGGCGTTGTGCGCCGGGCTCTGGTAGTAACCGCGAAAGGTGTAAGGCCCGCGCGTCATCAACCGCCCGATCTCACCCGCCGGCAACGGATTGCCGTCGTCATCCGCCACCCACACTTCGTCGTCCGGCGACATCGGCCGCCCTTGCGTCGTCAGGATGTGGCGTTCGTCGTCGTCCAGCCGGGTGTAGTTCACCAGCCCTTCCGCCATGCCGAACACCTGCTGCAATTGGCAGCCGATTTCATTCTGAATGCGCGCCGCCAGCGTTTCGCCCAGCTTGGCGCCGCCCACCTGCAGCAGTTTCAGGCTGGCAAGCTGGGCATTGCCGCCCCACTCTTCGATCGCCTGCAGCCACAGCGTGACCGCCGGCGGCACCAGCGCCGTCACGTTGATTTGATGCTGTTCGATCAGGCGGAAGCACTGCCCGGCATCAGGATCGGCGGCGAACACTACCCGCCCGGCGCCATAAAATACGCCCAGCACGCCCGGCGAGCTCATCGGGTAGTTGTGCGCCACCGGCAGCGCGCACAGATAACGGGTCTGCGCGTCGAAACGGCAGATCTCCACGCTGCGGCGAATGCTGTAGTAGTAATCGTTGTGGGTGCGCGGGATCAGCTTCGGCGTGCCGGTGCTGCCGCCGGAAAGCTGGAAGAACGCCACCCGATCGGCCGCGGAAGGCTGCGCGACGAAACCGTCGCTGGCTTCGTCCAGCCAGGCGGCCAGCGCCAGCTCGCCCTCGGGCTGGCTGCGCAGCGCCACGGCACGCAGCGAAGGATGCGCATCGCGGAAGGCGTTCAGGAATTGATCGTCGGCAAACAGCGCGTGCCGGCGGTCGGCGATCAGCAGCGCCGGTTTGATCTGCTCGGCATAGGCGTTCAGCTCGCTGCGCTGATGGCTGAACAGCGCGTTGACCGGCGCCACGCCAATTTTCAGCAGCGCGAAGAACACGATATAAAATTCCGCCACGTTGCCCAGCTGCACCAGCGCGGTGTCGCCGGATTTCACGCCGCGGCGCAGCAAAGCGGCCGCCAGGCGATCGGAGCGCTGCTGCAGCTCGCGGTAGGTCAGGCTGCCCTGGGCGTCGATAATCGCCGGAGCGTCGTTGTTGGCCTGGCGGTCGAGGATCTCGGTCAGCGGCTTGTCAATCCAGTAGCCGCGCTCGCGATAGCGGCTGGCGAACTCCGCCGGCCAGGGGGTAAAGGCAATGCTCATCTTGTCGTTATCCTTGATTCATACCAAAGGCACGCAGAATGGTGCTGAGTTTGGTACCTGTTTCATGCCATTCAGATTCGGGTGAAGAGTCTTCCACAATGCCGGCGCCGGCGAACAGCCGTACCCGGTTGCCGTCAACGGTGCCACAGCGGATAGTCACAACCCACTCGCCGTTGCCTTCGTCGTCGCACCAGCCGACGATGCCGCCGAACAGGCCGCGATCGAACGGCTCCAGCTTGCCGATCAGGGCGTGCGCCTCGGCCGTCGGCATGCCGCACAGCGCCGGCGTCGGGTGCAACAGGCAGGCCAGCGACAGGGCGTTTTCGTCCGGAGACGCCGCCTCGCCGTCGATCGGCGTGGAGAGATGCCACAGCGTGGTGGTGGTCAGCAGTTCAGGGGTGTGCGGCACGTTCAGGTAGCGGCAGCGGCCGGCCAGCACGTCGCGCATGCTTTCGGTGACGATGCGGTGCTCGTGGCGATCTTTCGCCGAGGCCATCAGCCGCTCCCCCACTTCGCGATCGCGCTGCGGATCGGCCTCGCGCCGGGCGGAACCGGCCAGCGGGTTGGAATAGAAACGGCCGCCGTCCTGACGCAGCAGCAGCTCTGGGCTGGCACCCAACAGCGCGCCCTGCTCCAGCGGTACATGGAAGTGGAAACCGTGTGGGTTCTGGGCGATCACGCGCGCCATCAGCGCATGGCGATCCACCGGCTGACGCGTTTCGATCTCCAGCAGGCGCGACAAAACCACTTTATCCAGCTCACCGGCCTTCATCGCGGCAACGGCGTCGCTGACCATGTTCATGAACGTCTGCTGCGGCGGCAGCTCCGTCACCCCGGCCAGTTCAGGGCCGTTCGCCGAAGGCCGAACGCCGGCCATAAAGGCGGCGCGGTCGAACCAGCGGCTCTGCTGGGGAACAAACAGCGCCGAAGGCTGCCGGGTATCGAACGGAATGGCGCCACACAGCAGCGGCTTTTTGATGCCGGCCTGACGGGCCTCGGCAAACGCCTGCCGCACGCGGCGCTGGAACTCGCCGTTCAGATCTGCGCCGTCCGCGGCCGGCAGGCGAATGCGGCTGAAACAACCGGTGGTGGTCAAGCTGCGGTAAGGGGAGGTAAAGAAGAAGCCCGACGCCGGAGAAAAATCAGCGGCGAACCGGTGTTCTTCGCGCTCCTGCATTTCCTTTCGATTGATGTCGTTCACGGCAGTAACCATCGCTTCGCCCTCAAGAATTTGAAGTGATAACCAATATAATAATGATTATCATTTGAGTTGATTCCGCGCTAAATTACTCGCCGATATTTGCTATGTCAATAAACGTAAGCACTTCTTTCATTTCGAAATCATGACATAAACGCTGTGGGTTTTACGCATGCCGATGATAAGCATTGCTATTTGATCCCACAGCGTTGTTTTAACGCGTTCGACTACTTTTCTGTGGCGGGCTGCGGCTCCGGTTTGTGCAGCGTAACCTGGCGCAAACCGGTCATGGCGAACAGCAACAGGATGCCGAGCAGCGCCGCGCCAAAGCCGAAACCGCTGGCGCTCATCGCTGGCAGTATAAAGGCGCCCATCGCCCCCAGCAGCAACGCGCCCAGCGCATCGCCCACCACGTTCTGAGCCGTCCACAGACCGTTGATGCGGCCAAGGAAATTGTCCGGCGTCAGGCCCTGGATCAGGCCGTATTGCAGCAGCGAGTTCAGCGCGCTCAGGTAGCCAAACGCCACCAGGCACAGCAACGCCAGGCTGTACCACGGCATCAGGCCGAACAGGCCAATAGAGGCGAAAGCCGCGATCGCCGTCAGCAGCATCACCCAACCGGGGCGCGCCACGTGCGCCACGCGCCCGCTGGTGAACGCACCAATAGTCGCGCCGAGCGGCACGGCGGCGTACATATAACCGAGGTGGGCTGCATCGATGCGCCAGCTTTCCGCCATCGCCGGGTACAGCACGCGCACCGCGCTGGCCATGGTCAGCAACGCGCCGATCAGCGCCACCATGCCGATCACCTTGTTCTGGAACAGGAAGGCGAAACCGCCCGCCAGCGCGCGCAGCGGATGTTCCCGCGGCTGCGGCGGCGGCATCAGCTGCGGCAGGCTCAGCAGCGGCAGCAACGTCAGCAGAGTGCCGAACGCCGCCAGGCCGTAGTTCCAGGCGATGCCCATATGGGCGATCACCAGGCCGCCGATGGCCGGGGAAAGAATCGAGCCGAAGCGCACCGTCAGCATGCTGATGGCGCCCGCCTGCACGATGTTTTCGCGGCCCACCAGCGCCGGCGTGGCCGCCAGCAGCGCCGTCACCCCCACGGCGCCGAAGAAACCGTCCCACACCGCCAGCAGATAAATGGCCGCCAGCGAAGGTGACGGCAACAGGGCGTTGAGGCACAGGCCGACGAACCCGATGCCGCAAGTGGAGCGCGCGAACAGGATCAACCGGCGCCGCTCATAGCGATCGGCCAATACGCCGCCCATCAGCAGCCCGGCGAACATGCCGCCGCCGGCCAGCGTCACCGCCAACCCGACCTGCAGGGTGGAACCGGTCAGCGCCTGGATCTGCACCGGGATGGCGATCGCCATCAGCCCCAGCGCCACAATGGAGATGAAACGCGCGCAGAATACCGCGCGAAAGGCCCGGTGGGTTTTCAGCAGGCTAAAATCAAGCAGGATGGAGGGTTTGCTACTCATCGGTTGTTCACCACATCTTTAAACGGGGATTCTGCAGTTGCGGAGCGCTATGCTAGCACAGATAACGAAATCAATAATGATAATAGAAATCATTGATATTCAATTGTGAGCGGACGCAAGAAACGCCGCCAAACGCGGGGCAATCCCCGTGCCTGGCGGCGAGATGACGGGCGTCATTACAGCGTGCGCAAAATCCGATTCAGCAGCGGCCCCAGCACTTTGAACGACGCCGGCGAAACGATATCGACATGCGCGCAGTCGAGCTCGTGCGCCTGCAGCGCATCGACGTACTGCGACCAGGTCTGCTGCACGTCCATCCCTGCCTGCAACGTGCGTTTGGCGACGAACAGCGTCGCCTGGCCGTGGAAGCGGGCGGTCCGCGTGTGCGACAGCAACCGCACCGAATCGGCGTAGTTGGCTTCGATGTTGTCGAACATCATGGTGCGCGTCTCGCCCAGCGCCGGATCGAGCGTATCCTGCGACACCGCCAGGAACTGTTCGCGCTCGCGCTGCACTTCCTTCAACACGTTGTCGTCCAGCATTACGTCCCAGTTTTGGGTCTCCGGCGGATAGGTATCCAGCAGGCCGAGGAACGCCACCTGCTCGCCGCGCGCCTGCAGCCGGGCGGCGATGCCCTGGGCCAGCGTGCCGCCCAGCGAGTAGCCGATGAAGTGGTACGGCCCGTGCGGCTGCACCTGCAGCACCGTCTGCAGGTGCGCCTCCACCACCTGGTCCATGTCTTCGCTCAGCGCCAGCGGGCCGTCCGGCCGCGGCGACTGAATGCCGACCAGCGACCAGTGCTGATCGAGATAGCGCGGCAATACGCTGAACTGCCAGGAGAAACCGGACGCCGGATGCAGACAGAACAGCGTCAGCCCCTCGGTGACGCGCAGCGGCAATACGCTGTCGAAGCCACTGCGATCGGCCTCTTCCTGCGTGCGATCTTCCGCCAGCAAGGCGGCCAGTTGCTCGACGCGCGACGCCACCATCACCTGGCCGACGGACACCGCCTTGCCCAGATCGCGGCGCAGCTCGGCCGCCAGACGCATCGCCAGCAGCGAATGGCCGCCCAGCGCGAAGAAATCGTCGTCGGCGAATACCTGCTCGCGCTGCAGCAGGCGGGCAAATACTGCGGCGATCTCGCTTTCCAACCCGGCCTGCGGCGGACGCCCTGCCTTGCGCTCACCGCCCTGCGGCTGCGGCAGGGCCTTGCGATCCAGCTTGCCGTTGGCGCTCAGCGGCAAATCGTGCATTTCCACCAACGCCACCGGCACCATGTGCGGCGGCAGACGGTCGGCCAGCGCCGCGCGCAGGGCTTCCGCATCCCAGCTCGCGCCAGGCTGCATCACCAGATAACCCACCAGCTGGCGCGCATCGCCGCCGGCGTCCACCGGCGTGCCCTGCAGCACCCGCGCGTGCGTCACCGCCTGGCGCACGCCCGGCAGCGACAGCAGGGCGTGGTCGATTTCACTCAGCTCGATACGCTGCCCGCGGATCTTCAGCTGATCGTCGCTGCGGCCCAAATATTCCACCGCGCCGTCCGGCAGCCAGCGCGCCACGTCGCCGGTGCGGTACATGCGCCCGCCCTCACCGAACGGATCGGCGACAAAGCGGCTGGCGGTCAGATCCGGCCGGCCAAGGTAGCCGTGCGCCAACTGGACGCCGGTCAGATACAGATCGCCCGCCACGCCCGGCGGCACCGGCCGCAGACGCGCGTCCAGAATGCGCAGCCCGGTGTTCCACACCGGCAGGCCAATCGGCACGTTGGCGCCGGTCACCTTCGCCAATGCCTCGCCGTAGGCCGGATGCCAGGTCACGTCCACCGCCGCTTCGGTCGGGCCGTAGAGGTTGTGCAGCGGCACCGCCGTGCGGCTTTGCCACAGGCGGCACAGCTCCGCCGGCAGCGCTTCGCCGCTGCAGAACACCTGGCGCAGCGCGGCGCAGCTCGCCACCGCCGCGTCGTCGTCCAGGGCGGCAACGAAAGCCGCCAGCATCGACGGTACGAAGTGCATCGTGGTAATGCGGTGTTGAGCGATCAGCTGTTGCAGCTGCTGCGGATCGCGGTGCGCCTCCGGCGGCGCCATCACCAGCCGGGCGCCGACCATCAATGGCCAGAAGAATTCCCACACCGAGACATCGAAACTGCACGGCGTTTTCTGCAGCACCGCGTCGTCCGCCCCCAGCGGATACTGGTGTTGCATCCACAGCAGGCGGTTGACGATCGCCTGATGGCCGACCAGCACGCCTTTCGGGCGCCCGGTGGAGCCGGAGGTAAAGATGATATAGGCCGCATGGTCCGGCGTCGGGCCCGCGATCGCCACCCCGGCGGCGTGATCGGCCGCCAGCGGCGCGTCATACAGCAAAATTTCGCCCTTGTCGGCGAAACGCGCCTGCTGCGCCGGGTGAGTGATGAGCAAGCGGGGCGCGGCGTCTTCCAGCATCATCGCCAGCCGCTCGTCCGGATAACCGGTGTCCAGCGGCAGGTAGGCGGCGCCCGCTTCGACGATCGCCATCAACGCCAGCGACAGGAACACCGAGCGCGGCAGCGCCACCGCCACGATGTCGCCCGGCCGCACGCCCTGCGCCACCAGCTGGCGCGCCAGCGCCGTGACCTGCTCGCGCGTTTCGCGGTAGGTGAAGCTGAAATGCGCATCCGCCAACGCCGGCGCGTCCGGCGTGGCTTGCGCCTGCTGCGCCAGCAATTGGCTCAGCGTGGTCGCCGGCACCGGATGCGCCGTGTCGTTGATCCGCGCCAGCAGCGCGCGATCGTCGGCGGTCAGCATATCGGCCTCGCCGATCGGCAACGTTGCCTGCGCGGCGAACTGCGCCAGCAGCAGCGGCAACCGTTGCAGGTGCGCCTGCAGCTCCTGGCGGCTGTAACGTTCGGCATTGGCCAGCAGCTCCACCTTCAATTGGTGGTTTTCATCGATAAACAGCGCAATCTCCAGATCGCGCACCGGCCCGGAGGCCAGATCGTGGGTAATGCCCTCGATGCCGGCGAAATCCAGCTGGTAATCGAACATTTTGAAGTTGAAGACCGTGCCGTACAGCGGTTCGCCGTCGCCGATGCGCCCCAGATCGCGCTGCACCTGTTCGGCGTCGTAGCGCTGATGGCGGCGCACCGTTTTCAGCTCGCGGCTGATGCGTGCGGCGGCCTCATACAGCGTGGCCTGCGGCTCGAGATGCATCTCCATCGGCAGCACATTGATCACCGGGCCGGCGGCGCACAGGGCGGCCGAGCCGGTACGGCGCATGAAGATAAAACCGGCGCTGAAGCTCGGTTGGCCGCTCAGGCGTGACACCCACAGCGCCACCAGCGCCACCGCCATATCGGCGGCGTTCAGCTTCTGCTGCGCGCCACGCTGCACCAGTTCGGCGAAGGCCTGCGGATCGCAGCGCTGTTCCAGCCGGTGGATGCGCGGCGTGGGCGTTTGCCCGGCCAGCGGCTGCGGGCAGATCGTGGCCGGCGGCGGCAGCTGCCGCGCTTTTTCGCGCCAGAAATCGGCGTCGCGTTGCCAGGCCGGCGCCTGCCGGTAAGCCTGGTATTCCGCCACCACGTCGCTGAACGCCGTAAATGGCGTCGGCTCGAGCGCGTCGCCGCGGCAAAGGTGGGTATAAATCGCCGCCACGCGGCGAGCGATGGCGGTGAAGCTGAAACCGTCCACCAACAGATGGTGATAACGCTGATACCAGAACCAGCGATCGTCCGCCAGGCGCATCACCACATGGCGATACAGCGGTGCGCCGCTGCCGGCGCGCAGATCGCTCGCCAGATCGATGTCCATCAGCGCGCGAGCGGCGGCTTCGGGATCCGGCGACGTCGTCAGATCGACAAGTTCCGGCGCGTGCACCGCCAGCGCGTCGTCCAGCCATTGCACCGGCACGCCGTCGCGTTCCGCAAAACGCAGCCGCAGCATGTCCACCTCGCCGAGGCCCTGGGTGATGGCCTGCAGCAGGGGCTCCACGGCGACGGGGCCGTTGAGTTCGATGGCATGCGCCACCGCGTAAGCATTGCGATGCGGGGAGATTTGATCGGCGACCCAAATGCCGGGTTGCGCCGCGACCAGCGGCCATTCGCCCGCAAGCGCCGGGCCGCTGAGAGAGTTAGGGGTGTGTGACACTGCTTATTGCTCCCGTGATTACCAGGCGCCGGTCACGCCTTGCGTGCTGCGACCGGCAGAATATCTTGCCAATGCTGTTCCAGCCACTCGGCGCACTCGGTGCGCGCCGCCGGGCCAAATACGATCGTCCAATCGGGTGGAATGGCGCGGAAATCCGGCCACAAACTGTATTGTTGTTGTACGTTGCGCAGCACCAGGCTGCGCTGCTGTTGATCATCGAACGGATTCAGGCTTTCCATCCTGCGTTCCTTGTGCCGCTGTCGTTACCGATGCCGGATAAGCGGTAGCGAAAGCGGAAGCCCACACCGCCTGCAGCCCGTCGGTCAGGCCGCTGCGCCAGCACAGCGCGTCGTGCCCGCCTTCCACCACCCGGTAGTGCACCCGATGGCCGGCTTCGCTCAGGCGCACCGCCATTTGCCCGCTGACCTGATGCACCAGCTTTTCCTGCGTACCGGCTTCCATAAATACCTTCAGCGCGCCGTGGTTGCCCAGGCCGTGGCGTTCGACCTGTTGCATCAGCCAGCAGGCGTCGTCAGGAATGCTCGGCAGCTGCAGCATGTCGCGCCGCGGCCACCAATAGGAGCCGGACTGGGTGATCACCGCGCCGAAGCGCTGCGGCCAGCGCAGCCCGGCGTACAGAGAGGCCAGGCCGCCAAAGCTTTGCCCCGCCACCACCGTCTCGGCCGGATTGTCGCTGTGCGGCGCCCATTCGGCCAGTTGCGGCATCAGTTCTTCCTGCACCGCCAGCCAGAAATCGTCCTTGCAGGTCAGCTCACGCGCCCGGTGCGGCAGATCGATGATGTCGATCAGCACATACACCGCTTCCGGCAACGCCCCCTCGCGGGTCAGTTGCATCAACGGCGCCCAGACCGGCATTTGCTTCGCCCAGAACTGGCCGTCGAGCAGGATCGCGAGCGGGCGTTCGGCCGGCTTGCTGTCGCCGGTGGTGTAGATCCAGACATCGCGGCTGTTGCCCAGACGCTCGCTCTGCCAGGTATGGCGCTGCAAACGCGCCGGCAGCGGCGGCGTGCAGCGCCCGCTGGCGATCTCATACTCATCGAACGAGCGCCACACCGGCTGCGGCGGCGCATCCGGCATGTGCAGACCGGAAACGCTGTGGCCGCTGGCGCTTTGCCAGGAGCGATAGGGGTTGAGCAGATCGGGAGTGGCGCAGGCGAACACCTGGTGCCACCAGTGACGCAGGTTGTGCATGTTGGCGTGCGCGTCGTCGTCGCTGAACGCCGGCGGCCGCTCGTCAAAACAAGGAATAAAGCAGTAGCTGCCGCGCCAGGCGCCGTTCAGCTCGGTCTGCCAGTACCATACGTCGGTACCGGCCAAACGCAGCAGGCTTTGCGGCGGATTCGGCTGATGGTGGTCGGTCAGGCAGTTGATGTTGATCCACACCCGGCGGTAGGCGGAAGTCAATTCGCATCCCTGCGGATCGCGCCAGAAAAAGGTGGTTCGCCACCGGCCGTTACCCGCCGGTTCTACCCATGGCGTACCGCGTCGTGCCACCGTCAACCACCACCCTGGACTGCCCGCATTGCTGCTGGCCAATAATCTGCTGCTTTCTGACTCTAGTTCTGTATTCACAACGCCTACCCATTTTGTAGTTGGCGGCACCGGGAACGTCGACTTTTCCCTATCGCCGGCCACCGCCCGAACACACTGTAGGCCAAATACTATTGATAATAATTTGCATTTGCAATAGTGTGTAAGGCTTGGAGATCGTGCTGGTATTGCGCGCAACGGACAGGGATCGGGGATACATCAATGGCATCCCTTGCCGCAGCCGATTTTCTATTCCGACTACACAAAAACTACAACCGCCTTTCCCCCATTCGGCGAGGGAGGGCAGCAAGGTAGGACACTCAAATGAAAAGCAAGCTATCACGTTATTCTTTGGCCACTCTTATCGGCTTGGGATTGGGCGCGTCCGCGTTCGCCAACGCCGCGCAGCAGACCGACACCCCCACCACGGAAGAAAACAGCGGCACAGCGGATAAAAAGCCGCGCGGCGAAGACACCATCGTCGTGACCGCCGCCCGGCAGAACCTGCAGGCGCCGGGGGTATCCACCATCACCGCCGACGAGATCAAGAAACGCCCGCCGGCGCGCGACATCAGCGAACTGATCCGCACCATGCCCGGGGTTAACCTGACCGGCAACTCCACCAGCGGCCAGCGCGGCAACAACCGCCAGATCGATATCCGCGGCATGGGCCCGGAAAACACCCTGATTCTGATCGACGGCAAACCGGCCTCCAGCCGCAACTCGGTGCGTCAGGGCTGGCGCGGCGAACGTGACTCACGCGGCGATACCGCCTGGGTGCCGCCGGAAATGATCGAACGCATCGAAGTGCTGCGCGGCCCGGCTGCGGCGCGCTATGGCAACGGCGCCGCGGGCGGCGTGGTCAACATCATCACCAAGAAGGCCGGCGATGCGCTGCACGGCTCGCTGAACGGCTACTTCAACGTGCCGCAGCACAAGCAGGAAGGCGCCACCAAGCGCACCGATTTCAGCCTGTCCGGCCCGCTGAGCGATTCCCTGAGCTTCCGCCTGTTCGGCGGCTACAGCAAAACGCAGGCCGACGCCTGGGACATTAACGAATCGCACAAATCCGAACGCGTCGGCGCCTACGCCAACAGCGTGCCCGCCGGGCGCGAAGGGGTGGTCGATAAAAACATCGACGCCTTGCTGCACTGGGATTTCGCCCATCTGCAGTCGCTGGAGTTCGAATACGCCTATGGCCGCCAGGGCAACCTGTACGCCGGCGATACTCAGAACACCAACACCAACGCCCTGGTGCAGAGCAACTACGGCAAAGAGACCAACCGCATCTACCGTGAAACCTTCGGCCTGACCCACCGCGGCGCCTGGGACAACGGCGTGAGCACCAACAACTACGTGCAGTTCGAACGCACCCGCAACACCCGCCTGAACGAAGGCTTGGCCGGCGGCACCGAAGGCATCTTCGATACCAAGAACACCGGTTTCGGCACCACCAAGCTGGATGACTTCCTGGCGCACAGCGAAGTCAGCGTGCCGTTCGAGCTGGGCGTCGCGCAAACCGCTACGCTGGGCACCGAGTGGAGCCAACAACGCATGAAGGACGGCACCTCCACCAGCCAAACGCTGATGGGCGGCACCATTCCCGGCATGACGGCCGGTACGCGCAGCCCTTACGCTTCCGCGCATATCTTCTCGCTGTTCGCCGAAGACAACATTGAACTGACCGACACCACCATGCTGACGCCGGGTCTGCGCTACGATCTGCATTCGGAATCCGGCAACAACTGGAGCCCGGCGCTGAACCTGTCGCAGGAACTGGGCGACTACTTCACGCTGAAGATGGGCATCGCGCGTTCCTATAAAGCCCCGACCCTGTTCCAGACCAACGGCAACTATCTGCTGTACAGCAAAGGCCAGGGATGCGCCGGTAGCGATACCAGAAACGGCTGCTACCTGCTCGGCAACGACGATCTGAAGGCGGAAACCAGCGTCAACAAAGAGATCGGGCTGGAGTTCCATAACGACGGCTGGCTGGCCGGCGTGACCTACTTCCGCAACGATTACCACAACAAGATTGAAGCGGGTAACTCCCGCATCGCCACCAGCAGCACCGGCACGGCGGTCTATCAGTGGGAAAACGTGCCGAAGGCGGTGGTGCAAGGGCTGGAAGGCTCGCTGAACGTGCCGGTCAGCGAGACCGTCACCTGGAGCAACAACGCCACCTACATGATCGAGAACAAGAACAAGACCACCGGCGATTACCTGTCGGTGATCCCGAAGTTCACCGTCAACTCGACCCTCAGCTGGCAGGCCACGCAGGATCTGTCGATGCAGTCCACCCTGACCTGGTACGGCCGTCAGAAGCCGAAGAAGTACAACTACCAGGGTAAACCGGCCACCGGCGGCGAAACCCGCGAGGTCAGCCCTTACGCCGTCGTCGGCGCCAGCGCGACCTATGATCTGACCAAAAACGTCAGCCTCACCGCCGGCATCGACAACCTGTTCGATAAACGCCAGTTCCGCGCCGGCAACGCGCAGAACGTCGGCGACCCGAACACCGGTGCGATCAACATCGCCGGTGCGGGCGCGGCCACCTACAACGAACCGGGCCGCACCTACTACATGAGCATCAACACCCACTTCTGATGACATGAACCAACGACAAAGGGGTGCTCTGCACCCCTTGAGGTAAATGACAAAGCGGATGACGTTGCCGGGCTTTCATTAGGCGACAGATAGAAAACAAGGAAAATCAATTCATTGATTTTCGGCTGATAACCACAAAGGAGGAAAAACCACGCTTTTTCCTCCTTTGTCAGCCACGAGAAAGGGCGCCGCGGCGCCCTTTTTTTATCTTTCCATTCAGTTATTTGGTGTGTAGCTGAATGCGCACCACGCTTTCGGGTTTGCCGGCCTTGGTGGCAGCGCCGTCGTTTTTCACCGTCACGAACAGCGCGTCACCTTTCGGATCCAACGCCAGACTGTTAGGGTGCGGCGGCAGGTCTACGGTTTGCAGGCGTTTAAGCGTTTTGGCGTCGAACACCGTCAGCGTCCCGGCGCCGTGATCCACGCGCACGCCTTTGCGGTTGGCGACATACAGCCGCTGGCTGCGCTCGTCGAGCAGCAGACCGATCGGTACCTCATCCGTCAGCTCGCTGGCCAGCACTTTGCCGCTGTCCGCATCCAGCGCAAACACCCGGTGGCCGCTGCTGCGCTTCACGTAGTCGCGCCCCAGATGATGGTTGCGGTAGTCGTCGCGATCGATACCCTGATCGACGCCCAGCAGGCGATTGCTCGCCGGGTCATATACCAGGTTCAGCAGCTGATCGGCCTGTACTTCGTGCGTGGCGGTGATCGCCAGCGTGTCGGCGTTCAGGGTGATCACCTGCCCCTGCATGTTGGAAACGAATACCCGACGGCCCTTCTCATCCAGCGTGATGCCCACCGCGTTGTAGCCGAAGCCCGGGATCACTTTCTCCAGCTTGCCGGCTTTGGTATCGACCACGTACAGCACGCTGTCAACGCCGAAGCCCAGGCCCGGCAGGAACAGGCGGCCGCTTTGCGCGTCATACTTGAGCTCGCGGAGGCGGTACAGGTAGTCCTCGGTGATTTTGAATTTCTTCAGCTCCGCCAACAGGAAGTCCAGGCGCTTGCCGCTGATGCCCGACTGCTTGTAAGCCTGCTCCAGCACCGCTTTGTCCAGCAGCTTGATGCTGCCCAGCGCGTGGTTGGTGGTGGTGTCCACCACCCCGACTTCGCCGTTGAAGGCCTGCGTCAGGTACAGGCGATTGCCCGCGTCGTTCAGCGCCACGCCGAAGCCTTTCACCTGCAGCGGGATCTCTGCCTTGATCGCCAGGGTGTTGGGATCCAGCCGCAGCACGCGGGAGCGCGCCTCTTCCTTCCAGTCCGGCGCGCTGACGAACAGCGCCTGCTGCGAGGTGCTGTAGGCCATCTCCACCACCGCCGACGACAGCGCCTGGCGCTTGATGTCCTGCGGTTTGATGCCGGCATCGTCCGCCTGCGCGGCGCCGGCGACCACCAGAGAGGCCGCCACCAGCAGCGACAGTAACGCGCGCGGGGTTGCTAGGGTTCCAGACATCCTTTTATCTCCTTGAAAATCATGCTTTCGGTTAGAGTGAAACAACGTCATGCCTGCGGCCCGGGCGGCAGCGCCGCCAGAGCGATATCACCAGCGATGTGCTGCGCAAACTGGGTAAAGACATGCTGAACGCCGTCGGCGATCAGAGTGGCCTGCTCCCGGCTGTAGTGGTCCTGACGGTAGGTCATCATCACCCGCAGGGATTTCTTCCCGGCCAGATCGTCTTCCATCACCTCAAACTGCAGGCCGAGCAGCGATTCGGCTTTCTCCGGCTCCACCTGACGGTAGGCGATCGCACTGCCGTCCTGCAGCCGGAACTCGCCGTTCAGCTTGATGCGGCTGTGGATCTGGATGAACACTTCAAACATGTGGTTCTTGCGGTCGGCGTCCACGCCGAACAGCCCTTCCTCCACCAGATCGATCGGAATGTCGGTGTACGGCAGCGAGCCATTGATGGTGTTTTTCACCTGGCTGACCAACCCGGCCACCGTCAGCCCCTCGTCGAAGCGCACGCGGTGCACCACCACGGTGGTGAAATAGCCGACGGTATCGAAGAACTCGGCGTCGTTACGGCCAGAGGTTGAGGTGCCCACCAGCAGATCCGCCGGGCCGCCCAGCAGACGCAGCGCCGAGGTAATCCCGGCATACACCACGTTGAACAGCGAAGCGTTGTTGCGGCGGGCAAGCTGATACAGGCCTTCCGCCACGGCAGGATCGACCTCGAACTCCAGCCAGCCGCCGTTGACGTCCGCCGGCGCCGGCACCGCCGGGTGGGTGGACGCTTCTTGCCGGAAGATCGGTTGGCCGACCGGTGCGCCGCGCAGCGCATCGAGCCAATAGTCCAGATGTTGCTGCTGCACCCCCGAGGCCCGCTGCTGCCGGGCGAAGGTGTGGAACTGCGGCGGCTGCCCGCTCCACTGCGGCGCCTGGCCGACGACGCGATGGCGATAGGCGACGCCCAGCTCGTCCATCATCAGGTTGAGCGACCATTCATCCAGCACCACATGGTGGAACAGCAGCGACAGCAGCTGTTGGCCGTTGTCCGCATCGCGCAGCAGCGTGGCGCGCAGCGGCAGCTCGGCGGCCAGATCGAACCGGTGCTGGCCGGCGTCGGCCAACAGGGCCGCGGCGTTACCCGCCGGCGTCTCGTGAGAGAAGCGGAACCACTGATAATCCGGCAGTTCTGCGGCCGGCACCACCACCTGCACCACCTCGCCCTGCTGCTCGACGAAGCGTGAACGCAGCACGGTATGGCGAGTCATGACGTCGATAAACGCCTGACGCAGCGCCGTTTCATCCACCGCATCGAAGAAGCGCAGAGAGAACGGCAGGTTGAAGATCTCGTCATGACCAAAGGCTTCATACACCTTCCACAACGATTCCTGCGCCAACGACAGCGGCGCCTGCGCCCGATCATGATCGTCGGCGGTCGTCGGTGCGGCATTCGGCTGCGCGACGTTCAGGCGTTTGGCGTACCCCGCCAGCCCGCGCGCCGTGGGATGGCTGAACAGATCGTTAATATTGATTTCGATCTGATGCAGGCTCAGCAAGCGGCCGATCACCCGGGTGGCGACCAGCGAATGGCCGCCGCGATCGAAGAAGTCTTCATCCAGGGTCATTTCCGGCGCCGCCAGCGCCTCACGGAACGCCTGCAAAATCAGTGATGCAATGCTTTCGTCCGCGTCGCCGTTCGCCGCCGGCGCGGCCATCGCCGGGGAAACGGCCTCAGCCGCCGGCAATGCGACGGCAATCCGCTGCCCGGCCAGGAACGCGCTGAACTGCTCCAGCAGGAAAGGCGCCGCGTGCGGAGACAGACGCGGATCGGTGACCAGCTCCAGCGTCAGCGTTTCCGCCTCGGGCGAGCTCAACAGCAGCGCCAGTTCAAACGGCGTATGCAGCGGCGGCAGCAACAGGCGTTCGGCGTGAACGCCTTCCAACCGCCACTCTGCAGCCAGATCGTCGCGCCAGGCCACCAGCAGCTGCGCCCGCTGCCGATCCGGCTGTTCAGCCACGGTCTGCGCCAGCAGCCGTTGCCCGGCATCGCCGTCGCCGTGACGTACGGTCAGGCGCATCAGCGGCGCTGCCGTCAGGCCCAACTCCAGGCCGACGCTCTCCGCCGTTTCTGCCGCCGGCACGCACAGCTGCACCGCTTGGCCGCCGGCCTGCGCGGCGACGAACTCGGCAAAACGCGCCGCCACCGCCGCCATCAACGCCCGCGGCGTGTCGTTGGCGGGCAACAGCGAGCGCGCAATGCGCGTGACCACGCGCGCGCCCACCGGTGGCAACGCTTCAACACGCTGCGCCGGGCTGCGATAATCCTGCAGCGCGACCGCCTGGCGCGCCCAGGGCAGCTGTGGCTCCGGGGTTTCCGGCGGCTCGACCGGCTCCGCCGCGAAAGGCAGAGGCATCGCATCTCCGTTATAACGGGCGGACAACATCGCCGGCAGGTGGCGCCACGGCAGCGTTTCCGCCAGGATGTCATGCAATACCGCGCCCAACATCACATCACCGCCCGGCGTGAGCAACAGCAAGAAGCGCAGCGGCGCTTCGCCTTCCAGTTCAAACGGCGCCGCCTGCGCCTGCAGCAGGCAATCCATGGCGTGTTGTTCATCCGCCACCTGACGCAGGCTCACCGGCAACGGCGCCGAATCGGCGGCGCGTTTAATCAGACCGTTTTCGTCATCAAAAACGTAATGCACGTTCACGCCCGGCGTTTCCCGCACCAGCGCCTGCAGCGCCGCCGTCAGTTGGGCGATATCCACCTCTCCCGTCAGGCGCCAGGCTAGCGCCCGCTGCCCGCGTGCGTCACCCTGCTGCAGATGGGCAAACCATGCCCGCTCTTCGGCTTCGCTTACCGGCCGCTCGCCGTTCGCCGCCCCTGCGCCCAGCGCCTGAAACGCGCTCTCCAGCCGCTGGGCCTCTTCATCGCTCAGAATGCTGTCAAAATCACCGATCACTGCGTTATCTCCTTTGCCCGGCCGTGCCGGGATAGCGCATAAAACGGGGGACATTCGTCCCCCGTCACCGCGATAGCGTTAGAAAGTCAGCTCAACCGCTGCGCCGACCAGGCGGCCTCGCTGGAGCGTCGCCGTGTAAATGTCATTGCTTCTGACCATCTCGCGGCGGTCGGAATCAAACAGGTTTTTCGCATACAGCGTGGCGCGACCGTAGTCGAAGGTGTAAGCCAGCTGGGCGTTGGCCGTCCAATAGGAGCCGATGCGCCCGCGCGAGTCGTTGTCGTATTGCGAATAGTAGGAGTCGGTAAACGCCACATTGCTGCTCAGCTCCCACCCTTTCAGGAACTGATATTTGGCGCCCATGTTGGCGGTGTAAGCCGGCGCGCGCGCCAGCTCATGCCCTTCCACGCCGCTGCCCGAGAACTTCTTGATGTCGGTTTTCAACAGGCCGAGGTTGCCGAACAGTTCGAAATCCCAGCGCGGCTGCCAGGTAGCGCCGATTTCCGCGCCGTAGGTTTCCACCTTGTCGGCGTTGCGGATCACGCTGGAGTTCTCACCCAACGAGTAAGGCAGCTGCATATCCTTGTAATCGTTGTAGAAGATGTTACCCGTCAGCACCACATTGGCGTCTTTCAGGTGATGGCGGGTGTACAGCTCGTAGTTCCAGACATACTCGGAACCGTAGGTGTAGCTGACCACCGGCGTGCCGATCGTGATGCCGCCGCCGCCGGCGTTATAGCCGCGTGCGATCTTGGCGCCGTAGGTTTGGGTATCCGTCGGTTTCCAGGCCACGTCCAGCTTCGGCAGGAACACGGTGTAGGTTTCATCGAAATCGATGCGCACCGCCTGGCTGCCGCCGTCTCGGCGACGATGTTCGCGCTCCAGACGGCTGGCGGCGGTCACGTCCACCTGCGGCGTCAGCGCATAGGTCAGCTCGGCGAACGCCGAATGGGTATCGGTCTTATCCTTGAAGGTCGAGCCGCCGAAGATGTTGACGAACTCATCCTGCGTGCCGTGGAAGTAACGCAGCCCCGCCAGCCCGTGCAGGCGGCTGTCCGCGCCGCCGAAGCGCACTACCGGCTCCACGTGAACTTCCTGGCCGTCGATCTCGGCGTATTGGATGTTGTAAGCGGTCGGACGGTTGATGTTGAAGTCGGTGTAGATAACGCGGTTTTCCAACGTCAGTGCGTCGGACTGCTCCCAGGCCAGATCCCAGATGGTGCTGTTCATGTTGCTTTTGAACACGGCGCGGCGCGGATCGTGGCGCGGGTTGGTCGGATGCGGCTGCGGGTTGAGGCTTTCGTTCTGCGGCGCGGTGCTGCCGAAGTGGTTGAAGGTCAGCTTGGTGGTCAGATCGCGCAGGCCGGCCGGGTTGAACAACAGCTTGGCGCGGGCGGTGGTGGCTTCCACTTCGCGCGGATCGCCCACCGGCGCATAGGCCGGCAGATCGGCTTCGCTGCGGCGGCGCTGGCGATCGACGCTGACGCGGAACGCCAGCTGATCTTCCACCAGCGGGCCGGACGCCATGGCCGCCAACTGTGAAGAGTGCTGGTTGCCGGCCCCGCCCTTGAAGGCGCTTTCCCACTCGAAGGTCGGATCCTTACTGGCCATGACGATGGCGCCGGCGATGGCGTTGCGCCCCTGGATGTAGCTTTGCGGGCCGAGGAACACTTCGACGCGATCCAGATCCCACAGCGACTGCGGACCGAACGCCTGTTCGTTATAAGTCAGCGAACGGCCGTCCAATGACAGATTGAGGCGCGGGCGGGTGCCGCTAAGGAAAGCGTTGGCGCCGACGTTCGGGCCGGAACCGTCGATGCCGCGCACGGTCGGCAGTTCGTTGCCGATGCCCAGATCCACCACGTTGGGGGTCATGCGCAGCAGATCGGGGATCTGCACCGCATCGGGCATCGAGGCGATGCGGTTGCTGTCGAACACCTGCACGCTGGAGCCGGTGTCGAAAATGGACCGTTTGATCTTCTCACCGGTGACCAGCAGCGTTTCCGCGTCCTGGTAGGTTTCGTTGCTCTTCGTTTCCGCCGCGTTGACGTTACCGATCGCCAGTGAACAAACCCCTAAAAATACGGAGGAAAATGCCCCAATGGCTTTCAACCCCGCCTTTTCCCCGTTTCCTACGCTTTCATGCCGTTGAGCCGCAAAATGCTTGCCCATAGATGTCTTCTCCTTTCATCCCAGAGGTGCACAAAATTTGATTTTTTTTTACACAACCTACATCGACACTCACACAGATCATGACGCTGCGGCCTTCCCGGCCTTGCTGTTGCTTATCCCTGCGGCAAACCCATGTCTTTCGCGGCCGAACGGGCGCGGCCCCGTCCACGGCCAAGCCGCCGGCGGAGCGGCCGGCAGCTTGTATAAAAACGTAAAATAATGTTAAGAATGATAATATTTTGCATTTTCTAATGCAAATCATTATCAATAAAGGTGTGAGGGCTGACAAGACAACTGCCAGAAGCCCTTATACTTTCGCAGGAAAAACGAGCGCTGCAATAACAAGCAATCATTTCAATGCTAAGAATAATATAGATAAATTACTCACGCCCAACGCCCTCTCTGCTCAGTATTGCTAAAACGCCTTATAGATAGCACCCATGCGCCAAATGGATCAAATAATAATAATTTTCATTCCTATTAACATTTGGATATATTCTTGCAGTCTCGTTGGCTGAATCAAAATGGATACCCGATGAAAGCGTTAACCACGATGCAGGCCGCCTATTGGGTAGGCCGACAGTCCGCTCCCCCTCTGGGCGGCATGGCCGCCCACCTGTATGCGGAGTTCGACGGCGGCGAGCTGGATGCCGCTCGGCTCTGCCAGGCCGTAGAGATGTTGTACCTGCATCATCCGCTGCTGCGCCTGCGCATTACCGACGATGGCCAACAGACGATCGCGCCCCCCAGTCCCCGGCATACCTTGCATCTCGACGACTGGCGACACGCCGATGAAGCGACGCTGGCGGCCGCGCTCGCCGCCAAACGCCAGGCGAAAAGCACCCAGCTGCTGCCGCTGGAACAGGGCGTTCCCTGCGATATCAGCCTGAGCCTGCTGCCGGAAGGGCGCAGCCGCTTGCACGTCGATCTCGACATGATCGCCGGCGATGCCATGAGCTTTCGCCTGCTGATGGAGGATCTGGCGGCGTTTTATCACCAGTGTCCGGCGGCGCCCTCCCATGACGCGCCGCCGGCCTACTTCGATCACCTCGAACGACGCAACGCCGACGAGGCGCTGCACCAGCGGCGCGAACGCAGCCAGCGTTGGTGGCGTGCTCGCCTGGCGCAGGTGCCGCCGGCGCCGCGCCTGCTGCGCACGCCGGACCGCTGCCGCAGCGATCGTTTGGCCATCCAGTTGAATGCAGAAGAAAGCCGCGCGTTGGAGAGCGTGGCCAAGCGGCACCACACCTCCCTCTCGACGCTGTTTTTAGCGCTGTTCGCCCTGGCCGTCGGCCAGGGTTGGAACATGACGCGCTTCCGGCTCAACGTGCCGCTGTTCCACCGCGAGAGCGAACGGGAAGACGCGCATCGCCTCGTCGGCGACTTCTCTAATCTGGTATTGCTCGGCGTGGAATTGAACCCGACGGAAAACCTGAACGCCTTCTGCCAACGCCTGATGGCGCAGCTGGCGGAGCTGATCGAGCATGCGGATTATCCCGGCGTCAGCGTGATGCGCGATCTGTCACGCCTGCACGGCAGCCTGCAGCCTTCGCCGGTGGTGTTTACCGCCGGTTTCGGCATCCGCGGCAAGACGCTGTTTTCCGAACGAGTCGCCGACACCTTCGGCCCTCTCGGCTGGGTCATCTCTCAGGGACCGCAGGTCGCGCTGGATGCGCAGGTCGCCCACGTCGACGACGGCATTCTGATCAACTGGGACGTGCGGCTGGACGCGTTTCCCGAGCACGTGTTGCCACGCCTGCTGGCCTGTTACCGGGCGCTGCTGCACCTGGCCGCGCGGCAAGCGGGGGCGTTCGATCGCCCGCTGTCGCAACTGCTGGCGCAGTGTACCCCCGACGCGCTGGCGCAGCAGGCGCCGGTGCGCCAGGTGCTGCACCGGCTGCTGGAGCGGGTGGCTCCCGAGGCCGGCTTGCACGACCACGACGATATCCACCGCTTGGCCCTGCCGGATGCTGGGGTGAACGCGCTGCTAACGGTGCTCAACAGGTATCTGGCGGCGGCGCTGACGGTGCAGGATCTGGCGGCGCATCCCTCTCCGGCGGCGCTGGCGGCATTGATCTGCCAACGCTCGCCCGAGGCAGGACGGCATGCGAAAACGCTGCTCGCCGCGCTGGCGCCGCAGCACTGAGATCGGTTTCCGGGCGCGCGACGTCCGGCACGTTTTAATCGGTTAGCGACTATAGGGAAGCACCATGGAGACACCATTAACCGCACTGCAGCAGGCCTATCTTCTCGGCCGCAGCGATCGATGGCCGCTCGGCGGCGTGGCGATGCACGACTTCCGCGAATACCGCGCCCGGCAGCGGGATGTGCTGCGCCTTGAAGCGCGCCTGGCCGAGCTGGTACAGCACTACCCGGCGTTGCGCACCTGCATCGATGTGCAGCGCGGCACGCAGCACGTGCGCCCGGAAATCACGCTGCATCTGGATCGCCACGACCTGAGCTCGCTGGATGACGAAGCGGCGCAGCGCCAGACGGAACAACTGCGCGAGCGTTACTCCCACCAGCGCCACGATCCGAGCCAACCGCTGTGGCGCATCGCCGTGATCCAACTTGCCGAACAGCAGGATCCGACGGGATCGCCGTACGATACGCTGATCTTTACCAGCTTTGATGCCTTGATCCTCGACGGCCAAGGGATCTCCGCCGTGATCGCGCGCCTGTTCGACGATCGCCCTCTGACGCCGACCGCCGCCGCGCTGCCGCCCCCTGCGGCATCGGCGGCGCAACGCCAGGCCGATGCCGCCTATTGGCGCGAGAAGCTGCAGGATGTCACCACCCCGTCGGCGTTGCCGTGGCGCGCCCCGCTCGCCAATCTCACCGCATCACGCTATCGCCGCGCCACCCTGACGCTGCCGCACGACACGGTCAAACAACTCGGCCGCCTGGGATCGCCGCATGCGCTGCTGCGCAACAGCCTGCTCTCGGCGCTGATCCTCGATACGCTGGCCCACTGGACCACCGACGGGGAGCTGTGCGTCGGGGTGCCGGTGGCGTTCCCCGCCGCCGACGGCGCGCTGGGCAACGCCTCCAGCTTCGTGGCGGTGCGCTATTCGCGCTATGGCGAAGACTTTATCCAGCGCGCGCAAGCCTTGCAGGACGATGTGCTCGGCGCGCTCGATCACCTGGCGTTTTCCGGCGTCGATCTGGCGCGTCAGTTGCTCGGCCAAAGCCAGGGCGGCCCGGCGCTGCCGGTGATCCTGACCAACTGTTTAGGTTGGGAAACGCTGCCGGCCGAGGCGCCGGTGCGCTTCCACGATGGCCTGACCCAAACGCCGCAGGTCGCCATTGATATCCGTCTGACGCTGGACAGCGAAAAAAACCTGCAGCTGTGCGTGGATTACGCCGAGCAGGCGCTGCACGGCGAGCAGGTAGCGGCCATGCTGGCGGCCTTGCAGCGGCGCATCCTGCACAGTTGCCAACGCGCCGATCTGGCGATCGCCCCGCGAGATTTCATCGATCTGGCGCATTACCGCCACAACGACAGCGAAGCGAATTACGCGCTTTATCCTTATCTGGCGCAGCTGGCCGAGCGGCTGTTCGGCGCGCATAACGGCGGCAACGCGCTTATCTGTGGCGAGCAGACGCTGACCTATCGCGAGCTGGGCCGGCGGATCGCCACGGCGATCGCCAACCTGCAGAGCCGCGGCGTACAGCCGGGCAACGTGGTGGCGCTGTATTTGCCGCGCAGCCCGGAACAGATCATCTTCAGCCTCGCCTGCGCCCTCCAGGGGGTGATCTGGGTGCCTATCGACATCAACTCGCCGCCGGAACGCACCGCCTACCTGCTGGAGAACTGCCGGCCGACGCTGGTGGTGCACGGCGGCGATCTGGAGACGCCGATCGGCGTGACGCCGGCTACCCTGCTGACGCCGACAGATCGCGCGCCTGCGCTGCCGGATGAACAGGCGTTGACGGAACGCAGCGCCAGCCAGGCCGCGAGCTATTACCTGTATACCTCCGGCACCACCGGTAAACCCAAGTGCGTGGTGCTCAACAACCGCGCCACCGCCAACGTCGTGCACCAAACCCAACAGCGCTGGAGAGTCACCGCCGACGACGTCTTTATTTCCGTGACGCCGCCGCACCATGACATGTCGATGTTCGATCTGTTCGGTTCGCTGTGCGCCGGCGCCACGCTGGTACTGCCGGCGCCGCATCAGGAAAAAGACGCCATCAGTTGGAACCAGTTGGTGGAAAAACATCGGGTCAGCCTGTGGTGCTCGGTGCCCGCCATTCTGGAGATGCTGCTCACCTGTAAAACGGCCGACAGCCTGCGCTCGCTGCGCTTGGTGGCGCAGGGCGGCGACTACATCAAGCCGGCGACGGTGCAAACCCTGCGCACCTTGCGCCCGGATCTCGCGCTGTTCTCACTCGGCGGGCCGACCGAAACCACCATCTGGAGCATCTGGCACCCGATCGCCCCGCAGGAGAGCGGCACCGTGCCTTACGGCCGCCCGCTGCCGGCCAACCGCTATTTCATCTGCCATGACGACGGCAGCCACTGCCCGGCCGGCGTGGTCGGCCGCATCCATACCGCCGGGGTCAACCTGGCGTTGGGCTACCTGGAGCAGGGGGAGCTGAAACAGCACGACTTCGTCACCCTCGCAGGGCCGGACGGGCAGCCGCAGCGCGCTTTCCGCACCGGCGATCAGGGCTATTACCGTCCGGACGGCAACATCATGTTCGCCACCCGGGTGAACGGCTATGTGAAGATCCGCGGCGTGCGCGTCTCGCTGCCGGAAATCGAAGACGTGCTGCGCCGCCATCCGGCGATCCGGGATATGGTGGTCGTGGATTATCCCAGCGAAGAAAACAACGAGGCGGCGCTCGGCGCCCTGTATCTGACCCGCGACGGCAAGCCGCTGCCGCTGTCCGAGATCCGCGCCTTCGCCACCGGCTATCTGCCCTGTACCCATATTCCCACGCGCTTTATCCACGCCGAGGCGCTGCCGCTGTCTGCCAACGGCAAAACCGACCGCCATCGCATCCGCGCCGACCTGAGCCAGCGGCAAACCGCGCCGGCGCTGAACGCCTGCGCAGCCCCGCCGCCGAACGCGCCTTTGGCGCGCAGCGCAGAGATCCTGACCATCTATTGGCAGGCGATCGGCGTGACGCCGCGCCCGGAATGGGGAGAAGAGACGGCGTTTATCGCCATGGGGCTGAAGCTGCCGCATATCAAACAGGTGGCGGAGCGCCTCAATGACGCTTTCGGCACCCGGCTGGTAAGCAGTGCGCTCTTGCCGTGCAAGAATGCGCGCGAAGTGGCGGCGTTACTGACCAGCTGAAGCCACATCACTCGGGCGGGGATATCCCCCGCCCGCAGGTTATCAGGCGGGCAATGCCGTCAGGGCCGCGAGAGGTTGCTCCCAGGCTTCTCGCTGCAGCGCGCGCAGCAGAAATTCTTGCAGCACCTCGCCATAGTCCAGCGCATCCTCCGTCGGGAACTGTTCCAGATAAATATCGATATCCACCTGCAGATCGCGGGCGTCGGTGCGGCCGCGATACGTCAGGTTGAAACCGTCGCCCGAGCCGCCGGCCAAAACGCGCCGGGCGCCGCGACAGCCGACAAAACGGGGCGCGTCGAAGGGTTGCACGTTGATGAAGGGAGAAATAAAGAAGCGCGAGTTCGGATCCACGCCGCGATCGGCGGCCAGTTGGCGCAGACGATAGCCGGCGTGGCTGCGCAGCTCGCGCAGCTGCTGCGTCAGGGTGGTCAGAAAGCTCCCCAGCGTCTCCATTGGCGCCGGCGATACCAGCAGCGGCAGGGTATTAACCGCCAACGAAGGGACGTTGGTGGCGGCTTGCCCGCGGCGATTCATCGCCGGCATCCACATCGGCAACGCATCGCCCTGCCGGGCGTGGCGCGGCATGACCTGAAACAGCCAGGCCGCCGACAGCGCCACCAGCAAGTCGGGCCAATTGATGCCACTGCGTTCCGACTGCTGCGCCAGACGTTGCGCGACTTCTGTCGGCAACCGACGGTTGACGCTCAGGCGTCGTACGCCATACTCCCCGCCGCCCTTACGCACCGTCGGCAGCGCCTGCGACGGCGGCAGATAGGCCTGCCAAAAGCGCCGATCGCGCTCGCAGCGTTCAGAATCGACGTAGGCCAACTCGGCCTGTTGAAAGGGGGCGAAGGCGCCCAAAGGGATGCCCGCGCTCCCCTGGCCGAGGTAGTGCGCATAGAGCGCGGCGCAGCGGTGTTCGATTAGCGCCATGCCGAAACCGTCGACCAGAATATGGTGCGCACGCACGTACCAGAGGTAACGCTCCGGTCCCAGCTTCAGCAGCCAGGCGGCGGCTAACGGTTCGCGGTGCAACGCCCGGTGCTGCGCGATATCCTCGTGCATCAGGCTTTGCGCCGCCTGCCAGGGATCGCGATGCGTTTGCAGATCGATACGTTGCAATGGCGGTATGCGCTGTGGCTCGTGCCGTAGCGGCGGTGGATGGTCGCCACGCCGTTCGCCAAAGCGCAGGGCAAACGCCTGCGTCTCGGCGAGGGTGGCGGCGATCGCCCGGCAGAGCGCCGCTTCCTCTATTGCGCCGCACAGTTCGGTGCAATGGGCGACGGTGGATAAGGTCTGCCCAGGGTGCAAGGTGTATTCTTCCCAGAAATCAAGCTGCGCTGGCGCCAGCGGCAACCATTCAGAGGCCAAAGCGGTGTCCGACATGTTACCTACCTTTGATAAGCCTGAATAAAAGCGCCGAACGGGCGATACCCCGCCGTTCAACGGCTTTTGTGTGTCTCCATACATCATCAAATGAAAATGATAATAACATCTATTATCATTTCCAATAATTTGGTAACACTTTAGATTCTGTTAAGCGGGGATGCAAGCGACGCAGCGGGGGCAGAGAAAAGAAAGTGGCAGGCTGAAAGGGCATAAAAACAAAACGCCCCGGGCACGGATGCCCGGGGCGGTTTTCATATCCCGCTAGCCGGTGATTAGCCTTGATTGGCCGGCTTCACCTTCTGCGCCAGGAACTCCGTTTCGTAGGCCAGCGCCTTCTTGCGATCGAACTGGTGCTCCCACTTGGCGATAACCAGTACCGCCAGCGCGTTGCCCACGACGTTCAGCGCGGTGCGCGCCATATCCAGGATACGGTCCACGCCGGCGATAAACGCCAGGCCTTCCAGCGGAATGCCGACGCTGCCCAACGTCGCCAGCAGCACCACGAACGAGACACCCGGCACGCCGGCGATCCCTTTCGAGGTCACCATCAGCGTCAGCACCAGCACGATCTCCTGCCCCAACGATAGCTCAATGCCGTACAGCTGGGCGATAAAGATGGCGGCGATGCTCTGGTACAGCGTCGAACCATCCAAATTAAAGGAGTAACCGGTCGGCACCACGAAACTGGTGATCGACTTGGGCGCGCCGTAAGCCTCCATCTTTTCGATGATGCGCGGCAGCACCGTTTCCGAACTGGCGGTGGAATAAGCCAGGATCAGTTCGTCTTTCAGGATGCGGATCAGCGTCCAGATGCGCAGGTTGCACAGCCGAGCGACCGCCCCCAGCACCACCAGGGCGAAGAACGCGATGGCGAAGTACACCAGCACCACCAGCTTGGCCAACGGCAGCAGCGAAGCGAAACCGAAGTTCGCCACCGTGACCGAAATCAGACCAAACACCCCGATCGGCGCATAACGCATGATCATGTGGGTGACTTTGAACATGCTCTCGGACACTGCCTTGAAGACCTTCAGCAGCGGCTCTTTGGTCTCTTTCGGCAACGACGACAGCCCCAGACCAAACAGCACCGAGAAGAAGATAATCGGCAGCATGTCGCCCTTGGCCATCGACGAGAAGACGTTCGACGGGATCAGCGACAGAATGGTCGCCACCAGGCTGTGCGAACCGCTTTGCACCTGTTCGGTGGTTTTCTCATACTGCGAAATGTCCACCGTGGTCAGCGTCGACATATCGATGCCGTGACCCGGTTGGAAGACGTTGGCCAAGGTGAGCCCCACCACGATGGCGATCGTGGTGATCACTTCGAAGTAAATAATGGTTTTCAATCCGATGCGGCCCAGCTTTTTCGCATCCCCCACGCCGGCAATACCGACGATCAGCGTGGAAATAACGATCGGCACCACAATCATCTTAATCAGACGAATAAAGATATCACCCGCCGGGCTGAGAATATTGCTCACCAGCCACTCACGAGATTCGGTCTGGTTGTGCAATACCGCGCCAACAATAATACCCAGCACCAACGCGATCAGGATTTGCCAAGCCAGGCTAATTTTTACACTTTTCATACCCAAAAAGTCCTCAAAGACTCTTTGCGCCGTACAAAGTCGCAACACGGCGAAAAGAATACTTAATCATTTATTACAGGCTTATGTTAATTCAGTGGAAGCGTTCACCTGCCCTGGGTGCGACGCAGTATAAATCTGTATCATCCGGGCGGCATGCTCTGCAAGCCTTGATTTGTCAGGGTTGAGCGCTGAATCGAATCACAAAAAATTCGCGCAACTATTTCAAATGGCATAATTGCTTGTTATTAAAAACATAATTTTTCATATAATGAAGCACATAACCGCGCCAGCGACGTTTTTTTGAACGCGATTAAAATGCGTTATTTTTCGTCCATTCTGCATATTTAGTCCGCATCAAATGTTTATATTTTGTTACTCAAAAGTCAAATAAATGGGAATTGACCGAGTGACATTTTCACCCATAAATGCAGCGCCGTTTTATATTCCGATTAAAAATCGAACAATTCGGCATGATGAATGCCACACGGTATTTCCCGAGTTTTCATCAGGAATTAAGCGTTAATAGAACGTTATTTCACGATGTGCCGTCCATCGTTATATCGCGTTAATACCAACTTCGAATATTAATAGCGAAAAATAATCAAAAAAGATTTATAGCGCGAAATAATGTCGGTCTCTCCCCCCCTTATTAAGCGCGAGGCAAACACCCTCGCCTTTGTTTATTCTTTTTTGTTCTTTAGATAAGTGTTTTTGGCTAAAAAAGCGGGTTTATGATGATTTAAACGCCAAATAGATAGATACGTACTGCAAATGCGACAGAACTATTACAAATCAATATCTTTGTTGCGTGATCTGCCGCGCAAAAAAGAAACAAAGAATCGTAGCAAACTATACTTAACCTTCAGTTGACATATCATTAACAACTTCAAGGAGAAAAGCTATGAGCCAACTGCATAAACACGCTATTCCTTCTGCAATTGCAGAACGCGCCCTGATTAATCCGGCACAATACCAACAGTATTATCAACAGTCGGTTCAAGACCCAGAAGCTTTCTGGGGTGAGCATGGCAAAATCCTGGACTGGATCAAACCCTATACCAAAGTCAAAAACACCTCGTTCGATCCGGGCCACGTCAGCATCCGTTGGTTTGAAGACGGCACGTTGAACCTGGCGGCCAACTGCCTGGACCGTCATTTGGCTGAGCGCGGCGACCAGACCGCCATTATCTGGGAAGGCGATGACCCGACCCAATCCAAGAAAGTGACCTACAAACAGCTGCACCATGATGTCTGCCAATTCGCCAACGTGCTGAAAAAGCTCGGCGTGAAAAAAGGCGACGTGGTGGCTATCTATATGCCGATGGTGCCGGAAGCGGCGGTCGCGATGCTGGCCTGCGCCCGCATCGGCGCCGTACATTCGGTGATCTTCGGCGGCTTCTCACCGGAAGCGGTCGCCGGGCGCATTATCGACTCCAACGCCAAACTGGTGATCACCGCCGATGAAGGCCTGCGCGCCGGCCGCGCCGTGCCGCTGAAAAAGAACGTCGACGATGCGCTGAAAAACCCCGGCGTGGTCAGCGTGGCCAACGTCGTGGTGTTCCAGCGCACCGGCAAACCGGGTTACTGGCAGGAAGGGCGCGATCTGTGGTGGCATGAGCTGACCCAGGGCGTTTCCGCCGATTGCCCGCCGGAAGAAATGAACGCGGAAGATCCGCTGTTTATCCTGTACACCTCCGGCTCGACCGGCAAGCCAAAAGGCGTGCTGCACACCACTGGCGGCTACCTGGTGTACGCCGCGATGACCTTTAAGTATGTGTTCGACTATCACGACGGCGACATTTACTGGTGCACCGCCGACGTCGGCTGGGTCACCGGTCACAGCTATCTGCTGTACGGCCCGCTGGCCTGCGGCGCCACCACGCTGATGTTCGAAGGCGTACCTAACTATCCGGGCGTCAATCGTCTGTCTCAGGTGATCGACAAACACCAGGTCAACATTCTGTATACCGCGCCGACCGCCATTCGTGCCCTGATGGCCGAAGGCGACAAGGCGATCGAAGGCACCCGACGCGATTCGCTGCGCATCATGGGCTCGGTCGGCGAACCGATCAACCCGGAAGCCTGGGAGTGGTACTACAACAAGATAGGCAACGCCAAATGCCCGATCGTCGACACCTGGTGGCAAACTGAAACCGGCGGCTTCATGATTACCCCGCTGCCGGGCGCCACCGAGCTGAAGGCCGGTTCCGCCACGCGGCCTTTCTTCGGCGTACAGCCGGCGCTGGTTGATAATGTCGGCACGCCGCAGGAAGGCGCCTGCGAAGGCAACCTGGTGATCGTCGATTCCTGGCCGGGCCAGGCGCGCACCCTGTTCGGCGATCATGACCGCTTCGAGCAAACCTACTTCTCGACCTTCAAAGGCATGTATTTCAGCGGCGACGGCGCCCGCCGCGACGAGGACGGTTACTACTGGATCACCGGCCGCGTCGATGACGTGCTGAACGTCTCCGGCCACCGTTTGGGCACCGCCGAGATCGAGTCCGCGCTGGTATCTCACCCGAAAATCGCCGAAGCGGCGGTGGTCGGCATTCCTCATAACATCAAAGGCCAGGCGATCTACGCCTATATCACGCTGAACCACGGCGAAGAACCGACGCCGGAGCTCTATGCCGAAGTGCGCAACTGGGTGCGCAAAGAGATAGGGCCGATCGCCACGCCGGACGTGCTGCACTGGACAGACTCGCTGCCCAAAACGCGCTCCGGCAAGATCATGCGGCGTATCCTGCGCAAAATTGCCGCCGGCGACACCAGCAACCTGGGGGATACCTCCACGCTGGCGGATCCGGCTGTAGTCGACAAGCTGTTGGAAGAAAAACAATCAATGAAAGTGCCGTCATAATTTACGCCGCTTCAGGCCGCTCATTCGGATAACGCGCCGTTGAGCGGCCCTGGCGCGGCGTACTCTATCAATACCTACTGGAGACACTCTGATGAATGACACCATTTATCAAGGGATTGAAGAAAACCCGCGCTTTAAAGAGCTGGTGAGAAAACGCGGCCGGTTCGCCTGGCTGCTTTCGCTGATTACGCTGGCGCTGTACGTCGGCTTTATCTTGTTGATCGCCTTCGATCCCCAATGGCTCGGCACGCCGATCGCCGCCGGATCGACCATTACCCGCGGGATCCCGGTCGGCGTCGGGCTGATCGTGATCTCTTTCGTCTTGACCGGGATCTATGTCTTCCGCGCCAACGGCGAATTCGATCGCCTCACCGCAGAGATTCTGCGCGAGGTGAAACAATGAAGCGTTTATTGTCCGCCGCCGCGCTGCTGTTGCTGCCGGTCCTGGCCTGCGCCGACGCCATTGGCGGCGAGGTGCATCGTCAGCCGCTGAACATCCAGGCGATCGTGATGTTTATCCTGTTTGTCGGCGCCACGCTCTACATCACCTATTGGGCCTCCAAACGCACCCGTTCCCGTCAGGACTACTACACCGCGGGCGGGCGCATCACCGGTCTGCAAAACGGGCTGGCGATCGCCGGCGACTTCATGTCCGCCGCCTCGTTCCTCGGCATCTCCGCACTGGTCTATACCTCGGGCTATGACGGCCTGATCTACTCCATCGGCTTCCTCATCGGCTGGCCGATCATTCTGTTCCTGATCGCGGAACGCCTGCGCAATCTCGGCCGCTATACCTTCGCCGATGTCGCCTCTTACCGTCTGCAGCAGAAACCGATCCGCACCCTCTCGGCCTGCGGCTCGTTGGTGGTGGTGGCGTTGTATCTGATCGCGCAGATGGTCGGCGCCGGCAAGCTGATCCAGCTGCTGTTCGGGCTCAACTACCATGTGGCGGTGATCCTGGTCGGTATCCTGATGGTGCTGTACGTGCTGTTCGGCGGCATGCTGGCCACCACCTGGGTGCAGATCATCAAAGCGGTGCTGCTGCTGGCCGGCGCCAGCTTTATGGCGCTGATGGTGATGAAGTCGGTTAACTTCGACTTCAATACCCTGTTCGCCGAAGCGGTGAAGGTGCATCCGAAAGGCATCGCCATCATGAGCCCCGGCGGGCTGGTGTCCGATCCGATTTCCGCGCTGTCGCTTGGCCTGGCGCTGATGTTCGGCACCGCCGGTCTGCCGCACATCTTGATGCGTTTCTTCACCGTGAGTGACGCCAAGGAAGCGCGCAAGAGCGTGTTCTACGCCACCGGCTTTATCGGTTACTTCTATATTCTGACCTTTATCATCGGCTTCGGCGCCATCCTGCTGGTCAGCGCCAATCCGGCGTTCAAAGATGCCACCGGCGCGTTGCTGGGCGGCACCAACATGGCGGCAGTGCATCTGGCCAATGCCGTTGGCGGCAACTTCTTCCTCGGCTTTATCTCGGCGGTGGCGTTCGCCACCATTCTGGCGGTGGTTGCAGGCCTGACGCTGGCCGGCGCCTCGGCCGTGTCCCACGATCTGTACGCCAGCGTGATTAAAAACGGCAAGGCGACCGAGCGCGATGAGCTGAAGGTCTCCAAGATCACCGTCGTGGTATTAGGCCTGGTCGCCATTGCCCTGGGGATTTTGTTCGAGAAGCAGAATATCGCCTTTATGGTCGGGCTGGCGTTCTCCATCGCCGCCAGCTGTAACTTCCCTATCATCATCCTGTCGATGTATTGGTCGCGTTTGACGACCCGCGGCGCGATGATTGGCGGCTGGTTAGGCCTGCTGACAGCGGTGATTCTGATGATCCTCGGCCCGACGATCTGGGTGCAGATCCTCGGCCATGAGAAACCGATTTACCCGTACGAATACCCGGCGCTGTTCTCGATGATCGTGGCCTTTGTCGGCACCTGGCTGTTCTCGATCACCGACAGCTCACTGGCCGGGCAGCAAGAGCGGGAACGCTTCCGGGCGCAGTTTGTTCGTTCGCAAACCGGGCTGGGCATTTCTCAGGGCAGCTCGCATTGACCGAATAATAAGTGAAAAAAGCAAACACACCCTAATCAAAGGCCCTTCGGGGCCTTTTCTCTGGCTCGCTGACGGAGAATGGAGAATAAGGAGGGGAAAGCAGTGCAGCGTAGCTGCGCTTTTTTGCGTTTTACGCACAGCAAAAAGCCCTGAACGTCAGTTCAGGGCTTTCGGCTTTGTTTGATGCCTGGCAGTGTCCTACTCTCGCATGGGGAGACCCCACACTACCATCGGCGCTACGGCGTTTCACTTCTGAGTTCGGCATGGGGTCAGGTGGGACCACCGCGCTATTGCCGCCAGGCAAATTCTGTTTCATTCCAACCGCTTCACTTCCGTGAAGCCATCAGAACCAATCTTGGAACGTCGCTGAAAATCTCTCTAAAAACACCTTCGGTGTTGTAAGGTTAAGCCTCACGGATCATTAGTACTGGTTAGCTCAATGCATCGCTGCACTTACACACCCAGCCTATCAACGTCTTAGTCTTAAACGTTCCTTCAGGGGCCTTAAAGGCCCAGGGAAGACTCATCTTGAGGCAAGTTTCGCGCTTAGATGCTTTCAGCGCTTATCTTTTCCGCACTTAGCTACCGGGCAATGCCATTGGCATGACAACCCGAACACCAGTGGTGCGTTCACTCCGGTCCTCTCGTACTAGGAGCAACCCCTCTCAATCTTCCAACGCCCACGGCAGATAGGGACCGAACTGTCTCACGACGTTCTAAACCCAGCTCGCGTACCACTTTAAATGGCGAACAGCCATACCCTTGGGACCTACTTCAGCCCCAGGATGTGATGAGCCGACATCGAGGTGCCAAACACCGCCGTCGATATGAACTCTTGGGCGGTATCAGCCTGTTATCCCCGGAGTACCTTTTATCCGTTGAGCGATGGCCCTTCCATTCAGAACCACCGGATCACTAAGACCTACTTTCGTACCTGCTCGAGCCGTCACTCTCGCAGTCAAGCTAGCTTATGCCTTTGCACTAACCTCACGATGTCCGACCGTGATTAGCTAACCTTCGTGCTCCTCCGTTACTCTTTGGGAGGAGACCGCCCCAGTCAAACTACCCACCAGACACTGTCCTCACCCCGGATCACGGGGCCGAGTTAGAACATCAAACATTAAAGGGTGGTATTTCAAGGATGGCTCCACGCAGACTGGCGTCCACGCTTCAAAGCCTCCCACCTATCCTACACATCAAGGCTCAATGTTCAGTGTCAAGCTATAGTAAAGGTTCACGGGGTCTTTCCGTCTTGCCGCGGGTACACTGCATCTTCACAGCGAGTTCAATTTCACTGAGTCTCGGGTGGAGACAGCCTGGCCATCATTACGCCATTCGTGCAGGTCGGAACTTACCCGACAAGGAATTTCGCTACCTTAGGACCGTTATAGTTACGGCCGCCGTTTACTGGGGCTTCGATCAAGAGCTTCGCCTTGCGGCTGACCCCATCAATTAACCTTCCAGCACCGGGCAGGCGTCACACCGTATACGTCCACTTTCGTGTTTGCACAGTGCTGTGTTTTTATTAAACAGTTGCAGCCAGCTGGTATCTTCGACTGGCTTCAGCTCCATCCGCAAGGGACTTCACCTACATGCCAGCGTGCCTTCTCCCGAAGTTACGGCACCATTTTGCCTAGTTCCTTCACCCGAGTTCTCTCAAGCGCCTTGGTATTCTCTACCTGACCACCTGTGTCGGTTTGGGGTACGATTTAATGTTACCTGGAGCTTAGAGGATTTTCCTGGAAGCAGGGCATCAACTACTTCTGCACCGTAGTGCATCGTCATCACGCCTCAGGGTTAGCATGCAACCGGATTTACCAGGTCACACCCCCTACACGCTTAAACCGGGACAACCGTCGCCCGGCTAGCCTAGCCTTCTCCGTCCCCCCTTCGCAGTAACACCAAGTACAGGAATATTAACCTGTTTCCCATCGACTACGCTTTTCAGCCTCGCCTTAGGGGTCGACTCACCCTGCCCCGATTAACGTTGGACAGGAACCCTTGGTCTTCCGGCGAGCGGGCTTTTCACCCGCTTTATCGTTACTTATGTCAGCATTCGCACTTCTGATACCTCCAGCAACCCTCACAGGCCACCTTCAACGGCTTACAGAACGCTCCCCTACCCAACAACGCTAAGCGTCGCTGCCGCAGCTTCGGTGCATGGTTTAGCCCCGTTACATCTTCCGCGCAGGCCGACTCGACCAGTGAGCTATTACGCTTTCTTTAAATGATGGCTGCTTCTAAGCCAACATCCTGGCTGTCTATGCCTTCCCACATCGTTTCCCACTTAACCATGACTTTGGGACCTTAGCTGGCGGTCTGGGTTGTTTCCCTCTTCACGACGGACGTTAGCACCCGCCGTGTGTCTCCCGTGATAACATTCTTCGGTATTCGGAGTTTGCATCGGTTTGGTAAGCCGGGATGGCCCCCTAGCCGAAACAGTGCTCTACCCCCGAAGATGAGTTCACGAGGCGCTACCTAAATAGCTTTCGGGGAGAACCAGCTATCTCCCGGTTTGATTGGCCTTTCACCCCCAGCCACAAGTCATCCGCTAATTTTTCAACATTAGTCGGTTCGGTCCTCCAGTTAGTGTTACCCAACCTTCAACCTGCCCATGGCTAGATCACCGGGTTTCGGGTCTATACCTTGCAACTAATCGCCCAGTTAAGACTCGGTTTCCCTACGGCTCCCCTATACGGTTAACCTTGCTACAAAATATAAGTCGCTGACCCATTATACAAAAGGTACGCAGTCACACCACGAAGGTGCTCCCACTGCTTGTACGTACACGGTTTCAGGTTCTATTTCACTCCCCTCGCCGGGGTTCTTTTCGCCTTTCCCTCACGGTACTGGTTCACTATCGGTCAGTCAGGAGTATTTAGCCTTGGAGGATGGTCCCCCCATATTCAGACAGGATGTCACGTGTCCCGCCCTACTCATCGAACTCACGACCTGTGCATTTTAGTGTACGGGGCTATCACCCTTTGCTGCGCGACTTTCCAGACGCTTCCACTAACACACAAGCCGATTCAGGTTCTGGGCTCCTCCCCGTTCGCTCGCCGCTACTGGGGGAATCTCGGTTGATTTCTTTTCCTCGGGGTACTTAGATGTTTCAGTTCCCCCGGTTCGCCTCATGCCACTATGTATTCATGACATGATAGTGTGTCGAAACACACTGGGTTTCCCCATTCGGGTATCGCCGGTTATAACGGTTCATATCACCTTACCGACGCTTTTCGCAGATTAGCACGCCCTTCATCGCCTCTGACTGCCTAGGCATCCACCGTGTACGCTTAGTCACTTAACCTCACAACCCGAAGATGTTTCCATCATTCGCGCTGCAAACATTTGAGAGACTCTATGACAGGTTACTCTTCATCCCAGTACATCTACGGAGGGATAAATTTCAGCCGTCATGTTTCAATTTTCAGCTTGTTCCAGATTGTTAAAGAGCAAAATACTTCGCAGCATACTGTCGCCAATATACTCTGAAGTATTCAATACCGGACTATATGGTGGAGCTAAGCGGGATCGAACCGCTGACCTCCTGCGTGCAAGGCAGGCGCTCTCCCAGCTGAGCTATAGCCCCATACAGTCACGTGCAGTACCTTTTCCACTTACAAGAAGTGGTAGGCCTGAGTGGACTTGAACCACCGACCTCACCCTTATCAGGGGTGCGCTCTAACCACCTGAGCTACAAGCCTATAAAGGTATTTCTGCTCGTTACTTTCTATCAGACAATCTGTGTGAGCACGCCACTCGAACTAATATCTTTAGGTAAGGAGGTGATCCAACCGCAGGTTCCCCTACGGTTACCTTGTTACGACTTCACCCCAGTCATGAATCACAAAGTGGTAAGCGCCCTCCCGAAGGTTAAGCTACCTACTTCTTTTGCAACCCACTCCCATGGTGTGACGGGCGGTGTGTACAAGGCCCGGGAACGTATTCACCGTAGCATTCTGATCTACGATTACTAGCGATTCCGACTTCATGGAGTCGAGTTGCAGACTCCAATCCGGACTACGACATACTTTATGAGGTCCGCTTGCTCTCGCGAGGTCGCTTCTCTTTGTATATGCCATTGTAGCACGTGTGTAGCCCTACTCGTAAGGGCCATGATGACTTGACGTCATCCCCACCTTCCTCCAGTTTATCACTGGCAGTCTCCTTTGAGTTCCCGGCCGAACCGCTGGCAACAAAGGATAAGGGTTGCGCTCGTTGCGGGACTTAACCCAACATTTCACAACACGAGCTGACGACAGCCATGCAGCACCTGTCTCAGAGTTCCCGAAGGCACCGATCCATCTCTGGAAAGTTCTCTGGATGTCAAGAGTAGGTAAGGTTCTTCGCGTTGCATCGAATTAAACCACATGCTCCACCGCTTGTGCGGGCCCCCGTCAATTCATTTGAGTTTTAACCTTGCGGCCGTACTCCCCAGGCGGTCGATTTAACGCGTTAGCTCCGGAAGCCACGCCTCAAGGGCACAACCTCCAAATCGACATCGTTTACAGCGTGGACTACCAGGGTATCTAATCCTGTTTGCTCCCCACGCTTTCGCACCTGAGCGTCAGTCTTCGTCCAGGGGGCCGCCTTCGCCACCGGTATTCCTCCAGATCTCTACGCATTTCACCGCTACACCTGGAATTCTACCCCCCTCTACGAGACTCTAGCTTGCCAGTTTCAAATGCAGTTCCCAGGTTGAGCCCGGGGATTTCACATCTGACTTAACAAACCGCCTGCGTGCGCTTTACGCCCAGTAATTCCGATTAACGCTTGCACCCTCCGTATTACCGCGGCTGCTGGCACGGAGTTAGCCGGTGCTTCTTCTGCGAGTAACGTCAATTGATGAACGTATTAAGTTCACCACCTTCCTCCTCGCTGAAAGTGCTTTACAACCCGAAGGCCTTCTTCACACACGCGGCATGGCTGCATCAGGCTTGCGCCCATTGTGCAATATTCCCCACTGCTGCCTCCCGTAGGAGTCTGGACCGTGTCTCAGTTCCAGTGTGGCTGGTCATCCTCTCAGACCAGCTAGGGATCGTCGCCTAGGTGAGCCATTACCCCACCTACTAGCTAATCCCATCTGGGCACATCTGATGGCAAGAGGCCCGAAGGTCCCCCTCTTTGGTCTTGCGACGTTATGCGGTATTAGCTACCGTTTCCAGTAGTTATCCCCCTCCATCAGGCAGTTTCCCAGACATTACTCACCCGTCCGCCGCTCGTCACCCGGGGAGCAAGCTCCCCTGTGCTACCGCTCGACTTGCATGTGTTAAGCCTGCCGCCAGCGTTCAATCTGAGCCATGATCAAACTCTTCAATTAAAAGCTTGATTTGCTTCCACTCGAGAAGCGATGCTCAAAGATTTACTGCATGAATTTTACTTCAGTTAGTCACTCTTCAAGACTTGATATTTTTTTGCATCCGAAGATGCTGGATATCGTCTTGTGGAGTGCCCACACAGATTGTCTGATAAATTGTTAAAGAGCAGTGAGTTAGGCGCTTTCGCTTGCTAACTCGAGGCGGCGTATATTACGCTTTCCTCTTTCAGAGTCAACCCTAATTTTCAGGATTTTTTCTCTGCGACCCCCGGAGACTCTGTGAAGTTGTTCACATGTTCCGTGTCGATGGAGGCGCATTATAGGGAGTTCCTCGCAGGCCGCAACAGGTATTTTCAGCAAAAACGATCGTTAGCTGCATTCCACAGCAAAACCCCGCTTTATACCCACTTGCACACAGTGTTATCCACAGATGCGATTTGTACGGAAAATTTACGAGCGCCACGCAAACGTTTTCGCTACAATTCCCCGCGACGAAACGATCCCCCTTTTTACGGGGGCGTTACCTGAATTTGTGCCTGTCCCTCCCTTTATAAGGCAGAAAACCGCGCTTTATAGAGAGAACGAGGTGGACATTCACGTAACGCTCTTTAATTGCGACTCAAAGCCAAGGGATAAAACCATGCAACAACCTCGTCCAATCCGCCGGGCTCTGCTCAGCGTGTCTGACAAAGCCGGTATCGTTGAATTCGCCGAAGCGCTTTCCCAGCGCGGCGTTGAACTGCTCTCCACCGGCGGCACCGCCCGCCTGCTGGCAGACACCGGTCTGCCCGTTACCGAAGTTTCCGACTACACCGGCTTCCCGGAGATGATGGACGGACGAGTTAAGACCCTGCACCCGAAAGTTCACGGCGGTATCCTCGGCCGCCGCGGCCAGGACGACACGGTCATGAATCAGCATGACATCCAGCCTATCGACATGGTGGTCGTCAATCTGTACCCGTTCGCCCAAACCGTGGCGCGCCCAGATTGCTCGCTGGAAGACGCGGTCGAAAATATCGATATCGGCGGCCCGACCATGGTGCGCTCCGCCGCCAAGAACCATAAAGACGTCGCCATCGTGGTGAAGAGCAGCGACTACGCCGCCATCATTACCGAGATGGACAACAACGACGGCTCGCTGCGCTATGCCACCCGCTTCGATCTCGCCATCAAGGCTTTCGAACACACCGCCGCCTACGACAGCATGATCGCCAACTACTTCGGCGCGCTGGTGCCGGCGTACCACGGCGAGACCGAACAGCCGTCCGGCCGCTTCCCTCGTACCCTGAACCTCAACTACATCAAGAAGCAGGATATGCGTTACGGTGAGAACAGCCACCAGCAAGCCGCCTTCTATATAGAAGAAGAGGTAAAGGAAGCGTCCGTCGCGACCGCCGAGCAGCTGCAGGGCAAAGCGCTGTCCTATAACAACATCGCCGATACCGACGCCGCGCTGGAATGCGTGAAAGAGTTTGCCGAACCGGCCTGCGTGATCGTCAAGCACGCCAACCCTTGCGGCGTGGCGATCGGCGACGACATCCTCGCCGCCTATGAGCGCGCTTACCAAACCGACCCGACTTCCGCCTTCGGCGGCATCATCGCCTTTAACCGCGAGCTGGACGCCGCCACCGCGCAGGCGATCATCAGCCGCCAGTTCGTGGAAGTGATCATCGCGCCAAACGTCACTCAGGAAGCGCGCTCCCTGCTGGCCGCCAAACAGAACGTGCGCGTGCTGGCCTGCGGCCAGTGGCAGCAACGCGTGGCGGGGCTGGACTTCAAGCGCGTCAACGGCGGGCTGCTGGTACAGGATCGCGATCTCGGCATGGTGACCGCCGCCGATCTGCGCGTGGTATCCGAGCGCCAACCGACCGAACAGGAACTGCGTGACGCGCTGTTCTGCTGGAAAGTGGCCAAGTTCGTGAAATCCAACGCCATCGTTTATGCACGTGACAACATGACCATCGGCATAGGCGCCGGCCAGATGAGCCGCGTTTATTCCGCCAAGATCGCCGGCATCAAAGCGAGCGACGAAGGGCTGGAAGTGAAAGGATCCGCCATGGCCTCCGACGCCTTCTTCCCGTTCCGTGACGGCATCGATGCCGCAGCTGCAGTCGGCATCACCTGCGTGATCCAGCCTGGCGGCTCGATCCGCGACGACGAAGTAATCGCCGCCGCCAACGAACACGGCATCGCGATGATCTTCACCGACATGCGTCATTTCCGCCATTAATTCCTTTTGCCGCGTGCGCTCCGGCGCACGCCATTCGTGGAGCCCCTGATGAACATTTTGATTATCGGCAACGGCGGGCGCGAACACGCGCTGGCCTGGAAAGCCGCCCAGTCTCCGCTGGCGGATAAAGTCTACGTTGCGCCGGGCAATGCCGGTACCGCGCTGGAAGCCAATCTGGAGAACGTGGCGATCGCCGCCACCGATATCCCCGCCCTGGTCGCTTTCGCCCAGAGCCATGACATCGGTCTGACCATCGTCGGGCCGGAAGCCCCGCTGGTGATTGGCGTGGTCGACGCCTTCCAGGCCGCCGGTCTGAAAATCTTCGGCCCGACGCAGGCCGCCGCGCAGCTCGAAGGCTCCAAAGCTTTCACTAAGGATTTCCTGGCGCGCCACCGCATCCCGACCGCCGAATATGAAAACTTCACCGACGTGGAGCCGGCGCTGGCCTACGTGCGCAGCAAAGGCGCGCCGATCGTCATCAAGGCCGATGGCCTGGCGGCCGGTAAAGGCGTGATCGTCGCGATGACGCTGCAGGAAGCGGAAGAGGCGGTGCGCGACATGTTGGCCGGCAACGCCTTCGGCGACGCCGGTCATCGCATCGTGGTGGAAGAGTTCCTTGACGGTGAAGAGGCCAGCTTCATCGTGATGGTCGACGGCGAGAACGTGGTGCCGATGGCCACCAGCCAGGACCACAAGCGCGTCGGCGACGGCGACACCGGCCCGAACACCGGCGGCATGGGCGCCTATTCTCCCGCACCGGTAGTGACCGACGAAATCCACCGGCGCGCCATGGACCAGGTGATCTGGCCGACGGTGCGCGGCATGGCGGCGGAAGGCAACACCTACGTCGGCTTCCTTTACGCCGGCCTGATGATCGCCGCCGACGGCCAGCCGAAGGTGATCGAATTCAACTGTCGTTTCGGCGATCCGGAAACCCAGCCGATCATGCTGCGCCTGCGTTCCGATCTGGTGGAACTGTGCCTGGCGGGCGCCGAAGGTCGCCTGAACGAGAAAACCTCCGACTGGGACGAGCGCCCCGCGCTCGGCGTGGTGCTGGCGGCCGGCGGTTATCCGGGTGACTATCGCAACGGCGAGGTGATCCAGGGGCTGCCGCAACAGGAAAGCGCCGACGGTAAGGTCTTCCATGCCGGCACGCGCCTGCAGGGCGATGACGTCGTCACCAGCGGCGGTCGCGTTCTGTGCGTGACGGCGCTGGGCGACACCGTGGCGCAGGCGCAACAACGCGCCTATCAGCTGGCGGAAGGCATCCAGTGGCCGGGCAGCTTCTGCCGCAAAGATATCGGTTATCGCGCGATTGCGCGCGGCAAGTGATTCGACCTGATAAGGTCATGACAAGAGGCTCCGCAGCGCGGGGCCTTTTTTATAGCTGGTCTTCTTTCGGTTCCCAGCTGCAGAAGTCGTCGTTTGCTACCAGCAGCAGCTCGCTGCCTTCCGGCGCTTCCAACCAGGCGACGCTCACCGGCCGGCTGCTGCTGCGGGCGCGTTTTTCGATCCAGGCGATGGCGGAGGCATCCAACCCGGGTTTTAAGCGCTGCCCGTCGCAGGTTTGCACTTCGCCCTGCAACCAACGCCCCTGCAGCAATTTGACCTTGCCGGCGCGCAGCGCATTGCTGACTTCGAGGATACGTCGCGCCTGATATTGATACAGGGCGATTTCATCGCGGGTCAACGGTTCGCGGCGTGTCGCCAGCTGGCGCTGCATAAAGCTCACCGTGCCGTCGTCGGCAAAGCGCAGTTGAATGGAATCTCGATCGCCGTCGGCGTCGTTGCGTTTGATTTGGCGCAGCACGTCGCCCTGATAGGTGTACAGCGTGGTGATGGTACCCGGTCCGCGGTAGGGACTATAGACGCTGACCAGCACCTGCGGGCGATGTTGCTCATCGTCTTTACGCCACAGGCGTATCACGCCTTGATCGGCCACAAAGCCGCTGGCGGTAAAGCTGGGAATATCGGAATGGAAACTGCAGGCGCTCAGACCGAGGGCGATGCCGGCGGCCATGAGCACCCGACGAGTAAACAAAAGGGGCGCCATCGCCCCTCTGTTTAATCTTTTCACCGAGGCGCGGTCTTATTTAACAGCGTCTTTCAGTGCTTTGCCAGAAACGAACGCAGGCACGTTGGCTGCTGCGATTTTGATTTCTTTGCCAGTCTGTGGGTTGCGGCCAGTGCGCTCGCTACGATGGTTTACTTTGAAAGTACCGAAGCCAACCAATTGTACTGCATCACCTTCTTTCAGAGACTCAGTAATAGCAGCCAGGGTGGATTCCAGAGCCAGTTTAGCTTGTGCTTTGGAAAGGTCAGCCTTGTCCGCGATTACATCAATCAGTTGAGTCTTGTTCATAAGTTATCCTTACAGTGTGTTTATCGTTTGCAAAGCATCGAGTGCGACGGATATGCCGATTGACAGCACTCTCCTGCATACACGCACCGATAGCCACTTTTTTTACGCCCCCCAAATGTAGACCAGACAGGGTGCGGATGTGAAGCCTTAAGGCATGACAAATCAGGCGTTAAATCACGTTTTGTTGCCTTATTGCGCTAAATTTATCCCGATGTTGCTGACACCGGCCTCTCGCAGGTCGGATCGCAGCCCCTTGATCAGGTCTATATCGCGCTCTTCACAGGCGTCCAACAGGCGGAAAATTTCCCATTGAATGTCCCATTCTTCCTCTACCGCAGGCAAACTTCCCAACTCTTCGTCGGTCATTTCCCTACCGGCTTGAGTCATTTCCAACATCGCCACGGTGCGAATCGATGTTTCGCTGATGGCGATGGCGTGCTCCAGCGTCTCCCCGCCGAGCCGCGAATGGATCAGTTCCCCTAATGCGATACAGGCATCAATTGCCGGGTAAACGCCGTAAAGATCGTAATCTTCCGCCGACGGAATCGCCTCTTCCAACTTCTCGAGCTGGCTGTCGAAGTTGACCTTGGCGTCCTTCACCACCAGCGTTTCCCACACCAAATCCAGAATGCGGCGATAAATCGCCGGATCGCCGAACTCGGTCTGTTTGCAGAACATCTGGTAATTCGGGTACATACGCTCGCACAAACTGGCCATAAAGGTCAAATGTTGCCAAGCCTCGTGCCGTTCCAGACGTAAATGAATCGGGTTACGTAGCATGCTTTACTCTCTTACGCGTTATCTGCGGCGCAGTGTACCCGAAATCGCTCATGGCGACACCTCCGGATGCTGCTGTAACCAACGCTGAAACGCCGGACGGCGCGAAGCGATGGCGTCGGCCCAGCGGGTCGGCTCCGGCAAACGGTAGCCCGCCATACAGCGCTGCACCCACGCCAGCGCGCTGTCGGCGCCCACGCGGTGACCGGTAGAGATGAACAGCGGGTTGCAGCGCGCCTTGCTGCGCCATACCCAGCCCAGCTGTTCCCCCTTATCTTCCAACGGTGCCAGCGCGCCGACGGCGGCCTCCAGCGGCGCGAATTTGCCGCACAGGCGCTTCTTGGCCACGCCGATGGTCGGTACATCGACCAGCAGGCCGAAATGGCTGGCGACGCCGAGGCGCCGCGGATGTGAAATGCCATGCCCATCGACGAAGATCAGCCCCGGCTTTTGCCGCAGCTGTGCCCAGGCGGCCAACAGCGCCGGGTATTCGCGAAACGACAGGAAGCCCGGAATATAAGGCATGACGGTGGCGATGCGCGCCACCTGATATTCCACCAGCTCCAGCGACGGATAGCGCAGTATGGCGATAGCGGCACGCGTCACCGCCCCCTCCTGCTCGAAGCCCACGTCGGCGCCGGCGATGAAGGCCGGCGGTTCGGCCGGCAGATCGTCGTAGCGAATGACTTCAGCAGCGCGCCGCAGCTGTTCGGCGCGCAGGACCTGCATATCGGTCACATCGAATCCTTAACGGTGGTATTTCGCCGACTGCGCGTGCACCGCCTCGACGAAGGCGCCGGCGTGCTCAGGCGGCACATCCTGATGGATGCCGTGGCCCAGGTTGAACACATGACCGTTGCCGTGGCCAAAACCGGCCAGAATGGTCTCCACCTCTTCCGCGATGCGCGCCGGAGAAGCATAGAGCATCGACGGATCCATATTACCCTGCAGCGCCACTTTGTCGCCCACGCGCCGACGCGCGTCGGCGATATCGGTGGTCCAGTCCAGCCCCAGCGCATCGCAGCCGGTAGCGGCCATCGCCTCCAGCCACTGCCCGCCGCCTTTGGTAAACAGCGTCACCGGCACGCGGCGGCCGTCATTTTCACGCAGCAGGCCATCGACGATCTTGTGCATGTAGTGCAACGAGAACTCGCGGTAATCGCGCCCGGTCAGCACCCCGCCCCAGGTGTCGAACACCATCACCGACTGCGCGCCGGCCTTGATTTGGGCGTTGAGGTACAGGATCACGCTGTCCGCCAGCTTGTCCAGCAACAGGTGCAGCGTGGCCGGTTCGGCATACATCATTTTTTTCAGCTTGGTGAAGGCCTTGCTGCTCCCGCCTTCAACCATATAGGTAGCCAGCGTCCACGGGCTGCCGGAGAAGCCGATCAGCGGCACTTCGCCCTTCAGCTCGCGGCGGATGGTGCGCACCGCGTTCATCACATAGCCCAGCTCCACTTCCGGATCAAACGCCGGCAGTTTGTCGACGTCGGCACGGCAGGTGATAGGTGAGCTGAAACGCGGGCCTTCGCCGGCTTCAAAGTACAGGCCAAGCCCCATGGCGTCGGGAATGGTGAGAATGTCGGAGAACAGAATGGCGGCGTCCAGCGCATAGCGGCGCAGCGGCTGCAGCGTAACCTCACAGGCCAGCTCCGCGTTCTTGCACAGCGACATGAAATCACCGGCCTGGGCGCGGGTCGCCTTGTACTCCGGCAAATAACGACCGGCCTGGCGCATCATCCATACGGGGGTCACATCCACCGGCTGGCGCAACAGCGCGCACAGGTAGCGATCGTTCTTCAACTCAGTCATTTATGGGGCTCCCTTAATAATCTGCCGGCCATTGTACATTATTCTTCCCGGCACAGCGCCACGGTGTCCTCAATCAACCGGCGCGCCACGGTGCCGGGCGGCGGCAACAGCGGCAGTTGGTCGTAGCGATACCAGCCGGCGTTAAGCAGCTCCTTGGGATCGTGACGAAGGTCGCCCTGATGGTAATCGGCCATAAAGGCCATCATCAGCGAGTGTGGGAACGGCCAGGGTTGTGAAGTGACGTAGCGCAGGTTCTTGATTTCGATATTGCTCTCTTCCATCACTTCGCGCGCCACCGCCTGCTCCAGCGTTTCGCCCACTTCGACGAAACCGGCCAGCACCGTGTGGATACCGCCGCGATGGCGCACGTGCTGCGCCAGCAGGATCTGATCGTCGCGCCGAATGGCGACGATCACGCAGGGCGCAATCTGCGGGTAGTACCGTTCTTTGCAGTGGCCGCAGAGGCAGGCGCTTTCGGTGCGGCTGAGATGCATCTCATGGCCGCAGTAGCCGCAAAAGCGATGGGAGCGGTAGAAATCCGCCAGCTGCACGCCGCGCCCGGCAAGCTGGAACAGACCGCGATCCTGATCCAACAGCTGACGCACCGATCCCATCTCCCGCGGCATCGCCTGGCGCACCAGCCAGACCGGCGCGCCCTCCCACTCACCGATGATGCGCGCCATGTGGCCCTGCAGCCCGAGGACGGCGGCCGTTCCTGACGGCAATTCACCGTTCGGTAACCAAAGTTTGCTTTCATGGCTGACGATCCACCAGCCGTTTTCATTGCCCGTTAATGCAAGTTCCATATCGTTGTTGCACAACCTCAGCTTCACTGGCACTCTACAAATCGGCTTTGTTACATTTTAATAACTTACCGGTTACTTTTGTTACTTACACGGAGTCAAACATGCTCAACCGTTTGGAAAGGCTGACTCAGCGCGTTGGCGGTAGTAATGAATTAGTTGATCAATGGCTTCAGGCCCGCAAGCAGTTGCTGGTCGCCTACTGCACGCTGGTAGGCCTCAAACCGAATAAAGAAAAGCATACGCCGCTGAATGAAAAAGCGCTGGAGAACTTTTGCCATAACCTGGTGGATTACCTCTCAGCAGGGCATTTTCATATCTATGACAGAATTATCAAACAAGTGGAAGGCGCAGCCAGTCCGAAAATGTCGCTGGCGGTGAACATCTACCCCAAGCTATGGGCCAATACCGAACAGATCATGGCGTTCCACGATCGCTATACCGAAGTGGATATCGATCAGGAGGTCTGTCTGGAATTCCATCAGGCCTTGTCGGATATCGGCGAAACGCTGGCGGCGCGCTTTGCGCTGGAAGATAAGCTGATCCTGTTGGAAGCGGAGGCCGCGCAGCAACCGCTGCCGGACCAGGCGCTGGATCCGGCGCGTTAAAATTTTATAGTTTTTTTTCTTATCCCTCCTATACTGGGGGGCATCTTGTCGGAGTGCCTAGCGCCTGATTTGTTCATCGAATCAGCCAGGCTGAGACCGTTAATTCGGGATCCGCGGAACCTGATCGGGCTAATACCCGCGAAGGGAACAAGAGTAATCTATCGCCACAGGCACGGCCTTCCCTTTGCGGGCGTCCAGCCTTATCGGCCACCATCATTACTCCCTCCGAGCTCCAGACAAGCAACTTTCCCAACCCAACACACTGGTAGGAACTTGCTATGTCTAACGTTAATCCACCGCGCGCCCGTAAAGCGCAACGCGAAGCCGCCCAGCAGTTTATCGACACGCTGCAAGGCATGGCTTTCCCAAACTCACGCCGCATCTACCTGCAGGGCTCGCGCCGCGATATCCAGGTGCCGATGCGCGAAATTCAGCTCAGCCCGACCCTGGTCGGCGGCAGCAAAGATAGCCCGCAGTATGAACAGAACGAGGCGATCCCGGTATATGACACCGCAGGCCCATACGGCGATCCGCAGGCCGAGCTCGATGTGCACGCCGGCCTGGCCAAGCTGCGCGCCGGCTGGATCGACGCGCGCGGCGATACCGCGACCCTGAGCGGCGCCAGTTCCGGCTTCACCCAACAGCGTCTGGCGGACGAGGGGCTGGATCACCTGCGCTTCGAACATCTGCCGCTGCCGCGCAAGGCGTTGCCGGGCAAGTGCGTGACCCAACTGCACTATGCCCGCGCCGGCATCGTCACCCCGGAGATGGAGTTCATCGCCATCCGTGAAAACATGGGGCGCGAACGCATTCGCGGCGAGGTGCTGTGCCACCAGCATCCGGGCCAGGGCTGGGGCGCCAACCTGCCGGACAACATCACGCCGGAGTTCGTGCGCCAGGAAGTGGCCGCCGGCCGCGCCATCATTCCCGCCAACATCAATCACCCGGAGGCGGAGCCGATGATCATCGGCCGCAATTTCCTGGTGAAGGTGAACGCCAATATCGGCAACTCGGCGGTCACGTCGTCGATCGAAGAAGAGGTGGAGAAGCTGGTGTGGGCCACCCGCTGGGGCGCAGACACCGTGATGGATCTCTCCACCGGCCGCTACATTCACGAAACCCGCGAGTGGATCCTGCGCAACAGCCCGGTGCCCATCGGCACCGTGCCTATCTACCAGGCGCTGGAGAAGGTCAACGGCGTGGCGGAAAACCTCACCTGGGAGATGTTCCGCGATACGCTGCTGGAACAGGCTGAACAAGGGGTCGATTACTTCACCATCCACGCCGGCGTGCTGCTGCGCTACGTGCCGATGACCGCCAAACGCCTGACCGGCATCGTGTCGCGCGGCGGCTCGATCATGGCCAAATGGTGTCTGTCGCACCATCAGGAAAACTTCCTCTATCAGCACTTCCGTGAAATCTGCGAGATCTGCGCCGCCTACGACGTTTCGCTGTCGCTCGGCGACGGCCTGCGCCCCGGTTCGATTCAGGACGCCAACGACGAGGCCCAGTTCGCCGAGCTGCATACGCTGGGCGAGCTGACCAAAATCGCCTGGGAATACGACGTACAAGTGATGATTGAAGGCCCGGGCCACGTGCCGATGCAGATGATCCGCCGCAACATGACCGAAGAGCTGGAACATTGCCACGAAGCGCCGTTCTACACCCTTGGCCCGCTGACCACCGATATCGCCCCGGGCTATGACCATTTCACCTCCGGCATCGGCGCGGCGATGATTGGCTGGTTCGGCTGCGCCATGCTGTGTTACGTCACGCCGAAAGAGCACCTCGGCCTGCCGAATAAAGAGGACGTCAAACAGGGCCTGATCACCTACAAGATCGCCGCCCACGCCGCCGATCTGGCCAAAGGCCATCCGGGCGCGCAGATCCGCGATAACGCCATGTCCAAGGCGCGTTTCGAATTCCGCTGGGAAGATCAGTTCAATCTGGCGCTCGATCCGGCCACCGCGCGCGCCTATCACGACGAAACCCTGCCGCAGGAGTCCGGCAAGATCGCTCACTTCTGCTCGATGTGCGGACCGAAATTCTGCTCGATGAAGATTTCACAAGAGGTGCGCGACTACGCCGCCGCCCAAGAGGCCGCCAAACCGATCGAGGTGCAGCTGACCGGCATGGAAAAAATGTCCGCCGAGTTCCGCGCCCGCGGCAGCGAGCTGTATCACAGCGCCGGCAATCTGCAGGAGGAGACGAGCAATGACTGATATCACGACGCCCTTCCCGGCGACGCCCCACAAACTGGGGCTTTACCCGGTCGTCGACAGCGTGGAATGGATCGCTCGTCTGCTGGAGGCCAGCGTTACCACGATCCAGCTGCGCATCAAGGATCTGCCGGACGAGCAGGTCGAAGAGGATATCGCCGCCGCCATCGCGCTGGGCCGGCGTTATCAGGCGCGGCTGTTCATCAACGATTACTGGCGGCTGGCGATCAAGCACGGCGCCTACGGCGTGCATCTGGGCCAGGAAGATCTCGATACCACCGATCTGGCGGCCATTCACCGCGCCGGGCTGCGGCTCGGCGTTTCCACCCATGACGATGCCGAGCTGGCGCGCGCGCTGGCGGTGAAACCCTCCTACATCGCGCTGGGGCACATCTTCCCCACCCAGACCAAAGACATGCCTTCGGCGCCGCAGGGGCTGGCGGAGTTAAAACGCCACATCGCCGGTTTGGCGGATTACCCGACGGTGGCGATCGGCGGGATCAGTATCGATCGCGTACCGGCGGTGCTGGCGTGCGGCGTCGGCAGCGTGGCGGTGGTCAGCGCCATCACCCAGGCGCCGGACTGGCGCGCGGCGACGGCCGAACTGCTGCGGCTGATCGAAGGTAAGGAGCCGAACGATGCTTAACGATCGGGAGTTCCTGCGCTACAGCCGCCAGCTGCTGCTGGAGGATGTCGGCCCGGAAGGTCAGGAAAAACTCAAGCGCGCCACGGTGCTGATCGTCGGCCTGGGGGGGCTGGGGTCCCCGGCTTCGCTGTATCTGGCCGCCGCCGGGGTCGGCACGCTGCTGCTGGCCGACGACGACACGCTGCACGTCACCAACCTGCAGCGGCAAATCCTGTACCGCAGCGCCGATACCGCCACCGGCAAAGCGGCGCTGGCGCAACGCCATCTGCAGGCGTTGAACCCGTTGGTGGAGTCCATCCCGCTGGCGCAGCGGCTGCAAGGGCAAGCGCTGCGCGACGCGGTCGCCCGCGCCGATCTGGTGCTGGACTGCTGCGACAACATGGCGACCCGCCATGAGGTCAACGCCGCCTGCATCGCCGCCGCCAAGCCTCTGATCAGCGGCAGCGCAGTGGGTTTCAGCGGCCAGCTGCTGGTGCTCGAGCCGCCCTATGCGCACGGCTGCTACGCCTGCCTGTACCCGGAGCAGGAAGAACCGCAGCGCAACTGCCGCACCGCCGGGGTGCTCGGCCCGGTGGTGGGCGTGATCGGCACTCTGCAAGCGCTGGAGGCCATCAAGATGCTGGCCGGCCTTCCTTCCTCCCTCAGCGGCAAGCTGCGGCTGTTCGACGGCAAGCAGCAGAGCTGGAGCACGCTGCAGCTGAGCCGGGCCCGCGCCTGCCCGGTCTGCGGAGGCGCCGCATGAAGATCCGTCTGAACGACCAACCGCTGGAGCTGGCACAGCCGCTCAGCGTCGCCGCCCTGCTGACCCAGCTGGAACGCCACCAGCCGGGCACCGCGCTGGCGATCAACCAAACCATCATCCCACGCGCCGACTGGGCCGACCATCAGGTGCAGGACGGTGACGACATTTTGCTGTTTCAAGCGATCGCCGGAGGCTGACATGCTGAAAATCGCCGATACCACTTTTACCTCGCGCCTGTTCACCGGCACCGGCAAGTTCGCCACCCCGGCGCTGATGTTGGAGGCGCTGGCGGCCTCCGGCTCACAGCTGGTGACCATGGCCATGAAGCGCGTCGATCTGCGCGGCGGCAACGACGCCATTTTGGCGCCGCTGCAACAGTTGGGCGTCAGGCTGTTGCCCAATACCTCCGGCGCCAAAACGGCCGCCGAAGCGGTGTTCGCCGCCCGACTGGCGCGCGAAGCGCTCGGCACCCACTGGGTGAAGCTGGAGATCCATCCCGATGTGAAATACCTGCTGCCGGATCCGATAGAAACGCTGAAGGCGGCGGAAACGCTGGTGAAAGACGGTTTTGTGGTGCTGCCCTACTGCGGCGCCGATCCGGTGCTGTGCAAACGGCTGGAAGAAGTGGGATGCGCAGTGGTGATGCCGCTCGGCGCCCCTATCGGCTCCAACCGCGGTCTGCGCACCCGTGACTTCCTCGAAATCATCATCGAGCAAGCTAAGGTGCCGGTGGTGGTAGACGCCGGCATCGGCGCGCCAAGCCACGCGCTGGAAGCGATGGAGCTGGGCGCCGACGCGGTGCTGGTGAATACCGCCATCGCCGTGGCGCGCGATCCGGTGCAGATGGCGCGGGCATTTCGCCTGGCGCTGGAGGCCGGCGAGCTGGCACGCAGCGCCGGATTAGGCTCCAGCCAGCGCGGCGCGGTCGCGTCCAGCCCGCTGACCGCTTTCCTCAGCCAGCCAGAGGAGGCGCAGTGATGACCGACGATTTCAGTAGCCGCTGGCAACAGCTGGACTGGGACGACATTACGCTGCGCATCAACGGCAAAACGGCGCGCGACGTGGAACGCGCATTGAACGCCGACAAGCTGACGCGCGACGACTTTATGGCGCTGATCTCCCCCGCGGCCGCGCCGTATCTGGAACCGTTGGCGCAACGCGCGCAGTTGCTGACCCGTCAGCGGTTCGGCAACGTCGTCAGCTTCTATGTGCCGCTGTACCTGTCCAACCTGTGCGCCAACGACTGCACCTACTGCGGCTTTTCGATGAGCAACCGCATCAAGCGCAAAACGCTGGATGCGGCGGAGATTGCGCGCGAGTGCGAAGCCATCAAGGCGCTGGGGTTCGAACATCTGTTGCTGGTCACCGGCGAACATCAGACCAAGGTCGGCATGGACTATTTCCGCCAGCACATTCCGGCGATCCGCCGCCACTTCAGCTCGCTGATGATGGAAGTGCAGCCGCTGGCGCAGGAGGAATACGCCGAACTGAAAACGCTGGGCCTGGACGGCGTGCTGGTGTACCAGGAAACCTACCATCCGGCCACCTATCTGCAGCACCACCTGCGCGGCCAGAAGCAGGATTTCCATTGGCGCCTGGCCACGCCGGATCGCCTGGGGCGCGCCGGGATCGACAAGATCGGCCTCGGCGCGTTAATCGGCCTGTCCCACAGCTGGCGAACCGACTGCTATCTGCTGGCGGAACACCTGTTCTACCTGCAGCAAACCTATTGGCAGAGCCGCTACTCGATCTCGTTCCCACGCCTGCGCCCCTGCGCCGGCGGCATTGAGCCCGCGTCTATCATGAGTGAGCCTCAGCTGGTGCAGCTGATCTGCGCCTTCCGGCTGTTCGCGCCGGACGTTGAGCTGTCGCTGTCTACCCGGGAGTCGCCGTACTTCCGCGATCATATGATCCCGGTGGCGATCAATAGCGTCAGCGCCGGATCCAAGACGCAACCCGGCGGCTATGCCGACGACGTACCGCCTGAGCTGGAACAGTTTGAGCCGCACGACGGCCGCACGCCGCAGCAGGTCGCCGAGGCCATCAGCAACGCCGGGCTGCAGCCAGTGTGGAAAGACTGGGACGATTATCTGGGACGCAGCGCGCAATAAGCGGCAACGTTTGCCGCCGTGCGAAGAAAACGCTGGAGCGGCCGCGCAATGCCGAACGGTGGCGCTGGCGCCGGCAAACGCGCCGATTATAGTGACGTTGCCGACCGCCAAACCCGGTGTCGGCCGGGGCCGTTACCCTCTTGATGGCCCCGCCTTATCCAACCCCGGATCGCGCACAGACGCTCTTGCGCGACTCCGGTTCCTCACCAACGGCCATCCTGGAACCTGCGCCTGAGGGCACGCACGAACAGGCGGTTTTATCGGCTCAGGTGACGGGCATGATGAGGGAATAGCGGTGTTCAGCACTCATGCAGAGTGTTTTTCAATGGAGCCCGTTGCGGCAGAGAACGGCAGAACGAGGAAAAAGTCGATGCGGAGACGAAAAGTGACTCGAGGGGTAATCCCCGATACTGCCAATGGCCCTGGTGTTGGCCGTCGCGTTTTTTTGCCGCCTGCTCCCTGCTTACAGACAAGAGCAGGCGGTTTATTTTGTGAGACTGGCAACCCCCCCAGGACGCGAATCACACAGTATGTGCGCTAATTAACCATACAAACGATTAAATGTGAATGTCTTTTGAGTGTTTTTTTATTTGATATCGAGTGTATTCTGAGTTTGCCAAGGAAAATCAAACTGATATCACCGCAACCTCCGGGGCATCATCTATAATCCAGCACGGGTCCTCGCGCAGATTTGCCACGCTCGCGGTCAACATCAAAAAAGCCAAGGTTGTCATGAAGAAAACGCCAAATTACATCGATGCAATCAGCGCGTTGCTCACTCTGAAAGGGGTTGGCGACAGAAAACATGCCTCCACGATGGCCAACATACTGAACCTTCAGTACAACAGCGCCAAGCAGAAGCTAGATGGTAAAAGGGGCATCACCCTCGACGAAGTCAGAAAGGTGTTTCAGTACTTCAACGAGCCATTCGCCGGCCAAAGAACGCATAACGGCGTTTTTATCATGAACAGCATTCACAAACGCTGTAAGGTTGAAGTCGACGAACACCCGGTGACACAGCTGGACGACGACGAAACCTACGCCTACAAAAAAGATGATCTTTTCATCATCAATACCAGCCGGGATACGCAGGCCGACGTACCGCTGTACAGAGTCAACAAGATAGACTTTCTGCCGGCGCCGCGCATCGCGATCCTGGACAACGACAGCGATATCCTCGAGCTGTTGAAGAAAATCGCCTGCCGCTACGGCATTGAGACCGAGACCTTTCAAACGGCGGATGCCATGCTGGCCGCACTTGAGCAACAGTCCTTTGAGGCGTTTATTCTGGACTGGCTGTTGGACTTCGGCGAAACCTCAGAACGCGTCGTGAAGAAAATAAAGGACACCCTCGATCCGCACGCGCGCATCATCATTCTGACCGGCCAGCTGAATCACTATGAGAAGAATATCGGCGATATGATCCTGCACTATGACGTGCACCTGGTGGAAAAACCGACCAAACCGCTGATTATCTCCTCACTGCTGCTGTCGAATTTATTCTTTAATTAGTTTGACCGGAATGCGGATGAAAAACGATGAACCAACGCCTTCGGTGGATTTGACTCTGATGGCGCCTTTCAGCGTCGTCACATAATTCTTGATAATGGTCAGCCCCAGCCCCAGTCCCTGCCGCGTTTCCCTTTCTACTCCCTGATTGAACGCCTTGTACAACCGTTCCAGATTATTAACGTTAAATCCGATGCCGTTGTCTTTTACCCATAAATACAGATTGCCATGGCACACCTTCACGTTAAGGATGATCGCGCCGTGGTGGGTAAATTTGTCCGCGTTGCTGAGCAGATTGGCCAATATTCGGTAGAGCTTATATTTGTCGGAGCAAATCAAACCAACATAGGATGAACGACGCACCACGATGCGATTACCGCGCCCGGCGCTGATACTGGTCATGGCATCGTCCACCACCTCATGCAGCCGAAAGGTGGAAATATTGACGTTCACCTCCCCCATTTCAAACCGCGAATAATCCATCACCTCGCGCGTTTGTTCGGCGATCTTGTTGCCGTGGTAGGAGATCAGGCGGGCTTCCTTTTTCAGCTCTTCCTGCGCCAGCTCGTGCTCCATGATATCCGCGGCGATGACGATGGCCTGCGTCGAACCGGCGATTTCATGGTAGATGGATGAGATAAAGATGTTCTTGTTCTTGATGATCTCTTTTAACGAGAAGGCGTTTCTCACCACCAGGAACATCATCAGGAACACCAAAATCAGCGATAAGACGGCGAACATCTCGGCTTTTCTCGAATTATCCTGGATGATGCCTTTAACCTCGGTGAAGTTTTTAATTTGTATCCGATAAATAATCTCCTGGATATCGACCAACGTGCCCTCGATGTCATCCATATAAGCGAGGATATCCGCCTTGCTTTTCCGCCCTGCCAGCAAACCGACGGAAAGATCGCCCAGCGTTAGGTACTGTTGCTTCAGCAGAGCGACGTTCTTGATAAATTCGTCGTCGTAATAGAAAGAGTCGCTGAAGGTGGAGCGGCTCTCCAGGATTTGGATCTTCGAGTAAAATATTTTCTTTTTGATCAGGAAAGCGTCGTAGTCGTCGTTTTCACTGAGCAGCAGCGCAGTTTTGGTTCTTTCAAACGCCAGAAACAGGATCTCGGCCACCGAGTAGTTATCCAGATTGGGTTCGATCTGCTTATAGCGCTCTTTTACGCCACCGAAGTTAATGGCAATCAGCAAAATTAATAAGGAGAAGATGGCAACCAACGCGATAAGAGTACCGATCAGTTTCTTGCTCATCTCATTTAATCTCCAGCCGTTTGACTTGCCAGACGGTTTTCGCGTTCACGTCCAGGTTATTCAGCTCGGGGTATTGATCGCGCGGATAGATAATAGCGAATGGCCCCAGCTCCCCCACGTCGATCGGCTTACCGCCGCGCAGATAGGCGACAATCACGCGATATTTAATCATCTCGTCAATCGGCATCGAATAGGAATAGTCGTCCCACGCGAAAGCGCGCACCGACTTCCCTTGCAGATGGTACGCTTTCACCAGCTCCGAAAACTCAACGCCGGTGAACGCCTCTTCCGGGGTGAAATTGGTCGAGGTTTTAATCGTGTGCGACGGCATCGCCTCCAGCATCTGTCGGGTGACCTTGATCTTCTCGCCGTCCGCCGGCTTCAGGTAAAAAGAGTCAACGACCGCGTACAGCGGTGCGCTGAACAGCGAAAGCAGCAGTAACGTCATCAATCCTTTGATTTTCATTATTCACCCTCTTTGCGCTTCACCAGTTCCGCCTGACCGAACTCATCCCGCCCGATCACATCCCAACCGTGATGTTGATAAAAACCTTCGGCTTTAGAGCCGGGATCGGTGGTTAAGTGAATGGCTTCGGCGCCGTGCTCAAACATCCAGGCAGTGACGCGCGCCAGCAAGGCAGAACCCATTCCCATTGATTGGTATTCCGGCTTCACGAACAGTCCGCCGATCAACGGTTCGGGGATGAACAACCCGAATCCAACGCCGGCATAGTCCTCGCCATACTTGCAGATCCAGCCACCGCCCTGGTTGATGTCTTCCAGCGCCTGCTTGCGCTGCAGATACTGGATCTGATGCGGATGCAGCAGGTTCTCTTCGACGGAAAAGCGGATCTCATACAGGTAAGGCAGGTGTTTCGCCGTCAGTTTTTCGAAGGTAATGAGGCTGTCCATGTTTCGTACTGTCCTTGGTTGTCAGGTAAAAAGCGCCGGTCAATTTCTGCTGTAACCATAGTAGCAAAGTTTGTCATAACCCGGCGCGAGGCGAAAAAAAACCGCCCCCGAGGGAGCGGTTTATCTGGCGATGGGCCCGGCGTAGCGGGCCCACGGCGCGGATGACGATTACTCGTCGTCGCTGCCGCCCAGACCTGCGTTGAGCAGTTCGGCCAGGTTCGCGGTCGCTTCTTCCGCGCTGACTTGCGGAACAACCGGCGCTTCGCCCTGAGCACGACGACGCATGCGATCCTGATGATAAGCGTAACCGGTACCGGCTGGGATCAGACGGCCCACGATGACGTTCTCTTTCAGGCCACGCAGTTCGTCGCGCTTGCCGGCTACGGCAGCTTCGGTCAGAACGCGCGTCGTTTCCTGGAACGATGCGGCGGAGATGAAGGACTCGGTCGCCAAGGAAGCCTTGGTGATACCCAGCAGATCGCGCGAGAAGGTTGCCGGGATCTTACCTTCAGCTTCCAGCTGACGGTTGGCAATCTTGACGCGAGACACTTCAGCCTGCTCGCCTTCCAGGAACTCGGAGCCACCAGCGCTAACGATAGTGCCTTTACGCAGCATCTGACGAACGATAACTTCGATGTGCTTATCGTTAATCTTAACGCCTTGCAGACGGTAAACTTCCTGCACTTCGTTGGTGATGTAGCGGGTAACCGCATGCACGCCACGCAGACGCAGAATGTCGTGCGGAGACTCTGGGCCGTCGGAGACGACGTCGCCACGTTCCACCACTTCGCCTTCGAACACGTTGAGCTGGCGCCATTTCGGAATCATCTCTTCGTAAGCGTCGCTGCCGTCCAGCGGAGAAATCACCAGGCGACGTTTGCCTTTGGTCTCTTTACCGAACGAGATAATCCCGCTGATTTCAGCCAGGATTGCCGGCTCTTTCGGACGACGCGCTTCGAACAGGTCGGCAACGCGCGGCAGACCACCGGTAATATCCTTGGTACCGCCGGATTCCTGAGGAATACGCGCCAGGGTATCACCCGCACCGATCTGAATGCCGTCTTCCAGCTGAACGATCGCTTTGCCCGGCAGGAAGTATTGAGCAGGCATATCAGTACCTGGGATCAATACGTCTTCGCCCTTAGCGTCAACGATTTTCAGTGCCGGACGCAGGTCTTTACCGCTACCGGTACGCTCTGCGCTGTCCAGGACAACCAGAGAAGACAAACCGGTCAGTTCGTCGGTCTGACGAGTAATCGTCTGGCCGTCGACCATGTCGGCGAAGCGAATGAAGCCGCTGACTTCACTGATGACCGGCATGGTATGCGGATCCCAGTTAGCAACGGTTTCGCCGCCGTTAACTTCTTCACCGTCGCCTTTGCCCATCACGGCGCCGTAAGGCACCTTGTAGCTTTCTTTGGTACGGCCGAATTCGTCGATCAGTTTCAGTTCGGTGTTACGCGAGGTGATCACCAGCTTGCCTGCGGCGTTCATAACGAACTTCGCGTTGCTCAGCTTGATGCTACCCTTGTTTTTCACCTGAATGCTGGATTCAGCAGCCGCACGAGATGCCGCACCACCGATGTGGAACGTACGCATCGTCAGCTGTGTACCCGGCTCACCGATGGACTGTGCCGCGATAACGCCGATGGCTTCACCTTTGTTGATGATGTGGCCACGTGCCAGGTCGCGACCGTAGCAGTTTGCACACACACCGAAGTCGGTTTCACAGCTCACCACGGAACGGACTTTAACGCTGTCGACAGAGTTCTCTTCCAACAGGTCACACGCCTTCTCGTTCAGCAGGGTGTTGCGCGGCACCAGAATGTCCGCCGTACCCGGCTTGAGGACGTCTTCTGCCGTCACACGGCCCAGAACGCGTTCACGCAGCGGCTCTTTCACATCGCCACCTTCGATAACCGGAGTCATCAGGATGCCGTCGTGGGTGCCACAGTCGTCTTCGGTCACCACCAGGTCCTGCGCCACGTCAACCAGACGACGGGTCAGATAACCGGAGTTCGCGGTTTTCAGTGCGGTATCCGCCAGACCTTTACGAGCACCGTGAGTGGAGATGAAGTACTGGAGTACGTTCAGACCTTCACGGAAGTTCGCGGTGATTGGCGTTTCGATGATGGAGCCGTCCGGCTTCGCCATCAGACCACGCATACCGGCCAGCTGACGAATCTGAGCGGCGGAACCACGCGCACCGGAGTCGGCCATCATAAAGATGCTGTTGAAGGAAACTTGCTGTTCCACTTCGCCGTCACGGTTAACCACGTCTTCTACCGACAGGTTTTCCATCATCGCTTTCGCAACGCGTTCGTTCGCGGCAGCCCAGATATCGATCACTTTGTTGTAGCGTTCGCCGGCGGTCACCAGACCAGACTGGAACTGCTCCTGGATCTCGGCAACTTCGGTTTCCGCTTCTTCGATGATCTCCGCCTTCTTGGCCGGGATAACCATGTCGTCGATACCTACGGAAGCGCCGGAACGGGCTGCGTAAGCAAAGCCGGTGTACATGATCTGGTCAGCAAAGATAACGGTCGGCTTCAGGCCCAGGATGCGGTAACAGGTGTTCAGCATCTTGGAGATCGCTTTCTTGCCCAAAGGCTGGTTAACGATCGCGTACGGCAGACCTTTCGGTACGATCATCCACAGGATGGCGCGGCCGATGGTGGTGTCGATGATGCTGGTCTGAGAGGTCCACTCGCCTTCGGCGTTCTTGACGTCTTCGGTGATACGCACTTTAACGCGCGCATGCAGCGACGCCAGGCCGGCGCGGTAAACACGCTCAGCTTCTTTGGAACCGTTCAGCACCATGCCTTCGCCTTTGGCGTTAACACAGTCGCGGGTCATGTAGTACAGACCCAGTACAACGTCCTGAGAAGGAACGATGATTGGCTCGCCGTTCGCTGGGGACAGGATGTTGTTGGTGGACATCATCAGCGCACGCGCTTCCAGCTGGGCTTCCAGCGTCAGCGGTACGTGAACGGCCATCTGGTCACCATCGAAGTCGGCGTTATATGCCGCACAAACCAGCGGGTGCAGCTGGATCGCTTTACCTTCGATCAGAACCGGTTCAAACGCCTGGATACCCAAACGGTGCAGGGTTGGTGCACGGTTCAGCAGTACCGGGTGTTCGCGAATCACTTCGTCCAGGATATCCCAAACGACGGCTTCTTCACGCTCAACCATTTTCTTGGCGGCTTTGATGGTGGTGGCCAGGCCACGCAGCTCCAATTTGCCGTAGATGAACGGTTTGAACAGCTCCAACGCCATCTTCTTAGGCAGACCGCACTGATGCAGACGCAGGTATGGACCTACGGTGATAACGGAACGGCCTGAGTAGTCAACGCGTTTACCGAGCAGGTTCTGACGGAAACGACCCTGCTTACCTTTGATCATGTCGGCCAAAGATTTCAGAGGGCGTTTGTTGGAACCGGTGATCGCACGACCGCGACGGCCGTTATCCAGCAGGGCGTCTACCGCTTCTTGCAGCATACGCTTTTCGTTGCGCACGATGATGTCCGGCGCAGCCAGATCCAGCAGGCGTTTCAGACGGTTGTTACGGTTGATCACGCGGCGATACAGATCGTTCAGATCCGACGTCGCGAAACGACCGCCATCCAGCGGAACCAGCGGGCGCAGATCCGGCGGCAGTACCGGCAGCACGGTCAGGATCATCCACTCCGGCTTGTTACCGGACTGTACGAACGCTTCCAGTAGCTTGATACGCTTGGTCAGCTTCTTGCGCTTGGTTTCGGAGTTGGTTTCGTTCAGCTCTTCACGCAGCTGCTCGCACTCGGCTTCCAGATCCATGTTTTTCAACAGGGCCTGAATGGCTTCCGCACCCATCTTGGCGTCGAATTCGTCACCGAACTCTTCCAGCGCGTCCAGATACTGCTCTTCGGTCAGGATCTGACGACGCTCGAGGTTGGTCATACCGCCTTCGACCACCACATAGGATTCGAAGTACAGTACGCGTTCGATGTCACGCAGCGGCATATCCAGCAGCAAACCGATGCGGGATGGCAGCGATTTCAGGAACCAGATGTGCGCAGTCGGGGAAGCCAGCTCGATGTGGCCCATGCGCTCACGACGCACTTTGGTCTGGGTCACTTCAACGCCGCACTTCTCACAGATCACGCCGCGGTGTTTCAAGCGCTTGTACTTACCGCACAGGCACTCGTAATCTTTTACCGGCCCGAAGATACGGGCGCAGAAAAGGCCGTCACGCTCTGGTTTGAACGTACGGTAGTTAATGGTTTCCGGCTTCTTAACTTCACCGAACGACCACGAACGGATCATGTCTGGCGAGGCCAGAGCAATCTTGATCGCATCAAACTCTTCGGTCTTAGTTTGCGCTTTCAGAAACTTCAATAAGTCTTTCACGGATTGGCTCCTGTCGGAGTTAAACCTGTTGGGCACCCACAACCGCAGTAGGTACCCGTGTGACCTGAACAACCACCCTCAGGCTCCCTTAGGCGGGGAGCCTGAGCCGGAATGACGATTACTCGTCTTCCAGTTCGATGTTGATGCCGAGCGAGCGGATTTCTTTCAACAGTACGTTGAAGGATTCCGGCATGCCTGGCTCCATCCGGTGATCGCCATCCACGATGTTTTTGTACATCTTGGTACGGCCGTTAACGTCATCCGACTTAACGGTGAGCATTTCCTGCAGGGTATAAGCCGCGCCGTATGCTTCCAGTGCCCACACTTCCATCTCACCGAAGCGTTGACCACCGAACTGCGCTTTACCACCCAGAGGCTGCTGAGTAACCAAGCTGTAAGAACCGGTTGAACGGGCGTGCATTTTATCGTCAACCAAGTGGTTCAGTTTCAGCATGTACATATAGCCGACAGTAACCTGGCGCTCGAATTGCTCACCGGTACGGCCATCGAACAGCGTGATCTGACCGGAGGTCGGGATACCGCCCATTTCCAGCAGCTTCTTGATTTCAGTCTCTTTCGCACCGTCAAACACCGGCGTTGCGATCGGCATACCTTTTTTCAGGTTCTCTGCCAGACGCAGCACTTCGTCGTCGCTGAAGGTGTTCAGGTCAACTTTCTGGCAAACGTCGTCGCCCAGATCGTAGGCCTTCTGGATGAACTCACGCAGCTTGGCCACTTCCTGCTGCTGCTTCAGCATCTGGTTGATCTTCTCACCGATGCCTTTCGCAGCCATACCCAGGTGGGTTTCCAGGATCTGACCGATGTTCATACGTGATGGTACGCCCAGCGGGTTCAGTACGATGTCTACCGGCGTGCCGTTTTCATCGTAAGGCATATCTTCGATCGGGTTGATCTTGGAGATAACACCCTTGTTACCGTGGCGGCCCGCCATCTTGTCACCCGGTTGGATCTGACGTTTAACGGCCAGATAAACCTTGACGATTTTCAGTACGCCCGGCGCCAGATCGTCGCCCTGAGTGATCTTACGACGCTTGGCTTCCAGCTTCTTCTCGAAGTCGGATTTCAGTTCGTCGTACTGCTCAGCCAGCTGCTCCAGCTGGTTTTGCTTCTCTTCGTCGGTCAGGCCCAGTTCCAGCCAGCGATCGCGCGGCAGCTTGCTCAGCTTGTCGGCTTCGATGCCACCGGCAACCAGTACCGCGTGGATACGCGCAAACAGGCCGGCTTCCAGGATCTGCAGTTCTTCAGTCAGGTCTTTCTTCGCCTGCTTCAGCTGCATCTCTTCGATTTCCAACGCGCGCTTGTCTTTTTCCACGCCATCGCGGGTGAAGACCTGCACGTCGATAACCGTACCGGAAACGCCGTTCGGCACACGCAGAGAAGAGTCTTTAACGTCAGACGCTTTCTCACCGAAGATCGCACGCAGCAGTTTCTCTTCCGGCGTCAGCTGGGTTTCGCCTTTAGGCGTTACCTTACCGACCAGGATGTCACCGCCGGTCACTTCAGCACCGATATACACGATACCGGACTCATCCAGCTTGGAGAGCGCCGCTTCACCCACGTTAGGGATGTCGGCGGTGATCTCTTCAGGCCCCAGCTTGGTGTCGCGAGACACGCACGCCAGTTCCTGGATGTGGATGGTGGTGAAGCGATCTTCCTGCACCACGCGCTCGGAGACCAAGATGGAGTCTTCGAAGTTGTAGCCGTTCCAAGGCATGAACGCTACGCGCATGTTCTGGCCCAGCGCCAGTTCGCCCAGGTCTGTCGATGGGCCATCCGCCAGCACGTCGCCGCGCTCGATTGGCTCACCCAGATTCACACACGGCATCTGGTTGATGCAGGTGTTCTGGTTAGAACGGGTGTACTTGGTCAGGTTGTAAATATCGATACCTGCTTCGCCCGGGTACATCTCGTCTTCGTTAACTTTGATAACGATACGGGAAGCATCCACGTACTGGATCACACCGCCGCGTTTGGCAACGGCGGTTACGCCGGAGTCAACCGCTACAGCGCGTTCCATACCGGTACCGACCAGCGGCTTATCGGCGCGCAGGGTTGGTACGGCCTGACGTTGCATGTTCGCACCCATCAATGCACGGTTGGCGTCATCGTGTTCCAGGAATGGAATCAGTGAAGCACCAACGGAAACAACCTGCTGGGTGGATACGTCCATGTAGTCAACCTGGTCGCGGCTGAACAGGCTTGATTCGCCTTTGCTGCGGCAGGTGACCAGGTCTTCTACGAAGCGGCCTTCGTCATCCAGGTTGGAGTTCGCCTGGGCGATAACGAAGTTGCCTTCTTCAATAGCAGACAGGTAGTTGATTTCATCGGTCACCACGCCGTCACGCACGCGGCGGTACGGGGTTTCCAGGAAGCCATACTCGTTAGTCTGTGCGTACACGGACAGGGAGTTGATCAGACCGATGTTTGGACCTTCCGGCGTTTCGATTGGGCACACGCGGCCGTAGTGGGTCGGGTGTACGTCTCGAACTTCAAAGCCGGCGCGCTCACGGGTCAGACCGCCCGGGCCCAGTGCGGAGATACGACGCTTGTGCGTGATCTCGGACAGCGGGTTGTTCTGGTCCATGAACTGGGACAGCTGGCTGGAGCCGAAGAACTCTTTCACCGCCGCCGAAATCGGTTTGGCGTTGATCATGTCCTGAGGCATCAGGGTATCCAGATCGCCCAGAGACAGACGCTCTTTCACCGCACGCTCAACACGCACCAGACCTACGCGGAACTGGTTCTCGGCCATTTCGCCGACGGAGCGGATACGACGGTTGCCCAAGTGGTCGATATCGTCCACTTCGCCCTTGCCGTTACGGATATCGATGAGCTTCTTCATCACTTCGATGATGTCGTCTTTGCTCAGGATGCCCGAACCTTCGATCTCGTCGCGCAGCAGAGAACGGTTGAACTTCATACGGCCAACCGCGGACAGATCGTAGCGGTCTTCGGAGAAGAACAGGTTCTCGAACAGGCTTTCGGCAGCTTCGCGCGTTGGCGGCTCACCAGGGCGCATCATGCGATAGATTTCTACCAGCGAGCTCAGACGATCGTTGGTCGGATCGACACGCAGCGTTTCAGAGATGTACGCGCCGTGGTCCAGATCGTTGGTGAACAGCGTTTCGATGCGCTTGTGGCCGGACTGGCTCAGCTTGGCCAGCAGATCCAGCGACAGCTCCATGTTGGCTGCGCAGATCAGTTCGCCGGTATTGGTATCGATATAGTCTTTCGCGACCACTTTGCCCGCGATGTACTCTACCGGTACTTCAATGCTCTGAATGTCGTCTTTTTCCAGCTGGCGGATATGACGAGCGGTGATGCGACGGCCTTTCTCTACGTAGATCTTGCCGTTGGCTTCGATATCGAACGAAGCGGTCTCACCACGCAGGCGCTCTGGCACCAGCTCCATCTGCAGCTTGTTGTCGCGGATTTCGAAGACGATCTTGTCAAAGAACAGGTCGAGGATCTGTTCAGTGGTGTAGTTCAGCGCGCGCAGAATGATGGTCGCAGGCAGTTTGCGGCGACGGTCAATACGCACGAACAGGTTGTCTTTCGGATCGAACTCGAAGTCCAACCATGAACCGCGGTAAGGGATGATGCGTGCGTTGTACAGCACTTTACCCGAGGAGTGGGTTTTACCCTTATCGCTGTCGAAGAATACGCCAGGACTACGGTGCAACTGAGATACGATAACCCTCTCAGTACCGTTGATCACAAAGGTGCCGTTTTCGGTCATGAGCGGAATTTCGCCCATGTAGACTTCTTGTTCCTTGATGTCTTTGACCGTACCTTCAGGCGCTTCGCGCTCATAGATAACCAGGCGCAGTTTTACGCGCAGCGGTGCAGAGAACGTCACACCACGGATCTGGCACTCTTTGACGTCGAAGACCGGCTCACCAAGACGGTAGCTAACGTATTGCAGCTCCGAATTGCCACTGTAGCTCTGGATAGGGAAAACAGAACGGAATGCGGCTTCAAGGCCGTACTGCCCTTCTGGATCTTGCTCGATAAACTTCTGGAACGAGTCAAGCTGGATAGAAAGGAGATATGGTATGTCCAGCACTTGTGGACGTTTACCAAAATCCTTACGAATACGTTTTTTCTCGGTATAGGAGTAAACCATAGGGTTCCTCAGCTCGCTGATCAGTGACCCAATCTGTCCGTCCGATTAGGGACAGTTCATGCAACACCGTTTTGTCGACCGGAAAGCGGGAACACTTTCCGCAATATCTCTTGCTATCACGCTTAAACCATTTCATCGCGCCTTCCCCCAGAACTCCTGGTAGTGCAAAGACCGCGGTATATTAAGTCGTCGATAGAAACAAACATTGGGAGGCGAAACCAGCAGCCAAACAGTGTGAAACGCTACTGGCGCCCTACAGCGCAAAAAGGCTGGTGACTAAAAAGTCACCAGCCATCAGCCTAAAAGACTAGGCTGCAACCGGAAGGGTTGGCTTATTTAACTTCAACTTCTGCGCCAGCTTCTTCCAGAGATTTTTTCAGAGCTTCTGCGTCATCTTTGCTCACGCCTTCTTTCAGAGCGGCTGGAGCAGATTCAACCAGGTCTTTAGCTTCTTTCAGACCCAGGCCGGTAGCGCCACGCACTGCTTTGATAACAGCAACTTTGTTAGCGCCTGCAGCTTTCAGGATAACGTCGAATTCAGTTTTCTCTTCAGCAGCTTCAGCTGGGCCAGCAGCTACAGCTACAGCAGCAGCAGCAGAAACGCCGAATTTTTCTTCCATAGCGGAAACCAGTTCAACAACATCCATTACGGACATAGCGGCAACTGCTTCCAGGATTTGGTCTTTAGTGATAGACATAACAATTGTTCCTAAAATTCAGAAATAGTTTAAATACGTTAGCAAAGGCTAAGAAAGAGTGGCTTACGCCGCTTCTTTCTGATCGCGTACTGCAGCCAGAGTGCGAACCAGTTTGCCGGCAGCGGCTTCTTTCATGGTTGCCATCAGGCGTGCGATCGCTTCTTCGTAAGTTGGCAGCGTCGCCAGGCGGTCGATTTGCGCCGCTGGGATCAGCTCACCTTCAAAGGCCGCAGCTTTAACCTCGAATTTTGCATTCGCTTTCGCGAACTCTTTGAACAGACGAGCAGCAGCGCCCGGGTGTTCGTGAGAGAATGCAATCAAGGTTGGACCGACAAACGTGTCTTTCAGGCATTCGAATGGAGTGCCTTCAACTACGCGACGCATCAGGGTGTTGCGAACAACACGCATGTAAACGCCAGCTTCACGACCTGCTTTACGCAGTTCAGTCATTTTATCTACGGTAACGCCGCGGGAATCCGCAACAACCGCAGACAGCGCGCCTTTGGCTACTTCGCTGACTTCAGCAACAATCGCTTGTTTGTCTTGAAGATTTAATGCCATTAGCTTTTTGCTCCTGGATTAGCCGGGGAAAATCCCCCGGAACTCACTTCACTCGGCGCTTTGTAAAACGCCACGCCGAGCGGCTTAACACGGTGAGCAGAATCCAGCAAAGACATTCTTTTATAAAAAAGAAAAATTTTCTTAGGCTCTGTCACCGTCTACGCAGGAAGGATTAAGTATCTTGCGATACACCTGCGGTCTTGGACGGAGGCCTGGATAGGCCAGGCTCCAACCGAAAAATCTTTGTTTTGCCTACGGCATAGCCAATAGCAAAACCTTGGGGCATAAGATTCTAGACAAATCTCGGCCCCAAGTCAAAGCGATAATCGCAAGTGCGATTAGTTCGCTGCGGCAGACAGACCGCTTTGATCGATAGCAACGCCAGCACCCATGGTGGTGGAGAGGCTAACTTTCTTGATGTACATGCCTTTCGCCTGAGAAGGTTTTGCTTTTTTCAGCGCAACCAGCAGGGCTTCCAGGTTTTCTTTCAGTTTGTCTGCGTCGAAATCAACCTTACCGATAGTGGTATGGATGATGCCGTTTTTGTCGTTACGGTAGCGAACCTGACCTGCTTTAGCGTTTTTCACTGCTTCAGCAACGTTCGGAGTAACGGTACCCACTTTCGGGTTTGGCATCAGGCCGCGTGGACCCAGGATCTGGCCCAGTTGACCTACAACGCGCATTGCATCCGGGGAAGCAATAACAACGTCGAAGTTCATTTCGCCTTTCTTGATCTGCTCAGCCAGATCGTCCATACCTACCAGCTCTGCGCCGGCAGCTTTCGCTGCTTCAGCGTTAGCGCCTTGGGTAAATACGGCAACGCGAACGGAACGACCGGTGCCGTGTGGCAGAACGGTAGCGCCACGAACGTTTTGGTCAGATTTACGAGCGTCGATGCCGAGGTTAACGGCAACGTCAACGCTTTCTACGAATTTAGCGGTGGCCAGCTCTTTCAGCAGAGCAACAGCTTCAGTGATGTCATACTGTTTAGTAGCATCAACTTTGTCACGGATCACGCGCATGCGCTTGGTCAGCTTAGCCATCTCTTAATCCTCCACTACCAGGCCCATGGAACGAGCGGTACCTTCGATGGAGCGAGTCATCGCTTCAACGTCAGAACCAGTCATGTCCGCAGCTTTGGTTTCTGCGATTTCACGTACCTGAGCACGGGTCACTTTACCTACTTTGTCTTTGTTCGGCTTACCGGAACCAGACTTGATACCAGCCGCTTTTTTCAGCAGAACTGCTGCTGGCGGGGTTTTGGTAACGAAAGTGAAGGAGCGATCAGAATAAACGGTGATAACAACCGGAATCGGCAGACCTTTCTCAACGCTGTCAGTTTTAGCGTTGAATGCCTTACAGAATTCCATGATGTTAACGCCCTGCTGACCCAGAGCTGGACCCACTGGTGGGCTCGGGTTAGCCATACCAGCTGCAACTTGCAGCTTAACGTAGGCTTGTACTTTCTTAGCCATTTAAATTTCCTCGGTTTGGGTAGTATCGCCTCGTGAGAGGCTCCCCGTGTTTAACCTCGCCAGACAAACATCAGGCAAGGCATCTAAAAACAAAAGGCGCGAAATTGTAGTTCAATTTCGCGCCTTTGACAAGCGGCAACGGACCGCTTATTGCTGATTATTCGATCAGCCTTTTTCAACCTGGCTGAAGTCCAGTTCCACCGGCGTTGCACGGCCGAAGATGGAAACGGAAACTTTCAGGCGGCTCTTCTCGTAATCGACTTCTTCGACCACGCCGTTGAAATCGGCAAACGGGCCGTCGTTGACGCGCACCAGCTCGCCCGGTTCGAACAGCGTTTTCGGACGCGGTTTGTCACCGACCTGCTGCAGGCGGTTCATGATCGCATCAACTTCTTTATCGCTGATCGGCGCAGGACGGTCAGACGTACCGCCGATGAACCCCATGACACGCGGTACGCTGCGCACCAGGTGCCAGCTGGCGTCATTCATCACCATCTGCACCAGCACGTAGCCAGGGAAGAATTTACGCTCGCTCTTGCGACGCTGGCCACCACGGATTTCAACCACTTCTTCCGTAGGCACCATCACTTCGCCGAACAGCTCTTCCATATCGTGCAGTTTGATGTGTTCACGCAGCGATTGCGCTACGCGACCTTCAAAACCGGAAAACGCCTGAACGACGTACCAACGTTTTTTTGGAGCTTCAGACATTTTAGAACCTCAGGCCAGTAATAAACGACACCAGACGGACCAGAATACCATCCAGCCCCCACAGAATCAGTGACATCACGGCGGTTACCGCGGCAACGATCAACGTGGTGTGTAGCGTTTCCTGACGAGTTGGCCAAATCACTTTACGTACTTCGGTACGCGCTTCGCGGGCAAACGCAACGGTAGCTTTGCCTTTGGTGGTCATCAGAGCCACTGCACCTGCAACGGCGATGATCAGCACAACTGCCAGCGCGCGCAATGGCAGGCTTAAATCACGGTAGTAATAGTTACCGACAATAGCCACAACCAACAGAACGGCGACGATCAGCCACTTTGCCGCTTCCAGGCCGCGTCCGCTCCCTTGAGCCTCGGTATTCGCACTCATAAACCAACCTGTCACAATGATGATTCAGAACAAACAACTTTGCCTCGCATTGCGAGGCAAACCAAACCGATCGGATACCGCACTAGCGATATCCCGGTGTTTTACGCCATGACGTATTCAGTCAATACGGTTTAAGAGCCCATCTCACCAATGATTATGACTGCAAAATCGCTGATGAGATAGGTTCTAGTTCACAGCGTAGAAAAAGGGCATCAAATGATGCCCTTTTACCGCGTGTCGCGTCAAACTTTATCAGCGATTAAGCGATAACTTTAGCAACAACACCAGCGCCTACAGTACGGCCGCCTTCACGGATTGCGAAACGCAGACCGTCGTCCATCGCGATTGGGTGAATCAGGGTTACAACCATGTTCACGTTGTCGCCTGGCATTACCATCTCTACGCCTTCTGGCAGTTCGATGGTACCGGTCACGTCAGTAGTACGGAAGTAGAACTGTGGACGGTAGCCTTTGAAGAATGGCGTGTGACGACCACCTTCATCTTTGCTCAGGATGTACACTTCAGATTCGAACTGGGTGTGCGGCTTGATGGAGCCTGGTTTAGCCAGTACCTGACCACGTTCGATTTCTTCACGTTTGATACCACGCAGCAGAACACCTACGTTCTCACCAGCACGGCCTTCGTCCAGCAGTTTGCGGAACATTTCAACGCCAGTACAGGTAGACTTAACGGTGTCTTTGATACCAACGATTTCAACTTCTTCGCCAACTTTGATGATACCGCGCTCAACACGACCGGTAACAACGGTACCACGACCGGAGATGGAGAATACGTCTTCGATTGGCAGCAGGAACGGCTTGTCGATAGCACGCTCTGGCTCTGGGATGTAGCTGTCCAGGGCTTCGGCCAGTTCGATGATTTTCGCTTCCCACTCAGCTTCGCCTTCCAGCGCTTTCAGCGCGGAACCGCGGATCACTGGCAGGTCGTCGCCTGGGAAGTCGTACGCGGACAGCAGTTCGCGAACTTCCATTTCTACCAGTTCCAGCAGCTCTTCATCATCAACCATGTCGCATTTGTTCATGAATACGATGATGAAAGGAACGCCAACCTGACGACCCAGCAGGATGTGCTCACGGGTCTGAGGCATTGGGCCGTCAGTCGCAGCAACTACCAGGATCGCGCCGTCCATCTGAGCAGCACCGGTGATCATGTTTTTCACGTAGTCGGCGTGCCCTGGGCAGTCAACGTGCGCGTAGTGGCGAGTCGGGGTGTCATACTCAACGTGAGAGGTGTTGATGGTGATACCACGAGCTTTTTCTTCTGGTGCGTTATCGATCTGGTCGAAAGCACGTGCAGAACCGCCGTAGGTTTTAGCCAGAACGGTAGTGATCGCTGCAGTCAGGGTAGTTTTACCGTGGTCAACGTGGCCGATAGTACCGACGTTAACGTGCGGTTTTGTACGTTCAAACTTTTCTTTAGACATCGATTGTCCCTCTAAGACACGGATAAATCGGTGGTATCACCACATCAACCAAGCATTTGCTCGTTGAATCCAGAACAGAAAGAAAATCAGGGGGCGAGAAATTAAGAAGTGGTGCTGATAGGCAGATTCGAACTGCCGACCTCACCCTTACCAAGGGTGCGCTCTACCAACTGAGCTATATCAGCACATCTTGGAGCGGGCAGTGGGAATCGAACCCACATCATCAGCTTGGAAGGCTGAGGTAATAGCCATTATACGATGCCCGCATCCTGGAACTCGGCTACCTGATTTTTCTGTAGAATTTTGGGGATAGAGCAGGATTGTTCATCACTCGGCTCGTATCCTTCGGGCCGGCTGCGCCTCGCGCTGCACAACTCGAACCTTGCCGAAGGCTTTCGCCCTCTCCTCCCGCCATCAACCGTTGCGGTGTTTATCGCATCTCAGTTAATCGCCGAAGGCAAGATTTGGTGGTGGGGGAAGGATTCGAACCTTCGAAGTCTGTGACGGCAGATTTACAGTCTGCTCCCTTTGGCCGCTCGGGAACCCCACCAGATTTTAACTACTTGTGACTTGAATGGTGCCGGCTACCGGAATCGAACTGGTGACCTACTGATTACAAGTCAGTTGCTCTACCTACTGAGCTAAGCCGGCATCAAGTGCAGCGCATTCTAGGTAGAGCGGGCGACCTATGCAACAAAAAAATTGCTTTACGCGCACTTTCGCTCATAAATCAGTCAATTTTGCATGCTGTCATGCAATTCGCAGCCTGTGGCGTGCAAACATTCATCACTTGCGGCAATCATTCTCTACAATTTTATCCACTTTTTGCAAGCTTTGAACGCCCCTTTCTCCGTGTCGGGCTTCTCAAAACACGTAACCCACGACGGTAAACCGTGAGCGGGATCGATGCACCAAAAAGAGGATGGCTGCCCTGGTTCGTGGCGTGAACTACACTTATTCCTCGCCCTTTCGCCGTGGCTATGCCTTTTATCGCTCTGGCGCAGTTATTGCTTATCTTCATTACCCCCATATCTGGAGGAATGACCGATGAAAATAGTGCCTATTAACGCCGCTACGCTCCCGATTTATCGCGATGAATTGGCTCGCCTGTTGACCGATGCGGTCACCCACGGCGCTTCAGTGGGCTACGACACCTTAATCCCGCATGAAGACGCCGAGAGTTACTTCCACAGCCTGCGTCCGGCCTTGGCCAAGGGTGAGCTGCTATTGTGGATTGCCCGCGACGAACGCGGCGTCGTTGGCACCGTTCAACTCGAGCTCTGCCAGAAACCGAATGGCCGTAATCGTGCGGAGGTAGTGAAACTGCTGGTTCATAGCCGCGCTCGTCGCAACGGCGTAGGCCTGGCGCTAATGAAGACGTTGGAGCAAGCGGCACTGCAACAGCAGCGCGGGCTACTGTATCTGGATACACAGGCCGGTTCGGCGGCAGAAGCACTTTATCGCAGTCTGGGCTATCGCTGCCTGGGTGAAATGCCTGACTATGCGGCCGGACCCGATGGCTATTACCACTCAACCGTCATTTATTACAAACGTCTGTTCACCGTGACCCCGTCTTCACGCGCTATCGCCAGCTAACCTTCAGGCGGTATCCTGACTCCATGATACCGCCTTGCAACCCCGCTTTATCAACTGCGCGCCGCTTCGCACAATTGACATAAACTGCTGCCTATCGACAACTTTTGCGAAAAAAGTCTACGCCAAAAACGAAGCTGTCTATAATATGCAGCTTGTTTATTCTCTGGAGTTGGCGTCCGGCGCCTTTCCCAACCTGCGTTAACAGGCAGAATTTGGCTTATGATAAAAAGAGATCAATCTTTAGCAACGCCTTACCTACAGTTCGATCGTACCCAGTGGGCTGCGTTGCGAGATTCGGTGCCGCTGACGTTGTCGGAAGAAGAGATCGTTAAACTGAAAGGGATTAACGAAGATCTCTCGTTGGAAGAAGTTGCGCAGATTTATCTGCCGCTGTCACGACTGTTGAACTTCTATATCAGTTCCAACCTGCGCCGGCAGGCGGTACTGGAACAATTCCTCGGCACCGACGGGCAAAAGATTCCCTATGTCATCGGCATCGCCGGCAGCGTAGCCGTCGGCAAGAGCACGACCGCACGTCTGTTGCAGGCGCTGCTGAGCCGCTGGCCGGAACACCGCAGCGTTGAGCTGATCACGACCGACGGCTTCTTGCATCCAAACAAGGTGCTGAACGAACGCGGTTTGATGAAGAAAAAAGGCTTCCCGCAGTCTTACGATATGCATAGCCTGGTGAAGTTCGTGTCGGAAGTGAAATCCGGCGCCAAACGTGTCACCGCCCCGGTTTATTCCCATTTGATCTATGACGTTGTGCCCGAAGGTAATAAAGTCATCGAACAGCCGGACATTCTTATCCTGGAAGGGCTTAACGTATTGCAAAGCGGTATGGATTATCCTCACGATCCGCATCGCGTATTCGTTTCCGACTTCGTCGACTTCTCTATATATGTCGATGCGCCGGAGACGCTATTGCAAAGCTGGTATATCAACCGTTTCCTGAAATTCCGTCAGGGCGCATTTTCCAATCCTGATTCTTATTTCCATAATTATTCAAAATTGCCGGAACCGGAGGCGATTAATATTGCCACGCAATTATGGAATGAAATCAATGGATTGAATTTGCAGCAGAACATACTGCCTACCCGCGAACGCGCGAGCCTGATTATGACCAAAAGCGCCAACCATGCCGTTGAAAGCGTGCGTTTAAGAAAATAAGCCTACCGAACGATCAAGGGGACGCTGCCGTCCCCTTGTCTTTTCTCACTATTCCGCGCTGCGCAGCGATATCTCTCCGCCGATAAAGGGTTTGATTTCCCCTTCTTGTTCCAGCAGGAGTGCACCTTGCGCGTCGATACCCCGGGCGATACCCACAATCTGTCGCTCGCCAATCAGCAGTTTGACCGGTCTGTCGATAAAATTATCCAGCGTGCGCCAACGGCCAATGAATGGCGCCAGCCCATCTATCTCGAATTGTTTTAAGGACTGCCGCAATTCATTAAGCAGAGTGGCGGTCAGCTCATTACGATCGATGTTAATACCGGCTTCTTGCAGGTTGATCCAACCTTGGTTGATCCCACTCGCATTGGTATCCCGCATCGCCAAATTAATGCCGGCGCCGATGACCAACTGAGCCGCGTCGCCGGTTTTCCCCGTCAACTCGACCAAGATCCCTGCCAATTTACGATCGTTCAGGTAAAGATCGTTGGGCCATTTGACTCGCACATCTTTAGCGCCAAGACGCTGCAAGACCTCCGCCATCACCATGCCGATCACCAGGCTCAGCCCCATCGCCGCAGCTGGCCCCTGTTCCAATCGCCAAAACATCGACAGGTATAAATTGGCGCCAAACGGCGAAACCCACTGACGCCCACGACGACCGCGGCCGGCCAGTTGGTACTCAGCGATGCAGGCGTCGCCAGATTGCAGCGTTTCGATACGATCCAGCAAATATTGATTGGTAGAGTCTACGACCGGCAGCACGGTAACTCGCTTGTCGTCCAGCCCTCTAAGAATGCGTTCCGCCTCCAATAGCTGCATGGGAGCAGGCAAGCTGTATCCTTTCCCCGGTACAGTAAAGACATCCAGCCCCCACTCGCGAACGGTTTGAATATGCTTATTGATCGCGGCACGGCTCATGCCCAATGACTCACCGAGCTGTTCCCCGGAATGGAATTCACCGTCGGCCAATAGCGCGATCAGTTTTAACGGGACCTTGGTATCTCTCATGACAGCACCACCACAGCGTTCAATTCGCCAGTTGCGCCAATGAAACGCACCTCAGGTTCCAGCCATACGCCAAATTTATCGGCCACAGTCTTACGGACATGGCGCGCCAGAGCCACCACATCCTGACTATGCGCATTATCGATATTCACCAGCACCAGCGCCTGCTGGCGGTGTACGGCTGCGCCACCGATGCGATACCCCTTCAGTTCGCACTGATCGATCAGCCAGCCAGCGGCCAGCTTCACCTGACCATCCTGCTGCGGATAATGCGGCATGCCGGGATATTGTGTGATGAGTTCTGCGGCTTTCCCCGCGTTCACCAGCGGATTCTTGAAGAAACTGCCGGCATTACCGGTTTCGCGCGGGTCCGGCAGCTTGCTGCGGCGCATGGCACATACGGACTCGAATACCTGAAGTGGCGTCACCGTGGCGGGATCCAGCTTGGCCAGATCGCCATAGCTCAACTTGGGTTGCCACTGCTTGCTCAGACGCAGACCCAGCCCGACAATGGCATGCCCAGTTTGGAAGCGATGTTTGAAAATGCTTTCCCGATAGCCGAAACCACAATCGGCTGCCGGAATGCGATCGATGGCACCCGTAGAGAAGTCCAGCAGGTCGACATACTCACAGACATCTTTCAATTCGACGCCATAGGCACCGATATTCTGGATAGGCGCGGAGCCGGCCAATCCAGGAATCAACGCCAGGTTCTCCAACCCGCAGATCCCGGCCTGCAGCGTATATTGCACCAGATCGTGCCAATTCTCACCGGCGCTGACATGGAGATACCAGGCATCGTTATCTTCTCGAACATCGATGCCCTTCAGTTGGTTAACCATGACCGTACCCGAAAAGTCTTCCAGGAACAGTACGTTGCTACCTTCACCGAGAATCAGCAGCGGCTCCTGACGCTTGCGCGTTTGTTGCCAGACTTTGAGCATCAACTCAATTCTATCGGCGATGACCAGGTGCGCTGCGTTGACCGGGAGCGCAAAAGTATTGTGGTTTTTTAAAGACGCGCTTTCAGTAGACATAACGTTCAGTACCCATGCGGAAATAATCTTTTGCTTAGTCTACTCGATTCGAAGCGTCTGGCTAATATTTGTTTTAATTAACGTGAAATTTATCGAGTAATGCACTGAAGAATTAGGATTTATCTTTGATATAACAGGATAATTCTTATCAACATGTTCATAAATAGGCATTTTTATTATTTAAATAATAATCTTAATCTATCAATTATATATTGAGCTGGTTATTCTCCTGCTCAAAAGCATTATACGTGCTTATGTAAATAAGCAACGTCCGCTGAAATAGGTATTTTTCTAAGCAATAGATACGATCAGGGGATTTATTTTACGCATAGCAAAAAGCCCTGAACGTCAGTTCAGGGCTTTCGGCTTTATTTGATGCCTGGCAGTGTCCTACTCTCGCATGGGGAGACCCCACACTACCATCGGCGCTACGGCGTTTCACTTCTGAGTTCGGCATGGGGTCAGGTGGGACCACCGCGCTATTGCCGCCAGGCAAATTCTGTTTCATTCCAACCGCTTCACTTCCATGAAGCCATCAGAACCAATCTTGGAACGTCGCTGAAAATCTCTCTAAAAACACCTTCGGTGTTGTAAGGTTAAGCCTCACGGATCATTAGTACTGGTTAGCTCAATGCATCGCTGCACTTACACACCCAGCCTATCAACGTCTTAGTCTTAAACGTTCCTTCAGGGGCCTTGAAGGCCCAGGGAAGACTCATCTTGAGGCAAGTTTCGCGCTTAGATGCTTTCAGCGCTTATCTTTTCCGCACTTAGCTACCGGGCAATGCCATTGGCATGACAACCCGAACACCAGTGGTGCGTTCACTCCGGTCCTCTCGTACTAGGAGCAACCCCTCTCAATCTTCCAACGCCCACGGCAGATAGGGACCGAACTGTCTCACGACGTTCTAAACCCAGCTCGCGTACCACTTTAAATGGCGAACAGCCATACCCTTGGGACCTACTTCAGCCCCAGGATGTGATGAGCCGACATCGAGGTGCCAAACACCGCCGTCGATATGAACTCTTGGGCGGTATCAGCCTGTTATCCCCGGAGTACCTTTTATCCGTTGAGCGATGGCCCTTCCATTCAGAACCACCGGATCACTAAGACCTACTTTCGTACCTGCTCGAGCCGTCACTCTCGCAGTCAAGCTAGCTTATGCCTTTGCACTAACCTCACGATGTCCGACCGTGATTAGCTAACCTTCGTGCTCCTCCGTTACTCTTTGGGAGGAGACCGCCCCAGTCAAACTACCCACCAGACACTGTCCTCACCCCAGATTATGGGGCCGAGTTAGAACATCAAACATTAAAGGGTGGTATTTCAAGGATGGCTCCACGCAGACTGGCGTCCACGCTTCAAAGCCTCCCACCTATCCTACACATCAAGGCTCAATGTTCAGTGTCAAGCTATAGTAAAGGTTCACGGGGTCTTTCCGTCTTGCCGCGGGTACACTGCATCTTCACAGCGAGTTCAATTTCACTGAGTCTCGGGTGGAGACAGCCTGGCCATCATTACGCCATTCGTGCAGGTCGGAACTTACCCGACAAGGAATTTCGCTACCTTAGGACCGTTATAGTTACGGCCGCCGTTTACTGGGGCTTCGATCAAGAGCTTCGCCTTGCGGCTGACCCCATCAATTAACCTTCCAGCACCGGGCAGGCGTCACACCGTATACGTCCACTTTCGTGTTTGCACAGTGCTGTGTTTTTATTAAACAGTTGCAGCCAGCTGGTATCTTCGACTGGCTTCAGCTCCATCCGCAAGGGACTTCACCTACATGCCAGCGTGCCTTCTCCCGAAGTTACGGCACCATTTTGCCTAGTTCCTTCACCCGAGTTCTCTCAAGCGCCTTGGTATTCTCTACCTGACCACCTGTGTCGGTTTGGGGTACGATTTAATGTTACCTGGAGCTTAGAGGATTTTCCTGGAAGCAGGGCATCAACTACTTCTGCACCGTAGTGCATCGTCATCACGCCTCAGGGTTAGCATGCAACCGGATTTACCAGGTCACACCCCCTACACGCTTAAACCGGGACAACCGTCGCCCGGCTAGCCTAGCCTTCTCCGTCCCCCCTTCGCAGTAACACCAAGTACAGGAATATTAACCTGTTTCCCATCGACTACGCTTTTCAGCCTCGCCTTAGGGGTCGACTCACCCTGCCCCGATTAACGTTGGACAGGAACCCTTGGTCTTCCGGCGAGCGGGCTTTTCACCCGCTTTATCGTTACTTATGTCAGCATTCGCACTTCTGATACCTCCAGCAACCCTCACAGGCCACCTTCAACGGCTTACAGAACGCTCCCCTACCCAACAACGCTAAGCGTCGCTGCCGCAGCTTCGGTGCATGGTTTAGCCCCGTTACATCTTCCGCGCAGGCCGACTCGACCAGTGAGCTATTACGCTTTCTTTAAATGATGGCTGCTTCTAAGCCAACATCCTGGCTGTCTATGCCTTCCCACATCGTTTCCCACTTAACCATGACTTTGGGACCTTAGCTGGCGGTCTGGGTTGTTTCCCTCTTCACGACGGACGTTAGCACCCGCCGTGTGTCTCCCGTGATAACATTCTTCGGTATTCGGAGTTTGCATCGGTTTGGTAAGCCGGGATGGCCCCCTAGCCGAAACAGTGCTCTACCCCCGAAGATGAGTTCACGAGGCGCTACCTAAATAGCTTTCGGGGAGAACCAGCTATCTCCCGGTTTGATTGGCCTTTCACCCCCAGCCACAAGTCATCCGCTAATTTTTCAACATTAGTCGGTTCGGTCCTCCAGTTAGTGTTACCCAACCTTCAACCTGCCCATGGCTAGATCACCGGGTTTCGGGTCTATACCTTGCAACTAATCGCCCAGTTAAGACTCGGTTTCCCTACGGCTCCCCTATACGGTTAACCTTGCTACAAAATATAAGTCGCTGACCCATTATACAAAAGGTACGCAGTCACACCACGAAGGTGCTCCCACTGCTTGTACGTACACGGTTTCAGGTTCTATTTCACTCCCCTCGCCGGGGTTCTTTTCGCCTTTCCCTCACGGTACTGGTTCACTATCGGTCAGTCAGGAGTATTTAGCCTTGGAGGATGGTCCCCCCATATTCAGACAGGATGTCACGTGTCCCGCCCTACTCATCGAACTCACGACCTGTGCATTTTAGTGTACGGGGCTATCACCCTTTACTGCGCGACTTTCCAGACGCTTCCACTAACACACAAGCCGATTCAGGTTCTGGGCTCCTCCCCGTTCGCTCGCCGCTACTGGGGGAATCTCGGTTGATTTCTTTTCCTCGGGGTACTTAGATGTTTCAGTTCCCCCGGTTCGCCTCATGCCACTATGTATTCATGACATGATAGTGTGTCGAAACACACTGGGTTTCCCCATTCGGGTATCGCCGGTTGTAACGGTTCATATCACCTTACCGACGCTTTTCGCAGATTAGCACGCCCTTCATCGCCTCTGACTGCCTAGGCATCCACCGTGTACGCTTAGTCACTTAACCTCACAACCCGAAGATGTTTCCATCGTTCGCGCTGCAAACATTTGAGAGACTCTATGACAGGTTACTCTTCATCCCAGTACATCTACGGAGGGACAAATTTCAGCCGTCATGTTTCAATTTTCAGCTTGTTCCAGATTGTTAAAGAGCAATATCTTAAACATGACTCGGAAGTCATCTTTAAGATATGGTGTATCGTCAGATACTTGGGACCGCCGCTTTCACCGGGTGGGTCGGAAGCTTGGCGTCCCCTAGGGGATTCGAACCCCTGTTACCGCCGTGAAAGGGCGGTGTCCTAGGCCTCTAGACGAAGGGGACACGACACCGTACTTTTATGACGCTTTTGCTCGTTACTTTTTCATCAGACAATCTGTGTGAGCACGCCACGCGAACTAATATCTTTAGGTAAGGAGGTGATCCAACCGCAGGTTCCCCTACGGTTACCTTGTTACGACTTCACCCCAGTCATGAATCACAAAGTGGTAAGCGCCCTCCCGAAGGTTAAGCTACCTACTTCTTTTGCAACCCACTCCCATGGTGTGACGGGCGGTGTGTACAAGGCCCGGGAACGTATTCACCGTAGCATTCTGATCTACGATTACTAGCGATTCCGACTTCATGGAGTCGAGTTGCAGACTCCAATCCGGACTACGACATACTTTATGAGGTCCGCTTGCTCTCGCGAGGTCGCTTCTCTTTGTATATGCCATTGTAGCACGTGTGTAGCCCTACTCGTAAGGGCCATGATGACTTGACGTCATCCCCACCTTCCTCCAGTTTATCACTGGCAGTCTCCTTTGAGTTCCCGGCCGAACCGCTGGCAACAAAGGATAAGGGTTGCGCTCGTTGCGGGACTTAACCCAACATTTCACAACACGAGCTGACGACAGCCATGCAGCACCTGTCTCAGAGTTCCCGAAGGCACCAATCCATCTCTGGAAAGTTCTCTGGATGTCAAGAGTAGGTAAGGTTCTTCGCGTTGCATCGAATTAAACCACATGCTCCACCGCTTGTGCGGGCCCCCGTCAATTCATTTGAGTTTTAACCTTGCGGCCGTACTCCCCAGGCGGTCGATTTAACGCGTTAGCTCCGGAAGCCACGCCTCAAGGGCACAACCTCCAAATCGACATCGTTTACAGCGTGGACTACCAGGGTATCTAATCCTGTTTGCTCCCCACGCTTTCGCACCTGAGCGTCAGTCTTCGTCCAGGGGGCCGCCTTCGCCACCGGTATTCCTCCAGATCTCTACGCATTTCACCGCTACACCTGGAATTCTACCCCCCTCTACGAGACTCTAGCTTGCCAGTTTCAAATGCAGTTCCCAGGTTGAGCCCGGGGATTTCACATCTGACTTAACAAACCGCCTGCGTGCGCTTTACGCCCAGTAATTCCGATTAACGCTTGCACCCTCCGTATTACCGCGGCTGCTGGCACGGAGTTAGCCGGTGCTTCTTCTGCGAGTAACGTCAATTGATGAGCGTATTAAGCTCACCACCTTCCTCCTCGCTGAAAGTGCTTTACAACCCGAAGGCCTTCTTCACACACGCGGCATGGCTGCATCAGGCTTGCGCCCATTGTGCAATATTCCCCACTGCTGCCTCCCGTAGGAGTCTGGACCGTGTCTCAGTTCCAGTGTGGCTGGTCATCCTCTCAGACCAGCTAGGGATCGTCGCCTAGGTGAGCCATTACCCCACCTACTAGCTAATCCCATCTGGGCACATCTGATGGCAAGAGGCCCGAAGGTCCCCCTCTTTGGTCTTGCGACGTTATGCGGTATTAGCTACCGTTTCCAGTAGTTATCCCCCTCCATCAGGCAGTTTCCCAGACATTACTCACCCGTCCGCCGCTCGTCACCCGGGGAGCAAGCTCCCCTGTGCTACCGCTCGACTTGCATGTGTTAAGCCTGCCGCCAGCGTTCAATCTGAGCCATGATCAAACTCTTCAATTAAAAGCTTGATTTGCTTCCACTCGAGAAGCGGTGCTCAAAGATTTACTGCATGAATTTTACTTCAGTTAGTCACTCTTCAAGACTTGATATTTTTTTTGCATCCGAAGATGCTGGATATCGTCTTGTGGAGTGCCCACACAGATTGTCTGATAAATTGTTAAAGAGCAGTGAGTTAGGCGCTTTCGCTTGCTAACTCGAGGTGGCGTATATTACGCTTTTCACCCGGAGAGTCAAGCGTTTATTTCGCTTTCCTCTCGCTGACCCGGCGGCTTGTCAGTCGTTGTTCCCGGTCAGTGGAGGCGCATTATAGGGAGTTCTCGGCAGGCCGCAACCCCTAAATGCAAAAAACTTTTCAAGCGCGGATTTTTTCGGCAAAACGCTGGCCAAACCCGCATTTTTGTCACTTTTCGTACTGAATCTGGCTAAATTCCTGGGCGAAACGATCGACTTGCTGCCAATCTGTGTACTCAACTTCCTTACTGGTATCCGTTTCTCCACCGGTCATACGCATAATAAATTGAATCATGATGCGATCGAACCAGCGATAACGTGGATAACGCAATGCCCCGGCAAACACCGCGCACTGTTTTGGCTGCCACGGCGACGCCAACAGGAACTTGCGGGTATAGGCGTTGGTTTGCGGCGAACGCTTTTCCGGTTTGCGCGCGGTCAGATTGACGGCAAAGAATGCACTCGGCATCCGATTCAACTGTTCGGCATGACGTTTAACGAATTTATCCAGCGCCGGGTTAAAGTGCCCGTAGCGAATAGAAGCGCCGATCATCACCTGCTGATACTGGCTAAGGTCGATCTGTTCCGCCTGCAACAGATCGATAACCTCACAGCGCAGTGTATCCTGCAATTTGCTTGCTATATAAGAAGCGATAGCACGTGTTTGCCCGTCACGGCTCGAATAAAGTATCAATGCCTTCATGGCGTACTCCTTATAACAGGCTCACTCACGCCAGAAGGTTGGCGTGAACAGCACCAGCAATGTAAACACTTCCAGGCGCCCGAACAGCATCGTCACCACCAGGATCCACTTGGCCGCCGCCGGCATCGTGGTGAAGTTGTCCGCCACCACGCCCAGACCAGGACCAAGGTTATTCAGCGTTGCCGTCACTGCGGCAAACGCGGAGAAATCATCAACGCCGGTCGCAATGATCGCCAGCATGCTGACGATAAACACCAGCGCATAGGCGGAGAAGAATCCCCACACTGCTTCCAGAATACGTTCCGGCAGTGCGCGATTGCCCAATTTGATGGTATAGACCGCGTTGGGGTGCACCAGCCTTTTCAACTCGCGCGAGCCCTGCAGGTACAACAGCAGAATACGGATCACCTTCAGGCCGCCGCCGGTCGAACCGGCGCAACCGCCGATGAATGCCGAACACAGCAACAGCATCGGCAGGAACAGCGGCCACTTGGCGATGCTGTCGGTCGTAAAACCGGCCGTGGTCGCCATCGATACCACCTGGAAGAACGCCTGATTGAGCGTTTCCATACCGCTCTTATAGACGCCATGTCCCCAGAGCACCAACGTGCACACCACCACCAGCGTCAGTTGAACGAAGATAAACATGCGGAATTCAGGATCGCGCCCATAGACCTTCAGACTGCGGCCGCTTAGCAAAGCGAAGTGCAGACCGTAGTTACAGCCGGAAATCAGCAGGAACACGGCAATGATGGTGTTGATGGTCGGGCTGGCGTAATAACCGATACTGGCATCGTGGGTAGAAAACCCGCCAATGGCGATGGTCGAGAAACTGTGGCCGATGGCGTCGAACACCGACATCCCGGCCCCCCAGAGCGCCAGCGCACAGGCGACGGTCAGCAACACATAGATTAGCCACAGGGTTTTGGCGGTTTCGGCAATACGCGGACGCATCTTGTTATCTTTCAGCGGCCCGGGCATTTCCGCCCGATACAGCTGCATGCCCCCGACGCCGAGTATCGGCAGTATCGCCACCGCCAACACGATGATCCCCATCCCGCCCATCCATTGCAGCATTTGGCGATAGAACAGGATGGCCTTAGGCAACGAGTCCAGCCCCACCAGCGTCGTTGCGCCGGTAGTCGTCAATCCCGAGAAGGATTCAAAGAAGGCGTCGGTCAGCGACAAATTAGGACGTTCCGAAAACAGGAACGGCAATGCCCCCACGCTGCCCAGCACGGTCCAGAACAGCACAACGATCAGGAAACCTTCACGCGGCTTCAGCTCGTGTTTCTGCTTACGGTTCGGCCACCACAGCATCAGCCCGATGGTCAACGCCACGAAGAACGTTTGGCTGAACGCTCGCCCCGCCCCATCGCGATAAATCAATGCCACCAGGCCGGGAATAAACATCGTCCCGGAGAACAGGATGACCAGCAGACCAACGATACGGGTTATGGCGCGAAAATGCATTTCAGCACGATCCTTAGCAATTCAATTGGGAGGATTATTGCGAAATGGGGGTTAATTGCAAATTACCGCGACTGAGATCACGCAATTTATTCCCAAACAGCTCGACCTCAGTCGCCGGCAGCGCCAAATGCAGCACGACGGCGGCGCCGTATTCACCCTGCAGGATCCGACCTGCGATTTGCTGCAACAAGTTCTCCACCAGCGCCAACTGCGCATAGTCGCACTGCAAGATATATTCGGCTTCGGGCACCTTTTGCGCCAGCGCCAGCTGCTTCAATGCCTGTTGAACACCGTTGCCATAAGCTTTCACCAGCCCGCCGGTGCCCAGCTTGACACCGCCGTAGTACCGAACGACTACGGCGGTCACTTCACCGATACCGCTGCCCATCAGCTGCGCGAGGATAGGTTTGCCGGCAGTGCCCGACGGTTCTCCATCGTCGGAGAACCCCAGCTGCTGCGAATCATCGGGGCTACCGGCGACGAAAGCCCAACAGTGGTGCCGCGCCGCCGGGTGCTCATCCCGCACCTGCTGAATAAACGCCTTTGCCGCCTCCACCCCGCCGGTCGGCGCCAGCAGGGTGATGAAACGGCTCTTCTTTATCTCTTCGGTAAAGCAGGTTGCTTCCGCCGGTATCGGGTACGGCCGCATCAAGCCAGGTTCAGATCGCGCGTCATGTTCTCGATGCGCTTTTCATGGATCACGATGTTGTCTTCGATGCGAATACCGCCATACGGTTTCAGCGCATCGATGCGATCCCAGGCGAAGTGCTGCTTGAACTCGCCGCTGCGCCACGGCGCCAACAGAGACTCGATGAAGTACAGACCCGGTTCGATGGTCAACACCATGCCCGGCTGCAACACGCGGGTGCAACGCAGGAATGGGTACTTGGACGGCGCCGCCAGATGGGTGCCTTGCTCATCCTGCATAAAACCGGCGGCGTCGTGCACCTGCAGGCCCAACGGATGGCCCAACCCGTGCGGCAGGAACGGCGTGGTGATACCCGTTTCGACCATCGCCTCTTCGCTGAGGCCATTCACCAGTTTGTGATTCTTGAGCAGCTTGGCGATGCGCTGATGCATCTGCACATGATAGTCGGTGTAACGCACGCCGGTTTTAATGGTGTCGATCAGCGCCAGCTGTTCACTATTGAGATCTTTCACCAGATGAGCGAACTCGCTGCCGCTTTGCGCCGCATAGGTACGCGTCAGATCGGCGGCGTAGCCGTTATATTCCGCCCCGGCGTCGATCAGAAAACTCAGGGACTCGGCCGGCGGCTGATGATCCAGCTTGGTGTAGTGCAGCACCGAAGCGTGCTCGTTCAACGCCACGATGTTGTCGTAAGGCACATCGGTATCGCGATGGCCGGTAGCCGTCAGGTAGGCCAGATTGATGTCGAACTCGCTCATGCCGGAGAGGAAGGCCTCATGCGCGGCACGATGGCCGGTTACCGCCGTCTTCTGCGCTTCGCGCATGCAGGCCAGCTCATAGCCGGTTTTAATCGAACGGTGGAAATCCAGGTAGTTCAGCACCGCTTTCGGGTTGATGTTTTCCGAAGGGATGCCGAGATCGCGGGCGCGCTGTTGGGCATAACCGATATAGCCGACGCGCTCACGCTGCGGCGGCAGCTGCTGCGCGATCGCATCGGCGTTGGCCAGCGGCATCAATTCGAGGGACTTGGTCCAGAAACTGTTCGGCAGCGGCTCTACGCTGTGCCAGTAGTCAACCGGGGAGTAGAACCACAGCTTCGGCTTGTTGACGCCATCTATCCACAACCAGCAGTTCGGCACCGACGTCACCGGCACCCAGGCTTTGAAATGCGCGTTCACTTTGAACGGGTAGCTATGGTCGTCCAAAAATACCTTTTGCAGTTCCCCGGAGTGAATCAGCAGCGCATCCAACTTGTTGCGCTCCAGCACTTCACGCGCGCGTTTTTGCAGCTCTGCCAGGTGGTCGTTATACAAAGAAGCCAGCGTTTCCATCACAGTACCCTTATGCCTTAGCACGAAAGAAGCCATCTTAACACAGCGCTCCGACGCACCAACCTCATCGCGTTGGGCATGCGGAGCAGCTCGCAATTCCCTGCAAATGCCGTTACATCCGCAGCTTAACCATTAACCAGCCGCCCAAACCGAGCAGCGCTATCGCCAGCGCCCACAGGCCATGGTGTTCCAACAACACCGCGCCGGCCGCGGCGACGCCCGCCAGACACTGCTGCAGAAAGCCACACAGCGCCATCGCATAAGCGCCGTACTCTTTGGCATCGCTGACCGCCATCGCCATGCTGTTGGGAAACAGCACCGCCTGGCCAAAAATGGTCAGGCAATACAGCGCGATGAACAGCGCCATGCCGGAAAGGCCGGCCAGGACGCCGCTCCACCACAGCAGCAGGATCGCCGCCGTCGCCAGCGCCACGATGCCGCTGCCGGCCTGCATCAGTTTTTTCCCGCCGAGACGCGCCACCGTACGGTTCACCGTCAGCGCCCCGCTGAAGTAGGCGACGCCGATCACCAGCCCCAGGGCGCCGAACGCCGTGACGTTGAGACCAAACTCCTGCTGCATGACGAACGGACTCACTTCCTGCAGTGTCACCGTGGTGGCAAACCCCAGCCCGCCGACGCAGGCCGGCCAAAAGAACCCAGGCCGCCGCAGGATGGCAAAGTAGGTTGCCGCCATCGCCGGGCGCACGCCCCCTGCCCGTCCCGCCTCCAGCGGCAGCGTCGCCATCAGCGCCAGAATGATCAAACCGGTGGCGCCCATCAGGACGAAGCCCATCTGCCAGTGCGCATATTGGCTCAGCAGGCCACCGATAAACTGACCGCCGCCCAGCGCGGTGATAAAGGCGATGGAGAGCACCGACAGACGCCGCGCCAGTTCGTCCCCGCTCCAGTTATCCCGCACGATGATGCGCGCGATGATCGCCGCACCGCCGGCACCCACGCCCTGCAGCGCACGCAGCGTCAGCAATTGGGCGCCGTTGCTGCACAGCGCCAACAGCCCGCTGCAGCCAATGAAAAGAAATAAAGACAGCGTCAGGGGCGCGCGGCGGCCAAAGCGATCGGCGGCCGCGCCCCAGAACAGCACCGGCAAGGCGGCGCCGATGACGAAGATTGAAATGGACAACTCGGTGGCGCGCCGGCTCATCGCCAGCTCCCGCATCACCGTCGGCAGCGAAGGCAAGTACACGGTCGTCGCCATTTGCGCCATAAACACCAACAGACACGCCAGCGTCATGGTTCTGGCGGGAATGCTCCATAAGCCGCTGCGTTTAACACAAGCCGCCTTAGTCATGCGTAACCTCGTCTGAATGTTCATTCGCTGCGAGCAAGTGTATGAGGGCCGACAAGCTCCGGCAAATGCCGATAGCACATAAAATATAACTTCGTTTCAAATCAAAAAACTAACTTAGCGACATGTGATCAGACCAGCAAAAATGCAATCTCTCATTTGCATATTGTTAACATAAAAACCACACTCCTCTTCATCTGGTCATACCAGATCATACGCTGATTCAGGAGATAGACATGCTCTACCAAGGCGAAACATTACAACTGCACTGGCTCGATAACGGCATCGCCGAGCTGGTGTTCAACGCACCGGGCTCGGTCAACAAGCTGGACACCCGCACCGTCGCCAGCCTGGGCGAAGCGCTCACCATGCTGGAAAACCAGCCAGGGCTCAAGGGGCTGCTGCTGCGCTCCACCAAAGCCGCATTTATCGTCGGCGCCGATATCACCGAATTCCTTTCTCTGTTCGCCGCGCCGGCTGAAAAGCTGCAGGAGTGGCTGGTATTCGCCAACAACGTCTTTAACCGGCTGGAAGATTTGCCGGTGCCGACCATTTCGGCCATTAACGGCTATGCGCTCGGCGGCGGTTGCGAATGCATTTTGGCGACCGATTTCCGCGTCGCCTCACCGGACGCGCGCATCGGCCTGCCTGAAACCAAATTGGGCATCATGCCGGGCTTCGGCGGCTCCGTCCGCCTGCCGCGCCTGCTGGGTAACGACAGCGCGCTGGAAATCATCGCCGCCGGCAAAGACGTCAGCGCCAAAGACGCGTTGAAAGTCGGCCTGGTCGATGCGGTAGTGGCGCCGGAAAAACTGGCCGAAGCCGCGCTCAACATGCTGCAACAGGCGATCGACGGCAAGCTGAACTGGCGCGCCGCGCGTCAACCGAAGCTGGAGCCGCTGAAGCTCAGCCCGATCGAGGCGGCAATGAGCTTCACCACCGCCAAAGGCATGGTGCTGCAGACCGCCGGCAAACATTACCCGGCGCCGATGACCGCGGTGAAAACCATTGAAGCCGCCGCCAAGCTGGGCCGCGATGAAGCACTGAAACTGGAAACCGCCAGCTTCGTGCCGTTGGCGCGCTCCAACGAAGCGCGTGCGCTGGTCGGCATCTTCCTTAACGATCAGTTCGTGAAGGGTCAGGCGAAAAAGCTGGCCAAGAATGTGGACGCGCCGAAACAGGCGGCGGTGTTGGGCGCCGGCATCATGGGCGGCGGCATTGCTTACCAATCGGCGTTGAAAGGCGTGCCGGTGATCATGAAGGACATCAGCGACAAATCGCTGACGTTGGGCATGAACGAAGCGGCCAAGCTGCTCAATAAGCAGTTGGAACGCGGCAAGCTGGATGGCCTGAAAATGGCGCAGGTGCTGTCGACCATTCAGCCGACGCTGGACTACGCCGGCATCGAGCGCGCGCAGGTGATCGTCGAAGCGGTCGTGGAGAACCCGAAGGTCAAAGCCGCCGTGCTGTCGGAAGTGGAAAACCTGATCGGCGAAGACACCGTTCTGGCGTCGAACACCTCGACCATTCCGATTAATCATCTGGCAAAATCGTTGAAGCGTCCGCAAAACTTCTGCGGCATGCACTTCTTTAACCCGGTACACCGTATGCCGCTGGTCGAAATCATCCGCGGCGAACAAACCAGCGACGAGACCATTGCCAAAGTGGTGGCCTACGCCAGCCGCATGGGCAAAACGCCGATCGTGGTGAACGACTGCCCGGGCTTCTTCGTCAACCGCGTGCTGTTCCCATACTTCGCCGGCTTCAGCCTGCTGCTGCGCGACGGCGCCGACTTCCGTCAGATCGATAAAGTGATGGAAAAACAGTTTGGTTGGCCGATGGGCCCGGCCTACCTGCTCGACGTGGTGGGCATCGACACCGCACACCACGCGCAAGCGGTAATGGCGGCCGGCTTCCCGGAGCGCATGAGCAAAGACTATCGCGACGCCATTGACGTGATGTTCGACAACCAGCGCTTCGGTCAGAAAAACCAGCTGGGCTTCTACCGCTACAGCCAGGACAACAAAGGTAAGCCGCGCAAGGACAACGACGAGCAGACCGATGCGCTGCTGGCAGAAGTGAGCCAACCGCGCCAGACCATCAGCGACGAAGAGATCGTTGCGCGCATGATGATCCCGATGATCAACGAAGTGGTGCGTTGCCTGGAAGAGAAGATCGTCGCCAGCCCGGCCGAAGCCGATATGGCGTTGGTCTACGGCATCGGTTTCCCTCCGTTCCACGGCGGCGCGTTCCGCTACCTGGATACGCTCGGCACCGCCAACTACGTTGAGCTGGCCCAGCGCTACGCACACCTCGGCGCCCTGTATCAGGTGCCGGCCGGTCTGCGCGCCAAGGCCGAACGCAATGAAAGCTACTACCCGGTGGCGACACCGCTGTCCGACGTCGCAACCCGCCAACCGGCATGAGGTCATAAAGATGGAAAACGTAGTTATTGTTGATGCCGTACGCACGCCGATGGGCCGCTCCAAGGGCGGCGCCTTCCGCCAGGTGCGCGCCGAAGATCTCTCCGCTCATCTGATGCGTGAAGTGCTGAGCCGCAACCCGGCGCTGAACGCCGACGAGATCGATGACATTTACTGGGGCTGCGTGCAGCAGACGCTGGAACAAGGCTTCAACATCGCCCGCAACGCCGCGCTGCTGGCCGAGATCCCGCACCGTGTGCCGGCGGTGACCGTCAACCGCCTGTGCGGCTCTTCGATGCAGGCGCTGCACGACGCGGCGCGCGCCATCATGGTTGGCGACGCGCACATCAGCCTGATCGGCGGCGTGGAACACATGGGCCATGTGCCGATGAACCACGGCGTGGATTTCCATCCGGGCCTGAGCCGCAGCGTAGCCAAGGCCGCCGGGATGATGGGGCTGACCGCCGAAATGCTGGCCAAGATGCACAACATCAGCCGCCAGATGCAGGATGAGTTTGCCGCCCGCTCCCACCAGCGCGCGCATGCGGCGACGCTGGCGGGTTACTTCAAAAACGAGATCATTCCGACCAACGGCCATGATGCCGACGGCGTGCTGACCCGTTACGATTTTGACGAAGTCATTCGCCCGGAAACCACCGTCGAAAGCCTGTCGGCCCTGCGTCCGGCGTTCGATCCGGTCAACGGCACCGTCACCGCCGGCAGTTCCTCCGCCCTGTCGGACGGCGCTTCCGCCATGCTGCTGATGAGCGAATCGCGCGCCAAAGCGCTCGGTTTGAAGGCCCGCGCCCGCATCCGCTCGATGGCGGTCGTCGGCTGCGATCCTTCCATCATGGGTTACGGCCCGGTGCCGGCCAGCAAGCTGGCGCTGAAACGCGCCGGTCTGAGCGTGCAGGACATCGATCTGTTCGAGCTGAACGAAGCGTTCGCCGCCCAGTCGCTGCCGTGCATCAAAGATCTGGGGCTGATGGACAGCATCGACGACAAGATTAACCTGAACGGCGGCGCCATCGCGCTCGGCCACCCGCTGGGCTGTTCCGGCTCCCGCATCTCGACCACCTTGTTGAACAACATGGAACGTCGCGACGCGCAGTTCGGCCTGGCGACCATGTGCATCGGCCTGGGCCAGGGTATCGCCACCGTGTTTGAACGCGTTTAGCTGTGTCTATCTTGGGATGACCGCGTCACCACTTCAAATCGCGGCATCCCGCCAAGTTTAGTTGCCGTTCTTCCCGCCTGTCAGGGGCGGGTTTTTTATGCCTGAAATTTGCCGACGCCCAAATAAAAACGGGGCGACCCTCGGCCACCCCGTTCACTGCGCATCGCCTCTGTCAGATAAACGAAAACGCGTCGCCAAACATATGCGCTTCCTGCGCGCCGCGCTCGGCGCAGAAACGCTCGCGGGCGATTTTCGCCATCTCGAAACGCCCGGCGATGTAGATGTCATGCTCCGCCAACGTGCCGAAATCCTGCAACACCGCGCTGAGCACGGTGCCGCTGCGGCCACGCCATTCCGCCTCCGGCTGCTCGACCACCGGGATCACCTTCAGGTTCGGGTGTTGCACCGACAGCGCTTCCAGCTCGCTCAGATCGTACAGGTGCTTCAGCTCACGCCCGCCCCAGTAGATGGAAATGTCGCGATCGGGCTGCTGCTCCAACGCGGTCAACAGGATTGAGCGCGCATAGGAGAAGCCGGTGCCGCCGGCGATCAGCACCAGCGGACGGCTGCCCTCTTCCCGCAGCCAGGCGTCGCCGTGCGGCATATCGACGGTGATCGCCTGCTCTTTCAGAATGCGATCCATCACCGCCATGGCGTACAGATTCAGCTCCGAAGCACCGATATGCAGCTCGATATAATCTTGCTGCGTCGGGGTTGATGCCAGCGAGAACGGACGTTTGTCGCGCTCGTCCATCACCACCATCAGATATTGCCCTGCCTTGAAAGAAAACGGCTGCTCGGGCACCAGACGTACCCGATAAACCGTATCGGTAATGGCCTCTACCGAGGTCACTTTACAGCTCAATATTGTCATGCGTTCCCTCTGTCGGGTCATCAATGCAAAGCTGAGAACAGGGCCTGACGCTATAACGTCGGTTCCCTGTCACTGAAAATTGCGAGCTCATCCCAGATTTCGTCGACGCGCGCACGTACCTTTTCATCCATCTGAATCGGACGGCCCCATTCGCGATCGGTTTCACCCGGCCATTTGTTGGTGGCGTCCAGCCCCATCTTCGAACCCAGTCCGGAAACCGGCGAGGCGAAGTCCAGATAGTCGATCGGCGTATTCTCCACCAGAACCGTATCCCTTGCCGGATCCATTCGTGTGGTGATCGCCCAAATCACGTCATTCCAGTCGCGCGCATTGACGTCATCGTCACAGACGATAACAAATTTGGTGTACATAAACTGCCGCAGGAACGACCAGACGCCCATCATCACGCGTTTCGCGTGGCCGGCGTACTGTTTTTTCATGGTCACCACCGCCAGGCGATACGAGCACCCTTCCGGCGGCAGATAAAAATCAACGATTTCCGGGAACTGTTTTTGCAGGATCGGCACGAACACTTCATTCAGCGCCACGCCCAGGATCGCCGGCTCATCCGGCGGCCGACCGGTGTAGGTCGAGTGGTAAATCGCGTTGCGACGCTGGGTGATGTGCGTGACGGTGAATACCGGGAACTGGTCGATTTCATTGTAGTAACCGGTGTGGTCACCGTAGGGGCCTTCCGGCGCCATTTCACCCGGCTCGATATAGCCCTCCAGCACGATTTCGGCACTGGCAGGCACTTCCAGATCGTTGGAAAGGCACTTGACCACTTCGGTTTTATTGCCGCGCAGCAGCCCGGCAAAGGCATATTCAGACAGGGTATCCGGCACCGGCGTCACCGCGCCGAGGATAGTGGCGGGATCGGCGCCCAGCGCCACCGCAACCGGGAAACGCTCGCCGGGGTGCGCCTGGCACCACTCCTGGTAATCCAGCGCGCCGCCGCGGTGCGACAGCCAGCGCATGATCACTTTATTCTTGCCCAGCACCTGCTGACGATAGATACCGAGGTTTTGCCGTTCCTTATGCGGGCCGCGGGTCACCGTCAGCCCCCAGGTGATCAGCGGCGCGGCGTCTTCCGGCCAGCAGTGCATCACCGGAATGCGGCCCAGATCGACATCATCGCCCTGCCATACCTGCTCCTGACAAGGCGCGGATCCCAGCACCTTGGTCGGCATGTTCAGCACCTGCTTGAACTTCGGTATTTTGTCGAACAGATCGCGGAAACCTTTCGGCGGCTCCGGCTCTTTGAGGAAAGCCAGCAGTTTGCCGACTTCGCGCAGCGCGCTGATGTCTTCCTGCCCCATGCCCATCGCCACGCGATTGGCGGTGCCGAACAGGTTGCACAGCACCGGCATGTCGTACCCTTTCGGGTTTTCAAACAGCAGTGCCGGGCCGCCCGCCCGCAGGGTGCGATCGGCAATTTCCGTCATTTCCAGGTAAGGATCGATCGGCTGGCTGATGCGTTTTAGTTCCCCTCTCTTCTCCAGCAACGAGAGGAAATCGCGTAAGTCACGGTATTTCATGCTGATCATTATAGCGGCCAGTGGGGAGGGCATTATAAGCCCTCTTCAAGGTTGTTGCTGCAATTTTGTTAACGCCGCCCGCTGCCGGGTGGCCCTCAGCCGCAGTTGAACGGCACCAGCGCAGCCAGTGCGCGCGTATCCTGATATTCGCGCGTCTCTTCGCCGTGGCGGAACACCTTAAAGCCCTGCCCGTTGGCGCTGAAATAACGCAGCGCATTGCCTTCAACGTGCAACAGACTGCCTTCACGCAACGCCACTACCGATTCGCTCGGGTTGATCGCACAGAACTCCGCGAGACGCTCGTCACGGGTTTCGCCCATGTGGCCGCTGATGTGCGCATCGATGTAATGCGGGTTAATCTGCACCGGGAACAACCCCAGCGCCGGCAACACCACGCTGCAGCGCACCGGCATGTCATTGGTGGTGCGAATACTCGGCGTCGCCACGTTGCAACCTGCGCTCCAGCCGACGTAAGGCACTTCACGCTCGCGCACCGCGCGCTGGATAGGCACGATCAGGCTTTGTTCGTGCAGCATCTGGTTCAGCAACCAGGTGTTGCCGCCGCTGACCAAAATGCATTCGGCCTGCGCGATCGCCGCCGCCGGTGAAGCGGTGTGGTGAATGCTGGTGACTTCAATGCCCAATGTTTGCGCCAGCTCCTGCGCGCGCCGATCGTAGTCGTAACGGATCAGCGCGTAAGGGATAAAGACGGCGGATTTGATGCCGCGGCGCGCAATCATCGCCAGCAGTTGGCTTTTGGCGTACCCCAGCAGCTCGGCTTCGCCAGACAGCTTGCCGTTGCTCAACAGAAACAGCTCCATTTTTCTCCCCTCGGTCAAAAACGATGAATAGCGTCACAGCCGGCGGCGCAACGCCTTGCCATACTGTGACGGTAACAAATTTTTAGCCCTCTGTTATACCAGCGCCGTATCGATAAGTGTGTGACCCCTCGCTAATAGCCGTAGATTCAGAAAGATAGGCGATGTTACATGCTGAAACTTGCATCACTATGTATCCGGAATAGCTTTTGATATGCTTACCGGCTGGCAGAAAGGCATGTGAAATTATGGAATCCTGGTATCTACTTTATTGCAAACGCGGTCAGCTGTTGCGAGCGCAGGAACATCTGGAGCGGCAGCAGGTAAACTGCCTCAGCCCGATCATCACGCTGGAAAAAATCGTGCGTGGTAAGCGCATCGCGGTCAGCGAACCCCTGTTTCCCAATTATCTGTTTGTGGAATTCGACCCGGAGCGCATTCACACCACCACCATCAGCGCCACCCGCGGCGTCAGCCACTTCGTGCGTTTCGGCGCGCTGCCGAGCGTCATCCCGAGCAAGGTGATCGATGAACTGCGCACGCACACCAGCGAGACCTACGTCGATCCGGAAACCCCGCAGCCGGGCGATACCGTTCTGATCGTCGATGGCGTATTCGAAGGGCTGCAGGCGATCTACACCGAGCCGGACGGCGAGGCCCGCTCGATGCTGTTGCTCAACCTGATCAACAAACAGGTCAGTCAAAGCATCGACAATCGGCAATTCCAGAAAATGTAATGCAAAAAGGCGCCCTCAGGCGCCTTTTTTACGGTATCGCGCTTAGCGGCGCAGCGCTTCTTCATGCAGCCATTGGGCGACACGCTTGGCGAAGTAGGTCAGCACGCCGTCGGCGCCGGCGCGTTTAAAGCACATCAACGACTCCATCACCGCAGGCTGCTCCTGCAGCCAGCCGTTCTGAATCGCCGCCATGTGCATGGCGTACTCACCGGACACCTGATAAGCGAAAGTCGGCACGCCGAAGGTATCCTTCACCCGGCGCACCACATCCAGATAAGGCATGCCCGGTTTCACCATCACCATGTCCGCGCCTTCCTGCAGATCCTGCGCAATCTCTTGCAGCGCTTCATCGCTGTTGGCCGGATCCATCTGATAGGTCTTTTTGTTGCCGCCTTTCAGGTTGCCGCTGGAACCCAGCGCATCGCGGAACGGACCGTAATAGCAGGAAGCGTACTTGGCGGAGTAGGCCATGATCTGGGTGTTCACCAGGCCCTGCAGTTCCAGACGATCGCGGATCGCCCCGATACGGCCGTCCATCATGTCGCTCGGCGCCACGATTTCCGCGCCCGCTTCGGCATGAGACAGCGCCTGACGCACCAGAATGTCTTTGGTCACGTCGTTAATCACGTAGCCCTGCTCATCGATCACCCCGTCCTGACCGTGGGTGGTGTAGGGATCGAGCGCTACGTCGGTCAGAATGCCCAACTCAGGCACCGCGTCTTTCAGCGCGCGCACCGTGCGCTGCACCAGCCCTTCCGGGTTGTAGGCTTCTTCCGCATGCAGCGACTTCAAGCCCGGTTCAATCACCGGGAACAGGGAGATCACCGGCACGCCGAGTTTGGCGATGGTTTCCGCTTCCTTGACCAGCAGATCGATCGTCATGCGCGATACGCCCGGCATCGAGGCCACTTCTTCCTGGCGGTTGCTGCCTTCCATGACGAACACCGGATAAATCAGGTCATTGACCGTCAGTTGGTTCTCGGCGACCAGACGGCGGCTGAAGTCATGACGGCGCACGCGGCGCATACGGCGACCAGGAAAGGTGCCCGGAAATGCATAGCTCATAGTTTTCTCCTAGCTCAAACCAGCCGGAATAGCCGGCGGGCGTTCTCATCGGTTTTTTGCCCCAGCCATTGCGGCTCTTCCTGCCGCCAGACGGCGACCTGATGCACGAGGTGGGGCAGGAAACAGGGTTCGTTGCGGCGAGATGCGGGTTTAGGCTGTAAATCCCGGGGCAACAGATAAGGGGCGTCAGTTTCCAGCAGCAGACGCTCGGCCGGGATTTGCGGCAGCAGGGCGCGCAATTCCAGACCGCGCCGCTCGTCGCATACCCAACCGGTAATCCCGATCGACAGGCCCAGCGACAGGCAGCTTGCTAATTCTTCGGCGGTGCCGGTGAAGCAGTGCACCACGGCCGCGGGCAGTTTATCCAACCACGGCGTCAGTAGCTCGGCAAAACGTGCGTGTGCGTCGCGACAGTGAAGAAACACCGGCAGCGCCAACTCCGCCGCCAGCGCCAGTTGCGCGCTGAACGCCGCTTCCTGCTGCTCCGGCGTCGAGAAGTTGCGGTTGAAATCCAGACCGCATTCACCGATCGCCACCACTTCTGGGCCGGCGGCCAGGGCATAAATCTGCTCAGTGCTACGTTCATCCCAGCTGCCGGCGTTATGCGGATGCACACCGGCGGTGGACCAGCAATAGCCCGCATGCTGCTGCGCCAGTTTGGCGGCCTCGCGGCTCTCAGGCAGATCGGTGCCGGTAATCAGCATCCCGGTAACGCCCGCCGCGCGGGCGCGCTCCACCACGGTCTCGCGGTCTTTGGCGAATTGGCTGCTGGTGAGGTTAACGCCGATATCAAACATGGTTTTTTCCAAAGCAAAAGCCGCCCTATGGGCGGCTTCGCAATCAATGTGGATCAGGGCGCTGGGGGTTCGTCACCCTCGTCGTCGTCTTCCGCCTGCGGACGGCGTTTGCCGGTATAGAAGCGAGCGAAGAATACCCCCACTTCAAACAGCAGATACATCGGTATCGCCAGCAGGGTTTGCGAGAACACGTCCGGCGGCGTCAACAACATGCCGACCACAAACGCGCCGACCAACACATACGGCCGTTTCTTCTTCAGGTCTTCCGGCGAAGTGACGCCGCTCCAGCACAGCAGAATGATGGCGACCGGCACTTCGAAGGCGACGCCAAACGCCATAAACAGCGCCATGACGAAATCGAGGTAGTTTTTAATGTCGGTCGCAATGGTCACCCCCATCGGCGCGGTCTTGGCGAAGAAGCCGAAGGCCAGCGGGAACACGATGAAGTAGGCGAAGGCCATGCCGAGGTAAAACAACAGGCTGCTGGACACCAGCAACGGCATCATCAGGCGGCGTTCATGCTTGTACAGCGCAGGCGCGATGAACGCCCATACCTGATACAGGATCATCGGCGCGGAGACGAACACCGAAACGATCATGGTCAGCTTGATCGGGGTGAAAAACGGTGACGCCACGTCGGTGGCGATCATGCTCGCGCCGGCCGGCAACTGCTTGAGCAGCGGCGCAGAAACCAGCTGGTAGATGTCGTTGGCGAAAAACACCAGCACCACGAACACCGCCAGTACGCAAATAATCGAGTTCAACAGCCGCTTGCGCAGCTCTATCAGATGACTGATAAGGGGTTGGGTATCTTCAACAGCCATGTATTAACGATCGCCACTAGGTTGGTGAGACGCTGGGGTTTTATCCGCAACAGGTTCGACAGGAGCAGGCGCGGTTTCCACCGGCGCTTTAGCGGGTTGCGCCGCCACTGGCGCAGCCACGACGGCTTCAGGTTCCACTGCCGGTTTTGGCACGGCGGCGGGCGCGCTGGCGCTGGTTGCCGCTTCCGCCGGCGTCACGCCGTCGTGCAAGGCTTCCGGATCGATGGCCTGCGGGTTATGGATGGTGTTCGCCAGCTCTTCTTTCTCGCCCCGGTAGGTGCGTTTCAAGGATTCCGCCGCGTCTTTCAGCTCATCCATCGACGCCTTCAACTCCGGCGTCAGGTTCTGCAGGCCGGCCTGTTCGGCTTTCTTCAGGCTGTCCTGCAGCTCCTGCAGCTTCAGCTCCTGAGACAGTTCGTGCTGCACCGAGGCCGCCAGCGAGCGCAGCGCGCGGATCCAGCCCGATACCGTTCTGACCGCAACCGGCAAGCGTTCCGGCCCCAGAACAACCAGGCCGATCACCAGCACCAGCAGCAGCTCACTAAACCCAATGTCAAACACGGTTTATACCTGCTCTTTGTTCTTCGACTCTTCCGGTTTCACTTCCGGCTGCTTATCGGTAATAGGCTTGGCCGAGAAATCAGCGTCATCCAGGCTGCTTTTTTCAGCCGTGTTGGGGGTCGACGGCGTATCGTCACCGATCGCTTTTTTGAAGCCCTTGATCGAGGCGCCGAGATCGGAACCCAGCGTGCGCAGTTTTTTGGTGCCGAACAGCAGCACCACGATCACTGCGATGATCAACAATTGCGTAATACTAATACCGCCCATTTTAATTACCTCTAATTTTAAGGGGTCTTTTAAAGCCAGCCCGCATTATAGAGCCGACTTCACCAGAGTAACGAATTAAATCAGGTGGTTCGCTTCCAGCCAATCACCCAGCATACGATGCCGGCGGCCATCATCCAGGCGGGGAACACCTCGATTTGCCCCAGCAGCAACAGCGTGCCGCTTACCAACAGTGTAGCGCCAACGCCGAACAAATAACGTGACTGCCCCTGACGAACCCGCTGAGCCTGCATCTGGTTGGTCAGCTTATCAACGCTTTGTTGCAACAGTTTATGCTGCTGCAGGCTGTCGTAAAACAGCTCGGGCAGCTCGGGCAGTTTCTCCGCCCAGAACGGCGCCTTCTCTTTCAGCGCGCGCACCACGGCGGGAATGCCGACCTGATCGCGCAGCCAACTCTCGAGGAACGGCTTGGCGGTGGTCCACAGATCCAACTGCGGGTAAAGCTGACGCCCCAGCCCTTCAACATACAGCAAGGTCTTCTGCAATAACACCAGCTGCGGCTGCACTTCCATATTGAAGCGGCGCGCGGTGTTGAACAGGTTCAGCAGCACGTTGCCGAAGGAGATCTCCGCCAACGGCTTCTCGAAAATCGGTTCGCACACGGTACGGATGGCGAATTCGAAGTCTTCCACGTTAGTGTCGCGCGGCACCCAGCCGGAGTCGACGTGCAGTTCCGCCACCTTGCGGTAATCGCGGTTGAAGAAGGCGATGAAGTTTTCCGCCAGATAGCGTTTGTCATCCTTGTTCAACGAACCGACGATGCCGCAGTCGATGCCGATGTAGCAAGGATCTTCCGGATGTTCGTAGCTGACGAAAATATTACCGGGATGCATGTCCGCATGGAAGAAGCTGTCGCGGAATACCTGGGTAAAGAACACCTGAACGCCGCGTTCCGCCAACAGTTTCATGTTGGTGCCCTGCTGCTCCAGCGTGGCGATGTCCGAGACCGGAATGCCGTAGATACGCTCCATCACCAACACGCTTTCGCGGCAGTAGTCGGAGTAAACTTCCGGCACGTACAGCATCGGGCTGCCGTCGAAATTGCGACGCAGCTGAATGGCGTTGGCCGCTTCGCGCAGCAGGTTCAATTCGTCCAGCAGGGTTTTTTCGTACTCGCGCACCACTTCGCGCGGACGCAGGCGGCGGCCGTCCGGCAACAGCTTCGGCACCCAGCCTGCCAGCCGGTACATCAAGCGCACGTCGGCTTTGATAATCGGCCCGATATCCGGCCGGATCACCTTCAGCACCACTTCCTGGCCGGTGGTTTTCAGCCGCGCGGTATGCACCTGCGCGATCGAGGCGGACGCCAGCGGCTGCTGCTCGAAGTCGTCGAACCAGGTTTCCAGCGGGCCGCCCATCGCCAGCTCGATATGCTTGCGCGCCAGCGCACCGTCGAAAGGCGCCACCCGATCCTGCAGCAGCGTCAGCTGATCGGCAATGTGCGGCGGGAACAGATCGCGGCGGGTCGACATCATCTGGCCGAACTTGATCCAGACCGGCCCCAATTCCTGCAGCGCCAGCCGCAGACGTTCGCCCAGCGGTTTGTCCTTGTGCCGATTAGGCATCCAGAACAGCAACCGGCGGCCGAAGCGCAGCGGCAGCGTCAAACGCATTGTCGGGATCAGCTCGTCCAGCCCATAGCTGAGAAAAACGCGGACGATAAAATACAAACGACGCAGTTCGCCTGGGGTCATCGCTTGCCCTCCAACTTATCCATGCGGGCAATCAGCGCTTCCGCGCTGCGGGCGAGCGCATCCACTTCTTCATTGAACCACACCACTTCCAGCGGCCCCGGCGCCAGACGCCACTCTTCCGTCAGCGCCTCAGCCATGTCTTGCTGCCGACGCATCAATCCGGCCTTGAGTAACGAAGCACCTTTGCCCAGCGCCTGCGTAATGCCTTGAGCGGCGATATCGCCGATATAGGGCGCCAGCCATTCCGCCGGATCCCACTCCGCCAGATCGAGCAGGCCAACCAGCTGTTGCACCACCTGAATATCCCCTTCCACCGTCAATTCGCCGCTGCGCATCAGCACCGGCAACTGCTGGCGATCGCGCAGCTTCAGTAAGGAGGGAATGCGGCTGCGCACCGTGCAATCGGCGCTGTCTTCAGACTGCCCCAGCACATCCACGCGCAGTTCGCTGAACACCAGCACCAGCGGTGAAGCCAACTCTTCCAGTTCGATGCGCAGCACCTTGCCCGCCAGGCGTTGGCGAGCGGCTTTCATGCTGCGATCGCGAAACAGCAGGTTATTCAGCGAGGTTTCCAGCGCACCGGTCAGCAGAGGGGTAAACAGCATCGGCATCTCCCTCTCAGAACTTGAAGCCGCGATGCAGGGCGACAATCCCACCGGTCAGGTTGAAATAGGTGACGTTTTCAAAACCGGCGTTGCCCATCATGCCCTTCAGGGTTTCCTGATCGGGGTGCATACGGATCGATTCCGCCAGATAGCGATAGCTGTCCGGATCTTTCACTACCAGCTCGCCGATCTTCGGCAGCACGTGGAAAGAGTATGCGTCGTAAGCTTTGCTCAGCGGCGCCAGCAGCGGTTTGGAGAACTCCAGCACCAACAGGCGGCCGCCCGGCTTCAGCACGCGGAACATCGAACGCAGCGCTTTGTCTTTGTCGGTGACGTTACGCAGGCCAAAGGAGATGGTGATGCAATCGAAGTAATTGTCCGGGAACGGCAGCGCTTCGGCGTTGGCCTGCACGTAATTGATGTTGCCGACGATGCCGCGATCGCGCAGCTTCTCGCGCCCCATCTTCAGCATCGAATCGTTGATGTCCGCCAGCACCACCTGCCCCTGCTCGCCAACCATGCGGGAGAACTTGGCGGCCAGGTCGCCGGTGCCACCGGCCAGATCCAGCACGCGCTGCCCGCGGCGCACGCCGCTGCAGTCAATGGTGAAACGCTTCCAGATACGGTGGATGCCGAACGACATCAGGTCGTTCATCACGTCATACTTTGCCGCTACCGAATGAAAAACGTCCGCCACCATGGCCTGTTTTTCGTCTCTAGCGACGGTGCGAAAACCGAAATCGGTGGTTTCCTGCGATTGATCTGCCATTGTCCTGCCTGCTATTCAGTCAATTTTGTGTGGATGAGTGTACCAGAAGCCCGAGGAATACCCCACCTCGCCACGGCCTCAGCCGTGCGAAACGAAGCCCGGTTCCCCGGTGGTATCATCATCGTCGTTCGTCTGCGGCAGCGCGGCGACCTCGTCGTCGTTCGCCTCTTCCGCTTCATCGTGTTGCGCGCCGGCTTGCTGCGCCAGCAGCGGGTTTATCGGCCGCTTGACCTCAACCCCCAGCGCGCGGAAACCTTCAATTTGGCCGATAAGATTACCACGGCCTTCGCTCAGTTTGTTCATCGCCTGACGATAACTGCCCTGCGCCTTGTCCAGGCTCTGCCCCAGCGCGGACATATCGTCCACGAACAGCCGCATCTTGTCATACAGTTTCGCCGCGCGCTCGGCGATGCGCTGGGCATTCTGGCTCTGATGCTCATAGCGCCACAGGTTGGTGATGGTACGCAGCGCCACCAGCAACGTGGTCGGGCTGACCAGCATGATGTTGTGCTTGAGCGCTTCGCTGATCAGCTCCGGCTCGCGATCGATAGCCAGCAGGAAGGCCGGCTCGACCGGAATGAACATCAGCACATAGTCCAGCGAACGCAGCCCCGGCAGCTGCTGGTAGTCCTTACGGCCCAGCATGCGAATGTGGCCACGCAGCGAAGCGATATGTTCGCTCAGCGCCGCTTCGCGCTCCGCCTCGTCTTCACCGTTGAAATAGCGCTCGTAGGCGATCAGCGACATCTTGGCGTCGATCACGACATCCTTGCCCTGCGGCAGGCGCACGATCACATCGGGCTGCATGCGACTCTGATGATCTACCCGCACGTTGACCTGCGTTTCATACTCGTGCCCTTCGCGCAGGCCGGAGGCCTCCAGCACCCGGCTCAGCACCACTTCCCCCCAGTTGCCCTGGGTCTTGTTGTCGCCTTTCAGCGCCTTGGTGAGGTTGATGGCCTCGCGCGCCATTTGCGCATTCAACTGCTGCAGATTGCGTATCTCGTGCGTCAGCGTGTGGCGCTCACGCGCCTCCTGGCCAAAGCTGTCCTGCACCTGTCGGCGGAAACCGTCCAGTTGTTCGCGCAGCGGCAGCAGTAACCGATCCAAACTTTGCTTATTTTGCTCGTCCACCTTGCGGCCGCTGTGTTCAAAAATGCGGTTGGCGAGGTTTTCAAACTGGGTGGTGAGGCGCTGTTCGCTGTTGATCAGCAGACGCTGCTTCTCCTCCGCCGCCATGCGCGTCTCTTCCAGACGGATGGTGACTTCGCGCAGCTCGGCCTCCTGCGCGCTGTTCACCTCGCGCTGGGCGCGCAGCTCTTGGTTGAGCAGCTCGCATTCGTTGCGCCAATGGTTGAGCTGTTGCAGTTTTTCATGCCCGGCCGCCAGCTGGCTGTGCAGGTTGCGCAGCTCCAGCTCGTTCTGGCGCGACTGCTGTTCGTGGCGCAGCAGGGCCTCCTGCCGCACGGCCGTCTCCTGCTGCGCCTGCTGCAACGCTTGCTCCAGCAACCGCAGTTCGGTTTCATGTTGCGCGTTCGTCTGCTGCACTCGCAGACTGGCGATCAGCCACCCTAACAGCATGCCGATCGCGACGCCGCCAATCCCATAAATCAGACTGGTATCCACCCTGCCTCCTGTTGCACCTTGCCGTTCCGGCGTTTCGCACGCCCATTGCCCGTCACGTTAAGGGGAGGCTGTATGGATGTCCAGCCTGATTTTGCCCGCCGCGCACAATATTGCGCGGCGCTGCGCAATTTAGCGAGAAATCAGCCCAGCCACTGGCTGAGCCACTTGATGCCGAACGCCCCCGGCGCCAGAATGCCGAACGCCCAGATCATCGCCGACGTGACGTTGGCCAACTGGAAGTAGCGCTGCGGCATGCCGCAAATGCCCCCCACCAGCGGCACCACGGCGCGCAGCGGGCCGAAGAAGCGGCCAATGAAAATGCCCAGCACGCCCCAGCGCTCAAAGAAGGCGTGGCCGCGCGCCAGCAGCTGCGGATTGCGCGACAGCGGCCACATATGGGCCACCCGATCCTGATAGTGGTAGCCGATCCAGTACGAGAGCCAGTCGCCGAAAAACGCCCCGGCGGCGGCGGCGGCCCAAATCGGCCAAAAGGCGATGCCGCTTTCGCCGATCAGCGCGCCCAGCGCCAGCAGGATCACCGTGGCCGGCAGCAGCAGCGACAAAAACGCCAGCGACTCGCCGAACGCCAGGAAGAAGATGATGGGAATGGCCCAGCCTTCGTGCTGACGCACGACGTCGCTGACCCAGTTGATAACGTCATTGAGGCTCAATGCGGGGCTCCTGATACGCGATGGTTCGCCTAGGATAAGCCGGGGCGAGTTAAACCCCGGCTAAACACGCGGCAATTTACTCGAGGTAGAACGCCCGCAGCACTTCGCGCTGGGCCGCGCCCAGGCCGTATTCCGCTTCCAGCCAGCGGTCGGTGGAGCCGTATTGTTGGCGGATGCAGCCCAGCGCCGTCATCAGGAACTCCTCGCGCGCGCTGAGCACGTAGGCGAATTGCTCGAGCGCCGCCGCATTCAACTTGATAGACAGCTGATCCAGCATCTGCTCGCGGAAAGCGGCCAGCGTGGTTTCGGTCAGCAGATAGTCTTCCAGCACCGTCGCTTCGTCGGCCCCCAGCGCGAACAGCACCAGCGCCGAACCGACCCCGGTGCGATCCTTGCCGACCGCGCAGTGTTGCACGATTGCGCCGCCGCCGGGGTTGCTCAACAGCTGCGCCAACCGCTGATAGGCCGCATTGCCGAACGGCAGGCGGCGATACAGCTCCAGCATGAACGCCCGGGCGTCGAAAGCGGCCAGCGTTTCGTTGGTGAGCTTTTCCAGGTTGGCGTTGACTTCGCTGCTCAGCGGGTTGGCCGGCACGTGGTGATAGTCGGCGCCATTCCACAGAATATCCGGTTTGGCCTGCACTTCGTCGGCATCGCGGTAGTCCAGCACCGAACGCACCGGCACCCCAGCGAGGAAAGTGCAGTCGTTTTCCGTCAGCCGCTCGAGAGAACCGGAGCGGAACAGCAGGCCGCGTTTGATGCGGCGCCCGTCGGCCACGCCGTTGCCGCCGAAGTCACGGAAGTTAATGCCGCCGTCGAGCGGCGCAAGCGAAGGATGAAGCAGGATCTGGGCGGTCATAAACGTCCTCGTTGTTTTTGTTCTGACAACGCGCGGCAGCCATCGGCGCAGCGCTGAGGAGTATCACCGTAACAGATTAGCCGCGAATGGAAAAACGGACCGCGTCGGCGTCCCGTTCAGTCCGTTGACAAAGGAGGAAAAAACGCGGTTTTTCCTCCTTTGTGGTTATCAGCCGAAACTCAATAAATTGATTTTCCCTGTTTGTTATCCGCTGCTTTCTGCAAACCGGGCAATGGCATGAGGTTTGTCATCAATCTCAACGGACCGCGTCGGCGGCCCGTTGAGGGAAGGCGATTACAGCAGACGGCGGGCGGCGTCCACCACGATCTGCACCGCTTTGCTTTCGGTGTTTTTCATGGTCTCGGCGTTCGGGATCTCTTGCTGGGTGCGGTTGACGATCACCCCAGCCACCATGCCGGCGCGCAGGCCCTGGCTGGCGCACATGGTCAGCAGCGTGGCAGATTCCATTTCATAGTTCATCACGCCCATCGCCTGCCACTCTTCCATCGAGCCTTTGAAACGACTAACGACGCGGCCAGAGTAGGTATCGTAACGTTCCTGGCCCGGATAGAAGGTATCGGAAGAGGCGGTCACACCAATGTGCGTGGTAGCGCCGCTGGCCTTGGCCGCTTCCACCAGCGCGGTGGTACAGGCGAAGTCCGCGACCGCCGGGAACTCCATCGGCGCAAAGTGCAGGCTGGCGCCGTCGAGACGTACCGCCGCCGTGGTGACCAGCACGTCGCCGACGTTGATGTTCGCCTGAATGGCGCCGGTGGTGCCGATGCGCAGGAAGGTGCGGATGCCCAGCTGCGCCAGCTCTTCCACGGCGATAGAGGTAGACGGGCCGCCGATGCCGGTGGAGCAGACGATCACCGCCTTGCCATCCAGCTCTGCGCGCCAGGTGGTGAATTCACGATGGGAGGCCAGATGCACCGGATTTTCCATCAGCTTGGCAATTTTCTCTACGCGCTGCGGATCGCCCGGCACGATGGCAAGCTGGGCCCCTTGTAAATCGTTCTTGGTGAGGCCGAGATGAAAAACATCAGACTGAGACATACGAGACTCCTCATGGATCATGTTTATTGGGAGGAACAAAAAAGCACTCTACTGAAAATCGCCGCTTAATTTCGTGACGATAGTCACTATGAAAAGAGAAACAAATTACATGCTACATATTTTTTGTGATTTTTATCACAAAAAAAGCACTGCAAGGCATCCAGAACGTACCGCTAAACCTCAGTCTAGCCGACAAACCTTGCCGCTCCCTGCCTGTTGGTTGCCGACTGAAACTATTTAGCTCATCAATTCGAAATACCCCCATCTTATCGGTTGCTTAGGGACAAAAAAGCCCTCTAACGCACCTTATGGCACTTACGCGGGCCAAAACGCGTAATAACATGATAAAAAGCGCTTAAAAATGCCGTAAAGCCAGATAATTAGCCGTTTTTTATCGACTTGTCCGAAAGTGCGCCACGCGGCGCCAATAATGGGTAATCTTTCCTATAGTTAATCTCAGCGCTTTTTTCTATTGCACGGAGACCGCAATGAAAACCGAACATGTGATGACATTAGAACAGGCTCAGGGAGGATTCGCCCCGGCCGCCGCGCCGGTAGCCGCCTCCGCGATTATCACCGATGAACAGGGCATTCACGCCGGGCAAACGACTATTCCTTCCCAGGGAGACGCGCTGCCGGCCTACGTCGCCAAACCCGCCGACCACAACGGCCCCTTCCCCATCGTGCTGGTGGTGCAGGAAATCTTCGGCGTCCATGAACATATTCAGGATCTGTGCCGCCGTCTGGCCAAACAGGGCTATCTGGCGATTGCTCCCGAGCTCTATTTCCGCCAGGGCGACGCCAACGACTACACCGATATCGGCGAGCTGTTCCAGCAGCTGGTGACCAAGGTGCCGGATCGTCAGGTGCTGTCGGATCTGGATCACGCCGCGCACTGGGCTATCCGCCACGGCGGCGACGCCGGCAAGCTGGCGATCACCGGTTTTTGCTGGGGCGGCCGAATTACCTGGCTGTACGCGGCGCACAACCCGCAGTTAAAAGCGGCCGTCGCCTGGTACGGCAAACTGGTGGGTGAAAAAACGCTGAATTCGCCGAAGCATCCGGTCGATATCGCCACGCACTTGTCAACGCCAGTGCTGGGGCTGTATGGCGGGCAGGACAGCGGTATTCCGCTGGATACGGTGGAAAACATGCGTCAGGCGATCCGCGCCGCCAACGCCGATGCCGAAATCGTGGTGTATCCTGGCGTCGGGCACGCATTCAACGCCGACTATCGCCCCAGCTACAACGCCGAAGCGGCGGAAGACGGCTGGCAGCGCATGCTGGCGTGGTTCGCCCAGCACGGCGTCAAGTAATCCCCCTCGCATAAAAAAGGGCGCCGAAGCGCCCAATCATCACACCAGTAAATCTATCTGCGGCGGTTTACCCGCCGCACGGCATCACGCGTGCTCGCGCAGGCGCTGCGCCGCCAATACCATGTTGGCCAGCGACTGCCGGGTTTCAGGCCAACCGCGAGTTTTCAGGCCGCAATCGGGGTTGACCCACAGGCGTTCCGCCGGGATGTTCTGCGCCGCTTTACGCAGCAGCGCTTCGATCCATTCCACGCTCGGCACGTTCGGCGAGTGGATATCGTAGACGCCCGGCCCGATTTCGTTCGGGTATTCGAACTCTTTGAAGGCTTCCAGCAGATCCATATCGGAACGCGAGGTCTCGATGGTGATCACGTCGGCGTCCAGCGCGGCGATGGAGTCCATGATGTCGTTGAACTCGCAGTAACACATGTGGGTGTGGATCTGGGTGTCATCCTGCGCCACGGCGGCGTTCAATTTGAAGGCGTCCACCGCCCAGTTCAGGTAGGCGGCCCAGTCGGATTGTCGCAGCGGCAGCCCCTCGCGCAGCGCAGGTTCGTCGATCTGAATGATGCCGATGCCGGCTTTTTCCAAATCCTCCACCTCGTCGCGCAGCGCCAGCGCAATCTGCTTGGCGATCACTTCGCGGGTCACGTCTTCACGCGGGAACGACCAGCACAGGATGGTCACCGGCCCGGTCAACATGCCTTTCACCGGCTTGTCGGTCAACGACTGGGCGAATTTGGCCCATTCGACGGTAATGGCTTCCGGGCGGCTGACGTCACCGATGATCACCGGCGGCTTCACGCAGCGGGAACCGTAGCTCTGCACCCAACCATTTTGGGTAAACACGAAGCCGTCGAGGTTCTCACCGAAATATTCCACCATGTCGTTGCGCTCGGCTTCACCGTGCACCAGTACGTCCAACCCGAGGCGCTCCTGCTCGACGATCGCCTGTTTGATGTGCTCACCGATGCTGGTGCGGTAGTTGCTGCCGTCCAAACGGCCCTGTTTGAAGTCCAGACGCAGGCCGCGGATTTCGGTGGTCTGTGGGAACGAACCGATGGTCGTCGTCGGCCAGGCCGGCAGCTTGAAACGCTCGCGCTGCGCCCTAGCGCGCTCGGCGTACGCGCTGCGGCGTTCGCAGTCCTGCGCGGTGATCGCGGCCAGACGGCGCTCAACCTGTGGGTTATGCACGCGGTTCGACTGGCGACGGGCGCGGATCGGCGCGCTGTAGGCGTCCAGCTCGGCCTGTTTCGTCGCGTCAGGCGCGTTCAGCGCCGAGCTCAACAGCGCCAGCTCGGCGCATTTTTGCAGGGCGAAGGCGAACCAGCTTTTCACTTCTTCGTCCAGACGGCTTTCCACGCTCAGATCGATCGGGCTGTGCAGCAGTGAACAGGAGGTGCCGATCCACAGCGGGCGCTGTCCCACCAGCGGCTGCAGACGTTCGAACCAGCGGCTCAGATCGGCGCGCCAAACGTTGCGGCCGTTGATCACGCCCAGCGACAGCAGCCAGTCTTGCGGCAATGCGGCGCTCAGCGCGGCGATATCGTCATGGCCGGCGACCAGATCGACGTGCAGCCCCTGCACCGGCAGCGTGCGAATGGTGTCGAGGTTGTGGCCGACGCTGTCGAAATACGTGGTCAACAGCAACTTAACCTGCCCCTGCAACGCGTCATACGCCGGTTTGAAGGCGTCCAGCCAGGCTTGCGGCAGCTCCAGCACCAGCGCAGGTTCGTCGATTTGCACCCATTCGACGCCGCGCTTCGCCAGCTCCGCCAGCACCTGCTGGTAAACCGGCAGGATCTCTTTCAACAGCGACAGGCGGTCGAACGGCTCGCCCTTCACTTTACCCAACCACAGATAAGTCACTGGGCCAAGCAACACCGGCTTGATGTGATGCCCCAGCGCCAGCGCTTCGTCCACTTCGTCCAGCAGTTGGGTCCAGCCCAGCTTGAACTGCTGGCCTTGCTGGAATTCGGGCACCATGTAGTGATAGTTGGTGTTAAACCATTTGGTCATTTCCGCCGCGGCCGCCGGCTCGCCGGTCGGTGCGCGGCCACGGCCGATGCGGAACAGCGTGTCCAGATCAATAGAGCCATCCGCATTCTGATGGCGCGCCGGCACGTTGCCCAGCAGCAGGCTGGTGGTCAACACATGATCGTACCAGGCGAAATCGCCGACCGGCACCAAATCCACCCCGGCCTGCCGTTGCTGCTGCCAATGACGAGCGCGCAGCTCGCGGCCAACCGCCAACAGCTCTTCCTGCGTTGAGTTGCCGGCCCAGTAGCTTTCCTGAGCTTTTTTCAGCTCACGTCGTAGCCCAACGCGAGGAAAACCCAGTGTGTGATTCAAGATTGCCATCGTCATATTCCCCATTTAGCCGTCCAGATGTTTACACATCCATAATCAGCAGGTACTGTATTAACCACAAGCGCAATTTATTCACTGTCAATGTGAAGGACTCTCATGATCGAACTGAAACATTTACGGACTCTGCAGGCTCTGCGCAACAGCGGTTCGTTGGCGGGGGCGGCGGCCCAACTTCATCAGACGCAGTCTGCCCTGTCGCACCAGTTCAGCGATCTTGAGCAACGTCTGGGCTTCAAGCTGTTCGTGCGCAAGAGCCAGCCCCTGCGCTTCACCGCCCAGGGCGAAATCCTGCTGCAGCTGGCGGAACAGGTGCTGCCGCAGATCCAGCAGGCGCTGCAGGCCTGCCACGAGCCGCATCAAACCACGCTGCGCATCGCCATCGAATGCCACAGCTGCATTCAGTGGCTGACGCCGGCGCTGGACAACTTCCGCCAGCGTTTCCCGCAGGTGGTGATGGACTTCACCTCCGGCGTCACTTTCGATCCGCAGCCGGCCCTGCAACAGGGCGAGCTGGATCTGGTGATGACGTCGGATATCCTGCCGCGCAGCGGCCTGCACTATTCGCCGATGTTCGATTTTGAGGTGCGTCTGGTGCTGGCGCCGGATCATCCGCTCGCCGGCAAGCCGCACATCGAGCCGGAAGACTTGAGCGATGAAACGCTGTTGATTTACCCGGTGCAGCGCCAGCGGCTGGATATCTGGCGGCATTTCCTGCAGCCGGCGGGCGTCAACCCGGCGTTGAAGAACGTCGATAACACGCTGCTGCTGATCCAGATGGTCTCGGCGCGGATGGGGATTGCGGCGCTGCCGCATTGGGTGGTGGAGAGTTTCGAACGGCAGGGGCTGGTGGTGACCAAAACCCTGGGTGACGGCCTGTGGAGCCGCCTGTACGCCGCCGTGCGCGACGGCGAACAGCGCCAGGCGGTGACCGAAGCCTTTATCCGCTCGGCCCGCCAGCACGCCTGCGATCATCTGCCGTTCGTGCGCGACGCCGCACGCCCCGGCGCGACCGGCGCCAAAGCGTTGGCGGCCGGCGTGTAAACTGCCGGCCCTCGTTTAGCCGAGCTGTTTCGGCGCCACCCAGCGGCGGTGCACCCACAGCGAAGCGACGATCACCGCCCCGCCGAGGATAAAGCTCGGCCAGTGCGGCTGCTGCTGCCAAATGGCCAGGTTGACCAACAAGCCGGCCGGCACATGCATGTTGTTCATGATGCCGAGCGTGCCCGCATCGACCTGAGTCGCGCCGTAGTTCCACATGAAGTAACCCAACCCCGACGCCACCACGCCCAGCCAGATCAGCACGCCCCACTGCAGATTGGTGGTTGGCAGCTGCTGCGGATTGCCCCACAGGAACCAGGCCACCACCGCCACCGCCGCCGCCCCCAGGTAGAACCAGGAAAAGGCGGTGTGCTGCGGCAAGGGGTGCACTTCCATCAGGCGCTTATAGCCGACCATGCCGATGGCGAAGCTGATGTTCGCCGCCTGCACCAGCAACAGCCCCCACCAGAAGTGTTCGCTCAGTTGGTGATAGCGAATGATCGCCGCGCCCAGCACCGCCAGCAGCGCGCTGAAGGCGTAGCCCCAGCGCAGGCGCCGGCCGCTCAGCAAGTCGTAGATCAGCGTGATGTACAATGGCGTCAGCACGGTGAACAACAGGAACTCCGGCACCGTCAGATAGAGATAGGCGCGGAAGCTGATGAGGTACATGATGCCCAGCTGGAAGGCACCCACCAGCATATACAGCAGGATCACCTTGAGTTTGATGTTGCGCCAGCGCAGGAACGGCAGGAACACCAGCGCCGCCAGCCCGATGCGCATCAGCACCGAGAACCAGCTGTCGACATGGCCCGCCAAATATTCGCCGATCAGGCTGAAAGAGAACGCCCACAGAATGGTGGTGATAACCAAGAGCAGCACGATGGGTTCATCCTAACAATTCATAAACCGCGATTGTAACGGAAGATGGACGCATAAGGGGATGAAAGGCGGTTTACATCTGAACAAAATACAAACTACCGGCAAAATTTCACCGCTGAGTTAGGCTTAATAAAAAGGCGAGGTAACCATCATGAAAACTTCTCACATTCTGTTCGCTCTGCTGTTGCTGCCTGGGTTGGCGGCGGCGGCCAACGGCGTAACCGACCTGCGCTCACAGCAGCAGTTACTCAACCAAAACAGCCAGCAGGCGCAACAACAGCGCTTGTTGAACAACCGGCAGATGGATCAACGCCGCCTCCAGCAGCAGCGACAGTTCGACAATCAACGGCAACAGCTGTTGCAAACCGCGCCGAACGGCGGGCAACTGCTGCCTAACGGCAACCAGCCGCGCGATCCGTTCAATCGTACCGCGCCGGCGGTGCCGCAGGCGCCGATGCCGGCTACGCCCGCACGCCCATAACGGTGAGGATCAGCGGCGTGGTGATCGCCGCCAGCACGGTGGACATCACCAGGCTGGTGGCGGCCGGGCCGGTGAGCGTATTGAACTGGCGCGACATCAGGTAGACGTTCACCCCCACCGCCATTGAGCCCAACAGCACCACCACGCGGGTCTCCATCGGCGGCAGATCCATCATCCAGGCCAGCAGCCAAATCACCAACGGCTGCACCAACAACTTCAGCACGCAGATGGCGCTGCTCAGCTGCCAGCCTTCGCTGATGCGATACTCCGCCAGGCTCATGCCGAGCACCACCAGCGACAGCGGTGCCGCCACCTGGCCGAGCATGCTGACCGGCCGATCGACGAAGGCCGGCAGCGGCAGGCCGGTCAGGCTGAACAAGGTGCCGGACAGGATGCCGACGATCAACGGGTTGGTCAGCACGCTGCGGGCGGTTTTGGCAAAGCCGCTCAGCGTCGGCGAGCCGTTGCGCGCCCATTCGATCGACACCGTCACCAGCGTCCACAGGATCAGGCCGTTGAACACCAGCACCAGCGCTACCGACGGGATCGCCGCCTGCCCCAGCATCACGCTGGCGATCGGTAAACCGAGCATCACGTTATTGGAGAAAATACCGCCCAGCGCAAACACCGAACCAGCGACCCCATCCAGCCGGAAGAGGTGCCGGGCGACCAGGCGGCCGAGCACGAACACCAGCAGGCAACTGCCGAAGAACGCGATCAGCAGCCGGGCGTCGACCGCCGGGCGCTGCGAGAAATCGCACATCATGCGAAACAGCATGGCGGGCAAAGCGAGGGAAAACACGAAGCGCGTCAGGCCATCGGTGATGCTGGAAGGCCATTTCCCCCAGCGAATCAGCCCATAACCCAACGCGATCAGGACGAACAGCGGTAAAGACAGCACGATCTGGTGCCACAGTGACAGGATAAAGCCAGGCATCGCATTCCTTCCGGTGGTGCGGCGGCAAGGCTTGTCGTCGCGGGATTCATCGGCGCCGGATTAAAAATCCGGGCCAATCAAATCTATCCGGTCGGTGCAAATGCAGTCAACGCCCCAATCGAGCAACAGGCGCGCGCGATCCGCTTGGTTGACGGTATACACCAGAATGCGCAGCCCGGCGTCTTTCAACGCTTTCACCCGCTCAGCGGTCAGCGCTTTGTGGTCGATATGCAGCGAGACGCAATCCAGACGCTCCGTCAGCTCGCGCCAGTTGTCGTCCCAGGCCTCCAGCAGCAGGCCGCGCGGCAAGTCCGGCACGGTGCGTTGCGCCGCCGCCAACGCTTCCACCGAGAAGGAGGAGAGCAGCGGGTCGGTCTGCCCTTGCCACAGCAACCGCGCCGCCAGCGCCACCACCCGCCCGGTTTCATCGTCGCTGCCGGTGGTCGGTTTGATCTCGATATTGGCCATCAGGCCGTGTTCCCGGCAGCGTTCCGCCACCTCCGACAGCAGCGGCAGCCGCTCGCCCTTGAAGGCCGAACTGTACCAGTTGCCGGCGTCCAGCTGCACCAGTTTGTCCCACGGCAGCTCGCCCGCCACGCCCCAACCGTTGCTGGTGCGATCCAGCGTGTCGTCGTGCAGCAGGAAAATTTGCCCGTCCTGCGCCAGCTTGGCGTCGAACTCGATCATCTTGTGGCCGTGGCGCGCGCCGACGTCGATCGCCGCCAGGGTGTTTTCCGGCGCCAGAGAACCGCCGCCGCGGTGGGCGACAATATGAGGGTAAGGCCAGGGTCTCGTCATCAATCCATCCGTAATCCGCTGTGGGTGTCAAAGAAGTGCAGCGCCTGAGCAGGCAGCTGCAAATATAGCGTACTGCCCGCCGTCGGCAAGGTTTCATGCGACAACCGCGCGATCACCCCGTGACCGCCCCACTGGCCGTGCGCCAGATTGTCGGCCCCCAGCAGTTCCAGCGTCTGCAGCTGCAGCGGCACGCCCTGGCCTTGCGCCACCAGCTGAATATGCTCCGGCCGAATGCCCAGCGTCAACTGCCGCCCCGCCCACTGCGGCTTGGCCGCCGGCAACGGCAGCGTCATGCCGTCCGCCAGCAGCAGCTGGCCGCCGTCGGCGCTCAGGGTGCCGGGCAACAGGTTCATCGCCGGCGAGCCGATAAAGCCGGCGACGAACAGCGAAGCCGGCCGCTGATACACCTCGCTCGGGGTGCCGATCTGCTCCGCCACGCCCTTGTTCATTACGATCACCCGCTGCGCCAGCGTCATCGCCTCCACCTGGTCGTGAGTCACGTACAGGCTGGTGGTTTTCAGGCGTCGGTGCAGCTGTTGCAGCTCCAGGCGCATCTGCACCCGCAGCTTGGCGTCCAGGTTGGACAGCGGTTCATCGAACAGGAACACCGCCGGTTCGCGCACGATGGCGCGCCCCATCGCCACGCGCTGGCGCTGGCCGCCGGAAAGTTCGCGCGGTTTGCGCTTGAGCAGCGGCTCCAGCTCCAGGATGCGCGCCGCTTCCTCCACTCGCTGGCGGATATGCTCCTTGCCGAAACCGCGGATCTTGAGGCCGTAAGCCATGTTGTCGTACACGCTCATGTGCGGATAGAGCGCGTAGTTCTGGAACACCATCGCGATGCCGCGATCCTTGGGCTCCAGATCGGTCACGCGCCGGGTATCGATATAGATATCGCCGCTGGTGGTGCGCTCCAGCCCGGCCACCATCCGCAGCAGCGTGGATTTGCCGCAGCCGGACGGGCCGACCATCACGATGAATTCACCGTCCGCCACGTCGAGGTCGATCTGTTTGATCACCGGCGTTTTACCGTCGTAAGACTTGGTGACCGCCTGTAGTTTTAATCCTGCCATCGTCGTTATTTCTCGCTATCAACCAGACCGCGCACAAACCAGCGCTGCATCAGAAGCACCACCGCCAGCGGTGGCAATAAAGTCAGAATCATCGCCGCCATCACCTGGTTCCACTGGGTCGGCGCGCCGGAAGTGGAGATCATGCTCTTGATGCCCGCCACCGCGGTGCCCATCGAAGCGTCGCTGGTGATCAGGATCGGCCACAGGTATTGGTTCCAGCCGTAGATAAAGGTGATGACGAACAGCGCCGCCAGATTGGTTTTCGACAGCGGCAACACGATGTCCCAGAAGAAACGCATCGGCCCGGCGCCGTCGATGCGCGCCGCCTCCAGCAGCTCATCCGGCAACGTCATGAAGAACTGGCGCAGCAGGAAGGTGGCGGTGGCCGAGGCCATCAGCGGCAGCGTCAGGCCGGTATAGCTGTCCAGCAGGTTGAGGTTGGAGATCACCTCCACCGTCGGGAAAATGCGCACTTCCACCGGCAGCATCAGGGTGAGGAAAATCAGCCAAAAAAACAGGCTGCGCAGCGGGAAACGGAAATACACGATGGCGTAAGCCGACAGCACTGACACCGCGATCTTGCCGCAGGTGATCGCCAGCGCCATGATCACGCTGTTGAGCAGCAGCAGCGAGAACGGCACCTTGAGGTTGCCCACGCCGCCCTGCCAGATATTGCGGATGTTCTCCCACAGGTGACCGCCGGGCACCAGCGTCATCGGCACCTGAAACACCTGCTTGTCGTCCAGCGTGGCGGCGACAAAGGCCACGTACAGCGGGAACAGCACCACCAGCACGCCGATAATCAGCATCACATGGCTGAAGATATCCAGCCCGCGTCGATTCTCAATCATTGATAGCGCACCTTACGTTCAACGAAGCGGAACTGGATCACCGTCAGGCCGATCACCAGCAGCATCAGGATCACCGACTGTGCGGCGGAGCTGGAGAGATCCAATCCGGCGAAGCCTTCGCGGTAGATCTTGTAGATCAACGTGGTGGTGGACTGCACCGGCCCGCCGCCGGTGGCGGCGTCGATCACCGGGAAGGTATCGAAGAAGGCGTACACCAGATTGACCACCAGCAGGAAGAAGCTCACCGGCGCGATCAGCGGCAGCACCAGATGGAAGAAACGCCGCACCGGGCCGGCGCCGTCGATGGCCGCCGCTTCCACCAGCGAACGCGGGATCGACTGCAGCGCCGCGAGGAAAAACAGGAAGTTATAGCTTATCTGCTGCCATACCGAGGCCAGCACCACCAGGAACATCGCCTGGCCGCTGTTTTGCGCATGGTTCCAGTTATAGCCCAGACCGTTGAGGAAATGGGTGATCAACCCCAGACCGGGGTTGAACAGAAAGATCCACAGCACCGCCGCCACCGCCGGCGCCACCGCGTAGGGCAGGATCATCAGCGTGCGATAGAGGCGGCTGCCGCGCAGCACGTAGTCCACCAGCGCAGCGAAGAACAGCGAAACCGCCAGCCCGATGCCGGCCACCAGGAAGCTGAAGATCAGCGTGGTGTAGAACGAGTCGAGGTAGTAAGGATCCTGGAACAGCTGTTTAAAGTTATCCAGCCCGACAAACTGGCTGGACAGGCCGAACGGATCGAGGCTCTGCACCGAATACCACAGCGCTTCGCCGGCGGGCCATAAAAAGAAGACGGCGGTAATCAGCAGCTGCGGCAGCACCAGCGCATAGGGCAACCAGCTGCAGCCGAAACCGGGACGGGAAGATGACATAGCAGTTAAACCATTAATCGGGTACGGAAGGATCGGCGTGAAGACGCGAGCCCGGTCTACCGGGCCCGCGACGCGGGGTTACTTGGTCGAAGCTTCGAAGCGGCGCAGCAGCACGTCACCGCGCTGCACGGCGGCGTCCAACGCCTGCTGAGGCGTTTTCTTGCCGGTCCACACGCCTTCCAGCTCCTCATCCACCACGCTGCGGATCTGCGGCATGTTGCCCAGGCGCAGGCCCTTGGTGAACGGCAACGGCGGCTTGTTCAGCATCTGACGAGTGGCGACGTCGGCACCCGGGTTCTTGTCGTAGAAGCCCTGCTGCTTGGTCAGATCGTAAGCCGCGGTGGTGATCGGCAGATAGCCGGTCTTCTGGTGCCATTCGGCGGCGATTTCCGGCTGCGCCAGGTACTGCAGGAATTCGGCCACGCCCTTGTAGGTGGCGGCGTCTTTGCCGTTCATCACCCACAGGCTGGCCCCGCCGATGATGGCGTTTTGCGGCGCATTTTTCGCGTCGGCGTCGTACGGCATCATGCCGACGCCGTAGTTGAATTTGGCGTAGTGCTTGATGTCCGCCAACGAACCGGATGAGGCGGTGGTGATGGCGCAATCGCCGTTATAGAACTTCTCGGTGGATTCGTCTTTGCGGCCGAAATAGGTGAAGTCGCCCTTCTTGTTCATCGCTTCGAGCAGCGCAATATGTTTGACCTGCAGCGGTTGGTTGAACTCCAGCTTGGCGCTGGTGCCGCCAAAGCCGTTGTTTTCACTGGCGAACGGCACGCCGTGCCAGGCGCTGAAGTTCTCCAGTTGGATCCAGCCCTGCCAGCCGCTGGCGTAACCGCACTTCATGCCGGCTTCGCGCAGTTTGGCGGTATCCGCCGCCAGTTCCTGCCAGGTTTTCGGCGGTTGTTCCGGGTTCAGGCCGGCCTTTTTGAAGGCGTCTTTGTTGTAGTACAGCACCGGCGTGGAGCTGTTGAACGGCTGCGACAGCAGATGGCCGCTCTTGTTGTCGGTGTAATAGCCGGCCACCGTCGGCACGAACACCGACTCGTCGAAGTTGATGCCGGCCTCTTTAAACACTTCGTAGACCGGTTTGATGGCCTTGCTGGCCATCATGGTGGCGGTGCCCACCTCGTAAACCTGCAGGATCGCCGGCGCCTTGCCGGAGCGGTAAGCGGCGATGCCCGCCGCCAGGCTCTGTTCGTAGTTGCCTTTATAAACCGGCACAATCTTGACGTCGCTGTGCGACTGGTTGAAGCGATCCGCCAGAGAGTCCACTTCTTTACCCAGTTCGCCTTCCATCGAATGCCAGAACGGGATTTCTGTCGCCGCCAGCGCCTGTGCGCTGACCGCCAGGGTCAATGCGACGCACAGCGTGGTTTTGCGAATAGCGTAGGTGAGCATGCCTAACTCCTGAAAAAGCTGGTGTAAAAGCGCGTGAGCGAAAAGAATCAGTTTTTTGTTCGGAAGCTAACATGCCATGCGCGGATGACAGAAAAATAACCGTTAGATGACAGCCACATGACGGCAAGGTGAAGTGAAGATGGCGGTTTGATGTCGGCGGCGGGCATGGGCTCCGCCGCCGCGAGGATTACAGCGAACGGCGCAGGCGCGCGACCGCTTCTTGCATCTGCTGCTCGGTGGCGGTGGCGAACGACAGGCGGAAGGTCGAACGATCCGGGTTGTCGGAGAAGAAGTATTCCCCCGGCACGAACACCACGCCCTGCTGCAGCGTGGTGTTCAGCCATTCGGTGGCGTTGAACGGCTGGCGGAAACGCGCCCACAGGAACATGCCGCCCTTCGGTTTATCGAAGGTGATGTAGTCGCCCAGCTCCTGCTCCACCAAACCGGCCAGGATCTCGCCCTTGTGTTTATAGGCGGCGCGGATCTTGTCGATCTGCGCCGGCAGGCGATCCAGGCCAAGGTAGCATTCGACGATGCTCTGCGACAGGGCGCTGGCGTGCAGATCCGCCGCCTGTTTGATGATCGCCACTTTATGCAGCAGGAACGGCGGCAGGATCGCCCAGCCCAAACGCAGGCCCGGCGCCAGGATCTTGGAAAAGGTCGAGGTATAGATGATGTGGTCGGTGTTGCCCAGCACCTGCTGCGACACCTGATGCAGCGTCGGGTGGCGCTCTTCGGTGAAACGCAGCTCGCCGTACGGATCGTCTTCGATGATCAGGAAGTTATGTTCGGCGGCCAGCTTCACCAGCAGTTCGCGGCGCTCGGCGCTGAGAGTGATGCCGCTGGGGTTGCCGAAGTTCGGCACCACGTACACGCCCTTGATGCGCTGGGTTTTCAGCAGCTCGGCCAGCTCTTCCACCACCATGCCGTCGCTGTCGGACGAGACCGACATGATGTTGGCCTCCGCCAGTTCCAGCGTTTGCAGCGCCGCCAGGTAGGTCGGGCGCTCCACCACGAACACGTCGCCCGGGTTGACGATGGCGCGCATCACCAAATCCAGGGCCTGCTGAGAGCCGGCGGTGACCATCACCTCTTCTGCGCGCGCGGTGACGCCGCGCTCGGCGCACAGCGCGCAAATGCGCTCACGCAGCAGCGGGCTGCCCTCGGTCAGGCCATACTGGAATGCGCTTTTCGGCTGTTCGGTGATCGCCTGCTGGGTGGCGATGCTCAATCCTTCGAAATCGAACAACGCATCAGAGGGGATGCCGCCCGCCAGCGAAATGACGTGTTCCATCTTGCTGTGCTTAAGCAATTCACGGATGGCCGAACTTTTTACGTTAACGATACGCTGCGCGAGTAACCCTTCTGTCTTCATTTCTTCTTCTCGTACCTGATTATTTTAATTCGTAGGGGGGCGGATTAACCGCCCAGATACGCCGACCTCACTGCTTCGTTGGCTAACAATGCAGCCCCCGTATCTTCCAACACCACGCGGCCGTTTTCCAGCACATAACCGCGGTCCGCCAATTTCAGCGCCTGATTGGCGTTTTGCTCCACCAGAAAGATGGTCATGCCCTCTTCCCGCAGCTGCTGAATGATGTCGAAAATCTGCTGGATGATGATGGGCGCCAGCCCAAGCGAAGGTTCGTCGAGCAGTAGCAGCTTCGGCTGGCTCATCAGCGCGCGGCCGATGGCCAACATCTGCTGTTCGCCGCCGGACATGGTGCCGGCACGCTGGCTTCGGCGCTCCAGCAGGCGCGGGAACAGCGTGAACACCCGTTCGATGCGCTGCTGATATTGGTGACGATCGGCGAAGAAGCCGCCCATCGCCAGATTTTCTTCCACCGTCATGCGCGAGAAGACGCGCCGCCCTTCCGGCACGATCGCCACCGCTTCGCGCATGATGCGCGAGGTTTGCCACTGGGTGATGTCCTGCCCCTGGAAGACGATGCTGCCTTCGCTGGCGCGCGGTTCGCCGCACAGGGTGCCGAGCAGCGTGGTTTTACCGGCGCCGTTGGCGCCGATTAACGTCACGATTTCGCCCTGACTAATCGTGAGACTGACCTGATGCAGCGCCTGGATTTTGCCGTAATGGGCGGATACCTGATTGAATGACAACATATTATTATTCGCCCAAATAAGCCCGGATCACATCCGGATTGTTGCGGATCTCCGCCGGTGTGCCCTGCGCCAGCGGCGTGCCCTGATTCACCACGTAAATGCGATCGGAGATGCCCATCACCAGCTTCATGTCGTGCTCGATCAGCAACACCGAGACCTTATGCCGATCGCGCAGCTCGACGATCAGATGATCCAGCTCGTCGGTCTCTTTCGGGTTCAGACCGGCGGCCGGTTCGTCCAGCATCAGCAGCTCCGGCCGGGTCACCATGCAGCGGGCGATCTCCAGCCGACGCTGCTGCCCGTAGGCCAGATTGCCCGCCGAACGGTTGGCCATATCCAGCAGGCCGACGCGCTCCAGCCACTCCGCTGCGTGCGCCAGTGCCTCGGCTTCGGCGCGGCGGAAGGCCGGGGTTTTCAGCAGCCCGGCGAACACGCCGCTTTTCAGGTGCTGATGCTGCGCCACCAACAGGTTCTCAATCACCGTCATTTCACGGAACAGCCGCACATGCTGGAAGGTGCGCACTACGCCCATACGGGCGATGGCCTGCCCCGCCAGCCCTTCCAGATGGCGATCGCGCAATTTGATGGTGCCGCCGCTCGGGCGGTAGAAACCGGTCAGGCAGTTAAACACCGTGGTTTTACCGGCGCCGTTGGGGCCGATCAGCGACACGATTTCGCCTTCATTGAGCGTCAACGCGACATTGTTGACCGCCAGCAGCCCGCCAAAACGCATTGACAGGCCTTCCACCTGCAGTAAAGGTTGAACGCTCATGCCTGTTCCCCCTTGCCCGCGTGAATGTCCGCCGCCTGCAGCTTCAGCTGCGGCCGTTTCATCGGCAACAGCCCCTGCGGCCGCCAAATCATCATCAGCACCATCAGAGCGCCCAGCAGCAGCATGCTGTATTCATTCAGATCGCGCATCAGCTCGCGCGACACCACCAACAGGATCGCCGCCAGAATGACCGCGAACTGCGATCCCATGCCCCCCAGTACGACGATCGCCAACACGAAGGCCGACTCGACGAAAGTGAAGGATTCCGGGCTGACGAACCCCTGGCGCGCGGCGAACAGCGTGCCGGCAAACCCGGCGAACGCGGCGCTGATGGTAAAGGCGGTCAGCTTGATGCGCGTCGGGCTGAGGCCCAGCGAGCGGCAGGCGATCTCGTCTTCGCGCAGCGCTTCCCAGGCGCGCCCGAGCGGCATGCGCAGCAGGCGGTTGATGACGAACAGCGTCAGCACCACCAGCAGCAGCGCCACCAGGTACAGAAATACGATGCGATCGCTCGGATCGTATTTCAGGCCGAAGACGTTATGGAAGGTATCCCAGCCGCCGTCGCGCACGCTGCGGTTAAACTCCAGGCCGAAGAAGGTCGGTTTCGGGATCTGGCTGATGCCGTTCGGCCCGCCGGTGATTTCGGTATTGTTCAGCAGCAGGATGCGCACGATCTCACCGAAGCCGAGCGTCACGATCGCCAGATAGTCGCCGCGCAGCCGCAGCACCGGGAAACCGAGCAGGAAGCCGAAGGCGGCGGTGACGATGCCCGCCAGCGGCAGGCTCTCCCAAAAGCCGAGGCCGTAATAATGATTCAGCAGCGCATAGGTGTAGGCGCCGATGGCGTAGAAACCGCCGTAGCCGAGCACCAGCAGACCGGACAGGCCCACCACCACGTTGAGGCCGAGGCCCAGCATCACGTAGATCAGCGTCAGGGTGGCGATATCCACCGTGCCGCGCGACACCAGGAACGGCCAGGCGACCGCCGCGACGAGCAGCAGAGCCGCCAGCAGCTTTTGCCGCGGCGTGGTGCCGTCGAAGCTCGGCAGCACGAACGCCGGGCCGGAGACCTTTTTCAGGCCCTGCTGCAGCAGCGGGCGCAACAGCTGGAAGAAAAAGACGATGACGCAGCCGATGCCGATCCACATCCAGCGCACTTCCGCCGCGCCGTGCACCACCAGTTTGGTGCCGTCCAGGCTCAGCTGCATGCCCATCAGGAACGACGCCATCACGAACAGCACCGCCGTGGCGATCAGCGCATTGAGCAGATTGAGTTTCATACTTTCTCAACCTCCGGACGCCCGAGGATGCCGGTCGGCATGATCAGCAGCACCACGATCAGCAGCGCGAACGACACCACGTCTTTGTATTCGGTGCTCAGGTAGGCGGAGGTCAGCGCTTCCGCCACGCCCAGCACCAGGCCGCCGATCATCGCGCCCGGAATGCTGCCGATGCCGCCCAGAACCGCGGCGGTGAAGGCTTTCATACCGGCCATGAAGCCGATGTAAGGGTTGATGACGCCGTAGAACTGGCCGAGCAACACCCCGGCCACCGCCGCCATCACCGCACCGATGACGAAGGTCAGCGAGATCACCCGGTCCGTGTTGATGCCCAGCAGGCTGGCCATCTTCAGATCTTCCGCACAGGCGCGGCAGGCACGGCCCATGCGCGAATAGCGGATAAACAGCGTCAGCGCCAGCATCGCCAGGAAGGTCACGAGCCAGATGGTCAGCTGCATGGTGCTGATGGTGGCGGCGAAGCCGTTGCTTTCCCCCAGCACCCACTGGCCGGTGACCAGGCTGGGCAGCGCCAGATCGCGTGAGCCCTGCGTCAGGCTGACGTAGTTTTGCAGGAATATCGACATGCCGATGGCCGAGATCAGCGCAATCAGGCGCTTGGAGTTGCGCACCGGCTTGTAGGCCACCCGCTCGATGCTCCAGCCGTAGGCGCTGGCGATGACGATCGAGACCAGGAACGCGGCGCCGATCAGCAGCCAGCCGACGTCGATGCCGAGCATCATCAGGGCGGCAATAACGATAAAGGAGACATAGCTGCCGATCATGTACACCTCGCCATGGGCGAAGTTGATCATGCCGATGATGCCGTAAACCATGGTGTAACCGATGGCGATCAATGCATAGGTGCTGCCCAACGTTAAGCCGTTGAACATCTGCTGCAGAAAATAGAGGAGCTGCTCTGACATACTCTGAACCCTTGGCTGCGAAACCCGCCGGCGGAGAACCGGCGGGTAAAGGGAGACGGGGCCGACAAGCCGACCCGCCGGGCGCAGCGGGCTGCGCCCCACCCTAATCATTATGGCTTATTTGATCGGTGTGGACGTGCCGTTGGCATGCCATTCGAACACGCCGAACTCGAAGCCTTTCAGGTCGCCCTTGTCATCCCAGGTCAGCGGCCCCATCACGGTCTCCACCGGCTTACCGGTTTTCAGATCCTTGACGATGTCCGCCGGTTCCTGACTGCCGCTGCGCTCCATGCCGGTGGTCAGCGACTGCAGCGCGGCATAGGTGGTCCAGACGAACGGGCCGGTCGGATCCAGCTTCTTGGCTTTCAACGCATCGACGATCGGCTGGTTGGCAGGCACCTGATCGTAGCGTTTCGGCAGCGTCACCAGCATGCCTTCCGAAGCGGCGCCGGCGATGTTGGACAGTGAGGAGTTGCCCACGCCTTCCGGCCCCATGAAGCGGGTAGTCAACCCGGCCTGTTTGGCCTGACGCAGGATCTGGCCCATTTCCGGGTAGTAACCGCCGAAGTACACGAAGTCGATATTCTCTTTCTTCAGGCGCGCCACCAGGGTGGAGAAGTCTTTGTCGCCGGCGGTGATGCCTTCGAACATCGCCACTTCGGTGCCCTGTTTTTTCAGGCTGTCGCGCACCGAGCGCGCCAGGCCTTCGCCGTATTGTTGCTTGTCGTGCACCACGGCGATGCGCTTCGGCTTGATGTCGCTGAGGATGTATTTGGCGGCGGTCGGGCCCTGATCCGAATCCAGACCGGTGGTGCGCAGGATCATCTTGTAGCCGCGGGTGGTCAGATCGGCGTTGGTGGCCGCCGGGGTAATCATGATCACGCCTTCATCTTCATAGATATCGGACGCCGGCTGGGTGGATGAGGAGCACAGGTGGCCGATCACGTAGCGAATGCCGTCGTTGATCACCTTGTTGGCGACCGCAACCGCCTGTTTCGGGTCGCAGGCGTCGTCGTATTCCACGCCGACCAGCTTGTCGCCCTTGATGCCGCCCTTGGCATTAATGTCGGCAATCGCCTGGCGCGCGCCGGTAAATTCCATGTCGCCATACTGCGCGACCGGGCCGGACATTGCCCCGACGATCGCCACCTTGATGTCTTTCGCCATGGCCGCCTGGCTCATGGCCATCGCAATACAACCCGCCAGCAGTGCCTTACCTGTTGTTAATTTCATCCGCAAATCCCCATCTGTCGTTGTGAACGTACCTGTTGTGTTTGCCTGCGCCCGATCGTTATTGACCGCTTTTGTTATAAGTAATAATGATTTAGGCGCCTTTCTGGCATTACTTTCTAATAAGACTTTATTTTTCATACCATTAAACAGGAATTTTCTGCTGCAAATCAACTTCATCCGACAGAAACAAGCGGTGTAAACAGGATAAAATTCGAATTAAATCTGCGCTGTTTACCTTGAGGCGTAGCGCGTTGTGCTGGTTAACAATCCGTTTACTAACTATTTACTCGGAAAATGCCCCGTGCAAAAAACATATTGCACAGTAATCGTACAGAAAAACTTACACAACGCTCTGCACAAGATCTATTACACTGTCGGCATCATTTAGCTGCGCGGAAATTCTGCATGAAACTGACCATCGAGCGCCTGACCGCGCTGTCCCCGCAAGACCTTATCGACCTCGGTAAAATTTGGCCGCACCAGCAGCCGGAACAGTGGCAGAGCTGGCTGAGCGGCGGCAAGGCGCTGTTCGCCGCCCGCTTCAACGAGCGTCTGCTGGGCGCGGTGAAAATTGCGCTGCAGGACGACCGCGCCGAACTGCTGGATCTGCTGGTACGCGAAGTGACGCGCCGCCGCGGCGTCGGTCTTTACCTGGTGCAAGATGCACAGCGTCAGCTGCCGCAGGTCGCCCATTGGCAGCTGTCGACCGCCGGTCTGGCGCCGCGCGAACGTGGGGAAGTCGATAACTTCATGCGCGCCTGCGGCTTCGCGCCGCAGGGCGATCTCTGGCAAAAATGAAACGCTGGCTGGCGGCGCTGGTCTTGATTGCGCTGGGGTTGGCGGCCTGGTTCGCCGGGCGTCAGCAGGCGCTGCGCCAGGCCTCAGGCTGGGATCAGCAGGTTTACGTTTGGCAGCGGGTTTGGACGCCGCAACACGCCGATGCGCTGGCGCGCAGCCGCGATCTGTTCGCCGGGCTGCGGGTGTTGGCGCTGCAGGTGCATCCACGCGAGGGCTGGCGGGAAATCCCGGCCGATCTCAGCCTGCTGAAGCGGGACGGCCGCCCGCTCTGGCTGGTAGCGCGCCTCGACGGCCAGCTGCCGCAGCTGGACCAAGAAGCCATTATCCAGCGTCTGCTGGCGATCACCCAGCGCTGGCAGGCGGCCGGGCTGCCCGTCACCGGCGTCGAGATCGATCATGACGCCGCCACGGCTCGCCTGCCGGATTACCAACGTTTTCTGCAGCGGCTGCGCCAACGGCTGCCCGCCGCTTTGCAACTCGGCATCACCGCCCTGCCCGCCTGGATCGGCTCGCCCAACTTGCCCGGCGTACTGCAACAGGCCGACAGTTCCGTCCTGCAGGTGCATGCGGTGCTCTCACCGCAGCAGGGGCTGTTTGACGGCCCGCTGGCGCTGCGCTGGGTGCGGCAGTACGCCGCCGTCACACCGAAACCGTTTCGCGTCGCGCTGCCGGCCTATGGCATGGCGCTGTTGGGGTTTGATGCGCAGGGCGCGCAGGTGGAGAGCGAATCCTCGCTGCGCGTAGCCGGCAACGGCCGCGAACTGACGGTCGCGCCGCAGCAGCTCGCCGATTTTCTGCAAACGCTGGCGCAGCAAACGCCGCCCCGGCTGCGCGGCGTGATTTGGTTCCGACTGCCGCTGGCGGACGATCGGCGCGCCTGGTCGCTCGCCACGCTGCGAGCGGTGATCGAACGGCGGCCGCTGAATGTAGACTGGCAGGTAAAATTTAGGCCTCAGCCGCAGCAAAACGGGCTGTATGATCTGATAATTCACAACAACGGGCCGGTGGACGCCCCGCTGCCGCAAGAGGTGGTCATCCGCGCCGACGACTGCCTGGCGGCGGACGCGGTCGGCAACTACCGGCTGGAATCCGCACCGCAACGGCAACGCTTTATTCGCATCAGCAGCGACCAGCTGCGAGCCGGGCAATCCCGGCCACTGGGCTGGCTGCGCTGCCAACAACTGACGCCAGGAGGCACCCTTGTCACACCTTGATTCGCGCGCGGCACGGAACACCCGCCGCCTTCTTCCGCTGGCCATGCTGATCGGCGCCGCACTGCCGCTGGGCGGCTATGCCTGCGGCCCGGATTTTCCTAACCGGCTGCTGATCGATCGCAACGGCACCCTGCTGTATATGCCGGAGGGCAATTTCGCCTTCGAAGCCGGCCGGCTGGTGCCGACGGATAAACAGTTGCCGCACTGGCAAGCCCCGCCGCCGCCGATGCCGCCGAAACCGATGCCGCAATCGCCGGAAACGATAGCGATAGGCAAAATGCGCGCCGCCAAAACGGTGGAAGAAGCTGACGCCGTCAATACGCAGGGGTTGTCCAACGCCGCGCGTCTCTATCAACTGGGCGCCGTGGCTTTCGCCAGCCACGATCCGCGCGCCGCAGACTATTTTCAGCAGGTGCTGAAGCTACCGGCCGCCGAGCAGGGCGACTGGGGACTGCGGGCGCAGTATTCGTTTGGCCGCGTACTGATGGCTGACCACGGGACGCCGGTGAACGAATCCGGTGAAGCGGCCCCCGCCGCCGAGCACCCGCCAAAAGCCGCGCTTGAACAGGCGCTGACGGCATTCCAGCAGGTGATCGACCGGGTGAAAAGCGGCGCCGCCGATCCCGATCAGTTGGCGTTGAGCAGCCTTGGGCAGCAGGCGCGCATCCACCTGTGGCTGGGTGACGTCGCCCCCGCCGCCCATCTGTACGCGCAACAGGCGGCGCAGGGCGATCCGAGCGGCGGGCAGTCGCTGCAGTACGTCTCCAGCTTCCTGGTCAACCCCGACCATTTGGACACGCTGAAACGGATTATCGGCGATCCGTTGATCCAGCAGCTGGTGACCATTGAGCTGTTCGCCCGCAGCGGCAACCTGCAAATGGCGGATACCGACGGCAACGGCCGCTCCGCGCAAATCATCAACCAGATCCTGACGCTGCTGGACGGCTCAGTGAAAAGCGGCTTCGCCGGCAGCGATCGGCTGGCGGCGCTGGCTTACCGTTCGGGGCAGTACCCGATGGCGGCCAGCCTGCTGAAAAACGCCGGCGACAGCGGCCTGGCGTGGTGGCTGCGCGCCAAAATGGCGCTGCGCGACGGTGACGTGAAAGCCGCCACCGCCGCCTACGCCAAGGCGGCAAGTGCGTTCCCCGCCGACGAAAGCTGGGGTGAACAGCGCAACGCCGACTTCGTCGCGGAAACCATCGTGCCCGAGTGCCGGGTGGCCGGCGAACAGGCCATCCTGGCGCTGAACCGAGGCGACTATCTGCAGGCGATGGACCTGCTGTATCGCGGCAAAGCGCTCTACTGGGCCGACGTGGCCGACGTGGCGGAACGGGTGCTGACCGTCGATGAGTTGAAAGGCTTTGTCGATAAGCACGCCCCGGCGCCGACGACGCCGCTCAAGCCGGTTAATCCGGACGATTACGGCGGCCAGCAGATCACGCCGGAGGTGCAGCTGCGCGAACTGCTGGCGCGGCGGCTGATGCGCGCCGGGCGAGCGCCGGAGGCGCTGGCCTACTTCGATATCCCCAACTACCGGCAAGCGGCGCAGCAGTTCGCCGACGAGCTGAAGGCCGCCAAGGACAAATCCGCTGCGCCGCTGGCGCGCGCGCAGGCTTACTATCGCGCCGCCAACCTGCTGCGCGCCCAGGGGCTGGAGTTCACCGGCTATGAGATGACGCCGGATTACGCCATCTATGGCGCCGGCTATTCCTATCTGGGGGATGCGTTCGATACCCGCGAACTGAAGCATAAAAGCTGGATCGACAGCGCCGAAGCGGCGCGCGCCAAGGCGGCGCTACCGGCGGAAGACAACCGTTTCCTGCACTATCGCTGGCAGGCGGTGGGGCTGGCGCAACAGGCGGCCGATCTGCTGCCGCCGAAGAGCCAGGCCTATGCCGCCGTGCTGTGTAACGCCGCCAGCTGGGTTATCAAACGCGATGCCAAAACCGGCCGGGCGCTTTATCAGCGCTATATCAACACCGGCACCCGTTATCCGTGGGCGGCGAAATTCGGCTACGACTGCCCGGCGCCGGACTTCGCCGCCGTGGCGCCATAACGCCGAATTTCAGGCACTAAAAAGCCCGGCTTGCCGGGCTTTTTTTATCGAATCTCGCATCGACTCAGGCTTCGATCGCCATTTTCAGTTTCTTCATGGCGTTCTTTTCCAGCTGGCGCACGCGTTCGGCGGAAACGCCGTACTGATCGGCCAGCTCCTGCAGCGTCGATTTGTTGTCGTCATCCAGCCAACGGGCGCGGATGATATGCTGGCTGCGCTCGTCCAGACCTTCCAGCGCATAGGCCAGTTTGTCTGCGGCGTTGCTTTCCCAGTTATCTTCCTCGATGCCTTCGGCGAAGTCCGAGCTCTTATCCTGCAGGTACAGCACCGGCGCCATCGACTGGCCATCGCGGGCCTCGTCGTCCGGAGTCGGATCGAACGTCATGTCCTGCGCCGCCATGCGCGATTCCATCTCGCGCACGTCTTTGCTGGTGACGCCCAGCTCACGGGCCACCAGTTCCACTTCGTCCTGGTTGAACCAGCCCAAACGCTGTTTGGTTTTGCGCAGGTTAAAGAACAGCTTGCGCTGCGCTTTGGTGGTCGCCACTTTCACGATGCGCCAGTTGCGCAATACGTACTCGTGGATTTCCGCCTTAATCCAATGCACCGCAAAGGAAACCAGACGCACGCCGACTTCCGGGTTGAAGCGGCGAACGGCTTTCATCAGGCCGATGTTGCCTTCCTGAATCAGATCCGCCTGCGGCAGACCGTAGCCTGAATAGTTGCGGGCAATATGAGCGACAAAGCGCAGGTGAGACAGGATGAGCTGCTTAGCGGCATCCAGATCGCCCTGATAATGCAGCCGTTCAGCCAGCTCCCGCTCTTCCTCTGCCGTCAGCATCGGATAGGCGTTGGCTGCCCGGATATAGGCTTCCAAGCTACCTTGGGGTACTAAGGCTAAAGTTTGCATTTCTTTGGTCATTCAAACCCTCTCTATGAGAATACAAAATCATGCAGGTGATTATTACAGCGGGGAAATGATTGATTCTACGGCAGTTGCTGAAGCAAAAGCGGTTCCACACGCCGGGCACCTTAACATTTGCTGCAATTTTTGACCGTACTCCGCCCTAAAAGTTCACCCTTTTTTGCAAGCATTGTTGCTGACAATACGTGACGAGGGTGCAGGCCGATAGGGAATTTGTGCGCTAAGAAGAGAGGGATGGTGCTGACTTCGCTTGAGGTCACTCTTCTCCCGCAACGCGATCAAAAGCAGCAGGAGAAGAGTATACCAAAAAAATCTTACTGTGGTGTAAATCGGCGTAAATGTTGCACCGTCGCCAGCCAGGCGGCGATCCAGCCGATCATCGCGGAGATGATCAGCAGCAGCAGCGCCTCATCCCAGCCCAGCCCGTGCAAGGTGAAGGTGGTGCCGAATACCTTGGCCACCCCGGCGACCACCGACTCCAGCTGCCACACCAGCGCGCCGGACAACACCAGCGACAGCAGCGCGCCGGCAAAACCCAGCATCGCCCCGCCGTTGAGGAACGGCCGCAGAATAAAGCCGTCGGTGGCACCGATCAGCTTCATCACGTTAATGGTGTCGCGGCGGCTGAAGATGCTCAGACGCACGCTGTTGCCGATCACCAGGAACACCGCCACGATCATCAGCACGCCGATGATCGCCGCGATCTGACCCGCCAGCCCGGTCAGCGCCGCCAGGCGGGCAAACCAGCTGTCATCCATACGCACTTCTTCCACGCCCTGCACCGCCGCTACGCGATCGCGCAGGGTGTTGAGGGTATCCGAACTCTGGAAGCTCATCTTCGGCGTGACGATCGCCACCGCCGGCAGCGGGTTCTCTTCCAGCATGTCCAGCGCGCCGCCAAAGCCCGACCAGTTGCGGAACTCGCCGCGCGCTTCTTCACGCGACAGGTAATTGACCTTCTCCACGCCGGCTTCCGCCTTGATGGCGTCGAGCACTTTCAGCGCGGCGTCGTCATCGAGCGATTTATCCAGATAAACGGTCAGCTGCGGCGTTGGATACCACTGGCTGGCCGCGGTGCTGACGTTTTTCCACACGATGTAGCACACGCTCGGCAGCGTCAGGGAAATGGCGATCACCATCACCGTCAGCAGCGTCGCCAACGGCTGACGCAGCATGTCTTTGATGGCGTTCATCCAGGCGTAACGCCACTGTTCGCGCCAGCCGCCGCGCAGCGCCTTGCTCTTGGCGGTTTTTGCGTTATTGGCCATGGTGAGCGCCCCCTTGCATGCGGCCCTGGCTCAGCGTCAGGATGCGGTAATTGCGGCGGGCGATAAGCCCGGTGTCGTGCGTCGCCATCAGTACGGTCACGCCGACGCGGTTGAATTCTTCAAACAGGCGCAGAATGCCTTCCGACAGCGCATCATCCAGGTTACCGGTCGGTTCATCCGCCAGCAGCACCGCCGGCTTGTTCACCACCGCACGGGCGATGCCCACGCGCTGCTGCTCACCGCCGGACAGCTGAATCGGGAAGTTTTTCGCTTTATCCAGCAAACCGACCTTGTCCAGCGCGGCGGAAACGCGGCGGCGGATATCTTCGGTGCTGGCGCCGGCGATGATCAGCGGCATCGCCACGTTGTCATACACCGTGCGATCCAGCAGCAGGTGGTGATCCTGGAAGATCATGCCGATCTGCCGACGCAGGAACGGCACCTCGCGGTTTTTCAAGCGACTGATGTCGTGACCGCCAAACCAGATGTGGCCGGCGCTGGGCCGTTCGATACCGCAAATCAGTTTCAGCAGGGTACTTTTCCCCGCGCCGGAATGGCCGGTCAGAAACGCCATCTCCGCCGGGCGCAGATGGAAATCAACCCCCTGCAGCGCTTGCCGTCCGCCCAGATAAGCTTTACTGACCTGTTCAAAGCGAATCATCCGTATTAATCCTCTCGGGCAAAAAGTGCCTCAATAAAATCGTCAGCCTTAAACGGCCGCAAATCTTCGATGCCTTCCCCGACGCCGATATAGCGGATCGGGATACCGAACTGATCGGCGATGGCGAAGATCACCCCGCCCTTGGCGGTACCGTCCAGTTTAGTCAGCGTGATGCCGGTTAAGCCCACGGCCTCATTAAATAATTTCGCCTGACTGACCGCATTCTGGCCGGTGCTGGCATCGAGCGTCAGCATAACCTCATGGGGGGCCTGGTCGTCCAGTTTTTTCATGACGCGGACGATCTTCTTCAGCTCTTCCATCAGGTGCGATTTGTTCTGCAGACGGCCGGCGGTATCGGCGATCAACACATCAATGCCGCGCGCCTTGGCGGCCTGCACTGCATCGAAGATCACCGAAGCGGAATCCGCGCCGGTATGCTGCGCCACCACCGGAATGCGGTTGCGTTCACCCCACACCTGCAGCTGCTCCACCGCGGCGGCGCGGAAGGTATCCCCCGCCGCCAGCATCACCGACTTGCCTTCCGCCTGGAATTGACGCGCCAGCTTGCCGATGGTGGTGGTTTTACCCACGCCGTTCACGCCGACCATCAAGATGACATACGGGGTTTTCCCGCTGACATCCAGCGGCTGATCGACCTTGGCCAGAATTTCGGACATTTCCTCCTTCAGCTTGCCGTACAGCGCTTCGGCATCTTTCAGCTGCTTGCGGCTGGCGTGCTGGGTCAGGGAGGTGATGATTTTGCGCGTGGTATCCACGCCGACGTCAGCGATCAGCAGCTGTTCTTCCAGCTCGTCGAACAGATCGTCGTCGATCTTTTTACCGCGGAACAGCCCCATAAAGCCGGAGCCGAGGTTTTGTTTGGTCTTCAGCAGGCTGCGTTTCAGGCGGGCGAAGAAGCCTTCTTTGGTCGGCCTTTCCTGTTCTTGCGCCGCGGCCGGCACCACCGGCTCAAGCGGTTCTTCTTCCACTTCCGGCACGGATTCAGGTTCAACGACCGGCACCGGCTCAGGTTGGACGACCGGCTCAGGTTGGACGACCGGCTCAGGTTCGACGACCGGCTCAGGCTCGACGACCGGCTCGGGTTCAACCACCGGCTCGGGTTCAACCACCGGCTCAGGTTCGACGACCGGCTCAGGCTCGACGACCGGCTCGGGTTCAACCACCGGCTCGGGTTCAACCACCGGCTCAGGCTCAACGACCGGCTCTGGCTCGACGACCGGCTCAGGTTCAACGACCGGCTCAGGCTCAACGACCGGCTCAGGCTCAACGACCGGTTGCTGTTGCACCGCCACCTGTTCGGTGACGCTGACGATCTCTTCGGCCAGCGCTTGCGCCGCCGGCTGTTCAGCCGCCGCCGGCAAATTTTCCGCGATTTGCTCGCCGGCCTGACCGTTATCCCACTCTCCCGGGGTGTCGACGGAGGCGGCAGGTTCAGATTCCTGGGCGGGGAGCTTGTCGTCCAGCTTGGCGGCGGCCGGTGCAGCCGGCGTCTCCGCGGCCTGAGCTTCCGCCTGCTCTACCGGCTGCTCAGGTTGCTGTTGCTCTTCTTCCTTTTCCTTCTGGCCAAAGCCCAGCCAGGAGAAAAACCCACGTTTCTTATCTTTTGCCATGTTATGACTCTACTCCGTACCGAAGGCTCGCTTACCCTACATACCTGAAGGATATATGCTGACAATAATCCGCCGAGTCTATCACTTTCCCTCGCGCAGCAACACGCATCCGGCATGCTTTCCGGTGTGAAAGCAGACAACAAAGTTTTACCGTTCCCCCCGACGCCCGTCACCGGTAGAATAGGGACAACTTTTCGTTAACCTCTGCGGCCCCGCGCCGCAAAAGAAATCAAACAACGCTTATGACAAGACTCTCGCCACGGGCGGCGGCCAAAAAACCGCCCCAGGCCGCAGCCGGACAGATCCGCATCATCGGCGGCCAATGGCGCGGCCGTAAGCTCCCGGTGCCGAACAGCCCGGGGCTGCGCCCCACGACCGATCGGGTACGCGAAACCCTGTTCAACTGGCTGGCGCCGGTGATTCAGGGCGCGCGCTGCCTGGACTGCTTCGCCGGCAGCGGCGCATTAGGGCTGGAAGCGCTGTCGCGCTATGCCGGCAGCGCCACGCTGTTGGAATTCGAGCGGCCGGTGGCGCAGCAGCTGGAAAAAAATCTGGCGCTGCTGCAGGGCAAAGGGGTGGTTATCAACACCAACGCGCTGAGCTGGCTGGCGGGCGACGGTCAACCGTTCGACGTGGTGTTCCTCGATCCGCCGTTTCGCAAAGGCCTGCTGGCGGAGACCGTCTTGTTGCTGGAGCAGCGGGGCTGGCTGGCCGACGAGGCCTGGATCTATGTAGAAGCCGAGGCGGAAAGCGCCGCGGCAGACGTGCCTGCCAGCTGGCAGTTGCACCGGGAGAAGGTCGCCGGCCAGGTGGCTTATCGCCTTTATCTTCGTTCGCAAGAGAAAACCGACCATGCTGATTAATCTGGGCCGCCTGCTGATGCTGTGCGTATGGGGCTTCCTGCTCTCTAACCTGTTCCATCCGTTTCCCAAGCCGCTGAAGTATTTCATCGATGTGGCGCTGTTCTTTATGGTGGTGATGCACGGCCTGCAGCTGGTGCTGTTGAAATCCACCCAGCCGAAGGATCAGCCGATCAGCTACTGGCAAGAGGCCAAGATCTTTATATTTGGCGTGTTCGAGCTGCTGGCCTGGCAAAAGAAACAGCCGCCCATCAAGAAAAAGTGACCGCTACGGCTGAACGGTGAACGAGACGAAGCGCGTGCCCTGCATGTTTAACGTGCCCTGCGCGCCTTTTTCTATCGGGTTGTACTGCCATTGCTTCAGCCGCAGCGTAATGTTTTCACCGCCCTGGTTAGGGCTGAACACCACCTCGTAATACATCGGCTCGTTGACCAACGGCTCGCGCTGCGGCGCACGGGTCTTGGCGACCGGGAAGCTCCGCTTGTCACTCACCGTCACCTGCAGACTGCGCATCGGCGCGCGATCGTTTTCCGCCTCCTGCTGGCGCTGTTTGAAGTAACGTTGCGTGGCCAGCACGGCGATCAACGCAATGACGGCGACAAAAAATAACGGTGGCTTACTCATCGGTTTCCCATTTCCTTCACGGTCAAATCGGCGTAAACATAGCATTCTCAAGAAAGCATTGTCGATCGTCGGCAGGCTACCTACACTGAAATGAAGAAGTGACATGGGTGACAGTTTGGAGCCGGTGGTTGCGGCTCCCTCCTACATAAGGAAGACATAAATGAGTTGGCCGTTCCTTGCCGTATTCTTTTCCGGTTGGCTGTTCGTCGACGCCTCTTACCGTGGGCCGCGCTGGCAGCGTTGGGTGTTCAAACCCGTCACGCTGCTGCTGCTGTTGCTGTTGGCCTGGCAGGCGCCGGTGCTCAGCGCCGCGGGCTATCTGATCGTACTCGGCCTGCTGGCGACACTGATCGGCGATGCGCTGCTTCTGTTGCCGCGCGAGCGGGTGCTGTACGCCATCGGCGCCTTTTTCCTGTCCCACTTGCTGTACACCCTGAGTTTCGCCAGCCAGATGACGTTCAGTCTGTTCTGGCCGCTGCCGCTGGCGCTGCTGGCGATCGGCGCATTGCTGCTGGCCGCCCTTTGGACCCGGTTGGAAGAGATGCGTTGGCCGATCGTCACCTATGTGGCGATGACGCTGCTGATGGTCTGGCTGGCGGGCGAGCAATATTTCCTGCGCAGCACCGATTTCGGCTTCTCGCTGCTGACCGGCACCTCGCTGCTGCTGCTGGCCAACGTGGTTTGGCTGCTCAACCGCTACCGCTTCACCTTCCGCGCGGCGGACGCCATCGTGGCTTTCTGTTACTTCTCCGGCCACTTCCTGATCGTGCGTTCGCTCTACCTGTAGAGACCTGCCGCGGGTTCGGCGCGCCGAACCCGTTTCTTCATCAAGCCAGCGCTTTCAACGTCAGGGCATCACCCGCACCCAGCTGATTGCGGTACAGATCGCCGTCGCGCGAGAAGAACGCCAGCGTGCTGCCATCCGCCTGCAGCAGGGCGATGCCGTCCGGCGCCGGGCGCCAGCCCACCACCTCGGCCGCAAATACGCTTTGCAGACAACGCTGCCGATCCACCAGCTGGTAGCCGTTGGTCTCGCTTTGCTCATTGGCCAGAAACTCGATTTGGCATTGCCGTTCGCTGTCGGCTACCTGCCATTGCCCCGCCAGCGACTGCGCGGTCGGCAGCGCCAGACTGCCGGCCATCACCGCACTCGTCACCATCATGCCTCCCGCCGCCAGGGCGGCGCGCGTTAAAGTACCTTTCATACCGGCTCCCACATCACGCCCGGCCGAGACTGCGCCGGGCGCTCCGTTGCTGCGTTACACGATAAAGTCAGTGGCGACGTCTACCTGACCGACGATTTTCACCAGGAAGTCCGGCGCCTGATGACCACCGATGTTCACCGACAAATCGGTCACGTTGTTGGACGCGTTGTAGCTCAGCAGCGCTTCACCCGCCGCGCCGCTGAAGTGATCGACGAAGTGAATGAAATCGCTGCTCTGCGCCTCTTTGTTGAAGAACGACAGATCAATCTTGTCGATCCCTTTCTGGAAGTCGCGGATCCAGTCTGAAGCGCCCGGCGCGGAATCGCTGGCGGCAGAGAACACGAAGATGTCTTTACCGGCACCGCCCCACAGCTCATCCGCCCCGCCGCCGCCGAACAGCACGTCGTTACCCGCGCCGCCTTTCAGCACGTTATTGGCCGCGTTGCCGACGATCACGTCGTTGCCGGAACCGCCAATGGCGTTCTCGATGGTCACACCGGCGGCGATCGAGACGTTGCCTTTCAGGCCGCCCACGTCGGAGAACGACTTCTCGTTCAGGTTGATGCGCTGGTTAGCGGTATAACCGGAGAAGTCGAAGGTATCGTTGCCGCCCGCATCCCACACCGCAAAGATCAGTTTTTGCGCGTTGCTGGTGGTGCTGAGGAAGTCACGACCGGTGTTGGAGTTAAAACCGTACACGGTGTCGCCGGTGCGGGTCGACAGGTTGGCGCCATACAGATGTTGAATGGCGGCAATGTCATCCAGCAGCGGAGCTGCGGCGTAATGACCGCCGTTATCGCCACCGGTGTTGGTTTCGCTCCAGTAGCTCATCAGGCTGAACTGGCGGGTGTCTTCCGCATAAGTGACGTCGCGATAGGTCGGGTTGCCTTCACCGGCGTTGTAATCGCCCGGGTGGCTCAGACCCAGCGCATGGCCAATCTCGTGGGTGAACGTCTGGCGGCCGTAGTCTTCGGTCGCCGGATGCTTCACGTTGGACTGGTTGACGTTGTACCAGGTCTGGCCCCCCAGATCCTGCCCCTGCCAAATGGTGTTCGGCAGGAAGGCGTAGGCCTGGGTGCCGTAATCATAGTGGCCGGGACGATCCTGGCTGTAGTTACCGAAGGTGATGTTGGCCTTTTGTCCGGCCGCCACTTCGGTAAAGGTGATATTGGCGACGTCGGCCCAGGACTGCAGCGACAGCTTAGCCTGCTGCTGCTGTTCCGCGCTGAACTTGCTCAGCCCGGTGTCGCCGGCGACGTTGGTGGAAGAGAACTTATAGTCCGGGAAGGAGAAGGTTAATTTGACCGGCTGGCCAAATACCTTGTAACCGTTCCAGGTTTGGTTCTCACGGGTAATAAACAGCCCAGCTTGCTCGTTAGAAAATGAATCCTTGCCATTAATCTGAATCCCGTTGCCCCGCTCATGATAATGCAACAGGTCGTCTACAGCATCGTAGCCGGTTGTGGCGGCCGCGAAGTTGGATTCAGTAATTTCAATTGCCTTTTTAGTAGATTGCATTGGTTCGATTCCACTCATTACCTGATTGATATCAATCAGACAGATAGACATAACCTCCCCGTAAGCCACGGTTAATGAACCTTAAGCTTGCTGGAAGGGGCTTATGCGCCGTTGCCGGCAGTGTGTTTGGTAGAATTAATGCATATATATCAGCAAATAAGATCACCATTAAAAATGGTAATCGATTCCAATTATAGGCAGGACCGCAAAACTGAACATAAAATAATCAACCATTTATTATCGCAACGAAAGTTTGTTATGCTACTTTTTGCGCTTATTTACAAAACAAATGAAACTTAGAGAGGAGAAGTTGGCACCAAACTTCAATAGCAATGCGGCTTGCAGACACAAGCGAATCATGCTGGCTAATCAGGCGCAAAAAGATAAATTTTGCTAACGCGTTATAGATAAATAACTCTTTATTATTAGACCGGGCGACTTTTTAGTTTCTATAGGAATATTATTTTCTTATTTAAACTAACGGCGGCGAGACTTTTTCTCGAAATAGGTAATAAGAAAAAGCAATAGATTAAAATTCGCATTATTCATTATTGAATGAATCCCCCCATAACGCCTGAACGCCGTTAGCAATAATTCTCATCCGGCGCTTGACTCTGGAGTGGACTCCAGGGTGTAGAGTCAGCTGAGCAAACCCGGTTAACTGCCCGAAGGGGGACGTTATGCACAATCAGCAAAATCATAATCATCAGGAACATCACCACGCCGAAGGCGGATGCGGCTGCAACCACAGCCACAGCAAAACCCAGCATGGCTGCAGCAGCGAGCCGAAAAACGTCGCTGCGCAGACCGAACACGCCCATCACCATCACGATCATGGCGAGAGCGGCTGCTGCGCCGCCGCCCACGGCGATCCGGACGAGGAAAGCGACAGGCTGGCCGCCGCTCCCCCTTCCGGCAGCCAACGTTTCAGCTGGAAAGTCACCGGTATGGACTGCCCCAGCTGCGCCAAGAAAATCGAAAATGCCGTCACCGCGCTCCCCGGCGTTGACAGCGCACGCGTATTGTTCGCCACCGAAAAACTGGTGGTCGACGCACAGTCCGATATCAGCCTGCGGATCCAGGACGCGGTCGCCCAGGCCGGTTTTACCCTGCTCGGCGCTCAGACAGCCAAAGATGCCGTGCCAAAAGCCTCGCGCTTCGGCGAATTTGCGCCGCTGCTGTTGTTAACCACCCTGATGGTGGTCAGCTGGGTGCTGGATCGGATTAACCCGGAGCTGGGTCGCATCGCCTTTATCGCCACCACGCTGGTCGGGTTGGCGCCGGTCGCCGCGAAGGCGCTGCGTCTGATTCGCTCCGGCACGCCGTTCGCCATCGAAACGCTGATGAGCGTGGCGGCCATCGGCGCGCTGTTCATTGGCGCCACCGCCGAGGCGGCGATGGTGCTGCTGCTGTTTATGGTTGGCGAGCTGCTGGAATCCTACGCCGCCAACCGTGCGCGGCGCGGGGTGAAGGCGCTGATGGAGCTGGTGCCGGAAGATGCGCTGCTGCTGCAAGGCACGGAACGCAAACGCGTGCCGGTCGCCAGCCTGCGCCCCGGCGACGTGATTGAAATCGCGCCCGGCGGGCGTCTGCCGGCCGACGCCGAACTGCTCAATCCGTTCGCCAGCTTCGACGAAAGCGCCCTGACCGGCGAATCGGTGCCGGTCGAGCGTCAACGGGGGGAAAAAGTGGCCGCCGGCAGCCTATCCGTCGATCAGGCGGCACAGATGAAGGTGATCTCAGAGCCCGGCAAAAACGCCATCGACCGCATTCTGCAATTGATTGAAGAGGCCGAAGAGCGCCGCGCGCCGATCGAACGCTTCCTCGATCGCTTCAGCCGCTACTACACCCCGGCCATCATGCTGCTGGCCGTCGCGGTGATCCTGGTGCCGCCGCTGCTGTTCTCGCAGCCGTGGGAGACCTGGATCTATCGCGGCCTGACGCTGCTGCTGATCGGCTGTCCATGCGCGCTGGTGATCTCGACGCCGGCGGCCATCACATCCGGGCTGGCCGCCGCCACGCGGCGCGGCGCGCTGATTAAAGGCGGTGCGGCGCTGGAGCAACTGGGCCAGATTCAAACCATCGCCTTCGATAAAACCGGCACCCTGACCGAAGGCAAGCCGACGGTCACCGACGTGCTGCCCATCGGCGCGTTGACCGAACAACGGCTGTTGCAGCTTGCCGCCGCGGTAGAGGCCGGTTCGCATCACCCGCTGGCGCAAGCGATCATTAACCGCGCCGCCGCCAGCGGGGCCGAGCTGCCGCTGGCGCAGGCGCGCCGCGCGCTGGCCGGCGTCGGTGTGGAAGGGATCGTGGACGGCAAGACCGTGCTGATCAGCGCGCCGGGCAAGCTGGCGCCGGGCCTGCTCGCCACCCAATGGCAGAGCCAGGTAGACAAGCTGGAAAACGCCGGTAAAACGGCGGTGGTGGTGCTGGAAGACGGCGCGCCCATCGGCTTGCTGGCGCTGCGTGATACGCTACGCAGCGACGCCAAACAGGCGATAGCCGAACTGAACGCGCTGGGTATTCGCGGCGTGATGCTGACCGGGGACAACCCGCGCGCCGCCGCGGCGATCGCCGGCGAGCTGGGCCTCGACTATCGCGCCGGTCTGTTGCCGGAAGATAAGGTCGCCGCGGTTACCGAGCTGAACGAACTGCGCCCGACGGCGATGATCGGCGACGGCATCAACGACGCCCCGGCGATGAAAGCCTCCAACATCGGCATCGCCATGGGCAGCGGCACCGATGTGGCGCTGGAGACCGCCGACGCCGCCCTGACCCACAACCGGCTGGTGGGCGTCGCGGAAATGATCCGCATCTCGCGCGCCACCCACGCCAATATCCGGCAAAACATCACCATCGCGCTGGGATTGAAAGGGGTCTTTCTGATCACCAGCCTGCTGGGGTTAACCGGGCTGTGGCTGGCAGTGCTGGCGGACTCCGGCGCCACCGCGCTGGTCACCGCCAACGCGCTGCGGCTGTTGAGAAAGCGCCAATAACGTGACGCCAGGCCGGGTTCCTCAATGGGAACCCGCCATTATCGATTGCAGCGAAGATACTAAGGATATTGTCGGCGCGTATGTAACACCCGCAACACCCGGATGTGAGTTTCCAGCACCTGGTAAATCAGGAGATAATGGGGATGCAAGGGGATTTCATGCGTGCCGTCCACTCTGCCACGCCGGAAAATTCGAGGATGCCTGGCGGCGGGAGTGACGGCCTCCATGATGAGAACCTTCATTTTTCTGGCCGCCAGAGGGTTATCGTTGGCGATGAATCCCACAATCTCCGCCAGATCCTGACGTGCGGCTCGAGTCCATTCGATGTTGAGCATTATGCCTGCTTCGCGTTGATCCTGGCTTCTGCAGCAGCGATAACAGCATCCATTTCAGCCATCACGTCATCATGAGGAATACCGGGCCACGGCTCATCCATGGCTTCCTGAACTCTTTCAAGAAACCAGCGCTCATAGCCCTGTGTGTGTTCCTCATTTTCCATCTTGGCAACCGTAGGCAGTAGTAAAATACTCATCATCGTTTGTCCCTTTCGAACGCTCCCCAATCGCAGGGAGCTTATCTTACGAGACGATTAAAAACTATACACCTTTACGTAACAGATAACGGTATGGCGCCTGCTCGGTCTCCTGCGCCACCAGCGTGTGCTCCATAAAGCGGCAGAACCCCGGGATATCGCGGGTAGTGGCCGGATCGTCGGCGATAATCAGCAGCGTTTCGCCGTTGTCCATATGGCGCACGGTTTTGCGCACCATCATCACCGGTTCCGGGCAACGCAGCCCCAGCGCGTCGAGCGTCTGGTCTGCCTGGGCAAATAAGTCAGTCATGCAATTTTTCTCGTTCAAAAACGATCGGCGAACGCTCGCCGCATCTCATTAGCGCCTAGTTTACGCCGGTAGTTTTTCTGCGCAAGATGCGTTAACGTTTGCGTTAAATTTAACCATTGCATTGGTTGCGCAAACGCGTATCATGCCGCCGCGCAGCGTTTTTTGCTGTTTTGACAAGACACACTGGGTTCCCTCACCCCACTGCTAAAAAGGCTACAAGTATGTATTCGTTTACCGCACAGCAGCGCTTCACGGCGTTGGTCTGGCTTTCGCTGTTTCATATCGCCATCATTACCTCCAGCAACTACCTGGTGCAGCTGCCGATCAGCGTTTTCGGCTTCCATACCACCTGGGGCGCCTTTACCTTCCCGTTTATCTTCCTGGCGACCGATCTGACCGTGCGCATCTTCGGCGCGCCGCTGGCGCGGCGCATCATCCTGGCGGTGATGGTGCCGGCGCTGTTCATCTCCTACGTGATCTCCACCGTCACCTATCAGGGAGAATGGCAGGGCTTCGCCGCGCTGAGCAGTTTTAACCTGTTCGTGGCGCGCATCGCGGTGGCCAGCTTTATGGCCTATGTGCTCGGCCAGATCCTCGACGTACACGTCTTCAACCGCCTGCGTCAACGCAGCGCCTGGTGGGTGGCGCCGGCGGCGGCGATGTTCCTCGGCAACATCAGCGATACGCTGGCGTTCTTCTTCATCGCCTTCTATAAGAGCAGCGATCCCTTCATGGCCAACAACTGGGTGGAGATCGCGCTAGTGGATTACAGCTTCAAGGTGATGATCTGCCTGCTGTTCTTCCTGCCGATGTACGGCGTGTTGCTGAACATGCTGCTCAAACGCATCGCGGCGCGCAGCGGCAGCCTGCAGCCGGGCTGAGTCGTGTTATTCTGGGCGGCCCTATCCTTTGGAGGCCGCTCATGACCCCAATCGTCCGCACCGCCACGCTCGAAGAAATCCACCGCCTTTACCAACGCATCCCCGAATTCGGCGGCCTGCACAGCCTGGCCGATCTGCAGCAACGTATCGGCGCCGCCCCCGCCAGCCTGTTGATCGCCGAGATAGGCGGGCAGCCGGCCGGTTTCAAACTCGGTTATCAACGGCAGGAAACGGTGTTTTACAGCTGGCTGGGCGGCGTGCTGCCGGCATTCCGTCGCCACGGCGTGGCGCAGGCCTTGTTGGCCGAACAAGAGCGCTGGGCGCGGGCGCAGGGCTATCGCCAACTGACGGTCAAAACCCGCAACCGGTTCCTCGCCATGCTGACGATGCTGCTCGCCCATCACTATCAGATTGTTCATCTGGAAAAGAAAGGCGAAGTGGCTGATTATCGGCTATTACTGGAAAAAAACTTGTGACAACATCTGCCTTGCATTTCAACCTGGAATAGGTTGCGATACGACAGTGAATCCCTACCGGAAAGGAAGAAGGAAGCCCGATGCGTAAAGTAGCGAAATTGATGGGTATCAGCCTGCTGGCGCTTGGCCTCGCGGCCTGCGACGGCAACACCAAAGACACCAAGGCAGCGCCAGACGGCGCGGCGGCCAGCGCGCCGGCCGGGCAGCAGGTGAGCCTGCTGGACGGTAAACTGGCGTTCACCCTGCCGGTCGGCATGGCGGATCAGAGCGGCAAGCTGGGCAACCAGGCCAACAACATGCATGTTTACGCAGACAGCACCGGTCAGCGCGCAGTGATCGTCATCTTGGGCGACAAGACCGCCGACAGCCTGGAGACTCTGGCCAAGCGCCTGGAGAACACCCAGCGCGCGCGTGACGCCAACCTGCAGGTGATCACCAACAAAGCGCTCGACGTCAACGGTGTGCCGCTGCGTCAGCTGGACAGCATCATCACCAGCGGCGGCGAGAAAGCCTATTCTTCCGTCCTGATCGGTTCGCTGAACAACAACATGCTGACCATTCAGGTGACGCTGCCGGCGGACAACCAGCAGCAGGCGCAGACCGAAGCCGAAGGCATCATCTCCACCCTGAAACTGAAGCAGTAATCCCGCAGGGGCCGGTTCGCCGGCCCCTGAGTCTTTATGTCAACGCCTGCGCCAGCAGGGTGATCGGGTGTTCGCAGCGTTTGCTGGTGGACATTTCGATCTGCCACTTGCAGGTCTCGCAGTCGGTCACCACCAGATCCACTCCGCTCTCTTCTATCTGCCGGAACAGCGGCGCGCCAATGCCTTGCGACGTGGCGTAGTTCTCCGATTTGAACCCGTAAGTGCCGGCGATGCCGCAGCACTGCGAATCCAGCACCACCAGCTCCAGCCCCGGTATCTGCCGCAGCAGCTCCAGGGTATAGGCGGTCCAGCCCATCTTCTCCATATGGCAAGGCGTGTGATAAGCCACCCGCAGCGGCGTGCGCTTGAGCGGCAGGCTGCGCCCCTGATTGATCAGGCGATAGAGATAGCGCGTCGCCAGCTCCACCCGATCGCGCACCGCAGTGGTGTCTACGTCCAGCAGATGAGGGTATTCGTCACGCAGGGTGAAGGTGCAGCTCGATGAGGTCGCCACCACCGGAATGCCGCGCTCCAGCACCGTTTCCTGCAGCGATTCGGCATTGACCCTGGCCTGCTTTTTAGCCTGCTCGATAAATCCGTTGGCGATCAGCGGCACGCCGCAGCATTTCTCGCGTTTCAGCAGTTGCACGCCGATATCCAGCGCGTTGAACACCCGGACCAAATCCTTGCCCAGCTGCGGGTGGTTATAGTTGACGAAGCAACCGTGGAAAAATGCCACCTGCTCGGCGTAACGCTGCTGAGCCTGCGCCTGTTGCCGGTACCAGCGGCGGAAGGTGCCGAAGGAATATTTCGGCAGTTCGCGCCGGTGATCGATCTTCAGCGCCTTGTCCAGCAGCTTGCGCACCGGTTTCAACCCGGTGGCGGCGTTGACGATCGGCGCAAACGGCGTCGACAGCGATCCCATGATATCGGTATGGCTGAGGATGGCATCGCGCAGCGTCGGCTTGCTCTGGGCGAAGTCGGCGCGGGCGCGCTGAATGATGTCGCCGATTTTGACGTCGGACGGGCAGGCCACTTCACAACGCTTGCAGTTGGTGCAGTATTTCAGCGCTTCGTCGTACAGCGCCGGGTCTTTCAGCCGCAGCCGCTCGCCGTCCGGCCCCGCCTGTTTCGGCCCCGGGTAGAGTGGGTTCACTTTGGCGACCGGGCAGTAAGTGGTGCAGACGGTGCATTTGATGCAGCTTTCAAAGCTGTGGTCCCGATGCAGGCTCATACGTTCTCCTCCGCGGCGATCTGCTGCGCGACGTGCAGCGCGCCGATCAATGACACGCCGGCGCCGCAGCCCTGCTGCAGCGGATCGTAGCCGCCGGCGACCGCGCCGATGGCGTACAGGTTGTCGAACGGCACTCCCTGCTTCATCGCCCGCAACCTGCCGTCGGTACGCACGCCGAACTGCAGGTAAGGCTGCGGCGCGAACAGCTCGCGTCGGCTCCAGTCGGCGCGATCCGCCCGACTGTGTACGTCCAGCCCGAAGATCGGTTCGCGCACCCCGTCGAAATCGGCCACCAGCCCATTGCTGAAGAAGCTGCCGCTGGCCAGCACCACCTGCTGCGCCCGCAGCGGAATATCGCCGTGGTTGCGGGTGTACAAACCGGTGACGCGGCCGGCCTCGCTCTCGGCGCGCAGCACGCTGTCGCCCGGCATGAAAACGCCGCCCAACTGCTGGAAACGTCGCCGCAGCGCCTGATGCAAGCGCATGCCGGGCACCGAAGGCGGCAACGTCGGCAGCAGTCGGATCGGCTTGCCGACCGCATCCTGCAGCACCGCCAGCGACGCGTCGTCCTCCAGGCCCAGACAGGCCGGCAGGAAGAGCGCCTCGGCCTCGCCCGCCAGCCGCCGCAGCTCTTCGGCCATCGGCGGCAGGCTTTCCATCAAATCCAGTACCCGGGCGATGTTCACCGCGCGGAACTCGCTGGGGTTATTGCGCAATCTGTCCAGCGCCGGCATGTGCAGATAGGCCACGTCCGTCTGCACGCCGAGCTCGCGGCTCAGGGCGTCGGCGGCCATCTGCGGTTGGAAGTCGAGGAACCCTTCGATGCCGATCACCGCAATACGCCGCCACGGCAGTTGGCCGGTCAGCGGCAGCGTCGGGATCGCCTGCGGGCTGAGCCAGGTGGCGCGGCGCGTGCCGAGCGGCGTGATGCGCAGATGGTTGTTCACCCCCTCGCCCTGCAGATTCAACCCGCAGCGTTCCAGCAGCCGCTGCGCGGCGGCGGACAGCGCCGCCACCCGGCCGGGCCCGATCAGGGCGTACGGATGCTGCGGCGCCTGTTGCGCCAGCTGCGGCAACGCCGCCAGCGGCATCTCGACCGGCGTGCCGTCCGGCAATCTCGCCAGCAGATCGAGCGAGCCGGAGGAGAAGTAGAGCGCGCTCTGGCCAGAACTGACCACCGCGCAGCGCTTGCCCTGTTCGGCCACGGCAATGGCGCAGCTCAGGCCCGCCAGACCACCGCCAATCACCACGACGTCAAATCGCATCATCCGCCTCCTGCTCCTGGTCGGCCTGGGCTTCAAGCCCGCATAATCCCTGGTAAACCCAGCTGGTGAATTCGCTCTCGCGCAGCGCATCGCCCCAGGCGATCGGCCGTACGCCTTTCCAGCGTTCGTTGAGGAACTGCGACAGCTGCGCGATGGATTGCTGCGGCGTGCTGACGTTAAAGCGCGTCAACAGCCCGGCGGCGCGGCAGGCGCAGAGTTCGCCCTGGCAGGTGCCCATGCCGACACGGGTGCGGCGGCGCAGATCCACCAGGTTATTGACGGTCAGCGAGTTGACCGCATAGCGCACTTCCCCGGCGGTCACCGCCTCGCATTCGCACACCAGGCTGGTGTCGAGCCGATCGGCCGCCGGCACCTGGCTGGCGCGATCGCCGTGCCGATAGATCGCCGAGCCGCGAATGCTGGCGGGCAGAGAAACCACGCTGCGCACCGTTTCCTCCGCCGACTGACGGGATCCGGGCAGCGCGTCCTGCGCGGTGGTGCACGGACTATTTACGCCGAGCTTTTCGCATACCTTGTCGGTGGCCCACTCCGCCATCAGGCGGTAGGTCATCAGCTTGCCGCCGGTAATGGTGATAAACCCTTCCAGCCCGTCGCGGGCGGCGTGATCGAGCAGCACGATGCCGCGGCTGACGTTGCGCCCGCTGGGATCGTCGTCGCTGGCCACCAGCGGCCGCACCCCGGCATAGGCGCGCAAAATGCGGGTCTGCGCCAGGGTGGGCGCCAACAGCGCCCCTTCGCGGATCAGAATGTCCACCTCCTGCGGGGTCACCAGCATGTTGTCAATTTGGTCGTAGTCGATATGGGTCGAGGTAGTGCCGATCAGCGAGATGGTGTCGCCCGGCACCAGGATGTCGGCGTCCGCCGGTTTGCGGCAGCGGTTGATCACCATGTTGTTGATGCGATGGCCGAGGATCAGCAGCGCTCCCTTGGCCGGGAACATGCGGATGCGCAAATCGGCGTATTCGGCGATCTGCTGGCCCCAGATGCCGGCGGCGTTGACCACCACCGGCGCGTGCAGCTCATAGCGCCGCTGATTCTGATGGTCGTAAACGCGCACGCCCGTCACCCGATCGCCACTGCGCAGCAACCCCACCACCTGATGGTAGGTCAGGATCTGCGCGCCGTGCTCGCGCGCGTCCAGCATATTGGCGGCGGTCAGCCGGAAGGGATCGACGGTGCCGTCCGGCACCCGCACCGCGCCGATCAGCGCCGGGTTAGCCGCCGGCTCCAGTCGCAGCGCCAGCTGCGGGTCGATCGCTTCGGCGTCGATGTCGGCCTGGCGACAGGCGGCGATAAACTGCTGCTGATAGTCCAGCGAGTCTTGCGGCAAGGTGATGAACAGCCCGTCGGTGCGCTCGATACAGTGATGCGCGATGCGTTTCAGGATGCGGTTCTCTTCTATGCATTCGCGCGCCGACTCGCCGTCGGTCACCGCATAGCGCGCGCCGCTGTGCAGCAAACCGTGGTTGCGGCCGGTGGCGCCGGTGGCGATGTCGTGGCGCTCCAGCAAAATGCATCGCAAGCCGCGCCGCGCACAGTCGCGGGCAATGCCTGCGCCGGTGGCGCCGCCGCCGATGATGATCACATCCGTTTCGCCGCCGTCAAAATAGCTGCTCATGTCGCTCCCTCAGGATCGGTAGTTATGAGCCTATTGAGCCACGGTTATTAGGGTCTTTGTTTGATAAGGAACAATAACGAACATAAAACGAAATAAAAATGTCCACAAAAAACCATCAATGTGATCATAATCACGATTTTTGGACGTTTTTCTATTTCATAACGTTAACGAATCGCTCAAAATCCGCCGTGGTTTCATGAAAGTGTAACAATTGCGCCATTCGTCACAGCGACACCAGGCGTATTTGATGACAATGGCGCTCGTTATGGAACACAAAAACACCACATTCGATATCCGCTCAATCATCAAATGAACGTAAAAGGTCATATTGATGTGATAACAGATAAAGCCATCGGAGGCGCTCATGTTGAGTATTTTTAAGCCAGCCGCACACATCGCCCGTGTGCCGAGCGATAAGGTAGACCCGCTCTACCGTAAGCTGCGCTGGCAAATTTTCCTGGGGATCTTCTTCGGTTACGCCGCCTACTATCTGGTGCGTAAGAACTTCACCCTGGCCATGCCTTACCTGATCGAACAAGGCTTCAGCCGCGGTGACCTCGGCTTCGCGCTGTCGGGCATCTCCATCGCCTACGGCTTCTCCAAATTCATCATGGGTTCGGTCTCCGACCGTTCCAACCCGCGAGTGTTCCTGCCTGCCGGCCTGATCCTGGCGGCGGCGGTGATGTTGTTCATGGGCTTCGTGCCGTGGGCAACCTCCAGCATCGCCATCATGTTCGTCCTGCTGTTCCTGTGCGGCTGGTTCCAGGGCATGGGTTGGCCGCCGTGCGGCCGCACCATGGTGCACTGGTGGTCGCAGAAAGAACGCGGCGGCATCGTCTCCATCTGGAACTGCGCCCACAACGTGGGCGGCGGCCTGCCGCCGCTGCTGTTCCTGCTGGGCATGGCCTGGTTCAACGACTGGCACGCGGCGCTGTACATGCCGGCCTTCGGCGCCATCCTGGTGGCCCTGATCGCCTTCGGCCTGATGCGCGACACCCCGCAATCCTGCGGCCTGCCGCCGATTGAAGAGTACAAAAACGACTACCCGGACGACTACAGCGAAAAAGACGAAGAAGAGCTGACCGCCAAGCAGATCTTCATGCAGTACATCCTGCCGAACAAGCTGCTGTGGTACATCGCGGTCGCCAACGTGTTCGTCTACCTGCTGCGTTACGGCATTCTGGACTGGTCGCCGACCTACCTGAAAGAAGTGAAGCACTTCGCGCTGGACAAGTCTTCCTGGGCCTACTTCCTGTATGAATACGCCGGTATCCCGGGCACCCTGCTGTGCGGCTGGATGTCGGACAAAGTGTTCAAAGGCAACCGCGGCGCCACCGGCGTGTTCTTCATGACGCTGGTGACCATCGCCACCGTGGTGTTCTGGATGAACCCGGCCGGTAACCCGACCGTGGACATGATCTGTATGCTGGTCATCGGCTTCCTGATCTACGGTCCGGTAATGCTGATCGGCCTGCACGCGCTGGAGCTGGCGCCGAAGAAAGCCGCCGGCACCGCCGCGGGCTTCACCGGCCTGTTCGGCTACCTGGGCGGCTCGGTTGCGGCCAGCGCCATCGTCGGTTACACCGTAGACTTCTTCGGTTGGGACGGCGGCTTCATGGTGATGATCGGCGGCGGCGTACTGGCGGTTATCCTGCTGCTGCTGACCATGCTGAACGAGAAGAAACACCACGCGGAAATCGCTGCCGGCAAGCGCGGCTAACCGTCACACGACTTTTGCATGATTTAAAGGCCGCCCTGCGGCCTTTTTACTACCCTGCCCCCAACAACACGGAGAAAACGGAATGCGGACTCAAGTCAAAGCCCTGCTGACAGGGATCATTCTCGCCACCTCAATGGTCAGCGCCGCGCAGGCGGCGGACAAAGTGGTGATCGCCCACCGCGGCGCCAGCGGCTACCTGCCGGAACACACCCTGCCGGCGAAGGCGATGGCCTACGCGCAAGGCGCCGATTACCTCGAGCAAGATCTGGTGATGACCAAGGACAACGAGCTGGTGGTGCTGCACGACCATTACCTCGATCGCGTCACCGACGTCGCCGAACGTTTCCCGAACCGCGCACGCAAAGACGGCCGTTATTACGCCATCGACTTTACGCTGGCGGAGATCAAATCGCTGAAGTTCACCGAAGGCTTTGACATCGAAAACGGCAAGAAGGTACAGGGCTACCCTGGCCGCTTCCCGATGGGCAAATCCGACTTCCGCGTCCACACCTTCCAGGAAGAGATCGAGTTCGTACAGGGTCTGAACCATTCGACCGGCAAAAACATCGGCATCTATCCTGAAATCAAAGCGCCTTGGTTCCACAAGCAGGAAGGCAAAGACATCTCCAGCAAAGTGCTGGCGGTGCTCAAGCAGTACGGTTACACCGGCAAGAACGACAACGTCTACCTGCAGTGCTTCGACGCCAACGAGCTCAAACGCATCAAGAACGAGCTGGAGCCGAAGCTGGGCATGGATCTGAAGCTGGTGCAGCTGATCGCCTACAACGACTGGCAGGAAACCTACGAGCAGAAAGCCGACGGCAAGTGGGTGGAATACGACTATGACTGGATGTTCAAACCGGGCGCGATGAAGAAAATCGCTCAGTATGCCGACGGCATCGGGCCGGACTACCACATGCTGGTGGTGGCGGATCAATCCAAACCGGGCCACATCGTGCTGACCGACATGGTGAAAGAAGCGCACGCCAGCAAGCTGGCGGTGCATCCGTTCACCATTCGCGCCGATGCGCTGCCGAAGTACGTGACCGACGTGAACCAACTGTATGACGTGATTTACAACCAGGCAGACGTCGACGGCGTGTTCACCGACTTCCCGGACAAGGGCGTGCAGTTCCTGCAGAAGCAGGGCCAGCACAAGTAATAACAAGGGCGCCGCAAGGCGCCCTGATTATTTAAAGGTTATTTCAGAGGAACATCTTGCGCAGGTAGTGCGGCACCGCGTTATCGGCATTGGAACCGATCACCTCCAGCTCCGGCAGCATATCCTTCAGGCGCTGATGCGCATCGCGCATGATGCAGCCCTTGCCGGCCATCGACAGCATCTCCAGATCGTTCATGCCGTCGCCGAAGGCGATGCACTCTTGCAGCGTATAACCGATGATCTTGGCCACTTCTTCCAGCGCATGCCCTTTCGACACGCCGCCCGCCATCACTTCCAGGCAGGTCGGGAACGAGAAGCTGACGTTGACCCGATCGCCCCAGCGGGCGTTGATGGCGTCTTCCACCTGCAGCAACCGCTCGTGGTCTTCACAGGTGAAGTAAACCTTGCAGACGCCGTCGGTTTCCAGCAGGCCCGGCTCGAACAGCTGATATTTGAACACCGACTCCTGGAAGAACTCTTCCTGCTCCGGGCTTTCGCGGTTGGTAAACCAATCGTCGTTGCGGTAGACGTTGGTGGTGATCTGCGGATCGTCGTGCAGCATGCCGTACAGATCGCGGGCGATATCCCCGTCCAGGTTATGGCTGAAGATCAGCTCGCCGGCCGTGTTGTGCACCCGCGCGCCGTTGGAGGTGATCATAAAGGCGCTGATTTCCAGGCTGTCGCGGATCTGCGCCACGTCGATGTGGTGGCGGCCGGTGGCGAACACGAAATGCACGCCTCGCTGGGTCAGCAACTTCAGCGTTTCTTTGGCGTACGGCGACAGGGTATGGTCGGGAGACAGCAGCGTGCCATCTAAATCGGAAGCGACGACGTGATACATAGCGTTATGTTCTAACCTCTGATGGAGTTGTCGGCGGCAGCGCGCCGCCTAAGTGTTGAGCAAAGAAGCGCAGGATTGCGTTCAGTGCTTCGGCGCGCATCGCGTCCCGCTCGAACAGGATCTCATGGCGTGCGCCGTTGATAACCCACGGAAGCCCCCCTTCGCAAGGGCGCCCCGCGTCTGACAGAGCCTGACAAAAAGCCTGGTGCGAACGGTTGTCGACCACCCGTTCTTCACCGGCCTGCAAAAGCAACAGCGGCGTTGTGATTTTCCCGGCCTGCGCGATGATCTGCCGGCCAGCGCGGATGCTCTCACGCACCCAATGGTAAGTCGGCCCGCCCACCTGCAGCTCGGGATAGTCGGCGTAATAACGCAGGCTGCGCCGGTAGCGCTCGCGGCTGTGGGTCAACACGTTGACCACATAGGGCAGCGGACGCCACTGGCCGGTGCCCACCGCGTAATAATCACGGATCGCCGGGCGTGTCTCCACCCAGTCGAGAATGCGGTCGGCCAGCCAGCCCGGCATCGGCAGCTGGATGCCGAACATCGGCGCGCAAAACGCCGCCGCGTCGAACGCCTGCGGCCGGCGCTGCAGGAACTGCGCCAGGATCGCGCCGCCCATCGAATGCGCCAGCGCGAAACGCTGCCGGTAACCGCGCGACTCGACCTCGCGCAGCCACAGCTGCTCGAAATCGTCCACGTAGTCGGCAAAGTTTACCACATGACCGCGGTGCGTATCCGCCAGTAAACGCCCGGAGCGCCCCTGGCCGCGATGATCGACGATCACCACGTCGTAACCGCAGTGGAACAGGTCGTAGGCCACCTCAGGGTATTTCACGTAGCTTTCGATGCGGCCGGGGCTGACCACCACCACCCGCTGATGCCGCGCGGAACGGAAACGCACAAAGCGGATCGGCACGCCGTCCACGCCGCTGAACTCGCCTTCTTCGCGCTGCCGCCAGAAATCCAGCAGCGGCCCGGTGGCGAAGGCAGCGAACTGCGTTTCACGCGTTAACCAGTCATCGGAGCTGAGAGTGAACGAGGTCATCGAGAGCGTTTTCCCTGTGGAGCCGGCGGAAAATGTGACCGCTGGCACAAGAAATCATACTAGCGTATTGTGATTCAATTCTGACAAAAAACGGCGCCGCCTCGGCGCATTGTGGCACAAAACGACACTTTCAGGGAGCCGAGAACCATGACCTTGGACTGGTGGTTAACCTACCTGCTGACCACGCTTATCCTTAGCCTCTCCCCCGGATCCGGCGCCATCAACACCATGAGCACCGGCATCAGCCACGGCTATCGCGGCGCCGCCGCGTCAATCGCCGGGCTGCAGGTCGGGCTGAGCGCGCACATCGTGCTGGTGGGCATCGGCCTCGGCGCGCTGATATCGCAATCGCTGCTGGCGTTCGAGCTGCTGAAATGGCTGGGCGCCGCCTACCTGGTGTGGCTCGGCATCCAGCAATGGCGCGCCGCCGGCGCGCTGGATCTGCATGCGCTGGCGGGCAGCATGCCGCGCCGCCGCCTGTTCCGCCGCGCAGTGCTGGTCAACCTGACCAACCCGAAAAGCATCGTGTTCCTCGCCGCGCTGTTCCCGCAGTTCATCTTGCCCCATCAGCCGCAGGCCGAACAGTATCTGGTGCTCGGCGTCACCACCGTGGTGGTGGATATTCTGGTGATGATCGGTTACGCCACCCTGGCGACGCGCATCGCCGGCTGGCTGAAGACCCCGCGTCAAATGCAGCTGCTCAACCGGGTGTTCGGTTCGCTGTTCATTTTGGTGGCGGGGCTGCTGGCGACCGCCCGCAAAGCCTGACAAAAAAGGCCGGGCATCGCTGCTCGGCCTTGGGCATTTCACTGCCGGTTAGCGGGTAAAGATCAGGTGTAACCCGAAGCCGGTAAACAGCACGCCAGCCACCCCGTCTATCCACTTGGCCAACCGCTGATAACCGCGGCGCATCGCCGGCAGCGCGAACACCACCGCCACCAGGCTGAACCAGACGAAGGTCTCGGCGACGATCAGCAAGAACAGCCCCCAACGCGCCCCGGCGCCGACGCTGTCGCCGACGAACAGCGAGAACACGCTGCCGAAATAGATCACCGCTTTCGGGTTGGACAGGTTGGTCAAGAAGCCGCGAATAAAGCTGCGCCCGGCCTTCGGCAACGCCACCTGGGCCTCTGCCGCGGGCGGAGCTTGCTGCGTCCGCGCGGAACGCAGCAGTTGCCACCCCATCCAGCACAGGTAAATGCCGCCGCCGACCATGATTATCTGATGCAGCCAGGCCATCTTCTGCAGGATCAGATGCAGCCCCATCAACGCCACGCCGGCCCATACCACGATGCCGAGCGAAATGCCGACCACGCCCATCATCGCCTCGCGGCGCGAGCGGCTGGCGGCGGTCTGCGACACGAAAAAGAAGTCCGGCCCCGGGCTCATCAGCGCAATCAGATGCACCAGCGCCACGGTGAGAAACAGCATCAGCATGATTTATCGCCCTCAGTCTTCGTCATTGTCGAGATGGTCGCGGATCATCGCCATAAAGGGCGCGCCGAAACGCTCCAGTTTGCGCTGCCCCACGCCGTTGACGCTCAGCAGATCGCCGGCCTTGATCGGCATCTGTTCGGCCATTTCCAGCAGCGTGGCGTCGTTGAACACCACGTAGGGTGGAATGTTTTCTTCGTCGGCGATCGACTTGCGCAGTTTGCGCAGCTTGGCGAACAGCTTGCGATCGTAATTGCCGCCGTAGGATTTCTGGTTGGCGCTGCTGCGCGACTTCAGGCTCTGAATGCGCGGCACCGCCAGCTGCAGCGCCACCTCGCCGCGCAACACCGGACGCGCCGCCTCGGTCAATTGCAGCGCCGAGTGCATGGCGATGTTCTGGGTGATAAAGCCCAGGTGGATCAGCTGACGCAGCACGCTGGTCCAGTGCTCCGTGGTTTGATCGCGGCCAATGCCGTACACCGGCAGCTTGTCGTGACCGTATTCGCGAATGCGCTGATTGTTGGATCCGCGCAGCACTTCCACGATGTACCCGAGGCCAAAGCGCTGGCCGACGCGGTACACGCAAGACAGCGCCTTGCGCGCGTCCTCCAGCCCGTCGTAGCGCTTGGGCGGATCGAGGCAGATATCGCAGTTGCCGCAGTTTTCGTGCTTGCCTTCGCCGAAGTAATTGAGCAGCACCAGGCGACGGCAGGTTTGCGCCTCGGCGAAAGCGCCCATGGCGTTCAGCTTGTGACGCTCGATGTCCAGCTGTTGCCCGGCGGGTTTCTCCTCCAGACAGCGGCGCAGCCAGGCCATGTCGGCGGGATCGTACAGCAGGATGGCTTCGGCCGGCAGGCCGTCGCGCCCGGCGCGGCCGGTCTCCTGATAATAGGATTCGATATTGCGCGGGATGTCGAAATGCACCACAAAACGCACGTTGGGTTTGTTAATGCCCATGCCGAAGGCGACGGTGGCCACCACCACCTGCAGATCGTCACGCTGGAACGCCTCCTGCACCTGGGCGCGGCGATCGTTGTCCAGCCCCGCGTGGTAAGCGCCGACGCTCAGCCCGCGGCTTTGCAGGCGCGCGGCGGTGTCTTCCACCTTGGCGCGGCTGTTGCAATAGATAATGCCGCTCTTGCCGCGCTGATCCTGCACGAAGCGCCACAGCTGGTCGAGCGGTTTGAATTTTTCCACCAGCGTGTAGCGGATGTTCGGTCGGTCGAAGCTGCTGACCTGCACCAGCGGATCCTGCAGCGACAGCAGACGCACGATATCGCCGCGCGTGGCTTCGTCGGCAGTGGCGGTCAACGCGATCACCGGCATCGACGGGAAGCGCTGTTTCAACTGCCCCAGCGCGCGGTATTCCGGCCGGAAGTCGTGGCCCCATTGGGAGATGCAGTGCGCCTCATCCACCGCCAGCATCGCCGGCGGGCAGTGATCGAGCAGGTTGAGGAAGCTTTCCATCATCAGCCGCTCCGGCGCGATGTACAGCATCTTGATGGTGCCGTTGCGGCAGCCGGCCATGACGTCCAGCTGCTCCTCGCGGGTTTGCGTCGAGTTGTAGCAGGCGGCGGAAACGCCGTAGGCCAACAGTTGGTCGACCTGATCCTTCATCAGCGAGATCAGCGGAGAAACGACCAGCGTCAGGCCGTCCATCACCAGCGCAGGGATTTGGTAACACAACGACTTGCCGCCGCCGGTCGGCATCACCACCAGGCAATCCTGCCCGCCGATCGCGGCATTGATAATCGTTTGCTGCCCCGGACGGAATTGCTGGTAGCCGAAGGTATCGCGCAATACCTGCTCGGCCAGCAACTCTCTGTTAATCACTGCTGCGGTTGACACACACTTCCCCATTTTTTCATCGGTACACACCCACCGGGTATGATTACACAATATCGTTCAGCATGACACCAACGCGCGCGTGACTCTTTTGCCTAAACGGGCTGGCAAGCAACAAAGGTTAAGCATAAAATCAACATTCCATTAACCTGGACTGACCAGTTAGCTCCCTTAAAACGCAAAAGAAAAACGGAAACCCGCTATGTCGACAACACCACTGACCCTGGAAGCCGCCCGCCGCAAGATCGGCGAAATTTTTGTCTACCACATGCCGTTCAACCGCGAGCTTGGCCTGGAGCTGCGCCGCTTCGACGATGACTACGTCGAGCTGAGCTTCACCAACCAGCGCAAGCTGGTGGGCAACGCCGCGCAGGAAATTCTGCACGGCGGCGTGATCGCCGCCGTGCTTGACGTCGCCGCCGGGCTGGCCTGCGCCGGCGGCGTGCTGACACGCCTGGAGCCGCTGGTTGAAGAGGAGATCGCCGCCAAGCTGTCGCGCATGGGCACCATCGACCTGCGCGTCGACTACCTGCGCCCCGGCCGCGGCGAGCACTTCGTCGCCTCCGCCAGCGTGCTGCGCAGCGGCAACAAAGTCGCCGTCGCGCGCGTAGAACTGCATAACCACGACGGCCTGCATATCGCGACCGCCACCGCCACCTACCTGGTCGGCTGATGATTGTGTGCGGTGAGCGTCTTCAGTACACTCACCGCATCTTAAGTTCCCCACCAGAGTGACGTCATGGACGCAAAGCAAACGCGTCAGGGCATTTTCTTTGCCCTGGCCGCCTATTTTATGTGGGGCATCGCCCCGGCTTATTTCAAACTGATCCAGCAAGTGTCCGCGGATGAGATCCTCACCCACCGGATCATCTGGTCGTTTTTCTTCATGCTGGCGCTGATCACGCTGGGCCGCAACTGGCCTAAAGTGCGCGCCGCCTGCCAAAATCGCAAACGGCTGCTGTTGCTGGCGGTCACCGCGCTGTTGATCGGCGGCAACTGGCTGCTGTTCATCTGGGCGGTGAACAATCACCATATGCTGGAAGCCAGCCTGGGCTACTTCATCAACCCGCTGGTTAACGTGCTGTTGGGGATGCTGTTTCTCGGCGAACGTTTCCGCCGCATGCAGTGGGTGGCGGTGGCGCTTGCGTTCACCGGGGTGCTGGTGCAGCTCTGGCAGTTCGGGTCGTTGCCGATCATCGGTCTGGGGCTGGCGTTCAGCTTTGCCTTCTACGGCCTGCTGCGCAAGAAAATCGCCATCGACGCGCAGACCGGCATGCTGATTGAAACGCTGTGGCTGCTGCCGGTGGCGGCGGCCTATCTGTTCCTGTTCGCCGACAGCCCCACCAGCCACCTGAGCGCCAACCCGTGGTCGCTGAACCTGCTGCTGGTCGCCGCCGGCATCGTCACCACCGTGCCGCTGCTGTGCTTCACCGCGGCGGCTACCCGGCTGCGCCTGTCGACGCTAGGTTTCTTCCAGTATCTCGGCCCGACGCTGATGTTCCTGCTGGCGGTCACCTTCTACGGCGAGACCGTCGGCCAGGACAAGCTGGTGACCTTCGGCTTTATCTGGGCGGCGCTGATCCTGTTCACCCTCGACGCGCTCTATACCCAGCGCAAGCTGCGCTGAGCCCGGCGCCGCCGGGTTACAGCCAGTTTTTGCGCTTGAAGTACAGGTAAGGGGCCAGGCCCGCCAGGATCATCAGCGTGATCGCGCCCGGGTAGCCGAACGACCATTTCAGTTCCGGCATGAATTCAAAGTTCATGCCGTAGCTGGAAGCCACCAGCGTAGGCGGCAGGAACACCACCGACACTACCGAGAAGATCTTGATAATACGGTTCTGTTCGATGTTGATGAAGCCCATCGCCGCCTGCATCAGGAAGTTCACCTTCTGGAACAGCGATTCGTTGTGCGGCAGCAGGGATTCGATGTCGCGCAGCACTTCACGCGCCTGCTCCAGCTGGCCGGTCGGCAGACGCGCCTTGCGCACCAGGAAGTTGAGCGCGCGCTGGGTATCCATCAGGCACAAACGCACCTTCCAGCCGATATCTTCCAGCTCCGCCAGCGTCGAGAGCGCGGCGTCGTATTCGTCGCCCTGATGCCCTTCCATGATCACCCGGCTGAGCTGTTCCAGATCGCTGTAGATATTCTCTATCTCGTCCGCCAGCTGTTCAATCTTGGTCTCGAACAGATCCAGCAGCAGTTCGTAAGCGTTGCCTTCGAGCATCGTCTGGTTGCGGGCGCGCATGCGGTACAGGCGGAACGCCGGCAGTTCGCGTTCACGCAGGGTATACAGGCGGCCGTCGCGGATGGTGAACGCCACCGTGGAGTTGCCGGCGTGATCTTCCGCATCTTCAAAGTAGAAAAAGGAGTGGATATGCAGACCGTCTTCGTCTTCGAAGAAACGGGCGGAGGCTTCGATGTCGTCCAGTTCGGGACGCGTCGCCAGGCTTTGTCCCAGCTCATTCTGCACGCGCTCACGCTCGCCCTCTTCCGGCTCGACCAGATCAACCCACAGCGATGACGTGAGATCATCCGAGTCGTCCAGTTCCAGACGGGACAAGCGGCGGTTATCTAATTTAAAAGCGCTCAGCATGTGCCAAAACTCCGTGAAGGTAACGGGTGCGGACAACGCGTTGAAGCACAGAAACAGAGGGAGATGCGTATCACCGATTTGTTTCAGACCATGAAGAGATCTGACTCATAGCGACACTTTGCGGGGTCGCCGACAACCACGAAGGCTATCAGCAAAAACGGAGAGCCTTAGAAGTTATACCTGCGGCGCAGGTCAGTGAGCCAGTATCTACTGGGTGTGTCCAAGGCGTCTGTCCTCAATGATAATAGTGCGCGCATGTTACGCCGAGAAGAAAAAGCCTGTCAACACGTTAGGCGGGATAATTGCGCAACAAATCATCACGATGATCAATAGCAGAAATGGGGCTTAAACCGTACTGAAAAAGTCGCGGCGATCGCTTACCGCCACCAAGAATGTTGCTAAGATGACATCACCCTAATGGTACGACAAGCATGCGGATTTAAATGATGAAACAGATTACCGCCCATGAACTGACCGCGATGAGCGAACAGGCCGCCAGCGTGGCCCGCCTGCGCGCGCACCGCACCTTACACGAAGAGCTGAGCGACCCGGTGCAACGCCTGGCTATCGCCATGGAACCCGGCACCTATATCCGCCCGCACCGCCACCCGCAAACCTGGGAGCTGCTGACGCCGCTGCGCGGCCGCTTTGTGGTGCTGCAGTTCAACGATGACGGCGTCGTAACACAGCGCACCCTGCTTGGCGAAGAAACCAAAGTGCTGGAGATGCCGGCCTTTACCTGGCATGCGGTGCTGTCGGTCGATGCCGGCGGCGTAGTGTTCGAAGTGAAGCAGGGCCCGTATCAGGCGCTGACCGAAGAAGACTGCATGCAGTGGGCGCCGCAGGAAGGCGGTGAAGGCACCGAAGCGGTGATGCGCTGGTATGCCACCGCACAGGTCGGCGACCGGTACCCTCACTGATCGTGAAAGGTTGCAGGGGCTGGCCCCTGCAACGCCTCTCTCTTTATACCGTTTCCAAACGCGCGTAGGCCGCCACCAGCCATTTGATGCCCTCACCCGGGAAGGCGATCTGCAGCCGGCTGTGCTCGCCACTGCCCTCCAGATTGACGATGGTGCCTTCGCCAAACTTGGGATGACGCACGCGCTGGCCCAGCTTGTAACCGGTGTCGTTCTCGCTGATCGGCGTGCCCATGCGGCGGTGATTGACCGGGCGCGATACGCTGGCGCGCAGGCGCACTTCTTCCACGCACTCCTCCGGCAATTCGCCGATAAAGCGCGACGGCCGGTGATAAACCTCTTTGCCGTACAGACGGCGCGTTTCAGCATAGGTCAGCGTCAGTTTCTGCATGGCGCGCGTCACGCCCACATAGGCCAGACGGCGCTCCTCCTCCAGACGGCCGCCTTCGTCCAGCGACATCTGGCTCGGGAACATGCCTTCTTCCATGCCGACGATAAACACCAGCGGGAACTCCAACCCCTTGGCCGAGTGCAGGGTCATCAGCTGCACCGCGTCCTGATAGGCGTCGGCCTGGCCTTCGCCCGCCTCCAGGGCCGCATGCGACAGGAACGCCTGCAGCGGCATCAGATCCTGATCTTCTTCCTGATAGCTGAACTGGCGCGTCGCCGTCACCAGTTCCTCAAGGTTTTCGATGCGCGCCTGCCCCTTTTCGCCTTTCTCCTGCTCATACATGATGAACAGCCCGGAATCGCGGATCACCCGATCGGTCTGCACGTGCAGCGGCATATCGGCGGTTTCATGCGCCAGCGACTCCACCAGCTCGATGAAGCGCTGCAGCGCCGACGCGGCGCGGCCGGCCAGAACCTTGTCCTGCATCAGTTCGCGCGTCGCCTGCCACAGCGTCAGCTGGCGATCGCGCGCCGCCTGGCGCACCACGTCGAGGGTGCGATCGCCGATGCCGCGCGTCGGGGTGTTGACCACGCGCTCAAAGGCCGCGTCGTCGTTGCGGTTGGAGATCAGGCGCAGGTAAGCCAGCGCATCCTTGATTTCCTGGCGTTCGAAGAAGCGCTGGCCGCCGTAGATGCGGTACGGCATCGCCGTCTGCAGCAGCGCCTCTTCCAGCACGCGCGACTGGGCGTTGCTGCGGTACAGGATGGCGCAGTCGTTCAGCGCCCCGCCGTTGTCCTGCCAGGTCTTGATGCGGTTGACCACGAAGCGCGCTTCGTCGAGTTCGTTGAAGGCACAGTAAATGGAGATCGGTTCGCCTTCGCCGCCTTCGGTCCACAGGTTTTTACCCATGCGCCCGTCGTTGTTGGCGATCAGGGTGTTGGCCGCTTTCAGGATGTTGCTGGTGGAACGGTAGTTCTGCTCCAGGCGGATGGTTTCCGCGCCGGGGAAATCCTTCAGGAAGCGCTGGATGTTTTCCACCTGCGCGCCGCGCCAGCCGTAGATCGACTGGTCATCGTCGCCGACGATCATCACGTTGCTGTTGCCGCCCGCCAGCAGGCGGATCCAGGCGTACTGGATGCTGTTGGTATCCTGGAATTCGTCCACCAGCACGTTGGTGAAACGTTCGCGATAGTGGTTGAGGATATGCGGCTTGTTCAGCCACAGCTCGTGCGCGCGCAGCAGCAGCTCGGCGAAATCCACCAGCCCCGCGCGATCGCAGGCTTCCTGATAGGCCTGGTAGATACGCAGCCAGGTGGCCTCTACCGGGTTGTTGTAGGTCTCGACGTGCTGCGGGCGCAGGCCTTCGTCTTTCTTGCCGTTGATGTACCACATCGCCTGACGCGGCGGCCACTGTTTCTCGTCGACGTTCAGCGCCTTGATGATGCGCTTGAGCAACCGCAACTGGTCGTCGCTGTCGAGGATCTGGAAATCCTGCGGCAGGTTGGCTTCCAGATGATGAGCGCGCAGCAGGCGGTGCGCCAGACCGTGGAAAGTGCCGATCCACATGCCGCCCTGGCTGGTGCCGATCAGATGTTCGATACGGTGGCGCATTTCCGCCGCCGCCTTGTTGGTGAAGGTCACCGCCATGATCGAATACGGTGAGCAGTTCTCCACCGACAGCAGCCAGGCGATGCGATGCACCAGCACCCGCGTCTTGCCGCTGCCCGCTCCGGCCAGAACCAACAGGTTGCTGCGCGGCGCCGCCACGGCTTCACGTTGTTTTTCATTCAGGCTGTCGAGCAGATCGGAGACGTCCATAGGCACCACTAATGGTTAAGGAAAAACCCGCCGGCGACGGGTTTTTCACTGGAAATTTATACAGAGTTCTGGCAGGGATTATAACAATGCTGTCAGCGATGCCAACTGCGAAATCTCAATATGCGGCAGCAGGCGGCTGTCGGCGGCCTGCATCAGGCTGCGTTGCCGATCGTTGATCCAACAGGCCTGCAGCCCCGCGCGCAGCGCGCCGGCCACGTCGGTGGTCAGATCGTCGCCCACGTGCAGGATCTGCTCGGGCGCCACACCCAGCCGCTCGACGGCCAGGTGATACATGTCCTGATACGGCTTGGCGCGCCCGTCCGGCCCGGAACGCAGCACAAACTGAAAGTAGCCGTCCAGGCCGCACTGCGCCGGATCGGCGTTGCCGTTGGTGATCGCCACCAGCGGGTAGCGCGCCGCCAGCGCCTTCAGCGTGGCATGGGTCGCTTCCGGCACCTCAATACGGCTGCGCCACAGCGCGAAATTCTGCATCGCCGCATCGGCCCCGATCGCCGCTTCGGCGTCGCGCAGCCCCTGCCGGCTCAACGCCAGATGAATGGCGCGCCAGCGCCACTGGGTGACGTCGTGGTAGATCTCCGGATCCTGCTCGCGCAGTTCCTGGCGCAGGCGGTGGAAATCCGCCGACTGGAAGCCGTTCAGGCCGGGATGGTAGCTCTGCAGGAAGGCCACCGACTGCTGCTCGGTTTGCCGGATCACCGGACGGTTGTCATACAGCGTGTCGTCCAGATCGAAAGTCAGCGCCGCCAGCGGGCGCAGCGGGCGATAAAAATGCATCAGGATTTCCCCCGTTTGGCGCGCGGGTGCGCGGCATCGTACACGTTCGCCAGATGTTGAAAGTCGAGGTGGGTATAAATTTGCGTGGTGGTCAGGTTGGCGTGGCCGAGCAGCTCCTGCACCGCGCGCAGGTCGCCGCTGGACTCCAGCATATGGGTGGCGAAGGAGTGGCGCAGCTTGTGCGGATGGATATGGCTATTGACGCCCTGCTTCACGCCCCATTCGGCGAAGCGTTTTTGCACGTTGCGCGTCGAGATGCGTCGCCCCTGATTGGACAGGAACATGGCGTCGTCCTGCGGCCCAAACAGATCGCGCATCGCCAGCCAGTGTTCCAGCCAGGTGACGGCGGTGCGCCCAATCGGCAGTTTGCGTTCTTTGCTGCCTTTCCCCATCACCCACACCTCGCCCGCCGCCATATCGACATGGCGGCAATCCAGCCCCACCAGCTCGGAGAGGCGCAGGCCGGCGCCGTACATCACCTCCAGCATGGCGCGATCGCGCACCGCCAGCGGATCGTTGAGATCGATCTCCAGCAGCTGGTTCATTTCATCGACGTCGATGTTTTTCGGCAGATGACGGCCGCTGCGCGGCGTGCGGATGCCCTTGGCAGGGTTGGCGTGCAGCACGCCCTGGCTGACCAGCCAATCGAGGAAGCTACGCAACGAAGAGAGCCGCAGCGCCAGGCTGGCGGACTGCAGACCGGCGCGTTTGCTGCGCGCCGCCAGCATGCGCACCCGGGCGGCGTCCAGCGTCGTCCAGTCGGTGACGCCGATCTCCTGCGCCAGGCGCATCAGCGCCGTCAGCTGGCGTGAATAGCTGAGCTGCGTCAGCGGGCTGAGTTGCCGTTCTACCTTGAGATAACGCAGAAAAGCGTCCACCGGCTGCTGCAGGCTGGGCGCAATCGGCGTCATGCGCGTTCGATCCAGCGTTCCAGCAGTGCCGGCAGCATGCGCGCCAGCTGATTGAGCATCACCGTACCCATGCCCTGCTGATAATGTTGCGTATCGCGGCTGCTGAAGATCACCATGCCCAGCTCGCCGTCGTCGCCCAACATCGACAGCGCCACCGAGCCAATTTGGCCAATCTGTTTGGCCTGCGGCAACAGCAGCAGCAGCTCGGGGCCGTTCAGGCTGCCGAGATAGTGTTGTTCGCTGCCCAGCCGCTGAATGCGGAACGGCTCGAACGCCGAACGCGTCAGCGCCAGGTGGGTGAAATCGGAAGGCGCGCCGATATTCCAGCGCTCGGCGAACAGCCGAACCGTGGCGCCGGCCAAACCGAAGCCGCGCGCCCAGCGCTGCAGCCGGTTTAGCATGTCCTGCAGGCTGTCGGCGGTGGCCAGATCGGCCTGCAGGTGCAGCAGCCTGGCGAACAGCCCTTCGTTGGCGCTGGCCTGCTCCATCAACAGCGTGATCTCTTCTTCCAGCCGTTCGATGTGATTGCGCTGACGAGCCAGATGCCATTCCACCAGCGAAACGGTGCCGCGCACCGGGTGAGGCACGCGCATCTGCTCAACCTGGCGCGCGTTGCGAATAAAGAAATCCGGGTTCTGCAGCAGGTACTGCATCACGGCGTCGTCATCCAGCGCCAGGCCGGCGACGCTCTGTTCTTCTACGCTTTTCATAGATGAATAAATCCGTCATAGACATGGGTTGCCGGACCGGTCATAAACAGCGGATTGCCCGGCCCTTTCCAGCGAATATGCAGGCTGCCGCCCGGCAGTTCTACATGCACCTCTTCTGACAGCAATTCCTGTTGGATCCCGACCGCCACCGCCGCACAGGCGCCGCTGCCGCAGGCCTGCGTTTCACCGGCGCCGCGCTCGTAAACGCGCAGCTTGATGTGATCGCGGCTGACCACTTGCATAAAGCCGATGTTGGCCCGTTCCGGGAAGCGCTCGTGCCCTTCCAGCACCGGCCCAAGCAGCTCCACCTTGGCGGTTTTTACATCATCCACCTGCAAAACACAATGCGGGTTGCCCATCGACACCACGCCGCACAGCACGGTATGTTCCGCCGCGCGCATGATGTAGGTCTTTTCCGCCTTGGCGGCGCGGAACGGCACCGCCTGCGGATCGAAATTCGGCTCACCCATGTTGACGCACACCAGATCGTCGTCGGTGACGCTGAGCACCATGCGCCCGGTTTGGGTGCTAACGCGGATATCGCGCTTGTTGGTCAGCCCTTTCAGCCGCACAAAGCGCGCGAAACAGCGCGCGCCGTTGCCGCACTGCGCCACTTCGCTGCCGTCGGCGTTAAAAATTCGGTAGTGAAAATCCAGCTCGGGATCGTAAGGCGGTTCTACCACCAGCATCTGGTCAAAGCCGACGCCCAGGTGCCGATCGGCCAGCCGGCGGATCAGCTCAGGTGAAAAATAGACATTCTGTGTAACGGCATCGACCACCATAAAGTCGTTGCCCAGACCGTGCATTTTGGAGAACTGCATATCATACTCCGCTATCTGGACGCGCTATCCGTCTTGATTTTGCGGCGGCGCTCGCCACCGCAAACCGGGTGTTACTGGGCAACCATCGACGGTTTTTGCTGAGAGCCAGACTGCTCCTGCTGGTTCTTTTGCACCTGATCGCCCGTTTGCACCGGCGGTTTGGCCGTTTTTTGGCCGGCGGAGTCGGCAGGTGGGAAGTAAAGCGGGCCTTTCAGACCACAGCCGGCGAGGCCGGTAACCAGAACGGCCATCAGCGCATAGCGTAGTTGTTTTTTCATTTGCATTAATGCCTGTAATTCATGCGTCCAAGGTCTCTATAATCGCAGGTGGATCATGAAAAGCAATAGGAATTGAATATGAACGACAGTGAGTTTCACCAGTTGGCCGACCAGCTGATGCTGAATATTGAAGAGACACTGGACGATTTTGACGGCGATGCGGATATCGATTACGAAACCAATGGCGGCGTGATGACGCTGAGCTTCGAAAACGGCACCAAAATCGTCATCAACCGCCAGGAGCCGCTGCACCAGGTGTGGCTCGCCACCAAGGCCGGCGGTTACCACTTCAACTACCGCGACGGCGTCTGGGTATGCGATCGCAGCGGGCAGCCGTTTTACCAACTGCTCAGCGAAGCGGCCAGCGCGCAGGCCGGCGAGGAACTGAGTTTTTCCTGAGGCTAAGCAGGGCTCGGCAACCGAGCCCTTGCGGCGTCAATGCAGCTGGAACTGCTGCTTCAGCGGCTGAGCGGCGCCGTCGGCCACCGTCACGCACAGGCTGGACAGCACGTTGCTGCGGAACGGGATCACCTGCGTGCGCCCGTCGAGCTGCACGATTTGATAGAACTGCGGCAGGTTGAAGTTGATGAAGCTGGAGCCGTAGGTAAAGCGGTCGTGCGACGAGGAATAGAAGCGGCTGACGTCGCGCACCAGCTCCTCTTTGCTGCCCTCGCAGTGGTGATACACCTCCACCCGATTCGACTCATCCAGAATATAGATGTTGAAGCCCTTGTCGTCTGAGGTGTCTTCGAAGAAGAACTGGATGATCCCCTCGCTGGCGAAGCCGTCCACTACCGGCGGCAGATGCACCTGATCGGTTTCCACCTTGATAGACAGGCCGTGCAGCTTGTTGTTGGAGATGGCGCCGTAAAACTCCACCGCGTTCTCCAGCTTCTGCACCGACACGCTCAGGCGCTCGAAGAACAGCCCCCAGGTTTGCCCGGCGACGCGCACCGCCTTGAAGCGGCCGGGTTCCAGCCGGGTGCTGGACAGGCGCAGCTCGATGCACTCAGACACCAGCTGCTGAATGCGGGTGCGAATAAGGCCGCGCAGGTGCTGACTGTAGCAGAACACTTCCACCGACTCCGGCGGTGCGGCGTCCTGGTGCATTTTGCCGAGAATGGTTTTCAATGCTTCCAGCACTGACTGTTCGCCGCTGAAATGCAGGGTGCGCACTTCGTTCCAGGAGTTGCGATACAGCAGATCGATGCTGCCCACCAAACACTGCTGCTGCTGGCCGAAGCTGAACACGTCCAGCTTGCGGAAATCGAAGTGCACCACCTGATTGCGGAAGGCGGCGGTCGGATCGTTTTCCAGATTGACGATGATTGCCAGATGGCGAATCTCGCACGGGCTGTACAGCGCTTTCGGCGTCGGCGCCGGCAGGCGCAGCGGGAAGTGATGGGAAACGTCGGCCACCAGCTCCTGCAGCTTGGCGGTGTCGCACAGGTTGCCGCTCTTGATGTGCAGGCGGGTCTGCGGCGTCAGCAGGCCGTTGAAATAGGCCCAGGCCACCAGCTTGTTCAGGTAGCGGTTATATTCCAGCGGCTGATGGCTGACAATCGAATCCATGGCCGGGGCCTGATTGTACAGGTACCAGCCGGTGCGGTTGGCGCGGCCAACCGGCACATGAATAAAGGTTAAATCGTTTTCCGACAGGTCCGGCGAGATCTGCGGGTTCACCAACGTCACCTTGCCGGGCAGCGCTTCGAACGCCGCATACAGTTTGCGGGTCAGCACGCCGATATCCTGCGGGCTGGCGCTGACGCTGAGGTTGTTGCGGCGGGCGAAACGGATCAGGTTGCGGTAGCTCTGCATCATCGCGTCGAGCAGTTCGTTGTGCGCTTCGCGCACTCGCTCGATCTTCCAGTTGGCGCGGTTGTCCAGCATCGCCAGACGCTCTTCGCTCCAGCCCCACTCGCTGACCAATTGGCTGAGGATCTCGCGCCGCCAGCCGACGCAGGCCTTGGCCAGCGACAGCTTTTCACACACTTTCAGGTAGAAACAGCGACGGGCCAAATCGAGGCGCGTGGTGTCGTTGATGTCGGTCAGGTAGCGGGTGACGCGCTCGAGCATCATGCAGTAGGCGTCGAGCCCGAAGCTGACGATCTCGCCCTGGTGCAGGCGATGTTTGATGTCCGTCGCCAGCAGTTGGGTATTGGGGTATTCCCAGGAATAGGCTTCCAGCAGCAGTGTTTTCAGCACCGCCTTGTAAGGCGAATCGATGCTCTTGTACAGCTGCCACAGGCTGGCGCCGAAGTACTCTTCCGCCGACAGCGAACTCAGGCCGCCGAGATCCAGCCACTCGTTCGGCGTCAGCGCGCCCTGCGCGTACAGCGACAGCACGTATTCATCGTAGTGCGCTTCTTCTTCGCCCGGCACCATGTTCCACAGGATGCGTTTGCCGGCCAGGCGCACCGCGGTGCGGTAGAACTCGTCCAGCAACAGGATGTGCTGCGTCGAGCCGCAGTCTTCGCCGCCCAGGCTGCCGCTTTCATTATGGCGGAAACGGTTTTCGTCGATCAGGAAGAAGCTGACTTCCACCCCCATCGAGGCGGCCCACTTCTCAAGCAGGCTGCATTTTTGCTGCAGGCGGGTGCGTTCTTCGTTGTCCAGCCAGGACTGGTGGCAGACCCAGATATCGAGATCCGAGCTGCAGCTTTGGCCGATAGACGAGGTGCTGCCCATCGAATAGACGCCGGTGATCGGCAGCTCGCCGCTGGCCGGTTTGTCAAACGGGCTGCCCCATTTGTCTTCTAAATCGTTCAGGTAATCTTGTTGAGTTTCATCAGGCGTGTAGAGGCAAATGCCGTGGGGAACGTTACCGTTCAGGTAACCCGGCATCAGCGGGTGGTGGTGGTGCAGTAAGGTGGGCAGCAGACTGTATACCCGTTGAAACGCGGGCTTCATAGCCGCCAGGGCGCGATCGACGCGTAGCTGATTGATCGCATCCAGTCTCTGCTTCAATGTCTCGATGTAGAGGTACAAGACGTCTCGCCTGATTATCCCGGTGTTTAGAAAAAACCCGTATTCCATAAGCGCCGTTAGTGTAAGAAGAATATTTGGCGACTTATTGCTGGAAACGTGATCAATTTAACACCTTGCTGATTGACCGTAAAGGAGGTAACGCTTCACAATTATTGTAGCGCTTCCCTAAACGATTTACCCGCAGTGTTAACTGCCCCAAAGCACATCACACGTCCCTTTGATTCCGTTGTCCTTTTTCCACCTCCGGCTTCTTGCACTGACAGTATTGACTCTCAGTGGTAGGATGGATGGCGAAATATAAAAACGGTAACAAGCATGTTAGACAAAATTATTCGAATTGCCACCCGACAAAGCCCGCTTGCACTTTGGCAAGCACATTATGTGCAGCAACGTCTGATGGCCTGCCATCCCGGCCTGCAGGTCGAGTTGGTGCCGATGGTCACCCGCGGCGACGTTATTCTGGATACGCCGTTGGCGAAAGTCGGCGGTAAAGGCCTGTTTGTTAAAGAACTCGAGCTCGCGCTGCTGGAAGGCCGCGCCGACATCGCCGTGCATTCGATGAAAGACGTGCCGGTCGATTTCCCTGCCGGGCTCGGTTTGACCACCATTTGCGAACGCGAAGATCCGCGCGACGCTTTTGTTTCCAATCGTTTCGCCTCGTTCGATCAGCTGCCGCTGGGCAGCGTGGTCGGCACCTCCAGCCTGCGCCGTCAGTGCCAGCTGCGTGAACGCCGCCCGGATCTTGTCGTGCGCGACCTGCGCGGTAACGTCGGCACTCGCCTGGCCAAGCTGGACAATGGCGACTACGACGCGATTATCCTGGCGGTGGCCGGCCTGAAGCGTTTAGGCCTGGAGCAACGCATCCGCAGCCCGCTGAGCGCCGAAGAGTGCCTGCCGGCGGTCGGCCAGGGTGCAGTCGGCATTGAATGCCGTCTCGACGACAGCGTCACCCGCGCGCTGCTGGCGCCGCTGAACCATGCGGCCACCGAAACCCGCGTGCGCGCCGAGCGGGCGATGAATACCCGCCTGGAAGGCGGCTGCCAGGTGCCGATCGGCAGCTATGCCGAACTGGATGGCGACAGCCTGTGGCTGCGCGCCCTGGTCGGCGCGCCGGACGGCAGCCAGATGGTGCGCGGCGAACGCCGCGGCCCGGCCGCCGAGGCCGAACGGATGGGCATTGAGCTGGCGGAAGAGTTGCTGGCGCGCGGCGCGCGCGAGATCCTGCGCGAGGTTTATCAGGGAAATCCGCCGGCATGACGATCCTGGTAACCCGCCCATCGCCTTCGGGGGAGCTGTTAGTGAGCCGGCTGCGCGCACTCGGCCGGGTTGCCTATCATGCACCGCTGATCGACTTCGCGCCGGGCGGCGACCTGCCGAAGCTGCCGCAGGCGTTGCAGCAGCTTAGCGCCGGCGATCTGGTGTTCGTGCTGTCGCAACATTCGGTGAGTTATGCCGATTCGGTTATCGGCCGCGCCGGGCTGAGTTGGCCCGCTCACCTGGCCTATTACGCCATCGGCCGCACCACCGGGCTGGCGCTGCACCGCATCAGCAGTTTGCCGGTGGAATACCCGCGCGAACGCGAGATCAGCGAAACGCTGCTGTTGCTGCCGGCGCTGCAAAAATTGGCGGGCAAACGCGCGCTGATTTTACGCGGCAACGGCGGCCGCGAACTGTTAGGGTCGACGCTGAGCGAGCGCGGCGCCGACGTCAGCTATTATGAATGTTATCAACGCAGCCCGGTGCACTACGACGGCAGCGAGCAAAGCGCCCACTGGCAGCGCGCCGGTGTGGATACGCTGGTGGTGACCAGCGGTGAAATGTTACAACAGCTCTATACTTTAGTTCCTGATTACTATCGTTCTTCATGGCTGCTGCGTTGCCGCCTGGTAGTAGTGAGCGAACGCCTGGCTACCCTCGCCCGGGAATTGGGCTGGCGTACGATTCGGGTAGCTGACAACGCCGATAATGACGCGCTGATCCGCGCGCTACAATAATCTGACTATGGGATGTGCCACTATGACGGAACAAAATACCCCAGCCGCCCCGGTTGAAGAACCCACCACCGCGGTTGAGAGCTCCCAGCAGCCAGCCGCTGCCAGCCGCAAAGGCAAGAACACCGGCCCGGTGCTCGGCGCGATCGCTATCGTGCTGGTCATCGCCCTCGGCGCGGGCGGTTATTACCATACGCACAAGCAGGCACAACAGCTGATCGCCGCCAATCAGGCGCTGCAGCAGCAGCTTGACGGCGTGAAGCAGAGCCAGCAGCAGGAAAGAAATGCGCTGGAAGGCTTGTTGCAACAACAGGGTAAAACCCTGGACGCCGCCGATCGCGAGCAGGCAAACCTGGCGCGCCAACTGAGCGAGCTGCAGGAAAAAGTGGCGACCATCTCCGGCAGCGACGCCAAAACCTGGCTGCTGGCGCAGGCCGATTTCCTGGTGAAAATGGCCGGCCGCAAGCTATGGAGCGATCAGGACGTGACCAGCGCCGCCGCGCTGCTGAAAAGCGCCGACGCCAGCCTGGCGGACATGAACGATCCGAGCCTGCTCGACGTGCGCCGCGCCATTACCGAAGACATCAGCACGCTTTCTACGCTGACCCAGGTCGATTACGACGGCATCATCCTCAAGGTCAATCAGCTGTCCAATCAGGTGGATAACCTGCGCCTGGCCGATAACGACACCGACGAAGCGCCAATGGATCAAAACAGCAGCGAGCTCTCCGGCTCGATCGGCGAATGGCGGCAGAACCTGGCCAAGAGCTGGCGCAATTTCATGGCCGACTTCATCACCATCCGCCGTCGCGATACCAGCGCCGAACCGCTGCTGGCGCCGAACCAGGACATCTACCTGCGCGAAAACATCCGTTCGCGCCTGCTGGTGGCCGCACAGGCCATTCCGCGTCACCAGAACGAGACCTACAAGCAGTCGCTGGAAACCGTCTCCACCTGGGTGCGCGCCTATTTCGACACCACCGACCCGGCGACCAAGGCCTTCCTTGAAGAGCTGGACAGCCTGAGCCAACAGTCGATCTCGATGGACGTGCCGGATCAGCTGAAAAGCCAGCCGCTGCTCGAGAAAGTGATGCAGACCCGGGTGCGCAACCTGATGACCCAGTCCCCTGCCGCTCATCAGGAGGGTTAAGCCATGTTACGCGTGCTATTTCTGTTCCTGGTGGTGATCGCCAGCGTGGTGCTCGGGCCGATGTTGGCCGGGCATCAGGGCTATGTGCTGATCCAGACCGATAACTACAATATTGAAACCAGCGTCACCGGGCTGGTGATCATGTTGGTGCTGCTGTTCGTGGTGCTGCTGGCGATCGAGTGGATCCTGCGCCGCATCTTCCGTACCGGCGCCCGCACGCGCGGTTGGTTTATCGGCCGCAAGCGCACCCGCGCGCGTCAGCAAACCAAAGCCGCGCTGATCAAACTGGCGGAGGGCGACTACAAGCAGGTTGAAAAACTGATGACGCGCAACGCCGACCACGCCGAACAGCCGGTGGTGAACTACCTGCTGGCCGCCGAAGCCGCACAGCAACGCGGCGACGACTTCCGCACCAATCAGTATCTGGAGCGCGCTGCCGAAGCGGCCGACACCGATCAGCTGCCGGTGGATATCACCCGGGTTCGTATCCAGCTGGCGCAGGGCGAGAACCACGCCGCGCGCCACGGCGTCGATCGCCTGCTTAACCAGGCGCCGCGCCATCCGGAAGTGCTGCGCCTGGCGGAACAAGCCTATCTGCGCACCGGTGCCTATGCGTCGCTGCTGGAAGTGCTGCCGTCGATGCGTAAAATCGAACTCCACAGCGAAGAGCAGCTGCAGGCCTTGCAGCAACAGGCTTATATCGGGCTGATGAATCAGGCGATGGCGGACGAAGGCAGCGAAGGCCTGAAGCGCTGGTGGAAAGATCAGAGCCGCAAGACGCGTCACGAAGTGCCGCTGCAAATCGCGATGGTGGAACACCTGATCGAATGCAACGACCACGAACTGGCGCAGGAGATTGTGCTCGACGGCCTGAAACGCCAATACGACGAGCGCCTGGTGCTGTTGCTGCCGCGGCTGAAGTCCGGCAACCCCGAGCAGTTGGAGAAAGCGCTGCGCCAGCAGATGAAGCAACACGGTGCGACGCCGCTGTTGAACAGCACGCTGGGGCAGTTGCTGATGAAGCACGGCGAGTGGCAGCAAGCGGCCGACGTCTTCCGTGAAGCGCTGAAACAGCGCCCGGATGCCTACGACTACGCCTGGTTGGCCGATACGCTGGAAAAACTGCATCGTTCGGATGAAGCGGCGCAGATGCGGCGTGAGGGGCTGATGTTGACGCTGAAACAGAACGGCGGCGAATAACGCCCTGCCCGAGAGAGAAAAGCGCGGCTCCGATGCCGCGCTTTTTTTTGCCCAATGGTTTTCTTAAGCGCAAAAAAAAAACACTTGCCGCATGGCAAGTGTATAAAGAAGCAATCAGGTCTAGGACAACAGGGGCGGTGCCTCACTCAACGTTCTGCCCTGAGCGTGATGACGGGTTAGTCATCGTTCTCGTGGGCGATAGGCACCCTAAATCGGCTCTGCGTCATTCCCAGGGTTTATGAGGCCTAAGGCGAACATAAGAGGTGGAATGAGCATCTACGCAATAGATAATGCACTTGGCGTGCCAACTTTTAAATTGAGGCTCTCACATAGAAAGACAGATAGTAATATATTGAAATTATTGATTTTTTATTTAACTCTGCCTTTCCCGCCACAAATCACTCTCTGGCGTTCCGTGCCGGCGGTCTTTATCAGGTTGTCGCCTCGAAACGACGACTTAAGTCAAAGCCAGATTTATCGTTTTAAATCAATGAATTATTTGTCTCAACCTGACGACAGCGCCGGATGGTATTGTCGCTGAAAACCAACACGTTTGCAGGCAGGCACCCGATGCTCCCCCCAGAGAGGCAAAAAAGCCCGCGCAGTGCTGCACGGGCTTGCCGATATTCGTTTCATTTCACGAGGCTCGAACCTCCTGCGGAGGTGCTCATCCTCATAAACTGCAAACGAAAAAAAACCTGCTTTAAAAAGCAGGTTTTTCGAATGTGGTCGGCGAGAGAGGATTCGAACCTCCGACCCACTGGTCCCAAACCAGTTGCGCTACCAAGCTGCGCTACTCGCCGATTTGTGTTGCTCATACTACCCGATTTATCAGACCGTTGTCCATATAAATCTTATATTTATCAGATATTTTGCGTGGTGCGAAGAGAGGGACTTGAACCCTCACGTCCGTAAGAACACTAACACCTGAAGCTAGCGCGTCTACCAATTCCGCCACCTTCGCACTGTCACAAAATACTGCTAAATCTTCACTTCGCTTAGGAAGTGGGGTGGCTAATGGGACTCGAACCCACGACAACTGGAATCACAATCCAGGGCTCTACCAACTGAGCTATAGCCACCATTACTACTTCTTCTTACTCACGCGGTAATATTACCACCGCAGCTCCTGCGCACAAACTTAATGGCGCGCCCGACAGGATTCGAACCTGAGACCTCTGCCTCCGGAGGGCAGCGCTCTATCCAGCTGAGCTACGGGCGCGTAGCGCCGTTGCGGGAGGGGATACTACGGATTTACGCCAATCCTGTCTAGTGCTTTTTCGCAGAAATGTTGCGTTTGATTACGCTTTGCTCACTCCTGCGCAGGAAAGCGCACTCCGTAGCCCCTTTTCACCGTTTATTGCCGCGTTTCTACCCGATTTTCAGCCGGATGATGTTTCTTATGCATGCCGAAAGCGAAGTAGCACAGGCTGACGCCCGCTAAGAAAATCGCCCCGACCAGCAGGGAAATTCGCGTATCCGGGTTGATTCCCATGCCGACCAGCACGCAAACCAGAAAAGCGATGGTCAGATAATTCACATACGGGAACATGATCGACTTAAAGCTGTGGTTTTTGATCGCTTCCTTGTGCGCGCGGCGGAAATAGAGTTGGCTTATCAGCACCACGAACCACGGCACCATGCCCGGCAACACGCTGGCGCTGTAGACATAGACGAACACCTGCTCCGGATTAGGGATGATGTAGTTCAGCGCGGAGCCCACCAACAGGCAGCCGATGGTGACGGCAATGCAGTTGACCGGCACGCCGCTGGCGGAAAGCTTGGTCAGCGCCGCCGGCAGTTGGCGATTCTTGGCCAGGGCGTACAGCATGCGGCCGCCGCTGTACATGCCGCTGTTGCAACCGGAAAGCGCGGCGGTCAGTACCACGAAGTTAATGATGCCGGCAGCGGCGACGATGCCGATCTTGGCGAAGGTCAGCACGAACGGGCTGCCGGTAGTGCCGATGCCGTTCCACGGGAAGATGGTCACGATGACGAAGATCGCGCCGACATAGAAGATCAGGATGCGCCACAGGATATTGTTGATCGCACGTTTCAGCGTCACCTGCGGGTTTTTGGCTTCCCCGGCGGTAATGCCCACCAGCTCAACCCCCTGATAGGACGCCACCACGATGCACAGCGCAAACAGGAAGCCCTTCCAGCCGCCGGCAAAGAAGCCGCCGTGCGCCGTCAGATTGGCGAAACCGATAGGTTCACCGCCGTTGCCGAAACCGAAGAAGATCACCCCCAGCCCCACCAGAATCATCACGATGATGGTGGTGACCTTGATCATGGCGAACCAGAACTCCAGCTCACCGTACAGGCGCACCGCCGCCAGGTTGGCCAGCGCCACCATCGCCACGGCGATCAGCGCGGGGACCCACTGCGGTATTTCCGGGAACCAGAACTGCACATACACCCCGATGGCGGTGATCTCGGAAATGCCGACGGCGATCCACATAAACCAGTACCCCCAGGCAGTCAGGTAGCCGAAATAGGGATTCATGTATTTATGCGCGTAAACGGCGAACGACCCGGCGACCGGCTCGAGGAACAGCATCTCCCCCATCGAACGCATAATGAAGAACACGAACAGCCCGGCGATGATGTAAGCCAGCAGTACCGACGGCCCGGCCCATTTCAGCGTACTGGCCGATCCCATAAACAGGCCGACACCAATGGTGCCCCCGAGAGCGATAAGCTCGATGTGCCGGGCCTCAAGGCCTCGGTGTAGCCCTTGCGGTTTCTCTTTGTGTGCCATAAATCCTCAATAATTTTTCTCGGGTTGTGTTTGCCTGCCGGCCGCTGCCGGTCGTTATTGTCATTATTAAAAGAATAAATCATCCCCTGCCGTTCGAGTTGGCATCAACGGGTAGTCGGAGCGAAGTTACCGTGAGAAGAACATCGTTCAGCGCTGTCGCATCAGGCTTCAGCGGCCAGGGATAATTTCCGGGCGGTATCGTTTCGCATTTCGTCGCTATAAGCAAACCGCAATTTAAAACTTTATGGAATAAATGCGGCGACGTTTAGGGCTGGGGGTTATAGATATGCGGGAGAAATAGACAAAAGCAGATTATTGGTACAGCAGACCGGGGCGAACCGACACATTCCACCCCGGATAAGCGATTACATTTTACCGCTGTAGTAGTAGCCGACAAACTTCAACAGCTTCAGCTGCCGGCCGATACGGCTGGGCTGGCTGAGCAGGCGGTAAAGCCACTCCAGACCGAGTTTCTGCCACACCTTGGGCGCACGCTTCACATGGCCGGTAAACACGTCGTAGGTGCCGCCCACGCCCATATACAGCGCCTGCGGATGCACCTTGCGGCAGTCGCGCATCAGGATCTCCTGCTTCGGCGATCCCATCGCCACCGTCACGATGGCGGCGCCGCTGGCGCGAATACGCTCGAACAGCGCCTCTCGCTGCTCCGGTTTGAAATAGCCGTCCTGGCTGCCCACCAGGTTAACGTTCCACTGGCTGCGCAGCTTCCGTTCGGTTTCCGCCAGCACCTCCGGCTTGCCGCCGACCAGGAAGACCGGCGTGCCTTCACGGCCGGCGCGCTGCATCAAGGCTTCCCAAAGATCGGCGCCCGCGACGCGCGAAACGTCCGCCGCCGGGTATTTGCGGCGAATCGAGCGCACCATGCTGATGCCGTCGGCGTACTTGTACTCCGCTTCATCCAGCAACGCATGCAGCGCCGGGTCCTCTTCCGCCTTCAGGATCTTTTCCGCATTCATGGCCACCAACGTGCCCTGTTTGACTCGGCCGCCGTCGAACAAAAAGTCCATGCAGTGCGCCATATCGCGAAAGCCCCACAGGCTGAAACCGCGCAGCTCATACTGCGGCACCGAAATCTTTGTTTCCATCGTCGTCATTACCCTTACAAAAAACCGTCCGCCCGTGGGGGAGAGGCCAGCGCGCGGGCGCGCGTCACTCTGGCCTTGATGAGCCCGGCGGTATCGAACAGCCAATACAGCAACTTCGCCAGCACCAGACAGGCGCCGAAAATAATGCAGAAGAACACCACGCGCGAAACGAATGAGTCCACCCCTTCGCGCGCCAACACGATCATGTTGAACACCGCGCCGAAGCAGAATCCTTGCAGGATAGCCGCCTTATAGCGGTTCGGTTCGGTTTTGCCCAACTCATACAGCCAGTCGAACCACTTGATGATCATGCCCACCAGAATCGCGCCGAGCGGGATGAACAGCGCGCCGCCCATCACCACCAGCGAACCGATCAGCGTCGGGGATATCGCCAGCCCGGAGTGGTTGTTCAGCACTTCCCAGGTAAAATAGTTGGCCGAGTTCAGCACCACGTCCGGCCGGCCCGGCCATAGCCACGTTGGGATAAAGACGTAGAAATCACGCAGGATCGGCGCCAGGCCCTGGAAATCGATCTTGTCGTAATTTTGCAGCAGCAGCGCCAGATTTTCCCACGGCGAGAAAGTGTCTCGGGTCAGATAGAGGAAGGTATAAAACGCTTCCGCGCCGCTGACGTCCAGGCTGTAGCGCTTCAACGCCAGCCAGAACATGCCGACCACGCCGAATATGCCGGCCGCCGCCAACATCCACAGCGTGATCCAGCCGCGCACGATGCCGATAAACAGGAACAGCGCGAAGGCGATGATGATATTGGCGCGGGTGCCGCCGACGATGACGTAGGTCAAAATGCCGAACGCCACCGTCGCCACCAGGAACAAGAACCAGGCGCGCAGATCCTGCCGCAGGAAATAGACCACCAGCATCGCCGGAATGAAGAAGTAGAAGAACCGTTTGAGCGCCACGCCGGACACGTCGCTGGAGAAGATCTGGCTGTAGGAATTGAGCTTGAACAGCAGGAAGCCGTTCTGCATGAAGAAGATACCCACGGTCCCGATCGCCACCAGCGCCAGCAGCACCCAGGTCATATGGGTTTCCACCCGGTTCATGGTGAACAGCGCCGCGCGCGGCTGAGAGCGGCGCTTGCGCAGCCGGGTCTTGTAGGTGACGTAATAGATGGCGTAAAACGCCGTCGCCGACAGCAAGGCGTACAGCAGAAACTCCACCGGCACCACCTCGACGTCAAACTGAAACACCAGCAGACAGGTCAGCGGGAAGCCGAAATAAAACGTCAGCAAATACAGCAGCGAGAAGAAGACGTTGAAGTTAAAGCGCACGCGCCGAAACTCCTGGTAGGTCAGCGTCAGAATAAACGTCAGGCTGACCAGGTAGACGACGAACAGACCGCCGAATTGCGCCAACGTCATGAGTGCTCTCCCGCCGCCAGCGCCAGGGCTTGCTGCCAGCCATCGACATAGTTCGGATTAAAGAAGGCGATCGTCTGCTTATCCACCGCCGCCAGCTGACGCTGCGCTTCGCGCACCACCGCCTCGTCGAGCGAGTCGCCGTAGAACAGCACCGGCAGGTGCTGTTCCGCCAAATCCTGCCAGAACGGGTTCTGCCGGCTGAGCACGAAAGGCACGCCAAACTGAATCAGCAGACACAGGGTGCCTATCCCCTGCTGGCGATTGAAAATGAAATAACCCAGATCGCAGGCGCGCAGGATGTTGAGGTAGTCCTCAAACGCCACCTGCTGCGTGAGCAGCTGCAGGTTTTTCTCGCCGAACAGCGGCAACCCGGCGGCGCGCACCTGCTCGATGTAGGCGTCGTTATTGGCCGGATAGCCCATCGGCAGGATCACGCGCACGTCAGCGCCGAACTGCTGATGTATCGCCTGCAGCGCTTCGATATGCCGGTTGCTGCGATCGCCGGAGTTGCCCACCAGAATCGTCATCGGCCCGGCCAGATTTTTCTCGACGTGAACGTCGGTCAGCGCCGGATCCATCCGCGTCGGGAAGTACAACAGCGAGGCCGGCACCCGCGCATGGCGCTGCTGATAGTGGATCACGTCGCCGCGGGTGGCGAACACGTTCCCCACTCGCCCCTGAGCAATGCGGCGCAGCAGGTAAAACAGCCGAAATTTCCAGCTGGTGGCGTCTTCGTACAGATCGGCACCCCAAATATGCCAACTGACCTGATGCGCCTTGATCTTGCCGCTCAGCAGCGCCAGCCACAGCCCCGGGTTAAACTGACCGTGCAGGAAGAAGCGCGCATCGCTATCGGCCTGGGCGCGGGCGATCACCGCCGCCGCCAGGCTCTTCTTGTCGGCGTAAGGCTCAATGTTCAGAGCGGGGAAATCCCCCAGTGCCGCCACATCCTTGGCCGCCACCATAAAATGCCGCGTCTGCTCAGCCGGCAAACGCGGCGCCAGCACGTCGTTGAAGAAGCGCAGCACCGTCTGGTTATGATGCGGGATATCGGATCCCAGAACGTGAATCAGTGTGGTCATACTCGTCTACGATAAATAAGAAACACGCAGCTACAGAGCGCGAAATACACGATGTAGGTTGCCATATAGGCCTGAGCCGCCCCCAGCGCGCCGCGCAGCGGGATCAGCCAGTGCGAGAACAGCGTCAGCAGCAGAAACTGGCTGACTTCCGTCAGGATATAAAAGCGCAGCGACGCTTTGGCGATCACCAGATAGCCGAATACATAGGCCCCGACTTTCAGCACGTCGCCCACCAGCTGCCAGGCAAACAGATCGCGCATGGCGACGAACTTGTCCGAGAACAGCAGCCAGATGGCGAAATCACGCAGCAACCACACCGTAAAGCTCGCCGCCGCTACGGCCGGCAGCACGAATTTCAGCGAGCGCACGATCTCCCGCGAGATGGCGCCCTTGTCCGTCAACCGCGACAGCGTCGGCAGCAGATAGACGGTAAACGAGGCGGTGATAAACTGCAGATAGGCATCGGAAATGCTGCTGACGCCTTGCCAGATCCCCACTTCATCCCAACCGTAATGCGCGGCCAACAGGTTACGCATCATCACGTAAGCCACCGGCAGCGTCACCGAGGTGATCAACGCCATGAGGGTGAATTTGCCGAGATTGCCGGCCACCCCTTTGTCCCAGCGCGGAGCCAGGTAGCGCAGCGGCAACGTTTTGCGCCGCCACAGCATCAGCCCGGCCGGCAGCACCACCAACGCCGGCACCAACGCCAGCCCTGCCAGCGCGCCTTCATAGCCGCCCAGCTTGAAGCACAGATAATAAGCCACCACGCCGAGCAGGCTGCCGCCGATCACCGCCAGCGCGTTGCCCATCGCGTCGCGATAGCCTTTCAGCACCGCCATGAACAGGTTGGCGTAGGCGATGCCCATCTGAATGAAGGCGACGGCGCGCACCACGCCGACGTAATCGGCATGCCCGAACAGCCCGATGCTGATCGGCTCGGCGGCGAACAAAAACACCAGCGCCAGCAAGGTCGAAAAGCCCAGCACAATGCTCGACGCGGTGCCGACCGCCAGACGCAGACGCTGCGAGTCCTGGTGGTACTCCGCCACGTATTTGGTGATGCCGTTAAAAATGCCCGCGCCGGACAGCACGCCCAGCACGGTGATCAACTGGCGAAAGTTACCCGCCTGCCCCACGCCGCTGGGGCCAAACGCCACCGCCAGCAATTTCACCACCAATAGCCCCACGCCAATTTTGATCAGCGTAGAGCCGGCGGTCCATATCGATGCTTTTGCCAACGACATATCAGGCGAAGAAGCTCAGAATGGTATTGATTACCGTACGCTGATTGACATCGGACATATTGTAGAACAGCGGCAAGCGCACCAGACGCGCACTTTCCTGCGTGGTGTAACGGTCTTCGCCGGCAAAGCGGCCAAACTGTTCGCCGGCCGGGCAGTCATGCAGCGGGATATAGTGGAACACGGCCATGATTTCGGCTTCCTTCAGGTAGTCGATAAAGGCCGTGCGCTCTTCGATATCGCGCAGCTTGATATAGAACATGTGCGCGTTATGCACGCAGTCCGCCGGAATGCTCGGCAACTCGATACGGCCTGACCGAACCAACGGCAGGAAACTGTCGTAGTACTTCTGCCACAGCGACAGGCGGCGCTGGTTGATGCGCTCCGCCACTTCCAGCTGACCCCACAGGTAGGCGGCCTGCAGGTCAGACATCAAGTAGCTGGAGCCGATGTCGCGCCAGGTATATTTGTCGACCTGGCCACGGAAGAACTGGCTGCGGTTGGTGCCTTTCTCGCGGATGACTTCCGCCCGATCGATCAGGGCCGGATCGTTCACCAGCGTCGCACCGCCTTCGCCGCCGGCGGTATAGTTTTTGGTTTCATGGAAGCTGAAGCAGCCGATATGGCCGATGGTGCCCAATGCCTTGCCTTTATAGGTCGACATCACGCCCTGCGCGGCGTCTTCCACCACGAACAGGTTATATTTCTTCGCCAGCGCCATGATGGTATCCATCTCGCAGGCGACGCCGGCGTAGTGTACCGGCACGATCGCGCGGGTTTTATCGGTAATCGCCGCTTCGATTTTGGTTTCGTCGATGTTCATGGTGTCCGGACGCAGATCGACGAACACCACTTTGGCGCCGCGCAGCACAAAGGCGTTGGCGGTTGAAACGAAGGTAAAGCTCGGCATGATCACTTCGTCGCCCGGCTGAATATCCAGCAGGATGGCGGCCATTTCCAACGACGCGGTGCAGGAAGGCGTCAACAGCACTTTCGCGCTGCCGAAATGCTGTTCCATCCACTGCTGGCAGCGACGGGTAAAACCGCCGTCGCCGCACAACTTGCCGCTGCCCATGGCAGCCTGCATATATTCCAGTTCAGTGCCAACAACCGGTGGTGCGTTAAATGGAATCATGTCTACCTCTGTATAACCAGTACGCGGTGCTTTCAATCACGGCACCCTGTCGTTGATAGAGTCGTAATGCGGCGATATTGCCTATCTGGGTCGCGACCCGCAGGTGCTGCATCCCCTGACGCCGGGATTCGGCGATCGCCGCCGCCATCAGCCTGGAACCAATCCCCCGGCCGGATGCGCCGGGGAAAGCTGCCAACAGGCCGATGCGTGTTTCCCGTTCGCCCAAATTGCGCAGGCTGACGAATCCTTCTGGGTGCCCCTGTTCGTCCAGCGCCAACAGGCACTGATGATCGAAGGTGCCCAAAACGGCCTTTTCGATCCACAAAGCATAAAACCGGCCGCTGTCATCAGGTTGATACCAGGGCGCACGAAAGCGGCTGGCGGCGAACGCCTGAGCCGCCGCGCTACGCAATGCGGGGATATCGGCCTCGGTCGCAAAGCGTATCGCCTGTACGCGGTCACCAAATTCAAGTATCGACCTGTTATCAAGCGCCAAAACCAGATCGACCTCGCCCTCAACCAGGCGGAAGCCGAAATCGGCCAAGTCATCCGCCAAGGCCAGTTGCTGCGCGGAGATTTTGGCCTGCACCAGGGCATAAGCCGCCAAGTCGGCCTCAGCCAGAACCGGGGCTGAGGAGGAGAAGATGAGTTTCGCGCTGTCCAGCGCGAAAAACTCACTTTCCCATGACAAAGGCTCAATAATGGCGTGGACGCACATGCAGCAAATCCAGCAAATACTTGCCATAGCCGGTTTTGGACAAGGAGTGGGCGGCACGTTTGACGCCCTCATCATCCAGCCAACCGTTGCGCCAGGCGATCTCTTCCAGACAGGCGATTTTAAATCCCTGACGTTTCTCGACCGTCTGCACGAAGCTACTGGCTTCCAGCAGGCTGTCGTGAGTCCCGGTGTCCAACCAGGCAAAACCGCGCCCCAGCAGCTCGACAGTCAGATCACCGCGCTCCAGATACATCTGGTTGATGCTGGTAATTTCCAGCTCGCCGCGCTCGGAAGGCTTCACCTGCTTGGCAAACTCCACCACCTGGCTATCGTAGAAATACAAGCCGGTTACCGCCCAATCGGATTTCGGTTTTTTCGGTTTTTCTTCGATCGACAGCGCGCGGAAATTGTCGTCAAACTCCACAACGCCAAAGCGCTCAGAATCCATGACCTGATAACCGAACACGGTGGCGCCCTCGGTACGAGCCGCGACGGTTTTTAATTTCGGACTGAAAGACTGGCCGAAGAAGATGTTATCTCCCAACACCAGGCAGCAAGAATCGCCGTTGATGAACTCCTCGCCGATCAGGAACGCCTGGGCCAGGCCTTCCGGCTTAGGTTGCGCGGCGTAGCTGAGATTGACGCCAAACTGTTCGCCATTACCCAGCAAACGTTCGAAGGACGGCAAATCCGCTGTGGTCGAGATGATTAAAATGTCGCGAATCCCCGCCAACATCAGCACCGACATCGGATAATAAATCATCGGTTTGTCATAGATCGGCAACAGCTGTTTGGACACGCCGCGCGTGATCGGATGCAAACGCGTGCCGGAACCGCCGGCCAGAATAATACCTTTCATACTAGCTCCCAAATCCGCAGCGCCTTATAAGGACAGCACTGCGCTACATTCAATCGGACAGCCCCAAACGCTCGCCGGCATAAGAACCGTCTTGCACCCGGCGCCACCAGACTTCGTTATTCAGGTACCAAACCACGGTTTTGCGAATGCCGCTTTCGAACGTTTCCTGCGGCCGCCACCCCAACTCACGGTCGATCTTGCCAGCGTCGATGGCGTAACGCATATCGTGGCCCGGACGATCCTTGACGTAAGTGATCAGATCGCGGTAGTGCGCCACGCCCTGCGGTTTGTTCGGCGCCAGTTCTTCCAGCAGGTCACAGATGGTCTGCACCACTTCGATATTCTTGCGCTCGTTATGGCCGCCGATATTGTAAGTTTCGCCCACCACGCCTTCGGTCACCACCTGATAGAGCGCGCGCGCGTGATCCTCGACATACAGCCAGTCGCGCACCTGCGCGCCGTTGCCATATACCGGCAGCGGTTTACCAGCGACGGCATTCAGGATAACCAGCGGGATCAGCTTCTCCGGGAAGTGATAAGGGCCGTAGTTGTTCGAACAGTTGGTGACGAGGGTCGGCAAACCATAGGTGCGCAGCCAGGCGCGCACCAGATGATCGCTCGACGCCTTGGAAGCGGAATACGGGCTGCTCGGCGCATAGGGCGTGGTTTCGGTGAACAGATCGTCAGTGCCATGCAGATCGCCGTACACTTCGTCGGTGGAGATATGATGGAAGCGGAAAGCCTGCTTCTTCTCCGCCGCCAACGGCTGCCAATAGTGGCGCGCCGCTTCCAGCAGGGTGTAAGTGCCGACCACGTTGGTCTCGATAAACGCCGCCGGGCCGTCGATAGAGCGATCGACGTGACTTTCCGCCGCCAGGTGCATCACCACATCCGGCTGATAGCGGGCAAACACCCGATCCAACCCGACGCGATCGCAGATGTCGATCTGCTCGAAGGCATAACGATCGCTGTCGGCCACTACCGCCAGCGACTCCAGGTTACCGGCATAGGTCAGCTTATCCACCACCACTACGCTGTCGCCGGTGGCCTCGATGATATGTCGCACGACCGCAGAACCAATAAATCCGGCGCCACCGGTGACTAAGATACGCTTCAACGCCAAACTCCTTTGGTATCCACCACCCAGCTTTGCTTGATCTCTTCCGGCCGGATGGCCTTGAACTGCTGATGATCGACCAACATCACGATCACATCGGCCTGCTGCAACGCCTCAGCGATCGTTTTCAACGCCACATGACCCACCAACGATGCCGGCAGGTGTTCGACGTTAGGTTCCACGACTAGCGTTTCCCCCGAATGCCAATCAGCAATCAAATGGGCAACTTCCACCGCCGGGCTTTCACGCAGATCGTCGATATTGGGTTTGAACGCCAGGCCGAAGCAGGCGATTTTCACCTCGGACGCGCGCTTGTTAGTCGCGGCCAGGCAATCGGCCACCGCCGCTTTCACCCGGTCGACTACCCACAGCGGTTTACCGTCGTTTACCAGGCGCGCGGTGTGGATCAGACGCGCCTGCTGCGGATTCTGCGCCACGATAAACCACGGGTCGACGGCGATGCAGTGGCCGCCGACGCCCGGGCCAGGCTGCAGAATATTCACTCGCGGATGACGGTTCGCCAAACGAATCAGTTCCCAGACGTTGATCCCCTGCTCGGCGCAAATCAACGACAGCTCGTTGGCGAAGGCAATGTTCACATCACGGAAGCTGTTTTCCGTCAGCTTGCACATCTCGGCGGTTCGCGCATTAGTCAGTACGCATTCACCCTCGAGAAAAATCTTGTATAGCGCACTGGCGCGCGCCGAGCACTTCGGCGTCATACCGCCGATCACACGGTCGTTTTTAATCAGCTCCACCATCACCTGCCCCGGCAACACGCGTTCCGGGCAGTAGGCAATATTCACGTCCGCCGCTTCGCCCGCTTGCTGCGGGAAGCTGAGATCGCTGCGCGTTTCAGCCAACCATTCCGCCACCTGCTCAGTGGCGCCCACCGGCGAAGTGGACTCAAGGATCACCAGATCGCCTTTTTTCAGCACCGGTGCCAGCGACTTCGCCGCTGTCTCGACATAGCTCAGGTCGGGTTCATGATCGCCCTTGAACGGCGTGGGCACCGCGATCAGAAACGCATCGGCCGGCTGCGGTTTGGTCACCGCCCGCAGATAACCGCCCTCAACGGCGTCCTTGACCACTTTATCCAGATCCGGTTCGACGATGTGGATCGCGCCACGGTTAATGGTATCTACCGCATGTTGGTTTACATCAACGCCCACCACTTTTTTCTTGCGTGAGGCAAACGCCGCCGCCGTTGGCAAGCCGATATAACCCAGACCAATGACAGAAATAGTGTCAAAGCTCATAGTGTCACCTGATGATTCTTTAAGGCTTCGAGGATACGCTGGCAGGCATGTCCGTCACCGTATGGGTTATGCGCCCGGCTCATCGCTTGATATTCGCTTTCGTCCGTCAACAACCGAGTTACCGTATCAACGATTTTGGTCACATCGGTCCCAACCAGACGCACCGTTCCCGCATCCACCGCCTCCGGGCGCTCGGTGGTATCGCGCATCACCAGCACCGGCTTGCCTAACGAGGGCGCCTCTTCCTGAATGCCGCCGGAATCGGTCAGGATCAGGTGCGCTTTGGTCATCAGATAAATAAACGGCAGATAATCCTGCGGTTCGATCAACATGATGTTATCGATACCTTTCAGAATACGGTTGACCGGCTCGCTGACATTCGGGTTCAGGTGCACCGGATATACTACCTGCGCCTCCGGGTGGTTGCGGGCTATTTGAGCCAACGCGCTGCAGATCCGCTCAAAACCGCCGCCGAAACTTTCCCGGCGATGGCCGGTGACCAGAATCAGTTTTTTGTCGGCGTCGAGGAACGGGTAACGCTGCGCCAGGCTAGCCTGCAGAGCGGCATCGCTCATCACCCGATCGCGCACCCAAAACAGCGCGTCGATTACCGTATTGCCGGTCACGAAAATCTGATTATCCGGCAGTGTTTCGCGCAGCAGGTTTTGACGTGAATTTTCGGTCGGCGCAAAATGGAATTTCGCCAAATGCCCCGTCAGAGTTCGGTTGGCTTCTTCAGGCCAAGGGGAGTACAGATCGCCAGTACGCAATCCGGCTTCCACATGCCCGACAGGAATTCGCTGATAGAACGCCGCCAGGCTGGTCGCCAGCGTGGTGGTGGTATCGCCGTGCACCAGCACCACATCAGGTTTGAACTCTTCCAACACCCCTTTCAGCCCTTCCAGGATGCGACAGGTGATTTCCGTTAGCCCCTGGCCAGGTTTCATGATGTTCAGGTCGTAATCCGGCGTAATCTCAAACAACCGCAATACTTGATCCAACATCTCACGATGCTGCGCCGTTACACAGACCTTTGCGTCAAAGGCCTCATCCTGAGCCAAAGCATGTACCAGCGGCGCCATTTTAATGGCTTCAGGTCTGGTGCCGAAAACAGTCAACACTTTCACAGAGAATCTCTTTTTGGTCAGTTAAGCGCAGGCGTACCTGCGAACCGAGCGCACTAAGCGCCCATCGGTAAGTTAAATCTATGGTTACTTCGGCTGCCGACGCGCCAAGGCCACACCGGCGCCAACCAACGCGCCCATCGCGCCCCACAAAATCAGCCAGAAGACCCGGCGTGGGCTGTCGCGTTTTACCGGCTCTTCCGGCGTGCGCAAATAGCGATAGGTCTGGAACTTCTCATCCAACGTCGGGCCAACATTCAGCGTCGCCAGCATTGCGCGGTTCTGATCGTAATCCAGATCGTAGGTCGGGCCGGAGGCCTGCAGGCCTTCCAGACGCGCCTGCAGCATTGGCCGGCCCAGCAAGAACAGATCCGAATCCGGCAACTGTTCGGCCGGAGTGTCGGTTTGCGTACGGCTGATCCCCTGGCTCTCGGCAATTTTCAACGCCTGTTGCGTGGTGTTCAGCTCGCGCTTGTAAACCGACTCCGCGACCGCTTCCTGACGCTTGACCTGTGCCTTCATCGAGGTGGTGCGAGCGGCCCACGCGCCCTGGATCTCTTCGTTCAGGTGCAGGGCTGCGCGGTGGCTGGCGAAGGCCACGTATTGGCGCAGCAGGCGGTTGGCGTCCGCGGCGGTTTCCGCCGTCAGCTTCACGCCGTCGTTCGGGACTTTTTTGTCGTCGCGCGGCGTAAACAGGATGTTATTGATCAGCTCGTCGAGCAATGCCGCATCGGCACGGGCATCCCCTTCCTGACGCTGTTTGTAGTAATCGCTCTGCAGCCAGAAATCGCGACGCGTGTCGTAAGCCGCCAGCTGCATGATGAATTCATTGTACGCTTCATCCGCGATGCTCGGCTGATCGCCGGCCGCCGCCGCCGGCAGCGTGCGCACATCCAGATTGCGCAGGAACTGCTGCTGGGAGTAATAACCGCCCAGCGCATTCACCGTCGGCCTGTCGGTGATCGCGGTGGCGCTCCACTCTTGCTTAACCAGGTAAGAAACGATCAGCGCGACCGCCGCGAACAGCACCGCAATGCCGATAATCCACGGTTTGCCGCGCCACAGGGTGCAGCACAGGCCGCGGATATCGAGTTCGTTATCCACCGCCGGGGTATGCTTGTCAGACGTTGTTTCTGGATTCATCACAGCCAAAAAGCCTCTGGTCTCTGGTTAAGGTACTTGCTTGTTATCGCCCGAACGCCGCAGCCGGCGCTTGATACGCTTAATGTACCGCGCAACCCGCCAGGCGCGCTTGATGCAGTAACCGTACAGGAAGAAGGCAAGCAAGAATAATGCCAACATAACCCACTCAGGGATAAAAGTCAGGCGTTCGCCGATCACGCCCACCGCAGCCAGCAACGCGGCCGCCAGGGTGATCAGCACGAAAGCCTGCCGCGGCGTAAAGCCGGCGCGCATGATCAGGTGGTGAATATGTTGACGATCGGGAGAGAAGGGGCTCATCCCCTTGCGTAAACGACGATACATGATTGCTATCATGTCCATCAGCGGAATAGCGATGATCCACAGCGCGGTCACCGGGTTGATCGAGTGCGCCTTTCCCTGTGAACTTTGCAGCAGCAGCCAAATGGCGGTAAAGCCGATCAGGGTGCTGCCGGCATCCCCCATAAACACCTTATAACGGCGGCCGAGGATGCCGAGATTGAGCAAAATATAGGGAACGATAGTGGCGATCATCGCAAAGCACCAGAACGCCAGCTCATGATGGCCGCTCAGGTACAGCAGCAGGCCCAGCGCCCCGAAGGAGACGCACGACAAACCGCCCAGCAGACCATCGATGCCGTCGACCATATTGAAAGCGTTGATCGCCGCCCATACCGCGAACAGCGTCACCAGATAGCCGAACGGCCCCAGCAGCATCTCCCAGTCACCCAGCACATGGCCGAAGCTGCGCAGATACAGACCGGCGAACACCATCATGGCGATGCCGACCAGCGCCTGCACCAGGGCGCGAATTTTAACGCTGATATCGAAACGATCGTCGAGCGCCCCCACAAACACCAGAATACCGGCGCAGGTGAGATAAAGCTTGGCGTGTGCGATGGGTTGTTCAGAGATCCAAAACGCGAAGCACAACCCGGCATAAACGGAAATACCGCCGACCAGAGGAATCAGCCCCTGATGGCGTTTGCGATAATTGGGTTTATCTACCAGACCAATACGTTTTGCCGCCTTGCGGGCAACAAAGAGAAAAGCCAAAGAAAACAGGAAAACAAATAGAATTTCAGTACTCATAGTGAGTAAGTTCACAGTTAACAGATCTCTGTAGAAGATAAGGCAGCTTACCACGGGCTAAGGCTTGTGCCATCGGCCCCCGCTACCTTTCGGTCATTTCCTATGACAACGGTGATTCATGCCTATTTTCTTCGCATCGACTGACAAAATGACAGCAGCAAAGCCGACCGGCGCGAAACCGACCGACAAACAAGATGAATTCTCAATAAGTCGAGGAAACAACTTACTTTTCCATTACTGCTACTTATCGTATCCGCCAAAAGCGAAAAACGCCACGACTAGGCGTGGCGTTCAGCGAATTTTTTAACGAATTATGAGCGTTTCATCATATCGAAGAATTCATCGTTGGTTTTAGTCATCGCCAACTTATTAATGAGGAACTCCATCGCGTCGATTTCACCCATCGGATGAATGATTTTGCGCAGGATCCACATTTTTTGCAGCTCTTCAGAGGTGGTGAGCAGCTCTTCTTTACGGGTACCGGAGCGGTTGTAATCGATAGCCGGGAATACGCGTTTCTCGGCGATTTTACGCGCCAGATGCAATTCCATGTTGCCGGTACCTTTAAATTCTTCGTAGATCACTTCGTCCATCTTCGAACCGGTATCAACCAGCGCGGTCGCGATGATGGTCAGGCTGCCGCCCTCTTCCACGTTACGCGCCGCACCGAAGAAGCGCTTCGGACGATGCAGGGCGTTGGCGTCCACACCACCGGTCAGCACCTTGCCCGAGGCCGGCACCACGGTGTTGTAGGCGCGCGCCAGACGGGTGATGGAGTCGAGCAGAATGATCACGTCTTTCTTGTGCTCAACCAGGCGCTTGGCCTTCTCGATCACCATTTCGGCCACTTGCACGTGACGCGAAGCCGGCTCGTCGAAGGTCGATGCGATCACTTCGCCTTTCACCAGGCGCTGCATCTCGGTCACTTCTTCCGGACGTTCGTCGATCAGCAGCACCATCAGCACGCAGTCTGGGTGATTGTAGGCGATGCTCTGCGCGATGTTCTGCAGCAGCATGGTTTTACCGGCTTTCGGCGGTGCCACGATCAGGCCACGCTGGCCGCGGCCAATTGGCGCCGCCAGATCCAGTACGCGCGCCGTCAAGTCTTCGGTCGAACCGTTGCCGCGCTCCATCCGCAGACGGGAATTGGCGTGCAGCGGCGTCAAGTTCTCGAACAGGATCTTGCTGCGGGCGTTTTCCGGCTTGTCGTAGTTGACTTCGTTGACTTTCAGCAGGGCAAAATAGCGCTCGCCTTCTTTTGGCGGACGAATCTTACCGGAAATGGTGTCACCTGTGCGGAGGTTGAAGCGGCGGATTTGGCTAGGGGATACGTAGATGTCGTCGGGACCGGCGAGGTAGGAACTGTCTCCAGAGCGGAGGAAACCGAATCCATCCTGCAATATCTCGAGCACGCCGTCGCCGAAGATATCTTCTCCGCTTTTCGCATGTTGCTTCAGAATGGAGAAGATGATGTCCTGCTTGCGCATGCGGGCAAGGTTTTCCAGCCCCATATTTTCGCCGAGAGTAATCAGCTCAGAAACCGGCGTATTCTTTAATTCGGTAAGATTCATAGTGGTGGGTTCTTAAACTCGGGGTATGTCTCGAACTTGTATCGTGAATGGTATGGCAGCGAGATGCGTGCCTGTTTACTGGACGTTCGATCACCGGGCGCAGAGCCGTCGCGGTAAGAAATGGCTTACATCGGGCGCACGCATTGACGATTGAAGATCGAAGGTACCTTAAAAATGATTTTTGCAAAACCGTTTGATTGCCAAAACACGGGTTGAGCTCAGTTTACTTTCAACGCCGGTGGTTCGACACAGAGTATAGCTTTAGATTCAAACTCTTTAGATTTAAAACTTCGGGCAAGTTCTATATGCAGTGTGGTTAAACTTAACACGCTTCTTGGCAGGCGTCTAGCGGTGAATTGAACATCACCGCCAGGCGCCTGATACTGGGCTTCCCGCCCGATTACAGATTCGCGTTCAGGAAATCTTTGAGCTGACCTTTGGACAACGCGCCAACCTTGGTCGCGGCCACTTCACCGTTCTTGAACAGCAACAGCGTAGGGATGCCACGGATACCGTACTTAGGCGCGGTAGCCGGGTTCTGATCGATATTCAGCTTGGTGATGGTCAGTTTGCCTTCGAACTCTTCGGCAATCTCATCCAGAATCGGAGCAATCATCTTGCACGGCCCACACCATTCAGCCCAGAAATCGACCAGGATCGGCCCTTCCGCTTTCAGCACGTCAGCTTCGAAGCTGCTGTCAGTCAGGTGAATAATTTTATCGCTCATGTTCTACTCCACAGGATTATGTCTACCTTGTTGGTGTAGCATTAACCAACTCAAGGTGATTTTATTGCACCGCGTTTATTTCAACGGATGTGCTTTCGTAAAGCAATAGTTAGCTGATATTCTACCACACTATGAGCAAAACACACTTGACCGAACAGAAGTTTTCCGACTTCGCCCTGCACCCGTTAGTCCTTGAAGCCCTTGAGAAAAAAGGGTTTCACAATTGCACGCCCATCCAGGCGTTAGCATTGCCGCTCACGCTCTCCGGGCGTGACGTTGCAGGTCAGGCGCAAACCGGTACCGGAAAGACGCTGGCGTTTTTGGCGTCTACTTTTCACTATTTGCTGACCCACCCGGCGAAACAGGATCGCCAGACCAATCAGCCGCGCGCCTTGATCATGGCGCCTACGCGTGAACTGGCGGTGCAAATCCACTCCGATGCGGAAGCCCTCTCCCAGAGCACCGGCCTGAAGCTGGGCCTGGCCTACGGCGGCGACGGCTACGACAAACAGCTGAAAGTGCTGGAAAGCGGCGTGGACATTCTGATTGGCACCACCGGCCGTTTAATCGATTACACCAAGCAGAACTATGTCGATCTCGGCGCGATGCAGGTCGTCGTGCTGGATGAAGCCGATCGCATGTACGATCTCGGCTTTATCAAAGACATCCGCTGGCTGTTCCGCCGCATGCCTGCGGCCGATCAACGCCTGAACATGCTGTTCTCCGCCACGCTGTCCTATCGCGTACGCGAACTGGCCTTCGAGCAGATGAACAACGCCGAATATGTTGAAGTGGAACCGGAACAGAAAACCGGCCACCGCATTAAAGAAGAGCTGTTCTACCCGTCCAACGAAGAAAAAATGCGTCTGCTGCAGACGCTGATCGAAGAAGAGTGGCCGGATCGCGCCATCATCTTCGCCAACACCAAGCACCGCTGCGAAGACATCTGGGGCCACCTGGCCGCCGACGGTCACCGCGTCGGCCTGCTGACCGGCGACGTGGCGCAGAAAAAACGCCTGCGCATCCTCGACGACTTCACCAAGGGTAATCTGGATATCCTGGTCGCCACCGACGTCGCCGCGCGCGGTCTGCACATTCCCGCCGTCACGCACGTCTTCAACTACGATCTGCCTGACGACTGCGAAGACTACGTGCACCGCATCGGTCGTACCGGCCGAGCAGGCGCCAGCGGCCACTCCATCAGCCTGGCTTGTGAAGAGTACGCGCTCAACCTGCCGGCGATCGAGACCTATATCGATCACAGCATTCCGGTGAGCAAGTACAACAGCGATGCGCTGCTGACCGATCTGCCGGCGCCGAAGCGCCTGTCGCGTCCGCGCGGCGGCAACGGCCCACGTCGCAACTCCGCGCCACGTCGCGGCGGCGCGCCGCGCAGCAACCGTAAACGCTCGAGCTGATCGCCATGCTCAGCTCCAGCACGCTTTATGCTGCCATCGATCTCGGCTCCAACAGCTTCCATATGTTGGTGGTGCGCGAGGTGGCCGGCAGCATTCAGACTCTGGCGCGGATAAAGCGCAAGGTGCGCCTGGCGGCCGGGCTGGATCAGCACAATCACCTGTCGCATGAGGCCATGCAACGCGGCTGGCAGTGCCTGCGGCTGTTCTCCGAACGCCTGCAGGACATCCCGCGCGAGCAGATCCGCGTCGTCGCCACCGCCACCTTGCGCCTGGCGTCCAACGCCGATGAGTTCCTGCAGGCCGCCGAGCAAATCCTCGGCTGCCCGGTGCAGGTCATCAGCGGCGAAGAAGAAGCGCGGCTGATTTATCATGGCGTCGCGCACACCACCGGCGGGCCGGATCGGCGGCTGGTCGTCGATATCGGCGGCGGCAGCACCGAACTGGTCACCGGCACCGGCGCACAGGCATCGCAGCTGTACAGCCTGTCGATGGGCTGCGTCACCTGGCTGGAGCGCTACTTCAGCGATCGCAACCTCGGGCAAGAAAACTTCGAGCGCGCCGAACAGGCCGCGCGCGAAATGGTGCGGCCGATCGCGCCGCAGCTGCGCCAGCACGGTTGGCAAATCTGCGTCGGCGCTTCCGGCACCGTACAAGCGCTGCAGGAAATCATGGTGGCGCAAGGCATGGATGAACGCATCACCCTGCCCAAGCTGCGCCAATTGAAACAGCGGGCCATTCAGTGCGGCAAGCTGGAAGAGCTGGAGATCGAAGGGTTGACGCTGGAACGCGCGCTGGTCTTCCCGAGCGGCCTGTCCATTCTGCTGGCCATCTTCCAGGAGCTGGGCATCGAAAGCATGATGCTGGCCGGCGGGGCGCTGCGTGAAGGCCTGGTTTACGGCATGCTGCATCTGCCGGTGGAGCAGGATATTCGCATCCGCACCATCCGCAACCTGCAGCGTCGCTACCTGATCGACACCGAGCAGGCCGAGCGCGTCAGCCAGCTCGCCGCCAACTTCTCGCAGCAGGTCGCCAACGAGTGGCAGTTGGATGCGCGATGTCGCGAGCTGTTGCACAGCGCCAGCCTGATCCACGAACTCGGCCTCAGCGTCGATTTCAAGCAGGCGCCGCAACACGCCGCCTACCTGATCCGCCACCTGGACTTACCCGGCTTTACCCCCGCGCAGAAAAAACTGCTGGCCACCCTGCTGCAAAACCAGAGCAACACCCTCGACCTGTCGCTGTTGAACCAGCAAAACGCCCTGCCGCCGCGCACCGCGCAGCGTCTGTGCCGCATTTTGCGCCTGGCGATCATCTTCGCCAGCCGCCGCCGCGACGACACGCTGCCGGCGGTGCGTTTACGCGCCAATCAGGACGATGAACTGACGGTGATCTTGCCGCCGGGTTGGCTGGAGCAGCATCCGCTGCGCGCCGAGGCGCTGGAGCAGGAAAGCCACTGGCAGAGCTACGTCCACTGGACGCTGCGATTGGAAGAACAACGTTGAAATAGCAAGGGCGCGATGAGCGCCCTTTCTTTTTAATTCCCGCCTTTGGCCTTGGCCAGCTGGGCGCGGATATTGGCCAGATGGCTCTGCCCCTTCTGCATCCGCTCCTGCGGGCTCACCACTTTGCGCTCGGTTTCCCACGCCAAATCGTCCTGCGGCAGCTCCAGCAGGAATCGGCTCGGCTCCGGCCGCACCAACTCACCGTACTGACGGCGTTCGCGGCACAGGGTGAAGATCAGCTCTTTTTGCGCGCGGGTGATCCCCACATAGGCCAGACGCCGCTCTTCATCGACATTGTCTTCGTCGATGCTGCTCTGGTGCGGCAGCAGCCCCTCTTCCATACCCACCAGGAACACGTAGGGGAACTCCAACCCTTTGGAAGCGTGCAGCGTCATCAGCTGCACCTGATCCAGCTCCTCTTCGCTTTCACCGCGCTCCATCATGTCGCGCAGGGTGAAGCGCGTCACGACCTGGGTCAGCGTCATCGGCTCGTCCAAATCGTTGCCTTCCAGCATCTCCGTCATCCAACCGAACAGCGTATTGACGTTCTTCATCCGCATTTCGGCGGCCTTCGGGCTGGTCGAGGTTTCAAACAGCCAGCTTTCATAATCCACGCCGCGGATCAGATCGCGCACCGCCGCCACCGGCTCACGCTCCGCCTGTTGGGCGATGCCGCCCAGCCAGTGGGTGAAGCGCTGGAGCGATTCCAGCCCGCGCCCGGTCAAGTGCTGGCTCAGCCCCAGATCGAAACTGGCGTGGAATAAACTCTTGTTGCGCTGGTTGGCCCATTCGCCGAGCTTCTGCAGCGTCGCCGGACCGATCTCGCGCTTGGGGGTATTGACGATGCGCAGGAAGGCGCTGTCGTCGTCCGGGTTGGTCAGCACGCGCAGGTAGGCCAGCAGATCCTTGATCTCGGGGCGAGAGAAGAACGACGTGCCGCCGGAAATCTTGTACGGGATGCGGTTCTGCATCAGCATCTTTTCAAACACCCGCGACTGGTGGTTGCCACGGTAGAGAATCGCATAGTCGCCGTAGTTGGTTTTTTTCACGAAGTGGTGGGCGATCAGTTCCCCCACCACGCGCTCGGCTTCGTGATCCTCGTTGTTGGCGGTCACCACCTTCAGCTCCTCGCCATACCCCAGCTCAGAAAACAGCCGCTTTTCAAACACGTGCGGGTTATTGGCGATCAGAATGTTGGCCGCCTTCAAAATGCGCTCGCTGGAACGGTAGTTTTGCTCCAGCTTGATCACCTGCAGCGCCGGGAAATCTTCCTTCAGCAGCACCAGATTCTGCGGCCGCGCGCCGCGCCAGGAGTAAATCGACTGGTCGTCGTCGCCCACCACGGTAAAGCGCGCGCGATGGCCCACCAACAGCTTCACCAGCTCGTATTGGCTGGTGTTGGTATCCTGATACTCATCCACCAGCAGATAGCGGATGCGCTGCTGCCAGCGTTCACGCACCTCTTCGTTGCGTTGCAGCAGCAGCGTCGGCAGCAGGATCAAGTCATCGAAGTCCAGTACGTTGCACGCCCGCATATGGGCGTGGTAAAGGCCGTAGCAGTGGGCGAACAGCTTGTCGCGCTCCGAGCGCGCCAGCTCCGCCGCCCGCTGGGGATCGATCAGGTCGTTTTTCCAGTTGGAGATGGTCGAAATCAGCTGCGCCACCAGCGTCTTATCGCTTTCCAGCCACTTTTCGGTCAGCTCTTTCAACAGCGCCAGCTGATCCTGGTCGTCGAACAGCGAGAAGTTGGACTTCATGCCCAGCGCCACATATTCCCGCTTGATGATTTCCAGCCCCAGAGTGTGGAAGGTGGAAATCATCAGCCCGCGCGCCTCTTTGCGTCCCAGGGTTTGCGACACGCGCTCTTTCATCTCGCGCGCGGCTTTGTTGGTAAAAGTCACGGCGGCGATGTGCCGCGCCTGATAGCCGCAGTGGTGGATCAGGTGGGCTATCTTATTAGTGATAACGCGCGTCTTGCCGGAGCCGGCACCGGCCAACACCAGGCAGGGCCCGGTAACGAATTCGACGGCTTGTTGTTGGCTGGGGTTTAATCGCATGGCGCTGACTTGCTCGACTGTAAAACGTGGAAGGGAATTGTAGCAGAAAGCGCCGATGAGATTTAGCGGGTATAATCAGCGCAATTTTCGCATCGACAAAGGCAATACCATGGCAAAAACGGCGTGCGCCCTGCACATTCTGGTAGACAATGAAAAGCTGGCCAACGAGCTGCTGGCCAAGCTGAAGCGCGGCGTCAGCTTCGACACGCTGGCGCGCAAATATTCGAGCTGCCCGTCAAAACGCAACGGCGGCTCGCTGGGCGAATTCAACAAGGGCGCGATGGTGCCTGCGTTCGATAAAGCGGTGTTCAGCATCCCGCTGCTCAAACCTTACGGCCCGGTCAAAACCCAGTTCGGTTACCACATCATCAAGGTGCTGTATCGCAACTGAGGGGGCCTGAGCCCCCTGTCGCGATATTACTGCGCGCCGGCGTCCGTCGCCGGCGCAGCCACCGCAGCGTCGGCCGGTTTGGCTTCTTCCGTCACCACCGCCGGCGCCGGCATCATGATGCCGTCATAAGTTTCCTGCAGCTGCTTCATGCTCATTTCCGGCTCGCCTTTCGGCTGCATCAGCACCAGCGTCGCCTCCTGAGACAGCTGCAGCTTCAGCGCCTGATTCAACGTCTCCAGCGTCAGGCTGGACAGGAATTCCTGGCGCAGTTTCTGATACAGCTCCGGCGCGATATCCACCACCCCGCTCTGCTGCGAACGCAGGCGCTGACTCATCAGCACATCGGTGTCGGTACGGGCGTAGGTCGCGAACAGCTTGCTCAGCTGATCGTTTTTCTGCGCCAGCAGCGCATCGAATTCCTCTTTCGACAGGCCGTTGTCCCGCACGTTGGCCAGTTCGCGGGCAATGAAGCCCAGGCTGCCGTTCAGGTTGTTGTTCGGCGTATCCAGGTGGATGGCGCACTGCCCGCGCTGGTACTGCACGCGGCAGTCAAAGCCCAAATGCAGGTTTTTCTGGTCGCTTTTTTCCAGCGTCTGCTGGAGGTGCCAGAACAACGCCTCGCGGGCGAGATCGCCACGCCAGTAGCGCAGCAGGCTTTGCGAATCGCGAATCGGGTGCCACGGCGAATCCCACATGATCGACAGCGTATCCTGCTTCACCTGCTCGCTGATCAGGCTCACCGGCTGCTGCGGCAGCGGCGTCAGGGTCGGCATCGGAGCCGGGGTTTCACGTTTGCCCTGCAGCGGCGAGAAAGCCTTGTTGATCTGCTCGCCCAGGCTGCGGCTGTCAACCTTGCCGACCACGAACAGCGTCATGGCGTCCGGTGTGTACCACTGCTGATAGAATTTCTTCAACTGCTCAAGGTTGACCGGCCGTTTCGCCGGCTGCGCCGGATCGTGCGCCAGCAGCGTCGAGCCTTTCAGGCGGTAACGCCACCAGGCGTCTTTGGTATTGGGTGGGAAAGTGCCGACCGGATTGATGCTGGAATTCATCACCGCGTGCACCGTGTGCTCGTCGATCGCCAGTTTGCCGGTCGTGTCCGCCAGCCAGGCCAGCGCTTCTTTCAGCAGATCGGGCCGGTTGTTCGGCAAGCTGAGGTTATACATGGTGAAATCGTACGAGATGATAGCCGGCGGCAGCGGCCGCTCGTTATCTACGCTCTGCTGCCACAGCGCCCGCAGCTGCGGCGCCGTGAAGCTTTCGCTGCGCGTCAACGCCAGCCGCGGCAGCAGGTGGGCAAAGCCGGTCTGCTGCGAAGACTCCACCAAAGAGCCGGTATTGACGATCAGCCGCAGTTCCACGCGGTCGCTCGGCCGCTGCGGCGTATCGAGAATCTGCCATGAAAACCCGTTGGCCAGCGCCCCCTGCTGCCAGGCAGGATCGGGTTGTAGTGCTTCAGCCTGCACGCTGCCACTGGCTGCCGCCAGTAGCAGCCCACCAACTATAAGATGAATTCTGGTGCCCTGCATGTGAACCCCTACTTAATGACTATCCAATTTCTTATGCAAATGCGTGTATTCCATTCAATGGAATCATAAAAATACGCCCTGAGTTTCACGGTGGGGCGGAAAGCAGAAAGTGTACCATCGTGTTAGACCGCGCGCCTTTGCGGATGTCACTCATTAGAGTGAAAAATAATAGATTGCGGAGTTTTTAATGCAAAAAATCGTTACGAGGCAGGGGAAGAAGCTCACCGGCCGCGGATGCGACCGGTGATTTACCGCCGAAATCAGGCGGAAGGCAGCGTTTTGTCCGCGCCGGTATTTTTGTTGTTCAGGGTGTCTTTCAGCTGCTTCTCATCCAGCTGATTACACCATTTGGCCACGACCACGGTCGCCACGCCATTGCCCACCAGGTTGGTCAGCGCGCGAGCTTCCGACATAAAGCGGTCGATGCCGAGGATCAGCGCCAGGCCGGCCAGCGGCAGGTGGCCCACGGCGGAGATGGTGGCGGCCAACACGATAAAGCCGCTGCCGGTCACGCCCGCCGCCCCTTTGGAGGAGAGCAGCAACACCACCAGCAGGGTAATCTGATGCATGATATCCATGTGGGTGTTGGTCGCCTGAGCGATAAACACCGCGGCCATGGTCAGGTAGATAGAGGTGCCGTCCAGGTTGAAGGAATATCCGGTCGGGATCACCAGACCCACCACCGATTTCTTGCAGCCCAACTTCTCCATTTTATCCAGCATGCGCGGCAGCGCGGATTCAGACGACGAGGTCCCCAGCACGATCAGCAGCTCTTCTTTGATGTAGTTGACGAATTTGAAGATGCTGAAGCCGTTGGCGCGGGCGATGCTGCCCAACACCACCACCACGAACAGGATGCAGGTGATATAGAAACACACGATCAGCTGGCCGAGTTGCACCAGCGTGCCGACGCCGTATTTACCGATGGTAAACGCCATGGCGCCGAAGGCCCCCAGCGGCGCCAGACGCATGATCATGTTGATGATGCCGAAAATCACCCGCGAGAAGCTGTCGATCACGTTGTAGATCAGCTGCCCTTTGTCGCCCAGACGATGCAGGGCGAAGCCGAACAGTACCGCGAACAGCAGCACCTGAAGAATGTTGCCGCTGGCGAACGCGCCGATCACGCTGCCGGGGATGATGTCCAGCAGGAACGGAATGATGCCCTGCTGCTGCGCCTGCTCGGCGTAGATCGCCACCGCTTTGGCGTCCAGCGTACCGGGATCGACGTTCATGCCGGCGCCCGGTTGCACCAGGTTGACGATCACCAGGCCGATAATCAGCGCGAGGGTGCTGACGATTTCAAAATACAGCAGCGCGATGGCGCCGGTGCGCCCCACCGCCTTCATGCTTTCCATGCCGGCGATGCCGGTCACCACGGTGCAGAAAATCACCGGGGCGATAATCATCTTGATCAGTTTGACGAAGCCATCGCCCAAGGGTTTCATCTGGGCGCCGAGGTCAGGGTAGAAGTGGCCAAGCAGGATACCCAGCGTGATCGCCGTCAGCACCTGAAAATAGAGGCTCTTAAAAATTGTTGTTTTCATATGAACATCCTATGGGGGGAAGACACGCACCAGGCGGCAGTCTAAAAATCCAGCCTGTTCATTGCTTGCGCGGAAAATAACACCCACTTAACAACATGGAAATAATTTGTTGCACCCACCCCTCAGGGTTGATGTGAATTTAAGAGCTGAAACGCGTCAGTCCGGGTGCAAAGCTGAAAATTGCGTAAGCCTTTGTTTGCACTAACGCAAAAGAGGTATGAGTGGAATAGCGATTTTCGGACGGGGAAAAGTACCGGAAAGGTAACGCGGCGCTCACGGCGCCGCGCGGCAAAACTCGGTTTCGAACGCTTCACGCGGCAGCGGCCGAGCGAACAGGAACCCTTGCCCGCTGCGAATGCCGTGCTTCAGCAGCCAGTCGCGCTGCTCGGCGTTTTCCACGCCTTCGGCCATCACCGGCAACGCCAGCACTTCAGAGATTGAACTGACGATGCGCACCATCGCATCGTCGGCCGGCAGCCCCTGAATGAAACTGCGGTCGATTTTAATCAAATCGATCGGCAGGGATTTCAACCGGTTCAGGTACTCCAGGCTGGAGTAGCCCATGCCGAAGTCGTCCAACGCGATCGACAGCCCCAGATCGTGCAGCTCGCGCAGCAGCGCCAGCGCGCGGTCGAGATCATCGATGCGTACCGTCTCGGTGATCTCCAGCAGCAGCTTGCGCGGATCGATTCGATACTGCGCCAGCAGATTTTTCAGATGCGGAACAAACGCCTCGTCCTGCATCTGAATGCCGGAAACGTTGACAGCCAGCGGCAGCGCAATGCCGCGCTGCTGCCAGTCCGCCAGGATACGGCAGGACTCTTCCAGCACCCAGTTGCCGAGCGGCACAATCACGCCCAGCTCTTCCGCGAGCGGAATGACGTCGGCCGGCAGGGTATAGCTGCCGTCGTACTGCTGCCAGCGCAGCAACGCTTCTGCGCCAATCACCTCGTTGGACTGCATGTCGATCTGTGGCTGCAGGAACAGCGTGAAATGCCGCTGCTCAATACCGTGCAGGATCTCGCTCTCCTGCGTCAATCGCTTCTGCGTGCGCTCCGTCAGGCTGGGTTCGAAGAACAGGATCTGATTTTTCCCTTCGCGATGTGCGGACATCATCGCCGAGGTGGCGCTGCGCAGCAGCTGTTCCGCGCTCTCCCCCTGATTGAGGTAGTGGGCGATGCCGATGCTGGCGTTGGGCCGCAGCGCCAGTCCTTCCAGCGTCAACGGCGCGTTGATCTCCGCCATGATGCGCCGCGCCAGCTGCATGGCGTGGAACGGCCGCTCGATGCCCTTGGCCAGGATGGCGAATTCGGTATTGCTAAGCTGTGCCAGCACGCCGTTTTCGTCGATGCAGCCGCGCAGCTTCTTCGCCAGCGCCAACAGCAATGCCTCGCGCATCGCCGGGCTCATCACGCCCGACGCTTCATGCAGCGTCTCGATGCCGATCACCAGCAGGTTAAAACGCTCGGGGCGCAGGCTGGAGGCGATATGCTGTTCCAGCAACGCGTTCAGCAAGGCCGGGTTGGGCAGTTCGGTCACCGGGTGGCGGGTGCTCAGGCGGCTCATGTCGGCATGCGCCTTGGCCAGCGTCTGTTGATTGCGGTTGTAATTGCGCACCAGCAGGCCGAGCTCATCATCCTGGTGCAGCGCCGGCAGCATCAGTTGATGATAGGGCGCTTCGTCCTGCGAGATGTTCTCCAGCTCTTTGGCCATCGCGCGCAGCGGATGCACCATCAGCCGGTTCATGCACCAGGTGATGGACACCGACAGGATCAGCGCCAGCAGCAGGTAGGTCGACAGCATGGTCGACAAAATGCTGAGGATAAACTGGTACATGCGGAACGAATCGGCCTGCAGCACCAGGTAGGCCAGCGGCTGCTGGTTGGCCGGCACCCGTTCCAGCGAATAGAGCGGCACGGAAATTTGGATAGGCAGCTCAAACAGCCGGGCGATCAGCGTCGGCACCGGCCGCTCCGGCGGGAAATTGGCGTGCAGCGCCTGAAACTCGTTCGGCAAGACGATATCCGCCCGGCTGAGAATGCCGACCGGCAACAGCGTGTTCAGCACCCTTTTGGCTTCCGGCACGTCCATGCGCAGCACCGCCTCCGCCAGCGGCTGGCGCACGGAGTGGGCGATATTCTCCAGTTGCTGGGCGTAGTCATCCCTGCGCTGCTGCACAAAGTGGAATAACTGGATCACGATAAAGATGCAGATCGTAACCAGCGCCACGCCGGACACTGTCGCCATCTGCTTAATCGTTAACGAACGCCTGACCCGCAAACCTGCTCTCCGTGAAATCGGGCTGAAACAAAAAAGGGGGCTGACTCTCACCCGCCCCCTCGAACCGGGCTGAGTATACTCGATCATCGGCTGTTTTTATCTGGCTATGCCGCAGGCAAAACCAAGAAAATCGCGGGTTTCAGTCTTTTCCTAAAGCGAACAAACGCGACCCGCACACAGGGTAACAAAACTCCCCGGCGTCCGACACTCCGAATCTTTCCCCCTTCCGGCTACTTGAAGTCGGCGTAAGGCGTCAGCGGCTGCGGCGGCAAATCGAGATCCCCTTGCCAGCCGGCCAGGGTATAACGCAGATAAATCAACGCGTGGCTCGGCGTATAGTCCTTCGCCTGTTGAATGTCGATGCCGGCGCCGAGCGTCCAGTGCGAACTGAGACGGCGTTCGACGATCGCCCGCAGGGTATAACCGACGCCGCTCGAGGCGCTGCCGTCCTCGACGGCGAACTTATCGGGCAACGAATCCGGGATCAGGCCTTGCAGCGGATAACGGCGCTGGCTGTCGGTTTTCGAATGCGACAGCGAAACCGAACCGCCCAGCTCCCACGACCAGTTCTCGGTGCGCTGACGATAGTTGACCGGCAGCGACAGCGACAGATATTGCTGCGGGCTGTAATAGCCGCCCTGTCCCAGCGAATAGCCGCTCAAGTCTTTCTGGTAGTGCCACAGCATGGTATTGAGTCCAACGCTCAGGCGGCGATTGTCTTCGTTGATCAGCTTGTAGTAGTAACCGACCATCAACCGCTGCCGCTGGTTGTCCGCCACGTTCTTGCCGGTGAGCTGGTGCGCGCTGAGATCGGCCCACACGCCGTTCGCCTCGCCGCGATCGTAGCTGGCGCTCAGACTGACGCCGGTGGCGCGCACGCCGCCCCAGGTAGTGCCGGTATTCGGATCCTTGGCGCCGCCAAACGCCAGCAGCGAGCTGGAGATCGGCCGCCGCGAGGCCGCCAGCGTCCAGCCGATGTGGTTCCAGTCGCCGCTGTAGGCCAGGCCGCCGGTCCAGTCGACCACCTCAAAGCCCATCGGCGTCGTGCCGATGTCGGCGGCCCAGCGATCGTTTTTCCAGCCGGCCGCCACGCTGGTGCCGGTGGTTTTCTGGTGTTCATCGCCGCGGCACCCTTGCGTGTTGCAGGTGCCGAAGGTTTCGTAGTACTTGCCGCTGCCGTCGGTCGAGAAGCGGCCGGCATCCAGCTGCACGGTGTCGGTACGCAAAAAGGCGCGCCCGTCATACAGCGGCATGTCCACCTGCAGCATGGTGTCGTGCGCGTTGAAGTCGGAAATGCCGCCGGTGCCGCTCGAGCGCCAGTAATCGTGATCGAGCGTGACGTTCACGTCTTGCTGTCGATACAGATCCGCGGCGTCGGAGCGGATGCCGCGTTTCAGCCAGTCGTCGCTCGGATTATTGCGCGTCAAATAGGTGTAGCCGTCATTATCCTGCGGCAGCGTCGGCGTGATGCCGCCGGCCACCATCGCCTGGCGGTAATCCTGCTGCGCCCGCTCAGGCTGTTGCTGAGCCCGTTCCAGCCGGGCGGCGTCACGATAAACAAGCGCCTTGGTCTGCCCGGCGGGCTCCGAAGCCGCCGCCGTTTTCAGCCGGCTGAAGAGCGCGTCGGCCTGCTGCGGATCGCCGACCGCGCCCCAGGCGTTGGCGACCCGCCGTTGGCTGTTGAGCGAAGCGTCTTGCGGCTGCGGTTCGGTTTTCAGCCGCTGACGCGCCGCGTCCAGATCCCCCTGCGCCACATAGGCTTCGATCTCGCCCAGCTGCGCATCCGGGTTGTTCGGTTCACGCCGTTTCACCCGCTGATAGTCGTCCAGCGCCGCCGCATACTCCCCGCGCGCCAGCGCCCAGTCGGCGAGCAGCAAATCGATGCGCGTGTCCGCCGGCTGCCGGCGCAGATAGGCTTCCGCCGCCGGTTCGTCACCGGCCGCCCGCAGCCCTTCGGCATGTGCGATCGTCGCCTGCATTTTCAGCCGCTGCGCCAGTTCGCGCATATTGTCGTTCCACTGCGCCGCCGGCAGCGTATTGAGCTGCGCCAGCGCCTGCCTGTCGCGATCGCTGCCGGAAAGATAGAGCGCATAGGCGTAGGTCAGCTGCGGATTGGCGGGCTGGCGCTGCGTCAGTTGCCGGAATAAGGCGTCCGCCTGTTGCGGCTGCCCGGCCTGACGCAGCGCCTGAGCATAGCGATAGGTCAGCCAGACATCGTCGGGCGCCATCGGCTGGGCGCGCCGATAGATTTCCGCCGCCTGCTGCCACTGTTGCTGCTGCGCCAGCGTCTCCGCCTGCTGTTTCAGCCTGTCGAGCCGCAGCCCATCGAGAGTACTGCGCAGCTTGGCCTGCTGGCTGTGCGGCAGGCCGTCAAGGTAGGCCAGCGCTTTTTCCGGCGACTGGCGCTGATAGATATTCACCAGGCCGCGCAGCGCGCTGCCGTTGCCGGGATCGCGCCGCAGCGCCTGCTGATAAAACCCTTCCGCCGCGGCGTCATCCTTGCTCGCCACCGCCACATCGCCCAGGCCGAGAAACGCGTCGCCGTTGCTGTCGTCGAGCTGGCGCGCCTGCTGATATTTCTGCCGTGCCAGCGCGAGATTGCCGGCCTTGAGCGCTTTGTCGCCCTCGTCAATCGCCAGCCAGTAGCCGGTGCTCTTGATCAGGCTCTGCCATTTGCCGCTGCCGTAGCCATTCTTGTCGGCCGCCAGCGCCTGGCGAAACAGCTTCAGCGCCTGCGGGCGGTTGCCGGCGCGCGAGTAGGCCTGGCCGAGCGCGCCCAGCACCTCGGCGTCGTTCGGCGCCGCCGCCAGCGCCTTTTGCAACTCTGGAATGGCTGCCCGGCTGCCGCCTTTATCCACCTGCGCCAGACCGCGCACCCTCGCCTGATAAGCCGGATCGGCCAACAGTTTCTGCTGTCTGGCCAGCTCTTCACGGGCGCGGGTCGCCTGATCGCCGGTGTCGAATACGCCGAGGAAACGGTTGAGCGCCGCTACGCTCTGCGCGCTGACCGGCATCGCTTTGACCTTGTCCAGCCACAGATCGGCGGCATCGCCGCGCCCGGCCGGATCGGCGGCGATCTTCTGCAGCAGTTCATAGGCCTGCGCGTCCTGATTCTGGCTGAACAGCATGCGCGCCAGCGACATGCGCAGCGCCGCGTTGCCGGAATATTGCTGATCCAGCGCCTGCAGCTGCTTTAACGCCTTCGCCTCCTGTCCCGGCAAGCGCGCCACCAGCCGCCAGTATTCCACCGCCAGATCGAGCGTCGGCGGCTCGCCGTGGAACAACGCATCGTACTGCGCCTTGGCCTCCGGCAACCGGCCGGCGGTCGCCATCAGGCGCGCCTGCTGCAGCTTTTGCCGGGTTTCCGGCTGGGTCAGCAGCATGTTCATTTGCGCCTGGCGATAAGCGCTGGACTGCGGCGCGAGCGTTTTCAGCTTGTCCAACTGCTGCTGCGCCAGCGCCATGTTGCCCTGCCGCAGCGCCAAACGCATGCGCGCGGCGATCACGTCCGGGTTGTTCGGATCCATCAGTTCGAGCCGGTACAGCGATTGGCGCACCAGATCGTCCTTGTTGCCGGCCTCGCCAATGCGCACCTGCTCCAGCAGCCACTGCTCCGGAGCCACGGCCTCCGCAGCGCGCGCCTGCGGCAGCATCGCCAGACTCAGCGGAATCAAATTCAGCCAGTTTATTTTGAAGTTGTGCATTGGCCGTCCCACGAGGGTTGCAATTCACCCTGACGATTAAAGCGATAACGTTGTTGATCCCACCCCTGGCCGAACAGCGTCAGCGAGGCGCTGAAATAGGCGTCGTCACCCGGCGGGTGTTCGCCGATCCGTTGCCGCTGGGCCGCCAGCGCGTCGGCCTGCGCCGCCAACATCGGCAACATCGCGGCGGAAAAGCCGACCGGGCCGTCGCCGGTGGTTTTGCCGCTGGCGGTATCGGTTTTCTCCGGCGGCACGCCCTGGCTGGCGGTAAGCTGCGCCATCGGCTGGAAGCGTTTGAGCAGCGCCGCCTTGTGTTCATCGTCGTCCGCCAGCATGCCGGCCCACAGATAGACCCGAATGGCGTCGTAGCTGCCGACGTTCGGCTTGACGGTGTCCGGCTGCCAGCCGGCGCCGACCCGCCATACCACCCAGTCCGGCGAGAAGCCGTGCGGCGCGGTCTCCAACCACAGCCGCTGATTGATCTCGCGCATCGCGCGCCACGGGCCGTTCAGCGCCGCAAAACGCGTCAACAGCTGCGGCGGCAGGTAGCTGGGGTTCAGCCGCCAGCGATCTTCCGCCACGAACCCGACTTTGCCCGGCAGCAGCATCAGCCCCAGGCCGGGGATGTCGGCCACTTCCTCGCGGCCGATGCGCTGCAACAGCAGCGTCCCCAGGGTTTGATAACGCCGGCTTTTCCACAGGCGGCCGGCTTCGAGCAGGTTATAAGCGATCCACAGATCGGCGTCCGACGCCGAGTTGGCGTCCAGCACCTTCCACTGCTTGTCGTCGCCCTCGCCCCACAGCCAGGCGGGTAAACGGGCGCTGAGATCGCCCGCAGCCAGGTTGTTCTCCGTCCAGGTCAACAGCTGGTCGAAGGTCGGCCGGTCATTGGCCACCAGGGCGAAGAACAGGCCGTAACTCTGCCCCTCCGACGTGGTGATTTTGTTCGGGCTGCTCGGATCGATCACCCGCCCCTGCGGGCTGATGTAGAACTGCTTGTACTGTTGCCAGCCCGGCCATTCGCAGGCCGCCGCCGCGCTGAAAGCGCACAGCAGCAGCATGCCGAGCGACAGGCGTTGCAGCATCGCGTTCACCGCCGTCAATCCCGATCTTCAGGCGCCAGACGCCGCCGGCTGAAGGCCTTCAGGCCGCGCCACAGCATCAACCCCAGGATCACCACCAGCACCACCGCGAGCACCGCCAGCAGGACCGGATGCGTGGAGAGGGCATACCAAAGCCGCTCCCACCAAGGCAGGTGGCCGACATAGTAAACATCACCGACGCGCAGGCTGTTGACCCCCGATTCGCGGATCACCGCCACCGAGCCGAACACCGCGGCGCGCTTGCCGCTGTCCAGCAGGGCATTGTTCAGCAGCTCATAGCCGCGCGGGCTGTCCGCCAACAGCGCCACGATGCTGCGCTGGTCGTTGAACGGCGACTGCACGCCAATGATCGCCGACATCGCCCCCTCGGAACTGACGGTGGTCTTGCTGTCCGGCTTGGCGTCCTCCGCCAGCACTTCCGAGCTGGGCAGCGGCGGTTGGCGCGTCGGCTGTTTCACCCAGCTTTGGGTCGCGTCCACCAGCAGGCTGATTTTCTTGTCGTCGCGCAGCTCCGGCGGAATGGTGCCGACCATCAGGATATCGTCGTCACGATCCTTGGCCTGCGACCAGTCGTCGCTCAGCGTAAAGGCCAGCGCCGGATAGCCGGTTTGCGCGCCGATCACGCCGAGCGCGTTCAGCAGCGCGCTGACCTGTGCCGGCTGCGGTTTCTGATTCACCAACACCAGCGTTTGCGACAGATCTGCCAGGCGGCTGAACGGGAAGCCGGCGTTGGCGAAGGCGCGCAGGTCCGGCATCGCCATAAAGTGGCGGTAGCCGGAGAAATCGATGGTAGACGCGCCGTCGATCACCGCGTGGTTTTGCGTGAAGGAGTAGGTTTCGCAGCGCCCTTCCGCGCCGCTGGCCAGCAGCGTGGTGTAGTCAAAGTCAAAGCGCAGCTGGTTGGTGGCACCCAGCCGCAGCGCCGGGATACTGACGTTCTTGTCGGAGTCGAGCAGCCCCTGCGTCAACGGCAGGCGCAGCAGCTGCGCCCCCTGTTCGTGTTCCGGCACCAGCGAGTAGGCCTGCACGAACTGGTTGTTCAGGCTGACGCTCAGCCGCGAACCGTCCTGAATGCGCGGCGCGGTATAACGGTACTTGAGGTGCATGTCGATGCCGGTGCTGCGGATCAGGAACAGATCCGGCGGCAGGTTCATGGTCAATGAAATCGGGCCGGGCTCGATGCCGCTGGTTTGCAGCTGTTCGGCGTATTGTTGCAGTTCGGCGAAGGTCATCGGCCGATCGGTGCGCACCCAGTTCGGCGCGTCGTAAGGCTGACGCGCCGCCAGCTGTTCCACCTTGTCCACCGTCACGTTCTGGCCGCGGAACAGAATGTCGCCCTGCGCGATGCCTTTCACCGCGGTGATCAAATCGTTGTCGTCACGCCCCTGAATCAGCAGCAGTTTGACGTACGGATTGTCCGGGTGGCTGATCATCTCCACCGTCGGGCCGTTGACCGCCGGGTAATCGCGCAGGAAATCCGGGCGCTGCTTATTGGTGGCGAACACCACCGCGTGCTGCGTCGGCAGCGCGTTATACAGCGTCGGGAAGGATTGCCCGCGCCACTGCGCCTTGCTGCCGAACCAGGAAGCCAGAATGCCCGCCGCGCGCTGCTGGGCCAGATCCGGCTGGCCGGCGAACACCATCGGCAGCGTCAGCGGCCGATTATCGCGGCTGTCGAAGAACGGCTCAGGGAAGTGCGACAGCTCGTTTTTCACCGGCAGCGTCTGGAAGCGCAGCTTCAGCGCGCTGGATTTGCTGACGTCGAGCCACAGCGAGGTGCTGGCCGGGTTTTCGCAGATGTTCTGATAATGGCCGACGAACACCAGCCGGACGCGGTTAAAATCGGTGATATAGCGCGGATCGATCGCCATCTGGATGCGATTGGGCTTGCCCAACTGCTCCTTGGCGATCGTGGTCACGCCCATCAGCTCGTCGTTGAGGTAGACCTTGACGTGCGACTCGACCGGGATCAGCGCCGGCGACGGCGTAAATTCCAGGTCGAGCATCGCCTGCGAGACCACCTCATCGCTGCGCACGCCGAATTCGATCTGCCCGTCCGGCCGGGTGCCGCGCAGAACAAAGGTGCCCGGCGGCGGCGCTATCTGCGCGAACGGCAGCGACACGTCGCGCACCGGCGCATTCGGATCCTGCGGCGCGGTCGCCGTATCGGCCGCCGCGGCGATCGGCGGTTGAGCCGCCACGGTCGGCGCGGTGGCGGTTTCGGCCTGCGACAGGGTGCTGATGCCTAAGGCCAGAGCAGTTAACCAGGTTATTTTTCTCGTCATCGTATCATCATCAATGTTGGAGCCTGTTCACCGGGCGAGTGAGCGGGCGGTTGAACTCGCAGCTAACCCACGGTTTCTTGTTGACCCAAGGTCGGATCCCTGCCGACGCCGCGCGGAATAAACGACACTACCCAGGCGGTCAACGACGTGACCCCGACCAGCAGACCGCGCACCAGCGGCGGCGCGTAGTCCGCCATGCGCACATAGCCGCGGAAGCCCAGCGCCAGCACGTCGCGCAGGCTTTCGATCGGCCGGTCTTCAGGGAACCCGTCCTGCCACAGCGCCCAGGTATCGGCGCGGGCGAAGGTGCACTGAATAAAATCGATGTGTTCGCGGGTGGAAAGACTGACCAGACGCACCCCCACCTTGTTGCCGAAGGCGCGCGTCACCACGCAGGGGAAGCTGTACTCCTGCTGGCCGCGTTTGAGCAGCAGCGAGGCCTTGTCGCCCTCTTTCAACGTGTCCGCCACCCGCATCTCGATGCCCACGCCGCCATCGGAGTAATCGCGCAGCGTGCAGGGGTAGAGGTGGCCGTCGGCACGCGCGATCGCCGCCGGCATGGCGATCTCCACGCGGTGCGCCTGACGCACCTGTTTGGCTTCCACCGCCACCGCCACCGCGCCGCCGAGAATGGTCATGTTGTACAGCACCCACACCAGGCTGATGATCACCGTCATCACCTCGTCCGTCGGGCCATAGGCCAGCCGCCAGGCGCCGAACGCCAGCCCGGCGAGGTTAAGAACCACCAGGAACATGTAAGGCCGGGTGATCACCCAGTCGACGTGCTCCTCCTCCACCAGCCCGCCCTTGGCGGTCACGTTGAATTTGCCCTTGTGCGGATTGAACAGCGCCACCGTCGTCGGCCGCGCGATATACCAGGCCAACACCGTTTCATAGATTTCGCTCCAGAACGAATGGCGGTATTTCCCCTGGATGCGCGAGTTGGTCAGGCTGGCGTGGATCATGTGCGGCAGCACGTAAAGCGCGATCGCCAGCGCCGGCGCGAAGATGATGTAGGCATGCAACAGCAAAAACGCCAGCGGCGCGGTGAGGAAGATCAGCCGCGGGATGCCCGACAGGAAGTGCAGCATGGCGTTGGCGTAGCACAGGCGCTGCGCCAGTTTCAGCCCCTTGCCCAGCAACGGGTTGTCGAGCCGGAAGATCTGCACCATGCCGCGCGCCCAGCGAATGCGCTGGCCGATGTGCGCCGACAGGCTTTCGGTCGCCAGCCCGGCGGCCTGCGGAATGCGGATATAGGCCGAGGTATGCCCGCGCCGGTGCAAACGCAGCGAGGTATGGGCGTCTTCGGTGACGGTTTCCACCGCGATGCCGCCGATTTCGTCCAGCGCGCTGCGGCGCAGGATGGCGCAAGAGCCGCAGAAGAAGGTGGCGTCCCACATATCGTTGCCGTCCTGCACCAGCCCGTAGAACAAAGTGCCCTCGTTGGGCGTCTGACGGAAGCGGCCAAGGTTGCGCTCGAAGGGATCCGGCGAGAAGAAGTGGTGCGGGGTCTGCAGCATCGCCAGCTTTTTGTCTTTGAAGAACCACCCCATGGTCAGCTGCAGGAAGGAGCGCGTCGGGACATGGTCGCAGTCGAAAATCGCCACGAACTCGCCGGTGGCCTGCTTCAGCGCGTTGTTGATGTTGCCGGCCTTGGCGTGTTCGTGAGTCGGCCTGGCGATGTACTTCACTCCCACCTCGGCGGCGAACGCCCGGAACTCGGGGCGATTGCCGTCATCAAGGATATAGATGTTCACTTTCTCTTTCGGCCAGTCGATGCCCAGCGCCGCATAGATGGTGGGCTTCACCACCCCGAGGTCTTCGTTGTAGGTCGGCACCATCAGATCGATGGTCGGCCAGGTGGCGCTGTCTTCGGGCAACGGCACCGGCTGGCGGTTAAGCGGCCAGATAGTCTGGAAATAGCCCAGCACCAACACCACCCAGGCGTAAGTTTCCGCCACCAGCAACAGCAGGCCGCATACCAGGCTGAGCGGATCGTCCCAGTTCAGCGTGGCGGTATAGCGCCACCACAGGTAACGGCAGGAGACGGTCAACGACAGCACGATCAGCATCAACGCAGGCAAGCGCCCCGGCACCCGGCGCACCACCATCGCGATCCCCCACAGCAGCAGAACGAACACGAACTGCGCCGACAGATCGAACGGTTGCGAGATGCACAGCATGGCGAGGATCGCCGCCAGCACGCCGACCAGAATGAACAGCGCGCGCCGCAATCCGCGGTTCATGCGGCCGAGTCGCTCTACCGAGCGCTGTTCCACGCCGGCGTTTTTCAGCCGCTGCGGCAAGCCCTGCAGCCAGTCGGCATAGCGCTGCTGCAGCCGCCGCCAACCGGCGAAATAATCGCGCTGCACCGGCGCGCGGCCGCTGCGGAACAGCAGCAGCCACGCCCCCTGCAGCAAATAGCGCAGCGCATCCGCCGGGCGGGGGCGTTCGGCGGACAGATGCGGGAACCAGTAAGCGCGGCCGGCGCGCACGCGCCGCCAGGCCGGTGACTCCAAACGCAGCAGCATCCACCCCAGCGCCACCAACAGCGTAGTGAAAAAGGCGGTCAGCGCCGACGCCCCGCTGCGGCGATAGGCGCGGTAACGCGCCTGCACCGCCTGGCGCACCGGCGGCACCAGCAGCAGGCTCAGCACCCGACTCATGGCGCAATGCCCCGTTTGAGGTTGATCAGGCACCAGTTGGCCAGCGTCAGCACTTCATCCGCCGCCAGGCTCTCGGGGCGGTACTCGCCCAGCGGCTGTTTGGCCGCCAGCGCTTCCGCCAGCGCTTCATCGCGGTGGATAACCACCGGCAACAGGCCGCTCAGCGTTTGCAGCCACAGCTGATGCAAATCCTGCTGCAGCCGGCTGGCCGAAGAGTAATGGTTAATCAGGAAATGACTTGCGTGCGGCAGCGCCTGCTGATGGAGCCGCACCTGGCAGTTGGCGTCGGGGTTCAACAGCACGAACACGCTGTCGGCCAGTTGCAATGCCTGCTGCGCCAAAACGCCATCCCCGACCGGGACGTCCAGCAGGATCCAGCGCTGCGGATCGCCGGCCATCAGCTGACGCAAATTATCGCGCCAGCGATCGGGATGCGCCTGACACCGATGTTGCACTTCCAGCCGTTCCGCCGCATTCAGGCGGCCAAACGGTAAAAAGTCGAGGTTTTCGCAATAACGCAGCGCACCTTCCCGCCAACCGCCGCCGTCCTGTTCCGCGCGTGCCCAGCCGCGCGCCAGTTCGAACGGCGTGTTGAAATGCAGGCGTAGCAGATTATCCGGCGTAAAGTCTATCGCCAGCACCGACTCGCCAAGCTGGCGCAACGCCCAGGCGAGCGCCGCCGTGACTGACGTCGTCCCCATCCCACCCCGCAACCCTTGCAGCGCGATCGCCGGCATAGATCAGTGGCTCCCCGCGTTTTGCGCCAATTCGGCCAGCAGCGGCCAGCGCGTCATCATTTGCGTTAACCGCTCCTGCCGCGAAATATCGACATAGCTTAATTTTGGTAATGAAAAAGCCTGGCTGAGCGCCTGCAGGTCATCCTGGCTCTCCTCCGGCGCCGCTGCACGAAAATGGCTGGGTGCGTTATTCATTCTTCCGCCTTGGCGAAAATAGGCTATGTTAATTAACTATAGCAACGATACAAAAAGAGACAGGCAATAAGATGATTCTCAACAAATATTATTGAAGACCATCGGACATTTGTTATTGCCAGCGTAAAAATGGCTATCTTTAAATATAAACGCCTTTAGTCGGCTTTCAACGAAAGTAGAACACATCCTATGGCGCACTCTTTTTCTCTAGGCATTCGGCAGATTTGGGAAGAGCTGTCGGTGATGCAGGCCCCCGGGCTTTATTGGATCAATATCGACAGGCAAAGCGACGCCGCGCTGTTGTGTCGCCAGGCCATCGCCGCCCAGCCGGCCACCCGCAAGCTCGCCCTGATCTGCAGCGGAGACAAACCCGATCGCCTGCTGGCCGAGCTGGCTGCGCCCGCTTTGCAGAAGCTGCCGCTGTATCAACTACCGGAGAAAAAAGCCGCGCTGGCGCAGTTGAGCGACGATCTGATGCGCGCCCTGCGGCCGCAAAATCGCTTACTTATCCTGCTGGCCCACGCCAGCCTGTGGCAAACCTTCACCACCGAAGAACTGCGCGAATGGACGCGCACCCTCGCCGCCTGGCTGCGGCGGCAGGGGTGTACGCTATTGATCCTCAGCCACGGCGGCGGCATCAATAAGCTCAAAGGGCAGCTCAGCACACAGCACCGCATCCTGAACGGCCTGTCCAGCCTGCAATGGCAGCAGGACAGCGCGCAATACCTGGTGAACTGGTGGAGCACCGAAAACGGCATCAACGCCAATCAGCTGCTGACGCTGTATGCGGCGGAAGGCGGTTGGCAGGGCGAGGAGGAAAATAGCCAACCCTCCCCCACCGCCTTGCGCAGCGACGAAGGCCAGTATCTGGCCGAGCGCAGCATCCTGGAAGGCGCACCGCCGCTGTCCGCCAACTGGCAGCTGTTGGAGAGCAACGACGAACTGGCGCAGCACGGCATGCTGAGACTCTCGGCGACGTTGATTTTCGCATTGTATCAAAGCGACCAAATCGATCATCTGGCGCACCAAATCCACACCCTGCGCCGCAGCCGCGGCAACGGCCTGAAAATCGCGGTGCGCGAGATGAGCGCCAGCCTGCGCTACAGCGACGAACGGCTGCTGCTGGCCTGCGGCGCCAACCTGATCGTGCCGCACGTCGCGCCGCTGTCGCGTTTTCTGACCATGCTTGAAGGCATCCAGGGGCAGCGCTTCTCACGTCACGTGCCCGCCGACATCGATGCGCTGCTGGCCGGGCTGCGTCCGCTGCAGCTGAAAGGCTACATGCGACCGGAACCGTTTAGCCAGGCGGTGCTTTCGCTGATGGCCAACACCTTGCTGCCCGAGGACGGCAAAGGCGTGATGGTGGCGTTGCGCCCGGCCACCGGCCTGCGCGCCGAACAGGCGATGACCCTGTGCCACCTGCGGCGTTTCGGCGACGTGATGACCGTGGTGCAGGGGCGCCTGGTGCTGTTCCTCTCCACCTGCCGCATCAACGATCTGAACACCGTACTGAAGTTCATCTTCCGCCTGCCGGTGGATGAAGCCTTCAGCAACCGGGTGGTGTGGCACCAGGATGTCGATATCATTTCGGAAATCAAACGCATGGCTCAGGGGCGCTGGCAGCTTACCGCCACCGGCGCCGCGGGCGTCGCGCCGCCGCCCCCCGTGGTGACGGCCGCAGAGCCCGCAGAACGCCGCCAGCCGATCGCTTTCACGCTGCCGCTTGGCCCGCAGGAGGAAAAGCATGCTGAACCTTAACGACATCCTGCAACTGATCTTGCTGTGCGCGCTGGTCTTCATTCCGCTGGGCTACGCCTTTCACCGGCGTTTTCCGCATTTGCGTCAATACTGGCAAAACCTGTTGTTATCGCCGCGCTATTTGAAATCCGCCGGTTTATGGGTGCGCACAGGCTCATCCTCCCAGATTAAACGTCATAAGAAGCAGCCATGAATCCAAACACAAATACGCAATCCGATAACGCTCTGTGGCGCTACTGGCGCGGGCTGGGTGGCTGGAACCTCTACTTTCTGGCGAAATTCGCCCTGCTGTGGTTCGGCTACCTGAATTTCCACGCGCTGCCGAACCTGGTGTTCATGGCCTATCTGCTGATGCCGATCCCCTCGCTGCGGCTGCACCGCTGGCGCCATTACCTCGCCATCCCGATCGGCATCGCGTTGTTCTACCACGATACCTGGCTGCCGGGCATCAACAGCATTCTCAGCCAGGGCTCTCAGTTGGCCGGCTTCAGCGCCCAGTACCTGCTGGAGCTGGTCAGCCGCTTTATCAACTGGCAGATGGTCGGCGCCGCCTTCGTGTTGCTTATCGCCTACCTGTTCGTCGCCCAGTGGGTGCGCGTTACGGTGTTCACCGTGGCCGCGCTGGTGTGGCTCAATATCGTCAACATCGCCGGGCCGGCGGTCTCACTGCTGCCCGCCAGTTCCACGGCTGCCGCCGGCGGCGCCGGCACGCCGGCCACGGCCGCGCCGACGGCAGGAGATAATGCGCCGGCAGACAGCCTGCCGCCGACCAGCGCCAACCTGACGGCCTATCTGAACCAGTTCTACGAGCGGGAAAAAGGCCGCGCCACCGCGTTCCCGGCCACTTTGCCCGCCGACGCCCAACCGTTCGATCTGTTGGTGATCAACATCTGCTCGCTGGCCTGGGCCGATATGGAGGCGGTCAACCTGCAGAATCATCCGCTGTGGTCGAAGATGGATATCATGTTCGACAGCTTCAACTCGGCCACCGCCTACAGCGGCCCGGCGGCCATACGGTTGCTGCGCGCCAGCTGCGGCCAGCTTTCGCATCACGATCTGTACCAGCCGGTGAACCAGCAGTGTTACCTGTTCGACAACCTGGCGAAGCTCGGCTTCAAGGAACAGCTGATGCTCGATCACTCCGGGGTGTTCGGCAACTTCCTGAAAGAGCTGCGTGAACAGGGGGATATGCAGGCGCCGCTGATGTCGCAGGCCGGCGTCGGCAACGAGCTGACGTCGTTCGACGGCGAGCCGATTTATAACGATCTGGAATTGCTGACCCGCTGGCTGGATCAGCAGCAAAAAGCCGGAGACGCCCGCACCGCCACCTTCTTCAACGTCATTCCGCTGCACGACGGCAACCGCTTCGTCGGCTCTAACAAGAGCGCCGACTATCAGCCGCGCGCGCAGAAGCTGTTCGATCAGCTGAACACCTTCCTCGATCAGCTGGAAAAATCCGGCCGCAAAGTGGTGGTGGTGATCGTGCCCGAGCACGGCGCGGCGTTGGTGGGTGACAAGATGCAAATGTCCGGCCTGCGCGATATCCCCAGCCCGAACATCACCCATACGCCAGTCGGCATCAAACTGATCGGTATGAAGGCGCCGCATCAGGGCAGCCCGCTGCAGGTCAAAACGCCGAGCAGCTATCTGGCGCTGTCGGAGCTGGTATCACGTCTGGTGGACGGCAAAGTCTTCAGCGAGTCCAGCGTCGACTGGCAGGCGCTGACGCAAGGGCTGCCGCAGACGCCGGTCATCTCCGAAAACGACAACGCCATCGTGATGCAATATCAGGGGAAACCATACATTCGCCTGAACGGCGGCGATTGGGTGCCTTATCCGCAATAAGCGCGGCCTTATCGACCCAAAGCACGCCGACGGCGTGCTTTTTTTATTGAACAAGTCCGACAAAAGGCGAAGTTAAACGTCTGGCAAAAATATTATTACTCACCTCCCGTTAAATTTTTTATTCGCTTATTAATTCATTGCGAAAATTCCTATAAAAATAAGCATTCGTCAGATTTTCGTTAAGCATTCAATAACGCCCCGAAAAGCGATTCGATTAACTGATTGATTAAATAATAAAAAACGCCGGCGTTAAGCCGGCGTGGGTTTATGCGGTGAAATCCGACGCTTTACGCCCCCGGATGTTCGTCCTGATCGACCGCAAAACAGGCCACCATCTGCTCACCGTACTGCTTCAGCTGCGGCTGCAGCTGTACGCAGGTGCCGAAGGCGCGGCGGCAGCGGGCATTGAATGCGCAGCCCGGCGGCGGGTTCATCGGGCTGGGCAGTTCGCCGGTCAGCTTGATGCGCTCGCGGCGCATATCCGGGTTCAACCGCGGCGTCGCCGACAGCAGCGCCTGGGTGTATGGATGGCGCGGGTTGTTGAAGATCGCCTCTTTGCTGCCCTTTTCCACGCAGCGGCCCAGGTACATCACCATCACTTCATCGGCGATGTGTTCCACCACCGACAGATCGTGCGAGATGAACACGTAGGACAGCCCCAGCTCCTGCTGCAGATCCATCATCAGGTTCAGCACCTGCGCGCGCACCGACACGTCCAACGCCGACACCGGCTCATCGGCGATCACCACGTCCGGATTCAACATCAGTCCGCGGGCGATGGCGATACGCTGACGCTGGCCGCCGGAGAACATGTGCGGATAGCGATCGTAATGCTCGGTCTTCAGGCCGACCTTCGCCATCATCTCCAGCGCTTTTTCCCGCCGTTCGGCGGCGCTGAGCGAGGTGTTGATCAACAGCGGCTCCTCGAGGATCTGCCCGACCTTCTTGCGCGGGTTGAGCGATCCGTAAGGATTCTGGAACACGATTTGGATCTTCTGGCGCCGCAATTTCTCGGCGGAAACGTCCGGCTTCAGCAGATCCTGTCCCTGGTAGTACAGCTCGCCGCCGGTCGGTACTTCGATCATCGTCAGCAGGCGACCAAGCGTGGATTTGCCGCAGCCCGACTCACCGACCACCGCCAGCGTTTTACCGCGCTCCAGAGTGAAGGAGACGCCGTCCAGCGCCTTGACCAGCCGCTCCGGCGCGAACAGGCCCTTTTTCACCGGGTAATGCTTTTTCAGGTCGATCGCCTGCAGTAAAGGTTGATTCTGGCTCATACGGTCGGCCTCCCCGCATCATCCAGCGGTGTGTGACATTTAACCTGACGGCCGGGAATGCTGCGCAGTTCCGGCTCCTCGTTACGGCAGCGCTCGTTGGCGTACGGACAACGCGGATTGAGCAGGCAGCCGGTCGGGCGATCGTATTTGCCCGGCACCACGCCCGGCAGCGAAGCCAGCCGCGCCTTGTCGGCGGCGAACTCCGGCAGCGCGCGCAGCAGCGCCTGGGTGTACGGGTGGCGCGGCGCGCGGAAAATCTCCGCCGCTTTGCCGGATTCCACCACCTGGCCGGCGTACATCACGATAATGTGATGCGCCGCTTCCGCCACCAGCGCCAGATCGTGGGTGATGAGCAACAGCGCCATGTTCTCGCGCTGCTGCAGATCCAGCAGCAGTTCGATGATCTGCGCCTGGATGGTCACGTCGAGCGCGGTCGTCGGCTCATCGGCGATCAGCAGCTTCGGCCGACAGGCGATAGCCATGGCGATCATCACGCGCTGGCTCATGCCGCCGGAAAGCTGGTGCGGGTACACGTCCAGCCGCGAGGCCGGATCGGGAATCCCCACCTGCGTCAGCAGGTCGATAGCGCGCTGGCGGCGAGTGCGGCGGTTGCCGCCCTGATGCACCTTCAGCGCCTCCATAATCTGATAACCGACGGTGTAGCACGGGTTCAGGCTGGTCATCGGATCCTGGAAGATCATCGCCACTTCGGAGCCCACCAGCTGGCGGCGCTCTTTTTCGGAGATCTTGCGCAAGTCCTGGCCGTTGAACTCCAGCTTGTCGGCCATCACTTTGCCGGGAAAATCGATCAGGCCCATGATCGCCAGCGAACTGACGGATTTGCCGGAGCCGGATTCGCCGACGATGCCGACCACCTGACCTTGATCCACGCTGTAACTGATGCGGTCTACCGCGCGGAACGGGGTGCCTTCGTCACCGAAGTGCACCGAAAGCTTGTCTACATTCAATAACGCCATCTCTCTCGTCCTCTGTTACTGCTTGAGTTTGGGGTCGAGAGCGTCACGCAAACCGTCCCCCATCAGGTTGAATGCCAGCACCGTCAGCAGGATCGCCAGGCCGGGGAAGGTCACTACCCACCAGGCGCTTTGCGCGAACTGCAACACGTCGGAGAGCATGGTGCCCCACTCCGGCGTCGGCGGTTGCGCGCCCATGCCCAGAAAGCCGAGAGCGGCCATGTCGAGAATGGCGTTCGAGAAACCGAGAGAAGCCTGAACGATCAAGGGCGCCAGGCAGTTAGGCAGAATATTGACGAACATCTGACGCAGCGCGCCGGCGCCCGCCACCCGCGAAGCGGTGACGTAATCGCGGTTCACCTCCGCCAGCACCGCCGCGCGCGTCAGACGCACATAGTGCGGCAAGGCGACGAAGGTGAGCGCCAGCGAGGCGTTGACGATCGACGGTCCGAATACCGCCACCAGCACCAGCGCCAGCAGCAGGCTCGGCAGGGCCAGCATGATGTCGACGACGCGCATGATCACCGCGTCCACCGCGCCGCCGAAGTAGCCGGCCAGCAGGCCGAACACCACGCCCATGACCAGCGACAACACTACCACCAGACAACCGACCAGCAGCGACAGGCGCGCGCCGTACATCAGGCGCGACAGCACGTCGCGGCCCACGTCGTCGGTGCCCAGGATGTATTGCCAACTGCCGCCCTCCTGCCACACCGGCGGCTTGAGCAGCGCGTCGCGGAACTGGTCCGCCGGCGCATGCGGCGCCAGCACCCCGGCGCCGAGCGCGATCACCAGCATCAAAACGATATACACCAGGCCGACCACGGCCCCTTTATTGCGCTTGAAATAGTGCCAGAACTCCTGAAACGGGGTCATCGGCTTCGGCGCACCTTTAACTGCAGACTCAGTGATTTGAGACATGAGAGCGCCCCTTATTTCTTGTGGCGAATACGCGGGTTGACCACGCCGTAGAGCACGTCTACCAGCAGGTTAACCAGAATGATCATACAGGCGACCAGCAACACCCCGCCCTGCACTACCGGGTAATCACGGCGCTGCAGCGCATCGATCAGCCAGCGGCCCAGACCCGGCCAGGAGAAGATGGTTTCGGTCAGAATGGCGCCGGCCAGCATGGTGCCGACCTGCAGCCCGATCACCGTCACCACCGGCAGCAGCGCGTTGCGCAGCGCGTGAACGACGATCACCCGCATGCGGCTCACGCCCTTGGCGCGCGCGGTGCGGATATAGTCTTCGCCCAACACCTCCAGCATCGAGGAGCGGGTCATGCGCACGATCACCGCCAGCGGGATGGTGCCCAGCACGATGGCCGGCAGGATCATGTGCATCACCGCATCGATAAAGTCGCCCGGTTCGCCCCAGATCAGGGTGTCTATCAGCATGAAGCCGGTCAGCGGGTGGCTGTCGTCGAGGAATACCGTGTCGCTGATGCGCCCCGACACCGGCGTCAGGTTAAGCTGCACCGACACCAGCATGATCAGCATCATGCCCCACCAGAAAATCGGCATCGAATAGCCGGTCAGCGAGATGCCCACCGCGGTATGGTCGAAGACCGAGCCGCGTTTGACCGCCGCCAGCACCCCGACCGGGATGCCCACCAGCACCGCGAAGATCATCGCGCACAGGCCCAGCTCCAGCGTGGCCTGAAAGCGCGGAACGAACTCGCTCCAGACGGAGATGCGGCTTTTGAGTGAGGTGCCCAGATCGCCGTGCAGCACGTTGGACACGTAGGAGAAATATTGTTGATAGAGCGGCTTGTCCAGCCCCATTTCCGCCATCAGCTGCGCGTGGCGCTCGGCGGAGATACCGCGTTCCCCGGCCATGATGGTCACCGGGTCGCCGGGGATCATATGGACGAATGCAAAAGTCAGCAATGTAATGCCGATAAACGTTGGGATAACTAACCCCAAACGTCGGAGTATGAACTGCAACATATCCCGAACTCTCTGTATCAATGCCCGGCAGCTCATCGTCCGCCAGGCTTATTAACGCTCACATGCCTTTGAACGATCCAACGGCCATACGCCGGAGACTGGTCAGCAGAGGCGCAAACCTGTTGCGCCCCTGCAAGTCCATTCGTGCATCTCCGGTTTAGGTCGGAATCAGTCTACAGAGACATTCTCGAAGTGATGCTTGCCGAGCGGATCCACGACGTAGCCCTTCACTTCCTTACGCACAGGCTCATACACGGTGGAGTGCGCGACGATCAGCGCCGGAGCCTGATCGTGCATCACCACCTGCGCCTGCTTGTACAGTTCGATGCGTTTGTCGTGGTTGGACTCGGCGCGCGCCGGTTGAATCAGATCTTCAAACGGCTTGTAGCACCAGCGGGAGTAGTTGGAGCCGTCTTTTGCCGCCGCGCAGCTGAACAGCGTGGCGAAGAAGTTGTCCGGATCCCCGTTGTCGCCGGTCCAGCCCATCATCACCGTCTGGTGCTCGCCCGCTTTGGCGCGCTTGAGGTATTCACCCCACTCATAGGTCACGATTTTGGCTTTCACGCCGATCTTGGCCCAGTCGGCCTGGATCATTTCCGCCATGCGGCGCGCGTTCGGGTTGTAAGGACGCTGTACCGGCATCGCCCACAGGTCGATGCTGAAACCATCGGCCATGCCCGCTTCTTTCAGCAGTTCTTTCGCCTTGGCCGGATCGTAAGCGTAATCCTGCACCGCGTCGTTATAGCCCCACATGGTCGGCGGGATCAGGTTCTTGGCCGCCTGGCCCGCGCCCTGATAAACCGCGTCGATGATCGCCTGCTTGTTGACCGCCATGGTCAACGCCTGACGCACCTTCACGTTATCCAGCGGTTTTTTCTCGGTGTTGAACGACAGGTAACCCACGTTCAGCCCCGGCTGCTCCATCAGGTTGATGGATTTGTCCTGCTTCATGCGGGCGATATCGGCCGGGTTCGGGAACGGCATCACCTGGCATTCGTTTTTCTGCAGCTTGGCGTAACGCACGGAAGCGTCAGGCGTGATGGAGAACACCAGACGATCGATCTTCGGCTTGGTGCCCCAGAAACCGTCGAACGCCTTGTACAGGATTTTGGAGTCTTTCTGGTATTGCAGCAGCTGGAACGGGCCGGTGCCGATCGGGTTCAGGTCGACTTTTTCCGGCGTACCGGCTTTCATCATGACGTCAGCGTATTCGGCGGACAGGATGGACGCGAAGTCCATGCCCAGGTCAGCCAGGAACGGCGCCTCCGGGCGGTTCAGCACGAAACGCACGGTGTTGTCGTCTACTTTTTCGATCTTGGCGATCAGCTTCGGCATGTCCATGCCTTCAAAGTATTCGTAACTGCCGCCGGACACTTTGTGGTAGGCGTTATTGGCATCCAACTGGCGTTCGAAGGAGAACACCACGTCGTCGGCGTTGAAGTCGCGCGTCGGTTTGAAATCTTTGCTGCTCTGCCACTTCACGCCTTTGCGCAGGTGGAAGGTATAGGTTTTGCCGTCTTCGCTGACGTCCCACTTCTCAGCCAGGCCCGGCTGCAGTTCGGTGGTGCCGACTTTGAATTCGACCAGGCGGTTGTAGATCGGTACCGAACTGGCGTCGTAGGTGGTGCCGGAGGTGAACAGCTGCGGGTTGAACCCTTCCGGGGAACCTTCAGAACAGTAAACCAACGTCTTGGCCTGTACGCTGGCCGCCACGGTCAGCGCGATCAGCCCAATGCCGAATTTCAGAACCCCCGATTTACCCAAGGAACGTGTCATCGTTAGTGCTCCATTGTGTGATGTGATGTGTGTAATTGCCGCCAGACCTGTATTTTTTATTGCGTGGCCTGTGCGGTCAGCGCCCGAAGGCAGAAGGCGTACGATGAGAGGATGCCGGATGGAACGCATCGCGACGGGGACGTCTGAGCGCGTGGAATTCACTCAAACAACTCTCGCTCTTACCCCTGAGGCTATCAAGTTGCCAACTGTTTGGGGTGTCGTCAATATAACCAGTGGGGATTTACGCAGACTGTGAGAAACAGCAAACAAACATAAAAAAAACCTTTTGTTAACAGTTCCAGCATGAAAATTTATGCTAAGCGGTCATTTTTAGCGCATTGGTCTGACCCTGATAAATTTACTGGTTTTAAACTCCGCTAAAAAACCCCAAAACTTTGTTGCTGAACGATGAATATCTGAACGGTTATTTTTGTGATCGCCGTTAAAGACAGAAGGAAATGCTGAAGGATTACCCAAAAGGGTGAGTCCGATGAGCGCATTTTTCGCCGGGCAGGCCCACAATCTGTGCGGCGTAAAAAAACTTTCGGCGGCGAAAAAGCCGGGGGCGAAAGGATATCCCCCGGCAACGCACTGCAACCGATTATTGAACGCCGGCGCTGTTGCCCAGGCTGGCGTTCATGCTGTTGAGAATATCGCCGTTGTCCGCGTCGATCTCCCAGGAGAATAGGCCGCCCAGCTGCTTATCCAACACGTACTTGCCTTTGGCCTGCACCGAGCGGGCATCGTCAAAGGTGATCAGATCGCCGGTGGAAGGTTTGAACACGTAAGGCGCTTCCGCCGTGGCGTCGTAGGTGTACTGCCACTCGCCGCTCATGAACTGGCTGGCGATCTGGCGGTAGTCCACGATGCCGTTCTCCCAGGTGCCTTTGACCGGCCCGGTGGCGGTGCCGGTGAACGGAATGTTGTTCTGGTAGCCGTTCACCCCGGTCCAACCGCGGCCATACATGGCGGTGCCGACGACGATCTTGCCCGGCTTGACGCCCTGCGCCAGCAGCGCATTCACACCGTTCACCGTGGTGTAGGCGGTGTCCGGTTTCCAGGCCGGCGCATTCAGCGCGGTCTGATGCCCCAGGTTTTTCAGATCGAAGGCGCCGTAGAAGTCGTAGCTCATCAGGAAGATGTGATCCATCGAGTTCTGCGCGACGTTGTATGCCACCTTGTCGATCTTGTCCTTGCCGGCGCTGATGGCGGAGGTCAGCTCATACTTGCGGCCGGTTTCCGCCGACAGCTGATCCAGCATCGCCCGCAGTTCTTTCATCAGCAGCACATAAGTTTCCCCGTCCTGAGGGCTGCCCAGATTCGGGTTGGCGCCTTTGCCGCCCGGGAATTCCCAGTCGATATCCACGCCGTCGAAGAACTTCCAGGTCTGCAGGAACTCTTTCACCGAGCCGACGAAGCGATCGCGCTTCACCTTGTCGCCCATGAAGAAGAACGGGTCGGACAACGTCCAGCCGCCGATCGACGGCAGGATTTTCAGATCGGGACGCGCCTGCTTCAGCGCCATCAGCTGGCCAAAGTTGCCCTTATAGGGGTCATCCCAGGCGGTGACGCCCTTCTGCGCTTTTTGCAGCGCGGCGAACGGATCGTGGATGGAGACTTTGAAATCCTCGCGGCCCTGGCAGGAGCGCTGCAGCGCCTGGAAGCTGCCTTCAATCTCTTTCAGGCTGTCGTTGATGCCGTTGCCGCCGCAGATTGGGATAAAGCCGTACAGCAGGTGGGTCAGGTTTTGCGCCGGGATCTTATCGACGGTGAAATTGCGCCCGTAAACCCCCCACTCGACGAAATAAGAACCGACCACTTTGCCGGAATTCTGTTTATACGGTTTATTCTTTTCCAGCAGCGGCTCTTTCAACGGCGCCAAATGGCTGCCGTCGGTGTCGGCCACCACAATTTCAGTGGCGTCGCTGGCGGTGCAGCCGTCGGCATTGCACAATGCCACCTGCATTTGATAACGGCCGCCTTTATTGACTTTAAAATTCGCCGTACCGGAAGAACCGGTTGAAGGGCCGCTCCACGCCTCTTTGCCATTTAATAAAATCTTGGCCGTCGTGCCCGCGTCGCCATTCCATAAATTCCAGGAGACGGAAACATCGGCGGCATTTTTTACCTTCACCAAATTATTATAAGCGGTAGCCGCCTGGTCAACTTCAACGATGGCGAACTTGGTGTTGCCCCAGGCGATGGTCGGCTTGCCCGGCGCGGCGGCCTGCGCCGCGGAACACAGCGTGCTGCCGATCAACAGCGCCAACAGCGGTTTATTAAATTTGCGCATAACTGATTCCTTTATTCCGAGAGGATAAACATAAAAGAGTTAATCGTCGCTACGCATTGCCGAAGCGAAAAAATTCCGCAATAATCCACGAAGATTAAAGTCAACAAATAAAAACAGCGTTTTTCCACGTAACGGAAAAAAATCATTCCCGCCGCGTACATTCAGACTATAAATAAAAAAGGCGTAAAAACAAGAGCGCTATCAACTGGGTTTTATTCAGCAAGAGTGAATTTATTTAAATATGAGAAAAAGAACCTAACTGGAATAAGGAGTTTGAATTAATTAAGCGTAAAGGATAAATATATTTCACGAGGCTGGCGGATTGACACGTGCCATAAAGCGAAGCCGGTCGTATCGTAGGAGGTGCTCATCCTCATAAACCGCAGGCGAAAAAAAACCTGCTTTAAAAGCAGGTTTTTCGAATGGTGGTCGGCGAGAGAGGATTACGCGCATCGTTGATGCGCGCCCTGCGGGCCGTTGCTAAAGCAACGTTGTCTCGCTTCGCGAGGCTCGAACCTCCTGCGGAGGTACTCATCCTCATAAACCGCAGGCGAAAAAAAACCTGCTTTAAAAAGCAGGTTTTTCGAATGGTGGTCGGCGAGAGAGGATTCGAACCTCCGACCCACTGGTCCCAAACCAGTTGCGCTACCAAGCTGCGCTACTCGCCGATGCGGGGCGCATCTTACTGCTGGCGGTTATAGGCGTCAATCACTTTTTTTCCCCTGCATTTCAAGTGGTGATAAAAGCGCCATAATGCGCTGCGCCGGGGGTTGCGCAGCGCATTTTACTCAGGCTTTGGCGGTTTTCAGCACCGGCGTCTGCGCACGCAGGAACGGCAGCAGGAACAGCGCCGACAGGCAGGCGGCGATGGAAATCACCACAAAGAAACCGTTCCAGTGCCAGATTTCCATCACCCGCGCGATCGGGTAGCCGGACAGCGCCGCGCCCAGGTAGGCGAACAGGCCGACGAAACCGGTCGCCGCGCCCGCCGCATCTTTATGCGAGCACTCCGCCGCCGCCATGCCGATCAGCATCTGCGGGCCGAAGATGAAGAAGCCGATGGCGAAGAAGCAGCAGGCCTGCAGCAGGTAGGTGACGCCCGGCATCAGCCACAGCGCCGCCACCGACAGGAAGATGCCGATGGCGAAGATCAGGTTCATCGGGCCGCGGTTGCCGCGGAACAGCTTGTCGGAACCCCAACCGGCCACCAGCGAACCGATAAAGCCGCCCACTTCAAACAGCGAAATGGCCGAGTTGGCGGTCATCAGCGAATAGCCCTTTTCCTGCGTCAGGTAGAGGTTGCCCCAGTCGTTGATCGCGGTGCGCACGATGTACACCAGCACGTAAGAGACCGCCAGCAGCCAGATGTACTTGTTGGTCAGCACGTAGCGCTTGATGATCTCGCGGTTGCTCAGCCCCTGGCCTTCCGATTCCTGCACCAGCTCCATGGCGTCGTTGCGCCATTTGCCGACGCTCGGCAGCCCCAGGGTGGAGGGCTTGTCGCGCAGGCGCCAGCACATCAGCAGGCCGAGCACCACGCCGATGATGCCGGGAATGATCATGCCGTAACGCCAGCTGAAGTGCAGCGAGATAAAGCCCACCAGCAGCGGGATCAGCGCGCCGCCAACGTTGTGCGAAGTGTTCCAAATCGCCCACCAGCTGCCGCGCTCGGAGCGCGAATACCAGCTGGTGAGGATTTTGGAGCACGGCGGCCAGCCCCAACCCTGGAAGAAGGCATTGAGGATCCACAGCGTGCCGAGCATCAGCAGCGACGAACTGAGGCCGAAGAAGATATTCAGCACCCCGGTCATGATCAGGCCCAGCCCCATAAAGTAACGCGGGTTGGAGCGATCGCTGATCATGCCGGAAATGAATTTCGAGCAGCCGTAGGTGATGTAGAACAGCGTGCCGAGGATGCCGACGTCGGACATCGTCAGGCCCAGATCGCTCAGCATCGCCGGCATGATGAAGTTGAAGCTTTTGCGCGTGAAGTAAAACGCGGCGTAGCCGATGTACATGGTGCACATCAGCTGGATGCGCCAGTACTTGTAGCTGGCGTCGATCTGCCGTTGATCGGTGACCTGCGGCGCATCCGGGCGGCTTTTAAGGAAAGACCACATGTGGAACCTCAGAGGATTGAATAAAGTGCCGCTATGATGCTCCCCGCGCGCGCGGGAGGCTTACGCCGGATTCCCGACGCGGTTAGGAGTTTTTCCTAGTTTTGCGCTTGCGCCGGTGAAACTGTGGGCAAGATCACACTCAAACAGGCGCCCCGCTCAGAGGTGAGCCGCAGGCTGCCGCCGAGAGCGCTGATGCGCTCCTGCATGCCGCGCAGGCCGTACCCCGGCTGATGGTGGTCCGCATCGAAGCCCACGCCGTTATCGCGGATGGTCAAGGCAATCTGCGGCGCGGCGCCTTTGCGCGGCTGCAGACGCGCGTCCAATTCCAGGCGGCTGGCGCCGGCGTGGCGGCACACATTGGTCACCCCTTCCTGGCACACCCGGTACAGCGTGATTTTCAGCGTTTCATCCAGCAGTTCGTCCGGCACCTGCCACTGCATGCTGCTCACCAACGAGGCGTCCTGCGGCAGCGACTCCCGCAGCATCGCCGCCACCGCCGCCGACAGCGGCAGGTTGTTCAGCGCCGCCGGCCACAGCTGGGTCAGCACATCGTGCACCCCATCGTAGACCCGCAGCGCTAACGCATCGATGGTGTCGGCGCAGCCGATCACCGCCGGCTCCGGCGCCAGGCGTTTAACGATGCTGGCCTGTGTGCGGATCACGGTGATGGTCTGCCCCACTTCATCGTGCAGCTCGCGCGCCACCTCGCGCCGGGTTTGTTCCTCCGCCGTCACCAGCGCCCGGGCCAGCTGCCGGTTCTCCGCCAGCCGCAGCCGCAGCTGCTGATTCAGTTCGCGCTGGCGCTGAATACCGGCGCCCAGCAGCAGCCCGGTCAGGCTCTGGGCCAGCAGCGACAACAGCAAGTCGCGGTGCGACTCGGGCTGCGGCGGCTCGTTGACCATCAACGCCACGCCGTTGAGCAGCGTCGCCAACAGCGCGCCCTGCCAGCCATAACGGTAAGACATGAACACGATCGGGATCGCCAGGCAGAAAGGCGCAAAGCGGCGCAGCTCGGCGGCGTTAACCTGCTGCTGCAGCCAGATGCTGAATGCAAACAGCAGCAGATAACTGGCCAGGTGGCCCAGGCGCAGCTCCACCGGCTTGTGGATCAGCCCCGGCTCCAGCGGCACCCAGATTTGGCGCGCCAGATAGTGCCACAACAGCAGGCAGGTCGGCGCGATGGTGAAACCGCCGGTCAGGCCGAGCAGCAGCGCGCGGGCGCCTTCGCCGCTCACCAGCTGCCACACAAGCGCCTGCAGCAAAGCGGCGGCGGCGACCACCGCGCCCTGCAACAGCGGCCAGCGCCATTCGCTGTCGCTCTGCTGATGGCGCAGCAGCCACGGCGAGGCCAACAGGCTGAGCAGCACCGTCAGCACCAGCACCGCCACCGACGCCCACAGCGCCGGGCCGTAGCCGTACTGGTCCGCCAGCAGCGCCATCAGCAGCAGGTCGGCCAGCAGGATCCCCGGCCAGAAACGGTACGGGCTCTGCAGCAAAATGCCCATGCGCAGGCCGAACGGGAACAGCAACAGCGCCTGCCAGGGCGGGTCGATCAGCGCGGTGCCAATGCCCCACAGGCAAAATGCGCTGGCGGCATAAATGAAGAACAGCGCCAGCTGGGTGATCAGACGCTGCGTCACAGGTTCAGCATCCGTCTGGCCAGCTCAACGTTATTGGTGATGCCCAGCTTGGCGAACAGGTTGGCGCGATGCACATGCACCGTCTTCGGCGACAGCCCCAGCGCGGCGGCGATCTCGCGCACCTCCTGGCCCTGCGCCAGCAATAGCGCGATCTCGCGCTCGCGGCGGGTCAACGGATCCACCTTCACCCGCGCCAGCTGCTGGGCGATTTCCGGCATCAGATAGACGCCGCCGCCGGCGACGGTGCGCACGGCGGTGATCAGATCTTCCGGCTTGCAGCGCTTGGAGAGAAAGCCGCTGGCGCCGCGTTCCAGCGCCATTTCCACCAGCGCCGGATTATCGTGCATCGACAGCATCACCACGCGGATGCCGGAGGGAATGTCCGCCAGCAGATCCAACCCGCTGCCGTCGGGCATCGAAATGTCGCAAATGCAGATTTCCGCCTCCAGCCCCGGCAGGCCGGCGCGCGCCTGCGCCGCGCTGCTGAACTCGCCCACTACCTGAATATCGGCCTCCAGCGACAGCAGCTGCACAAAGCCCGAACGCACAATGTCATGATCGTCGATAAACGCCACGCGCAGGGTCATGGAAATCTCCGGTTAGAAGGGGAAGTGCGCAAGTATACCGTATGCACACACCGGAATAATTGATGAAGAGAATGTATTGGCGGAAATTACCGGGTGCGCAAGGCACCCGGCGGGAGGGATTACAGGCTGGCAGGTGCCGTTTTATTCTGCGGGAGATGGCACCAGTTGTTTTTATCCACGATGCCGCCGTTCGGCGAGGTGTAGCCGAGGCAACCGAGGATGGTGTCGAACAGCTCGACGTGGCGATGCGTTCTGCCGATGCGTTGCTGCGCCTGCAGTTGCTCAAAGGCGCTGAGGTGCTGCGGGTTCTCGAGGAACTTGTCCGACGCCCACACCATCATCGGCACGCGGAATTGTTCCGGCGGCGCCATTTCGCGCGGCGTGCCGTGCAGGTGCGTATTCTCGCCGATCGACTCGCCGTGATCGGCGGCATAGAACACGATGGCCTTCTTGTCCCGCACCTGGTCGATCACATTACTGATAAAGCTGTCGGTATACAGCACCGTATTGTCGAAGGCGTTGATCAGCTGCGCCTTGGTGCAGGAGTCATCCACCCCCATGCACTCCGGCTGATAGCGCGCATAGCTGCGCGGATAACGCTGCGAGTACAGGTAGTGCGAGCCTTTGGTATGCAGGATCACCAGGTGTTTGCCCTTCGGATAACGCGCCAGCGACTCCTTCATTTCGTCCACCAGCAGCATATCGTCGACCGCCTTGCCGTCGTTGCGCTTCTCGGACGCGATCATCTCGCGGAACGAATAGTTGTTCACCTCGGTGTTGTTGTAGAACCACACCTCACTCTGCATGGCGAACAGCTCGGAAGAGAAGCCCAGTTCCTTCATCACCGCGAACACGTTTTGCTCTTTCAGCGTGCGCTGCGGGTTGTCCTCGGTGCCGCCTTCGCGCACGAACATGCAGCGCAGCGACAGCTTGGTGGCGGTGTCGCACGACTCGCCGCGGAACGCCACCAGATTCTTCTCTTTCGACAGGCGCGGGGTAGTGTCGCGCTCGTAGCCCAGCATGCCCATGTGATCCCAGCGCGTGGTCTCGCCGATGATGAACACCACGTAGGTATCGTCGATGTCCGCCGGCGGCACATAGGTAAAGTGTTTGCCCGGATCGAACAGCGTGCTCTGATCCTGACTTTCGTCATAGCGGGTATAGGCGAACAGCCCCAGCGCCGACAGCCAGTTAGACGGCAGGTACGAGTGCGCCACCACGCCGCCGTAGCTCGGCAGATCGACGTTGGCGAGCTTCTCCTGCACGCTTTGCTCGTCGTCCAGCATGCGCAGCGGCAGCCAGACCAACGCTACCACCGCCAACAACACCAGCAGCGGTTTGATGCGGTGACCGGGGGTTTTCAGCTGTTCGATCAGGGTGAAGCGCAGGCTGTTTTTCCAGATCAGCAGCAGCGGCAAGGCGCTGAGCGCCACCATCCACAGCACGAAATGCAGGCCCACCACCTCTTTCGACAGATCGATATCGGTGGTCATCACCGACACCACGATGCCGTAGCCGATCACCACGTTGAAAAACGTCATGTAGTAGCTGGCGGCAACCGAAATCAGCACCAGCAGCGAGGCGACGATGCGATAAAACAGCCGGCCGCCGAGCGATACCAGCCGCATGATGAAGAACGTGAACAGGACGATAGCGATGACTTCCGTCACCGCCGAAATAAGCTTAATTCCCTGAATGCCGTGCGCCAGCGAATCAAAACGGCGATAAAAAACGGACAGGTTTAGAAAGATGCCGATATAGATCGCTAACAATAACGATAAATTCTGCTGTGATAGCGATTTAACTTTGTTCATGTAACGCGGTGGCTCCGGGGACGGTGTAGCGGTTCTGACTCAGTCAGACACTGATTGCGGCTTCTGGTTCAGCCAACCGGCAATAAGCGTTATTTTGCGAGTAATAATCAAGAGAATTCTCACAAAACGGGCAAAATTTACCGCTTTTTTGAGCACTTTTCAGACGGGATATCAAAGAAAATGGAGGGATAAACCCTCCATTTTTTCCATGGTGTCGGCAAAAAACTTACTTAACGTTCAGCGTAACGTCGATATTGCCGCGGGTGGCGTTGGAATACGGGCACACCACGTGCGCCTTTTTCACCAGATCTTCCGCCACGCTGCGCTCGATGCCCGGCAGCGAAATATCCAGCTGCACTTCGATGCCGAAGCCGTTCGGGATTTCACCGATGCCGACGGTGCCGTCGATCTTCGCTTCGGCCGGGATTTTGACCTTTTCTTTCGCCGCGACAAACTTCAACGCGCCGAGGAAACAGGCCGAGTAACCGGCGGCGAACAGCTGCTCGGGGTTGGTGACTTCGCCGCCGGCGCCGCCCATCTCTTTCGGTACGCCCAGTTTCACGTCCAACACGCCGTCGGAGGAGGTTGCACGGCCGTCGCGGCCGCCGGTTGCGGTGGCGTGAGCGCGGTAAACCACTTTCTCAATAGACATCGTTCATTCCTTCTTGCTGGTTGGCGAGATGACAACGGCCCCCGCGAGGGGTAGCCGGTCACATATATATCTTTTACGATTAAATCGTGCACTACTTATTTTTGACGCTTATTAACCAGTGTAGACCACCCCTGCCGTTCTTGCGTCCGGCGTCGGTGGGTCAAATCTGATCGATCAGGCTGCCGCGCAGCTTTTCCAGCTGCTGTTTGAGCGAGACGATCTCGTCCAGGCTGCAGTCGGTGGCGCACATCACCGCCTCGGGCACCGACTGCGCCCGTTCACGCAGCGCGCGGCCGGCTTCGGTGAGCGCGATGATCACCTGGCGCTCGTCGGTAGTGGCGCGATAGCGCACCAGCAAACCGGCGGTTTCCAGCCGTTTCAGCAGCGGCGTCAGCGTGGCGGAATCGAGGAACAGCCGCTCGCCGATATCCGATACCGTCACCCGATCGCGTTCCCACAGCACCATCATCACCAGATACTGCGGGTAGGTGAGCTCGAGCTGATTCAACAGCTTGCGGTAGACTTTGTGCAGCGCCAGGTTGGCGGAGTACAGCGCGAAACAGAGCTGCTGATCGAGCAGCAGCAGGTTCTTCGCGTTGGGTTGTTCGGTATCGGTGCTTTTCATGTGAGTGAATATAGATAGCGCACGATGTAATCGCAAGCTATTTCTTGTGAGGTATGCTACATTTTTTTCATGCAGAGGATGCCGGGAGGGAAAGGAAATGACGAATACGCTTGCAGAACGCGCGCGCCGCTACGCCACCAAGGCGCATGCGGCCATCGATCAGCGCCGCAAATACACCAACGATCCGTACATCGTCCACCCGCAGGCGGTCATGGAGCTGGTACGCAGCGTGCCGCACACCGAAGAGATGCTGGCGGCCGCCTGGCTGCATGACACGGTGGAAGACACGCCCACCACCCTCGGCGATATCGAAAGCCACTTTGGGCCGCAGGTAGCGGAGCTGGTGCGGATGTTAACCAACGTCAGCCACGCCGAGGACGGCAACCGCTTCGAGCGTAAAAACCGCGATCGGCGCCACAGCGCCGGCGCATCGCCGCAGGCCAAAACCATCAAACTGGCGGATCTGATCGACAACACCCGCTCGCTGCTGGACTACGACAGCCACTTCGCCCAAACCTATCTGATCGAGAAACAGCGCCTGCTGGAAGTGCTGACCGAAGGCGACCCGACGCTGTGGCGCCAGGCCAGCCATATCGTCGAACAGGGGCTGCTCAGATTACAGCAGCCGCCGCACAACGTGCCGGCCAGCTGGTTTGAGCACGCACGCCGGCGCTACCGCGAGAACGACGCGGCCTGATCAGAAGGTCACCACCGTTTTCAACGCCGTCACCCAGGCGTCCTGCGTTTCGCTGACGCCCGCCGGATGATGCCAGTATTGCAGGCCCGGCTGCAGCTGCAGCCACGGCGTGACGTTAACGCGGTAGTACAGCTCCGCCGTCACCGAGTGGCCCGGCACCGGCCGGTAGTTCGGATCGTGATAATCGCTGATGCCGCTCATCTCGTTGAGGTAACGCTGATTGTCTTTATAGCGGTCGCTCAGTTTCACTACCGAAACGCCCAGCCCCAGCCAGTCGTCCGGCCGCGCATCGAACAGCCCGCGATAGCGGATGCCGGTCGAAGTGGACCAGTGCAGGTAGTTGCTGCGCTGATCCCCTAGCCCCAGGCTGTAGAACACGCTCAGGCCACGGTTGACGTCATCCGCATGGCGCGTCACCTGCTGGTTGAAACCGGTATACAGGAACCAGGTGCGATCGTGGCTGCGATAGCCCTGCGGATCGCTGGCGCCCGGCCCGCCGGATACCCCTTCATAAAGATCGCTCTGGCGCGCGTTGGTGAACAGCACGCCCAGGTTATACACCCCCGGCAGCTGGTTGACGGCGTGGGTTTTCAGCTCCACCTCCATCGGCAGCAGGAAGCCTTTGCTGCCCTTGGTGTACCAACTCCAGGCGTGGCTGCGGCTGGGGGCGCTCGGGTTCTGCTCCATCACGCCGCCCTTGAGCGTCAGGCCGTCGGTCAGCTTGTATTGCAGCGTGGTGCCCCAGTAATGCACGTTCCAGTTGTACCAGGTCAACGAGTTGGCGGACTTGCCGCCGCACAGCGTCAGCGTCTGAAAATCGCAGGGGATGATCTGATCGAAATCCTGCACCTTGTTCATCATGCCGATACGCCATTGCAGCCGGCTGTCGAGGAAGGAACGGCTGAAGGTCAACCAGCCCAGCCGGGTGATCGACTGCCCGCCAAAGCTCTCCTGCGACAGATCGGTCAGGCCGACGCGCGGATCCTGCAGCCGATCGCGGGTCAGGTTGTTGTCATGGTTGCGGTTGACGATATTGCCTTCGATCGCCGCATCCGGAATGCCGGTCAGCGCCTGCAGATCCTGGCTGAAGGTCAGCGAAAATTGGTCGATGTACGACGCCTGTTTATCGTGGTTGTAACCGCCGCCGGCGTTATACGACAGCTGGCTGAGGTAGCCGAGATTATAGTGGAAACCGTGATCCTCCAGGATCGGCCTGATCCCCAGCATATCCCCCAACAGCCCAGGCTGCGGCGGTTCAAAGCCGAGCGCCACCCCTTCCCATTTGGCGGTGGGAGCTTCAACGTCCTTGCCGGTTTGCAGCGTTTCCGCCTGCGCCTGGCTACAGAGCAGCGCCAGCGCCGCCAGGGTCATGGAACGAGGTAATAAGCTTTTCATCATTATTATATTTCTCCGCATAACGGCTGACTGCGGGCAACAGCATTCCCTGGGAGAGAATTTCCCATCATGAACAGCAGCGAATAAGGTTAGTTAACGCCCGGCGTTTGCCGCCGGGCTGAAGGGTTAGCGCCGGTCTTTCAGGCTGGCGCCGTTGCTGTGGATCACATCGCGATACCAGTAGAAACTCTTCTTGCGGCGGCGCTCGAGGCTACCGTTGCCGGCATCGTCTCTGTCGACGTGAATGAAGCCGTAGCGCTTCGACATTTCGGCCTTCGAGGCGCTGACCAGATCGATCGGCCCCCAGCTGGTGTAGCCCATCACCTCGACGCCGTCGTCGATCGCCTCGGCCACCTGCACCAGGTGGTCATTGAGGTAGTTGATGCGGTAGTCGTCGTTGATGCTGCCGTCGGCCTCGACGCGGTCTTTGGCGCCCAGCCCGTTCTCGACGATGAACAACGGCTTCTGATAGCGGTCGTACAGCACGTTGAGCAGGTAGCGCAGCCCGATCGGGTCGATTTGCCACCCCCACTCCGAACTGGCCAGGTGCGGGTTCGGCACCATATCGAGAATGTTGCCGCGCGCCGTTTCATACTGCTCCGGGTCGGCGGTAACGCAGCCGCTCATGTAGTAGCTGAACGAGATGAAGTCGATGGTTTCGCGCAGCGTTTGCCGATCTTCCTCGGTGATCGCCACCTGAATGCCGTTTTCACGGAAGAAGCGCTGCATGTAGGCCGGGTAATAGCCGCGCGCCTGCACATCGCCGAAGAACAGCCAGTCGCGGTTTTGCCGCTGGGTTTCCAGCAGATCTTCCGGCTTGCAGCTCAGCGGATACAGAATGCCGCCCAGCAGCATGTTGCCGATTTGCCCCTCCGGCACGATCTCGTGACAGGCCTTCACCGCTCTGGCGCTGGCCACCAGCTGATGGTGGATCGCCTGATAGACGGCGCTCTTGTCGCTCTCTTGCGGCAGGCCAACCCCGGTGAAGGGCGCGTGCAGCGACATGTTGATCTCATTGAAGGTCAGCCAGTATTTAACCTTGTGCTTATAGCGTTCGAACACGGTGCGCGCATAGCGCTCGAAGAAATCGATGGTGCGGCGATCGCCCCAACCGCCGTAGCGCTTCACCAGACCGTAAGGCATCTCATAGTGCGACAGCGTGATCAGCGGCTGAATGCCGTATTTCGCCATCTCATCGAACAGCCGATCGTAAAACGCCAGCCCGGCTTCGTTCGGGGTCTCTTCATCGCCCTGCGGGAAAATGCGCGTCCAGGCGATCGAGGTGCGCAGGCACTTGAAACCCATCTCGGCGAACAGCGCGATATCTTCCGGGTAACGATGATAGAAATCGATCGCCACGTCCTTGATGCCGCTGTCGCCCGCCGTGCGCGGCGTGATGGCGCCGAAGATGCCCTGCGGCTGCAGATCGGAGGTCGACAGCCCCTTGCCGTCGGCCTGATACGCGCCTTCTACCTGGTTCGCCGCTACCGCGCCGCCCCACAGAAAATGTTGCGGAAACTTGCCGTTCATCGCTTGCTCCTCAATTAACGTAATAAAGTCAGCAGCGGCGCCTGTTCCTGCACCGGAGACAGGCCGCTGGTCAACACGTCCACGTAGTCATCGCTGTTGCTGATGATGATCGGCGTGGTGGTGTCATAGCCGGCGGCATGGATCGCCGCCTGGTCGAACTCGATCAGCAGATCGCCCGGCGCGATCCGCTCGCCTTCCCGCACGTGGGCGGTGAAATGCGCCCCGTCGAGCTTCACGGTATCGATGCCGACGTGGATGAGAATCTCCGCGCCATCGTCCGATTCGATGCCGATGGCGTGTTTGGTTTTGAACAGCGACGCCACGCTGCCGCTCACCGGCGCCACCACTCGCCCCTGCTGCGGCGCGATCGCCACCCCTTTCCCCAGCAGGCCGCTGGCGAAGGTCGCGTCGTTCACCTGCTCCAGCGGCACAATGTCGCCGGCGATCGGGCTGAGAATGGCCTGCTTGCGGTTAAGCGGCGCGGCGGCTTCAGGCGGCGCCGTCTCTTCCGCCGGCGCGACGCCGAACAGGTAGCTGGCCAGCGCGGCGAACACAAACGACAGCAGAGTGCCGCCGATCGCGCCCCACACCGTGGCGTCGATGCCGCCGTTGGGAATGATTTGCGCGAAGGTGAACACGTTCACCAGGCCGAACGAGTAGACCGAGGTATGGAAGTAACCGATCACCGCCCCGCCCAGCGCGCCGCCGATGCAGCCGAAGATAAACGGACGCTTGTTCGGCAGGGTGACGCCGTACACCGCCGGTTCGGTGATGCCGAAAATCCCGGCGCCGATGGCCGAACCGGACAGCGCCCGCAGCTTGGCGTCGCGGGTGCGCAGCATCACGCCCAGCGTGGCGCCGACCTGCCCCATCACCGCTGGCAGCAGCAGCGGCACCATGGTGTCGCGCCCCAGCACGCTCAGGTTGTTGATCATCAACGGCACCAGCCCCCAATGCAGGCCGAAGATCACACACACCTGCCACATCGCCCCCATGAAAGCGCCGGCGATGATCGGGTTGAAGGCGTAAATGGCCTGATAGCCGTTGGCCAGCAGATGGCTGAGCCAGGTCGCCGCCGGGCCGATCAGCAGGAAGGTCAGGGGCACGGTGATCGCCAGACACAGCAGCGGCGTGATGAAATTGCGCAGCGCGCTGTGGATCACCCGGTTAAACAGCGGCTCCAGACGGCAGGATACCCAGGCCGCAAAGATGATGGGGATCACCGACGAGCTGTAGTTGATAAAAGTCAGCGGAATGCCGAAGAAATATTCGCGCACCGCGCCCGGCTGTTGCGCCGCCTCGAACGCCGCCATCATCAGCGGATGCGTCAACGCGCCGCCGATCGCCATGGTGACGAACGGGTTGCCGCCGAATTTTTTCCCGGCGGTGTAGCCGAGCATGATCGGGAAGAAATAGAACAATGCGTCGCTGGCGGCGAACAACATTTTAAAGGCGCCGCTGCTTTCCAGCAGCCAGCCGCAGGCCAGGCTCAGCGCCAGCAACCCCTTCAATACCCCCGAGGCAGCCATCACCCCGAGCAATGGGGTGAAGATGCCGGAAACCACGTCGATAAAGCGGCTGAGCAGATTGTCTTTTTTAACGTCCGCATCGCTGCCGCTCGACGCGCCTTCGGCTAACCCGCCGACTCGGTTGACCGCGTCGAACACCTCGGCCACGTGGTTGCCCACCACCACCTGAAACTGGCCGCCGCTCTCCACCACCATGATGACGCCCGGGTTTTTCTTCAGCGCTGCCGCGTTGGCGCGGCGGTCGTCACGCAGCTTGAAACGCAGGCGGGTGGCGCAATGCACCAGGCTTTTCACATTGTCGCGGCCACCGACGCCGGCCAAAATCTCACTGGCTAATGTGTCATATTTCATACGGTTATCCTTAGACTTCGCGTTCTGCCGATCCCGCATTTGCGCTGGCCTGGCGCAGGAGCGAAATTCGGCGCAAAAAAAAACCTAAACCTCGCGGCCTCTGCCCCATCGGGGAACAGAAACGCGAGGTTTAGGTTTTGCCTGCCGCAGCAGTAACAACCCTAAATCGGTTGAGTTATGACGTTAACACCGCAGATTTTAGCGGAGCAAGGCTTTGCGACGGCAAATTGCCGAACTGTGATCGCAAAGGCAAAACGGCCTCAATGCGCGAAATAATGCATGCCGCCCTCTACCGGGATCACTGCGCCGATGATATATCGCGCGAGCGATAGAGAGGGATGAGAGAGTATCGCCCGGCTTCACGTCAAAAAAACATAAGATTAACTAACCTAATAATTCACTATCAAGCTAAAGCGAAACACGTATTTTCCAGCGGCCAATCGGCTTTTCTGGCAATATTCGCAGCCATTAAGGCAAATACATCGCCAAACCTCATCGAATATTGTTAGCACCTCACGATATTCACCCACGCAAAAATCACCGTGCGCAATTGAATATGGCGAATAAACATCAGAATAACTAATTAAAACAACTAGACAAAAATCACACGGGGGATTATTACTGGTCAACGCTTAATCGAGAGTAGGGATGACAGTCACCATGGTGTTGCGTACTGATGTAGGACGGATTTTGATTACCGGCGCCGGCGGCCGAGTCGCCACCGCGTTTCGCCAGGCAGTGGGCGATCGCTATGCATTGCGGCTGGCGGAACGAGATCTCGCTCTGTTGCGCGATCGCCGGCCCGGCGATGAGGTCATCAGCTTCAACATCGCCGATCTCGACGCCTGCCGTGAGGCCTGCGCCAATATCGACACCGTGTTGCACCTGGCCGCCGATCCGGCTCCCGACGCCGATTTTTGCGGTTCGCTGATGGACAACAACATTCTCGGCACCTTCAATATCTTCCGCGCGGCGAAAGACGCCGGCTGCCGCCGGGTAGTGTTCGCCAGCAGCGCGCAGGCGGTGGAAGGCTACCCGCTCGATTATCAAATCCGCCCAGATGACGCGCCGAAGCCGAAAAATCTGTACGGCGCCAGCAAGGCGTTCGGCGAAGGCATCGCCGCCTATTTCGCCCATCAGGAGGGGCTTTCCGCCCTGTCGGTACGCATCGCCAACTTCACCACTCTAAGCCGGGGCGAACAGCTTAGCGCCCGCGACATGAGCGCTTTTCTCAGCCATCGCGACGCCGCCGATCTGCTGGATCGCTGCATTCGTGTCGAAGGGGTGCAATATGCGGTGGTGCACGGGGTTTCCAATAACCGCTATACGCGTTTGTCGCTGGAAGAGACCCGTCGCCTGCTCGGCTACGCCCCGCAGGACGATGCGTTCAGCCAGCTCGGCTTTGAGTGAGCGCGGCGGGGAACCCCGCCGCACGTTATCGTTTACCCGTTGGCGTAGGCCACTTTTTCGGCCTGACGGTGGGTAAACAGCACCAGCAACAGCGCCAATCCGGCAATAATAGCCCCCATCACCGGCACGAAGCTGTATCCCAGCCCGGCGGAGACTACCGCGCCACCGGCGGCGGCGCCCAGCGCATTGCCCAGGTTAAAGGCGCCGATGTTGACCGAGGACGACAGGCCCGGCGCTTCGCTGGCGACACGCATCACGCGCATCTGCAGCGGCGGCACCACGGCAAAGGTCGCCGCACCCCAAATCACCATGCTGACCGCGGCGCCGATTTCACTGCGCGCCAGGAACGGGATCACCAGCATAATGACCACCAGCAGCAGCAAGAAACCCTTCAGCGTCGCGCTCTCGGAGCGGTCGGCGAATTTACCGCCCAGGTAGTTGCCGATGGAGAAACCGACGCCGATCAACACCAGCATGACCGTCACGAACAGCGGCGTCGCATCGGTGATGTGCTGCAACACCGGCGAGATATAGGTATAGAGCGTGAACATCGCGCCCGCGCCCAGCACGGTCGTCAGCAAGGCGGACAGCACCTGCGGGCGCACCAACACCGACAGCTCGCGTTTCACATCAGGGCGTGCGCCGGCGCTGCCTTTCGGCAACGAGAACCACAGCCCCAGCATGGCGATCACGCCCAGCCCTGCCGTCGCCAGGAACGACATGCGCCAGCCGATGGTTTCACCCAGCCAGGTCGCGGCCGGCACCCCGCCGATATTGGCGATGGTCAGGCCCATAAACATGGTCGCCACGGCGCTGGCCTGTTTCTCTTTCGGCACCACGCTGGCGGCCACCACTGAACCGAGGCCAAAGAACGCGCCGTGGTTCAGGCTGGTGATGATGCGCGACAGCATCAGGGTGGTGTAGTCAGGCGCAACCGCCGACAGCACGTTACCCAGGGTAAAGATCGCCATCAGGAAGATCAGCGCGCTTCTGCGCGCCCGGTGAGAAAGCAGCAACGTCATCAGCGGTGCGCCGACCATCACGCCAACGGCGTAGGCGCTGATCAACATGCCGGCCATCGGGATGGAGACGTCCACCCCTTTGGCGATCGTCGGCAGCAACCCCATCGGGGAAAACTCGGTCGTGCCGATGCCGAACGCCCCCACCGCCAGGGCTAATAAGGGAAAGTTAATTTTCATTCAACAACTCCGGTTAACCGCTGCCGAAGCGCGGGAAAGTTAAGATGCCAAAAGTATGACATTGATCACACCAAAGATAAGCAGGCGGAAGGCTAAAAGACTTTTGCGATTTTGTTAAAAATCGTGGGGAAAACAGCAGCCGACTCTATCTCAGCCACGCGCCGACAGGCAATAGCCGCCGTCGCCCGTGCGCACATCGGGTTCATTCTCGCCACCTGGCCCACCCGCCATACCGGCTCACCGGCGGCTGCCGCGACTATTGAACACAGAGCAAAAGTGTTTTGTTATTGTGCGCGTTTTTAGAATTAAACGACGAAATATAATGGCCTCAGCAAAACATCATCGCCCCACGGCCTAATTCACATGAGGGAAGCGCCATGCTTTTTGACTCGTATTCTTTAAACGGTTTATTGCTGAACAATCGCATCGTCATGCCACCCATGACCCGTTCACGGGCCGGCGCCGGCGACGTCGCCACCGACATGATGGCTGAATATTATGCCCAGCGCGCCAGCGCCGGGCTGATCGTCAGCGAAGGCACGCAGATCAGCCAGCAGGGCCAGGGTTATGCCTGGACGCCCGGCATTTACACCCCGGAACACATCGCCGGTTGGAAAAAAGTCACCGACGCCGTACATCAGGCCGGCGGCAAGATCTTCGCGCAGCTTTGGCACGTCGGCCGCGTGTCGCATACCATTTTACAGCCTGGCCACGCCGCGCCGGTCTCCTCCTCCGCCATCCAGGCCGACGGGGTCAAGGTGTTCGTGGATGTCGAAGGCCGCGGGCCGGAACATGGCGTGGGTGAAATGGTGCAACACTCCGCACCGCGCGCCTTAACGCGGGAAGAAATCCCGGCGATCGTTAACGACTACGCCCAGGCGGCACGCAACGCCATCGCCGCCGGTTTCGACGGCGTAGAGCTGCACGGTGCGAATGGCTATCTGATCAATCAGTTTATCGACTCACGGGAAAACCAGCGCGACGACGAATACGGCGGTTCACTGCAAAATCGCCTGCGTTTCCTGCGGGAAGTCGCGCAGGCGGTCGCGGACGCCATCGGCAAAGAGAAACTGGGCGTGCGCCTGGCGCCGCTGACCACTCTGATGGGCTCGCAGGACGATACCCCGGAAGCCACCTATCTGGCGGCGGCCAGCGTGCTGAACGATATCGGCGCCGCTTATATTCACATCGCCGAAGCGGATTGGGATGATGCCCCGGTGATGCCGGCAGCGTTCAAAGAATCGCTGCGCCTGATTTTCCGCGGCACGCTGATTTACTCGGGCAAATACACGCCTGAACGCGCTGAAGAAGCGCTGGCCAAAGGTTGGGCAGACTTGATCGGCTTCGGCCGCCCGTTCATCGCCAACCCGGATCTGCCTCACCGCCTACAGCACGGGCTGGCGCTGAATGCGCCAATCAAAGAGAAATTCTTCGGCGGCAGCCGGGAAGGCTACACCGATTACCCAGCGATCGGGTAAATACATTCAGCCCCCCGAGCTTGGAGGCGGGGGGCTTCGCCGGCCAGGCAAACAACGCTCTTAAAAATAAGCGACATAATCCAGATTTTCAGTGTCCGCACGATAAAGAAAAAAATCGAAAACCTTAAATATAAAATAATAAATTAAACATTTTCATTGCAATTTCTTATTAGAATACAAAATAACAAAGCATATAAAAACAATATAATTTGAAACAAAAACAATGAAAAAAACGAAAATAAAAACGGAAAAGACAATATTAACTGGAGATTTAAACACATAGTCCGTATTGACCGAACAGGGTTGAATATATACACGAACGTGTAAATATCTTTCTGAACAGCGCTACTGTGGCGCTGCATTGATTAAGGAAAGATCTTATGTCTAAATCACCTATTGGCACTACAGCCACGACAGGACAGAAATGCCCGGAAAGCGGCGTCTGGGAAGTGGTTGGCAAACCCTCAACCACAGCGCCAATCGCTAAAGGCAATATCATGCCTCCTTATGGCGGCAAAGGGGTCACCTGGAAATTGATCCAATACGCATAATCCGTCGTCTTCAGGCCTCTTTTTTCAAAAGGGGCCTCGCAGAAAAATCCTATGACGCCTTATTTTATACCCTCCCGTTGCGCACTTTGCCCGATCGCATTTCGATGTTCCGTTGCAGTTCGCGCAGCCCGCCGGCCAGGAAGCAGGCTTCCGCCAGCACGAACAGCGGGCCGATGATCAGGCCCGTCACGTCGTCCATAAACGCCGGTTTTCGTCCCTCCCAGAAATGTCCGACAAACTGAAACAGCCAGCCGATGACGAAACCGCCGATGCCGACGCTCAGCCACGCCGTCGTCGATAGCGACGCCACCCAGGCGCCGACCCCGAGGCACAGCAGCAGCAACGCCAACATCATGACGCCAAGCCGCAGACTCAGCCGCAGGTAATAGAGAGCCGACACGATCACCACCGCGCAGGCCGGCGAAAACGGCAGCCATCCCGCGCCCCATGCCGGCCGGGAGAGCAGCGCCAGCAGGCTGACGACGATCAGGGGGATGCCGATAAAGTGCGTGACGATATTGCGCGCATCGCGATGATAGGCGGCATAAGCGGCAAGTTGATCTTCCAGACTTCGCATGTTGACCTCCGGTATGTACGGCCTTCGTCGCCGAACGCGTGCAGCCGCATGCGGCTGCCCTTACCCATAGCTTAGCGCGGGATCACCAATACCGGTTGGCCAATCTCATCCAGCAGGCCACGCGTGACGGAGGCGTTCAACCAGCGCCCCAACGAAGACAGGTGGCGGTGCGAGATGATCAGCAAATCGCAGTTGAACAGCGCCATCTGTTCCGGGATCACCTCGATGGGCGTCCCCGCAGCCAGCAAGCCCTGGGCGTTGAAACCCTGCTGTTTCAGCGCCCGCGTCACCTGCCCGACCTGCTTTTCCGCCAGCGCCTCTTCCCGTTGCGCGGCGGGATACTCCTCGCGCTCCTCGCTGTCGAAACGCAGGCCGCTACGGCTGAGCGTGAAGGCATTGTCCACCACCGTCAGTACGATCACGTCGCCGATGCTGCCTTGCAGGCGCGCCATAAAATCCAGGGCATTGCCGCTGTGCTCAAAGCAGTCCACCGCCAATAACACTCTCTTAATCATAACAATCCTCGTTCGGCTGAGTTAAATCGCGCCCTTGAAGTTGGCTTCGCCCTTTTTCCAATACCCCTTGGCAAACAGCGCCGCACGGGAGACGCCCATTTCGTTGATAAAGCGCGCCTTCAGGTATGCGGCGATCTGCTGCGACCCCGCACCGCTGCTGGCCATTCTCTGGTAGCGGTTCTGCTCCTGGCGCGCAAACGCCAGCTCCGCCTGCGCCGCCTGCCGCTCCGCCAACGCGGCGGCGATCAGCGCGCTCTGTCGGGTCAGGTTGGCCCCGGCGTCGTCCTGGCGGGCGCGGGCGGATTGCTCCTGGGCCGTCGCCTGCGCCAGCGCGACGTTGAATTCACGCGGGTCGATCACCGCCAGCAATTCCCCCTGTTTGACCCACTGGTTGTCCCTGACCAACACCTGCGCAATTTCACCGGCAATCTGCGGTGAAATACGCGAGATATCGGCGCGAATATAGGCGTCGTTGGTATTCTGCTGTGTTTCTTTAATAAAGAACTTATTGATTAATAACCCCAGCGTAATGACGGCAACCGCCAATACGGCAACGGCGACTTTCTTGTTAGCCATAAAAGTGACTCCACTTAATATTTATGTCTGATGATAAAATGTCAGGCAGCGACCGAACGCGGCGGGTAAATACGGGTCGGCATAACTAAAATCAGCGCGGTCAGTAATAACGCCAGGCCGGCAACCAACAGATAAAGATCGGCGCTGGCCAGCACGTGGCCCTGCCGGGCGGCAAGCTGCGCCAACTGCTCCGCCGATCCCGATGCGCGGCTATAGGCCGAGCCGAAGCCGTCGGCGATCGTACCGGCGTGATAATCCCCGCGCTGCCGGCTGAGCAGTGCGATGGCGCCGCCGGCCGCGGTGGCGGCGAAACCTTTCACCGCGTTGAACCACGCCGCCGCAAACGGCCCGTCGGTCGGCAACAGCCCGCCGGTCGCCTGCATCAGCAACGGGATGATCGCCATCGGTTGAGCAATCGCCTGCAACAGTGCGATGACGCGAAACGTGTCGCCGTTCCATTCCGGCGTCAGCTGGGCAGCCAGTACGCAGGCGGTGGCCATCAACAGCAGGCTGATCGCCAGCACCCAGCGGCAATCCACCCGCGGCGTATTGCAAATTATGGCGACGATCGGCAGCGTAATTAATTGCGGCAACGCCACCCACAGCATTAAGTCGGAGGTTTGTTCCTGACGGTAACCCTGAATCGCGGATAAATATCCCGACGTGATATTGACCAGCGACACCATAATTAACAGCACGCCACCCAGCGTAATTAAGGAGAAGGACAAGTTCCTTTTGCTTAATAGCTGCAAATTGAAAAAAGGCAGCGGGTGATACCATTCGTTAATCAGAAATAATGCCAATAGCCCAATGCCGCCCAACAATAAAACGTAGATCAGCGGCGAGTTCAGCCAGTCGAGGCGCTCCCCCTGTGAGATGCCCATCGTCAGCATGCCGAGCGCCATGCCGCCGAGCAGCAGGCCGCGCCAGTTGAACTGCCGCAGGCGCTCCAGCCGCAACGGATCCTGCGGCAGGCCGTAACCGATGCACACGGCGGCGATCGCCATCAGCGGCAGGTTCCAGTAGAAATATCCGCTCCAGCCCCAGTGAAAGGCGAAGGCGGCGGCGGTGGCGCCCAGCGTAGCGCTCCAGGCCGAGACCCAGCCGTAGGCGCCCAGCCCCAGCACCTTGATCAGCGGCGGCATAAAACGCAGCACCACCGTCATCAGCATCGGCGGCAACGCGCCGCCGGCGAAGCCCTGCAGGCTGCGCACCGCCAGCAGCACGCCATATTGTTCTCTCAGCCAGGGCGTCAGCAGCCCGCCGGCCAGGTAAATGCCGCACATCGTCAGCGCCACCCGGCGCAGCGAAAAGGTCGGCCAAAAACAGGGCGTGAACCCGGAACCGATCACAAAACCGGTGACGTAGCACGTGGTCAGCCAGCTGCCGGCATCGAAACTCAGCAGCATGCCGCCCTGTATATCCGCCAGCGCGAACTTGCTGGCGTTTTCCCCCACGCCGCTGGCCATCACCGCCAAAAACACGCCGAACAACCCCAGCCAGGTACGGCCGTTGATTTCGCCGGCGCTGGCGAGCCATCTATTCTTGTGATGCGGCGTAACAGACACCTCAACCATTCCCCACTCCTGCTGTTTCAGCCTCAATCTTTGTTGTCGTGGGCAGTATCCGGGCTTATTTCGATTGTTTAAAATGAAATGATGTAATTAACTAGTTGCACAAAACGCAATCCACTGAGTGCACCACCACCGGAGAGGACATGCCGCAAAAAATTGATTTCAACCTGATCTATGCGCTGAATCTGCTGCTGGAAGAAGGGAGCGTGAGCGGCGCCGCCGAGAAGATGAATCTGAGCGCGCCGGCAATGAGCCGCATTCTTGGGCGCATCCGCCGGCAGTTCGACGACCCGATCATGGTCAGGGCCGGCAAGCATCTGGTGCCGACGCCGCGTGCGCTGGAGTTGAAACGCCAGCTCGGCGAGATCATCGAACAGGCTGCCGCGCTGATCGCACCGAATGATGCATTCGAACCCGGCAAGCTGACCCGAACCTTCACCATTCGCGCCAACGACATTTTTATCGGCGCGCTGGCGGGCGGCCTGCTGGAAACGCTGCGGGACATGGCGCCGTTAAGCGGCCTGAAGTTTATCGCAGAAAGCGACGGCGAGGATGATGCGCTGCGCAGCGGCAAGGTGGATCTGGTGATCGGCTCCTCGCGCGACTGGCACCCGGAAATCAAGACGCAGAGCCTGTTCACCAGCACCTTTCAGGCGCTGGTGCGCCCTGGGCACCCAATTATCGGCCGGGTAACGCCCGAAACCCTGACTCATTACCCGCATATCAGCGTCTCCCGCCGCGGGCGCACGCAAGGGCCGATCGACGACGCGCTGCGCGATCTCGGCCTGCAGCGCAACGTCGCCCTGACCCTGCCGGGCTTCCATTCGGCGATGATGCTGACCATGAAATCGGACTTTATCCTGCCGCTGCCGCGCCACGTGCTGCAGGGGGTGAGCAACATCCACCTGCCGTTGGCGGAGATCGAGCTGCCGCTCGAGCTTGAATCGGTGTTTATCGTCCAGGCCTGGCACCCGCGCCTGGATCGCGATCCGGCGCACCGCTGGCTGCGGCAGACCATCAAGCAGTTCTTTTTGCAGCGGGAGTGAGGGGGCTATGTGTTGGGGAGAGGGACGCTCGCGACAGAACCCAAATACGCCTGCCAGATAAGCCGGTAATATGGCATTTTGCCGAAGCCCTGCGCATACTCAGACGTCTTGGGTAAACCGCGCAACGCGGGCAATGGCATCGATATTCCATTTCGCCAAGCACGAAAACAGAAAGGAACTCATGTCCAGGGAGGCACAAATGACCAAAGCGTATTATTGGAAAAGTCAGGTGTGGGGCGTGACTTACTTTTTTATCGCGCTTTATTACATCTATTCTTTCCAGGACATGGTGAATATCGCACTTTCGTTGATCCTCTCCATCCTGAGCTTTTTACTGTATCCCTGTGCTAAAAAAGGCACTGAAACGGCCGCCCTGCAGTTCACGAGTGAAGAATTTTGGCACCGCGGACTGTTCGCCGATACCATAGGCAAAAATGGCGTGCTGATCCTGTATTATGCATTCTGTTATGTCATGGCCCTGCCGCTGGGCGCCCTGTATCTGCTTGCCCTGTTTCTCAGAAATAAAAAGGCCGCGTAAGCGGTTTTTACGTCAACGGCTTACTGCCTCATAGTCCTTCTTCATGAACGTTTCTTCTACCCACGCAAGCTGCGCTATCACAAAGCGAAAGAAGCAAATTACCCCTACCGGAGCCGACAATCACAGAGGAGATTGGGAGACATTGATTGGCGGAAGATCACAGGAGTCGAACCTGCCCAGGACCGCTGGCGGCCCCAACCGGATTTGAAGTCCGGCCGCCCCACCGGGGACGAGGATCTTCCTTGGAGAAGAGAAGAAGCAAGGCGCTGATTATAGCGCAGTTTGTTCGCTGCGCTAAGCGGGAAATGGCGGCCGCCGGCGATTCGGCGGCCGGGGAGCGCTACTTCAGGAAATCCTTCACGTCCAGCAGGATGAACTCGTTGTCATCCGCCATATTGGGCTGGCGGCTGGAGGAGAACGGGAAGTTGTTGTCGTTACCGACGATGATGTGGTTGGCGTCCACCACGTCCACGTTTTCGATGGTGAAGAACGGGAAGGTCAGCACGCCGTCGTTCAGCGGCTTGCGCGCCAGCTTGTTCGGATCCTGAATGTTCATCAGGTCGATATAGCCCAGTTTTTCGACCGGTTTACCGACGTTGGCGTCCGAGAAAGCGATTTTATACACTCGCTTGAACTTGGCCACCTGGCTGAAGCAGTTGTCGGTCGGCGCGCCGGCGGCGCAGGCTTTATCCGGCGTGCCTTCGCCGTTGTCGCGCTCGATCACCAGCCCGTGGGTGGCGTCGATCATGTTGAAGTCGCCGATGGCGTTCTGGTTGTCTTCCAGTACGTACTGCCAGCTGCGGCCGGTCCAGGCCTGCTGTTTGACGTCGAACTCCAGCACCCGCAGGTAGCGTTTGCCGCCGACGTTCTCGAACTGTTCGCCATCCCACAGCGCCCCTTCCAGCAGCGGGTACAGCTTGCTGCCGTCCGGCGAGGCGGCCATGCCTTCAAAGCCTTTGGAACGCGCCACCTGAAAGTTCTGTTTGCCGTCCGGCGCGCCCGGCAGGGTTAGCGTCGGGTTGTCCGGCGATTTCACCACCTTGCCGTCTACCTGAGTGTCGAACACCGCCAGCACTTTGCCGTTCAGGTCGGCCTTGATCAGGTAAGGCCCGAACTCTTCACCGATCCATAAGGCATCGTCGGCAAACTGGAAGCTTTCCGGATCGAAATCGCTGCCGGTCAAATAACGCTTCTCGGTGCTCTCGTTGATGATGTGGAACGGCACCTTTTTATCCGGATCGTGCAGGAACACCGTCTTCAGCGGCGCGACCGTGCCGTCTTTGAAATCGATCTTGTAGTGATTGAGGTACAGCATGGCGTCCGGCGAATTGGCCTTGCTGCCGAAGCCGTTATCGGTCAGCACCCAGTAGGTGCCGTCGGGCATGTGTTTGATGCCGGAGTGGCCCTGCAGCGGCTGGCCGTCGATCGGCAGGCCGAAGCCGGTCAGGCGATCGGCGGATTTGCCCGCCACGCTGCCCAGCTCGGTGACGCGTTTGCCGCTGGTGTATTTGCCGCTCTGCTGCAAATCGCTCGGCGCATCCTTCGGCGTGGAAACGGCGGATTTCACCGGCAGTAGCGCATGCCCGGCCAGCGTCGCTTGCACCGGCTGCGCGTCGGCCCACAGGTTGGCGCTCAGCGCCATGCAGCCGACCAGCAGCGCCAGCCGGGTTTTGGTGTTGTGCATGTCATTGTCCCTTTTCGTTGTTATCGCCCAGAAGTAAAAGCAACGTCACTATAGGGAGCGGCAATGACAGAAATATTATTCGGCGAACGCCCGTCGGTAGCTGTGCGGATGGAAGCGCCAGGTGATGGCGATCAGCGCCACCACCAGCAGCGCGTGGATCTGCCAGTCCAGCACGAAGCCGCCGCTGTAGTCCCGCAGCAGACCAGAGAGGTAGGGCGTCACGCCCGCCAACAGGAAGCCGACGCCCTGCATAAAGGCCACCAGCCGCCCGGCCGCCGCCGGCTGGTGCAGGTGATCGAGCGCCAGCACCAGGCACAGCGGGAACGCGCCGCCCAGCCCCAGCCCGGAAACCAACACCCACAGCCACGGCAGCGTCTGCGGCAGGTAAATCAGGCCGATAAAGCCGATCAGTTGCATCATCAGCGCCAGCAGCAGCAGCGGCCGCCGATCATGATTGCGCGCCAGCGCCGGCAACAGCAGCGCGCCCACGACCTGGCCGAAGGTCATCAGCGCCAGCAGCGAACCGCTGGCCTGCGGCTGCCAGCCGAGCTGCATGTAATACGGCGGCAGCCAGGCGATCAGGCTGGTATAGCCGCCGTTGATCAGGCCGAAATAGGCGCCGAGCAGCCAGGCGCGCCGGTTGCGCAGCAGGCCTGGCCCGCGGTTTTCGCCCGCCGCGCCCAGGCGAGACAGCCCGCGGCTGACCGGCCACCAGGCCACCAGCGCCACCAGCGCCGGCAACGCCCACCAGGCCAGCGCGCTGTGCCAGTCGTGCCCTACGCTCATCAGCCACGGGGTGATCGCCGCCCCCAACCCACCGCCGCCCATCAGCGCCGCCGACCACAGCCCGGCCACCAGCGCCATGCTGTTGAGGAAATGATGCTTGATGATGCCGGGCATCACCGCCTGGATCACCCCGATGCCGAGCCCGCCCAGCACCGCGCTCATCAGCAGTTGCACGCTACCGGGGGCCAGTTCGCGCCAAAGCGCGCCCAGCCCGATCGCCAGCAGGCTCAGCGTCACCGCGCTGCGTTCGCTGAACAGCCGGTTGATGGCGCCGCCCGCCAGCGCCATCAGGCCCATCATCAGCACCGGCAGCGTGGTCAACAGCGCCGCGCCGCCAAAACTCAGCCCGGTGGCCTGGCGCAACGTCGGCAGCAACGGGCCAATCGAGGTCAACAGCGGCCGCATGTTCAGGCCGATCAACACCAGCGCCAGCAGCAGAGGGTTGAGCCAGCGGCGTGGAGAAGGTGAATTAACAGAATGATTTAACACGGCATATTCCTGGTACTGCGAAATGAAGAGTGCGGCGTCACAGCGCGATCGCCGCAGCGTTGCGTTACTGTAGGCAACGCCGCTAGTATTGGGAAATTAAATAATAAAATAGCCAACAGTGGGAAAATGAATCGCTACCCGATGTTCAATCCGCAGCTGCTGCTCAGCTTCGTCGCCGTGTGCGACAGCAACAGCTTCACCCGCGCCGCAGAGCGGGTGTTTTTGTCGCAGTCCACCGTCAGCCAGCAGGTGCGCCGGCTGGAAGAGATGCTGGGCAAGCCGCTGTTTGAGCGTTCCTCGCATCAGGTGCTGCTGACCGAAGAAGGCGTCAAGCTGTTGAGCTACGCGCGCCGCATTATCGCGCTGAATGAAGAAGCCCACGATGCGCTGACCGGCATCTGGCGCGACGGCGTGCTGCGGATCGGCATGCCGGAAGATTTCGCCGTGCCCACCACCGGGCTGCTGGCCGAATTCAGCCGCGAGCACCCGCACCTGCGGCTGGACGTCGCCAGCGGCCTGAGCGCCGATCTGCACAACGCCTACGCGCGTGAAGAGCTGGATCTGATCCTGGTGAAGCAGCGCCGCCGGCAACCGCCGCGCGCCGCGCGGCCGGAACCGCTGCTGTGGCTGGACAGCCTGGCCTTCCCGGCCATCGAGCAATCGCCGGTGCCGCTGGCGGTATTTCCACTGAACGGCCTGTACCGCGACGAGCTGTGCCAGGCGCTCGACAACCTCGGCAAACGCTGGCGCATCGGCTACAGCAGCGCCAGCCTGGCGGCGCTGACCGCCGCCTCCGCCGCCGGGCTGGGCGTCACCCTGCTGCCGGCCGGCTGCCGTCTGGCGACGCACCGGGTGCTGGGCGCGGCCGAAGGATTGCCGCCGATAGACAGCTTCGAACTGGCGCTCTACTACCGCGACGGCGCCCCCGCCGCCACGCTGGCGCTGGCCCAGCGGCTGGCGGCGTTTTGCGGGCTGAAGTAAGGCATCTTACGCCACTATCTGCGGATGTTCGCGCTGCAGCCAGTCGATAATCCGTACCCACAGCGCTTCTGTCTGCTCAAGGCAAGCCTGTACCGCCGCGTCCGTCACCAAGTCGCCGGAATAATCCGCCACGTTGCGCTGTTTTCGCAATGCATCCAGGCAGATCATTTCCTCTCGCGGCAGCCCTACGGTGAGCGGCAACGATTGGATCATGATCTGGTGATGGCCGGGTTTGCTGGTCAGCGTGCGGTATCCTTTGGCTTGTAAAGCGGCATTCGCCATTTGCATGACCGCCTTGTATGCCGTGTCGAAACGGCTCTCATTGCTAAGCTGAGTGATACCCGCATCGCGTCGGTTGCGAGCGGCGGCGGCCAGCAATTTTTTAATCGCCCCCGCGTCAGGCGTTATCACCTCCAGTCCCAGCCCGACCAGATTGTCCAGCGTCATCCTTGTCTCCCACAATCCAGAGTTGGGGTTTATCCATAATGTCCTGAATAAACGCGGAGTTCTCGGCCAAAGCCGCTCGCCACTCTTCAGGCGAATACAGTTTGGGGTTAATTTCCCGACCCAGCGTTGCCTGCAGCGGGTAAACCGCCTGAATCACCTCCGCAAAAGACAGTTTGCCGACGATCAGAACATCGATATCACTGGCCGCCGTCGCTTTGCCACTGGCGACAGAACCAAAAATAAAAGCGCGTTCAATAGCTTCGCCAAACGCTGCCAATGTCTGCCTTAAGCACTCCGCCGGCCCGCAAACCTTGCGGAAAATCGCCGCCAGCTCAGGGAAAATCAGGCAATCGGCGTTGGCCTGATAGCAAATTTGGTTGCCCTGCCGCTGCCTGAGCAAGATGCCGCTCTCCGCCAACCTGCTCAACTCTTTATGTAAAGTGCCGGCCTGAGTTGCGGTGCGCCGCGCAATTTCTCGCACATGAAACGCACGCCCGGCTTCAATAAACAGCAGGCTTAGCACTTTTCTACGGTATTCGCTGAACAGCAACTCGAGCATCGGATCGTGCATAACGCTGACCTCAATGTAGCTTTAATGACTACAAATGTAGCCATTAAAGCTACGAAAGAGCAAGCCAGGAAAATCCTTGCCCCGGCGCACGCCGGTCATTACCAAATCGAATAGTCACCAGTGGCAAATGTCGCTGCCAACCGGCCGGTTCCTCTCCTAAATTGGGGGATGTTTTCACCCACCTCACCTCTGGATTAAGGAACCGAACGTGGAAAACCCTCAACAACCGGGCCGCAGAGCCTTCCTCAGCCAAACCGGCAAACTCACCACCGCCTGCGCGGTGATCGGCCTGACCGGCGGCATGGCACAGGCCGCTTCGCCTGGCGGCGAGCCGTGTGCGCCAACGCCGATGACCCTGACCGATCGCCACTACTGCCTGAGCGAGGTGCGGCTGGAAGACGGCTTTGAATACGACGGCGAAACGGTGATCGGCACCCGCACCGCGCTGTACACCCTGGAGATCAAAGACGGCAAGATCGCCGCCATTCACGCCGCCAACGCCGCGTTGCCGGCCGGCGTGCCCCGCTATAAGGCGCAGGGCCGGCTGCTGCTGCCGGCATTTCGCGATATGCACATCCACCTGGATAAAACCTTCTACAGCGGCCCGTGGCAGGCGCCGCGCCCGCGCCAGGGCAAAACCATCATGGACATGATCGCGCTGGAGCAGACACTGATCCCGACACTGCTGCCCACCTCGCAGCAACGGGCGGAAAACCTGATCGCCTTGCTGCAGTCCAAAGGCAGCACCGTGGCACGCAGCCACTGCAATATCGATCCGGTCAGCGGCCTGAAAAGCCTGGAGCACCTGCAGCGCGCGCTGGAAAACCACCGGGCGGACTTCAGCTGTGAAATCGTCGCCTTCCCGCAGCACGGCCTGCTGCACTCCAGGGTCGATGCGCTGATGCGCGAAGCGATGCAGATGGGCGTGCAGTACGTCGGCGGGCTGGATCCGACCAACGTCGACGGCGCGATGGAGAAATCGCTCGACGCCATGTTCCAGATCGCCCTCGATACCGGCAAAGGCGTGGATATCCACCTGCATGAAACCAGCCCGGCCGGGGTCGCCGCCATCAACTACATGATCACCACCGTGGAGAAAAACCCAGCGCTGCGCGGCAAGGTCACCATTAGCCACGCTTTCGCCCTGACCACGTTGACGCCGGGCGAACTGGCGGAAACCGCCACCCGGCTGGCGGCGCAGCAGATCACCATCGCCTCCACGGTGCCGATCGGCGGCCTGATGATGCCGCTGCCGCAGCTCAGTGAGAAAGGGGTGTTCGTGATGACCGGCACCGACAGCGTGATCGACCACTGGTCGCCGTTCGGCACCGGCGACATCCTGGAGAAGGCCAATCTGTACGCCCAGCTGTACCGCGGTTCCGACGAGTATCACCTGTCGCGCGCCATGGCCATCTCCACCGGCGGCGTGCTGCCACTGGACGATAAGGGGCAGCGCGCCTGGCCGAAAGCCGGCGATGCCGCCGAGTTCGTGCTGGTCAACGCCAGCTGTTCCGCCGAGGCGGTCGCCCGTCTGCCGGCGCGCAGCGCCACCTTCCATCAGGGGCGCCTGGTCGCCGGCCAGGTGAGCAAAGCCTAAGGTCGGTCCGTTGTTGTCATCATGATGGCCGTTTTTGGCCTTCTGCCAGAGTAAGGCGCGGCGCAAGATGGTCGCTACACACACTGGCGGAGGGCCGAAAATGTCACAGAGCGCGTTATTGATCATCGATGTCCAGCAATCATTCCAGCACCGTCCATTCTGGCAGGAGGACGATTTGCCTGCGTTTCAACAGGCGCTGACCCGCCTGATTGCGGGCTGCCGACAGCGCGGCGCGGCCCTGGTCGACGTGCTGCACGTTTCGCCGCAAGGGCCGTTCTCACTGGCTTCGGGCCATGTGCAGCGCCTGCCGTTCCTCACCCACCAGGCGGATATCACCGTACACAAGCATGTGCACAATGCGCTGACCGAATCCGGCCTCAACGCCTGGCTGCGCGAGCGGGACATCAACCACCTGATCGTCTCCGGCATCCGCACCGAGCAGTGCTGCGAAACCACCACCCGGGTGGCGTCCGACCTCGGTTATCGGGTGACTTTCGTCACCGAGGCGACGCTGACCTTCCCGATGCGCCATCCCGACGGCGAAGTCTTTACCCCCGCGCAGTTGAAGCGGCATACTGAAACCGTACTGGTCGATCGTTTCGCCCGCATCGCCAGCGTGGATGAGGCGCTGGCGCAACTCGCACAGGAGTAATCATGTCGCAGGCCGTCTATTTTCTGCTGTTGCCCAACGTGCTGTCGCTGGACGTCAGCGGCCCGGCGGAAACCCTGCGCCTCGCCGGGCAGTTCAGCCTGCGTTACCTCAGCCCGGCGCCGCAGATCGTCTGCTCCATCGGCATGACGCTGAGCGGCCTGCAGCCGTTGCCCGAGCGCCTGGAAGACGGCGCCATCCTGGTGCTGCCGGGCGTCGGCGATTCGCAGCGCTATTTCGCCGGAGAGGAGGCCGAGCAGGCGCGCCGCTGGCTGGCGACGCTGCGGCCCGATCTGCAACGGCAGCGCATCACCCTGGTGTGCATCTGTTCCGGCGCGCTGCTGGCGGCGCAGGCCGGGCTGCTCGACGGCTATCAGTGCACCACCCACCACGACGTCATCGAACGTATCCGCCTGCAGGCGCCGGCGGCGCAGGTGAAAGAGAACCGCATCTTCGTCGAAGACCGCGGCGTCTACACCAGCGCGGGCATCACCACCGGCATCGATTTGGCGCTGCACCTGGTCCACCGCCACTGCGGCTCCGGCCGGGCGCGCGACGTCGCACGCGACATGGTGGTTTATTTCCGCCGCGCCGGCGACGATCCGCAGCTGTCGCCCTGGCTGCGCTACCGCAACCACCTGCACCCGGCGGTGCACCGCGCGCAGAACGTGATGGCCGCAGAGCCGGAGGCCGACTGGTCAGTGCCGCAGATAGCGGAGAAGGCGCACGTCAGCAGCCGCCACCTGGCGCGGCTGTTTCGCAACCACGTCGGCATCAGCGTGCGGGAGTATCATGAGCAGCTGCGGCTGGCGGTGGCACAACAGCGCCTGCAGCAAGGGTATGGCTTGGAGAAGGCCGCGCTGGCAGCTGGGTTTTCTTCCGGGCGGCAGCTGCGCCGCGCCCAGCAGCGCCAGCGCTCGCCGCTATGACACCAGCCGGCGGGTATCCAGCCGCTGCAGGCCGACAGACAGCAGCAGGCTGCCCCCCAGCGCCACGCCGAACACCCAGAAGATATCCAGCAGCGGGTGGCCGGTGAAGTCCAGGTGCCGGCTGCGCATCACGTTGACGATAAGGGCGTGAAAACCGTAAATCGCCAGCGAATGGCGGGAGAACGTGCTCAACCAGCCGATCGGCTGCGGCAGACAGTGTTTCACCCACACCAGCAGCGCCACCGCCGCCATAAACACCAGCGGGCCGCTGTAGATGTAGTAGGTATCGGCGAAGTTGCCGTTGATGAACAGCTGGTGTTTGGTGCCGCGCGCGATCAGCGCCACGCACAGCGCAAATCCCAACGCCGCCAACCAGCCCACGGCGCGCCCGCGCGCCTCCATCATGCCAATCGCCCGTCCGGCCAACGCATACAGCAGGTAGTAGAAGGTATCGCCGTAGATATACAGGTTAACCGGCAGCAGATGCGCGTTGCCGAAGGTCAGCTTATCGGTATTCGGGTTGGCGATCACCGCCAACATCACCAGCGCGGCGGCCAGGTAGCGGCGCGATACCGGTTTGACGCTAATCAGCGGCGACAGCAGGTAAATCACCGCGATGGCGTAGAAAAACCACAGATGATAGAACACCGGCTTTTGCAGGATGCCGCGCAGCGACGGCCAGAAACCGATCTTGGTGAAAGCCGCGATATAGATCAGCGCAATGGCGCTGTAGAACAGAATGCAGCAGAGGATGCGGGTGAAATGCCGCCGGCCGGCGCTCTTTTCGCCGAAGAACAGGTAGCCGGAAATCATAAAGAACAGCGGCACCGACACGCGCGACAGTGAGTTCAGCACGTTGGCGATGTCCCAGTTGTGCAACCCTATCGCCGCGCCGTTGGTGACGTAATAGGTGGTGGCGTGGATCATCACCACCATCATGCACGCCATCGCCCGCAGGTTGTCTATCCAGCCGATTTTCTCGCTCAAACGCTCGCCCGATCTTGTGTCATATTGATATGTTAAGAAGAGGTTATCGGGCACGGCGTTCGGCGACAACCCAAAAGCGAAATATCAGAATGCACTTAAACAACACCTTATGATTGCGAAGGTGAACAATTGGCGGCAAAATAGCCGCCATAACTCGCTCAGTTTGCGCTTCCCGCCCTGGCAGTTCCTTTTTCTCTTTTACTATCAGTACAATAATATGAAAACGACATTACCACCTGCGGCACGTTTGGGCCGGCAGGCGCTTTTATTCCCTCTTTGTCTGGTGCTGTTCGAGTTCGCCACCTATATCGGCAACGATATGATTCAGCCCGGCATGCTGGCCGTCGTGGCGGATTTCAACGCCGGCGAAGAGTGGGTGCCCACCTCGATGACCGCCTATCTGGCCGGCGGCATCTTCCTGCAGTGGCTGCTCGGGCCGCTGTCAGATCGCCGCGGCCGTCGCCCGGTGATGCTGGCCGGGGTGGCGTTCTTTATCGTCTCCTGCCTGGCGATCCTGCTGGTCACCACCATCGAGCAGTTCATCGCCATGCGTTTCCTGCAGGGCATCGGCCTGTGCTTTATCGGCGCGGTCGGCTACGCCACGATTCAGGAGTCGTTCGAAGAGGCGGTGTGCATCAAAATCACCGCCCTGATGGCTAACGTGGCGCTGATCGCCCCGCTGCTGGGGCCGCTGGCCGGTGCGGCGCTGATCCACGTCGCACCGTGGCAAAGCATGTTCGTGCTGTTTGCGGCGCTGGCGGCCATCGCCTTCTACGGCCTGTGGAAAGCCATGCCGGAGACCGCCACGCTGCAGGGCGAGGCGTTCTCCGCCGCCAACCTGTGGCGCGACTACCGCCAGGTGCTGGGCAACCGCCGCTTCCTGTGCGGCGCCCTGGCGATCGGTTTCGCCAGCCTGCCGCTGCTGGCCTGGATCGCCCAGTCGCCGGTGATCCTGATCAGCGGGGAGTCGTTGTCGACGCTGGATTACGGCCTGCTGCAGATCCCGGTGTTCGGCGCGCTGATCCTCGGCAACCTGACGCTGGCGCGCCTGACCGGCAAAAACAGCGTGGAGCGCCTGATCAAGCTGGGCGCTGGCCCGATGCTTCTGGGGCTGCTGATCGCCGCGCTGGCGACCCAGTTCTCCAGCCACGCCTACCTGTGGATGACCGCCGGCCTGAGCCTGTACGCCTTCGGCATCGGCCTCGCCAACGCCGGGCTGTACCGCCTGACGCTGTTCTCCAGCAACGTCAGCAAAGGCACCGTGTCCGCCACCATGGGCATGCTGAGCATGATGGTGTTCACCGTCGGCATCGAGCTGGCCAAGGTCGCCTACGTCTGGGGCGGCAGCGGGTTGTTCAACCTGTTCAACCTCATCAGCGGCCTGTGCTGGCTGACGTTGGTGGCGCTGTTCCTCGCCAAACGCCGCAACGGCGATCCCACCCCGCAGCCGAACGGCGCGGCATAAGCGCGACGATAAAACGCCGGTCTGGTTTCCCGACCGGCGTTTTTTATGCGGCTTCAGCCGAGCAGCCCCCCCAGCGCATACCCCGCCCCCACCACCGCTACCGCCAACAACAGCAACGCCGACAGGACGGAGATCGCCCGTCGCGCGCGCTGCAATGCCGTTCCCGACAGCAGGGTGATATAGGCCAGCAAGATGGCGAAGTCCATCAGCACCCACAGCGCGGTCAGCAACGTCAGGCTGCCGCCGACCGAGGGGGTGACGGCGATGAACTGCGGAAAAAAGGCGACGAAGAAAATGATGTCCTTAGGGTTGGCGATGCCCACCAGAAAACCGTTCACGATCGCCGAGCGTTTTTGCGGCGGCGCAACGGGCCGCGCATCGGGGGCCGGCGAGGAGAAATCCTCATACAGCGAGGCGATCGCCATGCGGGCGATAAACAAGCAGCCCAACAGGCTGATCCCCTGCAGCATGCGCCTTTCGACGGCGAACAGCCCGGTGACGATCAGCGCAGCGATGCCGATCAGCAGCAGTGAGGCCCCGTTGCTGCCCAGCGCGGTCCACAGCGCCCGCCGGGCGCCAAAGCGCGTCGCGGTGTTGGCGACCATTACCACCACCGGCCCCGGCGTGGCGATAAGCAGGAAAATAGCGGCGAAATACGCCGCCAGCAACGACAGGTTCATCTTTATTTCACTCACATTCAGACGGTTGGCATCGGATCATTATGATGCCGCCGCCCCCGCCTTGAAAAAGGAGTAATCCTGTCGTTTACTGTGAATCAGACTCATCCTGAGAGACGCCGCGATGGCCAGTTCCCTTCCGCCGCTTTACGCCCTGCGCGCCTTCGAAAGCGCCGCCCGCACCGGCTCGTTCACGCTGGCCGCCGACGCGCTGCATCTCACCCCCAGCGCCGTCAGCAAGCATATCAAAACGCTGGAGCAGCACTTTGGCTGTCGCTTGTTCCAGCGCAATGGCCCGCGCATCGAGGTCACCCCGCAGGGAAAAATCTTCGCCGCCGAGCTGCAGCAGGGGTTTGCGCGCATCGAGCAAGCCTGCGAGCTGTTCAGAAGCCACCGCGATCTGCTGCGGCTGAAGGCGCCCTCTACCCTGACCCTGCGCTGGCTGCTGGACTGCCTGAGCCGGTTCCGGCAAACGGCGCAGGCGTTCGAAGTGCAGGCAGCCAGCGTGTGGATGGACATCGACAACGTGGACTTTTTCAGCGAACCCTACGACTGCGCCATTCTGCTCGGCAACGGCTATTTCGGCGCCAACACCGCCGCCGTAAAACTGTTCGACGAATGGCTGATCCCGATTTGCGCCCCTGCGCTGCTCGCCGACGCGCAGCGCGATCTTGCCGCCTGCCCGCTGCTCCATCCTTCGCCCGATCGGCGCGACTGGCGGCGCTGGCTGCAAAAAAGCGGCATCGCGACCCCGATCGATCTTATGCGCGGCCAGGTATTTGATTCGCTGGAACAGGGCAACGCGGCGGCCATCGCCGGGCATGGCGTCTCGATCGGCGATCTGGCGCTGAGCCTGCGGACGATTGAGGAGGGGTTATTGGCGGTGCCCTGTGACGCCGCCGTGCGCACCGGCGACGGTTACTATCTGGTTTGGCCGGAGGAATCGGCGAAACGGCCGCTGATCGAGCGTTTACAAGCGTTTCTCGCCGCCCAAACGCCCGACGTCAGCCGGGCCGCCGTCAGGTTTATCGGGTAGGGGAATTCCGCCTATCGCTCTTCGCGGGTATGCCAAATACGCAGAACATAAATCGTTGCCGGCTGCATCTGGTAACGTATCTCATAACGGCCGACCAGAATACGCCTCACTTCCTGCGGTAAAAACTCGTCCAGTCTTTCACCCAGGCGAGGATTATCGAGCAACGCTTTAGGCGCGGCGACCAAGGCCTTCACCGAATTCGCTGCCGCAGTGCGGTTAGCCAAGGCAAGAAACTCAAACAAACGCGCCAAATCCGGTAGCGCCTTACTCGTCCATTTTAACTCCATCAGCGCGGTACCGGCAGCGGCTCGTCACTGTCCAGGCTGGCCGCCCAGGCTTCTACCGACTCATGATCGATAACGTTTTGCTGTTCGACATCGGCCAGCGCCGCCAGCGTTAACCGACGGCGCTCTTCCTCTTGCTCAAGCCAGGCGGCGAGGGCTTGCTTCACTATCCATCCCCGTGAGCGTTCAAGTTTGGCGGCCATTTCATCCACCTTTTCGGCCAAAGGCAGCGGGACATGAGCGGTGATGACTTTCGTATTCATCGTCTTGCTCCTCAGTACAATCAATATCAATCAAAGTGATTAAAGCTGATTACACCGCCATCAGAGAACAAAAAAAACGCAATCAGTTGCCGAACAGCCCGCCGTCGCGCAGCAGATGCTCGTTGCCCTTGCGGCGGGTAAAGCCGCTGCGATCGAAGAACTCCAGCACCTGGATCGCCAGCTTGCGCCCGACGCCGAGCCGATCGCGGAAATCGGCGGCGTTGGCGCCCCCGCGCTCCGCATCCAGCTCGCGGATCAGCGCCGCGAACTGATCGATGCGTCGGCTGAGGTAGTAGCGATCCACCACCACCGCCGTCACATGGCCCAGTTGAGCCGCCTTGCGCAGCAGCGCGCGCACCCGGCTCTCGTCTTCGCCCAGCTCGCTCGCCAGATCGCGCACCCACCACGGCTCGTCGCCGAACAGCGGCTCGATGCGCGCCCACAGCGGCGCCTCGTCGGCGCTGAACGCCAGGCCGTGTTCCGGCAGATGCAGCCAGCCGCGCGTATTGCGCAGCGCGCCGGCCTTCAGCAGCCGATCGATCATCATAAACACCAGCGTTTCCGGCTGCTGAGGCAGAGCCATGCGCCGCAGGCGGGCGCGCCCTAAGCCCAGCTGATCGGCGTGCTGTTGGTGATACTCCGCCAGCACCTGCAGCAGGCGGCTTTCCGCCTGTTGCACCTGATCCTGCGCCAGCGCCCGGTCACCGACGATCAGCAGATCGCGGTTCGCCAGCAGTGCCGCCAGGCCGTCGTCGGTCAACTGACGCGCCCAGGCAAACGCCGCCAGCGACAGCGCGCCGTGCGGCAGCTCAAGCGCCAGCGCCTGCGCATCGTCCTGCGCCTGCGCCAGGGCCTGCAGCCAGGCCAGGTAGTCCGGCTGGCGCTTGCCGCGCTTGGGCGCATTCAGCCTGAGTACCCGGGCCGCGCCCAGCGTTTGCCGCGCGCCGATATCGCGCAGCACCAGCCGATCGTTCTCCGCCAGCCACAGCGGACGATCGAGGATCAGTTCCGCCAGCCCGTCGTTCAATAGCGAAATGCGCCCGGTGATGTGGCTGGCGGCATGGTGCAGATGCAGCGGCTGCCAATGGCGGATCGGCCGATCCGTCTCAAGCGCCACCAGAATGCGTTCCGCCGCCTCCGGCGGGCGCTGCGCCAGCAGCCAATCGCCGCGCGCGATCCGGTCTTTATCGACATCGCCGCTGATGTTAAGCGCGATGCGTTGCCCGGCCTGCGCCTGTTCCACGGTCTGATTCTGGGCATGCAGGCCTCGCACCCGCACCGGCGCGTCGGCGCCGGTCAGCCACAGCGTATCCCCCACCTTCACCCGGCCGCCGAGCGCGGTGCCGGTCACCACCAGCCCCGCCCCTTTGACGCTGAACGCACGGTCTACCGCCAGACGAAAACGGCGCGTCAGCGCATGCTCGCCGGGCGACAGCGCCAGCAAATGCGCGCGCAGCGCCTCAATGCCCTCGCCCGCCACTGCTGCGGTGACAAACAGCGGCGCATCGGGCCAGCCCTGGCGCGCCAGCTCGTCGCGCACCTGAACGCGCACCTCATCGACACGCGCCGCCTCCACCCGGTCGGCCTTGGTCAGCGCCACCGTCAGCGCCGGGCGCCCGCTCAGGCGCAGGATCGCCAGATGCTCGCGGGTCTGCGCCATCACGCCGTCGTCGCAGGCCACCACCAGCAGCGCATGGTCAATGCCGCCGACGCCCGCCAGCATATTGGCGAGGAATTTTTCGTGGCCGGGCACGTCGATAAAGCCCAGCACCCGGCCGTCCGGCTGCGGCCAGTAGGCGTAGCCCAGATCGATGGTCATGCCGCGGCGCTTTTCTTCCGGCAGGCGATCCGCGTTGATCCCGGAGATCGCCTGCAGCAGAGTGGTTTTGCCATGATCGACATGGCCGGCGGTGGCGATGATCATGATGCGCTCAACGCGTCGATCAGCGCCCCTTCCTGTTCCAGACAGCGCAGATCCAGCCACAGCCTGCCGTCGCCAAGGCGGCCGATCACCGGCTGCGGCAGGCGGCGCCAGCGTTCAGCCAGCGCTTCCAGCGTGGCGCCGCGGCCGTCGCGCGGCGTGAAGGTCAGCGCATAGCTGGGCAGGCGATCCACCGGCAGCGAACCGCTGCCAATCTGCGACCAGCACGGTTCGGCGCGCAGCGCGAAATCGGCGGTGAACCGTGGCGTCAGCGCCGTCAGCAGCCGCTCGGCCGCCTGTTGCATCTCCTGCTGCGGGCGGGTCAGCAGCCGCAGCGTCGGCAGTTGCTCAGCCAGTTTTTCCGGCTGCAAATAAAGCCGCAGCGTGGCCTCCAGGGCCGCCAGCGTCAGCTTGCCGACGCGCAGCGCGCGCTTGAGCGGGTGCTGCTGCAGGCGCGCGATCAGCGCCTTTTTGCCGACGATGATGCCGGCTTGCGGGCCGCCCAGCAGCTTATCGCCGGAGAACGTCACCAGATCGACGCCGGCGGCCAGCAACCGCTGCGGCATCGGTTCGGCGGGCAGGCCGTACTGCGCCATATCGATCAGCGAGCCGCTGCCCAGATCGGTGGCGGTCGGCACGCCCTGTTCGGCCCCGAGCTGCGCCAGTTCGGCCTCATCGACCGCAGCGGTAAAGCCCTGAATGCTGTAGTTGCTGGTGTGCACTTTCATCAACAGGCCGGTCTGCTCGTTGATGGCCTGGCGGTAATCCTTCAGATGGGTGCGGTTGGTGGTGCCGACCTCAACCAATTGACAGCCGGCCTGGCGCATCACGTCGGGAATGCGGAACGCGCCGCCGATCTCCACCAGCTCGCCGCGCGATACCACCACCTCTTTGCCGGGGGCGATCGCCGCCAGCATCAGCAGCACCGCCGCCGCGTTGTTATTGACGATGCAGGCGTCTTCCGCGCCGGTCAGCCGGCACAGCAGACTCGCCACCGCCCGATCGCGATGGCCGCGCCCGGCGCCGTCCAGATCGTACTCCAGCGTCACCGCCTCCCCCATCACCGCGCTCACCGCATCCTGCACCGGCTGCGCCAGCAGGGCGCGCCCGAGGTTGGTGTGCAGCACGGTGCCGCTGAGGTTGAACACCGGCAATAACGCCGGGCGTTGCTGCCGGGCCAGCTCGGCCCGCAGCGCCTGCGGCCAGTCGCCGCACCAGGCCGGTAAACGTTGCTGCTGTTTTATCGCGTCGCGCGCCTCGGCCTGCAGCCGGCGCAGCAGTTCGCCGATCAGCGTCTGGCCATGCTGCGCCACCAGCGATTCAATCGCGGGTTCACGCAGCAGGCGGTCGATGGCGGGCAGTTGGCTGTAAAGAAGGTGGGATTCAGTGCTCATGGTCGCTCGGTTTTCAGTTTAGACGTATCGGCATAGCAAAACCCCGCCGCGGCGGGGAGAAAAGAACGTTCAGGGCGGCGCCGTGCGGGCGAAACTTTCGCGGGCGAACAGGCGTTCGGCCAGCTTGACCAGCGCCGGGCGTTGGACGCACCAGTTGGGCAGGATGCGGCGGAAATTCAGGTAGCCCAGCGCGCAGCCGGTGGCGATATCCGCCAGCGTCAGCCGCTCGGCATTGAGCCACGTTTTTTCCTGCGCCAGCGCCTCCAGCGCATCCAGACCGTGCGTCAGCTTGTCACGCTGGCGCAGCATCCAGTTTTCGTCCTGCTTTTCCGGCGCACGCCGGCTTTCGCGGTACAGCGTCGCCGCCGCTTCGGTCACGCCGTCCGCCAGCGCCGCCACCTGGCGGACGCGCAGCGCCACGGCGCGATCGGCCGGCAAAAACGCCGGCTCCACCGTCAGCAGTTCGAGGTATTCGGCCACGATCGGCGAGTCGTAAAACACCTCGCCGTCATCGGCGATCAGCACCGGCACTTTGCCGAGCGGGTTCTGCTCCTTCACCCGGCTGCCGGGCTCATACGGCGGATCGTTGACGAATTCAAACGCGATCCCCTTCTCCAGCAGCATCACGGAAATCTTGCGCACAAAGGGGCTGGTGTAACTGCCGATAAGCTTCATCCGGTCTCCTCCGCTTCGTCCTGGCCGCGGCGCAATGCCCTTACTTCACCGCCAGAGTATCGATAATCCGCTGCACCAGCGCCTGATGCACTTCCGGCGTTTTGGCCGGCGACAGCATTTGCAGCGTTACCACCCGTTTGTTGAACACCGTCAACACCAGGGTGGACACCACCTTTTGGCCGTTGACGGTCTGCTCGGTATCCACCCGGCGAAACTTCTGTTTGCCGACGGTGAAGTTCTCTTCTTTGGTGGTCTGGATATTCTGATAGCGCTCGGCCAGCACCGTGATGGCGCTCTGCGTCAGCTCTTTCAGCATTTTGTCGCTGGTATTGATCTTCATGCCGTCCGGCGGGATCACTTCGGACGAAACCGCGCTCTGGCGCGACTTGCCGTCAAGAAAGCGCTGGATGGTGGAGGTGCTGTCATTGACGATGCCGCTGTTCAGCGTTTGATCGCTAAAGCCCGGCGGCAACTCGAAGGTGATCTTGCCCTTCTGCAGCGACACGTTCAGCCCCGGCGGCGCGGGTGGGGCCTCTACCGGCGCAGGCGGCGGCGGTGGCGCGGGCTGCGTCACGGTCGGCTTGGTGTCCGGTGGCGGCACCGCCGGTTTGGTGTCGTCCTTGTTGTCGCAGGCCGCCAGTCCGATCGCCAGCACGGCGACCGCGGTCAGTTTTGCCAGGGTGTTTAACATCGTGGTTCCTTTCGCTTGGCGCGTCATGGCCTAAACGTAGCAACTCGCCCGGGCGAATGCCAGAAGCCCGTTCTGAAATTGCTTGTCCGGCCCCGCGCGAACGGGGCCGGGCGGTTACTCCGCCGGGAACAGGAACGGATTGATGCTGCTGCGGCCGAAGCCTTCCTCTTCCATGCGGGCGTCCAGCACCAGCGAAGCCAGATCGTCGGCCACCGCTTCGACCTGCGGGTCTTTTTCCTGGTAGAGGATCTTCAGGTAAGTGCCGCAGTCGCCGCAGCTTTCCGCCTTCACCGCCGCCTGTTCGCTGTCCAGCGACCAGTAGTTGAGATCGCGGGTCTGCTCGCAGTTGCTGCACTTCACCCGCACCACGTGCCATTCGCTTTCGCACAGGTTGCAGTGCAGGTAGCGCAGGCCGTTAACGGTGCCGATATGCACCATGCTGGAAACCGGGATGCTGCCGCACACCGGGCAGAACTGGCGCTGCTCGCCGTATTCGGCGCGCGCCTTGCCGGGGATCAGGCTGGCCATCTGCGCCCAATAGAGCGACAGTGCGGCCCAGAGGAACGGCGCCTTCTCGCTGCCCACCTTGCCGAACTCGCGGTTGAGCAAGGCGTCGGCCATCAGCTCCAGCTCGTGCGCCGAGGCCTTCTCCAGGTTGTCCAGCACCACCAGAATGTGCTCCGGCGCCTGCGGACGCAGCTCGGCGATCAGCGACGTCAGCAGCTTGCGCCAGTGCTCGCTGCGCGGGAACACGCTCAGATCGAGCGGCGGTTTGCCGCTGGCGGCGCCCTGCACCAACGCTTCACTCAGATCGAGCTGCAGCGGGTTATCGTGCAACGCATGCTGCTGTGCCTGCGCCAGCTCGGCGGCGAAGTTCAGGTAGTCGCCCAGCGGGTTGTCGACCGCCAGCTGACGTAGACGATCGGCGCGGCGGCTGTACAGGCTTTTCAGGTTGGCGAAAAGTAACGGCGGGATGTTCTCCGCCGTTGTGGACTTCTCACGCTGTGCCCCTAACTGCTCTTTAGGAACGATGCGGATACTCATCAGGGTTTATCTTCCTGTCGTTTCTCGCGGACCTCACGGTACCAGCGCGGATGATGTTTCTTGGCCCAGGCCGCCGGCACCCAGCCTTCCACCATCGCGGTAATGGTGCCTTTTACCCACAATGCGGCGTAAATGTGCACCATAATCACGATGATAAGGCCGACCGCGGCCAGCGAATGCACCAGCAGCGCGATGCGGATCAGCGGGATGGAGAACGACGGCGCAAAATACGGCCGCCAGATCACCACGCCGCTGGCCAGCAGCAGCACCAGGCTGATAATCGCCGCCCAGAACACGCACTTCTGGCCGAAATTATAGCGCCCGGTGTCACCCACTTCCTCGTTCATGGCGATTTTGTGGATATTCTTGGCCCAGACGATATCTTCCCGGTTGATCAGGTTATGCTTCCAGTAGCGCAGGAACATCAGCAGGAACGCGGCGAACATGATGACCCCGACAAACGGGTGCAGAATGCGCGCCAGCTGCGGCGTCCCGAAGATGTTCATCAGCCAGTTGAAGGAGGGGAAGAAGAACCCCAGCCCGCTGATGGCGGCGAACACGAAGCAGAACGCCACTATCCAGTGGTTGATGCGCTCCGGCGCGCTGTAACGCTGAATGGGCTTTTCCTTTCTCATTTGCGCGTCTCCTCGTCATGCGACTCGTCGTGCTCGTCCTCATCCTCGACGCGGTTAGGCCCGACGCCGACATAGTGGAACACGCTGGCCGCGAAGGTGGCGGCAAAGCCGATGGCCGCCAGGGGTTTCCACACGCCCTTCCAGAAGGTCACCGCCGGGCTGATGCTCGGGTTGTCCGGCAAACCGTGGTACAGCTGCGGTTTGTCGGCGTGGTGCAACACGTACATCACGTGCGTGCCGCCCACCCCCGCCGGATCGTACAGACCGGCGTTCTGGTAGCCGCGGGTGTTCAGCTCGCTGACGCGATCCGCCGCCACCTGCTTCATCGCTTCCTTGGTGCCGAAGTGAATGGCACCGGTCGGGCAGGTTTTCACGCAGGCCGGTTCCTGGCCGACGTCCACGCGGTCGACGCACAGGGTGCACTTGTACACCCGGTTGTCGTCCTTGTTCATGCGCGGCACGTCGAACGGGCAGCCGGCGATGCAGTAGCCGCAGCCAATGCAGTGCTCGGACTGGAAGTCGACGATGCCGTTGGCGTACTGAATGATCGCGCCTTCCGACGGGCAGGCCTTCAGGCAGCCCGGATCGGCGCAGTGCATACAGCCATCCTTGCGGATCAGCCATTCCAGCTTGCCGTTTTCCTCCACCTCGGAGAAGCGCATCACCGTCCACGACTTGGCGGTCAGATCGGCGGGGTTATCGTACACCCCGACGTTGTGCCCCACTTCGTCGCGGATGTCGTTCCATTCGGAACAGGCCACCTGACAGGCCTTGCAGCCGATACAGGTGGTGACATCGATCAGTTTGGCCACTTCTTCCTGGTGGTCACGGGCGCGCGGCGCCGGCGTGAAGCCATTGGTGGCGGATTTACGAATGATGTCTTGAGATTGCATGGCCATAATTCGTCTCCGTTACACCTTTTCCACGTTGACCAGGAACGCCTTGAACTCCGGCGTTTGCGTATTGGCGTCGCCGACGAACGGCGTCAGCGTGTTGGCGATAAAGCCTTTCTTCGCCACCCCTTCGTAACCCCAGTGAATCGGGATGCCGATGGTGTCGACTTCCTGGCCGTGCACCTGCAGCGTGCGAATACGCTTGGTCACCACCGCCTTGGCCTTGATGTAGCCGCGGTTGGAACTGACCTTCACGGTATCGCCCTGCTTGATGCCCTTCTTCTCCGCCAGCTTTTCGCCGATTTCCACAAACTGCTCCGGCTGCGCGATGGCGTTCAGCCGCGCGTGCTTGGTCCAGTAGTGGAAGTGCTCGGTCAGACGATAGGTGGTGCCGACGTACGGGAACTTGTCGGATTTGCCCATCGCCGCCAGATCGTCCTTGAACACGCGCGCCGCCGGGTTGGACACCACGTTCGGGTGCAGCGGGTTGGTGCCGAGCGGCGTTTCGAACGGCTCGTAGTGTTCAGGGAACGGCCCTTCCGCCATCTTGTCGGTGGCGAACAGGCGGCCCATGCCTTCCGGCTGCATGATGAACGGCCCGACGTCGCTGCCCGGCGCGGCGGTGCTGTAGTCCGGGATATCGGCCCCGACCCACTTGGCGCCGTCCCACTCCAGCAGCTGGCGTTTCGGATCCCACGGTTTACCCTGCGGATCCGCCGAGGCGCGGTTGTACAGAATGCGACGGTTGAGCGGCCATGCCCAGGCCCAGCCCAGCGTGTTGCCGAGGCCGGACGGATCGGCGTTGTCGCGCCGCGCCATCTGGTTGCCGGCCGGCGTCCAGCTGCCGGCGAAGATCCAGCAACCGCTGGCGGTGGTGCCGTCGTCGCGCAGCTGCGCGAACGAGCTGAGCAGCTCGCCTTTTTTCACCACCACTTTGCCATCGGCATCCAGCAGATCCGCCAGCGCCTTGCCGTTGTTCTCCTGCGCCACCTCTTCCGGGGCCGGGTTGTCCGGCGTCAGGTAGTCCCAGCGCATGTTCAGCACCTGTTCCGGCACCGCGCCGCCGTCGCGCGCATACATCTCGCGCAGGCGGCTGAAGATGCCCGCCAGGATCTCGCCGTCGTTCAGCGCTTCACCCGGGGCGTCCGCGCCTTTCCAGTGCCACTGCAGCCAGCGGCCGGAGTTGACGATCGAGCCGTTCTCTTCGGCGAAGCAGGTGGACGGCAGGCGGAACACTTCGGTCTGGATCTGCGAGGAATCCACCTCGTTGAACTCGCCGTGGTTCTGCCAGAAGTTGGAGGTCTCGGTGTTCAACGGATCGATGGTCACCAGGAACTTCAGCTTGGACAGCGAAGCCACCACCTTGTTTTTGTTCGGGAACGACGCCACCGGGTTAAAGCCCTGGCAGAAGTAGCCGTTGACCTTGCCCTGCGACATCATCTCGAAGTACTGCAGCACGTCGTAGCCCTTGTCCCACTTCGGCAGCCAGTCAAAGCCCCAGCTGTTGTCCTTCTGCGCCTTGTCGCCGTAGAAGGTCTTCATCATGCTGACGAAGAATTTCGGGTAGTTGCCCCAGTAGTTCACCTGGCCCGGCAGCAGCGCCTTCGGCGTGTTGGCCTTCAGGTAGGTCTCGAGATCGGTCTGTTTCTCCGACGGCAGCGTCAGGTAGCCCGGCAGGCTCTGCGACAGCAGGCCGAGATCGGTCAGCCCCTGGATGTTGGAGTGGCCGCGCAGCGCGTTGACGCCGCCGCCCGCCATGCCCATGTTGCCGAGCAGCAGCTGGATCATCGCCATGGTGCGGATGTTCTGCGCGCCGACCGAGTGCTGAGTCCAGCCCAGGGCGTACAGGAACGAAGCGGTCTTATCCGCGACGCAGGTTTCGGCGATGTATTCGCACACCTTGAGGAAATCGTCCTTCGGCGTGCCGCAGATGTTGGTCACCACGTCAGGCGTGTAGCGGCTCACGTGCTGCTTCAGCAGGTTCCACACGCAGCGTGGATCCTGCAACGTGACGTCGCGCTTGGCGAAGCCGTTCTCGTCGAACTGGTAGTTCCAGGTGGTTTTGTCGTACTTGCGGTTTTCCGCGTCGTAGCCGCTGAACAAGCCGTCTTCGAAGGCAAAGTCTTCCCGCACCAGCAGGCTGGCGTTGGTGTAGGCCTCGACGTACTCGCGGTTAAACTTGTTGTTGGTCATCAGATACAGCAACACGCCCGACAGGAAAGCAATGTCGGTCCCGGAGCGGATCGGCGTGTAGAAGTCCGCCACCGATGCGGTTCGGGTAAAGCGCGGATCGATCACGATCAGCTTGGCATTGTTGTGTATTTTGGCTTCCATCGCCCAGCGGAACCCCACCGGATGCGCTTCCGCCGCATTACCGCCCATGACGATAATCAAATTCGCGTTCTTGATATCAACCCAGTGGTTGGTCATCGCACCGCGACCAAATGTTGGAGCAAGACTTGCTACCGTTGGTCCGTGTCAGACACGCGCCTGGTTGTCTACGGCAAGCATGCCGAGAGCGCGACTAAATTTTTGCGACAGAAAACCGGTTTCGTTGCTGGCGGCCGAGGCGCACAGCATGCCGGTGGTCAGCCAACGGTTGACGGTAACGCCCTGGTCGTTGGTTTTGATGAAGTTGGCGTCACGGTCTTCTTTCACCAGCTTGGCGATGCGGGTAAAGGCGTCGTCCCAGCTGATGCGCTGCCATTTGTCCGACCCCGGCGCCCGGTATTCCGGGTACTTGAGGCGGCTTTCGCTGTGGATAAAGTCAACCAGGCCGGCGCCTTTCGGGCAAAGCGCGCCACGGTTTACCGGGTGATCCGGATCCCCTTCGATATGGAAAATGCTTTCTTTGGCGTTTTTGGCGCCATCACCAAGGCTGTACATCAACAGCCCACAGCCGACGGAACAATACGTACAGGTATTACGGGTCTCGCGGGCGCGCAGCAGTTTGTACTGCCGGGTTTCCGCCAACGCCACTTCGGGGGCAAAGCCCAGCGCGGCTACCGTCGTTCCTGCCATACCGCCAGCGCAGATCTTAAAGAACTGCCTTCTGCTGACCTGCATGGGGGTCTCCTTTACTCTCGATTGTCACATTGTTCAAATGGCGCTCCTCGCCAAAACGGCGGAGCGCTAATGTCACTGTTGTTATGCTGATACGCGACGCGGCGATATTACCACAGCGTGCTTGTGGTTGTTACACACTCGTGCTCATTCAGTGAACGCATTGGCACATTTCGATACATTTCGGCGTCGCAGCAGGCTCGGCGCTCTCTACAGTATAGAGAGTAACCAACGCATCGGCGCCAAGGCATGAAGAGGCGCTCAAGGCCTCCTTTCTATCAGTATGTTAACGCAGCGATTTGTTCATTAACCACACAGTCAGCAGGGCATTGATAATCATTTTCAATATCATTTAATTAACTATAATGATCCGACTGCTTACGCGGTGCTCGCCCTTTGCGCCGCCCATACACCACTGGAGATGATGATTATGAGTTATTCACTGCCATCCCTGCCGTACGCTTACGACGCACTGGAACCGCATTTCGACAAGCAGACGATGGAAATCCATCACACCAAACACCATCAGACCTACGTCAACAACGCCAACACCGTGCTGGAAGCTTACCCTGAGCTGGCCAAATACAGCGTTGAAGAGCTGATCCAGGATCTGGATAAAGTGCCTGCCGACAAACGCACTTTCATGCGCAACAACGCCGGCGGCCACGCCAACCACAGCTTCTTCTGGAAAAACCTGAAAACCGGCACCACGCTGGGCGGCGATCTGAAAGCGGCCATCGAGCGCGATTTCGGCAGCGTTGAGAAATTCCAGGAAGAGTTCGAGAAAGCCGCAGCCACCCGCTTCGGTTCCGGTTGGGCCTGGCTGGTGCTGAAAGACGGCAAACTGGCCGTGGTGTCTACCGCTAACCAGGACAGCCCGCTGATGGGCGAAGCCGTCGCCGGCGCTTCCGGTTTCCCAATCATCGGTCTGGACGTGTGGGAACACGCTTACTACCTGAAATATCAGAACAAACGCCCTGACTACATCAAGGCGTTCTGGAACGTGGTCAACTGGGACGAAGCGGCCGCACGCTTCGCCGCGAAGAAGTAATTCGCCCCCGTTGATGAAGATGCCCGCCGCAGGCGGGTATTTTTTTGCCTGAAATCCGCTAAAGTTTGACCACTTCTTGCCGATGGTTTGTTCAATTGACGTTCGCCCGGAGAAGGAAAAACGCTATGGCGGCATTGCAAGCATTGGCAGGAAAGTTCACCCATCTCACCGTAGGTAAAAAGCTCGGCTTCGGTTTCGCGCTGTTGCTGCTGTTGGCGGTCGTCATCGCCGGCACCGGGGCGCAATACCTGCACATCATCGAATCCCGCGCCGATCGCATCGACTTCAGCAACCGGCTGAACGAGGAGATCAACCAGGCCAAATACAACCGCGCCATGTACGGCCAGACCTACCAGCCGGAGTATCTGCAGAACAACCGCGCCAATATCGATAACGCCGTCAAACTGATAGACCAGGGCCAGACGTTGGACTGGGACGCCCAAAGCCGCAAGGATCTGCAGCGTCTGGTGACGCTGATTGGGGAATATCAGCAACAGCAAAAAATCTTTGAGCAGGCGGTCTCGGCGAAAGACGCGGTGCGCCAGAGCTGGAACATGTCGGAAGTGCAGGCCAGCCTGAGCCAAGTGGAGCGGCAGCTCACCAACGGCGATCTGCAGTTGGCCTTCATCCAGCTGAACCAGAAGCTGACCCAGGTGCGCTACGGCGCGCGCGGTCTGCTGCTGAGCCTGAACAAGGAAACCGAAGCGCCGCTGATGGCGGCCATCGACGACGCGCGCGACGCGGCCAACGCCTTGAGCCGCCGGGTCAGCGACGCGCAGCGCCCGCAGCTGCAACCGCTGCTGGCCGCCCTGGACGATTACAAAAACCGTATCGCGGCCTACCTGCCGGCCTATGAGCACGAGCAGCAGATCAGCCGACAGCTCGGTGAACGCGCGCATGAGATCGGCACGCTGGTGAACGCCTTTATGCAGGACGAATTGGTGCAGACGCGCAGCAACATCAACCTGGCGCAGCTGCAGATGGGCATCACCACCCTGATCGCGATTATCGCCGGAGTGCTTATCGCCTGGCGCATCACGCTGCAGATCACCCGTCCGCTGCAAAGTACGCTGGCGATGGCGGAACGCATCGCCAGCGGCGATCTGCGCCAGGCGCAGACCAGCACCCGCCGCGATGAGTTGGGGCAGTTGCTGAACGCGGTGGCGGCGATGAGCCAAAATCTGCGCACCATGATTGAGAAGATCCAGATGGGGGTCAGCCAGGTCTCCACCGCCTCCGCGGAAATCGCCGCCGGCAACACCGATCTCTCTTCCCGCACCGAGCAGCAGGCGGCGGCGGTCGAGGAAACCGCCGCCAGCATGGAACAGCTGACCGCCACGGTGAAACAGAACGCCGACAACGCCCATCATGCCAATCAGCTGGCCACCGACGCCTCGCAGACCGCGCAACAGGGCGGCAAGCTGGTGGAGAACGTGGTCAGCACCATGCGCGATATTTCCAGCAGTTCGCAGCGTATCGCAGAAATTACCACCCTGATCAACGGCATTGCCTTCCAGACCAACATCCTGGCGCTCAACGCCGCGGTGGAAGCGGCGCGCGCCGGCGAACAGGGACGCGGCTTCTCGGTGGTCGCCAGCGAAGTGCGCAGCCTGGCGAGCCGCAGCGCCCAGGCGGCGAAGGAGATCGAAGGGCTGATCGCCGAATCGGTCAGCCGGGTGAAAACCGGCACCGAACTGGTGGAAAGCACCGGCAATACCATGGAGCAGATCGTCCGCTCGGTTACCCACGTGCGCGACATCATGGCCGAGATCGCCGCCGCCTCCGATGAACAGACGCGCGGCATCGCCCAGATTGGCCAGGCGATCGTCGAAATGGACCATACCACTCAGCAGAACGCCGCGCTGGTGGAAGAGTCCGCCGCCGCCGCCGATTCACTGGAAGAGCAGGCCGACATGCTGTTGCAGAGCGTTTCGGTGTTCCGTTTGGCGGAGCAGACCGAACCCGCCGCCGTGAAAGCCGCCGCGCCGAAAGCGCCGGCCGTAAAACCCGCGGCCGCCAACGCCGCAGCGGAAGAGAACTGGACCACCTTCTGACGCCCTCAGGCGAGGAATAGCCGTTCCTCGCCCTATCTTTGTGGCAACAGGTGGGTCGCGACTCCCCAATTCAACAAGTTAAAACCAGAGGCGGTCGCATCAAGCATTGCGTAGCCGCAATTGCGATGACCGTATCTGCGGAGGTCCTCCTGCGGGTCGGCCCCTTTAAGCCACCAAATCAGTGCCTGCAGAGCATGGCCGTGCGTAACAACACCAAGCGTTTGATTTTGTCCATCGACAGCCAGATCGGACAGACAAGCCATTAGGCGCCAGGCAACCTCATAAGCATTCTCCCCTCCCGGAGCCGACGCCTCTGCCTTACCGGCAAAGAGGCACTGCGTCGCTTCTGGATAATCGCGCATGGCCTGCGCATAAGATAATCCTTCCAGTCGGCCAAAATCTTGCTCCTGCAAACGCTCATCCATTTGCACAGTGCAGCCACATCTCTCAGCCAACGTCTCCGCTGTCGTAAAAGCCCGACCAGCCGGTGAACTGATCAACAAAGTGACCGATAACATTTGCAAGCGAGCGCCAAGCCCAGCGATTTGACGTCGCCCCTCTTCTGTCAGCGGACTGTCACTTCGCCCCTGAATAATCCCCGAGCGGTTCCATTCTGACTCCGCATGCCTCAATACAATGAAACGCATGGTTTTTTCTCGACGATAAAAGCCTAAATATAGACAGGAAAAACACATCCTTCCGTACAGGTAAACGCCGGGTAGTGTACGAGAACAACTCAGGCTATGCTGAGCCCTCGACGCGAGACACGGAGGCGCACATGCATCACCCAGACGTTTACATCGGCAGCATTCAACCCTATGAAGGCGGGCGCCCCAGCGCCATCGCCAAACGCCAGGTGGATGGCGCCATCCGGCTCACGCCGCTCGGCCTGGAAGGCGACGAACAGGCCGAAAAAAGCTACCACGGCGGGCCGGACCGCGCGCTGTGCCACTACCCGCGCGAGCATTATGCCCACTGGCGCGAGCAGTTTCCGGCGCAGGCCGAGCAATTTTGCGCCCCGGCCTTCGGCGAGAATATCTCCACCGAAGGGCTGACCGAACACAATGTGTTTATGGGCGACATCTTCCGCTGGGGCGAGGCGCTGATCCAGGTCACCCAGCCGCGCTCGCCGTGCTTCAAGCTCAATTATCACTTCGCCATCGAGGACATTTCGGTGCTGATGCAGCAAAGCGGCCGCTGCGGCTGGCTGTATCGGGTGGTGTCGCCGGGCGCGGTCAGCGGCGATCGTCCGCTGGCGCTGGCGGCGCGCAACAGCGATGTGTCGGTGGCCGAAGCCATCGCCATCGCCTGGCACATGCCGTTCGATGCGGAACAGTATCGCCGCCTGTTGGCGGTGGCCGGCCTCTCCGCCAGCTGGAGCAAGACCATGCTCACTCGGCTCGCCGAAGGGCGCCTTGAGGATTTCAACCGCCGCCTGCTCGGCCATTGAAAGCGCGGGCGGAAAAATGAAAAACGTGCGCCGAATGCCGCGTTAACCCTTTTCTTCCGCCTATACTGTAGCCGCACGTTTTTTCAGCCAGGAGCCAGGTATATGACCACCCCGACCCATTCGATTCATCACGCCGCCGCCGAGGGCTATCAGGCCAATGCCGATCGCTATGTGAAAGGCCGGCCGGATTACCCGCCGGAAATCGCCGCCTGGCTGCGTGACGTCATCGGCCTGCACGCCGGCATGACGGTCATCGATCTCGGCGCCGGCACCGGCAAGTTCACCCCGCGCCTGCTGGAAACCGGCGCGCAGGTGATCGCCGTCGAACCGGTGCCGCAAATGCTGGAAAAACTGTCGGCGGCGCTGCCGCAGGTGAAAACGCTGGCGGGCACCGCCGACGCGATCCCGCTACCGGACGAGTCGGTGGATGCCGTGGTGTGCGCCCAGTCCTTCCACTGGTTCGCCACGCCGCAGGCGCTGGCGGAAATCCAGCGCATTCTCAAGCCCGGCGGCAAACTCGGCCTGGTGTGGAACATGCGCGATGCGCGCGTCGGTTGGGTGCGTAAACTGAATCAGATCGTCGATAGCCACGAAGGCGATGCGCCGCGTTTCTATACCGGCGAATGGCGCAAACTCTTCCCGTTCAAAGGCTTTGAACCGCTGCAGGAGCAGGTGTTTATGCTCGGCCACCGCGGCGCGGTGGAGGACGTGATCTACAACCGCGTGCGTTCAACCAGCTTTATCGCCGCGCTGCCGCAGCCGCAACAGGAGCAGGTTATCGATCGGTTGCGCCAACTGGTGGCGGAAGAAGAGGAACTGCGGGGCAAGGACACGGTCACCGTGCCCTATCAGACCAAGGCGTATTTCACCACCAAGGTCTGACGCCCGGGGATTCAGAACGCTTTCTTGGCGTAGCCGGTGACCGCTTTCAGGCCCATCTCGCGGCCCAGCGCGGTCATCGGGTGCACTACGATCAGCCCGCGCGCGCTTTTCTTCAGCGCGCCCATATCGGCCTGCTCTTTCTTGGTGATCTCGCGGCTGAACGGCAGCTGGCTCAGCTTCTGCGCTTCGGCGCTCAGCTTCTCGCCGCGCACGTTTTTCAGGCGCTCGATCTCCGTCGCCAGCTTCTCTTTCTCTTTGGTGTGCTGCGCGATCAACTCAGGGTTGCCCTGTTGGATCACGGTGGCATCTTTGTGGTTCAAGGCGTCCAGCAGGTCGCTCAGGCGCTTGATCTCTGCCTTTTCTTTCTCTTTCATGGTCTCTGGCCCGTTGTGCCCAAAATGGCACGCTAATCAATGATACCGGCATTGTAGCAAAAGGCGCGCGCCGTTACCCGTCCTGCGCAATGCCGGGCGGCAGGCCGCTCATCTCGCAGGCCCTGGCGCCGAGCCGGGCCAGCGCCTGGGTGTAACGCGCGTTGAACGGGTAGCAGCAGGAGAGCCGCAGCGCGTTGCGGTAGCGCCCGCTCGGGGAATACAGGGTGCCCGGCGTCAAACAGATCTGCTCCTCCAGCAGCTGATGGAACAGCGCCACGCTGTCCACGCCGGGAGGGAATTCGACCCAGAACACGAAGCCGCCCGCCGGCTGCGTGGCCAGCGTGCCGCGCGGGAAATGCCGGGCGATCAGCGCCCTCGCCTCGTCGACCTGCGCCGCATAGCGCTTGCGCAGGTTGCGCAAATGGTGATCGTAGCCGCCGCTCTCCAGGAAGGTCGCCAGCGTTTCCGACAGCAGCTGCGACTCGGACATCGACGACACCGCCTTCAGCTTGCGCAACGCCTCGTGAAAACGGCCGCCGCAGATCCAGCCGACGCGAAAATCCGGCGCCAGCGTTTTGGTAAAGCTGGAGCAAAACAGCACCCAGCCGTCGCGATCGAACGCCTTCACCGCCGGCGACAGCGCGCCGCCGAACTGGATCTCGGCATACAGCCCGTCTTCAATCAACGGCACCTGATGATCGTTCATCAGCCGCGCCAGCCGCTTTTTTGCCGCCAGCGGCATGGTGCAACCCAGCGGGTTTTGCACCGTCGGCATGGCGATCACCGCATTCAGCCGCTTCTCGTTCAGCAGCAGCTCCAGCGCGTCCAGCGACAGCCCCAACTGTGGATCGGTAGGGATTTCCAGCGCTTTCAGCCCCAGGCTGGCCAGCAGCGGCAGCAGATAAAAGTAGGTCGGCGACTCCAGCCCGACGCAGTCGCCCGGTTTGGTGGTGACGCGCAGCGCCAGCTGCAGCGCCTCCATGCAGCCGTGGGTCAACACCACGTCGCCCGGCTCCAACAGCATGCCGAGCGTCATTGAGCGGCGGGCGATCTGCTGACGCAGCCGCAGGCTGCCGGGCGGCAACGGATATTGTCCGATCAAACCCGGCTGGCGGCGCAGTTGGGAAGACAGCATGCGCCCCAGTTTGCCGCCGGGATAGAAATCGCTGGTCTGCGGGCAGGCCAGCGCAATGTTGGTGAAGGCCGGGTTCTGCTGGGCGGCGAACACCGTATCGATCAACGCCAGCACGTCGTCCGCCGGCGGCTCGATGCGGCCGCTGGGCGCCGAGGCCATCTTCAGCGCCGGCAGCGTGCTGCGGACATAAAACCCCGACTGCGGCCGCGCTTCGATCAGCCCGCGATCCTCCAGCGTGCGGTAAGCCGACACCACGGTATTGATGCTGACCCGATGGGTTTGCGCACAGCGCCGCACCGAAGGCAAGCGGTCGCCGGGCTGCAGCGTGCCGCGGCGAATGGCTTCGGCCAGCGTATCCGCCAGCTGCAGGTAACGGGTATCCGGGGTTTCATCGAGCAAGGTCACAGTTTCTCTCCAGGTAATGGGTACAGTTTACATTTCATACAACTGTAACCATGACAATATCCGATTTGTGATTCTGTCACCATCCCATCGCAGCGATTATGCTGATCCTCTCGTTATTACCGTCATTTTCACGTTCAAGGAACCTGCCATGCTGGACTCCGCCTTTGTCAGCTACGTCACCGTCATGTCGATCACTCCCGGCCCCAACAACCTGCTGCTGGCCTCGTCGGGCGTTAACTTCGGCCTGCGCCGCACCCTGCCGATGCTGTTCGGCATCTGCGTCGGTTGTGCGGTACAGCTGGCGATCATTATCCCGCTGCTGGCGCTGGCGCTGAGCTGGGCCGGCGTCATCCGCCTGCCGCTGGCGGTGATCGGCTGCGCCTATCTGCTGTGGCTGTCATGGAAGCTGTTTCAGGCGGCCTCGCCGGACGCCAAAGAACAGGCGCAGCCGATGAGCCTGCTCAGCGGCGCGCTGTTTCAGGCAATCAACCCCAAGGCCTGGCTGATGGTGATCAACGTGGCGATCCTGTTCACCCCGCGCGAAGGCGCCACTTTCGTCCATACGCTGTCTATCATCGCCGGTTTCGCGCTGCTGAACTTGCCGTGCGTGCTGCTGTGGGCGGTGTTGGGCGACCGGTTGCGCAACGCGCTGCGGGTCACCTGGAAACTGCGCGCCTTCAACGGCGTGATGTCCGGGCTGATGGCCGCCACCGCGCTGTGGTTGCTGTTCGACGAATGGCGCGCGGCCTTCGCTTAGCCGCGGCCGAGAGGAGAAAGTCGGGAAGGTTGTTTGGCGCCGATGCCGGCGATCAGGTCGGTAATGGACAGCACCATGGTGGAGCGCACCATCTGCTGATAGCGCTGGCGCTGCATGGCGATCAGCGCTTCATCCGCCTCGCCCGGCTGCAGGAAGGTCGGCACCGGCGGCAGCGCGGCCACGCAGTGCAGCTCGCCGAACGGCCCGAGGATTTCGTCGTCGACGAAGCGGTATTCCGAACCGTCGTGGTTCAGCTCTTCGCGCATCGCCATCAGCAGCTCGGCGTCTTCATATTCGTGGCGGGAAATCACCCCCAGCCCGTACATCAGCTTCAGGCGCACCGACAGCTCCCCCAGCGGGCCGCTGCCGGACAATAGCGGTTCGACGGCGTATTTCACCGCATAGTCGTCCTTGCGGAATACCTGCACCACCAGCACGTTGAGCGCTTCCGCCAGCAGCTCTACCGCCGCGATCAGGAAGCTGCGCACCGTTTTGCCCGCGTTCAGCTTTTCCAGAACCTGGTTTTCAAATGCCTGTGCTTCTTCCATCGTCGCTTTTCGAAAGGCGTGGGGAGGGCCGTCGATGCCGAACTCGGGTTCCAGGAGCGCAGCAAGCTGCGCTCGGGTGTTCATCATCACGATTCTACTTGTGCATGGCGTTATACACAGCAACGGCCTCTTCTACAACCTCGCTTTCCGCCGGCAGGCCGGAAATTTGCGCCAGCGCGGCTTTCGGCCCGAGCGTGTTCAGCAGTTCCGCCAGTTCCTGCGCCTGCGGATCCTGTTCGCTGCGGTAGCTCATGGCGGCGGCGATGCCCTGGATCAGGTTGGCATGCGGCAGGCCGTATTCCAGCGTGCCCAGCAGCGGTTTGATCAGGCGATCGCCGGCGCTCAGTTTGCGCAGCGGCTGGCGCCCTACGCGCTCGACGTCGTCGTGCAGATACGGATTTTCAAAGCGGCCGAGGATTTTGTTGATGTAGGCGGCATGCTTGTCGGCGTCGAAGCCGTAACGCTTGATCAGCACCGCGCCGCTCTCTTCCATCGCCCCTTTCACCACGCGGCGGATCGCCGGGTCGAGAATGGCGTCGCGAATGGTTTGCAGCCCGGCCCGTTGGCCGAGGTAGGCGGTGATGGCGTGGCCGGTGTTGAGGGTGAACAGCTTGCGCTCGACGAACGCCATCAGGTTGTCGGTCAGTTCCATGCCGGCGATCGCCGGAGGCTGGCCTTTAAACTGCGTCTGATCGACGATCCATTCGCTGAAGGTTTCCACCGTCACTTCCAGCGGATCGCTACTGTCCGCCGGCGGCACGATGCGATCGACCGCCGAATCGACGAAGCCGACGTGCTGCTCAACCCATGCCTGCTCGTCCTGCGGCAGCGCGGCGAACACATGCTGTTTCAGCTGGCTGGTGCCGCGCACCATGTTCTCGCAGGCGATGATGTTCAGCGGTTGCACACTGCCCTGCTGATGGCGCAGCACCAGCCCTTTGGCGATCGTGCCGGCGATTTTGGCGAGAATTTGCGGGCCAACGGCGGTGGTCACCAGATCCGCTTCGGCGATCAGCGCCACCGCAGCCTCACTGCCGCTGTTGACGGCGCTGACGTTGTTGACGCTCTCCACGCGCTCTTGCTCGCCCACCACGTGCACCGCGTAGCTTTTACGGCTGTTCAGCAGATCCAGCACCGTTTGATTGACGTCGGCGAAGGTCAGTTCAACCCCGGCGTCCGCCAGCAGCTTGCCGATAAAACCGCGGCCGATATTCCCTGCGCCAAAATGTAATGCTTTCATAACTCTACCTTCTTAATGTCGAAGGGTGCAGCAAGCTGCACCCTTTAAAATGATTCCGTTATCCGGCTTTTTTGCCGCCGAGCAGGTCCAGCACTTCCTGAACGCTGGTGGTATTCGCCAGCCGCTCGATCACGCTCTCGTCATCCAGCGCGTTGGTCAGGCTGGTGATCACCTGAATATGCTCGTTGTTGCGCGCGGCGATGCCGATCACCAGACGGGCCACTTCATCCTCTTCATCGCCGAAGCGCACGCCCTGTGGGTACTGACAGAACACCACGCCGGTGCGCAGCACCCGGTCTTTGGCCTCGATGGTGCCGTGCGGCACGGCGATCGATTCGCCCAGGTAAGTGGAGGTGAGCTTTTCGCGCTCCAGCATCGCCGGCACGTATTCCGCCTCGACGTAGCCGCCCTTCACCAGCTGCTCGCCGGCGAAGCGGATCGCCTGCTCTTTGTCGCTGGCCTGCAGGTTGAGGAACACGTTGCTCTCGCTCAGCTTGAACAGGTTCGGTTCCCCGGCTTCAAAGCTGTCGTCCAGCGCGCCCAGCACCTTCTGCTGGTTGTCGGTGGTTTTGTTGACCGCCACCAAACGCTCGACCAGATCGCTGTACAGCTTGCTGTCGAGGAAGTTGGTCAGCGAGATGTGCTGGGCCTGCGGCGCGTGGCGCATCGCGCGCTCGGTCAGATCGCGGTGGGTGATCACCAGATCCACGTCGTCCGGCAGGCTGTTGATGGCGCTGTTGGTCACCGAGATGTTCTTCAGCCCGGCGTCGGCCACTTTCTTGCGCAGCACCCCGGCGCCCATGGCGCTGGAACCCATGCCCGCATCGCAGGCGACGATGATTTTGCGCACGGTGCTCAGATCGCCGTCGACCGATGCCGCCGCGCCGCCTTTGGACTGCGATTTCATCTCTTGCATGCGACGGGTCGCAGCTTCCAGATCGTCATCCTCTTTCACCTTGGAGGTTTTCAGCAGGAAAGCGGATACCACGAAGGAGACGGCGAAGGCTGCGCATACCGCCGCAATGTTGGCGAAGTAAGCGCCTTTCGGCGTCATCGCCAGCACCGCCAAAATCGAACCCGGGGAAGCAGGAGAAACCAGGCCGCCGTTCAGCATCGTCAGGGTAAAGACGCCGGTCATGCCGCCCAGGATCACCGCCAGCAGCAAGCGTGGGTTCATCAGCACGTAGGGGAAGTAGATTTCGTGGATGCCGCCCAGGAAGTGAATGATCGCCGCACCGCCGGCGGATTGCTTGGCGCTGCCGCGGCCAAAGAACATGTAGGCCATCAGCACGCCCATGCCCGGACCTGGGTTGGCTTCTATCAGGAAGAACACCGATTTGCCGGCTTCCGTGGCCTGCTGAATACCCAGCGGCGAGAAGATGCCGTGGTTGATGGCGTTGTTCAGGAACAGGATTTTCGCCGGTTCAACGAAAATGGACGCCAATGGCAGCAGGTTGTTCGTCACCATCACGTGCACGCCCGCCGCCAGCAGCTTGGAAAGCACCTCCACCAGCGGCCCGATGCCCAGGAAGGCCAGGATCGCCAGCAGCATGCCGATGATGCCGGCGGAGAAGTTGTTCACCAGCATTTCAAAGCCGCTTTTGATCTTGCCGTCCACCCAGCGATCGAAATGCTTGATGGCCCAACCGCCCAGCGGGCCGGCGATCATCGCGCCGAGGAACATCGGCATGTCGGCGCCGACGATGACGCCCATGGTGGTGATGGCGCCGACCACGCCGCCGCGATCGCCGCCCACCAGCCGCCCGCCGGTGTAGCCGATCAGCAGCGGCAGCAGGTAGGTGATCATCGGGCCTACCAGCTTAGCCAAGGTCTCATTCGGCAGCCAGCCGGTTGGAATGAATAGCGCGGTGATAATCCCCCAGGCGATAAAGGCGCCGATGTTGGGCATCACCATGTTGCTCAGGAAGCGGCCAAAGTTTTGCACTTTAACCTTGATGTCTGGTGAAAACATAAAACACACCCCTATTGTTACGCGCTGACAATAGAGCGCGTGATTATTGTTGTGACGATCCAGCCGTGTTGCCGCTGTATGCGAAACGGACTCTATCACGCTGTTTTTGTCACGCGAACTTCACGGATTTTTTGTGATACAAATCACACACAACACCCCAATAAACCACCCTTTATAGTGACCAATATCACATTTATGGCGTGTAAAAAAAGCACAGTGAGAAAAAAGTCGCCACAAAACCCCCAATAAAGTGACTATGATCACATTTTTAAATTGGCGTTTTGTTTTTGAATTGTGACATTAGTCACAATTTATTTTTAGCTGCAGCGCCGATCGCAACGCTCTGTTTGATCTTCCCTGTGAGCACTCATCCCGCCGGGAACTAGCGAAGTGATGAATGAAAGAAAACTACATTGCCTAATGAATGGATTAATTGAAGTGTAGTACAGAAGCCTGCGCAATAAGCCAGCAAGCGATTGGAAACGCTGAGGGGAAATAAAACAGGCCGGCAATGCCGGCCTGTTTCGCGCCTGGACGCGTTATTATTGCGTCACGCTTTGAATGGTTTTCTGCGCATTCATCAGGTTCTGCTGCTTAGCCACCAGATTCGACATCATGGTGTTGTATTGCGCCACCTGCTGCGCAGTGCGGAACTGCACGCCGTTGTTGTTGAAGCTGACCTGATTGCCCTGGCTCTGCAGGAAGTCGCCGACCTGCACCAGATCCTGCACAAAGCTGGCGGTAGTCGGGATCGCCGGCATCAAGGCGTTGGCCGGGGCGGTGACTATCTTGTCATAGGCCTGGTTGTACACCGCCTTCAGATCGTCAGGCTGCTTCAGCGCCGCGTGGGCAGTATCCGCCTGCGATTTGGCCGACTGGATCTGCTGGCCCAACAGGTTCAACGCCCCGACCGATTGCTGCAGCGCGTCGCGTTTGTTCAGGTAGTCCTGCGCGGTGCGGATCTGGTTAATCTGATCCAGCGCCGGGGTCAGGCTGGCGCCGACCGATTTGGACAACTGCTGCGAAAAACCGACCAAAATCGCGTAATCGCCGGCATAGTTGCCGAACTTCTGCTTCTGATCTTCGCTCAGCGTGGGGATATTCGCCCCGCTGCGCATCACGGTATTCTGTAAGTAATCGATAAATGCTTTGCGCTGTTCCGGCTCTTTATCGCCGCAGGCGGTCAATTGCATGACCACCAACAATGCCAATACCGGTGCCAACCAACGCGCGAAACCTCTGCTCTGGATCCCTACCGCCATGTGACATAACTCCTGTTATAAACCTGCTTTTTCATTGGACTCCGCCCCTTTTTCCGCACTCCGTGCGCCTATAAGAATAGATCAACTGGCGGCGTTCCGATACGCGATTCCGCTTGCGGTGAACATTGTCTCGGCCGGAGGCGGTTGAAAACGGCGTACTGCACGTGCCACGCACGCATGGTACACTTTTCCAACGTTTATCGTCGGGCCAACTTGCTCATGTCCTCTTATCAGCCACCGTTGACCATCACGCCCTCCATTCTGCATCTGGCGACAGACGTCGGCGCCGCATTGGCCCGTTTGACGATACAAGCGGAACAAGAGCATGCATTGCGGCTAAGGCGCATCAATCGGATCCGCACTATTCAAGGTTCGTTGGCGATCGAAGGCAATACCCTGAGCGAAGAGCAGATCACCGCTATCATCGCAGGTAAGCGCGTCATCGCCCCTCCGCGTGACGTTCAGGAAGCGATGAATGCCATCCATTGCTATACCAACCTGAATCATTGGCATCCCGAAAATGAACGCGATCTGCTTGCCGCACATGGGATGTTGATGAACAGCTTACTGCCTGATGCTGGCCGCTATCGTCAAAGCGGCGTCGGCGTGATGAACGGCAATGTTGTGATACATATGGCTCCACCGGCGGAACGCGTACCGTTGCTAATCCGTCAATTGCTCATCTGGCTGCAACAAACCGACCTGCCACCGCTGATCGGCAGCTGTGTATTTCACTATGAATTCGAATTTATCCATCCCTTTGCCGATGGAAACGGCCGTATGGGACGGTTGTGGCAAACGCTGATTTTGTCACGCTGGGATCCGTTGTTCGCCAACGTGCCGGTTGAGAGTCTGGTACATGATAACCAACCCGGATATTACCAGGCGCTGAATGCCAGCAACCAAAAGACCGATTGCTCACCCTTCGTTGAATTCATGCTGGAAATGATTCTAAAAGCGCTTGAGCTGAGCATTACCCCCCAAGTCACCCCCCAAGTCACCCCCCAAGTCGCTGACTTGCTAGCGGCGCTGCAAGGGGAGATGTCGCGAGAAGCACTCCAGAATGTTCTACAGTTGCAAGATCGAAAATCTTTCCGCGAGCGCTATCTACAGCCGGCCTTGAATGCGGGTTGGATTGAAATGACGCTACCGGATAAACCCAAGAGCCGTTTACAACGCTATCGCTTGACCGCTGCCGGTATCAGACTGTTACGCCAACCATAAAAAAGGCGCCCGCAGGCGCCTTTTCACAGCAAAGAATCGCTTACTGCAGCACGGAGATATCCGCCACCTGCAGGAACAGCTCACGCAGTTTGCTCAGCAGCGTCAGACGGTTAACGCGCACTTCCGCATCGTCCGCCATTACCATCACGTTGTCGAAGAACGCATCCACCGGCTCACGCAGCGCGGCCAGTTCCACCAGCGCTTCCTGGTAGTTGCCCGCCGCGAAGTACGGCTGCAGCTTGTCGCGCAGCACCACCAGGTGAGTCGCCAGCTGGATCTCCGCCGCATCCTTCAGCACCGAGGCGCGCACGCTGTCGTTCAGCGTTTCGGTAGACTTGGCCAGAATGTTGGAGACGCGTTTGTTGGCCGCAGCCAATGCCGCCGCCTCGTCCAGCGTACGGAAATGGGATACCGCCTTGACGCGCGCGTCGAAGTCGGCCGGTTTGGTCGGACGGCGCGCCAGCACCGCCTGAATGGTATCGACCGCGTGGCCTTCTTCCTGATACCAGGCACGGAAACGACCCAGCATGAATTCCACCACGTCGTCGACCACCTTGGCATTGGTCAACTTGCTGCCGTACAGGCGCACGGCCTCTTCGGTCAGAGTCTGCAGATCCAATGGCAGGTTTTTCTCGACGATGATGCGCAACACGCCCAGCGCGGCGCGGCGCAGCGCGAACGGGTCTTTATCGCCCTTCGGATGCTGCCCGATGCCGAAGATGCCGGCCAGGGTGTCCATCTTGTCGGCGATCGCCAGCGAGCAGGCCACCAGCGACTGCGGCAGCGCATCACCGGCGTAGCGCGGCTGATACTGCTCGTTCAGCGCAACGGCGACGTCTTCCGCCTCACCGTCGTGGCGCGCATAATGCATGCCCATCACGCCCTGGGTGTCGGTGAATTCGAACACCATGTTGGTCATCAGGTCACACTTCGACAACAGGCCAGCACGGGTGGCGTGGTTGACGTCGGCGCCAATCTGGCCGGCAACCCAGCCCGCCAGCGCCTGGATGCGATCGGTTTTGTCGCGCAGGGTGCCCAGCTGCTGTTGGAACAGCACGGTTTCCAGGCGCGGCAGGTTGTCTTCCAGACGTTTTTTGCGGTCGGTGTTGAAGAAGAACTCGGCGTCGGCCAAACGCGGACGCACCACCTTCTCGTTGCCGGAGATGATCTGCTGCGGGTCTTTCGACTCGATGTTGGCCACGAAGATAAAGTTAGGCAGCAGTTTGCCTGCGGCGTCGTACACCGGGAAATACTTCTGGTCGCCCTTCATGGTGTACACCAGCGCTTCCGCCGGCACCGCCAGGAATTTCTCTTCGAATTTGGCGGTCAGCACCACCGGCCATTCCACCAGCGAGGCCACTTCTTCCAGCAGGCTGTCGCTCAGATCGGCCTTGCCGCCGATCTTCTGCGCCGCCAGTTCGGCGTCGCGTTTGATAAGGGCTTTGCGCGCTTCGTAGTCAGCGACCACTTTGCCGCGCTCCAGCAGGATCTGCGGGTATTGGTCTGCATTGTCGAGGGTGAACTCGGCTTCGCCCATGAAGCGGTGGCCGCGCACGGTGCGCGCGGATTCGATGCCCAGCACGGTGCCCGGGATCAGATCGGCGCCCAGCAGCATCGTGACGGTGTGCACCGGACGCACGAACTGCACGTCGGAATCGCCCCAGCGCATCAGTTTCGGGATCGGCAGCTTGCCGAGCGCGGTGCTGACCATGCCGGCCAGCAGTTGTTGCGCCGACTGGCCTTTGACATGGGCGCGGTACATCAACCACTCGCCCTTGTCGGTCACCAGGCGCTCCGCCTGATCGACGGTGATGCCGCAGCCGCGCGCCCAGCCTTCGGCCGCTTTGCTCGGTTTGCCTTCGGCGTCGAACGCCTGAGCGATCGCCGGGCCGCGTTTTTCAATTTCGCGATCGGCCTGCGCCGCGCTCAGGTTGGCCACTTTCAGCGCCAGACGGCGCGGTGCGGCGAACCAGCTCACGTCACCGTGTTCCAGGCCGGCGTTGTCCAGCTCGGCGGTGAAGTTGGCGGCGAAAGATTCCGCCAGGGAACGAAGAGCCTTCGGCGGCAGCTCTTCCGTGCCGATTTCCACCAGGAAAGTCTGTTGAGTCATGGCTGCCTCTTAGTTCTCGTTCTTCTTGTTGCACATCGGGAAGCCCAGCGCTTCGCGGGAAGCGTAGTAGGCTTCGGCAACGGCTTTGGTCAGCGTGCGGATGCGCAGAATGTAGCGTTGACGCTCGGTCACCGAAATCGCCTTGCGCGCGTCCAGCAGGTTGAAGGTATGGCCCGCCTTCAGGATGCGTTCGTAGGCCGGCAGCGGCAGCGGTTTTTCCAGCGCCAGCAGCGATTGGGCTTCTTTCTCGTACTGCTCGAAGCAGGAGAACAGGAAGTCGACGTCGGCGTATTCGAAGTTGTAGGTGGACTGCTCCACTTCGTTCTGATGGAACACGTCGCCGTAGGTGGTGACGCCCAGCGGGCCGTTGCTCCACACCAGATCGTACACGCTGTCCACGCCCTGGATATACATCGCCAGACGCTCCAGGCCATAGGTGATCTCGCCGGTCACCGGCTTGCACTCCAGGCCGCCGACCTGCTGGAAGTAGGTGAACTGCGTCACTTCCATGCCGTTCAGCCACACTTCCCAACCCAGGCCCCAGGCGCCGAGCGTCGGGTTTTCCCAGTTGTCTTCCACGAAGCGGATGTCGTGGATAGTCGGATCCAGACCCAGCTCTTTCAGCGAGCCCAGGTAGAGTTCCTGAATGTTGTCCGGCGATGGCTTAATCACCACCTGGAACTGATAGTAGTGCTGCAGACGGTTCGGGTTTTCGCCGTAGCGGCCGTCGGTCGGGCGACGGGATGGCTGCACATAAGCGGCGGCCATCGGCTCCGGCCCCAGTGCGCGCAGGCACGTCATCGGGTGTGAGGTTCCCGCGCCGACTTCCATGTCCAATGGTTGAACGATGGTGCAGCCCTGGCGCGCCCAATAATCCTGCAGTGTCAGGATCAGGCCCTGGAAGGTCTTGGTATCAAACTTTTGCATGTTGAATTCGCACGCGATACAAGTGGATTTATATGGAATGCGCCAGTATACCCTTTGACCGTAAGATATACAGCCAGAATCCGGCAACAAGTGCGAATCGGGGCAAGAAGCGCTGGATTTTCACCCGTCGGCCAAGAAAACCGTCGGCAGCATCGGCGCCGCAGAAGGCGAGGTACCGCACCGCTTTCGCAGGCTCGGGTATCGGCTGGCTTTAGAGAAACGCCGATTCATCCCCCGCATGCTTCCACTACCGGCAGCTTGAGGCTTCTTCGACAAACAACAGGCGTGTTGAACAATATTCAAATAAGTGAATGGAATGAAAAAAAACATAACTCAGTGTTATATATTTACTTTATTCTTACCGACGCGGCATCGACTGAAATTTACTTGCCATAGTGACTCTGGTAGTATAACAAGAACAAATAACAGCCGCAGCTAAAAAGCCATTTAAGTCGCTTAGGAAAAAGATTGAAAATGATAGAGCTCTTTGACGTAGACTATAATTTGCTGCCAGATAACAGATCGAAAGAACTATTCTCTTTAAGAAAAAAAACGTTTAAAGACCGTTTAGACTGGCTCGTTAATTGCGAAAATAACATGGAGTTTGACGAATACGACAACCGTCACGCCACCTATATTTTCGGTACCTACCAAGATCACGTCATTTGCAGCTTGCGATTTATCGAAACGAAATACCCAAACATGATCAGCGATGGCGTATTCGACAATTACTTTAACGATATAAAACTCCCCGAAGGGAATTACGTTGAAGCCAGCAGATTATTTATAGACAAGGCGCGCATTCAAGCACTTCAACTCCATCAAGCGCCAATTAGCACCATGCTTTTCCTGTCGATGATAAACTATGCAAGAAGCTGCGGCTACGAAGGCATATACGCCATTATCAGTCACCCGATGCGCATTATTTTCCAACGCTCCGGCTGGCATATCTCGGTGGTAAAAACCGGATGCTCCGAAAAGAATAAAAATATTTATCTGATCTATCTGCCGATAGACGATGTCAACCGGAACAGATTGCTGGCGCGCATCAACCAACACGCCACAAAGTGGGATAACCCGTTGGATTCCTGGCCATTATCCTTCCGAGTCAGCGAGAAGCGGCCGGATGAGCTGCAGCTCCACACCTAACCTGATGGCATGTTTGGCATTGGTGACGCCAAGCTTTTTGACGGCGTTGCCGATGTGATATTTTACGGTGGTGAGTTTTATTCCCAGGATAAGGGCAATTTCTTGATAGGATTTACCTAAGCTCGCCCAGTAGATGATCTCATTTTCACGCTTGGAGAAAAACTCCCGCTGGTTCATTTTTTCAAAGTCAGCAGGCGTGCTCATTTCCTGGTAGAGCGCCGTCATTTTTCCGTGCATGGTAATCAGCAGCATTTGAATTTCGGCCTTATTATTGTCAATCTGCTGTTCAACATCCGCATCACAATGCTTATCCAACATAATGGATAACACCACCAGATTATGATGATGATCGTGCAAGACGAAAGTATACCCATTAATAATATTGTAGTTCTTGGCCATATCAAAAATCTTTGGCAATTTTAATCCTGCGCCAATTTCCAAATCTTTATCCCAGGTAAACGGGGTGATTCTATGCGATGCGGTAATCAAAACGGGATCAATAAACTGATAGTTATTTTTGATATAAAACTCGAACCACTCCGTCCTATTGGAAATGATTGAAAAGCTAGTCGGATTTCTTTTATTCATTATAGCATAGGCATATTTTATATTATTGTATTTGCTCAGCCCGCGTTCCAACTCTTCTTTTATAGAGGCATTAATGGTTTCATTATTGAAAAAAAAGTTAGACACTCACCAATCCTCTTCAAGAAATAACATCACTATAAAACTGAGAAGAGTATAACCCGGTTGCGCCGCCAAGTAAATTAAACCGACAGGCATAATAGGAAGCGTTAATAATCAACAGGCGTTTTAAAGAGTCAATTAAAATAATTTCGGAGGGGAAATTAATTTAATCGAGAAATAAGCGCGTCGCTGAAGAAGGGGCGGCAGAGGGCATTATCCGGCAAAGAAACACAAAGAAAACAAAATCATAACAACTCGGCATCATGACATGCATCTGACAAAAGCGTTCTGTCGCGTTGAAGATGAGAGGGGGCCAGACAGGTAGGCGAAAACGCCCCGCATCCGATGATGAAGGGAAAAAGCCATTGACAGTGAAGATTTGGATATACAATAATAACCAAAATTTTCCCTGGTGTTGGCCAAGTGGCTACCTGATCCTTTATAGGATCAGTTTTTTTTTGTAGCGCTGTATTTTATCGTTATGCAATAACGATAAGAACTTTCAGCGATAAATGATAGTTGTACTAAAGTACAGTCTCATCCGCCCACATCGCCTCGCCATCTCGCCGTCACAGGCTCTATCCTCTCCCGAGAGTTCTCAGAAGCGCGCGCTGACGCCGACGTTATACATAAACTGCTCGCCGCTGCTCAGGCCGCCGGTTTGCGAGACGGTGGCGAAGGCCGACACTCTATCCGTCAACGGCATGTTGGCCCCCAGCGTGACATCCACCCAGTTTTTGTCCTGACCCGCACTGTCGCGAGTAAATGAGGTTTGCGTCGATTTCAGGCCGCCGCCGGCGCGGTAGACGTCATCGCCGAACTGATGCTGATAACTCACTTCCGCATAGGGGTTAAACACGCCGAATTGCGTATCCAACCGCCAGCCCAACGCGCCGATCTGCGAATGATAGGTTTGATCGTTGAAGCGCATGGCGGTGCTGTCATCACCGTCTTCGCTGTAGCCGGACACATGGCTGTAATCCCAGGCGAACTGCGCCACCGGCCCGGTGGTGAGGTAAGCAGCGATAGGGAAGTCATAGCCGGCGGTCACGCGCGCGCCCCACTGCTTGCCGGAGGTCGAACCGGTTTCGGTGCGCGTCAGCGGCCCCAACCGCATGCTGCGACGGATGTCGTCATAATCCATCGTCGCATAGTGCAGATCGGCATTGACCCATCCCTGCTCGAATATGGCCAGCGAACTGAAGGCCGACAGCAGCACCCCACGCGCCTTGTAGTCATAGCGGCTGGAAGGATGCTGATCGTCGTTGGAACCGGCGATCAACGCACCGATCAACCAGCTGTCGGTCAGTTGATAGTCCACGCCGACGGTCAGGTTGTGGGTGGTGGCGTTGCCATCCCCCGCCGCCCGGTTATCGGCATAGTCATAGTGTTGGCCTGCGTAGCCGCCGAACACGCCCAGCGAGCCCTGCGGATTGTCGCCGTTGCGCAGCTGCTGGAAACGGCTGTCGAGCGTGGCGCGGCTGTCACGCGCCATCGCCGCCGTCGCCTGATTCAGCGCCACCACCTGCGCCGGGCCATCCAACACCGCCTGGATATAATCCGCAATCAGCAGGTGCGCCTGCGGGCTGGGGTGGAAATGGTCGGAGAACAGATAGGACTGGCCGGCGTCGAAGCCGGGCATGTCGGAACGGCAAACCGCCGAGGAAACGCCCGCCGGACAAGCCATGCCGGCCGTGTTGGCGAAGCCGAACTGCGCCGGATTGGCGATCGCTTCTGCGAACAGCTTGTTCACGTCCACCCGCACGATATTGCCGCCCCCCTGCGCCAGCAAACGGTCTTCGCTTTGATTATAGAAATCGGTCAGCTGAGCGGCCTGCGCGCTCAGGCTGTCATACGCCGCCACAAGCTGGGCGGCGATCGCCTGCTGCACCTGAGGGATCGCGCTGCCCTGCTTCGCCGCGGCGGCCAACGCCGCGTGGATCGCCTGCGTGCGCGAAGCGTTGTCCGGGGTAGCCACCGAATTGAGCGTGGCATAGGCCGCCTGAATCGCCGCCCCCTGTACCGGCGGCAGCGCCTGCTGAATGATTAGCTCCATCAGCTGCGGCGTGGAGCCGATGTTCGGCACCGTCGGCACGATCACCGTGCCGGCGCCGGCGTTCAGCAGCGAATGCACCTGCGCGGCGGCGGCCGCGGCGCTGTTATAGGCCACGCCGGGCGCGGTAGCGGCGTTCAACGCCGCCGCCGCCAAATCGTTACCGCCAATCCAGTGAATATACAAACCGTCGCCATCGGCCTGGCCGTTAACCCGATTCAGGTAGCGCTGCACCTGATCCTGGGTGTTGTCGACCGGGTTCAGGCCCGGCACCGCCACGGCGCCGCCGGCGGCGTAGTTTTCACCGCCGTTGTCCGAGGCCACCAGCGCCGCACCGATGCGTTGCGCCAACGCTTCGTCGTACAGCAGGTGCTGACTGCCGTCATAGGTGAACCGGCCGTTGTTGCCGGTATCACTCAGGCTGTCGCCAAAGACGTAGAGTTGGTCATACGCCTGAACCGGAAGGGTCACACTGCAAAGTAACGCCACTGCAAGCGCCGCCGGGCGGGGCATGCATGTTATTTTTAGAGGCATGAATCGACTCCTGAGAGCCTGCAAATGAAGGCAATGTCGTTTTTATCGTTGGCCGGTTTTCCACCGGCCATGTAGTAACTATTGTCGGCTTTTTCGTCACGTCAAGCGGGGCTGCGGACAAAACAATCAGAGGCTTGCCAAGTTCACCGCTTCGAGCGATGATTACTGTTCATAAACACAGCATAAGGACATTCAGGATGGCAGACGAACGTTGCGGTTGGGTGACGGCCGATCCGTTGTATCTCGAGTATCACGACAAGGAATGGGGCACGCCCACCACCGACGCGCGCGAGCTGTTTGAAATGCTGTGTCTGGAGGGACAACAGGCCGGTCTTTCCTGGATCACCGTGCTGAAAAAGCGCGAGAACTACCGCCGCGCCTTCCATGATTTCGATCCGCAGCGGGTCGCCGCCATGACCGAACAAGACGTGGAAAGGCTGCTGCAAGACAGCGGCATCATCCGTCACCGCGGCAAGATAGAAGCCATCATCACCAACGCCAAAGCCTATCTGGCGATGGAGGCGGCCGGCGAGAATTTCGTCACCTTCATATGGGACTTCGTCGGCGGCCGGCCCCAGCTCAACCGCTGGCAGGCGCTGAACCAGGTTCCGGCCAAAACCGAGCAGTCAGACGCCATGTCCAAGGCGTTGAAAAAGCGCGGCTTCAAGTTTATCGGCTCCACCATCTGTTACGCCTTCATGCAGGCCAGCGGGCTGGTGAACGATCATCTCACGGGGTGCATGTGCTACCCAAAGCCACGGTGATCCGCCCCTGTGGCCCGGCGGATATCGACCGGCTGATGGCGCTGTGGCTGCCCAGCACCATCGCCGCCCATCCGTTCGTGGCGGAAAAATACTGGCGTGAAAGCGCCGCACTGGTGCGGGAAAATTACCTGCCGCGCGCGCAGAGCTGGGCCTGCTGGCATGAAAACGAGATCGTCGGCTTTATCAGCGTGCTGGACGAACAGTTCATCGGCGCGCTGTTTGTCGATCGGGCGTATCACGGCCGCGGCGTCGCCCAGGCGCTGATGACGCACGTGCAGCAGCGCTACCGCCGGCTCAGCCTGGAGGTTTATCAGCAAAACCTGCGCGCCTGCGCGTTTTACCACAAGCACGGTTTTCAGGTGACGCAGCGCCTGTTTAACGACGAAACCCAGGCCTATACGCTGATCATGAACTGGCCGGCAATCGAGAATTCAACCGGTTACGGTTAAAAAAGGCGCATTCGCGCCCTGGCGGCGCGCAATTAGGAATCCGCTGCATGGCGCCGCCCGGCGTTTTGTCGCATAACTCCCCCAGCACTTACCCGCGCTCATCATTTGTCACGTTTTTCTCCGGAACTGCCGGCGAGCCAACGCGTCATAGTAGCGCGGTGATGCGGGCCCCACCTGCGTCGCCTACTTTTTTGCGCCCCCGTGTTGGGCCGGCGCGTACAGATATTGATGCCATTAAGGACAAGAACATGAAAAAACGCATTGCAATTATTGCCGGCGCAGTGAGCGTCGCGCTCACGCTGTCGGCCTGTACCACCAACCCTTACACCGGCGAATCCGAAGTCGGCAAGTCCGGCATCGGCGCGGGCCTCGGGGCCGCACTGGGCGCCGGCGTCGGCGTACTGTCCTCTTCCAAGAAAGATCGCGGCAAGGGCGCGCTGATCGGCGCGGCGGCCGGTGCGGCGCTCGGCGGCGGCGCTGGCTATTACATGGACGTGCAGGAAGCCAAACTGCGCGACAAGATGAAAGGCACCGGCGTCAGCGTCACCCGTCAGGGCGACAACATCGTGCTGAACATGCCGAACAACGTGACCTTCGACAGCAGCAGCGCTACGCTGAAACCGGCGGGCGCCAATACCCTGACCGGCGTCGCCATGGTGCTGAAAGAGTATCCGAAAACCGCAGTCAACGTCATCGGCTACACCGACAGCACCGGTTCCCGTTCGCTCAACATGAACCTGTCGCAGCAGCGCGCCGATGGCGTAGCCAGCGCGCTGATCACCCAGGGCGTGGCGGCGAACCGTATCCGCACCGCCGGTGCCGGCCCGGACAACCCGATCGCGTCCAACAGCACCGCGGAAGGCAAGGCGCAAAACCGCCGCGTCGAGATCACCCTCAGCCCGCTGCAATAATCCCGCGCGGGGCGCCACCGGCGCCCCGCCGCTTCCCTGCGATTTTCTCCTTATCCTTCAACATTCCCGCCCGCACGCCGGGTATGGTAGTCTCCTTGGCAATTAACCGCAGGAGGGATCGGCTGTGAGCACTGTCAAGGCAACGCGCGCCTCAGGACGCGCCACCATCAGCGATGTAGCGAGCATCGCCAAAACCGGCAAGACCAGCGTGTCACGCTATCTGAATGGTGAACAGCACCTGCTTTCCGACGATCTCAAACAGCGCATCGAACAGGCGATCCAGCAGCTCGACTACCGCCCAAGCCAGATGGCGCGCAGCCTGAAGGGCGGCCAAACGCGCCTGATCGGCCTGATCCTCGCCGATATCACCAACCCCTATTCGGTGGACGTGATGCGCGGCATCGAGGCCGCCTGCCGCCAACACGGCTTTACCCTGCTGGTGTGCAACACCAACAACGAAGTCAATCAGGAACAGCACTACCTGCAGCTGCTCAGCAGTTACCGGGTGGAAGGCATCGTGGTCAACGCGGTCGGCATGCGCGAGGAAGCGTTATCCACGCTGCAACAGTCGATGCTGCCGATGGTGCTGATCGACCGCAAAATCCCCGACTTCGCCTGCGACGTAGTGGGCCTGAACAACCGCGAAGCCGCCACCGTCGCCACCGAGCACCTGCTGCAACAAGGCTTCGAAGCGATCCTGTTCCTCAGCGAACCGCTCGGTACGGTCAATACCCGCCTGGAACGCCTGCACGCCTTCAGGCATACCATGGCGCAGCACCCTGCGCTGCTGGCGGAGCAGGCCGAAACGCCGCTCAACGATCGGCAAAAACTGGAACAGGTGCTGAGCGATTTCAGCGGCCGTCATCGCGGCATGCGCAAGGCGGTGATCTCCGCCAACGGCGCCCTGACACTGCAGGTGGCGCGCGCCATGCGCCGGCTCGGCATCCAGTGGGGCAACGACATCGGCCTGCTGGGCTTCGACGAGCTGGAGTGGGCGGAACTGGCGGGCGTCGGCATCACCACGCTGAAACAACCCACCTACCAAATGGGGCACGCGGCGCTGGAGCGGCTGGTGCAGCGTATTCAGGGTCTGGCCGCCCCCAGCGGCGAGCAGATGTTCTCCGGCGAGCTGATCGTCCGCGGCTCCACCACCCGCTAACCCGCCTTCTCCGGGGCCTTAACCGCCCCGCCTTCATCGGCTGTTTTTTGCTCAGCTTCGTGATTGCGATCATATTTTTACACTCTGTCGCTTTCTACTGGAACCGGTTCCATTTAACGTACCGGTAACAGCAGCGGCGGCGACAATGCCGCCTCAGGAGTCAAAATGAAAACAGAAATCATCGTGGTCACCGGCGCCTACGGCGCCGATACCGTCAAACAACAGGGCGGCCAGCGCGCGCTGTTGTCCATCATTGCCGGCGCTGGCGCCGACGGGGTGGAGATCCGCCGCGAACTGTTCGCCGCCGGCGAACTGGACAGCCTGCCTGCGCTGGCCCAGGAGATAGAACGCCAGCAGCTGTTCGCCGTCTATTCCGCCCCTGAGGCGCTGTTCACTCCGCAACATACGCTGAATCCCGACCTGCCGGCGCTGCTGGCGGAAGCGCAGGCGCTGAACGCGCGCCAGCTGAAGCTCTCCCTCGGCCATTTCCGCCCCGGCTTCGATTTTACCGAGCTGAAAGTGGCGCTGGAGCAACATCCGGTCAAACTGGTGGTCGAGAACGACCAAACGCCGGACTGCGGCATTTTGTCGATGCTGAACGCCTTTTTCCATGCAGCGGAAGATAGCCACCTGCCGGTCAGCATGACCTTCGATATGGCCAACTGGCTGTGGGTGGGGCAAGACGCCTTCGCCGCCGCCGAGCGCCTGGCCCGCCACGTCGGTTACGTGCACGTCAAGGCCGCCACGCAAGGTCCGCGCGGCTGGCGCGCCATTGCGCTGGACGATACCGACGGCAACTGGCGCGATCTGCTGGCCCGCCTGCCGCACGATGCGCCGCGCGGCATCGAATTCCCGTTGCAGGGTGATGACCTGGAAGCCGTCACCCGCCATTACGTCAATATTTTGCGTGCGGAGTAACCCCATGATGACAACGTTAACGGCAACGACGGCGCAGCAGGCGCCCCTGGATGTGGTCACTCTGGGTGAAGCCATGGCGATGTTCGTGGCGGCGCAGACCGGCGATTTGGCGGAGGTGGAAACCTTCACCAAACGCATCGCCGGCGCCGAACTGAACGTGGCGATCGGCCTGGCCCGTCTGGGCATGAACGTCGGCTGGGTCAGCCGCGTCGGCAACGACTCGTTTGGCCGCTTCACCCTGCAGCAGCTGAAAAAAGAAGGCATCAACTACCGGCAGGTGACGGTCGACGGCCACTATCCGACCGGTTTTCAGGTGAAATCCAAGACTACCGATGGTACCGATCCCAGCGTGGAATATTTCCGTAAAGGCTCGGCGGCCAGCCGCCTGTCAGTCGCCGATTTCAACCGCGAGTATTTCGGTTCCGCGCGCCACCTGCACCTGAGCGGCGTGGCGGCGGCGCTGTCCGGCGAATCGCTGGCGCTGTGCCACCATGCGGCGCGCGAGATGCGCGCCATGGGCAAAACCATTTCGTTCGATCCCAATCTGCGCCCGGTGCTGTGGCCCAGCCGCGAGGTGATGATCGAGCAGCTGAACCAGCTGGCGTTCGCCGCCGACTGGGTGCTGCCGGGGTTGAAAGAGGGACAGATCCTCACCGGCCAGTCGACGCCGGAAGGCATCGCCGATTTCTATCTGGAGCGCGGCGTGCAGGCGGTGATCATCAAAACCGGCCCGGACGGCGCCTGGTTTAAAACCGCCGCCGGCGATAAAGCGGCGGTGGCCGCGGTCAAGGTCGACAACGTGGTGGATACCGTAGGGGCGGGTGACGGCTTTGCCGTCGGCACCCTCAGCGCCCTGCTGGAAGGCAAAACGCTGGTACAGGCGGTGCAACGCGGCAACAAAATCGGCTCGCTGGCGATCCAGGCCATCGGCGACAGCGAAGGCCTGCCGACCCGCGCGGCGCTGGCCGAATAACAATAAAAAAACGACTTCTCCGCATGACGTCAGCCTCTGGCCCTACAACCGGGACGCGTCGGGAGAGCATCTGCCCCTTCGTCTTTCATGCCCAACGGGCTGGGCGAAGGGGATGCAACACCACTGAAGGATACTGAACATGAACAAAGCGACTGTCGCGGCCAAACGCTGGTGGTACATCATGCCCATCGTGTTTATCACCTACAGCCTGGCCTATCTCGATCGCGCCAACTTCAGCTTCGCCTCCGCCGCCGGCATCAATGAGGATCTCGGCATCACCAAGGGCATGGCCTCGCTGCTGGGTGCGCTGTTTTTCCTCGGTTATTTCTTCTTCCAAATTCCCGGCGCCATCTACGCCGAGCGCCGCAGCGTCAAAAAACTGATCTTCTGGTGCCTGATCCTGTGGGGCGGCTGCGCCTCGCTGACCGGCGTGGTGAGCAATATTCCGATGCTGGCCGCCATCCGCTTTATCCTCGGCGTGGTGGAAGCGGCGGTGATGCCGGCAATGCTGATCTACATCAGCAACTGGTTCACCAAATCGGAGCGTTCACGCGCCAATACCTTCCTGATCCTCGGCAACCCGGTGACGGTGCTGTGGATGTCGGTGGTGTCCGGTTACCTGATCCACGCCTTCGGCTGGCGCGAAATGTTCATCATCGAGGGCATTCCGGCGGTCATCTGGGCGTTCTGCTGGTGGGTGCTGGCGAAAGACAAACCGGCGCAGGCCGGCTGGTTGAGCGCCGATGAGAAACAGGCGCTGCAACAGCAGCTGGACGAAGAACAGAAAGGCATCAAGGCCGTGCGCAACTACGGCGAAGCCTTCCGTTCGCGCAACGTGATCCTGCTGTGCGTGCAGTACTTCGCCTGGAGCATCGGCGTATACGGCTTCGTGCTGTGGCTGCCTTCCATCCTGCGCAGCGGCATGCAGATGGGCATGGTGGAAGCGGGCTGGCTGTCGGCGGTGCCTTACCTGGCGGCGACCATCGCCATGATCGTGGTCTCCTGGGCGTCGGACAAAATGCAAAACCGCAAGCTGTTTGTCTGGCCGCTGCTGCTGATCGGCGCGCTGGCGTTCTTCGGCTCTTACGCCGTCGGCACCAACCATTTCTGGATCTCTTACGGCCTGCTGGTGGTCGCCGGCGCCGCGATGTACGCCCCCTACGGGCCGTTCTTCGCCATCATTCCGGAAATGCTGCCGAAAAACGTCGCCGGCGGCGCCATGGCGCTGATCAACAGCATGGGCGCGCTGGGTTCGTTCTTCGGTTCCTGGTTCGTCGGTTACCTGAACGGCGCCACCGGCAGTCCGGCGGCTTCCTACATGTTTATGGCTATCGCACTGGTGGTGGCGGTGGTGTTGACGCTGATCGTCAAGCCCGCCCGCAACGAGATCCAGCCGCAGATGGCTTGATCCGGTTATACTTTTTCTCTGTCAATCAACCCGAGGGGGCGCCAGGCCCCCTTTGGCCCAGCTGGAGTTCGTGATGAAACCTTCTATCGTATTGTACAAAAGCCTGCCCGCCGACCTGCGTGAACGTCTGGAACAACACTTCACCGTACACGCGTTCAACGGCCTGCAGCCGGAGAACCGCGAGGAACTGCGCCAGGCGTTGCAGCAGGCCGAAGGGATCATCGGTTCCGGCGGCAAAATTGACGAAGCCTTCCTGCAGCAGGCGCCCAAACTGCGCGCGGCCTCGACCGTTTCCGTCGGCTACGACAACTTCGACGTCGAGGCGCTCAACGCCCATAACGTGCTGTTGATGCACACCCCGACGGTGCTGACCGAAACCGTCGCCGACACCATCATGAGCCTGGTGCTGGCGACGGCGCGCCGGGTGGTGGAAGTGGCGGAACGGGTCAAGGCCGGCGAATGGCGCGGCAGCATCGGGCCGGACTGGTTCGGCGTCGACGTGCACCACAAAACCATCGGCATCCTCGGCATGGGCCGCATCGGCCTGGCGCTGGCGCAGCGCGCGCACTTCGGCTTCGGCATGCCGGTGCTGTACAACGCCCGCCGCACGCACGAAGAGGCGGAGCAACGCTTCAACGCCCGCCGCTGCGATCTGGATACCCTGCTGGCCGAGTCGGATTTCGTTTGCATCACGCTGCCGCTGACCGAACAAACTTTCCATCTGATCGGCCGCGATCAGCTGGCGAAGATGAAGAAAAGCGGCATTCTGATCAACGCCGGCCGCGGGCCGGTGGTGGATGAACAGGCGCTGATCGAAGCGCTGCAAAACGGCGTGATCCACGCCGCGGGGTTGGATGTGTTCGAGAAGGAACCGCTGCCGGCCGACTCGCCGCTGCTCAGTATGCCGAACGTGGTGGCGTTGCCGCACATCGGCTCCGCCACCCATGAAACGCGCTACGGCATGGCCGCCTGCGCGGTGGATAACTTGATCGCGGCATTGACCGGCACGGTGAAAGAAAACTGCGTCAACCCGCAGCTGTTGCAGAAATAACTTATCGAGGCCGGCGATCTACGGATCGCTGGCCTCGCCGCTTTTTGCAGCTATCGACGGAGTATCTTCACTCCGTCAACCTCACGGGCTTCCCCCTTATCTTGCTGACGACAAATTTGCCCACGTCGTCATTGGCGATCAGCATGACCAGCAGCAGCATCACCAACACCGCCAGTTTCATATGGCTGTAGGCTATCGACGGGTCAAAAGCCTCCAGCAACAGCGTAATGCAGGGTGAAACATTCACAATAATGTTGGTGGTCAAGGCGCTGGTGAGTTCAATACCCTTTTGCAGCATCCATAGCGGCAATATATTCCCTAATATGACGATGATCGGCAGGTACATCCAGAAGCTGGGTTGCGTCGTTGCCAATACGCCTTCGCTCGGCAACATCAGCGCGCAGACGCCAATGAGCAAGGGAAATCTGAACGACTGAATATTGACGGCGTTAAACGCTTGTTTGGACAATGATTTTGCAATATAGGTGCCGACAGCCATACAGGTTGAGGTGACGAGACACACTAAGCCAAGCGCCAGAACAAATAGGGTGTTTGAATCGAAGGGGTTAAAACGCTGCCCTTTCACGGCCAATATCATCAGCACGGCGACAATAAAAGCCAGCATCACGGCTATAACGATGTTTTTTACACCCACCGAATTTCGGTTATAAATCTCAATGAAAACAGAAATGATCGGGCTCAGTCCAAAAAGCATGGCCACCAGAATGGAGGGCTCCGTCCATTTCAACCCAACGAAAAGCCCAACCCAAGCTCCCAGCGTAGAGATATTCAATAATAGAATTAACTTCCAGGCGTTGAGGCAAGCTCGCAGCTTGACGGGGAAAAACAGCACGGAGATCACAAAGAAACCGAGCCAGGTCAAGGTGAAAGTCCAAAACAATAATACGAACAGATCGATGCTCTGCAACAAACCTGAGAGAAAAACATCTATGGCCGCACCCAGGATGCAATATCCAAGAATGTACGTTGGGCCGGACGCCTTGATTTTACTGTTCATAGACTTCAAACATGCCCTTACTTTCAAGGCCAACGATATATTGATAGTCGGCATTGAGCTGATCGGCGCAACGGTGGCTTAACGCAATCCAGCCCGGAGAGCTGTAAACGTCCGTCGTGAGTTTTATTTCCTGATCAACATCCGGCAGATTTGATTTCTTGTAGGATGGCAAACCGGCGATGGTATCGACATGCTTAACAGCCTTGATAGTGCCAGCGCTAAAAGATATCAGCTCTTTAATTTTTAAATAGTTTAACGGTTTATATTCCTCTGCGACCGCTTCCAGGAATGCCTCGGTTGAACACACGCTCAGTACCAGTTCGTCAATCTGCGTGCGCTTCAACGCCAGGGATGACAACGCCGGAAAACCCGCGCCGTGCGGTCTGGCCCCGGTTTCAATTAGCGTCCAACCGTCTTTGGTTAAAAACAGTTCCGAGTGCGCTGCGCCAAACGTGATCCCTAAAGCATCCAGACAGCTAAAGATGTAATCTTTGAGCTGAGCGTGATTCTGCGCATCGAAGGAGGTCAGTTCGGTGAACTCACAGATGGAATCGGCCCCGTTGTAACTGCCCTTGCCCATCTTCCATATCGCACAGATCTTGTGACGGCCTTGATAACTGACAGTATCGACGACGTACTCTTCCCCCTCAATAAAAGGCTGCAGAATAATGACTTCATTTTTTAAATTGAGCTGATTGCTTTTTTTGAACAAATCACCCGAATGAGCTTCAACTTCTTCAACCGTTTTGCAAACAAAAACGGAGTCCGTGCCTGCACTGTCAACGGGTTTTAGGACCAGCTTCCGGTATTTTTTAAACAGCTCGGTCGCATATTGCGTGGCGTCTTTAAGGGTAGTTAATCGGAGCGTGGGGATATGATTGATCGCGCTATTTTTCAAGCACTCCTGCATCAGGTATTTATTCCTGCGAGAACGGCTCGTGCCGGTATCGTTACCGGGCAGGTCCAGAAGCTCAGCCAGATGATCTGCGAGTTCAATGCCTGTTTCACAGCCTGCAATCACCGCGATAACATCATACTCTTGCAATTGATTGAGGATCTCATCCCCTGTGTATTGCAAACTGATAAAGAAATCATCCCCTCTGTAGCTATTCAGCAGCTTCGCCGGGATATCTTCTCGACTTTGAATGTGCGCGCACCCGTATCCTTTTTTATTGAATTCCGGTGCCACATCATTTCCGGATGAGTAGGCGTCAACGAGGATGACGATTTTTTTCGTGTCTTTGATGTCCATGCAGCGGGTTACTCCGTACTATAATCAGGGCCGAATATTAACGTTCGATTGTCTTGGCGTCGAATTTACGCTCGACGCCCTTTTACTTTATGCAGGGAACGTGTCAGCAAATTTGTGAGAAGTCGGTGCGTTCAATACTTTTAGCCAGGCTTGTCATTTCGCGATATTTATCAGATTTATCACCACCCGGCTGATAGATTCTATACCGCCAATAACGCCAAAGAGATGTCAGGATGGCGGCGTATTCCGTATAGGTTTTCAACACCTTAATTTCGCGCGCTTCAAGCATTCTTATAGAATTATAACCCGCGATGATATGCTTCGCTTTTTCCGGCGACAGCGTCCCATTGATGCCGCAGGTGCCGACAATCGCCATGGCGATATCGAAAACGGAGTGATAAATACAGGTCAACTCAAAATCTATCATGCCGACGAACTGCTCGCCTTCAAACAGCATATTGTCGTAGAAAAGATCGGAGTGGATGACAGAGGTAGGCAAGCCGCTGATGCGTTCTACGGCAAGATGCCTGAGTCTATCTTTGGCCCAGCGCTCATAATCCTGATCGATATTGGCATCGAGGGCATCCATGAACTTTTTCTGCTCATAGAAGACTGAGTCTGTTAAGAAATTAGGGACGGGGATCGTATGCAGTTTCGCCATGGCAACGCCGAGCTGCCTGAGCATATGTTCGTTGAAATCCCGGCGGACGGCGCCATCCATATAGGTTCTTAATAGAGAGTGCTTACCCCTTAATATAATTGAATAGCTTTCTTGCCCTTTGGGTTTGACCAGCAAGGAGGTCTCATAATCATGTGCTTCCAGCCATACCAGCGTCTTTGCCATGATCTCAACGTCATCACGGCTTTGCTCTTCAATAATGCTGAAAACACAGCGGCCGATATCCGTTTCGAGGCAGTAATTGGTATTGCCGGATCCCATCCCCAAGAAGGCGCTGCTTTTTACCGTCAGCCCATAAAGAGATTCTATGCGGTGAACTTCATCACTATTCAACGTTGAGCCTGTTTGCATTTCTAATTCCATATCATTCACTTGAGCGCTTGATGCAAATCTTCATACAAGTCATTAACGTCTTCGATGCCGACTGACATTCGTATTAATTGCCTCGTAATCCCTGATTTTTTCTGCTCCTGCTCGCTAAGACTTCTGAACGACGATGAGGCCTGATAAGGCGAGTTCAGCGTGGTCTCCAAATCCCCCAAACTGTTGGAAGGGACGATGAGATTTAACTTCTTCTGAAAACTTGTCGCGTCAAACCGCGGGGCGATTTCAAAGCTGACCATGCCGCCGAACCCCCTCATTTGTTCGCGGGCTACGCTATGATTATGATGACTCGGCAACCCCGGATAGAACACGTTCGTCACATTAGGGTGCTCATTTAAACGGCTGGCCAGTTCCATCGCGTTGCGGTTAATGGCATTCATTCGAATGGCCAACGTGCGCAAGCTTCGCTCAAGCAGATGACATGACTGCGCGTTCAGACACCCGCCAAAGTCATTCATATATTCGGCCATTGCAGCAATGGACTCTTCACTGCCGACAGCCACGCCGCCTGACACATCGCCGTGGCCGCCCAAAAACTTGGTGGCGCTGTGCAATACCAAATCGACGCCATATTCCAGAGGGTTTTGGTTGATCGGCGTCGCCACGGTGTTATCAATAATGGTGAACACCCCCCGACTCTTGGCGAATCGGGTCAATAGCTCAATGTTCAGGATTTTAAGCAATGGATTTGTCGGTGTTTCGATATATATCATTCGCGTATTCGAATTGACTAATGCGATGATGCTCTCTACTTCACAACTCTCCGAAACGCTGTATGTGATGCCTAATTTTGCAAAATGATTCTGTACAAACTTGAGCGCACCTGAATACACGCCGTTTTGTAAAACAATATGGTCACCGGCTTTTAAATGCGAAAGCATCGCCGTCGCGAAAGCCGCCATACCGGAACTGAATACCAGAGCGGCCTCACCACCGCTTTCCAATGCGCACATCTTCTCGGCAACGGCGCGCTGATTGGGTAAGTTACCATGTCTTGGATAGACATCTTCTGTCATATCAAGATGCTTGTGAGAACTCGCGGAGAATAGCGGAGAAAGAATGCCACCATGCATTTCGTCGATAATGGTCCCACTGTGAACGGCAAGAGTTTCTTTTGCTAACACGGTTACTGCCTATTTTCGAGTATCAGGAAGTGGGGGGCATGCCTTGAATAAAGGATCCCCCCGTTCATGTGAGTCTTTATTACGATGGGTTATTTGGCACCGCGAACATCGGGGTGAAATCGATTAATATGACATCGCGGAAGCCCACCTTACCGTGCCCATCCACATGAACCGGTTTCACCTGGTGCCAGACTAGATCATCAACGATGCCGATGGAGTCCAGCGGTTTGAGCATCGCCTCATTACACAGGATGTTCGTCTTAGTGTTATCTGTAATGATGTTCTCACCGCCAGAAACACCATCACGATTGATCAAATGTATCCAGGTGCAAGGCTCGCCATCCTTATGAAGTCGATTCGGTACGGAAATCCCCGGCGCATCAACCGTCGCTTTCATTCTGATGAAGTGAATGCCGACCTCCATGGGAATCGTGGAAGCATACTCATGTAACGGGGAGTTTTTAAAATCATGCAGGACAAGCGACGTGATCAGATTATTTGACAAAATTTCGTTTGGAACAGGCTGAAACTTCCTTGCCTCCTCAACGACTTCATCATTAAATCCGACATCTTGTTTGTAACTGTAGGCGTGTTCGGAAGATTGAGGAATCAAGAGATTAAAGCAAGGTAAAAGCACATATTTACTGTGCTGCCGATAGCGCCCCGCATTTTCACCGTAGGGATCCAGAGCAAGCGTATCGAAATGCCGCTGAATAATACTTAAGTCTGATTTTTGCGCATCGGTAAGGTTAAAGTCATCCGAAGCCAATTTGCAATACCCTACATCTGTCATCATGGGGTATGCGCTCACACGGCACTCAAGTGTGTTCTCAAACTCTTTAATGTTACCACGAATCATCGTGCAATCTTCCTTTTTACTCTGATTGGAATAACGACATATTGATGTTCACCGCAATGCTCATGAACATTGAACAGCAAATGCTTCCCTGTTTTTCAAGTGAAGTAATTCATCTCACAAATAAAAGAGCTTGATTATTTATTCTTTAAACTTCCTGCACGCTAAAAAGTGCGAAAGAGAATTTTATAGATTTCTTTTCCACTTATTTATCGAAACCAGACTTGCGCTGTTTTTCATTGCTACCTGACCTCATCTCACTTGTACGCGGTGAGCGAAAGTCTACGCTGCATACGGGTTTTCAAATGACGCCAGGTGAATCGGCGCGAAACCTTTATCCTCCAACCCTACCCGCCTAATGGGCTGCGATGCCTGGCGATGCGCATCTGCCGGACACAGAGCGCCCTACCCTGGCGTTACGCCGCTAAATGCTATTTGCGGCTCCCTCGCGGGTAGTATGATTAGTATTTTTTATACAAAATAGCCAATTTTCAGCAACGGCAACGTACATGCCCCATGCTGGCCAGCAGGAGACACCGCTCATCAAACCGATTGCTCTGTAGATAGACAGGGACGAAACTGGCAATCAACCCATGGTCAGGCAAGTAAAATCGCCTTGAAAGCGGTGCTTTTGGCATGGCTTCATCCACGCTACCGCACTACTCATCCCTTTCCGAGCATTAGTTTAGACAATCTTTATTGTTAAGTTAAATTTAACGGATGCGGAAGTTACTCGATATGGTTATAAATTGCCATAGTGTTAATGAAATGCAGCGAAAAAGTGTGATCTGGGTCGGGACCGCAAAACCTGTGCCAACCCTAAGATCGCGTGGCTGAATCGCGTGGCTGAAAGGTTGAGGCGATAATGACGTGGGCCGGCGAACGGTCATAATAATCCAGCGTAATATGCTGCTAATCGAACGCAGGGCAAAACTTGTGCCCACCGGTCGATTTGTCAGCCGCATTGCAGCGGGGTTTATCTGGCGGTATGGTGGGTGATTACCTGCTAAAAAACAGTACTGCTGCACCTATGACTTTCTCACTTTTCGGCGAAAAATTTACCCGTTATGCGGGCATTACCCGTTTGATGGACGACCTGAACGAAGGCCTGCGCACCCCCGGCGCCATCATGCTCGGCGGCGGCAACCCCGCACAGATCCCAGAGATGGAAGCCTATTTCAAACAGCTGTGCCAGGAGATGCTCGACCAGGGCAAACTGACCGAAGCGCTGTGCAACTACGATGGCCCGCAAGGCAAGGACGCGCTGCTGAAAGCGCTGGCCAATCTGCTGCGCGACGAGCTCGGCTGGGAGATCTCGCCACAGAATATTGCTCTGACTAATGGCAGCCAAAGCGCATTTTTCTACTTGTTCAACCTGTTCGCCGGCCGCTACGCCGACGGCTCGCGCCGCCGCGTGTTGTTCCCACTGGCGCCGGAATATATCGGCTATGCCGATGCCGGGCTGGATGAAGGGCTGTTCGTCTCCGCCAAACCGAACATCGAGCTGCTGCCGGACGGCCAGTTCAAGTATCACGTCGATTTCGAACATCTCACCATCGGCGATGACATCGGCATGATCTGCGTTTCACGGCCGACCAACCCGACCGGCAACGTGATCACCGACGAAGAGCTGATGAAGCTCGATCTGCTGGCGCAACAGCGCGATATTCCGCTGGTCATCGACAACGCCTACGGCGTGCCGTTCCCCGGCATTATCTTCAGCGACGCCACGCCGCTGTGGAACCCGAACACCATCCTGTGCATGAGCCTGTCCAAGCTCGGCCTGCCCGGCTCGCGCTGCGGCATCGTGATCGCCGACGAGAAGGTGATCACCGCGTTGACCAACATGAACGGCATCATCAGCCTGTCTCCAGGCAGCATGGGGCCGGCGATGGCGACGGAAATGATCGCGCGCGGCGATCTGCTGCGCCTGTCGAACGAGGTGATTCGCCCGTTTTACAAACAGCGCGTCGAGCACACCATCGAGATCATTCGCCGCTACCTGTCGCCGGAACGCTGCCTGATCCACAAACCGGAAGGGGCTATCTTCCTCTGGCTGTGGTTTAAGGATCTGCCGATCACCACCGAAGTGCTGTATCAGCGCCTGAAAAAGCGCGGCGTGCTGATGGTGCCCGGCCACTACTTCTTCCCGGGACTGGAGCATGAATGGCCACATACCCACCAGTGCATGCGCATGAACTACGTGCCCGATCCGGAGAAAATCGAGCGCGGCGTGGCTATTCTGGCGGAAGAGATCGAACGCGCACATCAGGAAGGCTAACGCCGACTGATTGAAAATCGACCGACAAAGATATACGATGCATATATCGTATATCTTTTTTGGAGGGCCAACGATGACTCGCATCGTGATCGATTTACCTGAAGAAGACCTGCGGCAGCTCGATAATCTGAAAAATATCCGCCACGTTCCCCGGGCCGAAATCATTCGTCAAGCAGTCTCCCGCTATCTGACGGAGAACCACGTGGAAGATCCCAGCAACGCTTTCGGGCTCTGGTCCGGGGCGATGGGAGATGGCGTGGAGTACGAAAATCGTCAGCGCGAGGAGTGGGAATAATGGTGGCTCAACGGGCGTTATTCGACACCAATATCCTGATCGATTATCTCAACGGCATTCCTCAAGCCAGGGACGTTCTGGTCGAGTATCACATCAATCCGGCCATCAGCGCCATCACCTGGATGGAAGTGATGGTAGGTGCTAAAAAACAGGGTCCGGCACTGGAGCTGAAAACACGTCTGTTTTTAGGGCAATTTCTGCTGCTGCCTATTACCGATGAAGTCGCCGAACGCGCCGTAGAACTGCGCCACTCACAGCATGTGAAACTGCCAGACGCCATTATCTGGGCCACAGCGCAGGTGGGATTCCGGATGCTCATCTCCCGCAACCCCAAAGATTTCGGCACTGACAATGGCGTGTTGATGCCTTATCGGCTGTAGACGATCCGCACTACAACGTCCAGAACAGCACCGCCAGCAGCTGCGGCGACATGATGCGCAGGAACATCGCCAGCGGATATACGGTGGCGTAAGACAGCGCGGCGGCGCCGCTGGTGGGATGCAGACCGTTGGCGAAGGCCAGCGCCGGCGGATCGGTCATCGACCCCGCCAACATGCCGGACAGCGTCAGATAGTTCATCTTGCCCACCGTGCGCGCCAGAATGCCGACGCTCAGCAGCGGAATGGCGGTGATCAACGCGCCATAACCAATCCATGTCAGCCCCTCGCCATGCAGCAACGTATCGATAAAATTGCCGCCCGATTTCAAACCGACCACCGCCAGAAACAGCACGATGCCCAGTTCGCGCAGCGCCAGGTTGGCGCTCGGCGGCATAAACCAATACAGCTTGCCGATACTGCCGATGCGCCCCAGGATCAGCGCCGCCACCAACGGCCCGCCGGCCAGCCCCAGCCGCAATGCCGCCGGGAAGCCGGGCACAAACAGCGGAATGGAGCCCAGCAGCACCCCGAGGCCGATGCCGATAAAGACCGGCAGCATCTGCACCTGCTGCAGCTTTTGTTGGGCGTTGCCGACGATTGCCGTCACCGCGTCGATGGCCTCCGGCCGGCCGACCAGGTTGAGAATATCGCCAAACTGCAGCGTCACGTTGCTGCCGGCCACCAGCTCCACGCCGGCGCGGTTGAGGCGTGAAATCACCACGTCATATTTCTGCTTCAGGTTCAGATCGCGGATTTTTTTCCCCAGCACCTGCTCGTTGGTCACCGCCGCCCTCACTACCTGCAGCGCAGTGCCGCGCGTGGACAGCGAAGCGTCGACCTCTTCACCGATCACCAGCCGGGCGTTCTCCAGATCTTCGCGTTTGCCCACCAGGTGCAGATAGTCGCCGAGCTCCAGCCGCTCATGCGGCGCCGGCACCATCAACATCTCGCCGCGTTTGAGGCGCGAACAGACGATCGCTTCACCGTTGAGCAGCGGTACGCTTTTGATCGCCATGCCCTGCAGATTGGGGTTACGCACCGCCACGTTCATGGCGTGCAACAGCTCGCGCTGATTACCCAGGCTGCTTTCAAACGCCTGCGCCTCGCGCTCGATGTTGATGCGAAAAACCAATCGGATCAGCCACATCACCAGCAGGATGCCGCAAATGCCGAACGGATAGGCCATGGCGTAACCCATGCCCATGCCGTCCACCAATGCCGGATCGGAACCGAGATCGGTCAGGATTTGCTGACCGGCGCCCAGCGCCGGCGTGTTGGTGACCGCGCCGGAGAACACGCCGAGGATGATCGGCAGCGGCACGTCGAACAGCTTGTGCACCGCCGCCGCCACTGCGCCGCCGGTCAGCACCAGCAGCACCGCGAAGGCGTTGAGCCGCAGACCGGAGACGCGCAGCGAAGAGAAGAAGCCGGGGCCAACCTGAATGCCGATGGTGTAAACGAACAGGATCAGGCCAAACTCCTGGATGAAGTGCAGCATGTCCCCGTTCAGGCTGATTTGCCCGCTCTGGGCGAAGTGGCCGACCAGGATGCCGCCGAACAGCACGCCGCCAATCCCCAGCCCGACACCGTACAACTTCCAGTTCCCCATCCACAGCCCAATGACGGCCGCCAACGCCAACATGCTGACGGTCAGGGCGATATCGCTCATAGGTCACATCCTTGCCAAAGTTGAACATGGGATTTGCGGATATAGACACACAATTAACAAGGATTATGGCATCGGGCAGACGGGGGGACTGTGGCGTGCGCCACATAACGCAACGGGGGAGATCCGTCTGGATCTCCCCCGCATGATGATGACCGTTTTTCAGTCGGTTATTTGGCTTCCAGCTCCGGCGTCGCGCCGATGGCGATGCGCTGAGGCTGCAAGGCTTCCGGAACCTGACGCACCAGATCGATGTGCAACAGGCCATTTTCAAATTTGGCCTCGGACACCTGCAGGTGTTCCGCCAGAGTGAAGGTCAGCTGGAACTCTTTGCACACCAGCCCCTGATGCAGGTACTCGACCTGTTTTTCCGGCGGCGTGGGTTTACCGCTGACGGTCAGCCGCGGCCCTTCCACTTCGATATTCAGTTCGCTCTGCCGGAAACCGGCCAGCGCCAGAGAAATGCGGTAGTGATTGTCATCGCTTTTCTCGATATTATACGGCGGGAACCCCTGGGGTTCCTGGCCCCCCATGGAACTGGCCAGTTTATCAAAACCAATCCATTGACGCAGAAGCGGGGATAGATCGTAATTACGCATAGGAACAACTCCTTTCATTAAGCGAGATGTGTTTATTCAGCCCCCTGACGGCAGGCGGATTATTACTGCATATTTGCCGACAGCGTTCCTGCCGGCGAAAACGGAATTATTTAATTTCGATACGGCGCGGTTTTAATGTTTCCGGCACGATGCGCTGCATATCGATATACAGCAGACCGTTCTCCAGTTTGGCGCCTTTAATTTGAATATGTTCGGCCAGCTGGAATTTACGCTCGAAATTACGCTCAGCGATGCCCTGATATAAATAGGTTTTTTCTGCCGGTTCGTTATTGTGCGCACCGCGCACGATCAGCAGATTATCTTGCGTGGTGATCTCCAGCTCCTGCTCGGCAAACCCGGCTACCGCAATGGCGATGCGATAATGATTTTCGTCCACCAGCTCGACATTATAAGGGGGATAACCGCCGTTGCCCTGGCTCTGGCCGGCCTCCAGCGCGTTGAACAGGCGATCGAAACCAATGGCGGAACGGTATAGCGGAGAAAGATCGAAATTACGCATAAAACAGCCTCCTAAGGCACTTCAGCGAGGTTGAAATAAATACGCCTTCCATTCTGGACAGGCTAATTAAGCCAGAATTCCCTTACGGCAAATTCTCAATCCGGCTCTGATGATAAAATGGGGGTTGATTTCATCAATTCAACGGGCGAGGATCAAAAAAAGCGCTTTTCGGTTAGGTGAAAGTTTTTTTACCACTTACACTAAAGTGAGAGAGCCGCCACAGAGCGGGATTTTGCTTCTTTTAAAGCAGCAACAGGATGTTATAAATCAGCTTAATTTAGGGGCACAGCAACCCTGCAGGATGGATTAATGACGACGATGAAAGCGATAGCGACGGGCTGCATGTTGTTGGCGACCAGCGGTTGCTCCAGCGTGATGAGCCATACCGGCCCGAATCAGGGTTACTATCCCGGCACCCGCGCCAGCGTGGACATGCTGAAGGACGACAACACCAGCTGGGCGATGATGCCGCTGGTGGCGCTGGATCTGCCGTTCTCCGCAGTGATGGATACCGTGCTGCTGCCTTACGACTATCTGCGTTCAGGCAATGACGCCACCGCAGACTCGCCAAAAGCGCGCATCCTGCGCAGCGAGCAGCAGAATCTGGCGGCAACCGGCAACCCCGGCGAGGGCAACGACAGCACCGCCACACACTAATCACGCACGCAGCGGGCCATCAGGCCCGCCTTACGCCTCAACCACAAAGATCTGGTTGAATCCGGCAATCTCGCGCATAAATGCCACTTTCTTGCCATCCGGCGAAAACACCACGGCATCCCCCGACGGCGGCTGCACGCTGCGCTGCGTTAAACGCTGCAGGCGGCCGCTGGCGACCTCACACAGCATCACGCTGTTGTCACACACCAGGGCTATCGTCCCGCCCTGCGGGTGCCAGCTGAACGCCGACTGGATGTCATGCTCGCCGCGGCTGACCTGGCGCGGCTCACCGCCGTTCGGCGACACCGTCCACAGTTGCACCACGCCGCCGTCATCCTTCATCAGAAAAGCTATCTGGCTGCCGTCCGGCGAGCTGCGCAGCCAATGGCGCGGCGCACCGACCACGCCCGGAAAACGGCGTTCACCGGTAAAGGTCACCCGCCGCTGCCTGACGCCAAGCGGCGGCGCCGGCAGCTCGCTTTCCGTCCCCTGCAGCGGCACCGCGCCGGCCCTGGCGTAGTCGGCGTCGCTCTCCGGCAGATCGACGATAAACACCTCCGGCAGTTTCTCGCCGGCGGCGGAAAGCGTATCGCCGATGAACGCCAGCGCCCAGCGCTGTCGGCTGCCGTCGGCCTTACGGTAGCCTTCGCGGCCAATCCAGCCTTCTTCGTAGGCGCGATTGATCTGATCGCTGCCCGGCTGCGGCTGCGGCACGGTCTCGCTAACCAGCACGCAATAGTGGCTGCCGTCATATTCACGGGGATGCTGTTTCGGCGGATTGACCCCGTGCAGCGGCACAGCCACGCCGACGTTGCGCAGATCGCGCGCCGGATCGCATTCATGCATCACGTGATCGTTGTAGGTAAAGCTGAGGCGGCTGCCGTCCGGGCTGAAAACGTGCACATGGCTGCCGCCGCGCAGCGCGCCGGGCGTGTAGGGCGCCGTGATATCCAGCGCGTCGAGGGTAATGGCCAACTCGCGATCCGGTTCGCTGACGATCACCCCGCGGCGGTGATGAAAATCATACTGCCAGGCGCTGTCCGGGTGTTCCGGGCCGTGGATGAAGACGTAACGCGCCGGCGCATCGGGGCTGACCGTGACCACGCCGACGTGTGCGCCGTGCTGGGCGCGATAAACCACTTCCACCGCGCCGCTGGCGACGTTAACCCGCTCGATGCTCAGGCCGGTGAAAGAGGCGCCGCGCGGGCGCACGTCATAAGCCAGCCATTGGCTGTCCGGCGTCCAGACGTTGATATTGGTTAACTGATGCCCGCGTGGGTCGAAAGTCAGTTGTTTTTCCCGATGGCTCATGGCGGCTCTCCTGCGCATGCTGGCACTGAACGGCCATCTTACCGGATCGGCAGCCGCGTTTCATATGGCCGGCGAGGACGAGCCGGGGGCTTTCCCGCGTCGAAATGTCCATGAGACTTATCCGTTAAGCCTATCGACGACGCCGGCAGGAAATAAACGCCCGGCTAGCCGGCCACATTCCTGATGGGGAAACTCAACGACGCCCAAACGGTATAAGTAAAGGAAGCGAGCATTATTTTATTGATTATCCTTCTCCTCATTAAATACGCCCACAGCGGCACCTTACTTAACGCAAATAAATAAAAAATTGTGCCGCTAAACGCCCAGTAATGTTTATTTTCACCGCATACGCGATGCCGTACCCCCGCCATTTCCGCTTTCTGGCCGGGTTGCCCGACGGGGTTTACAATCCATACAAAAAAGTACAAACTGGATTTTAAGTCTAAAAAATCCGGAGCCGGTATGAACCCCCTTTTCGATGCCATTGTTTCTGCCCATCAGCAACTGCGCCCTCAGGTGCGAGTCACGCCATTGGAGCGCAGCGTGCTGCTTTCTCAGCAATTGGGTTGCGAGCTGTATTTGAAATGCGATCACCTGCAGCACACCGGTTCCTTTAAATTTCGCGGCGCCAGCAACAAGCTGCGGCTGCTGGATAACGAGCAACGCCGGCGCGGCGTGATCGCCGCCTCTACCGGCAACCACGGTCAGGCCGTCGCTTTGGCGGGGCAACTGATGGGCGTTGGCGTCACGGTTTATGCGCCGGAGACGGCGGCGAGCATCAAGCTCGACACCATTCGCGCGTTGGGCGGCACCGTGGAATTGGTGCCGGGCGATGCGCTGAACGCCGAACTGGCGGGGGAACAGGCCGCACGCGAACAGGGGAAAACCTATATCTCGCCGTATAACGACGAGCAGGTGATCGCCGGCCAGGGCACCTGCGGCATGGAGCTGGTTGAACAGCTCACCGATCTGGACGCCGTGTTCGTGGCGGTCGGCGGCGGGGGTTATATCGCCGGCATCGGCACCGTTCTGCGGCAACTGTCGCCGAACACGCAGCTTATCGCCTGCTGGCCGGAAAACGCCACCAGCCTGTACAGCGCGCTGGAAGCGGGCCATATCTTCCCGGTGGAAGAGCAAGAAACCCTGTCCGACGGCACCGCCGGCGGCGTCGAGCCGGGCGCCGTGACCTTTCCGCTGTGCCAACAGCTGATCGACCGCAAAGTGCTGGTCAGCGAGGCGGAGATTAAACACGCGATGCGCCGGATAGCCGCCAGCGATCGCTGGATTATCGAAGGCGCGGCCGGCGTGGCGCTGGCGGCGGCGATCAAACTGGCGCCGGAATACCAGGGTAAAAAGGTGGCGGTGGTGCTGTGCGGCAAGAACATCGTGCTGGAGAAATACCTCAAGGCCATCGCCGATGCACATCCTTAATCGGCAGCAAATCCTCGCCGCGTTCGATGCCGAGACCATAACGCCGCTGCTGAAGCAGGGTTTTATCGCCTACTCGCAACAGCGGGTGCAACAGCCGCCGGTGCAGCATTTCCTGTTCGAGCGGGCCGACGGCGACTGCTGCATCAAGTCCGCCTGGTTGGAAGGCGACGAACTGTTCGTGGTCAAGATCTCTACCGGTTTCTATCGCAATGCCGAACACGGCCTGCCGAGCAATCAGGGGCTGATGATGGCGTTCTCCGCCCAAACCGGCGAGCCGCAGGCGCTGCTGCAAGATGAAGGTTGGCTGACCGCGCTGCGCACCGCCCTGGCCGGCCGCATCGTCGCCGAGCTGTGCGCGCCAGCGCATATTCAGGCGATCGGCATTGTCGGCACGGGCCTGCAGGCGCGGCTGCAGCTGCAATGCCTGAAACCGGTGACCGATTGCCGCGAGGTATGGGTGTGGGGGCGAGACGAACAGGCGCTGGCGGCGTATCGGCGCGATGCCGAAGCCGAGGGTTTTCGGGTGCGGGTTACGCAGAATGCGGCGGAACTGGCGGCGCACTGTCAGCTGATCGTGACCACCACGCCCAGCCGCGAACCGATATTGCAGGCGGCGGATATTCGGCCCGGTACGCACATCACCGCCGTGGGCGCCGACACGCCCGGCAAGCAGGAACTGGCGACCGAGCTGGTGGCCCGCGCAGACGCGCTGCTGGTCGATGCGCTGACGCAGTGTGCGGACTATGGCGAGATCGCGACGGCTTATCGGCAAAATAGGCTGATTTCAACGCCAATCGTCGAAATTGGCGCCGTCTTGGCGCAGGGAGGGCGGGTACGACGCGAGCCGCAGCACATCACCATCGCCGATCTCACCGGCTTGGCGATTCAGGATCTGCAGATCGCCAAAGGGGTGTTGGCGAAAGTATAAAGGGGCGCCGCAGCGCCCCGCGTTATCAGGCGTTGAGCACGAACTTCTCGATAGCGCGCGCCACGCCGTCTTCGGTATTGGCGCTGGTGACAAACTGCGCCACCGCTTTCAGCTCGGGAATGGCATTGCCCATCGCCACGCCGACGCCGGCATATTCGATCATCGCCGTATCATTGGCCTGATCCCCCAGCGTCATGATGTTCTCCCGCGCCACGCCGAGATGCTCGGCCAGCATTCTCACCCCGGCGCCTTTATCGACGTTTTTGTGCAGGATCTCGAGGAAATAAGGCGCGCTTTTCAGGATGGTGTAACGCGCGCGCGTTTCCGCCGGGATGCGCGCGATGGCGCGGTCCAGCAGCTCCGGCTCGTCGATCATCATCACTTTCGGGAAACGCATCTGGCGATCCATCTCTTCCACGCTGCGGTATTTCAGCGGAATGCCGGTCATTTCCGCCTCGTGTATGGTGTACTTGCCGATGTCCTTGTTCGGGGTATACAGGGTATCGAAATCAAACGCCTGGAAGTGAACGCCGAACTCGCGCGCCATCTGCTCGAAATGCAGATAATCCTCAAAGCCCAGCGTTTCTTGCAGAATGCAGGCGCCGTCGACCGCACGCAGCACCAGCGCGCCGTTATAGGTGATACAGAAATCGCCGGGGCCTTGAATGTCCAACTGGCGCAGATAATCCTGCACGCCGACATAAGGCCGCCCGGTGGCCAGCACCACGTGCACCCCTTTACGCCGCGCCGCCGCGATAGCCTGCTTTACCGCCGGCGTGATTTGATGCTGCGGATCCAGCAACGTGCCGTCCATGTCGATCGCAATCAGTTCAATAGCCATTCAACGCTTCTCCCAGTGGTTTTTATTCATGCTAACGCGTTTCAGCCTCGGCTGTCAGCGCCAAAAAAGGCCAAAAAAAAATCCGCGCGGGTCGCCCGGCGCGGATTTTCACAGCCATTAACGCATCAGATATCGATGTTCGCCGCTTTCAGGGCGTTTTCTTCGATAAAGGCGCGACGCGGTTCAACCGCATCGCCCATCAGCGTGGTGAACAGCTGATCGGCAGCGATGGCGTCCTTGACGGTCACGCGCAGCATGCGGCGGCTTTCCGGATCCATGGTGGTTTCCCACAGCTGCTCCGGGTTCATCTCGCCCAGACCTTTATAACGCTGCACCGACAGGCCGCGGCGCGACTCTTTCACCAGCCACTCCAGCGCCTGTTCGAAGCTGTCTACCGGCTGACGGCGTTCGCCGCGCTCAATGAACGCGCCCTCTTCGATCAGCCCGCGCAGCTGCTCGCCCAGCTGGCAGATCTTGCGGTATTCACCGCCGTGGATGAAATCGAAGTCCAGCTTATAGTCGGTATCCACGCCGTGGGTACGGATGCGCAACGCCGGCTCGAACATCTGGCGCTCGCGGTTCTCGAAGATCACGAAGTCATAGCTGCTGCCGTGCTGCTCTTTGTCGTTCAGCGCCTGCACCAGCGACGCGATCCAGGTTTTCACCTTGGCTTCATCGCTGAGATCGCCTTCGTTCAGCGTCGGCTGGTAGATCAGGCTGTTCAGCAGCGCGCGCGGGTAGCGGCGCTCCATGCGGCCAATCAGCTTCTGCACGCCGTAGTGCTCGGCCACCAGTTTCTCCAACTGCTCGCCGCCGAGCGCCGGTGCGCTGGCATTGGTGTGCAGCGTAGCGCCATCCATCGCGATGGCGATCTGATACTGATCCATCGCCTCATCATCTTTGATGTACTGCTCCTGCTTGCCTTTCTTCACCTTGTACAGCGGCGGCTGTGCGATGAACACGTGGCCACGCTCGATGATTTCCGGCATCTGGCGGTAGAAGAAGGTCAACAGCAGCGTACGGATGTGCGAACCGTCGACGTCGGCATCGGTCATGATGATGATGCTGTGGTAACGCAGCTTGTCCGGGCTGTACTCGTCGCGGCCGATGCCGCAACCCAGCGCGGTGATCAGCGTCGCCACTTCCTGCGAAGAGAGCATTTTGTCGAAACGCGCTTTCTCGACGTTGAGGATTTTCCCCTTCAGCGGCAAGATAGCCTGATTCTTGCGGTTGCGCCCCTGCTTGGCAGAGCCGCCCGCGGAGTCCCCTTCCACCAGGTACAGTTCGGACAGCGCCGGATCGCGTTCCTGGCAGTCCGCCAGTTTGCCCGGCAGGCCGGCCAGATCCAGCGCGCCTTTGCGGCGGGTCATCTCACGCGCTTTACGCGCCGCTTCGCGCGCGCGCGCCGCGTCGATGATTTTGCCGACCACGATTTTCGCGTCGCCCGGATTCTCCATCAGGTAATCCACCAGCTTCTCGTTCATCAGCGTTTCAACCGCAGTTTTCACCTCGGAAGAGACCAGCTTGTCCTTGGTCTGAGAAGAGAACTTCGGATCCGGCACCTTCACCGACACCACGGCGATCAGGCCTTCACGCGCGTCATCGCCGGTGGCGCTGACCTTGGCCTTCTTGCTGTAGCCTTCCTTCTCCATGTAGCTGTTCAGCGTACGGGTCATCGCGGTACGGAAACCGACCAGGTGCGTGCCGCCGTCGCGCTGCGGAATGTTGTTGGTGAAGCAGTAGATGTTTTCCTGGAAACCGTCGTTCCACTGCAGCGCCACTTCCACGCCGATGTCGTCTTTCACGGTGGAGAAGTAGAACACGTTCGGGTGGATCGGGGTTTTGTTCTTGTTCAGGTACTCGACAAACGCCTTGATGCCGCCTTCGTAATGGAAGTGGTCTTCACGGTCGGTGCGCTTGTCCTTCAGGCGAATAGACACGCCGGAGTTGAGGAAGGACAGCTCGCGCAGACGCTTGGCCAGAATGTCGTACTCGAATTCGGTCACATTGGTGAAAGTTTGGTGACTCGGCCAGAAGCGCACCATGGTGCCGGTCTGCTCGGTTTCGCCCACCACGTTCAGCGGCGCCTGCGGCTCGCCGTGGCTGTAAGTTTGTTCGTGCACTTTGCCTTCGCGGCGGATCACCAGCTCCAGTTTCTCCGACAGGGCGTTAACCACCGAGACGCCCACGCCGTGCAGGCCGCCGGAAACTTTATAGGAGTTGTCGTCGAATTTACCGCCGGCGTGCAGCACGGTCATGATGACCTCTGCGGCTGAAACCCCTTCTTCCGGGTGAATGCCGGTCGGAATGCCGCGGCCGTCATCCTGCACCGATACCGAGTTGTCGGCATGGATGGTGACCTGAATGTCACTACAGTGGCCCGCGAGCGCTTCGTCGATAGCGTTGTCCACAACCTCGAATACCATGTGGTGCAGACCGGTGCCGTCATCGGTATCGCCGATATACATGCCCGGGCGCTTGCGCACCGCATCCAGCCCTTTTAATACCTTGATACTTGAGGAGTCATAAGAATTCGACATCAACGTTTCTCGCTCATTTTAGTCCTGTGGTTGAACCTCTATTTTACCCTGTTCCACGCGGAACATCTTGCCCTTTTCACCGGCCATGTCGGTCACTTGTTCAGCGCTGACCGCGCTGACAAAAACCTGGGCCTGGGTGGCTTTCAGGCGATCGGCCAGTAACCGGCGACGGCCGGTGTCCAGCTCGGAGGCAAAATCATCAATCAGATACAGGCAACGCCGCCCGCTCTGCCGGGTGAGAAACTCACCCTGCGCCAAGCGCAACGCGCACATCAGCAGCTTAAGCTGACCGCGCGATAACAAATCCTCTACCGGCGTGCCGTCGGCACGAATGCGAAAGTCCGCTTTATGCGGCCCCACCGCGGTATAGGTCAACGCCCTGTCGCGCTCAAACTGGCGCTCCAGCAGCTCGCCGTAGTCGCTCTCTTTGTCCCAGCCGCGCTGGAAGGAGAAGCTCAGGGCGAATTCAGGCAGAAACTGCGCGCAGGTCGCGGTGATATCCGCGGCGATCGCGTCGCTGTATTCCGCCCGCCATTCGCTGATGCGCTCCGCGAGCGGGATCAGTTCCTGATCCCAGGCGCGGATCTGCGCATAGCGACTCACCTGGCGCAGCGCGGCATTGCGCTGCTTCAGTAACCGTTTCAGGTTGCTCCAGGCGGTGAAAAAACCGGGTTCGTTATGAAAACAGCCCCAGTCCAGGAAAGCGCGCCGGAATTTCGGCCCGCCGTTCAGCAGGGTAAAACCTTCGGGGGTGATCAGCTGCATGGGCAGCAGCTGCGCCAGCTCGGCCACCTTGTGGCCGTCGCTGCCATCGATGCGTACTTTGCTGTCACCCTGACGGCTCTTGCTCAATCCTACCGATAGCTCGCGCTCCGCGCCTTCGATGCGGCCATGCAGCACGAACTCCGGTTGGTCGTGGCGGATCACCCGACCGGCCTGCAGACTGCGAAAGGCGCGGCCATGGCCGAGCGTATACACCGCCTCCAGCACGCTGGTCTTGCCGCTGCCGTTAGCGCCGACCAGGAAGTTGAATCCCGGCGCCAGCGCCAAATCCGCCGCCTCGATATTGCGGAAATCTTTAATCAATAAACGCGTCAGAGCCATGCAATCTCTTTACCGATGACGGTGCTGTAATTCAAGGTAACGAGACTACAACCGCATTGGCATGACAACGTAGGCCGCCGCCTGGCTGGCGCCGTCTTCGATCTGCACGCTGGAGACCGAGTCGGTCAACAGCAGGCGCACGTCTTCACACTTGAGCGCGTTCAACACGTCCAGCACGTAGCTGACGTTGAAGCCGATCTCCATCTCCGCGCCGTCGTAGCTGACGTCGAGGATCTCTTCCGCCTCTTCCTGTTCCGGGTTGTTGGCGGTGATCTTCAGCTGATTCTGGCTGACGTACAGCCGCACGCCGCGGAATTTCTCGTTCGAGAGAATAGCCGCGCGGGCGAACGCCTGCTTGAGCAGATCGCAGCCGGCTTCCAGCGTTTTGTCCGGGTTCTTCGGCAAAACGCGGCGATAGTCCGGGAAACGGCCGTCAACCAGCTTGGACGTGAAGATGAAATCGCCGACGTGGGCGCGAATGTTGTTGCTGCCGATCTGCAGCTGCAGCAGCGAATCGCCGCCGTCCAGCAAGCGCACCAGCTCCATCACCCCTTTACGCGGCACGATCACCGAATGCGACGGCAGCTGCTGGCCGATCGGCATCGAGCACACCGCCAGGCGGTGGCCGTCTGTCGCGACGGTGCGCAGCTCTTCGCCTTCGGTTTCAAACAGCATGCCGTTCAGGTAGTAACGTACGTCCTGATGGGCCATCGAGAACTGGGTGGCTTCGATCAGGCGCTTCAGCGTCGCCTGCGGCAAGGTGAATTCCACCTCGCTCTGCCAGTCGTCCAGGTTCGGGAAGTCCGCCGCGGGCAGCGTGGACAGCGAGAAACGGCTGCGGCCGGATCGCACCAGCATGCGCTCGCTCTCCAGCGTGACGGCGATCTCCGCCCCTTCCGGCAGGCCACGGCAGATATCAAAGAATTTGCGCGCGGGCACGGTGGTCGCGCCCGGCTCATGCGGCTGGGACAGGGCGACGCGCGCCACCATTTCCATCTCCAGATCGGTGCCGGTCAGCAGCAGGGAGCCTTCCGTCACCTGCAACAGCAGGTTGCCCAGGATCGGCAAGGTCGGGCGGCCGCCCAGCGGGCTGCTCACCTGTTGCAGCGGTTTTAGCAGATGCTCACGTTCAACGATAAATTTCATAGCGCTATGAAGATAATGTTCTGATTAAATTGGAGAAATCTTCTTTGATGTCGTGACTTTCCTCACGCAGCTGCTCGATCTTCCGGCAGGCGTGCAACACCGTGGTATGGTCGCGGCCACCAAACGCATCGCCGATTTCCGGCAGGCTGTGGTTGGTGAGTTCCTTCGCCAGCGCCATCGCCATCTGGCGCGGGCGGGCAACGGATCGCGAACGCCGCTTGGACAGCAAATCCGCGACTTTAATCTTGTAATACTCCGCCACCGTCTTTTGGATATTGTCGATGGTGACCAGCTTTTCCTGCAGCGCCAACAGATCGCGCAGCGCTTCGCGCACGAAATCGATGGTGATGGCCCGGCCGGTAAAGTTGGCGTTGGCGATCACGCGGTTCAGCGCCCCTTCGAGCTCACGCACGTTGGAACGCAGGCGCTTGGCGATGAAGAACGCCACTTCGCCCGGCAGGCGAATGTCGTTTTCGTCGGCCTTTTTCATCAGGATCGCCACGCGGGTTTCCAGCTCCGGCGGCTCGATCGCCACCGTCAGCCCCCAGCCGAAGCGGGACTTCAGACGATCTTCCACCCCGTTGATCTCTTTAGGGTAGCGATCCGAAGTCAGGATGATCTGCTGATTGCCTTCCAACAGGGCGTTAAAGGTATGGAAGAACTCTTCCTGCGAACGCTCCTTGTTGGCGAAGAATTGGATGTCATCGATCAGCAACGCGTCGACCGAACGGTAGTAGCGCTTAAACTCTTCGATGGCATTGTTCTGCAACGCTTTGACCATGTCTTGTACGAAGCGTTCCGAGTGCATGTAGACCACTTTGGCGTTGGCCTTGCGCGCCATGATGCCGTTGCCGACCGCGTGCAGCAGGTGGGTTTTACCCAGGCCGGTGCCGCCATACAGGAACAAAGGGTTGTAGGCGCCGCCCGGATTGTCCGCCACCTGGCGAGCCGCCGCGCGCGCCAGCTGGTTTGACTTACCCTCGACGAAGTTGTCGAAGGTGTGTTTGGGGTTGACGTTGGAGCGGTAAGAGAGCTCGGGCTGCGCCGCCGCGTTGTCCCAGCTCGGGCGCGAAGGCGCGGCCGTGCGCGCCGCCGGGGCCGCAGGGGCGCTGCTGACGCTGGCGGTCACGGTCTGGCTGATCACCTGCGTGATCGGCTTGCTGCCGACTTCAAAACGCAGCAAAGGCGCATCCGTGCCGCAGAAATCATTCAGCAGACCATTGATATTGTTTAAGTACTTATCGCGAACCCAATCCAGCACAAAACGGTTAGGCGCGTACAGCGCCAGGGTGTTGTCACTCAGTTCCGCCTGCAATGGGCGAATCCACATACTAAATTCTGTGGCAGGTAACTCATCCTGCAATCGGGCAAGACACTGCTGCCAAAGCGAAAGTGACACGGCGGACTCCACTCGAACAAGATCAATAAAGAAAAGAAACGGGCAACTTTTTTATAACTCATGATTTTTGACACATACCCGGCATCGGCTGTTTGCCTGTGGGGGATGCGAACCGCCTTTCACGGTTTGTGTCCTTCACGATCCCGGCATGAGGGATCGCGATCGGAATGACGGATCATAGCGCAATCCGCGCAAGAGATCCTCCCCTTCCTCACAGATTAGATCCATTTTATCCACAGGCCGCGGCCGGCGGCGATCTTTTCACCGCTGCGGCCGCACGACCGTGCAGATCCCGGCCTCTGCGCCGCGTTTTTTACATTGTCAACCGGTTATACCCTGTTATCCACGTCGGATCCTGGGATCGCGCGCAAAGGATCTCACGGGGATCCTTGCGATTTCACCCCGAGTCCGTATAATCTTCGCCCTACGTGTGATACCTGGTTCCTTATGGTGCGTCATTAGCCAGACAGGATTCTGCGGTGACCACGGGCCAAGACCGGATTTTGTGCCGTTATTGGCAGACAACCAGGTAGGCTGGCGCGATGCGAATTGACTCAGGACTGTACAATTATTACAATCCCGCTTCTTTATGTATTGCGATTGAGGCGTCGGTCATCTTCACGCCGAGTAGCCAAACGCGTTTACTGATCAGTAATTATTTTAAGTTTAGGTAGAAATCGCTATGAAACGCACTTTCCAACCGTCCGTATTGAAGCGCAACCGTAGCCACGGTTTCCGTGCTCGTATGGCCACCAAAAATGGTCGTCAAGTTCTGGCCCGCCGTCGTGCGAAAGGCCGTGCTCGTCTGACTGTTTCTAAGTAATAAAGCTAACCCGCTGAGTGGTTAAGCTCGCTTTTCCCAGGGAGTTACGTTTGTTAACTCCCACTCATTTCACTTTCGTCTTCCAGCAGCCACAACGGGCTGGCACGCCGCAAATCACCATCCTCGGCCGCCTGAACCAGCTGGGGCATCCCCGCATCGGTCTTACCGTCGCCAAAAAACACGTCAAACGCGCGCACGAGCGTAATCGGATCAAACGCCTAACCCGCGAAAGCTTCCGCCTGCGCCAGCACGAATTACCGGCGATGGATTTTGTCGTGGTGGCCAAAAAGGGGATAGCGGATTTGGATAACCGCGCGCTGACGGAAGCTTTGGATAAATTATGGCGTCGCCACTGTCGCCAGGCTCCCGCATCCTGATCGGGCTGGTGCGGGCCTATCAGCTCGTCATCAGTCCGCTGCTAGGGCCTCGTTGTCGCTTCCAGCCGACATGCTCTCATTACGCAATTGAGGCATTAAGCAGGTTTGGCATGATAAAAGGCAGTTGGTTAGCATTGAAACGCGTATTAAAATGCCACCCTTTGAACCCAGGTGGCGATGATCCGGTGCCGCCAAAAACCGACGATAACAGAGAACACTAACGATGGATTCGCAACGCAATCTTCTCCTCATCGCTCTGCTGTTCGTGTCTTTCATGATCTGGCAGGCATGGCAAACGGACAACGCTCCGCAGCCGGCCGCACAGACCACGCAACAGACTTCGAACGCAGTAGCCGGTGATGCCGCCAGCCAGGCCGTGCCAGCCAGTGGTCAGGGTAAGCTGATTACCGTGAACACCGACGTGCTGTCACTGACCATCAACACCCGTGGTGGCGATATCGAGCAGGCTAAACTGTTGGCCTACCCGGAAACTCTGGGTTCATCGACTCCGTTCCAACTGCTGGAAACCACTCCGTCGTTCGTCTATCAGGCGCAAAGCGGCCTGACCGGTAAAAACGGCCCGGACAACCCGGCCAACGGCGAACGCCCGCTGTACCAAGCGGCGCAGGACAGCTACACCCTGCCGGAAGGCCAGGACGAGCTGCGCATCCCGCTGACCTACACCGATAAAGACGGCGCGGTCTACACCAAGACCTTCGTGCTCAAACGCAACCACTATGCGGTCGGCGTGGATTACAGCATCGACAACAAAGGCGCGGCGCCGCTGGAGCTGACCCTGTTCGGCCAGCTGAAGCAGACCACCGAATTGCCTAAGCACCGCGATACCGGCAGCAGCAACTTCGCGTTGCACACCTTCCGCGGCGCGGCATACTCGTCCAGCGAGGACAAGTACCAGAAATACGCGTTCGACAAAGACGAAAACCTGAGCGTCACCACCAAAGACGGTTGGGTCGCCATGCTGCAGCAGTACTTCGCCACCGCGTGGGTACCGGCGACCAAGGGTGACAACACCTTCTACACCGCCAAACCGGGTGACAACTTGTCCACCATCGGCTTCAAATCTACCCCGGTCGTGGTGCAGCCTGGCGCTCAGCAGCAGCTGAACGCGACCCTGTGGGTCGGCCCGGAGCTGCAGGACCAGATGGCCCAACTGGCGCCTCACCTGGACCTGACCGTGGATTACGGCTGGCTGTGGTTCATCTCCCAGCCGCTGTTCAAACTGCTGAAGTTCATCCACGGCTTTATCGGCAACTGGGGCTTCTCCATCATCATCATCACCTTCATCGTGCGCGGCATCATGTACCCGCTGACCAAGGCGCAGTACACCTCGATGGCGAAAATGCGCATGCTGCAGCCGAAGCTGCAGGCGATGCGCGAACGCATCGGCGATGACAAGCAGCGCATGAGCCAAGAGATGATGGCGCTGTACAAGGCGGAGAAAGTCAACCCGCTCGGCGGCTGCCTGCCGCTGATCATTCAGATGCCGATCTTCCTGGCGCTGTACTACATGCTGATGGGTTCGGTCGAGCTGCGCCACGCGCCGTTCGCCCTGTGGATCCATGACCTGTCGGCGCAAGACCCGTACTACATCCTGCCAATCCTGATGGGCGTGACGATGTTCTTCATCCAGAAGATGTCGCCGACCACCGTGACTGACCCGATGCAGCAGAAAATCATGACCTTCATGCCGGTGATCTTCACAGTGTTCTTCCTGTGGTTCCCGTCCGGTCTGGTGCTGTACTACATCGTCAGCAACCTGGTGACCATCCTGCAGCAGCAGCTGATTTACCGTGGTCTGGAAAAACGCGGTCTGCACAGCCGCGACAAGAAAAAAAGCTAAGCGTATTGTAGGGGTTCGGCGCGCCGACCCTTGCAGTCACCCCAAAGGCGGTCATTAGACCGCCTTTTTGCATCTTAATCGTCAGAGAGAACCGTTATGAGCACCACCGATACCATCGTAGCCCAAGCCACCCCGCCGGGACGCGGCGGCGTCGGCATTCTGCGCATTTCCGGCAGCAAGGCCAAAGACGTCGCCCAGGCGTTGCTCGGCAAGCTGCCGAAGCCGCGCTACGCTGACTATCTGCCGTTCCGCGACGCTACGGGCGCCACCCTCGATCAGGGCATCGCGCTGTGGTTCCCGGGGCCGAACTCCTTTACCGGCGAAGACGTGCTGGAACTGCAGGGCCACGGCGGGCCGGTGATCCTCGATCTGCTGCTCAAGCGCGTGCTGGCGCTGCCCGACGTGCGCATCGCGCGGCCGGGCGAGTTCTCCGAGCGCGCGTTTCTCAACGACAAACTCGATCTGGCGCAGGCCGAAGCGATTGCCGATCTGATCGACGCCAGCTCCGAGCAGGCGGCGCGTTCGGCGATGAACTCGCTGCAGGGCGCGTTCTCCACCCGCATCCACCAGCTCGTGGAAGCGCTCACTCACCTGCGAATCTATGTGGAAGCGGCGATCGACTTCCCGGACGAGGAAATCGACTTCCTGTCCGACGGTAAAATCGAGGCGCAGCTCAACGACGTGATGGCGGATCTGGACAACGTGCGCGGTGAAGCGCGCCAGGGCAGCCTGCTGCGCGAAGGGATGAAGGTGGTGATCGCCGGGCGCCCCAATGCCGGCAAATCGAGCCTGCTCAATGCGCTGGCAGGACGCGAGGCGGCGATCGTCACCGATATCGCCGGCACCACCCGCGACGTTCTGCGCGAACACATCCATATCGACGGCATGCCGCTGCACATCATCGACACCGCCGGCCTGCGCGACGCCAGCGACGAAGTGGAACGCATCGGCATCGAACGTGCATGGAACGAGATCGAACAGGCCGACAGGGTGCTGTTTATGGTTGACGGCACCACCACCGCCGCCACCGAGCCGGCGGAGATCTGGCCGGAGTTTATGGCGCGCCTGCCTGGCACGCTACCTATCACCGTGGTGCGCAACAAAGCCGACATCACCGGTGAAACGCTGGGTCTGACGGAAGTGAATAACCACTCACTTATTCGCCTGTCGGCCCGCACCGGCGAAGGCGTCGATGTGCTGCGCGATCATCTTAAACAGAGCATGGGCTTCACCAGCAACATGGAAGGCGGCTTCCTGGCGCGCCGCCGCCACCTGCAGGCGCTGGAACTGGCGGCGCAGCACCTGGTGCAGGGCAAAGAACAGTTAGTGAGCGCTTACGCGGGGGAGCTGCTGGCCGAGGAACTGCGCCAGGCGCAGCTGGCCCTGAGCGAAATCACCGGCGAATTCACCTCCGACGATCTGCTGGGCCGCATCTTCTCCAGCTTCTGTATCGGCAAGTAACACCGCCAGACGCCTTCACGGCCGGGACAAGCCCTTGTTCCGGCCGTTTTTCTTTTCCGCTCTCGCTCTGCGCGCCGGCTCACAGAGCCGCCGCAGCGTCCCGCGCTATACTGGTCAGTCAGGAATCTCTCTCAGGAACGAGTCAACATGGCATTGACCCTCAGGGTACTGCTGGAAAACCGCCGCGCCGCCGGCGCCAACCCGCTATTGCAGGCCAAGGCCGGGTTAAGCCTGCTGATTGAGGATGATACGACCTCCATACTGTTCGATACCGGCCCCGACGACAGCTTTCTGCGCAATGCGGCGCTGATGGGTGTCGATCTCTCCCGTATCACCGCGACGGTGCTCTCCCACGGCCACTATGACCACTGCGGCGGCGTCGCCTGGCTGCCAGACAACAGCCGTATCATCTGCCACCCGCAGGTCGGCGATGAGCGCTATGCGGCGCTGAAGGTGCTGGGCCACACTCGGAAAATAAAAAAGCTCTCTTTGGATATCGACTACTCGCGCCACCGCATGCAATACAGCCGAGAGCCGCTGGCGATCGGCGATCGCTTTATGTGGTCAGGCGAAATCGCGGTGCCCGCACCCCGCGCCTACGGGGTGATCGCCGGGGAGAACGCAGCGGTAGATTACGTTATTGACGAAGGGGTGCTGATTTACAAATCGGATCGCGGTCTGGTGATCGTGACCGGCTGCGGGCACCGCGGGATCGTCAATATCGTGCGCCATTGCCAGCAAATCACCGGGGTCGATCGGATCCACGCCTTGATCGGCGGTTTTCATCTGCGCTGCGCTTCCCCGCGCACGCTCTGGCGCGTCCGCCGTTTTTTGCGCCAGCATCAGCCGGAAAAGATTATGGGCTGCCACTGTACCGGCGCCTGGGGCCGGCTATGGCTGCCGGAAGGGATCGCGCCGGCCACCGGCGATAGGCTGGTGCTGGATTAAGCGTGCAGCTTTACACCAACAACGTTGCGATTACCGCGATCCCGCAGCCCAGCACGACGACGCCGATCCCCTTTTGCCTGCCGTCGCCCCGTAGCAAAAAATACAGTGATGGAATGAAAAAGACGGTCATCACGATAACGGGTATCGACCAGCCCGAGATGATCTTGATAATGCTCGGGTTGATCGCGCCAATAAACGTACAGACAACGATATTCCCTGCGATGATTCTCTTTTTGCCCGCCACGCCGAAGGACGTAATGCCATCGATCACGCCGGTCAACGTGCCGATATAGGCGCCGCCGGTCAGTAAACACAGCAACAGGGCAGCGCCTAACCACGCCGTGGCGTTGCCGGTCAAACCGGCGGTATAAAACAGCGCATCTACATTGCGGCTGTTAATGATTGAGATGTCATCCAGCGTCAGCAAACGGCTGATGGCGATAACGATCATGACGATAAACGCCATGATCAGTACCTTGCCAAACAGAATACTGCGCGCCTGCGGTCGTAAGGCGCTTTTCGCAAAGCGCTGGATGCACGGGGTAAAGTTAAATGTAAAAAGAAAAATCGGCAGCAGCAGCCACGTCTGCAATGAAATGCCAGGCGGCGCCTGCACCGCCTGCTGCCCCACCGCAGGTTGTAACAGGAAAAACACCGCCAGGATCGCCACCAGTACGATAGAAACCAGTGCCATTCTGGAAATCAGGTGCTCGATTCGCTGACTAAACGCCAACCATGCCACCGACAGCGCGGCACTCAGCAACAGCGAAATGCCGCCCCTGACCCAGAATCCGTTGTGGAAAAAAGACGCGACGACGTTGACCAAGGTGATGAAATTTATCAGCACGATAATAATCATCGACAAAATAAACAGCACACAGACGATTGCCGCTGCCCGCTCGCCGATAAATGTCGATGATGCCGCCAGGAAATCTTTCTCCGGGTGCGAAATGATGAATTTGAAAAAAAGATAGTGCGCCATCATCGATACCGACATGGCGATAACGATAAACAGCATGAACACTTTCATCCCCAGCACGCCCGGCCCCACCGCCTGTGGCAAAAAGAAAATCCCGGCGCCGAATGCCGTGGAGAAGAAAGTGACAGGCCAATACAGGTGTGAGATTTTCATGATGATGCTCGACCATCATGGCTATGCGTGACGCATAGCCAGCTGGCACAAAAATGTCATTCGAAACAGGATTTGCCGAAGAAGACCAGTAAAGAAGGCAAAGTGAAGTTATCGTAAAAAGTTGCGGCCGCACGATAGCCGTTAAGCACGTTGACGCGTGAACACAGCGGAAAAACACCAATATGCGACGTGTAATTATCAAAGATTTTATTGGAGGAAATGCGATACCGAATAGCCCTGAACGTCGCGGCATTTCCCGCCGCGCAGGTCGGTTTATTTTCCTTGATGATATCGAACGCGTGTTCACCCACCGTCATCTTCACATTTCCGTCTTGGCGCTGAAAATACGCCTCTTTATCCATACGGTTTTTAATGTGGCGTTTAAAGCGATCCGCCATGTTTTTCTCACTGACATAAAATGCTTTGATATCAATGCCATGACGTTGATTCGACGCCAGAATGTAGTCGTTTATTTTTTCCGGAATAATGTACGGCGATGTCGCCATCTTCCTGAATTCGTTAGCGCCGTCTATCTCGCTGCCATCACTTTTTTCCATATAGAAATCATTTATTTCCATCAAGAAGTCAGGCTGAACACTGAGCCGTCTGATGGATTCGGTAATGTAGTCGATGCAGAAGCGCGCGGACTTTTCCACTTCACTGCTGACAGAAAAACGATCGTCCAAATTAACCACGGTATGCCCACCGGAAATCACCACCTTATCCGTCAAAAAAGACGATGCCAGCGCGATGAGGTCTTCAACGTTGTTATTTGAAACCTCATTGTTGATAACCTCAGCGATCCCATTCTGATCGGCTTTGTAGACAATAAAGCGATCTTCACCCTTCCAACCTTTTTTGCAGTTACATTTATATTCTTTAAAAACAACACGTTCAGCTGTCTTATAAAAATCGGCGCTTTGCAGCGGCATTAATTCGAGATCTGGCATACCCTTCTTCCCTATTCGTAGCCAATGACGCCAACTTTTTATAACAATAGCTAATGTAAATTTAGTGACCTGACTCTGATAATTAATAAACACCCACAATAAATAGGGTTTTTGTGGGTTTGCTCACATTTTCAAGTTCAGGTTATTTTAACCATTTTTATTATGTGGTTTTATATTTCCAACAAACGAATGCGGAGAGGTGGGCGAGTGGTTTAAGCCAGATTTAAGAAACTAACCGTTTCTTAAATCCACACGAGTCATCGTGTCGTAGGTTCGAATCCTGCTCTCTCCGCCAACTTTTTCTTATCAGGCGATATTTTATGGGTTCATTGGACGCCGTCGATTCGAAAGCGGCTGGCTTCGGAACTGATTAATTTTATGCACGACCCCGTTACGCAACGCGATTTGAGGTCTGAATAACCTTCGCCTTGCATGCCCCCATCCCCTCCTGCACAGCGCAAAAGCCAACAAATCGGATAATCCGCATAGTGTTTTTTGATGATAAATCCTCAACTTAGTCTTAATCTAACACCCCTGCGTTCTTAGCGACCCTCTGTCATGGAGTGAACAATGGCGTGTCATTTTGCCCGATGGACCCCGGCCTCCGCTGTCCTGGATACCCAGAGACTCTCCGACGAAGTGATAGCCGCCACCCGCACCTTTTCCGTTAAGCGCCGCACGCGTTACCTGCAAGGGCGCATTCTGCTCGCCGAAATGATGTTTTACCTGTACGGCCTGCCGACGCTTCCCCCTATAGCCACCACCCCGACCGGCCGCCCCTGCTTCGCCGATCATCAGCTGCCCGATTTTAGCCTCGCCTACGCCAGCAACACCGTGGGCGTGCTGCTCAGCGACGAAGGCAAAGTCGGACTGGATATCGAAGTGATGCGGGCGCGCGGCACCCGGCAAAGCGCGCTGCAACACGCGCATCAGACGCCGGCGGAAAGTGCCTGGATCGGCGCGCAGGACGATCGGCTGGAGGCGGAAACTCAGCTGTGGAGCATCCGGCAAAGCGTGCTGAAAATTTCCGGCCTGGGCAACAGCGGCCAGTCTACGCTGCGTCTGCATCCGTTCTCCGGGCACCTGCGCTCCAGCGCCACGCCGGACGTTCAGGTGATGAGCGACGCCGATGAATACCTGAGCTGGGCCTGCGCCGGCAGCCCCGGGCTGGATCGCCTGCTGTGCTGGCGCTACGAAGAGCGCCGCGGCCTGCACAAAGACGGGGAAATCTCGCCCCGCAGCCCGGCGGCGTCCTCGCGATTCGTCAAACTGACGGGCCTGAAGACGCCCGGTTAACGTGGCGCAAGGCGGATAAAGCCGTTTTTACCGCACGAATTTCTGCCGTAATTTGTAAAAACAGCTAAATGTTGAGCAATCGCCTATTCTCGACCCGAGCTTTAGCCTACTATTCGCCCATGTTGTCCGCTGAATCTGCTCATTCGAAAGGGAGAATCATCATGTCAGACCAAGCCTTAAAAATCGTCACTCTGCTCGGCAGCCTGCGCAAAGGCTCCTACAACGCCATGGTGGCCCGCGCTCTGCCAGGCCTGGCTCCGCAGGGCGTCACCATTGAAGCGCTGCCTTCCATCCGCGATATCCCGCTGTACGACGCCGACATGCAACAGGGTGAGGGTTTCCCTGCCGCGGTCGAAGCGATAGCAGAGCAGATCCGCCAGGCCGACGGCGTGATCATCGTCACCCCCGAATACAACTATTCCGTGCCCGGCGGGTTGAAAAACGCCATCGATTGGTTGTCTCGCTTGCCGAATCAACCGCTGGCCGGCAAGCCGGTGGCCATTCAAACCAGCTCGATGGGGCCCATCGGCGGCGCGCGCTGCCAGTACCACCTGCGCCAGATCCTGGTGTTCCTGGATGCGATGGTGATGAACAAGCCCGAGTTTATGGGCGGCGTGATCCAGAACAAGGTCGATGAACAGGCCGGTGAACTGAGCGATCAGGGAACGCTGGATTTCCTGACCGGCCAGCTGTCCGCGTTCAGCGATTTCATTCGCCGCGTGGAATGACGGTCTCGCGGCGCCCGCAGGGTGCCGCAACAGGACATGAAGTCCGCCAATTTATTGAAATTAAAGCCATAGCATCATGTATTTTTTCATTTTAGCGTTATTTTTCGTTTCCATCACCAGTCCCGCTTTCGCCGCAGACATGCGTTATCCCGCCGGTGAAGAGCCGCTGGAGCTGCCTGCGCACAGTGCGCTTAACGCCCAACTGTCGCGATCCGCGCAAAACCAGGAAGATAAAAAGCTGGGCGCCATGTCGCTGTACCTGACGCTGATGCGCGAAGACGGCCGCAACGTCTGGGCCCCCTACCAGTTGGCGGTATCGTCGGCGGAGAAAGGGCAAACCGAGCTGGCGGAGCGCTATCTGCAGCTGAGCGCCGATCGCGGCCTGTGGTACTACTACAATCTGCTGGAGGACGACGCCTTCAACAGCATCCAGCATTCCGCCACCTACCAATCCATTCTGGCCGCCACCAAAGCGCGCTATCTGCAGCACGCCCGCCGCTATGAAGGCAAAGCCAGCTACGCGATACCGGACGGCGAAGCGCCGCCCGAAGGTTGGCCAACGGTGATCTTCCTGCATACCTACGGCAAGGCCGCCGCCATCAGCCCCGAGGAACGGCTGCTGTTCGGCGAAATGGGCGTGGCCTATATCGAGATCAACGGCACGCAGATGTTGTCGGAAAACAGCTTCCGCTGGTCGAATTACAGCGACGAAAGCACCCAGGCCGCCCTTCAGCGTACGGTGCAACAGCTGGCTCCACAGTTAAAGCTGAACCCCCAGCGGATTTATCTCAGCGCTCGCGGCCAGGGTGCGCTGCACGCCGCCAATCTGATCGCGAAGTACCCGCAGTTTTACGCCGGCGCGCTATTGATCGCCCCCAACGGCGAGATCAAGCCGGCCCAGCAGTCGCTGGCGGCGAAAAAGAAAATCGTGATGGCGTATTACGATCGGCAGAACTTCAGCGAGCAGGCGCTGGCATTGCACTTCGCCAATCTGTTCGGAGAGGATAATCAGGTGCAGACGCTGCACTTCGCCCAAGGGGAGGATGCCGCCGGCAGTTGGCAGGCGCGCTTCAGGCGGCCATTGCAATGGGTGCTGGATCGGGCGCCGGATGCGACGCCGGGAGTCTAAGGTTTCAGGGCCGACGGACGTCGGCCCTTTGGCTGTCAATGGCCGTCGACGAAGACGATCTTCAGCACGAACAGCAGCGCCACGACCACCACGCACGGGCTGATTTCACGCCAGCGGCCGGTGCCGAGCTTCATCACGCAGTAGGAGATAAAGCCGAGCGCAATGCCTTCGGTGATCGAGAAGCTGAACGGCATCATCACCGCGGTGACAAACGCCGGTACCGCTTCGGTCAGATCGTCCCATTTCACCCGCGCCAGGCTGGAGGTCATCAGCACGCCGACGTAGATCAGCGCGCCGGCGGCGGCATACGCCGGCACCATACCCGCCAGCGGCGACAGGAAGATCACCAGCAGGAACAGCAGGCCGGTGACCACCGCCGTCAAACCGGTGCGGCCGCCCACGGCGACGCCGGATGAGCTTTCAATGTAAGCGGTTACGGAAGAAGTGCCCGCCAGCGAACCGGCCACCGAGCTGATGCTGTCAACATACAGCGCCTGCTTCATGCGCGGGAACTTGCCCTGGTTGTCGGTCAAACCGGCTTTATCGGTGACGCCGATCAGGGTGCCGGAGGAGTCGAACAGGTTCACCAGCATAAACGAGAAGATGACCCCGGCCAGCCCGATGTTCAGCGCGCCGGCCACGTCGACCTGGCCCACTACCGAGGTGATGCTCGGCGGCAAGGAGAACAGGCCGCCGTATTTCACGTCGCCCAGCATCCAGCCGATCAGGGTAGTGACCACGATCGATACCAGCACCGCCGCGTGGAAGTTGCGCGAAGAGAGCACGGCAATGATGAAGAAGCCGAGTGCCCCCAGCAGCACATTGTGCGAGGTCAGGCTGCCGATGGCCACCAGCGTGTCCGGGTTGGCCACCACGATGCCGGCGTTTTTCAGCCCCATCATGCCGATGAACAAACCGATGCCGCTGGTGATGCCGACCCGCAGGCTGACCGGAATGTTGGCGATCATCCAGTAGCGAATGCGGAAAATGGTCAGCAGCAGCAGGCCGACCGCGCCCCAGAAGATGGCGCCCATGCCCACCTGCCAGGAGATGCCCATCGCGCCGACCACCACGAAGGCGAAGAAGGCGTTCAGGCCCATCGCCGGCGCCAACGCCACCGGCAGGTTCGCCAGCAGGCCCATAAAGATGCTGCCGAAGGCGGCGATCAAACAGGTGGTGACAAATACCGCCTGGGTATCCATGCCCGCCGCGCCCAAAATTTGCGGGTTAACGAACACGATATACACCATGGTGAGGAAAGTGGTGATACCGGCAATCGTTTCCGTACGCGCCGTCGTGCCATGTTGCTTGAGTTTAAACACGCGCCCAAGCAAGCCTTGCTCAGCGTCAAGGCCAGATACTGGTTTGGTCATTATCAGAATTCCGAAAATGGGAATGGACAGTCGCCGGCTATCCTATAACAAAAAATGGGGCTTTTGACGCCGGTCACAGGTTTTTTTCTCCGTCTTTACGGCTAAACGCGTCAACGGCTTGTATTTACAGGCATTCATTCTCCATCACAGCCCGCCGCGTTGCCGTTTGCCGGCACGGCCGATAAAATGGCCTATCGCATCTCTTACCCTACCCGCTAAAAAAACAGGAACCCGCATGTCTTCGACCTTTATCGATAAGCTCGCGTTGATCGCGCTGAAAGATGACAAAGTGGCGCTGGTGCGCTCGCACAACAAGACGCTGTTTTATGTGCCGGGCGGAAAGCGCGAAGCGGGTGAAACCGATGAGCAGGCGCTGTGCCGCGAAATCGACGAAGAGCTGACCGTTGCGCTGCAGCCGCAATCCATCGCATTTTACGGCGAGTTCACCGGCCCGGCGGACGGCAAGCAGGACGGCACCCAGGTGCGCATTCGTTGCTACCAGGCCGACTTTACCGGGCAGTTGCAGCCGGCCGCCGAAATCGCCGAGCTGAAGTGGTGCGACAGCCGCGATCTGCCACAGTGTTCACACGTCGCCGCGCTGATTTTGCACGATCTCAAAGCGCGTAGCCTGATCAAGTGATCGCTGAGCGGCCTCAGCGACGTTAACCCGAAGGAACCTGTCCCGCATGAATCAGATTGACTGCATTTTGTTCGACTGCGACGGCACGCTGGTGGACAGCGAAGTGCTGTGCAGCAAAGCCTATGTCCATATGTTCGCCCGCTACGGCATTCATCTGTCGCTGGAAGAGGTATTCAAGAAATACAAAGGGGTGAAGCTGTACGAGATCATCGATCGGGTCAACGCCGAGCAGGGCACTGACCTGGCAAAAGAGACGCTGGAGCCGCTGTATCGGCAGGAAGTGGCGCGGCTGTTCGACAGCGAACTACAACAGATTGCCGGCGCCCGCGAGCTGCTGGCGCAGGTGACGGTGCCAGTCTGCACCGTCTCCAACGGGCCGGTCAGCAAGATGCAGCACTCGCTCGGCCTGACCGGCATGCTGCCTTATTTTGATGACCGGTTGTTCAGCGGCTATGACATTCAGCGCTGGAAGCCGGACCCGGCGATCGTGTTTCACGCCGCCGAACAGATGCAGGTGCCGGTGACGCGCTGCATCCTGGTGGACGATTCGCCCGCCGGCGCGCAGGCCGGCATCAATGCCGGCATCCCGGTCTTTTACTTCTGCGCCGATCCGCATAACCCGCCGATCGACCACCCGCTGGTGACAACGTTTGACGACCTGGCTCAATTGCCCGCGCTGTGGCGCGAACGCGGCTGGCGGCTGACGGCCGATTAACTGGCCGGCAACGGCGGCTTGTTGCGCCACCAGCGCCAGGAGCGCTTCAGGCCGCGGGTTTGCGCGCCGAAATGGCGGTTGACCGCGTTGGCCAGCAGATCGAGCGCCAGGCAGAACACGAAATAGACCAGCGCCACGAACAGGAAGACTTCCATCGGGTAGACCATGCTGCGGTTGTTGACCTGGGTCGCCAGGAAGGTCAGTTCGCCAACGCCGACGATATAAGCCAACGAGGTGTCTTTGATCAGAGAAATCCACTGGTTTATGAACGACGGCACCATCATGCGCAGCGCCTGCGGCAGCACGATCATGCGCAGCGTCTGCCAGCGGGTCAGCCCCAGAGAAAGCCCGGCCTGCCACTGACCGGGGCCGATCGCGGCGATGCCGGCTTTCACCGCATGGGCCAGATAGGCCGAGGCGATCAGCGCCAGCGCGCACACGACGGTGGTGATTTCCGGGATCTCGACGCCAAACACCATCGGCAACAGGAAATAGGTCCAGAAGATCAGCATGATGACCGGAATGGCGCGGAAAAAGCCCAACACCGCCGCCAGCAGCCCGGCGGCGATGCCGCGCGACATCGCCAGCGCCACGCCGAGCAGGGTGCCGAGCACCGCCGAGGCGACCCCGGCCATCAGGCTTATCGCCAACGTCAGCGCCGCGCCGCCCAGCGGCCCATCCGGCCAGGTGCCCCACAGCAGGTAGCCCAGGTTGTCGTGAATCACGCTGAAATCCATCTCAATGCCCTCCCAGCGGTTTACGCTGTTGTCGCCACATGCCCCAGCCTTCCAGCAGCGCGATGATGGCGATATACAGTACCGTCGCCACGCCGAACGCCTGGAAAGTGCGCAGGGTTTCGGTTTCGACCTGACGCGAGGCGTAAGAGAGTTCGGCCACGCCGATCGCCATGGTCAACGACGAGTTCTTGATCACGTTCATGTATTGGCCCAGCAGCGGCGGCAGCGCGATTTTCAGCGCCTGCGGCAGCACCACATAGCGCATCGCCTGCCAGCCGGTCAGCCCCAGCGCCTGAGCGGCATATTTCTGCCCGCCGGCGACGCCGCGAATACCGGAGCGGATCTCTTCGGCGATAAAGGCGGTGGAGTACAGCGTCAGGCCGAAGAAACCGGCGAGAAACTCGAACGACGGCCACTCAAGCGGGCCAACCTGATGGGCGCTGTTCAGCCACTGCATGGCGGCGGACGGCAGGATCTGCCCGGCGGCGAAGTACCAGAAGAACAGCTGCACCAGCAGCGGCGTATTGCGAAACAGCGAACTGTACCCCATCGCCAGCCAGCGCAACGGCCGCAGGCTGCTGTCGCGCATCGCCGCCAGCACAAAGCCCAGCAGCGTAGCCGCCAGCCCCGCACAGGCGGAAAGCCACAGCGTCAGCAGAAAACCGTGCCACAGCCAGCTCAGGTATTGCGGCGCCAGCAGCCAGTCCAGGTTCATGTTCAATCCTTGTCTTGCAGAATGCATCAGGGGCGCAGCAAGCTGCGCCCCTCCGTGCCTATCTCACCGCAAGCGGTTAAGTCAGGCTTTTGGTTGCTGATCCAAAGGCGCGATTTTGAAATCGCCGCGCGGTTGAGCGGATTTGGTTTCCGGCCCGAACCAGCGATCGTAAATCTTAACCGCTTCGCCGTCTTTTTCCAGCTTGATCAGCGTCTCGTTCACCGCGGCGGTCAGGCGATCTTCACCCTTGGGAATGCCGACGCCCTGATACTCTTTGGTCAGGCTGAACGGCGAAATTTCAAACTCCGCCTTTTGCGCCGCCGGCAGGTTGCCGAGCAGGCCGACCAGCTTGGCGTCGTCCTGAGTGATCGCCTGCACGTTGCCGTTACGCAGCGCCACGAACGCCAGCGGGGTATCATCGTAGGAGATCACTTTCGCCGTCGGGAAACGCTCGCGCAGGGTGATTTCCTGCACCGTGCCCTTATCCGCGCCGATGCGCAGCTTCTTGATGTCTTCCGGCGTTTTCAACACGCCTTTGCGGGCGATGAATTTCTGGCCAGTGGCGAAGTACGGCACGCTGAAGTTCACTTCCTTGGCGCGCTCGTCGGTAATGGTGAAGTTGGCGGCAATCAGGTCAACCTTCTTCGACACCAGCAGCGGAATGCGGTTGGCCGGGTTGGTGGCGCGCAGCTCCACTTTCACCCCCAGCGCTTTGCCGATCGCGTCGGCGACATCCACATCGTAGCCCACCAGCTTCTTGCTCTGCGGATCGATGTAGCCGAACGGCGGGTTGCTGTCGAACACCGCGATGCGCACCACGCCGGCTTGCTTGATATCGTCAAGTTTGTCCGCGTGCGCGGCGCCGGCGGCGAAACCGGTCAGACTGGCTAACAACGTTAAGGCCAAAGCGCGATGTTTCATAGAAAGCTCCTAAGTGGTTGATGTCCTGCTGGCGGATAAGCTAGCAAGCGCCACATAGGTCAGGAAATAATATAAAAAGCTATATTTATAACCTTTTTATCTTTACGAGCTTAAGATGGAATAAAGGCGCGGGAAACCGCGCCTTGGAAGGATATTACCCGGAAAGGGTTAGTCGTCTTTTTCGTCTTTACCGCCCGGAGACAGCAGCTTTTCCAGGGCGTCGCCGCCCAAATGACGGAAATCCTGTCCTTTGACGAAATAGAAGATAAATTCGCAGATGTTCTGGCAGCGATCGCCGATACGCTCGATAGAACGGGCGCAGAACAGCGCGGTCAGCACGCTCGGAATGGTGCGCGAATCTTCCATCATGTAGGTCATCAGCTGACGTACGATGCCTTCGTATTCCTGGTCGACCTTTTTATCTTCACGGTAAATACGGATCGCTTCGTCCAGATCCATGCGCGCGAACGCGTCCAGCACGTCGTGCAGCATCTGAACGGTGTGGCGCCCCAGCGACTCCAGGCTGACCAGCAGCGGCTGGTGCTGGTGCGAGAACTTCTCCAGCGCGGTGCGGCAGATCTTGTCCGCCACGTCGCCGATGCGTTCCAGCTCAGAAATGGTTTTGATGATCGCCATCACCAGACGCAGATCGCTGGCGGTCGGCTGGCGCTTGGCGATAATGCGCACGCAGGCTTCGTCGATCGCCACTTCCATCATGTTGACCTTGGCGTCGCCTTCGATCACGCGCTTGGCCAGCTCGCCATCCTGATTGTGCATCGCGGTGATGGCGTCGGTCAGCTGCTGCTCCACCAGCCCGCCCATGGTCAGCACCTGGGTGCGGATATGCTCGAGCTCTGCGTTGAACTGGCCGGAAATGTGTTTGTTTAAATTCAGGTTATCCATGATGCTTCCTATCAACCATAACGGCCAGTGATGTAATCTTCAGTCTGCTTTTTCTGCGGCGCAGTGAACAGGTTATCAGTATCACTGAACTCGATCAGCTCGCCCAGATACATAAATGCGGTAGAGTCGGAACAGCGCGCCGCCTGCTGCATGTTGTGCGTCACGATCACCACGGTGTAATCAGCCTTCAGCTCGCTGATCAGCTCTTCAATCTTGCCGGTGGAGATCGGATCCAGCGCTGAGCAAGGCTCATCCAGCAACAACACTTCCGGACGAATGGCGATGCCGCGGGCGATGCACAGACGCTGCTGCTGGCCGCCGGAGAGGCTGTAGCCGCTCTGGTGCAGCTTGTCCTTGGTTTCGTTCCACAGCGCCGCTTTGGTCAGCGCCCACTGCACGCGCTCGTCCATATCGGCGCGCGACAGCTTTTCAAACAGGCGAACGCCGAAGGCGATGTTGTCGTAAATCGACATCGGGAACGGCGTCGGCTTTTGGAACACCATGCCGACCTTGGCGCGCAGCAGCGCGATATCCGAGTTGTCGGTCAGGATGTTCTGGCCGTCCAGCAGAATGCCGCCTTCCGCACGCTGTTCCGGGTACAGCTGGTACATCTTGTTGAAGGTGCGCAGCAGGGTGGACTTGCCACAGCCGGATGGGCCGATAAACGCGGTGACCTTGTTCTTGGCGATATCCAGCGTGATGTTCTTCAGCGCATGGAATTTGCCGTAGTAGAAGTTCAGATCGCGTACCTGAATTTTGCTGCTGGAAGCGTCAGTAACCATACTCATCAAGACTTCTCTCTTTTCATCAGCGCCGCCAAAGCGGCGCTCAAAATTTTATGAATGCTTTTTCTTGGCGAAAATCACGCGCGCCAGGATATTCAGTAACAGTACGCACAGGGTGATCAACAGCACCCCGGCCCAGGCCAGCTGTTGCCATTCGGCGAACGGGCTCATGGCGAATTTGAAGATGGTCACCGGCAGGTTGGCTATCGGCTGCATCAGGTCGGTGCTCCAGAACTGGTTCGACAGCGAGGTGAACAGCAGCGGCGCCGTTTCCCCCGCAATGCGCGCAATCGCCAGCAGCACGCCGGTGATGATGCCGGACACCGACGCCTTCAGCGTGATGGCGGAAATCATGCGCCATTTCGGCGTGCCCAGCGCATAAGCGGCCTCGCGCAGCGTATCCGGCACCAGTTTCAGCATGTTCTCGGTGGTGCGAATGACGATCGGCACCTGCAGCAGCGCCAGCGCCACGATGCCGGCCCAACCGGAGAAGTGTTCCATCTTCGCCACCACAATGGTGTAAACGAACAGGCCCACCACGATCGACGGTGCGGACAACAGAATATCGTTGATAAAGCGGATCACTTCCGCCAACCAGGATTTACGTCCGTATTCCGCCAGATAAATACCGGCCATGATGCCCAGCGGCGTGCCGAAGATGGTCGCCCACAGGATCAACAGCCCGCTGCCGGCGATGGCGTTGGCCAAGCCGCCGCCCGCGGTGTTCGGCGGCGGGGTCATCTCGGTGAACAGCGCCAGCGACATACCGTCGAAGCCTTTGGTCACGGTGGCGATAAGGATCCAGATCAGCCAGAACAGCCCGAACGCCATGGTCGCCATCGACAGGAACAGCGCGAGGCGGTTTTTCTGGCGGCGCCAGGCCTGCATTTTGCGGCGGCTTTCCGCCAGAACGACTGCGTTTTGCATATCCATCGTCGCCATGTTAACGCCCCTCATTCTTGGCCAGACGCATGATCATCAGTTTCGACAGCGCCAGCACGATAAAGGTGATAACAAACAGAATCAGGCCCAGCTCCATCAGTGCGGCGGTGTGCACGCCGGACTCGGCTTCGGCGAATTCGTTGGCCAGCGCCGAGGTGATGCTGTTGCCCGGCATGTACAGCGAAGCGCTGTCGAGCTGGTAGGTGTTGCCGATGATAAAGGTTACCGCCATGGTCTCCCCCAGCGCTCGGCCCAGACCCAGCATCACGCCGCCGATGACGCCGTTTTTGGTGAACGGCAGCACGATGCGCCAGATGACTTCCCAGGTGGTGCAGCCGATGCCGTAGGCCGACTCTTTCATCATTACCGGCGTCTGCTCGAACACGTCGCGCATCACCGCGGCGATGTAAGGAATGATCATGATAGCCAGGATCACCCCGGCGGCCAGAATGCCGATGCCGAAGGCCGGGCCGGAGAACAGCTCGCCGACGATAGGAATGCCCGACAGCACGTCGCCCACCGGCGTCTGGAAATATTCGGCGAACAGCGGGGCGAACACGAACAGGCCCCACATGCCGTAGACGATGCTCGGGATGGCCGCCAGCAGCTCAATGGCGATGCCCAGCGGCCGCTTCAACCAGTTCGGCGCCAGTTCGGTCAGGAACAGCGCGATGCCGAAACTCACCGGCACGGCGATAATCAGCGCGATGAGCGAGGTGACCACGGTGCCGTAGATAGGCACCAGCGCGCCGAACTGCTCCGCCGGCGCATCCCACTCTTTGGTCCACAGGAAGGCGAAGCCGAATTTCTGCATGCTTGGCCAGGAGGCGAAGATCAGCGAAACGATGATGCCGCCCAGCAACAATAGGGTAATCAGCGCAGCCAGTCTCACCAGCGCGCTGAAAATGATGTCACCGTTTTTGCCCGGTGCTTTGATGGTCGGCTTGTACTCAGCCATAGATTACTCTCTGTTTGAACCCTGGCAGCCCCAACCGGGATCGGAGCCTGAAGAACTGTGTGGGGCGCGGCGAACCCGCGCCCCTGCGTTGTTAGTACAGCGCTTTACCTGAACTGTCTTTTACGTTGGTTTTCCAGGCCGCACGCACCTGCTCAACCACTTCTTTCGGCAGGGTGGCGTAATCCAGTTCGTTAGCCTGCTTGCCGCCGGTTTTGTAGGCCCAGTCGAAGAACTTCAGCACTTCGGCGCCCTGAGCAGGGTTTTTCTGCTCTTTATGCACCAGGATGAAGGTGGTGGAGGTGATTGGCCACACGTTGTCGCCTTTCTGGTCAGTCAGATCCTGAGCGAAGGTTTTGCTCCAATCCGCACCCTTGGCGGCGTTGCTGAAGCTCTCTTCGGTCGGGCTGACCGGTTTGCCGTCGGCGGACACCAGCTTGGTGTAAGCCAGGTTGTTCTGCTTGGCGTAAGCGTATTCTACGTAGCCGATAGAGCCAGGCAGACGCTGAACGAAGGCGGCGATGCCGTCGTTGCCTTTGCCGCCCAGACCGGTCGGCCAGTTAACGGTAGAACCGGCGCCGATCTTCTCTTTCCACTGCGCGTTCACCTTGGACAAGTAGCTGGTAAACACGAACGAGGTGCCGGAACCGTCGGCGCGGCGCACCACGGCAATGTTCTGGTCAGGCAGTTTCACGCCTGGGTTCAGCTTGGTGATAGCCGGATCGTTCCACTTTTTGACGTTGCCCAGGTAGATATCGCCCAGGGTTTTACCGTCCAGCGTCAGTTCGCCGGATTTGATGCCCGGGATATTCACAGCCAGCACCACGCCGCCGATCACGGTCGGGAACTGGAACAGGCCATCGGCCGCCAGTTTGTCGTCAGACAGCGGGGCGTCGGAAGCGCCAAAGTCAACGGTGTTGGCCACGATTTGCTTCACGCCGCCAGAGGAGCCGATGCCCTGATAGTTAACTTTGTTGCCGGTTTCTTTCTGATAAGAATCTGCCCACTTGGCGTAAACCGGAGCGGGGAATGTCGCACCTGCACCGGTCAGGCTGGCAGCAGCGAACGCGGACACGGCGGTCAGGGAGAAGGTCGCTGCCACAATACTGGCGACGGTGGTACGCATCAGTTTCATAATCCCTCCTAATGGGATACTTAAAATCGACGTCGAGTCGTTTTAATCAGAGTAAGTATTGCTGCAGGAGGGAAAATAGGACAGTTTGGTGACAGAAAAATGTACGCAATATGACAGTTATATTACAGTGCATTTGAATGGGGTTTGTTTATTTAAAAATCAATCAATTAAATCAAAAATAGCGCAATTGCCAAACAACAAAAAAACCGTTTGGGCACGGCCTATCCGCTTGAATATGACAATGTTTATCGCCGAATCGGTCGCGCTGTCATCTTTAAGGTCACTCATGAAAAAAGCCGGCGCGAAGGCCGGCTTTTGCAGTTTACCTGCGGCAAATTACTCTACGGTGACAGACTTCGCCAGGTTGCGCGGCTGGTCAACGTCGGTGCCCTTGATCAGCGCCACATGGTAAGACAGCAGCTGCAACGGCACGGTGTAGAAGATCGGCGCCACGATTTCCTCAACGTGCGGCAGAGGAATGATGGTCATGCCTTCGCTGCTGACGAAGCCGGCGTCCTGATCGGCGAACACGTACAGCTGACCGCCGCGCGCGCGCACTTCTTCAATGTTGGACTTCAGCTTTTCCAGCAGTTCGTTGTTCGGCGCCACCACGATCACCGGCATATCGGCGTCGATCAGCGCCAGCGGGCCGTGTTTCAACTCACCCGCCGCATAGGCTTCAGCGTGAATATAGGAGATCTCTTTCAGCTTCAGCGCCCCTTCCATGGCGATCGGGTACTGATCGCCGCGGCCGAGGAACAGCGCATGATGTTTGTCCGAGAAACCTTCCGCCAGCGCTTCGATCTCTTTATCCATCGACAGCATCTGCTCAATACGCGCCGGCAGCGCCTGCAGGCCGTGCACAATCTCCTGCTCCACGCTTTCCGCCATGCCTTTCAGACGGCCCAGGCGCGCCACCAGCATCAACAGGACGGTGAGCTGCGTGGTAAAGGCTTTGGTCGAAGCAACGCCGATTTCCGTGCCCGCTTTGGTCATCAACGCCAGATCGGATTCGCGCACCAGCGAAGACCCCGCAACGTTACAAACGGCCAGCGAACCGAGATAACCCAGCTCTTTGGACAGACGCAGCGCCGCTAACGTGTCGGCGGTTTCGCCGGACTGCGACAGGGTGATGATCAGGCTGCCCGGACGCACCGCCGATTTGCGGTAACGGAATTCGGACGCGATCTCGACATCGCACGGCACGCCGGCCAGCGCTTCGAACCAGTAACGCGCCACCATCCCGGAGTGGTAAGAAGTCCCACAGGCGATGATCTGCACGTGCTGCACCTTGGCCAGCAGCTCGTCGGCGTGCGGGCCCAGCTCGCTCAGGTTGATTTGGCCATGACTGAAACGCCCTTCCAGGGTGTTTTTCAGCGCCAGCGGCTGTTCGTAAATCTCTTTTTGCATGTAGTGGCGGTAAGCGCCCTTGTCGCCGGCGTCATACTGCACCTGGGATTCGATCTCAGGGCGCTCGATGGCGTTACCCTGTTTGTCGAAGATGTTGACGGTGCGGCGAGTCACCTCCACCACATCGCCTTCTTCCAGGAAGATGAAGCGGCGGGTGACCGGCAGCAACGCCAGCTGATCGGAAGCGATGAAGTTTTCCCCGACGCCGCGGCCGATAACCAGCGGGCTGCCGGAGCGCGCCGCGACCAATACGCTCGGATCGCGGCTGTCCATCACCACGGTGCCGTAAGCGCCGCGCAGCTGTGGGATCACGCGCTGAACCACTTCGAGCAGCGTACCGCCCTGCAGCTGTTCCCAGTGCACCAGATGCGCGATCACTTCGGTGTCGGTTTCGGAGCTGAAGCGGTAACCGCGTTCGATCAGCAGTTCGCGCAGCGGCTCGTGGTTTTCGATGATGCCGTTATGCACCACGGTAATGTAGTCGGAAACATGCGGGTGCGCGTTCGCCTCGGTCGGTTCACCGTGCGTTGCCCAACGGGTGTGAGCGATGCCGGTGCCGCCGTGCAGATCGGTCTGCTCCGCCGCTTCGGCCAGTTTTTGCACCTTGCCTACGCGACGCAGGCGACTGACGTTGCCTTGATCGTCGACCACCGCCAGACCGGCGGAGTCGTAACCGCGGTACTCAAGACGACGTAAACCTTCCAGCAGAATTTCTGCGATATCACGTTGCGCTACTGCGCCTACAATTCCACACATTCGGTTATATTCCTAATGAACGCCTTTTATGGGCGTTTTCGATGCCTTGACCTGATTTTTGCCGGTTTTACCGTGCGTCCCCCGAGCCTGTAGATGGTGGGGGTTATTATGTTTTGTATTGGGCTCGTGAATGGAGCCCAACGCAAAACACACTATGACTTCTTCTTCACCGGGCGCTGCCAGCCCTGAATGTGCACCTGCTTGACGCGGCTCAGCACCAGTTCGTTTTCGGCGATATCTCGCGTCACCGTGGTGCCGGCGGCAATGGTGGCCCCTTTGCCGACCGACACCGGCGCCACCAGCTGAGTATCGGAACCGACGAACACGCCATCGCCGATCAGCGTCTTGTGCTTGTTGGCGCCATCGTAATTGCAGGTGATGGTGCCGGCGCCGATATTCACGTCATCTCCAATGTCGGCATCGCCCAGGTAGCTGAGGTGACCGGCCTTGGAGCCTTTGCCCAATCGCGCCTTTTTCATTTCCACGAAGTTGCCGACGTGGGCCCCTGTTGCCAGCTCCGCGCCAGGGCGCAGGCGGGCGAACGGCCCAACGGAGCAGGCGGCTTCCAGCACGCTGTCTTCCAGGACGCTGTAAGGGCTGATCTCGCAGTCATCACCGATCACGCAGTTTTTCAGCACGCAGCCGGCGCCGATTTTCACCCGGTCGCCCAGCTTGACGTGACCTTCGATAATCACATTCGCATCAATAGTGATGTCGCGGCCGTGAACAAGTTCACCGCGCAGGTCGAAACGCGCCGGATCCAACAGCATTACGCCGGCCAGCAGCAGTTTTTCAGACTGTTCCGACTGGAACACGCGCTCCAGGGTCGCCAGCTGCTGTCGGTTGTTCACGCCTTCCACTTCGCTCAAACGCGATGGGTGCACGGCTTCGATTTTCTTGCCGTCGGCATGCGCCAACGCAATGATATCGGTGATGTAAAACTCGCCCTGAGCGTTGTCGTTGTTCAACATCCCCAGCCAGCGCTTCAGATCGCGCCCATTCGCCACCAGGATGCCGGTATTGATCTCATTGATCTGACGCTGCGCTTCGCTGGCGTCCTTGTGTTCGACGATGCCCACCACGTCACCCTGCTCGCGCACGATGCGGCCATAGCCACTCGGATCGTCCAGCTTGACCGTCAGCAGGCCGATGCCGCCCTGCGGCTTGGCCGCCAACAGGCGCGTGAGCGTATCGACGGAGATCAACGGCACGTCGCCATACAGCATCAACACGTCTTCATCGTCGGCAAAATGCGGCGCCACCTGCTGCATCGCATGGCCAGTGCCCAGTTGCTCGGCCTGCAGCACCCAGTTCAGCGCGCCTTCGGTCAACGTGCTTTTCAGCAGATCGCCGCCATGGCCGTATACCAGGTGTACATGTTGCGCGCCCAGTTTCATCGCGGCATCAATGACGTGTTGCACCATCGGCTTGCCGGCCAACGGATGCAACACTTTGGGAAGATCGGAATACATGCGCGTACCCTTGCCTGCGGCGAGGATAACCACGCTCATTGCGCTGTTCGACATAAGCAACCTGATAACTCCATTTTGATAGACGAAAGTAAAACCGTTTAGCGACGATATTACTACATATTTCTCATCACGAAACCGTCGCAGGCCGCGCAGCGCTTGGCCTGCCACCATCATGTCCAATTAGGCTTCAGGACGAAAAAACTGTCGGTGATTGGCGACGGCTCCACCCTGGATATCAGGGTTACATACCACTTTCTACGCCGGGCTGAAATACTTATTTTAAAGTAAAAAAAAAGCGACCCTATAGGCCGCTTTCTTAAAGTTGGGTGCTCTGCACCCAAACATTACATCGCTTTTCTGGTGAGCTCGATAACGCGCAGTTTTGCGATCGCTTTCGCCAGTTCAGCGGATGCCTGAGCATAGTCGACATCGCCATGAGAGCTGCGAATGTGTTCTTCAGCTTTACGCTTAGCTTCCAACGCTCTCGCTTCGTCGAGGTCAGTACCACGGATAGCAGTGTCCGCCAGCACGGTAACCACGCTCGGCTGCACCTCGAGGATGCCGCCGGACAGGTAGATGAACTCTTCTTCACCGTGCTGCTTAACAATACGCACCATGCCAGGCTTGATGGCAGTCAGCAGCGGCGCATGGCCAGGGAAGATCCCCAGTTCACCTTCGCTGCCTGTCACCTGGATCTTCTGCACCAGGCCGGAAAACATCTGTTTTTCCGCGCTGACTACATCCAGATGGTAAGTCATAGCCATATCACCCTCCTCTCAAGGCGTTACAGTTTCTTGGCTTTTTCCACTGCTTCTTCAATGGTGCCAACCATGTAGAACGCCTGCTCCGGCAGGTGGTCATAGTCGCCGTCCATAATGCCTTTGAAACCACGGATGGTGTCTTTCAGCGATACGAACTTGCCCGGAGAACCGGTGAAGACTTCTGCCACGAAGAACGGCTGAGACAGGAAGCGTTGGATCTTACGCGCACGGGATACGACCAGTTTGTCTTCTTCAGACAGCTCGTCCATACCCAGGATCGCGATGATATCTTTCAGTTCCTGGTAGCGTTGCAGAATGGACTGCACGCCACGCGCTACGTCGTAGTGCTCCTGGCCAACAACCAGCGGATCCAGCTGACGGCTGGTGGAATCCAGCGGGTCAACGGCCGGGTAGATACCCAGAGAAGCGATGTTACGGCTCAGTACCACGGTTGCGTCCAAGTGCGCAAAGGTGGTGGCTGGAGACGGGTCAGTCAAGTCATCCGCAGGAACGTAAACGGCCTGTACGGAAGTGATGGAACCGGTCTTGGTCGAGGTGATACGTTCTTGCAGAACGCCCATCTCTTCCGCCAGCGTCGGCTGATAACCTACCGCGGATGGCATACGGCCCAGAAGTGCGGACACTTCGGTACCGGCCAGGGTATAACGGTAGATGTTGTCAACGAACAGCAGAACGTCACGGCCTTCGTCACGGAATTTCTCCGCCATGGTCAGACCGGTCAGCGCAACACGCAGACGGTTACCTGGTGGCTCGTTCATCTGGCCGTAAACCAGGGATACTTTGTCCAGAACGTTGGAGTCGGTCATTTCGTGGTAGAAGTCGTTACCCTCACGAGTACGCTCGCCCACGCCCGCAAACACGGAATAACCGGAGTGCTCGATCGCGATGTTACGGATCAGCTCCATCATGTTTACGGTTTTACCTACGCCCGCACCGCCGAACAGACCGACTTTACCGCCCTTGGCGAATGGACAAATCAGGTCCATTACCTTGATACCGGTTTCCAGCAGTTCCTGGGAGCTGGACAGCTCTTCGTAGCTTGGCGCCGCGCGGTGAATCGCCCAACGCTCTTCTTCGCCGATGTCGCCTTTCATGTCGATGGGTTGACCCAATACGTTCATGATACGGCCCAGGGTAGCTTTACCCACCGGCACTTCAATCGGGTGGTCCAGGTTGTTCACTTTCAGACCGCGACGCAGACCGTCGGAGGTCCCCATTGCGATACAGCGAACCACGCCACCGCCCAGCTGTTGCTGAACTTCCAACACCAGTTTTTCGGTGCCGTTTTCTACCTCAAGGGCGTCGTACACTTTTGGTACGGCATCCTGAGGGAACTCGACGTCCACCACGGCGCCGATTACCTGGATAATCTTTCCAGTAGCCATCTTGAATCCTCTACGTAATTCGTAAACCTAGCTTAAACCGCGGAGGCTCCCGAAACGATCTCGGTGAGTTCCTGAGTGATGCTGGCCTGACGCGCCTTGTTGTATACCAACTGCAGCTCTTTGATCAGGCTACCGCCGTTATCGGTTGCGGCTTTCATCGCGACCATTCGTGCGGCCTGCTCGCTGGCCAGGTTTTCCACGACGCCCTGATAAACCTGCGACTCCACATAGCGGCGCAGCAAGGTATCAAGCAGCACTTTTGGATCCGGTTCATACAGGTAATCCCAAGGCGTTTTCTTCAGCTCTTCGTCATCGGCTGGCGGTAACGGCAGCAGCTGAAGCACCTGCGGCTCTTGGGACATCGTATTAACAAATTTGTTGCTGACAATGTACAGCTTGTCCAAACGACCTTCGTCGTAGGCCTGCAGCATCACTTTCACCGGCCCGATCAGATCCGACAGGGAAGGTTTATCCCCCATGCCGGTCACCTGGGCAACCACGTTGCCGCCCACGGAACCAAAGAAAGAGGCCGCTTTAGAGCCAATCAGCGCCAAATCGGTTTCGACGCCTTTTTCGGACCAGGCTTTCATCTCCGCCAGCAGCTTTTTGAACAGGTTGATGTTCAAGCCGCCGCAGAGACCACGGTCAGTAGACACCACCAGATACCCAACGCGCTTAACGTCACGCTCATCCAGGTACGGGTGCTTGTACTCCAGATTCCCTAACGCAAGGTGACCAATCACTTTGCGCATGGTCTCTACATAAGGACGGCTGGCCGCCATGCGATCCTGCGATTTACGCATTTTGGAGGCGGCGACCATTTCCATCGCTTTAGTGATCTTTTGCGTGTTTTGCACGCTAGCGATCTTACTACGTATCTCTTTTGCGCCGGCCATCTCTGCTTCTCCTCAGTGCCAGACGGCCTGCTGTCTTTCAACAGCAGGACCGTTCGGCGTTACCAGGACTGGGTTTTCTTGAAGGTCTCGAGGATGTCTTTCAACTTGCCCTCGATCTCATCATTGAAGTTGCCAGTTTGGTTGATGTGGTTCAGCAGTTCGGCGTGCTCGCGGTCCGCATAGGCCACCAGCGCGGCTTCGAAGCTCACCACTTTGGCGACTTCGACGTCGTTCAGGTAACCGCGTTCTGCGGCAAACAGCACCAGAGACTGTTGTGCAACCGACATCGGCGCATACTGTTTCTGTTTCAGCAGTTCGGTCACTTTCTGACCGTGGCTCAGCTGTTTGCGGGTCGCGTCGTCCAGATCGGAGGCGAACTGGGAGAACGCAGCCAGTTCACGATACTGCGCCAGCGCGGTACGGATACCACCGGACAGTTTCTTCATGATCTTGGTCTGCGCGGCGCCACCAACACGGGATACGGAGATACCCGGGTTAACTGCCGGACGAATACCGGAGTTGAACAGGTTGGATTCCAGGAAGATCTGACCATCGGTAATCGAGATTACGTTGGTCGGAACGAACGCGGAAACGTCACCCGCCTGGGTTTCAATGATCGGCAGAGCGGTCAGTGAACCGGTTTTACCTTTAACTTCACCTTTGGTGAAGGCTTCAACGTACTCGGCGTTAACGCGCGCTGCACGCTCCAGCAAGCGGGAGTGCAGGTAGAATACGTCGCCTGGGTAAGCTTCACGACCTGGCGGACGACGAAGCAGCAGGGAAATCTGGCGGTAAGCAACGGCCTGCTTGGACAGGTCATCGTACACGATCAGCGCATCTTCACCGCGGTCACGGAAGTATTCGCCCATTGCGCAACCGGCGTATGGCGCCAGGTATTGCAGTGCAGCGGATTCGGAAGCGGTCGCCACCACCACGATGGTGTTGGCCAGTGCGCCGTGCTCTTCCAGTTTGCGCACCACGTTAGCGATAGTGGACGCTTTCTGGCCGATAGCCACGTAAACGCATTTGATGCCGGAGTCGCGTTGGTTGATGATCGCATCGATCGCCAGCGCGGTTTTACCGGTCTGACGGTCACCGATCACCAGCTCACGCTGGCCGCGGCCGATTGGAATCATGGCGTCAACGGATTTGTAGCCAGTCTGAACCGGCTGATCAACGGACTGACGCTCGATAACGCCTGGGGCGATAGCTTCTACCGGAGAGAAACCGTCGTTTTCAATCGGGCCTTTGCCGTCGATTGGCGCGCCCAGGGTGTTAACGACGCGGCCCAGCAGACCACGACCGACTGGAACTTCCAGGATACGGCCGGTGCATTTAACCTTCATGCCTTCGGCCAGATCCGCGTACGGCCCCATGACCACGGCACCAACGGAGTCGCGCTCCAGGTTCAATGCGATTGCGTAACGGTTGCCAGGCAGCGCGATCATTTCGCCCTGCATAACTTCGGCCAGGCCGTGTACGCGGATGATCCCGTCGCTGACGGAAACGATAGTACCTTCATTGTGAGCTTCGCTCACTACATTGAACTGAGCAATGCGCTGCTTGATCAGTTCGCTGATTTCGGTGGAATTCAGTTGCATGCTCCAGTCCCCTTAAGACTGCAAGACGTCTGTCAGGCGTTCAAGACGACCGCGAACGCTGCCATCAATCACCATATCGCCGGCGCGAACAACGATGCCGGCCAGTACAGACTTGTCAATTTTGCAATTCAGCTTAACTTTGCGTGACAGACGTTTTTCCATCGCAGCGGCGATTTTCGCCTGCTGTTCGTCGCTCAGCGCGCTCGCAGAGAGCACTTCGACTTCGACGGTGGATTCCAGCGAGGCGCGCAGTTCGATGAACTGCTGCAGCACGGCAGGAAGAACCAGTAAACGTCCATTTTCGGCCATTACACGGATAAAGTTCTGGCCATGTTCGTCGAGCCGATCGCCACAAACCGCGATGAACGTCTTGGACAGCGTTTCTGGCGCAACCGCGCCAGACAGCAGTTCAGAAATCTGTTCATTGCGAGTGACTTCAGCCGCAAACGCCAGCATGTCTTGCCAGCGCTCTACGCTTTGGTGCTCAACGGCAAAGTCAAAAGCTGCTTTGGCGTAGGGGCGAGCTACAGTTACAAATTCAGACATCAGCCCCTCCCTCCTTACAGTTCAGCGACCAGTTTATCAACGATGTCGCTGTTAGCAGCTTCATCCACGGAACGTTCGATGATCTTCTCGGCGCCGGCAATTGCCAGCATCGCGACTTGCTTACGCAACTCTTCACGAGCGCGCTTACGTTCGGCTTCGATCTCAGCCTGAGCCTGCGCCACGATTTTGTTACGTTCCTGCTCGGCTTCGGCTTTCGCTTCATCCATGATCTGAGCTTTGCGTTTGTTCGCTTGCTCGATGATCACCTGAGCTTCTGCTTTGGCAGTTTTCAGCTGGTCGGTCGCATTGGCTTGCGCTAAGTCCAGATCTTTTTTGGCACGCTCTGCAGAAGCGAGGCCGTCAGCGATTTCTTTCTGACGTTTCTCGATGGCAGCCATGATCGGCGGCCATACGTACTTCATGCAGAACCAGACAAACAGAACGAACGCGATGGCCTGGCCGAGGATTGTTGCGTTAAGATTCACAGCACAATGCCTCTTTAAAAGTTAATAGTTTGGTTACGTCGTAGAGGGTTGCTCTACTTACGCGACGGCGAACATCACGTACAGACCCAGACCTACAGCGATCATCGGGATGGCGTCGACCAGACCCATAACGATAAAGAACTGTGTACGCAGCAGAGGAATCAGGTCAGGCTGACGAGCAGCGCCTTCCAAGAATTTACCACCCAGGATGCCGATACCGATCGCAGCACCGATTGCCGCTAAACCCATCATCACAGCGGCAGCCATGTACAGCAGATCCATACTCAGGTTTTCCATGACAGTCTCCAGTTTGTTTCAGTTTAAAAGTGCAAGTGTTTTAAGAAAATCAGTGCTCTTCAGATGCCATCGACAGATAGACGATCGTCAGAACCATGAAAATAAAGGCTTGAAGCGTAATGATCAGGATGTGGAAGATAGCCCAAGGCAAGCTCAGGACCCACTGTGACCACCACGGCAACAGGCCGGCAATCAGGATGAAGATCAACTCACCCGCATACATGTTGCCGAACAGTCGCAGACCCAGTGAAACAGGTTTGGACAGCAGGCTGACACCTTCAAGAATCAGGTTGATAGGAATGAATACAGGGTGGTTGAACGGCTGCATGGTCAACTCTTTAACGAACCCGCCAACGCCTTTCATTTTGATGCTATAGAACAGAATCAGGATAAACACGCCCAGCGCCATCGACAGCGTGACGTTCACATCGGCGGTAGGCACTACGCGCAGCGCAGGCAGGCCGAGGATGTGTTCGCCAACGTAAGGCAGGAAGTCGATGGGCAGCAAGTCCATCAGGTTCATCAGGAACACCCAGACGAACACGGTCAGCGCCAGCGGCGCAATCACCTTGCTCTTGCCGTGGTACATGTCGCGCACGCTGCTGTCGACGAAACCGACTACCAGCTCCACGGCGGTTTGCAGTTTACCCGGCACGCCGCTGGTGGCGTTTTTGGCCACTTTGCGGAAGATCACCAGGAAAAGCGCCCCGAGGACGACGGAGAAAAACATCGAGTCGATGTTGATCGACCAGAACCCAGTCCCGACCTGAAGCTGCGTCAGGTGGTGACCGATATACTCCTGTGGAGTCAAGACTTCTCCTGCAGACATGATGCCTCTTACCCTTATTTAGTTAAGTTCGGTAACTGTTAATCACGGCCGGTGCCACTATCTGCACCACTAACACCGCTAAATAGGTCAGGCCAAGCGGTATAAACTCCGCCTTGAACACCCCCAGCGCCACGATCAGCAAAACGATGGTGATCACGACCTTTAGCCCCTCGCCGATGGCGAACGACCAGGCAACCCTACCGGGCGCCGGCGTTTGCGCCTGATGGCGCAAGGCAAACAGCATAAACATTGCACTCGGCAACCAGGCGGCGAGACCGCCTGCCAACGCCGAAGCGCTCCATTCCGGGCTTTTCAGCCAGAAAGCAACGCTGATCAGAACAAAAGTCATTAACTGCAAAAACAGCAGTTTGCGTGCGACTTTCCCGCTGTATAGGGACACAGACATGACGTTTGTTCTCTCCGTACCCCAGAGGGGGTATGCTGAGTGACGTATACAACTGTTTTTGCTGTCCTGAGTCAAGCAGCAAAAAACGAGCAAATTATACGGGGCATACCAACGAATTCAATCGATAAGTAGCGAAAAGGTGAACAATTATTTAAATTTCCCTATTCCAGCCTATTTTCACAAGAAAACGGTCGGAATAATAGGGCGCATTTAATTGTCTGATTATTCCAGCGTTGCGTTTAGAAACGCGAAGCCGATCACAATAATGCCCTTCACTGATTTATAGCCGATGGACAATCAAACCGTCTTTAGCAATTTGAGCGATCAAAAGATTATATAAATCAAAACATTATCAGTTAACTGTTCAAAAACAATCCGTATACCCGATGAAAACCTTTTATTGACAAGCAACGGGGCAATATTCCAACAGCCAATTAACATTAGCAGCAAAGGCCAATCTTTCGCACATGATTGCTAACGTGACTATTTCTAATTGCAATTACTCTATTGTCGCTAATTAGCCGCGTTTTTTGTGTTAATAGAAAGTAAATTAACTAAAAAAAGCGACCAACTAATTAGCCTGCTTACCTTTACACGCCGTACTACCGTTAATTCACGCTTGTTTGATCAAAAACAAACTCAGTTTGCCTTAAGCACCACCAGATGGCGTTCGCCTTCCAGTTCAGGCACCTGCAACCGCACGATAGACTCCAGGCTAACGCCCTCCGGCAGGTGCGCCAATTCTTCATCCGGGCGCACGCCTTTCAATGCGTAAAAACGCCCCTGCCCTTTCGCCGGCAGGTGATGGCACCAGGACAGCATATCCTGCAGCGAAGCGAACGCCCGGCTGATCACGCCGTCGAACGGCGGCTCGGCCGGAAACGCTTCAACGCGGCTCTGAACCGGCTCGATATTGTTCAGGCCCAGTTCATGCTGCACCTGGCGCAGGAAACGCACGCGCTTGCCCAGGCTGTCGAGCAGCGTGAAATGCGCATCCGGACGCACGATCGCCAGCGGAATGCCCGGTAAACCGGGGCCGGTGCCGACATCGATAAAACGCGATCCCTGCAGATGCGGGTTGACCACGATGCTGTCGAGGATGTGGCGCACCAGCATTTGCTGCGGATCGCGCACCGACGTGAGGTTATAAGCCTTGTTCCACTTATCCAGCATGCCGACATAGCCCAGCAGCTGCTGTTTCTGCTGATCGGGCAGCTCAATGCCTGCTGCCGCGAGCAGCGAGTCTAATTTTTTTTGCACAACGGATCCTCTGGCAGGCGCTGAACGACCAGCGGATGGTTAGCTGGCGCAATGAGGCGCCTATGATAATTCAGCGCGCAGGTGATGTCAGCGGCCGTTTGGCTACGGGTTGAGCAAACGGCCGCCTGGATGCGGGATTTATGCGCTGCGGCGCAGCAGCCCCTGCTTTTTCAGCCAAATCAGCAAAATCGAGATCGCCGCCGGCGTAATGCCGGAGATGCGTGAAGCCTGGCCGATGGAGTTCGGTTTGTGATCGTTCAGTTTGGCGATCACTTCGTTCGACAACCCCGAAACCTGACGGTAGTCGAGATCCAACGGCAACACGGTGTTCTCGTTGCGCTGCTGTTTTTCGATCTCTTCCTGCTGGCGAGCGATGTAGCCTTCGTATTTGACCTGGATCTCAACCTGCTCGGCGGCTTGTACATCGTCCAACGGCGGCGCGAAGGCCTCGGTGGCGGTCAATTGCGCGTAGTCCATTTCCGGACGGCGCAGCAGCTCTTCGCCGTTTGCTTCGCGTGACAGCGGCGCTTTCAGCAACGCATTGACCTGTTCGACGTTCTCGGCGTGCGGGTGCATCCAGATGTCGCGCAGGCGCTGACGTTCACGTTCGATCAGCTCCAGCTTCTCGCTGTAGCGCGCCCAACGCACGTCGTCCACCAGGCCGAGTTCACGGCCTTTTTCTGTCAGGCGGAGATCGGCGTTGTCTTCGCGCAGCATCAGACGATACTCGGCGCGTGAAGTAAACATGCGGTACGGTTCTTTGGTGCCGAGGGTGCTGAGGTCGTCCACCAGCACGCCGAGATAAGCCTGATCGCGACGTGGCGCCCAGCCTTCTTGCTCGGCGGCGAAGCGACCGGCGTTCAGACCGGCCAGCAGCCCCTGTGCGGCGGCTTCTTCATACCCGGTGGTGCCGTTGATTTGACCGGCAAAGAATAGCCCCTGAATGAATTTGCTTTCCAGCGTCGGTTTCAGGTCGCGCGGATCGAAGAAATCGTACTCGATAGCATAACCAGGGCGAATAATACGCGCGTTTTGCATTCCTTCCATCGAACGGACGATCTGCATCTGCACATCGAACGGCAGGCTGGTGGAGATCCCGTTAGGGTAAATCTCATTGCTGGTCAGGCCTTCCGGCTCGAGGAAGATCTGGTGCGCGTTGCGATCGGCAAAGCGCATGACCTTGTCTTCGATCGACGGGCAGTAACGTGGGCCGATCCCTTCGATGATCCCGGCATACATCGGGCTGCGATCGAGGTTATTGCGGATCACGTCATGGGTTTTTTCATTGGTATGGGTGATATAGCACGCCATTTGTTCCGGATGCTGGCTGGCATCGCCCAGGAACGAGAATACCGGCACCGGCGTATCGCCGTGTTGCGGCGCCAGTACGCTGAAATCGATAGTGCGGGCGTCGATGCGCGGCGGTGTCCCGGTTTTCAAGCGGTTGACGCGCAGCGGCAGTTCACGCAAACGCTGAGACAGCGAGATCGAAGGCGGATCCCCGGCGCGGCCGCCGCTGTAATTTTCCAGGCCGATATGGATCTTGCCGTCCAGGAAGGTGCCTACGGTCAATACCACCGCTTTGGCGCGGAATTTCAGGCCCATTTGGGTGACGGCGCCCACGACGCGATCGTTTTCGACGATCAGATCCTCAACCGGCTGTTGGAAGATCATCAGATTGGGCTGGTTCTCCAACGCGGTACGGATAGCCTGGCGATACAACACGCGATCCGCCTGAGCGCGTGTGGCGCGAACGGCTGGGCCTTTGCTGGCGTTTAGTATCCTAAACTGTATGCCGGCATGGTCGATCGCTGTCGCCATCAGGCCGCCGAGTGCATCAATTTCCTTAACCAGATGCCCTTTACCAATACCGCCAATCGCCGGGTTACAGGACATCTGTCCCAGCGTGTCGATATTGTGTGTCAATAATAAAGTCTGACGTCCCATGCGCGCCGCGGCCATGGCGGCCTCGGTACCTGCATGGCCACCACCGATGATGATGACGTCAAATTGATCTGGATAAAACATGGAACTGCACCTCGCCGTATTGCGAACGATCGTATTTGCCCTGGGGTCGGGGATTCTACTCAAGTTTAGACGATCGACCAAGTGGTCAGGATCGTCGGTAATTAAAAGAAGATCTTTTTTATTTAAAGATCTCTTTATTAGATCTCTTATTAGGATCGCGATCCTCTGTGGATAAGTGACTATTCACGATGAAGATCAGCAGATTAAGGAGGATCGTTTGCTGTGAATGATCGGTGATCCCGACGCAGATAAGCTGGGATCTAAAAGGCTTGTTATACACAGGACAAAAAGCGCACTACGGTTGTTATTGGGATAACTACGGCTTTTACCCTGCTTTTAAGCTTAGTTATCCACAATCGTTCGCACGATCTTTAGACGAATTAGAGTAAATTAATCCAGTTTTTTACCCATTCCTCGGCCGGATCCTCGGGAATTTCATGCTCGGTCACGTCGATCTCGAGACGATCGCCGATCCTTTTAGCGCCTCTGGCGATCAATAGATCGTCGATCTGTTTGATCGCACCGCAGAAGGTGTCGTATTCCGAACTGCCTAAACCGACGGCGCCGAACTGCACCTCGGAAAGATCCGGCTGCTGCTCAGCGATCTGTTCCAACAGCGGCTGAAGGTTATCCGGCAGTTCGCCGGCACCGTGCGTGGAAGAGACCACCAGCCAGCGGCCGTTCAACGGCAGTTCATCCAGTTCAGGGCCGTGCAGCATCTCGGTAGAGAAGCCGGCGTCTTCCAGCTTTTCAGCCAAATGTTCAGCCACGTATTCGGCGCTGCCAAGCGTACTGCCACTGATCAGAGTAATGTGTGCCATGAACCAACGATCCCAACCTTCTCACTCAAAGTGGCTGCATTGTACGCTGTGAATCGGCTGGGATCTACCTGTGGATAATGTGGGTATGCAATTTGGCGGGTTACGGCACGATGGTGCGCATAATGGGGTTCTGCAGCGAGATCAGCGTTTCGGTGGACTGGATCTCGTCGATGGTCTGGATCTTGTTGATAAGTACCTGTTGCAACGCGTCGATCGAGCGGCACATCACTTTAATAAAGACGCTGTAATGGCCGGTGGTGTAATAGGCTTCCACCACTTCCTCCAGGCTTTCCAGCTTCTTCAGTGCCGAAGGGTAGTCCTTGGCGCTCTTTAATATGATGCCGATAAAGCAGCACACGTCGTAGCCCAGCTGTTTGGGACTGACGTCGATACGCGCGCCGGTGATGATCCCGGCCTGTTTCATCTTCTCCACCCGCACGTGAATGGTGCCGGGGCTGACGGCGAAGTTTTTCGCCAGTTCGGCGTACGGTGTGCGCGCATTGTCCATCAGGGCGTTGAGGATGCCGCGATCGAGATTATCGATCTGATAAATTTCCGCCATTTAATCCCCCATTAATTAACGATTGTTGAATTCAGTCCGGGTAAAAATGAACGATTAAAAGTGAAAAGGCAATATTGATTAACGGATATTGAATTGGCGTATCGTTTTGTTGCTTAATCGATGGCAACAGAGACAGGTTTACAAGAGATACGGCAATGAAAAAACAGTTTATCCAAAAACAACAACAAATCAGCCAGGTCAAATCCTTCTTCTCCCGCCAGCTGGAACAGCAGCTCGGTCTGATCGAAGTGCAGGCCCCGATCCTTAGCCGCCTGGGCGACGGCACGCAGGATAACCTCTCCGGCAGCGAGAAAGCGGTGCAGGTCAAAGTCAAAACTTTGCCGGACGCCACCTTCGAAGTGGTGCACTCACTGGCGAAATGGAAACGCAAAACCCTGGGCAGCTACGATTTCGGTGCCGGCGAAGGCCTGTATACCCATATGAAGGCGCTGCGCCCGGATGAAGACCGCCTGACGCCAATCCACTCGGTGTACGTCGATCAGTGGGACTGGGAGCGGGTGATGGGCGACGGTGAGCGCGGTCTGGACTATCTGAAAAGTACCGTGCGCAGCATTTACGCCGCGATCAAGGCGACGGAAGCGGAAGTCAGCCGTGAGCATGGCCTGACCCCGTTCCTGCCGGAACAGATCCACTTCGTGCACAGCGAAACCCTGCTGCAGCGCTATCCGGATCTGGACGCCAAAGGGCGTGAGCGGGCGATCGCCAAAGAATTTGGCGCGGTGTTCCTGATCGGCATCGGCGGCAAGCTGTCGCACGGCAAATCGCACGATGTGCGTGCGCCGGATTATGATGACTGGACCACGCCGACGGCGGATGGCCTGGCGGGCCTGAATGGCGATATCGTGGTGTGGAACCCGGTGCTGCAGGACGCTTTCGAGCTTTCTTCCATGGGCATCCGCGTCGACGCCGCGGCGCTGAAATATCAGCTGGCGCTGACTGGCGATGAAGATCGCATGAAGCTGGAATGGCATCAGTCGTTGCTGCGCGGCGATATGCCGCAGACCATCGGCGGCGGCATCGGTCAGTCGCGTTTGGTGATGTTGCTGTTGCAGCTGTCGCATATCGGCCAGGTGCAGTGCGGCGTGTGGTCACCGGAAGTGCGCGGCGCGGTTGAAGGCCTGCTCTGATTCTGCCTAGCGCCGCCAGCGGCGCATCAACCGGCTTTTCAACCCGGTATCGAAGCGCCAGATGTGATCGAAGATGCGCATGATGCCGGGTTTGCCGTAGGCGGACATCGCCACCGCGTGGAAACGCTGCTGGTGGCTTTGCTGCTGCTGTTTCACCTTCTTTATTACCTCCTCCGGCAACCGCTGGGCGATAAAATCAGAAATGATCACCGCATCGGCATCGAACCAGCCGCTCTCCGCCATTTTGGTGACGGTGGCGTTCAGGCAGGCCGCCAGATCGGTGCCGCCGCGAAACTGCTGGCCGAGAAAACGCACCGCCTGCTCAATGCCGCTGGCGGCGGTGAGTTCGTAATGTACGATCTGGTTGGCGAACAGCATGATGTAGCAGCGGCGGTTATCCGCCAGCGCAATGCGCAGCAGCGCCAGACAGAACGCCTTGGCGCACTGTTCGTTGAAGCCGCCCATCGATCCTGAGGTGTCCACGCAGACGATAAACGGCCCGCGCGGCTGCTGATCCTGCTGCTGGTGGGTGACCTGACGGATCAGGATCTGTTCCTGCCAGACGTCGCCCTGCAGGCGGTAGCTCAGCAGTCGCTTTTCCAGCAGGCGGCGATAAAACTCGAATTCCAGCTCTTCAATCCCCAGCGTCGCCAGCTCCGGCGGCAGCAGGCGCAGAATGTCGTCGCTTTGATGAATGCCGCTCACTTCTTCCGGCAGCGTGGCCGGCACCTGCACCATAACCCTGAACGGCTCCGGCTGCGCGTCCTGTTGCTGCACCGCTTTGGCCTGATAGCTGCGGCCCAGCTGTTGCGCCAGCTTTTTCAGCTCCGGCTGCTGCTGCAAAAAGTTGCCGTACTCCACCAGCCGCTGGTAATCGCCGCGCTGCAGCTGGCCTTTGCTCATGTCCCACAGCCTGCCGGCGGCGGTGTCGTTTTCCGACAGCAGCGGTTCCAGCGCGCCGCTCAGCGCCAGGCGTTCCTGCAGTTCCGCCATCAGCTGCTCACGCTCTTGTTCCAGCAACTGGTGGTGCAGCATGGTGGCCTGCAGCGTCAGGCTGATGCGCCAGCGCTGCAGAAACAGCGTTTGAAAACTGTCGTCCAACGGATGATTGGGCAGATCGGCGGCGTCCACCAGCGCGCGCGCCTGTTCATAAAACGGGGAAACCAGCTGGCGCAGCAGCTCCATCGTGTCGTTGAGGTTGTGATAGAACTGGGTATTGTTCTCCAGCTGGCACTGTTGGTAGCGGTAAAATTCCTGCGCCAACGCCGGCGGCACCATGGCCTCCTGCAAACGCTCCTTTAGCTGCAGCTTCCAGCGCGGCAGATCGCGATCCAGCGCCCGCCGTAGGGCCGGAAACTTTTTAAAGAATACCGACAGCTGCGGCGCGGCCAGCATGCCGACGATCATCTCCTCGATCATCTCGCCTTCGGTGATCGCCAGCAGCAGATCGAGCGTCTCCAGACTGAGCATGGTTACTGGCCGCGCATTTGCTGCTGTTGCTGTTTAACCTGTTCCGCGACCTGCAGCAAACTGGCTTCGATCTTGGCCAGACCGGCGGCGGACGTGAACAGGCAGGGCTGATGTTGGCTGAAGGCGCGGCGCTGTTCCGCCAGGCGCTGGGCCAATGCGTCCATTTCATCCAGCAGCGCCTGCGGCGTAGCGGTAGCCTGTTTGCCCGGCAGCGCCAGCAGCGACGGCTGGCGGCTGACGTCCAACACCGTGAGGTGCAGTTGATCGTCCACTTCCAGGTCGATCGGCTGCGCAAAGCCGATGCCGTTCAGCTTGGCGCGCACGTCGCCGCCTTTTTGCAGCCAGTTGTCCAGCGCGCTGCTTTCGATGCTCAGATGATTGACCTGAATGTCATGCAGCTGCAGCGGTTTTTGCAGCAGCAGGGTGAGGGTGCCGCCGGCGAACGGCGTGGCCGGCGCGTATTGCGGTTTGCGGCTGAACATCCCGCCTTTTTTCACCAGGCTGATGGCCTGTCGGTCGCTTTGTTGCTGCTGGTCCTGCATCCAGCGGGTATGGATCTGTTGCAGTTGGATCAACATCGACTGCTGCTGATAGGCCGATTCGGTCAGCAGTTGATCGATCTGCTGTTGCAGCAGCTTCAGCGAGGTGAGATCGTGCCACAGGCAGTCTTTCAACAGCATCAGATCGAGCGGGGCGATGGCGTCGCGCCCGCTGAAGAAGGCGCAGGCCTGCAGCAGGCGCAGGGCTTTCTTCCAGCGCCGATCGGAGACGTACGGCGCCTGTTCCAGCGCGTCCAGCCGCTGGCGCAGTTGGAAAATCAGCTCAAAGCAGGCTTCCGGCAGCGCCACCTTATCGATCTGCGGCTGCCACTGCAGAAACTCTTCGTCGCTGACGCTCAGCGCCGCCGGCACCGGGTTTTGGCTTTCGCTCTGGCGGTTGACCAGCAGCGAGCGGAAATTCTGTTTATCCTGCACCTTGTCCAGCCACAGGCGAATCAGCATGCGGTCATACAGGGCTTCGAGGCTGTTGTCCGCTTCGGGCAGTTCGTTGGAAGCGGTGACCAGCAGGCGCAGCGGGATCGGTTCTTCGCTGTTGCCGTTGCGAAAACGCCGTTCATTGATCGCCGTCAGCAGGGTGTTGAGGATCGCCGGGCCGGCCTTCCAGATCTCGTCCAGAAACACGATCTCCGCTTCTGGCAGATAGCCGGCGGTCAGGCGTTGATAGCGCCCTTCATCTTTCAGCGCCTGAATCGAGAGCGGGCCGAAGACCTCTTCCGGCGTGGAAAAGCGCGTCATCAGGTATTCAAAAGAGCGAGCGTTGCGGAAGGCAAACTTCAGCCGGCGCGCGATCAGGCTCTTGGCGATGCCGGGCGGGCCGAGCAAGAATACGCTTTCGCCGCTCAGCGCCGCCAGCAGGCACAGGCGGATCGCCTCTTGCCGCTCATAAAGGCCGCTCTCCAGCGCGCTGCTGAGGCGGGAAATTCGTTCTGCCAGAAGGGATGATGGCGTCATATAATCGTCGTATTGTCCGAGAGTTAGCCAATCTTGGTCGATAATTCGATGATAAACCACCATTATTTTTAATGGTATAGCTTATTGATTAGTAAAAATTTTCTCAGTTGAGTCGGATATCCGGTTCACATTTTGTTTATTTTTCGGCTCTGATATAAGGGTAGGCAAGCCGTATAAATGGTGCATACTGTGCGGCTTTCTGGTGGGCGTGACGGATCTTTGAGCCCGTATTTTGCCTGATGCGGATGCATCGCTAACGGATGTTCTGATAAAGAAACGAATTATGAGCGCAGAGCATAAGCAGTCCCTATCGGCGGTAACCCTGGCTGCCATCGGCGTGGTCTACGGTGATATCGGCACCAGTCCTCTCTATACGTTGAGAGAGTGTTTCTCCGGCCATTACGGCTTCGATGTTCGTCCAGACGTGGTTTTCGGCTTCCTGTCGCTGATTTTCTGGATGCTGATCGTGATCGTTTCCCTCAAATATCTCACCTACGTGATGCGGGCGGACAACGCCGGCGAAGGCGGCATTTTGACGCTGATGTCGCTGGCCGGGCGCAATACCTCGGCGCGCACCACCGCAGTGCTGGTGATACTGGGCCTGATTGGCGGCAGCTTCTTCTATGGCGAGGTGGTGATCACCCCGGCGATCTCGGTGATGTCGGCGATAGAGGGGTTGGAAATCGCCGCGCCTGCGCTCGACGCCTATATCGTGCCGCTCTCGATTCTGGTGCTGACCCTGCTGTTCGTTATCCAAAAACACGGCACCGGCAGCGTCGGCAAGCTGTTCGCCCCGGTAATGCTGTTGTGGTTCATCGTGTTGGCGGTGCTGGGCGCGCGCAGCATCATTTCGAACCCGGAAGTGCTGCAGGCGCTGAATCCCAAATGGGCGCTCAACTTCTTTATGGAATATAAGAAGGTGTCGTTCTTCGCGCTGGGGGCGGTGGTGCTGTCGATCACCGGCGTTGAGGCGCTGTATGCCGACATGGGGCACTTCGGCAAGTTCCCGATCCGCCTGGCTTGGTTCACCGTGGTGCTGCCTTCGCTGGTGCTCAACTACTTCGGCCAGGGGGCGTTGCTGCTGAAAAACCCTGAAGCGATCAAAAACCCATTCTTCCTGCTGGCGCCCGACTGGGCGCTGATCCCGCTGCTGATTCTGGCAACCCTGGCAACGGTCATCGCCTCGCAGGCGGTGATTTCCGGCGTCTTCTCGCTGACTCGCCAGGCGGTGCGCCTGGGGTATTTGTCGCCGATGCGCATCATTCACACCTCGGAAATGGAATCCGGCCAGATCTACATTCCGGTGATCAACTGGACGCTGTATATCTCCGTGGTGCTGGTGATCATCGGCTTCGAACACTCCAGCAACCTGGCGGCGGCGTACGGCATCGCCGTCACCGGCACCATGGTGCTGACCAGCATACTGGTCACTTCGGTGGCGATTAATAACTGGCACTGGAACCGCCTCCTGGCGATCGGCATCGTAACCATCTTGCTGATCATCGACGTGCCGATGTTCTCCGCCAACGCCCTGAAGCTGTTCTCCGGCGGCTGGCTGCCGCTGACCCTGGCGCTGGTGATGTTCATCATTATGACTACCTGGAAGAGCGAGCGTTTCCGCCTGTTGCGTCGTCTGCATGAGCACGGCAACTCGCTGGAGGCGATGATTGCCTCGCTGGAGAAATCGCCGCCGGTACGGGTGCCGGGCACCGCGGTCTTCTTGTCGCGCGCCACTAACGTCATTCCTTTTGCGCTGTTGCATAACCTGAAGCACAACAAGGTGCTGCACGAGCGCGTGGTGCTGCTGACGCTGCGCACCGAGGATGCGCCTTACGTGCACAACGTGCGCCGGGTGACCATCGAGCAGCTGTCGCCGACCTTCTGGCGGGTGGTGGCCAGCTACGGCTGGCGCGAAACGCCGAACGTGGAGGAAGTGTTCCACCGCTGCGGGCTGGAAGGGTTGCCGTGCCGCATGTCGGAGACGTCGTTCTTCATGTCCCATGAATCGCTGATCCTCACCAAGCGGCCATGGTACCTCTACCTGCGCGGCAAACTGTTCGTTGCTCTGAGCCGCAATGCGCTGCGCGCGCCGGATCAGTTCGAAATCCCGCCGAACCGGGTCATCGAGCTCGGCACGCAGGTCGAGATCTAACCCGCCTGACAGGGGCTCAGCTAGGCTGAGCCCCTTTTGTTTGCGCTTTCTCCGTGCGCGAACGAAACGTTTCGATGACGATCACACTTCTGCATTGTCCGGGTTGCCTTCCCCTGCCGTTTTTTTACACTCCTCCAGAGAGCGAAACGTTTCGCTAGCGGAGTGAGAAGATGAAAAAAGGCGTATTACTGAATTCCGACGTGTCTGCCGTGATTGCCCGGTTGGGGCATACCGATCAGCTCACCTTGTGCGATGCGGGTTTGCCGATACCGGCGGTGACGCAGCGCATCGATCTGGCGCTGACGCAGGGCGTGCCGACCTTCATGCAGGTGTTCGCGGCGGTCACCCAAGAGATGCAGGTAGAAAGCGCCATCCTGGCGGAAGAAATCGTGAAACAAAATCCGTCGCTCCACGAGGCATTGTTGGCTGAACTGACCGCACTGGGCCAACGCCAGGGCAATACCATCGGCGTGCGTTATATCAGCCATCAGGCGTTTAAAGCGCAAACCGAGCACAGCCGGGCGGTGATCCGCAGCGGGGAGTGTTCGCCTTACGCGAACGTGATCCTGTGCGCCGGCGTAACTTTCTGAGGCGTTTATGCAACCTTTACTGCAACTGAAAGGGATTGATAAAGCCTTTCCCGGAGTGAAGGCGCTTTCCGGCGCCGCTCTCAGCGTTTATCCCGGCAAGGTGATGGCGCTGGTGGGGGAAAACGGCGCCGGGAAGTCCACCATGATGAAAGTGCTGACCGGCATCTATCAGAAAGACGCCGGCAGTCAGTATTTTCTCGGTAAAGAGGTGGCGTTCAACGGGCCTAAAGATTCGCAGGAAGCGGGCATCGGCATTATCCATCAGGAGCTGAACCTGATCCCGCAGCTGACGATTGCGGAAAACATCTTCCTCGGCCGCGAGTTCGTCAACCGTTTCGGCCGCATTGACTGGAAGCGCATGTACGCCGAGGCCGATCGCTTGCTGGCACGCCTCAACCTGCGCTACAGCAGCCACCGGCTGGTGGGCGAGCTGTCGATTGGCGATCAGCAGATGGTGGAGATTGCCAAGGTGCTGAGCTTCGAATCGAAAGTGATCATCATGGACGAACCGACCGATGCGCTGACCGACACCGAAACCGCCTCGCTGTTCAAGGTGATCAACGAGCTGAAGGCTGAAGGGCGCGGCATCGTCTATATCTCGCACCGTCTGAAAGAGATCTTTGAAATCTGCGACGACGTGACGGTATTTCGTGACGGGCAGTTCATCGCCGAGCGGCCGGTGAGCGAGCTGCAGGAAGATTCGCTGATTGAAATGATGGTCGGTCGCAAGCTGGAAGAACAATACCCGCGCCTTGATTTACCGCGCGGGGAAAAGCGGCTGGAAGTCAGTCATCTTTCCGGACCCGGCGTTGAAGACGTCAGCTTTACGCTGTATCGCGGTGAGATCCTCGGCGTGGCCGGCTTGATGGGCGCCGGGCGCACCGAATTGATGAAGATTCTGTACGGCGCCGCGCCGCGCAAGGCCGGCACCGTCAACCTCGACGGCCGCGAGGTAGTCACCCATTCGCCGCAGGATGGATTGGCGAACGGCATCGTCTATATCTCGGAAGACCGTAAGCGCGACGGCCTGGTGCTGGGCATGTCGGTAAAGGAAAACATGTCTCTGACCGCGCTGCGCTACTTCAGCCGCGCCGACGGCAGCCTGAAACAGGCCGACGAGCGGCAGGCGGTGGGGGACTTCATCCGCCTGTTCAATATCAAAACGCCGTCGATGGAGCAGCCGATAGGTCTGCTTTCCGGCGGCAATCAACAGAAAGTGGCGATCGCCCGCGGCCTGATGACTCGGCCGAAGGTGCTGATCCTCGATGAGCCGACGCGCGGCGTCGACGTCGGCGCCAAAAAAGAGATCTATCAGTTAATCAACCAGTTCAAGCAGGAAGGGCTGAGCATCATTCTGGTGTCTTCGGAAATGCCGGAGGTGATGGGCATGAGCGATCGCATTCTGGTGATGCACGAAGGGCATCTCAGCGGCGAATTCCCGATTGAACAGGCCACCCAGGAAGCGTTGATGGCGGCAGCCGTCGGCAAGCAATACGGCGTAAAGCAGGAGTAATCAGATATGAGTTCCCAGACTATCGCAGCCAAGCGCTGGTTCAGTAAAGAGTGGCTGTTAGAGCAGAAGTCGTTGATTGCGCTGCTGGTGCTGATCGCCGTGGTCTCTTCCATGAGCCCGAACTTCTTCACCCTGAACAACCTGTTCAATATTCTGCAGCAGACTTCGGTGAACGCCATCATGGCGGTGGGGATGACGCTGGTGATCCTCACGTCCGGCATCGATCTGTCGGTAGGATCGCTGTTGGCCCTGACCGGCGCGGTGGCGGCGTCGATCGTCGGCTTTGAGGTCAACGCGCTGGTGGCGGTGGCGGCGGCATTGGCGCTCGGCGCCGCGATTGGCGCCTGCACCGGGGTGATCGTCGCCAAAGGCAAAGTGCAGGCCTTTATCGCCACGCTGGTGATGATGCTGCTGTTGCGCGGCGTCACCATGGTGTACACCAACGGCAGCCCGGTCAACACCGGTTTCACCGATGTGGCCGACACCTTCGGCTGGTTCGGTATTGGCCGCCCGCTGGGCGTGCCTACGCCGATCTGGATCATGGCGATCGTGTTCATTGCCGCCTGGTATATGCTGCACCATACGCGCCTGGGCCGCTATATTTATGCCCTGGGCGGCAACGAAGCGGCGACCCGCCTGTCCGGCATCAGCGTCGATAAAGTGAAGATTATCGTCTACTCGCTGTGCGGCCTGCTGGCGGCGCTGGCCGGGGTGATCGAAGTGGCGCGCCTGTCGTCGGCGCAGCCGACCGCCGGTACCGGCTATGAGCTGGACGCCATCGCCGCCGTGGTGCTGGGCGGCACCAGCCTGGCCGGCGGCAAGGGCCGCATCGTCGGCACGCTGATCGGGGCGCTGATCCTCGGCTTCCTGAACAACGGCCTGAATTTACTGGGTGTTTCTTCCTACTACCAAATGATCGTGAAGGCAGTGGTGATACTGCTGGCGGTTCTGGTAGATAACAAAAGCAACAAGTAACCTCCCCCTACAGGAATCACGATGATGAAAATGAAAAAACTGGCAACCTTAGCCTCCGCCATCGCGCTGAGCGCCACCCTGAGCGCCAATGCCATGGCTAAAGACACCATCGCGCTGGTGGTGTCCACCCTCAACAACCCGTTCTTCGTCTCGATGAAGGACGGCGCGCAGCAAGAGGCCAACAAGCTGGGCTACAACCTGGTGGTGCTGGATTCCCAGAACAACCCGGCGAAAGAGCTGGCCAACGTGCAGGATCTGATGGTGCGCGCGCCCAAGCTGCTGTTGATCAACCCGACCGACTCCGACGCGGTGGGTAACGCCATCAAGATGGCCAACCAGGCTAAGATCCCGGTCATCACGCTGGACCGCGTGGCGAGCAAGGGTGACGTGGTGAGCCACATCGCTTCGGATAACCGCGTAGGCGGCAAAATGGCCGGTGATTTCATTGCCAAGAAAGTGGGCGCCGATGCCAAGGTGATTCAGCTGGAAGGCATCGCCGGCACCTCTGCCGCGCGTGAACGCGGTGAAGGCTTCAAGCAGTCGCTGGATCAGAATAAATTCAAGCTGCTGGCCAGCCAGCCGGCCGATTTCGATCGCACCAAGGGCCTGAACGTGATGCAGAACCTGCTGACCGCGCACCCGGATGTGCAGGCGGTGTTCGCCCAGAACGATGAAATGGCGTTAGGTGCGCTGCGCGCGCTGCAAACCGCCGGTAAAACCGACGTGATCGTGGTAGGCTTCGACGGCACCGCCGACGGCGTGAAAGCGGTCGAAGGCGGCAAGCTGGCGGCGACCGTGGCGCAGCGTCCCGATCAGATCGGCGTGATCGGTGTGGAAACCGCCGATAAAGTGCTGAAAGGCGAAAAAGTGCCGGCGACCATCCCGGTCGATTTGAAACTGGTCACTCAGTAAGTCATACCAGCGCCATCGGAACGGGGCGTTTACGATGGCGCGCAATTCAGGAATCAATGCGATGGAAACAGGTAAGCTGGTGGTTCTTGGCAGCATCAATGCCGACCATATCCTCAATATTGAACAGTTCCCCCACCCGGGCGAAACGGTGATCGGGAAACAGTATAAGGTGGCGTTTGGCGGCAAGGGCGCGAATCAGGCGGTGGCGGCCGGGCGCAGCGGGGCGAAGATCGCCTTTATCGCCTGCGTGGGCGCCGACGATATCGGCGAACGTGTCCGCCGGCAGCTGGCGAGCGATCGCATTGATACCCAACCGATTGAAGCCATCGCCGACAGCACCACCGGCGTGGCGCTGATCTTCGTCAACGCCGAAGGCGAGAACGTGATCGGCATCAATGCCGGCGCCAACGCCGCGGTGACGCCGGATTACCTGGCGCGCTACCAACAAAAAGTGATCGACGCCGATGCCCTGCTGATGCAGCTCGAGTCGCCGCTGGAGACGGTGATCGCCGCCGCCCGCCTGGCGAAGCAACATCAAACGCAGGTGATCCTCAACCCGGCCCCGGCGCGTGAGCTACCTGACGAGCTGCTGGGCATGATCGATATGATCACCCCGAATGAAACCGAAGCCCAGCGCCTGACCGGCATCGCCGTGGACAACGACGCGGATGCGGCGCGTGCGGCGCAGGCGCTGCACGACAAGGGCATCGCGACGGTGATCATCACCCTCGGTAGCCGCGGCGTGTGGCTGAGCGAAAACGGCAACGGCAAACGGGTGCCCGGCTTCAAGGTGCAAGCGGTGGATACCATCGCCGCCGGCGATACCTTTAACGGTGCGCTGGTGACTGCCCTGTTGGAAGGCAAAGTCATGGCCGACGCGGTGCGTTTCGCCCATGCGGCGGCGGCGATCGCCGTGACCCGCCCCGGCGCGCAGCCTTCGGTGCCGTGGCGTGAAGAGATCGACGCCTTCTTGCAGCAGCAGGGGTGATCCTTTGGCCACCATGAAAGATGTCGCCCGCCTGGCGGGCGTTTCAACCTCTACCGTGTCGCATGTGGTCAACAACAATCGCTTTGTCAGCGACAGCGTGCGCGACAAGGTCATGGCGGCCGTGGAACAGCTGAACTATGCGCCTTCCGCGCTGGCGCGCAGCCTGAAGCTCAATCAGACGCGCACCATCGGCATGCTGGTGACCGCCAGCAACAACCCGTTTTATGCCGAAGTGGTGCGCGGCGTGGAGCGCAGCTGTTATGAACGCGGCTACAGTTTAATCCTGTGCAATACCGAAGAAGACGCCGCGCGCATGAACCGCAGCATGGAGACGCTGCTGCAAAAGCGCGTCGACGGTTTGCTGCTGATGTGCACCGAAAACCACCGACCATCGCAAGATGCTCTGAGCCGTTACCCGTCACTGCCGATCGTGATGATGGACTGGGCGCCGTTCGAGGGCGCGAACGACATTATTCAGGATAACTCGCTGCTGGGCGGCGAGATGGCGACCGATCATCTGATCGCCCGCGGCTACCGCAAGATTGCCTGCATCGCCGGCCCGCAGGACAAAACCACCGCCCGTCACCGGCTGGAAGGCTATCGCAACGCGATGCGTCGCGCCGGATTACCGATCCCGCCAGGGTATGAAGTGCATTGCGACTTTGAGTTTGAAGGCGGCGTGACCGCCATGCGCCAGCTGCTGGCGCTGAAAGAGCCGCCGCATGCGGTGTTCGCCGGCAACGACGCGGTGGCGGTAGGCGTTTATCAGGCGCTGTATCAGGCCGGGCTTTCCGTGCCGCAGGATATGGCGGTGATGGGGTACGATGACATTGAACTGGCGCGTTATCTGGCGCCGCCGCTGAGCACCATTCATCAGCCGAAGGATTCGCTGGGCGAGCTGGCGATCGATGCGCTGATCAACCGCCTGCAAAACCCGGAGCGTGCTCCCCAGGTGCTGGTGCTGACGCCCGAGCTGGTGGAACGCGCCTCGGTGGGCCACCGTTAACTGGCCGCCTTCGCTTCTTTCTTGCTTTCCTGGCCGCTGATCAAGTTGCGGCCATCTTTCCTTCTCAGCAACATAAATACCAGCGCCGACGCCACGGTGACGATCCCCATGGTGATAAAGGTGTAATGGAAGTGGTCGATCATAGTGCCTAACGACAGGGATTCGTAAAAACGCAGCACCGCCGCGCTGATCGCTACGCCGAAACTGATGGACAGCTGTTGGGTGACCGCCAGGACGCTGTTGCCGGCGCTGGCGTTGGCGTCGTTCAAATCCGCCAGGCTGATGGTATTCATGGCGGTGAACTGGGTGGACATCGCCATGCCCAGTACGAACAGCGGCAGGATCATCAGCCACAGCGGCATGCCTGGGCTCTGCAGGGCGAACTGCGCGATCAGCGCTCCGATGATAACGGTGATGCCGACCAGCGTTTTACGGTAGCCGAACCAGCGCAGCACCTGAGTGACGGTGGATTTCGCCATCAGCGAGCCGATGGCGGTCGGTGCCATCATGCAGCCGGCGACGATCGCCGTGTAGCCAAATCCCACCTGCAGCATGAGCGGCATCAAAAACGGCACGCAGCCGGTGCCCAACCTGGACGCGACGTTGCCGGCGATGCCGACCGAGAAGGTGCGGGTTTTGAACAGGTCGAGGCCGATCAGCGGCTGAGGATGACGGCGGGCGTGCGCGATGTAGCCGAACAGCATCACGAAGCCGCTGAGCAGAATGCCCAGCGAAACGTAGCTCGCCAGCACCCGCTCGCCAAACAGTTCCAGCCCGGTGGAGATCAGCACCAGGCTCAGGCCGAACAGCATAAAACCCAGAAAATCGAAGCGGCGCTTGGGCGTGGTGAAGTCCGGCATGTACTTGCGCGCATAGAAGATGCCGAGCAGGCCGATAGGGATATTGATCAGGAAAATCCAATGCCAGGTGGCGTAGGTCACCAGCCAGCCGCCCAGCAGCGGCCCCAGAATCGGCCCGACCAGGCCGGGCATGGTGACGAAGTTCAGCACCGGCAGCAGTTCGCTGCGCGGGTAGGCGCGCAGCAGCGCCAGTCGCGCGACCGGCATCATCATCGCGCCGCCGATGCCCTGCAGCACGCGAGAGGCAACCAGCACGCTCAACGTGGGGGAGAGGGCGCACAACAGCGAACCGAGGGTGAATAACGTGACGGCGAAGATGAACACGCGGCGGGTGCCGAAGCGGTCCGCCAGCCAACCGCTGACTGGGATCAGCATCGCCACCGTCAGCGTATAGCTGATGACGGCAGATTGCATCGCCAGCGGCGAGTGCCCGAGGCTGTGGGCGATCGCCGGTAGCGCCGTGTTGAGGATGGTGGCGTCCAGCGCCTGCATAAAGAACGCCATTGCGGCGATCCACGGGAGTCCTGCCATACTGCGCGCGGATTGGGTCATGGTCGGTCCTGGTTAAATGGTCGTCTCTCCCTCATCTCTTTCTTCTATCTATAAGCGGGGAGCGTGTCTAGTCTTTCTCTTTCAGCAAAACTTGGCAGGCGACGAGGGCGCCTGCGCTGTCTCCGGCGAGTATCGCATCGACGATAGCCTGATGGTGGCGCAGCTTGATCACTTCATTGCCGGTGATGGCGCGGAAGTAACTCTGATACACCGAACTGAACAGGTTGGCGAACGAGGTCAGGAACGGATTGCCGCTGGCCTCGTAGATGAGCTGGTGGAATTGGGTATCGACCTGGATCCAGCGCTCGCGATCAAACTGGGTATGCAGCGCGCGCATTTCCGCCATCAGTTCCGCCAGCAGTTTGGTTTGCTGCGGGCTGGCGTGGTCTGCCGCCAACGCGCAGGCCTGCGGTTCCAACGAGGTGCGCAATATAAGGAAATGTTGCATCACCTGATCGAAGTTTTCCCGCGTCATCCACCAGGTCAGTAAATCCTGATCGAGGAAATTCCATTGGCTTTGCGGCATCACGCGGGTGCCAATGCGCGGGCGCGGCAACAACATGCCTTTGGCGGCTAACATCTTTACCGCTTCGCGCACCGCGGTGCGGCTGACGCCGAATTGCTCGCCCAGTTCCATTTCACCGGGCAGGATGCTGCCGGCCTGATAATCGCCTGCCAGAATTTGTTGGCCGAGTTTCTCTGCAAGCAGATAAGAAAGATTGCGTTGGGCGGCCTGTTGTTGTGCATTTAATGGCATGGCTGCGGATCCTTACTGACTTCGTTTCTTCTATTTTACTCCAGTGATCGCCAGCTTTTATGGCTGTTTGCCTGAAAAAGTGACATAAATTCGCCGCTTTTTCGCTCTTTTGCCGAAAAAATCCGCGCTTGAAAAGTTTTTTGCATTTAGGGGTTGCGGCCTGCCGAGAACTCCCTATAATGCGCCTCCACTGACCGGGAACAACGACTGACAAGCCGCCGGGTCAGCGAGAGGAAAGCGAAATAAACGCTTGACTCTCCGGGTGAAAAGCGTAATATACGCCACCTCGAGTTAGCAAGCGAAAGCGCCTAACTCACTGCTCTTTAACAATTTATCAGACAATCTGTGTGGGCACTCCACAAGACGATATCCAGCATCTTCGGATGCAAAAAAAATATCAAGTCTTGAAGAGTGACTAACTGAAGTAAAATTCATGCAGTAAATCTTTGAGCACCGCTTCTCGAGTGGAAGCAAATCAAGCTTTTAATTGAAGAGTTTGATCATGGCTCAGATTGAACGCTGGCGGCAGGCTTAACACATGCAAGTCGAGCGGTAGCACAGGGGAGCTTGCTCCCCGGGTGACGAGCGGCGGACGGGTGAGTAATGTCTGGGAAACTGCCTGATGGAGGGGGATAACTACTGGAAACGGTAGCTAATACCGCATAACGTCGCAAGACCAAAGAGGGGGACCTTCGGGCCTCTTGCCATCAGATGTGCCCAGATGGGATTAGCTAGTAGGTGGGGTAATGGCTCACCTAGGCGACGATCCCTAGCTGGTCTGAGAGGATGACCAGCCACACTGGAACTGAGACACGGTCCAGACTCCTACGGGAGGCAGCAGTGGGGAATATTGCACAATGGGCGCAAGCCTGATGCAGCCATGCCGCGTGTGTGAAGAAGGCCTTCGGGTTGTAAAGCACTTTCAGCGAGGAGGAAGGTGGTGAACTTAATACGTTCATCAATTGACGTTACTCGCAGAAGAAGCACCGGCTAACTCCGTGCCAGCAGCCGCGGTAATACGGAGGGTGCAAGCGTTAATCGGAATTACTGGGCGTAAAGCGCACGCAGGCGGTTTGTTAAGTCAGATGTGAAATCCCCGGGCTCAACCTGGGAACTGCATTTGAAACTGGCAAGCTAGAGTCTCGTAGAGGGGGGTAGAATTCCAGGTGTAGCGGTGAAATGCGTAGAGATCTGGAGGAATACCGGTGGCGAAGGCGGCCCCCTGGACGAAGACTGACGCTCAGGTGCGAAAGCGTGGGGAGCAAACAGGATTAGATACCCTGGTAGTCCACGCTGTAAACGATGTCGATTTGGAGGTTGTGCCCTTGAGGCGTGGCTTCCGGAGCTAACGCGTTAAATCGACCGCCTGGGGAGTACGGCCGCAAGGTTAAAACTCAAATGAATTGACGGGGGCCCGCACAAGCGGTGGAGCATGTGGTTTAATTCGATGCAACGCGAAGAACCTTACCTACTCTTGACATCCAGAGAACTTTCCAGAGATGGATTGGTGCCTTCGGGAACTCTGAGACAGGTGCTGCATGGCTGTCGTCAGCTCGTGTTGTGAAATGTTGGGTTAAGTCCCGCAACGAGCGCAACCCTTATCCTTTGTTGCCAGCGGTTCGGCCGGGAACTCAAAGGAGACTGCCAGTGATAAACTGGAGGAAGGTGGGGATGACGTCAAGTCATCATGGCCCTTACGAGTAGGGCTACACACGTGCTACAATGGCATATACAAAGAGAAGCGACCTCGCGAGAGCAAGCGGACCTCATAAAGTATGTCGTAGTCCGGATTGGAGTCTGCAACTCGACTCCATGAAGTCGGAATCGCTAGTAATCGTAGATCAGAATGCTACGGTGAATACGTTCCCGGGCCTTGTACACACCGCCCGTCACACCATGGGAGTGGGTTGCAAAAGAAGTAGGTAGCTTAACCTTCGGGAGGGCGCTTACCACTTTGTGATTCATGACTGGGGTGAAGTCGTAACAAGGTAACCGTAGGGGAACCTGCGGTTGGATCACCTCCTTACCTAAAGATATTAGTTCGCGTGGCGTGCTCACACAGATTGTCTGATGAAAAAGTAACGAGCAAAAGCGTCATAAAAGTACGGTGTCGTGTCCCCTTCGTCTAGAGGCCTAGGACACCGCCCTTTCACGGCGGTAACAGGGGTTCGAATCCCCTAGGGGACGCCAAGCTTCCGACCCACCCGGTGAAAGCGGCGGTCCCAAGTATCTGACGATACACCATATCTTAAAGATGACTTCCGAGTCATGTTTAAGATATTGCTCTTTAACAATCTGGAACAAGCTGAAAATTGAAACATGACGGCTGAAATTTGTCCCTCCGTAGATGTACTGGGATGAAGAGTAACCTGTCATAGAGTCTCTCAAATGTTTGCAGCGCGAACGATGGAAACATCTTCGGGTTGTGAGGTTAAGTGACTAAGCGTACACGGTGGATGCCTAGGCAGTCAGAGGCGATGAAGGGCGTGCTAATCTGCGAAAAGCGTCGGTAAGGTGATATGAACCGTTACAACCGGCGATACCCGAATGGGGAAACCCAGTGTGTTTCGACACACTATCATGTCATGAATACATAGTGGCATGAGGCGAACCGGGGGAACTGAAACATCTAAGTACCCCGAGGAAAAGAAATCAACCGAGATTCCCCCAGTAGCGGCGAGCGAACGGGGAGGAGCCCAGAACCTGAATCGGCTTGTGTGTTAGTGGAAGCGTCTGGAAAGTCGCGCAGTAAAGGGTGATAGCCCCGTACACTAAAATGCACAGGTCGTGAGTTCGATGAGTAGGGCGGGACACGTGACATCCTGTCTGAATATGGGGGGACCATCCTCCAAGGCTAAATACTCCTGACTGACCGATAGTGAACCAGTACCGTGAGGGAAAGGCGAAAAGAACCCCGGCGAGGGGAGTGAAATAGAACCTGAAACCGTGTACGTACAAGCAGTGGGAGCACCTTCGTGGTGTGACTGCGTACCTTTTGTATAATGGGTCAGCGACTTATATTTTGTAGCAAGGTTAACCGTATAGGGGAGCCGTAGGGAAACCGAGTCTTAACTGGGCGATTAGTTGCAAGGTATAGACCCGAAACCCGGTGATCTAGCCATGGGCAGGTTGAAGGTTGGGTAACACTAACTGGAGGACCGAACCGACTAATGTTGAAAAATTAGCGGATGACTTGTGGCTGGGGGTGAAAGGCCAATCAAACCGGGAGATAGCTGGTTCTCCCCGAAAGCTATTTAGGTAGCGCCTCGTGAACTCATCTTCGGGGGTAGAGCACTGTTTCGGCTAGGGGGCCATCCCGGCTTACCAAACCGATGCAAACTCCGAATACCGAAGAATGTTATCACGGGAGACACACGGCGGGTGCTAACGTCCGTCGTGAAGAGGGAAACAACCCAGACCGCCAGCTAAGGTCCCAAAGTCATGGTTAAGTGGGAAACGATGTGGGAAGGCATAGACAGCCAGGATGTTGGCTTAGAAGCAGCCATCATTTAAAGAAAGCGTAATAGCTCACTGGTCGAGTCGGCCTGCGCGGAAGATGTAACGGGGCTAAACCATGCACCGAAGCTGCGGCAGCGACGCTTAGCGTTGTTGGGTAGGGGAGCGTTCTGTAAGCCGTTGAAGGTGGCCTGTGAGGGTTGCTGGAGGTATCAGAAGTGCGAATGCTGACATAAGTAACGATAAAGCGGGTGAAAAGCCCGCTCGCCGGAAGACCAAGGGTTCCTGTCCAACGTTAATCGGGGCAGGGTGAGTCGACCCCTAAGGCGAGGCTGAAAAGCGTAGTCGATGGGAAACAGGTTAATATTCCTGTACTTGGTGTTACTGCGAAGGGGGGACGGAGAAGGCTAGGCTAGCCGGGCGACGGTTGTCCCGGTTTAAGCGTGTAGGGGGTGTGACCTGGTAAATCCGGTTGCATACTAACCCTGAGGCGTGATGACGATGCACTACGGTGCAGAAGTAGTTGATGCCCTGCTTCCAGGAAAATCCTCTAAGCTCCAGGTAACATTAAATCGTACCCCAAACCGACACAGGTGGTCAGGTAGAGAATACCAAGGCGCTTGAGAGAACTCGGGTGAAGGAACTAGGCAAAATGGTGCCGTAACTTCGGGAGAAGGCACGCTGGCATGTAGGTGAAGTCCCTCGCGGATGGAGCTGAAGCCAGTCGAAGATACCAGCTGGCTGCAACTGTTTAATAAAAACACAGCACTGTGCAAACACGAAAGTGGACGTATACGGTGTGACGCCTGCCCGGTGCTGGAAGGTTAATTGATGGGGTCAGCCGCAAGGCGAAGCTCTTGATCGAAGCCCCAGTAAACGGCGGCCGTAACTATAACGGTCCTAAGGTAGCGAAATTCCTTGTCGGGTAAGTTCCGACCTGCACGAATGGCGTAATGATGGCCAGGCTGTCTCCACCCGAGACTCAGTGAAATTGAACTCGCTGTGAAGATGCAGTGTACCCGCGGCAAGACGGAAAGACCCCGTGAACCTTTACTATAGCTTGACACTGAACATTGAGCCTTGATGTGTAGGATAGGTGGGAGGCTTTGAAGCGTGGACGCCAGTCTGCGTGGAGCCATCCTTGAAATACCACCCTTTAATGTTTGATGTTCTAACTCGGCCCCGTGATCCGGGGTGAGGACAGTGTCTGGTGGGTAGTTTGACTGGGGCGGTCTCCTCCCAAAGAGTAACGGAGGAGCACGAAGGTTAGCTAATCACGGTCGGACATCGTGAGGTTAGTGCAAAGGCATAAGCTAGCTTGACTGCGAGAGTGACGGCTCGAGCAGGTACGAAAGTAGGTCTTAGTGATCCGGTGGTTCTGAATGGAAGGGCCATCGCTCAACGGATAAAAGGTACTCCGGGGATAACAGGCTGATACCGCCCAAGAGTTCATATCGACGGCGGTGTTTGGCACCTCGATGTCGGCTCATCACATCCTGGGGCTGAAGTAGGTCCCAAGGGTATGGCTGTTCGCCATTTAAAGTGGTACGCGAGCTGGGTTTAGAACGTCGTGAGACAGTTCGGTCCCTATCTGCCGTGGGCGTTGGAAGATTGAGAGGGGTTGCTCCTAGTACGAGAGGACCGGAGTGAACGCACCACTGGTGTTCGGGTTGTCATGCCAATGGCATTGCCCGGTAGCTAAGTGCGGAAAAGATAAGCGCTGAAAGCATCTAAGCGCGAAACTTGCCTCAAGATGAGTCTTCCCTGGGCCTTCAAGGCCCCTGAAGGAACGTTTAAGACTAAGACGTTGATAGGCTGGGTGTGTAAGTGCAGCGATGCATTGAGCTAACCAGTACTAATGATCCGTGAGGCTTAACCTTACAACACCGAAGGTGTTTTTAGAGAGATTTTCAGCGACGTTCCAAGATTGATTCTGATGGCTTCATGGAAGTGAGGCGGTTGGAATGAAACAGAATTTGCCTGGCGGCAATAGCGCGGTGGTCCCACCTGACCCCATGCCGAACTCAGAAGTGAAACGCCGTAGCGCCGATGGTAGTGTGGGGTCTCCCCATGCGAGAGTAGGACACTGCCAGGCATCAAACAAAGCCGAAAGCCCTGAACTGACGTTCAGGGCTTTTTGCTGTGCGTAAAACGTAAAAAAGCGCAGCTACGCTGCGCCTTTCAACCACTCGACAATAAAGTCGGCGATGCTTTCCGGTTGATTGAGATCCAACTGCTTAGCCGAAATGGATAGCGGTCGATCGCTGGCTACCGCGACGACAAACTGATCCAGCATGTCTTCCAACGGCCTGCCGATCTCGGCCCGATAAAGCAGGATCTTGCTGACCGGCTCATGTTTGAACCCTTCCACCAGAATCAAGTCGACCTTATCGGCGTCAAAGCGCCCAGCCAGATAGCGCAGATCCAAAGGTTGTTGCTCCGGCGTTTCGGTCATTAATGCCCAGCGACGATCGCTGGCGACCAGCGTTTGCTCGGCGCCTGCTTTACGCAGCTCATAGCTGTCTTTACCCGGCGTATCCACATCCATGTCGTGATGCGTATGTTTGATCAGTCCAATCCTTACCTGGCGTTGTTTCAGCAACGGGATCAGCTGTTTGAGCAGGGTCGTTTTCCCCGTTCCGCTGTAGGCGCCGATGGCCAGCAAGGGAGGCAATGAACGATTCATTTTTTGAGCTCTCGCGTTTGTTGCCAATTCAGGCAGTCAGCCGGCGTATTCAGGTTATGAAATGCCGCTTGCTGCCCGCTGAACACTACGCGTTGTGCGCCAATTTGATGCAAGAACAGCATCAGCTTGCGTTCACCGCGCGCCAGATAGTCGGCCAGCTGCGGCGCTATTTGGCTATGCAGTAACGCCAGCGTGGGGTGATCTCGTTCACCATCGCTGGCAAAGGCCGCCTGCGCCGCGCCTTTTTGCTGCCATAGCTGAGCGACTAAGTCGGCGGGAAAGTCGGGGACATCACAAGGGACGAAGACCACCCATTCGCTGGGAGCCTGTTTGAGCCCGGCCAGCATGCCTGCCAGCGGCCCGGCGAAATCGGGCGTCAGATCGCCAATCACCGGCAAACCGCTCGCCTGGTAACGTGCCTGATTGCGATTGGCGCTGATGGCGACGGAAGCCACCTGCGGGCGTAACCGAGCCAATACGTGTTGATAGAGTGCGATCCCGCCAATCGACACTAGGCCTTTGTCCTCACCGCCCATGCGCGTGGCCCGTCCGCCGGCCAAAATGACGCCGCTGATTTCTTTATGCATCTCGTTTATCCCGCCTTGTCGATGCGCTGATTGTAGCGCTAAAGCCGGCGCGACATCAGGATTTACCTTTATTGACAAGCCGGTTCTTTCACTGCGTGGGTAAGCCTGTTACTTTGTGAGTTTATTCATGCTATTGGACGATATTGAGATGAAAACGCATCGCGTAAACGAGTTGATCGAGCTGTTGCACCCGGCCTGGCAGGAAGATCCCGATCTCAATTTGATGCAGTTTTTGCAAAAGCTGGCGAAGGAAGCGGGTTTCCAGGGCGAGTTGTCCGAGTTGAGCGACGATATTCTTATTTACCATCTGAAAATGCGCGGCAGCGCCGGCACGGATCAGATCCCGGGCCTGAAGAAAGATTACGAAGAAGATTTTAAAACGGCGTTGCTGCGTGCTCGCGGCGTTATCAAGGATTGATCCTCGTGCGGTGCGAGAAAGCATAGCGCGTGAAATGCGCCATTAATGCTACTATTTCTCATTCCCGGCACCGTGCTGTCAGCGATCAAACGAACGTTATGAATAACTCAGCTTTTAATTTCGACACCCTGTCGCCCGATTTGATCATGGACGCGCTAGAAGGGATTGGCCTGCGCGTCGATTCCGGCCTGACGGCATTGAACAGCTATGAGAACCGCGTCTATCAGTTTATGGACGAGGATCGTCGACGCTACGTGGTGAAGTTTTACCGCCCGGAGCGCTGGAGCGCCGCACAAATCAGTGAGGAACATCAGTTCGCTCTGGATCTGGCCGGCGCGGAGATCCCGGCGGTGGCGCCGTTGGCGCTGCAAGGCGCTACGCTGCATACGCACGGCGGTTTTTTCTTTGCCCTGTTCCCCAGCGTGGGGGGCCGGCAATACGAGATAGACAATCTGGATCAGTTGGAATGGGTAGGCCGTTTTCTGGGGCGTATCCATCAGGTCGGCGGCGAGCGTTTGTTTGCCGAGCGTCCAACCATGGGGATTGAAGAGTATCTTGTTGCCCCGCGTCAGGCGCTGGCCAATTGCGAGCTGTTGCCGGCGGCTCAGCGTGATGCCTTTCTGCAGGCGACGGATAACCTGATTGCGGCGATCAAGCCACACTGGAATCTGAACTGGCAGCCGCGGCGTTTGCACGGCGATTGCCATCCGGGCAATATTCTGTGGCGCGATGGCCCGCTGTTCGTCGATCTTGATGACGCGCGCAACGGCCCTGCGGTTCAGGATCTGTGGATGCTGTTGCACGGCGAACGTCGCGACCAACTGATGCAGCTGGACGTTTTGCTGGAGGCGTACGGCGAATTTGCCGAGTTCGATCAGCGCGAGCTGGCGTTAATTGAGCCACTGCGGGCGATGCGTATGGTGTATTACCTGGCCTGGGTCGCTCGCCGTTGGCAGGATCCGGCCTTCCCTAAGAGTTTTCCGTGGATGGCGGAGTCTGATTTCTGGTTATCTCAGACTGCGGCGTTTAATGAACAGGTTAAGCTGTTGCAGGAGCCTCCTCTGCAGCTGACGCCAATGTATTGAAGCTTTAACACAATGGAGAGTTTAGTCTTATGAAAAAAATATGGTTGGCGCTCGTTGGCATGGTGATGGCATTCAGCGCCTCGGCGGCACAGTTTAGCGATGGCACTCAGTACGTGACCCTGGACAAGCCGGTGACCGGTGAGCCGCAGGTGCTGGAGTTCTTCTCCTTTTACTGCCCACACTGCTACCAGTTTGAGCAGGTCTATCACGTGTCCGAGAACGTAAAAAAAGCGTTGCCTGCCGGCACCAAAATGACCAAGTACCACGTGGAGTTCCTGGGGCCGTTGGGCAAACAGCTGACTCAGGCGTGGGCGGTCGCGATGGCGCTGGGCGTGGAAGACAAAGTAAGCCCGCTGATGTTCGAAGCGGTGCAGAAAACCCAGACCGTGCAAACGCCGGACGATATCCGTAACGTCTTCGTGAAAGCGGGCGTAACCGCCGCAGATTATGACGCGGCCTGGAACAGCTTCGTGGTGAAATCTCTGGTGGTTCAACAGGAGAAAGCCGCAGAAGATCTGCAGCTGCGCGGCGTGCCGGCGGTATTCGTCAACGGCAAATACATGGTTAAAAACGATGGCCTGGACACCAGCTCGATGGACGCTTACGTGAAGCAGTTCGCCGATGTGGTTAAATTCCTCAGCCAGCAGAAATAAGCCTGATTCAACATGAAAAACGCCGGCATTGCCGGCGTTTTTTTATCCGTATTGCCGCTTCAATTTATCCAGCAACCGGTCTTTTTCCTGCCACAGCGTATTCAGCCACAGCTGGAAGCGCCGCTTGAACTGTTTATCGTTGAAATAATCACCGTGCAGGGTTTCATCGATCGGTAGCGTCTCTATTCTCACCACGATACGCGTCAGGCGGCCGCACAGCATATCCAGAAAGGGCCGCTGGTTATTTTCCGGATAAAGCAGGGTGACGTTCAACACTTTGTCGAACTGATTGCCCAGCGCGCTAAGGGTAAACGCGATGCCGGCGGCTTTGGGTGCCAGCAAATTGCGATAAGGTGAATTGCTTTTAATTTTCTTGGCTTCGGTGAAGCGTGAGCCTTCGACGAAATTGACGATGGTGGTTGGGCGCTGGCGGAATTTTTCGCAGGAACGGCGCGTCGTTTCGATATCCTTGCCGCGTTTTTCCGGGTGCTTGAGCAAATAGGCGCGGGAGTAACGCTTCATGAATGGCATGTCCAGCGCCCAGCAGGCCAGGCCGACAAACGGCACCCAGGCGAGCTGCTGTTTGAGGAAATACTTATTCATTGGAATATGATTTCTGAACAGCACGCATAACACGACAATGTCTGACCAACTTTCGTGGTTGCTGATCAGCAGATACCAGTTTTTGCGATCCAACCCTTCCAGCCCTTCAATATCCCAACGCAATTGCCCGTTAATGCGCAATAACAGCGCCAGCCCTTGGCACCAACACCACATCATGAAATCGGCGAAAGCCGAGATATATCGCCAAACGGCGGGAATGGGCACCACGAGTTTCACGATGCCGGCCAGCGTGATGGGGATGGAGCATAACACCGTCACCAGAATGGTAAGTATGACGGAAATGATAAAGATAACAGGCGTTAACAATCTTGGCATGATTATGTGCTGACGGTTGGTGGGAACATCGTTGCATGCCAAAGCGCATGAACAAAAACGCATTTTAACAGAAATCGTCGGGGTAAAGCGCCGCTAAAAATCACTGTTTTTCGTCTCATCGGATAACCATTTGCTGAGTTTTCGTGCAACTTGTCCAGCTTGTGCTATGGTAATTGAGGCGTCGAATTTGATTAATAGTGCGATTAAAATCCGGCGAAAGTTATATCCACAAATCCAATGAAAGCCAATAATAAAGCGTCGCCGGAATTCGTTCTTTTAACGCGGTGATTTAAATAGGAATTTTATTCGCCGTTATAACGATAATCGCAGCGTTATAATTCGGTCTCTTTTCTATGCACAAAGTTATCCACAGGTAAGATCTTGCGGATCCTCGCGCACAATCACATCATTTTCGTCCGCAATGCACGCTAAGGTTCGTCTCCGGCGGCCAGCTATGGCATGCTTACCCCTATGTCCGATCACGATAAAGAAACGCTATGGCCCAGATTGCAGAAAACCCACTAATCCTGGTTGACGGTTCCTCCTACCTCTACCGCGCTTATCACGCCTTCCCGCCGCTGACCAACTCGGCGGGCGAGCCGACCGGCGCGATGTACGGCGTGCTGAATATGCTGCGCAGCCTGCTGCTGCAGTATCAACCGAGCCACGTTGCCGTGGTGTTTGATGCCAAAGGGAAAACCTTCCGCGATGATCTCTTCGCTGAATACAAATCACACCGGCCGCCGATGCCGGACGATCTGCGCGCGCAGATCGAGCCGCTGCACAGCATGGTCAAGGCGATGGGCCTGCCGCTGCTGGTGACACCCGGCGTTGAGGCGGACGACGTTATCGGTACGCTGGCGCTGGAGGCCGAAAAGGCCGGCCATGCGGTGCTGATCAGCACCGGCGACAAAGACATGGCGCAGCTGGTGACGCCGAACGTCACCTTGATCAACACCATGAACAACACGATCCTCGGCCCGCAGGAAGTGTGCGACAAATACGGCATTCCGCCGGAGCTGATCATCGACTTCCTGGCGCTGATGGGCGATTCATCGGACAACATTCCCGGCGTGCCGGGCGTGGGCGAGAAAACCGCCCAGGCGTTGCTGCAGGGTATCGGCGGCCTGGATGCGCTGTACGGCAATCTGGAGAACATCGCCACGCTGAGCTTCCGCGGCGCCAAAACCATGGCGGCCAAGCTGGAACAGAATAAAGAGGTCGCGTACCTCTCCTATAAGCTGGCGACGATCAAAACCGACGTCGAGCTGGATCTGACCTGTGCGGACCTGACGGTCTCCGCGCCGGATGTCGACACGCTGCAACAGCTGTTCAAACAGTACGAGTTCAAACGCTGGCTGGCGGACGTAGAAGCCGGCGTCTGGTTGGAAAACAAGAAAGGCGCGGGCGCGAAAGCTGCCGGCGCCGCCAAACCAGCTGTAGCCGCGGAAGCGCCGAAAGCGCTGGCGGAGGCCAAGCTGTCTCAGGACGGTTATGTCACCATCCTGGACGAAGCGACCTTTACCGACTGGCTGGCGCGGTTGAAAAAAGCCGACGTGTTTGCCTTCGATACCGAAACCGATGGCCTGGATACCCTGACCGCCAATCTGATCGGCCTGTCCTTTGCGATCGCGCCGGGCGAAGCGGCTTATTTGCCGGTGGCGCACGATTATCTGGATGCGCCGGCGCAGCTGGATCGCGCTTACGTGCTGGAGGCGCTCAAGCCGCTGCTGGAAGACGAGAAAGCGCTCAAGGTCGGGCAAAATCTGAAGTTCGATATGAGCCTGCTGGCGCGTTATGGCATCGAGATGCGCGGCATCGCCTACGACACCATGCTGGAGTCCTATGTGCTGGACAGCGTCGGCGGCCGTCATGATATGGACAGCCTGGCCGATCGTTATCTTGGCCACAAAACCATCACCTTCGAAGAGATCGCCGGCAAGGGCAAGAACCAGCTGACGTTCAATCAGATCGCGCTTGAGCAGGCGGCGCCATACGCTGCCGAAGACGCCGATGTCACGCTGCAGCTGCATCTGGCGATGTGGCCGCAGCTGAAACAGAGCGCGGAACTGCTGACGGTGTTCAACGAGATTGAAATGCCGCTGCTGCCGGTGCTGTCGCATATCGAACGCACCGGGGTGCTGATCGATCCGGCCATTTTATCGGCCCACTCCCAGGAGCTGGCCAAGCGTCTGGCTGAGCTGGAGGCGCAGGCCCACGAGCTGGCGGAAGAGCCGTTCAACCTGGCGTCGACCAAGCAGCTGCAGGCTATCTTGTACGAAAAACAAAAGCTGCCGGTGCTGAAGAAAACCCCGGGCGGGGCGCCATCCACCAACGAAGAAGTGCTGGCCGAGCTGGCGCTCGACTACCCGCTGCCGAAGGTGATTCTGGAATACCGCGGCCTGGCGAAGCTGAAGACCACCTATACCGACAAGCTGCCGCTGATGATCAATCCGGTCAGCGGGCGGGTGCATACCTCGTACCATCAGGCGGTGACCGCCACCGGCCGCCTCTCCTCGAGCGATCCGAACCTGCAGAACATCCCGGTGCGCAACGAAGAAGGGCGGCGCATTCGCCAGGCCTTTATTGCGCCGGAAGGCTACCGCATTGTCGCGGCCGACTACTCGCAGATCGAGCTGCGCATCATGGCGCATCTGTCTCAGGATGAAGGGCTGCTGAAGGCCTTCGCCGAAGGGAAAGACATTCACCGCGCCACGGCGTCGGAAGTTTTCGGCGTGCCGTTGGATAAAGTGACCGGCGAGCAGCGCCGCAGCGCCAAGGCGATTAACTTTGGTTTGATTTACGGCATGAGCGCCTTCGGCCTTGCGCGTCAGCTGGGGATCCCGCGTGGGGAAGCCCAGCGCTATATGGATCTCTACTTCGAACGTTACCCGGGCGTGCTGGATTACATGGAGCGCACCCGTCAGCAGGCTTCCGAGCAGGGCTATGTCAGCACGCTGGACGGCCGCCGTCTGTATCTGCCGGACGTCCGCTCCAGCAACGCCATGCGCCGCAAGGCGGCCGAGCGCGCCGCCATCAACGCCCCGATGCAGGGCACGGCGGCCGATATCATCAAGCGTGCGATGATCGAGGTCGACGCCTGGCTGCAGGGGCAGGAGAAGCCGTTGGTGCGCGCGATCATGCAGGTGCACGATGAATTGGTGTTCGAGGTGCACGAGTCGGTGATCGACGAAGCCAGCCAACGTATCCGCCAACTGATGGAAGGCAGCATGACGCTGGCGGTGCCGCTGAAGGTCGATGTGGGCGTCGGCATGAACTGGGATGAGGCGCACTGATCGCCGGGTTATCGCCGTATGCGCTAACTGGCGAGAAGCTAAGCACTTTTCGTAATTAAGCTACAAGATGCGGCGATAGTTTCCCCAACTTCGCCGTTCTTGTGTCTCAAATTGTGTAAGTAAACTACAAAAAATTCTTTTGCCCTGCGAAAAAATGATGTAGAGTTACAGGCGTAGGGTACAGAGGTAAGATGTTCTATCTTTCAGACCTTTTACTTCACGTAATCGGATTTGGCTGAATATTTAGCCGCCCCAGTCAGTATTGACTGGGGCGTTTTTTATTGTAAAAACAGCAGCAAACCATACGTTTTTCCTATCGCTCAGCCCCGACTTTCATTTCAACTTCCGCTCCCTCAATCCGCGTAATTCGGCGAAACAAGCCCGTTTTGGCGATAAGTCTTTATGATGGCTTTATTTCAAAAATGTAATTAGATAACGAAAAATCCCGCCTGCGGCCGATCTGCGGGCATAAAAAAGCCGATGCGGCGAGGCATCGGCTCAAACGTGCGATCAGGGCTTATTCGCCGATGTCTTCTTCCGGCAGCACTTCCGGCGGGATCTCGTTAAACCAGGTGTCCAGCTTCTGGCGCAGCTTGTCGACGCCGATCTTTTTCAGCGATGAGAAGGCTTCGACCTGGATATCCCCCATAAACGGCAGCACCGCTTCACGTACCATGTTGAGCTGCGCCTTGCGTGCGCCGGAGGCCAGCTTGTCGGCCTTGGTCAGCAACACCAGCACCGGCGTGCCGACGTCGACCGCCCACTGGATCATCTGTTGGTCGAGATCTTTCAGCGGATGGCGGATATCCATCAGCACCACCAGCCCTTTCAGGCTGTTGCGCATCTGCAGGTATTCGCCCAGCGCGCGTTGCCATTTGCGCTTCATTTCTTCCGGCACTTCGGCGTAGCCATAACCCGGCAGGTCAACCAGACGAATGCCGTCTTCCACTTCGAACAGGTTAATCAGCTGGGTGCGCCCCGGCGTCTTACTGGTGCGCGCCAGGCTTTTTTGGTTGGTCAGCGTATTCAGCGCGCTGGATTTACCGGCGTTGGAACGGCCGGCAAAGGCGACTTCAATTCCTGCATCCCCCGGAAGATGGCGAATATCGGGTGCGCTGGTGACGAAATGGGTCACATGATAGTTGTAGTTCTTGCTGGTCAAAATTTTTCGTCTCCGTGAGGATGGCTAACTGGCTGGCGATTATAACTGCATCAGCGGTAAAAATGGCGTGTTTCTCCGTTTTTAAGCGGCGGGGCGCGATAAAACGACGGTTAAGCTGCTCGTACGTTGTGAGACATTTGCCATTCGAATCGCGGGTAATGTCGCTTTATTCGAAAGCGATATTTCTGTTTCTTTTTTAAAAACAATGTGTTGTTTTTTCGTTGTGTGGAAATGTCAGTCAAATCGGCCTCCGGTGCCTTGAGCCTTCGCAACAATAACGTAAAGTACTCGTTAACGCAGGGTTGCGCAGGATTAGGGAACATCCGGGAAGGATGACAAATCTCAGGGAATGCACAGGGCGTGCAATGAGTGCCAGGATGAACGCAAAAGGAAGTGACCCTTTCGCACCGGAATAGGCGGCAGGCACATCGGATGGTGAAGTATCGGCAGTTTGGATGCCCGCAGGAAGCGCGCTCGGGAAGAGCGGATGCGAATGGATTGCGCCATGGACGATTTTCCTTTCAGGATGAAGGACGTAGTGGCAGGGAATGCGGTTATAGCAGAAGGAAAAACCGGGATGTTGCATGTACGCAAGGAGCGCGTAACAGGAATACCCTTCGCAAGAAGGTGCGAAATAGGCGGCAGGTTTAACCTGCCGCCTTTTTTCTTTGTCCGCTTTCTGCTAGATTCCGCCGCAATTCTATACTGAATCTACATACCTAAGAGCACACGCTATGAACCAGCCATCAAAAGCACCTCGCGGCAGCGCGGCGAAGTCAAAAACGAAAAAGAAAAGCCGTATGGAGCTCGATCAGGAAGCGCGTGAGCGCAAACGCCTGAAAAAACGCCGCGGCCACGCTTCCGGTTCGCGCACTCAGGTCGAGTCCGGCAGCCAGAAAAACAAATCGGCGGCGGAAGCCAAAGATCCGCGTATCGGCAGTAAA